>NZ_WNWM01000002.1:0-4800000 GCF_009727155.1 Pseudoduganella dura | reverse complement strand
ATGGCCGCCACGCGCCCCATGCCCGGATGCGGTTTCACCGAGAACAGCACCTCGTCGAAGTGGTGCGCATTGCCATCGAGCGTGTACGACGCCAGCGCCGTGATCCGCGTCGCCAGTTTTACCAGGTAATCGGCGCGGTCGTAGGCCAGGCAGGCCAGGGCCGTCATCACGGCGGTGCCGTTCATGATGGCCAGCCCTTCCTTCGGGCGCAGGCGCAGCGGCGCGATGCCCGCTTCGCGCAATGCCTTCGCCGCATCCACCACTTCGCCGTTGCGCCACACTTCGCGCTCGCCGCACAGCACGGCGGCCAGGTACGACAGCGGCGTGAGGTCGCCGGAAGCGCCCACCGAGCCCTCGGACGGGATCAGCGGCAGCAGGCCGGCATCGAGCAGGCGTGTGATCTGCAGCAGCAGTTCGACCGACACGCCGGAATACCCCTTGGCCAGCGACGCCAGCCGGGCGGCCAGGATCGCGCGCGTCTGCGCCGGGTCGAAATGCCGGCCCAGGCCGCAGCCGTGGTAGGTGTACAGGTGGTGCGGCAGTTCAGGCACCAGTTCCGCCGGCACGGTCACGGTGCACGAATCACCGTAGCCGGTCGTCACGCCATACACGGTGCCGTCCTCGCGCAGCAGGCGGTCGAGGAAATCGGCGCCGCGCGCGATCGCGGCGCGGAACGCCGGGTCCGGCGACAGTTCGGCGCCGGCGCGGCCTTGCGCGATGTCGACGATGTCTTCGATCGCCAGCCGGTCGCGGTCGAAGCGGACCGCGCGCCGCGTGGCCTGCTTGTCGACAACACTGCCGGCGGGATGTTCAGCGTGATGCATCGTTGTGTTCCTGTTGTTGTTCACTGGCCGGCAGGTGCCAGAAGTCGTAGAAATTGAACCACTGCAGCGGTGCGCGCGCGGCGTGGTGTTCGAGCCGGCGCGCATAGGCCCCGGCCAGCCCGGCCAGCGCCGCGGCGCGGTCCTTGCGCGGCAGCCGCACCCCGTCCCGGAAATGTTCGATGTGCACCTCGGTGACGCCGTTAACGCACACGGTGAACAGCAGGTAGACCGGGCACTGCAAAATTCCGGCCAGCAGGTACGGGCCGACCGGGAACGGCGCCGGTTCGCCCATGAAATCGGCGCTGGCCACATGCTCGTTGCCGGAGACCGGCACGCGGTCGCCGGCGATGACGACGAACTCGCCGCGGCCGATCCGCTCGGATAGCATCATCGCCGTGGCCGGCGTCATTTCCGTCACCTGCAGCAGGTTGGTCTGGCTGGCGGGATTGAGCTTGCCCATCAGCCGGTTGAACGCCTGCGCGTGCTTGGTGTGCACCAGCACGGTGGACTTGATGTCGTTGCGCTGGCGCGACAGTACGCGCGTCAGTTCCACGTTGCCCAGGTGCGAGCAGACCAGCACGCCGCCGGTGCCGCGCGCCACCGCGCTTTCGATCACTTCGGCGCCATGGAACTGCACGTTGTCGAGCCGGTACAGGCCGCCCCACAGCAGCAGCTTGTCGAGCAGGTTCTCGCCGAAACTGGCGAAGTGCGCCAGCACGCCGGGCACCCGCCTGCCCGTGTGGGCGCGCACGCGGCGCAGGTAATCGCGCGACGCGCGCCGCGCCCGGCCCTGCGTGAGCAGGTACCACGCCAGCACCGGGTACAGCACCACGCGGAACGGCCAGCGGCCGAACATGCGGCAGATCCAGAACATGAAGCGCATGCCGGCGACGAAGCTCACTTCGTCGATCGACGCCCAGTGCCTGCGGCTTTCGTGGAGCTTGCGTTCGCTCGCGCTCACCTGCGCCTCCACTTGCGGACCAGCAGCAGCGGAATGCGCGGCAGCATGCCGAAGAACAGCGCCGTGTGCATGCCCGAGATCAGCACGTTGTCGCGCCAGACGAGGAAGTGCGACACGCCATCCTCCGGGTAGCGCACGCGCGTCGGCAGGTTGACGATTTCCACGCCGCGCCAGTACAGCCGCACCAGCACGTCGGTATCGAAATTCATGCGGCGGCCCAGCCGCCGGCGCGCCGCCAGCGCGTTGACCGCCGCGACCGGGTAGATGCGAAAGCCGCACATCGAGTCGCGGATATCGAACGACAGCGTGTTGATCCACACCCAGACATGGGTGGCATAGCGGCCGTATAGCCGCGCCTTGGGCACCGACTCGTCGTAGATCGGGCAGCCGCAGATCACGGCATCCGGCCGCGCCCTGCCCTGCTCGAGGAAACGGGGCACGTCGGCGGTATCGTGCTGGCCGTCGGCGTCGATCTGCAGCACGTGGCTGTAGCCCAGTTCGGTGGCGCGGGCGATGCCCGCCATTACGGCGGCGCCCTTGCCGCCATTGACCGCCAGGCGTACCAGGGTCACGCGCGCCGGCTCCGCGGCGGCGATGCCGTCCAGCACGCGGGCGCACACGGCCGAGCTGCCGTCGTCGACCAGCACGCAGTGCAGGCCGTGCGCCAGCAGCCGCCCGGCGACGGCGCCGATCGCGCCTTCATGGTTGTACACGGGGACCACGGCGCATGCCCTGAACGGGTCGCTGGGCAGGTTACCTGTCATGGGCCGTCCCGGCATGGAACAGGATGCGCCCGCTGGCGTGCTGGCCGGATGCCGAGCGGTAGGCGAAAGTCAGCTGGCCCTTGGCCGGGTCGTGCAGCAGTTCCAGTTGCACCGGCGTGTCCGGCGTGATCACGTGCTGGAATTTCAGCGCGTGCATCGCCCGGAACGCGGGCGGCAGCGCGAAATGCTCCCGGCCGTAACGGATCGCCCATTCCACCTGCGCCACGCCGGGCAGGATCGGCGCCTGCGTGAAGTGGCCGTCGAAGTACGCCAGGTTGGCGGGCGCGACGATTTCGAGCAGCACCCGGCGCGGCGGCATGGCGTCGTCGCGCTCCAGCTCGCGCACCTGCGGCAGGAGAGGCGCCGGCGACGGCGGTGCCAGCAGCGCCAGCAGCGCGGCCACGGTGGTCTTGCCCTGCGCGTTGACGGGCAACGCGTCGACATAGCGCCAGCGGCGCGGCAGTGCCACCGCGTCCACCACGCCGGCCAGCGCGGCGCGCAGGCGGCCGTTCAGCGCCGGCTTGCCTTCGCCATCGAGCACGCCGCGGCCGGCCGCGGAGGGCACCACGAACGCGGCCAGCACCTGCCGCCGGCCGGTATCCGGTTCGCACAGCGCCACGCGCGCTTCCGCCGCCAGGCCGCATGCCAGCAGGGCCGCTTCGATCGCATCGAGCGAAATGCGTTTTTCCTCGATCTTGGCGATGCGGTCGCCCCGGCCCAGCAACTGGAAGCGCCGGCTGCCCGCCTCCTGCGCGCGGTCGGCCAGTGGCAGCCAGGCGTCGTCCGGCAGGTGCGGCGAGCGCACTTCGAGGAAGCCCTCGTGCAGGCGCCAGGCCACGGTGGGAAACGGCGTCCACGCTTCGTCGCCGACCGCCGGCAGCGCGGCGCGGCGGCGCCAGGCGATGCCGCCCGTTTCCGAGCTGCCGAACACTTCGACGGGTACGCTGCCGAGCAATACGCCACAGGCCTGCGCCGTGTCGGCCGGCAGCGGCCCGCCGGACGAAAACACCGCGGCCAGTTGCTCGCGGGCGCCCCGCCAGTCCAGGTGCGCCGGCAGGCGCTTCAGGTGCGCCGGACTGGCGACCAGCGCGCAGCGCTGCGCCGCCAAAGCCGGCGCCAGCGCTTCCGGGAAGGCGATGCTGGCCGCATGGACCGGCCGGCCCGTGTTCAGCGGCCACAGCACCTTGAACAGCAGGCCGTAGATATGCTGGTGCGACACGGTGGCGATCACCGCCGCGCCGCCGGTATCCTCGCCGAACAGCACCTCCAGCGTGGCGACCTCGCTGGCCATCTGGCGCAGCTTCTTCGGGATCGCCTGCGGCGTGCCGGTGCTGCCGGAGGTGAACACCACCAGCGCATCTGCTTCGGGATCGAGTTGGCGGAGCACCCCGGCAACGGCGGCCGTATCGGCGGCGGCCAGCGGCGCGCACGCGGCCGGAAATTCGCCGATGAAACCGTCCACATGGCCGCGCAGGCTGGCGCAGGTGGCCTCCAGCGTATCGGCCGCCAGCCAGACCGTCTTGCCGGCCTGCCACGCGCCCAGCAGCGCGGCGGCGAATTCGATGCTGTCGTCGACATGCAGCGCGAAGCGCGTGCCGGGGTGATCGCGCAGCAGCGCGTTCCAGGCGGCCAGGCGCGCCAGGAAGGCCGCCGTGTCGACAGCCACGCCGGCGCGCACGCCCACGGGAATGGAAGATGGCCGCGCGGCGAGCCGCACGGCCAGCGTGGCAAGGGATTCAGACATAACGATTAAACATGATGCAGTCGCTTGAAACGCAGCCGAACCAGGAATTCGCTGGCGAACAGCACGCCCATCAGGACATAGGAAACCACGCCGGTGTACAGCGACCATGCCGCATCGCTGGCCCACAGCGCCGTGCCCAGCGCCACGGCGCCGTTGAATACAAAGAAGGCGCACCACACCTGCGTGACGGTGCGCATGTACGCACTCGCCACCGGTGGAAAGTCATCGCCCGACAGCCGCGCCATGCGCTCGATCGCCGACATGGGCGTGGCCAGACTGGCGCCGAAGGCGGCCAGCAGCGCCAGGTTGACCAGCACCGGATACAGTTTCAGCGGCAGCAGCACGTTGCTCCAGACCGCGCAGCCGACCAGCACCAGCGCGCCCGCCACCGACCAGCGGGCGGCGCCCGAGATCTTCAGCGCCGGCAGCCGCGCCGCCGCCGCGGCCAGCAGCAGCAGCGCCAGCCAGCGCGGCTCGAAGCGGCCATGACCGAGCCAGATCGCGAGCGGGTACAGCACCGTGACAACCACGGCCACGACATTGCTCAGCATCCGCTCAGGCCACCGGCTCCGTCATGCCGGCCAGCGCGTCGACCACGTCGCCGATCGTGCGGATGGTCTTGAACACTTCCGGCTGCAGGCGCTTGCCGGTCAGCTGCTTGAGCTTCACGGCCAGATCGACGGCATCGATGCTGTCGATATCCAGGTCTTCGTACAGGTTCGATTCGGCCGTCAGCGACGCCCTGTCCAGCTCGAACATCTCGGCCAGCAGGTCGCTCACCCAGTTCTGCAGCTCTTCGCTGCCCATGGTGGTCAGATCAATCATGTTGCGCTCCTCATCCCTTGCGGTTGGATTCGATCATCGCCGCCAGTGCCCGCACCGAGGCGAAATGGCGGCGCGTGTCTTCCGAGTCGGCCGACAGCGAAATGCCGTATTTCTTTTGCAGGGCCACGCCCAGTTCGAGCGCGTCGATCGAATCGAGGCCCAGGCCGTCGACGAACAGCGGCGCATCGGTATCGATGTCCTTCGGGCTGATATCCTCCAGCTGGAGCACTTCGATGATCAGTTCTTTCACTTCTTGTTCAAGCATGGCCTTGGTACTTCCCCGTAAAATAGTTCTGTAAAAATTCCGTCAGCCGGCGCGCCGCCATTACGTCGCTGCTGCCGTGGATGAAAGGCTCCACCGTCACGTCGTCCTGCACTTCCAGCGAGAAGCGCACCCGGCGCGGCGGCACCCGCCACCATTTTTCACCCTTGCCCAGCGTGGGCGGATCGCAGCGGATCACCACCGGCGTGATGGCGCGCGCACCGCGCACCGCCACGTTGGCGGCGCCCCGTTTCAGGCTGATGGCACCGCCGGCCGGCGTGCGCGTCCCCTCCGGGAACACGATCAGGTTGTTGCCGCGCTCCAGCGATGCGATGCAATCCTTCACCAGATCGCCGCCATCGCCGTCGCCGGCGCCACCACCATTGCTGATATAGCCTGCGGCCCGCACCGGCCCCCGTGTGAACGGGTTGTTCCACAGCGCGCCCTTGACGATGCAGTCCGCGTTGCGCACGAACGCCATCAGGAACACCGTGTCGATCAGGGTCGGATGGTTCGCCAGGATCAGCAGCCCGCGGCGCTCCAGCTTTTCCAGTCCCCGCACTTCGTAGCGCAGCACGCCCAGCGCGCGCATCACGTCGACATAGGCGCGGAACGCCAGGCGGATGATCGTGCGCGCCGTCGTCACGCGCCGCTCGCGGCGCCACACCAGCAGGTGCAGCAGCGGGAACACGGCCAGCCGCATCAGCAGGCCGCCCAGGCCGAACAACGCGAAAGACACGCCGGTGGCGACAACGCGCCAGGCCCGCTCCAGCGTTTCAACCACCGCGGCTCCAGCGCCAGCGCCGCCTGCCGGCGACCCGTTCCAGGACCGGCGCGCCGGCCGCATGGAAGCGCAGTACTTCCAGCGTGCCGGGCGGGCCGCCATGCTCCTCCTCGGCACTGGTGGCCGCCCATTCCAGGGCCAGCCGCTCGCCCGCCCCGTCCGCGGCCGTCATCAGCCACGCGAACGCGTGCGGCTGCTCGGCGCGGTCGGCGAACGGCGCGAACACGTCCGGCAGCGGGCAGTCGGCCGCGACCAGGAGCACCGCCGGTTCGCCGTCGGCCAGCAGGCCGCAAGCCTCGATCACCGCGTGCTCGAGCGTGCTGCTGCCGGCCGCGAGCGCGATGTGGTTGGCACGGTCGCCGCGCGCGATCGAGAACAGCCCCGCATTCGCGTTATGCACCGACATGCCGAATGCCGTGGGCGACAGCGGCACGTTCCCCGCCAGGTCGTCGAGCAGCGCGATCGCGCGCGCCGTCTCGCCATGGCGCGAACAGAACACGGTGGGAACGGCGGCACGCTCGCCGAGCGCCGTGTACGCGACCTCCAGCGCCATCTTGCCCAGCTGGCCAAGGCGCCGCCGCAACATCGGCGGCATCGCGCGCACGCCCGGCTCGCCTTGTGCAGGGATCGGCGCCGGCGCCGTGGCCCAGGCGGCCCAGTCTTCCGCCGACGCCACGCCGGGCGCCCAGGCCGCATGCCCGATAATGGAAAAACTGACGCCTGCCCTGTACATTCTTAATCCCCGTCGCGGTGGTGAAACTCTCTCTGGTGCGCCACTGGGAGTGGATCTGTGGCAGGCAATAGCGGAAATTATAAGCGAGCACTGCTATAAATCACAAAACTATCAGTTAATCGGCGTTGCGTTTGAATCAGTTGCCAGGCAACCCGAAGCAGCGGAGTCTACAGCCCGCAACGCCGTCAAAAGTCGGCAAATTGTCACCAACCTCCGCTTTTTTTGTAACGAATGGCGCCGGCCAGGCAGATTCTCACCAATTGTCACGGTAATATTCGCGCTTCGCTGCCCTGCCCGTAATTGCAAATTACAAATCGATAAAACCTTCAGGTATTGAGGATTGTATTTTTGTAAAAAGCGGCATATCGGCATGCTGATCGATAAAGCAACAACAGAGCCGCAAATTCAACTATTATTCCTTAGTCAACATTAATTGCGCATCATTCCCATTCACCTCATGCCTATCAAGCTCTCCTTCCGGACACTGTCGCTGATCGCATTCCTGCTGATTGCCGCGCTGCTGAGCGCCACATCGGTACTCGCCCTGCTGACGCTGAACCGGCTGGCCGAGGACAGCCGCGAAACGGGCAATAACGCCATCGCGTTGACAGCCAACGCGCAGCGCGTGGCCGAGCGCAGCGTGGCGATGGAACGCAGCGCGCGCCAGTTCCTGGTGCTGGACGATCCGGCGTTCCTGGAACGTTTCAGCGAAGCCTGGCGCGATGCGCTGACCGCGCTGGACGCGATCGCCGCCCAGTTGCCCGGCACCGAGCCGCCCGCCTTTGCCGACTGGCGCCGCAATGGCGAGGCGGCGCGGCAGGCGCTGGACATGCGGGCCGAGCGCCGCAATGCCGCGCAACTGCGGCTCGATGCCGCGCTGGCGCAGCTGCCGGCCATTAACAGCGAGCTCACGCACCACGTTCAGGCCGAGGTGGACCGTCGCAACGCCGCCATCACGGAGGAACTGGAAACGCGCCGCAACGTGCTGCGCGGCCAGCTGGCGCTGGCCATCGCGCTGGCGGCCGTGCTGTCGATCGCGTTCGGGGTATGGCTGGCGCGGCCGTTGCGACAGATCGAAAGCGCGATCGGCCAACTGGGCGGCAACCGCTACGATGTGCCGATCGTGGTGACGGGGCCGGACGACCTGCGCCGCATGGGCCGCCACCTGGACTGGCTGCGGCAGCGGCTGGCCGACCTGGAAGCGGACAAGGCGCGCTTCCTGCGCCATATCTCGCACGAGCTGAAAACGCCGCTGGCCGCGCTGGTCGAAGGCGTGGCCCTGCTGGAGGACGAGGTGGTGGGGCCGCTGGGGCCGAAACAGCATGAGATCACCGCCATCCTGCGGCAGAATACGGCGTCGCTGCAAAACCAGATCGAGGACCTGCTGCGCTACAATGCCGCCAGCTTCGATGCGCAGCACCTGCTGCGCGAACCGGTCGACATGGCGGTGCTGGTGCGCCGCGTGGTCGACAGCCAGCGCCTGCAAACCCAGGCGCGCAGCCTGGTCGTGATGGTCGAAGGCGCCGCGCCGGAGATCGCGGTGGACAGCGCCAAGCTCGCCGTCGTCGCGAGCAACCTGTTATCGAACGCCGTGCGTTTTTCGCCCGAAGGCGGCACGGTGCGTTTCATCCTCGCCCATCGGAACCGCCTGCTGCGGCTGGACTGCATCGACCAGGGGCCCGGCGTGGCCCCGGCCGACGCCCAGCGCGTCTTCGAGCCGTTCTACCAGGGCGAACGCCAGCCGCCCGGCGCACGGCGCGGCAATGGCATCGGCCTGTCGATCGTGCGCGAATACGTTACCGCGCACGGCGGCACGCTGCAACTCCTGCCCTCATCGCCAGGGGCTCACTTCCGTCTCGAACTGCCATATGAAAACTGATCCAAGACTGCCCGGCCGAATCCTCTATGGAGCGCTGCTGCCGCTCCTGCTGGCGCTGTCCGCCTGCAGCACGCCACGCAGCGTGCTGCCGCACTATGGCGCGCTGACGCCCGTGCAGCCGCTGCCCATCAAGGTCGAGCCGGTGGCGTTGCCGGACGAGGTGACGCCGCTGCTCGTGTATCACCAGTCGCTGCGCAAGATGACGCAGGGCGAACTGCTCAAGGAGCTTTCCGGTCTGCTCCAGCAGCAGCGCACGCCGAAGGTAACGCTGCAGACGGGCATGATCCTGATGCTGACGCGCGGCGGTGGCGACCTGGCGCGGGCGCAGGGACTGTTCGATGGCGTTGCCGCGTCGCACGAACCGGGAACGCAGGGCTTGCGCGCCTTCGCGCAGCTGCTGTCGAGTCATTGCACGGAAGCGCGGCGCCTGTACGACCAGGCCGACCGGCTGTCCACGCAACTGAAGGATACGACGCGCAAGACCGAACAGCTGAGCGACACGGTCGAAGCGCTGAAGGCGATCGAACGGGGCCTGCCAGTGCGGCCGGCCAATGGCGCCAATGGCGCATCGACGCCGGGAGCACGCTGATGGCGAACCTGAATAGCGGCGCGCACCTGCTGGTCGTGGACGACGACGACGACCTGCTGCGCCTGATCTCGATGCGGCTGACGGCGAACGGCTACCGCGTGACGGCCGTGGGCAGCGCCGAGGCGGCGCTGGCCCGCATGTCGATCGAACTGCCGTCGCTCGTGATCAGCGACATCCGCCTGCCGGACCGCGACGGCATGGCGCTGTTCCAGGAAATCCGCAGCCAGTACCCGGCGCTGCCGGTGATCCTGCTGACGGCGCACGGCACGATCCCCGACGCGGTCGAGGCCACCACGCTGGGCGCCTATGCCTACCTGACGAAACCGTTCGACGCGAAGATGCTGCTGGACCGCATCAGCCAGGCGCTGGCGCTGACGGCGCCGGCCAGCGTGGGGCCCGAGGGCGACGACAACTGGCGCGCCGAGATCATCAGCCGCAGCCATGCGATGGCCGAGCTGCTGGCCGAGGCGCGGCTGGTGGCGGCCTCCGATGCCAGCGTGCTGATCCGCGGCGAGAGCGGCACCGGCAAGGAATTGCTGGCACGCGCGATCCACCGTGCCAGCCGGCGCGCGAACGCGCCGTTCATCGCCGTCAATTGCGGCGCCATTCCGGAAAACCTGCTGGAGTCGGAACTGTTCGGCCATGTGAAGGGTGCCTACACGGGCGCCGTGTCGAGCCGCGAAGGCCTGGTGCAGGCGGCCGACGGCGGCACGCTGTTCCTCGACGAGATCGGCGACATGCCGCTGCTGCTGCAGGTGAAGCTGCTGCGCGTGCTGCAGGAGCGCGTGGTTCGCCAGCTGGGATCGGACGTGGGGCGGCCGGTGGACGTGCGGGTGTTGTCGGCCACCCACCGCGACCTGGATGCGGCGATGCTCGAGGGGCAGTTCCGCGAAGACCTGTATTACCGCCTGAACGTGATCACGCTGACCCTGCCGGCGCTGGCGCAGCGGCGCGAGGATATCGGCCTGCTGGCGACGCGTTTCCTGCAGATGCTCGCATCGAAATACCAGAAGACCGTGCACGGCTTCGCGCCGGACGCGCTGGAAGCGCTGACACGCGCCGCCTGGCCCGGCAACGTGCGCCAGCTGTACAACGTGGTCGAACACGTGTGCGCGCTGGCCACGGCGCCGCTGGTGCCGCTGACGCTGGTGCACCGCGCGCTGCGCGTGCCCACGCTCGAGGTGCTCAGCTACACGGAGGCCAAGCAGCGCTTCGAACGGAACTATCTGGTGCAGTTGCTGAAGCTAACGGACGGTAATGTCTCCGATGCCGCACGGCTGGCCGAACGCAACAGGACCGAGTTCTACCGCCTGTTGTCGAAGTACGACCTAACCGCGTCGCAGTTCCGCGACGGCGGCACTGTCGCTGACGAGCGACAGGAATAATTTGTTTAATATCAAAGAGTTAGTCTAACTGGACTGGAGGCTGTCGCCTGGTAGCGACAAAACCGGTCCAAACCGCCCGCCATATTGATTCTTATGGGAAATATAATCTTATCGTAATTTGCAAGTCATTGATTCAGCTAGGATTTTAAGACCTGGCACGGCGATTGCATATAGTTGAGCAACGTCTCATGGCGTTCCTTAAACTACGATGGAGATTCTTACCATGACGAACACCAAACTGATCGCCTCCCTGCTGGCCGCTGCTTCCCTGTCCTTCGGTACCGCCGCTTTCGCTGCCGAACCACAACAGGATGCCGCCATGGCAGGCGCTGCCGCCGCTTCCGGCGACACCGCACTGACCTCCAAGGTCAAGGCTGCGCTGGCCGACCAGAAGCAGATCGGTGTTTCCGCCGCTCAAGGCGTAGTGACGCTGACCGGTTCCGTACCGAGCACGGATGAAGGCACCAAGGCCATCCAGGCCGCTTCCGCTGTCGAAGGCGTGAAGGAAGTGAAGAGCGAACTGACCGTCGCATCCAAGTAACCATCACAGGAAAGATTCATACCGAATTCAGTCCCGGAGCTGGGACTGCATGGAAGTAGTAGTACCGTGGTAAGTAGCATCTGAGAGTAGCAGAAGTACCTCCCCTTCCAGCGGGCGCACGCAAGTGTTGCCCGCTTTTTTTTGCTTACGGCAAACATTGCCGAAAACCGGGGTCTGACCCCGACTTTTGGAAACATTACTGAAAACCGGGGTCTGACCCCAGTTTTTGGCGAGGGTTTTTGGCAATGTTGTTGGAGAAGATCGAAAAAAACGGCCCGAAGGCCGTTTCGTATTGCTGGAACAATTTCCGATCAGGACAGATTCTCGAGCCGGATCTTGGTCACGTTGCCCAGCACGGTCGGCAGGCCTTCCATGCGGGCGATCGCGGCCAGCACTTTCTTTTCCTGGGTCTGGTGCGTCAGCATGATGATGTCGGCCTGGATTTCGCCTTCTCCCGGCTCCTTCTGCATCATCGCGTCGATCGAGATGCCGCTGTCGGCCAGGATGCGGGTCAGGTCGGCCAGCACGCCGGGCTGGTCGGCCACGCGCATGCGCAGGTAGTAGCTGGTGGTGATCTCGGCCATCGGCAGGATCGCGATGTCGGCCAGCTCGTCCGGCTGGAACGCCAGGTGCGGCACGCGGTGTTCCGGGTCGGCGGTGGCCAGGCGCGTGATGTCGACCAGGTCGGCGATCACGGCCGAGGCGGTCGGTTCGGCGCCGGCGCCCTTGCCGTAGTACAGCGTGGCGCCGACCGCATCGCCGTGCACCAGCACGGCGTTCATCGCGCCTTCGACGTTGGCGATCAGGCGCTTGGCCGGGATCAGCGTGGGGTGCACGCGCAGTTCGATGCCTTCGACACCGTCGACGCGGGCGCGCTTGGCGATGCCGAGCAGCTTGATGCGGTAGCCCAGCTGCTCGGCATAGCGGATGTCCACCGCCTCGAGCCTGGCGATGCCTTCCACGTGCGCCTTGGCGAACTGCACCGGAATGCCGAACGCGATGGCCGACAGGATCGTGGCCTTGTGCGCCGCATCCACGCCTTCGATGTCGAACGTCGGGTCGGCCTCGGCATAGCCGAGGGCCTGCGCCTGCTTCAGCACCGTGTCGAAGTCCAGGCCCTTGTCGCGCATTTCGGAAAGGATGAAGTTCGTGGTGCCGTTGATGATGCCGGCCAGCCATTGCACGCGGTTCGCCGTGAGGCCTTCGCGCAGCGCCTTGATGATGGGAATGCCGCCGGCGACGGCCGCCTCGAACGCCACCATCACGCCTTTTGCCTGGGCCGCCTTGAAGATCTCGTTGCCGTGCACGGCCAGCAGCGCCTTGTTGGCGGTGACCACGTGCTTGCCGTTCTCGATCGCGCGCATGACGAGCTCGAGCGCCGTGTCGTAGCCGCCGATCAGTTCGACGACGATGTCGATCGACGGATCGTTGACGATGTCGAACGGGTCGGCCACCACTTTCACCTCGCCATTGGTGCGCAGCCTTGCGCGCTCGAGGTTACGGGCCGAGACGGCCACCACTTCGATGCCGCGGCCGGCGCGGCGGCGGATTTCTTCCTGGTTGCGTTTCAGGACATCGAAGGTACCGCCTCCGACATTGCCCACGCCCAGCAAACCTACTTTGATCGAGTTCATGTTTCCAGTTTCATAGCTGGCGCGCCGCTTGCCGCCGCGCGCCGGGTTGATCGGTCAGCCGTGTCCCTTGCCTGTGTCCACCCGGTTGTGGCCCCTGGCCATGCCCACCCGGTCATGGGCTTCGGTCATGGCCCACAGTCATGGCCCTCGGCTATATCCCTCAGTTATGTCCATGCCTGCGGCGATAGCCTTCGAGGAAGCGGGAAATGCGCCCGAAAGCTTCGGTCATGTCGTCCGTGTTGGGCAGGAACACGACCCGGAAGTGGTCCGGCGCGATCCAGTTGAAACCCGTGCCCTGGACGATCAGGACCTTGGTCTCGGCCAGCAGGTCGTAGGCGAACTGCTGGTCATCCGCGATCGGGTAGATCTTCGGATCTAGGCGGGGGAACATGTACAGCGCCGCCTTCGGTTTCACCACGCTGACGCCGGGGATATCCGTCAACAGCTTGTAGGCGAGATCGCGCTGCTTGAGCAGGCGCCCGCCGGGGCCGACCAGGTCGTGGATGCTCTGGTAGCCGCCGAGCGCAGTCTGGATCGCAAACTGGCCCGGCGCATTGGCGCACAGGCGCATCGAGGCGAGCATGTTCAGCCCCTCGATGTAGTCCTTCGCGTGCCGCTTTTCGCCCGAGACGACCATCCAGCCGGCCCGGTAACCGCAGGCGCGGTAATTTTTCGACAGGCCGTTGAACGTCACGCACAGCACGTCCTCGCACAGCGAGGCGATCGAAGTATGCTGCGCGCCGTCGTACAGCACCTTGTCGTAGATTTCGTCGGCGTAGATGATCAGCTGGTGCTGGCGTGCCAGCTCGATGATCTGCAGCAGCACCTCGTCCGGGTACAGCGCGCCGGTGGGGTTGTTCGGATTGATGACGACGATCGCGCGCGTGTTCGGCGTGATCTTCTTGCGGATGTCGTCGATATCCGGAAACCAGTCCTGCTGCTCGTCGCAGATGTAGTGCACCGGGCGGCCGCCGGACAGGCTGACCGCCGCGGTCCACAGCGGATAGTCGGGCGCCGGCACCAGCACTTCGTCGCCGTTGTTGAGCAGCGCGTTCATCGACATCACGATCAGCTCCGAGGCGCCGTTGCCCAGGTAGATGTCCTCGATCGACACGCCGGCGATGTTCTTGCCCTGCGTATAGTGCATCACCGCCTTGCGCGGCGCGAACATACCTTTCGAATCCGTGTAGCCGGCCGCGTTCGGCAACTGGATCTTCATGTCCTGCACGATCTCGTCGGGCGGATCGAAGCCGAACACGGCAAGGTTGCCGATGTTGAGCTTGGTAATCTTGTGGCCCTCTTCCTCCATCTGGCGTGCCTTTTCAGGCACCGGCCCACGGATTTCATAACAGACTTCTGCCAGCTTGTTCGATTTCTGAATCGGTCGCAAAATCAATCCCCGAAAGTACTAACGCATCAATGCAATGCTGCATTGCGAAAAAACCCATTCTGCCGAATAAAGTTCGATTAGGCAACCGCGGGCGGCCGCGGCAGCGGGCAAAACCCGACTTCAGATGGCAAAACGTTACAATAGGGCCCCTTGCGACCAGATTTACGAGCGACACGATGAAGCTCCATTCCAGCGATACCCAGCAATACCAGACCGTCACCGGCTATTTCGCCGGCGGCGTGGAGATCAATGCCAAGCCCTTCGACTACAGCCTGCTGGTGTTGCCCGAAAAGGCGCCGCAGCCGTGGCCCGTGGCGCGGTTCGCCGACCTGACGGTGGAACATTTCGAGCACTTGCTGTCCGAAGCGCCGGATGTCGTCATCCTCGGCACCGGCGAGCGCCAGCGCTTCGTGCATCCGCGCCTGTCCGCACCGCTGACGTCGCGCCGCATCGGCGTCGAGTGCATGGATACCAATGCCGCCTGCCGCACCTACAATATCCTGATGGGCGAGGGGCGCAAGGCGTTGCTCGCCCTCATCGTCGAAAAAGATGCGGAAAAAGATGCGGAAGAGAAAGTGGTACGGGATGCCCCGGCACCGGCGCAGTCCTGACCGCCCTTGATTCCCGGCATATTGCCGCAATATTCCAATCGCATCGGACATTTTTCCGCGCCGATGCGCACCCCAGCCTTCCAGGAGAAAACAGCGTGGCCGATAGCCCCGATCTTCCGCAAACCGCCGCCCCCGTATCCGACTTTTCCGCCGCGATGACGAGCGGCCAGACTTTCACGCTGGCCGGACGCCCGGCGCAGGCCACCGTGCTGTTCTTCTACCCGAAGGACAACACACCCGGCTGCACGACGGAAAACATGGCCTTTCGCGACCTGCACGAGCAGTTCAAGGCGGCCGGGGTGGAAATCTACGGCATCAGCCGCGATTCGCTGCGTTCGCACGAAAGTTTCAAGGCCAAGCTCGGACTGCCTTTCGAACTGATCTCCGATCCCGACGAAGCGGTATGCCAGGCGTTCGGCGTGATGAAGCAGAAGAAGATGTACGGCAAGGAAGTGCGGGGCGTCGAGCGCAGTACGTTTGTCATTGACGCCCAAGGGAGGTTGGTGAAAGAATGGCGTGGCGTGAAAGTACCCGGTCACGTCGATGAAGTGCTGGAATTTGTAGCGCGCCGGGGCTAGCCATCGAGCTCGGCGTGTGCATTCCGGTCAACCGAATTTCGGTCAACCCCAATGGATGTACTTGTAGCCAGATTTTGAGTCAACAGCGTTCTCCTCTCCTCATCGTAGTTTCCCCCGCAGCCACCCCTGCGGCTTCGCTACCCGGGCACCCTGCTGCCCTCTCGGCATCCACTGTATTCCCTACCGACCTGTCACCGTGGCCGATGCCGGCCGCGAGGGACTTTTTTTAAGACGAGATCCTGATGCCACTGCCAAAACTGCCCACCAAGCCGGCCACCCTGCTGCTGGCAAAAGATTACCCCAAGGCGAGCGGCGCCAATCCGGTACCGTTCCCCGAACACGATGAAGTACCGCAGAAGAAATCCACGCGCGGCAAGTCCACCGAGATCCTGGACACCGTGACGCCGACCGTGCTGGCCGAGGCGCTGCCGCCGGTGCCGCCGAAGAAGACCGCGCGCAAGGGCACCGCGAAGACTGTCGCACCGGTGCCCACCGTGGCCGCCGCTGCTACCGCCGCCGTTGCCGCCCCTGTGGCCGATCCTGCGCCGCTGTCCGCGCCGGTAGCGGCCAAGGTGGCTTATCCGGCTGCTCCTGCTGCCACTGCCTCTGCCGCCGCCCCCGCCGTTGCCGCCGAACCCGCGACGGCCAAGGCGCCGCGCGCCAAGGTCACGCCGATCAAGGCCGAGGCACCGCATCCGGCCAAGCACAAGCCGGTGGAAGTGACCATCAAGTCGTCGACCAGCCGCCATGCCGACCAGATCGGCGGCACCAAGCTGTTCGTGCTCGACACGAACGTGCTGATGCACGACCCGACATCGCTGTTCCGTTTCGAGGAACACGATGTGTACCTGCCGATGATGACGCTGGAAGAGCTGGACAACCACAAGAAGGGCATGTCCGAAGTGGCGCGCAATGCACGCCAGGTATCGCGCACGCTCGACGGCTTGGTGGCCAACACGGACGATGACGCCATCGAACAGGGCATCCCGCTGTCGAAGCTGGGCAACAAGGATGCCAAGGGCCGCCTGTTCTTCCAGACCCGGCTGCAGATCGCCGACCTGCCGGAAGGCCTGCCACAGGGCAAGGCCGACAACCAGATCCTGGCCGTGGTGCGCTCGCTCGAAGCGGACCAGCCGGGCCGTGCCGTGGTGCTGGTGTCGAAGGACATCAACATGCGCATCAAGGCGCGCGCGCTGGGCCTGCCCGCCGAGGATTATTTCAACGACCACGTGCTGGAAGATACCGACCTGCTGTACTCGGGCATCGTGCAGCTGCCGGACGACTTCTGGAACAAGCACGGCAAGGACATGGAGTCGTGGCAGGAAAACAAGAACGGCTACAGCACCACGTACTACCGCGTGACCGGGCCGTTCGTGCCGTCGATGCTGGTCAACCAGTTCGTGTACCTGGAACCGAACAACGGCGAAGCGTCGTTCTACGGCCAGGTCAAGCAGCTGAACGGCAAGACGGCGGTGATCCGCGTGCTGCGCGACTACTCGCACAACAAGAACAATGTGTGGGGCGTTACCGCGCGCAACCGCGAGCAGAATTTCGCGCTGAACCTGCTGATGGATCCGGAATGCGACTTCGTCACGCTGCTGGGCCAGGCGGGTACCGGTAAAACGCTGCTGGCGCTGGCTTCCGGCCTGGCCCAGGTGCTGGAGACCAAGCTGTACAACGAGATCATCGTTACCCGCGTGACGGTGCCGGTGGGCGAGGATATCGGCTTCCTGCCGGGTACCGAGGAAGAAAAGATGAGCCCGTGGATGGGCGCGTTCGACGACAACCTCGAGGTGCTGAACAAGTCCGACAACGACGCCGGCGAATGGGGCCGCGCGGCAACGCAGGACCTGATCCGCTCGCGCATCAAGATCAAGTCGCTGAACTTCATGCGCGGCCGCACGTTCGTCAACAAGTTCCTGATCATCGACGAGGCGCAGAACCTGACGCCGAAGCAGATCAAGACGCTGGTGACGCGCGCCGGCCCGGGCACCAAGATCCTCTGCCTCGGCAACATCGCCCAGATCGATACGCCATACCTGACGGAAGGCTCGAGCGGCCTGACCTACGTGGTCGACCGCTTCAAGGGCTGGGCGCACAGCGGCCACGTCACGCTGGCGCGCGGCGAACGCTCCCGCCTCGCCGACCACGCGAGCGACGTGCTGTAAGCACCTCCCGCTCCGCCAAAGCCCCGCCCGCGCAAGCCGGCGGGGCTTTTTTTTGCCCGATAACATTGCCAAAAACCGGGGTCTGACCCCAATTTTTGGAAATATTTCCTGAAACGGGCGGTCCGGCGATCCGGTCTGACCCCGGTTCCAGGAAACTTATTGCTTCCGCTTCAGGTAGCTGCGCAGCCCGTGCGTGAGGACGAGCGGGAAGACGCTGGCGTGATCCTCGTCGGCGAATACCTTGACGGTGCTCGTCAGGCCGGGGTAGCGGTGCGCTGCCAGGGCACCGTGGAAGTCGCGCAGGTCGGCGACCATGTCGAATCTTTCCTCGGCGCGGGAGCGCGTCTTGCCGGGGGCCAGGGTTTCGCGGCTGCCGATGCCGAAGAAGATGGACGCCGGCATGTCCCGGTGCCCGGCGGCGTAGGCCTTTTCGCGGTCGAACATCACGCCCCGGTCGTACCACAACGACGGGCTGCCGAGGATGTAGTGGTCGAACGTGTCGGGGCGCGTCAGCAATATCTGCAAGCCGAGCAGGCTGCCGTACGAATGGCCGACGAAGATCTTGCGGTCCATGTCGGCGCGGTATTGCCTGGCGATGAGCGGAAAGACTTCCGTGGCGATGAAGCGCCCGTACGCGGCGGCCTCGCCGAATGCCTGCTGGCGGCCGGGCATGTCCGACCGGTCGCCGCCATTGCGCGACACGGTCGGCGTGTAATCGCGGCGGCGGCTGTAATTGCCGCTCTCCCCGTTGGCGTATGACAAGCCGACCACGATCACTTCTTCCAGCCCGGCGTGCTTGTGCAAACGCGAGGCGATGCTGCGCGCGACAGGGAACGCATAGTTGGCGTCGGTGATGAAGACCACCGGATAGCGGCGGCCGGAGGTGGCATACGAGTCGGGCAATGCCACGAAGAGCTGGTAGTCGCGATGCAGCGCGGCGGCGCGGATGTCGCGCACTTCGGTATTCTCGAGCACATAGGGCACAAGCGGGGGCGCAAGCGGCGGCGGCACTGGCGCCGCGGTGGTCACGGCGCATGCGCACAGCGCCATCATGGTATGAAAGAACTGCTTCAAGTCGATCCTCCGTGGTTTGGACAGCCGATTCTGCCGCGCCGCGCCGCGGACGCCGACCAGCGTGGGATGGAATACCGTTTCCAGGGGACGGCCACGCCCGGCGGCCCACGGGGCGCTGGTATACTTTCCGCCGATGACCACGCCTTCTCCCCGCTCCTTCCCGATTCCGAAACCGGCCGCCAGAACGGTGATCCTCAGTGCGCTGGTCTGGACGGCGATCAGCGCGCTGGGCGCCCTGCAGACCTACAGCGACAACCTGCGCACCGGCGTGGCCAGCCGCTATCCGGTGCTGCTGGCGACCTGGTTCATCGAATACGCGATCCCGCTGATGGTGCTTTCCGCGGTGCTCGTCACGGCGCTGGGGCGCTGGCCGGTACTGGTGGCGCGCCCGCGCAGCGTGGTCGCCCTGTTCGTCGGCCTCGTGCTGCTGTTCCAGCCGGCGCAATGGCTGTACATCGCCTGGCTGCGCGATTACCTCGACGTGGCCAGCCTCGACGATGCGCGCCGCCTGCTGATGAAGATGCTGCTGGTGGGCTGGTTCACCACCACCGCCACGTTCGCCGCGATCCTGGCGATCCATTACTGGCGGCAGGCGAAGGACCGCGAACTGGCCTGGCAGCGCGCCCAGAACGACATGCTGAACCTGCGCCTGCAGCTGGAAGAACAGCGCATGCTGGCGTTGCGCGCGCAGCTCGAACCCCATTTCCTGTTCAACGCGCTCAACGCGATCAGCGCGCTGGTGCGCGCCGGCGACAAGCCGGTGGCCCTGGCCGGCATCGGCCGCCTCAGCACGCTGCTGCGCTATGCGCTGGCGGCCAGCACGGACCAGACGGCCACGCTGGCGGCGGAGCTGCAGTTCGTGCGCGATTATCTCGACCTGCAGCGCCTGCGCTACGGGGCCCGGCTGCGCATATCGATCGAAGGCGCCGACGACGCGCTGCTGCACGATGTCGACTGCCCGCCCCTGTCGCTGCAGCCGCTGATCGAGAACGCGCTGCGCCACGACCTCGATTGCCACGACGGCCCCGGCGACATCACGCTGACATTCGCCCGCGATGGCGGCGAGATGGTGGTTACCGTGACCAACCCGGTCAGCGCGCAGGCGTCGCCCAATCCCGGTGCCGGGCTGGGCCTGGCCAACACGCGCGACCGGCTGCGGCGCCAGACGCCCGGCGCCTCGCTGCGCGCAGGCGTACGCGACGATCGATTCGTGGCCGAAGTGCGCCTGCCGCTCGCGGCGCAGGGCTGACGATGCCGGTACGCTACCTGATCGTCGACGACGAAGAACCCGGTCGCATCAATTTGCGCCTCGCACTGGCCGATTACCCGGACTGGCAGCTGGTTGCCGAATGCGACGGCAACGCGGCGGCGCGTGCCGCCCTGGCGCGCCACGACGTCGACGTGATCTTCCTCGATGTGCAGATGCCCGGAGAAACCGGGCTGGTGCTGGCGCGCGAGCTGGCATGCCTGTGCGAGCCGCCGCTGATCGTGTTCGTGACCGCGTTCAGCGCGCACGCGGTCGATGCGTTCGAGGTGCATGCGCTCGATTACCTGCTCAAGCCGCTGGACGATACACGTCTCGCCCACGCCGTGGAACGCGCCGCGGCGATGCTGCGCCAGCGCCAGCGCGAAGCCTACGGTGCCGCGCTGCGCGACTATGCCGTGGCCGGGGCCGCGCCCTATCCCGAGCGCATCGGCGTACGCTCGGTCGGGCGCATCGAGCAGGTGGTCGTCGACGAGATCCTGTGGATGGAAGCGGCCGGCAACTACGTCGAACTGCACCTGCCGGCACGCACCGTGCTGCACCGGATCACGCTCAACCGGCTGGAGGCCCTGCTCGATCCGGCCCGCTTCCTGCGCGTGCACCGCGGCGCGATCGTGCGCCGTGACCAGATCGCCAGCCTGGCCACCGGCGGCGAAGGCAGCCACCGCCTGGCACTGCGCTGCGGCGGCGTGGTGCCGGTCAGCGGCAGCTACCTGGCGGCGCTGAAGGCGGCGATGGCGTTTTGAAGGTCCGTCTTGAAGCTCCGCCGTGAAACCCCGCCCTGGAGTTCCCGCCCTGGAACGCCGCTTTGAAGCTCGATAGTGACGAAGTGGCGGCTCGCCGGGATGGCCCGGCTGTCCGAAACCGCGGGTGCCGCCTATACTTTCCCGGTCCCTTGCAGATTCCGGAGAACATGTTGAAACGCCCGTTCAAATGCCTGCCGCTTTTCCTGGCACTGGCCTCCCCCGCATTCGCCGCCGACAATGCAACGCGCCTGCGCGCCGTTGTCGATGCCGCCATCGGCCCTCTGATGGCCGAGCATGGCGTGCCCGGCATGGCGGTCGGCATCATCGTCGACGGCCAGCCGGCGGTGTTCAATTACGGTGTCGCCTCGAAGGAGCACGGCACGCCGGTCGGTCCGGAGACGCTGTTCGAGCTGGGCTCGATCAGCAAGACGTTCACCGCCACGCTGGCAGCCTATGCGCAGGCGCAGGGCAAGCTGGGGTGGGAGGACCATCCCGGCAAGTACGTGCCGCAGCTGGCTGGCAGCGCCGTCGACCGGGCCACGCTGCGCGAACTCGGCACCTACACGGCGGGCGGCCTGCCGCTGCAGTTTCCCGACGACGTGACGAACGAGATCGACTGGCTGCGCCAGTGGCAGGCGGCGGCCCCGCCCGGCACGCAGCGCCGCTACTCCAACCCCAGCATCGGTCTGCTGGGCCACGTGGCGGCGCGCGCGCTGGGGCAGGATTTCGGCACCGCCGTCGAGACCCGGCTGTTCCCCGGCTTCGGCATGCGGCACAGCCATGTGAAGGTGCCGGCCGCCGCGATGGCGAACTATGCGTGGGGCTACAATGGCGACGGCAGGCCGGTGCGGGTCAACCCGGGCGCGTTCGATGCGGAAGCCTATGGCGTCAAGTCGACGGCGACCGACATGCTGCGCTTCCTGCAGGCCAATATCGATCCCGGCCGGCTGGAAACGCCGCTGCGCCAGGCGGTGGCCGCCACCCACGTCGGTTACTTCGACATGGGCCCGATGGTGCAGGGGCTGGGCTGGGAGCAGTATCCGTATCCGGTCGCGCTGGAGCGCCTGGTGGCCGGCAATTCGCCGAAGATGAGCCGGGAAGCCAATCCCGCCAAGCCGATCGCCCCGGGCTCCTTGCCGGCCGCGCCGGTACTGTTCAACAAGACCGGCTCCACCGGCGGCTTCGGCGCCTACGCGGCATTCGTGCCGGCCCGGAAGATCGGCATCGTGATGCTGGCCAACAAGGCCTATCCGAACGAGGCGCGGGTGAAGGCGGCGCATGCGATCCTCACACAGCTGGGCCAGCCGGTGCCCTAGCCCTCCTCAGGCGGGTGTTCGCTTGACCTTCCCCCGGTGGGAAGGGTTACAGTACGCCATCGCCATTCGAGGAGTCACCATGTACGAACTGCAGGTTGAAAACATGAGCTGCGGCCATTGCGTCGCGGCCGTCACGAAAGCCGTCAAGGCGCTCGACGGCAATGCGCAGGTCGATGTCGACCTGGCCGGCAAGGCGGTGAAGGTACAGTCCGATGCGGCGCTCGATGCCGTCCGGGCGGCGATCGCCGATGCCGGCTATGCGGTCAGCGCCGCCCGCTGAAGGTTATTTCTCCAGCTCGGGATAGCGGCGGAAGATCCCTTCCTCGTTGAAGGGAATGCGCCGCTTCGACTTCAGGTAGGCGGCGATGTTCGGCCGCTGCCGCACCGCCTCGCACAGCGCCGCCAGCCGCGGCAATTCCGGCTCCAGCTGCGCCATCGTTTTCGGGAATGCGTAGCGCAGGCCCTCCACCAGCTGGAACAGCGACAGGTCCACGTAGGTCAGCTTCGCGCCGACGGCGAAATTTCCCCGCGCCGGATTGGACGCCAGCACGTGCTCGAAGTAGCCGAGGAATTTCGGCATCCGCTCGGCGCGAAACACCTTCGAGCGCGCCTTCGCTTCCCGCTTCTGCTCTTCGTAATAGCTGTTCACCGAGATCGGGTGGTGCGTATCGTGCGCTTCGGCCACGATGTCGGCGATCGTCAGCTGCAGCCCGTTGCACAGCAGCCTGCCCTTCTCGCTGCGCGGGGCGAGGCCATGGCGGGCTCCCAGGAACTGCAGGATATTGGCGGCCTGCCCGATCAGCAGTTCGCCCGCGCGCAGCACCGGCGGTGCGAACGCGGGCTGCGGCTCGCGCCGGAAATCGAGCACCGCTTCGATCTGCGGCATGCCCGACTTGAGCCGGCCGACATCGCGGTACGGCACGCCGGCTTCTTCCAGCGCCAGCCGCACGAATTCTCCGCGGCCCTGGATCGTGGGCCAGTAATACAGGATATAGGGTTCCACAGCATCTCCTGACAATGGGGTCGCGGGCATTCTAGCCCGGCCGTGAGGCAGGCGGCGCGCGGCGTGTTTTTTCCCCATCCTTCCCGCATCCTTCACGCGCCCTTGACGCCGTCGCCGGCGGCGATTCCCTGCAGGATCGGGCAGTCCGGGCGCCCGTCGCCATGGCAGCAGGCGGCCAGCGTGGCGATCGTGTCGCGCATTTCCGTCAGCTCGCGGATGCGTTCGTCCAGCTCGGCCACATGGTCCAGCGCGATGCGCTTCACGTCGGCGCTGGCGCGGCTGTCGTCCCGCCACAGCGACAGCAGTCCGGCGATGCGCTCCAGCGAGAAACCCAGCTTGCGCGCGCGGCGGATGAAGCGCAGCGTATGGATGTCGCGCGCGCCGTAGACGCGGTAGCCGGCGTCGGTGCGCTGCGCGGCCGGCACCAGGCCGATGCTTTCGTAGTAGCGGATCATTTTGGCTGTCACGCCCGAGGCGGCGGCGGCCTGGCCGATGTTCATGCCGCCTCCCGGCGCGGACGCCAGCGCCTCAGCAGCAGCGCATTGCCGATCACGCTGACCGACGACAGCGCCATCGCGGCGCCCGCCACCATCGGGTTGAGCAGGCCGAGCGCCGCCAGCGGAATGCCGGCCAGGTTGTAGACGAAGGCCCAGAACAGGTTCTGGCGGATCTTGGCGAAGGTGCGTCGCGAAATGTCGAGCGCATCGGCCACCAGCGCCGGGTCGCCGCGCATCAGCGTGATGCCGGCCGCGTGCATCGCCACGTCGGTACCGGTGGCCATGGCGATGCCCACGTCGGCCGCCGCCAGCGCCGGCGCGTCGTTGATGCCGTCGCCCACCATCGCCACCCGCGCGCCCCGCGCCTTCAGGCCGGCGATGTGCGCGGTCTTGTCGGCCGGCAGCAGGTTGGCGGCCACGCCGCCGATGCCGGTCGCCTCCGCCACCGCCCGGGCACTGCCGGCGTTATCGCCCGTCAGCATCGTGGTCGCGATGCCTTGCGCATGCAGCCGCGCCACCGCCGCGCGCGCCGTCGGCTTGGGCGGATCGTTGAAGGCGAGCAGGCCCAGCAACTGGCATGCGCCGGCATCGGCCAGCCACGACACGGTGTGGCCGGACTGTTCGAGCCGCGCCGCCTCGCCCTGCAGCGGCGCCAGGTCGATCCGGCGCTCGGTCATCAGCCGCGTGCTGCCCAGCACCAGGTCGCGGCCATCGACCGCCGCCGCCAGGCCGCGGCCCGGCAGCGCCGTCACGGCCTGGGCCGCCGGCACGTCCACTTTCCTGTCGTGCGCCGCATCCAGCACGGCGCGCGCCAGCGAGTGCTCGCTGCCGCGCTGCACGGCCGCGGCCAGCGCCAGCAGCCCGTCCGCGGCGATGCCGTGCGGGCGCAGAACCGCCAGCACCGGACGGCCCTGGGTCAGCGTGCCGGTCTTGTCGAACACCACGGCGGTGATGCCGCGCGCCGTTTCCAGCGCCGCCGCATCCTTGATCAGGATGCCGTGGCGCGCCGCCACGCCGGTGCCGGCCATGATGGCTGCCGGCGTGGCCAGGCCCAGCGCGCACGGGCAGGCGATGACGAGCACCGCCACCGCGTTGATCGTGGCCGTTTCCAGGTTGCCCGAGGCGAACCACCAGCCGGCCAGCGTCAGCCCGGCGATCGCCAGCACGACGGGCACGAACACGGCGCTCACGCGATCCACCAGGTGCTGCACCGGCGCCTTGGCCGCCTGCGCATCCTCGACCAGGCGGATGATGCGCTCGAGCGTGGTCTCGGCGCCGGTGGCCGTGGTGCGCACCAGCAGCAGGCCGGCGCCATTGATCGCGCCGCCCGTCACGCGGTCGCCCGCGCCGCGCGCCACCGGCAGGCTCTCGCCGGTGATCAGCGCCTCGTCGACATCGCTGGCGCCTTCGGCGATTTCGCCATCCACGGCGATGCGCTCGCCGGGGCGGACCACGACGACATCGCCCGGGCGTACGCTGGCGATCGGCACATCCGCATCGATGCCGTTGCGCCGCACGCGCGCCGAGTCCGGGCGCAGCGTGCGCAGCGCGCGGATCGCCGCGGTGGTCTGGCGCCTGCCGCGCGCTTCCAGCCACTTGCCCAGCAGCACCAGCGTGATGACGGCCGACGATGCCTCGAAATACAGGTGCGCGGCATGCCCCGCCAGCAACAGGTACACCGACAGGCCATACGCGGCGCTGGTGCCGAGCGCCACCAGCAGGTCCATGTTGCCGGCCCCTGCCCTCGCCGCGTGCCAGCCGGCGCGGTAAAAGCGCGCCCCGAACAGGAACTGCACCGGCGTGGCCAGCAGCCATTGCAGCCACGGCGCGGCCATCCAGTGCACGCCGAGGGGCGCGAGCAGCATCGGCGCGGCCAGCGGCAGCGACAGCAATGCCGACAACACGACCGGCAACCCGTGATTGGCGCCGCGCAGCCAGTCGTGCACGGTGCCTCCGGCATCGTCCGGGGGCTCCGCCCCGGGCGCTGCCGCCGTGTCGACCGGCGCGGCTTCGAAGCCGGCGTTCTCGACGGCGGTGCGCAGCGCGTCGAACGCCAGCGGCGCCGCGGTTTCGACCCGCGCCGTCTCGGTCGCCAGGTTGACGCTGGCGCTGCGCACGCCGGGCACGGCGGCCAGGGCCTTCTCGACACGGCCGGCGCACGCCGCGCAACTCATGCCGCCGATGCGGACGTCGTGGGAAAGATGGGTATTCATCGTGATGCTCCTGCTGCCATGATGTCGCCAGCATGGAGTATCCCATGATGGGAAGGTCAACGTATTTCGCGCCCGCGCCAACGACCCGCCAGCGTGGATAACTTTGCCTGCAGGAAAACTACAAGCGGTGGCAAAACTGGCCAAATACGGGCAAAAAACCGCTATCATCCGTGAGGACTTGCCGCCACTGCCGGGCAAAAGAGGATAACGACGGGGTGTACGCATGAAATTCAAATTCTGGGGGGTGCGCGGCTCGATCCCCTCGCCGGGACCGCGCACCGTGCGGTATGGCGGCAACACCACCTGCATCGAGATCCGCAGCGACGACGACACGCTGATCGTGCTCGACGGCGGTACCGGCCTGTTCTGCCTTGCCCAGTCGCTGGCGGCCTCGCCCCGGCGCCCCATCGTGGCCAATATCTTCATCACGCACAGCCACTGGGACCACATCCACGGCCTGCCGTTCTTCACTCCGCTGTTCATCGAGGGCAGCACCGTGCGCCTGCATGGCGCGATCGACCCGGCCACGGGCAACGGCATCGGGCACGTGATGGGCGTGCAGCTGCAGAACAGCTACTTCCCCGTGGGCGAGGCGCAGATGGCCGCGACGATCGAGTACCGCACGCTGGCCGTGGGCGAGGCGCTGCCGGTGGGCGACGCCGTGGTGCGCAACGTGGTGATGAGCCACCCGGTGACGGACCTGGGCTACCGGGTCGACTGCAACGGCAAGTCGCTGTTCTTCACGGGCGACCACGAGCCGCTGTACAACCTGTACGCGCCGGACCAGCCGGAACACGCGGCGTTCGCGCGCCACGTGGCGGGACGCACGGCCGCGATCGACGACCTGGCGCGCGGCGTGGACGCGCTGATCGTCGACTGTTCGTACACGCGGGAAGAATATCCGTCGAAGCGGGGCTGGGGCCACGGCACGTTCGACGGCGCGCTGGCGATGGCGGCGCGCACCGGCGCGAAACGCCTCTATTGCACGCACCACGAACCCACCCGCGGCGACGACGAGCTGGAAGCCGTGTTCGCCGAAGTGATGGCGCGCCATGCGCCGCTGCCTGGCGGCCTGCGGGTGTTTCTCGCCTACGAAGGCCTGGAAGTCGACCTGGGATGAACACGATCGCCGATGGCGGCGCGCGGATGGCGCGCCCGCAGCAGCCCGCGCAGGCGTCTGCCGCGACACTCACCGGAACGCCCATGGAGACAGTGGCGGCCAGGCTGCGCGATGCCGGCGGCCTGGACGGGATCATGCTCGACCCCGACGGCGCGCTGGCCGCCCTGTTCGCCTGCGAGCGCTTCACGCTGTATGCCGTGGATGCCGACCGCGACTACCTCGTTTCCCGGGTAAGGACCGGCTCCGGCGCATGCCGCGACGTGAAGGTGGCGATCACGCCGCACAGCATCGCCGGCCACGTGGCGCTGGCGCGCCGGACGGCCAGCATCGCCGACGCCTACGACGACGGCGAGCTGGCGCGGATCGCGCCCGGGCTGCGCTTCCCGCGCGGCGTGGACCAGCGCACCGGCTACCGCACGCGGCAGGTGCTGGCCGTGCCGGTGTTCGAGCCGGACAACCGAGCGGTACTCGGCGTGATCCAGCTGGTCAATACGCGCGACGGGCGGGCATTTCCCGCCGCGGCCGCCGATGCGGCCGCGCAGCTGGCCGCGCACCTGGCCGTGCCGATGGCGGCGTTGCTGCCGGCACGGCCGGGCCGCGCGAGCGCGCCCGCGCCCGCGCCGGCGGCGCAGGGTGTCGGCAAGCCGGCCGGCCGGCCCGCGGCCACGCATGCCGTGGTGGCCGTGCCGGCTGCCGGCGACGCACCGCGCCTGTTCGCGCGCATCGTCGCCGATGCGCGGCGGCTGGGCGCTTCGGCCATCCATATCGAACCGGCGTCCGGTGCCGGCAGCGCGGTGCGCCTGCGCCGCGACGGCACGCTGGTGCCGTATGCCAGCCTGCCTGTTGCCCATGCCTGCGCGCTGCTGGCGCACATCGCGGTCCTTGGCGGCCTCGAAGTTGGCGCCAGGGGCATGGCGCGGCATGGCACGATCCGCTGCGGCGAGCATGGCTTGCCGGACATGCGGCTGGCCGTGACCGCGCTCGCATCGGCCGCCGGCGAAGAGGCGGTGCTGCGCATCGCGCCGGCCGCCGGACCGGTGCCGCTCGCGCGACTGGGCATCGCGCCGGACGATCTCGCCCGGCTGCGCGGCGGCATCGCCCGGGCCCGCGGCCTGTTCCTCGTGGCCGGCCCGGCGGACGCCGGCAAGACCACCACGCTGCATGCGCTGCTGGAATCGGTGAACAGCCCGGAGCGCAAGATCTGGACCGCCGAGGAGACGGTGACGATCGTGCAGCCGGGCCTGCGCCAGGTGCCGGTCGGCCACGCGGCGCGGCCCGATTTCGCCGGCGCGCTGCGCGCGTTCCGCCATGCCGACCCGGATGTGATCATGGTCGGCGCATTGCGCGACCGGGAAACGGCGGGCCTGGCGATGGAGGCGGCACTCGAGGGCCGCCTGGTGCTGGCGGCCTTGCCCGGGCGGGGCGCGCCGGAGGCGGCGCTGCGGCTGCTCGCGCTGGAGCTGGACCCGTTCGGCGCCGCCGATGCGCTGCTCGGCGTGCTGGCGCAGCGGCTGGTCAAGCGGCTGTGCACGGCGTGCCGCCAGGCGTATCACCCCGGTGCGGCGGAGCTGGACCTGCTGCTGACGGAGTATTGCGAGGAGCTGCAGCCTGCGCCTTCCACCGATCATATCGCCGTCGACACGGGCGCGGTGCGCGGTCGCGTTCTGGCCGGCTGGCGCGAGCGCCACGCCGGCGCCGATGGCCGCTTCACGCTGTACCGCGCGGCGGGCTGCGCCGAATGCCACGGCGGCTATCGCGGCCGTGCCGGCCTGTTCGAGCTGATGATGGCCGGCGAGCGCAGCGCGCGGCTGTTGGCCGGATGTGCGGGCGCGGCACAATTGAAGTCGGCGGCGCTGGAGGACGGCATGCGCACGCTGAAGATGGACGGCATCGGCAAGGTGCTGGCCGGGATCACGGATATCAGGATGGTGCGCGCGGCCTGCGCGCGGTAAGGGCACACATGGAAAAACTCAGGGGAACAGTGACGGAACTACGGCGCGGAAAAACCGTCTCGCACAACCCGAAGACCGGCACCAGCGTCGTGCACGCGGCGGTGTTCCGGCTCGACGGGCAACTGGTCAAGATCGTCTCGTCCGCGCCGCTCGTCATCGCCGAGGGCCAGGAGCTGCTCGTGGTCGGCCGCCGCCGCGCCAAGCTGTTTACCGCCTACGCGCACCGCAACCTCACGACCGGCGCCGAGGGGCACGAAAGCTGGGCCACGCGGCTGCTGGTGACGATCCTGGTCGTGGCGGCCGCGCTGTGGCTGGGCGGATGGATGGGCGGCGCCTACGCGGTGGTGTTCGGCGCCACGTTCGTCGCGCTGGGTGCGGCGATGGCGTGGCGTTCGCTGGAAGTGATGCAGGCGATCGTCATGCTCAAGCGCTGAAGTATTTGGAAGCGCGGCGGGAAAAAGATTTACGGGAGATTCACGGAAAAACCGGTTGGGGAGAATGACCATGCTGTCCCACGTGTTCATCGGCGTGACCGATTTCGAGCGCGCCTTCGCGTTTTATTCGGCCGTCATGGCGGTGCTCGGCCAGCCGCTGCGATTTCGCGACGACAGCCGGCCATGGGCCGGCTGGATGCCGCACGACGCGCCGCGCCCGCTGCTGCTGATCGGCGCTCCGTTCGACGGCATGCCGGCCACCACCGGCAATGGCGCGATGACGGCGCTGCTGGCGCCGGACCGCGCCACCGTCGACCGCGCGCATGCCGCCGCGCTGGTCCATGGCGGCCGCTGCGAAGGCCCGCCCGGCCCGCGGCCGGAATACCATGCGCATTACTACGGCGGGTACTTCCGCGATCCGGATGGCAACAAGCTGTGCGTGTGCTGTCACGCCTGAGGCGGTGCGGGCGGATACGGATACCGCGCGCCGGTACAGGTGCGAGCGGGCGCGCTACAATCGCCGCATGAACATCCTCGATTTCAACGCGCTGCTGGTGCTGGCCGCGCAATCCGACACGATCGACATTCCCTGCGAATGCGTGATCCATCGCGCCGACGGCTGGATCAGCCGCCCGGCCACGCTGGATCCCGCGCTGCTGGTACCGGTGGGCACGCTGCGGGAAGACCCGTTCGTGGAGCCGACGTTCGCCGAATATCACCCCGGCGGCACGCGCTACGACAGCCCGGACGCGCCGATCGCGCCGCGCTGGTATCCGTACAACCGGTGCGACGCGGCGCATTGCCGCAACTGCGGCCGCGCATGGCTGTGCTATACGGAGGCCGGCGGCTACTTCGTCGATCCACGCATCCGCGCGCTGCGCGCGGCACCGCTGGTGGACGCGCCGCTGGAGGCTTGACCGGACCCGGGATCGATCCGGTCCCAGGTAGCGATCCGGCAGCGATTCACTCCGCCACAGGGGCGGCATCCGGCATCGCCGCCTGGCGCTGCGCGAACCGCTGCGCCAGCACGGCGCACACCATCAGCTGGATCTGGTGGAACAGCATCACCGGCAGGATGATCATGCCCAGCGACGACGTGGCGAACAGCACCTTCGCCATCGGCACGCCGGAGGCCAGGCTCTTCTTCGAGCCGCAGAACACGATCGTCACTTCGTCCTCGCGCGAGAAACCCAGCTTGCGGCTCGCGTACAACGTGAGCGCCAGCACGATCGCCAGCAGCACGCAGCAGACGACGCCCAGCGTGACGAGCATGCCCGGCGACACCTTGTGCCACAGGCCCTCGCTGACCGCCGCCGAGAAGGCGGTGTAGACGACCAGCAGGATCGAGCCCTGGTCGACATACTTCAGCATCGGCTTGTTGCGGTCGACCCAGGCGCCGATCACGGGCCGCAGCAACTGGCCGGCGATGAACGGCACCAGCAACTGCAGCACGATGGCCAGCACCGCATCGCCGGTGGAGCGCGCGGCATGGCCCTGCACGACGAACGTGGAAACCAGCAGCGGCGTGATGAAGATGCCGAGAAAGTTCGATGCCGAGGCGCTGCAGACGGCCGCCGGCACATTGCCGCGCCCCAGCGCGGTCAGCGCGATCGACGACTGCACGGTCGATGGCAGCATGCACAGGAACAGCAGGCCCATGTACAGCTCGGGCGTGAGCACCAGCAGCGCGACGGGCTTGAACAGAAGGCCCAGGACCGGGAACAGCACGAACGTGGAGCACAGCACGAGCAGGTGCAGGCGCCAGTGCGTCATGCCGGCGATGACGGCCTGTCGGGACAGCTTGGCGCCGTGCAGGAAGAACAGCAGGCCGATCACGACGGTGGTGATGTCGCCGAGGACCATGGCCACCTGCCCGGTACACGGCAACACGGTGGCGACGGCAACGGTGGCCAGCAGGACCAGCGTGAAATTGTCGGGCTTGAACTTGGCGAGGGAGGAAAGAACGGAAGGCATCCGGCATTCTAGCGCAATCGAAAAAAGGGAGCCGCGGCTCCCTTTTTTTCGTGAGGACCGGCAGGTCCGCCGCGTTACATGATCTTGGTGCCGATCCACCAGAAGATCGCGGCGACGAACGCCGATGCGGGGATGGTGAAGACCCAGGCCCACACGATGTTGCCGGCCACGCCCCAGCGCACCGCAGACAGGCGCTGCGCCGAGCCGACGCCGACGATGGCGCCGGTGATCGTGTGCGTGGTCGATACGGGCACGCCCCAGATCGATGCCATGATCAGCGTGATCGCGCCGCCGGTTTCGGCGCAGAAGCCGCCGACCGGTTTCAGCTTGGTGATCTTCTGCCCCATCGTCCGGACGATGCGCCAGCCGCCGAACAGCGTGCCGAAGCTGATCATGCCGTAGCAGGAAACGATGACCCAGGTGGGCGGCGCGGTCGCATCGGCGGCCACGTGGCCGGAGGCGATCAGCAGCATCCAGATGATGCCCATGGTTTTCTGCGCATCGTTGCCGCCGTGGCCCAGGCTGTAGGCGGCGGAAGCCAGCTGCAGGCGGCGGAACCACGTGTCGATGCGGCGCGGTGTGGATTTGACGAACACCCACGACACGATCAGCATGATCAGCGTGCCGAGCAAGAAGCCCAGCAGCGGCGCCACGACGATGAACACCACAGTCTTGATCAGGCCGCCGGCGATCAGCGCGCCGGTACCCGACTTGGCGACCGCCGCGCCGACCAGGCCGCCGATCAGCGCATGCGACGACGACGACGGAATGCCGTAGTACCACGTGATCAGGTTCCACACGATGGCGCCGACCAGGGCGCCGAAGATCACGTAATGGTCGACCACATGCGGGTCGATGGTACCCTTGCCGATCGTGGTCGCCACGTGCAGGCCGACGACGAAGATCGCGATGAAGTTGAAGAACGCCGCCATCGCCACGGCGGTCTGCGGTTTCAGGACGCCTGTCGACACCACGGTCGCGATGGCATTCGCCGCGTCGTGGAAGCCGTTCATGAAGTCGAAGATCAGGGCCAGGGCGATCAGCAGCCCCAGCGCGTAAATGCTGATTTCTAAAGTCTGCATGTTTTTGTTTTGATCGTGCGACGCTTACGCGTTCTCGACGATGATGCCTTCGATGATGTTGGCCACGTCTTCGCAGCGGTCGGTGACGGTTTCCAGGATCTCGTAGATGGCCTTCATCTTGATCAGGTTGCGCACGTCCGGCTCGTCGCGGAACAGCTTGGACATCGCGGCGCGCATCACGTGGTCGGCGTCCGATTCCAGGCGATCGATCTCTTCGCAGATGCCGACGATGTCGCGGGCATTGTCCATGTTCGACAGCAGCGCCACGGCTTCCTTGACCTTCTCGCAGCAGGCCAGCACCAGTTCGGCCAGGCGCTTGGCTTCCGGCGTCACGGCGTGCAGGTCGTACAGCGACACGGTCTGGGCCGCGTCTTCCATCATGTCCAGGATGTCGTCCATCTTGGTGATCAGCTTGTGGATGTCATCGCGGTCGATCGGCGTGATGAACGTCTTGTGCAGCAGATCCACCGTGGTGTAGGTGATCTTGTCGGCCTGTTTTTCGATGCTTTCGATCGCATGCACGCGGTTTTCCAGGTCGTCGAAATTGGTCATCAGACCCAGCATTTCTTTCGCGCCCTTGACGCACAGTTCAGCATGCTGGTTGAACAGGTCAAAGAATTTGCCCTCGGTGGGCATCAGGCGTCCAAACATTTTATTCTCCGTTGGTTGATTCGTGGGTGCTGCCGGGGCCGTTGCTCAAGACGGCCCCTCATTGCATCAGTCGCCCTGGTAGATCGACAGATTACCGGTGTAGTTACCGAATTTGGTGTACATGCCCATCCAGGTGAGGCGGATGGCGCCGATGGGACCGTTACGCTGCTTGCCGATGATGATCTCGGCGGTGCCCTTGTCCGGCGAATCGGGGTTGTAGACCTCGTCGCGGTACAGGAAGATGATCACGTCCGCATCCTGCTCGATAGCGCCGGATTCGCGCAGGTCGGACATCACGGGGCGCTTGTTGGGCCGCTGTTCCAGCGAGCGGTTCAGCTGCGACAGCGCGATCACGGGGCAGTGCAGTTCCTTCGCCAGGCCCTTCAGCGAACGGGAAATCTCGGAAATCTCGGCGGCGCGGTTGTCGCCGGGCTGCGAACCCGTCATCAGCTGCAGGTAGTCGACGATGATCAGGCCGAGCTTGCCGCACTGGCGCGCCAGGCGGCGCGCGCGGGCGCGCATCTCGATCGGGTTCAGCGCCGGCGTTTCGTCGATGTACAGCTGCGCTTCGTTCATTTTCTGGATGGCGTGCGTCAGCCGTGGCCAGTCTTCGTCGTTCAGCTTGCCGGTACGCAGGCGGTGCTGGTCGAGCTGGCCAACGGAGCCCAGCATACGCATCGCCAGCTGCGCGCCGCCCATCTCCATCGAGAACACGGCGACGGGAAGACCGGCTTCGATCGCGACGTTTTCGCCGATATTGACGGAAAATGCCGTCTTGCCCATCGACGGGCGGCCGGCCACGATGACCAGGTCGCCCGCCTGCAGGCCGGACGTCATCTTGTCGAGGTCGGCGAAACCGGTCGGCACGCCGGTGATCTCGCTGCCGCTGTCGCGGCTGTACAGTTCATCGATGCGCTCGACGACCTGCGTCAGCAGCGGCTGCACCGCGGTCCAGCCCTGCGAGCCGCGCGCACCCTGCTCGGCGATCGCAAAGATCTTGGACTCGGCTTCGTCGAGCATCTGCTTGACTTCCTTGCCCTGCGGGCTGAACGCGGTACCGGAGATTTCATCGGCCACGGTGATCAGCTTGCGCAGCACGCCGCGGTCGCGCACGATCTCGGCGTAACGGCGGATGTTGGCGGCCGACGGCGTGTTCTGCGCCATCGCGTTCAGGTATTGCAGGCCGCCGACTTCATCGGCCTTGCCGAGCATCGTCAGCGCTTCGAACACGGTGATGACGTCCGCCGGCTTGCCGGCGTTGATCAGCCGGACCATCTGTTCGAAGATGATGCGGTGGTCGTAGCGGTAGAAATCCTCCGCGTGCATGAAGTCGGCGATACGGTCCCACGCGGCGTTATCGCGCAGCAGGCCGCCGATGACCGATTGCTCGGCTTCGATCGAGTGCGGCGGGATGCGGAGGGAATCGACTTGCGGGTCGGATGGGGCATTCATGGCGCGCATTATACCTGCATACGCAGGTCAGAGTTCATAATGGTTGGCAAGTTTGGTGGCAGGAGCGCCACGCCGCTTGCGGGGGATTCGCAGGCTTGCAACCGCCCCGCGACTGTCAGTTATAACAGCCAAACCGCGGGCTTGTCGCCGCGCTGTCGCGGCACTGTTGCAACCCCGGCGCGCCGGATTGCCACCACCGGCGCGGCGCCCTGCAACGCATGTCGGCCTGGTAACGGTGGACTGCGATCCCGCGATATGCGGTTCGGCCGCGCCATAAAAAAAGCCGGGCGAACCCGGCTTCTTCATTGGTGCGACAGTCTGTCGAGGAACAGGTTCCCGGCAGGCTTAGGCAGCTTCGCCAACGACGGCGACGGTCACATCGACCACGACGTCGGTGTGCAGTGCCACCGATACCGCGTGCTCGCCGGTGGTCTTCAGCGGACCGTTCGGCAGGCGCACGGCAGCTTTTTCCACGGCGAAGCCGGCTTTGGTCAGGGCTTCGGCGATGTCGTAGTTGGTGACGGAGCCGAACAGGCGGCCATCGACACCAGCTTTTTGCGACACGTTGACGGTCATGCCGTTCAGCTTTTCGCCCTGGCCCTGTGCGGCTGCCAGCTTTTCAGCGGCGGCTTTTTCCAGTTCGGCGCGCTTGGCTTCGAACTCGGCCACGGCAGCCGTGGTAGCGCGGCGTGCCAGCTTTTGCGGGATCAGGAAGTTACGTGCGTAGCCGTCCTTGACCTTCACCACGTCGCCCAGGTTGCCGACGTTGATAACTTTTTCAAGCAGAATGATTTGCATAATATTCTCCAGTTCTATCTGTACTGCCGCCGATTAAGCGTGGTGCAGGTCGGTGTAAGGCAGCAGGGCCAGGTAGCGAGCGCGCTTGATCGCGGTATCCACTTGACGCTGGTAGTGCGCCTTGGTGCCGGTCAGGCGTGCCGGCATGATCTTGCCGTTTTCCTGGACGAAATCTTTCAGGGTGTCGACGTCTTTGTAATCGACTTGTTCAACGCCGGCGGCGGTGAAGCGGCAGAACTTCTTGCGCTTGAACAGCGGGTTCTGCTGTTTGCGCTTTTCTTTCAGCTTGGCTTTGTTTTTGTCGAACTTTTTACCGAATGCCATTTTAGGCTCCTGTATCTAAATGTTGTGTCGCTGGAGCGGCACGAAAATCAATGATGTGAAATACCAGGCTCTTGCTGTTGCGGCTTCTCTTCGCGAGGAACCCCGTGAACTCGTACACGGCTCCCAGTGGCGCCTGGCTGAACCGGCCGGAAATCTCGCCCGCGGCAACCGCGGAGATTTCGAACTCGGTCAGTCGGGCAATGCCCGCCTCCATCTGCTGCGAACTGTGCTGCAATACTGCATTCACAATCGGCATGCCGGCCGGGGTGAAACGAATCACTTCCCGTTCGGTGATGAGGCCGACAAACTGGAGCTGGTTCAGCGGAATTCCGAAACGAATTTAGGCGGCAGCGGCGGCGGCAGGCGCAGCAGCTTCGGCGCGGTGGCTCTTGGCAGCGTCTTCGCGCTGGACCGACTTCATCATTGGCGAAGGAGCGGTTTCCGCTTTCTTCATCTTGACGGTCAGGTGGCGCAGCACGGCATCATTGAATTTGAACGCGGTTTCCAGTTCCACCAGAGTGTCGTTGTCGCACTCGATGTTCAGGCAGATGTAGTGTGCCTTGGCCAGTTTCTGGATCGAGTAAGCCATTTGACGGCGGCCCCAATCTTCGACGCGGTGGACATTACCGCCGCGCGAGGTCACGCTGGCTTTGTAACGTTCGATCATCGCGGGCACTTGCTCGCTTTGGTCCGGATGGACGATAAATACGATTTCGTAGTGACGCATGCAAACTCCCTTAAGGACTGTGTTGATAGCCCACCCCGGCGTCAAGACGGGTGTGGGAAGAGGTAAGCCCGCTAGCATAGCAGGGATTTTGGACAATTGCTAGTTACCGCCTGGCCATCCCGGCTGGCCGTCGCAGCTGCCCCCCGCCGGCAATGTTGCTTCAAAACCAGGCTAAACGCCGCCTTTAAAGAAATATTTCGGCGAAAGCACGGTTTACCCTTGCATTCGCGCGAGTACTGTACAAAAATACAGACTGTCTATATCCACAGCTATCGCATCATGATCAAGCTCACTGCAAGGCAGGAACAAATTCTCAATCTGATCAGGGATGCCATCACCACCACCGGCTTCCCGCCGACCCGTGCGGAAATCGCCGCCGAGTTGGGCTTCAAATCGGCCAATGCGGCCGAGGAACACCTGAAGGCGCTGGCGCGCAAAGGCGCGATCGAGATCACCGCCGGCACGTCGCGCGGCATCCGCCTGCTGGGGGAGCGCGCGGCGCCGGCCGCGCCCGCCATGTCCGCGCCCATGTCCGCGCCTATGTCCGATTCCCTGCCGCACGTGCCGGCGGCATTGCTGATGCAACTGCCGCTGATCGGCCGCGTGGCCGCCGGTTCGCCGATGCTGGCACAGGAAAACCTGGAAAAGAGCTACAGCGTCGATCCCGCGCTGTTCTCCGCGAAGCCCGATTTCCTGCTGAAGGTGCGCGGCGAGTCGATGCGCGATGTCGGCATCATGGACGGCGACCTGCTGGCCGTGAAGAAGGTGGACAGCGCGAAGAACGGCCAGATCGTGGTCGCCCGCATCGGCAACGAGGTGACGGTGAAGCGCTATCGCCGCACCGGTTCAACGATCGAGCTGCTGCCCGAAAACCCGGATTTCAAGATCATCACGGTGAACCCGGACGATGAGTTCGCGCTCGAAGGCCTGGCGGTCGGCCTGCTGCGCACCTGGCACTGAGTACCTGCCAGGTACCCGGCGCCGGGAAGCTGGCACCGGGAATCAGGTCTGAGAATCCGGTACTGAGCACCAGGCACTGCCTGCCGGGTGCTCAGCGGCCCCTGCTCTCCTCTTGCGCGCCTGCCTGCCCCGTGGGCCGCACCGCCACCTTGCCGTTGGCCAGGTCCACGTACACGGCACGCTGTCCGAAAAAGTCCGCGCCCACGATGCCATCCGGCTGGAAGAATTCCGGCAGCGGCATCAGGTAGGGCTTGACCGCACCTCCTCCCGGCAGCGCCAGCGACACTGTCCGGCAAGGCTTTCCTGGCCCGAACAGGTCGCATGGCGCCGTGTCGTCCTTCTGTGCCTGCACCGATTGCGGCTTGACCAGCGAGATGCTGGCGGCCGAATCGAACACCAGCCGGTAGCTCGCCCGGCCGTTCGACAATGTCGTGACGATACCCTCGTGGACCTTCTCATGGGGCAGCGCCTGCCAGCCCGGTCCCGCGTCGAGCGGCGCGCCGAAGCGCAGCGTGCGCGCCGACTGGTCGTAGACGAACGGCTGCTGCGCGAACAGGCCCAGGCCGATTACCGAATGCGGCGGCGGGCCCGCCTCCTTGCCGATGTTCAGGCCCCACGCCTCATACGATACGCCGGTCACCTCGCCGAACGCCACGCCGTTGATGACGAGGTCGGGAATCACGAACTCTTCTTCCTCGCGCACCTTGCCGGCCAGGTCGGCGCTGCGCTGCTTGCGCCCGGTAAGCCGCAGGCCGGGGATCTTCGCCATCACGTCGCGCGTCAGGTGCACGGTGCGGCTCGATCCGATGTCGAACGTGAACGGGAACGTGGCGCCGTCGATCGTCAGCTGCGCGACCGGGATGCCCTTTTCCAGGGCCAGCGGCACCGATACCCCGGCATGCGCAGCGGTGCACAGCGATGCGGCGGCCAGCAAGACCGCCGCACCGCGGCAGCGGTGCATCATGCGTCCAGCGCCTGCCGGAAATCGTCGACCAGATCGAGGGTATCCTCGATGCCCACCGACACGCGGATCAGCGATTCGGCGATACCCATCGATGCGCGGCGCTCGGCACCCATCTCGTAGAAGATCGTGTGCGCGACGGGAATCACCAGCGTGCGCGTATCGCCCAGGTTCGATGCCGGCACGGCGACCTTCAGGCGGTTGAGGTAGTCGAAGCAGTCGATGCCGTCGCGCAGCTCGAAGCTGAACAGCGAGCCGTAGGCTTTGAACAGGTCCGTTGCGATGGCATGCTGCGGGTGCGACGGCAGGCCCGGATAGTGCACGGCGGCCACGCGCGGATCGGCCGCCAGCATCTCGGCCAGCGCGCGGGCGTTGGCGCAGGTGCGCTCCATGCGCAGCGCCAGCGTCTCGGCGCCCACGGCAATGTGGTGCGCCGCCTCCGGGCCGAGCGAGGCGCCGAAGTCGCGCAGCCCCTTGGCGCGGATCTGCGTGATGCCCCACATCGCGGGCGCGGCCTTCTTGTAATTCTCGAAGATGTTCGGGAAGCGGCCCCAGTCGTAGGCGCCGGTATCGGTCAGGCTGCCACCCAGCGCGTTGCCGTGGCCGGCGATCGATTTCGTCAGCGAATTGATGACGATGCCCGCGCCCACCGCTTTCGGGAGGAACAGGTAAGGCGTGGTCATCGTGTTGTCGACGATGTACAGGATGCCCTTTTCGGCGCAGAGCTCGCCGATGCGCCGCAGGTCGGCGATCTGCGTGCGCGGATTGGCGATGGTCTCGACGAACACGATGCGCGTGTTGTCGCGGATGGCGGCGGCCACGTTGGCGACATCGGTCGCATCGACGAAATCGACGCCCACGCCCTGCCCGGCCACCGTCTGCCACAGCGAATTCGTGTTCCCGAACAGGAACGACGACGACACCACGTGGTCCCCGGCGCGCAACAGCGACTGGAACACGGCGCCGATCGCCGCCATGCCGGTGGCGAAGCACAGGGTGGCCACTCCGCCTTCCATCTTGTTCACTTTTTCTTCCAGCGCCGACACCGTGGGGTTGCCCTGGCGGCCGTAACGGAAGCCCGGCTCGCGGCCCTGGAATACCGAGGCCAGCTGGCGCGCATCGGTATAGCCGAACGCAACGGACGTATGGACGGGCTTGTGCAGCGATCCCTGCTCGATGGTCTTCTGGCGGTCGCCATGCAGGATCGTGGTGGTGAAACCGTAGTTTTTCTTGTCGTTCATTTGGTCACAGAAAAAAAAGGGCTCCGCGAGGAGCCCGAGATTCACGCTTCGGTCGTGGCCGCGTTCAGGTTCAGCTGGGTGCGCGCGGCATCCTCGACTTTCGCCTTGGGATTGTGGCGCGCATGCTCGATGCGGTCCAGGTAATCCGCCGACACATCGCCGGTGATGTACTTGCCGTCGAAGCAGGATGCCTCGAAGCTCGTCAGTGCCGGATTGACGTCGGAAATTGCCCGCTTCAGGTCGTCCAGGTCCTGGTACACCAGCGCATCGGCCGTGATTTCCTTGCACACTTCGTCGACGGTGCGGCCGTGGGCGATCAGTTCGTCGCGGGTCGGCATGTCGATGCCGTACACGTTCGGGTACAGCACCGGCGGCGCGGCGGAAGCGAAGATCACCTTCTTCGCGCCCGAATCGCGCGCCATCTGCACGATCTCGCGGCTGGTGGTGCCGCGCACGATCGAATCGTCGACCAGCAGCACGTTCTTGCCCTTGAACTCGTCGCCGATCGCGTTCAGCTTCTGGCGCACCGATTTCTTGCGCAGCGCCTGGCCCGGCATGATGAAGGTGCGGCCGATGTAGCGGTTCTTGATGAAGCCTTCGCGGTACTCCTTGCCAAGGCGCAACGCCAGCTGGATTGCCGCCGGACGCGACGAATCGGGGATCGGCATCACGACATCGATGTCGTCCGCCAGGCCTTCGCGCTTGATCTTGTCGGCCAGGTATTCGCCCATCTTCAGGCGGGTGCTGTAGACGGACGCGCCGTCGATCACGGAATCGGGCCGCGCCAGGTACACGTATTCGAACACGCACGGGTTCAGCGACGGGTTGTCGGCGCAGATGCGGCTGTGCAGCTTGTGGTCGGCATCGATGAACACGGCCTCGCCCGGCAACACATCGCGCACGAAGCGGAATCCGGCGCCTTCCAGCGCCACCGATTCGGACGCCAGCATGTACTCGGTACCGCTTTCAGTCTCGACGATGCCGAGGCACAGCGGGCGGATGCCGTGTGGATCGCGGAAGCCCAGCAGGCCCACGTTGGCGATCTGCGCCACGGCCGCATAGCCCCCCTTCACCCGGCGGATCAGCACCGTCACGGCATCGAACAGCGTGCCGGGATCGAGCGAATAGCCGGTGGTCGCCTTCTGGATTTCATGCGCCAGCACGTTCAGCAGGATTTCCGAGTCGGAATCGGTGTTGATGTGGCGGCGATCGTTCTTGAACATATCGCTCTTGAGCTGGTCCCAGTTCGTGAGATTGCCGTTGTGCGCCAGCGTGATGCCGAACGGCGCGTTGACGTAAAACGGTTGCGCTTCCTCTTCCGACGACGAACCCGCCGTTGGATAACGGCAGTGGCCGATACCCGAATTGCCCATCAGCGAACGCATGTTCCGGGTGCGGAATACGTCACGCACGAGGCCGTTGGCCTTGTGCATCGAAAACATGCTGCTGTGATTGGTTGCAATACCGGCCGCGTCCTGGCCGCGGTGTTGCAACAACAGCAGCGCGTCATACAGCAGCTGGTTGACAGGTTGATGGGAAACGACGCCGACGATGCCACACATAAGCTGTGCTCCTAAACAGGGTGCTACTTGATGTAAGAAAATCTAAAATTGCACGTGCTGCGCAACGGCAGCTGGCAGGAAGGGTTTCACGGTCCGCACACCGGTTTCCGCGATGGGGAGAACAGCGCTTCGCGCCAGAAGTCCTGCTGGGGAATCGACGTCATGCCGCACAATATGACGCCCGCCAGCACGATTACAAGGCCACGCCCCAGGCCGAACAGGCCGCCCAGGCCGCGGTCCGCCAGTGTCATGCCGCCAGCCTCGACCAATGCCGACACGGCCATCGACAGCAAACCCATCAGGATGCGCACGCCGATGAACAGCGCCACGAACGCCACGATCAGGCGCACCACCTCGCCGGGGATCGCGGCCGGCAGCATGGCCGCCAGTTCGGCGCCGTACGCATTGGCGACCACGAACCCCACGATCCAGCCCAGCAGCGACAGCATTTCCCTCACCAGGCCGCGCAGCATGCTGACGATCACGGAAGTGGCCAGCACGAACAGCACCAGGTAATCGAAGATGGTCAACGCCGGCATGGCCACGCAATAAGGTACGCAAGAGGGTTATGCAAATGAGTTAGCCGGACGAGTTACGCATATGAGTCGCGCAAACGGGGTCTTCGCAGCTGCCGGCACGCTCAAGCCGGGCTCAGGCTACCGGACAGGCCGATCTTCTGCAGCCTGGCCTTGGCCTTTTCCGCCTCCTCGCGGCTGCCGAACGGCCCCACCTTCACGCGCGTCAGTTCGCCGGAAGGCGACTTTTGCGTGAACGACTTGATACCCGCCTCGCGCAGCCTGCCCTGCAGTTCCTCGACCTTGTCCTTCGCGGCCAGCGCGGCCACCTGGATCACGAAGCGGCCGGAATCGGCCGGCGTGGCCTTGCCTTCAAGCAGAGCCAGCGCGCGCGCGGCATCGTCGGTCTTCGGCGTCGGCTTGGCTTCATGCTTCGGCTCGGGCTTGACTTCCGGCTTCTTCGGTTCCGGCTTCGCCTCGGCAACTTTCTTCGGCTCCGGCTTCGGCTCGCTCTTGTGCTCGGCCACTTTCGGTTCCGGCTTGTGCTCGGCTACTTTCGGTTCCGGCTTGTGCGCGGCCAGCTTCGGCGGCTCGGCCTTCACCGGTTCGGGCTTCGATTCGGGCTTGCGCAACGGCCGCGGCGGCGCGGCGACCACCGGCGTATTGTCTTCCGGCTCGACGATTTCCTCGCTCTGGTCCAGCGCTTCGGCCTGCGCCGTCTTGCTGTCGACCGCGGCGGCCACCGCCTTGTCGTTGGCCGCGGTGCCGGCATCCGGGCCATCGCCGGCGGGCTTGCCGCTGTCGGGCTTGTCGCGGGGCGGAATCTGGATCGCGATGTCGTTCGCCAGCGGTTTCGGCTCCGAGTCGAGCACCATCGGCAGACCGATCGCCACGGCGAGCGCCAGCGCGATGGCGCCGACCAGGCGGCGGCGCGCGCGCTTCTTCTCGGGCAGCACGGGGTCGGGAGCTTCCTTGCGGCCGCGCCCGCGGGTGGGAGTGGCGCCGGCATCGGCGGACGAGGCGCGCTTGGAGCGTGCCCGCTCCGTGATCGCGCGGTCGTCCGCGGCGCGGTAATAGCCGCTGTCTTCTGGGGACTGCTGCTTGTTTTTGCCGAATTTCGAGAACAAGCCCATGCGTGATATCAGTGAAGAGAGGATTTTCGGGCGGCCATGACGCCAGCCACCGTCAGGAACGAGCCAAAGACCACAATTCTATCATTCTCGCCCGCCCGGCTGATTGCATTTGCAAAAGCTTGTGCCGGCGAATCGAACACATTGACGGTTTTTTCGTGCAGGTCGGGCACGCTGGCCTGCACTTTCGCGGCCAGTTCGGAAGCGGTGGCGGCGCGCGGCGACGGCAGCGTGGCCACGCACCAGTGATCGATCGACCCGCCGATGGCCTTGATGACGCCGTCGATATCCTTGTCGTGCATCGAGCCGAACACGGCGAACGTGTACGGGTGATAGCCCATGTTGCCCAGGTTCTGGTTCAGCGCGGATGCCGCGTGCGGATTGTGCGCCACGTCGAGGATCACGCTGGGGCGGCCCGGCAGCACCTGGAAGCGCCCCGGCAGCTCGACCGTCACCAGGCCATGCCGCACTTCCTGCGCGCCGACCGGCAGTTCGCTCTTCAGCACCTCGAGCGCGGCCAGCGCGGCCGAGGCATTGAGCAGCTGGTTCGCGCCGCGCAGGCTCGGATAGGCCAGCGCGTTGCGGCGCTGCGCACGGCCGCCATAGTTCCACTGCTGCTTGTCGCCCGAATAATTGAAGTCGCGGCCCATCAGCCACAGGTCGGCGCCGATCGCGGCGGCGTGGTCGACCAGCGCCTGCGGCGGCACCGGGTCGCTGCAGATCGCCGCCTTGCCCGGCCGGAAGATGCCGGCCTTTTCAAAGCCGATCTGTTCGCGCGTGCCGCCCAGGTAATCGACATGGTCGATGTCCACGCTGGTCACGATCGACACGTCGGCATCGACGATGTTGACGGCGTCGAGCCGGCCGCCCAGGCCCACTTCGAGGATCGCCACGTCGAGCGACGACTTGCTCATCAGGTGCATGATCGCCAGCGTGGTGAACTCGAAATAGGTCAGCGGCGTGTCGCCGCGCACGGCCTCGACGGCATCGAAGGCCTCGACCAGCATCGCATCGGAAGCCAGGTCACCGTTGACGCGTGCGCGCTCGTTGAAATCGAGGAAGTGCGGCTTGATGTACAGGCCGACGCGGTAGCCCGCGCGCAGCAGGATCGATTCCAGCATCGCGCAGGTGGACCCCTTGCCGTTGGTGCCGGCCACCATGATCACCGGGCAGGCGAACTGCAGCTGCAGCCGCTCCTTGACGGCGCGCACGCGGTCGAGGCCCATGTTGATGACGGTTTCGGCGTGGCGCGATTCCAGCAGCGCGAGCCATTCGGGCAAGGTGGTCGGGTTGGACATAAATCTCGGAAGACAAAGCGGAAAGACGTGATTCTATCGCACCATGCACAACGGGGCCGGGTCCTTTCCGGACCCGGCCCCGTTCGGGCTGCTGGCAATGCCGCTTATGCCAGCACTTCGGCAGCCTGGTTTTGCAGCAGCGCCAGCAGGCGGGCGATTTCTTCGCGCATCTTGCGCCGGTCGACGATCATGTCGATCGCGCCTTTGGTGAGCAGGAATTCGGAACGCTGGAAGCCTTCCGGCAGCTTCTCGCGCACCGTGTTCTCGATCACGCGCGGGCCGGCAAAGCCGATCAGCGCCTTCGGCTCGGCCATCACCACGTCGCCCATGAAGGCGAACGAGGCGGACACGCCACCCATCGTGGGATCGGTCAGCACGCTGATGAACGGCAGCTTTTTCTCGGCCAGCTTGGTCAGCATCGACGTGGTCTTGGCCATCTGCATCAGCGACAGCAAGCCTTCCTGCATGCGCGCGCCGCCGGTGGCGGTAATGCAGATGAACGGCACCTTCTGCTCCAGCGCCACCTGGGCAGCGCGGGCGAAACGCTCGCCGACCACGGACCCCATCGAGCCACCCATGAATTCGAACTCGAAGCACGCGACCACTACCGGCAGGCTCATGATCGAACCGCCCAGACATACCATCGCATCGGTCTCGCCAGTGGCTTCCATCGCCTGCTTCAGGCGGTCGGGATATTTCTTGCTGTCCTTGAACTTCAGCGAGTCGACCGGCAGCGTTTCCTGGCCGATTTCATAGCGGCCGCCGGCGTCGAGCAGCGAGTCGAGACGCTCGCGCGCGCGGATGCGCATATGGTGGTCGCACTTCGGGCAGACATGCAGGTTCGACTCGAGGTCGGTACGATACAGGACGGCCTCGCAGGAGGGGCACTTGACCCACAGTCCTTCCGGCATCGTCTTGCGGGCGGCCGCGTCCGAGCGCTGGATACGGGGGGGAAGCAGTTTTTCCAACCAGCTCATATTTTCTCCTGTTGCTCTAACTTAGGGGCGAAGTGTAGCCGTTTCCGCCAGTCGTGTCGAACATTCAACTTTGGCAATTTTCCGCACGCCCGTGAGATTTCATGCGGCATACAACGGGGAGAATGGCCGAGTCCGTGTCACATTGGTGCCAGGCACCAATGTGACACGGACTCGGCAGTGAGCTTATTCGTCGAGCGCCTGGCGGATGCCGGCCACGAACGCCTGCACGGCGGCCGGGGCCTGCTCCGGCTCGCTGGCCTCGATTTCCTGGATGATCCGGCTGCCGATGACGACGGCATCGGCCACGCCGGCCAGCGCCTTCGCGGTGGCGGCATCGCGGATGCCGAAGCCCACGCCGATCGGCAGGCTGACGTGCTTGCGGATCTCGGCGATCCGCTCGGCCACCTGGGCGGTGTCGATGTTGCCGGCGCCCGTCACGCCTTTCAGCGACACGTAGTACGAGAAACCGCTGCCCACCTTGGCGACCTGGGCGATGCGCGCCGCGGTCGACGTGGGCGCCAGCAGGAAGATCAGGTCAAGCCCGGCCGCACGCATCTTCGCGGCGAACTCCTCGCATTCCTCGGGCGGATAATCGACGACGATCGCGCCGTCCGCGCCCGCCTCGCGCGATTGCTCGACAAAGGCATCGACGCCGATGCGCTCGATCGGGTTGGCGTAGCCCATCAGCACCACCGGCGTGTGCTGGTTGGTCTTGCGGAATTCGCGCACGTACTCGAACACGTGGCGGATGCCCACGCCATGCACCAGCGCGCGCTCGCAGGCACGCTGGATGACGGGGCCTTCGGCCATCGGGTCGGAAAACGGCACGCCGATTTCCAGCACATCGGCGCCGCCCGCCACCAGGGCGTGCAGCAGCGGCACCGTGCTGGCCGGCGACGGATCGCCGGCGGTGATGAAGGTCACGAGACCGGTTTTGTCTTGCGCTTTCAGCGCGGTGAAGGTCTGGGCGATACGGGACATGGATTCTCTTTCATCTGGATAACCCCCGGAGACAGGAGCCGAGGTCGAACCCGACGGACCTGCCCCAGGGTATGCACTGGGGAGGAAGCAGGCGCCAACGGGCGCCTTGGCGGCAACTGCCTAGCCGAATTTCAGTCCCATCCGCTCGGCCACGGTGTGCATGTCCTTGTCGCCGCGGCCGGACAGGTTGGCCAGCACGATCTTGTCCTTGGGCAGCGTGGCGGCCAGCTTGGCCGCATAGGCCAGCGCATGCGACGATTCCAGCGCGGGGATGATGCCCTCGATGTGGCAGCAGTCGTGGAACGCGCTCAAAGCTTCCTCGTCGGTGATCGACACATATTGCGCGCGACCCGAATCCTTCAGCCAGGCGTGTTCCGGACCCACGCCCGGGTAGTCGAGGCCGGCGGAAACCGAATGCGTTTCGATGATCTGGCCGTCTTCGCTCTGCAGCAGGTAGGTACGGTTGCCGTGCAGCACACCCGGATACCCCTTCGTCAGCGAGGCCGCGTGCTTGCTGGTGTCGAGGCCCTCGCCCGCCGCTTCCACACCGATCAGCTGCGTTTCCTTCTGGTCGATGTACGGGTAGAAAATACCCATCGCGTTCGAACCGCCGCCGATGCAGGCCAGCACGTAGTCGGGCTGGCGGCCGGTCATTTCGGGCATCTGCACCAGGCATTCCTCGCCGATCACGGACTGGAAGTCGCGCACCAGCATCGGGTACGGGTGCGGGCCGGCCACGGTGCCGATGATGTAGAACGTGTTTTCGATGTTGGTGACCCAGTCGCGCATCGCTTCGTTCAGCGCATCCTTCAGGGTCTTCGAACCGGATTCGACAGGCACGACGGTGGCGCCCAGCAGCTTCATCCGGTAGACGTTCTGCGCCTGGCGCTTGACGTCCTCGGAACCCATGTAGACCACGCATTCGAGGCCGAAGCGGGCGCAGATCGTGGCGGTGGCCACGCCGTGCTGGCCGGCGCCGGTTTCGGCGATGATGCGCGGCTTGCCCATGCGTTTCGCCAGCAGCGCCTGGCCGATGACGTTGTTGATCTTGTGCGCGCCGGTATGGTTCAGGTCTTCGCGCTTGAAGTAGATCTGCGCGCCGCCGGCGATCTCGGACCAGCGCTTGGCGTGATAGATCGGCGACGGGCGGCCGACGAAGTGCTTCAGTTCGTAGCGGAACTCTTCGAGAAACTCGGGATCCTGGCTGTAGCGTGCGTAGGCTTCGTTCAGCTCGGCCAGCGCGTAGGTCAGCGTTTCGGCGACGAACGAGCCGCCATACGGGCCGAAGTGGCCGGTGGCGTCGGGCAGCTGGTAATCGGTGGCATGGAACAGCGGCGATGCAAGGGACGACGTGTAATCGGAGGCGAAAGTCATGATGGCGTTCTCTGGAAGCTGGAACGCCGTTGCTGCACAAAAATTATTGTACGAAGCTCAGCCGGCGTTCCGGGGGGTGGCATCGCCGGCCTGGACCGCGGCAATGAATTGCGCGATCAGGCCGGCATCCTTGATGCCCTTCGCGGCTTCGACGCCACTGCTGACGTCAACCGCGAACGGGCGAACCTGCGCCACCGCGCCAGTCGCATTTTGCACGCTCAAGCCACCACTCAAAACGGCCCGATGCGCGAGTTCTTCTGGAATGAGAGACCAATCGAAAACCTTTCCTGCGCCGCCATAGGCATCGACAAACGTATCGAGCAGCACTCCGGTGAACAGGGACGAGGAGGCGCGGCTTTGTGCTTCGTATTCTAGCAGCTCGGTGCCGGTCGTGGATGGTTTTACCCGGAAGACGCGGAGGAACGGCCGGTTCGCCGCGGCGGCGGCCCGCGCGCAATCGTCCGCCGTTTCGTCGCCATGGAACTGCAGCAGGCCGACCGGCGCCACGCGGACGATTTCCGCCACCTCTTGCGCTGAAGCATTGACGAACAGGCCGACCGCGGTGACGAACGGCGGCAGGATCGCGATCAGTTCGGCCGCGCGCTGCGGCGTCACGTAGCGCGGGCTCTTCGGGTAGAACACGAAGCCGATCGCGTCGGCCCCGGCGGCCACGGCGGCGGCCACGTCTTCTTCGCGGGTCAGGCCGCAGATCTTGATGCGGGTACGGTGCATGCTCATTTTCTCGATCAATCGTCAAAAAGCCGGCAGGATGCGCGGGGTTTCCTGCGGCAGGCCCCACCTGCCGTCGTATTCGATCTGCGCCAGGTACAGCCCGTCGGGCATGAACGTGGGCGCGGCCAGCGTGCGGTTGCCGCTCGCCAGCAGTTCGCCCAGCCAGTCCGTGTTTTCGCGGCCCTGGCCCACGTAGACCAGCGCGCCGACCAGGTTGCGCACCATGTGGTGCAGGAAGGCGCTGGCGCGCAGCGTGAAGAGGATCATGTCGCCGTGCCGCTCGATGTCGAGTTCGTACATTTCCTTGACCGGCGTTTTCGCCTGGCAGCCGGCGGCACGGAATGCCGAGAAATCGTGCCGGCCCAGCAGCGGGCGCACGGCGGTCCGCATCCGTTCCACATCCAGCGGGCGGTGCGAGAAGCCGGCGCGGCCGGCCAGCAACGGCGCGCGCACCGCGTTGTTGTACAGCAGGTAGTGATAGGTACGGGAGCGCGCCGAGAAACGGGCATGGAAGTCCTGGTCGGACTGGAATTCGGCATCGCCATAGGGAATGACCTCATGCAGCTCCTTGGCCCAGCGCACGCCGATCGACTCGGGCAGGAAGGCGTTGATGCCGCGCACCCAGGCATGCGTCTCGCGCTGCAGGTCGGTATCGAAATGCACGACCTGCCCCAGCGCATGCACACCGGCATCGGTGCGGCCGGCACAGGTGGTGCCGATATGGACACGGGCAAAGCGCTCGATCGCCGCCTCCAGCTTGTCCTGCACGGTCTGGCCGTGCGGCTGGACCTGGTACCCCTGCCAGCCGGCGCCGTCATACTGGACGCCCAATGCGATGCGTTTCAATGCCTGCCCAATCCTGAAGAAAGAGCCGGAATTATACAAGCATGGGCTGTGCCGGCATGGGGCCGGAATGCATCAGCCCAGCTGCGCCAGCATCTGGTTGGCGCGTGCCACCTGGTCGTCGCTGCCGCCGCGCAGCACTTCGTCCAGCAATTCGCGCGCGCCTTCCTTGTCGCCGATTTCCTGGTAGGCGACCGCCAGGTCCAGCTTGGTGTCCATCTCCATTTGCAGCGGTGTCAGCGGCGCGGCTGCGGCGGCCGGCGGCGTGGCTGCCTCGGGCTGGGGCGTGGCCGTCTCGTCCAGGTCGAGGTCGATGCCCGACAGGTCGAATTCCGGCGGCGGCGGTGCCGCGCCGGGGGTCTCCGGCAGGTCCGGCACGGCAAAGTCCGATTCATCGGTGGCAGGCGCGGCGCTGCCGGCTGGCTGCGCGGCGTCCGCCCGGGCGCCGGATGGCGGCGCCACGTCGAAGTCCATCAGGTCCAGTTCGGCCAGCGGATCGGCGCCGGGCGCCGCGGCGGCAGGCGCCGCCCTGCCGTCATCGGGCAGGTCCAGGTCGAAATCCATGGCTGGCTCGGACGGGGACGGGGCCAACTGCGCCTCGTCCTCGGGCGGCACATCGAATGCCAGGTCGAATGGATCGGCCGTGGCGTCCGCGGCAGCCGGAGCCGCCTTCTCCGCCGCCGGCGGCGACGGCTCGAAATTCAGGCCGCCCAGGTCGAAGTCGAGGAAGTGTTCGGCGTCGCCGGCGTCCGCCACTTTCGGCTGTGCGGACGCGGTTGCCGGCGCAGTTGCGGGGGCGTCGGCCGGGAGCGCGGTGGCGTCGCTGAAATCGAAGTCCGCCAGCGGGTCGGCCGGTGCCGGCGCGGGTGCGGGCGTCTCGGCGAAATCGAAGTCGAGCGCATGGACGGCGGCTTCGGGTGCCGGTTCCTGGCTCAGGTCCAGGTCGAGGCCTTCATGTGCCTCGGGCGCGATGGCGCGGCTGCGCGCGGCGTCGTCCAGCACGGCGGCAAAGCCCGGGGAAGACGTGGCGGGCTGCGCGGCGTCGGCGGCGAACGCGGCGTCGGCCGCCAGCGCAGCGGCACCGGCAGCCACCGCCGTGCCGGCCAGCGGCCCGGCGCCATCCTGCGCCGCGTACAGGCCATTGCCCGCATCGATCGAACGGCCCAGCGCGGCGGCTTGCGCCCACTCGTCGCCCTGCCCCTTCGTCAGCGCATGCAGTTCCCTGGCCTGCGCCTCGAACGCGCGAAGATCCTTGCGGTTCGCGTAGATTTCCATCAGCTTCAGGCGCGCCGCGTGGCGTTCCGGATGGGTGCGCAGCGCTTCCTTGAGGATTTCCTCGGCCTGCGCATCGCGGCCGTAGGCGATATAGACGTCCGCCTCGGCCACCGGATCGACTTCGTTCATGTCGAGCTGGCTGGCGGACGGTGCGAAGTTCGAATTGAACACGCTGTTGCTGGTATCGACGCTCTGGCCGCCCGCCTCGGCATACAGCGGCTGCGCCTGGGTACCGGGTTCGACCGGCGCGACGACCGGTGCGCGCTGCGCCACGGCGGTGCCGCCCGACTTGCGGCGCCGCGCCAGGATCAGTGCCGTGCCGGCCAGGATAGCGGCCAGCGCGATGCCGAACGCCTGGATATTGTCCTTCACGGCATCCATGATGCCCGGTTCCATGTCCGCGGGGGCAGGAACGGGCGCCGGAGCGGGCGGCGTTGCCGCCGGCCTGGCCGGGGCCGCCGCCGGCGCCACCGGCTGCGGCGCGGCCGCGACGGGTTTGCCCTGGTTGTCCAGTTCCTGCACGCCGCTGGCTTTCTGCGCCTCGGCGCCGGCCTGGCTCTTCACCGCCACCAGGTTCTCGAGATCGCTGACGTTCTTTTCGAGTTCCTTGACGCGCGCGGCGGCGTCGGCCACCTGCTGGTCCTTGGCGATCTTGTCCTCGGTCGCACTGCCCTGCCCGGCCTTGCCGGCAGCTTCGCCGGCCTTCGACAGCTTCAGCTGGTCCCGGGCTTCGTTGACGGCATTCGGCCGTTCCTCGACCTTGGTGGTGATCTTGCCGCCCGCGCTTTGCTGCGGCTCGGACGCCTGGGCCGGCGTTGCCGCCTCGACCTGGCCGGCCAGCCGGTTACGGTAGGCGTTGAAGTCCGCCGCGTGCGCCACGACGATGCGGCGCGCCTCGGTTTGCCCGGTGGCCCGCACGGCGTCGGCATCCGGTACCGACAGGATCTTGCCCGACTTCAGGCGGTTCATGTTGTTGCCACTGAACGCCTCGGGGTTGGCGCGGTACAGCGCCACCAGCATCATGTCGAGCGACACGTCGACCGGCTTGACCTCCTTCGCGATGCCGGACAGCGTATCGCCCCGTTTCACGCGGACATCGTCGCTTTCCACGCGCCCGGCAGGCCGCCCGTTTGCCGGCGCGGGCGGCGATGCAGGCGGCGCAGCGGCCGGCGGTGCGGATGGCGCGGCAGCTTGCGGCGCGCCGGCCTGCGCGACGGCGCGGTTCACTTCCACCGGCGCGGCCACTTGCGGCGACTGCGCATTGCGCATCTCGGCAGGGTCCAGCAGGAACGTGTATTCGCGCACCAGGCGCCCGTTGGCCCACGACAGCTCGAGCAGCATGTCGACGAACGGCTCGTTGACCGGCTGCGCCGACGTCACGCGGATGAAGCGGCGCCCTTCGCGCTGCTCGATGTCGAAGCGCAGGTTCAGCAGCGCCGGGTTGAACTCGATATTGGCGGTCCGGAAGGCTTCGGGCGGCGCCAGCTTCACCGCCAGGCCGGCCGCCTCGGCCGGCGTCACGGCCGTCAGTTCGATCTCGGCGCGCAGCGGCTGCCCCAGGGCGGAAAGCACGGTGAGCTTGCCGAGCCCTGCCGCATGGGCCGTCGGGAGAGCGGCCGCGCCGATGATGGCGCTGGCCAATGCGGACAACGCGAATGAAGCGACCCTGGAGCGTTTTTGTACGGGCATATTTTCTAGTGTTTGATTAACAAAATCGTAGCAAAATCGTAGCAATATCGTAGCGATGGCGACGTGGCAGCGGGCGGCACGAAGGCACTCCCGGACGTCTCAACATAACATCATGCCCCGGAGCATGCAAGCGACGCCCCTCTATGGGACGCTGCTTCGTCAATGTGTAAAATTTCGCGCCACATGGGATTTCCGGCCACCGCCGGCACCGCTGGCGGATTGCCAGTTGTATCCACAATGCAACGAATTATCCCATGCCCATCGCGCGGGCGTAAAAAAACCGGCCTCGCTGGAGGCCGGTTTTCCTGTTTCACGATCCGGGGAAGGCAACCCGCGTCGCGCAATGCCGCGTGATCACTTGTCCAGCACGATGCGCAGCATGCGGCGCAGCGGCTCGGCGGCGCCCCACAGCAGCTGGTCGCCGACGGTGAACGCGGAAATGTATTCCGGGCCCATCGACAGCTTGCGCACGCGGCCGACCGGGATCGTCAGGCTGCCGGTGACGGCCGCCGGAGTCAGGTCGCGCACCGATGCTTCGCGCGTGTTCGGCACGAACTTCACCCACTGGTTGTCGTTGGCGATGATGTCGTTGATCTCGTCCAGCGGCACGTCCTTGTTCAGCTTGATCGTCAGTGCCTGCGAGTGGCAGCGCATGGCGCCGATGCGCACGCACAGGCCGTCCACCGGAATTTCCTTCGAGCCGAACGCTTCGCCCAGGCCGAGGATCTTGTTGGTCTCGGCGCCGGCCTTCCACTCTTCCTTCGACTGGCCGTTGTTCAGGTCCTTGTCGATCCACGGGATCAGGTTGCCGGCCAGCGGCACGCCGAACTGCTTCGTATCCTCGGCCGACAGGCCATGCTGGGTTGCCAGCACCTGGCGGTCGATTTCCAGGATCGCGGCGGCCGGATTGTCCAGCAGCGGTTTCACCGACGCGTTGATGGTGCCGAACTGGGTCAGCAGTTCGCGCATGTGCTGCGCGCCGCCGCCCGATGCGGCCTGGTACGTCATCGACGTCATCCAGTCCACCAGGTTGGCCTTGAACAGGCCGCCCAGGCCCATCAGCATGCACGACACGGTGCAGTTGCCGCCGATGAAGTTCTTCACGCCCTTCGTCATCGCATCCTTGATGACGTTCAGGTTGACCGGGTCCAGCACGATGACCGCATCCTTGTCCATGCGCAGCGTGGAGGCCGCGTCGATCCAGTAGCCGTTCCAGCCGGCCGCGCGCAGTTTCGGGAACACGTCGCTCGTGTAGTCGCCGCCCTGGCACGAGATGATGATCTCGCAGCGCTTCAGTTCGTCGATATCGGTGGCGTCCTTCAGCGTGGTTTCATTCTTCGCGAAGCTCGGCGCCGCGCCGCCCGTGTTGGACGTCGAGAAGAACACCGGTTCGATGTGATTGAAATCGCCCTCTTCCTGCATGCGCTGCATCAGGACCGAGCCCACCATGCCGCGCCAGCCTACCAGACCTACTAATTTCATTTTATTACCCTCGGATGTTTTGGATGTCTTGTCCGGACGCGCCAGCGGCGCGTCCGGTGTACATGATGTTCAGGAAGCCAGCGCTTTCACGACCGCGTCGCCCATCTGCTCGGTGCCCACCTTCGTCGTGCCGGCCTCGTGGATGTCCGGCGTGCGCAGGCCCTGCGCCAGCACGGCCTTGACGGCGTTCTCGATGCGCTCGGCCTGTTCGGCACGGCCCAGCGAATAGCGCAGCATCATCGCGGCGGACAGGATCGTGGCCAGCGGATTGGCCACGCCCTTGCCGGCGATATCGGGCGCCGAGCCGTGCGACGGTTCGTACAGGCCCTTGTTGTTCGCGTCCAGCGAGGCCGAAGGCAGCATGCCGATGGAGCCGGTCAGCATCGCCGCCGCGTCGGACAGGATATCGCCGAACATGTTGCCTGTGACGATCACGTCGAACTTCTTCGGCGCGCGCACCAGCTGCATCGCGGCGTTGTCCACGTACATGTGGTCCAGCGCCACGTCCGGGTATTCCTTGTGCACGTCGGTGACGATGTCCTTCCAGAACTGGAAGGTTTCCAGCACATTGGCCTTGTCCACGCTGGTCAGGCGCTTGCCGCGCTTTTGCGCGGCCTGGAACGCCACGTGGGCGATGCGGCGGATTTCGCCTTCGGCATAGCGCATCGTGTCGAAGCCTTCGCGCTGGCCCTTGAACGGGCCGTCCGGGCATTCGCGCACGCCGCGCGGCTGGCCGAAATAGATGTCGCCAGTCAATTCGCGGATGATCAGGATGTCGAGGCCCGACACCACTTCGGGCTTGAGCGTGGAGGCGCCGGCCAGTTCCGGGTACAGGATCGCCGGGCGCAGGTTGGCGAACAGGCCCAGGTTCTTGCGCAGGCCGAGGATCGCCTGTTCCGGGCGCAGCGGGCGGTCCAGCGTGTCGTACTTCCAGTCGCCGACGGCGCCGAACAGCACGGCATCGGCCGCCTTCGCCAGCGCCAGCGTGGCTTCCGGCAGCGGGTGGCCGGCGGCTTCGTAGCCGGCGCCGCCGACCGGGGCGGTTTCCAGTTCGAATTTTTCGTCGAGTGCGTTCAGCACCTTGACAGCCTGGGCGACGATCTCCGGGCCGATGCCGTCGCCCGGCAGGATTGCGATTTTCATGGTCTTGTTCTTCAGATCGAGTTGGCCAGCCAGGGCTGGCTTGCCAGATGACGCTCTTCGAACGCGCGGATGGTGTCCGCATGGCGCAGCGTGAGGCCGATATCGTCGAGGCCGTTCATCAGGCAGTATTTGCGGAAGGCGTCGACCTGGAATGGATAGGAGATCTTGCCGTCCTGGGAGCGGATGACTTGTTGCTCAAGGTCAACCACCAGGCGGTAGCCCGGAAATGCCTTGACTTCGTCGAACAGATGATCGATCTGCGCTTCGGTTAATACGACCGGCAGCACGCCGTTCTTGAAACAGTTGTTAAAGAAGATATCGGCAAAGCTCGGCGCGAGCACCGCGCGGAAGCCATACTGCTCCAGGGCCCATGGCGCGTGTTCGCGCGACGAGCCGCAGCCGAAATTCTTGCGGGTCAGGAGGATCGACGCGCCCTGGTAGCGCGGCTGGTTCAGCACGAAATCCGGGTTCAGCGGACGGCGCTCGTTGTCCATGCCGGGCTCGCCGTGGTCCAGGTAGCGCCACTCGTCGAACAGGTTGGGGCCGAAGCCCGTGCGGCGGATCGACTTCAGGAACTGCTTCGGAATGATCGCGTCGGTATCGACGTTGGCGCGGTCGAGCGGGGCCACCAGGCCCTCGTAGATCGTAAATTTTTCCATGCTGCTCTTTCGGTTGCGCACGGCGGCATGTGCCGTGCGGCGTGTTATTTTCTGCCGGCGCCTTCGACGGCCTGGCCCACCTTCTGCACGTCCTTGCCGAAGCCGGCAACGGTGTTGCAGCCGGTGAGGACGATGGTGGCGATGGCGATGGCGAACAGGGTTTTCATGATTCGTAGGCTCTGGCTGATGCGTCTTGGATGAATGTATTGCTGCCTCGGGGCGCGCGGTGCGCGCAGCCCCGGAACATCGACTTAGCGGATCGCGCGAACGTCGACGAAGTGGCCGGCAATACCGGCCGCGGCCGCCATCGCGGGCGATACCAGGTGGGTACGCCCGCCCTGGCCCTGGCGGCCTTCGAAATTGCGGTTCGACGTCGAGGCGCAGCGTTCGCCCGGTTCGAGGCGGTCGGCATTCATCGCCAGGCACATCGAGCAGCCCGGCTCGCGCCATTCGAAGCCGGCGGCCCTGAAGATCGTGTCCAGCCCCTCGCGCTCGGCCTGTTCCTTGACCAGGCCGGAACCGGGCACCACCAGCGCCAGCTTCACGTTCGAGGCGCGCTGCTTGCCGCGCACCACGGCGGCGGCGGCGCGCAGATCCTCGATGCGCGAGTTGGTGCACGAGCCGATGAACACCTTGTCGATGCGGATATCCTCGATCGGCGTGTTCGGCTTCAGGTTCATGTAGACCAGCGCCTTTTCCATCGCATCGCGCTTGACGGCATCGTGCTCCTGGTCGGGATCGGGCACGCGGCCATCGATCGCCACCACCATCTCGGGCGACGTGCCCCAGGTGACCTGCGGCCTGATGTCCGCCGCGTTCAGCGTGACGACCAGGTCGAACTTCGCGCCCGGCTCGGTGTGCAGCGTGCGCCAGTATTCGACCGCGCGGTCCCAGTGGGGGCCCACCGGTGCGAACGGGCGGCCCTTCACATAATCGATCGTTGTGTCGTCGACGCCGATCATGCCGGCGCGGGCGCCCGCTTCGATCGCCATGTTGCAGACCGTCATCCGGCCTTCCATCGACAGCGCGCGGATCGTGGAGCCGCCGAACTCGATCGCATAGCCGGTACCGCCGGCCGTGCCGATCTTGCCGATCACGGCCAGCACGATATCCTTCGCGGTCACGCCGGGCAGCAACGGGCCGTCGACCTGCACCAGCATCGCTTTCGATTTCTTCGCCAGCAGGGTCTGCGTGGCCAGCACGTGCTCGACTTCCGAGGTGCCGATGCCGTGCGCCAGCGCGCCGAATGCGCCATGGGTGGAGGTGTGCGAGTCGCCGCAGACCACCGTCATGCCGGGCAGCGTGGCGCCCTGCTCGGGGCCGATCACGTGCACGATGCCCTGGCGCTTGTCGTTCATGTTGAAGTACGTGACACCGTACTCCTTGGTGTTGCTGTCCAGCGTTTCGACCTGCAGGCGCGAGATGGGATCCTCGATGCCGTGCGAGCGGTCGGTGGTGGGCACGTTGTGGTCGGCCACGGCCAGGTTGGCGGACAGGCGCCACAGCGGGCGATGGGCGGCGCGCAGGCCGTCAAAGGCCTGCGGGCTGGTGACTTCGTGCACGAGGTGGCGGTCGATGTACAGGATGGCGGTGCCGTCTTCCTCCGTGCGCACCACATGCGATTCCCAGAGTTTGTCGTAAAGCGTCTTCATGATTGCTGCTTGCTGCCTGTGTGGTGAAAGTTCCATTTTGATTATGCCACAGTTTGTGCGCTGCAAAACAAGCCGACTTTCCGCCTTTTGGGCCGCTGTCCCTTGCATTCTCGTGCTGCGCGCCTAGGGCGCCGGTGTTGCAAAAATGCTGCTGAAAACAGTGCTTGGAACGCTCCGGCGGGCCGCCCACCGTTTTCGGCAAGATTTCAAAAATGTAAGCCGGGGATCCGCCGGATCGCCGGATCGCCGCCGTAAAGGCAATATTTTAGTCGTAAAAAAAGCCTGCGATGGCGTCGCAGGCTTTTTCAGGTGACTTGCTTGGCGAACTTGTTATGCTGCCATGCGCACGCTGCTCCTGCAACCATCCATCAGGAACGATAGGCCCACGACCAGCACCAGATCGCCTTCGGCCGAACGCGCGGTGCCGGTGACCCCTTCCACGGTGAGCGCCGTCATCGGCTTGATCACCAGGTCGGCGGTACCGTCGACGGCGCCCACGGCGAGGATGTACGGCTGCGGCGCGTTGATGACGATGCCCACGCGTTCGGCCGACAGCTCGTAACCGAGCGCGCTGGCCAGCGAACGCACCGGCAGCGGCCGGCCCTGGTCCTTCAGTACCGGCGCACCGCCCACTTCGGAGAAGTTTTCCGGCAATTCCACCACGCGCTCGACGACGGCCATCGGCAGCGCCAGCAGCGCGCCGGAGGTCGACACCAGCATCGTCGGCACGATCGACAGTTCGATCGGCAGGCGGATCGCGAATTTCGTGCCCTTGCCGAGCGCGGATTCGATGTGGATCGCGCCACGGTTCTTCTCGACGGCGGTCTTGACCACGTCCATGCCCACCCCGCGGCCGGACACCGACGATGCCACTTCCTTGGTCGAGAAGCCCGGCAGGAACACCAGCTGGTACGACTCTTCGTCCGTCATGTTCGCGGTCGGCGAGATCAGGCCCTTCTCGCCCGCCTTGCGGCGCAGCGCGATCGGGTCCATGCCCTTGCCGTCGTCCTGCAGCACGATCATCACGCTGTTGGCTTCCTGCCACGCCTTCAGCAGGATGGTGGACTTTGGATTCTTGCCGGCGGCAATACGGGAATCCGGCCCTTCGACCCCGTGGTCGAGCGCATTGCGCAGCATGTGCACCAGCGGATCGTACAGGCTGTCGACGACCACGCGGTCCACTTCCGTTTCCGCGCCTTCGATGACCAGCTCGACTTCCTTGCCCAGGTCCTTCGCCAGCTCGCGCACCAGGCGCGGGAATTTCTGGAACAGGCGGCCGACCGGCTGCATGCGGGTCGCCAGCGTGGCGCGCTGCAGCTCCGTCGAATAGCGCGACGCGCGTTCCAGCGTTTCGGTCAGCGCCGACATCAGCGTGGCGGCCTGGCCTTCGAACTTGAACTGCTGCAGGCGTTCCAGCAGCACGGCGGCCTGGTTGGCGGCCTGCACCGATTCGCCGGCCACTTCCAGCAGCGCATCGAGCTTGACCGCATCGATGCGGATGCTTTCTTCCTTGGCGGGCGCGGCATGGGCGGCCTTTTCGTCACGGCGCTCGACGCCGTCCCATTTCTTGCCGCCGGGCGCCGTATCGGCGGCCGGTGCGGCCGCGGCGGGCGCTTGCACCGCCGGTGCAGCTGCGGTGGCGGCAGCGGCTGCGACAGGGGCGGCGGGCACGGCCACGGGAGCGGGCGCGCCGGCCGGGCGGCTGTAGGTACCCGGCGGCACGACCGCTTCGTACATCGACTCCCAGTCGAGACCGTCGGCCGATGGCGCGCGTGCCGGGGCAGGCGCCGCGGACACAGGCGCTGGCGCGGCAGCCGGTGCGGGAGCGGCCTTGGCAACCGGCTTGGCCGAGCTTTCCTTGCCTTCGATCGCCTGGTTCAGGATCGCTTCCAGGTCGGCCGGCATCGGCCCCATGCTTTCCGGCGAGGCACCGTTATTCAGTTCGGCCAGCTGGTCGGCCACGAAGCCGGACGCCTGCAGGGCCGCCTCGATCGACAGCGGCGTGACCGGCGCGGCACCGGTACGCAACGCGTCGAACAGGTTTTCGGTCAGGTGGCAGGCCGATACGAGCGCGCCGAGGTTCATGAAACCCGCGCCACCCTTGATCGTGTGGAACGAGCGAAACACGGCGTTCAGCGTTTCCTTGTTCTGCGGATCGCGTTCGAGGCGCAGCAGGTGCTCCTCGACATTGACCGCCAGGTCCATCGCCTCGACGACGAACTCCTTGAGCATATCGTCCATCAGAACCCCAGGTCGGCAAGCAGATCGTCCACATTGTCCTGGTTCAGTGCCACGGACGGGGCCGACGGGCCACTCATCAACGACACTTCCAGGGCCTCTTTCTGCGCAATCAGCTCGCGCTTGTCCGGCGGCGCATTATCTTTCAGCAGCTGGGCCAGTTCCGACTCGACGGTCTTGGTGATGATGACCACCTTCTTGATCAGCTGGCCGGTGATGTCCTGGAAGTCCTGCGCCATCATGATTTCCAGCAGGCGGGCCTTCTCCGCCTCGGTGGCTTCCGACACGGCCTGCGCGAACGAACGCGAATCGCCCGCCAGCGTCTTGAATTCTTCAATGCTGAGCTTGCCGTCGAACAGCGCGGCCCAGCGTTCTTCCATTTGCTTCGACTTCTTCGACAGCACATCCTGTGCCGGCATGCCGTCGTCGAGCGTGTTCAATACCTTGTTGGCGGCCTGCTCGGTCAGCGAGGCCACGTATTCCAGGCGGTCCTGCGCATCGACGATCTGGGTCGAGGCCTCGGTCAGCGCCTTGTCGTAGCCCAGTTCGCGCAACGAGTCGTGCAACAGGCGGACAATGCCGCCCAGCCGTTCAAACATGGTGCCATCCTGCTGGCCATCGTCGGCGGCTGGCGCATCGCCGGCCGGCACGGCAACCGCGGCGGCGGCGGCGGCAGCGGCCGCGGCGGCAGGCGCCGGGGGACGAGTCGACGCGATCTCGTCGAACAGACTTTCCAGGTCGTCGTCAGCGGTGGCGGCGGCCGGCGCGGGGGCCGGTGCCGGTGCCGGGGCGGCACTGGCGCGCTGCGCGGACACTTCCTCGAACAATGCGTCGAAATCATCAGCGGCGTCGGTCATAATCCCTGCTTCTCCATAATCAAAAAATGCTTTCGTATCAACTGCCTGTGGGTCCGTCTTGATGACGCTCGGCAATATTAACGCACTTCCGCGAGTGTAGCAGGGGGCCGTCCGCTTGTTCAATCCTGGCCGGATCAATCCTGTGCGGCAACTGAAAAAGCCGGTTTTTCTGTTGTATTTGGGTCGCCGGACGGCGCGGGTGTTTGTCATATACAAATATGGCGAGCCCGGCAAGCTTGTACCAAGCTCATCTCTCTATTGAGAAAGATCAAGTCTTTACATCCAGACAAGAGCGCCATTCGAGACTACAATGCAAGAGCGCATGTCTTCCAGGGAGCTGGTATGTACCGGAAAATTCTGATTACCACCGACGGTTCCGCCGTATCCCGCATGACCGCCTGCGCCGGCGTCTCGTTTGCCCACCAGCTCGGCGCCGAGGTGCTTGCGCTGTTCGTCGCGCCGGAATACCAATATCCGATCTATGTCGAGATCATTCCGCCCAGCTACCCGAGCGAGGAAGAGTACCGTGCCGCAATGGCCCGCGCCGGCCGCGATCATGTGCAGTCGATCGTCGATTCGTGCGCCAGGAAGGGCCTGCGGTGCGAAAGCATGACGGCGTTTTCCGAAAGCGCGGCATTGAAGATCGTCGAGATCGCCGAAAAGGCGGGCTGCGACCTGATCTTCATCGGCTCCCACGGCCGCAGCGGCTGGGGCCAGTTGTTGCTGGGCAGCGTCACCAACAAGGTACTGTCGCATTCGAAAATACCCGTGCTCGTGCACCGGCTGCTGAAGGAACCCGTGCCGGAATGATCACGCATCGCCTGCCCCACGCCATGCTGCCGCAGTGTCCGGTGCAAAGTCCTGTGCATCGTCGGGCCATTGGCAACGAAGGCATCACCGCAGTTTCACCGAACCACCCATGATCAGAATAGTCATAGCAGACGACCACACCATCATGCGCGAAGGCCTCAAGCGCATCCTCGACGGCGCGCCGGACATCGATATCGTCGGTGAAGCCGTCGATGGATTCGAGGTGCTGCGCCATGTGCGCCAGGGTGGCTTCGACCTGCTGCTGCTCGACCTGTCGATGCCGGGCCGCAGCGGCGTCGACCTGATCCGCCAGATCCGCAGCGAAGCCCCCAAGCTCAACGTGCTGATCCTCACGATGCACGAAGAGGAGCAATACGCGGTGCGCGCGATCCGCGCCGGCGCCCAGGGTTACCTGACGAAGGAAAGCGCCGGCACCCAGCTGGTGGGCGCCATTCGCAAGGTGGCATCGGGCCGGCCTTATATCAGTACGGAAGTCGCGGAGCAGCTGGCACTGAATATCATGATGCCCAATGAAAGCCTGCTGCATAAACAGCTGTCCGACCGCGAGTTCGAAGTTTTCTCATTACTTGTTTCAGGCAAGTCGATTACCGAAATCGCCAACAGCCTGCACCTGTCGGTAAAAACCGTCAGTACTCACAAAACCCGCATCATGCAGAAAATGGGAATGAGTTCATTGTCGGAAATGGTTCAATACGCTGTTGCGCATAAGCTGCTGTCGCCGTTCAAATCCTGACCCGCCGCGTTCGCGCGCGCTCCCCCGCTCTCACTCTGAAACACCATCTTGGTCAGTAGGAGTATTCCTACAGGTTGTAGCTGGCTCCTACGGGCATATTCAGCGCATACCGATATCCATACCCCCCCTCGGTTGGCATACTGAAACCATTCAAAAGCGAGTTGCCGCAAATCCACTCGGATGCTTACTTGAATCCTCACCTGAATTCTCAAGTGAATTTCGAGAGAATGTCCGACAGAGCACGGCGACAACCAAAAAAGAACTGACAGTCCAAAGTTAAAACGTTTTCGAATGCCGAGCCTTAAAACAGCGATAAATCGCCACTTTTAAATCCGAACATACATGACCTGAAACCAGGAGATCAGCATGCTCCCTACGCAAATGTCCGAAACCCGAGTCGCCGCACCCGCTGGCCAATCGCCTGCCATGGAGGCAGGGCGCCAGCGCCAGGGCCGTCTCTGGTCGAACCTGAAGGAAGTCTGCGACCTCCTGCACATTCCGGCGGCCTGCTCCGTCAATGCCGAGGAACTCCTGTTCCAGCATGTGCAATTCAAGACCGGCCAGCGCATCCACACCATCGGCCAGCCGTTCGATACGCTGTATATCGTGAATTCCGGCTTCCTGAAAACCGTACTGATCGATGAATTCGGCAACGAGCAGGTGCTGAGCTTCCCGATGAAAGGCGACATGCTGGGCGTCGATGGCATCCACAGCCGGCATTACTCGTCCGAAGCGGTCGCGCTGTCCGACTGCGACCTGATCCTGCTGCCGTTCAAGAAGCTGACCGCCCTGGGCCGCGTGCACGTGGAACTGGAACACATGATGTATGGCGTGATGAGCCGCGAACTGGTGCGCGAACAGGCAATGATCGGCATGCTGGGCGCGCTCAGTGCCGAAGCCCGCGTGGCGCGCTTCCTCGTGTCGCTGGCCGACCGTTTCGCCCAGATGGGTTATTCGAGCAAGCTGTTCAACCTGCGCATGACGCGTCATGAAATCGGCAGCTACCTGGGCCTCACACTGGAAACGGTGAGCCGCACGCTGTCGGCCTTCAACGAAATCGGCTTGATTACCGTCGACCAGCGCACGATCGGCATCAAGGACCCGGACGCGCTGAAAACCCTGCGCCGCCTGCCGCCCTCGCGTTCCCGCAGCAAGGCGACCGCTGCCCGCGCCAAGGCCGCCGCCGAAGCCGCGCCTGTGCCGCCGGTGCAACTGGTGGCCACTGTCTGACCGCCGCCCAATTCTTACCTCACCCAGCTTGGGCCCGCTTCGGCGGGCCTTTTTTTGCGCCTGCTCCCGGCATCTGCAGGGTTTCTTCGTTGCTGCAAACAGCCGCTAGAAAACGCTTGCATTTATGGCAGTGGTAGCCAATAATGCAAATGCGAATCATTCTTATTTAAGGCGAAATGACCATGCAGACCCAAGCCAATCAAAACAAGCCCGTGTCTCCTGCCCGGCAGCCCGTTCCCGTGAAACGCCTCACCACCACCGGCCTGATGCAGGATCAGCGTGAGGTGGAAATCGAGCATGCGGGGCGCATCTACCGCCTCCGCATCACGCAGCTGAACAAGCTGATCCTCACCGCCTAATCATTTCAGCCAGCCGCCGCCAGCTGCATCGTTTTCGAGGAGAGTCCGATGGCCATCGACCATACCGATCCGATCTGCCTGGCGCCCGCCGCCGGCAGCCAGCAGCCCGAGCTGATGCTGTCCGCCGTGCTGCACCTGATGTCCCACTACACGGCCGAAGGCAAGGGCTGCGTGAAGCTGGCCTCCGTCATCGAGCGCCACCTGAAGGCGCTGGCTGCCCTGCCGGGCCTGTCGCCCGTGCTGGCGGCCACCTGCCAGCAGTTGTCCGAGCAATGGGCCGGCGTTGTCGAGCGCACGCTGCCGCCGCCAAAGAAGGATGACGGTTTCCTGGCGCGGCTGATGGCGCGCGGCCGTCCCGCACCGCAGGCGGTGTGACCATGTGCGACAAGCACGCGGCCACGCCGCCGCAGGAAGCGCAGGCATCGCGCCGGCGCCGCATCTGGGAACTGGGCCATACCTGCCACTGCCCGCTGGTGGGCGTATCGCTGCCCATCGGCACGTTGCGCAAGCTGGTCGGCAAGGTTACCGGCGGCAAGGTGATCGCGGACGATTACGAGATCCACGTCGGCGCGGTCAGCGAATGCGGCACGCGCAACCGGTTATCCGAAAGCCTGCAGAAGGAACTCGAACGCCGCTATGCGGTGGTGATCGGGCGCTTCCGCGCCGCGCGCACGACGGACGGCGTGGCCGAGCTGTGGCAGGCCGCGGTCGCCGGTGGCGACGTGGCCGGCGCATTCTGGGCCGGCCTGACGCATCCCCGCTGCGCGCCCGAGCTGGAAGAACGCATGTGCCGCGACCTGCACATGATCCAGCACCAGGCCGGTGCCTGCGTGCGGGCCGACATCACCCGCTTCAACGCGGTGGTCGAGGAAAACGGACAACTGGCGCGCGAACTGGCGAAGGTGCAGCACCGCAGTGCCGCCGTGCAGCTCGAGCGCACGGCCGAACAGGAACGCCATGCCGGCATGCTGATGCAATTGCGCGCCCAGCTGGTCAACCGCGACAGCACGATCGATGCGCTGCGCCTGGAACTGGAGGGGTTGCGCGAAGCCATCCCGGATCTGCCGTCGCGCGAGCGGCTGACGCAGCGGCTCGCCCAAAGCGACGAGCGCGAGCGGCTGCTGCGCGAACAGGTGGCCGAACTGCGGCGTGAACTTGCGCAAGCCCAGGCGCAGGCGCAGGCACAAAGTCCGGTGCGCGACGACGAACCCATGCAGGCCGCCAAGGTGGTCGAGCACGTGGTCCGGATGCCGATCCGGCTGGCCGAACGCAGCATCCTGTGCGTGGGCGGACGCAGCGGCAACGTGGCTTCCTACCGCACGCTGATCGAACGGGCCGGTGCCCAGTTCGCCCACCACGACGGCGGCCTGGAAGACAACGCGGGCAAGCTCGAGGCCAGCCTCGCCGCGGCCGACCTGGTGATCTGCCAGACGGGCTGCATCAGCCACAGCGCCTACTGGCGCGTCAAGGATTTCTGCAAGCGCACCGGCAAGCAATGCGTGTTCATCGAAAACCCCAGCATCTCCAGCCTGCAGCGCGGGCTCGAGGAACTGACGCCCTGAACCTCTCATCCGCCTCCTCGCGGAATTTCCCGGCCCCGCCTCGCGCGGGGCTTTTTTTGCCCAGCGGAAGCGTTGTATAAAATGGGGCGGTCCGGCGATCCGGCTGTCCCTGTTGTGGATTTGCTGCGTTGTAAAAAGTTGGGCGGTCCGGCGATCCGGACTGTCCCGTTGTGGATTTGCTACACCTTGCTGCGTCTGGCGCCTGGGCTTGTAGCTGGCTCAGTACACGTCGCGCCGGTAGCGGCCTTCGGTCGCCAGCGCATCGACGGTGCCGTCGCCGAGGATCTCGCGCAGCGCGCGGTCGACGCCGCCGGCCATGCCTTCCAGGCTGCCGCAGACATAGATCGCGGCGCCGTCGGCGATCCACGCGCGCAGCGTGCCCGCGGCGGGCGGCAGCAGGTCCTGCACGTACATGCGCTCGCCGCCATCGCGCGAGAAGGCCAGGTCGAGCCGTTCGAGCCGCCCCTGTTCCTGCCACGTTGCCAGCTCGTCGCCATAGTGCAGGTCGTGGGCGCGCTGGCGTTCGCCGAACAGCAGCCAGTTGCGGCCCTGCCCGGCGGCAGCGCGCGCGCGCAAGTGGCCGCGCAACCCGGCGAGGCCGCTGCCGTTGCCGATCAGGATCAGTGGCCGCGCCGCATTGCCTTCGAGCCGGAAGCGGCGGTGCTGGCGCAGCCGCAGCGGCACGGGTTCGCCGACGGCGGCCTCGCCGCACAGCCAGCCGGAAGCGATGCCGGCGCTGCCGTCGGCGTGCTGGTGCAAGCGCACCAGCAGGTGGACCCGGCCATCGCCCGGCACCGACGCGATCGAGTACTCGCGCGGCCGGTCCGGCTGCGCCGGCGGCGCCACCTGCACCAGGTCGCCCGACTGCCAGGCCGGCAACGCACCGGCAACGGGTTCCAGTTCGATATGGAAGACGGCGCCGCCGGCGCTGCCCGGATTCATCAGCCGCCGCTCCGCCAGGCGCCACGGCGTGAACGCCGGCGCTTCCCAGTCCGGCGCATCGCTGGTGCCGGCCAGGTGCGACAGGTGCTGGCGCCACGGCGCCAGGTCGGCCGTCGCGCCGCGGTCCACTTCCACGCGGGGAAACAGCGGCTGCGCGCCTTGGGCGCTCAGCCAAGCGTCCAGCGCGCGGCCGAACCCGCAGAAATGCGCATAGCTGCTGTCGCCGAGCGCCAGCACGCCGTAATGCAGCCGCGGCAGCGGCAACGGGCGTGTCATCAGCTTGCCGGCGAATGCGGCGCCGCCATCGGGCGCATCGCCTTCGCCGTACGTGCTGGCGATGAACAGCGCCCGTTCCGCACCCTGCAGCGCGGCGGCGGTCACATCGCCCAGCTCGATCACCCGCACGCCGATACCGGCCAGCCGCAGCGTGGCCGCGGTCTGCTGCGCGAGTTCCTCGCCGTTGCCGGTCTGGCTTGCATAGGCGACGATCCATCCGGCAGCATCGCCTGCGGCGGCCATGGCGGCACGCTTGCGGCGCGTGCGCAGCCATGGCAGGAAACAGGTGACGCCATACGCGGCGAAGCAGGCGGCGGTCAGCGCCAGCCGGGCCGTATCGTTCGTCAAAATCATGCGGAAATGTTCATGCTGGATTATTCATGCTCGAGCATGGATGCCGGCGCCTTCGTGCCTGCCCCTTCATGCCTGCTCCAGCATCGCCCGCATGTGCGAGCTCAGGTGTTCAACGGGTCCGCGGTCGGTGCGCACCACGAAGCGGGCCGCGATGCCGCGCCGCTCCGCCAGCGCCAGGCCATCCTCCAGGCCCAGCACGGTCAGCGCGGTCGACCAGGCGTCGCAAGCCATGCAACTGCCGTCGACCACGGTCACGGACGCCAGGCCGTTGTCGATCGGCATGCCGCTGCGCGGATCGATCGTGTGCGGCCGGCGCTGCCCGTCGTGCAGGAAGTAGCGGCGATAGTCGCCGGACGTGGCGACCGCCAGGCCATGCAGCGCGGCGACGATGCCGTCACCGCCGGCCGGGGCATCGTCCACGCCCTCCAGCGCCACCCACCACGGCTGGCCATCCGGCTTGAGGCCGGCGCCGCGCAGTTCGCCGCCCACTTCCACCAGGTAGTCGCGCACGCCCTGCTCTTCCAGCCAGCGTGCCAGGCAGTCGACACCGTAGCCCTTGGCCACCGCGGACAGGTCCAGCTGCACGCCGCCCGGCTGCAGCGCGCTGCGGCTGACGGGGTCGAGCCGCACGCGCGCGACCGGCAGCGCGGCTTGCGCCTGCTCCGCCGTCGGCACCGTGAAGCCCGGCTCATCGTAACGGTTGACGGGGCCGAAGCCCCACAGGTTCACCAGCGCGCCGGCGCACGGATCGCATGCGCCGGCCGTATCGCGCCAGACATCGAGCGCATAGGCCAGTACATGGAAGAACGCCGGCGGCAGCACCTGCCAGGTGCCGGCCGGCGCGCGGTTGAAACGGCCCAGGTCCGAGCCGGGCTCCCAGTGGCTCATCTGCGCCACCACGTCGTCCAGCCGGGCCTGCAGGCCGGCGTGCAGGTCATCCGGCAAGTGCGGCGCGGCGCCGGCGTGCGCCACCCGCGCCGACCAGCTCGTGCCCATGCTGAGGCCGCGATAGTCGTGCACGCCCGAACCGGACGGCGCCGGCCCGGGCGAAATCGCGTGCGGCAGCAGAACCCGGCGCATTACTCGGGCAGCACTTCCACCGTGCCCGAGTAGGTCACGCGGCGCGCCGGCGGCTGCTGCGGCTGGCCGCCCTGCTGGCCGCCCGGCGCCTGGGCCGCCGGCCAGCTGGCCGTCGCCACGTACATGCCGGCGGCCGGGATCGTGAACGTGATCTCGCCCTTGGCATCGGTATTGAAGCGCACTTCGTTCAGCGTGCCGCGGTAGCGCACGCCGCCCGGAATCAGGCTGAACGGCAGGTTCGCGGCCGGCTTGCCGTCGACCAGGAAGCGCCACGTGGCTTTCTCGCCGGCGCGCAGCTCGGTCGGGTTGGTCACCGGCACCAGTTCCAGCCCGCTGCCGGTCGGTTTCAGTACCGCGTCGCTGGCCTCGTTGGCCGTGACGAACGTTTCGATGCGGCTGCTGGTACGCGTCACCTTCAGTTCCTGGGCATCGGCCGGCACTTCCTTGGCCATGTTCGCTTCGATGCCGCGCCAGCGCTTCGTTTCACCGTTGACCTTCCAGCTCGCCATCACGTTCTGGTTCACCAGCGCGATCTTGTAGGTACCGTTCTTGGCCATCTTCACGTCGAACGAATTGCGCAGCTTGCCGTTGGCCACGTTTTCAGGCTGCAGCGTGGCGCCGTCCGGGCCGATGATCGTCAGGCCGTCCAGTTTCAGCGGCACGTGGTCGATGTCGAACAGGCCTTCCGAGATGGCGGCGTCGACCGTCACCCATGCTTCCCGGTCGTTCTCGACGAAGGTGGACGACGGCAGCATCCAGGGCTTGTGCGCCTGGGCGCCGAACGCGGCACCGGCCAGTGCCAGCGCGATCAGGGTTTTTTGAATTTTCATGATGTCTCCTTATGGCTTGACCTGAACGACCACGTTGCCCAGCTCTTCCTTGCCTTTTGCCGCGAATTCCTTGGCGCCCTTCGGCGGCCATGCCACCGGCACCTTCACCAGTTCGCGGCCGCCCGCTTCGCGCGAGGCCTCGACCACCACCGTGTACTGGCCGGCCGGCAGCTTGCCCAGCGCATCCTTGGCGCCCGGGAATGTCAGCGTGTGCTCGCCCGGTGCGCGCGTTGCGCCGGAAACGCCGTCGACCGGCATTTCCAGGTCGCGGCCAGTCTTGCGCCACCACTGGCGCATGTCCTTCAGCCACTTCGTGCCGGCGTTATCCTTCTTCTTCATGTCGTACAGCACCGCCAGGTTCGTCACCACCTTCTGGTCCGCGTTTTCCACCCACGCGGCGATGTACGGCTTGTGGTATTCGGCCACGTTCAGCTGCGGAATATCGAGTTTCAGGGCCAGGTCGGCCGCCATCGCCTGCGCACTGACCAGCGGAATGCTGAGCGCGATGGAGTAGCGTAATTTCATGGTAAGCCTTTTTTATTAATGGATGAACAACAGAGCAATGACGATCGGAATCAGCATCCCCAGCCCGACCATCGGCCAGGTGAACGGCCGGTTGGCCGCGTGGAATTTCAGGATCAATAAACCGGTAATGCAGAACACCAGGCACATCACGGCGAAGATGTCGATGAACCAGTTCCATGCCGTGCCGGTATTGCGGCCCTTGTGGACATCGTTCAGCCACGAGATCCAGCCGCGGTCGGTATTCTCGAATTCGGCGGCGCCGTCGTCGAAGCCGATGCGCACCCAGGCATCGCCGCCCGCTTTCGGCATCGGCAGGTACACTTCGTCGGCCGACCATTCGGCTTCGCGTCCGCCGGCCTTCACCGACCAGGTCTCGCGCAGCCAGCGCTCCGCCGCCTCGGGCAGCGGCGCCTTTTCGCCGTCGCGCTCCTCGCCGAGCGCCTTCAGTTGCGCCACCAGTGCGGCGGGCGCCTCGGCCTGCTTGCGCACGACAGTGGGCTTGGCTTCGATCTGGGAAGCATGGTTCAACGTGATGCCGGTGATGCTGAACAGGAACATGCCGAGCAGGCACAGTGCGGAACTGATCCAGTGCCACTGGTGCAGTTGCTTCAGCCAGACGGCCCGGCCGGCATGCTTTGCCGCGCCTTGTGATTCCCTGTTGCTCACTTTTTCCCGCCCACTTTTTTTCGATGAGATGCTTGTAATAATCAACAAATGATAATGATTATCATTTGCGCCGTCAACCAACGGCCGAGTCCCTGTTACATACGAAACAATTCTCCCTCGTGTCCCCACAACAAAGGTGCATGTACGCCAGCGTACAGAGACATGGAACAGGCCGGGTTATCCTGCAAGCTTGTACAGGACAAACTGAAAAGGAGGCACCATGGCTGTGTTTACCACGACTGAACTGCATGACCTGCGGGATCGCGTCAAGGATGTGAAATTCGGCATGTTTACCACGCAGGACGCCACCGGCGCACTGACGAGTCGCCCGCTGACGCTCCAGCAACTCGATAACGAAGGCAATATCTGGTTCTTCGTCTCCGACCAGGAAGCGTTCACGGGCGAACTGCTCGGCCACCCATCGGTGAACGTGTCGTTCGCGGATGTCGACGACCATCTGTATGTATCGGTATCGGGGCGCGCCGCATTGCTGCGCGATCGTGCCAAGGCGGAAGAATTATGGAACCCGGCCGTCAAGGCATGGTTCCCGCAAGGCCTCGACGACCCGCACCTGGCCCTGCTGCGCGTGGAGCTGCAATCGGCCGAGTACTGGGATACCGCCAACAGCAAGATGGTCACGCTGTTCGCGCTGGCCAAGGCCGCCATCACCGGCAAGCCGCCGACCAACGTGGGCGAGCACCGTCACCTGGGCAGTTGATGACGGCATGGTGCCAGGCCGCCACGGCGGCCCGGCACCATCCGGTCCTGGCCGGGCAGAAACGAAAACCCCGGCACGCGGCCGGGGTGTCGTCATACGCCGGAACTCGATTCCGGCCCTGGAGCACCGCCTTCGGTGCCCGGGGGTTCCCCACCCTGACGGGAAGGTTGGCCGCCGCTCTGGCGGGAACCCGGATCCGCGCCCTGGCGGTTACCGGGAATAGGCTTGTCCAGGCGGCGTACTTCCGTCTCGGGTACATCGACATTGCCGATGCCCGGATGTTCCGTATCTACCAGAACGAACGTATCTTCACTGTTTTTGTTCTTGCGGGATTTGTCGGGGGGAGTCATGCGAATCTCCTGGGCCCAGTCTTATCCTGATGCTGCCGCGGGGGGGGAGTGTGATCAGCCCTGGCGGTTGTCGTTGCGGCCGTCGGATGGTCCGGCCAGGTTGCCCTGGTCGCTTTCGGCGCTGCTGCTGGCGCGCGCGGCGCTCTGGCGGTTGCCGTTCTTGTGGCTCATGGCCCCGGCACGGCGTGCTTCTTCCGAAGTGAACTCGTGCGCTGTGCCCTTGGCATGCGCGGCACGGCCGCCTTCGGAGGCGATCTCACGCTGGCGCTGTGGATCCATCGATGCGAAACCGCGGTTGCGTGTGCTGCTTTGCTTGTTGCCTTGTGCTTCGCCTTGTCGAGTGCCTCGATTGTTACCCTGATTTGAAGCCATGATGGATTCTCCTGAAGTGACGCATTGGGGGAACGTTGACGTGGGTGCAGTGAGGAGGGATCCCGCGCCCGAACGGGATACCGACCAGCGACGATCTTTGTAATAACGTTCGGGCAACAGGAGACTTCATGGTAGTGGAAGCACTGAACAGCAAATATAGGACTGCTACATGTATTAATGTAGGAGAATGCCTACTAAAGACTTATCGACTATTGAGGGGATATAAGCAATCGTCGGCCACCAGGTAAAGCCGTTCGTCCAACGCCGGTTCCACCGGATGGCCGCCCGTGAACGCCCCGAACGAAGGCAGGATCGCATGGCGCTCGCCGATCACGAAACAAGGCAGGCGCAGTCTCTCCCGCCGGCCCGCGAGGCAATACACGGGATGCACGTGGCCGGCCAGCACGTAGCCACCGTGCACCTGCCCGGGCGCCAGGTCCGGGTGGTGGCAGAACGCAAACGGGCCGATCCGGTGCGGCTCGTCGACCAGGTCGATTCGCAGCAGCCGCGACGGATCGCCGGCATGCCTGTCGTGGTTGCCGCGCACCAGCGTCAGCGCCAGCAAGGGGTGCCGCTCGCGCCACGCCAGCATTGCCTGCAGCGTGGCGCTGGCGTGCGCGGCCTTCGCATGCAGGAAATCGCCCAGGAACAGGATGTGGCCGATATCGTGGGCGGCCAGCAGCGCATCCAGGCCGGCCAGGTTTTCGGTGGTGGTCCCGCGCGGTACCGGCACGCCGAGCGCACGGAACGAGGCCGCCTTGCCGAAGTGGATATCGGCCACGACCAGCATCCGCGCGCGCGGCCACACTAGCGCCTTTTGCGGCAGCAGCAGTACCGGCTCGCCGGCCAGCTCGATCGCCGTGCCGCCATGCGCGGGGCGCTCTCCGCCCGCACCGTTCGCGCTGCCGCCTGCAATGACGCCGGCCCCGGTCATGGCCCCGCCGCCTTCTCCAGTTCGCGCAGCACCCGTGCCACGCGGTCGGACAGTTTTTCGGTGCTGAGTTTTTCGCGGAACCGTTCCACCATCAGCGCGAAGCCGAACGGCGTGGCGCGCTTCGTTTCGTGGTAGCTCACGGTGCGCGCCTGCAGCGCTTCCAGCGTGGCGCGCAGCCGCTTCAGTTCCAGCTCCTGTTCCAGCACTTCGCGCTGCGCCTGGGTCAGCAGCAGGTTGCCCGTGTCATGCTTGCGAAACACCTCGAAGAACAGCGACGACGATGCCTGCAGCTGGCGGTTGCTTTTCGGCTGCCCCGGATAGCCCTGGAAGATCAGCCCGGCGATCCGGGCGATTTCGCGGAAGCGCCGCTGCGACAGTTCGGTGGCGTTCAGGCTGGCCAGCACGTCTTCGAGCAGTCCGTCCGTGGTGAACAGGTCCACGTCGCGGCCGTGGCTGGCCGCGAACACCTCCGGCCACGGCACTTCCTCGGCCGCCAGCAGTTCAAAGCCGTAATCGTTGACGGCGATCGAAAACGTGGCCGGCCGCATCCGCCCTATCCGGTACGACAGCAGCGAAGCGAGCCCGATGTGCACCGACCGTCCGGCGAACGGATACATGAACAGGTGGTGCCCTTCGCGGCTGTGCACGCTTTCGATCACGGTGCGCTGCGGCGTCGGCAGTGCCGACCAGCGCGCCTGGATGTCCAGCAGCGGCCGCACCGCCGCCATTTCGGGACCCCGGTAGATCCCTTCGGTCGCCAGCCGCATCTGTTCCAGCGCGGCATGGGCCAGCTCCGACGACATCGGCATCTTGCCGCCCTGCCAGCGGGGCACGGCGCCTTTCGCGCCGGTGGCCCTCTTCACGTAGGCCGTCATCTCGTGCACGCGCACGAATTCAAGGATGCGCCCGCCGAACAGGAAATGGTCGCCCTTGTTCAGTCGTGCGATGAACCCTTCCTCGACGGTGCCGATCCGGCCGCCGCTCTGGAACTGCACCCGGATCATCGCTTCCGACACGATGGTGCCGATGCCCATCCGGTGTCGCCGGCCGATCGCCGCGTCCGGCACGCGGTAGACGCCCTCCTCGTCCGGCAGCACGCGCCGGTATTCCGGATACACCGTGAGGCTCTGGCCGCCGCGCGCCACGAAATCGAGCGCCCACTGCCACTCCTGCTTCGTCAGGTCGCGGTACGACCAGGCCGTGCGCACCTCCTCGTACAGCGCCTCCGGGCGGAAGCCGCCGCCCAGCGCCACCGTGACCAGATGCTGCACCAGCACGTCGAGCGGCTTGTCCGGCACCGGGCGCGATTCGATGTCGCGGTCCTTCACGGCTTGCACCGCCGCGGCCGCTTCCAGCAGTTCCAGGCTTTGCGTGGGCACCAGCGTCACCCGCGATACCCGGCCCGGCGCGTGGCCGGAGCGGCCGGCACGCTGCAGCAGCCGGGCGATGCCCTTGGCGCTGCCGATCTGCAGCACCCTTTCGACGGGCAGGAAATCGACGCCCAGGTCCAGGCTGGACGTGCACACCACCGCTTTCAACGTGCCCTTCTTGAGCCCCAGCTCGACCCAGTCGCGCACCTCCCGGTCCAGCGAGCCGTGGTGCAGCGCGATCAGCCCGGCCCAGTCGGGCCGCGCTTCCAGCATGTTCTGGTACCACAGCTCGGCCTGCGAGCGGGTATTGCAGAATACCAGCGAGGTGGCGTGCCGTTCGATCTCGGCAATCACCGGCTGCAGCATCTGGATGCCCAGGTGGCCGGCCCACGGAAAGCGCGACGGGTTGGCCGGGATCAGCGTATCGATCACGATATCCTTGCGCACGCTGCCTTCGACGACCGTGCCCGCCGCCTGGCCGTCGCGATCCGGCCCGAGCAGCGCTTCCTGGGCCCGCTGCAGGTTGCCCAGCGTGGCCGACAGCCCCCACACCACCACGCCGGGGTTCCACTGCCGCAGCCGGGCCAGCGCCAGCTGCGCCTGCACGCCGCGCTTGTTGCCCATCAGTTCGTGCCATTCGTCGACGATCACCATGTCCAGCAGCGCGAACTGCTCATGCGCATCGGCCTTCGACAGCATCAGCGACAGGCTTTCCGGTGTCGTCACCAGCGCATCGGGCAACCGCCTGGCCTGCCGCGCGCGGGCGCTCGACGACGTGTCGCCGGTGCGCGCGTCGATGGTCCAGCCCGGCATCAGGTCGGCCGCCGAGTCGGACAGCGCGCGCAGCGTATCGGCGGCCAGCGCGCGCATCGGCGTCAGCCACAACACGCGCAGCCCGGCCTTGCGCCTCGGCGGCGCCGCCATGGCCCGCTGCAGCGCCGCGAACCATACGGCGTAGGTCTTGCCCGAACCGGTGGTGGCATGCAGCATGCCCGACTGGCCGGCACGCGCCGCCTTCCACACGGCGCGCTGGAACGGAAACACCTTCCAGCCACGGGCGGCGAACCAGTCGTCGACGGCTTTCGTCATGCGCCGGATGCCCCCGCCAGCAAGCCCTTCAGCATGTCGAGCGTATCGGCGTCGTCCACGGCCTTGTCGTCGCGCCGGCGCAGGATGCGGGGGAAGCGCACCGCGATGCCGGACTTGTGGCGGGGCGACGCCTGGATGCCTTCGAAACCGATCTCGAACACCATCGTCGGCCGCACGCTGCGCACCGGGCCGAAGCGCTCGATCGTGGTACGGCGCACCGCGTTGTCCACCTGCGCGATCTCGGCATCCGTCAGGCCGGAATAGGCCTTGGCGAACGGCACCAGCTGGCGGCCGCCGTTGCCGTCGCCGTCCCACACGGCGAACGTGTAATCCGTGTACAGCGAGGCGCGGCGGCCGTGGCCGGCCTGCGCGTAGATCAGCACCGCGTCCACGCTGTACGGATCGACCTTCCACTTCCACCATGTGCCCACATCCTTCGTGCGGCCCACGCCATACTGCGCATCCTTCGCCTTGAGCATCATGCCCTCGACGCCGCGCATGCGCGATTCCTGCCGGATGGCCGCCAGCGCCTGCCAGCTGTCGGCGTGCACCAGCGGCGAGATGCGCAGCTGCGGCACGTTCATTTCAGCCACCAGCTGCTCGAGCAGCGTGCGGCGCTCGCATTGCGGCAGCTTGCGCAGGTCGACGCCATCGCGTTCGAGCAGGTCGTAGGCCACCAGCACGGCCGGGTACTCGGCCAGGAATTTCGGCGACAGGGATTTGCGGCCGATGCGTTTCTGCAGGTCGGCGAACGGGGCCGGCGCGTCCCGCGTTTCCCCACCCTCGCGCCAGACCAGGATCTCGCCGTCGACCACGGTGTTGTCGGGCAGCCGGAGCGCGGCCAGTTCGGGAAAGCGCTCCGTGATCAGGTCTTCGCCGCGCGACCAGATCCAGTTGCTGCCGCGCGAGACGATCTGCGCACGCATGCCGTCGTATTTCCACTCGACCTGCCAGCTGTCGAGCTCGCCCAGCGCGGCCGGATCGGCATTGAGCTGGTGGGCGAGAAAGAACGGGAATGGCTGGCCGCCGCGCTGCGCGTGTTCATCCGGCGATTCCAGCGCGATCAATTGCAGGAAACCCTTCGCCGTGGGGCGCACGCTGCCGTCGGTCCACCCCATCAGGCGCTGCGCGATCAGCTTGGCATCCACGGCGGCGATGCCCGATAGCGCCCGCGTCACCAGCAGCTTCGATACGCCGACCCGGAAGCCCCCGCCGATCAGCTTGACCAGCAGGAAGCGCTCGCGCGTTTCCAGTTCGTCCCAGTACGAAAACAGCGCGGCGCGGATGGTCTCCGGCGCCGCGCCCCGCAACGGCGCGATGCGCCCCTCGATCCATTCGGCCAGGCCCACGTCGCTGCGGTGCTTCGGTTCCGGCAGGATGTGGGCAATGGTCTCGGCCAGGTCGCCGACCGCGTGGTAGCACTCGTCGAACAGCCATTCGTCGAGCATCGCGTATTCGGTCGCGTATTGCCGCAGCAATTTCACGGGCACGGCCTGGCGCGGCTTGCCGCCGGCCAGGAAGTAGACGGCCCACGCGGCGTTTTCCGGCGATGCGCTGCCGAAGTAGGCCTTCAGCGCATCGAGCTTGCGGTTGGTGGCGGTGGTCTCGTCGAGTTCCGCGTACAGGCGGGCGAACTCACGCATCGCCTTTTCCTTCGCTATTTCCTTCGTCGTCGCCGGGCCGGGCCGCCGCGGTGCCGGCCGCCCGCGCGGCATCGGCCTTGTCCGGCACGGCCCAGCGTTTTGCCACCGCGTCCAGCTCCGGCGCCGCCGGGTTCTCCGCCGCGCGGTCGCCCGTCGCGCCCTCCGCCGCGGCCCCGGCCGCGGCGGCGTCCTCGGCCTCGTCGTCGCCGTATTCGGTATCGAAGCCCTTGGCATCGTAGCCGTTCTGGCACAGCCAGCGCACCATGATCGGGATCGAGCCATGGGTGACGACCACCCGCTCGGCGCCGGTGGCCTTGATGGCGGACATCAGCCCCGGCCAGTCGGCGTGGTCGGACAGCACGAAGCCGCGGTCGACCCCGCGGCGGCGCCGCGCGCCGCGCAGCAGCATCCAGCCGCTGGCGAACGCATCGGAATAGTCGCCGAAGCGCCGTACCCATGGCGAGCCGCCGGCCGAGGGCGGTGCGATGATCAGCGCGCTTTTCAGGTCGGCCTTGTCCACCTCGCTCACCATCCGCGTGGGCGGCAGCGCCACGCCGGCCTCGCGGTACACGCGGTTCAGCGGCTCCACGGCGCCGTGGCAGACGATCGGCCCGATCGCGGGATCGAGGCCGGACAGGATGCGCTGTGCCTTGCCGAACGCGTAGCTGAGCATCAGGCTGGCGCGGCCCTGTTCCGCATTGCGGCGCCACCAGGCGTTGATGTCGTCGAAGGTCTGCTGCTGCGGTTCCCAGCGGTAGATCGGCAGGCCGAACGTGGATTCGGTGATGAAGGTATGGCAGCGCACCGGTTCGAACGGTGCGCAGGTGGCATCCGCTTCCACCTTGTAGTCGCCGGAAGCGACCCAGACTTCGCCGCCGTATTCCATGCGCACTTGTGCCGAGCCCAGCACATGGCCGGCCGGGTGCAGCGAGATACGCACGCCGTTGTGCTCGATCGTTTCGCCGTATTCCAGGCTTTGCACGGTGATGTCGCCAAGGCGCGACTTCAGGATGCCGATGCCCGGCGCGGCCGCCAGGTAGTGCCCGTGGCCCACGCGCGCATGGTCGCCATGGCCGTGCGTGATGACGGCCCGCTCGACGGGCCGCCACGGATCGATATAGAACCCTCCGGGCACGCAGTACAAGCCTTCCCTGCGCACCACGACCATGTCTCCGGCCATAAATCCTCCTCGTTCAGGCCAGTTTAGCCCGCACGAGGGGTACGCTCTGTCCGGCAGCGCACAAAGCAAGATTCTGAAGTACCAGTCTTAGACCGGCTGCACGAACTCCGCCATGAAAGTCTTGGTGGTGTTTTCCGGGAACTCGATCGTGATCTGGTCGCCAGCCACCGACAGCACGGTGCCGATGTCGAATTTCGGCACCTTTACCTGGCTGCCGATGACAAAGGACGGGATCTGTGGCACGGCCGGTTCCGGCAACGGCTCGAACAGCGGCTCTTCGTCCTCGATCGGCTGCACGGCCGGCGGCGACACGCAGTTGTCGCAGCAGCCGCACGACTTGATGCCGGCCGAATCGTCGCCGAAGTAATCCAGGAGCTGCTTCCAGCGGCAATAGCCACTCTGCGCATAGGCCACCATCTGTTCCAGCGCCTGCTGGTCGCGCTCCTGCTTCTGTTCGTAGATCGCGGCCAGCCGGGTGAAATCGGCGGCCTTGGCGTCGCGGTTCGTCAACAGCCAGTCGAGCTTGCGGTTCTGCCGCAACAGCTTGCCGTCTTTCAGCAGCTTGAGGCAGACCTTCAGCTGGCTGTCCGGCAGATCGGGCACCGCATCGCAGATCACGTCCGCCGGGCAGGGCACCCGCGCCGCCGCGGCCTCGTACACATCGCGCAGTTCCTGCGCGGTAGGATAATGCTTGACGAGGAAAAACTGCTGCAGCCGCTTGTCGTCCTGGAAGTACAGCAGCGTGCACCGGGCCGGCTCGCCATCGCGGCCGGCGCGGCCCGATTCCTGGTAATACGCTTCCAGGTTGGCCGGCACCTGCAGGTGGATCACGAACCGCGTATCGCTCTTGTCGATGCCCATGCCGAACGCGTTGGTGGCCACCATCACGCGGCGCTCGCCGTTCATGAACAGGTCCTGGTTTTCCTTGCGCTCCCGGGCCGGCAGGCGGCCGTGGTACAGCGCCACGCTTTCGCCGGCCTGCTCCAGCGCCGCATGCAGTTCCTCGGCCGCCTTTACCGTGGCGGCATAGATGATGCCCACGCCTTCGGTTTCACGCACGAGCCGCAGCGCCTGCGCCGTTTTTTCGGCGGGATTGGTAACCTGGAATACGCTGTAGTGCAGGTTGGGACGGTAGACGCCCGTATTGATCACGTTCATCCTGCGCGCGCCGAGCTGCTGCGAGATGTCCTTGATCACATCCTCGGTGGCGGTGGCGGTCAGCGCCAGCACGGGCGGCTGGCCCAGCGCACGCAACGCCGCGCCGATTTCCAGGTAGGCGGGACGGAAGTCGTGTCCCCACTGGGAGATGCAATGCGCCTCGTCGACCACCAGCAGCGAAATATGGATGTCCTGCAGCACCGCGAGGAACTCGGGGTTGACCAGCCGCTCGGGTGTGCAGAAGATGATGCGACTGAGGTTGTTGCGGATGCTGTCCAGCGCATCGACTTCCTCCTGGCGCGACAGGCTGCTGTTGAGCTGTGCGGCGCCGATGCCGATTTCCTCCAGCTTTTCCAGCTGGTCCTTCATCAGCGAGATCAGCGGCGACACGACGACCGTGGTGCCCTTGAAGATCGACGCGGGAATCTGGTAGCACAGCGACTTGCCGCCGCCGGTGGGCATGATGGCCAGGGTGTCGTGTCCTTCGAGCACGCTGTCGATGACGCGCTGCTGCCCGGCGCGCAAGGCATCGACGCCGAACACATTGTGCAGCAGGTTGCGGATCAACGCGGTGCGTGCCTTGCCTGCCCGCTGGGTGCCGCGCAATTCGGTGGCGCTGAGGTTTCTGGTGACCATGTATGTGAGGGGAAAGTGGCACACGACATGTGCGCCATCGTGTAATCACGATAGGTGTCTTGCCCGACAGTTGCCATAGGACGCGGCCTACTCTCCCTGTAGGAGTGCTTTCCGGCCAATTTCAGGAATTGCCGAGCAGCGCGTAGAGCACCATTCCGAGTCCGGCCATGGACACCAGCCACACCAGCGAACGCACCACCGGCACGCCCAGCGCATACAGCGGCACATAGGCGACGCGGGCGCCGAAATACAGCCAGCAGCCCCACCATGTGAGCGTGCCTTCGGCGCCGGCCACGTGCGCGGCCAGCACGGCGCCGATGAACAGCGGCAGCGTTTCGAACAGGTTCAGCTTGGCCCGTTCGAGCCGCGCCGTGACCTTGCCGGGCGGCGGCGCCTCGCCGTCGCGCGCGCTCGCATTGTAGGCGGTGCCCGTCTCACGCGTGCGCGCCGTCGAGTGCAACAGGATCTGCACGATCGCCAGTACCAGGGTCCAGCCCAGCAAAACCAGTTCGGTGCTCATGTGCGCTTCCTCCGTCGTCAGTCAACATTATCGAGTGCAGCCTGCAGTTCCATCAGGTCGTACGGCTTGCGCAGGCACGCGGCCGCGAATTCCAGGTGGTCCAGTGCTTCCTTGCCGTATCCGGTGGAGAAGATGATGCGCATTGCCGGCCTGGTTGCCGCGACCTGGCGCGCCAGCTCGATGCCGGACATGCCGGGCAGGCTGACATCGGTGAACAGCACGTCGAATTCCTGGCTGTGCGTCAGTTGCCAGGCCTGCTCGCCGTCCGGCACGCCGGATACCGTGTGGCCCAGCATGCCCACCAGTTCGCACACCATCTGCAGCGAATCCTCGTTGTCCTCCACCACCAGCACGCGCAGGGATGCGTGGCGCGGATGCTGCGGCTGCGGTTCCAGCAGGTTGTGCCGTGGCACGTGCTGGCGCTCACGCGCCTGCAGCTGGTGCCGCCGGTTGTTCAGCACGTGGCGCAGCTTGCGCGCCAGGTCTTCGCGCCGGTACGGCTTGCTGAGCAGCTCCAGCCCCGCATCCAGCCGGCCGCCGTGCACGATCGCATCCTGCGGATAGCCGGAGGTGAACAGCACCGCCAGGTTCGGCAGCACCTGCTGCGCGATGCGCGCCAGCTCGGGGCTGCGCAGCGGGCCGGGCATGACCACGTCGGTGAACAGCAGGTCCACGTGCTCGCCCGATTCGATGATGCGCAGCGCCTGTTCGCCGTTCTCTGCGGCCAGCACGCGATAGCCCAGTGCCCTGAGCATGTCCAGCACCACGATGCGCACGCCTTCGTCATCCTCGACCGCGAGGATGGTTTCGCTGCCGCCGGTGATGGGCCCGGTGTCCGGCACCGGCTCTACGCTCTCGGCCATCATCGTGCGCGGCAGGTAGATCTTGATGCTGGTGCCCTGCCCCGGTTCGCTGTAGATGCGGATGTGGCCGCGGCTCTGCTTGACGAAGCCATAGGTCATCGACAGCCCCAGCCCGGTGCCCTCGCCTTCCGGCTTGGTGGTGAAGAACGGTTCGAACGCGCGCTGCAGCACCTCGGGCGTCATGCCGCTGCCGGTATCGGTCACCGACAGCATCACATACGGCCCGGCCGGCACGTCGGCCAGGTTGCTGACATAGTGATCGTCCAGCACCGCGTTGCCCAGTTCGATGGTCAGCCGGCCCGCGCCCTGCATCGCATCGCGGGCGTTGATCGCCAGGTTCAGGATCACGTTCTCGATCTGTCCCGGGTCCACCAGCGTGTTCCACAGGCCGCTGCCGACCACGGTCACCAGTTCCACCGCCTCGCCCAGCGCGCGGCGCAGCAGCTCGTCCATGTTCGACACCAGGCGGCCGAGATCGGTGACGACCGGCTGCAACGGCTGGCGCCGCGCGAAGGCCAGCAGCTGCGACGACAGCTTGGCACCCCGTTCGACGGCGCCGATCGCCATGGCCAGCCGGCGCTGTGCCGCCGCGTCCCCGGCCAGGTGCTGGGCCAGCAGGTGCAGGTTGCCGGAAATGATCTGCAGCACGTTGTTGAAGTCGTGCGCCACGCCGCCTGTCAGCTGGCCTACCGCCTCCATCTTCTGTGCCTGGCGCAGCGCCTCCTCGGCCTTGCCGCGTTCGGCCACCTCGCGGCTCACGCGCTGCTCCAGCGTGTCGTTCAGGTCGCGCAGCGCCACCTCGATGCGGCGGCGCTCGGTGATATCGGTCTTCACCGCGATCAGCGCCACCGGCTGGCCGGCCTCGTCGTCCAGCCGGCTCATGCTGCTGGCGATCCACACCCATTCGCCATCCGGCCGCGCATAGCGCTTCTCGAGCGTAAACGGCGTGCCGGTTGCCTTCAGCCGGGCGACCCGGTCGCGGTTTTCCGCCAGGTCGTCCGGATGGATCAGGTCTTCCATGTGCATGCCCAGCAAGGCTTCCTCGGCGCGGCCCAGCATCTGGCACAACGCGCCGTTGACGCGCGTGTAGCGCCCTTCGAGCGACAGTTCGGACAATCCCACCGAGGCCTGGCCGAAAATGGCGGCCAGCCGGTCCTGGCTGGTGCGCAGCTGCTGCTCGATCTCCTTGCGCCGGGTGATGTCGAACGCCACGCCCACGTAACGGCGATGGGCCGGCGTGGCGCCTTCGACCGCCTCGCCCTGGCGCGCCAGCCAGCGCACTTCGCCGGTATCCACGCGCCGGATGCGGTATTCGGTATAGGCCAGCGGATTGTCGTCCGCGCCGAGGCGTTCGGGCCCCACGCGGCCGCGGTCGCGCGGATCGACCAGCGAGACCAGCAGCGCTTCCGTCACGTCCACGTCCGGCCCCAGGCCCCACACGCGCCGGTATTCGGGCGATACCACCAGCTTGCCGGTGGCGGGAAACCATTCGAAGCTGCCGATGCCGCCGGCCTGCTGCGCCATCCGCAGCCGCTCCTCGGTGAGGATATGATCGGTGACGTCGACGCCCTCGACGAACACGCCGCTCACGCTCCCGTCCCGCGCGCGCAGCGGCTGGAAGACGAAATCGAGATAGCGCGGCTCCAGATGACCGTCGTCGCCCAGCAGGTCGACCTTCAGTTGCCTCCCCACGTACGGTTCGCCGCTGGCATACACGTGATCGAGCAGGTCGACGAAGCCCTGGTCGCGCACTTCCGGCACCGCCTCGCCCACCGTCTTGCCGATCACGTCGCGCCCGCCGACGAGCCGCAGGTAAGGCCGGTTCGCCAGCTCGAACACGTGTGCCGGGCCGCGCAGCACGGCCATGAAGCTGGGCGCCTGCTCGAACAGCTCGCGCAGAAGGCCGGTTTCCTCGCGCAGGCGGCGGTTCTGCCGGTTCAGTTCCAGGCGATCGCGTTCGCGCTCGCGTTCCATCAGCACGCGCTCGGTCACGTCCACCACAGTGCACAGCACGCCGCCCACGGCGCCGCCGGTGTCGTATACGGGGGTATAGAACAGGTCGAAGAACACGTCCTCGGGCACGCCGTTGCGCAGCAATGTCAGGGGCGTGGCCGGATGCCGCTGCGTCTCGCCGCGAAAGCCCGCATCCAGGATCGCGCGGTTCCAGTCCCAGACCTCCGGCCACGTATCGGGCACCGTGCCGCCCAGCGCCGCCGGGTGCCGCGCACCGGCGATTTCCACATAACCGTCGTTATAGATCATCACGTGGCGCGGGCCCCACATCAGCACCATCGCGATCGGCGAATTGAGCACGATATCGACGCTGGTCCGCAGCGCCGGCGTCCACCCGCCCGGGTCGCCCAGTGCCGTGGCGGCCCAGTCGAAGGCCCGCACCAGGGCACCCACCGCGCCGCCGCCATGCGGCCGGTAGCCGTCGCCGTGGGCCATCGCCGCGCTGCCGGCCGTCATGCGGCGGCCCGCGCGGAATGGACACCCCCGGCGCCGCCATGGCGCGGCAGCGTCACCGTGGCGATCGTGGTGCCCAGCGCCGCGTCGGAAGCGATGTCGAGCTGCCCGCCGTGCGCATGCACGAACGTGCTGGCGGTGTACAGGCCCAGCCCCAGGCCCTGGCCGGCCTTGCGCGCATCGTCGCGGTGCTGGTAAGGCTCGAAGATGCCGGCCAGCCGCGCGGCCGGGATCACGCCGCGGTTGCTCACGGTGAGGCGCAGCTGATGCGCCGCGGTGCCGTCGACGTGAACCCGCACGGCGTGATCCGGTTCGCCATGCTGGAGTGCATTGCCGACCAGGTTTGCCATCACCTGGGAGAAGATGCCGGCGTCCACCTGCGCCGCCGGATCGCCGCTCGCCTCGACCAGCACGCGCGACGGCCTGTCCGGCGCACCGAACTCGTCGGCGATCGCCCGGCACAGCTCGGCCAGGTCGCGGCGGGCCGTTTTCAGCTGCATGTCGCCGGAACGGATGCGCGCCAGGTCGAGCAGCTGGTCGACCATCTGCGCCATGCGCTTGGCGCTGCCGCCGATGCGCTGCGCCGTCACCGCCACCTTCGGGTGATCGGTCATCAGCGGCAACAGCATCGCGCCGTTCATGACCACCGACAGCGGCGTGCGCAGGTCGTGCCCCAGCACGGCCATGAACATTTCGTTCATGTGCAGCGCGCGCTGCAGCTCCTCGAGCCGGTGCGACAGCTGCTGGCGCTGCTGGTACATCTCGACGAAGACATTGACCTTGCTGATCAGTGCCTGCGCATCGATCGGCTTGTACATGAAATCCACCGCGCCGGCCTCGTAGCCGCGGAAGCCGTAGTTGGTCTCGCGCGACGCGGCGGTGAGGAAGATCAGCGGAATGGCGCGGGTACGCTCGCTGCCGCGCATCAGCTCGGCCAACTCGAAACCGTCCATGTCCGGCATCTGCACGTCGACCAGCGCCAGCGCCACCTCGTGCGCCAGCAGCAGTTCCAGCGCTTCGGCGCCGGAAGCGGCCTTCAGCAGGGCCAGCCCCGGCCGGGAGAGCAGGGCTTCAATGGCGATCAGGTTTTGCGGGATGTCGTCGACGACGAGGATGTTGATCGGTGCGCTCACGGGTTTCTGCGTGGTTCCTGTTTCTGGTCTTCTGGGCAGTCGCCCGGGCGGGTGGCCCCGGCGCTTGCGGCAATAGTCACATGTCGTGATATTAGCCATGATGCTACAATATTTGCCAAAATGACAGCGCATGGTTGAAACGACAACGCCGGCGGCCCAGGCCGCCCGGGGGACTGGCCGGCGGCGCCGCGGCAAATGCGGCAAAGCGGTAAAATGCGCGCTTTGCCGACAGGATCGCACGATGACCTTTTCCCTTTCCGATACCGCCTACCGTACCGACAGCCCCGAAGCCAAGGAAACCATGTACGCCGACCTGCGCTCGCAGCTGACGGGACTGCTGCACGGTGAAACGGACTGGATCGCGAACACGGCCAATTTCAGCTCCCTGGTGTTCAACACCATGCCGGACCTGAACTGGGCCGGCTTCTACTTCCTGCAGACGCCGGAAGAACTGGTGCTGGGCCCGTTCCAGGGCAAGCCGGCCTGCATCCGCATCAAGCGCGGCCGCGGCGTGTGCGGCGGCACCGTGGAAAAAGGCGAGTCGATCGTGGTGCCCGACGTGCATGCATTCCCCGGCCACATCGCCTGCGATGTCAATTCCCGCTCGGAGCTGGTGGTGCCGGTGTTCGTCGGCGGCCAGATCGCCGGCGTGTTCGACCTGGACAGCCCGCTGCCGAACCGGTTCGACGACGTCGACGCGCGCGGCATCGAATCGCTGGTGAAGATCCTGGAACAGACGCGCGCCTGAGCGGCCGTTGCGCCGGGGCGCTGGAATCGGGCCGGCCGAGCCAGCCCGGCGCGATCCGGCTGCCCGGATCGGCCAGGTAAATCAGGCAGGCAGCCTCAGACGAGCAAGGCGGCGCTCATCGACTTGGCCTGCACGGCCGCCTCGTCCAGCAGCGCGGCCACGTGCGGGTGCTGCTCCAGGTAGCCGGCCAGCGCCGCGGTGCGGCCCAGCATGGGGTCCTGCGCCTGCGGCAGCGGCGAGGGCACCGGGCACAGGTGGCGCGCCACCAGCAGCGTATCGCGCAGGCCTTCGGGCGGAATGCCGACGGCCGCGCCACGCAGCGACACGATCGCCAGCGCCACCGGTTCCGGCACCTGCAGTTTCTTCATGATCTCGCGCGCGATGATTTCCTGCGCGGCGCCCATCCAGTCTTCCGGATCGTCCAGCAGGCCGGGAATCGCATCGGCCCGGCCCAGCAGGTAAAAGCCGCTCACCTCGTGCATGATGCCGGCGAACAGCGCGGTATCGGCTTCGATGCGCGTGATCCGGGCCGCGATCACATAAGCCAGCGCGGCCACGTGGGCGGAGTACTTCCACAATTGCTCGGCCTGCTCGCGCAAGCGCGGATCGCGGATGCGGGCACCGAACTGGCGCACCACCATCGCCGCGGCCAGCGAATACAGGTTGCGGTAGCCCAGCCGCATCACGGCGGTGCGCACGCCCGTGGCCAGCGCCGCCCCGTTGGAGCGGAACACCGCCGAATTGGCGAGCGCCACCGCGCGCGCCGCCAGGATCGGCTCGGCCAGCAGCTTGCGCATCACGTCCTCGTCGCGGCAATCCGGATCGGCCAGCGTCATCTGCAGCGACAGCGCGGCATTCACGCTGGTGGGAAACACCAGTTCGCCCCGCTGGGCTTCGGAAACGATTTGAGCGAAGTCTTTGAGCTTTTCCATGGGCTGAACTATACCTGTTCCGGCCCGTACCCCGCTAGGCGCGCGCGGAGCTTTTCGGGTGGCCACGCATGCCGGGCGCTCACGCCAGCTTCGTCAGCTTCTTGATCCGCACGTCGGCCTGCCCGCCGATCGCCGCCGCCAGCGCCAGGAAGTGCTGCGTGGCTTCGTGCTCGGCCAGCGCGGCGGCGCCGGTCCACTCTTCCAGCATCACGAATTTCTCGGGAGCGCTGTTGTCGACATGCAGTTCGTAGCGGCGGCAGCCCGCTTCGGCGCGGCTGGGCGGCACGACCTGTTCGAGGGCCTGGCGCACGACGGCTTCGGCGCCCGGCTTGGCGGTGATGGTGGCGATGACGGTGAGGAGTTGGGTCACGAGTGGTCCTTTTGCAATGGTTGAAGGGAAGAGTTTAAGGGGGATTGGCGGATCTTGCTGGCAGCAGCAGGGCCTACCAGCCGGCGGCGATGCCCTTGGCCGGGATGCCGAGATCGGTGCGGCTAACGTCCGCTTCGGCAAAAACCTGCTTCCATCCCGCCACTGCTTCCCTGACTGCTTCCACTATCTCGCTGGCTTCTCCCCGTGTCAGAAGGAACCGCCCGGGGACAGCACCTATCGCCTGGGCGAATTCATCAGCAGCGGATGGTTGCGCAGATGATAGTCGCCATTGCCCACCAGGATATTGAAGACCATGTCCCGGATAGCTTACCAACAACATTCCCTAGTGCATGCCTCCATCGCAAGACTTCCAAGCTCTCATTCTGTTGAGTATCCCCAACAAGGCCTGCCTAGAGCTGGATAGCATTCCAAGTACGCATATTTCTTAGGAGAATGACATGGCGATTGATGTTTATCTTCATATTGATGGAATCAAAGGTGAATCAGCCAATTCTGCACCAAGGCTGGATTGAGGTTACGGCTGCTCACTCGGGCGTAACACAACCTAGAAGCGCGACTGCATCGACTGGCGGGGGCCACACAGCCGAGCGCTGCGATCACCGGACACTCTCCTTTACAAAACTTGCGGACATGGCCTCTCCTCTTTTGCTACAGACCTGCTCTGCTGGCAAAACAATACCGAAAGTGAAGCTCGAATTCATGCGGGCGGATGGGCAAGGCGTGCCAGTCCGATACTATGAAGTCGAAATGGAAAATGTGATCATTGCCAATATGGATCAAGCCGTGCGTGAAGGTTCGATCCTGGATGACTCGGTTGGTCTCAAGTTTTCAAAGATTAAATGGAAATACTCCCAGCAAAAAATCAGCGGCGGAAGTGGAGGCAATACCGCCGGAGGATGGGATCTCGCAGGCAATAAGTGTGCTTGATGGAGGATACTTATGCAATTCCAACCCATGGATTCTCGCAGTTACTTCATGCTGCCGCAGGCCCCGGAAGACGCCGGCTATTACGTCTACGGCAGACTCAAGGGCATTCCAAGCAAAGGCGCCTCCCAATACGCCTATCCATCTTTGATGACTGCCATATTGCGCGTCGAAAGAGAGTGGAGCCATATCGACGACCGTAAATTCGGGATTGGAGACATCAGTCTGGCTGGTGGCATTGATCACCCCGATCATGGATCACATGAGAGCGGCCTCGACGTTGATCTACGCCCCATACGGAAAGATGGTCAACATAAGCCTGTCAGCTGGCACGACAATGAATATGACTTCGAGGCGACAGCGAAACTGATCGAACTATTCCACGCTTACGCGAATGTGAAAGTTCTGTACTTTAATGATGCAAGAATTCCCTTTGTTGTCCGGTGGCCGCATCATGACGATCACTTCCATGTGACTGTGTGGGGTTAAGATGAGAAAATTGCTGGGAATTATGTTCGCTGCAACGGCCACTTTCTCTCTCGCTAACGCTATTCCATTAGACGCTTGGCGACCACTTCAGGTTCGCTATACTATTTTCTCCGGCCATACGTTGGGCGATCGAGACGCACCGACGCCAACAGATCGAAAGCTCGCTATACTCGTCGATGGTCAGGCTGCCAAGGAGATTTTTGACTCGATTGGGCCAGATATGCCCTCGAGCTGTAGCCAAGAAAAAGGGGGCCGCGACCGTGAAAAACAGGGTGTGCAATGCACCTATGCTGCTCGCAGGGGCACCAAAGGCTATCAATGCTGGATAGGCATTGACCTTCGGACGGGTAAAAGTACGGCGACTGCTAGCTGTTGAGGCTTCTTGACGCTGTCAATTCCCATCGGGGTCTGTAGCGCAGCCATCATACCCCGGTCCTTCCTCCTGGCTACAAACGGAGTACTGCATCGCGTTACAACATACTCGGCTTGTCACTGATTCTCGCCAACCGCCCTTTGCGCCGTGGCCAACCACGATGCCCCGCCTAAACCGGGTAAAATGCCCACCCAACCGCCTCGCTTCTCAGCCGTACCGAATCCATGAACGTCCCCGCAGAAATCAACGCCGCCGCCGTCAAGAACGGCCCCGCCGAAAAAGTCACGCCGATGATGCAGCAATACCTGCGCATCAAGGGCGAACACCCGACGATGCTGGTCTTCTACCGCATGGGCGACTTCTACGAGCTGTTTTTCGACGACGCCGAAAAGGCTTCGCGCATCCTCGGCATCACGCTGACGGCGCGCGGCAACGCCAACGGCGTACCGATCAAGATGGCCGGCGTGCCGTTCCATTCGCTGGACGGCTACCTGGCCAAGCTGGTGAAGCTGGGCGAATCGTGCGCGATCTGCGAGCAGATCGGCGATCCGGCCGCCAGCAAGGGGCCGGTCGAACGCAAGGTGGTGCGCATCGTCACGCCGGGCACGCTGACCGATTCCGATCTGCTGCCGGAAAAATCGGAGCGCCCGCTGCTGGCCCTGTCGATGCTGAACGGCCGCAAGCAGGTGACGGTCGGCCTGGCCTGGCTGTCGCTCGCCTCCGGCAACCTGAAACTGATGGAGTTTTCCGGGGATCAGCGCAGCGTCAACGCGCGCCTGGTGCAGGAACTGGAACGCATCGTGCCGGCCGAGATCCTGCGCGCCGACGGCGGCGACCTGTTCGAGGAAATCACGATGTGCCACGTGAACGGCGTGCCCGAGTGGCACTTCGACGTGGTGCATGGCCACAAGGCGCTGCTCGACCAGCTGGGCGTGGCCACGCTGACTGGCTTCGGCGCCGACGGCATGGGGCCCGCGTTCGGCGCCGCCGGCGCGCTGCTGCGCTATGCCCAGGTCACGCAGGGCCGCGGGCTACAGCACGTACGCAACCTGTCGTGCGAGACCGAGTCGGAATTCATCGGCCTGGACGCCGCCACGCGCCGCAACCTGGAGCTGACGGAAACCATTCGCGGCCAGGAGTCGCCCACGCTGTTCTCGCTGCTCGACGGTTGCCGCACGGCGATGGGCTCGCGCATGCTGCGCCACTGGCTGCACCACGCAAGGCGCGACCAGGCCGTGGCGCGCGGCCGGCATGACGCGATCGCCGCGCTGATGCAGGACGATGCCACCGGCTCGCTGGGCTTCCACCTGCAGCACGTGCCGGACATCGAACGCATCACCACGCGCGTCGCGCTCCTCACCGCCCGGCCGCGCGACCTGGCGGCGCTGCGGGATGGATTGCAGCAGTTGCCGAAGCTGCAGCAATCGCTGCAGCGCGTGCTCGGCCTCGACAACGACGACAGCCTGCTGCGCCGCATCCACGCCCAGCTCGACCCGCCGGGATCGTGCGTCGACCTGCTGGTGCGCGCCGTGATGGCCGAGCCGGCCACGATGGTGCGCGACGGCGGCGTGATGGCGCGCGGCTTCGACGCCGAACTGGACGAACTGCGCGGCCTGTCCGAGAACGCCGGCCAGTACCTGGTCGACCTCGAGACCCGCGAGCGGGCGCGGACCGGCATCGCCAACCTGCGCGTCGAATACAACCGCGTGCACGGCTTCTACATCGAGGTGACCAACGGCCAGGCCGACAAGGTGCCGGACGACTACCGCCGCCGCCAGACGCTGAAGAACTGCGAACGCTACATCACGCCGGAACTGAAGGCGTTCGAGGACAAGGCGCTGTCCGCGCAGGATCGCGCACTGGCCCGCGAAAAGGTGCTGTACGACCAGCTGCTGGCCGACCTGGCGCCGCACATCGGCTGTCTGCAGAAGATCGCGCAGGGCATCGCGCAACTGGACACGCTCACCGCGCTGACCGAACACGCGATGCGCAACAACTGGTGCGCGCCGCGGCTGGTGGCCGAATCGTGCATCGACATCCGCGAAGGCCGCCACCCGGTGGTGGAAAACCAGATCGAGCGCTTCATCGCCAACGACTGCCGCCTGGTGGCCGAGCGCCGGCTGCTGCTGATCACCGGCCCGAACATGGGCGGTAAATCGACGTTCATGCGCCAGGTCGCGCTGATCACGCTGCTGGCCTACATCGGCAGCTACGTGCCGGCGGCCAGCGCCACGATCGGCCCGATCGACCGCGTGTTCACCCGCATCGGCGCCACCGACGACCTGGCCGGCGGCCGCTCCACGTTCATGGTGGAGATGACCGAGGCGGCTACCATCCTGAACGGGGCCACCGAGCATTCGCTGGTGCTGATGGACGAGATCGGCCGCGGCACGTCGACCTTCGACGGCCTGGCGCTGGCATGGGCCATCGCCCGCCACCTGATCGATGCGAGCCGCAGCTTCACGCTGTTCGCCACGCACTACTTCGAGCTCACGCAGCTGCCGGAAAGCCATCCGACGGCGGCCAACGTGCACCTGTCGGCCGTGGAGCACAAGGACAGCATCGTGTTCCTGCATGCGGTGCAGGACGGCCCGGCATCGCAAAGCTACGGCCTGCAGGTGGCGCAGCTGGCCGGCGTGCCGCAGACCGTCATCAAGGCGGCCCGCAAGCACCTGGCGCGCCTGGAGGCCCAGGCGCTCGACGCCACGCCGCAGCTGGACCTGTTCGCCGCGCCACGGGCGGACGCGGACGACGAACCCGCCGCTATCGCCCCGCCCGCCGCGGCGGAAGACCCGAAACTGGCCGAACTGCTGGCGGCGCTCGACGACCTGGATCCCGATGCGTTGTCGCCGCGCGAAGCGCTGGACCGGCTGTACCAGCTGAAGCGTCTCGCGCCGGCATGAAGCGGCGCGCCGGCCTGGCCTGCCTGCTGCTGGGCGTCGCCCTGGCAGGGGGCGCCCTGCCGGGTGCACGGCTCGCCACGGCGGCGCCGGTGATGTCACAAGCGGCAGAAGGGGGGAAAGGGGCACAGGCGGCGCCGGAGGACGCAAAGTCGTTCGACATCGCCATCATCGGCCATGCCTTTCCAGGGGACTCCGGCGACGACGACCTGCAACGCACGCTCGCCCGCGCCGACCGGGAAAAACCGGCGTTCGTGATTGCCACCGGCATCAAGTCGGCGGCGGAACCCTGCACCGACAAGCTGTACCTGCAGCGCAAGGCCCTGCTGAACAGGTCCGACCGGCCGCTGATCCTCGTGCTGTCTGGCGACGACTGGACCGCGTGCCGCAACTCGGCGGGCCGCTCGAACGCGATCGAGCGGCTGAACCGGATCCGCGAGATCTTCTACGACGGCCAGGAAGCGCTGGGCCGCCGGGTGCTCGACCTGAACCGGCAATCGACGATCACGAAATTCCGCAGTTATTCGGAAAACGCGTACTGGGAGCGCGGCGGCGTGCTGTTCGCCACCATCAACCTTCCCTCCCCCAATAACCATTTCCTGCCCGAGGCGGGCCGCAACAGCGAATACGAAGACCGCCTGGTCGCCAACCGCGCCTGGCTGCAGCGGCTGTTCGGCATGGCCAAGCGGCGCAAGCTGGAGGGACTGGTGCTGTTCTCGAACGGCGCCGTGCGCATCCATGCCGAACCGGGGTTTTCGCTGCTGGCCGGCTTCTCCAGCAAGCAGGACGGCTTCGCCGAAACGCGCCGGCTGGCGCGTACGCTCGCCGGAAAATATGCGGGCAAGGTGCTGCTGGTCGATACCAGCCGCGAGCCCCCGGTCAAGGGCGACCCGATACCGGGCACGGTCACATGGCAAGGCAACCTGGGGCACGTGACGCTGGGCGGCGAATGGCATGTGCTGCGCGTGGCGCCGGGGAGCGAACAGTTGTTTACGCTGCACCCGGACGAGGCAAAACAGCGCGTGCAGGGGAAACCGCCCAGGAACGATAACGAACAGCGGAAGCTGCCCAGGAATGAAAGCGGGCAGCCGAAGCTGCCCGATGGCGGCAAGCCGAAGCCCGCCGCGGAGAGCGAACCGCCGAAGCCGTCCGCGAAGTAAGGATCAGTGCACCGGGTGGGTGCGGAACTGGTCGCCTTCGTCGCCTTCGTCGTCCTCGTCGTCACCGTGGTGGTGGCCGTGTGCGCCGTGCACGTGCTCGTGGGCGATTTCCTCATCGGTGGCTTCGCGCACTTCCAGCACTTTCAGGTCGAAGCGCAGCGCCATGCCGGCCAGCGGATGGTTCCCGTCCAGCACGACCTTGTCTTCGGCGATGTCGGTCACGGTGAAGATCATCGCTTCCTCGTCGTTGTCGCCATCCGGCATGCCTTCGAACTGCATGCCCACTTCGAGCGGCTCCGGCAGGCGCGAGCGCGGCTCCACCTTCACCAGGTTCGGGTCGTAATCGCCGAACGCATCGTCGGGTTCGATCTGGATCGTGTTGGCGTAACCGACTTCCTTGCCGTCCAGCTCTTCCTCGATCTTCGGCAGGGTGTTTTCGTACCCGCCGTGCAGGTACACCATCGGCTGGCGGCCGTCTTCGATCAAATTGTTCTGGGCGTCGGACAATTTGTATTGCACGGTCACGACGGTGTTCTTGGCGATCTTCATTTCGCATCCTTTCTGGTCTAATGGCGCCGATTATACTCCGTGGCCGGCCGGAGCCGCGCGGCCTTGCCGCCATGCCGGTTGTTATAATATGGTATGAAAAAATCCGCACCGCTCCGCCTCCTCGGCGACATCACGCCCGCGCAGTTCATGCGCGATTACTGGCACAAGAAACCCCTGTTGATCCGGCAGGCCATTCCGGGCTTCAAGCCGTTGCTGCCGTTCGATCAGCTCGCCGCCCTGGCCACGAAGGATTACGTGGAATCGCGCCTCGTCACGCTGGCCGATGGCGAATGGAACATGCAGCATGGGCCGCTGCACGAACTGCCGCCGCGCGCGCAGCGCGAGTGGACGATGCTGGTGCAGGGCCTGAACCTGCAGGACGATGCGGCCGACGCGCTGCTGCGCCAGTTCCGCTTCGTGCCCGATGCCCGGCTCGACGACCTGATGGTCAGTTTTGCCACCGACGGCGGCGGCGTGGGCCCCCACTTCGATTCGTATGACGTATTCCTTCTCCAGGCCGAAGGGCAGCGCCGCTGGAAGATCGGCCCGCAAAAAGACCTGTCGCTGGTCGAAGGCCTGCCGCTGAAAATCCTCAGCAATTTCAAGCCCGCCGAGGAATTCGTGCTGGAGCCGGGCGACATGCTGTACCTGCCGCCGCATTATGCGCACGACGGCGTGGCGATCGGCGACTGCCAGACGTATTCGATCGGTTTCCGCTCGCCGTCGTACCAGGAACTGGGCGAAGCGTTCCTGCAGTTCATGGCCGACTCGATCGACCTGCCGGGCCGCTACGCCGATCCGGACCTGGAACCGGCCGGCAAGCCGGCCGAAATCCCGAAGAACATGCTGGGCCGGCTGGCGGACGAGCTGAACAAGATGCAGTTCACCGAAGACGATTTCGCGATCTTCCTCGGCGAATACCTGTCCGAGCCCAAGCACAATGTGTTCTTCGTGGGCCCGGAAAAACCGCTGACCGCGGCGCGCTTCGCGCAGACGGCGGCGAAACGGGGCGTCAGGCTGTCGCGCAAGACGCAGATGCTGTACCGCGGCAAGCACGTCTTCATCAATGGCGAATCGTTCGCGATCGGCCGCGCCGACAAGGCGGCGCTGGAAGCGCTGGCCAACGACCGGGTGCTGGACGGCGCCGCGGTTGCCGCCGCCTCCGGGGACGTGATGGACGCGCTGTTTGCCTGGTACACCGACGGCTGGCTGGAACTGTCCGGCAAGTGACGTGCAAATAAGCAGCGAACAAGCAGCAAACAAGGACAAGGAGCGGCGATGGACAGGCACACATTCGATACCCGCGCCGGCTTCCAGGCCCGGCTGGATGATTGCCTGTCCCGCGCGCGCCTGTCGCTGGCGCTGTTCGACCCGGACTTCGGCTGGTGGGAGCTCGGCAGCATCCGCAACGATGTCCTGCTGCGCGAGTTTTTCCGCCATGGCGGCCGCCTGCAACTGGTGGCGCACAGCAACGCCCGGCTGGAACGGGATGCGCCTCGCTTCCTGCGCCTACTGCGCGATTACGGCCACCTGATCGAATGCCGCATCACCGACCGCTCGCTGCACCACCTCACCGATTCGTTCTGCATCGGCGACGGGCACCACCTGCTGCGCCGCTTTCACAGCGATCACTTCCGCGGTGAAGTAATTTTTAATGCGCCTTCGTCAACCAAACTTCATCTCGAGCGTTTTCAGTCTATCTGGACCGAAACACAACCCGGCCTGCAAGCTAGCTTTACTGGTTTGTAAGGGTTGGCAGGCATAAATCGGTTCAATTTCAGTTTCTGACAAGCAACCCAATACCGGGTCGCGCATTGAGTTGCGCGTTCAACCTTGGGCTGCGTCGAGAGCTGCGATGGAAAAAGTACCGGTAAGCGTGGGTTTGCATGAAAAATATAGACTTGGTAGCAACATTGTATGATCGAAAAAGTTGCGATAGTGGTCTGTGTTGCTATTGCGACTCATTTAAATTCGCTATAATATTCTGTTAGGAAGTTTCCGTTGTCTGGGGCTCCATATGGTCGGATCGACCATGCATGGTCCGAACGATCACGAAGCGCCCTAGTGAGCGATAATTACCGGTAATTATTCATCGCAACATTGTTAATTTGTGAATTAATTAAGGAAAACAAATGAAAAAATCCCTGCTGATCGCCTCCCTGCTGGCCGTTGCCCTGGCTGCTTGCTCGAAAAAAGAAGAAGCGCCAGTTGCTCCAGCAACCGAAGCAACCGCTCCTGCTGCTGACGCTGCTGCTCCTGCCGCCGCTCCAGCTGCTGACGCAACCGCACCAGCCGCTGCTGACGCTGCTGCTGCTGACGCTGCCGCTGCTTCGGCTGCTGCTACCGACGCTGCTTCGGCCGCTTCGAACGCTGCTTCCGCTGCTTCGGAAGCCGCTTCGGCTGCTGCTGCTGCCAAGTAATTGGCATCGCGACTGCCGTCTTCGGACGGCATCCCGCACAACCGCCCTTCACGGGCGGTTTTGTTTTTTGCGGCCGCCCTTCATGGGCGGTTTTATTTTGGGCGTGGGAAAAAGCGTGTGCCCCGGCTTCAGTACGCGACGGTAAAGCGCGCCCGCGAATGCGCCGGCTGCTCCAGTTCGTCGATCATCGCCACCGCGAAGTCTTCCAGCGAAATGCGGCTGTTGCCTTCGGCATCGGCCAGCAAGGTGTCGGTGCCCAGGCGGAACGTGCCGGTGCGCGCACCCGGTTCGATGTGTGCCGCCGGGCTCAGCATCGTCCAGTCCAGTTCGCTTTCAGCGCGCAGCAGGCGCAGCGCGTCGCGTGCCCCTTCGGCCGTGGCCTTCCACTGCGCCGGGAACCCTGGCGTATCGAGCAATTGCATCCCGGGCGCCACGTCGAGGCTGCCTGCGCCGCCCACCACCAGCAGGCGCGGCACGCCGGCCGCCCTGGTGGCGGCTACGATCGACTCGATCCCGCGCAGGTAGTAACCGCGCACATCCTGCTGCGCATGGCCGCTGAATGCGCTGATGACGGCATCGGCACCCACAAGCAGCGCCGCCAGCGCATCGCGATCCTGCACATCGGCCTGTACCGCCTGCACGCCAGGCCGGGCCGGCACTTTTTCCGGGCGCGATACCAGGGCCTTCACATCGTGGCCGCGGCTGGACGCCTCGGCCAGCAGGGCCGATCCGATATAGCCGGTTGCACCGATCAATGCGATTTTCATGTTATTTCCTTGTCGAGACGTTGATGATGCAGCCATGATGCCGTCCTCCGTTGCTGCGATAAACGATCGAAGCCATAATTCATTCATCAGGAATTCTAAATAATCAAATGGCACTTCCCGGGCAGATCGATCTCAACGACCTGGTGGTCTTCACCGCGGTGGTCGACGCGGGCGGCTTTGCCAGGGCTGCCCTGCGGCTGGGCGTGGCACCGGCCAAGGTCAGCCTGGAAGTGGCGCGGCTGGAAGCGCGGCTGGGCACCACGCTGTTTACGCGCACGACACGCCGCGTGGTGGCCACCGAGGCCGGCCGGGCACTGCATGACGAGTGCGCTCCACTGCTGCTGCAGCTGCGCGCTGCCGTCGACGACGTGCATGCGACCGCGGCCGCGCTGACCGGCAACCTGCGCGTGACGGCGCCCACCGATTTCGGCGCCGACTACGTGGCGCCGGCACTGGCCCGTTTCGCCGCGCTGCACCCTGCCCTGGTAATCGAACTGCAGACGGGCGACCATATTGCCGACCTGGTGGGCGAAGGCATCGACGTGGCGATCCGGATGGGCTGGCTGCGCGATTCGTCGCTGCGGGCCGTGAAGCTGAGCGGCCTCGAACAATATGTGGTGGCTGCGCCCGGCTATCTCGCACGCGCGGCGGCGCCGCGCATGCCGGACGACCTGGCGGCGCTGGAATGGATCGCCCTGACGCGCCTGCCGGCGCCGCTGAAATGGACCTTTACAGGGCCGGATGGCGCAAACCGCACCGTGGCGCTGCGGTCGCGCATCCGCACCGATTCCGCCAGCGCGCTGCGCTCGCTGGTACTGGACGGCGCAGGGGTATCGATCCTGCACCGATACAGCGTGCAGGACGATCTCGCCGGCGGCGCGCTGGTGCGCCTGCTGCCGGACTGGACGCTGCCCTCGGGCGGCACGTTCGCCGTGTTCCCGCCGGGACGGCATGTGTCGCGCAAGGCCAGGACCTTCGTGGCGTTTTTCCAGGCGTGGCTGGCCGAACTGGACGGGGAATAAAAAAACCGGCCTAGCGGCCGGTTTTCACATGCATCGATCGATGCGGCTTACTTCAGTTCATCCTGCAGCAACGTCAGGATCTTTTCGCCGGTCGGCGACACGTCCGGCTCGCCCTTGTTGGTCTGCACGGTGACATGGCTGGCGTTGCCCGTCTCGGCGGCCTTGACGACGATGCGGTAGCGCTGCGCTTCCTTGTCGGCATCCGACGAGCCCCAGCTGAACAGGCGGCCGAAGAAGCCCTTCTTCTCGACCTGGTCGGCCACGTAGCGCACGTAGTAAATGCCCTGCACGCGGTCGCGGTCCTCGACGGTGAAGCCGGCGCGGTCCAGCGCCAGGCCCACGCGGCGCCACGAGCGGTCGAAGCCTTCGTCGGTCTCCACGTGGCGGGCGGCGCCTTCGCCCTTCAGGAAGGCATGCAGCGGCTGCACGATAGCGTTGTCGACGGCGGTGCGGGCGGCGGTCTGCTCGGTGCCGCCCAGCTTCGTCAGCAGGCGCGCCAGGAACACCGCTTCCAGGTTCGGGTCGGACGGCCGCGGCGTCCACGTCACGATCTCCTTCTCGGGGCCCTGGGCGATTTCCTCGGCTCCGCGGTGGCTGATGTAGATCTCGCTGGTGCCGTCGGCATTGCGTTCGACGCGGGTGCGGAACTTGTCGCGCTCGCCGGTCGAGTAAGCCGAATCGAACACCTTGCCGATGGTACGGCGGATGATGTCTTCCGGAATCTTCGCGCGGTTCTCGTTCCACTCGGTTTCCATCACGCCGGCCGTCGCGTTGTCGAGGGCCAGCGTGAAGCCGGATTCTTCCCAGAACGACTTCAGCTGCGGCCACAGCACATCCGGCGACACCTTGACGACCAGCCAGCGCTGGTTGCCGGCACGCTCGACGCGCACCTTGTCGTTGCCGGCGGTGGCCACCTCGTTGCCGCCGGCGGCGGCCGGCGCGACACCCGCGGCGGCACCGGCGCCGGCCATGCCGGCACGCTGCGCCGCATAACCGGAGGCGGTGGCGACACCGCTGCCGCTGTCCGGCAGCGCGTAACGGTTGTCTTTCTGCAGTTGCGTCAGGTCGGGCGGAACGTCCAGCGTGCTCGCCTTCTTGGCCGATTTGTAGTCCACCGTGGTCTTGCCGACCACGGATTCGAACATGCCGCAGCCGGTCAGGCTGAGCATCAGGACGCCGAGCACGAGGCCGTTTTGCGGGGAGAGGGAAGCTTTCTTGGTCATGTGGTAACTGGATTTAAAGCTGAAGAACCCGGCTGGGATGATATGGCAGCAATTGGTGCCAGCGATGCGGCGGCAATGCGGCGGCGGCACGGTGGCCGCCGCCTGCGAACTTATGCCAGCACGCCGGCCTCGACCAGCGCGCCACGCACGGCCGGGTGGAATTCGGCCGCGAGCGGCACGAGCGGCAGGCGCAGGCCGGCCGGCATCCGCCCCATTTCCGCCAGGGCCCATTTGACGGGAACCGGGTTGGGCTCGACGAACAGTTTCTGGTGGAGGGGGAAAATCTTGTTGTTGATGTCGATCGCGTGGCCGATGTCGCCGGCCATCGCGGCCCTGCACATGTCGGCCATCGCGCGCGGCGCCACGTTGGCGGTCACCGAGATATTGCCCTTGCCGCCGGCCAGCATCAGTGCCATCGCGGTCGGGTCGTCACCGGAGAACACGGCGAAATCGGCCGGCACCAGGCGCAGCAGGTCCAGGCCGCGGCCGATGTTGCCGGTGGCATCCTTGATGCCGATGATGTTGCCGATCGATGCCAGGCGCAGCACGGTCTCGTTGGACAGGTCCGCCACCGTGCGGCCGGGCACGTTGTACAGGATCACCGGCAGGTCGACCGCTTCGGCGATCGCCTTGAAGTGCTGGTACATGCCTTCCTGCGTGGGACGGTTGTAGTAAGGCACCACCTGCAGGGTCGCATCCGCGCCGGCTTCCTTCGCATAGCGGGTCAGCACGATGGCTTCGGCTGTCGAATTGCCGCCGCTGCCGGCGATCACGGGGATACGGCCGGCAACGCGGTCGACACAGGCTTTGATCAGCGCGCAATGTTCTTCCACGGTAACAGTGGCCGATTCCCCCGTCGTGCCGACGATGACGATACCGTCCGTACCCTCGGCGATGTGCCAGTCGACCAGGCGGTCGAGGCTGTCATAGTCCAGACTGCCATCCGCATGCATCGGGGTAACGATCGCAACAATGCTGCCCTTAATCATATATTCGAACCAATTGCTAAAAGGTTTAAAAACGTCGATTGTAGACGATAGCCTACGCCTTTGGGATATTTCGCGGTGGTATCAGCTCTCGGTACTGCCGAGCAGCGCGGCCTCGCGCGGGAACTCTGCCTTGACGGCGCAAAGCCGCTGCACCATGGCCCGGTTCTCTACCCGCCCACCCGGCTGGCCACCCGGTTGGCCACCGTGTTGCCCGCCTCCATTAACGATCCCATCCTCGAACGCGATGACACGCAAGCCCTGTTGCCGGGCCAGGTCCAGCAGTTCGCCGGCTTTCAGCAGGAAATCCGGATTCGACGGCTTGCCGAATGCCGCGTTGCCGTCGGCGAACGTTTCATAGATGAGCACGCCGTTCGGTGCCAGGCTGCCCACCATGTCCGCCAGCAGCGGCCGGTGCAGGTAATTGGTGACGACGATGCCGGCAAACCGGTTCGGCCCGAACGGCCATGGCGCACCGGCCGCTTCCAGGTCGATATCGCTGGTGACGATGCCGGGACCGGCCGTGGCCGCCAGCGCATCGGGACGGCGATCGACGGCGATCACCGCATGGCCCAGCGTGACGAGGTGACGCGAATGGCGGCCGTTGCCGCAGGCAAGATCGAGCACCTCGCCGCCGGGGATCAATGGTGCAAAACGTTGCACCCAGGGGGAAACCGTATCGTTCATCTGTTCCTTCAACATGACTTGATAAGGGTAAAACCAGGTTAAAACGGGGTAAAACCCAGGCGCTGCCCTACCCACGCGTACTTCAGGTGGGGCTGAGCCCCATGGCCTCGCGCACGTCGCGCATCGTTTCCTGCGCGAGCTTGCGGGCCGCTTCGTTGCCGTCCGCCACGATGGCGCGCAGCAGCGACGGATCGTCCAGGTAAGCCTGCGCGCGCTCGTGCATCGGCTCCTGCTCGGCCAGGATCGCGTCGATCACCGGCTGCTTGCATTCGATACAGCCGATGCCGGCCGAGCGGCAGCCCTTTTCCGCCCATTCGCGCGTGGCCGTGTCCGTATATACCACATGGAACTGCCAGACCGGGCAGCGCGCCGGTTCGCCCGGATCGGTGCGGCGCACGCGGGCCGGGTCGGTCGGCATCCTGCGGATTTTAGCCGTCACCGACGCCTTGTCCTCGCGCAGCGCGATCGCGTTGCCGTAACTCTTCGACATCTTGCGGCCATCGAGCCCGGGCAGCCGCGCGGTGGCCGTCAGCCGGGCCTGCGGCTCCACGAGGATCAGCTTGCGGCTGCCCTCCAGGTAGCCGAACAGCCGTTCCCGGTCGATCATCGGCAGGCTGGCAGCATCCTCCAGCATGGCGCGCGCCTGTTGCAGCGCGTCGCCGTCGCCTTCCTGCTGGTAAGCCGTGCGCAATTCGTTATAGAGCCGGGCGCGCTTGCTGCCCAGCCGCTTCACCGCGTCCTGCGCCTTCTGCTCGAAGCCGGCTTCCTTGCCATACAGGTGATTGAAGCGCCGGGCGATCTCGCGCGTCATTTCCACGTGCGGCACCTGGTCCTCGCCCACCGGCACTTCGCTGGCACGGTAGATCAGCACATCGGCCGCCTGCAGCAGCGGGTAGCCGAGGAAACCATAGGTGGCCAGGTCGCGGTTGGCCAGGTTGTCGATCCCGTCCCTGTAGGTGGGCACCCTCTCGAGCCAGCCAAGCGGCGTGGCCATCGACAGCAGCAGGTGCAGTTCGGCATGCTCGGGCACGCGCGACTGGATGAACATCGTGGCCTGGGTGGGATCGACGCCGGCGGCCAGCCAGTCGACCAGCATGTCCCAGGTGAATTTTTCGATAATGGCCGGGTCATCGTAATGCGTGGTCAGCGCATGCCAGTCGGCCACGAAGAACAGGCAGGGCCGCTCCGCCTGCAGCGCCAGCCAGCTCTTCAATGCACCGTGGTAATGACCGAGGTGCATGCTGCCTGTCGGGCGCATGCCCGAAACGACACGGTCCGGATACATGTCAACTGTTGAGCAGCAGTTGCAACGGCAGCACCAGCAGCCACAACAGCTTGATGAAGATGCCAACCATGGCAGACAGCAGCGGCGTCAGCAGGTTGAAGTACATCGCCACCAGCAGGCCGATGAAGATCCACGGCGTGTACTGTTCGATGCGGGCATAGCGGCGCGCCAGTCCGTTCGGCAGCAGCGCCGTCAGGATACGGCCGCCATCGAGCGGCGGGATCGGCAGCAGGTTGAACACGCACATGATCGCATTGACATTGATGCCGGCGATGGCCATCTTGACCAGGAACGGCTCGGCGATGCCCATGCCGCGCATCAGTACCAGCCATATTATCCACCCCAGGCCCATCGCCAGGTTCGCCATCGGGCCGGCGGCGGCCACGAAGCCCATCTGTTTCTTCGGGTTGCGCAGGCGGCTATAGTCGACCGGCACCGGCTTGGCGTAGCCGAACGGCATGTGGATCGTCAGGTACAGGACCAGCGGCAGGATGATGGTGCCGAACGGGTCGATGTGGCGCGTGGGGTTGACCGACAGGCGCCCCATCTGGTGCGCGGTGGGATCGCCGAAGTAGCGGGCCACGTAGCCATGGGCCGCCTCGTGCAGCGAAATCGCGAACAGGACGGGAATCGCATACACGGCGACGGTCTGGATGGCTTGACTGAATTCACTCATGGGCAAAATTTTACCAGACCGGCAAGACCGGCCTGGCGGGGCAAAGGAGGGGGAAAAGTAAAGATAGGAAAAGGCCTGCCGCTATCCGGCCGGTCCGCGATGCCGGACCGACTCTACAGGCCAATCTTTATGGCGGGCTTATGAGCCCCGCTCACAGTCCGACCACCGCGGGGTCGCCCCGGCCCAGGCGGATCAGTTCCGGTTCGCTGCCGGTCAGGTCGACCACGGTGGTCATTTCCATGCTGCAGGCGCCGCCATCGACGATCAGGTCGAGCTGCTTGCCGATGCGGGCATTGATCTCTTCCGGGTCGTTCAGCGGTTCCGTTTCGCCGGGCAGGATCAGCGTCGACGAAATCAGCGGCTGCCCCAGTTCGGCCATCAGCGCCTCGACGATCGGCGTTTCCGGCACGCGCAGGCCGATGGTCTTGCGGGACGGGTGCGACAGCCGGCGCGGTACTTCGCGCGTGGCTTCCAGGATGAACGTAAACGGCCCCGGCGTGGCGGCCTTCAGCAGCCGGAACTGCTTGTTGTCCACCCGCGCATACACGCCGATCTCGGACAGGTCGCGGCACAGCAGTGCCAGGTGGTGCTTTTCATCGACGCCCCGGATGCGGCGCAGGCGCTCGACGGCCGCCTTGTCGTCCAGGTGGCAGACCAGCGCGTAGCAGGAATCGGTGGGCACGGCGATGACACCGCCGCCGTGGAGGATCTGGGCCGCCTGCTTGATCAGGCGGCCTTGCGGGTTGACGGGGTGGATCTCGAAGTATTGGCTCATGCCTTGTTTGACCTTGGTTACCTGAGTGCCTGCAATGCCGCGATACGTTCCTCGAACGGCGGATGGGTGGAGAACAGCGCGGACCAGCCGCCGCCGCCGGAAATGCCGGAAGCGGCCATGTTCTGCGGCAGCGCGCCCGGCTCCATGCCGCCCAGGCGGGCCAGCGCATTCTGCATCGGCGCGGTGCTGCCCAGCAGGCGCGCCGAGCCGGCGTCGGCACGGAATTCGCGCTGGCGGGAGAACCAGGCCACGATGATCGATGCCAGCAGGCCGAAGATGATCTCGCAGACGAACACGGTGATCATGTAGCCGGGGCCGCGGCGCTCCTCGTTGCGCAGCAATACCTTGTCGACGAAGAAGCCGACGATGCGCGCGAAAAACACCACGAACGTGTTGACCACGCCCTGGATCAGCGTGAGCGTGACCATGTCGCCGTTGGCGATGTGCGCCACCTCGTGGCCCAGCACCGCTTCCACTTCCTCGCGGTTCATCGATTGCAGCAGGCCGGTGGAGACCGCCACCAGTGCGGAATTCTTGAACGCGCCGGTGGCGAAGGCGTTCGGTTCGCCGTCATACACCGCCACTTCGGGCATGCCGATGCCGGCGCGCTGCGCCAGGCCCTGAACGGTGGAAACCAGCCACTGCTCTGTGGAATTCTGCGGCGTGTCGATCACCCGCGCGCCGGTGGTCCATTTGGCCATCGGCTTGGAAATGAGCAGCGAAATGATCGAACCGGTGAAGCCGACCACCAGCGAAAACGCCAGCAGCCCGCCCATCTCCAGCTGCCCGCCGGCTCCGGGACGGCCGATGCCGAGCAGCGACAGCACGATGGACAACACCAACATCACGGCGAGGTTGGTGGCGATAAACAGGACTATGCGTTTCATGTATCAGTTCTCCGGACAAGATGATCCGCGGCTCAGATAAGGTTACAGGACAGGAATTACAAGAGTATTTCGAGGCGGCCGGCGCCGACGGGGGTATGTCGGCACGGCCGGCGCCGACGGGGTATTTCGGCGCAGTTGGCGCCGATGGCGTACTTCGGCGCGGCTGGCGCCGGGGGAACGGCTTCAGAACCAGTCGTGCCAGACCGGCGTCACGCTGGCGGGCAGCGGCGGCAGCGCGGCGAAGTCCACCCGCGCCTCGCCCGGCGCATGGAAATCGGTGCCGCGCGAAGCCAGGAAGCCATAGGCATTGGCCAGCTGCGCATAGACGGGGTACTGGTCCGGCGTGTGGCTGCCGGTCACCACTTCGATGGCGGTGCCGCCCAGTTCCTTGAACTGGTCGAACAGCACGCCCTGCTGCAGTTGCGAGAAGCGGTAGCGGCCCGGGTGGGCGATGACGGCAACGCCGCCGGCGCCGCTGATCCAGCCCACGGCCTCTTCGAGGCTGGCCCAGCGGTGGGGAACATAGCCCGGCTTGCCTTCGGACAGGTACTTGCGGAACACTTCCGGCGTGTTGGCGCAATAGCCCTGCTGCACCAGGTAGCGGGCGAAGTGGGTACGCGACATCAGCGCCGGGTTGTCGACGAATTCCAGCGCGCCTTCGTAGGCGCCCGGGATGCCGGCCTTGGCCAGCTGCTCGCCGATCTCGCGGCCGCGCGCATCGCGGCCTTCGCGCGTGGCGGCGAGGCCGCGCACCAGCGCCGCATCGTTCTCGTCGATGTTCAAACCCACGATGTGCACCGTTTCGCCGCTCCACGTGATCGAGATTTCCACGCCGGCCACGAATTTCATGCCCAGCCCTGCCGCGGCCGCGCGCGCGGCGGCAATGCCGCCCACTTCGTCGTGGTCGGTCAGTGCCCACGCGTCCACCCCGGCCTGGCGCGCATGGCGCGCCACGGCGGCCGGCGTCAGGACGCCGTCGGAAACGTTGGAATGGCAGTGCAGGTCGACTTTCAGCATGGGGCGGTTCGGTTCGGGTGATGAACTGTCATTGTACCGCCGCCGGCCGCTCCGCGTGCCGGCGGCTCACTTATGTGCGCCCATCATGTGCGCCAATTACGCGAAGCATCATGCGGGTCCCGGGCGGCGCTCAGGCAAGGAATTCCGCCAGCATCGCCGCCAGCAGCGCCGGCTGGTCGTGGTGCAGCATGTGACCGGCATCCGGAATCATCTTCGGCGTCACATCGGCAATGTTGGCCATCCGGCGGTCGACCTCGCGCCGCCCTTCTTCCGGACCGCCCAGCCACAGCCACATATTGGTGTCCGCCGCCTCCACCCACAGCACTGGCGCCGTAATCCGGCGCCAGCAGGCCATGATGTCCTCGGCATGGTACGGCAGCGGGCTGGCCTGCTTGTGCACCGGGTCGCCGAGGATTTCCCATTCGCCGGCCCCGTTTTGCGCGGACCAGTGCCGCACCAGGAATGCGGCGCGCTCGTCGGTCAGGCGCGGATTGGTCTTCTGCAGGCGGGCCGCCACCGCTTCCTGCGTGGGGTAAGCCTTCATCACGGGCGGATCGAGCAGTTCGTCGAGCCACTTCGCATAGCGCTTCGGCGCATCTTCCGGCGTGGCGCCCGTCAGTCCGAAGCCTTCCAGGTTGACGAAGCGGCGAATCCGTTCCGGCCGCACGCCGGCGTAGATGCCGGCGATATTGCCGCCCATGCTATGGCCGACCAGGTTTACCTGCCCTTCCGGCTGGTAGTGCCGCAGCAGCGCATCCAGGTCGGCGAGATAGTCGGGGAACCAGTAGGTGTCGGTGCCGGCGCGCTCCGTGAGGCCGAAACCGCGCCAGTCCGGCGCGATCACGTGCCAGTCGCCCCGCAGGTGGTCGACCACGAACTGGAACGAGGCGCCCACATCCATCCAGCCGTGCAGCATGAAGATCTTCGGGGCGCCTTCGCGGCCCCAGTGGCGTACATGGGTGCGCAGGCCCCGCACGGTGAGGAAGTCGGAACGGGATGGTGTCATGGGTCGGTCTAAATGAGCTGGTCTTGAAATAAGAAACGGCGTCGCAATATGCGGAGCTTCCTTTTGGGAAAGTGCGCATGGGAAAGTATGCATCCAGGCGCCATACTTTAGCACGATCGTTCTAATTAGGCCCGCGAGCCTGCATGAGGCGAATGCCGGGGCGCAAGGGCGTAAAATGTCGCCAATATTTTCCCCGGACAAGGCCCCCATGACGATTTACCAGCTGGGCACCGATGCGCCCGAAATCGACGCCACCGCTTTCGTGGCCGACAGTGCCACGCTAATCGGCAAGGTGACGCTGCAGCCGAACAGCTCGGTGTGGTTCGGCGCCACGCTGCGCGGCGACAACGAGCGCATCACGATTGGTGAAAACAGCAATGTGCAGGAAGGCACGGTGATGCACACCGACCCGGGCTACCCGCTGACAATCGGACGCGACGTGACAATCGGCCACCAGGCCATGCTGCATGGCTGCACGATCGGCGACGGTGCGCTGGTCGGCATCCAGGCGGTGATCCTGAATGGCGCGAAGATCGGCAAGGGCTGCCTGGTGGGTGCGGGGGCGCTGGTTACCGAGGGCAAGGAATTTCCGGACAATGTCCTGATCATCGGTTCGCCGGCCAAGGCCGTGCGCGAGCTGACGGCGGACGACGTGGCGCGGCTGAAAGGCAGTGCCGACAGCTATGTGCAGCGCGCGCAGCTGTTCAAGACAAATTTGAAAAAGATTGGATAACGCATGACCCAGGATACGCTGCAAAAATTCATTTTCGACAACGCCGCCGTGCGGGGCGAGCTGGTCGACATCTCGGCCACATGGCGCGAGATCCAGGCCCGCCACGGTTACCCGCTGGCCGTCAAGCGGCTGCTGGGTCAGATGGTATCGGCCGCCGCGCTGCTGTCGGCCAACCTGAAGTTCAACGGTTCGATCGTGATGCAGATCCACGGCGACGGCCCGGTGCGCCTGCTGGTCGTCGAATGCGATTCGGAACTGCGCCTGCGCGCCACTGCGAAACTGGTCGACGACACGCCGATCGCCGACGATGCGGGCCTGACGGCGCTGCTGAACCAGACCGGCCGCGGCCGTTTCGTGATCACGCTCGACCCGGCCGAGAAGATGCCGGGCCAGCAGCCTTACCAGGGCGTCGTGCCGCTGGACGGCGACGACGTGGCCACCGTCATCGAACATTACATGCTGCGCTCCGAACAGCTCGATACGCAGCTGTGGCTGGCCGCCAATGACGAGGTGGCCCGCGGGCTGCTGCTGCAAAAGCTGCCGCTGCACGGCGGCAAGGCCGAAGCGAATCCCGTCAGCCCGGAAGAAGCATTGGAGACGTGGAACCGCGCCGTGATGCTGGGCCGCACGCTGAAGGAAGAGGAACTGCTGTCCACCGAAATCGACGTGCTGCAAAAGCGCCTGTTCTGGGAAGAGACGATCCGCGTGTTCGACCCGGTGCACCCGTCGTTCCATTGCAGCTGCACCCGCGACAAGGTCGGCAACATGCTCAAGATGCTGGGCCAGGCCGAAGTCGAGGAAGCACTGGCCGACCAGGGCAAGCTGGGCATCAACTGCGACTTCTGCGGCAAGCACTATGAATACGACGCTGTCGACTGCGCCCAGCTGTTCGCCAGCGACGCCCCCGCCGAAGCGCTGATCCACCCGCCGGAAGTCAAGCAGTAAGCCCCCTCCCCAAGCCCGCCTTCCGCGGGCTTTTTGTTGAGCGAATGTTTCCTGAAACCAGGGTCTGACCCCGAATTTGAGAAACATTTCCTGAAACCGGGGTCTGACCCCGAACTCAGGCAACATTGTTTCACGGCCGTCATCACGCCGTCACATCGCCCCGCTACGCTCCGCGTCGTTGTATTTCCTACCAACTTGACGACGGGTTAACGATGAAGAAGCAGATCAAGGCCGCCATGGTGGCGAGCCTGGCGCTGGCACCGCTGGCGATGGCACAACAGGTGGCGACGGCGGTGGCGGCGATGGAAAGCGGCGCGGTGGCGAGCGCGGCGGATGCGGGCAGCGAGGCGGCGGCGGTGGCGGCCGGCCCGATGGCGACGGTGGAAGTGGCCACGCGCCGCACGCGATCGTCGGTGGCGCTGAAGCAGGATGAGATCCAGAAGATCCTGCCAGGCACCAACCCGCTGAAGGCGCTGCAGACGCTGCCGGGCGTCAGCTTCCAGACCGCCGACCCGTGGGGCAACAACGAGCAGAACCTGTCGCTGTTCGTGCACGGCTTCTCCGGCCAGCAGCTGGGCTACACGATGGATGGCGTGCCGCTGGGCGACCAGCAGTACGGCAACTACAACGGCCTGTCGCCGCAGCGCGCCGTGATCTCGGAAAACGTGCGCGGCGTCGTGCTGTCGTCCGGCGCCGGCGACCTGGCCACCGCGTCCACCAGCAACCTGGGCGGCACCATTGAAACGTTCTCGTCGGACCCGCTGGCCGAGCGTAATTTCGCCGTGCAGCAGACCCTGGGCAGCCACGACACGTCGCGCACCTTCCTGCGCTACGATTCGGGAAAAATGGGCGATGCCAGCGTCTATGTCTCCGCGATGCACCACGAAGCGCGCGCCTGGGACTTCCACGGCCGCCAGGGCGGCGACCAGGTCAACGCCAAGTTCGTCAACGACAACGCCACCGGCCGCCTGACCGTTTTCTTCAACTACAGCGACAAGATCGAGCCGAACGAGGACAGCACCGTGCGCTCGGCCACGGAGAAATGGCAGCCGTACACCCGCCCGTTCCTGTATCCGGATTTCCAGGCCGCGCTGAACTACCTGTCGCCCGCCGGCGCCACGCCGGCCGCCGACGGCAACAACTACCGCAACTACTACAGCGACGCGCAGCGCGAGGACTATCTCGGCTACGTGAAGTACGACTGGAACATCTCGGACAACACCACCTGGTCGAACCAGGTCTACTACCATTACGACGACGGCGTGGGCGTCGTCGCCGGCCCGATCGGCGTGGCCGGCCTGCCCGCGCTGTTCGCCGTCTACTACCCGAACCAGAACCTGAAACAAGTGTTCGGCAATTCCGGCTACGCCACGCGCACCACCGAGTACCAGATCAACCGCACCGGCTGGCTGTCCACCTTGCGCAGCGAGATCGGCGATCACACCATCCAGGGCGGCCTGTGGTTCGAGAAGAACGAATCGCAAGCCTACCGCCGCTGGTATGCGCTGGACGTGAACAATCCCAGCTCGCCCTACGACCGCCCGGAAAATCCGCTGATCACCCAGTACGGCAGCGAGATCGACAACAAGGTGGTGCAGCTGCATCTGCAGGACGAATGGCGCGTCCGTCCCGACCTGGTACTGCAGGGCGGCTTCAAATCCAGCCTGCAGTTCGCGCGCGGCATGATGCCGGTGCAGCCGAAACGGGGTGCCATCGCCGGCGGCTCCACCGCGCTGCCGGAAGGCGATATCGATACGAAGAAATGGTTCCTGCCGCAGCTGGGCGCGCGCTGGGACATCACGGCGAACGACCAGGCCTTCGTCAACGTGCAGAAGAACATGCGCCAGTTCGTCACCTACGGCGGCGGCGGCGCGTCGCCGTGGAGCCTGGCGAGCCAGTCCGCGTTCGACCTGTTCAAGGCCACCGCGAAGCCGGAAACGTCGGTCACGTTCGAAGCGGGCCTGCGCACCAGCCGCTCGCTGAACGCCGGCCCCCTGACCGGCTTCGACGGCCAGGTCAACCTCTACCACGTTAACTTCAAGGACCGCCTGCTGACGATCAGCCCTACCCCGGTGATCTCGTCGATCATCGGCGGCAACCCGGTGCTGGCCAACGTTGGCAACGTGAAGACCGACGGCATCGACATGTCCGGCACGTTCCATTTCGGCCGCACGTTCTCGTTCTACGACGCCATCTCGTACAACCGCTCGAAATACGACGACAACTACCTGAACGGCTCCGCCACCGTGCCGACGGCCGGTAAGAAAATCCCCGGCAGCCCGGAATGGATGAACAAGTTCGTGGCCTCCCTGACCCTGGCCGGCACCGAGTTCCAGCTGACCGGCGACTACGTGGGCAAGCGCCAGGCAACCTATACCAACGACCTGGCGGTCAGCAGCTACTTCCTGATGGGTCTCGGCGTCTCGGGCAAGCTGCCGTTCCTCGACGGCGGCTGGGTGAAGAATGCGCGCTACCGCGTCAACGTGACCAACCTGGCCGACCGCCAGGGCGATCTGAACGTGGTCGTCGGCGCCGCCGACAAAACGTACAATACCTTCCCGATCGCGCCCCGCCAGGCCTTCCTCACCGTGATGGCGGATTTCAAATGAAGGTGGACATGACCAGCAAGCGTTTCCTGTCGCGCCGCGGCTTCATCGCCGCCGGCGCCGCCACCGCCGGCGCGGCATTGGCCGGTTCATTGCTGCCGCACGCGCACGCCGCCGGCACCGCCGTCAAACCGCTGGTATTCGCGCACCGCGGCGCCTCGGCGCTGCGGCCCGAACACACGCTGGCGGCCTACGCCAAGGCGATCGCGGACGGTGCCGATTTCGTCGAGCCGGATCTGGTATCGACAAAGGACGGCGTGCTGGTCGCGCGCCACGAAGCCTTCCTTTCCGAGACCACCGACGTGACGCGACGCCCGGAATTCGCCGGCCGCCGCGTGCGCAGGACGATCGACGGCGAAACCCACGAAGGCTGGTTCGTCGACGACTTCACGCTGGCCGAACTGAAGACGCTGCGCGCGATCGAACGCATCCCGCAGTCGCGTCCCGGCAGCGCGAAGTACGACGGCATGTTCCAGGTACTGACCTTCGAGGAAGTGATCGATTTCGTCGCCGCGCAATCGGCCACGATCGGCCGCGTGATCGGCCTGGTGCCGGAGCTGAAGCATTCCACCTACTTCGCCCGCGCCGGCCTGCCGCTGGAAGAGCGCTTCATCGCCACGCTGGCCGCGCACGAATACACACGCCGCGCACCGGTCGAGATCCAGTCGTTCGAAGTGGCCAACCTGCGCATGCTGCGCGAGAAGCTGGGCAAGCGCAGCAACCTGCGGCTGATGCAGCTGGTCGGCGTGGGCCCGGTGAAGCCCGCCGACGTGGCAGCCGACGGCGGCGCCCTCACCTATGCGGAGATGGCCACGCCGGCCGGCCTGCGCACCATCGCCCAGTATGCCGACGTGTTCTCGCCGCCCACGCGCGCCCTGATCCCGTTGAAGAAGAACGGCATGCTCGATGCACCCACGTCGATCGCGGCCGATGCGCGCGCGGCCGGCCTGCGGCTGGAAACCTGGACCTTCCGCCCCGAGAACCGCTTCATCGCCGCCGACTTCCGCGACGGCGGCGGCGAGCACGCGCGCAACGAGGCGGGCTCGATCGCCGAGATGCGGCGCTACCTGGAACTGGGGCTGGACGGGTTCTTCACCGATGACCCCGGACTGGGCGTGAAAGCCGTCGCCGGCCTGTAACGCTCTGCCGTTGCAGCGGCGGCGCACCGTTCCTGCGTGCGCCGCCGTTTACGTTACAGTCCTGCTTTGTCCAACGGGAGTAAAGCATGACCAACAAGGCACTCATCATCGGCGGCAGCGGCGTCGTCGGCAGCGCGCTGGCCGAGCGGCTGCTGGCCCAGGGCTGGGAAGTGCACGGCGTATCGCGCGGCCGTACACCGGGCGTGCCGGGCGTACGGCAGATCAGCGCCGACCTCACGTCGCCCGACGTGGCGCAGGCACTGGCCGGCGTGGACCCCAGCCATGTCTTCATTACCGCATGGTCGCGGCAGGCCAGCGAAGAGGAAAACATCCGCGTCAACGGCGCGATGGTCAAGAACGTGCTCGACGCCGTCGGCCCGGCCGGTTCGGTGCGCCACGTGGCGCTCGTGACGGGCCTGAAGCACTATCTCGGCCCGTTCGACGCCTATGGCAAGGGCGCGGTGCCGGTCACGCCGTTCCGCGAGGAACAGGGCCGCCAGGATGTGCCGAATTTCTACTATGAACAGGAAGACCGCCTGTTCGACGCCGCGAAGGAGTTCGGCTTTACCTGGAGCGTGCACCGGCCGCACACGATCGTCGGCTTCGCGGTCGGCAACGCGATGAACATGGGCCAGACGCTCGCCGTGTATGCCACGCTGTGCAAGCATACCGGCCAGCCTTTCGTGTTCCCCGGCAGCCGGCAGCAATGGTCGGGCCTGGTGGACGTGACGGATGCACGCCTGCTGGCGCGGCACCTGGAATGGGCATCGACCAATGCCGCGGGCGAGAACGAAGACTTCAACGTCGTCAACGGCGACGTGTTCCGCTGGCAGTGGCTGTGGCCGAAACTGGCCGATTACTTCGGCATCGAGGCCGCGCCGCTACCGGATGAGATCAGCCCGCTGGAAGCACGGATGAACGACGCGCCGGCGTTGTGGCGCGAGATCGCCGGACAGCACGGGCTTGCCGAAGCGGACGTGACGCGCCTGGCCTCCTGGTGGCATACCGACGCCGACCTGGGCCGGCCCATGGAAGTCATCACCGACATGACGAAGAGCCGCCAGGCCGGATTCCTCGACTACCAGGGCACGCCGGAGGCGTTCTTCGATCTGTTCGAGCGGTTGAAGCGGGAGAAGCTGATTCCCCGGTAGCCTGCGGATCGCTGCGGTCGAGGCAACCCGACTTCAGCGGCCGGGGCCATTGCGGACGAAAACCGGTGTCCGACACCAGCGTTCATCCGCTGCGGGCCTTGGTCGTCAACCCTTCGGCAACGCGGCCGCCAGGTCCAGCCACGGCTGCGGCTGCGGCTTGCCCCGCTCGCGCACGCCGAAGAACGTGACCACCAGCTCGCCCTTGTCGTCGTAGAACTCCACCGATGTCACGCCGGCGCGCTGCAGCACATAGCCTGCCCTGAATGCCTTGTCGCGCAGGTGCAGGTTGAAGTCGGGGTCCAGCACGTTGAAGTAGCCGGCCGTTTCCTGCACCTTGCCGATCTTGCCGCTGTAGATCTGCGTGACGCCGCCGTTGCCGACGAACGCCATGATCGGCACCTGTTTCGCGGCAGCCTGTTCCAGCAGCTGGCGCACGGCCTGCGGCGTTACCTTCTGCACGGCGCCGGCCGGGGCGAGGCGCAGGGCCTGTTCGCGCGACAGCTTGAACTCGGAAACGATGCGGTTGAACTGGTGCACGTCCGACATCTCTTTCCAGGCCTGCTGGAATTCCTTGACGTCCACCGAAGCGTCCGGCGTGTCGGCCGCTTTCAGAGGGGCCGCCGCGATGGCCAGCTTGCCGTCCTGCTGCGGATGGCGGAAGTCGGCCACCAGCTTGTCGAACACGGCGATCTTGCTGTCGTCCTTCAGGTAGACCTTGTGCACGGCATTGCCGTTCTCGTCGAAGAACTGCAGGCTGCGCGACACGGCGCCGTCCCTGCCCGGCTGGACCACGGCGAACGCATGCTTCCATTTCGCGAAGTGGAAGCGCAGGTCGATCGGGCCGCCCAGGTAGCCGCCGGCGATGTTCAGTTCGCGCGCTTCCTTTTCCGCATCCCTGGCGCCTTCATCCCCTTGCTTGGCAATGCGCGTGGCGACGCCCGCGACTTCGATGACGCCGTTCTCGTTGCGCGTCAGCCCCATCACCTTGCCCAGGTCCAGCGCGCGGCGCATGATTTCGCGCGGCGCGTTGCTGGTGTCGGCCAGGCGCGTGACGGTATTGCCGATGCCGGTCGCCAGCAGTTCGGCCTCGGAGACGTTCAGTTGTTTCGCGGCGTCGCGGATGCCGAGCTTGGGCTGCTCGGTGCGCAGCGCGTTCCAGCGTTCGGCCAGCGTGGCGGCGTGGGCGTGGCCCGCGCCCGTGGCAAGAACGAGAGCGCCGGACAGGGCCAGCAGGCGAAGGTAACGACGGTGGGTTTTCATGCTTTTCTCCTCAGTAAATTACTTTGAGCGTCACGGCGCCGTAGCGGCCCGGACGCGCCTGGCGTTCGATATCGGCCAGCGTCGCGGCCGTGGTGCCGGCGGCAAGGCTGCGCGACGATGCGTAATCCCAGTATTTCTTGTCGGTCAGGTTGTAGATGCCGGCCGTGATGGCGGCATGCTTGCCGATGTTCCAGTAGGCGGTCAGGTCGGCCACCGTGGCGCCGGGCACGGCGAAGCGTGCGGTGGTCACGTTCGAGATCACGTCGGGCTCGGCCTGCTTGCCGCGCACGTTGAAGATGGACAGCGTCGCCCCGCCCCGCTTGGCCGGATCATCCCATGCGAACGTGGTGCTGATCTTGCGCGGCAAGGTCGAGGCCAGTTCGCCTTCGGCACCCGTCTCGGTGTTGCGCGCCTTGCTGTGCTGCACGCCGGCACCCACGGTCACGCTGGCGCCGTTCAGCGCCGCGTTCCATTCGCCCAGCGCGAAGCTGCCTGAGATTTCCGCGCCCCAGGTCTTCGCGTCGCCCACGTTCTCGGGCCGGAACAGGCCCTGCGTGATGGTCGGATAATTGACCGGGTCGGCCGGCTGCGTGGCGTATTCGATGAAGTTCCTGTACTTCGTGTGGAACACCGCCGCATCCATCGTCACGCCGCGCGCCGGGTGCCCCTTCAGGCCCAGCTCGAACGCGTTGCTGGTTTCCTTTTTCACGTCGGCGTTGCCGAGCACCGCGTAGCCGTTGCCGGCAGCGGTGTAGCTGAACGAGTCATAGGTGCCGGTCAGTTCCGCCGCGGTGGGCAGGCGCGTGCCGCGCGTGTATTTCGCGTAGGCCATCAGCTCGGGACGGAATTTCCACGCCAGCTCCAGGCTCGGCGTGAAGTAGTCGTCCTTCCGCTTGCGCAGCTCCTCGCGCGCCGCTGGCACGGCCACCACGTAGTCTTCGATGTTCTCCGGCTTCATCTCGCGCCAGTCGTAGCGCAGGCCCGGCGTCAGCGTCAGGCCGTCGGCCAGCGCCAGGTCGGCGCTGGCGAAGGCCGCCAGCTTCGTGGTGTCCGTGTCCACCATCCGGTTCTTGCTGGTGATCTGGTGGGCGCCGGTGGCGAGCACGGTGCGGTCCTCGCGCCACGGGCGGCGCGTTTCGGTGTCTTCCGCGCTGATGCCATAGGACAGCCGGTGCGCGCCAAGCTCCTTGACGGCGTTGCTGGCCAGGCCGCGGCTCTTGTTGAAGTAGCCCGTCTCGATCGTGCGGAAGTAGCGCTGGCCGCCGGACACGTAGGGGCCGGTCGTCTGGTCGTCGACTTCCGAGTTCTGCGCGTAAATGCGCGATTCGAGCTTGTCGAACAATGCCGCCTTGCCGGCGAATGCATGATCGAGCGAGAAGCGGCTGCGGCGCGTGTCGGATTGCTGGTCGACGCCTTCCGGGTACAGCGTGCTGGTCTTGTTGATGTAGGCGCGGGTATGGCTGGCCTGGTAGGCGTCGACCGTGGCGGTCAGCTTGTGGCCGGCCAGCGGCGACCACGCGATCTTGGCCAGCAGCGCGTCGGACGTCCAGTCGTCCGGGTTGGCCACGGCGCTGCCGGCGGATTCATATTCCTTGCCGTCGCGATGCACGAACACCGTTAGCAATTGCAGGCCGCCGGCCTGCGCCGCCCCGGTCAGCGCATGCATGCGCATGTTGTTCGAGCCGTCGTAGCCGAACTTGTAGTCGGCGTAGACGGGGCGGTCGGCGTTCAGGTAATCCTCCGGCGCCCTGGTGACGAACTGCACCGAGCCGCCCAGGCCCGGCGTGGCGGGGCCGGCGCCGGTAGTCCCGGATGCGATGTTCACTTCGCGGAACGTCTCCGGGTCGAAGTAGTCGCGGCCGATGCCGAAGCTGTTCAGGCTGGAGCCATCCGGCTTCGGCGCGGCATCGGGCAGCGCGATGCCGTCCAGGTCCATGCTGACGCGGTTGCCTTCGATGCCGCGGATGTTGAAGCCCGTGTTGCCGCTGCTGTCCCACACGCTGCCCGAACCGCTCGCCGCGTTCGGCACGTTGACCAGCGGGGCGTAGCGGGCGATGTTCTGCATGTTCTGCGCCGCCTGGCGCGCCAGGTCGTCGGCCGTGACGGCCGTGGTGGTGCCGGCCCTGGCCGCCGCGTCGCGCTGCGCGGTAACGGTGATTTCGCCGAGGGCGGAGGTCGATTGCGCCTGCGCCAGCGGCGCCAGCGCGGACATCAACAGGGCCGGCAGCAGGCGCCGGCGCGCGATAAGTGCATCCATGGTGTTCCAGTGAGAGAGTCAGTTGAAGCTGGCTCCCGGTCCGGAACAGGTGGCTGGCGAAGACCACCATCCTAATGCGAATGATTCTTATTTGCAAGCTCGGATATGTTGCGTAATGTACCTGCCACGTGCCGTGCGGTACGTTCAGAACATACCGCGGGCGCGTGGCCGATACGCCACGGTGGTCGGCATCACCCGGCGATGGTTTCCCGTTCCGGCGTGGCGCTGATCTTATGGATCGACAGGTCGGCGCCGTCGAATTCCTGCTCCGGGTCGAGCCGCAGGCCCATGGTGGCCTTCAGCACGCCGTACACCAGCGCGCCGCCGGCCGTGGCGATGGCGATGCCCAGCAGCGTGCCGGCAATCTGCGACATCATCGATACGCCGCCCAGCCCGCCCAGCGCATGGCTGCCGAAGATGCCGGCCGCGATGCCGCCCCAGGCGCCGCACAGGCCGTGCAGCGGCCACACGCCCAGCACGTCGTCGATCTTCCAGCGGTTCTGCGCCAGCGTGAACATCACGACGAAGATCGCACCGGCCACCGCGCCGGTCGCCAGCGCGCCAAGCGGATGCATCAGGTCCGAACCGGCGCACACGGCCACCAGGCCCGCCAGCGGGCCATTATGGACGAAGCCGGGGTCGTTCTTGCCGAGCACCAGCGCGGCCAGCGTGCCGCCCGCCAGCGCCATCAGCGAATTGACGGCGACCAGGCCGTTGATCTTGTCCAGCGTTTGCGCGCTCATCACGTTGAAGCCGAACCAGCCCACGGCGAGGATCCATGCACCGAGCGCCAGGAAGGGAATGTTCGACGGCGGATGCGCGGAGATGCGGCCATCCCTGCCGTAGCGCCCCCGGCGCGCGCCCAGCAGCAGCACGGCCGGCAGCGCCGCCCAGCCGCCCACGGCATGCACGACGATCGATCCGGCGAAGTCGTGGAACGGCGCGCCGAATGCCGCTTCCAGCGCGGCCTGGAAGCCGAAGCGGTTGTTCCAGGCGATACCCTCGAAGAACGGGTAGACGAAGCCGACCAGCAGCGCCGTGGCCACCATCTGCGGATAGAACTTCGCGCGCTCGGCGATGCCGCCCGAGATGATGGCGGGGATCGCCGCCGCGAATGTCAGCAGGAAGAAAAACTTGACCAGTCCATAGCCGTTGCCGACGACGAGCGTGTCGGTCGGCCCGAAGAAATGCACGCCATAGGCGATGCCGTAGCCCACGGTGAAATACACGATGGCCGACACCGAGAAATCGGCCAGGATCTTGACCAGCGCATTGACCTGATTTTTCTTGCGCACCGTTCCCAGCTCGAGGAACGCGAATCCGGCATGCATCGCCAGCACCATGATGCCGCCCAACAGGACAAACAAGGCATCCGCACCGCTTTTGAACGACTCCATCGACCACCACTCCCTGTCAAAGTGCAAAAGCACCAAGGGAGAGCAAGAAGTGTGCCGTTTTGGGGAGAGATGGCCATCCCAGTGCGGAATAACGAATAATGATGTTTCGCACCGTTATTGACAGCTCGGCAGCACCGAGGTGGTGCGCGCTGCGCCATTTTGGCGCTGAGCAAGATAGGAAAATCGTGGGAAAGGAAGGACCGGCAAAGCCAGGGATTTCCTGGAAAACAGGGTCCGTCCCTGATTTTTCCCGGAAAACAGGGTCCGTCCCTACTTTTTCGGCTCGGCCGGTGGCGGGGCCGGCGTGGCGCCATCGCCGGGAATCTGGCCCTTGCGGAGGATCTGGACGTAGATTTCATTCTGCTTGATCATCGACAGCTCGTAGCGCGCACGTTCCTCGACGGCACCGGTGCCATCCTTCAGGTCGCGCACTTCGGAATCGAGCTTGGCGTTGCGGCGCCGGAGTTCATCGTTTTTTTCATGGGCCGCATCGACCTGCTGCTCCAGGTCCTGCACGCGGAGCCATCCGCCCTTCCCCAGCCATAACGGATACTGAATCAGCAGCAGCAGGGCTGCCAGGGCGAGGGTAATCAGACGCATAGAAAATAAAGAACCGGCCGGGAAGCCCGGCCGGTGTCATAGTGATGAAAGTTACGGCGCTGTACATCGAACGCCGTTGCTGCAGGCGCGGTTACTTCAGATTATAGAATGCATCGCGGCCAGGGTAGCTGGCGATATCGCCCAGGTCTTCCTCGATGCGCAGCAGCTGGTTGTACTTGGCCATGCGGTCCGAACGGGACATCGAACCGGTCTTGATCTGCAGCGCGTTCAGGCCCACGGCGATGTCGGCGATCGTCGAATCTTCCGTTTCGCCCGAGCGGTGCGAGATCACGGCGGTGTAGCCGGCGCGCTTGGCCATCTCGATGGCGGCGAACGTTTCGGTCAGCGTACCAATCTGGTTGATCTTGATGAGGATCGAGTTGCCGATGCCCTTCTGGATGCCTTCCTTCAGGATCTTGGTGTTGGTGACGAACAGGTCGTCGCCCACCAGCTGCACTTTCTTGCCCAGCGCGGCGGTCAGGATGGCCCAGCCTTCCCAGTCGCCTTCGTGCATCGCGTCTTCGATCGAGATGATCGGGTACTTGTCGCACCAGGTGGCCAGCAGGTTGGTGAATTCGGTGGCGCTCAACGAAAGGCCTTCGCCTTCCAGCTCGTACTTGCCGTCCTTGTAGAACTCGGAAGCGGCGCAATCGAGGCCCAGCGCGATCTGCGTGCCCGGCTCGTAGCCGGCTTCTTCGATGGCCTGGATGATCAGCTTGATGGCATCTTCATGGTTGGCCAGGGACGGTGCGAAGCCGCCTTCGTCGCCGACCGCCGTGCTCAGGCCCTTCTTGTGCAGGATCTTCTTCAGCGTGTGGAACACTTCGGCGCCGTAGCGGATCGCTTCCTTGAACGTCGGTGCGCCGACCGGGATGATCATGAATTCCTGGATGTCCAGGTTGTTGTCGGCGTGCGCGCCGCCGTTGATGACGTTCATCATCGGCACCGGCATCTGCATCGAGCCCGAACCGCCGAAGTAGCGGTACAGCGGCAGGCCGGCTTCTTCCGCGGCGGCCTTGGCGACCGCCATCGACACGGCCAGCATCGCGTTCGCGCCCAGGCGCGACTTGTTCTCGGTGCCGTCCAGGTCGATCAGCGTGCGGTCCAGGAATGCCTGTTCGTTCGCGTCCAGGCCCATGATCGCTTCGGAGATCTCGGTGTTGATGTTCTCGCACGCCTGCAGCACGCCCTTGCCGAAGTAACGCTTCGGATCGCCGTCACGCAGCTCGATGGCTTCGCGCGAACCGGTCGACGCGCCGGACGGCACGGCCGCACGGCCCATCACGCCCGATTCCAGCAGCACGTCGCATTCGACGGTCGGATTGCCGCGCGAGTCGATGATTTCGCGGCCGATGATATCTACGATTGCACTCATGTGTAGTCTCCAAGGTTGTGGAAGGCAGGTGGACGCGTCGCTGCATGTGGTCGCATGAACTGTCGTGCAACCGGGCTTGCCACGGGCTTGCCAAATTAGTAGCGCGCAAAAATTGCAGCAAGAGTAACAGAGGATGGCCTTCGAGGGAAGTACGACGGCCGGCATGCAAGCCCGAGCAGCCCCTGTTTCAAGGAAAACACGGACATCCGCGCAACACGCAAAACGGGCCCGGCAGCCGATGGCTGCCGGGCCCGCTTCAATGCGACGGCCGGCGCTTACTCGAAGCTGTTCTCGAGGAAGCCCGACTTCTTGGTGATGCGATCGAGCTCGATCAGCGTGGACAGCAGTTCCTTCATGCGGCCCAGCGGCACGGCGTTCGGACCGTCCGACAGCGCGGTGGCCGGCGTGGGGTGCGTTTCCATGAACAGGCCGGCCACGCCGACCGCCACGGCCGCGCGCGACAGTACGGGCACCATGTCGCGCATGCCGCCCGACGACGTGCCGTTACCGCCCGGCAGCTGCACCGAGTGCGTGGCGTCGAACACCACCGGCGCGCCGGTCTCGCGCATGATCGCCAGCGAGCGCATGTCGGACACCAGGTTGTTGTAGCCGAACGAGGCGCCCCGTTCGCAGGCCATGAAGTTGTCTTCGTTCAGGCCCTTCGCCTTTGCGGCGGCACGGGCCTTGTCGATGACGTTCTTCATGTCGTGCGGTGCCAGGAACTGGCCCTTCTTGATGTTCACCGGCAGGCCGGACTGCGCGCAGGCGGTGATGAAATCGGTCTGGCGGCACAGGAAGGCCGGCGTCTGCAGCACGTCCACCATGGACGACACGATCTCGATCTCCTCGATCGAGTGCACGTCGGTCAGCACCGGCACGCCCAGCTCGCGCTTCACGTCGCCCAGGATCTCCAGGCCCTTTTCCATGCCGGGACCGCGGTACGACGTGCCGGAGGAACGGTTCGCCTTGTCGAACGACGATTTGTAGATGTAGGGGATGCCCAGTTCAGCGGTCATTTCCTTCATCGCGCCGGCGACGTCGAACGCCATCTGGCGCGACTCGATCACGCAGGTGCCGGCGATCAGGAAGAACGGCTGGTCGAGGCCGATGTCGAACCCGCAGAGTTTCATGCTGCATTCCCTTTCAGTTCCGTGGCCGTGTTGGCGGCCTGGCCGTTGGCGGCCTTGTGTTCCAGCGCGGCGCGGATGAACGACGTGAACAGCGGGTGGCCGTCGCGCGGGGTCGACTTGAATTCCGGGTGGTACTGCACGCCCATGTACCACGGGTGCGCATTTTCACCCGTGCGCGGCAGTTCCATGATCTCGCACAGGTCTTCGGTCGGCGTGCGCGCCGCCACCACCAGGCCCGCTTCTTCGACGCGGGAGAGGTAATGGTTGTTGGCTTCGTAGCGGTGACGATGGCGCTCGGTGACCACGCCGCCGTAGATGTCGTATGCCAGCGTGCCCGGCTTGACGGCGCAGGCCTGCGCGCCCAGGCGCATCGTGCCGCCCAGGTCGGAATTGACGTCGCGCTTTTCAACCTTGCCGTCCTGGTTCTGCCACTCGTCGATCAGCGCCACGACCGGCTGGTCCGTCTGCGGTTCGAACTCGGTGGAGTTGGCGTTCGCCATGCCGGCCTTGTGGCGCGCATATTCGATCAGCGCCACCTGCATGCCCAGGCAGATGCCCAGGTACGGCACCTTGCTCTCACGGGCGAACCGGGCCGCCTTGATCTTGCCCTCGACGCCGCGCTTGCCGAAACCGCCCGGCACCAGGATCGCATCGTACTTCGACAGCGCTTCGGTGCCCTTGGCTTCGATCTCTTCCGAGTCGATGTACTCGATGTTCACGCGGCTCTCGGTGTGGATGCCGGCGTGGCGCAGCGCCTCGGTCAGCGACTTGTACGATTCGGTCAGTTCGACATACTTGCCGACCATGCCGATCGATACTTCCGCCTTCGGGTGCTCCAGCGTGTAGATCAGCTTCGACCACACCGACAGGTCGGCCGGAGGCGGATCGATGTCCAGCGCCTCGCAGATGATCGCGTCCAGGCCCTGGTCGTGCAGCATCTGCGGCACCTTGTAGATCGTGTCCACGTCCCACACGGAGATCACGGCCTGTTCCTCGATGTTCGAGAACAGCGAGATCTTCGCGCGCTCGTCTTCCGGAATGGCGCGGTCGGCGCGGCACAGCAGCGCGTTCGGCGAGATGCCGATCTCGCGCAGCTTCTGCACCGAGTGCTGGGTGGGCTTGGTTTTCAGTTCGCCGGCCGAGGCGATGAACGGCACCAGCGTGAGGTGCACGAACGCGGCGTTCTTGCGGCCAGCGCGCAGGCTGAGCTGGCGCGCCGCTTCCAGGAACGGCAGCGATTCGATATCGCCGACGGTGCCGCCGATCTCGCACAGCGCCACGTCGTAGCCTTCGGCGCCACGGCGGATGTAATCCTGGATTTCATTGGTGATGTGCGGGATCACCTGGACGGTCTTGCCCAGGTATTCGCCGCGGCGCTCCTTGCGGATCACGGATTCGTAGATCTGCCCGGTGGTGAAGTTGTTCACCTTGCGCATGCGGGTGCTGATGAAACGCTCGTAGTGGCCGAGGTCCAGGTCGGTTTCGGCGCCATCGTCGGTGACGAACACTTCACCGTGCTGCATGGGGCTCATGGTGCCCGGATCGACGTTGATGTACGGGTCGAGCTTGAGCATGGTGACTTTGAGGCCGCGCGATTCGAGAATCGCGGCGAGGGAGGCGGCGGCAATCCCCTTACCAAGGGACGACACAACGCCACCAGTGACGAAGACAAATTTGGTCATTGCGAGATCGGGCGCCGGAAAGGCGCCATGCGGGAAATTGAAATTATAGCTTAATTCGGCGGCTTCATCATCCATGGCCATGCCGCCGCGGCCCCTGCCGAGGTCGGGCAATTGTGCGCGAACGAACAGACCGCGGGGCTGCCGGAGCGGAAAATGTCTTTATTTCAACAGGAGGCGACCATGAGTTACGAACGCGATGGATCCGGCAACTACGTCGACCAGGGCCACGGCGGCCCGGGGCCGCGCCTGATGGGCGCCGATACCCTGATCGGCGATCACGTGCACAACATGAAGGACGAGCACCTCGGCACCGTCAAGGAAATCATGATCGACATGCAATCCGGCCAGATCTCCTACGTGGTGATGGCTTCCGGCGGCGTGCTGACGATCGGCGAAAAACTGTTCGCGGTACCCTGGGAAGCGCTGGCGCTGGACACGGCCAACCACCAGCTGCGCCTGAACATCGACAAGGAGCGCATCGAGAACGCGCCCGGCTTCGACAAGGACCACTGGCCCGACATGGCCAACCAGGCCTGGACGTCGGAAATCCACAGTTATTACGGTACCAGCGCCGCTACCCGCGGCACTGGCAGCAGCACCAGCAGCTCGCCGCTTGGGCATGATTCAGGCCGCGTGCTCTGATGGCGTGACGGGCCGGCCACGCTGACCCGTCCCACCTTGCCGGTTGCGTCCTGCGCGGGCCGCCGGCTTCGGCCATAACCCGGCCGCCCGCGTGCTCCTTCGGGAGCACGCGTCTTTTGTGCTGCCCCGCTTCTTGTGCAACCGGCCGATGCGGGCCGCCTATGCTGCCCCGCTCTCCCAGCGCATCGGCACGTCGACGATGCCATCGTGCTCGATCCGTTCCGCCACCTGCACGAAGCCGAGGCGCACGTACCAGCCGGCAGCCCGCCCCGCGGCATTGACGGTGAAACTTCCCGGATTCCCCTTTGCAATCGCCTCGTCGCGCGCCAGTTGCCACAGGCGTTGCCCCAGGCCCTGGCCGTGCAGCGCCTCCCTGACGAACAGGTGGAACAGGTGCGTGTTGTCGCGCACGGCGACGACGCCCAGCAGTTCATCGCCCCTCAGCGCGACGTGGTAGCGGAAGTTGTCCTGCCCGAGATAGCGCCGCTGGGCGTCGATGCCGACATTGGAGATGAATTTTTCGGCCCCCAGCCCTTGCGGGTGCACGGTCAGGTATGGCAGCAGGTCCAGCACGAGGGAACCGATCGCGGTCGCGTCGGCAACGGTAGCGGGTCGTATTGTCAGATTGTCCATTGGGCCATTTTGCCAGCAAAGGCCGCCGGAAGAAATACCCTGCCCGGTCCGCACGCCGGCCGGTGCCCGGGCACCGGCCCCGGATCAGTCGGCCACGGTCCAGTCGACCACGCCCTGCCCCGCATCCTTCACCTGGCCCAGCCCCGCGACGAGCCGCGCCAGCGACGCATCGGTGACGAGCGCGCGGCCGGTCACCGGCTGGTAGCCGCCTTCGCCGGAGGGATACGCAAAGGTGCTGTAGAAGAGGAAATTCGGCGTGACATAGTCATCGAAGCCGAGGATCACACGCGGGCCTTCCAGCCCCCCGAACGGCAGGCCGCCCGCCGCGGGCGCGGCGTGCGCGGCGATTTTCGACAACACCTCGTGCAGGTTTTCCAGCTCCCCTTCGCGCAGCGTTACCTGCGCCGGCAGCGCTTCGCCGCCTTCGTCCACCATTGTGAACGTTGCCTCGCTGCCGCTTCCATACTGGGAAACCTCGATGCGCAGCGAGGTGAGCACGCGTTCATCCGGCAATGGCTGGTTCATGACATTCCTCCTGTGGGTGGTGAGATTGCCATGCTACCCCAATCGGCGCTCAACAGAAGTCCCGGCTGGACGTCGGCAGCTCCCCCAGCAGCGGCGACAGGTCGACCAGCCGCTTGGCCACCAGGTGCCGCACGATGCCCTCCTGCTGCCAGACCCCGTACACGCCCAGCAGCGAAGCGCCCAGCACCTCGCGCCGGAATGCATCCACCAGATCGGGCCGGACGATCACGTTGACGTTGCCCGTTTCATCCTCGATCGTGATGAACAGCACGCCCTTCGCGGTGCCGGGCCGCTGCCGCACGGTGACGATGCCGGCGCCGCGCGCCAGCTGGCCGTCGGCAAACGTGTTCAGCACCTCGGCCGGCAGGAAGCGCTTTTCCAGCAATTGCGGGCGCAGCAGCGCCAGCGGATGGCGGCCCAGCGTCAGGCCGTGCGAGCGGTAGTCGCCGATGATGTCGTCGCCTTCGCCCGGCGCGCGCAATACCGGGGCTTCCTCCAGCGGCCGGGTGGGCCGCAGCAGGTCCTTGTCCGGCACCGCGCCCACCGCTTCCCACAGCGCCTGCCGGCGGTGGCCGGCCAGGCCGCGCAGCGCATTGGCGGCGGCCAGCACCTGCAGGTCGTGGCGGTCGAGCTGCGCGCGCCGCGCCAGGTCCGCCACGTCGGCGAACGGCCGCAGCGCACGCGCCTGCTCGATCCGCTCGGCCGCCTCGAAGCGCATGCCGCGCAGCAGCGACATGCCCAACCGCACGGCGGGCTGGTCGCCCTCTTCCCGTTCCTCCAGCGTGGAATCCCAGCCGCTCGCGGTAATGTCGACCGGCCGCACTTCGACACCGTGGCGTTTCGCATCCTGCACCAGTTGCGACGGCCCGTAGAATCCCATCGGCTGGCTGTTGAGCAGCGCGCACAGGAACGCGGCCGGCTCGTGGCACTTGATCCACGAACTCACGTAGGTCAGCAGCGCGAAGCTGGCCGCGTGCGATTCGGGAAAACCGTATTCCCCGAAACCCTGGATCTGTTCGCAGATGCGGTGGGCGAATTCGATGTCATAGTCGCGGTCGAGCATGCCCTGGATGATGCGGCCGCGGTACTTGTCCATGCCGCCCTTGCGTTTCCAGGCCGCCATCGCGCGGCGCAGCTGGTCCGCCTCGCCCTGCGAGAATCCGGCCGCGATCATCGCCACCTGCATCACCTGCTCCTGGAAGATCGGCACGCCCAGCGTGCGCTCCAGCGCTGCCTCCAGGCCCACCGGGTAGTCGATCAAAGTGGGGTCGAGGCGGCGCTGCAGGTAGGGGTGCACCATGCCGCCCTGGATCGGCCCCGGCCGCACCAGCGCCACCTCGATCACCAGGTCGTAGAAGCGGCGCGGGCGCAGGCGCGGCAGCATCGTCATCTGCGCCCGCGACTCGATCTGGAACACGCCCACCGTATCGGCTTCGCACATCATGTCGTAGGTGGCGGCATCGTCGCGGGGAATGTCCTGCATGCGGAACGGCTCGCCGCGGCGCACGCCGATCAGGTGCAGCGCGCGCCGCAATGCCGACAGCATGCCCAGCGCCAGCACGTCCACCTTCAGCAGGCCCAGTTCCTCCAGGTCGTCCTTGTCCCACTGGATCACGCTGCGGTCCTTCATCGTGGCGTTCTCGATCGGCACCAGGCGCGACAGCTTGTCCTGGGCGATGACGAAGCCGCCCACGTGCTGCGACAGGTGGCGCGGAAAACCCAGCATCCGCTGCGCCAGGCTGGCCCACTGGTTGGCCAGCGGCGCATCGGGATCGAGGCCGCATTCGGCGAAGCGGTTCAGCAGCTCATGCTTGCTGTCGAACCAGTGGTGCGACCTGGCCACCTTCTCGACGATGGCCAGGTCCACGCCGAGCGCCTTGCCGGCATCGCGCAGCGCGCTCTTGGGCCGGTAGCAGATCACGGTGGCGGCCAGCGCGGCGCGGTGGCGCCCGTACTTGGCGTAGATGTACTGGATCACCTCCTCGCGGCGCTGGTGTTCGAAGTCCACGTCGATGTCCGGCGGCTCGTCGCGCTCGCGCGAAATGAAACGGCCCATCAGCAGCGTGCTCTCGACCGGGTTCACCTCGGTGATGCCGAGGCAGTAGCACACGGCGCTGTTGGCCGCCGAACCGCGGCCCTGGCACAGGATTTCCTGCTTGCGGGCGAAGCGCACGATGTCGTACACGGTGAGGAAAAAGTATTCGTAGCGCAGTTCGGCAACCAGCTCCAGCTCTTCCTCGACCTGCCGCTGCACCGTGGCCGGAATGCCGTCGGGGTAGCGCGCCTGGGCGCCGAGGTAGGTTTCCTGGCGCAGGTACGAGGCAGGCGTATGCCCTGCCGGTATCAGCTCGCTCGGGTATTCGTAGCGCAGCTCGTCCAGCGAGAACGTGCATTGCCGCGCGATGCGCACCGTTTCGGCCAGCGCCGCGCGCGGATAGACGTTGGCCAGCCGGACGCGCGAGCGCAGGTGCTGCTCGGCGTTCTGCGCCAGCGCATAGCCGCAGTCGGCCACCGGTTTGCCCAGGCGGATGGCGGACAGCGTATCGTGCAAGGGCTTGCGCGAGCGCACGTGCATGCAGACCTGCCCCGCCGCCACGACCGGCAGCCCGTGCTGCGCCGCCACTTCCTCGATGCTCTGCCGGTGGCCTTCGTCGAACGCGCGCTGCAGCAGCGTGAGGCCGAGCCACGCGCGCTCACCGAACGTGGCGGCCATCCACGCCGCCTGCGCATGCAGCCGGTCCACGTCCGCCGGTTCCCACACGGGATATGCCGGCAGCAGCACCAGCAGGCAACCGGGCAGGCCGCGCAGGTGCGCGCGATCGGGCGGCGGCGCCGCGAAGTCGTCTGCGTGCAGCAGGTACTCGCCCTTGGCCGCCCGGGTTCGGCCGAGCGTGATCATCTCGGACAGGTTACCGTAGCCGTCGCGGTTCTTCGCGATGGCGAGCAGCGACAACGCCTCGCCGCCGCCCTGGCCGGTTAGCCGGAACCAGCTGCCGATCAGCAGGCGCTGGCCCTGCTTGTGATCCTCCTGGTACCACTTCGCCTCCTTCGCCCGGCCATGCGCGCGCACCACGCCGGCCAGCGAGCATTCGTCCGTGATCGCCAGCGCCGTGTAGTCGAGCTGTATCGCCCGCGCCACCAGCTCCTCGGCATGCGAGGCGCCCTGCAGGAACGAAAAGTTCGTCATGCAGAACAGTTCCGCATAGTGCGGCAGGCTCGATGGCGGGGTGGCGGACATGGCGGCACCATAATACTGTATGAATATCCAGTATTATACGTCGTCCGGTCCGGCTGGCCGTTTTGTCATCCTCCGTGGCGAAAGCAGCCTCCATACCAGAATTTGGCCGACGCACGGTACTAAACGTGCACTATGTGCAAAATAGTCACACTGATGAATCTGCCCGCTAGGTCAAACGTTGACAGGCCGATAAAATCGCCGCTTTACCTGTTCCGGAGAAGCCCTTGTCCACGCTACGCCTTGCCGTCCTGTCCGCCCTGTACGGATCTTCCGCCCTTGTCTTTTCCCATACCGCGCTGGCGCAGGACACCCAAGGGCAGCCGGCGGCAGCATCGCAGCCGATGCAGACCGTGAGCGTGGTCGGTTCGCGCCGCGCCACCAGCTCCGCCACCGATACCGTGGTGCCGATCGACGTGATCCCGATGACCGCCGCCGCCGAGAAAGGCGGCCAGTTCGACCTGTCGCAGACGCTGACCAACATCTCGCCGTCGTTCAATTCCACCCGCCAGTCGGGTGCCGACGGCGCCGACCTGGTCGATTCCGCCGCGCTGCGCGGCCTGGGTTCGGACCAGACGCTGGTGCTGGTGAACGGCAAGCGCCGCCACTCGTCGTCGCTGGTCAACCTGTTCGGCGCGCGCAACCGCGGCAACACGGGCACCGACCTGAACGCGATCCCGATGCTGGCGATCCGCGACGTGCAGGTGCTGCGCGACGGCGCAGCCGCCCAGTACGGCTCCGACGCGATCGCCGGCGTGATGGACATCGGCCTGAAGAAAACGCTCGGCTGCGAAGCGGTCGCCGGCTACGGCCAGTACTCGGCCGGCGACGGCGAGAACTGGCTCGCTTCGGCCTACTGCGGCATCGCGCTGGGCGGCGGCGTGGTCGGCATCACCGGCGAATACCTGAACCGCGGGCGTTCCGACCGTTCCGAGCCGGACAATCCGCGCATCATCGGCGACTCGAAAACCGAGAACCAGACGCTGTACGTGAACGGCGAGATCCCCACCGGCGTGGCCAACAACTCCGGCCGGTTCTACTTCACCGGCGGCGTGCAGAAGCGCGACGCGTCGTCGGCCGCCTTCGGCCGCGGCGGCGTCGGTTCCGACGACATCCCGAGCCGGAACTCGGCGGCGATGTACCCGGACGGCTTCGTGCCCTTCATCAACGGCGACATGGACGACCGCTACGCGATCGTGGGCCACCGCGCCCGCCTGGGCGAATGGAACGCGGATCTTTCGCAGACCTACGGCTACAGCCGCCTGATGTACGACATCAGCGACACGCTGAACGCGTCGCTCGCCAATGCCGACCTGCTGGGCGGCGGCCGGGGCGTGAGCCCCGACCACTTCGACGCCGGCGGCTTCTCGTTCGAGCAGTGGACCACCAACGCCGACTTCGCGCGCTACTTCGACGGCGTGCTGGGCAAGGGCCTGAACGTGGCGTTCGGCGGCGAATACCGCGTCGAGAAGTACAAGATCTTCGCCGGCGAGCCGGGTTCGTACGTGGATGCCGACGGCGTGGGTACCGGCGGCAATGCCGGCAGCCAGGGTTTCCCCGGCTTCCAGCCCGGCGACGTGACGAACGCGCGCCGCCACAGCACCGCGCTGTACCTCGACCTGGAAGCCGACCTGACCGACGCGGCCAAGGTGCAGGGCGCCGTGCGCTGGGAAAAATACAGCGACTTCGGCTCCACCGTGACCGGCAAGCTGGCCGGCAGCTACCGCGTGGCGCCCACGGCGCTGCTGCGCGCCTCGGCCAGCACGGGCTTCCGCGCGCCGTCGCTGCAGCAGGCCTACTTCTCGTCGACCTTCACCGACTTCATCGGCGGCGTGCCGACGGACGTGGTGCTGGCGCCGAACGGCGGCGCCGTCGCCACGCTGGCCGGCATCCCGAAACTGAAGGAAGAAAAGTCGACCAGCTTCACGCTGGGCACCACGTGGACGCCGACCGAATCGATCTCCGTGACGGCCGACCTGTACCACATCAAGATCCGCGATCGCATCGTGCTGTCCGGCCGCTTCGATGCCGACAACTACCCGGAACTGGCCGCGCGCCTCTCCACGCTGGGCGTGGGCCAGGCGCAGTTCTTCGTCAACTCGGTGGACACGAAAACACAGGGCCTGGACCTGACCGCATCGCACCGCGGCACGCTGCTGGGCAACCGGCTGACCACGTTCCTGGCCGCGAATTTCTCCAAGACGACGGTCGAGGACATCCACGCGCCGGCATCGCTCGCCGGGTACGAGGATGTGCTGCTGTCCGAGCGCGAGCGCCTGTTCATCGAACAGGGCGGCCCGCGCCGCAAGGCCACGCTGGGCTTCGACTACGCGACCGGCCCGCTGGAAACGAACTTCAAGATCATCCACTTCGGCCCGCAAACGCTCGGCACGTTCAGCGGCACCGCCGCCGGCGTACCGAACCTGCACTACGAAGCGAAGACGTCCGCCGACCTGGCGTTCACCTACAGCGTGAACAAGAACATCAAGTTCACCGCCGGCGCCAACAACATCTTCGGCGCCAAGCCGACCGCGCAGAACGCCGACGAAACCGACAACGGCTTCAAGTACGACAGCGTGCAGTTCGGCCTGAACGGCACGTCGTACGTGGCGCGGCTGCATGTGAAGTTCTGACCTAAAAACCTTGCAAACGGAATTGGGGACGGCCCCTGTTTTCCAGGAAATTTCCTGAAAAACAGGGTCCGTCCCTGAGCCTACCCCTCAAATTTTTGTTGTAAACCATATGGGAAGCTGTTAACTTCAATCCCAAAAACGGCACATGCATGGCCGTGTTAGCCCTTTCATTCGTAGCGACCAAACTGCAAATGAAAGGCACGGACCATGCATGCACGCCAAATCATACAACGATTGTTGGGGCAGGAGTGCCCATCAATTCACGCTAAACGCCGAGCTTGCCTAGCTCAAATTGTGCAAGCTGCAGCTCGTGCCGGGCTGGGCGTTGTACGCATCGGTAAGCAGCTCAGGTCACAAACAAGTCTTCGGCATCGCATCAAGTGCTGTGACCGTTTGCTGAGCAATCCCCATCTGGCCAAAGAGCGGGTGCAGATATACCGAGCAATGAGCCAACGCCTTCTTCAATCCAGGCAATACGTGCAGGTAGCAGTAGATTGGTCAGAAATTCGCGCAGATGGCAGTGCTCAATTGCTGCGTGCAGCAGCCATCATCGAAGGACGCGCCTTTACGCTCTACGAGGAGGTCCACCCTCAGGAGAGGCTCGCGGCATCTTTGGTCCATAAGTGCTTCATGAAGACCCTGAAAACCATCCTGCCAGCGCACTGTCGCGCCATCATCATCACCGATGCAGGATTTCGTGCTACGTGGTTTAAAACGCTCAATCAGCTCGGCTTTGGCTGGGTCGGACGGATACGCAACCGTGATTTGGTGTGCCAACAGAACGGCAACGACTGGTTCGGCTGCAAAAGCTTGTACTCAAGAGCTACCGCAAAAGCGCGCGATTTGGGCTATTTTTTTCATGTCCGCTCCAACCCTGTCGACTGCCGATTAGTGCTGTACAAGTCCAAATCGAAAGGACGGCATTGCTTGACGAAATCCGGTCAACCTGCGCGCGCGCACCACAGCAAGAAAAACAGCGCTGCCCAATGTGAGCCTTGGCTACTCGCCGTTTCGCCAGCACTGGCACAGCTTCGTGCAGACGACATCATCAAAATTTACTCTGGGCGCATGCAAATCGAGCAGACTTTCCGCGACCTGAAGAATGCCAAATGGGGAATGGCACTGCGACATAGCCAGACTACAAGCCTGCTTCGTCTGGCGGCACTTTTACTAATCGGTGCATTGCTCACTTATGCCTTATGGCTGATCGGCTTAGCGGCACGAGCGGCTGGCTATGAAGTCCACTACGGCAGCCATCCCAAGGCAGGCAGCTGCCTTTCAATCTTCTCGTTGGCAATGCACTGGGTCGACGACTATCGTCGACCCAGGCTCTCCCCATCGGCCATCAAATATGCATTTATCGAACTCGTTTCGATGGTCCGCACTTGGGAATTCGAGGGGTAGGCTCAGGGTCCGTCCCTATTTTTTTTGCTTTACTTTTTGTCATCCCGGCGTCACATCGTGCCGCTACAGTCGCTTCTTTGATTTTTTGCCTGGGGGAGAGAACATGAAAACAAACATCACGATGCTGGCGGCGCTGGTGGCGGCCGGGCTGGCGGGTTGCGGTGGCAGCGGCCACGACAGGGGCAATGCGACGGCGCCGCAGACGCCGGCCCCGAGCGGCATCCCGGAAGGCACCACCGTTACGTTCGCCCTGATGGAGACGACCGACCTGCACTCGAACGTGCTCGGCTATAACTACTACGCGCTGGCCGAGGACACGAGCCTGGGCATGGACCGCACCGCCACGCTGATCGCCGCCGCGCGCGCGGAAAACCCGAACAATGTGCTGCTCGACGATGGCGACGTGATCCAGGGCACGCTGCTGTCCGACCTGCAGGCGATCACGAAGCTGATCCCCTGCACCGCCACGCTGGCCGTGCACAAGGCGATGAACGCGCTCAACTACGACGGCGGCGGCTTCGGCAACCACGAATTCAACTACGGCCTGCCCTTCCTGTCGCAAGTGACAAACACGGACCTGAACATTCCCGGCGTGACGAAGCCCGCTGGCACCTGCGGCGCCCCCACGTTCCCGCTGGTGCTGACGAACGTGACCGGCGTGGCCAGCGGCAAGCCGCTGTTCCAGCCGTATGCCGTGCTGCCGCGCGCTTTTGTTGCGAAGGCGCCGGACGGCAGCAACGTCAACGTCGTCGTCAACATCGGCATCATGAGCTTCGTGCCGCCGCAGATCCTGGAATGGGACCAGCGGCACCTGGCCGGCAAGGTGGCCGTCTCCGGTTCGAAGGAAGCGGCGGCGCAGTATATCCCCGAGCTGCGCGGCAAGGGCGCGAACGTGATCGTGGCGCTGTCGCACGGCGGCCTCGATGTGGGCGCCTACAGCCCGAAGATGGAAAACCAGAGCTACCACCTGGCCGGCACCGGCATCGATGCGCTGATGATCGGCCACTCGCACCTGATCTTCCCGAAGGGGAAGGAAACCGGCGCCGCCGCGCTCGATCCTTCGCTGGCCGCGCTGCCCGCCAGCGCCAATGTCGATGCGATCAACGGTTTCGTGAACGGCGTGCCGGCCGTGATGGCGCAGAGCTGGGGCCGCCGCCTCGGCATCATCAGGATGACGATGGTGTACCAGGGCGGCAAATGGGTCACGCAGCCGGCGAAGACCACCGTGGAATCGCGCGGCTTCAAGTACACCGACGGCGTGACGAACGTGAAGGCCGATCCGGCCATCGCCGCGCTGATCGCCGGCGAGCATGCCGCCACGATCGCCTACGCCAAGGAACCGCTGGGCGTGACGACGGACTTCGAGATGTCGTCGTATTTCTCGCTGGCGGGCGACGTGACCGCGATCCAGCTGGTGAACCAGGCGCAGATCGACTACGTGAAGAACTTCATCGCCACCAGCACCGACGCCACGCTGGCGAGCTACAAAAGCATTCCGGTGATCTCGTGCAGCGCGCCGTTCAAGGCCGGGCGCAACGGCCCTTCGGACTTCACCGACGTGGCGCCGGGCGCCACCGCCGCCGTGCCGGTCGGCCTGCAGATCCGCAACCCGGGCGACCTTTACCTTTACGGCAACAACAACCTGCAGGCCGTGAAGATCAAGGGTTCGGACCTGAAGGCATGGCTGGAAGCATCGGCGAAGCAGTTCGGCCGCATCGACCCGGCCAGCACCGCCGAGCAGGACCTGGTACCGAGCTACGGCACGATCTACAACTACGACGTGTTCTATGCCGAGAACAACGCGCTCATCTACCAGATCGACGTGACGAAGCCGGCAGGCAGCCGCATCGTCAACCTGACCTACCAGGGCAAGCCGGTGGCGGATGCGGACGACTTCATCGTCGCCACCAACGACTACCGCGCCGGCGGCGGCGGCGGCGTGCCGGGCATCGACGGCAGCAAGACGATCATCAAGTCGCCGGATGCGAACCAGACCGTGGTATCGAACTACCTGCAGGCCATCGGCAAGAGCGGCGGCGGCAAGGTGACCCTGGCCTCGAACGGCAGCGCGCGCAGCTGGTCGTTCGCGAAGGTGAAGACGGCCGGTCCGGTGATCCTGCGTTCCGCGCCGGGCCACCTGGGCGTCGCCCGGGCCAACGGCATCGACGTCGTCAGCGGCGAAGCGGGCCTCGATGCCAGCGGCTTCATGAAGTACACGATCGACCTGTCGAAATGACGCGCGTGCTCCGGTTGACGGCGCAGGCGGCACGCAATACCGTGCTGGCGGCCCTGTTCGCCGCCGCGCTGGCGGGTTGCGCCCGCGACCTGCCGCCCGACACGGCCCGGATCGAAGCGCTGGCCATGGCGGCGGCGCAGCGTGGCGACATGGCGGCCGAGAGCGAGCTGCGCCGCCTGGCCGGCGGCGGCAACGCGGTCGCCGAGCGGGAACTGGGCATCCTGTACCGCGCGCGGCCCGACCGCCGGGCCGAAGCGATGTCGCTACTGCGGCGCGCCGCCACGGCGAACGATGCGCAGGCCGCGTTCCACCTCGGCGAGGCATACCGCACCTCGCCCGGCAATGCCGCCGGCCCCTCCGCCGCGTGGCAGTGGTACCAGCGCGCGGCCGAAGGCGGCCAGGCGAAGGCCGCGCTGATGCTGGGGATGATGGCGAAGAACGGCGACGGCGTGCCGCGCGACGCCGCCACCGCGGCGCGCTGGCTGCAAGTGGCCAGCGAATTGGGCAACGCGCATGCGATGTTCCTGCTGTCGTACGCCTACCGCGACGGCGATGGCGTGGCGCCCGATCCGCAACGGGCCCGCGAGCTGCTGGAAGAATCGGCCGAGCGCGAATATCCGCCGGCGCTGCAGGAACTGGCGCTGACGGTGGAAGACCCGCAGCGCGCCAGCCATTTGATGAAAGAGGCCACCGAACACCGGCGCAACAACTGGAACCGGTTTTGAGTGGCCGCTGTCGCGGAGAATGCCGGCGCTACAGGGTCTGTCCCGGTCTTCAGCCTGTGCGGTTTCAGGCCTTGCCGGTGATCAGGATCGTGTCCACCGTAAAACTGCCATCCTCCTCGATGGCGAAGTAGTCGGTCACTTCCGACCCGGCACGCCGCTGCAGCGAGCGGATGGCCGCGATATGCGATGCCGGCGTCTGCATCCGTTCGACCCACGAGGCGAAGTCCAGGCGCAGGCGGTATGTCGTCGCTTCGCCGACGGCGAACCCCGCCGTGGACAGCGCGGCGCGCCATTCGTCCGGCGACGCATTGCGGACATGCGAAGGGTCGCGCAGCAATTCCAGGCTTTGCAGCCACGTATCGAGCAGCGGCACGCCGGGCGCGACGACATCCATGAAGATGGCCATCCCGCCCGGCTTCAGTACGCGGTGCATCTGTGCCAGGCCGGCGGGAACGTCGCGCCAGTGGTGGGCGCTGTACCGGGTCACGGCCACGTCGAAGGAACCGGAGGGACAAGGCAGCGACTCCACGGCGCTGCACCTGGTCACCACATTGCCGAACCCGCGGCGGCCTGCTTCCTCGGCCACCACGCGAAGCATGGGTTCGGAGAGATCGCAGGCGACCACCTTGCCCACCAGCGGCGCCAGCCGGAAGGTGGCATGCCCGCCGCCGCAGCCCATGTCCAGCGCAACGGCGTCCGGCCACCGTCCCGCCAGGCTGGCCATCCGGTCCAGGTCTTCGCCGCTGGCGTGGACCGCGCTGGCGAGATAGGCGTGCGCTTGCGGGCCGAACTGGCTGTTCACGATATCGTTGTGGCTGCTCATGCTCATGTTCATGGCTGGGACTCCTGGGTGAATGGATGGAAGCCCATTGTGTGCACGTCTATTAACTGGTACAAGATGGCAATTTATCCTGGTATAAAAGTCGCCATGAACCAGCCCGATCATCGCCGCCTCCTCGGCGCCTTCATCCGTGCCCACCGTGAGCGCCTGCCACCGACGGCCAAGGCAGGCAGGCGGCGCACGCCCGGCCTGCGGCGCGAAGAACTGGCCGACGCCTCCTGCGTCAGCGTTACCTGGATCACGTGGCTGGAACAGGGGCGCGACGTCGCGGCGTCCGCCGCGGCGCTGGCCCGTCTTGCCGATGCGTTGCAGCTCACTTCGGCCGAACGCGCCTCGATGTTCGACCTGGCGCAGAAGCGCGACCCGGTGCCTGCCAGGTCCCAGGCCGACCTGCCCGGCGACCTTCTCACCCTGCCGTCGCTGTTCACGGCCCCGGCCTACCTGCTCGACCGCACCTGGACCGTCAGGGCCTGGAACCCTCCCGCGGCGCACCTGTTCAGCGGCTGGCTGGATGACGACACGGCGGACCGCAACCTGATGCGCTTCGTCTTCCTCTCGCCGCTTGCGCAGGTTGTGATCGCCGACTGGCCGGAACGGTGCCGGCGCCTCGCCGCCGAGTTCCGTGCCGATTTCAGCCGTTTCCCGCACGATGCGGCCATGCTGGCACTGATCGAAGAGCTGTCGGTGAAAAGCCCGCTGTTCGCGCGCTGCTGGCAGGAGCAGGCTGTCCTGCATCGCGAAGGGGGCGAACGCACGTTCAATCACGCGGCAAGCGGCGTGCTGCGCTTCCTGCAGACGACGCTGCTGGTCGCCTCGCAGCAGGAATGCAAGCTGGTCTGCCTGGCGCCGGCATGAGCACTGGCGGAAAAGGCGGCAATGTTCAACGTGGCGCTGCCTCCAGCGAGGCTGCTTCAACAGGGCATCGTGTTGTGTCTAGGCGCGCAGCAAGGTCAGACAGGCCTTCCTTGCCAGGACGATGAATTCATGGGTGTATCGGCTCTGAAAACAGAATCGATCGGCAACGACGAACGCCGCGAGCCACGCCGAAACGACAATCACCATGTCGCATTTGCCGCTTTTCCATAGATTAAGCGAATGGCGACCCAGTATCCATGGGATTCCCAGCGGATTTGGCCAGTCTGCAAGCAAATGCATCATGCCGCCGGCAGCAAATCCGAACGCCGCTGGCGCCCACGCCATTTTATTCAGGGAGAGATACGAATAGACCAGTAACGCACCCCACGCGATTCCCCAATGCGTCCATGTTCGATGGGTGATCCACAATTTTCGCTTCCGGGACCACCAGGCCACCTCGAGCCAGTCGGGCGCCGTCCCGCCAGCCGCGCCCGAGACGAGCGCAAGGATGCTCCATGCGTGCCAGGGGCCACTGGCCCCTGCGTGAAATACGAGAACAGCAGCAATCAATCCAGCAGCGAAACCAGTCGAATGATGCGCATTGCTGGAAGCCATGATCCTGAATCTGCTGCAATTGCGGGATCGCCAATATACAGTCTGGCGGCAGCAAATCCAAATCCATTGGCGAGCGGCATTATCGTGGCGGTGTCATGCACCGGCGTTGCCCCCCAGCTCCCATGTCATGTTGGCGATGGCCGGCTCGTTGTACTGCTCGGCGAACCACGGGTCGGCGTACAGCGTGCCGGCACTGGCCTTGCCGCGCAGGTGTTCGAGCACGCGGTTGCGCTGCTCGCTGTAGCGTTCGTCCGCCACGTGGCCGTATTCGGCGCGGATGCCGCGTGCGTAGTGGCCGTACACTTCCTCGTCCTGCCCCAGGATCGCCAGGTCCACGCCCAGCAGCGCATCCTTGAGCGGGTGTGCAATGGGGCCGGCCTGCAGGTGATCGGTGGCGCGGATCAGCGTGGCCACCTCCTCCGCGCGGCCGGCATCGGCTTCCAGGCCGCTGCCGAGCCACAGCTGCGCGCTGGCTTCCTCGTTCGACACGGCGGCCGGCTCGTGGCCGTAGTGCGCGTCGTGGAACCAGAAGGCGGCGCGCATCAGGTCCGCGTCGCGTTCGGCGGCCCCCGTGTTGGCGGCCCATGCGCGGATCTCGGCCAGGCCGTGCACCAGGTGATCGAGGTTGTGGTAGTGGCGCGTGGCGCCGCCGTAGGCATCGGCGCCGGTCAGCTTCGCGAACCATTGCCCCGCCGCCTCGCCCGGGAACAGCGCCTGCCATTCCTTGTGGAGCCAGCTGAGTATCCATGCGCGGTAGGCCGGCGCCGGCACGAATTTGCGGGTCGTCCAGTTCCAGCCCACCGGGCCTTCCAGCGCCTTGACGAAGCTGGAACTGACCGACCCCAGGTCGCGCGGCGGCATCACGAACAGCGTCTTGGCGCCGCCGATCACTTCCACGTTGGTCTGCTGGATCAGGTTTTCGTAATCGAAATCGGCGGTGGTGCGGATGCCGCGGATCAGGTAATCCACGCCGTGCTTGCGCGCCACGCGCGCCGTGTAATCGCTCTTCACGATCAGCACCTGCACATTGTTCCACTGCCGTTCGGCGCAGCTCTCCAGCACGATCGCGCGCCGCTCCTCGGCAGAGAAACGGGGCTGCTTGGTGGAGTTCTGCGACAGGAAGACGATCACTTCGTCCGCGATCGAGCGGGCTTCGCCGATCACCCACATGTGGCCGTTGGTGATCGGGTCCAGCGTGCCCGAGAAACCGATTCTTTTCATGCGCCGCCCTGTTGGCTGTCTGTCATGACGGCCATTCTATCGCGGCGGTTGCTTCTTTCCTAAGTCATGCGGCATTCTTTGCCGGCGGCGCCTTCGCCAGGACCGTCTTCGCGCCAGGGAACGTCACCCGCACCAGCAGGCCGCCCAGCCGTTCGGAAGCGTCCAGCGCCAGCGTGGCGCCATGCCGCTCGGCGATCGCCTTGATGATGGCGAGGCCCAGGCCGCTGCCGGTGGCGGTGCTGCCGGGTACGCGATAAAAACGGCTGAAGACGCGCTCGCGCTCTTCCGGCGAGATGCCGGGCCCGCTGTCTTCTACCACCAGCTCGGCGCCCTTGTCGGTGTGCCGCACGGAGACGTCGACGGTGCCGCCGGGGGGCGTGTACTTGATCGCGTTGTCGACCAGGTTGCGCAGCAGCACGCGCAAGGCATCGGCCTGGCCCTGGATGGTTTCGCCCGTCACTTCATGCATGCCCAAATCGATCTGGCGCGTTTGCGCGGCGTTCACCATGTCGCCCAGCGTGCGCCGGGTCAGTTCGGCCAGGTCGACCGGTTCGAGCTTCGGCTCGGCCGCTTCCTGCCGCGCCAGCACCAGCAACTGCTCCACCAGCCGGGTGGCCCGTTCGATGCCGGCCGTGAGCCGCCCGATCGCCACCTTGCGCGCCTCGGCATCCTCGGCGCGGTCCAGGCTCAGCACCTGCAGCTTCAGAGCCGCCAGCGGCGAGCGCAGCTCGTGCGCGGCGTCGGCCACGAAGTGCTGCTGGGCGTCGAACGCGGTGCGCACGCGCCCGAACAGCAGGTTCAGTTCATGCACCAGCGGCTTGACTTCGTCCGGCAGGTCGGCTTCCGAGACGGGCGACAGGTCGTCCGCCTGGCGCGACGCCACTTGCCGGCGCACGCGCGCCACGGGCGCCAGCGAACCGCTGACGACCCACCACACCACCAGCATCAGCATCGGCGCCATCAGCGCGATCGGCCCGACGGTGCGCAGCGCCAGCGCGCCGGCCATGCGCTTGCGCACCGACATGTCCTGCGCGATCTGCACGGTCTGGTTACTGGTCTGCACCGAGAACACCCGGTAGATGGTGCCCTTGGCCTTCACGTTGGAAAAGCCGAGCACCGCGCGCTGCGGCAGCTCGGCGCGGGAAATCGAGCGGAACACCTGGATGCCGTCCGGCGTCCACACCTGCACCACCATGTCGTCGTTGCCGGGATCGGCGCTGGGGCTGTTGTGCGTGTTGGCCAGCGGCGCGCCGGAGCGCAGCGCCAGCGCCATCTGCTGCATGTGGTAGTCGAAGATCTGGTCCGCGTCGTGCAGCGCGCTGCGATAGGCGATCATCGCCTGCGCCAGCGCGGCCATCGTGATCGCCGCCAGCAGGAACCACAGCAGGCGGCCGCGCAACGAGTGGGTGTTCACCTTCATGCGGTAGACCCTCGGCACCTTCATGCTTTCGGAACCATGTAGCCGAGGCCCCGTACGTTCTGGATCAGTTCCGCGCCCAGCTTCTTGCGCAGGCCGTGGATGTACACCTCGACGGCATTGCTGTTGACTTCATCCTTCCAGCTGTACAGCTTTTCCTCGAGCTGGGCGCGCGACAGCACGATGCCGGGGCGCGCGATCAGCGCTTCCAGCACGGCCCATTCGCGGGCGGACAGGTTGACCTGCACGCCGTTGGCGATCACCTCGCGCGTTTGCGGATTGATCGACACGCCCAGGTGCTCGAACACCGGTTCGGCGCGGCCGGCCGAGCGGCGCAGCAACGCGCGGATGCGCGCCAGCATTTCATCGAGGTCGTAGGGCTTGAGCACGTAATCGTCGGCACCGGCATCGAGGCCGGCGATGCGCTGCTCGACGGCGTCGCGCGCCGTGGCCACCAGCACCGGCGTCAGTTCCTTGCGGGCGCGCATCGAGCGCAGCACCTCGAGCCCATCCTTGCGGGGCAGGCCCAGGTCCAGCAGCACCAGGTCGTAGGTCTGGGTCTGCAGCGCGGTGTCGGCCATCGCGCCATCCTTCACCCAGTCCACGGCATAGTGTTCGGCCCTCAGCAGGTCGAGTACCACTTCGCCGATCATCACATCATCTTCCACCAGCAGCAGGCGCATATTGTTTCCTTGTTCGTTACGGCGGGCCGCCGCGGTGGCCCATCAGTGATCCGTCGGTGATTCCTCGGTGATCATTCAGCGGCCCAGGCGGCGCAGTGTATCCCAATCCCCGGCTCTATCCTCAACCCAGTCGCACCGGAATGAAAATGCGCTCCTCGCCGCGCTGGATCAGCAGCGCCACCGATTTCGACGATTTCGACACCATGTCGCGCACCTGGTCGACCGATGTCACCGGCTGGCCGTTCACCGACAGCAGCACGTCGCCCGGCTGCAGGCCGGCGCTGGCGGCCGCGCCGCCGGCCCGCTCGATGACCAGGCCGGAACCCAGCCCGACCGCCTGTTTCTCGATCGGGTCGAGCGGGCGCAGGGCCAGGCCCAAGCGCGATTTCGTGGCCGGGCCGTCATCCTCTTCGGCACTCGCCAGCGCACGCTCGCTGGCATTGCCCAGCTTGCCGGTCAGCGCCACGGATTTACCCTGGCGCCATACTTCCATCGTCACCTTGTCGCCCGGCCTGGCCAGCGCGACATAGGACGACAGGTCGCCCGAGGCCACGATCTTCTGGCCGTTGATGGTGCGCACCACGTCACCCGGCTTCAGGCCGGTCTGTTCGGCGGCGCTGCCCTTCTCCACGTTGACGATCAGCGCGCCTTCAGGCGATGGCAGCGCGAACGAATCGGCAAAGCTCTGGCCCACTTCCTGCACCACCACGCCCAGTTTCGCGTGCACCACCTTGCCGGTGGCCACGATCTGGTCGCGGATGCGCTGCGCCACGTCGATCGGGATCGCGAACGACAGGCCCTGGTAGCCGCCGGTCTGGCTGTAGATCTGCGAATTGATGCCGACCACTTCGCCCTTCGTGTTGAACAGCGGGCCGCCCGAGTTGCCGGGATTGACCGCCACGTCGGTCTGGATGAACGGCACGCTGCCGTCGTCGAGCGCGCGGCCCTTGGCGCTGACGACGCCGGCCGTCACGGTGTTTTCCAGGCCGAACGGCGAGCCGATCGCCAGCACCCACTCGCCCACCTTTACGTCCATCGAGCGGCCCAGCGGCACCACCGGCAGGTTCTTCGCGTCGATCTTCAGCACCGCCACGTCGGTCTTCGGATCGGAACCGAGCACCTTGGCGACAAACTCGCGGCGGTCCGTCAGCTTGACGGTCACTTCGCTGGCATCGCGCACCACGTGCGCATTGGTCAGGATCAGGCCATCGGCGCTGACGATGAAGCCGGAACCCACGCCATGGCTCGGCGCCTCGCGGCCGCCGCGCTGCGGGCCTTGCGAGCCTTGCGGGCCCTGGAAGCGGCGGAAGAATTCGAAGAACGGATCGTCCGCGAACGGCTCGCCGCGGTTGTCGTAACTGGTCTTCACGGTGCCCGTGGTACTGATGTTCACGACGGCCGGGCCATTGCGCGAGGCGATCACGGAAAAGTCCGGCAGCGCGATCATCGGCGCCGGTGTCGGCGCCGGCGCGCCCGCGGCGGCATTGGCCGGCACGGCCGGCACGGGAGTGGCGGCGGCCGTGCCGGCGGTCAGGGCCCCATGGTCTCCCTGCACTGCGATCGCCGCGCCCGCACCCAGCACACCCACCGCACACAAGGCCACGACCAGGCGCTTCATGTTCAGAATTTTATCCTTGCTCATTTCTGTACTCCCCATGAATCATATTCGATGGTAGCAATATGCGGTCATCACCTTATACCGCCCTTAACCTGACCACCAGGAGGCGGCCATGGCGGCGTTGCGGCGTCTTGCCGTGCAAACGGCACTGTCTGCGACGCCGCGCCTTGCCCTGGCCGCTCCTGGTGGCCAGGTAACCGGCTTCGGAAGCAGCAAGGCAGAGGCGTTGCAGCGTCTTGCCCTGATCGCTCCTGGTCGTTTGATGACTGCGGCTGCGAAAGCGATTTGTACCATGCCAACGCAAAAGGCCGGGTTTCCCCGGCCTTCGAAGCACTTCTGGTACTGCTGCGAGGCCGGGGCCCGCGCTGGAATTTACGCGGCTTCGCGCTTCGATTCCAGCGTGGTGACGTTATCGGTCACGCCGTCGATCGCGATCTTGCGCGGCCGGAAGGCTTCGGGTACTTCGCGCACCAGGTCGATCGTCAGCATGCCGTTGTCGAACCCGGCGCCGGTGACCTTCACATAGTCGGCCAGCTGGAAGCGCTGCTCGAAGTCGCGTGCCGCGATGCCGCGGTGCAGGTAGGTGCGTTCCACCGCATCCTTCTGCTTGCGGCCGGTGATCACCAGCGAATCGCGCTCGGTGTTGATGTCCAGCTCGGAGCGGTCGAAACCGGCCAGCGCCATCACGATGCGGTATTTGTCTTCGGCGACCAGTTCCACGTTGTACGGCGGGTAGGTCGGCGCTTCAGCGGCGTTCAGCTGGCTGGCCAGGCGGTCGATGCCGATGGCGGTACGGTACAGGGGGGTCAGGTCAAAAGTACGCATGATGAAATCCTTTCAGTAAGCGATGTCGGTGCGGTCCCCAGGCGGGCGACCGCGGGTACAAGGTCAATAACAATGTGGTGTTTGGGCGGGCCGCATGGCCCGCCGGGGCTCGCCGCATGGCGAGCCGTTACGCCGCTACGGCGTTACGCTGCCGCGCGTGACTGTTCGATCGCGGGCGCGCTGTCGGCACTGCCGCCGATTTCGATCTTCCGGGCCTTGAGCGCCTCGGGCACCTCACGCACCAGGTCGATCGTCAGCATGCCATTCTGGAACGACGCGCCGGTGACCTTCACATGGTTGGCCAGCTGGAAGCGTTGTTCGAAATCGCGTGCCGCGATGCCGCGGTGCAGGTACGTACGTTCGGCCACATCCTTCTGCTTGCGGCCAGTGATGTGCAGCGTGTCGCGCTCACTGGTGATGTCGATTTCCGAACGGTCGAAGCCGGCCAGCGCCATCACGATGCGATACGCGTCTTCGGAGACGAGTTCGATGTTGTACGGCGGATAGCTGGGCTGCGATTCAGCGCTGTTCAGCATCTGTGCCAGGCGGTCGAAGCCGATGGCGGTACGGTACAGCGGGGTCATGTCAAAAGTACGCATGATGGATATCCTTTCGAAGTTAAGCGATATCGAGTTTTTCAACTCACCTGCGGCCCCCTCGTGGGCAACCGCTGCATCCAATATACGGCGAACCACAAAGGTTTCAAGGGGCACTTTTTGAGAATTTTTTGGTTTTACATTCTGAAACAATTCGTGTTTCTCACGTGCTACACTCGCCCGCTTGGACCAACCCTGACCATATTGCCGATGACCTTGCCACTGCCACTGCGCGCAGCGATCCTGCCAGCGCTGCTAGCCGCCACCGTATTCGCCACCGCATCATTCGCCTCCTCCGCAAGCGCCGATCCGCTGCCCCCTTCGGCGGACCAGCCCTACCCCGGCACGATCCAGATGAAGATCGACGCCTCGGACACCGCCCGCAACATCTTCCGCATCCAGCAGTCGATCCCGGTCAGACCCGGCAAGATGACACTGCTGTATCCGCAATGGGTCACCGCGCAGCACGGCCCCACCGGTGCGCTGCACCAGCTCGCCGGCCTGAAGGTTTCGGCGAACGGCAAGCCGGTGGCGTGGAAGCGCGATCCGTTGAACGTGTTCGCCTTCCAGGTCGACGTGCCGCGCGATGCGAAAACGCTGGAGGTCGAATACCAGCACCTGTCGCCGAACGAAGCCGGCCAGGGCCGCATCGCGATGACGCCGGACATCCTCGGCATCCAGTGGCAATCGATGACGATGTACCCGGCCGGCTACCACGTGCGCCGGATTCCGATCCAGACCACGCTGACCTTGCCCGCCGGCTGGCAGTACGGCACCGCGCTGGAGACCGCCTCGCGCCAGGGCGACGAAGTGCGCTTCAAGGCGACGGACCTGGAAACATTCATCGATTCGCCGCTGTTCGCCGGCCGCCATTTCAGGCAGATCGACCTCGATCCGGGTGCGAAGCTGCCGGTGCGCCTGAACATCGTGGCCGACACGGCGGAGGCGCTGGAGGCGAAACCCGAGCAGATCGCCCCGCACCGCGAGCTGGTCCGGCAGGCCTACAAGCTGTTCGATTCGCAGCACTACGCGCACTATGATTTCCTGTTCGCGCTGTCGGACGAATTCGGCGGCGTGGGCCGCGAGCACCACCAGTCCAGCGAGAACGCCGTCAAGGCCAACTACTTCACCGAGTGGACCAAGACCGAAGCGGTGCGCACCCTGCTGCCGCATGAATTCACGCACTCGTGGAACGGCAAGTTCCGCCGCCCGAAAGGCCAGGACGTGCCGAACTTCAACACGCCGCTGGACAACAACCTGCTGTGGGTCTACGAAGGCCAGACGCAGTACTGGGGCCAGGTGCTGTCTTCCCGTTCCGGCCTGGTGCAGCAGTCCAGCGTGCGCGACATGATCGCCAGCATGGCGGCCACGTATGCGAACGTGCAGGGCCGCAGCTGGCGCCCCGTGATCGATACCACGAACGACCCGATCATCACCCAGCGCCGCCCGCAGGTCTGGCCGAACTGGCAGCGCAGCGAGGATTACTACTCGGAAGGCGCGCTGATCTGGCTCGATGTCGATACGAAGATCCGCGAACTGTCCGGCGAGAAGCGTTCGCTCGATGACTTCGCCAGGGTGTTCTTCGGCGTGGACAACGGTACCATCGTGGCCAAGCACTACACGTTCGACGACGTCGTGAAAGCGCTCAACACGCTGCAGCCGTTCGACTGGGCGCCGTTCCTGAAACAGCGCGTCGAGGAAACCGGCCCGGCTCCGCTGGACGGCCTGGCCCGCGCCGGCTGGAAGCTCGTCTACACGGACAAGCAGACCGACTTCCTGAAGGGCGTGGAAGACGTGAGCAAGACCGCGAACTTCCAGTACTCGCTGGGCTTCTCGGTGGGCAGCGACGGCAAGATCGCCGCCATCGTGTGGGATGGCCCGGGCTTCAAGGCCGGCCTGGCCGGCAACACGACGGTGCTGGCCGTCAACGGCCGCGCGTACAAGCCGGAACTGCTGCGCTCCGCCGTCACGGCAGCCGTCAAGGACAGCAAGCCGATCGACCTGCTGGTCAAGCGCGGCAACGACTACCGCACCGTGTCGCTCGACTACCATGGCGGCCTGAAGTACCCGCGCCTGGAGCGGATCGACGGCACGCCGGACCGCCTGCAGCTGATCCTGCAGCCGCGGAAATAACCTTATTTCCCGGATGACAGCGGGCGCACCTCCTTCGCGGGACGTGCGCCCGTTTTTCATCCTCCACGCTACAGTTTCCCCAACTGGAGACCACCATGATCACTCTGCATACCTGGACCACCCCGAACGGCCGCAAGCCCCTCATCCTGCTCGAAGAACTGGCCGTGCCGTATGACATCGTGCCGGTCAACATCGGCAAGGACGAGCAGTTCCGGCCCGAGTTCCTGAAGCTGTCGCCGAACAACAAGATTCCCGCGATCCTGGATGACGAAGCCGAAGGCGGCCCGCTGTCCCTGTTCGAGAGCGGCGCGATCCTGACCTATCTGGCGGACAAATACGGCCGGTTCCTGGCGCCGTCCGGCGCGGCGCGCTGGCAGGCCACGCAATGGCTGCACTGGCAGATCGGCGGCCTCGGCCCCATGCTGGGCCAGCTGGGCTTTTTTGCGAAACAGGACGACGCGTTCGCGCTGGAGCGCTTCGTCAAGGAAGCGGACCGGCTGCTGACGGTGCTCGACACGCAGCTGGCCGGCGCGCAATACGTGGCCGGCGACGACTACACGATCGCCGACATCGCGTGCTACACGTGGATCATCGCCGCCGGCGAGCGCCTGAAGGACACGCTGGGCGACAGGCTGGACAAGCCGGATCTGCAGCGCTGGCTGGCGCTCGTGGGTGCGCGGCCGGCCGTGCGGAAGGGAATGGCGTGGAAGCCGCGCGGCGTCTGATCACGGCGCAGCGTTGGCCTGCCGGCCGGCCCTTGCGGGCGTCCATCGCGCCGCTTTAATCCTGCAGATAACGTTCGCTCCACGCGGCGATCAGGTTCGCCACGTACACGGCATCGTCGCGTTTCGTCAGCAGGTGGTCCGCCGTGTCGAGCGACACGTAACTCTTCGGGTGTTTTGCCGCGACGAAGATGTTCATCGCGTTCTCGATGCCCACCGTGGTGTCGCCGGGCGCGTGCATCACCAGCAGGGCCTTGCGCAGCACACCGATCTTTTCCTTCAGCTTCTGTTCGGCCACGTCGTCGAGGAACTGCTTGCGGATGCGGAACGGCCGGCCCGCCAGCTGCACTTGCGCCTCCCCTTGCGCCGTGATGGTATCGATCTGGTCGCGGAACAGGTGCGTGACGTGCGCCGGATCGCTCGGCGCGGCGACCGTCACCACCGCCCGCGCTTCCGGCACCTTGCCCGCCACCGCCAGTGTCGCCGCGCCGCCCAGGCTGTGTCCGATCAGCAGCCGCGGCGCCGCGAAGTGCGTGCGCAGGTAATCGGCGGCAGCCAGCAGGTCCGCCACGTTCGACGAGAAATTGGTGTTGGCGAACTCGCCTTCGCTGGCGCCCAGGCCCGTGAAGTCGAAGCGCAGCACGGCGATGCCGTGGTCCGTGAGCGCCTGGGCGATGCGGCTGGCCGCGAATACATCCTTGCCGCATGTAAAGCAGTGGGCGAACAGCGCGTAGGCCCGGGCCGGGCCGTCCGGCGCATCGAGGCGCGCGGCCAGGGTGGTGCCGTAAGCGCCCATGAAGTCGAGTCGTTGTGCGCGCATGGGGTGCTCCTGGATCCGGTCGTTGCGAGGCCTCTACTGTGCACTGGAAGGATTGATGGGACAAGGCGCGACGGCTGCCTCTTTTGGCAGAGCCGCTCTGGCGCCTAACAATTCGTTCAAGCATATGCAGTTCTGACACGGCTCTGTGTATATGTGCTGCCAAGCGTTACAGAAGTGTCCGTGATACTGGGAGAATGCCACATTGATGCTGCTATTGAAAAGCTAGTGTCAATTCCATTAAAAACGGCGACTCTCCAGCTAAATGCGCGATTGACTTTTTCGAGGAATTGGCCTGCGCCCCCGGAGCTCACAGCGAACTTGCGGCCTGATTCTGACCAGCGCACGCGCGACAGGAGATCGCCCACAACCGGATCGGCCGTATAGCCAACTTAAAAAAAGAGATGCCCGGCTCACCCGTGATGGGGAGGCCGGGCCTTTTTCATTTTCTGAGTGCTTCTCACGGCGCTTGCAATTGGGCGAGTTGTGGGTTCTGTGGGTAGTCCTCTTTTGCTGTACGAAGCAGGCTAGTAGAGCTGATGTTGGCACCGCCGCCGCCCTGCTTGAGTGTTCGTAGCGCGGAATGCCAGGCAGCTTGGCCAGACGACTGGTACTGCAATCGCGACAAGTCCCCTCCGGCGCGGCTCCAGATTTCCTGGTCTCTCGGTCCGAATGGGTACACGGCGACGAGCGCCTGCTCAAGGAGCTGCCAAGGATCGGGCTGCTGGGCCGAGGGGGCGTTCGTCTGGACATTCGCCGTAGCGTTTGCCGATTTCACGCCGCCTTGGTTGAGCGCGACAGCGAAATTCACCTCCAGGTTGTCTGCCTTGAAGATTGGATGCTGAGTATCCGGTATAAGCTTCGGTACTTCTTCAGAGATGTAGTTGAAGAGGTCGAATACCTTGATGACGCCACTGGCGCCTTTGTCGGCAGCACCTTTCAGTCCCGCTAGGAGGGTCGTAGTGAAAACGCTATTGCGCGCGTTGGGAAACACCCCAGACGTTTCGTCAGCACGGCAGGACGCCATTAAGGCGCGGCCGGTCCCTGTGGCCAGTCTTTCAAAGGCTTTTTGCGAATAGCCCGACTTCAGCACGTGGCCCTTGCCATCGGTCAGCTGTTTAGAAATTGCCGCACCTCCGGCATGGCAGGCGTCAATGAAGACAAGCAATTGCTTCGCCTTGATATTGGCAAATGCACTGGCCAGCTCTTGGGAGCTGATTGACGTGCCCGCAAGGTCGTCCAGGTCCGTGTCTACCGTCGCCCACACACTGTCTTCTTGGCCATTGTTGTCCACGATGCCGCCATGGCCTGAGAAAAATACGCATGCAGTGCTGTCCGGAGTTGTGCGAGCAGCAAGCTCGTCCAAGTCCTTTAATACTGCTGCTCGAGTAGCCGCGCCATCGAGGAGGGTAACGACGTTGGCCTGCGGGTAGCCGCAATATTGCGTTGACGATAGCGTTGCCGCCACGTCTGTGGCGTCGTTCAGGATTGCGGCCGGCAGGCTCGAGATATTTTTGTAATTCGCCACGCCGATGAGGAGCGCGTGACCTTGTGGGTAGCCTGTCGTAGTCATGGTATTAGGGCTGGTGCTTTGGTAGTCGTAGTAGAAAAACATGATGGCTCCTCAGGTCTCAATGGGGCCCAACGATGTCGGTATCTTGCGCGTACAATCGTAGGGGCTCGTTGTTTGGAAAGTCCTGGCACATTTCCGCGAGGAGTTCGCGAGCTTTAGGACCGGAGCCCATGCGCACTAATGACAGCGCGCTGTGCCAGCGTGCTATACCATTCTGGGTCCCCTTTCCAAGCTGGTAGTTTTTGCCGCCGGCGCGCGACCAGAGTTCGTCCGTTTCAGGTCCATCCGGATATAGCTCACAAGCCTCACGTTCAAGTGCCCGCCACTTCTCGGCTCTGCTGGGTGTCGAGAGCTTCAGCTTCAAACGCAGGTAGAAGTCGAGTAAGTGCTCGCACCTCCTTAGCGCTGGTAAAAGGTCGTTACGATAGTCGTCGCGTTTTGCCGCGAGGAATTCGGCAGCCAGTTTCCAACCGCGAGCCGCGACCAAACCTCCAAGCTGCTCGGCTTGGCTAGTGGACAATGCCCTGATGCTTCGTAACGTGTTGCCGAGCCAGGTGACAAGCGCTTCTTCACCAAATAATGGCAGGGAAGCGACAATTGCCAAGCGAATTTCAAATGGCTTCAGTTCGTCGCCGAGCACCTGTTGTAACCTAGGGCTTGCAACGATCGCGCATTCCAAGACCGGTTCTGGCGGCGCCATGTTAAAGGCCGTGGCCGTAGCCGTATCCAACCAACCACAAGCAGTCGCATCCAAATACCGGGGGAGCAGAGCTGCAGGCAGAGATGACCAAAGTAGCGCTCGGTCCGGGGTACCACTGAGATTGGCAAGGGGCGTATGGGAGAACGCGTCCAGCAGGCCTGACTCAACCGCATGCCCACTCTCGAGGCGCGTCAGAACGGTGTTGCGCACATCGGCTGCGTTTCGAGGAGAGTTCCATAGTGCCGGCTGTTTGAAAATTGCTGCCGCCCAGATCTTCTGCTCAGTAATCTCCTCGCAGCGAATATCAGCCAACATCTCTGGGCATTTCCAAGCCAGCTCAGCGCACAGATCTACGAGTCGAGCATCTTTCAGCTTGACTGCACATTCCAGCACCTGCGCGGGGGTAGCATTCCCTATGGCCGCTCGGATACCTTGACTTGACGTCTGGTCGACTTCCGCAGCCAGTTGACGCTGTACGGCTTCCAGGGGCGGCGCAATTGCGCCCAAGGCGGCACCGTGGGCAGTCAACCAGCGCTTTCGCACCAAAGCACAGAGCAGTGCTTCCTGGTTAAGGACGGCCAAAGCCTTTGGGGCAACCTGAACCAGCCGCAGTTCTATTTCTGAGTCATCTGGCAGCACGCCGAGGGCCGTGAAGAACGCTTTGGAGTTCGCCTTGGCCCATCTCCAGATCGCTTTGTAGACGGTAGGTTTAGTACGGTGAGCAGCAATACCTAGCCCGGCGCTAGCGGCTTCGCGCCAAGGCGCAATTGCTCGATCGCTATCAACGGAGGCAGTGACCAATTCCATCGCGCTTAAATCGTCCAGGGGCTCGAAATCGAGATCGCCGACAACTTGTGCCATTGCCTTCCATACGGCCGCTGAGCTAGGGAAGCCTGCGAAATCCAAATTCCTCAGCTGCAGTAGCTGGCTAGGTTGGGCACTGGGCAGTACGGCCGAGAAGCGATCGATGAGCTGGTTCTTCAATCGCTCGCCACAATCCTTTTGACTCGAAATTCCATCAACCATGCGTATGACAGAAAGGAGCGCGTCGAACGTGTTGGCAGTAGGAAATAAAGCCTCCAAGCGCTCCAACCGACCCAAATCTTTGAAAGACTGAACGTCCACGCCTAGGTCGTTGGCCAGCGCCAGAATGGGCGCAATGCTGCGTTGACCAATTAGAATCTTCGCCGACTCGTTTGCAGGCACAAGATCACTAGGCTTGACGATGGGATGCTTAGTCCATTGACCTTGCCGCTGCGCGGGCGTGCAGACGAGTACCGGAGAAGGCTGCACCATAACGTCGTTCGGGCCGAAGCTGAGCCTAAACGCGAAGGAGCGCCTAATCGAAGGCCAGAGATTGTGCCACAAGGCGTCAATCAGCTCTTCGAAACCGTCAACACCAACCCTGACCACTGGGCCAGGCCCGCCGGCCGTCAACGCATTAGCAGTACCAATCAGATCGGCAGGCGCTACTGGAGTTCCGCTCGATGTTTCCACCTGGAGGTATTCCAGCGGTCCTATGCACTCTGCAGCGGTTGAGTGTAGCTTGGCGAAGAGTGGGGACAGACTGCTTACGGCGCACATTTCGTCCAATGGGATGAAGAGAGCGTGAGTTAGCACCATGCCGCCACGCGACGCCATTGGGTCCAAAAAAGTACGAGCCAGAACGTAGTAATCTGGGAGAGGGAACCCGCGGACAAACTTTCCCCAGTTCAGATCGCCGGGCGGGATGGTGTCAGGCAGGTCGAGCTTCGATGCGATACCCTCCGCCATCAGCGCATTTGGACTGGCGGCCCTGAGCCCATGCCCACGGCGGGCAACCTCACCATAAATCGCTTGTTCCACGCGCATATCGCTCAGCTTCGCCCGCTCATAAGACGTTGGATTGGCAGGGTGATGTCCGAGCTCTGTTGACCGTCGGGAAGTATCACGTAACCGAAGTCCTCTGGTCCGACACTGGCGAATTCCACGTCTGCGTCTTCCGTGCTGAGCGCGCGCCCGAGAGCGGACAACCCCATTACAGTGGGCGTCGCCCAGTTACTATGCACAAAGGACCACAGCATCGGCAACTGATCTGCGATAACATCGGCAGGGACGCGGGGGTCGTTGACTTCGTCCCAGCAGGTCAGCAATATGGTCAAGCCAGGTCTCCGAAGCGGTTTGTCCAGATGAAACTGCCCCAGATAAAGCAGGATTTGCAAGAGCTCAAGCATCCTGGCTTGGTCCGAGATACTGTGGACCGCTGCCGTCGGCTGCGGCTCCACCTTGCCCAGTTTCTGCAAAGGCCGGGAAAACAGGTCATCTTCCTTGCGAATCGAGTGCGGTCGAATCAGCAAGACCCAATCAGTAGCGCTGAGCACGCGCTCCCGCCAGGCCTCTGGAATTTGACGCTGGACGGCAAGATTGCGCACTTGTTCGCCACCATAATCGGGCCACACTAGCTCTGCGACGCGGCCGGTCTCATCCCGAATTGGCCAGACGCTCTCGACGTAAGAATCCGCCGGCGTATGGTGGGTTGCCAGCCCCTCGGTCAGGCAACTGAGCGCCGTAGCAAATGGCGTTACGTTCGACGGCGCATTGGCTGCCTTGAGAGCGCAGGTCTCGACCGAAAGGCGCTTCAAGAACTGGGCGCCGTAGTGAGTTTTGCCTACGCCGGATTCACCGACCAGCAAGATGGTGTGTTGTTCTGCCAATTTCTATCTCCTGCCAATTCGGAAAAGCGGATCATGCATAGGTCCGTCAGTCGCTGGCAAAATTATCCCCGGACGTGTCGCCGCAAGGATCCACGCGAATAGCTGGCGGAAGCCGTCAGCGGCGCCTTCTTCAGCCCCGTGGACGCTTACGGTAAACTCTGGAACCGCAGGCGACACCGAGGCAACCATACTTCGGATCTTGGTTTCCAAGACGGGTTTTACGGATAGATCGCCCTTGGTCCAAACCAACGCGATGGAGCGACCATGGGCGTTAGTGATCGTGCGTTGCGCGAGCAATTGAAAGTCGTTGCGCGCGGTGCCGAGCTTGGGGCCGGAGAGCGCTTCGCGATCGGCGATCAGCAGGGTGATATCTGCGTGTCGCGCGATCCAAGTGGCACCTTGGGCGTCGGCCGCGCGCTCGTCGATTGCCCATTTCTGAAACCATTCACCAGGCGCATCGGCAAAAATGAAGTCACGAAGAGAACCATTCTCGAGACGGAAGCCGAGATGCAGCATGCCGGGCGCGCGCGCTTCGCTACTAGGCGTATGTGGCGGGAAGCTTGGGGGGATACCTGGCTTCCAGCGCAGGGCGGACGCAACCGCTTCCCATCCATTAAGGGTATAGGAATTGCTAAATCTATGTGCATTGGTGGTCAGTTTGTTTTGCCAAAGGAGCTGGTAGAACGCACCTAAGATAGTGGTCTTGCCCGCGCTCTCCGGTCCGACGATGGCAACCGTAATTGGCTTCCCGACTCCGCTGAGAAAATTAAGGTCGTTTGGCCCCATGGCTGAACCACTCCATGGCAGGAGCGTCTGGCCAGTTTCAGGCACCGCGGAAGCGGGAGCATCATTCGAGCCTTTCCACTCAGGGCACTGGTCCTTCCTGAGGTGGCCAAGCGTGCAGGTGATGTTGTCGTCCGCAAAACAGTGCGGGTGTCGGCAGCCGTCCATGAACCACCTATTTCTTCTTGGCGCGCTTGGTCAGGCTTGTGGCGCGCGCGGCCTGCAGCTCTCGGAACAGGTGCGTGCCCCACTCGGATGCGCTCATGGCCTTTAAAGCGTCCACGCCGGCATAGGCGCGAAGGAGCGCTGGCTCGATAGCCTTAGCGTCCTGAGGATTCCCAATAAGCGACAGCAAAGGACCACGGCCCTTGGGAGCAGGTGCATAGGCTGCTGCCAGCGAGCGGAATGTTTCCATATGTGTGGAACTGATTGCGTCTTGTACTAGGCTCGCAAATTCGCGTCGGCTAGCGTCCTGACCGCCTTCTCCTACGGAAAGCGCCTGAATTGTCTGTTTCAGCAGGGCTGAGACACTCGCTGGCGAATACGTCGGCACTTGCTCGTGCAGGTCGAGCGCCATCAGAGCGGCTGCTTCGAACAGCGGCAGATCTTGGTAACTCGCATGAGCGCTGGGGGAATACATTGCCTCCTTCCACCATAGGAGGTTTGTACGGCGTTGCAGCCCAGCGGTCGCGGTGCTGAAACTTGCCAGCGCCTCATCAACATGAGTCGAGACCGCGCTGGCCAATGTAGACAACGGCTTACTCAAATCCACAGGGACTGGTGCAAGATCGGTGGCCATGCTCTCAAGCGCTTCTGCGATAACGACGGTCATCCGTTCGGCAAATGTTTGCCCCCAATGCTGGCCTTGGTTGGGCTGATAAGGATTTTGATCCTGCCCTCCCCAAGGTCCTGTCGCAGAAAAAATCTTTGTCTGCATCTCTGTTCGATTGATAGAAGGGGGCTGGTACTCTGCTGGAGCTTGGCTCGGTGACCCGAATTTCAACGGGGCTACCGAAATCATTTCTGGCGTTTCCCATTCGGCCTCCGCACGGGCATCGACTTTAGTTTCAATTTCATTGATAGCGGTGCGCCAAATGTCCGCCTCATCGGCGACTGGGGCATGAGCAAGGGCATTACGCGCAGTATTGACAAACGCTACGGCGATCGCATCGTCCGCGCGGGCTGCCTGCATGATGGCGTCGAGCAGGATGGCACGCAGGATAGCAACGGGTGGGCTACGGTGAGTATTGGAAATTGTCTGCCATTGCTTCTTGAGAGCCTCCATGGCCTCGACGATTGTTGGGTCGGTCGATGCAATTGTTGGGTCGGCCGCCACCATCGTGAGGCTAGACGTTTTCGTGGCAGCCTTGCGCAGTGCAGCAGATATATCTTTGGTAGTCTCCCGCAATTTTTCTAGTTTGCTATCGTCACCACTGAGGTCGATGATGCCGACTTCAAGGAAATTTAACAGAAATTCTTTTGCCATCCCTAGCCTTCCGAACGCGGTAATTAGCTTGCATAATGATATCTATGCAAACTTGGATCATTTCAGACGATGTAGTTACGCCAGCGAGGCAGAGAAGAGCTATAGGTCCTTCTACGCCCAAGTCAAAGTTGTGGTTAGATTATACAGGGAGATTGCTAGAATTTAACCGAAAGTAGAGTCGAAAGACCAAGGATGGCGGCGAAGGTTCCAGACAGGCAGTCCGATGCGCTTTACATGGCAAAATATGCGAGCGCTTGACGTCAGTAATGTTGGCGCTGAATGAGGCAGCTATTGTGACAGCTTCCGGATTGCTGGTAACGAGCCGGCAGCGATTAATCCAGCGGTTCTCAAGAAATCTCCGGCAGCCTACGAGATTTGGCACTGTTTAAATTCCCTAATGACAGCAAGTTGCGCGGCTGGGACTTGTTAAATTTTGGGATGATCGATGTCTGCCATGATTCGCTTGTATCGCATGGAGCAAGCGTATTTCAACAAAAAAACCTTGGCGCAATGCCACTTGTTCCTTTGATGCAATCTATCGTCGAGCTCGAGCACTTTGTTCATCACGCCATCATCGTATAATTGATGCAAAGAGCTCCGAATTATCGAACTGGAGTGCCCGGTTATCGTCAATCTCGGCCGCTTGTTGCAGCATACCAGGTTGCCGAGCCGGAAAATTCATCTACAGTCATGACCGGCAGGAGTCGCCCCATCCGGGCGCTCACGCTCAGTGCTGTCGATTCCAAGATTTGGTGAGGCGCAATGCACGGTGACGCGTGTGCTGCTCACTTTGTCGTGATGCCGATACAATCTCCCCAAGACGGTCAACAATTTCACGGTCAAGGTCTGCTCTATGCTCCTATCCAAGTAAGTGCAAGCACTACCCAATATTTTCTCGTCGGGGGCCGTAGCCCAGCAAGAATGACATCGCGAACAGGAGCCTCGCCATCATAGGTCTCGAATGGCGTTTCAAGCTCGAGCAGTCGCTGCCTAGTATTCATGCCTTTTTCTCTTGAGTGAAAGCTCGTTCCTGGCCGTACCAAGTCGCAGAGCTCAGCACAATAGCTTGCTGAATAAAAAAGTCATGGACTATTACGACATGTTCGACTCGGGTCAGATCCCGACATTCCGATTACCATAACGTTGTCACCGAGACGGATGGCCGGATAACTGTCAGCCAGCATCTGCACTTACGCCAGCCCCGCCAGCTCACCCAAACAACCCATGCAGATACCACCGTGGCTCCGCCTCCTCGTCCCCGCCCGGCAACCGCTCGCGATACACCCAGTAATGCGCATTGTCCTCGCCCTGCGCGATGAAGTAATCGCGGGTCTGCACATCGCTCCACCACCCCGCCTCGATGCGCTCGGCGGCCGAGACCATCCGCAGCGGCGAGCAATAGAACGGCCGGTGGTCGCGCACCAGCAGCGCGATCGGCTTGGGCAATAGCCAGGTGGGTCGCGGCAGGCCGCTCGGCGGCAGGCAGGCCAGGATATCGGCCGCGCGCAGCTTCTGCTGCACGGGCACCCATGCGTTCGCATGCTCGGGTCGGTAATCGGCCCTGGGCGCCGCCTGCAGCACGTTGTCCGCCCCCAGCCGCGCCACCAGCAGCTCGAACAGGCGCCGCCGGTCCTCCACGCCCCCGCCCGGCTCGGGAAACAGCGAATCCGACAGCGGCGCCATCGGCTTGATATGCGGTGCCTGCAGCACCAGCCCGATGACGGGCGCCTCTAGCGCCAGCTTGGCGAGCCGTTCCTTCAGCAGGCGCACCAGGTGATCGTCGCGCCACACCGCCTCGGCCAGCACGATCTCCACCGGCGTGGGCGGCCGCGCCACCCTGCCCCGTTCGTGTTCGAGCAGCAGCGTGATGCGTTCGACGGCCATCTGGCGGGCGTGCAGCCAGCCGGTCATCTGCTGCAGCAGCCGGCACGCGCCGGCCAGCAGCAGGTCCGTGTTCTCGATGCGCCCGAACAGTTCCAGCTTCGCGTGGAACGTGGCCGGCGCCTCGATCCAGCGGAACATCTCGGCCGCGTGGCCCAGTGCCGCATCGAGCACGTCGAGCAGTGCGCGGCCGCAGCGCCGCTGCAGGCCCGGCCGCGGCAGGCGCGCCACGTCCCCCACCGACAGGCAGCCGATGCCTTCGAGCCATGTCATGTAGGGGCGGGCCGGCGGCAGCAGGCTCGCCGGCAATTGGTGCAGCCGGCGCGTCATCTTGTCGATGGCCAGGGACCGCCCGCCGCCGCCGCGCGCGAGCAGCCACGCGCCGCGCGCCGTGGGCGCCACGCCCAGCACGGCCGTGAAGCCCAGCGTGCGCAGGCTCGCGCGCACCAGCGCGCACAGGCGGCGGATGCCGCCGAACAGGCGCAGGCTCGCCCCCACGTCCATCAGCAACGTGGCTTCCTCGCCCTCGGCAACCTGGGGCGTGAACTGCAGCATGGCCATCGCCACCGCGTGGAGCGCCTCCGCCTCCAGCTCCGCCGCGCGTTCGTGCAACTGTATATCCGGCGCCATCATCAGCGCGCCGCCGCGGCGCATGCCTGGCAACACGCCGGCGCGCCGCGCGTCATCCGATGCCGCCAGCACCGCTTCATGGTCCAGCACCGCCGCGCAGGTGTCAGCCGACCAGTTCGGGCAGAACACTTCGAGCGGGAGCCGGGGCAGGTGCAGGCCGATCCAGAGGCGCATGTCGTTGCAGTAAAGAAGGAGTAAGGGGCAGGAACAGTGGCGCATCGCGTTGCGGCCCCCGGCGTTTGACAAAACCGATCTCCAGCCCGCCGGCGACGGGCCGCAGCGCCAGCCGCAACGGTGCCGGCGACGCATCCTGCGCCGCCGCCAGCGGTCGCATCAGGCAGAACAGGGTCTCGCTGCTCTGCGCGGCCAGGTGCAGCCGGCGCAGTGCCTCGCTGCGCACGTGCTGCTGCCACAGCAGCAACGCACCGCAGCAGCCGCTGCGCAGGATCTGTTCGGCGGCCCACAGCGCATCGGTGCTTTTGCCCGTGTTGCGGATCCAGATCAGCCGCGTGGGCGAAATGCCCAGCGCATCGAGCGCCAGCGCCTGCGGCGCATACGGTGGTTGCACCAGCACGATGGGCCGCTCCATTGCCGCCAGGGTCGGCTGCAGCAGGCGCATCTCGCCGATGCCCGGCTGTTGCAGCAGCAATTCCACCAGCGTTCCCGTCGGCCACCCGCCCCCCGGCAGCTGGGTGGACAGTACCGGGTGGCCGGTGTCGACACAGCGGTCGTGCGATTGCGCCAGTTGCGATGCAAGCCAGAGTGAGGGATGCAGCGATTCCGGCGCCAGGATCGTGACTGGAATGGGGGCAGCTTGGGCCATAGGCGATGATGCAAAGAAATACTGTATGCCTATACAGTACTAGCTATGGGACGTTTTGACAATGATATTTTGGCAATCGAACGCGGCCGAATCCGCCTGAAAAGCCGCCCGCATGGTGCGCGCCATTGCAAAGGCGGTATCACCGCCGGTGTTTCGCAAAGAACTCCAGCATCATCCTGCTCGCATCCGGTCCCTTCGCGTGGAAGGCGATCCGCGGATCGCCGCCGCTCCACGCATGGTCCAGCGTATCGACGCGCACCACCCGCAGCACGACCTTGCTGCCGACCTGGTAATCGCGGATCTCGTGCCCGCTGCGCGTGCCGCGCCGCGTCACCTTGACGGGCGCATCGGCCGGCACGCCGTTCAACAGCAGGCTCTGCTGCACGAGCTGCTGCTGGTTCACGGCATGCACCACCGTGTCCGCATCGCCCTGGATGAGGATCGCCGGCATCACCGGAAAATCGGCGCGGCGCGCCAGCACTTCGCGGATGGCCGGCTCGGTGCGCAATCCGCCGCCGTGGCGCATCACGCCCAGCGCGCCCACGGTGCCGTGGCCGGCGCCGAACACGGGACCCGAATGCAGGCCGACCGCGGCGAACAGGTCCGGGAAATTGAGCGCCATGATGTTGGCCATGCCGGCGCCGGCCGAGATGCCGCACACATAGAGGCGGCGCCGGTCGACCGGATACTGCGACAGCACCTTGCCGAGGATGGCCGCCACCGGCTGCACGTCGCCGCCGCCGGCCTGCGTGGACCGGTCGAACCAGCGCCAGCATCGCTGCGCGTGCACGGTGACCGATTGCTGGGGGTACAGCACGGCAAAGCCCTTCTTTTCCGCCACCGCGTTCATCCGCGTGCCCTGCGCGAACTGGGTCGCGGTCTGCTGGCAGCCATGCAGCATTAGCACCAGCGGCCATCCCTTCGGGGGTGGCTCGCCCTGCGGCAGGTAAAGCCAGTACGACATCTGCTGCGCACCGGCCGCGTGGTGCCCGGCCAGCCAGCGGCCCGGCGCCACCGGCACCGCGGCCGGGGTGCGCACCCGCGGCGCCGCCACGGGTGCCTTCTTGACTGGCTGGGGGCGCACCAATGGCACTGCCACGGCCGCCTTCTTGACGGGAGCGGTGCGCACCGGTGACGTCGCCACGGCCGCCTTCTTCGCGGGCCGCTTGCGCACGCTGCTCTTCGGCAAGGCCAGCATGGTGCCGAGCATCTTCACCGCCGCCTTTTGCTGCGCGCTGCCCGCTTTCATCAGGCTGCGCACCAAGCGCGCGCCGGCATTCCGTTTGGCCATGCTTCCTCCGTTTTCGTCGGCCCGCATGCCATGGCAGCAGGCCACACTGTTGAACTCCGGTAAGGGCGCAAAACATCCGCTTGCGCTATTCTGGCATGCGCACCGCCGGGTTATCCATGGCGGGCTTTCCACGAACCGCATTACCCGATGCATCACAGGAGACCAACATGAGCTATCTCGACCGAGACCCGTTTGGCATGTACCGTGACCGCGACAACGACGGCCCAGGCCCGCACCTGATGGGCGCCGATACGCTGATGGGCGAAGATGTGTACAACCGCCAGGAAGAAGACCTGGGCGACATCAAGGAAATCATGATCGACATGCAGTCCGGCAAGATCGCCTATGCCGTGCTGTCGTTCGGCGGCATCCTGGGCATGGGCGACAAGCTGTTCGCCGTGCCATGGCAGGCACTGCAGCTCGATACCGTCAACAAGCGCTTCATCCTCGACGTGGCGAAAGAACGCCTCGAAAACGCGCCCGGCTTCGACAAGGACCGCTGGCCGGACATGGCCAGCGCCGAGTTCGGCAGCCAGGTCAGCAGCTTCTGGGGCGGCGCCGCCAATGCGCTGCCGGGCCAGATGACATCCACCGGCAGCGTGATGGGCACCGGTTCTTCCACGATGCAGAGCAGCTCCAGCTTCGGCCAGAGCCAGTCCGGCAGCCTGTCGGGCGGTTCGGGCAGCCTGTCCGGCGGCTCCGGCAGCAGCATGGGGGGCAGCAGCGGCCTGTCCAGCCAGAGCGGCAGCCTGGGCAGCGGCACCGGCCTGGGCAGCAACAGCCTGGACCTGGGCCGCGGCGACTCCGACCTGACCGACAAGAACGTCAACCAGGTGGGCGGGCTGTCGAACCAGAACACCAGCATCGATCCGAACAGGAAGTTCTAACCGCCGCGGCACCATGCGGTAATGAAAAAGCCCCGCTTTCGCGGGGCTTTTTTTCATTATCGTTGCATCGATTCCCACACTTTGAAGAGCCGCTTGACCGACACCGGCATCGGCGTGCGCAACTCCTGCGCGAACAGCGACACGCGCAACTCCTCCAGCATCCAGCGGAACTCCACCAGCTTCGGATCGGTGTTCTTGCCGGCCGATTTGTCGCGCGCCACGCGCAGGTAAGGCTGGGCCGCCTGGTGCCATTCGGCCATCGATTTCGCATCGCGGGCCGGCTCGGCGCGCAGTTTTTCCAGCCGCACGTTCATCGCCTTCAGGTAGCGCGGGAAGTGCGCCAGCTGCGCGAACTCGGTATCGAGCAGGAAGCGCTTGTGCACCAGGCCCTTCAGCTGTTCCTGCATGTCGGCCGCGGCCTGCGGGTTGATGCCCTGCAGCCGCTTCGGCAGGCCGTGGAACTCGGTGAGCACCTGCGACACCAGCCGGGCGATCTCGTTCACCAGCAGCACCAGGCGCGATTTTCCCTCATCCTTGCGCTTGTTGAACGAGGCGGCGTCGGTCGGCAGCGGGTCCTGCAGGCAGGCGATGTCGATCGCCTTGGCGATGATCTGGTCGCGCAATTCCTCCTGCGTGCCCATGCTCATGAACTGCATGCCCATCTGCTGCAGGTTCGGGATGCTTTTCTCGACGAACTTGATCTGGTCCTTCATCTGCAGCGCGAACAGGCGGCGCAGGCCGATGCGGTGCGTGCGCGCGGCCACGTTCGGGTCGTCGAACACTTCCAGGTCGCAGTGCGATACCTTGTCCACCAGCGCGGGGAAGCCGATCAGCGTCAGCTTGCCCTGCACGATTTCCAGCAGTTCCGGCAGTTCGCCGAACGTCCATGCCGTGATGTTGGTATGGGCGGACGCAGGTGCCGATTGCGACGACGACGCCGGCTGTACCGGCGCGGGTGCCGCACCCGGCATGCCGCCCGCCTTCACTTCGCCGGCGATGCCGCCATGCCCGCCATTCCTCGACCTGGCATCGCCCAGCTGTGCCAGCGAAGCGCTCGACGCGGGCGGCGAATTCTCCGCCATCTTCTGGAAGCTTTGCCGCGCCTGCGCGCCGTACTCCGCCTGCAGCGTGGCGAGGTTGCGGCCCATGTCCAGCTGGCGGCCGTGCTCGTCGATCACCTTGAAGTTCATGAAGTGGTGCGCCGGCAGCTGTTCCGGCTTGAAGTCGCCGGTGAGCACCGTGATCGTGATCTGCTCGCGGATATCGGCGATGATCGCGTCGACCAGGTCGCCGCGGCCGAACTTGTCCGCCACGCGCTCGCAGAACTTCTGCGCATACTCGGGCAGCGGCACCATGTGCCGGCGCAGCTTCTGCGGCAGCGATTTCAGCAGCAGGTGCACCTTTTCCTTCAGCATGCCCGGCACCAGCCATTCGCAGCGTTCGCGCGACAGCTGGTTCAGCGCGAACAGCGGCACGTGCAAGGTGACGCCGTCGCGCACGGTACCCGGCTCGAAGTGATACGTGAGGGCCATCTCCACGCCGGCCGCCAGCAGCTTCTTCGGGAACAGCTCGGTCGTCACGCCGGCCGCCTCGTGCCGCATCAGGTCTTCCTTGACCAGGTACAGCAGTTTCGGATCAAGCTGCGTGGCCCCCTTGTGCCAGGATTCGAAGCCGGCGCCGTTGACCACGTCGTGCGGAATGAGCTTGTCGTAGAACGCCTCGATCAGCTGCTCGTCCACCAGCACGTCCTGCCGGCGCGACTTGTGTTCGAGGTTCTCGATCTCCTTCACCAGCCGGTGATTGTGCGCGAAGAACGGCGCGCGCGTGTCGTAGTCGCCCGCCACCAGCGCATCGCGGATGAATATCTCGCGTGCCTCGGCGGGGTTGTGCAGCGCGTAGTTGATGCGGCGCTGGCTGTAGATCGTCAGCCCGTACAGCGTGGCCTTCTCGCTCGCCGTGACCTGCGCCGGCCGCTTCTCCCAGCGCGGCTCGCCCCACGATTTGCGCAGCAGGTGGGCGCCGATCTTTTCGATCCACTCCGGTTCGATGCGCGCGATGGTGCGTGCGTACAGCCGCGTGGTTTCCACCAGTTCGGCCGCCATCACCCACTTGCCCGCCTTCTTGCCCAGCGACGAGCCGGGCCAGATATTGAACTTGATGCCGCGCGCGCCCAGGTAGCCCGGGTCGTCCTCCATCTTGAAGCCCACGTTGCCCAGCAGGCCCGTCAGCAGCGCCATGTGGAATTGCTCGTAGGTGGCCGGCGTTTCGTTCATGCGCCAGCCCTGCTCCTTCACCAGCGTGAGCAGCTGCGAATGGACATCGCGCCACTCGCGCAGCCGCACCTGCGACAGGAAGTTGGCGCGGCAGTTGTCCTGCAGCTGCCGATTGGTCTTCTTGTGCTCGATGGCGTCCTCGAACCAGCGCCAGATCTTTATGTAGCTCAGGAATTCCGATTTTTCGTCGGCGAACTTCTGGTGCGCCTGGTCGGCGGCCTGCTGGTGCTCGATCGGCCGGTCGCGCGGGTCCTGCACCGACAGCGCGCTTGCGACGATCAGCACCTCGGTCAGGCACGTGAACTCCTGCGCGGCCAGGATCATCCGGCCCACGCGCGGATCGAGCGGCAGCTTGGCCAGCTTGCGGCCCAGGTTCGTCAGCCGGTTGTCGTCGTCGACGGCGCCCAGTTCCTGCAGCAGCTGGTAACCGTCGGCGATCGCGCGCGCCAGCGGCGGCTCGATGAACGGGAACGTTTCGACATCGGCCAGGTGCAGCGACTTCATCCGCAGGATGACGGAAGCGAGCGACGAGCGCAGGATTTCCGGATCGGTGAACTTGGGCCGCTTGTTGTAGTCGTCCTCGTCGTACAGGCGGATGCAGACGCCGTCGGCCACGCGGCCGCAGCGGCCGGCGCGCTGGTTCGCCGCCGACTGCGCCACCGGCTCGACCTGCAGCTGCTCGACCTTGTTGCGGTAGCTGTAGCGTTTTACACGCGCCGTGCCGGCATCGACCACGTAGCGGATGCCCGGCACCGTCAGCGACGTCTCGGCCACGTTGGTGGCCAGCACGATGCGCCGCTGGTTCGTGGTGCGGAATACGCGGTCCTGCTCCTCGACCGACAGGCGGGCGAACAGCGGCAGGATTTCCACGTGCGGCGGATGGTGCTTGCGCAGGGCCTCGGCGGCATCGCGGATTTCCCGTTCGCCCGGCAGGAACACCAGCACGTCGCCGGGACCGAGGCGGCACACTTCATCGACACCGTCGACGATCGCGTCCATCAGGTCGCGCTTGTCGCGCGCGGCGGCCGCGGTGCGCAGCTGTGGCTTGGCGGCGTTGACGCCTTCGGGCAGCGCGACGGGCTCGCGCTCCACCGGCCGGTAGCGCACTTCCACGGCGTACAGGCGGCCCGATACCTCGATCACCGGTACCGGCGGCTTGCCCTCCTGCGTGAAATGGCGGGCGAAGCGCGCCGCGTCGATCGTGGCGGACGTGATGATCACCTTCAGGTCCGGCCGGCGCGGCAGCAGCTGCTTCAGGTAGCCCAGCAGGAAGTCGATGTTCAGGCTGCGCTCGTGGGCTTCGTCGATGATGATCGTGTCGTAGCCCTTGAGCAGCGGGTCGGTCTGCGTTTCGGCCAGCAGGATACCGTCCGTCATCAGCTTGACGTAGGCGCCGCGGTGCAATGTGTCGTTGAAACGCACCTTGTAGCCCACGTGCTCGCCCAGCGGCGAATTGAGTTCCTGGGCGATCCGCTTGGCCGTCGACGACGCGGCGATCCGGCGCGGCTGCGTGTGGCCGATCAGGCCCTTTTGCCCGCGGCCCAGCTCCAGGCAGATCTTCGGCAGCTGCGTGGTCTTGCCGGAACCCGTTTCGCCGGAAACGATGACGACCTGGTGTTTCTTCAATGCCTCGGCGATCTCGCCGCGCCGGCCCGATACCGGCAAGTCCTCCGGGAACGTGATCGGCGGCAGCGGATTGCGGAACAGGCGCTCGGCATCGCGCGCGGCGATCTGTTCGGGCGTGGGCTTTTCCCGCGTGCCGCCGCCGCGGCGCTCGCCGGCCGGCCGGTCGCCGCTGCCGGCGGCGTTCTCGCGGCGCGGTTCGCGCACACGCGGCTGGTTTGCCTGCTTTTCATTCGTGCGCGGCTGGCCTGCCCGCGTTTCATTCGTGCGCGGCTTGCTTGCCCCCGCATCGTTGGTCCGCGGTGGATTTGCCCGCGCTTCATTCGTGCCGGCTTGCTCCTTGCGGGCTTCGTTCGATGTTGCGGGAATGGTGCGGGAGGGCTGCTTGATGGCTTCAGACATTGTTTTTACAAGGTTTTAATGCGAGTTTTACTACGAATGCCGCGCAGCGAATTATAATGCGGCGCATGGAAAACCCTGTCGAATTCGTCCAGTGGCTGCGCTCCGTCGCGCCTTATATCCACGCCTTCCGCGGCAAGACCTTCGTGGTCGCCTTTCCCGGTGAACTGGTATCGGCCGGCGCCCTGCCCGTGCTGGCGCATGACCTGTCGCTGCTGCACGCGCTGGGCATCAAGGTCGTCGTCGTGTACGGCTCGCGGCCGCAGGTCGCCGAACAGCTCGCGCTGCGCAACGTCGAAGGACGCTTCCACAACGGCATCCGGGTCACCGATACCGCCGCGATGGAATGCGCCAAGGAAGCCGCCGGCGAGCTGCGGCTCGATATCGAAGCCGCTTTCAGCCAGGGCTTGCCGAACACGCCGATGTCGAACGCGGCGATCCGTGTCATATCCGGCAACTTCGTCACGGCGCGCCCGCTGGGCGTCATCGACGGCGTGGACCTGGAACTGACCGGCATCACCCGCAAGGTCGATGCCGAAACGATCCATTCGATCCTGGCCGCCGGCGGCGTGATCCTGCTGTCGCCGCTGGGCTTCTCGCCGACCGGCGAGGCCTTCAACCTGACGATGGAAGACGTGGCCGTGTCCGCCGCCGTGGCCCTGCATGCGGACAAACTGATCTTCATCACCGAGACCGAGATGCTGCGCGACCTGGCCGGCACCGAGATCCGCGAACTGTCGTCGCACCAGGCCGAAGCCGTGCTGCACGCGAATTTCCTGTCCCCGGAGAGCGCATTCTACCTGCGCCACTGCATGAAAGCCTGCAACAACGGCGTCGAGCGTTCGCACATCGTGCCCTTCGCGATGGACGGTTCGGCCATGCTGGAACTGTTCACGCACGATGGCGTGGGCACGATGATCAGCCATGAAAACCTGGAAAGCCTGCGTCCTGCCACAATTGAGGACGTCGGCGGAATTATCAAGCTGATCGAACCGCTGGAAGCGGACGGCACGCTCGTCAAGCGGGGCCGCGAACTGATCGAACGGGAAATCAATTATTTTTCCGTCATCGAACACGATGGCGTGATCTTCGGCTGCGCGGCGCTGTATCCGTTCCCGGAAGACAAAATGGCCGAAATGGCATGCCTGACCGTCAATCCGGAAGTGCAGGCCCAGGGCGACGGCGAACGGATCCTGAAGCACATGGAAAACCGCGCGCGCGCCTCCGGCATCACGAAACTGTTCGTGCTGACCACGCGCACGGCGCACTGGTTCATCAAGCGCGGCTTCGTGCCCGCCAGCGTGGATGCGCTGCCGAAAGACCGCCAGCGCATGTACAACTACCAGCGCAAGTCGCAGGTGCTGGTGAAGACGCTGTAGGGAAGCGCCAGCCAATTTCCCAATACGATTTACAATGCTGGTTTCTGCACACTGAGGAGCACCCGCGATGGCCCGTACCGTCCACTGCATCAAACTGAACAAGGAAGCCGAAGGCCTCGACTTCCCGCCGTATCCCGGCGAACTGGGCAAGAAGATCTACGAATCCGTGTCGAAAGAGGCCTGGGCGGCCTGGCTGAAGCACCAGACCATGCTGGTCAACGAGAACCGCCTGAACCTGGCCGACGTGCGCGCCCGCAAGTACCTGGCGACACAGATGGAAAAGCATTTCTTCGGCGAAGGCGCCGATGCCGCCCAGGGCTACGTGCCGCCACCGGCCTGAGCATTGCCTGCCCAACAAAAAACGGCACCTTCGGCTGCCGTTTTTTGTTCCAGGGCCGCCGTTTTTTTCAAAACCCAAGTGCAGACCCCGGGGTCAGCGAGCACGGACGCTCGTGGTGACGGGGGCCGTCCCCGGCAGTTGCCGCCGGAGCAAGCAGGCCTTACCAGCTCAGCGTCTTCACGCCCTCGGCGGTACCCAGCAGGCACACGTTGGCGCCGCGCGCGGCGAACAGGCCCACGGCGATCACGCCGACCATGCCGTTGATGGTATTTTCCAGCGCCACCGGATCGGTGATCGACAGGCCGGCCACGTCGATCAGGTGGCCGCCGTTATCGGTGACGAACGGCTCGTCGGTGCCCGGCTTGACGCGTACTTTCGGTTGGCCGCCCAGTGCCACCAGCTGGCGGAACACGGCGTTGCGCGCCATCGGGATCACTTCGACCGGCAGCGCGAACTTGCCCAGCGTTTCCACCAGCTTCGAACCGTCGGCGATGCAGACGAACTGCTTCGACACGGAGGCCACGATCTTCTCGCGCGTCAGCGCAGCGCCGCCGCCCTTGATCATCGCGCCGGAAGCGTCGATCTCGTCGGCGCCGTCGATGTACACGGCGATCGATTCCACGTCGTTCAGGTCGAACACGGCGATGCCGTGGCCCTTCAGGCGCGCGGCCGTCGCTTCCGAGGAAGCCACGGTGCCCTTGATGCGGTCCTTGATGACGGCCAGTTCGTCGATGAAGAAGTTGGCGGTCGAGCCGGTGCCGACGCCGATGATTTCGCCGTCGACCACGTAGCCGATGGCGGCGCGCGCCACGGCCTGTTTCAGTTCGTCTTGAGTCATGATGATGAAGTAGGTGGGAATGTTGAATCGGGGGCCGCTATTTTAGCAGCGCACCGGGCGGCCTTTGTGGGAAAATACCCAATCCTCACAAGCCGGCCAAACAGAAAAATGACGTCTACCACAGCTGTCCCCCCCGCCTCCCCGGTCCCCGGCGGTACGCCAACCGTTCTCATCGTCGACGACAGCCGGGTTTCCCGCCTGGTGGCGCGGCAGTACATCCTCTCGCTGCGCCCCGACTGGACCGTGGTGGAAGCGGGAACCGGCGAGGAAGCGCTGGCCAGGGCGCCCGAAGCGCAGCCACAGCTGGTGCTGATGGACGTGAACATGCCGGGCATGGGCGGCATCGCCTGTGCCGAAAAGCTGCGGGCGTTGCTGCCCGATGCGCATATCTCGCTGCTCACCGCCAATGTGCAGGACGCCACCCGCAACCGCGCCAGCGAAATCGGCGTCGGCTTCATGGAAAAGCCGATCACGCCCGAACGCATCGAGCGCCTGGTCGCCCTGGTGCGCTGAAATGATCGCGCTGAGCGAACTGGAACACGACGCGCTGGTCGAGATCTTCAACATCGGCGTCGGCCAGGCCGCCGCCGCCATGAGCGGCATCGTCAACGAGGAAGTCACGATGTCGGTGCCGTCGATTACCTTCCTCAGCCGCAGCGATGCGGCCCAGTTGCTGGAAGAAGCGCACCGCAGGGACCACCTGGCCACCGCCGGCCACGGTGGCAGCGAACGCATCTGCGGCGTCAGCCAGCATTACGAGGGCGCCTTCTCGACCGAGGCGCTGCTCATGTTTCCCGAGGATAAAAGCCTCGAGATCGTGCGCCTGATGGTGGGCGAGGCGGTGCCGCTGGCCGAGCTGTCCGGCATGGAGCAGGAGGCGATGAGCGAGATCGGCAACATCATCCTCAATTCCTGCGTGGGAACGCTGGCCAACATCTTCCAGCACGAGCTGCATGGCTCGCTGCCGGTCTACCACGTGGGCTCCAGCGACGAGATCCTCGATGCCACCGGCACCCGCGCCGATACCGTGGTGATGATGCTGCATATCGACTTCATCCTGGAGAAGCACCAGATCCACGGCTACGTTGCCTTCATCCTCGACGTGACCGCCCTCACCGACCTGAAGGACCAGATCGACCGCTACCTGCAACGCGCGATGGGACCGCACTGAGGATGCAGCAACCCTTTCGCCTGCCTTTGCTGGAAAGCGTGCTGGAAGCGGTCAGCGCCGGCGTGGTCGTCGTCGACGCGGCGCACCGTATCGTGCTGTGGAACAAGTGGATGAGCCGCCATTCCGGCTGCGCCGCCCACAAGGCGCTGGGCATGGACCTGTTCGAGCTGCTGCCGGAATTGCGCGGCGGCCGCGTCGAGGCGGCCGTCACGCAGGCGCTGGCGAACAACTTTTCGTCGCTGCTGTCGCCCACGCTGAACCGCGCGCCGTTCCCGCTGTACTCGAACCCGGCCGCGATTGCGCGCGGCGAACGGATGCAGCAGGCCATCGCCGTCACGCCGCTGGCATTTCCCGCCGGCCAGATGGGGCCCGACGCCGGACAGGCCATTCCCCATTGCCTGATCCAGCTGAACGATGTCAGCATGGCGGCCAGCCGGGAAAAGCTGCTGCGCGAACAGACCGAACTGCTGCGCATGCAGACGTTCTCGGACGGCCTGACGGGCATCGCCAACCGCCGCGCATTCGATGCCGCGATCGACCGCGAAACGCGGCGCGCCAAGCGCAACGGCACCGTGCTGTCGCTGCTGATGATCGACATCGACCACTTCAAGCCCTACAACGACCACTACGGCCACCAGCAGGGCGACGGGTGCCTGATCCAGGTGTCGGGCGCGCTGCAGGCGCTGCTGCAACGCTCGGTCGACATGCTGGCCCGCTATGGCGGCGAGGAATTCGCCGCCATCCTGCCGGACAACGATGCGGGCCAGGCGCTGCGCATGGCCGAGGCGCTGCACGAGCGTGTGCTGAAGCTGGCGATCCCGCACGCGCACGCGGCCGGGCCGCTGAAGCAGGTCACCGTCAGCATCGGCGTGGCCACGCTGCTGCCGGGCCAGCCGGCCTCGCCAGCCGCGCTGATCCGCGCCGCCGACGGCGCGCTGTACGCCGCCAAGCGCCAGGGGCGCAACCGCATCATGGTTGCGCAGCCCGAAGAAACCGCGCCCTGACCGGGAATCCGACTGATTCGTGGTTGCGCAGCCGGAGGCAACGACTGCCTGATCAGCGCAGCTGCAGGATCTCGCGGTCGATTGCCTTCAGTGTCACGGTTTTCTCCACGCCGCCGCGCTTGACGGCCTCCTTCGGCATGCCATACACCACGCAGCTTTCCTCGTCCTGCGCCACGGTGCGGGCGCCGGCCTTGCGCATTTCCAGCAGGCCGGCGGCGCCGTCGTCGCCCATGCCGGTCATGATGATGCCCAGCGCGTTGGCACCGGCCTGCTTTGCCACGGAGCGGAACAGCACATCCACCGACGGCCGGTGCCGGTTCACCAGCGGGCCGTCGATCACGTCCACGCAATAGCGCGCGCCGTCGCGCCGCAGCAGCATGTGGCGCCCGCCCGGCGCGATCAATGCGCGGCCCGGCAGCACGCGGTCGCCATGCTGCGCCTCGCGCACCTCGATCTGGCACAGCTTGTTGAGCCGGTCGGCGAACGCCGCCGTGAATTTTTCCGGCATGTGCTGCACGATCACGATCCCCGGCGTTACGCGCGGCAGCACCGCCAGCACCTCTTCCAGCGCCTGGGTCCCCCCTGTGGAGGTGCCGATCGCCACCACGCGCTCGGTGGTCTGCAGCGGTGCCCGGGCCTCCAGCCCCGGCGGCAGGATCGCGTCCGCCGTGAGCTTGGCGGGCGCCTGGGCCGGCGTCGCGGCGCGCTGGGCGAGCCGGCGCACGTTGACCTGGGCGGCGGCCCGCACCGCGCTCACCAGCTCGGCGGCGCTGTCGTTCAGGAAGTCCTTCAGGCCCAGCTTCGGCTTGGCGATCACGTTCACGGCGCCGGCCGCCATCGCGGCCATCGTGGTCTGGGCGCCCTTCTCGGTCAGCGTCGAGCAGATGATCACCGGCGTGGGCCGCTCGGCCATGATCTTCTTCAGGAAGGTGATGCCGTCCATGCGCGGCATTTCCACGTCCAGCACGATCACGTCCGGCCACTGCTGCTTCATCCGCTCGATCGCCAGCAACGGGTCCGATACCGCGTGCAGCAGCCGGATGCCGGGAGCCGCCGCCAGCATTTCGCCGACGATCTTGCGCACCACGGCGGAATCGTCGACGACCATCACATTGATAGGATTCATAGATATCCAGGGAGCCGCGCACCCGCACCGCGAAAACCGCCAGCGTAACGCATGCGGGCCCGGAACTGCTGTCCGCTAGTGGTCCTTGCCTGCTTTCCGGTACACCGACGGCATCACCGGCTTTACCGCGTCGCTGATCTCGTGCAGGCTTTCGGAATGGCCGATGAAGAACTGCCCGCCCGGCTTCAGCCGCGACGTCACGCGGGCGACCACCTCCCGCTTCGTATCGGCATTAAAGTAGATCATCACGTTGCGCAGGAAAATCACGTCGTACATGCCGAGGTCGGACGGCAGCTGGGTGTTCAGGTTTACCTGCCGGAACTGCACGCGCTGGCGCACCGCCCGGTCCACCAGCAGCGTGCCCTCCTGCTCGCGGATGCCTTTCAGGCAAAAGCGCTTCAGGTAGTCTTCCGGCACGTGCACGGCGCGCTCCAACGGGTAATGCCCGATGCGGGCGCGCTGCAGCACGCGGGTGCTGATGTCGGACGACATTACTTCCCACGGTGCGTTGCCCAATGTGTCCGCCAGCACCATGGCGATGCTGTAGGGCTCCTCGCCGGACGAACAGGCCGCGCTCCATACCCGGAACGGCCCGCTGCCGGAGGCCCCGTGCGCGCGCGCCGCCTCCCGCAGCAGGTCGAAATGGCGCGACTCGCGGAAGAAGTAGGTCTCGTTGGTGGTCAGGAGGTCGACCGCGACCTGGGTCTCGTCCGCATGCCGACCGCCCGCCAGCAGTTCGAAATAGGCTTCGTAGCTGTCCAGCCCGAAGTGGTGCAGCCGCTTGGCGAGCCGCCCGCTGACCAGCGCTTTCTTCGCGTCCGACATCGTGATGCCGGCGATATCGTGGATGAAACGCTGGAAGTGCGCGAACTCGCGCTCGCTGATCGCGACCGCGTTCATGCGGCCTGCGCTTCGGCCAGCTCCGGCAGCATGGCCAGGGCATCCAGCGCCAGCACCTGCGCCACGTTCAGCAGGATCACGAACTTGCCGTTCACCTTGGCCATGCCGCCGATGAAGTCGCCGCGGATGCGAGTGCCGAACGACGGAGCCGGCTCGATCTCCGCCAGCGCGATATCGAGCACGGCGCTCACGGCATCGACCACCACGCCCGTCACCTGCCGCTCGCCATCGCCTTCCAGTTCGACGATGACGATGCAGGTGCGCTTGCCCGGCACCGCCAGCGGCCGGCCGAAACGCGCCGCCAGGTCCATCACGGGCACCACGGCGCCGCGCAGGTTGATCACGCCGCGGATCGATTCGGGCATCATCGGCACTTCGGTGATGCCGGAAAACTCGATGATTTCCTTCACCGCCATGATGCCGATGCCGAACGATTCGCCGCCCAGCATGAAGGTCAGGTATTGTGCGGCCCCGGTTGCCGCCGCGCTGTCTTGCTTGGTGTGCTTCATGATCGGTCCATCAGAAATTGGTGAAGTTCTTTTCGTCCAGCTCGCCATGCGTGGCGAAGCCGTCGGCCCGCGCCGCGCCGCCGCGCCGTGCCGGCCGCGCGCTGCCATGGCGAACCTTGGCAAGCACCCGCGCGCCATCGTTGCCGGCCAGGTGGAAGAAGCTCATCGCCTGCTGCAACTGCTCGGCCTGGCCGCTCATTTCCTCGGCCGTTGCCGCCAGTTCCTCGGAGCTGGAAGCGTTCTGCTGCGTGCCCTGGCTCATCTGGCCCACGGCCGCGTTGATCTGGCCCACGCCGGCCGACTGCTCTTCGGAAGCGGCGGTGATTTCCTGCACCAGGTCGGATGTCTTGCGGATGTTCGGCACCATCTGGTCCAGCAGGTTGCCGGCCCGTTCGGCCAGTTCCACGCTGGACGTGGCCACTTCGCCGATTTCCTGCGCCGCCACCTGGCTGCGCTCGGCCAGCTTGCGCACCTCGGCGGCCACCACGGCAAAACCCTTGCCGTGTTCGCCCGCACGCGCAGCCTCGATCGCCGCGTTCAGCGCCAGCAGGTTGGTCTGGTAGGCGATATCGTCGATGATGCCGATCTGCTTGGCGATCTGCTTCATCGCCGTCACGGTGGCCTTGACGGCTTCGCCGCCTTCGGCCGCTTCGCGCGCCGCCTGGGTGGCCATGCCATCGGTGACGCGGGCGTTCTCGGTGTTCTGCGAGATCGATGCCGTCATCTGTTCCAGCGATGCCGAGGTTTCCTCGACGCTGGCGGCCTGCTCGGAAGCGGCCTGCGACAGCGACTGCGCCGTGGCGGAAACTTCTTCCGACGCCGAGGCCAGCGACTGCGCACTCTGGTTCACGTCGCCCACGACCCGCGCCAGCTTGTCCATCGTCCCGTTCGAATATTCCTTCAGCTTGCCGAACGCGCCGTGGTATTCCTTGTCGATGCGGGTGGTCAGGTCGCCTTCGGCCAGCGCCGCCATCACGCGCACCACGTCGTCGATGCTGCCGCCCGTCGTCGTGACCAGCTGGTTCAGGCCGTCGCCCATCTCTTTCTGGAAGCCTGCCATGCCGGCCGTGTCGACGCGCACGGCGAAGTCGCCGCGGTTGGCCGCCTCGATCACGGTGCGCTGGCCGGCGATCACCTGGCGCAGCTTGCCCACCATCTGGCTCACGGCAAACAGCATGCTGGTGGTGTCGCCCTTGCGCGTGACCACTTCGCCGGACAGGTCGCCATCGGCGATGCGCTTCATCAGTTCGGCCGCATAGGCCGGTTCGCCACCGAGCGTGCGCGTCAGGCTGAAGGTGATCCACCATGCCATGCAAATACCCAGCAACACTGCCAGGGCACCCAGCATGATCATTTGCGTACGGGCGCTGGTGTATTCCGCCGCTGCTGTCTTACCCAGCTCGGTCGTCAGCTTGTCCTGGAACTCGATCATTTTTTCGAGCTTGTCGATGTACGCTTTCTGGACCGGCTCGATCTGGGTTACCAGCAGCACGCGCGCTTCCGCGCGCTTGCCTTCGCCGGCCAGCCGGATGAACTGGTCCTGGATGCCCAGGTACTTCTGGCGCTGGTCCATCACTTCGTCCAGGATCGCCTGGCCTGTCGGCGTATTGATGCGCTTCTTCAGGTTTTCCAGGTTCGTGCGCAGCGCGGTGCGCCCGTCATCGATCAAGGCCAGTTCGCGGCGTGTCGTCTCGGCATCCTCGGTGATGACGACATTGCGCATTGCAATCGCGATCTGGTGAAGACTGCCGATCAGCGTATTGCTGATCACGACCTTCGGATAACGGTCGTTGACCATGCCGTCGACGTTGTTGTTGACGCTCGCTAGGCTGCGAATGCTCAGCAGCACGATGGCCGCCAGCAGGATGCTGACGACGCCGAAGCCGAGGGCCAGGCGCACACTTACTTTTAGATTGCGAAACATGTTGGGTCTCCTTGCGGCTCCCGCCGCGGGCTGAAATAAATCAGAAATGGTTTTTAGGATGCGGTTCTAAAATCGGGTGAAGCTGGCTTCGTCCGGCCCGTGGGCCGCGAACGCGGGTGCGTTCATGCCCAGGCTTTCCGGACGGCGTTTCGACGCGGCCGCGGTGCGCGACGGCGGGCGGCGCGAACTGCCAGCGGCGGCTTCCAGTTTGAAGAAGCTCATGGCTGCCTGCAGCTGCTCGGCCTGGCCGCTCATTTCCTCGGCCGTTGCCGCCAGTTCCTCGGAGCTGGAAGCGTTCTGCTGCGTGCCCTGGCTCATCTGGCCCACGGCCGCGTTGATCTGGCCCACGCCGGCCGACTGCTCTTCGGAAGCGGCGGTGATTTCCTGCACCAGGTCGGACGTCCTGCGGATGTTCGGCACCATCTGGTCCAGCAGGTTGCCGGCCCGTTCGGCCAGTTCCACGCTGGACGTGGCCACTTCGCCGATTTCCTGCGCCGCCACCTGGCTGCGCTCGGCCAGCTTGCGCACCTCGGCGGCCACCACGGCAAAACCCTTGCCGTGTTCGCCCGCACGCGCCGCCTCGATCGCCGCGTTCAGCGCCAGCAGGTTGGTCTGGTAGGCGATGTCGTCGATGATGCCGATCTGCCTGGCGATCTGCTTCATCGCCGTCACGGTGGCCTTGACGGCTTCGCCGCCCTCGGCCGCTTCGCGCGCCGCCTGGGTGGCCATGCCGTCGGTGACGCGCGAATTCTCGGTGTTCTGCGAGATCGATGCCGTTATCTGCTCCAGCGATGCCGAGGTTTCCTCGACGCTGGCGGCCTGCTCGGAAGCGGCCTGCGACAGCGACTGCGCCGTGGCGGACACTTCTTCCGACGCCGAGGCCAGCGACTGCGCGCCGGCGTTGACATCGCCGACCACCTGCGTCAGCTTCGCGATCATCTGGCTCATCGCCTGCAGCAGCTGGCCCGTCTCGTCGCGCGAGGTGCTGTCGATGCGCACGGTCAGGTCGCCCTCGGCGAGGCTGTTGGCGGCATTGACCGCCTGGCGCAGCGCGCGGGTGACGGACAGCGTGATCGACGCGCCGATGACGATGGCAAGCAGCAGCGCGCCGCCGGTCATCAGCATGACGGTGGTGCGGGTGTCCTCGTAGGTGTGGCCCGCGGTCTCGGTGAGGTCCTGCATCAGCTTGCCCTGGTGCTTGATCAGCGCGTCCAGGGCCTGGATCAGTTCCCGGTTGGCGGGCGCGTAGTCGTTGCTGACGAAATCGGCGCCCTGCTGGCGATCGGCACGCACCAGGGCATAGAACTTGTCGTACCTGGTGTCCAGTGCCGCCCGCTTCTCGGACACGGCACGCAGCAGTTCCTTGCCACGCTCGGAGAACACCACTTTCTCCATGTCGGCGATGCGGCGCACCGTATCGGCACGCATGCCCTCGATGCTCTTGCGGTGGCGCTCGACTTCGGTGTCGCTGTTTGTCAGCAGCATGCCGCGCATATGGCGCCCGATATCGATCGCATCGCGCACCATGTCCTGCGCCACGATCACCTTCGGATAGGCCTCGCCGGTGATCTCGTCGGTCACCTTGTCCATGTCCGCCATGCGTGTGATGGCCAGGGCCGCGACGCCCAGCAACAGCAGCAGCAGCACGCCGAAGCCCAGTCCGAGGCGTACGCCGATTTTCAAGTTCTTAAGCACGATGGCTCTCCAGGATCAGTAAAAAACAATAAGGTTGTTGGAATTCATTCGGCGAACGCATGGCGCTCGCTCTCGATGCCCGTCATCAGCGCCGCCATGTCGAGGATCAGCGCGACATCGCCGTTGCCGAGGATCGACGAACCGGACAGGAAACGCGCGCCGGCGAACACCTTGCCGAGCGGCTTGATCACGGTCTGGAATTCGCCCAGCAGCGTGTCGACCACGAGGCCGGCCCGGCTGCTGCCGTAACGCACCACGACGATGCTCTGGCGCCGTGCCGGCGCGCCGGCCAGCTCGAAGCGTTCGCGCAACCGCACGAACGGCAAGGGCGAATCGCGCAGATCGACAAAGTCTCTCCCCGGCTCGTCGCGGAACTCGATGCATTCCTCGACCATGTCCATCGGGATCACGAACACCGACTTGCCGACCCCGACCTGGAAACCGTTGATGATCGCCAGCGTCAGCGGCAGGCGCACGGTCACCGTGGTGCCGGCGCCTTCGGTGCTGGCGATCTCCACGCTGCCGCGCAGGGCAACGATGTTGCGCTTGACGACATCCATGCCCACGCCGCGGCCGGACAGGTTCGTCACCTGCTCGGCCGTCGAGAAGCCCGGCTCGAAGATCAGGCCGAAGATTTCCTTGTCCGACAGCGCGCGGCCCGGTTCCACCAGGCCCCGTTCGATGGCCTTGGCCAGGATGCGGTCCCGTTTCAGGCCGCCGCCATCGTCGCTGACCTCGATCACGATGCTGCCGGAGTCATGGTAGGCGTTCAATGACACCGTGCCCTGCGCCGGCTTGCCGCGCGCCAGCCGCACATCGGCCGGTTCGATGCCGTGGTCCATCGCGTTGCGCACCAGGTGCGTCAGCGGATCGCCGATCTTCTCGACCACGGTCTTGTCCAGCTCCGCATCCTCGCCGCTGACCTCCAGCTGGATATCCTTGCCGATCTCGCGCGACACATCGCGTACCACGCGCTGGAAGCGGTTGAACGTGGCGCCGATCTTCACCATGCGCAGCTGCAGCGCGCTGTCGCGCACTTCTTCCACCAGGCCGGACAGCGTGGACGTGCATTCGAGCAGTTCCGGAATCTGCGTGCGCCGCGCGATCAGGTTGGCGCCGGCGCCGGCGATGATCAGTTCGCCCACCAGGTTGATCAGGTGGTCCAGCTTGTCCGCGTCCACCCGGATCGAGCGGTTTTCCGCCGGCGCCGCCTTCGGCTCCGGCGCCTGGCGCTGCTTGGCAAGCGCGGCCTCGACGACCGGCGGCCGCACGGCGCCCTGGCCGACCAGGATCTCCCCGATCGGCGTGCCGGCCATGCCGGCGGCGGCCTGCACCGCGAGCGCCTGTTCCAGTTCATGGGCCGTGACGCTGCCGCAGCGCACCAGCATTTCGCCCAGGCGTTCGCGCTGTTCAGGCACTTCGTCGAGCCAGGCGATGTATTCGGCGATCCGGCTGTCCGGCGGCAGGATGCGGATCTGGCAATCGTCGCGCACGAAGTCGAACACGCCGTCGATCGCCGCCTTGTCGACGCTGGAGAGGAAGCCGATCTCGAAGCCGAGGTAGCACGATTCGGGGTCGAACGCGTTCGCCGCCGGCAAGGCATCGGTCAGCGTGGCGATGCCCGTGATCTCGCCCATCTGGCCCAGGTAGCGGATGAACGACAGCGGATCCATGCCGTTGCGCAGCACGTCGCGGCCGAAGCGCAGCGAGATGTGCCACTGCTCGGCCGCGGCGGCTTCAGGCACGGGCGCGGCCGATACCTTGGCGGCCGCCGGCGCGGCGCCGCCATCAAGGTAGCCCTGCAGCGCGGCCAGCAGCGGCGCGCCGGCCGATACCAGCACCGCATCGCTTTCCAGCGTGCCCGCCTCGACCGCGTCGACGAGGTGGCCGATATGGTCGCAGCAGCCCAGCAGCAGCGTCACCAGCGCATCGTCGACCGGCACGGCGCCGTCGCGCACCTTGTCCAGCACGCTCTCGGCCACGTGGGTGAAATCGACCACCGCATCGAGGCCGAACATGCCGGCCGATCCCTTGATCGTGTGCGCGGCGCGGAAGATCGCGTTGACCGCTTCGGCGCCGTCCTGCGCCACGGCCAGCAGGGCGTTTTCCATCTGCTCGAGCAGCTCGCGGCTCTCGGCGATAAAGGTCTGCATCACCTGGTCGATGTTCATGCCGCGGTTCCTTCGCCGGTTGTTTCCACGATGCCGTCGAACGGCACGCCGAGCAGTTCGAACACGTTGCGCACGGCGGCGCTCGCGCCCTGCACGCGCAGTGCCTTGCCGAGGCTCGCGGCTTCCTGCCGCGCGACCAGCAGCAGTTGCAGGCCGGCGCTGTCGAATTCGGTCACGGCGGTCAGGTCGAACGCCGGCGCGGCGTGCTGCCGCACGGCGTCCAGCAGCGCGTCCTTCAGTTCCGCCGCGCGGTAGATCGTCAGCTCGCCTTCGACCGCCAGGGCAACAGCCTGCCCCTGGCGCGCTTCGCCAATACTCATGTGGTTTCTCCGTGGATGGCATCCCGCCGGTCGGCGGGAGCCCGATGGATCCCGCAGTCGGCGGGAGCGTTCGTTACAACCTTGCGCCGTTACGGCATGACCAGTTTCTGCACCGCCGCCAGCAGCGCGTCCGGCTTGAACGGCTTGACCATCCAGGCGCGCGCGCCGGCCGCCTGGCCCTGCGCCTTCTTGTCCGCCTGCGATTCGGTGGTCAGCATCATCACCGGGGTGAACTTGTAGGCGGGGCGGGTCTTCAGCTCGCGGACGAAGCTGATGCCGTCCATGTTCGGCATGTTGACGTCGCTGATGATCAGGTTGACCTTCTGGCCCGTCAGCTTGGCCAGCGCGTCGACGCCGTCGTGGCCTTCGATCACGTCATAGCCGGCCTGGCGCAGTGCGATGCCGACGACCTGGCGGATCGAGATCGAATCGTCGACCACCATGATGGTTTTTGCCATGTGAAGCTCCTAGAAAAATGTGATTTCTTCATCCTGCTGCGGCGCCGGCTTGGCGCTGCCCAGGTGAAGCGTATGTTCTTCGGCCATTGCGTACGTGCTTTCCAGCTCGGCCAGCAGCGCGCGCGAATCGAGGGGTTGCAGGCCGGCGGACGATGGCGCCGCCGATGCCTGCGCCTGCTCGTCGAGGTAGGACGGCAGGCGTGCGATGTTCTGCTGCACGTGCGACAGGATCTGGCTCACGCGATCCTGGAACTGCAACTGCACCAGCGCATCGGCCACTTCCGCCTTGATGCCGGCGCTTTCCTGTTGCAACAGGTCGGACGACTGCACCAGCGCATCCGTCACGCCGCGGAACGACGACAGCACGGTGCCGATCATCTGGCCCGAGGCCTGCACCGCGTGCTCTTCGGCGCGCATCGAATCGCCGGCGGCGCTGCAGGTGGCATCGATCGCCGCGCTGATCTGGCCGACCTGCTGGGCGATGTGCTTGCCCGCGTCGGCCGAGCGGTTCGACAGCATCCGCACCTCGTTGGCGACGACCGCGAAGCCGCGGCCGGCCTCGCCGGCACGCGCCGCTTCGATCGCCGCGTTCAGCGCCAGCAGGTTGGTCTGCCAGGCGATGCTGGCCACGTCGGCCGCCATCTTCTGCAGCTGGGCCGTGATCTGCTGCAGGCCTTCGATCTTCTGCAGCATCTGCTGCTTGCTGGCGGCGGCACTGGACAGCATGTCCAGCAGCGAGCGCAGTTCCTTTTCGCTGGCGGCGAATACTTCGACGATGCTGCCGCCTTCATGGTGCCGCGCGGCGCCGGAGGCGGCCAGTGCCTGTTCCAGCTTGAACACGATGCCGGAAAAGCGCTCGACCAGCGCCACGACGGCCGTTTCCATCTGGCCGCGCGACGCATCGATGTGCGATGACCATACGCCGGACACCTGCTCGGCGAACTGCCGGCGGCTGGCCAGGTAGTCGTCCGGCCGTGCTGCCACCCCGGGTGCGGTGCCCCAATGGACGAAAGCGAAAACACCGGCGGCCAGCAGCGCGGCGGCGATCAGCCAACCGTGCCATTGCCAGCCGGCCAGCGGCACGATGGCGCAGCCGGCTGCGAAAGCCAGGGCCAGGGTAAAACAGGATTGCAGGGGGCGTTGCCGCATCACGCGTCGCTCCGTCTCGTGGACCAAGGGTTTAAGAAGGCATGGCGATTACCGTTTTGGATAATCGGATATGCGTTCGATTGCATATCGCTCGGAACATATGATTGCAGGTTTTATTGCTGTGACGCAAGAAGACGTTTAACAATTCGGTGGGAGCGGTCGCAAAAATCCGACAGCTTGAATCACTGCCAACGTATTGTCTCGATTGAACTTTTTGTGAAACCCGACAGATAGTCGGTACGGGCGGGAGGATATTTGAAAATCAGGCAAATGTTAATTCATGAACGGCATGCCTATAATGCATTGGCATAAAATAATAAAACCGGCTTATCGCCGGCTTTCATCGCGCATCCGGAAACAGGACCGATCCGGCCGCATGCGGTCAATCGCGGTGCGCCGGGGTGAACCCTGCCAGCGCCGCTCCCACGCCATACTGGGGCTGGCCCGACATATCCTGCAGGTCGGCCCCGGTGCCGTAGGAACGGCCCAGCATGAAGGTGACCGGCACCATCAGCAGCCATGGCATGCCACCCCAGGCAAGACTGGCCGCCAGGACAAACGCCAGCGCAACAGCAAACAGTGCGAGCCGCGGATGGCGGCGTGTCGAGATGAAAACAGCATGCATCGAAGGTCCTTTCGGGGAAAACCGCGAAGCATCGAACACGGCGCAATGTGTAAAGTGCAAATCATGGCGCAAACATGGTGGCCACGGCCGCCGTGGGTGTTCAACGTTCAACAGAAATGAGTAATCCTCGAGTTTAGAAACCTGATGCGAGTTCGTTCTGATCGGGCGCAAGGATTTTGCCTGGCAGGCAGCTTTATGTTGCCCAATCAGCTTGACGCGCTGGAAGATGCCGCCGCCTGCCCCTTGTTACCACGCTATCGGGCAAGCGCTTCCTGCGCAATCGCCATCGTTGCCGGCCGTGCCGGAACAGCGCCATGCAAAACGGCGCCCGCGGGCGCCGTTGTCATGAAGCGGGAAAAATCAGCCGCGCAGTGCGCTGGCCGCCTTCGCCAGCGCCGTGATGTGCGCCCAGTCGCCGGCCTTCATCGCTTCCTTCGGCGTCAGCCACGAGCCGCCCACGCAGGCCACGTTCTTCAGCGCCAGGAAGGCCGGCGCGTTTTCCTGCGAGATGCCACCGGTGGGGCAGAACGTCACGTCCGGCAGCGGGCCGCCGATACCGTTGAGCATGCCGATGCCGCCGGCCGGCACGGCCGGGAACAGCTTCAATTGCCTGAACCCCTGCTCGCGCGCCTTCATCACTTCCGAAGGCGTCATCACGCCCGGCAGCAGCGGCAGGCCGGACGACCTGGCGGCGGCGATCAGCGCATCGGTCAGGCCGGGCGACACGCCGAACACGGCGCCGGCGTCGCGCGCGGCGGCGAATTCTTCCGGCTGCGTCAGCGTGCCGACGCCGACGATCGCACCTTCCACTTCGCTCATGGCCCGGATGGCACCCAGGCCGTGGGGCGTGCGCAGCGTGACTTCGAGCACGCGGATGCCGCCCGCCACCAGTGCTTTCGCGAGGGGCACGGCGTGGTCGGGATCATCGATCGCGATCACCGGGATCACGGCCGAGGTACGCATAATGTCGAGTAGGTTCATGGTCATTTACGCTTTCTTGGCAAGGAAATCTTCATCGGAACCGGGCACGGTGTTGCCCACGTCGTCACCGCCGTGCAATTCGACGGTGGTATCGATCGGCGACGGCAGCGGGAACGTGGCGGCGCCCGCCTCCGCGGCCGATACGCTGTTGCGGAACATGGAGAACAGTTCGCGGCCCATGCCCACGTGGCTCGGCGTCAGGTCGGCCTGCGCCAGCGCGCGGCTGTGCCACACGTCCGAATCCACCTTCGCTTCCAGCGTGCCGGTGGCGGCGCAGACGGTAAGGATGTCGCCGTCGCGCACCAGGCCCAGCGGACCGCCGGCCAGCACTTCGGGCGACACGTGGATCGCCGCCGGCACCTTGCCGGAAGCGCCGGACATGCGGCCATCGGTCACCAGCGCCACCTTGCGGCCCGCATCCTGCAGGTTCGCCAGCGCGGGCGTGAGCGAATGCAGTTCCGGCATGCCGTTGGCGCGCGGGCCCTGGAAGCGGATCACGGCCACGAAGTCGCGATCGAGCTTGCCGGCCTTGTAGTCGGCCATGAAATCTTCCTGCGAGTTGAACACCAGCGCCGGCGCTTCCACGGTACGGTGCTCCACCTTCACGGCCGACACCTTCATGATCGCGCGGCCCAGGTTGCCTTCCACCTTGACCATGCCGCCGTCCTTCGAGAAAGGCTCGGCGGCGGTGCGCACCACCTTGTCGTCGCCCGATACGGCCGGCGAATCGCGGAAGACCACGCCCTTGCCGCCTTCGCCCAGGAAGGCTTCCTTGCAGTGGTTGCGCAGGCCCTTGCCGAGGATCGTGGTCACGTCCTCGTGCAGCAGGCCGGCATCGAGCAGTTCGCGGATGATGAAACCGGTACCGCCGGCCGCGTGGAAGTGATTCACGTCGGCTTCGCCGTTCGGGTAGATGCGCGCCAGCAGCGGCACCACGGCCGAGAGGTCGTTGAAATCGTCCCAGTCGATCAGGATGCCGGCCGCACGCGCGATCGCCGGCAGGTGCAGCGTGTGGTTCGTCGAACCGCCGGTGGCCAGCAGCGCCACGATCGCGTTGACGATCGACTTTTCGTCGACGACGTGGCCCACCGGGATGTATTCGTTGCCCAGTTCCGTGATCTGCGCGGCGCGCTGCGCGGCGGCCGCGGTCAGCTGGTCTCGCAGTTCGGTGTACGGCGTGATGAAGGCGGCGCCCGGCAGGTGCAGGCCCATCACCTCCATCAGCATCTGGTTGCTGTTCGCGGTGCCGTAGAAGGTACAGGTGCCCGGGCCGTGGTACGACTGCGACTCGCCTTCCAGCAGTTCCTCGCGGGTGGCCTTGCCTTGCGCGTAGCGCTGGCGGATCGCCGCCTTTTCCTTGTTCGACAGGCCGGAAGTCATCGGGCCGGCCGGCACGAACACGGCCGGCAGGTGGCCGAAGTGCAGCGCGCCGATGACCAGGCCCGGCACGATCTTGTCGCACACGCCCAGGTAGACCGCCGCGTCGAACATGTTGTGCGACATGGCGATCGCCGTGCTCATCGCGATCGCATCGCGCGAGAACAGCGACAGTTCCATGCCGGGCTGGCCCTGCGTCACGCCGTCGCACATGGCCGGCACGCCGCCGGCGAACTGCGCCACCGCGCCCACTTCGCGCACCGCATCCTTGATGAGCGCGGGGAAGTGCTCGAACGGCTGGTGCGCCGACAACATGTCGTTATAGGCCGACACGATCGCCACGGAGGGTTTTTTCACCTCTTTCAGCACCAGCTTGTCGTTCGCCGGGAAGGCGGCAAAGCCGTGGGCAAGATTGGTGCAGGCCAGCGTGCTGCGCTGGGGACGGCCCTTGATGCGGGCCGCTTCGAGATGCGCCAGGTAGGCGCCGCGCGACGGACGGCTGCGCTTGATGATGCGCGCAGTGACTTGTTCGAGGACTGGGTGCAAGGCCATTATGCTTCCTTATCGATGAATTCCCGAAATTTTACTACAGAAGGCGAAGGGCGTGCTGCCTGCTCGATGTTCGAGCCAACCACCCGGCACAATCTGGCCGGACAGTGGCATGAATGGCAGGTTTTTTTGCCGGTTTGAGGAGTATAGCGTAGTGAATTTACCGCATTTTCCTGTATAGTTCTTCTATCCAAAACTGACACATATGCCTCATGCGCCAGCCTCTGCTTACCACCACCGCCGCCTACCAGGCCCTTCAATCCCATGCCGCCGATGCCAAGGACTGGCACCTGCGCGATCTGTTCGCCGCCGAGCCGCAGCGCTTTCCCGCCCTCACGGTCGATGCCGCGGGCCTGTTCCTCGATTATTCCAAGAACCGCATTTCGCAGCGCACGCTGGAACTGCTGACGGACCTGGCGCGCGAGCGCGGCGTGGAAGCGCAGCGCGACGCCATGTTCGCTGGTGAAAAAATCAATCTTACCGAACAACGCAGCGTATTGCACACCGCACTGCGTATGCCGCGCGGAAAGCAGCTCGTCGTCGACGGCCAGGATGTGAACGGCGACGTGCACGCGGTACTCGACCGCATCAGGACCTTCACCGACAAGGTTCGCAGCGGCAACTGGCTGGGCTACAGCGGCAAGCCGATCACCGACATCGTCAACATCGGCATCGGCGGTTCCGACCTGGGGCCGAAGATGGCCGTGCTGGCACTGCGCTCGTTCGCCCATCCGCGCCTGTCGATGCACTTCGTCTCCAACGTGGACGGCCACGACATGGACGCGGTGCTGACCGGCCTGAATCAGGAAACCACGCTGTTCATCGTGGCCTCGAAGACCTTCACGACTGCCGAGACGATGCTCAACGCGCAGACCGCGCGCCGCTGGTTCCTGTGCGAAGGCAAGGAAGAACACCTGGCGCGGCACTTCGTGGCCGTTTCCACCAATACCGAATCGGTCACGAAATTCGGCATCGACCCGGACAACATGTTCCCGTTCTGGGACTGGGTGGGCGGCCGCTACTCGGTATGGTCGGCGATCGGCCTGCCGGTGGCGCTGGCGGTGGGCTTCGGCTATTTCGAGACGTTCCTGGCCGGCGCGCATGCGATGGACGAGCATTTCCGCACCGCCCCGCTGGAGCAGAACATGCCGGTGCTGCTGGCCCTGACCGGCTTTTGGAACCGCGAGTTCATCGGCGCCGCGTCGCTGTCCATCGCGCCGTACCACCAGGACCTGAACCGCTTCCCCGCCTACCTGCAGCAGCTGGACATGGAAAGCAACGGCAAGCGCGTGACGAAAGGCGGCCAGCCCGTCGACACCGCCACCTGCCCGGTCGTGTGGGGCGAGTGCGGCACGAATGCGCAGCACGCCTACTTCCAGCTGCTGCACCAGGGTACCGACATCGTGCCGATCGACTTCATCGCCGCGCTGCTGCCCACGCACGACCTGGCCGGCCACCACGATGCGCTGCTGGCCAACTGCTTCGCGCAGTCGGAAGCGTTCATGAAGGGCAAGACGGCCGATGAGGTGCGCGCCGAGCTGGCCGCCCAGGGCCTGCCCGAAGCGAAGATCGACGAACTGGTACCGCACCGCACGTTCCCGGGCAACCGCCCGTCGAACACGATCCTGATGGAACACCTGACGCCGGCCACGCTGGGCGCGCTGATCGCGCTCTACGAACACAAGACGTTCGTGCAGGGCGTGCTGTGGGACATCGCCAGCTTCGACCAGTGGGGCGTGGAGCTGGGCAAGGTCCTGGCGAAAAAGATCCAGGCCGAGCTGGAAGGCGCCGTCGACCCGGCCGCGCACGACAGCTCGACCAATGGCCTGATCGTGATGGCCAAGGGAGCGAAGATCCATGACTGATCACGCGGTTGCCGTCGCCTTCGATGGCGCGATGCAGGTGGGCGAAGGCCCGCTGTGGGTGCCCGGCGAACATGCGCTGTACTGGGTGGATATCGACGGCCTGGCCGTGCACCGGCTCGCTCCAGATACCGGTGCGCACACGTCGTGGTCCATGGCGACCGAACCGTCGTCGCTGGCGCGGCATGCGGCCGGCGGCCTGGTGGTCGCCACGCGCGCCGGCTTCGTCCATCTCGATACGGGCACCGGTGCCACCGTCGAGATCGCGCCCTCCCCGTTCGACCGCGCGAAAGCGCGCTTCAACGACGGCAAACCGGATGCGGCGGGCCGCTTCTGGGTCGGCACGATCTACGAACCGCGCGACCAGCCGGCCGCCGAGATGTACGTGCTGGAAAAAGGCGCGGTACGCCTGGCCTGGTCCGGCGGCATGACGAACTCGAACGGCCTGGCGTTCAGCCCCGACAATCGCACGATGTACCACGCCGACACGACCTCGCACCGCATCACGCGCTACGACTTCGACCTTGCCGCCGGCGCCGTATCGAACGGGCGGGAAATGCGCCAGTTCTCGATGGACAAGGACAACGGCTACGGCGGCCGGCCCGACGGCGCCGCCGTCGACAGCGAAGGCAACTACTGGGTGGCGCTGTTCGAGGGCGGGCGGATCGTCAAGCTGTCGCCTTCCGGCGACGAGCTCGACGTGATCGCGCTGCCGGTGCGCTGCCCGACGATGGTGGCATTCGGCGGCGACGACCTGCGCACGCTGTATATCACGACGGCCGGCAAGCGCCCGGCCGCGGAGCTGGAACAATGTCCGCTGTCGGGCCGCGTGCTGTCGGTGCGCGTGCCGGTGGCGGGGCTGGTACAGCCGGCCTACCAGCCCTGACCAGCGCCGTCCTGAGCTGCAAGCTTGACGAATTTGTAGTATATTTTCGTCAAAAATTGCTTTTTCGGTAGTAAGTTTTCACGACCATTAGACGATACCCATCATGGCACTTTCCGATTTTGACCTGGTTCTGTTCGGCGGCAGCGGCGACCTCGCGATGCGCAAACTCCTGCCCGCGATGTTCTCGCGCGACGTGTGCGGCGACCTGCCGCCCACCGCGCGCATCGTCTGCGTGGGCCGGCACGACAACACCACGGAAGAATTCATCGGGATGGTCAATTCGACATCCCGGCCGCACATCAAGTCGCCGAAGGTGACGCCCGAGAACTGGGAACGCTTCACGCAACGCATCGTGTACGTGGCGCTGAACGCCACCGATTCGTCCACCTACCGGGCGCTGGCCGAGGCGCTGCGCCCCGATCCGGCGCTGAACCGCGTGTACTACCTGGCCACGCCGCCGGCGCTGTTCGCGCAGATCTGCGACAACCTGAAGGAAAACGGCCTGGTCACGCCGAATTCACGGGTGGTGCTGGAAAAGCCGCTGGGCCGCGACCTGGCGTCCGCCAAGCAGATCAACCGGGAAGTGGGCGAAGTGTTCGAGGAATCGCAGATCTACCGGATCGACCACTACCTGGGCAAGGAAACGGTACAGAACCTGCTGGCGCTGCGCTTCGGTAACATCCTGTTCGAGCCGCTGTGGCGCCGCGAATGGATTTCCGACGTGCAGATCACCATCGCCGAGAAACTGGGCGTGGGCAACCGGATCGGCTACTACGACACCTCGGGCGCGCTGCGCGACATGCTGCAGAACCACCTGCTGCAACTGCTGTGCATCGTGGCGATGGAACCGCCGGCATCGACGTCGCCGGATGCCGTGCGCGACGCCAAGCTGCAGGTGCTGCGTTCGCTGAAACGCTTCACGCCGACCACGCTGGCCCAGAATATCGTGCGCGGGCAGTACCGCGCCGGCCACGTCGACGGCCAGCCGGTGCCGAGCTACCGCGACGAACCCGATGCGCCGCAGGGTTCGCGCACCGAAACGTTCGTGGCGATGAAAGCCGAGATCGACACGTGGCGCTGGGCCGGCGTGCCGTTCTACCTGCGCACCGGCAAGCGCATGGCCGACGGCCTGGCCGAGATCGTGGTGCGCTTCAAGCAGATCCCGCACTCGATCTTCCAGCAGCCCACGTCGAGCTTCCAGCCCAATTCGCTGGTGATCCGCCTGCAGCCGGACGAAGGCCTGCGCATGAACCTGATGGCGAAGACGCCGGGCGAAGGCATGCGCCTGAAACCGGCCGAGCTGGAGCTGGATTTCCGCGAATCGTTCAAGGCTCCCCGCATGGACGCCTACGAGCGCCTGCTGCTCGACGTGCTGCGCGGCCAGCTGACGCTGTTCATGCGCGGTGACGAGCTGGAAGCGGCATGGGAATGGGTCGAGCCGATCCTGACCAACTGGGAACAGGACGACACGGCGCCGCTGCCGTACACGTCGGGCACGTGGGGGCCGGCCGCCTCGTCGGCGCTGATCGGCCGCGATGGCCTGCAGTGGCGCGAAGAAGCGCTCCCTGAAGACTAATAATGGGGAGCAAGGAGCCTGGCCTTGCAAGGCCAGGCCGTTACGCAGGCGCGAAGCATGCTTCGCGAAGCCGGAGCCCTGCATGGCTCCGGCGTTTCGCAGGCGCAGAGCATGCTCTGCGAAACCCCTGCTTCACCCCCTGCTTCACTTTTGATGGTTGATACGTAAATGCTGCTTGATTCCATCCGCACCCAGCTCGATTCGCTGTCGAAATCCGAGCGCAAGGTGGCACTGGCCGTGCTCGACAATCCGTCGCGCACGGTGAGCTCGAACATCACGGCGCTGGCGAAAAGCGCCCAGGTGTCCGAGCCCACCGTGGTGCGGTTCTGCCGCACGCTGGGCTACGACGGCTGGCACGAGTTCAAGCTGAAGCTGGCGCAGGGCCTGGCCGTTGCCCTGCCCGGCCTGAACGAGGCACCGTCGCAGGACGACCTGGCCGCGGACCTGATCAACAAGATCTGCAGCCGCTCGATCAACACGCTGCTCGACCTGCGCAACAACCTGCACCACGAGCCGGTGCAGCGCGCGCTGGACATCCTGTCGCTGGCGAACAAGATCGAGTTCTACGGGCAAGGCACGTCGGGCATCGTGGCGGCCGACGCGCAGCATAAATTCTTCCGCTCGGGCGTACCGACGGTCGCCTATTCCGATCCGGCCATCCACAACATCGCCGCGGCGCTGCTGCGCAAGGGCGATGCGCTGGTCGCCATCTCGCAGCGCGGCAACAGCCCGGCGCTGGTGCGCTCGGCGCAGCTGGCGCGCGACGGCGGCGCGGACGTGATCGTGCTGGCGCCCTCGGGTACGCCGCTGGCCGACCTGGGCACGGTGCTGATTCCGATCGACCTGATCTTCAACACCGATCCCTACACGCCGATCTCGGCGCGGCTGGCCTACCTCGTGGTCATCGACGTGCTGGCCGTGGGCCTGGCGCTCCAGCGCGGGCCGGAATTCCGGCGAAAAATGCAGAACGCGCAAAAGGCGCTGCAGGAGTTCGAGGTGCAGTTCGATTCGTTCATCGGCTAGAACTCACCGCACGTCAGGCAGCAGGTCGCGCGGCACATCGGGCAGGTACAGGGCCGCGGCCTCTACAGCGGCCGCGTTCGCGCCTGACTGGCGACATGCTCCAGCAGTTTCTGCCGGAACCAGCGTTGCGCCAGGTCGCCATGGCCCCGTTCGTGCCACGCCATCGACACGGAAAACCCGGGAACGGGGATCGGCGGTTCCAGCACGCGCAGATTGCCCACCCGGTTGCGCACCAGGCGCTCCGGCACCAGCGCCACCACGTCGGAGTTCCGCACCGCATCCAGCACGACCAGGAACGACGACGCCGACATCACGACGTTACGGCGCAGATTCATCGATTCGAGCACATTGTCCGCCGCCGTGCAAAACCCGCCACCGCGCGGAGAAACGATGACGTGGTCGAGCCGGGCGAATGCCTCCGCGGTCAGCCCGCGCGGCGCGGCCGGATGCGCCTTTCGGGCGATCAGCACGTAGCGTTCGGCAAGCAACGGGCGGGACCGCAAGGCATCCGGGATCAGGTCGGGCGTCAGGAATGCAAGGTCCACCGTTCCCTCTTCCATATGGCCCTCGAGCCGTGACACGTCGATATTGCGCAGCGCGATCCGGATACCGGGGGCTTCCTGTCGAAGCGCCAGCGTAAAATCGAGCAATACCGATGCCTGCATATAGTCGGAAGCGGCGATGTTCACCACCAGCCGGTCGGTGGAAGGATCGAATCCGCAGGCAGCCGCCACCACGCCCCTGAGCCCGTTCAGTGCCGCCTTGAGCGGCTCTTCCAGTTCGAGCGCTTTCGCCGTCGGCGTCATGCCCCTGTGGCCGGGAACGAGCAACTGGTCGCCGAAGAGTTCACGCAGGCGGCCAAGCCGTGAACTCAGCGCGGGCTGGCTGATGCGCAGCCGCCGCGCCGCATGGGTCACGTTGCGCTCGGCCAGCAAGGCTTCGAGGGTGGCAAGGAGGTTGAAATCCACGTCGCTGGTATTCATTTTTTGGATAGTACCCCAGAACCCTGCATGGGTTCACAGGGATCGCCACGGGCCGCAGAATCGCCTTTCGATCAACACCTGGAGAATTCCAATGCCAAAGAAAGTACTGCTGGTCCACGCACATCCGGAGCCGACCTCGGTCAGCAGCCAGCTGCTGGCGGCGACGAGGGAGACCCTCGAAGCGCAGGAACACGAAGTGATGCTGTCCGACCTGTATGCGATGGAGTGGAAAGCCGTTTTCGACGAGCACGATTTCCTGCATCGGCTGGACCGGACGCGCCTGTCCTTCATCGCCGAATCGGGCCACGCCTACCGCAACGGCACGCAGGCCCCCGATGTGCAATCGGAACAGGAGAAGCTGCTGGCCGCGGATGCCGTGGTCTTCCAGTTTCCACTGTGGTGGTTCGGCATGCCGGCCATCATGAAAGGCTGGTTCGACCGGGTATTCGCCTACGGGCTGGCATACGGATACAGGGATGCCGGAAACCGGTACCGGTACGGCGAGGGCGCGCTGCAGGGCAAGCGGGCAATGCTGTCCGTGGCCGTCGGCGGGCCCGAGGAAGATTATTGCGTGCGTGGCATCAACGGCCCACTGGACCAGCTGCTCTTTCCGGTCACCCATGGCACACTGTTTTTCGCCGGCATGGACGTGCTTCCAATCCATGCCGTGTATGGCGCCGCGCGCATGACCGAGGAAGGCATGGCGCGCGCCACGGCGGAACTGCAATCGCGGACAAGGAACCTGTTCAGCGAGCGCCCCATTCCGTTCCGGAGGCAGAACGGTGGCGATTATCCCGACGGCCATGTGCTGGCCGAACATGTCGCTCCCGGCCTCGCCGGTTTCGATGCGCATCTCGGCGAGCCGCCGGCGCGTGCCATTGCCTTGTAAGGGCAATGGGGCACGCAGCGTGAAGGGAGCCCCCTGTCACGCTGCGGCATCGGTCGCACACGCCAGTTTTTTCCACGCTTGCAGCGCGGCCCGGCCAGGATGCCTTCGGGCGTTCAGAACACCCACAATTTCTCCGCCGGCATCTGCAGCCAGTACTGCCCATCGTCCAGCCGTTGCCGCGAGTAGGCCCGCACGCTGGTCTCGCCCCGCTTGAACAGGCATTCCCACCGGTCGCCCAGGTACATGCACGTGGAGAGCGGCAGCTGCAGCGCATTGTCCGCCTGCGCGGCGCTGATGCGCACCTCCTCCACCCGCACCAGCGGCGCGATCTGTGCCCCCACGTTGCCCCGCGCGGTACCCCGCAGTCGCGTGCCGTCGACATCGATGACGACATGGCCGCCGTCGCGCTGAACCAGCGTGCCGGGCAGCCGGTTGTTGCTGCCCATGAACTCGGCGGTGAACAGCGTATCCGGCGTTTCATACATGCTCTGCGGCGTGCCCTGCTGTTCGATGCGGCCGTTGTTGAGCAGCAGGATGCGGTCGGAAATCGCCATCGCCTCGCCCTGGTCGTGCGTGACCATCAGCGCCGACAGGCCGAGCCGCACGATCAGTTCGCGCAGGAAGGCGCGGGCTTCCTCGCGCAGCTTGGCATCGAGGTTCGACAGCGGCTCGTCGAGCAGGATCACGGGCGGGTTGTAGACCAGCGCGCGGGCGATCGCCACGCGCTGCTGCTGGCCGCCGGAAAGCTGGTGCGGGTAGCGCTCGCCCAGGTGGCCCAGGCCCAGCTGCCCGAGCACTTCCATCACGCGGGTCCTGGTCTCGGCGGTGGCCATGCGGCGCAGCTTCAGGCCATAGGCCACGTTGTCGAACACGGTCTTGTGGGGCCACAGCGCATACGACTGGAACACCAGCCCCAGGTTGCGCTGCTCGGCCGGCATCTCCAGCTTCGCCGCGCCGTCGAACACGCGGCGCTCGCCGATGTCGATGCTGCCCTGGCGCGGGCTTTCAAGCCCGGCCACGGCGCGCAGCAGCGTGGTCTTGCCGCTGCCCGAGGGCCCCAGCAGCGCCACCACTTCGCCCTTGCGCAGGTGCATCGACACCCCTTTCAGGATCGGGTTCGCCGCGGCGCCCGTGCCGTAGTCCAGGTGCAGTTCGTGGACGCTCAGTTCGTTCATGTTCAGGTCTCGTTTCATGTTCAGTCTCCGTTGGGTGGTGCGGCCTTGCCGTGCAGCTTGGTCGTGCAGCTTAGGCGTGCCGCTTAGTCATGCAACTTGACGCCGAAGCGCAGCGCGATGCCGAGGCCGATGGCCACCAGCGTGATGTTGATGAAGGACAGCGCCGCCACCAGGTCGGTCGACCCGCCCGCCCACAGCGACACGAGCATGGCGCCGATCACCTCGGTGCCGGGCGACAGCAGGTACACGCCGGTCGAGTACTCGCGCTCGAAGATCAGGAACACCATCAGCCAGGCGCCCAGCAGGCCGTAGCGCACCAGCGGCAGCGTCACGTCGCGCACCACCTGGCCGCGGCGGGCGCCCACGGCGCGGGCCGCCTCCTCCAGCTCCGGTCCCACCTGCAGCAGCGCGGTCGAGATCAGGCGCATGCCGTAGGCCATCCACACCACCGAGTAAGCCAGCCACACGGCGAAGATCGTCGAGCGCAGCGACCGCAGCGCGGGGATGAAGTTGGCGGACAGCCATGCTGCCGCCGCGTTGTCCGCGCCCTGCAGCATGCCGTCGAGCCAGCTCGGCACGAACAGGAACACCCACAGGAACGCCAGGCCCGCCAGCAGGCCGGGCACGGCGCGCGGCACCAGCACGCTGTAGTCGAGGAAGCGCGTGACGCCGTCGGGCCGGCGATGCATGGCCAGCGCGATGAAGCTGTAGCACACGATCGCCAGGCCGCCGCCGACCACGCCGATCAGCACCGTGTTGACGATGGCCCGCACCAGCGACGGCTGCTCGAAGATGTCGCGGAAATGCTGCAGCGTCAGCACGTCGCCCAGCTGCACGCCTTCGCCCCAGTACTGCACGAACGAGCGCAGCGCGATGCCGGACAGCGGCATCACGATCGTGAACAGCAGCCAGCCGCCCAGCAGCGCGAAGGCCAGCCATTTCCAGCGGCCCAGCGGCATCGCCTTGCTGCGCGCGCCCTTGCCCTTGATCGACACGTACTTGTTGGCCGATTTCAGCAGATGGCGCTGCAGCATCACCAGCGGCAGCGTGACCATCACCAGGCACACGGCCACCGCCGCCATCAGGTGGTACGACGGCGTGCCCAGCTTGTTGGTCAGCTTGTACAGGTAAGTGGGCAGCACCAGGTGCCCTTCCGGGTCGCCCAGCACGAGCACCAGGCCGAACACCTCGAAGCCCAGGAAGAACACCAGCACGCCGGCATAGGCCAGCGCCGGCATGATCATCGGCAGCGACACGTTCATCATCACCTGCAGCGGCGAGGCGCCGGAAACGCGCGCCGCCTCTTCCACGTCCGAGCCCAGGCTGCGCAGCGCCGACGAGGCGTACAGGTACACGTGGGGCACGTGCGTCAGGCCGGCGATGATCACGATGCTGGTGAACGAATAGACGTTCCACGGCACGAAGCCCAGCAGCTCCTTGGCCCAGGTGGAGTAGAAGCCCACCGGGCCCATCGACACCACGTACCCGAAGCCCATCACCATCGGCGAGACGAAGATCGGCACCAGCAGCATCGGCGCTATCCAATTGCGCCCCGGCAGGTCGGTGCGCACCATCAGGAAGGCCAGCATGCCGCCCAGCGGCACGGCGATCAGGGCCAGCCCGGTGGCCAGCAGCAGGCCGTTCCTGAACGCTTGCGCGAAGTCCGGATCGTCGATGATGAAGCGGTAGGCATCCAGGCTGAGCATCTTTTCCGGCATGAAGAACGGCGCGGACAGGAAACTCTGGTAGAAGATCAGGCACAGCGGCGTGAAGATGGCCAGCGCCGTCAGCGCAACGACGATGCCGCGCTTCCAGTTGATCCGCGAATCGCGCTTCGCGGGCAGGGCCGGCACGGTGGTTACACAATGCGCAGCGGCGGGATTCGACAATGTGGCGTTCTGCATGGTGGACTCCAGGGTCAAGTGCGGTTACGGATGGTCGACCGTTACTTCTTCCCGGCCGTTTCTTTCCACGCCTTCAGGAAAGCCATGCGCTTCGCCGGCACCAGGTCCTTCAGCAGGTCGGGATGCACGGGAACGGGCTTGACGTTGTCCTTGCCGATCTGTTTGATGAGATCGGCGCTGGTGGTCTCGCCGGTGACATCGGCGCGGATCGCGTACAGCTTCGAGCCGTTGGCGATCACGGTCTGCCCGCGCTTCGACAGCATGTAGTCCAGCCACAGCTTGGCCGCGTTCGCGTTCTTCGCCGCCTTGTTGATGAAGATGACGCGCGACATGATCTGCGTGTAATCCTTCGGCAGCACCACGCCGATCGACGGATCGGTCTTGGCGCGCACCAGCGCATACGATCCCAGCACGTTGTAGCCGATCAGGTTCTCGCCGGACGAGATGCGCTCCATCATCGTGCCGGTGGAAGACTGCACCCGCACCCTGGCCACGCCAAACGCCTTCTGCAGCTCGGCGAATTTCGGGTAAAGCTGGGCGTCGTGCGTCATGAACATGAAGCCCACGCCGGATTTCTCGATGTCGTAGGTGGTGATCTTGTCGCGGAACTTCGGCTGCTGGATCAGCCTGACGAAATCGTCGTGCGTGGCCGGCACCTCGTTCGCCGCCAGCAGGCGCTTGTTGTAGACGATGGCGGCCGGCTCGAACGTGGTGCCATAGGCCTTGGCGTCCCACACTGCCCAGCCCGGGATGTTCGGCGTTTCCACCGACTTGTATTGCAGCGCGTAGCCTTCCACGGCCAGCTTGATCTGCAGGTCCATCGACGACGACCACATCACGTCCGCCGTGTTGCCGCCGGCCGCCTTTTCCGAGATGAAGCGGTTGTACACCTCGGTGGAGTTCATGTCGTTGTACTCGACGGTGATGCCCGGGTACAGTGCGGAAAAATCGCGGATCAGCGGCTGCGTGGCCTTGCTGTCGGTCGCGCCGTACACGACCAGCTTGCCCTCCTTCTTCGCCGCGTCGACCAGTTTCTGGTAATCGGCCGGGTAGCCGGCAGGCACCTGTGCGTGAGCGGCGCCTGCGAACAGGCATGCGGCGGCCGCGCCGAGAACGGCGTTCATGGTTTTCATCATTTTTGTCTCCTGTTATGGGATTTATTCAGCGCACCAGCCCGAACCGGGCGGCGCGTTCGCGGTGGTCGCGAACCGACTGTTCTACATACTTCGTCAATGCCTCGCCCGTGAGGCTGAGGGGATACAAACCGGATTCGCCGCGCAGGCGGGCGAATCCGGGGCTGGCCATCATGCGGTCGAACGTTCGTACCCAGTGGCGGTATTCCTTGTCCGATACCTGCGGGCCCATCCATACGCCGCGGATCGTGGGCCAGACCACGTCGTAGCCCTGTTCGCGCGCCGTGGGCACGCCGGCCAGCGCACCAGGCAGGCGCTGTTCGGACAGCACGGCCAGGATGCGCAGCCTGCCTTCGGCCGCCATCAGCTGGGCTTCCGACGCGTCGCCGGAGACCACCTGCACGTGGTTCGCCTGCATCGCCGTGAAGGCCTCGCCGCCGCCTTCCAGCGCCACGAAGCGGAACACCTTCGGATCGATGCCGGCAGCGCCCGCCAGCAGCGCCATCTTCAGCCAGTCCTGGCTGCCCTTGGTGCCGGACACGCCGACCAGCACCCTGGCCGGATCGCGCCGCAGCGCCGCCAGCAGGTCCGGCAAGGTTTTATAGGGCGAATCGGCGCGCACGGCGATCATGCCGTAGTCGGTGCCCAGCGCCGCCACCCAGCGCACGTCGGCCGGTTTCGCCTTGCCGAACTTGCCCTGCGCCAGGTTGAGCAGCGAACCGCCCGAGAATGCCACCAGCGTGTTCGCGTCGCCCCGGTGCGCCGACACCATCGAGTGCCACGCCACGGCGCCGATCCCGCCCGGCACGTAGGACAGGCGCAGCGGGCGTTCCGCCTGGTCCGGCAGCTCGCGCAGCCCGTCGCGCACCAGCTTGCAGGTGAGATCCATCGCGCCGCCCGGCTTCGACGGTACGATGCATTCCACGCCGGATGGCGCGGCGGCGGAAGCGGCGGTCATCCGCAGCAGGCCGGCACATAGAACGATGGCCAGCGGGATGGCGGACGGGATGGCGAACAGCGGGCGGCGCATGGTCAGAACCGGTGCTGGATGCCGACGATGGCGCCGCGCTGCGTGTCGGCAAAGCCGGCATCGTCGCGCGACAGGCCGACCAGCTGCCCATGCTTTGCCCTGGCATAGGCGACGGTGGCATACAGGTCGGTGCGCTTCGACAGCGCGTAGCGGTAGCGGGCCACGAACATCAGCGGGTCCGCGTCCGTGGCGGCGGCCACGTTCTTCACGTTCATGTAGTAGACGGCACCGGTCAACGTGGTGCCGGGCACGGGCTTGTAAGCCACGCCGGTCCAGTAGGTATCGGCTTTCACGTCCGCCGTGGCAAGCTGGCCTTTTTCCATCGCATATCCGCGGCCCGCCGCCCAGAACTTGAGCTTGCCGGTTTCGTAATAGGCGCCCAGGTGGAACACGCGCGCCTCGTCGCGGCGCCCGGTCGCCGCCACCGGGTTGCCGTTGACCTGCTCCCATGTCGCCATCAGCCCCAGGCCATCGCTTTCGTAGCTGACGGCCGTGGCTATCCTGGCGCCGTCGCCGGTGCCCGTGCTCTGTTCGCCCATGCCGTACGATACGCCGTATTTGAAATCGCCGGTGCTGCCGGAATACTTGACAAGGTTATCGAAGCCCGTGGTCATGCCGTACTTGCTGGGCCCGGTGGCGTTGCCGGTGGTGGCCCACGAGTAGAACGGCGCGAAACCCATCGGGTCGAAGCGGATCACGGTGTCGTACACGCTGGTGAACGAACGGCCCAGCACCAGGCGGCCATATTTCCCTTCCAGGCCCACGTAGGCCTGGCGCTTGAACAGCGCGCCGTCCGCCGCGCCGGTATCCATCAGGATGCCACCCTCGAGGTTGTACACGGCTTTCAGGCCGCCGCCCAGGTCTTCGCTGCCGCGGATGCCCCAGCGGGACGTGTTCATGCCACCCGAGCTGACGCGGGTGACGGAATGGCCGCCGGCGGAGGCGTCGGACGCGTAGTCGACCCCCGTGTCGAGCAGGCCATACAGGGTAACGGAAGATTGCGCCTGGGCCGCGGAATGGCCCATACCGGCGGCAAGGGACGCCACGGTGGCGAGCGCCGCCATGGCCATATTGGTTCTTTTCACTGACTGTCTCCTGGGTTTATAGTCTACTGCCTTGCCCTCGTCGCGGGGCATGTGGTTACTATAGAATCGCCAACCTTTCAAAATGCTTTCACACCCGGCTACGGGTTTTCCACAATGCGCATCCTTCTCGTAGAAGACCACACCGAATTGCAGCGCTGGCTCGCCAAGGCGCTGCGCGACGCGCACCTGACGGTGGAGTGCGCCGACAACGGCGCCGACGCCGATGCGCTGCTGCACACGCAGGAATACGCGCTCGTGATCCTCGATCTCACGCTGCCGCGCATGGACGGGCTCGATGTGCTGAAACGCCTGCGTGCCCGCGGCGGCCCGCGCGGCAAGACGCCGGTGCTGATCCTCACGGCGCGCGGCGGCCTGGAAGACCGCGTGCAGGGCCTGAACCTGGGGGCCGACGATTACCTCGCCAAGCCGTTCGAACTGGTGGAACTGGAAGCGCGCGTGAAAGCCCTGCTGCGCCGCGGCCAGGGCAACGAGGCGCTGGTCTACCACTGCGGCGAGCTGGCGTTCGACACGGTGGCGCGCGCCTTCACCTACTACGGCGCGCCGCTGGCCCTGACGCCGCGCGAGCACGCGGTGCTCGAAGCGCTGATCACGCGCAGCGGCCGCGCGGTGGCGAAGGAAAAGCTGTTCGACGAAGTGTTCGCGCTGGCCGACGACGCCAACCTGGACGCCATCGAACTCTACATCCACCGCGTGCGCAAGAAGCTCGACAGCGGCCAGCCCGGCGCCGCCGCCATCAGCACGCTGCGCGGCATCGGCTACCTGCTGCAGCCGCGCGACCCGGCCTGAGCATGCCGGCGCTGGCCGAACGCCTTGTCGTGGGCCTTACCCGGCGCCTGCGTGGCGCAGGCATCGGCAGCCTGCGCAGCGAACTGCTGCGCTGGCTGCTGTTGCCGCTGGTGGTGCTCGAGGTGCTCAATACCGTGTCGGCCTATCACAATGCGCTGGACGCGGCGGACATGGCCTACGACCGTTCGCTGCTCGCATCCACGCGGGCGCTGGCAGAACGGGTGTCGATCGTGGACGGCAAGGTGGTGGCGGACGTGCCCTACGTGGCGCTGGACAGCTTCGAGACCGATACGTCGGGCCGCCTGTACTACAAGGTGACGGGCCTGAGCGGCGAAACCGTGTCCGGCTACGACGACCTGCCGGCGGTCCCGGCCAACGTGCCGCGCTCGGAAAGCTACCCGGCGCTGGTGCGCTTCTATCACGCGCAATACAACGGCCAGCCGATCCGCATCGCCGCCCTGCTGCAGCCGGTCTACGACGAGAGGATGCGCGGCATCGCGCTGATCCAGGTGGGCGAAACGCTCGATGCGCGGCGCGGGCTGACCGCCCGGATCCTGCTCGACACGGTGCTGTGGCAGGCCGGGCTGGTGCTGTCGGCCACGCTGCTGATCTGGTTCGCCGTGCGCCTGGTGCTGCGGCCGCTGATGGAACTGAAGACGGCGGTGGAGGCGCGCAGCGCGGCCGACCTGTCGGACCTCGATCCGGCACTGGTGCACAAGGAAGTGCGGCCGCTGGTGGAAGCCATGAATGCGTCGATGTCGCGCATCGGCGGCCTGATCAGCAGCCAGCGCCGCTTCATCGCCGATGCGTCGCACCAGCTGCGCACGCCGCTGGCGGTATTGCGCACGCAGACGGAACTGGCGCAGCGCGAGATCGGCCGCCATGGCGGCACACCGGCGCTGGCCACGCTGCTCGACAGCATCGCCGCCACCACCGACGCCGCCGTGCACCTGGCGAACCGCCTGCTGACCCTGGCACGGATCGAACACAGCAAGGGCAACCTGGCCGAACCCGTGGCGCTGCGCGCGCTGGTGCAGCAGGTGGCGCTGGAACTGGCGCCCAACGCGGTGCGCAAGGAGATCGACCTGTCGCTGGAAGGCGAGCGGGAAGTCCACGTGGCGGGACAGGCGCTGCTGCTGCACGAACTGGTTGCGAACCTGGTCGACAACGCGCTGCGCTACACGCCCGCCGGCGGCAGCGTGGTGCTGCGCGTGCTGCACGATGGCGGGAGCGCCGTGCTGGAAGTGGAGGATGGCGGGCCGGGCATTCCGGCGGCGGAGCGGGAGCGCGTGTTCGCGCCGTTCTACCGGGCTTCGTCGGCGCTGCAGATCAATCCCGGCGGTGCCGGTCTGGGGCTGGCCATCGTGGCCGATATCGCCGCGCTGCACGGTGCCGGGTTGGCGCTGCTGGACAAGCCTGCCGGTAGCGGCTTGCTGGTGCGGGTGGCGTTCAACGCATCGTAGGGAACCACTGATTTATTCATGGAGGGGGCCTGGCCCCGAGAAAAAGCGCCATGCTGCGTTGCAAATCATCGCCAATACCCCGGTATTGACGACGATTTACGCCTTGCCTGACACTTTTTTCGGAACCATTCCCTCCCACCAGAATTAAATCAGTGCTTCCCTAGTGCTCTCAAGCGGCCAGCGCCGTGCGCGCGGCATCCGGCTGCAACGCTGCTGCCAGCTGCCGCGCCACCGTGTCGGCGGTGGCCGCCGACAGCGTCCAGCCCAGGTGGCCGTGGCCCGTGTTGTAGAACACGCGCGGCGCCCTGCCCCTGCCGACGCGCGGCAAAAGGTCCGGCATCATCGGCCGCAGGCCGGCCCAGGGCGTGACATCCGCCGTGCGCACGGCGGGAAACTCGCGGTGTACCCAGTCGACCAGCGGCCGGATGCGGTCGTGGCGGATGTCGCGGTCGAAGCCGGCGAATTCGGCGGTGCCGGCCACGCGGAAGCGGTCGGCACCGAAGCGGCTGGCCACCAGCTTCGGCGCATCGTCGACCAGGCTGACGGTGGGCGCGGCGGCCCGGCTGGCCGCGTCGTCGAGCTGCACGGTGATCGAGTAGCCCTTGACCGGATAGACATCGATGCGGTCGCCGGCCATCCGCGCCAGCGCGCGGCTGGCGGTGCCGGCGCAGATGACGATGGCGTCGAAGCGCTGCGCATCGCGGTGGCCCGCGTGGCGCAGCGCTACCGTGGCGCCATCGTCATGCGTTGTCAACGCCAGCACTTCGCGCTCGCACAGCAGTTGCACGCCGCGGCGCACGCAGGCCGCGGCCAGGCCGGTGGTGAACCGGTGGATGTCGCCGCTGCTGTCACTGTCGGTGTAGCAGCCGCCGTAGTAGCTGCCCGTCAGCGCCGGCTCGATCGCGCGCATTTCGGATGGCGTGACATGCCGGCGCACCAGCCCCGCCTCCGCCAGCAATTGCGACACCTGCCGCGCATGCGCGAACTCCGCCTTGCCGCGATAGAGGTGCAGGATGCCTTCGCGGCGCAGGTCGAAGTCGATGCCCTCCTCTTCCGCCCAGGCGAACAGGTGCGTGCGCGCCGCGACGGCCATCCGTGCCAGGGTTACCGTGTTGGCCCGGTAGCGGGGCATCGCCGCCACGAACCTGGCCAGCCACGACAGCTTGTGCCACGTGGGCGCCGGGTGCAGCAGCAGCGGCGCATCGGGCTGCGTCATCCATTTCAGGCCCTTGCGCAGCGTCGACGGGTGATTCCACACCTCGGCATGCGAAGCCGACAACTGCCCGCCGTTCGCATACGACGTTTCCATCGCCGGATAGCGATGCCGCTCGATGATTGTGACCGAAAAGCCACGCCGCGCCAGCGCGTAGGCCGTGGTGACACCGGTAACGCCGGCGCCGATGACCGCGATATGTTTCATGGTGAACGGGAATCTGCAGAGTGGCGCAAGGATACCCCAGTTGCCAATATGTTTCCAAAAACCGGGGGCGTACCCCAATTGCTGGAAATAGTTTCCATAAAATGGGGTCTGGAAGGAGAGATGGCCTGCAGGCCATCTCCGCTTCGCAGGCAAGGAGCAATGCTCCTTTGAAACCCCTGCTACGCCCCCGGTTTCAGGAAACATTTTTGACGTGCACGATTCGGTACAATGGCGGTTTTCTCCCACTCGCCTGGCCAAGTCATGAATCAACTCGAACAGCTCAAGCAATACACCAAGGTCGTTGCCGATACCGGCGATTTCCAGTCGATCAAGGCTTATACGCCGCGCGACGCCACCACCAACCCGTCGCTGATCCTGAAGGCGGTGCAGAAGGATGAATACAAGCCCCTGCTGGAAAAGGCCGTGCGCGACAATCCGCACGCCTCCAGCGGCGAAATCATCGACAAGCTGCTGATCGCATTCGGCGGCGAGATCCTGAAGATCGTTTCCGGTCGCGTTTCCACCGAAATCGATGCGCGCCTGTCGTTCGATGTCGAGGCCAACGTGGCCAAGGGCCGCGAACTGATCGACCTGTACGAGCGCGCCGGTTTCGACCGCGAGCGCGTGCTGATCAAGATCGCCTCCACATGGGAAGGCATCAAGGCCGCCGAGATCCTGGAAAAGGAAATGATCCACACCAACCTGACGCTGCTGTTCTCGCTGCCGCAGGCGATCGCCTGCGCCGAAGCGGGCGTGCAGCTGATCTCGCCGTTCGTCGGCCGCATCTATGACTGGTACAAGAAGCAGACCGGCATCGACTACGAAGGCGCGGAAGATCCGGGCGTGCAGTCCGTGAAGAAGATCTACAATTATTTCCGCAAGTTCGGCTACGAGACCGAAGTGATGGGCGCCAGCTTCCGCAACACCAGCCAGATCCTGGAACTGGCCGGCTGCGACCTGCTGACGATCAGCCCGGACCTGCTGCAAAAGCTGGCCGACTCGAACGAACCGGTCGCGCGCAAGCTGACCGCCGACAGCGGCGGCGGGCTGGCCAAGATCTCCGTCGATGAAAAGACCTTCCGCTTCATGCTCAACGAGGATGCGATGGCCACCGAGAAGCTGGCCGAAGGCATCCGCGCGTTCTGCGCCGATTCGGGCAAGCTGAAACAGATCATTTCCGGCATGCGCTGACCGGGCGTCGCAACGGCGACGTCGCGGATTTGCCACGGAAATGGCACCAGAAAGGGAGCTTCGGCTCCCTTTTCTTTTGCCGGCTTATGCGGAAACGTTATCGTGACTGATATAAAATAAATATCGGACACCTCCCCGCCGTTCCCTGAGCCTGCAGTTCTTTCGCGAGACATCCATGAGATCTGTCGCACGTCGCACGCCCGCCGTCCTCGTTGCCTTGTCACTGCTCGCTGCCTGCGGCAAGAAGGAAGAAGCGCCCCCCGCCCCGCCCCCGCCCACCGTTTCCGTCATCACCGTGTCGGCCGCCGCCGTGCCCGTCACGGATGAGCTGCCCGGCCGTGTCGAGGCGTTCCGGGTGGCGCAGGTACGGGCGCGCACGCCGGGCATCGTGCTGAAACGGGAATTCGAGGAAGGATCGGACGTGAAGGCCGGCCAGGTGCTGTTCCGCATCGACCCGGCCGAATTCCAGGCCGGCTTCGCCAGTGCCGAAGCGAGTGTGCGGCGGGCCGAAGCCAACCTGGCGCAGGCCAACCTGCGCGAGAAGCGCTACAAGCCGCTGCTGGCCGCGCAGGCCGTGAGCCAGCAGGAATACGACGATGCAGTCACCGCGCAAAAGCAGGCGCAGGCCGACCTGGCCACCGCGAAGGCCGCGCGGCAAACCGCCGGCCTGACGCTGGGCTACGCCACCGTGACGGCGCCGATTTCCGGCCGCGTGGGCCGGGCGCTGGTCACCGAGGGCGCGCTGGTGGGGCAAGGCGAAGCCACGCCGATGGCGCTGGTGCAGCAGCTCGATCCGATCTACGTGACCGTGACGCAGTCGTCCACCGAACTGCTGCAACTGCGGCAGGCGCTGGCCAGCGGCCGGATCAAAAGCGTCGGCCAGGACGGCGCGCGCGTGACGCTGCTGCTGGAATCGGGCGAGGAATATCCGGGCGCGGGCAAGCTGCTGTTCTCGGATGCCGCGGTGGACGAGAGCACCGGCACGGTCTCGCTGCGCGCCCAGTTCCCGAATCCGAAACGGGCGCTGCTGCCGGGCATGTACGTGCGCGCCCGCCTCGAACAGGGGATCAACGAGGCCGCGATCACGGTGCCGCAGCAGGCCATCGTGCGGGGCGCCGAGGGTGCCTCCGTGCTGGTCGTGGGGGCGGACAACAAGGTGGTCTCGCAGCCCGTGAAGGCGGAAGCCTCCGTGAACAACCGGTGGGTTGTCAGCGAAGGGTTGAAAGGCGGCGAGCGGATCATCGTCGAAGGCTTCCAGAAGACCAAGCCCGGCGCGTCCGTCACGCCGCAGGCATGGCAGCCGGCCCAGGGCACGACGCCGGCACCGGCCGGGCAATCCGGGCCGGCTCCCGCCGCCAAGGGAGCGTAGATGCCACGCTTCTTCATCGACCGGCCCGTGTTCGCATGGGTGATCGCGCTGTTCATCCTGCTGGGCGGTGCGCTGGCGATCACCGTGCTGCCAGTGGCCCAATACCCCACCATCGCGCCGCCGTCGATCGTGGTCACGGCGAACTACCCGGGCGCCACCGCGCAGGTGCTCGACGACGCCGTTACCAGCGTGATCGAGCAGGAAATGAACGGCGCCGAAGGCCTGCAGTACGTGGAATCGGAAAGCAACGCGGCCGGCGGCGTGACGATCACCGTCACGTTCCTGCCCGGCACCAACCCCGACATCGCCGCGGTGGATGTGCAGAACCGCATCAAGCGGGTGGAATCGCGGCTGCCGCAGGCCGTCACGCAGCAGGGCGTGCAGGTCAACAAGGCGCGTTCGAACATCCTGATGTTCGTGGGCGTGTATTCGACCGACGGGCGGATGGACCCGAACGCGATCGGCGACTACATGGCGCGCAACGTCGTCAACGAGATCAAGCGCATTCCCGGCGTGGGCCAGGCGCAGCTGTTCGGCTCCGAGCGCGCGCTGCGCGTGTGGGTCGACCCGAACAGGCTCACCGGCTTCAAGCTGAACATGAGCGACGTGACGGCGGCGATCCGCGCGCAGAACGCCCAGGTCACGTCCGGCACGATCGGCGATCTGCCGAACCCGAAGTCGCAGACCTACCAGGCACCGGTGGTGGTGACCGGCCAGCTGGCTTCCCTCGAGCAGTTCGCCAAGATCGTGCTGCGCGCCAACCCGGACGGCTCGAGCGTGCGTCTCGGCGACGTGGCCCGCCTCGAACTGGGCGGTTCCACCTACAACATCAGCGCGCGCCTGAACGGCCAGCCGTTCGTGGCGATCGCCGTGCAGCAGTCGCTGACAGGCAACGCGCTGGCGACGGCCAACCTGGTGAAGGCCAAGATGGACGAGCTGCAGCGGTTCTTCCCGCCGGGCCTGAAATACACGGTGCCCTACGATACGTCGACGTTCGTGAAGATCTCGATCGAGGAAGTGGTCAAGACGCTGCTCGAGGCGGTGCTGCTGGTGTTCATCGTGATGTACGTGTTCCTGCAGAACTTCCGCTACACGATCATTCCCACCATCGTGGTGCCGGTGGCGCTGATGGGCACCTTCGCCGTGATGCAGCTGGCGGGATTTTCGATCAACGTGCTGACGATGTTCGGCATGGTGCTGGCGATCGGCATCCTGGTCGACGATGCCATCGTGGTGGTCGAGAACGTGGAACGGATCATGAGCGAGGAAGGCCTGTCGCCGCGCGACGCCACGCGCAAGGCGATGACGCAGATCACCGGGGCCATCATCGGCATCACGCTGGTGCTGATCGCCGTGTTCGTGCCGATGGCGGCCTTCGGCGGCGCGGTGGGCGCGATCTACCGGCAGTTCTCGCTGTCGATGGTGGCGGCGATGGCCTTTTCCGCGCTGATGGCGCTGACGCTGACGCCGGCGCTGTGCGCCACGATGCTCAAACCCGTGCAGGCGGGTCATCACGTGGAGAAGAAAGGCTTCTTCGGCTGGTTCAACCGCTCGTTCGCGAAGACCGCCACCCGCTACCAGGGCGCGGTGGCGAAGATCCTCGCCCGCACCGGCCGCTTCATGCTGGTCTTCGCGCTGCTGCTGGCGCTCGTGGCATGGCTTTACGTGCGGCTGCCTTCGTCGTTCCTGCCCAACGAAGACCAGGGCTACATCATCACCAACGTGCAACTACCGCCGGGCGCCTCGCGCTCGCGCACCGACGCGGTGCTGGCGAAGGTGGACGCGTATTTCCGCCAGCAGCCGGAAGTGGCGCGCACGATCGCCGTGGCCGGCTTCTCGTTCTCCGGCAATGGCCAGAACGCGGGGCTGGTGTTCGTGCCGCTGAAGGACTGGAGCGAGCGCGGCAAGGACCAGTCGGCCGACGCCCTGGCCGGGCGCGCGTTCGGCGCGCTGGCCGGCATTCCGGATGCGATCGTGTTTCCGCTGTCGCCGCCGCCGATCCGCGAGCTGGGCAACGCCACCGGCATCACGGCGCGGCTGCAGGACCGCAGCTCGCTGGGCCACGCGGCGCTCATCGATGCGCGCAACCAGCTGCTGGGCATGGCCGGCAAGAGCGCGGTACTGCAGGGCGTGCGGCCCGAAGGCCTGGAAGACGCGCCGCAACTGCAGGTGGACATCGACCGCGACAAGGCGCAGGCGCTGGGCGTGACGTTCGCCGACATCAACTCCACGCTGTCCGCCGGGCTGGGCTCTTCGTATGTGAACGACTTCAACAGCGACAACCGCCAGCAGCGCGTGATCGTGCAGGCCGACCAGAACCGTCGCATGCAGCCGGAGGATATCCTGCGCCTGAATGTCCGCTCCGGCACGAGCGGCAACATGGTGCCGTTCTCCGCCTTCGCCGGCACGCGCTGGATCAACGGCCCGGTGCAGCTGGTGCGCTACAACGGCTACCCGGCGATCCGGCTGACGGGCAACGCGGCGCCGGGCTACAGCACCGGCGAGGCGATGGACGAACTGCAGCGCCTGGCCGGCCAGCTGCCGCCGGGCTTCGGCATCGACTGGACCGGGCAGTCGCTGGAAGAACGCACCTCCGGCTCGCAGGCGCCGATGCTGTTCGCGCTGTCGCTGCTGGCCGCGTTCCTGGTGCTGGCGGCGCTGTACGAAAGCGAATCGATCCCGATCGCCGTGCTGCTGGTGGTGCCGCTGGGCGTGCTGGGCGCGCTGCTCGGCGCCCACCTGCGCGACCTGCCGAACGATGTGTACTTCAAGGTGGGCCTGATCGCGATCATCGGCCTGTCGGCCAAGAACGCGATCCTGATCATCGAGTTCGCCAAGGACCTGCAGGCGCAGGGCAAGGGGCTGGTCGAAGCCACGCTGGAAGCGGTGCACCTGCGCTTCCGCCCGATCATCATGACGTCGCTGGCGTTCATCCTCGGCGTGCTGCCGCTGGTGGTGGCCAGCGGCGCCGGTTCGGCCAGCCAGCGCGCGATCGGCACCGGCGTGATGGGCGGCATGATCACGGCCACCGTGCTGGCCGTGTTCCTGGTGCCCGTGTTCTTTGTCGTGATCCGCCGTATCTTCAAGGGCAGCGAACGGCAGCGCCGGCTCGCCGCGCATGAAATGGACCTGCCGGAGACCAAGCCATGAAAGCGTTGAACAGCGTGGGCATCCTCCTCTGCGCCGGCATGCTGTCGGCATGCTCGCTGGCGCCGAAGTACGAGAGGCCGGCCGCGCCGGTGGCCGCCGACTTTCCGGAAAATCCCCTCACTGCCGGCGGCAAGGGGGCACCCCCGGCGGCCGCCGATGCGACGAGCGCCGTCGATACCGGCTGGCGCGACTTCTTCCCCGACGGGCGGCTGCAGGCGCTGATCGCGGCCGCGCTGGACAACAACCGCGACCTGCGCACCGCGGCGCTGCGCATCGAGGAAGCGCGCGCCGCATACGGCATCACGCGTGCGGACCGGTTGCCGAACCTGAACGGCACGCTGTCCGGCACGCGGGCGCGCTCGCCCGGCTTCGTGAATTCCGCCACCGGCCAGCCGGCGATCGCCGAGCGCTTCGATGCAGGGCTGTCGATCCCGGCCTTTGAGCTGGATTTCTTCGGCCGCGTGCGCAGCCTGTCCGATGCGGCACTGGCCACGTATCTCGCCACCGGCGAAGCCCGGCAGGCGGCGCAGATCAGCATCGTGGCGGAGGTGGCCAAGGCTTACTTCACCGAGCGCGCGAATGCCGAGCAGCTGGCGCTGGCCCAGCGCACGTACGAGGCACGCCGGCGCACGTATGAATTGACGTTGCAGCGGCTGGACGCGGGGGCGTCGTCGCTGCTCGACCTGCGCTCGAACGAAACGCTGATGGAAACGGCGCGCGCATCGGCGCTGGCCCTGGCGCGGCAGCGGGCCCAGGCCGGGAACGCGCTGACGCTGCTGGTGGGAGCGCCGGTTGACCAGGAAACGGCGGGCGCCATGGCGGACGACGCGCAGATCGACGCGATGAGCGCCGTGCCGGCCGGGCTGCCGTCGGACCTGATCGCGCGGCGGCCGGATATCCGCGCCGCCGAGCAGAGGCTGCTGGCGGCCAATGCCAGCATCGGCGCCGCGCGGGCCGCGTTCTTTCCGCGCATTTCGCTGACCGCGGCGGTCGGCAGCGCCAGCCCCGCATTCTCGCAGCTGTTCGACAGCGGCAACGATACCTGGTCGTTCGTGCCGCAACTGACGCTGCCGATCTTCGACGCGGGCCGCAACCGCGCCAACCTCGACCTGGCCGGGGTGAGGAAGAACATTGCCGTCGCCGACTACGAGCGGACGATCCAGACCGCGTTCCGCGAAGTGGCCGATGCCCTCGCGGCGCGCAGCTATCTGGGCGACCAGGTGGCGGCGCAGCGGGCGATCCAGGATGCGCAGGCCGAGCGGCTGCGGCTGCTCACGCTGCGTTTCGAGAACGGGGTTGCCAGCACGCTGGACGTGCTCGATGCGCAGCGCGAACTGTTCGCGGCCGAGCAGGAGCTGGTGCAGGCGCGCCTGCTGCGCACCACGAGCGCCATCGACCTGTACCGGGCGCTGGGCGGCGGGTTGCGGTAATCCCGGAGCGGCCGGCTTACAATGCGGCATGGACTCACCGATCACCATCCGCCTCGGCGCCCGCGCCCGCCAGCGCATCGCCGCCGAAGGCTTGCAGGCTTCCGACATCGCCATCATTCCCGCCGCGGCCGGCGGGCCGAAAGGCCTGATCCTGAACGGCATCGACACCTGGCTGTTCGGCGACTGGCTGCCCCGGGCGCCGCGCGAACGGCAGCTGATCGGCGCCTCGATCGGCGCCTGGCGCATGGCCGCCGGCGCGTTCGCCGACCCGGTGGCCGCGCACAAGCGGCTGGCTTACCACTACACGCACCAGACTTACCCGGCCCGGGTCGATTCGGCCTATGTGACGCGCACGGTGCGCGGCCTGCTGGAAGAAGTGCTGGCGGGGCATGGCCACGAAGTCATCGCCCATCCGCATCATCGCGTGACCGTGATCACCGCGCGCGGCATCGGGCCGCTGGCCAATGCCGGCGGCGTGCGCTGGCGGGAACTGGCGGGGTTCCTGCGGGCCGCGGCCGGCAATGCCGTATCGCGCAGCCGGCTGGCGCGCGGGATGGAGCGGGTACTGTTCCACGATGCGCGCGACGAAGGCGGCTGGCTGCGCGAGCGTTTCGATGCGTTCGCGTCGCGCTTCGTGGCCCTGGGTCTGGACAACCTGCGCGACGCGCTGCTGGCCTCCGGCTCGATTCCGCTCGTGCTCGAAGCCGTGCGCGACATCGCAGGCGCGCCGCCGGGGGCTTACTGGGATGGCGGCCTGATCGACTACCACCTGCACCTGCCCTACCAGCGCGATCCCGGCCTGGTGCTGTACCCGCACTTCACCGACTACATCGTGCCCGGCTGGCTCGACAAATCGCTGCCGTGGCGCCGTGCGCCGGCGCAGTCCGGTCACCTGGCGCTGGAAAACGTGATCCTCGTTTCCCCTTCGCCGTCGTTCGTCGCCCGGCTGCCGAACCGCAAGCTGCCGGACCGGAACGACTTCAAGCGCTACGGGCAGGACCACGCGGCCCGCATCCGGGACTGGACCTATGCGATCGGGGAAAGCGAACGGATGGCCGAGGCGCTCGCCGGGTGGGCGGAGAAGCCGGACCTGGCGCTGGCGTCAGCGTTCTAGTCCGGCTTCGGTCAGGCAAGGAATATCAGGCGAGGAAGATCTGCTGCAGGTCGTTGAGGAACCGGTGTCCCAGCTCGGTCGGCCGGATGATGGCGTGATCGCGGTAGATCAGCCCCTTGCCTTCGGCTTCGTTCAGGCCCTTCTCGATCGTGTTCAGCGCCAGGCCGGTGCGCTCGGTGAACAGGTTCGGGGCGAAGCCGCCCTGCAGGCGCAGCGTGTTCAGCATGAACTCGAAGCCCATCTCGGCGCGCGGGATCTCGTGCTCTTCCTGCACCGGCGTGCCGTTGGCCACCTGCTCCATGTACGATTTCGGCTGCTTGTAGCGGGCCTGCCGCAGCACGCGGTGCGGGAACGACAGCTTGGTGTGCGCGCCGGCACCGATACCCAGGTAGTCGCCGAACTGCCAGTAATTCAGGTTGTGCTTCGCCTGGTGGCCGGGCCGCGCATAGGCCGACACCTCGTAATGGCCATAGCCGGCCGCGCCGGTCATGTCGGCGACGAGGTCCTGCATGTCCGCGCTGGTGTCGTCGTCCGGCAGTTCTGGCGGATACTTCGCGAATACCGTGTTCGGTTCCATCGTCAGGTGGTACAGCGACAGGTGCGGCGGCTGGTATGACAATGCCGTCGCCAGGTCGACGCGCGCCTCGTCCAGCGTCTGCGACGGCAGCGCGTACATCAGGTCGAGGTTGAAGTTGTCGAAGTTCGCCAGCGCGATCTCGACCGCACGGCGGGCCTCGCCGTCGTCATGGATGCGGCCCAGCGCCTGCAGGTGGTGCGGATTGAAGCTCTGGATGCCGATCGACAGCCGGTTGATGCCGCTGGTCCGGTAGCTGCGGAATTTCTCGGCCTCGAAGGTGCCGGGGTTGGCTTCCATCGTGATCTCGGCATCGCCGTCCAGCGGCAGCAGCGTGCGCAGGTCCGACAGCAGCCGGTCCAGGCCCGCGGCGGACATCAGGCTCGGCGTGCCGCCGCCGATGAACACCGTGTGGATGCGGCGGCCCCAGATCAGCGGCAGCGCCATTTCCAGGTCGAGGCGCAGCGCATCGAGGTACTGTTTCTCGGGCACCTCGCCGGTGGCTTCGTGCGAATTGAAGTCGCAGTACGGGCATTTCCGCACGCACCACGGCCAGTGCACGTAGAGTGAAAGAGGCGGCAGTGCCGCGAGGTTCAGGGCGCCCGGCTGCAGGTATTGCGCTGCAACGCCGGCGGCGGCATCGATGGTGCGGGCCGGCGCTGCGCTCTTGCCGCTGCCCGCGCCAACCGGTTTGATGGGGATCATTTCAGCTTCTCTACCAGCGCGCGCAATGCCTGGCCGCGATGGGACAGGCGGTTTTTCTCGTCGGGTGCAAGTTCCGCGGCCGTCTTGCCCAATTCGGGAATGTAAAAGTGCGGATCGTAGCCGAAGCCGCCGGCGCCGCGCGCCTCGGCCTGGATGACACCGCGCCAGACGCCGTCGGCGATGACCGGCTGCGGATCGTCGGCATGGCGCACGAACACCAGCACGCAGTAGTAATAGGCCGATTTGTCGTCATGCCGCGCCAGGTCGGCGACCAGTCTGGCACTGTTGGCGGCATCGGATTTCGGCTCGCCCGCATAGCGCGCCGAGTAGACGCCGGGAGCGCCGCCGAGCGCGTTGACGCAGACGCCGGAATCGTCGGCCAGCGCCGGCAGCCCGGTGAGCCGAGACGCATGGCGCGCCTTCTGCAGCGCGTTCTCGACGAACGTGTGGAACGGTTCGTCCGCCTCCGGCACGCCGAATTCGCCCTGCGCGTGCACGTCGAAGCCGACGGTGGACAGCAGTGCGTTGAATTCCTTCAGTTTGCCCGCGTTGTTCGAGGCAAGGATGAGCTTTTGGGTCATGAAATGAAAATCCGAAAAATCCGGGACGGACCCTGTTTTTGAGGAAAGATCCGGGACGGCCCTTGTTTACGAGAAAATTTCCTGCAAACAGGGTCTGCCCCAATTTGGGGCCCCCATTCGAGTTGGGGGCAACTATTTTACCCCGCCAGCCCCAGTTCGCGCTTCTGCAGCCGGATCAGGTCGGCGATGCCGGCATCGGCCAGGTCGAGCAGCCGGTTCATCGTGGCGCGGTCGAAGGCGGCGCCTTCGGCGGTGCCCTGTACTTCGACAAAGTGGCCGGCATCCGTCATGACCACGTTCATGTCGGTGTCGCAGGCGGAATCCTCCGGGTAGTCCAGGTCCAGCACCGGCGTGCCCTGGAATACGCCGACCGAGATCGCGGCGACGAAGTGCTTCACCGGCACGGCAGGGATCGCCCCCTTGTCGACCAGCTTCGTGAACGCATCGTAGGCGGCGACCATGGCGCCGGTGATCGACGCGGTGCGGGTGCCGCCGTCGGCCTGGATGACGTCGCAGTCCAGGTGCAGCGTGCGCTCGCCGAAGCCTTGCAGGTCGAACGCGGCGCGCAACGAGCGGCCGATCAGGCGCTGGATTTCCTGCGTGCGGCCGCTTTGCTTGCCCCGGGCGGCTTCGCGGTCCATGCGCGAATGGGTGGAGCGCGGCAGCATGCCGTATTCCGCCGTCAGCCAGCCCTGCCCCTTGCCCTTCAGGAAGCCCGGCACCTTCTCTTCGAGGCTGGCGGTGCAGATCACCCTGGTGTCGCCGCATTCGATCAGTACCGAGCCTTCGGCATGCCGGGTGTACTGGCGGGTCAGGCGCACGGTGCGCAACTGGTCGACGGCGCGGCCGCTGGGACGGGTATCAAGGGTCATGAATGCTTTCTAACGTTATTTGAGTAACTGGGAGGATCGTTCGATGGCCACGCGGATCTCGGCGATGGCCCGGTCGATCTCGGCTTCGTCGAACGGATCGGCGGGCGCGATCGTGGTGCTGTGCAGGTCGCCGGGCAAGGTTTCCGTGGCGATCATGGTCGATCCGGCAGCCGGCGCATCGTTGATGCCCGGCGCGCCTTGCCAGGCGATCGCCAGGCCGGTGACGTTGTCGCTGGTGGCGCCGGCCCGCTGCAATGCGCAGCGCAGCAGGTGCGGCACGGCGCTGTCGACGGGGCCGGAGGAAAGAGCGGTCACCAGCTCTTCTTCCGGCAGCACGGCCCACAGGCCATCCGAGCATAACAGCATCACGTCGCCGGGCGCCAGGCTGGCCTGCCGCGACAGCTCGACCTTCGGCGCCGCGGTCGCGCCCAGGCAGTTGTACAGCTTGTTCCGGTCCGGATGCGTATCGCGGGCCGATGCCGGCACGCGGCCGGCATCGATCAGTTTCTCGATATGCGAGTGGTCGCGCGTGCGCGCCAGGATGCGCCCGCCGCGCAGCCAGTACAGCCGCGAGTCGCCGCAGTGCGCCCACGTGGCGGCATTGTGCTGTACCAGGCAGGCGACGATCGTGGTGCGCGGCGTCTCCGGCATGCCGTGCGCCGCCGCGTGGCGGTGGATCTCGCGGTGCGCCGCGTGGCACGCGTCTTCCAGGAAGCGCTCGGGGCCCTTCACGTACGGGTCGGCCTGCTGCTGGAACAGCGCGGAAATGGTCTGCAACGCAATGGTGGCGGCCACTTCGCCGCGCGGGTGGCCGCCCATGCCGTCGGCCAGCACCAGCAGCAGCGCATCGCGCGTGAAGCTGTAGCCCATCCGGTCCTGGTTCATCCGGCGGGCGCCGATGTGGCTTTCCTGGTAGACGGAGAATCGCATGGTATCTAGTGCTGCAGAGTGTCGGATGCTTCGGCGCCTCGCGCCGGCCGCAGGCGCCGCGCCAGCGTGCGCAGCCGCGCGAACGGGCCTGCCGGCGGCGGCGGCGCGGGCGGCGTCTGCAATGCTTTCTGCAGTTCGAACAGGCTTTGCGGCCGCGCCAGCGGATCGCTCGTCAGCGCCCAACGCACCAGCTGCAACAGCTCGGGAGAATAACGCTCCGCCAGCTTGCCGTAATGTTCATCCATCCTGTCGGCGTTGCGGCGCTCCTGGGCCGGCTGCGGCGGCGCGCCCGCCATGCAGGCGAACATGGCCGCGCCGATGCCATAGGCGTCGGTCCACGGCCCCAGCGGCGAAGTCTTGACGGTGAGCTCGGGGGCGGCAAAGCCCGGCGTAAACATCGGCATCAGTGTCAGCGCCCCGCTGTTGATGATCTGCCGCGCCGCGCCGAAATCGAGCAGCATCGGCGTGCCGTCGGTACGCAGGTAGATATTGGCCGGTTTTAAATCGAGGTGCAGCAACCCGTTCGCATGCACTTCGCGCAATCCCTTCAATACCTGGATAAAAACCTGGCGGATGAATGCCTCGCCGATCCTGCCGCCCTTGGCCCGCTGGTGCGATATATGGTCCTGCAGCGTATGGCCGGATTCATAAGCCATGACCATGTACACGGTATCGTGGGCCCGGAAGAAGTTCAGGACCCGCACCACGTTTGGATGGGCAATCCTGGCGAGCGTGCGGCCTTCTTCGAAAAAGCATTTCAGGCCGATGCGGAACACGGGCAGATTGGCAGCAGAAACGCTTGGCGCCAATTCTCCCTCTTGACGCAATGCCAATGCGCTTGGTAAATACTCCTTGATGGCGACCGCATTGCCTTCCGTGTCATAGGCGAGGTAGACGATACTGAACCCGCCGGACGCAATTTTCTTTACAATGCGGTATCCAGCCAGCTCCAACCCATCCGGTAACGGTACGTTCGCAACCATGCGTTTCTTCGCCTCAACTAACGCAACTGAGACCGGATTGTGTGGACAAAACGAAGCATTGTAAAGATAAAATCGGGGATATCCATTGAGCATTTCCAGCATGACGGGCTACGCGGTTGCCACCAGCGAAAGCGCGGCGGGAACTCTGACCATTGAAATCAAGAGTGTCAATTCCCGTTTTCTCGACCTTCAATTCCGCATCAATGATGACCTCCGGGCGTTGGAACCCGACCTGCGGGCCGCGATCATGGCCGCCATCACGCGCGGCAAGGTGGAAATCCGGTTGAGTTTCGGCCGCAAGGCCGCTGGCGCGGGTACCCAGGCGCTGAATATCCCCCTGCTCAATGAACTTGCCCGCCTGCAGAACGAGGTGACCGCGCATTTCAGCGGCGCGCATGCGATGTCCGTGGCGGAATTGCTGCGCTGGCCCGGCGTGGTCGAGGAAGCGCAGATCGGCCAGGAAACGCTGCAGGCCGACGTGGCCACGCTGATGGCCAAGACCACCGGGGCGTTCGTCACCAGCCGCCAGCGCGAAGGCGCCGCGCTCGAGGCCATGCTGGTTTCGCGCATCGAGGCCATGGAGGCCATCGTCAGGCGCATCACGCCGCTGATCCCGCAAGTCGTGGCCGCGTTCCAGCAGAAGGCGATCGAGCGCATGCAGGAAGCGCTGGGCCTGGCATCGCAGGGATCGAACGCCGCGCTGTCGCGCCAGGATGCGATGGAACGCATCCGCCAGGAAGTGATCCTGTACGGCATCCGCATCGACGTGGCCGAGGAGCTGGGCCGGCTGTCGGCGCACCTGTCGGAAACCCGCCATATCCTGAAAAAGGGCGGCCAGGTCGGCAAGCGCCTCGATTTCATGATGCAGGAACTGAACCGCGAAGCCAATACGCTGGGCGCCAAGGCGTCGGTCAAGGAACTGGCGGACGCTTCGATGGAACTGAAGCTGCTGATCGAGCAGATGCGCGAACAGGTACAGAACCTGGAGTAACCGGTCACTATCGATCACGCGGGGGCGTGCAAAATCGGTTGCTCTTGGTAAAATACGCGTTTTGTACCCGTTCGGGCCACGCGCCCGCGAAGCGAGATTGAAATGAACCAACACTTCTCCGGCAGCCTGTTCATGGTTGCGGCCCCTTCCGGTGCCGGCAAGTCCACGCTGGTCAATGCGCTGCTGGCGCAGGAGCCGGCAATCAAGCTGTCGATCTCCACCACCACGCGCCCGCCGCGTCCGGGCGAGGAACATGGCCGCGAATATTTCTTCACGACGGTCGAGGATTTCACGGCACGCGTCGATGCCGGCGAGTTCCTGGAGTGGGCCGAAGTGCACGGCAATTACTATGGCACGTCGCGCCTGTTCGTCGCCGAGCAGATGCGCGCCGGCACGGACATCCTGCTGGAAATCGACTGGCAGGGCGCCCGCCAGGTCAAAAAACAGTTCCCGCAGGCGGCCGGCATCTTTATTTTGCCGCCATCGATCGCGGCACTGGAAGAACGGCTGCACAAGCGCGGGCAGGACGAGCCGCACGTGATCACGCGCCGGCTGCTGGCGGCGGGCGGCGAAATCGCCCACGCGCCCGAGTTCGAGTATGTTATTATCAATGAAGAGTTTCCCGTCGCCTTGTCCGAACTGACTGCGATCGTCCGATCGGCCCGATGCCGGTTTGCGCAGCAGGCGGCACGCAATGCATCGCTGTTTGCCCAATTGGGCATTCACGCCGAACTGCATGACTGAAGTCGCGGTCACATGGCTGAATTCGCGAATTTGGACCTGATTCGGAACCCGATCCGGGATCCAATTCGCGACGTTATCTTGTGACTGAACCGCAAGGCTGAACCGCATTTCCTGTTTTGAAATGCCGTTTTATCCCCTTTTATTTTTCAGATTTCTGCCCAGGAGTTACCATGGCCCGTATTACGATCGAAGATTGCCTGCAACATGTGCCGAACCGCTTTCAGCTGACCCTGGCCGCCACCTACCGCGCCCGCCAGCTGCTGCAAGGCCACACCCCGAAGGTGGATGCCAAGGACAAGCCGACCGTGCTGGCACTGCGCGAGATCGCTGCCGGCAAGGTCGGCATCGAAATGCTCAAGAAGGTTCCGATGTAATTTTGATGCTCCGGATTCACCGCACCGCCACAGGTTCTTCAGTTGAATTACACTGCGAACACCATGAACCTGAATTCCACCGAATCCGGCATCACTGAACGCCCCGTTTCGCGAGGGCGCCGTTCGGCCGCCCGGCCGGACGGCGATGCCGCCCAGTCTCCCGCCATTTCCACCTCCCCTCTCGCCGCTCCCATGATTCCCGCGGGCGTGGCAACCATCAGCCACCTGACTGAAAAGCTTGCCGAGTACATGACCGAGGCCGACCTGAAAAAGGTCAAGGAAGCCTACCGGTTCTCGGACGAGATGCACCTGGGCCAGGTGCGCAAATCGGGCGAGCCCTATATTTCGCACCCGATCGCCGTGGCCGAGATCTGCGCCGACTGGAAGCTCGACGCCCAGGCACTGATGGCGGCGCTGCTGCACGACGTGATGGAAGACCAGGACGTCAAGAAGGAAGAGCTGATCGAGCGCTTTGGCGCGCCGGTCGCGCAACTGGTCGACGGCCTGTCCAAGCTGGAAAAGATCGAGTTCCAGAGCCAGATCGAGGCGCAGGCGGAGAACTTCCGCAAGATGCTGCTGGCGATGGCGTCCGACGTGCGCGTCATCCTGATCAAGCTGGCCGATCGTCTGCACAACATGCGCACGCTCGACGTGATGGCGCCGGCCAAGAAGCAGCGCATCGCCAAGGAAACGATGGAAGTGTACGTGCCGATCGCGCACCGGCTCGGCCTGAACAACATCTACCGCGAGCTGCAGGACCTGTCGTTCTCGCACCTGCACCCGCTGCGCTACAACGTGCTGGCCAAGGCCGTCAAAGCCGCGCGGGGCAACCGGCGCGAAGTGGTCGGCAAGATCCTCGACTCGGTCAAGAACACGCTCGGCATGGCCGGCATCCACGCCGAAGTGTATGGCCGCGAAAAGACGCTGTACGGCATCTACAACAAGATGCGCACGAAGCAGCTCACTTTTTCACAGGTGCTCGACGTGTATGGCTTCCGCGTCGTCGTCGACAGTTTCCCGAACTGCTACGTGGCGCTGGGCACGCTGCATTCGCTGTACAAGCCGATGCCGGGCAAGTTCAAGGATTACATCGCGATCCGCAAGCTGAACGGCTACCAGTCGCTGCATACCACGCTGATCGGCCCGTACGGCACGCCGGTCGAGTTCCAGATCCGCACGCAGGAAATGCACCGCACCGCCGAATCGGGCGTGGCGGCGCACTGGCTGTACAAGAACAGCGATGCCAACATGACCGACATGCAGCAGCGCACCCACGCGTGGCTGCAGTCGCTGCTCGACATCCAGCAGCAGACCGGCGACTCGGCCGAGTTCCTGGAACACGTGAAGGTCGACCTGTTCCCCGACTCGGTGTACGTGTTCACGCCGAAGTCGAAGATCATCGCCATGCCGCGCGGCGCCACGCCGATCGATTTCGCGTATGCGATCCACACCGGCATTGGCGACCACACGGTATCGGTGACGATCAACGGCGAACCCGCCCCGCTGCGCACCGAGCTTCGCAACGGCGACATCGTCGAGATCGTGACGGACAGCGATTCGCGGCCGAGCCCGAGCTGGCTGAGTTTCGTACGCACCGGCAAGGCGCGCTCGGCGATCCGGCATCACCTGCGCACCATCAACCTGCCCGAATCCATCGGCCTCGGACGGCAACTGCTGCAGCAGGCGCTGGCGGCGATCAGCATCTCGCCGGATGTGCCGGAACCGCTGGTGGAACGGCTGCTGAACGAATCGTCGGCGAAGTCGATGGACGAACTGCATGCCGACATCGGCATCGGCAAGCGGATGGCGGCGCTCGTCGCGCGGCACATCTTCGGCCTGATGGGCGGCGAATCGGCCTCGGTGCCGATCGACCACAACTCGGCCGCCGACCTCGATCCCGTGACGATCTACGGCAGTGAAGGCGTGTCCGTGCAGCTGGCGCCATGCTGCCTGCCGATCCCGGGCGACCAGATCGTTGGCCAGTTGCGGCGCGACCAGGGGCTGCAGGTGCACACGTCCGATTGCAGCGTGGCGCGGCGCCAGCGGCAGAAGGAGCCGGAGCGCTGGATCGCGGTCAAGTGGGGCACGGAACTGAACCGTCGCTTCGACAGCCGCATCCGCCTGCTGATCAACAACGAAAAAGGCATCCTGGCCCGCGTGGCCGCCGAAATCGGCGAATCCGACGGCAACATCACGTTCGTCGGCATGGACGAGGACAACGACCACGTACTGCACCAGCTGCGTTTCACCATCCAGGTCAAGGACCGGGTGCACCTGGCCGGGCTGCTGCGCAATGTGCGGAAGGTTACCGGCGTGAACCGGGTTTCGCGCGAGCGGGGATAACTGCCGGCACAATTCGCGGCCTGGTGTCGGACACTTTTTCTGGACGACCTTTCCAGAAAAGGTGTCGGACACCGGTTGTCCCTCGCGCTCGCACCAATAGCCAACGTTGGACCCTGGTTCTTCCTTGCGCCCGCACAGGTCACTTGTAACAGACCAGTAAGAAAATAGCGACTTCCCATCTCCGGAGCAAAACATGTCGCGGCTCCCCCGCTTGCTGTTGCCAGGTGTGCCGCTGCACATCATCCAGCGTGGTCATAATCGGCAGCCATGCTTCTTCATTGACTCGGATTACCTGGTTTATCTCGAGTGGCTAAGCAAGCATGCTTCCGCTGTCGCCTGTTCGATTCACGCGTATGTGCTGATGACCAATCACGTGCACATCCTGGCCTCTTTCGACGACGTCATGCTGGCGCCTGAACTGATGAGACGGCTCGGACAGCAATACACCCGGTATCTCAACAAACGTCTGGGTCGCACGGGATCGATCTGGGAGGGCCGTTACTGGTCGCACCCGGTTCCTACGGAACGCTATCTGCTGACCTGTCAGCGCTATGTTGAGGCAAATCCGGTGCGGGCTGCGATGTGCTGGCACCAACGTGACTACCGCTGGTCGAGCTATCTTGGGAATGCCGGCTTGGGCACGGATCGCTTGTTGTGCCCCCATGAGCTGTACCTGCGCCTGGGACTCAGCGACGTGGAACGCCACTTGAACTACCAGCGCTTGTCCGATGAAGCGCTGCACCAGGATGAGCTGGCGCGGTTTCGCAGCTTGATGAAGGAGACAGCACCACGGGGGCGGCCCAGGAAGATCGCGGGAATCTGACAAAGGCAGGTGCAAGCAAAAAAAACCGGTGTCCGACACCTTTTTCCGAGAAACCGGGAAAAAGTGTCCGACACCAGGGCTTCTGACCAGCTACCGTTCCGCCGCCGCCGGGTACGTCACCGCCAGTATTTCCAGCTCCTCCACCCCGGTCGGCGTGTGCAGCGTCACGACATCGCCCTCGCGTGCCTTGGTGATGGTGCGGGCGATCGGGGAGATCCAGCTGACCTTGCCCTTCAGCGGGTCGAATTCGTCGATGCCGACGATCGTGATCGTGTTCTCGGCGCCATCCTGGTTGCAGTAGGTGACGGTGGCGCCGAAGTAGATCTGGTCGCTGCCGTGGTGCACGCTGGGGTCCACCACTTCGGCAAGGTCCAGCCGCTTGGTCAGGAAGCGGATGCGGCGGTCGATTTCGCGCAGGCGCCGCTTGCCGTAGATGTAGTCGCCGTTTTCGGAACGGTCGCCGTTCGATGCGGCCCAGTGCACCACCCTCACCACCTCGGGCCGGTCGACGTCGATCAGCTGCAGCAGTTCTTCCTTGATGCGCCGGTAGCCGGCCGGCGTCATGTAATTCTTCGCCCCGGGCGGGATCGGCGGCGCCTGCTGGACGTCGTCGTCGTCTTCCTGCTCGGTTTCTTTAACAAAAGCTTTGTTCATGAGAAGTGGTGTTTCACGTATCATCCTGCCAATGCGGAACGATTGTACACATTTATGAGCGCTGCCCGATTCGGCTCGCACGCCTCGTGCCACGAAGCGGTGTGGGATGCCACGCGTTCCCAGCTGTTCCTGATCGACCGCGGCACGCTGTACCTCCTCGATGCCAATCCCGCCGCCCGCACCCAGGCCGGCCATGAAGCCGGTACCCCCTTCGCCGCCATCGCGCCGGCACTGCCGCGCGAGCAGTTCGATGCGGCCGCCGACAGCGGCGCCATCGTCAGCACCGTGCTGGCGCGGGCGGACGGCACCCGCTACCGCGTGTCGCTGCGCCTGCAAGGGATACGCCATGGCGACAGGGACTGCGTGCTGGCCATCGCGGAAGACGAGAGCCACGCCGACAAGCTGCAGCAGGTGCAGTCCCGCTTCGAGGCGATCGTGTCGCACACGCCGGGCCTGGTGTACCAGTTCCGCCGCGAACCCGATGGCCGCGTGTCGTTCCCCTACCTGAGCGAAGGCTGCCAGGCGCTGCTCGGCCTGGCATCGGGCGAACTGGCGGCGCAGCCGGAGCAATTCGCGCAGCTCGTGCTGGAGGAAGACCGGCAATCCTACGTGGACTCGATGACATCGTCCGCCGCCACGCTGTGGAGCTGGAACTGGGAAGGCCGCATCTGGATCGAGGCTTGGAAGGATGTCAAATGGATCAACCTGCGTGCGTCGCCACACGTGCTGCCGGGTGGCGCGGTACAGTGGGAAGGCATCATGACCAACATCACCGAGAGCAAGCTGGAGGAACTCGAAGTGCGTGCCAGCCGCGCGCGCCTGGCGGAACTGACCGCCCACATCGAGAAAGTGAAGGAACAGGAACGCACGCGGATGGCGCGCGAGATCCACGACGACCTGGGCGGCAACCTCACCGCCATCAAGATGGCGCTGGCGATGCTGGCCGCGCGCCTGCCGGCCGGCGATACCGCGCTGGCCGAGAAGGCCGCCTATGTCGACGAACTTGCCGACCGCACCATCGAAGCCGTGCACCGCATCACGCTGGACCTGCGTCCGTCGATCCTCGATTTCGGCCTGGTTGCGGCGCTCGAGTGGCAGGTGAAGGAATTCGCCACGCAGGCGGGCCTGGCCTGCACCTTCCACTCCAACGCCAAGGATGTGGCGCTCGACGCCGACCAGGCCACCGCGCTGTTCCGCATCGTGCAGGAGGCGCTGACGAACATCGCCAAGCACGCGCACGCGACCAGCGTGGCGGTGCGCCTGCACGGCACCCGCCAGCACGTGGGCGTGAAGATCACGGACAACGGCCGTGGCATCCGTGCCGCGGACCGTGCCAAGCCTGGCTCGTTCGGCCTGCGTGGCATGGCCGAGCGCGCCCGGGCCCTGGGCGGCACGCTGAACCTGTCGCATGCTCCGGGCGGCGGCACCGTCGTGGCGATCCGCATCGGCCGTACCGGCCCGGGCCTTGGCCCGGAAGCGGCTACAATTCGGCCTGCAACAACGAACTAGGAACCAAGCAGCATGAGCGACAAGGCAGCCATCAAGGTCTTCATCGCGGACGATCACGCGATCGTGCGCGAAGGCCTGAAGCAGATCCTGGCCGACACGCGCGATATCGTGGTGGCCGGCGAGGCGGAAAACGGCAGCGACGCGTTGCGCCTGTTCCGCAAATCGGGCTGCCACGTCGTGCTGCTCGATATTTCGATGCCCGACCGCAGCGGCATCGAAGTGCTCAAGCAGATCAAGAAGGAAAAGCCGGAGCTCGCCGTGCTGATGCTGTCGATGCACCGCGAGGACCAGTATGCGATCCGCTCGCTCAAAGCTGGCGCGGCCGGCTATCTCACCAAGCAGAGCGCGCCGAAGGAGCTCGTCACCGCGATCCGGCAGGTAGCGGGCGGATTGAAATACATCAGTGCCGCCCTGGCCCAGGAGCTCGCCAACCACGTTGGCGAAGACCATGAAACCGCGCTGCATGAAACGCTGTCCGACCGCGAGTACCAGACGCTGACGCTGATTGCTTCCGGCATGACGGTCGGTGCGATCGCCAAGGAACTGTCGCTGTCGGTAAAGACGGTCAGCGAATACCGCGCCCGCCTGCTGGTCAAGATGAAACTGAAGAACAGCGCGGAACTGACCCACTATGCGATCAGGAACGGCTTGATCGATTGAGGTTCGCTGGCAACTTGGACAACTGTTTTCCAGAAACTCCTGGTTCCGGAAATAAAGGAAATTAGCCCCGCTGCTCCGTGCATCGGCAAATCCATTGTTACTTTAAGATGGGAAGCTACAGGTAATCCTTTGTAAAGGCTGCAAGCGCGATGTCGAGCAAACCCCCAAGCCCTGCTGATCAGAATCCGGCCGAGATTGCACGCGAGGCATTTCGCCGCCTGGCGGTGCGCCGCATCTCGCCAACGCCGGATGCCTATCGCGACATTTACAATGAAATCGCCGGCATTCCGGCGCCGGCGCCCGTGGTGGCGATTCCCGCCGATCCGGGCCCCGAGAACGTGTTGAGCCGCTTCGCCTCGCGGATCGCCGAACAGCCCGGCGAGCTGGCCGATTTCGGCCGCCGTTTCAACCGTGCCGTAAAGACGCGCGACTGGGATGCCTATGCCACGGCGCTGTCGCAACTGGCCGAGCGGCCGGTGAAGAAGGGTGGCATCGAACTGGCGCCGATGGCCGAGGGCGAGCAGACCCGGCTGCTGCGCGACCTGCTCAGCCGTACGCTGACGCTGGCGGTGGCGTCGCTGCTGGCGGGCGCGCCGGCCATGGCGGAGGAAGCGGCATCGCTGGGCGCGGCGACGAAGGAAGCGCATACGGAGGCCGACCTTTCCGAGATCGCCGTGCGGCTGAAACAGCTGTGCTACCAGATCGAACTGAAGCACGGCGACACGGCCGAGCAGCAGGAGCTGCTGCTGCGGCTGTTCCGCCTGCTGCTGGAAAATGTCAGCGAACTGCTGGACGACGATTCATGGCTGCGCGGCCAGGTCGACGCCGTGCAGGCGCTGATCGCGGGCCCGCTCGACGCACGTGCGCTGGAAGCGGCCACCCGCACGCTGAAGGACGTGATCTACAAGCAGAGCCAGCTCAAGCACAGCATGGCGGATGTGAAGGCCACCGTGAAGAACATGGTGATGACCTTCATCGACCGCCTCGGCCAGGTGGCCGCCACCACCGGCGACTTCCAGGAAAAGATCGGCGCCTATTCCGAGAAGATCAGCCATGCCAACGACATCACCGAGTTGAACCAGATCCTCGACGACGTGCTGCACGATACCCGCGTGGTGCAGGCCGAAGCGCTGCAGGCGCGCGACAACATGATGACCGCGCGGCAGGAAGTGCAGGAAGCGGAAGAGCGCATCAAGTCACTGGAAACGCAGCTGCAGCACATGAGCGAGCTGGTGCGGGAAGACCAGCTGACAGGCAGCCTGAACCGCCGCGGCCTGGACGACGTGTTCGAGCGCGAAACGGCCCGTGCCGATCGGCGCGGCACGCCGCTGTGCATCGCCGTGCTGGACCTGGACGATTTCAAGAAACTCAACGATACGTACGGCCACATCGCCGGCGACAGCGCGCTGAAGCACCTGGTCAAGATCGTCAAGGAAACGCTGCGTTCGATGGACGTGATCGCCCGCTTCGGCGGCGAGGAATTCCTGATCCTGCTGCCCGAGACCGCGGTGGACGCGGCCGTTGCCACGATGACCCGCCTGCAACGGGAACTTACCCGGCATTTCTTCATGCACGAGAATGAAAAGGTGCTGATCACGTTCTCGGCCGGCGTGGCGTTGCGCCGCCAGGGCGAAGACCAGACCGCGCTGGTATCGCGGGCCGACCGCGCCATGTACGTGGCGAAGAAGTCCGGCAAGAACCGGGTCATTGTCGCGGAGTAGAGCCCTCTACCCCGTTCCTGTGGTTGATACTGAAGAGCCCGGCAATGCCGGGCTTTTTAATTTGTCAGCAAGAATCGTGAAACATCATTAAATATCTGTCATCGCGTACTGATTCAGCGCAAAAAACTTCAATATTTTCCCCAAATCACCTAAAGATTTCCATACGGAATCCGTTACCAGTAACAACAGCGGCTTGAGCGTCACGGAACAGCGTGGCGGGCCAAAGTTGACGAGCAAAGTGCCCAAACAGCAGTACCGTCTGGAGAGTCACCATGGCATCGGTCATCAACACCAACATCGCTTCCCTGAATTCGCAACGTAACCTGTCGGGCTCGCAAAGCGCCCTGTCGACCTCCCTGCAGCGCCTGTCGTCCGGCCTGCGCATCAACAGCGCGAAAGACGACGCCGCCGGCCTGGCGATTTCCGACCGCATGAATTCCCAGATCCGCGGCATGACGCAGGCAACCCGCAACGCCAACGACGGCGTGTCGATGGCGCAGACCGCCGAGGGTGCCCTGTCCTCCTCCGGCGACATCCTGCAGCGTATCCGCGAACTGGCCGTCCAGTCGTCGAACGCATCGAACTCGGCATCGGACCGCCAGGCACTGCAGACCGAGGTGACCCAGCTGGGCTCGGAACTGAGCCGTATTGCACAGACCACCTCGTTCAACGGCCAGCAGCTGCTGGATGGTTCGATGGGCACCGCCAACTTTCAGGTCGGCGCCGATGCCAACCAGCTGATCTCCGCCACCGGCGCGAACTTCAACACGAATACGTACGGCAACAACAACGTGAAAGCCGATGCGGCCGTCATCAAGACCGATGGCACCACCAACATCGCCGCCGGCACCACGATGCAGGTTGCCGGCGTGCGCGGCAGCGGCGCGGCGATCGATGTCGAAGCGACCGATACCGCCAAGTCGCTGGCCTCGAAGGTCAACGCGCAGACCTCGTCGACCGGCGTGACCGCATCGGCCAAGACCGAGGTTTCCATGGGGCTGGCGGCCGAGTCGTACTCGTTCGAGCTCAAAGGCGACAACGGCGACAAGGGCGTGGCGATCAACTTCACCGTGGGCGGCACCGCTTCCACCGCCGCCGACTTCGCCGCCGGCATCAACGCGATCAACGCCCAATCGGCCAAGACCGGCGTGACGGCGGAATACGATTCCGTCAACAAGGGCCTGAAGCTGACCCATGCCAGCGGCGCGGATATCCAGATCGAAAACACGAACACCGCCGACAACACCAGGCTCGACGTGGCGCAGTACACCTCGACCGGTGCCGCCGGCACGGCGTTCGATGCGAAAGCAATCGCCGCCAAGGCCACCGGCAACGGCCAGCTCAGCTACGACTCGGAAGGCGCATTCAAGGTCACCGACGGTTCCGGCCTGGGCAGTGCAGGCACCTCGAGCCTGAAATCGGTCGCCAGCCTGGACATCTCGACGTTCGAAGGCGCACAGGCAGCCATCAAGATCGCCGATGCCTCACTGGCCACGGTGAACACCCAGCGTGCCGCCTACGGCGCACTGCAGTCGCGCTTCTCGTCGGCGATCGCCAACCTGTCGACCACGACGGAAAACCTTTCCGCGTCGAAGAGCCGCATCGTCGACACCGACTTCGCGGCGGAAACCGCGAGCATGACCCGCGGCCAGATCCTGCAACAGGCCGGCACCGCGATGCTGGCCCAGGCCAACACGCTGCCGAACGGCGTGATGAGCCTGCTGCGTTAATAGGAACAAGCGTCGACAAGCGTGGGCAACAAGGCGTAAATTCGCTGCGCTACAGACAAGAATCCCCGGCCGGGTAACCCGCCGGGGATTTTTTTTGCCCCTTCAAAGCGCGGAATTGACGGCAAAAAACCCTTCAATTCGGGCTAAAGAAATCCAGCCGCCGGTCGACAAGGCGCATGCCGCCCCCGGTACTTGAGGCCCTGGCTTGAAAATTCTTCCGGGAAAAACGCCTAAAGCTTTCCATACGGAATCCGTTACCAGTAACAACAGCGGCTTGAGCGTCACGGAACAGCGTGGCGGGCCAAAGTTGACGAGCAAAGTGCCCAAACAGCAGTACCGTCTGGAGAGTTACCATGGCATCGGTCATCAACACCAACATCGCTTCCCTGAATTCGCAACGTAACCTGTCGGGCTCGCAAGGCGCCCTGTCGACTTCCCTGCAACGCCTGTCGTCCGGCCTGCGCATCAACAGCGCGAAAGACGACGCCGCCGGCCTGGCGATTTCCGACCGCATGAATTCCCAGATCCGCGGCATGACGCAAGCGACCCGCAACGCCAACGACGGCGTGTCGATGGCGCAAACCGCCGAGGGCGCCCTGTCCTCCTCCGGCGACATCCTGCAGCGTATCCGCGAACTGGCCGTCCAGTCGTCGAACGCATCGAACTCGGCATCGGACCGCCAGGCACTCCAGACCGAGGTGACCCAGCTGGGCTCGGAACTGAGCCGTATCGCACAAACCACCTCGTTCAACGGCCAGCAGCTGCTGGATGGTTCGATGGGCACCGCCAACTTCCAGGTCGGCGCCGACGCCAACCAGCTGATCTCCGCCACCGGCGCGAACTTCAACACGAACACGTACGGCAACAACAACGTGAAAGCCGATGCGGCCGTCATCAAGACCGATGGCACCACCAACATCGCCGCCGGCACCACGATGCAGGTTGCCGGCGTGCGCGGCAGCGGCGCGGCGATCGATGTCGAAGCAACCGATACAGCCAAGTCGCTGGCCTCGAAGGTCAACGCGCAGACCTCGTCGACCGGCGTGACCGCATCGGCCAAGACCGAGGTTTCCATGGGGCTGGCGGCCGAGTCCTACTCGTTCGAGCTGAAGGGCGACAACGGCGACAAGGGCGTGGCGATCAACTTCACCGTGGGCGGCACCGCTTCCACCGCCGCCGACTTCGCCGCCGGCATCAACGCGATCAACGCCCAATCGGCCAAGACCGGCGTGACGGCGGAATACGATTCCGTCAACAAGGGCCTGAAGCTGACCCATGCCAGCGGCGCGGATATCCAGATCGAAAACACGAACACCGCCGACAACACCAGGCTCGACGTGGCGCAGTACACCTCGACCGGTACCGCCGGCACGGCGTTCGATGCGAAAGCAATCGCCGCCAAGGCCACCGGCAACGGCCAGCTCAGCTACGACTCGGAAGGCGCATTCAAGGTCACCGACGGTTCCGGCCTGGGCAGTGCAGGCACCTCGAGCCTGAAATCGGTCGCCAGCCTGGACATCTCGACGTTCGAAGGCGCACAGGCAGCCATCAAGATCGCCGATGCCTCGCTGGCCACGGTGAACACCCAGCGTGCCGCCTACGGCGCACTGCAGTCGCGCTTCTCGTCGGCGATCGCCAACCTGTCGACCACGACGGAAAACCTGTCCGCGTCGAAGAGCCGTATCGTCGACACCGACTTCGCGGCGGAAACCGCCAGCATGACCCGCGGCCAGATCCTGCAGCAGGCCGGCACCGCGATGCTGGCCCAGGCCAACACGCTGCCGAATGGCGTGATGAGCCTGCTGCGTTAATCGAAACAACGTCATGCAAGCGACATAAACCACGTTTCATCGAATCCCCGGCCGGTCGATCCCGCCGGGGATTTTTTCTTTCGTCACCTTCCCGCCGCCTGCGCCCGCCAGGGCCGCTTCGGGTGCAGGTTCTCCGGTCCTGCGGCCGTACCGTTGCCGGACCCGTCTTTTACGCCCGGCCCAGGAAGCCCGTGCCTGCCGGGCGGATCAGTGCCCCCATCCGACATGGCGGAGCATGGTTTCCGCACCCACGAAATAAAAAATATTTCCCCCTAAAGAATACTGATGAGCAGCCGTATAAGCGCATCCATCAGGAAATACTTGAGTCCCAAAAGAAAAAATTTCCTGACGAAAATTCGCTAAAGGTTCCCGTACGGAAACCGTTACAAATCTCAACAGCGGCCTGATCGTCCCAGAACACGGGGGCGGGCCAAAGTGAAAGAGCAAATGCCGATATGACGTACCCGTTTGGAGAAATACCATGGCTTCCGTAATCAATACCAACACCGCCTCACTGAATTCGCAGCGCAACCTGAGCGCATCGCAGACCGCCCTGTCCACCTCGCTGCAACGCCTGTCCTCCGGCCTGCGAATCAACAGCGCCAAGGACGATGCGGCAGGCCTGGCGATTTCCGACCGCATGTCGTCGCAGATCCGCGGCATGACGCAGGCAACCCGCAACGCCAACGACGGCGTGTCGATGGCGCAAACCGCTGAAGGGGCCCTGTCCTCCTCTGGCGACATCCTGCAGCGTATCCGCGAACTGGCCGTCCAGTCGTCGAATGCATCGAACTCGGCATCGGACCGCCAGGCACTGCAGACCGAGGTCACCCAGCTGGGCTCGGAACTGAACCGCATCTCGCAAAATACGTCGTTCAACGGCCAGCAGCTGCTGGATGGTTCGATGGGCACCGCCAACTTCCAGGTCGGCGCCGATGCCAACCAGCTGATCTCGTCGACCGGTGCGAACTTCACGACGAATACGTACGGCAACAACAACGTGAAAGCCGATGCGGCCGTCATCAAGACCGATGGCACCACCAACATCACCGCCGGTACCACGATGCAGGTTGCCGGCGTGCGCGGCAGCGGCGCGGCGATCGACGTCGAAGCGACCGATACCGCCAAGTCGCTGGCCTCGAAGGTCAACGCACAGACCGCGTCGACCGGCGTGACCGCATCGGCCAAGACCGAAGTTTCCGTCGCACTGGCGGCCGAGGCTTACTCGTTCGAGCTGAAGGGCGACAACGGCGACAAGGGCGTGGCGATCAACTTCACCGTCAGCGGTACCGCTTCCAGCGCCGCGGACTTCTCTGCCGGCATCAACGCGATCAATGCCCAATCGGCCAAGACCGGCGTGACGGCAGAATACGATTCCGTCAACAAGGGCCTGAAGCTGACCCATGCCAGCGGCGCGGATATCCAGATCGAAAACACGAACACCGCCGACAACACCAAGCTCGACGTGGCGCAGTACACCTCCACCGGTACCGCCGGCACGGCGTTCGATGCGAAAGCAATCGCCGCCAAGGCCACCGGTAACGGCCAGCTCAGCTACGACTCGGAAGGCGCATTCAAGGTCACCGACGGTTCCGGCCTGGGCAGCGCAGGCACCTCGAGCCTGAAATCGGTCGCCAGCCTGGACATCTCGACGTTCGAAGGTGCCCAGTCGGCCATCAAGATCGCCGATGCCGCGCTGGCCACGGTGAACACCCAGCGTGCCGCCTACGGTGCACTGCAATCGCGCTTCTCGTCGGCGATTTCGAACCTGTCGAGCACGCAGGAGAACCTGTCCGCGTCGCGCAGCCGTATCGTCGACACCGACTTCGCTTCGGAAACCGCCAGCATGACCCGTGGCCAGATCCTGCAGCAGGCCGGTACCGCGATGCTGGCCCAGGCGAACTCGCTGCCGAACAGCGTGATGAGCCTGCTGCGTTAATAGGCTGAGTTCATAAGCTGAGTTCGTCAGCAGCGCCAGTCGGCGCCACCACTGATCCGGCCGCTCGCATGGCTGGATCACGATGGCAGTTTTTCGGTTCCCCGCCTGGTAATTCAGTCGGGGAACTTTTTACGTTCCAGGAATCATCATGACAATCGACACGCTCGGCCCGCAGTCCTACGCCAGGGCGGACCGCGGTTTTGCCACCGAAGTGGCCACGCCCACTGCAGGGCGCACTTCCACGGCCAATTCCGCGGCAACGGCTGGCACCACGGCAATAACAAGCACAACAGGCACAACAAGCACAACAAGGGTAACAGGCACGTCCGGCACCGGCTCGATGGACGAGCTGAAGGATGCCATTGGCAAGCTCAACGAATCGGTCCATGCGCAAAGCCTGGAATTCTCGATCGACGAAGACAGCAAACGCACCATCGTCAAGGTGGTCGATGTCGCCACGAAGGAAATCGTCCGGCAGATGCCGACCGAAGAGGCGCTGCAGATCGCCAAGTCGCTCGACAAGGCGATCGGCCTGCTGATCCGCCAGCAAGCCTGATTCCCCGGCACGGCGGCCGCCTGCGGCGGTCCTCCGTGCCGGAAACCCCTAGCCGGGCGTCGGCCCCGGCTGCTTTGCGCTAACATGATCCGCATTGCGCAAAACTGAGCCTTCTTTCTCCCTCTCAAGTCTCGTTTGATTCTGCCGATAATCAATTACATTATCGCTTTCTCAGGAGCAAAGGCGTGGCCACTATCTCTACCTCCGGCAGCATACTCGACGTCAACTCCATTGTTTCCCAGCTGATGGCTGTCGAACAGCAGCCGTTGACCAAGTATGCGCAAAAAACCGCATCCTACCAGGCTTCGCTGTCCGCTTACGGTTCGCTGAGCGGCGCCGTGGGCGTGTTCCAGGCGTCGCTCGGCGGCCTTACCAAGGCCACCGACTTCAACACGCTGAGCGCCACGCCCAGCAATGCCGACGTATTGTCGGCCTCGGCAACGTCCAAGGCCGTGGCCGGCAACTACAAGGTCAACGTGTCGCAGCTCGCCCAGGCGCAAACGTTGACGACCCCCGGCATCACCAGCAGCAAGTCGGCGATCGGCCTGGGCGGCAAGACCACGATTTCGTTCCAGTTCGGCAGCGCCAGCGGCGGTTTCGGCCTGGCTGGCGAAACGTTGAAAGGCCCTATCGCCAGCACCGGTCTCAGCAACGGTTCACTGACGATCAACGGTACTGCCATCGCCACCGACAGCACCACCACCAGCGCCCGCGCGCTGGCCGAAGCCATCAATGCGAAAAGCACCACCACCGGCGTCACCGCCAGTGCCACGCCGGCATCGAGCGATGCCGCGCTGTTCGCCGGCTTCGGCGATGTCGAGACCGGGGTGGACGGCACCTATGCGCTGAAGGTCGGCGGCGTGCAGATCGGCGCGCAGGGTGCCGGCGTGGCCGCCGGCGACGGCATCACGGCCGCGTCGATCGATGAGGCGCTGACCAGCCCGTCGACCGTGCTCACCGCGCTCGCCGACGCGGGCATCACCTTCACCGGCACCGCCGCCGGCGGCGATCTCCAGTTTACGCGTACCGACGGCGCCAACCTCGACATCGACGAAGTGGTGACCGGCAGCGCGGCCGGCGTCACCGGCGGTCTCGGCAGCAGTGGCGGCGAGGTCAATGCCGGTTCCAGCAAGACCGCCCTCAGCGGCATTTCGCTCAAATCCACCGATGCCAGCCCGATCACGATCGCCGGCAGCAATCCGGCCGGCGCCGGTCTGGCCGCGGGCACCGGCGGCACCTATCTCGGCGGCACCTTCACGCAGGATGCCAACATCGCCTCGGGCATCGTGACGATCGACGCCACCAACAATTCGCTGGAAGGCATCCGCGACGCCGTCAACAAGGCCGGCCTCGGCGTGACCGCCACCATCGTCTCCGACGGCAGCAGCAACCCGTATCACCTGGTGTTCACGTCGAACGCCACCGGCGCCAACGCGTCGATGAAGATCGGGCTGTCCGGCACCGATACCGATCCGCCCGACAGCGCGCTGGCCGACCTGCTGGCCTACGATCCGTCCGGCGCGCAGAAGATGACGCAGACCTCGGCCGCGCAGGATACCAGGCTGACCGTCAACGGCATCGCCGTGACCAGCAAGTCGAACAACGTGGGCGAAGCGATCCAGGGCGTGACGCTGACCGTCACGCAGACGGGCGCCAGCACGCTGGCCATCAGCAAGAACACGTCGCAGGTGAAGAGCAACGTGGAATCCTTCGTCAAGGCCTACAACGACCTGAACGGCACGCTGAAGAAGCTCACCGGCTACGACGCGGAAAACAAGACCGCGGGCGCGCTGCAGGGCGATGCCACCGCCACCTCGATCCAGTCGCAGGTGCGCCGCATGCTGACGTCGAACATCAGCGGCCTGTCCGGCGCCTACTCGAACCTGGGCCAGGTGGGCATCAGCTTCTCGAAGGACGGCACGCTGACGCTCGACTCGACCAAGTTCCAGAAAGCGATCGACACCAATTTCGGCGATATCGGCGCCCTGTTCGGCGCGGTCGGCAACACCAGCGACAACCTGGTGTCGTTCACCAGTTCCACCTCGGCCACCAAGCCGGGCACCTACGAACTGTCGATCACGCAGATGGCCTCGCAGGGCGCGCTGACGAGCGGCGACCCGGTCGCCCCGAGCACCACGATCGCCGCCGATACCACGTGGGCCGTCACGCTGAACGACACCACGCCCAGCAACAGCAAGAACACGGCGACCGTCACGCTGCCGGCCGGCACCTATACGCCGGCCGAGCTGGCGAAGGTGGTGCAGTCGTCGATCAACGGCACCTCCGCGTTCTCCAGCGCCGGCAGCTCGGTGACGGCATCGATCGATACAGATGGCAAGCTGGTGGTGTCGTCGGCCAAGTACGGTTCGCTGTCCAATATCGCCCTCAGTTCGACCAGCGGCACGTCGACGGACAGCCTGTTCGGCGGCGCCACCGCCGTGGCCGGCATGGACGTGGCCGGCACGCTGGGCGGGCATCCGGTGATCGGTTCCGGGCAAACGTTGACGGGCCTGGCCGGTACCGATGTCGAAGGCCTGAAGATCGACGTGACGGGCGGCGCGGTCGGTTCGCGCGGCACGGTCAGCTTCTCGCAAGGCTATGCCTACCAGCTCAACAACCTGGCCACGACGATGCTGGGCAAGACCGGCCAGATCACCAGCCGTACCGACGGCATCAACAAGTCGATCAAGGACGTGGAAAAACAGAGCGCCGCGTTTTCCGACAAGCTGACCGGCATCGAAGCCCGTTACCGCAAACAGTACAGTGCGCTGGACGTGATGCTGGCGAACATGCAGACCACGTCCAGCTACCTGACCCAGCAGTTGTCGGCCCTGGCCGCCAACAGCTAATCGAAACAAGGAGAACCTCATGTTCGGAAGCCCCCAACGCGGCGTCAATGCCTATGCCAAGGTCGGCCTGGAAACCGGCGTCGCGGCCGCCACCCCGCACAAGCTCGTGGCGATGCTGTACGACGGCGCCATCGTTGCGCTGATCAACGCCACCAATCATATGAAGAGCGGCAATATCGAAGCGAAGGGCAAGGCCATCTCGCACGCGATCCAGATCATCGACAACGGCCTGAAGGCCAGCCTGGACAAGGAAGTGGGCGGCGAGATCGCGAAAAACCTCGATGCGCTGTACGAATACATGAGCTCGCGCCTGCTGACCGCGAACCTGCAGAACCAGGTCGAGATCCTGGACGAAGTGCGCGGCCTGCTGACCGACCTGCGCGACACGTGGAACCAGATCGGCGACGAAGCGCACGCACCGGCGGGCGGCGCGCCGCTGGCCACCCAGAAGCAGGCGCGCGCCTACTCGAACATCTGAGCAGCATTCAAACCGACATAACAATCCAGGCAATCCGGAACGATGACGATGACCAATCATGACGTGCTGTGCGTGTATGCGGCAATGGGCGACCTGACCACCCAGATGGTGGCCGCGGCCAACGCCTCCGACTGGGAACACCTGCAGGACCTGGAACAGCGCATGACGGCCCATGTGGCGGTGCTGAAGGCCAGCGAAGGCATGGTCCGGCTGGAAGGCGAACAGCGCGCGCGCAAGGCCACGCTGATCAAGCAGATGCTGGACAACGACCGCAAGGTACGTGACCTGATCACGCCATGGATGGCGCAGCTGTCGCGGCTGATCAACAGTACCGGCACCGAGCGGCGGCTGGTCAACGCCTACGGCGGCGTCTGAGCCGCGCCGGTTCACCGATGCGCGGCGGGCGAAAGGGTTAAGGGGTGCAGACGCGGCTCGATCCGGCCGGGCTGCGGCCCCTTGTACCCGGCGGCGGCCAGGCGGTCGCCGATCCGCGCCAGGCCGCCTTCCAGCGCGCGCTGGGCCCGATGGTCGGCAAGACCGTGCAGGGCGAAGTGCTGGCGAAGATCCCGGACGGCAGTTATCTCGTGCGCGTGGCCGATACCAATGCGCGCATGGTGCTGCCGGGCGGCACGCCGGTGGGCGCATCGATCGCGCTGAACGTCGTGGCAGCCCAGCCCAGGCCGCTGCTGCAGGTGGGCACCGGGCAGGCGCAGCCGGCCACCGTCTATACAGCGCCGGGCGAATCCGCTGCGGCGCAGGCCCGCCCGATGAGCTCGGCCGCGGTCTTGCTGAACAAGGCGCCGCTGCTGGCCGCCGACCAGCTTCCCACCCTCGATCACACGTCCGCGACCGCCACGCTGAGCCCCGCCGCGCGCGCGATCGCCAGCGCGCTGACGCAGGCCTACTCGGCGCCCGGCGCAGCGGTGACGATCCATGGCAAGAACCCGCTGGTGGCCGCCGGCGCGCCCGATCCGGAGCGCCTCGGCCTGGCGCTGAAGAATGTACTCGGCGAATCCGGGCTGTTCTACGAATCGCACGTGGCCGAATGGGCCGAAGGCAAGCGCAGCCTGCAGGACCTGGCGCGCGAGCCGCAAATGCAGCGGATGACCCAGCAGCAGGCATCCTCCGAAGCGATGACGCGCGCGATGGCCGGCGGCCCCGACCTCTCCGCCGCGCAGATGATCAACCTGCAGCTTCACACGCAGGAACAGGGCAAGGTGCAGTGGCACGGCGAGGCATGGCCCGGCCAGCCGATGCAGTGGGACGTCGAACGGGAACAGAACGAAGGCCGCTCGCGCGGCCGCGGCGAGCCGGACGAGCCGCCCGTATGGCGCAGCGGCGCCCGCTTCTCGTTCCCGCTGCTGGGCAAGGTGGCGGCGACCATCACGCTGGTGGGCGACCAGGTGCATGTCGCGATGCAGTCCGGCACGGATGACACGGCCGCCGAGCTGCGTGCCTGGTCGGGCATGCTGCAGCGGGCGCTGGAGGCGGCCGGGGCGCCATTGGCGTCGCTGAAGATCGATTCGGACGCGGGGCCGGGTACAGGCGCGGATGCCGCCGCGGATGCCGGCCCGGCAATGGCAACGGCCGGCGCCGCGGCGGACGAAGGGGATGACGATGCATCGTGACGGCGGCCCGAAGCGACCGATGCAGAGCGCCGTCGCCCTGGCCTACCATGACGGCAAGGGTGCGCCCAGGGTGGTGGCCAAGGGCCGCGGCCTGGTGGCCGAACAGATCATCGCAGTGGCGGCGGAGGCCGGCGTCTACGTCCACGAATCGAAAGAGCTGGTATCTTTGCTGATGGACATCGACCTGGACCGGCAGATTCCGCCCGCACTCTATCGTGTCATTGCGGAACTATTGGCCTGGCTTTATCATATCGAAGCAGCGAAAAAATCCGGCGCGTTACCCCCGCCCGCACCCGACACCGCCGCTGCCCTCCCCCCATCTACCTCTACAGACGAACCCTGATGCAACCCTTCATCCCGGACGCGGACACGGAAAACTGGCACGATTTCGAGGTAGGATCGCGCCGTGAAATCATTGCGCTGCTGCGCAAGCTCTCTGAAACAAGGCAGACCGTCCGCGTGGCCGCGCGCGATGGCGGCGCCGTGTATGTGACCTCGATCCTGGAAGTCGATGGCGACACCGACACGGTGCTGCTGGACCGCCCCGCCGAGCAGGAGCACGTGCTGCGGCTGCTGACCGGCGAGGTGTCGTTCGAGACCTCGCTCGACAAGATCCGCATCTTTTTCGGCAGTGAAAAATTGAACCCGGCGCTGCAGGCCGGCCTGCCGGCCCTGAAAATGGCCGTGCCCGCCAGCCTGATCCGCCTGCAGCGGCGCGAGTACTACCGGATGCAGACGCCGCTAACGAACCCGGTGCGCGTGACGATCCCGCTGCCGCCCGAGCTGGGCGGCAGCCAGGCGATGTTCCCCCTGGCCGATATCAGCGTGGGCGGCATCGCGATCCTGGATAACCAGTTCATGCTGGGCGATGCCACCGGCCGCGACTACCACGAATGCCGGATCGAACTGCCGGACCTGGGCAACGTCACCACCGGCCTGCAGATCCGCAACACGCACGACATCACGCAGCTCAACAGCACGACCAACCGCCGCCTCGGCTGCCAGTTCACCGACATGGGCCGCGGCGCCGCCGCCGCCGTGCAGCGCTACATCACCAAGCTGGAACGGGAACGGAACGCCCGGATCAACGGGCTGGGGTGAAGCAGGGAATTCGTGGAGCACTGCTCCGCGCCTGCGAAACGGTGCGGCCATGCAGGGCCGCACCTGGGAAAGGGCGTAAATCGTGGAGCACTGCTCCGCGCCTGCGAAACGGTGCGGCCATGCAGGGCCGCACCTGGGAAAGGGCGTAAAAATGGGGACGGCCCCTAGTTACTGGGGCCGTCCCTGATTCTTTGTCGCGCGCTTATACCTGCATGTTCATGATGTTGCTATAAGCCTCCACCAGCTTGTTCCGTACCTGCACGGTGGCCTGGAAGTTGATGCTGGCTTTCTGCATCTGGATCATCACATCCGACAGGTTCACCGAATCGTCGCCCGCCTGGAAGCGTTGCGACAGTGCCTGCGCCTTGTTCTGCGTTTCCGCCACGCTGTCCAGGGCGCCCTTGAGCGCATTGGAAAAATCGACCCTGGCGGCTGGCTGCTCGGTCTGGATCGCCGGCGGCGTGGCTTGCGGGCGCGTCGCCGCCGCCTTCAGCTGGGCAATCATGGACTGGATCTGGCTGCTGTCGATACCGCCTGTGCGCATGGTGAACTCCATTTTGTTGCTGTAGCAGAACAAACCCAAGCGAAATAGTCGCTTGCCGCGCTACAATACCTGTCGGCAACCAGCGCTGGGCCGATGCCTTTTTCCACCCTCGCAGGATAGCAGCGCAAGGCGCCGGCGGCGGCGCCGAGCAGGCCGGGAAACCGGCGTCTGTTCGGCGGATCGAACGACCGGCCGCGAACCGATAATAGGTATCAGGCCCGCTGTGTCCGGGCTGCCGACATCAACGTTCCCGGAAAACACCCATGGCCGCAGCCGCCGAACCACTCGATATCGACGCCCCCGCCGCCGGCGACGCGCGCGTCCCGTTCTACAAGACCCCGATGGGCAAGAACATCATTCGCGGCGGCGCCGTGGCCGCCGTGATCGCGGTGATCGTGATGATCTGGCTGTGGCAGAGCAAGCCGGAATACCGCGTGCTGTTTTCCAATTATTCGGACCGCGACGGCGGCGCCATCACGGCGGCGCTCGACCAGATGCAGGTGCCGTACAAGTTCAGCGAAGGCGGCAACGCGATCATGATTCCCGAGGATCGCGTGCACAATGTGCGCCTGACGCTGGCTTCGCAGGGTTTGCCCAAGGGCGGCAACGTGGGCTTCGAGCTGATGGAAAACCAGAAGCTCGGCGTTTCGCAATTCCTCGAACAGGTGAACTACCAGCGCGCGCTGGAAGGCGAACTGGCCAAGTCGATCGAATCGCTGGGCAGCGTGCAAAGCGCGCGCGTGCACCTGGCGATGCCGAAACCGTCTGTCTTCGTGCGCGAGCAGCAGCACCCTACTTCCTCGGTCGTGCTGACGCTGCACCCGAACCGCTCGATCGATCCGGGCCAGGTGAGCGCCATCGTGCACCTGGTCGCATCCAGCGTGCCGGACCTGATGCCGGCCAGCGTGACCGTCGTCGACCAGCAGGGCAACCTGCTGTCGGACCAGAACAAGGACAGCAAGAGCGCGATCAAGAGCCTCGACGCCACCCAGCTGAAGTACGTGCAGGAGTTGCAGAACCAGATCATCAAGCAGGTCGAGAACATCGTCAAGCCGATCGTCGGCGACCAGAACGTGCGCGCCGAGGCGGTGGCCGACGTGGACTTTTCCGCCATCGAGCAGGCCGCCGAGTCCTATAAACCGAATTCGGCGCCGGCGCCGTCGGCGATCCGCAGCCAGCAGAGCAGCGAAACGTCGGGCAACGCGAACGCCAACCCGAACGGCGTGCCCGGCGCGCTGTCGAACCAGCCGCCCGGTGTCGCCACCGCCCCGCTGGCGACCACGCCACCCGGCGAAGCAGCGCCGCCGGGCACCGTGCCCGGCGGCGCCGCCGCGGCCGGCACGGCGCCGGGCCACAAGGAATCGACCACCAATTATGAAGTGGACAAGACGGTCCGCTACGAGCAGAAAGCCATTGCAGGCCTGAAACGCATGACGGTCGGCGTGGTGGTCAATTACCGCCGCATCGTCGACCCGGCGACCGGCAAGGTGACCGTGCGGCCCCTGGCCGCGGACGAGATGGCGAAGATCAACAGCCTGGTGCGCGAGGCGATGGGCTTCAGCCAGGACCGCGGCGATTCCGTCAGCGTGGCCAACGTGCCGTTCGACGGCATCGACCGGCCGGCCGATCCGGCGCTCGACTGGTGGCGCGATCCGGCCAACCTGCCGCTGGCCGCCGAGATCGCCAAGTTCGCGATCGTGGCGCTGATCCTGCTGTACATCCTGCTGCGCGTGGTACGCCCGATGATGCGGCCGGTCTTCAAGAAGATCGACGAAATCAACGCGCCCGAGCCCGAGCCGGAAGAAGAGATCGTGGTGGAGCCCGCCGGCCCGACGGAAGAGGAAATCCGCGCGCAGGAACTGGCGGCGATGGAAGAAAGCACGGCGCGCACCTACCGCGACAACCTGGCCCTCGCCAAGAAACTGGCCAACGAGGACCCGCGGATTGTCGCCAACGTGATCAAGGCATGGATAGGCAACAATGACTGAAAATACCGGACTGCAAAAGGCAGCGATCCTGATGCTGGCGATGGGTGAAGCCGAAGCCGCGGAAGTGATGAAATTCCTGGGCCCGCGCGAGGTGCTGAAACTGGGCGCGGCCATGGCCACGATGAAGAACGTGCCGCACGAGCAGGTGGTCGACGTGCTGGACGGCTTCCGCGACGAGGTTGCGGCCGCCTCCACCGTGGGCCTGGACTCGGACGAGTACATCCGCCAGGTGCTGACCAAGGCACTGGGCGACGACAAGGCCTCGGTGCTGCTGTCGCGCATCCTGGGCGGCAAGGATGCGTCCGGCATCGAGAGCCTGAAGTGGATGGATTCGCAATCCGTGGCCGAACTGATCCGCAACGAGCACCCGCAGATCATCGCCACCATCCTGGTGCACCTGGAGCGCGACCAGGCTTGCGAAATTCTGGGACACTTTACAGACCGCTTGCGCAACGACGCGGTGCTGCGCATCGCCACGCTGGACGGCGTGCAGCCGGCCGCGCTGCGCGAGCTGAACGACGTGCTGACCAAGCTGCTGTCGGGCAACGAGAATATCAAGAAGTCCACGCTGGGCGGCGTGCGCACCGCGGCCGAGATCCTGAACTTCATGAGCGGCGAGCAGGAAAATTCCGTCATGGAGAACATCAAGAACTACGACAACGACATGGCGCAGAAGATCATGGACGAAATGTTCGTGTTCGACAACCTGATCGAGATCGACGACCGCGGCATCCAGCTGCTGCTGCGCGAGGTGCAGTCGGAAATGCTGATCATCGCGCTGAAGGGCGCATCGCAGGAACTGCGCGACAAGATCTTCAAGAACATGTCGGCGCGCGCCAGCGAAATGATGCGCGAAGACCTGGAATCGAAAGGACCCGTGCGGTTGTCCGAAGTGGAAACGCAGCAGAAGGGCATCCTGCAGATCGTGCGGCGCCTGTCCGACGAAGGGCAGATCGTCCTTGGCGGCAAGGGCGAGGATTCGTTTATTTAATGAGGTAACGCTTGGCAAATTTCCCGAAAGATGCGCAACCGGCATTTCAACGATGGGAGCTGAAATCGTTCGGCGATCTGCGGCCCAGCACGCTCGCCGCGCGTGAGAAGGAAGAAGCGGAAGCGCGCGCCCGCGCCGAACAGGCGGCGGCGCAGCAGGCCGCGGAGGCACGTGCGCGCCAGGCCGAGTATGAACGCGAACTGAACGCCCCGCCTCCCCCGCCCTCCGGCCTGAGCGAGGAAGAAATCGCGGCGATCCGGGAAGAAGCACGCCAGCAGGGCTACCAGGATGGTTACGCGGAGGGCCACCGTGCCGGCGAGGACGAGGCGATCCGCGAAGGCGAGGAAGCGATGAAGGCGGCGCTGGCGCCGCTGGCCGATCTCGCCAACAACTTTTCCGAGGCGCTGCGCGGTGCCGACCTGCTCATTTCCAACGACGTGGTGGATCTTGCGCTGCACCTGGCGCGCAACATGCTCAAGCAGGCGCTGCCGGCGAGGCCGGAACTGATCATCCCGATCGTGCAGGAAGCCATGACGTACCTGCCCACGATGCAGAAGCCGGCCATCCTGATGCTCAATCCGGAGGACGCCGTGATCATCCGCAATGCCCTGGGCCAGGAACTCGATAAAGGCGGCTGGATCGTCAACGAAGACGACTCGATCGCGCGCGGCGGCTGCAAGATCGATACGCCGAGCAACCAGATCGACGCCCAGGTGGAAGCGCGCTGGATCCGCCTGGCCAATGCCGTCGGCAAGAACCTCGACTGGCTCGACGAAGGAAAATGACCATGGATGCCCCGGTAAAAGGCCCGGAAGAACACGCCGCCCGCTGGCGTTCCTACCTGAACGACTGCGGCACGCTGCTCGATTTCGTCGAGCCGATGGTGGTGTCCGGCCGGGTCACGCGCGTGGCCGGTCTGGTGATGGAAGCGGTGGGCCTGCGCCTGGCCGTGGGCGCCGCCTGCACGGTGCCGCTGCCGGCCGGCGGCAAGGTCGAGGCCGAGGTGGTCGGCTTCGAGGGCGAGCGGCTGTTCCTGATGCCGCAAAGCGATGTCGAAGGCATCGTGCCGGGCACGCGCGTGTTCCCGATCGAGCCGTCGATTCCCAAGCCGGGCGCCGTCACGCACCGGCGCCGCCGCACCAGCGACCGGGCGCGCCAGCTGCCGGCGGGGCCGGAACTGCTCGGCCGCGTGGTCGACGCGGCCGGCCGGCCGCTCGACGGCCTGGGCCCGATCAATTGCACCGAGTCGGCGCCGATCAACGTGCGCCCCGCCAACCCGCTCGGCCGTGCGCCGATCGTCGAGACGCTGAACGTGGGCGTGCGCTGCATCAACGCGATGCTGACCGTGGGCCGGGGCCAGCGCATGGGCCTGTTCGCCGGTTCCGGCGTCGGCAAATCCGTTCTGCTCGGCATGATGGCGCGCTACACCGAGGCGGACGTCATCGTCGTCGGGCTGATCGGCGAGCGGGGCCGCGAAGTGAAGGAATTCATCGAACACATCCTCGGCGAGGAAGGCCTGGCGCGCTCGGTCGTGGTGGCCGCGCCGGCCGACACGCCGCCGCTGATGCGCATGCAGGGCGCCGCCTATTCCACCGCGATTGCCGAGCACTTCCGCGACAAGGGCCAGAACGTGCTGCTGATCATGGATTCGCTGACACGCTACGCGATGGCCCAGCGCGAGATCGCGCTGGCGATCGGCGAGCCGCCGGCAACCAAGGGTTATCCGCCATCGGTGTTCGCCAAGCTGCCGGTGCTGGTCGAGCGCGCCGGCAACGGCGAGGTGGGCGGCGGATCGATCACCGCGTTCTACACCGTGCTGACCGAGGGCGACGACCAGCAGGACCCGATCGCCGACTCGGCGCGCGCGATCCTGGATGGCCACATCGTGCTCAACCGCCGCCTCGCCGAAGCGGGCCATTACCCCGCCATCGACATCGAACAGTCGATCAGCCGGGCGATGCACTCGATCACATCGCACGAACACCAGAACCAGGCGCGCCGCCTGAAGCAGCTGTTTTCCATGTACGAACGCAGCCGCGACCTGATCGCCGTGGGTGCCTACACCCCGGGCACCGACCCGAAGCTGGACCAGGCGATCAAGCTGCATGACCGCATCGAGCATTTCCTGCAACAAAAGATCACCGAACGGGTGGACATGGCCGAGAGCTTGGGCCAATTGACCACCCTGTTCGACTGATTGGAAAAACCCGCGCTGCCTATAATTGCCCATCATGGCCTCCACATCCCAACTTACCACCCTGATCGACATGGCGCAGTCCGAGACGGACGATGCGGCCAAGCGCCTGGGTGCGGCATTGAAGGCCGTCAGCGATGCGGAAGAGAAGCTGAACATGCTGATCGGCTATCGCGACGAATACAGCCGCAAGTTCCAGGAAACCCAGCAGGCCGGCATCACGCCGATGGCTTACCGTAACTTCCAGGCCTTCATGGACAAGCTCGACAGCGCCATCCATGGCCAGGAAGAAGTGGTGCGCCACAGCAAAAAGCGCGGCGACCTTGAAAAGGCCACGTGGCAGGCGGCCGAGCGCAAGCGCGTGTCGTATTCCACGCTGCGCGACCGCGAGGCGGTCAAGCAGCAAAAGGTGGAAGCCAAGCGCGACCAGAAAGCGATGGACGAGCACGCGTCGCGCCAGGCCTTCTTCCGGCGATAGCTTCTCTCCGGCGCCCTCTCCGGCTTTGCTTCCACCGTATTCCCCAGCACCCGATCCAGCGTTCAATTCAGGCGGCCTCATGCAGACCCAGTCGATCCAAAGCCAGCAACCGAACAAGCCGCAGGCGCCGAAGAGCGCGCCGCTGCCCAATACCGACTTCAAGAACGCGCTGGCGCTCGAGATGGACCGCGCGCCGGTCTGCGCGGCGCCGGAACAGCCGGCACCGGCGGCGGCCCAGGCCAAACCGCCGAAGAATGCCCAGGGGGCAAAGCCAGCACAGCAGGCGCAGAACGCCGGCCAGGCCGGCGAAGCCAGCCAGGCTGGCCAGGCCGAGGCGCCGTCCGGCAACGAGGCGGCGGCCGGCGCCCGGCCGGTAACGGACCCGGCGCGGACCCAGGCGCAGGCATCCGACGAGGCGGCGGAAACCGCCGAAGACACCATGCCGGCGGCCGACCCGGCCGCCGGCATGCTCGCGATGCTGGCCGCCTACGGCCAGCTGGCCAGGCCGGAACCCAAAACCGAGCTGCCCGATAGCGCGACAGGCGCCGGCACCGACGCCGCGGCGCTGGCGGCCCTGCAGGCCGATGCCGCCGGCAAGGGTGCCGCCCTGTCCGATCTCGCCGCCGATGCACGGGCCGGCAAGCCGCAGGCGGACGGCACTGCCGCATTGCAGGATGCGCTGTCGGAACAGGTCTCCGCCCAGCGCCTGCAACCCGATGCCGGCATGGGACTGGCCGGTGACGAGAAAGCCGCCGCATTCGCCGCGAAACTGGCTGCAAACGTGGCAGCGAACCTGGCCGACACTGCGCCGGCGGCCCAGCCGGTGGCGCTGCCCGCCGCGCAGGCCCTGGCCGCCACCGTGCAGGCCGCCAACGCGGCGGCTGCCAGCGGGCTGCAGGCGCGTGTCGGGTCCAGCGCATGGGAACAGCAACTGGGCCAGAAAGTGGTGTGGATGGTGGCCGGCGGCGACCAGAGCGCTTCGCTGACCCTGAATCCGCCGGACCTGGGGCCGCTGCAGGTGGTGCTGAACGTGTCGAACGACTCGGCCACCGCCACCTTCACCGCGCACCAGGCGGAAACCCGCCAGGCGATCGAGAACGCGTTGCCGAAGCTGCGCGAGATGATGAGCGAAGCCGGCATCATGCTGGGCGACGCCAGCGTGTCGGCCGGCTCGCAGGAACAGCAGCAGGCGTTTGCCGAGCAGGCCCGCGGCGGCGGCGGGAGCGGCAACGGGCGCCACGGCCATGGCGGCGACGGCGGGCAGCAGGAAGAAAGCCAGCCCGTCATCCGCCGCGCCGTACTGGGCGCCGTCGACACGTTTGCCTGATTCCATGGTGCGGCCCGGTCCGCACCGATTTCCATACGGCAGAGCTGGCGGGTCTTCGGCCCGCTGTTCCGCGTATCCCGACGCGCCGCCTCTGCCGATAATGCCATAATGGCGGCACATATCGAATGGCAACAGCACGCGTGATCGGATGACTGCGCGCGCGTGATGGAAATGCAGAGTTGAAAGCGAAACAAGACATGAAAGCTGACCCGAAGGCAGACGCGGCACCCGCCGGTGGCGGCAACAAGAAACTGGTCATCATCCTGGTGGCCGTACTGGTGCTCGTGCTGGGCGGCGGCGGCGCGGCGGCGTTCTTCCTGATGAAGGGCAACGCGGCCGATGCCGAGCACGAGGAAGAAACCGTGCAGCCGAAAAAGAAAAAGAAGAAGAAACACGATGAAGGCCCGCCCGTCTACGTGGCGGTGGAGCCGTTCACCGTCAACCTGAATCCGGAAGAAGGCGAACAGTACCTGCAGCTGGCGTTTACGCTGCAGGTGCCCGATGCCGAGCAGTCGGAGGTCATCAAGAACAACATGCCGAAGGTGCGCAGCCGCATCCTGTTGCTGCTATCCTCCAAGAAAGCCTCGGAAATCAACAATCCCGAAGGCAAGACCAAGCTGTCCAAGGAAATCCTGGAGCAGGTCAACGAGCCATTCCAGGACCACGGCGACGAACAGGAAGTGACGGAAGTACTGTTTACCTCGTTTATTATCCAGTGAGCATTCAACAAGCATCGATGAGCCATGGCGGATAATTTTCTCTCCCAGGAAGAAGTCGATGCCCTGCTGAAGGGCGTCAACGGCGACCAGGACGACGTCCAGGCGCCGGAAGAAGTCGCGGGAGTCCGCACCTACAACCTGGCGACCCAGGAGCGCATCGTGCGCGGCCGGATGCCGACGTTGGAGATCATCAACGAACGGTTTGCCCGCCTGCTGCGCGTGGGGCTGTTCAACTTCCTGCGCCGCAGCGCGGAAGTATCGGTAGGCTCGGTGCGGGTATCGAAATACAGCGAATTCATCCGCAACCTGGTGGTGCCGACGAACCTGAACCTGGTGCACATGAAGCCGCTGCGCGGCACGGCGCTGATGGTGTTCGATCCGGGCCTGGTATTCCTGCTGGTGGATAACCTGTTCGGCGGCGACGGCCGCTTCCACACCCGCGTGGAAGGCCGCGACTTCACGGCCACCGAGCAGCGCATCATCCTGCGCATCCTCGATATCGTGTTCGATGCCTACACGAAGTCGTGGGAACCGGTGTTCCCGGTCGAGTTCGAATACATCCGCTCGGAGATGAATACGCAGTTCGCCAACATCGCCACGCCGAACGAGGTGGTGGTGGCATCGACCTTCACGGTGGAGCTGGGCTCGGTATCCGGCCAGATCCACTTCTGCATGCCGTATTCGATGATCGAGCCGATCCGCGATGCGCTGACGTCGTCGCTGCAGGGCGAGGCGCTGGAAGTGGACAAGCGCTGGATCCGCCTGATGACGCAGCAGATCCAGATCGCCGAGGTGGAACTGGTGGCGCGACTCGGCACAGCCAAGGTCAGCTTCGACGAAATCCTGAACATGCGCGTGGGCGACGTGATCCCTTTGAGCATTCCGGAAACGATCGAAGCCACGGTGGACGGCGTGCCCGTGATCGATTGCACGTATGGCGTGCTGAATGGACAATACGCGCTGCGGGTGGAGCGGCTGCTCGCCAACAGCGACAATTTGAGTAAATAACAGGCACGCGGACGCCGTCGGCGTCCGCGTGCAATTTGGCATTTGGCTGGCGACACCAGCATCACAGGAGCACATCATGGCGGATAACCAGGACGATCAAAGCCTCGACGACGATTGGGGCGCGGCGATTGCGGAGCAGGCCAAGGCGGAAGCCGAAGCGCTGCAGAAGGAAGCCGCCACCGCTGCCGTGTTCAAGGATTTCTCGAAGACGCCGACGCGTACGGAAACCCACAACGACATCGACTTCATCCTCGATATCCCGGTCCAGCTGACGGTGGAACTGGGCCGCACCAAGATCGCCATCAAGAACCTGCTGCAACTGGCGCAGGGCTCGGTGGTCGAACTGGACGGCCTGGCGGGCGAACCGATGGACGTGCTGGTCAACGGCTGCCTGATCGCGCAGGGCGAGGTCGTGGTGGTGAACGACAAGTTCGGCATCCGCCTTACCGATATCATCACGCCTTCCGAACGCATCCGAAAACTGAATAAATGAAGCGTGTCCTTGTTCCTGCACTGTCGGCCGCGCTGTTGGCAGGCTTCGTGCTGGCCGGCGGCTTTGCGCCGCCGGCCTTCGGCCAGAACGCGCCTGCCACTGCCACCGCGCCTGCCACCGCACCTGCCACCGTCGTCACCAATCCCGCCGACCGTACCGTCGCGCCCGTGAAGGCCGGCGAGCCGGCCACCGTCGTGTCGCCGGAAGAAGCGCCGGCCCCGGGCCCCGTGCCGCCGCCGGCGGCCTCGCCGGAGCAGCAGGCCGCGCTGGCCGGCGCGCGTACCGCGGTGCCGCCGCCCGCCCTGCCCGCGGCGCCGTCGGCGGCGGCCAACCTGGTGCAGACCGTTCTCGCGCTGGGCTTCGTGCTGGCGATCCTGGTGGGCCTGGCCTGGGCGCTGAAGCGCTTCGGCCCGCGCAACGTCACCGGCGGCAATACCGTGAAACTGGTCGGCGCGCTGTCGGTCGGCACGCGCGAACGGATCCTCGTGGTCGAGGTGGGCGAGCAGTGGATCGTCGTCGGCGCCTCGCCGGGGCGCATGAACGCGCTGGCCACGATGCCGCGGCAGGAAACGGCCCCCGAAGGGCTGGTGCGGCCGGATGGCATGCCGGCCACCAATTTCTCGGAATGGTTCAAGCAAACCATCGAAAAGCGCAATGGCAAGTAACCTGAAGCACGCCGCGCGCGCGCTGGCACTGGCCGGCTTGCCGCTGGTACTCTGCCTGCCGCTGGCAGCGGCCGCCGAGCCCACCATTCCCGCCTTCACCAGCACCCCCGCCCCGGGCGGCGGCGTCCAGTACGGGCTCACGCTGCAGACGCTGATCCTGATGACGGCGCTGACGTTCCTGCCTGCCGTGCTGCTGATGATGACCGGCTTTACCCGAATCGTCATCGTGCTGTCGCTGCTGCGGCAGGCGATGGGCACGCAGACGGCGCCGCCGAACCAGGTGATGGTCGGCCTGGCGCTGTTCCTCACGTTCTTCGTGATGGGCCCCACGTTCGACCGCATCTATACCGAAGCGTACCAGCCGCTGCAGGCCAACCAGATCACGATGCAGCAGGCGATCGAGCGCGGCGGGGCGCCGCTGAAGACGTTCATGCTCAAGCAAACGCGGCAGGCCGACCTGGCGCTGTTCGTGAAGATCTCGCGCAGCCCGGCGCTGCAGGGCCCGGAGGATGTACCGATGCGCATCCTCGTGCCGGCCTTCATCACCAGCGAGCTGAAGACGGCGTTCCAGATCGGCTTTGCGATCTTCATTCCGTTCCTGATCATCGACATGGTGGTGGCCTCGGTGCTGATGTCGATGGGGATGATGATGATGTCGCCGGCGGTGATCTCGCTGCCGTTCAAGATGATGCTGTTCGTGCTGGTCGACGGCTGGCAACTGCTGCTGGGCTCGCTCTCGCAGAGTTTTTACTAGGAACACCGTTCATGACTCCCGAAACCGTGATGACGATGGGCCGCCATGCGATGGAAGTGACGCTGATGGTGGCCGCGCCGCTGCTGCTCGTCGCCCTCGGCATCGGCCTCGTCGTGTCGATCTTCCAGGCGGCCACGCAGATCAATGAGTCGACGCTGTCGTTCATCCCGAAACTGGTGGGCGTGTTCGTGGCGCTCGTGGTGGCCGGGCCGTGGATGATCTCGGTGATGACGGATTACATGCGCGAGATCTTCGGCGGCATTCCCGGCATGATCGGCTGACGACGGTCCCGCCCCCGCCATGCTGGCTCTCTCGCTTGCCGACATCAACACCCTGATCGCCGGCTTCATCTGGCCGCTGACGCGCATCCTCGGGCTGGTCGCCGCATCGCCGTTCTTCGGCAACGCGCGCATTCCCCGCAGTGCGCGGCTCGGCTTCGGCGTGGTCGTGGCGATCGCCATCGCGCCGCTGGTGCCGGCGATCCCCGCCGCCGACCCGGCTTCGTGGGAAGGCTTGCTGATCCTGGCGAAGGAATTCATTACCGGTGCCGCGATGGGGTTCGCGATGCGGATCGTGTTCGCCGCCGTCGAGATGGCGGGCGAGATCAGCAGCCTCACGATGGGCCTGGGCTTCGCCAGCTTCTTCGATCCGATGTCGCAGGGCCGCTCGTCGGCGATCTCGCAATTCCTCACCTGGGTCGCCACGCTGATGCTGCTGGTCGCGAACGTGCACCTGCTGCTGCTCGAAGCGCTGGCGGAAAGCTTCTTCACGCTGCCGATCTCGGGCCGCATGTTCCACGGTGCCGGCTTCTGGGACCTGGCGCTGTGGGGCGCCAAGATCTTTTCGGCCGGCGTGCAGCTGTCGCTGCCGATCGTCGCCGCGCTGCTGATCACCAATGTCGCCCTCGGCGTGCTGACACGCGCGGCCCCGCAGCTGAACCTGTTCGGCATCGGTTTTCCGATCACGCTGGGCGCCGGGTTCCTGGTGCTGATGATCGCCCTGCCCTACCTCACCACGCCGTTCCTCAACCTGCTGGGCCAGGGCGCCGAAAAGGCGAAGCTGGTGCCGCGCGTGCTGCAGGGCGAAGGCAATATCCCGCCCCGGCCGCAACCTCCCGCCGCCAGGTAAACCGGGTACGGATACTGGTGCCGTTCAGCAGATCCCGATGGCGTCAGTGTCGCTGGTGTCGGACACCGGTTTTCACCGGCATCTTGCCGACTTTCGGCGCTGACAACCGGTGTCGGAACCACGCTACGTCCGCAACTGACTTCAAGGCCACCGTCAGATGTAGTTGAACAGCGAGAGCTGGGTGGCGGAGCGGAAGGTTTGCTGGGCGGCGGAGAGGCTGGTGGTCTGCTGCTGGAAGCGGGAAAGGGCTTCGACCGTGCCGGCATCGGTCAGGCCGACCAGGTTGGTGATCTGTGCCGAATACTGGATCTTCAATGCCGAGGCCGATTCTTCCAGCGTGTCCAGCTCCAGCCTGCGCGCGCCCACCGAGGCCTGCACCGCCCCCATGTTGGTCTGCGCGTTCTGCAGGTTCTGGTTGGCCTGGCTGAGCGCGTTGGTCAACGCCGCCGCCGCCGTCGGACCCGAGCTCGATGCCGGCGTGCGCAGCGCGGTGATCACGTCGCGCAGCGTGGTGAATACCGACTGGTTACGGCTCGGTTCGATCGTAAACGTGTCGCCGTCGGCCGGCGCGCCGGTGATGTTCAGCGACATGCCGCCGAAGGTGATCGTCTCGCCGGCCTTGAAGTCGGTGGCCGGCATGATTTCGCTGCCGTCGTCGGTATTGGTCACCGAATACTGCACCAGCCCCGAGGTGGCGTCCTTGGTGAAATTGATCGCGTAATTGCCCGGCACCGCGGCGCCGACGACGGTACCGGGAGAAATGATGCCGGTGCCCGTGTTGGTGCGCTCCGCCCCCGTCAGGAACGTGCCGTTGCCGGTCGGGTTTTCCTCGAAAATTTCGCTGCCCGACGCGCTGATCGGCATCTGCCGGCCCGAGCCCACCTGCAGCTCGCGCCGGCCCTGGTCGCCGTTGTACGTGGCGCCATCGGCCGTCAGCGAGAACGGCTGCGTGTTGGTCTTGTAGCCGGAAAACAGGAAACCGCCCGAGCCGTCGGCCGTGTTGGCCTGGCTGAGCAGGTCGTTGAGGTGGCCTTCCAGTGCCAGGGCGATGGCATCCCGGTTGCTCTGGTTTTGCCCGGGATTGCCGGCCTCGACCACCGACGCCAGCGCGCTTTCCATCACATCGTTGATGGTGCCCAGCGTCGTGTCGACCTGCAGCAGCGAAGCCTCGGCCGTTTGGCGGTTTACCGTGAACTGTTCGTTCATCTCGTAGGCTTGCGTCACTTCCAGCGCGCGCGCGGAAGCCACCGGGTCGTCCGCCGGTGTCAGCACGCGCTGCATGGTCGACAGCTGCATCTGCGTGCGCAGCATGTTGCCCTGCAGATTCGACAGCTGCTGCACGTTGCGGTCGTACATTGTCTGGGTACTGATACGGATTGCCATGTTCAACCTCGATGGATTACTGTGCGATCGACAGCAGCGTGTCGAACAACGTTCCCGCCACCTGCATCACCTTGCCGGCGGCCTGGTAGGCCTGCTGGTAGCGCAGCAGGTCCGCCGCCTCTTCGTCCAGGTTCACGCCGGACACGCTCTGCTGCGCCGCGATCGCCTGGTTGACGGTGGTCTCGCTGGCCGCGCTGCCCACCTGCATCTCGCGCGTCTTGTTGCCGACGAAGTTCACGGTCGATGCGTACGAGCCCTGGAACGTGGAGGTGCCGCCGTTCAGGATGTTTTTTGTCTGCAGGCCGGCCAGCAGCACGCCGTTGCGGGCGTCGCCGACGCCGTTGGTATTGGGCCCGACCGTGAACTGGTCGCCCGCCTTGGCGCCGCCGGACACCGTGAAGGTGATGCCGCCGAAGCTGACGGTGCCGCCGTCCGCCGCACTGTAGGGTATCTCCAGTCCATCCGGGCCCGTGAGCTGGGTGCCGTCGAACGTGAGCGTCACCGGTGCCGTCAACGGGTTGGGCAGGTAACTTTCATCGACGGTGCCGGGGCTGATCGTGGCCGTGCCGGAATTGGACGATGGCGTCGACGTGGCGATCGGCGCCGCCAGCGCGATCCTGCGATAGTCGGTAACGGCCACGTCGAAACTGGCCGCGGCGGTATACGTGGGGCGCACCTGGATGCGGTCGCCGGAGACCGGATCGCCGGCGAACGCGTACGTGACGCCATCGATCTCCTGCGGGACCGTCGGATCGGCGATCGGCGTGACCACGCCATCGGAACGGGTCACCGAATACGCGGCCGGCGTGCCGCCATAATTGACTTCGTAATCGAGGCCGGTAAGCGCGGTCGCATCGGTGATCGAAGCATCCAGCGTGGCCGTGCTCAACGCCGAATTGCGTGCGTCGTAGCCGACATACGCCTTCAACGGCGTGAAGAAGTCGCCGCCCGGATTGCCGTCCAGGTCCTGCCCCAGCCGGTGTTGCGCGTTGAACGCCTGCGTCAGCCCGGCGGCCACCTGGCCGATCTCGTTCTGCACCCGGTCCAGCGATTCGCTGCGGAAATCCATCAGGCCGCCCAGCGCGCCGCCGGCGAACGTGTCGTCGGCGATGATCGTGCTGCGCCCGGTGGCCGGATACGCGACCACGAGGCGGCCAGGGTCGGTCGGCGACTGCACGGCCGCCATCTCGAGGTGGCTGGTGCCCGTCACCAGCGGCTGGCCGGAACCGAACGAGATGTTGAGCATGTTGTTATCGCTCGGCAGCACGGTGATCTTCACCTGCTGGTTCAGCTCGCGCACGAGCTGGTCGCGCTGGTCCAGCAGGTCGTTCGGCGGGTTCAGCGGATCGGTGGTCAGCGTGGCGATCTGGTTGTTCAGGTTGGCGATCTGCGCGGCATACGAGTTGATGCCGTTGACCGTGCTGGTGATCGACGTGTTGACGCCATCCTGCAGTTCCTGCAGCCGGCCGGAAACCTCGTGGAAGCGCGCCGCCAGCGTCTCGGCGGACGACAGCATCGACGCGCGCGACGACTGCAGCGACGGCGTGGAATTGGCCGTCTGCACGCCCTTGAAGAAATCCTGCATCGCCGGCGACAGGCCGATCGTCGCATCGGACAGCATGTTGTCGATCTGGCTGATCTCCGTGAGATAGGTATCGGTCGCGCCCTGCGTGGCCTGGGCGGTCATCACCTGCTTGTTCAGGAAATCGTCGTAGTAGCGCTTGATCTGGGCCACCTGGGTGCCGGTGCCCACGTAGCCCACGCCCTGGCTCACCGGCGGCAGCGTCGACTGCACGATCCCCTGCCGGGTGTAGCCAGGCACGCTCGAGTTCGTGATGTTGTGGCCGGTGGTGGCGATGCCCGTCTGCGCCGCCAGCAAACCCGTCCTGCCGATGCTGAGTAGATTGCTCATGCTGAATTCTTTCCTGATGTAGCCAGTTTACGGCAGAACGCGGCCGAACTTGAGTTTCCGGCCGGCTACGGTGCCCATCACTCCGCTTATACCAGTGTCTTGTTGATAACGGCCGCCAGCTTGGTCGCGTAGTTCGGATCGGTCGCATAACCGGCTTTTTGCAGGTTGCGGGCAAACGCGGCCGCGTCGCCGGCGCTGGCCAGCACCTTTTCGTAACGGGGATTATTGGTGATCAGCCTGGCATAATCCTTGAAGCTGTCCGCATAGCTGTCATAGGCGCGGAAGCGTTCGATCTTGCGCTGGGCCCGGCCGTTGACATACTCGGTGGTGGCCACGTCCACCGTCTTGCCCTTCCAGTCGGCGCCGGCCTTGATGCCGAAGAGGTTGTGGCTGGTGGTACCGTCCGCAGCCTTGATTTCCCGCTTGCCCCAGCCGCTCTCCAGCGCGGCCTGGCCCAGCATGAACTTGGCCGGAATGCCGGTGGCGCGGCTGGCTTCCTCGGCGTGGCCGGACAGCTTGTCGGCGAACGTGCGCACGTGGGCATGACGCGATGTGCTGGCCGCGACCGTGCTCGCCGTCGCCGTGCCGGCAGCATCCGCCGCATTGGCCACTTTGGCCATGCCGCCGCCGGCCGCATCGATCGAGCGCTGCAGTTTCGCCGCATCGAGCATCGACTTCGTGAAGCCGCCCTCGGGTACCGCCCCCTGCACGCCGCCCTGTACGCCCGGTTCCCCCGCCATGCCGCTCAATCCCGCCGTCTTCGACAATTGCCGCACCAGCACGTCCGCCAGTCCCACGCCCTTCTTGGCAATGTTCTGGCTGGTCTGCTGGTCCAGCATCGTGGTGAACATCTTCGTCTGCGAATTGTCCAGCAGGCCTTCCTGCGGCGTGGCGTCGCGCATGCTCTTCAACATCATGTTGACGAACATCGCCTCGAACTGCGTGGCGGCGCCTTTCAGTGCCTCGGGCGACCCTGCTTTCGCGCCCTGGCGCAGTTCGGACAGGCCCTTGCTGTCGAGGGCGAGATTGGCGGAAAGATCGGTCGGCGTGCTGGTCTGGCGGATCATGATGGGCCTCTGCTAGATGATCTCGAGTTCGGCGCGCAGTGCGCCCGATGCCTTCATCGCCTGCAGGATCGCCAGCAGGTCCTGCGGCGATGCGCCGATCGCGTTCAGCGCCTTCACCACGTCGGCCAGCTGGGCGCCGGCCTGCAGTTGCAGCACCTTGCCCGGCGCCTGCTGGATATCGACACTGCCCGGCTGCGTGACGGCCGTCTGCCCGCCGGAGAGCGGCCCCGGCTGGCTCACCTGGGTATCGGCCGAGACCGAAACCTGCAGGTTGCCGTGCGAAACGGCGCAGGCCTGCAACGTGACCGCCTGGTTCATCACCACCGAGCCGGTGCGGGCATTCATGATCACCTTGGCGGCCAGCGCGGCCGGCTGCACGTTCAGCTCTTCCAGCTGGCCGATGAAGGCCACGCGCTGGTCCGATGCGGCGGGCGACGTCACGCGGATCACGCGGCCGTCGAGCGCATAGGCGACGCCGGCGCCAAAGCGGTTGTTGATGGCGGTAACCACCCGGCTGGTGGTGGCGAAATCGGCGTTCTTCAGTTCCAGGCGGATCTGGCCGCCCTCGCCCAGCGCCGTGGGCACCGCGCGCTCGACGGTGGCGCCGTTGCTGATGCGCCCCACCGACAGGTGATTGACCACCGTGGAAGCGCCGCCTCCCGGCGCCTGCGCGCCCACGCCGCCCACCACCAGGTTGCCCTGCGCCATGCCGTACACCTGGCCGTCCGCGCCCTTCAGCGGCGTCATCAGCAGCGTGCCGCCGCGCAGGCTGCGCGCGTTGCCCAGCGAGGAAACGGTGACGTCGAGCTGCTGCCCCGGCTGCGCGAACGCCGGCAGCGACGTGGTGACCATCACGGCCGCCACGTTGCGCAGTTGCAGCTGCGAACCGGACGGCAGCGTCACGCCCATCTGCTGCAGCATCGAGGCCACGCTCTGCACCGTGAACGGGGTTTGCGTGGTCTGGTCGCCGCTGCCGTCCAGGCCCACCACCAGGCCATAGCCCAGCAGCTGGTTTTCCCGCACGCCGGCGATGCCGACCAGGTCTTTCAGGCGTTCCGCCTGCGCCGCCGGCGCCAGCAGGGACAGGCCAAGGGCGAGCGCTGTGAGCAGGATTTTCATGATCAGAACGGTAAGAGACTCAGGAAGAACCGCGACGCCATCGACGTCAGTTCGGCGCGATCCAGGTGGGTATTGGTGCGGTATTCGACGCGCGCATCGGCGATCGCCGTGGACGGCACCGCGTTGCCGGCGCCGATCGTATCCGGGTTCACCGTGCCGGAGATGCGGATGAACTCGGTGCCCTTGTCCATCGCGATCTGCTTCTCGCCGGCCACCACCAGGTTCCCGTTCGGCAGCACTTCGACCACCGTCACGCCCAGCGTGCCGGTAAACGCGTTGCTGGCGGTCTGCGCGGCCGAATCGGCATAGTTATTGTCCGTTTCGGTCGCCACGCGCGCGCCGAAGCGGCCCTGCAGCGGGCCGGGGATGCCGATGCCCACGCCGCCCGTGCGGGTGGCCGAGCTGGTGCCGTTCTTGTTGGCCGTGGTGCGTTCGGTGATGACGACGTTGATGATGTCGCCCACCATGCGGCCGCGGCGGTCCTCGAACACGGGCCGGAACGATTGCGCCTGGTAGATCGCGCCGTTGGCCGGCACCTGCAGCGCCGGGACCGGGATCGGCCGAGCGCTGGTGGGGCCGGCCACGATCGACGTCGGCTCGCTGGCGCAGCCGGCCAGCAGCGTTGCCAGGGTGGCGATGAATGCGGTGGACTTCATGGCGATCCTTACAGCTGCGACAGGCGCTGCAGCATCTGGTCCGACGTGGTGATGGCCTTGCTGTTGATCTCGTAGGCGCGCTGCGTCTGGATCATGTTGACCATTTCCTCGACCACGTTGACGTTCGAGACTTCCACATAGCCCTGCAGGATCTGCCCGATGCCGTTGCTGCCCGGCGCGTTGGCCTGCGGCGCGCCGGACGAGCCGGTTTCCAGGTACAGGTTCTCGCCGATCGATTCCAGCCCCGTGGGATTGATGAACGACGCCAGCTGCAGGTTGCCGATCTGCTGCGCGGCGGCCTGGCCGGGCAGCTGCACGGTCACGGTGCCGTCCTTGGCGACGTTGATTTCATCGGCGTCGATCGGGATCGTGATCGGCGGCTGCAGCGCGTAGCCGCTGGAGGTGACCATCTGGCCGTTGCTGTCGCGCTGGAACGAACCGTCGCGGGTGTAGCCGGTGGTACCGTCGGGCAGCAGCACGGTGAAGAAGCCGTTGCCGTTGATCATCAGGTCCTTGTCGTTGCCGGTGGCCTGCGGGTTGCCCTGCGTGTGGATGCGCTCGATCGCAACCGGGCGCACGCCGGTACCCTGCTGCATGCCGGAAGGGAGCTGCGTCTGCTGCGACGAACTGGCGCCGGGCTGGCGCACGTTCTGGTACAGCAGGTCTTCAAAGACCGCGCGCGATTTCTTGAACCCGTTGGTGCTCACGTTGGCGAGGTTGTTCGCCACGGTGTCCATCTGCGTCTGTTGCGCTTCCATGCCGGTCTTGGCAATCCAGAGCGAACGTATCATCTGCTTTCTCCCTGCCCGCTAGGGCTTTCATCCACGAAAGCATTATGCGACGGCGGGGATCAGTTCAAAGCAAGGATCTGGGCGGCTTTCGCGGCGTTGTTCTCGGCGTTCTTCAACAGGCTCATCTGTGTTTCGAACGACCTTGCCAGCGTGATCATGCTGACCATCGCATCGACCGGGTTGACGTTGCTGCCTTCCAGGCAGCCATCGGCCACGCGCACCGCGGGGGCGGCCGCGGCGGGTTCGCCGGACTGCTGGCGGAACAGGCCGTCGTCGCCGCGCACCAGCCCGGCCACCGGCGGATTGACCAGCTTCAGCCGTCCGATCACGTTGGTGGGCCCGGCCTGCACCTGGCTGGCATCGATGCCGCTGACCGTGCCGTCGCTGGCGATCGCCACCTCGGTATTGGGCGGAATGGCGATCGGGCCGTTCTCGCCCTGCAGCGTGAGGCCGCCGGCGGTCTGCAGCAGGCCGTTTTCGCTGACCTTGAAACTGCCGTTGCGCGTATAGGCCTCGGAACCGTCCGGCGACTGCACTGCGAACCAGCCTTCGCCGCGGATCGCCACGTCCAGCGGCCGGCCGGTGGTTTCCATCGGACCGGCACGGAAATCCGCGCCGACCGTGTTGTCGACGACGAAGGTACGGGTCGGCAAGCCTTCCGACACCACGGGCACGGCGCGGAAGGCGTCGATCTGGGCGCGAAAGCCCACCGTGGTGGCGTTGGCCAGGTTGTTCGACGTGGTGGCCTGCTGGTCCAGGATGTGCCTGGCGCCGGTCATTGCGGTATAGATCAGACGGTCCATGGCGTGCTCCTGTCGTTATGATCGCGATGCATTACCTGAGATTGATCAGGGTCTGCAGCACCGAATCCTCGGTCTTGATCGTTTGCGCGTTGGCCTGGTAGACGCGCTGGGCGGTGATCATGTCCACCAGCTGTTCGGTCAAATCCACGTTCGACGATTCCACCGACGATGCGCGCAGCTGCCCCATGCCGCCGGCGTTCGGCACGCCGATCTGCGGCACGCCGGAACTGCCGCTCTCGGCCCAGGCGTTGCCGCCCAGCGGCGTCAGGTTGTCCACGCTGGCGAAGTCGGCCAGCACGATCTGGCCCAGCGCGCGCGACTTGCCGTTGCTGTACTGGCCCTGGATGATGCCGTTCTCGTCGGCCGCGAAGCGCTGCAGGCTGCCGGACGAATAGCCGTCCTGCGTGGAATTCTTTTCGCTGGTGGCGGTGCCGTACTGCGTGGTGCCGTCGAACGTGAGCGCCACCGGGATCTCCAGCACGGCGCCATTGTCCGGGAACACCGGCAAGACGACGTTGAACGGCAGCGTGGTGCCGGCGGCCTGCATGGCGGCGGCGTCGACCAGGCCGTTCTTCGTGAAGATCAGCGTGCCCGCCTTGGTGGCTGGCACGTTGACGGCGGCGCCGAACGCGGCATCGATCGAATCGGGCGTGTTGCTCGCCACGTTGCCGACGCTGGTGGCGGGATCGTACAGCGCGGCGATCTGCGCCAGCGCTGCCGGGGTGGCGCCGGCGGCGGTGGCCGCATCGGTGACCAGGGCGCCCACGGTCGCCGCATAGGCCTGGCGTGCCGCCACCAGCGCGGCGGCATCGCCGCTCGTGGCCGCCGCATTGTAGGCGGCGCGCGCGTCGATCACGCCCTGGTTGGCCACGACACCCTGCATGACCCGCTGGGAATCGACCTGCACGCCATCGTTGGCCACGTACACATCCCACGTGCTGCCGCCGGTGCGCGCGTAATACACGCCCATCGTGTGTTCATTGCCCAGCGAATCGTAGACCGGAATCACGGTCTGCTTGCTGTAGGTCTTCGGATCGCTGGCGTTGAACGGCTGCACCGTGGGATTGGCCGTGTTCGACGACAGGTTGATCTGGAAGTTCGCCTGCGTGGTCTGCACCGGCGCGAGGTCGGCGGCGTCGATCTGCAGCGGCACCGGGGCGCCCTGCAGGATCGTGCCGTCGATGGTGGCCAGGTAACCCGTCAGCGCGGCGCCCTGGGCATTGACGACCGTGCCGGTGTTATCGAGCAGGAACTGGCCGTTGCGGGTGTACTGGATGGCGCCATCCTGCACGGTGCGGAAGAAACCGCTGCCGTTGATCGAAATGTCCAGCGGATTGTTGGTGGTCTCGATATTACCTTGCGAGAATTGCTGGGCGAGGCGGGCCACCGTCACGCCGATGCCGGGATTGTTGCCGCTGATGCCGTTCAGCGAATTCGCGTACAGATCCGCGAACTGCGCTTCGCTGCTCTTGAAGCCCACCGTGCTGGCGTTGGCGACGTTGTTGCCGATGACATCGAGCTGCGTGGAGGCGGCGTTCAGGCCGCTGAGACCTTGCTGGAACATGGATTTCCCCTGCTGAAAAAATTGAAGGCGTTGGTCGCCGCTGCCGCTACTGGTCGGGCTTTAAAAAATCTGGTTGAAGGCAATTCGGCTGCTGTTTCGATGCTGGTGCCGGACACTTTTTTCCAGGCGTCTTTCCGGAAAAAGGTGTCGGACACCGGTTTTGGCAACTTGCGTCACCAGGTCGACGGCCACGACAACGCCATGGCCGCTTTCGACCGGCTACAACACCTGCTTGATGTCGTCCATGGTCAATTGACCGAGGCCGGGTACGTTGAGTTTCGCGCCGGTCGGACCGGTCGATACGCTGGCCACGGTGCCGAACGTCAGCGCCTGGGCGTTCGTCAGGTCCTTGCCGCCGGCACTCGCCGTGACGGCGACCGAATAGGTGCCGTTCGCCGCCGTGGTGCCGTCTTCCAGCTTGCCGTCCCACGCGAGCGGCAGCACGCCGGCCTCGACGGAGCTCATCGACAGCGAGTGCACGATCTTGCCGCTGGCATTCTTGATGTCGACCTGCACCTTGTCCGCGAACGAACCCAGCTCGACGCCGAAGATCGCCTTGCCGTCGGCAACCTGCATCGAGGTGCCGGCTGCCAGCACGCCGTGGTTGATCATGTTGACGGCCTGCGCGGACTGCGACGAGGCCAGGTCGGTCTTCAGCGTTTCCAGCGTGTCGTTGAGCTTGTTAATGCCGGTGACGGTATTCAGCTGCGCCAGCTGGCTGGTGACCTGGGCATTGTCGAGCGGGTTCAGCGGGTCCTGGTTCTTCAGTTGCGTGATCAGGAGCGTCATGAACTTGTCCTGCTCGGCGGAGATCTCGCTGCCGGTGGCGGCTTTCGTGTTCATCGAGTCCATCAGGGACTGCGAGACAGCGTTATTGGAGGTGGCGGTAACGGCCATGGTGGTTCCGTATTGTGAGGTTTAACAACCCGTGGGGTTCAATAACCCGTGAGGTTTAACAAGCCGTTATTGACCGATGGTCAGGGTTTTCAGCAGAAGGCTCTTGGCCGCGTTCATCGTTTCGACATTGTTCTGGTACGAGCGCGAGGCCGACAGCATGTTGACCATCTCGTCGACCACGTTCACGTTCGGCATCGCCACATAGCCGTTCTCGTCGGCCAGCGGGCTTTTCGGGTCATACACCTGCCGCATCGGCGACGGGTCCTCGATCACCTGCTGCACTTTCACGCCGGTGGACGCGTTGTTCGCGGAAGGCGTGGCTTCGAACACCACCTGCTTGGCGCGGTAGGCTTCGCCGGTGGCGCTGGTGGCGCTGTCGGCATTGGCCAGGTTGCTGGCCACCACGTTCAGGCGCTGCGACTGGGCGCTCATGGCCGAGCCGGAAACATTGAAAATACTGAACAGCGACATGGCGATTCTCCTCTTGTAGACCGGGCCCCGATACGCGGCCCTGCCCCGTTACTGGCCCTGGATGGCCGTCATCAGGCCCTTGATCTGGCTGTTGATGAAGGTGACGCCCGCTTCGTAGCGCAGCGCGTTGTCGGCGAACTGGTTGCGTTCGACATCCATGTCCACCGTGTTGCCGTCCACCGCGCCCTGCACCACGCCGCGATACAGCAGCGGCGTGCCGTCGGCCAGCGTGCTGCCGTCCGGCGCCGGGGTCGGAAAGTGACGCTGCGCCGTGGTGTTCAGCGTGCCGGTCTGCGCGGTATTCTTCAGCGCGCCCTGCAGCGCGGCGTTGAAGTCGATGTCGCGCGCCTTGTAGTTCGGCGTGTCGGCATTGGCGATATTCGAGGCCAGCACGCTCTGGCGCGTGGAGCGCAGGCTCAGTGCCAGTTCGTTGAAACGCAGGTGATTGTCCAGTTTTCCCAACATGGCGGCATCCTTCCATCGGTGACAGGATTCATCATACGTATGCCGTGCAGCAAATGATCGTGGGATAAGCATGGGCTTTGCCACGCTGTTCGCCGCTTTCGGCACGGCACGCGCGCGTAAGATGGCTGCACTTGCTTATAGATGAACACAGCCACGATCACGCCATGAGAACGCTGCCCCTTGCTCTTGCTTCACTGATCCTGCTGGCGGGCCTGCCGGTCGCGCAGGCCGCCGCCGGCATGGATCCGGCCGTTCTACGCAGTACCGTGGATACCTTCCTGCAGGTGCAAAGCGCCGGACTGCCGGGCAAGGTGACGGTCACCGTCGGCACTGTCGATCCGCGGATGAAGCTGGCGGCCTGCCCGGCGCCGGAAGCATTCCTGATGCCCGGCAGCAAAGCCTGGGGCAAGACATCGGTCGGCGTGCGCTGCGCGGCGCCGGCGCAATGGACGGTGTATATTCAGGCCAATGTATCAGTGCTGGGCAATTACATTGCCGCCGCCACGCCGCTGTCCCAGGGCCAGCCGATCACGGATGCGCAGCTGGCGACGATGCAGGGCGACCTGACGACACTGCCGGCCAGCATAGCGACCGACAAGGCACAGGTGGTGGGCCGCAGCAGCAATGTTTCCATTTCGGCAGGCACGCCGCTGCGGCTCGATACGCTGCGCAGCCAGACCGTGGTATTGAACGGGCAGATGGTGAAGCTGGTCGCGCTGGGCGCCGGGTTCAGGATCGCCTCGGACGGGAAGGCGTTGGGCAATGCCTCGGATGGGCAGGTGGTGCTGGTGCGCACGCAGGCCGGCCGCAGCGTCAGCGGGATCGCCCGCGCGGGCGGCCAGGTCGAGGTGGCATTTTGAAGAAGATAATCGGTGTGCCGCTAAAGTTTGCAACGCGACAGCCGTTAAGAACTCGTACATAGGTAAAAGCGCGGAGTAAAATCTCCCCACCAGACGAGGAAGATGCTGTGAAAATCAACGATTCAGTGAAGAATGCTGGCTTGCCGTCGACGACACCGTCGACCACGGGCAATGCCCGCAACGCCGAAAAAGCGGCGTCGACGGCATCCACGCAAACGAATTCGGAAAGCGTCAAGCTGTCGGCCCAGGGCCAGGCCATGGCCACGAGCAGCAACAGCGGCGTGTTCGACACGAAGAAAGTGGAACGTATCAAGCTGGCCATCGCCGATGGCCAGTACCAGGTAAACTCGGAGAAAGTGGCGGACGGCCTGCTCGACACGGTCAAGGATCTGCTGCATTCCCGCCAACGTTAAGGCAACAACACCATGCATGACGGCGCCCCCATGCTGCTGCTCCGCGAAGAACAGCGTTTGATCACCGAGCTGCTCGACATCCTGAAGCAGGAGCAGCAATCCCTGGTGGCGGCCGACATCGACAGGCTCTCGGCGCTGACGCCCCGCAAGTCCGAGCTGATCGGCCGAATGGGCGTGCTGGCCGGCGAACGGCACACGGCATTGGCCGGCGCCGGGTTCGAAGCCCAGGAGGCGGGCATGGAAAACTGGCTGTGCGCCCATGGCACGGCGGACGACAGGACGCTGTGGAATACCGTGCTGTCGCAGACCCGCGAAGCAAAAGAACTGAACCGCCTGAACGGCATGCTGATCAACAAGCAGCTGTCGCACACCCAGGGCGCACTGCAGGCGCTGCGGCCGCCCAGCCCCGCCGGCACCGTCTATGGCCCGACCGGGCTGACCGCCACCACCACCACTTCCCGCGGGTTCCTCGCCGGCTAAAAATCAGCCGTGTTTTTTATTGAGCTGGTTGCCGAACCATAAAAATGGGGACGGACCCTGAGCCTACCCCTCGAATTCCCAAGTGCGGACCATCGAAACGAGTTCGATAAATGCATATTTGATGGCCGATGGGGAGAGTCTGGGTCGACGATAGTCGTCGACCCAGTGCATTGCCAACGAGAAGATTGAAAGGCAGCTGCCTGCCTTGGGATGGCTGCCGTAGTGGACTTCATAGCCAGCCGCTCGTGCCGCTAAGCCGATCAGCCATAAGGCATAAGTGAGCAATGCACCGATTAGTAAAAGTGCCGCCAGACGAAGCAGGCTTGTAGTCTGGCTATGTCGCAGTGCCATTCCCCATTTGGCATTCTTCAGGTCGCGGAAAGTCTGCTCGATTTGCATGCGCCCAGAGTAAATTTTGATGATGTCGTCTGCACGAAGCTGTGCCAGTGCTGGCGAAACGGCGAGTAGCCAAGGCTCACATTGGGCAGCGCTGTTTTTCTTGCTGTGGCGCGCGCGCGCAGGTTGACCGGATTTCGTCAAGCAATGCCGTCCTTTCGATTTGGACTTGTACAGCACTAATCGGCAGTCGACAGGGTTGGAGCGGACATGAAAAAAATAGCCCAAATCGCGCGCTTTTGCGGTAGCTCTTGAGTACAAGCTTTTGCAGCCGAACCAGTCGTTGCCGTTCTGTTGGCACACCAAATCACGGTTGCGTATCCGTCCGACCCAGCCAAAGCCGAGCTGATTGAGCGTTTTAAACCACGTAGCACGAAATCCTGCATCGGTGATGATGATGGCGCGACAGTGCGCTGGCAGGATGGTTTTCAGGGTCTTCATGAAGCACTTATGGACCAAAGATGCCGCGAGCCTCTCCTGAGGGTGGACCTCCTCGTAGAGCGTAAAGGCGCGTCCTTCGATGATGGCTGCTGCACGCAGCAATTGAGCACTGCCATCTGCGCGAATTTCTGACCAATCTACTGCTACCTGCACGTATTGCCTGGATTGAAGAAGGCGTTGGCTCATTGCTCGGTATATCTGCACCCGCTCTTTGGCCAGATGGGGATTGCTCAGCAAACGGTCACAGCACTTGATGCGATGCCGAAGACTTGTTTGTGACCTGAGCTGCTTACCGATGCGTACAACGCCCAGCCCGGCACGAGCTGCAGCTTGCACAATTTGAGCTAGGCAAGCTCGGCGTTTAGCGTGAATTGATGGGCACTCCTGCCCCAACAATCGTTGTATGATTTGGCGTGCATGCATGGTCCGTGCCTTTCATTTGCAGTTTGGTCACTACGAATGAAAGGGCTAACACGGCCATGCATGTGCCGTTTTTGGGATTGAAGTTAACAGCTTCCCATATGGTTTACAACAAAAATTTGAGGGGTAGGCTCAGGGACGGACCCTGTTTTTCAGGAAATTTCCTGAAAAACAGGGTCCGTCCCGAATTCCTTATTGCGCAGGTTGCGGCGCGGGGGCGGCCGGCACGTCGTCCGCCGCCGTGGGAATCTCCGTCTCCGGATCCGGCACCGTCGACAGGATGGTGACCGCCACGCGCCGGTTCCGGGCGCGGCCGACCGGGTCGTCGTTGGGGGCGACCGGATGGTTCGAGGCATGGCCGACGGCGGTCAGCCGCTCCGGGGCGACGCCCGATTCGATGAACAGCCGCACCACCGTGGCCGCGCGCATCGACGACAACTCCCAGTTCGACGGATAGATGTTGCGCACCGGCTGGTCGTCGGTGTGGCCCTCCACCTGCACCGCGTGCGGATCGCTCTTGAGCAGCGTGGCCACGGCGGTCAGCGCTTCGCGCGACTCTTCCGTGAGCTTCGCTTCGGCGGGGTCGAACAGCACGCTGGCATTGATTTCCACGGAAACCCCGCGGCTGTTCTGCGTGACCCGCACCTTGCCTTCCTTGACCAGCGGCGCCATCGTCGATTGCAGATCCTGCGCCAGCTTCGTCATCGACGCGCGCTCCTGCTTCATCAGTTCCTGGCGCTTCTTCAGGTTCGGGTTCGGCAACGGCTGGTTCAGCACCTCGGTATTGGGCTTGACGTTGGCGCCCTGCCCGCCCAGCGCTTCGCCGAGCGAATCGGAAAAGATGCGGTAGCGGCCGATGTTGACCGACGAAATCGCATACATCACCACGAAGAACGCCAGCAGCAGCGTGATGAAGTCGGCATACGAGATCAGCCAGCGCTCGTGGTTTTCCGGTTCCTCGTCGAACGGGCGGCGCGCCCGGCGATATTGAAAGCTCATGCGTACTCCTGCAACAGCGTGGCGATGCGCTCGTCCATGATGCGCGAGAAGTCGCCGCTGGCGATGTCGTGGAATACGGCCGCGGCGATTTCCTGCTGGTGGACCTGGGCGGTGACGATGTTCTTCAACTTGTTCGCGATCGGGTAGAAGAACAGGTTCGCCAGCCCCACGCCGTAGATCGTGGATACGAATGCCACGGCGATGCCTGGCCCCAGCTTGGCCGGGTCGGACAGGTTTTCCATCACGTGGATCAGGCCCAGCACGGCGCCCAGGATACCGATCGTGGGCGAGTAGCCGGCGGCCGATTCCCAGATCCGCACGGCCTGCCGTTCGGAGGTTTCGAATGCCGTGATCTCGGTATCGAGCAGCTGGCGCAGCTTGTCGGGCTGGATGCCGTCGACGACCATCCGCAGCCCCTTTGCCAGGAACATGTTGCGCGCGCCGGTCATGTGGCGCTCCAGCGCCAGCGGGCCCTCGCGGCGCACGGTCTGGTTCCAGGCCTGGATGTCGCGCGCGAGCAGCGTGCGGCCATCCGCAGGCGGCTTGAAGACCCAGCGCAGCATCAGGATGCCGCGCTTGAGCGTGGCCGGCCGCGTTTGCAGCAGCACGGCGCCGAACGTGCCGACGACGACGATGGCGAAGGCGGCCGGCTGGATCAGCGAGGACGGTTTACCGCCTTCGAGTGCCTGCCCCACGATCAGGCCGGCCAGCGCCAGCACGATACCCGCTACGCTGGACCAGTCCATGCCTGCTCCCGCAACGTGGCGCGCAGCCGGGATACCGCCTGGGTATGCAGCTGCGACACGCGTGATTCGGAGACGCCCAGCACGGCGCCGATTTCCTTCAGGTTCAATTCTTCTTCGTAGTACAGGCCCATCAGCATTTTCTCGCGCGGCGGCAGTGCGTCGATCGCATCGATGACGGCCTGGCGGAAGCCGGTATCCATCAGCGAACGCAGTGGATCGGCTTCTTCGTCATGGGCATAGCGGTCCAGGAAGTTGTCGTTGCCTTCCTCGCCCTGGAAATCCTCGTAGTAAAGCAGCTGGTGGCCGCCGCCCTCGCCCAGCATCTCCTGGTAATCCTCGAGCGACAGTTTCAGCGATTTTGCCACTTCGGATTCGGCCGGCGGCCGGCCCAGCTTCTGCTGCAGCACGGCCATCGCGTTCTCGATCTTGCGCATGTCCTGCCGCAAGGTGCGGGGCATCCAGTCGCTGCTGCGCAATTCATCGAGCATCGCGCCGCGGATGCGCATCACCGCGTAGGTTTCGAACTGGGCGCCGTGCGTTTCTTCATAGCGGTTGATCGCGTCGAGCAGGCCGATCATGCCCGCCTGTACCAGGTCATCCACTTCCACGCTGGGCGGCAATTTTGCCTTCATGTGGTGAGCAAGGCGCTTTACGAGGGGCATGTGCTCCGTCAGCAGCGAATCCTTGTTCACCTTCCCTTTGACCGTGTACATAAATCTCTATTCTTGTAATGAACGCCAGGTTCAGCGCTGCAGTTGGTGGCCGCTCCCAGGATGTGACGGCGAAGCCAGCGCAAACCGTCCCGCCAATTGTCGAAACGCCACCGAGGCACCGGCCAGCGGGAACGCGTCCACCACGGCGCGACCCAGGCGCGCCGCGCGGTGCAGGTATTCATCGGCCGGCACCGATCCCATCGATACGAGATTGACTGCCAGGTAACGGCTTGCCGCCTGTGCCATATTATCGTAAACCACCTTGGCCTCCCTCTCGGACGCACCCGTGACGACGATGCCGAACGGCCGCCGCCCGAGCTCATGGTTCAGCCGCTTGATCATCATGTAGGCGTTGGTGATCGACGTGGCGCTGTTCGAGACCTGCACCACGATTTCCGAACTGGCCATCACCGGTACCGGGAACGCTTCGCCATCGAACTCGCCGTCGACGAGCACGATGCCGGCCTGCGCGGCCAGCACGTCGAACGCCTTGGCCAGCCGCCGCGCTTCCGGCGGACCGTTGCGCGATTCGCCGCGCGTCATCGACACCACGTTGAAGCCCTGCGGTACTTCGTGGATCACCTCGTTCAGCGCGCATTCCTGGCGCGCCACGTTCAGCAGGCTGGCGCCGTTGTCGATGCCGAGGCGCGAGGCCACGCCGTGCGCGCTGGCGCAGGCATCGACCAGCACCACGTCGTTGCCGGCGCGGGCCAGCGAGGCGCCCAGGTTGACCAGCATGGCGCCCTTGTCGTCCTGCGGCGTGGCCGACAGGAACGTGACGATGCGGGGCCGCGGCGGCCCCGCCAGCATGCGCCGCAGTCCTTCCGCCTGGTCGAAATCGAAATTAGCCAAGGTGAACCTCGCGCAGTGCATCGTTGCCGGCGGCCGCCATCAGCATCGGCAGGTCGCCGTCGGTGTATTGGGACACATCCTTCTTCAGCCGGAACGCGCGCTCCACGAGCTCGGCCGGCTGGGCCAGGTGCAGGTCTTCCGGCACCCGCTGGCCGTTCGATACGTAATACAGCTGCAGCTTCTGGCGGATCACCACGTCGAGCACGTTGCCCAGCGATGCCGCCTCGTCCAGCTTGGTGATGATGCCGCCGGCCAGGCCGCTGCCCTGGTAGGCGCGCACGACCTCGGTCAGCGTTTCCTGCGTGGACGTGGCGTTCAGGCACAGCAGCCGCTTCACATCGACGCCGGTGCCCTGCAGCATCGCCACCTGTTCGGTCACCATGTGGTCGCGCTGGCTGACGCCGACCGTGTCGATCAGCACCGTGTGCTTGTTGCGCAGCTCCTTCAAGGCGATGCGCAAGTCGGCCTCATCCTTGACGGAATGTACCATCACGCCAAGGATCTTGCCGTAAATGCGCAACTGTTCGTGCGCCCCGATACGGTAGGCATCGGTGGTGATCAGCGCCAGGTTTTGCGGGCCATGGCGCATCACGCAGCGGGCAGCCAGCTTGGCCGTGCTGGTGGTCTTGCCCACGCCCGTGGGGCCCACCAGCGCGAACACGCCGCCGCGCTCGATCAGCGCATCCTCGGTGGCCAGCGCACTGACATTGCGGGCCAGCACGGTGTGGATCCAGCGGGAGGCATCGTCGGCACTGCGGCCGGCGGGCAGCTTGTCCAGCAGGCGGCGCGCCAGCGTGGTGGAAAAACCGGCCGCCAGCAGTTCGCGCAGCACGGCGGCCTTGTGCGGCTCGCGCTGCTGCGCGCTGCCCCACGACAGTTCGGCCAGTTGCGTTTCCATCATGCCGCGCATGGCGCGCAGCTCGCTCATCATGCCGTGCATCTCGGCGGCGGCATTGGCCTTGGCGGCACTGACGGCCTCGGACACCAGCGCGGTGATGCCGGCCATGTCCACCGCAGGCTGCATCATCGGCTGGTGCATCGGCTGCTGGTGCATCGGCTGCTGGTGCATCGGCGGCTGATATGCCGGCTGCGCGACCTGTGGCGGCATCGGCGGCGCGAACGGCGCGCGGGACGTCGGTGCGGCGGCGGACCGGACGGCCGGCATCGGCTCCGGCGCATCGGCATAGCTCATCGGCGCGGCGGCACGCGGGGGCTGCGGCATCGCCTGCGGGCGCGGCATGGACGCAGGCGCGGCGGCATAGCCGTCATCCAGGTCCAGGTGCGGCGCGCCGGGCGGCGCATCGTCGACCGGGCTGGCCAGCGAAGCGGCATCGTCGTTGGCCAGCGCCAGGATCTCGACCACGCCATCCATCGGGCGATTCGACAGGATCACCGCATCCGGCCCCAGCGCCTCGCGTACCTTCCGCAGCGCCTCACGCGACGTGGGCGCGGTAAATTTCTTGACGTTCATTGCTGCTCCCGTTCGCCATGCACAGAGATATTCTCGATGGTGAGATTATTGACGATGCCGTGGAGTAAGCATCATCCGAACAGGTAGGGAAAAGGGGGGTATTTCAGAAGTGCGGAAGGCGATATCCCAAGGCTGGGCTCGTGTCATGGTGCCTGACCCCATGACACGGGCTCGGCCGTGGCGCCCTACGTGTTGCCCACCAGCGCCGTCACGCGGATCGTCTTCGATTCCGGGATCTCGGCATGCGACAGCACCTTCAGCTGCGGCAAGGCGCGCCGCAGGAAGCGCGACAGCAGCGGCCGCAGCGGGCCCGGCACCAGCAGCACGGGGGTGACGCCCAGCGCTTCCTGCTGCATGGCGGCATTGGCGGCCTGCTGGGCGATCGTGTCGGCCAGGCCCGGTTCGATGCCGGCACCGTCGGCGCCGCCCTGCGCCAGCGCCTGCATCAACAGGCGTTCGAGGCGATTATCGAGCGTCATCACGGACAGTTCGCCATTGCCCGGGAACAGTTGCTGGACGATCGCCCGGCCCAGCGCGATCCGCACCAGCGCGGTCAGTTCGTTCGGGTCCTGCGTGTGCGCGGTGTGCTCGGCCAGCGCTTCGATGATGGTGCGCATGTCGCGGATATGCACGCCTTCGGCCAGCATGTTCTGCAGCACTTTCTGCAGCGCGGACAGCGAGATCGTCTTCGGCACCAGGTCTTCCACCAGCTTGGGCGCTTCCTTGCCCAGGTGATCGAGCAACGCCTGCACTTCGCCGCGGCCGAGCAGTTCCGAGGCGTGCGACGTGATCAGGTGATTCAGGTGCGTGGCGACCACGGTGCCGGCATCGACCACCGTGTAGCCCAGGCCCTGCGCCTGGTCGCGCAGGCTGGCGTCGATCCACACGGCCGGCAGGCCGAAGGCGGGATCGGTGGTGGCCAGGCCCGGCAGCGTGCCGCTCGCCATGCCCGGGTTGATCGCCAGGAACTGGCCGTTGAACGCTTCGCCGGTGCCCACTTCCACGCCTTTCAGCGTGATGCGGTAGGCCGAAGGCTTGAGCTCCAGGTTGTCGCGGATGTGCACCGGCGGCGCCAGGAAGCCCACTTCCTGCGCGAACTTCTTGCGAATGCCCTTGATGCGCTTGAGCAGTTCGCCGCTTTGCGCCTTGTCGACCAGGGGAATCAGGCGGTAGCCCACTTCCAGGCCCAGCGTGTCGACCGCCATCACATCGTTCCATGTCGCTTCCTCGTTCTCGGCGGCGGCGCCGCCCTGCCCGCCCGCGGCCGGGCCGCCCGCCGCCGGACCGGCACCGCTGCCGCTGCCCGACGGACCGCCCGCGGTGCCCGTTTCGCCGGCCTCCGTTTCCTTTTTCGCCAGCATGTAGCCGGTGCCGCCGAGCGCGGCGGCCAGCAGCAGGAACACGAGGTTCGGCATGCCGGGAATCAGGCCCAGGCCGCCGATGATCGCGGCGGTGATATACATCACCTGCGGTTTCGCGAACAGCTGGCCGATCAGTTGCGAGCCGATATCCTTTTCCGACGCCACCCGGGAAACCACGGCGCCGGCCGCCAGCGAAATGATCAGCGATGGAATCTGCGCCACCAGGCCGTCGCCGATCGCCAGCAGCGTGTAGGTCTTGGCGGCGTCGCCGAATGCCATGTCGTGGGCGATCACGCCGACCAGCAGGCCGCCGACGACGTTGATGACGGTGACCAGGATGCCCGCCACCGCGTCGCCGCGCACGTACTTCGACGCACCGTCCATCGCGCCGTAGAATTCCGCTTCCATCGATACTTCGGCGCGGCGCTGCTTGGCATCGGCCTCGCCGATCAGGCCGGCGTTCAGGTCGGCATCGATCGCCATCTGCTTGCCGGGCATCGCATCGAGCGCGAAACGGGCGCCCACTTCGGCGATCCGGCCCGCGCCCTTCGTGACCACGACGAAGTTGATGATCGTCAGGATGACGAACACCACGATGCCGACCGTGTAGTTGCCACCGATCAGGAAGTGGCCGAACGCCTCGACCACTTTGCCGGCGGCATCCGGGCCGGTATGCCCTTCGGTCAGCACGATACGGGTGGACGCCACGTTCAGCGCCAGGCGCAGCATCGTCGTCAGCAGCAGCACGATCGGGAACGCCATGAAGTCGAGCGGCTTGACCGTGTAGAGACTGGTCAGCAGCACGATGACGGAAATCGCGATATTGAAGCTGAAGAAAAGGTCGAGGATGAACGCGGGCAGCGGCAGGATCATCATCGCCAGCAGCATGATGATCAGGATCGGCGCGGCCAGGCTTTGCGGCTTGCCGCCGGTGATGCCGTTCATCCAGCCGGGCATTCTGATTGCTTGCATCGTGTTCTTCCCCTGACGCTATTGTTGAAAGGATTGCGCTTGAATCTACTGCGCCGGCTTGGCCGTGTTCGGGTCCAGGTCGGCCGGCACGTCGAGCTTCGTGGGCCGGTCCGGATACCGGCCGCCCGGCCGGTAGGCGCGCAGCTGGTACACGTAAGCCAGTACTTCGGCCACGGCGGCATACAGCCGCTGCGGGATCTCGTCGCCGATATCGGTATGCTTGTGCAGCGCACGGGCCAGCGCCGGCGCTTCCAGGATCGCCACCCGGTTTTCCTTGGCCAGCTCGCGGATCTTCGCCGCCACCGCATCGGTGCCCTTGGCCACCACCTTCGGTGCACCCTTCGAGCCGTCCGCATATTTCAGCGCCACCGCGTAGTGGGTAGGATTGGTGACCACCACGTCGGCGGTGGGCACATCCTGCATCATGCGGCGCCGCGCCATCTCGCGCTGCATCTGGCGGATCTTGCCCTTGATCTGCGGATTGCCGTCCGACTCCTTCGATTCCTGGATCATTTCCTGGCGCGTCATCTTCAGCTTGTTCGCGTGGTGCCACATCTGGTACGGCGCGTCGATGCCGGCGATGAACCCCAGCGCGCCGACCAGGAACAGGAAGCTCATTGCCAGCATGTCGAGCATGTGGGCATAGCCCTCGTTGGCCGGCTCCGACGGCAGGCCGAAGATCGCGTCCTTGTAGCGCATCACGACCATGTAGGCCACGGCGCCGACGATGATCGTCTTGATGATGGCCTTGACCAGCTCCACCAGTGCATTCTTCGACACCATGTTGGTGATGCCGCTGACGGGATTGAGCTTGCTGAACTTGGGCATGAAGCCCTTTGCGGTAAACAGCCAGCCGCCGACCAGCACGGGCGATGCGATCGCCACCACCATCACGGCCAGGCCCAGCGGCAGGAAGGTGATCATCACCTGTACCACGTCGGCCAGGATGCGTTGGCCCAGCACATCCATGTCGAACACCTGCTCGCGGCTCAGCCGCAGGCCGGAAGTGAGCGTGGCCGACAGCTGCCGTACCATCGTGGAACCGTACATGTACAGGCCGGCACCCGCGGCCATCAGCACGGTGAAGGTCGCCACTTCGCGGGACCGGGGAACATCGCCTTCTTCACGCGCCTGTGTAAGGCGCCGCTCTGACGCGGGTTCTGTCTTCTCGGCTTCGCTGTCTTCTGCCATCGGGTGCTCCGGTTACCTTTTTCGGCTGCGCCGACTTTTCTCAGCATGCATTGTCGGGCATGGCTGGCACAGGCGAAGGGGGAAACAGCGCGGCAAACCGGCGGCAATTTGATGTTTCACATTTGAAACATCCTCGATTGCGAGGATGCGGGCAGGCCGGTGGCGGGGAAACGGTGAGCACGGGACCGCCACAGCCTGGGCGGGATCGGGTGACCGGGCGGCCTTGCTGGCCCGGTCGGGATGCGATTTACGGGAAATTCAACGAAAAATTGCGCCGGATGATCGGATCAGGCCGCGGCGAGCAGTGCCAGTTGCTCCGCCTCCAGGTAACACCACTCCCCCTCCTTCAGCCCCAGTGCCTCGAGCGTCAGCCCGCCGATGGCGGACCGGTGCAGCGCGCTGCAGTGATTGTCGGCGGCGGCCAGCATGCGCTTCACCTGGTGGTACTTGCCCTGCTCCAGCACGATCTCCAGCTGATGTTCGCCTTTCTTTTCACACACGAGTGCCGCCAGCGGGGCCGGTTCATCGTGCAGTTGCACGCCGGACAACAGCTGCGCCACCAGGGCCTCCGTGACCGGCTCGGCGGTGGTGGCCTGGTAGACCTTCGGCACGTGCCGCTTCGGCGACGACTGGGCGTGGATGAACGGACCATCGTCCGAGATCAGCAGCAGGCCCGTCGTGTCATGGTCGAGGCGGCCAACAGGCTGCACCTCGCGCCAGGTGAATTGCTCGGGCAGGAGTTTCAGTACGCCCGGGTGGTGGCTGGGCTTGCGGGAGCACTCATAGCCTGCCGGCTTGTACAGGGCGATGTACACATGCTGCCGGTAGCGCCATTCCTCATCGAAGACGGTCAGGACCAGCCCTTCCGTTTCCACGGCGGCCTTGTAGTTGTCGGCAATGACGCCATTGACGGCCACTTCCCCGTCTTCGATCAGCGTGCGGCAGTACTTGCGGGTTCCGAAACCCTGGGATTGGAGGATGCGATCCAGCGATAGTTTACTCATGAGCAGCATTTTACCGGATTGCCAGTTGCAATCATCCTGCCGTTGAGGAATATCAAGTTAGACATTCCCGTCATCGGTACACTGAAGTTCTTGTAGGAATTTGCTGAACAGCAGCGAGAGCTTCCTACCCTATTGTTAAGAAAGTATCCGCGATCCCGATACGATCGATCAACCCAGGAGTTCGTTATGACGACCATCGAAAGCCGCTCTGCCATCGCCCGTGACGCCGCTGCGCAGTTCGCTACCGCATCCCTGATCGCCCGCTGCCGTATCGGCGCCGAACAGGCGCTGATGCCGCAGGGCCGCTGGCTGGCGGCCAATACCCAGGGTTTGATCGACTGGCTGGAAGAAGGTGGCTTTGCTTCGCCGATGGCAATGGCCGTGATGATGCCCGCCCAATTAAAAACAGCGGCCAGGGGCCGCTGTTCTCGTGTCCAAACCCAGGACCGATGAGGAATTGCAATTCTCTCAGTTCCGCTGAATGCGGCAGGGTAGTTCCGCTATGTAAGACAGTGCGAATGAAAACCGCACGATCGAATATTGAATACTTTTAGTATTACGCCCTCCTTCAACGAACTACAGCACCACTATAACCTATCTGTATTTGTTTTCAAGCTCGGGATTGCTACCGTGCGCCGTATTGATATGGCAGGGCCGATGGCAAGCCCGACAGCAAGCCTCGACAATCAGCACGCGTTACCTGAACGCCGGCACGCCGGCCTGCACGGCCGCTTTCATGGCGCCACTGCCGACCGCCGCACCGAATTTCTTCAGCACCCGCTCCGGCAAGCCTTCGTGCTGGGTGTAGTCGATGATGTCTTCGGCCTTCACCACGTCGCGCGCCACGCTGTCGACACTGCCGAGCTCATCCGCCAGGCCCATGTCGATCGCCCGCGCGCCAGTCCAGAACGAGCCGGAAAACGTTTCGGGCGTTTCCTGCAGGCGCTTGCCGCGGCCGGCGCGCACGGTTTCGATGAACTGCTGGTGGATTTCGTTCAGCATTGCCTGCGCGTGCTGCTTCTGCTTTTCCGATAGCGGAGTGAACGGGTCCATGAACCCCTTGTTCGCACCCGCCGTGAGCAGGCGCCGTTCGACGCCGAGCTTCTCCATCGTGCCGGTAAACCCGAAGCCATCCATCAATACGCCGATCGAACCGATGATGCTGGCCTTGTTGACGTAGATCTTGTCCGCGGCGGCGGCAATGTAATAACCGCCCGAGGCGCAGATCTCGTCGACCACCACATACAGCGGCTTTTCCGGGTAGCCCTGGCGCAGGCGGCGGATCTCGTCGACGATCATGCCGGCCTGCACGGGGCTGCCGCCCGGGCTGTTAATGTGCAGCACGACGGCAACCGAGCCATTGTCCGCGAACGCCTTGTTCAGCGCGGGGATGACGACCGAGGCCGCGCCGCTGCCCTGGGATTCGATATCGCCCTCGATTTCGACCAGCGCGGTATGGCGGCCCACGTCGCCTTCGCCGCCGAACAGGTCCACCTCGAAGTAGCTGGCGATCGCGAAGAACACCAGCAGCAGCAGTGCCACCTTGTAGAAGATGCTCCAGCGGCGGTTGGCGCGCTGCTCCTTGATCGTGGCGAACACGAGCTTTTCAAGCACTTCGCGTTCCCACTTGATGGGCGGGGTGTCCGCGCGCAGCGGCTCAGGGGGCAGGCTGCCCGGCGTGTCGTTGATTTCGTTGCTCATAAAACAGTTGTTGGAGGGCGGATATAATCGTCCGGTTGCCAGTACAGGTTGCCGTCGCGCTCGGCCAATGCCACCGGCCGCAACCGGCCGCCGCGGCACGGACCGCCCGCGCACTGGCCGCTGCTGGGAATATACACGGCACCGTGCGTGGAGCACATCAGGTACAGCCCGGATGATTCGAAGAAGTCGCCTTCATTCCAGTCCAGCTCGATCGGCACGTGCGCGCACCGGTTCAGGTAGGCATACGGCGTGCCGCCATGCCGTATGACGAATGCCGTGGCCGGCTCGCCGCCGGCCAGCACGGCAAAGCGGATGCCCTTGCCGCCCTCCGCCACCGCGTCGGCCGCGCAGATCAGGATATCGGTGCTCACGGCCGGCCCCCGTGCTTGCCTGCGTCCTTCGATGTGGGTATCGGTGCTGTCCGGGACATGTCCATCAGGCGTTGGCGCCCAGCCACGCATGCAGCTCGGGCACGTTTTTCGCCGAGAACAGCGGGCGGCACGCATGCAGCTGGTCGACCGGGTGTGCGCCATACTCCACGGCGATGCCGGCCGAGCCGGCGTTCTGCGCCATCAGCAGGTCGTGCGTGGTGTCGCCGATCATCACCGTGCGGCGCAGGTCCTGGCCCAACTCGCGGGTCAGTTCCTGCAGCATGGCCGGGTGCGGCTTGGAGAACGTTTCGTCCGCGCAGCGCGTGGCGTGGAACGTGGTGAGCAGCTTTGCCGCATCCAGTGCGCGATTGAGCCCCACGCGGCTCTTGCCGGTGGCCACGGCCAGGAAATAGCCCTGCTGCGACAGTTCGGTGAGCATTTCCGCCACGCCGTCGAACAGCGTGAGTTCCCCATCCTTGGTGAGATAGTGGTAACGGTAGCGCTCCACCATGCGCGGATAGTATTTCGCGTCCACGTCCGGACCGAGCGCCACCTGCATGGCTTCGGAAAGGCCCAGGCCGATCACGTGCGATGCGCGCTCGCGCGACGGCACCGGCAGGCCGAGATCCTTTGCCGCCGACTGGATGCTTTTCACGATCGTTGCCGTACTGTCCATCAGGGTGCCGTCCCAATCGAAAACGATCAGGTCAAATTGCTTTCTTGCCATGTGCTCCGGCCAGGCCGGCTCCGTGTATTGATATGCCCGTTATTGCAGAGCAGAGTTATCGGGTTGGCCCAAGCTTACCAAGAATCTTTCGCATTCGGGGGCAAGGGGCGCGTTCAGCGTGACGATTTTCCCGCTGTCGGGGTGGCGGAACGTGATCTGGTGCGCGTGCAGGAACATGCGCCTCAACGGCACGCTGCGTTTTTGCAGTGCCTTGTTCAGCGCAAAGTCGCCATATTTGTCGTCGCCGGCGATCGGAAAACCGGTGGACTGCAAATGCACCCGGATCTGGTGCGTACGGCCGGTTTTCAGTTCGGCCTCCAGCAAGGCGAATTCCGGGAATTTCTTCAGCAGTGTAAACACGGTATGCGACGGCATGCCATCCTCCTTCACCGCGACGCGGCGCTCGCCATCGCCCGTCGTATACTTGTGCAGCGGGGCCTTGACGTGCTGGCGCTTGTTTTTCCAGTCGCCGGTGGCCAGCGCGAGATAGCGCTTGTCCGTCTCGCCGTCGCGCATCTGTTCATGCAGGTTGGTCAGGGCGGTGCGTTTTTTCGCCAGCAGCAGCAGGCCGGAAGTTTCCCGGTCCAGCCGGTGTACGAGTTCCAGGAACTTCGCGTCCGGCCGGGCGGCGCGCAATTGCTCGATCACGCCGAACGACACGCCGGAACCGCCATGCACCGCCACGCCGGCCGGCTTGTCGATGACGAGCAGGTGCGCATCCTCGAAAATGATGGGAAACTCCGCTGCCGGTGCGCCATTGTCCGGCTTCTCCGCGATACGTACCGGGGGAATCCGGACGATGTCGCCGGCCACCAGGCGATACAGCTGGTCGATGCGGCCCTTGTTGACCCGGACTTCGCCGGAACGCAGGATGCGATAGACGTGGCTCTTCGGAACGCCTTTGCAAATACGCAACAGGTAGTTATCGATACGCTGACCGGCCTCTTCTTCGCCGATCGTCACGAATTGTGCTTGTGGCAGGACTGTTTGGGGGGAAGGCTCCGCGGCTTGTGGCCGGCCCTTTTGGATTGGCTTCCCAGAAAATCTCTCTAAGTCCTTCATTTTGAATATATAATCAATTCGCCGTAGCAATACAGCACTAAAGTAGTGCTGGCCTGCTGTTGCAGTGTAAGAAGAAAACCACGATTCTACACAGGGGCGCATCCGCTGGCCTCGCGGAATGCAAATTCAGCGGAAATAAACGTATACGCACAGCCGGGCACGGATCAGGGTGGCAACCAATGTTGTCATCGGGTTGGTGGACGGATGCTGGAATTAGATTGGCTGGATCGTTAGGATAAATCCGGCAAGCAAGCACAGAGTCGTTGCTTGCCGGTTGATGGAGCTGATAACGCTTGCCGTTTTCGCCGGGCACCACACAAGATGCCCGGCTCGACCATTTGCGCACGCCCGCATTCTCCGCGGCCCCGCCACCATGCAGGGGCCGGACAGGATGAGTTGCAGGTGGTGCGAACTCGGCATGACGATCAGCCTCATGCGCCCACTGTGGCAGCTGCGCCTGCGCGCTGCCGCACGACGAGGCATTTCCCCGCAGCCTCCTTAATTCCGCGTATATCCTTGTACGGTTGCCGCTCGGGTTCCTGGAGCTTGAGCGGCTCAACTCGGCCCATGGGCCGCGGAGTCAAATAAAAAATGAAACGCATGTTGTTCAACGCTACGCAGCAGGAAGAGCTGCGCGTGGCCATTGTCGACGGTCAGAAACTGATCGACATCGACATCGAAACGGCTGGACGGGAGCAGCGCAAGTCCAATATCTACAAAGGCGTGATCACCCGCATCGAACCATCGCTGGAAGCCTGCTTCGTCAGCTACGGCGAGGATCGCCACGGCTTCCTGCCGTTCAAGGAGGTGGCCCGCAGCTACTTCCGTGAAGGCTGCGACGTGCGCAACGCCACCATCAAGGATGCGCTGCGCGAAGGCCAGGAAATCGTGGTGCAGGTGGAGAAGGAAGAACGCGGCAACAAGGGCGCCGCCCTGACCTCGTTCATCTCGCTGGCCGGCCGCTACCTGGTGCTGATGCCGAACAATCCGCGCGGCGGTGGTGTTTCCCGGCGCGTGGAAGGCGAGGAACGCCAGGAACTGCGCGAAACGATGGACAAGCTGGACCTGCCGCAAGGCATGTCCGTGATCGCCCGCACCGCCGGCATCGGCCGCAATGTCGATGAACTGCAGTGGGACCTGAATTACCTGATGCAGCTGTGGCGCGCGATCGAAGGCGCGTCCAAGTCCGCCAACGGCGCGTTCCTGATCTACCAGGAATCGTCGCTCGTGATCCGCGCGATCCGCGACTACTACCAGCCCGATATCGGCGAGATCCTGATCGACACGGACGAGATCTACGAACAGGCGCACCAGTTCATGAGCCACGTGATGCCCGACATGGTGCACCGCGTGAAGCGCTACAGCGACGACGTGCCGCTGTTCTCCCGCTTCCAGATCGAACACCAGATCGAAACGGCGTACAGCCGCACCGTGCCGCTGCCTTCCGGCGGCGCCATCGTGATCGACCACACCGAAGCACTGGTTTCCGTGGACGTCAACTCGGCCCGCGCCACCCGCGGTTCCGACATCGAAACCACCGCGTTCAATACCAACTGCGAAGCGGCCGAGGAAGTGGCACGCCAGTTGCGCCTGCGCGACCTGGGCGGCCTGATCGTGATCGACTTCATCGACATGGAAGTGTCGAAGAACCAGCGCGAAGTGGAACAGCGCCTGAAGGATGCGCTGCACCACGACCGTGCACGTGTGCAGATGGGCAAGATCTCCCGCTTCGGCCTGATGGAACTGTCGCGCCAGCGCCTGCGCCCTTCGCTGTCCGAAGGTTCGCACGTGACGTGCCCGCGCTGCTCCGGCACCGGCCATATACGCGACACCGAATCGTCCGCCCTGCAGGTGCTGCGCATCATCCAGGAAGAGGCGATGAAGGAAAACAGCGCCGCGATCCACGTGCAGGTGCCGGTCGACGTGGCCGCCTTCCTGCTCAACGAGAAGCGCGGCGAAGTGCTCAAGATCGAGAACCGCCACCGCATCACCGTGATCCTGGTGCCGAACAAGCACCTCGATACGCCGCACTACAAGCTCGAGCGCATCAAGCACGACGATCCGCGCCTGGAAGAAGCCCCTGCCAGCTATTCGATGGCCGAGCAGGCGGAAACCGACATGGGCTTCGCCAAGCGCCAGAAGGAAGAGCAGAAGCCGCGCCAGGAAGCGGTGGTCAAGACCATCACCCCGAGCCAGCCTGCGCCGATCGTGGACCGTACGCCGGCACCGGAAGCGGCCAAGCCGGCAGCGCCGGCGCCGGTCGCGGCACCTGCCCCGGCCGAAAAAGGTTTCTTCTCGAAACTGGTGTCCTTCTTCACCGGCAAGACCGACGAACCGGCGGCGCCGGCTGCGCCGGCGATCGTGACGAAACCGGCCGTTGCACCGCTTGACCGTGCCGACAAGAATGGCCGTGGCCCGCGTGCCCGTGGCCCGCGTGGCCCGAAAGACCGCGAACCGGGTGTCCGCGACGAGGCCGCCAAGCCGGCAGCGGAAGCGCGCCCGGCCCGTCCGCCCCGTCCGCCGCGCGAACCGCGTGAGAAAGTGGAAAAGTTCGGCGAAAAGCCGGGTGAAAAATTCTCTGCCGAGAAATTCTCGGTCGAGAAAGCCACCGACAAGTACCTGGAAAAAGCCGACAAGGAAAGCGTGGAAGGCGTTGCCGTGCCGCGTGCCGAGCGTGCCGAGCGCCCGGAACGGGCGGAACGTCCGCCGCGCGAAGGCCGCGAGCCGCGTCCGCCGCGCGAGCCGCGTGAAGCCAGGGCCCAGCCGGCCGAAGCAAAGGCCGATGAACTGGCGCTGGCCGCGGCCGGCGTTGGTCCGGTCGGCACCGGCACCGGCATCGCCGCCAGCGCACCATCCGCGGCGCCGTTGTCCGACAGCCCGGAGCTGGCGAAACCGGCTGCCGGCATCGGTCCGGATGGCGAGGAACTGGAAGCGGGCGAAGGCGGCGACGAGCCGCGCCGCCGCCGCCGCCGCGGTGGCCGCAACCGTAACCGCCGCGAGCGCGAAGGCGCCGAAGGCATCGAGGAATCCGGCGACGAGTTCGCCGCCGGTACCGCCGAAGGCGACATCCTCAAGGCAACCGACGCCGTGGTGATCGAGCAGGCCGACGTGGCTGCCCGCGAAGAAGTGGCGGCCTCGGCGGAAACGCCGAAAGCGCCGCAGGCGCCGGCACCGGTCGAGCCGGTGGCTGCCGCCGCCGCCGCGATCGAGGCTGTCGAGGGGGCGCCTGTCGCCGCTGTTGCGGACCAGGGCGCCGGCGTGGCCGAAACGACTCCGGTGGCATCCGCACCGGCTGCCGTGGAGCCTGCCGAAGCGGAAATCGTCGAAGCGCCGGCCGCCGAATCGCTGCCGCCAGTCACTGCGAACGTTGCAACCGCAGTGGCACCGGTGGCCATCGAGCCGGCCGAAGCCGAAATCGTCGAAGCGCCGGCCGCGGAGCCGTTGCCGCCTGTGACGGCAGATGCAGCAACCGCAGCCGCACCGGTGGCCATCGAGCCGGCCGAAGCGGAAATCGTGGAAGCGCCGGCCGCCGAGCCGCTGCCTGCCGCGGCCCGGGAAGCGATTACCGCTGAACCTGCCGCTGAACCTGCCGCTGCACCTGCCGCCGACCTCGCCCCGGCTCCGGCCGCGAAGCCGGCCGACGTGGACCTGGTTCCCGTGGTCGAAGCCGCCGTCGTCATCCCGGCTGGTGCCGAGATTGCAACGGCCGAGGCGGTTTCCATCGAAGCCGTGGCAACGCAGCCGGTGCCGGTTGCCACGCCTGCCGAAGCCGCCGCTCCGGCTCCAGCCGCTGCGCCGGCCAAGCCTGCCGCATCGAAGGATCTGCAGTCGATCCTGGAAGCGGCCGGCCTGCAGATGGCCGCGACCGACCCGGCCAAGCTGCGTGCGGCCCAGGAAGCCGCGGCGCAGGAAGAGGCGCCGGTGCGCGTGCGCCGCACCCGCAAGCCGGCGCCACAGGTGGCCGATGAGCCGCTGGTGCAGGTGGATACCCGCCGCTGATCTGTCAGCGATCTGGAAAAGGGAAGCCTCGGCTTCCCTTTTTTTCGCCATGCGCCCTCCTGTCCCCTTATCCGTTGCGCTACGCTACTGGCTGAAGCTGGGCTTCGTCAGCTTTGGCGGCCCCGCCGGCCAGATCGCGATGATGCACGCCGAGCTGGTCGAGAGGCGGCGCTGGATTTCCGAACAGCGCTTTCTGCATGCGCTGAACTACTGCATGCTGCTGCCCGGACCGGAAGCGACGCAGCTGGCCGTCTACATCGGCTGGCTGCTGCACCGCAAGCGCGGCGGCATCCTGGCCGGCGTGCTGTTCGTGCTGCCCTCGCTGCTGATCATGATCGGACTCGCGTGGATCTATCTTGCCTTCGGGCACTTGCCGGCGATCGCGGCAGTGCTGTACGGCATCAAGCCCGCGGTGGTCGCGCTCGTGCTGGCCGCCACCTGGCGCATCGGCCGACGCACGCTCCAGAACGCCCTGCTGGGCGGCCTTGCCTGCGCCGCATTCGCCGCCATCATGCTGGGCGTCCCCTTCCCCGCGATCGTGCTGGCCGCCGCGGCGCTGGGCTGGCTTGGCGGCCGCGTACGGCCGGCAGCGTTCACACATGGCAAACAGGGCAACGGTCCGGCAGTGCCGGGCCACGGCCCGGCCATGATCGACGACGGCACGCCCACGCCACCGCATGCGCTGTTCTCCTGGCGCCGGCTGCTGGCCACATCGGCGGCGGGGATCGCCATCATGGCCGGCAGCTGGGCCGTGGTGGCGGCCGCCACCGGGCAGCACGATCCGCTCGCGCAAATGGGCTGGTTCTTCACCAAAGCGGCGCTGCTGACGTTCGGCGGTGCCTACGCGGTACTGCCATACGTCTACCAGGGCGGCGTGGAAACCCATGGCTGGCTCACCCCGGCACAGATGATGGACGGCCTGGCGCTGGGCGAAACCACGCCCGGCCCGCTGATCATGGTGAACGCGTTCGTGGGCTTCGTGGGCGGCTGGACACACGAGGTGCTGGGCAATCCGGCGGCGTCCGGCATTGCCGGGGCAGCGGTGGCTGCCTGGTTCACGTTCGTGCCGTCGTTCATCTTCATCCTGGCCGGCGGGCCGCTGGTGGAGGCCACGCGGGGCAATATCCGGATGACGGCGCCCCTGACGGCGATCTCGGCCGCCGTGGTCGGCGTGATCGCCAGCCTGGCCGTTTTTTTCGGCGAACACGTGTTTCATGCAGGCGCGAACTGGGATTGGGCGGCGGTGGCAATTGCCGCGGCGGCCGCCTGGGCCCTGCTGCGCTGGCACGCCGGTCCCGCAAAGCTGCTCGCGGCCTGTGCGATTGCTGGCCTCGTGCTACATTACGCCAATGGAATCAACGATTTAGTTCAGATTAGTTAATGCGTTTTTTGTAATGACCGAAAAGATCATCATGCTCTCCGACGGCCGCAGCCGGCCGCCGGCAATTCCCTCCGCCATCGAAGCGCCTGTCGGCGAGGTGCGCGATCGCCTGGCGCGGCCGCTGCGCGACCTGCGTATCTCCATCACCGACCGGTGCAATTTCCGCTGCGTGTACTGCATGCCGAAGGAAGTGTTCGACAAGGATTACCAGTACCTGCCCCACTCTTCGCTGCTGACGTTCGAGGAAATCACCCGCGTGGCGCGCCAGTTCGTGGCCCACGGCGTCGAGAAAATCCGCCTGACGGGCGGCGAGCCGCTGCTGCGCAAGAATATCGAGCGCCTGATCGAGATGCTGGCCGCGCTGCGCACCGTGGACGGCAAGCCGCTCGACCTGACGCTGACCACCAACGGCTCGCTGCTGGCCCGCAAGGCCAGGGCGCTGAAGGAAGCGGGCCTGCAACGCGTGACGGTGTCGCTCGATGCGCTCGACGATGCCACGTTCCGCGCGATGAACGACGTGGATTTCTCCGTCGCCGACGTGCTGCGCGGGATCGATGCCGCCCATGATGCGGGCCTCGGCCCGATCAAGATCAACATGGTGGTGAAAGCCGGCACGAACGAGCAGGAAATCGTGCCGATGGCACGCCATTTCCACGGCACGCCGCACATCCTGCGCTTCATCGAATTCATGGACGTGGGCGCCTCGAACGGCTGGAACATGAAGGATGTGATTCCTTCCGCCGAGATCGTGCGCCGCATCGGCGCCGAGCTGCCGCTGGTGCAGGCCGACCCGAACTATACCGGCGAAACGGCGGCGCGCTGGCGCTATGCCGACGGCGGCGGCGAAATCGGCGTCATCTCCAGCGTCACGCAGGCATTCTGCAGCGACTGCACCCGGGCGCGCCTGTCGACCGAAGGCAAGCTGTACACGTGCCTGTTCGCCACCCGGGGCCACGACCTGCGCGCGCTGCTGCGCGGCGGCCACAGCGACGGCGAACTGGCCGCCGCGATCGGCGCCCTGTGGCAGGCGCGCGGCGACCGTTACTCGGAACTGCGCACGATTAATACGGATGGCCTGTCGCGCACCGGGCAGCCGAAGGTCGAGATGTCGTACATTGGTGGCTGAATGCGTGGTGGCTGAATGCGTGGTGGCTGAATGCGTGGTGGCTGAATGCGTGGCGGCTCAATGCGTGGCGGCTGAATACGTGGTGACAGAATGCGCGGCAGATAAAAAACGCAGGGGGATACATTGAACGACAACGACGTCAGCGGCCTGCTGCTCGCAGGGGGCCGCGGCAGCCGCATGGGCAACGTGGACAAGGGCCTGCAGCCGTTTCGCGGCGCAACGCTGGCGGCGCACGCGCTGCGGCGCCTCGCCCCGCAAGTGGCGGCGGTGACGATCAGCGCCAACCGCAACCGGGAAGCCTACGCGGCACTGGGTGCCACCGTGCTGGCGGACGAACTGCCCGGCTTCGAAGGCCCGCTGGCCGGCCTGCAGGCGGGGTTGCGCCACTGCGCCACGCCGCTGCTGGCCACGGCGCCGTGCGACTCGCCGTTCCTGCCGGAGGACCTGGTGCAGCGCCTGCGCGAAGCCCTGCTGGCGCAGGATGCCGACGTGGCGCTGGCCGTGACGATCGAAGCGGACGGCGACGGCGCGGCCCGCAAGCAGCCCCACCCCGTCTTCGCGCTGATGAAAACGGCGGTGCTGCCGCAGCTCGACGCTTACCTGGCGCGCAGCGGGCGCAAGATGGGTGGCTGGCACGATGGCCTGAAAGTGGCCGAGGTGCTGTTCAACGACGCCGCCGCGTTCCGCAACATCAACACGCCGGAAGAGCTGCAGCGCGAGGACGGCGCGCAACGCCTGCAGGACCTCGCCGACGGGCTCGATCCGCATGCGATGCCGGTGCGCCGGGCGCGGCAGGTCATCGACGGTTTCGTGCGCCCCGTGCGCGGCGTGGAAAAGGTGGCGCTGCGCGCCGCTCTGGGCCGCGTACTGGCCGAAGACATCATCTCGCCGATCAGCGTGCCCGCGCATGACAACTCGGCGATGGACGGCTTTGCGTTTGCCGGCGCCCAGCTGTCGCCGGATCATCCGACCCGGCTGAAAGTGATCGGCACCGATTTCGCCGGCCGGCCATCGGGCCTGCACCCCGGCCCCGGCCAGTGCCTGCGCATCATGACGGGCGCGGTGATGCCGGCCGGCTGCGACACGGTGCTAGCGCAGGAACACGCGGCTGGCATCGAGGACGACTGCGTGACGATCGCGCCGCGCAGCGTGCGTGCCGGCGACAACCGCCGCCTGAAGGGCGAAGACCTGATGGCCGGCCATCCGGCGCTCACCGCCGGCAAGATCGTGCGCCCGGCGGACCTGGGCCTGATCGCCTCGCTCGGCATTGCCGAGGTGGCCGTGCGGCGGCGCCTGCGCGTGGCGTTCTTCTCCACCGGCGACGAATTGCGCTCGGTGGGCGAACCGCTGGCGCAGGGCTGCGTCTACGACAGCAACCGCTATACGCTGTTCGGCATGCTCACGCGCCTGGGCTGCGAACTGGTGGACATGGGCATCGTGCAGGACGATCCGGCCGCGCTGGAAGCGGCGTTGCGCGATGCCTGCCAGAGCGCCGATGCGATCGTCACCTCCGGTGGCGTGTCGGCCGGCGCCGCCGACTACACCCGCGACATTATGGCGCGGCTGGGCGACGTGGCGTTCTGGACGATCGGCATGCGCCCCGGCCGGCCGATGGCGTTCGGCCGCATCGGCGCGGCCGGGCATGACGCATTCCTGTTCGGCCTGCCCGGCAACCCGGTCGCCGTCATGGTGTCCTTCTACTTCTTTGCCCGCCCGGCCCTGCTGCAAATGATGGGCGCCGCGGCGCCGGCCGATGTGCTGGCGAAGGCCTGCTCGGTGGAAGCCATCCGCAAGAAGCCGGGCCGCACCGAATTCCAGCGCGGGATCGTCAGTATCGCTGCCGACGGCAGGCGCGAGGTGCGCCTTACCGGCGCCCAGGGTTCCGGCATCCTGCGCTCGATGACGGAAGCCAATTGCATCGTCGTGCTGTCCGATGAGCAGGGCAACGTGGCCCCGGGGGATGCGGTGGAGGTGCTGATGTTCGAAGGGCTGGTGTAGCCGGGTGATCATTGCCGCCCGCAGCCACTGATGCAGTCGCCGCGGGCCAGTGACAATGCGAGGATTTTCGCCAGCGGCATTCTGCCAATCCCGACAGATGTCCTCATCCCGCCCAGGCACATTCCTGCGCTCAAGCAGCCGCCCCGCATGGCCGTGACGGCTTGCTACACAGTCGATACACCATTCCGACAACCGGTGACACAGTAACCTGCACGATGGGTGCAATATCGCATTGCGCTCGCCGGATACCTTACGGCCACCTGGTTCATCGGCCCTCTACGCACCCGTGCACGCAAAGCACCCCTGGACAAGTTCATGTTTCCCCTCCCCGCGAGGTGCGAAAGGAGAATGGTATGAATGGATGCAATTCACTGCTGAACCGCGCTGCCCACCATGAGATGACCCGCACCCGGCGGGCACGCGGCAGGCTTGCGGTCGTGTGCGCCATGGCGCTCGCCGTGGCCTGCGCCGCCGCGCTCCCGCAGGATGCCTATGCGGCACCCGTCACGAACGAAGTCATGCTGGTCAACGCCAAGACCGGCAAGTGCGCGACGATCGCCGGCGGCGTGAGCACCGACGACAATGTGACGGCGCTGCAGTTCGACTGCGACGACCATCCTTCGCGCACCTGGCGGATCAGCGACGTGACCGGCAGCGGCATCCACCAGATCAGGAATGTGCAAACCAACAAGTGCCTGACGATCGCCGGCGGCGTGAGCACCGCCAACAATGTGCGGACCCTGCAGTTCCAGTGCGACACCGACCTGTCGCGCCGCTGGACGATCAGGCTGAAGTTATGAGGACGCAGGCGCTGTCGTGATGTCAGCGCCCGTCGAAGCTGCCCATCGACGCCGTGTGGAACAGCCGCGCATCCATCGTTTTCAGGTCCGCGGCAATCGCCGGCACGAAATCCATCCGCGCCAGGATATCCCATTCCACATCGATCCCCGGCGCCACTTCGCGCAATTCCAGCCCCTGCGGCGTGAGCCGGAACACGCACCGCTCGGTGACGAACAGCGCCTCCTGCCCCCGCTCGACGGCCACCGCGCCGCTGTAGGTGCGGTGCTCGACCTCCTGCACGAACTTGTGCGCATCGCCTTCGCGCAGGATCTGCACGCCGCCTTCGCCGAATGCCACTTCCAGCCCGCCGGCGGTGAACGTGCCGATGAACACCACCTTGCGGGCGCTCTGGCTGATGTTGATGAAGCCGCCGGCGCCGGCCAGCTTGCGGCCGAACTTGCTCACGTTCAGGTTGCCCTGCCGGTCGGCCTGCGCCAGGCCGAGGATCGCCACGTCGAGCCCGCCGCCGTCATAGAAGTCGAACTGGTAGGGCTGGTCGATGACGGCATCCGGGTTGACGGTGGCGCCGAAATCGAGGCCGCCGGCCGGCATGCCGCCGATCACCCCCGGCTCCGCCGTCAGCGTGAAGCGGTCCAGCATGCCTTCCTCGGCGGCCACCGCGGCCACGCCTTCCGGCATGCCGATGCCGAGGTTGACCACGTCGCCGTCGGACAGCTCCAGCAGCGCGCGGCGCGCGATGACCTTGCGGGCGGAAAGCGGCATCGGCGTGATCCGGTCGAGCGGCACGCGCAGTTCGCCGGCGAATGCCGGATCGTAAGGAGTGCCGAAGGTCTGCATGTGGTATTCCGGTTTTTCGGCCACCACCACGCAATCGACCAGGATGCCGGGAACGCGCACCTGGCGCGGCGGCAGCGTGCCGCAGGCGGCCAGCCGCTCGACCTGCACGATCACGATGCCGCCGCTGTTGCGGGCCGCCATCGCGATCGCCAGCGCTTCCAGCGTGAGCGCCTCGCGCTCCATCGTCACGTTGCCGGCGCTGTCGGCCGTGGTGCCGCGGATCACCGCCACGTGCACCGGAATGGCCTTGTAGAACAGCCATTCGCGGCCATCGATCGTCATCAGCTCGACGAGGTTTTCCGTAGTGCGCGCATTCACCTTGCCGCCGCCGTGGCGGGGATCGACGAAGGTGCCGAGGCCCACGTGGGTGAGCAGGCCCGGCTTGCCGGCGGCCGTGTCGCGGAACAGCTGGCTGATCACGCCTTGCGGCAGGTTGTAGGCTTCGATCCGGTTGTCGATGGCCAGCTGCTGCAGCTTCGGCACCAGGCCCCAGTGGCCGCCGATCACGCGCTTGACCAGGCCTGCGTGGCCGAAGTGGTTCAGGCCGCGGTCGCGGCCATCGCCCTGCCCGGCCGCATACAGCAATGTCAGGTCGCGGGGACTGTCGTGGGAAGTGAAACGCCGCTCGAGGGCGACGGCGATGTTTTCGGCGAAGCCCACGCCGACGAAGCCGCCGGTGGCGACCGTGTCGCCATCGCGGATCCTGCCGACTGCCTCCTGGGCACTGACGACCTTGTTGCGACGAGACGCCATGGCGGCCTCCTGCGGAAGTGGATCGGGTTTCGCCCGATTACATTACGTTTCGCTGATATCGAGCTCGGGTTCGATCTGCCGGCCCAGCAGGAGTTCCGCCGCCTCGGCCGGCAGCGCCTCGACGGACCTGAGTTTTTTCGCCATCTGGCGGCTGCGCACTTCGGCCGATTCGATGTTCTTCGCCGCACGCTCCAGCGTGGTCTTCGTGGCGGCCAGCACATCGCCGAACTTGGAGAACTCCGTCTTCACGGCACCCAGCACCTGCCACACCTCGGACGAGCGTTTTTCCAGCGCCAGCGTGCGGAAGCCCATCTGCAGGCTGTTCAGCAATGCCGACAACGTGGACGGCCCGGCGATGCTGATGCGGTTCACGCGCTGCAGGTCGTCCGCCAGGCCGGGGCGGCGCATCACCTCCGCATACAGCCCTTCGGTCGGCAGGAACAGGATGGCGAAATCGGTCGTCTGCGGCGGGCACAGGTACTTGTCGGCGATGGTTTTCGCCTCGACGCGCACCGCCCGTTCCAGTTCGCGGCCGGCCAGCGCCACGCCGTCGGCATCGGCGCGCTCGGCCGCTTCCAGCAGGCGCTCGTACTGCTCCTTCGGGAACTTGGCGTCGATCGGCATCCACACCGGCGGTCCGCCCTCCTTTTGCCCCGGCAGTTTCAACGCGAATTCGACCCGGGCGTTGGTGCCGGCCACCGTTTCCACGTTCTTCGCGTACTGCTCTGGCGTCAGCACCTGCTCGAGCAGCATTTCCAGCTGCACTTCGCCCCATGTGCCGCGCGTTTTCACGTTGGTCAGCACCCGCTTCAGGTCGCCCACGCCCAGCGCCAGCTGCTGCATCTCGCCCAGCCCCTGGTGCACGCGTTCCAGCCGGTCCGAGACCTGCCTGAACGATTCGGTCAGGCGCGATTCCAGCGTGGCGTGCAGCTTTTCATCGACGGTCTGGCGCATTTCCTCCAGCCGCGCGGCATTGTCGGTCTGCAGGTCGCGGATGCGCGTTTCCAGCGTTGCGCGCACCTCGGCCATGCGGCGCGCGTTCGACTCGGTCAGCACCTCGATCTGGCGGCGCATGCCGTCGAGCTGCTGGACGGTGGCGGCGTGCGACTGGGCCAACAGGTTGCCCATCTCCTGCCGCTGCGCCTGCGCGGTGGCTTGCAGTTGCATCCGCACTTCCCGCTCGACCCGTTCCAGGCGTTCGCCGATGTCGCCGCCGCGATGACCGTTGCCGCGCAGGAGGATCACGACCTGCACCGCGAGGATCGCGACGGCAAGCACCAGCAGTGCATAGATTTCCATGGATTCAGTCAGCTCGGGTCAATGTCTCGGGTCGGTCAGCCGGGTCAGTCGGCTTTATTGCGCATCCAGTCGGCGGTCTGGTAGAACGATTCCATCAGCCGCAGGCGCAAGTCCTCGGCGATGCCCACATCCTCCATCGCCCAGGCCATCGCCCGCAGCCACTGGTCGCGCTCACTGCTGCCGACCGCGAACGGCAGGTGCCGGGCGCGCAGCCGCGGGTGGCCGAACTGTTCCTGGTACAGGTCCGGGCCGCCCATCCAGCCGGTCAGGAACCAGTACAGCTTGTCGCGCGATCCATCCGTGGACGGTGGATGCATGGCGCGGATGCCGGCAAATTCCGGTTCGAGCTCCATCAGGTCATAGAAACGGTCCACCATCGCGCGCAAGGTTTCTGCGCCGCCGATCGTATCGTAAAGCGTGCGTGATTCAGTCATGGTTGCCATGATAGCGCACTGCACGTGAGCTGATTGATCCATATCAATTCAGCCTGCGATACCGCTCAACATGGCTGTGTTTGGTAGGAAGATGGTTGCTTGTTTCGAGCCATTTACCACACAGCCATGCGTCACGATGCATTTGAACGCGCGGCCGGCAGTTTCATCGGCCGGCTGGTGCGGCGCCACCGCGGCGGCGAGCGTGCGGCCATCCAGGCCCTCGTCCTGGGCTGGCTCAGCGTCATCCTCCACCCCTTGTATTTCGTGTTGTTCACGTGGGTCTTCCCACAGCCCTACGAAAGCCCCGCGGTGCGGCTGGTGGGCACCGCGATCGGCGTGGCCGGCATTGCCGTCGTGCGCTACCGCACGCGCTGGTGCCAACGGTATGTGGCGCTGGCGCTCACATTCCTGCTGCCGTTCTTCGGCTCCTACATGTTCATGATGAACGGTGCAACGGGTGCCTGGGCGCAGTGCCTGACGGTGATGCTGGTGGGCCTGTTCCACTTCCCCACCGGGCTGGCGCTGCGCTGCTACGTGACGGGAACGGCGCTCGCCTGCCTGTGCGTGACGTTGCAGGGCAAGGGCGGCGTGATCCTGACCCAGGCCGTGCTGCAGCAGTTGCCGGTGCACTGGATGATCATCGCCCTGCTGGGCCTGGCCCGCTTTTCCCGCATCGCGCTGGAGCATGAAAAGATGGCCGGGCTGGGCGAAGGGCTGGGCGCCGTGGCGCACGAGATGCGCACGCCGCTGGCCAGCATGGATGCCAACGTGCGCGGACTGACGCGGATGCTGCAGGCGCTGCCCGCCGGCCAGCCCGAGGATGTGCGCGATGCGATGTCCCGCGTGCAGTACGAAGTGCGCCACATGAACCACCTGATCGACCTGTTCCTGCTGTCGGCCAACGCGGTGCGGCGGCGCCACGAGCCGTTCGAGACGGTCTCGATGGCGGATGCCGTGCAGGCCGTACTGCGCCGCTATCCGTTTACCGGCCCGGAACAGAGCGGCACCGTGGCGGTCGAAGTGCGCGGCAATTTCCGCTTTGCCGGCCAGCACGAGCTGACCGTCGTCATCCTCCTCAATTTGCTGCGCAATGCGCTCAAGGCCATACACCGCGCCGGCAAGGGCCGGGTGCGCATCGTGGTCGACGGCAACCGCCGCACGCCCCGGCTGCTGTTCATCGACACGGCGTGCGGCATCGCGGCGCGCCGGCTGCCTTTGATCTTCCAGCGCTTCTATGCTTACCCGGCGCACAACGGCACCGGCATCGGACTGGCCCTGTGCCGGCAGATCATGCGCGCGTGGAATGCCGAGATCCGTTGCATATCGCGCGAGCACGCCTATTCGATTTTCGTGCTGGAGTTCCCGGTTCAGCGCAGCACTCCTCCATCAGGTGACTCATGAGACTACCGATTCTTTCCCATCCGACCACGGTCGTGCTGGTGGACGACAGCGACTCGTTCCTGAAGAGCATATCGTTCCAGCTCGACCCGCTCTTGCCGAGCAAGACCTTCCATGACACGACGGTGGCACTGGACTGGTTCGCGCGCAGTACCCGGCGCGAAGACCTGCCGCTGCACGTGGATTTCGACAGCCTGAACCAGTCGCCGGACCAGCCCAACGTGGCGGTCGACATGCGCCGCATCCACCGCGTGTGCGAGCAGCCGATGCGCTTCACGATCCCGTCGGTGCTGGTGGTCGATTATTCGATGCCGCAGATGAACGGCGTGGAATTCTGCGAGGCGCTGCAGCACCTGCCGACCAAGAAAATCCTGTTCACCGGCGCGGCGGACGAAAAGATCGCGGTGGATGCGTTCAACCGCGGCCTGATCGACCGCTACATCAAGAAAAGCGACGACGATGCGCTCGACCGCCTCGAAGTGGAGATCGGCAACATGCAGCGCGCGTTCTTTCTCGACTACGCGCAAACGTTGTCGGACATGCTGGCCCTGCACGATTTCAGCTTCCTGCGCTGCCAGGCCATGGCCGGCGTGGTACAGGACCTGTACCGCCAGCATGGCTTCGTCGAACACTACCTGTATCCCGGCCCGGCCGGGATCCTGTTCCTGGACCGGTATGGCCGCGCCAAGCTGATGGTGATCGAAACGGAACAGGGCATGTGCGCGCAGTACGAAGTGGCACGCGACAACGATGCGCCGCACTCGCTGCTGCTGGCCCTTTCCGAACGGCGCGTGCTGCCGTTCTTTCCCCCTGGCGTGGGCGACGGCATGTATTCGACCGAGGCGGGCGACGAGTGGCACCGCCACTGCCGCGCGCCGCAGGTGTGCGCGGGCCGCGAAAAGTATTACTGGGCGCTGTTCGACTTCCCCGAGCATTACCTGGCCGCGCCGCCGGCGCCGTTCGAACAGTTCCTGAACGCGCGCCAGGCGGCGACCTACCTGGCGGCCTGACAGCTTCCCGTCACGCTTCCCGCAGCGTCTGCAGCGGCGGCTGGCGCAGCACGTTGCGCAGGCCCAGCCAGCCGCCGATGGCCGCGCACACGGCCCCCACCACCACCCCGGCCATCCAGGCCGTGGGGCTGAACACCCAGTCGAACTTGAACTGGTATTTCGCCAGCCCCCAGCCCATCGCCGCGGCACCGGTGGCGGCCAGCATGCCGGCCAGCGAACCCACGAGCAGGAACTCGATCAGTTGCGCGCGCGACAGCTGGCGCCGGGTGGCGCCCAGCGCGCGCAGCAGGCCCGATTCGCGGGTGCGCTCGTCCTGCGAGCCCATCAGCGCCGCGTACAGCACCAGCAGGCCCGAGGCCAGCGTGAAGCCGAACAGGAATTCCACGGCCTGGATCACCTGGTCGAGCACCGACTGGATCTGGCGCAGCACGCCGCCCACGTCGACCACCGTCAGGTTCGGGTAATCGCGCGACAGTTGCGTGCCCAGCGCCGCCGACTTCTTCGGCAGGTGGAACGCGGTGATCCATGTCTGCGGCGTGTCGGCCATCGCGCGCGGGTTGATGATGACGAAGAAGTTCACGCGCATTGAGCCCCACTCCAGCTTGCGCAGGCTGGTGATCTTCGCCTCCACCGGCGAACCGGCGATATCGAAGCGCATCGTGTCGCCCAGTTTCAGCCCCAGCGTCCTGGCCAGCCCTTCCTCGACGGAGGCTTCGGCGCTGCCCGGCGCGTCGTCGAACCACTTGCCGGCCGTGAGCTGGTTCTGCGTCGGCATCGCGGCCATTGTCGACAGGTTGAATTCGCGCTCGGCCAGGTTGCGCGCGCGTCCTTCCGGATAGGTGGCCGGCGTGATCGGCTTGCCGTTGACGGCCGTCAGCCGGCCGCGGATCATCGGGTACAGCGGCGCTTCCAACGCGCCGCCGGTGCGCAGCCTGCCGGCGATTTCCGCCTTCTGGTCCGGCTGGATGTTGATGATGAAGTGGTTCGGCGCGTCCGGTGGCGTGGCGCTGCGCCACGATGTCATCAGGTCGTCGCGCACGATCGTCAGCACCAGCAGCGCCATCAGGCCCAGCGCCAGCGACACCACCTGCACCACGGTGGCGCCGGGGCGCCGCTGCAGCGACGTGACGGCGAAGCGCCACGACGGGTGCTTCAGCGACGTGCGCAGCGATTTCAGCGCCGCCAGGCCGCCGTAGCCCGCCAGCGCGAACACGCCGAACGCGCCCGTGAAGCCGAGCGCCGTGTACAGCGCCAGCTTCAGGTCGCCGGCCTGCCACAGCAGCAGCACGATGAACGCTGCAAGACCGAGGCCGTAGGTGGCCAGTGCCATCGGCTGCGGCGGCGCCTGTTCGCGGCGGATCACGCGGTTGTGCGGCACGTTGCGCAGTTGCAGGATCGGCGGCAGCGCGAAGCCGGCCAGCAGCAGCATGCCGGTGGCCAGTCCCTGCAGGGCCGGCATGACCGATACCGGTGGCAGGTCCGCCTGCACCAGGCGGCCCAGCAGTTCGAGCAGCACGAAGTGGCTGCCGAAGCCCACCAGCACGCCGATCACGCTGCCGGCCAGTCCCACGAGCAGGAACTCGATCAGGTAGATCGACGTGACCTGGTTCTGGGTCAGCCCCAGGCAGCGCAGCATGGCGCAGGCGTCGAGATGGCGCAGCATGAAGCGGCGCGCGGCCATGGCCACCGCCACGGCGGCCAGCATGGCCGACAGCAGGCCCACCAGCGACAGGAACTGGTCGGCCCGCTCCAGCGTGGAGCGCATTTCGGGCCGGCCATCCTCCAGTGTATCGATGCGGATGTTGCGCGCCTTGCCGGCATTGATTTCGGCGCGCAGCCAGTCGCTGTAGCCGTTCACGGCGGCGCGGCCGTCCGGCCCCTGGCCGGCCGCCAGCAGGCGGTACGTGAGGCGCGAGCCGGTTTGCACGAGATTGGTTTTCGGCAATTCATCGAGCCGCAGCATCACGCGCGGGGCGAAATTGAGGAAGCCGGTACCGCGGTCCGGCTCGGCCGCGATCAGCTGCGCGATGCGGAACGTGGCGTCGCCCAGGCGCAGGTTGTCGCCGACGTTCGCGTTCAACGCGCGCAGCACGGCCACGTCGATCCATACCGTGCCGGGCTCGGGAATGTCCGGCGCGGGCGTGCCGACGCTGTCGTTGGCCAGGTCCTGGTCGGTCGTCACCTTGACGCGGCCACGCAGCGGATAACCGGGGCTGACGGCCTTCAGCGAGGCCAGCACCGACTGCGCCGCCTCGCCCTCCCCCGCCTGGGCCATGCTGGGGAACACGGCCGTGTCGGCCAGCACCAGGCCGCGGCGCGCCGCCTCGGTGCGCCACGCGGCGGACATCTGCTGGTCGCCGGCGATCACGAGATCGGCGCCGAGCAGCTGGTGCGCATCGCGATTCAGGCCGGCACGCAGCCGGTCGATGAAGAAACCGGCCGACGACAGCGCGGCGACGGCAACGATCAGCGCGACCAGCAGGAAGCGCAACTGGCCGGCGCGCCAGTCGCGCGCGGTCATGCGGAGGGCTTGGAGGAACATGGTTCTTTCAGCAGGAAAATCCGTACCGCGTGAGGATTGGTGTCGGACACCGGCACTCTGGTGTCCGACACCGGTTTTCGCAGCCGGCGTCGAAACGGCCGCGCGCCGAAGCGTCAGACCACGTCGAACGCCGCGAAATACGCATCCACTTCGGCGAGGAACTTCTGCTTCTGTTCGGCCGGCAGGAACGATGCGGCAAAGCCGTTCTTCGCCAGTTCATGCGCGTGCTGCAGGCCCAGCGGCAGCGAGTCGAACGTGGCCAGGTAATTCTCGTTCAGGTAGCCGCCGAAGTAGGCGGGGTCGTCCGAATTGATCGTCACCACCAGGCCGGCGTCGAGCAGCGTGAGCAGGTTATGTTCGCTCATGTGGTCGAACACGCGCAGCTTGATGTTCGACAGCGGGCACACGGTCAGCGCGATCTTCTCGGCGGCCAGGCGGCGCGTCAGCACGGCGTCTTCCAGGCAGCGCACGCCGTGGTCGATGCGTTCCACATGCAGCACGTCCAGCGCCGACCAGATGTATTCCGGCGGCCCTTCCTCGCCGGCGTGCGCCACCAGGTGCAGGCCCAGCTCGCGGGCGCGCGCGAACACGCGCGTGAATTTTTCCGGCGGGTGGCCCACTTCGGAAGAATCGAGGCCCACGCCGATGAACCTGTCGCGGTATGGCAGCGCGGCCTCGAGCGTGGCAAGCGCGTCTTCCTCGGACAGGTGCCGCAGGAAGCACAGGATCAGCGTGGCCGACACGTCGCTGTCCGCGCAGGCGCGGTGGATGCCGTTGATCACGTCGCCGATCGGCACGCCGCGCGAGGTATGCGTCTGCGGGTCGAAGAAGATCTCGGTGTGGCGCACATGGTCGGCCTTGGCACGCGCCAGGTAGGCCGCCGTCATGTCGTAGAAATCCTGTTCCTTCAACAGCACACTCGCACCGGCATAATAAATGTCGAGGAACGATTGCAGGTCGGTGAACGCATAAGCGGCGCGCAAAGCGTCGACGGAAGGATAGGAAAGCTGCACGCCATTGCGCTGCGCGAGCGCGAAAATCAATTCCGGTTCCAGCGAGCCTTCGATGTGAATGTGCAGTTCCGCCTTGGGCATGTTTTGCACGATGTGCCTGATTTGAGTATTCATTCGGTTCCTTTGTAGCTGATAAAGCGCATCTTAGCGCAAGATCAAATCTTTTTTGAGTCTGTGCCCTGTCGCACGGTTTGCATCATGCTCAGCACAGCTTGAACAACCATGCTACTGTGATGTAAAGCATGAGGAAATTGGCAACAGTGCTGTGGACGGTGCCTGGCGTGCCGGGTACTTCCTTGCGGAGCGAAGCCCTGGAAGATGGAATGGACGATGCCGGATAATATTTTGACTTCCCGCACCATTAGCGCAATAATCGACTCAAGCGAATTTCACAATCGCAAGATGCGTTTCGACGCACACACAAGCCGGCATCTTTCCACAGCACGGCACATAAAAAACCCGGCTCACCGGTGCGCGCAACGCGCCCCAATGCCAGAAGCCGGGGGCAACCATGACAATCAAGGAGCATCACACAGGATCAGGCCGACAGCCTTGCATGACGACTGCCGACCACAGTAAGGGAAACCTGCAGTACCGCCGCGCGCATCCCACCGATGGCGACGCGGCAGCGATGGCGGGTTTGCCGTAACTTGTAGGTTTACATCAGAGGACACGCACATGACGATCTTTGACACTTACGCAGCACGGTACGAGCGCACCCGGGAAGAGGAAATGTCCCTTTCCGAATATCTCCAGTTATGCAAGAAGGATCACCTGACCTACGCCAGCGCGGCGGAGCGGATGCTCGCCGCGATCGGCGAGCCGACGCTGGTCGACACGCGCAACGATACCCGGCTGTCCCGGATCTTCGCCAACAAGGTCATCAAGATCTATCCCGCCTTCCGCGAGTTCTACGGCATGGAGGAAGTGATCGAGCAGGTGGTGTCCTACTTCCGCCACGCGGCCCAGGGCCTCGAGGAGCGCAAGCAGATCCTGTATCTGCTGGGGCCGGTAGGCGGCGGCAAGTCGTCGATCGCGGAGAAGCTGAAATCGCTGATGGAACAGGTGCCGTTCTATTGCCTGAAGGGTTCGCCCGTCAATGAATCGCCGCTCGGCCTGTTCAACGAGGCGGAGGATGGCGTGATCCTGGAGGAGGACTACGGCATTCCGCGCCGCTACCTGCGCAGCATTCCCAGCCCATGGGCGGTGAAGCGGCTGCACGAATACAACGGCGACATCAACCAGTTCCGCGTGGTCAAGCGCTATCCGTCGATCCTGAAGCAGATCGCCATCTCGAAAACCGAACCGGGCGACGAAAACAACCAGGATATTTCCTCGCTGGTCGGCAAGGTCGACATCCGCAAGCTCGAGGATTACGCGCAGGACGATCCGGACGCCTACAGCTATTCCGGCGGCCTGTGCCTGGCCAACCAGGGCCTGATGGAATTCGTGGAGATGTTCAAGGCGCCGATCAAGGTACTGCACCCGCTGCTGACCGCCACGCAGGAAGGCAACTACAAAGGTACCGAAGGCTTCGGCGCGATCCCGTTCGATGGCGTGGTGCTGGCCCACTCGAACGAATCGGAGTGGAAGACCTTCCGCAACAACCGCAACAACGAGGCGTTCCTCGACCGTATCTATATCGTCAAGGTGCCGTACTGCCTGCGCGTGTCCGACGAGGTGAAGATCTACGATAAGCTGTTGCGCAACTCGTCGCTGGCCGAGGCGCCCTGCGCGCCGGGCACGCTGCGGATGATGTCGCAGTTCGCGATCCTGTCGCGCCTGAAGGAGCCGGAAAACTCGTCGGTCTTCTCGAAAATGCTGGTCTACGATGGCGAGAACCTGAAGGATACCGATCCGAAGGCGAAATCGATCCACGAATATGTCGACTACGCGGGCGTGGACGAAGGCATGAACGGCCTGTCGACCCGCTTCGCGTTCAAGATCCTGTCGAAGGTGTTCAACTTCGACTCGACGGAAGTGGCGGCCAACCCGGTCCACCTGCTGTACGTGCTCGAGCAGCAGGTCGAGCGCGAGCAGTTCCCGCCGGAGACGGAACAGAAGTACTTCTCCTTCATCAAGGAGCACCTGGCGCAGCGCTACGTGGACTTCATCGGCAAGGAAATCCAGACCGCCTACCTGGAGAGCTATTCGGAATACGGCCAGAACATCTTCGACCGCTACGTGACGTTCGCCGACTTCTGGATCCAGGACCAGGAATACCGCGATCCGGACACCGGCGAAAGCTTCGACCGCGAATCGCTCAATGCCGAGCTGGAAAAGATCGAGAAGCCGGCCGGCATCAGCAATCCGAAGGATTTCCGCAACGAGATCGTCAACTTCGGCCTGCGCGCCCGCGCCAACAACGGCGGCAAGAACCCGGCCTGGACGTCCTACGAGAAATTCCGCACGGTGATCGAGAAGAAAATGTTCTCGAACACCGAGGAACTGCTGCCGGTCATCTCGTTCAACGCCAAGGCCAGCGCCGAGGATGCGAACAAGCACGCCGACTTCGTGGCCCGGATGGTGGAAAAAGGCTACACCGCCAAGCAGGTCCGGCTGCTGTGCGAGTGGTATCTGCGCGTGCGGAAGTCGTCGTAACGCGGTCAGTGCCATAATAGGTTCAGGAAGCGAGTCCGTCACAGCAGCATCGGGCTTCGTGCTCCCGCCTCCCGGCGGGAGCACGGTCCCCAGCGCAGGAGGAATCTTTTGAGTTACCTCATCGACCGACGCTTGCAGGGTAAAAACAAGTCCGCGGTCAACCGCGAACGGTTCCTGCGGCGCTACAAAGGCCAGATCAAGGATGCCGTCGGGCGTGCCATCAAGGGCCGTTCGATCACCGACATCGAAAATGGCGAGAAGGTTTCGATTCCCGTCAAGGACGTGAACGAGCCCTCCTTCGGACATGCCCATGGCGGCGTGTGGGAAGTTGTCAATCCCGGCAACCAGGAATACCAGAAGGGCGACCAGATCGCCCGGCCCAAGGGCGGCGGCGGCTCCGGCCGCGGCAAGGCGGGCAACAGCGACCAGACTTCCGAGGATGACTTCATCTTCGAGCTGTCGCGCGAGGAATTCATGAATTATTTCTTTGAAGACCTCGAACTGCCGAACCTCGTCAAGACGCAGCTGACGGCCACCACCGATTTCAAGAGCCAGCGCGCCGGCTATACCGTGTCCGGCACGCCCAGCAACATCCACGTGCTGCGCTCGCTGCGCGGCGCATTGGGGCGGCGCATTGCCGTCGGCGGCCCGTCGCGCAAGGCGCTGGCCGAAGCCGAGCTGGAGCTGGAAACGCTGCTGCTGGCCGACGTGCCGCTGGACGACTTCCGCGTCGTCGAGCTGAAGAAGAAAATCCATCACCTGCATACCAGGCTGCTGGCGATCCCCTATATCGACCCGTTCGACCTGCGCTACAGCAACCGCATCAAGATCCCGAAGCCGATGACGCAGGCCGTGATGTTCTGCATCATGGACGTGTCCGGCTCGATGGACGAGGGGCGCAAGGACACCGCGAAACGCTTCTTCATCCTGCTGTACCTGTTCCTGAAACGGGTATACGACAAGATCGAAGTCGTCTTCATCCGCCACCACACGGCGGCGGCCGAAGTCGACGAGCACGAGTTCTTCCATTCGCGCGAGTCGGGCGGCACGGTGGTCTCGTCGGCACTGAACCTGCTCAACAAGGTCATCGACGAGCGCTACGGCGCCGGCCAATGGAACAGCTACGTGGCCCAGGCCTCGGACGGCGACAACTGGGACAACGATTCGGTGCTGTGCCGGCAACTGCTCGTCAACACGATCATGCCGAAGGTGCAGTACTACACGTATGTGGAAATCACCGACGGTCCGCCACAGAACCTGTGGGAGCAGTATGCGCAGGTGCCGGATCTCCACCAGCACTTCGCCATGCAGAAAATTGTCACGCCGGCCGATATCTATCCGGTGTTCCGCGAACTGTTCAAGAAGCAGCCCAAATAAGATGAACGAGATGACGAAACGACCGCCCCATCCGCGCGCGCTGCCGGAACAGTCGGAATGGACGTTCGAGCTGATCGAACAGGCGCACGAGGAAATCAAGCGCGTGGCGCAGGGCTTCGGCCTGGACACGTATCCGAACCAGCTGGAAATCATCACGGCCGAGCAGATGATGGATGCGTATACATCCGTCGGCATGCCCGTGTCGTACAACCACTGGTCGTTCGGCAAGCACTTCCTGTCCACCGAGAAGGGCTACAAGCGCGGGCAGATGGGCCTTGCTTACGAGATCGTCATCAACAGCAATCCCTGCATCGCCTACCTGATGGAGGAAAACAGCCTGACGATGCAGGCGCTGGTGATCGCGCACGCGGCATATGGCCACAATTCCTTCTTCAAGGGTAATTACCTGTTCCGCACGTGGACCGATGCCGAAGCGATCGTCGATTACATGGTGTTCGCCAAGAATTACATTGCCGAGTGCGAACAGCGGCACGGCATCGACGCGGTCGAACTGCTGATCGACTCGTGCCACGCGATCCAGAACTACGGTGTCGATCGTTACAAGCGGCCGGCCAAGCTGTCGCTGGCGCAGGAACAGGCGCGCCAGAAGGAACGCGAAGCCTACCTGCAATCGCAGCTCAACGAGCTGTGGCGCACGCTGCCGAAGCGGCCCGAGGAAGAAGCCGTCGCCCAGGCGCCCGCCCGCTTCCCGCCCGAACCGGAGGAGAACCTGCTGTACTTCATCGAGAAGTACGCGCCGCTGCTGGAGCCATGGCAGCGCGAGCTGGTACGCATCGTGCGCAAGATCTCGCAGTACTTCTATCCGCAGCGGCAGACCCAGGTCATGAACGAAGGTTGGGCCACGTTCTGGCATTACACGATCCTGAACCAGCTGTACGACGAAGGCGTGATCGGCAACGGCTTCATGATGGAATTCCTGAAGAGCCACACGAACGTCGTCTACCAGCCGCCGGTGCATAGTCCCTATTACAATGGGATTAACCCTTACGCGCTGGGCTTCGCGATGATGACGGATATCCGCCGCATCTGCGAAAACCCCACGGCCGAGGACCGCGAATGGTTCCCGGACATTGCCGGCAGCGACTGGAAGCAGACGCTGCAATTCGCGATGCGTAATTTCAAAGATGAAAGCTTTATTGCCCAATACCTATCGCCGCGCCTGATCCGCGAGTTCCACTTCTTCGCGGTGCTGGACGATGACCGCAACGAGAAGCTGTCCGTCTCGGCGATCCACGACGAGATGGGCTACCGCTACGTGCGCCAGCAACTGGCCGACCAGTACAACCTGGGCAACCGCGAGCCGAACATCCAGGTATGGTCGGTCAACACGCGGGATGACCGCGCGCTGACCTTGCGGCACACGCAGTTCAACCGCCGGCCGTTGAACCAGCAGGCGCATGAAGTGCTCAAGCACGTGGCGCGGCTATGGGGCTTCGACGTGCACCTCGATACCGTTTCGCCCGAAGGCAAGCTGATCAGCACGCTGGAATGCAAGCGTGAAAAGCGCGGCCGGCTGGCGTGAAGCCCTGATGAACCGATTCGACCCGGGGGCGTTCGCCAGGCTCCCGGACTTCCCTTCCAATACGCCCGCAATGCTGTAGACTGGTCTGACCGCCTCGACAGATCGGCTGGACCGGCCTCATCTTTTCTCATCCGTACCGCCCCTCCCGATGTAGTGAACTTTCAAGCTTGGTTTTTTTGCATCCGGGTGCGCCGCCCGGCCTGCAAATTGCATATACTTGGATGGCAAAGGTACCGCTCCCATTGTTATGCATTTGCAAGTTTCGGTACCAAATTTTTCATTGGCGGAAGGGAGGAAAGCTGACAGAAAATTTTGTTTTTTTCTCATTAGGAAAACTTCATGGCGCCATTTCGGTCACTTGCACAGGGTTGGTCACGGGTGCCCGGAAACGGGCGCCAGAATGGTGCATGGGAGCAGCTAAGGGCATGAAATTTAACCAGTTTTTTGATCCCAAAATTCTATGTACAATGAAGAATTCGTATGTATAATTCGCCGACGTCCCGGATGCGGCTGTAGCTTTGTGTCGCTATTTTGGGGTTCGAGTAGAGTAGGTATTGGAGAAAGCAGGCATGAATTTTAGTGATAACGGGAAGGTCAAAAAGAACTATACCGGCATCGTGGTAGTGGTGGCCTTGCACATAATCGCTGGTTACGGGATCGTGTCGGGCTTGGGCAAACGGATGATCACTAAAATGATCGAGCCGGTTGAAACCAAGATCATTGAAGAGGTCGCTCCACCGCCACCGAAGGAGCTGCCTCCCCCACCTCCGCCGCCGGAAATGAAAGCACCGCCGCCGCCGTTCATTCCGCCAGTTGAAGTGAATGTGCAGCAGCCGCCGCCGCAACAGAACGTGATCGCCAACACCACCCAGCAAAAGCCGGCAACGACCGAGCTGGCGAAGGCGGCACCACCGGCACCGCCGGCACCTCCAGCACCTCCGGCCCAGTCCGTACGTGTTCCCGCAGTGGCTGACTTCAGCACCTGCGCGAAACCGGAATGGCCGAAGTCGTCGCTGCGTAACGAAGAAACGGGCACGGTAACCTTGTCGTTCCTGATTGGGGTCGACGGTCGCGTGGCCGATTCCAAGATCGTGAAGTCCAGTGGTTTCAGGGATCTGGACAAAGCGGCCGTGGTGGGTATCGGCAAGTGCAAGTTCAAACCAACATTGGTTGACGGCAAGCCGGAACAGGCGTGGATGTCGATGCAATACGTCTGGACGCTGGAATAACCCGAGACGAAGTCTCATTTAGCAAGATTCGTTGTCGTTACGTTCAGCGAACTGATCTTTTATCAATTTGGAGGAAGCATGTTTAAGAATACCCGTTTGTCCGCTGTACTGGCCGCTGTGCTGTTCTCGGTGACCGCAGCAACTGCCCTGGTGAGCGCGCCGGCCATGGCCGACGCCCCTGCCCCGGCCGCCGCGGATGCGCCTGCAGCGCCGGCAGCGGATGCGGCAGCAGCACCGGCAGCCGACGCAGCCGCAGCACCGGCCGCCGATGCAGCCGCAGCAGCACCGGCCGCCGATGCTGGCGCGCATGGCGCCGCTGGCAAGGAAGAAGTGGAAAACCCGTTCGGCATCAAGGCAGCATGGGAATCGGGCTGGGTCCCGAAAGGCACGATCATCATCATGTCGATCATGTCGATCGGCTCGTGGTACATCATCATCACCAAGTTCCTGGACCAGATGAAGATCATGCGTCAAGCCCGTGAAGCTACCGCCAAGTTCTGGAAGGCATCGTCGATCGCTGCCGGCACCACGACCCTGGCCGAAGGCTCGCCGTTCCGCTTCATCGCCGAATCGGGCACCAAGGCTTCCGCCCACCACGATGGCGCCCTGCTGGAGCAGATCGACCTGTCGACCTGGGTGACGATGTCGATCCAGCGCGCCGTGGACAAAGTTCAGTCCCGCCTGCAGGATGGCCTGTCGTTCCTGGCAACCGTGGGTTCGACCGCACCGTTCATCGGTCTGTTCGGTACCGTCTGGGGTATTTACGGTGCACTGACCAACATCGGTATGACCGGTAACGCGTCGATCGACAAGGTTGCAGGTCCGGTCGGTGAAGCACTGATCATGACGGCATTCGGTCTGGCAGTCGCAGTTCCTGCCGTTCTGGGCTACAACTGGCTGGTGCGTCGCAACAAGTCGGCAATGGAAGAAGTGCGTGCGTTCTCGGCTGACGTGCACTCCGTGCTGATCTCCGGCGCCATGTCCACCGCTGACTCCGCTGCTCGTGCACCGAAAAAAGTAGGCTAATACCATGTCGATGTCCGTAGGCTCCGATAGCGGCGAAGACCAGGTAATGTCGGAGATCAACACGACGCCCCTCGTGGACATCATGTTGGTTCTCCTGATCATCTTCCTGATTACCAGCCCAGTCGTTCTCAAACTGCAGAAGATCACCCTGCCGGAAGAGACCAACCAGGTTATCCAAACCAAACCGGAAAATGTCAACATCGTCGTCAACAAGGATGGTGACATCTACTGGAATCAGAAGAAAATGGCGGACACTAATGAGTTGTTCGATTTTCTGAAGGTCGAGGCCGTAAAGGTTCCGCAACCCGAAGTGCACGTACGTGGCGATAAAGAAGTCAAGTACGAGTCGATCGGCCGCGTGATCTTCACGACCCAGCGCGCCGGCATCCAGAAGGTTGGTTTCATCACCGAACCGCCTGACAAGATGTAAGGCCCCTGCCCGGACGGCTTATTGACTTGCAGCTGGCCGGGCAGTCTTCTATAAGGAACACACCCATGAGTATGAATGTCGGTTCGGGCAGCGCCGCTCCCAATGCGGATCCGGAACCAATGATGGAAATGAACATGACACCGCTCATCGACGTGATGCTGGTGCTGATCATTATGCTGATTATTACGATTCCGAAGGCCAACCACTCGGTGAACCTGAACATGCCGGTCGGTACGCCGCCGCCATCGACGGTGGAACCGGTTGTCGTGACGATCGACGTGGACTTCGACGGTACGATCCTGTGGGATGGCCAGACCATCCCGGATCGCGCCACGCTGGAGCAGAAGCTGATGAACGTGGCGGCACAGGCTGATCAGCCGGAAGTGCACCTGCGTCCCAACAAGCTGGTCGAGTACAACGCCGTTGCAGGGGTGATGGCTTCGGCCCAGCGCCTGGGCGTGACGAAGATCGGCCTCGTCGGCAACGAGCAGTTCCAGTAAGAGTATTTTCCCTGGACAGTTTCGCTGCCTGGCAGACCATGATCGCGGTACTTCGGTACCGCGATTTTTGTAAGTGCGGGTAACATATGAAACTCAGGAGTACGGCTCTTTATTTTCCACGATAGGCGGGTTATCCTGCCTATTCTTGTTTTTTGATGAAAGATACCTCACTTATGTCCAAGTTCCGTCTCGCCCATCTCGGCCTGGTGATGGCCGCCGTCGGTTTTACCGCCGCAGCTCCCCTGGCTGGCCTGGCGCCCGCTGCGTATGCTGCCGATACGGTACGTGCCGATGTGGGCAAACCGCTGCAGGAAGCGCAGCGTTTGCTCAGCAGCGGCAAGGCAAGGGAAGCAGTTGCCAAGCTGAAGGAAGCCGATGCCGTCGGCAACAAGACCGAATTCGAGAAATACCAGATCGAGCGCGTGCGTGCAGCCGCCGCATCGACCGCCGGCGATACGCCGACCGCCATCAAGGCCTTTGAAACCCTGATCGCTTCCGGCCGCCTGTCCGCCGGCGAAAAAGCCAAGTTCAACGAGGGCCTGGCCGGTATGCATTACCGCGCCAAGGATTACCCGAAAGCGATCACCGCGATCCAGGGCGTGCTGAAGGACAATCCAGGCAATGTGCAGATGCAGCAGCTGCTGACGCAGACCTACTTCATCAGCGGCCGCTACAACGAAGCCGCCGCCGCGCTGAAGTCAGGCAAGCAGTCGGAAGAAAGCCTGCAGATGCTGGCCAACATCCAGCTGAAGCAGAACGACAAGACGGGCTACGTGCAGACCATCGAGAAACTGGCCGGCAGCTACCCGAAAGCCAGTTACTGGGCCGACCTGCTGAACCGCGTCCAGGGCAAGCCGGGCTTCTCCCGTACGCTGGGGCTGGACGTGCTGCGCCTGCGCCTGGCGCTGGGCCAGCTGACCAAGCCTTCCGAGTACATGGAAATGGCCCAGCTGGCACTGCAGGCCGGCAACGCGCCTGAGGCGATCAAGATCATCGACCAGGGCTACAAGAAAGGCGCCCTGGGCACCGGTACCGACGCGGCGCGTCACCAGCGCCTGAAAGACCTGGCCAACAAGACCCTGGCGGACAACACCGCCGCGCAAGCCACCCAGCAAGCCACCCTGATCCAGAACAAGGATGCCGACGGCCTGTTCAACATGGGTTATGCGCTGGTTTCCTCGGGCAAGGCCGACCAGGGTATCGCGCTGATGGACCAGGCGCTGAAATTCGGCACCGCGCGCCGTCCGGAAGAAATGAAGCTGCACTATGGCGTGGCGCTGTTCAGCGCCGGCAAGAAGCAGCAGGCGCTGACCGCGCTGAAGAACGTCAAGGGCACTGCCGGCGAATCCGACCTGGCGCGTTACTGGACGCTGCATATCAACAATCCAGGCAGCGCCGCGTAATTCCTTGCACTGCTGTCATTTGAAAGCGCCGTCCTGCCCCGCAGGCGGCGCTTTTTTCATTCCCGGCCGTGGCGCGCCTGGTGCGCTGCGGCATTTCCCATGTGAATTTGTAAAACCGCCGTATAATCCCTGGTTCAGGCAAAAGATTTCATATCCATGAAGGTATTTCGCGGACTTCCCAACGCAGCGTCCCGTGCGCCATGCGCCCTCACGATCGGTAATTTCGACGGCGTCCACCGTGGCCACCAGGCATTGCTGGCCCACGTCCGCACCGCCGCGTCACGCCTGGGGCTGGAAGCCGCCGTGATGACGTTCGAACCGCACCCGCGCGAGTTCTTTGCCCACAAGATGAAAGACCTGGCAAAGGCGCCGCCCCGCATCGCCAACCTGCGCGACAAGCTGGCCTCGCTCGAAGCCAACGGCATCGACCGCGTCATCGTCGAACACTTCTCCGACAGCTTCGCCGCCCTCACGCCGCAGGAGTTCACCGAGCGCGTGCTGGTGGACGGCCTGCACGTGAAGTGGCTGATGGTCGGCGACGACTTCTGCTACGGCGCCCGGCGCGCCGGCAATGTGCAGATGCTGCACGAGGCCGGCGAACGCTACGGCTTCGTAGTGCAGACGATGGCCACCGTGATGAACGGCGCCACCCGCATCTCCAGCTCGGCGGTGCGTTCGGCGCTGGCCGAAGGCGACTTCCCGCAGGCCGAACAACTGCTGGGCCACCCGTATTCGATCTCCGGCCACGTGGTCCATGGCCAGAAGCTGGGCCGCACGCTGGGCTACCCCACGCTGAACCTGCGCGTGCCGCACCGCCCCGCCCTGTCCGGCATCTTCATCGTGCAGGTGCACGGCATCGGCGACGCACCGCTGCCGGCCGTGGCCAGCCTGGGCGTGCGCCCCACCGTGGAAGACGCCGGCCGCGTGCTGCTCGAGGTGCACATCTTCGATTTCGCCGCGAGCCTCTATGGCCGGCGCGTGAAAGTCGAGTTCCTGCAAAAGATCCGCGATGAAGAAAAGTTCATCGACCTGGCGACCCTGACCGTGGCGATCGACCGCGACGCGGCGCTGGCGCGGGCCTTTTTCCGCGAACGCAGCGGCGCCGTGACCGCCACCGACCGAATTTGAGTGCCGGCTGTTTTCATCCCGGCGACACTCACGCAGTTTATCGAATCTCTCCATAAAGAATTACCATGTCCGAAAAACCAAAAAAGGCCGACACCAAGGCCCCGAGCAAATACGCGGTCAACATGACCGAAACGCCGTTCCCGATGCGGGGCGACCTGGCCAAGCGCGAGCCGAACTGGGTGAAGCAATGGCAGGACAAGAAGGTGTACCAGCGCATCCGCAAGGCCGCCAAGGGGCGCCCGATGTTCGTGCTGCATGACGGTCCGCCGTACGCCAACGGCGACATCCACCTGGGCCACGCCGTCAACAAGATCCTGAAGGACATGGTCGTCAAGTCGCGCACGATGGCCGGCTTCGACGCGCCGTACGTGCCGGGCTGGGATTGCCACGGCATGCCGATCGAGATCCAGATCGAAAAACAGTACGGCAAGAACCTGCCGACCGCCGAGGTGCTGACCAAGGCGCGTGCCTACGCGCTGGAGCAGATCGACCGCCAGCGTGCCGGCTTCATCCGCCTGGGCGTGCTCGGCGAATGGGACAACCCCTACCTGACGATGGCCTACGGTAACGAGGCCGACGAGCTGCGCGCGCTGGGCAAGCTGCTGGAAAAGGGCTACGTGTACCGCGGCCTGAAACCGGTGAACTGGTGCTTCGATTGCGGCTCGGCGCTGGCCGAAGCGGAAGTGGAATACCAGGACAAGCGCGATCCGGCGATCGACGTGGGCTTCCCGTTCGCGGAACCGGAAAAGCTGGCGGCCGCGTTCGGCCTGCCGGCGCTGCCCGCAGGCGATGGTTTCGTCGTCATCTGGACCACCACGCCATGGACGATCCCGTCGAACCAGGCGCTGAACGTGCACCCGGAAGTGACCTATGCGCTGGTGGAAACGTCGCGCGACGTGAATGGTGAAAAATCGCCGCTGCTGCTGCTGCTGGCCGCCGACCTGGTCGAAGCGGCGCTGCTGCGCTTCAAGCTCGAAGGCAAGGTCGTCGCCACCACCACCGGCGCGCAGCTGGAAAACATCCGCTTCAGGCACCCGCTGCACGCGCGCGACGCGTTCTACGACCGCTATTCGCCGATGTACCTGGCCGACTACGTGACGACCGACAGCGGCACCGGCATCGTGCACTCGGCGCCGGCCTACGGCCTGGAAGACTTCGTGTCGTGCCGCCAGCATGGCATGAAGGATGACGAGATCCTGACCCCGGTGATGGGCGACGGCAAATACGTGTCCACGCTGCCGCTGTTCGGCGGCCTGACGATCTGGGAAGCCTCGAAGCCGATCTGCGAAGCGCTGCGCGAAGCGGGCGCGCTGTTCGAACTGAAGATGTTCGACCACAGCTACATGCACTGCTGGCGCCACAAGACGCCGATCGTCTACCGCGCGACGTCGCAATGGTTCGCCGGCATGGACGTGCAGCCGATCGATGGCGGCTCCACGCTGCGCGAAACGGCGCTCGAAGGCATCGCCGACACGCAGTTCTTCCCCGACTGGGGCAAGGCGCGCCTGCACGGCATGATCGCCAACCGCCCGGACTGGACCCTGTCGCGCCAGCGCCAGTGGGGCGTGCCGATGGCGTTCTTCGTGCACAAGGAAACGGGCGAACTGCATCCGCGCACCGCGGAACTGCTGGAACAGGTGGCGCAGCGCATCGAACAGGGCGGCATCGACGCCTGGCTGGCGCTCGATCCGCAGGAACTGCTGGGCGACGACGCGGCCCACTACGTGAAGAACAAGGACACGCTGGACGTGTGGTTCGACTCCGGCGTCACGCACCAGACGGTGCTGCGCGGCTCGCACAAGGAACAGTCGCACTTTCCCGCCGACCTGTACCTGGAAGGCTCGGACCAGCACCGCGGCTGGTTCCACTCGTCGCTGCTGACGTCGTCGATGCTGAACGGCCGTCCACCGTACAAGGCGCTGCTGACGCACGGTTTCACCGTCGACGGCGAAGGCAAGAAGATGTCGAAGTCCCTGGGCAACACGCTGGCGCCGCAAAAGATCTCCGATACGCTGGGCGCGGACATCCTGCGCCTGTGGGTCGCATCGACCGACTATACCGGCGAGCTGTCGATCTCCGACGAAATCCTCAAGCGCGTGACGGAATCGTACCGCCGCCTGCGCAACACGCTGCGCTTCCTGCTGGCGAACACGTCGGACTTCGACCCGAAGGCGAACGCCGTACCGGTCGCCGAGCTGCTGGAGACGGACCGCTACGCGCTGGCCAACCTGGCCGTGCTGCAGGCATCGGTCGAGAAGCATTATGAACAGTACGAGTTCCAGCCGGTGGTGAGCAAGCTGCAGAACTACTGCTCGGAAGACCTGGGCGGCTTCTACCTCGATATCCTGAAGGACCGCCTGTACACCACCGCCGTCGATTCCCGGGCCCGCCGCTCGGCGCAGACCGTGCTGTGGCACATCACGCAAAGCCTGCTGCGCATGCTGGCGCCGGTGCTGCCGTTCACGGTGGAAGAAGCGTGGGCCGTGTTCGCCGCCGGCGAGCAGTACGCCGCCAGCGACGAGACGATCTACACGCAGACGTTCTGGCAGTTGCCATCCGTCGGGGATGCCGAAGCGCTGCTCGCGAAGTACGGGGTGATCCTGGCCGTGCGCGCCGAGGTGATGAAGCAGCTCGAAGACCTGCGCGCTTCGGGCGCGATCGGCTCGTCGCTGCAGGCCGAACTGGAAATCAGGGCCGCAGGCGACAAATACCGGGCCCTGGCCAGCCTCGACGACGACCTGAAGTTCGTCTTCATCACGTCGCTGGCGAAAGCCGTCGAAGTGGCGAACGATGCCGAGGAAGCGGTAGCGGTGGCGGCCTCGAAGGACGAGAAGTGCGAGCGCTGCTGGCACTACCGCGCCGACGTGGGCAGCCACGCCGACCATCCAACGCTGTGCGGCCGCTGCTACAGCAACCTGTTCGGCACCGGCGAGGCACGCCGCTTCGCCTGATCCCCGCATCCGCCGCCGCGCTCGAGAGGCGTGGCGGCGGCCCGGCCACCGACTCGACAAGAACAATGGCAAAATCCAAAAAGACCTTTTCCAGCAAGCCTGCCGGCGGCAGCATGATCCCGTGGCTCGGCATCGCCGCGGTGATCATCCTGGTCGACCAGCTGACCAAGATCACGATCGAAAAGATGTTCAATTACGGCGAGGAGCTGGTCATCACCAGCTTCTTCAACCTGGTGCTGTTGTATAACAAGGGCGCGGCGTTCAGCTTCCTGTCCGATCAGGGCGGCTGGCAGCGCTATTTCTTCACCGGCATCGGCGTCGGCGCGGCACTGTTCATCGTCTACCTGCTGCGCAAGCATGCGGCACAGAAGCTGTTCTGCTGGTCCATGTCGCTGATCCTGGGCGGCGCGGTCGGCAACGTGATCGACCGCATGGTGCATGGCCACGTGATCGATTTCCTCGATTTCCACTGGCGCGGCATCGGCCACTTCCCGGCCTTCAACGTGGCCGATACCGCGATCTGCATCGGCGCCGGGCTGCTCATCCTCGATGAGCTGCGGCGCGTGAACAAGTAAGCGGGCAAAGCGATGCACGCCAAACCAACGGGAGCAGCATGGAACTGACCGGCAAGAAGATCGTCCTCGCCCTGTCGGGCGGCGTGGCCTGCTACAAGGCGGCGGAACTGTGCCGCGCGCTGACGAAGGAAGGCGCCTCGGTGCAGGTGGTGATGACGGACGCCGCCACCCACTTCATCACCCCGGTGACGATGCAGGCGCTGTCCGGCAAGCCTGTCTACACGGACCAGTGGGACCCGCGCGTGAACAACAACATGGCGCACATCGACGTCACGCGCGACGCGGATGCGATCGTCATCGCGCCCTGCTCCGCCGACTTCATCCGCAAGCTGGCGCACGGCGCCTGCGACGACCTGCTGTCGACGATGTGCGTGGCGCGCCCGCGCCATGTGCCGCTGCTGGTGGCGCCGGCGATGAACGTGGAGATGTGGACCAATCCCGCCACCCGGCGCAACGTGGAGCAGCTGCGCGACGACGGCATCGGCATCCTCGGACCGGCGGCCGGCGAACAGGCCTGCGGCGAAACGGGCATGGGCCGCATGCTGGAACCGCAGCAGCTGCTCGACGAGATCGTGTCGGCATTCCAGCCGAAGCTCATGGCCGGCAAGCGCATCCTGATCACGGCCGGCCCCACGTTCGAGGCCATCGATCCGGTGCGCGGCATCACCAACCTGTCGTCCGGGAAGATGGGCTATGCGGTGGCGCGCGCCGCGCGCGAAGCCGGTGCCGAGGTCACGCTGATCTCCGGCCCGACCGCGCTGCCGACGCCTTACGGCGTCACCCGCATCGACGTGCAAAGCGCGCAGCAGATGATGGACGCCGTGAACCGCGCCATCGACGGGCAGCATGTATTCATCGCGGTGGCCGCGGTGGCGGACTGGCGCGTCGCCAACCCCAGCGCGCAGAAGGTCAAGAAGACCGACGGGGGCGCGGAAGGCGCGAAAGGCCCCGAACTGCGGTTCGAACAGAACCCCGATATCCTCGCCACGATCGCCGCCCGCACCACGCTGGCCGGCCATCCGTACTGCGTGGGCTTCGCGGCCGAATCGGAAAACCTGCTCGAGTACGGCGCTGCCAAGCGCGAGCGCAAGGGTATCCCCCTGTTGGTCGGCAATATCGGCCACCACACGTTCGGCGCGGACGATAACACGATCGTGCTGTTCGACGAGCACGGCCACACGATCCTGCCGCAGGCCCCCAAGCTGACGCTGGCACGCCAGCTGATCTCCGAAATCTCGAAACGCACCAACAAGCACTCGCTGTTCCAATAATGAAAACCATCGACGTAAAAATCCTCGACCCGCGCATGCAGGACCTGCTGCCGGCCTATGCCACGCCCGGCAGCGCCGGCCTCGACCTGCGCGCCTGCATCGACGCACCGATCACCATCGAGCCTGGCCAGACCGTGCTGGTGCCGACCGGCCTGGCCATCCACATCGGCGATCCCGCCTATGCGGCGATGATCCTGCCGCGCAGCGGCATGGGCCACAAGAACGGCATTGTTCTGGGGAATCTGGTAGGCTTGATCGACTCCGATTACCAGGGCCCGCTGATGGTCTCGACGTGGAACCGGGGCCAGAACGCTTTCACGCTGCAACCGATGGAGCGCCTGGCCCAGCTGGTCGTCGTGCCCGTGCTGCAGGTGGGTTTCAGCGTGGTGGAGGAATTCGGTGCGAGCGAACGGGGCGAAGGAGGCTTCGGCAGCACCGGCAAGCATTGAGAATCGATCGGGAAGGAACTATGGCAGGAACCGCCGCACCACGCAGTACCGGGGATGCAACCGCATCTGCAACCGCATTTGCAACCTCGTTTGCAAGCATTTCTGCAATTCCATGTGGCACCTCTCAGGCCGATGCATACGGGACTTCGCGTTCCACGCGCATCACGCGGCCGGCTTTGGCAGCCGCAGCGGCAGCCCTGCTGTTGTCGGCCTGCTCCACCACGCCGCTCCAGCCCACTTCCCCCGTTACCGTCCAGCCGCCGCCCGCCGCGGAGGCGCCGGTCGTCACGCCCCGCATGCAGGCGGCACGCACCGCGCTCGATGCCATCGTCACGCAGCAGGACCGACTGTACCGCGTGGCCGCGCCATTGCTGATCAATAACGTCGACCTGTGCCGCACCGCGGCGCGCGGCCTGCTGGGGTTCACCGCGAAAAACAAGTGGTCGTATCCGGGCGAATACGCCGATGCCGCCAGCGCCGTGCTGGGCTACGACGATGCGTTGCGCGTCTCCGGCGTGCTGGCCGGCAGCGGCGCCGCGCGTGCCGGCCTGCGCAAGGGCGACATACTCGTGGCCGCGGACGGCAAGGCGCTGCCGACCGGCCCGGGTGCCGAAACCGCCGCGGCCGGGGTGTTCGCGCCGCTCGTCTCGGGCCGCACCCAGCTGTCGATGACGATCGGCCGCAACGGCCAGAACCAGGTATTGAAGGTGCCCGTCACGCGCGCGTGCGCGATGCGCGTCGACCTGGCCAATGCCGACAACGTCAATTCCCACGCCGACGGCGGCCGCATCGCGGTCACGCGCGGCATGATCGCCTTTGCCGGCAGCGACGAAGCGCTGGCCTACGTGCTGGCCAAGGACATCGCGCACAATGTGCTCGGCCACACCGCGGTCACGCGCAACACGGGCGCCGTGGCGGCCATCATCGACAACGTTACGCGCGTGCAGCCGGACCAGGCCCAGCTGGCCGGCGCCGGCAACGTCAAGCCACTGCCGGCCAACCTGGAGGTATCGGCCGATACGCTGGCACTGTACATGCTGGCGCGCGCCGGCTACGGGGTCGAGCGCTACAAGGCATTCTGGCAGCGGCTCGCGGCGCAGTATCCCGCTTCCGTGCCGAACGGTTACATGGCGGTGCATCCGAACCTGGCGCCGCGGCTAACCGCGATCGACAAGGTGGTGGCCGATATCAAGGCCAAGCAATCCGCCAAGAAGCCGCTGGTGCCGTGATGCTGCGTGCCGCGGTCTTCGTGCTGTGCGCGCTGCCGCCGCTGGCACATGCGGTGACCTGGACAAAGGCCGGCAGCACGAAGGACAGCCGCGTGTTCATCGACAAGGCATCCGTCCGCAAAGGCGACGGGAAAAACGGCGAAGGCGGCCGCCGTGCCTGGACGCTCGAATCGTTCGCCAAGCCGCAGACGGCGCCGGACGGCAAGCAGTATCTCTCCGTCAAGGCGCTGCACCTGTACGACTGCAACGAGCGCAGCGTGACGCTGCAAACACAGTCGTTCTATCCCGAGCCCATGGCGAAGGGCGAAGCGGTCGGCACCTACAAGTTCGAGGCGTTCGACGCCGAACAGGTGGAACCGGGCACCCGCTATGCCGTGGCGATGAATGCGGTATGTGGAAAAGGCACTGTTGCCAGGGCGGCAGCGGCAAAAACCGCACCGTAGTATAGTCCGGCCATGGACAGCATCGATCTCGAAGTACTCAAAACCAGCGCCGCCTGGATTGCCGCGGGGCACCGCTGCGAACTGGTCACCGTCATCCGCACATGGGGCTCGAGCCCCCGCCCGGTCGGCGCCCTGCTCGCCATCTGCGACGACGGCCGCGTCGTCGGCTCCGTGTCCGGCGGCTGCATCGAGGACGACCTGATCGACCGCGTGCGGCGCGAAGGCATCACGCGGCAACTGCCGGAAATCGTCAGCTACGGCATCACCGCCGATGAAGCGCACCGTTTCGGGCTGCCGTGCGGCGGCACCATCGAACTGGCGCTCGAACCGCTGTCGGCCGGCAGCCGCATCGCGGAACTGCTGGAGCGGCTGGAACAGCACCAGCTGGTGGAGCGCCGGCTCGATCTGCGCACCGGCGCCGTGCGGCTCGACAGGGCCGTGGCCGGCAACGTGCTGACGCGCACCGACGATGAACTGGTCACCCAGCACGGCCCGCGCTGGCGGCTGCTGATCATCGGCGCCGGGCAACTGTCGCGCTTCGTCGCGCAGATCGCCACGGCGATGGATTACCACGTCACCGTCTGCGACCCGCGCGAGGAGTACCGCGCCGGCTGGGCGCTGCCGGAGGTGCGCCTGGTCCATGCCATGCCGGACGACCTGGTGATCGAAATGAAGCTGGACCGGCGCAGCGCCGTGATCGCGCTGACCCACGACCCGAAGCTGGACGACCTGGCGCTGATGGAAGCGCTGAAGTCGGACGCGTTCTACGTGGGCGCCATCGGCTCGCGCGCCAACAATGCGAAGCGGCGCGAACGGCTGCTGGAATTCGACCTGACGGCAGCGCAACTGGAACGCCTGCACGGGCCTATCGGCCTGTACATCGGCAGCAAGATGCCATCGGAGATCGCGATCTCGATCCTGGCCGAGATGACGGCGGTGAAGAACGGCGTGCCGCCGGCGCTGCAGGTGAACCACGCCGCCGCCCTGGAGGCGCCCGGCACCAACGCCTGCCTGGCCGAATTCGACAGCAAGATCCAGCTGGCATAACTGCCACCATTGCGGCGACAATCATCACCACGGCCAAGCCCGTGGTTGAACAATAACGATACGCCTCATGTCCACCGCCAACCTCTTCCGCCTGATCCTGCTTGCCGCCATCTGGGGCGGCTCCTTCCTGTTCATGCGCATCGCGGCGCCCGTGCTGGGCCCGGCGCTGTTGATCGAATACCGCGTCGTGTTTGCCGCGCTGTTCCTGGCGGCGATCGCGCTGGCGATGAAAAAGCCGCTTGACTGGCGCCGCCACTGGAAGCACTACATGGTGCTGGGCTTTTTCAATTCGGCGCTGCCGTTCCTGCTGTTCGCCTGGGCGGCGAAGACACTGTCGGCCTCGGTGCTGGCCGTGCTCAATGCCACGGCGCCGATGTGGGGCGCGCTGATCGGCGCGGTATGGCAGCGGCAAATGGTGAGCGCGCGGGTACTGCTGGGGATCGCGTTGGGGACCGCCGGCGTGGCGCTGCTGGTCGGCTTCGACCATGTCAGTTCGCGCGAGGGCGCCGGGCTGGCCATCGCCGCCGCGCTGTTCGCATCGTTCAATTACGGCATCGCCAGCACGTATGCCAGGGCCGCACCGACCGTGGAGCCGTTCGCGAACGCGCACGGCAGCATGTGGACGGCGGCGCTGATGGTACTGCCGTCGCTGCTGTTCTTTCCCGCGCCCGGCACTCCCACCACCGGCATCATGGCCGCCGCGCTGGCGCTCGGCGTGGTGTGCAGCGGCGTCGCCTACCTGCTGTACTACGGGCTGATCCGCGACGTGGGCGCCACGTCCGCGCTGACCGTCACCTTCCTCAGCCCCCTGTTCGGCATCCTGTGGGGCGCGCTGTTCCTGCGCGAAGTGGTGGGCTGGTATACGATCGCCGGCGCGGCCGTCGTCCTCCTGGGCACGGCGTTCGTTACCGGCTACCGGCCGGCCTTTGCCGCGCGCAAGGGCAAGCCGGCATGAAGCTGGAACGCACGCTGCCGCTGCCGGCGGGCTACCGCGTGCGCGATGTGCTCGCCTTCCATCGCCGCGACGAGCAGGGCATCGCGGAACATGTCGGGCCGGACTCGCTGCGCAAGGGCGTCATGCTCGATGGCGTGCCGGTGGTGCTGGCGATCCGCTTTACGCCGGCCTCGGCCGCCTGCGTGGCGGAAATCGATGGCGTCTCGTCACCGGCACTGGAACGGCACATCGACGACGCGTTGCTGAGCATCCTCGGCCTGCGCATCGACCCGGACCCATTCTGCGCGTTTGCCGCCGCCGATCCCCTGTTCGGCCCCCTCGTGCGGTGCCAGCCGGGCCTGCGCATCGTGCAATCGGCCACGGTGTTCGAAGCGCTGACATGGGCGATCATCGGCCAGCAGATCAACCTGCCCTTTGCGATCGCACTGCGGCGCACGTTCATCCTGCTGGCCGGACGCCGGCATTCGGGCGGCCTGTGGTGCTACCCCGAGGCGCCCGACACCGCCCGCATCGCCATCGAAGAATTTACGTCCCGCAAGTTTTCGCGCGCGAAAGCCGAAACGCTGCAGCGCTTTTCCGGCCTGGTCGCCAGCGGCGAACTCGATCTCGCGACCGGCGCGGACAATGACATCGCGCAGATCAGCCAGCGGCTGCTGGCGATCAAGGGCATCGGCCCGTGGACGGTCAACTATGGCCTGCTGCGCGGCTACGGCCATGCCGACTGCTCGCTGCACGGCGACGTGGCGATCCGCGCCGCATTGCAGCGCCTGCTCGGCGAAGAGCAGAAGCCGGATATTCTCCGCACCGAGCGGATCTTGCAACAGTATCAACCGCACCGTACGATGGCGGCGGCCCACCTGTGGGCCAGCCTGGCCCCGCCAGCCGACGCCAATACGGCTTGAGCAGGATATTGCTTGACCGGGGGTTTGCTTGACCAAGGATCTGCTTGACCAAGGATCTGCTTGACCAGGAATTTGCTTGACCCTAACGCAACGTCAGGCTTCACGATGGCCTTACCGAAGAGGAGCTGACGATGCTGAAGATTGGACAACTGGCGAAACATGCGGGCCTTACGGTCCGCGCCCTCCACCATTACGACGATATCGGGCTGCTCCGCCCTTCGGTCCGTACCGATGCCGGCTACCGGCTCTATGACCGCGACGATGTGGCGCGCCTGCAGCAGGTCCAGGCGCTGCGTCAACTCGGCATGCCACTGGCCGACATCGGACATTTCCTGGCCAATTCCGGCACCTCCGCACTCGCAATCGTCGAGCGCCAGCTGGCCGCGCTGCAACATCAGATCGATGAAGCGGCGCGCATGCATGCGCATTTGCTGGGCTTGCATACGCAGCTCGCACGGGGCGAACAACCGGAACTGGCTGAATGGCTGACCATACTGGAGCAAATGAAAATGTACGAGAAATACTTTTCCAAGGAAGAACTGGCCAATCTGCGCATGGTGCACGACGATGACTGCCGCGCAGAATGGGATGCACTGGTTGCCGAGGTGGGAATCATCATGGCCGACAAAACATTGCCGACGAGCCTGGAGGCAAAACGGCTGGGCTTGCGCTGGATCACGATGCTCGAACGCGATACCGGCGGCAATGCTTCGCTGATGGCCCGTCTCGATGCGATGCATGTGAATGAGCCAGCCATCCAGCAAAGCACCGGTATCAGCCCGGCCATGCGTGACTACATTGCCGAAATAATCGGCGAATTGAAACTCGACGCCTGGGCCAAATACTTGCTGCCGGCGGAAGTGGAACGCATGCGCCGCCACCAGCGTTCGCGCGGCAAGGAATGGTTCGCATTATTCGAATCGATCCGCGCCCAAATCAAGGCCGACCCGGAGGGCAATATGCCGGATTCAAGAAAACTGGCCCGGCTCAAGCATGAGTTATTCCACGACATGGTCGGAGATAATCCGGAAACGCTTGGCCGCTTCCAGGCTGCAATGGCGAACGAATCTGTCCTGCAGATCGCGCGTGGCATGACGGATGAGATGATTGCCTGGCTGCGAATGGTCCAGCAGCACGCCTGACCAAGTCAAATCGTCTTTTTCATGCTGGATTCTGGCCCGATCAAGCCAGATTCCAGCATGAACTACTTGGCACCGGGGCCAAAACGCCTCGGACATGACGAAATACGTGGCGGATCGCTCGGCTCATTGATGTAGTCGCGGTAGAAAAGGCAATAAGTGCCGAACGCTGTCGTGATCTGGTAAATCCGCTTTCTGTCGTTCGGCGCGCTGAACAATTCAATCCGGGCCGCTTCATACCATTTCAGCGGTACCGCCAGTTTTGCGGCCGTGAATGCACGCGTCATTACGGCTTCCATCGAGTCGGCTGCCGGACCATAACCCCGCATTTCCTTGTCGGAGCGGGTTTCCCGGTCGGCCTTGCCGGCCTGCCTGACCATACTGTCGATATCGATACGGGCGGGTTCTTCAAATGGATCGGCTTGCGTGACAGGTGGCGCTGTGGCGTCGGCAGGGGATGGGGCACCGACTGGAACCGGCGACCCGGCGGCAATGCGCCGCTCCGGCCGGGTATTAACAGGAGATTGACGTGGCTGCATGGGGGATTCCACAGCCTGTTTTGGAGGCGGCGGGCTGATGAAAACCAGCCGGGAATAGCGAACGGTGGGAAGGTTTTCCATGGCGGGTTGATCCCGCAGCAGGAAATAAAAAAGGACCGCGTGCAGGACCAGCACCAGCGCCAGCGCCAATCCGGCCGGAGAATAAACGCCGCGCGTTCCTGCATACATGCAAGCCACCATGGTTTATGAAATGGCAAGTATATAGATTGATGCGGAGGAAATCGTGCGTGGAAAAGAAAAATTACAAAGTAAAAAAGCCGCCATCGTGTTACCGATGGCGGCTTTCTTGAATTCTGGTTGCGGGGACAGGATTTGAACCTGTGACCTTCGGGTTATGAGCCCGACGAGCTGCCAGACTGCTCCACCCCGCGTCTGATGAAATGAATTATAGGCCCTTTCGCCGATTTAGGCAATATCAATCCTCGTTTTCCAGATGATAGATCCGATATATCCGCCAGCAGCGGCGCGCAACCTGCTGCCGGCAGTACCGCGCTGGCACGCAAACGGTGTAAAGTAGGCAAACGACAACCGCTACCTGCCCTGTATGAAATTCTGCTCCGAATGTGCCCACCCGGTCGAGCTGATGGTCCCGGCCGGCGACAACCGCCCCCGCTACGTCTGCCCGCAGTGCGCGACGATCCACTACCAGAATCCGAAAATGGTGATCGGCTCGATCCCGGTATGGGAGCGCGACGGCGAGCTGCAAGTCTTGCTCTGCAAACGGGCGATCGAGCCGCGCTACGGCTACTGGACGCTGCCGGCCGGCTTCATGGAAAACAATGAAACCACGGCCGATGCGGCGCAGCGCGAAACGGAAGAGGAAGCAGGCGCCAACATCGAACTGGGCAAGCTCTTCACGCTGCTCAACGTGAAGCACGTGCACCAGGTGCACCTGTTCTACCTGGCCAGGCTGCGCGACCTGGATTTCGCGCCCGGCGAGGAAAGCCTGGAAGTGCAGATGTTCACGGAAAGCGAGATCCCGTGGAACGACCTGGCGTTCCCCACGATCCGCACCACGCTGGAATGCTTCTTCGCCGACCGCGCGAAAGTACTCGAAGGCGGCAGCTATGGCTTCCACACGCAGGACATTACGCGGCCCATGCGCAGCGACTCATGATTCCCTGGCTCGGCGCCCAGACTCCCTTCCCTGACGTATCCGAAGCGCTGACCACCGAGGCGCCCGGATTGCTGGCGGCCGGCGGCGACCTGTCGCCCGAACGCCTGCTGGCCGCTTACCAGCGCGGCATCTTCCCGTGGTTTTCGGAAGGCCAGCCGATCCTGTGGTGGAGCACCGACCCGCGCATGGTGCTGCATACGGACGAGTTCAAACTGTCCGCCAGCCTGGTCAAGACGCTGAAAAAAGTGGAAAAGAGCGCGCGCACGGACGGCCGCTGGCAGGTGCGCTTCGACAGCGACTTCGAGCAGGTGATGCGCGCATGTGCCTCGCCGCGCCGCGATGGCCCCGGTACGTGGATCTCGGAAGACATCATCCGCGGCTATACCGGCCTGCACGCGCTCGGTTTCGCCCATTCGGCCGAGGTGTGGCTCGATGGCGAACTGGTGGGCGGCGCCTACGGCGTGTCGATCGGCCAGATGTTCTATGGCGAATCGATGTTCGCCCGCGTCTCGGACGCCTCGAAGGTGGCGCTGGCCTACCTCGTGCATTTTTTGAAACTGCATGGCGTGAAGATGATCGACTGCCAGCAGGAAACCGGCCACCTGGCCTCGCTGGGCGCGCGTCCCATTGCGCGCAGCGCGTTCCTCGAGCACCTGAAACGGGCCATCGCCAGGCCCCGTATCCGCGACTGGCAGCCGGTACCGCCGGTGGTTGCCGGCGGTTGACGGCGGCCGGGCCGATCAGCGGGGCCGGCCGCCGAGGTTGGTGTGCCTGCGCACACTGCGTTTTTCGCGAACGCGCTATGATATGCATAACCGCCAATCCCTCGACAGGTTCTGCATGACGCAGCTGAACGACCTTCCCTTTGCCGCGCTCCAGTTCTATACCACCGCGCCCTATCCCTGCAGTTACCTGGAAACACGCCAGGCCCGCTCCCAGGTCGCCACGCCTTCGCACCTGATCAACGCGGACGTGTATTCCGAACTGGTGCGCAACGGTTTCCGCCGCAGCGGGATCTTTACCTACCGCCCCTACTGCGATGGTTGCCAGGCTTGCGTTCCCGTGCGCGTGGTGGCCGACGAATTCACGCCCACGCGCGGCCAGCGACGCGCGTGGGCCCGGCACGGCAACCTGCGTACCGGCGTGGCCACGCTGTCGTTCTCGGACGAGCATTACGCGCTGTACCTGCGCTATCAAAGCACGCGCCATGCCGGCGGCGGCATGGACCAGGACAGCCGCGACCAGTACGCGCAGTTCCTGCTGCAAAGCCGCGTCAATACGCGCCTCGTCGAGTTCCGCGAGCCGGACGGCACGCTGCGCATGGTCTCGATCATCGACGTGCTGTCAGACGGGCTGTCGTCCGTCTACACCTTTTTCGACCCGGATCTGCCGGCCGCCTCGTTCGGCACCTACAACGTGATGTGGCAGATCCAGCAGGCGCGCGAACTGGGCCTGCCCTACGTGTACCTGGGCTACTGGATCGAGGAAAGCCCGAAGATGAGCTACAAGATCAAGTTCCAGCCGCTGGAGGCGCGCCGCAAGGGCGTTTGGGCTGTCATGCCGCGCGAAGTGGCGTGAGGCCCGCTGGCCGGTGGGGCAGGCCGGCGGCCGAAGTGACGTAAAGCTCGGCAAGCCGGCAGACCGGCAGGCCATGTAGAATATCGGGCAACGCATTTTCCGACGCCGTCCCCGACCTTTTACCTCTTTCCGCGCGATCCGTCGCGCTGTTCCTCCCCGCCCCCATGTCCGACAAATTCCTGTATTCCCTCGCGCGTCCGGCGCTGTTTACGATGGACGCCGAATCAGCGCACCATTTCACCCTCGACAACCTGAAACGCCTGTCGAAACTCGGCCTGATGCGCGCGGTCGTGCAGGCGCCGAAAGCCGATCCCCGCACCGTGATGGGCGTGCTGTTCAAGAACCCGGTCGGCCTGGCCGCCGGCCTGGACAAGGACGGCACCTATATCGACGCGCTGGCCGACCTGGGCTTCGGCTCGATCGAGATCGGCACCGTGACGCCGCGCGCCCAGCCCGGCAACCCGAAGCCGCGCATGTTCCGCCTGCCCGCCGCGCACGGCATCATCAACCGCATGGGTTTCAACAACGGCGGCGTGGATGCGTTCGTGGCCAACGTGCAGTCCTCGCGTTTCTACCAGAAGAAGGAAGGCGTGCTGGGCCTGAACATCGGCAAGAACGCCGATACGCCGATCGAGCGCGCGGCGGACGACTACCTGCACTGCCTGCAGAAGGTCTATCCGTACGCCAGCTACGTGACGGTGAATATCTCGTCGCCGAACACGAAGAACCTGCGCCAGCTGCAGGGCGGTTCCGAGCTCGATGGCCTGCTGGCGCAGCTGAAGGATGCGCAACAGCGCCTGGCCGACCAGCACAAGCGCTACGTGCCGCTGGCGCTGAAGATCGCGCCGGACATGGATGAGGACCAGGTGAAGAACATCGCCGACGCGCTGGTGCGCCACCGCATCGACGGCGTGATCGCCACGAACACCACGCTGTCGCGCACCGCCGTCGAAGGCATGCAGCACGGCGCCGAAGCCGGCGGGCTTTCCGGCTCGCCGGTATTCGAGCCGTCGAACCGCGTGATCCGCCTGCTGAAGGCGGAGCTGGGCGATGCGCTGCCGATCATCGGCGTGGGGGGCATCATGCGCGGTTCCGACGCAAAGGTTAAGATCGACGCCGGCGCGCAACTCGTGCAACTGTACAGCGGACTGATTTACGCGGGCCCTGCCCTGGTTCGCGACTGCGCGGACGCCATTCGCAAACTTTGAGGAGTTTCATGGAAAAGATCAAACTGGGCCGTACCGATGTCGACGTCACGAAAATCTGCCTCGGCACGATGACATGGGGCCAGCAGAACACCGAAGCCGATGCGCACAGCCAGCTCGACTACGCGCTCGAACGGGGCATCAACTTCATCGACACGGCAGAGATGTATCCGGTGCAGCCGAGCGCGGAAACGCAAGGCTCCACCGAGCGCCACATCGGCACCTGGCTGAAGCGGAGCGGCAAGCGTGAAAACGTGGTGCTGGCCACCAAGGCGGCCGGCCCGAACCCGGGCATCCACTGGTTGCGCGGCGGGCAGCAGAACTTCGACGAGCAGAACCTGCGCGCCGCCGTGGAGACCAGCCTGCAGCGCCTGCAGACCGATTACATCGACCTGTACCAGCTGCACTGGCCGAGCCGCAACGTGCCGATCTTCGGCGCCAGCGCGTTCAATCCGGAAAACGAGCGCGCCTCGGTGGCCATCGAGGACACGCTGGCCGCGCTGGGCAAGCTGGTCGACGAGGGCAAGATCCGCCACATCGGCGTGTCGAACGAATCGAGCTGGGGCATTTCCGAATTCATCAAGCAATCGGAAATCAAGGGATTGCCGCGCATCGCCACGATCCAGAACCTGTACAACCTGACCGCGCGCCACTACGAGACGAGCTTCCTGGACGAGACCTGCTTCCGCGAAGACGTGACGCTGCTGGCCTACAGCCCGCTGGCGTTCGGCCAGCTGACGGCGAAGTACCTGGACGACCCGAAAGCCCACGGCCGCCTGACGATCTTCCCGCCCACCTGGAGCCCGCGCTACCTGCGGCCGGGCGTGCTGTCGGCCGTGGCGCAGTACACGAAGCTGGCGCGCGACAACGGCATCACGCCCGCGCAGATGGCGCTGGCCTGGTGCTACTCGCGCTGGTTCGTGGGCTCGACCATCATCGGCGCCACCACGCTGGCACAGCTGAAGGAAAACATCGACGCCTACGCGGTGAAGCTGCCGCAGCACGTGCTCGAAGGGATCGACGTGATCCACGCCAGCCTGCCCAACCCGGGCCAGTAAGCCCCTGGCGCCTGCCGGACCCGGGCCGCCGAATACCTGGTGTCGGACTCCTTTTCCGGATGCTTCACCCGGAAAAGGTGCCCGGCACCGGTTTTCGCCAGCACCGCTTATGCACCTGAAGCATAAGCAAACCGCTTCTCAATCGTTCGTGTCATGAGGCCCGGCGATTAATATAGTGTGATCGTCAACTCGCCAATAATAAAACGATGAGCACACGCCTTCGCCAGTCTCCTTTCGTCCTCACCCTGATCGCCGCCGCCGTGGCAACAGTCACCGCCCCGGCCAGCGCACAGCAGCAACAGCAAGCCCCCGCCGAAGAACTGCAGACCGTCGTCGTCACCGGCACGTATGCGAAAAACCGCCGTACGGCCGATTCGGAATCGCCGATCGACATCATCGGCGCGAAGGAACTGCAGGCCACCGGCTCGACCGAGCTGGCCACCGTGCTTTCCCGCCTGCTGCCGTCGATGAACTTCCCGCGCCCATCCGGCGCGGATGCATCCGACGCGGTGCGCCCCGCGCAATTGCGCGGCCTGGCGCCGGACCAGACGCTGGTCTTGGTGAACGGCAAGCGCCGCCATACGTCGGCCGTCGTCAATGTCAACGGCACCGCCGGCCGCGGTTCGGCGCCGGTGGACCTGAACGCGATCCCGCTGGCCGCGATCGACCATATCGAGGTGCTGCGCGACGGCGCTTCCGCGCAATACGGTTCCGATGCGATCGCCGGTGTCGTCAACATCATCCTGAAAAAAGGCCCGAACGGCGGCGACGTCGAAGTGGGCACCGGCTGGTACGGGGAAGGCGACGGCGAACAGATTTCGCTGAAGGCGTCGGCCGGCTTCGCGCTGGGCGACAAGGGCTGGCTGCGCCTGGCCGCCGAAGGCGCGGACCGCAACCCGACCAACCGCGCCGGCGCCGACAGCCGCAATGCGCTCGAGCCGTTGAATGGCCAGGTCACGCAGCGCTACGGCGATTCGGATACCAAGCCGCGCAACGTGTTCTTCAACACCCAGTACCAGCTGGGCGAGAACACGGATTTCTATGCGTTCGGCCAGTATGGCGAGCGTGACAGCGAGGCTGCCGCCACATGGCGCACCGCGCTCGTCGCCGTGCAGGACCCTGCCGTGAACGGCGTGACGCCGCCGGTGCGCTATGTGCAACGCACCCCGCTGTTCCCGCAAGGCTTCCTCCCGCTGCAGAACAGCACGTCGACCGATTCGTCGATCGTGGCCGGCGTGCGCGGCGACCTGGGCGGCTGGCGCTGGGATGCGAGCCTGGACTGGGGCCGCAACAGCTTCTGGCTCGACATCGACAATACCGTCAACCAGAGCCTGGCCGCGCAAAGCCCCACCCACTTCCACCTTGGCAAGCTGACCAACACGCAATCCGTCGCCAACTTCGACCTCGCTCGCGAGATCCCCGTAGCCGCCTTCTCCGGCCCGCTGACGGTGGCCACGGGCCTGGAAATCCGCCACGAGGAATACGAGATCGATGCCGGCGACGCCGCCTCCTATACGGGTTCCGGTTCGCAGGGCTTCTCGGGCTTCCGCCCCGTCAACGCGGGCAAGAACAGCCGCAGCAACCAGTCGGCCTACGTGAACCTGGAAGCGCAGGTGACGCCGAAGCTGTCCGGCGCGCTGGCGGCCCGCTACGAGCACTACACCGATTTCGGCAGCACCACGTCGGCCAAGGCTTCGGCGCGCTACGCGTTCAACGACCAGGTCTCGGTGCGCGGCACCGCGTCGTCGGGCTTCCGTGCCCCGTCGCTGGCGCAGCAGTTCTACACGATCACCACCACCAACTTCGGCGTCGTCAACGGCGAGAACAGGTCGATCGAAACGGGCACGTTCGCCGTGGGCAGCAGTGCCGCGCAGGCGCTGGGCGCCACGCCGCTGAAGGCCGAAAAGGCGCGCAACTTCGGCGTCGGCGTGCAGTGGTCGCCGGTGCGCAACTTCAACACCACGGTGGACGTGTACCGCATCTTCGTGGACGACCGCATCGCGCTGTCTGCCAACATGACGCTGCCGCAGGCGCTGCGCAACACGCTGGCCGCGCAGGGCGTGCAGGTGGGCGCCGGCCGCTATTTCACCAACGCGATCGACACGAAGACCACCGGCGTGGACTTGGTGAGCACGTACCGCCTGAACCTGGCCAACCGCGACCGCGTGGACTTCACCGCCGCGTACAACCACAACAAGACGACCGTCGAGAACGTGGCCGCCAATCCGGCGATCCTCACCGCGAACAACCTGCTTCTGATCGACCGCCAGACGGTGCAGCGCAATACGGTCGGCTCGCCGAAGGACAAGTTCAGCCTGGGCGCCGACTACACGGCCGACGGCTGGAGCGCCCGCGCGCTGGCCACGCAGTACGGCAAGTTCACCGTCCCGCAGAACAACGCGGCGCTGGACCAGGAATACGGCCGGCAATGGGTGCTGGACGTCTCCGCCACCGTGCGCCTCGCCACCAACTGGCGCGTCACCGCCGGCGTCGACAACCTGACCGACAGCTATCCGGACAAGACCACCACCGCCGGCAACCTGAACACGAACGGTATCTATCCGTACTCGAACTTCTCGCCGGCCGGTTTCAACGGGCGGTTCTTCTATGCGAAGGTGGGGTACAGCTGGTAAGGCTGGCTGCTTCAACGAAAATCCCGCCTGATGGCGGGATTTTTTTTGGATCGCGCACAGCTTCGGCATCGTCGCGGCCTGGTGTCGGACAATTTTTCCGGATGCCTTTCCCGGAAAATTTGTCCGACACCGGTTTTCCCATGCATTGCCGTTGCATCCAGAGAAAACCGGTGTCCGACACTATTTTCTGGCTGATTCGCCCAGAAAATAATGTCCGACACCGGTGCCTCCATCAGTGCCTCGCCGGCGCCGGCTGGCGGCGAACGGGCAAAAAAAACCCGGCAAAAGCCGGGCTCGATTGCAGAAACGGGAAACCTAAGCCGCCTCGGCCCCCAGCAGCGCCTGCTCGATATCGCCGCGCTTGAGCTCCGGAGCGAACTGCGAAATGAATTCGTAGGCATACTGCCGCAGGTAAGCCCCGCGCCGCACGGCCAGCCGCGTGGTGTTGGCGGCGAACAGGTGCGAGGCCTCGATCGCCCGCAGGCCCTTGTCGCGGCCATGGTCGAACGCCATCGACGCCACCAGCCCCACGCCGAGGCCCAGCGCCACGTACTGCTTGATCACGTCGGAGTCCATCGCCGTCAGCACGATGTCCGGCCGCACGCCGGCCTTGTCGAACGCATCGTCGATGTGGCCGCGGCCCGTGAAGCCGACGTCATAGGTGATCAGCTGGAACTCGGCCAGGTCTTCCAGCCGCACCGGCGTGCGCGTCAGCAGCGGGTGGTCGTCCGGCACCACGATCAGGTGGCTCCAGCGGTAGCATGGGAACGACACCAGGTCGGGGAACTGCGACAGGCCTTCGGTAGCGATACCGATATCGGCCTTGCCGGACAACACCCATTCGGCGATGTGCTCGGGCGAACTCTGTTGCAGCGCGATCCGCACATCCGGGAACGTCTTGCGGAAGTGCGACACGGCGCGCGGCAGCGCGTAGCGCGCCTGCGTGTGCGTGGCCGCGACCGTCAGCGTGCCGGTGCTCTGGCCCTTGTATTCCATGCTGGCGTGCTGCAGGTTCTCGGCCTCGATCAGCAGGCGGTCGATGATCTTCAGGATGCCCTTGCCCGGCTCGGTCAGGCCCGTCAGGCGCTTGCCGTTGCGCTCGAAGATGACCACGCCCAGTTCGTCCTCCAGCTCGCGGATCTGGCGGCTCACGCCGGGCTGCGACGTGAACAGCGCATTGGCCACTTCGGTCAGGTTGTAGTTGCGGCGGGCCGCTTCACGGATGGAGCGCAGTTGCTGGAAATTCATATGGAAGCTCCTTCATCGACGAATACGCGCAGGCGCTTGGGACGCACCACCAGGGTTTCACCCTCTTTCAGTCCCAGGTTCTGGAACCGCTCATTGGAAATCGTGGCCTCGATCAGCTGGGCATTGTCGGTGCGTTCCAGGTCCAGCTGGGCCAGCGGGCCGATCGCATGCGCGCGGCGCAGCTTGACGACGATGCCTTCGGCACCGCTGACATAACGGTCCACTTCCATCTCGTGCGGACGCACGTAGGCGGTGCCTTTGCCATCGCGCACGCCGGTATGGGCCGGCACGTCGAGCTGCACGTCCGCGTCGGCCAGCACGCCTTCGTGCACACGGCCATGGAACACGTTCACGTTGCCCAGGAAGCCGTACACGAACGGCGAGGCCGGGTGGTTGTACACCTCGTCCGGCGTGCCGATCTGCTCGACGGTGCCCTTGTTCATCAGCACCACCTGGTCCGCCACTTCGAGCGCCTCTTCCTGGTCGTGCGTGACGAAGATGGACGATACGTGCAGGTCATCGTGCAGGCGGCGCAGCCAGCGGCGCAGTTCCTTGCGCACCTTCGCGTCCAGCGCGCCGAACGGCTCATCGAGCAGCAGGACACGGGGTTCGACCGCCAGGGCACGCGCCAGCGCGATGCGCTGGCGCTGGCCGCCGGAGAGCTGCGGCGGATAGCGGTCGGCCAGCCAATCGAGCTGCACCAGCTCCAGCAGGTCCTTCACCTTGCGGCGGATCTGGTCTTCGGAGGGGCGCTCGCTACGCTGCTTCACGCGCAGGCCGAATGCCACGTTCTCGAACACGGTCATGTGCTTGAACAGCGCGTAATGCTGGAACACGAAGCCCACCTGGCGCTCGCGCACGTGGCGGTCGGAGGCATCCTCGCCGTCGAGCAGCACCTGGCCGGAATCCGGGTGTTCCAGGCCGGCGATACAGCGCAGCAGCGTGGTCTTGCCGCAGCCGGAAGGGCCCAGCAGCGCGGTCAGCTCGCCGGCCGGGAAATCCAGCGACACGTTGTTCAGCGCCACGAAATTGCCAAAGCGCTTGTTGATGTTCTTGACTGCGATGGTCATGTGTTGCTCCCGCCTTGATTGTCCATTAGTTGTCGTTCCCATCGGCATTGCGCGATTCGTGCAGGCGCCACTCGATGAAGGATTTCAGCGCCAGCGTCACCAGTGCGAGCAGTGCCAGCAGCGAGGCAACGGCGAAGGCCGCGACGAAGTTGTATTCGTTGTAGAGGATCTCGACCTGCAGCGGCATCGTGTTGGTCTCGCCGCGGATATGGCCGGAGACGACCGACACGGCGCCGAACTCGCCCATGGCGCGGGCATTACACAGGATCACGCCATACAGCAGGCCCCACTTGATGTTGGGAAGCGTTACGCGGAAGAAGGTCTGCAGGCCGGAGGCCCCCAGCACCACGGCCGCTTCCTCTTCCTCGCTGCCCTGCGCCTGCATCAGCGGAATCAGCTCGCGCGCCACGAACGGGAACGTGATGAAGATGGTCGCGATGACGATGCCGGGCACGGCGAACAGGATCTTGATGTCGTGCTCGGCCAGCCACGGGCCGAACCAGCCTTGCGCGCCGAACAGCAGCACGTAGATCAGGCCGGAGATCACCGGCGACACGGAAAACGGCAGGTCGATCAATGTCAGCAGCAGGCTCTTGCCGCGGAACTCGAACTTGGCGATGGCCCACGAAGCGGCCACGCCGAACACGAGGTTCAGCGGCACCGCGATGGCGGCCGTGATCAGGGTCAGCTTGATGGCGGCGATCGCGTCTTCCTCGCGGATCGCCTCGAAATAGACCTCGGTGCCCTTCTTCAGCGCCTCGGCGAACACGGCGATCAGCGGCACGAACAGGAACAGCGTGAGGAACGCCAGCGCGACGGTGATCAGCGCATAGCGTACCCAGCGTGGTTCCAGCAGTTCGGAGACGGAGGGCAGTTCGCCCCGATGGGAAGTTCCACTCATGCTTATTTACCCGACTTTCCGCGGGCCCAGGCCTGCAACATGTTGATACCCAACAGCATCAGGAACGACACGACGAGCATCACGACGGCAATCGCCGTGGCGCCCGCGTAGTCGTATTGTTCCAGCTTGGTGATGATGAACAGCGGCGTGATCTCGGACACCATCGGCATGTTGCCGGCAATGAAGATCACCGAGCCGTATTCGCCGGTGGCGCGCGCGAACGCGAGCGCAAAGCCCGTCACCAGCGACGGCATCACGGTGGGGAACACCACCTTGGTGAACGTCTGCCAGGACGATGCGCCCAGCGACGCGGCGGCTTCTTCCAGCTCGCGCTCGGCGTCTTCCAGCACCGGCTGCACCGTGCGCACCACGAACGGCAGGCCGATGAACGTGAGGGCCAGCACCACGCCGATCGGCGTGAAGGCCACCTTGATGCCCAGCGTGCCCTCGACGAACTGGCCGATCCAGCCGTTCGATGAGTACAGTGCCGTCAGCGTGATGCCGGCAACCGCCGTCGGCAACGCGAACGGCAGGTCGACCAGCGCATCGATGAAGCGCTTGCCGGGAAAGCGGTAGCGCACCAGCACCCACGCGACGATACCGCCGAAGATCACGTTGATCGTGGCGCCGATCAGCGAGGCGCCGAACGTCAAGCGGTAAGAGGCCATCACGCGCTCGGACGTGACGGCGCTCCAGAAACCTTCCCACGTCATCGTGAAAGTCTTGAGGAACAGCGCCGACAGCGGAATCAGCACGATCAGCGTCAGGTAGAAGATCGTGAAGCCCAGCGAGAGCTTAAAGCCCGGCATCACCCGGTACGGCGCCCTCTTCCTGGCTTCGAACGGTACCGGTTGTGTAACCGGCAGTACTGCAGACATGGTGGCCTCTTATTACATTTTCGGATATTGAGGCCGAAGTCTCGCATCTGGGCGTTATAAACCAAACTAACCTTTTGTCATTTGCTTAGATGCAGGAATCGATATAACGCAACCGTGCGGGCTGTCGACGTGTTCACACCAAAATCATTTCCTGGAACCGGGGTCAGACCCCAATTTTCAGCAATGTTTCCTGAAACCGGGGTCTGACCCCGTTTTTTGGCAACACACCGCCCTAATTTCGGCAACAAAAAACCCGGGCATGCCCGGGTTTGTCGAAGTGCGCCAGCGATTACTTGTTCGGTTGCGGCGTCAGGCGCAGGTACGGTTTCGGGGCGGTGAAGCCTTTCGGGTACTTCTGCTTGATCACTTCCGGATCCTGCACGGTCAGCGGGATGATGACGTCGTCGCCGTCTTTCCAGTTGCCCGGCGTGGCCACGGTGTGCTTGTCGGTCAGCTGCAGCGCATCGATCACGCGCAGGATTTCGTCGAAGTTGCGGCCGGTGCTCATCGGGTAGGTGATCTGCAGGCGGATCTTCTTGGCCGGGTCGATCACGAACAGCGAGCGCACGGTGGCGGTCGCGGATTGTTCAGGATGGATCATGTCGTACAGCGTGGCCACTTTCTTGTCCGCATCGGCGATGATCGGGAAACCTACGACGGTCTTCTGGGTTTCCTCGATATCCTTGATCCATTCCTTGTGCGCGTCGGCCGGGTCGACGGACAGTGCGATCGCTTTCACGTTGCGCTGGTCGAACTCGGGCTTCAGCTTTGCGGTCAGGCCCAGTTCCGTGGTGCACACCGGCGTGAAATCGGCCGGATGCGAGAACAGCACGACCCAGGAATCGCCCGCCCATTCGTGGAACTTGAGGCTGCCGATGGAAGAATCCTGCTCGAAGTCAGGTGCGATGTCGCCAAGGCGTAGCGTCATGAAACTCTCCAGTATCCAGTAATTAGACGAAAATCAATATTGTGTTGTTTTCACATTGTGCGCCCGATCGGCCAACAATTGCAACTGCTGCTGGCCGAACAGCCAGTCCTTCAAACCCGACTCGGCATTGATGTGACCCAGGGCGCCGCCATCGATGAAGGCACTGTCCCATTGCCCTGCCCATTGGCGCGCCCGCTCGAGCGGCATCCACGGGTCGTTGGTGCTGGCGATCATGATCGAAGGGACGGGCAGCGGCGCATCCGGCAGCAGCGCGGCCACGCCGAACTTCTCCGGGTCGGCCGGCGCCACCAGCAGCAGGCCCGCGACATTGGCCGGATCGCGTGCCACGCTGTGCACCGTGGCAAGGCAGCCGAAGCTGTGCGCCACGATCAGTGCGGGCCGGGTGTCGCGCTGCCGGACTTCATCCACCCGCGCGCTCCAGATCGGCAGGATCGGATCGTTCCAGTCATCCTGCCCGATGCGTTCGAAGCCGGGATACAGGCGCTGCCAGCGGCTTTGCCAATGTTCCGGGCCGCTGTCGTGCAGGCCCGGTGCAACCAGCACACGGAATCGTGAAAAACTGCCCGGCATGCGCCTTCTCCCGGTTTGGAAATTACTTCTGGTAGATCTGGTCGAACACGCCGCCGTCGGCGAAGTGCGTCTTCTGCGCCTTGGCCCAGTCGCCGGCCACGTCGCCGATCGTGAACAGTTTCACCGCCGGGAACTGCGCAGCGAATTTCTTCGCTTCCTTCTCCACGGTCGGGCGGTAGTAGTTCTTGGCGATGATTTCCTGCGCGCCATCGGTGTACAGGAAGTTTAGGTAGGCCTCGGCCACCTTGCGGGTGCCGCGCTTGTCGACGACCTTGTCGACCACGGCCACCGGCGGCTCGGCCAGGATCGACACCGACGGTGCCACGATCTCGAACTTGTCCGGGCCCAGTTCCTTGATGGCCAGCAACGCTTCGTTTTCCCAGGCGAGCAGCACGTCGCCGATGCCCCGTTCGACGAACGTGGTGGTGGCACCGCGCGCGCCGGAATCGAGCACCGGCACGTTCTTGTACAGTTTCTTCAGGTAGTCACGCGCGGTGGCATCGGTGCCGCCCGGCTGGCGCAGTGCATAGCCGTATGCGGCCAGGTGGTTCCAGCGCGCACCGCCGGAGGTTTTCGGGTTCGGCGTGATCACCGCCACGCCCGGCTTGACCAGGTCGCCCCAGTCCTTGATGCCTTTCGGGTTGCCCTTGCGGACCAGGAACACGATGGTCGAGCTGTAAGGCGTGGAATTTTTCGCCAGGCGCTTTTGCCAGTCCTTGTTGACCAGGCCCTTTTCGGCGATCGCATCGATGTCGTAGGCCAGCGCCAGCGTGACAACGTCGGCCTGCAGGCCGTCGATCACCGAACGGCCCTGCTTGCCGGAGCCGCCGTGCGACTGCTTGATCTTGACGTCGTCGCCCGTCTTGGCCTTCCACTCCTTGGCGAAGGCGGTGTTCACGTCCTGGTACAGCTCCCGCGTCGGATCGTACGATACGTTCAGCAGGGTGATTTCGGCCGCGTGTGCGGTCAGCGATACGGCAAGGGTCGTAACAACTGCGGCGGCCAGCGTGGAAAGTTTCTTGGACAACATCTGATTCCCCTTATGTTTGGAGAGTGCAGATTAGCTGCTGAGCTTATGATTGAGAACGAACATTTTGACGCTTCGTTATGACAAAATCGTATATGAAGCGTGTTACCAGAAGCGGTTGAACAACACTACGCCCCATGTGGCCATGGCCAGCAGGCAGGCCAGCAGCACGGCCGCACTGCCCAGGTCCTTGGCGTTTTTCGACAATGGATGGCGTTCCAGCGAAATACGGTCGACCACGGCCTCGATCGCCGAATTGATGAGTTCGACAATCAGCACCAGCACGAGCACGGCCATCAGTGCCAGCTTCTGGAACGCCGAGACCGGCAGCAGCAGCGCCACGAGCGCGGCCACAAAGAACAGGATGAGTTCTTGCCGGAATGCGTACTCGTGGCGCCACGCCGTGCGCAAGCCATCGAGCGAATAGGAACAGGCCGCCACGATACGCTTGAGACCGCTCTTGCTCTTGAATTCGCTGACAGGCTGGGACATGGATTCACCGTGGATTGAGGTGCGCCATTATACCGACCGGTTACTCTGGAGCCCCGCTACAATTCCCAATTTTTTCACATCATGGTATAAAGAAGCGGGTACATACTGCACCGCACCAACCACATCATGAAAATCGAATCCGTTCCAGAACAAAAAACGACCATCCAGGTCATCGACCGCATGGTGGGCCTGCTCGATGCGCTGGCCAGGTACCCGGACCCGGTGAGCCTGAAGGAATTGTCGAAGGTGTCGGGCCTGCACCCGTCGACGGCGCACCGGATCCTGAACGACCTGGTGCTGACGCGCTTCGTCGACCGCATCGAACCGGGCACCTACCGGCTCGGCATGCGCCTGCTGGAACTGGGCAATGTCGTCAAGAGCCGGCTCTCGGTGCGCGAGGCGGCGCTGGATTTCATGCGCGCACTGCACAAGAAAACGCAGCAGACGATCAACCTGTCGGTGCGCCAGGGCGACGAAATCGTGTACATCGATCGCGCATTCTCGGAGCGCTCGGGCATGCAGGTGGTGCGGGCCATCGGCGGCCGCGGGCCGCTGCACCTCACGTCGACGGGCAAGCTGTTCCTGTCGGTGGACGAACCCAAGGCGATCCGCGCCTACGCCACCCGTACCGGGCTGGCGGGCCACAACAAGAATTCGATCACGGATCTGTCGCGGCTCGAACGCGAACTGTCGCTGGTGCGTTCGCGCGGCTACGCGCGCGACAACGAGGAACTGGAACTGGGCGTACGCTGCATGGCGGCGGCCATCCGGGACGACAGCGGCAAGCTGGTGGCCGGGCTGTCGATCTCGGCACCGGCCGACCGCCTGCAGGACGACTGGCTCGAAGACCTGGTCAATACCGCCAACCAGATCTCGGCCACGCTGGGTTACATGCCGGCCGCGGAGTGAGTCATCGCGGCGGCGCCGCCGCCGATCACCGCACCGGCGCCGGCGGTTTCAGGGAATGACGCGGGTTTCAGCGCCGTCAGCCATTTTTTCATCCGCATCGCATCGGCCACGCGTGCCGCGGTGCCCTTGGCATCGAGCAGCACCATGATCACGGAACGGCCTTCGATCACCGCCTGCATCATCACGCAGCGGCCCGCCTCGTTGATGAAGCCGGTCTTCTGCAAGCCGATCTGCCAGCCCGAGGTGGGCACGACGAGGCCGTTGGTGGTGCCGAACTGCACCGGACGGCCGTTGCGTTCGACCATTGCTTTCGCATCGGTGGAAAATTCCCGCAGCATCGGGTGCTCATAGGCAGCCATTGCCAGCTTGGCCAGGTCGCGCGCGCTCGCCACGTTCTGCTTCGACAGGCCGGTGGAATCCGCGTAACGCGTTTCCGTCATGCCCAGCGCGCGCGCCTTGGCATTCATCGCGCTCACGAACGCGGGCAAGCCGCCGGGGTAATTGCGGCCCAGCGCGGAGGCAGCCCGGTTTTCCGAGCTCATCAATGCAATATGCAGCATGTTACGGCGGGTCAGCTGGTCCCCCACTTTCAGGCGCGAGCTGGAAAACTTGGCGCGGTCGACATCGTCCTCGGTCACCGTCAGCACTTCATCGAGGTCCTGGTTGGCCTCCACGACCACGAGCCCGGTCATCATCTTCGTGATCGATGCGATCGGCAGCGCCACGCCGGCATTTTTTTCAAACAGCACTTCGGCATTGTTCTGGTCGACCACCAGGGCCACGTTCGATTTCAGGTCGAGCGGATCGCGCGTGAGATTCAGGCCGGCCATGTCGCCCATTGTCGGGCGCGCCAGCGCCGGCACGGCGGCGGCGGCAGCGGCAGCGACAATAACGCGCTGGAATACGACTTTCTTCTTGCCGCGCACGATGACGACACGGCGCACCATCCTGTCCGCCGGTTCGGCCGCCGCCTGGCGGCGGACGCCCGCGCGCTTGACGGCCTTTTTCGTGATGGCGAATTTCCTGACCGCCGTCTTGCTGGCAGCCGATTTCTTGACCGTCGTTTTCTTGACCGCGGTTTTCCTGACACCATCCGCCGCTTGCACGGCAGTGACTGGCACAGTGATGCACAACGCGGAAATCAAAGCGGCAACGATTACTTTGTACATGAGATATCCCCGAATGAGCAGCTGGGCGCGAAGTTAAAGGATCAGTGATGATCAATTGCGCGAATACGTTGCAGTGTAGCAAAACACAGATCGCGCACAACAGAAATTCACATTGCTGAGCACGAAAATTGAGCAGATCGGTAGCGCAATCAACAATCATGACGCAGCGCCGCAACGGAATCTTACCCTTCAATAAACGTGGCAAAACCCTCCACGGGCTCGCGCTCGGTGACGAGCGAGTTCTCGATCCGGGACAGATCGGCAACCCCCAGCGCCATCCCGCACACCACCATTTCATTGTCGGGCAATGCCAGCTCTTCTGCAATGATCGAATGGAATTGTGTGAAAGCCGCTTGCGGACAGGTATCCAGGCCGCGCCCCCTGGCCGCGACCATGATGTTCTGCAAGAACATGCCATAGTCGAGCCACGACCCCTGCTCCATGATCCGGTCGATCGTGAAAATCAGGCCCACCGGCGCATCGAAGAAATGGAAATTGCGGGCATGCTGGGCGGCCATGCCTTCCTTGTTGTCGCGCGTGAGCCCCAGCAGCGCATACAGGTCCCAGCCCACCTTGCGGCGGCGATCGATGTAGGGCGATTTCCATTCGCGCGGATAGTAGGCATATTCCTCTTCGTGGCGGCGATTCTGCTCCGGGTCGCGGTAGGCCCCGGTGATGCGCGCGCACAGCCTGTCGCGGGCGGCGCCCGTCAGCACATAGACCTTCCACGGCTGGGTATTGGTACCGGACGGCGCGCGGCGCGCCACCTCCAGGATCGCGGCGATGTCTTCGCGGGCAACGGGCGTGGGCAGGAATGCGCGGATCGACCGGCGCGACGTGATGGCGGCATCCACCGCCTGCTGTGCTGGACTGGAGATCATCTTTATCCTCATTTGCGAACCACGAAGAACACCCCCGCCACGGCCAGCGCCATGCCGGCCGCGCCGAGGGCGCTGAACGCCTCGCCGAACATCAGCCACGCCATCAGCGCGGTGGTGGGCGGCGTCAGGTAAAGCAGGCTCGTGACCTGGGTCGCGTCGCTGCGGCGGATCAGCGCGAACAACAGGAAGATCGCGCCGATCGACAGGCCCAGCACCGACCAAAGCAACGCGCCGACGAAGCGCGGCGACCACGCGATGGCGTCCAGGGCGGGCGTCAGCGCCTCGAACGCCACGGCAAACGGCAGCGTTGCGATGAAGCAGGCGGAAAACTGGATCGCCGCGCCCGTGCGCAGGTCGAATTGCGGACACCAGCGCTTCTGGTACAACGTGCCGGCCGTGATCGACAGCAACGCACCCAGGCACAGGACAACGGCTTGCCACGACAGGCCCGCCAGCGAGATTTTCGCATAAACGACGAGCGCCACGCCGCCGAGGCCGAACAGCAGCCCCAGCCACTGGCGCGGCGTGACGCGTTCGCCGATCAGGGGCGCCGCGAAGGCCGTCAGGATCGGCTGCATTCCCACGATCAGCGCCGACAGCCCGGCCGGCATGCCCAGCTTGATCGCGCACCACACGCCGGCCAGGTAGCCGCCATGCAGGAGCAGGCCGGCCATGGCGATATGCCCGGCTTTCCCTTTCGGCCACGGTGCCTTGACCAGCCAGACCACCGGCGCCAGCACCGCCACCGCGCAGGCATACCGCATCACGAGGAACGTCAGCGGCGGCGCATAGGGCAGGCCGAATTTGGCGACGATGAATCCCGTACTCCACAGGAAGACGAAAAACAGGGGAATGGGCGACAGGAAGTGCGACATCTTGCAACTTTAGCACGGCCATGTTGATCGAGCAGACGAACTCATGCTTTTGTGCAACGCACAAATTTCGCTTGACTTAAATCTGTGCAGCCGTAAAATTGAGCATGTTGCGTTGCACAATAGCTGGCACAGACTACAGCAAGCTTTCATTCACGATATTCCATTACTGGAGAACCACATGTTTTCGATTCCTGAGCAATTTTCCAATGCGACCAAGGCGAACTTCGAAAGCCAATTCGCGATTTTCACCTCCCTGACGAACAAGGCGTTCGAAGGTGTTGAGAAGCTTGTCGACCTGAACCTGACCGCCGCCAAAGCTTCGCTGGAAGATACCTCCGCTGCCGCCAAGCAGCTGCTGGCCGCCAAGGATCCGCAAGAATTCTTCTCGCTGACCGCCGCCCGCGCCCAGCCGAACGCCGAAAAAGCCATTGCCTACAGCCGCAACCTGGCATCGATCGCCTCGAGCACGGCTGCCGAGTTCTCGAAAGCCGCCGAAGCGCAGATCCTGGAAACCAACCGCAAGGTCATCTCGCTGGTTGACGAAGTGAGCAAGAACGCACCAGCCGGCACCGAAAATGCCGTGGCCCTGTTCAAGTCCGCCCTGGGCAGCGCCAATGCCGGTTACGAACAGATCACCCGCACCGCCAAGCAAGCTGCTGAAACGTACGAAGCCAACGTGAACGCCGCCGTGAGCCAGTTCACCTCCGCCGTGAAATCCGCCCCGGCCGCCAACGCCGCCGCGGCAGCAGCGTAATAGCAGGAACGTAGTAGCAGGAACGTAGGACTTGCGCCGGCCACGCCGGCGCACTGAAAGCATCGCTGTATCAGGTCTCCTCGGCATCCGTGGATCCTCTCAGCGGATGTCCTTCGCACGCCCCGGACTCTGTCCGGGGCTTTTTTTTATCCTCCGGACTCTGTCCGGGGCTTTTTTTTATTCTCCAGACTCTGTCCGGGGCTTTTTTTATTCTCCGGACTCTGTCCGGGGCCTTTTTTTTATTCTCCGGACTCTGTCCGGGGCTTTTTTTTATTCCCCGGACGAAAAATAGGGACGGACCCTGGTTTTCAGGAAATTTCCTGAAAACCAGGGTCCGTCCCCCATTTTCCGGGTCTCCGGGTGCTGCGTTTGCCTGTTCCTACTCGCCCAGGTAAGCCGCCTTCACACGCGGATCGTGCAGCATGTCATCGGCGTTGCCGGTCATCGTGATGGCACCGGAATCCATCACGTAGCCGCGGTCGGCGGCCTGCAGCGCCAGCTTGGCGTTCTGCTCCACCAGCAGGATCGTGATGCCCTGCTTCGACACGTCGCGGATCACTTCGAAGATCTTGTCGACCATGATCGGCGACAGCCCCATCGACGGCTCATCGAGCAGCAGCAAGTGCGGATGGCACATCAGCGCGCGCGCCATCGCCAGCATCTGCTGCTCGCCGCCGGAGAGCGTGCCGGCCAGCTGCGCCGAGCGCTCCTTCAGCCGCGGGAAGATGTCGTACCACCGGGCGATGTCGGCCTCGATGCCGGCCTTGTCGTCGCGCGTGTAGGCACCCATCATCAGGTTTTCCAGGATCGTCATCCGCGTGAAGACGCCCCGCCCTTCCGGCACCATCGCCAGCTTCTTCTCGACCAGGTGGAAGCTTTGCATGCCCTTCAGCGGCTGGCCCAGGTAAGCGATCGTGCCTTCGATCTTGCAGGCCGGCAGCGTGCCGGTGATGGCCTTGAGCGTGGTGGTCTTGCCGGCCCCGTTGGCGCCGATCAGCGTCACCAGTTCGCCTTCGTTCACTTCCAGGTCGATGCCCTTGACGGCCTTGATGCCGCCATAGGCGACCTTCAGGCCGGAAATCCTGAGGACGTTCGTGGTTACGTTGGCAGTTGCGCCTTCAGTTGCCGCCATCAGTGCGACCCTCCCAGATAGGCGTCGATGACAGCCTGGTTGCTTTGGATTTCATGCGGCAGGCCTTCGGCGATCAGCTTGCCGTATTCGAGCACGCTGATACGGTCGCACAGGCCCATCATCAGCTTCACGTCGTGTTCGATCAGCAGCACGGTCTTGCCTTCGGCCTTGATCTTCACCAGCAGCTCGCGCAGTGCCAGCTTTTCGGTGGCGTTCATGCCGGCGGCCGGTTCGTCCAGCGCCAGCAGTTGCGGGTCGGTGGCCAGCGCGCGGGCGATTTCCAGCCGGCGCTGGTCGCCGTACGACAGGTACTTCGACGTGCGGCCGGCAAACTGGCCGATGCCCACGAAGTCCAGCAGTTCCTGGGCACGGATGCGGATCGCCTTTTCTTCGTCGCGCGCCGCCTTGTGGCGGAAGATCGCGCCGAACACGCCCTGGTGCGTGCGCACGTGGCGCCCCACCATCACGTTTTCCAGCGCCGTCATCTCGCCGAACAGGCGGATGTTCTGGAACGTGCGGGCGATGCCCGCCTTGGCCACCGCGTGCGGTGCCGACGGCGAATACGGCTTGCCGGCCAGCTCGAAGGTGCCGGTGTCCGGCTGGTACAGGCCGGTGATCACGTTGAAGAACGTGGTCTTGCCGGCGCCGTTCGGGCCGATCAGGCCGTAGATCTGGCCGCGCTGGATGTTGATGCGCACATCGGTCAGCGCCTGCAGGCCGCCGAACCGCTTGTTGACGCCCTGGATGTTCAGAATGACTGGTTCGCTCATCTTGCTTCCTCAGGCCGCCACGACACCGGACGACTGTCCTTTTGTATCCGAATCGCCATCCGGGCGGTCTTCATGTTTCGGCGAAGGCCACAAACCCGCCGGGCGATACAGCATGATCGTCACCAGCGCCAGGCCGTACAGCAGCTGGCGCAGCACTTCCGCCTCGATCAGCACCTTGCCGAACAGCTGCATCTGCACAGGTTCGACCACGTGGCGCAGCACTTCCGGCAATGCCGCCAGCAGCAGGCCGCCCAGCACCACGCCCGGAATGTGGCCGATACCGCCCAGCACCACCATCGCCAGCACGGCGATCGATTCGGTCAGCGAGAACGATTCCGGGGAAACAAAACCCTGGAACGACGCGAACATCGCGCCGGCCACGCCGCCGAACGTGGCGCCCATCGAGAACGCCAGCAGCTTCACGTTGCGGGTGTTGATGCCCATGGCCTTGGCCGCGATCTCGTCTTCGCGGATCGCCACCCAGGCGCGGCCCAGGCGCGAATGCTGCAGACGCGACGTGATGAAGATCGTGGCGATGCACAACAGCAGGAACAGGAAATAATAGGCGTTCACGGACGGCATCTGCCAGCCGCCGATGCTCACCATCGCGCCGGAACCCTGCTCGCCCGCCAGGTCCACGCCGAACACCTTGATCGAGTCGATCAGGTTGATGCCCTGCGGGCCATTGGTGACGTTGACGGGATCGTTCAGGTTGTTCATGAAGATGCGGATGATCTCGCCGAAGCCCAGCGTGACGATGGCGAGATAGTCGCCGCGCAGCTTCAGCGTGGGCGCGCCCAGGATGGCGCCGAACACGCCGGCCAGCGCCGCCGCGAACGGCACGATGAACCACACGGACAGGTGGATGCCGTTGGTGCGGATCTCCTCGCCCAGGATCGCCACGAGCGTTTCGCCGAACGCCGGGTGCAGCATGATCACCGATTCGAGCAGCGCGGCGAATTGCGGCGATGCCAGCAGGCCCGTCATGTAGGCGCCCAGCGCGTAGAACGCGATGTAGCCAAGGTCCAGCAGGCCGGCAAAGCCGACCACCACGTTCAGGCCCAGCGCCAGCATGATGTACAGCAGCGCCAGGTCGGCGATGCGTACCCACGAGTTGCCGAAGTGCTGCGCCACGAACGGGAATACCAGCATCACGGCCAGCAGCAGCGCGAGGCTGGCGTAGGCCTGCTTCGGCTTGCGCGCGATATCGAAATTGAGCAGTGCCATGGCTTCTCCTTATGCGCGGTCGGCCACGCGTTCGCCCATGATGCCGGACGGCCTGACCGTCAGCACCAGGATCAGCACGATGAACGCGAAGATGTCCTGGTAGTGGCTGCCGAGGAAGCCGCCGGTCAGGTCGCCGATGTAGCCGGCACCCAGGCTTTCGATGATGCCCAGCACGATGCCGCCGATCATCGCGCCGTAGATGTTGCCGATGCCGCCCAGCACCGCGGCGCAGAACGCCTTCAGGCCGGGGATCGTGCCCATGGCGAACTGGATCGACGCGTAGTTGGCGCCCCACATCACGCCGGCCACGGCGGCCAGCGCGGCGCCGATCGCGAACGTGTAGATGATCACGCGGTTCGAGTCCACGCCCATCAGCCCGGCCACGCGCGGGTTCTCGGCCACGGCGCGCATGGCCCGGCCCATCTTGGTCTTTTCGACCAGCAGCACCAGGCCGCACATCGACAGCGCGGCCAGCGCCAGCAGCAGTACCTGGGTCACGCTGATGACGGCGCCGCCGACGGCGATCGGCTCGCTCGGCAGCAGTTGCGGGAACGGCAGCGGATTGCGGCCCCAGATCATCATCGCGAACGTCTGCAGCAGGATCGACATGCCGATGGCGGTGATCAGGGGAGCCAGGCGCGGGGCATTGCGCAGCCGGCGGTAGGCGATACGCTCGATCAGCACGTTGACGATGATGCAGCCGGGGATGGCGCCCAGGATCGCGATGCCCAGCTGCAGCCAGCCGTTCATCTCGGGGAAATGCGCGCCGAGGAGGTTGAGGATCGTGAGGCCGATCATCGCGCCGATCATCAGCACGTCGCCATGGGCGAAGTTGATCAGGTTCAGCACGCCATACACCATCGTGTACCCGAGCGCGACCAGTGCATACATGCTGCCCAGCACCAGGCCGTTGATAATTTGTTGGATGAAGGTGTCCATCGCTCCCCTTGGTTCGACCTTATTTGATCGATCACCGCGCCGGCCGGTATCGCCGGCCGGCGCGTAACAAAAACGGCACCCGGAGGATAGCCCCGCAGTGCCGCCGCATGACGCCCTCGCGGGCATCGCTGTCCATTGCCGCCGTTGTCGCCATGTGCGCAGTCGTGCACCTGTCGCAACGGGCTTGCATCCTACTACTTCCGGGCGTGTCCTGAAAGCCGATCAAAAGAAGTCTGATCGGCAAGTTTGTGGGTTTTACCGCAAGCGCCCGCCATCATAGCGATTCCCGTCAAAAACTTCGCGTGGAATAATCGCGGCAATGCTGAACAATATTCAGTTTACAACATGGCGGTCAAACCAGGCCTTTCGGCAGCGGGAACGTGACGTTTTCTTCCACCCCTTCGAGCGGGCGCACGCTCCTGGCACCGAGCTCCTTGAGCCGGTTGATGACGGCCTGCACCAGCACCTCGGGCGCCGATGCGCCGGCGGTGACGCCGATGCGCTGGTGGCCTTCGAGCCAGGCGGGATCGATCTGGTCCGCGCGGTCCACCATGTAGGCCGGCGTGCCCATCTTGCGGGCCACCTCGCGCAGGCGGTTCGAGTTCGAACTGTTCGGGCTGCCGACGACGACCACCACTTCCACCTGCGGCGCCATGAACTTCACGGCTTCCTGGCGGTTCGTGGTGGCGTAGCAGATGTCGCCCTTCTTCGGTTCCTGGATTGCCGGGAAGCGCGCCTTCAGCGCCGCGATGATCTCGGCGGTATCGTCCACCGACAGCGTGGTCTGCGACACGTAGGCCAGGTGTTCGGGATTGTTCACCCGCAGCGTGGCCACGTCATCGATGGTTTCCACCAGGTGCATGCCTTCCTCGGCCTGGCCCATCGTGCCTTCCACTTCGGGGTGGCCGTCATGGCCGATCATGATGATCTCGCAACCGGTCTTGCGCATTTTCGCCACTTCCACGTGCACTTTCGTGACCAGCGGGCAGGTGGCGTCGAAGATCGACAGGCCGCGCGCTTCCGCCTCGGCCCGCACCGCTTTCGACACGCCGTGCGCGGAAAACACCAGCGTGTTGCCGGCCGGAACATCGTCCAGGTCCTCGATGAAGATCGCCCCCTTGGCGCGCAGGTCCGCGACGACATAGGCGTTGTGCACGATTTCGTGGCGCACATAGATCGGCGCGCCGAACTGCTGCAGCGCGCGCTCGACGATCTCGATCGCGCGGTCCACGCCCGCGCAGAAGCCGCGAGGCTGGGCCAGGAGGATTTCCTTGTCCATGTTCATTCCGATGTTCATCCGGTCACAGCACCGAGATCAGGTTGACTTCGAAGCGCACCGGCTGGCCGGCCAGCGGGTGGTTGAAATCGAAGATGGCGGCATCGTCATGCAATTCGCGCAGGATGCCGGAAAAACGGCCGCCGCCCGGCGCCGCGAAGTCGACCAGGTCGCCCACGCGGTATTCCGCGCCGGGCACCGAATTCTCGTCCAGCGTGGCGCGCGTGACGGGGCGCACCAGTTCCGGGTTGCGCGGGCCGAAGGCCACGCCCGGCTCCAGGTCGAATGTTTTATGCGTGCCTTCCGGCAGGCCGAGCAGCAGTTCTTCCAGCACCGGCGCCAGCTGGCCGGAACCGAGCATCAGCGTGGCCGGGTTGCCGTTGAAAGTGGAGACGATATCGGTACCGTCCAGCTGGGCCAGGCGGTAATGCAGGGTGAGATAGGCGGAAGGCGTGACGACGTTCGACATGATGTGACCGGAAACTGGGCAAACCGGTATTGTAAGCCAGCTTGTGCCCTGCCGTACGCGGTACAGGCCGGAATCGCTTTCGTCTTCGCCATATCAGTATGGCCCGGCTCGCCGGCTCCGATAATGGCCTTCCGATGACAACACGGAGGCACGCATGGGCATTTCGAACTGGCCGGCGCATCAGCGCCCGCGCGAACGGTTGATCCGCGAAGGCGCGCAGGCGCTGTCGGACGCGGAACTGCTGGCCGTTTTCCTGCGCGTGGGCGTGCGCGGCAAGAACGCCGTCGAACTGGGGGGCGACATGGTACGGCACTTCGGCTCCCTGCAGGCGCTGCTGCGCGCCAGCCTGCAGGAATTCACCAACGTGCCGGGGCTGGGGCCGGCCAAGTATGCGCAACTGAATGCCGTCATCGAACTGGCGCGGCGGGCGATCGGCGACGAAATGCTGTCCGGCGAATCGATCTGCTCGCCGCAGGCTGCCAAGCAATACCTGCGGCTGGCAATGGCGGGCCGGCCCTACGAATCGTTCCACGTGCTGTTCCTGGATGTGCGCAACCGGCTCATCGCGGCGCGCGAACTGTTCCGCGGCACGCTGACGCACACCAGCGTCTACCCGCGCGAAGTGGTGCGCGAGGCGCTGACCCGCAATGCCGCCAGCGTGATGCTGGCGCACAATCATCCCTCCGGCACGCCGGAGCCCAGCGAGGCCGATCTTTTGCTGACACGTTCGCTGGTGCAGGCACTGGCCCTGGTCGATATCCGCATCCTCGATCACTTCGTTGTTGCAGGGCACCGCGTGCATTCCTTCGCGGAAAACGGCCAGATGTAACAATCGTCGCCTGCCCTGTCCGGAGTTTACCGTTAGATATCAAGGACTTCGGCGCGCCACCCGATGTGCTGATGTGCCGGCAGGGGAAAATGTTAAATTTCCTAGCAAAACCGAGACACAATTGTTTTTCCCAAGTGATTGAAAAAGCTCAGTTTTTTAGATACACTGCTGTTTTTCCGAATTCGGAAGTAATTTTAAGGAGTGCAACATGGCACGTGTTTGCCAAGTCACTGGGAAGAAGCCGATGGTCGGCAACAACGTTTCCCATGCAAACAACAAAACGAAGCGCCGTTTCCTGCCGAACCTGCAGAACCGCCGCATCTTCGTTGAATCTGAAAACCGCTGGGTCTCCCTGCGTCTGTCCAACGCGGGTCTGCGCGTGATCGACAAGGTCGGCATCGATGCCGTCCTGACCGACATGCGTGCGCGTGGCGAAAAAGTCTAATAGGGAGCTATCATGGCAAAAACTGGCCGCGACAAAATCAAGCTGGAATCGACCGCTGGCACGGGTCACTTCTACACCACGACCAAGAACAAGCGCACGATGCCTGGCAAAATGGAGATCATGAAGTTCGATCCCAAAGCCCGCAAGCACGTGACGTACAAGGAAACGAAGATCAAGTAATCGATCTTTGCTCCACTGAAAAAGCCGCTCTCGAGCGGCTTTTTTATTGCCCAGACTATATGTTGCGCACGCCCGAGCAGCCCGGAGTGTGCCCAACGGCAAAGTGTTGTAAAAAATCGGGGACTGTCCCCGAATTTTTACAACACTTTGCAGCGCCAAATAAAAACGGCCCCGAAGGGCCGTTTCGATGAAGTGCTGGAAGAAGATCAGGCGTAGCTGCGCAGCCGCAGCGAGAACTCCTGCAGGGCCTTGATGCCGGACGTTTCCGCGCGCTGGCACCAGTCCTGCAGCTTGTGGACCAGTTCTTCGCGCGTGAAGTGCGAACGTTCCCAGATCACGCCCAGTTCTACGCGCATGTTGTGCATCGTTTCGAGCGCCTTGCTGTGCTGGAACAGCTCGGTCAGGTGCTCCTTCTGCGCCGCTTCCAGCTTGGCCGGCTCGCGCTGCATCAGCTTGCGTGCCGACTTCAGGAAGCCCGACTCCAGCTGGGGCTTCTGTTTCAGGTGTTCGACTTCCTCGTCCCAGGCATGCTTGACCGACTTGGCATACTTGGCCATCACGTCGTAGCGGTTGGCGATCACTGCATGCAGCGTGTCGAGGTCCGCCTGCAGCTTGCCGGCGGCGAACTTGGGCTTCGGCGGCATCTTTTTCACTTTCGCCAGGCCAACCATTTCCATCATCCGGATATAAGCCCAGCCAATATCGAACTCATACCATTTCGACGACAGCTTGGCCGACGTGGCATACGTATGGTGGTTGTTGTGCAGCTCTTCGCCACCGATGAGGATGCCCCAAGGAATGATGTTGGTGGCGGCATCGGAACAGTCGAAGTTGCGGTAGCCCCAGTAATGGCCGATGCCGTTGATGATGCCGGCGGCCGTGATCGGGATCCACAGCATCTGCACCGCCCAGACGGTCAGCCCTTTGGCGCCGAACAGCATGACGTTCAGGATCAGCAGCAGCGCCACGCCCTGCCAGCTGTACTTGGTGTACAGGTTGCGCTCCATCCAGTCGTCCGGCGTGCCGTGACCGTACTTGCTCAGCGTTTCCTGGTTTTTCGTTTCAGCGCGGTACAGCTCGGCGCCTTCCCAGAACACCTTCTTGATGCCGCGGGTGACAGGGCTGTGCGGATCCTCTTCGGTATCGCATTTGGCGTGATGCTTGCGATGGACAGCCGCCCATTCCTTGGTGACCTGGCCGGTCGTCAGCCACAGCCAGAAACGGAAAAAATGACTCGGGATCGCGTGCAACTCCAGGGCGCGGTGTGCTTGGTGGCGGTGCAGGTAGATCGTGACAGCTGCGATCGTGATGTGTGTGACGATCAGCGTGTAGATGACGGTTTGCCAGTTAGACAGACCAGTAATGCCATGGGTCAGGAAGTCCAAAACAGCGTTCAAGCTTTATCCATCCAATCAATAATTTCCAGTCGCGCGGAAATCTTGCGCAACGCCAGCAGACGTTACCGTCAATTGTACGCGTATTCGTCCACGACAGGCACGGCGTTGCGTACCGTCTCGCGGTTTCATGTGGTTAATCAGAAAAATGCGCAGAAAAATGCGCAGGGAAAATGCGGAGGGGAAATGCGCAAAGCACTCTGCAGGGCTGCACAAGGAAATGCGCAGCCCTGCAAAAATTGCACGGAAGCTATGGGGTGACCTGCGCCGGCACTTCTTCGGCAACCGGCGGCGCGCCGATGATGCGCATCTCCCGCACCGGGAACGGCACCAGGACCTCATGCTCCTTCAGCGCTTTCCAGATCGCCCGGTTGACGTCGGACGTGACCCCGCCGCGGCCGTTTTCCGGATCGCCGATCCAGAAACCCACCTGCAGTTCGAGCCCGTCGGCGCCGAAGGTCAGCAGCGACGCGCCGGGCGGCCGCGATTGCAGCACGCGCGGCACGGTGGCGGCGGCCTTTTCAAGCAGCCCCAGCGCGAAATCGAGATCCGTATCGTAGGAAACGAACACCTTCGTGCTGAGCCATACTTCCTTGTTCGACAACGTGGTGTTCTGCACCGGGCTCGACACGAACATCTCGTTGGGCACAATCGACTCCACGCCGTCCAGCCCCTGCAGCACCGTGTAGCGCGTGTTGATCCGCGCCACCCGGCCGCTGTACTTGTCGACCGTGATCATGTCGCCGATCTGCAGGCTGCGTTCGAGCAGGATGATGAAACCGGAAATGTAATTGCTGGCGATCTTCTGCAGGCCGAGACCGAGGCCGACGCCGAGTGCCCCGCCGAACACGGACAGCACGGTGAGATCGATGCCCACCAGATTCAGGCTGAACAGCAAGGACACCACGATCAGCAGCGCGCGCGCGATCCGCGCCAGCACCACCCGCACGCTGGAACTGAGCGTATCGACGCCCATCAACCGTTCTTCCAGCGCGGTACCGGCCCACATCGCCAGCACCAGCGTGACGACGACCGAGACGATTCCCTGCAGGATTTCCGCCACCGTCACCTTGTTCTTGCCGATGCGCAGCGTGGTGCCGTCCAGATACCGGTAGATGTCGTCCCAGTAGCCGGTGATGTACAGCGCGAACGCGATCCACACCAGCACCTGGAAGATCTTCTCGAACGTGAGCATCGTGGCGCCGATCTCGCCATGGCGGGCGAACACGCGCCGCAGCATGTAGAACGTCAGGCGGATCACGGCCAGCGAGCCCCAGATCGGCAGCGCCACTTTCAGCAGGTTGACGTGATACCAGCGCTCCAGCACGACCTGCGACAGCCACAGCAGGCCAACGATCGCCAGCGGCGCGAGGACCTTGGCGAAGCTTTCCACGCCGAATCGGGCCATGACGCCCCGGTCTTCCCGGCGCGCGATCCGCGACAGGACAAACCGCGCCAGCGCCCAGCCGAGCACCACGGACGCGGCCAGCGCGCCCAGCTGCCATAGCAGGCCGGGATCGCGCAGGTCGCCCAGCAGGTCATTCCACAGTGCGGAAAGCGGAATCTGCTTCATCAGGCCTCGGTGTCGTCTTCGGCCCCGTCTTCAGCGGCGGGCACGGCCTTGGCCATCGGCTTGCGCTCGAACACGGCGGCGAAGAAGCCATCGGTCTGGTGCCGGTGCGGCAGCAGCTTCAGGTAGTCGCCCATTTCCAGCTCGATCTTCTGCTCGGCCAGCACCTTGTTCATCGGCACCAGCTGGAAATCGGGGTGGGCGGCGATGAACTGCTCGGCCACGGCGTCGTTTTCCTCGTTCAGCAGGCTGCACGTGGCATACACGAGACGGCCGCCGGCCTTGACCAGGCGTGCGGCGCCATCCAGGATCGCCACCTGCTTGGCGTGCATCTCGGCGATCGCTTCCACCGGCTGGCGCCATTTCACGTCCGGATTGCGGCGCAGCGTGCCCATGCCCGAGCATGGCGCATCGACCAGCACGCGGTCGATCTTGCCGGCCAGGCGCTTGATCTTGGCATCGCGCTCATGCGCGATCGCCACCGGATGCACGTTCGACAGCCCCGAGCGCGCCAGCCGCGGCTTCAGCTTGGCCAGGCGCTTCTCGGAAACGTCGAATGCATACAGGCGGCCGGTGTTGCGCATCTGCGCGCCCAGCGCCAGCGTCTTGCCGCCGGCGCCCGCGCAAAAGTCGACCACCATCTCGCCACGGCGGGCGCCCAGGATCTGCGCCAGGATCTGGCTGCCCTCGTCCTGCACTTCGATCGCGCCTTCCTTGAACAGCGGCAGGTTCTGCAGCTGCGGTTTGCGCAGGATGCGCAGGCCCAGCGGCGCGAACGGCGTCGGCGTGGCGGCAATCGGCGCTTCGGCCAGTTGCGCCATCACCTTGTCGCGGTCCGCCTTCAGCGCGTTGACGCGCAGGTCCAGCGGCGCGGGCCGGTTCAGCGCATCGGCCAGTTGCAGCGCTTCTTCTTCGCCGTATTGCTCGGCAAGCTTTTCCCACAGCCACTTCGGCATATTGGTGCGCAGCGACTTGTGCAGCAGCGAGCGGTCGATGTCGCGCATCCGCGTCAGCCATTCGGTTTCTTCTTCCGTCAGGCCTGGCAGCGAGTCGACGCCGACGGCGTCGCTCATGCCCAGCAACATCAGCCGGCGCATCGTGGCGCCGCCGTTCGGCTCGGAAAACTCGGTGAAGAAATTCTTGTTGCGCAGTACCGCGTACACGCACTCGGCGATGGCGCCGCGCTCACGGCCGCCAAGGCGGGCATGGTCCTTGAAATAGCGGGACAAGGTAGTGTCCGCCGGCGCGGTAAAGCGCAAAATCTCGCGCAGCACTTCTTCGGCGCTGGCGAGTACTGCTGGAGGCAATCTCATGGGAATCCTGGTGATGAATTAAGTCGAGGATGGAGTCGACGGGTGTGGACGATGTGGGCCATACACCTGGCCATTCTCGACAATCAGTTTATCTTCGATGAACCAGCGGATGGCGCGCGGATACAGGAGATGCTCCTGCACCAGCAGCCGGCCCGCCAGCGTGTCGGGTGTATCGCCGGGCAATACCGGCACGGTCGCCTGGTCCACCATCGGGCCGTGGTCCAGCTCGGCGGTGACGAAGTGCACCGTGGCGCCGTGCTCCGCGTGGCCCGCGGCCAGCGCCGACTCGTGCGTGTGCAGCCCCGGGAACAGCGGCAGCAACGACGGGTGGATGTTCAACATGCGGCCCGCATAATGCTCGACGAAGGCCGGCGTGAGGATGCGCATGAAGCCCGCCAGCACCACCAGGTCTGGCTGGAAGCCGTCGATCACGGCTTGCAGCGCCGCATCGAACGCTTCGCGGGTGGGAAATTCCTTGTTCGGCACGACGGCGGTGGCAATGCCGCGGGCGGCGGCGAATTCCAGGCCTTTCGCATCGGCGCGGTTGCTGATGACGGCAACAATCCGGGCCGGCCATTGCTCGGCCTCGGCGGCGCGCACAACGGCTTCCATATTGCTGCCGCGGCCGGAAATGAGGATGACGATATTTTTCATGGCCGACATTGTACCCGCTGCCGCAGAGCGGACCAACGATCGGCGCCGCTCAGGCAACCTCGGGCCGCCAGCCCCGGGCTATTCGAAGGAGTAGAAAACGCGGAACGGCACCTTCTTTTCGGCCCACCAGTCGGCCGCATCGCGGAACACGTCGAGCAGCGTTTCGCGCGCTTCGCGGTCGAATTTCTGGGTATTGGGCAGTTGTTCCAGCACGATCACAAAGCCGGGTTGCGCGCCGGCCTCGAACAGTGTTTCCGTCAGCGTGGTGCGCAGCGCATCAAAGTTCTTGCCGCAGGGTTTGGGGAACCTGAACGCTTCGGCGATGATGCCCAGCACTTGCTGCTTCGTCAGGCCGGCATTGCAGTATGCATATAAAAAATGCTGGCCCAGGCGGCCGGCCTCCTCTTGTAGTTCAGCGATCCGGAATGCCCTGATGGACTGAACGAGGTTGGGCGGCACGGTTAAGAACAAACTCATTTTTCCCTCAAATCGACCTGTTGTACGGTATGTGTTTTATATTGAAGGCACCTATACAAGGCACGCACTGTGTGACACTGGGTGACACTGCGTGCCGCTGCACCGGCAGCGCTAGTCGCGTTTCTCTCCGTCAATTCGATCCCTAGACTGTAAGGGTAACGTGTTGTACAGCATGAATCAACTTTAATGTGGCCGCGCCCGCAAGATTTGTTAAAAACCGGTCATTTTCAGCGCCGTTTAAGATGCTTTACCGACAATCCGCGCCACAACGCAACCGTCATTATGGCGTTACATTTTGTTGCCATGAGCCCATACCATCCGACATCACCGGCGTTACCATTGGGTCGTGTATCCGGCCCCTGCTTCGCCTCCTGTTCCGGACTGGCTTATCCTGATAAAAAGACAATCACCTATAGAGGTACTTCAAATGAATCTGCAAGCTAAATGTATGTTGTCGGCCATGCTGCTCGGCGCCCTGCCGGCCGTGCAGGCTGCCGATTTCGAAGATTATGGCCGCGTCGTGCGCGTGACGCCGCAGGTCGAACGGGTCAACCGTCCGCAGCAGGAATGCCGTACCGAATATGTACAGGTTCAGCAGCCGCAGCAGCGCAGCGCGGGCGGCTCGATCGTGGGCGGCATCGCCGGCGCCCTGCTGGGCAGCCAGATCGGCAGCGGCAATGGCCGCACGGCAGCGGCGGCGGCCGGCGCGATCGCCGGTGCCGTGGTCGGCGACCGGGTCGACAACCAGAATGCCGCACCGGGCGGCGTGCAGGAACAGGCGGTAAAGCAGTGCCGTACCGTGGACAGATGGGAATCGCACACCACCGGTTATGAAGTCGTGTATGACTACCGCGGCCGCAATTACACCAGCTATATGTCGCAGGATCCGGGCGAACGCGTGCGCCTGCGCGTATCGGTCGAACCGGTACAGCAATAGAGCGCATCGGCGCCGATAGAGCGCATTGCTCGCGGAACTGCCGGCCCTTGGGCCGGCAGTTTTCATTTGCACGCCTGTATTTCCGCGCTTGCTACAGGGCAAAGCGACGCGGGATAATAAAGGTCTACTCCGGACGCCACCATGCTGATCAAACGTAAATCCATCGAAAAAGAAGAATCGTCCCGTCCTGCCCGCCAGCCGGCCGTGAAAACCGCCGTGCGCAAACTGGCGCAGGACGAACCGAAAGACAAACCGAAAGACAAGCCGGCGAAATACAAGCCGAAATTCGCCCCCGTCACGCTGTCCGAGCAGGATGGCGTGCGCTACCTGCATTTCGGTACCGAGTGGGTACAGGGCGCGATGCGCATCCGCAAGCCCGACTGGCCCGAACTGGAATACGCGCAGCAGATGATGGCCTGGATGCTGTGGAACGCCGCGCCCCGCGCCGTCGCGCAACTGGGCCTCGGCACCGCCACGCTGACCAAGTTCTGCTACAGGACCTTCCCCGATGCGCAGGTGACAGCGGTGGAACTGAACCCGCACGTGATCACGATCTGCCACGCGATGTTCAAGCTCCCTCCGGACGACACGCGCCTGCACGTGCTCGAGATGGATGCGCTGGACTTCGTGGACGATCCCGCACGCCGCAACACGCTCGACGCGCTGCAGGTGGACCTGTATGACGCCACCGCGCGCGGCCCGGTGCTCGATTCGGCGGAATTCTATTCGGCGTGCGCCGCCTGCCTCACCGATGACGGCATCATGACGGTGAACCTGTTCGGCGATCATCCGAGTTATGCAAAGAACCTGAAGGCGATGAAATTCGCGTTTGCGCAAGTGGTGAGCCTGCCGGAAGTCCATGATGGCAACGTCGTGGCGCTGGCGTTCAAGCGTGCCCGCGCGCTCGACATCCCTGCACTGGAAGCGCGCGCCGCGGAGATCCACGCGCAAACGAAGTTGCCGGCGAAATCCTGGGTAAAAGGCCTCGCCGCCGCCACCAAGACCTGACCGGGACCTGACGCCATGGCCAAGACGCTCGACCTGCAACAACTCTTCACGTGGCTGCTCGCCGATGGCATGGTGGAGAAAGCCGGCGTCAAGGCCTACTACACGCAGGCGCAGGGCATCCTGCGCAATACCGCCGGATCGATGCATCCGCTGTGCGCCGTTGCGCACTGCAAGATCCTGTCCGCGCAGGCGCCGCACAGGCAGCTGACGCTGGACATGCTGACCGAATGGCTGGCGCAGCGTGCACACCTGCCGCTGTACCGCATCGATCCGCTGAAGGTGGATTTCACCCGCGTGGCGGACGTCATGTCGGCCAGCTACGCGGCCCGCTTCAACATCCTGCCGGTGGAGATCAGCGCGGACACGCTCACCGTCGCCACCGCCGATCCGTTCGCGCTCGAATGGGAGCCGGAGATCGCCAAGATCTCGCGCCGCTCGATCCGCCGCGTGATCGCCAACCCGCTCGACATCGCCCAGTACACGTCGCAGTTCTTTTCCCTCGCGAAGTCGATCAGGGATGCCAACCGTTCCACCGGCCAGGACCTGGCGCTGCGCAACAATTTCGAGCAGCTGGTCGAAATGGGCAAGAGCAACCGCCAGGTGGATGCCAACGACCAGCACGTGATCAACATCGTCGACTGGCTGTGGCAGTACGCGTTCGAGCAGCGCGCATCCGACATCCACCTGGAACCCAAGCGCGACATCGGCAACATCCGCTTCCGCATCGATGGCGTGCTGCACCAGGTGTACCAGGTGCCGGCCGTGGTGATGATCGCGATGACCGCGCGCATCAAGCTGCTGGGGCGGATGGACGTGATCGAGAAGCGCCGCCCGCAGGACGGCCGCATCAAGACGCGCACCGCCGGCGGCCAGGAGATCGAGCTGCGGCTGTCGACCCTGCCGACCGCGTTCGGCGAAAAGCTCGTGATGCGGATCTTCGACCCGGACGTGGTCGTGAAGACGCTGCCGGAACTGGGCTTTCCGCCCGAGGATGCGGCGCGCTGGGATGCGCTGACGAAGCGGCCGCACGGCATCATCCTCGTTACCGGGCCCACCGGCTCCGGCAAGACCACCACGCTGTACACGACACTGAAAGCGCTCGCCACGTCGGAAGTGAACGTGTGCACGGTGGAGGATCCGATCGAGATGGTGGAGGCGTCCTTCAACCAGATGCAGGTGCAGCCGGGCATCGACCTGTCGTTCGCCGACGGCGTGCGCGCGCTGATGCGCCAGGACCCGGACATCATCATGGTCGGGGAGATCCGCGACCTGGCCACGGCCGAGATGGCGATCCAGGCCGCGCTGACGGGCCACCTGGTGCTGTCGACACTGCACACGAACGATGCGCCGTCCGCCGTGATGCGGCTGCTGGAACTGGGCGTGCCGTACTACCTGCTGGAAGCCACGGTCATCGGCATCATGGCGCAGCGCCTCGTGCGCACCCTGTGCCCCGAGTGCAAGACACCGGACGGCGAACTGGCCGACGACATCTGGCATGGCATCGGCGGCGCCTGGAACCTGCCCAAGCCGCGGCCGGTCTACCGCCCCGCCGGCTGCCCGGAGTGCCGGCAGACCGGCTACCGCGGCCGCACCGGCATCTACGAATTGCTCACTGTCAGCGCCGGCTTCAATGCACTGGTGCAGGAAGAAACCGACATCGGCGCGCTGCGCCGGCAAGCCGTCGCCGACGGCATGAAGCCGCTGCGCATCGCCGGTGCCTACAAGCTGATCGAGGGCGTCACCACGGCCGAGGAAGTGCTGAAGGCTACTGCATCGCTGGCATAGCGTTCGCCGCGGCTGTTCCCTTGCTTGATCTTGCACAGAAAATGGCCTGGTGCCTGACCCCAGGTCATTTGCTGATCTTTTGCAGGCTTTATTGTTGAAGCACTTGGCAGAGCGTAATACGCCGTATATAATGCGGCCTCTTTCGGGTCGTTAGCTCAGCTGGTAGAGCAGCGGACTTTTAATCCGTTGGTCGCAGGTTCGAATCCCGCACGGCCTACCACGAATAGATCAGAGAAGCCAACCGCTCGCGGTTGGCTTTTTTGTTTTTGCAGGTCTTGCTCATCGTCATACATTCATGACAATTTCGCGTAAAAATCCCTTAAAAAAAAGATAACGAGCTCAAGCACAATAACGGTCTTTCATCCCGTGGAGCTCCCTCATGAAACTGCCTGTAATCGCCGCCGCGGCCCTTGCGCTGTCGGCGCCGCTGGCCGCGCAAGCCGAAGCCACTTCCAGTGCGCACTTCAGCAATTTCCATTACGAAGTCATCGACCTCGACCTGAACGACGGCATCGACGCCGCCCTGACGCTCGATGAAAGCGCCATCGTGCTGACCGCCGGCTTCTATCCGACGACGACCACGTTTCCCGAGCCGTTCGACTACCGCGTCGGCGATGGCACCGTCGGCGCCACGGTTGGCGGAGGCAGCGCCAGCGTCAGCATGGCGAACGGCACGGCCGGCCTGAGCGCCAGCTTTTCCGGCGCACAGGGCGAAATGTTCGGTACCGCGGCCATCGGCCATGCATTCTCGCTGACCGCGAATACCAGGCTGGTCTTGCATGCCGACGCCGACGCCAGCAGCACCTTCACCGCCACCCATCACGGCTACAGCCACGCGGAACTGTTCATCAGCTACCTGGACGACCCGTTCGAAGTCGAGGACACGGTCATCTACGACAGCCTGGTCAGCAACTTCGGCAACAACGCCGCGCGCGGGCTGACCGTCAGCCTTTCGACCGGCGCACAAGGCATCGACGGCAACCTGGGCCTCGCCGCCGGCAGCTTTGCCACCGTCAGCGCAGTGCCGGAACCGTCGCAGTATGCGATGTTCGCGCTGGGTCTTGCCGGCCTCGGCTGGCGCCTGCGCCGCTCCCGCAACCGCAAATCAGGAAACCCGTAACGCTGAAGCAAACCAGTCAGGCACTGAGCACCATTGCCGCACTCCCCCACTTTGGCCAACCTGTCCGGTTGGCTTTTTTTTTGCATGGGAACGACAAAGCCCCCCATATGACTATAAATAATAATGATTCTCATTTATAGTTGCGCCTTTTTCCCGTCATTAGCCCATGCACATCGCCAAGCCGCATCCGTTCACACACCGCCTGTTCGCTTTAAGCCTGCTCTCCGCCGCCCCGCTGGTCTCGGCGCAACCGGCCGCCGACGAAGCGGCGGAAACCGCCATGCCGCAGGTAAGCATCGTCGCCGAACGCGTCGGCGACGCCTGGAATCCACAACAATCGCGCGGCGCGACGCGCACCGATACGCCGCTGGCCGAAGTGCCGCAATCGGTGCGCGTGATCAGCCTGCAGCAGATCGAAGACCTGGGCGCGACGCGCATGGCCGATACGGTCGATTTCGTCAGCGGTATTTCCCGCCTCAACGACTTCGGCGGCACGTGGGACAACTTCGCCATCCGCGGCTTTTCCAGCACCGACATGGGCTACCTCGTCAACGGCTTTCCCGGATCGCGTGGCTACAATCCGCCGCGCGATACGGCAACGGTCGAACGTTTCGAGTTCCTGAAGGGTCCGGCCGGCGCCGTCTACGGCAGCAGCGAGCCGGGCGGCACGATCAACATCGTCACCAAGAAGCCGAAATTCGACAGCGCCAACGTGGCCGAAGCGAGCGTGGGCAGCACCGGCCTGCGCCGTGCCACGCTGGACAGCACTGGCGCCCTGACCGACACGGTGGCCTACAGGCTGAACCTGGTGACGGAAGAAGGCGGCCCCCGCTCCTCGCTGCTGCACAACAAGCGCACGCTGGTCGCACCGGCGCTGACATGGAAGATCGATGGCCGCACCACGTTCGGCTTCGAATCGGAATTCCTGCGCACCGATGCGCCGCTGGACCGCGGCGTGATCAACGTGCGCGGCGTGCTCGGCACGCTGCCGCGCGACCGCGTTCTGAACGAACCCGGCGATGACAACATGCGCCTGAACAGCGACACGCACCAGGCCACGCTGGAACACCGGCTGACTGACGACTGGCGCGTGCGGATCGGCGCCAGCTACAAGGAAAGCGATTTCTACGGCGAATACACCGAAGCGACCGCGCTGGCGGCGGACAACCGCACGCTGAACCGCCAGGCTACGTGGCGCACGCTGCCGTCGCGCGATGTGGCGCTGCAGGCCGAACTCGAAGGCAAGTTCACCACCGGCGGCATCGGGCACACGCTGCTGGTCGGCGCCGAAGCGTCGCGGCTGTGGATGAACATGGAAATCCTGCGTTCGGCCAACACGCCGATCGACATCTACACGCCGGTGTACGGCAAGGCTGCGCCGGCGCTGACCAGCCTCACCACCAGCTCCGACGAACGGCAGCGCGTGAAAGCCGTCTTCGCGCAGGATCAGGTCAGTCTTTCCGACCGGTGGAAACTGCTGGCCGGCCTGCGCTGGGATGAGTACAGCCAGTCGCTGGAAAACCGCGTCGCCAAGACGTTCATCGCGCGCGAGCAGAGCGCCGTCACCCCGCGCGCCGGCGTGACGTACCTGCCGAACGGCTGGAGTTCGCTGTATGTCTCGGCCGGCAAATCGTTCCGCGGCAATAACGGCACGGATATCGCGGGCCGCGCCTTCGACCCGCAGCGCTCGACCGCGTATGAAGCGGGCTGGAAGCTGCAGACGCCGGACGGACGCCTGGGGGCCACGCTGGCGCTGTATGAGATCACCAAGACCAACGTGCTGACCGCGAGCGACGTGCCCGGCTATTCCGTGGCGGCGGGCGAGATCAGGAGCACCGGCTTCGAAGTCGACGTCAACGGCCAGGTGGACCGCCACTGGCGCGTGATGGGCAACTTCGCGTGGGACGATGCGCGCGTGACGAAGGATAAAACGCTGGCCGCCGGCACGCGCCTGGCCAACGTGCCGGAATACAGCGCCGGCCTGCTGGCGATCCGCGAAGACCGCCTGCCGGGCGGCGGCCGCTACGGCATCGGCGCCGGCGCGAACTACGTTGGCGAACGCTCGGGCAACAGCGCGGACACGTATTCGCTGCCGGCGTACACCACGTTCAAGCTGGTCAGCTACTGGCAGGTCAACCGGCGCACCCGCCTGTCGGTGGATGTGCACAACCTGGCCAACCGGATGTTCTATACGTCTTCGTGGGGCAACCTGTACGTGTCCGCGGGCGCCGAACGCAGCGTGGTCGCGCGGCTGAAGGTCGATCTTTAAGCCGCATCCGGCCGGGCCGGTTGCCGGCCCGGCTGCCCCCTGGCGCGTGACGCAGGCGATGATGCGTCAGCGCCGCGCCACCCGCTCGGCCGCCCATGCCGGGGTGGCGAGCCGCGTCGTCGTGGAACGGATCGTGCGGCCGAGCGGCACCTCCACCCACCGGTGGAACATGGCGCCCGCCGCAACGCTGGTGGCCCATGCGAGCAGCATGCCGGGCAGTTGCCAGTGCGGCTCGGCCGGCGCATAGCGCGTGAATGCCGCATTGATCACCAGGCACACGGGGAAGTGGACCAGGAACACCGCATAGGAGATGCGCCCCAGGTAGCCGGCAACCGAGGCCCCGGGGCCGCGCGCCTCGGTCCTGGCGCGCCCGAACAGGAACAGTGCGCAGGCGACCGCCAATGCCAGCGCGATCCGGTCGCGGAATTCGACCACCAGCGCGGCGAGCACCGGCACGACGGCCAGCGCGACGAGCAGCGCCACGGACCCGCCCTTGCGGTCGCGATCGCCGGCCCACCAGGCCATCGCGCCCAGCCCGTAGCTGCCGAAGAAATACGGCGCCCAGTCGTCCCAGCCGGCATCCAGGTTGAAGTACAACAGCGACAGCGCGATGCCGGCAGCGACGGCGCACGGCACCAGGTACGAAACCACGCGCGGCGTCGGGCTTGGTCCGGCCGCGCGGCCCGCGAGCCACAGCATCAGGGCCAGCGCCGCATACAGCTGGAAATCGATGGCGACATACCAGGCGCCCGCCGACAGCGATTCATACCCGAGCACCCCATGCAGCAGTACCGCATGGGCGCACAGCTGCGCGAACGTGGCGGGAGCGGAGATCGAGTCGTGCGTCATCCAGGCGGCAGCCCAGGCGGTGGCCAGCGCGGCCAGCAGCGTCGCGGCCACGAATGGCGGTGCCAGTTTCACGTAGCGCCGCCAGATCGCCGCCCGCGGCGCGGCCAGTCCGGCATGCCCCCCCGGGCTCAGCGACTTCGCGGCGAGAAAGCCGCCGATGACGAGGAACACCTGCACGGCGATGCGTGCCGTGTCGCCCAGCCAGTCGATCGTGTCCGGCAACAACACGCGCGCGTGATCGGCCATCGGCCCGTAGAACGCCAGGTGATGCAGCACGATCAGTTGCGCGGCCACCGCCTTCAACACGTTAATCAATGCAAATTCCGGCCTGGCCTGCCCGGCTGCTCTGGCCTGCCCGGCTGCTCCGTTTGCCTCGTTGGTTCCGCTTGCTGCAGAAATTGCCCGCTTCATCCGCTTCCTTCGTCCAGCTCATCCCGATCCCCGAACCGTGATGATTTTGTAAAGGCGGCAGAATAGCCGAGTTAGCCGATCAGTGGCGCAAAAAAGAGACGACCGTACTTCCGCGGCCGATTCCCTGACCGATTCCCCAGCCGATTCCCCGGCACATTCCGGCAGGTGGCGCAACAGGGTCTGGTACAGTGCTGCCTCGGCAAAAAAGCCTGAAGAGGAGTTACATGAACTGGATATTCCTGGCGGTCGCCATCGTGGCCGAAGTCATCGCCACGTCCGCCCTGAAAGCGTCCGAGGGCTTTACGCGCACCCTGCCCTCCGTGCTGGTGGTGGTGGGCTACGGCATCGCGTTCTACATGCTGTCGCTGACGCTGCGCTCGATCCCGATGGGCGTCGTCTATGCGATCTGGTCGGGCGCGGGCATCGTGCTGATCACGCTGGTCGGTTACTTCATGTTCCGACAGCGGCTCGACCTGCCGGCGCTGGTCGGTATCGGCCTGATCGTTGCGGGCGTGCTCGTCATGCAGCTGTTCTCGAAGTCGACGTCGCATTGAAGTCGCGTCGCCGTCGCATTGCTGGCGCCACCGACGCGCCGGCGAAGGTGCCCGGCGCGCCTGCCTGGTAATCCCCTACTCCAGCCACGCGCGCAACTGCGCCGCGCGGCGTCCGGTCAGCCGGGCTTTCCACGCGGCCGCCGGCACGGCGGGATACCGCGCCTGGGCAAAGGCGGTCCATGCGTCGCGGTAGGCGATCCAGGCGCGCTGCGTGGTGCGGATATCGGACTTGGTCACCGTGGTATGGCCTACCCTGCCCTGGTCGTCCGCAGGCAGCGCCATCACGTTGCGGTAGACATCGTTCAGCCCCTTGTCGGCGGCAGTGAAGCCGGCCTCGGTCCCGCCCGGCAGCTTGCCAGCTTCCGCGGCACGCAGGTCCGCCAGCAGCTCGTCCTGCACCGCGGCCTGCGCACCGATCGACAGCGCGGCCCGCGCGGTGCCGGAAAGGTCCGTCTCATTCTCCCCCACGCTGCGCGCAAAGGCGTCGGCTGCCTTGCGCAGCGCCGCGAAGCGGGTGCGCTGCGCGGGCGTGAACGGCGCGCCAAGCTTTGTCAGCGCGGCGTTGCGCCGTGCTCCCTGCGCATTTTCTGCGACACCGGCGCAAAAACCGCCCATCATGCCACTGGTGATGTCGTCGCACAGGTCGAATGGTTGCCTGTCCTGCCCCGCCTTCATCCGCTGCAGGTGCTCGAGGCGGCCTTCGGTTTCCGCCTGCGCACCGTCGACCCGGCACGCATGGGTGATGGCGCGGTCGATGTCGCGCGGCACGCCATAGCCGTTCGCATACAGCATCATCAGCACGGCTTCATTGCGGTCCTGCACGGCGCAGCGATGCACCGCCTGCCAGTCTGGCCCCGCGCTTTGCAGTGCGTCGTAATATTTGCCGAGCGGATTGCAGCCCTTGTAGCCGTCGAAGATGATGGGCAGCTCCCCGTTCGCGGACGCGGCGGGGCAGGCGGCCGGGGCCGTGCCCGCATTGGCCGCCTGCGCCACCTGGAGCATGCCGGCCAGCACGCCGCCGACAAGAACGCTTAACTGGAATCGCATCCGCCTCTCCTTCGATCACGGGCCTCCCGCCCGGGGGCCAGTATAGCCGGCCTCAGTTGAACGACAGCGCGGCGCTCTCCGCATTGGCGACCTTCTTGCCTTTCAGGTCGATCGTGAAGTGCCCGCTCGGCTTGGCCGAACCAAGTCCCTTGAAGATGGCGAACACCTGCCTGAACTGGTTCTGGAACGCCACGTGCACCGGGTTCTGGTCCGACAGCTGGCTGCCGCTCATCGCGATGGGCGCCGGCGTGGCGGGGAACGCGCCCATCAGCACCTTGTACTGGTTTACGCGTTCCTGCCCCATGTCGCGCAGCGCCAGTTCGCCGGCATACACGGTGCGGTGGAAGTCGCCGTAGAAATCGTAGGCCGTGATCTTCGCGAAGCCGGCCAGCGTCAGGCCGCGCGCACCGGCCAGCTTTTCAGCCTTCGCGGTGGCATCCGCCCAGTCGGCGGCGAGCTCGCTCGCGGCAACCCCGTCCGTGCCGGCAGTACCCCTGGCGGCACAGCTCGCGGTGAGCGGCAGCACGCCCGGTACATCCTTCAGCTGGGCCAGCGTGACCCTGGTCTGCAATTGCGACAGGATCAGCATCTGGCGGCCATCCAGGTTCATCGCCGCTTCCTTCATCTCGCACGGCCAGTATTCATCCATGAAGCGCAGGCGCGACAGCTCGCCGAAGTAATAGCGCGTGAACTCGCCATACGATTGCGTATCGAGCACGGCGCGGTTCCAGCGCTTGGCCACGTCGGCGGTGGCGGTGCTGCCCTGCAGATAATCGTACTCGGCCTGGTAATGCGGGAACAGTTCGTTGAAGCGCGGCACCGCGTTCAGTGCCACGGTCTGCACATCGATCGTGTCCTTGTCCTTGTACGACAGGATCTTGTACGACGCGCCATACACCGCCAGCGAAGGCGATTGCACGTTGACAAGGAAATTGCCGGCCGCATCGCTGTAATCGTTGGTGCCGTTGAAGTGCATGTGGCCGCCCACATGCACCGGCAGGCCGGTGGCGGCCACCGCCGCCGTGGTAGCCGCGTCGGGCACGCGCGCGGTCTGGAACGCGCCGGACTTGAACACGGCCTTCATCGCGCCCGTCTGGTTCGCATAGAAATCCATCGTCGGATAATGCGAGAACGCCATCAGCTGCTTGCCCTGCGCCTTCGCCCGCTCGTTGACGGACTTGATCCAGTCCATCAGGTGCTGCTTGTGCGTCAGCACCTTGTTCCAGCCGGCGTTGCCGGCGCCGTCGAAGCCCTTGAAGTTCTTCGGATTGGCCGGATCGAAGTTGCCGTTCGGGATGAACACGTTGGCATCGATCGCCAGCAGCCACAGGCCTTTCACCGGTTCGACCAGGTAGCTGGCATCGACGATCGACGTGCACTTCGTGTACGAGCGGCCCAGCTTTGCCTCGCCGGCGGCCTTGTAGGCGCCGCCTTCGCCTTCCGCGCAGATCTCGAACTGGCGGTTCGACAGCGCGGCCTGCGTGCCGGCCTGCTCGAAGGTGTACGTTCCGGCGTATTTGCTGAACGGCGATTCCCAGTACACGTCGGCCCGGTTCGGCATGAAGCCGTGTTCGCCCAGCTTGGCCAGCAGCTTCTCGTAGCCCTGCTCCATCAGCTGGTCGGTGCAGACCACGGCAGGATCCCTGGCCTTGCAGGCCGCGCTGCCGGTGGCGTACACCTTCTGTTCCTTGCCGTCCTTCGTCAGGAAGTCGTTCTTGCCGGCCTCGTTGTCGTCGTGCGGTTCGTTCGGATCGTGGTTGCCCGGGGCCAGGAAGAAGCGCATGCCCCTGGCCTGGTATTCCTTCAGGATCTCGGCGATGCCATCGATGTTGATCGGCTGCGCGTCGTCCGAATAATCGCCGGGCAACGCCACGTGGCGGATGCCTTTTGCATACGCGTCGTCCAGCGCGGCGCGGAAGGCGAAATAATTTTCGTTGAACAGGCGCGTGGAGGTGAGCTGAGCGTACATCGTGCGGATCGTCGCATTGCGGCCATCCTTGGTGGGAATCCCGGCGAATTGAGCGCTCTTGAAGTCGCCGTAGACATTTTCGAAGTGAACGTCGGTCATGAATGCCACGGCCGGTGTTGCCGCCGGCGCTTCCGGCGCGGTCTGCGGCGGCGTGGCCGCGTCATGATCGTTGTCGCTGCCACAGGCGGACAGCAGGGCCAGCGCCAGGATGGCGCCATACGCGCGAGGTTGCATGCATTGCTCCGGTCGAATGGAAGGCCGGGATGGTCGCATGCGCGTTTGACCGGATGATGACAAAAAAAGGCCCGCGTTACGCGGGCCAGACCGGAGTTGCTGCGCTTCTAGAAGGTTATTTCTTGACCTGGATCGAGCTCTTCACGTCGTTCACGCCTTGCACGCCCTTGGCCAGTTCGACGGCGCGGTCAGCCTCGGCTTTCGACGGTACGAAGCCGCTCAGCATCACCACGCCTTTCTGGGTTTCCACGTGCACGTCCATCGCTTTCACGGTCTTGTCGGCGGCCATGTCGGCTTTGACTTTCGCGGTGATCATCGTGTCGGACATCGCAGCCTGTGCGGTACCGGCCGCACCCGAGGTTTTTTCCTTGGCCGATTGCGCCAGGTCGGAAGTTTTTTCCTTGGCGTTCGATGCCATGTCGGAAGCTTTTTCGCGGGCATTGGCGGTAGCGGCGGCGGTACGGTCACCGGCGCGGTCCACCGCGGCGGCAGTACGGTCACCGGCGCGATCGACCGCGGCGGCGGTCGCGTCACGCGTAGCGGCAGCGGTGCCGGCTACCGTGGCGCCACCGGTGCTGGCAATCTCGGCGCCGGTCTTGTTATCGACCAGCACGGCGGTGCGGCCATCGCCCGCGGTCTGCGCCGTCATGTTGGCTTTCAGCGAACGGGCCTGGACCTGGCAGGAATCCTTCGCATCGCCGGACAGGTCGTCGCATTTTTCCTTGGCCAGCTCATATTTGGCGTCGGCCAGCTTGCGCTCGGCACGCGACAGTTCGTTGCCGGTATTCTTGTGCTGTGCCACGGCATCGCGTTCAGCCTGGGCACGGGCAACCTTTGCTTCCTCGGTACACACGTCTTCGGCGTTATCCTTCAGCGTGTCGCATTGCTTCTTGGCAGCCTTGTAGGCGGCCTCTGCCTTGTCGTGCGCCGACTTGTAGGCCGTGTTGTTGGCGGTTTGGGCGGTAGCAAATGCGCTGACCAGGGCCAGCGTGATGAATGCAGCTTTTTTCATGATAAGTCCCCTTAGGATGGTTGGCACGGATGATTAAACGCTACCGCGCCGTATCCTTCTGTGCGTGGCCGTACACAGCCCAGAAATTGTTATCATTTAGTCACTCATGCTTAACGAGTCCTTTGCGCCACAGCAAGGTTGCCTGCTCAAACGGACCGGCCCCGGCAATGAATGCACTGCCGCAGGGCGCCAGCCGCAGCCAGGGACGGGTGTCATGCGAACCATGGCTGGTGGGCTGGTCGTCGCGCACCTTGCGCAACCAGCCAGCCACGTGGGCATACTGATCAGGGTGGCGCTGCTGGGTCCATGCCAGCGCCACCAGGTCGGAAAAACCTTCCTCGCGGCGGGTTTCGCGCATCTGCTTCGACAACGCGAGCAATTCCGGGTTCGCCGCGATCTCCTGGCCCACCTCGGTAAAGCCGGCCGGCAGCGCATGCCAGTTACCCTGCGCATATCGCCAGCAATGCCCCACTTCGTGCGCCGCCATCGCCTCGATCAGCACGTCGCGCCGCTCCTCGGCCACCTCGGCCAGGATCGTTTCCGCATTCGGATTGCCGCGCATCGACAGGACCAGCTTGCAGCGCCCGTCCGCGAACCCCATCGCCAGCGGTACATCGTTCGGCCCGGCCCGCGGCTGCACGATGATATCGATCGGCAACTTCAGGGTCCTGGCGTAATCCAGCACCGGGGCGGCCGCATTCAGCCAGCGCGTTTCGAGCGCGGTAAGCTGGGCGGCAACGGCGGTGGTGGCGGTCAGGGACAACAACAGGGCGGAGGCGAAGGTACGGGTAAGCGTCGGCATGAAGTACTCCATCGGGAAGAATTACTATACATGCCGAGCGGAAATTTGTTACCGGCAAACGGCGGCTGTTACAAAATATTTCCTTACTGAAACTTACAAGTTTGCGGGAAATCTAATGCCTGGCGTTGTCAAAACTCCTCCCATTCCTCGTCGGCCTGGACGCGGGCATTGGCCACCTTGCGGGTGCCCATGCCGACCACGTTATCGACTCCCTTGCCGGTCACCTTGTCGGCTGTCCGGCTCGCGGCCGGGCGCGGCGCAGGTTGTCCGCTGCCGGCCGGCTTGCCGGCCGCCGCCGGGCTGCGGCCGGGTGCCGGCATCGACACGGGCGACGCGGCAGCGGTTGCGGCATCGGCCAGCCTGAAGACCGACACCACCTCCGCCAGGTGCGCCGCCTCGTCCTGCAGCGACGACGCGGCGGCGGCCGCCTGCTCCACCAGCGCGGCGTTACACTGCACCACGTCGTCCATCTCGGCCACGGCGGAATTGACCTGCTCGATACCGGCCGTCTGCTCGACGCTGGCGGTCGATATCTCGCCCATGATGTCGGTCACGCGCCGCACGCTCGTGACGATTTCCGCCATCGTGGCGCCGGCCTGGTCCACCAGCCGGGCGCCCATGTCCACCCGCTCGACGGAATCGTCGATCAGTACCTTGATCTCGCGGGCCGCGCCGGCCGAGCGCTGCGCCAGGTTGCGCACCTCGGTGGCGACGACGGCAAAGCCGCGCCCCTGCTCGCCGGCACGCGCCGCTTCCACGGCGGCGTTCAGCGCCAGGATGTTGGTCTGGAACGCGATGCTGTCGATGACGCCGATGATGTCGACGATCTTTTTCGACGAGGCATTGATCGAAGCCATCGTCCTGACGACCTCGCCCACCACGTCGCCGCCCTTAGTCGCCACTTCCGACGCCGACAGTGCCAGCCCGTTGGCTTGCCGCGCATGGTCCGAGTTCTGCTTGACGGTACCGGTCAGTTCCTCCATCGACGCGGCGGTCTCCTCGATATTGCCGGCCTGGGTTTCGGTACGCTGCGCCAGGTCCTGGTTGCCGGCGGCGATCTTGCGCGAATTGGCGGCGATCGTCTGCGTGCCGTGCCGCACCTGGCTGACGATTTCGACCAGGCTGTCGCGCATGCCGCGCAGCGCATGCAGCAGGCTGCTGTCATCGCCCGGCCGCGTGTCGATCGGCACGGCAAGGTTGCCGGCGGCGATCGCTGCCACGATGGCCGACGCGTGGCGCGGCTCGCCGCCCAGCTGCCGGCACAGGCCGCGGTGGATCCACCACGCGGCGCCGCTGCCGAGCGCGATCGCGGAAAGGCACAGGGCCACCATCAGTTCCGGAAAGCCATGGGCCACGCCCGCCGCATCCTGCGCCTGCGCGGCGCTGGCATGCTCCTGCAGGTCGATCATCCGGTTGATGGCGGCCAGCCATGCCACGAAGGCGGGGGCGGCCTGCAGCCGCAGCACGCCGGTGGCTTCCGCCACGCTGTTGGCCTGGCGCAGCGCCACGACCCTGGCGATCAGCGGCAGCGCATTCGCTTCCGCATCCTTGATCGCGGCGATCGCCGCGCGTTCGGCCGCGGTCGTGTCGGCACGGTGCGCCAGCACATCGTCCAGCGGCGCGGCGGATTTTTCATAATTGTTCGCCAGCACGTCGATCTCGGCCATGAACGGCTTCGGATCATCGGCCAGCACCACGTCGCGCAGCGCGATGGCACGGTCGTGCACGCTGCCGCGGAAGTTGATCGCGTGGCGCTGCTTCACATTGTTCACCTCCGACACTTGCGTGAGGATGCTGTCGATATAGCCGACGCGGTGGATGCCGATCGCCGTCACGACGGTCAGCAGGAAGAAGACGAGACCGAAGCCCAGTGCGAGCCGGGTGCCGATATTGGTGATGTTCATGCGCTTTCCTTGAAAATTGCAAGGAGGAAACACAATGAAGTTATCACCCGCACCGGGCTAATATTGCCCTGCATAAAGCCGGTTTGCGTCAGCACAAATCCAATGTTGGGTTCTGCCAACACGCCACGCCAGAGGCGGCAGACCGTCATGAACTCGTTGTCGAGATCGGTAACGGTCTGGCTGATCTTCGAGGCCGAAAGCGCCCATTGCCATCCCGGCCAGCGCCACGGCCGGACCGTCAATAGACCCGATACACCTTTCCGGTTTCCGGCCCATCGACGCTGCGCTCGTACGCCAGCGCCACGCGCTTGCCGTCTGCCGATTCGAAGCCCGGGAACAGGTGCCCGTACAGCGGCACGGATTCGGTCAGCACGGTGGGCGCGACAAGGTTGATCCGCAGGCCGCGCCGCAGGTCCAGCGCGGCGCCGGCAACCAGGCCTTCGAGTCCCAGGTTGACGGTCATGGCGTTGGCGCCGTGCCGGATCGCGTGATAGGCATCGATGCCGGACGTAAGCGTGATCGAGCCGCCGTCGTTCAACGCATGCTGCGCGGCCAGCGCCACGTGCACCTGCCCCATCAGCTTGCCGTGCAGGCCCACATGGAACTGCTCGGGCGTCATTTCGGCGAACGATCCCAGGTGCAGCCCGCCGGCGGCGACGACCACGCCGTCCACGGCACCGGTGCGCGCGAACAGCGCCTGCACGCTGGCGTAATCCTCGATTGCAACCTGCTGCTGGCCGCTGGAACGGCCGGCGGCGATGATGTCGTGCCGCTGCCCCAGCCGCTCCACGACCGCCTTGCCGATGGTGCCCGCCGCACCGATGACGATGATCTTCATGTCTGCTCCCTGTAGGTAAGAGCAGCCAGTATCTTCTCCGTCATGCAAAGAATAAATGAGCTAGCATGACGGACATTCCAAACCAAAGGTTAGCAATGGACAAGTTGCGCAGCATGGAAGTGTTCGTGGCCGCCGTCGACGCCGGCAGTTTCACCGGCGCGGCGCAGCACTGCGGCATGTCGGCCGTGATGGTCGGCAAGCACATCCGGATGCTGGAACAGATGCTGGGCGCGGCGCTGCTGACGCGCACCACGCGCCGCCAGGCGCTGACGGAGATCGGCCGCCGCTATGCCGAGCAGTGCCGCGCGATCCTGGCGCAGGTCGGCGATGCCGAATCGGTGGCCGAAGCGATGCGCGCAGCGCCGCGCGGCCTGATCAAGGCGACGGCGCCGGTATCGTTCGGCGCGCAGTGGCTGAGCCCCGCGATCACCGCCTACCTGGAACGCTACCCGGATGTGACGGTGGACCTGAGCCTGAGCGACCGCACGGTGGACCTGGTGGAAGAAGGTTTCGATATCGCCGTGCGCATCGGCCCCCTGCCCGATTCGACGCTGGTGGCACGGCCCCTGACACCGTATGCGATGGCGATCTGCGCGTCGCCGGACTACCTGGCGCGGCATGGCACGCCGCAGGCACCGGCGGACCTGAAGGATCACGCCTGCCTGGAATTCACGGGCTGGCTGCCGCAGGCAAGGTGGAAACTGAAGGGGCAGGAAGACGGCCGCCTGGTACGGCCGGGGCGCTTTCGGGCCAACAGCACGGCGGCGCTGCGGATGGCCGCGCTGAATGGCTTCGGCATCGTGATGCAGGCGGAGCTGATCCTGGCCGACGACATCGCCGCCGGCCGGCTCATCCCGCTGCTGCGGGACTGGCTGCCCGCGCCCCGCCCGATGCACCTGGTCTACTCGCGCGACCGGCGCGCCACGCCCAAGCTGACGACGTTCGTCGATTTCCTGCTCGAGCGCTTCGGGCCCTGAACAGGGCCGCAGGAACGGGCTGGAACTTACGCCACTTCGGTCACGAACTGCCCGCGCGGCCGGCGCACCTTCGGCAGGTCCACCAGCCAGTCGCCGGCATCGGCGCGGTAGCCCAGCGGCAGTATCACCACGCTCTTCAGGCCGCGTGCCTGCAGGCCCAGGATCTCGTCCACCGCGGCCGGGTCGAAGCCTTCCATCGGCACGCTGTCCACTTCCTCGAACGCGGCCGCAATCACCGCCGCACTCAGGCCGATGTACGCCTGCCGCGCAGCATGGCTGAAGTTGACCTCGGCGTCGCGTTGCGGGTACGTGGCCAGCAATTGCTGCCGGTACTTCTCCCAACCCTCGTTCTCGAAGCCGCGCACCTCGTTGGTGTAGTCGAACATCTGGTTGATGCGTTCGGCCGTGTAGTTGTCCCATGCGGCGAATACCAGCAGGTGCGAGCCATCGACCACCTGTTGCTGGTTCCAGGCCACGGCACTGATGCGCTTCTTCACTTCGGGATTCGTCACCAGCAGGATTTCATACGGCTGCAGGCCGCTCGACGTGGGCGCCAGGCGTGCCGCCTCGATGATGCGCTCGACCTTGTCGGCCGGCACGGGGCGCTGCGCGTCCATTTTCTTGGTGGCGTAGCGCCACCGCAGTTTTTCCAGTAATGGCATGGGTAAGTTCCTTATAGGTTGGCCAAGTCGGTTGAGACAAACTCAGCATATTGCATTTTTCGCCGCGGCGCAGACGGGCAGGGATTTCGCCAGGCTCCGCCTGCTGCGGCGCATCGGCATGGCCCTGCGAGGCTGCCTTGTTCTGCCTATTGCTTCGGTGCCTGGGCCAGTTGCGCCAGCTTGCCTTCCGGCTGCCAGCCGGCACCCAGCGCCCGCGCGACGGACACCGCGGCCAGCAGCCGCTGCGTATCGATCTGCGCGGTGGCACGGTCGGCCGCCAGCGAGCTGCGCTGGGCATCGGTCACGTCGAGGTAGGTGGACAGGCCGCGCTCGTAGCGGGCCCGCGCCACCAGGTAAGCGCGCGCCGCCGCCTCGCGCGACACGGCCTGCGCCTTGCCCTGCTGCTGGCGCTGCTGCACGTCGGACAGCGCGTCTTCCACTTCCCGCAGGGCGGTGAGCAGCCGGCCCTGGTGGTTCGCCACGGCTTCGTCGTAACGGGCCTGCGCCGCGGCCAGGTTGGCCTTGTTGCGGCCGCCGTCGAGCACCGGCAGCGACAACGCCAGCGGGCCGAAGCTGAACTGGCGCGAGCCGCCCTTGGCTATCTCCGACAGGCTCTCGGAAGCAAAACCGAAATTGCCGGTCAGGCTCAGCGACGGATACAGCGCGCCCTCGGCCACGCCGATATTCGCATTGGCCGCCTTCAGCGTGGCCACGCTTTGCGCCAGGTCGGGCCGCTGCGCCAGCAGGCTGGCGGGCAGGCCGACGGGAATCGCCGGCGGCTGCGGCAAGCCCGCTCCCGCGACGGCCGGCAGCACGGTCGATGACGGCGACGCCCCCAGCAGCACGGCAAGGCCGTGTTCCAGGCCGTTGCGCTGGCGCTGGGCTTCTTCGAGGTCGGCTTCCGCGTTGGCGCGTTCGATCGTCGCGCGCGACGTATCGAGTTCGTTCGACAGGCCGGCATTGAAGCGCGCGGTCACCAGTTCCTCGGTTTCGCGGCGCGTATCGAGCGCGCCGCGCAGGATCGCGATCTCGGCGTCGAGGCCGCGCAACTGCCAGTAGGTGGTGGCAACCTGCGATGTCAGCACCAGCATCACGCCATCACGATCGGCCTGCGCGGCCAGCGCCTGCGCATCGGCCGCTTCCACGGCGCGGCGCACGCGGCCCAGCAGGTCCAGCTCGTACGAGAACGACGAGCCGACCGAATAGTTGTTGCCGTCGATCGCGCGGCGGCCCAGAGCGATCCCCTGCGAGGTGTTCGCCGACGTGCGCGAATTCGAGATCCCGGCACTGACGTTCAGCTGCGGCCGTTCGCTGGCCCGCGTGACGCCCAGTTGCGCCTCGGCCTGCAGCAGCCGCTGCCCGGCCGCCTTGACGGTGGGGCTGTCGGCCAGCGCCTGCTGTTCGAGCCGGTCCAGCGTTGCATCGCCGAACACGCTCCACCATTGCTGCGGCAGGCGCGCGGCGGCATCCTGGTGCGATGCGGCCGCTTGCGGCGCGTGGCGGAAGCCGGAGCCGGCGATGCCGGCCGGCGCCTTGAAATCGGTGCCCACGGTGGCGCAGCCGGAGAGAAACAGCATGGCGGATGCGACCGCCACGGTAATGCCTGGTTTGATGAACATGATGTTACCTCTTGAATTCAATGGCCGCCGGCGCCGGCGCCGGATGGCGATTTGACCTTGTCCGACAGCCACAGGATGGCGATGCAGGACAGCAGGATGCCGCCGACGATGAAGAAGCCGTCGTTGTAGGCCATCACATACGCTTCGCGCCGCACGATGCCGTCGACCGCCTTCAACGCCTTGTCCGCCGCGTTGACCGGGTCGAACCCCTGGCCGATGAACGCCTGCGTCATCTGGTCGAGCCGCTGTTGCGCGGCCGCCGAGTAGCTGGTGATCGATTCGCCCAGCCGCGCCGAATGGAAATGCTCGCGCGTGGACAGCGCGGTGGCCAGCAGGGCGATGCCGATCGAGCCGCCCAGGTTGCGCGTCATGTTGAACAGGCTCGATGCCGAAGGCATGTCCTTCGGCGAGATGCCGTTCATCGCGAAGTTCGACAGCGTGAGCATCACGAACGGCTGGCCCAGCGCGCGGACGACCTGCGACAGCATCAGCTGGTCGTAGCCGGTGCTCGCATCCATGTAGGCGTTCATCAGACACGAACCGCCGAACAGCAGCAGGCCGAACGAGCACAGGATGCGGTTGTCGATCTTCGCCGACAGCTTGGCCACGAACGGCATGATGAACAGCTGCGGCAGCCCCACCCACATGATCACTTCGCCGATCTGCATCGGCGAATAGCCGGCGATCTGGCCCAGGAACAGCGGCAGCAGGAACGACGAGCCGTACAGCCCCATGCCCATCACCGCCGACAGTACCGTGGCGACGAGGAAGTTGCGTTGCCCGTACAGGCCGAGGTTGACGAACGGCTGCTCGCGCATCGCGCTGGTGATGACCCACCCCAGCAGGCCGACCAGCGCCATCGCGGCGAATGCGATGATGAAGGCCGAATCGAACCAGTCCTTGCTGTTGCCTTCCTCGAGGAAGATCGTCAGGCAGCCCAGGCCCATCGCCATGAACGCGATGCCCAGCCAGTCGGCGTTCCACAGCTGGTCCAGGCGCAGCTTTTCCTTGTCCAGGCCATAGGCGATACCGGCCATCAGCAGCAGGCCCGGCACCCAGTTGATGTAGAAGATCGACGGCCAGCCGTACAGCTCCGACAGGTAGCCGCCCAGCGTGGGGCCCATGGCCGGCGCCAGCGTGGCGGTCAGGCCGAACAGCGCCATGCCGGTCGCCCGTTTCGACGGCGGCAGCTGGGTCATCACCAGCGTCATCGCCATCGGGATCAGCGCGCCGCCCGTGAAGCCCTGCAACATGCGGAAGGCGATCATGCTTTCCAGGTTCCAGGCGAAACCGCACAGCGTGGAAAACACCAGGAACAGCGCGGTGGTGCCCATCATGTAGCCGCGCAGCGAGAACACGCGCGTCAGCAGCGCCGTCAGCGGAATCACGATGATCTCGGCCACCAGGTAGGCGGTGGAGATCCACGAACCCTCTTCCTGCGTGGCCGACAGGGAGCCGAGGATGTCCTTCAGCGACGAGTTGGTGATCTGGATGTCCAGCACCGCCATGAACGCGCCGAGCATGCCGGCGGCCACCGCGATCCAGGTGCGGCCGGAAACCGCTTCGGCGGCCTGGCCATAGGCCGGCGCGCCGGGCGGGCTGCCGGTCAGTGTCTGCGTACTCATTGCAGCGTTCCGCTTAGTGGACTTGGCTTGCTTCGCCGATCGCCACTTCGGCGATCACCGACATGCCCGGCACCAGGCGGCCGGCAAGCGCCTTCTGGTCGGCGGCGTCGAGCGTGATCTTCACGGGCACGCGCTGGACGATCTTGGTGAAGTTGCCGGTGGCGTTATCGGCCGGCAGCAGCGCGAACTGGTTGCCGGATGCCGGCGAGAAGCTGTCCACGTGGCCGGTGATTTCCTTGCCCGGCAGCGCATCCACGCTGATGTGCACCGGCTGGCCGATGTGCATCTCCGCCAGCTGGGTCTCCTTGAAGTTCGCGGTGACCCACACATTGTCCTGCACCAGCGCCGTCAGCTGCTGGCCCGGCGACACGCGCTGGCCCACTTCGAGATTGCGCTTGCCCACGCGGCCGCTGACCGGCGCCACGATGCGGTTGTAGGCGAGCTGCTGTTCGGCGTCCTTCAGCTGCACTTTCAGCACGTCGATCTGCGCCTTCAGCACATCGCGCGCGGAGGCCGCGGCGCCGATCTGCGCCTTGGCGGCGGTGACGCTGTCCTTGCGGGCCGCCAGGTCGGCGGCGGCGCTGGCGCGGCCGGCATTGGCGGCATCGAGCTCGGCCTTCGACACGGCCTTCATCTGGCTGGTGTACAGCTGGCCGTAGCGGTCGGCGTCCTGTTTCGCGCGCACCAGCAGCGCTTCGGCCTGCTTCACCTGGGCGGCGGTGGCGCTGGCCTGGGCCTTCACCTGCGCCACTTGCGCGTCGGCCTGCAGCACCTGCGTTTCCGCGCTGGCGATCTGCGCGCGGATCTGCTCCACCTTCACATGCTGGTCGAACGGATCGAGTTCGGCGATCACGTCGCCCGCCTTCACATACTGGTTATCGTCGATCAGCACCTTCGTCACGGTGCCGGCGATACGCGACGACACCGGGTGCACGTGGCCGGCGACATAGGCATTTTCAGTTTCCACGAAATGCGCGCTGCGGTACCACATGCGGCCACCCGCCGCGATAGCCGCCACGGCGATCAGGCCGGCAACGACCAGCACGCGGCGATTCGGCTTTTTCGCCGGCGCGGCGGCTTGCGGGGTTGCCTGGGAGGCGGCGCCGAGCACTTTTTGTTCTGCCTGGTTGGACATGGAAACGCTCCGAAAATGAAATGGGTTATGCGCATTATTCGATATCGGTTGACCGAAGTCAAGAAATGAAACGATTGCATTTCATTTCTAGGTGACATACAGTAACGGCGTTCCCACAGTGTCTGGCGCCTGTCGCGCCGTTCAAATCATGTCTGACGAGCAAGTAAAAGATCCCGGCCTGTGCGATGCGCCGCCCCTGTGCCCGCTTGCCGCACGCAGCGCCGGACGCCCCCGGGCGTGCGATGCGGAAGCGCGCACGCAGGAACTGTTGAGCGCCGCCGCCGAGCTGTTCCTGGAAAAGGGCTATTCGAAAGTCAGCCTGGAAATGATCGCGCGCCGGGCGCGCGTGGCCGTGCGCACGATCTACGTGAAGTTCGGCGGCAAGAGTGGTCTGTTTCGGGAAATCCTGAAATCGGGCCGCGATGTCTATTTCGAGACGATGGAAGACCTGGAGACGAACCCGAGGCCGATTCGCGAGGTGCTGGTCGACTTCGGCATGCGCTTCCACGAGCTCGTGTCATCGGGGGCGGTCATCAAGCTGTACCGGATGGTCATCGCGGAAGCCCACCACGATCCCGAGATGGCCGAGGCGTTCTTCGAATCCGGCCCGCGCCAGACCCGGCTGGCGCTGGAGCGGTACTTCACCCGGCCCGACGTGCGTGCCCAGCTGCGCGACCTGCCCGCCGACCAGCTGGTGGTGCACCTGCTGAACTGCCTGATGGGGGATCACCTGAAGCGTTACCTGTTCGCGCCCCCGGCGCGCGACGTGCACGAGGACACCCTGCTCGTCGAGCAGCGCGTCGACCTGTTCCTGCACGGCGTCAAGGCTTGACACGCCTCTCGCCGTAACTCATCCTTGGTGACCGGCGCATTGTGCGCTGGCGCACAGAGATCGTGCTGCCACTGGGGGAAAATGATTTCCTCAAGAATATAATTTGCAGGGAGGCTCTATGAGCAGGATCGACAGGCTGGAATGGACGCAGAAAGTCGCTGCGCTGAACGAACGCATTCGCGGTTTCCAAGCCAATCCCAGCCAGGAACAACTTGAATTGGCCATCAACGAGCTGCGTGCTTACGCCGATGCCGCCACCGCCGGCATGGAAATCCCGCCGCGCTTTATCGCAAGTTAGAAGCGATAAGTCAGCAAGGCAGTAACGCAAACCCGGCAAGGCCGGGTTTTTTATTGCCTGCCCGGCCCGCTGCAGTCCCCTTCTCACAGAAATTTCCGCTGCACAGGCGTGTCTCCAGGCTTGTTTTGTTGCTGAAAATCGGTGCCCCGAAGCAGCTTTTTTATAATTGACACGGATTTGCGCTTGCGGTCTAATGTCCAGCGTCGCGTGAAATCGTTTTCATGCCTTCTCAAAAACCTCCAGCCGACCAAGACAATGACCGACAAATTGCAATTTCCGCCTTCATTCACGTGGGGTGTGGCCACGAGTTCGTTCCAGATCGAGGGTGCCGCCACGGCCGACGGCAAGGGCCCGTCCATCTGGGACACGTTCAGCCACACGCCCGGCAAGGTGATCGACGGCAGCAATGGCGACGTGGCCTGCGACCACTATCACCGCTACGCGGAAGATGTCGGCATCATGGCGGACCTGCACGTGGATGCCTACCGTTTCTCGATGGCGTGGGCACGCGTGCAACCGGCCGGCAAGGGGGCCTGGAACGAGGCGGGTTTTGCATTCTACGAGCGCCTGCTCGACGAGCTGGACAAGAAGAACATCGCCGCCCACGTGACGCTGTACCACTGGGACCTGCCGCAGGGCCTGCAGGACGAAGGCGGCTGGCTGAACCGCGACACCGCCTACCACTTCGCCGAGTACGCGGCGGAAGTGGCGCGCCGTTTCGGCAATCGCGTGAAAACGATTGCAACGCACAACGAGCCATGGTGCACGGCGAACCTGGGCTACGGCAACGGGCAGTTCGCGCCGGGCGTGACGGACACGAAACAATCGGTGCAAGTGTCGCACCACCTGCTGCTGTCGCACGGGCTGGCGATGAAGGCGATGCGCGCCGTCGGCGCATCCGCCGAACTGGGCATCGTACTGAACCAGTGGACCGCCGACCCCGCCACCGGCAGCCAGGCCGACCGCGATCTCGCCACCTGGGAATATGCCCGCTCGGTGCAATGGTTCATGGACCCGATCTTCAAGGGCCGCTATCCCGAATATGCGCTGCGCGGCCACGGTGCCGATGCGCCGGAAATCGACGACGGCGACTTCGACATCATCCGCCAGCCGATCGACTTCCTCGGCGTGAATTACTACTTCCGCTCCTTCTGCAGCGCCGAAACGCCGCCGCGCCAGGCACCCAATGCGCTGGGTACCACGGACATGGGCTGGGAAATCTATCCGCAGGGGCTGACCGAGCTGCTGGTGAAGCTGAAGGGCGAGTACGACCTGCCGCCGATCTACATCACCGAGAACGGCATGGCCAATCCCGACCACGAGCTGGTGGAAGGCCGCGTGCCCGATGCAAAGCGCATCGACTACGTGGAGCGCCACCTGGCGGCACTGAAGGCGGCGATCGACCAGGGCGTGGACGTGCGCGGCTATTTCCTCTGGAGCCTGCTGGACAACTTCGAATGGAATTCCGGCTACGCCAAGCGCTTCGGCATCATCCATGTCGATTACGCCACCCAGAAGCGCACGCCGAAGGACAGCGCGCTGTGGTACCGCGAATTCATCGACACGCAGCGCCGCGCATCCTAAGATAATGGCGGCAGCAGCGGCAGCAGCGGCAACATAGCCGCCCGCACCTTGACGATCGAGACAGGAGACGACATGAACACGAAAGCCGCCACACCGGGCGCCCTGCCCCCGGCCGGCGCCGCCGCCGCGGCGCGGCGCGTCAGCCCGCTGCTGTGGGTGCCTTCCGGCTACTTCACGATGGCGCTGGCGTACATCATGCTCACCAGCGTGACGGCCATCATGTTCAAGAACCTGGGCATGGACAACGGCAAGGCGGCCGAGTATGCGAGCTACCTGATCCTCGCCTACACGATCAAGCCGCTGTTCGCGCCGTTCGTCGAAATGTACCGCACCAAGAAGTTCTTCGTGCTGTGCGCGCAGCTGACGATCGGCCTCGGTTTCGGCTGCGTGGCGCTGGCGATGTCCCTGCCCGGGTACATGGCGATCATGGTCGGGCTGTTCATCGTGCTGTCGTTCGTCGGCGCCACGCAGGACATCGCGTCCGACGGCGTCTACGTCACGGCGCTGGACACGCGCACGCAGTCGCTGTACTGCGGCATCCAGAGCCTGTCGTGGAACATCGGCCCGATCGTCGCCTCCGGTGGCCTGGTCTACCTGTCGGGCTGGCTGCACACCAACGTGTTCGGCCACGATGCCAACGCGTTCGGCGAAGCGTGGATCGACAGCTGGCGCATCGTGTTCTTCATCGTGGCCGGCATCACGCTGGTGATGGCGGTGTGGCACCTGCGCGTGATGCCCGATGGCGCCAAGGCCGAAAATGCGCCCGTCTCCATCGGCGAGGCACTGTTCATCCTGAAGGATTCGTTCATCACGTTCTTCCAGAAGCGCGATGTGTGGCTGATGGTGGGCTTCGCGTTCCTGTTCCGCCTGTCGATCGGCCTGCTGGAAAAGATCGGCCCGTTCTTCATGGTGGACCCGGTGGCCAAGGGCGGCCTCGGGCTGTCGAACGAGCTGCTGGGCATCGTCTACGGCACCTATGGGCTGGTGGCGGTGCTGGTCGGCTCGCTGCTGGGCGGCCTGTTCGTGGCCAAGCGCGGCCTGAAGCCGACGCTGTTCCTGCTGTGCTGCGCCGTCAACATCCCGAACGTGACGTTCCTGCTGATGGCAATGTACCAGCCCACCAGCCTGGTGGCGATCAGCGCCGGCGTGGCGATCGAAAAATTCTTCTACGGCTTCGGCTCGGTGGGCTTCATGATCTACCTGATGCAGCAGCTCGCGCCGGGCAGGTACACCACCACCCACTACGCGTTCGGCACCGGCCTGATGGGGCTGTGCATGATGGTGACTGGCCTGGTTTCCGGCCACCTGCAGCAGTGGATGGGGTACGTGAATTACTTCTGGTTCGTGATGGCGGCCACCATTCCATCGTTCCTGGTGACGTGGTTCGCGCCGTTTCATCACAAGGAGGGGTGAGGCCCTCCATTGCCGCCATCCCGCAACGTACCGGGCTGGCGGCGACCCGCATCACGGCCGTTCGGCCGGCGCCTCGCCATCCTTGAGGGAAATGGGCGTGTAACCGGTCGGCACGGCGAACAGCGCGGCATCGGGCTCGGTGCGGTCGATGCCGCTCAGTGCGGTCACGGTTTCGCCCGTACGTGGATCGTTGTGCCGGTAGTAGACGGAAATCTTCAGTTCCGGTGCCACCCATGTCTCGCTGACCACCGTCACACCTTTGTCGCCGCCACCGGCCGTGTAGCTGTAAGCCTGGCCCGTCACCGTCAAGCCTTCGAGTTCGCGCTCGCCCAGCGGCTCGACCGCAGGGCCGGGCTGCGCATCCGCTGCCCGCGCCTGGTCCAAGGCCTGCGGCGCGCTGCCGCCGGCACCGGCCCGTTTCCTCGGCGGCACCGGCGACCGCGTCACTTTCGGCTTGAACGCCGTCTTGTGCAGGTGATCCAGCATCAGGTACGCGCCGTCGGTGTCGCGGATCGTCGAGACCACGGGATTGCCCTCGTCGTCCAGCCGGTCGGTGCGGGTTCTTCCGGCGCTGTCCCGGTACAGCTTCGAGACGAGCTGCCGGGTGAATTCGCTGCCGTCATGCTGCCTTTGGAGCCGGGTCATCGTCTGCGTGGCACTGTATGGCAAGCCTGCGACGATCGTGACCTTGGGCTGCCGGGTTTCGCGGGCAATGGATGCCCCGGCGCCCGACCATGCGGGAGCCGACGCGAGGCCGGCGAGCAGGCCGGCGAGCAGTACAGCGGGCAATCGCTTGTTCATGTGCGCCTTTCTGGTTGAAAGCATGGGAAGGATGGCGGTTTCCCATGCTATCACCACGCGGGCCCCGCAAAACGCACGTATTGTCACCTTGCCGCGTCGCCGTGCGGCGCGGGCTTACTGCACATTCAACGCAGCCGGCAGCGTGACGGAAATTCGGGGCCAGCGATCCTTACAGCGGCGGGCGTTGCAACGTGACCCAGCCCTGCACGGACTCACGCTCCCACTGCCGCGTGGCGTACGCGCGCAATGCCGCCGGCACGTCATCGCCGTTCAGCACGAGCCGGTTCAGCATCACGGCCAGGTCCACGTCGGCGATGGTCCAGGAACCGAACAGGTGATCGCCGCCGTGCGCGAGCAATGCGTCCGCCGCCTTGAACAGCTTGCCCGCCGCCTGTTGCGCGGCGGCGGACAGCGGCGCGTCGGTCGGTGCGTAGAACACGACATTGGTCGAGCGCTCCTGCCTGATCGGCAGCAGGTCGCTCCTGATCCACGCCTGCACCTGGCGCGCGCGGGCACGTGTTTTCAGGTCCGCCGGATACAGGGCCGGATCGGGCCGCAGCTCTTCCAGGTATTCCGTGATGGCGGACGACTCGGACAGCGCGAAGTCGCCGTCGACGAGCGTGGGCACGCGCTGCGTCAGCGACCGCGTCGCGTAATCCCCCTCGCGATTGGCGCCGGCATCGAGGTCGATGGTCTTCAACTCGAACGGAATGCGCTTCTCCGTCAATGCGACGAACACGGACATTGCATACGGGCTGGTGTACTGGGCATCGGCGAACAGGAGCATCGGTTTCCTCGGTATCGGTTATCAAACGGGCATCGAGCATAACATCGCATGCAGTGTCTGCGAAAGAGAGTGATGCATGACCGGCGGCGTGTGACGGCCGGCCGCGCTGCGGCGGCGCGCATCCGGCGCACGCCAGGGAAACTACCGCTCTTCTGGCCGAAGGTTCCGGATCGCTGCGGCGAACCGGGCATGCGCGGCGGCGTCGACCGGCCGGTACTTCGGCTCCACGCGCGCCGGATCCTTGCCGAGGTAATTGTCGCCCTTCCAGTTCCGCACCGGCCTGACCGGGCGCGGCACGAAACCGCCGCCGCAGTTCGGGCAGACGTTCTCCAGCAGGCCGTCCACGCAGCCGGCGCAGAATGTGCATTCGTAGGAACAGATGCGAGCGTCGGTCGCATGCGCCGGCAGCGCCTTGTCGCAGTGTTCGCAGGTGGGCCTGAGTTCGAGCATGAGGTTCTCCTTTTCAATGTCGAATCCATTGTAGGATCGCCGCGTTTGACAGGAATGACATCGATAGATGAATATCTGCCACATGCCAAATTCCCCTGCCCTGCCTGTCGACATCTGGCTGCTGGTGTTCCCGGGCTTCCTGCTGCTCGATGCCGCCGGGCCGATCCAGGTATTCGCCAGCGCCAACGACGAGGCGCGCGACGCCGGCCTGCCGCCGCCTTACCGCATCCACCTGGTCGCGCATGGCGGCGGCGCTGTCGCATCGTCGGCCGGCGTGAGCATGCTGGCCGCGCCATTGCCGCGACGCGGGATCGCCGGCGGCACGCTGATGGTGGCGGGCGGCGGCGGCGCATGCCTGCCTTCGGCTGCGACGGCGCAAGGCCGTGCGCTGCTGCGCTGGGTGGCCCGGACGAGCGGGCCGGCGGCGCGCTGCTGCTCCGTCTGCACCGGCGCCTTCGTGCTGGCGCGCGCCGGTCTCCTCGACGGACGCCGCGCCGTCACGCACTGGCAGGACGTGCCGGCGCTGCGTGAACAGCATCCGGCGATCGACGTGCAGGACGACGCGATCCACGTCCGCGACGGCAAGTTCCGCACGTCCGCCGGCATCAGCGCCGGCATGGACCTGGCACTCAGCCTCGTCGAGGAAGATCTCGGCCGCGCCGCGGCGCTGGCGGTGGCCAGGCGGATGGTGCTGTTCCTGAAGCGCCCCGGCGGGCAACGGCAGTTCAGTGCCGAACTGCTGGCACAGTCGGCACCGGAGGGCGTGACCGCGCAGCTGGCCGCATGGCTGCGGCCGCGCCTGGCGAAGGAACTGGATGTGGAACAGATGGCCGCCGCCTGCGCGCTGTCGGTGCGCACGCTGCACCGCAGGGTGCGGCGGGAAGCGGATGTCACGCCGGCGCAGCTGCTGGCGCGGTTACGCATGGAACTGGCCTGCAGCCTGCTGGAACGGCCGCGCATGACCGTCAAGGAAGCCGCCCGGCGCAGCGGACATGGCAGCGAATACAACCTGCGGCGCGCCTTCATGCAGCGGCTGGGCGTGCTGCCGAGCGACTACCGGGCCCGCTTCGCCTGAAATGCTGCAAAAAAACAGATGACAGGCGTCAAGGCAACCGGGTCTGACCCCGGTTCCAGGAAATATTTCCAAAATTCGGGGTCTGACCCCGGTTTTAGGCAACAAGAGCTGATAAAAAAACGCCACCCAGAGGTGGCGTTCGGAGACTGGGCAGGCTGAAAATTCGGGTCTGACCCTGAGCCTACCCCTCAAATTTTTGTTGTAAACCATATGGGAAGCTGTTAACTTCAATCCCAAAAACGGCACATGCATGGCCGTGTTAGCCCTTTCATTCGTAGCGACCAAACTGCAAATGAAAGGCACGGACCATGCATGCACGCCAAATCATACAACGATTGTTGGGGCAGGAGTGCCCATCAATTCACGCTAAACGCCGAGCTTGCCTAGCTCAAATTGTGCAAGCTGCAGCTCGTGCCGGGCTGGGCGTTGTACGCATCGGTAAGCAGCTCAGGTCACAAACAAGTCTTCGGCATCGCATCAAGTGCTGTGACCGTTTGCTGAGCAATCCCCATCTGGCCAAAGAGCGGGTGCAGATATACCGAGCAATGAGCCAACGCCTTCTTCAATCCAGGCAATACGTGCAGGTAGCAGTAGATTGGTCAGAAATTCGCGCAGATGGCAGTGCTCAATTGCTGCGTGCAGCAGCCATCATCGAAGGACGCGCCTTTACGCTCTACGAGGAGGTCCACCCTCAGGAGAGGCTCGCGGCATCTTTGGTCCATAAGTGCTTCATGAAGACCCTGAAAACCATCCTGCCAGCGCACTGTCGCGCCATCATCATCACCGATGCAGGATTTCGTGCTACGTGGTTTAAAACGCTCAATCAGCTCGGCTTTGGCTGGGTCGGACGGATACGCAACCGTGATTTGGTGTGCCAACAGAACGGCAACGACTGGTTCGGCTGCAAAAGCTTGTACTCAAGAGCTACCGCAAAAGCGCGCGATTTGGGCTATTTTTTTCATGTCCGCTCCAACCCTGTCGACTGCCGATTAGTGCTGTACAAGTCCAAATCGAAAGGACGGCATTGCTTGACGAAATCCGGTCAACCTGCGCGCGCGCACCACAGCAAGAAAAACAGCGCTGCCCAATGTGAGCCTTGGCTACTCGCCGTTTCGCCAGCACTGGCACAGCTTCGTGCAGACGACATCATCAAAATTTACTCTGGGCGCATGCAAATCGAGCAGACTTTCCGCGACCTGAAGAATGCCAAATGGGGAATGGCACTGCGACATAGCCAGACTACAAGCCTGCTTCGTCTGGCGGCACTTTTACTAATCGGTGCATTGCTCACTTATGCCTTATGGCTGATCGGCTTAGCGGCACGAGCGGCTGGCTATGAAGTCCACTACGGCAGCCATCCCAAGGCAGGCAGCTGCCTTTCAATCTTCTCGTTGGCAATGCACTGGGTCGACGACTATCGTCGACCCAGACTCTCCCCATCGGCCATCAAATATGCATTTATCGAACTCGTTTCGATGGTCCGCACTTGGGAATTCGAGGGGTAGGCTCAGGGTCTGACCCCGATTTTAGGCAACAAAGCTGATAAAAAACGCCACCCGGAGGTGGCGTTCGGAGACTGCGCAGGCTCGAAGGGATCAGCGCTTGCGCACCGGCGGCAGGTCGGTGCAGACGCCTTCGTACACTTCGGCGGCCATGCCGATCGACTCGCCCAGGGTCGGGTGCGGGTGGATCGTCTTGCCGATGTCGGTGCCGTCGGCGCCCATCTCGATGGCCAGCGCGATCTCGCCAATCATGTCACCGGCGTGCGTGCCGACGATGGTGCCGCCCACGATGCGGTGCGTTTCAGCGTCGAACAGCACTTTCGTGAAGCCTTCGTCGCGGCCGTTGGCCACGGCACGGCCGGAGGCGGCCCACGGGAAGTGGCCCTTCTCGACCTTGATGCCCTTGGCCTTCGCTTCGTCTTCCGTCAGGCCGACCCACGCCACTTCCGGATCGGTGTAGGCGACGGACGGGATCACGGTGGCGTCGAAGTGCGACTTCTGGCCGGCGGCCGCTTCGGCCGCCACGTGGCCTTCGTGCACCGCCTTGTGGGCCAGCATCGGCTGGCCCACAAGGTCGCCGATGGCGAAGATGTGCGGCACGTTGGTGCGCATCTGGCTGTCGACGTTGATGAAGCCGCGGTCGGTCACCTGCACGCCGGCCTTGTCGGCGGCGATCTTCTTGCCGTTCGGGCTGCGGCCCACGGCCACGAGGACCATGTCGTAGATCTGCGGTTCCGGTGCGGTGGCACCGGCTTCGGCGGCTTCGAACGTGACCTTGATGCCTTCCGGCAGCGCTTCCACGCCCACGGTCTTCGTCTTGGTCATGATGTTGTCGAAGCGCGCGGCGTTGTATTTCTGCCAGATCTTCACGGCATCGCGGTCGGCGCCCTGCATCAGGCCATCCATCATCTCGACCACGTCGATGCGCGCACCGAACGTGGAGTACACGGTGGCCATTTCCAGGCCGATGATGCCGCCGCCGATCACCAGCAGGCGTTTCGGGATGAAGCGCAGTTCCAGCGCGCCGGTCGAATCGACGATGCGCGGATCTTCCGGCACGAACGGGAGCTTGACCACGGCGGAACCGGCCGCGATGATCGCCTGCTTGAACTGCACGACCTTCTTCGTGCCGTCCGGGCCGGTGACTTCGATATGGTTCGGGCTGACGAACTGGCCGAGGCCCTGCACCACCTGCACCTTGCGCGCCTTGGCCATGCCGGACAGGCCGCCGGTCATCTTGCCGATCACGCCTTCCTTGTACTTGCGGACTTCATCGATGTCCACTTCCGGCCGGGCGAACTTCACACCGTGCTTGCCCAGGTGCGCCGTCTCGTCGATGACGGAAGCCAGGTGCAGCAGCGCCTTCGACGGGATGCAGCCCACGTTCAGGCACACGCCGCCCAGCGTTGCGTAACGCTCGACGATGATCGTGTTCTGGCCCAGGTCGGCAGCGCGGAACGCGGCCGAGTAGCCGCCGGGTCCGCCGCCCAGCACCATCACGTCGCACTGGATGTCGACATTGCCGGAATACGAGCCCGCGGCAGGCGCGGGACCGGCGGCTGGTGCCGCGGGAGCCGGCACCGCCGGTGCGCCGTACACCGGCGCGGCCTGGCCCGGCGCCTCGCCTTTCTCCGCAGGCGTGGCGACATTCGCCGCCGGAGCCGGGGCCGCCGGCGCCGGAGAAGCGGCGCCGGCCGCCTCTTCCAGCAACAGCAGGGGCGAGCCTTCCGACACCTTGTCGCCCACCTTGAACTTCAGTTCCTTGACCACGCCGCCATGGGTGGCCGGAATCTCCATCGACGCCTTGTCCGATTCCACGGTGGCGATCGACTGGTCGACCTTGATCGTGTCGCCCACCTTGACGATCACCTCGATCACTTCGACTTCCTTGAAGTCGCCGATATTCGGTACTTTTACCTCAACGATGCTCATGTAGCCCTCTCCTTACAGCAGCACTTTGCGCATGTCGCCCAGCACTTCTGCCAGGTAGACTGCGAAGCGGGCACCGGACGCGCCGTCGACCACGCGGTGGTCGTACGACAGCGACAGCGTCATCATCAGGCGCGGCACGAACTGCTTGCCGTCCCACACCGGCTTCATCGAAGCCTTCGACAGGCCGAGGATCGCCACTTCCGGGGCATTCACGATCGGCGTGAAGTGCGAGCCGCCGATGCCGCCCAGCGACGAGATCGTGAACGTGGCGCCCTGCATGTCGGCCGGTTTCAGCTTGCCTTCGCGCGCCGCCAGCGACAGTTCGGTCATTTCGCGGGCGATCTGCGACACGCTCTTCTGGTCGGCATTCTTCACCACCGGTACCACCAGGCCTTGCGGCGTATCGGCCGCGAAGCCGATGTTGTAGTACTTCTTCAGGATCAGGTTCTCGCCCTTCGCATCCAGCGAAGAGTTGAACGCCGGGTACTTCTTCAGCGCCGCGGCGGATGCCTTGATGACGAAGGCCAGCATCGTCAGCTTGGCGGCATCCTTGTTCTTCGCGTTGGCGTTGTTGGTATCGACACGGAACGCTTCCAGGTCGGTGATGTCCGCATCCTCGAACTGCGTCACGTGCGGGATCATCACCCAGTTGCGGTGCAGGTTCGGGCCGGAGATCTTCTTGATGCGCGGCAGCGGCTGCAGTTCCGTTTCGCCGAACTTCGAGAAGTCCAGCGACGGCCATGGCAGCAGGTTCAGGCCCGCACCGCCACCGGCGGCGGCGGGAGCGGCCGCGCCGGCGATCACGCCCTTCACGTAGTTCTGCACGTCCTGCTGGGTGATGCGGCCTTTCTGGCCGGTGCCCGGCACCTTCGCCACGTCCACACCCAGTTCGCGGGCGAACTTGCGCACGGACGGCGACGCGTGGGCCAGCTTGCCGGAGACTGCCGGCGCGGCCGGAGCCGGAGCAGCCGCGGGGGCCGGAGCCGGAGCCGCGGCAGGTGCCGGTGCGGACGCGGCGGCCGGAGCAGCGGCTGCCGGGGCGGGAGCCGCCGCAGGGGCAGGAGCGGCAGCTGCGCCGCCGCCGGTCGATTCGACGATCAGCACCAGCGAGCCCTCGGCAACCTTGTCGCCGACCTTGACCTTGATTTCCTTGACCACGCCTTCGTGCGACGACGGGATCTCCATCGATGCCTTGTCCGATTCCACGGTGACCAGCGACTGGTCCTTCTTGATCGTGTCGCCCACCTTCACCATCAGCTCGATGACTTCCACTTCCTTGAAGTCGCCGATGTCCGGCACTTTCACTTCGACAGGACCGGCCGATGCTGTCGGCGCCGCCGGAGCTGGCGCTGGCGCCGGTGCGGCAGCGGCTGCAGGTGCCGGCGCGGCGGCGGCCGGCGCAGGGGCTGGAGCCGCGGCGGCGGCGGCGCCTTCGGCCTCGACCAGCAACAGCAGCGAACCCTCGGCGACCTTGTCGCCGACCTTGACCTTGATTTCCTTGATGACGCCGGCCGACGACGATGGAATCTCCATCGACGCCTTGTCCGATTCGACGGTGATCAGCGACTGGTCGACCTTGATCGTGTCGCCGACCTTGACCATCAGCTCGATGATCTCGACTTCCTTGAAATCACCGATATCCGGGACTTTGACTTCCACAATACTCATAGCGTTTGCTCCGTATTCTCGTTATTGGGTCACCGGATTTGGCTTGTTCGGGTTCAGGCCGTACTTGACGACAGCCTGCTCCACCACGGAGATGTCGATCTTGCCTTCGTCGGCCAGCGAGCGCAGCGCGGCAACGGCGATGTAGTAACGGTTCACCTCGAAGAACTCGCGCAGCTTGGCGCGGCTGTCCGAACGGCCGAAACCATCGGTGCCCAGCACGCGGTAGGTGCGGTCCTTCGGCATGAAGGCGCGGATCTGCTCGGCGTACAGGCGCATGTAGTCGGTCGTGGCGACGATCGGGCCCTGCGTATCCTGCAGCAGCTGCGTCACGTAAGGCACGCGCTGTTCCTTGGTCGGGTTCACGAGGTTCCAGCGCTCGGCATCCTGGCCGTCGCGGGCCACCAGCGTCAGCGACGGCGCGGACCAGACGTCGGCGGCAACGCCCCAGTCCTTCTCCAGCAGCTCGGCGGCGAAGATCGATTCGCGCAGGATCGTGCCGGAGCCGATCAGCTGCACGCGCTGGCCGGCGTTCGCGGCGCCTTCCTGCAGCAGGTACATGCCCTTCAGGATGCCCTCTTCCTGGCCGGCTTTCAGGCCCGGGTGAGCATAGTTCTCGTTCATGATGGTGATGTAGTAGAACACGTCTTCCTGTTCCGTCACCATGCGGCGCAGGCCGTCATGGACGATCACCGCCAGTTCGTGGCCGAAGGTCGGGTCGTACGGCAGGCAGTTCGGGATCGCCGCGGCGAACAGGTGGCTGTGGCCATCCTCGTGCTGCAGGCCTTCGCCGTTCAGCGTGGTACGGCCGGCGGTGCCGCCCATCATGAAGCCGCGGGCGCGCATGTCGCCTGCGGCCCAGGCCAGGTCGCCGACGCGCTGCATGCCGAACATCGAGTAATACGTGAAGAACGGGATCATCACGCGGTTGTTGGTCGAGTACGACGTGGCCGCCGCGATCCACGAGCTCATGCCGCCCGCTTCGTTGATGCCTTCCTGCAGGATCTGGCCGGCCTTGTCTTCGCGGTAGTACATCACCTGGTCCTTGTCGACCGGCTCGTACAGCTGACCTTGCTGGTTGAAGATGCCGATCTGGCGGAACAGGCCTTCCATGCCGAAGGTACGCGATTCGTCGACCAGGATCGGCACCACGCGGGGGCCCAGGCTCTGGTCGCGCAGCAGCGCGGTGATGATGCGGACGAACGATTGCGTGGTGGAGATCTCGCGGCCTTCCGCGGTCGGTTCCAGCACGTTCTTGAACGCTTCGAGCGGCGGCACGACCAGCGTTTCATCGGCCTGCTGGCGGCGCGCCGGCAGGTAGCCGCCGAGTGCCGCGCGGCGCTCGTGCAGGTATTTCATTTCAGGCGCGTCGTCGGACGGCTTGAAGAACGGGATTTCGGCCAGCTTGTCGTCCGGGATCGGAATGTTGAAGCGGTCGCGCATTTCGCGGATCGCCTCGTCGTCCAGCTTCTTGGTCTGGTGGGCGGTGTTGCGCGCCTCGCCGGATTTGCCCATGCCGTAGCCCTTGACGGTCTTCACCAGCAGCACGGTCGGCTTGCCCTTGGCTTCCTGCGCCACCTTGAACGCGGCGTAGATCTTGTGCGGGTCGTGGCCGCCGCGGGTCAGGCGCCAGATGTCGTCGTCGCTCATGTTGGCGACCATTTCCAGCAGCTTCGGATGCTTGCCGAAGAAGTGCTTGCGCACGTAGGCGCCATCCTTGGCCTTGTAGTTCTGGTATTCGCCGTCGATGGTTTCCATCATCACGCGCTGCAGGATGCCTTCCTTGTCCTTGGCCAGCAGGCTGTCCCAGCCCGGGCCCCAGATGACCTTGACGACGTTCCAGCCGGCACCGCGGAATTCGCCTTCGAGTTCCTGGATGATCTTGCCGTTGCCGCGCACCGGGCCGTCCAGGCGCTGCAGGTTACAGTTGACGACGATGACCAGGTTGTCCAGCTGTTCGCGGGCGGCCATGCCGATCGCGCCCAGCGATTCCGGCTCGTCCATCTCGCCGTCGCCGCAGAAGGCCCAGACCTTGCGGCCGTCGGTATTGGCGATGCCGCGCGCGTGCAGGTACTTCAGGAAGCGCGCCTGGTAGATCGCCATCAGCGGGCCCAGGCCCATCGACACGGTCGGGAACTGCCAGAAGCCCGGCATCAGTTTCGGGTGCGGGTACGACGACAGGCCCTTGCCGTCCACTTCCTTGCGGAAGTTGATCAGCTGCTCTTCCGTCAGGCGGCCTTCCAGGTAGGCGCGTGCATACACGCCGGGTGACGAGTGGCCCTGGATGTACAGCAGGTCGCCGCCGTGCTCTTCGCTCGGGGCTTTCCAGAAGTGGTTGAAGCCGATGCCCAGCATGTTCGCCAGCGAAGCGAACGACGACAGGTGGCCGCCCAGGTCGCCATCGGCGCGGTTGGCGCGGACCACCATCGCCATCGCGTTCCAGCGCATCCACGAGCGCAGGCGCTCTTCGTACTCCAGGTTGCCCGGGCAGTGCGCGCCGACATCGGCGGGGATCGTGTTCACGTACGCGGTATTGGCCGAGAACGGGATATCGGCGCCGCTGCGGCGCGCCAGGTCGACCAGCCGCTCCATCAGGTACTGGGCGCGCTCCGGGCCTTCATTTTGCAGTACAGCCTCGAGCGCCTCGAGCCATTCCTTGGTTTCCTGTGCGTCCGGATCATTGGCGGTTTGGGCCGTGACCTGGTCAAGTTGAGCTGACATCTATCTAGTCTCCTAAGTGATTTGGCCCGAACCGATGCGGTGATCGTGGCGGACGCGAGGGGGTGATTATTTACCAAGACTTTTACGAGGTGTGAGGATTCTAACAGTGAATTTCTCCTTTTTCAAAACATGAAAGATGTTTTTATAATGTGAAATCTCCCTATGGAAAAATGCTGCAATGCCGCATAAATCCACGATTTCCAGTCATCCCGGATCATTGAAAAATCATCCATGTGAGCAAAACGGAACCGTTTCCGTCGACAGGGTCGTTCGGGCTGGATCGGGCAATCGCGGGACCGCACCGGGCGCCTTTATAATGTCGGTCTTTCATCCCACCTTAGCCAATCACCATGTCTGCCCAACTCATCGACGGAATCGCCCTCTCCCAAAAACTGCGCGCCGAAATCGCCTCCCGCGCCGCCGCATTGACCGCACAGGGCAAGCAGCCCGGCCTGGCCGTGATCCTGGTGGGCGAAGACCCGGCCAGCCAGGTGTATGTACGCAACAAGGTCAAGGCGTGCGGCGACGTGGGCATCCACTCGGTGCTGGAAAAATACGAGGCCGACCTGTCCGAGGCGGCGCTGCTCGAACGCATCGCGGCCCTGAACGAGGAACCGGCGATCCACGGCATCCTGGTGCAGATGCCGCTGCCGAAGCACATCAACCCGCACAAGGTCATCGAAGCGATCTCCACGGCAAAGGATGTGGACGGTTACTCGGTACTGTCCGCCGGCGAACTGATGACCGGCCTGGAAGGTTTCCGCCCGTGCACGCCGTATGGCTGCATGAAGCTGATCGAATCGACCGGCGTGGACCTGCGCGGCAAGCACGCGGTGGTGATCGGCCGCAGCAACACGGTCGGCAAACCGATGGGTCTGCTGCTCTTGCAAGCCAACGCCACCGTCACCATCTGCCACAGCGCGACGCCGGATCTCTCCGTGTACACGAAACAGGCGGACGTGATCGTGGCGGCGGTCGGCCGCCGCAACACGCTGACCGCCGACATGGTGAAGCCGGGCGCAATCGTGATCGATGTGGGCATGAACCGCGACGATAATGGAAAGTTGTGCGGGGACGTGGATTTTGCCGGCATCAAGGAAGTGGCCGCGCACATTACGCCGGTGCCGGGCGGCGTGGGCCCCATGACCATCACGATGTTGTTGATGAATACGATCGAATCCGCTGAAAAGGTCTAAGCCTTTCAGCCAACCCTAGGAATAGACGATGACGACTGACAATCCCCTGCTGGACTTTAGCGGCCTGCCGCGTTTCGACGCGATCAGGCCCGAACACGTGACGCCGGCCATCGACGAGCTGCTGGCGAAGAACCGCGAAGTGGTGAAGGGGCTGGAAGCGCCCGCCGGGACGGTCACGTGGCAGAACTTCGTGACGCCGCTGGAAAACGCGACGGAGCTGCTGGGCCGGGCATGGGGGATCGTCGGTCACCTGAACAACGTGGCCGATACGCCCGAGCTGCGTGCCGTCTACAACGAAAACCAGCCGAAGGTGACGGAGTTCTGGACCGAACTGGCCCAGAACGAGGCGCTGTTCGCCAAGTACAAGGCGCTGCAGGCTTCGCCGGAATTCGCCACCCTGTCGCCGGCGCGCAAGCGCATCGTCGAGAACGCGATCCGCGATTTCCGCATGGGCGGCGCCGAGCTGCCGGCGGAACAGAAGGAGCGCTTCGGCGACATCCAGGAAGAACACGCGGCGACGTCGACGCGCTTCTCGGAAAACGTGCTGGACGCCACCAACGACTGGAAGCTGCTGGTGGAGGACGAAGCCGAATTGTCCGGCCTGCCGGACGACGTGAAGCATGCCGCCAGGACGCTCGCCGAAAAGAACGGCAAGGAGGGCTGGCAGTTCACGCTGCACTTCCCGTCGTATTATCCGATCCTGCAGTTCGCCGACAACCGCGCGCTGCGCGAGAAGGTGTACCGCGCCAATGCCACCAAGGCATCGGAACTGGGCGACGCGTTCAGCGAGCGCGACAAGTGGGACAACAGCGCCAATATCGTGAAACTGCTGCAGTTGCGTGCGGAAGAGGCACGGCTGCTGGGGTACAAGAACTTTGCCGAAGTCTCGCTGGTGCCGAAGATGGCGCAGAGCCCCGAGCAGGTGATCGGCTTCCTGGAAGACCTGGCCAAACGCGCCCGGCCGTTCGCCGAGAAAGACCTGGAAGAGCTGACCACCTTCGCGGCCGAACACCTGGGCCTGACCGAACTGAACGCGTGGGACCTGCCGTATGCCTCCGAAAAGCTGCAGCAGCACCGCTATGCGTTCTCGGCGCAGGAAGTGAAGCAGTACTTCCCCGAGCCGAAAGTGATCGACGGCCTGTTCAAGCTGGTGCAGAACCTGTTCGACGTGCAGATCCTGCCGGACGAGGCGCCGACCTGGCACCAGGACGTGCGCTTCTATCGCATCGAGCGCGACGGCGAGCTGGTGGGCCAGTTCTACCTCGACCTGTACGCCCGCCCCGGCAAGAACAGCGGCGCGTGGATGGACGATGCGCGCAGCCGCCGCGTGGAAGCCGGCCAGCTGCAGACGCCGGTCGCCTACCTCACCTGCAACTTCACCGAGCCGGCCGTCATCGGCGGCAAGGTGCAGCCTTCGCTGTTCACGCACGACGAGGTGATCACGCTGTTCCATGAGTTCGGCCATGGCCTGCACCACATGCTGACGACCGTCGAGGAACTCGGCGTGTCCGGCATCGCCGGCGTGGAGTGGGATGCGGTGGAACTGCCGTCGCAGTTCATGGAAAACTTCTGCTGGGAGTGGAACGTGCTGTCGCACATGACGGCGCACGTGAAGACGGGCGAACCGCTGCCGCGCGCGCTGTTCGACAAGATGACGGCGGCGAAGAACTTCCAGTCCGGCCTGCAGACGCTGCGCCAGGTGGAATTCTCGCTGCTCGACATGCACCTGCACTATGACTACGATCCGGCCTCGGGCCGCGCCGTGCAGGACGTGATCGACGACGTGCGCAGGCGCTTCTCGGTGATCGTGCCGCCGGCGTTCAACCGCTTCCAGAATTCGTTCGGCCACATCTTCGCCGGCGGCTACGCGGCGGGCTACTACAGCTACAAGTGGGCCGAGGTGCTGTCCGCCGATGCCTACGCGGCGTTCGAGGAAGCCGCGGCGCTGGAAGGCGCAGACCAGAAGGTGGTCGAAACGGGCAAGAAGTTCCTGCACGAGATCCTGTCCGTGGGCGGTTCGCGGCCGGCGATCGAATCGTTCACGGCGTTCCGGGGCCGCGAACCGCAGATCGACGCATTGCTTCGGCATAGCGGCATGGCGGCGTAAGCGCACTGACGTACCAGCGCACGCTCGAGACGTGCGCTTTCTCCCGACCCCGCATTCTCCATCCGGGGTCGGGGTCCCCGCCGCGCTACAATAGCGGCCATGACCCGCATCGACTTCCACACCAACGTTCCCGACAAGATCGCCTACGCCTGCCGCCTCGTGCGCAAGGCGTACGGGGCGAAGAACCGTATCGTCGTGATGACGGAAAACGCGGCGCAGCTTGCCGAGCTCGATGCCGCGCTGTGGGGCTTTTCCGATGTGGATTTCCTGCCGCACGTGCACGTCAACGATCCGCTGGCGCCCGATACGCCGATCGTGCTGGCCGACAGCAACGATGTCGAATTGCCGCAGTTCGAGCTGCTGGTGAACATTGCGCGCAACGCACCGGCGCAGTTCGAGAATTTTCCACGCCTGATCGAAGTGGTGTCGAACGATGAAGCCGATGCCGCCGCCGGCCGCATCCGCTTCGTTGCCTACAAACGGCAGGAGTTCCAGCCCGCCCACCTCAACGTGGGCAAGGCATGAGCGGCGCGGTGCCGTTCGATGCCGGGATTCCGGTGCTGACCGAAGTGGTGAAGGAGATCGTACCCGTGACAGCCCCGCCCCCTCCCTCTCCCGCCAGGCCCGCGGTCTGGCGTACCGGATCCGCGGCAACGGCGCCGCTGCCCACGCCGGCGGCCGCCGCGCCGGCAACTGCGACAGGCATTGCCGCACCCGCCGAAGCTGCCGAACCCGGGCCAGCCGCCCTGCCCGCCGAACCCGCCGACGATGGGGCGGCGTCCGCGCCGGCCGGCTATGTCGACCTGATCGAACGGGTCATGCCGGGCGTGCCCGCCGCGCAACGGACCGGCACCGATACCGACCTTGCCGCGCTCGAGCAGGCGCTCGGCGAACGCATCGTGCAGCAGTTGATGCCGCGCGTGGACGCGCTGGTGGCGGAACGGCTCGAACAGGCGCTGCAAGGGTTCGCTTCCAGCCTGCGAGCCGGCCTGGGCGAATCGGTCGCGCAGGCCGTCGCCGATTCCGTGCGGCAGGAGCTTGCCGGCCTGCAGGCACAAAAACGGTGAAAGCACGCTGAATAAACGGCCCCGGCCGGTGCATGCGCGCTCCGTGCCGGTGCGTAGTGCAACAATCGCCGCTTTGCGCCTTTGCCAATCGAAAAATTTGTTGTACCTTCTGCCAAGCCGACGCTCACGAGGCGTCCACCCACTTTCACTGGAGAGACGAGTATGCAGACGAAGTTCATCGCAGTTGCCATCGCCCTCGCGTTCGCGGGCTCGGCCGGCGCGCAAGAGATTGTCAAGATCGGCCACGTGGGCCCGGTCTCCGGCGCCCAGTCGCACCTCGGCAAGGATAACGAGAACGGCGCCAACATGGCGGTCAACGACCTCAATGCGAAGGGCATCAAGCTCGGCGGCAAGCCCGTGAAGTTCGTGCTCGTGCTGGAGGATGACGGCGCGGACCCGAAACAGGGCACCACCGTGGCGCAGAAGCTGGTCGATGCCAAGGTCAACGGCGTGGTAGGCCACCTGAATTCGGGCACCACGGTGCCCGCGTCGCGGATCTATTACAATGCCGGTATTCCGCAAGTCTCGCCGGCGTCCACCAATCCCGTCTACACGAAGCAGAAATTCGATACCGCGTTCCGCGTGGTCGCGAACGATGCCAAGCTGGGCGGCACGCTGGGCAAGTACGCCGTCGACAAGCTGGGCGCGAAGAAGATCGCCGTGATCGACGACCGCACCGCGTACGGCATGGGTGTCGCGACCGAGTTCATCAAGGGCGCCAAGGGCGCGCAGATCGTCGACAAGCAGTTCACGAACGACAAGGCCACCGACTTCAACGCGATCCTGACCAGCATCAAGGCGAAGAACCCGGACCTGGTCTTCTTCGGCGGCATGGATGCGGTGGGCGGCCCGCTGCTGCGCCAGATGAAGGCGCTGGGCATCAAGGCCAAGTTCATGGGCGGCGACGGCGTCTGCACGGACGCGCTGCCGCGCCTGGCCGGCACCGCCGCGGCCGATGGTGTGGTCACCTGCGCCGAAGCGGGCGGCGTGCCGCCGGAACTGCAGAAGAACATGGACGACTTCCGCGCCCGCTACAAGAAGGCGTACAACCAGGAAGTGCAACTGTACGCCCCCTACGTGTACGACTCGGTCATGACGCTGGCCCAGGCGATGCAGGATGCCGGCTCCTCCGATCCGAAGAAATACCTGCCGTTCCTGAAAAAGGTGAAGTACCAGGGCGTGACGGGCCTGATCACGTTCGACCAGTTCGGCGACATCAACGACGGTTCGCTGACGCTGTTCACGTACACCGGCGGCAAGAAAACGCGCATGGAAGTGGTGAAGTAACAGATAACAACGGGAGACAAGGTGGCATGACACCGCCCGCGGCCGTCCTTCATGGACGGCCTTTTGTTTTTTAGCGGCCCTTATACGGTAACCGCATACCGATTGGAGTAAAACGAATATGCAACAGAAGCTGATTTCCCTCGCCATTGGCGCCGCGCTCACCTTCGCGGGCGCCGCGATGGCGCAGGAAGTGGTCACGATCGGCTACGTGGGCCCGCTGTCGGGCCAGTCCGCCCACCTGGGCACGGACACGTCGAACGGCGCGCGCCTGGCCGTGGAAGACCTCAATGCCAAGGGCTTCCAGATCGGCGGCAAGCCCGTCAAGTTCGTGTTGGCGGCCGAGGACGACGCGGCCGAACCGAAGCAGGCCACGGCCGCCGCGCAAAAGCTGGCGGACCAGAAGGTGAACGGCGTGATCGGCCACCAGACGTCCGGCACGTCGATCCCCGCCTCGCGCATCTACTACAACGCCGGCATCCCGCAGATCTCGGCATCGGCCACCAGCCCGGTCTATACGCGCCAGAAGTTCAACACCACGTTCCGCGTGGTCGCCAACGACCTGAAGCTGGGCGGCACGCTGGGCAAGTATGCCGTCGAGAAACTCGGCGCGAAGAAGATCGCCGTGATCGACGACCGCACCGCCTACGGCATGGGCGTGGCCACCGAATTCGCCAAGGGCGCGAAAGGTGCGCAGATCGTGGCGCGCGAGTTCACCAACGACAAGGCCACCGACTTCAACGCGATCCTCACCAGCATCAAGGCGAAGAACCCAGATCTGGTGTTCTTCGGCGGCATGGATTCGGTGGGCGGCCCGCTGCTGCGCCAGATGAAGGCGCTGGGCATCAAGACCAAGCTGATGGGGGGCGACGGCATCTGTACCGAGGCAATGCCTAAACTGGCCGGCCCGACGGCGGGCGACGACGCGGTGGTGTGCGCCGAAGCGGGCGGCGTGACGCCCGCGCAGCAGAAGAAGATGGCGGAATTCGCTGCGCGCTATAAAAAGCGCTACGGCCAGGAACTGCAGATCTACGCGCCGTATTCCTACGATGCGGTGATGACGATGGCCACGGCGATGGCCCAGGCGAAGTCGGCCAATCCGAAGCAGTACCTGCCGTTCCTGTCGAAAGTAAGCTACCCGGGCATCACCGGCACGATCACGTTCGACCAGTTCGGCGATATCAAGGATGGCGCGCTGACGCTGTTCACGTTCAAGGGCGGCAAGAAGACGCTGATCGAAGTCGTGAAGTAATGTGGCAGCCGTAAAAAAACCGGGCCAGGGTATCGCACCCTGCCCGGTTTTTCGCTGCGGCGCAAAAGATTACTTTTGCGCCAGAATCCATTTGACGAGCGTTTTCGCATCCGCTTCGCTCACCTGCGGGTTGGCGGGCATCGGGATCGCGCCCCACACGCCGGAACCGCCCTTGATCACCTTGGTCACCAGCTTGGCTTCCGCATCCTTCTGGCCGGCATACTTGGCGGCCACATCCTTGTAGGCAGGGCCCACGAGCTTGTTCGCAACAGCGTGGCAAGCCATGCAGTTTTTCGCCTTCGCCAGGTCCGCGTTTGCCATCGCAGCCTGCGACAGGAAAGCCGAACCCACCACCATTGCACCCATCACGAAACGTTTCATTGATTTCTCCAATTTAAACCCGCGGTGATTCTATCGCGTTTCCCATAAGCGGGTACGTATAGCGCCTATTGCCACAACGAAGCAGTCGGGTATTCCGTTGACCCCGAAGATGTTGCTACACGTAAATTTTGTAAGTACCATGGAGGATTACCGGAGCCCGCCATGCCGATCATCCTTGTCATCCTTGCACTTTGCGCGCTGCGCTTTTTCGAAGTCTGGCGCTTTGCCGGCCTGTCGTGGTGGTGGATCGCGGGGCTGATGCTGCTCGCGTTCATCTGGTTCGAGTTCCTCGAGCCGATGCTGGGGCTGGACAAGCGCAAGGCGCATGACGTCGATGCCAAGCGGCGCAAGGATCGCGTCACGGAGCGCTTTGGTGCGCCGAAGAAGAAATAACGCCAATGCTCGGTTCGTGTCACTCTGGTGCCAGGCACCAGGGTGACACGAACTCAGGCTTTGGGGCATGTCACATTGGTGCCTGGCACCAATGTGACACGAGCTCATGCCTGATCGGGTTGCGTTACCGCTTCAGCTGCGACAGGTCGCGCACGGCGCCGCGGTCGGCGGAGGTGGTCAGCGCGGCGTAGGCACGCAGTGCCTGCGAGACGGCACGCTCGCGGTTGACCGGATGCCAGGCGGCGGCACCGAGTTCTTCCATCAGGGCGCGGCGGTGCGCCAGTTCCTCGGTGGTCACGCGCAGGTTGATCGTGCGGTTCGGGATGTCGATGTCGATCATGTCGCCCTCTTCCACCAGGCCGATCGCGCCGCCTTCGGCCGCCTCGGGCGACGCGTGGCCGATCACCAGGCCCGAGGAGCCGCCGGAGAAACGCCCGTCGGTAAACAGCGCGCAGGCCTTGCCGAGACCCTTGGACTTGATGTACGACGTGGGATACAGCATCTCCTGCATGCCCGGGCCGCCTTTCGGGCCTTCGTAGCGGATGATGACCACGTCGCCGGCATGCACCGTGTCGCCCAGGATGGCTTCCACCGCCGAGTCCTGGCTTTCGAACACGCGTGCCTTGCCGGAGAACTTCAGGATGCTTTCATCCACGCCGGCCGTCTTGACGATGCAGCCCTTTTCGGCGATGTTCCCGTACAGGACCGCCAGGCCGCCATCCTGCGAGTAGGCGTGCGCGATGTCGCGGATGCAGCCGGCCGTGCGATCGAGGTCGTTCGCTTCGAAACGTTCGGACTGCGAGAACGCCACCTGGGTCGGCACGCCGCCCGGCGCCGCGCGGAACATCTGGTGCACGGCCTGGTCGTCGCTGACGCGGATGTCGTATTTCCTGATGGCGTCGGCCATGGTCGGGCTGTGCACCGTGGGCAGCGACGTGTCGAGCAGGCCGGCGCGCGCCAGTTCGCCCAGGATCGAGAAGATGCCGCCGGCGCGGTGCACGTCCTCGATGTGGTACTTGTCCGTCATCGGCGCCACTTTGCAGAGGCACGGCACGTTGCGCGAGATGCGGTCGATGTCGGCCATCGTGAAATGCACTTCCGCCTCGTGCGCGGCGGCCAGCAGGTGCAGCACGGTATTGGTGGAGCCGCCCATCGACACGTCCAGCGCCATGGCGTTTTCCCAGGCGGCCTTGGAGGCGATGTTGCGCGGCAGGACCGAGTAATCGTCCTCTTCATAATGGCGCCTGGTGATCTCGACGATCAGCCGGCCGGCGCTCAGGAACAGCTCCTTGCGGTCGGAGTGCGTGGCCAGGATCGTGCCGTTGCCCGGCAGCGACAGGCCCAGCGCCTCGGTCAGGCAATTCATCGAGTTCGCGGTGAACATGCCGGAGCAGGAACCGCAGGTCGGGCATGCCGAGCGTTCGATTTCCGCCACGTCGGCGTCCGACACGGTCGAATCGCCGGCCTTGATCATCGCGTCCACCAGGTCGAGCTTGATGATTTTCCGGTCATTGTTGACGACCTTGATCACCTTGCCCGCTTCCATCGGCCCGCCGGAAACGAACACGGTGGGGATATTCAGGCGCATCGCGGCCATCAGCATGCCCGGGGTGATCTTGTCGCAGTTCGAGATGCACACCATCGCATCGGCACAGTGCGCGTTGACCATGTACTCGACCGAGTCGGCGATCAGGTCGCGCGACGGCAGCGAGTACAGCATGCCACCGTGGCCCATCGCGATGCCGTCGTCGACGGCGATCGTGTTGAATTCCTTGGCGACGCCGCCGGCCGCCTCGATCTCGCGCGCCACCATCTGGCCCAGGTCCTTCAGGTGCACGTGGCCCGGCACGAACTGCGTGAACGAGTTGACGACGGCAATGATCGGCTTGCTGAAATCGCCATCCTTCATGCCGGTGGCGCGCCACAGCGCGCGGGCGCCCGCCATGTTGCGGCCCTGCGTGGTTGTATAGGAACGGTAGGTTGGCATGACGGTGTCTCCTCGGACTGAATAAAGGGCGATGCTTGAAGAAGGCGGCGGCGTTGTTGCGCTGCTTCGCCGTCGTGATAACGCGCCGGGACGCGGCCATATTCAGGCATCTGCTGCAAGCGCGAATCATCGCGCGAAAGGGCATCAGCTTGCGCGCGTTACCATCAGTTGTCAAATATATGATTTAATGCTCTGTGATTCACCTGGAGTATCAACAAATCCCATGAACATTGAACTTCGCCAGCTGCGCTACTTTGTGACCGTGGCCGAGGAACTGCATTTCGGCCGCGCGGCGAAGCGCCTGCACATGACGCAGCCGCCGTTGTCGCAGACGATTCTCGCACTGGAAGACATGCTGGGCACCGCCCTCTTCGACCGCAACCGCCGCGGGGTGGCATTGACCGCGGCCGGCGAGGCGCTGCTGCCGGAGGCGCGCCGCCTGCTGGCGCAGGCCGGTGAACTGCCGGGCCTCGTGAAACGGGCGGCAACGGGCGCGACGGGCAAGCTGGTACTGGCGTTCGTATCCTCCGCCGACTACAGCGTGCTGCCGCCTTCGTTGCGTGCGTACCGCGCCGCCTTTCCGCAGGTGCAGATCACGCTGCTTGAAGCGACCTCCGACCTGCAGCTGGAAGAACTGCTGCACGGCCGCGTCGACGCGGGCCTGCTGATCCCGCCGTTGCCCGAGAAGGCCAGGGCCGAACTGGATTACCTGCCGGTGCTGAACGAGCCGCTGATCCTGGCATCGCCGGCCAATCTGCCGGAACTGCAAGGCAAGCACGAAGCCAACCTGCGCGCGTTGCCGCCGCTGCCGCTGATTATCTTCCCCCGGGTGATTTCGCCCGGCCTGTACGACGCGATCCTGGCCGTGTTCCGCGCCGCGCGCATCACGCCCGTGATCGGGCAGGAAGCGATCCAGATGCAGACGATCGTGAGCCTGGTGTCGGCTGGCATGGGTATCGCACTTGTGCCACAATCGGTCTCCAACCTGCGCCGCCCGGGAGTAGAATACCGGCCCCTGTCGCAAACCACCCCGCTGGTCGAGACGGGCCTGGCCTGGCGCCGCGACAATACCTCGCCCGTCCTCAAGGGCTTCCTGGATTTGATGAGAAAGAGACTCTGAATGCTGATTCACCCGATGCCCGATCCTGTCGCCCTCCACATCGGCCCCGTCGCGATCCACTGGTATGGCCTGATGTATGTACTGGCGTTCGCGCTGTTCATAGGCCTGGGCCGCGTGCGGATCCGGCAGCCGCACATCGCCGCATTGGGCTGGAAGAACCAGGACCTGGACGACATGCTGTTCTACGGCATGCTGGGGGTGGTGATCGGCGGCCGGCTGGGCGAGGTGCTGTTCTACCGCCCCGGCTACTTCCTGGCCAATCCGCTGGAAATCTTCGCCGTCTGGCATGGCGGCATGAGCTTCCACGGCGGCTTCATCGGCGTGCTCGTGGCGATGTGGTTCTGGTCGCGCAAGGCGCAGCGCAACCTGCTGGACGTGTACGACTTCATCGCGCCGATGGTGCCGCTCGGGTACGCGGCCGGCCGCCTGGGCAACTTCATCAACGCGGAGCTGCCGGGCCGCCCGGTGCTCGACCCGAACCTGCCGTGGGCGATGATCTGGCCGAACGTGGATGCGCTGCCGCGCCACCCTTCGCCGATCTACCAGATGCTGGTCGACGGCATCCTCGTGTTCATCATCCTGTGGATGTTCGCGCGCCATGCCCGGCCGCGGCTCGCGGTGGGTGCGATGTACACGCTGCTTTACGGCTGCGCGCGCTTCTTCACCGAGTACTTCCGCACGCCGGACTGGGAGACCACGGTGCTGGGCCTGCCGATCACGTCGGGCCAGGTGCTGTCGCTGCCGATGATCGTGGCGGCCATCGCGATGCTGGTGTGGTCGTACCGCCGCAATATCTACGGCGCCGCGCCGGCAACGGCATAGTATTTCAAAGCCGCCAATACGGGCCGCAGGGCAAGGCGCATCGTCGAAGACAGTACTTCAGTACGGCGAGACGATACAACGCCGCCATGTGGCTTGTATTGGCGGCTATTCGATCAGTTTGAGGATGAAGCGCCATTCGGCCGGCTCCACCGGCATCACGGACAGCCTGCTGCCCTTGGCCAGCAGGCGCATGTGCTCCAGCTCGGGGTGGCTGCGCAACTCCGTCAGGTCCACGTAGCGGCCCTTCTTCACGGCCTTTACGTCGATGCCCGTCCAGCGCGGATTTTCCGGCGTGGCCTTCGGATCGAAATACGGACTGTCCGGATCGAACTGCGTGGCATCCGGGTACGGCATGCTGGCGATTTCCGCGATGCCGGCGATGCCCGGCACCGCGCAGCTGGAGTGGTAGAACAGCACGCCGTCGCCGACCTGCATGCCGTCGCGAATGAAGTTGCGTGCCTGGTAGTTGCGCACGCCGTACCACGACGTGGTCTGGTCCTTTGCTGCCAGCACGTCGTCGAAACTGACGTCGTCGGGTTCGGACTTCATCAGCCAGTACTGTTTCGGCATGGCGCTCCTGCTGTTATCGAACGAGGGACATGGGGGATGGACGTAAAAAAGCGGCTGCGCACCTTTCGGTGCAAGCAACCGCTCTCGCTACGACAATTTTTCTACTTCTGCGCTACTTCTGCGCTGCTTCGAATAGGGCCCCGCCTGTGCCGTCATGCCGGCATCCTGAACCTAACGGTTCAAGTCGGTCACAGTCAGTTCAACTTCGGGTTCATCGGACTAGCGACGCTCACACCCGCCAAACAATATTCCGCAACCTATGCGTGTTAATGGTTCAAGGAATATATGGCACTTCTCGAACACCGCAGGGTAGGACGGAGTTTACTCCTCAAACGCCTGGAGGGAAAGTCCTATCGTGCGTCAGAAGAGATTTTCCTGCGGGGTCAGCGCACTGTCGAGCACCCGATGCATCGCGGCGATCTTGTGCTGCACTTCGAGCAGCGAGATCTCGGACAGCGGTCCGGCCGGCGCTTTGGCCGTCAGGAACTCGGCGGCCATCGACAGCGCGGCCATCACGGCGATGCGGTCGTTGCCCTTCACCTTGCCGGTATCGCGTATGGTGGTCATTTTCTTGTCCAGCAGTGCGGCGGCTTCGCGCAACGCGCGTTCTTCGCCTTCCTTGCAGACGAGGCGGTACGATGAACCGAGGATATTGACGTCCACGTTGCTCATGACTGGACCTCCTCTTGTTCAGGCGTCGCGGTTTCCAGCGGCGGAACGTGTTCGAGCAACGCCGATACGCGCGCGTGGGCTTCGGCAAGGCGCTTCTGGTGACCGAGGTTTTCCGTCACCAGCGCGGCATTGGCTTGACGCAGCTGCGCGTTTTCGCGACGCAGCATCTGCGTCAGCTCGGCCAACTGCTCGATCTTGTCGGAAAGTTCTTGGAAGTCTGCAATCATCCCGCCACTATAGGGCTGTGTGATAACGTGGTCAACCGAATCGACAACGTTCTACACTTAATTACATCTTAATGATGGCTATCATCTTGAAGTTTCCGTCGCGACGATAGTCCGGCAGGCATGCCGCCGGGCGGCGGCAGCGGAAGAAATCCTGGCAATGCGTCAGTTGACGGCACCCAGCGCCAGCAACAGCATGGCTCCGGCAAGCACTCCCAGCGCCGCGCCAGCGGCAACATTGATTGCAACGCGCACCCACCCCGGGGCGTGCAGGTCTCTCGGTAATTTCGTCTGGAACATCGCAGCCTCGCTAAAAGGTGATCGATCTAACAGGGTCGAGCTATACAGGGTCGAGCTACACAGGTTCGAGCTACAGGTTCGAGCCATACAGGTGCGAACACATGTCGAGCTACGGATCGAATTACACGGATCGAACTACGCGGATCGAACCACGCGGGTTCGGCAAACACTTCCGCATGTGAACGGACAGTGTGCGCTTCCGGCGCTCCTTTGTCAAAACACAAACGGTCATTTCACGGCTGCTTGTTGCTGAGCTCGCCCCTTAGAAATTTTCCCAATATGAATTCTCTTGAAATCACTTATGACCATCCCTATAATAATTGGCACTCGTTAGCCGAGAGTGCTAACAACGTTTCAACCTCACTGTACACATAAGGAGTTTTGTATGAACCTTCGCCCTTTGCACGATCGCGTCATCGTCAAACGTCTGGACCAGGAAACCAAGACTGCTTCCGGCCTGATCATCCCTGACGCCGCCGCTGAAAAGCCGGATCAGGGTGAAGTGCTGGCAGTCGGCAACGGCAAAGTGTCGGACACCGGTACGCTGCGCGCACTGGAAGTCAAGGTCGGCGATCGCGTTCTCTTCGGCAAATACTCCGGCCAGGCTGTCAAGGTCGACGGCGAAGAGCTGCTGGTGATGCGCGAAGAAGACATCATGGCCATCGTCCAAAAGTAACAGCCCCCTTACAGAATTCAGGAGAAAAGAAACATGGCAGCTAAAGAAGTGATTTTCGGCGACGCAGCGCGCGCCAAAATGGTTGAAGGCATCAACATCCTGGCCAACGCGGTCAAGGTCACGCTGGGCCCGAAAGGCCGCAACGTGGTACTGGAACGCTCGTTCGGTTCCCCGACCGTGACCAAGGATGGTGTGTCGGTCGCCAAGGAAATCGAATTGAAGGACAAGCTGCAGAACATGGGCGCGCAGATGGTCAAGGAAGTCGCTTCGAAGACTTCCGACAACGCCGGCGACGGCACCACCACCGCGACCGTGCTGGCACAGGCCATCGTGCGCGAAGGCATGAAGTTCGTTGCCGCCGGCATGAACCCGATGGACCTGAAGCGCGGCATCGACAAGGCCGTGGCCGCCACCGTCGAAGAACTGGCGAAGATCTCCAAGCCATGCACCACGTCGAAGGAAATCGCCCAGGTTGGCGCGATCTCCGCGAATTCCGACTACTCGATCGGCGAGCGCATTGCCGAAGCGATGGAAAAAGTGGGCAAGGAAGGCGTGATCACCGTGGAAGACGGCAAGTCGCTGAACGACGAGCTGGACATCGTGGAAGGCATGCAGTTCGACCGCGGCTACCTGTCGCCGTACTTCATCAACAACCAGGAAAAGCAAGTCGCCATCCTGGAGAACCCGTTCGTTCTGCTGTGCGACAAGAAAATCTCGAACATCCGTGACCTGCTGCCGGTACTGGAGCAAGTGGCCAAGGCTGGCCGTCCGCTGCTGATCATCGCCGAAGACATCGAAGGCGAAGCACTGGCGACCCTGGTGGTCAACAACATCCGCGGCATCCTGAAAACCTGCGCCGTCAAGGCACCGGGCTTCGGCGACCGTCGCAAGGCCATGCTGGAAGACATCGCCGTGCTGACCGGCGGCCAGGTCGTTGCTGAAGAAATCGGCCTGACGCTGGAAAAAATCACGCTGGCCGAACTGGGCCAGGCAAAGCGCATCGAAGTGGGCAAGGAAAACACGATCGTCATCGACGGCGCCGGCGATGCGTCGAACATCGAAGGCCGTGTGGCACAGATCCGTACCCAGATCGAAGGCGCGACCTCCGACTACGACCGTGAAAAGCTGCAGGAACGCGTGGCCAAGCTGGCCGGCGGCGTTGCCGTGATCAAGGTTGGCGCTGCCACCGAAGTCGAGATGAAAGAGAAGAAAGCCCGCGTGGAAGATGCTCTGCACGCTACCCGCGCTGCCGTGGAAGAAGGCATTGTTCCTGGCGGCGGCGTGGCCCTGCTGCGTGCCCGCGCTGCGCTGACCGTGAAGGGTGACAACCCTGACCAGGACGCCGGCATCAAGATCGTGCTGCGCGCGATGGAAGAACCGCTGCGCATGATCGTCCAGAACGCCGGCGAAGAAGCATCCGTCGTCGTCAATGCAGTCCTGGCCGGCACCGGCAACTACGGCTACAACGCCGCCAACGGCACCTACGGCGACATGGTGGAAATGGGCGTGCTGGATCCGGCCAAGGTGACCCGTTCGGCACTGCAGAACGCCGCATCGATCGCCGGCCTGATGCTGACGACCGACTGCATGGTGGCTGAAGTGACGGAAGACAAGCCAGCCGGCGGCATGGGTGGCATGGGCGGCATGGGTGGCATGGGCGGCATGGACGGCATGATGTAATCATGCGGTCGATGCGGGCTTCGGCCCGCCGCGCCTGAAAAGGCCGCTTCCCTGGAAGCGGCCTTTTTTATTGTTCAGGTGAAAACAACAATGGCTGCCGAGGCAGCCATTGTTACGTGAGACGCGTAGGAGCGCGTCAGTGTCGCCGTTGCGCCAAGCCGGCACCGACGGCACTGCCGAGGCCGACACCGAGGCCGATGCCCATTGCGAAATTACCCATTGCAACACCGATCGCGCAGCCGATCGCTGCACCCAGGCTGATACCGAAGCCAACATAGCGCCCGGTGCGGTCGTCCGGTTCCATATCCATCTTGCGTCTCCTGTTTCGTGGTTGTTGTGCATTCAATATACACCCGGATTTCGATCTCTCTGCCGTTTTTTTAAGCGGATCGTCCCGCATCAACAACGTTTCCAGTCCCTTCAGATATACGATCTTGCGTTGCATCAAAGATCACGTTCCGTTCGCAAACCATCTCGTTTGAAGCGCCGGATCGCCGGTATGTGCTGCAGTGCACCGCATGCGTGCGCCAACGCAACCATGGCGGATTTATCATCGCCGCTGGTCCAACTCAGCGAGAACGACATGGCAGACACGGTAGGCGACTTCCTCCTGCAACGATTGCATGCCTGGGGCGTGCAGCGCGTGTATGGATACCCCGGCGACGGCATCAACGGCATCATGGGCGCCTTCAGCCGGCAGGAAGAGATCGAATTCATCCAGGTGCGGCACGAGGAAATGGCCGCCTTCATGGCCACCGCACATGCCAAGTTCACCGGTGAAGTGGGCGTCTGCCTGGCCACGTCCGGCCCGGGCGCGGTGCACCTGCTCAACGGCCTGTACGACGCCAAGCTCGATCACCAGGGCGTGGTGGCGATCGTCGGCCAGCAAAAGCGCATGTCGATCGGCAGCGACTACCAGCAGGAAGTGGACCTGCCCGCGCTGTTCAAGGACGTGGCGCACGAATACGTGCACATGGCCACCGACCCGGCGCAGGTGCGCCACCTGATCGACCGCGCGTTCCGCATCGCCAAGGAAGAACGCGCCGTCACCTGCCTCATCTTCCCGAACGACGTGCAGGAACTGGACGCCGTGCCGCACCCGCCGCGCGAGCACGGCGCCAATCATTCGGGCATTGGCACGCTGACGCGCAGCCACGTGCCGCCGCTCGACGCGTTGCAGCAGGCGGCGCGCATCCTGAACGAAGGCAGGAAGGTGGCGATCCTGGCCGGTGCCGGGGCGCTGCACGCCACCGACGAGCTGATCGAAGTGGCCGACATCCTCGGCGCCGGCATCGCCAAGGCGCTGCTCGGCAAGGCCGCGGTGCCCGACGACCTGCCGTTCGTCACCGGTACCATCGGCCTGCTGGGCACCAAGCCCAGCCACGACATGATGAACGATTGCGACACGCTGCTGATGGTGGGCTCCAACTTCCCGTACAGCGAACACCTGCCGAAGGAAGGCCAGGCGCGCGGCGTGCAGATCGACATCGACGCGCGGCGCGCCAGCGTGCGCTACCCGATGGAATTCAACCTGATCGGCGATTCGCGCGACACGCTGCGCGCCCTGATCCCGCTGTTGCAGCGCAAGACCGACCGGGCGTGGCAGGACGAGATCCGCGGCAACGTGGAGCGCTGGTGGCGCGTGCTCGAAGGCCGTGCGATGAACGAGGCCAACCCGATCAACCCGCAGCGCGTGTTCTGGGAACTGTCGCCGCGCCTGCCGGACGATTGCATCATCGTCGGCGATTCCGGCTCGGCCACCAACTGGTATGCGCGCGACGTGAAGATCCGGCGCGGCATGATGACCAGCGTGTCCGGCGGCCTGTCCACGATGGGCTGCGCGGTGCCGTACGCGATCGCCGCCAAGTTCGCCCATCCGGAACGCCAGGTGATCGCGCTGGTGGGCGACGGCGCGATGCAGATGAACGGCATCAACGGGCTGATCACCATCGCCAAGTACTGGCGGCGCTGGGGCAACGGCAAGCTGGTCGTCATGGTGCTCAACAACCAGGACCTGAACCTGGTCACGTGGGAAGAGCGCGTGATGGGCGGCTCGCCGAAATTCGAGGACTCGCAAGCCGTGCCGGATTTTCCGTACGCGCAATATGCGGAACTGGTCGGCCTGAAGGGCATCCGGATCGACAGCGCCGATGCGGTGGCCGCCGGATGGGAAGCGGCGCTGGCATCGGACCGGCCGTGCGTGCTGGAGATGGTCACCGATCCCAACGTGCCGCCGCTGCCGCCGGATGTGCCGGCCAAGCAGGCGGCAGCCTACTTCAAGGCGCTGCTGAAGGGCGACCCGGATGCGCTGGCCACCGTGCGCGCCAGCATCAAGGAAACCTGGGAATCGTGGTTCCCGCCGAAAAAGGAATAGCGGTAATGCCGGGGCAGCCGCGGAACAACCAGGCCGGTGCCGGCCCGGCGCGCTTTCAGTTACCATGTTCGCAACATGGATGACCCACGAAAGCACGCCGCATGAGCAAACCCTCCCACTTTCCCGCCGTTGCCGGCACCCTCGCCGGGTTGCTGGCCGCCGCATTCGGAGCGTGGCACCTGTATCCCCAGCACGTCGGGCCGGGTGCCGCGCCGGCTCGCTCCACCGCCGCCACGGTCGCTGCGCCCGCCGCCGCCCCGGCCGCCGCGCCGCGGCCGCCGAAACAGGCGCTGACCCGCGACCAGGCCGTGACGCGCCTGATGGCGCTGCCCGAACTGCAGGCCTGGGCAAAACACATCGAAAGCGCCTCCGGCGGTGCGGTACGCGGCGCCGTCATTCCATTCGATCCGGCGCTGCGCACCGTGAACGGCAGGCAGTACCACCAGCTGAGCTTTGTCGAGAACCGGCCGGATGCCGCCGTCACGTGGGAAAGCTTCCTGGTCGGCGCCGCCGACGGGGCGATCCTGGTCGACGATGATGAAACCCTGGTGCCGCTCGAGCGCTGGCGCCTTGACAAGCGGCCGCTGGAGCGCACCGCCCGCTGAGCCGTTCCCTATCCGGACAATCGAGGAGAAAAGCCCGCCATGTATACCCTGTTCTACGCTCCCGGAGCGGCCAGCCTGGCCGTCCATGCAGCCCTGCATGAAGTCGATGCGCCGCACGACCTGGTCAAGGTCGACCTGCAGGTGCAGCGCACCGAGGATTACCTGCGCCTGAACCCGCAAGGCACGGTGCCCACGCTGGTCATCGACGGCCTGGCGCACCGCGAGTCCGCCGCCCTGCTGTTGCTGCTGGCCGAACGCCACCCGCAGGCGGACCTGGCGCCGCCGCCGGGTGCGCCGGGCCGCGCCGAATGGCTGCAGTGGAGCGTGGCGCTGGCCACCTCGCTGGGCGGGCCGTACCGGCTATGGTTCTACCCGCAGGACCTGGGCCTGCCGGAACACAGCGAGCAGACCCGCGCACCGGTGCAGCGCATTCTCGAGGCGGCGTTCGAACGCATCGAATCGCACCTGGTGGCGCACGGCCCCTACCTGCTGGGCGAACGCTTCAGCACGGCGGACTACCAGCTGTGCATGTACATGCGCTGGTCGCGCGCCATGCCGAAGCCGGCCACGGAATGGCCGGCGCTGGACCGGCTGGCGCGGCTGGTCGTCGCCCGCCCCGCATGGCGGAACGCGGTCGCGATGGAAGGATTGCGTGGCTGGCATCTCGATGGTTTATCATGATGCCATGTTCAAGAAACTCATCGCCGCGCTGTCGTCGCGCCGGCACGCATCCCCGGTCCGGCCCTACAAGCAGGACGAACTGAACCTGATCTACCAGCTGCTGTTCTGCGACGATCCGCAACTGGTGAAGCAGGGGACCGAACCTGCGTCGCTGTTCGGCACGGCTCCCGATCCGCGCGTGGTGCAGACGATCGGCGAGGACCCGGCCGAGGAAAGCCGCGTGCGGCTGCTTGCATGGCAATGGCTGCGCGCCGCCGGCCAGCCGGTCGCGTCGCGCGAGCTGCTCGGCGTCATCGTCGAGGTGCCGCTCGAGGGCGGGCTCGACGTATTGGCCGCCTACGCGGACGGCAACGTCCGCTATCTTCATCACACCGGCCGCGTGGCAGTGTTCGAAGGTGCGCCGGAGGAAGTGGCCGAACAGGGCAAGCTGCTGGTGCACGCGGCGATCCCGCTGGCGGCCCGCGGCACCGTGAAGAACCGGGCGGCACCGCCGGCACTGGGCAGTGTCCGGCTGTCGCTGCTGGCGGCGGACGGCCTGCACGTGCGCGACGGCACCTTCGGCGATATCGACCGCGACAAGGTGGCCTCCCCTGTGCTGCGGCAGGCGCAACGCCTGCTCGACATCGTCGTCAGGCAGGACTCCTGACTGCCGGCACCGGGGCCGTGCCCACCCGCCCCACCCACCAGAACGTGAACAGCGACAGCCCCGCCGCCAGCCAGCCGTTCAGGCCGTAACCGGAAATGTGGCCGGCGGCATCGGTGCGCAGCCACAGGCCGCCCAGCAGCGCGCCCAGGCCCGTGCCGATCTGCTGCACGGCCGCGTTCGCGCTGAGGAAGGCGCCGCGGCGCTGCGGATCGGACACGGTCGTCATCAGCGCCTGCAGCGGCACGTTGCGGCCGTTCATCGCCACCATGAAGAACGGGAACATGCACACCAGCGCCATCAACGGCAGCCTTGGCAGGTGCGTGATCACCAGGATCGGCACCACCGAGAACAGCACGAACACGCGGAACACCTTCTGCCTGCCGGCGCGGTCCGACCAGGTGCCGACATAACGCGAGCTGAAGAACGCCGCGATGCCGCCGGCCATGTAGATCCACATGATGTCGCCCGGCTGAACGCCGAGGTTACCCACCAGTACCGGCGAAATGAAGGGAATGACCAGCATGCCGTTCAGCATCGTCACGAAGGTCAGCAGGAAGGCGCGCAAATGGTCCGGCACCCGGAACAGCGCCACCAGCTCGGGCAGCGCGCGGGCCAGCGGTACCTTGCGGCCCATGTGCGCGGTCAGCGGCGGCAGCACGAACGCGGCGGCAAGCCAGATCGCCATCGAGAACACCACCAGCAGGTAGAACGGCGACTGCCAGCCGAAGCGCGCCGCCAGGCCGACGCCCAGCGGCACGCCGAGGATGGCGGCCATCGAGAACGATGTCATCACGATGCCGGTCGCGTAGCCGCGCCGCTGCGGCGCGACGAGGTCACCGATGATCGCCATGCCGATCGCGCCCAGCACGCCGCCGGTCAGCCCGGCAAACGCCCGCGACAGGACCAGCACGTGGAAATTCGGCGCCATCGCGCAGGCCAGGTTCGACAGGTTAAACAGCAGGAACACCGTCAGCAGCATGCGCTTGCGGTCGAAGCGGTCGATGTAGGTGGCGGCCAGCAGGCCGGACAGCCCGGCGCACCAGGCATACGCCGACACGGCACCGGAAAACTGGGCGGGACTGATCGAGAACGCCTGCATCAGCTGCGGCGACAGCGGCATCATCACCATGAAATCCATGATGACGGTGAACTGGGTGAGCGCCAGCAGCCACAATACGAGCCGCTCGCGCGCAGGGTTGAGGGAAGTGGTCATGAGCTCTTCTTCTTGTGATGGGCGCAAGCGGGCCGGCAGCCCGCTTGCGCCGGAACCGATGGCATTACGCCAGCTGGCGGATCTCTTCGGCGGCGCGGCGCAGGACCGCCGCGATCTGCTCGGCGCGCGCCGGCGGCGCGGCCGGGTCGCGGCCCTTTTCGATCACGATGGCTTTCAGCTCGTGCATCACCGAGCGCAGGCTGTCGCGCGTGGCGGAACCGGGCTCGGACAGCTTCGCCATCAGCGCATCGACCATCTGGCGGTTCTCGTCCAGGAACGCCTGCCCTTCCGGCGTGATCGCATGCAGCTTCTTGTTACCTTCGGTGCTGATCGACACGTGGCCCATGTCGTACAACATCGCCATCAGCGGGTAGATCGCCCCGGGACTCGGCGCATAACCGCCGCCGATCCGGCCTTCGAGCTCCTTGATGATTTCATAGCCGTGGCGCGGCTTTTCCGCGATCAGCTGCAGCACGACATAGCGCATCGCGCCCGCATCGAACATGCGCGCCGCACGGCCGCCGCCCGGTCCGCCGCCATGCGGGCCGCCGTGACCGCCGCGGTGATGATGATGTTCGTGCATGCGGGGACCATGGTGTGGAAACTTGTGGAACATGTGAAACTCCTTAAGATATATCTCAATAAGATATATCTTAAACCTTTTACGTAACGATGCAAGCAAATTTTTACGGCCGAGCCCGTGTCACTTTGGTGCCAGGCACCGATGTGACACGGGCTGATCCATGTCACTTTGGTGCCTGGCACCAAAGTGACATGAGCCCATCATTAACCATGGCTACCTGTGCGGCGCCTTCCCCCGAGCGTTTCAGGTATCGTTGGCTCATTGCCACGGCAGGCAGCGTCATTGCCGAGGAGAAATCATTCCAATCTGACAGGAGGACGTATGCGCAAGATGATTTTCATGGCGATCGCCGGCTTTATCTGGAAGAAGGTGCAGGCGCGGATGCTCAACCGCGCGCCGGTGCAGCCACCGCGCCGCCCCTACTGAGAACGGTGGGCGTAAAAGAAAACGCCGGGGCGCGCAAGCGGCCCGGCGTTTTTTTCATCCACGACGCAGGATCCGCAATCGATCCTGACCATCCGGCTCAGCTGTCGAGATGGGAAATCAGCAGCCGCGAACCGCCGCCCGCCGTGCCCTTCCCTTCCAGTACGAGCGCCTTGTTCTGCTCGTCCAGCGAGATGCCCACCGTCAGGATGTCGATCAGCAGCAGTTGCAGGATGCGCGAGATCATCGACAGGAACGTGGTGCTGTCCTCGCTGTGGTCCACCGCCAGGCACACGCTGGCCTTCTTGGCCAGCGGCGACTGGCTGGTGGTGATCGCGATGACATCGGCTCCGCAGGCGCGCGCCGTGTCCACAGCGGCCAGCAGTTCCGGCAGGCGGCCCGAATTGGAAATGGCGATGACCACGTCGCCCGGCTGCAGCAGCTCGGCCGCCAGCGACAGCAGGTGCGAGTCGCCGTACGATGCGGTGGGGATGCGGAAGCGGAAGAACTTGTGCTGCCCGTCCAGCCCCACCACGCGCGAATTGCCCATCGCGTAGAACTCCACCTTCTTGGCCTTGGCCACCAGCGCGATGGCGCGGTCCAGCGCGCGCACGTCGAGCTGGTCGCGGAATTTCAGGATCGCCGATACCGTGTTGTCGACCACCTTCGCCGACAGGTCGTGCGTGCTGTCGCTGTTGCGCACCTGGCTGTGGCGCACGGGGATCGCGCCCGTCAGGCTGCTGGCGAATTTCAGCTTGAAGTCGGCCAGCCCCGTGAAGCCCAGCGAACGGCAGAAACGGATCACGGTCGGCTGCGAGACCTCGGCCATCCGCGCGATATCGGCGATCGGCTCGTTCAGCACGAGGCGCGGCTGTTCCAGCACCAGCTGCGCCACGCGCTGCTCGGCCGGCGTCAGCTCGCGCAGCAGCGTCTGCACGCGCTCCATCAGCGTGTTCGCGCCGCTGCGGCCGCGCAGGTGTTCCGAAAGGATCGTGGCCACGCCATAGAACGCCGGGTTCGGCGTGGTGATCACGTAGGTGGGAATCTCGGCCAGGTACGACGAGAAGCGGCCCTTGGCTTCGAAGCGGGCGCGGAACGGCGAATCGCGGAACCACTCGCCCATCCGCGGCACGATGCCGCCGCCGATGAAGATGCCGCCGAACGAACCGAGCGTGACGGCCAGGTTGGCGGCCGCGCCGCCCAGCATCGCGCTGAAGCATTCGAGCACTTCGATGCACAGCGCATCCCGGTCCTTCAATGCGCCGGAGATGATCTGCTGCGACGTGAGGTCACGCACCTGCCGGCCGTTGCGCCGCGCGATGGCGCGGTAGATGATTTCCATGCCGGGGCCGGAAATGAGACGCTCGTTCGACACGTGCGACCAGGTCTGCCACGCGTATTGCAGGATCGCGTATTCGCGCTCGTCGGCCGGCGCGAAATTGTTGTGGCCCCCTTCGGAACCGAGCGTGACGAAGCCGTCGACGGTGGGAATCACGCCCGAGCAGCCCAGGCCCGTTCCCGGACCGAGCACGCCGATGACGGAGTTCGCCGCCGGGGCGCCGCCGCCCACCTGCATCAGGTCGGTGGGCTTCAGGCCGGGGATCGCCATCGCCAGCGCCGTGAAATCGTTCACCACCAGCAGCGTGTGCAAGCCCAGTTCGCGGCGCACTTCATCCGTGGAGAACTGCCAGTCGCGGTTCGTCATGCGGATGTAGTCGCCATGCACCGGGTTCGCCAGCGCCAGCGCGCCGTGATTCAGGTTGATGCCGGGATGGTCGGCGAGATAGGTGCGCAGCAGCGGAACGATGCCGGGATAGTCGTCGCATTGCAGTACCCGCACCGCCTGGTATTCGCCGGGCGCCGTCTGCAGCGCGAAGCGCGCGTGCGTCGCGCCGATGTCGGCCAGCAGCCGCGGGCCATCGGCAAACGCGGCACGCCCCAGTTTATGTTCCACTTCCACTTGTCTCATCTCGCTCTCTTTACGCTCTTTATACTTGTTGCTTCGCTCACGCGGGCGAGGTCGCAGCATACCCGAAACGGGCGCGCCGAAAAAGCGCGCCCGTCCCGGGGCAGCCGATCCTGCATGCAGCCGCTGTCACCTGGCCGATGTCATGCAGCCAGGCTTCACGCTTCGTAGCCGAACCAGCCGCCGGACGCCGGCAGCGTCACGACACCATCGGCGATCTCGCCCGGCAGCCCTGGCTGTTCGAGCTTCTGCGCGCCCCGTGCCTGCGGCAGCGTGAACGTCACGCCGTCCGCGCCCAGGTTGAACACGCACAGGACGGAACGCTCGCCGGCAAGCGTGCGCCGGAACGCCAGCACCGGTTCCGGCGCGTCGAGGAACTCGATGTCGCCGCGCGTGAGCTGCGGCATCGTGCGGCGCCATGCGATCAGCCGGCGCGCGAAGTTCAACGGCGACTGCGTATCCGCTTCCTGCACCGAAGCGGCCACCGCGATGTGCTCGGGCGCGACCGGCAGCCAAGGCTTGCCGCTCGTGAAGCCGCCCTGGTCGCCATCGGTCCAGGCGATCGGCGTGCGGCAGCCGTCGCGGCCCTTGAACTCGGGCCAGAACGTGATGCCGTACGGGTCCTGGATCAGTTCATACGGCACGTCCGCCTCCGTGAAGGCCAGCTCGTCGCCCTGGTACAGGCACGGCGTGCCCTTCAGCGACAATTGCATCGCCAGCGCCAGCTTGCCGAAAGCTGCCGGGTCCTTCCCGGCACCCCAGCGGGTGGCGACGCGCGGCACGTCGTGGTTGCCCACCGACCAGGAAGCCCAGCCATCCTTGACGCGCCGCTTGAAGTCCTCCACCTGCGTGCGGATGTGGCGCGCCGAGTGGTCTTCCGTCAGCAGGTTGAAGCTGTAGGCCATGTGCAGCTTGTCGCCGCCTGCCGTGTATTCGGCCATGAACGCCAGCGCGTCGTCCGCGCCCACTTCGCCGATCGACACGGCGCCGAACTCGTCCAGCACCCGGCGCACGCGCTGCAGGAACGGCACGTTCTCGGGGCGGCACTTGTCGTACACGTGCGCCTGCATGCCGTAGGGATTCACATCCGTGACGGTGGCCGTGTCGCGCACCGTGGCGGGCGGATTGCTGCGCAGTTCCCTGTCATGGAAGTGGAACGTCACGGCATCGAGCCGCACGCCATCCACGCCGCGCTGCAGCCAGAAGCGCAGGCTGTCCAGCATCGCCCCCTGCACCTCCGGATTGTGGAAGTTCAGGTCCGGCTGGCTGGTGAGGAAATTGTGCATGTAGTACTGCTTGCGCCGCGCATCCCATTGCCACGCCGAGCCGCCGAACACGGACAGCCAGTTGTTTGGCGGATTACCGTCCGGCAGCGGGTCGGACCACACGAACCAGTCGGCCTTCGGATTGTCGCGGCTGCTGCGGCTTTCCACGAACCACGGGTGCTGTTCAGCGCAGTGGCTCATCACCTGGTCGATCATGATCCTGACGCCGAGCGAATGCGCCCTGGCGATCAGCCGGTCGAAGTCCGCCAGCGTGCCGAACAGCGGATCGACATCGCAATAGTCGGCGATGTCGTAGCCGAAATCCTTCATCGGCGACTTGAAGAACGGGGAGATCCAGACGATATCCACGCCCAGTTTCGCGATGTAGTCGAGGCGGTCGGTGATGCCGTTCAGGTCGCCCACGCCGTCGCCGTTCGTGTCGAGGTAGCTGCGCGGGTACACCTGGTAGATGATGGCTTCCTGCCACCAGGTCGGCGACGTGGACTTGAACGTAGGCTGGCTCATGGGGGATTCCAAAAAAGGTGGTGGGTATTGTAGAGAATATACATCAACCGTATGAATAGTTCAACGGATTGCGCTTGCGACGTAGTTACACCACAACCATATAAATCAATTAGTTACGATAGAATCGCGCAATATCGCGCTTCCAAAAACGTAGTCAAACTACACGAAATCAATAGAGAACGTTCGAAATGGCCGGGTTCGGGCCATTGCCAGCCCAACCGTGTTCGGCATAGCATCGCGTCCATCCACAATTCGAGAAGGATATCCATGGCAAACGCCACCCACGAAGCGGGCTACGGTCCGCTGCCGCGCCAGATACCGTACATCATCGCCAACGAAGGGGCCGAACGCTTTTCCTTCTATGGCATGCGCAACATCCTGACGCCGTTCCTGATCAGTACCCTGCTGCTGTTCGTGCCCCTGGAAGACCGCACGGGCGAAGCCAAGCACGTGTTCCATACCTTCGTCATCGGGGTGTATTTCTTCCCGCTGCTGGGCGGCTTCCTGGCCGACCGCTTCTTCGGCAAATACAACACGATCTTCTGGCTCAGCCTCGTCTATGTGGCCGGCCACGCCTGCCTGGCCGTCTTCGAGGACAATCTCACGGGCTTTTATTTCGGCCTGTTTCTGATCGCGCTGGGCGCCGGCGGCATCAAGCCGCTGGTGGCCGCATTCGTCGGCGACCAGTTCGACCACACCAACAAGAAGCGCGCGAAAGTCGTCTACGACGCGTTCTACTGGATCATCAACTTCGGTTCGTTCTTCGCATCGCTGCTGATGCCGCTGTTCCTGAAGAACTACGGCCCGGCCGTCGCCTTCGGCATACCCGGCCTGCTGATGGCGCTGGCCACCCTCATTTTTTGGCTGGGAAACAGGAAATACGTGCACGTGCCGCCGGCGCCGCCGAGCCCCGATTCGTTCACGCGCGTGGCGCGCACCGCGCTGCTGGCGAAAAAGCCCGGCCATGGCAGGCCGGGCCTCGCGGTGGCCGCCATCGGTGCGGCCGGCGCCGTGGCGGCGCTGCTGATGTCGTTCTCGTGGGGCTTCGTGATCGCCGCCTGCACGGCGCTGGTGCTGCTGCTGGCGTTCGGCGGCATCGGCACCGCGCTGCAGCTGGAGCGGGCACGCGGCCATCATCCGGACGAAGCGGTGGAAGGCGTTCGCGCCGTGCTGCGCATCCTCATCGTGTTCGCCCTCGTCACGCCGTTCTGGTCGCTGTTCGACCAGAAGGCCTCCACCTGGATCGTGCAGGCCAACGCGATGACCAGCCCGGTATTGAGCCTGTTCGGCTGGCAGTTCCAGGTATTGCCGGCGCAGATGCAGGCGGTGAACCCGGCGCTGGTGATGCTGCTGATCCCGTTCAACAACCTGGTGATCTACCCCTTGCTGCGCAAGGCCGGCGTGGAGCCGACGGCGCTGCGGCGGATGACGGCGGGCATCGCCTTTTCCGCCGCGTCGTGGCTGGTGATCGGCTGGATCCAGGTGTCGATGGATGCGGGCACGCCGATGTCGATCCTGTGGCAGCTGCTGCCGTACGCATTGCTGACGATGGCCGAAGTGCTGGTTTCCGCTACCGGCCTGGAATTCGCCTACAGCCAGGCGCCGCCGTCGATGAAGGGTTCGATCATGAGCTTCTGGACGCTGGCCGTCACGGTCGGCAACCTGTGGGTGCTGATCGTGAACGCCAGCGTGAAGAACGACGCGGTGCTGGCCCACATCGGCGACACCGGCCTGTCGGTGATCGCGTTCCAGATGTTCTTCTTTGCCGGCTTCGCGCTGCTGACGGCGGTGCTGTTCGGCTGGTATGCCCGCAGCTACAGGATGGTCGACAACTACCGGGCCGAGCCGAACATTGCCTGATCGCCACCGATCATGACCGATATGCCATCGGTGCGATGGCGTATCGGTCGACGATAAGGAATATTTCGTTTTTTTGCTGCACACAAGCAACAAACCCGTTCATTCCCTTTGCAGAGTTCTCTATAATTGCCAGACGGCACTAACAAGATGTGCCGTCCGGTTATCGCCCCACCCTTGCGTTGCCGGATCAATACCGCCCTCCATCCTGCGGTCGTCGAACTCCGAACGGAACAACATGAACTTCAAGAATATGAAAGTCGGTACCCGGCTGGCGCTGGGCTATGCATTGGTCCTGGTCCTGCTGATGGTCATCGTCGGCACCGGCCTGCTGAAGATGCGCGGCATGCAGGAACGCATCAGCAAGATCACCGATGTCAACAACGTGCAGATCGCCCAGCTGAACACGATGCGCGACAGCGTTACTGACCGCATGATCGCCCTGCGTAACCTGGCGCTGCTGAGCGACGAAAACGCCATGCGCCCGGAAGCGGAGCGCATTCGCAAGCAGGAAAGCATCTACGCGGACAAGCTGGCCATGTTCGGCAAGACCCTGGCGCACCCGGCGACGGATCCGAGGGAAAAAGCGCTGGCGGCGAAGCTCTCGGAACACGAGAAGCTCTCCATGCCGCTGATGGCGGAAGCGGAAAAGCTGGGGCTGGCCAACAAGGCCGAGGAAGCAACCGACGCATTGATGAACAAGGTACGGCCTGCGCAACGGGCATGGCTCAGTGCGTTGGACGAGCTCATCGTCCTGGAAGGACAACTGAACACCGGGGAAGCCGAAGAGGCCAAGGCGGCGTATCACAGCGCCATCACGCTGATGCTGACTCTGGCTGCCGTGGCGCTGGCTGGCGGCATTGCCGCCGCGATCTTCATCACGCGCACGCTGCTGAAACAGCTGGGGGGCGAGCCGAACGAAGCGGCGGCGATCGCCGCCCGCATCGCCGACGGCGACCTGACAGTGGACGTGCCCGTGAAGGCCGGCGATACCGCCAGCATGATGTTCGCGATGCGCAGCATGCGCGACAAGCTGGCCGCCATCGTGACCGAAGTGCGCACCGGCACCGACACGATCGCCACCGCCGCGGCCGAAGTTTCGGCGGGCAACCAGGACCTGTCGTCGCGCACCGAGGAGCAGGCCAGCTCGCTGGAAGAAACCGCGTCGTCGATGGAAGAACTGACGTCGACCGTGCGCCAGAATGCCGACAATGCGCAGCAGGCCAGCGCGATGGCCGCCTCCGCTTCCACCGTCGCCGCCCAGGGTGGTGCCGTGGTGGCGCAGGTGGTGGACACGATGGGCGCGATCGATGCCTCCGCGAAGAAGATCGTGGACATCATCTCCGTCATCGACGGCATTGCATTCCAGACCAACATCCTGGCGTTGAACGCGGCAGTCGAAGCGGCCCGCGCCGGCGAACAGGGCCGCGGCTTCGCCGTGGTGGCCGGCGAGGTGCGCAACCTGGCGCACCGCTCCGCCACGGCCGCCAAGGAAATCAAGGCGCTGATCGACGATTCCGTGACCAAGGTCGGCACCGGCACGCAGCTGGTGAACCAGGCCGGCGCCACGATGAACGAGGTGGTCGGCAGCGTGCAGCGCGTGACGGACATCATGGGCGAAATCTCCGCCGCCAGCCGCGAGCAGAGCAGCGGCATCGACCAGGTCAACCTCGCCATCACGCAGATGGATGAAGTGACGCAGCAGAACGCCGCGCTGGTGGAGCAGGCCAGTGCCGCGTCCGAAGCGATGCAGGAGCAGGCCCGCAGGCTGGCCGAACTGGTCGGCACGTTCACGCTGGCGCAAGGCGCGGCACCGGCCGCGGCGATCGCCCGTCCTGCCGCAAGGCCCGCGGTGAAACCTGCCGTGAAGCCGGCCGTGAAGCCGGCCGCCCGCGCCGCGCTGCCGGCTGCGTCCCGGCCCGCGGCCACGCCGGCGCCGGCCCGCAAGGCGCCCGTCACCGTCGGCAGCGAGTCGGACTGGGAAGAATTCTGATCCCGCGCGACTACAGCATGGCTGTAGTCGCAACCTTCCTTTACCATACGTTCCCATCGAAACAGGGGGACGCATGGACCATCCATCCCGCAGCCGCGCGCTGCGCATCGCCGCCGCGGCGGCGCTTGCCACGGCCTGTGCCGCCGCATCGGCAACGACAGGCGCCGCGCATGCCGCGCCTTCTTCCGCCGCGCTGTGCGACGGCGACCAATTCCAGACCGTCCTTGCCCCCGCCGCCGCCGGCGCGGTCAATGTCGACGCGCGCGCCGCCTGGCTGGACCGGCGCATGCTGGCATGGCCGGGGGTCCGCGCCGATGGGCGACTGCGCCTCTACCACGCGCGCAATGCGTCGCTGGCGGCACCGGCCGGCGGCAAGGTCGTCGGTGCCGACGGCTTCCTGCCACTCGAACCGACGCCCGCCGCCATGCCGGAACGCCTGCGTTACCTCGGCAACGGCCCCGTGTTCGCGCTGCGGGATGCAGATGCGGCGGACGTGGCACAGGCCGGACGAATAGCCGCCCTGCACCGCGGCCAGCTGCTGCTGGTGAGCGAAGCGGCCGACGGCACCGTGCTCGACGCCACGCGGGTGCAGGTCGCCGGCGCGCTGGACGACCTGTACGCGGCTGCCGGTGCGGAGCCGGAACTGGGTGCGACGCCACGCGCGGCGGGCACCACGTTCAAGCTGTGGGCACCGACCGCGCAGCGGGTTTCGGTCTGCACGTACGACAAGGGCACCGGCCCGTCGCGCGCCGCCACGCCGCTGCGCTTCGATCCGGCGACCGGCATCTGGTCCGCGACGCTGCCCGGCAACCTGCACGGCAAGTACTACCGGTACGCGGTGGATGTGGCGGTGCCGGGCGCCGGCATCGTGCGCAATCTCGTCACCGATCCGTATTCGGTCAGCCTCACCACCGACTCGCGCCGCGGCTACATCGCCGATCTTGCATCGCCGCGCCTGAAACCTGCCGGCTGGGATGCCGATGCGCCGCCGGCCAGGGTGCGGGCGCAGCCCGACATGTCGATCTACGAACTGCACGTGCGCGATTTCTCGATCGGCGACATGACCGTGCGCCCGGCGCATCGCGGCAAGTACACCGCGTTTCTCGAGTCCGGGTCGGACGGCATGAAGCACCTGCGCGCGCTGTCGCAGGCGGGATTGACCGACGTGCACCTGCTGCCCGTCTACGACATCGGCAGCATTCCCGAACAGGGCTGCGTCACGCCCTGGCCGTCCGGCGCGCCGGACAGCGACGCGCAGCAAAAGCTCGTGGGCGCCAGCAAGCTGGCCGACTGCTACAACTGGGGCTACGACCCGTATCACTACAGCGCGCCGGAAGGCAGCTACAGCACCGACCCGGAGGACGGCGGGCGGCGCGTGCTCGAATTCCGGCAGATGGTGCAGGCACTGCACCGGGCCGGCCTGCGCGTGGGCATGGATGTGGTCTACAACCATACCTATACCGCCGGGCAGGACGAAAAATCGGTGCTGGACCGCGTTGTGCCCGGCTACTATCACCGCCTCGATGCCAGGGGTGTCATCGAGCGCTCGACCTGCTGCGAGAACACGGCCACCGAGCACCGCATGATGGGCAAGCTGATGATCGATTCGGCGGTGCTGTGGACGAAGGCTTACCACATCGATTCGTTCCGTTTCGACCTGATGGGCCACCAGCCGCGCGCCACGATGGAGGCGCTGCAGCGCCGCGTGAACGCGGCGGCGGGCCGGCACGTGAACCTGATCGGCGAAGGCTGGAACTTCGGCGAGGTGGCGGACGGCAAGCGCTTCGTGCAGGCGTCGCAGCTGGCGCTGAACGGCAGCGGCATCGGCACCTTCAGCGACCGTGGCCGGGATGCCGTGCGCGGCGGCGGCGCCGGCGATGCCGGCCGCGACATGTTTACGCGCCAGGGCTATGTGAACGGCCTGGTGTACGACCGCAATGAACACGCGGGCAGCGCGGCCGGCGCTGCCGACCCGGCTGCCGAGCTGCTGAAAGCGGCGGACCTGGTGAAGGTGGGCCTGGCCGGCACGCTGCGCACGTATCCGCTGCCGACGCACACCGGCGAAGTCCGCGAACTGCAGCGGATCGACTACGGCGGCCAGCCGGCCGGCTACGCCAGCGAGCCCGGCGAAGTCGTCAACTACGTGGAGAACCACGACAACCAGACGCTGTACGACCTGAACGTGCTGCGGCTGCCGGCATCGACATCGACCGCCGACCGCGCCCGCGTCCAGGTGCTGGCCGCGGCGATCAATGCATTCAGCCAGGGCGTGGCCTACTTCCATGCCGGTTTCGATATCCTCCGTTCGAAATCGCTGGACCGCAACAGCTTCGAATCCGGCGACTGGTTCAACCGGCTGGACTGGACCTATCGCGACAATCACTTCGGCACCGGCCTGCCGCCGGCGGCGGACAACGGCAAGGATTACCCGCTGTTCCAGCCGCTGCTGGCCAATCCGGCGTTCAAGCCGGCGCCGGCCGACATCGCCTTCACACGCGACGCCTTCCGCGACCTGCTGAAAATCCGCGCCGGCAGCACGCTGTTCCGGCTGCGCAGCGCGGAAGACGTGCGGCAACGGCTGCGGTTCTACAACACCGGCCCCTCCCAGGTACCGACCGTGATCGCCGGCCGGCTCGATGGCGCCGGCTACGAAGGTGCCGGATTCGGGGCAGTGCTGTACCTGCTGAACGTCGACAAGGCCGCGCAATCGATCGTCGTGCCGCAGGAAGCGGGCCGCGCCTGGCGGCTGCATCCCGTGCAGGCATCCCCCGCCGCCGCCGACAAGCGCGCCGCCGAAGCGCGCTACGACGCCACCAGCGGCCGCTTCACGATCCCGCCGCGCACCGCCGTCGTGTTCGTGGAGTAAACATCACAGCAAGGGTTGGGAATTTGCCAAAAACAGCGAACTTTAGCCAATTGCAGGCAACCTCGGGAGAGTAAGTACTTTGGCGAAATTAGTTTCCTGAAAAAGGGGACTGTCCCTGAGCCTACCCCTCAAATTTTTGTTGTAAACCATATGGGAAGCTGTTAACTTCAATCCCAAAAACGGCACATGCATGGCCGTGTTAGCCCTTTCATTCGTAGTGACCAAACTGCAAATGAAAGGCACGGACCATGCATGCACGCCAAATCATACAACGATTGTTGGGGCAGGAGTGCCCATCAATTCACGCTAAACGCCGAGCTTGCCTAGCTCAAATTGTGCAAGCTGCAGCTCGTGCCGGGCTGGGCGTTGTACGCATCGGTAAGCAGCTCAGGTCACAAACAAGTCTTCGGCATCGCATCAAGTGCTGTGACCGTTTGCTGAGCAATCCCCATCTGGCCAAAGAGCGGGTGCAGATATACCGAGCAATGAGCCAACGCCTTCTTCAATCCAGGCAATACGTGCAGGTAGCAGTAGATTGGTCAGAAATTCGCGCAGATGGCAGTGCTCAATTGCTGCGTGCAGCAGCCATCATCGAAGGACGCGCCTTTACGCTCTACGAGGAGGTCCACCCTCAGGAGAGGCTCGCGGCATCTTTGGTCCATAAGTGCTTCATGAAGACCCTGAAAACCATCCTGCCAGCGCACTGTCGCGCCATCATCATCACCGATGCAGGATTTCGTGCTACGTGGTTTAAAACGCTCAATCAGCTCGGCTTTGGCTGGGTCGGACGGATACGCAACCGTGATTTGGTGTGCCAACAGAACGGCAACGACTGGTTCGGCTGCAAAAGCTTGTACTCAAGAGCTACCGCAAAAGCGCGCGATTTGGGCTATTTTTTTCATGTCCGCTCCAACCCTGTCGACTGCCGATTAGTGCTGTACAAGTCCAAATCGAAAGGACGGCATTGCTTGACGAAATCCGGTCAACCTGCGCGCGCGCGCCACAGCAAGAAAAACAGCGCTGCCCAATGTGAGCCTTGGCTACTCGCCGTTTCGCCAGCACTGGCACAGCTTCGTGCAGACGACATCATCAAAATTTACTCTGGGCGCATGCAAATCGAGCAGACTTTCCGCGACCTGAAGAATGCCAAATGGGGAATGGCACTGCGACATAGCCAGACTACAAGCCTGCTTCGTCTGGCGGCACTTTTACTAATCGGTGCATTGCTCACTTATGCCTTATGGCTGATCGGCTTAGCGGCACGAGCGGCTGGCTATGAAGTCCACTACGGCAGCCATCCCAAGGCAGGCAGCTGCCTTTCAATCTTCTCGTTGGCAATGCACTGGGTCGACGACTATCGTCGACCCAGACTCTCCCCATCGGCCATCAAATATGCATTTATCGAACTCGTTTCGATGGTCCGCACTTGGGAATTCGAGGGGTAGGCTCAGGGACAGTCCCCGATTTCAGGAAATTTTTTTAGGGGGCAGCTTCGAGGAGCACGGTATTGAACTTGCCGCCGGTGCGCACGGCGCCGTTGGCGACGGTGTAGGTGGCGTCGGCATAGGCGTCGCGTACTTTCGTGCCGTTGGCAAAGATGCCGCCGACCTTGATCGCGACCGGCTTGCCGACCGGGACATCGAGCGCCACCACCACCTTGTCGGCGAAGGCGTTGCCGCTGTAGGTGCGCGAGAAGGTGTAAGGCGCATCGGCGAGCTTGCCATGGCGGCCGGCCCCGATGGCAACGTGGGCGCGCCGGAACTGCCCCACCTTGCTCCAGTGGGCGCGCACGTCGGCGACGCGGTAGCCATCGCGCGCGGCATTGTCGGCCAGCTCGTCCCAGTTCATCGGCGAGCGCAGTTTCGCATCGCCGACGGCCTCGGCGATGTCGAGCCGCCGCGCGGTTTCGTCGCCATAGTAGATCTGCGCGGCGCCCGGCGCCAGCAGCAGCTTGTTCGCGGACTCGAACGGTTTGACGCGCGCGGCATCGAATGCGTTGGCGTCATCGTGCGAGTCGAGGTAGTTCAGCACCGACTTGCCGCGCAGCGGGCCATGCAGCTGCGTATCGAACCTGGCGAACACGCTTTCGTAGCCGCCCTTCGCATCGGCCGGCAGGCTGAAGTTGATCAGGCTGTCGAAGCCGTTGGCATGGAAATCGGTCTTCACGCCGCCGCCCATGTCGAACTCGCGGCCATGGCCGATGGAATAGTTGTAGACCTCGGCCACGGTGAAAAACTTGCCGTCGCCCAGCACCTTGCCGGGATTGGCCTTCTTCCATTCGTCGTGTGCGGCCTCGGTCACCGTGCGCAGCTCCTTCCATACGCCCGCCTCGGTGTGCTTGACGGTATCGGCGCGGTAGCCGTCGATGCCGTACTTGCGGATCCAGTCCGCGTGCCACTTCATCAGGTAATAGCGCGGCGCGCGCGGGTAACCGGTGCGGGCGAAGAAATCATCGAGCTCCTTCACCTCGCGCTCGTAGCGCCCTTCCTTCTTCCATTTTTCGGCGAGCGCCGGCGGCAGCGCCACCGGCGTATCGCTTTCGGTGCGCACGTCCGGCAGGTTGTCCACCAGCGTGCACGAGATCGTGGTCGGCGCATCCTTGTGCGTGCAGGTGGGCGAGGTGCGCACCCAGTCCGCCGGCCACACTGGATCGGCTTGCGTCACCGGCCCGGTGTGGTTCATCACCACATCGAGCAGCACGCGGATGCCGCGCGCATGGGCGGCGTCGACGAAGTCGCGGAAGTCCTGCTCGGTGCCCAGGTTCGCGTCGAGCGCCGTGAAGTCGCGCGCCCAGTAGCCATGGAAGCCATACGATTTGCCGGTGCCTTCGTCTGTGCCGGCATGGATCTGTTCCACGGGCGGCGTCAGCCAGATCGCGTCGACGCCCAGGCTGTCGAAATAGCCCTCCTTCACCTTCGCCGTCAGCCCCTTCAGGTCGCCACCCAGGTAACCCCGCAACGGCGCGGCATCGGCCTTGCGGCCATATGCCAGGTCGTTGGCCCTGTCGCCGTTGGCGAAGCGGTCGGTAAGCAGGAAATAAACGGTCGCGTTCTCCCACATGAACGGCATTTTTTGCGGCGGCGCGGCCAGGGCGGCCGAACCGGATATCGCCAGTGATCCGGCAAACGCGATGGACAATGCAATGGATGTGGGCTTCATGCGACCTTTCCTCATGGGGGGTGAATGTCAGGTGATCACGGAAGGATTGCTCCGGCCCGTGTTGTAGGCGATGCTGGCCACGCTGTCGGCGATCGCGATCAGCGCCGCCAGTGCCTGCTGCGTGGGGATGTGGTGCTGTTCCGGATCCGCTTCATAGCGCTCCAGGTACACGCGCAACGTGGCGCCCTCGGTGCCCGTGCCGGACAGCCGGTAGACGATGCGCGAGCCGTCCGTCATCACGATGCGGATGCCCTGCTGCGTGGCCTGCGAGCCGTCGACCGGATCGGTGTATGAAAAATCGTCGGCGTAGTCGACCGTGTAGTGGTTCATCTCCACGCCCTTCAGGGCCGCCAGCTTCACGCGCAGGTCGTCCATCAGCACCTGGGCGGCATGCACCTCGATGCCTTCGTAGTCGTGGCGCGAATAGTAGTTGCGGCCGAAGCGCTGCCAGTGCTCCTCGACGATCTGCTGCACCGGCTTGCCCTTCACGGCCAGCAGGTTCAGCCAGAACAGCACGGCCCACACGCCATCCTTCTCGCGCACGTGGTTCGAGCCGGTGCCATAGCTTTCCTCGCCGCACAGCGTGGCCAGGCCCGCATCGAGCAGCGTGCCGAAATACTTCCAGCCGGTGGGTGTTTCGTAACTCGGGATGCCGAGCGCCTCGGCCACGCGGTCGGCGGCGCGCGACGTGGGCATCGAGCGGGCGATGCCGGCGATGCCGCCGCGGTAGCCGGGCGCCACCTGCGCATTGGCGGCCAGGATCGCCAGGCTGTCCGACGGCGTGACGTCGAACTTGCGGCCGACGATCATGTTGCGGTCGGCGTCGCCATCGGAGGCGGCGCCGAAGTCCGGGGCATCGTCACCCGCCATCAGCGCGATCAGTTCAGCGGCGTTGACCGGGTTCGGGTCGGGGTGGCCGCCGCCGAAGTCCTCGAGCGGCACGCTGTTGATCACGGTGCCTTCCGGCGCGCCCAGCCGGCCTTCGATGATGGCCTTCGCGTAGGGGCCGCCCACGGCATGCATCGCGTCGAAACGCATGCGGAAACCGCCGGCGAACAGCTTGCGGATCGCGTCGAAGTCGAACAGCTGTTCCATCAACTGGGCATAATCTTCTACCGGGTCGATCACTTCGACCTGCATCTGCTCCACGTAGTAGCGGCCGCCGTGGTCGATGTCGATATCCGGCGCATCGCTGATCCGGTAGGAGTTGATCGTCAGCGTGCGCTGGTGAATCGCTTCGGTGATTGCTTCCGGTGCCGGGCCGCCGTTGCCGATGTTGTACTTGATGCCGAAGTCGCCATCCGGGCCGCCCGGGTTATGGCTGGCCGACAGGATGATGCCGCCCATCGCCTCGTACTTGCGGATCACGCATGACACGGCCGGCGTGGACAGCAGGCCGCCCCGCCCCACCAGCACGCGCGCCACGCCGTTGGCGGCGGCCATCTTCAGGATCGTGCGCACGGCGGCGCGGTTGTGGTAGCGGCCATCGCCGCCCAGCACGAGCGTCTTGCCGGACAGGTCGCCGAGCGAATCGAAGACGCTCTGTACGAAGTTCTCGAGATAGGGGTGTTGCTGGAAAACGCCGACCTTCTTGCGCAGGCCGGAAGTGCCCGGCCGCTGGCCGGGGATGGGTGCCGTCGATATCGTCTGGATTGCCATGTTTGCTCCGCTGTGGTGTTACCTTAAGATTAACATCCCAGCGTACCGCGATCTATCGTGCGGGGGCGCGCGGCTCGTTGCCTGTATGACTTATTTCAGCCAGCTGCGCTTATTCCGCCCGGCGCGCGGCGTCATGTACGAATAGCGTCAGCGCCGCGGCCACCAGCATCGCGCCGCCGCCCAGCGCCAGCGTGCTGGCGGTATGGCCGCCGAGGAAACGGGTCGTGATGAAGCCCAGCAGCAGGCTGCTGACGATCTGCGGAATGACGACGAAGAAGTTGAACACGCCCATGTAGTAGCCCATCCGTTTCGCCGGCAGCGCGCCGGCCAGGATCGCGTACGGCATCGTCAGGATGCTGGCCCATGCGATGCCCACGCCGATCATCGGCAGCATCAGCGCCTGCCTGTCGTGGATCTGGGACACGCTGGCCAGCGAAAGCCCGCCGATGACGAGGCAGATCATGTGCACCGTCTTGCGGCTGGTGGCGCGGGCCAGCACCGGCAGGATGAACGCGGCCAGCGCCGCTACGCCCGAGTACATGGCGAACATCGTGCCGACCCAGTTGCCGGCCTGCTGGTAGGCGGCCGATTGCGCATCGGTGGTATTGAACACGTTGTCGGCGATCGCCGACGTGGTGTAGATCCACATCGCGAACAGGCCGATCCACGTGAAGAACTGCACGAACGCCAGCTGCACCATCGTTTTCGGCATGCGGCCGAAGCCGCCGAAGATCTCGGCCAGCGCATGGCCCAGGCCGGCGGTGGCGCTGCGCTCCTTGCGGAACGCTTCCAGGTTTTCCGGCGGCAGTTCATCGGCCGTCAGCACGGTCCACATCACCGACAGGAAGAACACCGCGCCGCCGACGTAGAACGAATAGCGCACCGAATCGGGGATGCCGCCGTCGGCCGCCACGTTGCTCACGCCAAGGTAGTCGGAAAAGATCGTGGGCAGCAGCGAGGCAATGACGGCGCCGCAGCCGATGAAGAAGGTCTGCATCGCGAAGCCGGCCGTCTGCTGCGAGGGATCGAGCTTGTCGCCGACGAAGGCGCGGAACGGTTCCATCGAAACGTTGATCGCCGCATCCATCATCCACAGCACGGCCGCGGCCATCCACAGCGCCTGCGAATTGGGCATCAGGAACAGCGCCAGCGACGCGAACACGGCGCCGAGGAAGAAGAACGGGCGGCGGCGGCCCCACTTCGGGTGCCATGTGTTGTCGGACAGGTAGCCGATGATGGGCTGCACCAGCAGGCCCGTGACGGGCGCGGCAAGCCACAGCAGCGGCAATTCCTCGGGATTGGCCCCCAGCGTGGAAAAAATGCGGCTGGTATTGGCGTTCTGCAGTGCGAAACCGAACTGGATGCCGAAAAAGCCGAAGCTCATGTTCCAGAGCTGCCAGAACGACAGCCTGGCCTTGGTGGAAGAAGAATGCATCCAGGTCTCCGATGTTATGCGCCACTATATTTGTAGCAAAATAACATGCCAAGCACAGGCAGTCAACGCCAGTTACACCCCAAAACACCCCCTGCCTCAGTCACTTTGTAGTCAAACAACATAAAAAAATTGAGGGCGGACCCTGTTTTACAGGAAATTACCGCCGGTTTCCCTACATTCCTCGACAGCGCCTTGCGTCACAGTTGCACGGAAACCTTCGCCGCCAGCCTGGCGCGTGCCGGCAGCACGGCTTTCGCCACCCGTGTCTTCGCATCCCACGTAAACGCCAGCGCCTGCCCGTCGAGCAGCACGCGCCTTGGCCTGGCGATACCGTGCACGTGCACGGTGTAAGCGCGCACTACCGGCTCCGCGGCGCTGCCCGTCTCGGTGGCGATGCCGATATCGAGCATTCCCGGCTGCGCGGAGGCGGTGAAGCGGGCGATCTCGTACTTGCCCCTGCCATACGCATCGGCTGTGGCGCCGTCATCGTCGTACAGCATGCCCGACGACGACGTCACGCCCGCATCGTGCCAGTAGTGCAGGTCGATGGCGCGGCCCGTGTAGTCGCGCGTAGCCTGCACCACCGGTGCCATCGGCACGAACGCGCCGGCGCGCACGTAGACCGGGATGCGTTCCGCCACCACGTCCACCGTTTCGAGAATGCCACCCCCGTGCCGCTCGCCGCTATGGAAATCGAACCACGCACTGCCCTTGGTGGGGAAATACACTTCCTTGCGCTTCGCACCCGGCTCGGTCACCGGCGCCACCAGGAAGCTGCCGCCCCACAGGTACGTCGATGCCAGCGTGCCGGCATCGTTGGCGGCATCCTCGAACAGCACGGGGCGCATCAGCGGCATGCCGGTGGTGCTGTTCTCGAACGCCATCGTGTAGTGATAAGGCAGCAGCGTGTAACGCAGCCGGATTGCCTCGGTCGCCAGCCGTTTCGCGCGCGGCGCGCGGAACACGGGTTCGGAGGGCACCTCCTCCTGCGCGTGCGGACGGAACAGCGGCTGGAACACGCCGTACTGCAGCCAGCGCACATACAGTTCGTCGTCCAGCACCGGGCCGGCAAAGCCGCCCAGGTCCGAATGCATGTACGCCAGGCCCTGCATGCCCATCTGCAGCGCGATTTCCATCTGCGACTGCAATCCGCCCCAGCTGCGCGACACGTCGCCGGACCACGGAATCAGGCCGAAGCGTTGCGAGCCCGAATAGCCGGCGCGCATCAGGATGAACGGGCGCTCGTCCGGGTAGTCCTTCGCGTAGCCTTCGGCGATCAGCCGCGCCCAGTCGTGGCCATAGATGTTGTGCACCTGGTCCGCCGAGCCGGTGGCGTGCTGCAGCGCGGCCGGGTGCAGCTCGGGTTCGCCGAGATCGCCCCACCAGCCGGCCACGCCCTGCTCCTTCAGGCCCTTGTAGATCTTCCACAGCCAGCTCCTGCCCTGCGGGCTGAAGATGTCGACCAGGCCCGTGTTCCCGAAGAAGAAGTCATAGGTGTACGGCGCGCCTTCCTTCGTGGTGGCCAGCGCTTTCGCATCGACCGCTTCCTGCCAGCGGCTTGAGGTGGTCAGCACGAACGGTTCGGTGATGACCACCGTGTTCACGCCCCTGGCCTTCAGGTCGCGCAGCATGCCCTGCGGATTCGGGAAGCTGTCCTTGTCCCATGCCAGGTTGCCCATCGTGCCCTTGACTTCCTTGCCGAACCAGTACAGGTCCAGCACCACCGCGTCGAGGGGGATCTTTTCGTCGATGAACCTGTCGACGACGGCGCGCACTTCCTTTTCGTCGTGGTAGCCGAAGCGGCTGGCGAAGTTGCCGAACGCCCAGCGCGGCGGCAGCGGCTGGCGGCCCGTCAGGCTCGTGTAGCCGGCCATCACGTCGGACCACGCGTCGCCGGCGATCACCTGGTAAGTCTTGCGCCCGCCAGTCGTTTCATACGACAGCGTGCCATCCTTGCGGCTGTCGAAGTCCAGCCAGCCCGCCTGCGGGTTATCGAAGTGCAGCGCATACCTCTTCGACGACAGCGCCATGGGAATCGTGAAGTTCAGCAGTTCCGAGCGGTTCCCATAGCCGTAGTGCGCCTTGTTGTACAACTGGAAGCGGTTGCCGCGCCGGTTCATGCCCACCGCGCGGGCGCCGGCGCCATACAGCGCCTCGTCGCCGTCGAGCGCGAACTCAAGCGCTTCGATACCGTTCTTCCTCGTGTAGCCCAGTTTTTCCGCCACCAGCGGCTGGCCCTTGTACGTGTAGGCGATCCGCAGCGGCCGGCGCTCGATCGTCACGGCGATGCCCGGGGTGGCGAACTCGATGCGGCCACCCGCTTCCTTCACCGTGGCGGCCACGCCGGCGGGCGCCAGCACCACCGCGTGCGATCGCGCGTCATGCTCCTCGCCATCCGGAACGAACGTGGTTTCCAGGATCGCCGACGAATAGGGCCGGATCAGGTAGCGGCCGTCGTTGGTGACGATCTCGAGCACGCCGCCCTTCTCGGTCCAGCTTTGCACGTGCCGCGCGCTGTTCTGCGCGGCGGCGGATTGACAGGCGAAGGCCAGCGCGAGCGCTGCGGTCGTGGTGATTTTCATGGGCGTCGATGGCAGGTGATGAGGAGCCGAGAGCATGACAAAACGCCACCGGGAACACAAGTGCGAACAGGGCCGGTTGCGCTATATTGACGACTTCACTCCCCCGACCGGACAGACGACGATGAAACCCAAGCCACTGCTGCCCGCCATTCCACCAGTCGTGCTGATCGTGCCGCTCGTGCTCCTTGCGCTGGGCGCTGGCCCGGCGCAGGCACAGGCGAAACCGAACGCACCGGCAAAGGCAAAGGCCGGCGCGAAGGCGGCGGCAAAACCCGCGGTGGCAGAAGCCAAGCGTTTCCTGCTGCAGACCGAAAGACAATTCGGCAGGCTGAACACCGACCAGGCCCGCGCCGAATGGGTCGTCGCGAACTTCATCACCGACGATACCGAGGCGATCGCCGCGTATTTCGGCGAGCTGCAGCTGGACGCGGCCGGCCAGGCGGCGCTGGCGGCGCGCCGCTTCAACGGCCTGAACCTCGGCGACGCCGATGCGCGCAAGATGAAGCTGCTGCAGCTGACGCTGATGCTGTCCAACCCGAAGGAGCGCGCCGATTACGCGGCCGCGCGCGCCGCACTGACCGGCGCGTATGGCAAGGCCCGGTACTGCCCGGCGGATGGCCGCCCCTGCATGCCGCTGGGCGAACTGGAAAAAATCCTGGCCAACAGCCGCGATCCGGCAAAGCTGCTCGAAGCGTGGACCGGCTGGCATGCGCAGGCGTCCGCATACAAGGGCCGCTACGTCGACTTCGTGCAGCTGTCCAACAAGGGCGCCCGCGAGATGGGCTATGCCGACACGGGCGCGCTGTGGCGCTCCGGCTACGACATGCCGCCCGACGAATTCGCGCTCGAGATGGAGCGCCTGTGGCTGCAGGTCAAGCCGCTGTACGAAGCGCTGCATGAATATGCGCGCTACAGGCTGCGCGCCGCGTACGGTCCGGACGTGGTGCCGCTGACCGGCCCCATTCCCGCCCACCTGTTCGGCAACATGTGGAGCCAGACCTGGGACAACATCTACCCGTTGCTGAAACCCGCGAAGGGCGCCGGCGGTTTCGACCTGACCCGGGTGCTGGAAAAGAACCGGACCACGCCAAGGCGGATGACGGAATATGCCGAGGGCTTCTACACGTCGCTGGGCATGCCGAAACTGCCGGCCACGTTCTGGGAACGCTCGCTGCTGGCGAAGCCGCGCGACCGCGACGTGGTGTGCCATGCGTCCGCCTGGTCGATCGATGCCCGCGACGACGTGCGCATCAAGATGTGCATCAATCCCACGGGCGAGGATTTCACGGTGATCCACCATGAGCTGGGCCATGTCTACTATTTCCTCGCCTACCAGGACCAGCCGGCGCTATTCCGCAACGGCGCCAACGACGGCTTCCACGAAGCGATCGGCGACACCGTCGCGCTGTCGATCACGCCCGCCTACTTCAGGAAGATCGGCCTGATGAAGGAAGATCCCGATCCCGGGGCCGATATCGGCGAGCTGCTGCGCCGCGCGCTGTCGAAGGTGGCGATCCTGCCGTTCGCCTACTCGGTCGACAAATGGCGCTGGGACGTCTATTCCGGAAAGACGCAACCGGCCGACTACGACAGCACCTGGTGGCAGTCGCGCGAACAGTACATGGGCATGCGGCGCCCCGGCACGGCGCAGCGCTTCGGCTCCAGCGACGGCTTCGATGCCGGCGCCAAGTACCACGTGCCGGCCGACGTGCCGTATGCCCGCTACTTCCTGGCCGACCTGCTGCAGTTCCAGTTCCACCGGGCGCTGTGCCGCGAAGCCGGCTTCACCGGCCCGCTGCACCAGTGCTCGATCTACGGCAACGAGAAAGCCGGCAGGAAGCTGCAGGCGATGCTGGAACTCGGAACCAGCAAGCCATGGCCGGAAGCGCTGAGGGCGATCAGCGGCGAAGACCGCATCGACGGCAACGCGCTGCTCGAATACTTCGCGCCGCTGAAGACATGGCTCGACGGGCAGAACCGGGTACTGGCCTCGCAGCAGGGGGGCTGAGCGGCGGCACTGCACGCCATGGCAAGGCCCTTCCCGTACCGCTCAGGAAGTTGACGCAAACGTGAGCGAAATGCTCACGTTTGCGCAATCATCTCGCCGTTTGCATGTGTTATGGTAGCGGTCCCATTACACGTGATTGCGCAAACATGATTGCCTCCAAGATCAAGGGACTACGCTGGTGGATGATCAGCCTGATCATGCTGGGGGCCGTCATCAACTACCTGACGCGCAGCACGCTGGCCGTGGCGGCGCCCACGCTGCTCACCGAGCTGGGCATCACCACCCAGGAATACTCGTACATCACGGCGGCGTTCCAGGGCGCGATCATGCTGCAGCCGCTGTGCGGCTACGTGCTGGACGTGATCGGCCTGAAATACGGCTTCGCCATGTTCGCCACCGCCTGGTCGCTGATCTGCATGGCGCACGGCATGGCCACCAACTGGCAGACGTTCGCTTTCCTGCGCGGGATGCTCGGGCTGGCGGAAGGGTCGGCCAACCCGGCCGGCATGAAGGCGGTGTCCGAATGGTTCCCGGCGCAGGAGCGCGGCATGGCCGGCGGCATCTTCAACATCGGCGCCTCGTTCGGTTCGATGCTGGCGCCGCCGCTGGTGGTGTGGGCCATCCTGTACTACAACTGGCAGTCGGCGTTCGTGATCACCGGCGCGCTCGGCCTGGTGTGGGTGGCGGCATGGCTGCTGCTGTACGACGCCCCGGCCCGGCACCGCCGCCTGTCCGCCGACGAGGCGCGGCACATCGCCGACGGCCAGGAAAAGCACCTGGCCGGCGACGGCAAGCGCCCTTCCATCCTCAGCATCCTCAAGCTGCGCAATTTCTGGGGCATCGCCCTGCCCCGCTTCCTGGCCGACCCGGCCTGGGGCACGCTGTCGTTCTGGGTGCCGCTGTACCTGACCACGGTACGGGGCTTCGACCTCGGGCAGATCGCCATGTTCGCCTGGCTGCCGTTCCTGGCCGCGGACCTGGGTTGCCTGTTCGGGCCCGTGGTGGTGCTGGCGCTGCAAAAGCGCGGCGTGCGCCTGATCAATGCGCGCCGCGGCGCGTTCACGCTGGGCGCCTGCATGATGATGGGCGTGGCCTTCGTCGGCTACGTGGACAGCCCGTATGCCGCGATCGCCCTGCTCAGCCTCGCCGGCTTCGCGCACCAGACGCTGTCCGTCACCGTGATCACGATGTCGTCGGACCTGTTCCGCCGCAACGAGGTGGCCACGGTGGCCGGTATGTGCGGCACCTTCGGCAACCTCGGCCTGCTGATTTTCTCGCTGCTGATCGGCGGGCTGATGGCCACCGTCGGCTACACGCCGTTCTTCGTCAGCCTGGCGGTGCTCGACCTGGTGGCCGCCGTGCTGCTGTGGACCCTGGTGCGCGAACCCGCACGGCAAGCCGGGCACCCCGAACCTTTCGTCGCGAGCAAAGCATGATCCAGAACCCGATCCTCCCCGGCTTCAATCCCGATCCGTCCATCGTGCGGGTGGGCGACGATTACTACATCGCCACGTCCACCTTCGAGTGGTATCCGGGCGTGCAGATCCACCACTCGCGCGACCTGGTCAACTGGCGCCTGCTGGCCCGCCCGCTCACCCGCGCCAGCCAGCTGAACATGCTGGGCGCGCCGGATTCCTGCGGCGTGTGGGCACCGTGCCTGACATATGCGGACGGCCTGTTCTGGCTGATCTACACCGACGTGAAGCGCTACGGCCGCACTTCCACCGGCGGCGCCACCGGCAGCGCATCGCTGCGCGACTTCCACAACTACCTGGTCACCAGCCCGGCGATCGAGGGGCCCTGGTCCGATCCCGTTTACCTGAACAGCAGCGGCTTCGATCCGTCGCTGTTCCATGACGACGACGGCCGCAAGTACCTGCTGAACCAGTTGTGGGACCACCGCCCGGGCAGCAACCGCTTCAACGGCATCGTGGCGCAGGAATACTCGGTGGCGGACCGCCGGCTGGTCGGCCAGCGCCGCAACATTTTCCCGGGAACGGCGCATGGCCTGACCGAAGCGCCGCATCTCTACCGGCGCAACGGCTGGTACTACCTGCTCACGGCCGAGGGCGGCACCGGCTGGAACCACGGCGTGACGATGGCGCGTTCGCGCGACCTGCATGGACCGTATGAACTGCACCCCGACGTCACCATCCTCACCGCGCGCAATCGCCCCGATGCCGCGTTGCAGCGGGCCGGCCATGCCGACCTGGTGGACACGCCGGATGGCCGGACGTACATGGTGTACCTGTGCGGCCGGCCGCTGCGCAACCGTGGCACGTGCACGCTGGGGCGAGAGACCGCGATCCAGCCGGTGGTGTGGGGCGACGACGGCTGGCTGCGCACCGCCGATGGCCAGGGAACCCCGCAGCTGCAGGCCGCCGCGCCCGCCTTGGCGGAACACCGCTTCGCCGCCGCGCCGGCGCGCGAAGAGTTCGATGCGCCCGAACTGCCGGTGGACTTCCAGTGGCTGCGCACGCCGTGGCCGGAAGAGCTGCTCAGCCTCGCCGCGCGGCCCGGCCACCTGCGCCTGTTCGGGCGCGAAAGCCTGGGCGGCCAGTTCCGCCAGGCGCTCGTGGCGCGCCGCCAGCAGTCGCATTGCTACAGCGCGTCCACCGTGGTGGACTTCGAACCGGAACACTACCAGCAGCAGGCGGGCCTGGTGTGCTACTACAACGGCGCCAAGTTCCACTACCTGTACATCACGCACGACGAAACGATCGGCAGGCACCTGCGCGTGATGACCAGCCTGCCCAACCATGTGCAGACCGATACCTTCACCGCGCCGGTCCCGCTGCCGCCGAACGTGCCGGTGCACCTGCGCGTGGAAGTGGACGAAGAAAGGCTGTATTTCGGCTACCGTATCGACGGCGACGGGGACGGCGGCGGCTGGCAATGGCTGCCGCAGCAATTCGATGCGAGCATCCTGTCGGACGAAGCCAACGCGCCGGGCCAGCCCAACTTCACCGGCGCCTTCGTCGGCATGGCATGCCAGGACATGTCGGGCGCCGGCCTGCATGCGGACTTCGATTATTTCGAGTACCGCGAGCGGCCGTACAGCATCGATCCCAGGCGGACCTGAGTGAAAAAAAAGCCCCGCCGCTTGCGCGGACGGGGCTTTCGCATTCAGACAGGTACGCTCAGAACTTGTAGTTCAAGCCCAGCAGAACGGTGCGGCCGTACTTCTGGTATTCCAGCTGCTGGTTCTTCGAACCGTTGTAGGTTTCGTAGGCGGCGTTGCGCAGGTTGTTCGCCTGCAGCACCACCCCCACATCCTTCAGCGGACCGCTCTGGAACGTGTAGCCGAGCTGCAGGTCGAGGATGCTCTCGCCCACCACGTAGCGCAGCGAACGCTCGGCGGCGAAGTTGCCGATCTCGCCCACGAAGTCCGAACGCTTGCGCTGGCTCAGGCGGGTTTCGAAACCGTTCTTCTCGTAGTACACGGTCAGGTTCGTCACGCGCTTGGACAGGCCCGGCAGCGGGATGTTCTGGCCGATCGAGCCATCCGGTTCCTGGATCGCGATATTGCTGTCGGTGTAGGTGCCGCTGGCCACGATGCCGAAGCCGTCGAGCACCGGAGTCAGCATGCTCAGCGGCAGGGAGCCGGACAGCTCGATGCCGCGCATCGTGCCGCCGTTGCCGTTGTACGGCGCCTTGTAGTCGCCGAAGACCGTATTGGCCTTGGTGCCCGGAACGAATGCCGAGAAGTCGTAGGTCTTCGTTTGCGTGAAGATGTACGTGTCCAGCTTCTTGAAGAAGAACGCGCCGGCCAGGTATGCCTTCTTGCCGAAGTATTTTTCATACGACACGTCGAACGCCTTGGCGCGCCATGGATCGAGCTGCGCATTGCCGCCCGAAGCACCCGGCTTGAACGTGGTGTCCGATACGCCGAAGTCCAGCGCGGCGCGCAGCTGGTCCACGCGCGGGCGGGCGATCTGCTTGGCCAGCGCCACGCGCACGGTCTGGTCGTTCGGCAGGCTGAAGTTCAGGTTCATGCTCGGCAGCCAGTCGTTGTACGACTTGCCGTCGTGGATCGGCTGCACCTGCTGGTCCGCGGCCACCGCGCCGTTGAAGTACTTCGAATCCGAGTACTGCTTGGTGTGCTGCACCTGCACGCCCACGTTACCGCGCAGCGAGATGTCGCCGAACTCGTGTTCGATGTTCGCCTTGGCGTACGCGGTCGAGATCTTTTCGACCACCGACCAGTTCTTGATCAGGATGGCGCCGCTGCCCGCGGTCGGATTGAACGTCATGTAGCGCGCCACGACGGCCGGCACATTCCACGCCGGCACGTTGCCGACACCGGCGAAGCCCAGGTCGACGGAACCGTACAGCAGCGACGGATCGATCGTGGTCGGGTTGCCGACCAGGTTGATGTTGCCTTCGGGCTGGTCCTTGTCCTTCGAGCGGTCGCTGTAGTTGACGCCCACGTCGAAACCGGACAACCAGTTTTCCAGTGCCGCCGGCGCCTGGAAGTTGGCCGCCAGCTTTACGCTTTTCAGCTCGTCTTCCACATACGGCTTCTTGCCGTAGCCGGAACCGTAGATCGTGTTCTTCACATACAGGTTCGATGCGTCGCTGTAGTCGGCACGGCCGGGCGTCATCGACGGGAATGCGCCGGTGTTGAACGCCAGGTTCACCGTATCGAGATACTGCGGCGTATTGACGGCGCCCAGCTGCAGGTTGTTTTCCAGGCCCAGCTCGTCGCGCTTGGCTTTCGACCAGGACAGGTCGGCCACCAGCTTCACGCCGTCCAGGCGCAGTTCGTTGTTCCAGCCCAGCGCGCGGATATCGTCGCGGCGCCTGGTGTACATGCCGCGTACCAGCGGGTAGACGTTGTTGGCGACGGCGGTGCTGATCGCGTTGCCGTTCTTCGTCAGGTTCGAGTAGAACGGCGAAGGCTGCAGGTTGCCGTTCCAGCCGGACAGGTTGACTTCGAACTGGTTGGCCGTGTCTTCATGCTTGAACACGGACGCATAGAAGTCCAGCGTGCTGGTGAGCTGCTTGGTCGGGCGATATTCCACCACGCCCATCAGGCCGTCGCGGCGGTTGTAGCCGGTGCGGGACAATGCCTTGATGCCGTCGGTGGCAGTGGTGCCGGCCGGCAGGCCGGTACGGGCATCCGTCTTCCAGGGTTCGTAGATGCCGGTCTCGTTGGCCAGCACCGGCGACTCCATGTGGGCGAAGCCGATCGCCACGCCCAGCGTGCGGTTCAGGAACTGGTCGATGTAGCTGACGGAGAAGCGGTTGCCCAGCGACTTCGTGTTGGCCATGCTGCCCAGCGAGTTGTGCTCGCCGCGGACATTCATCGCCACGGTGCGCTTGGCGAAATTGAGCGGGCGCACCGTCTGCAGGTCGATCGTGCCGGACAGCCCCTGGCCGATCAGGCCCGCATCCGGGGTTTTATAGACCGTCACGCCGGACAGCAGTTCGGACGGGTACTGGTCGAATTCCACGCTGCGGTTGTCGCCGGTGGAGACCTGCTCGCGGCCGTTGAGCAGCGTGGTGGAGAAATCCGGCGACAGGCCGCGCACCGAGATCACCTGGGCACGGCCGGCCACGCGCTGGGCGGCCAGACCCGGCAGGCGGGCGATCGATTCGGCGATGGAGACGTCCGGCAGTTTGCCGATGTCTTCGGCGGAAACGGCTTCGACGATCGACGTCGCTTCCTTCTTGACGGAGATGGCGTCCTCGATGCCGCGGCGAATGCCGGTCACGGTCACCGTGGTCATCGGCGCCGCTTCCGCGCCGGTGTTCTGTTCCTGTGCAATGGCCGGGTTGGCCAATGCCGCAACGAAGAGTGCGCAGCCGGCGGCCAATGGTGTCAAACCCGGGCTCAATTGCATTGCCGTGCGCAGGCTGCGCTCAGGCGCGAAGAATTTCATTGAAGTCCCCTCACTAATTACGAATATGTTCCCGCGCGCAAAAATTAGCTCGACTACACGGGGTTCCAAGGATTACGGCCGCTCTTTTAGACGTCCTGCAAGAATTTTGTATTAAAACTAGATGCAGTGTCAATTAAAGTTCAGTCCGAGATCACGCAAATTGGCCGTTTCAGCCCCTGTTTCCGGGCTTCCGCACGTTTTCGTTGTATCGCGGCTACAGACGTCGCCACATCCAGCTGTAGTGTAACTACATAAAATTCCGTAGAACAATCGTTTCCACTGTAAAGATGTAACGAAACCGTCAAATTTCCGTGGGCGCTGTATTAAAACTAGTAAACCGCCCTCCAGGATCGTTGTGCGCGCCTGCAGCACATAGTATTCTGCTCACGTTTTACGCCCAGCAGGCCATTGACGAGCCTGTAGTACCACTACTTCCCCATGAGGAGACACATGGTCCGCTTTCCTGCCGCCGCCGCCGATCCATGCCGTACCGCCGTCGCCGGCATTCCTGCCGGCGGCCAGACCGTCGAACGCAGCGTCGCGCTGCCGACCACCACGCTTACCACGGCCATCATCCTGGAGCTGACATGAAGCGCACCACCATCTCGATCGCCGCGGCAATCGCGCTCGGCATGCTCGCCGCGGGCGCGGTCCATGCCACCGAACAATCCATTCCCTTCGGCTCCTGGGGCAAGCAGGAAACCGTGCGCATCGCGCTGAACGACGGCACGGCGGGCGACAGTACCGCGGATGGCGGTGCGCCGCTGCGTACCTACACGCACAACACCACGCTGAAGCTGCGCGACGGCGACCCGCAAAGCGTGACCTACTCGGAGAGCGCCGGCCTGCCGCGCGTGCGCAGCGGCAACGTGGCGTTCGACGCGCTGTTCGCGATGGCGATGGCCGAAATGCGGCAGGATGCCGCGTCCCACATCCGCGACGACAGCTACAACGTGAACGAACAGCGCGCGGGCCAGCCGATCGCCTGCGAATGCTTCGAAACGGGCGAGAAGTGGCACTACGTGTGGACGCGCGACCTGTCGTACGCGGCCGGCCTCGGCCTGGGCATGCTGGACCCGCAGCGGGTACGCAACTCGCTGCAGTTCAAGCTGGCGGGTTACCGCGACGGGGTCACGAAACCGGCTGTCGTGCCGGGCAGCGCCGATGGCCTGCAGATCGTGCAGGATACCGGCAGCGGCGGCAGCTGGCCCGTCAGCACCGACCGCGTGACGTGGGCCTTCGGCGCGGACGAGGCACTGAAGGCGCTGCCGCCAGAGGAGCGCGCGGCCTTCGTGCCGGTGGCGCTGAAGGCGCTGGCCAACACGCTCGAGATCGACCGCGTGGCGGTGTTCGACCCGGCCGCGGGCCTGTACAACGGCGAACAGTCGTTCCTCGACTGGCGCGAGCAAAGCTACGCCAGCTGGACCCCGGACCACCTGGCGCACATGGCCACGGCCAAGGCCCTGTCGACCAACGTGGCGCACTACAAGGCGCTGACGCTGGCGGCGCAATTGGCGGAAGAACAGGGCGACGCCGCCACGGCGAAGCGCTACGGCGACTGGGCGGTGCAACTGAAGGACGCGATCAATGCCCGGCTGTGGCTGAAGGATGCCGGCATGTACAGCAGCCTGACCGCCGGCCACTTCGACGGCGCGCCGATGGACAAGTTCGACTGGCTCGGGCAGGCGCTGGCCGTGGTCACGGGCGTGGCCGATGCCGAGCAGGCCACCAGCATCGTGGCACGCTACCCGCACGGGCCGATGGGCGCGCCGGTGATCTGGCCGCAGCAGCCGGGCCGCGCCGTGTACCACAACCGCGCGATCTGGCCCTTCGTCACCGCCTACGGCCTGAAGGCGGCAGTGCAGGTGCAGAACGTGGCAGCGGCCGACGCGGCCTACGACACGCTGTTGCGCGCGGCCGCCGTCAATGCGTCGAACATGGAAAACATGGAATGGCTCAGCGGCCAGCCGATGCTCGAAGACGGCAAGGATACGGCGCGGGACTTGTCCGGCCCGGTGGTCAATTCGCGCCGCCAGCTGTGGTCCGTCGGCGGCTTCGCCGGCGCGCTGGTGGGCGGCGTGTTCGGCGTCTCCACCACGAACGACGGCATCCAGGTCAAGCCGTTCATCACGTCGAAACTGCGCAACGAGGCGTTCCGCGGTTCCGGCAGCGCCCTGCTGGCCGGCCTGCGGCTGCGCGGCCACGCGCTCGACGTGCAGGTGGTGCTGCCGGCGCCGCAAGACGCATCCGGTTACTACCCGGTGCAGCAGGTTCTGCTGAACGGCAAGCCCGTCGATGGCCGCATCAAGTGGCAGGACCTGGCGGCGCACAACACGATCGTGGTGCAGCTGGGCGCCCTGCTGCCGGGACGGCAGGCGCTCACGCGCGTGGCGGCCGATCCGCTGGCGCTCGACCCCGCCGTGTTCTCGCCGGCCGAACCGGCCGTCACGGCCGCCGCCCGCGGCAAGCTGGCCGAATTGAAATTCGATGCCGCACCGGCCGCCGGTGCCGTCTATAACATCTATCGCGACGGCCGCCTCGTGGCGGCGAACATCCGCGGCGCGGCCTGGACGGATCCGAAGCCCGGCACCGCCTCCTGCTATGCCGTGGAAGCGGTGTTCCCGGTGTCGGGCAACCGCAGCCACCACAGTGCCCCCGCCTGCCTCGGCACCGCGCTCGAGGTGGCGGCGGGCGATGCGCGCATCGCCTCCAGCGTCAAGGCCCGGGACGGCGTGATCGGCCAGTGGGGCGCGCCCGCCGACACGTTCGCCGCCAGCATCGCCGTCCGGCAGGCCGGCACGTACGCGGTGCAGGTGCGCTACCGCAACAACGCGCACCAGGTCAACCTGGGCATCACCGGCGGCGTCAAGTGGATGAAGGTGATCGATGCGGCCGGCACCGTCGTCGCCCGGGGCGTCGTGCAGCTGCCGCACTCCCCCGCCGGGCAAACGGTGTATTCGACGCCGCTGGCGGCGCAGCTGAAGGCGGGCACGTTCGCCATCGAACTGTCCGACTTCATCAACATGAGCAGCCTGCAGTCGAACGCCGCGTACGCCGATGCGGGCGGCAAGGCGGGCGCGATGAACCGTTTCGACATCCACGGCATCCGGCTGCTGGCGACGGGCGCGCCGGCGGACATGCCCATGAACGGCCCGGTGGCCAGGGGCCGGCTGGAGATCGTCGACCGGTTCGCCTCGCCGCAACTGGCGAACGAGAGAAAGCTCCGGATCTGGCTGCCGGCCGGCTACGATCGGAATCCCGGCAAGCGCTACCCGGTGCTGTACATGCACGATGGCCAGAACCTGTTCGATCCGAAGACGGCGGCCTACGGTGCCGAGTGGAACATCGACGAGGTGGCGGACCGCCTGGCCGCGTGGGGCGAGATGCGGGAAATCATCGTGGTCGGCGTCGACAACACGCCGGAACGCAATGCCGAGTACACGCCGTGCTGCGACGCGCGCTGGGGCGGCGGCAAGGTCGCGGCGTATGGCCGCTTCCTCGTCGACACCGTCAAACCTTACATCGACGGCCGCTACCGCACGCTGCCGGGCCGGGCCGATACCGCCGTCATGGGTTCGTCATTCGGCGGCCTGGCGTCGCTGCACATGGCGCAGCAACATGCGAACGTGTTCGGCCAGGCCGGCATCGTGTCCGGCTCGTTCTGGTGGAACGGCAGCACGCCGGTGGCCACCGCGCCGCGGGCGGCGGCAACGCCGGTAAGGCTGTACGTGGACGGCGGCACGGCCGCGGACGGCATCGAGGGCACGCGCGCCTTCCGCCAGGCGCTCCTGCGCAACGGCTGGCACGAAGGCGGCAACCTGCTGTACGTGGAGGACGAAGGGGGCACCCACAGCGAGCAGTCCTGGGCAGGCCGCGTGCACCGTGCCCTGGCGTGGTTCTTCCCGGCGGCTCAGTCGCGCGGCGAGTCGAAATCCACGCAGTAGAATGGCGGCGGCCGTTCGCACGGCGGCGGCTTCATCATGCCGGTGGAAGCTGGCGGAAATCGGCGCTGCTGGGGCGGCCCGGCAAATCGAGGCGGGCCACGGCGCGCGGCGACTCGGCCACGATGCGGCCGCGCCGCATGACCAGCCGCCGCGCCGCGCGTAGCCGGATCGCCTCGATCGGGTCGGCCGCGTCGAGCAGCACCAGGTCGGCATGGCAGCCGGGCTCCAGGCCGTAGCCTTCCAGTCCCAGGATCTTCGCCGGGTTGTCGGTGACGGCGGCGAAGCAGGCGCGCATCGCCTGCTGGCTCGTCATCTGCGCCACGTGCAGGCCCATGTGCGCCACCTCCAGCATGTCGCCGGAACCCATGCCGTACCACGGGTCCATCACGCAGTCGTGGCCGAACGCCACGGTCACGCCGGCGGCCATCAGTTCCGGTACCCGCGTCATGCCGCGCCGCTTCGGGTAGGTGTCGTGCCGGCCCTGCAGCGTGATGTTGATCAGCGGGTTGGCGATGGCCGCCACGCCGGATTCCGCGATCAGCGGCAGCAGCTTGCTCACATAGTAGTTGTCCATCGAGTGCATCGACGTCAGGTGCGAGCCGGCCACGCGGCCGTGCAGCCCGAGGCGATGCGTTTCGGCGGCCAGCGTTTCGATATGGCGCGACAGCGGGTCGTCCGACTCGTCGCAGTGCATGTCCACCATCAGGCCCTGCGCCGCCGCGAATTCGCACAGCAGGCGCACCGATTCCGCGCCGTCGGCCATGGTGCGCTCGAAGTGGGGAATGCCGCCCACCACGTCCACGCCCATCGCGATCGACCGCTTCAGGTTGGCCAGCGCCGTGGGGCTGCGCAGCAGGCCGTCCTGCGGGAATGCCACCAGCTGCATGTCCAGGTACGGCGCGACGCGGCGCTTCACTTCCAGCAGCGCCTCCACGGCCAGCAGCCGGTCGTCGCACACGTCCACGTGGGTGCGGATCGCCAGCAATCCGCGCGCCACCGCCCAGTCGCAATAGCGCATGGCCCGTTCCACCAGCGCTTCCTGGGTCAGTTGCGGCTTGAGTTCGCCCCACAGCGCGATGCCTTCCAGCAGCGTGCCGGTGGCATTTACGCGCGGCAGGCCGTACGACAGGGTAGCGTCCATATGGAAATGGGCATCGACGAACGGCGGCGTGACCAGGTCGCCCCCGGCATCGATCTCGCGCGCGGCGGTGACGGCGAGGCGCGGCGCAACGGCCGCAATGCGGCCATGTTGCACAGCAATATCAATGCCCGTGCGGCCATCGGGCAGCGCGGCGTTGCGAATGACGAATTCCATGAGTGAGCTCCGGCAATGGGTATGGTCGATTGTAGGGATATCGGCGCAAACGGCGCAACAACATGTGCACGGAAGGCGCCGAAATGCATGTTGCAATGCATAAATTACTGAATAAAGAGCGCACAAAGCGCTTTCCAACGCCTTGATACATCGCTAGAATGCATTTATTGCAACGCACAATTCATTGTTCCAAGGAGAGCTCATGTCTTCGATTACCGAACAAATTTCCGCCACCAGCAAGTCGCAGTTAGAAAGCCAGCTCAACTTCCTGAACAGCGTGCTGAAGAACACCGTCGATGTTGCTGGCCAGGTGGTCGCACTGAACCTGAGCACGGCGCGCAACGCCGCCGAACGCAGCGCCATCGCAGCCCGCCAGCTGATCGAAGCGAAGGACCCGCGCGCGGTGCTCGACCTGGCCCGCCCCCTGTCCGCGCTCGAAGGCCTGTTTGCCTACAACCGCGAATTGTTCTCGATCGCCAGCCAGACCCAGCAGGCACTGTTCAGGACGGCCAGCGAGCGCCTGCGCGACGTGCCGGCCAAGGCACTGGTACTGGCTGCGCCCGCTGTGACGCAGGTGACCGAATCGGCCGTCAACGCGGCCGTGGCGGCAACCAATGCGGCAGCCGAAGCCACCCAGGCCGCCGCCGAGGGCGCGGCCGGCACCGCCTCCCAGGCCGCGCATGCGGCGAGCGATGCGGCGCAGGCCGCCACGAGCAGCGCGGTGGAGGCGGCCCGTGCCACCTCCGGCAGCCTGGCGGGCGCGGCGCGCGAGACCACCGAGGAAATCGACGACGCGGCAAACGCAGCCGGCAAGGTGCAGGACGCCGCCGTCGAAGCCAGCGCCAGGGCGGCCAGGGATGCGACCGAGGCGGGTGCCAGGGCCGCGAACGACGCAGCCGAGGCGATCGGCGCCCCCACCGTCGATGCGGTCGAGGCGGCCAGCGACAACATCGCCAAGGCTGCCGAAGCGGCGCCGGCCCCCAAGGACGCGGTCGCGGCGGCAGTCGAACGCGTGACCGGCGCGGCAGCGGAAACCGCGCAAGCCCCGGCGCCGGTCACGGCGTCTTCTGCCCCGCTGTTCGAAACGGAACCTTCGACGCAAAAGGGCGGGCGCGGCAGGGCCGCTTCGAAACCGGCCGCCGAACCCGTGGCCGCGCTGGCCGACAAGTCCGCCCAGGCAAAGTCCGCCCCGGGCCGGTCGCGCAAGTAATTCAGGCCAATGGCCTGAACTACGCCAGGCCGGCCGGTTTGAATCACGCCAGGCCAACCGCCTGAAGCAGGCCCCTGTCGCCTGAAGAACGCCCGGCCACCGGCCGGGCGTTCTGCTTTTTCCGCTCTTCCCCGCACCGCCGCGGCCCGTACCGGACCCGGCCGACGCGCTCTTCTCCCCTGATGTATCCTAGCGACCTTCATTAAGGAATACGTCATGAGTTTATCGAGGCTAATCACGAGCTTCGTGCGTACGCACTGGCGCGCGTACGCGGGCGCCGGCGTGATGCTGGCCCTCGTCGCCGTCATCGGCGTCTGGATTCCCCGCAAGATCGGCCAGATGGTCGATGCGCTGGCCGCCCAGCGCCTGCCCCATACCGAACTGCTGGAAGGCGTCGGCCTGCTGCTGCTGGTGGGCGTGGCCAACTACGGCCTGCGGGTCGCCTGGCGCATCCGCCTGTATTCGACCGCCTACCGGCTCGGCGTGGAACTGCGCACCCGTTTCTACCGGCGCCTGACATTGCAGGGACCGGCGTTCTACCAGAAACAGCGCACCGGCGACCTGATGGCGCTGGCCACCAACGATATCGATTCGATCGAACAGGCCGCCGGCGAGGCGATGCTGGCCGGCTTCGACGGCGCGCTGACGCTGGTGCTGGTGATCGGCATCATGATGCTGGGGGTCGACTGGCGCCTGGCGCTCGTTGCCCTGCTGCCGTTCCCGGTGATGGCCTATGCGTTCTGGCGCATTTCGAGCCAGATCCACACGGCGGCCGCCGATTCCCTGAAACGCTTCTCGGCACTGAACGATCACGTGCAGGAGACGCTGACCGGCGTGCGCACGCTGCGCACCCTCGGCCTGGAACAGCGCAGCGCGGCCACGTTCTCCAGCCTGGCCGGCAAGGCGTCGGACGCGGCCCTGACCGCGCAGCGCTGGGAAGCGGCCTACGAACCGGCGGTGGGCCTGACCCTGACGGCGGCCACCGGCCTGACGCTGGGCCTGGGCGGCTACCTGGTCTGGACCGGCCAGCTGACGATCGGCGCGCTGACCAGCTTTTCGATGTACCTGGGCCAGCTGATCTGGCCGATGTTCGCGGCCGGCTGGGTGCTGTCGCTGCTGGAACGGGGCCGCGCCGCGTGGCAGCGGCTGCAGCCGATGCTCGATGCGCCGCTGTCGATCGACGATCACGGCACCGTGGCGGTACTGCAGCCGGGCGAACTGGCGCTCGACCATCTCACAGTATGCTACCCGGGCCAGGCGGAACCGGCGCTGGCCGACGTGTCGCTGCGCCTGCGCCCCGGGCAGACGCTCGGCCTGGTGGGGCCGACCGGCTCCGGCAAGACCACGCTGCTGCGCGTGCTGCTGCGCCAGCTGGCGCCCCGGTCGGGCAGCGCCCGCTGGAACGGCCATGCGCTGGACGACTACAAGCTCCAGGCGCTGCGCGGCGCGATCAGCTGGGTGCCGCAGGAATCGTTCCTGTTCTCGGCCTCGATCGCCGAGAACATCGCGCTGGCCAAGCCGGACGCCACGCGGGCCGAAGTGGAACACGCGGCCGACCTGGCCGCGATCCACGACGATATCCTGCTGTTCCCGCACCGGTATGAAACCGAGGTGGGCGAGCGCGGCATCACGCTGTCCGGCGGCCAGCGCCAGCGCGTGGCGATCGCCCGCGCGCTGCTGTCCGACAACGACCTGCTGCTGCTGGACGATGCGCTGTCGGCCGTCGATACCGGCACCGAAACGCGCATCCTCGAACACCTGGAAGAACTGCGCCGCGAGCGGCCGGTGCGCAGCGCGATCATCGCCAGCCACCGGCTCTCCGCCGTGGTGGCCGCCGATTGCATCATCGTGCTGCACCATGGCCGCATCGTCGAACAGGGCACGCACGAGGAACTGCTGGCGCGGGATGGCTGGTATGCCAGCCAGTGGCGCTATCAACAACTGGAGGCGAGCCTCGATGCAAGCTGAAACACTGGAAAAGACGCGCGGAGAATCGATGCGGCAGGCGGTCGGCCTGCTGAAGGACGCCGCCGGGCCGGATCGCCACCACCTGGGCTGGGCCGTGCTGTGGCTGGCCCTCGCCGCCGGGCTGGAGGTGCTCGGCCCGCTGCTCGGCAAGCGGCTGATCGACGAACACCTGCTGCCCCGCGCCCTGGACTGGACGTCGATGGCGTTGCTGCTGGGCGGCCTGGTGCTGACCGGTTGCGCCGCTTCCTGGCTGCGCTACCTGCAGCTGCTGCGCCTGTCCGGCCTGGCGATGCGCTCGGTGCAGCGGCTGCGCGAGCGGGTGTACGGCCACGTGCTGCGGCTGCCGATGGCATTCTTCGACCGCGCCATCACCGGCCAGCTGGTATCGCGCGTGACCAACGACACCGAAGCGGTCAAGGGCCTGTATATCCAGGTGCTGTTCGTGATCCTGGACAGCACCATCGTGCTCACCGGTACCATCCTGGCGATGGCATGGCTGGACTGGCGGCTGATGTCGCTCGTGGTCGCGCTGATGCCTTGCGTGCTGCTGATCGTCTGGCTGTACCAGCGGCTCTCCGCCCCGGCCGTGGCCAGGGCGCGCCAGCTGCGCAGCGACATCAACGCCCAGGTGGCCGAATCGATCGGCGGCATGAGCGTGCTGCAGGCGAACAATGCGCAGGCGCGTTTCGCCGAACGGTTCAGCCGCACCAACGAAGACCAGTACACGCAGCGGGTCGCCGAGATCCGCGCCAACGCATGGCTGCTGCGGCCGGCGCTGGACATGCTGAACGTGGTGCTGCTGGCCTCCGTGATCTATCTGTTCGGCCAGCGTGCCGACGGCACCGTGCTCGGCGTGGCCGAGGTGGGCGTGCTGTATGCGTTCATCAGCTACATCGCGCGCGTGATCGAGCCGCTGATCCAGATCACGATGCAGTTCAGCCAGTTGCAGCAGTCGGTGGTGGCCACCGCGCGCGTGGCCGGGCTGCTGGACGAAGCGGGCGCGCCGGAGCATGGCACCGCGAATCCGGGCGACGAAGCGGCGGCCAACGAAGCCGCACCCACGTCCGGCACGCCGGCGATCGACATCCGCCACCTGGACTTTGCCTATATCGGCGACCGCAACGTGCTGCACGACCTGAGCCTGCAAATCCCGCACGGCGCGTTCTACGGCATCGTCGGCCATACGGGCAGCGGCAAGTCGACGCTGCTGTCGCTGCTGCTGCGCTATTATCCGGCGCCGCGCGGCAGCATCCTGATGAACGGCGTGCCGCTGGACGACATCGGCCACGATGCGTTCCGTTCCCGCGTGGGGCTGGTGCCGCAGGATCCGTTTCTGCTGGCCGCCTCGGCGCGCGAAAACATCGACATGGGCCGCAACCTGCCGCTGGCGCGTATCGAGCGGGCAGCGCGCGCCGCGCATGCGCACGACTTCATCATGGCGCTGGAAGACGGCTACGACACGCTGCTGGGCGAAGGCGGGTCGCGCCTGTCGTCCGGCCAGAAGCAGCTGATCGCGATCGCCCGCGCGCTGGCCGGCGAACCGCGCGTGCTGATGCTGGACGAAGCCACGTCGCGCATCGACAGCGCCACCGAGCAGGTGGTGCAGGAGGCGCTGAACGAGCTGCGCGGGCAGGTGACGATCATCGCGATCGCACACCGTCTCTCCACCATCCGGGACGCCGACCGGATCGTGGTGCTCAACCACGGCCGCATCGAGGAAGCGGGCGCGCACGATGCGCTGATGCGGATCGAAGGCGGCCTGTACCAGCGTTTGTACCTGTTGCAGCAACTGGCCGCCTGAGCTCGCCGGCCGCTTGCCGCATGCCTGGTGTTGCATAAAAGCAGCGCCAGGCGCGCAGCGGACGAAAATGCGACGGCGTTGGCGATTCCTTATAGCAACAGGCTTATAATGATCCAGATAACCGCGCGCACCTTATGCAAGGCGCAGTGCAAGGACCCTTACGTGGCTGCCCGACCACCCTTCCCTTCTTCCTCCGTTTTACATGCCTGCCGCCGACTCGCCGCCGCATTGGCGCTGGCGCCCGTGCTCGCGTTCGGCCAGCCGGCTGTCGATGCGGAGCTGGCCGCCACGCGCGAGATGGTGCGCTTCGGCCCGGACGAAGCGTTGCGCCGGCTGCGGGCGATCGAGTCCGAGGCGCGCGGCGGCGGCGTGGCCACCCGCGCCGAATTCCTGTCGCTGTACAGCAGCGCCACGCGGCGCGCCGGGGATACGAAGGGCGCGCTGGCCGTGGCCGACGAGCTGGTGGCGTACGGCCGGGCGCAGCGCGACGACGGCGCGCTGGCCAAGGGCCTGCTGGCGCGCAGCTATGCGCTGTTCGAAATGGATGACCTGCCTGCCGCGCATGCGGCGGCGTTCGAGGCCGAGCGCCGTGCGCGCGCCACGCGCGACGTGCCGCTGCAGGTGCAGGGAATCGTCACGGCCGGCCAGACTTTCCAGGAACAGGGCAACTACCCCATGGCGCTGGCCAGGCTGCAGGCGGCGATCGACCTGGCGCGCACCGTCCGCGGCGACGAGGTGCCGCTGGCCGGCGCGCTCAACGCGCTCGCGCAGCTGTACACGGACATGCACCAGTACGACAAGGGATGGGAAGTGCAGGCGGAGTCGCTTGCCGTGGCCAAGCGGATGCGCTCGCAGGGGCGGCTGGCGATCGCGCTGTCCACCGAGTACGGCCTGGCGATCGAGTCGAAGCAGTACGAGCGGGCGCGCAAGGCGCTGTTCGAAGGGCTGGCCGTGGAACGCAGGCTGGGCGCGCGGCAGATGATCGCCAGCTCGCTCGTCAACCTGGCCGACAGCTACCTGAAGGACCACGACTACCGGCGCGCCGCCGATTTCGCCCGGCAGGCGCTGGCGGCAGGCACCGAGGCGCGCCACCAGAACTCCATCTCGACGGCCCATGTCAACCTGGGCCTGGCCTACCTCGGCATGGGCCGCGTGGCCGAAGGCAAGCGCCAGTTCGAGGCGGGGCTGGCAACCTTCGAAAAGATCGGCGTCAAGCCCGAGCTGCAGGGCGTGCTGGTCGAGTACGGGGCGGCGCTGGAGCGGGCCGGGGATTACGCGGGCGCCGTCGCCGCGTATCACCGCGAACGGCGCATCTCCAACGAAATGTTCGCCGAGCAGCGCCAGAAAGCGGTGCTGGAACTGCAGCAGAAGTACGACACCGAAACCAAGCAGCGCCAGATCGAGGCGCTGCGGCAGGACAACCGCGTGCAAAGCGTCGAACTGGCCAACCGCCGGTTGCAGCAGCGCATCTGGTGGCTGCTGGCGATCGTGTTCGCACTGGCCTCGCTGGTCGTGGGCCTGCTGTACCGCAAGGTGCGGCAGGCCAATGCCAAGCTCGAGGTGAAGAACCTGGAACTGAAGCAGCAGAGCACGCTCGATCCGCTGACATCGCTGTACAACCGCCGCCACTTCCAGGACTTCATGCGCAGCCATGCGCAGGCGGAGCGCCGCCAGCACAACGGCGGCGGCGACGACATCATCGGCGCGCTGTTCCTGCTGGACGTGGACCATTTCAAGCACATCAACGACAGCCATGGCCATGCCGCCGGCGATGCGGTGCTGAAAATGATCGCGGCAAGCCTGCGCGTGGTACTGCGCGAAACGGACATGATCGTGCGCTGGGGCGGCGAGGAATTCCTCGCGTTCCTGCCGGCGGTACCGCGCCGCGGCCTCGATGACGTGGCGCGCCGCATCCTGCACGGCATTTCATCGCAAACGCTGGCGCACGGTGGCAAGACCTTGCAGGTCAATGTGTCGGTGGGGTTCGCGCCCTATCCGCTGGCGCCGGGCGGCACGCCGCTGTCATGGGAGCGCGCGGTCAACCTGGTCGACATGGCGCTGTACATGGCCAAGTCGCACGGGCGCAACCGCGCGTACGGCTTGCGCGGCTTCGCCAACCTGGAGCGGACGACGCTGGAAGCGATCGAGCAGGATCTCGAGGGCGCGTGGCGCAACGGCTTCGTGGACCTGGTCGTGGTGCCGGGCGAGGCCCCGGAAGCGACGGAAATCCCGGCGGCGGCCGCGAAAACCGGCAGTTGATGCGCTGGCGGATGGGCCGGGCCGCCGGCGGGCGGTCTTGGGAATGGGCCAGCCGCGCCGCGGCGTTACTTCGACTTGCCTTTTTCCTCATCCTCCCGCCGCGCCGCCTCCGCGCTGGCCTGCACCTTCTCGCCGGCCCGTTCGAGCTTCTCGCCCACGACTTCAGCCGCCTTGTTCAGCCCCTCGCCGGCCTTTTCCGCCGCCTGGTCCAGCTCGCGGCCCGTTTCCTTGGCCGCCTGCTGGAAATCCTCGCGCGCCTTGTCGAGATGCACGACCGCCTTTTCGGTGGCCTGGTCGAGCTCCTTGCCGGCGCGCTCGGCCGGGCCATCGACCCGGCGGTCGTCTTCCTTGTGGCATCCCGCCAGCGCCAGCAGCAGCGCCAGCGAACCTGCCGTCAACAATCGTGATGGTCGTTGCATGGTGTCCTCCTTGCACGAAGCTTAACAAATTTCACCTCGATGCCGCCGTACGGCTGCCCGTGCAGCGAGTGCCGGGATCGTTGATCCCGCGCAGCTCCGCCCATGGGGAGCGGAGGCTTACTCGCAGCGCTGGCCCACCCATTCACGGCCGGCCTGCACGCAGGCATGCTGTTCGCGCTCCAGGCGGGCGGCCCTGTCGCGCAGCGCGGCGCAGTCGCTGCCGCCGGCCGCGGCACACTGGCCGGCAAGGCCGATCGCGCTGCGGTAGTTGCCTTGCGCAAGTTCGCGTTCCGCTCCCGCCTGCAGGCGCCGGGCTTCGGCGCTGTTCGGTGTCACTCCCGCCGTTGCGACCCGCGGAGGCGTGGCGGACAGCGGCGGCGGATAGCCGCCCGGGTTGGCGGGGTTGGCCGTTGGCGACGCGCCCCCCTCCACGGCGCCCTCCAGCAATGTGGATTCCAGCATGCGCGACAGCGATTCCCGCAGCGCCTCGACGCGTGGCCGGGTTTCCGGCCGGTTCAGCTTTTCGGCCGCGTTCAGCCTGGCTTCCACGCACGCGCGGTCTTTCCTGGCCAGGCAGGCGTTGGCGTCGTCCAGCAGCTTTTCGGCGCGGCGCACGTCGATGCGGTCACGCCATTCGCGGGTCTGTTCGTCGTCGTTCCAGCGCTTGACGAAGGCGGACAGCCGCGTTGAAGCCTTATCGGGCGCGCCGGCGGCCATCGCCGCCTCCAGCGCGGCCTGCGTGTCGGTCCATGCCTTGGCGCGCTGGCTTTTCTTCTCGCAGGCCGGCGCGGTGGCGGCGATCGCCTTTTGCAGGCGCGCCAGCTGGGCGGCATCGGCTTTGTCGCCGCGCAGTTCCTTCAACGCGGCGCGCGCATCGCCCATGCGGCACTCCTCCGTCAATGCGATGGCGTCATCGACCTTGTCGCGCCACTGTTTCGACGGATCGCCCGGCTTGACCAGGAACCACACCGCCAGCAGCAACAGCGCGACGAAAAACCACGTGCCCTTGCCGACCGGCTTGCGCACGGGCGGCAGCGACGGCCCGGCACCGCTGCCGGCGCCGCCAGGCGGGCGCGGTACGCCGGCCGCCGGCTGCGGCTGCTGGTGGCGCGGTGGCTGCGTGGGGCCGGGGCGCGATGCCGCCGCGGCTGGCGCAGCAGCCGCGGCCGATGCCGTGGCGGCAGGCCGGACCGGTGGCGCGGGAGAAGCCGCCGGGGGCGGTGCGACGGGGGGCGCAGCCGGTGCCGGCGGTGCAACAGGTGGCGAAGCCGGTGCCGGCGCGGCGGCGGCCGGCCGTGCAGCCGCGGCCGCCTGCCCGGTGCCGCACCAGGGGCAGAACCGCACGGCGCGCGGGAATGCGCGGCCGCACGCGGCATTGATGCAGCGAAAATTGCTGGAAAATTCTGACGTCACCGCTTACTCCGGATCTGGAATGTCATCCGAGGGATCGGGGATCGCCGCCGCGAACAGCGGCGCCAGTTCCGCTACCGCCCCGGCCGGCTGCCAACCGTCCACGTGCGGCACCCAGCGCATGTTCCACACCTTGGTGGCGGCGCCCACTTCGCCGAGCGCGATGCGCTGGGCCAGCTCGGCCACCGTGTACGGCCCTTGCTGCGTCTTGTTGACGAACACCTTGAACAGCGCCGGCACGCCGGCAGCGGGTGCGACGAGGGCCGCACCGCCGGCGAAAGCGCTTCCCGCGCCGATGGCGCCAGCCGGGGTCTTGCCCAGCGTCGGGCCGCCATCGAGCAGCGCTTTCGCCGCGGCTTCGCCGTTCAGGAATTGCGCGTGCGGCACGCGCTTGTCCACGCTCTGCTGCACTTCCCATGCATATGCATCGGAAGCCGATCCCGGCACCGGCTCGCTCCACTGCGGCAGCAACTCCAGCGCACGGTCCAGCGCATGATGCGGCGACGCCGCCAGCGCCGGTTCGGCCGCCAGCGCGCGGCGCAGCCATTCGTCGTGCAGCCGCTTGGCCGTGATGTTCGGCAGCGACGGTGACGGCAGTTCGGCGCCGGTTTCATCCACTTCCAGGCGCGGCTGGTAGACGCGCTGCTGGTAATGGCGCATCAGCGCCGCCAGCAGCAGGAACTGGTGCGGTCCCAGCCGGGCCAGGCGCTGCTGCACGGTGGCGATGATCTGCTCGCGGTAATACGACGGCAGCCCGTTCGAGCGCACCGCGTACTCGTTGCCCACCTGCAGCCATTCGCCGGAGCCCTGCTCCACTTCGTACAGGTACTGGCCGCGCGGCTGGAACGACGCCTCGCGGTCGGCCAGGTCGGCCTTGCGCTTCAGCACGCCGAGCGCGACCGCCTGCAGGAACCATTCGTAATCGTCGGCCAGCCGGTTCAGTTCATCCATGCCGGGCGCGATCGGGTGGCGGAAGCGCGTCGCGTCGAAATGCAGGTGCGTGGGGATCTTCGGGTTCTCGATCTGGTAGGAGGTGCGCCACGTGGGAAGCCCGCGCAGCACCGTCATCGGGAACCCGGACAGTTCGATGTAGCATACCGCCCGGCCCTTGACGCCCGTGTTGACGATATTGACCAGTTCGCCGTGGAAGTAGCCGGTGGGCGCGGCGGCGCGGATTTCGGCTTCCAGCCGCTTCCACGCGTTGACATCGCCCACGCCGACGAAACACTTGAACTGGTCGGCGCGCGGCGTGAACTCGGCCGAAAAGCGCGCGTTCACCCACGGCATCGCGCTCTTGAGCCACTCGCCGAACACGCGCTGCCGCTCCTGCACCGACATCGCCAGCAGCCGCTCCAGCAGCGGATCGACAGGTTCCGTCCCCGCTTCTTCCGTGGACAGCTGCGTCTGTGCGCGCCGGAACAGTTTCAGCAGCAGCGAGGAGCGCAGCTTCTCGTCGCCCAGCTGCGGGAACAGCCGCGCCGAGCCGCCGAATTCGAGCAGCACTTCCTCGCTCCACGCCGACACGTCGCCGGTCAGCTTCACCGGCGGCGGCGCGTCCCCGTTCGCCAGCTTCATGTAGGTGGCATGCTCGTGCTGCGCATCGGCGCGCAGCTGCGCCACGCGCTGGTCGACGGCGCCCAGCATCGCTTCCACGCAGCGCCGCCCTTCCTGGAACTCGCCGGCGATGCCGGACCAGACGGCCTGCCCCTTCTCGTCGACCGACAGCGGCTCGCCCAGCCAGCCTGAAACCTGCCGGAGCACTTCGGCGGACTGCCCGGCGGTGACGGACAACAGGTGAAAACGCAGGTAGTCGGCGATATCGCGTTTCAGGTGCACGATCACTTCGCGCGCCTGCGCGCCGGCGTTGATCCACTTGCCGGCCGCCTGCGAGAGATTGTTCAGCGACTCTTCGACCTGCCGGGTGCGCAGCGCATCGCGCATCTCGCGGTAGCGGCGCTCGTTGTGCTCCATGCGCGGAATGTCGCGCTGGGCCACGCGGGCCTTGATCTGCTCCAGCAGCGACAGCACGAACTCCAGGCCGCCCTGGCGGCGGTCGTCCAGCAAGCCGTACAGCCGCTCGCGGATGCGGCCCTTCAGCCGCATCACCAGTTCCTGGGTGTGGCGCTTGAGCCGGTCCTCGCTGGTCTCGGCGGTGGCCCCGGCCTCGCGGATCGCGTCGCGCTCCAGCTGCGGCAGCAGCTCGGCGATCTTGGCGCGCCATTCCTTCAGGTCGTAGCCGCCGGTGATGCGGTCGATTTCCGTCTGCACCTTCGATTCCACCCGTTCCAGCAGCGAGCGCTGGTCCTTGTCCATCAGCAGCTGGTCGGTCAGCGCGTATTCCTGGAACGGCGTCACCTCCACCGTGCCCTTCTTGAAATCGGGGAATTCGTCGAACGGGCGCTCTGCCAGCCACATCTGCTCGCGCATGAACACGTCGCGCTCGCCGTCGCCGGCGCGGCGCGCCGGAGCGCCGTCGGTGCCAATGATGCCGAAGAACGCCTTCACCATCAGGGCCGCCAGTTCGTAAGCGCGGATGTCCTCGCGCAGGCCCTGCTGCGTATCGAGCACCGACTGGCCGAACGCCGAATAGGCTTTCGAGTACGACAGGCGCATGTCGCCAAAGCGCCCTTCCGGCACCTTCGGGTTGAACGGCCCCAGCTTGTGCTGCTGCTGGTTCACGGCGACCGAGCGCTTGCGGTTGGCGAAATCGGCGGAGGCGAAATCCTCGAACAGTGAGTCGGCCACCATCTGGTACGCATCCTTCACGTCCTGGGTGGCCTTGTTCGCCAGGTTGGCCGTATCGACGAAATACACGTCGTCGTACGGCGCGCCGCGGCCGACCAGGCTGTCCGGGTCGGCCCAGCGCACCTGCGCGTTCATGTCGCGCATCGCCGTTTCCATTTCCATCAGCGTGGCATAGGCATTGGCCTCGGTGCGCTCCTTGTTGGCGTGCGCATACCCGGTGGGCATGAACATCACCAGGTCGACCTGGCTGTCCGCCACTTCCTGCCGCGCGATGGCCTTGGCCAGCCAGCCCAGGTCGAGCGCGGTGCCGGCACCGGTGCCGCCCGCGTTCGACGCGATGACGACGATACGGAACTTCGACGTGTCGACCTGCAGGCCGAGGCGCTGGTAATTGTCCTTGCGCTCGATGCCCGCGTTCGAGGCGAGGAAGTTCAGCGCGCCCTTGATGCGGCCGCGCAGTTTCGGATACTTGTCGAACAGGTACAGCCGCGCCACGGCGCGGATCTGGCCCGCGCCCAGCGATGGATCGATGCCCAGCGAACGCAGCTTCTTCGGCCGCAGCGGCATCCAGCTTTCGATCAGCGGAAAGCGCGCCAGGCTGTCGTCGGATTCATGGTACTGCTGCAGGTCGATCGGCTCGACCAGTCTCTCTTCATCGCCCAGCTTGACCAGTTCGTACCACGGGTCGGTGCGCTGCGACTTGCCCTCGTCGATGACGGCGCCGCTGTCCAGGTCGATGTGCAGGAAGCGCGCGACGGGGAATTCGCCGATCGACTCGACCCGCGCCGGGTGGTGCCGGTTCCACACGGCCGACAGGATGCGGCGCCGGATCCGCATCATCACTTCCATGCCGGTGCCGCCGGCGCCGATGAACAGCGTCGGCCGCAGGTCGACCTTCAGTTCGGTCTTCTTTCCGATCGGGTCCACGGCCTACCTCCGGCCGGTGAACAGCGCGCCGCCGATGGCGGCGATGCCGAACACGAGCAGCGTGCCGGTGATGGCCACGTTCAGGAACTTGGTCGAATTGACGAAGCCCAGCACCACGGCGGCCGACAGGAACGCCAGCCCGAAGAACAGCAGCCAGCCGGCCGTGTCGGCCGACGAAGGCGCCACGCGGCGGCGCACCAGGTGGTTGGCGAACGCGTTGCGGGCAAAGAAGAAGATCACCAGCAGGAACAGGAACACGGCGCCGCCGATCGCGATATCGCGCGTGGAGGTGTCGGTGGCCGGCACCTGCCCTTCCGGCGCGACCTCGATGCCGGCGCTGTTACCGGTTCCTGTGCCGCTGGCGGTGCCGGTAGCGGTGCCCGTGCCGGAAGGCGGCGTGGTGGACAGCGTGCCGTCGCCGGCCGGCGGTTGCACGGGTTTGTCTTCCGGGATCCGGAAACCGGGATCGCGCTGGGATTCGGTGGCTTGCATGGTTATCCTTTGATTCTTGTCTGCGACATTATTTGCGACCTGATTTGCGACCTGATTTGCGACCTCATTTGCCGAGGCGCACGCTGGCGCCTTCGTGCACGTTCGCCAGCTGGTGCCCGAACAGCGTGGTGCGCAGCTCCGCGACCTGGTCGCCGGCGGCATTGTAAAGCGGGGTCTTCGCGCCGGCCCTGGTGCGCAGCGTGCGCTGTTCGCCGTCGACGGTAACGAGCACCTTGCGGCCGCGCGTTGCCGCCACCAGCAGCGCGCCGCCCGTCGCCAGCAGCGCGAACAGGCCGCCGATCGCTGCCAGCAGCGGACCGGAGCCGTATCGCAGCCGCACCTCGACCGGCAGCACGGCACGCGAGTGCTGTATCTCGGCCGGCGGTGTGAAGATATCCGGCAGCGGGTCGCCGGGGAACAGCTCGGCCATCCGTTCGCGGAACGCCTGCGACAGTTCCAGCCGCTGGTTGGCCAGCCGTACCTCGATCCGGCCCGGCAGCACCTGCGCCGAGCCGGCCGTCGACAGCGCCGCCAGCGACCATTTGCCGGGCAGGTTCGCCACGGGAAGGCCCAGCGACGATGCCAGCGGCTGCGGCCTGCCCGGCGCCAGGTTGCGCACCGCGTCCGGGCTCAACGCCACCGGCTTCATTTCGCCGGCCAGCGCGGCCTGCGCGGTGATGTCGGCCTGCTTGATCGTGTACGGGTACATCGCGTTTTCCAGCCGCCACGTGATGCGCGCATTGCCGGATGCGGGCGTGTCCGCATCGAGTTCGGCGCGCAGCCGGCCGCCTGGCAGCACCGTGTAGCGCACGCCGGGCGTGTTTTCCACGCGCGCCGGCACGAGCCGCACGGTATCCTGGTCCAGCGGCTTGAGGCGCGCGGGCGTTTCGGTGATCACCTGTTTCAGCCGGCCGCCCGCCAGCAGCGCATCGAGCTCGCGCACGCCCTGCTCCTGCACCGCGAACACGTAGACCATCAGGCCGCCGGCGCGGTATTGCGCGCCCTGCACCGGCATCTTCAGCGGAAACGCCAGCGCCTTGCGGATCGCCTTCCCCTCATGGATCAGCTGGTAGAACTCGCGGTTGCGGCGCGCCGTGGCCTGGTCGTTGTTCGGGCTGTTGCGGTTGTTCGTGAACAGCCACACCAGGCCCGGCTTGCCGGCCAGCGCGCCGTCGATGGCGGTGCCGACCGCTTCGCCCAGATCCGTGTCGGCCATTGCCTTGCCACCCGGCTTGCGGCCCACCTGCAGCGGATCGAGCACGCCGCGCAGTTTTTCGCGGTCCGGCTTGCCTTTTTGCGCCAGCAGCGCGTGCGGCGACGGCGCACCGGGCACGCCCTGGTTGAACGAAGCCAGCACCAGCGCATCGCCGGGCTGCATCGCGGCCTGCACCACTTCCGTCACCAGCGCCTTGTAGGGCGATTGCGGGTCCGTGTAGAACGGCTCCATCCAGCCGGAATTCTGCACCAGGAAGACATGCGATGCCGCCTGCGCCGCGAAGGCGGACAATGCGCCGGCGAGCAGGAGTGCAAGCCGCCGCGATGACACCGGCCGCCAGCGCGTCACGCCAGGCCCTCCAGGCGCCAGCCGCGGATCTCGTTCCATGACGGGTGATGCAGCCACAGGCTGCCGTCGCAGACGAACGGCACGCACTCGCCGGGGTTCTTCAACCGGGCGATTTCATCGAGGATCACGTTGTGGCGGCCGATCCATTCGACGAACGTGCGAGGCAGCACCTCGCCGGCCAGCGCGGCTTCGGCGCGGCCGGTAAAGCCGGGAAAGCGCAGCACCAGGCCGGACGGCTGGCCGCGCGTGGCCGACACCGCTTCGAGCAGCGGCAGCACGAGCGCATCGCCGCGCGCCTGGTCTTCCACATCCTCGTCCGACCAGGGATCGTCCTTGACCTGGTGGCCGCGGCGGAACAGCAGCGTGCCGAAGCCCAGCCGCGCGCCGTCGATCTGCTCGACCTGCGGCGTGCCGAGTCCCGCCTCATCGCCCAGCGCGCGGAACGAATAGCCGGCGCCATCGTTCCCGATCAGCCACAGGCGGCCATCGCGGCTGCGCACCGGGCCGCCGAACTGCAGGCGCGGCATCCATGGGAACGGCCACGGCAGCCAGCGCGCCGGCTGGCCGGGGCGCCACAGCAACTGGCCTTCGTCGTGCAGCCAGTGCAGGCGGCCGTCATAGCTGAACGGGCGCGACCAGCCCGATGCCGGCACCGGCACGGCCGGGTCGGGGGACACGATGTCCAGCACTTCGGGATCGGCACCGTCGGCGCCGGCGGTCCACAGGCGCACGCCCTCCGGCGCCACGAACGGGCAGGCCATGCGGCGGCCGACGGCTCCCGGGCTGGCGGCCAGCCGTGCCTGGAACACGGGTTCGGTGCGCCAGCTTTCCGCAAGCGGGTTCAGGATCAGGCGGAACAGGCCCTGCGCCGTGGGCACCAGGCCGAACTCGCCGCGCCGCGCCGCATCGGCCGGCGGCAGCCATGCATAGGCCGAGATGGCGAAGTGCAGGTCGGCGGAGCCGTCGTCGGCGGTGAACACGTGCCAGCGGTTGCCGGGCGGGTCCCAGTACTGCACCACGTTGCGGGTATACGCCAGCGCGATGAGGCGCTGGGCGGCAAAGCCGAAATCGGCGGCGGCAAACACGCAGAGGGAATTGGGCGGTGCGGGCATGCGCAGGTCTGCGCGGCCCACGAACGGTTCGGGCTCGCGCCCCTCGAGTGCTTCGCCCAGCGGCAGCGCCGTTTGCGGCAGGCCGTGCGGCACGTGGCGCGGCAGCGGCGCCGCGCCGGGCGGCAGCGAGCCCGTGGCCGGTCCCCACCACGCCGTCTCCGGCGCGGGCGCGGCGGCATGCACCGGTGCGCCGCACTCGGGGCAAAACGCAAAACCCTGGGGGAAGATCGCCGCGTGCGCGCACGTGGCGGGCAGCGCCGCGCCCACCAGCTGCGCCACGTCCGTCAGCCGGCCGCGCGCCAGCTCCCAGTCGATCCGTGGCACACCCTGCACCGCCTCGAGCACGAACCGTGTGGACGAGGCTGCGTCCTCACGCCACACGCTGTCCCCGGCCCGCCACCATTCATCCATCGATCCCCCATCCGCCATTGCAATCTGTTGCGTCAATCATAACGCATATGCTTCATGTTATACGGCGCGGCAGGACGCCAAAACAAACGCCCCGCACGAAGGCGGGGCGTTGATCGGAATAGTTTCCTCCGGATGGCGGCGGATCGGGACTGTATGGGTGGGACAGTTCCTTACAGGTCGCTGCCGGTGCTGCTTTTTTTCGGCGGTGCCGGCGGCGCCCAGGTCACGCTTTCGCTGGCCGGCGCCGTGTCCAGCGCCTCGGAAAATTCCAGCCAGCGTTTCAGGCTGTCCATGCGGCGGATGCTGAGGCCCTTGCCGCTGATGTAGCCCACCTGCTCGAAATATTCCAGCCGGGTCTGCATCTTGGAAGTGGTGGGCAGGTCGTCCACCAGCCGGGCGTAGGCCTTGCGCGCCTTCTGCTCCCACTTGGCCAGGGTCGGCTCGTTGAAGCGGTTGCTTTCGAAGTAGATCGTGACGGTACGGTCATGGTTGCCGAAGCCGACCACGGCCGCGCCCTTGCGCAGCGTCTGCAGCACATCTTCCTTGATATCCGCCTTCGGGACGAACAGCGCCGCGCGGCCATCCGCATCGGGCCGCTCGAGCGGCAAATCCTGGCCAAATGTAATGCTCATCCTGTCGCTCCGTGGTTTGCGCGGGTCTTATAAGTGTTGCCCGTAGGCTATATCTTCCGCCGATTCTACCCTGCACCCCCGGCAGCTACAAGCATTGCACGCCTGCGGCGACATTTATAATGAGCGCGCCGCAACACTTTTGTGTTTTCCTTACCAGCCCTGCAACCATGACGACTTTTCCATCCACCGCCATCGACACCGCCGCGCGCAACGTGGCCGACCTGCTCGCCTTCGCGCTCGAACACGGGCCCGCGCACCGGGCGCTGGTGGTGTTCGACCGCCGCAGCGAGCTGAACGCCGTGTTGACGGAAGCCTACCGGCGCGCGCTGCCCGGCGGCGTCTTCATCGATTTCGACGCGGTCGCCGCCGACGAGGTGCTGGCCGCCTTCGCGGCACTGGCACCACGCGACCTGGTGGTGCTGATCCAGACCACCAGCTTCCGGCTCAACGAGTACCGGATCCGCATGGAGCTGTTCCAGCAGGGACTGAAAGTGATCGAGCACCTGCACCTGTCGCGCATGCCGGGCGCCCAGGGACTGGTGTACATCGACGCGCTGGCCTACGACCCGGCCTACTTCCGCGGCACGGGCCATGCGCTGAAGGAACGCCTGGACCGGGCGCAGGGCGGCGTGGTGGACAGCGGGAACGGTGCCGAGCTCGTGTTCGCCTCGCCGTTCGAGGAAGCCAAGCTGAACATCGGCGACTATTCGGCGCTGAAGAACGTGGGCGGGCTGTTCCCGATCGGCGAAGTGTTTACGGAGGCACGCGACCTGGAAGCGGTGAACGGCCGCGTGCGCGTGTTCGTGTTCGGCGATACGTCGTTCCGCGTCAACCGCCCGCTCGAACCGGTCACGATGATCGTCGAGCGGGGCCGCGTGACCGGCGCGGAAAACAGCACGCCGGCTTTCGACGAGATGCTGGCCATCATCCGCGCCCATGAAGGCGACGTGTGGGTGCGCGAGCTGGGTTTCGGCATGAACCGGGCATTCTCGTTCACCCGCACGGTGGACGATATCGGCACCTACGAGCGGATGTGCGGCGTGCACCTGTCGCTGGGCGCCAAGCACGGGCAATACCAGAAGCCGCAGATCAGGCGCAAGGATGCGCGCTATCACGTGGATGTGTTCGCGGTGACCGAAGGCGTGTATCTCGACGGCGAACGGATTTATGCGGACGGAGCGTGGACGGTCTGAAGCGCGGGAAGGTGAACGGCCGGCCCGGGCGCCGCATCCCACGGCGGCACCGGCTGGTACTCCGCGACCAGGAAATCGATCAGCTTGCGCACCTTGGGCGATGGCCGGCCGCTGGCCGGGTATAGCGCGCTCAGGTAATTCAGCGGCAGTTGCCATTCCGGCAGCACCGCCACCAGCGTGCCGGCCTGCAGCTCGCGCCAGGCGAGGAACGTGGTGCTGTAGACGATGCCGGTGCCCTGCAGCGCCGCATGGTGGAGCACCAGGCCGTTGTTCGATGTGAACGACGCGTCGACGTGCACCGTGCGCCGTTCGCCTGCCCGTTCGAAGTGCCATGCGGTGCCGTCGGTGAGGTGCGAGAAATGCAGGCAGCGGTGGTTCCGCAGATCCTCGGGTGCGGCAGGCTTGCCGTGGCTGCGGAGATAGCCGGGCGATGCGCACAGCACGGCGCGGCACGGCGCCAGCGGACGGATCGCCAGCGCGCGGCTGTCCGGAATGCCGCCCACGCGGATCGTCAGGTCGAAACCGTGGGCGATCGGATCGAGCAGCGCATCGTCCACATGCAGCAGGGGCCGCAGTTGCGGGTGCGGCTGGCTGAAACGGGCCAGCGCATCGGCCAGCCAGGCGACGCCGAAGCTCGACGGCGCCTGGATGCGCAACGGGCCGGCCAGCGTATCGCCGGTCTGCATGACGATGCGCGCCGCTTCCTGCGCTCCCCTCACGGCCGCGTCGCACGGGGCCAGGTAGGCCTGGCCGGCATCGGTCAGGCTCACTTCGCGGGTGGAGCGGTGCAGCAGCCGGACGTTCAGTTTTTCCTCCAGCTGGAGGATATGCTTCGATACCATCGCGCGCGACAGGCCGAGCCGGCGCGCCGCGCCGGAAAAGCTGCGCTGCCGGGCCACTTCGACAAAGATTTCCATTGCGCGCAACTGGTCCATGGCCGTCATTGTCTTCACTTTGGCGACAATGTGTCAACCATTGACTGGGTATCGGTGACCAGGCGGGTTCCGTACAATCGACGGCATCACTTACCAGGAGCCATGCCATGCTGAGCGCAGCGCAACAAGAACAGTACCAACGCGACGGATACCTCGTCATTCCCGGCTTCAAGTCGCCGGAAGAGATCGCCGCGCTGCGCGCCGGCGCCGCGCGAATCGTCGACGCGTTCGACCCGGCCGCCGCCAGCGGCATCTTCACCACGAAGGACCAGGAAAAGAAGGCCGACGAGTACTTCCTCCGCTCCGACAACACGATCCGCTGCTTCTTCGAGGAAGAGGCGTTCGGCCCGGACGGGCAGCTGCGCCAGGCGAAGGAGCTGTCGATCAACAAGATCGGGCACGCAATGCACGATCTCGATCCGGCATTCCGCGCCTTTTCGAACGACCCGCGGCTGCAGCAGGTCGCCCGCGACCTGGCACTGGAACAGCCGCAGGTATGGCAATCGATGTACATCTTCAAGCAGCCCGGCATCGGCGGCGAGGTGCGCTGGCACCAGGATGCGACCTATTTCGATACCGACCCGATCAGCGTGACCACGTTCTGGTTCGCGCTGGAAGACGCGACGCTGGACAACGGCTGCCTGTGGGCCGAGCCGGGCGGGCACCGCACGCCGCTGCGCGAACGCTTCGTGCGCAGCGGTGACGACATCGCGGTGGAAAAACTGGATGCCACGCCATGGCCGGACGACAGCACCGCCGTGCCGCTCGAATGCAAGGCCGGCGCGCTGGTCTGCTTCCACGGACTGCTGCCGCACTACAGCGCGCCGAACCGCTCGGCGGTATCGCGCCATGCGTACACGCTGCACGTGACGGACGGGCGCACGGTCTACTCGCCGCGCAACTGGATCCAGCGCGACGAATCGTTCCCGGTACGGGGGTTCGTGTGACGGCGATCCGCATTCTCGCTCCGCAGTGGGGCAACAACGAACTGTCCGCGCCGGTGTTCATCGAGCGCGTGCTGGAGGCGGGGTTCGACGGCATCGAGATGTCGCTGCCGGACGACGGCGCCGAACGCGAGGACTGGCTGCGGCGTATCGCCGATGCCGGGCTGGACCTCGTCGTGTCGCAATGGCAAACGGTGTTCCACACCGAGTTCCATGCCCACCGCATCGCGCTGCAGTCGCTGCTGGCGCAGGCGTGCGCCGCGCGGCCGCTGCTGGTGAATTCGCAGACCGGCAAGGATTTCTATACGCAGGAGCAGAACGAGGAACTGATCGCGCTGGCCGATGCAATCGCCCGCGAGCACGACGTGCCGATCGTGCATGAAATCCACCGCAGCCGTTTCTCCGGCCACCCGATGCTGCTGCGCCCCTACCTCGAGCGCCTGCCGGGCCTGCTGTTGACGGCCGACCTGTCGCACTGGTGCGCCGCCTGCGAATCGCTGCTGGAAGACCAGCCGTCCACGCTCGACACCGTGCTGCCGCGCGTGCGGCACATCCACGCCCGCGTGGGCCACGCCCAGGGCCCGCAGGTGCCCGACTTCCGCGCCCCCGAATACGCCGTCGAACTGGCCGCCCACCTGGGCTGGTGGGACCGCATCGTTACCCTGCGGCGCGCCGCCGGCGCCCCGCTCGTCACCATCACGCCGGAATTCGGACCGGCGCCCTATACGTTCCGGCTGCCCTACTCGCAGGCGCCCGTAGCGGATGCGTGGGAGCTGAACGTGGCGATGGCTGCGCTGCTGCGGGAGCGGTACCGCTGACAGTGCCAACGGCTGAGCTCGTGTCACTCTGGTGCCAGGCACCAAAGTGACATGCTGCGGGAGCGTTAGCGCTGACAGTCCCAACGGCCGAGCTCGTGTCGCTTTGGTGCCAGGCACCGAAGTGACACTGACTCATCAGCAAAGTTGCGCATGCATGCGTGACCGAACTCAGCGCATCGTTTGCGGACGGTGCTAACTTGCCTGCATGGGCAGACCAAACAGAATCCAGTTTTCAGGCGCGATTTATCACGTGACATCACGCGGGAACCGTCGCGCGAATATATTCGTGGATGACCGCGACCATCTTGCTTGGCTTCGCTTGCTGGGCGAGGCGGCAACGCGATTCAACCTGGTGGTCTACGGACTTTGCCTGATGCCGAATCACTTCCATTTGCTGGTCGAAACACCGGACGCAAATATCTCGGCAACCATGCACTACCTCAACGGGAAATACGCACAGAAGTTCAACTGGCGCCATGGCTTGAGTGGCCATGTATTCGAACGCCGCTGCTACCTCGAACTGGTGGAACGGCAGGAGCATCTTCTCGAACTGCTCCGTTACATCGTGTTGAATCCAGTCCGTGCGCAGCTGGCCGCGAAAGCCGATGATTGGCGCTGGAGTACGCACCTGCATGTCAGCGGTATCAAAGCCAGGCCGGAATGGCTCAATTCAATGTGCGTCATCGACCAGTTCAGTGGCGCGGCCTTGGCCGAGCGCATTCAGGCATACCGGGCATTTGTAGATGCCGGCACCGGGATCAAGAGGCGCCCCGTGGCAGCCATTTCCCGATACATCGATCTTTCCCAGGCATTCACCGCAATTCCAGTCCTTGATGAACTGGAAAGAAATCTGCCCAGCCGTAATGCCGCCATTGTGGCTGCCTGGATGAGTGGCGCCTATTCTCGCGATCAGATCGCCCGGCATTTCAATATATCCGTCAGAACTGTGAGCCGGATTACCTCGGCCGGCGTGCCCGGCTCTGCCTGCTGACCCGATCTTGCCTGCAATACAACCGGCGCACTAACGGCCGGGTTCGTGTCACATCGGTGCCTGGCACCAGAGTGACAAATGGCCGAGCCCGTGTCACATCGGTGCCTGGCACCAAAGTGACACGGGCTCGGCAACAGGTGCCGCTATCGCCGCAGCGCCAGGTCCACCACCAGTGCCAGCAACAGCACGAACGACATCCCCTTCCAGAACGCCACCGGATTGCGCTCGATCAGGGGCGGCCGGGTGCGCGCGAGGAATGCGTGGTTCGGCCGGTGCAGGTCGAAGACGAATTCGGAAACGTCTTCATGGCGCCTGTGCGGATCGATCGACACCGCCTTCTCGATGGCGGCATCGACCCAGGCGGGAATCGACGGGTCATGGCCGCGTGCCGGCGTATAAACCAGCTTGCGCTGCGCGGCGCGGTTTTTCGCCTGCGGGATGCGCACGTCGTACGGCAGCTGCCCGGTCAGCATGTGGTAGGCGAGCAAGCCCAGCGAAAACACGTCGGAGCGCACCGTGCCCGGCTCGCCGAGGAAGTATTCGGGCGCGGCATACAAAGCCGCTCCCGCCAGCGTGGCCCCGCCGCCGCCGGGAGAGAAAGGCGTCATTTCCATTACGCCGGCCACGCTGGCCGAGCCGAAGTCGATGATCCTGGCGGTGCCGGTGCGGTCGACCAGCACATTTTCGGGGCGGATATCCTGGTGCAGCATCTCCAGCCGGTGAAACGCGCGCAATCCCTTGGATACCTGCGAAACGATATCGCGCACGGCGTCCAGGTCCGGCTTGCCGCGGTCGCGCAGCCATTGCGCCAGCGTGACCCCTTCGATATATTCGGTCACCAGGTAGACGTAGCTGCGCTTGCGCTCCGTGACGACCGGCTCGATCACATGCGGGCTGACGATGCGCCGCGCGATCCACTCCTCCATCAGGAAGCGTTCCAGGTAGACGGGATCGTCGCGCAGGTCGATCGACGGCGTCTTGATGGCCACGCTCTCGCCGGTGGCCAGGTCGAGTGCCAGGTAGACGTGGCTGCGGCTGCTGCCGTGCAGCGGGCGCATGATGCGGTAGCCGTCGAATTCGCTGCGCGGCTCGAACTGGGGCGGGAACGGCAGTTCCGCCATCTGCTGCAGCAGCTCGCCGGCGTCATGCGCCTGCAGGGTTTCCACCCGCACGAGCTGCACCGTGATGTTGTCGTCGCTGCCGTTCGACAGCGCACGCGCCACCAGCAGCCGCGCCGCTTCATCCAGGTCGGCGCCCGCCGACAGCGCTTCCTGCACTTCGGCCGCGGACACATGTTCGTGCAGGCCATCGCTGGCCAGCATGAACAGGTCGCCAGGCTGCAGGCTTACCGTGCGGTAGTCGATTTCCAGGTGCGCATCCACGCCCAGCGCGCGCGCCAGGTAGCTCTGCCCGGGCGAGAGCGACACCCTGTGGTCGACCGTGAGCGGTTCGAGCGCCCCCGCATGCACCCGGCAGATGCGCGTATCGCCCACGTGGAACAGGTGCGCGGTATTCGACTTGATCACCATCGCCGACAACGTGCACACGTAGCCGCGGTCCTTGTCGTAGCGGCCCTGGCCCTGCTGCGTCTGCGCATGCAGCCAGGAATTGGTGGCGGCGAGCACCCGCTCGACCGACGTCTTCACCGACCACGCATCGGAAGTGCAATAGTAGTCTTCAAGGAAGGCGGCCACCGCCGTCTCGCTGGCGATGTGGCTGACATCGCTGCTGCCGATGCCGTCGGCGACGGCCAGCGCGGCCCCCTTTACCGACAACTGCGGCTCGCGCGGCACATAGCTGCCGTGAAAGTCCTGGTTGACGGCCTTGCGGCCGGGGTCCGTGTGCTGGCCGATGGACAGCGTGAGTCGCGCGGGCATGGTGGGTAACGGATGCCGGCCGCTGGTGCAGGGCCGGCATGCCCGGATCAGTTGAACTTGCGCTTGGCGGCGGTCTTGATGTGCGTGGTGTACAGCGTGAGGCCGGTAAACGCCAGGCCGCCCACCAGGTTGCCCAGCACGGTCGGGATCTCGTTCCAGATCAGGTAATCCATGATCGTGAAATTACCGCCCATCATCAGGCCAAACGGGAACAGGAACATGTTCACCACCGAGTGCTCGAACGCCATGAAGAAGAACAGCATGATCGGCATCCACATGGCTAGCACCTTGCCGCCCACGGTCGTGGAAATCATCGCGCCCACGACGCCCATCGAGACCATCCAGTTGCACAGCATGCCGCGGATGAACAGCGTGAGCATGCCGGCCGATCCGTAGGCGGCGTAGCCGGTCGTGCGGTTTTCGCCGATGTGCGCCACGGTCTGGGCGATCTTGCCGCCATCGGTGTTGAAGCCGAACGTGAACATGTAGGCCATCAGCACGGCCACGGTCAGCGCGCCGAGGAAGTTGCCGACGAAGACGATGCCCCAATGCTTCAGGATGCGCCCGACGGTCACGCCGGGACGCTTGTCGATCAGCGCCAGCGGCGTGAGCACGAACACCCCGGTCAGCAGATCGAAGCCCATCAGGTACAGCATGCAGAAACCCACCGGGAACAGGATGGCGCCGATCAGGGGAACGCCGGTTGCGACCGAGCAGCTGACCGCGAACACGGCCGCCAGCGCCAGGATCGCGCCGGCCATGTAGGCACGGATCAGCGCATCGCGCGTGGCCATGTAGATTTTCGATTCGCCCGCATCCACCATCTTGGTCACGAATTCCGTCGGCACCAGGTACGCCATATTGCTTCTCCCCTTGAAGTTTTGATCGATGTACTGAAAATTCAGTCTCTTTACTTGAAGCGAAGCAAAAACCGGGCCCGACAATGCACGCCGGGCCGTCCAGGCATGCCGGCGCACGATATTGGCCGGCGGCGCCATGCGCTGGTGCACCGGCGCACCAGCAAGGACTGCCGCGCCCGATCGGGGAGCGCCGCATCGAATAAAGTTGTTTTGGCGTTTGCGCGGCAGCGGTCCATTCTGGTGCCGCGCACGATGCACGGCACCGTTCGGGAGCGTTTGCCTGCCCGTGGTGCATGCCGGCGGCGTGGCGGTCAGGCAGCGGCGGCGTGCGGTACCGTGCGCGGCAGCATGAGCACCACCGCCGTGCCGCTGCCTGGCGTGGACTCCACGCGGATGCTGCCCTTCAGCACGCCCGTGACGATGTTGTAGACGATGTTCATGCCCAGCCCGGAACCGCCCTGCCCCATCTTGGTGGTGAAGAACGGATCGTAGATCTGGTGCAGCGTGCGGTGGTTCATGCCCACGCCGTCGTCCATGAAGCGCAGCTCGACCATGTCGCCGTCCAGCGCACGGGCGGCGATCGTCACCAGGCCGTCGGGCCGGCCGACGAACGCATGCAGCAGCGCATTGTTGATCAGGTTACTGAGCACCTGGCTGATGCTGCCCGGGTACGAGTCGCAGTCGAGGTTGCCCGGTATGTCGACCCGCACTTCGCAACCGGCGCGCCGCAGTTGCGCGGAATAGGTCGCCAGCGTGTCGTGCACCACGCTGGCCAGGTCGAAGCGGCGCCGCTGGTCCGATGTCTGGTCGACCGCCACCTGCTTGAACGACGTGATCAGGTCGGCCGCCTTGCCGAGCGCGCCGGCGATGATGCCGCAGGCCGTCTTGGCATCGTTCAGGTGCGCTTCCAGCGCCGAGCGCCGCACGCCGGGGCCTTCGAGCTGGCGTTCGAAGTCGGCCACCATGTCGGCCAGCGCGGTAGCCGTCAGCAGGCTGTTGCCGATCGGCGTGTTCAGTTCATGCGCGATGCCGGCCACCAGGGCGCCCAGCGCCGCCATTTTTTCCGAGGTGATCAACGTATCCTGCGCCTGCCGCAACTGGTGCAGCACATTGGAAAGCTCGCGGTGCGCCTCTTCCACCTGCTCCTTCTGCTGCGCCACCTCGTGCAGGGTGCTTTCGAGCGCGGCTTCGGTGTGGCGCCGGTCGCTGATGTCGCACAGCACCCATACGCAGCCCTTGTCCGGCGCCTGCCGGTCCAGCATGCGCCCGTTGACGATGCACCACAGGCTGTCGCCACCGCGCCGGGTCAGTTCCAGCTCGCGGTGCATGCGCTGCCCGGCCAGGCCGCAGTCGAACGGGTCGCTCCCATCCGGCACCAGCATCGTGGTCGGCTGGCCGGCCAGCGTGCCGTTCGGGTAGCCCAGCATTTCCTCCAGGCCGCGATTGCAGCGCACGATGCGGCCATCGGAAAACAGGCCGATGCCCACCACGGCGCTGTCCTGCAATGCGCGCTGTTCTTCGAGCGCGGCACGCAGCGTGTGCGCCAGCGCGCGCCGCCGCTGCAGCGTGACCAGCAACACGCCGATCAGCGTGCTGATCAGGAAGCCGCAGCCGCCGATCAGGTAGATCGTTTCATGGCCGCGTCCGTAGCGGCTGCCGTCGTACCCCTGCACCTGCAGCAGCCAGCGGCGCTGGCCAACGTTCAGCACCGCCTTCGACAGCAGCCCCGGCACCGTGCGGCGCGCCTCCCGTGCGCCGCCCAGCTTGCCCGCGCTGTCGAACAGCAGGCCGTCGATCGTCGGTGTCGGCGGCGTGCCGTCGAGCACATAGCCGGTATCGTGGATCACCACGTGCACGTGGCTCAGCAGCTGCGGTTCGATCACTTCGCGCATCAGGTCGGTAACGCGGAACACGATCGCGACAAAGCCCACCAGCGCATCGCGCCGCTGCTCCACGGTACCCAGCGGCACGTTCTTGCGGTAGACCGGCAGGCGCGCGATGAAGCCGGGCTGGCCGCTGGCATCCTGCACCAGCGTGATGCGCTCCGTGGCCACCAGCTCGCCGCTGTCGCGCCCCAGCTCCAGCGCGCGCAGGTGCGCCGGCAGCGCGGCCAGGTCGAGCCCGAACGCGTTCTCGTTGCCGGCCATCGGTTCGGTATAGACGATCGGATAGTGTTCGGCGCGCTCGATCACGGGATGGATGCGGTAATCGGGATAGCCGCCCGGCACGATGCCGGTATCGGCGCGCACGGTCGCCACGTGGCGGGGCAGTTCCGCTTCGGGTACGCGCAGCACCCACTGGATTCCCTGGAACCCCGGATAGCGCTCGGTCAGGTGCAGCTCGGCCACGTAGCGATGGAAGTCGGCACGGCTCATCTGTCCATGCACGCTGAACGTGCCGCGGATCGCCAGCAGCGTGTCGAAGTAGGTCTTCAGGCGCGCCTCGGTATCGCGCGCCACCTTGTCCATGTCGTGGCCGAAGCGGTCGGCGATGTGACGGTCCTGCGTTTCCATCGCGAACAGACATGCCCAGGCGGTCAGGCAGATGCCGACGGTAAAGGCCAGGTAACCCTGTGCACGCATGAAGTCCCCTGCTTGTGCTTATTCTGCAAGCGACTATAGCATGGGGCGATTGGCAACCGGGTTGAAGAAATTGGCGGCGGACAGGCGCGCGGACAGACCGCGTGCATGGCAACCCGACCGGGCGCAGCAGTGTGCAACGAGGAAAATAAAACGGCGCCTTGCGAGAAAGCGCCGCGGGGTTTACTCGATCAGGGCCGGGGAGCCGTCTTCGAGAAATGCGCCAAAGCAGCGCGTGCATTCCAGGCAGAACAAGTGCGGTACCCGCACGTTTTTCTGTCGCAATACCAGCTGCAGATGGCCTTCGGCACACACCGGGCAGGTTTCGCGCATGGTGCCACAGGTACGGATTTCATCCGCAAGATAGGTATCGTCATAGCGCACCCCGTCGACCACGGCCTGCGGGTCGAGCTGAACGAGGTACAAGTGCGCCTGGCCGGCCCGCTGGTCGGGTAGCCGCGAATAAAGCTCGCTTGCGTGCGAGGTAGCTCGGTTGCTTGCACGATCCATTCTGAACCTCCTCGCCCGCCATGGGGGAAAGACGGGCCCGATCACGATAGCCAAATCGGCGCGCGCTGGCAAGCACATTCCTCCACTCAAAAGTAGGTTGCAATTAGATCGCACGCTATTTATACTGATCCCATGAACACGACGATCCCCCCTCATGTACCGCAGCTCGACCAGCAGCTGTGCTTTGCGCTGTACTCCAGTGCGCTGGCAATGAACAAGCTGTACCGCAAGCTGCTGCGCAAGCTCGATCTCACGTATTCCCAGTACCTGGTGATGATGGTGCTGTGGGAGCGCAACGAGCAGACTGTCAGCGAACTGGGCGACAAGTTGTTCCTCGATTCGGCCACGCTGACGCCGCTGCTCAAGCGGATGGAACAGGCCGGGCTGATCACCCGCACGCGCTGCGCGAACGACGAGCGCCAGGTCATCATCGCGCTGACGCCGGAGGGCGACGTCCTGCGCGAACAGGCCAGGGAAATCCCGGCCTGCGTGCTGGCGGCCAGCCAGTGCAGCCTGGACCAGGTGCATGACCTGAAACGCCAGCTCGAAACCCTGCGCACCAGCCTGTCCGACGCCGGTTGACCCCTGGTGCGTCGCAGGAATACTACACAACTGAATTCCCCCGGACGGCGGACGTCCGGCCGTGTTCCTGCAACGGCGCCCTGTGCAGTCCATCCGTGTCCGGCGCGGACGTCCGCATGGGCAATGTTTCAGGATTGTTACAATCGCGTCGCCTGCGCGAGTTGATGCGCGCGCTTAGAATACCCCGGCTGTTTCCATAAAAACACGAAGGAGTTCCGCCCGGCCAGACCCGGCATGGCGCGGTCCCCTTACCTGCCCTGGGGTATCAATGAAGCGCCTGCCTATCGTAATCGCCGCCAGCCTGACCGCACTCGGCCTGGTTGCCTCCGCCATCGCCGCCGAGCCGCCGGCCGGCAAGTTCGACGACAAGTTCCGCCAGCTCGACGAGCTGCTGCCCACCGCCACCCAGTACCGCACCGCCTCCGGCGCGCCGGGCCACCAGTACTGGCAGCAGCGCGCCGACTACACGATCCGCGCCACGCTGGACGAAGCGAACCGCAGCATCACCGGTACGGAACAGATCACGTACCACAACAATTCGCCCGACACGCTCACGTACCTGTGGGTCCAGCTGGACCAGAACATCTACAAGCCCGATTCGGATGCGCGCCGCGTGCAGACCGCGCCATCGCGCGAGGCATGGATGAAGCCGCAGGGCGACGAAGGCGGCGCCAAGTTCGAAGGCTTGCGCAGCGTGCTGACCGGCCGCGAGTTCGACGGCGGCTTCAAGCTGTCGAACATCCGCACCGCCGGCGGCGCCCCGCTGAAATTCGCCATCAACGGCACGATGATGCGGATCGACCTGCCGTCGCCCCTGAAACCGGGCGACAGGGTGTCCTTCGGCATCGACTGGTCGTACAAGATCAACGAGCAGAAAGTGCTGGGCGGCCGCGCCGGCTACGAATATTTCGAAGACGACAAGAACGCGCTGTTCGAGATCGCCCAGTGGTTCCCGCGCATGGCCGCGTACTACGACGTGGCGGGCTGGCAGCACAAGCAGTTCCTGGGCTCCGGCGAATTCACGCTGGAATTCGGCGACTACGATGTGAAGCTCACGGTGCCGGCCGACCACGTGGTGGCGTCCACCGGCGAACTGCAGAACCCGGGCGACGTGTTGAGCGCCGCCCAGCGCGATCGCCTGGCGAAAGCCCGCACGTCGAGCAAGCCGGTGATGATCGTCACCCAGGCCGAGGCCGAAGCGGCGGAAAGGGCTGGCAACAGCGCTGCCAGCAAGGCCACCAAGACCTGGCACTTCAAGGCGAAGAACGTGCGCGACTTCGCGTTCGCCTCGTCGCGCAAGTTCATCTGGGATGCGCAGGGCTACAAGAAGGACGGCACGAACGTGCTGGCCATGTCGTACTACCCGAAGGAAGGCAACCCGCTGTGGGAACGCTATTCGACGGCGTCGATCATCCACACGATCGAGCAGTACAACAAGTACAGTTTCGATTACCCGTATCCGATCGCCATTTCCGTGAACGGCCCGGTGGGCGGCATGGAATACCCGATGATCTCCTTCAACGGCCCGCGCCCGACGAAGGACAAGAAGACCGGCGAACTGACGTATTCCCAGCGCACCAAGTATGGCCTGATCGCCGTGATCATCCATGAAGTGGGCCACAACTACTTCCCGATGATCATCAACTCGGACGAACGCCAGTGGACCTGGATGGACGAGGGCCTGAACTCGTTCGTCGAATACCTGGCCGTGCAGGCGTGGGAAAAGGACTTCCCGATCGGCCGCGGCGACCCGCGCGACATCACCGCCTACATGCGCTCGGCGAACCAGGTGCCGATCATGACGAACTCGGAATCGGTGCTCCAGTTCGGCAACAACGCCTATGCCAAGCCGGCCACCGCGCTCAACATCCTGCGCGAAACGGTCCTGGGCCGCGAGCTGTTCGATCACGCGTTCCGCGAATACGCACGCCGCTGGAAGTTCAAGCGCCCAACACCGGCCGACTTCTTCCGCACGATGGAAGACGCGTCCGGCACGGACCTCGACTGGTTCTGGCGCGGCTGGTTCTACACCACGGACGCCGTGGACATCAGCCTCGACAACATCACCGAGTTCAACATCAGCAGCAAGGACCCCGAGATCGAGAAGGCGTGGGCGCGCGCCCGCAAGGCCGAGGAACCGGTCTCGCTCACCGACCAGCGCAACGAAGGCATGGAGCGCCGCGTCGACCGCCATCCGGAACTGAAGGACTTCTACAACGAGCATGACCAGTTCACCGTCACCAATGCCGACCGCAACAAGTACAAGGAGGCGCTGGGCGAGCTGGAACCGTGGCAGAAGGACCTGCTGAAACAGGGCAAGTACATCTACCTGGTCGACTTCACCAACAAGGGCGGGCTGGTGATGCCGCTGGTGCTGGAGATCACGCTGAAGTCCGGCAAAAAATACATCGAACGCGTGCCGGCCGAAGTGTGGCGCTACTCGCCGCAGAAGGTGACGAAGCTGCTGGTGACGGACGAGCCGATGACGGCGCTGACGCAGGACCCGTACTGGGAAACCGCCGATATCGACACCAGCAACAACTCCTGGCCCCGCAAGGCGGCGCCGTCGCGCCTGGAGCTGTTCAAGATGGAACGCAAGCCGAACGACATGATGAAGGACTTCAACGCGCCGTTGAAGGGCGACGATAACGAAAAATCCGGGGCGAAGGCGGCGGACGCGGTACCGGCGACCAACGGCGCCGCGGCCAAGCAGCAGGCGGAGGTGCAGCAACTGCGGGAGCAACCGCGGCAGCAACCGAAGGAGCCGGCGCCGGAGGCCGTGAAGCAGGAGCAGCCCGGCGCGGAGCCGCGGAAGTAATGCTGCGCCGGTTCAGGAAGGCCGCCCTCGTGGCGGCGCTGTTCCCGGTTGCCGCCGCGGCCCACAACTACCACATGGGCCTGGCGGACATCGGCTACAACGCCGCCACCGGCAATACCGAGATCGTGCACACGTACACTGCGCACGATGTGGAGGCGTTGCTGACGAACCTGTACGGGCGCCAGTTCGACCTCGGCATGGAGGAAGACCAGGAAGCGTTGCGGCGCTACCTGGACAAGCGGTTCGTGCTGACGGTCGACGGGCGGCACCTGCCGCTGCAATGGGTGGGCATGAAGGCCAGCGCCGACACGATCACCGTATTCCAGCAGATCGACAGGACCGCGCTGCCGGCCGGCGCCGTGCTGAAGAACGGCGTGCTGACCGACTTCCTGCCGGCGCAGATCAATACCGTCAACGTGGGCGGCAGCGCGGGGCGGGCCACCGTCACGCTGACGTTTACGGCGGCGCAGGGCGAGCAGCGGCTGCCCTGATTTTTCCCGCACGCGTGCCGGTTGCTGCAACCCTGGTTGCCGGCAGCGGAATAGTGCCAGGCACCTTTTCGAGCAAGCTCGAAAAGGTGCCTGGCACTGGTTTTCCGGTGCTTTCCCCACTACTTCACCATGAAAAAAACCCTCCTCGCCACCGCCCTCGCGGCGCTATCCCTGTCCGCCCACGCCGACGACCCGTTCCTGCCCCGCGTCACGATCGATGCCTCGCGCATCAGCCAGCTCGGCATCGCCGACTCGGCGGCCGAAGGGACCGTCACGCAGCGCCAGCTGGCAGCGCGCACCACGTACCGCCCCGGCGAGCTGCTGGAAGCGACGCCCGGCCTGGTCGCCAGCCAGCACAGCGGCGAGGGCAAGGCCAACCAGTTCTACCTGCGCGGCTTCAACCTCGACCACGGCACCGACCTGCGCACCACGGTGGACGGCATGCCCGTTAACCAGCGCAGCCACGCGCACGGCCAGGGCTGGACCGACCTCAATTTCGTCATCCCCGAACTGGCCACGCGGCTCGACTACCGCAAGGGCCCCTACTCGGTCTACGGCGGCGACTTCGCGTCGGCCGGCGCCACCGATATCGCCTACGCCGGCCGCCTCACGCGCGGCATCGCCAACCTCACCGTGGGCCAGAACGGCTACGGCCGGATTCTGGTCGCCGGATCGTCCGACATCGAAGCCGGAGCGCAGGCGGGCAGCCTGCTGTACGCGCTGGAGACGATGCACAACGACGGCCCGTTCACGCGCGGCGACAACTACCGCAAGGTCAACGGCGTGCTGCGCTACAGCGAGGGCTTTGCGAACAACGGCTTCCACGTCACCGCGATGGCGTATCGCGCCGGATGGAACGCCACCGACCAGATCCCGCAGCGCGCCGTCGACAACGGCACGCTGGGCCGCTTCGATGCGATCGACCCGACCGACGGCGGCAGCGCGCACCGCTACAGCCTCTCCGCCGCGTGGGCGCGCACGACGGAAGAGAGCTCCGCCAGGGTTTCCGCCTACGCGATCGCCAACCGCCTGGCGCTGTTCTCGAACTTCACGTACTTCATGGACGACCCGGTGAACGGCGACCAGTTCGCCCAGCCGGACCGGCGCGTCACGTCCGGTGTCGACGCCAGCTATGCGTGGCACGCGCACGGTGCGAACGGCAGCTTCGCGTCGACCACCACGGTCGGCTTCACCGCGCAGAACGACAATATCCACAACGGCCTGTACAGCACGAAGGCGCGCCGGGTGATTGCGACCACGCGCCAGGACCACATCGTGGAAACCAGCGGCGCGTTGTTCGTCGAGAACCAGACGCGCTGGAATCCCGTCTTCCGCACCGTGGCCGGCCTGCGCGCCGATCGCTACCGCTTCGACGTGGCGAGCGACCGCGCCGTCAACACGGGCAAGGCGAACGATACGATGGCCTCGCCCACCGCCAGCCTGATTTTCGGGCCGTGGGCGAACACCGAGTTCTATGTCAACGCCGGCACGGGCTTCCACAGCAACGATGCGCGCGGCACGGTGATCGCCGTGGATCCGAAGACGAACGCGCCGGCCGACCGCGTGACGCCGCTGGCGCGCACGCGTGGCCTGGACCTGGGCGTGCGCAGCGAATGGTTCCGCGGGCTGCAGACATCGCTGTCGCTGTACCGGCTCGACATGGATTCGGAGCTGGTGTTCGTCGGCGATGCCGGCACCACCGAGGCCGGCCGGCCGAGCCGCCGCCACGGCATCGAATTGTCGAACTATTACAAGCCGTTCAGGTGGCTGTCGCTGGATGCCGACCTGGCCTATGCGCGCGGCCGGTACAGGGACGGCGATGCCGCCGGCGACCGCATTCCGGGCGCGGTGGAAGGCGTGGCGCAGTTCGCGGCCACGGTGACGCCGGCGGGCCCGTGGTCCGGCGCGCTGCGGCTGCGCTGGTTCGGCCCGCGCCCGCTGGTGGAGGACGACAGCATCCGTTCCGCGGCGACCATGACGCTCAACGGCCGCATCGGCTACCGGGTCGACCGCAACCTGCAGGTCGAGCTGGAAGCCTTCAATTTGACGAACCGGCGCGATGCGGCGATCACCTATTACTATGCGTCGCAGCTGAAGGACGAGGCGGCGCCGGTGGACGACCATCACTTCCACCCGATCGAATCGCGCTCGCTGCGGCTGACGCTCGCCTACTCGTTCTAGCCTGCGCCGCGGAACATGCTGGTGTCGGCCACCTTTTCCGCGGCGCTTCCGGTCATCGCCTGGCACTCCTTCCAATTGGTAGCTTCTGAATTGCTCCTCTGACACAACAACCGTTGAGGTCGTACAATACGACAATATTTTTAATGTAACCGTCACTGGAGGCTTGCCATGGCGCCGGAGTTCACTTCCCTCGATCACGTCACCGGGGCGCTGCGCACGCAGGGCTGGGCCCTGATCGCCCCCGCCGACGTGGCGGCCCTGTCGGGTACGCCGCTCGCGCAGCTCGATGCGCTGGCGCCCGGCTGGGACAACCTCGAGCTGGACAATTACCTGAAGGATGGCGGCCGCTACCGGCGCCGCCGCCACTCGTGCTTCGTGCAGCAGGGCGCGGAACTGGCGCAGACCGCGCACCGCGCCCACTGGCAAAGCGTGGAGTACAACGCGCTGCACGGCGGCATGCACCGCATGTTCGAGCCCATGCTGCCCGAAACCATCGAAACGCCGGGTTGGCAAGGCCTGTTGACGGCGCTGGGCCGGCTGTTTTCCGACGTGCGCGGCGCGCCGAGGTGGTACGTGGAAGCCCATCAGTTCCGCATCGACACGGCGGACGGCATCGGCCGCCCCACGCCCGAAGGGGCGCACCGCGACGGCGTCGACTACGTGGCCGTGATCCTCATCGGCCGGCACCACATCAAGGGCGGCGAGACGCGCATCTTCGAGGCCGAAGGGCCGAACGGCAAACGTTTCACGATGACCGAGCCGTGGACCATGCTGCTGCTCGACGATGCGACCGTGATCCACGAATCGACGCCGATCCAGCCGACCGGCGCGCACGGCCACCGCGATACGCTGGTGATCACCTACCGCGCGGACGGCTTCCAGGGTGAAAGCGCCTGAGACCATCGGGGCACCGCAGCCGTGCGGGCGCCGTCGCGTCCGCAATTCATTTATAGTCCAACCGAGTGAAACCGGATGACAGCACAAGGCAAACGAGTGGATTCCACCTACGAAATCGAACCGGGCGAAATCGAGATCCTGATCGTCGAGGACAGCCCCACCCAGGCCGAGCGGCTGCGCCGCCTGATCCAGTCCGTGCGGTACAAGGCGCGGGTGGCCGGCAACGGCCGGCTGGCGCTGGAAGCGATCGCCGCGCACAAGCCGCACCTGGTGCTGTCGGACATCGTGATGCCGGAGATGGACGGCTACGAGCTGTGCCGCGCGATCAAGGCCGATCCGGCGATGCGCGACATCCCCGTCATCCTCGTCACGTCGCTGAACGATCCGAAGGACATCATCCGCGGCATCGAATGCGGCGCCGATAATTTCATCCGCAAGCCCTACGCGGAAGACTACCTGCTCAACCGCATCGGCCACATGCTGGTCAACCAGAAGCTGCGCAAGGACCAGAACATGGAAGTGGGCATCGCCCTCTACCTGGGCGAGCAGAAGCACTTCATCAATGCCGAGCGCCAGCAGATCCTCGACCTGCTCATTTCCACCTACGAGCAGGCGGTGCAGGTCAACAGCGAGCTGCAGGCGCGCGAGCGCCAGGTGATCGAGCTGAACATGCGACTGGCGCACCATGCCGGGCAGCTGGAAACCATCAACCGCGAGATCGCGCTGAAGAACGTGGAACTGGGCGAGGCGAGCCGGATGAAATCGGCGTTCATCGCCAACATGTCGCACGAGCTGCGCACGCCGCTGAACGCGATCATCGGCTTCACCGGGGCGCTGCTGATGCGCTTGCCCGGACCGCTGACGGACGAGCAGGACAAGCAGCTGAACACCATTCGCGGTTCGGCGCGCCACCTGCTCTCGCTGATCAACGACATCCTCGACGTGGCCAAGATCGAAGCAGGCAAGGTCACGCTGGCGGTCGAGAAGGTGCAATGCCAGGACCTGGTGCGCGAAGTGGCTGAAACGCTGCGCCCGCTCGCCGCGCAAAAAGGGCTGGCGCTGGAAGTGGCGCTGGACGAGCAGCCGATCGTGCTCGACACCGACCGCCGCGCATTGACGCAGATCCTGATCAATCTTGCCAACAATGCCATCAAGTTCACCGAGAAGGGCGCGGTGCGCGTGACACTGGCGCAGCGCGCGCTCGCGGACGGCACGCGGGCCACCGAATTTTCCGTGGCCGACACGGGAGCCGGCATCCGCGAGGAAGACCAGGCCAAGCTGTTCCAGGCATTCTCGCAACTGGACTCCACGTCCACCCGCCACGCCGAGGGCGCAGGGCTCGGCCTCTACCTGTGCCAGAACCTTGCCAACGTCCTCGGCGGCTCGCTGTTCTTCAAGAGCGAGTTCGGGCAGGGCAGCACATTCACCCTGCAACTAAAAAAATAATAGTTGCGTATGTTTTACGCAACCGCAAAAAAATTTGCGATGAGCACGGCTGCGCCAGGTTGTTCAGCTCAGCTGAAGAAGGCGCGGCGTTTTCAGATTTCACCCTGTCGATATTCGCCCGGCAGCGGCGACACCGAATTTTGTTGCAGTGCACATTACGTATGGAAACGCTTCCCGCGCAGAGAACAGGCGCATCCTGGCGAGCATGGTAGTTTTACGGTATTGCACCGCAACATGACGCAGGCTATATTGGAACTGTCTCCTCCAAGCGTTCTCCGAACAATTGGAATTAGCCCGCAACCCCTGGTTCGCGGGCATTTTTTTGCCCGCAGCATTTCCAGAAAACCGGGGTCAGACCCCCGATTCAGGAAATATTGCCAAATAATGGGGTCTGACCCCGGTTGAAAAAATGGGTCTGATCCGGATTCGGGCCCCGGTTTTGCCAATATCAGCCGTGCAGCAGGTCGAGGTTGCCGCCGGCCGGCAGCTTCGGGAACACGGCCGCCAGTTGCCGGTCCGGCAGCCGCAGGTGCCGTTCGGCGACCTGGGCCAGCACCGTGCGGAAATCGGTGGTGATGGCGAGGTCGCGGTTTTCATTCAGCGTGTCCGGCCCGATGCCTGGCCAGCGACCGTGGACCTTGCCGCCGTTGACGCGGCCGCCCAGCACCCACATCGCGTTGCCACGCCCATGGTCGGTGCCGCCGTTGCCGTTCTCGCGGGCGGTGCGGCCGAATTCGGACATCACCACGATCGTCGTATCGTCCAGCATCGGCCCGAGCCGTTCGGCCAGCACGGCCAGGCCCTGCCCCAGCGGCGCGAGCCGGTTCGCCAGCTGGCCGGTGGCGCCGCCCTGCCCCGCATGCGTATCCCAGCCGCCCAGTGCGATGAACGCCAGCTGCACGTTCGGGTCGTTGCGCAGCAGCGTCGCCAGCCGGGCCGCGTCATCCGGAAAACCGTTCGGCAGCGGCGCGCCCTTGCCGGCATCCATGCCGGCAGCCATCATCTGCGCGGCCAGCGGCGATGCCGCCGCGTCGATCACTTCGCGCCGCGCTTCGCGCGTGGCCTGGTAGACACGGCCGAAGCGCTCATGGCCGTCGTAAAGCCGGTCGAACGCGGCGCCCAGAGCGGGCGATTCGAGCACGCCCGGCTTCACGGCGGCCGCGCCGTTCGGCAGGTTGACGGCGGCGGCGCGGCCGGCCAGGATGCGCGGCAATACCGGCCCGATGCCCAGCGCACGCGTGGGCGTGGAAGTGCCGGGCAGCGCCAGCACCAGCCGGTTCAACCAGCCGTCCGGCGTGGATTTCACGCCCGGCGTCGCCGATTCCATGTAATCCTGCGCATCGAAGTGCGACCGGGTCTCGTCCGGCGAGCCGCTGGCGTGCACGAATGCCAGCTTCTTCGCTTCCCACAGCGGCAGCAGCGGCGCCAGCGCCGGGTGCAGGCCGAAGTAGCCGTCCAGGTCCAGCGCCCCGCCGCCCTCGCTGCCCGGCGGCGCCAGCGCGATCGTCGGGCGCAGTTGCGCATAATGCGCGTCGGCGACGGGCGCGACGACATTGAGCCCGTCCACCGCGCCGCGCAGCATCACCACGACCAGCTTGCGTTGCGTCGGTTGCGGCGACGAGACCGCCCAGGCTTGCCGGCCGGCCGTCAATGCCAGCCCGGCGCCCAGCGTGTACAGGAATGCGCGGCGTTCCATGGTTACTCCGTAGTGTCCTGGTGACTGGTCAGCGCTGCATGAAATCGGGACTGCCGAGCAGCAGCGCGGCGTGCAGCCTTGCGGGTTCGGCACCCGACAATGCCCTCGTGCGCGCCGACAGCGCCGGCCCCAGCGCCTGCGCGACCGTCCGCGCGTCGGCTTCCCTGCCCAGCGCGGCCGCCAGGCCGATGCGGTTGGCCAGCGCGTCCGGGTTCAGCCAGGCTTGCTGCGTGTTGTCGTAGCCGTCCGGTGTCGGGCAGCCGTACAGCGGCATGCCCAGCCGCGCCAGCGCGCCGGAAAGCTTCTTCACGTCGGGCGCCAGGCCGCCCGCGCGCGCGGCCGATACCACGTACTGGTACGGCGTCTTGAACTTGGCGCCTGCCGCGCTGTCGTCCATGAATTCGGGGCTGGCGAACAGCGTGCGCAGCACGGCAGGCACACTGCCATCGGAGAGCATCCATGTGCGTGCCATGCGCTCCACCAGTGCCGGCGGCGGCACGTCGCGCACGAAGTATTGTGCCAGCTTGCCGCTGACGTGCCGCGCCGTCGACGGATGCATCGCCAGGATGTCCAGCGCGATCTCCCCTTCGCGCACGCCCTCGGCCTTCATGCGCGGCGCGACGGACCGCCCCAGCCATGTCTTCGCCCCGGTGTCATGCCGCTTCGCGTCGAAATGGAACGTTTCGCCGTTCTGCGCCAGTTCCTTCGGGCGGAAGGTCCAGCCGGTCAGCATGCGCGCCAGTTCCGTCACGTCGCGCTGCGTGTAGCCGCCGTCCACCCCCAGCGTGTGCAGCTCCATCAGCTCGCGCGCGTAATTCTCGTTGACACCGCCCGCCTTCGATACCCGGTTGTCCAGGTAATGCAGCATGGCCGGGTGCCGCGCGGTGGCGCCCAGCAGGTCGCGGAAGCGGCCGAACGCGTGCGGGCGGATCGCATCGCGCTCGAAGCCTGTCGCCAGCGCGCGCACGTCGCCCTTGCCGGCGAACACGTTGAAGTGGTTGAACCAGAAATCGATCATCACTTCTTCCAGTTGCCGCGGGCTGTCCACCGCGCGCAGCAGCCGCGCCTCGGCCGCCTCGGCGACCAGCTGCGTGTTCACCGCGCGCTGGGCATCGCCGCCCGCCTGCCGGGCACCGCGCCAGCGGCCGAATGTCACGCCCGCGCCTTCCTGCTGCGTCGGCAACCGGAGCAGGCGCTGTTCCAGCGCGGCCGGCAGCGGCAGCGCCGCCGGATCGAGCTGCTCGTCGATGTAGCGCCCCGTCCCCATCTGCGTCACCCGTTCGATGTCGCCCGGGCGCGGCCCGTAGGCCAGCCGGTTCAGCACATGAACGGCCGCCGCTTCGCCGGTCAGCGGCGTCGCCTGCGCGGCAAGTGCGCCCAGCAGCACGGCCGGCATCATCAGGTAACGGGCAGCTTTCATGCCGGTCGTGATCCTTTCTGGAGACAACAGCGATCTTTATACGTCATGACGGCGGCACTGCCCACCCCGGGTTTGTAACGTACTGAAACGCGGCGCTGATCTATCGAAGGCAGCCATTGAACCCCGCCATACCTAAACACCCGATTTACTTATATCAATCGTTTGAAATCTGTGATTTAATCTGCAGATGTCAGAAAAACACACCCGCAAGATCCGGTCGGACGGCGAACAGTCGCGCGAGCGCCTGCTGCAGGCGGCGATGCGGCTGTTCGCCGCGCAAGGCTTCAATGCCACGTCCACCCGCGAGATCGCGCTGGCCGCGGGCGCCAACGTGGCGGCCATCGCCTACTACTTCGGCGACAAGGCCGGCCTGTACCGCGCCGCGCTGACGGACTTCATGCCGCCGCCGGAAAGGAACATCGCCCAGTTCGACCAGCCCGGCTTCACGCTGCGCCAGGTATTGCAAGGCTATTACGCCCAGCTGCTGGCGCCGATGATGGAGGGCGACACGGCCCAGCTGCGGCTGCGCATGTGGCTGCGCGAAGTGCTGGAGCCCACCGGTACCTGGCAGAACGAGATCGACAACGGCATCCGTCCCGAATTCGAGGCGCTGGCCGCCGTGCTGGCGCGCCACCTGCAGGTACCGGTCGACGACGAGGTGCGCCGCCTGGTCCACGCGGTGGGCGCGCTGGGCGCGCACCTGATGGTGTCGATGGATATCGTGGCCGCCGTCACGCCGCAGCTGATGGCGGCGCCGAACGCGCTGCAGGAATGGATACCGAGGCTGGTCGGGTATGCAGAGGCGATCGTCGCCGCCGAACAGGAAAAAAGAAGGAAAGGAGAAGGATGAAGCCCGCAGCAGTCAGCAGGAAGGCGATCATGAAACCACTCGCCCTGGCGGCAGCGCTGGCGCTCGGCGGCTGCGCGCTGTCCGGGCCGCCGGCCGCGGTCGATGCGCAGCCGCCCGTGCAATGGCACGCGCCGCTGCCGCACGGCGGCACGGTAGCGGGGCTGTCCGGCTGGTGGCGCAGCCAGGGCGACCCGCTGCTGGCCGACCTGGTGGAAGCGGCGCAGGCCGTCAGTCCCACCGTGGCTTCGGCCCGCACCCGCCTGGCCCAGGCGCGCGAGCAGCGCGTGGCCGCCGGCGCCGTGCTGGCCCCGGCCGTGGATGCGGCGCTGACCTCCACCCGCTCCAGCCAGCAGAGCGCCGCGATGCCGACCAATACCACGTCGCAGGGCTACCTGCAGGCGTCGTGGGAAATCGACATCTTCGGCGCCAACCGCGCCGCGCGCGATGCGGCGCAGGCCCGCTACGAAGGCGCGCAGGCGGGCTGGCACGATGCCCGCGTTTCCGTGGCGGCCGATACCGCGAACACGTACTACCAGTTGCGCGCCTGCGAACGGCTGCTCGACGTGGCGCGGCAGGATGCCGCCTCGCGCGCCGACACCGCGCGCCTGACGGAACTGACCTCCCGGGCGGGCTTCGAGGCGCCCGCCAGCCTGGCGCTGGCGCGTGCCAGCGCGGCCGACGGCGCCAACCGCGAAATCGCCCAGCGCGCGCAGTGCGAGGTGGACGTGAAGACGCTGGTCGCCCTGACCGCCATTCCGGAACCGGACCTGCGCGGCCGGCTGGCGGCCGGCCCGGCGGAACTGTCGCCGGCCCGGGGCATCGGCATCGATACGCTGCCGGCGCAGACGCTGGCCCAGCGGCCGGACGTGTTCAACGCCGAGCGCGAACTGGCCGCGGCCAGCTTCGAAGTGGCCGGCGCCCGTGCCCAGCGCTATCCGCGGCTGAGCCTTGCCGGCGCCATCGGCCGCGGCCAGATCCGCGCCGCCGGCGACAGCGTAACGGCCAATACCTGGACCATCGGCCCGGTGCAGGTGACGCTGCCGGTCTTCGACGCCGGCCGCCGCCGCGCATCCGTCGATGCGGCGCAGGAACGCTACGAGGCCGCCGCGACGAGCTACCGGGGCAGCGTGCGCCAGGCCGTCAGCGAGGTCGAGCAGGCGCTCGTCAACCTGCAGGGCACCGACCTGCGCGCCGTGCAGGCGCAGGCGGCGCTGGAAGGCTACCGCGCCTCCTTCACGGCCGCCGAGGACCTGTACAGGAACGGCATGGGCAGCCTGCTGCAGCTGGAAGATTCGCGCCGCACCCGCCTGGCCGCCGAGAACGCGATGATCGCCGTGCAGCGCGAACGCAGCGCCGCCTGGATCGCCCTGTACCGTGCCGCCGGCGGCGGCTGGACCCGCGACCGACTCAACTCCACTGCTGGCAACCCATGAACACGATGAACAAGCTGAAGACGACAATGCAAACGAAGCCGCTCGCGCTGGCCCTGCTGGCCGCATTCGCCCTGGCCGCCGCCGGCGTCATGCTGTACAGCCCCGCCTCCAATGCGGCCGACGAAAAGAAAACGGCGCCCACGCCCGCGCTGACGGTATCGACCACCCGCCCGCAATCGGCCACGCTGCCGCTGAAGCTGACCGCCAACGGCAACGTGGCCGCCTGGCAGGAAGCTTCGCTCGGCAGCGAATCGACCGGCCTGCGGCTCACCGAAGTGCGCGTCAATGTCGGCGACGTGGTGAAGAAGGGCCAGGTGCTGGCCGTGTTCTCGGCCGATACCGTGAACGCCGACGTCGCGCAGGCACGTGCCGCGCTGGCCGAGGCGCAGGCCAATGCCGCCGAGGCGCAGGCCAACGCGAAACGGGCGCGCGCCGTGCAGGCCTCCGGCGCCTTGTCGGAGCAGCAGGTTTCCCAGTACCTGACCGCCGAGCAGACCGCCAACGCGCGCATCGCCTCGGCGCGCGCCGCGCTGGCATCGCAGCAGTTGCGGCTGAAGTACACACAGGTGGTGGCACCCGACAGCGGCGTGATCTCGGCGCGCACCGCCACGGTGGGATCGGTGGTAGGCGCCGGCACGGAATTGTTCCGGATGATCCGCCAGGGCCGCCTCGAATGGCGCGCCGAAGTGACGGCGGCGGAACTGAAAAGCATCCGCGTGGGCTCCACGGCCACCGTCAAGGCGGCCAACGGCAGCGAGCTGGCGGGCAAGGTGCGCATGATCGCTCCCACCGTGGACCCGCAGACCCGCTCGGCGCTGGTCTATGTGGACCTGCCGCCGGATACGCGCAGCAATGCGCCGTTCAAGGCCGGCATGTTCGCCAGCGGCCACTTCGAGCTGGGCACATCGAGCGCGCTGACCCTGCCGCAGCCGGCCGTGGTGGTGCGCGACGGCTTTCCCTACGTGTTCCGCCTGAACGCCGATTCGCGCGTGAGCCAGCTGAAGGTGCAGACCGGCCGGCGCCTGGGCGACCGGGTGGAGATCCTGTCCGGCGTGACGGCGCAGATGCCGGTGGTGCTGAGCGGCGCCGGCTTCCTGAACGACGGCGATCTTGTCAGGGTTGCCAACGCAGTACCGTCGACTGCACCGGCAACGGCAACGGCAACGGCGCCGACGCCTGCGCAGCGCGCCTCGGCCCAGTTGCCACATTAAGGGAAATGCGATGAATTTCTCCGCCCTGTCGATCAGGAATCCCATTCCGGCGATCATGCTGTTCGTGCTGCTCACGCTGGCGGGCCTGATGGCCTACAAGGCCAACCCGGTGCAGGACTTTCCGGATATCGAGCTGCCGATCGTGACCGTCAGCGCCTCGCTGCCCGGCGCCGCGCCGGCCCAGCTGGAAACCGAGGTCGCCCGCAAGATCGAGGATTCGGTCGCCACGCTGCAAGGCGTTAAGAACATCTATACCAAGGTACTCGACGGCGTGGCCACGGTCACCGTCGAATTCATCCTGGAAAAGAACCTGTCGGACGGCGTCAACGAAGTGCGCGACGCGGTCTCGCAGGTGCGCGCCGACATGCCGGCCGAACTGCGCGAACCCGTGGTCAGCAAGGTGTCCACCGCCGGCCGGGTCATCACGACGTACGTCCTGGCGAGCAAACCCGGCACCACGCAGGTCGATCCGGCCGATCTGTCATGGTTCGTCGACAACACCGTCTCGAAACGGCTGCTGACCGTGCCCGGCGTGGGCTCCGTCAGCCGCGTGGGCGGCGTGAACCGCGAGATCCGCGTCGAGCTGGACGACGCCCAGATGGCCGCGCTGCGCGTCTCGGCGCTGGACGTGTCGCGCCAGCTGCGGCTGGTGCAGAAGGAAGCGCCGGGCGGGCGCGGCGACGTGTCGGGCGCCGAGCAGTCGGTGCGCACGATCGGCACCGTGCAGTCGGCCCAGGCGCTGGCGGCGATGGATATCCCGCTGGGCGACGGCCGCCACATCCGCCTGGACCAGGTGGCGAAGGTGACCGACACGATCGCCGAACCGCGCGCGATCGCCACGCAGGACGGCAAGCCGGTCGTGGCCTTCGAGGTGTTCCGCACCAAGGGCGCCAGCGAAACGGCGGTGGCCGAAGGCGTGCAGGAAGCAGTCGAGCAAATGCGCAAGGCGCACCCGAACCTGGAGCTGAAGCAGGTGATCGACAATGCCGCGCCGGTGGACGAAAACTTCGAAGGCTCGATGGAGCTGCTGTACGAAGGCGCGATCCTGGCCGTGATCGTGGTGTACTGGTTCCTGCGCGACTGGCGCGCCACGCTGGTGGCGGCCGCCGCGCTGCCCCTGTCGGTGCTGCCCGCGTTTCTCGGCATCTACTGGTTCGGCTACACGCTGAACACGGTCACGCTGCTGTCGCTGGCGCTGGTCGTGGGCGTGCTGGTGGACGATGCGATCGTGGAAATCGAGAACATCGAGCGCCACCTTCAAATGGGCAAGACGCCGATGCAGGCCGCGCTGGAAGCGGCCGACGAGATCGGCATGGCGGTGATCGCCACCACGTTCGCACTGGTGGCCGTGTTCCTGCCGACCGCGTTCATGGGCGGCATTCCCGGCAAGTTCTTCAAGCAGTTCGGCTGGACCGCCGTGCTGGCTGTGCTGGCCTCGCTCGTCGTGGCGCGGCTGCTCACGCCGATGATGGCCGCCTACCTGCTGAAACCCCACAAGCCCAAACCGGACGGCAAGCCGGAGCAGGACGGCCCGGTCATGTCGCGCTACATGCGCACGATGAAGTGGTGCCTGCACCACCGGCTGGTCACCATGATCGCCTCGGCCGTGTTCTTCGTCTGCTCGATCATGCTGGTGGGCCTGCTGCCGACCGGCTTCGTGCCGCCGGCCGACCGCGCGCAGACGCAGGTCAACGCCGAACTGCCGCCCGGCTCCACGCTGGCGCAGACCCGCGCCGTGGCCGAGCAGGCGCGCCTGGCGGCGATGCGCGTGCCGGGCGTGACGGGCGTGTTCAGCTCGATCGGCGGCGGCTCGTCCGGCGATGCGTTCGCGCCCGGCGCCGCGGCCGAGGCGCGCCGTGCGGTGCTCACGATCACCACCGTGCACCGCACCGACCGCGATGAAACGATGGCGCAGATCGACTCGCTGCTGCGCCGCCAGCTGGCCGGCATTGCCGGCGCGCGCTTCACCGTGGGCCCGCCGGATACCGGCGTCAAGATGCAGCTCGTGCTGCAGTCGGAAGACCCGGACGCACTGATCGCCACCGCGCGCCGGGCCGAGCGCGATTTGCGCACGCTGTCCGGCATCGGCAACGTGACGTCGTCGGCGTCGCTGGTACGGCCCGAGATCATCGTGCGGCCCGACTTCGCGCGCGCGGCCGACCTGGGCGTGACGGCCACGTCGATCGGCGAAACGGTGCGCGTGGCCACGGCCGGCGACTACGACTTCGACCTGACGAAGATGAACCTGCCCGAGCGCCAGGTGCCGATCCGCGTGAAGCTGCCGGACGCCGTGCGCGCCGACCTGGATGCGATCGGCCGCCTGACGGTACCGGGCCGGAACGGCCCCGTGATGCTGGCCAGCGTGGCCACCATCACGATGGAAAGCGGCCCGGCCCAGATCGACCGTCTGAACCGCAGCCGCAACGTGACGCTCGACGTCGAATTGGGCAGCCGCTCGCTGGGCGAACTGAATACCGAATCGCGCAAGCTGCCGTCGCTGGCCAACCTGCCGCCGAACGTGCGCATCGCCGAACTGGGCGACGCGCAGGAGATGGCGTCGCTGTTCGCCAGCTTCGGCATCGCGATGGCGATCGGCGTGCTGTGCATCTACGGCGTGCTGGTGCTGCTGTTCAAGGACTTCATGCAGCCGGTGACGATCCTGGCCGCCCTGCCCCTGTCGATCGGCGGCGCGATCGTGCTGCTGCTCGTTACCGGCAATGCATTGTCGATGCCGTCGATGATCGGCCTGATCATGCTGATGGGGATCGTGACGAAGAACTCGATCCTGCTGGTCGACTACGCGATCCTGGCGCGCCAGGCCGGCATGACGCGCTTCGACGCCTTGGTCGACGCCTGCCACAAGCGTAGCCGCCCGATCCTGATGACGACCATTGCGATGGGCGCAGGCATGATGCCGCTGGCGCTGGGCCTGGGCGCCGACCCCAGCTTCCGCGCGCCGATGGCGATCACCGTGATCGGCGGGCTGATCACGTCGACGCTGCTGAGTCTGTTGGTGGTGCCGGCCGTGTTCACGTACGTAGACGACCTCGAACACCTGATCGCAAAGGTGGCGCGCAAGCTGCGGCACAAGGATCATGCGCACGGCGCGGCGCCGCATGGCGAAGCGGCCAACCTGCCACGGGTCGTGGAGCCGGGCAAGTCCGGCAGCCACTGACCGTCTTCGGCAATCCACGGTGCCGGCCCCTTTCCGGGCAGCCGGCACCGCTCCCTCCGCGACTTACCGCTTCCCCGCTTCTTCCGAAGCGATGTCCGCCAGGTCGACCAGCGCCTGCAGTTCGGCCGCACGCAGCTTGCGCGGTTCGCGGTCGATCACGCACAGCGTGCCGAGCGGCTGTCCCGCGCGATCGCGCACCGGCACTCCGGCATAGAAACGGATCCGCGGTTCGCCCTGCACCAGCGGGTTGTCGCGAAAGCGCGGGTCGGTAGTCGCATCCTCCACCACGAACGCTGCTTCCGCGAGGATCGCGTGCGAGCAGAACGCCCACTCGCGCGGCGTTTCCTGCGCGCCCAGGCCCACGCGGGCCTTGAACCACTGGCGGGTGGAGGTCAGCAGCGACACCAGCGCGATCGGCGACCCGGTCACCTGCGCGGCAAGGCGCGCGATGCGGTCGAACCGGGCTTCGGGCGGCGTGTCGATCAGGCCGGACGAAGCCAGCGCCACCAGGCGCGCGGCTTCATCCCTCCCCGCCGGATATCCGGGGGCGGGATGGGGCTTGAACTCGGCAGGCGATACCGGCGACAGCGCCGCCTCGACCGCCTGCCCCACCGTGGCCGATGGCTGGCCGGGGGCGCTTTCCATCAGTTCCCGGATCGCGGAAATGCGGGTGCGGCGATGCCCTCCCGGCGTTTTCCACGAAGCGATGGCGCCGCTTTCCATCCACATCTGGACGGTGCTGGTCGCCACGCCGAGCAGGCGCGCGGCGGCCGTGGTGGTCAGGATAGGGTCTTCCAAAGTATTCATACAAAACCTTTCATTGCCGAGAGTATACGCTGGGCAACGCTATTTGACGAATTTGACGGCATTTCCGCAACAATTCATCAAATATGACAATTTAAGTTGAGTTACGGAAACTTTTACGGCATCATGCTGCTCAAATCCGTCAAATAACCAGCATCCACCCGGTCTCCCCATGAACGCCTACCGTCACGCCAGCATTGCCACCAAGCTCTACTCGGCCTTCGTCCTGGTCCTGCTCTTTACCGTCACCCTCGCCTTCTTTTCGATCTCGCGCGTGAACCAGATCGACGCCGCGCTGGACAATGCCAATACCCTGCGCCGCACCCAGCTCGATCCGTTGCTGGATGCGCGCGAGGCCCTGGCGCAGACCGGCATCGCCGCACGCAACGCATTCATCTTCGGCGACGGCACGGCCGCGCTGCGCGAACTGGACATCGTGGACCGGCAGAAAGCCCTGTACCTGGCCGACCTGGACAAGCTGGAACCGCTGCTGCGCGACCAGGCGCAGTTCGCCAAGGTACGCGACGGGATGCGGCAGATGGCGGTGGAGCTGGAGCGCCCGCGCAAGTACCGCGAGGCGGGCGAGATGGAACAGTACGGCACCTTCCTGGTCGAGGAATGCAGCCCGCTGCGCCGCCGGATCGTGGCCGATATCGAGGTGCTGCTGCAGGACCTGGAGCAGCGCAACGAGCTGGCCACCGCGGCGGCCGGCGAGCAGGCGGCGAATGCGCGCTGGTGGATCGGCGCGCTGGCCATCGCCAGTGCCCTGCTGTGCGTGACGATCGGCGCGGCCATCGTGCGCGGCCTGCTGCGCCAGCTGGGCGGCGAACCGGGCTATGCAACCAGCGTGGCGCGCGCCATCGCACGGGGCGAACTGCACCGCCGGGTGGATACCGGCCGCGCGCATGAGAAAAGCCTGCTGCATGCGATGGGCACGATGCGCGACAGCCTGGCCGGCATCGTGACGGACGTACGCGGCGGCACGATGGCGATCACCTCCGCTTCCGCCGACATCGCATCCGGCAATGCCGACCTGTCGGAGCGCACCGAGGCACAGGCGCAAGCGCTGGCGCGCGTGACCACGTCGATGCACAAGCTGGTCGACTCGGTGCGCGTCAACGCCGGCTACGCAAAAGAAGCCAGCGCGCTGTCGCACCAGGCGTCGGACGTCTCGCGGCAGGGTGGCGTGGCGGTGGACAGCATCGTGGACACGATGAACCTGATCAGCGAATCGTCGCGGAAGATCGTCGACATCATCGCCGTCATCGACGGCATTGCGTTCCAGACCAACATCCTGGCGCTGAACGCGGCGGTGGAAGCCGCCCGCGCCGGCGAACAGGGGCGCGGCTTCGCCGTCGTGGCCAGCGAAGTGCGCAACCTGGCGCACCGCTCGGCGGCCGCCGCGAAGGAAGTGAAGGTGCTGATCGAGGATTCCGTCGCCAAGGTCGATACCGGCACCGCGCTGGTCGACGCGGCGGGCACCACGATGAAGAACGTGGTCGACGGCATTGCCCGCGTGTCCGCGATCATGCAGGACATCTCGACCGTGACGAACACGCAAAGCGCCGATATCGAATCGGTCGGCAAGGCCATCGGCCAGCTGGACGACATGACGGTGCAGAACGCCGCGCTGGTCGAACAGGCCTCCGCCGCGGCGCAGGCATTGCGCGAGCAGGCCGATCAGCTGGCGGGCGTGGTCGATACGTTTCAGCTAGACGCCGTACAGGGACAGCCACTGCGGCGCCGCTGATACCGTTCTCCGGCTGGGGCGCCTTCGCATTGCGCGATGTGGCGCCGGCGCCACCGCCGGCGCCTTGCAGCGTGCTATCGTAGCTGGCGATGCACCAGCGCGCGGAGGAATCGTGAAGCTGTTTTCGTCGAAGCAACCAATGCCCGCGGTACACCGTCGTGCCGGCGTACGGACACGGCGCCTGCGCCTGCGCTGCGCTGGTGCACTGCGCAATATCCGCGAAACGTTCACGCCGCCCGCGCCGTTCCATCCAGCCGCGCTGGAAGAGCGTTTCCTGCTCGACTATGGCCACCGGTATGCCCCGTACCGCCGCGCCGCCAGCGTACTGGCGTTCCTGCTGCTGTCGGCCTTTGTCGTATGGGACTATGCGCACTACGTGGGCGATCCCGCTTTCCCCCTGCTGCAGGTATTGCTGTGCCGTGCCGTGATCCTGGCAGTGACCGGCTATACGCTCGTGCGATCCTTGCAGCCCTCCTTCTGCGACGACCGCCAGGCCCATGCGCTGATGGTGGCGGCCATCTGCATGACCGCTGCCTGTGAACTGGCGATGGTCGTGATCGTGCCGGCCGCCATCGCGTTCCAGGACTACTTCATGTCGCTGTACGTGGTGATGATCTATCTGTACGGTTTCCTCCACATGCGGGCCAGGCCCGTGCTCTACACCACCATCGCGATCTTCGCGGCCATCCTCGGCACCCATGCGATATTGCTGCCGGGCCCCCGTCATGGCTTGCTGCCATCCAGCGAGTTCGGCTACGCGATGATGTTCCTGGTACACCTTGCCGTGATCGGCGTAGGCATCTGCATCAAGTTCGAGCGCCATGCGCGACGTCACTTCCTGCAGAAATGCGAGCTGGAACAGGCCAACGAGGAGTCGCACCGCAAGAACGCGCAACTGGCCCAGGAAAAGGAGGAAAACCATATCAAGGCGCAGGCGCTGATCAGGCTCAAAGACGAGCAGCGCACGCAGGCGTTGCGGGCAAGCCAGGAAAATGCCCGCTTCCTCGCTTCGGCGTCGCACGACCTGCGCCAGCCGATCTTCGGCCTCGGGCTGGCGCTGGAGGCGATGCAGCGCGCGCTGGAGAACGGCGAGACGGACGAAGCGCGCCGGCTGGCGCGGCTGTCGACCCGCTCGGTGCGGGCCATGGCGACCACCTTCAACGCGGTGCTCGACCTGTCGCGGCTGGAGTCGGGCTTTGTGGCGCCCGAGCCCCGCCACTTCGATGTGTGCGAGCTGATCCGCGAAATCGCCGCCGACCTGGCGTCCTTCGCGCAGAGCCGGGGCGTTACGCTGCGGCTGCGGCTGCCATGTGCCGGCGGCATTTTCGTCTACAGCGACCGGCAGATGCTGAGCCGCATCGTGCGCAACCTGGCCAGCAACGGCATCAAGTACGCGCGCCACGGCAGCCCGCGCGGCGCCATCGTGCTGATCGGCGCCGTCAAGCTGCCGATGCGCGTACGGCTCGACGTGGTCGACAACGGCATCGGCATCCCGGCGCAGCAATGGCAGCGCGTGTTCGAGCCGTTTGTCCAGCTGAACAATCCCGAGCGCGACCGCGACAAGGGCCTGGGGCTGGGGCTGTCGATCGTGAATGCGATGATCGCGCTGCTGCCCGAGCACCGGCTCGAATTCAAGTCCGGGATGGGACGCGGCACGCGGTTTTCGCTCGACGTGCCCTCGGGTTGCGTGGATGGCCGCAAGGACCCCTTCCCCGCAGCCGGCGAGTCGCCGCCGGCTGCGGACTTGCATGGTTTGTATGTGATCGTGATCGAAGACGATCCGCTGGTCAGGATGGCCATGGAAGCGCTGCTGAACCAGTGGGGCGTGCTGGTCGACGCGGCTGCGGGCATGGCGCAGGTGGCGGACCTGGCGGCGGACCTCGAACGCATGCCCGATCTGATCGTGACCGATTACCAGTTCGCAAACGGTGTCACGGCGGTGGAAGTGCTGGACATGTTGCTGCCCCATTGCCGCAGCGGCGCCCGCCGGACACCCGTGCTGGCGGTCAGCGGCGAACCGGAAACCGCCAGGGCGGCGCTGGCCGGGGTTGCGGCCGAAGTATTGCCGAAGCCACTTCAACCCGAACAGCTGCGCGCCGCCATTGCGCGGCTGGCAGGGGAGCGCCGGCACGTCAACTGCGTGGAATGACGATACCGCGCCTTGCCATCTCGACGATCAGCTCGGTCCGGCGCCGCACGCCGAACTTTTCCAGCAAGTCGCCGCTGTATTCCTTGACCGTGTTTTCCGTCAGGCCCATCTTGCGGGCGATGCCCTTGTTCGACAGGCCCTGGCAGAGATAGCCCAGCGCCTCGGCCAGGCGCGGCGACAGCGCCAGGCCTTCCAGCGTTGCCATCGGCAGCCTGGCCTGCGGACTGAATCCCCCCTTGCCCATCGCCGTGTGCGGCAGGTAGATCTGGCCGCGCAGGATGGTGTCGAGGGCCGAGCGGAATACCGCATCCCCTTCGTCGCTGCGCTTCGAGATGAAGCCGCTGGCGCCGGCCTTGATGCACTCCATGACCGTTTCCCGATCGTCCTGGCCGGACAGCATCACCACATGAATCGGCATGTCGCGCTCCGCAATCCAGTGCAGCACGTCCAGCCCGCACCCGCCAGTGCCGAGCTGGTAGTCGAGGAAGAGCAGGTCGTACTGCCGGGCCGCCAGCGCCGCGGTGCAACCGGCGAAGTCGCCCGCCTCGTCCACTTCCAGCAGCGGGTCGCACTGGATCAGCAGCGTCTTCATCGCCTGCCGGGTCAACCCCTGGTCCTCGACCAGCAGGGTCTTCCTGAAGTGTGGGGTTTCCATGTGTGCGCCCGTGATGTGGATCGATGGCCCATCGTAGAGCAATCCGGCGGCACCGGACACCCCACGAAGTGAGGGCTCCGGGCGCATGGCTGCTTCGCGGCGGCTGCGAACCTGCTTTCAACGGGTATCCGAAGCCCCTGGCGGGGTCCAGAATGGCTCCATCGATGCGGCATTTGCCAGGTCGATCAAGCGCTCCCGCCGGCGCCCCAGGCGGACCAACCAGGAGAAATACCATGAAAACCATCCAACGCATCGCCGCCCTGACCGCCGCCACGCTGGTCATCGCCTTCGGCCAACCCACCCAGGCTTATGCCCAGTCCCAGGCGCAGCTCGCCGTGGCGGTACTGACGGAAATCATGAAGCAGAAAATCCGCGTGCATTGCGACGAAACGATGGCCACCCCGTACGGCTACCTGGCGTGCCTCGTGACGCTGTTCGACGAGTATGAACTGGAGTACACCTCGGACGATATCCGCCGGCCCTGAAGGCGGCGGCCGGGCGGGTCAGGTGGCCGCAGCCGCCTGACCGCTTTCCCACTCCCGCCGCAGCAACCCGTACAGCACCGAGTCGAAAATCTCGCCGCCGACGATCCACCGTTCGCGCAGCAGGCCTTCGCGCTGGAAGCCCAGGCGTTCCAGCGCGCCCGTGGAAGCGGCGTTGCGCGGATCGATATCGGCCTCGAGCCGGTGCATGTCCAGTTCCACGAACGCGAATTCCAGCAGCGCCCGCAGCGCCTCGTTCATGTAGCCCTTGCCCCAGTGCGCGCGGTTGAGCGCGTACCCCACTTCGCCGCGCCGGTTCTGCCAGTGCAGGCGGAACAGCCCGCAATTGCCGATCTGCCGGCCGGTTTCATTGAGCACGATGGCGAAGCGGAAGTACTCGCGCGCCGCGAAGGCAGCCGCATCCTCGGCGATCTGCCGGGCGGGCCGTTCGGGATCGGTCCACGCCGGCTCGCTGAAGTAGCGCATCACTTCGGGATCGTCGTGGATCGCCATCAGGTCGTCCTCATCGCCGGGGCGCGGCGGGCGCAACGTCAGGCGCGGGGTCGTGAGCGTGAAATGATAGGTCATCCGGCAATATTACCCGATGTGCTCAACGGCCGGCCGGCGCCGTCCACCCGCCCCCCATCGCCCGGTACAAGTCCACCGAAGCGGCCAGCAGGCGCGCGCGCAACTGCAGCCGCGCCACGTCGGCCGCATACAGGCTGCGCTGCGCGTCGAGTTCTTCCAGGTAGGCCGCGTAGCCGTTGGCGTAGCGGTTGTGCGCGATGCGCAGCGTTTCGGCAGCGGTGGCGCGGCGGGCATCGTTCTGCACCACCTGCTCGCGCAGCCGCGTGATCGCATCGAGGCCGTTTTCCGTTTCCGCGAAGGCTTGCCGCACCGTGTTCTCGTAGGCGATCAATGCCCCGTTGCGCTGCGCCGCCGCGGAATCGGTGGCGGCCTGCACGCGGCCGCCGTCGAACAGCGGTGCCACGAGCGCACCGGACAACCGCCACAGCCGGGTGGGCGCATGCAGCAGGTCGGAAAGCTCGGCGGACTGGATGCCGCCACCCGCCGTGAGCCGGAAGGTGGGCAACAACTGGTCGCGCGTGGCCGCCAGCTGCGCACTGGCGGCGGCGATGGCCTGCTCGGCGCGCACGATGTCCGGGCGGCGGCGCAGCAGGTCCGACGGCAGGCCGGCAGGCACCGGCGGCGGCGCCAGGTCCGCCAGCGGCTTGCCGCGTGCGATTGCGCCGGGCGGGCCGCCCGCCAGCAGCGCCAGCGCGTTTTCCTGCTCGAAGATCTGCCGCCGCAGCTGCGGCACCTGCTCGGCCGCCGTATCGTATTCGGCCTGTGCCTGCAGCCATTCGAGGCGCGAGCTGTAGCCCACTTCGAACTGGCGCCGCGCCAGGTCGCGCGAACGCTCGCGCACCTGCAGCGTGGCCTGCGCCAGTTCCAGCTGCGCATCGAGGCCGCGCAGGTTCAGGTAGCCGCTGGCCACGTTCGCCGCGACCGACAGCGCCACCGCATCTAGGCTGGCCTGCTCGCCGCGCAGCGTGGCGGCGGCGGCCTCGGTGGCGTTGGCCAGGCGGCCCCATACGTCGATCTCGTACGCGGCCTGGAATTCCGCCTGGAACACGTTCGCCACGTACGGCTTGCCGGTCGCGGCGGACAGCGTGCGCGTGCGCGTGGGCGACGTGTCGAACGACAGCGTGGGCTGCTGCGAAGCGGCGGCGGCGCGCACGCGGGCGCGGTAATCCTCGATCCGCTCGCGTGCCACGCGCAGGTCGCCGTTGTTCGCCAGCGCTTCGGTGACCAGCGCGGTCAGCGCCGGGTCGTCGAAGCCCTGCCACCATTGCGCATCGACTGGCAGCGCGGAAGCGCCCGCCGGCAACGGCGCGCGCCATTGCGACGGTACCTGCAGCATCGACGCCGGCGGATCGGCCACCCTGGCGGCACAGCCGGCCAGCAACACCGCCGCGAGCGGCATCGCAACCAGCGCAAGCGAACCACGCCTCATCGCCGCGCCTCCGCGTCGATGCGCTCGGACGACGTGTCGATGCTGACGACAACCGACATGCCGGGCCGCAGCCGGTCGGCAAGCCGCTGGCCGGCATCGATGCTGATCCGCACCGGGATGCGCTGGGCGATCTTCACGTAGTTGCCGGTGGCGTTATCGGCCGGCAGCACGGAAAACTCGGAGCCGGTGGCCGGCGAGATGCGCTCGACCTGCCCGGTCAGCACGGCGCCATCGAGCGCATCGACCTTGAACGTGGCGCTCTGCCCCACGCCCACCCCGCTCATCTGGGTTTCCTTCAAATTGGCGATGACCCACATCTGCCGGGGCACCAGCCCCATCAGCTGGGCGCCGGAATTGACGAACGCGCCGCGCCGCACGCCCACCTGGCCCAGCTGGCCATCCGATGGCGCGACGATGCGCGTGTTGTCCAGGTCTACTTTCGCCGCCTTCAGCGCCGCCGCGGCGTTGGCCACCGCCGCTTCCAGCGCGGCGCGGTTGACCGTCACGGATTGCGACTGCTGCCGCGAGATCTCGACATTGGCCTGGGCCTGCGCCACGGCGGCCCGGGCCTGCGCATGGGCGGCCCGCTGCGCATCGCGCTCGCGCTGCGACAGCGAGCCATCCTGCACCAGTTCCTCGACGCGCCCGAGATCGGCGCTGGCACGGGTGGCCTGGGCCCGCGCGTTGGCCAGCGCCGCTTCCTGCAGCGCGATGGTGGCGGCGGCGCTGCGGCGCGACTGGCCCCAGTTTTCCAGCGCGGCCTGTTGCGCCGCCAGCTGGGCCTCGGCCTGCTCGTAGCGCTGTTCGTAGATGCGGCGGTCGATTTCCACCAGCAGCTCGCCCTGCTTCACCAGCTGGAAGTCCTGCACGTGCACCTGCGTGACATAGCCGGAAAGCTGGGTGCCGATCACCGTCACCTGCCCGCGCACCAGCGCGTTCTCGGTCGACACGACCGGGCTGGTGAACGGCGGCAGCCGCCATGCGTACAGCACGACCAGCACGCCGACCAGCGCGATCAGCGCGAAGCCGGCGATGGCGAACCACTGGTGCGGCCGGTCGGGCTGGCCGGGCGCTGCGGCAGCCGGCGCAGCTGCCGCGGGGGGCGCCGCAGGTGCGGGTGCGGATGCGGGTGCAGGTGCGGATGGAGGATTGGTGTCGTTTGCGCTCATTTCGATCCGGAATTTTCAAGGGAAACTCTGGCCATGCCCGTCTGGGCATTCTGCGCCGGCACGGCCGGCCGGCAGGCGGTGCACAGCTGCCAGAGGTAGTGCGCCAGCAGCCACGCCAGCGTGGCCACGGCGACGATGCTGATCAGCAGGAAGACATCGTTGTAGGCGAGGATGTTGGCTTCGCGCGTGGCCGCCGCGCCGAGCGACGCCACGCCCTGCGCGCTGCGCAGCGCCGGGTCGGCCAGCGTGCCGGCCAGCGCGGCCCCGCTGCCCTGCACGCGGCTGGCCACCAGCGGATCGATCAGCGTGAGGTGCTCGACCAGCTGGCTGGAATGGTATTTTTCGCGCAGCACCTGCACCGTGCCCACCAGCGCGGAACCGAGCAGGCCGCCCAGGTTCTGGGTCATCGAGAACATCAGCGAAAAGCTGATCAGGTTGTTCGGCTGCGCGATGATCGCGCCGAAGCCGGACACGAACACGGGGCCGATGAAGAAGATGCCGGCGAATGCCAGCAGCCCCTGGCTGATGTACATCTGCGCCGGCCGCGTGAGGTTAGTGGCGTGCGCATCCATGTAGGCGCCGATCGCCATCAGCACCAGCGCGAACATCAGCGAGACCTGGATGCGGCTGGGCGAGATCGTCAGCGCGCTGGCCGCCATGCCGGCGATGCTGGCGGCCAGCGTGACCAGCCACAGATCGCGCATCTGGTCGTTCTGCAGGCCCAGCGCCTGCAGGAAGCCGACGGTGCCGGTGGCCTCCGATTGCACGATGCGGATCAGCAGCACCGACAACGCCAGGCGCACCATGTTCGAGGTCGTCAGCCAGCGGATGTTCAGCAGCGGCCGGGCGCGGTTGTGCTCGATGGTGATCGCCGCCGTCACCAGCACGATCGAGCCGGCCAGGCACCAGCCCAGCCACGGCGCCTCGAACCACCACACGGTGCGGCCCAGGCCCAGCACGGCGCACAGCAGCGCCACGCCGGGTGCGAACAGGGCGAAAGTGACGGCATCGAGCTTCTCGAACGCACGGATCCGGTCGCCCGGCGGCAGTTTCAGCAGCAGCACGCAACCCAGCGACAGCAGGCACATGCCCAGCTCGAACCAGTACAGGCCGCGCCATTCGGCGATCTCCAGCAGTTCGGTGGAAAAGATCCGCGCGATCGGCAGCGCCAGCTGCGAGAAGCCGATGCCCAGCACCACGCCCTTGAGCCGGTGCTGGGCCGGAAAGCCCTGCAGCGTGTAGTACAGCCCCAGGGTCGTGAGCGCCGCGCCGCAGATGCCGCTGGCGGCCCGCACCGCGATTGCCGAGCCGAGGCCGTGCACGAACAGGTGGGCCAGCGTGGCCAGCGCATACAGCACGAGGAACAGCTCGGTGAACAGCCGCAGGCCGAATTGCTGGCGGAATTTCACCAGCAGCAGGTTCATCGATACATTGGCCATCACGTACACCGTGGGCAGCCACTGGATCTCGGCCTGGTACACGCCCAGGGTGCCCTGGGCGTAGACCAGGTTGACGGTGACGAGCGCATTGCCCAGCCCGCCCGTGAGCGCCACGATGAAGCCGACCAGCAGGTAGGCCAGGCGGCGCTGCGGCGAATGCAGCGGCGACGACGGCGACCCCGGCAGCATTGGCCGTTCGTGGGGTTTCCAGGTCTGGGGCGCGTAGACGTCCATGCTGTGGGTGATAGCGGTGGTAACGGTGAGAAAGGTCGAGGTGACAATGATACGGCCCGGCTGCGAACGATGTCGCATGCACCGGGCCGGTCACCACTTATGGCAGAGCTGATGCCTGCCATGGTGGATGTCACTGCCGTTTTGCGGCAGGTGTTGCCTGGTCTTGCTTAGACCGCAGGCGGATCGGTCTCGCGCGCCCACACGCGGTGCTCGGCCAGCACCGCCTTGAACGCGGCCAGCGCGGCCGCCGCATCGACCGGCTGGGTGCCGATGATGCCCGGGTCCGCCGAGCCGTCGCGCAGCGTGGCGGGAATGCCGGCCTTGACCAGCAGTTGCACGCCATCGTCCACCACCAGGATCGGCTTGCAGTGACGGTATTGCAGGCGCACGAATTCCAGCGCGTTGGCGTCGGCCGCCAGTGCCAGCGCGGACTGCGCGCCGGCCGGGATCACCACGGCGTCATAGATGACGGACGGCCCGGCTTCCAGCGTGATTTCCGCATCGAGCGTGGCACCGCCGGCACCGTTGATCAGGCCCAGGCGCGAAGCGACCACGCGCGGCACGGCGCCATCGGCCAGCAGCGAAGCGTAGATTTCCCGCACGCCATCGGCATCGACACCGTCGGCGACCAGGATCGCCACCCGGCGCGCGTGGATGCCCACCTGCCCTGGCCGCGACAGCAGCGACAGGCCGGGCGAGCTGCGGTAGGCGGGAACCGGCCGCGTGGTGGCCATCGGCTGCGGGTCGGGCACCGGCATGCCGAGGCCGGAGGCGACGGCATTGGCCAGTTCCGCATCCACGTTGACCAGCATCGACAGCGTGCGCTGGCGGATCGCCGGCACCGTCACGCGCGTCAGCTCGAAGCGGAACGCGCCGATGATGTGGGCGCGCTCGACCGGCGTCTGGCTCTGCCAGAACAGGCGGGCCTGCGAATAGTGGTCGGCGAACAGTTCGGGCTTGCCGCGCACCTTGTCTTCCACGAAGGTCTGCTGGGGGAAGCTGGTGAAACCCATGCGGCCGCCCTGGAACGGGCAGCCGCCGCCCAGCGAGTTCGGCTCGTAGGACACGCGGCCGCGGTTGACCGTTTGCCGGTGCATGCCGTCGCGCTGGTTGTTGTGCACCTGCGTGACCGGCGCGTTGATCGGGATCTCATGGAAGTTCGGCCCGCCCAGGCGCGACAGCTGCGTGTCCACATACGAGTGGATGCGGCCGTGCAGCAGCGGATCGTTGGTGAAGTCGATGCCGGGAATCACGTGGGCGGTACAGAACGCCACCTGCTCGGTTTCGGCAAAGAAGTTGTCCGGATTGCGGTTCAGCACCAGGCGGCCCACCGGGGTGACGGGGACCAGTTCTTCCGGCACCAGCTTGGTGGCATCGAGCACGTCGAATTCGAAGCTGTCGGCCTGCGCTTCCGTGAAGATCTGCAGGCCCAGTTCCCACTCGGGGAATTCGCCGGCCTCGATCGCTTCCCACAGGTCGCGGCGGTGGAAGTCGGGATCGGCGCCGCTGATCTTCACCGCCTCGTCCCACACCAGCGAATGGGTGCCCTGCAGCGGCGTCCAGTGGAACTTGACGAACACCGACTCGCCGGCCGCGTTCACCAGGCGGAAGGTGTGCACGCCGAAGCCCTGCATGGTGCGGTAGCTGCGCGGGATCGCGCGGTCGGACATTGCCCACATCAGCATGTGCATCGATTCGGGCATCAGCGAGACGAAATCCCAGAACGTGTCGTGCGCGCTGGCGGCCTGCGGCATCGCGTTGTGCGGCTCCGGCTTCAGCGCATGCACCAGGTCGGGGAACTTCATCGCATCCTGGATGAAGAACACGGGAATGTTGTTGCCGACCAGGTCCCAGTTGCCTTCGTCCGTGTAGAACTTGACGGCGAAGCCGCGCACGTCGCGCGCGGTATCGGTGGAGCCGCGTTCGCCGGCCACGGTCGAGAAGCGCACGAACACCGGCGTTTTCTTGCCCGCTTCGGCGAACGGCGCGGCGCGCGTGACGTCCGTCAGGGCCTTGTAGCTCTCGAAGTAGCCGTGCGCCGCCGAGCCGCGCGCGTGCACGATGCGTTCCGGGATGCGCTCATGGTCGAAGTGCGTGATCTTTTCGCGCAGGATGAAGTCTTCCATCAGCGTGGGGCCGCGCAGCCCCGCCTTCAGCGAATCCTGGTTGTTCGCCACCGGCACGCCCTGGTTGGTGGTCAGCACCTGCCCGCTCGAATCGGCGCGCACGCGGTCCAGCGGCGCAATGGTGTTGTTCACGCCGACCGGCGGCTGGCCGCTGCCCGTCTTGGGCGAAGCGATGTTCTCGACGGCTGTGCTGGCGGTGGCGATGTCGCTGGCCGGCGTGGCGGTCTGGCCCTGCTGCGGCGTGCGCGCCGCGTCGCCGTACTCGCCCGGCTTGTTGGCGTTGTAGGGGCATTGCGCGGCCAGGTCCATGCCGCCGGCCTGCTTCTCGAGCAGCACATCGCCTTGCGGGTTGTTGTTGCCGAGCGATTGCGGCGGTGCCGAGTTGGAGGGGCCGGATACGGTGGAGAGAATGGAGCCGGCGCCGTCGACGCCGGAGGACTGCTTGCTGGTTGGGGTGCTCATGGGTCCTCGTGGGTGATCGAAAAAAACGCGAAAAAAACGCGAAAAGAAACGCAAAAAACGGATGACAACGCTAAAAGAGATCAACGATGTCGCTGGCCACGACACGCGCAAAAGCGCCCGGCCGCATGTCGCAATGACATACGGCCGGGCGCGGCCGTCCGCAAGGGGTGGGGCGAACGGCGGGCCAGCAAGGGCGAATCAATGGCGGCGCGAACCCAGCAGCTTCGAGACGGCGTAGCCGGCGGCCAGTGCCACCAGCACGGACGTGCCCGGGCTGTTGCGCACATAGCTGCGGCCCGTTTCGGCCAGGCGGCCGTACGCCACGTTCAGGTCGGCGGCCTTCTGGTTCAGGCGTTCGGACAGGTTGGCGGCGCCATCGGTGACTTTATCCACCGTGTCGTGGGCCTTGCTCACCAGGCGGTCGGTAGCGGCCGGCACGCTTTCGGCCAGCTTCTCGACGGTGCTGTGCACCTTGTCGGCGACGGCAGGCACTTTTTCGGCGATCTTGTCGACGGCGCTGTGGGCCGATGCCGCGGCCTTGTCGGCGGCGGGCTGGACCTTGTCGACGGCGCTGTGGACGGAGGCGGCAGCCTTGTCCGCGCTCGGCTGCACCTTGTCGGCGGCCTTGTCGATCGCGTTGTGCGCATCGTTACGGTTGTTGTTGCCGATCGGCGTCACGGTGCCGGTCGCATTGATGGTCGATTTTTCATTGTCCATGATCGGTATCCTCTTGGTTGGTGTTTGCAGGACCAACAATAGGCCGTTCGCCACCGCCTGACGGTGCGGTGCATAACAAAAGACTAATGACCGGGCAGCCGCAGGAAAATACCTGCCCCCTGCCGCACGCCGCCGTCGCCGGCTTTATGGCATGCTCCCCGCATCAGGCATGGAGGTGTGCGATGTTTCCTATCTCTTCAGTATCCGAATCCTCCGGCATGGCCGCCCTGTTCGGCATGGGCGGCGTGGCCGCCGCGCCGGCGCAGCAGGACGTAGCGCCGAGTTCCGCCGTGGAGGTGTCGTCGCTGGGCCAGTTCATGGGCACGCTTGCGCTGTCGCAGAAGCGGCTGGGCGAACTGGCGGCCGCCGGCGGCGGGCGCAACCCGGATGCGGACCTGGAACTGCTGGGCACCGCGGCCAGCGAGCTGGTCGAAGCCTTCAACGTCGGCCGCGCCATCGATACGCTGACACCGCCCTCGGGCGAACCGCTGCCCGCCAACGCGCTGGCCGGCCGCCTGACGCAGAGCTTCGATGCGGAGCGCGCCGCGCTGGCGCAGATCGGCATCGGTTTCGCGCCATCGCTGCTGGGCGACGATGGCGAAATGCTCGCGGTGGACAACCGCCGCCTGCTGGCCGCATTCGAATCCGACCGCCAGGGCACGCTGGACACGCTGGCGCGCGCCGCCGGCGGCTTCGACGAAGCGGCCAGCGTGCTGGCCCGGCAGCAGGATGCCGTCGGCCCGGACGGCAATACGCTGCAGCCCCCTGCCACCGCCAACCTGCCGCCGAGCGAGGTCAGCGATGCGGCTTTCCGGAACGCGCTGCGCGACACCACGGTGAATGCCAGCCAGCAGAATGCGCCGGCCGGCGATGCGGAAGAAGCCGGCGGCAGTCCCGCAGCCGGCGCACGCCAGCCCGAGGCCCCGCAGATCGCCGGTTCCGGCACGCCGGCGGCGATGCTGAACAACCAGGCCGCTGAGCTGACGGCCGCGCAGGCCAATAACAGCGCCAGCGGCGCGCTCGGCCCTGCCGTGGCGGCGCAGCAAAATGCGCAGCAGGCCATGCAGCCGGGTGCCAATCCCGCGCCGGCGGCCAGTCCGCCGGCACCATCGTTCGCGAATCCCCAGGTGCCGGTCGGCATCAATCCGCAACCGGGCACGTTCGCCAGCCCGCAGGTACCCGTCGCGCAGGCCGCCGTCACGCAGGCTCCCATCACACAGCCCCCCGTCACGCAGGCATCCGTTGGGCAGGCACCCGTCGATGGTGCGCCGCAGGCCAGCGCCAACCCGCAGACGTTTACGGCGGCCCAGGCCGCCGCCGCGCAACAGGCCGTGCGACAGTCGCTGCAGCCGCCGCCTTCGCGCGTGAGCGGTGCCGCCGGCGAAGCGCAGGCGAACCCCGTGCAGACGCCGCCGCCGGCCACGACATCGCCCGACCAGGCCAATGCCGATGCGCTTGCCAGGCAACTGGCCGCCGAACGCTTTGCCGCCGAGCGCGCGGCGGTGGCGGAGAACGCCGAAGCGCGGCGCCGGCAGGCCGCGCTGCAGCAGCAACTGGCGGCCGACCGCGAAATCGAAGCACAGCGCGAAGCACAGCGGCAGGCGCAGGGCGACGCAGCGGCCCGCCTCGACCGCGACCTGGCCGGGCTGACGCAGCAGGAACGCGCCGCCGCCAACCGCCTCGCGCTGGCGCGGCAGGCAGCCAACGAAGCGCTGGCCGCCCAGCAGGACATCGTCACGCAGGACCAGCGCCTGCAGGAAGTGCGCGCCGCCGCGGCGCGCCAGCTCACGTCCACGCGCGAAGAAGACCTGGCCGCGCAGCAACTGGCCGACCGCCTCGACGACGCGCGGCGGGAAGCGTTGACCCTCACCGACCAGCTGGCGCAGGACCGCCTGCTGGCGGCACGCCGCGAAGCGGCCCGGCAAACGCTGGGCACGCAGGACGATGCACTGCTCGAACAGCGGCTCGCCCAGGTACGGATGGCCGCGACGCGGCAGGCCGAGGATGCCCGCCAGGCCACCGAGCTGACCGAGGCCGAAACGGCACGGCAGCGCGATGCGCTGCGGGTGCTGCAGGAACAGGGCGCCGAGCGCGCGCAATCGATCCTGGACCGGCAGCGGCTGGCGCTGCGCACCCAGCAGGCCGCGGCGGCTGCCGGCACGGGTACCGCCGCCGATGCGACCGCACTGGCCGGCACGGCCAACGAACAGGCCGTGGCCGGTGCCGCGGCCGATGCGCAGATCGCCGCGTTCAGCGCCGTGTCGGCCGCCACGGCCCAGGCGGCGGCCGACACGGCGGCGGCGGCCCAGGCTTCGCTGGGCACGCCGGCCGACACGGACGCCGGTACCACCGCCGGCGGCACGCCGTCGGCAACCGGCGCGCCGGCGGGCACGGCACCGGGAACGCCGGGAACGACCGCCGCGGACGCCGGCACCGCCCCGGGTGCGGCGGCTGCCGCTGCCGGCGCGAACAATGCCCCGCGGGCGCCGAACGCGGCCGATCCGTCCGTGGCCGCCTCGATCGCCGCGCAGCACCTGGCCGGTGGCATTGCCGGCGGCGGCGCCCCGGGTGCCGCGCCGCCGCCGCGCAACGAGATCAACCCGGCGGTGCGTCCGGTTGTCCGCACGGGCAACGTGCCGCCGGTCTGAGCGGCGTTGCCATCTTCGGCCTCCCCCGCCTGCAACCTCGAATGCGGGCCGGGTGCCGACTTCCCTTGCTCCCATGGCGAGAACGTGGATAATTCACGCTCGACCATAACGACGGAGACCGAATGAAGACCAGGCACTTGGCCGGCGCAGTCGCGCTGGCAGCACTTACCGCCGGCGCGGCCGCGCAGGTACAGGAGACGGTGGTCCGGATCGGGCACAGCGGGCCACTGTCCGGCGCGCAGGCGTTCTCCGGCAAGGACAATGAAAACGGCGCGCGGCTGGCGATCGAGGAGCTCAACGCCAGGCCGCTCACCATCGGCGGCAGGAAAGTCAAGTTCGAACTGGTGTCCGAGGACGACCAGGGCGACCCGAAGGCCGGCGTCAACGTCGCGCAGAAGCTGGCCGATGGTGGCGTGCGCTACGTTGTCGGGCCCTACAACTCCGGCGTGGCCATCCCCGCCTCGCGCGTCTATGCCAATGCTGGCGTGGTGGTGGCGAGCGTCGCGTCGAATCCGAAACTCACGCAGCAGGGCTACAGGAACCTGTTCCGCGTGAACGCCAGCGACACGCAGCTCGGTTCCCGGATGGCGGTGTACGCGGCGAAGGAACTGAAACTGAAGACGGTGGCCGTGATCGACGACCGCACCGCGTTCGGCCAGGGCCTGGCCGAGGAATTCAAGAAAGGCGCGCGCGCCGCCGGCATGACCGTGGCCGGGCATGAATACACCACCGACAAGGCGGTGGATTTCGCGTCGATCCTGACCAAGCTGCGCGCTAAGAACGTGGAAGCGATCTTCTTCGGCGGTTACGCGCCGCAGGGCGGCCCGATGGCGCGCCAGATCCGGCAACTGGGCATCAAGGCCAGGCTGCTGGGCGGCGACACGATCTGCACCGCAGAGATGGGCAAGCTGGGCGGCGATGCCGTCGGCGACAACGTGCTGTGCTCGCAGGGCGGCGCCCTGCTCGACAAGGCAGCCAGCGGTCCGGGCTTCAAGACCAGGTTCAAGAAGCGCTTCAACGCCGAGCCGGACGTCTACGCGGCGTCGTACTACGATGCCGTGAACCTGTTCGCGCAGGCGATGCAGGCGACCGGCTCCGTCGACCCCGCGAAAGTGGGCGCCGCGATTTCGGCCGGCTCGTACCAGGGCGTGGCCGGCACCTATGCCTTCGATGCGAAGGGCGACATGAAGGCTTCGCCGGTCACCATCTTCACGTTCAAGGGCGGGCAGCCGAGCGCGCTGGCGAGTTATTGAACGATCATTGCGCCGCGTGATTGCGGCGCGCTGGCTGACATCGTGATGGGGCGCGCGGCAGGGGCAGATTCCAGGGATAAAAAATGCTGATGTTGTTTTACATCAGCATCAATTGCCTTCAGGAATTTCACATGCTATCGTATGCATAGCTTCGTGGCGGCCCCCATCCCTTGCCCGCCAGGTCATCGGACAAGCGGAGCCCATGCGCCCCGTCGCGCCACTCCCCTTCGGCAAGCAGCCCATGAACATCGTCAGCAAACACCACCTTTTCACTGTATGGTCCACGGACGCGGAAGGCCGGTGCGGTACCGTCCAGGAAAGCTTTACCGGGCTGATGCCGGCAATGAGCGGCATGACGCTGCCCGAGTGGCTGGCCGCGCATGCCGAGGATGGCGCGCAGGCAGCGCTCGAGCTTGCCAAGGTGCTGGAGCACGCGGCGCCGTTCCATGTCGAATTGACGATCCGTTGCATGAACGGCATCACGCGGCGCGTGCTCATGTCGGGCGTGCCGGATATGCAGCGCCGCGCTTCCCGTCCCCAATATAGCGGCTCCATCGTCGACATCACCGAGCAGCGCAAGGCACTGGAGGGCGCGTTGCGCAGCGCAGCGGAATATCGCCTGCTGGTGGAAAACAGCACCGACCTGATCGCGCATTGCGGCACCGACGGCAGGTATATCGCGATATCGCCGTCCTATAGCCGGATGATAGGCTGGGCGGCGAACGAGATCGTGGGCCAGCGCGTGGTGGATTTCCTGCATCCGGACGACCGCGCACACGCTTCGGACGCATTGAACCGCCTTTTCGCCGGTGCCGCGTTGCCGGACGTGGTCGAGGTACGCAAGCGCCATCGCGACGGCCATTACATCACGCTCGGTACCAAGGCTTGCGGCGTCAGCGATCCCGCCACCGGCGGCTGTATCGGTGCGGTCCTGGTGTCGCGCGACATTACCCGCGACAAGGAAAGCATCCGCAAGCTCGAGAAAATGGCAACCCACGACGCGCTGACGGGATTGCCCAACCGGGCCTGGGTCAACGGCCATGTCGACCGCCTGCTGGCGCAAGCCGGAGACCGGGTCCATACGGCCGTGCTGTTCATCGACCTGAATGGCTTCAAGGCCGTCAACGACGCGATGGGTCACGCGGCCGGGGACGCCCTGCTTCAGCGGGTAAGCAAACGGCTGCAGCGTTGCATGCGCCCTGGCGATGCGGTGGCACGCCTGGGCGGCGACGAGTTCGTGGTGGTGGCGAAGTGTGGCGATCGCGGTGCCGCGTCAGCGATCGCCCAGCGCCTGCTCGACAGCCTGAAAGCGCCGTTCCCCATCAATGGCATGGCAATACGGATCGGCGCCGCCATCGGCATCAGTCTCGCGCAGCCCGGCACGGTGTCGACCGGAGCGCTGTTCGAGAACGCCGATACGGCGATGTACCAGGCGAAAGCACGACGCAACGGGTCATACCAGTTCTTTGAACCGGAAACGCTGCACGCGGCGTAAAGCCGGTGTGGCGGCATTCCGCCCGGCGCCATCACCGCTCGACCCGCCGCCCCGGCGTTTCGTCGCAAATTCCCGGCGGCGCGACCGCGTTTCCCGTTATTCTTTTTCCATCGGAACAACCGGAACAATCCAATGCGCTTCCATACCTCTGTGATCCTGCTGGCGCTCGCCGGCACCGTCCAGGCCGCCGACACGGTCTCCTTCGGCCATCGCGTGATTCCCGATAATGGCGAACCCGTGGCAAAGCCGATGAGCTGGCGCTACGGCATGCTGCGAACGGCGCAGGCGCTGTTCGACGAGGGGGCGCCGCGGCAGGCGCCGGGCGCCACGTTGTCGTTCCGCCTGCCCAGGCTCGATGCGGCACAGGGCGACAACCATGTCGAGATCATCCAGGGGGACAAGCGCACCGCGCTGCCGATGACTTCCCCGACCACGTTCGGGTTCGTGCGCGATGATGCCGTGCCCGCGGACGCGGCGGTGACGGTGGTGAACCGCCATTTCCCGCCGGGCGCCGTGAACCACCCGAACGTGCGGGTGCGCTCCCCCGGCCTGCCGGACGGCGTGCGGCGCATGGGCGACCTGCGGCTGGCATGCGCGGCGCAGATCGCGATGATGAAGACCGAAGGCATGCAGCTGCGCGCCATGTTCGGCGTGGCCGGCCTGTTCGGGCTGAATGTGTGCAGCGAGCTGGAAGTCACGAAGGCCGACCCGCCGGCCGGGAAATACGACACGGTGATGTTGGAAGACGGCGAGCGACGCCTGGCTTGGCAGGCATCGCAGGCGAACCCGCCGCGGATCGGCGACAAGGGCTGGTCCGATGACACCCGCATCCGCTATACGCTGGACGGCATCGGCGTGCAGTGATGCCCTTGGCATTCTCGGCCAGGGTCACATGCCGCACCGGCATCGATGCCGTCGTACTGTTGCGGCCACGACAAGCGAACCGCTGCCACTTCCCGGCACCGCATGGAACGCGGCGCCGGAACAGGTATTAGTCTGCCACGGAGACTGGTGCGTCGGAAGCCTTGGTCGGCGGATTTTTCACACCGACCGTGGCAAACAGTTTCGGTACCTTGACCGCCAGCGCGGAGCCCAGTTCCAGTTGGTTCTTCAGGCTGGCCGCGGTATCCTTGACGGCGCCCAGCTTGCCCAGGTTGGCCGGGTTGCTGCCGATGCCATCGATGACGGACTGCGACTGGCCGACCAGTTCCTTGTCCTTCAGCATGGCGAGCACGAAGTTGAAGCTGGCCGCGCCCAGCGTCTTCTTTTGCTGTGCATCCATCGCCTTTACTTTCTCGTTGGCAGCTTTCTCAAAGTCCACCGTCGATGCGGCTGCGGCCAGCGACTTGGTGATTTCCTGGGTTTTCGCTTCCTTTTCCTTGCTGTCGGTGATGCCAGCGGCTTGCTGCTTCAGCGCTTCGATGCGGGCGATATCTTCCTTGCTGCCCAGCGAAGCCACCAGTTGCTCCAGCGAGTTCCGCAGCAGCACTTCGGCGGTCAATGCGTTTTTCAGGTAGGCGTCAACGTCCACCTTGGCTCCCGAGCTACTCTTCGACAAACCCGGCAGCGATAAGCCGCCCAGTTGAGCAGAGGCAGGAACGGCGGTGCCCAGCAGAAGGGTAGCGGCGGCGGCGGTAACGCTCATACGGAATTTCATGTTTTTCTTTCTATTTGGTGGACGGGAAAACGAGTTTTGCAGCAACGGCGCTCAACAACTTTCGGGCTTCGTCGATCAAATCCGAGCGCACCAGGCTGTTCACTGCCTGCAGGGTGGTGGATTTTTCGTAACCGCTCGAGCGGAATTTCGATTCAAGGCCGACCCGCGCCGTCACCTGCGCGTTCTCGCGCACGCGCATGGTGTAGCGGGCCGTCAGGTTTTGCTGGCAATGCTCCTCGCACTGCTCGCCGGTCGCATCGACGCGCTGCACAAGTTGGATGCAGGCCGTTACCGGCGGCACCGACCAGCGGATACGGTCGCGGAACGACGTGCCTGGATTGATCATCGTGTCGGCCAGTTCACGTACTTCGGGCGCGTAAAAATTGCCGGGCATTGCCTGTGCCAGCGCCAGCGAGGCGACATTTTCCAGTTGCGGAGTTTGCACGCTGCCCAGCGTTTCCGAATCCGGGCAAAGGCTGAACGCAGCGGCGGATTTCGGCACGGCGCCCAACTGCAGTGTCTCGAACACATCGCCTGCGACGACCGGAATCCTTTGTTCGCCGAACGGAAGGCTCGGCGCGATCCGGGTTTCTGCGCCTTCCCGCTGCGCAGTAGTCGCTTCGGCCATCGGAAACAGCAGCTTCACCGGCTTGCCACCGATTGCAAGCGTTGTCGGGCGCAGCAAGTAGCCCGGCGCCTGTTGCGGATAAACCTTTGCCGGCGTAGCCACGAATATGCCATTCGCGTCCACGCGCGCCACCGGCGCGGCATCCGGCTGCGCCTCGGCCACCGTGCCCAGCTGCCGGGCGACGGCAAGCAATGCGTTCTTGACGGCGATTTCGCGCCGCGCCAGCGGGTCCATGTCGAAGCCGTTGTCGACCTCGATCTTTTGCGCATCATGCCCGGACGTTGCCATCAGCACCCGGCCGGTCGTATCGATCAGTTCAGCATAGGCATTGGCTTCGAAACCGCGCACGGTTCGAAATGCGAGATTGGTCTTCGCCTCGTAATGGATGGGATCGGGAACCCGCAGCCGTATCAGCAGATCCGGCGTTTCGCGCTGCGCCGTACTGGAGGTCGACAGCGTGGCATGCTGCGCAACTGTCTTCAGCAAATTGGTGAAATTCGGGTTTACCTGCACCAGCGTGAATGGCGCCTGCTGCCCCAGTGCCTCGGAAAACATCCGGTTCAGGTACTCGCGGCTGAACCCGGCGGCGGCCTGGTCGACCACGACCGCGACGCGTGGCCGACGGCGGCCGTCGATCTTGCCGACCACGTATTTGCGGAACACCATGCCGGGCTTGATGCTGTCCACCAGCACCCGCTCCGCGACCGCGTAACCGGCACCCGCATACACGATCCGGATCAGGTTCGACTGTTCATCTTCCAGGCTGTCGCCGGACTGGATGCCCTGCTGGTAGCCACCATCGAGCACCATCAGGCCATTCTGCAGCGCGGCGATCTTCGCTTCCACGGCATGTGGCTGGAATTGCTGGCCCGCCTTGCTGCACAGCTGGGCGATCAGCGCGGTCAGCGCTGAAGCATAGAGCTTGTCCACCTCCGCCGGAACCTGTGCCGAGTCCCTGGCGGCGACCAGGCCCAGCGCCACATTGGTATCGGACTGCGTGAACAGGATTTCGCCCGTCTGCACATTGGTAAAGTAAATGCTGCCGGTGACCGGGGTACGGATCTCCAGGTTGCCATCCGGCTTTCTCGTTGCGTACTGCGCCATCCGGGTCAGATGGAACGACACGGCAAACGTGCCGCCAGCCGTCTTCTGCGTCAGTTCGCCAGTGCGCCCCGCAAAGGCGTTGTCGAGTGCCGTGCGCACCTGCTGCGACAGGCCGGCAATATCCTGCGCGCGCAGGAAACGCTGCTCGATCGCCGGTTCCCTCTCATCCCAGAATACCCCCTGGACCGGATAGACCCTGGCAGTGGTTTGCGCTGCCGCCCCCACGGGTGCGCAACAGGCGCCCGCGACAAGCCATGCAGCGCCGATGCTGCGAAGCGTGCGATGTAGAGTCATCGGTCGCCTCAGCGCTTTTTCGCAGCCGGCTTTGCCGTGCCACCGCACTTGTCGAGGCACAAGGTGACCATTTCACCATTGACCGTGCCGTCCAGCGACTTGCCGGCAAACGCGGCCTGGCCGGACACGGCGCCGTACACCTGCTCCATGGCGTCGCCCTTGCCCTTCAGCGTCAGGGTCACCTTCACGCCATCCGGGCCGTCTTCCTTCTTCTCGACCGCGGTCGCCCCGTCGATGTCGCGCAGGGCCTTGGCAAACGCCATACGCATCGGCAAAGCCAGGTTCGTGCCCTTGAATTCGACCGTGTACTGGCGGCCGCGCGCGGAACGGTCGGCCCAGTAGCCCAGCGCACCGGAGGCAAATACCGGTGCCATCAGGTCGGCGATTTTCTTGGATGCGACGGCGGCGCAGCCCTCGATATTCGGTCCGCTCGCCTGGGCGCTGTCGGCGATCGAAGCAATCACCTCGCCACCGGCCGTGGCGAATGCTTTTACCTCGGCGTTGACCACGCACCCTATGGCACCTGTGGCACTGTTGTAGTCGCCCGCGACCACAGTGGAGGACCCCATCAGCAGGAAGTCGGCGTTCGCCTTGGTGCGCGCGAACTCGCTGAACTTCGTCATCTCGGCGCCGTTCGCCAGCAAAGCAAGGTTAATGGGCTTGTTGCCGAAGAACTGGCTGCGTGCATTGCTCGAATCGAGCAGGCGCAAATCGTAATCACGCAGCCTGCCTGCAAACTCACCGAGGAACATCGGCCGGTTGGTGGGCTTCGAGGTGTCCTGGTATTTCACCAGGTGCTTGTAGCTGGCCGTTTCGTGGCTGTTGGCCGCGACATTCCTGGCATCGACAGCGGAACTGGCCGACTTGGCGCTGGCGGCGGCCGCGTAGTTCTCCTTTGCCGACAGCGACGAGGAAGACGATGCACTGCCCTTCACCGCGGACCGGTCGGCGGCATGCAGGCTGCCATGCGGCGATGCGGCGGCCAGCGAGCCTTGCGACGACGCGTCGAGCCTTGCCGACTGTGCACTGGCAGCGTTGATGCTGCCGCTGTAAGCTGCCGCGGAGCTGGACGACGCGCTGGCGGCATTGGCCTTAATCGACTTGTCCCGGAACGACGAACCTGCGTCATATTTAAACTCGGTCAGTTCTTCGAGCGGCAGGTTCAGGTCGCGCGTGCTCGTTACGAACTCATCCACCAACATCAGGATACTGAAGGAACGGTCGTTCAGCTTGTCCAGCTCGGTACCGCGAATCGCATTCTTGATCTGCTTGCGATCGACATTCACCTGTACCCGGGTGAGGAAATCATTGCCGACCGCCTCTTCGGACATGACACGAATGTCTTGTACCTGCTTCGCGACTTCGCCCACGATACCGGCGAACCGATCGCCACTGGCGTCGAGCGCCGTGGCGTCCTTGATCGCCTTCAGAACGGCATCGCGGACGGCTTCCTGCTTCGCCACGTTGCGGACGGCGGACGCGTTGCCGGCACCGAGCGGTGCACGCCCCTCCCCGATCACGGTGTCGGCGACGGCTGGCACAGCCAGCAGCACCGCGCACAGCGCTGCGGCCAGATTCTTTTTCTTAAACATGGGATAGCTCCATCAAGTGCGCCCGCCGCTGGCGGACAGAAAAAATCAGCGGGAAATCGTCAATGCGTAGGTTCGACCCGAGCGATCGGTGCAAATACCCTGCAATGCCTGCCCCGCATAGCCGACATTGATGTCGTTGCGTATCCGTGCATAGCACTTCAAGCGTGATTGAAAGGCATCGAGATCGCCGCCCAGGTAATAACTTCGGCGGCATTGCGGATCGGCGGAGTCATGACAGTCTTCCACTTGGACAAACAACCGCTGCGCCGGGAAATTGCCGGGTAGAGTCAGGTCCAGGATTGAAGCTGCCGCATCGTAGCGACCCGGGGCGATAACGCGTTCTCCCGAGCCATTATTGGTAATTTCGATCGTGGAATAGGCAATCAGATCAGGGGCTTGTTCCGGCTGTGACGCACATGCGCAAAGACACGAAAGTACTGCGGAACTGATTAACCTGGACATACAAATATTACCACATAGAAAGTATTATAATACCTTCTTTTATTTAATATTGGCAACCATTAATTAAATTGTGATAATTGGAGAGAATCGGCCGGATGGCGGAGTCAGTTAGTTTTTCCAGTGGTGCCAATAAAGGCGAAACCGGTGACCGTCACCATTCGGGGCGACGATGCGACAAGTCCCGCAGTTCCAGCCTTCGGGATTGCGCGCCGCGTTGCGCTGCCGCGCGGCAGCCCGATGCCGGCGCCCGCCTCAGCCGACCGCGCGGGCCGCCACGTGCAGGCCGGGCCGGCCGTAGAACTCGAGCGCCTTGACGGTGTTGCGGCCATCGTGCTTGGCCGCGTACAGCAGCTGGTCGGCCAGCTCGATCACCGATTCCTGCGGGAAGCGCGCGACGACGTTGGCGAAATTGACCGACGTGACGCCGAAGCTGGCCGTCACGGAAACCGATTTGCCGGGCGCGATGTTCGTTGCTGCCGCCGCCACCGCCAGGCGCATGCGCTCGGCCAGATGCATGGCGCCGGCCAGGTCGGTTTCGGGGAGCACCAGCAGGAATTCCTCGCCGCCGAAGCGGATCAGGCTGTCCACATTCTCGCGGATCATGCCGCGCAGCAGCGTGGTGAAGGCCACCAGTACCCGGTCGCCGGCGGCGTGGCCGTAGGTGTCGTTGACCGACTTGAAGTAATCGATGTCGCACGCGATCACCGCAAGGCTGAGGCGGAAGCGGCGCGCGCGCGACAGTTCCATGTTCAGCAGCTCCTGCTGCAGGTAGCGGCGGTTGTGGCAGCCCGTGAGCGGATCGCGCTCGGACAGGTTCTTGAACACCGACTGCACGCGGAATTCCTCGCGCCGGATCACGTGATAGCGGCGCGCGGAAATATAGCCGAAGCAGTTCGCCAGTATCAGCAGCATGATCATCGTCAGCTGCTCCTGGCCCGACAGGGTGCCGGTCAGGATCGCGACGACGATGAAGACGATCGTGGAGATCACCGAGATGGCCAGCGAATACACCAGCCGGTTGGGAATGTAGAGGTAGACGGCCATGATCATCAGCCCGATCGACATGGAGTGCCACGGCAGCTCGGCGGGCCGCGCCAGCACGATCGGTGCAAACGCCAGCATGCCCACCACTTCGGTGATGCTCGCGGTCAGGTAGACGCGCCGCACGGAGTGCGGATGCAGGTAATTGGTGACGCAACTGGCCACGGCCACCACGCCGACCGCGAGCCGGCAGCCGAACAGCACCAGCGCCATGGACGTCAGGCCGAGTGCGAGCACATCCGTTACCGCGAAGAGCAGGTATGCGGTAGCGCAGAACAGCAGCGTGGTGCGCAGCTGGGCCTTGGTCTGTGGCAGCAGGTGATGGCTGAAATGCGCTTCAACGGACTTGTCGGTGAATTCCGCCGACAACCGGGAGATCGCGAACGCCGCGTCATGGACCGGGGGTGACACGTCTCCTCCGGATACTGATGAGCCTGCTTAGCAGGTAAACGGAGGACATTGTAATGGACTCCACCCGCGCATTTCTCACTAAAAGTCACTGCGAGTGGATATTTGCGACATATTTCCTGCGGCGCATCATCACACGTCGCAACGACTTGTCCCGGCACCGCAGGGATTTGCATATTAGCAAATTAAATGTTTCTGCGGAAGTTCAGGAATGTACTTTATCGGCAATAAACATTGCAAAAATGTATTTTGTGACGCGACGGCGATGCTGCGCGCGATAATGAAGATATGGCTATCGAAACCGTGGAACGGAGCCGATGACGGCGTGCCGCGAAAATCGCGCGCGATCGCGGCAAGCGCCGCAGCTTCGTCATGGCGGCCATGGTGGGGGTGAGGATGCGGACAGGCCATCCAGACTGCCGAGTATAATGGCGCCAATCAGCGCCAAGCGACGCGGAGCGCAGGGAGTTGGCGCCTACATGGTGAGGCGCCGCTGAAAAGCAAAAAGGGTTACACGCCGAAGCATGTAACCCTCTGCTTTACTGCCAATCTTGGTGCCGCTGACCGGAATCGAACTGGTGACCTTCGCATTACGAATGCGCTGCTCTACCGACTGAGCTACAGCGGCTAAACCTGGAAACCTGTCTAGCCTTCTTGCCGCTTTGGATGAACCGCTGCGAAAGAGGCCACATTATAGCAACCGTTTTTACGGTTGACTAGGGTCTCTTTCGGAAATATTCCGCAATACCTTGAAACGCGCTGCCTTGAAAATCAGGCGGTGCCTTCATGGTGATAGCCGGTCACCACCGCCACCTCGTCGCGCGAGCCCAGGAACACGGGCACCCGCTGGTGCAGCGCGGTCGGCACGATGTCGAGGATGCGGTGCTTGCCGTCGGTAGCCATGCCGCCGGCCTGTTCGACGATGAACGCCATCGGGTTCGCTTCGTACATCAGGCGCAGCTTGCCGGGCTTGCTCGGGTCGCGCACGTCGGCCGGGTACATGAAGATGCCGCCGCGGTTCAGGATGCGATGCACATCGGCCACCATCGAGGCGATCCAGCGCATGTTGAAGTCGGCACCGCGCGGGCCGGTGCTGCCGGCCAGCAGTTCGCCGATGTAGCGCTGCACCGGCGGCTGCCAGTGACGCTGGTTCGACATGTTGATCGCGAATTCCTTCGTCGTTGTGGGGATCTGCATGTTGCGCTGCGTGAGCACCCACGAACCCATTTCGCGGTCCAGCGTGAAGCAGTTCACGCCATTGCCGGTGGTCAGCACCAGCATGGTCTGCGGGCCGTATACGGCGTAGCCTGCGGCGACCTGTTTCGTGCCGGGCTGCAGGAAATCCTCCTCGGTCGGCGTGGTCATGCCTTCCGGCGCCTTCAGCACCGAGAAGATGGTGCCGATCGAGACGTTGACGTCGATGTTCGACGAGCCGTCCAGCGGATCGAACACCAGCATGTATTCGCCCTTCGGATAGCGGTTCGGGATCAGGTGGATCGATTCCATCTCTTCCGACGCCATCGCGGCCAGGTGGCCGCCCCACTCGTTCGCCTCCAGCAGGATCTCGTTGCTGATCACATCGAGCTTCTTCTGCACTTCGCCCTGCACGTTCTCGGTTTCGAGCGCGCCCAGCACGTCGCCCAGGGCGCCCTTGCCCACCGAGTGGGCGATCGTCTTGCATGCACGCGAGACCACCTCGATCAGCAGGCGCAGTTCGGCCGGAATGGTGTTGTGCTCGCGCTGTTCCTCGACGAGGTATTGGGTGAGGCTGATACGTTTCATGGATTCCCTTGGTTGACTCGGTTTTTGAATACGGTTCTTTTAATTCGCCAGCGCTTTCGAGACGACTTCCATCACGTCGTTCGACAGCTTGGTGGCGCCGGCCACCTGCTCCAGGCCGCGGCGCATGTTCGCCTGCAGTTCGGGCGCATAGCGGCGCCAGCGGTCCATGCTGCGGGCGAAGCGCGACGCCACCTGCGGATTGAGCGCATCGAGCTTGGCCACGTGCTCGGCCCAGAATTCGTAGCCGCTGCCGTCCTTCGCATGGAACTGCGAAGGATTGGCGTTGGCGAAGCTGAACAGCAGGCTGCGCGCGCGGTTCGGCGTGCGCAGCGTGAAGGCCGGATGCTGCATCAGTTCGCGCACGCGCGCCACATCCGTGGTCGGCGCGCTGGCCTGCATCGCGAACCACTTGTCGACCACCAGCGCCTCGCCCTTGAACTGGTCGTAGAAGGCCTGCAGCGGCTCTTCGACATCGGCGCCGCTGTGGATCAGCGCCACCAGTGCCGCGGCGCGGTCCGTCATGTTGGTGGCTTCATCGAACTGGCGGCGCGCCAGGTCGAGGGTGAAGGCGTCCGGCGCGGCCAGCAGGTAACCCAGCGCCAGGTTCTTCAGGCCGCGCTTGCCGGCCGACACGGCGTCGGGGCTGTACTCGCCCGGCGTCTGGTTGGCGGCGATGGCATTCAGCAGCTCGGTGCGCAGGATCACGGCGATCGTCCTGCGCATGAACTGGCGCGCCTGGTGGATCGCCTGCGGGTCGACGATTTCCATCTGGTCCGCGATCACCGATTCGGACGGCAGGATCAGCGCCTGTTCGCGGAACGCCGCATCGAGCGTATCGTCCAGCAGCAGCGCGCGCTGGGCGGCAACGAACGTGTAGTCCAGGTCGAGCGCTTCGCCGGCCTGCACGGCGGCGGTCAGCTTCAGCAGCCGGGCCATCGCCAGGCGCTGGCCCGCTTCCCAGCGGTTGACCGGATCGCTGTCATGGCGGAACAGGTGCAGCAGTTCCTCGTCCGTGTACGGGTATTCGAGGACCACCGGCGCGGAGAAATCGCGCAGCAGCGACGGGATCGGCGCCGCGGGAATGCCGTCGAACGTGAAGACCTGCCGCGCTTCGGTCAGTTCCAGCACCACGGTGGTGTCGCCATCCGGGTTCAGCGGCAGGTCGCTGCCGCTGCCCGACAGCAGGCCGACGGCGACGGGGATGTGGAACGGCAGTTTTTCCGGCTGGCCCGGCGTCGGCGGGCAGCGTTGCGCCAGCGTCAGCACGTAGCGCTGCGTCGCGGCGTCGTACTCGCCGCTGGCCGTGACGACCGGCGTGCCGGCCTGGCTGTACCAGCGTTCGAACTGTGCCAGGTCGCGGTTGTTCGCATCGGCCATCGCGGCGCGGAAATCGTCGCACGTGACGGCCTGTTCGTCGTGCCGCGCGAAGTACAGGTCCATGCCCTTGCGGAATCCGTCGCGGCCCAGCAGGGTCTGGTACATGCGTACCACCTCGGCGCCCTTTTCATACACGGTCACCGTGTAGAAATTATTGATCTCGACGAACGAGTCGGGGCGCACCGGGTGCGCCATCGGGCCGGCGTCTTCCGGGAACTGCGCCTGGCGCAGCGTGCGCACCTGGTCGATGCGGGTCACGGCACGGCCGCTGTCGGTGCCGATCATGTCGGCCGAGAATTCCTGGTCGCGGAACACCGTCAGGCCTTCCTTCAGCGACAGCTGGAACCAGTCGCGGCACGTGACGCGGTTGCCGGTCCAGTTGTGGAAATACTCGTGGCCGACCACGGCTTCGATGCCGGCGTAGTCCACGTCCGTGGCGGTGGCCGGATTGGCCAGCACGAACTTGGTGTTGAAGATGTTCAGGCCCTTGTTTTCCATCGCGCCCATGTTGAAGTCGCCCACGGCGACGATCATGAAGCGGTCGAGGTCCAGTTCCAGGTTCCAGCGTTCCTCGTCCCAGCGGATCGAGTTCTTCAGCGACTGCATCGCGTAGTCGGTCTTGTCGAGGTTGCCCTCTTCGACCCACACCTGCAGCAGCGCCTCGCGGCCGTCGGCCAGCTTGAACGTTTCTTCCTGGCAGACCAGCCTGGCGGCCACCAGCGCGAACAGGTAGGAAGGCTTCCTGAACGGGTCTTCCCACTTGGCATAATGGCGGCCGTCATCGAGGTCGCCCTGTTCGACCAGGTTGCCGTTCGACAGCAGCACCGGGTATTTTTCCTTGTCGGCACGCAGCATGACGGTGAATTTCGCCATCACGTCCGGACGGTCCGGGAAGAAGGTGATGCGACGGAAACCTTCCGCCTCGCATTGCGTATAAAAACTGCCGTTCGACACGTACAGGCCCGACAGCGTGGTGTTTTTTTCCGGCGCGCAGGTGCTTTCGATTTCCAGCACAACATTGGGCGGTGCCTTCTTGATCGTCAGCGTATTCGCCCCCAGTATGTACTGGCCAGGGTTCAGCTCGGCGCCATTCAGCCGGATCGCCACCAGCTCGATGTCCTCGCCGTGCAGGACGATGTCGCGCTCGTTCTTCGATCCCTTGCTCTCGGGATTGTGGCGCAGCGTGATCCGGTTGGCGACGATCGTGCGTGCGGGGTCGAGGTCGAAGCCCAGTTCCACCGTTTCGACGAGGTAGCTGGGCGGGATGTAATCCTTGCGGTAGATCGTCTGCGGGCTGTCGGTTCTCATGGCGCCAATACCTTCGTTGCGGACAAAAGGTTATTTTACCAATACTGCGTTGATATCCGCCCGATTTCCAGCCCGATTGTCCGCATTCGTTTCAGCTTTTCGCGTGGCCGTAACATTCTGTAATAATTAGACGATGCAACGCGGCCGGTCATACACTGAACGTGGGGAAATACTTTTTTCTGGGAGTAGATCATGAAATGCTTGGCGATCCTGGTTGCGGCAGGCAGTCTCCTGCTCGGCGGGTGCGCGACGACCATCCGCAGCGATGTCACGGTGTTCCACCAGTGGCCGGCGGCGTTGCAGGACAAGACTTATGTGTTCGATACGCCGGCGCCGAGCGAGGATACGCTGGAATACCGCAGCTACCAGGGCCTGGTGGCAACCGAGCTGAACAAGCTGGGCTTCGCCCAGGCCGGCTCGCCGGATGCGGCGAAGCTGCGTGTGGACATGGCCTTCTCGACCATCGACCGGCCCACGCGCGTGCTGCAGGCCTACGATCCGTTCTGGGCCAGCGGCCCGTACTGGGGCGGCATATACGGCGGCTGGCCGTACCGCGGCGGCTTCTACCCGTCGCGTTACCGCTACCGCTACTATGGCTTCCGCCCGTATTACGACCCGTGGATGTACGGCCCGACCGAATACCGCGAAGTGATCCGGCACAACTACGAACGCAAGCTGAACGTGTCGATCGCCGACAACGCCGGCAAGAAGCTGTACGACGTGACGGTGCAGAACACCAGCCGCCGGCAGTCGACTCCGGCCGTGATGCCGCTGCTGGTGCAAAGCGCCTTCAGCGGCTTCCCGGGCGAGAACGGCAAGGCGAAGCAGGTGGACCTGAAACTGGAGTAAAACCGGGAACGGACCGGATTGCCGGCCCGTCCAGGCTCGACTGACAGGTCAGGTGAACAAGGCCTCGCTGGCAAAGGTGATCAGGACCACCAGCACCAGCGCCAGCAGCAGCACGGCCAGCAGGCGGCCGAACTTCGGGTTGCCGTCGTCTTCGCCGTCAGGCGTGCTCACCGGCGGCTCGTCTCGATGCTGGTCCATGTCAGCGCGGCACCAGGATCGACGAGCCGGTGGTATTGCGCGACTCCAGGTCGATGTGGGCCTGGGCCGCATCGGGCAGGTGGTAGCGCTGGTTGATGGCGATCTTCACTTCGCCGCTGGCCACCACGCCGAACAGCGAGCGGGCCGTGGCTTCCAGGTCTTCCCGTTTCGCCGTGTAGTGCATCATCGTGGGCCGCGTGAGGAACAGCGAGCCGCGCGACTGCAGTTCGGAGGGCGCGAACGCCGGCACCGGGCCGGACGCGTTGCCGAAGCTGACCATCAGCCCCAGCGGCGCCAGGCAATCGAGCGAGCCGTAGAAGGTATCCTGGCCGATCGAGTCGTAGACCACGGAAACGCCCTCGCCGCCCGTCAGTTCCTTCACCTTTTCGGTGAAATTCTCGCGCCGGTAATTGATCACGTGCGCGGCACCGTGCTCGATCGCCAGCGCCGCCTTCTCGTCCGAACCCACGGTGCCGATCAGGTTCACGCCCATCACTTTCGCCCACTGGCAGGCGATCAGCCCCACGCCGCCGGCCGCCGCGTGCCACAGCACCGTGTCGCCCGGCTTCAGGTGGGCGGTGCGGTGCAGCAGGTATTGCGCCGTCATCCCCTGCAGCATCATCGCCGCCGCCGTGTCGAACGCGATCTGGGTGGGCAGCACCACCAGCAGGCTGGCCGGCACGTTGCGCACCTGCGCATAGGCACCGTTGGGGCGGCCGGCATAGGCCACGCGGTCGCCCACCTGCACGTGCGTGACGCCCTCGCCCACCGCCTCCACCGTGCCCGCGCCTTCCATGCCCAGGCCGTTCGGCAGCGGCTGCGGGTACAGGCCGGTGCGAAAATACACGTCGATGAAATTGACGCCGATCGCCTCGTGCTTCACGGTGGCTTCGCCGGGGCCCGGCGCGCCCACCTCGACATCCACGTATTCCATTACTTCCGGACCGCCGGTGCGGCTCATCCGGATCGCCTTGGTCGTTGCCGCCTTGTTCATCACACCTCCTCGTTGAGCGCGGGGCCATTATCCCGCAGTTGCGACAGCACCAGGTGGGCCGTCGCGACATTGGTGGCGCACGCCACGTTGTGCACGTCGCAGGCACGCACCAGGGCATTGATGTCCGGTTCGTGCGGCTGCGGCGTCATCGGGTCGCGCAGGAAGATCACCGCGTCGATCCTGTCTTCCACCAGCAGCGCGCCGATCTGCAGGTCGCCGCCCAGCGGGCCGGAATGCTTGCAGTCGACCGCCAGCCCCAGCTCGCTGATCAGCCGGCCGCCGGTGGTGCCGGTGGCCGTCAAGGTGCACCGGCGCAGGAAGGCCGCGTATTCGCCGGCCAGCGCGATCATGTCGTCCTTCTTCCTGTCGTGGGCGATCAGGGCGATGCGGGGGGCAGCAATCATCTCGTTATCCATTGTTGGGTTTTGCATGGGAAAGCAGGTAGATCCCGGCCAGCACCAGCGCCGTGCCGGCCAGCTGCCAGCTCGTGACCGGTTCGGCCAGGATGACGGCGCCGAGGAACAGCGTGGAAACGGGGCCGATCATGCCGGCCTGCGAAGCCGCGCCGGCGCCGATGCGCTGCACCGCGGTCATCGTCATGAAGACCGGCGCCACCGTGCACAGCAGGCCGTTCGCCAGCGACAGGCCATAGACCGGCAGCGGCTGGATCAGCCCCGCGACGGGCCGCAGCAGGAAATACTGGCCGATGCAGGCCGCGCTGGACACGCACATCGCATACGCCACCAGCCGCAGCGGGCCGAGGCGCTTGACCATCTCGCCCGACAGCAGCAGGTAGGCCGCATAGGCCGCGGCGGACCCCAGCACCAGCGAGGAGCCGACCAGCACGTTCGAGCCACCGCCCCGCAGGTCGTGCACGAAGACGAACACGATGCCGGCATACGACACGGCCAGCGCCATCCACTGCAGCCGCCCGATGTGCTGGCGCAGCCAGGTGGCCGAGATCAGCAGCACGAAGGTGGGCGTCAAGAACAGGATCAGCCGTTCGAGGCCCACGGTGATGTATTGCAGGCCAAGGAAATCGAGGAAGCTGGACAGGTAATAGCCGACCAGGCCGAGCCCGACGATGCGCCAGCGGTCGCCGGTCGACAGCGGCGCCGCGCCGCGCATCGTCCACAGCGCCACGGCGGCAAACACGGGCAGCGAGAAGATCATGCGGAATGCGATCAGTGTCACGGCATCGATGTGGTAGCGGTACAGCAGCTTGGCGATCACGGCCTTGGCGGAAAACAGCACGGCGCCGCCGACGGCGAGCATCAGCCCGCCCAGGTAAGACGCGGCCGGGGGCGTTATGGTTTTGTCCATCGAAACATTGTAAGGGGAAACCGCCGGTGCCGGTCGGCCCGGCTTTGCTTACAGCTCGATACAAAAGATACTGCACAGTTGAAAGCCAATCATCGACAACCCAGCCGTTTCGTTGTAGTCTAGATAATGTAAAAATGTTATTAACACGAGGAAATTATTATGGCAGAACCAACATTCCAGGGCGGCACGGCCGCCAATGACGTGCTGACCGGCGGCGACGCAAGCGACATCATGTATGGCCAAGGCGGCCGCGACAGGCTGATCGGCCTCGATGGCAACGACAGCCTGAACAGTGGCGAATATGAAACTCCCGGCACGATCACGGGCAATACCCCCGACTACATCGGCGACTGGCTCGACGGCGGCAACGGCAACGACCTGTTGAACGGCGGCTCAGGCGCCGATTTCCTCCTCGGCGGCGCGGGCACGAACAGCCTGAACGGCGGCGGAAACTTCGATACCGCCATCTATACCGGGGCACGCGGCGATTACACGGTCGCAATGTCCGGCAACCTGCCCGCCGGCGTGGCCACGATCGCGGCCGGCGGCCAGTCCGACACGCTGGCCCAGATCGAGCGACTGGCCTTTTCCGACGGGGCCATCGCATTCGACATCGACGGCAATGCCGGCAAGATGTTCCGCCTCTACCAGGCAGCGCTGAACCGCACGCCCGATGAAGACGGGCTCGGCTGGTGGATCCACGCGGCCGACACCGGCAACAGCTGGCAAGGCATGGCGGCCGGCTTCACGGGCAGCCCCGAGTGGGCAAGCCTGTACGGCGCCAACTCGAGCAACGATTCGTTCGTGAAAAATCTGTACCTGAACGCGCTGCATCGTCCATTCGACCAGGACGGCTACAACTTCTGGATCGCGGCGCTGGAAAACGGCGTGAGCCGCGAACAGATCCTTCTCGATTTCTCCGAAAGCCCGGAAAACCAGGCGGCTGTCATCGGCCAGATCCAGAACGGCATCGAATACACGCTGTTCACGGGCTGACCGCCCGGCGGCCCGGCCCGCGGCGGCGCAATCGGCAGGGGGCGGTATGTTAGAATACCGCCCTCGATTGCATACCCTCCAAGGAAGACCGAACATGGCTGGACACAGCAAATGGGCCAACATCAAGCACAAAAAGGCTGCAACGGACGCGAAACGTGGCAAGATCTGGACGCGCCTGATCAAGGAAATCACCGTTGCCGCCCGCATGGGCGGCGGCGAGATCGCCTCCAACCCACGCCTGCGCCTTGCCATCGACAAGGCGGCCGACGCCAACATGCCGAAGGATAACGTGCAACGCGCGATCACGCGCGGCACCGGCGGCGAAGACGGCGCCAGCTACGAAGAAGTCCGCTACGAAGGTTACGGCATCGGCGGCGCGGCGATCATCGTCGACTGCATGACCGACAACCGCGTGCGCACTGTGGCAGAAGTCCGCCACGCGTTCAGCAAATTCGGCGGCAACATGGGCACGGAAAACTCCGTGTCGTTCCTGTTCAAGCATTGCGGCCAGTTCCTGTTCGCTCCCGGCACCGACGAGGCATCGCTGATGGAAGCGGCGCTCGAAGCGGGCGCGGAAGACATCGTGGCCGACGAAGAAGGCGGCTTCGAGGTGCTGTGCGCCCCGCACGATTTCGCCGCCGTCAAGGATGCACTGGACAAGGCCGGCTTCAAGGCCGAGGTGGCCGAGATCGTGATGAAGCCCGCCACCGAAACCGTGTTTACCGGCGACGAGGCCGTGAAAATGCAAAAGCTGCTGGACGCGCTGGAGAACCTGGACGATACCCAGGAGGTCTACTCCAACGCCATCATCGAAGAGTAAGCGGCAGCGCAACGCCGCGTCATCGATGACGCCGGTCCTGGCCGGCATCGACGATTCATCGAGAAGCATGATGCAGCAGCGGCCCGCGGGCCGCTGTTTCAGTCTCCGAGGTTCTTTCCGGATGCGTGTATTCGAGCGTATCTTGTGCGTGTTCTGTGCATGTCTTGTACGTGCCTTGTCCGTGCATCCGGAAACAGCTTCCTGAAAAACTAACCGAAGATCCCTATGAAAATTCTGGTAGTCGGCTCCGGCGGCCGCGAGCATGCGCTGGCCTGGAAATTGGCCCAATCGGAACGGGTGCAGATCGTCTACGTCGCACCCGGCAACGGCGGCACGGCGCGTGACTCGCGCCTGCAGAACCTGCCGATCACGGACTTGAACACGCTGGCCGAATTCGTGATCCGGGAGCACATCGCGCTGACCGTGGTGGGCCCGGAAACGCCGCTCGCCGGCGGCATCGTCAACCTGTTCCGTGCGCGCGGCCTGAAGGTGTTCGGCCCTACCAGGGAAGCGGCGCAACTGGAATCGTCGAAGGACTTCGCCAAGGCATTCATGAAGCGGCACGGCATTCCCACCGCCGAGTACGAAACCTTCAGCGACGCGGCCCAGGCGCATGCCTACATCGATGCCAAGGGCGCGCCGATCGTGATCAAGGCCGACGGCCTGGCCGCCGGCAAGGGCGTGGTCGTGGCCATGAGCCTCGACGAGGCGCACCAGGCGGTGGAACACATGCTGTCGGACAACCGCTTCGGCGATGCCGGCGCGCGCATCGTCATCGAGGAATTCCTGGCCGGCGAGGAAGCCTCGTTCATCGTCATGTGCGATGGCAAGAACGTGCTGCCGCTGGCCACCAGCCAGGATCACAAGCGCCTGCTCGACAACGACCAGGGCCCGAACACGGGCGGCATGGGAGCCTACTCGCCGGCACCGATCGTGACGCCGGCGATGCATGCCCGCGTGATGCGCGAGATCATCAATCCCACCATCGCCGGCATGGCGAAGGACGGCATCCCGTTCTCCGGCTTCCTGTACGCGGGCCTGATGATCGACGCCGCCGGCAACCCGAAGACGCTGGAATTCAACTGCCGCATGGGCGATCCGGAAACGCAGCCGATCATGGCGCGCCTGAAGACCGACCTGGTGGGCGTGATGGAACATGCCGTCAACGGCACGCTCGATGCCGTGGGCCTGGAATGGGACCGCCGCACCGCTGTCGGCGTGGTGCTGGCCGCCGCCGGCTATCCGGAAGATCCGGTCAAGGGCAACGCCATCGACGGCATTCCGGCGGAAACGCCGGAAGCGGTCACGTTCCATGCCGGCACCGCGGAAGTGGATGGCCACCTGGTCACCTCGGGCGGGCGCGTGCTGTGCGTGGTGGGCCTGGGCGACTCGGTCAAGCTGGCGCAGAAGCAGGCCTATGAAACGCTGGAGAAGATTCACTTCGACGGCATGCAGTACCGCCGCGATATCGGCTGGCGCGGCCTGAAGCATTGAGCGCGATGACGACGCCAAACCCGGAAGCCGTCAAGGCCTGGCTGATCGGCCTGCAGGAGCGCATCGTTGCCGCGCTCGAGGTGGCCGACGGCCAGCCGTTCCTGCGCGATGCCTGGCAGCGCCCCGAAGGCGGCGGCGGCATCTCGCGCCTGATCGAGGATGGGGATGTGCTGGAACGGGGCGGCTGCAACTTCTCGCACGTGACGGGCGCGAAGCTGCCGCCTTCCGCGGCGGCGCACCGGCCCGGCATCGGCGGCCGCGCATGGGAAGCGATGGGCGTCTCGCTCGTGCTGCATCCGCGCAATCCGTACGCGCCCACGGTGCACATGAACGTGCGCTTCTTCTCGACTTCCACCGAGGACGGCACGCCGGTGTGGTGGTTCGGCGGTGGCATGGATCTCACGCCCTACTACGGCAACGAGGCCGATACGCGCCACTTCCATCGCAGCTGCCGCGACATGCTGGCGCCGTTCGGCGACGACCTGCACCCCCGCTTCAAGAAGTGGTGCGACGAGTACTTTTACCTGAAGCATCGCCAGGAAGCGCGCGGCGTGGGCGGCATCTTCTTCGACGACTTCAACGAGCGCGATTTCGACACCAGCTTCGCGATGGTACAGAGCGTCGGCGACGGTTTCCTTGGCGCCTACCTGCCGATCCTGCAGAACCGCAAGGACACCCCTTACGGTGAGCGGGAGCGCGATTTCCAGGCTTACCGGCGCGGCCGCTACGTGGAATTCAACCTCGTGTTCGACCGCGGCACGCTGTTCGGCCTGCAGTCGGGCGGGCGCACCGAGGCGATCCTGATGTCGATGCCGCCGATCGTGAAATGGCGTTACGACTGGCACCCCGCGGATGGCACGCCCGAGGCGGCGCTGACCACCGATTTCCTGCCGCACCGCGACTGGCTGGCGTGACCGGTTCGTATCCTGCCTCGCGGTCTGCCTCGCAGTCTACTTGTGTATTGCTGCTGGGCGGCAGCTTCGATCCCGTGCACAATGGCCACGTGGCGCTCGGCGCCACGTTCGCGCGATTGCTGGGCGCGAGCGAGCTGCGCGTGATTCCCACCGTGCCGTGGCAAAAAAGCAGCCTGGTGGCAACGCCGGAGCAGCGCGCGGACATGGCGGCGCTGGCTTTCGCGGCGCTGCCCTGCCGCGTGGTGATCGACCGCCAGGAAATCGAACGTGGCCGGCCCACCTACACGGTCGAAACGCTGCGCGCGCTGCGCGCCGAACTGGGGCCGGAAGTTTCGCTGTGTTTCCTGATGGGTGCCGACCAGCTGCAGCGGCTGGACACATGGCACGACTGGCATGACCTGTTCGGGCTGGCACACCTGTGCGTGGCGGCCCGCCCCGGCTTCACGCTCGACGGGCCGGACATCCCCGCCGCGGTGGCGGCCGAATTCCGCAATCGCCTCGTGCCGGCGGAACGGCTGTGCAGCCGTCCGGCCGGGCAAACCTGTATCGCACCCGACATGGCGGTGGACATCTCATCCACCCGCCTCCGCGAATTGCTGGCGGCCGGAAACTTCAAGCACGATAGCGGCTCGCCGATATCGGCACCGGTGCTAGACTATATTCGACAACATAATCTTTATAAGAAGTAAAACTGAATGGATATCAAAAAACTGCAAGCCCTCGTCGTCGACGCCCTGGAAGATGTCAAAGGCCAGGAAATCGTCGTATACGACACCACCGGTCTGACAGCCCTGTTCGACCGCATCTGCATCGCCTCCGGTACCTCGAACCGCCAGACGCGCGCCCTGGCCTCTTCCGTGCGTGACAAGGTCAAGGAAGCCGGCGGCGACGTCATCGGCATCGAAGGCGAAGATACGGGCGAATGGGTGCTGGTCGACCTGGGCGACATGATCGTCCACATCATGCAGGCGCCGATCCGCGCCTACTACCGCCTGGAGGAAATCTGGGGCGAGAAGCCGGTGAAGCTGGGCGCCGCCAAGCGCAAGGCATCGACCGAAGGCAAGGCTGCCGAAGCGCTCGAAGCCGCGCCGAAGAAGAAGGCCGGCCACCTGGCCGCGACCAAGGCCGCCAAGGCCGCGGAACCGGTGATCGAGAAGAAAGCCCCTGCCGCCCGCAAGCCCGGCACGGCAAAAGCCGCCGCCGCCGCGGGTGCCGTGGCCAAGAAAGCCGCCGTGAAGAAGGCCGCGCCGAAGCTCGAAGTACCGGAAGGCAAGAAGGTGAAGGTTGCCGCGCCGAAGGCATCCGTGGCATCGGCCAGGGCCGCCAAGGAAGCCAAGGCCAAGGAACCGGGCGCGCCTGCCAAGACCGTGATCAAGCGGATTCGCAAGCCGGCCGCGGAAGAGTAAGGCGGGGTAGAACTTGGAGAACTCATGCAGCTGATCATCGCTGCCGTGGGGCACAAGATGCCCGCGTGGATCGAGACGGGTTTCGCCGAATACGTGAAACGCATGCCGCCCGAGCTGCGCATCGTGCTGAAGGAAATCAAGCCCGTCGAGCGGTCCGGCAGCAAGACCGCCGCCACCGCGATGGCGCTCGAACGCGAACGCATCGAGGCCGCGCTGCCGAAATCGGTGCGCATCATCGCGCTCGACGAGAGGGGCCGGGATCTCACCAGCGTCGGCCTGTCGCAGCAGCTCGAGTTGTGGCAGCAGGATGGCCGCGACACGGCCTTCCTGATCGGCGGCGCCGATGGCCTCGATCCCGGCCTGAAGGCGAAAGCCGAAGGGCTGATCCGCATTTCCAGCATGACGCTGCCGCATGGGGTGGTGCGCGTGATGCTGGCCGAGCAGCTCTACCGTGCATGGACAATCACCCAGAACCACCCGTATCATCGGGTGTAGTCCTCCCGGTATTCGCCGGGAAGCCGGATCACCATAAGAACAACGATGAAACTGGTCGAACGCAAAATCTACCTCGCTTCAAAAAGTCCGCGGCGCCGCGAGCTGCTGCGCCAGATCGGCGTCGAATTCGAATTGATGCTGCTGCGCAGCGACGGACCGCGCGGGCCGGATGTGACCGAGGAAGTATTGCCGGACGAACCGGTGGAAGCCTATGTGCGCCGCGTGGCCAATGAAAAGGCGGACTTCGCGTTCGACCTGTGCCGCCGCCGCCACCTGAAACCCCGCCCCGTGCTGTCGGCCGATACCACGGTGGCGATCGACGGGGCCATCCTCGGCAAGCCTGCCGGCAAGGCCGAAGCGGAAGCGATGCTGCGCCAGCTGTCGGGCCGCACGCACCAGGTGCTGACCACCGTGGCGGTGCGCACGCACGACTTCGCGGACAGCTTCACGCAGATATCGCAGGTGCGCTTCGCAACGCTGAAGCCGGGCGACATCCAGGCTTACTGCGCCACCACCGAACCCTACGACAAGGCCGGCGGCTACGGCATCCAGGGGCTGGCCGCCATGTTCATCGAGCATATCGAAGGCAGCCACTCCGGCATCATGGGCCTGCCGCTGTTCGAAACAGCCGATATCCTGCGCCGCGCGGGCCTGAGGCTGCCATGAGCGAAGATATCCTCATCAACATCACGCCGCAGGAAACCCGCGTGGCGCTGGTGCTGCAGGGCGCCGTGCAGGAACTGCACATCGAGCGCACGCTCACGCGCGGCCTGGCCGGCAATGTCTACGCCGGCAAGGTGGTGCGCGTGCTGCCCGGCATGCAGTCGGCGTTCATCGACATCGGTCTGGAACGCGCCGCCTTCCTGCACGTGGCCGATATCTGGGAAGCACGCCCGCACGACGGCACCGCCGCCACCCCGACGCCGATCGAGAAGCTGCTGTTCGACGGCCAGGTGCTGACGGTGCAGGTGATCAAGGATCCGATCGGCACCAAGGGCGCCCGCCTGTCGACCCAGATTTCGATCGCAGGCCGCATGCTGGTGTACCTGCCGCAGGATTCGCATATCGGCATCTCGCAGAAGATCGAAAAGGAATCCGAACGCGAGGCGCTGCGCTCACGCATGCAGAAACTGCTGCCGAAGGAAGAAAAAGGCGGCTTTATCGTGCGCACGCAGGCCGAGGACGCGGGCGACGGCGACCTGGCCGCCGATATCGAATACCTGCGCAAGACGTGGGCCACGATCACGCACGGCGCCCGCACGCGGCCGCCGACCAGCCTGCTGCACCAGGATCTGTCGCTGGCCCAGCGCGTGCTGCGCGACTTCGTACACGAAGATACCGCCACCATCCAGGTCGATTCGCGCGAGAACTTCATCGGCCTCACCGAATTCGGCAAGACCTACACGCCCAGCGTGCTGCCACGCATGCACCACTACACCGGCGAGCGGCCGCTGTTCGACCTGTATGGCGTGGAAGAGGAAATCCAGCGCGCGCTGGGCCGCCGCGTGGACCTGAAATCCGGCGGCTACCTGATCGTCGACCAGACCGAGGCGATGACCACGATCGACGTCAACACCGGCGGCTACGTGGGCGGGCGCAATTTCGCCGACACGATCTTCAAGACCAACCTGGAAGCGGCGCACGCGATCGCGCGCCAGCTGCGCCTGCGCAACCTGGGCGGCATCATCATCCTCGATTTCATCGACATGGAAAACGCCGAGCACCGCAATGCCGTGCTGGCCGAACTGAAGAAGGCACTGTCGCGCGACCGCACCAAGGTCTCCGTCAGCAACTTCTCGGCGCTGGGCCTGGTCGAGATGACGCGCAAGCGCACCCGCGAATCGCTGGCCCACATCCTGTGCGAGCCCTGCCCCGCCTGCAGCGGCAAGGGGCAGGTCAAAACGTCGCGCACGATCTGCTACGAAATCCTGCGCGAGCTGCTGCGCGAAGCCAAGCAGTTCAACCCGCGCGAATTCCGCATCCTCGCTTCGCAGGAAGTGGTCGACCTGTTCCTGGAAGAGGAATCGCAGCATCTGGCGATGCTGGGCGATTTCATCGGCAAGAAGATTTCATTGCAGGTGGAGACGTCGTATCACCAGGAGCAGTACGACGTGATCTTGATGTAGCAACCCGCGCGCCGTCCGGTAGCCCGGTGTGGGCAGGCTCGCGCGGGTGGCCTTTCCGGTTCCTTACTTTTGCTGCGAACGGCGGCGCGCGGCGACGCCCAGCAGTGCCATGCCGCCCAGCAGCATGCCATAGGTGGCAGGCTCCGGTACCGGCGGGATGGCTGTGACGGCGACCAGCCCGCTGTACGTGCCGGCGGCCTGCGACACGACCTTGCCGCTTACCGCGACATAATAATCGGCAGCCGGGGCTACCTTGGACAGGTCCAGGCTCCAGTGATCGAACTTGCCGGTGGCGACCTGCGTGCCGCTGCTCACCAGCGTGCCGTCGCCGGCGTACAGGCTGAAGCCGGTGATGTCCAGGCCCACCTTGGCGTTGCCGGCGTTCGAATACAGGTTGGCCGTAAAGGACGATGCATCGGTCACGTCGAATGCATACGTGTCGGTGAATGTGTCGCCGGAATGGTTGCCGGTGATTAGGCGGCTGAATGCGCCGGCACCCTCGATGACTTCGATGCCGCTCACCGGCAGGCTGATATCTTCCGCTTGCGCGGCTACTGCGGCGCATGCCATGGCCAGTGCTGCTCCGATCTTCTTCATGTTCGTCATTCTTGCTCCTTGGTTAAATGGATGGGCTGCCGGACCACGATAACTTAGCAAGAGTTGCCAATAAAGCAAAGAGCTGGAATAGAATATTTACAAATAAGCATGGTACAAGCTGGTATGCGATTCCACGACGTCATTACAAGTCGTCCATGGCATGACATTCGAAAGCCCTTCGCAACGGTACGCCTCCATGGAGTCCCAGTACTCGGCAAATGGCATTCGTCGAAATGCCGCGCACTGCGAGATAGGTCCATGCCTTGACGGCGCCTTCCTGCTGTTCGATCCGGACCGCGCGCTGGATGGTCCAGGCGGTTTCGACATCGTTGCGTCGCTCGAGAAGCATGGCAGCCTCCTGCAATGACGTTGCACCATGCCGCGTCGCATGATGACGAATAGGCTTCGAAAAAACTGCCGCCATCCTGCTGCCGCTCAATGAGGCAGACGAAAGCAAAAGGATGTACGGCAAGCCGGGCCCGGCCGGCCGCACATCCGGTGCCCCACGACCGGATCAAACGGTCAGGGCAAAGTCAAATCATGACGACTTGCCCGGCTTGCCGCCCTGCGAGTTTTGCGACGACTGGCCGCCCTGCACATTGGCCTTGAACGAACCGTGTTCGCCGTCGATGTCGACCTGCGCGCTGCCCTGCGAACCTTCGCCGGCGGCCTGCATGCTGCCGCGATACGTGCCGCCGTTGCCGCGTTCCGACGACTTGCCGTGTTCGAACGGATCACGGAAGTTTTTCAGCGATTCTTCCTGGTGCCGGACACTGCGATCGGTCTCTTCAGCGGCCGAGCGTGCCACCTGGTCAGCCAGCGCGCGTGCGGTACGGGACGTTTCCTGCACATGTTGCTCGGCGACGTGGGTAAAGTCGACCTGCGAATCCGCGGCAACCCGCGAGAGATGTTGCTGGTACACGCGCAGTTTTTCTGCCGCGGGCTGCGCGCGTGCCGCCGTTACCGAAATCAGGTCGCTTGGCCGGTCGGTCGACAGCAGCTGGTGGCCGACAATGGTGCTTTCTTCGAGCAGCGTCTGGCCAAGCTGGATGTTGAGCTGGCACATTTCCTGGAAGGAGCGCGACAGCGATTTCGACACGTCGTTCAGGAATGCGGCCTGTGCGTTCAGGTGAGTACGGACTGCTGGCGTAACGGACTGGGAAAACAGGAACATGGCATACCTCATCAAGTGAAATTTCACAAACGGGTTGGCACGTCAAACACTGGAGTGCGGCATCTGGCGGGCCTCGGGAAAGGCAACTCAACTGTTCAGTTGCACGATCGTCGGGCTCCGGTTCGGAGCGCGAGACTTGCAAGGTAGGCGCTATTTGTGACAGGCGTTTGACATGCGGGCGGTGGGCAATCGCGATGTGCGGCCTTGTTTTGCGCCGCTTCCACCACCTGTCCGACCGGCATCGGCACCCTGCCGGAGGCGATACCGGGCGAGACTTGCCGGATGATACTGATATCATGCGGCGTCACCAATAATTTCGCTCGCCCCCCAAATGCCACTGGAATTCGAAGCAACCAATGCCGAATCGGGCGAATTCGGCTACACCGAAGAGAAATACGGCGCCCTGCTGGGCCGCTTCAACGACATCCTCGACCAGCACGAAACAGGCCGGTTGAGCGAAACGAAATACCTGGCGGCACTGCAGGGCCTGCTGGCCGAAGCGCCGGATTTCATCGATGCCCATACGCAGATCGCCTTCCACTGGAACCGCCAGGGCAAGCCGAAGAAGTCGCTCGATGCCGCGCTGCTGGGCCTGGGCATGGCCAACCGGCTGATCCCGGAGGGCTTCGTCGGCCGCATCGAGTGGCTCAATATCGACAACCGCGCCTACCTGCGGCTGATGCACGTGGCCGTGCTGGCCTATGTGCGCCTGCGCCGACACAAGGACGGCGCCGCACTGATGGAGCAGATGCTGCTGCGTAACCCCAACGACAACCAGGGCGTGCGCTACCTGCTCGGCTCCGCGGCGCTGCGTGCCAACTTGTGGGGCGGCGCCGAGGGGTTCGACCGCGCCGTCGACGTGCTGGCGCAGCACGCCGGCACATACCCGCCCTACTGGTACGAACTGGCGCTGGCCCACCTGCGGAGCGATCGCCGGGTGGCCGCCGCCACGGCGCTGCGGCGGGGCTTCGCGACCAATCCCTACATCGCCGAAATCCTGGCCGGCAATCCATCCCCCGCGCCTTTGGTCATGTGGCACCCCGACGATACGACGCTGCCGGAAGCGGCACGCGAGTACCTGGACAACTATGGCGAACTGTGGGAGGAGCGCATCGACGCGATGCCGTTCGTGCGCTGGCTGTTCAACCACCCGGAAGTGATGGTCGAGCGGGCATCCGTCATGGCCTGCTGGGAAGCGCTGCTGTGGGAAAACGATCCCGACAGGCGCGCCGAAATCCTTGCGCGCGTGGAAGAGCTGACCGCCTGCATCGACGACGGCCTGTCCGCCGCCATCGTGGTGCAGCGCGAAGCGGTAGGCCGGCGCAGGATCTGGCCATGGGAACTGCAACTGACCTTGATGGTGGAGTAAGCCGGACTTCAGCCTGCCGCGGCGTCTTCGTGCCGCAGCACGCGGTTGCGGCCCGCGTCCTTGGCGGCATACAGCGCCCGGTCGGCGTGTTCCACCAGCACCCCGGCCCGGTCGTCGCCGCGGCGCGGCACGATCGCCGCCACGCCGCCGCTGATGGTGACGATGCCCAGCGGGCTGCCCGCGTGCGGCAGCCGCAGTGCTTCCACCGCCTCGCGCATCTTTTCGGCCACCGCCCCGGTACCCGCCTCGTCGGTGTTGGGCAGCAGCACCGTCATCTCCTCGCCGCCATAGCGCGCGGCCAGGTCCCCTGCCCGCTTCGGCGTGTGCTGGCGGATCGCGCGCGCCACGGCGCGCAGGCAATCGTCGCCGGCGCTGTGCCCGTAATGGTCGTTGTAGGCCTTGAAGTGGTCCACGTCGATCATTGCCAGTCCCAGCGGCGTGGCTTGCCGCGCCGCGCGGCTGAGCTCGGTGCCCAGCGACAGGTCGAACTGGCGGCGGTTGGCCAGGCCCGTCAGGCCGTCCTGCAGCGCCAGCTTTTCCAGCGTGGCGTTCAGGTCCGCCAGCGCATCGCGGGCCTCGCGCAGTTCCTGCTCCGCCTGCAGCCGCCGGCGCATCTGGCGGACCAGGCGTTGTCCGAACAGCGCCAGCAGCGCCGCCAGCGACAGCACGCCGGCCGTGCGGATCAGCGTATCGCGCCACCAGTAGGCCAGCACTTCTTCCTTCGACAGCGCGGCCGTGACGAACAGCGGGTAATGCTGCAGCGGGCGGTAGCTGTTCAGGCGTACCTGGCCATCCTGGGACGAGCGGAATTCGCCGATGCCGGTCCTCGCCACCCGCGTATAGGCGGCATACAGCGGCGTCCGGACGATGCTGGTACCGATGGCTTCCTGCCGGTACGGCCGGCGCACCAGCAACGTGCCGTCGTTCGACAGCAGCGCCACGGCGCCATGGCGGCCGATGTCGAAACCGGCGTAGAAGTCGCGGAAGTACCTCATGTCGATCGTGGCCACGACCACGCCGCCGAAGCTGCCGTCCGGCTTGTCGATGCGGCGCGACAGCGGGATCACCCATGCCCCCGTGAGCCGGCTGGCGACGGGCTTGCCGATATGGAGGCCGTCATCCGCCCGCCGCTGGTGATACGTGAAGTAATCGCGGTCGGTGATGCTGGCCTCGCGGTGCGGCTGCGGCAGGAAACTGACGAGGCGCCGCCCCGTTTCATCGTAGAACGACAGCCCGTTCAGCTGCCGCAGCGCGCGCACGTGGCTGGCCATCAGTCCATTGAGCCGGCGCAATTCGCGCGGGCCGGTGCCGTCGGTCTCGATGCGCTCCTCCAGGTCCGCCAGCGTGGTGTCGGCACCGCGTAGCGTATCGTCGGCCTGCCCGCTCATCGCGCGCGCCAGGTTGGTGGCGTTGCGCTCGGTCTGTTCCAGCAACACCTTGCGTGCCGCCCAGCTGCGTTCGATATCCAGCGCCACCAGTGCCACGCACACCAGGGTCACGAACAGCGTGGTCCAGAAGGTGATCGGCTGCCGCTTCATCGCCCTCTCCCGGCCCGGTCAGGCCGGCACGGCGGCCGGCAGCATCGGTTGCAGCGTGTGCCACACCAGCGCGGCGTCGAGCTTGCGCATGCAGTCGTGGTGGCCCAGCGGGCATTCGCGCTGGCGGCATGGCGAACAGTCGAGCCGCAGCGACAGCGCCGCCGCCACGGTGGAAAACGGCGGCGCGTGGTCCGGGTCGGTGGGCCCGTAGATGGCCACCACCGGGCGGTCCAGGCTGGAGGCCACGTGCAGCAGGCCGGAATCGTTGCTGACAACGGCGGCGCTGTGGCCGATCAGCGCCACCGCTTCCGCCAGGCTGGTCTGGCCGGCCACGTTCGACACGGCGGGCGCGGCCGCGGTGTCCTGCAAGGCCGCGACGATCTCGTCGCACACGGCGCGGTCCTTGGGCGAACCCAGCAGCGCCACCTGTGCCAGCGGCACGTGCGCCACGATGGCCTGCGCCAGCGCGGCGAAATGGCCCGGCGGCCAGCGCTTGGCCGAGCCGAACTCGGCGCCCGGGGCAAACACCACCAGCGGCCGCCCGGCCGCCAGGCCCGCCTTCACGCACGCGGCGGCGGCCTGCTCCGGTGTCACCTGCAGCGCGGGCCGCGGCGCGGGTGCGAGCGGCGCTTCCGGCGCATTGGCCAGCGCCGCATAGAACGGCACCATCGGGCGCGGCGGCACGTCGTCATGGTGCATCACGTTGATCAGGCCATACCGGCTTTCGCCCTTGTAGCCGATCCGGCGGGCAATGCCGGCCAGCCAGGGGATCAGCGCATACTTCAGCGTGTTCGGCAGCACATAGGCTTCGGCATAGCCGCGGCGCTTCAGTTCGCGCGCCAGGCGCCAGCGTTCGCGCAGCTGCAGCGCGCCGTGGCGGAACGTGGTCTGGATGACGTCGTCGACCTCCCGCATCTGGCGCCACACGGGCGCCACCGGCGGCGGTGCCAGCACGTCGATCGGGCGGCCGGGATGCATGGCGCGCAGCCGCTGCAGCAGCGGCTGCGCCATCACGGCGTCGCCGATCCAGTTGGGCGAGATGATCAGGATCCGCGGCAAACTCGAAGGCATCACTGCTTTCCTTCCCTGGCGTTCAGGCACAGGCCCATCAGCACGAACAGCATCAGCGCATAGAACATCGCGCTGCGCGTGGAATAGAAAATGACTTCCGTCAGCCCGAAACTGAAGTAGCTCAGCACGAGCAGCAGCCCCGCCAGCGCCGCGGACACCAGCCCCGGCGGCGCCGATCGATGCGAGTGCAGCATGCGCAGGAAGAACGCGAACGGCAGCAGGAGCGTGCCGAACCAGCATAACAGGCCCGGTATGCCGCCATACACGAGCATCTGCAGCGCGTCGTTATGGAAATGTTCGGCCTCGAGCACGAATGGCTGCAGCGTGCCCGCTGCGACCAGTTCGCCCAGCTCGGCCTTGACCTGTTCCTGGCCGGTGGGCATCCACGGATGGCGCGCGGCCAGCATCATGGCGCCCTTCCACAACTCGAGCCGCACACCCACGTTCGTGAAGGCGCTGCCGCCCGTGTAATAGGCCTGCACATCGCCCACGCCCTGCCCCAGCCGTTCGCTGACGCCCGTCTGCGGCACGAAATAGGCACCGATCATCAGCACCGCCACCAGCACGGCCGCGGCCTTGGCGAACCTGCCGCGCAGGAAGTGGCCGTATTTCAGGAACAGCAGCGCCGAGAAAATGATCGCCACCCAGCCGCCGCGCGTGCCGGTGGCCACCATGCCGACGAGGCCGGCAACCACGCCCAGCGCCGGCCAGAGCCGCTGCCGGCCGCGGAAATCGAGCACCGCCGCCAGGCACATCAGGCCCATGCACAGTACGATATCGCCGAACGTGATGGCGTTCATCAATCCGCCCGGGCGATCGATGCCCAGCACCCAGCGCTGGTAGCCGGCCACGCAGGCGCCGGCCACGGCGCCGCCGATCAGGCCCCACCACAGCGCCTTGCGGGCGGGCCGCAAGGCCAGCACCACGATCAGCGCGGTGATGGCAAACAGCATGCGGCTGGGCTTTTCCCAATTGCGCATGCTGATGCCTTCGTGCAGCAGCACGGTAACACCTGCTAACAGGAAGGCAAGCACGAAGGCTGTCAAAACGCCGCGGATATCGTTAAGATGGCGCCGGAACTCCGGCAGCCCGCGCCTGTGGCACCAGATCGCCGCCAGCAGGAAGCAAAAGCTGCACAGGCCAACGCCGGCGTTGGTGATCAGGGTCAGGAAGGGCAGGAGGAAGACCAGGCAGTTGACTGCAAAAGCGGTGATACCGGTTACATCGGGGTGCCTGGCTAAAGTTTTATTCATCAATGTTCTTGTTGGGCGCGCCGACTACATGCAACCAGCGTCAAAAATTTCTGTCATTGTCACGACCTATAACCGCCCGGACGCGCTGACGGCCGTGATCGAAGCCTGCTTTGCGCAGGATGACCCGCATTTCGAAATCATTATCGCTGATGACGGCTCCACGGACAACACACGGGACTGCGTGGAAGCCCTGCGCGCCCGTTCGCCGGTGCCGCTGCGGCACGTGTGGCAGCCCGACGAAGGCTTTCGCGCCGCGCGCGTGCGCAACCTGGGCACGCTGGCCGCCAGCGGCGACTACATCGTTTTCCTGGACGGCGACTGCATCCCGGCAAGAAACTTTGTTTCGCAGCACCGCAAGCTGGCACGGCGCGGCTTCCTCGTGTCCGGCAGCCGCGTGCTGGTGTCGGAGCAATACACCAACACCCTGCTCGCTTCCCGTATCGACCTGCAGCGCCTCGGCGCCATCGAGCGGCTGCGCCTGCGCCTGGGCGGCCACTTCAACAAGTTCCTGCAGACGGTGCTGATATTGCCGGACCTGGGGCGCGAGCGGCGCAAGTTCACCTGGCGCCGCATCAAGAGTTGCAACCTCGCCGTCTGGCGCGGCGATCTCGATCGCGTGAACGGCTTCGACGAAAGCTTTACCGGCTGGGGCCACGAGGATTCGGACCTGGTGGTACGGCTGTTCAACGCCGGCGTGCTGCGCAAGGATGGCGCATTCGCCACCGAGGTCTATCACCTGTGGCACCGCGAGAACCAGCGCGACCAGGCGACCTCGAACCGGAAAGTGGTGCTGCAACGCGCCACGGACGGCACCACCCAGGCCGCGGCGGGCCTGAAGGAGCTGGCAAAACGGATGGCCAGATCGGGCGGATAAGGCGCCATCGCGGTTGGGGCCGGAGGCGAGGCGACGCCCCGGCATCCGGAACTACCGGTCGTCCGGGCGCGGAGTACAATCGGTCGGAAAACGGCGGCATGTGCGGTACCGAACTGATCTTGCACGCGGGTACTGCCAAGCTGGCCACTGAACAACCACAAGGAGGAACCGCAATGCGCCTGGACATCTACCGACGACCTGAACACGATGGCATCTTTTCCTATCTGGCTGTGCCGGAAGGAAAGCCAATTCCGCAAGAGGCGATCAATACCGACTGGGAGCCGGACGCCAAGGCGCTGGAAGTCGACGACGAAGCCGATACCCTGCCGGACTTCCACATCGAACACCTGTCCGAGCAGCTCGGCACCAAGGGCTATGCGATCACCAGCCTGAAAGACATGTAAGACATGTAAGCACATGTAAGCACGTCGTGCACCGGCGGCATCCCCCGCCTGCGCCCGTGCTGTGCTGTGCTGGCGCAACAGCCGGCCATGGCCGCGGAAAGATCGCGGGGTTATCCTTGTATAATTGGTAACTCCTCTTTGTCAAACTCACCGCGACAGGGCCTGCCGTGATCCACTTCTTCCCCACCTATACCAAGGACGGCACGCGTTCGCCGTTCGCCCTCGGTCTGAAGGAACTCGGCGTCGACTACCGGCTGTTCGCGGACGACGTGCGCTTCCGCTACCACTCGCGCCTGAAACTGCTGTTCGTCGGCTGGCCGAAGCTGGCCTGGTTCGCGCTGCGTGCCGGCATCCGCTCGCTGGTCACCAGCCGCACGCATCCCGAAGCGGTGGTGCTGGGTTCGGATATCGAGGTGCTGATCTTCGCGCCGCTGCGCGCCCTGTTCTCGCGCCGCACGCAGATCGTGCTGCTGGGCTTCATCCTCACGCCGCGCAGGCATCCACTGCTGAACCGCCTGCGGCTGATGTACTTCCGCTTCGTGATGTCGTTCGTCGACAAGGTGATCTGCCACTCGAAAAAGGAACGCGAGCGTTACAGCGAGCTGTTCGCGAACGGCCGCACCGAGGTGTTCTACATCCCGCACGGCACGCACATCCACGGCCGCGAGGAATTGCCGGAAGCGTCGAACTCGCCGTATATCCTGACGGCCGGCCGCTCCGGCCGCGATTACGCCACGCTGTTCGAGGCGGTGACCGGGCTGCCGATCGACCTGCACGTGGTGTGCGACAACGACAAGCCGCTGGCCGGGCTGGCGATCCCGCCCAATGTCAAGGTCTTGCGCAACTGCTACGACGGCGACTATGTCGAACAGTTGAAGAACGCCCGCTTCGTGGTGGTGCCGCTGGGCGTGGCCGACATCTCGGCCGGCCAGATGGTGCTGCTGCAGGCGATGGCCTTCAACAAGGCCACCGTGATCACGCGCACGCTGACGGTCGAGGATTATGTCAGCGACGGCAACGAGGCGGTGCTGGTGCCGCAGGGCGACGCCGCCGCGATGCGCGCCGCCATCGCGCGGCTGCTGGACGACGCCCCCTACACGGCGCAGATGGCCCACCGCGCGCTCGATGCGTTCGACAACCGGTTCGACATGAAGGCGTTCGTGCGGAACCTGGTGGCGGCGGTGCGCGCGCCGCGCGGCATCTAAAAATAGGGACGGACCCTGTTTTTCAGGAAATTTCCTGAAAAACAGGGTCCGTCCCCAATTTCAATCGGTCCCAATTTTATTTCCCAGAAAACAGGGTCTGTCCCTGTTTTTCTGGCTTTTGGTTTTTAGTACTCCACCGCCACTTCCTTCGCCCCCAGCACCTGCTCCAGCGCCAGCGTGAGTTCGTCCGATGGCGCCACGCGCCAGTCGTCGCCCAGCTGCATCGTGCAGTCGATGCCTTGCGGCTTGATCCGCATCTGCACCGGCAGGCCGTAGTCGTCGCGGTGCGGGGCCAGCACTTCCTGCAGCTTGGCGGGCGGCACGGCGCCCGGCAGCAGCCAGCCCATCTGCCGGCCGAACTGCAGGCGGGCCGAAACGATGTCGTACACCTTCTCGGCCGAGATGCGCAGGCCGCCGGTGAAGCGGTCTTCCGACACCTTGCCGGTCACGGCCAGGAATTCGTCTTCCTTGAACGCCTTCTTGTTGGCCTCGAAGATCTCGTTGTAGACGGTGACTTCGACCACGGCGCTCTTGTCGTCCAGGGTGACGATGAGGATCTTGCCGCGCTGCGTCATCTGCGTGCGGATGCCGGTGATCACGCCGCACATCATGCGCGGTTCGCGCGACGGCTCCAGTTCGGACAGCTTGGTGCGCGCAAAACGCCGCGCCTCGCCCGCATACGAGTCGAACATGTGGCCCGACAAATAAAAGCCCAGCGCGATCTTTTCCTCGGCCAGCTTCTGGCGGTCGGTCCACGCGGTGGCCTGCACATACTCCGGTGGCGCGACCAGGTCGCTGTCGTCGCCGCCGAACAGGCTCACCTGGTTGGCCGCCTTCAGTTCCTGCTCGGCGCACTCCATCGCGAAGGCGACCGAGGCGAACAGCACCGAACGGTCAACCCCGAAACAGTCGAACGCGCCGGCGCGGATCAGCGCCTCGATCGTGCGGCGGTTGATCTGGCGCTTGTCCACGCGCTTGCAGAAGTCGAACAGGCTGACGAACGGGCCATCGGCCTCGCGCGCGGCGATGATCGCCTCGATCGCGTTCTGGCCGGCGCCCTTCACGCCCCCAGGCCGTAGCGGATATTGGTCACCTTCTTGCCGGTGACCGACGGCGCCGGGCCGTCCGGGCGGAAGCGGTAGGCCGACAGGTTGATGTCCGGCGGCAGGATCTTCAGGCCGCACACCTCGATCGAATCCTCGACCAGGATCTTGACCTTTTCCGTGTCGTCCATCGTCAGCGACATGTTGGCCGCCATGAACGCGGCCGTGTGGTGCTGCTTCAGGTACGCGGTATGGTAGGACAGCAGCGCGTAGGCGGCGGCGTGCGACTTGTTGAAGCCGTAGCCCGCGAACTTTTCCATCAGGTCGAAGATCTCGTCGGCCTTCTCGGTGGTCAGCCCGCGCTCGCCGGCACCCTTGCGGAAGATCTCGCGGTGCTCGGCCATCTCCTCGGCCTTCTTCTTGCCCATCGCGCGGCGCAGCATATCGGCGCCGCCCAGCGAGTAGCCGCCGATGATCTGCGCCATCTGCATCACCTGCTCCTGGTAGACCATGATGCCGTAGGTCTCGGACAGGATGCCCTCGGTGCGCGGGTCCGGGTAATCGAACTTTTCGCCGTGCTTGCGCTTGCAGAAGTCGGGGATCAGGTCCATCGGGCCCGGGCGGTACAGTGCCACCAGCGCGATGATGTCCTCGAAGCGGTCGGGGCGCGCATCCTTCAGCATGCCCTGCATGCCGCGCGACTCCAGCTGGAACACGGCCACGGTCTTGGCCTTGGTCAGCAGGTCGTACGAGCCGCGGTCGTCCAGCGGCAGCGAGGCCAGGTCGAAATCCTTCATCGCCGGATCGAGTTCGCGGATGTAGTTCACCGCGCGGTCGAGGATCGTCAGCGTGGTCAGGCCCAGGAAGTCGAACTTCACGAGGCCCACGGCCTCCACGTCGTCCTTGTCGTACTGCGACACCACGCCGCCGTCGCCGCCCTGCGTGTACAGCGGGCAGAAATCGGTCAGCTTGCCCGGCGCGATCAGCACGCCACCGGCGTGCATGCCGATGTTGCGGGTGATGCCTTCCACCTGCTGGGCGAGGTCGAGCAGCTGGCGCACTTCTTCCTCGTTCTCGAGGCGCTCCTTGAGCAGCGGTTCCTCGTCGATCGCATCGGCGATCGTCACCGGCTTGCCCGGCTTGAACGGGATCAGCTTGGAAATGCCGTCGCAGAAGTTGTAGCCGAAATCGAGCACGCGGCCCACGTCGCGGATCGCGCCCTTCGCCGCCATCGTGCCGAACGTGGCGATCTGCGACACCGCCTCCTTGCCGTACAGCTCCTTCACGTGCTGGATCACGCGGTCGCGGCCTTCCTGGCAGAAGTCGATGTCGAAGTCGGGCATCGATACCCGTTCCGGGTTCAGGAAACGCTCGAACAGCAGGTTGTAGCGCAGCGGGTCCAGGTCGGTGATCAGGAGGCAGTAGGCGACCAGCGAACCCGCACCGGAACCCCGGCCCGGGCCGACGGGCACGCCGTTATCCTTGGCCCACTGGATGAACTCGGCCACGATCAGGAAGTAGCCCGGGAACTTCATGTTGATGATCGTATTGTTCTCGAACTCGAGCCGCTCCTCGTAGCGGGGCCGCTGCTTTTCGCGCTGCACCGGGTCCGGGTACAGGTGTTCGAGGCGTTTCTCCAGGCCCTTCTTCGTTTCGGCGACCAGGAATTCGTCAATCGTCATGCCCGGCGTGGGGAAGTTCGGCAGCTGCGGCTTGCCCAGCGTGAGCGTGACGTTGCAGCGCCTGGCGATTTCCACGGAGTTGGTCAGTGCGGCCGGCAGGTCTTCGAACAGGATCGCCATCTCTTCCTGCGTGAGGAAGCGCATCTGCTCGTTGAAGCGTTTCGGCCGTTTCGCGTTGGCGATCATCTCGCCTTCGGCGATACAGATGCGCGCCTCGTGCGCGATGTGCTCGGCCTGCGACATGAACTGCACCGGGTGCGTGGCCACCACCGGCAGGCGCAGCTTGGCCGCCAGCGCCACCGACTGGCGCACCTGCGCCTCCTGGTTGGGCTGGCCGGCGCGCTGGATCTCGATATAGAAGTGACCGGGGAAGATCGCCGACCACTTTTGCGCGTTCCGTTCGGCCAGTTCCAGGTTGCCGTTGTCGATCGCGCAGCCGATGTCGCCGAACTGCGCGCCGGACAGCACGATCAGGCCGTCGGCGCCGCTTTCGCCGGGCATCACGTCATACGTCTGGTCCTTCAGCGCCTGCAGCCATTCGGTGCGCAGCTCGGCGCGGCCCTTGTACTGGTTCGTCAGCCATGCCATCGACAGCAGCTCGCACAGCTGCAGGTAGCCCACGCGGTTCTTCGCCAGCAGCAACAGGCGGCACGGTTTTTCGCGGTTGTCGTCGTTGGTGATCCACACGTCGCAGCCGATCACGGGCTTGACGCCCTTGCCGCGCGCGGTCTTGTAGAACTTGACCATGCCGAACAGGTTCGACAGGTCGGTAATGGCCAGCGCACCCTGCTTGTCCTTTGCCGCGGCTTTCACCAGATCGTCGATACGCACCAGGCCGTCGACGATCGAGTATTCCGAGTGCACCCGCAGGTGGACGAAATCGGGGCCGGGTGGCGCTGCCGGTTCATCTGGCAAGATCACGGGAAGAGTGACGGGCTGGTAGACGGTACTGGTGCTCATGGGGCTCATGGAAATGGGGCAGCGGAAGGTGCCATTTTACAGGCCGGGCGGAAGTGGCGAAAGCCGGCGGGCACCGATGTGGCCTCCGCATGATTGCCAAAAATAGAATCGTAACGAAAGGACACCGGATCCGGTGCCCTTTACCGCCGCGAGGCCCGGGGCAGGCCGGGGGCAGCGGAGGCGGCCGTCAGAACGAGAAGCCGGCGGTATTGCGGCGCAGGTCGGCGTCGACCATCATCTGGCACAGCTCTTCGAGCGTGGTCTTCGGTTCCCAGCCCAGTTCCTTGCGTGCCTTCGACGCATCGCCGATCAGCAGTTCCACTTCGGCCGGACGGTAGAATTTCGGGCTGATGCGCACCAGCACCTTGCCGTTTTGCGCGTCATGGCCCGTTTCGCTTTCGCCGCTGCCCTGCCATTCGATCGCGATATCGACCGCCTTGAAAGCCATCGTCACGAAATCGCGCACGGTCTCGGTGCGGTTCGTTGCCAGCACATAGGTATCGGGCTGGTCGGCCTGCAGGATGCGCCACATGCCTTCCACGTATTCCTTGGCGAAGCCCCAGTCGCGCTTGGCGTCCAGGTTGCCCAGTTCCAGCACCTCGAGCTTGCCCAGCTTGATCTTGGCGACCGAATCGGTGATCTTGCGCGTCACGAATTCGCGGCCGCGCAGCGGGGATTCGTGGTTGAACAGGATGCCCGACGAGCCGAAGATGCCATAGGATTCGCGGTAGTTCACCGTCATCCAGTGGGCATACAGCTTGGCCACGCCATACGGGCTGCGCGGGTAGAACGGCGTGTCTTCCTTTTGCGGAATCGCCTGCACCTTGCCGAACATTTCCGACGTGGACGCCTGGTAGAAACGGATCTTCGGATCGACGATGCGGATCGCCTCGAGCAGGTTGACGGCGCCGATGCCGGTGATCTCGGCCGTGGTCACCGGCTGTTCGAACGACACGCCGACGAAGCTCTGCGCGGCCAGGTTGTAGACCTCGTGGAAGCGGCCATTCTGCAGCAGGCGGATCGACGACGACAGGTCGGTCAGGTCGTGCTCCACCAGGTGCAGGTTCGGGTGATCCTGGATGCCCAGTTCTTCGATGCGCCAGAAATTGACGGAACTGGTGCGGCGGAACGTGCCGGTGACTTCATAGCCCTTCTCGAGCAACAGCTGCGCCAGGTAAGCGCCATCCTGGCCGGAAATGCCCGTGACCAGGGCGCGTTTCGTATTTTGCATCGTCATTGAGTGTCTGGGAAATTTGACTGGAAAGCCAAATATTATATCGGACCCGCCTGCCCTCCAGATGACTTCTCGCTGTCGAGAAACTTTACACAGGATAGCCTCACACATGCGCTAGCTCAACCATACCCTTGATTTTTATCAAGATTCTTCACTGGCATTATGCTTGCTTAACTGTTGGTAACCAACCAACAGGAGCCACGATGCGACCCATAACGAAAAAAATCCTCATCACCGGCAGCTTCCTGCTGGGCCTGAATGCCACAGCCCACGCGAGCCCGATCCTGCTCGTCACGAACGGCGTGCTGATGGGTGCCCAAGGCGTCGAGTTCGGGGGCCGGCACTATGACGTTTCGTTCTCCGATACGCGTCCGACGGCGGGAAGCCTGGCGTTTCATGACCTCGCCGCGACCTGGGGTGCGATGGATGTCCTGGACCAGTTCGTGTTCCAGGGTGCTTACGACATGTCGCCAGGCTTGACGAACGGTTGCTCGAACCCGGTGAAATGCTTGGTCGTGACGGCATTCGACGTTAACCAGATCCTGGCGACCGGCGTAGCATTTACCAATACCTCGACCCGTTACCTCGACCCGATCATTCCTTATGCCGTGTTGGGCAATGCCGCCAACTCGGCCATCGTCACTTATGCCCATTGGGCGCTGCAGGAAGAACGCCAGGTTGTTCCAGAGCCGTCCACGCTGTGGCTGGCTGGCGCCGGCCTCGCTGCCCTGCTCGCGCGGCGCCGGCGTGATGGAAGCGGCGCTGCCCGGATGCATGCCTGATCCAGAAGCACCTTACCTGGCTGTTGCACAGGGACGGAAACTTCAATACCTGTCGAGAAATCTTACACTTCATTGAGCAGAATCAATGCCATCCTTAACTATGGCATTGATTTCCCTTAACATTTCCATTCTGGTACAATTCTTGCTCTTTATTCATTAACTGATGAGTTAATGAAGTATCACACTGGAGCCGCCGTGAAATCCACTTCCAAGAAACTCCTTGCGGCATGCGGCATGCTGCTGGGAATGCAACTGACCGCCCATGCCGGGCCGATCCTGCTCGTTACCAACGGTATCCTGACGGGTGCCACGGGTGTCGAATACGATGGCCAGCACTACGACGTGTCGTTCTCCGACACGCGTCCGGTGGAAGGTAACATGGCGTTCGATTCCCTGGCTGCCACTTTCGGCGCTTCCAGCGCCCTCGACCGGCTGGTCTTCCAGGGTATGCACGATGCCAATCCGGGCCTGACCAACGGCTGCACGAATCCCCTGCTGTGCTTCGTCGTCACGGCGTTTGAAGTCAACGGCGTATTCGCGAAAGGCGCCGCCTTTACCAATACGGCCAGCCCATATGCCGACCTGCTGCTTCCCTTCGCCGTGATCGGCGACGCGGCCAATTCCACGTTCATGACTTACGCGCACTGGTCGCTGCAGGAAGACGTGCGGCAAGCCGTGCCGGAGCCATCGACCCTGCTGCTGACGGCCGCCGGCCTTGCGGCGTTCCTGCTGCGGCACAAGCCGCGCAGCGGCATGACTGTTGCTTAGCTAAAACATCGACGGGGCGGCCCGGGCGTTGCCGCCGGCTTTGCAGCGATACGCTTATAATGTCGGCTGTTCCGCTATTCCTTCCCTGATCCGTTATGCAAGCTAGCACTCTTGGCGCCCCCGTCCAGGCCGGCGCCGCTCCGGCGTTGTTCGTCAACATCGCCGCCTACAAGTTCATCACGCTGGAAAACCTCGAAGAACTGCGCCCGCAATACCAGGACATCACGCAGCGCCTCGGCTTGAAGGGCACGATCCTGCTGACGCCCGAAGGCATCAACATGTTCCTCTCCGGCACGCGCGAAAATATCGACGAGTACCTGGCATGGGTGCGCGCCGATGCCCGGCTGGCCGACCTGGAAGCGAAGGAAAGCCTGTCCACCGAGCAGTCGCACAAGCGCATGCTGGTGAAGATCAAGGCCGAGATCATCACGATGCGCATGCCGCTGATCAAGCCGGAAGAAGGCCGCGCGCCGTTCGTGGACGCAAAAACCCTGAAGCGCTGGCTGGACGCGGGCCACGATGACAACGGCAAGCCGGTGGTGATGGTGGACACCCGCAATGATTTCGAAGTGGACGTGGGCACGTTCGACAATACGGTCGACTACCGCATCAAGAAGTTCACCGAATTTCCGCAACTGATCGAAGAGCACAAGGCCGACTTCGAAGGCAAGACCGTGGTCACGTTCTGCACCGGCGGCATCCGCTGCGAAAAGGCCGCGATCCACATGCAGAACATCGGCTACGACAACGTCTACCAGCTCGAAGGCGGCATCCTGAAATACTTCGAGGATGTGGGCGGCGCGCACTACACGGGCGACTGCTTCGTGTTCGACTACCGCACCGCGCTCAACCCGCAGCTGCAGCCGACCGAGACCGTGCAGTGCTTCGCGTGCCGCGCCGTGGTCACGCCGCGCCAGCAACTGGCGCCGGAGTATGTGTACGAGGTGTCGTGCCCGCACTGCCATGGCAAGGCGCGGGACTGAGCGATTCGCCGGGCGGATGTCTCGCAACCGGTTGGGAAAGGCGCCCAGCCGCACTGAAAATCGTCGCCATGCCCGGCAGGGCGACGATTTGCCGAGGCTGGTCTCACCCACCAGAATTGATCAGTGCCTCCCGAGCCAACGCTGCGCGGCTTCCACAATGGCGGTACGCAACGCACGCGTGGTCAGGGTTTGTATATTCCATTGGTGCCAGTAAAGCGGCACATCCAGCGCTTCTCGCGGCGTCAGCTCCACCAGTGTGCCCGCTTCCAGTTCGTGGCGAACCTGGATCGCCGGCACCATGCCATAACCGTGGCCGGCCTTGATGAACGACACAAAACCCTCGGCACTCGGAAAATAGTTCTTCGGCACGCCGGGAGGCAGTCCGGCCTGCCGAAGATAGCGTTCATGCAGCCGGTCGCTGCGGTTGTACACCAGGGCTGGCGCGACCGCCGTCGCGGACGCGGTCACACCATCCGCGAACCAGCGCTGCACGAAGGCCGGCGTTGCCACGCAAAGATAAGCCATGTTGCCCAATGCTTCCACGGTCGTGCCGGCGACCGCGTCGCCGGAACTGGTGATGCAGCCGATCACCTGCCCCTCCCGCAGATGGCGCAGCGTTTCCTCCTGATCGTCGATCCGTATGTCGATCAGGCACGCGGGCGCATTCAGTAGCGGCGCCAGCGCATCGAGCAGCCAGGTCGCCGCGCTGTCCGCATTGACTGCGATCGCCAGTTGCGGCATCGGGGTATGGGCCTGCAATTGAGCCTCCATGCCGGACTCCAGCAGCTGCACCTGGCGAAAATGCGCGATCAGCTGCTGACCGCGGAGCGTGGCCTGCGGCGGCTGGCTGCGTATCACCAGCAATTCGCCAGCCCATTGTTCCAGCGCGCGCAGGCGGTGCGAAACCGCAGGCTGGCTGATGGACAAAGCCATTGCGGCCCGCTCGAAATTGCCTTCTTCCACGATCGCCGTCAGTGCTGCCAGTCCACGATAGTCCCACATGATAAGTTCTGTGAATGATTTATGAACATCATTCATTATACTAATCAACTCAGGATCGTTAAGCTTCGGCCTTTCTGCAGCAAGGGAGCAATGATGCTTAGCGGCGCTTTTTTCAAAGGCATGGCCATGGGCGGCGGCCTGATTGTTGCCATCGGTGCACAAAATGCCTTCCTGCTGCGGCAGGCCCTGCAGCGCCGATACGTCGCAATGTGCATCGTCACCTGCATCTGCTGCGACGTGCTGCTCATTGCGCTCGGCGCCGGCAGTGTCGGTCGCGCCATCGCTTCGAGCCCAATGCTGCTGGAGGTTGTGCGCATCGGCGGCGCATTGTTCCTTGTCGAATACGGTCGGCGCGCTGCGGTATCGGCGTGGCGCGGCCAGTCCCGGCTGGTGCAGGGCGATGAACGCAGCCTGCCTCGTCGCGGGCCCGTCTTCCGTGCCGCCATGGCGCTCAGCCTGTTGAATCCGCACGCCTGGCTCGATACGGTGGTGCTGCTCGGCGCAATCGGCGCGCAGCAATCGGGCGATGGCCGCATCAGCTTTACCGCTGGCGCAATGGCAGCGTCCGTGCTGTGGTTTACCAGCCTGGGGCTGGGCGCGCGCGGGTTGACCCGGTTGTTCGCCCGGCCTGCCGCATGGCGGATGCTCGATGCGCTGATTGCCATGGTCATGTGGACCATCGCCGTCTCACTTTTCGTTTAATAAATCTTCAGAGGACGTATGCAAAAAGAGATCCATCAGATCGAACTGGAACAGGCAGAAGGCGAATACGCGGTTTGCCGTCTGGCGCCGAACGCAGCCATTCCCGCCTGGGCCGATGGGACCGGCTTCGTGACCATCAGCCGCTCGGCCCACGAACTGTCCATCGTCTGCCTGGCTGAACGCGTGCCGGAGGATATGCAGAAGGAAGGCGGCTGGACCTGCCTGCGTTTCGTCGGCCCGTTCGCCTTTGGCGCCACCGGCATCGTGCTGTCGGTCGTGCGGCCGTTGTCGGAGGGTGGACTGGGGGTGTTCGTCGTATCGACTTTCGACGGCGATCATCTGCTGCTCAAGAGAGGCGACATGCCCAAAGCGGTTGCGTTGCTGGGGCAAGCGGGCCATGTGCTGACGCCCGTGGATGGCGCCGACTCCGGCTCACACCAGGTGTAAGGCACCGTGCCGGTCACCTGCCCTCGTGTGCCGATCCGCCGCTTCCGCGGCGAGCGCCATTACGGAACTTGAGGTTCCTTGAAATGGGTCGATCCAGGTGCCGATCCGAGGTGCCGATCGATCAGTGCCGCAACCTGTGCCGCGTGCGTGTAGCCCAGGTCGTGATCCGCGCCGTCGAAGATCCGCAGATCGGCCCGTGGCAGGCACGCGGCCAGCTTCTCCCCCACCTTCACCGGACTGATGGGGTCGCTATTCCCCCAGAGCAGCAATACCGGCATGGGGAGTTCGGGGAGGCGCTCCGTGAGATCTTCGCGGTAATCGAGGAACCAGTCAGGCAGCGCCGGATAGTCGCTGCGCACGAACGGGCGCCAGTCCTGCGCGCCCAGTCCCGTAATATCCATGCCGCCCGACGTTGCTGCAAGGATCAGGTGCGTTACCAAGTCCGGCCGGGCCAGCGCCACCCGGATCGCAATGATGCCGCCCATCGATTGCGCGACGAGTGCCGACGGCGCATCCAGCCTGGAAACGACCTTGCCGACCAGGTCGTCAATACCGTTCACATCATGCTCGGGCGGAGTGGGACCGAATCCGGGCCATCCGAAGTGAATTTTTTCCGCAGGGTGACGCACAAGCCCGGCAACCGGTAGCCAAAAATCCATTCGCCCGAGGGCGCCGGGAAGGAAAAACAATTTAAAGGGCATTGGCAACCCAAGTCGATATGGTCAAAAGGCAATTATGGCAAGACCTGATCCCATGGTGATGCAATGTCATGAGTAGCGTGCTTGCCCTGAACGGAGTCGCGGCTAGGCAAAGTCCAGCAAGCATGCTGCCGTGCGGGATCGGGCACGATGCGCGAGATGCGCCGTGCGCGTGCGGTGGCGAGCAGCGGCGCAGGCGCTGCTCTAGCTCGGCAAATTGCCTGCGCGTGAAACGGCATCCGCGGTTTTCCTTTCTGCCAACAGCGCGTAATGGCCGGCGCCGTTGTTCCGGCGCTTGTGATCAGTCAGGCCGACAGACGAACATGCTTGGAGACCTTTCATTCCGCCTTTATCGCACGCCGGATTTCAAAGGACTTGATGCCGGCGGCAAGCGGTCGCGTGTCGGCATTGATACCGAGCTCCTTGGGTGAAATCGCATCCGGGAATTCCATCCTGATCACGCCTTCCCTGGCGGCAGGCAGGCGCAGCTCGGCATTGGCACGCGCGGTGGTCTTGAAAACGAACTCATGCTTTTCGCCGCCGTTTACGGAGACGAGCATTCGCTGACTGTGGCGATCGTTGACCAACGCGGTGATCAGCACAATCTGCAATGTCAGGTCCCCATTGCCCGCACTGTCCGGCAACGTGTACTTGAAACTGGCTTCCTTGCCCTCGCTCCAGCGTCCGAACGTCTGGGCCGGGCTGAAACCCTGCAGGCTGTCGGCCGGAATGGCCTCGCTGGCGTTGGAGAGATCCCAGTAGGCTACCCGCTCGCTCGTGGCGGCGAAGACCGGCCGGCTGTTCCATTGCCTGGTCTTCAGGTCCAGCTGGCACAGGCCTTCCAGTTTATGCGCATCGGCAAATACCTTGACCCGTTGCAGGTAGTCGGGGCTGCCCGGCGAGCCAAAATTCCAGTCGGCGGGATGGAAGCTCGCCACGCCGTTGATGGTAGGCAGATGCACATATTCGGCGATCAGCATCGCATCCACGTTGTGCGGATACAGCGCCCCTACCGGGAACGACTCGTCGCCCTCCACGGTATCGGGCGAAGCGGTGGTAAAGAATGCGCGGCAACTGGCCGGTGGCGCCGCAATCCCGCTCGTACGCTCCAGCATCAGGCGCCGGTCCAGCGTGGTGATGGGTCTGGTATTGATCTGCTCGGCCAGCAGCACGGTGCCAATCGCCAGCAACGCCAGTGGCGGCCATGACGAACGCGACAGGTACCAGACAGCCAGCGCCGTAGCTGGCAGCGCCAGCAGCAGTGCAATACGCGCGACGACACGCAGCCCGTTACCGCCTGGCCAGAATTTGTAGATAAGGAACCAGGCACTATGGCCATCGATACGAAGTGCCATCACCCATAAAATGAGGCTGGCAGCGGCAATACTGACCAGGGCCGCCTTTTCGGCCAGCCCTGCCGCACTCTTGCGGCGGAAGATACTGAACATGCACATGCCGGTCAGCGCCAGCAGCACGGGCGACAAGCCCGCTTCCATCTCGCCGTTGCCGAAATGGCAGCGACTGCAATGCGCCAGCAGGTATTCGATGACGCCTCCGTACAGCAGGTTGCCGGTACTGACGTTGACCGTATCCCACAGGTTGGGCAGGTAGAACAGGATCTCGCTCCAGGCGCGCTGCCTGGACACGCCGCCTGTGTAAACGCTGACGAACGGCACCAGGGCCAGGCCGGTAACCATCGCGATCCCCGCGATCGCCAGCTTGTTCGCCATGATGGCTTGCCACAGGCGCGCAAGGCCCGGCCGGCCAGCCGTCAGCAGCAGCACGGCGAGCGTGACCATCGCAAACAGGGTAAAGAACCAGGCAGTGTAGAGACAGGTGATCAGCCAGGCCGCGAAAAACACCCCGGCGATGCTGCCAAACCTGAACAGGCGCCGGGCATCATGGGCGAGCAGCGCGCCGATGGCTTCGTAGATCAGCACAGCCTCGACCGGCGCGAATGCCACCGACAGCAGCTGCGCGTGCGACATCTGCAAAAAGCTGTTATTGCTCAGGGTGAAGATCGCCGCCCCCAGCAAAGCCCAGGCCAACGGCAATTTCAATATGCGGCGCCCCGCGGCGATAAAGCCGAAAAAGCCGATCGCCTTGATTGCCACGTTGACCAGTTCATTGGCCAGGAATCCATCGATGCCCAGGGTGCGGAATATCGAATAGATCGCGCCATACAGGAACTGGCCTTCGTTAAAGCCCAGGATATTGGGATACGGGTAGAAATAGTTCGGGCTGCGCCAGTTCGACCAGCCCGTGAACACGTTGAACCAGTGCTCCAGCAAGGCCACCTGGATCACGCCGTCGTAACGGTCGCCGGATAAATAATTGAAGTGGTTGAGAATTTGCAGGCGGAAGAAAATTGCGAGGACCACCAGCGCCACCACCAATGTCGCCAGATTGGGAGCGCGCTGAATGGCGTGATTCAGTTTCGAGACAATACGCATGTAGAAAACCGTAAAAAATTCCGGTGGTCATGATAAGGGATAAATCCCGGATCAAAAATGTTTATGTGGTCCTCACGGACCGCCTGGCATGGGGCGGCGCGAACTGCCATTGCTTTCGACCGACTTACAAAGCACATGGGCTTCCCGCACCAGCGGTGTTGCGGTCAGCTTTGTGGCGAAATGCCAACAAAGGCCATGTTGGCGCAATGTAGCCGCCGTTCATCCCCGCCATCGCGGGACGATGTCTGCAAACAGCGCACCAGGCACCAATTCTGGCCCGTTTTTTTTTCGCCCGAGCCGACTATATGTTGCGACTTTGTAATGTTTCTAGAATATAATCTATCGTTACGGCATTGTGCTGATACTTGACGAGTTTGCTTAATGGTCTTTAGTTCCATCATCTTCCTGTTCTATTTCCTGCCCTGTTTCCTGTTGCTGTATTACTTGCTGCCATGGAAGAATGCAGTGCTGCTGATCGGCAGCCTGTTGTTCTATGCCTGGGGCGAGCCACGCTTCGTACCCCTGTTGTTGCTGTCGGCGCTGCTCAATTATGGCGCCGGTCAGATGATCAGCCGCAGCGAAGGGCCGTCACGCAAGCACTGGCTGTGGCTGGGCGTTGCCGCCAACCTCGGCATGCTGCTTTACTATAAGTACCTGGGCTTTTTCGGCGGCATGGTTAACGCCGTGCTGGAAAAGTTTCATGGGCCTATCGACTTTCCGGCAGTAGTACTGCCGCTGGGAATCTCGTTTTTCACGTTCCAGGGCATTTCCTACCTGATCGACGTGTACCGTCGCGATATCGCCGTACAGACGAGCTTCCTGAACTTCGCCATGTACAAGGCGATGTTCCCCCAGCTCGTGGCGGGTCCCATCGTCCGCTATAGCCAGATCGCCCATGAAATCGAGCGGCGCACGGTCGACAATGCGCGCATCTGGCTGGGCATCCAGATATTCCTGACCGGCCTCGCGCAAAAAGTGCTGATCGCCAATACCGTGGCCGGCCCGGCCGACCATCTGTTCGGCCTGCCGGCAGCGGAATTGACCGCGCCGGCAGCCTGGATCGGCATCGCCTGCTATTCGATCCAGATCCTGTTCGACTTTGCCGGCTACAGCAATATGGCGATCGGCATCGGCCACATGCTGGGGTTCAGTTATCCGATCAACTTCGACCGGCCGTATTCGGCGCGCTCGATTACGGAGTTCTGGCGCCGTTGGCATATCAGCCTGTCGAGCTGGTTCCGCGATTACCTGTACATTCCACTGGGTGGCAATCGCGTCTCGCCGGCGCGCACGTATTTCAACCTGGGCCTGGTGTTCCTGCTGTGCGGCCTGTGGCACGGCGCGGCCTGGACCTTCATCGTCTGGGGCGTGTGGCATGGTGCCTTGCTGATTATCGAGCGCGCCTTCCTGGGCGCACGGCTGGCACGCTGGCCGGGCCTGCTGGCGCAAGCCTGGACGCTGCTGATGGTGATGCTGGGCTGGGTGTTCTTTCGCGCCGATACCCTGCCGCATGCGCTGGGTTACATCGGCGCCATGTTCGGCATGGGCGAGGCGCATGGCCCGGTGGCCAACCCGTGGCAGATGTATTTCGGCCGCTCGGCAATGACGGCGCTCGCCGTCGGCATGCTCCTGGCGCTCTGGCGCGGCACGCCGGTGCTGCGCGCGCCGGCGCTGTGGCGTCCGATGCGCACGACGGCCCTGCTGCTGTGCTTCGCGTTGTGCGTGGTCAGCCTGGCCGCCGGCACCTACAACCCCTTCATCTATTTCCGCTTCTGAACCATGGTCTCTGTTTCCCAACTCCTGCGCGGAAATGCCGTCAAGCTCGGTCTGCTGGCGGTACTGTTCGTGCCAATGCTGGCCTCGGTGCGTGGCGGCGCCGGCAATAACGATGAACACCGCCACCTGGCGCCGGCACCCAGTTTGCCGACCTCCTGGGAGGATTTCCTGCAACTGCCCACGCGCACCGATGCCTGGATCAACGATCACTTCGGCATGCGCGGCGCACTGGTGAAAGCCAATAACCAGGTGCGCTTCAAGGCCTTCCGCGAATTCCCGACCATCCAGATGGCGGCCGGCCGCCATGGGCGGGTGTTCCTGGCAGCGCACGGCACCACGGCGCCGCCGTTCTCCGCCATCACCAATGTCTGCGGCGGCAGGCCGAGCCCGGCGCCGGGCACGGCTGAATACTTCACCAGCATGATGGCCGATTTCGAACGCATGGGCATGCACCCGGCGGTGCTGATCGTGCCATCGGCGGCTGTCTTGCACAGCAGTGATACGCCGAAATGGCTGGAGCCGCGCTGCGCGGCCACCGATACGGCGGTGGATACGGTGCTCAGGGACCCTGCACTCAGTCCCATGGCACGCGAACGCATTTTTTACCCGTTGCAGCAGATGCGTGCAATGGCCGGCGACGATGCGATCTATCCCAAGACCTGGTTCCACTGGAGCGGGCCGGGACTGGGCGAGGTTGCGCGCCTCACCGTTGCCCGCTTCTGGGGGCGGGCGCCGGCGCACCAGCAACCATGGCCCGTCAAGTCGACCTGGATGAATTCGGACGTCAACCACCTGTTCCCCGGTGTCCACCTGGCCAGTTACGTTGCCGAGCCTGATTTCGCGACGGCCAATGTGCAAGCCTGTTTCGGTTCCGCGTGCTTCCCGGAATTCGCCGGCTTCCCGAATTATGCCCGGGTAATGGACGATGTCTCGCGCTTCACCAATCCGGCCGCGCCTGACCGGCGCCTGCTCATCATGTCCGATTCGTTCGGCTCCAAGAGCTCGGGCTGGTTCTCGCGCTACTACCGCACCGTCGAGCAGATGGCCACGCACTCCATCAACGACCTGAGCCAGCCAGACATGGAAACGCTCAAGCAGGTGCTGCTGCGCGATCCGCAGAAGACCGACATCCTGTTCCTGTATCACGACGGCTCCGCCGTCTACAACATGCTGCGGCAGGGTGTGCAGCGGCTGCACGAGCCACCTCGTCCAGGCGCCTAGGCCGGCGCCATGCCGGCAGCGCAGCCAGGCCTGCGCTGCCGCGCCGCTTCCTTGAACCTGGCTGGCGGATTATCCCGCCGCCGGCATCAGTTGGCATGAACCCGGCGATATGGTTAAAACGTCGAGTATGGCAGGAATCGTTTCTGCCAACATCAGTCCATCGCTCCACGATCGCCATCGCCCAAAGCGTGCGGTACAACCCGCTTTTTGCCACGCGTTTGTACCCAGCCGCGATCCACATTGTTGCCCAGGATGCATGTCGCCTGTACTCCATTTCCCACACAGGAAGCGCATGTGCTCTGGTACTGTGACGCGCCATAAGCGGATAGGATAAGTGCGAATACCAATTGGAGCCCCAATGATGGATGCCAATCGAAGGGCCACGGACCTGGCTCACGGCCACACGGCGCAGTCCAGGGCGAACCGCCTTCGTGCCGAGCAGGTCGAGGTCGGCCTGGTCATGCAAGAGATGCTCGGCACGCGGGCCGCAGCCGGCTATTTCTGCGAAAACCACATTTCGATCAACGTGGCGACGCGGGTGTTGACGCGGCCATCGCAGCGCAGATGGCGCGCGCCCGTCAATGTGGCATCGTTCGAGGCCGCGCCGGTCATCTAGGCCCTGGGCGCGGATCGCTGCCTGTCACGACATTTCACAGTGGCGATCGCCCGATGCGGCCTGCGCTGTCCGCCACAGGCTTCGACTGGCGCCCGAGGTGGCATGACAGCAGGCCAACGTCCACTCCTGGTGCAAGTCGAACGTTCAGCCACGAAGCGTCTGGGCGAGCGCCATGCCGGCCAGCCGCGCGGTAGCCAGCAGGCGGTCCAGACTTTGACCATGGCGGGCACTGGCTGACAGTCCGGCCATCGTCGTGCAGATGAAATCGGCCAACTGGTCCGCCTCGCGCGGATAACGTTCAGCAATCTTGTTCCGAATAAAATCTTGCGCAGCAACATGAAAGCCGCAGGCGGCATCACGCGCCTGCGGATCGTTGCTGCGCGTGCCCTCCAGCACCATGCAGCCGGTGGCAGCCGGATCGGCAGCGTAGTAGCGCGCTGCCTCCATGAGGACTTCGGCAAGCGATTCCACCAATGGCCGGTCGGTTTCCAGGATCTTCTTCAGAGGAATCGCACCGAGGGCCGCGTAGCGGTCGAGGATGCGTGCATACAGCCCGGCCTTGCTGCCGAAGGCGGCATAGAAACTGGGCGGATTGATGCCGAGCGCTTTCGTCACGTCCGCGACACTGACAGCGTCGTAGCCTTTCTCATGGAACAGCCGCTGGGCCTTGGCCACTGCTTCGTCCGGATCGAACTGCCGTGGACGTCCTCGGGACGCGGGCATATTTGTAGTCATGACTAAAAAAATCCTTGACAGGTGCGATGGGCCTTATTGTAACATGCGCTACATTAATCACGAAGGAGAATGCCATGGATTTCACGAACAAGTCGGTGCTGGTCCTGGGCGGCAGCCGGGGCATTGGAGCCGCGATCGTCCGGCGGTTTGCCGCCGATGGCGCAAAGGTGTCGTTCACATACTCGGGTTCTCCGGAAGCGGCGCAACTGGTCGCTGAGGAAACAGGGAGCACGGCGTTCTCTACGGACAGTGCCGACCGGGATGCGGTCATCGGGCGCGTCCGCGACAGTGGTCCATTGGACGTGCTGGTCGTCAATTCCGGGATTGCCATCTTCGGCGATGCACGGGAGCAGGACCCGGATGCGGTCGATCGCATGTTCCGTATCAATATCCACGCGCCGTACCATGCTTCGGTGGAAGCCGCACGGCAAATGCCCCCGGGCGGTCGGATCGTTGTGATCGGATCGGTCAACGGCGACCGCATGCCCATGCCCGGCCTGGCCTCCTATGCGTTGACCAAATCCGCATTGCAGGGGATGGCGCGCGGGCTGGCGCGTGATTTCGGTCCCGGCGGCATCACGATCAATATCGTGCAACCCGGACCGATCGACACGGAAGCGAACCCGGCGGACGGCCCGATGAAAGACCTGATGCACAGTTTCATGGCCATCAAGCGCCATGGCCGCCCCGAGGAGGTCGCGGCAATGGTGGCGTGGCTGGCCGGACCGGAGGCGGGTTTCGTCACAGGGGCAATGCATACGATCGACGGCGCGTTCGGCGCCTGATTTGGCGCCTGATTTGGCGCCTGATTAACGCTGCCCGGCGAGACGAAGCTCCAGATCCGGTGCCGAGGCTGGTAACGCCATGCCCACAGTCTGGCAGGACCTTGTTTGCGGTGCCGATGAAAGCACGCGGGATGGCGCCGCTGTCCCATCGTGGAACTGGTCTTCGGGATGCCGGGCATCGGCACGCGGACGCCATCGATCCGCCGCTTCTGCCGCCAGCTCCATCATGGAACTTGAGCTTCCGGACAATCGGTCGATCCGAGGTGCCGATCGACGAGTGCCGCAACCCGTGCCGCGTGCGTGTAGCCCAGATCGTGATCCGCGCCGTCAATGATCCGCAGATCGGCCCTGGGCAGGCACGCAGCCAGCCTTTCGCCCACCTTCACCGGACTGATGGGATCGCTATTCCCCCCAGAGCAGCAATACCGGCATCCGGAGCTCGGAAAGGCGCTCCGTGAGATCTTCGCGATCATCGAGGAACCAGCCAGGCAGCGCGGGATGGTCGCTGCGCACGAACGGGCGCCAGTCCTCCGCCCCCAGCCCCGTGACATCCATGCCGCCAGACGTCGCTGCAAGAATCAGGTGGGTTACCAGGTCCGGACGGGCCAGCGCCACGCGGATCGCAATGACGCCGCCCATCGATTGCGCGACAAGCGCCGACGGCGCATCCACTCTGGAAACGACCTTGCCGACCAGGTCGTCGAGACCGTGTACATCGCGCTCAGGCGGAATAGGACCGAATCCGGGCCATCCGACGTGGATTTTTTCCGCACGGTGACGAACGAGTTCGGCAACCGGTATCCAAAAATCCATCCGCCCGAGGGCGCCGGGAAGGAAAAACAGTTTTGAGGGCATGGGTAACCTGCCACATTGCCCATTAATAATCGCATTGCTGCCAATTAATTTTGCCCTGGTGGATCGGGCAGTAAATTTTTCAGCAACACGGCACTTGCCTATAAAATAAGGAAATCGATATCAACTTGAAGGGGGTTGCATGTCCACATGGTCTGCCGGTTATGTCTCCGAAGTTGGATACACCTACGGGGTCTATCCGGAGTTGAACCCTTTGCGCCTGGGCCTGGCCCTGTTGAACGGTGGTACCGCGGTACCGGAAATCCGCACGGCGTGCGAACTGGGCTTCGGCCAGGGCCTGGGCATCAACGTGCATGCCGCGGCATCGGAAATCGACTGGTACGGTACCGATTTCAATCCGTCGCATGCGGCGTTCGCGCAGGAACTGGCGCGTGCCTCGGGTACGCCCGCCCACCTGTTCGACCAGTCGTTCGAACAGTTCTGCAGCCGCGACGACTTGCCGGATTTCGATTTCATCGGCCTGCACGGCATCTGGAGCTGGGTCTCGGAGAGCAACCGCCGCATCATCCTGGACTTTATCTCGCGCAAGCTGAAAGTGGGCGGCGTGGCCTTCATCAGCTACAACACGCAGCCGGGCTGGGCGCCGATGGTGCCGCTGCGCGACCTGATTTCGCAATACGACCAGGTGATGTGCTCGCCCGGCAGCAATATCCTGAAGCGGGTCGAACAATCGGTGGCGTTCGCGGAACGCCTGCTGGCAACCAATCCCAAGTTCAGTGCCGCCAATCCCCAGATCGCCCAGCGTCTCACCAGCATGAAAGCGCAGCCAAAAAGCTACCTTGCCCACGAATATTTCAACAGCGAATGGAAGCCCATGCTGTTCAGTGAAATCGCCGGCCACATGGAAACGGCGAAACTCGGCTTCGCGGCCAGCGCGGATTACCTGCGGCAGCTCCCCGCACTGAACTGCAGCGCCGACCAGCTGGCGCTGATCAAGGAAATCGAGGATTCGACCTTCCGGGAAACGGTCTACGATTTCATCGGCAACCAGCAGTTCCGGAAGGATTACTGGGCGCGCGGCACCCGCAAGCTGACCACCCAGGAACGCGCGCAGCAGTTGCGCCGGCAGCGCGTGGTGCTGACGACCCCGGCGAAAAAGGTGCCGACGACGATCAAGACCGTGGCCGGCGACGTCACGCTGCATGAGGCCATCTACCGGCCGATCCTCGATGCGCTGGCCGACCATCGGCCGAAATCGATCGCCGAGCTGGAGCAGGCTTGCGGCGAGGTGAAGTTCGCCAACCTGACGGAAGCCGTGTTCATCCTGATCGGTGCGGGCCAGGTGCACGCCGCCCAGTCGAACGAAGTCGTTGCGCGGGTCCGGCCACGCACCGACAAGCTGAACGCCCGCCTGTGCGAATTCGCCATCCAGAACGGCGATATCGGGCAGCTGGCGTCGCCCGTGACCGGCGGCGGGATCGTCGTCAACCGTTTCCAGCAGCTGTTCCTGCTGGCGCGCCGCCGCGGCATAAGCCAGCCGGAACAATGGCCGCGTTTCGTGCACGACGTGCTCACGTCGCAGAACGAGCGCCTGTTGAAAAACGGCGAGCAATTCTCCGCCGAGGAACAACTGGCCGAGCTGACCCGCGTCGCCACCGTGTTCAACGAGGAATTCCTGCCGATGTATCAGGGGTTGGGTATTGCTTGAGAGAAGCGGGGACTGCGCTGTCGGGGTGACAGCCTGGTGTCGCCACCGGCTCTTCGGTGGCGAAGCAGGGGTTTCAAGGAGCATGCTCCTTGCCTGCGTAGCGGGTCATGCAGGCATGGCCCTCTCCGGACACCGGTTTTCGGCGCCGAAGTCGGCAAGCGCTGGCGAAAACCGGTGTCCGACACCAGTGACTGCGCCAGCGACCGCACCAGTGCCTCAAGCGCTATCGGGATCCGCTCCTGCTTCCGGACGCGGGCCGCTACCGAACCTTACTGGAAATACGCGGCCGTCAGCTGCAGGTCTTCCGCCGACAGCACACCGGCCGCCGCCTTCATCCGCAGCGACGCCAGCATGTAGCCATAGCGCGCCTGGGCCAGGTCGCGCTGTGCCGTATATAGCTGGCGCTTGGCGTTCAGCAGGTCGAGGTTGATGCGCACGCCGCCTTTGATGCTCTGCTCGGTGGCTTTCACCAGCAGTTGCGCCGAATCGACGGCCTTGACCAGCGCATCGATGCGCCGCACGCTGCTGCTCAGCGTGTTGTAGTCCTTGCGCAGCGCGGTCAGCGTCTTGTCGATCTGGGCCTGCAGGTCTTCTTCGGCCTTGTTCTTGTTGGCCGCGGCCTGCCGCGTCTGCGCGCTGACGGAGCCGCCGCTATAGATCGGAATGTTCAGCTGGAAGCCGAGCGAGTGGGAGTCGATGTTCTGGTTGATCGTGTTGATCGTATCGGACTCGCTCTTCTGGTATGTGCCCACCAGGTCCAGCCGCGGCGTGTGGCCGGCGCGCGCCTTGTTGATTTCCTGCCGGGCGATCTCGATGCCCTGGGTAAGGGCGCGGATCTCCGGGCTGTTGTCGATGGCGGTCTGCTTCCATGCCTCGAAGCCGCGCGTGTCGCCCGGCGCCGCCCGGAAGCCCGGCCGCAAGCCATCGAGCTCGCCGACCTCGCCGCCGACGATGCCGGCCAGCGTGGTTTTCGCGTTGACGACATTGTCCTGCGCTTCGAGCACCTGGGCTTCGGAAAGATCCAGCCGCGACTGGGTTTCGATCGAATCCGTCCTGGTGCCCTCGCCTTTCGAGAACAGCAGGTCGTTGACCTTGCGCTGCTCGATGTACATGTCGCGCTCCACCTGCGCCAGCGCCAGCTGCTCCTGCTGGTACAGCACTTCGCAATACGCGGTTGCAACGCGCACGATCACATCCTGCTGCTGGCTGGCGAATTGCGATTCGCTGTAGGCGCTCTGCGCCTTGCCCTGCTTGTAGCGGGCCAGCGCATCCAGGCTGACCAGCGGCTGGCGCACCTGGAGCACGGTGGAACGGGCGATGTAGTGCTGGTCCCGCTCGGGCAGCGCGGTGCCGGGGTATTCCGTCAGCGTGTGCGCCTTGCTGCCGCTGTAGCTGGCCGATACGGTCGGCAACAGCGCCGCGCGCCCCAGCACCTTGTATTCCTTGCCGCCTTCGGCGGTGTAGAACGCGGCGCGGTAGGCCGGGTCGTTCTGCAGCGCGGCCTGGTAAGCCTGCATCAGGCCGAGGGCCGAGGCGCCGCCACCGTGCAGCAGGAAGGCCGCGCCCAGCAGCAGCGGCAGGCGGCGCAGCGCCGCGCGTTTCATGGAAATGGTCATGTCAGTCCTCCGACAGGGCCGAATGGGCACGGTCGACGATCGGTTTCATCAGGTAGCTCATCATCGTGCGCTCACCGGTCTTGACGAACAGCTCCACCGGCATGCCGGACACGATCTCGAGCTTTTTGTCGGCGATCAGCTTGGCGCCTTCGGGCGTGACCCTGGCGCGCACCTTGTAATACGCGTTGCCGGTCTTTTCATCGACGGTGCGGTCCGCGGCGATCTGCACCAGCTCGCCCGGAATGTGCGGCGTGTGGTTGGTGTTGAAGGCCGAGAAGATCAGTTCAGTGGGCAGGCCGGGACGTACCTTGTCCACCAGGTTGACCGGCAGTTGCCCTTCCACCACCAGCGCATCCTGGGCCGGCACGATTTCCATCATGTGCGCGCCCGGCGACACCACGCCGCCCTTGGTGAAGATGCTGCTGCCGACCACCACGCCATCAACCGGCGACTTGACCTCGACATTGGCGACGTCGTAGTTCTGCCCGACCAGGCGTGCCTGCAGCGCATCGGCTTCCTTGCGCACGTCCGAGAGCTGGGCGCGCACTTCCTTCTGGTATTCCTGCTGGCGCTGCGCACTGCGCAGGTTCAGTTCCGCCACCTGGCGCCGCCCGCGCGCGATGTTGCCGATATCTTCCGAGATCGCCCCGCCGATCTGCGAGTAGGTACGCTCCAGGTCCAGCAGGCGGGAGCGGGGAATGTAGCCTTCCTTCGCCAGGTCGCGCGAGTTCTCCAGCTGTTCCTTCAGGATGTCGAGCTGCGCCTTTTTCGCGGCGCGCGACTCTTCCAGGCCCTTCGTCTGCGCATTCAGGCCCGCGATATTTTCCTGCATGGCGCCCAGTTCGTTCTGCAGCGCCATGCGGCGCGAGGCGAGCAGTTCGTTTTGCAATGCCACCGCCTGGGCCACTTCCTGGTCGGCCTTGAACTCTTCCAGCGCGGGAGGGAACGGCACGGATTTATCGCCCCGCAGCTCCGCCTGCAGGCGCGCCTCGGCGGCACGCGCACTGAAATACTGGGCAAGGGTCATGGCTTGCGCGGACGTGACCTGCACATCGTTCATCCGCACCAGCACCTGGCCGGCCTTGACCACGTCGCCGTCGCGCACCAGGATCTCGGACACGGTACCGCCGCTCAGCAGCTGGATCGCCTTGCGGTTGCTCTCCTTGGCCACGAAGCCGGACATCGGCACGCCTTTGTCCAGCGGCGCCGTGAAGGCCCAGATCAGGAAGCCGACCACGCCGGCCAGCACGATGAACCAGCCCAGCCGCGTGTAGATGCGGTCGTCGGTCTGGACGGTGATTGGGGAGACGTCATGACTGATGACGTCGGATGCGCCGTTGTCCGACGACTTGACAATATTGACCATATTATTTTTGCTCCGTGTCGGCAGGCGCCTGCACCGCGGTACCGGCCGGTTGCGCGGGTACGCCCGGCTGCTGCTGGGTCGCTGCCTGCTGCGCGGCCGCCTGTTGTGCCGCCGCCTGTTGTGCCGCCGCCTGTTGAGCCGCGGCCTGCGGGTTAGGCTGCTGGCCTGGCTGTTGCTGGCCCGGTTGCTGCTGGGCCGCGGCCTGCTGCGCCTGCAATTGGCGCTTGTTGTTCTGCTCCTGCAGCGCGCCCAGCACATCGCGGGTAGGGCCGAACATGGCCGCGCCGCCGTCTTGCAGCACCAGCAGCTTGTTCGTGGCCGCGATCGCATTGGTGCGGTGCGTGATCAGCACGATCGTCTTGCCGCGCTGGCGCAGGTCGTTCACGGCGCGCACCAGTGCGGCTTCGCCGGCATCGTCGAGGTTGGAGTTCGGCTCGTCCAGCACCAGCAGGGCCGGGTCGCCGTACATGGCGCGTGCCAAGCCCAGGCGCTGCTTCTGGCCGCCGGAAAGGCCGGCGCCGCCATCGCCCAGCTTCGTGTCGTAACCGTCCGGCAGATGCAGGATCATGTCGTGCACGCCGGCACGCTTGGCCGCCTCGACGACCTTTTCCGCGTCCACTTCGCCGAAGCGGGCGATGTTCTCGGCAATGCTGCCGCCGAACAGTTCGATATCCTGTGGCAGGTAGCCCAGGTGCGGGCCCAGTTCCGCCTTGTTCCAGTGATAGATGTCGGCGCCATCCAGGCGCACCTTGCCCATCGCCGCCGGCCACACGCCCACCAGCAGGCGGGCCAGCGTGGACTTGCCGCAGCCGCTCGGCCCCACGATGCCCAGCACGTCGCCGGGCACGATGCCGAACGACAGGCCGCGGATCACCGGCACCGTCGTTCCAGGCGGCGCGGCCGTGACGCCTTCCACCGACAGCTGGCCCTTCGGCTTCGGCAGTTGCATGCCGGCTTCGCGTTCCGGGTTGGCCTGCAGCAGCGCGGTCAGGCGTTCATAGGCACTGCGCGTGCTGGAAAAACTCTTCCATACGCCGATCAGCTGCTGCACCGGCGCCATCGCGCGGCCCACCAGGATCGACGCGGCGATCATCATCCCCGGCGTCATCTTGTTTTCGAGCACCAGCAACGCGCCGAAGCCCAGCACCAGCGATTGCAGCGACACCTGCACGAATTTCGTGATCGCCGAGATCTTGCCGCCCTTCTCGCTGGCATCGGCCTGCAGATGCAGGAACATGCCGTGCGTCTTGAACCAGCGCTGCATCAGGTTCGGCAGCATGCCCATCGATTCGATCACCTCGGCATTGCGCAGGTTGTTGGTGGCCAGCGTGCCGGCGGCGATCGACATGGCGTTGGCCTCGGCCAGCGGCTTTTTCGTGATTTTTTCGTTGACGATCGCCAGGATCACGAGGATCGCCGTACCGACCAGCGCGAACAGGCCGAGCTGCCATTCGAACAGGAAGATGACGAGCAGGTACACGGGGAACCAGGGCGCATCGAAGAACGCGAACAGCGCGTTACCGGTCAGGAACTGGCGCAGGTTCGTCAGGTCCGACAGCGACTGGCCGGCATTGCCGCCGGCCCGTTTCAGGTTTTGCTCGAACGCCGCGGTATACACACGCTTGTTGAGCTGCATGTCGAAGCGGGCACCGACGCGGATCAGCACGAAGCTGCGCATCAGTTCCAGTGCCGACATGAACAGGTACGCGCCCAGCATCAGCACGGTGAGCATCAGCAGCGTGTATTCGTTACGGCTCTGCAGTACGCGGTCGTACACCTGCAGCATATATAGGGAAGGCACCAGCATCAGCAGGTTGGTGATCGCGCTGAACGTGCCAACGGTATAGAAAGTGCGCTTGAAACTGAGCAGGACCAGCTCGATTTCGTTACGGATCGGGAGAAGTTTTTTCATTGGCGTGGCCTGGCATCGAGTGCTGGCACTTCATCTGAGAACGACTTATTATCCATCAAAATGTAACTATCATGTGACATACATCACATATTTATGTAAATTTCGACGAATTGTTGCTTTATGGCACCGGCGTGATCGACAAGGTTGATCGTCCGGAATCTGCTTCGAAGCATGATAGCTTTGCGCGTACGCTTGGACTCGCACCGCATGGCGGCGCCCACCCCATCAGGGGATTTCGCCTGGAAGACGCACTTCCAGTCGCGCCCGTCATCCGTATAAAAAAACCCTGCCCTCGTGAGAGGACAGGGTTTTGGGGAATTCCGCTCGGCGCGCCTGCTCGAAGGCAGGCACGCCAGTGAGAATTTAGCTGATCCAGATGCTGTTGGCAGCATCCGTGGTCGACAGCGACGTTGCACCCGTCACGCCCACCAGCTGGATGATGTCATTGGCAGCGCCACCAACCGTGTCGGTGATGACGTAGGTGTTGCCACCCCAAACGATCGCAGCCGTATCAGCAGCACCAGCGGCTTCCAGGGCCTCGAAGACCAGCTTCAGTTCGCCGATGGTATCGACCAGGGAAGCATCCGCACCGCCCAGCGTGATGATGCCGTTCTTCACGGTTGCCGTCAGGTCCACTGCACCATTGATAGCCGAAGTGATGTTCGAAGCGGTTACGTCGGCAACCAGGGTAGTGGTCGACAGGTCGAGCTTGTCGCCGCCAAGCGCGATGCTGAAGTCCGTGACACGTTCGGTGCCGGTGATACCAGCGTCGCCCGCAGCGAACACGAAGATATCCGCGCCTTCGCCACCGGTCAGGGTGTCGATGCCTGCGCCGCCGGTGATCGTGTCGTTACCCTCGCCACCGTTCAGGACGTCGGCGCCAGCCAGGCCACCGATGGTGTCATTGCCTGCACCGCCGTTGATGGTGTCAATCGCAACGCTACCGGTCAGGGTATCGTTACCTGCGCCACCGGTGATGCTTACTGCGGCCGAAGCAGTGGTGTTTTCCGAAACGAACGTCACAGCCAGGTTGGCAGCCGTATCAGCGGTCGCCGTACCATTTGCCACCACGCCGGATGCATCGAACGAAGTGATCGCGACGTTGCCCGTGTTGGTCAGGTTGACGCCGTTGTTGCCGGTAACGACAACGCTGGTTGCGGCGACAGCTTCCAGGGTCAGCTCATGCACGACGGCGCTGCTGCCGGCAGCGGCAGCATCGGCGGCCGAGATGTTGATGGTTTCGACGCCTGCTGCAACAACCGAACCACCGGTCAGGGCAGTTGTGGAAGCCAGGCCGATGTTCAGCACGTCAGCAGGATTGAAGGCAGCGGCAGCCACATTGACAGTTGCGTCGACGCTGTTGCCGGTCAGGGTGAACGTACCGTTCGATACCAGGCCTTCCAGGTTTACTTCACCGCCAGCAGCACGAACACTGGAGATGTTGTTGACGCCCAGCAGGTTGATCGTGCCAACGTCACCACTCGACAGCTCCAGCACTTCGAAGCCGGTGAACTTCGAGTTGAACGCCGAGCTGGCGCTTGCGGTTACGGCAGCAGCACCCGTGATGATGATCGTGTCGGTGCCTTCGCCCGCAGCAACCGAACCGCCGGTGCCCACAGCAGCGTAGGTCACGGTGTCATCGCCGGCGCCCAGGGTGATCGCCTTGGTGAAGCCACCGGTCAGCTTGATGGAATCGGCGCCATCACCACCGGTGAAGGTCGTGTTCGTCGCCAGAGCCGCACCCAGCGTCACGCCTGCGGTGTTGGTCACGGTGATGGTGTTCGCGGCACCGGCCAGCGTATGGCTGGTCAGGGTCACGGCTGCATCGCCGCCAATGTTCAGCGTGGCGGCGCCGGAAGCTGCCAGCGAAGCGATGGTCGATTCCTTGGTCGCCGCATTCAGGTTGAGCGTGGTGATGTGCGCGTCCAGCGTCACTGCGCCCGTGGTGGTCAGGCCATTCACGTTCACTGCCTGTTCGGTCACGGCTGCCGTCGTCAGGCTGCCATCGGTCACGGTCAGGTCGACGCCGGTACCGGACAGGTTCAACGTCGTCAGTGCGCTGGAAGCGACCGTCGACGAAGCGCCGAAGCTGTTGATGGTAACCGTGGCGATCGTGCCGGCGGCCGTTGCGGAAGCAACGTTCTTGTCGGCGATGACGACCTGGCCGTTGACGATACCGATCTTGCCGTTTGCGTCAGCACCGGCAGTACCGGTGGCATCGACCTTGGTCACGGCGTTGGCCTGGTTGACGGTCACATCCGTCGTAGCGTCGCCGCCGGTTACCGTGACGCTACCCAGCGTGACGGTGAAGTTGGACGTATCGGTCGCAGCGGCAGTCGCGGCAGCAGCGGTGACACCCGTTGCATTGACTTCGACCGTCGTGCCGCCTTTGACAGAAATGTTACCTGCCGCCAGTACCCCATCAGCGTAGCCGACGGCGGCGTCGACAGTCACGGCGCCGGTAGGAGCAGCGGTACTGCCGACCGTGATCGTACCGGTGGTCTGGCCTTCAGCGGTAACGGCAACGGTCGTGCCGCCATTGACCAAGATGGCATTGCCAGCCTGGGCCGAGCTCGTGGTGGTGATTGCGCCGGTAGCGCCGCTCAGGGTAACACCAGCGGCGGTCGTAACGGTTTGTGCCAGGCCGCCAGCGACGACGACGTTGCCGGTACCGGAGTTGTTTGCCGTAACGTTGGTCGTAGCCGCTGCCACGATACCAGTACCAGTCGTGCCGCCGACCGAGTTGACGTTCAGCGCGGTCACGCCGGTCCATGCGGTGGTGTCGATCTGGACCGTATTGGCAACGGTCACGTTGACGTTCTCGACGTTAGCGACGGTTACGTTCGACAGCGCGCCCAGCGCAGCCGTCTGGGTGATGTTCAGCGTGTCGTTGCCGCTGCCGCCGTTGATCTTGTCACCCAGGGTCAGGGTGGCTTGGGCAACACCGCCAACCACTACTTCGGTAGCGTTGAAGGTATCGTTGCCGGCGCCGCCGGTCAGGTTGTCCAGGCCTTGCGTCAGTGCGGCGGTCGTGGTCGGGATCGATGCGACCACGATGGCTTCGAGCGATGCTTCAACGGTAGCCTGGTAGGCTTCGACGTTGGTCGTGCTGTCCACGGCAGCCAGCAGGTCGCGTGCCGATGCGGCAGCAGCGTCACCGGAGAAACCGTTGATTTCGGCGGCGGTGTCGATGGCGGCGGTGAAGTTGGTCGCAACGTTCACCTTGTTCTGCACGGTAGCCGAGTCAGGGCCGGTAGGATTCGCCACGGCGGCAGCGCTGATGGAAGCGGCGGCGTTTGCGCGCGACAGCGTACCGGAGGTAATCGCCTTGACCCAGAAATCCAAGCCGGAAACGTCCGGCTCGCGGTTCAGCACATTTTGATAAATTGCAGCAACAAATTTCGAAGTGCCGATGGTCGACGTGTCGGAGCCATACAGGGCAATGGCTTCAGGAGAAGAATCGAAACCGGAGACCAGCGCCTTGAGGCCGGCGGAAGCGTCAGGAGACTGAATCGCAACGTTCAGCGCAGCGAAGGTCTTTGGAGCACCCAGTGCCTCGAGCTGTGCGGCGAAATCTTGCAGACCGTAGTAGTCCGCAGGGCGGCCGAAGTACGAAACGTACAGTTGCTGAACGACTGCGTAGTAGTCTTGTGCTGCCATGATTTTGAATCCTTATAAAGTGGTATTAACCAAAAATCTGTCTGTCACACTGCGTCTTGATTTAAAGCAGCTTCTCTGCAGCGATGGGAGGTATATTGCCACAATCTATTTCGCGGGTTGTGATGCACATCACAAATCACAAGATTTTTGTGGTAAAAACGCGCCTTTTTTACACTTCGTTTCAATTATATCTAACGAATCATTAATAGATTATCACGATTCCTGTGATTTGAGCTCGACAACACGAACAATCTGAATGTCATCATTTGGTCATAATGCTGCATTGCGATATACGACCATCTCGGTAGCATCGTGAAACTTCCTTATCGATATATCAGGTTCGTTTGACGTTCTTACAAAACCGAATATAGTCAATATTGAAATTTCATTGTCGGCCTATCAGGACCCGTTATAGTTATGGCAAACGCAAGCATCCATCGCCAGAACCAGTTGCCAATGTCATGCAAAATATGCATTGAAAATGAAAATTGGGATGCTGCTGGATGCACAGGAACCATCGAGGCAATGGATACGGTATCCAGGCCGTTTCATGACGTGGGCGAACACTGCCGCGGGTAAACGCATGCGAGGCAGGAAAGCTGTTTGCTCTCCTGCCTCGTCATGGATGTGGCTTGCCGGCCAGTAGCCGGCCATGAGGACGATCTTACTTCTTCCAGCTGGCAGCACCGAAGACGGTGATGCCGGGCTTTACGGTATTCCTGAACAGGTAAGCGGCTTCTTCGGCCTGCGCACCGCTGAGATAGCCGACAATCGTCGTCTGCGAGCGGGCGTCGTTCGTCATCACGCCCTTCAGGTCGATTACTCCACGGCCATTCACGTCGACCGTATTGGCCGCATCGGATACCACGAGCGCGGTCGTGAAGGTGCGATCGTTAAAATTGATTCCCAGCGAACCCGAGTCGACTTTTGCCACCGTCTCCTTGGTGCCGCGCAGCATGAAAGCTTCGCTACCCGTCAGCGTGAAGGCCATCGTGCCCTCGGTCGGCATGACCAGGGTTGCTCCCTTGGTACGGGCGATCATGTAGCCATCCAGGAACCGTGCCGTATCCAGGTCCTGGTTGGTAAAGCTGCCCGGCTTCTTGATCGTTCCCGCGACCAAGCTCCAGCGGCCCCAGAATACCTCTTGCGGTTTGGGGGGCAGCGGTTCGGGCACCGGCACTGGCAAAGGCTCCGGGGTTGGCTCCGGCGTGGCGATGGGGTCCGGCGCGGGATTCGGCACGGGAAGCGGAACAGGAACGGGCTCCGGAACCGGAACCGGAACCGGCACAGGCTCCGGCTTGGGACTTACCTCCACTACCGGCGGCACCGTCACGATGGGTTGATTGCCCGAACTGCCGGAGTTGTCGGGTGGCGCCACATTATTGGAAGCACGTACTCCTTCCACCGCCAGTTCGCGCTGCGGATCGAGGTTCAGCTGCGTCGACTGCAACGGTGCAGCGGCCGACACCTTGCCCACAGGCTCATCGATCCGCGGCTTTTCGTTCTGATCCGGCAGCAACGCCGGATTATTCAGCAGCTGCGGCACGTTCTCGCCGCGCTGGATCTGCAGCAGCCCGGCCTGTCCCGCGAACAACTCGCGGCTCGCGGTACCTTCGCAAGGCCCAGCCCCTTCCGCAGTACAGGTGCCGCCGAAGCCGGTCACCACCACGCCGCCGGATATCACCGAAACGCGGGATGTATGCTCGTCGGTGAACACGATGAAATCGGTACCGCGCACCCCGATCGCCGCGACAGGCGTATTGAATCGGAAGTTTTGGCGGGCAGCTTTTACGCCCTGCCCGGAAATGGCGCGCGCCACACCGTTCTTGAGCTCCAGCTTGACGCGGTTACTGGCGGGATCATTGTTGTCGATGTGGTACGCTGCTACCCTTGCGCGGCTATTCGGGCGCAGGATAAAGAATCCATTATCGATGGTCTTGATGTAGACGTAACCGTCGCTACCGGTAACAATCTCGTCACCTTCCTGCACCGCCGCATTGAGCGTGGCCGCTTTTTCTGCGATATCAGCTTTACCGGTAACGAATACAACACGGCCAGCCTCCGCTGCGAAAGCAAATGTACAACTGCTTATCATCAAGCCCACGGCAAGCACTTTAAACATGGCAATCTCCCTCCTGTGCATTATCCGCAGCGGTAAGTAAAAATCTGTGATTTACGTCACATACTACACCTGTTACACTGGGGCACACAATTGCTTTGCATCATTTTCTTGGAGATTGACAACGCGCTATATTTATGGCATGTCTTTCCAGCATCACTTTGCTCCATATTACCTGCAAACAGCTCTAGCTATCGCACTCAATGATATTACCGGCTTTCGCCCGTACCAATCCTGCTCCCGCGCTTGTGCTGCGCAGCCTGGTAGCCGCTGCCGTGGCGGTTATCGGGGCTTGGCCGCAGTTCGGCAACGCGCCGGAGCCATTGCACCTGGGCAGTGAGTGGTTGCGCGATCGCTTTATCCAGCTCGGTGCGCGGGATGAGCCGGAAGACCGCATCCTGGTCGTGGACATCGACGAAAGCAGCCTCGCCGAGCAGCCCTGGCCATGGCCCCGCGCCAAGCTGGCCGACCTGATTGAAGTCCTGCTCCAGCACGGTGCGCGTGGCGTCGCGCTCGATATTCTCCAGGAAAAACCGGCTGATGCCGGCGGCGACGCCAGGCTGGCCATGCTGGCATCGCATGGCCCGGTAGTGCTGGCGCAGATGTTCGACTATGTTCCACGCAGCAGTCCACTGCATGCCGGCCGCCTCGCCGGTGGATTGCCTGCGCGCGATGCGGGCGGCGCCGTGCCGGCCCATGGCTTCATCGCCAATCATCCGGGCCTTGCAGCCGCCCGGCATGTCGGCAATATCGGTGTAGTACCGGATGCGGACGGCATCTTGCGCCGCGTACCGATGCATACCTGGTACGAGGGCCATGTGTATGCCACGCTGTCGCGCGCGTTGCTCGACTGCTGCAGCGCGCGACCGGGCCACGGCGCACCGGGCCGCATCGTCCAAGGCCAGGCGCGCATTCCCTATGCGCGCAGCTGGGAATCCTATGACGTGGCCAAGGCCGGTGCAGTGCTGCGCGGGGAAGTGCCGGACAGCTTCATCCAGGGCAGGCTGGCGCTGATCGGCTCTTCGTCGCTCAGCATCGGCGACCGCCTCGCCACGCCGCTGGGCGCCTCGACCGCCGGACTGCTGGTGCATGCCGCCATGCTCAGCAGCCAGCTCGACCTGCAGGCGGGCAACGGTCCTGCCCCATGGCCGGGTCGGGCCGTGGCGGTGGTGTTCTGCATCGCACTGGCATTGCTGGCCAGCTATACCCTGCCCCGCCTGTCCGCCGCGGCCAATGCGCTGCTGCTGGCGCTCGTTTCGATGGCGTGGGTCGGGCTGGCTTACCTGATGGTGCCGCACGACCCGCTGCTGGCGCCCGGGGCGCCGTTGCTGGCCACGGCGTTCCTGCTGGCGGTGGCCGTGCCGATGCATTGGCAGCTTGCCCAGCAACGTTCGCGCCAGCTACTCGGCACGCTACGCCAGTACGTGGCCAAGGCCGTGGTGGACGAGCTGCTGCGCAGCGACCTGAAAGACCCGCTGGCACCGCGCCTGCTGCAGGTGACCACGCTGATCGCCGACATGGAAGGTTATACGTCGCAGGTCGAGTCGCTGTCGCTGGAAGAGGCGGCGCGCCTGACCACCGACTTCCTCGATTGCCTGACCCGGCCGGTGCTCGACAAGCAGGGCACGCTGGACAAATACACGGGCGATGGCCTGGTGGCCTTCTGGGGCGCGCCGTTGCCGAACGACGAGCATGCAGACCTGGCGCTGGACGCCGCCCGCGCGATCCTGCACGAGGTGGCCCGTTTCAGCAGCGAGCGCGCCAAAAGAGGGCTGGCGCCGCTGCGGGTACGCATAGGCATCGAGAGCGGGCCGGCCATGGCCGGCGACTACGGCACCAGTTTCCGCAGCATCTATACCGCCGTGGGCGACAGCGTGAACATCGCGTCCCGCCTGGAACAGGCTGCGCGCGACTATCCGCACGATGTCGTCATCGGCGAAGGCACGGTGGCGCTGTCGCGCCGCCACGACTTCCTGCCACTGGGCGAGCGCAAGCTGCGTGGACGCGAAAAGCCGATCCGTGTATATACATTGGCGGCAGGCACGTGACGCGCTTCCTGTTCGCCTGCCTGCTGGCGATCTTCTGCGGCAGTGCCGCGGCCCGGGAGCCGGCCGATGCCGCGGCGCCGGCGGAGCAGCGTGTCCAGGGAGATGTTCGCAATCCCGAAATGTACCGCGAGGCACTGCGGCTGATCAATGAAGGCCACCCCGACGAAGCCGCCGTGCTACTGCAGCGTTTCCTCCAACAGGAACCCGAGCATGCCGGGGCCTGGCTCGACCTGGCGTTAAGCGAATGCGAACTCGGCAATGCAGCCGAGGCGGAACGGCTGTTCGCCGCCATCGAGGCTCGCTTCGATCCGCCGCCCGGCATCCTGGAAGTCATCGGCGCCCGCCGTGCCGAAGGTTGCCGACGGGTCTATATCCGTCCGGCGTCATGGCTGCTGAGCACGTCACGCGGCCGCAGCAACAACGTCAACCAGGGTGCCAGCAGCCCAACCGGCAGCCTGGGCAGCGGCAGCAACCAGACCGAATTCGAGTTGGACCCGTCATTCCTGCCGAAAGCCGACAGCTACACGACCGCCACCGCGTCGTTCCTGAAGCCGCTGAACAACAAGGGCACGCTGGCCATCGTGCAGGCCTTCGCGGTCAGGCACGACCATGTCGATGAACAGGACATGACATCGGTGCTCGCCGCGGTGGAACAAGCCTGGAAACCGGGACGCTGGCGGGTGCGCGGCACGGTGGCCTATGGCGCGTCCATGCTCGGCGGTGTGCTGTATCAGCGTCAGCAGCAGGCGCAGGTGCGGGTCTCCCCCCCGCTGCCACTGCCGAAGTCCGTGGACCTGGCCGTGGCCGCCAGCCTGAACCATGTCAAATACCCCACCCGGGAAAGCTACGATGGCAATACCTGGGAACTGAGCAGCACGCTCACCTGGCGCAACAGTCGAAACCAGGTATTGATGACCCTGAGCGGACTGAAGGATAACGGCGAAACCAGCCGCCCGGGGGGTGACCGCAGGGGCTGGTTCGGCAACCTGCAATGGTATACTTCACTGGGCAGCGGCTGGGTCGCGGAAGCCGGGCTCAGCCATCAGGTGTGGCTCGGCAGCGAGATGTATTCGCCCGAACTGATCGATGTGGTGCGGCGCCAGCAGACCACGACCGGCCGGGGCGCCGTGCAGTATTATTTACGCCCCAATTACAGCCTGTACATCGAAGCGCGGGCCACGCGCAACCACGAGAATATCGGGCTGTTTCAATATAATGTTCGCTCTGTCCAGTTCGGCTTGCGCTGGGATAATTTTTAACGTTTGCAAGTAACGCTGGAGTTGTAGCATGGTGGGCTGGGAAATCGCAGTATTTGCCATTGTCATTACAGGCGTGGCCGTAGGGTGCCTGATCCCCACGCACTGGATGCGGCCGCTACCGCACGACAAATGGCTGCACTTCGGCGCCTATGCCGGCCTCACCATGCTGGCGGCCCTGATCGCACCGGGCTGGAACGAATTGGGTTATTGGTTGTTGGGCCTGCTGGCAGCGGGCTGGCTGATCGAAGTATTGCAAATGCTGGTGCCCGGCCGCGGCTTCTGCTGGCGCGACATGGGCGCCAACGCGGCAGGCATCGCCTGCGCCGCCGCCGGCACTTTCCTGCTGAAACTTGTACTGTAGAGATGACAAGCAAACCACAAAGCGAGTTCGTCACACGCAATGCTCCGCCCAGCGCCGATACCGCGACTGCGCTGACGCAGGGCGAGCCGTCCCAGGTCAATTTGCAGATTCACCTGCGTAAAATCCCGCTACTTGCCGAGCTCAACGATGACGAAATGGCGCGCGTCAAGGCCGACATCCGCATCCGCCAGTACGCAAAGCGCGACGTGGTGCTGCAGAAGGGCGCGGCGGGCGACAGCCTGCTGTTCCTGCTGACCGGTTCATTGCAGGTCATCGACATTACCGAGGATGGCCGCGCCATCGGGCTGCGCATGCTGCAGCCGGGAGATTTCTTCGGTGAAATCGCCGTCATCAACGGCACGATGCGCTCGGCATCGGTGGAGGCCCTCACGCCGGTGCTGGTGGCGCTGCTGCCGCGCCAGACCGCGCTTTACCTGTTCGCGCACTCCCCGCCCGTGGCGAATCAGATGCTGCGCTTTCTCGCCGAAAAGGTGCAGCGTGATTCCGAGTTTCGGGCCTTGCTCAGTATCAACAATACGGCGCGCCGCATCTACTGCTTCATCAACTTGCTGAAGCAGACCAAGGACGGCGATGTCCAGGTGGTGGAAAACCTGCCGACCCACCAGGATATCGCCAACATGATCAATACCAGCCGGGAAACCGTGACCCGTACGCTGGTCGCCCTGGCGCAGCAAGGCATCGTGGAAAAAGGCACCCACCGGCTCATCATCGTCAAGCCGGACGCGCTGCAAAAGCTGGTCGAGGGCTAGCTCGCGCCCCAGCACGTCAAGGCGCCCGGGCAGCGAATACTCGTCTTCGAGAAAGTTGCTTATGCTATAATTCGCGCTTTTTTGCGCACCATGTCCCTGTACAACATCTTTGCTGGAATAGTGCCATGATCTCATCGGCCATGCTCAGCGGCGTCTGGCGCTACCGGGGCTTCATCAGCGGCAGCCTGAAACGCGAATTCCAGTCCAAATACCGTAATTCCCTGCTCGGCGCCACCTGGACGGTGCTTAATCCGCTCGCGATGATCGTGGTGTACACGGTGATTTTCGCGCAAGTGATGCACAGCCGCCTGCAGGGCGTCGATTCCACGTTCGCGTACAGTATCTACCTGTGCGCCGGCGTGCTGACCTGGGGCCTGTTCGCCGAGATCACCGGGCGCGCGCAAACGGTGTTCCTCGAAAATGCCAACCTGATCAAGAAATTGCAGTTTCCCCGCATTTGCCTGCCGATCATCGTGGTGCTCAATGCGCTGCTGAACTTCGCCATCATCTTCGGGCTGTTCACGATCTTCCTGGTCACGACGGACAACTTCCCCGGCTGGGTTTTCCTGGCGCTGGCGCCGGTGCTGCTGGTGCTGATCCTGTTCGCGATCGGCATTGGCATGGTGCTGGGCGTGCTGAACGTGTTCTTTCGCGACGTGGGCCAGTTCTTCACGATCCTGCTGCAGTTCTGGTTCTGGTTCACGCCGATCGTCTATTCGCCGAGCATCCTGCCCGAAGGCGTGCGCGACCTCGTTAAGTACAATCCGATGGCGCCGGTGATCATGGCCTGCCAGAGCATTCTCGTCCATGGCCGCATGCCGGACTGGGAAAGCCTGCTGCCGGTCACGGTGCTGGCTGTGGTGTTCTGCGTGCTGGGCATGCATCTGTTCCGCAAGCGTGCGGGTGAAATGGTGGACGAACTCTAATGGGCAGCATCCGCGTCAAACAACTGGGCAAGGCCTACAAGATCTACGACAAGCGCTGGCACCGGCTGGCCGAATGGGTCATGCCGTTCCGCGGCCCGCGCCATCGCAGCAAATGGGTGCTGCACGACATCAGCTTCCAGCTGGCGCCGGGCGAGGCGGTGGGGATCATCGGCATCAACGGCGCCGGCAAGAGCACGCTGCTCAAGCTGATCACGGGTACCGCGCAACCCACCACGGGCAGCGTGGCCATCGACGGCCGCGTGGCCGCGCTGCTGGAGCTGGGCATGGGCTTCCACCCCGATTTCACGGGTCGGCAGAACGTGTTCATGGCCGGCCAGCTGATCGGCCTCACGGTCGACGAGATCGCCGCGCTGATGCCGGAGATCGAGGCGTTCGCCGACATCGGCGACTACATCGACCAGCCGGTGCGCGTGTATTCGTCGGGCATGCAGATGCGCCTGGCGTTCTCGGTCGCCACCGCGCGCCGGCCGGATGTGCTGATCGTGGACGAAGCGCTGTCGGTGGGCGACGCCTACTTCCAGCACAAGAGCTTCGACCGCATCCGCGAGTTCCGCAAGCTGGGTACCACGCTGCTGATCGTCAGCCATGACCGCACCGCGATGCAGTCGATCTGCGACCGCGCGATCCTGCTCGACCGTGGCCGCCTGGCCAAGCAGGGCACGCCGGAAGAGGTGATGGATTACTACAATGCGCTGATCGCCGAGCGCGAAGGCAGCTCGGTGGAGCAGATCGTCACCGCCGAAGGCCGCACGCAGACCGTGTCCGGCAGCGGCGAGGCCACCGTGACCGAGATCGTCATGGAAAACGAGCACGGCGAAGCGGCCGAGATCCTGAACGTGGGCGCGGCCGTCACGCTGCGCGTCAAGGTGAAGGTGCATGCGGATCTGGAGCGCCTGGTGCTCGGCTACATGATCAAGGACCGGCTCGGCCAGCCGATCTACGGCACCAACACGCACTACATGCAACAGCCGATGGAAAACCTGAAGGCGGGCGAAACGCTGGAGTACCGGTTTCGCTTCCCGCTGAACCTGGGCGCTGGCAGCTATGCCGTGACCACCGCGCTGACCAGCAGCGAAACCCACCTGGCCAACAATTACGAATGGCGCGACCTGGCCCTGCTGTTCATCGTCACGAACATGAACCGGCGCGAGTTCGTCGGCAGCAGCTGGATCGAGCCGGCCGTGGAGATTACCCGATGAGGCAACCGCGATGAGCCAACCCTTTTATCGCGCGTTCGAAGACCGCTATCGCGGCTCGCGCGAAGTCATCAAGGAGCGCCTGCGCGCCTACCTGCCCTTCTTGCGCCCGCTGGCCGGCGCACAGGCGCCGGCGCTGGACCTGGGCTGCGGCCGCGGCGAATGGCTCGAACTGCTGGGCGAACATGGCTTCGCGGCGCGCGGCATCGATCTCGACGACGGCATGCTCGCCGCCTGCATCGAGCGCGGGCTGGATGTGCAGAACATGGATGCGCTGGCCGCGCTGCGCGCGCAGCCGGATGGCAGTCTGGCGCTGGTCTCGGCCTTCCACCTGGTCGAGCACATCCCGTTCGACCTGGTGCGCCAGCTGATCGCCGAGGCGCTGCGCGCACTGCAGCCGGGCGGCCTGCTGATCATGGAAACGCCGAACCCGGAAAACCTCGTGGTCGGCGCCTCCGATTTCTATACCGACCCATCGCACGAGCGCCCCATTCCGCCGAACCTGCTGGCCTTCGCCGCCGAGCATAGCGGCTTCGCGCGCCACAAGGTGGTTCGACTGCAGGAAGACCCGCAACTGCGCGAAGGCGGCCGCGTGGTGCTCACGGCCGTGCTGCAGGGTGCCAGCCCGGACTACAGCGTGGTGGCGCAGAAGGCCGCCGCGCCCGCGCTACTGGCGCTGTTCGATGCGGCGTTCGGCGCCGACTACGGTATCGACATGCAGCAACTGGCGCGGCGCTATGAAGAACAGCTCGATGGCGAACTGGCCGGCGTGCACCAGATCTTCGCGCACATCGAGCAGCGCATTTCGGAAGACCGCGCCAGCACCGCCGCCGAGGCCAAAGATTTGCGCGTGGCCCAGCAGGCCACCAGCCAGACGGCCGAGCATACGTCGCGGCTGGCGGCCGCACACGCGGAACGGCTGGTCGAACTGGGCAAACTGGCCGAACGGCAGCTGGCCGAACTGGATGCCGAGCGGCGGCGCCTGGCGGCGCTGGAACACGAGAGCGGCGTGATCCGGAACGAGCTGGCCGAACGCACCCACGAGCTGGCCGTGCAGATCGCGGCCCTGGCCGCACGCGATGTGGAACTGTCGGTGCAGGCCGCAGGCCTGGCCGCGCGCGACGTGGAATTGTCCGTACAGGCGGCGGCCCTGGCCGCGCGCACCGAGGAACTGGCCGCGCGCGACGAGGCACGGGCCACGCGGATGGAGGAACTGGCCTGGCGCATCGCCCACAACGAAGAGCGCACCAACGCCTACGCGAAGCAGATCACCGACCTGCTCGGCAGCACGTCATGGCGCATCACCGCGCCGCTGCGCAGCGTGATGACGCTGGTCTACCGGCTGCGCTCGGCGACCCGCGACGGCCGCGTCGGCAGCGGGCTGAAGTCGCGCACCAAACGTGTAGTGCGCGGCAGTGCCGCCGCCGTGCTGCGGCGCCCGCGCCTGAAAGGCTGGGCACGCGCGGCGCTCCGGCACATTCCGGCACTGGAATCGCGCCTGTACACGCTCATGCTCGACAACAGCGGCGCCGCCACGCGGCTGGTGCTGGAAGAAGAACCGGGGGAGCTGTCTCCCCGCGCGGCACGCATTTACCGGCAATTGAAACAGGAACAAGCAAGGATGTCCGATGCGAATAGTCATTGATCTGCAGGGAGCGCAATCGGAAAGCCGGTTCCGCGGCATCGGCCGTTATTCGCTGGCGCTGGCGCTGGGCGTGGCCCGCAACGCCGGCGAACACGAGGTGTGGCTGGTGCTCAACGCGGCGCTGGGCGGCGCGATCGAGGACATCCGCCAGGCCTTCGCCGGCCTGGTGCCGCCGGAACGTATCTGCCTGTTCGACATCGCCGGTCCCACCGCCGAGCTGCACGCCGCCAACGGCGCGCGCGCGCGCGCCGGCGAGCTGCTGCGCGAATATGCGATCGCGCAATTGCGGCCCGACGCGGTGCTGGTCACCAGCCTGTTCGAAGGCTACGTGGACGACAGCGTGGTCTCGGTGGGCACCTTCACGGACGGCGCCGACACCGCCGTGGTGCTGTACGACCTGATTCCCTTCCTGAACCCGGATGCCTACCTGCGCCAGCCGGAGCAGCGCAGCTATTACGAACGCAAGATCGCATCGCTGCGCAAGGCGGGCCTGCTGCTGGCCATTTCCGACTACTCGCGCCAGGAGGCGATCGACGCGCTGGGCCTGGCGCCGGAGCACGTGGTGGCGATTTCCACGGCGGTGGACGACACCTTCAACGCCGCCGCGCCGGACCCGGCCAGCCTGCACGCTCTGCGCGACCGTTGCGGCATCACCCGCGCGGCGCTGATGTATGCGCCGGGCGGCTTCGATGCGCGCAAGAATGTCGATGGGCTGATCACGGCCTATGGCCTGCTGCCGGGTCCGATGCGGGGCGCCCACCAGCTGGTGATCGCGGGCCGCATCAACGACGGCGAACGCCAGCGCCTGGAAGACGTGGCCCGCCGTTCCGGCCTGGCCGCGGACGAGCTGGTCCTGACCGGCTACCTCACCGATGCCGACCTGATCGACCTCTACCGCAGCGCGGCGCTGTTCGTGTTTCCGTCGCTACACGAAGGTTTCGGCCTGCCGGCGCTGGAGGCGATGGCATGCGGCGCGCTGGTGATCGGTGCCGACAACACCAGCATTCCCGAGGTGATCGGCAACCCGGAAGCGCTGTTCGATGCGCGTCATCCTGCATCGATCGCAGCCACCATCGAGCACGTGCTGGGCGACGAAGCACTGCAGGCGCGCCTGCGCGTGCATGGCCGTGCCCAGGCCCGCAAGTTCAGCTGGGACAACAGCGCGCGCAAGGCCATCGCCGCGCTGGAGGTGCATGCCGCCACGCGTGACAGGGCCGCGCAAGCGGCGGCGGCGCAAGCTGCTCCGGCGCCGGCCGAACGGCCCCGCATCGCCTTCCTGTCGCCACTGCCGCCGGAACGCACCGGCATCGCCGACCACTCGGCACGCGTGCTTCCCACGCTGCTGCCGTACTTCGACGTGGAGCTGATCGTGCACCAGTTGCGGCTGGACCTGCCGGCCGAACTGGCGCACCTGCCGCAGCACCCGGTCGCCTGGCTCGACGAGCACCCGGAGCGCTACCAGCACATCGTCTACCAGTTCGGCAACAGCCCCTACCACAGCCACATGGTGCCGCTGCTGCGGCGTCACCCGGGCGTGGTGGTGCTGCACGACTTCTACCTGTCGAGCATGCTGTCGTACGAGCAGATCACCGGTGCCATGCCGGGCGTGTGGACGCAGAGCATGCTGCACTCGCACGGCTATGCCGCGGTGCAGGCCAGCGCCGTGCCGGATGGCCTGGAACTGGCCCGCCAGCTATACCCCAGCAACCTGGAGATCCTGCAGGATGCCACGCACGTGATCGTGCACTCCGACTATGCGCGCAACCTGGCCGGCGAGTGGTACGGCCCGCGCGCCGGCGAAGACTGGAGCCTGGGCCACCTGCCGCGCGCCGTGCCGGCCGTGAACGACCGCGCCGCCGCGCGTCGCGCGCTGGGCATCCCGGAGGATGCCTTCGTGGTGTGCAACTTCGGCTTCATCGCACCCACCAAGCTTTGCCTCGAACTGCTGCAGGCCTGGCTGGCGTCGCGGCTGCATGCCGATACGACCTGCCACCTGGTGTTCGTGGGCGCCAACCATGGCGGCGACTATGGCCGCGAAATGACGAACATCATCGGCGCCGCCGGCACCGACCGCATCCGCATCACCGGCTGGACCTCGGACGACGATTACCTGAACTATCTCCAGGCGGCCGACGTGGGCGTGCAGCTGCGCACCGGTTCGCGTGGGGAGACTTCGAGCACCGTGCCCGACTGCATGATCTACGGCATGCCGGTGATCCTGAATGCCAACGGCGCGATGGCCGAGTTCGGCCCGGATGCCACATGGATGCTGCCGGACGTATTCAGCCAGGAGGCATTGGTGGAATCGCTTGACACGCTGCGCGCCGACGCCGCGCGCCGCCGCGCACTGGGCACGGCCGGGTTCGACCTGATGCGGCGGCGCAACAGCCCGGAAGAAGTGGGCCGCATGTACAGGGAGGCACTGGCCTACGATGCAACGAAGCGCAGGCACGGCCGGGACGCGCTGTTGCGCGCCCTGCTGTCCACGCCGGGCCTGGAAGCGGACGACGCGATGCTGCAGCGCCTGGCGCGCTGCGTGGGGCACGCGCCCGATCCGCTGCAGCCGCGCCAGATCCTGCTGGACGTAACGAATATCGCGCAGCACGACCTGAAAACCGGCATCGAGCGCGTGGTGCGCAACCAGCTGCTGGAACTGCTGCAGCTGCGTGCCACCGGCTGGCGCGTGGAACCGGTGTACCTGGGCAGCGCCGACGGCCAGCCGCAATACCGCTACGCGCGCAATTACGCGGCACGCCTGCTCGGCATCGACAACCTGCTGCAGGGCGCCGACCCGGTGGTGGACGTGCAGGCCGGCGACGTGTATTACTGCCCCGACCATTCGCCGCACGCGGCGATACAGGCCGCCGGCAGCGGCCTGTATGCGGCGTGGCGCGCGCGCGGCGTCTCGATCAATTTCGTGATCTACGACCTGCTGCCGGTGCTGCGCCCGGAATTCTTCCCGTCCCATGCGGATCTCACGCATGGCGCCTTCCTCGACTGCGTGGGCGCCGAGGCCGACCGGCTGATCTGCATCTCGCGCGCGGTGCAGGACGACCTGGCCACCTGGCTGGACGGCCGCGACATCCGCCGCCGCCCGGGCCAGCAACTGACGGCGCTGCACCTGGGCGCCGACCTGGAAACGGATGCGCCGGCCGCGCAGGCGGCCGCCCCTGTCGCGCAAGCGCCGGTGGTGCAGCAGATCGCGGCGCGGCCAAGCTTCCTGATGGTGGGCACGATCGAACCGCGCAAGGGCCACCTGCAGGCGATCGAGGCATTCGAACGGCTGTGGGCCGCCGGCGTGGATGTCAACCTCGTCATCGTCGGCCGCGAAGGCTGGAAGCCGCTGCCGCAGGGCGAACGGCGCACCATCCCGCAGATCGTGCAGAAACTGCGCGAGCATCCGGAACTGGGCAAGCGCCTGTTCTGGCTGGAAGGCATCGACGACGCCACGCTGCAGCAGGTGTACCTGGCCAGCGCCTGCCTGCTGTCGCCCAGCGAGGGCGAAGGCTTCGGCCTGCCGCTGATCGAAGGCGCGCAATACGGCGTGCCGCTGCTGGTGCGCGACCTGCCCGTGTTCCGCGAGGTGGCCGGCGATGCCGCGCATTACTTCAGGGGCATGGATGGCGATGCGCTGGCTGGCGCCGTGCGCGACTGGCTGGCCCTGCACGCCGCAGGGAGCCACCCGCTGCCGAAAGGCATGCGCTGGATGACATGGGCAGAAAACGCCCGTGCATTGCTGGACATCCTGACATCATCCCCGGGGACCGCACGGTGCCCGGAACGAGAAGAGCATGCAATTGGCCGGCCTTAACCTGAGGGAACGGATCGCCCGCCAGCGCGCGCTGCTGACCTTCGGGGTCATCGGCGTCATCAACACGTTCGTGCATTCGGGCGTGGTGGTGGCCCTGGTGGAGCATGGCCTGGCCCGGCCGGTGCTGGCCAACATGGCCGGCTTTGCGCTCGCCAATACCATCTCGTTCTTCGCGAACGGCCGGCTGACGTTCCGCCAGCCGCCCACCTGGGCCAGCTACCGCAAGTTCCTCGGCGTTTCGATGTTGAGCCTGGTGTTGACGATCAGCCTGTCCGCGCTGGGCGAGGCGATGCACTGGCATTACCTGGTGGGCCTGGGGCTGGTGCTGCTGTGCGGCCCCGTGCTCACCTTTCTGCTGCACAAGACGTTCACGTTTCGCGGCAACGCGGGCTGAGCTGCCGGCGCGGCGGGGTCACGCCGCGCACGCCATCATCGCACCGTCGGAGGAATCGCCAGGTAAGCGAAGCGCTTCTGCTCGACACGGCCCTTGGTGACCGTATCGAGCACCATGCCGCATGTCAGCAGCAGGCCGGACAGCAGCCCCAGGCCGACGCACAGCAGCGCCGTCGGCAGGCGCGGCACCAGGCCGGTATGCATGTAGGTATTGACGAGGGGGATGGCCAGCCCCAGCGCGATGAGGGCGGTGACGAGCGCGCCCAGCGCGAAGAAATACAGCGGCCGTTCGTTCTTGTACAGGCGGATGATCATCCACAGGATGCGGATGCCGTCCTTGTAGGTACTGAGCTTGCTGACCGAACCCTCCGGCCGTGACTTGTACACGGTGTCCACTTCCGCCACCGGCATGCGCAATTCCAGCGCGTGCACGGTCAGCTCGGTTTCGGTTTCAAAGCCGGCTGCATGGGCGGCGAACGACTTGACGTAGCGGCGGGAAAACACGCGGTAGCCGGACAGCATGTCGGAGAACGTGTTGCCGAACACGGTGGCCACGCAGCCCGTCAGCAGGCGGTTGCCGAAGCGGTGGCCGAAGCGATAGGCTTCCTGCTCTTCGGCCACACGCTTGCCCACTACCATGTCCAGGCCATCGTCGAGCAGCTTGTCGATCAGCTGCTGGGCAACGCTGGCGTCATAGGTGTCGTCGCCGTCGACCATCACATAAACATCGGCCTCGACATCGGCGAACATGCGGCGGATGACATTACCCTTGCCCTGCAGGGGCACGGCGCGGACGACTGCACCCGCTTCGCGCGCGATGCGGATCGTGTCATCCGTGGAGTTGTTGTCGAATACATAAACCACTGCCTGGGGCAGGAATTTATTAAAGTCGCGCACGATGGCGGCGACCGTCAAGGCTTCGTTATAGCAGGGTACCAGGACCGCCACGCGCGGGAAAACAGACTCGTTCACGGATTCGAAGGGCAGGCATCGCGGCACAGCCAGAAAGTTAAAAACCGCGCAATTATACCCGCTGAATTTCCGTTTCTGGCACTACAAGCCTTCGGCCGCTCATTCTTTCCGCAAGCCGCCCAGCAAGGCTGCCAGCTTCGGCTTGGGCTTCGACGACGACGACGACGATGGCGAAGCGGGTGCCGCGTTGGCGTTGCCGCCGCGGGTGGGCTCGTAGGGCTTCAGGAACCACGGATCGACCTTGTCGCGGCGCGGGCCGGACGGGCGGGGGCCACGGTCGTAGGTCGCGCTGCGATCGGGACGGCCGCTGCCGGAACCACCGTTGCCGCCGCTGCTGCTGCCACTGCCGCCGCCATTGGGGCCGGCATAGGGGCCGCCCGTGCTACGTTCGCCTTCGGCGCGGCGCGGGGTGCGGCGTTCGCCGTGGCGTTCCTCGGCGCTGCGGGCCGACGGACTGAAGCCAACCAGTTCGGCGCGCTTGATGGTCTGCTTGATCAGCTTTTCGATGTCCACCAGCAGGCGCTCGTCCTTGTCGGAGAAAATCGAGATCGCATCGCCGGAGGCGCCGGCGCGGCCCGTGCGGCCGATCCGGTGCACGTAGTCTTCGGCGTTGTACGGCAGGTCGTAGTTGATCACGCACGGCAGGTCGGTGATGTCGAGGCCGCGGGCCGCCACGTCGGTGGCCACCAGCACATCCACTTCGCCGCGCTTGAACGCTTCCAGCGCCGCCATCCGTTCCTGCTGCGTCTTGTCGCCGTGGATCGCGGAAGCCTTCATGCCTTCCTGTTCCAGGCCGCGCGCCAGGCGCGAGGCGCCGATCTTGGTGTTCGAGAACACGATCACCTGTTTCAGCTCGCGGCTACGCAGGATGTGGGCCACGGCATCGCGCTTGTTTTCTTCGCTGACCTTGTAGACCACCTGCGTGACCTTGTCGGCCGTGGCATTGCTGCGCGCCACTTCGATGGTGACGGGATCGTTCAGGAACGTGGCCGCCAGTTTCTTGATCTCGGGCGAGAACGTGGCCGAGAACATCAGGTTCTGGCGCTGCTTCGGCAGCATGTTGATGATGCGCTGCAGGTCCGGCAGGAAGCCCATGTCGAGCATGCGGTCGGCTTCGTCCATCACCAGCATCTGCACCTGCGACAGCGAAATGTTCTTCTGTTCCACGTGGTCCAGCAGGCGGCCCGGCGTGGCGATCACGATCTCGACGCCACCGCGCATGATCGCGGCCTGCGGCTTGATGTCTACGCCACCGTACACCACGGTCGAGCGCAGCGGCGTGTGCTTGCAGTAATTCGCCACGTTTTCCGCCACCTGCACCGCCAGCTCGCGGGTCGGCGCCAGGATCAGCGCGCGCACCGGGTGGCGCGCGGGGCTCATGCTCGCGCTCGCGTGCGCCAGCAGCAGCTGGATGATCGGCAGCGAAAAGCCGGCGGTCTTGCCGGTACCGGTCTGGGCCGCGCCCATCACGTCGCGCCCCTGCAACACCACTGGGATCGCCTGCGCCTGGATCGGCGTCGGGTGCACATATCCCTGGTCCGTCAGCGCGCGCAGGATGTCGGGAGAAAGGCCGAAGTCGGAGAAACGCACCTGGGCGGGAGCCTCGGGCTGGGCGGTTGTTTCGATGTCAGACATAAATGATTGGTCGTGCGACCATGCTTTCCGAGAAAAAAACTGCAGCTGTGACCGGGACTGCCAACCCCGCGATACTGAAACGGCCAACCTCGCCGAGGTCGGAGACCGCCCATGCTGAGGCTGAAGGCCAACCACGAATCATACCTGTTTCAGGCGGGACACGCACAAAATGGCGTGCAGCACGATCTTTTATTGCATAAAAGGAATGCGTTTGATTCTATAATCAGCCCATGCGAGCTCAAATATTCGACCTGGCGCGTCCCGTGCGGACGGGGCTGGCAAAATTCGTGGCGGCATCGGTGGCGGCATGCCTGCTGCTGGCCGCCGTTACCCCGGCCCGGGGCCAGGCCGGAGCCGGGGCCAGGGTCGCGGGTGAAGCCAAACCGCCGCCGACCCTGCGCTTCAAGAAGCTGGGGCCGCTCGGCAACGACGAGCCGTCGATGCTCTCGCTGCTGCAGGATCGCCAGGGCTTCATGTGGATCGGCACCCATGTCAACGGCCTGTACCGCTACAACGGCTACCAGGCGGTGCGCTACCGGAACCGCAGCAACGATCCGAAAAGCCTGCCGCACGACCGTGTTTCCACGCTATACGAAGACCGGCAGGGCCGCATCTGGGCCGGCACGCAGAACGGCCTGGCGCGGTACGACGCCGCCACCAACGATTTCACCGTTTTCAGGGCGCCGCAGGGCCCCCGGGGTACAGGCCCGCTCAACCGGGGCATCATCAAGGCCATCATTTCGGACGGCAAGGATGGCATGTGGCTCGCCAGCTGGGGCGGCCTGCAGCACTTCGATCCCGCCACCGGCAAGTTCACGGTGCACAGCCACGATCCGGCACGGCCGGGCAGCCTGGCCAGCAACGACGTCAACGCCATCACGCTCGATGCCAGGGGCGGCCTGTGGGCCGCCACCTGGCCGGGCGGGCTGGATTACCTGCCGCCGGGCGCCACCGAGTTCGTCCACCACGGGGTGGACCCTGCCGGCCAGACCGATCCCCGCACCAACATCGTGCGCGCGCTGCAGTTCGACGCCCATGGCGCGCTGTGGATCGGCACCGAAAGCGGCGTGCTGCGCTGGGACGGCAAGGGCGACTGGAACACGCGCCGGCAGGTGCCGACCCCGAACAGCCGCGTGACGAACTTCTATATCGACCGCAGCGGCACGCTGTGGGCGACCACGCTTTCCGCCGGCCTGCTGCGCTGGAATGCGCAGGCCGGCAGTTTCACGCAATACCGGCACGCGCCGAACGATCCCTATTCGCTGCCGGGCGACAGCACGCGCGCGATGCTGCAGGACCGCAGCGGCATGCTGTGGATCGCCACGTTCACCGACGGCATCAGCCTCGTCAACCTGAACAGCAGCGGCTTTACCCGCTACGTGCCGCAGCACTTCGACACCAGCGGCATCGGCCCGAATGCCGCAAGCAATGTCGCCGCGAGCAATGCCGTGCTGGCGGTGGCGAAAGCGCCGGACGGCAAGCTCTGGCTGGGCGGCAACGTGGGCATCAGCCTGTTCGATCCGGCCGCCAACAGCGTGGTGCGCCGCTACACTTCCGATCCCCGCCAGCCCGGCTCGCTGTCGCAAAACATTGTCTACAGCCTGTATCAGGGTGCCGAAGGACCGCTGTGGGCCGGCACGTCGAACGGCCTGAACCGGCTGGACAGCCCGGCCGGCCCGTTCAAGGTGGTTCACTTCGGCAATCCCGCCAGCGATTACATCAATGCGATCGCGCCGGGCCGCGGCGGCATCCTCTGGCTCGCCACCGGCAACAGCCTGATCCGCTACGAACCGGCCACCGGCAACCACCGCCTCTTCCAGAACGACCCGGCCGACCCGGACAGTCGCGCCGTCAACGGCACGTCGTCCGTGCTGGAAGACCGCAACGGCCGCGTGTGGATGGGCTCGGAATGGAACGGCGGCGGCCTCGACCTGCTCGATCCGAAGACCGGCAAATTCCGCCATTTCACGCACCGGCCCGATGCCGCCGACAGCCTGGCCGACGACAACGTCTCGTCCGTGCACGAGGATTCGCTGGGCCGCATCTGGATCGGCACCGCGAAAGGCCTGCAGCAGGTGGTGCAGGCGGGCGACGCGATCACGTTCCGCTCGTACACGGCGGCGACCGGGGGCGCGAAGGTCCTGTCGATCCGTAGCGACCTGGACGACCAGCTGTGGGTCAGCACGATCGTCGGTCTGTTCCGCGTCGATCCGGCCACCGCGAAGGCCACGCTGTACACGGCGGCGGACGGCATGACGGACGGCTTCACCGTCAACTCGTCGACGCCGGGGCCGGACGGCATCCTGTACTTCGGCGGCGTGCACGGCCTCACGGCCGTCGCGCCGCGCGAGGTGCGCAGCCAGTCGGTGCCCCCGCAGCTGGCGATCACCGACATCAAGGTCTACAACCGCTCGCTGGCCGAACCGGGGCCGCATGCCGGCGTGGCGCTCGACGGCACCGTGACGGCGCCGCGCGCGCTGACGCTGGCCTCGAGCGCCTCGGCGTTCTCGATCGAGTTCGCGGCCCTGCACTACACAGAGCCGGCGCTGAACCGCTACGCCTACCGGCTGGAAGGCTTCGACCGCGACTGGGTGGAAACGGATGCGGTCCATCGCGCCGCCACGTATACCAACCTGGACCCGGGCCGCTACGTGTTCCGCGTAAAGGCCTCGAACCACCGCGGCCAGTGGAGCGCCGAGCCGGTGACGCTGACGGTGACGATCACGCCGCCGTTCTGGGAAGCGTGGTGGTTCCGCCTGCTGGCCGCCGCGCTGGCATTGGCGCTGCTGTGGACCGCCTACAACTGGCGCGTGCGGCGGCTCAAGGGCGCCAACCGCTCGCTGGAAGACCTGGTGCGCGCGCGCACCGCCGCGCTGGAGGAATCGCACCTGAAACTGGCGTCGCTGTCGACCACGGACGGCCTGACGGGCCTGACCAACCGCCGCGCCTTCGACGCCAGGCTGGATGCCGAGTGGCGCCGCGCCGCACGTACCGGCCAGGTGCTGGCGCTGGCGATGGTGGACCTGGACTGGTTCAGGCAGTACAACGACCGGCACGGCCACGCGGCCGGCGACGCCGGCCTGCGCGCCGTGGCCGAGGTGCTGATGCGGCACGGCCGGCGCACGACCGACTTCGTGGCCCGCTACGGCGGCGAGGAATTCGCGGTGCTGTGGGCCGCCGGCGACGCCGCCACCGCGCTGAAGGAGGCGCAGGCGATCTGCGCCGAGGTGGCGGCGCTGGACCTGCCGCACGGCGAATCGCCGCTCGGCAAGCTCACCGTCAGCATCGGGGTCGCCGCGCTGCGGCCGACCTCCGAGGCGCCGTCCGAACTGCTACGGCGCGCGGACGAGGCGCTGCTGCGCGCCAAGGTACGGGGCAAGAACGGGGCGGTGCTGGGGCATGATGACCGCTCCGCCGCCTGATCGCGCCGCCGATCCACGCCCCGAACCGCCCGTTCCGCCGGCGCCGGACGACTGCTGTCACAGCGGCTGCGCCGTCTGCGTGTTCGACCTGTACAACGATGCCCTGGAGCGCTACGAAACGCTGCTGGCGGCGTGGCTGGCGCGCCACCCGGACAGCAGCTGAACGGAGCGGCCGCGGCGCCGGCTGTTCGCCGCTCTCGTCGTCGATACTGTCCAGACAACGGACTGCAGAAGGTTCAGGCCGTTCCAACAAGCCGCGGCGACAGCGCCTTCAATACGTTTCCCATGCATCCTTGCCCGCCGCACGCGGCAGCGCCGGCCGTGTCGCCGCCCGCACCGGCGCGACGACCGCCTGCGCGGCCACCCCGGCCATCGCATCGGCATTGACGCGGAACGTGGCGACCAGTGCCGCCAGCCGCTCGGCCTGCTGCTGCATCGCCTCCGCGGCCGCGGCCGACTGCTCCACCAGCGCGGCATTCTGCTGCGTGACCTGGTCCATCTGCACCACCGCTTCGTTGACCTGTTCGATGCCGGTACTCTGTTCGTTACTGGCGGCCGTGATCTCGCTGACGATGTTCGACACGCGGGCGATGCTGGCGACGATCTCGCGCATCGTGTTGCCCGCCTCGTCGACCAGGCGCGAGCCGGCGTCGACCTTCTGGACCGAGTCGCCGATCAGCTGCTTGATGTCCTTGGCGGCGGCGGCCGAGCGGTGTGCCAGGTTGCGCACCTCGGATGCCACCACGGCGAAGCCCCTGCCCTGCTCGCCGGCACGGGCCGCCTCCACGGCGGCGTTCAGCGCCAGGATATTGGTCTGGAAGGCGATGCTGTCGATCGTGCCGATGATCTCGACGATCCGCTGCGATGCCTGGTTGATCGATGCCATCGTGCCCACCACCTCGCCCACGACCTGGCCGCCGCGCACCGCGATGCCCGAGGCCGACTGGGCCAGCTGGTTGGCCTGGCGCGCATTGTCCGCGTTCTGGCGCACGGTCGACGTCAGTTCCTCCATCGACGAGGCGGTCTCTTCCAGAGAACTGGCCTGCTGCTCGGTGCGTGAAGACAGGTCCTGGTTACCGGCCGCGATCTGGCTCGACGCGGTGGAAATCGTCTCGGTCCCGGTGCGCACCTGCGCCACCAGGGTTTGCAGGCTGGCCGTCATGTCGCGCAAGGCCATCATCAGCTCGCCTGTTTCATCGCGCGACCGCACGTCGATCGGCCGCGTGAGGTCGCCGCCGGCCACGGTGCGGGCCACGTCGACGGCTTCGCGCAGCGGCTTCGACACGATGCCGGCCACCCACAGCGCCAGCGCGATGCCGGCCGTGACGGCGCCGACCAGCAGCGCGATCGTCCACATGCGCGTGGACTCATACAGCTGCGTGGCCGCCGCGCTGGCCTTGTCGCCGCCTGTCACGTTCACGCGCACCAGGCCGTCCAGCGTGGTATTGATTTCGCGCAGCAGGCGCGTTATCGCACCGTTGGCGATCGCCCGGGCCTCGTCGTTGCGCCCCTGCCGGGCGAGATCCATCACCTTGCCGTGCTCGGCGAGGAAACCCTGCCAGCTGCCTGCGAAGACGTTGAACTGCGCCCGCTCCTCGGGACTCGAGATCAGTTTTTCATAGTTGGCGATGTTGGTGCCGGCGGCTGCCTTCGTGGTATCCATCTGCTGCGAGAAGCGGTTGCGTTCCTGCGGGTCGTCGGCCATCAGGAAAGCCAGTTCCTGGCGTCGCAGGTCGCCCACATCGTTGCGCACCTGCATGACGGCACGCACGCTGGGAAGCCAGTTCTCCGCCAGGTCGCTCGACGCGTCGTTGATGCGGGACATCGACTGCAGGCAGGCGATGCCCAGCACCAGCATCAGCAACTGCACCACGGCGAACGCAAGCAACAGCTTGCGGGCGATCTTCAGATCACGAAACCATTGCATGTCCATCTCCTCGACTGGTAGATGAAAGGCGCAGGTCCGGCGGGCCAGCGTCGCGACGCTATCAGCATGCCACGATGGACAGGAACCAGGAGCCACGCAGCTAACACTTTATTTGTACAAATGTGTTGCAGAACGGTGACATTTCCCTCACGAATCCCGGATTTCCTTCTTGAAATCACCAGGCAGTTTGATTAATATCATTAACAGATTTCAATGCTTCCACGTCGAGGAAGCACCGGAATAAAAATCAAGAACACCTCGTTGGACCCTCGGCCCGCAGCGCAAGCTGCGGGCTTTTTTCTTGTGGCGACAACCTGTGTGTGTGTGCGCACGCAACGCAGCCGTTGCGCGCGCTAACGTGGTGCCTTTCATGAACTCACCCGAAAGGCACGCCATGCATGCTCCCGCGCGCTGCCCGCTGACAATCACCGTCAACGGACAACAGCACACCATGGAAATCGAAGCCTGGGTCACCCTGCTCGACCTGCTGCGCGAGCGGATGGGGCTGACCGGCACCAAGAAAGGCTGCGATCACGGGCAGTGCGGCGCCTGCACGGTGCTCGTCGATGGCCGCCGCATCAATTCCTGCCTGACACTGGCCGTGATGAACGACGGCCGCGCAGTCACCACGATCGAAGGCCTGGCCAACGGCGACACCCTGCACCCGCTGCAGCAAGCCTTCGTGGACCACGACGCCTTCCAGTGCGGTTACTGTACTCCCGGCCAGATCTGTTCCGCGGTTGGCCTGATCAGCGAGGGACGGGCCAGGTGCTCGGCCGACGTGCGCGAGCTGATGAGCGGGAACATCTGCCGCTGCGGCGCCTACCCGCAGATCCTGCGTGCCGTCGCCCAGGTGGCCGGCGTGCCGGCGGACAGCGAAAACGCCGAAGGGCCGGTCGTTACCGGAACGGTGCCGGCATGAACCCGTTCGCCTACGATCGCCCGGACAGCGTGGAGAGCGCGCTGCAAGTCATTGCCGCCAACGCCGCTGCCGGCACCGGGACCGCGAACCAACACGAGATTCGCTTCGTGGCCGGCGGCACCAACCTGCTCGACCTGATGAAGGAAGGCGTAACGATCGCCCCGCACCTGGTCGATATCAACCGCCTGCCTTTGGCCAGCATCGCGCAAACGCCGGACGGCGGACTGCTGCTGGGCGCCCTCGCCCGCAATGCCGATACCGCCTACCACCCACTGGTGGAGCAGCATTATCCGCTGCTGTCGGCGGCGATCCTGGCCGGCGCCTCGCCGCAGCTGCGCAACATGGCCAGCAACGGCGGCAACCTGCTGCAGCGCACCCGCTGCTGGTATTTCTACGACGTGGCCACGCCCTGCAACAAGCGCGAGCCGGGCAGCGGCTGCTCGGCCAACGGCGGCATCACGCGCCAGCATGCGATCCTGGGCACCAGCGAACACTGCATCGCCACCCACCCTTCCGACATGTGCGTGGCGCTCGCCGCGCTCGAAGCGGTGGTGCACGTGCAATCGGTGCGCGGCAAGCGTGAAATCCCCTTTGCCGGGTTCCACCGGCTGCCCGGCGACCGGCCCGACATCGACACGACGCTGGCGCCGGATGAACTGATCACGGGCATTGCGTTGCCGGAGGCGGCGCGGTTCGTGCGGCACTCGGCCTACCTGAAGCTGCGCGAACGGCTGTCCTATGCGTTCGCGCTGGTGTCGGTGGCGGCCGCCCTGGATATCGGCGCGGACGGGAGGATCGCCGCCGCGCGCATCGCGCTGGGCGGCGTGGCCCACAAGCCTTGGCGCCTGCCGGAAGCGGAGCAACTGCTGGAAGGCGCCGAACCGGGCGATGAAGCCTTCGGCCGCGTGGCCGATGCGTTGCTGCACGGCGCCCTGGGCCGCGGCGCCAACGACTTCAAGATCCCGCTCGCCCGGAACGCCATCGTGCGCGCACTGCACATGGCCAGCCAGGGAACGGTGACGAACGGGGGAATGAACCAAACGAATCACGGAGAAGCGCAATGACGGATCTGATCGAAGCATTGCAGGCACCCAGCGCGGACCGGGGCACGGGGCCTGTCCGCACCGGCACGCCGGTATCGCGGGTGGATGGCCGCGCGAAGGTGACGGGCCAGGCGAAATACGCGGCCGAGTACCCGGCGGCCGACCTGGCGTACGGCGTCGTCGTCAGTTCGCCGGCCGCCAAGGGCAAGATCCTGTCAATCGACACGCGTGCCGCGCTGGCGGTCGACGGCGTGGTGGAAGTGCTCACGCACCTGAACCGCCCGAAGGTGCGTTCCTTCGATATCGCCTACAAGGACATGACGGCGCCGGCCGGCTCGCCGTTCCGCCCGCTGTACGACGACCACGTGATGTACAGCGGCCAGCCGCTGGCGCTGGTGGTGGCCGAAACATTCGAGGCGGCGCGCTATGCCGCTTCGCTGGTGACGTTCGAGATCGCGCCCGAGCCGCACGGCACCAAGCTTTCGGCCAACCTGGACCGCGCCTACAAGCCCAAGCCCCTGAAAGCGGGTTTCGAGCCGCCGCCGGACGAAAAGGGCGATACCGACGCGGCGTTCGCCGCCGCGCCGGTGAAGATCGACGCGGAGTTCTACAGCGGCGTGGAACACCACAACCCGATGGAGCTGTTCGCCTCGACCGTGATCCGCGGCGAGGATGGCCACCTGACCATCCATGACAAGACGCAAAGCTCGCAGAACAGCCGCTGGTACGTGTCGCACGTGTTCGGCCTTTCCAAGGACAAGGTCACGGTGCGCAACACCTACGTGGGCGGCGCGTTCGGCTCCGGCCTGCGGCCGCAATACCAGCTGACGCTGGCGGTGATGGCGTCGCTGCACCTGAAGCGCTCGGTGCGCGTGGTGCTGACGCGCCAGCAGATGTTCACGTTCGGCCACCGCCCCGAAACCGTGCAGCGCGTGAAGCTGGCGGCCGAGCGGGACGGCACGCTGCGCGCGATCTGGCACCAGGCGATCGCCGCCACGTCGCCGATCGAGGATTACGTGGAGGTGGTGGTCAACTGGTCGGGCCTGCTGTACGCATGCGACAACATCAAGCTCGACTACAAGCTCGTGAAGCTCGACGAATACACCCCGATCGACATGCGCGCGCCCGGCGCCGCGCACGGCGTGCACGCGCTGGAAGTGGCGATGGACGAGCTGGCCTATGAACTGAAAATGGATCCGCTGGCGCTGCGCCTGAAGAACTATGCGGAGCGCTCGCCGATCGAGGACAAGCCCTATTCCAGCAAGGAACTGCGGGCCTGCTACGAGCTCGGTGCGCAGAAATTCGGCTGGGCACGACGGCCGCTGGAACCGCGTTCGCGCAAGGAAGGCACCGAATGGGTCGGTTGGGGCATGGCGACCGGCGTGTGGGACGCGATGCAGATGTTCGCCCGCGCCAGCGCCGTGCTGCATGCCGATGGCCGGCTGGTGGTGTCCAGCGCGGCGACCGACATCGGCACCGGTACCTACACGGTGATGGCGATGATCGCCGCCGAGGCGCTGGGCCTGCCGCTGGAGGACGTGACATTCCAGCTGGGCGACTCCACGCTGCCGGTGGCGCCGATCCAGGGCGGCTCGTCGCACGTGACCACGGTGGGTTCGGCCGTTGCCGGTGCCTGCGAAAAGCTGCGCAAAACCCTGCTCAAGCACGCGCAGAAGCTGCACGCTTCGCCGTTCGCGGATGCGAAGTTCAAGGACGTGGAATTTGCCGGCGGCACGCTGCGGCTCAAGCGCCAGCCCGATGTTGCGCTGCCGCTGAAGGCGATCCTGGGCGACAGCGGCCTGGTGAAGCTGGAAGAAAAATACCTGATGCTGCCGAACATGCTCAAGCAGCGCAAGTTCCGCCGGCTGGTGCACTCGGCCGTGTTCGTGGAGGTGCGTGTCGACGAGCAGACCGGCATGGTGCGCGTGACGCGCGTAACGAGCGCGATCGCCGCCGGCCGCATCATGAACACCAAGACGGCAACGAGCCAGATCACCGGCGGCATCGTGTGGGGCATCAGCCAGGCGCTGCACGAGGAATCGTATGCCGACCACCGGCTGGGGCGGTTCATGAACCACAACTATGCCGAGTACCACGTGCCGGTGAACGCCGACATCCACGCGATGGACGTGATTTTCGCGAACGAGGACGACCGGATCGTCAGCCGGCTGGGCGCCAAGGGTGTGGGGGAAATCGGCATCGTCGGCGTGGCCGCCGCGATCAGCAACGCGATCTGGCACGCCACCGGCAAGCGCCTGCGCAGCACGCCGATGACGCCGGACAAGGTGCTGGCCGGCGAGCCATAACCCGGCTAGTGAGCCAGTGGTGTCGAACACTTTTTCCCGGATGATTGTTCCAGAAAAAGGTGTCGGACACCGGTTTTCAAAAATAGCAAAAACAAAAATAGGGACGGACCCTGTTTTCTGGGAAATTTCCTGGAAAACAGGGTCCGTCTTGATTTTCAGATGTAGTAGATCAGCGCGCCCAGACCGACGATCAGCGCCACCTTCGTGATCTTGTACACGGTCTTGTTCCACGCCTTGAACCGCCGGCGGTAGATGCCGGCATAGTGCGACACGCGGAACAGCTTCGACACCAATCCCACCTGGTCGCCCGTTTCGTTCGGCGAGGCGGCGGCCGTCATCATCGTGCGGCCCAGGAAGCGGTTGACGGCTTGCGCCCAGCGGAAGCGCATCGGGCGTTCGATGTCGCAGAACAGGATGATGCGGTTGCTCTCGCTGCCGTTGATCGCCCAGTGGATGTAGGTTTCGTCGAAGATCACGCCCTGGCCGTCGCGCCAGCTGTGGCTCACGCCGTCCACGTCGATGAAGCAGCGGTCGTCGTTCGGCGTAGCCAGGCCCAGGTGGTAGCGCAGCGAACCGGCGAACGGGTCGCGGTGCGGGTTGAGCTTGCCGCCCGGCGGCAGTTCGGCGAACATCGCCGCCTTCACGGAAGGAATGCCCTGCAGCAGCGCATAGGTTTTCGGGCACAGTTCGGCCGCGGACGGATGGCTGGCGTTGTACCACTTCAGGTAAAAGCGCTTCCAGCCCGCCTTGAAGAACGAGTTGAAGCCGGCATCGTCGTTCTTTTCGGATGCCTTGATCTTCTGCAGGCGGATCAGGTTTTCGGCCTCGGCACGGATCACCTGCCAGTTTTCCTGCAGCGGCGCCAGTTCCTTGAAACCCGCTACCGGCAGGTAAGGCGTGGACGGTACGCGCGAGAAGAAGTGCATGAAGATGTTAATCGGCGCCATGAACGACGAGTGGTCGAACAACTGGCGGCCGATCGGCAGCCGCACTTTGCCGCGGAAGTGGATGTGCATCACGGACAGGATGTAAAAACCGATCAGGGCCCATTTCATTGCGCTTACCTCGAGTATTGCCGAAACCGGCCATTCTAACGCAGCTTTCCATGCCGGGTTCGCGGCCGGGCCGGGTCTTACTTGCGTGCCATGCCTTTTATGCAAAACCCTGAACGGTTTCAGGTCAGGCGCGCGCTGCCGGCACGATTTCGGTGCTAACATTTCCTCTAGGAAAAATATTTCAGGGGTAACCATGCCGCACTCCGAACGCGTGTCGCAGATCCACGATTCCGTGCTCGATGCCATCGGCAACACCCCGCTGGTGCGCCTGCGGCGCCTGTTCCACGGCCACGATGTGGTGGCCAAGCTCGAATTCATGAACCCCGGCGGCAGCATCAAGGACCGCATGGTGCGCCATGTGCTGCGCCACATGCCGCCCGGCGTGGAACGCGTGGTGGAAAGCTCGTCCGGCAATACCGGCGCCGCCCTGGCGATGGCCGCCGCGGTGGGCGGACTGCGCTGCGATGTCACGGTGCCGGAACAGACCAGCGTGGAGAAGATCCGCCGCATGGAAGCGTACGGCGCGGTGGTGCACAGGGGCATGTCTGGCGTACCCGAAGCGCACGGACGCAGTTACCTGAGCATGGCCGAACGCATCGCCCGCGAACACGGCGCATTCCATGTCGACCAGTACCGGTCGGACCTGAACCGGCAAGCCCACTACGTGGACACGGCGCCCGAGCTGTGGGCCCAGCTCGACGGCCGCATCGACTACTTCGTGTGCGGCATCGGCTCGGGCGGCACGATTTCCGGCATCGGCCGGTTCCTCAAGGAGCGCGATCCGCGCATCGTCGTGATCGGCGTCGAACCGCTGCATTCGGCGTACCGCGCGGCGGTGGCCGGGATCGCGGCCAGCAAAGATGGCGACAGCGGCACGTTCAGCACCGTCATCGAGGGCGTGGGCAAGCGCAAGCCATGCGGCACATTCGACGCCGCCGTGGTGGATGACGTGATCCAGGTGCCGGACGACATGGCCGTCGACTATTGCCACCGGCTGGCGCGCGAGGAAGGCATCCTGGCCGGCGGCTCGTCGGGCTGCGTGGCGGCGGGCATTGCGCAACTGCTGCCGAAGCTGGCCGGCCGGATCGTCACAATCTTCCCCGACTCGGGCGTGAATTACCTGTCCAAATATTTTTGACCGCCCCTTGCTTTTTGATACCCGCCACACGGGCATCGCCCAGGCGCCATGCATGGTTTTTTGCCGTATTGTGCGAGCTCAACCATGTGAATGCATGGAGTTTGAGCTACATCAAGACCTGTCATTTTGTCCTAAACATTCCACGTCACTTATCGCATGATTGCTTCCCAAGGAGGAGACGCCCATGCATAACTATGACCTCGTCACGTGTCGCAGGGAAAACTACATACAGGCCGCCATGGTGCAGGCGGCCATATCGATCCAGCAAACACACGGGACACGCGCGGCAATGGCCGTGCTGCACGCAGAGCAACTGTCGCAGGATGTCATCGAGCGGGTATTGTCCACCGGGGCTCGAAAGCGGCTCTGGCCCTACTCGGCACTGGACAGGACGGCCGCCATGTCACCGGCCTAGGCGGGCCTAGCCGGCACCGGTCAAATCTGCCCGAAGCGTATCCTGCGGCCCCAGGCAGATACCGCTTAGAGCGAGCTCAAGATTCCAGGGCAGTCTCCCCCGCCGAAAGTCGCTGACTTGAAATAGTTTTTCCAGTCATCCGTCAGCCTGGCCAAGGTAACCTTGCTTATCTTCCCACCGCCCTTCGGCCCTACTTTTACATCCGCTCGCCAGGGTTCACCTTTTTCAGAAACAACGATCATGTGGCCCCCGAAATTCTCCGCCTCAAGGTTGGCGTCGCTGCCATACGCAAAGCAACCCGCCTTGGTCACCCCTGTGGCGGCAAGCTTTGTAATGCCAGGTGGATATTTGATGGCTGCATCGTCCGTGCTGGTGCCACCCGTCGTGCCCGGCACTGATGTGCCCGATGTCATGGGCGCCGCAGTCACCCATTCGCCTGGACCAGGATAAAACGAAACCTCGATGTCCGCTCCGCCATTGAAATTGCTCAGCGCAGCAGTTCTGGCTTCCGTAGTCGTCAGTGCCTGCCTGAGATCGGCAAGGATGGGTGGAACGGCTTGTTTCCATGAATCAAATTTTTCGCCCATGCCTGCCTGCGTATCGGCGATACCGACATATTGACCTCCACTCCCATATATTCTAATAACCTGAGCTTTCAAATCGGTTAAATCATAGAAATATTGATTAACTTCTGGCGCTCCATACCAGTTGACATCCTTTTTTGCCTCGTCGATGAACGATTTCATCACAATGGCCCTGTCGATTTCATTCAACCCCGTACTTTCCAATACCTCGACAGCCTTGCTTGTCGCTGCAGCTTTTTCGGGTTGCGTTTTTGCATTGGCAAGCGTCTGCAGCAGACTCGGCGCATTCGCATTCAGTAACTGAATGAAATTTTGAATGCCTGGAAGGCGAGGATAATTAAGCACGAAAATCTTAGCAACCGAATCGCCTTTGGGAAGCTCGTCTTTCGATGAAATCCTCGGATCGAAAAGAGTCTTGCTGTAGCTAAACGTGAGCACGATGTCGAACAACTTGTCATTGGCGTTGATTTTTGTATTTCGAAGCCGTGAAATCACCACATCCGGCTGCTCTCTGAATTTTGTCCTGGCCGCATATACTGGCAAGGTGATCGACTTGATCCCGTTCCGGATACTTGGCCATGTCAAATCGACCCGCGCCTGCCCCGGAACAATCATGCCAATGCTCTTGTCGATTTTCTGCTCCGCCTTCGACAAGGCGGGTTTGGCGAACGCTGCTGTCAAGCCGGCCACCGTAGTGGCTGCCCCACCGGTGGTGAACACCGCTGCCACGCCCAGTGCCATCTGAGCATTGGAGAGCAGGTTCGAGTTCTTGTCCGTCGTCGATTTAACGTCGAAAATGATCGCCAATGTGCCCTCGTCAGTAGCAGAAAATGGCTCAAGGCGAGCATAGGGGATGATAATCGCTGGCAAAGTGTTAAAACCTGTACACCCCCCCGGATCGGACCTTCCATCGAACGTGGCCACCGGCAAACTCTGCCCATCAAGGTTGTTGCGAAAGCCTACAGTTTTTATCGATGCAACAATCTGCATTTTTTCCGCAAAAACATCGGCGATAAGTCCCTTTTTGCCTAAGGCAGCGCACGATATGGCCGGCATTTTTACATCGGCTTGAACAGTGACATAACCATCGTCACCACTACCTCCGGGCAGCCAGGCTGGCGGTACCGTGGTCGGCAAAATCTCGGGACTTCCTGCTGGGAAAACGAATGACGTCGCGTGAGCTGTTTGAAGCGTGAAAAATAGAAGCGTAAAATGCAAGAGATTTCTGATGACTTTTATCATGACAATACCCCCCAAATTCTCTACTTTGGATTTTTACGGTCCTGCCTGCCGCCTTATTCTAATATCAAAATTATGCGTAATAAGGCAAATTTCCTGCTTTGGCGAGGCTAGCAGCCAACCTGTCGGAGATTAGCAACAGAAAGTATGAAAGTCTTGATGAGCTATAGTTACTACATCAAGGAATTTTGTTTGGACTGGGCATGTTGTTTCCAAGCCGGGCACTATGCGTGCAACTAGTGCAGGATTCTGGCAAGCCGGCTGCCCATGCAGGCTGCTTGCCCGACGCCGGCCATGGATGAGCCCATGGAATACGGGCACGGCGATATTCCGGCTGCATCGACCGGATAGGGCGAACCGCCGCAGCAAGCCATCGGCCTGCCCCATGGCCCGCCTACTTCAGGAAGTACCCGGACACGCGCCACGTGCCGTCCGCGTCCAGCATCGGCGTCACGATCTCCACCGCGTTGGCGCGGTCGGCGAAGCGGGTGGTGTATTGCAGCACCACGTACTTGCCTTGCGGCGCGCCGGGCATCGTGGTGGTGTATTGCGCCGATGCCAGCGTGCGCGCCTGGAAGGCGCCGACCGGCGTGCGCACGGCGCGGCCGCCCTGCTCCCATTGCGCCACGCCGACCGCATTGCGCAGCACCGGCGCGGCCTGTTCCCACGATGCCCTGTACTGCCCGGCATCGACCAGCGCCAGCCACTTGTCGGCGGCAGCCTTCGCCGCATCGATGGCCTGCTTCTCTTGCCCGGCCTGGGCGGTTTGCGCGACCTGGGCGCAGGCGAAAGTGGCGGCGGTCAACAGCACCGCGGCGGCGAACAGCTTCATGGCGACTCCTCGAATGAAATGGACTGCGGAACGGACAAGGGCGGTACAGCCTGCGCCGTACCGCCCCCGATGTTGCCATGAAATTAATACATTTGTATAGAGACGCTTATGCCACCTGCGGCAGCTTGTCGATCAGCTTGTCCAGCGTGACCGGGTATTCGCGCACGCGCACCCCGGTGGCGTTGTAGATCGCATTCGCCACCGCCGCCGCCACGCCGCAGATGCCCAGCTCGCCCACGCCCTTCGCCTTCATCGGCGACGACATCGGGTCCGTCTCGTCGAGGAACACCACCTCCTGGTGCGGAATATCGGCATGCACGGGCACCTCGTAGCCGGCCAGGTCATGGTTGACGAAGAAGCCGATGCGCTTGTCCACGGCCAGCTCTTCCATCAATGCCGCGCCGGCGCCCATCGTCATTGCGCCGATCACCTGGCTGCGCGCTGATTTCGGGTTCAGGATACGACCGGCCGCGCACACGGCCAGCATGCGCCGGATGCGCACCTCGCCGGTATAGGCGTCGACGGCCACTTCGACGAAGTGGGCGCCGAATGTCGACTGCTGGAATTTCTTGTCCAGGTCGCCGTATTCCATCTTGTCCTCGGCCACCAGTTCGCCGCCCGCCGCGGCATCGCGCAGCGGCACGGACTTGCCGCCGGCGCGCACGGTGCCGTCGGCAAACTCGGCATCGGCGGGGAGGCCGAGCTTCTTCGCCACGGCCTCGCGCAGCTTCACGCAGGCAGCGTACACGCCGGCCGTGGAGCTGTTGCCGCCCCATTGCCCGCCCGAACCGGCCGACACCGGGTAATCGGAATCGCCCAGCTTCACGACCACCTGGTCCAGCGCCACGCCCATCATTTCGGCCGCGGTCTGCGCGATGATCGTGTAGCTGCCGGTGCCGATGTCGGTCATGTCCGTTTCGACCGTGACGATGCCCTTGCCGTCGAGCCGCACGCGGGCGGCCGATTTCTGCACCAGGTTGTTGCGGAACGCGGAGGCCACGCCCTGGCCGATCAGCCAGCGCCCTTCCCTCACCTGCGCCGGCTGCGCGTTGCGCTTGTTCCAGCCAAACCTCTCCGCGCCGGTGCGCAGGCATTCGACGAAGCGCCGCTGCGAGAACTTGCGGCCGCGCTTTTCCGGATCGACCGTGGTGTCGTTGACGATGCGCAGCGTGACCGGGTCCATCTTCAGCTTTTCGGCCAGCTCGTCGACGGCGATTTCCAGCGCCATCAGGCCCGGCGCCTCGCCCGGCGCACGCATCGCGTTGCCTTCGGGCAGATCGAGCACGGCCAGGCGCAGCGTCGTTAGCCGGTTCGCACCCGCATACAGCAGGCGGGTCTGCTGGACGGCCGTTTCCGGTTTGCCGTCCGGCAGGTCGCCGGACCAGCTTTCATGCGCGATCGCCGTGATGCGCCCTTCGCGCGTGGCGCCGATGCGGATGCGCTGGATCGTGGCCGGGCGGTGCGTGGTGTTGTTGATCATCAGCGCGCGCTGCAGCGCCACCTTCACGGGGCGCTTCGCCTGCTTCGCGCCCAGTGCCGCCAGCAGCGCCTCGGCACGCACGAACAGCTTGCCGCCGAAGCCGCCGCCGATGTAGGGCGACACCAGCCGCACTTTCTCCTTCGGGATGCCGAGCGTTTTCGCCAGGTCGCCCTTGCCCCAGGCGATCATCTGGTTCGAGGTCCACACGGTGAGCTTGTCGCCCTCCCATGCGGCCACCGAGGCATGCGGCTCCATCATCGCGTGCGACTGGTCCGGCGTGGTGTAGGTGGCATCGAGCTTGACCGGGGCGCCGTCGAACGCGCCCTGGAAATCGCCCGTCTTCGTTTGCGAAGGATCGTCTTCGCTCTTCGGGATCGTTGCCGAATCCTTGGCCTTGGCCAGGTCGTACTCGCCGGCGATGACCGAGTACTGCACCTTCACCAGGCCGGCGGCGGCGCGCGCCTGCTCGAACGTTTCGGCCACCACCAGCGCCACGGCCTGGTGGTAATGCTCGACGACCGGGCCGGCCAGCAGTTTCGCGGTGTTGTAGTCGCCCTTTTCCAGCTTGCCAGCGTTTTCATGGGTGACGATGGCGATCACGCCGGGTGCGCGCTGCGCGGCGGCGGTATCGATCGACGTGATGTGCCCTTTCGCGACCGATGCACCGACCACGTAGCCGTAGGCGGCGTTCGGCGCCACGTCGTGCCGCTCGTAGGCATAGCGCGCGGTGCCGGTGGTTTTATGCGGACCGTCGATGCGGTCGGTGGGCTTGCCGACCACCTTCAGCTGGTCGATCGGGTTGGTGGTGGCGGGCGTGGTGAATTTCATCGCTCTATCCTTTCCTGGTTTCCGCCAGCACGGCGTCGATGGTGCGGCCCACGAGGGGAACCTTGAACGCGTTGTCGTGCATCGGCTTCGCGCCCGCCAGCAACTGGTCGGTCACGGCGCGGCCGCCGCGTGGCAGGTTCTGTTCCGCCGCCGGAATGCGCCACGGCTTGTGGGCCACGCCGCCCAGCGCGATGCGGCCGGTGCCGTCGGGCTGCACGACGGCGGCCACCGACACCAGCGCGAACGCATACGAGGCGCGGTCGCGCACCTTCTGGTACACGTGCTTGCCGCCGAGCGGGCGCGGCAGCGTGACCGCGGTGATCAGCTCGCCCGGAACGAGGGCGTGCTCGATGTGCGGTGTGTTGCCCGGCAGCTTGTGGAAATCGGCGATCGGAATGACGCGCGTGGTGCCGTTCGGCTGCACCGTTTCCACGCTGGCATCGAGCACCGCCATTGCCACCGCCATGTCGCTCGGGTGCGTGGCGATGCACGCTTCGCTGGTGCCCACGATCGCGTGATGGCGGGTGAAACCGCCGATCGCGGAGCAGCCGCTGCCCGGCTGGCGCTTGTTGCACGGCTGGTTGGTATCGTAGAAATACGGGCAGCGCGTGCGCTGCAGCAGGTTGCCGGCCGTGGTGGCCTTGTTGCGCAGCTGGGCCGAGGCGCCGGCCAGCAGCGCGCGCGACAGCACGCCGTAATCGCGGCGCACGCGCTCGTCCGCCGCCAGGTCGGTGTTGCGCACCAGCGCGCCGAGGCGCAGGCCGCCCTCCTTGGTAGGCTCGATCCTGTCGAGGCCGAGACCGTTGACGTCCACCAGGTGCGGCGGCGTTTCGATTTCCAGCTTCATCAGGTCGAGCAGGTTGGTGCCGCCGGCGATGAAGCGGGCGCCGGGCACGCGCGCGGCCGCCGCGGCCGCCTCGGCGGGCGTGCGTGCCTTTTCGTAGCTGAAGACTTTCATGCGGGCCTCCCGGACACCTCGACGATCGCGTCGACGATGTTCGAGTAGGCACCGCAGCGACAGATGTTGCCGCTCATGCGTTCGCGGATTTCCTTCTCGGTCAGCAGCGGGCGCGCCGTCAGGTCGCCGGTCACGTGGCTCGGAATGCCCTTGCGGATTTCATCGAGCACGGACACGGCCGAACAGATCTGCCCCGGCGTACAGTAACCGCACTGGTAGCCGTCGTGCTTGACGAAGGCCGCCTGCATCGGGTGCATCTTGTCCGGCGTGCCGAGGCCTTCGATCGTGGTGATTTCCGAGTTCTCGTGCATCACCGCCAGCGACAGGCAGGAATTGATGCGGCGGCCGTCGGCGATCACCGTGCAGGCGCCGCACTGGCCCTGGTCGCAGCCTTTCTTGGTGCCGGTGAGGTGCAGCTGCTCGCGCAGCAGGTCGAGCAGCGTGGTGCGCGTGTCCACCGAGACGGCGTGCTGCTGGCCGTTCACCTTCAGCGTGACTTTCGAGGAAACGGGGGTCGCCGGCGCGGCATTCGCCGCGCCGGCGGGTGCGGGCTGGGCACCCGCCATTGAGGGCACGGCGGCGGCCGTGGCGGTCAGCGCACCCGCGATCAGCAGGTCGCGCCGGGTGGTATCGATCTCATCCATGTGTTTGCATCCTTTGGCGGTTGGGGTAGTGCCGGGAAGGTTCGCTGCGGGCGTGCGGGCTCGTGGCCGGCCGGGAACCAGCAATGATGGTAATGGCAATACCTGGAATGGCTACACACTGTTGGGATGCACCAAATAAGGGCGGCCGCCAACAAAAAACCGGCATCGCGTGCCGGTTTCTTGTTGGTGCCACGAATGGATCAGAACTTCCAGACCAGGCTCACGCTCGTGTTGGTGGTGTCGCTCGACGGCTTTTGCAGTTCGACACGGCCGGACAGGTTCTGGGAAAAATTGTAGGCGAGACCGATGCCGTACAGCGTGTTGTCGACACTTTCGCTGCCGCGGTAGCCCGCGTATTCCGCCTCGACCTTGGCGTGGTTGTAGCCCAGGCGGCCGTAAAGGTCGAGCCCGGCGTTCAGCGGCAGCGAACCCAGCACGGAAATGTCGGTCTGCTTGACCGTCACGTCGGAGCCGTACAGGTCCCAGTCGCCATGCTGGCGGTAGCCCGCTTCGATCGCGAAGTTCGCATTGATGCCATAGCCGGCGAACGCGCCGAAGCTCGACTTGTTGCCGTCCAGGTCGGTAACGTGCGTCACGCCCGCATTGACGCCGGCATAGATGCCGGTCGGCGTGGCGAACGAAGCGGAAGCGGCCAGCGACAGCACGGCGGCGGCGAAGTATTTGTTGAACATGGTTTTCCTGATGTGGTTATGATTTTTATTATGCAAATAAATTTGCAGGGCGGAAATTATATACTTGCCTTTTCTTTTCGACAAGGTGCCCTTCGGCGTCAGGGCGCAAATGGTAGGCGCTGTTAGCGGTAAATCGGGGAACCAGTCGAACTGGTCGTTGTCTTACTCCTTGTTGAGGTAACTCATGCAAACGAGGAGCGATCATGGACCCTGCCGGCTTTGTCGGACTGTTTCAAGCACTCACCCAGGAGCAACTGACCGATCAGCAGGTCGCCAGCCTGGAGGCGTGGCTTGCGGCACTGTCGTCGCGTGGCAATTGCCTCGGCATTGTTGAACAGGCCGCCGGCGCGTGCCCTTGCCCGCACTGTGGCTGCGGGCGGCGGCATCGCTGTGGTCAGGCCAATGGCCTGCAGCGTTATCGCTGCATGGCGTGCACGCGCAGCTACAACGCGCTGACCGGCACGCCGCTGGCACGATTACGGCATCGCGACAAATGGCTGCCGTATCTGCAGTGCCTGCTTGAGTCGCGCACCGTGCGAGATGCGGCGCGGCGCGTCGACGTCGCCCGTTCGACGAGCTTCCGATGGCGCCACCGGTTCATCGGCGGCGTGCGCCGCGAGCGCCCGGCGCCACTGGCAGGCATGGTCGAGGTGGACGAAACATATTTACTGGAATCGCAAAAAGGCTCGCGAAAGCTCGACCGCCCGGCGCGGCGGCGTGGCAGCAAAGCGGCACGCCGCGGTATCAGCCGCGAACTGGACTGCATTCTGGTCGCTCGCGACCGTGCCAGGGTGACGCACGAATTCGTTACCGGGCGTGGATCGGTTAGTGCGCGGCAGCTGGCGCTGCATCTGCTGCCGGTGTTGCGTCGTGACGTTCTTCTGATCAGCGATGGTGCCAAGGCTTACGGGACTTTTGCTCGGGCGGCCAATATTACCCACGAAGCCATTAACGTTCGCGCCGGCGTTCGTGCCCGGGGCGCGATTCACCTCAATAACGTGAACGGGTGGCACAGCCGTTTTAAAACCTGGCTACGCCGCTTCAATGGGGTGGCCAGCCGCTACCTGGCCAATTACACCGGCTGGCAACGCGTGCTCGACGCGGCCCACCTGCTGCTACCGGCCCAATGGCTGCGCGTGGGCGTCGCCGGAAGCCATCGCCAAAGACCAGCTTGCTGAAAAAGTTCCGTTCCTCGGAGCATTGCATAGTTAATGCGAACAGCGCCAAATGGTACGATGCAACAATGAACCGACCGATGAAATGGCTGTTGACGATGATCGGCGCGGTAGCCGTCGTGCTTGCCGTACTGGGCGCATTCCTGCCGCTGCTGCCGACCACACCGTTCCTGCTGCTGGCCTCCGCGTGCTTTGCGCGCAGCTCGGTGCGCGCCCACAACTGGCTGCGCACCAACCCGCTGTTCGGCAAATACCTGCGCGACTGGGAAGACGGGCGCGGCCTGCCGCTGCGCGGCAAGATCGCGATCCTGCTGTTCATGTGGGGATCGATGGGCTATTCGCTGACACGGGTCGCCCACATTCCCGCGCTGGTGGCATTGCTGGTCACGATCGGGCTGGGGGTTTCCGTGTTCCTGCTGCGGTTCGTGCCGACGAAGCGCTGACCGGCCGATGCACCGCAGGCTTGCCGACGGAGGCGTAATGCACAGTACCGCAACAATCTTGCTTGGCATGGCCGTGCTGGCGATGTGCCCGGCCGCCGGCGCGGTCGATATCCCGATGGACCCGCGCCTGGCCGAGGCAAGGCTCGATTCGAAGACCTGCTATGGAACGATCACGGCGAACGGGCGGCTGGTCGGCTACGAGCTGCAGGATCTGCTGGTCGGCCGGCAAGGCAGGCTGGCGGCGCTGACGAAAACAAGCCAGGCCGACATTGGCGACGGCAAGACCCGCACGTACGCCGCGGACGGCCTTGCCGTGACGATCGTGCCGCGGCGGACGAAGATGCGCGATGGCGCCACGCAGGATATCTATACGATCGAGGAACGGGCCAGCGCGCGCTTCGTGGAAAACGGCGTGGCCCGCCGGATCGACGTGCTGGTGGTGCTCGACTGCTCGCCATGATGCCGGCCTAGACGACGGCGCCGCCGGTCCCGTCCTTTTCCCTGGCCTCTTCTTCCCTCATTGGCCTGACCAGGTCTTCGCGCCTGACGCCCAGCTTCATGGCGACGGCGGCGGCCACGAACACCGACGAGTAGATGCCGAACAGGATGCCGATCGTCAGCGCGACGGCGAAGTGGTGCAGCGTGGGGCCGCCGAAGAACAGCATCGACAGCACCATCATCTCCGTGCAGCCGTGGGTGATGATCGTGCGCGACATCGTGCTGGTGATCGCGTTGTCGATCACTTCGTGCACGGTCATCCTGCGCTGCTTGCGGAAGTTCTCGCGGATCCGGTCGAAGATGACGACCGATTCGTTGACCGAGTAACCCAGCACCGCCAGGATCGCCGCCAGCACCGTCAGCGAGAATTCCCACTGGAAGAACGCGAAGAAGCCCATGATGATGACCACGTCGTGCAGGTTGGCGATGATCGCCGCCACCGCATACTTCCACTCGAAGCGCACGGCCAGGTAGAACATCACGCCGGCCACCACCATGATCAGCGCGTTCAGGCCGTTCTGCGCCAGTTCCTCGCCCACCTGCGGGCCGACGAATTCGACGCGCTGCAGCGAGACCGTTTCGTTGCCGGCCGCATCGATGCAGGCGGTGCGGGCATGAGCCCCGCCGCCCTTCTGCGTCGCTTCATCGAAGACGCGGGCCGTGCCCTGCCCGGCGCGGCACAGCGCCTCGAAGGCGCGGGCCGACGTGGCATCGGGGCTGGCACCGGGCGTGACCGGCAGGCGGATCATCACGTCGCTCGCGGTGCCGAACGTGCTGGCTTCGGGATGCTCGAAGCCGGCGCCGCGCAGCGTGCCGCGCAGCCGTTCCAGGTCGGCCGCGTGCGGGTACTTCACCTCGACCACGGTGCCGCCCTTGAACTCGATCGACAGGTGCAGGCCCTTCGTGGCCAGGAAGTACACGGCGGCCACGAACGTCAACGCCGACACGATGTTGAAGATCGTCGCGTAGCGCATGAACGGGATGTCTCTGCGAATGCGGAAAAATTCCATGGAATCCTCTGATATGAATGGCTACTTCGGCGGTTACCTGGCCTGGCCCGGTACCCAGACGGTACCGATCGACAGCGATTGCAGTTTCTTCCTGCGGCCGTACCACAGGTTGACCACGCCGCGCGACACGAAGACGGCGGAGAACATCGAGGTCAGGATACCCAGGGCGTGCACGATCGCGAAGCCGCGGATGGCGCCGGAACCGAACACCAGCAGCGCCAACGCCACGATCAGCGTGGTCACGTTCGAGTCGAGGATGGTGGCCCAGGCGCGGTCGAAGCCGGCCGAGATCGCGGCCTGCGGCGAAGCCCCGGCGCGCAGCTCCTCGCGCACCCGCTCGTTGATCAGCACGTTGGCGTCGATCGCCATGCCCAGTGCCAGCGCGATGGCGGCGATCCCCGGCAGCGTCAGCGTCACCTGCATCATCGACAGGATCGCCACCAGCAGCAGCACGTTGATGGCCAGCGCCAGCACGGAGAAGAAGCCGAACATCGTGTAGTAGGCGATCATGAACACGGCGATCGCGGCAAAGCCGTACAACGTGGCGTGCTTGCCCTTCATGATGTTCTCCGCGCCAAGCTGCGGGCCCACCAGGCGTTCCTCGATGACGGCCATCGGCGCGTACAGCGCGCCGGCGCGCAGCAGCAGCGCCAGCTCGGTGGCGTTGCCGATGCTGCCCACGCCGGTGATCTGGACGGTGCTGCCCAGCTCCTGCTGGATGGTCGCCACCATCAATACTTCCGGCTTCCTGTTTTCGACCAGCACGATGGCCATCAGCTTGCCCACCTTGTCGCGCGTGGCCTGGCGCATCTTGCGGCCGCCATCGCCGTTCAGGTCGATCGATACGGCCGGTTGCTGGCTCGAGTCAAAAGTGGCGGTGGCCGAAGAAATGTAGTCGCCAGTGACGATGACATCCTTGTACAGCACCACGGGTGCGTTCCTGCCGGCGGTGAACAGCTCGGAATTGAACGGGATCGCGGCGGAGAGTTCGGTGCCGCGGGTTACCGCGGGGTCGACCAGGCGCACTTCCAGCGTGGCGGTGCGGCCGATGAGCGACTTGGCGCGCGCCACGTCCTGCATGCCGGGCAGCTGGACGATGATGCGGTCCGCGCCCTGCTGCTGGATGACCGGTTCCCGCACGCCCAGCTGGTTGACGCGCTTGGACAGCGTGGCGATGTTCTGCTTGACGCCGTTATCCAGCGCGGCTTTCAGGGCTGCCGGCGCCATGGTGGCCGTCAGCGTCAGGTCCGTGCCGCTGCCGCCATCGGCGAACCGCAGTTCGCTCATGCCGGCCAGCGCGTCGCGGGCTGCCCGCCGCATGGGTTCGTCGCGCAATGTCACGACGACCGCGTCGCCCACGCGTTCGATGCCGGCATGGCGCACGTCCTTGTCACGCAGCTGCATCCGGAACGCGGCTTCGAAGCCCTGGATGCGCTTGTCCAGCGCGGCCCTGGTGTCGACCTGCATCAGGAAGTGGACACCGCCGCGCAGGTCGAGGCCCAGGTACATCGGATAGGCGCCCAGTTTCCGCATCCACTTCGGGGTGTTGGCCAGCAGGTTGTTCGTGACGATATAGGCGGGATCGCGCGGATCGGCGTTCAGGCCCCGCTCCAGTGCGAGCCGGGCCTTGAACTGCGTGTCGATGTCGGCGAAACGGACGAGCACCGAAGGATTCGTGCCGGCATCGAGCGCGATGTCCGTGGCGGGCAGCCCGGCCTTGCCGAGGAGCTGTTCGACACGGGTGGCGATATCGCTGCCCACCTTGACCGTGGATTTGCCGCCGGTAACTTGCAGCGCGGGCGATTCGCCGAGGTAATTGGGTGCCGTGTACAGGGCCGCCAGCAGCACGACCATGGCAATGACGATGTATTTCCAGACAGGATAGCGGTTCATGATGTCAGGCCGTTCGAGCTTCTCATATCAACTCCTCCATTAGTACTAATTATTTAGTACATCGTGTGAAAAAAATCGCGGCGCAGGCCGCAGCCTCGCCGCGCAACAGGCGGGTTACCGGCTCATTCGATGGTCGGGCGCGGCGGCGGCGGCGGCAGCGCCGGAACGGTATGCCGCAGCGTGGGCGGTTCCGGCGGCACCGGCACCACGTGGATCACGGCCAGCGGCAGCGCTGCGTGGTGCACCGGCTGCGGCAGCGGCGTGGGCATGGCCGGGGCCGTCGCAGGCGGCGCGTCGGGCAACTGATGGCCGGCCGGTGCGGCAACGCCTGCCTCGAATCCGGGGACGCCATGTACCAGCAGCAGCGCGGCGCACAGCATCGCGGCCAGGGCGCCGGCGGTGCGCACGCCGAGCGGCCTGCCGCCGGGCTCCGCCAGGATGCGGGTCACGCGCGCCAGCAGCACGCCACCGCCCGCGGCCAGCGCGAATGCCGGCATCGGGCGCGGGACCCGCGGCTGGCGCAGCCGCTGCAGCGCCGTCAGGCCTTCGGCCAGCGCGACCGGATCTTCGCCGGCCGCCAGCGCGAGATCGTCGCAGGCATTCTCGCGTTCCTGGCGGATGCGCCGGCTGAGCCACCACATGGCCGGGTGGAAGAACAGCAGCGCTTCGACCGCGTACTGCAGGCCGTTCCACAGCCAGTCCTTGCGGCGGATATGGGCCAGTTCATGGGCCAGCAGCGCGGCCACCTGGTCCGCCGGCAGGTGCGTCAGCACGGCCAGCGGCAGCCAGACGACCGGGCGCAGCAGCCGCGCCGTGAAAGGCGACATGCCGAAGTCCGTGCCTACGCGCACCTGCACCGGCAGCGCTGCCGGAATGCCCATGCGGCGCCGGATCGCTTCGAAGCGCGCAACCCATGCGGCCGGCAACGGCGTGAAGCGCTGGTGCTCCAGGTTCAGCAGTGCGCGCCAGTCGCGCAAGCGCAGCAGGGCCATCATGCCCACACCCGTCAGCCACAGCGCGGGCGCGGCCGCCATCGGCGCCGGGCCGGGAGAAAAGCCGGTATTCGCCTGCAACGGCGCGTGCGGGGCGGCGAAGAACCCGATGGCCGTGGCCAGCGGTACCAGTGCCATTGCCAGCAGCCACGCCATGCCCGCGGCATGGCGGGCCGCCGCCGTGTGGTACCGCAGCGCGTGCAGCGTTGCACCGGCGCACAGTGCGAGCAGCGCGATCTGCCACAGCGCATGCAGCAGCGCATGCGCCACGGCCGGCGGCAGCGCGCTCATGCGCCGCCCCCGCGCCGGGCCTTCGCCTCGGCGATCAGCTTCTCGATCGCCGTCAGTTCCTCGTCGCTGGTGTGCTCGTCGTCGAGGGCGCGCTGGACCAGCGTCAACGGCGAGCCGGCGAAGGCGTTGCGCACGAAACTCTTCAGCATGGCCGACTGCACCACCGGTTCGCTGTAGACGGGCACGAAGCGGTGGCTGCGTTCGCTCTCGTCGCGGTGCACCAGCTTTTTCTCGTGCATGATCGTAAGCATCTTCAGCACGGTTGTATAAGCCGTGTCCTTCGTGCGCAGCAGTTCCTCGTGCACTTCGCGCACGGTGGTGGGAGTTTGGCGCGCCCACAGGATGCGCAGGATCGCCAGTTCGCCTTCGGTCGGGTTCGGGTCCATCTCATACCATTCTTAGTACTAAGTGATTAGTATCATACGCAGAAAAATGGCGGACGGATAGCGTTTTTGTGTCGGGCCTGCCCGGCGTCAGGCCGGCCCGTGAAAAACCGATTATGCCCGGCGCCGCTTGCGCGCCGCCGCGCCGAGCAGCGCAAGGCCGCCCAGCAGCATGCCGTACGTGGCCGGCTCGGGTACCGCCGCCACAGACAGGTGCAGGTCGTTGACGGTGATGAACGTGTCGGGAATGTTGTCCTTCCATACCGTGAGCGATGTCAGGTGCGTGTCTGAGACGAAGCCGACGAACGAGTTCACTTCCGGCGATTCGATGGTCCACGTCAGCGTGGCGCCGGTGCTGTCGGTGGCGGTGACCCGGATCGCGTCGATCGGCAGCGAGGTGCCGTTGTACCAGGAGCCGAAGAAGAAGCCGCCGGCGCCGACGATGCCTTCGCCGAAGCCGCTGTAAGCCAGCTGGTCGTGCGAGTAACCCGTGGACATCCACCAGTCACTGCCGTTGTCGGTGGCGCCCCAATATTCGTTGACGACCGGGCCGGCCGTGACCGAGTAGCCGAAATCGCCCGCCTGGCGCGGCGCGGGGGTGGGATAGTTCCAGATCTGCAAATCGTCGAACGTGTCGACGCCGGATGTACCGACGGCGGCGAGATAGGACGCCTGGCTGGTATAGGCGGTGATATCGGCGCTTGCAGAGGTGGCGAAGATCAGTGAAGCAACAGCAACGGCCTTGTGGGAGAGAGACATACGCACGATGGGATTCCTGATGGTTGGTTGAGGAAATTTCGGTGGCATGAACTGCTATGGCGCTGTGGCACCGGACAGGCTGGCAAGGGAACTGGCAAGTGCACTGGCAAGCATGCTGGTAGCCCCAATGTAGCGCTACCATAACTTTTCGACACCCCCCATCCGGGGAGGCGGGTGATTCCGTAATGGAATCGCAAACACCCGCGAGTGATCGACGCGGCAGCGCCTGTGCCCGAGGATGAAGCCGTTGAGTTCATTCCTGGAAGGAGCACGATGCGGCACAGGGCAAATGGAGATGCGGGCGCAGGCCTGGAGGGCGGCGTCAGCAGGCGGCAGATGCTGGCGACGCTGGGCAAGACGCTCGGCGGCACGGCCATGTATCACGCGATGACGTCGCTGGGCTTTGCCCAGGCGTCCACGTTCAGCGGCCCGTTGCGGCTCGACGGCGCACCGAAAGGCGCCAGCGTGCTGGTGCTGGGCGCCGGCATTGCCGGGCTGGTGGCGGCGTACGAACTGCGCCAGGCCGGTTACCACGTCACGGTACTCGAATACAACGGCCGCGCGGGCGGGCGCAGCTGGTCGATCCGCGGCGGCGACCGCTACACGGAACTGGGCGGCGCCGAGCAGACGTGCCGCTTCGCCAAGGGCGAATACGTGAATCCGGGCCCGTGGCGCCTGCCCTACCACCACCACGGCATGCTGGACTATGCGCGCCGCTTCAACGTGCCGCTGGAGCCGTTCATCCAGGTGAACTACAACGCCTACCTGCACGGCACCAATGCCTTCGGCGGCAAGCCGCAGCGCTATCGCACGGTGCAGGCCGACTACAACGGCCACGTGGCCGAGCTGCTCGCCAAGGCCACCGGCGCCGGCCGGCTCGACGGCGAGATCAGCGGCGAGGAAAAGGAACAGCTGCTCGAATCGCTGGCGTCGTTCGGCGGGCTGGACAAGGACATGCTGTACGGGAAAAACCGCATCGCCAGCGAACGGCGCGGCTATGACGTGCCGCCTGGCGGCGGCCTGATGCCACGTGCGCAGTACTCGACGCCGGGCAACCGCGGCGAGCTGCTCTCTTCGCGGTTATGGGAAAGCCTGGCCGTGGGTCACGAATATGAATTCCAGACCAGCATCTTCCAGCCGAAGCACGGCATGGACCAGATCGCGCTGGCCGTGTACGGCCAGGTGAAACAGCTGGTGCAGTTCCACGCCAAGGTGACGGCGATCGACCAGGACGAGCGCGGCGTGACCGTGACGGTGGAGGATGCGCGCCAGCCGGGCCAGGGCATCCGCAAGGTGAAGGCCGACTGGTGCGTGTGCACGATTCCGCTGTCGATCCTGAGCCAGGTCGAGGTCAAGGCGAAGCCCGAACTGCTGGCCGCGATCGCGGCGGTGCCGTATGCCGCGGCATTCAAGGCGGGCCTGCAGTTCAAGCGCCGTTTCTGGGAACAGGACGACGGCATCTTCGGCGGCATTTCGTACACCGACCAGCCGATCAACCGGATCTGCTACCCCGCCTCGAACTTCAATGCGAAGGGACCGGCCGTGGTGCTGGGCGCCTACATGTTCGGGCCGAACGCATTCGAATTCTCGGCGATGAACACCGACGAGCGCCTGCGCGAAGTGGTGCGCCAGGGCGGCCAGCTCCACGCGCAGTACGAGAAGGAATTCGACAACGGCGTGACCGTGGGCTGGCACCGGGTACCCTGGATCAACGGCTGCATGGGCATGTGGACCGAGGGGGCGCGCGCGCAGCATTACGACAACCTGTGCACCATCGACAACCGCCTCGTGCTGGCCGGCGAGCACGCCTCGTTCATCGGCGGCTGGCAGGAAGGCGCCGTGCTGTCGGCGCACGACGCGATCACCCGGCTGCACGCGAAGGCGAAAGCCACGACGACAAGGAGCGCAGCATGATGAAACCTTTCGGCAGCACGGTTCTCGCGGCTGTCTTCACGATTGCCGCGCTGGTACCGGCGGCGGCTGGCGCGGCCGACGTGCCGCAGATGTCGAGCGGGTATACCTTTGCGCAGAAGGATGGCAAGGCGCTGTATGCGGCCAGTTGCCAGGGCTGCCACATGGCCAAGGGCGAAGGGGCGCACGGCGCCGGCTTCTATCCGAAGCTGGCCGGCAATCCGCTGGTGCAGAGCCCGGAGTACATCGTCCACCGGGTAGCCAACGGCTACCGGGGCATGCCCGCGTTCGCCGGCATGATGGACGACGAGCAGATCGCCGCCGTGGTCACCTACGTGCGCCAGTCGTTCGGCAAGCCGGATGCGCCGGCCACGACGGCGGCCGATGTACGCAAGCTGCGCCAGTGAACATGGCCGGAGCCGGCTGGCGCGCTACGAAAACGCGAGATCGCGGATGCGTGCCAGCGACTTCGTCATCGCCACGAATTCGGCCACTCCGCCCTGCGGGTGGCGCGAACCCTTGGTGATGATCGCCACCTCGCGCTCGGCCACCGGCTGCCCGGCTACCGAGGTCATGCGCAGGCGCCGGGCCGCGACGGGATGGCTGAAGATGCGTTCGGGGAGCAGGCAGAAGGTATCGCTGCCGGACACCTCGTCGATCGCGGCGATCAGCGAGCTGGACGAATACACGGTGGCCGGCAGCCGCCAGCCCCAGCGGGCGAACACGTCGCGCAGCGCATCCTGCGGCTGCTTGGCGCTGTTGGTTTCGCCGAGCACCAGCCAGGGCCGCCTTGAAAACTGCTCGCCGTCCAGCGTATCGACCGTGCCGGCGCGGCTGGCGATGAACAGCGATTCCCGGTAGATCGGCTCCACGCACAGGTTGCCGGTATTCAGGCCGCCGGGCAGCTCGGACACGACGAGGTTCAACCGCCCTTCGCGCAGCATGTCCACCAGGTCGCCCGGCGCGCCGTACTGGATATGCACATTGGCGTGCGCGTTGCGGCGCTTGAAATCCTCCGACACGCGCGGCACCAGCGTCAGCGCCGGGTCGATGCTGGCGCCCACCACGAGCGTCATGCGCTCGGCCAGCCGCCGGGTATCGAGCATGGCCATCGCTTCGTCCACGTCGCGCAGGATGGCCCGGGCATAGCTGAGCAGTTGCCGTCCGGGATCGGTCAGCGCCACGCCGGACTGCATGCGCAGCACCAGCTCCACGTCGTGCGTGGCTTCGAGTTTCAGAACGCTCTTCGTCAGCGCCGCCTGGGATACCAGCAGCGCGCGCGCCGCCGCCCTGAAGCCGCCATGTTCGATGACGGCCACGAAATCCCGTAGTTGCTGCAATGTCATGCGCCTCCCCTGGAAAATCCAATGCCCGCATGACGTTATGCTATTTTCGTGCCAGCAAGCTTCATGGCGCTTCCCGCGTGCTGGCGGCCGCGGCCGCGTCAAAGCGGTGCGGGCCCGCATCCCGGGCTGGCGCCGGAGCACCGGCACTGTGCTCCGGCGCCGATGCCGGCCCGTTCGTTCCTCGCCTGGTTCCTGTCACATTGTGTTTCCAAGCCGCCGTTGCGCCGCCGTCCAATGGGGGTATATTGGGTAAATACTGTGAAAGGGCTTTGTCATGAAGACGTTTATTCGCATGGTGGGCATGGCCGTATTGCTGCTGGCCGCGTCCAGCCTGGCCAGTGCCGGCGCCAGGGTCACGTACGTGGCAACCGAAAAAATGACCGACGTGCCGCGTTTTTCCAGCGATCGGGAATCGATGGAAATCCATTTCCGCGAAACCATCGAAAAGCTGGCCGAAAAGCTGCCTGCCGGCCAGCAGCTGAACGTGGAATTCCTGGATATCGACTTGGCGGGCGACCAGTTTCCCCGCGTGGCGATCCAGGATGTGCGGGTGCTGAAAGGCCGCGCCGACTGGCCGCGCATGCATTTGCGCTACACCCTCGAAGAAAACGGCCAGGTGATCAAGAGCGGCGAACCGAAGCTGGCCGATCCCAACTACCTGATGAGCTCGAACCTGTACAACAACGAGCAGTACAGCCACGAGAAGCAGATGCTGGAGGACTGGTTCCGCAAGGATTTGCTGGGGAAATCGCGGTGATGGATGCCGGGCCTGCGCCGTCCGGCGCGGCCCGGCGCGCAGTCAGGGACGCAGGATGCGATTGGTCAGGTGCTCGACGAAGTTCTTCTTCGTCGGCAGGAACATCCGGATATAGATGACATCGTCCGACCTGTCGTAGTGATGAATGACACGTACCTGTTCGCAAAGGTGCTGGCGGATATTGGCGCCGACCGCCCGCGCTTCCTCGACAAGTACTCCGCTTTCGGGATATTGCTTCATCCGCTCGAAGAGCTTGGGAAACTCGGCAAGGAAGCGCCGGACCATGTCGTCGGTGTGCCGCTGCCGGTATGCCTGCTTGATCTCGTTGAAATCTTCCACTGCGCTCTTCAATACGACGATCTTGACCATCGCCGGCTCAATCCTTGTCGAGGTCGGCCAGGAACGCTTCTTCGGTAACGGCGTCACCCGCGGCAATTTCCTTGTTGCCGAGCGCCACCAGCTTCATGAATGCGTGCTGTTCCTCCATGCGCTCCACCCGGCGCCTGGACTCCCTGTACGCGTCGATCGACATGACCACCATTTTCGCTTCGCCGTTCTGGGTGATGATGATGGGCTCTTCCTGGCCCGCATCGAAGCTGTTCACGATGTCGGTGGTATGGGATTTCAAGTAGGAAATAGGTTTGACTTGTTCGGCGGCGGCCATGGCAGCTCCAGGGATAAAACGACACGACCAAATATACACCAAATTCAGTCCTGTCAGCACGATATCGGTTTTCGTCGCCACATTAACGGATATCGTTGTCAGGCGATCGGCATTGCGCAGCTGCCAGATCGCAAGCGCCTTGAACAGATCACTTGCGAGATAGCCAATATATGCGTGCGCATGTATGATTGCGAATCATCCACTGTCCGATTTCCATGTCAGCGTCCACCGCAGCCACAGAAGAAAAGCAGAGCAGCGGCGCGAGCTCGAACGACATTGCCGACGATATCGCCTCAGCGATCGCGGCGCGCAAACTCCCCCCTGGCACCAAGCTGCGCGAGGAAGCGTTGTCGCGGCTCTACCATGTCAGCCGCACCAAGATCCGCGCGGCGCTGCTGATCCTGTCCAAGGACAAGCTGATCCAGATCGTGCCGGACAAGGGCGCGTTCGTGAGCCAGCCCAGCGAAAAGGAATCGCGCGACATCTTCGCCGCGCGGCGCATCATCGAGGGCGCGCTGGCGCGCGAGTTCGTGGCCCGGGCCACCGCCGCCGACTACCGCAGGCTGGAAAAACACCTGGAAGCGGAACGCCGCTCGCTGGAGGGCGACCACAAGGTGCGCTCGCAGCTGCTGGGCGACTTCCACGTGCTGCTGGCGGACGTGGTGGGCAACGGCGTGATCCGCGAAATGCTGCACGAACTCGTGGCGCGCAGTTCGCTGATCACGATGCTGTACCAGTCCGACCGCGATGCCGCCTGCTCGGCCGACGAACATGCCGAATTCCTGGCGGCGGCCCACGCCGGCGATGCCGACCTGGCCGCGCAACTGATGCTCTCGCACCTGTCGCACGTGGAAGCCGCGCTGCGCTTCGACGGCAGCACGCCGCAGGAGAAGGATCTCGTGTCGGCGCTGCTGAAGTAATCAGGCCAGCTTGCGCGTGCCGGTCGCCAGCGCCAGCTCGCCGGCCAGCGCATTGTGGCGCTCGATCACCACCGGCAGGTCGACCGTCTGCAGCTGCCCGTCGCGCACCACCACCTTGCCGTTGATGATGCTGTGCGTGACGTTCGACGGCGTGCAGAACACGAGCGCGGCGACCGGGTCGTGCAGCGCGCCGGCAAAGCCGATCTGGTCGAGCCGGAACGTGACGATGTCGGCCGCCATGCCCGGCTTCAGGGCGCCGATGTCGTCGCGGTTCAGCACCTTCGCGCCGCCCAGCGTGGCGATTTCCAGCGCCTGGCGCGCCGTCATCGCATCGGGACCGAAGCCCACGCGCTGCAACAGCATCGCCTGGCGCGCCTCGCCCAGCATGTGGCCGGCATCGTTCGACGCGCAGCCGTCCACGCCCAGGCCGACCGGCACGCCGGCATCGATCATCTTGCGGATCGGCGCGATGCCCGAGGCCAGCCGCATGTTCGAGCACGGGCAGTGCGCGATGCCGGTGCCGGTGCGGGCGAACATGTAGACACCGTCGTCATCGAGCTGCACGCAGTGGGCGTGCCACACATCGTGGCCCACCCAGCCGCAATCCTCGGCGTACTGGGCGGGCGTCATGTTGAATTTCTCGCGGCTGTAGGCGATGTCGTTGACGTTTTCCGCCAGGTGCGTGTGCAGCGACACGCCGTAGCTGCGTGCCAGGCTGGCCGCTTCCTTCATCAGGTCGCGCGACACGGAGAACGGCGAGCACGGCGCCACCACGATGCGCTGCATCGCATGGCGGCCGGCATCGTGATACGTCTCGATCAGGCGCTGGGTATCCTTCAGGATCGCGCCCTCCTCTTCCACCACGCTGTCCGGCGGCAGGCCGCCCTTCGACTGGCCCACGCTCATCGAACCGCGCGCGGCATGGAAGCGCATGCCGATTTGCGAGGCGGCCGCGATGCTGTCGTCCAGCCGGCAGCCGTTCGGGTAGATGTACAGGTGATCGCTGCTGGTGGTGCAGCCGGACAGGATCAGCTCCGACATCGCCGTGAGCGTGGACACGTGCACCATCTCGCCGGTGAGGTTGGCCCAGATCGGGTACAGGTTCGTCAGCCAGTTGAACAGCTCGCCGTTCTGCGCGGCGGGGATCACGCGCGTCAGGCTCTGATACATGTGGTGGTGGGTGTTCACCAGGCCGGGCATGACGACCTGGCCGGTGGCATCGATCACTTCGTCCGCCGTTTGCGGCAGTTCGGCGCCGGGGCCGACCGCTTCGATGACGTTATCGCGCACGAAGACCGCGCCGTTGTCGATTTCCCGGCGTGCGTCATCCATCGTGACCACCACGCGGGCATTCTTGATCAGCAGTGTTTTGCTCATTATGTTGTTTCCGTTTTCAATGTGGGGACACTGCGGAAACAATGCTCGGGCACTGCGGAAACAATGTCAAAAAACCGTGCCGGGCCCGCAAAGCGGAGCCGGCACGGCATGAGGTGAGGCAACTAGCTTACGCCGCCTCGGCTTTTTTTACCAGCAGGGGCTGGGGTGGTTCTTGTTGTTCGGCTTGCGTGTCAACCTCGTCATCGTGCGCTTCGACTTCGCGGCCCGGCAGCAGCAGGTTCATCACCACCGCGACGATGGCGCCGGTGCTGATGCCGGAACCGAAGATTTCGGCGAAGACGGCCGGCAGCTTGGCCAGCAGTTCGGGGCGGCCGCTGACGGCCAGGCCGCAGCCCAGCGACACGGCGATGATCAGCCCGTTGCGCTTGTTGTGCTCCACGTTGGCCAGCATCTGCACGCCGGCGGCGAGGATCATCGCGAACATCATCAGGCCGGCGCCGCCCAGCACGGACTGCGGAATCGTCACGACCAGCGCGCCGATGATCGGGAACAGGCCGGCCAGCACCAGGAACACGCCGGTCAGCGCCACCACGTGGCGGCTGGCCACGCCGGTCAGCGAGATCACGCCGACGTTCTGCGCAAAGGTCGAGACCGCCGGGCTGCCCATGACGGAGGCGAACGCGGAACCGACGCCGTCGCACAGCACGCCGCGGCACAGCAGCTTGCCGCGCATTTTGGTGTTGGTGGCCGAGCCCAGCGCCATGAAGGTGCCGGTGGTTTCAACGATCGTGACCATGTAGGCCAGGCTCATCGCGAAGATGCCGCCAAGCGGGAAGGTCATGCCGTGTTGCAGTACCTGCGGCAGTGCGAACACGGCGGACTTGTTCACCGAGGTGAAGTCGACCAGGCCGAACGCCACGCAGCCGGCGTAGCCGATGGCCATGCCGATCACGATGGCGGCGGCGGAAATGATGCCTTTGCCGAACTGCACCAGGGCGATCACGATCACCAGCACGCACAGGGCGATGCCCAGGTTGACCGGATCGCCATAGTTGGGGGCGCCCTTGCCGCCGGCGGCCCAGTCGATCGCGACCGGGATCAGCGACAGGCCGATCATCGTGACCACCACGGCCGTCACGGTATGGGGAAACAGCTTGCGGATCTGCGGCATGAAGAAGCTGCCGACGATCATGATCGCCGAGCCGGCCAGCGAACAACCCAGGATGCCGGGCACGCCGTGTTCCAGGCCGATCGTGATGGCCGCGCCGACGAAGGCGAAACTGGTGCCCATCACGCAGGGCAGCCGGATGCCGATCGGCCCCACGCCCTTGCACTGGATGAAGGTGACGACGCCCGAGCCCAGCAGCGCGGCATTGACGAGTGCGACAATCTGGTCGGCCGGCAGTTTCAGGACGGCACCGATGACCATGGGCACGGCAATGATGCCGCCCAGTGCGGCAAGCATGTGCTGGGCGGCCAGCAGGATGGTGGTGAGGAACGGCGGACGGTCGTCCACCTGGTAGAGCAGGTTGTTCATCTGTGTCTCCAAGATGTGTGTATGGACTGCTGTCGGTGCAACCGGTGCCGTCACGCAGGTCGTGTCGCCTGCTGTCGTGCCGGACCGGCAAGATGCTGGAGTGAAGTGTCTGCCGCCATGCCGGCGTCCGGATAATGGATGCTGGTGCTGGACAGGCGCGGCAAGCCATGGGATCGGACTTGCCGCGCATCGACGCGCTTCACCGGAGATGCCCTCCGCGCTGCTCTTTGGCAGCTCTCAATGGGAAGTCATGGTGCCCAGTCGCGAAAAAGTTGTCAACAGATTTTGTATACAATTTTCGCTTGCTGACTGGAACATGGCATGAACGTCACATTCTTATTGGCTTGTGGAAATAAGATATGCAGTCATGCGCGAACCGGGCCGGAACATCATGCGATGCTCCGGTGACCGATTCGTAAAATGCGGCACGCAGACCGCCCGAACATGCGTGCCTCGGTGCAATTACTGGGGCTTGCCCATGATATAGGTGCGCTCCACCGTGCGATCGTCGCCCAGCGTCTGCAGCACGAACAGCTTTTCTTCCAGCGTGGTGGCCCGTGCCGAGCGGAATTTCAGCAGCTCGGTGGCGTTCGGGTTCAGCACCACGAAGTCGGCCTCGTTGCCGGCCTTGAAGCTGCCGATCCTGTCATCCAGGTCGAGCGCCTTGGCCGCGCCCAGCGTGGACAGGTAGAACGACTTCAGCGCCGTCAGCGGCTTTTTCTCGGCCGGGTTATCGGTGAACGCCTTGTGCAGCTGGATGACCTTGTAGGCCTCGCCCATCGTGCGCAGCGCCGAGAAGCTGGTGCCGGCGCCCACGTCGGTGCCCAGGCCCACCTTCACGCCATGCTTTTCGGCCGCCTGCAGGTCGAACAGGCCGCTGCCCAGGAACAGGTTCGACGTGGGGCAGAACGCCACCGCCGAGCCGGTCCTGGCCAGCGAGGCGAATTCGTCGTCGCGCAGGTGCACTCCATGCGCGTAGACCGAGTGCTTGCCCGACAGGCCGAAGCTGTTGTACACGTCCAGGTAGCCGGTGGACGACGGGAACAGCTCCTGCACCCAGGCGATTTCGCCCTTGTTCTCGGACAGGTGGGTGTGCATGTACACATCCGGATATTCCTGCAGCAGCTTGCCGGCCAGCGTGAGCTGTTCCGGCGACGAGGTCGGCGCGAAGCGCGGCGTGACCGCGTACAGCGCGCGGCCGCGCTTGTGCCAGCGCTGGATCAGCGCCTTGGAGTCGGCATACGAGGTTTGCGGCGTGTCGAGCAGGTAGCCCGGGGCATTGCGGTCCATCATCACCTTGCCGGCGATGAGACGCATGTTGCGGGTGGCGGCTTCCTCGAACAGCGCGTCGACCGATTCCGGATGCACGGTGGCCATCACCAGCGCCGTCGTGGTGCCGTTCTTCACCAGCTCCTTGACGAACGTCTTGGCGACGCCGCGGGCATACACCTTGTCGCCGAACTGCTTCTCGGTGGGGAATGTGTAGGTGTTGAGCCACTCCAGCAATTGCTCGCCGAAGGAACCGATCATTTCGGTCTGCGGATAGTGCACGTGGCTGTCGATGAAGCCCGGCACGATCAGCCGGCCGCGATAGTCGACCACCTGGGCATTCTGGTTGGCCGACAGCACGGTGTTGGCCGGGCCGATGGCCTTGACCTTGCCGTCCGCGCCCACCAGCAGCACGCCGTCCTCGTAGTATTCGTACGACTGCTGGGTGGCCGACGGGTCGCCGGTGAAGTGCAGCACCGAGGCGCGATAGGCGGTCGTGCCGGTGTTTTGCTGCTGCTGTTGCTGCTGCTGTTGCCGGGCCGCTTGCGCGGGGAAGGCGGTTGCCAGGGCGGCGGCGATCGCCACGGCCAGGCATGACAGGCGTGCTTTGTTCATGTTGTCTCCAATGATGGGATGGATCGTGGTGCTGTTCCGCACCTTGTTATGGTTGGCTGCAGAAGTTCTCCTTGCCGGGCTTGCCGGCCCCTCCCCTTCGTTCGCGCAGGCGTGTCCGCATGGCCCTTCTGGGGTCATGTGGCATTCGTCTCATGGCAGTCTCTGTACTGTCGCTGAACGGGCATGACGGCCGGCGCGCAGCGGTGAGGAGAGGCGTTGCCGAATTCGGCAGTCGCAGGGAGGTAATGTACCGGCAGAAGACCGGGGGCTTATATGGCAGCCGATATCATCGGTATCAGAATCTTTGGCTATCGGCAACGGAGGAAATGCTCGTGCGGGCGATGGCCTGCCGCGCCGCGCGGCAGGCTGGCAATGGTGGTATCTCCGGCTTGGCGTTGCCAGCGCCCAATGAGAAAAGCCGCCCGGCTTGGCCGGGCGGCTTCACAATCAGCGATGAACGGGATCATCGCGCCACGAGCTCTATCAGTACGCTTGTGTGGCCGGTACCTGCACAGCTTCACGGACTGCTGGCGGCAGCGGATTCGATGTCGTTGTCGACAGCTTCAGGGGCTGGGTTACCGTCAAGACTTCCGAAAGTGGCAGGTCGGCTGAAGACCGGCCAACCTGGATACGGTACTTGCCGGCGTCGACATTCCACGACACCGTCTTTTGCGTGAAATACGCCAGCGAACGGCCATCGACAGGTATCGTCACCTGCTTGCTTTCACCGGGCTGCAGGAAGACCTTGGCGAATCCCTTCAACTCCTTGACCGGACGGTCGCCGGTGGCGCTGACCGGACGCACGTACAGCTGCGCCACTTCGAAACCGGCCATGCGGCCGCTGTTCGTGACAGTGAATGTGGCATTCACCGTCGCATCGGCACTCAACTTGTTCGCGGAGAGGGTCAGGTCGCTGTAGTCGTAGGTGGTGTACGACATGCCGAAGCCAAACGGATACAGCGGCTTGATGCCCGTTTTTTCAAAGCCACGGTAACCCATGAATACGCCTTCGGCATAGGTCATCTCCGTCTTGGCCGTGTTGCTGGCCCTTTCCGCGTACGTGAGACTTGGCACATAGTCGGAAATCTTGCCGTAGCTGGCGTAGGACGGGTAGTCTTCCGCGCGGCGACCGATGGTCACCGGCAGCTTGCCGGACGGGTTGACCTTGCCGTACAAGATCTCCGCCAATGCCTGGCCCCCGTATTGCCCTGGATACCATGCGTTCAGCACCGCTGCGGTCTTTTTCGACCAGGGCAACATGTTCGATGGCCCGCCGCCGTGCATGATCACCACGGTATTCGGATTCACCTTGGCGACATTGGCAACGAGTTCCGCCTGGAATTCCGGCAGGTCGAAGCTGCGGTCAGCGCCTTCTCCTTCATGCTCGTGGTTTGCACCGACCGCCACCACCACGGCATCGTAGTTCGACAGATCCGCAGGGGCGGACAGCCCGGCCCAGCTCATCTGCACACCCTGCATGCCGCCGATGACCGGGAAATAGCGGTCGCTCAGGCGACGATATTCCAGCTTCACGGCATACGTCTGTCCTGCTTTCAGCACGGCGGACTTGGCCGACTTGGCGTATGCATTGATGACATCGGTGGATACGGGAGCGCCGTCATAATCCAGTACGAGCTGGTCGTTGACCCACAGCTTGTAGGCGCCATCCGCGCGCACCTTGAACACTTGCTCGCCGGTCGTCGTTGGTTTGATCAGTCCGCTGAAGCGGGCAGAAAACGCCCCGGCCGTCGTGCTGAAGCCGGATACCGAGGTGCGGCCACTGTCGGTTGCATTGACCCCGGTGGTGAAGTCCCAGGCAACCCCGGGTTCGATCCGCGTTACCGACGGGCTGCCGGAAAGGCTCGAATTCGAATAGTACTCGGCCTTCAGCCCGGCCTGCAGGGCGCCTGCCGTGCCGCTTGCGGGCTGGTACCAGACCGACGCGGCGGGATTCAGCGACAGCGCGCTGATGAAGGTCACGTTCGAAGGCGCGGCATTCAGTTGCTGCAAGCCGTTCAATTCGGTCACGTAGCGGTTGGGTGGCGCCCAGGCGGTACCGAAGGGCGAGGCCGGCGCCTGCAATGCCAGATTGCCGATCACGGCGACGCGTGCGCCGGCCTGCAGTGGCAGCAGCGGCAAGGAACCTCCCTGCGGCACGTCGTTTTGCAGCAGCACGATGGCCTCGCGCGACATCGCCAGCGACGCCGTGTCGCCGAAACGGGTGTCGAGCCCCTTCGGCGACGGCAACCCCTTGTCGAAATCATAGTTCACCATGGCACGCAGATTGCGCTTGACCTTGTCATTCAGGACCGACAGCGGAACCTGATTGCTGTAGATCAGGTCATACATGTTCGCTTCGGTGAACTGCAGCCCGCTGGGCATGTCGAGGTCGGTACCCGCCCAGGCCCCTTTTTGCGCATTGTGGATCGAGTTGAAGTCGCTCATGACGAAGCCGCGGAAACCCCACTCGCCTTTCAGGATCTCGGTGATCAGGCGGTGGCTTTCGCAGCCGTAATCGCCGTTGATCTTGTTGAACGAGCACATGATCGACGCCGGATTCGAATTCTTGACCGTCGACTCGAAGCCAGGGAGGTAAATTTCGCGCAACGTCCGTTCGTCGACCTTGATATCGATCAGGTGACGGTTCGCTTCGTTATCGTTGGCGACATAGTGCTTTGCCGCGGCATGAATGCCCTGGGCCTGGATTGCGTTCGTGACCACGGGGCCCAGCACGGCGCCAAGAAACGGATCTTCTCCGCTGAGGTATTCGGCGCTGCGGCCGTTGTACGGGGTGCGATACATGTTCAGGCCAGGCGACAGCATCTGCTGCGCGCCCGATTCGCGCGTCTCGTAGCCGATCGCCAGTCCGTACTGCCTGGCGCGATTGATGCTCCAGGTTGCCGCAAGCGCGGACGGGGACGGGTACTGGGCGCCGAACAAGGCCCCCCGGACCTGCACCCCCATCGAGGAGTCATAGGCAAGCGTGCCTTGAAGGCCCTGTGCGCCCAGCACGGGCAGCATGTGACCGTCGTTGACGCGAGTGAAATTGATTTTTTCCGACAGCGTCATGTTGTCGAACATCGCACTGACGCGGGCTTCCACTTCGGCCCAGGACCGCGTGGTCGTGGCATGGGCGAAGCCTGCCTGTCCGATAGCCAGCATCAGGATGGATTTGCCGATCAATGCGGGAACGGTCCGGCGGCGTGCAGACGTATGAAGGGCGTGCATCATTGTTTCGTTGCTCCCGGGGAGTCGGTTTCGTCCACTGGCGCATCCAGAAGCATGGCCGGTGCGGCCTCGTTTGGCAGCGAGATGTTCTTGCGCTCAAAAATTTCCGTCTGTTTCGCGGCGACCGCTTCGCGTTCCAGCCGCGCGTCCCGGGCCGCTTTCGTTTCGGCTGCCACGGCCTTGTTTGCAGGCTCGGCTTGCACGAGAGGGCACACGCACACACAGAGTGCGAGTGCCCAGGCCTTTCCGATTGGTTGTTTCATGCTCATATCCTTTGAAAGTTGTAACGTAGTACGGTGACGGAAGCGTGCTGTGTCACTGCAAAACCGTACCAGCGGTACAGTATAGCAAGAACTTGTCAAAAGAATCGTTAATCTGAATGCAAAAATGCAATAGTTGAGATCGGAGGAATCTCGGGAGAGAAGACTGAGAGAGAGAAAGAAAGTGCAGCAGGAAATCAAGACGGAGTCGCGGCAAGCGCCATTGCCGCATCCGGTCCGACGCCGACACGTGCCCGCGGGATGCAGCCGGCACGCTGCAACGCAGCGGTGCCATCAGTGATGCAGGATCTACGGAAGGCGCAATGCGTAGTGGCCCAGAAAAGCCTGCACGGCGCGGTCGGCCACGGCATCCACTTCCTGCCGGTCCGGCACGGGAAAGCCGAACAGCACCTTGTCGAACAGCTCTGCCTGCAATAAGCCCTTCAAGTGAAGGGCCGCGACTTGCGTGTCCACCGCAGGAAAAATATTTTTTTCCGACCAATGCTGAAGACGCGAAGCCACGAGATCCCAGCCGCGCTTCGGCCCCTTCTCGTAGACATCGCGGCCGGTGCTGTCACCGTGCAGCATTGCCGAGCGCGTGAGCGTCATGATCGCAGGCTGCAACAGTATGTTGAGGTACGCGCGCGCGAATCTGGCCAATGCGGGTTGCAGATCGTCAGCTGCTTCGAACGCGAGGAACACCTGCGTCATCTGCTCCACCCACATCCTCAGCATCACCGCGCCGACCAGTTCTTCCTTCGATGCGAAATGACTGTAGATGGTTGCCTTGGACCCGCCGATACGCTGAACGATCTGCGAAATGGATGTTTCCGCGACACCGAACTCTTCGAAGGCTGCCGCGGCCGCATCAATGATCGACTGGCGTTTGACAGGGCTCTTCGTTCGCATGGTTTCTCAAGGTAATCAAAATGAAGTGGCGAATCATAGCAAATCACCCCTGCCCGGCGGGAGCGGGCTGCGGCGGCCCCGGGCGCGGTGTCAACCGCCACGCCCCCGTGAGCATGACGCCCCGCGACTGGTCGGGACCGGCGGTCACGATCGCCTGAACCTGCGAGAGATCAGTTCTTGGAGCCGCGTGCCCAGCGCAGGGCGAAGTTGTACTTGCGGCCCATCGCCTCGTGGTTGCTCATCTTGCCGTCGGAGACGATGTAGTCGACGAGCTTGGTGACTTGCAGCTGGCCGTTGCGGTTCTCGATCGACGCGATGGCGCACATGCCGCCGGCGCCGCCGTGGTCGAGCCGTACCTCGACCGGTGCGTTGTCGGGCACCTCGATCGTGACGACACCGTCGGTGGCCGCCCAGTTCGGCACGCCCTGGTAGATGAACGTGAACACGAGGATGCGCTTGACCTGGTCGAAATGGTCGCCGTTGATGAACAGGTTTTCGCCGCTGGTGTTGGTGCCGGTGCGGTCGTCGCTGTCGAGCATGATGTAGGGCGGACGGTCGAAGCTGCCCCATGAATCGCCCAGCGCCTGCACGCCGCCCGGCGTGCCGTCGGCCAGCTCGTACAGGCAGCCCAGGTCCAGGTCGATTCCGTTCGATCCCTTGGCGCCGCCGAACAGGCCGCCGAAAAGACCGCCCTTCTGCTCCGGCTTGGCACCGGGCGGATTGCGGTTCCAGTTCAGGTTGACGCGAATGCGGCCGAAACCGCGGCTAGCCGCGTTCTTCGCCAGCGATACCTTGTCGCCGCGCTTTTCCAGCGTGACTTTCGACAGCGAGATTTTCGGTGCCGCGGGGACCGGTGCCGGAGCCGGGGCGGCCGCCGGGGCCGGGGCAGGGGCCGGCGCGGGTGCCGGCGAGGACGCGGCCTCGCTGCCGCCGAAATGCGCCAGCAGCGCCGACAGGCCGCCATTGAAGCCCTGGCCGATGGCGCCGAAGCGCCACAGGCCATCCTTGCGATACAGCTCGCCCAGCATCACGGCCTTCTCTTCCTGGAAGTCGGCGCCGGCCAGCGCGAACGTGGCCGCGTCGCCCAGCGTCATGGCGCCGCTGCCGATATTGCGCATCGTGCCGCTGCCGTCGATGGCGCCGGTGAATACCAGCTTGTCGATGGACGCCGGCAGCGCATCGAGGTTCAGCGGGAACTCCGCCCTGGAACCGGACAGGTTCAGGCGGATCGCCCCTTCGGGGCTGGCCAGCTGGTTATAGAAGATCATGTAGCGGTCGTCCGCCAGCTTGCCGGCCGCATCGAGGCCGAAGCACGACAGGTCGACCGATGCGCCGCTGGCCGGCAGGTCGATGGTCACGCTGAATGCGGACTGCAGGCCGAGATCGGAGAGCTTGCCTTTCTGGCCGCGAATGAAGGTCTTCATGGGTGTCGGTTCCCGGGTGGTGGTGGTGAAACCACCATGGTAATTCATCGGGCCGGCCGCGCGGCCGCGATATGGCGGGCGCTCACGTCACGTCGCAGGACGACCAGGTATTCCGTCCCGCTTCCTTGGATTTGTATAGCGCGATATCGGCGCGCTTGTAGAGCCGCTCCGCGCTGTCCTGTCCGTTCGAATAGCCGGCCACGCCAACGCTCGCGCTGATTTGCATCGTGTGCGCGCCGTGGACGACCGGCATGGCCATGGCGGCGACGATGCGTTCGCAGACATCCTGCACGATCGCGGGTTCGTAGCCTGGCGCCAGCAGGATCGCGAACTCGTCGCCGCCCAGGCGCGCCACCAGGTCGCCCTCGCGCACCGCCGTGCGCAGGCGCTCCGCGGCGGCGACCAGCAGCGCATCGCCGGCGTCGTGCCCCAGCGTGTCGTTGACCGACTTGAAATGATCGAGGTCGACCAGCAGCAGCGCGAACGGCTTGCCGCCGCGTGCCGCCTGCGCCGTCATCCGGCGCAGCGTGTCGTTGAACAGGCGCCGGTTCGGCAGGCCGGTCAGCGTGTCGCCATAGGCCATTTCCTCGAGCTGCGCCTGGATGGCGCGCAGCTCGGCCGTGCGGCCGGCGATGATCGCTTCCAGCTCGCGCTTTTTCCGGCGCAGCAGCGAAGTGCGGGCCTGCATCAGCAGCACCAGCAGGAGCAGCACGCACAGGCCGGCCAGGCCGCGCACCCAATTCTTCTGGTGCCAGGCGGGCAGCGCCACGACAGGAACGCGAAGCATGGCGATATCGCCGTCTTCCGCCGTGCCGCGCAATTCGAGCGTGTAGCTTCCCGGCGGCAGATTGGTGTAACTCGCGCGGGGCGGCGTGGCGGCCGCCTCGATCCAGCCCCGGTCGAAGCCATCGAGCCGGTAGTCGTAACGGCGATAGCCGGGCGGTGCATGATCGAGCGCGGAAAACTCCAGGGCGATGCCGCGCTCGCGGTCGTCCGGCGCGATTTGCAGCGGCGTGCCGCCGCCCCCGCCTGCTGTCACCGGCACCGGCATCGACGCCGTGGTCCGTCCGCCCAGCGACAATTGCGTGATGGCCATCGAGGTCCGGTAGCCCGGTTGCTTCAGGCGGTCCGGCCGCAGGATGGTCACGCCGGACACGCCGCCGAACAGGATATCGCCGGAAGGCGTGCGCGCCGCGGAGCCGGTCCAGTAAGCCGACACCTGCATGCCGTCCGCGATGCCGAGTCGCCGTATGGCGAATGTTTCCGGATCGATGCCCGCCAGGCCGTTGTCGGTGCTGATCCAGATCCGGCCGGCCGCGTCACGCACCAGTGCGTTCACACCGTTGTCGGGGAGACCCTCCGCGGTGCCGAAACGCCGGAACCATCGCCGCCCCTGCCCATCGGTGCGTTCCAGCATGGCGATACCGGCGGAGAACGTGGAAATCCACACGCGGCCCCGGGCATCCTGGATGATCGACGATACATAGTTGGCCGGCATGTGCGCCTGGCCGGCGGTATGCAGCGTGACCCGTTCCACTTCTTTCCTGCCGATGTCCAGCCGGGCCAGGCCCGCCATGGTGCCCACCCAGACGCTGCCGTCTTCCAGCGGCAGGATCGCGGTGACGCGGGAATCGCCCAGCGCGCTGTCTTCGCGGCGTATGACTTCGGCCATCCCGCCCGGCATCATCCTGAGACCATGGAGGCCGTCCAGGCCACCCGTCCACAGCACGCCGTCGCGCCATGCCAGGCTCCAGACCGAACTGTCGCCGGGGCGCCCTGGTATATCGATGCGCCGGATGTCGCCGCCGTCCGCGGCACTGCGGAAAAGGCCGTGCTGGGTACCGAGGAAGACCGTGCCTTCGGGGCCATTGACCATCGCCAGGACGCGGCTCTTCGGCAACCCCTTGCCGCCCCTGCCCGTTGCCGGCGCCAGTTCCCCCGTTGCGCCATGCAGCGGATCGACAATCGCGATCCTTCCCTCGCCCACGCCGAGCCATACGCTGCCATCCGGCCGGGCCAGCATGCTCGGCACGTCGAGCTTCGGGATATCGCCCAGCGCGCGGATGGTGGTGACGCCGCGGGTACGCGGGTCGTGCTGGCTGAGGCCATCCATCGTGGCGACGAATATCTGCCCGCTGCGGTCGCGCAGCAGTGCGCTGACGTCATCTTCGATCAGGCTGTCCGGCATTTCCGCCCGGTGCCTGAAACGCCGCGTGTGCCCGTGTTCGGCATCGATCTCGACGATACCGCCGCCTTCCGTTCCCAGCCAGATCACGCCGGCGGTCTTCTCCACGATGGAAAACACCCGCTCGCTTTCCAGCATCGACCGGCCCGGCGCTTCGGTCACCGCGACCGGGCCGTGATGCGCATCGTCTTGCACGAACGCGCCATTGGCACGCGTGCCGATCCATATCCTGCCCGCGCTATCCTGGTAGAGCACGCTGACCGTCGGCTGGCTGGCGCCATCGACCGGCAGGTTGACCGGCACGAGCGGCCGGTCGTCGGCATCGCGCCGCCACAATCCCTGCCGCGTTCCGATCCACAGTGCTCCGCCGCGGTCGCGCAGCAGCGACTCGATGCCGCCCTTGGGCAGCGCGGTGCCGGCGATCTGCGGCGCGCCGCTGCGCGCGGCATGCACCACGCCGGCCGCATCGATGCGTTCCAGTCCTGCGCCGGTGCCCACCCACAGGCCGCCGTTGCCGTCTTCGGCCATGGAGGTCACCTGGACATGGCTCAGCCCGTTCTTGCCCACCCCCGGCGAGACGAAGCTGTCGTGCTCGGCGTCATACCGCGCAATACCGCCGCTGTTGGTGCCGATCCACAGGCGGCCCGCACCATCGATCCGCAAGCTGAGGATATAGCTGTCGGGCAGCGTGCCCGATTTTCGGGGGTTTGCCTGGTAGCGCCGGAACTGGAAACCATCCCAGCGCATCAGGCCGGTCTGGGTACCGAGCCAGATGAAGCCCTGCCGATCCTGGGCCAACGCGGTGCCGACGCCCAATGAAGGCGTCTTGTGATGGGTGAACGAGGTGTGGGCGAGTGCCGACCAGGGGGCGGGCATGGCCGCGTGCCCGGTTTGCGCCTGGAAAGTCAGCGCCAGTACCGCCAGAAGCATGAGGCATCGGAAAGAATGGCGCAGACAGGACATCGCAAGAATTTTATTTCCCATTGGAACTATCATATCCTGTATCTGCTGGCCTGCAGGGGCTCTTGCCGGCACCTGTCAGTTTGTGTCGTATCGGTGCACGCGGATTCCCTTTACCGCTTTACGGGAAGGCATCGGATGTGCTGCGACTGGCGGCATGGAAGCCTGGAGCATATCGCAGTTCGGCAGGGTGTCGTGGCAGGGCACGCATGACTGGCTGCGAAGTGGTCGGCTGCGGGCCACTCGGTAGAATGCACAAAGGTTGACATCCGGCGCATTTGGTCTTAAGTTTCTGTAATGACAGAAATAAGAGAAAACCGCGAGCGGATGGCGGAGGTGCTGGAATTCCTGGAAATGCTGACCGACAGCTACGATGACTACAAGCACCTGGAGCCGGCCACGCTGAAGCGTTTCATCACCATGGGCGGCAAGGTCGCCAGGCTGCTGGGCTGAGGAGGCATCATGAGTACACCCGAATTGACCGTCTATGTCGACGGCACCTGCGGATTTTGCATGGCCGAGGTCAACATGCTGAAACGCCACGACCGTCTCGGCGTCCTGGCCTTCGTCGACGTGGCGACGCCGGGCTTTGCCGACTTTCCGCCGGGCACGGACCTGGCGGCCCTGAATGCCAGGCTGCATTCGGTGACGGCCGATGGGCGCGTGCTCACCGGCCTGGACAGCATGCAGGCCATCTATCGCCTGGTAGGCCTGGGCTGGGTGGTCTGGCCGCTGCGCATCCGCCCCCTGCGACCGCCGATGGCCTGGTGCTACGAGCAATTCGCGCGCCACCGCTATCGCATCTCGAACTTCTTCGGCATGCGTTCGACGTCCGCCGCGCCTCGCTGCGACGGCAATGTCTGCCATCCCGGCAGCCCCTTCACGAAAGGCCTGCGCGATGAGTGAACACACCACGGGCACGCCGGCGCTGACCCTGTACTACGACGGTGCATGCGCCTTCTGCACCGATGCCATGCTGACCCTGCTCCGCCACGACCGGAGCGGCGTACTCGACTTCGTCGATATCGCCGCGCCGGGCTTTGCCGATTTCCCCCCGGGGACGGACATGGCGGCGCTGAACGCCAGGCTGCATGCCGTCACGGCCGACGGCCGCGTGCTGTCCGGCCTGGACAGCATGCAGGCCGCGTATTCGCTGGTAGGCATGGGCTGGGCCGTGCTGCCGCTGCGCATCCGCCCCCTGCGCCCTGCACTGGCCTGGGCCTACGACCACTTCGCGCGCAACCGCTACCGGGTTTCGCGCCTGCTCGGCATGCGCCTGCCGGCGCCTCATTGCGACGGCGACGTGTGCCACCGCGGCAGCCCGTTCACGAAAGGGCTGCGCGACGACTGACGCGATTGATTTCAGGCCGGCGTGTCGGGTCGTGCCGGTAACGGGTGCCACTGGCACCTGCTGGCCGCGACACTGCTGACCGACGGCCAGCGCCCGGGCAGTGAGCATCCTCACCTGACCCATTGATTACACAGCATAAAGATTGGTAGGCCTCCCGTGAGTCGAGCACGGCACCAACGGATCATGAGTTGCTAGCAAAACCATATCCATAGATAAATCTAGGACAAGTCTCCGCAGGTTGGTGAAGGTAATCATATATGACGAATCAATGAGTTAACGAAATTTACGTCAGCCATGAAAACGTTATGAATGTACCGCTAGTGAACCTAGATTCCTTCCACCTATCTCAGTGGTCCGCAAACACAATTATCCCTCGTCTGCCCAAAGCTCGACGCCCAAAATTGCCCCTGCAAGTATCCTGTTGACAGGAAACTTTTCCGGGAGTAGCCTTCTCAGCGGTGGTTCATCGTGACCACAGCCGTCGTCCGCCATCGTGCAGCACGACAATTTTAGTCAAGCTCCATCGTGAGCATTGAAAGGAAGTCAAATGGGACAATCCGTCCACCGCATTGTTGCGCATGAAGCGCGCAAAATCACTCATCCTGTCATTGATGGTGTTGCCAAATTTTGGCTCACTGTTCCCGCAAAGAACTTCCCATCTGGCATAAGTACGGCTGTAAATGCCCGTGATCCCGTTGGCTTGAATCGCCGGGTGTATCGCGACGTCAAGGAATCATTGCTAGGCTTGTCATCAGCAGAACTTGGCACTTTTGATCTCATGAACAAGGGCATTACGATTCTCGCGGAAGAAGTGCGCCTCATCAGCAAGGCACGTGGTGAGTATGAAATCGTCATTGATGACGAGGAAGGCGGAATTGTAGATGGAGCCCACACGGCAAGAATTATTGCAGATGCTAACGCGTCCGGCTCAATTCCACCCGAACAGCATGTCGAAGTCTACATTCGTACGAATATTTTCGGCCGGATGATTACTGACATTGCGCGTGGCCTTAATACAAGCCTGCAGGTTGCGCCGAAATCGATCTACAACATTGATGGCGTTTTTGATTGGCTGAAAGATGCCGTATCCTCCGAGACTTATAGCGATCAGTTTTCCTGGAAGGAAAGCGACGTAGCCGAGTATGATGTCCGTGACCTCATCGGGGTTCTGGAGTTGATTAATATTTTTGACTTCGATAATGATGAGCCCAAGCATCCGATTTCAGCGTACGAGAAGTCCTCTCTTGTTCTTGATCGGTTCGCTGCTGATCATGAAGCTAGCCGAGACGACCTCTCAAAGAGCAAGTACTACCGTCTCAGAAATCTCCTTGTGGACGTACTCAAGCTCTGGGATCACATCCGCCACGATTTTCCGGAAATTCACAATGGATCTGGCGGCTCTGCAGGCAAGCTGAATATAGTTGAAAAAGCCCCAGTCAAGAAAGGCGTTTTCGAATTTCCCTTTGCCCCTCTTCCTAGCTCTGCCTACCGGCTAACCAAAGGCGCGGCTTTTCCGATCTTGGGCGCGTTCCGCAATTATGTCGCCATTGATGAGAAGACTGGCGACGCGGTTTGGCGTGGTGGCTTTAAGCGAGTTCTTAAAGTCTGGCAGGACCTCGGCCCTGAACTGGTTGCCGAGACATATCGTGCGACGAAAGATATCGGTCGCAACCCCGAATTGCTTGGGAAAAATCGCCAGCATTGGGTAGGGCTGCACAAAACCGTCCGACTGACCGTACTTCAGGATCAGCTGAAGGCTCTTCAAAAAAGCAGCAAGACAAAGTAATCATCCAGTTGCGAAAAAAGCGCTATTCATTGGCGCTTCTCTTGCTCGTGGCGAGCATCGCGGGAGCGGCGTCGAGGGATAAATGTGCGAGTAGCATCAGCGCTTTTTTTGCATGGACGCTGCGCTCTGACAAAAGCATCGCCGTGTAGGCTTATCGTAATGGGTATGGCAAGAAGAAAAGTTAGCAATGAGTTGTTGGCAATGCTGGAGCCGTTGATATCGAAATTTGTTCCGACGCGAAAAGGAGACTGTTGGCGGCGATTGCGCAATTGGCAAGCTGCTGTCGTATGGGTGAATTTCACTTGGCGATGCTGATGAGGTTGCGCGAGCATGACCAGAGATTAACTGGATCGCGCCAGCATTGATGGAGCCAGTGCGGCCAGCCCCTCGGGGCTAGGAAACCGGCACAACCCCAACCAATCGTAGAATACTAGGCAGTAAACAGCACATCGTCGTTATGTCGGAGGCGTTCCGCTGGCCATCGCGATCACTGGCGCAAATCGTCACGATTCGATAACGTTCAAGAGCATGCTGGAAGCCATTCCGGCCGTGCCAGAATTAGATAGGCGGCCAAGACGACGTCCAAGCAAACACGCCGACAAGGCTACCTCTATGCCCGATGTCGGCGTTATTTGCGAAAGCGCGGCATCACAGCACGCATTGCCCGCAAAGGTATCGAAACCAAAAGTCGTCTAGGCAGGCACCGCTGGGTCGTTAAACGAACACACTCGTGGTTCGCTGGTTTTGGGAAGTTGCGAATCCGTTTTGAACACCGGCTCGATATTAATAAAGCGCTGTTCTCACTGGCTGCGATTATAACTTCGCACTTCGTAGATGACTTGTGTTAGCGGCTCAATGATCAGGAGGCCGCGTCAATCCGTGTGTATAAATCTATGCAGATCATTTGCAGACATACTCACTGGCGCGCCTTCTCTTTGCATATCGCAATAGATTCTGACCGACTACATCAAAATAAAGGAACCCCATGCATATCCCAAGTAGCAGAGTCTATAACCAGATTCATCGTGAAGAAGGAGGTATTTGGTTTGTTCCAGCAAACGGTGGCAAAGAAACAGCAGTACTTATCAAGGCGCCAACAAGTGCCTTAAAAGCTCTCGTAGCAGGAGCTCCTCTGACCTTCGTTTTCGCTATTCAGGATAAATATCTCTGCTGCGGAACACGCATTTACGATGTGCCTGGAGCACCATTGCTGCTTTGTAGCATACAGCGCCATAATGAAGAACATGCGACTCTTCGCCGAATTGCTGCAGCGGGACGCTCCCCAATCTTCCTCTTCAATGAAATGGACGTATGTGTAGCATGGTCGGACAGCATGATAGCCAATGATGAAAAGGCTATGCTCATAGACTTTCTCTCAATTCCAGAAGGCTTCTACTCCGGCAAGTACCCAGAGGCAGCTCCAAACTTTCTAGATGCCGTTTGCGAAGCAACAAACCTCCAGAAACGCATCACGAGTACTGAAGACTTTCTCGCTATAGAAACTACTGTAGCACATGGTCCATGGGCATCAAATATGGTTTCATTCCCAGGGATACGAGACACGCAAAGTATCGTTATAGACGATCTTAATGAAGGAGGTGTCTTCGAGAGTGCAATCTGGGCTTCATTAGAGTCAGTGTTCCCATTTAATCTTCATCGATCACCGCAAGTTACTATCGGCAAAAAACAACGGGAGTTAGTTGATGTTACTGCATTCTATGAGCACGGCAGTTTCTTTATTGAAGCGAAAGATCTATCAATCCTCGCATCTGGATTCGACCGAACACGGGAACGCCGCTTGGCGGGAATTCAAAAACAGGCGAAAAAAGCAATCGTCCAACTCACTGGAGCTTGTAAGGCCGCGAAGAGGGGAGAGAAAATCACCGATCGACACGGCAATCCAATTTTACTCAATCTGAATCAACCAATACATTGCATTGCCCTCCTATCTGACCTGATGCATGAAGGAGATTGGAAGGCCATAGAGAAATCCTTGAGAGACGCAGTATTAGAAACGGGCGATTTCTATCACATTCTCGATCTTCGAGAGCTGGTAACTATACTAAAATGCAGTAAAGGTGATCAACGTTTGCTGGACTACAATCTCATGATGCGATGGGAGCAATTTGTTAAAACGGGTTCAGTACACATCCGTAGCCGGCCCGCACCGCCTTAAGAGCCGGTAACACAACTGGATGTGTAGGCCATATTTTGGCTATCGTCATGGGTATGGCAAGAAGAAAATTTATCAATGAGTTATAGGCAGCGCTGGGGCCGTTGATACCGGAATTTGTCCCGTCGCGAAAAGGAGGCCGTCGGCGTTCAGTCAATGACTAGGTAGCCTTGAACGGCATTTGTACGCGCTACCCACCGGTATTCCATTGGAAGACTTACCGCAAGCACTGGGTTTTGGCAGTGGAATGACCTGCTGGCGGCGACTGCGCGATTGGCAAGCTGCTGGCGTATGGGAGGAATTGCACTTGGCGATGCTGAAACCGCCTCAAACCCAACCAATCGTGGAAAACTAGGCAGTAAATGGCACATCGTGGTCCATGCCAGAGGTGTCCTGCTGGCTATCACGATCACTGGCTCAAATCGTCACGATTCGATAGCGTTTGAGAGCACGCTGGACGCTATCCCGGCCGTGCCAGGACTAGATAGGCGGCCAAGGACACGCCCAGGCAAACTGCACGCCAACAAGGGCTACGACTATGCCCGATGTCGACGTTATTTGCGAAAGCGCGGCATCACAGCGCGCGTTGCCCGCAAGGGTATCGAAAGCAAAGATCGTCTAGGCCGACACCGCTGGGTCGTTGAACGAACATACTCAGAGTTCGCTTGTTTTGGGAAGTTGCGAATCCGTTTTGAGTGCCGGCTCGACATTCATAAAGTGCTGCTCTCACTGGCTGCTGCGATCATAACTTCGCGCTTCATAGATGACTTTTGTTAGCGGCTCTTATTGTCTCATCGGAGCCCCTTACCTTCCGATTCCGGTCCGCCGTGATGTTTGGTGCACCGCCCGTTGTGATGGTGCTGGTATTGTCAGGCGCCAGCAGACGCAGCCTGCGGCCAATTCCAAGGGATTAACCTACCCTGCACCCTAATGCTCGGATGGGATGCAGCTGTCAAATCACTGACGGCCACAGCTGCAGAAACTACCTGCGTACAAGGGCAGGTAATCATCTGCACAGTAGGTGCCTTATAGACCACTCGGCAAAACTGCGCCGAAGTAGAAGGAATCTAAAACGGCAATGTTGTCAGAAACCCTCGGAGGCGTTCCTCGTCTCGTGGATCAGCGGAATCTATCTTGTGAAGCAGTGGCTTTAAGTTAGATTGAGTCAGCAAGAGACGGCCGAACGCGACTGAGTCGCGAGCCGTGTCTAGAGTGGGCTTAATTGACTGTACCCACTTACTCCAGCGGTTCAGGTCCTTGACCTGTAAGTCATCAATCTTCACTTTCTTAAATTCTTTTATTTTTTCCTCAAGTTGCACGACAAGCAACTCGCGCAAGTCGTTCTCCTGATACAGTGCTTCTAATCCTTGAATTTCGGCGACGATTTCATCCAGATAGTATGGTCGCGAGATTTTCTTGCCTCTCATTGCCTCGATCTGTTCGATCTCCTTCTCGTTGGCTTCGCGTGACGCAGTCAAATGGCGGGTTCTTTGCCGGACCATTTGCTCAAGAGTACGTGTAATCAATGTTGGGATCTTGGCGGGGTTCTTTAGTGCACTCACTTGGCGATGTATCCAGCGCGCTCCGTGATCGCCAGCTCGCAGTGTTTCGATCCTGGCTTCCAGTTCATCAAGCCTAAAGAAGGCAGTTGCTAGCACTTCTCGATTGTCTCGGGCCTCCAGATCGCGCTCGAATTGCCGGGCCTGCTCAACGAAGTCTACGCCGAAGTACTTGCTGCCGCAGTCTTTACCGATGTTCGTTTCGCGCCCGTCCTTGGTCGCTACTAGATAACCTCGGCCATGTGGAGTATGGCAGTCGGATAATCCACAACGAACATAGTCGCTGAAAACGTAACGCCCAATGATCGACCCAAGCTCATGCTTTGTTGGGTCGAGGTTGTTTGTAAATCCCGGCCGCTGGAGAACATCGTCCCAATGTTCGACTTTGAACAGTTCTTTGTTGACGTTTAATGTGATCATGTGGAAGTGGATGAGTATTCGATGCAACAATCATACGCCACGCCTGACTTACCGAGTCGAAAGACGGTTTAGACATCTTCATGCAGGAGGCGCTCCAACGGCGCAGACGGTCCGCAACATCATCGCAGTCCTCCACGTGGCCGAATCAGTGGGACTCGACTTCTTCGGTTTCGGCGAACACCACACACCGCCGATTCCGGTATCGTCGTCTACGTCGCCTACGGTGCTCGTCAACGCGGCGGCAGCATCAAAGAAGTGGATCAAGCAAGGCACCGGATGTTGGTATTGTCCATCGACGATCCCGTTCGCGTGTACCAGCAACTCGCCACAAGCGCTGGCCTGACGCCCGGGCGTACTGAGATCGTGGCAAGACGCGGGGTCGTCCCCAATCACCCTCCCGATCTTCGATCTCGAAGAGCGTGGCTACGACATGCTGTTCTGTTCCAAGCTGGCGCTGCTGTTCGTCGTGAATTGCAATGAGCAGGTCGCATGAACCGGGCCATATCGCAAGCAGCCTCTGCGGGACGTGCTTGTGCCGCGTGCCGAGCAGCCGATGAAGGTCTGGCTCTGCAGCGGCGGTAATCCCGGATCCGTGGCACGCGCGGCGCAACTCGGCTTGCATTGTTATAAGATTGTGTCTCGCAGCGTGGTGTATGAAGACTTCGCCAGAGTTGGCGTTTAGGAAGGCAGCTTGAGGGCGGCCATTGTGATTCTTGAGGTAATGTTGGGTTTGCGAAGACCTTAACAAAACACTTACGGAGTCACAATGGCCGACGCCACTATCGCATTATCCGAGCTCGCCGAAAAGGGGCAGAAGCAGATTTCATCCGCCAAACGCTGCAGCATGCCCTGCAGCGGCTGATGGAGATGGATGTCGAAGCGCTTTGCCAGGCAGCATACTGCCAGCGTAGCGATGATCGCGTTAACAGCCGCAATGGCTACTGCGACCGGGCTTACGAAACCCGCGCCGGCAAAGTGGATCTGAAAATCCCGAAGCTGGGCAGCGGCAGCTATTTCCCCAGGCTTTCTCGAGCCACGGCGTACCGCCGAAAAGGCGCTGACAGCAGTCATCTAGGAAGCCTATATCCAAGGAATCTCGACACGCTCAGTCGACGAGCTGGTCAAGGCAATAGGCATGAGCGGCGTCTCGAAAATACTTGGACATGCAAGTTTAACAATGACAATGCGATATGCACATCTCGCGTTGACACTTTGTTGACAGTGCGCTCAAAAAGCTAACATCAAAATGATGTAACTCATTGATTTAATGGTAGGCCTCCCGTGAGTCGAACACGGCACCAACGGATTATGAGTCCGCTGCTCTAACCAAGCATGAGCTAGAGGCCCAGAGGTACTGCAGATGCGCCGTGCGAATGCCAGGCGCGGGTATTGTCAAACAAATGCGCCGGAGCGGAAGCCCAGGCTGATGTTACCACCGACAACAGAGGCCGGAATCGAAGCCGAAACCGCCCCACCCTGCCGCGTTCGTCGGTCAAACGACTGCAAAACGAACTCGGCAGAATAGGGCCTGCTCCCGCTTCCGTCAAGACCCCGTCACGGGTGACCGATCAATTCCCTTCCAGGAAACTCTTCAGCTTGTCCGACCGCGACGGGTGGCGCAGCTTGCGCAGCGCCTTCGCCTCGATCTGTCGGATCCGCTCGCGGGTCACGTCGAACTGCTTGCCCACTTCTTCCAGCGTGTGGTCGGTCGACATTTCGATGCCGAAGCGCATGCGCAGCACCTTGGCTTCGCGCGGCGTCAGCGAGTCGAGCACGTCCTTCACCACGCCGCGCATCGATGCGTGCAGCGCGGCATCCGATGGCGCGAGGGTATTGTTGTCCTCGATAAAGTCGCCCAGGTGGGAATCGTCGTCGTCGCCGATCGGCGTTTCCATCGAGATCGGCTCCTTGGCGATCTTCATGATCTTGCGGATCTTGTCTTCCGGCATCTCCATCTTGATCGCCAGGGTGGCGGGATCGGGCTCGGCGCCCGTTTCCTGCAGGATCTGGCGGCTGATCCGGTTCATCTTGTTGATCGTTTCGATCATGTGCACCGGAATGCGGATGGTGCGCGCCTGGTCGGCGATCGAGCGCGTGATGGCCTGGCGGATCCACCATGTGGCGTACGTGGAGAACTTGTAGCCGCGGCGGTACTCGAACTTGTCCACGGCCTTCATCAGGCCGATGTTGCCTTCCTGGATCAGGTCGAGGAACTGCAGGCCGCGGTTGGTGTATTTCTTGGCGATCGAGATCACCAGGCGCAGGTTGGCCTCGGTCATTTCGCGCTTGGCCTTGCGCGCCTTCATCTCGCCGGCCGCCATCTGGCGGTTGATGTTGCGCAGGTCCGGCAGCGGCAGCACGACCCTGGCCTGCAGGTCGATCAGACGCTGCTGCAGTTCCTTGATCGTGGGGATGTTGCGGCCCAGGATCGCGCTGTACGCGTGGCTGGCGGCCACTTCGCCGTCGACCCATTCCAGGTTCGTTTCATTGCCGGGGAAGACCTTGATGAAGTGGGCGCGCGGCATGCCGCACTTGTTCACCGCCACGTCGAGGATCTGCTTCTCGATGTGGCGCACTTCGTCGACCTGGCCACGCAGCGTGTCGCACAGCTTTTCCACGACCTTCGCCGTGAAGCGGATGCCCAGCAGTTCGTTCGAGATCGCATCCTGCGCCCGCACATACGACTTCGAGCTGTAGCCTTCCTTCTCGAAGGCCTTGCGCATCTTGTCGAACTGGCTGGCGATTTCACCGAACTTGCCCAGGGCCGTGTTCTTCAGCGCCTCGAGCTGCTCGGCCGAGTAGCCCGCGGCCGCGCCGGATGCATTGGCCTCTTCCTCTTCCTCGGCTTCCTCTTCTTCTTCCTCTTCCTCTTCGTCATCCTCGTCGGATGCGACGGCCGCCGTCGGCGGCGCCTGGTTCGGCGCATCGTCGCTCTCGTCGACGAGGCCGTCGACGATCTCGTCGATCTTGATCTCGTCGTTGCGGATGCGCTCGGCCGTGGCGATGATCTCGGCAATGGTGACCGGGCAGGCGGAAATGGCCTGGATCATGTCCTTCAGGCCATCCTCGATCCGTTTCGCGATCTCGATCTCGCCTTCGCGCGTGAGCAGTTCGACGGAGCCCATTTCACGCATGTACATGCGCACCGGGTCGGTCGTACGGCCGAAATCGGAGTCGACGGTGGACAGCGCGGCTTCGGCGGCGGCTTCCGCCTCGTCGTCGCTGGTGACCGTGGCAACGTTGTCGGACAGCAGCAAGGTTTCGGCATCGGGCGCGTGCTCGTACACGGCAATGCCCATGTCGTTGAACGTGCCGATGATGCCTTCGATCGCTTCCGGGTCGACGATGTTGTCCGGCAGGTGGTCGTTGATTTCGGCGTATGTGAGGAAGCCGCGCTCCTTGCCGAACTTGATCAGCGTTTTCAGCTTCTGGCGGCGGCGTTCCAGCTCTTCCTCGGTGGCTTCCGTGTCGGACGAGAACGCGTCTTTCAGCAGTGCCTTTTCCTTGGCCTTGCGGTCCTTGGCTTTTGCCTTGTCCACGGCCTTCAGTTCGGCGCGCTCGACGGCGTTCAGGGCCGCCACTTCCTCGTTCTCGGGCTGGAATTCCTTCGGCTTGCGGCCGCGCCGGCCGGGCACCTTCACGCTCGGCAGCACGTAGCCGGACGTGTCGATCGCGGCCAGCGCGGCCGCATCGGTGGTCTGGCTCACCGCCGGCGGTGCCGCGGGCGCGCGCGTTTCCACGCCCGCTTCCGCGCTGGCTTCGGCGCGGGTTTCCGTGCGCGCTTCGGATTTGTCGGCCGTCTTGGCTGCCTTGGCGGTCACTTTGCTGGGCTTTGCAGCCGCTTGGGTTTCAGGTTTCTTTGCTGGCACAGGCGCTTTCGATGTCACAACGACTTGCTTTACGGGTTAGGATGATGCCGTAATCACCGGAGCCCCGAAATCGCGGGACTCTTCCATCCGGCACTTCTACAAAACTTCCTTGCTCATTCCCGGCCACAGTCCTGAAGCTGCCGGCAGCCATTCCGTTATTGAATGACCATGTTTGGCAGAAATTCTACTGTATGAGTGCGCGTGGGGGCTAGGGGCACGAATGGTGTGAGGGTGCGGGCAGATTTGCCTGCGCGGCGACAAGAAACTCGCGCCGTCTCAACCAAGTCCGGACCCGGCCGCCAGCACACTGTATTACGTGCCGATCATGAGCCCAACTTACTGAAAACAAACACAAATTCTGAACTGAAGTAACCTTGCCAAGGTATTGAAATACTTAGCGTTTTATTATAGCACGCCGTATTTTGATTGCCAGACGCGCGGCCCTGGCGCCGCGCTCCCGCATGCCTTGCAGTGTGTTTCGGCCTGCAACCGCCTTTACCACTTTCTATCGATTCGCCAGTTCCGACTGTTCTTCGCGGGATAACATGTCCTGCTTCGCCATATTTTCCCGATAGCGAATGGCTTTTTCTTCCGTCGACAATGCCGAGGCGAAGATCTCGTTCAACTCCGCGTTCAGCGCGTCCTTCTTCAGCTGGCGCACCGTGGCTTTGAGCACCGCGGCTTCGGCATCGATATCCTGTTCCGGCGCCTCGGCGATTTCGCTGATCAGCGCATCATAATCGGCCCCCTGGTCCTTCAGGCCCTGCACCAGTGCGGCGAACGTGGCGCCTTCGCCGAGCGCCTGGGCCGTCTGTACCAGGTGCACCAGGTGCTCGCACTGCTCCGGGCCGAACTGGTGGAACGCCTGCAGCGCCGACTCGTCCAGCTGCAGCGCCAGTGCCGGATGCGTGACGACGGCACGGACGATCTTGCGCTCCAGCCCCACCGGCTCCTGCCGCTTGCTGCGCGGCGGCGCCTTGCGGCTGGCCGCCACCGGTTTCGACAGCTCGAACAGCGCCTCGATCTCGCCAGGCGTGCTCTGCGTCATCGAAGCGAGCCCGCGCACGATCTGCAACCGCAGCGCCGACGGCGCCATGGCCTGCAGCATCGGCTTCGCATCGAACTGCGCACGGGCGCGGCCTTCCGGTTCATCCAGGTCGTGCTCGCCGGCCGCCTCGCGCAGCAGAAACTGCGACAGCGGCATCGCTTCATGTACCTGCTGCTCGAAGCCCTCGGTGCCGAACTCGCGGATATAACTGTCCGGATCGTGCTCGGCCGGCAGGAACAGGAACTTGATCGTCTTGTCGTCGGCCACGTGCGGCAGGCACGCTTCCAGCGCGCGGCGCGCGGCGCGGCGACCGGCCTTGTCGCCGTCGAAACTGAAGATCACGTTGTCGGTTTGGCGCAACAGCTTTTGCACGTGAACCGTCGTGCACGCGGTGCCGAGCGTGGCCACCGCCTGCGGGAAGCCCATCTGGGCCAGCGCAACGACATCCATATACCCTTCCGTCACCAGCACATAGCCGGCATCGCGGATCGCCTGGCGTGCCTCGAACAAGCCATACAGCTCTGAACCCTTTGAAAATAAAGGCGTTTCCGGAGAATTCAAGTACTTTGGCTCGCCCTGATCCATGATCCGGCCGCCGAAGGCGATGACCTGCCCCTTGGCGTTACGGATCGGGAACATCACGCGTTCGCGGAAACGGTCGTAGCGCTTGATGTGGCGGCCTTCCTCATCGACCTTGTCGATGACGAGGCCGGCCTCGACCAGCGCCGGCGCATCGTATTGCGGGAACACGGCGCGCAGGTTGTCCCAGCCTTCGGGCGCATAGCCGAGCGCGAAGCGGGCCGCGATTTCCCCCGTCAGGCCGCGGCCCTTCAGGTAGCCTATGGCGTTCGGCGCCTTGCGCAGCTGCGCCTTGTAGAAGTCGGCGGACAGCGACATCGCCTCGGACAGCGCCAGGCTCTGCGCCTGGATCTGGGCGCGCTGGGCGGGCGGAATCTTGTCGTCCGCCTCGGGCACGATCATGCCCACGCTCTGGGCCAGGTCCTTCACGGCATCGACGAAGCCCATGCCGGAATACTCGATCAGGAAACCGATCGCGGTACCGTGCGCCTGGCAGCCGAAGCAGTGATAGAACTGCTTGGTGGGGCTGACGGTGAAGCTGGGGGATTTTTCGTTGTGGAACGGGCACAGGCCCTGGAAATTGGCGCCGCCCTTCTTGAGCTGCACATAGCGGCCCACCACGTCCACGATGTCGACGCGGTTCAGCAGGTCGGAAATAAAGGATTGTGGAATCACTGTGGCAACCGCGCTTCCTACAGGATGTTGCAGATGAGGTTACAGATCAAACTATAACGCCGCCCCGATGCGATGTTGATTCAGCTCAAAGCGCACGGGGACAGCAAAACCCGGCAGGCTCAGGCGCCGGTCAGCGCCTTCTTGACGAGGCCGGACACCGCCGTCATGTCGGCACGGCCGGCCAGCTTCGGCTTCAGGATCGCCATGACCTTGCCCATGTCCTGCGGGCCGGCGGCACCGGAGGCGGCGACGCCGGCGGCGACTTCGGCGGCCACTTCGTCATCCGACAGGCCGGCAGGCATGTAGGCGGCCAGCACGGCCAGTTCGGCCTTTTCGATATCGGCCAGGTCGGCACGGCCACCGGCTTCAAACTGCGTGATGGAATCCTTGCGCTGCTTGATCATCTTTTCGACGACGGCCAGCACCTGCGTATCGTTCAGCTCGATCTGCTCGTCCACTTCCTTGCGCTTGATATCGGCCAGGATCAGGCGGATCGTGGAAAGCTTGCCGGCCTCCTTGGCGCGCATCGCGGCTTTCATGTCATCGGTAATCTGGGCTTTCAGGCTCATGAGTTCCTCGGGCTGATACTGCGCACGACACGCAGCAAAAAAGACAAATAAAAAGACGAAAAACCCGCTGCGGACATTGCCGGAGCGGGCGAACGCATCACGCAAGCGGACCGGAGGCGAAAGCGCCGTCGACGGCCCGGTCTGCGAGAGCGAGAATTAGTACAGCTTCTTCGGCAGCTGCTGGCTGCGGATACGCTTGTAGTGACGCTTCACGGCTGCGGCCAGCTTGCGCTTGCGCTCGGCGGTTGGCTTTTCGTAGAACTCGCGTGCGCGCAGTTCGGTCAGCAGACCGGTTTTTTCGATGGTGCGCTTGAAGCGGCGCATGGCAACTTCGAACGGCTCGTTTTCTTTAAGGCGGATAGTGGTCATGTAAAATTCAAACCGTTAGAGGGTTTTTAGGAAGACGGCGATATTAGCACCTTTTGTCCAGAGAGACAAGCGGCTTCATGGCCTACCCGCTAACATCCGAACACACGAAACCGGCACCGCCACAGCGTTGCCGGGTCAGGAATCATATCAGACTGCCAGCCCCGCGGCCATCCCCGATGCCCAGGCCCACTGGAAGTTGTAGCCTCCCAGCCACCCGGTGACGTCGACGGCTTCGCCGATGAAGTACAGGCCGGGCACCTTCACGACCCCCATGGTCTGCTGCGATAGTTCCCTGGTATCGACGCCGCCGCGGGTGACCTCGGCCTTGCGGTAGCCTTCGGAGCCGTCGGGCGTGATGGTCCACGCGTTGATGGCCTGACCAAGGCGGCGCAGCTGGGCATCCTGCATATCGGCCAGGCGCGCTTCGGCGTTGAAATCGTGCGCCTTCAGCAGCCCGTCCGCCAGGCGGGACGGCAGCCATTGCGCCAGCACGTTGCCGAGCTGCTTCTTGACCGTGCCCTTGCCTTCGATCAGCGTGGCGGCCACGTCCAGCTCCGGCAGCAGGTTGATCGTGATCGGCGTGCCGGGTTCCCAGAAACTGGAGATCTGCAGGATGGCCGGGCCGGACAGGCCGCGGTGCGTGAACAGCAGGTCTTCGCGGAAGCGTGCACCGGTGGCCTTGCGGCCCTTCAGCGTGCCGGTTTCCACGTCCACTTCGAGCGACACGCCGGCCAATGCCGCGAACGGCTCCCATTGCCGGGCATCGAAGGTGAGCGGCACCAGCGCGGGACGGGGTTCGACGATGGCCAGGTCGAATTGCCTGGCGATGCGGTAGCCGAAATCGGTCGCGCCGATCTTCGGGATCGACAGGCCGCCGGAGGCGATCACGACCGCCCCGGCTTCGATGAGGCCGGCGCTCGTCTGCACGAGGAAAAGCTCGCCTTCCTTTTCCACGCCTTGCACCGTGGCCGGCATGCGCCAGCGCACATTGGCGGCATCGCACTCGGCGCGCAGCATGTTGATGACCTGCTCGGCCGACTCGTCGCAGAACAGCTGGCCCTTGTGCTTCTCGTGGTACCCGATCCGGTATTTCCTGACGAGCGCGAGGAAATCCTGCGGCGTGTAGCGCGACAGCGCGCTCTTGGCGAAGTGCGGATTCTCCGACAGGAAATTGGCCGGCCCCGCGTTGATGTTGGTGAAATTGCAGCGGCCGCCGCCGGAAATGCGGATCTTCTCGGCCAGCTTTTCGGCATGATCGATCAGCACCACGCGCTTGCCCCGCTGCCCGGCCGCCGCCGCGCACATCATTCCGGCCGCGCCCGCACCGATCACCACCACGTCGAACTGTTCCGCCATTGTCTCTGCCCCGCCAATCAAACCGGGCATTGTACCTGCCTGGGCGGGTAAAGCCTTGCCAGGCTTGCCCGCCGGTGCCGATGCCCGGTTCAGCCGTGGCGGCTGCGCAACTCGCGGGAAACGGCGAGGCAGTGGCCGACCTGCTGGGCGACCGGATCGGGGACAGGCGTATCGCCGCGCAATACCGACGCGATCCAGGCGGCGGTGGCGGGGGCGCTCTTGTCTTCAGGCAGTACCGGCTCGACCTCGGCGAACATCTGCCGCTCGACGAGCACGGTGCGTTCGCCGTCGTGGAACCAGTCGATCTTTTGCGCCTTGGTGGCGTTGGCGACCGTCTCCCCTTCGGTGCCGCGCATCAGGAACGCGTCGCCGCGCGCCTGCGGGGCGGCGGTGGTGAAGTATTCGCCCAGCGTTTCCAGGTATTCGGGGTGCGTGTACGACACCAGCCGCAATGCCGGGCCGGCGAACGGCTGCAGGATCTTGACGATCGTGTGCGTGGAATTGCGCACGCCCAGCACGCGCCGCAGCGACAGCTGGTGGGCCAGCTTCGGCGCCAGCGTGTCGATCGTGATGAAGCTGGCGTGGCCGTCGGCCAGCGCACGCTCGGCATCGGCGGCCGTGGCCGCGGCGGCGATGCCCAGTTCGGCCAGCACTTCGGCGGTGGCGATGCGGCCCAGGTCGTGCGCCACGCCGTGCACCAGCACCGGCACGCCTTCGCGCGCCAGCAGCAGCGCCAGCAGCGCCGTCAGGTTGGCCATCTTGCGGGCGCCGTTGTAGGTGGGAATCAGCACCGGGGCATACGGTCCGGCGGGCGCCCGCAGCGGCGCGAACGACGCTTCGGCGGCATCGAGGAAGCCTGCCAGCTCGTCGACGGACTCGCCCTTGATGCGCATCGCCAGCAGGATGCCGCCCAGCTCCAGGTCGGAAACGCGGCCGTTCAGCATGGCCTCATACAGCGTGTACGCGTCCGCGCGGCTCATGCTGCGCGCGCCCTTGACGCCGCGGCCGATTTCCTTGATGAAAGGAGCGGCAACGAAGGGAGCCAATGCGGGGGCCAATACGGGGGCCGATGCGGGTAGGGATGTGTTTTCGATACTCATGGAAACAGCTTACCGCATTTCGGCTACACTGATCGACTCCCTAAAAGAATACCGTAAGCAAACAGAGCCTTAACAAAGCATAGCCAGAGACCTGAAGCCATGACTGCCCTCGACTTAGAAAACATCAACGTTACCTCGTTCGCGTCCATGCCCACGCCGGCCGAACTGCACGCCAGGCTGCCGATGACGGACACGGCGTTCGCCACCGTCACCAAGGGCCGCGAAGACCTGCGCAACATCCTCGACCGCAAGGACAAGCGCCTGTTCGTCGTGGTCGGCCCCTGCTCGATCCACGATCCGGTGGCCGGCCTGGACTATGCCCGCCGCCTGAAAGCGCTGCAGGAAGAAGTAAAGGACACGATGCTGCTGGTGATGCGCGTGTATTTCGAGAAGCCGCGCACGACCACCGGCTGGAAGGGCTACATCAACGATCCGTTCATGGACGATTCGTTCCGCGTGGATATCGGCATGGAAAAGGCGCGCCAGTTCCTGCTGGACGTGTGCGAGCTGGGCCTGCCAACGGCCACCGAGGCGCTCGATCCGATCTCGCCGCAATACCTGGGCGACCTGATCGCCTGGACCGCGATCGGCGCGCGCACCACCGAATCGCAGACGCACCGCGAAATGTCGTCCGGCCTGTCGACCCCGGTGGGCTTCAAGAACGGCACCGACGGCGACATCAGCATCGCGATCAACGCGATCCTCTCGGCCGCCAACCCGCACGCGTTCCTGGGCATCAATGGGGAAGGCAACGTGGCGGTCGTGCGCACGCGCGGCAATGCCTATGGCCACGTGGTGCTGCGCGGCGGCGATGGCCGCCCGAACTACGATTCCGTATCGGTGACGATCGCCGAGCAATCGCTGGCGAAGGCGAAGCTGCCGGCCAATATCGTGGTCGACTGCTCGCATGCGAACAGCTACAAGAAGCCGGAACTGCAGCCACTGGTGATGACGGACGTGATCAACCAGCTGGTGCACGGCAACCGGTCGCTGGTGGGCGTGATGATCGAGTCCAACATCGTGGCCGGCAACCAGAAGATCCCGGCCGACCTGGCCGAGCTGAAATACGGCTGTTCGGTGACGGATGCCTGCATCGACTGGGAAACCACGGCGCAGATGCTGAAATCGGCGGACGCGGAACTGCGCCGCCGGCCGTAACGATCTATATATAGGTGCCGACCAGCGGTGCCACGCCGTAGGTGCCGGCCAGCGCCGCCTCCGCGCGGCTGGCCGGCGCGTTCAGCTCCAGCAGGTCCAGGTAGATCTTGCCGTCCTCCACCTTCACGGTATAGCGTCGCGTGCAACCCTGTTCGGGCGCCACGGCGCAGCCCGTTTCCAGGGCGATATTCCACTGATGCTGCGGGCATTCCACATGCTCGCCGAGCACCATCCCCTGCGACAGCAGCGCACCCTTGTGCGGGCAGCTGTCGAGCAGCGCATAGATGCGGTCGTCGACCGTGCGGAACACGGCCACCCCGGGCAGCTCCTGCCACGCCAGGCCGCGCGGCACGTGGTGCGCGCCGCCGGGCGGAATATCCTTGACCTTGCAAACCAGTTTCCAGTGTTCGGGCATTGCCTCTCCTTCCACGGCGTGCTGCCGCAACACAAGAGGCATAGCAAGAGCGGTGCCATGGCGAAGACGGCAAACTTCGCTCCCTGCCCCCATCGGCGCACCGCCACGGTGCGCCAGCGCCCTGCGCTGTGGCAGCAACCTGGCCAATGCTCAGCCCGTGTCATGTGGTCAGACCCCATGACACGGGCTGGGCATTGGAACCATGCAGCGTCCGGCATGGCGCTGAAACGGCCGCCGCTTTCCATTACAATGGCGGATTGCCCTTTATTTTCAGCTATTTACCATGATCGTTCTCGGCGTTGAATCTTCCTGTGACGAAACCGGCCTGGCCCTGTACGACACCGGCCGTGGCCTGCTGTCGCACGCGCTGCATTCGCAGGTGGCGATGCACGAGGAGTATGGCGGCGTGGTGCCGGAGCTGGCGTCGCGCGACCATATCCGCCGCGCCATCCCGCTGCTGCAGCAAACGCTGAAGGGGGCAGGCATGGCGGCCGCCGGGATCGACGCCATCGCGTACACGCAGGGCCCCGGCCTGGCGGGCGCGTTGCTGGTCGGTTCGTCGATCGCATGCAGCCTCGGCCTGGCGCTGGACAAGCCGGTGCTCGGCATCCACCACCTGGAAGGCCACCTGCTGTCGCCGCTGCTGGCGTCCGATCCGCCCGAATTCCCATTCGTGGCGCTGCTGGTTTCCGGCGGCCACACGCAGCTGATGCGGGTCGATGGCGTGGGCCAGTACGAACTGCTGGGCGAAACGCTGGACGATGCCGCCGGCGAGGCGTTCGACAAATCGGCCAAGCTGCTGGGCCTGGGCTACCCGGGCGGGCCGGCCATTTCGCGCCTGGCCGAATTCGGCGATCCGGCAGCCTATAAACTGCCGCGGCCGATGCTGCATTCGAAAGACTTGAACTTCAGCTTTTCCGGCCTGAAGACGGCCGTGCTGACCGTGGTGAAGAACCGGGGGGCGGCCAATGTATGCGAGCAGAGCAAGGCCGACATCGCACGCGGCTTCGTCGATGCGATCGTGGACGTGCTGGTGGCGAAATGCGTTGCGGCCCTGAAGCAGACGGGCCTGAAACGCCTCGTCATCGCCGGTGGCGTGGGCGCGAACAGCCAGCTGCGCGCCGCGCTGGACGCGGCGGCAGCCAAGAAGCGTTTCCGCGTGTATTACCCCGAGCTGGAGTTTTGCACCGATAACGGCGCGATGATCGCCTTTGCGGGCGCGATGCGGCTGTCGATCAATCCGGCCGCGGCGCGCCGCGAATATGGATTCAATGTGCGGCCGCGCTGGCCGCTGGACGAACTCAGGACCGTCTGAAGCCGAATCGGACAGTTGCCAGGTCAGGCACCCAGCAGCACCGCCGCCAGGCCCACCAGCGCCAGCAGGCCGCCGGCCGCCACGGCGCCCGTTTTCACGTGTTTCTTGCGCATGTCCTCGACGCGCACGCTGCGCGGCGGCTTGACCGGGTCGCGCGTCATTGGCTTGGTGGAGGTGGTAGCCGATTCGTTCATGATTGTCTCCTGGCGAAAATTGTCTATACGAGACAATGTATCAGCAATTGGCGTGCCATGGCCACGATTTTGAAACTGTCGTGGTTCTTGTGACAATTTCCCCAGGCGTGCCCTGCAACGCAGCAGTCAGCGGACCGGGCCGGGCATGCGCCAGCCCTGCCGCGCACGGGCCATCGCGGTGCGCCTGCACCAGTTCGTCCGCTTTCCAGGTGCGGCCGGGCCGCAGGAATGACTAGCTCGTCTCCTGCGGCAGCGCCTCGCCGCAGCTCTTGCAGAAGCGCGCGGCGGCCTCGTGGCCGGGCGCCAGGCAGCGCGTGCAGATGCGCGCGCTCATCGCGCGCATGCCTCGCTGGTGCGAGATCTCGGAGCTGATGATGCCGGTCGGCACCGCCAGGATGCCCCAGCCCAGCAGCATCATGCATGAAGCGATGGTCCGGCCGATGTCGGTCTTCGGCACCAGGTCGCCGAAGCCCACCGTGGTCATCGTCGAAATGGCCCAGTAGACGGCCGTGGGGATGCTGGTGAAGCCGTGCTGCGGCCCTTCGACCACGTACATCACCGTTCCCATCAGGAACACGACCAGGCATACCACCGACAGGAACACGAGGATCTTGCGCCGGCTGGCCATCAGTGCGCTGCCCAGCATGCTGTATTCCTGGATGTACAGCGTGAGCTTCAGGATCCGGAAGATGCGCAGCAGGCGCAGGATCCGCACATCGAGCAGCACGTGCGAGCCGGGAATGAACAGCGAGACGTAGCTGGGCACCACCGACATCAGGTCGATGATGCCGAAGAAGCTGCGCGCATAGCGGTCCGGCCGCTTCACGCACAGCAGCCGAGCGATGTATTCGATCGTAAACAGCAGCGTGAACACCCACTCGGATGCCACCAGCCACGGGCCATAGGCGCGCGCGACCGGCGCGATCGAAGTCAGCACCACGGTGGCGACGGACAGCAGGATCGCGCCGATCAGCACCAGGTCGAAGATCTGCCCCTTGCGCGTGTGCGATTCGAAGATGACTTCGTACAGCTCCTCGCGCCAGCCGCCGGCGGGCTTGCCGTACAGCTGTTGCGGATCGGCCGAGCGCTCGGGTGGCGCCGGTTCCTTGGCCGGACGGTCGGTGACGGGACGGTCGCTCATGGGGCGGTCAGTGTAGCGCGGCGCCCAGCAGGTCGGCGCGCGGATAGCCCCAGCGCGGCACATTGCCGCACGGCTCGCGGCCGGCCGCGGCCAGGTCCATCGACGTGAAATTGCCGCGCGGGGTGGACGAGAAGCGCAGGTCGCTGGCCACGTCGGCATCGACAGCCGGCATGCGGGCAAAGCGCAGCCACGCGTTGACGTGGCAATCGTTCTTCGCCAGTGTTTGCAGCGTGGCAAGGCTGCCCTGCCATGCGGAAGCCAGGCTCACGCCGGCCGATCCGGTAGCGCTTGCGCCGGGCTCGGCCAGCGACGCCGGGCAATGGGCCAGCAGATCCGGTGCCAGGTTCAGCATGCCCCGGCGGATGCGGTAGCTGCCCTGCGCCGCGTTTTCCTCGATGGCGACGAACGACCAGCACAGCGGCTGCGCGGGGAAGGCCGTCATCGCCACGTCCAGCACGCGGGACGCCGGGTCGATCGCCTGCAGCGCCCCTTCCACCCTTGCCCGCCCCGCCGACGACGCGCCGCCCTGCACGGCAATGAACGCCACCGACACCAGGGCGGACAATGCCAGCGCACGCCGGCTTTGCGTGCGGGTGATGCGCAGTGCCGCGATGGCGCCGCCGATCGCGAGCAGGCCGGCGAGCGACATCGGACCCAGGTAGCCGCGCCACGTGACCACCGCCAGGAACAGCGCCAGCGCGGCCAGCGCCAGCAGGCGCAGCGGCCGGCGCGGGATCGCCAGCGCCAGCGGCACGCCGAACGCGATCCAGAACACGGGTTCGACGATGAATACCAGGTCGCCGTAGAACCAGCGCGGGTCGAACGGGTACAGCGGGTGGATGCCGTACGAATTCAGGAAATCCATCGACATGTGCAGCAGGAAGCCCAGCACGATGGCCAGGCCCAGTCCGAGCCGGGCGGTGCCGCTGTCTCTCAGCAGGCGCCGTGCATTCGGCCACAGCAGCCACAGCGCCGCCAGCAGCAGCAAGGCCTGCGGCAGCGCGTACAGCAGCGTGTGCGTGTGGCCCCGGTGATGCAGCAGGTAGCCCAGCGGCGCGGGCAGCAGGTGCGTGAGGAACAGGTCCAGGTCGGGGAAATTGCTGGCGGCGGCGCAGGCGGTCAGCAGCAGCCGGTGGCGCGTGCGCTGCCGTGCCTCGTCGCGCTCGGCCGGCAGCGAGCGCTGCACCAGTTCGCCGATGCCCAGGCCGACGAAGGTATGGGTGACATTATCCACTCAGCGGCTGACCTCGACGCCGTGCCAGAACGCGATGCGGCCCTCGATGGCCTTGGCCGCCTCCTTGGCCGCCGGGTAATACCATGCCGCGTTGCGGTTCAGTTGCCCGTCGACCTCGACATCGTAATAGCTGGCCACGCCTTTCCACGGGCACAGCGTCGTGTGGCTGCTGTCCTTCAGGTATTCGCGCCTGACGCGCTCGAGCGGGAAATACACGTTCTGCTCGACGATTTCCACCTCGTTGTCGGCGGCCTCGGCGATGATCGCGCCGTTCCAGATGGCTTTCGGCATGGCTGTTCTCCTGATGTCTGTGGTCCGATGATACGGTGCGATATTAGCGCTGCAACGGGTGCCCCCGCTTCCCCACTGCGGACGGGATGCGTCCAGGGCAGCGGGTTACATGGTGCCGCGGCAGTGTAGCGCAAAAGGCAACATGCGGTAATACCGGAACCGGAAAGGCTACTTTCCTTCCATGATCTGCCGCAGCGCGCCCTCGAACACGTCGGGCGTCTGGCCGCCGGAAATGAGGTGGCGCTGATTGATGACGATGGCCGGCACCGAGCGCACGCCGGCCTGCTGCCAGTATTGCTCGAGCATGCGCACGTCGTCGGCGTAGCGGTCCGATTCCAGCACCTGCCGCGCGGCGCCGCTGTCCAGGCCCACCCGTTCGGCCGCGCGCAGCAGCACGTCGTGCGAGCTCGGGTCTTCGCCGTTGGTGAAGTAGGCTTCGAGCAGTGCGTGCTTCAGGGCGTGCTGGCGCCCTTCTCCCTCGGCCCAGTGCAGCAGCCGGTGCGCATCGAACGTGTTGTAGATGCGGCCGCGCTTGTCCATCGCGAACGTGAAGCCGACCGCCGCGCCGCGCTGGCGGAGCATCTCGCGCGACTGTTCCTGCTGCGCCGGCGTGCTGCCGTATTTTTCGGCGATGTGCTCGGTAATGTCCTGCCCTTCCGCCTCCATGTCCGGGTTCAGCTCGAAAGGCTGGAAGTGGAATTCGACGGCGGCCTCGGGAATGCGCGCCAGCGCGGTTTCCAGCGATTTCAGCCCGACCGCGCACCAGGGGCAGGAAATGTCGGAAACGAAATCGATGCGGATGGGCGTCGATGTGGCGGGGGCTGCGACGGTCGTTGCCTCGGCGGGCGTTGCATCGGCGGGCTTTGAATCGACGGATATTGACATGGCGGCCTTTCTGGTGCGGGCCGCCGGCGGCGGCCATCGGTTTGCCGCCGATGACGGCGGCCCACGCATGATGAGGGCTGTCGCCGGTATTGCAAGTTACTTCTGGCGCCGTTCGCGGACAGCGCCTACTTTTTCTTTGCCCCGGCGGCGGCGCCCTTGCTCTTGCTGCCGATGCGGCTTTCCTTGCCGGCCATCAGGTTGCCGATGTTTTTCGCATGGCGCCAGACCAGCAGGCCGCACATCACCAGCACGGCGAACAGTTGCGGCTCGATGCCGAACAGCAGGCCGTAGTAGAACGGCGCGAACACGGCGGCCAGCAGCGCGGCCAGCGACGAATACCGGAACGCATAGGCCACCACCAGCCAGGTCGCCAGCGTGGCCAGCCCGAGCCACACGTTCAGCGCCAGCAGTACGCCCAGCGCCGTGGCCACGCCCTTGCCGCCCTCGAAGCGGAAGAACACGGGCCACAGGTGGCCGATGAAGACGGCCAGCGCCACCAGGGCGATGGTGTTGTCGCCAATGCCGAGCTCGCTGGCGTAGCGGACCGTCAGCCAGACCGCGAGCCAGCCCTTGAAGGCGTCGCCGACCAGGGTCCAGATCGCGGCGCCCTTGTTTCCGCTGCGCAGCACATTGGTGGCGCCGGGATTGCCGGAGCCATAGGTGCGCGGGTCGGACAGGCCGTACACCTTGCTCACGACAACGGCAAAAGAGATCGAGCCGATCAGGTAGGCGGCAATCGCCAGCAGGATGGTAGTCATTTCCCCAGGTAGTCCCATGTGTTGTTGATGGCGTAAGAGTGGCAGCGGGCGCCGACTATACAGCAACAGCGTGTCAGTCGGCCAGTGCGCAGGCGACGGGCCTGGCCGCCAGCACCTCGGTCAGCACGCGCGGCGCGATGCCCACCAGGAAACCGCGCCGGCCGCCATTGATATAAATTGTTTCCAGTTCCAGGATCGACGCTTCCACGTACACCGGCAATGCTTTCCGGGTGCCGAACGGCGAGGTGCCGCCGATCATGTAGCCGGAATGGCGCTGCGCCACGTCCGGCTTGCACGGTTCGACGGATTTGCAGCCGATGTTGCGCGCCAGGTTTTTCGTCGACACCTTGCGATCGCCGTGCATCAGCACGATCAACGGCCTGGCGGCTTCGTCCTGCATCACCAGCGTCTTGACGACGTGGTGCTCGTCGACGCCGAGCGCGCGTGCCGATACGGACGTGCCGCCATGTTCCTCGTAGTCGTACGGATGTTCGCTGAACGGCACCTTGTGCTGCTTCAGCAGCGCGGTTGCCGGGGTCTCTGAAATGTGCTCTTTCTTGGCCATGCCGTGATACGATCGTTTTCAAAAGGAGTTTCTCATTATGCAGGAAGAAATTCGCTTTGCCACTTTCAACGTCTGCAACCTCGCCCCGCCCGGCGCGAAATTGTACGACAACCTCGAGCCCCTGACCCCGGCAGGCTACGACGCCAAGGCCGACTGGATCGCGCAGCAGCTCGATCATCTCGACGCGGACGTGATCGGCTTCCAGGAGATTTTCTCGCAGGCGGCATTGCGCGACGTGCTGTCCCGCACCCGCAAGTACCGCGATGCGCTGCATGCCGGTTTCGACCCCGATCCGCACGCGCACCGGCTCACGCCCAGCGTGGCCATCGTCTCGCGCCTGCCGCTGGCCGGCACGCCGGGCATCTACGCCAATTTCCCCAAGGACGTGCCGTGCGATTCCGGCAACCCGGATTCCGACCGTTTCGCCCGCGCGCCGCTGCACGTGCAGGTGGTACTGCCCGGCGCGCGGATCGTGGACGTGGTGGTGGTGCACCTGAAATCGCGCCGCCCCGATTACCGCAACGGCGACAGCGGCGAGGATCCGCTGCACTACGCGCTGGCCAGCCTGCGCTCGCTCGTGTGGCGCGGCACCGAGGCGGTGGCGCTGCGCGTGCTGCTGTCGAAGATGATGCGCGAAGCGCGCCGCCCCTGCGTGGTGCTCGGCGACTTCAACGACACCGCCGATGCCGTCACCACGACGATCGTGCTGGGGAGTGGAGGCACCCGCAGCGTGGCGGGAAATGAAGGCACCCGCGGCATGGCAGGTGACGGCGGTCCCCACAGCGTAACCGGCAATGCAATGAATGGGAGCCATGGCAGCGGTGGCGGCCCGCAGGCCGAGGAGCGCCGCGGCCGGCTGTACGACAGCAACCAGATCCAGTTGCGCCAGGATCACCTGCGCCACGTGGGCTACACCAGCATCCACGAGGGGCATTACTCGACGATCGACCATGTGCTCGTCTCCGAGGAATTCAACCGCAACTCGCCGCGCGCGATCGGCGAAGTGATCGACGTCAGCTATTTCAACGACCACCTGCGGCTGGAGCGGCCGGAAGCCTCGGACCACGGGCAGGTGCTGGTGCGGATGCGGCTGTATTGACGCCGCCGCGATCGAACGGCCGGCCCGGCGCTATCGCAGCAGGCCATCCAGCCCGCCCTCGCGCAACGCCGCTTCCGCCTGCCGCCCCTGGTACAGGTCGCATCCTTCTTCCCGCAGGAATGCCAGCTGCCCGGGCGTTTCCACGCCTTCGGCGATCACCGTCATCCGCAGGCTGCGCGCCATCGCGATGATGGTGCGGATCACCGTTTCGTTGCCGCCGCCGCGCATGAATGCCTGGGCGATCTTCAGCTTGCCGATCGGGTAGTCCTTCAGTTGTTCCAGACGCGACCAGCCGGTGCCGAAATCGTCCAGCGACAGGCGCACGCCCAGCTCGCGCAGGCCGTCCAGCGTGCCGGCGGTAGCATTGCCGCCCTTCATGATGATCGCCTCGGTCAGTTCCAGTTCCAGGCAGCCGGGTTCGAGCCCCGCCTCCGCCAGCGCGTCGCGCACATTGTCGATCAGGTCGCGCCCGATGAACTGCGCCGGCGACAGGTTGACGGCCACCACCAGCGGCGTGCCGGCATCCATCCAGCGGCGCGCCCGGCGGCAGGCTTCGCGCAGCACCCAGTTGCCGATCGGGACCATCAAACCCGCTTCTTCGGCCACGCCGAGGAAGCGTTCCGGCAACAGCAGGCCCAGCTCGGGGTGCCGCCACCGGATCAGCGCTTCCGCCGCCACCAGCGCGCCGGTGGCGATATCGAGCTCGGGCTCGAATGCCAGTTCGAACTGCCCCTCGGCCAGTGCGCGGCGCAGGCCCTGCTCGAACGACGCGCGTTCGACGATGCGCTCGTTCATCTCGGCGCTGAAGAACTGGAAGTTGTTGCGGCCGCCCTGCTTGGCGTGGTACATCGCCGTGTCGGCATTCTTGACCAAGGTATCGATATCGTCGCCGTCGCTGGGAAAAATGGCCACGCCGATCGATGTGGACACGTGCAGCTCGTGCGCGCCGATCCCGTACGGCTGGCAGATCGCCTGCCGGATCGTCGCCGCCACGTGGGCCGCGTGGTCGATGCCGCCGATGTCGGCCAGGATGATGACGAACTCGTCGCCGCCCTGCCGGCTGACGGTATCGACCTTGCGCACGCATTTCAGCAGCCGCGCCGCCACCTCCTTGAGCAGCTGGTCGCCCACCTGGTGACCCAGCGTGTCGTTGATCTGCTTGAAGCGGTCCAGGTCCAGGAACAGGATCGCCAGCATGCTGCCCTTGCGGCGCGCGGCGGACAGCGCCAGCGACAGCCGGTCCAGCAGCAGCACGCGGTTCGGCAGATCGGTGAGGAAATCGTGCTCGGCCAGGTGGCGCGTCTGTTCTTCCGAGCGCTTGCGCTCGGTGATGTCGGACACGATGGCCATGTAGTTGCTGACCTGGTCGTGGCTGTCGCGGATCGCCGTCAGCGCCAGCCACGCGGGGAACAGTTCGCCGCTCTTGCGGCGCGACCAGATTTCACCCTGCCAGTGGTCGGTGGCCTCGATCTCGTCCCACACGTGGCGGAAGAAGGTTTCATCCTCGACACCGGAGCGGTACACGGACAGCGGCTTGCCCAGCATGTCGTCGCTGCCGAACCCGGTGATCGCGGAATACGCGCGATTGATCGAGATGACGTGGCGCTGATGGTCCGTCAGCAGGATCGCATCGCGGCTGTTCTCGAACACCTGCGCCCCAAGGTACAGCGTACGCTCGGCGCTCTTGCGCTCTGAAATGTCGCGCACCACCACGTAGAACAGGTATTCGTGGTCCAGTGTGACGGACGTCATCAGCACTTCGGCCCAGAACAGGTTGCCGGCGCAATCGAGATAGCGCCAGTCGTAGCGGCAGTTGCCCTGGGCGTATGCCTGCTCCTCGAGCTGGCGCGCGGCCGGCTCGGACAATGCACCGCCGGGCTGCTGCAGCGGCGAGAAATCGGCCAGCCGGCGGCCCACGAACGTGGCCGCGCCAGGGCACTTGAACAGGCGCAGCGCGGCGGGATTCGCTTCCTCGATCAGGCCGCCGCTCACCAGCAGGATCGCATCGTCGGACTTCTGGAACAGCTGGCGGAAATTGGTGCCTGCTGCGGCCAGCGCGTCTTCGTTGCGCTTGCGGGAGGTAACGTCGACATCCATGCAGAAGATCTGCGTCAGCGTGCCTTCGTGAAACACCGGCACCAGTGTCGAATACAGCCACAGCTCGCGGCCGCCGGCGGTGCGCACCTGCCAGTCGCCGGTGGGAGAATGCCGGCCGGTGCGCCAGGCCTCTTCGACCAGCGCATCGTGTTCCGCTTCGCGCTCGCCGCGTGAAAACAGGGCCTGCATTGGCTGGCCGAGCGCCGCTTCCCCCGCCACGCCGGACAGTTCGGCGCATGCCGTATTGCAAAAGCGGATCCTGCCTTCGCGATCGATGCTGCTGACCGCCACCAGCGGCGTCAGTTCGAGAGCCGCGACGAGGCGCGCGATGAGGTCGAGCGCCTCGCTTGCCAGGTGCGATTCGTGCCCAAGCGCGTGGGGTTGCCCGGGATCCGCCGCGGGATGGGATTTGGCATCGAACCAGGATTGCGACGTGCGATCGGCCGTGGGGTCGGATCGGGGATTGGCGGGGAAAGCGGATCGGGCATTGGATCGCGAATCCGTTTTCGGGACGGAATGCGAAGCGGGAGGAAGAAGGGGCTCGTGCGGGTTCATCGTCCCATTCTTTGCTGCCCTGCCCGGCAGGCACTTGCGCTGCATCAAGAATAGCTACACGGGGAACATCGTTATTGCTAAATGCAAAACCGGGGGGCAGCAACCCTGCCGGGCGGGATTGCCCGGCAATCATTGGTCAGTCCCCGGTGCAACTGCCGTGGCGTACGGCCGGCGGTTCAGCCGGCACCGGCGTGGCACAGGAAAGCGATGGATTTTCGTGCCGCACCGGGTGCAATCCCTGGCGCACGAAGAAACAGGCCTTCATGCCACGATGGGTTGCCGGGTGCCGCCAGGTGCTTACTCCTGCCTTGCCGGCTCGGTATCGATCTCCGTCTCGCCCGTTTCATCGGCAGCTTCGCCGCCGTGACTTCCACCATCGCCCTCGCCGGCCGGATGGACTTTCGCCTCCAGCTTGCGCTTGGCCTTTTCGTCGGCCTTGCGCTTCTTTTCCAACTCGCGTTGCCGCTTTTCGTACTGAAAATTCGTTTTTGCCATGACTACCTCCGTTGCCGACATTATGCGACAGATTCAGCATCGCAGATTTCTCATCCCCGTGGATGATGTACCGCATGGAGCTGCTTGAGCCGTTCCCGCGCCACGTGGGTATAGATCTGGGTGGTCGAAATATCCGCGTGGCCCAGCAGCAGCTGTACCACGCGCAGGTCGGCGCCGTGATTCAACAGGTGGGTGGCAAATGCGTGGCGCAGCGTATGCGGCGACAACGGCGCCGTAATTCCCGCCTTCTGCGCGCATTTCTTCACGACGACCCAGAACATCTGCCGTGTCATCGGCCCGCCGCGCGCGGTGACGAACAGCGCATCGTCCTGCTGCCCGTTCAGGATCGCGCCGCGGGCTTCGCGCAGGTAGCGTTCGATCCACTGCCGCGCTTCCCCGCCGAACGGCACCAGGCGCGTCTTCGAACCCTTGCCCGTGATCCGCACCACGCCCTCGTTCAGGCCGAGCTCGGCGATCTTCAGCGCCACCAGTTCCGACACCCGCAACCCGCTCGCATACATCAGTTCGAGCATCGTGCGGTCGCGGATGCCCAGCGGCTCGCGCACGCAGGGTGCCGCGAGCAGCGCTTCCACGTCGCCTTCGGACAGGGTATGCACGAAACGCGCCGGCTGCTTCGCCGATGCCAGCTTCAGGCACGGATCTTCGGCGATGCGCTGCCGGCGCAGCGCCTGCTGGTAAAAACGCTTCAGCACCGACAGGCGCCGGTTCGACGAACTGGCCTTCGTATCGTCGTGCCGGGCCGCGAAATACCCGGCAATGTCGCCGGGATGCGCCGCCAGCAGGCCGGCATCCGGGCGCGCCTGTGCCAGCCACGCGGCGAACAGCTTCAGGTCGCGCCGGTAGGCATCGAGCGTGTTCTTCGACAGGCCGTCTTCCAGCCACAGCGTATCGCAGAACTCGTCGATCAGAGCAGGGTCGTTTGCTGCCATGCGTATTCGCGGTGCCCTTCGTGTGCCAGCAGCCAGCGCTTGACGTCCAGCGTGAAGCCGTTGCGGTCGTCGCTGCCGGCAAAGCCGCCGAGGCCCTGGGCGCCCGTGACGCGGTGGCATGGGATAACCAGCGGGAAATAATTGGCGCCGCACGCCTGGCCCACGGCACGCGGCATCGAGCCGATGAATTTCGCCACCTCGCCGTAGGTGCGCACTTCGCCGCGCGGAATCGCGCGGATCGCATCCCATACCTTGCGCTGGTAAGCGCTGCCCACCTGCGCCAGCGGCAGGTCGAACACGAAGTCCGGGTCGTCGCAATAGCGCCGTACCTGGCGTGCGGCCTGCTCGGCTACCGCATCGACAGGCGCTTTTTCGGCATGACTTGCCGGCAAGTAAACCAGTTCGCTGACGACGGCGCCGCCGGTGCGGATGCCGAGCGCGCCGAACGGGGTGGAAACGATCGCTGCGAACAGCTCGCTGGCCTGTTGTATATGCGTCACAATTAACTCCAAACTACTGTGGCAAACATGCTACACCAACGGCGTGTGCAGTACCAGATTTCATACAGCCGGGTCTTTGCTGGCGGCCGATGGCCCGGCTGCGATGCGTTAACGGCGTCCCGCCATGACAGCCCGCCGCGCCGTTTCCCATGCGCAAAGCCGGCACTGCGCAGACCCTGTGGCTTCCCCATGCTCCCCTGATGCACCGCTTTGGCTTCATGAATGGGACGACGCCACCGTTCACGCGTTTTCATGAAACGGTCATGAATGCCACGGGCGAAAAAAAACGCACCTGCGGTGCGTTTTAAGTAATGCCTGGCGCGATTCCGGTTGTTTGGTCCCGCCGCGGCTGGCTTTTGGCCGCCTTCAGCAGTGATGCCAACAACATACTGTGAACCGCGTGTCTCCTCGATTTATTGCCGTCTCCGGCATGCCGTTTTTATTACCACTCCCCACTAAATCTCATGCCCTTGCTACCTTGGTGCATATCGATATCTGTTGCACCAAACAGGAGCGATCATAACTGATCCATCTGCGCTTTTCTCCTGTTTTTTTGTAGCAAGAGATTATTTGGCTTGCCCTAAAATAAACTGTGGCAATGTTCCCGAAAGTTTGGTAGACGCCAACTATCCTAGCCCTTGCCATAGATCAATTCAGGCAACCACAGCGAAATCTGCGGCACATACGTCACCAGCATGAGGAAGCCCAGCATCGTCATCAGCCACGGCAGCACCGCCACCGTCAGTTCCGAAATGCCCATCTTCGTGATGCCGGATGCCACGTACAGGTTCAGGCCCACCGGGGGATGGCACATCCCCACTTCCATGTTGACCACGATCAGGATGCCGAAATGGACCGGATCGATGCCCAGCGCGACCGCCACGGGGAACAGGATCGGCGCCATGATCAGCACGATCGACGACGGTTCCATGAAATTCCCCGCCGCCAGCAGGATCAGGTTCACCACCAGCAGGAATGCCACCGGCCCCAGCCCCTGCGCCGTCAGCCAGGCCGCCATCTCCTGCGGGATGCTCTCGCTGGTCATCAGGAACGAAAACAGCATCGCGTTGGTGATGATGTACAACAGCATCGCCGACATCGACGCCGAATCCAGCAGCACCTTGCCGACTTGCCGCAGCCGCAGGTCCTTATAGACGAACACGGCAATGAGGAACGCATACACGGCCGCCATCGCCGCCGCCTCGGTGGGCGTGAACATGCCGCTGTAGATGCCCCCCATCACGATAACGATCAGCAGCAGACCCCACGCGCTCTTGCGGAACGCCACCAGCCGCTCGCTCCACGTGGCACGTTTCAGGCGCGGATAATTGTGCTTCTTTGCCAGCGCCCACGTCGTCAGCCCCAGCAGGAATGCCAGCATGATGCCCGGCACCACGCCGGCCATGAACAGCTTGCCCACCGAGGTGTTGGTCGTCACCGAATACATCACCATCACGATCGATGGCGGAATCAGGATGCCCAGGGCGCCGGAGGTGGTGATCACGCCGGCGCCGAAGCGCTTGGGAAAGCCCTGCTTCACCATCGCCGGCAGGATGATCGAGCCGATCGCCACCACGGTGGCCGGGCTGGAGCCGGAAACGGCCGCGAACAGCGCGCACGCCAGCACGCCGGCCAGCGCCAGTCCGCCGTGCCAGTGCCCCACCATCGACGTGGCGAAGTTGATCATCCGCCGCGCCACGCCGCCATGCGTGAGGAAGTTACCGGCCAGGATGAAGAACGGGATCGCCATGATCTCGAACTTCTCGATGCCGGTGAACAGCTTCAGCGCCACCGCCTCGATCGGCACGTGCGTCATCGTGAACAGGAACGCCAGCACCGTCAGGCCCAGCGAGATGGAGATCGGCATGCCGGTCAGCATCAGCGCCAGCAGCAGCGTGAAAATGATCAGCGCGTTCATGCCTTGGCTCCCAGTTCGTCATCCAGGCCCTCGACGTGGGCATGGTCGTGCTTCGGCAGTTCGCCGGTGCGCACGAACGCCACCATCACCTGCAGGAAGCGGAAGCACATCAGCCAGGAACCGGCCGGCACCGCCAGGTAGACGAGCCACATCGGCACCTCGAGATCGGCCGACGTTTGCTCGGTGTGGCCGATGTCCCACACGAACGAAGCGCCCAGCGCGCCGACCACGCCGGTAAACAGCGCCCCGGCCAGCAGGCCGAACACGATGAAGCCATTGCGCCACGGCACCGACAGGCGGTTGATCACGACGTCGACGCCCACGTGGATGCCGGTGCGTACGCCGTAGGCGGCGCCGAACTTGGCCATCCACACGAACATGTAGATGCACAGTTCCTGTGCCCAGCTGGTGTTGATCTGAATGAGCTGGTCCTGCAGCCAGGGAACCGGCAGGCCGGACAGGTAGCGGTGCACCACCGCCATGAAGATGATGAGGGTGGCCGCGCCCATCAGGAATGCAATGAGCCACTCTTCCAGGTGGTCCAGGAATTTCATGGGTGACTTTCGGAAATCTCCGGTCAGGGGCGACCGGCACAGCGGAACACACGGGGCGGCAGGACGCCGCCCCGGCTCAAACTGCTGCGGGCGAAGCTTTCCCCGTGGCGTACAGCCGCGGGGTTACTTCGCGCCTTCCTTCGCGATCGCGTTGACGAGATCGGCGCCGATGCGGCTTTCCATCTGCTTGTGCACGGGCAGCAGTACTTTTTTCCAGGCGTCCTGCTGTTGCGCGGTGAGGGTGATGAACTGGGTGCGGCCGGACTTCTTCATCGCTTCCAGCGCCATGTCGTTGTCGCGCTGGGCGATCGCCTTTTCATACGTGGTGGTTTCGCGCATCGCCCCTTCGAGCGCGGTGCGGATATCGGCCGGCAAGCCATCCCAGAACTTCTTGTTGACGATGACGGCGTAGCCCAGGTAGCCGTGGTTCGACAGCGTGGCGTATTTCTGCACCTCGTGCATCTTCTGCGTGTACATGTTCGACGGCGGGTTCTCCGTGCCATCCACCACGCCCGTCTGCAGCGCCTGGTAAGCCTCGGAGAACGCCAGCACCTGCGGGTTGGCGCCCAGCGCGCGCATCTGCGCATCAAGCACCTTCGAGGACTGGATGCGCATCTTCAGGCCGCGGAAATCGGCCGGCGCATACAGCGGCTTGTTGGCCGACATGATCTTGAAGCCGTTATCCCAGTACGCCAGCCCGGTGATGCCCTTGGTTTCCAGCTTTTTCAGCAGGCTGCGGCCGATCGGCCCTTCCGTCACGTTGTACAGCGACTGCTTGGTGGGGAACGCATAGGGCAGATCGAAGACCTCGAACTCCTTCACGCCCAGCGGCCCGAACTTGGCCAGCGACGGCGCCAGCATCTGCACGGCGCCCAGCTGCAGCGCTTCGAGTTCTTCCTTGTCCTTGTACAGCTGGCTGTTCGGATACACCTCCACCTTCACGCGGCCGTTGGTCGCCCGCTCGGCCAATTGCTTGAAGCGCGCGGCAGCCTGGCCTTTCGGCGTATCGGTGGCAACGACATGGCTGAACTTGATGACGATTGGTGCTTGCGCGTAAGCGTTGGTGAAGCAGGCGGTCGCGGCGAGCGCAACCAGGATGGTCTTGAGCTTCATGCGGTGTCCCCATAGATGGAAGTTACATTTATTATTCCTGCAATTACATTCTGCATAACCCCCTGGCAAGGGGCTACTGTGGAAAACCACAATACCCGGCCGTACCAGAATGGCTACCCTCGGACAATGACCTCCCTCAAACCCTGGGCCGCGCGCCTGCCGTTTCCGACTTCCGCGCGCTGGCTGCTGCCGGTCGTGCTCGTCTTGCTGTTCCTGGCGATTCTAATCTGGTTGCCGTGGCAGGCGCGCCAGATGGAAAGCAACGAGCGCCAGGAACAGCTGATCGCCGACACGCTGTGGGTGGAGCAGACCATCCGCTTCCAGCTGGGCCGCCACGAGGAAGACCTGAAAGGCGTGGCCAACGAGATCCTGGCCGGCGCCTCGGTGAAGCGGCTGCACGAGCGCATGGCCAACGAACTGAAGACGGGCCTGGAACTGAAACGCGTGATGTGGGTAACACCCGAGGGCGACGTGGCCGCGTCGAGCGACGAAGCGCCGCCGCCGGTCGCCACGCTGTCGGCCGCTTCGCGGGATGCCGCCGAACGCGCCCGGCTCAGCCGTAACGGCGTGTACAGCGAACCGGCGCCGCAGACCGTCAATCCGGCCGGCACGCCCGGCGCGGCGATGATGGATTACCACTATCCGCTGTACCGTGGCGCCACCTACCTGGGCACGCTGGTGGCCACGTTCCAGCTGTCCGCGATCCTCGAGGAAATGGTGCCATGGTGGTTCGCGCAGGATAACCAGGTCAGCCTGCTCGACCGGGACGACCGCATCCTGGCGCGCCGCGCCGCCGCCGGCCCGGGCCACGGCGTCTACACGCACAAGCGCGCGCTCGACCTGCCCGGCGCCACCGTCACGCTGATGACGGACAGCGTGAAAACCGAGCCGAAGCTGCTGCCGAACCTGCTGGTGGGCTCGGTGATCGTGCTGGCGCTGGCGCTGCTGTGGAGCCTGCTGGCGCTGTGGGGCCACATCTCGCGCCGGCTCGAGGCCGAGGAGGCGCTGCGCCAGCAGATGGCGTTCCGCACCGCGATGGAAAATTCGCTGGTGACGGGCCTGCGCGCGCGCGACCTGGCGGGCCGCATCACCTACGTGAACCCGGCGTTCTGCCAGATGGTGGGCTACAGCGAAGAAGAACTGGTGGGCCGCTCGCCGCCGATGCCGTACTGGGCCACCGAAGTGATGGCCGAATACGAGCACCGGCTGCAGAACGTGCTGCAGGGGACGGTGACGCCGCAGTTCGAAACGATCTTCCAGCGCCCGGACGGCACCCGCATTCCGGTGCTGATCTTCGAGGCGCCGCTGGTGGACAACGAAGGCCGGCACACCGGCTGGATGGGGTCGATCCTCGACATCACCGACCGCAAGCGCATCGAGGAACTGAACCGCGAACACCAGGAAAAGCTGCAGGCGTCCAGCCGGCTGGCCACGATGGGCGAGATCGCCTCGATGCTGGCGCACGAACTGAACCAGCCGCTGGCGGCCATTTCCAGCTACACGACCGGCGCGCTGAACCTGCTGGCGCGGCCGGAAGTCGATCCCGCCACGCTGAAGCCGGCGCTGGAGCAGGCCGGCACCCAGGCGCGCCGCGCCGGGCAGATAATCCGCAGCGTGCACGAATTCGTGCGCAAGCGAAAAACCGAGCGGCGGGATGTGCCGCTGGCCACGATGATCGACGGCATCCGCGCGCTGATCGACCTGCAGGCGCGGCCGCACCGGGTGACGGTCCACACCGAACTGCCGGCCGACCTGCCGCTCGTGCGGGCCGACCACATCATGATCGAACAGGTGCTGCTGAACCTGGCGCGCAACGGCATCGAGGCGATGGCCAGGGTGCCGCTGCAGCAGCGCGTGCTGCGCATCGAGGCGCGGCACGATGCCGCGGCGGGCCAGGTGGCCGTCAACGTGATCGACAACGGCCACGGCATTCCGGCCGACGTGGCCGAACGCCTGTTCTCGCCATTTTTCTCGACCAAGGCGCAGGGCATGGGCATGGGGCTGAACATCTGCCGCACGGCGATCGAATTCCACGGCGGCACGCTGACGCACCGCGACAACCCGCAAGGCGGTACCATATTCACCTTCACGCTCCCTGCGTCCGAAGCCAAGATTAACGGAGACACATAAAATGTTGCATATCGTCGATGATGAAGAAGTGGTGCGCGACTCGCTGTCGTGGCTGGCCTCGTCGCGCGCCATTCCCGCCGCCACCTACGATTGCGGCGCCAAGTTCCTGGCCTACGTGGAATCGGGCCAGTTCGATCCGGCCGGCGACTGCGTGCTGCTCGACGTGCGCATGCCGGACATGAACGGCGTGGCCGTGTTCGACCAGCTGCATGCGCGCGGGCTGGCGCAGCGCCTGCCGGTGATCTTCCTGACCGGGCACGGCGACGTGCCGATGGCCGTGGATACCCTGAAGCGCGGCGCGTTCGACTTCTTCGAAAAGCCGTTCAACGACAACGAGCTGATGGACCGGGTGCAGGAAGGCCTGGCGCGCTCGCAGCAGGCCAGCGCCCACGCGGCCGTGCATGCGCGGCTGGCCACGCTGTCCTCGCGCGAACGCGAGGTGCTCGACCTGATCCTGGCCGGCAAGATGAACAAGGTGGTGGCCGACGAACTGGGCATCAGCATGCGCACCGTCGAGGTCCACCGCGCCCACATCTTCGACAAGATGCAGGTGAAGACGGCCGTGGAACTGGCCGGCCTGCTGAAGTAGGCACGGCACTGGCATGATCATGGTGCTGACGTAATCATGGCGCTCTCGCCCACGTTCGCGATCAGCATGACGCTGCTGCGCGACACGGTGCCGGGCTTCGACCGTTACCCGTTCTCGCTGCCGGCGGTAAAGCATCTCGACCAGCTGGCGTTCCATCCGGCCGTGACGTTCATCGTGGGCGAAAACGGCAGCGGCAAGTCGACGCTGCTGGAAGCGATCGCCGTGGCGCTGGGCTACAACGCCGAAGGCGGCAGCCGCAACCTGCGCTTCGGCACGCGCGATTCGCACTCGCCGCTGCACGGGCACCTGCGCATCAGCCGCGGCTACCGCAAGCCGCGCGACGGCTATTTCCTGCGCGCGGAAAGCTTCTTCAACGTGGCGACCGCGCTCGAGCGGCTCGACGAAGGGCCCGGCGGCCCGCCGCTGATCGACTCGTATGGCGGCCACTCGCTGCACGAACAGTCGCATGGCGAATCGTTCATGGCGCTGCTGAACCACCGCTTCGGCGGCCAGGGCCTGTATGTGCTGGACGAACCGGAGGCGGCGCTGTCGCCGCAGCGCCAGCTGGCCGCCCTCGCCCGCATCCATCAACTGGTCAAGGCCGGATCGCAGTTCATCATCGCCACCCACTCGCCGATCCTGATGGCCTACCCGGATGCCCGCATCTACGCCTGCCTGCCGGACGGGCTGCGGCGCACCGACTACGAGGACACCGAGCATTACCAGGTGACGCTCGAGTTCCTGCGCGATCCGCGCCGCATGCTCGATACCCTGCTGGACGACGAGGCTTGACCCGGACCATCCTGGAATCGCGCCGCCAATGGGGCACCGCGGGTCGCCAGGCAACCGCCGCACCAGGCAGGCTATGCGGCGGAGACCACCCTCCCCGATGTATCGACCAGCTTGCGCTTGCCGTTCGCGGCGAGCGGAATGTCCGCCACCTCCACCAGGTCGAGATCGAAAAAGCCGGCCAGGCGGCGGTGCTGCTCGTCCAGCAGGTAAGCCTTCTGTTCGGGGGTGAGCCGGCCCTGCTTGCCCACCACGGCCAGGCGGATCGTTCCCGGCGCTTCCTGCCGGATCTGGTACAGGCGCACGAACTGCCACGAGCCGGGATCCGGCATCACCGACAGCCCGGGTATGCGGTTGCCATGGCGGTCGATCAGGAATTCCTGCTCGCGCCCGTCGATGGCGGGGCATAGGCCTTCCGCATCGACGTTGCCGAAATCGCCGGTGCGGTAGCGGATCAGCGGCATTACGTCGTTCCACAGCGACGTGCCGACGATCTCCGTGCGGCCATCCCGGTGCGGCAGCGTTTCCGTCACCCCATACAGGGGATCGAAGCGGTATGGGGTCAGGTCGCCTTCGTGGTAATGCGCGAACGCCAGATTGACGCGTTCGGACTGGCCGTAGCTGATCGAGATCGGGCAGCGGAACAGGCCGCCGATCGCGCCGAGCTGCTGGCGTGTTGCCGGTTCCGATACGAGGAACACGCCGTCCACGGGAAAGTCGAGATCGCCGGGGCCGAGCAGGTCCGCCAGCGCCGCGGCGGCACTGGGATAGGCATGCACGAAGCGCGGGCGTTCGCGGTTGAGCGTGTCCACGATGGTCCGCTTGTGCGCTGGCGTGATGTGATAGGGCGACAGCAACAGCACATTGCCGACGCGCCGGAACGGCGGATCGCCGGCCGGCCGGCGCGCATCCGCGCCCATGCGCAGGTAAAAACTGCGATGGAAGGAAAAGCCGGACTGCCCCCATTCATGCAGCAGGAACGCCTTCTCGATATCGGCCAGCCGCTTGCTGCGCCACATGCCGATCCCTTCGCCGGTCGAGCCGCCGGTGGTGACGTAGTTCAGGAAGCGCGGATCGAGGCCGTCATGCAGGAACTCGGCCTGGTGGCTCGCCACGTCGGCCTTTGTCAGGTACGGGAATTCGCGCAACAGCGCCAGCGGCGGCTCGTTCGCCAGCGCCGCGGGCGACAGCCGGACCGTGGCGCGATACCACGCGACGTGGTTGCACGCCACGCTCAGCACGTGGCGCAGGCAGGCATCGCGGCAGGCATGAAGCACCGCCCCGTCGTGCCGGGGCAGGTGCAGTACCGTGAAATGGTGACGGTGGTACAGCACGCTGGCCGGCACATACTGGCGATACAGGTTGTACCAGTGCTTGCTCTTGTCGATGAGACCCATTGCGCCTCCATGTGATGATCCCGCAGCGCCGAAGACGCGGCCTGCCCCGCAGGTAATGGTAGGGTTGAGCCGGCAGCGGCAGCTTGATCACCGTCGAGGCAGTTCAATGCCGTACGGCGAAAAAGCATGAAGTAACTGAACTTTAATTTCCGTACAGAAGTGAACTCGAAAAATCTCCCCAAAAATAATACATAAGCACTTATATAAATGGGTGTATGATCGCCGCATGAAACAAGGACTCGGAACCCAGTTGCGCCACCTGATCGAACTGCTCGACGGCGCCGTGGCCGCCTCCTACGAGGAAGCCGGCATCGATTACCGCCCCCGTTTTACGCCGGTGATGCGGGCGCTGGCCGAAGGCACGCCGCGCACCGTGGGGCAGATCGCCGAAGCGGCCGGCATCACGCAGCCGGCCGCCACGCAGACGGTGGCGCTGATGCTGAAGGAAGACCTGGTGGCGACGATGCCGTCGGCGACGGATGCGCGGCAGAAGCTGGTGCGCTTGTCGGATCGCGGGCGCGCGCTGCTGCCGCAACTGCAGCGCTGCTGGGCCGCCACCGCCGCCGCTGCCGCCAGCCTCGACGCCGACATGCCCCACCCCTTGTCCGAAGCGCTGGCGCAGGCCATCGCCGCCCTCGAACGCCAGTCCTTCGGCGCACGCATCCGTGCCGCGCGCAGCAGCCTCACGCACGGCAGTCACGAGAAAACAACCCAGGAGAAACCATGAATACCGCACCGTTTCCGGCATCGTCGCCATCCCCACGGCCTTCGCTTGGCCGCCGCCTGCTGGCCAATGCGTTCGTGCGGACGCTGCTGGCTATCCTGTCGGTTCTCGTACCGATGGCCGTGACGCTGGGGCTCTCCGAAATCGTGCCGAAGCCCTACCGGTCCGGCTGGCCGCTGCTGCTGGCCGCGTGCGCGATCGTCGCCGGTTACCGGCTGTACGTGCGCAAGATCGAAAAGCGCGACGTGACGGAACTGTCGCTGGCCGGTGCCAGGGGCGAGCTGTTCGCGGGCCTGGGACTCGGCGCGCTGCTGATGGCCACCTGCAGCGTGCTGCTGCTGGCCGGCAGCATCTACACGTACACCGGCATGGCGCACTGGAGCGCCTTGCTGAAGCCGCTGCCGGAACAGGTGTTCGTGGCCTTCCTGGAAGAGCTGCTGTTCCGCGCCGTGCTGTTCCGGCTGCTGGAAAAATCGTGGGGCACCTCGGTGGCGCTGGCGGTATCGACGCTGCTCTTCATCGCCGCCCACCTGCCCAGTGAACACATCAGCCTGCTCGGCGTGCTGGCCACGGCGGTTGCTTCCGCGGCACTGTCCGCCGGCTACATCGCCACGCGCCGGCTGTGGGTGCCGATCGGCATGCACTTCGCGTGGAACTACCTGTTCGATGCCGTGTTCTCGATCCCCGTCTCGGGCCACCCGGCCAACGGCTGGATCCAGGTCCGTGCCAGCGGCCCCGAATGGCTCAGCGGCGGGGGCTATGGGGTGGAGGGTTCGATCGTCGCCGTACTGGCCTGGGGCGCCGCTGCCATCGTGCTGCTGGTCGCGGCCCGGCGGCGCAACCAGTGGCTGGCGCGACCGTGAGCGACTGCCGGCTCAGCTGTGCTGGGCCAGTGCCCAGCCGACGTGCTCGCGCACCAGTTCCGACGGGTGATCGAGCCGTGCCTGCAAGGCGGCGGCGATGGCCGGATCGCCGCGCCGCCCGAGCGCGGCGGCGTTGCCAAGGCCGACAGCCAGGTTGCGCAGCCACCGTTCATGGCCGATGCGTCGGATCGGGCTGCCTTCCATGTTGCGGTTGAATTCCTCTTCGCTCCAGCCGAACAGCGCGATCATGCCGGCGCTGCCCAGGCCATGCCGTTCGTCGAAGTCCGGCAGCGTGGCGCGCTGGGCGAACTTGTTCCATGGGCAAACGGTCTGGCAGTCGTCGCAGCCGTAGACGCGGTTGCCCAGCAACGGCCGCAGTTCTTCGGGAATGGCGCCTTTCAGTTCGATCGTCAGATAGGAAATGCAGCGTCGCGCGTCGAGGCGGCCGGGACCGAGGATCGCGCCCGTCGGGCATGCCGTGATGCAGGCGCTGCACCCGCCGCAGTGGGCCTCGGCCGGCGGATCGACGGGCAGCGGCAGGTCGACCAGGATTTCGCCCATGAAGAACATCGAGCCGGCGTCGCGGTTGATCAGCAGCGTGTGCTTGCCGCGCCACCCCAGGCCGGACTTTTCCGCCAGCGGCAATTCCATCACCGGCGCCGAGTCGGTGAACACGCGGTAGCCGAACTGGCCGGCCTCCTTGCCGATGCGGTCGGCCAGTTGCTGCAGCCGGGCGCGCAGCACCTTGTGATAGTCCCTTCCCCTGGCATACACCGAGATGACGGCCGCGTTCGGATCTTCCAGCCGGGTGCGTTCGCGCGCGCGCCAGTCGGCATCCTGCGAAGGCGGCAGGTAGTTCATCCGCGCCGTGATCACGCGCACGGTGCCCGGCACCAGTTCGGCGGGGCGGGCCCGCTTCATGCCATGGGCGGCCATGTACTCCATTTCGCCATGCATGCCGGCATCGAGCCACGCCTGCAGGCCCGGCTCCGCCGCGGCCAGGTCGATGTCGGCGATGCGCACTTCGGCGAAGCCGAGCTCGCGCCCCCATTCCTTGACGGCGGCGGCCAGCGAGGACAACACTTCAGGCGAAAGAGACATTCGTCGGTACAATGGCGGCAGCAATCCACCATTTTATGCGATCCCGAACATGAAAGCCCACCTGCGCGACGAAAGCCACACGACCGCCCTCGGCGTTTCGCTGGCCCGCGCCCTGCTGCCCGGCCTGTCGATCCACCTGCACGGCGACCTCGGCGCCGGCAAGACCGCGCTCACCCGCGCGCTGCTGCACGCGGCCGGCCACACGGGCCACGTGAAGAGCCCGACCTACACGCTGTCCGAACCCTACCGCGTCACGCTCGGCGGGCAGGACGTCAACGTCATCCATTACGACCTGTACCGCATGGGCAGCCCGGAGGAATTCCTCGATGCGGGCTTTCGCGAAGACTTCGACGGGCACAACATCTGCATCGTCGAATGGCCGGAAAAGGCCGAAGGCGTGCTGCCGCCGCCGGACCTGCGCGTGATACTCAACGTTGCGGGCGAGGGACGTGATGTAGAATTGCAGGCGTTCTCCGCATTAGGTAATTCATGCCTGCAACGCCTCCACTTCCCGCAGATCCTCTGATCCCCGCCCAGGCCGATCAGGGCCGCCGCCGTCGCATCCTCCTGAAGGCCGGCGGCACGCTGCTGCTTTCGGTGCTGGCCCCGCTGCCCGCGCGCGCCGCGCAGATCCTGGCCGTTCGTGTCTGGCCGGCGGACGAGTACACCCGCGTCACGCTGGAAAACGATTCCGACCTGAAGACATCGCATTTCATCGTCAAGGATCCGGATCGCCTGGTGGTCGACATCGAAGGCCTCGACCTGAATCCCGAGCTGAAATCGCTGGTGGCCAAGGTCCAGTCGAACGACCCGTACATCAAGCAGGTGCGCGTGGGCCAGAACCGGCCCGGCGTGGTGCGCCTGGTGTTCGACCTGAAGGCGCAGATCCGCCCGCAGGTGTTCACGCTGGCGCCGGTGGGCGAATACAAGCACCGCCTGATCTTCGACCTGTACCCGGTGCGCGAGGTGGACCCGATCGCGGCGATGATCGAGAAAGGCGAATGGTCCAGCGATGGCACGCCCGTCGGCCAGCCGCCGCTGGCCGAACAGCATCCCGCCCCGGGCCTGCCGCTGCCGGACAACCGGATTCCCGCGCCCGGCGTGCCGTCCGAAGCCGTGCCGCGGCCGGACATTGCCGCAAAGACGGAACCGCCGAAGCCGGAGGCGCCGAAAAACACCGACAGGCTGGTGCGCATGCTCACCGTCGCGCTGGACCCCGGCCACGGCGGCGAGGACCCCGGTGCGATCGGCTCGCGGGGCAGCCGCGAAAAAGATATCGTGCTGGCGATTGCCAAGCGCCTGAAGGCCAAGCTGGAGCAGCACCCGAACATGCGCGTGATGCTCACGCGCGACGGCGACTTCTTCGTGCCCCTGAACGTGCGCGTGGAAAAGGCGCGCAAGGTCGATGCCGACCTGTTCATCTCGATCCATGCCGATGCGTTCATCAAGCCGTCGGCGCGCGGCTCGTCGGTGTTCGTGCTGTCCGAAAAGAGCGCCAGCTCGTCGGCGGCGCGCTGGCTGGCCAACAAGGAAAACCAGGCCGACCTGATCGGCGGCGCCAATACGAAGGGCCACGATCCGCAACTGGCCAGCGTGCTGTTCGACCTGTCGACGACGGCGCAGATCAACGACAGCCTGAAGGTCGGCAAGGCCGTGCTGCAGCAGATCGGCGGCATCAACAAGCTGCACAACGGTGCCGTGGAACGCGCCGGCTTCGCCGTGCTGAAGGCGCCGGACATTCCATCGATCCTGATCGAGACCGCGTTCATCTCCAATCCGGAAGAAGAAGCGCGCCTGCTCGACAACAATTACCAGGACCAGATCGCGGACGCCATCGTGAAAGGCATCCGCGCGTACTTCGCCAAGAACCCGCCGCTCGCCAAGAACCGGCTGACCTGAGGACCATTGCATGCAATCGACGTTGTTCGGCCAGCTTCCGGCCGTGACCATCTCCGCGCCGGACGGCGCGCAGGCCACCATCGCGCTGTATGGCGCGCACCTGGCGTCCTGGAAAACGGCCGATGGCCGCGAGCGGCTGTTCATGAGCGACGCATCGCCGCGCGACGGCAGCGCCGCGATCCGCGGTGGCGTGCCGGTGATCTTCCCCCAATTCTCCACGCGCGGCCCCGGCCAGCGCCACGGCGTGGCCCGGCTGTCGCACTGGCGCCTCGGCGACCATGGCCAGGACGCCACCACTGCCTGGGTAGAATTCCTGCTCACCCACGAGGATGTGCCCGCGAGCCTGGCGCAGGGCTGGCCGCATGCGTTCGCGCTGGCGCTGCGTTTCACGTTGCAACCCGATGCGCTTGAAATGCGCTACCACGTGCGCAACACCGGCGGGCAGCCGTTCGATTTCGCCTGCGCGCTGCACACCTACTTCCAGGTGGACGAATTCACGCGCACGGTGCTGGCCGGCCTGCCGGACGAATCGCCGCTGCACTTCGGCCCGCCGCTGGACAACATCTACCCTGCCCCGGCCGAAGTGACGCTGCAGCCGGGTACCGGCACGCTGCGCCTGCAGCAGGAAGGATTCACGCAATTCGTCGTGTGGAACCCGGGGCCCGAGGCCGCCGCGAAGCTGGCGGACCTGCACGACGACGAATGGCAGCGGTTCGTCTGCATCGAGCCTGCCCGCGTGGACCAGCAGCCGCTGGCCGCCGGCGCGGAATGGACCGGCGTGCATACCATCACCGCACAGTCCTGAAAAAACGGGCGCATCGCTGCGCCCTGAAATTTTCCCACCAGGAGAAATTGATCGCCTGTCGAGCCTGTGTCATGGGGTCTGGCCCCATGACACGGGCTCGACAGGCATGAACGCGTTACTGCGACTCCTTGATCATGCGCCCCGCGCTGGCCTGCACGGGCCGCGCGTTCAGCGGATACAGCCGCGAGAACAGCGCCATCTGCTCGGCCGATGCCTGCAGCGGCTCCTTCATCACCAGCCACAGCACGCCTTCGGTGCACGGCGGCTCGGACAGCGAACCCATGTAGGTGTAATAGTCGCGCCGTTCGGGCAGCAGGTCGTTCGGGTTGAACACGATCGACGGCGCGGACGTGTCCTTCTTTTCCAGCGGCAGGTTGTTCCACACGGTCTGGATCGCCGGCTGGACACGGCCCCGCTGCAGCATCAATGCCAGCACGGCGGTGCGGCCTTCGATATCCTTGTGCACCAGGTGGATGCCCATCTCGTAGGTCTTGCCGTTGACGCGCTCTTCGGACGGGCGGTGGAAGTGCAGCTGCTGCAGTTCGTACGTGCGGCCGGCCACGGAGAGGAAATTGCCGGCGCCCAGCGCGACCTGCACGGTGTGGCCGGTATCGGTCACGGTAAAGCCCGACGGACGGTAGTCGAACGCGATCTGTTCCAGGTCGACCCTGATGCCGTCGCGGATATCGATCGGCGACTGGCGCTCGCCGCCGTTGCACTTGTTCCAGGCGGCGTTGATCTTGCTCCAGTTGGCGGGGCCGAATTCGCCTTCGTAGGTCCAGAAGGTGCCATTGGCCGGCGGCGGCGGCAGCGACGCTGCGTAGGCAGTCTTGCTCGCCTTGGCTTGCGCTGCCTTGCGCGCCCTGGCGGCAGCGGCGAAGCGGGCGGCCTGGCTGGCCTTCATCTGCGCCAGCCGATCGGCGATCCTGGCGGACAGCTCGGCCTCGGCCTGCTCTTCCAGCTCGCGCGCGGACAGCTTGCGGCCAGGCTTGCCCGGCTTGGCTTTCGGATCGCCGATACCCATCGCGTCGTCGCGCGCGGGCGACGACGGCTCCACCCCGGCGATCCGGGGGCGGGATTCGTTCGCGCTGACCAGGCCGAAGGCCAGGCAGCACGCGGTAAGGGCAATCAGCTTGCGCATGTTACTCCGAGGCAAAAAAAACAGAGATGCCCCGGTTAACGGATGCCGTACGGAAAAACTTGAGGGTAATTTTCCCTGATTGAACTCAACGGCCCAGCATGCGGCGGCTCATCTTCCACAGCCCGCCCAGCGCCACCGGCACGATCGCCACGCCCACGCCGATCAGCACGATCGTGGTCAGGTTGTCGCGCACCAGCGGCATGTTGCCGAAGAAGTAGCCGGCCGTGCACAGCGACACCACCCAGGCCAGCGCACCGGTGATGTTATAGAACTGGAAGCGGGCAAACGTCATGTCCGATACGCCGGCCACGAACGGCGCGAAGGTACGCACCACTGGCACGAAACGCGCCAGGATGATGGTCTTGCCCCCGTGCTTTTCGAAGAAAACGTGGGTGCGCTGCAGCGCGTCGCGGTTGATCCAGCGGTAATCGTGCGTGAACACGCGCTGGCCGATCGCTTCGCCGATCCAGTAATTGGTGGTATTGCCCAGCACCGCGGCACTCACGAGCAGGAAGATCAGCAGGCCGAGATGCATGTGCCCCGTGGCACAGAACGCGCCGGCGATGAACAGCAGCGTGTCGCCGGGGAAGAAGAACAGCACCACGACGCCCGTCTCGCAAAAAATGATGGCGAACAGGATCGCGTAAACCAGCGTGCCATACTGCGCAATCAGCGTATCCAGCGCCTTGTCGACGTGGAGCAGCATCTCCATCAAATGAACAAAATCCATAATATTCCTATAAGGTTGCGGCGGAATCATACACCAGGCCAATCACCTGTGGCCCGGCGCCGCGGCAACTTGCTTTTACCAGGACCATTTGAAAGATTACAATTCTTTACCGCTGCAAAGCAAGCAAACCAGGAGATCCGATGTCCCGCCGGCCGCTGTGTTTTTCCCCTGCCTTATTTGCTCCATTCACCGCTCCATCGGCCGCTCGATTATCCGCCCGATTGTCGGCCGCATTGGCCACGGTATTCGTCACGGTGCTCGCCAGTGCTCCGCTGGCGGCGAAGGAACTGCCGCCGAAGCCTTCGGTGGCGGACGTGATCAAGGCTTCGCAGGGCGCCGAGTGGCGCGCGCTCGATCCGGCCAGCACGCTGTACCTGGAGCTGCCGGCCGGTCGCGTGGTCATCGAACTGGCGCCGGTCTTTGCGCCGCATCATGTCGAGAACATCCGTTTGCTGGTGCGCGAGGGCTACTTCGACGGCCTGGCGGTCCTGCGCGCGCAGGACAATTTCGTGGTGCAGTGGGGTGACCCGGACGAAGACAGGCCGCGCGCCCTGAAAACCGCAAAGGCCAGGCTGGCCGGCGAATTCACGATCCCCTTGACGAACGACCGGGGCTTCACGCGCCTGCCCGACCGCGACGGCCATGCGCCGCAGGTGGGCCATTCGAACGGTTTCCCGTCGGCGCGCGATCCGAAGACCGGCCAGGCCTGGCTGGCGCACTGCTACGGCACGGTGGGCGTGGGGCGCGACGTGGGCGCCGACAGCGGCAACGGCAGTGCGCTGTACGCGGTGATCGGCCAGGCGCCGCGCCAGCTGGACCGCAATATCACCGTGGTCGGCCGGGTGGTCGACGGCATGCCGCTGCTGTCCGTGATGCCGCGCGGTCCGGGCGCGATGGGGTTTTACGACGACCCCGCGCAGCGCGTGGCGATCAGGTCCGTGAAACTGGCCGCCGACGTGCCGGAAGAGGGGCGCAGCAGGCTGGAAGTGATGCGCACCGACTCGGCCAGCTTCAGGGCCGTGGCCGAAGCGCAGCGCAACCGCGGCGGCCCGTGGACCAAGGTCGCCGCCGGCCATGTCGACCTGTGCAACGTGCCGATCCCGGTGCGCCGGCAGGGTTCCTGATCCGAGGAGGCGGCCCCCCGTCCGGGGTATAATTTCGCCCATCATGAACGCCCCGATTCCTCACCGCCCGATCCAGGCTCTTCCCGACCAGCTCATCTCGCAGATCGCCGCCGGCGAGGTGGTCGAGCGGCCGTCGGCCGTCGTCAAGGAATTGCTGGAAAACGCGCTGGACGCGGGCGCCAGCCAGATCACGGTGCGGCTCGAAGAAGGCGGCGTCAAGCGCATCTGCATCACCGACAACGGCAAGGGCATCCCGCCGGAGCAGATGCCGCTGGCGCTGGCACGCCACGCCACGTCGAAGATCGCCTCGCTGGACGACCTGGAGAACGTCAATACCCTCGGCTTTCGCGGCGAGGCGCTGGCGTCGATCGCCTCGGTCGCGGTCGTCAAGCTGACCTCGCGCACGGCCGATGCCGCACACGCGTGGGAACTGGAAGGCTCGCACCTGGGCACGGTAGAGCCGTCGTCCGGCGCGCAGGGCACCACCGTCAACGCGCAGGACCTGTATTACAACACCCCGGCGCGCCGCAAATTCCTGAAGTCCGAGCAGACCGAGTTCGGCCACTGCGCCGAAGTCGTGCGCCGCATCGCGCTGGCCCGGCCGGACGTGGCGTTCACGCTCACGCACAACGGCCGCACGGTCGACCACTGGATGGCCAGCGACATGGCCCGGCGCAGTGCGCAGATCCTCGGCGAAGGCTTCGCCGAAGCGCGGTTGCCGATCGACGAGGCTGCCGGCGTGCTGCGGCTGCACGGCTTTGCCGGCCTGCCCACGGCCTCGAAGGCGCGCGCCGACTGCCAGTATTTCTATGTGAACGGCCGCTTCGTGCGCGACAAGGTGCTGGTGCACGCGGTGCGCGCGGCGTATGAGGACGTGCTGCACGGCGACCGTTTCCCGTCCTACGTGCTGGCGCTGGAGCTGGACCCGGCGCTGGTGGACGTGAACGTGCACCCGTCGAAGATCGAGGTGCGCTTCCGCGATGGCCGCGCCGTGCACCAGTTCGTTTTCCACGCGGTGCAGCGCGCGCTGGCGCAAACGTCGGCCACCGCGCACGGCAGCGTGCCCGCGCCGCTGCCGGCCGCCGACTCGCTGGCCAACGGCGTGCCGCTGAACGGCAATGCCTGGCGCCCGCAGGAGCAGACCTCGTTCGGTGCGATGATGAATCCCACCTACACGCCCACGTTCTCGCCTTCGCCCTGGCCTGCCGCCGGGGCGCGCGATGGCGGCGGCGTGGCGCAGAGCACCGAGCGCTATGGCGCGCTGTTCGCCGACGCCGCGGCACCGCGCGTGGCCGAGCAAGCCACGCCGTACGCGATGCCGCAACCGACGTCGTACACCGCCACGTCGGCCGCGCTGGCCCATGAGGAATTCCCGCTCGGCTTCGCGCTGGCGCAATTGCACGGGATTTACATCCTGGCCCAGAACACCAAGGGCCTGGTACTGATCGACATGCACGCGGCGCACGAACGCATCCTGTACGAACAGCTGAAAAATGCGCTGGACGCGCAGATTTCCGGTACCGACATGCAGGTGCAGTCGCTGCTGATCCCCGTCACGTTCTATGCCGACGCGGTCGAGGTGGGCACGGTGCAGGAACACGGCGACACGTTGAGAACGCTGGGCTTCGACATCGCCGTGCTGTCGCCGACGACGCTGGCGGTGCGCGCCGTGCCATCCCTGCTGAAGAACGCCGATGCGCAGACCCTGGCGCGCGACGTGCTGCGCGACGTGCGCGAGTTCGGCGGCTCGCGCGTGCTGATCGAGCGCCGCAACGAGCTGCTCGGCACCCTCGCCTGCCACACGGCGGTGCGCGCCAACCGCATCCTGACGACGCCGGAAATGAACGCGCTGCTACGCCAGATGGAAAGCACCGAGCGCGCCGACCAGTGCAACCACGGCCGCCCGACCTGGGTGCAGGTCGAGATTTCCGCCCTCGACAAACTCTTCCTCCGCGGGCAATAAGCTTCATGACTCTCGCAGAAAAGCGGCCGCTCGCGGTCGCCATCATGGGCCCGACCGCGTCGGGCAAGACGGCCGCCGCGCTGGCGATCGCCGAACGCATCCCATCTGAAATCATCTCGGTCGATTCCGCGCTGGTCTACCGCGGCATGGATGTCGGCACGGCCAAGCCCACGCGCGCCGAACTGGCCGCGGCGCCGCACCACCTGATCGACATCATCGACCCGCTGGACGCCTATTCCGTTGCCCAGTTCCGCAACGACACGCTGCGCCTCGTGGCCGACATCACGGCGCGCGGCAAGCTGCCGTTGCTGGTGGGCGGCACGATGCTGTATTTCAAGGGCTTGGCGGACGGGCTGGACGACCTGCCGGGCGCCGACCCCACCGTCCGCGCCGAACTGGAAGAAGAAGCCGCGCAGGCCGGCTGGCCCGCCCTGCACGCGCGGCTGGCCACGCTGGACCCGGTCACGGCCGCGCGGCTCAACCCGAACGACGCGCAGCGCATCGGCCGCGCGCTGGAAATCATCCGGCTGTCGGGCAAGCCGATGTCCGCGCTGCTGGCCTTGCGCGAAAAGGAAGAGCTGCCGTTCGAGCTGATGTCGTTCGCGCTCGAACCGAACGACCGCGCCGTGCTGCACGAGCGGATCGCGCGCCGCTTCGACATCATGCTGGCAGACGATGCGCTGATCGACGAGGTGGAAGTGCTGCGCCGGCGTGGCGACCTGCACCCCGGCCTGCCATCGATGCGCTGCGTGGGCTACCGGCAGGTGTGGGAATACCTCGACGGGCACATCGGCTACCAGGCCATGCGCGAGACGGGCATCATCGCCACGCGCCAGCTCGCCAAGCGCCAGCTGACGTGGCTGCGGTCGATGCCGGAACGGATCGTGATCGACTGCCTGGCGCCGGATGCGACCGGGCAGATACTGGCGCGGCTGGCGCCGCTGCGGGGCTGAACCAGGCCCTGTTGCTGCTCAACGTCGCGCATTTGCGCTCGCCGGCACGGATTTGCGCTATATTGTCTGATTGCTCATCGACGGCGCAAAATCGTCGCTTTCCTTGACACGGCGGGTGGCAGCCGCCATAATGCCTGCCGTTGCGGTGATATAGCTCAGTTGGTTAGAGCACAGCACTCATAATGCTGGGGTCGGTGGTTCAAGTCCACCTATCACCACCACCAGAATTCAAGACGAATGGCCTGACCGGCAACGGATCAGGTCATTTTTCTTCGGGAACATCGTTGTACAGTTTGCGGTGATATAGCTCAGCTGGTTAGAGCACAGCACTCATAATGCTGGGGTCGGTGGTTCAAGTCCACCTATCACCACCAGATATGGAAAAGCCGCCGGTCGCGAGACCGGCGGCTTTTTTCATGACGTAAGCTCACCCGCGTGCAGCCAACACATCCTCGCCATACATTTCCCCATACACCGGCAACGCCCGCGCCGCGCAATCGAGCATCCGCCGGCCCACGTCCACCTGCCGCGCATCGCCGCTGCGCAGCAGTTCGCGCCCCACCTTGTATTGCGATGGATAGTTGTGATGCATGGCGGCGTAGATGTCGAGGCTCGACACTGCCGTCTTGTGCTCCGCATGGCGCCCGCCGGATGCGCCCATCGTTTCGCCGACGGCCGCGTAGAGCGCGCCGATGCGGTGCTCTTGCATCCATTCCATCAGCGTGATCGTGCGGAAAGCGGTGGTGTCGTCCGGTGCGCGTTGCCCGTTCAGCGCCAGGAATACCTGCACCTTCGCCAGCCAGTTGCCCTGCTGCGCTGCGCGGTGCAGGTTATCCAGCAGGTACGGATCGGCGTGGCTGTCCGGCGTGGCGCGCAGCCACGCGTCGACGGCATCGAGCGATGGCACCGGGCCCACCTCGGCAGGGCGCTTGCAGACGAAGCGGATCACATCCTGGCCGCTAGCCACGTCGTCCAGAGCCTTTGCCATCAGGCGATCGACGCGCCGGGCCATCGAATCGGCGGTAAAGCGCGGCAATGCAATGTCGTGCTGCGCGGCGTACCCCGCCTTCGCCATGCGCATCGAGGAATCCGGGTGTTCCGTTTGCGTCCGGGTATGGGGCATGTCGTAGCGCGGCTGTCGCGATGCCGAATAAATCAGGCTGCCGCCTGCGATCAACAGCAGCAACAAGGTTCCCTGGCTTTTCATGTTTCCTCCCGATCACGTTCATTGTGATTAAGACTTTATGCGGGAGTTGCATAGATTGACTTGAGGCAACTCATACCAACAGGCAATGGTTGCGTCAGCTCATCATTGGCACCGGCGGCGGCGGGCAGACTGTGGTTTTCACACACAGGAGGAAACATGGTCGACCTGATGCAACCCGTAACCCGCGTGATTGGCGAGCACCGCGGGCAGATCCTGCAGAAGCTGGATGGCAAACCGGGAGAATGGACGGTAACGGCGCTGCAGAACGAAGGAGTGATGGAGACGGTGATCAGCTGCTGCTACGAGCTGTTGCCGGGCCTGGTGCGGCTGGCCGTCAAGGAGCCGGCGTTCCGCACCTTCATGATGAACAACCGCGACCGCGTACTGGCGCAGCTGGCTGCCCCGCCGGCCTAACGGGTCAGTGCGCCCCTGCGCCGCTTCCAGGGCGCGCAGTTCGGCCAGCGAGGGGGCATTAATGAAAAAGCCCGCGGAACGAACGTTCCCGCGGGCTTTCACCACCCGGCGTTACCTGGCGGCCCGGCCCTGGTCCTGCGCGATCAGCCGGGCCAGCTGCGACTCCGGACCCACCGCTTCGATGGTGACGATCCGGTCGGCGGGAATCGTCAGCACGCCCGGGCCGTGCCAGTCGTTCTTCTGCCGGCTGACCACGCGGTTGCCGGGCCGCCCGTCCGGCTGGGTGAATGCCTGCACGTAGTAGACGTCGGCCAGCTGCACCTGCGTCGGCCCTGTCTCGCGCAGCACGCCATAGAACATCTGGCCGTTCTGCAATTGCACCGCGTACCAGGCGCCGGCAGGCCCCGGCAGGATTGCCGGACGCGTGCCGTGCAGCCATGCCGCGGCCGCCAGCGCGACCAGCGCCGCGGTGGCAATGACGGCGCTTGCCAGCAGCGCAATGCCGCGCGGACGCGCCGCCGGCGCGGCCGCCATGCGCGGTGCCAGCGGTTCGGCCAGCGGGATGTCGAGCCGGGCGCTCATGCATCCCTCCGGCGTGCCGGCAGGCGTACGAACAGCACCGACAGGCCCGCCAGCAGCAGCAGCCACGTGCCTGGCTCCGGCACCGGCGCGAGCTCGCCGACCCCGATCACGTACTGGAAGCCGAAACCGCCGCTGCCATCGAGCGTGAAGCCGGTCGTCAGCAACAGGTCCTGGTTGCCGGCGGCCAGTGCACCGAGTACCGCGGCATGGTCGTTGAAGAAGAGCTGCGCCGCGGAGACGCTGGTGAACGTCTCCGAGAATACCTCCGCGCCGTGGCTGGCGAGGGTCAGCTCCAGCGTCGTGAAACCGGCACCGTCCGACAGCGAACCGAGCAGGCCGAACGTCAGGTAGCGCCGCTCGGTCGTGGCGAATTCGAAGTTGGCGGCGGTCACGTAGGTATAGGTGCCGGTGGCATCCGCCGCGTAGGCGCCGCTCATCGTGCCGATGCCGTGCACCTGGCCCGCGGCGAACGCCGCGGTGACGTTCGGCGACGAGGACAGCACGCTGTCGACCGTGCCTTGCGACGGCGCGCCCACCGCATAGGACAGCGCCTGGTAAGTCGTGGAAGGTGCCGCCAGGCCGTAATGGCTGCCGCCCACGTTCGCCGACGTGATCGCGTTGACCGAGGTCCCGGCCGGGGCGCTGGCGCTGGTGGTCACGAGCACGCCGCCGCTTCCGGTCGAGGTGCTCGATGCCGCCGCCGTGCCACCCGGCCCCACGGACCTGGCCTGCGCATAGTTGCTGGCCGTGCCCTCCGCCCATGACCGGGCAGTGGCATCGGCCTGCTTGCCGGCCGCATAGGCAGTCGCATTGACGCTGCCCACTGCGCCGCCCCGCGCTTCAGATAATGCCACCGCGTTGCCCTTCCAGGCGTCGCTGCCGCCACCTTGCGCGGTGGCATAGGCCTGGGCCGAGCCGGCCGAATCGGCACGGGCATGCGCGTTCCCCACGCCGCCGGCGGCGCCGTTGGCATAGCCGTTGCCGCCGGTTGCCGTACTGCTGGCATAGCCCTGGTCGAGCGCCGTGACGGTGGTGCGCGCCAGCGCGTCGCCCCCGGCACCCAGGGTGCCGCCGACGCTGTAGCCGCCACCGCCGCCGCTGGCGTTCGTGGTCCCGTTGACGTAGGCGCCCGCCGCGGTGGACGACAATGCCAGCACCGCTTCGGCCGCGCCACCCTTCGCGCCGGCACTGGTGTCGTTGCCCTGGCCGCCGCTGCCGCCCTGCGCCGTGACATTGGCGCCGAGGTTGCTGGCGGCGGTATCGGCAATCGCCAGCCGCGAGACGGCGCCGCCGCCCACGCCCGCAATGCCGGTATCGCTGCCACCACCGGTGCCGCCGTAGGCGCTCTGCGCCAGTGACAGCGAGCCGGACGTGCTGCCGCTGACGGCATCGGCCAGCGAGGCCACGCCGCCGGCGCCGCCATCGGCGCCGGCGACGCCGTATCCGCCGCTGCCGCCCGTGAGGCTGGCGCTGGCCGACGTGGAGCCGCCTCCGCTCCTGCCGATCGCAATGGCGCTGCCGGTGCCGCCGTCGCCGCCGCGGTTGCCGCTGCCATACGCGGCGCCACCTGTGCCGCCAGCAGCCACGGCATAGCTGGACACGTTTTCGCTGCCCGACGTCACGCCATTGCTGCTCGCCTGGGCGGCGCCGCCAGCGGCACCGTTGCCCGACGAATGGGCCCCGCCGGCCCCGCCCGTGGCCGAAGCCGACAGGGCCAGTGCCACGCTGTCGCTGGCGCTGACCGCCACCTTGCCCGTGGCGCCGGCCGCCGCCGTGCCGGTGCCGCTGCTGCCGGTGACACCGCCGCCCGCGCCGCCGGTGGCGTTGCCGTACAACGTCAGGGACGAAGCGCCGCTGTCGTTGCGCGCCAGCGTCACGTCGGCGGCACCGCCGGCGCCGCCATTGGCATCGCTGCTGTCGCCGCCCCGGCCACCGCCGCCGGTCAGCGTCAGCGACAAGGTGCCGCTGGTGCTGCCGGTGAAGATGTCGCCCACGGTGATCGCCCTGCCAGCGCCGCCAGCGGCGCCGCCGCGCCCGTTGCCCCCATTGCCGCCGGCAAGGTTGGCGTTCAGCGACAGGCTCGCGCCCCCGCCGTTGCCGCCGATGGCAATCGATGCCTGCCCGCCGGTGCCGCCGGCATTGCCGCTGCCCGCCCCTTCGCCGCCATTGCCGCCGCGCGCATAACCGTTCAGCGTCAACGCACCGGTGGTGCCGCCCGTACCGGCCAGCGTCGTGGTGGCCGTGCCGCCCGCCGCACCGCTGCCGGTACTCTCGCCCGTCGAGCCATTGCCGCCGATTGCACTGCCCGCGCCATACACATTGGCGCCGCCGCTCACGGTCAACGCGGCGTTTGCGGAGCCGCCGGCGGCGGCAGTGCCCGCCGTGCTCCCGCCGTTGCCGCCGGCATGCCCGCCGTTGGCCGTGCTGTTGCCGTTGACGTAATTGCCGGTGCCGGCCAGCGTCAGCTCGCTCGCGGCATTGCCGCCGGCGCCAGCGCTGCCGCCGGCGGTCGAACCGCCGCTGCCGCCGATTGCCGTCGCGTTGCCGGTAGCCTGGTCGGCTGCCGAGGCCAGGGCCAGCCGGGCTTGTGCCGTGCCGCCGGCTGCGCCGGTGCCGGTATTGGCATAGCCGCCATTGCCGCCGGTGGCATTGACGACGACATTTGCCGTGCCGGCGCCGCCGGTATCGGCCAGCGTCAGGCGCGAGAGCGCGTTGCCGGCCGCGCCGCCGGTGCCGGTGTCGATGCCGCCGCCGGTGCCGCCCGTGGCGGCCTGGGTCAGCGACAGGCTGCCGCCGGTGCTGCCGCTGACGGCATCGACCAGGTTCGAGTCCGCGCCCGCGCCGCCGTTCACGCCGTAGCCGCCCGCGCCGCCATATTGATACGCGGCCACGGTGAGCGAACCGGTGGTTGCCGACCCCGCGGCACTGGCGATGGCCGCGCCGCCCGAGCCGCCGGCGCTGCCGTTGCCCTGGCCACCCGCACCGCCGTTGGCGGTGGACACCACGTACACGCTGTTGCTGCCGGTACCAGTTCCGACCGCATGTGCCTGGCCGGTGCCGCCCTGCCCGGCGACCAGTCCGCTGCCGCCGGAACCGCCTTGCGCGTTGCTGGCGACATACAGGTCGCCGGTTGCCGTGCCCTCGCCGTGCGATTGCGCGGCCGTGCCGTTGGCGCCGGTGCCGCTGCCGGTCGAACCGCCGGCGCCGCCGTTCGCCGACACGGTCAGGCTCAGGTTCGCCGCATTGCTGTCGGTTACCACCAGCCGGCTGCCCGCGGCACCGCCGGCGCCACCTTCGGCCGTATCGCTGTAGCCGCCGGCGCCGCCCACCGCGTACTGGTTCAGCGACAGGGTGCCCGTGGTGGTGCCGCTGACGATGTTTTCCGCCGTGGAAGCGGCACCGGCCCCGCCGTGCGCACCGGAATAGCCGGCGCCGCCGGCGCCACCCTGCTGGTGCGCACTGAGGTTGACGCCGCCGCTGCCGCTGCCGCCGGTCAGCGTGACGGCGCTACCGGCACCGTCGCCGGCCCGGTTGCCCGCGCCGCCGGCGCCGCCGCCATAGCCGCCGTATGCGGTGGCGCTGAGCTGCACCGATCCCGCGCCGGTAGCGGTTCCGATCGCGCTGGTGGCCGCGGTGCCCCCATTTGCGCCGTTGCTCGTCGTGCCGTTGTTGCCGCCACCGTAGCCGCCGGTCGCGCTGCTGCTGCCGTACACGCTCGCGCCGGTCAATTGCAGCGTGCTCTCTGCGGTGCCGCCGGTGCCGTGCGGCCCGCCTGTCGACGAGCCGCCGCTGCCGCCGCCGGCACCCGCGCTGCCGTTGACCTGGCCGAGGCCGGACAGCACCGTGTCGGCCCGCGCATTGCCGCCGTTGCCGGCCGGCCCGGTGCCGGACGCCGCCGCGCCGGCACCGCCGCCTGCCGTCGTGTTGCCGCCCAAGGTCGCGCCGGCCGCCGTCGAGACCAGCTCCAGCGCACCGGTCGCCGCACCGCCATGGCCGCCCTGCGTCACGGCGTAGCCGCCGCCGCCGCCCTGCGCACTGACTGTCACCTGCAGCGAACTGGCTGCGCTGTCGCTCAGGGTCAGTGCCGATCCTGCCGCGCCGCCCGCGCCACCGCCTGCCGCGCCGCTGCCGCCGCCCGCGCCGCCGAAGGCAGCCTGGTACAGCGACAGGCTGCCGGCCGTGGTGCCGCCGACCCGGTCCGTCGCTTGCGACGCGGCGCCCGCGGCGCCGCTGGTGTCGGTGCCGTAGCCGCCGCTGCCGCCATACTGGGTCGCCGATACATTGACCGCGCCGGTATCGGACTGCCCGGTGGCGGTCGCGATGGCCGTCCCGGCAGCGCCGGCGGCCGACCCCGCGCCGTTGCCGGTTCCCCCGGTACCGCCGGCCGCATAGGCCGAGACCGTTGCCGTGTTGCTGCCCTGGGCACTCGCCCCGGCCGTTGCCTGCGCATTGCCGCCCGCGCCGGCAGCGGCGCCGGCACCGGCCGCGGCACCGCTGCCGGCGCCGCCCGGTCCGCCGCTGCCGCCGCCGGCGCCGCCGGTCGCTGTCGCGCTGGCCGCGGCCGCACCGGTCGCCGGATTGGAGCCGGCCGTCGCGCCGGCATTGCCGCCGATGCCGCCCGCGCCCGCCGCGCCGCCGTTCTGGCCGCTGTTGCCGGCGGCGCCGAAGCCGCCGCCGCCGCCACTGCCGCCGTTGGCGGTCGCCGCGTTGCTGTTGCTCGCGTTCGGGCCCGATGCGGCGACCGCGCTCTCGCCAGCACCGCCCGCGGTGCCCGCCGCGCCTGGAACTGCCCCGTGCGTACCCGGCGTGCCGGGGTTGCCGGTGACGGTCACGTCGGCGAATGCCTGGCTGACCGCCAGCGACAGCAACAGGGGCACGAGACGGGCCCTGCGGGCACGACGCGACGAAACCGATGGTGTATTGAGGCGCATGTGTATTCCTTTAGTAAGCAAGGTTATGTTGAGCGATCCCGGCGTGCCTTGTAGCGGCCGGGCCACAACCGGTCCGGGCCGCAACGATGCCGGCGCCAGGCACATTGCGCCGGTCTTGCAAATATGATATCAACTTGAAGTAGCAGATTTCTCCTTGACTGGAAGTTACTCCATCGTCAAGAAAAATTATCGGATTGATATGCCTGAAAATCCTTTGGCTGGCCTGAATCCGGCCTTAATGAAAGCTGAAAAACCTGTGGGCAACGTGCTGCTGCAGGTGGGGGCTTTCGAACTGTGGCCGGCGGCGCGGCGTTTGCGGCGCCAGGGCAAGCCGGTGGAAATCACGCCGCGGGCCTTCGATGTTCTGTCAACGCTCGCGCTGCACCACCCCGGCATGGTGAGCAAGGGCGCGCTGTTCGCGGCTGTCTGGCCCGGCCTGGTGGTGGAGGAAAACAACCTGCAGGTACAGATCTCGCTGCTGCGCAAGCTGCTGGGGCGGGAGGCGATCACCACGGTGGCGGGGCATGGCTACCGGCTGAACCTGCCCGTCAGCAGCGGCCATGGCGCCGCGGTCGAAGAAATGCCCGCGCCCGTTGCCGGCCCGCTGCTGGGGCGCGCCGGCGACCTGGCGGAACTGGGCGACCTGCTGCGCCACCACCGGCTCACCAGCCTGCTGGGAGCCGGCGGCGTGGGCAAGAGCACGCTGGCCCGGCATGCGGCGCCTCACGCCGCGGCAACGGCAGGACTGCCGATGGCATGGGCCGATCTCGCCGATTGCGCGAATGCCAGCGAACTGCTGGAAACCGTGGCGCGCAGCGTGGGGTTCGACGGTGCCGCGGTGGCCGCACTGGCACGCCACCTGGGCCAGTACCCCTGCATGCTGGTACTCGACAATGCCGACCGCGTGGACCGCGAAACCGCCGCGCTGGCCGAAGAGCTGCTGGCCCGCGTGCCGCTGCTGCGGCTGCTGGTCACCACGCAGGTGCGCCTGCATTTGCCGGAAGAACAGGTCTATCGGCTGATGCCGCTGGCGGTGCCGCCTGCCGGCTGCGCCCTGCCGGAGGCCCTGGAATATGGCGCGCTGGCGCTGCTGCAGGCGCGCGCGCATGGCCACGATCACCGCTTCGCGCTGACCGAGGCCATGCTGCCCGATGCGGTGGCGCTGTGCCGCGAGCTCGACGGCCTGCCGCTGGCACTCGAACTGGCGGCGGCACGCATTCCTGCGCTGGGGGTGGCAGGATTGGTGCGGCGGCTGGGCGACCGCCTGCCGTTGCTGGTCAGGGTCAATGGCGGCGGCCCGGCCCGGCAACGCAGCCTGCAGGCCACGCTGGAATGGAGCTACCGGCTGCTGGAGCCGGCGGCACAGCAGCTATGGTGCGATACCGCGGCAATGCCGCGTTGGTTCTCGCTGGATGAATTGATGGCATGCCGTGGCAGCCGCGATGCGGCCGCCACGCTGGACCTGCTCGGCACGCTCGTGGACCGTGCGCTGCTGGTGTTCGATACCAGTCACGCGCACGGCTACACGTTGCCGCCGGCGCACCGTGCCTTCGCCCTGCTCAAGAGCGTGAACGCATGCCCCGGCGCGGCTACGGCTCAGACAAATCCGCCCACCACGTAGCCGCCCGTCATCGCCACGACCAGCAACGCGCCGATCGGGGTGGGCGGCGCCGGCGACGGGATATCGCAGGCGCGGCATACCGCGCCGATCACCAGGCCCAGCACGGCCCCCGCAAGCAGCGCGCTCACGATGCGCCCCCTGCCCGCCCGGGCTGCGCCGGCTTTGGCTGGACATCCAGCGCGTGGCCGCCGCAATGCCGCCGGTTCTGCGCCGCGCGGCGCGCCACATAGCGGTCCACCAGCCAGTAGCCGCTGCTCATCATGAACACCAGCAGCGCGCCGGACAGCACGGGCGGCGACGCCGCCGGAATGCCGAACTTGCGGCACGCCAGCCCGACGACGAACGACAGCACCAGGCCGGCCAGAATTTTCACGTAGTTCATCGCCGCCCCATCAGAATGCAAAGCAGCTGCAGCCGAACGCGCCCCAGAAGCCGGCATAATCCGAGACCGGCACGGTCGACTTGCGGGCCACGTCGTGCGAGTGCTTGTGCACCGCGCAAGCGCCGGCGCACTGGTGCGGCAGCGCGCTTTTCTGTGCCGCCGGTGCCACGGCCCGGTAGTGCCCCGGCACCTTGTTCACCGGCGACCAGTCCGGCAGTACCGGCAGTTGCGGCGGGCCCAGCTTTTCGAACTCGGCCTGGGCAAAGACGATCCTGCCGCCGACCACCGTCAGCACCGATTCGATCGACTTGATCGCCTCTTCGTCGACCCGGAAGAAGTCGGCCGACAGCACGGCCAGGTCGGCCAGCATGCCTTCCTTGATGCGGCCCTTCTTGCCCTGCTCGTTCGAGAACCAGGCGCTGCCCGCCGTCCACAGCTCGATCGCCGTTTCACGGTCGAGTTTGGCGCCGGCGTCGTACAGGCGCAGGCCGCCGACGGTGCGGCCGGACACCAGCCAGTACAGCGCCGTCCACGGGTTGTAGCTGGCCACGCGCGTGGCGTCGGTGCCGGCGCCGACCGGCACGCCGTTTTCCAGCATGCGCTTGATCGGCGGCGTGTGGCTTGCCGCCTCCGCGCCGTAGCGCTCGACGAAGTATTCGCCCTGGAACGCCATCCGGTGCTGGATCGCGATGCCGCCGCCCAGCGCCTTCACGCGCTCGATATTCCTCGGCGTGATCGTCTCGGCATGGTCGAACAGCCAGTGCAGGCCGTCGAACGGGATGTCGCGGTCGACCTTCTCGAACACGTCCAGCATGCGGCTGATCGATTCGTCGTAGGTGGCGTGCAGCCGGAACGGCCAGCGCTGTTCGACCAGGTGGCGCACCACCTGTTCCAGCTGCCCTTCCATCTCGGGCGGCAGGTCCGGGCGCGGTTCCAGGAAGTCCTCGAAGTCGGCCGCCGAGAACACCAGCATCTCGCCGGCGCCGTTGTGGCGGTACCAGTCGTCGCCGTCGCCGGGCTTGACGATTTCGGTCCACTTCCTGAAATCCTGCAGTTCCTGGCCCTTGTTCTGCGTGAACAGGTTGTAGGCGATGCGGATCGTCAGCTGGTCCTGCTCGGCCAGGCGCTGCACCACCTGGTAGTCCTGCGGGTAGTTCTGGAAGCCGCCGCCGGCATCGATCGCGCTGGTCAGGCCCAGGCGGTTCAGCTCGCGCATGAACTGGCGGGTGGAATTGACCTGGTGCTCCAGCGGCAATGCCGGGCCCTTGGCCAGCGTGGCATACAGGATCATCGCGTTCGGGCGCGCGATCAGCATGCCGGTCGGGTTGCCCTGCGCGTCGCGCTGGATTTCGCCGCCCGGCGGCGCCGGCGTGTTCTTGTCGTAGCCCACGGCGCGCAGCGCGGCGCGGTTCAGCAGCGCGCGGTCGTACAGGTGCAGCACGAACACCGGCGTATCGGGCGCGGCGGCATTGATTTCGTCCAGCGTGGGCATGCGCTTCTCGGCGAACTGGAATTCGTTCCAGCCGCCCACCACCCGCACCCACTGCGGGGTGGGGGTGCGCAGCGCCTGTTCCTTCAGCATGCGCAGCGCATCGGCCAGCGACGGCACGCCTTCCCAGCGCAGTTCGAGGTTGTAGTTCAGGCCGCCGCGGATCAGGTGCAGGTGCGAGTCGTTCAGGCCGGGGATCACGGTGCGGCCGTTCAGGTCGATCACCCGGGCATCCGGCGCGGCATGGCGCATCACCTCGTCGGTATCGCCCACGGCGAGGAACTTGCCGTCGGCGATCGCGACCGCGGTGGCGACGGGATTGGATTTGTCGGCCGTATGGAAGCGGCCGTTGGTCAGTATCAGCATGGTCTTGTCTTGGTGGACGATGGGTGGTTCCATCATACGCACCTGCCGCGCCCCGTCATCCCTAGACGGGGCACGACATTCCTATGCCGAAAGAGGTAGCCGCGGTCAGCTCCGCTTGGCCAGCACCAGTGCGATCAGGCTCAGTACCGCGGCGATCGACAGGTAGTAACCCACGTACTGCAGGCCATAGGTAGTGGCCAGCTTGGTGGCGATATAGGGCGCCAGCGAAGCGCCGATGATGCCGGCCAGGTTGAACGTCAGCGAGGCGCCGGTATAGCGCACCTCGGCCGGGAACAGCTCGGAGAGGATGGTGCCCAGCGGGCCATACGTCATGCCCATCAGGCCCAGGCCCAGGCACAGGAACAGCGTGACCTGCACCGCGCTGTGCGAATCGAACAGCGGGCCGAACACCAGGCCGAACAGCGCGATCGCCGCCGACACCCAGATCAGCGTGCCGCGCCGGCCGTAGCGGTCGGCCAGCAATGCGGCCACGGGGATCGTCAGGCCGAAGAACACCACGGCGATCAGTTGCAGCACCAGCATCTGCTGGCGCGAGAAGCCCAGCCCGGCCACGCCCCAGTTCAGCGCGAACACCGTCATCAGGTAGAACAGCACGAAGGTGGCCATCGCCATCATCGTGCCCAGCACCAGCGCGCGGGTATGCTGCACGAGCACCGCCTTGACCGGCACCTCCACGCGTTCGCCCTTGTCGAGCACCTTCTGGAAATCCGGCGTTTCGGTGATCTTCAGCCGCACGTACAGGCCCACCAGCACCAGCAGCGCACTGGCCAGGAACGGGATACGCCAGCCCCAGGCGAAGAACTGCTGATCAGTTTGCACTTCGGACAGCAGCAGGAAAATGCCGCCGGACAGGAAGAAGCCGATCGGCGCGCCCAGCTGCGGGAACATGCCGTACCAGGCGCGCTTGCCCGGCGGCGCGTTCTCGGTGGCCAGCAGCACGGCGCCGCCCCATTCGCCGCCCAGGCCCAGGCCCTGGCCGAAGCGGCACAGCGCCAGCAGCGCGGGCGCCCAGGCGCCGATCTGCGCATAGGTGGGCAGCATGCCGATCACCACGGTGGAGAGTCCCATCGTCAGCAGCGCGGCCACCAGCGTGGCCTTGCGGCCGACCCGGTCGCCGAAGTGGCCGAACACGGCCGAGCCGACCGGGCGCGCGAAGAACGCGATCGCGAACGTGGCCAGCGACTGCAGCGTGGCGGCGGTCGGGTCGCCGGCCGGGAAGAACAGGTGGGGAAACACGAGGACGGCGGCCGTCGCGTAAATATAGAAGTCGAAGAATTCGATCGTGGTGCCGATCAGGCTGGCAAACAGCACGGTGCCGGGCGAGTTGACTCGACCGGCCGGGTGAGGCTGGGACATGCGTACTCCGGAGGTGGACAGGCGAGGCTTTGCAGCCGGACTATGGTGAGACCGTCAGCCGGGTGGGGCGATCTGGACGAACGCGTCGCGGATCTCGCCGGCCGTTTCCGGGCGCACCACGCGCGCCACTTCCTTCCCGTCTTGCAGGAAGATCATGGTGGGCCAGAGTTTGACACGGAAGGATCGGCCCAGCAAGCGGCCGGGCCCGTCCTCGACCTTGAAGTGTTTAATGTCCGGGTAGCCGGCGTAGGCCTCGGCCAGCGGCGCCTGCGCGGCGCGGCAGTAGCCGCACCAGTTGGTGCCGAACTCCAGCACCGCCGGGCCGGTCAGGGCATCGATCTCGGCGCGCGTGGGCGCCGCTTCCTGGTATGTACGTTCCATCGTGCGCTCCATGGCAAGCTTCGTTGCTGGAACCTTACCATGCGGGGGCGACTCGTGTGCGCACGGCGAAACCGGTGACGCACGTGAAGACCGGTGTCCGACACTATTTTTTCTTGAGAAAATGGTGTCCGACACCGGTTCTTCCGCCTTACGCCGACAACGTCGTCGTGTACTCTTTCCCGCCGATCTTCACGCGATTGAGCTTGAGCCCCTTCACGTTGTGGATGAACCATGGCTGCTCGGTGCTGACCGTGGTGCCGAAGTCGCAGTCGCTGATCGTCACGTTGGTCACCGGCGGCACGGCGGGCATCGGCTGCGGGCCGTTGTAGTTGTTGGACACCGGACCGAGGATGACGACGGCCTGGTAGCACGACGCCTTCTGCCCCTTCTTCGTCCCCTTCTTCACTTCCACGTTGCCGACCGTGACGTTCGAGATGTGCACGTTGTCCACCACCGGCGGGCGGGTGCGCACGGTATCGGCGGTCGGCGTGTAGTCGCAGTCGAACGTGACCACCGCGCCGGCGGCCACGGCCACGGTGCGCGATTCGATCGGCGAACCGGGCAGCGACGCGTAGAACGAAGGGCTGGTCTGCACGCCGTTCGGGATCTTCACGTTGCGCACGTAGAAGTTCTTCAGGTAGCCGCCGCGGTTCATGTTGGTCTTCAGCCGGATCGCCGTGTTCAGCGGATCGGTGGCCCAGTGCACGTTCTCGAACACCAGGTCCTGCGCGTAGACGTTCTGGATACCGCCGGCCATCTCGCTGCCCAGCGTGACGGCGCCATGGCCGCTCTGCATGATGCACTTCTGCACCACGATGTTCTGCGACGGGCCGTATTGCGTGTCCAGGTCCTTGCCGGCCTTGATCGCGATGCAGTCGTCGCCCGTGTCGAATGTGCAGCCTTCGATCAGCACCATGTCGCACGACTCAGGATCGAAGCCGTCGCTGTTCGGGCCCTTGCTGTTGCAGTGCACGTTGCGGATCACGATGTTGCGGCAATGGACCGGGTGGTGCTGCCAGAACGGCGTGTCCTTTACCTCGTAGCCTTCGAGCAGCACGTTGGTGCAGCCGATCAGGTGGATCATCGACGGGCGCAGGAAGTGGCCCAGGCCGAACACGCGCTGCGCCAGCGGCACGCCCGCTTCGGACAGCGCCGGCAGGTATTGCTCGTCGGCGCGCCAGCGCTCGCCCTCGCCCTGGATGTGCAGGCGTTCCTGTTCCGTCAGGTGCGGCGCCACGTCCTTCAGCGATTTCGGGTTGATCGGGTTCGGCAGGCGCTGCGTCAGCTTGCCTTCCACGTAGCCCGGCGTGTTGGCTTGCGAGGCCGGGTTGAGCGTGCGGTTCTTGCCCTTCCACGTCCACCAGCAGTCGCCGTCCTTGCCGTTGAAGGGCACGCCGCCCTGGCCGTTCAGCACGCTGGTCCAGTCCTCGCCCGTCAGCGCGATATTGTCCGCGCCATAGGCGTAGATGGGCGATGCGAAGTTCAGGCAGTCGTTGCCCTGCCAGCGCGTGATCACGAGCTTGCCCTTCTTGCCGCAGTCGAAGTCGCCGTATTTCGCGTAATCGGCCGGCTGCGTCGAGAACAGCACGTTGGCGCCCTTCTTCAGGTGCACATGCACGTTCGACAGCAGCACGATCGGGCCGGCCACGAACCAGTTGCCGGCCGGGATCACCACGCGGCCGCCGCCGGCCTTGTGGCAAGCCTCGATGGCCGCCTTGATCGCGGGGTAGCAATCCTTCGAACCCGGTGCCTGGGTGCCGATCATTGCCTGGTCGTCGTGCGAGATCCAGCCCTTCACCTGCACCAGCTGGCATGGCGCGGCGCCGAAATCGGTGATCGGGAAATCCTGCTCGCGGAAACGCAGCGGCTTCGACACGCGGTCGACGATTTCCTTCGCGCGGCCCCACGGGTCGTCCGCGATCGCGGCACTGGCCGTCGTGGCACTCAGGGCGGCGCCGCCGCCGGCCAGCGCCAGGCTGGAAGCCGATACGGCCTTCATCATCGCGCGGCGCTTCGCATTGACCTGCTGTTCATTGAAATTCATGCTGTCTCCTACTCTTGGGCGTTGTTGAATTCTGCCAGGTACACTTCCGCCGGCAGGGGCTGCTTCCGGTAGCCCAGGTGGTTGACGGGGTCGATGCCCGCGTTCTTCAGGTTCTTGAAAAAGTCGTCCGACGAAAACTGTGCCGGGCGATAGGCCAGCGTGCCGGGCTGGTTCCAGTCCGACCATGGCTTGTCGCGGTCGATGTGCGCGCCGATGCGCGAATTGATGACCACCATCTTGCCCACGGTTTCCAGCACGGTCGGCGTGATCGTGCCCCTGGGCGCCTTGTACACGCTCTCCGCCCCGAGCGTGCAGGCATAGCCTTCGACGGCGACCGGCGCATACGGGCTGCAGCGCGAATTGTGGAACCACTGCCGCGCGAGATAAAACTTGCCGGCCAGCGCATTGGGCGACCCGTCGCTGGTGAAGTTCACTTCATTGAACACGAAGCCGTATTTCGTGCGCCAGTTGGTATTCGGCGCCCCCACGTACGACATCGTGCGGTCGCCCAGCGATTTCACCTCGCTCCGGTAGAAGTAGGCGGTGGTGTCGCCGAAGATGAAGTCGACGTCGCCTTCGATGTACGACTTGTGGAAGAAGCTGCGCGACGTGACGCGGGTTTCGGCCGACTTCAGGTACAGCGTGTCCTGGAAGCCGATCAGCCGCACGTTCTCGAACTGGGCCTTGTCGGCCCCTTCCACGAGCAGCGCCACGGCCTGGTGGCTGACGCGCTCCTGCGGCTTGTCCGGCGTGCCGCACACGCGCTCGCCGCATTCGTCGCGGGCGTTGCCGGTTGCCTTGTTATAGGCGTTCTCGATGGTCAGGTTGCGCACCTGGAAACCGTGATTGCGCGTCCATAGCGTCATCGAGCCGCTGGTGGAAATGGTGGGCGCGCGCGCTGCGATCTGCGCATGCATTTCCACGATCGACGGATCGAGCCGCACGAATTGCGGGCCGTGCCGCTTCACGTAGTCGGCCACCGGCACCGCGGCATCCAGGCCGCTCGATATCACGGTATCGGCGGCGCCGGCACCTTCCCCGTACAGCGTGATCGGCCGTGCCGACGCGGGAACGTAGACCAGCTCGCGGTAGGTGCCCGGCTTGACGAGGATGTATTGCCGCCCGCCACGCGGCCTGGCGGCGGCATCGACGATGGCGCGGTTGACCGCCTGCTGCACGCTGACGAACGTCTTCACGCCGTCGGCCCGGCCCGCCGCGTCCACGGTGTAGTCGGCCTGGAAGGCGGCGTTTCGCGCCAGCGGATCGGCCAGCGGATTCCACGGATCGGTTTTTTCGGCGCCGGCGCGGCCGGTGGTCTTCAGCACCTCGGCGATCGCAAAGCGTTTGGCATCCGCGGCGGCAAGCTGCGGACGCCCGGCGGCGCCGGTATCCTGCGCCATTGCGCCGGCCGCAGCGGCCAGCACGGCAACCGCCAGTAGCGCGCGGATCATTCGCCCTCCGGCCGGAACTCGGCCGCCACGGCGGGAACGGCCGCCTTCAGCTCGCGCTCGACCATCGCGGCGAAGTACTTCGCGCCTTTCGCGCCCACGTGGGTGTAATCGAACGCGCTTTTCGCGGCGCCCTGCGGCTCGACAGCTGCGCCGTTGGCCGCGCTGTTGCCCGCTACGGGCGCGACGGCGGGTTTCGGCGCCACGGCCAGCGTGTCGGCTTCCGCCTCGCCCATCGCCTGCACGGCGGCGTGACTGTCCGCATTCAGGTCCAGCAATGCCACCTGCTTGTCCCTGGCGGTGGCGCGGATCACGTCCGCCCACGGCACCAGCGTATTTTCCAGCACGCCCGCCTTGAAACTGCGGCGCGTCAGCGGCGTGACCAGCACGGGCACGCCGTTCAATGCCTTCACTTCGTCCACATAGCGGGCCATGTTGACGGGGAATTCGGTTTTCAGGTCGGTCGACCGGCCAGGCTTGCCCGGCTGGTCGTTGTGGCCGAACTGGATCAGCACATACGTGGCGCGGTATGCCGCGCTGCCTTTCAGCAGGCCCTGCACTTCATCCCAGCGCCCCTCGGCACGGAAGCTCGACGAGCTGCGCCCGCCTTTCGCCAGGTTGATGCACGTGTGGGCGCGGTTCACGCGCGCGCAGAACGCGTCGCCGTAACCGCTGTTCGATGCCATCGTGGAGTCGCCGACGAGGATGAACCGCACCGGCTTGTCCGCCGCCGCGGCGCTGCCGAGGACCAGCATGGCGGCTGCGCCGGCCAGCAGGAATTGCTTCATCTGAAACCTCCGTTCATGAAAAAACGGCCGCCGGCCGCGGGCAGCATGGCTGCTCGCGACGGGCGGCCCGGCTTTGCTTAGAAGGTGTAGGTGGCGCGCAGGTTGTACGAGCGGCCGATCGGGCTGGCCGCGCTCGACAGGTAACCGAACGAATAACCGCTGTGGTTCGTCACCGGCGGGGCCGAGTCGAACACGTTGGTGACGCCGAACGTCAGCTGCGTGTTCTTGAAGCCCTTGTAGCCCACCGTCAGGTTCCACGGCTTGTACGAGTTGATGTCGCGCCAGTAGGTCTGCGCCACCAGGTTCTGGTCTTCGTACTTGGAGTTGTAGTTCTGGGTCGCCTGCGCGGTCCAGTCGCCCTGCGCCCACGACATCTTCAGCACGTGCTTCCAGCGGTACGTGATGATCGGGAAGCTCGACGTGGTGCCGTTCGACGCATTGCCGAAGCGGCCGATGTTGCTGACATATTCCTCGCCAGGGAACAGCTGGTTGTCGAACTGCGTCAGGTACGTGCCGTCCAGTTCCACCTTGAAGTCGCCGTAGGTGCTGCGCGGGAAGCGGTAGCTGGCCGAGACGTCGATACCGGCCGCCTTCTGGCCGCCCAGGTTCATCGTGGTGTTGTTGATGAAGGCCAGCGTGCCGTCGGCGTTACGCACGAACAGCGACGCGTACTTGGCCGGGTCGAGGAAGTACACCTGCTCCGGCAGGTTGGCCAGCATGTCCTTCATGCGGATGTTCCAGTAGTCGAACGACATCGTCAGCGACTTGGTCGGTTCCACCACCACGCCCAGCGTGAAGCCCTTCGACTTTTCCGGCTGCAGGCCGGCGTTCGAACCCACCTGCTTGTTCAGCTGCACGTTGCAGACTTCGGAAGCCACGTAGCCCGGCAGCGCGGTGCCGGTACCGGTCACGCCGGGCCTGCCGCCCGGGCACAGCAGCGGATCGTCCCAGCGGGCCGACGTCTTGCCGGTGGCGCCCGGCAGGCGGTAGCCGTAGGCATCGAACAGCGTCGGCGCGCGGAAGCCGGTGTTGGCCGAACCGCGGAACATCAGGTTCTTGGTCGGCTCCCAGCGGAACGACGCTTTCGGGTTGATCGTGTTGCCGAAGTCGCTGAAATAGTCGTCACGCACGGCCAGGTTGACGTTCAGGGTTTTCGTGACCGGCAGGTCCAGCTCGGTGTACAGCGCATACACGTTGCGCTGGCCTTCGCCGTGCGATTCGGTGCTGTTCAGGTACGTAACCGCGTTCTGGATCGCCAGCTTGTCGTCGCGCGTGGTCTGGTGGCTCATGTCGGCACCGATCGCGATCGCGGCATCGCCGCCACCCATTGCGAACAGCGTGCGGCTGGCCGAGAAGTCGAGGCCCTTGTATGTGGTTTGCGAATCGCGGTTCTTCTGGCCGTCCACCGAGATCGATGCCAGATAGTCGCGGCCCGCCTGATCCTGCAGGCCGAACGGATTCAATGCACCGCTCTTCAGGCCATCCAGGATGCCCTGCCCCCTGAAGAAACCGTTCTGGTAATAGTTCTCGCGGTCGGACAGGCCAATCACGAGGCCGGCCCGGTAGTCCCATTCGCCGAACTTGCCTTCGTCGACGAAGGCAAGCCGCTGGTTGACCTGCTTGTCTTTTTGCGTGGCCAGCCCGTAATCCGCCACCGACCAGGTAACTGTCAGAGGCTGGCCGTTGATGCCGGCCATTGCCGGTACGCCGCCGCTGTTGCCCGGGTACCATTTGGACGACGAAGGCAGCAGGGCTGCTGCGCCATTGACCGCAACCGATTGCGTCGGGTTGCGTGCAGCGATGATCTGCGACTGGCCGCGGGTATATTCGACGGTGAACGTATGGTCTTCGCTGATCTGCTTCGCGGCGCGGGCGTAGAAGCTCAGTTGCTCGTTCTCGTACAGCGCGGTGCCGTACTCGTTGCTGTTCAGCGTGCAGGTGTTCTTGGCGCCGATCGTCGAGTACGGCTCGGCGCAGGTCGCGGCATACGGGTTCTGCGCGTTCTTGTTGGTGGCGGTGGTGAAGTTGGCCGGCATCGCGTAGCCGCCGGTACCCAGCGTGCGCGGGCGGCCCAGCGAAGCGAGCAGTTCGTCGGAACTGAACTCGGCGCGATCGCTGGCGGCCAGGCGGCTGCGATCGTGGAAATCGACCGTGGCATAGGCCGACCAGCCGTCGCGGTTCAGGTTGCCCTTGCCGAAGGTCAGCGTGGCGCGGCGTTCGTCGCCGCCGCCCTTGCGTTCCGGCGTCACGTACTGGCCGGTGACCTGCACGCCTTCGAATTCCTTCTTCGTGATGAAGTTGACCACGCCGCCGATCGCGTCGGAGCCGTACAGCGACGATGCGCCGTCGCGCAGGATCTCGACGCGCTGCAGCGCGGAGAACGGGATCACGTCGAGATTGGCGTAGCCGGCGGAGATCGCCTCGTTGGCCAGGCGGCGGCCGTTCAGAAGCACCAGCGTGCGGTTCACGCCCAGGCCGCGCAGGTTGATGTTGGTGCCGGAACCGGCATTCGACGGTGCCAGCGAAGCCGATTGCGGCAGTGCCATCATCACATCGGCCAGCGTGGTCATGCCGCGCTGGGCGAATTCCTCGGCCTTGATGCTGGTGACGGGCAGCGCATCTTCGCTGGCGAGCCGCTTGATCGACGAACCCGTTACTTCGATACGCTGCAATGGGGCTTCCTGTGCGGCTGCCCCGTTGGCCAGTGCCATCACGGCAACGGCGATAGAGGTCAACGCCAGCCGTGGCTGGAGGCGGGATTGCAAACTAGCGCGCTTGGTCATGCTTGTCTCCTAAGTTTTCCGATGGGTTCGCGCCATGCTTGCTGCACGGTCGCGGGTCGGGCACCTCGCGTGCCCGGTGCCGCTGCGACGAGGGCCGGGGCCGGGGTCGCAGGCGGTGGATCAAAGGTTTTTATTGAAGATCAGGGGCGCGGCGGCGCGGCGCGATAGCGCCCCGCTGCCGGCGGGTATGGCGGGTTGTCCGTGTACATCCTGTCTCCTGTGGCGTGCCTTGTCGTGGCGCGCCTGCTGCTTGTTTCTGCGGGTGGCCCGTGGGCCGCCTGCTGCGTGTCTGCTGCTTGTTCTGGTTACTGCCGCGTTGTTGTCGCGGCTTGTTTTTCTGGTGCTTGCTTTTGTTGTTGCTTGTCGTTGCTTGTTATTGCCCGCTTCTACCTGTTCCATGCACCAATGCTTCGGCGTCATGCCGGCCGGCGCGTGGCCGGTCCCTTCAGCCGCGCGAGAAAGTGCGCGTCACGCGTTCCAGGTGCGAGCGCATCGCCCGCCGCGCGGCGGCCGCATCGTGCGCCGCGATCGCCTCGAAGATGCGGCGGTGATCCTTCAGCGTTTCCTGCCGCAGCTCCTCCGTCTGGAAATGCTCCTTCAGCTTGTGCCACAACCGGCCGCGCTGGTTCCACAGGTAGTCCATCGTGCCCACCAGCGCGCTGTTGCCGGTGGCGCGGGCGATCGCCAGGTGGAAGTTGCGGTCGGCCTGTTCGTTGGTCGTCTTGTTGGCGTGATGCGCTTCCATTTCCTCCACCGCCTTGAGGATCGCGTCGATCGCACTGTCGGTGGCCACGCGGGCGGCGATCGCCGCCACTTCGGCCTCGATCAGGCGGCGTGCCGACAACACTTCGAACGGCCCCGGGCCCGCTTCCGGCACGGTGCTTTCCTGCCTCGCCTCGCATACATAGACGCCCGAACCGCCGCGCACCTCGATCACGCCGCCCAGCTCGAGGGCGATCAGCGCTTCGCGCAGCGATGCCCGGCTGACGGCCAGCTTGGTCGCCAGATCGCGTTCCGATGGCAGTCGTGAGCCGGGCGCGATACCATCGTCGCGGATCAATTGCGCGATACGGTCGGCCACCACGCGGTAAAGCCGCGGCTCGGGAGACTCTTGCGGTGATGGCGGACGTTTCAGCATCTTGCTTTTCATTATTGCATTTGGTCAGGCCATTCTAAACCGGTCAGACCAAATGAGCAATGTGGACTAGCCAAAAATTTGGGCATCTGTCATACTGAAGTCATCAGACAACTCGCCGGCACGCCTGATCGTTGCGTAACTACAACACGCCGATCCCGCGCCGCCGGCCCCTCCAGGATAGAAACATGAGCACTCCGCGCCGTATCCTCATGCACGCCAACGACAATGTCGCGATCGTCGTCAACGATGGCGGGCTGCCCGCGGGCACCGTCTTCCCCGATGGCCTCGCACTGGTCGAAGCCGTGCCGCAAGGCCACAAGGTGGCGCTGGCCGACATCGCGCAGGGCGAGAATGTGCTGCGTTACAACGTATCGATCGGCCGCGCCGTGCGCGACATTCCACGAGGCAGCTGGGTTTCCGAGCAGTTGCTGGAAATGCCGCCGGCACGCGAGCTGGACAACCTGCCGATCGCCACCGTGAAGGTGCCGCCGCTGGAAGCCCTGGAGGGCTATACGTTCCAGGGCTTCCGCAATGAGGACGGCTCGGTCGGCACGCGCAATCTCCTGGGCATCACCACCACCGTGCAGTGCGTCTCCGGCGTGGTGGAGTTCGCGGTGAAGCGCATCAAGGCCGAGCTGCTGCCGCGCTACCCGAACGTGGACGACGTGGTCGGCCTCGAACATACCTATGGCTGCGGCGTGGCGATCGAGGCGCCGGGTGCGAACATCCCGATCCGCACGATCCACAACATCAGCAAGAATCCGAACTTCGGCGGCCAGGCGATGGTTGTCTCGCTGGGCTGCGAAAAGCTGCAGCCGACCCGCCTGTTCCCCGCCAATTCGATCCAGATCCGCCGCAAGGACGACACCATCGCCACCGAGCCGCCGGTGGTCTGCCTGCAGGATGCCGGCAACGTGGGCTTCATGTCGATGGTCGAGTCGATCATGCAGACGGCCGAGGCGCAGCTCGAAGTGTTGAACAAACGCCAGCGCGTGACCTGCCCCGCTTCCGACCTGGTGGTCGGCGTGCAGTGCGGCGGCAGCGATGCCTTCTCCGGCGTGACCGCCAATCCGGCCGTGGGCTTTGCCACCGACCTGCTGGTGCGTGCCGGCGCCACCGTGATGTTCTCGGAAGTGACCGAGGTGCGCGACGGGATCGACCAGCTGACCTCGCGTGCCGCCACTGCCGAGGTGGCGCAGGAAATGATCCGCGAGATGGCCTGGTACGACGAATACCTGACGCGCGGCGGTGTCGACCGCAGCGCCAACACCACGCCGGGCAACAAGAAAGGCGGCCTGTCGAACATCGTCGAAAAGGCGATGGGCTCGATCGTCAAGTCGGGCAGCGTGCCGATCACCGGCGTACTCTCGCCGGGCGAGAAAGCCACGACGAAGGGCGTGAAGGGCCTGATCTATACGGCCACCCCGGCATCGGATTTCATCTGCGGCACGCTGCAGCTGGCCGCCGGCATGAACCTGCACGTGTTTACCACCGGCCGCGGCACGCCTTACGGCCTGGCCGAATGCCCGGTGATCAAGGTGGCCACGCGCGACGACCTGGCGCGCCGCTGGCACGATCTGATGGATGTGAACGCGGGCCGCATCGCCACCGGCGAAGCCACGATCGAAAGCGTGGGCTGGGAACTGTTCCAGCTGCTGCTTGATACCGCCAGCGGCAGGAGGACCTGGGCCGAGCACTGGAAACTGCATAACGCCCTCGTGCTCTTCAACCCGGCGCCGGTGACCTGACGTATTCCCGGACACGCAGTCCCGATCACGCAGTCCCGATCACGCAGTCCCGATCATTCTCACGCGAATTTGCCCGGCAGCCTTCCGCTCCCGGCAGATTCGGTTAGGATGCTCCTTCCTGAACCTTCGTACAAGACTCAAGAGACGACAATGACGACGAAAAAACCTTTCAAGCGCCTGTTGCTGACCGGCGCGGCCGGCGGCCTCGGCAAAGTGCTGCGCGAGCGGATCAAGCCGTGGGCGGACGTGGTACGCCTGTCCGACATCGGCGACATGGGCGAAGCCGGCGAAGGCGAAGAGATCTTCCAGGCGGACCTGGCCGACAAGGCCGCCGTGCTGAAGATGATGGAAGGCGTGGACGCCGTGCTGCACTTCGGCGGCATCTCGACCGAGAACACGTTCGAGAACATCATGTTCGCCAACATCCAGGGCACGTACAACATCTACGAGGCGGCGCACCGCCTGGGCGTGAAGCGCATCGTGTTCGCGTCGTCGAACCATGCGATCGGCTTCTACCCGCAGACGCAGGTGATCGATGCCGACGACCCGCCGCGCCCGGACAGCATGTACGGCCTGTCGAAGGTGTTCGGCGAGCAGCTGGCGCGCTACTACTTCGACCGTGCGGGCATCGAGACCGTGTGCCTGCGCATCGGTTCGTCGTTCCCGGCCGTGAACAACCCGCGCATGATGTGCACGTGGCTGTCGTATGACGACCTGGTGGAATCGCTGCGCGTGTCGTTGCTGACGCCGCGCGTGGGCCACACGATCCTGTTCGGCGCCTCGAACAACAAGCGCCAGTGGTGGGACAACCGCAAGGCGGCCCACCTGGGCTTCCAGCCGAAGGATTCCTCCGAACAGTTCCGCGCCGACGTGCCGGAATCGGGCGACTACCCGCCGGCCGACGACGCCACGTTCAACTACCACGGCGGCAAGTTCATCTTCGACGGGCCGATGTACAAGGACTGATCCAGAAAAGGGACGCATGCTGCGTCCCTTTTTACTTTTTGAACTTCGCGCAGGGATCGGCGCGCTTCTGCGCCGGGATCGGCCGCACCTCGTCGAACTGCGCCTTCATGCCGCCGCCTTCCACGTAGCCGACCGCCTTCACCGTCAGCCTGGCGCCCACCGTATCGAGCCAGCGCGGCACGCCGATATCCTTGCGCACATGGCCGTTGCCGGCGATGAGCACCACGTCGCGCGGCTGCTGGTCGCGGATCAGCTTGGCCATCCAGATGTCGCGCGCCATCTGGGCGTCGACCATGCCGGGCACCATCATGTCGGGCAGCATGTTGCAGTGGCCGGCGCGGATCTCGCTTTCCTGGGCCTTGCGCCAGTCGGCCGAAATCGGTTCGCCCAGCCGGTATTCGGCCACGGTTTTCGGATCGAAGCTCGATGCCACGCCATCGCGCACCACCTTCGACGCGTTCGCGCGCGACAGGTTGACCGCCACGATCGGCAGGTGCTTGTCCAGCGCCAGCCCGATCACCGGGTAATACTGTTGCCAGTCCCACCCTTTCTTGTTCATCACGCGGATCAGGCAGCCGGCATCCACGCAGCCCTTCTGCGCCTCGTCCAGCAGCACCTGGTCTTCGTGGTCGAACTGCTCCATCGCCACGACCGGGCGCCAGCCGGCGTCGACGCGCTTCTTCAATTCCTCGAAGCGCAGCTTGTGGCCCTGCGGATTGTCGTGCACTTCGCCGAGCAGCAGCACCTGCGGATTGGCCGCTTCCTGCATGCCGGCGATGCGGCCGGCCGCGCTGTCTTTCTTGACGATGCCGCAGCCGGCCAGCAGAACGCCGGCCAGCATGGCAACGAGTGGAAGATATTTCATGGGACTTCGGGGTTGGCTGTCGAAGCGGGCAGTCTACCGCAACTGGAGCGATGGCCCGGCTGCCGCCAAAACCGGGCCGGCGGCATGACGGATGATCGGCCGTCGTGGACGCGGCAGGCGGCACATCAGGCCTCCATCGCCAGCGCATGCAGCTTGGTCACGGTGCTCCAGTTGCGGGTGGTCACGGCATCGCCCAGCAGGTTGCCCATCGCCGCGGCGGCACGGCTGGCCAGCACGCCATCCACGCACCAGATGTAGGCGGCCCATTGGCCGAGCGCGAACGCTTCGGGCTGCCATGGCTGGTGCGCCAGCGGTTCGAGCTTGACACGGTCGGCGGGGTTGCTGAGCACCGCCACCAGCAGCCGGGAAGGATCGACGGCCTGCTCCAGCAGAGGATTCGCGGCGACCACTTCGGCCAGCTGCTGCGCATCGAGCACGGTCACGCGCGCGCCCACGCCCAGCTTCAGTACCAGCGCTTCCTCGATGCGCTCGGCGGAGCGTGCCGCATCGCCCCCCGGGCAGTCGAACACGGCGTTGCCGCTGTTGAGCAGCGTACGCACGCCGGAAAATCCCAGGTCGCCCAGTACCTTGCGCAAATCCGCCATGGCGATGCGCTTGGCCCGGCCGACATTGACTCCCCGTAGCAGGGCAACCTGCCGCTGTGTGCTCATGGTTCCCTCCTTTGAGAGCGCAGTATGCGTCAGCCGCGTCAAAGCGGGCGCCCGGCTTGCGGCCGCGGCCGGACCAGCCCGTGCTGTTGCGACAAGGTGATAAGATCGTTTGGAGCGAGGAGGATGCGATGGAAATCGACGATCTGCCGCTGGCGCGGGTACGCGCCGGCATGGTGCTGTGGAACGAATTGCGCGATGCGCAGGGTGGGCTGCTGCTGCCGCGCGGCACCGTGCTGACGCCGGCAATGCTGGCCTCGCTGCAGGGCCTCGGCCTCGACACGCTGCAGGTCGAGGCGCCGCACGCCGCGCGCATCGATTACCTGTTCCGAAAAGTGCAGGCGGCCGGCCCGGCAGGCGCCGGCAAGGCACTGCGTGACTACCTGTCCGCCTACCGCGCCGGGGCCGGAGGATGAATCGCCTGGGTTATGACGATGTCGTGCAGAACCTGGACGACCTGCCCTCCCTCCCCTCGGTCGTGATGGACCTGCTGAACAGCATCGATGCCGAAGAAGTCGATATCGCCGTGCTGGCGAAAAAGGTGGCGCTGGACGGTGCGCTGACGGCCAAGACGCTGCGCCTGGCCAACTCGTCGCTGTACGGCCTGCAGGTGCGGGTGACAACCATCCAGCAGGCGATCACCTATCTCGGCTTCCAGACCTCGCGCAACCTGATCACCGCCGCGGCGCTGACCGGCTGCTTCGCCGGGAACCGCTGCGCGGGCTTTTCGCACCCGGCGTTCTGGCGCCATTCGCTCGGCACGGCCATCTGCGCGAAGGTGCTGGCGCGCCACCTGCGCTTCAACCAGGACTATGCGTTCACGGCGGGCCTGCTGCACGATATCGGCCGGCTGGTGCTGGTCAGCTGCTTCCCGGAGCACTATGCACGGGTCATCGCCTGGCGCGGCGCGCACGATGCGCTGTGGCTCGACGCCGAACGGACGGTGCTCGGCATCGACCATGTGGATGCCGGGCTGGCACTGGCCGAGCACTGGAATTTCTCCGACACGATGCGGCTCGCCATCGGCCACCATCATGCGCCGGACGTGCCGGGCGCGGGTTTCCTGGCGGCGATCATCCACGTTGCCGATGCAATCGCGCATGCACTGGACCTGGCCGGCGTGGCGGATGAAGCCGTGCCGCCGGTGTCGGCGATGGCTTGGCATGCGTTGCGGCTGGACGAGGCAACATGTTTGCGCGTGTTCAAGGACACGCAAGGCGAGTTCGACGAAATGGCGCGGGTGCTGCTGGCGTGACGGGAGATGCCGGGAACCGGAAATCGGGCCGGTGAAACGACATGATGAAATGAAGCAATCAAACGAAGCGATGAAATAATGCGGTAACGAAGCGGCGGTAGAATACGAACTGTCGGGAACAGGCCGCGCAAGGCAATACGGCCGGAGTGGAGGCCCCGGCCGGCGGTGGCTCAGTGGGTGTAGTTGCCTTCCGGCTTTTGCTGCGCCTGAGCGGCGGCGGCGGCCTGCTGCGCTGCCTTTTCTTCTGGTTTCGGGCGGCCCTGCGCATCGGACAGGCGATATTTGGTGCGACGGTCGCCCATCAGGTCGCGCAGGTCGCGAATGCTCATGCCGGTGACTTCATGCATGCGGATCAGCAGCGAGGCGCCGACGGGCAGGCGGTGGTGACGGATCTTGCTGATGACCGGCGGCGCCACTTCCAGCAGGCGCGACAGAGCTGCATCGTTTTTCAGTTGCATCTTGCCCAGAAGAATATCGAGCAGGTGATTCGGGTTATAACTTTCCTGGGATGAGAGTGCGTGGTGTGCCATGATTGATCCTCGTCGATATAGTTGATTAGAAGATGCTGCCCCGGACATAAAGAAAGACTTGTTTTAGCCAACTTAGTTCGCCAACTTAGTTCTGCAGTTGATACCTGACCTGGTACCTGACTTAGTTCCGGAAACGAGTACGCCAAACTGCGGGCGCAAGGGCCGGCGACCATTGGGTTGAAACTTGCACTTTCAGCAAAATTCTATGCCCAAACAAGCACGCTCCAGCCTAGCCATGCCAAGCGAAGATTTGTTTTAAATCAATCATTCGCTGAAATAACTTACAACAATGCTATTTCAACACACGGGAACGGCGGACAGCGCACGATAGAACCTGTGGGAAATTGTTACACCAGTCAACCCTTCAGTGACAGAGTTGTCGAATCGCCATTGATGAGCCGGAAAGCCGCATGCCTGCTGGCATCGGAATTTCTCCCGGATTGCATCTTGCCAGCTGTTTCCTGCGGCCAGCCGGGCAAACTGCGGTAAACTGCCGGCCATGCAGAAAAAAGTTTTCATCAAGACGTTCGGCTGCCAGATGAACGAGTACGACTCGGACAAGATGGCCGATCTCCTCGGCGCCACGGATGGCCTGGTGCGTACCGCGACGCCGGAAGACGCCGATGTCATTCTCCTCAACACCTGTTCGGTGCGCGAAAAGGCGCAGGAAAAGGTGTTTTCCGACCTGGGCGTGTTCCGCAAGCTGAAGGAAGCCAACCCCGACCTGCTGATCGGCGTGGGCGGCTGCGTGGCTTCGCAGGAAGGCGAGGCGATCGTCAAGCGCGCGCCGCAGGTGGACATCGTGTTCGGCCCGCAAACGCTGCACCGGTTGCCGAAAATGATCGAGCTGCGCCGCCACAGCGGCAAGCCGCAGGTCGACATCACGTTCCCCGAAATCGAAAAGTTCGACCACCTGCCGCCGGCGCGGGTGGATGGTCCGTTCGCCTATGTATCGATCATGGAAGGCTGCAGTAAGTACTGCAGCTACTGCGTGGTGCCGTACACCCGCGGTGAGGAAGTGTCGCGCCGCTTCGACGATGTGCTGACCGAAGTGGCCGGACTGGCCGCGCAGGGTGTCAGGGAAGTGATGCTGCTGGGGCAGAACGTGAATGCGTTCCGCGGCCAGATGGCGGACGGCCAGCAGGCCGACTTCGCGCTGCTGATCGAATACGTGGCCGACATTCCGGGCATCGAGCGCATCCGCTTCGTCACCAGCCATCCGAAGGAATTCACGCAGCGCCTGGTCGACTGCTACGCGCGCATCCCGCAACTGGCCGATCACCTGTACCTGCCCGCCCAGCACGGGTCGGACAAGATCCTGGGCGCGATGAAGCGCGGCTATACGGCGCTCGAGTACAAGTCGATCATCCGCAAGGTGAAGGCCGTGCGGCCGGACATCACGATCGCCTCGGACTTCATCGTCGGCTTCCCCGGCGAGACGGAGCAGGATTTCGAGGCGATGATGAAGCTGATCCAGGATGTCGACTTCGACAATTCGTTCAGTTTCATCTTCAGCAAGCGCCCCGGCACGCCGGCCGCGAACCTGGCCGACGACACGCCGCACGACGTGAAACTGGCGCGGCTGCAGCGGCTGCAGGCGCTGGTCGATGCCAATACGAAACGGCACAGCGCGGCCATGGTGGGCAAGACGATGCGCGTGCTGGTCGAAGGCCCGTCGAAGCATGGCGGTACGGAACTGGCGGGCCGCGCCGGCAATACGCGCACCGTGCTGTTCGACGGTGGCGACACGCCCGCCGCGCTGCATGGCAAGATGGTGGATGTATTGATTACCGAAAGCCTGTCCTATTCCCTGCGCGGCGAGCTGATTGATTAAAACTTGTACCAGAGCGAGCGTTTGCTGTCGAGCATTTGCCGAAGCGGGCCCGCGCTGAACCGGGCCTGCACTGAATCGAGCCATACCAGGCGCCGCGCCAATTTCACCTGCTCCCGACCGACCCATTGAAAACAAAGATTCCCGTACAGCCGCACTATTTCATCCCGGAACCGCTGGACAACACGCGGCTGGCCAACCTGTGCGGCCCCCTCGATGAAAACCTGCGCCAGATTTCGGCGGCGCTCGATGTAACGATCTTCCGGCGCGGCGAGAAATTCATCGTCAGCGGCACCAATGCCGAGCGTGCCGTGCAGATCCTGGAAAAATTCTACGGCGTGGCCGACAAGGCCGTGCCGATCGAAGAGGTGCAGCTGGGCCTGGTCGAGCAACGCACCAGCCTGGCCGTGCCCGACGGCGACGACGAGGAAGAACCGCCGTTCAACGATCCGGAAATCGCCAGCCCGGTGCTGAAGACGCGCCGCAGCGACCTGCGCGGCCGCACGCCGCACCAGATCCGCTACCTGCGCAACATCCTCGAGCACGACATCAGCTTCGGCGTCGGCCCGGCCGGCACCGGCAAGACCTACCTCGCCGTGGCCTGCGCCGTCGATGCGCTGGAGCGCGATGCCGTCAAGCGCATCATCCTGTGCCGCCCCGCCGTCGAGGCCGGCGAGCGGCTGGGCTTCCTGCCAGGCGACATGGCGCAGAAGGTCGACCCGTACCTGCGTCCGCTGTACGACGCGCTGTACGACCTGCTGGGCTTCGACCGCACGCAGAAAATGTTCGAGAAGCAAGTTATCGAAGTCGCCCCGCTGGCCTACATGCGCGGCCGCACGCTGAACCACGCGTTCGTGATCCTGGACGAGGCGCAGAACACCACCGTCGAGCAGATGAAGATGTTCCTGACGCGAATCGGCTTCGGCAGCAAGGCCGTGGTCACCGGCGACGTCACCCAGGTCGACCTGGCGAAAAGCCAGAAGAGCGGCCTCGTCGACGCGGTGCAGGTATTGCACGACGTGCGCGGCATCGCGTTCTCGCACTTTTCCAGCGAAGACGTGGTGCGCCACCCGCTGGTGGGGCGTATCGTCGAAGCCTACGACAGCGCGCACCAGAGCACCGCCGATATCGCACCATTGCTGAAACCCGTCAAGACTACCCGGAATGTCCGAAAAAAATAAGCTGGCACTAATGGTGCAGTACGCCGACACCCGCCTGCAGGAAACCATCACCCGCCCGCTGATCCGCAAGTGGGTGAAGGCGGCCCTGCTCGCCCCCGCCGAGCTGACGATCCGCTTCGTCGACGCGGCCGAGGGGCAGCAACTGAACCTGGCCTACCGTGGCAAGGACTATGCCACCAACGTGCTCACGTTCGCCTACAACGAAGGCGAGGAAATCGCCGACGACGAACCGACCCGCGCCGACATCATCCTGTGCACGGACGTGCTCGAGCGCGAAGCGGCCGAACAGCAAAAATCGGTCGAAGAACACACCGCGCACCTGATCGTGCACGGCGTGCTGCATGCGCAGGGCTACGACCACGAAGACGACGACGAGGCCGAGGAAATGGAAAGCCTCGAGACCGAGCTGCTCGAAGGGCTCGGCTATGCCGATCCCTATGCGGCCGAGAAGTAAGCGCCGCGATCCAGCCCGAGGCGCCGGGGTTGGACACTATTCATCCGGTGCCTGACACTATTTTCTGGGCGACTCTTCCAGAAAATGGTGTCAGGCACCGGTTTTCCCTGCCGGCAGTCACCTTCCCAGGAAGCCCTACTCCACTTCCCGCCGCCGCCGCAATACCGCCCAGCCGGCAACCACCGTAAACGCGGCCACGATCCCGGCAATGATCCAGAACCCGGAGCCATCCTGGGCCAGCGGCACCCCGCCCACGTTCATGCCCAGCAAACCGGCGATGATGTTGATCGGCAGCGCCAGCACGGTGACGATCGTCAGCGTGTACAGGCTGCGGTTGTTGCCTTCGTTGACGAGCGCGGCGATCTCTTCCTGCAGCAGCTTGATGCGCTCCTGCAGGGTGGCGATGTCGTTCAGCGTGACCGCGAATTCCTCGCTGGCCTCGCGCAGCTCCTGCCGGTCCTGCACCGTTATCCACGGCGGCGGTCGCTGCAGCAGCCGGAACATGGCGGCCGGCTCGGGTGCCAGCAGCCGCTGCAGCCGCACCAGCACGCGCCGCAGCGCGCCCAGGTCGGCGCGCTTGAACTTCAGCTGGCCGGACAGCAGGTTGTCCTCGATGTTGTCGACCTTGCCGGTGGCCATGCGCACGATGCGCGTCAGCACATCGGCCTGGTCGCGCAGCAGGTGTGTCAGCAGCACCACGGAAGAGGCGATCGGCTCGCCGCGCCGCACGGCCTGCCGCAGCCGCTCCACCGCCTGCAGCGGGCTGCGCCGCGCGCTGATGACAAGCTGCCGTTCCACCGACAGGTACAGGCTGGCGATATCGGACGGTTCGAACGAAAAGTCGCGCAGCACGTCGTTGACCACGGCGACCAGCGTATCGTCGGCCTGCTCGATGCGTGTCGAGCGCGAGCCCTCATGCAGGCAATCGTAGAACTCGTCGGACAGCCGCGCATGCTCGCGCAGCCATTTTTCGCTGGCCGTGTTGGCCAGGTTGAAGTGCAGCCACAGGAATTCTTCCGGCTGCCGGGCACTTTCCGTAATCCACGCGGCCGCTTCGCCGGCGCTGATCGGCACCGCCTGCGCCTGCCGCCCGAACAGGTAGCCGCACACCAATCCATTCTGATCCGACCCGTATTCCAGCACCCCCATGGTTCCTCCCGGCGCCAGCCTACCAGACGAATGTGACACCCGCATAGCGCGTGATGACTATTTGTTAAAAACCGCCCCCGCCGCTTCTTTGGTGTATCCTGTATCCCTTCGAAACAAATGGCTTTATGCCTGCTATGCAAGAGCACTCTAGTAGCGTCAGGAATGACGCGAACCCAAACCGCAGCGTACGGAATGACGCAACCTCCCAGCGCAGTCTCAAGAGCGACGCGAAACCGCGCTCCCTTCTCGAGCGCCTCACCGCCCTGATCTCCCCGGAGCCGGAAAATCGTTCCGAGCTCCTCGAAGTCCTGCACGAAGCCCACGAACGCAACCTGATCGATGCCGACGCGCTGTCGATGATCGAAGGCGTGTTCCAGGTCTCGGACCTGTCCGCGCGCGACATCATGGTGCCCCGTTCGCAGATGGACGTGATCGACCTGTCCAAGCCGATCGAGGAATGGATTCCGCTGGTGCTGGAAACGGCCCACTCGCGCTTTCCCGCGATCGAGGGCGAGCGCGACAAGGTGGTCGGCATCCTGCTGGCGAAAGACCTGCTGCGCTATTACGCCGAGGAATCATTCGACGTGCGCGACATGCTGCGCCCGGCGATCTTCATTCCCGAATCGAAGCGCCTGAACGTGCTGCTGCGCGATTTCCGCGCCAACCACAATCACATGGCGATCGTGGTCGACGAATACAGCGGCGTTGCCGGCCTGATCACGATCGAGGACGTGCTCGAGCAGATCGTCGGCGACATCGAGGACGAATACGATTTCGATGAGGAGGAGGACAACATCCTCTCGATCCGCGAAGGCCAGCTCGGCCCGCGCTGGCGCGTCAAGGCGCTCACCGAGATCGACCAGTTCAACGAGGAACTCGACACAAGCCTGCCGGACGACGAAGTCGACACCATCGGCGGCTTCGTGGCCAAGCACCTGGCGCGCATGCCCCATAAAGGGGACGTGTTCGACATCGACAACCTGCGCTTCGAAGTCCTGCGCGCCGATGCCCGCCAGATCCACGTGCTTACAGTCGAGAAACTGCCAGCGGCCATCGACGAGCAGGACTGATGCGTTTTCGCCGCGCCGTACCCGGCGAACAGCCTGCCCAGCCCCGTAGCACCCGCAGCCGAATGATCATCGCCGCCGTCACGGGCGGCCTTGGCGTGCTCTCGTTCGCGCCGGTCGGCTGGTGGCCCATCCAGCTTCTCGCGCTGGCGGTCCTGTTCTACCAGGTGCTGCGCGCCGACTCCGTGAAAGCGTCGTTCTTCATCGGCTGGGCCTTCGGCTTCGGCTGGTGTTTCGCGGGCGTGCACTGGCTTACCATCGCCATTTCCCGCTTCGGCGGCCTGCCATTGCCGCTGGCATGGATCGCCATCGCCCTGCTGTCGGTCTACATGGGCCTGCACTGCGCCGCCGCGATGGGCGGCGCCGCCTGGCTGCGCAAGCGTTGGGGCCTGTCGCTGCCGGCAGTGAACCTGCTGGTATTGCCCGCGCTGTGGGCCGTATCCGAATGGACGCGCGGCTGGCTGTTTACGGGTTTTCCGTGGGCCTCGAGCGGCTATGCGCACAACGCCACGCCGCTGGCCGGCTACGCGCCGGTCCTCGGCGTGTACGGTATCGGCTGGATCGCCGCCATCACGGCCGGCGCCCTTCTGCTGCTGATGCATCCGGTGCGCAAACCGGCGCTGGCGCTGATCGCCGCGCTGTGGGTCGGCGGCTTCGCCCTCCAGTGGATCGACTGGACCGCGCCGACCGGCCAGCCGCTCACGGTGCGCCTGGTGCAGGCCAATATCCCGCTGCAGACCAAGTTCGACCCGAACCATATCGGCAACACGCTGCGGCGCTACCAGGAAACGGTACTGGCCGAGCCGGCCGACCTGATCGCGATTCCGGAAACGGGCATTCCGCTGTTCCCGCAGCAATTGCCGGCGGGCTACCTGGATACTTATGGGCAATTCGCCCGCAGGACCGGCAGCGCCGTGGTGCTGGGCATGCCGTTCGCCGACAGCCCCACCCGCTATGCGAACAGCGTGATGGGCCTGGGGCCCTCGCTGGCCAGGCCGTACCGCTACGACAAGCACCACCTGGTGCCGTTCGGCGAGTTCATCCCGCTGGGCTTCCGCTGGTTCACGGACATGATGCACATCCCGCTCGGCGACCAGACCAGCGGCGCGGCGTTGCAGCCGTCGTTCGCCGTGAAGGACCAGCGTGTGCTGCCGAACATCTGCTACGAGAACAACTTCGGCGAGGAGATCGCGGCGCAGCTAAGCAATGGAAAAAATGCGGGCTCGCGCGCGACGATCCTGCTGAACGTCTCCGAGCTGGCCTGGTACGGCGAATCGGTGGCGATCCCGCAACATCTGCAGATCTCGCAGATGCGCACGCTGGAAACGGGCCGCCCGATGCTGGCGGCCACCAACAACGGTGCCACCGTCGTCATCGACGGCCGTGGCGCGATCCAGGCCAGCCTGCCGTATTACCAGGCGGGCGTGCTGAAGGCCACCGTGCAGGGCATGACGGGCGACACACCCTACATCGTGCTGCAGAACCGCCTGCTCATAGCGCTGGCCGCGGGCGCGCTGCTGGCGGCCTGGCTGCTGTCCCGGCGCAGGAAAGCAAACGCCTGATCTCTACTTGTCTGTTGCAAAAACCGCTAAAATGAGCCCTTTTGGCGAACCCATAACGCCGCTTACACTCAAGCTCTCGCGCCGCGCGCGCCACAGAAGAACACGATGCTGACATTCCAACAAATCATCCTGACCCTGCAAACCTACTGGGACCAGCAGGGCTGCGCCCTGCTCCAGCCCTATGACATGGAAGTGGGCGCGGGTACTTTCCACACCGGCACCTTCCTGCGCGCGATCGGCCCGGAGCCCTGGCGCGCCGCCTACGTGCAGCCTTCGCGCCGCCCGAAGGATGGTCGCTACGGCGAAAACCCGAACCGCCTGCAGCACTACTACCAGTACCAGGTGGTGCTCAAGCCGGCGCCGGAAAACATCCTCGACCTGTACCTGGGATCGCTGGCGGCACTGGGCCTTGACCTGAAGCAGAACGACGTGCGCTTCGTCGAGGACGACTGGGAAAGCCCCACGCTCGGCGCCTGGGGCCTGGGCTGGGAAGTCTGGCTGAACGGCATGGAAGTCACCCAGTTCACTTATTTCCAGCAGGTGGGCGGCCTCGATTGCAAGCCGGTGCTGGGCGAGATCACCTACGGCATCGAGCGGCTGGCCATGTACCTGCAGGGCGTGGAAAACGTCTACGACCTGGTGTGGACGGAATGGGAAGAGAACGGCCAGAAGAAAGTCCTGAAGTACGGCGACGTGTTCCACCAGAACGAAGTGGAACAGTCGACCTACAACTTCGAGCACGCCAACACCGAGCTGCTGTTCGCCCAGTTCGCGAACCACGAGTCGGAAGCCAAGCGCCTGGTCGAGCTGCAGCTCACGCTGCCGGCCTACGAGCAGATCATGAAGGCGTCGCACAGCTTCAACATGCTCGATGCGCGCGGCGCGATCTCGGTCACCGAGCGCGCCGCCTACATCGGCCGCGTGCGCACGCTGTCGCGCCTGGTGGCGCAAGCCTATTACGACTCCCGCGAACGCCTCGGCTTCCCGATGGCCGACAAAGCTTAAGAATACCAACATGACTCAAACTCTCCTGATCGAACTGCTGACCGAAGAACTGCCGCCGAAGGCGCTGTCCAAGCTGGGCGCCGCATTCGCCGCCGGCATCTTCAATGGCCTGAAATCGCGCGACTTCCTGGAAGAAGACAGCGTCGCCACGTCGTACGCCACGCCGCGCCGCCTGGCCGTTTCCATTACGAAGGTGCGCGACGTGTCGCCGGACAAATCGATCCGCGAAAAAGTGCTGCCGGTGACGGTGGCACTGGACAAGGAAGGCAATCCGACCGCGCCGCTGGCGAAGAAGCTGGCCGCGCTGGGCTTCCCCGACCTGCAGGTCGCCGACCTGGAACGCGCGCAGGACGGCAAGGCCGAATCGTTCTTCCACACGTATACCGCGCCGGGCTCGCAACTGGTGACCGGCCTGCAGGCCGCGCTGGAAGACTCGGTGGCCAAACTGCCGATCCCGAAGGTGATGAGCTACCAGCGTCCGGATGGCGCCACCGTGCAGTTCGTGCGCCCGGCGCACAGCGTGATCGCGCTGTTCGGCGACACCGTGCTGCCGTTGACGCTGCTGGGCCTGACCGCATCGAACGTCACCCAGGGCCACCGCTTCCTGACGGCGCCGGGCCAGCGCGCCGTCACCGTGTCGCACGCCGATGCGTACGCCGACACGCTGGTGGAAAAGGCCAAGGTCATCCCGTCGTTCGAAGCGCGGAAGGAGCAGATCCGCGCCGGATTGCTGGCCAAGGCCGGCGACGACCAGGTGCTGATGCCCGAGGCGCTGCTGGAGGAAGTGGCGTCGCTGGTCGAATGGCCGGTGGTGTATGAATGCCGCTTCGAGGACGAATTCCTGGCCGTGCCGCAGGAATGCCTGATCCTGACGATGCAGACCAACCAGAAATACTTCGCGCTGACGGACACCAACGGCAAGCTGCGCTCGCGCTTCCTGATCGTCTCGAACATCGCCACCGATACGCCGCAGGCGATCGTGGGCGGCAACGAACGCGTGGTGCGCCCGCGCCTGTCCGATGCGAAATTCTTCTTCGAGCAGGACAAGAAGAAGACGCTGGCATCGCGCCTGCCGCTGCTGAAGAATGTCGTGTACCACAACAAGCTGGGCACCCAGGCCGAGCGCAGCGACCGCGTAACCGCGCTGGCAACGGCCATCGCCGGACGCCTGGGCGCCGATGTTGCCCTCGCCGAACGCGGGGCGCGCCTGTCGAAGGCCGACCTGCTGACCGACATGGTGGGCGAGTTCCCCGAGCTGCAAGGCATCATGGGCACGTACTACGCGCGTCATGACGGCGAGAACGAGGAAGTGGCGCTGGCCGCTTCCGAGCACTACCAGCCGCGCTTCGCCGGCGATGCGCTGCCGTCCACGCAGACCGGCACCGCCGTGGCGCTGGCCGACAAGCTCGAAACGCTGGTCGGCATCTGGGCCATCGGCCTGCAGCCCACCGGCGACAAGGATCCGTTCGCGCTGCGCCGCCACGCGCTGGGCATCCTGCGCATGCTGATCGAGAAGCGCCTGCCGCTGGCGATCTCGGAACTGCTGGCCGATGCCGTGGCGCAGTTCTCCGCCGTGCCGAACTTCAAGGATCCGACCGCCGAGGCGACCGCGTTCATGCTGGACCGCCTGCGCGGCATCCTGCGCGAGCGCGGCTTCACGCCGAACGAGATCGAAGCCGTGGTGGCGCAGAATCCGGACCGCCTGGACGACATCGTCCAGCGCCTGGAAGCTGTGCAGGCATTCGCTTCCCTGCCGGAAGCGGGCTCGCTGGCCGCCGCCAACAAGCGCATCACCAACATCCTCAAGAAGAACGAGGCGGCGCTGGCGCAGGCCACCACGGTGAACCCGGCGCTGCTGCAGGACGAGGCGGAGAATAACCTGGCCGCCGCCGTCGCGCGCGTGCAGCCCGAAGTCGACGCGGCGTTCGCGGCCGGCGACTTCACCGGCACCTTGATGACGCTGGCGCAGCTGCGCGACGACGTTGACGCGTTCTTCAACGACGTGATGGTGATGGCCGACGATATCGCGCTGCGCAACAACCGCCTCGCGCTGCTGTCGTCGCTGCACGGCATGATGAACCGCGTTGCGGACATCTCGAAGCTGGCCGCATAAGGGATTGCATCGATGCCGCAGCCGAAACTGATCATCCTGGACCGGGATGGCGTGATCAACCACGATTCGCCGGACTTTATCAAGTCCCCCGACGAGTGGATTCCCATTCCCGGCTCGCTGGAAGCGATCGCCCGGCTGAACCAGGCGAACTACCGCGTGGTGATCGCCTCGAACCAGTCGGGCATTGCGCGGCAGCTGTTCGACATCACCACGCTGAACGCGATCCACGCCAAGATGCACCGCCTCGCCCTGCAGGTGGGCGCGGACATCGACGCGGTGTTTTTCTGCCCGCACGCGGCGGCCGACAACTGCGATTGCCGCAAGCCGAAGCCCGGCATGTTCGCCGAGATCTCGAAGCGCTACCAGGTGAGCCTGAAAGGCGTGCCCACGGTGGGCGATTCGCTGCGCGACCTGCAATCGGGCTTCATCAGCGGCTGCGTGCCGTTCCTGGTCCGTACCGGCAAGGGCGAGAAAACCGAGGTGACCGGCGGCCTGCCACCCGGCACGCTGACCTTCCCCGACCTGGCGGCCACGGTGCAGCACATCCTGAAAAACCCCACGCTGTAAAAGCTGGACCGCCCTGAAATCATTGGAGTACCGCGTTGCGTAAAGCCTTCCTGTTCCTGCGTTCCCTCGTGTTTACCGTGGTGATGGCCATCGCCACGGTGATCTGGTCGTTCGTCTGCATGCTGGCGGCGCCGCTGCCTTACAACAAGCGCTACTACGTCACGTCGCGCTGGAACGTGTTCGTGATCTGGCTGGCGAAGGTCGTCTGCGGCATCCGCTACGAATTCAAGGGCTACGAGAACTTCCCCGACAGTCCGGCCATCGTGCTGTCGAAACACCAGTCGGCATGGGAAACGATCTTCCTGCTGGCGAACCTGCCGCGCCCCCTGGTCTTCGTGTTCAAGAAGGAGATCCTGTACATCCCGTTCTTCGGCTGGGGCATCGCGCTGCTGCGCATGATCCCGATCGATCGCAAGCAGGGCAAGAATGCGTTCCGGATGGTGGTCGCACATGGAAAGCGTCGCCTGAAAGACGGCCAATGGATTATCATGTTCCCGGAAGGCACGCGCATCCCGGTGGGCCAGGCGGGCAAGTACAAGAGCGGCGGCACGCGCCTTGCGATCGATACCGGCGTACCCGTGGTGCCGATCGCGGTGAATTCCGGCGAGTGCTGGCCAAAGAATTCGTTTATCAAATATCCGGGCAAGATCACGGTTTCGGTGGGCAAGCCGATATCGTCCGAAGGACAGACCCCCGACGGCATGATGGAACAGGTGGAACAGTGGATAGAATCAGAAATGCGCGTCATTTCGCCCCACGCCTACAGCGCTGGCTAGAGACACGCACCCAGGCCAGCGAGAGGAACGACAGCGGCGGCGAAGGTGCCGCCCAGGCCGACCTTCAACTCGATCTTTTCGCCGGCGGCGCCAGCCACGACGCGGCGCCGGCGGATTTTCCCCCTCCCCCATTACCGTTTCCCGCATCCTCGTTCCCGGTGCCGGCTCCGGCCACCGTGAATCTCCTGCGCCCGCCGGTGCCGCTGCGCCGTCCCGATCCCTCCCCGGTCACGCCACCGGTCGATGGCCTGGACCGCCGCCAGGTCCTGGTGGGCAGCTTCATCCTCGAATACACGCTGCGCAGGTCCACCCGCCGCTCGATCGGCTTCATGGTCGACGACGAAGGCCTGCGCGTGACGGCGCCGAAGCGCTGCACGCTGGCCGACATCGAGAACGCGATCCGCGCCAAGCAGAACTGGATCCTGTCGAAGCTGGACGACCGCCGCCAGCGGCGCGCCGCGCGTCTCGAGAAGCCGCCGGTGGAATGGAAGGATGGCGCGACACTGCCTTACCTGGGCGGCGACATCACGCTGCGCATGTACGTGGCGCCGCGCAACCGCACCACATTCGACCCGGCCACCAATGAACTGTCGCTGGGGCTCGTACAGGGCGCTACCGAGCTGCTGGTCAGGGAACGCGTGAAGAACTGGTACAAGCAGCAGGCCGAAGGCCTGTTCGCGCAGCGGCTCGACCTGTTCGCGCCGCGCGTGGGCGTGCAGTACGCATCGCTGTCGATCTCGTCGGCCGATTCGCGCTGGGGCTCGTGCACGGTGGGCCGCGCGATCCGGCTGAACTGGAAACTGATGTTCTTCTCGCTGCCGCTGATCGACTACGTGGTGGCGCACGAGCTGGCGCACATCCTCGAGATGAACCACAGCCCGCGCTTCTGGGCCCACGTGGGCCGCGTCTATCCGCAATACGAGGAAGCGAAACAGTTGCTGCGGCGCCGCTCGCAGGAGCTGCCGTTGCTGTTTTCCTGATTCCGCCAGGCGTTGGCGCGCGCACAGACGTGCGCGCCGGCGAGGGCGATACTCCTTCCATGCCGGCCCGTCCGGCGCTTACAGGAGTACGCCATGCACACACGTTTCATCAAGATCGCCCTGCTCGCGGCCACGCTCGCCGCGGGCACCGCCGCGCTGGCCCAGAACCGTCACGATAGTCACGACAATAACCGCGGCGACCGCGACCGCAATGACCGCTACGAGCAGCGCGACCGCTCCGATCGCCGCGACGACGCGGATCGCCGCGACGACCGCGGCCCCGACCGCTACGCCGACGGCCGCCGCAACGACCGCTACAACTATCGGCAGGATGGCCGGGGCGACCGCAACCGCGGCGCCGGCCCGCGCCACGACCTGCGCAAGGGCGCCCGGCTGCCGAGCGAGTATCGCAACCGCCAGTACGTGGTCGACAACTGGCGCGCCCATCGCCTCTCCGCCCCGCCGCGCGGCCACCACTGGGTGCAGACCGGCAACGATTATGTGCTGACCGCGATCGCCACGGGGGTCATCGCCAGCATCATCCTGGGGAATTGAACATCCGTCATGGCCGAGGCCGTGTCCACCTCGGGGTCAACCCCGTTTCTGGACACGAACTCGACATTAATATGGATGAGATCGTGTCCGATTTCGGGGTTGACCCCAGGGTGGACACGGGCTGAGCTCTAGGTGATTTATTCCGCCAGCGGCGGCAGCAATTCGAGCGTGCGCGCGGTGGCGCCACGATGCCGGTTGGCGAACGCCAGGCCGGCCTGGCCCATCGCGGCGCGGGCGGCGTCGTCGTCCAGCAGCCGGGCCGCGTGCGCCATCAGGTCGCCGGCATCGGCGATGCGCAATGCGCCGCCGGCGGCGACGGCATCCTCGGTCACCTGCGCGAAATTGAAGGTATGCTGGCCGATCAATACCGGCTTGCCCAGTGCCGCCGCCTCGATCAGGTTCTGGCCCCCCAGCGGCTGCAGGCTGCCGCCGATGAAGGCGATGTCGCAGCTGGCATAGTAGGCGAACATTTCTCCCATCGAATCACCGAGCACGACGCGCGTTGCCGCATCGACGCGGGCCCCGGGTTGCGCCAGCGCCGAGCGCCGCTGCACGGCGAGGCCCCGTTCGCGCACCATCGCCTCGACGGCATCGAAGCGCTGCGGATGGCGCGGCACCAGCAGCAGCAGCGTGTTCCCGGGCAGGTTCGCGGTGCCGAACGCATCGAGGATCGGTTCTTCTTCACCCTCGCGCGTGCTGGCGCACAGCAGCACGGGACGGGCGGGCATGCCCCCTGCCCCGAACTGGTTTTTCAGCTGCGTGCCCGTGGCCAGCGCGGCCGGCGACACCACCACGTCGAACTTGATGCTGCCGGTGACGGCCACGTTGGCCACGCCGAGCGCACGCACGCGGGCGGCATCGTCTTCGGTCTGCGCGGCCACCAGCGAAATGCCGCGCGCAGCGTCGGCCATCAGCCGGCCCAGCTTGCGCGCCTTGCGCAGCGACCGTTCGGACAACCGCGCATTGGCGAGCACCACCGGCACGTTGCGCCGCTTGCAGCCCGCGATCAGGTTCGGCCATACCTCGGTTTCCATCAGGATGCAGATGCGCGGCTCGAAATGGGCGATGAAGCGCTGCACCAGTGCCGGCAGGTCATACGGCAGGTAGGATTGCACGACCCGCGCGCCATGCTTGCCGAACAGGCTCTTGCCGGTGGCACGGCCGGTCGGTGTCATGTGCGTGAGCAGGATGCGACCGCGGGGATGGCGCTTGAGCAGCGCCTCCACCAGCGGCTCGGCGGCGCGCGTCTCGCCGACGGAGACGGCGTGCACCCAGATCGTCAGCGGCTCGTCGTTGGCGGCCCGGCGCCCATAGATGCCCAGGCGCTCGTTCCAGAATTGCCGGTATCCCGGTTCCTGCCGCCCGCGCCACCACAGGCGCGCGAGCACCAGCGGCAGCGCCAGGCGCCACATCAATGTATAAAGAAACCGGCTCAAGCAGGCACCATCACAGCAGGCTCCTGGCGGCCGCCGCCACGTCGGCCACGGACGGCGGATTGCCCCGGTCGCCCAGGTTGATGATCTTCGGCGACCAGTTGCCTTCCGTTTTCCAGCGCGGCGAATCGCAGTAGATCTCCACGACCGGCCGGCTGAATGCCGCGGCGATGTGGGTCAGGCCCGTGTCGACGCCTACCGCGAGCGCGGCGCGGCGTGCCAGCATCACCGCGTCCGCCATCGACAGCTTCGGCAGGACACGCGCGTTCGGCATCGCGGCGGCCAGCGCTTCGGCTTCCGCTTTTTCTTTCGGCGAGCCCCACGGCAGCAGGATCGTCATCGGCGCCAGTTCACGGCCCAATGCGATCCAGTTGGCCGGCGCCCACTTCTTTGCGTCGCGCGCGGTGCCATGGAAATACACCGCATAGGGGCCGGGCGGCAGCCAGTCCGGCCGCGGTTCGTCGACCGCTATTTCGGGCAGCCCGAAATCGGCCGGCGTGTCCACCGCATAGCCCAGCGCGGCGCCGACGACGAGGCGGCCGCGCGCCACCGCGTGCGTGCGCGGATCGAGCGGAATGCTTTTCGTATGAAAAATGCGCGAGATGCCTTCGTAGCCGGAGCCTTCGCTGCCGTTCGCCAGGCCTACTTTCTGCCCGCCTTCGCCTTTACGTCCCTTCCTGACGCGGGCGGCGCCCATGATGACGCCGGTCTTGAGCAGGCCCTGCGTGTCGAACACGTAGTCGTACTCGACCTCGCGCACGCGGCGGAAGAACGCCTTGACCTCGGCGCGTACCGCCTTGTCGCCGAGGTTCTTGCGCCAGCGCCGCAGCGCGAACGGAATGATGTTGCGCACTTCGGGATTGAGACGCACGAGGCTGACATACCCCTCTTCCACCACCCAGTCGATGTTCGCACCGGGAAAGTGGCGGCGGATGTCCGCCACGATGGGCATGTTGTGCAGCACGTCTCCCAGCGAGGAGACGCGCACCAGCAGGATGTTCATCTGACAGGCGGATCAGAACGGCAGTTGCGCGTCCGGCTTCGCCGTCAGGATCACGTCGCGGAACTGGCCCTGGATGCGAGCCAGCGCTTCCGGCGATTCGGCTTCGAAGCGCATCACGATCACCGGCGTGGTGTTGGACGAACGCGCCAGGCCGAAGCCGTCGGCATACTCGACACGCAGGCCGTCGATCGTGATGATGCGTTCATTGCCGGGGAAGGTCGCGTCCGCGCGCAGCTTGTCCATCAGCGCGAAGTTTTCGCCTTCCTGCAGGTGCAGGTGCAGTTCCGGCGTGCTGTCGGACTGCGGCAGCGCGTTCAGCAGCGCGGACGGATCCTGTTCCTTCGTGAGGATTTCCAGCATGCGCGCGCCGGCGTACAGGCCGTCGTCGAAGCCGTACCAGCGTTCCTTGAAGAAGATGTGGCCGCTCATTTCGCCGCCCAGCGGGGCGCCGGTTTCCTTCAGCTTGGCCTTCACCAGCGAGTGGCCGGTCTTGTACATCAGCGGCTTGCCGCCCGATTTCTCGATGTACGGCGCCAGGTGGCGCGTGCACTTCACGTCGTACAGGATCTGCTCGCCCGGCACGCGCGACAGCACGTCGGCCGCGAACAGCATCATCTGGCGGTCCGGATAGATGATCTGGCCGTCCTTGGTGACGAGCCCCAGGCGGTCGCCGTCGCCGTCGAAGGCCAGGCCGATTTCGGCATCGCTCTCCTGCAGCGCGCGGATCAGATCCTGCAGGTTTTCCGGGTGCGCCGGGTCCGGGTGGTGGTTCGGGAAATTGCCGTCCACTTCGCAGAACAGCTCGATCACTTCGCAGCCCATGCCGCGATACAGGTCGCCCGCGAACGCGCCGGCCACGCCGTTGCCGCAGTCGACGGCGATCTTGATCGGCCGCGCGATCTTCACGTCGCCGATGATGCGTTCCAGGTAGGCGGCGCGGATATCGTGCGTGCGGTAGCCGCCCGGCTGCGCGGCCGCCTCCAGGGTGCCGCTGGCGATGTGGTCGTACAGGCCCGTGATCGCGTCGCCGTAGATCGCTTCGCCGGCCAGCACCATCTTGAAACCGTTGTAGTCGGGCGGGTTGTGGCTGCCGGTGACCATGATGCCGGACTTTGTTTCCAGCACATTGGTGCCGAAGTAGACCATTGGCGTGGCGACCACGCCCAGGTCGATGACGTCGGCGCCGGCGGCCCGCAGGCCTTCGGCCAGCGCGGCCGCCAGTGCCGGACCGGACAGGCGGCCGTCGCGGCCGATCACGACACTGCGCTCGCCCTTGGCCAGCGCGGCCGCGCCGAAGGCGTGGCCGATCTGGCGGGCTACGCCTTCGTCGAGGGTGTTATCGATGATGCCGCGGATGTCGTACGCTTTGAAGATGGATTTCGAGAGGGAGACCATGAATGTCGGGAGCCCGGGCTGAGTGGGCAGCCGGCTTTGTAAAATGGAAACAACCGGTATAGTAAGTGCGATGCGGGCGGCAGGCAAGTGTCCCTGCTGCCCCGCACCATCGGATCACGCGCTCTGGCCGTTTACAACAGCCTGTTCTCGCGCCGGTTTTCGCGCTCGCCAGGCCCTTGCTTTTGACGTGGTGCCTCGATGCCTCGAGAAGCCGTACCGAGCAATGTCAGACCTCACTGAGGACCGGAACCGTACTTTGGCACGGCCGCTTGATACAGCCGTTCCGCCGCTACGGAATACCGCAGACCGGCGGCTGGCGTTGCGCAACAGGTTATCGAGGTCCTGTTTAAATACGCAGGTCGTCGATCGACTTGCCGGAATCGACCCAGTCCTTCACCCATTTCGGCTGGCGGCCGCGGCCGGTCCATTGCTGGCCGGCGTCGCCCGGATTGCGGAAGCGGGCAGCCACGGTGCCGCCTTTGCCGCGTGAATTGGTGGCGATCAGGTCTTTCAAAGGCAAGCCCACGCGCTGGGCAATTGCGAAAATCTCGTCCTTTGCCTGCTGCAAGTCCTGCGATTCGCGTTTTTTCAGCTCGCGCTTCAGTTGTTCCTGCAGATTGCGTAATTCCGACGCCGACAGATTCGACAGATCCATTGTCTATTCCTTCATGAGAATGTAAGGGAGCTTGTTTCTGTGCGAAATATACACCAAGTTCGAAAATTACTGGTTTTTTTTGTGGCGAATCATCCAGCGTGGCGCTTTGAATCGAACGATCCGCACATATAACCAGACATAGCTGATAATGAACAGCAGGCAAAACAGCATCAGCACGCCCGTATAGCGCCAGAATACCGTCGCGGGTATTACGGCCATCAGTGAAAACATCCAGAGGTAAGGCGACGTCAATGAATTGCGGCGCATCAGTGCGCGGGCATCCTTGTGCCCCACGGCCCATTGCACCACGCGCCGGAAAATGAGGCTGTGCAGATGGATACCGTCCGGCATCGCCGGCGACTTGCCGCGAATGAACATGCGGCGGTACACGGAAAACAATGTTTCAAATGCCGGGTAGATCAGCAGCAATGCCGCATACCAGGTCGATACTTGCGGATTGCGCATCACCAGCAATAGTGCCAGTTCGCCAAGCATGAAGCCGATAAAGTAGGCGCCGCCATCGCCGAGGAATATCAGGCCGACCGGATAATTCCAGATCAGGAAGCCCGCGGTAGCGCCGGCCACCATCAGCGCCGCGACCAGCACGAACATATCATTCACCTGCAATGCTACATAACCGAGGGAAAGCAGCATGCATATCGTGACAACACTAGCCAAGCCGTTAAATCCGTCGATGATATTGACGGCGTTGGCAATACCGGCCACCGATAATACGGTCAGGGGCAATGTCAGCCAGATATATGGCAATGACCAGACCGCATCGATCCAGTCGATGCGGTCGATCCGGGCATCGAGCAGATAATAGCCGAGCAATGCCGCGACCATCGTCAGTACCAGGCGCCGGGAAGCCGATACCCGTCCGGTGTAATCCTCGACAATGCCGCCGACGAATGCGCACGCGCTGCACGCCATCAGCGACAGCATCCATGTTGTCAGCGCCGGCACGCGCCATACGGAAATACAGGCCGACAGTGCCACGGCCAGAAAGATCGACAGCCCGCCGATCCGGGCAACGCTGTGCGCATGCACTTTCTGCACGCCGTTGAAATCGGCGTCCAGCGCGGGCCCGTGCAGCCGCGACTCCTTGATGACCAATAAGGTCAGCAAGGCTGAAGCGACAAAACTCACAAGGAAAGAAAACATGTAGTCGAAAATCGGTCGGTGGTCGGGCGATACCGCACTGCAGCAACGGGCATTGTCTGCATGCCAACCAGCGATTGTACCGGATTAATAAGAGGAAACTGGAAAATAGCGGTCATCCAGCACCGCCGCGAGAAGGCGCCGGGATTCTACCTCCACTCGCCCGATAGCCCCGGGCTGCTTACCATTCGATACATCCAGGCAACTACAGACGGCGATGACGTGCGGCATTCCGGCGTGGTGCCGGATGGCTCGGGTTGCCGGTCCGCGCCAGCCTGGTGCGATTGCGCACCCGCTTTATCCGATCGCACGACCGATGCGGTCACAATGCAAGGGGGTAAACCCGGCCCCGCGGGTCACGAAAATCATTTAGTATCCCTGTCCTGGAAGTAAATTTTTAACAATCCCGACGGACATGGGAAGAGCGCCACGGCCTGTCATTGCCGCGGCCAACGATGGAGCGGTATGCGGACATATGCGATCGGGGACCTGCAGGGATGCCACGCTGAGACAGTCGAGCTCGTAGAGCATATCCTGGAACGGGAACATGGCGCAGAGCCGCCAGCCATCCTGTTCTGTGGCGACCTGATCAACCGCGGCCCGGATTCGCTGTCCACGCTGCGTTACGTGCAGGCGCTGGCACAAGGCAGCGGCGGCCGCATCGATGCAGTACTGGGCAACCACGACCTGCACCTGCTCGCCGTGGCGAACGGCATTCGTCCGGAATCGGGTTCCGATACGCTCGACACCATCCTTGCCGCCCCCGACCGCGAAGCCCTGCTGCACTGGCTGCGCGAACGCCCGCTCGCGATCCATACGAAAAACCACCTGCTGGTGCATGGCGGCGTGCTGCCGCAATGGAGTGCGCAGCAGACGATCGCGCTGGCGGGCGAGGTGGAAGCGGCGCTGCGCGGACCGGAATGGGCCGGGTTCCTGGCCGGGATGTACGGCAATCAGCCGGACCGCTGGGACGACGACCTGCGCGGCACGGCGCGGCTGCGCTGCATCGTCAACGCGCTGACCCGGATGCGCTTTTGCAGTGCCGATGGCGAGATGGATTTCAAGCTGAAGGAAAGCGCCAGCGTCGACGCCGCTACCGGGCTGATGCCGTGGTTCGACGTGCCCGGCCGCCGCACGCAGGACGTGACCGTGGTATTCGGCCACTGGTCGGCGCTGGGGCTGCGCATCACGCCCTCCTACATCGCGCTCGACAGCGGCTGCGTGTGGGGCGGGCAGCTGTCGGCCGTGTGCCTGGACGACCGTTCGCTGCTGCAGGTGGAGTGCCCCGAGTTCCAGCGCGCCAAGGGAAAAGGCTGAGCGGCTGCCTGAGAACTCCTGTCAGCCGCCCTTCCGGTGCCAGACATCGTCCTTGCCGGGCTCCTCGTCCGCTTCCGAAGGCGGCTGCTCTTCCGGGACCGCGATGCCGAGTGCCTCGCGGATCGCCTGGTAGGAACGCTCGGCGAGTTCACGCCGGTTGATGCCTTCCGATTTCATCGAACGCAGGATCGTGACCCGGGCGTGGATCGGCTTGCCGGACAGGATCGCCACCACGCTCTGCGCGAATGTCATGTCGCCGATGAATTCCACCGAAGGATGCGGCTTGCGTTCGTGGTCGATGTAGCGGATCGCGTATGGCTGCACCCGCGACTTCGCATCCACCGCCGCCTCGAACAGGTTGGCATGGAACGGCAGCAGCGTGCCCTGCGGCGAGGTGGTTCCTTCCGGGAAGAACGCCACGCGCTCGCCGGTTTTCAGCGCCGTCACCAGCCCTTCGAACGCGCGGCGCAAGTCGCGCCGGTTGCCGCGCGCGATGAACACGGTGCCGGCCTGCTCGACCAGCCAGCCGGCCAGCGGCCATGAACGGATCTCGGCCTTGGCCACGAAGCGGCATGGATACAGCGCGTTCAGCACGAAGATATCCAGCCACGACACGTGGTTGGCAACCACGAGGGCCTGGGCGCGCGGCGCCGCGCTGCCGCCGGTGATCTGCACGTGCACGTTGCAGATGCCCAGCAGGTGGCGCGACCAGCGGCGGATGTGGATCTCGCGTGCCTCACGGTCGATCCACGGGAAGAACAGTGCGCAGATCGCCATGCCGGACAGCAGGTGGAAGACGAGCCGCGCAATGCGCAAGGCAAGAATCATCGACTCAGGCGGCCTTCCGTTCGTACGCGACCCGGCCGGCCACGATGGTCGCCCGCACCTTGCCCGGCATTTCGTAGCCGAGGAACGGCGTGTGCTTGCCCTGGCTCGCCAGCGCGGATGCTTCCACCAGCCAGCGGTCGGCCGGGTCGAACAGCACCACGTCGGCCGCGGCGCCTACGCGCAGGTGGCCGGCATCCAGGCCGGCCACGCGGGCCGGGTCGGACGTGACCCGCTGCAGCACCTTGAACAGGTGATCGTTGCCGTTGCCGCCATTGTGCGACAGCGTCTCGCCCCACTTCAGCGCCAGTGAGAGCAGCAGTTCCAGGCCCGTGGCACCCGGCGACGCCTCGGCGAACGGCAGCAGTTTCTCATCGTCGTCGACGGGCGTATGGTCCGAGCAGATCGCATCGACCGTGCCGTCCGCCAGCGCCGCGCGGATCGCGTCGCGGTCGCGCTGGGTGCGGAAAGGCGGCGTCACGCGCGCGTTCGGGTCGAAGAAATTGATGTCCGCATCGGTCAGGTGCACGTGGTGCGCGCCGACATCGCAGGTGACCGGCAGGCCCTCCGCCTTGGCCGCCCGCACCAGTTCCAGGCCCGCGCCCGAGGACAGCCGGCACAGGTGCACCCTGGCGCCGGTCGAGCGCACCAGTTCGAAGATCGTGTGCAGCGCGATGGTTTCCGCCATCACCGGCACGCCGGACAGGCCCAGGCGCGAGGCCAGCGGCCCGCTGTGCGCCACGCCGCCCTTGCCGATGTACGCATCCTGCGGGCGCAGCCACACGGTATAGCCGAACGTCTTCGCGTATTGCAGGGCGCGCAGCAGCACGTTGGTGTCGGTGACCGGCATCTCGGCCTGTGCGAAGCCGATGCAGCCGGCGTCGGTCAGCTCGGCCATTTCCGTCAACGCCTCGCCTTTCAGGCCCATCGTCAGCGCGCCCAGCGGATGCACATGCGCGCCGTTGCGGCTGCGCGCGCGGTGCTTCAGCATTTCCACCAGGCCCGGCTCGTCGAGCACCGGGTCCGTGTCCGGCGGGCAGACCAGGCTCGTCACCCCGCCATGCAATGCCGCCTGCATTTCCGATTCCAGCGTGGCCTTGTATTCGTAGCCCGGCTCGCGCAGGCGCGCCGCCAGGTCCACCAGGCCCGGAGCCACCACGAGGCCGGTGGCGTCGATCGTGCGCGCCGCGCCGAAACCTTCCGGCGCCGTGCCCAGCGCGGCCACCTTGCCGTCGACGATGTACAGGTCCTGCACCGCGTCCACGCCGTTGGCCGGATCGATCACGCGGCCGTTCTTGATATGAAGATTGCTCATTCCTGCGCTCATTTGCCTTTTTATCCCTGGGTCCCTGCGACAATGCTCATCACGGCCATCCGCACCGCGATCCCGAACGTGACCTGCGGCAGGATCACCGCCTGCGGGCCATCGGCCACCGCCGAATCGATTTCCACGCCGCGGTTCATCGGGCCCGGGTGCATCACGATCGCATCCGGCCTGGCCAGCGCCAGGCGCTCGGGCGTCAGGCCATAGCTCCTGAAGTATTCCTGCGCCGAAGGCAGCAGCGCGCCGCTCATGCGCTCATTCTGCAGGCGCAGCATGATGATCACGTCGACATCCTTCAGGCCTTCGTCCATGTTGGTGAACGTGCGCACTCCCAGCTGCTCCAGCCCCCCCGGCAGCAGCGTGTGCGGCCCGATCGCCCGGATCTCCGGCACGCCCAGCGTCGTCAGCGCGTGGATATCCGAACGCGCCACGCGGCTGTGCAGGATGTCGCCCACGATCGCCACGCGCAGGTTGGTGAAATCCTTCTTGTAGTGCCGGATGGTGTACATGTCCAGCAGGCCCTGCGTGGGGTGGGCATGGCGGCCGTCGCCCGCGTTCACCACGTGCACGTGGTTCTGCTTCGTGTCCTGCAGGTGCTTGGCGATCAGGTACGGTGCGCCGGACTGCGCGTGGCGCACCACGAACATGTCGGCATGCATGGCGGCCAGGTTGTCGATCGTGTCCAGCAGCGATTCGCCCTTGCTGGCGGACGATGCCGAGATGTTCAGGTTGATCACGTCCGCCGACAGGCGTTTCGATGCGATCTCGAACGTGGTGCGGGTGCGCGTGGAGTTCTCGAAGAACAGGTTGAACACGCTCTTGCCGCGCAGCAGCGGCACCTTCTTCACCTCGCGGTCGGACACGCTGACGAAAGAGCTCGCGGTGTCGAGGATCTGGTTGATGATGGCCTTCGGCAGGCCTTCGGTAGACAGCAGGTGCTGCAGCTCGCCGTGTTTGTTCAGTTGCGGATTAAGCATGGATATTTACGCGGATTCGTGTTCGATGGTCAGGTTGAATCGTCGGTCCGCCCCCTGCTGGAGGCGCAGCGCCTGGCCGGGCGCGACGCGGGTATGTGCGGCCACGAAATCGGCGGCCACCGGCAACTGGCGCTCGCCGCGGTCGACCAGCGCGGCCAGCAGGATGCGCGCCGGACGGCCATAGTCGAACAGTTCGTTGATCGCGGCGCGCGTGGTGCGGCCCGTGTACAGCACGTCGTCCACCAGCAGGATCGTGGCGCCGGCCACGTCGAAGCCGATATTGGTCGGCTTCACGTCCGCCGGCAGGCCCTTCTTCGCGTAATCGTCGCGGTAGAAGGAAACGTCGAGCACGCCACAGCGCTCGCTCATGCCGAGATCCTGGGCAAGGCGTTCGGCGAGCCAGGCGCCGCCGGAATGGATGCCGACGATCGCCGGCTCGTGCGCGCCGGCCAGGCCGGCCTTCACCTGGTCCAGCAGCGCGGCGTACAGCGCCTCGGCATCCAGCTGAGTGGGATCAATAAGGGACATGGTCAATTGGTATGTTGGTCGAAATACTGTTGCAGGATGACGGCGGCGGCGCGGTCGTCGATCAGCTCGCCGCGCTTGGCGGACAGCACCGCTGAGGAATAGCGTTCGTCGACCAGCTCGACGGGGATGCCGAAGCGGCCGTGCAGCTGGTTGGCGAAGCGGCGGCAGCGCGCCGTCATCTCGTGTTCGGCGCCGTCCGGATACAGCGGCAGCCCGACGATGAATTGCGTCGGGCCCCACTTGTCGATCAGGGCCTGGATTGCCGCGAAGCGCGATTGATTGTCGATGGACTCGATGACCGCCAGCGGGCTGGCCTGGCCGATCATCGTGTTGCCCATCGCTACACCGATACGTTTGATGCCGAAGTCGAAGCCGAACAGGGTTTGCGGCGCCTGGATTGAACTATGCATGACCCGCTTCGGAAGTGAGCATCAACGGATCGATGCCCAGCAGTTTCATCGCGGCCACGTAACGCTCTTCGATCGGCACCTCGAACAGCACGGCCGGATCGGCATCGACCGTCAGCCAGCCGTTGCGGCTGATCTCGTCCTCGAGCTGGCCCGGGCTCCAGCCCGAATAGCCGATCGATACCAGCATGCGCTGCGGCCCGGAGCCCTTGGCGACGGCTTCCAGCACGTCGATCGACGTGGTGAACGCCACCTCGTCGGTCACCGTCAGCGACGACGAGTAACGTGTGCCGGGCGTGTGCAGCACGAAGCCGCGGTCGTCCTGCACGGGGCCGCCGAACATGATCGGCCTGGAAGTCATCCCGTCGCCGCCGGCCGTCACTTCCAGGTCGATGCGCTCGAACAGCACTTCCATCGTCATGTCGGTGGGTTTGTTGATGACCACGCCGAGCACGCCGTTCTCGTTGTGCTCGCAGACATAGACGACCGTGCCGCCGAATACGGGATCCTGCATCGACGGCATCGCGATCAGGAAGTGGTTTGCCAGGTTCAGCGCGGGCGTCGCAAACGATTCCTTCGATTCCATCTCGTGCAGCGGGGACCCGCTATCCTGTAACAGCCCGGGCACAGGTAGCGGTTTGCTTACTTTGCTCTTTTTCATAAGCGTCTCTCTTCGCTGGACTGTTGTTGCTTGGTTGCTTGCTTGATACTTATTCAATGACGGGCGGAAACTGCCGCCACATCGACAGTTTACTATGAATTGCCGGAACGGCCATCCAAACCACGGTGGCGCTCTATAAACTGATGGTAAGCAATAATTCGTTCCCCGACTTGAGCCTGAACATGCACGAAAGCAAATCCAACTCCCGCGGCATCCTTGTGTGGTTTCGCCGCGACCTGCGCGCCTTCGACCATGCCGCCCTGCATCACGCGCTGCTGGCGGGCGCGGCGTCGGCACGGAACGGCGATTCCCCCGTCTTCTGTGTCTTCATCTTCGACCGTCCGATCCTGGATGGGTTGCCGCGCGATGACCGGCGCGTTGCGTTCATCCATGCATCGCTGGCCGAACTGGCGACGGAACTGGAAGCACTCGGCGGGCACCTGCTGGTGCGGCACGGCGACGCCCGTACGGAAATTCCGGCCCTGGCGGACGCGCTCGACGTTACCGCCGTGTACGCCAACGAGGACTACGATCCCGCCGCCATCGCCCGCGACGGCGGCGTGGCCGACGCGCTGGCAGCGGCTGGCCGTTCATTAAGATTGTTCAAGGACGGGGTGATCTTCGCGAAAAGCGAAGTGCTGTCGCAGGCCGGCAAGCCCCTCGGCGTGTTCACGCCCTACAGGAATGCATGGAGAAAGCGCCTGGAAGCGCAGCCCGACGCCCTGGCGCCGTGGCCGGTCGACCCGCACGCGGCGGCGTTCGCGCCCGGCCGCTCGCAGTTGCTTTCGCTGCAAGACATCGGTTTCGACGACACCGGCCTGGCCGATATCGGCGTGACGCCGGGCATGAGCGGCGGCGCCGCGCTGTTCGACGCGTTCCTGCCGCGCCTGGCCGGCTACGGCACCGAACGCGATTACCCGGCACGCGACGGCACCTCCCACCTGTCGCTGCACCTGCGCTTCGGTACCGTGTCGATCCGGCACCTGGTGCGCACGGTGCTGCAACTGTCGGCGCGCGGCCAGGCGGGCGAAGGCGGCGCCACGTGGCTCTCCGAGCTCGTATGGCGCGATTTCTACCAGATGATCCTGTTCCACAACCCGCACGTGGTGCATGCGTCGTTCAAGCCCGCATACGACAGGGTCGCGTGGGAAACCGGCCCGGCCGCCGATGAACTGTTCGCCGCCTGGTGCGAAGGCCGCACCGGTTATCCACTGGTGGATGCCGCGATGGCGCAGCTGAATACCACCGGCTTCATGCACAACCGGCTGCGGATGGTGACCGCCAGCTTCCTGTGCAAGGACCTGGGCATCGACTGGCGGCGCGGCGAAGCCTATTTCGCGCTGCGCCTGAACGATTACGAACTGGCATCGAACAACGGCGGCTGGCAGTGGGCCGCCTCGAGCGGCTGCGACGCGCAGCCGTTCTTCCGCATCTTCAACCCGGTCACGCAGTCGGAGCGGTTCGACAAGGATGGCGACTTCATCCGCTTCCACCTGCCGCCGCTGCGCGAACTGTCGTCGAAGGCCATCCACGCGCCGTGGCTGCACGGCGGCGTGGACGGTTATCCGGCGCCCATCGTCGACCATGCCGAGGCACGGCAGCGCACGCTGGAGCGGTTCGAAGTCGTCAAGGCACGCGGCTGACCTTCTGGCGGCCCGGAATGCGCCGCCGCAGCCACGGTTTGTGACAATCAGACGCCCGCCGCCGGTATCGTCTGGGCGAACTGCGATACCCCGTCGAGGTTGAACAGTTCGACCGTCATCGCCTTCGTCCGCGGGTCGATGTTGACTTCGCCGAAGAACTGGTAGCCGGCAAACGGCGAGGAGTTCTGGATCAGCGGGCTTTTCGAAAATACCGCGGTCGGGCCGAAGGTCTTGTCGAGCACGCCCGGGCCGAAGGCGCCGGCGTTCATCGGGCCGGCAACGAATTCCCAGAACGGGGAAAAGTTGGTGAACTGTGCCTTTGCCGGGTCGTAATAGTGCGCGGCGCAATAATGGACGTCGGTGGTGATCCAGACCACGTTGGGAACCGCCTTGATACTGCTGAGCAAGCGGGCCATTTCGAGTTCGCGGCCGAGCGGGACGCCATCGTTGCCGTTGGCGAGCGCTTCCCACAGCGCGTTGCCCTGCGCATCCTTGCCGTCGCCGACGTTCAGGCCGATCGGCATGTCGGCGGAAATGACTTTCCAGGTCGCGGTCGAGGCTTTCAGCCCGGCGATCAGCCATTCCACCTGCTCGCTGCCCAGGAATGCCGAGCCGGCATCTTCCGTGGTTTGCAGGTTGGTGCTGTTCGGCCCCCGGTAGCTGCGCATGTCCACGACGAATACGTCCAGCAGCGGGCCGTGCGAAATGGCGCGGTAGATGCGCTGCGGTTCGCTTTGCTTGTAATAGCGCATGGGCGCATATTCGAGGAAGGCGCGGCGGCCGCGGGCCGTGAGGGTGGCGATGCTCTTTTCCGTGTAGCGCGCGTCGGCCGACAGGTCCTTGGCGGCGCTGTAGTTGTTCGTCACCTCGTGATCGTCCCATTGCCAGACCTGCGGCACCTGGGCGGCGAACTTGCGGAAGTTCGCATCCATCATGTTGTAGGCATGGCGGCCCCGGTATTCCTTCAGCGTTTCCGCCACCTTGCTCACCTCTTCCGTGACCAGGTTACGCCAGATCTGACCGTTCTCCGCCGTCACCTGGGCCAGGATCGGGCCATCGGCATAGATCGTGTCGCCGTTGTGGACGAAAAAATCCGGGTCGCGCAGGCGCATCGCTTCATAGATCTTCATGCCGCCGAAATCGGTGTTGATGCCCCAGCCCTGGCCGCACTGGTCGCCGCTCCAGTGAAAGCGCACCGCCCGGGTGGCGCCAGCCGCCGGCGTGGTCCGGAACTGGCCGGACAAGGTTTCGCTTTCGATTCTCGAATTGTCGGGGTCCACGTAGCGCACGCGCACGAATACCGTCTGCCCTGCGGGCAGGCCGCTCAGGTCGACACGGGTCGTGAAATCGGTGGCGTCGCTGGCATAGGGGCCGGCGATACGGCTGGCATTGCTGAAACGCTCGCTGGTATCGTATTCGACGATCATCTGCGCGTTGCGGTCGCTGCGGCTCCAGATGATCGCCCTGTTGTCCGTGATGTCGCCGAACTGTATGCCCGACGGCATCTTGGGGCGTTCGCTGTCGCTGACGCCGATTGCCGCATGGCTGCCGCCGCAGCCTTGCAACAGCAGGGATCCGCCCAGTGCCGAACCGCCCGCCAGCACCCCGCCCTGGGAAAGGAAACGGCGGCGCGAAATGAATGAGGTCATGCTTGCTCCGGTTATCTGCAAGAGGGCAAGCTTAGTTTTTTAATATGACCTGGCGATGAAATCGGCAGCGGGACGGCCGGCGGGAGCTGTTTGCGGGATAACGCGGCACAAAGCCGCGCCGGCCAGGGCGGGGCTTGCTCCGCCCTCACCCCTCCTCCGGTGCTCCCCGCGCCGGCAGCAGCCCGGCGATCGCGCCCAGCAGCACGGTCTGCTGGTACGGCTTGCCGAAATATGCGTTCACGCCCAGTTGCAGCGCAAGGCTGCGGTGCTTTTCCGCGCTGCGCGAGGTGATCATGATGATCGGGATCTCGCTCGTGGCGGCAGCGGCGCGTACGTGGCGCGTCAGGTCGAAGCCGTCCATCCGCGGCATCTCGATATCGACCAGCATCAGGTCCGGCTTGCGTGCGGCGATCTGCTCCAGCGCATCCACGCCATCCTTCGCCAGCATCACCGTGTAGCCTTCCCGCTCCAGCAACCGCTGCGTAACCTTGCGTACGGTAAGCGAATCGTCGACCACCATGATGGTGCCCGCCGACGCATGCGGGGCCGGTATCGGCATGCGCGGCCGCGGCTGCTGCGCCACGTGCTGCGCCAGGTGCTGGACCAGCACGACCGGGTTCAGGATCAGCACGATCTCGCCGGAGCCCAGCACGGTGGCGCCGGCGATGCCCGGCACGCGGGCCAGCTGCGGCCCGGTATTCTTCACCACCACCTCGCGGTTGCCGAGCACTTCGTCGGCGCGCAGGGCGAGGCGGTCGCTCCCGGCACGCAGCACCAGCACGGGCACCGACCGCTGCGCCGGCGGCCTGGCATGCGGATCGCCGAGCAGCGCCGGCAGGTAATGCAGCGGCAATGCCTGGCCGGCCACGTCGACGCGGCCGGCGGCTTCGTCCAGCGCCGCGGCTTTCACCTGCAGCACCTGCTCCACCAGCGCGGCGGGCACGGCGTGCGTCCGTCCACCGGCGGACAGCAGCACCACCTGGGTCACCGCCAGTGTCAGCGGCAGGCGGATCGTGAACCGCGTGCCCTGCCCCGGCACCGTGTGGATGTCGATGCTGCCGCCCAGCGACTGCGCCTCCGAGCGCACCACGTCCATGCCCACGCCGCGGCCGGCCAGTTCGGTGAGCGCGTCGGCCGTGGAAAAGCCGGGCTCGAAGATCAGGTTCGCCACGTCCGCGTCCGCGGGCCCGGCGTCGCCGGCTTCCCCGGTCTCGTTCAACAGGCCCCGTTCGCGTGCCCGGGAGCGGATGCGGCCGAGGTCGAGCCCCGCGCCGTCGTCGGAAAATTCCAGCACGATCTCGTTGCCCTGCTGGCTGGCCTGCACCACCACCTCGCCCGTCTCGGGCTTGCCGGCGGCGGTGCGTGCCTCGCGCGGCTCGATACCGTGCACGATCGCGTTGCGCAGCAGGTGTTCGAACGGGCCCGCCATCCGCTCCAGCACGCTCCGGTCCATCTCCACGGAACCGCCGCGGATATCCAGGTTGACGCGCTTGTCCAATTCCTTGGTACCCTGCCGTGCCACGCGGTACAGCCGCTCGGCGATGCTGGCGAACGGCACCATCCGCACGCGCAGCAGATCGCGCTGCAGTTCGCGGGTCATCCGCGCCTGCTGCGCCAGGTCGTCGCCGGCGCTGTCCACCGACTGCAGCAGCCCGGCATGGAACGACGCCACGTCATCGACACTCTCGGCCATCAGCCGCGTCAGTTCCTGCAGCCGGGTGTAGCGGTCGAACTCGAGCGGATCGAATTCGCGCTCGCCGGCGGCCGGCGGCCGCGTGGCGATCCGGGAGGCAATCTGCGAGGCAATCCGGGATTCGGCCTGCATCTCCACTTCGCGCAGCTGCAGCCGCAGCCTGGCCAGGTTGCCCTCGAAGTCGGCCAGCGCGGTGCGCAGCGCGGCCACTTCGTTTTCGACGCGCGAGCGCGCGATCGCCACCTCGCCGGCCTGGTTGACGAGGCGGTCGAGGATGTCGGCGCGTACGCGCACCAGTGGCGCCTGGGTTGCCGCCGCCTCGCTGTCGGCAGGGGTGGCCGCCGGCGCGGCGCCCGCCGCGGCCGGCGGGTGCTGCAATTGCTCGAACAGCAGCAGCGCGTGGTCGTAATGGGCCAGCAAGCCTTCGAACGCGGCCGGCGCCGGGTCGCCCATATCCTCGACATGGGTCTCCATCTCGTGCGCATGCTGGCCCAGGCGCATGGCACCGGCCATCCGCGCGCTGCCCTTCAGCGTATGCAGCACGCGCTGCAGCGTGGCCGGCTGCGCGGTGTCGGCCGGCGCATGCTGCCAGGCGCGCAGCGCGGCACCCACCTGGGGCAGCAGGTCGGCGCCCTCTTCCAGGAACACGGGCAGCAGATCGGGGTCGAGTTCGTCCGCCACGGCCGGCAGCGCCGGTTCGGGCTCGGGCAGCGGCATTGCCTGCACGTCCGGCGCATCGGCCGGTCCTGCTTCCGCCGCGCCGGCCGGCGCCGGACCATGCGCTTGCGGTTCCGCCGGGGATTCGGGCGGCGCTGCCGGCGCCGGTTGCGGCACGGAGGCCTGCGTCAGCGGCGGTTCCGCGAAGGCATCGTCGAATGCGGCGTTGAACAGGTCGTCGATCGACTCGTCCTGCGTTACCAGCTGTGGCCGCAACGGCGGCGCCGTGCCTTGCTCCGGTGCCGGCGACGGCACGGCAAGCAGTGCGTGATAGGTATCGCTGAACAACGTGTCGAGGCGGGCCTCCAGCTCCCCGACCGGCGCAGCGGTCTCCTCGGCCGCTGCCGCAGGCGCTCCTTCCGATACCGCAGTCCCCTCATCCGGTGCGACGGGCTTCCCGAGCAGCGCGTGATAGGTGTCGGTGAACAGCGTGTCCAGGCGGACCGCCAGCGCGTCGACCGGCGCAGCGGGCTCCGGCGCTGCTGCGGACGGCGCATCTTCCGGCACGGCAGGCTCTTGTTCCGATACCGCAGGCTCTTGTTCCGATACCGCAGGCTCTTGTTCCGATACCGCAGGCTCTTGTTCCGATACCGCAGGCTCTTGTTCCGATATTGCAGGCTCTTCTTCCGGTTCCGCCAGCATGCCATCCAGCCGCGCGGCCACGTCGGGACCGGCGGCATGCGCACGGGCCAGCTCGTCGTGCAGGCGCTCCAGCGCGGCGATCAGCTCCGGCTGCGCGGGCGGCATCTCGCCGGCCGCGAAGCTGGCCAGCATGCCGGCCGCGCGCCCGATCGCCAGGTCGAACAGGTCGTGGTGCGCCGGGTCGTGCAGCGTGCCCGGCGCGGCCTGCAGCGTGGTTTCGAGCGCGAAGGCCAGTTCGCGCAACGGCTTGAAGCCGACCGTGCCGGACGTACCCGTCAGCGTATGCGCCAGGTGCAGCGCTTCCGGGTCCAGTTCGCCCTGCCGGCGCCACGTGTCGAAGTCGCGCGCCAGCGCCTGCGCCAGCGCGGTGGCTTCGGCCACGTAGATGTCGAACAGTGCCGCCGGCACGGCCAGGCGGCCGACGAAACGCATGCCGTCGCCGGCGTCCGGTGCCCCCATGTCCGGTGCCGCCATGTCCGGCGCGGCAATCGCGGATGCTTCCGTCGCGTTCTCGTCCGTCACATACGGTTCGGCCGGCGGCGGCTCCGCCGGTGCCGCCCTGTCGTCGGACGACACGAACGGCGCACCTTCCAGCACCTGCGCGGCCGCGGCCATCACCGGCGCCGCACTGCGCGGCGAAATACCCTTTGCTACCAGTTCGCCGACCCAGGCATTGAGTTCGGCGGCCGCCCATTTCAGCAGGCCGAACAGCGCCTCGTCGGCCGTGCGTCCCCCGGCCAGCCAGGCGTTCATGACCTTCTCGAGCGCGCCGGCGGCATCGGCGAACTGGTTCAGCCCCACCATCCGCCCGCTGCCCTTGAGCGTGTGGTACGAACGGCGCAGCGTGGCCAGGCTGTCCGGCGTGGCGGCCTCGGCTCGCGGCCTGGCCAGCGCAGCATCCACGAAGGCCAGCACTTCCTGCGCTTCGCCGATGAAGATTTCCAGCAGCTCTTCCTCGATCGCCGCGTCGCTGGCGCCCGCGACCACGGTGCTGCCGGCGGCCGGTGCCGGCTCGGCCGGCGCCGGTACTTCTTCATCGAGCACGGGGATCGATTCGGGCCCGGCGATCTTGCGCAGCGGAATCGCGCGGAACGTGCCCTGCGCGGCATCGAACGCGAAGCGCTCGCGCGCGCCGGCGGCGTTCTGCGCCAGCATGTCGACGAAGAAGCCGAGCGCGCCCACGTTCTGCACGATACGGTCGAGTTCCTCGCCCTGTTCCGGCGGCGCCGGCTCGCCGGCACCGGCCAGCAGGGCGGCCACCTGCCGCCGAACGTGCGCCGCGGCGGCCTGCGCTTCCGGCTGGTCGGTGATCGCCAGCGCACCTTCGAGCTGGTGCAGCACGCCATCGAGCGCCGCCGGTTGCGGCCGGGCCGCCGGGTCGGCGGCGAAATCGTCCAGTCCGCGCTCCACATCGCGCAGCGCCACCTTCATCTGCTGCGACAGCGCCACCACCGTGTCGTCCTGCCGCAGCCGCTGCGCCAGGCCCTGCTGCCACTGCGCCGGTTCGGGCGGCTCCTGCCCCGCCGCGAGCGCCTGCAGGCGGGCACCGATCGTGGCCGCACTGGCCGCGAAATCGTCCGGCAGATGGCGGATCTGCCCGAGGCCATGGCCGGCGAACAGCAGCGCCGTGGCCATCTCCAGGCCCAGCGTCTCGCCGCGGCCGGCGGCGGTGGCCACGTTGGCGACCGCCGCCAGTTCCCGCATCAGGTTGGCCAGGGGCGCGACACCCAGCTTGTCGCTGGCCGCGGCCACCAGCGCCACCGCCTGCCCGAAGCCGGCCTGCGCGCCGCCGTCGCCCGCCTCCAGCCGCTGCCATGCGGCGCGGGCCGCGTCCAGCCCTTCCTTCGCGCGCGACAGGGCTTCCGGGTCGAGGTGGCAGTAACGCTCCGTCGCGTAGTCGGGCGGTACCATGCCGTCCAGCGCGAAGCCGGTGCGCAGTTGGCGCGCCAGCGGCGCGAGGTGTCCGGGCTCCGCCGCGGCGATGAAGAACAGCGCGTCGCGCAGCACCGCGTCCGGGGTTTCCGGCGCGCCCTGCGCCAGCCGGCGCATCTGCAGGTTGGCCGCGCCGAACAGCTGTTTGACATACACGCCGCCCGGTACGTGGCCGTCCACCACCAGTTCCGCGAATGCCTGCAGCGCCAGCCAGAACACCCGCCCCCGCGGCGCGGCCTGGGCCGCGGCCACCTCGGCGATCACCGCGGCCAGCGGCTGCGCCTGTGCCGGATCGCCGGACTTCAGGTACGGCAGCAGCGCGCGCTCGAAGCGTTGTCGCAGCGCGGCATGGTCCACCTCGTGCTGTCGCAATGCGGCATCGCCGGTCTCTTCGCCGGCCGCCGGCGGCAATGCCGATTCGCGCGCCAGGTCGGGAAAGAACAGGTCGGCCGGGTGGACGCGCGGCGCGCCCAGCATCTGCTGCGCGGCCGCGTAATACGGGAACAGCCGCACCGGCTGGAACGGCGCGCCGTCCAGCAGCTCTTCCAGGTGTTCGACCAGCGCGCCGTACAGCCGCCCGATCACCGCCACATGGTCGGCGCTGCACTTCACGGTGCCGTCCTTGAAGCGGTCCAGCGCATCTTCGGCCAGCTGCGTGATGGCGGCCACGCCGTCCACGTCCACCATCAGCAACGCGCCGTGCGCCTGGTGCAGGTGCGACTTGGCCAGCCGCAGCGCGGTGGCCTGGTCTTCCGGCTCCAGGCCGCCGGCCTCGAACAGCGCCGTGCGCGAGCGGCCCAGCGCCTCGCGGATCTCGCCCATCACCCACGACAGCGGGCCCGGATCAAAGGAGTTGGGGGCAAATTCGGTCTCGCTCATGGTCTCGCTGCTTGTTCAGGTTGTTGGTTGCCGATGCGGAAGCGCGACACGGAATCCTTCAGTTGCTGGGCCAGCGCCGACAGCTGGCGCACCGACTGCGCGGTTTGCTGCGTGCCGGCCTGGGTCTGCTCCGTGACCTGCAGGATATGGCCGATGTGCCGCGCCACGCCGCCGGCCGATGCCGCCTGCGCGCCGGTCGCGTGCGACATGCCTTCGATCAGCTCGGCCAGCTGGTGCGACACGCGCTCGATTTCCTCCAGCGCGGCACCGGCCGCATCGGAGAGTCGTGCGCCTTCGACCACGCCCAGCGTCGACCGTTCCATTGCCGCCACGGCATCGTGCGTATCGGCCTGGATCGCGCGCACCAGCGCGCCGATCTGCTTGGCGCTGCCGGCCGAGCGCTCCGCCAGCCGCTGCACTTCCTCGGCCACCACGGAAAAGCCGCGCCCCGCCTCGCCGGCGGAGGCGGCCTGGATCGCCGCGTTCAGTGCCAGCACATTGGTCTGCTCGGTGATGTCCGAGATCAGTTCCGTGATCTCGCCGATCTGCTGCGACGATTCGCCCAGCCGCTTGATGCGCTTGCTCGTTTCCTGGATGTGCTCGCGGATGCCGTTCATGCCGGCGATCGTATCCTGCACCGCCGCCGCGCCCTGCCGCGCCGCCACCACCGACTGGCGCGCCACGTCCGCCGTGCCGGCGGCGGACTTCGACACCTCGGTGATCTCGGCCGCCATCCGCAGCACGGTCGCGCTGGTATCGCGGATTTCGCGCGCCTGCTGTTGCGAGGCGGCGAGCAGCGCGGTGGAAACGCCCTGCGCCTGGGTGGAGGCGGCCGTCACCTGCCCGGCCGTCGCCGTCACGCGGCCCACCAGCCCGCGCAATTCCTCCACCGTGTAGTTGACCGAATCGGCGATGGCGCCGGTGATGTCTTCCGACACGGTGGCCTGCACGGTCAGGTCGCCGTCCGCCACTTCCTGCAGTTCGTTCATCAGCCGCAGGATCGCGGCCTGGTTCCGGGCATTCGCGGCCTTCGCCGCCTCTTCCTGCTGCTGCGCCTGAAGCCGCTGCGCTTCCGCCTGCCGGCGGCGCTGCTCGGCGCCGCGGGTGCGGTTGTACGAATCCTGCAGCAGCACGCGGCCGATCGCGGCGCCCGTCAGCAGCACCAGCATGCCGCCGGCCACCATCAGCCAGAACGTCCAGTTCAGCGATTCCTGCGCGCCGCGGTAGCCGTCCAGCAGCCTGGCCAGGCTCTGGCGCAGGTTCTCGTTCTGGCGGAAGATCAGCCGCTCGGCATTGCGCGCCGCCAGCAGGCGGTCGAGCCGGCCGAGGATCGCGCCGGCCTGGGCCTGGTACTGTTCGAAGCCGGTTTGCAGCGCGGCCAGGCGCTCGCGCACGTCGGCCTCGCGGACGGCCGCGATGCCGGGGCCGTCGTCGCCACTGCCGCCGCCGTTCAGCAGCGCGTCGACGGTCGCGCGGAAGGTCGTGATGTCGCGACCCAGCTGGAACGCCGTCTCGGAGCGGATGCCGCCGGCGGCCGTGAATTCGGCGGTGCCAAGGCTCATCCGCTGGGTCAGCATCGCCAGGCGGCCCAGTGCGGCGATCTCGCGCGCGCCGGCACCGCGCTGCAGCCGCAGCGCCATGATTTCTTCGGCCTGCCCCAGCAGTTGCGGCGCCAGCGCGTCCAGGGCGCGCAACGACTTCTCGACGTCGGCCAGGTCGCCGCGGTGGCGCAGCACCGTATCGGCCGCCTTCGCCGTGGCGGCCCATTGGGCGCGGGCATCCGCCACCGCCCCGCGCAGCGCGCCGCCGGCGGCGGCAACGCTGCGGCCGCGGTAGCTGCCGCCGGTATCGAGCAGCGCCAGGTCGCGTTCCAGTTCGCGCCGGCTCTCGTCGAGCTGGCGGAATGCCTCTTCGCTGCCTTGCAGCGCGTTGGGCGCCGCCTTGCCGATGCGTTGCGAATGCATCAGCGCATCGCCCGCCAGCTGCGTGGCGGCCGCGCCGGCCGCGCCGTGCTGCGCGTTGAGCGCTACCAGGCCGGCCGACAGCGCCAGCACGACCGCCAGTGCCGTGACCAGGTAGCTGAGCTGCCGCTGCGGCGGCAGGTGGCCGATCAGGGGCAGCCTGAGCGCCGGCGCCGCTTCCTGCGCGGCGCCTTCGCTGGCGCGCCGGCGCAGCGCATCGCGCAGCCGCAGCGGCGCGTCGGCATCCGAAGCACCCGGGCCGCCATGGGCGAACTGCGAATCGCCGCCATCGGCGAAGCTGGAATCGGGCGGCGGCTCCTGCCGGCCTTGCCGTGAAAACTTGAATCGCATCGCGTCCTTTCCGATCGGTGGTGGCTATGGTCCCACGTGCAGGAAACGTGGTTCGCGCGCCAGCCGGGCCAGGTCGAGCCGGGTCCATGACTGGCCATCGGTGTCGACATACCGTTCGGCGCACCAGGCCGGGGCCGCCGTGCCGGTGCCGGCCGGTTGCATGTCCGACAGCCGGCGCAGGCCGAGCACCCGGCTGGCCACCAGCGCGCAGGGCAGCTTGATGCAGGCGGCAAACGTCAGCAGCCGGGTTTCGGTGACGGCAGGCACGGCGTCGCCGACGTGTTCGGGCGTGTGCGCGGGCCCATGCTCAAGCAAATGAGCAGCCGGATGCGCCGGCGAATGCGAACCCGATGAATCAGCCGATTCGGCCGCCAGGTAAGCCCCCAGGTCGATCACGCCGACGAGGTTGCCGCGCACATTGGCCAGGCCCAGGTACCACGGCTGCGTGAGCGGTACCGCCGTTGCGGACTGGAACGGAACGATCTCGCCGACCTGGGTCAGGTCCAGCAGGCAATGGCGCGCGCCGATCAGCACGCCCAGCTCGCGCGCGGCGGCTGCCCCGGTGGCCTGCGCGGCCTGCATCCGTTCCAGCAACTGCACCTGGTATTGGCGCAGCCGGCTGCGGCGCTCGCCTTCGTGCTCCGCGTCAGCCATCAACTCAGCGCGGCGATCTTCGACAGCAGCTCGGCCGCGCTCACGGGCTTGACGAGGTAATCCTTGGCGCCCTGGCGCAGGCCCCAGATGCGGTCCGTTTCCTGGTTCTTCGACGAGCAGATGATCACCGGCACGTGCTGCAGCTCCGGGTCGCGGGCGATCGAGCGCGTGACCTGGAAGCCGTTTGCGCCCGGCATCACCACGTCCATCAGGATCAGCTCCGGCTTCTCGGCACGGATACGCAGCAGCGCCTCTTCACCGCTCTCGGCCGTCGACACCACGTAGCCGTTGCGGGCCAGGATATCGGACAGGTAATAGCGCTCGGTGGGGGAATCGTCGACGATCAGGATTCGGCGGATGGCCATGGCATGCTCTCGTTATGACGGCCGCTGCCCGGCGTGCTCGCGCACCGCGGCAAGCAGGCTGTCCTTGCTGAAGGGTTTGGTGAGGTAGGCGGCCGAGCCCACCATTGCGCCGCGCGCGCGGTCGAACAGGCCGTCCTTGGACGACAGCATCAACACCGGCGTGGCGTGGAATTTCGCGCTCTTCTTGATCAGCGCGCAGGTCTGGTAACCGTCCAGCCGGGGCATCAGGATGTCGCAGAAGATCAGCGCCGGATGGTGGTCGATGATCTTGGCCAGCGCATCGAACCCGTCCTCGGCCAGCACCACCCCGTAACCCGCCTGGCTCAGGAAGATCTCGGCCGACCGGCGGATCGTGCTGCTGTCATCGATGACCATGATGGTCAGGCCGGTCGCTTGCGGCGTTGTCGTCATATCGTTTTACCCACCCGTTTTCGCTACGATAGCACAGCGAAAATCAGGCAGGCGGACGTGTGGGGGCACCCTCGCACGTCCGTAAAACAGCAACGCGCGATACCGGTGCCATCTTCCGTTACAGCGCCACCATCTCGAAATCGTCCTTTCTGGCACCGCATTCCGGACAAGTCCAGTTCATCGGCACATCTTCCCAGCGGGTGCCGGGAGCGATGCCTTCTTCCGGCAAGCCTGCCGCTTCGTCGTAGATCCAGCCGCAGATCAGGCACATCCAGCTTTTGAGTTCCTGTCCCGCGTTCTGCCGCACGCCGTTTCCAACATTGTTACCAATAATGCTGCTCACGTTCTGCCACCCTCAATCAAGTAAAATGCCGAATCGGGTATCTTAATCTACTGGCCGTGCAAAACCAAACATCACCCCTCATCCTGACATTCGGCGTGGCCGATCCGATCGGCGCAGTGGGCGTGCATTCCGACATCGGCGTGTTCGCCGCGCTCGGGTGCCAGGGCCTGTCGGTCACGACCGCGCTGCTCATCGCCGATACCGCCCGCGTGGAAGACCAGCAGCACGTGGAACCGGACTGGGTATCCGACCAGGCCCGCGTGGTGCTGGAAGATGCGCAGGTGGCCGCGTTCAAGATCGGCGCGCTCGATCACATGGAACACATCTCGTCGATCGCCGAAGTGGTCTCCGACTATCCGGATGCGCCGTTGATCCTCGACCCGTTCGGCTCGCAGCTGCCGCCGCTGTCGGAACAGACCGATCCCGAGGAACTGCTCACCGTGCTGCGCCAGCTGCTGGTGCCGCAGGCCACGCTGTTGCTGCTGTCGCAGGTTGAACTGGGGCGCCTGGCGGAAACCTGGCGCGACCTGGCGAATGGCGAAACGATGGGCGACGATGCGCAGCACCTGATCGACCTGGGCTGCGAGTACGTGCTGGTGACCGGCACGCCGGCCGGCACGTCGCGCGCCGAGACGGGCCTGCGCGCCAACACGCTCTATGGCGATGGCGGCATCATCCGCCACGACCGCTGGCAGCACCTGCCCGGCCCGTTCGTCGGCTCCGGCGGCGTGCTGTCGGCCGCGATCGCCGCCTACATGGCGCGCGGCATGGCGCTGCCGCAGGCCGTCGACCTTGCCCAGCAATACACTTTCGGCGCCCTGCGCCATGCCCGGCGCTACGGCATGGGCAGGCTGGTGCCGAACCGCTTCCACCGGATGGCGGAAACGGAAACCGAAAAAGGATAAGCAATGACGATTTCGCAAAACGATGTACTGTTCGAACGCGCGCAGCAAAGCACGCCCGGCGGCGTCAATTCGCCGGTGCGCGCCTTCCGCTCCGTGGGCGGCACGCCGCGCTTCATCACCCGCGCCGAGGGCCCCTATTTCTACGACGCGGACGACAAGCGCTACATCGACTACATCGGCTCCTGGGGCCCGGCCATCGTCGGCCACGCCCACCCGCAGGTGGTGAAGGCGGTGCAGGAAGCCGCCACCCGCGGCCTGTCGTTCGGCGCGCCCACCCGGGGCGAAGTGGAAATGGCGGAAGAAATCGCCCGGCTGGTGCCGTCGATCGAGCAGGTGCGCCTGGTTTCCTCCGGCACCGAAGCCACGATGAGCGCGCTGCGCCTGGCACGCGGCGCCACCGGGCGCGACAAGATCGTCAAGTTCGAGGGCTGCTACCATGGCCACGCCGACTCGCTGCTGGTGAAGGCCGGCAGCGGCCTGCTCACGTTCGGCAACCCCACATCCGCCGGCGTGCCGGAAGACTTCGTCAAGCACACGCTGGTGCTGGACTATAACGACGTGCCGGGCGTCGAGGAAGCGTTCGACGAGTTCGGCGACGAGATCGCCTGCGTGATCGTGGAACCGGTGGCCGGCAACATGAACCTGATCAAGGCCGCGCCGGAGTTCCTGCAGGCGCTGCGCGACCTGTGCACGAAGCATGGCGCGCTGCTGATCTTCGACGAAGTGATGTGCGGCTTCCGCGTGGGCCTGGGCGGCGCCCAGGCCCTGTACGGCATCAAGCCGGACCTGACCGCGCTCGGCAAGGTCATCGGCGGCGGCCTGCCGGTGGCGGCCTTCGGCGGCAGCGCCGAGCTGATGAGCAATATGTCGCCGGTCGGCGCGGTGTACCAGGCCGGCACGCTGTCGGGCAACCCGATCGCCGTCGCCGCCGGCATGACCACGTTGAAACTGATCCAGGAACCCGGCTTCTACGAGCGCCTGACCGCCACGGCCAAGCGGCTGGCCGAAGGGTTGACGGATGCCGCCTTCCAGGAAGGCGTGACCTTCTGCGCCGATTACCAGGGCGGCATGTTCGGCCTGTATTTCAGCGCAGAAGTGCCGCGCAATTACGCTGAAATGATGGCGGGCGACCGCGCGAAGTTCAACGAGTTCTTCCACGCGATGCTGGACGAAGGCGTGTATTTCGCCCCCGCCGCTTTCGAGGCCGGCTTTGTTTCCGCCGCCCACGATGACGCGGTGATCGATGAAACCATCGAGGCAGCCCGGCGGGTGTTTGCACGGTTGAAATAACCTGCAGTGCGCAACGATGAAAAAGGACGGGCGACCGTCCTTTTTTATTTTCCTTTTTATTTTCCTTGCCCGGCAACCAGCGACACCGCCGTCGTCACGCCGTCGAGCCCCGCCTGGTTTTCCATGTTGCGGATCTCGGCAATATAAGTCCCCGCCGCCAGCTCGAATCGCGCCACGGTTCGGGATTTTTCGTTCGCCGACCAGGAGGTCACGCACAGGGACGTGAATACCTTGTCCACCGTTACCATGCCGGTCTGTTTTTCCCGGATCAATACATGAACCGGAATCGGGCGCCCCAATCCTGCTCTTTGCGGCTCGGGAATGTCTGCATAATCACGATCGCAGTTCGCGTTGTAACCGGAGCCGGCTATCTCGCTGCCGTGAACGGCGTCCGATGACGGGAATTTAAAATGAAGCATCAGAAAGTACGGCTTGCCGACCGGCGCCTTGAATTGCCTGACGATGGTCGTACCGGCCTGCCGCAGCGGAAAAGGCTCCGCATCGAACAACGGCGGAAAGGCGCAAGCGGTACTGATGTACAGGATCAGCCCGAGAACGGGTTGCTGGCAGAGAGAATAGATGAGCGGACCCATGTCGATAACCTTCGGGAAAGCGGTTGTTGCGGCATCGTTCCGGCAAGAGGATGCCGCCAGTAACGGTCATTATGTCCACCACCGCCGGACAGCGCCGGGATTCCCGGGAAGTGGAGGCTCATGGAATGCGCGGTATTGAAAAGCAATACCGGAAGCCGACGGTCTGCTGTCAGTCGTGCTATATGTCTTCTTCCCTGCCATCTTCTGGCGCAAACAAACCAGCAAACAGCATGTGCCATGCACTGCATTGTGGAACACATGATGGACTGACAAAGTTCGGACATTTCGATGACATTCGATCTTTAGAATGCGCTGCATTCGAGATCACAAGGAGGAATGCATCATGCGAACCGAACATTCAGCCCGGCAGCAAAAGACCGTCCAGCCCGGCATTGTCTGGCTCAAGCTGGCTGTTTCATATCTGGTCATCGGCGTGGCGATGGGCATTGCCATGGGCGCGAGCCATGATTTCACATTGCGCCCGGTACATGCGCACGTGAACCTGCTGGGATGGACCACGCTGGCATTGTCCGGCATTATTTACACGGTATTCCCGCAGGCCGGCAGCACGAAACTGGCGCGCGTACACTTCTGGCTGCTGAACGGTGCGCTGCCGGTAATGATGGGGTCGCTCGCCTATATCCTGTTGACCAGCGATATGCAAATCCTGCCGGCACTGGTCATATCGGAAATTGCCGCGGCAGTCTCGATCCTCGCATTGACTGCGAATATCTTCCTGAACCTCGAGGCGAAAAAAGAGGAAAAGACGGGAAATGGCGCGCAATTGAAGCCGGCGGGTTTCTGATGGCATCAACATGATGCGATAGCCGTCAATAGCGCGCGATTCCCTGGTGTCGACCAACGGATTTCGGACACATTTGTGGATTACGGCATCAAAAACCGGTGTCCGACACCAGGCCCGATGCTGCGGGTGGCCTGAATAGTTACTTCAACCAGCCCCGGTGCCGGAAATACAGGAACGGCGCGATCGCGCTGGTGATCATCAGGCCCCAGGCCCACGGATAACCGAGCGTCCATTTCAGTTCCGGCATGAAGTCGAAGTTCATGCCATAGACGCTGGCGATCAGCGTCGGCGGCAGGAAAGCCACGCTGGCCACCGAGAAGATCTTGATGATCTTGTTCTGGTTGATGTTGATGAAGCCGACGGTGGCGTCCATCAGGAAGTTGATCTTATCGAACAGGAACGACGTGTGGCCATCGAGCGATTCGATGTCGCGCAGGATCTGCCGGGCTTCCTCGAACTGCTCCGAGTTCAGCAGGCGGCCGCGCATCAGGAAACTGACGGCGCGCCGCGTATCCATCATGTTGCGGCGGATGCGGCCGTTCAAGTCTTCCTCGTGGGCGATCGCGGACAGCGCATCGGCCGCATCCCGGTCGGTGAACTCTTCCTGCAGCACGCGGAACGACACTTCTTCCAGGTTCTGGTAGATGCCTTCCAGCGCATCGGCCGAGTATTCGGCATCGGTGGCGTACAGGTCGAGCAGCACGTCCATGTAATCGGCGATCGAACCGGGGCGCGAACGGGCGCGCATCCGCACCAGGCGGAACACGGGCAAGTCGTCGGTATGCACGGAGAACAGCATCTTGCGCGCCAGGATGAACGCGACGGTCACGATGCGCGACGGACCATCGTCTTCTTCCAGCAGGAAGTCGGTGCGCAGGTGCAGGTCGCCGTTTTCGGCTTCGTAATAACGGGCCGATGCTTCGATATCCTTGACTTCGTCTTCGCCCGGCAGCGTCACGCCGTAGATGGCCTTCACCCAGGCACGCTCGTCGTCGGTCGGATCGGTCAGGTCGACCCAGACCGGTGCCGCTTCTTCAAGATCTTCGCGCGTTTCGATGGGAACCTGGTTGAGCCGGCCATTTTGTAAAACGAAGACATTGATCATAGGCACTCTCAGCCGGCTGGGATTCTGGATACTTGCAGGACGCAAAAAATAAAACAGCGCAAGTGTACAGGCAAAGCACCGGCCCGGACCAGATCGCAGAACCGTTTTTTACTTAGGAGATCGTTATTAGGAACCGGTCTTTACCCCCGCCCCTCATGGCAGGTCCGCCGATCCCATGCGCCGCAGGATGACGGCCGTGCGCCGGCTCAGGTAGCGCGTATCGCGATGGGCATCGTAATAACGGGGATTGGGCAGCATCACCGCCAGCCGCGCCGCCTGCGATGCGCCCAGCTTCGCCGCGGGAATGCGGTAATAATGACGCGCCGCCGCTTCGGCGCCATACACCCCACGGCCGAACTCCACCACGTTCAGGTAGATCTCGAAGATGCGGCGCTTGTCCATCAGCGTTTCCAGCATATAAGTGATGATCAGTTCCTGGCCCTTGCGCAGGTAGCTGCGCGAGCCGGACAGGAACAGGTTCTTGGCCAGCTGCTGCGTGATCGTCGACCCGCCGTGCGTGACCTTGTTGCGCTTCGCATTGCGTTCATAGGCCTTTTCCAGCGCTTCCCAGTCGACGCCGTCGTGGTCGGAGAAATTGGCGTCCTCGGAAGCGATGATGGCGCGTTTCAGGTTGTTCGAGATGCGCTCGTACGGTACCCATTGCTGGACGAGCTTTGCGTTCGGATTGGTTTCCTGCATTGCCGCAAGCTGCTGGCGCATGAACGCCGTGGTGCCCGGCTCGTGATCGCGCCACCACCAGATCTGCACGAAGAAATAGATCTGTACCGCGATGAACAGCGCGACCGGAACGATGAATACCCATTTCACCCAGGACCAGCGGCCAGGAGCCTTGCGTGTTTTTGTCATTGTTTATGTAATGGCCAGCAAGTTCGATTATCGACGCGATGTCGACGCAAAATCAACGCAAAATCAGCGAAGGGCGGCCAGCACCTCCGTGGTGCGCGGGCGCACGCCGCGCCAGCCATGGAACGCTTCGGCGGCCTGCTCCACCAGCATGCCCAGGCCATCGCGCACGCTGGCGCCATGGCCTTGTGCGAAGCGCATGAAGACGGTCGGCTCCTTCCCGTACATCATATCCAATGCCAGAGTGCCCTGGTGGAATACCGATGGCGGGATGGGCGGCAAATCCGCCTGCAGGCTGGCCGACGTGGCGTTGATGACGATATCGAAACCGCCGGCGATGCCGTCGTATCCGCACGCCGATACGACGCCCTCGCCGCCCAGCGACGCGAACTGCTGCACCAGCGCTTCGGCGGTGGCCACGGTGCGGTTGGCGATGACCAGCGCTGCGGGACGATGTTCGAGGATCGGCAGCACGGCGCCGCGCGCGGCGCCGCCCGCGCCCAGCAGCAGCACGCGCTTGCCGGCGATCGGCACGCCGGCGTTGACGGCGATGTCCGCCACCAGCCCCGCGCCATCGGTGTTGTCGCCGGTGATGCCGTATTCGTCGAACAGCAGCGTGTTGACGGCGCCGGCGGCCTGCGCGCGCACCGTCAGCGCATTGGCCAGCCGGCAGGCCTCCAGCTTGAACGGCACCGTCACGTTGGCGCCCTTGCCGCCTTCGGCGATGAACGAGCGCACCGCCTGCGCGAAGCCGTCCAGCGGCGCCAGGCGCTTTTCATAGGTCAGCTGCTGGCCGGTCGCGGCCGCGAAGGCGGCGTGGATGTCGGGCGACTTGCTGTGGGCGATCGGGTTGCCGAACACGCAGTACTTATCCATTCTTAATTGGCTCCGCCGAGGTTGGTTTCGAGTTTTTGTTCGCGGGTGAACTTGAAGCGGGTGATGATGACCCACAGGTCGTCGCGGTCGTTCGACAGCATGTTTGGCGGGAACTTGCCGAACGGCGCCGCGCGGCGCACGATCGCGATCGCCGCGTCGTCCAGCGCGCGGTTGCCCGAACTGGTCTGCACGGAGATGCCGCCCTCCTTTGTATACAGCGTGCCGTCCTGGAAGATCGGGATCGACAGCACCAGCTCGCCGTACAGCTTGCGGCCGTTCTGTTGCGGGAAATTGAGCGTGCCCACCTCTTCCACCTTGCGCTGGAAGGTCTTGTAGTACATCGCGTAACCCACCTGCTGCGTGCTCGGCGTGATGTAGGTGCGGCGCGGGCGCTTGTTCTGGTCTTCGATCGTTTGCGAGATCTCGGCCGCCATGCGGGCGATCGCCTTGCTGCTTTCAATCAGCTCGGCGCCGGTGGCCGTGGGATTGGGCTTGCTGTTCTCGGTGGCGGGCGCGGCGCGGTACGGCGTGGTCTTCACCTGCGTCAGCAGCTGCTTCTGCGCCTCTTCGAGCTGCTCGATGCGGCGGCGCGAGGCTTCGATGCTGTCGCCGGACGCCGTCCGGCGCATGTCCGGCAGCGGCGATTTCGAGCGGCCTTTGTCGGCCTGGCCGCCGCCATCGAGGTTGGCCTGCGCCAGCGCTTCCGCCTTCAGCGGCCGGTTGGCGTGCTTGGCGTTGACGAGGATGACTTCCAGCGTCGGATCGGTGGGCGGCAGCTTGACGACGGGCGGTGCCACGAAGCGCACCGCCAGCAACGCCGCATGCGCGAGCACCGAAACGGCCAGCGCGATTGCAAGGAACCGGTTTTCTTGTAAGTACTTCACGCGGAGAGAGCGAAATGCTGGGGCGAAATTGCCATTCTACCCCGGTACGATGCTGGATAAACAGCGCGGCTAAACAGCGCGGCTAAACAGCGCAGGTAAACCAGCGGCTGCCGCGAAAACCGGTGTCCGACACCTTTTCGTGGCCGTGCCCCGAAAAAGTGTCCGACACCAGGCGACGCCAGGCGTCTCCGGCGCTCCGGGTCAGGCCGCGGCCGGCGGCGTCGCGGCGGCATCGGCTTCGTCGCCCGCCTCGGCCACTTCCACTTTCTCGTCGGCCGGCTGGTCGGGGTCAAGCACCAGCTCCGGCACGGTTTCCGCCACCGTCGCGTCCGCGAGTTCCTCTTCTTCCTCGAACGCCACGTCGGCGGCCGGGGCGGCCTGTTCGATTTCCAGCAGGCGCGTTTCGATCGTCAGGTCCACCTCGTCCCAGCGCAGCACGTCGAGCTTGACGGCCGCGCCGCGCGGGGCGGCCGGCATGCCGGCCAGGCGGATCACCAGCGGGATGTCGGTCAGCCGCAACACTTCATCCTTCAGCACCACGGCCTCGACCTGGTGCCGGTCTTCCTGGCCGAGCCAGCGCAGGCACCAGTAGCGTTCCATGTTGGCCTGGAAGTCGGCATAGGCGGCATAGGCGGCATCGAACGCGGAGACGATCGCGAACAGGTTGGCATCCTTGTGCTTGAACGGCGCGACCAGCGGCGCCATCACGCCCTTCTCGGCCACGGCCAGGATCTGCCACTGGTTGACCAGGTCGGTGTAGCGGCGCAGCGGCGACGTGCTCCATGCATACTGGTCGACGCCCAGGCCCTCGTGGGGCGCGGCATGCGTCAGCATGCGTACCTGCATCTTGGCGTTCCAGCCGCCCACACCGCGGCCCTGGCTGCGGTAGATGCCCGGCACGCCGTGGTCGTGCATCAGCTTGCCCCAGGTGCTGTTGGCGAAGATCATCAGCTCGGCCACGATCTTGTCCAGCGGCGCGCCGCGCTTGCGGCGCGAGATCGTCACCACGTCGTCTTCGACGTAGAAGTTGAAGTCCACGCGGTTGTTCTGTTCCGGCTTCAGGCCGAACGCCTCGCGCTTGACCATCCGGCCCGCCTCGAGATGTTGGGCCCAGCCCCACAGCAAGGTCAGCTCGGCCTTGCGCGGGTACTCGCCCTCGCCGCTGGCCAGCGTTTCCTCGTTGACGACGTCATCGAGGTCGTTGTGGCGCAGGTTGTTCGCGATCGGCACCATCTCGGCGCGCGTCTCGGTCGAGATCACGGTCCAGTCGGACGCGTCCAGCGTGGCGTACAGCGACAGCGCCGGGCAGGTCTTGCCCTCGGCGAGCGTGAACGCATCGACGATCGAATCCGGCAGCATCGTGATCTTGTCGCCCGGCATATAGACGGTGGACAGGCGCGAACGCGCGATCTTGTCGACCGCGTCGTCCGGCCGGATGCCCAGGCCCGGCGCGGCGATGTGGATGCCGATGCGCACCTTGCCGTCGTCCAGGTGGACGATGGAGAACGCATCGTCGATCTCGGTGGTCGTCACATCGTCGATCGAAAACGCTTCCACGTTCGCGACGGGCAGCCCGGCCGGCGCCTGCGGCACCGCCACGTCCGGGAAGCCGTGCCCGCGCGGGAACGACTCGAACAGGAACCGGGCCATGTGCAGCTCCTTGGCCGAACCGATGCCGCCCACGGCCAGCATCAGGCGCGGCGCGGTCGTGTGCAGCTCGTTGCACGCCGCTTCGAGCGCCTTGTATTCGATCGTGTTCTTGTCCGGCTTGAACAGCAATTGCTGCACGATCGACGCCATGGACGGCGGCAGGCGGCTGGCTTTCAGCTCGTCCACGTAGCCCTGCTGCACGATGGCCAGCTGCTTCTTTTTCTCGATGCCGGCCAGCGCCGCCTTCAGCGTCGTCTCGGGCGCGGCCTTGTAGCGCCCGCGGCCCTTCTTGTGGAAGTACACCGGCGCCGTATGCAGCGCCAGGATCAGCCCCGCCGCCTCGGCGGGCAGCGGCGCGTGGCCGAAGTATTCGGCGCCCAGTTCGGCGAAACCGAATTCCTCCTGGCCGGCCACCTCCCACAGGAAATCCAGGTCGACATCGGCCGCCACCGCGCGCGCCTGCGCCATCAGCTCTTCCGGGGCCGGCTTCTCGTACTGCAGCAGCACATCCTTGATCTTTACCTTGGTGCGCTTGCCGCTGGCCATCTCCACCTGGTAAGCCTCGCCGGCGGTGGACAGCACTTGTCCGACCTTGAAATCGCCGGATTCTTCAAAAAAGACATTCATGTTCATCTCGTGTTGGAGGTTTTCGGCACCAGCGCCGCGACCCGGGGCAGGAACACCTCGGTCACCAGCAGCGTGCCCTGGCGCCGCCGGTACAGGCAGCGCCGTGCATACAGTAATCGTTCATCCGGCAATGCAATGCCGTTGGCGGACAGAGCGGCGCGCGCGCGGCGCGCCAGCGGATGGCTGCCACGCAGCCGCGCATACTCGAGCGGCCCGCGCGCCACCATCGGGTCGCCGAACAGCGTGGTGCCCAGCGAGCGGTCGCCCAGCGCGGAAAACAGCGGCCAATCGGAAGCGTCCGCGCTCATCGGCACCACGGTGTGCGCGAACACCACGGGCGTATTATCACACCGCAGCAGCACTTCCCGTTCCCAGACCCGCCCTGCCCGGTGCGTGCCGAGCGCGGCCGCCTCGTCCGCCAGGCATTGCGCGGCATGCTGGTGCAGCACCTGCACGCGGAAGGCGTCGGCATGGGCTTTCAGCCTGGCCGTCAGCGAACCGCCGGCCGTGAGCCAGCACGCCAGCGCCGCCGGCGCGTTCACGGCCAGCACGTGCCGGTACCAGTTGGCCCGGCGCAGCGAGCGCTCCCTCATCCGCCGGCGATCCCGCAGAACGCCAGCACTTCGTCCACGTAGTGCGCGAATTCGGCGATGCCGTGGTCGGAGCCGTCGATCACGTGGTGCCGCGCGCCCGGGTAATGGGCCACCATGGCGCGCCAGTCCAGCACCTCGTCGCCGGTGGCGGCCATCAGGTAGTACCGTTCCGGCCGCGTGATGGCCGGAACGGCCAGCTCGCCCAGCTCGGCGATGTATTCGCGCTTGAACTCGAACGGCTCGCCGCTGTGGAACATCGTCGTGACGCCCACGTGTTTTTCCAGGCTCGTCAGCGGCGTGACGGCGGGATTGAGCAGCGCCGCGCGGCAGCCCAGCCGCTCGGCCATCCAGGTGGCGTAATAACCGCCCAGCGACGAGCCGATGATGGACAGCTCGCTTGCCGGCACGCCCGCCGCGAGCGACAGCGCCTGTTCCATCGCCAGCTTCGGCGAAGCCGGCAGCTGCGGCGCCACGTAGTCGCTTGCGCGGCCCAGCTGCGCCATCCGCTCGCCCAGCAGCCGGCCCTTCATCGACAGCGGCGAGGAGCGGAAGCCGTGCAGGTACAGGATCATGCCTTATGCCCTGGCCGCCAGGGCCGACAGTGCGTCCAGCAGCTTGCCGTGCACGCCGCCGAAGCCGCCATTGCTCATCACCACCACATGGTCGCCGGGCCGCGCCTGGCCGACGATGGCCTTCACCATCAGGTCGATGTCTTCATAAGCCGAAGCGGTCGCCCCCATCGGCGCGAGCGTGGCGGCCAGGCTCCAGCCCAGCGCCTTCTCGCTGCCGAAACCGAACACGAAGTCCGCATCCTGCAGGCTGGCCGGCAGCGCATCCTTCATCGCGCCCAGCTTCATCGTGTTCGAACGCGGCTCCAGCACCGCCAGGATGCGCGTGCCGGTACCCAGCTTCTGGCGCAGGCCGCCCACCGTGGTGGCGATCGCCGTGGGATGGTGGGCGAAATCGTCGTAGACGGTCACGCCGCCCACCACGCCGCGCACTTCCATCCGGCGCTTCACGCTCTCGAACGACGCCAGCGATTTCGCCGCCTGGGCGATCGGCACGCCCACATTGCGGGCGGCGGCGATCGCGGCCAGCGCGTTGTAGCGGTTGTGGCGGCCGGTCAGCTTCCAGTCGATCAGCGCCTCGAACTTGCCGTTGAACAGCACGTCGAAGCTGCCGTCCGGGTGTTCCTTCAGCGTCCAGTTGGCGGAGTCGCCGGCGCCGAAGCTTTCCTTCTCGCTCCAGCAGCCGCGGCGGATCACGCGCTGCAGCGACTCCTCGTCGCCGTTGACGATCACTCGGCCGATGCCCGGCACCGTGCGCACCAGGTGATGGAACTGGGTCTCGATCGCGCCGATATCCGGGAAGATGTCGGCATGGTCGTATTCGAGGTTGTTCAGGATCGCCGTCTTGGCGTGGTAATGCACGAACTTGCTGCGCTTGTCGAAGAACGCCGTGTCGTATTCATCCGCCTCGATCACGAAGAACGCCGAATCGCCGCTCTTCCCCGAAGTCGTTCCGGTCAGGCGGGCCGAGATGCCGAAGTTCATCGGTACGCCGCCGATCAGGAAGCCCGGCGCGTAGCCGGCATCTTCCAGGATCCAGGCCAGCATCGACGATGTCGTCGTCTTGCCATGGGTACCGGCCACGGCCAGCACCCATTTGTCACGCAGGATGTGCTCGCCGATCCACTGCGGGCCCGACACATACGGCAGGCTGCGGTTCAGGATTTCCTCGACCAGCGGATTGCCGCGCGAAACCACATTGCCGATCACGTAGAGATCGGGGTTCAACTTCACCTGTTCCGCGTCGAAACCCTGGATCAGTTCGATTCCCTGGGCTTCCAGCTGGGTGCTCATCGGCGGGTAGACGTTGGCGTCGCAGCCGGTCACCTTGTGGCCGGCTTCCTTGGCGAGCACCGCGAGGCCGCCCATGAAGGTGCCGCAAATGCCGAGGATGTGAATGTGCATGGTTCCTGCTCCGTAATCGAGGACGCGATTTTACCCGACGCGCTGGCTTTGGCCGGTTCAGAGTATCATTCCGGCCATGATGCCGAACCATGAGCCCGACAATCAGCTGGCGCTGTTGCGCGCCGAGATCGCCTCCGCCGCGGCCAGGATGGTCGCGCAGGATGGCGCCGATTACGGCACCGCCAAGCGCAAGGCGGCGCGCCGCATCCTGGGCGACGCGCAGGCCAATGCGATGCGCGATGCACTGCCCGATGATGCGCAGATCGAGGAGGAAGTGCGCCAGTATCACGCCGTATTCAACGCCGGCACGCAACCGGCCCGGCTGCTCAGGCTGCGCACGATCGCGCTGGAAGTGATGGAGCGGCTCGAAGAGTTCCGCCCGTTCCTGACCGGGGCGGTGCTCAATGGCAGCGCCGGCGAGCACGACGACATCCACCTGCAGCTGTTCGCCGACAGCGCCAAGGAAGTGCAGATCTTCCTGCTCAACAAGGGCATCAATATAGAGATCTCGGAAAGCGAGCATTTCAAGGGGCCCCGTTTCGACGCGGTCGAGACCGTGAGCTTCCTGTGGCATGGCGAAGGCGTGCACGCGGAACTGTATGAAGAGCACGACCTGCGCGGCGCGAAGAAACAGAAGGCGGGCGAGCGCCCGGTCCGCGCGGATATCGCGGACGTGCGCGCCCTGATCGATAACGAACACGAACAATCACGAACACCGAGCGAATGAAGACATCCCATCTGCTGGCATGCGGCGCCATCGCCGTTCTTTTCGGCGCCGTTGGCGCCTGGGTCGGCATCAACAAGAAGGAACCGGCGCCGCCGGTCACCACCACCATCCCGCACGAGCAGGCGGCCGCCGGCAGCGCCGTCGTCAACGCCTTGCTGTCGCGCACGATGCCCGATGCGCAGGGCACGCAGCAGGCGCTGTCGCAATGGAAAGGCCGGCCGCTGCTGGTCAATTTCTGGGCCACCTGGTGCGGGCCGTGTGTGAAGGAAATGCCGGAACTGTCCCGGCTGCAGGCCAGCGGCCAATACAAGGACTTGCAGGTAATCGGCATCGGCATCGATTCGCCATCCAACATCGCGCAATTCGTAACGAAATTCAAGATCGATTATCCGCTCTACGTGGACGGCGTGGCCGGCACCGAACTGTCGCGCCAGTTCGGCAATGCCCAGGGCGGGCTGCCCTTCACGGTATTGATCGGCGCCGACGGCCAGGTGAAGAAGACCTATCTCGGCCTGCTGAAATTCGACCTGCTGCACAAGGATCTGGCAGCGCTGTAGTTCCCCGACGCGCACGCATTCCCCTGCTCCGGTAATGACTGAGTTAACCATGAGAAAAGTTCTTTTTTCTTGCCAAATGGTCGCGCTAGGCGGCAAAATGCGGAACTTTCGCTGGACTAAGGTCACGACATGGCAAAACACCTGCTGCTGCTGAACGGCCCCAATCTGAACCTGTTGGGCACGCGCGAGCCCGGCATCTACGGGGCGACGACACTGGCACAGGTGGAGCAGGCGGCACGCGACCAGGCCACCGCGGCTGGTGCGCAACTGGCCGCGTTCCAGAGCAACCATGAAGGTGCGCTGATCGACCGTATCCATGCCGCGCGCGACGAAGGGGTGGACTTCATCGTCATCAATCCCGGCGGCTATACCCACACCAGCGTGGCGCTGCGCGATGCGCTGTCCGGTGTGGCGATCCCGTTCGTCGAAGTGCACATATCGAATATTTATCAGCGCGAAAGCTTTCGCCACCACTCATATCTCAGCGCGGTTGCCAGAGGCACGATTTGCGGACTCGGCACCGAGGGATACCGCTTTGCCATCGACTTTGCACTAAAAAGCAGTTAATCTACGCGATCTGCGCGCTATTTACAGCGTAGTCGCTTATGTTCCCGATGACGTTCCCGATGACGTTTTCGATTAGCATGGCAGCCGCGCCCACATTTACAAAACAAGATTAGACGGGAGTCTCAGATGGATCTACGCAAGCTCAAGACATTGATTGACTTGGTTGCCGAATCGGATATTGCAGAACTCGAAGTAACCGAAGGCGAGAGCAAGGTACGCATCGTCAAGTCGTCCGCCATGCCGCAGAACCAGGTCGTGATGATGCCGCACCAAGGCGCACAGGCGCAGTACGCACCGGCCGCGGCGCCGGCGCCGGGCGCTGCCGCGGCACCGGCCGTGGCGGCCGCCCCCGAGCCAACCGGCCACATCGTGAAGTCGCCGATGGTCGGCACGTTCTACCGCTCCAACGCCCCCGGCAACGCGCCGTTCGTCGAAGTCGGCGCGACCGTGAAGGAAGGCGATACGCTGTGCATCATCGAAGCGATGAAGCTGCTCAACGAGATCGATGCGGACAAATCCGGCACGATCACCCAGATTCTCGTCGAGAACGGCCAGCCGGTGGAATTCGGCCAGCCGCTGTTCATCATCGGCTGATTGACCGATTAGCCGATGAAGGCCGGCCCGTGCCGGCCCGGCGGCTCCGCCGCCACGTTAGCTCCCTCTTCTAGGACACCCGGCAAGCCCGGGTGTTCGCAAACATAGAACTAGCCATGTTTGAAAAAATCCTCATTGCCAATCGTGGTGAAATCGCGCTGCGTATCCAGCGCGCCTGCCGCGAGATGGGCATCAAGACGGTCGTCGTGCACTCCGAAGCCGACAAGGACGCAAAATACGTCAAGCTGGCCGATGAATCGGTCTGCATCGGCCCGGCGGCGTCGAGCCTGTCGTACCTGAACATGCCGGCGATCATCAGCGCGGCCGAAGTGACGGACGCCGAAGCGATCCACCCGGGCTACGGTTTCCTGTCCGAGAACGCCGACTTCGCCGAACGCGTCGAAAAATCCGGTTTCGTCTTCATCGGCCCCCGCTCCGATTCGATCCGCCTGATGGGCGACAAGGTCTCGGCCAAGCAGGCGATGATCAAGGCCGGCGTGCCCTGCGTGCCCGGTTCCGATGGCGCGCTGCCGGACGATCCGAAGGCGATCGTGCAGATCGCCCGCAAGGTCGGCTACCCGGTCATCATCAAGGCGGCCGGCGGCGGCGGTGGCCGCGGCATGCGCGTGGTGCATACCGAAGCGGCGCTGCTCAATGCCGTCACGATGACGAAGAGCGAAGCCGGCGCCGCGTTCGGCAACCCGGAAGTCTACATGGAGAAATACCTGGAGAATCCGCGCCACGTGGAAATCCAGATCCTGGCCGACGAGCACAAGAACGCCGTCTGGCTGGGCGAACGCGACTGCTCGATGCAGCGCCGCCACCAGAAGGTGATCGAGGAAGCGCCGGCACCCGGCATTCCGCGCAAGCTGATCGAGAAGATCGGCGACCGCTGCGCCGAGGCATGCCGCAAGATCGGCTACCGTGGCGCCGGCACGTTCGAGTTCCTGTATGAAAACGGCGAGTTCTACTTCATCGAGATGAACACCCGCGTGCAGGTGGAACACCCGGTCACCGAAATGATCACCGGCATCGATATCGTGCAGGAACAGATCCGCATCGCCTGCGGCGAGCGGCTGCGCTTCCGCCAGCGCGACGTGATGCTGTCCGGCCACGCGATCGAATGCCGCATCAACGCCGAAGACCCGTTCAAGTTCACGCCATCCCCCGGTCGGATCACTTCCTGGCATGTGCCGGGCGGCCCGGGCGTGCGCGTCGACTCCCATTCGTATGCGGGTTACTATGTACCGCCGCACTACGATTCGATGATCGGCAAGGTGATCACCTATGGCGCCACGCGCGAGCAGGCGATCCGCCGCATGCAGATCGCGCTGTCGGAAATGGTGGTCGAGGGCATCCTCACCAACATTCCGCTGCACCGCGAGCTGATGGTGGACGCCCGCTTCATCGAAGGCGGCACCAACATCCATTACCTGGAACAACGGCTGGCCGAAATGCCGAAGGCGGGCGCATGAGCTGGACTGAAGTCGTCATCGAAGTCGCCCGCGAGCACGCCGAACGCCTGTCCGACGCGCTGATGGAAGCCGGTGCGCTGTCCGTCTCCGTCGAGGATGCAGACGAAGGCACCGAGGCGGAACAGCCGCTGTTCGGCGAGCCGGGCATGGAACCGAAGGAAGCGGCGTGGGAACACAGCCGCGTGGTGGCCCTGGCCGATGTCGACGCCGATCATTCGTTCATCGTGGCCGCCGCCGCCCAGGCCGTGGGCCTGAAGGCACTGCCGGCCTACACCACCCGCCACGTCGCCGACGAGGACTGGGTGCGCCTAACGCAATCGCAGTTCGAGCCGATCCACATCGGCAGGAACATCTGGGTCGTGCCGAGCTGGCACGAGGCGCCGGACCCCGCCGCGCTGATCCTGGAGCTGGACCCGGGCCTGGCCTTCGGCACCGGCAGCCACCCGACCACCCGCCTGTGCATGGAATGGCTGGAAGCCCATCCGGCACCCGGCAGGACGGTGCTCGACTATGGCTGCGGCTCCGGCATCCTGGCGATGGTGGCGCGCAAGCTCGGCGCCGCGCCGGTGACCGGCGTGGACATCGACCCGCAGGCGATCGAATCGGCGCGCGACAACGCCGAACGCAACGGGGTGGCCGACATCGAATACTTCGTGCCGGACGACTTCGCGCAATCGGCGCATGCCAACGCGAAGTTCGACATCGTGGTCGCCAACATCCTGTCGTCGCCGCTCAAGTTGATGGCGCCGATGCTGTCGGGCCGCGTGGCCGATGGCGGTGCGCTGGTGCTCTCCGGCGTGCTGGCACGCCAGGCGGACGAAGTGGCGGCAGCGTATGCGCCGTTCATCAAGATGTCCGTCTGGGCCGAGCATGAAGGCTGGGTCGCGCTGTACGGCCGCAAGGGCGCCGACACGGCCCCGCCTCCACGTCAAGGGTAATGCCTTAACGCATGGCACTCGCCACGAAATGCCCCCACTGCCATACCGTGTTCAGGGTCGCCCTGGACCAGTTGAAGCTGCGTGGGGGCATTGTGCGTTGTGGAGCCTGTAACGAGATCTTCGACGGGAACGCGGCACTGGTGGAGCCTTCGGCCTTTGCAGCCGGCGCAGCGATCCCGGTGCTGATGCCGGCGCCCGCCGTGCCCGCCGGGCTGGACCTGGAACTGGACCTGGACGAGGTGGTGGTGGCACAAGAGGCGCCAGGATCCGGCCCGAACGATCCGGAGCCCCTGAAGCCGCCCCCGGGGCCGGACCCGTCGGGTCCGACCCTGGCCTCCGCTGCTGGGGTGAATGCCGCTGCCGGCGCGCTTGCGGTACCGGAGCCGGAGGCAGATCCCGAGCCGGATTCAGAGCCGGACCTCGAGCCGGACCCCGAGCACTTCATCGATATCGGCCGCCGCGAACCCGCCTTCGACATGCCGTCCGAACACATCGTGGCGATCGCGCTGGACGACCGGCATCACTTCGACGATGCACCGGAACCGGCCGCCTCCGCCCCGGCATCGGATGACGCCACCGCCCCTGCCATCGACGATCCGGCCGACGATTCAAGCGACGATTCCGCCGACGATGCGGCCGGCCGCGCGGCCGACGATGCCGCCGCCGCCGACCTGCTGACGGCCGCGCCGGAAAGCGCCCTGCTGGCCGCCGGCGCGGGCACCGCCGCGGCATCGATCGCTCCCGCCACGCGGGAGCGCGACGACGAGCCGGAATTCGTCCGCCAGGCCGACCGCCGCGAACGCACCAGGAGCATGTCGCGCCTGGCGATGACCGCCGGCATTCCGCTGCTGGCGGTCGCACTGCTGGCCCAGGGCGCGTACACGCTGCGCAACCGGCTGGCGGCCGACCATCCGGCAATGAAACCCGCGCTGGAGGCCCTGTGCGCACCGCTGGGCTGCACTGTCGGGTTGCCGCGCCAGATCGATGCGCTGGCGATCGAACAGGGCGAGTTGCAGACCCTGGCCCCGAACACGTTCAGCTTCGTCACCGTGCTGCGCAACGGGTCGCGCTCGGTGCAGGCATGGCCGCATATCGAACTGGTGCTGAACGACGCGGCCGACCGGCCCGTGCTGCGCCGCGTGTTCGCGCCGCGCGACTACCTGGCCAGGCCCGCCGACGTGGCGCAGGGCTTCGGTCCGCGCAGCGAGCAATCCGTGAAACTGTATTTCCAGCTGGACCGGCTGCGCGCCTCCGGCTACCACATCGCCATCTTCCATCCCTGAATTCTTCCTACGACTCCCATGAACCAGACTTCCCTGATCTGCGGCTCGCTCGCCATCGACATCATCATGCAATACGAGGGCCGCTTCGTCGACACGCTGCTGGCCGACCAGCTGCACAAGGTGAACGTATCGTTCCTGGTACCGACGATGCGCACCGAATTCGGCGGCTGCTCCGGCAACATCGCCTACAACCTGAAGCTGCTCGGCGGCGATCCCCGCATCGTCGGCGTGATGGGCCAGGATTGCGCGGCCTACCTGGAGCGCCTGCAAACGCTCGGCATCGGCACGCAAAACATCCTGATCAAGAAGGATGCCTACAATGCGCAGTGCTTCGTGACGGCCGATTCGGACAACAACCAGATCAATGCCTTCCACCCGGGCGCGATGTCGTTCGCGCACGAGAACGACATCGAGGCGGCCGGCCCGGCCCGCATCGCGATCATCTCGCCGGACGGCCACCTGGGCATGCTGAAGCACGCCGAAGACCTGGCGCGCCTGGGCATCCCGTTCGTGTTCGACCCGGGCCAGCAGTTGCCGATGTTCACGCCGGAGCAATTGACCGACTTCATCGACAAGGCGACGTACGTCACTTGCAACGACTACGAAATCGAACTGCTGACCGGCCGCACCGGCCTGTCGCTCGAGGATATCGCCGCCCGCGTGGAGGCGCTGATCGTCACGCGCGGCGAAAAAGGTTCGGAAATCTACACGGAAGGCCGGCGCATCGATATCCCGGCCGTGGAAGCGGCCGTGCTGGACCCGACGGGCTGCGGCGACGCCTACCGCGCCGGCCTGCTGTATGGCCTGTCGCACGACCTGGGCTGGGAAACCACCGGCCGGCTGGCCAGCCTGCTGGGCGCGATCAAGATCGCCCACAAGGGCGCGCAGAACCACCGGTTCACCCGGGAAGAAATCGGCGACCGCTTCGAGGGGGCGTTCGGGTACCGGTTCTGATACCGTTCCGACGGATAAACAAAAAGGCGCCATCGGCGCCTTTTTTCATCACTATCACCGGTCCATTACCGGAAAATCATCTCCAGCACGATCTGGGCAACCTGCAGCAGCACCAGCGCCACCAGCAGCGACAGGTCGAGGTTGCCCACCAGCGGCACCACGCGGCGCACCGGCTTCAGGATCGGCTCGTTCAGCGCACGCACGAACGGCGCCAGCGGCGCATGCGGGTTGACCCAGCTGAAGATCGCCTCGACCACCAGCAGGATCATGAAGCCGTACAGGATCCATTGCAGGAAGCGGTGCAGCGCCATCAGCATGATGAGTTCGAACGGATAGCCGGCAAACCAGCGCACCGACGTGGCCAGCACCACGATCAGGAAAGCGCCCAGCAGGCTGGCCCAATCGTAGCCGCCCACGCCGGGCACGATGCGGCGCATGGGGCGCACCAGCCAGTCGGACAGCTGAAACGTAAACTGCGCCACCGACGACGGCGGGCGCACGCGTATCGCCTGCATCCAGAACCGCAGCAGCAGCACCCCGCCGAGCAGGACGGCAACGGTATCGACGATCAGCATCACAATACTAAGCACGAGCATTCTCCATAAAAAAACCGCCGTGCGATTGTCTCACACAGCGGTATTCTCGCCCATCAGGCCGTCAAGGGAACGGCCAGCCGGCACGGCGCCGGTCCGGACCCATGACGGATCAGGAAGGACGGGTGCTGGTCGGGAACGGCCATGCGGCCGCCGGCGCCAGCACGGTCTTTGCTGCCGGCGCGGTGGTGGCGGCCGGAGCCGCTGCCGGTGCCGTTGCCGGCGACTCCTTCTTGCCATCCTTCTTCGCCGCGGTTTTCTTCGGCGCAGCGGCTTTTTTCGCTACTGGTTGTTCCGCAGGCTTGTCGGCCGTAGTCGCTGCCGGGGCGGTAGCCGGCGCGGCCTCAGGCTTTTTTGCTGCGGCCTTTTTGGCGGCTGGTTTGGCTGCTGCGGCCGGTGCTGCCTTGGCTGCCGGCTTGGCGGCGGCCTTGGCTGCAGGCTTGGCGACCGCGCTCTTCGTAGCGGCCGGCTTGGCTGCCGGTTTGGCGGCGGCGCCCTTGGTAGCGGCCGGCTTGGCGGCAGCGCCCTTGGTTGCGGCACCCTTGGTTGCGGCACCCTTGGTTGCGGCACCCTTGGCTGCGGCACCCTTGGCTGCCGGCTTGGCGGCGGCAGTCTTGGTTGCAGCTTTTGCTGCCGGCTTGGCGGCGGCGGTCTTGGTGGCGGCCTTCTTGGCTACAGGCTTGGCGGCGGCAGTCTTGGTCGCGGCCTTTTTCGCTGCAGGCTTGGCGGCGGCGGACTTGGTAGCCGCCGACTTGGCGGAAGCCTTCGCTGCTGGCTTGGCGGTAGCAGTCTTGGCAACCGCTTTCTTGGCTGCCGGCTTGGCGGCTGCGCCCTTCGCTGCGGCACCCTTCGCTGCGGCACCCTTGGCTGCCGGCTTGGCGGCGGCGGACTTCTTCGCCGCAGGCTTAACTGCTGCGGTGGATTTCTTCGCGGCGGCCGGCTTGGCCGCTGCCGTGGATTTCTTTGCCGCAGCCGGCTTGGCCGCTGCCGTGGACTTCTTCGCCGCAGCAGGCTTGGCCGCTGCCGTCGACTTCTTCGCTGCAGCCGGCTTGGCTGCTGCCGTCGATTTCTTCGCCGCAGCCGGCTTGGCTGCTGCCGTCGACTTCTTCGCTGCCGCCGGCTTGGCTGCTGCCGTGGTTTTCTTCGCTGCCGCAGCAGGCTTCGCAGCCGCCGTGGTTTTCTTCGCTGCCGCGGCAGGCTTCGCGGCCGCCGTGGTTTTCTTCGCAGCAGGCTTCGCGGCCGCCGTGGTCTTCTTCACTGCCGCGGCAGGCTTGGCGGCCGCGGTGGATTTTTTCGCAGCCGGCTTGGCGGCGGCGGACTTCTCGGACGACTTCGCAGTCGCGGCCTTCTTGGCAGGAGCGGCAGCGGCCTTGGTGGCGGCTGGCTTCTTCGTATCGGTTTTCTTGGTGGCGGTAGCCATTTTATTTCTCCTTCATCCGGGATGAAAATACGCACATAGTTGAAACCCGTCCGGCATACCCGTCGGCATGGCGGGCGGGTTATTCATCGGCACAAGCATTTCGATGTTTGCGCTAATGAATTCGGCACCCGGCTGAACTGCTGCAGCTCCTCACGACTGCAGCACTTCAGCCATTCGATCGTCGCCGTCCGCTTCGTACTTCTGTTCGTGCATCGTGCACTGGCTCGCGGCGCCGTTCTTGAAATTGTTATTCGTGTCTCCAGGACCGGGCGTGCATTCAGCTCCGAGCCCAGCATCTGCTCACATCGTGTCCTGGCGCGTAAAGAAAAAACCGCCCGACCTGACTATGTTCAGGCGAGGCGGCCGACCAGTAACCGTGTGGTTGTAGTGCATATCTGTGCGAACTTTTGTCCTGTTGTTCTTGGCTTTTTGCGGGAACCACACACTCGAAAAAGAGTGCTTGCAAATCCCCGTGTTTTCAAGCTCGTAAAGTACACGAAAACCTTAATGATGCGCAACCGGCACGAATGCTTTTCGCATTCTTTTTTTACCGGGCTGCGCGAGATAGCGCACATAACTACAGGCCTCCGGCGCCACGCGGGCATCCGCGCGCCACCTTATCGCCACATTCGCCGCGCCACCCTTCTTCGCATACCGCCTTTACCTAAAGGCGCCATGCGAAGCGATCATCTACCTGCGCATGCTTGAGCCGGCATGCATGCGACATGCAAACGCGTCGTCGCCGGCACGCGACATGGATGACATCGCACGCAAAAAAAAATGCGCCGGGGGGGTGCGTTCAATCGTGCGCGCACCGCCATCGCCTGCCTCAAAGTGCAGGCGGCACATGGCCCGATGGCGTCAGCGACCTCGCCAGCACATCGAGCAGCAGCCTGACCTTGGGCAGGTGCTGGCGGCTCTTCAACCACACCAGGTTCATCGACAAGCCATCGGTTGCAAGGTGCGGCAGCACCTCCACCAGCGTGCCGTGTTCGAGCTCCTGCTGCACCAGCCAGGTCGGCAGCTGGGTGATGCCGTAGCCGGCCAGCACCGCGGCCACCTGCCCTTCGCCGTCGCCCACCGCGATCCGCGCCGGCATGAAGCGCTGCTCCAGCGTGCCATGTTCGATGCCGGCGAACAGCCACGAGTTCACCGTGCCGTCGCCGCGGGCATACACCACCCGGTCGTGCTGATCGAGATCGGCATCGGTCTCGGGCACCCCGCGGCGCGCCAGGTATTCCGGCGACGCGCAGAAGATCAGGCGCTGCGTGCCCAGGTAGTGATGGCCGAGCGCGCCCGGCCAGACATCGGTGCCACCGATGCGCACGACGATATCGACCCGCTCTTCCACCAGGTCGATGAAATGATCGGACAGCGAGATATGCGGCACCAGCAGCCCGTGCGATTTGACGAACTGGAGGATGACGGGCAGCGCATGCATGCGGCCATACGATGCCGGCAGGTCGATCCGCACGCGGCCCACCGGCTGCTCGACCTCGGCACCGATCGACGTTTCGACCTCTTCCAGGTCGGCCAGCACGCGCAGGCAGGTCTGGTGGAACAGCGTGCCCGCATCGGTCAGCGCCAGGCGCCGCGTGGTGCGCTCGAACAGGCGGGTACCGAGCCGCGCCTCGAGCCGCGCGATGCTCTTGCTTACTGCAGAGCTGGTGAGATGCAGGCGCTCGGCCGCGGCGACGAAACTGCCCCGCTCGACCACGCTGACGAAGACGTCGATGCCCTTCAGGCGTTCGGAAGAGAACATGGATTGATGATTTCAGTTCATGGATCGTGGTAAATCTTACCAGCAATGAGATTCCTGTTCTTCAATACACTGTCTGGCCTGCTTATATGTGCTGCTTTTGCCCGCTCACTCATGAATACATCGACTCTCTCCACCACCCATGCCACCCAGAGCACGCCTGGCCGCGGCCGCCTGCAGATCGCCATCATGGCGGTCGCCGCGTTCGCGATCGTGACGACCGAATACCTGATCCTCGGCCTGCTGCCCGCGCTGGCGCGCGACCTGCGGATCTCCATTTCGATGGCCGGCCAGCTGGTGACGCTGTTCGCGTTTACCGTCATGCTGTTCGGCCCGCTGCTGACCGCACGGCTCTCCCATGTGGGCCGCAAGGGCCTGTTCGTGGCGATCCTGCTGGTCTTCTGCGCCGCCAATGCGCTGGCGGCACTGGCGCCCAACATCTGGGTGCTCGCGCTCGCGCGCTTCATCCCCGCGCTGATGCTGCCGGTGTTCTGGGGCACGGCCAGCGAAACGGCCGGCCAGCTGGCCGGTCCCGGCAATGCGGGCCGCGCCGTCGCCACCGTGTATCTCGGCATTTCTGCCGCGCTGGTGTTCGGCATTCCGCTCGGCACGCTCGCATCCGATGCCTTCGGCTGGCGCAACACGTTCTGGATCCTGTCCGCATTGTCGCTGCTGATGGCGGTGCTGATGCAGCTGTGCATGCCGGCATTGCCGCGGCCCGCGGCGACCCACGGCGAACAGCAGTCCGCGATGCTGCGCGACCCGCGCTTCCTGGCGCACGTGGGCCTTTCCGTGCTGGTGTTCACGGCGATGTTCACCGCCTACACCTACCTGGCGGACTTCCTCGGCCGCGTCGCCGGCATCCCGTCGGCGCACGTGGGCTGGTGGCTGATGGGCTTCGGGCTGGTGGGCATGCTCGGGAACTGGATCGGCGGCCGGGTCGTGGACGCGAACCCGCTCGGCGCCACGATCGGCTTCCTGGCGCTGCTGGTCGCCGGCATGGTGGCGGCGCTGCTGCTGCCGGCGCGGCACGGCTGGCTCGCGCTGGCGGTGGCCGCGTGGGGCCTCGCCTACACGGCGCTGTTCCCGATCTGCCAGGTGCGCGTGATGAAGGCCGGCTCGAAGGCGCAGGCGCTGGCGGCATCGATGAACATTTCCGCCGCCAACGCCGGCACCGGGCTGGGCGCCATCTTCGGCGGCCTTGGCATCGAGCACGTGGGCCTGGGGTCGCTGGGCTATCTTGCCTCCGGGATCGCCGTGCTGGGGATCGTGGTGGCCTGGCTGATGCGGCGACCGGCTACACTGGCATCCCCCGCCCACTGAAAGCACCCATGCACATCGATGCCGCGCAGGCCCTCGTCAGACACGAACTGCTGCCCCGCTGGCCGGACGCCAGGGTGGCCATCATCGGCGGCTCGATCGCGCGCGGCGAGGCCACGCCAACCTCCGACATCGACCTGCTGCTGGTGTTTGATCGTGTCGACCAGGCGTGGCGCGACACGCTGAAAGTGGGCCCGCAAACGGTCGAGCTGTTCGGCCACGATCCGGCCACGTTCGATTATTTTTGCCGCGAAATCGACCGGCCCAACGGCTGCCTTCCACTGGCGAACATGGCGGTCGACGGCGTCAACGTGCTGGACGATGTGCCGTCCGCCCGCGGTGCGGCAGCGTGGCTGCGCAGCCATGCGCAAGCGCTGCTGGACCTCGGTCCGCCGGCGCTGACGCCGGCCATGCTGGCCAGCCGCCGCTACGAGATCACCACGCTGCTCGAAGACCTGCTCGACGCCACCGCACCGGACGAACTGCTGGCCACCGCCGTCAAGCTGTACGACGCGCTGGCCGGGTTCGCGCTGCGCGCGGCCGGCGCCTGGACCGGCGTGGGCAAGCACCTGGCGCGGCGGCTGCGCGCCGCCGATCCGGCCCTGGCGGCCGACCTCGTCGCGGCCATGGGTGCGCTTGGCGCCGACCCGGCGGCCGGCAAGGCGCTGTTCAACGAGGCCGTGCGCCGCACGCTGGCACCTTATGGCGGCGCGCTGCTGGAAGGGTTCATGGCGCCGGCGCCAGGCGAATGGCGCAGCGAGGGCGTGGCATTCCCCTGAAGACCATATCGATCTTCGTATGGATCAGGCATAAAAATTGATTGGCACCGGGACGTGGATGGGGTTATGTTGGGCGCCCCGCCATCGACCGGATTTGTCGCCCATGCTGACGCCCTTCTCCCTGCGGCTCGCCGCCGTGCTGGCCCTGTCTTCCACCCTGTTCACCATGCCTGCCGTGGCCCAGCAGGAGGCACGGCCCGCGAAGGGCCTGTCGACCAAGACCTGGACGCCGGACAACGGCAACGGCACCTTCACCAACCCGCTGTTCTACGACGAGTTCTCCGACCCGGACATGATCCACGTGGGGGACTGGTTCTACCTGACCGGCACCACCATGCACGCGATGCCGGGTCTGCCGGTGCTGCGTTCGAAGGACCTGGTGAATTGGGAATTCCTGAGCTACGCGTCGCCCAAGCTCGATTTCGGCCCGCAGTATCGGCAGGAGGACGGCAAGTCGATCTACGGCCAGGGTATCTGGGCGCCCAGCTTCCGCTACCACGACGGCACCTTCCATATCTTCACCAACGTGAACGGCCGCGGCACCCAGATCTATACCGCCACCGACCCGAAAGGCCCGTGGCAGCACCGCGAGATGAAGCGCATCCTGCACGACCTGTCGGTGCTGTTCGACGACGACGGCAAGGTCTACGTGGTGTGGGACCACCAGGAAATGAAGGTGGCGCAGCTGACCGACGACCTCACCGACATCGTGCCGGGCACCGAGAAGGTGGTGTTCTCGAAGGACCAGGGCATGGGCGAAGGTGCCCACTTCCTGAAGATCGACGGCAAGTACTACATCCTCAGCGCGAACTACGCGGGCGGCTTCCGCATGCCGGCCGCGCGCGCCGACAACCCGTTCGGCCCATGGGAAGTGAACCATTCGATCAGCACGGACGAGGGCTTCGGCCTGGCCCAGGGCAACCGGCTGAAGCAGGGTGCGCCGCGAACCGCGCCGTTCGACATCGTGCCGGGCAACCCGAAGCAGCACAACGCCACCGCGATCCACCAGGGCGGCATCGTGTTCACGCCGGCCGGCGAATGGTGGGGTTACTCGATGATGGACTATAACTCGGTGGGGCGCCTGCTGTCGCTGTCGCCGGTCACGTGGCACGACGGCTGGCCGTACTTCGGGCTGCCCGGCAACCTGGGCCGCAATCCGCGCACGTGGGTGAAGCCGAAGACGGCCGAAGCGCAGCCGATCCGCGTTCCATACGAGCGCAGCGACGATTTCTCGGGGTCTTCGTTGAAACCGGTCTGGCAATGGAACCACGTGCCGGTGGACGACAAATGGTCGCTGGCCGAGCGGCCGGGCTTCCTGCGGCTGCGGGCGCTGCCGGCGAAGTCGTTCTGGGAAGCTCGCAATAGTCTCACACAGCGTGCCATCGGGCCCCGCTCGTCGCCGACCGTGGCGGTGGACGTGGCGGGACTGAAGGATGGCGACGTGGCCGGCCTGGCGCTGCTCAGCCTGCCGTATGCGACGCTGGGGGTGGAGAAGACGTCCACGGGGCTGTCGGTTGCCGTGTTCGACCAGGCGAGAAATGTCACCAGGCGCGTTCCGGTTGCGGGCTCACGCGTATGGCTACGGGCCGATGCCGACTTCCTGACCGAAAAGGCGCGCTTCTCGTATTCGGTGGACGGCAAACGATTCGTGCCGCTGGGCGACGAGTTCACGATGGTTTTCCAGCTGGTGACGTTCCAGGGCGTGCGCTATGCGCTGTTCAACTACAACACGCTGGGCAGCGAAGGCGGCGTGGCGGACTTCGACAGTGTCGATATCTACCAGCCGAATCCGCATGGGCTGATGCGTGCCATTCCCGTTGGCAAGGCCGTGCGCTTGACCGCTTTCGGTGCGAAGGCCGGGCTGCACGGGGCGGCCGGCAAGGTCGCCGTCGGCACGCCCTCCCCGTTCGGCGTGCAGGACATGGGACTGGGCCGCGTGGCGCTGCGGGCCGGCAAGCAATATCTGACCGTGGCCGCCGATGGCGCTGTCTCCCTGGCCGGCGGCACGCCGGGACAGGCGCAGAGCTTCCAGTGGATCGAGACGCCTACCGGGGAGCTGGTGCTGATGGCGATTGCAAACAACCGGTTCCTGCGGGTTGATCCTTCTTCGCAGACGGTCGTGGCGGATAGCCCGGGGCCGCTGACCGAGAGCGGGGATGGAACGCGGTGGATGTGGAAATGAGGTGGAAATGAGCCGGCCGGATTGAGCCAGGCAGGTTGACGGGCTCGCCCCTCTTGCCGGGCGGTGCTGCGGCTGGTGGCACAGGGGTTAGCGATATCGGCATGCCGGTACCGGGCTGGCAGGGAAAATCGCACGGCGCCTGCTGACGATGGTTACAGGTCGACGCTGCGGCGCGCAACTGCGTCCGGGTACTTCGCGTCGTTTCTGAAGATCAAGCTCTTTATATTGGCCGTAAAGAAGCGGCCGACAAACGCAAAGCAAACAATCCTTAATCTTTCTTTTCCCTGAATTCACCGTCAATCACCGTGTCGTCGGCGCTTTTGGAAGGGTTTTGCCCAGTGAATTTGAAGATGGACGAGAACATTCGATCGAACATGACCCGCCTCAGCCAGGGGAATGTCAGAAGAAAAGCCGCCGAGAAACCAGTAAAGAGCACAGGCACGTAGTCGTGTCGCGACAGGAAGTCCAGCGAGCACAGCGCGAGCAAGCCCACGATGAATGGCCGACGAACCGGTTTGGGCAATAGTCCGACGATGCGCAACTTCCCTTTTCTTATCCAGGGAAATCTTGCAAACAGACATCCAAGCAGCAGACCTGCCATGACCCGGCCCGTGCCGAGATGATCGGCCAGCACACCCACGACCAGGAAACCGGTATAGGTCATCGTGCCGGCCAGGGCTGCCAGCACCAATAGCGCGACGGCAAGCGCCAGCTTCGGCGTGCGTATCGCCGTTTTGACTAAAAAACGTAGGATTTGTGTACTCCTGCAAATGGACATCGGGACGCTGTCGCAAATATTAACAGCACTTCCTCGCGTCCAAACTGCTCAGGCAATACCGGAAGCGCGGCGAACTGCCGACTTTGCCCAATAGCAGTATTGGGGAAGTTCTGCGGCATTGCCGGATAGCGGCCGACTATTCCTTGTCACCATGAAATGGTCATGTCATTGCCGAGCATCCTGAGAAGGGCAAAGGCGATCAGTCCGAGGGCCAGGAGCGAAAGCACGAAGATTGCGGCCACTTTACCGACTGCGCGCAGCATCGCGCGCTTGTCCATCTGCTTGTTCTTTTTTCCCTGATCGTAGTGCCACTTGATAGCGAAGAACATGCCTATGCTCAAAGCGAGAACCTTGAACGTACCGGCGACGATAGGGAACCAATCCATGATTTTGAGCCGTATGCAGATGAGTAAGGAGAAAACGTCCGCGGCTGCCATGGGAGGATGGTTTGCTGCACGTTGTGAAGCATACTACGTGAAAGCAATTTCCATACATTGAGACAAAATGTCCCAGTTGAGAACCATACAAGATGGCCATTTGCCAATCTGGTTGCCGCGATTGGCGAGCGATGGCGGGCCACGTTTTTTGCAGATTGCGGATGCGTTGCAGGCCGCGGTGGCAGACGGATCGCTGAAACCGGGCGACCGTCTGCCACCGCAGCGCCAGCTGGCGGCACGGCTGCACGTCGACCTGACGACGATCACGCGCGCCTACGACGAAGCCAGGCGCCGCAACCTGCTGGAGGGCCGTGGTGCGCGAGGCACTTACGTCGCCGCGCCGAAAGTCGAATTGACGTCGATCCTCGACCTGAGCATGAATACCCCGCCACCGCCGGATGGCGTGGACTTCGACGACATGCTGAAACAAGGTTTGTCCCAAGTACTGATGAGGACAGACAATGCATTGCTGATGACTTACCACCTGGGCGGGGGAAGCGACTCCGACCGCAAGGCTGGTGCCAGGTGGCTCGAACCGATGTTCGGACACCCGGATTCCCGGCAGCTTGTCGTCTGCCCGGGTGCCCAGGCGGCGATCGCCGCATTGATCCTTGCGCTGACCGAGCCTGGCGATGTCATCCTGGCAGAGCCGACGAGTTATCCGGGCTTGCGTGCCGCGGCGACCCAGTTCGGCCGGCGCATCGTTGCGGTGGAAGCGGACAGGCACGGGATGGTGCCCGGGATGCTCGAGGAAGCATGCCGCCGGCACAAACCCGGGCTGGTCTACCTCAATCCGACATTACAGAACCCGACCGCCATCACCATGCCGGAATGCCGGCGCAAGGAGCTGGCCGGCATCGCGAAGCGCTGCAATGTACGCATCGTCGAGGACGATCCCTACTGGCTCCTTGCCGATGCCCCGCCACCACCCATTGCCACGTTTGCCCCGGAGCAGGTGTACTACATCTCGACCCTGTCGAAATGCCTGACACCCGGCTTGCGCGTCGCCTTCGTGCTCATACGCAACCCTGACGAACGCGAGCGCTTCCTGGTCGCGCTGAGATCGTTTGCGCTGATGGTCGCTCCCCTGACGGCCGCGCTGGCAACCCAGTGGATCCTCGACGGTTCGGCTGACGGATTGATGGAAGGCGTACGCAACGAGGCGCGCCTGCGCCACCGGATGGCCCGGGATATTCTGGCGGGGCGGTACAGCGGCTCCGGGGACGGCCTGCATGCATGGCTCGAGTTGCCGGCGTATTGGACCTCCTCGCAGCTTGCGCGTGCAGCCGACAGCGAGGGCATCGCGGTCACGCCGGCGGAGGCATTCGCAACAGACGGCGGATACGTGAATGCAGTCCGGATCTCCCTGGGCAGCATCAGGGACCGTGGACACCTGCAGGCGGGTCTTCAACGGCTGTCCCGTCTGCTCGCGCGGCGGCCCGAGTCGTTCACCGCTGCCGTGGTTTGACTGTCCGGGAAACACTGTACTTCATCCGGGAATTCCCTCGATGCGGCCGCACATTGGCTTGCTGCCTCGGGGCGTTTCCTGCCGCTCGCAACACGCGTGGCCTCCTTTGAAGGCAACCTGCTATGCTGAACCGTGCAGGCAGGTTCGGCCTGCGACAGCCATTGGCGTGGACAACCGCGCGCCCAAGATGAAAGAGTGTGAATGAGTACCACGGAAAAAACCATGATTGCCGAGTTGGCGTTCCAGCTTGGCAAGGTAACAAGACATGCAATCGATAACACGGACGCTACGTCCAGCCCGGTCGAGCTGGCGAAGATCGCCAATGACCTGCTGGAAGCGGGACATGAAAAAGTTGCCAGCGAATTGCTGATGCTGTTTGTAGCGGGCTTCGAGGAAGGCGATCCTCCGGAACGACGGACCGATCCGGAAAGTCGCCTGTAGGCCGATCGCGGGATTTGCCGCCGCTATCGGGCCGGCGGCGCTCACTTCCGGCTTGCGGCCCTTTTGAAGCCAATCTTCAGTCCGCGGCGGCAAGGCCCGCCTTGGGGGCGACAACGGTCAAACTGACCGGCAGCGGTTTCATCATGGCGGGCTGCCGGCATTCGCGCGCGGATGAGCTGTCTGCGCACTCAAGCCACCCGGCCTGTCTGCTACACTGATCTGTTCATTTACCCAGATAGTGCATCCGATTGATCCAGACTCCTGCCCCAGATGGCCTGCCGCCCGTGCTTGCCGGTCCTGTCCTGCGCCGCCTCGAACCGGGCCGCCTGGTGCTATGGCTGGTCGGCAGCGCGCCGCTCGACCTGACCCTCGTGCTGGCGCCCGGGAAAGGCGCGCCCCGGCGCATGCGCCTGGACGCGGGCAGCTGTCGCGTCATGCATGTGGGCCGCCACGCCTGCGTGCACCTGATCGATGTCGCGCTGCCCGAGCCGCTGCCGCAAGACACGATCGTCGAGTACGACCTGCTCGTCACGCAGGGCGATGGCAGCGAGGCCGGCATCGCGCATTGGGCGCCGCACCTGCTGCATGCCGGCGCGACGCGGCCGAACATGGTGCTGCGCAGCCGCAGCGACAATATCCTGTTCGGCTCGTGCCGCAGGCCGCATCATCCGTCGCCTGACGGCCTGGCACGCGCCGATGCCCTGTTGGCCGACTACGTCGAACGGGCCGACGAGCGGCCCGCCATGCTCATCCTGTGCGGCGACCAGATATATGCCGACGATGTGGCGGGCCCCACGCTGGCGGCGATCCATGCGCTGATCCGGCGCCTGGGCCTGTATGCCGAATGCCTGGAAGGCGCCGTGGTCGCCGACAGCGAGGAGCTGTACCGCCATCCGGCCAGTTACTACCGGCGCGAAGAGCTGCTGCCCGCGTTCAATGCCAACGACGCGCTGCGCGACCGCTTTTTCAAAGGCAAGAAAAAGCCGGTCTTCACCACGGCCAATGCGCAAAACCACCTGATGACACTGGCCGAGATGATGGCCATGTACCTGCTGGTCTGGTCGCCGGTACCATGGCGGCTGGTAGAAGATGCGCCAGCGCCGGCGCTGGCTCCCGAACATGCGGAACGCTGGCGGCGCGAGTCGGAGGCGATGGCGGGCTTTTGCCGCGGCCTGCCGCAGGCCGCGCGGCTGCTGGCGCACGTGCAGACCCTGATGATCTTCGACGACCACGACGTCACCGACGACTGGAACCTGTCGGCCAAGTGGGAAACCGCCGCCTACGGGCACCCGCTCTCGCGCCGCATCGTGGGCAATGCGCTGATCGCCTACATGCTGTGCCAGGGCTGGGGCAACCGTCCCGATGTGTTCGAGACGGCGCTGGACGATATGACGGCGCTGGCCGCCACGGCCGGTGCCGATGCCGGTGCCGGTGCGGGTGCCGACAATCGGCTCGATGCGCCGGTCCAGGACGCGCTGATCCGGCGCCTGCTGTCGTTCCGCCAGTGGGATTTCGTCGTACGGACCAAGCCCACGGTCATCGTGCTCGATACCCGCACCCGGCGCTGGCGCAACCGGCGCCATCCCGGCCATCCGTCGGGCCTGATGGATTGGGAAGCGCTGACCGAGCTGCAACATGAGCTGCTGGACGAAACGGCCGCCGTCATCGTCTCGGCGGCGCCCATGTTCGGGGTCAAGCTGATCGAGGTGGTGCAAAGGGTTGCCGCCTTCGCCGGCCAGGCCCTGATCGTCGACGCCGAGAACTGGATGGCGCATCGCGGCGCGGCCAGCAGCATGATCAACATCTTTCGCCATTCGCGCACCCCGGCCAATTACGTGGTCCTGTCGGGCGATGTGCACTATTCGTTCGCCTACGATGTCGAGGTGCGCGAGTCGGACCTTACGCCGCATATCTGGCAAATCACCAGCAGCGGCATCAAGAACGAATTCCCGCGCAGCCTGCTCCAGTGGCTCGATCGCCTCAACCGCTGGCTGTATTCCCCGCGTTCGCCGCTGAACTGGTTCACGCAGCGCCGCGATCTCGCCATCACGCCGCGCCTGCCGGACTCGCGCCATAGTGGCGAGCGCGTCTGGAACGGCGCCGGCATCGGCCAGGTGTGGCTCGACGCGCAAGGGCGGCCGGTGCGCATCGTGCAGCACAATGCCGATGGCCGGCCGTCGACCCGGTTCCTGGCGCCGGAGCAGGAAGCATCCGTTGCGGCGGCTGCAGAGCAGCCTGTGAGGGAGCGCTGACTGATTTGTGGCGGTGGGACCCGGTCGACCGCCCTCTGGATCTAAACAATGCCCGCCCAAAGAAAAAGGCCTGTCACTCGACAGGCCTTTTTCAAATCGCAACGCTGTGTAAAAGTGCCAACCGGAATCAATCCCAGTTCAGCGCCCCACCCGTCTGGTACTCGGTCACGCGCGTCTCGAAGAAGTTGCGTTCCTTCTTCAGGTCGATCATCTCGCTCATCCACGGGAACGGGTTCTCGTCCTGGTCGAACATTGGCTCCAGGCCGATCTGCGCGGCGCGGCGGTTGGCGATGAAGCGCAGGTAGCCCTTGAACATGGAGGCGTTCAGGCCCAGCACGCCGCGCGGCATCGTGTCTTCGGCGTAGCGGTACTCGAGTTCCACGGCTTCCAGGAACAGCGCGTTGATCTCGTCGCGGAACTGCGGCGTCCACAGCTGCGGGTTTTCCAGCTTGATCGTGTTGATCAGGTCGATGCCGAAGTTGCAGTGCATCGATTCGTCGCGCAGGATGTACTGGTACTGCTCGGCGGCGCCGGTCATCTTGTTCTGGCGGCCCAGCGCCAGGATCTGCGTGAAGCCCACGTAGAAGAACAGGCCTTCCATCAGGCAGGCGAACACGATCAGCGATTTCAGCAGCTTCTGGTCGTTCTCGATCGTGCCGGTGGTGAAGGCCGGATCGGTCAGCGTGTCGATGAACGGGATCAGGAACTGGTCCTTGTCGCGGATCGACTTGACTTCGTTGTAGGCGTTGAAGATTTCCTGCTCATCCAGGCCCAGCGATTCCACGATGTACTGGTAGGCGTGCGTGTGGATCGCTTCCTCGAACGCCTGGCGCAGCAGGTACTGGCGGCATTCCGGGGCCGTGATGTGGCGGTAGGTGCCCAGCACGATGTTGTTGGCGGCCAGGGAGTCGGCCGTGACGAAGAAGCCCAGGTTGCGCTTGACCAGGCGGCGCTCGTCCTCGGACAGGCCGTTCGGGTTCTTCCACAGCTCGATGTCGCGCTGCATGTTCACTTCCTGCGGCATCCAGTGGTTGGCGCAGCCGGCCAGGTACTTGTCCCATGCCCACTTGTACTTGAACGGCACCAGCTGGTTGACGTCCGTCTTGCCGTTGATGATGCGCTTGTCGTCCGCGTTCACGCGCTTGGCGACCAGCTCGGCGCTGGCTTCCGGCTCGGCCGCGCCAAGGGCCACGGCAGGCGCTGCGACGGGCTTGGCCACGTCATCTTCCCAGTTCAACATAGTGTTCTTCCTTTGTTCGTAACGGAAACCGCCCTGGGCGGTTCCCTGTCTGTATTAGATGGCGACTCGGCAGCCGGGAGGCAAGTGCGCCACCGGCTGCCGGTTTGCCGACGAGCCCCAAGGCCCATCGGCAGCTCGACTGAGTTTATCGGCCTCTTATTGGCCGCTTATTGGCCGCTTATTGGCCGCTTATTGGCAAGCTTCGCATTCCTCGAAACCGGCGTCGCCGGGACGCAGGTAGCAGGCGGCGCCTTCTTCCACTTCCTGCACCGTGGTCGGCGCGGTGTGGGTCGGCACGGCCGGCGCGGCGGACTGCTGGGCTGCACCGGCGGTCGAACCGATGGCGGCCGGCGCCACGGCGTTCAGCGCGCCGGTCTTCGACGTGGATTTCTCCATGTGCGAGGCGGCGATCGTGCGCAGGTAGTACGTGGTCTTCAGGCCGCGCAGCCAGGCCAGCTTGTACGTCTCGTCCAGCTTCTTGCCGGAAGCACCGGCCATGTAGATGTTCAGCGACTGGGCCTGGTCGATCCACTTCTGGCGGCGCGACGCGGCTTCCACCAGCCAGCTCGGCGAGACTTCGAACGCCGTGGCGTAGATGTCGCGCAGGTCCTGCGGCACGCGGTCGATCTTGCTCAGCGAACCGTCGAAGTACTTCAGATCGGCGATCATCACCTCGTCCCACAGGTCACGCGCCTTCAGGTCGCGCACCAGGTAGGAATTGATCTCGGTGAATTCGCCCGACAGGTTCGACTTCACGTACAGGTTCTGGAACGTCGGCTCGATGCAGGCCGATACGCCGATGATGTTCGAAATGGTCGCGGTCGGCGCGATCGCCACGCAGTTCGAATTGCGCATGCCGAACTGCTTGATGCGTTCGCGCAGCGGGGTCCAGTCCATCGACGACGAGGTATCCTGCTCCAGGTAGCCGCCGCGCTCTTCGGCCAGCAGCGCGATCGAATCCTGCGGCAGGATGCCGCGGTCCCACAGCGAACCCTTGTACGACGCATAGTGGCCGCGCTCTTCGGCCAGCTCGGTCGACGCGTAGTAGGCGTAGTAGCACACCGCTTCCATCGACGTGTCGGCAAAGTTCACCGCTTCCTGCGAGGCGTAAGGAATGCGCATCATGTGCAGGCAGTCCTGGAAGCCCATTACGCCCATGCCCACCGGGCGGTGGCGCATGTTCGCGTTGCGCGCCTTGTCGACGGCGTAGTAGTTGATGTCGATGACGTTGTCCAGCATGCGCATCGCGGTGCGGATCGTCTTCTGCAGTTTTACATGATCGAGCTTGCCTTCTTTCATGTGCGCCGGCATGTTCACGGAACCCAGGTTGCAGACGGCGATCTCGTCCGGGCCGGTGTTCAGCGTGATCTCGGTGCACAGGTTCGAGCTGTGCACCACGCCCACGTGCTGCTGCGGCGAGCGGATGTTGCATGGATCCTTGAACGTGATCCACGGGTGGCCGGTCTCGAACAGCATCGACAGCATCTTGCGCCACAGGTCCATCGAGGCGATCTTCTTGAACACGCGGATTTCGCCGCGCGCCGCCGCGGCTTCATAGCCGAGGTAGGCTTCTTCGAACGCCTTGCCGACTTTATCGTGCAGGTCCGGCGTTTCGGACGGCGAGAACAGCGTCCAGTCGCCCTTTTCCATCACGCGCTTCATGAACAGGTCGGGAATCCAGTTCGCCGTGTTCATGTCGTGCGTGCGGCGGCGGTCGTCGCCGGTGTTCTTGCGCAGGTCGAGGAATTCCTCGATGTCCATGTGCCAGGTTTCCAGGTAGGCGCACACGGCGCCCTTGCGCTTGCCGCCCTGGTTCACGGCCACGGCCGTGTCGTTGACTACTTTCAGGAACGGCACCACGCCCTGCGATTTGCCGTTGGTGCCCTTGATGTGGGCGCCCAGTGCGCGCACCGGCGTCCAGTCGTTGCCCAGGCCGCCGGCGAATTTCGCCAGCAGCGCGTTTTCCTTGATGGCGTCGTAGATGCCTTCCAGGTCGTCGGACACGGTGGTCAGGTAGCACGACGACAGCTGCGAGCGCAGCGTGCCCGAGTTGAACAGCGTCGGCGTCGACGACATGAAGTCGAACGACGACAGCAGGTTGTAGAACTCGATCGCGCGGGCTTCGCGGTTCTCTTCGTTCAGCGACAGGCCCATCGCCACGCGCATGTAGAACGCCTGCGGCATTTCGATGCGGACGTCGCGGATGTGCAGGAAGTAGCGGTCGTACAGCGTCTGCAGGCCGATGTAGCCGAACTGCAGGTCGCGGTCGGCCACCAGGGCCTTGGCCAGCTTGGCCAGGTCGAACTCGGCCAGCTTCGGATCGAGCAGCTCGGCGCTGATGCCCTTGGCGATATATTGCGGGAAATAGTCGACATAGGCCGCGGCGGCCTGTGCCTGCGGGGTTTCCTTGCCGAACACTTCGCGGCGGATCACGTGCAGCAGGATGCGGGCGGTGACCTGCGTGTAGGCCGGGTCCTTTTCCATCAGCGCGCGGGCAGCCAGGATGGCGGACTTGTACAGCTCTTCGACGGGCACGCCGTCATACAGGTTCTTGAACGTCTCGGCGACGATCGCATCGGCATCCACGTGCTTTTCCAGGCCGGAGCAGGCGGCATCGACCAGGTCGCGCACTTCCTGCACCACCAGCAGGCGGCGCTGGCCGTTGTCGGTCACGTGCAGCTGCGGCTCGGCCACGTCGGTGGCGCCGGAAGCGGCCTTCTTGGCGCGGCGCTCTTCCATCTGCTTGGCGCGGTACAGCACGTAGGCCTTGGCCACGTCGTGCTCGCCGGAGCGCATCAGCGCCAGTTCCACCTGGTCCTGCACGTCTTCGATATGGAACGTGCCGCCGGAGGGCTGGCGGCGCACCAGGGCATTCACCACGTTGTTCGTCAGCTGCTCGGCCAGGTCGCGGATGCGCGCCGAGGCGGCGCCTGGGCCGCCCTGCACGGCCAGGAAGGCCTTGGTCATCGCGACATTGATCTTCGACGGCTCGAAGGCGACGACGGCGCCGTTGCGGCGGATGATGCGGTAGTCGCCCATGGCCGCGGCCGTGGTCAGGCCGCTCGGTTGCGTTGCGGACGCCGGCACGGCATCTTGTGGCTGCTGTGCCGGGGAGGTGGTGATGTCTTGGTTCGATTGCATTGTATGTAAGCTCCCGATTAGGTGTTCGGAAAAATTCTGTTGCCAACGCGGGAAAACCCGCGGCGAAGAAACGTGCAGCAAAAACGGCAAATCCGGCCCCCTCGAACGGAGGTCCGAATGATTCGCCGGCTGCCGGGTTCAGCCGGTGGCTTGTCGTGTGGCGGCGCTGCGAGTACCTGCCGTTCCGGCCAGGCGGCCTGTAAAGTTATCCACGCAGTTATGAACACGGTTATTAACATGTCACCGAGCACATTCAACTGGGTTATCAACGGGTTATCCACCCGATACTCACCAGCTTATCCACCAAATCACTAGATTTAGTGGACCACACAACCTATGACACTAATTGTAGTGAGCGCGGGGGACTGAGACAAGCGTTCGGGACTGATTATTTTTGCCAGAATGGCTAATAATTCGGTTGACATTTAAGGGCCTCGATAAGGAAAGGCGTTCTTGGGTAAGCAAGCGCTAACCTGGCAATTGTGCTAGGCGCGGACGTTTGCCTACTGTTTCAGCAGAGCGCTTTCATGATTGCCGGTTTGGCATCGGAATGAGGCAAATGTCATCGCCCGTGCAGCGCTGACGCGTCTGGTGTCCGACACCTTTTCCGAAGAAAAGGATGTCTGACACCGGTTCTCGGGGCACGCAGGCCAACACCGGTGTCCGACACCTTTTCCGGATGGAAGCACCCGGACAAAGTGTCCGACACAGTTCTCATGCACCCGGAAAAAGTGTCCGGCACGAGTCCTCATGCGCCCGGAAAAGTGTCCGGCACCAGTCCCTGGATGAGGCCCCCGGAAGCGGCAGCCGGGCATTATAGCCGAGTTACCTCAGCCATTCCTGTCAGCCCTCCGGCTCCTGGATGCCCAGTTTCTGCATCTGGTAGCGCAATTGCCGGAAGCTGATGCCGAGCAGTTGCGCGGCCTGGGTGCGGTTGTACTGCGTTTGCGCGAGGGCGCGCAGGAGGATCTCGCGCTCGACCCGCTCGAGATACGCAGGCAGGTTCGACGGCAGCACAGACAGATCCGGCAGCGGCGGCATCCGCTCGCCGCTGCGCTCCCCGGCTTGCGCCCCGGCCGGCATGGACAATGCCGCATCCGGCAGCGGGGCCGGCGCCGCTGGAACTGCCGCGGATGCAGCCGCGGATAAAGCCGGGACGGCCGCAGCGGGTGCTTCCACCCGCTTCGCGCCCTTCAGCGCCAGGTCGGCCGCGTCGATCACGCCGTCGTTGGAAAACGCCAATGCCCGTTCCAGGATGTTTTCCAGCTCGCGCACATTGCCGGGGAAACTGTAGCCGCGCAGCGCATCGAGCACGCCCGGGCCCAGCACGGCCGGCTGCCCGCCGGCGGCGGACAGGCGGACCAGGATCGCATCGATCAGTACCGGCAGGTCGTCGAGCCGGTCGCGCAGCGGCGGCAGCGACAGTTCGATCACGTTGAGCCGGTAGAACAGGTCTTGCCGGAACCTGCCCTGCTCCACGCAGCGCGCCAGGTCCTGGTGGGTGGCGCTGACGATCCGCACGTCCACCGGTTCCTCGGCGGTGGCGCCGATCTTGCGCACGCGCCGTTCCTGGATGGCGCGCAGCAGCTTGACCTGCATCGCCAGCGGCAGGTCGGCCACTTCGTCGAGCATCAGCGTGCCGCCGTTGGCGGCCTGGAAGAAGCCGTCGCGCTCGTCCGCCGCGCCGGTGAAGGCGCCCTTGCGGTAGCCGAAGAACTCGGCTTCCATCAGCGCTTCGGGAATCGCGCCGCAGTTCACGGCGATGAACGGCTTGTCGGCGCGCGCGCCCTGCGCGTGGATTTCGCGGGCGGCCAGTTCCTTCCCCGAGCCCGATTCGCCGGTGATCGCGATCGGCGCCATCGACCGGGCCAGCCGGGCGATCTGGGCGCGCAGCGCCTGCATCGCCGCCGATTGCCCTTTCAGGCGGCTGTCCACCGGTTCCGCGCGGGGCGCGGCGGGGCCGGCGGGCGCCGCCAGTTTCAGGGCCGACTGCACCATCAGGCGCAACTGGTCGAGCTGCACCGGCTTGGTCACGTAGTCGAACGCGCCGGCCTTCAGCGCCACCACGGCATTTTCCGCGCTGCCGAACGCCGTCACCACGGCCACCGGCAGGTTGCGGCCGGCGGCGCCGATTTCCCGCACCAGTTCCAGCCCCAGCCCGTCCGGCAGGCGCATGTCGGTCAGCACCAGGTCATAGTCGTGCGCGGCCAGCAGCGCGCGGGCGCGCGCCAGGTCGGCGGCGCCGTCCACGTCCAGGCCCATCTTCAGCAGCGTGATTTCCAGCAGGTCGCGCAGGTCGTCTTCATCGTCGACCACCAGCACGCGCGGGGAACCGCGGGGGGAAGAGCTCATGCGTTGCTTTCTCGCGACGGGTGCGCGAACGTGATGACGAACCGGCCGCTGGAAACCGGCGCGGCCACCGGGCCGGTGTCGAAGCGGTATTCGTAATCGAGCATCGCCTCGTTGTTCAGGCACAGCTCCCGCGCCAGGTACAGGCCCAGGCCGGTGCCTTTCGACGAGGTAGTGTAGAACGGTTCGAACAGGTGGGCGCGCACGTCGGTCGTGATGCCGGGCCCGTCGTCCTGCACGTGCAGCTCCGGCGGGCGGCCCGGCACCGCCACCACGAACAGGCGGATCGACGATGGCTTGCGGCTGGCATAGCGGATCGCATTGCCGAGCAGGTTCACCAGCACTTCGCGCAGGTGCAGCGGATCGAAGCGCACCATCACCCCGGCGACGCGGGCGATGTCGAGCACCTGCGGGTCGAGCCGGTTGGTCTCGTCGAATTCCGCCTTCAGCTCGGCCACGAACGCGGCCAGCGCCAGCGGCTCGCCATGCACATGCGCCTTGCGCGACAGTTGCAGGATATCCTCCACCATCCGGTTCACGCGGGCCACGTTGTCGCCGATGATCTTCAGCAGGCGCAGGTGCACCGGCGTGACGAGGTCCTCGGCCAGCAGCGAATTGGCATGCCCGATCGCCGACAGCGGGTTGCGCACCTCGTGCGCGATGCTGGCGGTGAGCCGGCCCATCGATGCCAGCTTCAGTTGCTGCGCCTGGTTTTCGATCGCCGACACGTCCTGCAGGAAAATCACGTTGCGTTCGGTGCCGTGTTCCAGCGTTTCGGCGGCGGCGAAGCGCACTTTCAGGTGCGCTGCCAGGTCGGCGCGCGCGCTCCACGCGGTGGCCATGTCCTGCAGCGCGGGGGCGGTGGAGGGCTTGATCGTCACATACACGGTGTGGCGGGCCGGGTCGGCGCGCCAGTCCTCGTAGGCCAGCGCCACCGGGTGCAGCGACGACATGGCGCCCAGCCGCATGCCCAGCGTGCCGGGCAGGCCCAGCATCCGGCGCGCGGCCGGGTTGCCGGCCAGCAGTTCGCCATCGGGCCCGACCACCATGATGCCATCCTCCGCCTGCGACATCACCAGCCGGTTGACGGCCTGCTGCACGCCGATCTCGATGCCGCGCTGCACGGCCAGCTCTTCCTGGTTGATCAGCCTGGCCGCCATGCGGTTCACCACCAGCACGGCGGAAAAGAACGCCGCGCCGTACAGGCCGGCCTGCAGCACGGCCATGTCGCCGCCGTCGGCCACCGCGCGCCAGATGCTCTCGCCCAGCATGAACAGCGATGCCAGCGCGGCCCAGAAAAGCGCCAGCATCAGCGGCGCCAGGATGGCCGAGCCGGCCAGCGGGAACAGGTACAGGATCGCCAGCCCGCTGCGCACGCCGCCGGCCGCCGTATACAACAGCGAAATCACGACGAGGTCGCAGGCGACCTGGGACAGCAGCTGCAGCAGGAAGCGCCGGCGCCACCAGGCGGCCGTCAGCGCGAACACGATCGCCAGGAACAGGTAGGCCGCGCAGGTTTGCGCGTACAGGAAGTCGCCGGTGGAGTGCGGGCCGCGGCTGTCGAAGCTCAGGTAGACCAGCAGCACGAGCGCGATGACCACGCGCGTGCCGTTGAGCGTCTGCAGCGAGCGCCAGAACGTTTCGCGGGCCGCGGGCGACAAGCCCGGCAGCGGGCTTGCCGTGTCAGGCGCGATGCCGCCCATCAGCGCCACCGCGCTGACCGCCGATGGGCGGCACCAAGGGCGCGCGCATCGCCCCGCCGCCGCCTCATTTCAGCGGCGCATGGGCGGGGCTGCAATAATCCCGCCCGTTCGCGGGCACGTTTTCCGATGCCGGGAAATACACGCCGCACTGTGCGCAGCACAGCATGGCTTCGGGCGGAGCCACCTGCCGCACCGACGAGGATGGCTGCGGTGGCTGCGGCGGCGGCTGTTGCCGGCGCTGCGACTGCTTCAGCTTGGAACGGATGGCGAAATACACCAGCACCGCAAGCGCCAGCCAGAACAGAACACGTGTCATGCGAAACCTCGGTGTAGCACTACTTCCAGGACAAAACGGCTGCCGACATAGGCCAGCAGCAAGGTGGCGAATCCCGCCAGCGTAAACGACAGCGCCGTCTTGCCGCGCCAGCCGCGGAAGCGCCGGCCGGCCAGCAGCGCCGCGAACAGGATCCACGACAGCAGCGTGAAGACGGACTTATGATCCCACTTCAGCGCCTGCCCGAACAGCTGTTCGGAAAACACGATGCCGGACAGGACAGTAAGGCTGAGCAGCACGAAGCCGAAGCCGATCAGGCGGAACAGCAGCTTTTCCATCGTCAGCAGCGCCGGCAGCTGGTCCAGCGCGGCGGAGAGGAACGTGACCTGCTCGGAGCGGGTGTGCAGGCGCGATTCCTGCAATGCCATCAGCACCGCGTGGAACGCGGCGATCGTCAGCGTGCTGTAGGCCAGCGTGGCGACCGCGATGTGCCAGCCGAACATCGGCGTGCGGCCGGCCAGCGCGATCAGCGCACCCGGGAACAGCGCCTGCAGCGCGCACGCGATGGCGGCGCACGGCATCACCATGCGGCGCAGGCCATCGAGCGCGAAGTTGCGGTTTTCGATCCAGTAGGCACCCACCGAGATCCACAGCGCGGACGACAGCATCGCCGCGAAGCCGAGGCGCAGCGAGCCGGGCACCACGACATCCATCCACAGCCCCGCGCCATGCACCAGCCAGGCCAGCGACGTGACGGCGGCGATCTGCCTGGCCTTCGCGGCAGGCAGGACGGCGCACACGATATACAGCAGCGCTGCTGCGATCAAGAAAATGGTCTGCATCCGCGCAGTTTACACTAACGCGGCCATGCCGGCGGGAGGGCAAGCCCGCCGCAGCCTTGTCGAAGCCTGGCCGAAGCTTGGAGTCGGACACTATTTTCCAAGGGAAAATGGTGTCGGACACCGGTTTTCCCGAATGCCTCGAAAGAAAACCGGTGTCCAACACTTTTCCTGGATAACCCGTCCAGGAAAAATGTCCGACACCACGGCCTCGACGCCGCCGGTGTGCCTAGTCCACCGCGGCGAGGCGCAGCTCGTCGTTGTGATGGCGCTGCTGCTCTTCCATCACGAGCTGGCCCAGTTCGCGCTTGAGCGCGTTGAAATCGGCGGCGGACGGGTCGCGCAGCCGCGGCAGGTCGACGAGGATGTCGCGCTTGACCGTGCCGGGGCGGTAGGTCATCACCACGATGCGGTCGGCGAGGTAGATCGCTTCCTCGATCGAGTGCGTGACGAAAATGATCGTCTTCTTCAGCTCGAACCAGATGCGCAGCAGCTCGTCCTGCAGGTTGCGGCGCGTGAGCGCGTCGAGCGCGCCGAACGGTTCGTCCATCAGCATGATCGGCGAATCGAGCGCCAGCACGCGGGCGATCGCCACGCGCTGCCGCATGCCGCCCGACAGGTCCTTCGGATAGCGCTGCCGGAAGTCGGACAGCGACAGCATCGCCAGCAGCTTGTCGACGGTAGCGCGGATGCGCTCCTTCGGCTGGCCCTTGATCTCCAGGCCGAAGGCGACATTGTCCTCGACCGTCATCCACGGGAACAGCGCGTATTCCTGGAACACCATCCCCCGCTCCGGGCCGGGCGCGACGACCAGCTGGCCATCCGCCCTGATCAGCCCGGACGACGGCGGCGCGAAGCCGGCCACCGCGTTGAGCAGTGTCGACTTGCCGCAGCCGGAAGGCCCCAGCAGGCAGACGAACTGGCCGCGCGGAATGGCGAGATCGATGTCCTTCAGCGCGACGACTTCCCGGCCGCCCGTCGCGAACACCTTGCTCACGCCCGCGATCGTGATGTGCGCATCGTCCGTATCCCTGCCCATGTCCTTGCTCATGTTTGTGCCCATGCCGGTCAGTTCTCCAGGCCGCGGTGCCAGCGCAGCAGGTGGTTGTTCAGGCGGTTCACGCCCACGTCGATGGCGAGCCCGATGATCCCGATCGTGAACATGCCGGCGATGATCTTGTCGGACCAAAAATATTCGCGCGCCTCGGTGATGCGGAAGCCCAATCCATTACTCACGGCGATCATCTCGGCCACGATGACGACGATGAACGCGGTACCGATGCCGATCCGCACGCCGGAGAGGATGTACGGCACGGCCGCCGGCAGCATCACGCGCACGAACATCGTGCTGCCCGAAGCGCCCAGGTTGCGCGCCGCGCGGATATAGATGCCATCGACCTGCCGCACGCCGGCGATCGTGTTCATCAGCACGGGGAAGAACGCGCCCAGCGCGATCAGGAAAATGGCCGGCGGGTTGCCGAGCCCGAACCACAGGATCGACAGGGGGATGTAGGCGATCGGAGGAATCGGCCGCAGCAGCTGCACCAGGGGATTCAACCACGCATACACGCGCGGGCTGGCACCCATCGACAGCCCGATCGGCAGCGCCAGCCCGGCGCCGATCAGGAAACCGACCACCACTCTATATAGAGAGCCGAGCGAATCGTGGATCAGCTCCCCGGAGAACGCCCACGCCAGCCACGATTGCGTGGCCGGATCGTGCGGCTGCAGCGGCAGCAGGTATTCGACCCATTTCGTCACCACCGCCCACGGCGATGGCAGCACCTGGGGATTGACCCAGCCCTGGCTCGACGCCAGCTGCCACACGGCGACCACGGCCACCGGTACCACCAGGCCGATGCCCGCTTCGCGCCAGTCGATCCGCGCCATGGCGCCCCCCTTACTTGATGCCCAGGTTCTTGCGGGCCTGCTCCAGCAGGTCGGTACGCACCCAGTCCTTGGCCACCGGCGGGCGGCTCATGCGGCCGACACCGGTCTTCACCATCACATCCGTGGTGGTCTGGATGTGTTCCACCGTGATATCGTGGACATAGGGCGAATTGCCGATCGCATCCTCGAAGTCGTCCTTCGTGATCTGGCCCTTGAACACCACTTCGCGCACGTATTTCTCGGCTACCGCCTTGTTGTCGATGAAGGTGCGGGTGGCTTCGACGAAGCAGCGCATGAACTTCTCGGCCACCGGCCGGCGCTCCTTGTAGAACTTCTCGGTCATCACCATGGTGCGCACCGGTTCGCCGATCGGCGTGTTGTACGGCTTCATGATCTCGTTGCCGAAGCCCTTGTTGATCGCCTGCGAGGATTGCGGTTCGGACTGCATCATCGCGTCGATGTTCTTGCCCAGCAGCGCCTGGTTGAGGTCGGCATAGGCCAGGAACACCAGGCGCACATCCTTGCCCGGCTGGTCCGACGCAGTGAGCCCGGCCTGCTGCAGCTCGGCCAGCAGCAGCACTTCCTGGATGCCGCCGCGCGTGACGCCCACGCGCTTGCCTTTCAGGTCCTTGATCGACTTGAGATTCAGGTCGGTGCGGCCGACGAGCCGCGCGCCGCCTTTCGCGAAGCCGGCCACCACGTAGATCGGCGCGCCGCCGGCGCGGCCGGAAATGGCCGCCTCGGACGCCGTGGCGCCCACGTCGAGTTCGCCGGCGATGATCGCCTGCATCACGTCCAGTCCCTTGGCGAACACGTGTTCCTCGACCTTGATGCCGCACTTGGGCGCGATTTCCTTGATATAGGAAACGGCACCGTAATGGGCGAATTTCAGGTTGCCCAGGCGGACCACTTCCTGCGCCTGCGCGCCGGCCGCGCACAGCGCGCCCAGCATCAATGCCATTGCCACCGACTTCAGCTTCATTCCCACTCCTTTGGCGAAAAAGAAACGACCAGGCCTGACCGCAAGCCCGACGGACTGCCAGGGCATCATACCCCGGCTATCGGCGTGCATGAGCGCAAGATCGGGCGCCCCGTTGAAGTCGCGTTGAAAAAACCAGGAAGCGTGTATTTTTTGTAACGATTCGTGACAAGTGGGATTTCGTGAGATTTGCCGCCTGTTTTGTTATCCATAATCGCCTGGGAACCACAAGAGCGACATGGCATCCATCCGTCGCGCGAGACCGATAACCACAAGGGAGATATGACGATGCAAAACGATATCCTGCAGCGGGCGCTGCCTGCTGTCCTGCTGGCATTGGCTGTTACCGCATGCGGCGGCGGCAGCGATGCGCCAGCCGCCGGCGGCGTCACGAAGTCGATCGAAGCCACGCTGTCTCCACTGCCCGATATCGTCGGCGTGATCAACGGCCAGGGCACGAACGCCCGCTTCGCGAACATCCGCGACCTGGCGATGGCTGCCGATGGCACGCTGCTGGTGGCCGATGACAAGGTGCTGCGCCACATCGCGCCGGATGGCGCCGTCGTCACGCTGGCGTCCGCCGACGCGGTCGGCAGCGTGGCGCCGTCGGCATCCAGCCTGCTCGCTTACGCCCAGGTCGACGCCGCGGCGAGGTCCGTCACGGTTCGCCGGCTGGACGACAACCTGCAGTCCACCACGGTCGCCACGCTGCCGCTGTCACCGAACGAAGCATTCGAGCTGCATGGCACGGTGGACGGCAAGCTGTATGGCATCGGGAACGAACGCATCGTCACGATCGCCGAAAACGGCAGCGTGGCGCCGCTGGCCGGCACCGTTACCGGGGCTGGCTCGCCCGTACCGGTCGATGGCGCGGCCGGCACCGCGCGCTTCCGCTCGCTGAAGGCGGCCACCAGCGACCGGCAGGGCAACCTGTATGTCATCGACGATACGCTGATCCGCAAGGTCACGCCGGCCGGCGTGGTGACGACACTGGCCGGCAGCCCGGGCGCGGCATTGCCGCAGGACGGCACCGGCTCCCAGGCACGCTTCCTTGCGCCGTTCGGCCTGGCCGTCGACAGCCAGGGCGATGTGCTGGTACTCGACACACTGAGCGGTCTCCCGAACGCCACGCTGCGCAAGGTTACCCAGGCCGGCGTGACGACCATCGCCACGCTGCCGGGCAATACGGTGCGCCAGATCGCCGGCAACGGCGGCCAGCGCGTGGTGCTTGTACGCGCCACCCAGGTCGACGTGCTGAACGCGGATGGGACCACGACGCCTTTCGCGGGCAAAGAGTAAAACAACCGCGAGGGCAGCGGCGGCGGCGGGGACGCACTTCCGGCCGGCGCGAAAGGCCCGCTCGCCTTACCGGGTGTGTGCGCGCACCCTGGCCAGCCGTTCGGCCGTGGCCGGATGGCTGGACAGGTAAGCCGGCACCGCGCCGTTTTCCTCCAGCCCGTCCAGCGCCACGAACACGCGTTCCAGGTACGCCAGCGGCAAGCCGTTGCGCTCCAGCAGCGCGACCGCGTAATCGTCCGCCTCCCGTTCCGCGTCGCGCGAGTGGCGCAGGTCGAGCGCCAGCGCGGGCACGCCGGCGACCAGCGAACTGGCATCGCCCGACACCAGCAGGCTGGCGGCGGCGACCGCCGATCCCAGGATCAGCCGCCGCGTCAGGTGGCGCCCGTGCAGGTGGCCCAGCTCGTGCGCCAGCGTGGCCATCACGGCGCCGTCGTCGTTCAGCAGTGCCACCATCTCGTCCGTCAGCACGATGTCGCCGGATGGCAGCGCAAACGCGTTCGGGCCGATCCGGCTCTTGCGGAAGACGAGGCGCCACACGGGCGCCGGTCCTTCCACCGTGCCGGGTGGCACCAGCCGCGCGAACCGTGCGGCCAGTTCGCCGCGCCGCGCTTCGGACAAGCGGCTGGGCGCGAACACATGGCGGTCCAGCAGGGCCAGCGTGCCCTGCCCCATCTGCCGCTCCACCGCCACCGGCAGGGTGCGCGCGACCAGGTCGGCACCGGCCGGCAGCACGAACAGGTAGCCCAGCACCACCACGCCCACCGTGACGCCGAGCGCGGCCAGTGCGCCGCGCCAGCTTTGCTGGGCACGCACCACGGGGCTGTCGCGGTGGCCGGTCGCCTGCAGCAGCGCGTCCAGCGCTCCCTGGTCATCCGCCTCGAACGTGGCCTCGTCGGGGAAGGTGAGCTTGCGGGGTGCGCGGGCGATGCGTTCGGCCACGCGCATCTGCGCCAGCGGTGTGCTGCGCTCGATATCCCCGCCAAGGTGCACCATGCCATCGCGCACGGCCAGCGTCACGCGGTGCGCGCGCGACGTGCGGCCGTCGAAGTAATTTCCGGTCAGCTCGATACCCATCGCCTACAGCGCCAGGTCGAAGCCGCCCAGGTCGGCCGCACCGTCGCCGATCGCGCCGATCTCGGCACGCTGGCCGGCGGCAATGTCGTCGAGGCTGCCGGCGACCAGCAGCGACGTGCATTCCAGGCGGTACTTCATTGCCCGCACCGTGGCGAACGGAATGAACAGGCCGAGCGTGAACAGGATCGCCAGCGTATTGGTGATGTAGATGGAGGCGATGCGGCCAGCCTTCATCGTGGAACGGAAGCGGTGCGGCCCCAGCTGCGTGTGGTTCCAGATCAGGTTCTGCAGCGTGGCGTAGAAGATCCACAGCACGCACAGCAGGTAGGGATACACCAGGAAGAGGCCGATCATCGCGCCGGCTGCCTGCGCCTGCGCGACCGGGACACCCAGTGCGCTGACGAGCAGTCCTGCCGCGACGATGCTCAGCCCCAGCCCGCCGAACAGTACCAGCGCCATCACGAGATAGCGCTTGTAGAAGCCGCTCACCGGTGCATCGAACGAGAATGGCACGCTGCCGTAACGGCTGTGCGTGTGCTGGAAGCGCTTGATGCGCTGGTGCACGAACGGATACAGCAGGCCGAGCGTCAGCGCCGCCAGCAGCGGCAGCACCAGGTAATGGAAGTACGCTCCCCTGGCACTGCCGTCGAACCCGAAACGGATGCCGCGATAGCTGCTGTTATGGAGCGCGAACTGCAGGCCCTTCCAGATCAGCCATGGCATCACCCCCATCAATACGGCGAATACCGCCAGCGCAGCCACCGGCGACACTGCGGCGGCCACGTAATAGCCGCCGAACAGCACGCCGGCCACGATACGCCCCTTGAGGATCGCGATGGGCAAGCCGTGGTACTCGAAGCCGCCGCTGGCCAGCCGGGTATTCGAATACAGGTACTGGTTGCGCCGCACCTTGGCCCACGCCGAATAGATGCCCAGCGTGACGACCGTCAGCAACAGGTTGACGATCCAGATCCGGAAATACTCGCCGCCGGTCGCGGTAAACACGAAACGCTCTTCGCGGACTTGCGGTTCCGCCTGCGGCACTGCTGCGCCGCTCAACATGGTGCCCATGCTGCCCTCCCCTCTTGAAGTGAAGGAGCACGATGCCGGCCGCCCTAAAAGTTGTCAATCTGAAATAGCAAACTATCCTGCCGTGTGTGCACGGCTGTGACAATTGGAGAGTGTCGCCCCGCGCCATCGTCGGACCGGCGTCCCCGCACTGCTGTAAAATGGCACCGTTTCCGGGCACCTGCCCGCCCTCTCTTACCTGATCATCCGACATGCTAGACAATCTGACTCAACGCCTCGCCAAGGTCGTCAAGACCATGCGTGGCGAGGCCCGCCTGACCGAGGCCAATACCGCCGAGATGCTGCGCGAAGTGCGCCTTGCCCTGCTCGAGGCCGACGTGGCGCTGCCCGCGGTGCGCGAATTCATCGGCAAGGTCAAGGAAAAGGCGCTTGGCGAGGAAGTGGTGGGCTCGCTGTCGCCGGGCCAGGCGCTGGTGGGCGTGGTCCAGCGCGAGCTGGGCGCGCTGATGGGCGCCGATCTCGGCCCCGAAGCCGCGCAGCTGAGCTTTGCGCAGCAGCCGCCGGCGATCATCCTGATGGCCGGCCTGCAGGGTGTGGGCAAGACCACCACCGTCGGCAAGCTGGCCAAGTACCTGCGCGAGCAGAAGAAGAAGAAAGTGCTGACCGTGTCGGCCGACGTGTACCGCCCGGCGGCGATCGCGCAGCTGCAATCGGTCACGTCCCAGGTGGGTGCGGACTTCTTCCCGTCCACCGCGCAGGACAAGCCGGTCGATATCGCGCTGGCCGCGCTGGACTGGGCGAAGAAGCACTACCACGACGTGCTGATCATCGACACCGCCGGCCGCCTCGGTATCGACGAGGAAATGATGAAGGAAATCGCCGCCGTGCACGGCGCGGTCAAGCCGATCGAAACGCTGTTCGTCGTCGACGCGATGCTGGGCCAGGATGCGATCAACACCGCGAAGGCCTTCAACGACGCGCTGCCGCTGACCGGCATCGTGCTGACCAAGCTCGATGGCGATTCGCGCGGCGGCGCGGCGCTGTCCGTGCGCCACATCACCGGCAAGCCGATCAAGTTCGCCGGCGTGTCGGAAAAGCTCGATGGCCTCGAAGCGTTCGACCCGGCCCGCATGGCCAACCGCATCCTCGGCATGGGCGACATCTTCGCCCTGGTGGAAGAAGCGCGCAAGGGCGTCGATGCGAAAGCGGCGGCGGACCTGGCGGCCAAGGTCAAGGCGGGCGGCAAGTTCGACCTGAACGACTTCAAGGCGCAGCTGGGCCAGATGAAGAAGATGGGCGGCATGGCCGGCCTGGTGGATAAACTGCCGGCCCAGTTCCAGCAGGCCGCCGGCAACGCGAACATGGACCAGGCGGAGAAGCAGGTACGCCGGATGGTCGGCATCATCGATTCGATGACGCCGGCCGAACGCGCCAAGCCCGACCTGATCAAGGCGACCCGCAAGCGCCGCATCGCCGCCGGCGCCGGTGTGCAGGTGCAGGAAGTGAACCGCATGCTGAACCAGTTCGAGCAGATGCAGACGATGATGAAGAAACTGCAGGGCGGCGGCATGATGAAGATGATGCGCTCCATGAAGGGCATGATGCCTGGCCTGCGCTGAAACGGGGCCATGGCGGCGGCGCGGCAACTTGCCGTACCAGTGTACTGTCTGCGTTGCCGCGCCTTGCCCTGACCCCGTTGCAGCGCAGGCCATACCGGGTGCGCTAAAGCAAACCAGGATGGCGGCGCGGCGTCTTGCCGTGACCCCGTTGCAGCACAGTCCCCATACGTGCGTTGAAAACAAAGGTCATGGCATTAAAAACCAGGTCAGGGCGCGAGTCGCTGAAACGCTGTAACGGCGCGGCTTTCCGGCCTGCCAGCTGTCAAAAACCGCCCTGTGTGCAGGCACAGCGGCGGTTTTTTCATTATTAACCTTTCTTTACGTGCCGTTTCCCACAAAAAACGCGAAAAACGCTTGCATCCTCTTAAAAAGGCAACCAATATTAGCCGTGCGTTGTAGTGCGCAAATTTCCATGTGTATGTTAAGGAGGCTCGAATATGGCAACAGCCAAGAAATCCACGGCAGCACCTGCCAAGAAAGCCGCAACGAAAGCGGCTCCGGCAAAGAAGGCAGCCGCCGCTCCAGCGAAAGCTGCAGCCAAGCCGGCAGCGAAAAAGGCAGAACCCGCAGCACGCAAGCCCAATGCAGCATTCATGAAAGAGATGACTCCGTCCGCAGAGCTGTCCCCGGTAGTTGGCGCCTCCCCGCTGCCGCGCACGGAAGTCACGAAGAAAGTCTGGGAATACATCAAGAAGCACGACCTGCAGGATGCCGCCAATCGCCGCATGATCAACGCGGACGACAAGCTCAAGGCCGTTTTCGGCGGCAAGGCGCAGGTCTCCATGTTCGAGATGACGAAGCTCATTTCCGATCACCTGAAATAAGCTCCTCATTGGCTAGTGTCCCGAATCAGAAGTTCGTTGACCAATAAATTTGACGAAATCGTCTCGAGGCAAGGCGGAAATACCCGGTAAGGCCGAGGCCTTTCCGGGTATTTTCAACGCAGCATCGGGGCGATTCTCGTCGAATTTATTCAACGAATCTCTGATTCGGGATACCAGGCCGTTACGGACAAAGCCCCCGGCTCGCGATGCGACCGGGGGCTTTTTTCGTCCCGAAGTTTCCCTGTCCCCGGCGTTCGGCAACTACCGCCAGTTGTTCCAGGCCTTCAGCACCGCGTTCGGATAAGCCGGCTTGCCGCGGCTGCCGTTGTAGCGTCCCAGCGCGAGGAACAGGTCGCCCCGCTCCATGTCGACATACATGCGCAGGATCGCGCAGCCGTAGCGCAAGTTGGTCTGCATGTTGAACAGCTTGCGGCGGTCGCTGTCGCCGATCACGTTGGTCCAGAACGGCATCACCTGCATGTAGCCGCGCGCGCCGACGATCGACACCGCGTACTTGCGATAGGCCGATTCCACCTGGATCAGCCCCAGCACCAGCGAAGGTTCGAGGCCGGCGCGGCGCGCTTCATACCACACGGTTTCCAGGAATTCGCGGCGGTGCTGCTCGTCCGGCAGCTTGCGCTTCAGGCGGCCGGACATGTCGGCCACCCACGCGTCGTAGCGCGCCTGGTCGGCCGGATTGACGAAAGCAGGCTTCGGCGGGCGCGCGTCGAGGATGGCGGTGGACAGCGCCACCCGCACCGAGTCGGCCAGCGCTTCTTCCTTCTGGTTGCCGGCAAAGCCGAACGGCGCGCACAGCACGCCGGTGGCAAACGCGATCGTGTGCCACCACCGCAAGGGGCGCGCCCACCAGCGGCGCCGTTCCCGGCCCGCCTTCATTACTGCTGCACTCGGGCCTTGACGAAGGCCACGATGTCGGCCAGCGGCACATTGGTCGCCTCGGTATCGCGGCGACCCTGGTATTCCAGGTTGCCTTCCTTCAGGCCGCGGTCGCCGATCACCACGCGGTGCGGCACGCCGATCAGTTCCCAGTCGGCGAACATGGCGCCCGGGCGCAGGCCGCGGTCGTCGACGATCACGTCGATGCCGGCCGCGAGAGCCGCCGCATACAGCTTGTCGGTCTCCTCCTTCACCAGTTCGCTGCGGTCGTAACCCATCGGGCACAGCACCAGCTCGAACGGCGCGATCGACGTCGGCCAGACGATGCCCTTGTCGTCGAAGTTCTGCTCGATCGCCGCGCCCAGGATGCGGGTCACGCCGATGCCGTAGCAGCCCATCTGCAGCGGTGCCGGCTTGCCGTTTTCATCCAGGAAGGTGGCGTTCATCGCCGCCGAATACGCGGTGCCCAGCTGGAACACGTGGCCCACTTCGATGCCGCGCTCGATCGCCAGCACGCCCTTGCCGTCCGGCGAAGCGTCGCCTTCGACCACGTTGCGCAGGTCGGCCGTGATGTGCGGCTCGGGCACGTCGCGGCCCCAGTTCGCGCCGGTGAAGTGGAAATCCTCGTCGTTGGCGCCGGTAACGAAATCCGACATGTTGGCCACGGTGCGGTCGGCCACGATGGTGACCGGCGCCTTCGTGCCGATCGGCCCGAGGTAGCCGGGCTTGCAGCCGTACACTTCTTCGATTTCCTCCGTGGTGGAAAAGCGGTACGCGCCCTGCAGGCCGGGCACCTTCGATGCCTTGATCTCGTTGAGCTCATGGTCGCCGCGCAGCAGCAGCATGAAATACTGTTTATCCAGTTTGCCGTCCGCTTCCGTTTCGACGGTCAGCGCGATCGTCTTGATCGTTTTCGACAGTTCGATGCCCAGCAGCTTCGCCACGTCTTCGCACTTGGCCGCTTTCGGCGTGGACGTCTTGACCAGATCAAAGGCAGGGGCCGCGCGGGTGCCGGTCGGCAGCGCTTCCGCCGCTTCCATGTTGGCCGCGTAATCGGACGTGGGGCAGTACACCAGCGCATCCTCGCCGGTGCTGGCGATCACGTGGAATTCGTGCGATCCGGTGCCGCCGATGGCGCCGTTGTCGGCCGCCACCGCGCGGAACTTCAGGCCGAAGCGGGTGAAGATCTTCGTATACGCATCGAACATGACTCGGTAGGACTTCTGCATGCCTTCCAGGTCGCGGTCGAACGAATATGCATCCTTCATCGTGAATTCGCGGCCGCGCATCAGGCCGAAACGGGGGCGGCGCTCGTCGCGGAACTTGGTCTGGATGTGGTAAAAATTCAACGGCAGCTGGCGGTACGACTTGATCTCGCCGCGCACCACGTCGGTGATCACTTCCTCGGAGGTAGGCTGGATCGCGAATTCGCGGCCGTGCCGGTCCTTCACGCGCATCAGTTCCGCGCCCATCTTGTCCCAGCGGCCCGTCTCCTGCCACAGCTCGGCCGGCTGCACCAGCGGCATCAGCAGCTCGATGGCGCCGGCGCGGTTCATCTCCTCGCGCACGATCGCCTCGACCTTGCGGATGACCTTCAGGCCCATCGGCATGTACGTGTAGATGCCCGAGCCCAGCCGCTTGATCATGCCTGCCCGCATCATCAGTTTATGGCTGACGATTTCCGCATCGGAAGGCGCTTCTTTGAGTGTGGAAATAAAAAACCGTGACGCACGCATATCTGTGAATTCTTTTCAAAAAGAGGGGGTTATAATCAACCTAATTTTAAAGGATTAGCTGGCTGATGCATCCATCATTTATACAATGGGTTCAACTGCGGGTCCAACTGCGTGATCGATTGCGCGTCCAACGGCGCACTCAGCCGCAGGTGCAACTGTCGCGTTCAAGCGCGGGCTTGCCGGATGCCTCCGTACCAGGAAGGCGGTGTCGGCAGGCGGACTTGTGGGCAAAAATGTAAGAAAGATAGATGTAAAGGACTGCATCGGCCGCAGAAAGTTTGAGGTGCACTATGCTCGATCGGGAAGGGTTCCGCCCCAACGTCGGCATCATCCTGCTGAACTCTCATAATGAGGTGTGGTGGGGCAAGCGGGTGCGCGAGCACTCATGGCAATTTCCGCAAGGAGGAATCAAGTACGGCGAGACACCCGAGCAGGCCATGTACCGGGAGTTGCAGGAGGAAATCGGCTTGCGTCCGGAGCACGTGAAAATCGTGGGCCGCACGCGCGACTGGCTGCGTTATGAAGTGCCGGATCATTTCATCAAGCGCGAGATCCGCGGCCACTACCGCGGGCAGAAGCAGATCTGGTTCCTGCTGCGCATGTGTGCGCGCGACAATGAAGTGAACCTGCGGCTGACGGACCACCCCGAATTCGACGCCTGGCGCTGGCACGAATACTGGGTGCCGCTGGACGTGGTCATCGAGTTCAAGCGCGAGGTGTACCAGCGCGCGCTGCAGGAACTTTCCCGGTTCCTCACGTGGCCCGCGCATGGCGAACGCCGGCATTCGTCGCGCTACCTGCGCCAGCCGCACGGCCGCGGCCAGCAGGGGCAGCGAACGTCGCAGCAGGCGATCGTGGCACCGCCGCAGGAAGTGGTCGGCTGCGACGGCGCGGCGCTGGCCGCCTCCGGCAAGCGCTAGCCGCTAGTCCGGCCGCGGCGCCGGCCAGGCACTTTCTTGACGTTCATGCAACCGGCGCGGGGCAACCTGCGCCGGCGGGCATTTCTTTGTACAATGTCCGCCTCCCCGCACAACGCCTGCCGCCGCCAGCCCCATGTTCACCCCCTCTTCCCACGACGTCCGCCGCTTCTTCTGCGAAGTGTTCCGCAAGGACCGCGCCCATGAAATCCTCACCCCCCTCGAAGCGATGGCGCTGGACTGGGTGCGGCTGCATCCCGAGTACGACGAAGCGTTGACCGACGTGGAAGCGGCACTCGCGCGCGATTACTCCGTCGAAGGCGGCGAAGCGAATCCGTTCCTGCACCTGGCGATGCACCTGTCGATTTCCGAGCAGGTATCGATCGACTCGCCGCGCGGCATCCGCGCCGCTTACGAGGCGCTGTCGAAGAAGCGCGATTCCACGCACGAGGCGCAGCACGAGATCATGGAGTGTCTTGGAGAGATGATCTGGAAGTCGCAGCGCAATGGGCTGCCGCCGGATGGCGAAGCGTATATCGACGCCGTGAAGCGGCGCGCGCAACAGTAGACGGAACCAGTGCAGGACACTATTTCCCACAGGGAAATGGTGTCCTGCACCGGTTTCTGCAACGATGCCGCGAACTTACCGCTTGACGACCATCGTTCCCGGCAGGCTGTTGAAGTACGCCGCCAGGTCCTGGATATCCTTGTTCGACAGCGGCTTGACCAGCCCGCCCATGATCGGGTTGTTGCGGCCGTTCGGGGCATCGCCGCGCTTGTAGGCGGTCAGCGCGTGGGCCAGGTAATCGCGGTGCTGGCCGGCCAGTTTCGGGTAGCTCGGATCGATCGGCGAGTTGTAATCCTTGCCATGGCAGGTTGCGCAGGCGTACTTCTCGGCAAGGGCCTTGCCGTTGTTGATGTTGCCGGCGGCCACGGCGGCGGCCGAAGCGATGCAGCAGACCACGGCGAGCAGTGTCTTCTTCATGGCGGTCTTCCTCATTTCTGCTTGGCGTAGTAGGCGGCGATGTCGGCGATGTCCTGGTCGGACAGGCTGACGGCGATGCCCTGCATCGAAGGATGCTTGCGGTCGCCCTTCTGGTACCCCTTCAGCGCCGCCTCGATGTACTTGGCGCTCTGGCCGCCGATCTTCGGCACCGGGAACACTTCGGGGAACGTGGCCTTGTAGCCGGGAATGGCATGGCAGCCGATGCACATTTCGATCTTGGATGGCGCGGCGGCCGGGTTGCCGACGACGTCCGCGGCAAGGGCGGCCGGGGTGGCCTGGAAGGCGCCGGCAAGCAGGAGCACTGCTGTGAGTCTGTTCATGGGTGGCTAGTCGAGTCCAAAAGAGTAATTGGAGGGGACTCATTTTCATCGCGGTCTCCGTGTCCCCTTGCTGCTTGCATAAATACTTGCTTTTCGTGCTACCAGCGGCCGATTCTAGCGCAGCTGTATCCGGTCGTCCACCACGTTTCCAGTACGTTCTGGCGTGCGCGGAACTACCGTATACTGGCCTTTTTTCCTCCCACCGGAAGTTCGTCCATGACCGCCGACCACAAGCATCAACGATTCGAAGGTTCCGCGCAGTACGTTGCCACCCCCGACCTGAAGCTCGCCGTCAACGCCGCGCTCACGCTGCAGCGCCCCCTGCTGGTGAAAGGCGAACCGGGCACCGGCAAGACGATGCTGGCCGAGGAAGTGGCCGCCGCGCTCGATCGCCCGCTGTTGCAATGGCACGTCAAATCCACCACCAAGGCGCAGCAGGGCCTGTACGAGTACGACGCCGTTTCCCGCCTGCGCGACTCGCAGCTGGGCGACGAGCGCGTGCGCGAGATCCACAACTACATCGTCAAGGGCGTGCTGTGGCAGGCGTTCACCGCGCCGGAACCCGTGGTGCTGCTGATCGACGAGATCGACAAGGCCGACATCGAATTTCCCAACGACCTGCTGCGCGAGCTGGACCGCATGGAGTTCTACGTGTACGAAACGCGCGAGATGGTGGTGGCCAGGCACCGCCCGCTCGTCATCATCACGTCGAACAACGAGAAGGAGCTGCCGGACGCCTTCCTGCGCCGCTGCTTCTTCCACTACATCGCATTCCCGGACAAGGATACCTTGGAAGCGATCGTGAAGGTGCACTTCCCGCACCTGAAGCAGGAATTGCTGGCGCAGGCCCTGCAGACGTTCTATGAAGTGCGCGATGTTTCCGGCCTGAAGAAGAAACCGTCCACTTCCGAATTCCTCGACTGGCTCAAGCTGCTGCTGGCCGAGGACATCCCCCCGGAAGCGTTGCGCGGCAAGGACAGCCGTGCCATCGTGCCGCCGCTGCATGGCGCGCTGCTGAAGAACGAGCAGGATGTGCACCTGTTCGAGCGCCTCGTGTTCATGTCGCGGACCAACCGGTGACCGCCGCGCAGCCATGATTTCAGTCCAGCCTGTAACGCTCGAATACCACGGCGTGCGCCTGGAGCCGCTGGGCCAGGAACACGCCGAGGGCCTGCGCGCCGCGGCACGCGACGGCGAGCTGTGGAAGCTGCGCGTGACGTCCGTGCCGGAGCCGGAAAACGTGGACGCGTACATCGCCGCCGCGCTGGAGATGCGCCCTGCCCGGCTGGCGTTCGCCGTCATCGATGCCGCCACCGGCACCGTCGTCGGCAGCACCAGCTACCATGACATCGTGCCCGCCATCGACCGCGTGGAGATCGGCTACACGTGGTATGCCAGGAGCCGCCAGCGCAGCCACGTGAACACCAGCTGCAAGCGCATGCTGCTGTCGCACGCGTTCGACACGCTGGGCTGCGCCGTCGTCGGCCTGCGCACCGACAACTTCAACCACGCTTCCCAGGCCGCGATCGAGCGCCTGGGCGCGAAGAAGGATGGCGTGATCCGCCACCATGCGGTGCGGCGCGACGGCACCGTGCGCGACACCGTCATGTACAGCATCATGCGCGGCGAATGGCCGGAGGTCCGCGCCCACCTCGCCTACCTGCAGGATCGTTCGCAGGCCCTTCCCCCGCCCGCCATGGAACGCCCATGCTGATCGACTTCTTCTTCACGCTGAAGGACGCGAAAATCCCCGTCACCATCAAGGAGTTCCTCACCTTGCTGGAGGCGCTGGAACGCCATGTCGTCACGCAGTCGTTCGACGATTTCTACTACCTCGCGCGGCTGGTGCTGGTGAAGGACGAGGCCCACTACGACCGCTTCGACCGCGCGTTCGCCCAGTACTTCAAGGGCATCGACGGCGCGTTCGACGGCAAGGCCTCGATCCCGCTGGACTGGCTGATGGAGCGGATGAAGCGCGAGCTCACCGACGAGCAGAAGGCAGCGCTGGAAAAGTTCGGCTACGACAAGCTGTTGGACCGGCTGGCCGAACTGCTGAAGGAACAGAAGGAACGCCACGAAGGCGGCGGCAAGTGGATCGGCACCGGCGGCACGTCGCCGTTCGGCAATGGCGGCACCAACCCCGAGGGCGTGCGCATCGGTGGAAAAGGCGGCGGGCGCACCGCCGTGAAAGTCTGGGACCAGCGCACCTACAAGGACTACGACGCGGACAAGGAACTGGGCACCCGCAACATCAAGGTGGCCCTGCGCCGGCTGCGCCGCTTCGCCCGCGACGGCGCCGCCGAGGAACTGGCGCTGGACCAGACGATCCGCGCCACCGCCAACAACGCCGGCTGGCTCGACATCCGCATGCAGCCGGAGCGCCGCAACAACGTGAAGGTGCTGATGCTGTTCGACGTGGGCGGCACGATGGACGACCATATCGGGCGCACCGAGGAACTGTTTTCCGCGGCCAGCTCGGAATTCAAGAACATGGAATTCTTCTACTTCCACAACTGCGTCTACGACTACCTGTGGAAGAACAACCGCCGCCGCAACGCCGAACGCTTTCCCACCTGGGACGTGCTGCGCAAGTACACGCCGGATACCAAGCTGATCTTCGTCGGCGACGCCACGATGAGCCCCTATGAAATCCTGCAGCCGGGCGGCTCGGTCGAGTACAACAACGAGGAAGCGGGCGCCGAATGGCTGGCCCGGTTCACGCATGCGTTTCCCAAGTTCGCCTGGCTCAATCCGGAGCCGGAACAGTACTGGCAGTATCGACAGTCCATCGCCATCGTACGGCAAATCATGAACAACCGTATGTTTCCCACCACACTCGAAGGGCTCGAACGGGCGATGCGGGTGCTGTCGAAGTAGGCATGTCCGTTTTTGCAAGGCGCTGCCGCCGCGGCGGCGCCTTTGCAAAACCGTTACGACCGTGCCCCGTTTCTTTACGCAGCCGTTCGGCGGGCGCTGCTATCGTGAATCCAGTCCAACTCACTGGCGATGGCCACCATGACCGATACCGTTCCAGATTCCCCCTTTCTCTTCTTTCCCCCGTTCGCCGCCGGCCGCATGGTGAAATCATGATCGTCACCGTCGTCAGCGAAGGCGCGTGCGACGCCAAGCTCGCGCTGGCCGAACGGCTCGCGGCGCAGCGCACGCTGTCGGGCCGCAAGGTGTTGCTGGTGGACGCGGATTCCCAACCCCATCCGCCGCTCCCCCAGCCGGCACGGACCGTTTGCGGCAAGGGCGTGGAAGCGGAACTGGAAAACCTCGGCATGCGCTTCCAGGACATCGTCGTCGACGCCGACGGCCGCGACTCGCTGGGCAGCCGCGCCGCGCTGATCGCCGCCGGCGTCGTCGTGGTCCCGTCCGACGCCCTGCAGGGCGATCCCGCCCGCACCGCCCGGCTCGCCGAACGCATCGGCAACGCGCGGCTGTTCAACCCGGGGCTGCGGATCGTCATCGTGCCGTGCGGGTCCGGCGATGCGCATGCCGCCATCGCGCTGCACGCCCGGCTGCCCGGCGCCGAGCTGGCCGCCGGCGCCGATACCCTGTACGCCAGCGTGTTTCGCGGCTGATTCGCGGCTGATTACACTCAGAACACTTCCGACACCGTCAGCACCGGCGCATCCGACGTTCTGGTGTCGGACACCGGTTTTTGCCAACATCGGCGCAAAAAACCGGTGTCCGGGCCGAGCGGTCAAAACACCCTTGAAACCGTCAGCACCAGCGCATCCCGCCCGGTGAACTTGCCGTTCGCGGGCGAGGCATACGCGGATCTGCCGGCATTGGTGCCGATATAGGCCAATGCCACGGCAACGAAGCCGAAATCCTTCGTCACGCCGGCCTTCCAGTCGGTGTAGCTGGCATTGCCGTGGTTGCGCACCTTCTGCCGGCCGGCGTGCAGGTTGACGATCCAGCCGCCACCCGCGTCGTGGTTGACCGATGCATCCAGGTAGCCACTGTTCCGGCTGTCCGCGAAACCGAACAGGTTCGTGGCGGCATGCGAGTACTTCAGCGTGGCCGTGCCGTAGCCAAGCTGGCCGTACACCTCCAGCGTATCGGCATCGGGATGGAGACCGTTGGATGGATAGGCATAGCCCAGCACGCCGACGTCATACGCAAAACCGCCGTCGCCGCCGATGCTGCCGCGCTTGCCGGCGTACACGTCCCACTCGATGGCGCCATCGCCGCCGGCATCCTTCGTCCACCTGATCGTCGACAGCCACGTGCCGGCGTACAGACCGGAGCCGCTGTCGGCCCAGTCGGCGCCGCCCTGCAGCGCCGGTTGCAGCCGCGTCTGCGAGATGCCCCGGTAGCGGTAATCGGACACGCCGGCAATGTTGTACGTTATCTGCGCCGAAGCGTTGGCGGCGAAAACGAGGGCGAGGGAAATGCCTGAAATCAGTCGTTTCATGAGGGTCTTTCGAAAATAAAGGGTGAGTCTGGCCTTCGCCGCCACGCGGTGGGCGTGGCGGCGCAGCTGGCCTGGTGCTGCGAATGGGTGGTTCGTGCCGGTGTGCCCTAGCCGGCCGCGAGCAGCAGCCGGTAGCCGACCGCCGTTTCGGTCAGCAGGTGCACCGGCTGGGCGGGGTCGCGCTCCAGCTTCTGGCGCAGGTGGCCCATGTAGATGCGCAGGTAATGGCCGTTCCCGGCGTGGGACGGGCCCCACACCTCGCGCAGCAATTGCGGATTCGTCACGACCCGGCCGGCATTGTTGACCAGCACCGCCAGCAGCCGGTACTCGGTCGGCGTCAGGTGCACCATCTGGCCGCCGCGGGTGACCATGCGCGCCGGCAGGTCCACCGTCACGTCGCCGAACCGCACCACGCCGCCCGCATCCTGTTCCGGCGTGCGCCGGCGCCGCGCCATGGCCCGCACCCGGGCCAGCAGCTCGCCCACGCCGAACGGTTTCGTCAGGTAATCGTCTGCGCCGGCGTCCAGCGCGCGGATCTTTTCGTCTTCGCCGACGCGGGCGGACAGCACGATCACCGGCACCGTCGACCACTTGCGCAGGTCGGCGATCAGGTCCACGCCGTCGCCGTCCGGCAGGCCCAGGTCGAGGATCACGAGGTCCGGGCGGCGCGTGCCGGCATCGATCAGGCCGCGCTGCAGCGTGGCCGCTTCCTGCACGTTCCAGCCTTCTTCCTCCAGCGCCATCCGCACGAAACGGCGGATCTGCGGCTCGTCCTCGACCAGCAGCGCGGTCGGCATCAATTTATCGGTCATTCCAGGGGTTCCTCCGGCAGCGCGGGCGGGGTGCCCAGCGGCAGCGTCAAGACGAGGGCCGCGCCAGTCGGCAGCACGCGCTGCGCATCGATGTGGCCGCCGTGCGCTTCCACGATGGCGCGGCAGATCGCCAGCCCCAGGCCCACGCCCGGCTTGGCGGACTCGCGCTCGCCACGCGTGAATTTCTCAAAGATCGCTTCTTCCTGCCCGGCCGGCAGGCCGGGGCCGTCGTCGGCGACGGTCACCGCCAGCATGCCGTCGCCGACCCGGCCCGCCAGCGTGATCGTGCTGCCCGCCGGCGTGTATTTCGCCGCGTTTTCCAGCAGGTTGCACAGTACCCGCTCGACCAGCACGGCGTCATAGCGCACCAGCGGCAAGTCCGCCGGCAGCTGCGTGACGACGCGGTGGCCGCCCAGCAGCGTGCGGCTGGCGCGCAACGCGCTGCCCACCGTTTCCTCCAGCGCCTGCCACTGCAGGTTCAGGCGGACGGCGCCGCTTTCGATGCGCGCCATGTCGAGCAGGTTCGCCACCAGGGTGCTCATGCGCACGGTTTCTTCCTGCAGCGCGCGCGCCAGGTCCATCTGCCCGGCCGACAGCGCGGGTTTCGACATCGCCAGCGATTCGGCCAGGCCGACCAGCGACGTGAGGGGCGTACGCAAGTCGTGCGACAGCGCCGCCAGCAGCGAATTGCGCAGCCGTTCCGATTCCATCTGCACCAGCGCGCCCTGGGCCACGTCGATGTAATGCACCCGTTCCAGCGCGATCGCGGCCAGCGCGGCGAACGTGTCGAGCTGGCGGCGCTGCTCGGGAATCAGCAGCCAGCGGCGGTCTTGCGGTTCCACGACCAGCACGCCGCGGGTACGCATCGGCGCGACCAGAGGCAGGTAGAACAGCGGCGATGCCGGCAGCGTACCGGTGCCGATGCCGGCAGGCTCCGCATGGTCGAAGGCCCACTGGGCAATGCCCGGGTCCGGCGGTTGCGCCTCCGTGTCCGTCCCCGGCGGTGCCGGCGGCTCCGGCATTTCCAGCCGCCCCGCGGCGTCGGGCAGCAGCAGCGTGACGCGTGCGCGGAACGCCTGCGCCAACGTGCGCCGCGTGATGTCGTGCACCTGCCCCGCCTGCAGCACGCCGGTCAGCTCGCGCGCATATTCATACAGGGCGCGCACCCGTTCCTCGCGGTGCGACGCCACCCGCGCCTGGAACCGCAGGCCGGCCGTCAGGTGGCTCGTGATCAGGCCCACGATCAGCATCACGGCGAACGTGATCAGGTACTGCAAATCGCTGACGGCGAACGAGAACGCCGGCTGCACGAACAGGAAGTCGAACGCGGCCACGCTGACGAAACTGGACAGCACCGCCGGCCCGCGCCCCAGCCGGAACGCCACCACCAGCACGCCGAGCAGGAACAGCATGGCAATATTGGTGATTTCCAGCGCGCCCGCCAGCGGCAGGCCGGCCAGCGCGACGAGCCCGCTGCCGAGCATCGCCAGCAGGTAGCGGCGCCAGCCCTTCGGGGCCGCTTCTTCCACCGCGCTCGCCGCCGGCGCCGGGCGGTCGCCGCCGCGCAGCGCGTCGTTGCCCGTTTCCACGATGTCCAGCGCCGGCGCGGCGGCGGCAATCCGCCGCAGGTGCGGCCGGCGCCACGGCCATGATTTCGTCGCCCGGCCCAGCACCACCTTTGAAATGTTCCGGGCCAGCGCATAGCGGGCGATCGCCGCGCCGATGTCGTCGCCGGCCAGCACCGCCGTGGTGGCCCCCAGTTCCTGCGCCAGCTTCAGCGTCTGCAGGATCTTTTCGCGGCGCGCGGCCGGCAGCCGCTGCAGCGCCGGCGTTTCGACATATACCGCGTGCCAGTCCGTGTTCAGCTGGCTGGCCAGCCGGGCCGCGCTGCGCACCACGTGCTCGCCGCCCGGCCGCGGCCCCACGCACGCCAGCAGCGCCACGCCCGATTTCCACAGCGGGCTGATCGCCTTTTCCACCCGGTAGGCCTGCACGTCGCCGCCGATGCGGTCGGCGGTGCGGCGCAGCGCCAGTTCGCGCAGCGCGATCAGGTTGCCCTTGCGGAAGAAGTTGCGGGCGGCGCGGCCGGCCTGCTCGCCCTGGTACACCTTGCCGTCCTTCAGGCGTTCGAGCAGTTCGTCGGCCGGCACGTCCACCAGCACCACTTCGTCGGCGCGGTCGAACACGGTGTCGGGCAGCGTTTCGGCCACGCGGATGCCGGTGATGCCGCCGACCACGTCGTTCAGGCTTTCCAGGTGCTGCACGTTGACCGTGGTGAACACGTCGATGCCGGCATCGAGCAGCTCCTCCACGTCCTGCCAGCGCTTCGGGTGGCGCGCGCCCGGCGCATTCGAGTGCGCCAGTTCGTCCACCAGGATCAGTGCGGGCTTGCGGGCCAGTGCGCCATCCAGGTCGAATTCCGGCAGCGCCTTGCCGCGCCATGCCACCTGTTTCAACGGCAGCACGTCGAGCGAATCGAGCAGCGCGGCGGTATCGGCGCGGCCGTGCGTCTCGACGATGCCCACCAGCGGCCGCGAGCCTTCGCCCTGCAGCTTGCGCGCGGCCGACAGCATCGCGTACGTCTTGCCCACGCCGGCGGAAGCGCCGAAGTAGATGCGCAGCCGGCCGCGTGCCTCGCGCTGTTCGCGGGCCTGCACCTGCGCCAGCAGGGCGTCCGGATCGGGGCGTTGGCTGTCGATGGGAATCATGTCGTGGGGAGTGTAGCCGATCGCAACGGACGCTGTTCCCTACCGGGAGGCCAGTTGCGCATCCAGCGCCAGGTTCAGCGCCAGCACATTGACTTTCGGCTCGCCGAGGAAGCCGAACAGCGGCCGTTCGGCCTGACGCTCGATCAGGCCGCGCACCGTCACGGGATCGACGCCGCGGGCACGCGCCACGCGGGCGGCCTGGTAGCGCGCCGCGGCCAGGCTGATATCCGGGTCCAGGCCGCTGGCCGACGCGGTGACGAGGTCCACGGGTACGGGCGCCCGGTTGTCCGGATCGGCCTCGCGCAAGGCCGCGATGCGGCCCTTGACGGCGTCGGACAGCGCCGGGTTCGACGGCCCCAGGTTGGAACCGCCGGAGCCGGCCGCGTTGTTCGGCATTGGCGCGGTGGCCGACGGGCGGCCCCAGAAATAGCGCGGCGTGGCGAACGCCTGGCCGACCAGGCGCGAGCCGATGGTCTTGCCGTCATGCGTGATCAGGCTGCCGGCCGCCTGGCCGGACCAGGCCAGCCTGCCGAAGCCGGTAACCGCGTACGGGTACACGATGCCGCACAGCAGCGTGAGGGCGATGAAGATGGTCGCGGCGGGGCGCAGGTGGGAAGTCATGGTGGTTCCTTTCAGACGAGGTTCAGGGCTGCCAGCGCCATGTCGATCAGCTTGATGGCGACGAACGGCAGCACCAGGCCGCCGAGGCCATAGACGAGCAGGTTGCGGCGCAGCAGCGCGGCCGCGCCCACCGCCCGGTATTTCACGCCCTTCAAGGCCAGCGGGATCAGGAACACGATGATCAGCGCGTTGAAGATCACGGCGGACAGGATCGCCGAATCGGGGCTGGTCAGGCGCATCACGTCCAGCGTGCGCAATTGCGGATACGTGCCGACGAAGGCCGCCGGGATGATGGCGAAATACTTGGCCACGTCGTTGGCGATCGAGAACGTGGTCAGCGCGCCGCGCGTCATCAGCATCTGCTTGCCGATCTCCACGATTTCCAGCAGCTTGGTCGGGTTCGAATCCAGGTCGACCATGTTGCCGGCCTCCTTGGCGGCCTGGGTGCCGGTGTTCATCGCCACCGCCACGTCGGCCTGGGCGAGCGCGGGCGCGTCGTTGGTGCCGTCGCCGGTCATCGCCACCAGCCGGCCTTCGGCCTGCGAGCTGCGGATCAGTTTCAGTTTTTCCTCGGGCGTGGCTTCGGCCAGGAAATCGTCGACCCCCGCCTCGGCGGCGATCGCCGCCGCCGTCAGCCGGTTGTCGCCGGTGATCATCACGGTGCGGATGCCCATCTTGCGCAGCGCCGCGAACCGTTCCCGGATGCCGGCCTTGACGATATCCTTCAGCTCGACCACGCCCATCACCTTGCCGTCGTCGACCACCACCAGCGGCGTGCTGCCGCGGCGGGCCACGTCGTCCGCCATGCGCGCCACCTCGGCCGGCCAGCGCCCGCCCTGCCCTTCCACATAGCGCCGCACGGTGTCCATCGCGCCCTTGCGCAGGCGCCGGGCACCGATGTCGGCGCCGCTCATCCGCGTCTGCGCGGTGAATTCGACGAACGAGATTTCCTCCTCGCCGCCGGCGGTGGCCAGCTCGTGTTCCCGTTCTTCAACTGTAAAGCGCTGGCGTGCCAGCGCGACGATGCTGCGCCCTTCCGGCGTTTCGTCGGCCAGCGATGCCAGCCGCGCCGAGCGGGCCAGCTGCTCCTCCGTCACGGCGTGCGCCGGCAGGAAGGCGGCGGCCTGGCGGTTGCCGTGCGTGATCGTGCCGGTCTTGTCCAGCAGCAGCACGTCCACGTCGCCGGCCGCCTCGACGGCCCGGCCGGACGTGGCGATCACGTTCGCCCCCATCATCCGGCTCATGCCGGCCACGCCGATGGCCGACAGCAGGCCGCCGATCGTGGTGGGGATCAGGCATACCAGCAGCGCGATCAGCACGGTGACCGGCACCGGCGTGCCGCCGCCGGCCGCGCCGGCGGCGAACAGCGAGAACGGCAGCAGGGTCACCGTCACCACCAGGAACACGATCGTCAGGGCGACGAGCAGGATGGTCAGCGCGATCTCGTTCGGGGTCTTCTGCCGCTTCGCGCCCTCCACCATCGAGATCATCCGGTCGATGAACGCTTCGCCCGGGTTGACGGCCACGCGCACCACCAGCCAGTCCGACAGCACGCGGGTGCCGCCCGTGACGCTGGCGAAATCGCCGCCCGACTCGCGGATCACCGGCGCCGATTCGCCCGTGATCGCGCTTTCGTCGACCGACGCGACGCCCTCGGTCACTTCGCCGTCGACGGGAATCACGTCGCCCGCCTCGACCAGCACCGTCATGCCCTTGCGCAGGTCGGAGGCCGGCACCGGCAGCCACGTGGTGCCGTACCTGGGCGTGGCCAGCTTCTTCGCCGTGACGGTGGTCTTGAGCGCCCGCAGCGATGCCGCCTGCGCCTTGCTGCGCCCCTCGGCCAGCGCCTCGGCGAAGTTCGCGAACAGCACCGTGAACCACAGCCAGACGGCGATCGCCGCGATGAAGCCCGCCTTGCCGCCGCCGACGGCGGCCTGCGCGGCCAGCAGCGTGGTGGCGATGCTGCCGATATAGACGACGAACATGACCGGGCTGCGCAGCTGCACGCGCGGGTGCAGCTTGCGGAACGCGTCGCCCAGCGCGGGAACGGCCAGCCGCGAATCGAAAAGTGTCAGCGGTGTGCGTGACATGGAAAGCCTCTCAATGGAAAAGTTGCAGGTGTTCGACGACGGGGCCGAGCGCCAGCGCCGGCACGTAGTTCAGCACGCCGACCAGCACGACCACGCCGATCAGCAGGCACACGAACAGCGGGCCATGGGTCGGCATCGTTCCGCCGGTCGCCGGCAGGCGCTGCCTGGCCGCCAGCGAACCGGCGATGGCCAGCACCGGCACGATCACGGCGAAGCGGCCGAACCACATGGCGATCGCCAGCATCGTGTTGTAGAACGGCGTGTTGGCGGACAGCCCGGCGAACGCGCTGCCGTTGTTGTTGGCGGCGGAACTGAACGCGTACAGGATCTCGGAAAAGCCGTGCGCGCCCGGGTTGGCGATGCCGGCCGTGCCGGCGCCCGTGACGACGGCAATCGCCGTGCCGGACAGCACGAGGACCGGCGTGACGAGAATGGCGATCGACGTCATCTTCATTTCGTACGGACCGATCTTCTTGCCCAGGTATTCCGGCGTGCGGCCGATCATCAGCCCGGCGATGAACACCGCCAGGATCGCGAACACCAGCATGCCGTACAGCCCCGAACCCACGCCGCCGAAGATCACTTCGCCGAACTGCATCAGCAGCAGCGGCACCGCGCCGCCCAGCGGCATCAGCGAATCGTGCATCGCGTTGACGGCGCCGCAGGAGGCGGCCGTGGTCACGGCGGCGAACAGCGCCGAACCTTTGACGCCGAAGCGGGTTTCCTTGCCTTCCATGTTGCCGCCCGATTGCAGCGCGCTCGCCGCCTGGTCGACGCCGAGCCCCTGCAGCGCCGGGTGCGCCACCTGCTCGGCCGAAAACACGGCGAGCGTCATCAGCACGAACACGATCGTCATCGCCGCCAGCACGGCCCAGCCCTGGCGGATGTCGCCGACCAGCCGGCCGAAGGCGAAGCACAGCGCGGCCGGGATCAGGAAGATCGCGATCATCTGGATGAAATTGGCCAGCGCCGTGGGGTTCTCGAACGGGTGCGCGGAATTGGCGTTGAAGAAGCCGCCGCCGTTGGTGCCCAGCAGCTTGATCGCTTCCTGCGAGGCGACCGGCCCCATGGCCAGCGTCTGCGCGCCGCCTTCCAGCGTGGCGACCTGCCGGTACGCATCGAAGTTCTGGATCACGCCCTCGCCCATCAGCAGCACGGCCAGCAGCAGCGACAGCGGCAGCAGCACGTACAGCGTGGCGCGGCTGACATCGACCCAGAAATTGCCGACGGAGGCGCTGGAGCGTGCCGCGAACCCGCGGACCAGCGCGAACACGACGGCGATGCCGGTGGCGGCGGACAGGAAATTCTGGCCCGCCAGCGCCACCATCTGGGTGAAGTAGCTCATCGTCTGCTCGCCCGAGTAGCCCTGCCAGTTGGTATTGGCGACGAAACTCACGGCCGTGTTGAACGAGGAATCGGGGCTCACGCCGGGCAGATGCTGCGGGTTCAGCGGCAGCCAGGCCTGCAGGCGCTGCACGGCGTAGACGAACACCGCGCCCAGCGCGTTGAAGACGACCAGCGCGATCGCATAGCTTTTCCAGCCCGTTGCCCGGTCCGCCGGCAGCCCGGCGGCGCGGTACAGCCACCCTTCGGCCTTGTGCAGCCAGCGGAGGCCGGGGATGGGCGCGTCGCCGGCGCCTACCTTGGCCAGGAACGCGCCGAGCGGCCAGGCCAGCGCCAGCAGCACCAGCAGGAAGGCCCCCAGCAAAGTCAGCGATTGGGCGGTCACAGGTCCTCCGCCTTCAGCAGTGCTGCCAGCAGGTAGACCAGCAGCCCGCCCGCGGTGAGCGCGCCGATCAGGTAGACGGCGTTCATGGCTTGCTTCCCAGCCGGGCGCACCCGGCCGCCATGGCGCAGGCCAGCGCCGCGAACACGCCGATCGCGGCCAAAAACACGATATCCATCGCTTTCCTCCCAGGTGTTGTGAAGGAAGGCAGGTTATCGACGGGCGTCTAAAAACGGGGTAAAGACTTGTACGGCAGGTGTAAACAAGGTATAAAAGCGGCCTTTCACTGTATATTTATACAGATGTTTTCAGGGCTGCTTGCTCGTCGGGCCGGCGCCTCGGATAGAATGCCGGACTAAACGCAGCGGTAAAGGCGCGGCACAAAGCGCAACACGAGCACAGCACGAACAGCAGCAACCAGTACCAACCCAGCGCCAACCCGGTGCACTCACTCAGCAATCGTCACGTATGGCCACGAAAAAAACAGTTTCCGACTACAGCGAATCATCGATCCGCGTGCTGAAGGGCCTGGAGCCCGTCAAGCAGCGCCCCGGCATGTATACCCGCACGGAGAACCCGCTGCACATCATCCAGGAGGTGATCGACAACGCATCGGACGAAGCGCTGGGCGGGCATTGCCGCAATATCACCGTCACGCAGAACGCCGACGGCAGCATCACCGTCGAGGATGACGGCCGCGGCATCCCGGTCGGCCTGCACCCGGAAGAAAACGTGCCCACGGTGGAGATCGTGTTCACGCGGCTGCACGCCGGCGGCAAGTTCGACAAGGGCTCGGGCGGCGCGTACGCGTTCTCCGGCGGCCTGCACGGCGTGGGCGTGTCCGTCACCAACGCGCTCTCCAAGCGCCTGGAAATCAACGTCTGGCGCAAGGACGACAAGGGCAACGGCTACCACACGCTGGCGTTCGAGAATGGCGACCTGGTCCAGCCCCTGACGTCGCAGCCGGCGCCGAACGGCAAGAAATCCGGCACCCGCGTCACCGCCTGGCCGGATCCGAAGTATTTCGACTCGCCGCTGATCTCGCAGGTGGAGCTGCAGCGGCTGCTGCGCTCGAAGGCCGTGCTGCTGCCCGGCGTGACCGTCACGCTGAAGAACGGCAAGACCGGCGACGTGCAGACCTGGCAATACAACGACGGCCTGCGCGGCTACCTGAACGAGGCGCTGGCGCAGACCGGCAACGGCGAGACCTGGGTGCCGCTGTTCGAGGGCGAGCAGTTCGCCGGCCCGGATGCCGAGGGCTTCGCCGAGGGCGAAGGCGCTTCGTGGGTGGTGGCGTGGACGGAAGAAGGCGCGATCATGCGCGAATCCTACGTCAACCTGATCCCCACGCCGAACGGCGGTACCCATGAATCCGGCCTGCGCGAAGGCCTGTTCGGAGCGATGAAGAACTTCGTCGAACTGCATTCATTGTTGCCGAAAGGCGTGAAACTGCTGCCGGAAGACGTATTTGCGCGCGCTTCGTTCGTGCTGTCCGCGAAGGTGCTGGACCCGCAGTTCCAGGGCCAGATCAAGGAACGCCTGAACTCGCGCGACGCCGTGCGCCTCGTCTCCACCTACAGCAAGCCGGCGCTGGAACTGTGGCTGAACCAGCACATCGACTGGGGCAAGAAGCTGGCCGAACTCGTCATCAAGCAGGCCCAGTCGCGCCTGCGCTCGGCGCAGAAGGTGGAAAAGAAGAAATCGTCCGGCGTGGCCGTGTTGCCGGGCAAGCTGACCGATTGCGAATCGACCGACATCGCGCGCACGGAGCTGTTCCTGGTCGAGGGCGATTCCGCCGGCGGCTCGGCGAAGATGGGCCGCGACAAGGAATTCCAGGCGATCCTGCCGCTGCGCGGCAAGGTGCTCAATTCCTGGGAAACCGACCGCGACCGCCTGTTCGCCAACAACGAGATCCACGATATCGCCGTGGCGATCGGCGTCGATCCGCACAGCTTCAGCGACACGCCGGACCTGTCGAACCTGCGCTACGGCAAGATTTGCATCCTGTCCGATGCGGACGTGGACGGCTCGCACATCCAGGTGCTGCTGCTCACGCTGTTCTTCCGCCACTTCCCGGCGCTGATCCAGAACGGCAACATCTGCGTGGCCCGCCCGCCGCTGTACCGGGTGGATGCGCCGGCGCGCGGCAAGAAGCCGATCCAGAAGCTCTACGCGCTGGACGACGGCGAACTGACCGCGATCGAGGACAAGCTGCGCAAGGATGGCCTGAAGGATGGCAGCTGGAGCATTTCCCGCTTCAAGGGCCTGGGCGAGATGAACGCCGAACAGCTGTGGGAAACCACGATGAACCCGGACACGCGGCGCCTGCTGCCGGTGGCGCTGGGCGACTTTGCCCACACCGAGGCGGCGGCCCGCTTCAACATGCTGATGGGCAAAGGCGAAGCCGCCGCCCGCCGCGCATGGATCGAAGAACACGGCAACGAAGTCGAAGCAGATATCTAAATCACGAGCACTATGAGCCAAGCAAACCTCTTTGACGCACCGCCGCCGGATGGCGCGGACAACAATGGCATGGGTAACAGCGACGGCGGCAACGGCGGCGAATCGCTGACCCTGTCGACGTTCGCCGAACGCGCCTATCTCGATTACGCCATCTCGGTGGTGAAGGGCCGCGCCCTGCCCGACGTGTGCGACGGCCAGAAGCCGGTGCAGCGCCGCATCCTGTACTCGATGAACGAACTGGGGCTGAACGCCAGCGCCAAGCCCCGCAAGTCCGCCACCGTGGTCGGCGACGTGCTGGGCAAGCTGCACCCGCACGGCGACCAGTCGGTGTACGACGCGCTGGTGCGCATGGCGCAGGACTTTTCGCTGCGCTACCCGCTGATCGACGGCCAGGGCAACTTCGGCTCGCGCGACGGCGACGGCGCCGCGGCGATGCGCTACACCGAAGCGCGCCTCACGCCGATCGCGAAGCTGCTGCTGGACGAAATCGGCCAGGGCACCGTGGACTTCATCCCGAACTACGACGGCTCGACCGAAGAACCGGCCCTGCTGCCGGCGCGGCTGCCGATGGCGCTGCTGAACGGCGCCTCCGGCATCGCGGTCGGCATGGCCACCGAGATCCCGTCGCACAACCTGCGCGAGGTGGCCGGTGCCGCCGTGGCGCTGATCCGCAATCCGAAACTGCCCCACGCCGAACTGATGGAACTGGTGCCGGGCCCGGACTTCCCGGGCGGCGGCCAGCTGATCACCCCCGCCGCGCAGATCGCCGACATGTACGCTTCCGGCCGCGGCAGCATGAAGGTGCGGGCGCGCTGGAAGATCGAGGAAATGGCGCGCGGCCAGTGGCAGGCGGTCGTCTACGAACTGCCGCCGGGCACCTCGTCGCAGAAGGTGCTGGAAGAAATCGAGGAACTGACCAACCCGAAGATCAAGCTGGGCAAGAAGGCGCTGTCGCCGGAACAGCTGGCGCTGAAGCAGCAGGTCCTCGGCGCGCTCGACACGATCCGCGACGAATCCGGCCGCGCCGCGCCGGTGCGCCTGGTGTTCGAACCGAAGTCGAAGAACCAGGACCAGAACGAATTCATGCTGATGCTGCTGGCGCACACGTCGCTGGAAACGTCGGCGCCGATGAACCTGGTGATGATCGGCGGCGACGGCCGCCCGCGCCAGAAGGGCCTCACCGAGATCCTGACGGAGTGGATCGCCTTCCGCTTCGCCACGGTCACCCGCCGCACGCAGCACCGCCTCGCCAAGGTCGACGACCGGATCCATATCCTGGAAGGCCGCGAAACGATCCTGCTGAACATCGACGAGGTGATCCACATCATCCGCAATGCGGATGAGCCGAAGGCGGCGCTGATCGAGCGCTTCAACCTCTCCGAACGGCAGGCCGAGGATATCCTCGAGATCCGCCTGCGCCAGCTGGCCCGCCTGGAAGCGATCAAGATCCAGCAGGAACTGGCCGAACTGCGCAAGGAACGGCAATCGCTGCAGGACCTGCTGGACAATCCGTCGTCGATGAAGCGGCTGATCATCCGCGAGATCGAGGCGGACGCCAAGCTGTACGGCGACGGGCGCCGCACGGTGATCGAAGAGGCGCAGCGCGCCTCCGTCGAGCAGAAGATCGTCGACGAACCGGTGACCGTGATCATTTCGCAAAAAGGCTGGGTGCGGGCGCGCACCGGCACCGGCCACGACCGCGGCCAGTTCACCTTCAAGGCCGGCGACGCGCTGCACGATGCGATCGAATGCCGCACCGTCGACACGCTGCTCGGCTTCGGCGACAACGGCCGCGTGTACTCGGTGCCGGTGGCGGCCCTGCCGAACGCGCGCGGCGACGGCGTGCCGATCACCACACTGGTCGACCTGTCCGGCGGCGCGCGCCTGCTGCACTACTTCGCCGGCCCGGCCTCGACGCAGCTGCTGATGGCGTCCGACGCCGGCTTCGGCTTCATCACGAAGGCGGGCGACATGGTCAGCCGCCAGAAGAGCGGCAAGTCGTTCCTGACGCTGGACGACGGCGCGAAGCCGCTGGCACCGAGCGTGGTGCTGCCCGATGCCAGCGCGATCGCCGTCATCTCCGAAAAATCGCGCCTGCTGGTGTTCGGCATGGACGAGATGAAGGTGCTGTCGAACGGCGGCCGCGGCGTGACGCTGATGGAACTGGACCCGAAGGAAAAGCTGGTGGCCGCCTGTGCGATCACGCAGAAGGGCGTGACCGTGCTGGGCATCGGCAATGCGCAAAAGGTCAAGGAAGAGCGCATGACGCCGCATGCGCTGGCCGAGGGCGAACACTTCGGCAAGCGGGCCAGGAAGGGCAAGCCGATGCCGACGCGGATCAAGCCGACCGGGTTGCTGGCGAACTGACCGGCGGGCGCGTGCTCTCGCGCCGCGGATGCAAAAAGCCCGGGGTGACCCGGGCTTTTTTTATGGCCGTCGATCGGCGCCGAGGACCAGGTGCAGACTGGGGCCAGCCCCCCGATACTGTCGGCGACAGAGCTTGCTGCCGCCGGTAACGGGGGTCTGACCCCGGTGCCTCGCCTTTGGGGCAAGCACATCCGGGTCTGCTCTTTCCGTTTCTACCCAGACTTTTTACGCCGCCGACCGCAGCAGCGGCCGCGGCGCCGTGCGCGCCAGGTACTGCTGCGCCGCCGCGTAGCCGGCTTCGTAACGGTTCGCCACGCCCTGCTGCGAGAAATCGTGGTCGCCGCCGGCCGGTGCCGGCGTGGCGGCGATCACGTGCAGGTTCTTCAGCGCGCGCAGGCGCATCAGCCACGCAAACGCCGGCATCCCCTCCACGGCCGTACCGGCCGTGACCGTCTCCAGCTTGTCGAGCATCGCCACGAAGCCGTCGAGCTTGGCATCGCCGCCGAACTGGTCCCAGAAACGGTTCTGGTATTGCAGCGCGATCGCGCGCGTCTGCACTTCCTGCATCGTGGCCGGTGTCGGCTGGCCATTTGTCGGGAACAGGTCGACCACGAAAATCGGCAACGTGCCGATCTCGTCCGGCTCCAGCAGGTTCAGCAGCGAATCGATCGGCGTATTGCTGAACAGGCCGCCATCCCAGTAGTCGGTGCCGTCGATGCGGGTGGCCGGGAAGCCCGGCGGCAGGCTGCCGCTGGCAACGATGTGCGATGGCGTGAGCTTTGCCCGCACGGCCTGCAGGTGGCACGTATGCGTATGCGCGCCCTGCGCCATGTGGTTGGAAAACGTGGTTTGCCCGCCGGTGTGCAGGCTGGTGGCGGTGACGCCGAAACGGATGTGGTCGGGATTGTTGAGCTGGTCGAAATCCAGGTGGGAAGCCAGCGTGGCCAGCATCGGCGCGGTGGTGCAGAAACTGGTCCAGTTCAGGACGTTCCAGTAGTCGGTGCGCGACAGCCAGAAGTTCGGATTGCCCAGCAGCGACAGGTTGGCCTGCTTGTCCGCCGGCAGGAACGGCACGGTCGGCAGCGTGATCGCCTGCCAGATGTTGCGCAGGCTGGCGGCGATGTCGCCCCCCTTCGCGCCGGCAATCGACGCCGCGTTGATCGCGCCGATCGACACGCCGGTGACCGCCTTCGGATACCAGCCTTCCTCGACCAGCGCCGTCACCACGCCATATTCGAACGCGCCCAGCGCGCCACCACCTTGCAGGACCAATGCCATCGGCTTTTTCATGACTCCTCCATCGAACAGATCAAGAGAAGTGACAGAGTGCCGGGCACAAGCGGTGCGGTATTGACCTGTATCAACAAGTCACGGAAAGCAACACCAACGCAAAAACGGCTGAGCCCGTGTCATGGGGTCAGACCCCATGACACGGGCTCAGCCGTTCGATTACTGCGCTGTCAGCTTAGTGCTTGGCAGCTTCCTTCTTCACGTCGGCATTGGCCTTGGCGATGGCTTCGTCCGTCTTGGCGGCGGCCAGGGCTTTTTCCTTGTCGGCTTCCACTGCTTTCTCGGCGACCTTGGTGTCAGCCTTGACAATGGCTTTGGTGGCCTTGGCATCGGCGGCCGCCACTTTCTTGTCGGCCTTGGCTTCGGCTTTCAGGCGGTCTTCCGGATCGGCGTCGGCCACTTTCTCACCTGCTTTCAGGTGCTCCTTGTTGGCCTTGTGCTGGGCCTTGGCGACTTTCTCGTTAGCCTTGGACTGGGCTTTCGCTACATCCTTATCCGCATCAGCCACTTTTTTCGCTTCTTTTTCCTGGGCCTTGGCGATGTCTTTCTGTGCTTCGGCCTGGGCCTTGGCGACATCGTTGGACTGGGCGTAAGCACCGGTTGCAGCAGCAGTTGCGAAGACACCGGCGATCAGGGTTGCGAGCAGTTTGTTCATGGTTGTCACCTTTCTAGTGTTATTTGGAATGTGCTTTGTTCTTGTCACGTATCCAGAATAAAGTTTCCAAACGCTATCCTCTGTGCGGTAGCGAACCTAGTAACATTCTGTTGCCATTCTTACTATCTTTCGTCGACGTCGATGAATACCCCGGCCGTTACTGTCCCGGCCGCGAATACAGGTCGATCGTCTGCCCCACCGCCTCCGCGCACACGGCACAGAATGCCTCGCTGCGGTCGAACATAAGGCACTGCTGCTGCGAGCGGTAGTAGCCTTTCGCTTCGTAGTTCGCGCCCTCGAACGCGCCCACAGCCTTCGCGTGCGGCGCCTTCGAGAACAGCGCATTGGTCCAGGCGAGATCCTGCGTGAACAGCCTGTTCATCTCGGCTTCGGGCCGGTTGTCCTTGCGCAGCTGCGCGCGCACCTTCTGGTATTCACGCGAGTGGGATTCATATGCCGCCTTCGGCCATGGCGTGGGCAGCGGCGTGCCCGCCTTCACGAAGCGGCGCCACTTGAGGTTGGCCGGGTCGTGCAGCGCCGTCACGTTCGGCTCCCACGGTTCCGGGCGTTCCGCGGTCGACTGGTAGGCTACCGGCGACGTGTAGTACTCGTCCGCCAGGCCGGCGAAGTGATGGCCGAACTCGTGCACGAACAGGTAGTTGGCCCAGTCGTTGTTCGCGGCCGCCGTGCTGAACTGGCCGTAGATGCCGCCGCCGCCGTAGGTGTCGTTGTTGACGAGGATTTCGATGAACTCGTATGGCGCGTGCTGGGCCAGGTCGCGCAGCGCGCGGTTGTCCGTCGTCAGCACATAGCGCTCGCTGCCGAAGATGTCGTAGCGCGTGTTCAGTGCCGATGCATGGTGCGTGCCGGTCGACGGCCGGCTCACGCCCGACTCCTCCGTGGGCACGGCCAGGCCCCACACGTTGAAGTCCTGTGCGCGCTCCTTGAACGGCGACACGGTGAACAGGTAATCGGCCAGCCGCTTCGCCGTGGCTTCGAACTTGCCCAGTTCGGCACGGGTGTAGCCGTCACCGAGGATCAGCAGGTCCACCTTCTGCGGCGACGGCCCGCCGATCCTGATCGGGATCGGCTGCGCCGGTGCCGGCGGCTGCCGGCGTACGACATCGGGCGCGTCGGTGTCGACGTCGGCCGTCCAAACGATCGAGAACTGGTTTCTTTCGTCGCGTTTCAGGATGCGTACCTTGACCGGCACGTCCGGCTTCGGGAAGCGCACCGATTCGCCGAACGCGCGCGTCATCTTCCCGGCTTCATCGGTGCTCTTCCACTCGCCGAACACGGTGGAAAAGCCGCGCGAGTACAGCAGCCTGCCCGTCTTCGCATCCACCACCTCGACCCTGTTGATGCCGCGGTCGGTGTCGTCCAGCGTGCGCGTCACGTCGCCCGGCCACGGCAGCGGCTCGATCAGCACGCGGTCCATCGCGTAGTGCTCGGACAGTGCGTTGCCGCTGTGGATGTAGTCGACGCGCACGGTGGCGGGTTGGCCGGCGGGTGCGGCAAGGGCGGCGCCGGCGGAAAACAGGCAGGCCAGGCCGGCAAGGAAGGAAGCGCGCATGCAAAGCTCCGATCGGGAAAGAGGCGGCCATTGTAACCGTCGCGCCGGCTGGCCTTGCCCGGCAGCGCAAAGCACGATAACCTGTGCTTACAAATTGCCAGCCACCGAGCCCCGTGCCTTACGACACCCCCCACGATCCGGATCAACTGCATGGTCTGCTGCTGGCCGCCGGCCGCCGCGATGCGCAGGCGTTCCGCACGCTGTACGACGCCACCTCGCCGAAGCTGTTCGGCTTTGCACTGCGCATCCTCCACAAACGCGAACTGGCCGAAGAGGCGCTGCAGGATGGCTACGTGGCGATCTGGCACGCGGCCGGCACGTACCAGGCGGCGCTGGCCGCGCCGATGACATGGATGACCACGATCGTGCGCAACAAGGCGCTCGATATCCGGCGCCGGCTGGACCAGCCCGTGGAAATCGATGCCGACGGCTTCGACAGCGAAGTGATCGCGGCGCTGGCCGCAGCCGGCCCGGGACCGGCGGAAACGCTGCAGCGATCCACCGAGGCGCAGGCGCTGGCGCACTGCATGGCCACGCTGGAGCGGCGCCACCAGCAGGCGATCGGGCTGGCGTTCTTCCATGACCTTACCCATGGCGAAGTGGCGCAACAGCTGTCACTGCCCCTGGGCACGGTCAAGACCTGGATCCGCCGGGGGCTCGAAAAGCTGAAAAACTGCCTGGCACGCCGGGAGGCGCCGTGAACCATCGCGATCACCCGGACCTGTGCGACCGCCTGGCCGCCGAATACGTACTGGGCACGCTCAAGGGCGGCGCCCGGCGCCGCTTCGAAGGCTGGCTGCATGGCGACGCCGCGCTGCGCCGCACCGTGGCCGAGTGGCAGGAACGCCTGGTGCCGCTGGCCGAATTCACGCCGTCGCAGTCTCCCGGGGCGCACGTATGGCGTGCCATCGAGGGGCGCCTGCGCCTGGAACCGGCTGCCCGGTGGTGGCAGTTCTGGAAAGGCGACCCGTTGCGGTCATGGCGCACGCTGGCCGGCGCATCGACAGCGGCAGCCATCGCGCTGGCGGTCACGCTCGCGGTACAGGAGCCGGCGCCGCGCATCGACACCTTCGCCGCGCTGACCGATGAACGCGCCCAGGCCGCGCTGCTGGTAACGGCGGACCGCCGCAACCGCGTGATCGCCATCCGCACCGTGGGCGGCACGCCGGTACCGGACGACCGCACGCTGCAGCTGTGGGCCATCACGCAGGCGGGCACGCCGCGCTCGCTGGGCATCCTCGACGAACGTGGCACGGCCACCATCGCGTTCAGCGACCGGGCGCTGGGCCGCGACGTGGCGGTGCTGGCCGTGAGCCTGGAACCGAAGGGCGGCTCGCCGAACCCGAACGCGCCTACCGGGCCGGTGCTGTACAAGGGCGCCTGGGTCCGCGTGCTGTAGGCCGGGCGTTTTTCAGAAGCTGTGGTTCAGAAGGTGTAATTCAGCGCCAGCCGCACGGTGCGCGGCTCGACCGGGTGGAAATGCACGTCGTCCCGCGCTGCGGCCTCGCCCGGCAGCCGCGAAGCATAGTAGTACTCGATATCGCTGGCCTTCCGGTCGAACAGGTTGAACACATCGAGCGTGAGCTGCGTGCGCGGGTTGAACCGGTAAGCGATACGGGCCGAAGCCAGCGTGGAGGCCCGCGAGCGCACGCCGTCGTCTTCGGTCAACGCACGCGGCCCCAGATACCGCACATTGAAACCGCCGGACCACCGCTTGCCCAGCGGCGCGTAGCTCACATCGAACGCAGCCATCCGCTCCAGCGCCCCCGGCACGCGATCGCCCTCCTCCGCAGGCTGCGTGTAGCGGGCCCGGGAAACGGCCAGGTCCAGGTCGAACCGCAGCGGCCCCGTGGTGTATTGCGTATTCCATTCGATGCCATGGCGCCGGCTGGCACGGCTGGGTTCCGTGGTGCCGGCGTCGCCCACGTACACCAGTTCCGAGCCGCTCGACAGTCGCCATGCCGTCAACGACGTCTCCAGCCCCGGCACCGGCTCGCTGCGCACGCCGGCTTCGACACCCCGCGTGCGCACCAGCGGCGTGACGCCGTCCACCACGCCGCGCGCATCGTTGCTGTGGAAGCCGTGCCCGGCGTTGAAGAACAGTTCCATGTTCCGCCATGGCCCGGCGATCACGGACAGCTTCGGTGTCGCGATCGTCGCATCGGCGCGGCGCCCGTTCACATCGAAGCGGTACGCGTCGCCGCGCAGCCCGGCCACCGTGCGCAGCCACGGTGCCCACCGCACCGACGTTTCGGCGAACACGCCGGCGCTCGTTTCGCGCACACGGTCCTCGCGCACGACAGCCGCGGTGCGGCGCGCCACGGTCGTGTACAGCCCCACGGGCGACAGCCGGTCGCTGCGCACCTGCACGCCGGCCCGGTTGTGCAAATCCAGCCCCGCCAGCGTGCCCTGCCACGACCACGCGGCATCGGCCCCCAGCATCGTGCGCCGTTCGCCCTGGCGGAACTGGTCGCCTTCCTCCGGCCGCTCGAGCGCATAGGTGAAATTGCTGTACAGGTCCAGCGTCGAGCGCACGGCATAGGCGCTCAGCTCGACGCGCCCGCTGCTCCACTGGCCATGCCGCGCGGCCGACAGGCTGTAGCGCGATGCGCGGCCGCCATCGGTGGGATCGAGGCTGCCGAACCGCCCGACCTGGTCCACGGCGCGCAGCGCAATCTGGTCCGTCGCGGTCCACCGGTTGCGGTAAGCCATCGCGGTCACGTTCCAGCCATCGTCCCTGTCTCCGCCGCTCCAGCGCAGCAGGCCGGATACTTTTCGCCCGTCCTCGGGCACGGTCCACGGCCCGTCGTTGCGCTGCACGTCGAGGCCGTACAGCAGGTTGCCCGCCGTGGCGCCGGCCAGCAGCGCGCGCCGATAGCCATGCCGGCCGACCGTGATGCCGGCCATCGTGGTGGCCAAACCCGGCACGTCGTCGGCCAGCGCGATGCGGGCACTGCCGGCGGACGCGAAATCGCCATCCGCGGCGGCGTACGGCCCCTTGCGGTAATCGATGCGCCGCACCAGTTCCGGGATCACGAAGTTCAGGTCCGTGTAGCCCTGCCCGTGCGCGTGGCTGCGCATGTTGACGGGCATGCCGTCGACGAAGGTGGCGAAATCGGTGCCATGGTCCAGGTTGAAGCCGCGCAGGAAGTACTGGTTGGCCTTGCCGGCGCCGCTGTGCTGGGTGACGGCCAGCCCCGGCACGAATTCCAGCAGTTCGCCGGTGCGCAGCAGTGGCCGGGCGGCGATTTCCGCCGCGCCCACGCTGCCGGCGCTGGCGGCATCGGCCGCGTCGCCGCGCTGCCCGACGACCTGGACGACGGCCATGCCGGCGCTGGGCAATCCGGCAGCGGCCGCGCAGGCGCCCGCCGCGAACACGCAGCCCGCGGTAAAAACGGTTCGCAACATGATCAGGCTCCGGAAAACGGGAAGGTCCATGCGGGGAGGTCGAAGGCGCGCTCGCCCAGCCAGGCGAAGGCGACCAGTGCGATCGCCAGCGAGCCCGCCGGCAGCAATACGCGGCGGTACGCGCGCGTTGCGCGCAGTGCGAACGCCAGCGGCAGCACGACGGCCACGATCGCCAGCTGGCCCAGCTCGACGCCCAGGTTGAAGCCGGACAGCGATGCCGCCAGCGCGCCGCGCGGCAAGCCCAGGTCGGCCAGCACGCCGGCAAAGCCGAAGCCATGCACCAGGCCGAACAGGAATGCCGCCGCCCAGCGCGGCCCCGGGAGCACCGGCCAGACATTGTTCAGCGCGGCCACGGCCACCGACGCCGCGATCGCCGATTCGACCCAGCGCGACGGCGGCGCCACCACGCCGAGCGCGGCCAGCGCCAGCGTGAGCGAGTGGGCCAGCGTGAACGCGGTCACCGTTTTCAGCACATCGGTGGCGGCGCCGCGGAAGGCCGGCACGTGCTGCCAGCCGCCGTCGCGCCGTACCAGCACGGCCGGCAGCAGCAGCGAGACCAGGAACAGCACATGGTCGTAGCCGATCCAGATATGCCACGCGCCGTGCCGCACGTAGGCAAGGAATTGCTGGAAGGCGCTCGCCTGCGCCAGCGGCACCGTCTGCACCGGCCGCTCGCCGCCGAGGATCGCCGTGCGCGCATCGCCGTTATCGCCGATGCGGAGCAGCCCGCGATGCTGCGCATCGACATCGCCGAACAGCCGGTAGGCAATGGTCAGTTCGGCCGGCTTGACGGTGCAGGTGCCGCGCAGCGGCAGCACCGTGTAGGCGCCGTCGGTGTGCTCGTCGACAAGCTGGCTGCCGGCGGCCAGCGTGCATGGCGCGCCGCCGGCGGCAATGCTCAGCCGCGACAGCGCGTAAGCCTCGATCGCGCCGTGCCGGGCGCGCAGCTCGTTCCATGTGAGCCGGCCGTCGCCGTCGCCGTCGAGGCCCAGCGCCAGGTCGAGATCGCGCAGCGCGATATCCCAGCGGCCTTCGATGCGGGTGCCGTCCACGCGCAGCGACAGGTAGCTGTCGCTGGGCTTGTGCGCGGATGCCGGCACTGTCCACAGCAGGAACAGCAGTGCAAGGAGCGCCTTCATGATGCCCGCTCCACCAGCCGCGCCACGACCACGTCCTGCAGGCCCTGCGCACGGATCCAGCGCAGCACCGGCTGCAGTGCCGCGCTGTCGCGCGCGGCGAGCCCCGCTTCGAGCAGGATGCGGGTATCGGCCAGTTCCTTCTGCACCTGCCAGTTGCGCTGTGCGAGCGCCAGCGCGGCAGGCATATCCTTGACCACGTGAAGCGTGAAGCGTGCCTGTTCGCGCAGGTGCACCGCGTCGCCGCGCAGCGACGCCGCATCGAACCGCGCCTGCAGTTCGGCCCGCACGGGAACCAGCGCATCGCGCCTGCCGAGCGCCTGCAGTGCCAGCGCGTGCCGCAGCAGCAGCGCATCGTTGCGGTGATGATCGCGCAGCAGCGCCGGCACGTCGGCCGCCCTGCCCCGGTCGAGCAGGAAGTCGGCGTAGGCGCCCAGCAGGTAGCTGTCCGCAGGCGCCACGCGCAACGCGGCAAGAAAGCGCTGTTGCGCCACGGGCGCATCGCCGCGCCGCGCCGCCAGTTCCGCCAGCATGGTCAGCGCCCACGTCCTGATTTCCGGCGCCGGATTGTTCCCGGCCTCGCGTTCCCGCTCGAGACCGAGCGCCAGCAGCTGCTCGGCCCCGCGCATCCGGCCGGTATTGGCGCTGGCCACGGCCAGGCAGGCGAACGTCTCAAGCTGGCCGGCCAGCGACGACAGCCGGCCACAGCTGGCAATGGCGCCGGCGCTGTCGCCCTGCACCGCCTGCACCGTGGCCAGCGTCAGCCAGGCTTGCGCCGCGCGGGGGTCGGCGGCCACGATCCGGCCCAGCTCCGCTTGCGCTTCGGTGAAATGGTGGCCGTTCTGCAGCAGGGTCGCGCGCAGCAGCCGCACGCCGTTCGACGCATCCGGCCGGTCCCACCAGGGTGCCAGCACCGCCTGGGCTTGCCCGTAGTAGCGGGGGTCGGCACTGGCGCGGCCCAGCATCACATAGCGCCGGGCCAGCACCAGCGCCGGCTCCGGGTCGCGCGGCGCCGCCACCACGGCGGCCCGCAATGCGCGCAGGCCGTCGTCCTGCCGCGGCAGTTCGGTGATCACCTCGTTGCCCGATGCCGGTGTGCGCGGCGCCGCCACCCCTTGCATCAGGGGCAGCAGCGCCAGCACCGCGCTGGCAATGATGTTTTTCACGACGCGCTCCGGCTCAGTTCAACGCCTGCGGTTCCTGGCCTTCGGCCGGGGTTGCCACGCCATCGACCGCCACCGGCTCGCCGTCGGCATCGCCTCCCAGCAGGCCTTGCACGCTGGAGAAAAAGGCATCGGCCATGGTGACCGGCGCCGCGACCGGCGCGGTCGATGGCATGGCAACCCCGGCCGTGGCCGCGCCGGCGGAATCACCGCCGCCCCCGCCGCCGCATCCGGCAAGCAGCAGCGCCGCCAGGAAGGAAACTGTTTTCATGATCGCCTCCTCACTGCCGCGACGCGACCGATTGCGGCGAACCCGGAATCGGCGTGGTCAGGTAAGGGAAGGCATTGTTGAACGCGGCATCGTCCAGGAAGGCGCCATCCGTGAACCGGATCGCGCCGGAGGGCGCATTGGCCGGCGCGCAGCCCAGGTTCAGCGTGCACAGCTTGCCCATCGCCACGCGCAGCTCGATGTCCACCACGTCGTCGCCGGGCCGGCGGCCGTTCGGGAAGCCGGCGTTGTCGCCATCGATCACGCCGAGCCGCTTCTGCGAACCTTTCGCCACCGGCGCGATCGATGTGTTCAGCCGCAGCATTTCCGACGGCGTGACCTTGGCCGGCTGGTTCAGGCCGGGCACGCCCGTCAGGAACACGGTCACCAGGTCGTTGCGGGGGAAGTTCGTGGGCGCCTTCACGCCGGCGCCGGCGAACAGCGTTTCCACCAGCGCGGGCAAGGTGGGGTTCGTCACGTAGGCGAGGAACTGCGTGTCGCCGCTGGGGCGGCTGTGGTTGAAGCGGTCCTTGTCCTTCAGGCCGATCACCACTTCGTTCACCAGCGGCATGCCCAGGCGCGATACCTGCGTCCACGCGCCGCCCTCTTTCGTGGCGTTGTTGGTATTGAACGGCACCGGGTTCACCACCCGTGCCTGCGGCACGCTGGCCGTGGTCCAGCCGCCGATGACGGGATCGGCGCTGCCCGGCGCCACCAGGCAGCTGGCGGCCACTTCCAGCGCGATCGTGGTCACGTTCTTGTCGGCCAGGTCGTCGCGCGCGCTGCGCTCGGCGTTCGCATCGAACTCCACCGCCGGCGACTTGTAGTTGACGAGGTCGAACGTTTCACCGAGGTTGACGGCGAACGAATCCTTGCGCTGGCCGACGAACATGCGCGCCGGCGTGGCGCAGCCGGGCAGCGTCACGTCATATACGTGGCGCGCCGCGTAGCCGGCATAGTCGGGAATGGCCTTGTTGCCGATATTGTCGACCGGCTTGTCGAACACCTTCGCGCCGCTGGGATTGGCGATCCGTTCGCGCGTGCCGGTGCGGCGGTCGCCCCGCACCACGTTCACGGTGTAGGTCTCGCGCACGTTCAGGCCCGGCGGATTGACATCGTTGATCGCCCCGCCGTTGATGATCAGGGGAATCGGCACTTTCTTGCCGCCAACAACGAACGAATCGTTGTTGTTGGTGCTGGCGAAGCGGAACTGGAACGTGATGTCTTCCTTCGCATCGCCGTTGTTGTCGACATGGATCTCGTACAGCGCGTTCGGATCGAGCTGGAAGTAGTTCGGCCCGCCATAACCATCCTGCAGCGGCAGGTAGTTGGCCACCAGCGTCACGAATTTCTCGCGGCCGGGCTCGTAACTGCGGAACATGTAGAAATCCGTCGCGTCGGCGCGCGGCATGCCGGCGATGAACGGAGCTTCGCGGTGGCTCGATGCCACCGCCGTCGACGCGAGCATGGTGAACGCGACAGGCAGAACCACGGGTAAAGAACGTTGAATCAGGTTGACCACGATATCCCCCTTTATGTAGTGGAGTACAGCGTGGCCTTATACGCACCGGGGGCGCGGGCGGATTCAATTATTTTTAAGTTATCGGATGCTCCGGCGGAAAACCGGTGCCAGACACCTGGGAGACCGAGCCGTCGACACAGGTCCCAGGGCAAGGCGCATCGTCGAAGACAGTACTTTATTAGTACGGCGAGACGAATGCAACGCAGCCATGGGGCCTGTGTTGGCGGCTCTCAGCGGTATTTGTAGAGGGGGCGCGGTATGTCGATCGGGCGGATGTCGAGCCGCACGTTCAGCACCGAATACGCGTCCACCGTATTGGAGAGGTAGCCGACTGTTTCCGGTGTCTTGGTGAAGCGGAATTCGAAGCCCACTTCCGGCGCCGTCGAGCGCGGGTTGCCGCTGGCGATGCCGATCGCTTCTTCCTGGTCGCTGTCGATCAGCCGCTCCATGATGTTGACCACCGCGCTGTTGCCGAGGATGTCGTTGCTGAACACGGGCCCGCGCAATGCCGTGCGGGCCGGATCGATCCGGCCGCCCGCCTTGTCCGGCGATGGCGTGAAGCTTTGCGTGATGATGTTGAACTTGTCGCCGCGGTCGAGGTAGCTGATGCGCACGTTGCTGACGTTGAAATCGGGCTTGCTGGTGTCCGTCACCGCCAGCGACAGGTCCATCAGCAGCGCCCCCGTGTAGCCGATGACTTCCACTTCGCGCTGGGCATTGATGACCATCGCGCTGTCCTCGTCGACGCCGAGGCCGAGCTTGTAGTTCTTGGCCAGCATGACCGGGATCATCCGCGCGAAGCGCCCGCGCACCAGCAGGTGCTGGTCGACGAACACGTCGTCGCCGATGAAGCCGAGGCCGGGAGCGATTTCCTGCCCGTCTTTGACGCCGCCACGCAGCATTGCCAGGATCGCATCGGGCCGGTAGAACATCGTGCTGCTCATGATGGCCGCGCCGGCGCTGGTGCCGGCGACGACGCCGCCGCGGCGGTACAGGTCCCATATCGCTTCCAGCGCCAGCGTGCGGGTGCCGTTCTCGCGGATCAGTGCCTGCGTGATGCGGGCCTGGTCGCCGCCGGCGAAATACACGCCATCGGCCTTGCGGATTTTTTCCGCCAGCGCCGCGTCGTCCGCCGCCTTGCGGTAGTCGCTGTTGGCCAGCCGCTGCGCCACCGGCACCGCGAACGCCTCGGCGCCGTATTTCTTCAGGTAGGCGATGCTGGTGGCCGCGGCCCGCTCGGGCGTGCCGGAGGCGGACGGGAACACCGCGATCCGGGCACCCCTGCCGCCGGCCAGGCTGACGATCTTTTGCCAGACATCGGCATTGTCGGCGCGCAGGCCGCCGCCGATGATCACGAGCGAGCCCTTGGCCGCCGGCAGCGGCGCACGCGGCGCCACGGGTTCCTGGGGTGCCTTTTCAAGCGTCTGCGCGGTGGCGGCCAGGCTGGCGAGGACCAGGGACATGACGAGGATCGGCTTGAAGATCGGCTTGAAGTTCGGCTTCAGCATCGGCGGCGGCTTGCACTTCGTCCCCAACATCGGCTCTCCTGTTATTTGAACGCGTAATTCACGCTGGCATAGAAGCGGCGGCCGCGCGGGTCCGTGTACGTGGGGTCGTAACCTGAAAGGAAGTGGTACGCCTGGTTCGAATACGGCGGGCTGCGGTCGAACATATTCTGCACCCCGGCGCGGATCTTCAGCGCGCGGCTGGCCTGCCAGGCGGCGGACATGTCCCACAGCGTGTACGACGTCACGTGGTTCGGTTCGACCACGCTGCCGTCGTCGATGTTGATCGCCGAGTTCTGGTCTTCGTACGACGACGAGAACGTGTTCGACAGGCTGGCCGAGAACGGCCCGCGCTCCCAGTCGAACGTGATGGTGTGGCGCCAGCGCTGCACCACGCCGTCGGTGACGAAGCGGCCCAGGTTGCTGATGAACGGATCGTCCGGCGCGGTCTGGATCTTCGAGTCGAGCACGTAGGTGCCGGTCAGCCGGCCGCCCAGGCGCCCGACGGGCGTGTCGACCCCGTGCACGTCGAACACCAGGTCGATGCCGCTGGCGATTTGCGCGCCGCGGTTTTCCTTGTGCAGCTCGATGTACTCGATCTCGTTGTCCTCGTCGCGGAACACCAGGTCGCCGTATTTTTCCAGGTTGGCCAGGATCACGTCGTCGCCGATTTCGCTGATCAGGTTGGTGCGCTTGATCTTCCAGTAATCGATGCTGGTGGTGATGTTGCGGCTCGGTTCGAGCACGGCGCCGATCGAGTACTGGCGGCTGCGCTCCGGTTTCAGGTTGGCGTTGCTGTAGCGCCGCGTATCCCAGTTGTTGGCGCAGTCGGCGTAGTTGAAATCGAGCTCGGCGCACAGCACCGGATCGGGCAGCGTGGCCGTGGCGCTGTAGACGGTGGGGCGGTGCAGATCGTTCATCGACGGCGCGCGGAAGCCGCGGCCCGCCGAGGCGCGCAGCATCGCCCATTTCACCGGCGTGTACGACAGGCCCGCTTTCGGACTGAAGGCGCGGCCCACCGCTTCATAGTGGTCGTAGCGCGCCGAGAGCTGGGCCTGCCACTCCTTCGCGAACGGCGCCTGCAGTTCGCCGAACACGGCGGCCACCTTGCGGCTGTCGTGCGTGGCGCGGCCGCCCTCGGGGGCGAAATCGTCGTTGATGTTGTCCGACAGGAGCAGTTCGGAAGGCGTGAAGTCGGTCTTCTCGCGGCGCCATTCGCCGCCCACGGCCACCGCCAGGTCGCCGCCGGGCAGCGGCATCAGCGTGCGCGTGGCCTTGAAATCGACCGAGTCCATCACGCCCTTCGCATAGCGCACCACGTCGTTGACCTGGATGCTTTCGAGGTAGGCGCGTCCTTCCGCGCTGGACGGGCCGAACGGATTGATCAGGCCCGCCGTGACGCCTTCGATCAGCTCGTTGTACAGCACGTAGCCATGCGTGTCCTTGTCCTTCACGGTGTTCACGCTGTGGTTGTAGGCCACGTCGTAATCCCACGCGCCCAGCGTGCCGTTGATGCCCACCACGTAGCGCTGGCCGACGCTCGTCAGCTCGCTGGTACGGTTGCCGGCCTCCAGCAGGCGCATGCGCAGCTGCAGCATGCGGTCGCCGTCTTCCGAGTTTTCCAGCCCCGTTCCGGCCAGCTGCGGTACCAGGCTGTAATCGATATCGCCGGTGACGCGGGTCGACGAGCCCACGTAACTGGTGCGCGCGCGGCTGAGCACCACCTCGCCATACAGCTGGTGGCCGCCGCCCAGGTCGAGTACGCCGCGCGACAGGAAGCTCTGCTTGTTCGATTTCGGGAACAGCTCCGTGTCGCGCATGTAGTCGTAGGTGCAGGCATCGATGCCGCCGGTACCGGCGGGCAGGTACAGGTTGGCCGGCGGGTTACAGTTTGGCACCGACAGGTTGATCGTCTGGTTCGTCAGCGGGCTGCCGTTGAGCGTGAAGCCGATGCTGTTCAGGTAGTCGCGCTGGTCGCCCGACAGGCGGATGTTGGCCGGGCTGGTATAGCTCGACAGCAGGTGGCCCAGCCGCTCGGGAATGCGCAGGTCGCCGATGAATTCGCGCTGCGACGAGCGCAGCGCCTGGGTGCTTTGCGCATCGAAGGTGGCGAACACGTTGTAGCCGTCCTTCTGCAGGTTGCCGATGCCGCCGGTGATCGTGGCCTGCCGCTTGGCGGCGCCGCCTTCGTCGGTGCCGCCGCCATAGGCATTGAGCTCGACGCCCTGGAAATCCTTGCGGGTGATGAAGTTGATCACGCCGCCGATCGCATCGGTGCCGTACAGCGCCGAGGCGCCATCGAGCAGCACTTCGACGCGGGCCAGCGCCGCGGCCGGGATGTTGTTCAGGTCAACGCCCGTGTCGTCGCCCGGGGAGGCGAAGTTGGCCATGCGCCGGCCGTTCAGCAGCACCAGCGTGGACGACGTGCCGATGCCGCGCAGGTTGGCGCTGTTCATGCCGCGCTGGTCGACGCCGCCCACGTTGATCGACACGCCATCGGTCAGCCCGCCCACGTTGGCGGCGATGCGCGTCATCAGCTCGGCCGCCGTGGTCACGCCGGCCTTGTCGATCTCCGCGCGGGTGATCACCTGCACCGGCAGCGGCGTTTCAGACTCGATCTGCTTGATCGCGGAACCGGTGATTTCCACCCGCGGTACCGGTGCCGTGGCAAGCGTTTCCTGCGCCCAGGCGCCGTGCACGGCCAATGCCATCACGGCACCCGCCGCCAGACGGAAACGAATTTTATTTTGTGTTTTGTGGTAATGAGACTTGCCCATGGCTGCCGCGCTCCGCTTTATAGCTGATTTTATAGCTGAATTTATAGCTAAATATTGATTGTTTTTTGTCAAAATTTACATTTGCAGCCTAATGTACGCAGGTCTGCCGTAAAACTCAAATGCGCCTGCCTTCGCCGTGGCGCGCAAACATCACAACCGGTCATGGGCCGGAATCGCCGGCAAAGGCCATCATTGGGCCAACGTGCTTCTCGCCCGGATATAATCGGGACAATTACCCGGACTCCACTCATCATGACTGAACAATTCTCCAAAAAAGGCGAAGCCTGGTCGGCCCGCTTCTCCGAACCCGTTTCCGATCTCGTCAAGCGCTACACCGCCTCGGTGTTCTTCGACAAGCGCATGTGGAAGGCCGACATTCAAGGCTCGCTGGCCCACGCCGAAATGCTGGCCGCGCAAGGCATCATCCCCGCCGCCGACCTGGCAGCGATCCAGAGCGGCATGGCGCAGATCACCAGCGAAATCGAAGGCGGCCGGTTCGAATGGCTGCTCGACCTGGAAGACGTGCACCTGAACATCGAGAAGCGCCTGACCGAACTGGCCGGCGACGCGGGCAAGCGCCTGCACACGGGCCGTTCGCGCAACGACCAGGTGGCCACCGACATCCGCCTGTACGTGCGTTCGGCGATCGACGACATCACCGCACTGCTGACCCAGCTGCGCTCGGCCCTCGTCGACCTGGCGGAACAGCACGCGGACACGATCCTGCCCGGCTTCACGCACATGCAGGTGGCGCAGCCGATCACGTTCGGCCACCACATGCTGGCCTATGTCGAAATGTTCGGCCGCGATGCCGAGCGCATGGCCGACTGCCGCAAGCGCGTGAACCGCCTGCCGCTGGGCGCCGCCGCGCTGGCCGGCACCACGTTCCCGATCGACCGCCTGCGCGTGGCGCGCAGCCTGGGCTTCGACGACGTGTGCCACAACTCGCTGGACGCCGTGTCGGACCGCGATTTCGCGATCGAATTCACGGCCGCCGCCTCGCTGATCATGACGCACGTTTCGCGCATGTCGGAAGAACTGGTGATCTGGATGAGCCCGCGCGTGGGCTTCATCGACATCGCCGACCGCTTCTGCACCGGCTCGTCGATCATGCCGCAGAAGAAAAACCCGGACGTGCCGGAACTGGCGCGCGGCAAGACCGGCCGCGTGTACGGCCACCTGATGGGCCTGCTCACGCTGATGAAGGGCCAGCCGCTGGCCTACAACAAGGACAACCAGGAAGACAAGGAACCGCTGTTCGACACCGTGGACACCGTGGTCGACACGCTGCGCATCTTCGCCGACATGGCCGGCGGCATCACCGTCAAGCCGGAAGCGATGCGCGCCGCCGCGCTGCAGGGCTACGCCACCGCGACCGACCTGGCCGACTACCTGGTCAAGAAGGGCCTGCCGTTCCGCGATGCGCACGAAGCCGTGGCGCATGCCGTGCGCACCTGCGTGGACGGCAATGTCGACCTGGCCGACCTGTCGCTGGAGCAGTTGCGCGCCTTCTCGCCGCTGGTGCAGGACGACGTGTTCGAAGTGCTGACGCTGGAAGGCTCCGTGGCCGCGCGCGACCACGTGGGCGGCACCGCGCCGAACCAGGTGCGCGCCGCGATCGCCCGCCTGCGCGCGCAGCTGGGCGGGCAAGCCGGGGAGCAAGCCGCCATGTAAGCCGCTGCCCTGGTCACCACCGCATCACCTAAGCAATCCGGGCGCCAACGCAGCGTCCATTCACGGAAGCAAAGGAGACAGGATGTTCATGGCATTATCCAGGGCAATCGACAAACTGAACGACCGGATCGCGGCGGTGGTGGCATGGGCCCTGCTGGCCGCGGTGCTGGTCTGCGCGGGCAACGCGCTGATCCGGTATTCCCTCAATACCAGTTCCAACGCGTGGCTGGAGATCCAGTGGTACCTGTTCGCCGCGGTCTTCATGCTGGCCGCGCCCCACACCCTCCGACGCGACGAACACGTTCGCATCGACGTCGTCGTCGGCCGCTTTTCCCGCCGCACGCAGGTCTGGATCGACCTGTTCGGCTTCTTCCTGTTCCTGCTCCCCATCTGCCTCGTGATCCTGTATTACGGGATTCCGTTCGGCCTGCAGTCGCTGCGCAGCGCTGAAATGTCCAGCAACTCGGGCGGCCTGATCGTGTGGCCGGCCAAGATCCTGGTGCCGCTGGGCTTCGCGCTGATGATCCTGCAGGGCCTTTCCGAAATCATCAAGCGCATCGAATACCTGCGCGGGCGGCTCGACGAGAGCGCGTTCACGAAACAGGCGCCCACGCCGCAGCAGGAGATCGAGGCCATCCGGCAAGCCAACCGGATCGATTGAGGGGGGTACGGCACATGGAAACCTTCATCATCGCCAACATCGCGCCGATCATGTTCGGCACCCTCGTGCTGTTCCTGCTGTGCGGTTTCCCGGTGGCGTTCGCGCTGGCCGCGAACGGGCTGTTCTTCGGCCTGGTCGGCATCGAACTGGGCCTGTTGAGGCCGGAGCTGCTGCAGGCGCTGCCGAACCGGATCTTCGGCATCATGGCCAACGATACGCTGCTGGCCATCCCGTTCTTCACGCTGATGGGCCTGATCCTGGAACGGTCCGGCATGGCCGAGGACCTGCTCGACACGATCGGCCAGCTGTTCGGCCCGATCCGCGGCGGCGTGGCCTATGCGGTGATCTTCGTCGGCGCGCTGCTGGCGGCCACCACCGGGGTGGTGGCCGCCTCCGTCATTTCGATGGGACTGATCTCGCTGCCGGTGATGCTGCGCTACGGTTACGACAAGCGGCTGGCATCCGGCGTGATCGCCGCATCCGGCACGCTGGCGCAGATCATTCCCCCGTCGCTGGTGCTGATCGTGATGGCAGACCAGCTGGGCCGCTCGGTGGGCGACATGTACAAGGCCGCGTTCGGCCCCGGCCTGCTGCTGACGGCGATGTATGCCGGCTACGTGCTGGCGATCTCGATCTTCCAGCCGCACAAGGCGCCGGCCCTGCCGCTCGAGGCGCGCAACCTGCGCGAGCCGAACGGCGACTCGGGGGTGCGCTCCCTGCTGGTGCTGCTGGCGGCCGCCGCCGCGGCATCCTGGGCGTTCGCGTACTGGTACGAGGCACGCCACCCGGAGGCGCACCGCGACGAAGTGGGCATCTTCTCCGCTTCGCTCGGCATCCTCGGCGCGTTCGCCTTCGCGCTGGCCAATCGCCATGCGAAACTGGGCCTGCTGTCGCGCATGGCGGAAAAGGTGGTGTTCGTGCTGATTCCGCCGCTGGCGCTGATCTTCCTCGTGCTGGGCACGATCTTCATCGGGCTGGCCACGCCGACCGAGGGCGGCGGCATGGGCGCGGTGGGCGCGCTCGTGCTGGCGCTGCTGAACCGGCGGCTCACGTGGCCGCTGCTGTCGCAGGCGATGATGTCGACCACGCGGCTGTCGTGCTTCGTGATCTTCATCCTGATCGGTTCCACCGTGTTCGCGCTGGTGTTCCGCGGCGTGAACGGCGACCTGTGGGTGGAGCACCTGCTGACCAGCCTGCCCGGCGGGTCGACCGGCTTCCTGATCGCCGTGAACATCCTGTTCTTCGTGCTGGCGTTCTTCCTCGATTTCTTCGAGCTGGCCTTCATCCTGGTGCCGCTGGTGGGGCCGGTGGCGGAAAAGCTGGGCATCGACCTGATCTGGTTCGGCGTGCTGCTGGGCGTGAACATGCAGACCTCGTTCATGCACCCGCCGTTCGGTTTCGCGCTGTTCTACCTGCGCTCGGTGGCGCCGAAGGCGGTGAAAACGTCGGACATCTACTGGGGCGCGATCCCGTTCGTCGGCATCCAGGTGCTGATGGTGGCGCTGATCATCGCGTTTCCGAAGCTGGTATCGGTCGAGACGCGCACCGACATGACCGAGGAGGTGGAGCTGAAGATCGATGCGCCGGCCGATTACGGCGCGCCGGCGGAGGAATCGAAGGAAGGCGAGGCGCCGGAGCTGAATTTCTCGACGGACGAGGCAGAAAAAAAGTAGCGTCCTCTTTAATGCGCCTCCAACACGGGCCGCAGGGCAAGGCGCATCGTCGAAGACAGTACTTCAGTACGGCGAGACGAATGCAACGCAGCCATGGGGCCTGTGTTGGTGGCGCTCAGTGCGCCACCAGGGCCGACAGCACCGCGAAGGCGGCGCCGGTATGCTGCCGGTCGAGGATCAGCGTCAGCTCCGAGTGCGTGGAGATCAGGTTGACGAGGTTGACCCTGTCCCACGCCAGTTTTTTCAGGATCGCGTGGTAGATGCCGGGCGTGCGGTGCGAATCGGCCGTCAGCTGCAGCGTCACCGCGTTCAGGTTGTCCAGCCGCGCCAGCAGGCACTCGCCGTCGAACACCGACTCCACCAGCGGGATCAGGGGCCGGCTGCAGATCACCATCGCTTCGTTGACGTTGCGCGTCACCGTCAGGAACATGTCGCCGCGGCGGTCGTGCTGCGCCAGCAGCTCGCGGTGGCAGGCATCGGTGCCGGGCGATTCGCGCCAGGTCAGCTCCACCAGGTCGGTGCGCGCCGTCAGCTGGCCGGTCTTGCGCGCCAGCACGATCTCCTGCACGCCCTCGTCGCCGTAAACCGGCAGGCGTTCCGACACGCGCCGCAACGCCATCACCACGGCGGCCTGCCCGACGGGTTTCCATGAATCGCTTTCGAGCTGCGGCTGCAGCTGGCGTGCCAGCTCGGAAAGATTGATCAGGCCGCGGCGCAAGCCCTCGCTGAGGAAGGGCGATTCCATGACGATGCGTTCTACTCTGGTGGCGATGGACAGCATGGCTCGATGCCCGCGAGGGCACTCCTTGAAATGTCACGGGCCGCGCGCCGCTGGTGCGGCGAACGGGGGCTCGGAATGTGGAGGATGCGAGGCGTGCTATGTGGGTGGCGCGCGGTGCGAAGGCTGGGTGCAGCGGCAGTGTGCATGCTTGATCATGGTTGCTTCCCTGAAGTGTGCCTCAGCGCTTGTGCCTTGAGGTCGTCATCGTGTGGCGCCTCCCCGGTCGCACTGTTTTATGGGCCCGGCGGGCATGCGTGGCCCGTCGGTACAACTCTAGTGTAAGGCCGGATTGTGTCCTGCGCGCGGGAAAATACGGCACATTCCAGGACCGTTGCATGCCGTATACAACCACGCCAATCGTGCGCCGGCGGCCGAACGTTCGTGCTTTCAGGAATGTCCCATTTTGAACAAATGGCCCGGTCCGACTCATTTCGTAACTTTTTTGACATGCCGCGCACCGATTGCTTAGTGTCGGGTTTGTTGTCGCGCTGGCCTCAGCCGGGACAGCGCACCCGTTACCTACATTGGAGAAGAAATGAACCTTCGCTTGAGCATCCTGGCCGCCACCATTGCCATCCTGCCGTTCGCCGGCGCCTCCGCGCAAAACCGCGGCATCCTGCCGGAAAGCCTGATGGCCGCGCCGGCCCAGGACATGACCGCGGCCGCCAAGGCCGGCCTCGAGGGCCGCCTGGCCGCGCGACGTGCCGCCGCCGGCCTGGACGATGAGCATGGTTTCCGGATCGGACGGCAGCATCCCGGCACGCAGGGCACGCGCATCGTGCGCGCGCAGCACACGTGGAAGGGCTTGCGGGTATTCGGTTCCGAATCGGTCGTGGTCACCGACGACAACGGCGACATCGTCAGCGAATCGGCTTCCGAACGCCGTGCCGGGCTCGACGGTTCGCGCGCCGCGGCGGCCAGCGCGACGGCGGCGCCGGACGTGACGCCGGCCATCACGAAGGACGAGGCCATCACCAGCGTGGTGAGCCGCGTGGCGCCGCTCGGCAAGCATCGCTGGAAGCCCGAGGCCGAATTGCTGATCTATCCGGTGATGAAGACCGTGCGCGTGGCCGGCGCCGAGAACAAGGCCGAAGCGGCGCTGAACGCGCTCGATGTCGAGGAAGTGGTGGACCGCTACGCGCTGGCCTACCTGGTGCAGACCCGCATGGTCAACGGCAAGAAGCTGGTCTACCGCGACAGCATCGTCGATGCGCATACGGGCGAGCTGATCGCCCAGTGGGATGCGCTGCAGACCGTGACCGGCAGCGGCAAGAGCCAGTACAACGGCACGGTGCCGATCAATACCACGCTGGCCGGCAGCACCTACCAGATGCTGGACGGTTCGCGCGGCACCGGCGGCAAATACGGCGGCATGGCGATCACCAACGCCAACCACAGCCCGGAAACGAATCCGAACCCCGGCACCATCTACACCAACACCACCAACACCTGGGGCGACGGCCTGCAATACGTGAACGGCGGCAGCACCACGAACGCCAACGGCCAGACCGCGGCGGTGAACGCACTGTGGGGCCTGATGAACACCTACGACGCGATGAAGAACACGCTGGGCTGGCAAAGCCTGGACGGCAACAACACGTCGACCTACATCGCCGTCCACGTCGACAACCAGTACGACAACGCCTTCTTCGACCCGGGCTGCAAGTGCATGTACATCGGCGACGGCGGCAGCTCGTTCTACAACCTCGGCTCGATCGACGTGATCGGCCACGAGATGCACCACGGCGTGACGGATGCGACGTCGAACCTCACCTACGCCGGCGAATCGGGTGGCCTGAACGAATCGTCGTCCGACATCGGCGGCGAGATGACGGAGGCCTATGCGCGCGCCGGCGGCACCGGCAGCCTGATTCCCGCCACCGGCAACGATTGGGTGATGGGCCGCGAGATCAGCCGCACCGGCCAGCCGCTGCGCTACCTGTACAAGCCGAGCAAGGATGGCGCCAGCCCGAACGCGTGGAGCAGCACGCTGAAGAACCTGAACGTGCACTACAGCAGCGGGCCGAACAACCGCATGTTCTACTTCCTGTCGCAGGGATCGAACGCCACCAGCAGCAGCGAGTACTACAGCTCTTACCTGACGCAGCAGCCGCTGGCGATGACCGGGATCGGTAACGACAAGGCGTTCCGCATCTGGTTCAAGGCGAACACGACGAAGCTGACGTCGTCGAGCAACTACGCCGATGCCCGCGCGAAGATGATCGTCGCCGCCGAGGAACTGTATGGCGCCGGCAGCCGCGAGGCGGTCGCCGTCAAGCGCGCGTATGCCGCCATCAACGTGGGCACCGACGTGGCCGAGAGCGGCGCCGGCGCCGCGCTGTCGATCACCGCGCAGCCGGCCGGCATGACGGTCTCCGCCGGCGGCACCGCGCGCTTCACCGTGGCCGCCTCCGGCGGCACCGCGCCGTACGCCTACAAGTGGTATCGCAACAATGCGCTGGTCAGCGGCGCGACCGCCGCCACGTATTCGTTTACCGCGCAGGCGGCCGACAACGGCGCCGTGTTCAAGGCGACCGTCACCGACTCGGCCGCCACGCCGGCCACGGTGACCTCCGCCAACGCCACGCTGACCGTCAGCGGCACCGGCGGCGGCACCGGCAGCGAACGCGTGACCAACGGCGGCTTCGAATCCGGCACCACCGGCTGGGCCGGCACCACGGGCGCCATCGGCACCTTCACCGGCCAGAGCGCCTATGAAGGCAGCCGCTTCGCCTGGCTGGGCGGCAACGGCAGGACGTCGACCGAGACGCTGACGCAGGATATCGCGATCCCGTCGACGGCCACCGCCGCCTCGCTGACGTTCGCGCTGCACATCGACACCGCCGAAACGGGCACCACCATCTACGACCGTCTGGCGGTCACGGTGAAGAACACCGCCGGCACCACGCTGGGCACGCTGGCCACGTACTCCAACGCCAACGCCGCCAGCGGCTACCAGGTGCGCACCTTCAGCCTGCTTGCCTACAAGGGGCAGACCGTGCGCCTGTCGTTCGCCGCGACGGAGGACTCGTCGCTGCAGACCTCGTTCGTGGTCGACAAGGTGAGTGTGGTAACGCAATAGTTTCCTGAAACCGGGGGTGTAGCAGGGGTTTCGCGGAGCACGGCTCCGCGCCTGCGAAACGGTGCAGGCTTGCAAGCCTGCACTCCTTCCCTGCCCCCCCCCGAAATCTGGAAATATTTCTGAAAACCGGGGTCTGACCCCGGTTTTGGGCAACATTGCGATACGGCACTGATATCATTTGCCCTTCGAATCTGAAGGAGCGGGCATGGCCATTGGCGGGAAGACTATCGAGCAGGCACTTGCGGCGTTGTCGGACATGACGGCGGGGGCGGTGCCGATCGGGCACGACGAGCACCTGGCGCGGATCGGGAAGGCGCAGGCCTTCATGCGGGCGCAGGGGATCGCGGCGGTGTGGCTGAACGCGGGCACCAACCTGCTCTACTTCACCGGCCTGAAGTGGCATGCCAGCGAGCGGATGGTGGGGGCGATCCTGCCGGCCGATGGCGAACTGGCCTACCTGGCGCCGGCGTTCGAGGAAGATACGCTGAAGGACTTCATGCTGGTCGACGGCCCGGTGCGCACGTGGCACGAGCACGAGAATCCGTGCGCGCTGTTCGTCGAGTCGTTGAAGGAGCTGGGTATCGAGCCGGGAGCGCGCATCGGCCTCGACGAAAGCACGCCGTTCTTCACGGCCGACGGCATCCGCCAGGCGGCCGACGGCTACAAGGTGGAAAACGCGAAGAACGTCACCGCGCATTGCCGCACCCGCAAGTCGCCGGGGGAGATAGCGCTGATGCAGCGCGCCAAGGACATGACGATGGCCGTCCACATCGCCACCGCCAGTATCCTCAGGGAAGGCATCACCACGAAGGAAGTGGAAGCGTTCATCGACCTTGCGCACCGCAAGGTGGGCGCGCCGGCCGGCTCGTATTTCGTCATCGTGCTGTTCGGCGCGGCGACGGCGTTCCCGCACGGCGTTTCCTGGGTGCAGACGTTAAAGGATGGCGACACGGTGCTGATCGACACCGGCTGCAAGCTGCACGACTACATTTCCGACATCACCCGCACCTACGTGTTCGGCACGCCGACGGAACGCCAGCGCACGGTGTGGAACGCGGAAAAGGCGGCGCAGCAGGCGGCGTTCGATGCGGCGCGGCTGGGCGTGCCGTGCGAGGCAGTGGATGCGGCGGCACGCCGCTCGCTCGAAGCCAGCGGTTTCGGCCCCGGCTACAGATTGCCCGGCCTGCCGCACCGCACCGGCCACGGTATCGGCCTCGACATCCACGAATGGCCGTACCTCGTGGGCGGCGACAGGACGCCGCTGGACGTGGGCATGTGCTTCTCGAACGAACCGATGATCTGCGTGCCGGGCGAATTCGGCATCCGCCATGAGGACCACTTCTACATGACGGAAAACGGGCCGCGCTGGTTCACCCGGCCGGCCCGTTCGATCGAGAATCCATTCGACCCGGCCTGAAGGCCTATGCCTTCTTCGACACCAGTGTCAGGATGTCGTAACTGGCCACCAGCTCATCGTTCTGGTTCGTCACCTGCACATCCCAGGCCACGACGCCCTGCCCCACGCCCTTGTCGTCGGTGCGGTTGCGGTCGACCTTGCGCTTGCATGTGAGCCGGGCGCGGATCGTGTCGCCGATGCCCACCGGCGTGATGAAGCGCAGGTTGTCCAGCCCGTAGTTGGCCAGCACCGGGCCCGGTGCCGGGGAGACGAACAGCCCGGCCGCCGCCGACAGCACGAAGTAGCCGTGCGCGATGCGCTTGCCGAACTGGGTGTCCTTCGCGGCGATGTCGTCGAAGTGCATGTAGAAATAGTCGCCCGAAACGCCGCCGAAGTTGACGATGTCCGCCTCGCTCACGGTGCGCCGGTGCGTCAGCAGCGAGTCGCCCACCCGCAGTTCCTCGAAGTGCCGGCGGAACGGATGCACCTCCGATTCGCGCACGGCGCCGCCGCGCACATACTCGCCGGTGATGGCCGACAGCATCGTCGGCGAGCCTTGCACCGCCGTGCGCTGCAGGAAGTGCTTCACGGCGCGGATGCCGCCCAGCTCCTCGCCGCCGCCGGCACGCCCCGGGCCGCCGTGCTTGAGCTGCGGCAGCGGCGAACCGTGACCGGTCGAGTCGACGGATGCCTCGCGGTCCAGCACCAGCACGCGGCCATGGTGCGACGCCGCCACCGGCACGGCATACGCAGCCGTCTTCGGGTCCTTCGTCACCAGCGTCGACACCAGGCTGCCCTTGCCGCGCGCGGCCAGGTCCAGCGCAGCATCGATACCATGCGCGATCCCGTCATAGGTCATCAGCGTGCTGACCGGCCCGAACGCTTCCACGTCGTGCACTGCATCGTTGTCCATCGCATTGCGGCACATGACCAGCGTGGGCGCGAAGAACGCGCCGTCCTGCACGCCGTCGCCCACCAGTTCCAGTGCACCGCCATGCAGCAGTTCGTTCCCCGCCAGCAGCCGCTCGACCTGCGCCGCCACGTCGCGCTGCTGGTCCTTCGACGCCAGTGAACCCATCCGCACACCTTCGACGGACGGATCGCCGATCGTGATCTTCGACAGCCGGTCGCGCAGCCGTTCCGCCACCGCACCGGCCTGCGCGGCGGGAACGATGATGCGGCGGATCGCCGTGCACTTCTGCCCCGCCTTGCCCGTCATCTCGCGCGCCACCTCTTTCACGAACAGGTCGAACTCCGGGTCGTCGGGCGTCACGTCCGGCGCCAGGATCGCGCAGTTCAGCGAATCGGCTTCGGCCGTGAACGGCACCGAATTGGCGATCAGGTTGCGGTTCGACCGCAGCTTCCGCGCCGTATCGGCCGAGCCGGTGAAGGTGACGGCGTCGAAGCCGGTCAGCCGCTCCAGCAGGTCGCCGGTGCTGCCGATCACCAGCTGCAGCGCGCCGTCCGGCAGCAGGCCGGACTCGTGCATCATCCGCACCAGCGCCTCGGTCAGGTAGCTGGTGGCGGTGGCCGGCTTGCCGATGCACGGCATCGCCGCCAGGAAGCTGGGCGCGAACTTTTCCAGCAGCCCCCAGATCGGAAAGTTGAAGGCATTGATGTGTACCGCCACGCCGCCCCGCGGCACCAGGATGTGCGTGCCGGAGAAGCCGCCGCGCTTGCCGAGCGCCATCGCCGGCCCCTCGTGCAGCACGTTCGACGACGGCAGCTCCCGGCTGCCGATGCCGGCATAGGCGAACAGCGTGCCGATGCCGCCTTCGACATCCACCCAGCTGTCCGGCCGCGTGGCGCCGGTGAAGCGGGAAATCTCGTACAGCTGCTCCTTGCGTTCCATCAGGTACAACGCCAGCGCCTTCAGCCGCGCGGCGCGCCCCTGGAAGTCGAGCGCCATCAGCGCCCGGATGCCGGTCTTGCGGCCGTAGTCCAGCACTTCGCCGAAGTCGATCGCTTCGGCATGCGTGTGGTAGATCAGGCTGTTGTTCAGCGCGCTGTGCAGCGGCTGGTGCGCTTCCCTGCCGTGCCAGCGGCCGCCGATGAAGCTCTGCAATGTACCCATGTTCCGTCTCCGTTCAGGTTGTTTTCTTGTGCACGTGCAGCGGTACCGAACCGTCCCACGCGATGCGCGGCCGGTCCGGCTCCGGCGCCGCGAGCGCCTCGACTTCGCGCATCGTGTCGCGCGAGCGCACCGCCAGTTCGTGGTACTGGGCGGTGCCGGTGTTCTTCCACGCGATTTCCGCATCCGTGACTGCGCGCACGATCCGCGCCGGCGTGCCCATCACCATGCTGCGCGGCGGGATCTGCATGTTCGCCTTCACGAAGCTCATGGCCGCCACGATGCTTTCGCTGCCGACCACCGCGTTGTCCATCACCACCGCATTCATGCCGACCAGCGCGTTGCGCCCGATGCGGCAGCCGTGCAGCACGGCGCCGTGGCCGATGTGGCCATCCACTTCGACGACGGTATCGCTGTTCTCGAAGCCGTGCATCACGCAGCCGTCCTGCACGTTCGACCCTTCTTCCAGGATCAGCCGGCCGAAGTCGCCGCGCAGCGAGGCCAGTGGGCCGACATAGCAGCGCGGCCCGACGATCACGTCGCCGATCAGCACGGCGGTCGGGTGCACATAGGCGGACGGGTGCACGACCGGCCGCACGCCGTTGATTTCATAGACCTTGACCATGGCCGCTCAGTTCCTCGGCCGCTTGTCGACCACGCGGCGGGCCTTGCCCGTCAGCGTGCGTTCGATGCCATCCGTGGCCACCACGGTCACGCGGGTGGACACGCCCACGTGGGTCTTGATGCAGCGCTCCAGCTCATTTGCCAACTCCGCCGCCAGCGCCCCGCCCTCGCCCCCGGAAACGTCCGGGCGCAGCTCGGCCACCACCTCCAGCCTGTCCAGGTGCCCGTCGCGCGTGACGACGAGCTGGTATTGCGGCGCCAGCTTCGGTATCGTCAGGATCAGTTCCTCGATCTGCGTGGGGAACACGTTCACGCCGCGGATGATCAGCATGTCGTCCGACCGGCCGGTGATCTTGCCCATGCGGCGCATCGCGCGCGAGGTCGGCGGCAGCAACCGCGTCAGGTCGCGTGTTCGGTACCGGATCACCGGCATCGCCTCTTTCGTCAGCGACGTGAACACCAGCTCGCCCTCCACGCCGTCCGGCAGCACTTCGCCCGTTTCCGGGTCGATGATCTCCGGGTAGAAATGGTCCTCCCAGATGACCGGGCCATCCTTGCTTTCGATGCATTCGCTGGCCACGCCGGGGCCCATCACTTCGGACAGCCCGTAGATATCCACCGCGTCGATGCCGGCGCGCCCTTCGATCTCGTGGCGCATCGCGTCGGTCCATGGTTCGGCGCCGAAGATGCCCACCTTCAGCGACGAGGCGGCCGGGTCCAGGCCCTGTTTCTGGAATTCCTCGATGATGTTCAGCATGTACGACGGCGTGACCATGATGATCGACGGCTCGAAGTCGCGGATCAGCTGCACCTGCTTTTCGGTCTGCCCGCCGGACATGGGAATGACCGTGCAGCCGAGCCGCTCGGCGCCGTAGTGCGCGCCCAGCCCGCCGGTGAACAGGCCGTAGCCGTAAGAGATGTGCACCATGTCGCCGGCCCGGCCGCCGGCCGCGCGGATCGAGCGGGCCACGACATTGGCCCAGGTGTCGATGTCGTTGCGGGTGTAGCCCACGACGGTGGCCTTGCCGGTAGTGCCGCTCGAGGCGTGGATGCGCACCACCTGTTCGCGCGGTACGGCGAACATACCGAACGGGTAGTTGTCGCGCAGCGTCTTCTTGTCCGTGAACGGGAATTTCGCCAGGTCGGCCAGGGTTCGCAGCTCTTCCGGGTGCACGCCCTTCGCATCGAAGGCGGCGCGGTAGTGCGGCACGTTGTCGTACGCATGCCGCAGCGTCTGCTTGAGCCGCTGCAGCTGCAATGCCTGCAGCTCGTCGCGGCTGGCCCGCTCGATCGGCTCCAGCTCGGCGGGCGCGGGAATGCGCGCAGTGGAAAATTCGGTCATGGGTCTCCTCCAGTTTGAAACTCGGGCTTCAGACGACCGTGCCGCCCACCCGGTGCGACTTGCCCCGGAACGTGGCGATCAGCCGGCCATCCTGGTTGACGACGTCGACGTCGTAGATGCCGGTCTTGCCGGCGAGCGCCCGCTCGACCGCCTCGGCGGTGAGCAGGTCGTCCTGGCGTCCCGGCGCCAGATAATCGATCGTGCAGCCCGCGCCCACCGTGTTGTGGTTATGGCTGTTGCAGGCAAAGGCGAACGCGCTGTCCGCCAGGGCGAAGATGAAGCCGCCGTGGCAGGTTGCGTGGCCGTTCAGCATGTCGCCGCGCACGCGCATCGACATGCGGGCGTAGCCCGGGCGGATCTCGTCGAGCGTCATTCCCAGCCCCCGGCTGGCGGGATCGCGCCCGAACATCGCCGCGCCGGCCGCCTCGGCCAGCGCCAGCGGGTCCCGGTCCGCATCCACGGGCGAGGCGTCATTCGGCATGGATGGCCTTTCCAGCGGCCTGCCGGCGGCGCAGCATCGGCGACACGCGGTAGCGGTCCTCGCCATATGTGGCGGCGAGATTATCGAGCACCGTGACGATGTGGCCCACGCCCACCGCGTCGGCCCAGGCCAGCGGCCCGCGCGGGTAGTTGACGCCCTTTTGCATCGCCATGTCCACGGCCGGTGCGCTGCACACTCCCTGGTGCACGGTGTCGGCCGCCTCGTTGGCCAGCATCGCCACGGTGCGCATTACGGCCAGGCCCGGCACGTCGTCCAGGCGCGTCACGGCGAAGCCGGCGGACTGGAACAGCGCCACGGCGGCCTGGTACGCGGCTTCGCCGCACTGGTCGGCGCGGGCCACGGCGATGCGCGTGGCGCTGGCCGCATCCAGCACGAGATCGAACACCACGGTATCGTCATGCCCGTTCGCGCTGGCGCGGGCGGTGGCGGTGCGTCCATCGGTCATGTAGATGGCGGCGCCGTTGCAATGGAACGCGGGGGCTTCGCGGTGCTGGTGACCTTCGGCGGAAACGCGCCGCGCCACCTGCATGCCATGCGCTTCGAGGCGCGCCAGCATCGGCGCCGTCAGCGCGCTGCTGGCGCCCGCCTCCAGGCTGTAGCCCACGTAGTCCGGCCGCGGGCAGGTCGGCTCATGCCTTGCCTGCGGCGGCATCGCGTTGTCGCCGTAGCGATAGGAACCGCGGCCCGATTTGCGGCCCAGGAAGCCGGCATCGACCATGTCGCGCTGCAGCACCGAGGGTGTGAAGCGGGGATCGCCGTAATACGCGTCGAACACGGATTTCGTGACGGCGTAATTGACGTCGTGGCCGATCAGGTCCATCAGTTCGAACGGTCCCATCCGGAAGCCGCCCGCCTCGCGCATCACCGCGTCCAGCGTGGCCGGATCGGCGGCGCCCTCGTTCAGCAGCCGCCACGCTTCGGCGTAGTACGGCCGTGCCACCCGGTTGACGATGAAGCCGGGCGTGGATTTCGCATGCACCGGGTTCTTGCCCCAGGCGGCGGCGATAGCGTGCACGGCTTGCGCGACGGCGCGGTCGGTGGCCAGGCCGCTGACCACTTCCACCAGCGCCATCAGCGGCACCGGATTAAAGAAATGCATGCCGGCGAGGCGTTCCGGCCGGCGCAGCGGCGCGGCGATCGCGGTCACCGAGATCGACGATGTGTTGGTGGCCAGGATCGCATCGTCCGCGACGATGCCTTCCAGCGCCATGAACAGCGCGCGCTTTGCATCGAGGTCCTCGACGATCGCCTCGATCACCAGCGCGGCATCGGCCAGCTCGTCCAGCGATGCCGCGGCATGCAGCCGGCCGCGCGCGGCTTCGGCATCGGCGGTGCTCATTTTGCCTTTCGCCGCCAGCTTGCCGAACGTGCCGGCGATATCGTCGATGGCCTTGTTCAGCGCGTCCGGCCGGGCATCGTACAGCCTGACGGTATGGCCGGCGGCCGCCGCCACCTGCGCGATGCCGGCGCCCATGGCGCCGCTGCCGACGACGGCGATGACGGAATCCCGTGCGATTGCAACCATCATTCCCCCTTGAAGTGCGGAGTGCGCTTGGCGATGAAGGCCGCCACGCCTTCGCGGTAGTCGTGGCTGTTGCCCAGCTCGCGCATCATGTCCGTTTCCAGCTTCAGCTGGGCGTGCAGCGAGTTGCAGGCACCGAGCTGCATCGCGCGCTTGGTGAAGGCAAGGCCTTTCGTGGGCGCGCAGGCGAAGTGTTCGGCCATCGCCATCGTCTCGGTCATCAGCACGTCGTCCGGCAGCGCCTTCCAGATCAGGCCCCACTGCTCGGCATGGTCGGCGGACAGCTTGTCGCCCAGCATGGCCAGCCCCATCGCCCGCGCCGGCCCGACCAGCCGCGGCAGGTGCCAGGTGCCGCCCGTGTCCGGGATCAGGCCCAGCTTGCAGAACGACTGGATGAACGAGGCCGATTTCGCGGCCAGCACGATGTCGCACGCCAGCGCCAGGTTGGCGCCGGCACCGGCCGCCACGCCGTTGACGGCGCAGATCACCGGCATCGGCAGATCCTTGATCGCCATGACCAGCGGCGCATAGTATTTCTCGACCGAGTCGCCCAGGTCGACCGGGGTGTCGCCGGCCGTCACGGCGCGGTCCGACAGGTCCTGCCCGGCGCAGAAGCCGCGGCCGGCGCCGGTGAACACCAGCACGCGCACGGAGCCGTCGGCGCGGATCCTGTCGAAGGCGTCGCGCACTTCCAGGTGCATGGCCCGGGTGAAGCTGTTCAGCTTGTCGGGACGGTTCAGCGTGAGGGTGGCGATGCCGTTCTCGATGCCGAACAGGATGTTTTCGTAGGTCATTGGCGTCTCCTTTTCACCCAGAGTCAGAGGCCGGGGTCAGACCCGATGGGTCTGACCCCAGGGGTTGCTGTGGGGGTAATTCGACTTACTCGGCCTGGTCGAAATCGATGACGACCCGGTCCGTCGCCGGAAAACCCTGGCAGCTCAGCACGAAGCCGCGCGCGATCTCGTAGTCTTCCAGCGCGTAGTTCACATCCATGTCCACCTTGCCGTCGACCACCTTGCAGCGGCATGTGGAACACACGCCGCCCTTGCACGAGTAGCGCATTTCCAGCCCGGCGCGCAGGCCGGCGTCGAGGATCGATTCCTTGTCCTTTTCCATCGTGAACGTGGCGGCGCTGCCGTCCTGGATCACGGTGACTTCGGTGAGATGATGCGCCGCCTGCGCATCGAGCTGCGCGCGCGGCGTGTGCTGGTGCTTCGGGATCGACGCGGCGAACAGCTCGACCTTGATGGCGGATTTCGGCATGCCCGCTTCCTGCAGCGCCGCCGAGACGCCGAGCATCATGTCTTCCGGGCCGCAGATGAAGGCGGTGTCGTAGTCGGCGATATCGATCCAGTGCTGCAGGAACTGCTGCGTCTTTTCCTTCGTGATGCGGCCGTTGAACAGTTCGATATCCTGCTGCTCGCGGCTCATCACGTAGACGATGTTCAGGCGATCCAGGTACAGGTCCTTCAGTTCCATCAGTTCGTTCCTGAAGATCACCGAGGAGGAGGAGCGGTTGCCGTAGAACAGCGTGAAGCGGCTGCGCGGTTCCGCCAGCAGCGTGGTCTTGACGATCGACAGGATCGGCGTGATGCCGCTGCCGGCCGCGAACGCCAGGTAGTTCCGTTCGTTCTGCGCATCGAGGGGCACGTTGAAGTGGCCCATCGGCGGCATCACTTCGATGACGGCGCCCTGCTTCAGCGATTCGTTGGCCCAGCTGGAGAACATGCCGCCCGGCGTACGCTTGATGGCCACGCGCAGCGCGCCCTCCTGAACGGCCGAGCAGATGGAATACGAACGGCGCACGTCTTCGTCGCCGATCCGCGTGCGCAGGGTCAGGTGCTGGCCCTGCCGGTATTGAAAGCTCCCCTGCAGCTTGGGCGGCACGGCGAACGTGACGGCGACGCAGTCGCGGGTTTCGTTGTGCACGCGGGCGACGGTCAGCGGATAGAATTTGCTCATCTCAGTGGCACTTGAAGTAATCGAACGGTTCGGCGCAGTCGCGGCACCTGTACAGCGCCTTGCACGGCGTGGAGCCGAACTGGCTCGTGAGCTCGGTATGCATGGAACCGCAGTGCGGGCAGGCGACCGCGGGCGCGCCGGCGCGGTGCAGCGGCGAGCGCGAGACGGCGGCGGCCAGGCCGCCGCGCAGGCCGGAAATGTCGATCACCCGCTGCGCCGGCGGGGCGATGCCGTAGCCTTGCAGCTTTTGCCTGCCCGCTTCGCTGAGCCAGTCGGTGGTCCATGCCGGCGCCAGCCGGGTGACGATGCGCACATCCGCCACGCCTTGCGCCTGCAACGCCTCGCGCACGGCCGCTTCGATCACGTGCGTGGCCGGGCAGCCGGAATAGGTGGGCGTGAGGGTGACGGTGACGCTTTGATCGTCGACATCGACGGCGCGCACGATGCCGAGGTCGACCACCGAGATCACGGGGATCTCGGGATCGGCCACGTCGGCGAGCCAGGTCCACACGGTGGCTTCATCGGGGGCGGCGGTCATCATCGCAATCACCCGCATTTTCACCACTGCGCGCCGGGATAGGCGCGCTGCAGGAACTGCATCTCGGCCAGCAGGTAGCCCAGGTGTTCGCTGTGGCGGCCCTGCTTGCCGCCCTTCTGCATCCATGCATCGGGCGACGGCATCGCCAGCGTGGCTTCGGCGAAGATCTCCGCCACGTGGGCCAGCCATTGCGCGCGCAGTTCGCTCGCGGCCGGGGCAATGCCGGCGGCCACCATCTGCCCGTCCACGCCGTCGTAGTTGAACACTTCGCCGGTGAACATCCACAGCTCGTCGGCGGCGGTTTGCGTGTATTCGTGGCTGAGCGCCGTGCCGTCGCCGAGGCGCACGACGAGGTCGCCGCTGCGGCGCAGGTGATAAGTGACTTCCTTCAGCGATTTTTCGGCGATGCCGGCGATGCGCGGGTCGGAGGACCGCACCAGCGCGCCCATCAGGAAGTAATGCCACGTGTCGAAGTAGAACTGGCGCATCAGCGTGTGCGCGTAGTTGCCGTTCGGTTGTTCGACCAGCAGCACGTTATGGAAATCGTGCGCGTCGCGCCGGTAGGCCAGCGCATCCTCGTCGCGGCCGCGGCCTTCGAGTTCGCCGGCATAGGTGAACCACAGGCGCGCCTGGCCCAGCAGGTCGAGCGCCACGTTGGTCAGCGCCATGTCTTCTTCCAGCGCCGGGCCCTTGCCGCACAGCTCGGAGAGGCGCTGGCTCAGCACCAGGGCGTTGTCGCCCAGGCGCAGCAGATACGTGGTCAAGTCAGCAGTTTTCGCGTCCATCGTGCCGCCTTACAGGTTCTTGACTTCTTCCGGCATCGGGAAGAACGTGGGGTGGCGGTAGACCTTGCTGTTGGCGGGCTCGAACAGCGCGCCCTTGTCGAACGGGCTGCTGGCGGCGATGTCCGCCGCGCGCACCACCCAGATCGACACGCCCTCGTTGCGGCGCGTGTAGACGTCGCGCGCGTTGTTCATCGCCATTTCCGCATCCGGCGCGTGCAGGCTGCCCACGTGCTTGTGGGCCAGGCCGTGCTGGCTGCGGATGAACACTTCCCACAGGGGCCATTCCTTGCTCATGCTTGTCTCCATGTATTTTTTTGAACTAGGCCGCCGCCCGGGCCTGCGCATGCTTGTCCGCATGGGCCACCAGCGCATCGCGGAACCACTGGCCGTCTTCGTAAGCCTTCACGCGCGTGCGCAGGCGCTCGCGGTTGCAGGGGCCGTTGCCTTTCAAAACCTCGTGGAACTCTTGCCAGTCGATGGCGCCGAAGTCGTAGTGGCCCCGTTCCGCATTCCATTTCAGGTCGGGATCGGGCACCGTGAGGCCAAGGAATTCGGCTTGGGGCACGGTCTGGTCGACCATGCGCTGGCGCAGCTCGTCGTTGGAGAACAGCTTGATGCGCCAGCGGCTCGATTGCGCGCTGTTGACCGATTCCGCATCCGACGGGCCGAACATCATCAGCGACGGCCACCACCAGCGGTTCAGCGCATCCTGCGCCATCGCCTTCTGTTCAGGCGTGCCGCGCGCCAGCGCCATCATGATGTCGTAGCCCTGGCGGGCGTGGAACGACTCTTCCTTGCAGACGCGGATCATCGCCCGCGCGTACGGGCCGTACGAGCAGCGGCACAGCGGAATCTGGTTGATGATCGCGGAGCCGTCGACGAGCCAGCCGATGGCGCCCATGTCCGCCCACGACAGCGTGGGGTAATTGAAGATGCTCGAATATTTCGCCTTGCCGGCGTGTAGCGCCTGCAGCAGCTCGTCGCGCGAGACGCCCAGCGTTTCGGCCGCGCTGTACAGGTACAGCCCGTGGCCCGCCTCGTCCTGGATCTTCGCCAGCAGGATCGACTTGCGCTTGAGCGTGGGCGCGCGGGTCACCCAGTTCCCTTCCGGCAGCTGGCCCACGATCTCCGAGTGGGCATGCTGCGAGATCTGGCGGATCAGCGTCTTGCGGTAAGCCTCGGGCATCCAGTCCTTCGGCTCGATCCGGATGCCGTCGTCGATGCGCGCCTGGAAGGCACGCTCCTGCTCGCTCATTTCTTCCGCGGTGCGGACGTTCTTCAGCCCGGTCTCCACCATTTGTGCGTACATGCTCGCCTCCTCCTGTTTCATCCATCATACGATACAGAATTTTATTTGAAAACGAATTTTGTGTGTCATATCCAAATTCCGTATCTTGTTCGGCTGGGTACAATGGCGGCATGAACAATGATTTGAATGACTGGATCGACCGCTTCCTGACGGAGGAGCCACCGCGCTCGAAGTCGCTGGTGATGACGATCTTCGGCGATGCGATCGTCCCCCACGGCGGGCTGGCCTGGCTGGGCAGCCTGATCGAGCTGCTGGCGCCGTTCGGCGTCAACGACCGGCTGCTGCGCACGTCCGTCTTCCGGCTGGCGCAGGAGGGCTGGCTGGTATCGCAGCGCGACGGGCGGCGCAGCAACTACACGATCACGCCGGCGGCGGTACAGCGCTTCGCGCGGGCGTACCGGCGCGTGTACGCGCCACCCAGCGTGCACTGGCACGGCAGCTGGACGTTCGTGCTCGGCACCAACGCCCTGTCGCCGGCCGAGCGGGCGTCGCTGCGCAAGGAATTGCTGTGGGAGGGCTACAGCGTGGTGGCGCCGGGCATCGCCGGGCATCCCGCCGGCAATGCCGAGGCGCTGGACGACCTGCTGGCCCGGCTGGACATGCGCGGCAAGGTGTACGTGGTGCAGGCGGCCCAGCTGCCCGGCGTGCAGGGCAAGCCCCTGGCGGACCTGATCGCCGAAGGATGGGATTTGAGCGAAGTGGCGGCGGGCTACGAACGGTTCATCGACCGCTTCGCGCCGCTACGGTCGCTGCTTGCAGCAGATCTTTCGCCGCAACAGGCATTCATCGTGCGCACGCTGCTGATCCACGCCTACCGGCGCGTGCAGCTGCACGATCCGCAGCTGCCGGTCGAACTGCTGCCGGAGCCGTGGCCGGGCGCCGCCGCCTACGATCTCGCGCGCGAGCTGTACCGGCTCACCCATGCCCTGGCTGGAGAGCACGTGCTCGCCACGCTGCAACGCGAGCAGGCCGATATCGCCGCTGCCGCGCCCGCGTTCTTCGAGCGCTTCGGTGGGCTGACCTAGCCCTGTCGAACGGTAAAAACCGGGCTCAGCGGCGGCCCGCGGTGATCAGGTAATTCTGCATCGCCGCCTCGGCCACGGACGCCCACTGGTTCTGGTCGTGCCGGAACTTCTTCCACGGCTCGTAGATCTTGCGGAATTTCGCGTTCTTCGCCGCTTCTTCCTCCATCACCGCGCCGGCGTGCCGGTAGGCCGCATCCATCACATCCTTGCCGAAGTTGTGCAGCTTCGCGCCGTTCTTCAGCAGCCGCGCCAGCGCGCCGGGGTTGCGCGCGTCGTAGCCGGCCTGCATGCGCACATGGCATTCGTACGCTGCCGCCTCGATCGCCGCCTGGTATTGCTTCGGCAACCGGTCCCATTGCCTGCCGTTGACGAGGAACGACAGCTGCGGCCCCGTTTCCCACCAGCCCGGCGCGTAGTAATGCGGGGCCACGCGCACGAGGCCGAGCTTTTCATCGTCGTAGGGGCCGACCCATTCGGCCGCATCGATCGTGCCCTTTTCGAGCGCGGCGTAGACGTCGCCGGCAGGGATCTGCTGCGGCACCACGCCCATCCGCTCCATCACGCGGCCCGCGAAACCGGCCACGCGCATCTTCAGGCCCTTCAGGTCGGCCACCGAGCGGATTTCCTTGCGATACCAGCCGCCCATCTGCACGCCGGTATTGCCGCCCATGAAATTGACGATGCCGTAGCCGCGGTAGAACTCGCGCAGCAGTTCGCGGCCGCCGCCCTGGTCGAACCAGGCCGTCTGCTGGCGCGACGTGAGCCCGAACGGCACCGCGCAATCGAAGGCGAACGTGGCATCCTTGCCGAAATAATAGTAGGCCGGCGTGTGGCCGATCTCGACCGTGCCGGCCTGCACCGCGTCCATCACCTGCAGGCCGGGCACGATCTCGCCGGCCGCGAACTGGCGGATCTGGAACCTGTCACCGGTGAGCTGGGCCACGCGCCTGGCGAATGCGTCGGCCGAGCCGTAGATCGTGTCCAGCGTTTTCGGGAAGCTCGATGCCAGGCGCCAGCTGACGGCCGGCTGCGTTTGCGCAATGGCGGGCGTGGTGATGCCGCCGGCCAGGGAAGCGGTGCCCGCCACGGCGGCGGACCGGGTCAGAAAGGAACGGCGCTGCATCGTCGGCCTCCTCTTGAATGGACGAGCCATTGTAGTCCTTCCGGCTGCGTTTCCGCTACAAAGCCGTTATCATGGCGGCCTCGCGCCACGGCGCGCCAATTCAACAACAGGGACACACAATGTCTATCAAGATCAGCAGCCAGTTCGACGCCGGCGCCATCGATCTCGTCGGCGTTACCAGCGCCGGCGACATCGACCTGAACATCCGCAGCGACTCCCACGCGGACATCACCCAGTGGTTCTATTTCCGCGTGCAGGGCGCGCGCGACGTGCCGCTGACGATCCGCTTCCTGAACGCCGGCAGCGCCGCCTACCCGGATGGCTGGAAGGATTACCAGGCGGTGGCCAGCTACGACCGCGACACGTGGTTCCGCGTGCCCACCAGCTTCGACGGCGACATGATGACGATCGAGCATGCGCCCGAGTACGACAGCGTGTACTACGCCTACTTCGAGCCGTATTCGTGGGAACGCCACCTGTCGCTGCTCGACAATGCCCAGCTTTCGCCGCTGACCGAACTGGTCGACCTGGGTTCCACCGTGGATGGCCGCGACCTGAACATGCTGGTCATCGGCGACCCGGATGCGCCGAAGAAGGTGTGGGTCATCGCGCGCCAGCATCCGGGCGAAACGATGGCCGAGTGGTTCGTCGAAGGCATGGTCGAAGCGCTGCTCGACCCGGCCGATGCGTTCGCCAGCCAGTGCCTGAAGGATGCCGTGTTCTACGTGGTGCCGAACATGAACCCGGACGGCTCGGTGCGCGGCAACCTGCGCACCAACGCGGCCGGCGCGAACCTGAACCGCGAGTGGAACACGCCGACGATGGAACGCAGCCCGGAAGTCTTCCTGGTCAAGGAAAAGATGCGGGAAACCGGCTGCGACCTGTTCCTGGACGTGCACGGCGACGAAGGCCTGCCCTACGTGTTCGTGGCCGGCAGCGATTCGCTGGAAAACTTCACGCCCGCGCAGAAGGCCGAGCAGGACAGCTTCATCGAGGACTTCAAGATCGCCAGCCCCGACTTCCAGAGCGAATTCGGCTACCCGGACGCGCCGTTTTCGCCCGAAGTGCTGACGATGGGTTCGCCGCACATCACCCACCTGTTCGGCTGCCTGTCGCTGACGCTGGAACTGCCGTTCAAGGACAACGCCAACGACCCGGACCCGGTCAACGGCTGGAACGGCGCCCGCTCGATGAAACTGGGTGCCGCGGTGCTGCAGCCGGTACTGCGCGCGCTGCGCCGGTAAGTTTTCGGTTCATTGCGCCACCGCGGCGCCTGGCCGCCGGAGCGCCGCGAAGGCCTCCGGCAGCCAGGGCCGCGCGGCCAGCATGAACGTGATGGCGCGCCGCCCTTCGTACGGCAGCCGGGCGTCGGCCTGGTGCTGCTGCGAAAAGTCGTCCGCCACCTGGCGCAGGCGTTCGAGCAGCGCGCTCGTGGAGGACGGCGACAGCATCACGCTGAACAGGCGCAGCAGCTCGCCGGGGCCGTCGAAACGCGCATCGAGGTAATCGCCGGCGGCCTCGTGCCGGAACCATGTCTGGATCGGGCCGTTCGGAATCCAGCCGAAGGTGCGCGCCACCAGCAGCTTGATGCGGTTGTTCGGCTTGAGCACCAGGAAGCCGATCCTGTCCAGCCGCAGCAGGTGTTTCACCGCTTCCGCTTCCGTCAGCGTGAACGCCGCCACGATTTCATCGACCGGCACGCCGTTCAGCGCCGCCACGGCGACCAGCAGCAGCTTCGGGTCGCCGATCAGTTCTTCCTCCTGCGCCTGCGTGAGCTGGTCGATCAGCTTCGGCGCCTCCAGCGCGGAGCGGGTCAGGTCGAGCAGGTCGATGCCGGCGGCGGCCAGCACCTCGTCGAGCCGCTGCAGCGTGAAGCTGCGTTGCGCGAACATGCGCTTGACGCTGGCTTCGGACATGCCGATGCGCCGCGCCAGTTCGGCATAGGTGATGCCATGCGCCTTCAACTCCCGTTTCAGCCCTTCCACCAGCATCACGCTGCTCGACATACGTCCCTCCTCGTCAAAAAGTATCGCTTTCCGATACTCTAGCAGGGGTGCCGCGCGACTGGCGGGATTGCGGTTGCCGGCCTGCGCGGCCGGGCCGATGATGCGTGCTCACTGTACTCATACGGAACGCATCATGAAACGCCTGCTGCTCGCCACCCTGCTCTCGCTTGCCTGTGCCACCGCTCCTGTCGCGGCGCGGGCCGCCGATGCATCCAGTCCGTCCCATGCAGCCGGCGAAGTGTCGGGCATCGTCGTCGGCGGTTCGCTCGTGTCGGTGGCGATTGCCGGCAGCGTCGTCTTCGTCGCGATGGAAAAGACCGGCGAAGGCGTCGACCTGCTGCTGCGCAGCGCGGCGGACGGCAGCCGCGCCACCGTGCGGCTGTCCGGCAAGGCGGCCGAGGGCCTGTCGGTGGCCGCCGGCACCGTGGTGGACGTGTCGGCGACGGCCACCGGCCACCTGCTGGTCGCCTCCGGCAAGGCCATCGCGTTCATCCCGAACGAAGCGGGCAAGGCGCTGCTGCATCATGCGGAGGTGAAGTGAAACAGCGGCTGCTGCTTGCGGCCTGGGTGGCGCTGGCCGCGCCCGCGTGGGCGGGCCAGCCGTGCGACGAAGCGCCGATGGCGGTGACGGACGCCGTGAAGTCGCTCGACCTCGCGCAACGCACGTTCCAGGCGCTCGATGCGAGCGGTGCCCAGGTGGCGCTGGTATCGCGCGCCGGCCAGGATCTGGGCAAGTACGGGCTGCGCTATTCCCACATGGGCATCGTGGTGCGCGACCACCCGGCCGGGCGCTGGACCGTCGTGCACGAACTGAACGGGTGCGGAACCGCGGCCTCCGCGCTATACAACGAAGGCCTGGGCAACTTCTTCCTCGCCGGCCTGTTCCGCTATGAAGCGCAGGTGGTCATTCCCGGCCCCGACGCGCAAGCGCGGCTGGCACAGCTGGTGACGACCCGCACCGCGCGCCGCCTGCACCATGCCAACTACAACATGCTGTCCTACGCCTGGTCGACGCGCTACCAGAATTCGAACCAGTGGGTGCTCGAAACGTATGCGGCGGCGGGCGCGCCCGCCGGCCAGGTGGAAACGCGCGAGGAAGCGCAGGCCTGGCTGAAGGGGGCGGGCTTCGCGCCGATCACCGTGTACGTGCCCAGCGTCACGCGGCTGGGCGCGCGCATGTTACGCGCCAACGTGGCGTTCGACGATCACCCGTTCGACCGCCGCATGGCGGGCCAGATCGACACGGTGTCGACCGATGCGGTGGTGCGCTTCGTGCGGAACGTGGATGGCGCGGCCAGGGTGATCGTCGTCGAATGACGGCATTCATGCGCATGGTTTGATCTGCCGCAAGCGAAGAGAGTTCGGCAGCGCAAAGATGGGGATTCGCCCCCACCGAGGAAACCGCCATGCGCACCCTTCTCCTGCTGGCCGCGGCATGCCTTGCCGGCTGCACGCTGCCCTACCGCCCGCCCCAGTTCCTGGAAGCGGATGCCAGGTTTCCCGGCCTGATCGATTTCACGGCGCGTGCCCCGGACCGCAAGGCGGACGTGCTGCTGGTGCACGGCATCTGCACCCACGATGCGGCATGGGCGAAGGCGACGGTGGGCACGCTGGCTGCCCAGCTGGCGGCGAACGTGACGCCGGTGCCACAGGGACAAACGCAGCGCCTGGCGGGGCCGGCCATCGAGATCGTGCCGATCGATGTCGGCACGCCGCACGGCAGGATCCGCTTCACGTCGCTGATCTGGTCTCCGCTGACGACACCGCTCAAGCAGCAGCTGTGCTACGACCAGACCGACAAATCCCCCATCTGCACCGGCGCGCCGCCGTTCACGGCCGTGCGCGCGAAACTCAATGCGAAGGTGAAGGACTGGCTGCTCGACGATTGCCTGCCCGATGCGCTGGTCTACCAGGGCGCGGCGCGCGACCAGATCCAGCTGCGGATGCGCGAAGCGATCCTGGCGGCCACCGAGGAAGCCGATCCGACGGCGCCGCTGGTGGTGATCTCGGAAAGCCTGGGCAGCAAGATCCTGTTCGACACGCTGCTGCGAATGGCGGAAGAACCGGCCGCCAGCCGCGCGGCCCAGGTGGCGGCGCGCGAGATGCGGCGGGCCGTGTGGCTGGTGATGGCCGCCAACCAGCTTCCGCTGCTGCACCTGGCGGACCAGCCGCTCGATGAAGCGGCGCGTGCGCCGTCCGGCGCGGAGGCGGGAACGGCTACGGAAAAACGGACAGTCATGCAGGCGCCGTCGCCGGACAGCCTGCAACGCCTGCTGCAGAAGCGCCGGGTACCATTGGCCAACCCATTGGCCAACCCGCTGGCCATCCCGCGCGCCGTGCCGACGCTGATGCTGGTGGCGTTCAGCGACCCCAGCGACGTGCTGAGCTATACCTTGCCGCCGGAGCGTTACCGCGAGGCGGGCGCCGGCGTGTTCAACGTGCTGGTGTCGAACGCGCCCACGTATTTCGGGTTGTTCCAGGACCCCGTGCGGGGGCACACGGAGTACCTGTCGAACCCGGATATCGGCAGCCTGATCGCCTGCGGCCGGCCGCGCAGCGCGCTGTGCCGATGATGGCGCGGCGGCAGGCGCGCGGCCTGTCGCCATCGCTTTGCTGCCCCATCAGTTGCGCAGGTTGATGCCCACCATGAGGCGCCGGCCCGGATATGCGTAGTCGTTCAGGTTCGGCGTGCCATCGGCGAATGCGGCATATTTTCCCTGGCTGTTCGACGTGCCTTCCTTGCCCAGGTTGCGGCCCTCGGCGAATACCTCGATCGAATCGTTGATGCGGTACGCGATCTTGGCATCGATGAAGCGGTTGGCATCGCGGAAGTTCGGCGAACCCGGGTTATAAGGTTGCACATTGATCCGGCTGCCGCCGCCGGCGCTCGGATAGTTGTTCACCGCGGTGCCGCCGCACGACGCGATGCAGGTGAAGTACTCGGCGACCGCCTGCACCGCCACGCGGGCCGACAGCTTGCCGTCGTCGTACCACAGCGACCAGTTGTACGAGTACTTCGACTCGCGTGCCGGCGGCAGTGGATCACCCGTGAGCAGATCCACCACGTTGACGGCAGACGTCGCCGAGCGCAGCTTCGTGTAGTTCAGGTCCACGCCCAAGTAGCGCAGGCGCCATGGCAGGAAGGTGAACGCCGTCTTCGACGAGACCTCGAAACCCTTGCGTGTGGTGGCGGCACCGTTCTCGTATGTGTTGTAGCTGAAGTCGACGTCGTCGAGCGGTGCGCCGGTTTGCGGATCGACCAGGTTCGAGCCCTGGAACACCTTCACGCCGCTGACACCGGTCGTAAATGCCGGGCCGATCTTGCCTTTCTGGCGGAACGCGGTAACCGAGAACGTCGAGTCGATGTTCGGGTACCACTCCACGGACAAGTTCTGATTACGGTTCGACTGCGGCCGCAACGCCGGATTGCCGATCGTGCCGGAGCAGCGCATGTCCGCGTCGTCGTTGGTGAGCAGGTTCCTTGCGTCAAACGTGCAGGTCCCCGATGGCAGCAGAGAACTCACGCCTGGCCGTGCCACCGATTTGGACTGGTGCCAGCGCACCACCCACTGGTCCGGCACCACCCACAGCGCCAGGTTCCAGATCGGCAGGTAATCCGTCGCGCTGGCCTGCATGGTAGTGGCTTTCGTGACCGACGCCGTCACCGTACCGCCGGCGGCATTCGGCCTCAGCGGGTCGTAATTGGCTGTCGGAACGATCGAGGTGAACGTCATGTTGCCCGACCCTTCGACCCGGGTATTGACGATGCGGACACCGGCATTGCCGTCGAACTCCATGCCAAACGGAAGCGGGCGCTCGCTGAAGGGTACATGGTCGAGCGCGAAGTCGGTCATGAGGTAGCCGGACCGGGTGCGCTCGCGGAACTTGCTCACCGGCTGCTGGTACACCTGGCCATCCGTGCCGGTGCACTCCTTGACACAGTTGTAGTTCACGTTCGGCAGGTTTGCCATGGCGAATACTTTCTCGACATCGAGCCCGGTCCAGCCATTGATCAGCTCGGCCGGACGATCTTTTGCGCCGGAAAAGAACTGGTTGGCGGCCTGATTCATCGACTGCGCGATAATGTCCTGGAACTGTGCCTGGGTCAGCACGGCCTGGCCGGACTGGATCGAGTTCGCCGCATAGGAATTGCTCGGCACATAACCGTACTGGCATGGCTTGCCGCCCGCACCCAGCGAGCCCGGTGTGTCCTGGCAGGCGATGAACGAACTGCGCACGTTGGCCGACGGCACCAGCACGGCGCGCTGGTAGCCCGCCTCGCCGTAGGTGCCAACGGCCGTCTTCGCCTCATAGCCACCGGCACCCCAGCTGTTGCCCGACGTATCGCGGAAATTGAAGCCCGTCTTCAGCCGGGTCAGGAAAGGCACTTCACCTGGCAGCGCATAGGTCAGGTCGAGCTTCGCGGTGCGTTCGCTGGTGTCGCTGATCTTGGGCGTCCATGTGATCTGCGGCGCCTGGCTCGTCAGGGGTTGCTGCGCGATCGTATAGGCCGGCACGCCGCTGACGACATTGCCGGCTGCCTTCACCGCGGCCAGGGCGGCTGATGCGGGCCGCAGCGTCGCATACTGCGCCGGTGTGGCGGCGGACGGGCCGCCGCCTTCCGGGAAGGCGTATGACCACAGGCCATTCGGCAGCACCGAGAGCGTGGCCGGTCCATAGTTGTAGGTGAAGGTGGTGCGCTTGTCGCCGCGCGTGAAATCGGACTTTGCATCGCCCGCCATAAACTCGGCCAGCAGGCCGCCCTTGCGGTAGGTACCGCCCAGCTGCAGGTAACGGCTGCTGGTTTCCATGATATTGTGGATCTGGTCCGTGCTGGCGTTGCCATCGGCGATCGTGAAACCGGTCACGTGGTGGTTCGCGTCCACCGTTACGGAAGCCGGGTTGATGTTGACAACCGAGTTCGACCATGGGTAGTTGCCGGTCCGCCATGTCGGCGTCGCATAGCTGTAGTAGCCGGACCCCGCTACTGGCACGAGCGTGTTGGTGGCGCTATTTTCAGTGTATGCCGCGCCGCTGTACGTGGGGCTGGCGGTCGCTGCCGGATTGATGGACACGCCACCGAGGCCATAGGTGAGGGCGTTGTCGTCCACGCGGCGGCGCTGGTAACTGCCTTTGCCGTATACGGTCAGCTCGTCGTTCACCTTGAAGTCCAGCCGCAGGTCGAACGAGCGGCGCTTGTCGATCTGCTTTTTCTGCATGTAGCGCAGCAATGCCGGCGTGTAGTCGTTCCACTGGTTCAGGCAGGTCAGCTGTTCGTTGCCGCGCTGGTTGATCGCACCGGTGCGGGTATTGCCTTCCTTGATCGAATTGACCTGCGCCTGTGTCAGGTTCGGAAACGCCGCATAGCAATCCGCCTTGCTTTGTGCCGCCGCCGAGCGTGTGATCAGGTCCAGCGGCGTAGCCGCGTCGAAGTAGCCACTGCCGGAAGCGAGCTCGCTGCGCACGAATGGCTGGGTGGCGCTGGCGTTGCCCGTGTCGACCGTGCCCGGTTGGTATGAAAAGGTTTTTTCCGGTGACCCGTCGAAATCGATGGCGCGGGCATAACCCGAACTGTTGGCCGAATTCTGCGCCGAGTGCCCTTCGTTGCGCACCTGCGAAGCTGAGGCGTTGAACACGACGCCCAGCCGCCCTTTGAGGAACTGGTTGGCCAGCACCAGGTTGCCGTCCGGCGTCCAGTCCTTGTTCAAGGAGGTTTGCGAGCCGGCCAGGCGCAGCGAATAGAAAGGCTTCTTGAAGTCGAGGCCTGTGCGGGTCTTGATGATCACGCCGCCACCCAACGAGCCTTCGGTCATGTCGGCGGTGGCGCCCTTGACGATGTCCACGCTTTTGATCAGGTCGGCGGAGATCTCGCGCAGTTCCACGCCCCGGCCGCTGCCGCCCCCATTGAGATCGGTGCCGCCGCCGGCCTGCACGCCCTGGCCGTCGATTTCCACCCGGGTCACGTCCGGCGAGTTGCCGCGCACGGCCACGCTGGTGCCTTCGCCGAAGTCGCCGCGTTCGACGGCGATGCCGGCGATCCGCGAGATCGCCTCGGCCACGTTCCGGTCAGGAAACGCGCCCACGTCCTCGGCCACGATCGAGTCCATCGCCGTGGCGGCGTTCTTCTTGCGTTCGATGCCGGACTGCTGCGATGCGCGGGTGGCAACCACCTGCACCTTCTGGATGGGTTCGGCGGACTCGGTGGCGGCCTGCTGCTGCGCGATCGCGGGGGTGCTGCCGGCCATCGAGGCAAGCGCCAGCGAAACGGCACCGCTCAGCGTGCCGAGCCGCGCTGGCTTCATGGTGAACCTTTGCATTTTCTACTCCACTTTTTTTAATCGAATTTTTGCTTTAACCCTGCCGGGTATATTTAAGCGGCATATCGGGAGCTTTTAACTCCCGGTATCCCATTGCTCAGCAAGTTGATTGGATAAGAAAAAGCGCAGTTGCAGCATAATTAACTTTGCCTCGCCGCGAAAACGCCCAGCGGAGCGCTTGCTGGAATCGTTATCACGATATCAATAGCGCAGAATTGCAGGAAATTGCTCATTGTATTGATCGGTTATTGACCATTCAGTGAAATTTTTGCGGCGCAACATGACCTGTCGATGGAAATCGCCTGATTGTTGTAGAAAACCAAATACGTATATTCAAGTGCACCAGCCGAACTACAGCGAGGTATTCCAGGAAGATAATTCCCTATATGCTTTTTATATACCTCGGCGCACGGCGATGCCACAAGGAAGATTCAACGGCCAAATAAGCGGCATAAAAAAAGCCGGCATGGAAATAATCCATGCCGGCTTTTATTTCAATAGTCGATCGAATAGAGTTCGCTTTAATGCCGATGCATCATTTGCCCCGCCCCGCGCTGATCAGGTAATTCTGGATCGGCGCCTCGGCCACCGAGGCCCACTGGTTCTGGTCTTGCCGGAACCTTTTCCACGGGTCGTACACCTTGCGGAATTTGGCGTTCTTCGATGCTTCCTCCTCCATCACGGCGGTGGCGGTCTTGTAGCAGGCATCCATCGTGTCGCGCGGCCAGGTGCGCAGCTTGACGCCGTTCTTCAGCAGCCGCGCCAGCGCGGTGGGGTTCTTCACGTCGTACTCGGCCTGCATCGCGACGTGCGCCTCGTAGGTGGCCACTTCGACGGCGGCCTGGTAATCCTTCGGCAGCTTTTCCCAATCCTTGATGTTCACGTAGAACGAGAACGAGGCCGACGGCTCCCACCACCCCGGCGCGTAGTAGAACGGCGCCACCTTGAAGAAGCCGAGCTTTTCATCGTCGTACGGCCCCACCCATTCGGCGGCATCGATCGTGCCCTTCTCCAGCGCCGGGTAGATGTCGCCGCCGGCCAGCTGCTGCGGCACCACGCCGAGGCGTTCGAGCACCTTGCCGGCGAAACCGGCCACGCGCATCTTGGTGCCTTTCAGGTCGGCCAGCGACTTGATCTCCTTGCGGAACCAGCCGCCCATCTGCGTGCCGGAATTCCCGCCGAGGAAATTGACGATGTTGTAGTCCTTGAAAAAGGCGCGCATCAGTTCGCGCCCGCCGCCCTGGTCGTACCACGCCGTATGCTGGCGCGACGTGAGGCCGAACGGCACCGCGCAGTCGAAAGCGAAGGTGGCGTCCTTGCCGAAGTAATAGTAGGAGGCGCTGTGGCCGCACTCGACGGTGCCGGCCTGCACGGCGTCGAGCACCTGCAGGCCGGGCACGATCTCGCCCGCCGCGAACGAGCGGATGGTGAACTTGCCGTTGGTGAGCTGGGAAATGCGGCGGGTGAAGGTATCGGATGCGCCGAAGATCGTGTCCAGCGACTTGGGAAAGCTCGAGGCGAGGCGCCAGGTGATGGTGGGCTGGGACTGTGCGATGGCCGGTGCGGCGATGATGCCCGCACCGGCGCCCGCGGCAGCCTTCGCAATGAAGCGTCGACGTTCCATACGGTCTCCTGAGGATTTTTTTTCGTAAGGGAATGCGGTTACGGAAAACGCTACTGCTCAGGACAGTGTAGGGAAACGCCGGGGACGCCGCAACCGTTCAGTTACCGGCGACCACCATCTTCTCCAGAAGGATCGAACCTGTCTGCTTCGTGCCACGGATCAGCACGTCGTTGCCGATGGCCACGATCTCGCGCAGCATGTCCTTCATGTTGCCGGCGATGGTGATTTCCTCGACCGGGTACTGGATGATGCCGTTCTCGACCCAGAAGCCGGACGCGCCGCGCGAGTAATCGCCCGTCACGTAGTTGGTGCCCTGCCCCATCAGTTCGGTGACCAGCAGGCCCGTGCCCATTTTCCTGAGCATGCCGGCGAAATCGTCTTCCGGCTGCGTGAGCGAGGACGTCAGCGCCAGGTTGTGCGAGCCGCCGGCATTGCCGGTGGTCTTCATGCCCAGCTTGCGGGCCGTGTACGTGGACAGGAAATAGCCCTGCAGGATGCCGTCCTTGACCACGTCGCGGTACTGGGTGCGCACGCCTTCCTCGTCGAACGGCGCCGAACCGATGCCGCCGACCACGTGTGGGTCCTCGGTGACCTGCACGTGGTCCGGGAAGACCTGCTGGCCGAGCGTATCGAGCAGGAACGTGGACTTGCGGTACAGCGCGCCGCCCGACGTGGCTTGCACGAACGCGCCCAGCAGGCCGGCGGCCAGCGGTGCCTCGAACAGCACCGGGCAGGTGCGCGTGGTGATCTGGCGCGCGTTCAGGCGGGCCAGCGCGCGCTCCGCCGCATAGCGGCCGATCGATTCCGGCGTGGCCAGTTTGCTCGGATCGCGCACCGAGCTGTACCAGTCGTCGCGCTGCATGTTGGCGCCCTTGCCGGCGATCGGCGTGGCCGAGATGGTGTGGCGCGAATACGGGTAGCCGCCGATGAAGCCGCGCGAGTTGGCCGAGACGAAGTGCGACTGCTGCACGTGCACGCCGGCGCCTTCGCTGTTGGTCACGCGCGGATCGACCGCGAAGCCGGCCGCCTCGGCGCGCTGCGCCAGCACGACCGCTTCCTCGGTGGTGATGGGCCACGGGTAGAACAGTTCCAGGTCGCGCGGATCGCGCTCGAGCAATTCCTCTTCCGCCAGGCCGGCCGCTTCGTCGTCCGCCGTGAAGCGGGCGATGTTGAACGCCGCTTCCACGGTGGCGCGCAGCGAAGCGGTGGAAAAGTCGGACGTCGACGCGTTGCCGCGCTTCTGGCCGACGAAGACGGTGATGCCCAGGCCCTTGTCCTTGTTCTGCTCGATCGTTTCGATCTTGCCCTTGCGAACCGATACCGACAGCCCGCTGCCCTCGCTGATCTCGACGGCGGCATCGGTGCCGCCGGTCTCGCGCGCGTAACCCAATACGTCTCGCGCGATCTGTTTCAACTGGTCCTGGCTGTGGGTGAAATGCGATTCGCTCATAGGGTGTTTTGGCCGGCTAAACTTTAAAACAGTTATCATAGCAGCCGTTTACCGATTTTACAGGCGCGCCTGAAGTGGCGCGTTCTTCATCATGCCAAATGCAAACCGCGGGGCCGTCGGCTTCGATTCCTCCGAATTCGAGGAAAAATACGACCGTCCTTCCAAGACCGAACTGAAACGCCAGTCCGACGCGCTGCAGGCGCTCGGCAATGAACTGGTCGAACAACCGCGCGACCGCGTCAAGCGCGTGCCGATGCCGGACGACGTGCGGGATGCCATCCTGGTATGCCAGACCATCAAGAACCACGAAGGCCGCCGCCGCCAGCTGCAGTTCGTGGGCAAGAAGATGCGCACCCTCTCGGAAGAGGAAGTGGCCATCATCCAGCGCACCATCGAAGGCTGGAAGGGCGCGTCGAAGGCCGATACGGCCGCGCTGCACGCGCTGGAGCGCCGCCGCGACAAGCTGCTGGCGGACGACCAGGCGCTGACCGTGCTGCTGGCCGAGCACCAGGAGCTGGACGGCCAGCACCTGCGCACGCTGATCCGCAACGCGCGCAAGGAGCAGGCCGAGAACAAGCCGCCGAAGGCGTACCGCGAGATCTTCCAGATCCTGAAGGACCTGGACACGAAGACGCGCGGCGCGGCGAAGGCTGCCGCCGACGCCGAAGGCGAGGACGACGAAGATGACGACCGCGACGACTGATGCGGCTAAGCCGGCCCCCGGGCCGGACGAGCTGGCGAACCTGCTCGTCATCGGCCTGGTCTCCGTCTCCGACCGGGCCAGCAGCGGCGTCTACCAGGACGGGGGCATTCCCGCGCTGGAAGAATGGCTCAATGGCGCGATCACCACGCCGTTCCGCGTCGAGACGCGCCTGATCCCGGACGACCGTGCCACGATCGAAGCCACGCTCGTCGAACTGGCCGATACGGTGAAATGCCACCTGGTGCTGACCACCGGCGGCACCGGCCCGGCGCGGCGCGACGTGACGCCCGAAGCCACGCTGGCGGTGGGCACGAAGGAAATGCCGGGCTTCGGCGAACAGATGCGGCAGATCAGCCTGCACTTCGTCCCGACCGCGATCCTGTCGCGGCAGGTGGCGGTGATCCGTGAATCCGACGATCGTGCCACCGCACCGCATGCCACATTGATCATGAACCTGCCGGGCCAGCCCAAGTCCATCCGGGAAACGCTGGAAGGCCTGAAGGACGATGCCGGCAACCAGGTCGCCGCGGGCATCTTCGCCGCCGTTCCCTACTGCATCGACCTGATCGGCGGCCCGTACATCGAAACCGACAGCGCCGTGTGCAAGGCATTCCGGCCGAAGTCCGCCATCAGGAACCGTGCGGCGGCCACTCCACTGTAACGAGGAAAACGCATGATTGACGTGCTACCGAACATCGAAGTCGCCACCAACGACAACCCGCAGGTCGCCATCATCTGGCTGCACGGCCTGGGCGCGGACGGCAACGACTTCGTGCCGTTCGTGCAGGAACTGAACCTGTCCGGCCTGCCCGGCATCCGCTTCATCTTCCCGCACGCGAACACGATGCCCGTGACCATCAACGGCGGCTACACGATGCGCTCGTGGTACGACATCGTCCACACCGACCTGGGGCGCCAGGAAGACGAAAAAGGCCTGCGCGCATCGCAGTTGCAGGTCGAAGCGCTGATCGCCCGTGAAAAGGCGCGCGGCATTCCCGCCCACCGCATCATCCTGGGCGGCTTCTCGCAGGGCTGCGCGATGACGCTGCAGACCGGCCTGCGCTACCCGGAAAAGCTGGGCGGCCTGCTGTGCCTGTCCGGCTACGTGCCGCTGGCCGACAAGGTGGCCGCCGAGCGCAGCCCGGCCAACCAGGACACGCCGATCTTCCTCGTGCACGGCCGGCTCGACCAGGTGATCCCGCTGGCCCGCGCCACCGCCTCGCGCGACCTGCTGCAAACGCTCGGCTACCAGGTGGAGTGGCACGATTACTACATGCAGCACTCCGTGTCGCCGGAAGAAGTGAACGACATTTCCGGCTGGCTGCACAAGATCCTGAAGTAACGAAAAACCCGGCACTGCCGGGTTTTTTTTTATTCCGGCAGCGGCGCGGCAGGCGACGGCGGCGCCGCCGTCTGCGCCGCATTCATCACCATCGCCAGGAACGTGTAGTAGCCGTTCAATCCCATCAGATCCATGACGCCGCGTTCGCCGAACAGGCGCAACGCCGCGTCGTACACATCGTCCGATACGCGCTTGCGTTCGTGCAGCTGGGTGCAGAAGTCGTACACGGCCTGCTCGTCCGGCGCCAGGCCCGGCGGCGGGCGGCGCTGTGCGATCGCGTCGATCACGGCCGCGGCTATGCCGGCCTGCGCCGCGAGCGACGCATGGATCGCCCATTCCACCTGCTGGTTCCAGTGCCGCGCGGTGACCAGGATGACCAGTTCGGACAGCCGCGTGCCGAGCGCGCTGCGGTAGCGCAGGTACGCGCCCATCTGCTGGGCTGCACCCATCAGTTCCGGGCTGCGCAGCAGCGGCACGAACGGGCCGTACAGCGCGCCGCGCGGCCCGTCGATGACGGCCCGGGCGGCAGCCTGTTGTTCCGGCGTCATATGTTCCGGGGAAATGGGCGGGAAACGGTCTGTCATATGGGAAATATTCGCTGAAAGCAGGGGAAAAATCAAAGTCTTGATGTTTCTTGAAGGCTACTGTCGACCGGAAGACCAACCACGACGAGGACATCATGACCCATATGATCCACCGGAACCTGCGCCGGACGCCACCCACCGCCGTGTGCGCGTTCGGCATGTACATGCGCGACAGCGACGGCAATACCTACCTGGATGCGAGCGGCGGCGCCGCCGTGTCGTCGCTGGGCCACAGCCACCCGGACGTGCTGGCCGCGATGGGCGCGCAGATGAAGACGACGGCCTATGCCCATTCCGGTTTCTTCACCACCGACGTGGCCGAGGAACTGGCGCAGCGCCTGGCCGCCGATGCACCGGGCGACCTGAACAACGTATACCTGGTTTCCGGCGGGTCCGAGGCTGTGGAATCGGCGTTGAAGATGGCGCGCCAGTTCTTCGTGGAGAACGGCGAACCGGAGCGCCGCGTGTTCATCGCCCGCAGGCAGAGCTATCACGGCAATACGCTGGGCGCGCTGGCGCTGGGCGGCAACGAAGCGCGGCGCAGGCAGTTCGAACCGCTGCTGATGGATGTGGCGCGCGTGTCGCCGTGCTACGAATACCGCCATCGCCCGGCCGGCCAGGACATCAACGACTATACCGCCGGCCTGATCGCCGAGCTGGAACAGACGATCCTCGAAACCGGCCCGGCCAGCATCATCGGCTTCTGCGCCGAACCGGTGGTCGGTGCGACGCTGGGCGCCGTGCCGGCCACGCCCGGCTACTTCAAGGGCGTGCGCGCGCTGTGCGACAAGTACGGCATCCTGTTCATCGCCGATGAAGTCATGTGCGGCATGGGCCGCACCGGCACGCTGTATGCGATCGAGCAGGATGGCGTAGTGCCCGACCTGGTGGCACTGGGCAAGGGCCTGGCCGCCGGCTACCAGCCGATCGGCGCCGTGCTGGCGCGCGACCACGTGGTGGAACGGCTGCGCAACGGCAGCGGCATCTTCCAGCACGGGCACACCTACAACGCGCACCCGGTGGCCGCCGCCGCCGCGCTGGCGGTGCAGAAGGTCATCCGGCGCGATTGCCTGCTGGGCGCGGCCACGGTGCGCGGCACCACGCTGCGCCGCATGCTGCGCGATGCCTTCGGCACCCATCCGCATATGGGCGATATCCGCGGGCGCGGCCTGCTGGTGGGGCTGGAACTGGTGCAGGACCGCGACACCATGCGCCCGTTCGACCCGGACCTGAAACTGTTCGCGGCTGTGAAGGAAAAGGCGATGGATTGCGGGCTGATGGTGTATCCGATGGGCGGCACCGCCGACGGCAGGCGCGGCGACCACATCCTGCTGGCGCCGCCGTTCATCGCCACCGAGGCGGACCTGGCGCAGGTCGTCACCCGGTTGTCGGACGCGGTGGCGCTTGCGCTGAAGGCGGTTACGCCGGCTTGAAGCTCGCCGGAGACAGGCATTCCGGCGGTTGTCCGTTGCGCCGCCCGGCGGCGCAACGTTCGCGGACTCAGAACTGCTGGAACCCGATCACGTCCTGCTGCTGCTCGCCGAGGCCGGCGATGCCCAGGCGCAGGAAATCGCCCTTCTTCAGGAACCGGTTGCGCGCCATGCCCACGCCGGGCGGGGTACCGGTGGTGATGATGTCGCCCGGTTCGAGCGTCATGAACTGCGACAGGTACGAAACGATCTGCGGCACCTTGAAGATCATCGTGGCCGTGTTCCCGGTCTGCATGCGCTTGCCGTTCAGTTCCAGGTACAGGTCGAGGTCGTCGACATTCCATACTTCGTCGCGCGTGACGAGCCACGGGCCCACCGGGCCGAAGGTATCGCAACCTTTACCCTTGTCCCACTGGCCGCCGCGCTCGAGCTGGTACTCGCGCTCGGAAACGTCGTTCACCACGCAGTAGCCGGCGATGAATTTTTCCGCGTCGGCCTCGCTGACGTAGCGGGCGCGCGTGCCGATGACGATGCCCAGCTCCACTTCCCAGTCGGTTTTCTTCGAACCCTTCGGCAGCATCACCGGATCGTCCGCGCCGGACAGGCTGGTGGTCGCCTTCATGAACACGATCGGTTCCTTGGGCACCGGCAGGTTCGACTCGGCGGCGTGGTCGGCGTAATTGAGGCCGATGCCGATGAACTTGCCGACCTGCCCCACCGGCACGCCGAAGCGCGGCGTGCCGCGCACCAGCGGCAGCGTGTCGTGCGGGATCTTGGCGATCTTCCTGAGCACCTTGTCCGACAGGTTGGCGCCGGCGAGATCGCCGATCACGCCGGACAGGTCGCGCAGCTTGCCTTCGTCATCGATCAGGCCAGGTTTTTCTTTACCGATGCGGCCATAACGAACCAGTTTCATTCTTCATTCTCCCACTGATGATGCGGCGGAAGCGCGCTGGCCTCCGGTCAAATGAGAGATTCTACAGTGTTCGCCGCGAGCGGCCTCCGGCGCCGCCAGACGAACCATCCGATGCCTGGGAGCTGCAGCAGCACCAGCACGAAGAATGCGGCCTGGTAGGCCGCCGCGGGATAGTGCTGCGCGGCGTCCGGCTGCCACAGGCTGACGACCAGGCCGAAGCCCGCCTGCACGGCGAAGGCCCCGGTGAAGATCAACAGGTTCAGGCACGTCGATGCGCGGCCCGTCAGCGCCGGCGGCATCGCCTGCGCCACGATCGTGTACTCGATGCCGGTGATCGTGCCCACCAGCGTGAACAGCACCGCCAGTACCGGCATGCCCGGCTGCCAGCCCATCACGAAAGCCCATTGCACGACGACGAACAGCAGCACCCCCAGGCAGGCCACGGTGATCGCATCGATACCGCGCCGGGCCGCCCATTCGGTTACCTTGCCGACGGCGATCGCGCCGACGATCACGGCGCCCATGCCGAGGTACAGCAGCCATGCCACGCCCTGTTCGGAGAAGCGGCCGACGTCGGTCAGCCAGCGGCCGATCCACAGGCCCTGGATACCGAAGAACACCATGTGCGGCACCAGCACCAGCCCGGCCGTCTCTCGGAAGACCGGGTGCTTCAATACGTTGCCGAGGCCCGCGCCATCGGATTTTTTATTCGGCGCGGCCTGTGGCGTCGGCGCCAGGATCAGGACCAGCACCGCCGCGACCACGCAGCACAGCGCCAGCACGACGAACAGCCAGCGCCAGTCGACATGTTTCAGGAACACCTGCACCGGCAAGGTGGATGTCGCGGCGCCCAGCCCGCCGGCGGCGATCAGGTACCCCTGCACCGATGGCAGCCGCGCCGGAGCGACCCACGTGGAGATGGCCTTCACGGCGCCCATGAAGCAGCCGGCCAGGCCCAGCCCCATCACAAGGCGCGCGCACAGCATTTGCGTGAAGCCGCTGCCGACCGCGAACCCCACCGTGCCCAGCGCCGCCAGCAGCAGCATCGGGAATTGCACGCGGCGCGGGCCGTAGCGGTCCAGCGCGATGCCGACCGGCAGCTGGGCCACCGCGAACGCCAGGAAGTAGGCACTGGTGAGCAGGCCCAGGTCTCCCGGCGTCAGCGCCGCCGCACCGACCAGCTGCGGCGCGAGCACCGCGTTCACCGTGCGCAGCAGGCATGACAGGTAATGCCCCAGCGCGTACGGCAGGAACACCAGGCACAATACCGCCATGCCGGACAGCCGGCCCGGCACGTGCTGCCGCCCCTGGCTGAAAAACGCCGGGGACGGCGCGGGCGCGAGCACCATGGACGGTGCCGTTGCCAGAACCGGGGATGGCGCTGGCGCGAATGCCGCCATGGACGCCGATGCCGGCGCGTGCGCTGGCGTGCCCATGCTCAGGCGGCGTTGCTGCTGGCGCCGTCGCGTGCGCGGGTGATCGGGATCACCTTGCGCGCCTGCGGTACGGGCTGGGCGTCGTCGCCTTCCTCGAAGAAGAATTTTTCCTTGCCAAAGGCCGGCTTCAGGTGATCGAGCCAGGTTGCCTCGGGATCGTATTTCGCAAAGAACGGCTTGCGCACCCAGTCCGGATTACGGGCCTGCAGGAACTGCAGCGCGAACAGCTTCTCGCCGTTGATCGTGACCACGCCGTCGATCGCCACCTTGCCGGGGAACGCGCTCATCGACGGGCCGCGCACCGTGCGCGCCAGGCCGGACACCATCTGGTAAGCCTGCTGGAAGATTTCGTGCGCGCGCGCCAGCGGCAGCTGGAAATACTCGCTCGGACCGGTATCGCGCTCGACGAACATGTAGTACGGGATCGCGCCCAGGCGCACGCCGGTGCGCCACAGTTCGGCCCAGCTGTGCGGATCTTCATTGATGTGGCGGATCAGCGGGCCCTGCATGCGCAGCGTGGCGCCGGTGCCGACGATGCGCTTGACGGCCGCCTGCGCGATGTCCTGGCGCAGTTCCACCGCGTGGTTGTAGTGGCCCATGATCGCCAGGTTCTTGCCGCTGGCGACCACCTTCTCGAACAGGCGCAGCAGATCGTCCGCATCCTTGTCGGTAACGAAGCGCTGTGGCCAATACGCCACGGACTTGGTGCCGATGCGGATGTTCTGGATGTGCGCCATTTCCGGCGCCAGCAACGGTTCGATGAACTCCGCCAGCGAGCGCGTGTTCATGATCATCGGGTCGCCGCCGGTGATCAGCACGTCGGTCACTTCCTCGTGCGACTTCAGGTATGACACCAGCTCGGTGGTTTCCCTGGCATCGAACTTCATGTCTTCCATGCCCACGAACTGCGGCCAGCGGAAGCAGAACGTGCAGTAGGCATGGCAGGTCTGGCCGGCGCTGGGGAAGAACAGCACCGTTTCCTTGTACTTGTGCTGCAGGCCCTTGAGCACGTGGTCGTTCACGCGCGGCACGTTGTGCGTCATCTGGCCGGCCGGGTGCGGATTCATGCGCATGCGGATCTTGTGCACCAGCGCGGCGATGGCGGCGTCGTCCTGCTTGACCATTACCAGGTCGCGCAGCTGGCGGTATTCGTCCACCGGCAGCATGTCGCGGTGCGGGAACACGAGGCGGTAGATCGGATCGTCCGGCACGTTGCGCCAGTCGATCAGGTTCTCCAGCACGTATTCGTTGGTGCGGAACGGCATCACGTGGGACACCACCTGCACGGCTTCCTGCTGGTCCGGCGGCAGCCATTGCCACTGGCGGGCCTGGCGGATGCTCTGGCGGGTGTAGGGCTTGAATTTTTGCGGGGCGAATTGGGTCGTCATTTTTATCTCCTGGAAAAGGAACCCACATCGTAGGCCGCTGTCCAGCAGTGCGTGTTGCTGAAACTCAATATCCCTGTGGAAACTCTGCGTCGCTGCTCTTTACACTTTGCGCTAGCGCAATTTCCTATGAGCAGCATCAGCGCACAATGTTTTGACCGTAACCAACCTCGAGGAGCTCCTCATGAAACAAGTACTGATCCGCAGCATGGCCTGCCTGTTGATCGCCGGTGCCAGCGCCGGCGCCTTCGCCAACAACGAACCGACCGAAAAAGACGCGATCGCGATGGCCGAGCGCGGCGCCGCCTTCCTCAAGGCGAACGGCAAGGAAGCGCTGATCAAGAAACTCAACGCCAAGGATCCGGATTTCGTGCAGGGCGAACTGTATGTCGACATGCGCGACATCAATACCGGCATCGTGGTGGCGCATCCGATCAACCCGTCCATCGTCGGCAAGAACCTGACCGACGTGCCCGATGCCAGCGGCAAGGTGTATCGCCGCGAAATCATCGAGCTCGCGGCAAAGAAAGGCAAAGGCTGGGTCGACTATATGTACAAGAACCCGGTCAGCGGCAAGATCGAACCGAAGACCACGTACATCCTGCGGGTCGGCGACGTGGTGCTGGAAGCCGGCATCTATAAAAACTGAGTTGCAAACCGTCCCGTCGTCGAGCAGGAGTCGTCATGCTGAATAAATTACGTATCGGTCCCAAACTGCTGCTGGCACCCAGTGTCGTGCTGGTCCTGCTGGTGGCGATCACCGCCTGCGCCTGGTTCGGCATGGTGCGCCAGAACGCATCGCTGGAAAACCTGGTGCAGGTGCGCGCGGCGCGGCTGAAGGCCGTGGCCGACATCGCCGGCGAAGCCAAGTTCGCCCATGCCAACATCTACCAGTTGCTGGCATGGGTGAACGGCAGCTTCGCCAAGAGCCGGCTCGACGAGCTGACCACCGCGATCCACTCCCGCCACCGCAGCATCGAGCAGCACCTGGTGCAGCTGGCGCGGGTGTCGGATCCGGAAGAACGCAAGCTGGTCGACGCCTCCAGCCACGCGCTGATCGCCTACCGCAAGGGCGTGCTGGAAACGATCGAGATAGCGCAGATGGACCAGTCGATCGCCACCAATTCGATGCAGAAGGCGGAGCGCCAGTTCGTGCTGCTCGAAGGCGACCTGCAGCGGCTGGCGGCGCTGGAAAAATCGCTGTCGGAAACGGCGCATGCCGATGCCAAGGCGGAGTTCCGCCAGCTGGGCATCGCGATGGCCGCCCTGTGCGTGCTGTCGGTGGCGCTGTCGCTGCTGGTATCGATGCTGGTGCGCGCGGCGTTGCTGCGCGATATCCGCTCGATCGCCGACGTGGTGCGCAGCCTGGCATCGGGCAGGCTCACCACGGCCAAGCCGAACGACGGGCGCGACGAGATCGCCGAGACCTCGCGCGTGCTGGACCAGAGCATTGCCAACCTGAACCAGACGCTGCGCACGATCCGCGGCGCGGTGCAGTCGATCGACACGGCGTCGCATGAAATCGCGGTGGGCAACCTCGACCTGTCCAGCCGTACCGAACGCCAGGCCGGCTCGCTGGAAGAAACGGCCAGCGCGATGGCCACGCTGACGACGGCGGTTCGGCAGAACGCCGAGAATGCCCGCGAAGCCTGCAAGCTGGCCGCCACCGCCAGCTCGATGGCGGAGAAAGGCGGCGCAGCCGTCTCCCAGGCGGTGACCACGATGGAGTCGATCCGCGCCAGCTCGCGCAAGATCGTGGAAATCACCGGTGTGATCGACAGCATCTCGTTCCAGACCAACATCCTGGCACTGAACGCGGCCGTGGAAGCGGCCCGTGCCGGCGAACAGGGCCGCGGCTTCGCCGTGGTCGCCAGTGAGGTCCGCACGCTGGCGGCCCGCTCGGCCTCCGCCGCGAAGGAAATCAAGGAGCTGATCGCCACCTCGGTATCCACCATCGACGACGGTGCCGAGTCGGTCAGCCTGGCCGGCCGCAGCATGGGCGATATCGTCTCGTCGGTGCAGCAGGTGAACCACATCATCGGCCGCATCAGCGCGGCCAGCGCGGAACAGGCGCAGGGCATCTCCGAGGTGAACCAGGCGGTGGGCCAGATCGACGACGTCACGCAGCAGAACGCGGCCCTGGTCGAAGAAGCCGCCGCCGCCGCGGAAAGCCTGCAAGAACAGGCGGTAAACCTGTCGCGCGCCGTGGCCGTGTTCGAGCTCGATGCCGGCGTGGAGGGGGTGGACCGGCCGGCACGCGCGGCCAGGCCGCCTGCCGGCGAGCGCCGCGCGACCGACAGCCGGATGCGCGGCCAGCTGGAAGCGCCCCCGGCCGGCAACGCCCGCCGCCAGCATCGCAGCTGACGCAGTACACGGCCTTGAAAATTCCTGCTTCTAGCGGAACGGCTTGCTCAGGTAAGGCGAGCGGGCCACGCCGAAGCGCCACGGCGTGTCCATCGCCTTCGAGATACCGATGCGGGGGCCGGCCGCCACCGGCAGGTCCGGCGCCACGGCATCGCGCGGCAGCAACTGGAACGGCGGCAGCGCCAGCGGCTTGCCGTTGTGCTCGCGCGTGATGCCCAGCGCCTGGCACACGCGCCCCGGACCGGAGGTGAGCAGGCGCGGATCGTCGAGCTTGCGCCGCGCCGCCATCGTTTCCAGGCCGTGCAGCGGTTCGATCGCACGGATCAGCACGCCGGCGCCATGGCCCTCTTCCCGGCACACGAAGTTCAGGCACCAGTGGATGCCGTACGAGCGGTACACATAGGCATGGGCGGACGGGCCGAACATCGCGGCGTTGCGGATGGTGGGGCCGTTGTAGGTGTGCGAGGCGGGGTCCTCGCGGTCGTAGGCCTCGGTTTCCACGATGCGGCCGCCGACTCCGTCGACCAGCACCGTGACACCGATCAGCAGCCGGGCCACCTCGTGCGATGGCGCATTGAAGTCGATTCCTGCCAGATAAGTAGTCATGCCGCGATTCTAGCGCCGGCCCGCGAATGGCAGCGCCGGGCTCGGCGGTGTTGACTTCATGGCAAGCGTAAACTGTTCATTTCGCTATCGAAGCGGCGCGTGGCGGCAACACCCGTACCCCCGTCCTGAACAAAAACCGGTCAAAAATGATATTGCCGTATCGAAACAGTGGATAATGGCACGTTCGCCGTTCCCTTTTCCGACCATGACCACAGCAGCAGCCCCCGCCAGGGACCTTACCGTTGAAGACGCCCTGCTGCGTTCGATCCGCATTCCGCCGCGCCCGAGCATGCTGGTGGACCTGCAGGGCGAGCTGGCCGAGGACGATCCGTCGCCGCGCCGCATCGCGCGCATCATCGGCAGCGACGTGGGCATGTCCGGCGCGCTGCTCAAGCTGGCCAATTCGCCGTTCTTCGGCGCCGCCCGCAAGGCCAAGTCGGTCGAGCAGGCGATCAATTTCTTGGGCCTGAACCAGTGCGCGGCCCTGCTGACGGGCCTGCTCGCCCGGCAGGCCATCGACGGTAGCGACGGTTCATTGAACCAGTTCTGGGACACCAGCGCGCGGCGCGCCCAGTCGCTGGTGTTCATTGCGCGCCGGCTGCGCCTGGCGCCGCCGGATATCGCCCACACGTTCGGCCTGTTCTGCGACATCGGCGTGCCGCTGCTGATGGACCGCTTCCCGGATTACGCCGATACGCTGGCCGTTGCCGCGCATGACGCCTCGCGCAGCTTCACCGAGGTGGAAGATGCGCGCCACAGCACCAACCATGCAGCGATCGGCTGCCTGCTGGCACGCAACTGGGGGCTGTCGCCGGATGTGTCCTGGGCCATCCTGCACCATCACGACTACGCGGTGCTGGACGACGACGCCACCGACGACGCGATCCGCTCGCTGGTGGCCGCCTCGGTGCTGGCCGAACGGGGGATTGCGCGCTACCATGGCAACCACGATTCACTGGAGTGGGAAAAAGGCGGCGAACCGGCCTGCCGCCACCTCGGCCTGGATGCCGGGGAGGCTGAAGACCTGCTCGAGGAATTGCACGACACTTACCACATCGATCACTGACGATGCCCGCCCGGGCATCGGGAAACCCATGCCCAAGAATAAGAAACCCGTTCCCCGCAAATCCGCCGCCCCGGTGGAAGAAGACGCCGACGAAGCGCAAGTCGCCGCGCTGTGCACGCTCGCGCTCGAACTGGCCGAGCAGGAAGACAGCGACACGCTGGGCGATGCGCTGCGCCAGAAGGAATTCGACTTCCAGCGCCTGCTGCGGCGCTACCTGAACCAGAACCGCGACGACGTGCTGTATGGCGCGATCGACCAGGCCAGCCACGAAGACATCGGCGCGTTCCAGATGCTGCGCGGCGCCATCGAGGAAGCGGCGGCCAGCGTGCCGATCCGCCGGGAGAATGCGCCGGCGCTGGAAATCGACGTGTTCGCCATTCCCGTGTTCGTCGGCAGCACCGGCGGCCTGGTGGAAACGGAAGGGTTCCAGGACGACGCCGCCTACGATGCGCTGCTCGACAGCATGAAGAGCGCGGGCCTGGAAAGCCCGAAGGCCAGGCTGGTGCTGCTGCGCCACGCGTTCGACGCGGCCGAGGCGAGTCGCATCACCTACAGCCAGCTGCACACGATGGCGCGCGAAGCGTCCGCCATGCTGGGCAACAAGAAAGTGATCGACGCGCCGGCGCTGGAACGCAGCATCACGGGCTGGATCGGCGCCACCTTCGGCCCCGACGACACGGCGGTCGAACTGCGCTTCCTGGTCGGCTTTTCGCAAAAGCATGCCGACGATCCGTTCTACGTGCCGCCCGCCGGTGAACAGGCGGCCGAAGACTGGTTCGAGGCAAGGATGGAACGCTACCGCCGCTGGACGGAAGACGCGGCGCCGCTGGTGCAGCGCCTGCTGGCGCCGGCCGGCCGCGCGTTGCAACTGAACTTCCTGTACCAGGACCTGTTCTTCGGCGCGCGTGCCCAGGGGCTGGCAGAACAGGCGATGCTGGCGCTGATGGCCACGCTGGGTGCGGCGCTGGCCGAGCATGACGGTCCGGCGCGCGCCGTGATCGGACCGGCGGACGTGAAGGGCGACATGGTGCTGCGCGTGCAGGTGTACGGGAACGGGAATCTCCTGGCCACCGGCGAGCGCCCGCTCGAGCTGGGCAGCGATCTCGCGGTGGAAGTGGACGACGTGCGCGATGCGCTGGCCACGCTGGGCATCGACGACGTGGCCGTGGCCGCGCGCTTCGATGCGCAGGGCAACCCGGTCGACCCGCAGCCGCTGGATTGATGGCAACGGCTGGCCGGCAGGAAACACGCAGGCGCACCGGCGGGGCTTGGCCGTCCGGCAATTCGGCTACACTGGCACGCTCATGTGTTCACCGAATGAAGGAAACGATGTTCCGACCGATGTCCCGCCTCGCCCCCGTTGCCCTGTCCCTGCTGCTCGCGTTCGGCGCCACCCATGCCGCCGCGCTGGAGGTCCACGCGAGGGATATTCACGACGATGCACCGGCAAAGGAAGCCAGGAGCGACCTGCGCGAGCGCTACACGAAGTATGAATTCCAGATCCCGATGCGCGACGGCGTGAAGCTGTTCACGGCGGTCTACGTGCCGAAGGACACGGGCCGCAGCTACCCGTTCCTGATGCAGCGCACGCCCTACAGTGCCGGCGTCCACGCGGATGACCAGCTGCACTACGGCGTGAACTACATGCCGAAGCAGATCGGACCTTCGAAGGAATTCGAGGACAGCGGCTACATCTTCGTGAAGCAGGATGTGCGGGGCCGTTTCATGTCGGAAGGCAAGTGGCAGGAAATGACGCCGCATGTCAACGCGCGGCGCGCGGCCGGCGAAGGCAACGAGAGCCAGGACATGCACGATACCGTCGACTGGCTGCTGAAGAACGTGCCGAACAATAACGGCAAGGTCGGCATTCTCGGCATCAGCTACCCCGGCTTCTATACGTCGGCCAGCATCATCGATTCGCACCCGGCGATCAAGGCCGCGTCGCCGCAGGCGCCGGTCACCGACCTGTACATGGGCGACGATGCCTACCATGGCGGCGCCTTCATGCTGGCCGCGAACTTCGATTTCTACGCCGCGTTCACCGAAGAACCGAACCCGACGCCGCTGCCGAAAACGTGGGGCGACTTCGACTACGGCGTGCCGGACGGCTACGATTACTTCCTGCACCGGCTCACGCTGTCGAACATCGCATCGAGCCTGTCGGAAAAGCAGCGCGTGCTGTTCGCGCCGATGATCGAGCACACGGCCTACGACGAGTTCTGGAAAAACCGCAACATCGCGCCGCACCTGAAGAACGTGAAGGCGGCCGTGCTGACGGTGGGCGGCTGGTACGACGCGGAAGACCTGCAGGGCCCGTTCACCACCTATCACGCGATCGGGAAACACAATCCGGGCACGTTCAACGGTCTCGTGGTGGGCCCGTGGGTACACGGCGGCTGGGCCGGCGGCGATGGCAGGAGCCTGGGCCGCGTGCAGTTCGATGCCAATACGGGCGAGCACTTCCGCAAGGAGATCCAGTTCCCGTTCTTCGAGCAATACCTGAAAGGCGTCAAGCCGGGCAAGCCGATCGCCGAAGTGACCGCCTTTGAAACCGGCACCAACGTGTGGCGCCAGTACACCGCCTGGCCGCCGCAGGGGGCCAAACCGCGCATTTTGTACTTCGGCGCGAACGGCGGGCTGGGCTGGCAAAAACCCGCCACCGAAGCCGACCGCGACAGCGGCTACGACGAATACGTGAGCGATCCGAAAAAGCCGGTGCCGTTCGTCGGCTACCCGGCCACCGGCGTGCCGAAGGAGTACATGGTGTCCGACCAGCGCTTCGCCGCCACCCGGCCCGACGTGCTCGTCTACCAGACGGCGCCGCTGCAGGAGGATGTGACGATCGCCGGCCCGGTCACGCCGAAGCTGTTCGTCTCCACCAGCGGCACCGATGCCGACTGGGTGGTGAAGCTGATCGACGTGTACCCGAACGAATACCCCGGCGACGGCGAGGAACGCAAGCGCGGCAAGGATGTGCCGCCGCCGCAGGCCACGATGGCCGGCTACCAGCAGCTGGTGCGCGGCAATCCGCTGCGCGGCAAGTTCCGCAACAGCTTCGAGCGGGCTGAGCCGTTCGTGCCGGGCAAGGTCGAAGCCGTGAATTTCCACCTGGGCGACGTGCACCACACGTTCCGCCGCGGCCACCGCATCATGGTGCAGGTGCAAAGCTCGTGGTTCCCGCTGATCGACCTGAATCCGCAGACGTTCACCGACATCGCCAAGGCCGGGCCGGAGGATTTCAGGAAGGCGACGCAGCGCGTCTACCACGCGCCCGAAACGCCTTCCGGCCTGCAGTTGCTGGTGCTGCCGTCCCGCTGAAAACGGTGCTTTGACAAGCAAAACGGCGGGGAGGATACTGCCCGTAAGGAGGGAGTGCCATGGTTGCTTCCTTGCCACGGGCCGCGTTTTTCGCACTGGTCCTGCTTGTTTCTTCAATGTTCTCCGGCTGTGCAACGGCGCCTCGCCCCGAGGCGCCGCCGGTGGCGCTGTTCGCCGATCACCTGTTCGGCCCTTCCACCGCCACGCTCACCGAAGAACAGATCTTCGGCCTCACCCCGGCGATGCGGGATTACGCGCGCGAGGTACAGCGCCACCGCCGCGGCCGCGAAGTGCGGCGCGCGCTGTTCGAAGCGCTGTACCAGCGCGACGGCCTGCAGCTCGAATACGATTCAGCGATGACGCGCACCGCCTCCCAGGCGTTCGAAGCACGCCAGGGCAATTGCCTGTCGCTGGTGATCATGACGGCGGCGCTGGCAAACGAGCTGAACATTCCAGTCGTGTTCCAGGACGTGCCCGTGGACGCGGCGTGGAGCCGCAGCGGCGACCTGTATTTCAACAGCGGCCACGTAAACCTGAAACTCGGCCGGGCGTTGCGCGAAAGCGTGAGCAGCTACGACAGCGCCAGCTACATGGTGGTCGACTTCCAGCCGCCGCCCGATGGCAAGCTGCCCGAAGGCACGGCGATCGGCCGCCACACCGTGGTGGCGATGTTCATGAACAACCGCGCCGCCGAGGCGCTGGCGCGCGACCGTTTCGACGATGCCTACTGGTGGGCGCGGCAGGCGGTGGCCGCCGATCCCGCGCTGCTGTATGCGTACAACACGCTGGCCATCGTCTACCGCCGCCATGGCGACGCGGCGCTGGCCGAACGCACGCTGCGCTGGGCGCTCGAGCGCCAGCCGAAGAGCACGATGGTGTTGAACAACCTGGCCCAGCTGATGGAAGCGGTCGGCCGCAAGGACGAAGCGGCGGTGCTGCGGGAAAGGCTGGCGCGGCTGCAGCCGGAAACGCCCTTCCATTACTTCAACCTGGGCCGCAAGGCGATGGAAATGGGCGACTATCGCCGCGCCCGCCTGCTGTTCGAACGCGAACTGCAGCGCGATGCGGACTACCATGAATTCCACGCCTGGCTGGCCGCCGCCCTGTGGCAGCTGGGCGAATACCGCCGTGCCGACCAGCACATGAAAAAGGCCATGGCGGGCAGCACCACGCGGGCGGACCATGCGCTGTATGCCGCCAAGCTGGACCGGCTGCGCGCCCATGCGGCGCGGCCCGCGCCATCGGGAACGGTCGAACGCCAATAGCGTGCCCCGCCTTGCCAGCTGCCGGTTGCCAGGTAGCGACCAGCCCGGCTCGGCCTCGGCGGGCCCCGCCATGGCCGTTTTAGCGGAACGAAACAATCTTTAGCGAAAACGCAACAGCATGCGCGACGTGCCGCTGCGTTTGGCGGTAGACTTGGCTCATGAGTACTTCGAGAAAAGTTGCCGCCGCCGTCGGCGTGGTCGGTTTCCTTTGGGCTGGCATGGTCTCCGCGATCGCGGCCGGCCAGCGCAAGCTGCTGTTCAATCCCACGCTGGTGCGCGAAGTGCAAAGCCCGCGCAGCAGCGCGCATCGCACGCGCGCCGTGGTGCTGCGCGCGCATGACGGCACGCGCCTGGCAGGCTGGCTGATGACGCCGCACACGCCGGGCCCGCACCCGGCCGTGGTCTACTTCGGCGGGCGCTCCGAGGAAGTGTCGTGGGTGGTGCGCGATGCCGGCAGCCTGTTCCCCGGCATGGCCGTGCTGGCCATGAATTACCGCGGCTACGGCGATTCGCGCGGCGAGCCCGGCGAGGAACACATGGTCGAGGACGGCTGCATGCTGTTCGACTGGCTGGGCGGCCGCAGCAACGTGGACAGGCAGCGCGTGGCCGTGGTCGGCCGCAGCCTCGGCTCCGGCGTCGCCGTGCAGGTGGCGAAGGAACGCTCCGCGCACTCGGTGGTACTGGTCACGCCATACGACTCGATCCTGGCGCTGGCGCAGCGCAAGTTCCGCGGCATCCCGGTGAGCTACCTGCTGCGCCACCGCTTCGAATCGATCAAGTACGCATCGCTGCTGTCCGCGCCCACCTATGTGCTGCGCGCCGCCACCGACGACGTGGTGCCCCACATGCATACCGATGTGCTCGTGGCCAAGCTGATGCGCGTGCACATGGACGAGACGATTCCCGAGTCCGACCACATGAACATTCCCTACCTGCCGGCCACGCAGCAGAAGATCGCGCAGTTCCTGACCACGCAGTTCATGCAGCCGCAGCCGCCCATGCAGCCGGTCATGCAGCCGGTCCTGCCGCCGCTCGGGCAGCCGCTCTTGCAGCCGACCCTCCAGCAAGAGATGGCGCCGCTGATGCAGCCCATCATCCAGCCCGCCATCCAGGCAGCTGCGCAGCCGCTGCCGGACGATACGCCGACCGCGGCGTGATCCCCGCTACCGGGCGGTGCCCGGAAAATCGATATACCGCACCGGCACCGCATCGGTGAGCCACACGCCGTTGTCGGCGCGATGGAAGACATGGCCCAGCGCATGGAGCGCGCCGGCGCGGATCTCGAGGACCACCGGCACGCCGTAGCGCGCGCCGACCCTCGTCGCCGTCTCCCGCTCCGTCGACAGGTGCACGTGCCGCCGCGAACCCGGCCGCAGGCCGGACTGGCGGATCGACGTGACAAAGCGGCTGGCGGTGCCGTGGTACAGCACGGCTGGCGGCGCTTCCGCCGGCAGCGCCAGGTCGACGGAACGCAACGAATGGCCCTGGCTGGCGCGAATGCGCGTGCCGTCCGCGCTGAACGCGAAGCGCTGCTTGTCGTTCGTGGCCACCAGCTCGTGCAGCGCTTCGGGCGCGATCGGGGTACCGTGCCGCGCCGCCTTGTCGAGCAGCTCGGCAACGTCGGCCCAGCCGTGTTGATCCAGCGCCAGGCCGATCGTGTCGGGCGCGTGGCGCAGGATCAGCGAGAGGAAGCGGCTGGTGCGTTCTTGGGCATTGCGGGCGGGCATCGGGAGGGAGCGATTCGTTGGCGCTGCCCGCGATGATAACCGGTGTAGCCGACAGCCGGTGTTACTGCGCGGCGCAGTTGTCGGGCGCCGCCTTGCCGGCGAAGCGGTCGGCGAACCAGGCCGGCAGCCGCCGCGCCGCCTCGGGCACCACCGCCGTGTGGTCGAGCCCTTCGAACGCGTGGTAATCGACCGCGCTGCCGGCGCTGCACAGCGCGGTGCGTTCGCGCAGCGTGAGGCCGGGCGGCGTGGTCGTATCCGCCGAACCCTGGAAGATCGCGAACGGCATCGAACCCTTCGGCGCGAAGTCGTCCACCGCCGTCATTGCCTGCCACCACGGCGAGCCGGGCACCAGTGCATCGGGCTGGTAGGCATCCCGCACGCCGGCCGCCGCGCTCCACACGTCGAAGCAGCCGTTCGCCAGCACGGGCAATTGCTCCATGGCGTCCGGCGCCAGGAAGTCGCGATACTTCAGGTCGGGGAAAGAGGCCTGGATGCCGGGCAGCGTGGAGATCACATAGCCGGCATTCTCGGCGGTCGTCATGGAATTGAGCGTGAGATCGCGGATGCGCACCGCCGGCGCGATCAATGCCGCACCCAGGCCGGTGAATTCGGGCGCGTAGCCGGCGGCGATGCTTTCCGCCCACATCGTGGTCTGCCCGCCCTGCGACCAGCCATACATCACGTAGCGGTTCGAAGCCCGTGCGCCGGGGAAGTTGCGGGCCACGCGCAGCATGTCCAGCGAGGCCCGCGCGTTCGGCTGGCCGGCCATGTAGAAGGCCGGCCCCGGCAGGCCCAGGCCGGGGTAATCGCTCATCGCCACGACATGGCCGCGAGCCAGCAGCGCGCCGAGCGCGGGCACGCGCTCATGGCCGCCCTCCTTTGCGCTGCGGCGCGAAGGCGCGCAGGCATCCGCCAGCCCTGCCGTTTCGTGGTTCCACAAGACCACGTCGCGGCGTTCGCCGCCGGCGGCCGGCGGCAGGTAGATCTCGCCCGACACGTAGGCGAGCCGGCCCGGCGCGATTTCGGACACGTAGACGACATTCCAGCCTGCCGAACCCTTCGGCGCGTCGGTGCGTTTCTGCGCCTGGAGGATATCGCCGGGTTGCGCACCGGCCGGCGGCGCCCCGTAGACGTTCCACAGATCGGTGCCGGCCGTGGCCGGCGTGAGCGTGACGGCGCCCGCGCCGCCGGCTGCCAGGCAGCATGACAGCGACAACATCGGCAGCAGCCTGCGCAGGCGCTGTTGCATCGTGGTGGTGAAGTTCATTCCGTCTCCTGTATGGTATCGTTGAATATCAGGCAATCTGATATCAAGACCATCATACGGCGCACCTTGCGGCCACGGACCTCCGCAAATGCGGAGGGGAATGGAACAATATGAAACAGGACTGGACCACGGGCATCCGCCCCGGCGGCACCCTGCCGCTGGCGCTGCATGCGGACTTCAGCGCCTGCCTGCTGGAGCTTGGCACGCTGGCACGGCATGCCCGCACGGACATGCTGGTGCGCGACGCATTGCTGGCATGGCGCCGGCTCGTGCCGTTCGATGCGGGATGGTGGGGCGAGGTGGCGGCCGATCGGCCGCGCAACCTTCTGCACGGCAGTATCGGGCTGGATGCCGAATTCGCGGACGAATGGAACCGCCTGATCGCCGCGCAGGATACCTTTGCGCAGGGCTCGATGGCACAACCCGGTACGGTGTTTCGCGCCAGCGGCGGCTACCGGGGCCCGCCCGGCGCCATCGCCGACTTCATCGACCGGCACCGCCTGCACGCGATCATGGCAATCACGGTGGCGCTGCCCGGCAGCGGGCTGCAATTTTTCATCGCGCTGTACCGCCATGACCCGCACGACGGCTTCGGCGATACGGAGGGGGCGCTGTTTGCCGAGTTCACCCGGCACCTGGTGCAGGCGTGGCGGCACCGGCTGGCGGACCTGCGCATGCCCGGGCCGCTCGACGCGATGGCGCTATGCGACCGGGAGGGCCGCCTGTGCTATCTCGGCCGGCGGATTGCCGCGCTGTTCAACAAGCAACTGGGCGAGCGACCGCGGGGGCCACTGCGTGGCCCACCAGGCGGACGATCACACGGGCCATCGGATGGCCATGAGGGTATTTGGCGCGGAACGACGTTGCCGCCCGCGTTGATCGCGGCGCTGCATGATGCGCCGCGTTGTATCCGGTTTGCCGGCGCGAGATTATCGCTGGAACCGGTTGGCGAGCTGGTTGCTGTCTCGCTGTCAGTCAATGCCCTGGCGCTGACGCCGCGCGAGCTCAGTACTGCGCTGCTGTTTGCGCAAGGACTGTCGTACAAGGAAGTCGCGCGAGTGCTGGCGCTGTCGCCGGCAACGGTGCGGACTTACCTGAAAACTGCCTACGCGCGCCTGGAAGTGACCAACAAGGTGGCGCTGATTGGCGCGCTCAATAGTGCAACGTCGATCAACGACGACGCTGGTGGTGCGTAGGCGCTGGGCCACGCTTTTCGATATGACGGAACGTGATGCGACCTTTGTTCAGGTCGTAAGGCGACATTTCCAGCGTCACGCGGTCACCTGCGATGATGCGGATATGGTTTTTCTTCATTTTGCCGGAGGTGTAAGCGATCAGCTTGTGACCGTTGTCGAGATCGACACGGAAGCGCATTTCCGGCAGAATTTCCGTGACGAGACCATTCATTTCGATCAGTTCTTCTTTAGCCATATTTCCTTTCGATTGTGCCCGCAGAACGCGGACGGATGCTGCGGTAACTGGTGAACTACAGGAAGAGCACACTCCGCAGAAGCGTATACCACATATGTGGGCGAAGTGGAGAAAAAAAAGCCCGCTTGCTGCGGGCTTCGTTTCAATGTGCTGCCAATGCTTGTATCGCTGTTTCAGCCCATGCTATCTGCGTGGTGCGAAACTCCGGGGCGCCCAGGACAATCTGCCTGGTGCGGCCGGCGTGTAAATCCGACAAAGTGTGGAACGACAACCCAGCAGGCGGTTCAGCAGCTTCAAGCCCAATGGCTCGCAGTACCTTACCCAGCCGCGTCACAGCATTACACTTGCCTGTTCGCGTCGCCTGCCTCACTCGATGTGAATGAACCCACCGAGAAACGAAGTATAGCACAGAACTCTTTGTGCGGCGCACAAAATTATGCTGAGAAATTTGTAGTGCTTTCCGCAGCCCCGGCCGGCGGCTCGCCGAGCTGGCCGGTGTCGCCCCGGCCAGTGTCTACCGCCGCTTCGTCAGCAAGGATGCGTTGATTCAGGCGGCGCTGCTGTCGATGCTTCGGCGCAGCCGGAGCGAGATATTCGTGGTTGCGGCCGGCGAAACGCTGCCGGACACGGCGCTGCGCCTGATGCGGCTGCTGTTCCGGCAGTACCGGCAGCATCCGCGCCTGATGAGGGCCCTGTCGCGTTACCTCGATTCGGACTAGGATGCCGAATTCGTTGCCGAAGCGCGTGCGGTCGTGGCCGCCAACCTGGCGTTGCTGGTCGAACCGTTGCTCGTGCATCGCGGGCAGATCGGCCATGCGGACCCGCAGGCGGCGCTGCGCTTTGCATTGCTGCAGGCGCTGACGTCGATCGAGGCGATCGCGCTGGAACCGTATTCGCTATGGCATATCGCGCTGGCCGCTTCGGATGAGAAACTGGCCGGACGGTTTGCGGAGGCGTTTGTGGCTTATCTTGCGCGGCGCTGATGGTCCAGGCTATAACCTGTATGGCGCCGCCCGCCTTTTTATCCGGAGAATACCGTGCCCACCAAAAACATGGATACCTACGAAATCGAGTTCACGGGCGAAGCGCTGGAGGGTACGGAGCAATGGGGAGCATACGTGGCGATATTCGCACCCTCCGCCAACCCGATGCATATGACAGTCGTTCATCCGAAACGACGCGTTTCGGCGGACAGCATCTTCCTGGACCAGCATGCCGCCGAGGCCGAGGCCGAGCGCGTTGCATTGACCATGGTGGACGGCTTGCGCTCTAGGCAGGTTCATCCTGCCAGCTGATCAGCTTCTTCCATGCCGCCAGTTTCTGGTCGAATGTCACGCTCGCATGTGCCGGCGATGAGGATGGCAGCACGACGGTGCGATAGCCCTGCGCCGCGAACTGTGGCGCGAACTTGCCGGAAGCCTGCCCGTTGAACCCCACCGTTTCCAGTCGCGGACACAGGTGATGCAGCCGGTCGAAATCGTTCGCCGCCGGCGAGCGGATCGCGGAATCGAGGCTCCCTTCCCGCTCGCAGGCACCCAGCACATCCCACAGGCCGATGCGGTGCGCCAGCAGCCGCGGCAACCTTTCACTGTAGGGCAATGACGCCAGGTCCTCGCCGGCCAGGGCGGAGACGAGCCGCCAGAAGTGGTTGCGCGGATGCGCGTAATACTGCTGCGCCGCCAGCGACGCGGCGCCGGGGAAGCTGCCGAGGATCAGGATGCGGATGTCGGGATCGATGACCGGCGCCAGGCCGGTCAGGAGCGGTGGAGATGCCATGCGGCGCATTGTAACGCCGGCTGCCGGCAATGCCGCCTGCCGGTCAAAGCGGCGATGGCAGCCGGAGGATGACCGTGTGCAACGGCAGCACGCCATCGCCGCACATCACGAGGAACGCTGTCAGCGCGGCAATGTAGCCGAGCAGCGAGACGACTTTCCATTGCAGCGTCCAGTTCATGACACGATCCTTGGCAAGACGGATTTTTTCAATCGTAAATGCGTTTTTTGCACCTTCCTTGTCGCTTCTCTATCTGTTGAGGCGAGTCAAGTGGCATGGGTGTGGTAACAACACCTCGCAACACCCCACGATATCGGTCTTTTTTTTGATGCTCCAGGGCAAGCGTTGCGATACGCCGTATACTTGCCCGATGTCCTCTCCCGTTCTCTTCGCCATCGCCTGCCTGATCTGGGGCTCCACGTTCTGGGCCATCACCTTGCAGCTGGGCGACGTGCCGCCCGCCGTGTCCGTCGTGTACCGTTTCGCACTGGCGTCCGCCGTGCTGTTCGCTTGGTGCAAGCTGCGCGGCGACAGCCTGCGCCTGCCCTGGCGCGCGCAGCGCTGGACGATCGTGCAAGGCTGCGCCACGTTCGGTCTCAGCTACATCTGCACCTACACTTCCGAGCAATACCTCGTATCGGCGCTGGTGGCCGTGCTGTTCGCGCTGATGGTGTTCTGGAACCCGATCCTGAACCGCATGGTCCTCGGCACGCCGCTGACGTTGCGCACCTGGGTGGCGGGAACGGTTTCCGTGGTGGGGGTCATCCTGCTGTTCTCGCAATCGATCGGCGGCGCCGTGCGCGAGATCCTCGCCGGCGGCGACGGCCGCTTCCTGCTGGGCCTGGTCCTGGCGCTGGTCGCGACGGTGGCCAGTTCCGTCGGCAACGTGCTCGTGGTGAAGGTGCGCGAGCAGGAATCCAACGTGCTGCTGACGATGGCGTGGGGCATGCTGTGGGGCACGCTGCTGGTGGTGCTGTGGATCGCCGCGACCGGCCAGTCGTTCGTGTTGCCGGTTTCGGCGCGCTACTGGGGCGGGCTGCTGTATCTTTCGCTGTTCGGTTCGGTGATCGCGTTTGCCTGCTACTTCACGCTCATCGACCGGATCGGCTCCGGCAAGGCCGTGTATATCGGCGTGGTCACGCCCGTGATCTCGGTGCTGCTGTCGATGCGCCTGGAAAATTTCCGCCCCGGCATGATCGAATGCCTGGGCATGCTGCTGTGCCTCGCCAGCGTGGCGTGGGCATTGAAGGCGCCGGCGCCGACGCGTGCCGTCGCCGCCGAACCCGAATTCGAATTCGAACCGTTGAAGAAAGCCTCATGAGCCAGCTGCACATCCGCCCCGCCCGCCCCGACGACGTCGCCCCGATCCTCGCGATGATCCGCGAACTGGCCGTCTTCGAAAAACTGGAACACATGGTCATCGCCGACGAAGCGATGCTGCACGACGCCCTGTTCGGCGCGCGGCCGCCGTGCGAGGCGATCGTCGGCGCGGAGCCGGATGGCGAGGTGGTGACGTTCGCGCTGTTCTTCCATAACTTCTCCACCTTCCTCGGCCGCAAGGGCCTGTACCTGGAAGACCTGTACGTGAAGCAGGACCGCCGCGGCTCGGGCCATGGCAAGCGCATGCTGTACGCCCTGGCCGCGCTGGCCGTGGAGCGCCAGTGCGGCCGCTTCGAGTGGTCGGTGCTGGACTGGAACGCCAATGCGATCGCCTTCTACGAAAAGATGGGCGCCGCCGTGCTGCCCGACTGGCGCATCTGCCGCGTAACCGGCGACGCGCTCACCGCGCTGGCCTCCAACGGCTGAGTTTTCCGAGCTGTCGCACGTTTGCGCTGCGTCAGTAAATGTCCTGGGGCCAGGCCCCAGGAGATTTACTGAGATTTATCAAGCCTGTCTCGGAGCGTGACACGGCCAGCGAGCGCGAAAAAAAGCCACGCGGCATTGGCGGCGTGGCGGGAACCCAGTGTCAATTGGGAGGGGAGAATCAACGGATTCAATATAGTGCGCACACCCCCGCCGCTGCCCTGCTTTTACAAATGCTTACCAGCCGGCGGCCGTCCCTCACGCGCGCCGCGCGGCAACCAGCCGCCGCTCCAGCAATTCGAACAACCCCTGCGTGATCAGCGCCAGCGCGGCGGCCGGCAGCGCGCCGGCCAGCAGCATCGTGTTGTCGTTCAGCGCCAGGCCGGTGGTGATGCGTTCGCCGTAGCCGCCGGCGCCGATGAAGGCGGCGATGGTGGCGGTGCCCACGCTCATCACGGCCGCCGTCTTCACGCCGGCCAGGATCACCGGCAAGGCCAGCGGCAGGTCCACGCTCCACAGCCGCTGGCGCGCCGTCAGCCCCAGGGCCAGCGCGGCTTGCCGCAGGCCGGGCGGGATGCCGAGGATGCCCGTGCACGTATTGCGCACGATGGGCAGCAGCGCGTAGACGAACAGCGCCACGAGCGCCGGCACGGTGCCGATCGTGCCCAGCAGCGGGATCAGCATCGCCAGCAGCGCCAGCGACGGCACCGTCTGCAGCATGCCCGTCAGCGCCAGCACCGGCTGGCGCAGCCCCGGCCGGAACGCGGCCAGCACGCCGAGCGGCACGCCGGCAATGCACGCCAGCAGCACGGACAGCGCCACGAGCATCACATGCTGGCCCGTCAGCCGTGCGAGATCGGAACCGAACAGCACGCCGGCCAGCGAGCGCGCCGTTTTTTCCCGGTCCCCCGCGGTATCGGCAGCCGGTTGCGACGAGGCCGCCGCGCCCTGCCGCGCCAGCCAGCGCCGCGCCACTTCGGCGAACGGCTGCGACTCCAGTTCCGCGGCGGCGTTCATGCCGATCATGTCGCGTTCGGTGATCTTGCCTTCCAGCTGCCCGATGGCGCGCCATGCCCGCGGAAAGCGCTGCGCGGTATCGAGGCGGTACAGCAGCACCGCGTCGTAGCGCGGGAAGTAGGCGCGGTCGTCGCGCAGCACGGTCAGGCCGTAGCGGGCGATCTTCGCATCGGTCGAATAGATGTCGATGACGTCCACCTGCCGCGCCGCCAGCGCTTCATAGGCGATGCCGTGATCGAGGCCGCGCGGCTGCTGCGGCAGGCCGTAGCGGCGCGCCAGCCCCGGCCAGCCGTCGGTGCGGCCGATGAACTCGTGGGAAAGACCGAAGCGCATCTCCGGGTGGCGACCGAGATCGGACAGCGTGCCGATGCCCGCATCGCCGCGCACCGCCAGCGCGTAGGTATTGTTGAAGCCGAGCGGCACGGCGATGCCGAAGCCCAGCGCCGCCAGCTCGCGGCGGATCTGCGCCAGATTCGTCGGCGTGTCGTGTTTGAGCACTTCCTGGTCGATCGTGCCCACGTATTCGGGGTACAGGTCGATGTCGCCGTTCTTCAGCGCCGCCAGCACGATCGCCGTGTTGCCCAGCCCTTGCCGGTGCTCGACTTTCACATGCGGCGCCGCCGTCTGCGCCACCACCTCGGCGAGGATGTACGATTCGGTAAAGCGCTTCGAGCCGATGCGCAGCGTGCCCTGGTCTTCCGGCGCGGACCAGGCAAGCGATGCGAACAGCAACAGGAACGCCGCAAGAACGGCCGCCCTCACGCGGGCACCGCCGGTGCGCGCCACACGCCGCCGTTGACGACCGCGGCGCAGGGATTGAAGCCGATCGCGTAGCACAGGTCCGCCGGCCGGGCGACCCGCCACAGCGCGAAATCGGCACGCTTGCCCACGGCCAATGAACCAATCTCGCCGTGCAGCCCGAGCGCGCGCGCCGCGTGGACGGTGGCGCCGGCCAGCGCTTCCTGCGGGGTGAGCCGCCACAAGGTGCAGGCCATGTTCAGCGCCAGCAGCAGCGACGTCATCGGCGAAGTACCCGGGTTGTTGTCGGTGGCGACCGCCATCGGCACGCCGGCCGCGCGCAAGGCCGCGATGGGCGGCGGCGTCGTATCGCGCAGGAAGTAATACGCGCCGGGCAGCAGCACGGCAACGGTGCCGCTTGCCGCCATCGCGGCGATGCCCGCCCCGCTCACATGTTCCAGGTGGTCGGCGGACAGCCCCCGATAGCGGGCCACCAGTTCGGCACCGCCCCCGTCGGACAGCTGCTCGGCATGCAGCTTGACAGGCAGGCCCGCGCGGCGCGCCGCTTCGAACACGCGCTCCGTTTGCGCCGCCGTAAAACCGATGCGCTCGCAGAACGCGTCGACGGCATCGACGAGCCCCTCGGCCGCCAGCGCCGGCACCATGCCGCACACCGCGTCGATATAGTCGTCGGCCCGCTCCGCGTACTCGGGCGGCAGCGCGTGCGCGCCCAGGAACGTGGTGGCGACGCGCACCGGCAGCACCTGCCCCACGCGCCTTGCCACGCGCAGCATCTTCGCTTCGCAGGCCTCGTCGAGGCCATAGCCGGACTTGATCTCCAGCGTGGTCACGCCCTCCGCCAGCAGGCTGCGGATGCGCGGCAGGCTCTGCGCGAGCAACGCTTCCTCGCTGGCGGCGCGGGTGGCGCGCACGGTGGACATGATGCCGCCGCCGGCACGGGCGATGTCCTCGTAGGTGGCGCCGTTCAGGCGCGCTTCGAATTCGTCGCTGCGGTTGCCGGCATGGACGATGTGCGTGTGGCAGTCGATCAGCCCCGGCGTAAGCCAGCAGCCGCCGCCGTCGCGCTCTTCACGGGCGCTGCCGTGCAGCGCCGCTTCGGCGCGTGGGCCGAGCCAGGCGATGCGCCCGCCGCGCACGGCGATCGCGCCGTCGCGGATGGTTCCATAGCCTTCGTTTCCGTCATGTCCCGCATCGCCGGCCAGCGTGGCCAGGTGCACGTTCTCGATCAGCAGGTCCCATCCACTCATTCGGCCATATCCTCATCCTTGTCGTGATCGGGGATGATATCAACAATATAGACGGTGGCACGGGGCGCCTCCAGCATCCACGTGTGTTCGCGGTCGAGCACCACGGCGTCGTACAGCACCATCGACATGCGCTCGCGCTCGCTGTGCACGGTGAGCGCGTCGCCTTCGGCCAGGAACAGCACCGTCAGCGCGCTGCGCCGCTCCAGCTCGGAATAGTCGCGGAACACGCGGCGTTCCACCTGGTGCGAGCAGCGGCCACGGCGCGTCATCACGTTGAAATCGACGGTGGGGGTGCCGTCCACGGTGGCGGAAACAGGCATCTCGCCGGGAAAGGCGACCACCGGTTCGCGGTCGCTGAGCGCCACCTTGCGCTCGTTGCCCACGTCCAGCACGACACTGCCGCCATCGACCAGCGACAGCGTGCGGTCCACGCCGGGGAACAGGGAAAAGGGGCCGCTCTGGGCGATCGTCGCCAGGCTGATGCGAAAGTCGAAGTCGTCCAGCGTGGCGCCGGGCGGCGACGCGAGGATTTCGGTGGTGCACCCGCCGCCGTTCTTCCAGGGGGTGGGATGCAGGCTTGCATACTGTATCAGCGTTGTCATGATCGCAGCTCGCGCAGGTTGGCCAACGTTTCCTTGAAGCGCGCGGCGATGGCCGCCTGCGCCACGTGTTCCCGGCCACGGACCACCCACCGTCCGCCGGCCAGGACATCCTTCACCAGGTTGTCGTTGCCGCTGAAAATGAACCCGTTCAGCAGCTCGGGCGGCGCGGACACGTTCGGATGCGCCTCATCCAGTACCAGCAGGTCGGCGGCGTATGCCGGCGCCAGCGCGCCCACCTGCCGCCCCGAAGCCTGCGCGCCCCCTGCCAGGGCGGCACGCCACAAATGATCGCCCACGCGGCGTTCGCGCGGCATCGCGGGAGACAGCGCGACATTGCGCCGCCGCGCCGCCAGCCGCTGGCCGTATTCGAGCCAGCGCAGTTCCTCGACCGGGCTGGTCGACACGTGGCTGTCGCTGCCGATGCCGAACCGGCCGCCCTGCGCCAGGAACGGGGCCAGCGGGAACAGGCCGTCGCCCAGGTTCGCTTCCGTCGTGGGGCACAGCCCGGCGACGGCGCCGCTGGCGGCCATGCAAGCCACTTCATCGGCCTCCACATGCGTGGCGTGCACGAGGCACCAGCGCTCGTCGACCGGCAGATTATCGTACAGGAACTGCACCGGGCGGCGCCCGCCATGGTCGATGCACTGCCGCACCTCGGCCTCCTGCTCGGCGATGTGGATGTGCACCGGCCGCCCTGGCGGCAGCGCCGCCAGCACTTCGCGGATCTGCGCCACCGATGCCGCCCGCAACGAATGCGGCGCCACGCCAACTTCGACCATCGTACCGCGCAACGGTTCCAGCGCGGCGGCGATCGCCAGGATTTCCGCCGGGCCGGTGCGGAAGCGGCGCTGTTCGCTGCGCAGCGGCGCGTCGCCGAAACCCGCATAACTGTAGAGCACCGGCAACATCGTGACGCCGATGCCGGCCTGGTGCGCGCCGGCGATCACGCGCCGGGCCGTCTCGGCCACATCCGGGTATAACGCGCCATCGGGCGCACGGTGGACATAATGGAACTCGCAGACCGAGGTGTAGCCATGGCGCAGGCATTCCACGAACAGCTGGGCGGCGATGGCTTCCATCTGCCCGGGCGCGATGCCCAGGGCGAAGCGGTACATCAGGTCGCGCCAGGTCCAGAAGCTGTCCGGGTTCCGTTCATCCGCACCGGCGATTTCCGTCAGACCCGACAGTGCGCGCTGGAAACTGTGCGAATGCAGGTTGACCATGCCGGGCAGAACATACTCAACCTGTTCGATACCCAGGGGCGGCGCGGTCCCGGCCGCCACCCCGGTGAAACGGCCATCGCCATCCCATTCCAGCAGCACGTCGCGCCGCCAGCCGTCGGGCAGCAGCGCGTGCCGTGCGAACAGGGCGCTCACGCCCCGCTCCCCTCTCGGGCCCAACCGGCGGCCGCCTGCAGCATTTGCCGGAGCACCGGCTGCACCCGCGCCGCCAGGTCGGGGCGGTAGCCGAACGGCGCGCTTTCATCCATGTAGGTGCCCTGGCACATTTCCAGCTGCAGCGCGTGGAGGCCGGCGCCCGGCTGGCCGTAGGTGCGCGTGATGTGGCCGCCCTTGAAGCGGCCGTTGACGGCGATCGTGTAGCGGCCATCGGCCCGCGCCACCGCGGCCACGAGGTCCGTGAGCGCCGGATCGCAGCTGGTGCCGTCGGCGCTGCCGAAGTTCAGGTCCGGCAGCCTGCCTTCGAAGAAGCGCGGCACGATGGAGGCTATCGAATGCGCTTCCCACAGCACCACCTTGCCGTGCGCGGCCAGCAGCCGGTGCAGCTCCGCCTGCAGCTGGTCGTGGTACGGCTGCCAGTACAGGGCCAGGCGGCGCCGCACTTCCGCGTCGTCCGGCGTCCGGCCCGGCTGGTACAGCGGTTCGCAGGCGAACGTATCGAGCGGGCACAGGCCGGTCGTATCCTGCCCCGGGTACAGGCTGGTGTTGTCGGCCGGGCGGTTCAGGTCGATCACGTAGCGCGACCAGTGCGCCGCCAGCGTCGAGGCGCCCAGTTCGCGCGCGAAGCCGTACAGCTCGCGCAGGTGCCAGTCCGTGTCCGCCTTTTGCAGCGCGGCGGGCGTCATCGCGGCGGCCACGTCGTCCGGAATGCCGGTGCCCACGTGGGGCATCGAGACCAGCAGCGGCATCGTGCCCGCCTCGAAGTGGAAATCGGTGCTCGAAGTCTCCATGCGGCCTCCCTACGGATGCAGCGGCGCGAACAGGCTGCGGCAATCGGCGGACAGGTCGCCGCCGAGCACCATCCGCCTGGCCGCCTCGATATCGGGTGCGAAGTACCGGTCGACGTCGAAGAACGGCACCTGCCTGCGCAATTGGGCGTGCACGTGCTCCAGGTGAGGCGACGTCGTCAACGGCCGGTGGAAATCGATGCCCTGCGCGGCTGCCAGCAGCTCGATGCCGAGGATGGCCGCGGTATTGTGCGCCATTTCGTCGAGCCGGCGCGCCGCGAAGGTGGCCATGCTCACATGGTCTTCCTGGTTGGCGGACGTGGGCAGGCTGTCCACGCTGGCCGGATGGGCGATCGACTTGTTTTCCGATGCCAGCGCGGCCGCCGTGACGTGCGCGATCATGAAGCCGGAATTGACGCCGGGCTCGCGCACCAGGAACGGCGGCAGGCCGGACAGCGTGGCGTCGATCAGCAGCGCGATGCGGCGCTCGGCGATGGCGCCGATTTCCGCGATCGCCAGCGCCAGCGTATCGGCGGCGAAGGCCACCGGCTCGGCGTGGAAGTTGCCTCCGGAGACGATACGTACGCCGCCGTCGGCTCCCTCGCCGTCGCGGAAGATCAGCGGGTTGTCGGTTACGGCATTGGCCTCGATCAGCAGCGTGCGGGTGGCATTGCCGATCAGGTCCATGCACGCGCCCATCACCTGCGGCTGGCAGCGCAGGCAGTAGGGATCCTGCACCCGTTCGTCGCCCACCAGGTGCGAGGCGCGGATCGCGCTGTCCGTCACCAGCTGGCGGTAGATGGCGGCCGCGGCGATCTGGCCCGGCTGGCCGCGCACTTCGTGCACGCGGGCGTCGAACGGCGCATCGCTGCCCTTGGCGGCATCGAGCGACAGCGAACCGGTCACCATGCCCGCCTCGAGCAGCCGCTCGGCCATGAACAGGCCATGCAGCGCCAGCGCGGTGGAAGCCTGGGTGCCGTTGATCAGCGCCAGCCCTTCCTTCGGCGCCAGCACTACCGGCGCGATGCCGGCCGCCCGCAGGGCGTCCGCCGCGTCCAGCAGTTCGCCTCTCACGCGCACCTGGCCCACGCCCAGCAGCGCCAGCGTCATGTGCGCCAGCGGCGCCAGGTCGCCCGAGGCGCCGACCGATCCCTTGACCGGGATGGCCGGCATGATGCCGGCGTTGTACAGCGCGACCAGCGTATCGATGACGACCGCGCGGATGCCGGAAAAGCCCCGCGCCAGGCTGCCGATCTTCGTGAGCATCAGCAGGCGCACCGTATGGTCCGCCATCAGCTCGCCGGTACCCACCGAGTGCGACAGGATCAGGTTGCGCTGCAATTGTTCCAGCTGGTCGTCCGGGATGCGGGTTTTCGCCAGCAGGCCGAAGCCGGTATTGATGCCGTAGGCGGCGTCGCCCTTCTGCACGATGGCCTGCACGGCCCGGGCGGCGGCATCGATCTGCGCATAGGCTTCGCGCGCCAGTGCGATCGTGCCGGCCGACGTCCAGGCGGCGCGCAGTTCGGCCAGCGCCAGCTGGCCGGGCTTGATGGTAAGAGTGGCTTGCATGGTCATTTCAGCATTGGCAGGTTGAGGTTGTTGCGCTGCGCGCAGGCAATGGCGGTGTCGTAGCCGGCGTCGGCATGGCGCATCACGCCGGAGCCGCTGTCGTTGACGAGCACGCGGGCCAGCCGCGCCGCGGCGGCCACGGTGCCGTCCGCCACGATGACCATGCCGGCATGCTGCGAGTAGCCCATCCCCACGCCGCCGCCATGGTGCAGCGATACCCAGGTGGCGCCGCCGGCCGTGTTCAGCAGCGCATTGAGCAGCGGCCAGTCGGAAACGGCGTCGCTGCCGTCCTTCATGCTTTCCGTCTCGCGGTTCGGGCTGGCCACGGAACCCGTGTCCAGGTGGTCGCGGCCGATCACGACCGGCGCCTTCAGCTCGCCGTTCTTCACCATCTCGTTGAACGCCAGGCCGGCGACGTGGCGCTCGCCCAGGCCCAGCCAGCAGATGCGCGCGGGCAGGCCCTGGAAGGCGATGCGCTCGCGCGCCATGTCGAGCCAGCGGTGCACGTTGGCGTGGTGCGGGAACAGTTCCTTGATCTTCGCATCCGTCCTGTAGATATCCTCGGGGTCGCCGGACAGCGCCACCCACCGGAACGGCCCGCGCCCTTCGCAGAACTGCGGCCGGATGTAGGCGGGCACGAAGCCGGGGAAGTCGAACGCGTTCGCCACGCCGTCGTCGAACGCGACCTGCCGGATGTTGTTGCCGTAGTCGACCACCTGCGCGCCCAGCGCCTGGAAGTCCAGCATCGCCCGCACGTGCGCGGCGCACGATGCGGCGGCGGCCGCTTTCAGTTCGGCGTGCCGCGCCGGCTCGGCGCGCGCCGCCTGCCACTGCGCCACGCTCCAGCCCCGCGGCAGATAGCCGTTGATCAGGTCGTGCGCCGACGTCTGGTCCGTGACGAGATCGGGCATCAGGCCGCCATCGCGGGCGCGCCGCACCAGTTCGGGCAGCACGTCCGCGGCGTTGCCGAGCAGGCCGATCGAGATCGCGTCGCCGTTGGCCTTGTGCGCGCGGATCATGTCCAGCGCTTCGTCGATCGAGGCCGCCTGCCTGTCCAGGTAGCGGGTGCGCAGGCGGAAATCGATGCTGCTCTGCTGGCACTCGACCGTGAGCGACACCGCGCCGGCCATCGTGGCCGCCAGCGGCTGCGCGCCGCCCATGCCGCCCAGGCCGGCCGTGAGGATCCAGCGGCCGGCCATGGTGCCGCCGAAATGCTGGCGCCCCGCCTCGGCGAACGTTTCATAGGTGCCCTGCACGATGCCCTGCGTGCCGATGTAGATCCAGCTGCCGGCCGTCATCTGGCCATACATGAACAGGCCCTGGCGATCGAGTTCGTTGAAGTGTTCCCAGTCGGCCCACTTCGGCACCAGGTTCGAGTTCGCGATCAGCACGCGCGGCGCCTCCGCGTGGGTGCGGAATACGCCGACCGGCTTGCCGGACTGCACCAGCAGCGTTTCTTCCTCGCCCAATTCCTTCAGCGCCGCCAGGATCGCATCGAAGCACGCCCAGTTGCGAGCCGCGCGGCCGATGCCGCCATACACGACCAGCGCCTGCGGGTTCTCGGCCACTTCGCTGTCGAGGTTGTTCTGGATCATCCGGTACGCCGCCTCCGCGCCCCAGGTCTTGCAGACCCTGTCCGGGCCGCGGGGTGCGCGGATGGTGCGGGCGGGATCGAAGCGGGGGTCGTTCATGACGTCTCCTCGAGGATGGCAAGTCCTCACAGGATAGGTTGTCTATACAAGTTCAGTCAAATTCTTTTTTCATATCATTTCCACACCTGCTCTCACGGGGCGCGGATAAAATCGATGAAGGCCCGCAGCGGCGCCGGCACGAGGCGCCGGCCGGGGTAGTACAGGAACGGGCCGGAAAAGCTCGGCCACCAGGGCGCCAGCACCGGTTCGAGTTCGCCGCGTTCGAAGTACGGTTTCAGCCAGTCCTCGAACAGGTAGACGATACCTGCGCCGGCCAGCGCCGACGCGACGGCGAGATCGGCGCCGGCCCCCAGCCGCACGCGCAGCGGTCCCCGCGGGTCCACGCGCACCGTTTCGCCATCGCGCGAAAACTCCCACTGCACGGTGGCGCCGCTGGCGAAATACCCGGCCAGGCACGCATGCCGCAGCAGTTCACCGGGATGTTCCGGGCGGCCATGGCGGTCGAGATAGGCCGGCGACGCGGCGGCCGCGAAGCGCTGTACGCGCGGCCCGATGGGCACCGCGATCATGTCCTGTTCGAGCCGTTCCTCATAGCGGATGCCGGCGTCGAAGCCGGCGGCCAGCATGTCGACGAAGCTGTCCTCGACGGCGACGTCGACCACGATATCCGGATACGCCGCGACAAAGCGCGGCACGAGCGACGGCAGCACCAGCCGCGCTGCGGCGAGCGGCACATTCAGGCGCAGCGTGCCGGTGGGCCGGTCACGGAACGCATTGACCACGTCCAGCGCGGTTTCCACCTCGCCCAGCGCCGGCGCCAGGCGCTCGAGCAGGCTGCGGCCCGCCTCGGTGGGCACCACGCTGCGGGTGCTGCGGTTGAGCAGGCGCACGCCGAGCCGCGCCTCGAGGCGGCGCACCGCTTCGCTCAGGCCGGACGCGCTGACGCCGGCCAGCCGCGCGCCATCCCGGAACCCGCCGGCACGCGCCACCGTGACGAACGCATTCAAATCGCCGAGGTCGACTTTCATCTGGTTTTATTCCATTGTTCGCAGTTATTGTCCATAATTTCGCACAACCCATGCAGACTTTACCGGATTGTCGCGCAGCAGAAGCGCTCTTATCCTTTCGTTCATCATTCACGAAGGAGAACGGCATGTCGAACACACCCCGAACGACTTGGCAACTCGGCGACCGCACGGTCAACCGGCTCGGCTACGGCGCCATGCAGCTGGCCGGGCCGGGCGTCTTCGGTCCCCCGAAGGACCCGGCGGCGGCCCGCGCCGTACTGCGCGCCGCGCTGGCCGGCGGTGTCGACCACATCGACACGTCCGACTTTTACGGCCCGCATGTCACCAACGGGTTGATCCGCGAAGCGCTGCATCCCTACCCCGCCGGCCTGTGCATCGCGACGAAGATCGGCGCACGGCGCGATGCGCAGGGTGGCTGGCTGCCGGCGTTTTCACGGGAAGAGCTGACGGCGGCGGTGCATGACAACCTGCGCAACCTGGGCCTGGAGTCGCTGGACGTGGTCAACCTGCGCGCCATGTTCAGCGTGCATGGCCCGGCGGAGGGATCGCTGGAGGAACCGCTGGCGGTGCTGGCCGGATTGCGCGAGCAGGGCCTGGTGCGCCACATCGGCCTGAGCAACGTGACGGCCGGCCAGGTGCGCGACGCGCGCCGCATGGTGCCGATCGCCTGCGTGCAGAACCATTACAACCTCGTCCACCGGGACGACGATGGCCTGGTCGACATGCTGGCGACGGACGGCATCGCCTACGTGCCGTTCTTCCCCCTCGGCGGTTTCTCGCCGCTGCAATCGGCAATCCTGTCGGGCGTGGCCGCCCGCCTGGAAACGACGCCGATGGCGGTGGCGATCGCGTGGCTGCTGCAACGCTCGCCGAACATCCTCGTGATCCCGGGCACGTCGTCGCTCGTCCATTTGCGGGAAAACCTGGCGGCCGCGTCGCTGGTCCTGCCCGGCGACGCCGTCGCGGAGCTCGACGCGATCGCCGCTACTTCCTGAACACCCGCCGGCCGCCGACCCACGTTTCCAGCACGCCGATGCGGCCGATGTCGGCTGGCGCCACCTTGAACAGGTCGCGGTCGGTCACGATGAAATCGGCCCACTTGCCCGGCTCCAGCGAGCCGATCACGTTTTCCTGCCGCGCCGCGTACGCCGCATCGAGCGTGAAGCAGCGCAGCGCTTCCTTCACCGTCATCGCCTGCTCCGGATACCAGCCTTTCGGCGGCTGGTCCTGCATGTCCTGCCGCGTGACGGCGGCATGCATGCCCTGGAACGGATTCGGCGATTCGATCGGAAAATCGGATCCGCAGGCAATGCGCGAACCTTGCTCCAGGAACGTGCGCCAGGCATACGCACCCTTGATGCGCCCGCTGCCCACGCGCTGCTCGGCCATGTTCTGGTCGGAGGTGGCATGCGTGGGCTGCATCGAGGGAATGATGTCCAGTTCGGCAAACCGTGGAATGTCGGCCGGCGCCACCACCTGGGCGTGCTCGATGCGGTGGCGCGACGCCCCGGCCGGGGATTGCGCCGGATATTGCTTCCGCAGCGCCGCGTAGGCATCCAGGATCTGCCGGTTGCCGGCATCGCCGATCGCATGCACGTTGACCTGGTAGCCGGCCTTCATCGCCTTCGCCATCCTGGCGCGCATCGCGGCATCGTCGTAAAACAGCAGGCCATGGGTGTGCGGCGCATCGCTGTAGGGCTTGATCAGCGCGGCGCCGCGGCTGCCCAGCGCGCCGTCGGCGAACAGTTTCACGGCCGACAGCGCGTACAGGTCGTTCGCGTAGCCCTGCAACGGGCCGCCGGCCGCCAGCCGGTCGAAGTCTTCGCCGGTATCGCCGATCATCGCGTACACGCGGGTGGTCAGCTTGCCCTGGTCGGCATAGGCGCGGTACAGCTTGTCCGCGCCCACGCCGATGCCGGCGTCGTGCACGCTCGTCAGGCCCACGCCTTTCAGCATCGCCAGCGCGCCGTCGAGCGCCGCGCGCGATTCCGCCTCGGTGGGCCGCGGCACGACCTTGCCCACGAGTTCCATCGCCGCATCGACCAGGATGCCGGTGGCATTGCCGGCCGCATCGCGCTCGATCTTGCCGCCGGCCGGGTCCTTCGTCTCTTTCGTGATACCGGCCAGGGCCAGCGCGCGGCTGTTGACCCACACGGCATGGCCATCCACGCGGTGCATCAGCGCGGGGCGATCGGCCACCGCCTCATCGAGTTCCCGCGCCGTGGGAAAGCGGCCCAGCTTCCACGTTTCCTGGTTCCAGCCGTTGCCGATCACCCAGGCGCGCTGCGGACTGGCGCGCGCGAAGGCGGCAATCGCCTTCACCGCGCCAGCCAGGCTGGTGGCGCTGTACAGTTCCGCGCCGGTGGCGATTTCGCCCAGGCCGAACACGTGGCCATGGGCGTCGATCAGGCCGGGCAGCACCGTCTTGCCGGCCACGTCCACGTGCGTGAAGCCGGCGGCCTTTGCCGCCACTTCCCGCGCACTGCCGACGGCGACGATACGGCCGCCCGCATCGAAGGCAAGCGACTTGAATCGCACCAGCTCGTCCCTGGCATTCAGGGTGTAGCCGTTGGCGTTGTCGATCACGGTGCCGGGAGCGGCGTGGGCCTGGAGGGCAAGGGCGAGACTGGCGGTCAGCAGGGCGAGGCGCATGGGGTTCCTTCCGGATTCGAAAGCCCCGAGTGTAGCGAAAACCGGCTACGCCGCATCGTGAAAGATGATCCCCAGCGTGTGCCGCTGTCCTTCGCGCAGGCGCGACACCCCGTGCCGCATGTTGACGCGGTACACGCCGCGCGTGCCGTTCACCGGCCGGTGGTGCACCGGGAAGATCACGCAGTCGCCCTGGGCCAGGGGCACCACCTCGGCGCGCGACTGCATGCGCGGCCGCTGCTCCGTCAGCACGAATTCGCCGCCGGTGAAGTCGGTGCCCGGCCGCGACAGCAGGAATGCCGCTTGCAGCGGAAACACGTGCTCGCCGTACAGATCCTGGTGCAGGCAATTGTAGTCGCCCTCGCCGTAGCGCAGCAGCAGCGGCGTGGGCCGGACCTGCGCGGCCGCATGGCAGCGCGCCAGGTAATCGGCATGCCGCGGCGGATACCGCTCGTCGATGCCGAGCGCCGCGTGCCAGCGGTTCGCGATCGTGGCCAGCGGGCCGTACATGGCCGTGCGCAACACCTGCACCAGGTCGGGCAGCGGATAACGGAAGTACTGGTACTCGCCGCGGCCGAAGCCGTGCCGCGCCATCACGATGCGGCTGCGAAACAGGTCCGCGTCGTCGTATGCGGCCGCCAGCAGCGCGCAGTCGCCGGCGGCCAGCAGGCCCGGCAGGCGGGCGCAGCCGAAGGCGTTCAGCTCGTCTTCGACGCGCGGCCAGTCGACGTTCATGCCGGCCTCACTTGGCACCTTCGCGCTCCAGCAGGGCCTGCTTGCGCTCGACGCCCCAGCGGTAGCCGGAAAGCGCGCCGTCGTTGCGCACCACCCGGTGGCAGGGAATCGCGACGGCGATCGCGTTGGCGGCGCAGGCGCCCGCCACGGCCCGTGCTCCACCCTGTATGCCCACCAGTGCGGCCAGTTCGGTATAGCTGACCGTGCGGCCGGCGGGAACCGTGCGCAACGCCTGCCATACGCGCTGCTGGAATGCCGTGCCGCGCACGTCGAGCGGCAGGTCGAGCCCCGTTTCGGGCGCTTCCACGAGGCCGATCACCCGTGCCACCACGGCTTCGTAGTCGCGCTCGGCGCCCACCAGTTCCGCTTTCGGAAAGCGGTCCTGCAGGTCGCGCGCCAGCGCATCGGGGTCGTCGCCCATCAGGATCGCGCAGATGCCGACATCGGTGCTGGCCACGAGGATCGCGCCCAGCGAACACTGGGCGATGGCGAAGCGGATCGTGGCGCCGCTGCCGCCGCGGCGGAACGCGGTGGGCGTCATGCCCAGCGACTCGCGCGACGTGGCGTAGAAGCGGCCGCTGGAGTTGTAGCCGGCCGCGTAGATCGCCTCCGTCACCGACGGCTGCAGCGCCAGGCCGGCGCGAACGCGCTCGTTGCGCCGCGCGGCGGCATACGCTTTCGGCGTGATGCCGGTCTGCGCCTTGAAGATGCGGTGCAGGTGGAAGCGGCTGATGCCGCTCGCTTCGGCCAGCGTGGCCAGGTCCGGCTCCTCGTCCGCCGTGTCGATCAGTTGGCACACCGCGGCCACCAGCGCGGCGCGCCGCTCGGCCAGTGGCGGCCCGTCGGGCTTGCAGCGCAGGCACGGGCGAAAACCGGCCAGCTCGGCTTCGGCGGTGGTGGCGTGGAACGCCACGTTCGCGCGCAGCGCCGGCCGCGCGCCGCACGAAGGCCGGCAGTAGACGCCCGTGGTGCGCACGGAATAATAGAAGCGGCCGTCGGCGGCCCGGTCGCGCTCCTGCACGGCGGTCCAGCGCGCGTCGTCGGTCTCGAAGGTGACGCTGAAGGTGGGGGCGATGGTCGAAGTGGTCATGGGCGGCTCCAGGTATCCATTGTATGCCGCGATGATAGGCGGCGGCCAATCGGCCGGCACCCCGCCCCTTGCTTTTGAATTCATCGGGACAGGCCCCGCCACGCCCCATGGCGGAGCCCAACCCCGCCTGCTAGAATGCCGCGACCATGGCGCAGCGGAGGAGGCAGGAACTTGGAAGCACAGCATGAGGCACCGGGCACTCCCATTTTCCAGCAGATCAAGGATTTCCTGGTGGCGCAGATCGCCGCCGGGCACTGGAAGGAAGGCGACGTGATTCCCTCCGAGCAGGCGCTCGTCAAGCAGTTCGGCGTCTCGCGGATGACCGTCAACCGCGCCGTGCGCGAACTCACGGCCGAATCGGTGCTGACGCGCCGCCAGGGCTCGGGCACCTATGTCGCGCCGCAGAAATACCAGGCCACGCTGCTGGAGATCAGGAGCATCGCGGACGAGATCCGGGCCCGTGGCCACACGCACCGCAGCACGCTGCAGCGGCTCGACCAGGGTCCCGCCCCCGAATTGCTGGCCAAGCAGTTCGAACTGGCCGCCGGGCACCCGTTGTTCCACTCGATCATCGTCCACTACGAGAACGGCGTGCCGATCCAGGTGGAAGACCGCTGGGTCAACCCGCAGGTGGCGCCCGACTACCTGGTGCAGGACTTCACGCGCCTGACACCCAGCGAATACCTGCTGGCGGCGGCGCCGCTGCAAGCGGCCACCTACAGCCTGGAAGCGCTGGCGGCGCCGCGCGATATCGCCGACATGCTGTCGATGGATGCCCGCCAGCCCTGCCTGGTGCTGCGCCGGCGCACGCGCTCGGGCGGCAAGGTGGCATCGCTCGTCACGATGTGGCATCCGGGGCACCGCTACCAGTTCGCCGGCAGCGTCGCGACCGGCGCGCACGCCTGAGCGCGGCAGTGTATATTTATCGATGGTCGACCATCGACCGGTTCACGGCCGCCCGCGCCGCCTACTAAAGAGGAAGCCTTTGCCACCCGGTTCTGCCCGCCCAGCCCGCCCTGCCCGCCCAGCCCGCCGCCTGCTGCTGCAGACCGCGTTGCTGCTGTGCGCATGCGGCCCGGCGTTCGGGCTGGAGCGGGTGTCCGTTCAGCTGAAGTGGCATCACCAGTTCCAGTTCGCCGGCTACTACGCCGCGCAGGACAAGGGCTACTACCGCGACGAAGGGCTGGAGGTGGCGCTGGTGGAAGCGCAGCCGGGCACCGATCCGGTGCAGGCCGTGCTGGCCGGCAGGGCCCAGTACGGCACCGGCAACAGCAGCCTGCTGCTGCACCGCGCGGCGGGCAAGCCGGTGGTGGTGCTGGCCCCCATCTTCCAGCACTCGGCCGCCGCGCTGATCGCGCGGCGCACGCCGGACGGCAAGCCGGTCGGGTGGACCGGCGCACGCGTGATGCTGGCACCGGGCAACGACGAGCTGCAAGCCTACCTGCTGCGCCAGGGCGTGAAGCTGGCCGAGCTGAAGCTGCTGCCGCACAGCCAGCGGCTCGACGACCTGATCGAGGGCAAGGTCGACGTGATGTCGGGCTACCTTACCGAAGTGCCGTATCTGCTGGACCTTGCCGGCATCCGCTACGACATGCTGTCGCCGCGCGCGGCCGGCATCGACTTCTATGGCGATATCCTGTTCACTACCGAACGCGAACTGCAGGAGCACCCGGAGCGGGCGCGGGCCATGCGGGCCGCCACGCTGCGCGGCTGGCGCTATGCGATGGCGCACCCCGAGGAAATCGTCGACCTGATCCGCGCCCGCTATCCGCAGGGCCATTCGCGCGAACACTTGATGCACGAAGCGCGCCAGACCGCGAAGCTGATGGAACAGCCGCTGGTCGAACCCGGCTACAGCAATCCCGCGCGCTGGCAGGCGATCGCCAACACCTACATCACGCTGGGCATGCTGCCGCGCAGCGTGGCGCTGGACGACTTCCTGTACCGCGAGCCCGAGCCGCGGCCACGCTGGCCGCTGCTCGCGACGGGCATGCTGGCGGCCCTGCTGGGCGCCGCCGCGATCTGGCGCGCGCGTGCCGCGCGGCCGCAGCCCCTGCCGGTGCAGGCGGCGCCCGCCGCCGACGCGCCATCGCCGGCCGAGCAAGCGCTGGATGCGGCCTGCGAAGGCATCTGGGAATGGCATCCGCAGAGCGATGAAGTGAAGCTGTCGCCGCGCTTCGGGGAACTGCTCGGCTACGGCGCCGGCGGCCTGGCGCCGCACGACCGCAACGCCTGGCTGCAGCACGTGCACCCGGACGACCGCCTGCAACTGATGCAGGAGATGTCGCGCATCGGCCTCGAACCGGTCGACGATACGCTGCTCGTGCACGAATGCCGGATGCGCTGCCGCGACGGCAGCTACCGCTGGATCGCGGTGCGCGGCCGCGTGACCGCGCGCGCCGGCGCCCACCCCACGCTGGCGGGCGGCACGCTGGGCCCCGTGAACGACCGCGCGCTGGCCGAGCGGGACCGGCTGTCGGCGGTGCTCGAAGCAATGCCCGGCGGAATCCTGGTGGCCGACCGCGGCGGCCGCGTGAAGCAGGTCAACCGCGCGGCCGCCGCCTGCTTCGGCTACCAGCCGGGCGACATGGCCGGCATCTCGATGGAACTGCTGGTGCCGGAAGTGATGCGCAGCGCGCCTGGCCTGCCGCGCGAACTGTTCTCGCGCCCCAACCTGCCGGGCCGCGTGCTGACCGCGCGGCGTGCCGACGGCGGCCACTTCCCCGCCATGGTGCACCTGGCGCCGATCGAACTGGCGGGGATCGAACGCGCGAGCCAGGGCTGGTCGGTGGTCTCGGTGCGCGACATGACCCAGCGCCAGCGCACCGAGCAGGCGCTGCACGCCAGTTCGGAGCGCTACCGGCAGATCGTGCAGACGGCCACCGAAGGGATCTGGATGACCGATGCCGGCGACCGCACGTCGTTCGTCAACCCCACGCTGGCGCGCATGCTGGGCTTCGATCCGGACGACATGCTGGGCCGCCCGATGAGCGATTTCATGGACGAGGAAAGCACGGCCCAGCTGGTGCGGCAGAACCAGCGCCGCCGCCCCGGCGAAGCCGAACAGGGCGATGCGCGCTTCTACCGCAAGGATGGCTCGTCGATGTGGGGGCTGGTGTCGACCACGCAGATCCACGACGACAACGGCGTGTATGCCGGCACGCTGGCGATGATCACCGACATCACCGACCGGCGCCTGGCCGAGGTGGCGCTGCGCAATTCAAGCCAGCGCATGGCCTCGGTGTTCAACGCCGTGACCAACGGCCTGGTGGTGCTGAACAGCGAGGGCGTGATTCTCGAATGCAATGCGGCCACGGCCCGCATGCTGGGGCCGGCCGCCGCCAGCGGCGCGCGGCTGTGGCCCGGCGTGCACGAGGACGGCAGGCCGTTCGATGCCGACGAACACCCGGTGCAGCGCGCCCTCGCCAGCGGCCGCTCGGTGCGCGGCGTGGTGATGGGGGTAACGGGAGATTCGGGCGGCATCTGCTGGCTGTCGGTGAACGCCGAACCGATGCGCGACGAACTGGGGGCCGCCACGATGGTGGTGGCGAGCCTGACCGACATCACCGAGCGCAAGAACAGCGCCGATGCGCTGCGGCGCGGCGAGCAGCGGCTGCAGGAAATCATCAAGATGATGCCGATCGGCCTGTTCCTGAAAGGTCCGGACGGCCGCCTGCTGCTGATGAATCCCGCCTGCGAGCGGCAGTTCGGCTACACGATGGCCGACCTGCACAACGGCAGCTACGCGCACCTGCATGCGCCGAAGGAGGTGGTGGAGTTCGCCCGGCGCGACCGCGAAGCCTTCGCCCGCGGCGAGCAGGTCGACTACGAGGAAACGCTGTTCAACCCGGCGCTGCGCCAGCACCTCGCGCTGCGCACATTCAAGAAACCCGTGTTCGACGAGCATGGCGAACCCGTGTACCTGATCTGCATGTCGATCGACATCACCGAAAGCAAGCGGGTGGAGCAGGCGCTGCGCGAGCTCAACGAGCATCTCGAGGAACGCGTGGCGCAACGCACCGAGCAGCTCGACCAGGCCAAGCAGGTCGCCGAAGAGGCCAGCCAGGCCAAGGGCCAGTTCCTGGCCAACATGAGCCACGAGATCCGCACGCCGATGAACGGCGTGATCGGCATGGCGCACCTGGCGCTGAAGACCGATCTCGATCCGCGCCAGCGCGATTACCTGGAAAAGATCCGCTTCGCCGGCGAGCACCTGCTGGGCATCATCGACGACATCCTGGACATCTCGAAGATCGAGGCCGGCAAGCTGGACATCGAACAGGTCGAGTTCCCGCTGTCGCAGGTCATCGAAACGCTGACCACCGTGGTGGCGCCGAAGGTCGCGGCCCGGGAGCTGCGGCTCGACATCGACATCGATCCGGAAGTGCCGCCGGTGCTGCGCGGCGACCCGCTGCGGCTGGGCCAGGTGCTGATCAACTACGTCAACAACGCGATCAAGTTCAGCGAGCACGGCACGATCGGCCTGCGGGTGCGCTGCATAGCGGGCGGCGACACCGACTGCCTGCTGCGCTTCGATGTCAGCGACGAAGGCATCGGCATGACGGAACAGGAGATGGGCAGGCTGTTCCAGTCGTTCGAGCAGGCCGACGCGTCGACCACGCGCGCCTACGGCGGCACCGGCCTGGGGCTGGCGATCTGCAAGCAGCTGGCCCAGCTGATGGGCGGCGACGTGGGTGTGTCGAGCGCGCCCGGTGCCGGCAGCACGTTCTGGTTCACGGCGCGCCTCGGCATCGGCGGAACCGGAGCGGCCGCCGGCGCGCTGCCGTCATCGGCCGCCGAGCCGGCGACGCCGAAGGACGCGCTGCAGGGTGCCCATCTCCTGCTGGTGGAGGACAACGCCTTCAACCAGCAGATCGGCATGGAAATGCTGGAGGAGGCGGGCGCCGCGGTGCGGCTGGCCGGCAACGGCGCCGAGGCGCTGGCGCTGCTGGAAGAAGCCAGCTTCGACTGCGTGCTGATGGACGTGCAGATGCCGGTGATGGATGGGCTGGAAACCACGCGCCGCATCCGCGCCGATGCGCGCCTGGCCGGCCTGCGCGTGCTGGCGATGACGGCCACCGCCACCAGCGAGGAACGCGAACGCTGCATGGAAGCCGGCATGGATGACTTCATCGCCAAGCCGATCCAGCCGGCGCTGCTGGCCCGCAAGATCGCGGCCTGGCTGCCCGAGCGCCGCGTGAAGGAACATCGCCGCGATGGCGGCAAGGACGGCGGCAAGGGTGGAGGGGAGCGCGGCGCCGGCAATGAAGGCGCCGTGCCGTACCGGCCCCATGCGACACTGGTGGGCGATCCGGCCGTCATCGACCTGTCCGTGCTGGCCCAGGTGCTGGGCTACCAGCCGGACAAGATCCGCAGCTTCGCGCTGAAGTTCCTGCAATCGGCCGAGAACGGGCTGGCGGAGCTCGACGAGGCGCTGGCGGCCGGCGATATCGAGCGGGTCCGCGAACTGGGCCACCGGCTCAAGGCGGCCGCCCGCACGGTGGGTGCGCTCGGCATGGGCGAACTGTGCGAGCGGATGGAGCGGCTGCCGTCTTCCGGTCCGGCGGGGGAACAGGGTGCGTGGGCGCTGGTCGGGCAGTTCCGCCCCCTGCTGGCGCAGATCCGGGAACACATCTTGAACCACACGACTCTTGGCGAACTGAAATGAACCACGCATTGCGCATCCTGCTGCTGGACGACGACGCCTTCATGCTGGACCTGCTGCAGGACATGATCGCCGGCCTGGGCTATTCCCACGTACACGCCGACAGCGACGCCCGCAGTGCGCTGCGCGCACTGCCCGGGTTCCGGCCGGACGTGCTGGTGTGCGATCTGTCGATGCCGGAGATGGATGGCATCGAATTCCTGCGCGCCGTGGCCGAAGGCGGCTTCGATGGCGACGTGATCCTGCTGTCCGGCATGGACAGCGGCATCCTGCGCGCCGCCGAAACGCTGGCGACGGCGCAGGGATTGACCATCCTGGGGGCGCGCAACAAGCCGCTCACGAGTGCCGCGCTGGGCGACCTGCTGGCACTCGCCCGCGGCAGGGCGACGCCGGTACACGGCGACGGAAAATAGGTTATTATTTGATCCATCCCCGCCTGATTCCCCGATGCAAGTCTCATTATTTGAGTCGTAGTTGATATAGTGGCTTGACATTGAATTCGTGCGCACGGTCTCCATCTCCTCGTAGAGGACTGGCAGGCAACGGACGCCAGGCGAACTTAATCTGATCCCGAAAGGGGAAAACAACATGAGCGAAAACATCAAACACATCACCGACGCGTCGTTCGAAGCCGACGTGCTGAAATCCGACCGTCCTGTGCTGGTGGACTTCTGGGCCGAGTGGTGCGGTCCGTGCAAGAGCATTGCCCCGATCCTGGAAGAAGTCGCCAAGGAATATGACGGCAAGCTGACGATCGCCAAGCTGGACGTGGACTCGAACCAGACCGTGCCGGGCAAGTTCGGCATTCGCGGCATCCCGACGCTGATCCTGTTCAAGAACGGCGTGCCGGCTGCTCAAAAAGTGGGCGCCATGGCAAAAGGCCAACTCACCTCTTTCATCGACAGCAATATTTGAGTAATATAGGTGGTGCTGCGCCCGCAGCACCACCTGCCTGGCCGGGACCGAGGCATCCGCCCCCCGAGAAACATAGAGCCCACGCAGTTCCCTCCCCTACCTTACTTTCCCGTCACGGGACACTCAAACACCTATGCATCTATCTGAATTAAAGGCCTTGCACGTTTCGGCGTTGCTGGAAATGGCCATCAGTCTGGATATCGACAATGCGGCCCGCCTGCGCAAGCAGGAGCTCATGTTCGCTATCCTGAAGAAGCGCGCCAAGTCCGGCGAGCAGATCTTCGGCGATGGCGCCCTGGAAGTACTGCCGGACGGCTTCGGCTTCCTGCGCTCGCCGGACGCCAGCTACATGGCGTCCACGGACGACATCTATATCTCGCCGTCGCAAATCCGGCGCTTCAACCTGCATACGGGCGACTCGATCGAAGGCGAAGTGCGCACGCCGAAAGACGGCGAGCGTTACTTTGCACTGGTCAAGGTGGACAAGGTCAACGGCGAATCGCCGGAAGCCTCGAAACACCGCATCCTGTTTGAGAACCTGACGCCGCTGCACCCGAACGAGCCGCTGCGCCTGGAACGCGAGATGAACGGCGCCGAGAACATCACCGGCCGTATCGTCGACCTGATCGCGCCGATCGGCAAGGGCCAGCGCGGCCTGCTGGTGGCGTCGCCGAAGTCCGGCAAATCCGTGATGCTGCAACACATCGCGCACGCCATCACGGCCAACCACCCGGACGTGACGCTGATCGTGCTGCTGATCGACGAGCGCCCGGAAGAAGTGACGGAAATGCAGCGCTCGGTGCGCGGCGAAGTCGTTGCCTCCACGTTCGACGAGCCGGCCACCCGCCACGTGCAGGTTGCCGAGATGGTCATGGAAAAGGCCAAGCGCCTGGTCGAGATGAAGAAGGATGTGGTCATCCTGCTGGACTCGATCACCCGCCTGGCCCGCGCCTACAACACCGTGATCCCGGCTTCGGGCAAGGTGCTGACCGGCGGCGTGGACGCCAACGCGCTGCAGCGCCCGAAACGCTTCTTCGGCGCCGCCCGCAATATCGAGGAAGGCGGCTCGCTGACGATCATCGCCACCGCGCTGATCGAAACCGGTTCGCGCATGGACGACGTGATCTACGAGGAATTCAAGGGCACCGGCAACATGGAAGTGCACCTGGAGCGCCGCCTGGCCGAAAAACGCGTCTATCCGGCAATCAACCTGAACAAATCGGGTACGCGCCGCGAAGAACTGCTGATCAAGCCGAACGAGCTGCAGAAGATCTGGATCCTGCGCAAGCTGCTGTACTCGATGGACGAGATCGAAGCGATGGAGTTCATCCTCGACAAGATGCGCGCCACGAAGACCAATACCGAGTTCTTCGACATGATGCGGCGCGGCGGCTAAAGCAAGGACAAGTGGCGCGCAAGGAACCTGGCCCTGCAGGGCCAGGCCGTTCCGCAGGCGCGGAGCAGTGCTCCACGAAACCCCTGCTGCACCGCGGCGGCTAACCTTCGCCGGGAACAGCTGAGCAGCCGGTGTCAGACACCATTTATCCGCAAGGATAAATGGTGTCTGACACCGGTTTTTTTCGCCCCGTCGCCAATGCAAGCGGTAACCCGCGACCAGGCCTGGGGTCAGATCCCCAACACCGCTGGAGGCCGAGTTCGCTGCCACGGTGACGGGGGGTCTGCCCCCGGTTCCTGCAGTTGGGCTGAAAATCCAAAAAGTAGGGACGGACCCTGTTTTCCAGGAAATTTCTTGGAAAACAGGGTCCATCCCTATTATTTTGGCCGGCGTTTTGGAGTATAATCCCCGGCTGTTTTTAACCCCGGCAAGTGGGCGGCAATCGGGTCAGGAAGCTGTTGGACCGACGAAGTGCTGTTTGGCTACCAAACTTTATAGAGAAACATCATGAGAAACGATATCCATCCAGATTACCGCGAAGTTGTGTTCCACGACCTGTCGTGCGACTTCAAGTTCGTGACCCGTTCCACGATCAACACCCGCGACAAGATCACCCTCGACGGTAAAGAATACCCGCTGGTCAAGATCGAAGTCTCGTCGGAATCGCACCCGTTCTTCACGGGCCAGCACAAGATCGTCGACACCGCCGGTCGCGTGGAAAAGTTCCGCCAGAAGTTCGGCAAAGTCGGTTCCAAGACCGCCGTATCGCAAGGCTAATCGCCTCGCGCACGAAAAAAGGCAGCCGCGGCTGCCTTTTTTTATTGTTATCACCGATACTCCTGTTTCCACCGTCAGCACGACCGATTGAATGAAGCCAGTCCGCCTTCCCGCCTCCGCCGTCCTTGCCCTGCCCCGCTGGGCGCTGTTTGCCCTGGCCATGCTGTACATCCTGCCGGGCGTCATCGGACGCGAACCGTGGAAGAACGACGATGCCGCCAGCTTCGGCATCATGTGGACGATGGCGCACGGCACCTGGCACGACTGGCTGTGGCCGAACATCGCCGGCATGCCGACGCCCGAGGAAGGCCCGCTGATGTTCTGGCTGGGCGCGCTGTGCATCAAGCTGTTCGGCGGCCTGTTCGGCGATGTGCTGGCCGCCCGCATCGCCACCATCGGCGTGTTCCTGCTGGGCGCGCTGTCGCTGTGGTACGCCACCTTCAACCTGGGCCGGCGGCCCGAGGCGCAGCCGCTGCGCCTGGCCTTCGGCGGCCAGCCCGAGCCGGACGACTTCGGCCGCACGCTGGCCGATGCCGCGCTGCTGATCTACCTCGGCTGCCTGGGCTTCCTGCAGCACAGCCACGAAACCACTTCCGAGCCGCTGCTGACGGCGCTGCTGGCACTCACCTTGTACCGCTCGGTACGCTACATGGAAAAGCCATGCTGGCGCAACGCCGCGCTGATCGGCCTGGCGCTGGGCCTGATGACGCTGACCCGCGGCTGGGTGCCGCCGGCCTTCGTGCTGGTGGCGCTGTTTACCTGTACGCGTTTCCTGGCGATCCCGGCCGGCCAGGCGCTGCCGCACCTGCTGGCCTCGTTCGGCGTGGCGGCCGCCGTCACGCTGCCCTGGCTGGTACCGGCCTTCGCCGCGCAGCCCTACGGCAAGGCATCGATGACAGCCTGGAACACCTGGAACCTGGCCCAGCTCGCACTGCCGAGCCTGCGCCCGCTGCAGACGTTCATCCGCGACGGCGTATGGTTCTTCTGGCCGGCATGGCCGTTCGCGCTGTGGGCCGCCTATGCGTGGCGCCGCCAGAACAACCTGCTGCACATCGTGGTGCCCACCACGTTCGTCATCGTCGCGATGGTGATGCTGCTGATGCATCCGGCCCCCGAGCACGCCCAGCTGCTGATGCTGATGCCGCCGCTGGCGATCATGGCCGCGTTCGGCCTGCTGACGGTGCAGCGCGGCGCGATCAACGCGATCGACTGGTTCTCCGTGATGGTGCTGACGCTGTGCGCGGCGGTCCTGTGGCTGTTCTGGTATGCCCAGCTGACGGGCTGGCCGCCGAAGCCGGCGCACAACGTGCTGCGCCTGGTGCCCGGCTATGTGCCGGAAGCGAACTGGCTGGCCATCATCGTGGCCGGCGCCGCCACGCTGGGCTGGTTCCTGCTGGTGCACTGGCGCGTTTCGCGCCGGCCGTCGGTGCTGTGGCGCGCCGTGGTGCTGTCCTCGGGGGGCGTGATCCTGATCTGGATCCTGTGGATGACGCTGTTCCTGCCGCTGACCAACTACAACAAGAGCTACGCCACCGTGGCGCGCCAGGCCGCGGCGGTATTGCCGCCCGAGACCGATTGTGTAACGAGCAACGCCGGCCCGGCGCAACGCGCGTCGTTCGCGTATTTCGGCAAGCTGCCGTTCAATACGGTCGACCGGCCGCAGTGCAATGTACTGCTGTGGCAGGACTACACGCGCGGCGTGCGGCGCGACCCGCCCGGCCACTGGACCCTGCTGTGGGAAGGCCGCCGCGTGAGCGACCGCAGCGAACGGTTCCGGCTCTACCGGCGCACAGCGCCATGAAAACCGCCAGCGCCGGCAGGCCTGGTGCCGCGCTGCTGGCCTTCGCGTTCGGCGCCTTGCAGATCGCTGCCGCCGCCGCGCCGGCGTCCGAAGGGGCCATGGCATCCTCCGCCACTCCCGCCTCCGGCGGTCCTGCCGCCTGGCCACGCCTTGTCATCACGGGCGAGCACACGCCTCCGACCAGCATGCTCGTGAACGGCAAGCCCGCCGGCCGCCAGACCGACAAGGTGCGCGAGATGCTCGCGCGGGCCGGCGTGCCGTACACGATCGACCTGCTGCCGTGGAAACGCGCGTACATGATGGCGCAGCGCGATGCCAATACCTGCGTGTATTCCACCACCCGCACCGCCAAACGCGAACCGCAATTCAAGTGGGTGGGCCCGATCGTCGAGTCGGACTGGGTGCTGATGGCGCGCGCCGACCGCCCGCTGCGGCTGCGCACGCTCGAGGATGCCCGCCCGCTGCGCATCGGCACCTACAGCGGCGATGCGCGCGACGAGTTCCTGCGCAGCCGCGGCTTCAACGTGGACGCGGTGCAGAACGACGCGGTGAACCCGGAAAAGCTGCTGCTGAACCGGATCGACCTGTGGGCCGTGGCCGTTCGGCCGGAACTGAACATGACGGAGCAGCTGAGTCGTAACGGCCAGCTGGTGCCGGTGCTCAGCTTTAACCGCGTGGGCCTGTACCTGGCCTGCCATCGCAGCGTGCCGGACCGGCTGGTCGAGCGGATGAACGCCGTGCTCGACACGATGCGCCGCGACGGGTCGCTGGGCCGCATCGATCGCCGCTACGATGGCATTGAAGACAGCAGGAAAGACAGCAGGAAATAAGCGCCGGAAAAGGAGCTTGCCAATTGGGCTAGACAGACCGTAATTAACAGTTGCAAAACCTGTTGTGGATCAAGATTTTTTCTACAGGAAACTAAAGACAAAGCTTGTGGAGGCCGGTATAGTCCACATATACGCTACGTTGCCGCTCGGCATTAAAGACCGCCTACAGGTCATCATATACAAGCTGCCATCAAGGCAGAGCCCGTGCCCCGCCCGACGACACACCCGGCAGTGCCCCACCTCGCGTGCCGGATCGCCAGTTGAAACTGAAAACGCCGCACAAACGCGCTTTCGGTTCCAGCAACAATAATCATCCGTGTCTGTTTTATCGAGTCTGCCCATGTTCAATTTCTATAAACTTCAGCTTGCGCTCAAGAACACCTGGGTGCGCCTCGCCCTCGTCGTGCTGGCCGTTGCAGCAGTGGTTTTCGCTGTCATCCGCACCGAAGTAACGCAGGACACCAGCCCGGTGGTCCGCTCCCAGAACATTTCGGAAATCACGGCCCTCGTGGGCCAGCGTGCGCGGCTCGATTACCTGCTGATCGCCCGCCCGCTGTCGGACTCGCCCCGCTATATCTACAAGTTCAAGGATTCGGCCCAGCTGCACGTGGTGAAGGTGCCCAGCACCTCCCACCTGAGCCTGGAGCGCGAAGTCCTGCTGCGCAATAACCTGCCGTACGCGATCGCCAAGGAAGAATACCTGTCCGAGCACAAGGCCGTGCTGCAGGACGACGGCGGCACGATGGCCGGCGTGACCGCCTTCGTGCAGCGCCATGCGTTCGACATCTTCCTCGTGGTGCTGCTGCTGTTCGTGCTGAAGTTCGGCATTCCCGGCATGGGCGGCGCCGCCGCTTCCGTCATCACCCCGGACAAGCTGAAGGGTTCGATGGACGACCTGATCGGCATGGAAGACATCAAGCAGGAAGTGCTGCACCTGGAAGACATGATCCGCAACCGCGCGGTCTACAAGCAGCACAACATCGACAAGCCGTTCAACGTGATGCTGACGGGCCCCGCCGGCACGGGTAAAACCAAGCTGGCCGGCTACCTGGCCAAGCGCCTGGGCTACCCGCTGATCTCGGCCTCCGGCTCGGCACTGGAATCGGGCTACATCGGCGGCGGTTCGAAGGCGCTGAACGCGCTGTACCGCAAGGCCGCCGCACGCGGCAACTGCATCATCTTCCTCGACGAAGCGCAGGCGCTGTTCATGCCCCGCGGCCGCGGCGAGAAGAAGTGGGAAGACGACACCGCCAACACCCTGCTGGGCCTGCTGGACGGCGTGAAGAGCGAAGAAGGCAAGGGCGTGATCTGGGTGGTGGCGTCGAACTTCGACGACAACAATTCGCAGATGGACGAAGCGATGCTGCGCCGCTTCTCGGTGAAGATCAACTTCCGCCTGCCGAACAAGGCCGAGCGCAAGGAACTGCTGAGCTCGTTCCTGAAGCGCAAGGAAGACGGCCTGGTGGACTGGAACGACATGAACCTGGACCAGGTGGCCGAAATCACCCAGAACCTGTCGCCGGCGCTGCTGGAAACCGTGGTCGACCGCGCCTCGCTGCTGTCGATCCAGGACAAGCTGGTGATCAACACCGAGCTGATGTTCCGCGCCTTCGAGCGCGCCACGATCGGCCTGACCGACCGCGCCACCACGGCCGAGAAGACCCGCCAGCGCGAGCGCATCGCCCTGCACGAACTGGGCCACTTCTTCATGCAGATCGACCCTTACCTGCGGGCCGGCCTGACGCTGGACGAAGTGAAGGAAAAATCGCACCTGCTGAAGATCAGCACGGAATCGGTGTCGAAGCTGAACGCGCTGGGCTACGTGCTCTCCGCCGGCGACGACATGTCGCTGCGCACGCTGGAAGAACTGGAACGCGACGTGATGCAGCTCTACGGCGGCGTTGCGGCGGAAGAGCTGTTCTACGGCGCCCGCGGCATCTCGGTGGGCAGCCAGAACGACATCCAGAAGGCGACCTCGATGCTGCACACAATGGTCAACAGCCTGTCGATGTATTCCCGTTCCAAGCTGGACTACAGCCAGTTCAAGAACGACACGAGCGGCGAGCACACGCTGGTGCAGGTGGAAGCCAAGGCGGACGAGCTGTACAGCGAAACGCTGAAATCGATCGGCGACTACCGCGACGTGATGGAATCGCTGAAGGACGTGCTGATGGAACGCTACGTGCTGACCAAGGACGACGTGTTCACGCTGCTGCACGAACGCCTCGATCCGGCACCGCTGCGCCTGGCAGCGTAAGCTCCCCGGTTCAGATACGACAAGGCCCGCTGATGCGGGCCTTTTGTCGTGCGGAGCGCATTGCTGGATCAGCGGCGGGCGACCATCAGCACGTTGGTTTGCGCGGCGGCCACGCGGGCATCCGGCAGCCGCTCGAAGCCGCTGATGCGCACTTCCTCGCCATTGTCGCGGAAGCTCAGCTCGGCACCGCTGTCGGTGACGAAGGCGCCGGGACCGACCGGACGCAGCCGCGTTGCCACCATTTTCTTGGTGCTGTTCTCGGCGCGCTGCATCGAACGCACCGTGTCTTTCAGTTGCACGTAGTAGTGGTTGCCGCGCTGGACGAACTGGGCCACCTGGCCGTTGCTCAATGCGTACATGTTGGCGAATTCGGTGAATTCATTGGCACCCAGCGTGTAGGACTGGCGTGGTGCGGTAACGGAAATGCTGGCCTGGTCCTGCGCCTGTGCTGGGGACTGGGCCTGGGCTGCGGCAGGGATCAGGAAGCTGAGGACGACTGCTGCGCCGATAAACGATTTTTTCATTTTGATTCTCCGAAGTGGTTTCCAGGGCGTTGCCGATTTTCTGTAATGTGCGGCGACGGGTACAAGGTAACAAAGACAACTTCGGGAAGGCAGCGGGAAGCGATGAAGCGTAGAAAAGTGGGGATGAAATGCAGCGGGCCCCGGATGGAACGGCAATCGCAGGGGCACAACGTCGAGGTGGCCCGCATGAATGTCCGGGACGGCGGCGGGCTACCAGTTCAGGGGGCTTGTGGGTCGGGATCGCGGATCAGGCAGGTCGTTCCGTGCTCCTGCGGACGCCTCGGCTTCAGCCCGTGGCCATCCGCACGTGGAAGAAGGCATTGGCCGTCAGGCGTCCTGTGCGCGGATCGTTCGTCATCAGTTCGGGAGAGTGCAGATCACCCGAATGAAACAGTTCGCCGTTGTAGAAAATCGCCCGGTTGTAGCGCGGCGGTATCGTCAGTACCTTCTCGAAATGGCGGGTCGAACCGATCGCGAAAGTCGATGGCACATCCGCCGTCGCCGCTTCGCCGGCCCGCTCCTGGCGCCGCAGTTCATGCAGCAGCGCCGTGATCTCCGGGAGCGGCACCTTCGGCTTGAAAAAGCTGGTGCCGCCATGGCGCTCATCCTTGAAAAGATACAGCACCATGGCCGCCATTTCCTGGCCCGCGGGCAGTCCGGCGGTGTCACGGTGCGGCAGGCGCTGGCCCGGCAGCACCTGCTCGGGGCGATGGGTCACCAGCGACAGGCGGCTCAGCATGCTGACGACCCGCCGCACCTTGAGCGGCGCGCGGGCATGCAGGAGGAAGCTGTCGTGAATGCGTGCCGCCATGGCGCCGCCGAGCGGGAATTCCGGACCGGGGTAATAATTGCCCGGTGCTTTCACGAAAAACGCGTGGTTGCGTACCGCGAAATCGACCAGTGCTTCCGGTTCGAGCATGAAGTCGTCGACGACGACGCACTGGTGACCGTCGAAGATCGGCACGACGCTGACGTTCGGATACGGGTTCAGCAGGGGCAGTGGATCGGCGGCTGTGCCGGGCGGTTCGGGCAGTAGCGATGCGGACATGTTCTTGGCTTTGTGCTGGTTGGTGCGACTGGGAAAACGTACCGTGAAAACCGCCGGCAGGGAGATGATACCCATGTGGAGCGTCCGTCGCCATGGGAAGAGCGGCTACGCAATACTGGCTTGTCTTCCGGGCGGCATGGATGTGCTATCGGATTCGCTTTCCGGTTCGGGCAACGTGGGCGGTCTTCCCTGCCCGTGCCTCTGTCGTCGGGTAGCAGGGTCTTTCGCCAGCGGCTTGCCGAGGATGATGTCGCGATCTGTTGTTCTTCATGTGAGCCCGGCGGGCGGCGTCGGCTGCCGTCGGCACTGGCGAAATGATACGCCAACCGGTTTCGGCCACCGTTGCCGGACAGGCACGGTTCCGTTACGGCTGACCAGGGTTGCCGCGACTGTACAAATCAGTGATAATGCACGGCGCGTTGCCGGGATGGCGGAATAGGTAGACGCACGGGACTCAAAATCCCGCGCCGCAAGGCGTACCGGTTCGATTCCGGTTCCCGGCACCACCCACCTGTATCACACAGCATCATAAAAGCTCAAAACCCGCATGTTTTCAAGGCATTGCGGGTTTTTTGTTGCCTCATGCTGTCTCACAAAGTAGCATCACAGCTCAGTAGTTTGTTGGTACTTTTGTTGGTACCTGACAGACTACCAACATCGAGCTACCAACATGCCCCTCACCGACACATTTGTTAAGCAGGTCAAGCACAGCGGCAACCCGGCCGGCGACAAGCACACGGACGGCCAGGCGCTGTACCTCTTCGTCAACGCCGCCGGCAAGTACTGGCGCATGAGCTACCGCCTGCATGGCAAGCAGCGCCTGCTCGCTCTCGGCGTCTACCCTGCTGTCCCCTTGGCCGCCGCCAGGCGCTTGCGCGATGACGCGCGGGCCCTGCTGGCCAGTGGCATCGACCCGATGCAGGCGAAACGCGACGAGCGCGCGGCGCGCGCTACGGCGGCGGAAAGCACGTTTGAGACTGTTGCACGCACCTGGTTGGCCAAGACCGCCGCGAACCGGGCTGCCAGCACCCAGGAGAAGAACTCCAACTGGCTGGAGAAGAACGTGTTTCCGTCGATCGGCAGGTTACCGATATCCGAGATCGGCCCGCGTGACGTGCTGGCTGCGCTGCAGAAGATCGAGGCACGCGGCGCCCTGGAGTCCGCGCACAAGATCAAGCAGCTCTGCGGCCAAGTGTTCCGCTTTGCCGTCGCTGGCGGCCTGGTCGAACGCGACGTGACGGCGGATCTGCGCGGCGCTCTGTCCGCGGTGCCGAAGGCCCACTTCGCCGCGATCACAGAGCCGGCGCAGGCCGGCGCCCTGCTGCGGTCAATCCACGCCTATACCGGCCATCCATACGCTGCAGCAGCCCTCAAGCTCTCCCCGCTGCTGTTCGCACGTCCCGGTGAGTTGCGCGCCGCCGAGTGGGCGGAAGTCGACTTGGCGGCGGCAGAGTGGCGCATCCCAGGTTCCAAAATGAAGATGGGCCAGGATCACATCGTGCCACTGGCCGTCCAGGCGGTAGAGATTTTGCGCGGCCTGCACGCGCTGACGGGACACGGCCGGTTTGTTTTCCCAAGCATCCGGACCGGTGAACGCTGCATGAGCGAGAACACTGTCAACGCCGCCTTGCGCGGTATGGGCTACAGCAAAGAAGTGATGACGGCCCACGGATTCCGGGCAATGGCACGGACGATTCTTGATGAGGTGCTCGGGGAGCGGCCAGACCTTATCGAGCACCAGCTGGCACACGCCGTCCGTGATGCGAACGGCCGCGCCTATAACCGGACGTCTCATCTGCCGGCCCGCCGCACGATGATGCAGCGCTGGGCTGACTATCTGGATTCCATTCGTTTATAACAAATTATTCAAATCCGTATGAACACTGACCTGTATGCACAACTCATCGAAGGCGACTTACGCGAGTTCTTCATCGAAGAAAACACGTTTGCAGAGTACGTTTGCTACAACTTGGGGAATGAACTTGATGCGGTACTCAGCCCGATTGGCGAAGATGAAGATTACCTGCCGGTAGCTTCATTGTTGGGCATGCTCTTGGAAGGATGGGTTTTGGACATCGAGTGGTTAATGGCCGACGATGGGAAGTACTACGGCGACTTTGGTCTAGAAATTCCAGCAGGTGTACCGCGCTCTATAAGCTCCGTCGAGCATATGGCAGCCTATGGCGTATACCTCGTGACCGAGAATCTTCACGAGCGCGGGCCCATGCCAAAGCGTGGCCTCAATAACTTCGGTTGGTCTCGGGAGCAAGTTCTCATGCATGAGGCAGAGTGCTTAGTTAAGGCCAGTCAAGCATTGGGCTATGCTCATTTTTTGGCGAACCGCTCCGCTCCTCAGGTTGAAACCGTCCAGTCCGCGATGTCGGCTTTAGGTCGCAAAGGGGCAGACGCTGCACACGTAGAAAACCGTGCGTTAAAGAAAAATGTCTTTGAGTGGTGTGATAAAAATATGATGCAGTACAACAGCATGGACGATGCAGCCTTAGCAATTGCCGGCAAGCTCGTGCCAGTGAAATTTAGAACTGTGCGCAGCTGGATGAGTCTTTGGAAAAAGCAGTCTGCCGGCACACTGTAGCGTTTGGCGCATCTGTTACAGCCAGCCGCCACCCCTTCCTCTTCCCCGGCAGATAGGCTTCTGTTGAAGAGGAAAATCTAAGATAGTGAGCTCCATTGCGCTACGGCGTACCACTGGAGTTCACCAAATGCCACAACGAGTAATCCGCTTAGCTGAGCTTGCCACTACCAAAGGCAAGCCTGGCAAACTGCCTGTTAGCCCGGCCACTGTTTGGCGCTGGGTTCGCGAGGGTAAGTTCCCCAAACCGTTCAAGCTGGGCCGGTCCGTCACCGTTTGGGACGCGGATGAGGTCGAGGCATTCATTGTGCAGCGCGCAAAAGGTGCAGCCTGCGACGGCGGTGTACAGTGAGTTTTGACACGCAAACTACACCCGAAGGGAGCAAAAAAGCTCCGAAGGGTGCAAAGGGGGCGCGTTTTTTTGCATGTGCTCTTCTGCATTCTTCGCGCCCCCTTTGCGTCTTTCGGTACTGGTTCCCAAGCCTCCACTGTCCTTATGCAGCGCACCAAAATGCGTACAAGGCACCAGCACCGCTCAATCAATTCTTGACAGCGGTATACCTACAGCCCTATTCTGACTATGTCGCGGACAAAAACGCGACCGGGTTTGGCGACTCGAATTGTGCAGGCGGACGCACCGCCACTTGGCGGTATTTTTTTGTCCGAGCCATTGCATCTCCTATGGAGCGGCGGTGGTGGGGATACCTTCGGGTATGCCGGTACTCCTGTGCGCCGGTTCGCCAACCCCACCATTTGCCGCTCCACCCGTTTGGCGACGGGGAGCGCGGTTTTCCAACTGCACAGGAGGCGCTATGCCAGGCACCGTCACACCCCAACAAAACACCTCCGACAACAGCCGCCCGCTGTCCGTCGACCACCTTTACCACGCAGCATTCAGCAAGCCCCGCGATCCCCGTAGTCCGGAATACAAGGCCGGCGTGCGCGCAGCCCTCGCCTATCGCATCGAAGGCAAACGAATCCCCCACCTCTACGAGCCTGGCACTGCCCAGGACGACGCATACCATGCCGGCCTGGCCGAAGGCCACGGCATCTGGCGCGCAACCACCTCGACCGTTGGAGGCGCAGCATGAGCGCCGCGCAGATCGACCGCCGCGACGTGCCGGCGCTGCACCAGCCTTTTTCATGGACAAGCCCGGGGGCAGGAGGCCACGACTGCGCCGCATTCATAGCGCTGACGATGGATGTCAGCCGCGGAATCGAGACGTGCCTCCAGCTGGTCAACTCCAGCAACATGGAACGCCATGCCAATACCATGGCCGACCCGGGCACGGAAACGCCGCCGGTTCTCGATCGCATCGATACGGAAAACCTGCTGCGCCTGGCGATCGTCTCCGCGCGAATGCTCGCGGCGGACGCAGAGCGCAAGATGCGCCACATGGCCGAAACCGTCGCCTGCAAGGAGGCAGCATGAGCTCCAAGCACAACCCTCACTTCGCCCGCGCCGACCGTGCCGCGTATGAGCTGGGCCACCTCCTCCGGAAGTTGCCCGAGAACCTTCTCGCCGCGGAGCACTTGGCACTGGATCAACGCTTGATCGTTCAGGCCGCACGCAACCACGCCGACAATGCCAGCACGACACTGCTGCGCGGTATCGAGGCGCTGGGCAGCGTGCTCTTGGCCGCCGGCACCGATGCCCAAAGCGGCATCGAGCCGCGAATCCTCATGGGCCTTGGCGAGCTGATCGCGCACCTGGCGGTAGAAGCCCAGTTTGTCCGCGAGCTCTCCGAAAACCTCGGCAATGCGATCGAACCGCCGGAGTTTGGAGGCACGCCATGAGCACGCTTGCCGAACTCGCGCGGATCCGCGCTGAACACGGGCTTGCGCCAGCTGACGGCACGATCTGGCTCGGCATCGGGTTCCGGCCGCTCAAGGCCAACGCGATCGAGATCGACCCAGCGCGCCTGCCGTCCGAAAGCGAATGCGCGGCGGTTGCCGGCCTCGACGTGGTGCTGCTCTTCCCTGGCGACCTGATCCGCTACGGCCAGCTGCGCACGCTGTCGGATCGCCTCTACCGCGCCCGGCCGCGCCGGCTGCTGCTGGTCGATAGCGACCATAAACGGACAGCGTACCTCAAGCTGGCGAAACCATGAATGCAAAAAATACGATGACTGAGAACGTTTCGGGCTTCAAGCTCGGCAAAGAGGACGACGGCGCGCGCCAGGCGCGGGAGCTGCTGGAGAAAGCGAAGCAGGTAGCGATGCCGTTTGATCGATCGAAGCAAAGCGGCGAGCGAACGGTGCAGATTCGTTGCGGCGCCGATATCCGGCCGCAGGCCATCAACTGGCTGTGGCCTGGCTGGCTCCCGGCTGGCAAGCTGACCATTCTGGCCGGCGCCGCCGGCACGGGCAAGACCACGCTCGCACTTGCCCTCGCCGCGGTGATTACCGGCGGCGGCCGCTGGCCAGACGGCACTGTGCACAAGCAGCGCGGCAATGTGTTGATCTGGTCAAGCGAGGACGTCGCCGACGACACCCTCGTGCCACGCCTGATGGCCTCCGGCGCGGACCTCAGTCGCTGCCACTTCATTGAAGGCATCGCGCAGGATGGCCAGAGCGTGCCGTTCGATCCGGCACAGGATATAGCGGAGCTTCACCGCGCGGTGAGCGTCATGGGCGGTGTCAGCTTGCTGCTGATCGATCCGATCGTGTCAGCCGTTGCCGGTGACATGCATCGCGCCAATGACGTGCGCCGTAGCTTGCAGGCGGTGGTCGATTTCGCCGAAGCGCACGACTGCGCCGTTATTGGCATTACGCACTTTGCCAAAGGCGGCGCCGGCCGCGATCCGCAAGACCGCGTAATCGGCTCGCAGGCCTTTGGTGCACTGGCGCGCATGGTGCTGGTGACGGCAAAAGAGGATGACGGCAGCCGCCGCGTACTCGCCCGTGCGAAATCGAACATCGCTCCTGATGATGGCGGCGTGGCGTACAACCTCGACCTGGTGACGCTCGATGGCGGCATCGTAGCGACGCATGCAGTATGGGATGGAATTATCGAGGGCACGGCGCGCGAAATTCTCGGGGAAGTCGAAGTAGACGAGGATGGCGACAGCAGCACGCGAGACGAGCTCAAACACATGCTGATCGACACGATCAAGGATGCCGGAGGTTCGATGGCGGTAAAGCTGCTGCAGGTCGAAGTGCGCGATGCCGGCCACTCATGGGACACGGCAAAACGCCTGAAAAAAGAGCTGGGCATCGAGTCCTCAAAATTGAGCATGGGCGGCCCGTGGGTGTGGCGCCTGCCGGTGTCGTCCCACCAAACGATACCCGAAGAGAGCACGAAGAGTGCGGAACAGCACACACAAAAAACCGTGCTCCCTTCGCTCCCTTCACACACTTTTATGTTCCCTTCGGCAGTTGGAGGAGCTGAAAAATCAGCAGGTCCAGCCGCGCAAACCATCGTCCGCGAGGCCATATGAGCGTCGAAACCGTCATCGAACAATGCCGCGCTGATGGCCTGGCGATATCGGCCGACGGCGGCCAGCTGGTGGTAACAGGCGCGCCGCAAACCGTCGATACCTGGCGGCCGGTCCTGAAAGACCACAAGAACGAACTGCTCGCATACCTGGCCAGCGATCGTGCACAACTGTTCGCCGCGCGCGTCATGGTGTTCCAACAGCATGGCTTGCCACAGCACGCGGCCGAGCCAATCGCGCGGCGCCTGGCGATCCGTGACGCGCAACAGCATGAGCGCCGCATCTGCTTGGAATGCGCAAACCTGTACGGCAGCGTAAAGGCTTGGCGATGCGGGAACCGCTCGAAGGCCACTATCGCTGGCCCTGCCCTGCCAGCTGACTTGGTCGATTTGCTTCATCGGTGTCGCGGCTTCTCACTGTCTCCGCATTTGACTTGAAGCCGCACCCCGCGGCTTACAAGCGGGCCCGCTGGTGTCAGCAAACGGGAGCTACTCCCGAACCAGCATCAAGCAACGCCGGCACAACGGCGGTGCAGTCCAATAACTGAAAAGGAAAGCCATGAAAACCGCAAACAAAGCTTCTGCCTATCCACATCTGCGTGACCATCCGAGCCACCGCGAGGCCCTGGCCAAACTCAGTCAATTCCGTACGCAACTGCAGTCGGAACAGGAGAAGCTGAACGCGCTCCGGATCGAGTACACGAAGAGCATCAATCCGGACGAGAAACAGGAAACCGGAGTTGAGCATGCCATCCAAAAAGCGGAGGCAATGATTTCGGGGGCAGGGTCACTGGAGTCGCTGTCCGACCAGATCCAGACCAAGAGCAGGCTCATCGCCGCGCTCGAGGCCGCAGGAAAGGCACAGAGCACGATCGTCGACCAAGTGGAGCGAACGCTCAGCGCAGAAGCTGCCCAGCACTTCATCACCGAGCATAAGGCAGTGGTCAAACGCCTGCTTGCGGCAGTGGAGGAGCTGCACAACGCGAATAAGGCGGAGTACGACTTCCGGAATGAACTGGAAGGGCTGGGTTACTGCGGCGCCTTGCCCGTGATGCTGTTCGACCAGCCGGCGGAACTTGACCCTAGCAACAATCAAGGCACGCGCGCCTACTACTGGACGCGCGACGCGCGAGAGTACGTGGGGTAACACGTACGAAATCCAAGCCGCGCGGCACCCAATAGGACATAGCGCGTATGAAAGCCCGCAGCAGATAACCACACACCGGGACGTTCCCGGCTTACTTTGAAGGGATGTAGCAATGAAGATCGAGAATCAGGAACGCGTCAAATTTTGGAACGCAATTTTCGAAGCAACGCCGACGCAGGCCGGCATGGCAGTTCCAACGCCCGTCGCCGAAAGCATCGCGGATGCGCTAAAGACCTACTCGGCAATGCGCCGTGTCTGCACTGTCATTACCACCCAGACGAGCGGCGAGCTGGGGTGGCCGAATAGCGACGGCCGCACCGAGATCGGCGAGCAACTGGAACAGAACGCCCCTAGCGCATCGCAAGACCCCACCTTTGGCCGGACGCCCATCCACGTGTTCAAGTACGGCTCCAAGCTGATCCGCATCCCATTCGAACTGTGGCAAGACGCTGGTGCCGACTTTCCCGGGTTTGTCGAGAACCGGATTGCCGCGCGCATCGGCCGCATCACTAACAGGAAACTCACGATCGGTATCGGCACGGCGGTGTCGACAGACCCGAACTACGGCAAGGAGCCGATCGGCATCGTAGGCGCCGCCAGCCTTGGCCGAATCGGCGCCGCGGGCCAGTTCATGACCGTCACCGATGACGACCTCGAGGACTTGGTCTTTAGCGTGGACGAGGCCTACCGCCTCAGCCCGTCCTGCGGCTGGATGATGCACGAGCAGACCCTGCGCAGCATCAAGAAGCTGAAGGACTCGGCCGGCTATCCACTTCACTTGGTGGAGCGTGGCGCCGACCTGGTGGAGCGCCTGAAGGGATACCCGGTCACGATCAACAACGACATGCCCATCATGGCCGCTAATGCCAAGTCCATTCTGTTCGGTGACTTTAGTGCCTATGTGATCCGTGATGTGCTTGGCCTCGACATCAGGCGCATGACGGATAGCGCACTAGTACTGAACGGGCAGATCGGCATGCTCGGCTTTGCCCGCACTGGTGGCGCCTATGTCGACGTGGGCGGTGCAATCAAGGCGTACCAGAACCCAGCAGCTTAAGCGAAGCGAGTTCGCGCACCGTTACTCGGCGAGTGGGAAAACCCCGAGAGCCTGTGGCCCCGACCTCAATGCTTGCGGAGGCGCGACAGGCAACTTCATCGACAGCGTTTACCGGCTATTCTGCCTCGACATATTTTCCGGCCGCTGCCGGACTCCCCGAAGGGCCGATAACATAGCTTGCTATGTCTAGTCGGTCACTAGACTTAGCAAATCCCTTGCCTTCGAAGTGCTACGATTGTTGCATGGAGGCATGAATGACCACAGGATTTCAATTCGCCCACATCGACTGGTTTAGCAGTGTTGGCGCACCAAAAAGCCGGGCGACCGGCACGAGCAACCACGGCACCCAAAGGGGCGCGGATGGAGTAATGCCGAGATCCTGGCCGAGGCCACGCGGAAGCCGGGTCATTGCAACCACGTGTCCCGCCCCGCGCCGCCGACGATCTGCTATGGCTCGATCGACATGATTACCGAGGCGATCGAGACCTTCATCGAGGGCCAGAAAGTGAGCGTGCGGTTGAAAAGCGGTGCGAACGCGGTGAGAAAAGCACGCGCCGACTCCCCCAGCTTGGCTGCGGGCGTGATCTCCTTCCCGCGCGATCGGATCAATGAATGGCCCAGGTTCCGCGACCACGCCATTCGCGAGCTGCAGGTGCGCTACGCCGACCGGCTGCGCTGTGTGCTCGAGCATCTCGATGAGCGACATCCTCACGTGCATTTCTATCTGGTGCCGCGGCCTGGTGAGTCGTTCGGCAAGGTCCATGACGGTTACGAGGCAAGCCGCGAAGCTCGGAAAGCGTCGGGAAACAAAATCCGCAGCGCCTTCAACGCCGCAATGTCCGCATGGCAGGACTGGGTACATGAAGCAATCTGCGGGCCTTTTGCACTGGCTCGCCTTGGGCCTGGCCGCTCTCGCATGTCTCGCAGGGCTTGGGAACTGGAGCAACAAAAAGCGGCGCTCGCTGCTGAACAGGTCCAGGCGAGTAGGGATCGTTACGATCTTGACCGCCGCCGCCGCCAACTAGAGATCGAGCAGAAAGTAGCTAAATCCAAGCATGCCGATTCCTGGGCTGACATCGAAAAGACGCGGAACAATTTAGGTCTGCTCTACGCATCATTGACCGATCAGCAACGTGCCCGTGTGACGATGGAGATCCCCAACGCCATAGAGCTGATGGAGACAGGAGGCAGACTAACAACGAAGTTTCGACCGCGCTAGTGATACGTGCACGTCTGGAGCACGCTGCGTGCTACCACTCGTGCACCATTCGCCAGACGGTTGGGCCTCACGTACAGCTTTGGGTGTGGCCCAGGCCTCCGCGGCTTGCTGCCGGCCGTCGTGCCGAACCAGATTCCGGCGACGAGGGGCAGGTCGACGGTAGCCCGGCGGGCCATGGCCATGGTGCCGATGCCGGCATGCCCGACGTGTTACTGCTCGCTGCCGTGTCGCCGCGCCAGGTGCTGACGACCGCACAGGCCGCCATCGAACGCAGTATGCCAGCTGGCGCCGCGCCAGACTGGCTGATGCTGCCCAAGGCGCGACCGCTCAATGCCGTGCCGGGTGCTGCCGAACAGGCGCAGGCCCATAGCGGACCGGCCAGAGCTGGCCGTAGTGACCATGCCGGCATGCCGATGCACAGCTGCTCGCCGCACCAAGTGCTAGCGCCTCGTCGGACTGTTGATGTGACGTACTTCGTTCGCCTGTCGTGCACGCTTGGGGCACGCTGCGTGCTTAGAGCGTGCACCGTTCGTCAGATCATCGTCCCCATGCGCGGCCTTGGGTGGAGGGCCTGGGCGCAGCCGCTCGATGTAGTTCCAGGAGCTGGCGGCCGGGCACAGTCCCATCGCGGACCGGAGCTGGCAGCGGTGCCAATGCCGGCGGGCCAGCGTGCTGCTGCTTGCTGCCGCGTTGACGCGCCACGCAGGCGTAGGCCGCTGTCGACCGTGGGGTACTTGCCGTCGCCGCGCCGGACTTGCGAATGCCGCCAGGGTGGCCGCTCGATGGCGTGCCGAGTACCTGCGCGGCCATGACCAGTGCCGGCGACCAGGTGCGCTGATGGGATCGGCTTACGCGCGCCGCGGTGCTGGTGGGGCGACTGGAGTCATGCTGTAGATGTTATTGGCTTCTATTTCGATGGTGGAGTGCTACTAAAATATGCGAGCACTCCCTCTTCAAATGCTTGGAGAAGGATGGGAATCGAAATATCAGTAAAAGTCACCGCGCTTTTGTGCCGGGACATTACTGGAATGCTCGCAATTTCCAAGACTAGTTCACATTCATGAACGAATTTACTCCGAAGATTATATAGATATTGGGCCACAACCTTTATATCAGAAGCCGGCTCCCCATTTAGCTTGAACCCAGACCTTAATCGGGCTTGCCGGGCCGGCGAAAGTCGCTCAAAAAAACTTACGCACCGACGAATTGACCCATATGAAAGCTTATAACTTTCATAAAGCGATTTCAGTTTTGATTTATCATTTATCGGGAATACATCACCTTCTTCTTTTTTAATCCATTCGTAGAAATCTTCATGCTTCTCAGAAGACAGCGATTCAATCAGCGCAAATAGCGAAACTATTTTAAAAGAATTAGTGAAGTAGTCTATTACTGGATTACAATCTTCCCAATTAACATGCCAATCTCCATGCTTAACAAGTGAGGAATATTTAGATGCAATGCCCAAGAAAAGATCCTTTTCAACATCTGTTAATCCTGCGTAAAAAGTCTCGAAATTATCTTTGCCGCCTAGATGATCGACAAATATAGCCTCTGCAAGTGGCAGAAAAATATTCTCACGTTTAATGTTCCAGAGAGGTCTAGGTTTAGATTTCTTATTCATATATGAAATATTAGAAAAATTCACTACATAAACACTGTATATATCCAAGAAAAGGATGATTTCGCTCAGCAGCAATTCTGATCAGAGTGAACTTTACCCGAGACAGGTTTTTACGGCCACTTTTCACGGGTCGCGCCACGGAGAAGTGCAGAGTTGCGGCCGGATATACGAGCTGCCCCCCCAAAACGCTCTAGCGACCAAGCGCAGACACATAGCTGCTGGCCGGAGCTGCCTCTGGGGCTGATGCCGGAGTGCCGGATGTGCCGGCGCGAGCCTCCAAGGCTGCAGGCATTGCCGGGTGCTGGCGACAGGACGCAAGCTGGCGGTAGACCGGGCGGAGCTGGCCACGGGGCCGATGCCGGCATGCCGGGTGTGCTGCTACTCGCGGCGGTGCGCCGCGCCGCGCCGGGTACCGGTGACCAGGTGCAGGCGCATCGCGGCTTGGCCGGAGCTGGCAGCGATGCTGGCCATGCCGGGTGTGCTGATGCGCACCGCCGAGGCCGCGGCCATTGCCCGATGCTGGCGACGAGATGCAGGCTGGCGGTGGACCGGGCGGAGCTAGCCACGGGGCCGATACCGGCATGCCGGGTGTGCTGTTGCTCGCGGCGGTGTCGCCGCGCCGGTGCTGGCAACCGCGCAGCCGCTGGCGATCGGAGGATGCCTGCCGGCGCTGCGCCGGGGGAGGGGGCGGTGACTAAGTGCAGGCACATCGCGACCTAGCCGGAGCTGGCAGCGATGCCGGCGTGCCGGGTGTGCCGTTGCTCGCCGTCGGGGCTGCGGGCCTTGTCGGGCGCCGGCAACAGGACGCAGGCTGACGGTGGACCAGTCTATGCCGCGCCTACAACCGGCTGAAAAGTCAGCAGGTCGTTGCCAGCTGCTGCGGCATCGCGTCGACGTCGGCTTAGCGCGTGCTGCGGCTCGATTCCAGTGTCTGGCTACCAAGTGCAGGCCGTTGACGAGCCGGGTGCTGGCGACGGTGCCGACCAGGCGCCGCTGCAGTCGTTCGGCAGGTTTAACAGCGCTGTTAAACCATTTGCTGATTAACAGCCCACTTTAACAGCCCATTTGCTGAATTTTAACAGCCGCTTTAACAATCAAATGGCCACTTCCTTATATAAATCAATAGGTTAGATAGAGGTTAATTTGATTAACAAAAGCTCAAAGGGGGATATTTTCTGCGCGTGAGGAACAGTGCGGTGTCCAGCCCAAGTTACTCCAGAGAAATGACTACCCCCCTCCCTTTCGCTAGGTCGAGGCCACCGCAGCTGCGCGCTGGCAGCAGGCCTGCAGGAGGCATCATGCGACTAGCTCAGCACGTCATAAATGGTTTAACTCTTTGATTCGTAAGCACTCCTCAAATTGAGGGATGGTCGAGAGTGGGCATTGCTGGGCTGTAGAGGCCGTGCTTTGAAGGGGTAATTTGATGGGTGGACAAGGGCCACGGGAGGCTTTTGCACCTCGATCGGGTGCGCTCCCTGGCTGGGCGGATCGCCTCGACACTTGCCGATGACTGTTGATAATCAGTGAAGTGAGGATCCATGCGGGTTTGCAGGCTGCTCTGCGCCACTTTCGCGCCAGTTGATTTGTGGTTACGCGGCTGCGAATTTTACTTGCTGAGAGAGGTAGCCCAGAAGCTTCACGGTCGCTCGTGGCCAGTGTCTGTAATAGTCGCCATAAAGTGTGGCCGTGCTCGTGTAGAAAGGTCATCGCGATTGCGCTTCCGACCGTCGGCCTATGGCAAGGCTGCCCTCGGCATGTCATGATCAGGTGTAGTCACAGTCACACAGCCAGCGTAGCCACCTGCCCTATGACATTTCGACAGCCGTCGTGCTGACAAGATAGGCGGCTCGTGTCCAAGAAGTGGTATCGGCATCACGTAAAAGGTAAAGCGGATAAGAGAAAACACGATGACAATATTCAAAATATGGCTATTGAAACTACGGCTGTTCTCCATCAAGAGGAGACGGCAAATTGATCTAATAAAATTAATTATTGTTTTTGGATTATCTATAACAAGCACCATCAGCACCTTTTGGAATCTTAGCTCAACAATCGGAATTGCCGCATTAGGGGTATGTGGCGCAATTATTTTCGTCCTCATTAACGCTCGGACTGCCAAACTAATTTTCCAGTCTACCATCGATAATATCAGCGGACGTCGAACTGCTGCTCTATCTATAATCTATCTACGCCGCGTAACAAACAAGTGCATGAGTGCGCTGCTGTTTCTTACCGGTGTGAGCCTGTTGCCCTCCATAGTTCTGATAGCTGCATCGAACTTTCCGCAAGTCAAGGGGTACACTGTAGCCGATCTTAAGATCGTTCTACTGATCACCTTTGGGCTCATCATCCTCTTATTAGCAAAAATCCTAGTTTTGACATATAGAATTCGCAGAGGATATTTCGGCGGGAATAAAAGCGAGGCGCGAGAGATGATTAACTTTCTAATTGCAAACTCAGATTCTATCGACTTTAATGACCCCAACGGCGGTTTCAAACGAGCGTTAGTGCCAGAATCTTATAATTCTGAGCAAGCATCAAACCTTTGGCAAGGCGTCCGTTTATGAGCGCACCAGCAGATAAAGGAAGTTTGCTAATAAGCAGGGCCTTAGACATAATCTTTGTTAAGTACCCTGCTCGAACCTCGCTTGGCGTGACCCTTGGATTTGCAACAAAATTCCTAGTAATTTTACTGTCTGCATTCGTCGCTGTTCCTCAACAGATTCTTGAATCTTCCATTCTCGGCTGGGGAAGTATTGGAATTGTACTTTTGCATATCCAGACTATTCGAGCGCTAGCAAGAAAGGCCCCACTAGGAGACGAAGCATTAGAAACTGCCATTACGCTAATTGAGTCTGGCAATTTCAGTGCATCAGAAAGAAGACAACACTATCGCAACTTGATCGAGCGAGTATCTAAAACAGTAGCGCTAAATGCTCAGACCAGAGCTGAATTGAACTCGATAGACAAGGACGAAGATAAAAATGAGGCAATAGGGGATATCTAGGTACGCCATCGTTGAGCGTGATTTCGCCCCTGCCGTGGCTATCTCTAATCAGAAAATTGAGCTAACTAGTAGATGCCTTAGTGCGGAGCAGTACCTTTGTCAGTTGGTCCCAAATCGCATAACGGTCCAGCAGCGCTGGACCGCTTTATAACATCTACTTTAGACATACAGCGTGTGCAACTCCCTATTCAGAAAACGAGCGATGAACCAAAATTGTCAAGCTCTGTTTTATTTAATATAACTGGCGTTATAGCCTGCGCATAAAGCCGGCCGCTCATAAAAACTTTCAGGAAAATCAGCTATCCAATTAGTCTTACGGTAAATTTTATGGCAGAAACAACTAAAAAGCGACCGCAGCGGTTTACAGCCGCGTATGTAGAAAAAGTGCAAAAGCAACATGAGGCCGATAGAAATAAATGGGCGTTCTATATCGGTCATATCGTATTAACATTTACCGAGATAGAAGACCTTACATTAGATACTATTGAATGGTTTTCACCATCGTTTCATGAATTTAGCAAAACTCTCCTACTGGAAAAGAGGCTAGAATTACTTTCTACAATTTTAGACTCGCATGATGACTTAAGTGATGATTCAAAATTAGCCTTCAACAACTCAATTAAAAGAGTCCGAAAATTAGCAAGCAAACGGAACCTTATTGTCCATAACTCGGTGAGGCTGATTTTTACGACCGACTCCGACAGTGTAATTTTGTCAGCAGGCGGATTGATTTCATCAGCGCGCAATGAGGAAATCAAAATGAACTTGCAACAATTAATTGACTTTTTAGATGAGTCCAGAAATTGTTACATAGAGCTATTTAATGCCAAGAACAAAGCACATGCGCAAATAAGAAATGCTCAGTCTATTAGACATAAGCAAGAGCACAGGCGTCAAAGTGCAGCTTTACGACGCGCTCGAAAAAAAATCGAAATAGAATCGTAGCTAACGCATGAGAGACCGCTCCTACTCTAATTCGACTTTCTCGGATGATTGATGATAATCGTGGAAGTGAGGGTTCATGCGGGTTTGCGGGGAGGTGCGCGCCACTCTTGCGCCACTAAGAAAATTCGTGTCTGTTACTATTCAGGCATTAATTGCTCAGGGAAAACGATGGAAACCTTACTGGATGCTCAACGCTGGACAGGCGTGTTCTTCGTGCCGGGAGGGTTCGACAACCGTTTCGCTGGCGAGTTGCACTACTCCCCTACGAATGGCATCGAACTCGATGCGTCATTGCTTGGCCGAGAGCAGCTATGTGATGGAGAAGTCCTTCACGGGCATCTATCAGATGGCTCATCCTGTAGCCTTGTCGGCGACTTCTCACTTAGCGGATCAATCAAGCGTGTACAGATGGGAACGCCGTCGTTCAGATGTAGAGTTGCCTTTAGATTTCTCATTCTGGGGAGACACATTACCCTCGACGAAAGCATTCAGAGCGTTAATCTCGATTTGAGTAATATGCAAGAGTTCTTCTATCCTGAGCACTCCGTACACCAGATTCCTCTTTCAGCAGATGCCTCTATCTCAGTGCCGCTACCATTTGGTTCGATTACTATGCATCAGACTGCATCGCTATCCCCGCTCGCAAATGAAGTAACAGCTCTTCTATATAGTACAAATGAAAAGGCACTACAGGAGCTAGAAGCATTATTTTCTACCATCCAAGAAAAGTATGGTCACGAGCTTTACCGGCGAGATAGTTTTGCATACCGGGTAAGTATCAAATTTGACAGCGGCACTTCGTTATCCGAAGCTCATAGCAACATACGCAGACTAGCCAATATTTTTTCGCTCTTTACCTATTCCCCGGTTTACCCAACTCAGACAGAAGTGTTGTTCAAAGAAGGCCGAAGAAGTGCGACTCTCTACACCTCATCGATCCTAGATCCGAGAACAGTTGAAATTTGCAAAAGTTCGACTTCGCACTGGCACATGCCCATCACCGCTAACAAAGTGAACCTTCGCGAAGTAATACAAAGCTGGTTCTCAAAAGAAAATGACTATACGACTGTAATCTCAAGCCTTCAAAACGAAACCCGTGTTTACACAATTTCAGAAATCTACGGAAGCATAGTACTGCTGACTTCGCAAATGGAGACAATAAGTGTCAGACATAAAGTTCCTGCGAAAGAAAAATATGAATATCCAATAAAGAAATTTGGCTCATTACATTTACATGAAATTTTATGCGAAACACTTGCATGTACGGATTTAGCTAAACTTGGCGTGGCAATAGGCAACTTACGAGGCGACATCGCTCATGTTGGGCGTCCTCTCAATTATATAAACAAATTGACTACGCTTAAACTGTTACAAGTTTCTGAATGCATGAGACTGATAGTCATTGGCTTTATTCTTTCCGAAATTGGCATCCCTTTTGCATTGATTGAGAAATACCAAGATCATTTCGCCCTCGACCGGCTGACTTAAAAGCAACGCGGCTGACGCCTCTTAGGCGTATTGCCTGCTACAGCTTCCATCCTGCTGCACCGCACAATGGAAGAAATTGTTGTAGAGCTAGAGCAGTACATGTCGAAGGGTGCAAAAAGAGCGCCGAAGGGTACACACAAAAAACTGTGCTCCCTTTGCGCCCTTTGGGGATTTTCTGCTCCCTTCAGGCGTGATCGCATCGCTGTAGAACACAACTCAAGGCTATTAATTTGTCGGATTTTATTGCAATGCAAAATAGCTCACAAAGCCATCAAGAGCCAGCTATAGTGAATGCAGGAGGGCACATGCAAGATTACGATCTTTTGACCTGCCGCCGCTCAGACTTCATAGGAGCCGCACTTGTTGAGGCAGCAATCACAATTCAGAGTGCGCACGGGTACTCCGCCGGTCGGCATTTGCTCGAGCTGGAAGGGATGCCACGGGAGGTAATCGAACGAGTTTTCGGAAGCCAGAGAGCCAGGAGATCGAAGTTGCATACTCTCTTGCCCCGGCCTGTAATCTACGATGCAAGCTTGCTATCGCACGTGCTCACCAGGCTAACTCAGCCAGTCTCCTCAATTTGAGAAGACCCCCACCTCGCCGCAAGACACTCGGCCGCAGGACTAGAGTGCGATATCAGATCAGCATCTGACACGATCCAGCCGAGGGCAGCCCTAGATTTTGTTGGTATGTCTGTTGGTATGTTTTCTGATCCATAACCGTAGATCCAGCAAATATGCGGCCTTCAAACGCATTTATGATTCCGGTTCCCGCACCACGAACGAATACGAAGAAGTCCAGCAGCATCCAGAAACCCGCATGCCTCCAGGCGTAGCGGGTTTTTTGTTGTCCGGCGATGGGAATCGCAATCAGCGCTGCACATCCCTACCCGAAATCAATCGGTGAAATCGACCAGCTTGTGAAGCAGCCGGTTCAGCATCCTGTGATGCCAGCGACGCTCGTCGCTATATAAAATGCTGAGCCGCCGTGCATCGTCGACTGTCAACACCGGGCTGCGGTAATGCAGCACTTCGACAGCAAGCTTGATCGGGCCAACAAAATCCACCAGCAGACGTTCCATCCACGTTCCTCCAACACACCATTACAGAAAAAGCCGGAATGCCACTCAGCGTCGTGCGGAAACGCTTGAGATACCAAAAACAAAATCAGGCCACTGGTGCTGAATTCTTTGGCCCGCTCTCATGCGAGCGCCAATACGTCACGCGAAGTCTGCCGCGATAGCCGGAAAATCCTGGTGCTTCGCTGGTGGCGCCTCTTCTTGATCCCCAGTCCAGGCAGCTGGGCGACACAACGCGGCCAGAGTTACACGGCAACCTTGTCGAACTTCACGAGATTCAACGATGGCAGCGGCCCACCGGGAAATTGCGACAGGCGCCCACCGCCCCCCAGTGTACCCAGATCGATGCCGAAGAAGCCCATCCGTTCGATCAGCTCCAGTACCTCGGCCTTCGCCTCCCCGTTGTCACCGGCCACGAACAGCACACGCCGCCCGCCTTCCGCCCGCGGGTCGCTGGCCAACAATGCCGGCGGCAGGTGGTTGAACGCCTTGACCAGGCGGGCGCCAGGAAGCAGGTCGGCCACTACTTCGCTGGATGCACGCCCGCCCAGGTCGAACGGGCGGAATGTCGGGGCCTCGATGGGATTGTTGGCATCGATGACGATGCGACCGCCCCACGGCCCCAGTTCGCGCACGGCATCCGGGATTTTCGACCAGTTCACGGCCAGGAAGACGATGTCGGCACTGGCGGCCTCGCGCACCGTCGCGGCACGGATATGCGGACCGAGTTCGCCTTCCAGCGCCGCCAGCGAGTCGGGGCCGCGACGGTTGGCGATGATGGCGTCGATGCCGGCGTTGGCGAGCGCGCGGGCAATGGCCGTGCCGATCGCGCCGGCACCGATGATTCCGATCTTCATGCTGTTCTCCTCGATCTAAAAAGGGATCAGGCCGTGAAGCCGCCGTCGACCAGCAGCTCGGCGCCGCTGACGAATGAAGCTTCGTCGGAGGCCAGGTAGCTGACCGCGGCGGCGATGTCGCGCCCTTCGCCGTAGCGGCCGACCGCGATGCCGGGCTTGACGAAATCGGCAACTGCGCCGTCGGCCGGGTTCATGTCGCTGTCGGTGGGGCCGGGGTGCACCGTGTTGACGGTGATGCCCTTCGGCCCCAGGTCGCGCACGAGGCCGCGCGTGAAGCCGGTCACGGCGCCCTTCGTCAGCGTGTAGGCGGAGGCGGTCGGGAATGCCGCGTACTGCACCATCGAGCTGCCGATGTGGATGATGCGACCGCCCTGGCCCATGTGCCGCAGCGCTGCCTGCGTGGCGACGAACACGCCGGTGACGTTCACGGCCAGGATACGTTCGAAGTCCTCGAAGGCGATGTCCGCCGGTGCGCCCAGCACGCTGATGCCGGCGTTGTTGACGAGAATGTCGATGTGACCGAAGCGTTCGGCGACCCCGTTCACCGCGGCGCGTACGGCCTGCGGGTTGCCGGCATCGGCCTGCAGGGCGATCGCCTTGCCGCCCGCCGCTTCGATGGCCGCGACGACTTCGTTGGCGCGGTCGGGCGACGCGTTGTAGGTGATGGCGACGGTGGCGCCGTCGGCGGCCAGGCGCCGGGCGATCGCTGCGCCGATCGAGCGGCTGCCGCCGGTGACGATGGCGATCTTGCCTTGCAGTTTGCGGGACGTGTCCATGATATTTCCTTTCGAAGTGGTTGGTTGATGAGAGAAGTATGGATTCTTGCTCTTTCAAGCGGTACTCTGAGCCATCTATAATCAGTTTCAAGCAAACGTTGAAAGCGAACCGTGGAAACCCTGTCGAACCTGGAGTCCTTCGTCCGCAGCGCCGAGTCGGCGAGCTTTTCGGCCGCGGCGCGCCGGCTGGCATTGACGCCTGCGGCGGTGAGCCGCAACGTGGCCCAACTGGAACGCAACCTCGGTGTGCGCCTGTTCCAGCGCAGCACCCGCGGCCTGACGCTGACGGAAGCGGGAGAACGCTTCCTGCAGGCCGTATCGGGCGGCCTGGACAGCATCCAGGGTGCGATCGCCGAAGTGACAGCCAAGGCGGGCCAGCCGGCCGGGGTGCTGAAACTGAACGCCGCGCACCGCTTCGGCACCGACTTCCTGCTGCCGATGATGCCGGCCTTCGTCCAGCGCTATCCTGCGGTGGTGCCCGACTGGCATTTCGACAACCGGCAGGTCGACCTGATACGCGACGGTTTCGACGCGGCCGTGGGCGGCGGCTTCGACCTGCCGCCGGGCGTCGTCGCACGCGAGCTGTCGCGGCTGCACATCGTGGCAGTCGCCACGCCGCAGTTCATGCGCGGCCGCACGGCGCCGGCAAGGCCGGCCGATCTGATCGAGCATGAAGGCGTGGTGATGCGCTCCGTGTTCAGCGGCCGCGTCGTCCGGCGCATGTTCCGGAACGATGCCGGCGAAACGCAGGCCGGCGAACAGCGCGCCGTCATGACCGTCAACGATCCCGATGCGCTCGTGCGCGGCGTGCTGATGCACATGGGGATCGGCCTGATGGCCATGCCCCACGTGATGCACCATCTCGAAACCGGTGAGCTGGTGCGGGTGCTCCCCGGCTGGCACGAGGAGGCGGGCGCGATCTCGCTGTACTTCACGAGCCAGAAACTGATGCCGGCAAAAACGCGCGCGTTTGTCGATTTCGTCACGGAACAGTTCCGCCTGCAGAACCTGGCGCAACGCTTCCTGGCCAGCTGATGGGCCGGCCCGCACGCCGGCTAGGCCGTGGCCGCGCCGCGGATCCTTGCCAGCTGCCTGTCGAAGTCCGCCGGGTCAAAGTAGTCGCGCCACACCGTGATCCGCCCGTCCTTCACGGTGATTGTTCCCATCACGGGCAGTGTGATGGCCCCCCGTCGCGATGACGGAAGATGTCGATACGCTCGTTCAGGACGACATTGCCAGCCGCGGCGATATGCGTCACCTTCCAGTCCAGCAGGAACTCGGTGCCGACGCCAAAGCCGCGATGGAAGGCGCCCACCGCGTCGCGCCCGACGATATCGGGAAAGGGCACGTTGTCGTACAGGACATCGTCGGCCAGCATCAGCAGGGCCTCGTCGATACGGTTATGGTTCCAGTGCGAAAAGAATAGCTCGGCAATCTGCACGGGCGTGGTGTCTTGATGCTGCATGGATGATCCTCTCGTTCGGTAAGCAACTGTTTGCCGGAGCGCGGCAACGCTGCCCATGGCGCCGCATGAGCGCGGCGGCATAGCGTTGCCATACGGTGATTACTTCAGGTGCCTGGCCAGTTCGCCGCCCGCCTGACGCATGGCCGATTCAACCGCGGGTACCGTCGCCAGGGCATTGAGCAGGCCATAGTCATGGATCAGCCCGTTGTAGCGCGTGACCGTGACATCGACGCCGGCGGCATCGAGCTTGCGGCCATATGCCTCGCCTTCGTCGCGCAGCACGTCCAGTTCGGCGGTCTGGATCAGTGCCGGGGGCAGGCCCTGCAATTGGGCTTTCGTCGCACGCAGCGGCGAGGCGGTGATCTCCGCCCGCTTCGCCGCATCTTTCGTGTAGCTGTCCCAGAACCATTTCATCATGCCCTTGGTCAGGAAGTAGCCGTTCTCGAACTGCTTGTACGAGCCGGTGTCGAAATTCGCATCGGTCACCGGCCACAGCAGTGCCTGGAAGCGGATCTTCGGCTGCCCCTTCTGCTTGGCCATCAGGCTCACCACGGCCGCCATATTGCCGCCCACGCTATTGCCGGCGACCGCCAGGCGCGTCCCGTCGACCTTGATTTCCTGGCCGTGTGCCGCGACCCATTTCGTGGCGGCATACGCCTGGTTGATCGCGGTCCCGTACTGGGCCTCCGGCGAAGGCGTGTAGTTCACGAATACCGCGGCCGCGCCGGAGTGGTTCACCAGGTCGCGCACGAGACGCGAGTGGGTCGGGAAGTCGCCCAGCACCCAACCGCCGCCATGGAAGAACATGAACACCGGCACGTCGGCCTTCGCGCCGCGCGGGCGCATGATCGTCAGCTCGACCTTCTGGCCATCCTGGGTGATCGTCCTGTTGGTTACTTCCACCGACGACAGATCGGTCGGCACCGAAGCCTGGGCGCCGACGAGCACCTGGCGCGCTTCATTGGGCGGCAGCTGCTCGATCGGCTTGCCGCCACCGCCGTTCAGCGCCTTCAGAAACGCTTCGACGCGGTGCTCGGGAATCGGGACAGGTTCGGCCGCATGCGCCATCTGGGCAGCGGCGAGCGACAAGGCGGAAAGGATGTGTGTGCTGTTTTTCATGGGTCTCGATCAGGTAGTTTTGCGATGGGCTTGCTCCGCTCGTTAATCCGATGACACGTCGGAGCGCTTCCGGACCTACGAGCGAAGCCAGCCAGCAAAAGGTAACCTGCCCCATCAAGTACGACAATACAGCAGGAGCTCCTTATAGTTTTTCCCTGGAGGCATCAATATGGCTGTACACGCAATGCAAGCGGACACCGATTCACGTCTGCGTGCGTTCGATGCTGCGCCGGTCATGTTCGAGTGATTGCGCCAGTTCCTGCCGGGCCTCGCGCTCCGCCGATACCAGCGAACCTTCGTCATGATGGAGCGGGAACATCGCCTCGAGCGTGTCGAGGTTATGCGAACGGAAGACCTCCTTTGCGCGCACGGCCCCGGCGGCATCCAGCCCCAATTGCTCCAGGGCCCGCTGTCCGATCAGCAGTGCCGATTCGAATGTCTCGCGCTCGATGATGTCCACGCCCCGCTCGCGCAGTTCGAACAGGTGCGCCACGTTGCGTGCCCTGGCGATCATCTTCAAATGCGGAAAATGTTCGCGTACCAGATCGGTCAGGCGCAGGCTGCTCTCGGTGTTGTCGATTGCATTGATCAGGAGAACTGCCTTGTCGGCTTCCGCACTGCGCAGCAAATCCAGGCGGGTGGCATCGCCATAGAATACCCGCATGCCGTAGTTGCGCAGCATGTCGATCAGGTCCGGGTCGTTGTCCAGCACGGTCATGCCGATGCCGGACGCGGCCAGCATGCGACCGGCGATCTGCCCTACCCGGCCGAAGCCCGCAATGATGACCCTGGCACCATCCGGGTCGATCGCATCGGGTGGCGGTAGTGCCTGTGCGTGTTGTCGTCGGCTCAACCACTCCCCGCCTGCCACCCCGAGTGGCGTCAACGCCATGGACACGGCCACCACCAGCACCAGGGTTTCTTGCCATGCTGCCGATAACAAACCCGCCGTGGCCGCCACGGCCAGCACGACGAACGCAAACTCGCTTCCTTGCGCCAACACCCCTGCGAACGGCCACCTCTGCACCGGCGGCACGGGGAGCGCACGGGCGGTCAGCCACAGCAGCGCCATCTTCAGCGCGACATATGCAACGGTGAGCGACGCAATGCGCACGGGGCCGTCGGCGAGCAAGCCAAAATTGACGGACATGCCGACGGACGTGAAGAACAATCCGAGCAGCAAGCCCTTGAACGGCTCGAGGTCCGTCTCCAGCGCCTTGCGATACTCCGAACTCGCCAGCAGCACGCCGGCCAGGAATGCGCCAAGCCCCATCGACAGATTGGCAAGCGCCATCAGCTGCGCGATACCAAGGACCAGCAGCAGCGCGAATGCCGTGAAGATTTCACGCAGCCCCGTGCGTGCGATGAGGTGCAGCGCCGGCCGCATGAGATACCGCCCGACGACCAATACCCCGGCTACCGCGCCCAGGGCCCACGGCCACTTGAAACTGGCCGCACCGGCGCCGCCCAGCAACGGTACCGCGACAAGAACCGGGATGGCCGCCATGTCCTGGAACAGCAGAATGGCAAACGCCGCCTTGCCGCCCGGGGTGTGCTCCATGCAGCGCTCATTCATGTTCTGCACGGCGATGGCCGTCGAGGACAGGGCCAGGGCGATGCCGGCGACGCACGCACCGGTCCAGGGTATCCCCAGCAGCCATCCGACTGCGCCCAGCGCCACGCTGCAGGCCGTCATTTGCAGCGCACCGCCACCCAGTACCAGCGCACGCATCGCGATCAATTTTGCAGGCTGCAACTCGAGCCCGATGAGGAACAGCATCAGCACCACGCCGATCTCGGCAACGTGGCTGATCCGGTCGATACGGGTAATCAATGCCAGGCCCCAGGGACCGATCATGGCTCCGGCAATCAGGTAACCCAGCACGGAACCAAGGCCCAGCCGCTGCGCCAGCGGGACCAGCAGGACGGCTGCGGTAAGGAACACCAGGGGCGTGAGCAGAAGATCGTGCATGGACAAGTTCGCGGTCGGGTCGCCGCGGACCGTGGATGATCGGCAGGCAGGGGCATTCAGGAATGATGACCAGCCCGCCACAGCCGATCGACAACGATTGCGCGCCGGGTAAAGGAGCCGGATCGGAGGAGCGCGATTGCTGTCAGCGCAGGAATTTCTCCCGATGGGCATTGGTCGTCGCCTGCACCCAGCCAGGATAGGACGGCGCCAGCCTGGTTGCGGCATCGAGTTCCGCCATATCATGAGCGGTCAGCACGATATCCAGCGCCCCGGCGTTGTCACGCAACTGCTCGGCGCGCCGCGCACCCACGATCGCGCACGTCACCCCGGCTTGCGCCAGCACCCAGGCCAGGGCGATCCGCGCGGGACTCGCGTCGTGCCGCGCCGCGACCGGCCTGATCGCATCGATCACGCGATATCCATGTTCGGTATCGACCGGCGGGAAATCGATGTGCATTCTCCTCGCGTTGGCATCGGTGCCACCTTCCCGCCCGAATTTCCCGGACAGCAGCCCGCCGGCCAGCGGGCTCCAGGCCATCAGGCCCAGTTGCTGGTCGATCGCCAGCGGCAGTATCTCGCGCTCGATGTCGCGGACGGCGAGCGAATAGCAAGCCTGCACGGAAGCATAGGCGGACCAGCCGCGCAGGGCCGACACCCCGAGTGCGCGGGCCACCTGCCATGCCGCCAGGTTCGAACAGCCGATGTAACGGATCTTCCCCGCAGATACCGCGTCGTCCAGTGCGCGCAGCGTTTCCTCGACCGGCGTCAGGGCATCGAAGTTATGCACCTGGTATAGATCGACGTGGTCCGTGCGCAGACGGCGCAGGCTGTTCTCCAGGGCACGCATCAGGTGCACACGTGACTGGCCCGCATCGTTGGGGCCCCTGCCCGTCGCGGCATGGAATTTCGTCGCCAGCACGATATCTTCCCGGCGCCCCGACAGGACCTGTCCCAGCAGGCTTTCCGATTCGCCGGCGGCGTAGACGTCCGCCGTGTCGATGAAATTGATGCCCAGGTCGATGGCTTCTCCAATGATCGCATCGGTCTCCTGGAGCGACAGTCCGCCGACCTTGTCGTAGGGGGGAGTTGCCGCTCCTCCGAACGTCATGCCTCCCAGGCAGAGGCGCGACACGATGATGCCGGTGTTACCGAGTTTCTTGTACTGCATGGTGTGCTTCTCCAGCGAAGGCCGGGCTGCGGCAGCATGCCGCGCATGGCCATGCTGGCATCCGGATGAACGCCGGCCATGGCTGCCTTGGTCCGAAGTTACCAGCGAGCCGTCGACGCGCCAATACCGCTCGCTGTCGTTTCAGTTGTGCCGCCCATGCATGAATCGGACCTCCGTGCGGCGGCTAGAATCCGGCCGGAACCATATCTGGAGAACACCATGAAACACTTCATCATTGCCGGCGTATTGCTGGGCTCTACTGCCGTATCCACTCATGCCCTGGCGAATGCCGACCTGGCGAAGGCCAGGAACTGCATGGCGTGCCATGCGGTCGCGAACAAGCTGGTCGGGCCTTCGTACAGGGACGTGGCCGCGAAGTATGCCGGCCAGAAGGATGCCGAAGCGAAACTGGTCACGAAGGTCATCAAGGGCGGTGCGGGCGTGTGGGGCGCGATCCCGATGCCGCCCAGCCCGCAGGTGAGCGAAGCCGATGCGCACACGCTCGTGAAATGGATCCTCGATCAAAAATAATTTCTCGTGCCGAACCTGGCCGGGCCCCGGCCCGGCTTTTTTTTCGCCCGCAGTTTGCCCGACGCATTTGTGCCGAAACGGCACTACTGATTCAACCCCCGACTGTCTTGCTGGCGATGTTGATGACTTGTAACGTTCGCACCGATAAGGAGTACGGGTCAGGCGCCCTGCCGGGAACCGGCACGGCAGGCCGCGCGAACAGCTGTTACCAGCGAAGGAGAACATTTTGATTACGCTAGAAGTCAATGGCCGCCCGATGGCGGTCGACACGGAGGGCGACACCCCATTGCTCTGGGTGCTGCGCGATGAACTGGGCCTCACCGGCACGAAGTACGGTTGCGGCCTCGCGCTGTGCGGCGCCTGCACCGTGCACCTGGATGGCGTGGCGACCCGCTGCTGCGTTCTCCCTGTGGAAGCGGCCGTCGGCAGGAAGATCACTACCATCGAAGGCCTGGCGCCAAAGGATAAGCCTCACACGCTCCAGATGCTGTGGATCAAGCACCAGGTGCCCCAATGCGGCTATTGCCAGTCCGGCATGCTGATGGCGGCGGCTTCCCTGCTGGCCGAGACGCCGAAGCCGACCGACGAGCAGATCGACGCGGCGATGACCAACATCTGCCGCTGTGGCACCTACCCGCGGGTCAAGGCGGCCTTGCAGGAAGCCCGTACGCTCGACCTCAAGAAGGTGCCGGCATGAGCGCCGGCCAGTTCGGCAGGCGCTCGTTCATCAAGGCGGCGGCCATGCTCAGTGCCGGTGCTTATGTGCTGGCATTCAGCGATGGCAGCACGGCGGCCGATAACAAGACGACGCTCACGCTGAACTACCTCCGGATCGCGCCGGACGGCATCGTCACCGTCATTTCCCCGGTTGCCGAAATCGGTCAGGGCACGTCCACGGCGCTGCCGATGGTGGTTGCCGATGCCCTGGACGCCGATTGGCAACTGGTGCGATTCGAGCTCGCGCCCGTGGCCCCGCAGTTCAACAGCCCGATCCTGAAAACCCAGCTGACCGGCGCCAGCACCGGGGTATCCGGCTTCCATGACTTGTACCGTGATGCCGGCGCCACGGCGCGCGCCATGTTGATCGCTGCCGCCGCGCGGCAGTGGAAAGTGCCGGTGGACGAATGCGGCACCGACACGGGCAAGGTAGTCCATGCGAAAAGCGGCAGGTCGCTGGCGTATGGCGAGCTCGCTTCCCGCGCCGCGGTCGAACCTGTCCCCGGGACGATCAGCAAGGCGTCGCGCAAGGGCACGAACCTGGTCAGGACGCCGGTCCGGCGCCTCGATATCCCGGCCAAGGTGAATGGCACGGCGCAATTCGCGATCGATGTGCGCCTGCCCGACATGCTGTACGCGACCGTGGTGGCGTCCCCCGTCTTCGGCGGCACACTGGTGCGCGACGCGCGTGCCGAGGTCTTGAAGCACAAGGGCATCAGGGGCGTCTGCGACCTGCCCGACGGCGTCGCCATCGTGGCCGATCGCTGGTGGACCGCGCGACGTGCCCGCGACACGCTGGCTGCGGAATGGGATGCGGGCAAGCATGTCCAGGTGGACGACAAATCGATCAGTGCGCAGTTCTGGCGCGACCTGGATGGCAGCGACGGCGTCCTGGTGAAAGCCGTCGGCGCACCCGCCCAGGCCATTGCAGCCGCCAAGGAAAAAGTCTCCGCGCGCTACGAAGTGCCATTCCTGGCCCATGCGACGATGGAACCGATGTCCTGCGTGGCCAGGGTGCGCGACGCGACCTGCGATGTATGGGTGGGTTCGCAGCGGCCGGACAAGGCACGCGAGGTCGCGGCATCGCTGCTCGGACTTCCTCCACAGGCCGTCACGATCCACCCCGTGCCGGGTGGCGGCGGCTTCGGCCGGCGCCAGGAGGCCGATTTTGTCGCCCAGGCAGTCCTGGTGGCGAAGCGGTTTCCCGGCCGGCCCGTGAAGCTGGTCTGGACCCGCGAGGAAGATACGCAGCACGATTACTACCGCCCTGCCGGAGTGTCGGAAATGTCCGCCGGGTTGAACGGCAAGGAGGTCGTCGCATTGCGCCACAAGCAGGCCACGCCGACCATCCTGCCCCGCACGTTCCCGGATTTCATGGGCGAATTCGACTCGGTCGTCACCGACAACATCTTTTCGCTGTACGGTTTCCCGCACCAGGACGGCCGCTGGGTGCGCAGCGAAACCCCGGTTCCGACGGGAATGTGGCGCTCCGTCGGTGCGTCGCAGACCGTCTTCGCGATCGAAAGCTTCGTCGACGAGCTGGCCGCCAGGACGGGAACCGACCCGTACCAGTTCCGGCGCCGGCTGCTGACGAGCGATCCGCGGGCACTGGCGGTGCTGGACCGTCTTGCCGCCATCAGTGGCTGGGGCAAGCCGTTGCCGGGCAAGCGCGCCATCGGCCTGGCCATCAGCCACAAGCATCTCGACTGCCTCGTCGGCCAGAGCGCCGAAGTGTCGGTCGTCGATGGGCAGGTCGTCGTCCACCGGATCTGCACCGTCGCCGATCCCGGCAAGGTGATCAATCCGGACACGGCGCGCGCGCAGATGGAAGGCGCGGCGATCTGGGGGCTGTCGGCCGCGCTGTTCGGCAAGATCTCGATCAGCGAAGGGCGGGTCCAGCAAAGCAATTTCCACGACTATCGGGTCGTCCGCCTGTCGGAAAGCCCCGCTTTCACCACCGAAATCATCGAGAGCGGTGCGCCCTTCGAAGGCATGGGCGAAGGCGGGGCGCCCGGCATCGCGCCCGCCGTATGCAATGCCATCTTCCGGTTGACCGGCAAGCGCATCCGCACCTTGCCGATCGCCGACCAACTCGCAACATCGAAAGGTACAACATGAAATTGAAAGGCAAGTTTGCCCTGGTGACCGGCGGCAGCGCCGGCATCGGACTGGCGACCGCCAAGGCACTGGTTACCGAAGGCGCGCACGTATTCATTACCGGCCGCCGCCAGGCTGAACTCGGCGCCGCCATCGAGGAGATCGGCGCGCATGCGACGGCCATCCAGGCCGATGCGGCCAACCTGGCCGACCTCGATCGGATGATCGCCGCGATTCGCAAGGACGCAGGTCAGCTCGACGTGATCGTTGCCAACGCGGGCATCTATGAAATGGAATCCCTGGCCGAGGTCACCGAAGCCTCGTTCGACAAGGCGTTCGACCTCAACGTGCGTGGTGTCCTGTTCACGGTGCAGAAAGCGTTGCCCCTGCTGCGCGATGGCGCCTCGATCGTGTTGCTCGGTTCGATCGGCGGTTCCAAGGGGTTTGCCGGCTTTTCGGTCTACAACGCCACCAAGGCGAGCGTGCGGTCGTTCGCCCGCTCCTGGGCGGCGGAGCTGAAGGACCGGCGCATCCGCGTGAACGTGGTGAGCCCCGGACCGGTGCAGACGCCCGGCTTCGACCAGTTCGCAAACGCCGCGCTGCGCGATTCCCTGAAGAGCATGATCCCGCTGGGCCGCATGGCCACGCCCGCCGATGTGGCGAATGCCATTCGCTACCTGGCCACGGACGACAGCAGCTTTGTGACCGGCATCGAACTGTTCGTGGACGGCGGACTGGCGCAGCTGTGAAAACCCGCTGCAGCAGACCATGAACCGTTCCAAGGCCTGGCTGTTCATGGCCTCGGTGGTAATCGGGACGCCAACGCACGGCGCACCGATGCCATCGCCGCCTCGCGCCGACGCGCCGATGGTGTCGCAGATCGACCTGTTGCACACCAGCTGGACGGCCCGTGAAGGCGCGCCCACCGGCATCACCCGGATCGCGCAGACGCCGGACGGCTGGCTGTGGCTCGGCAGCTCGTCGGGCCTGTACAAGTTCGACGGTGTTCGCTTCCTGCGCGCCACGGGACCCGAAGCGCCCCTGTCGGCCGGAATATCCGGAATCGGACTGCTGCAGGACGGTACGCTGTGGATCGGGTACAAGTACGGTGGTGTCAGCCTGATGCGCCATGGCCTCATGCGGCACTTCCGGCTGGACAGTCCCGACACGCCGGCCGGCACCGTATTCGACGCGACACAAGACGCTTCGGGACGCATCTGGCTGGCGACTGGTCGGGGATTGCATTACCTCGGCCCTGATTTCCACTGGCATCGGCCGGCGCCTTCCCTCAAGGCGCCGGCGGTGCCGATCCTGTCGATCCTCCTCGACCGCCGCGGCGTTTTGTGGATTCGCACAGCCACCGAAGTTCATGCTCTGCAAAATGGCGCCGCCGCGTTCGATCTACGGATGAAATTGAAGGGTGCCGGCGGGCTGGCGGAGCATCCCGACGGCAGTATCTGGACCACCGATATTGAAAATCCAGGTATCCACATGCTCTCGGCACCTGAACAGGGTCCCGCGCTCGCGTGGCGTACCGACCAGGCGTTCCAGGAACTGGCGTTCGATCACGAAGGCTATGCATGGGTCACCAACCCGGAAGGCATTGTAAGGCTCGGCAATACGTCGACGGGGACGCCGGCCCAGCGTTTTCGCACCGACCAGGGCATGAGCGGCAGGTCGCCGTCGGTCCTGTTCGAAGACCGTGAACACAATATCTGGCTGGCAACCGAGAATGGCCTCGACCGTTTCAGGCTGCCGCGCTTGCGGGCAGTGGCGCTTCCCGCCTACAAGCACTTCAGTGCCCGGCCGATCGCGGCCGGACCGGGAAGCAGCGCCTGGGTCGACTATTCGTTCGTGGCCGGCCCAGGCAGTCCCGCCCGGCCGTTTACCGCGAGGCCGGCGTACGCCGACACCATCACCGCTTTGCACCGTGCGCCCGACGGGACGGTCTGGGTCGGAGGGGCTGGCAGTCAATTATGGATGGCCGGGAACCAGGGACTGCAACGCATTCAAGCATTCCCTGAAATCAGGGCAACCGCTGTTTACGCACTGGCGCAGGACAAAGCCGGGACGCTGTGGGTCAGCATGGGACGTGCCGGCCTGTACACCTTGCGCGCCGGCCAACTGAAGGCAGGCGGTGGCGTTCCCGGGCTGAAGAAATTTCCCGCTTCCGCGCTTGCCACCGACAGCCAGGGCCGGGTTTGGTTCGGTTCCGTGAACAACCGGCTTGCAGTCCTGGAAGGCGGCCAGCTCAGGGAGTACGGCCGGGCGGAGGGACTCGGTGTCGGGACTGTCATGCACATGCTGCCAATGCGCGATGGCGCATGGGTGGGCGGGGAAAATGGACTGGCATACTTCGACGGCAGGCGCTTCAACCCCGTGGAAGGATGGGCGGGCGAACCCTTTACCGGCATTACCGGCATTACCGGCATGGTGTTCGCCCGGGACGGTTCGCTATGGATCAACGGTAGCGATGGCATCTCCAGCATTGCGCCGGCGGAGCTCCTGAAAGCGCTGCGCGACCCCGCCTACCGGGTGCGGTTCAACCGGCTCGATCATCGCGATGGCGTCGTCGGCTCGACGAGCCCTATTCTCCCCGTGCCATCGGCCGTACGTAGCGAGGATGGCACCCTGTGGTTCTCGACCACGGGTGGCGTATACGGCCTGAATCCCGCGAAGCTGATCCACAATCCGCTTGTGCCCCCGGTCGTGATCACCGGCATGAAATCCGGCGCCGACAATCATGCCGTTGCCGAGGGCATGCGGCTGCCGGCCGGCACCCGGATGCTGTCGATGGATTTTTCAGCGCTGTCTTACCAGGAGCCGGAGCGGATGCGCTTCCAGTACCGGCTCGATGGCGTCGATATCGCGTGGCGCGAGAGCGATGGCCGGCGCTCGGCATACTACACGAACCTGGGCCCTGGCGCCTACCGCTTCCGGGTCATTGCCGCGAACAATGACGGCGTATGGAACCGGGAAGGCGCCTCCCTGTCATTCCAGATCGAACCACGGGCAACCCAGACAATGTGGTTCCGGGGCCTCTGCGGCGTGGCGCTCCTCGGCGCGGTTGTCGGCATCTTCTATTGGCGAACCCGCCGGCTCGCCGTGCGTTACCGCGAACGGATGCGGGAACGGCTGGCCGAACGGGAACGCATCGCACAGGCGCTGCACGATACCCTGCTGCAGAGCATGCAGGGAGTGATCCTGCGCTTCCAGGGGGTGGCAAAGCGGCTTCCTCCGGACTGCGACACACGCCGTCTCATCGCGCCGATACTCGACCAGGCGGGCGCAGTAATAGACCAGGGCAGGCAGGAGCTGCTGGACCTGCGCACTACGTCGGACCAGGAGTGCGATCTCGCCAAGAGCCTTGGCGAGTTCGGCCGATCGTTGGCGGAAGACCTCGGACCCCGGTTCAAACTCAGCGTTACCGGGGTCGAAAAGCCCGTCAACGCGACCGCCAGCCAGGCCATTTACGGTATCGGCCGCGAAGCGCTGTTCAACGCTTACCGTCATGCGGCCGCCGAACACGTCGACATCGAAATCACCCACGGTCGCCATCATTTCGTCATGGCGATCAGGGATGACGGCGTCGGCATCCCCGACGACGTCCTGCGCAACGCCGGCAGGAAGGGGCATTGGGGTGTGGCTGGAATGCATGAGCGTGCCAAGGCCCTCGGAGGCGCCATCGAATTGCGGCAGCGGGAGCCCAAAGGCACGCAAGTCATCGTCCGCTTGCCGGCCCATCGCGTGTATCGGGAACCGGATGCTTCCGGGCCGTGGATACGGCTGCGCATGCTTTCCCAACGCCTGGGATGGCGCGCGGGCCGGTGAACATGCCCGCACGGGCCATGTTCACTGGTCCTGCCAGCGATGCCTTTCCGAAAAGGGATACATGAGATTTCCAGTGGCCAGCTCCGCCGGCGCGATAATGATCTCGACTTGTGTCCTCGAGCCGTCGGCCGGAGGCTGGTACTGGACCAGACAGGCCCTCGCCTGCCGCCATTCTCCACGGTGGTCGAATCTGACGCCACCGGCCAGCGTGTCGAACACCGCGCTCCGCACATACGTCGCAAGGCCCTTCTTGTCGATGTCGCCCGCATGGCGGACTGCCTGCTCGATCACCTGGAGCTGCAGATACGCGAGGAACGCGCTGTCGCCGCAATGCGCTCCACTTTCGTCCGGCGAAACGTGGCTCGCCGATGTACCCAGCGCCCGCTCTAGCGGCGCCGGCAACGCCGTTTTCGCCGGCGCGATGTGCGTACAGTTGACGAACCCCGCCAGCGCCGGCCCAAGCGCTTGCCGCACCGTGGCATGCGCAAAGCCGACCATGACGCCGCCCGCCATCTTGACCGGCACACCGCATGCGCGGACAGCCTCCACCAGTCCCATCCCATCGTCCAGGTACGAACACATCACGAGCACATCGCAGCCGGCCCGGGCGACGGCCGCCACGTGAGCGCGGAAATCCGTCGACATCATGGGATAGGTCGCCTCGTGGACGATATCGAGGCCGAACTTCGCCGCCGTCGCCTTGGCCGCCCGGATCGGGTCGCGCGCAAATCCCGCATCCGCCGAAAGGAAACCGACCGTTCTGGGCCGGGGTTCCTGCGCGGAGGCGAGCTCGAAGAACCCTTCCGTCAAGGCCGCGTTCCGGTCGTATGCAGCATGGACAAGGCTGAAATGACCATCGTAGGCGAAACTTGCGGGATGTCCGTGTTCGCGCAAACTCAGCAGGAAGCACTCCCTGTGCGCGACGAGCGGCAGGGCCGCGACGACAGCGGCCGCACCCTGCGCCAATAACAGGCCGGCTCCGTCCTCGTCCATCAACCGCCGATACAATCCGGCGATGTTGCCGACATCCGATTGTGTGTCATGACAAACGATTTCCACGCGGCCCCCGAGTAGTCCGCCTCGGGCATTCACGTCATCGCACCAGGTCCGGCATGCCAGTTGTGCGGAACGTCCAACCCTGGCGGCACTGCCGGTCAAGGGCAGGCAATGGCCGATCTTGAGGGTCGAGGACGGGGTTCTCATGTGCTTTCCATAACCTGCCGAGGATGGTGAAACAGCTGGAGAAACGCATCTTGCCTGGCGCCTGGCGCCGATGCGTCTGCGGAATGCCGTCAGTATCGCGCGTTCGACGGGCGCCCGTAATCATGCGGACGTATTAGTCCGGCCCGGATTGCCGGTCAGGGCATGGAAGCGATCGGCACAGTGGCAAGCTGTTGCGCGGCGAGCGCGTCCAGCGTCGCACTCAACAGCGCTCGTATGCGCGGGGAACGCCGCATATCCTTGTGAACGCCGGCCCACACGATCCGGCCGGGCGGAAGCTCGCCAAGGTCCAGCATGACGAGCCCGGGATCGGTCGCCCCGACCTGGTGCGGCAGCACGGCAATCCCGGCACCCGCGGCACACAGCCTGGCCTGGACATCGCGGCTGTTGGCACGCAGACCGACGACCGCTTCCGGCAGCCGGGAAAGCAGCCAGGGCACATCCGCCAGATTCCCGAAGCCCGTGTCCATCGTGACCAGGGTATGTCCGTGACCTTCGCTCGTCGTGCCACCAGGCCCCTGCCCCGCGCCGGGATGGCCGTTCCGCCGGAGGTATGCGCGACTTGCGTAGGCAGAAAATTCGATCGCGATCGCCCTGGTCTGGATGACGTCCGGTTCGTCGAATTCCTTGAACCGAAAACTGATATCCGCTTCCCGCCGGGTCAGGCTCACCGAGCGGGTTTCCGTGATCAATTCGATCGACAGATTGGGATGATGGATGCGGACGTTGGCGAAGATCGGCGCCAGGACATGTACACCGAACCATTCGGTGGTCGATACCCGCACCAGGCCGTCCAGGCTGAAGCCGCCCGCCAGCTTGCGCTCCACCGCGGTCGCCTGCTCTTCCATCCGCTCGATATCGCAAAGGATGGCCTCGCCCTCGTTACTGAGCACGTAGCCATCGGTCGTTCGCTGGAACAGCGCGTGGCCCAGGGTTTGCTCGAGTGCCTGCAGGCGGCGCCCCACGGTGGGTTGCGACGAGCCCAGGAGCCGTGCGGCTTCGCTCAGGGTCCCGCTGCGGGCGATCGCGAGAAACACCCTGAAGTCATTCCAATCCGTGTTCATACAGTTTTGAATCGCCGTTATTCGATATCGTTGATTTCAAATTGAAAAGCACATTGTTAAGATCATTGCATCGGCCCTTCAGCGACATTCATTTGCGCGCAAACTGCCACCGTATCCGGGTAATGCCGTCATTCGAACAAGAAGAGATCACGATGACCATGATTTACATCACGCACAAGGAAGCAACCGTCAAGGCCGGCATCAGTGCCATGCTGGCGGCGAATTGCGATCTGCCACTGGTGAGCCTGGACCAGTCGCAATTGAGCTGTTCCGCGCGCGGGACGCTCATCACCGACTACGACCATGGCATGCAAATCGCCGGAAAACGCCGCGCGGCATGCGACCAAGCCCTGAAAATCATCGTCGTGACCAATCGAACACGGGAATGGGACATCAGGAATGCCGTCGATGGCGGCATTCACGGCATCCTGACGCAGGATTGCGACGCCGGCGAGCTTGCGGAAGCGATCCTGCAATTGCAATCCGAAGCGTTGTTCCTGAGCCGATGCATTTCCGGACGAGCACGCGCGGCAATGCGGCGCGAAAAACTAACAAGCCGGGAACACCAAGTGCTGCATTCTCTCGGCAAGGGCTTGTGCAATAAATCGATTGCCCGCACCCTGGGCATTGCGGAAGTTACGGTGAAGATCCATCTTGGCAATCTGATGATCAAGTTGGGCGCCAGTACGCGTACCCAGGCAATCGTCATCGCCAACGTGCTGGGATTACTCGAATTTGATCCGGAAATGGTGAACGGTTCGCATGACGGATCAACCAGGTGGATGACATCCCGAGAAAAAGCGGCAGGTGAAAACTTGCGGATGGCCGGGTATTTCAATGACATCCCGTCCCCCGCCTGAAGCCTGCTCGCCGGTCACTGCGGCAGGAACAACTGCCCGCCACCGGACAATCGGCACTCCAGCCAGCTCCGCGATGGTCCAGCCATGCCGCAGTCTACTGGCGCCCCGAACTTTCGATAACTCATCAGTAAGGTGAAACAGTTGTGCCAGCATGGCACAACCGCAGTTGCGGGCCGCATTACCGCCGGCCTCCCAGCGGCAGCATGGCCTGACCTTCGCCCTCGAGTCGCAGGCACAGCAAGTCTCCCAGAAATCGATGAAGGACATACCGCCTCGAAAAGGACGGCGGCATGTTTCTCCACGCACCGGCGATTGCCGGCACATCGATCAAGCCCGGTCCCAGCCCCCGCCCAGCGCACGAATCAGCGCCACAGTGGTGATCGCGCGGTTGCCCCGCAGTTGTACGGCACTGCGTTCGATGGCGGCGAGGTTACGCTGCGCATCGAGCAGCTCGAGGTAGCTGGAACGTCCGGCCGCATACAGCTTTTGCGCGAGGTCGGCGGAGCGGCGCGCCGCGACCACCGCCTCGTCGATCCGTGCAGTCTGGCCGGACAGGATTCGCAAGCCGGCCAGGTTATCCTCGACTTCGGCAAACGCGGTCAGCACGGTCTGCCGATAGCTGCCCACGGATTCTTCGAGCGCCGCCTCGCTGCGCCCGATGTTGGCCCGGTTGCGCCCCCCGTCGATCAACGGCATCGACAGCAGCGTACCCAGCATCCAGGAACGGCTGCTCCAGCGAAAAACGTCGGCAGCCGCCGGGCCGACACCGCCGCCGTCGGCACTGATCGTCAGCGCCGGGAACATCGCCGAACGCGCGACACCGATGCGGGCATTGGATGCTTCCATTGCGCGCTGGGCAGCGGCGATGTCCGGCCGGCGCTCGAGCAGCGACGACGGCAGTCCCGCCGGCACGACAGGCAGCGGACTCTCTTCCGCCAGCGGCGCCACTGGCGCCGTGAACGCGGCGGCGGGTTTGCCCAGCAGGACAGCCAATGCATGCTCGGCTGTCGTGCGCTGGCGTTGCAGGCCGATGGCTTCCGCCCGTGCAGTCGCCAGTTCCGTCTTCGCGCGCGACAGGTCGAATTCGCCGATATCGCCCAGGTCGAAGCGGCGCTGGGTGACCTGCACGCTCGCCTCGCGCAGCCGCACCGTTTGCGCCACGGTCGCCAGCTCCGCATCCGTGGCGCGCACGCGGAAATATGACTGCGCCACATCGGCCTGCAACGACAGCAGCACCGAACGGTAATTCGCTTCGACGGTTGCCGCGTCGTTGCGGGCTGCCGCCACGTTCGATGCGACGCGGCCGAACAGGTCGACTTCATAACTGGCTGTCAGGCGCGCCTGGTAGCTGCTGACCGGCGCAACCGCGGAACCTTGGGGCAGGCTGGCTTCCTGTGGCGATAGCCGCGAACGATTGGCGCCGACGCCGACGCCCACCTGCGGAATCCGGTCCGCCTCCGCGATGCCGGCGATCGCCCTCGCCTGCTTCACGCGGGCGGCCGCCACGGCGAGATTGGCATTATTGCGGGTCGCTTCGTTGATCAGCTCGGTCAGCAGCGGGTCGTTGAACGCCAGCCACCAGTCGCCGCGTGGCTGCTGTTCGGCCGGCTGCGCCGCCTTCCAGCGCGTGCCGTCGGCCGCAAGCTTCACGTCGTCGGTGGATTGCGCTTCCCGGAACGCGGCAGGCACGTCCATCGCCGGCTGTTTGAAGTCAGGCGCGGCGCATGCGCTCAGTACCAGCGCGGCCAGGAGCGACAGGGAGAGCGGGGCGCGCCCCTTGAATTTAGCGTGATTCATCCGTGGGTTCCTTCCATTTTGACCAGCGACACTTCCGGGGCCGGAGCTTTTTTCCTCTCCAGGCGTTTGGCCAGGGTGCGCAACAAGACATAGAACACCGGCGTCAGGAACAGGCCGAAGAGCGTGACGCCCAGCATGCCGGCAAACACGGCGACACCCATCGCGTGGCGCATCTCGGAACCTGCGCCACTGGAGAACACCAGCGGCAGCACGCCCATGATGAACGCGATCGATGTCATCAGGATGGGGCGCAGACGCAGACGGCAAGCCTCCAGCGCGGCGTCGACAACGCTGCGCCCGTGCTCTTCCAGTTCGCGTGCGAACTCCACGATCAGGATCGCGTTCTTCGACGCCAGTCCGACCAGCACGAACAGGGCGATCTGGGTGAAGACATTGTTGTCGCCCCCGGTCAGCTTCACGCCGATCAGCGCGCACAGGATGGACATCGGCACGATCAGGATCACGGCCAGCGGCAAGGTCCAGCTTTCGTACTGCGCGGCCAGCACCAGGAACACCAGCAGCACGCACAGCGGGAACACATAGATCATCGTGTTGCCGGCCAGGATGTCCTGGTACGTGAGGTCGGTCCATTCGTAGGTGATTCCCTGCGGCAGTGTGTCGCGCAGGATCGCTTCCATGATTTCCTGCGCCTGTCCCGACGACACGCCAGGCGCGGCGCCGCCGTTCAAGTCCGCGGCAACGTAGTTGTTGTAGCGCTGCACGCGATCCGGTCCATACGTGTCCTTCACGCGCATCAGCGACGACAGGGGAATCATCTCGCCCTTGTCGTTGCGCACCTTCAGCTGTGTCATTTGCTCCGCATGGGACCGGAACGGCGCATCGGCCTGCACGCGCACCTGGTAGGTGCGGCCGAACTGATTGAAGTCGTTCACGTACAACGAGCCCAGATTGATCTGCAGGGTCTGGTAGATCGTTTGCAGCGGCACGCCAAGCTGTTTCGCCTTGACCCTGTCGACATCCGCGAACAGCTGCGGCACGTTGATCTGGTAACCGGAGAACACGCCTTGCAGGCGCGGTTCCTGCCACGCTTTCTGCTGTACCGCTTGAACGGCCTTGAACAGCTCGTCATAGCCGAGGTTGCCCCGGTCTTCGATCATCAGCTTGAAGCCGCCGGTGGTACCAAGGCCATTCACCGGTGGGGGTGGCAGTACCATCACGAACGCGCCCTGCACGGCCCCCATTCTCTTGTTGATTTCCGCAGCGATCGCCTGGGCGGAGAGCGCCTTGCCCTTGCGTTCTTCGAAGGGCTTCAGGCCAAGGAACACGATGCCCGCGTTTGGCGCATTGGTGAAGCCGTTGATGGACAACCCCGGAAAGGCGATCGAATCCTCCACACCGGGAATGTCCTTGGCGATATCGGACATCTGGCGAATGATCCGGTCCGTCCGGTCCAGCGAAGCGGCATCGGGCAATTGCGCGAATCCGATCAGGTATTGTTTGTCCTGGCCCGGCACGAAGCCCGGCGGCACGGCCTTGAACATGAACAGGCCGGCCACGCCGAGCAGCGCATATACCACGAGCGAGATACCCTTGTGACGCAGGACCCCGCGAACACCTCCCTCGTACTTTTGCGCGGAACGGTTGAAGAACTTGTTGAACACGCGGAAGAAGCCGCCCAGCACCTTGTCCATGCCCCGCGTCAGCGCATCCTTCGGTTCAGCATGCCCCTTGAGCAACGCAGCCGACAAGGCCGGGGCCAGGGTAAGCGAGGAGAAGGCCGAAATCACGGTGGAGATCGCGATGGTCAGCGCGAACTGGCGGTAGAACTGGCCCGTCAGGCCGGACACGAACGCAATCGGCACGAACACCGCGCACAACACCAGCGCGATGGCGATGATCGGGCCCGACACTTCCTTCATGGCCTGGATCGTCGCATCGTGGGGCGTGAGGCCCTGCTCGATGTACCGTTCCACGTTTTCCACCACCACGATGGCGTCATCCACCACGATACCGATCGCCAGGACCAGTCCGAACAGCGACAGCGTATTGATCGAAAAGCCGAACATCAGCATCACGGCGAAGGTACCGACAATCGACACCGGAACCGCCAGCAGCGGAATGATCGACGCACGCCAGGTCTGCAGGAACACGATGACGACGATGGCCACCAGGATCACCGCTTCACCAAGGGTATGCACGACCGAATTGATCGACTCGCGCACGAATTGCGTGGGGTCGTACACGATATCGTACTCGACACCCTGGGGAAAATTCTTCGACAGCGTCTTCATCGTCGCGCGGACATCGGACGAGAGCTGCAGCGCGTTCGCGTTCGGCGCTTCGAAGATGGGAATCGCGACCGCCGATTTGTTGTTCAGCAGCGAGCGCAGCGCGTACGAGTTCGAACCCATCTCCAGCCGCGCGACATCCTTGAGCAGTGTCGTCGCACCGTCCTGATTGGTCTTGACGACGATATTGCCGAACTCCTCGACCGTCGACAGCCGCCCCTGGGTGTTGACGGTCAGCTGGAAATCGGCATCCTTCGATGGTCCCTGGCCAATCACGCCGGCCGCCACCTGCACGTTCTGCTCGCGGATCGCATCGACCACGTCGCCAGCCGTCAGGCCACGGGTGGCGACCTTCTGCGGATCGAGCCAGACGCGCATCGCGTAGTCGCCCGAACCGAACAACTGCACCTCGCCCATGCCATGCAGCCGCGCCAGCTGATCCTTGATGTTCAACACTGCATAGTTGCGCAAATACAGGTCGTCGTAGCGCCCATCCGGGGACTTCAGGTGGACCACCATCGTCAGGTTCGGCGAACTCTTCACGGTCGTCACGCCGATCTGGCGCACCTCTTCGGGCAACCGCGGCAACGCGCGCTGGACGCGGTTCTGCACCGCCGTTTCGGCCTGGTCGACATTGGTGCCGATGGCAAACGTCACGGTCAGCTGCAGCGCCCCGTCGCTGGTGTTTTGCGACGACATGTACAGCATGTTCTCGACGCCGTTGATCTGCTCCTCGAGGGGAGCCGCCACGGTCTCGGCGATGATCTTCGGGTTGGCGCCCGGATACTGGGCACGCACGACCACCGAGGGCGGCACGACGTCCGGGTATTCGGAGATGGGCAGCTTGAAGATCGCGATCAGGCCGGCCACGAACACCATGATCGACAGGACTGCCGCAAAGATCGGCTTGTCGACGAAGAAGCGGGAGATATTCATGCCTTACTCCTGTTTGCCACTGGCCGACGCCAATGGCACGTCCTGGGTGGCACCGGCGACGCTGGCGGCGCTTTCGTCCATCGGCACGACCTGCGCGGACACCTGGGAGCCGGGACTGACGCGCTGCAGGCCATCGACGACGATCTTCTCGCCCGGCTTCAGGCCGCTGCGCACCACGCGCATGCCGTCGACCAGGGGGCCCAGCGTTACAGGGCGGAACACGGCCTTGTTGTCCGGGCCGACCACAACCACGAACTTGCGGCTCTGGTCCGTGCCCACCGCCTTGTCGCGGATGAGCACCGTATTCCGGGGAATGCCGCTGCCGACCTGGATCCGGGCAAACAGGCCGGGTGCCAGCGTGCGATCCGCGTTTTTCAAGGTTGCCCGCATGCGCACGCTGCCGGTACGGGTGTCGAGCTGGTTGTCGACGAATTCGAGTGCTCCCTCGTGCGGAAAACCTTCTTCGTTGTTCAGGCCGACATTGACTGCCGTCGGCTGGCCGCGTTGCGCACGCGATCCCACGCGCAGGTAGGTTTGCTCGTCGCCATCGAAGCTGGCGTACATCCGGTCCAGCGACACCACCGAGGTCAGCACCGCGGTCGCGTCGACCAGGTTACCCAGGGTTATCTCGGCTTTCGAGACACGCCCGTCGATCGGCGCGGTTACGCGCGTGTACGACAGGTTGAGCCGGGCCGCATCCAGTTGCGCCTGTGCTGCGCGCGCGTTCGCTTCGAGCTCCTTCTGGCCGGCCGCCCGCTCGTCGAACTCGCGCTGGGCGATCGCCCTGTCGGCCAGCAACCGCTCGGCGCGCTGCAATTCGATCCGGGCGAGGTCGGCACGTGCGCGAGCGGAATTCGCCGCCGCCTGGGCACGGTCCGCCTCCGCCTGGTAGGGCCGGGGATCGATCACGAACAGCAGGTCGCCTTTTTTAACCTCGGCGCCGGGAATGAAGTTGACCTTCGTGATATAGCCGCTGACGCGCGGCCGGATCTGCACCACCTCGATCGCTTCCAGGCGGCCCGAGAACTCCTGGGTTTCCGCTACCGGCCTTTCGACCACCACGGCTGCGGACACGGGCGGCCCGGCGGAGGAGGCGGCCGGCTCCGTTTTACTGTTCGCATCCGTGCATCCCGACATGACGGTGGTAGCGGCACCGACCGCTCCCAGCGCAGTCAGCAGCATTCTCAGGTTCCATTTACCCTGTTGTTGGCTATTCATGATTTGACCTCTTGGTGGCATTACGTAACGTAGAACTTCTTACCGACCGATCGACGTGGTCGGCGGCAGCCCGAACGAACCGATGGCGACTGGCACGGCGCTGGGACTTTGCGGAGTGTAGGTGCCGCCCCCCAAGCCAGAATCACACGATAGTGGTGCTGCCTTCCCTACCCGGATGGGGTGCCTCGCTTGCCGGGAATTACTCGATGCCTTCGCCGTTCAACCCTTTTTCCAGCGGATAGCAGGGTGGCACAGGCTTGCGCGACACGGCCGACTGCCTCTTGCCCTGCCAGGCGATGATCAGCCACGTCGCCAGTGCCGCGGCGCCACCGGTGTAGAACGCCGCGGGGATGCTGAGATGGTCGACCAGCAAGCCGCCCAGCAGGGCTCCGCCGCCAATGGCGGTCTGGCCCACGGAAACGAAGACCGCCTGCATTGCCTGGGTGCGGCCCGGAGCGCTGGCAAAGAGATAGCTTTGCATGCTGATCGGCAGCATGCCGAAACCGAAACCCCATACGGCGATCAGAACGACCACCACCGGAGGCCAGACCCTCACGGCGGGTAGCAGCAGCATCGCGGCGCCGACCATGCTGGCCATGAACAGGGTGGTACGGCGCGGATCCCGCGCTGCGAGCGCACCGCCCGCCAGATTGCCGAGGAAACCCGCCATCCCGTAGACAAGCAGCACGAGGCTGAGCGACCGCCCGTCGATCCCAACCAGCTCGTGAAGGAAGGGGGCGATGTAGGTATAGGCCGCGAACTGGCCGATGAAGATCAGCAGCGCGGCAACCAGGGCAATCCGCGAACCGGCACCGGTCACCAGGGACTTCATGTCCGCCAGACCGCTTCCCGCTTGGGGTGGCAACGCGGGCAGCAGGCGCAGCAAGGTCACCAGCGATACGATGCCGAGTACGGCCGCGGTGGCAAATGCGAGTCGCCAGTCCAGCAACTCGCCGACAAGGGCACCAGCCGGCACGCCGGCAACGGTGCCCAGCGAAACACCGGCCAGGACCAGCGCGTTGGCGCGTACGCCTTGTGCCCCTGGCCGCAGGCGGTTGCCCAATGCGCCGGCAAATGTCCAGAACCCACCGACGGCGATCCCCAGCAGCACGCGCCCCGCCATGAACGTAACGGCGTCCTGTGCCGCCGCGACCAGGATGTTCGACGCGGCGAGCAAGGCAAGCAGCAGCGCGAGCAGCTTGCGGCGATCGACATTGCCGGCGAATGCGATACCGAGCGGCGCGGCCAGTGCGGCGACAAAGCCGGGGATGGTGACGCTCATGCCGGCCTGGCCCTGCGAGATCGCCAGATCGGCGGCGATCTTCGGCAGCATGCCGACGGGGAGGAATTCGGTGGTGACGAGCGCGAACGACGAAGCGGCAAGCGCCCCGACCGCAAGCCAGGAGGCTGGCGCGTCAGGCGTCGTCGCATGTTGGGCAGTGGCATGCATGATGTTCCTTGTTGAGAGGCGGAACCAGGCGGCCGGATCGGCCGCCTGGCCTCAGCGTGTGGCGGGGGGATAGGTGACGTAGCCTTCCCTGCCTTGTGTGAACCAGGTATCCCGGTCGTCCTTCGCCAGCGGGATGCCTTCCGCAAAGCGGCGCGGCAAATCCGGGTTGGCAATGAATGGACGGCCGAACGTGATGGCGTCTCCTGCGCCGGAATGCAAAACTGCTTCCGCCCGATGCAGCGGATAATCCGAGTTGAGGATCAGGGTGCCCTTGAAAGCTTGCCGGATCAGCGGCGCGATCGGATCGCCCTCGGCCTTGCCGAAATCGCCGTCTTTCGGCGGCTCGCGCAGCTCGAGGTGGGCAATGCCGATTTCCGACAGCGCCGCCGCCGCGGCGGGAAACAGCAATCTTGGTGCGCTGTCCATGACGCCCTGGTCGTGCGTATTCGGCGACAGGCGCACCCCGGTCCTGTCGGCCCCCGCCACTTCGGCGACGGCGATGGTTACTTCGCGCAGCAGGCGGATGCGGTTTTCGATCGGACCGCCGTATGCATCGTCGCGGTAGTTGGTGTTATCGCGCAAAAACTGATCGATCAGGTAGCCATTGGCGGCATGGATCTGCACACCATCGAAACCGGCGGCCAGCGCGTTACGCGTGGCGTTGCGAAAATCCTCCAGCAATTGAGGGATCTCGGCGACTTGCAGTGGCCGCGCAACTTCGTAGTCGAGCCGGCCCTGGTATGTGTGGGCAAGGCCCGGCGCGGCAGTGGCCGAAGCCGACACGGGCTGGGCCCCCCCAAGGAAACTCGGGTGTACCACCCGGCCCATGTGCCAGAGCTGGGCAATGATCCTGCCGCCCGCAGCGTGGACCGCCCTGGTCACGTGGCGCCAACCTTCCACCTGCTCGCCGGACCAGATGCCGGTGGCATACGGCCAGCCCAGGCCCTGTTGCGAAATGCCGATGGCCTCGCTGAAGATGATGCCGGCGCCAGCCCGCGCGGCATAGTAGCGAGCCATCATTTCCGTCGGCACGTGTTCGCGCGTGCCGCGTGCCCGGGTCATCGGCGCCATGAAGATCCGGTTCGGCAAGAGCAGCGAACCCATCTGGATCGGTTCGAACAGCGAAGGCGCCTGGCCGTTGCGGCTGTCGCTGCGGGGTTGTTCAAGAACGGTGGACATTGTGTTTTCCTCAGACCAGGCTCACGCCGCCGTCGATATGCAGCGTGGTGCCGTTCATCCAGCCGTTCGTCATCAGGAATACCGTGGCGGCACCGGCTTCTTCGGGGGTGCCCAGGCGCTTGAGCGGCGTGGCGGCACGCATCGCCGGGAGCACGGTATCGCGTGCGTCGCCCAGCACCTTGTGCAGCAGCGGCGTTTCGACATGGCCGGGCGACAGCGTATTGACGCGGATCGGCGCCAGCTCCAGGGCCAGGCCGCGGGCGAACGCTTCCATCGCTGCCGACGCGGCGGCCAGTACAGCGGTTCCCTGGGCATTGGGCCGGTCGGCCAGCACTCCCGAGATGAAGGTGATCGAACCATCCTTGGACAGGCGCTCACCGAGCGCGCGGATCGCGTGCACCGATGCCCAGACGCGTTCCTCGAACGCACGGCGCATGTAGGTCACATCGCCATCGAGTACCTTGGCCGCCACGAAGGTACCGGCCAGCAGCACGAGGTGGTCGACCTTCGGGATCTCCTTCAGCGCGTCGTATACCGCCTCGCCTTGCGTGACGTCGGCGGTACGCCATTCGAAACCGTGCGTTTCGGCGGCCTGCTGGGCGCGGGCGCGGTCGTTGCCGATGACGATGACGTTGGCGCCGGCGGCCTTGGCCTGGATGGCGGCAGACAGGCCAATGCCCGACGTGCCACCGAAGACGACAACGACCTTGTCGGCCAGCGCCCCGGCCGGCAGGTTCGAGAACGGGGATTGAGCGGCGATTTGCGTAGTCATGATGTTTTCCTTTGGTAGTGGCACCACAGCGGTGCCGATGAATCCATCTTCCGCTCTTGCATTAACGTTGACAATCCACGTGGAAATTGATTTAATAATTCCATGACGGCACAAATTGGTTTGGAAAGCTTGACCGGGTTGATCGCGTTTGCCCGCACGGCATCGCTGGGAAGCTATACGGCGGCGGCACGTTCGCTGGGCGTATCGCCCTCGGCCGTGAGCAAAAGCGTGCAGCGCCTCGAGGACCACCTGAAGGTGCGCCTATTCACGCGCACCACGCGCTCGCTGGCACTGACGCCCGAAGGACGCGACCTGCAGGAGCGCACCACGCGGCTGCTGCAGGAGGTCGAGCAGATCGAGCAGGCTGCCGCGACCGCCCGGGCCGAGCCCGCCGGCCTGATGCGCGTGACCGCGCCGCTGCCGATAGGTACGCATATCCTCGCGCCGGCATTGCCGCGGTTCCGGGAACGCTATCCGAAGGTGACCATCGACCTGCGCATGGGCGACCGCTACACCGACCTGATCGAGGAAGGCATCGATGTGGCCTTGCGGGTGGGCGCGCTGGGCGATTCGCGGCTGGTATCGCGTCCGCTCACGCCGCATCGCCTGTGCGCCTTCGCGGCCCCCGGCTATCTTGCGCGCCGCGGCACGCCTCGCAACATCGAGGACCTGCTGGGCCACGAGTGCGTGAACTTCCGTTACCAGAGTTCCGGCCAGGCCTTGCGCTGGCCTTTCCAGGTGGGCGAACGGATCGTGGAGATGACGCCGGAATCGGGCATCATCATCGACGCGACAGACGGCGTACTTGCCGCACTGGTGGCCGGCGGCGGCATCGGCATCGCGCCGACCTACGCCGCGGCGCATTACGTCGAACGCCGGCTTCTCGTCCCGATCCTTCCCGAACTGGCGGTGGAGCGCTTTGTCGTCACCGCGATGTGGCCAGAGAGCCGCCGCGGCAGTCCGAATGTCAAGGCATTCATAGAATTCCTGTTGGAGATCTTCCCTTCGCCTGCGCCGTGGGACCTGATCGTCTCGCAGGCCCAAAGCGAAGCCGCCGTGCAGCGTTAACGGGCGCATGCCGCTTCCCTGGAAGGGCCCTGCCGCGCCCGGTCGCACAACTCCCTGAGCTCCATGCTCGGCGCAATTTCGCAGGCCAGACGAAGTTCGTTTCCTGAAATGCTGTCCATCAGCGTCGACAGGTATTCCCGTTCTTCGATGTTGCGCACAGCGTCGAAGACCTGCCCGATCAGCATCGACGCTGCCGACCGCTCGCCCTGGTAATGAAGCAGGCAGCCCATTGCGAACATGTCGGCCAGCATCTGGGAGCGGGTGGGATGATAGTCCTGGAGTATCTGCTGCAGGTAAAGCGCCGAGCAGGCACGCTCTTCAAAAAGAAAATTCATCATTTCGCCAAATATCTTTCTAGCCCAATCGTTAACTGGATTGGAACGGCGTGCATCGTTCCGTGCAATTGAGGGTCAGCGACCTCTGGAGCTTGTATCGTATCTTCCAGTCAATAATCCCGAATCACTCCCAGCAGCAGGTTGAAAATACCTAGATGGAGGCATGCTTTTGAAAAGCTAATTCATTGCACCGTATAATGTTACAAATGTAACTATCCCTTCAGCGCTAGATGCCCAGCAAACCGATCTCCATTCTCGTCGTCGATGACCATCCCCTGTTCAGACAGGGCCTGACTTCCATCCTTGATGGCGAAGAGGGCATCGTCCTGGTTGGCGAAGCCAGCACCGGGCGGGAGGCACTCGCCAGGTGCCACGAGCTCAAGCCGGATGTCGTCATCATGGACATCCAGATGCCGGAGATGAACGGTATCGAGGCAACCGCATTGATTCGAAGGGATTGCCCCTCCACCCGCGTCATCGTGCTCACAACGTTCGAAGGCGATGTCCATGCAATGCGTGCCATCAAGGCGGGGGCGGCTGGTTATATGCTCAAGAGCAAGGTTGGCGATGACCTTGCCCATGCCATCAGGACTGTCCATGCAGGGGGGCGGTCCATTGCGCCGTCGGTCGCCGTGGCGATGGCCGATCACATGCACGCCGATGCCCTGTCGCCACGAGAAATCCAGGTGCTGGAACTGGCCGCCTTCGGCCGGACGAACAGGTTGATCGGCATTCAGCTGGGCATTTCGGAAGCAACCGTCAAGGTACACATGAAAAGCATCCTGGCGAAGATGGATGCCAATGACAGGACGCACGCCGTGATGCTTGCCGTGGAGCGAGGGATCATCGACCTGCGCCAACGAAGCCGGTAGCCTTCACGCTCTGCCCGACGCGTCGAAATTCCATACTGTTCAGCCAGGCGACAAGAGCCGGCTATGCCGGCCTATGTGTATCGGGCGGGCCCTCTCAAAATCCCAACCGCCAGCGGCGCGGTTTGCCCTCGTCATAGGCCAGTCCCGCCTTGACCTCGATCCGCCACAACGTACCATTGCCGGGTGACGTATGCAGCGTCGCTTCCGCATGAATCAGCCGGGCACGCTCTTCGATACCGTGCAGTCCCCAATGCCCCGGCTTGTCTCGAACGCCTGCGTCGATGCCATGGCCGTTGTCGCGTATGCTCAGCACAAGGCTGCGCGCGCCGTAGTCGACCAGCACCTCATGCAGGCTGGCTCCCGCGTGCCGAAAGGCATTACGCAGGGCTTCGCGCCCGATCGCGCAAAGCTCCTGTTCCACCACTGGCTGCAGCGGGCGGACACGTCCCGACACCCGCAACGCAAAGTGTTGGCCGGGACCCGCTTCTTGCTCCCCTGCTTCGCGCAGGTAGTCGGACAACCTCGGTTCGCCGGAACCTGCCGTGCGCAAGCCCGCCACCTTGTTGCGGCCCTCGACGATGGCGTCATTCAATTGGCGCACGCCTCCCTGGAGCCGCTCCCGCAGTGGCGAATCGCCGCGAAGGTCGCGCACGGCGGCAGTCATGTACAGTACAGCGCCCTGGCAGCTCTGCAGCAAGCTGTCGTGCAGTTCGCGGGCGATGCGCGCCCGCTCCTCCAGTTGGACCTGGTAGTGTCGGTTGAGGCGGCGGGTCAGGTAATACAGCCGAATGCGATAACACAGCCATAGCAATATCAGCGCAAATATGCCACACGCCATCTTGAAATAGACGGTCTGCACCAAGGTCGGCACCACTTCGAACGCGAGCAGGCGTTCACGTTCACTCCATACACCATCCTCGTTCATGGCGCGTACGCGAAAGCGGTAGAGGCCCGGGGCCAGGCCGGTATACGTGGCGCTGCGCTCGGTGCCGGTTTGCCAGACATCATCGACCCCGTCGAGCCGGTAGCTGAACACTACGCGCTCCGGCTTGCGTAGCGATGGCGCAGTGAAGTCGAAACGCAGACGGGTCGTGCCGGCGCGGATACGTGGCGTAACCAGCGGATAGGCGACGCCATCTCCGCTTAGCCCCAGCAGTGCCACCTGGGGCGCGATCCGGTTGATTTCGCGCCAGGAAGGGTCGATCTCGACGACGCCGGCGCTAGTGGAGATCCACAATCGGTTGCCCACCATCGTCAGCGACGGTTGATAGGCCGCCGTACCCGGATAACCATCAAGTGCATCGATCAAGGTAATACGCAGCGGCGCACCGCTCTCGATCGAGCGGCGCCAATCGGCTGCCTCCACGCGAACGAGGCCCGATCGGCCATTCAGCCAGCGGGTGCCATCGGCCGTGACCATGATGCCGGTGACATTGTGCAGGACCTCATCGTGCAAGGCGTGCAATCGGCGGAAGCGCCGGCCATCCCAGGCGACGACCCCGTCTTCTCCGCAGACCACCAGCTCCGGCAGCGCTGCCAGGCAGCTAGCCTGGCCTATGCCACCCAGCGCAACCTGATCGATTTCCCTGGTACGCTGTCCATGTTCGAACAGCAGCAGGCGACCATCGACGAGGCCGCGCCACATCTGGCCCGGCTTTCCCGCCGCACTGAATGTAAATTCGTCAGGCTTCGGGTTCGTCAGGGTCTCCCAGTTTCTTCCATCCCAGATCTGCACGGGCGTACCCCTGCCACCCAGCCAGAGCCGTTCGCCATCGGTTCGCAGCCAGGCACCGGGCGGCATCGACGGGGGATCGATCCGGTCTTCGGCACCGTCACGGCGGCGCCGGATGCCATCTTCCGTGAGCAGCACGACCGTGCCGTCGGCACTGCGCGCCGCGCTACGGTATTTTCCGGACAACTCGGTGAGGTGACGGCCCGCTGGCTCAAAGTGCCAGCCTTGCTTGCTGCGCGGAGCCACGACCCAGACACTGCCGTCGGCGTCGGGGGCAAGATGGTAGTTGCCATTGGTTGGCGGCAGATCCACAGGCGTCAGGGGGTTCTTGCGAAAGCGCTCCAGACTGGTCGCCGAGCTGATCCAGATGTTTCCTTCGCGGTCCTCCAGCATAAGGTTCGGCGAAAGCGAGCCGAGTTGCCATGCCTGGTCGAGGTGGCTCGTCGTGGCCGCAGCGATATCGATGCGTTCGCTGTTGCCGGCGGCGCCGGCAGCCAGGCAGACGCCGGTCGGACAGCGCAATGCCCACAAATTTCCATCACGGTCGAACAAGCCGTAATAGCTTGCGTCGCGCGCATTGGCGTGTGGCGGCCGGCGCTTTACTGGCACTGGCCCAGGCACGGCGATGAACGCCCGCTCCTCGGCATTCCACAGCCGGCCGTCCGGCGACATCATCAGGGCAAGAAACCTGTCCGTTCGCTCGCCGGGGGCTGGCGGCGGCAGGTCGACAGGGACGAAACGACGCGATCCGCGCTCGTACCGAAACAGCTGGGTGAGCGTGGCAGCCCATAGCTGACCACCGCTATCCATGCTTAGCAAAGGGGTGAACTCATTCGGGTAGCCATGCTTGGCACCGACCTGGGTCCAGCTGCCCTGCTCCAGGCGCATCAGCCCCTTTGCGGTGGCGACCCAGACAGCGCCGTCGATGTCACGCACCATGGTGTTACTGCCAGTGATCGGGCTGTCCTTGGTGGCTGGCGCCAGGTGTTCAAGTCGCCCATCGGCATGCAGCACGCTCAGGCCGTGATCCTCATAGCCGATATACAGGTCGCCGTTGGTTTCGGCATTCAGCATATGCATCCGGTTGCTCAACAGATGCGCACCATTGGTTGTGGTCAGTGGATGAAAACGCATGCCGTCGAAACGGTACAGTCCATTCGACGTGGCCAGCCAGAGCCAGCCATCCGTGGTTTGTGCCATTGCCACGATTGGCCCTGGGAAGCCTTCCTTGGCGGTCCAGACACTGTGGTTGAAATGGTCCAGCTTCGGTCCATTCGCGAATGCGCCCTGGGTGAAAAGCAGTCCAGCCAGCGCGATAGTCAGATGGTATGCAAGGCGTGTGGTCCACTGGCCGATAACAAGTTGCTGTCGATTGCGAGGTATTGCCTGTTTCATCCAGTGGGGAATCAAGTCGATGGTCTGGTATCAAGTGTGCATGATTGCTTCGTCCGTACGATAACAGTGAGGGTGCATTAATGGAAGCAAAGGTGGCAGCGGTTCGTGGCCGAACTGGCGTTCGCGTACGAAATGGATCACTGCAAATTCGATAACTGCAAATTAACGCATGGAATCCCGGGAGTAACGCACGGCATGTCCATCAGTTTCCGATGTCGCGCCCTTATTGTGATCTGCTGCCTGCTCCTGATCTATTTCGCTGAAGGCATGTGCGACTGGCGCTTCCAGGCTACCGCCCGCTCGATCCTGTGTGCGATCGATGGGTGATCATAAAAAAGCCATTCCTCCACGGCCCCCGGATTTGGCGCCCGATAGTCGGCCGTGCGAAGGAGGGCGATTGCCATCCCGTCTGGCTCGCGTGCGTGATCAAGCGAATACACATCCGCCTGGTTCTCGACAAAACGCACCAGGCCGTTCGTCACCGGGGTCAGCAACAGAAATGTCGCCGTGACGATGATCGATAACACCGGCAAGCCAGCGGGATCTGAAAGCCCCTGCAGCCGGTCGCCCCGAAGCAGTCGTGCAAGCGGAGCGTAGAGTACGTGGGTGACCAGGAAGGCCAGGGTCAACAGTGCTGAATACGCCAGCGCAAGCAACAGCGAATGGTGCAGGACGTAGTGGCCGATTTCATGGCCTACGACGGCGCGCAATTCCGCTTCGCTTGCCTTCGTCAGCAATGCGTCCGAGACGGCGATGCGCGAGGTACCGAAGAGCCCTGTGACACGGGCAGTGTAATTCGCGGACTGCTTGCTGCCGTCGTACGACACGATGCGGTCCGGCGCGATCCCGGCTTTGCTTGCCAGTGTCGTGATGAGGTCGTGATTTTTTCCGGCCGCCAGTGGCCGGTACTCATTGAACATCGGCTCGATGGTTACCGGTGCGATGGCGATCGCAAGAACGATCATGGCCGACGTCAGGGCACTGGACCAAAGCCACCATGTCCGTGGAGCGCGGCGTATCAATGCGTAAAGCAGCATCAGTACGACTGCCAGCAGGATCGCCGAGAAGCACGCGCTGGTGGCGCTTTCCGCCAGCCATGCGCCTGCGGTTTGCGTACTTACTCCGTACCGCACTTCCCGCCACCACTTCGTATAAGCCGCCCATGGCAGGTCAAGTGACCAGGCGACGACATAGTACGTTGCCCCGACCACAAGCGCGGCCGACCAGGGACGCGTCCTCTTCCGCTCCCAATGTGCACGCACCCGTTCGAGCAGCCGTGAACGAATGACGAGCACATTGATCAGAATACCGACCAGCGCGCTGAACAGGATGAGCCAGTGGTTCCCATGCGTGTAGTCCACCGCACGGTGTTGAATCTCAGGCGGAATCTGGGCCAGGTATGCCTGCGTCGATTTTGCGGGAACGAATTGACTCTGCATTATGAAATAACCGAGATTACTGCCGAAGCAGACATGAACCGGGATGTGGCACTGTTGGAAGAATAAACATGACGTCGACTATCGACAATCGGTGCGGAGTTCCTTTCAGTTATTCCAAAAAGGAATGAATTACGCGATCAAGGCGATCTCCCGGTCGAGGCAGATCCATCGCTATCACTCCTGACGCCGGTCCAGACGGGATACATTATTTGTTCCAGAGCGGCACAACTCAAAGGAGGCGGAAGCGCATTGTTTGCGCCCAAAAAGAGTTGTAATTTGGAAAAGAAGAAAGATATCCGGTGGCTTCGCCATTTGCATTCATCCCAATTCATCGAGGAAATCCATGATCGAACTACACCATAAGCGCGCGGCCGTTAATGGCATTTCATTGCATTATGTAAGCGCTGGACAAGGCCCCGTGGTTCTGTGCATGCATGGGTGGCCACAGAACCACCGTGAATTCCTGCCGGTGATGGATGGCATGCTCGATCGATTTACATTCATCGCCCCGGACCTGCGCGGATTCGCCGATAGCGATAAACCGTATGACGGGTATGAGCCCCTGACGATTGCCCAGGACATGCTTGATTTGCTGGCCATCGAAGGCGTCGACTGCTTCCACATTCTCAGCCATGATCTCGGCGGCCCACCGTCCGTGGCGCTGGCCTATCTGGCCCAGGGCCGTGCGCTGTCGCTCGCCACAATCGAGACACCGTTTTTCGGCCTGAATTATCCGGGCTATGTCGATCCGCGGGTCGCCTACTGGCACCTGAGCATGCACATGAATATGGATGTCACCCGCTTCCTCATCGAAGGGAAGGAAGAACAGTACCTGCGGCACTTCTTCCGCGACTTCGCCTATAACCCCACCGCGATTTCCGAGGCCGACGTGCAGGCGTATGCCATGCAGATGCGCCAGCCCGGCAACCTGCGCGCGAGCCTGAATCATTACGGCTACATTCCGCAAATGGCGGCACAAACCGCGGAGCTGGCAAAGCAAAAGCTGAAGGTACCGATGCTGGCGTGGGCCGGCCGCGCGTCGTTCGGCGACCATTGCTACCAGAGCGCACGGGCCATTGCCGAATCTGCCGAAGGCGGCGTCATCGAGGAATGCGGCCATTGGGTGTTCGAAGAGAAGACCGATTTCATCCGCGAACAGTTGGCCACGTTCTGGGCAAAGCATGGAGCACCGCGGTGATCCCAGTTCACGTTCCTCTGGCAAGGCCGGCGATCGCGGCGTTCCGCCGCGCGGATCATGTCGGAATTACGGTAACGTCGCTCGCGGAAGCACTACGCTTCTGGGTCGACGTGCTCGGCTTCCGGCATGTCGTGAAAACGCATTATGAGAACTCGGAATTCCTCGAGCAGGTCGTCGGCGTCGACGGCGCCGACGTTACCCTTGCAATGGTCGAGGGGCCGGATGGCTCCCTGGTCGAGCTTCTCGAATATCATGCTCCGTCCGAACGGCAGATGATGAAACCGCGCTCGTGTGACGTCGGTTCGGTCCACCTGGCCTATATGGTGGACAATCTCGACAGCCTGCTCGCGAAGGTGGAAGCGGCCGGCTGGCTGCGGCTTGGCGCACCGCAGACCGTAAGTGGAGGTGCGCGCGATGGCCTGCGGATCGTGTATGTCCGGGGGCAGGACGGCGTGACGCTGGAGTTCCTGCAGGCGCCGATCCAGGCGAATGGCCATGCCGCGGCGTGGCCCAATTCGCTCGGGGCATAAACTGCCGAACATCGTGCGCAGCACCGCATTGTTCCGGCCTGTTGCCCCCGACACTCTCAGGTCGGAGGCAGCAGGCTATTCCGTGCCGTGTATCAGTTCACGAGATCGGCAGTGGTTTCATCCGGCCCGTTGTTTCCCTCCATGACAAGAATGCGTCTGGCTGCGGGAGCAGCCTTTGCCGCCTCGACCTGGGCGAACGTCCGCAATGGGCCAATCATCGTACCGTTCGCCATGCCCTTCGCATCGGTCCGCAAAGTACCAGCCTGATCCGTGCCAAGATATACGCTGTACCGGGTGTCGGGTTTCAGCTTGAATATGGAAACCTCCAGTGCATCCACGACGCCGAGCTGGCGCGCCACGATCAGTCCGCGCGCCTGGCCCTTGGGCGCCTTTAATGTCAGTGGTATCGAATCCTGGTTGACGCGTTTCACGAGGTTTTCAGTGCTCCCTGCCGGCGCGACGTTCGACAAGAAGACCAGGGCCTGCGGGGCCTGTCCACCGCCCATGTGGCCAACCACCCTGTTCGACGCCGAGTCGATCACATCGACGCCATCGCCATTCTCCAGCCCCACGTACAGCCGGGTGCCGTCGTCGGATGTCCAGATCCCGTGCGGCAAAGCGCCAGTGGGAATGGTCGCGAGCAACGTTGCTGCCGCATTCGTCGAATAGACCTTGACGACATTTTCTCCACCGACCGTCACGTAGGCCAGTGTCTTGCCGTTCACTTTGGCGAACGCCAGGTGGTTGGTGATGAAGCCGGTGTCGATGACCCCGATCACCTCCTGCGAGCGCGTATCGATGCGGGTGACCTTGCCGACATCCTTGTGCGTCATCCACACTTCCTTGAAGTCTGGTGTGAACTGCAGGAAAGGAGAAAATGGACTGACGACCGGGATGGATTTGACGACCTTGTGGGCCTTGACGTCGATCACATCCACCTGGGGCGTGAAACTCGATACGGCAAAGGCGAGCTTCCCATCAGGCATGAACTGCACCATGCCGGGGCCAACCGATGTCTGGATGCGGCGCGTTTCCCTGAAGGTGGCAGGATCGATGACGGAGATGTAGTCCTCGCCGCGCACCACGACCCATACTTCCTTTCCGTCCGCAGTGAAGAATCCCTCATGAGGGGACCGTCCGACATAGGTTTTCCCCTTGACCTTGTTGGTCGCGGTATCGATGAACGTCACCGAATTCGAGCCGTTCGAAATGACGACCAGTGTCTTGTGGTCGGGGGAAAAGCCCATGCCATGCACGTTGATTTCGCCGCGATACAGGGGCGACAGTACGTCGGGACGTGGATTGCCGAGGACGATCTGGCCGAGCAGCTGGTTGCTCGACGGATCGAACACCGATACGGTATTGCTGTTCTGGTCGGCGGTATAGACCCGGTCCGTCGCCGCGGGAAGGGCGAGAGCCAGCTGGCTCGTACCGAGAAGGCCAGCCAGGACAAGTGCATGTCGGAGCTTCATTGCTTTTCCTTGTGGTCGGTGTGACGCGCAAGCCAGCCCCGCATCACGTTGATTTCGTTTTGCTGCTCGGCGATGATGCCAAGCGCGAGGTTGCGCAATTCCGGATCGTTGGTGTTGATTAATACCGCCTTCGCCATATCGACCGCTCCCTGATGGTGAGGCAGCATCATGGTCACGAAGTCGTGTTCCGGCCGGCCGTTGATGGGTGCAGCCTGCATGTCCCGATCCATGATCGCCATCGCCTCGTTCATCAACTGGGCAAACGGCCGGTCGTTGCTGGCCACGAACGTTGCGGGTAATGCCTGATTGATGGCCTTGGCCTCATGGCCATGTTGATGCATGTCGTGCGCGCTTGCGCCGCCGGCGAGACAGATGGCAATCAGGGCCATCGCCCTGCCCCGCATGGTGCTTGCGGCCGGTGATTGACCGGCCGTTCTGGTGTTCGTCATTCCAGATCTCCTGATGGTTGGTGAGCAGTCCATGAGGCGTCCCGTGGATAGAACACCGTGGACGACCGCCAGCCTCACGTGGGCCGTTCGCGAACCGCGATAGCCGGTCAAGGTCTGCCGTGCCAGGCTCCCGGCCGATTGACGCAACAGCTGGACCACGTCTGGCGATCGGGAACGATTATGGCCCGGTTCGTTTGAAAACCATGCTGCCTGGAATGGAGAGGAGAAAGGTACTAGATGGAGATGGCGCGGGCGGCAAATTTTCGTACTGGTGGCCGCTGCAGGTCATACAAGCTCGAGACGCGCATGTTTTCATGGCAGGGCGGTTTTTTTGTTACCTCAAGCTGTCTCGCAAAGCGGCGCCCTCCAGCAACAGGCAGCGCGCCGCCCCCTATTGCATCTACTTGACCTCGCGCGGCAAGACAATCGGAAACGTCGCCGGATAAGTCTCCAGAACCCCCAGCATCTCTTCCAGCTGGCCTCCATTCCCGCTCAACCTGATATCGCCACGCGCGATGGCATCGCGCAAGCTCACGGTACGCGAGATCACGGCAGCCAGCACATCCTTCGACAGGGTCAACGTCGCCCCGGCATCCGGATCCTGCTTGTCCTTCACATAGGTCAGCGCCGAATTCTCGAGATTGAGAACATAGCGCTCATCGCTGTCCGTGAACGCCCAGTTGATGCGCAGATGCTTGCCCTCCGCCGCTTCCGGATCGACCCGCACGCCGAGGTAGTCGAAGATGTTTTCCACGCTCAGCGCCTTCAGGAAATCGGCGTTCTGGGTAAACGCGCGGCCCACCGGGGTGCCGTCGCGCAATTCCTGCGCCCCCGACAGGTAGGCGTTGCGCCATGTCGAGGCCTCGGCCTGGTAGCCGAGCTGCTCGAACGCGCGGGCCGCCAGTTCGCGCGCGGCACGGTTCCCGGGGTCCGCCTGCACCACCAGGTTAAGCACCTGGGCCACCCAGCGGTACTCCCCTTTTTCGAAGTCGGCTCCTGCCCGTTGCAATACCGCGTCGGCGCCGCCCATGTAGGCGACGGTACGCACGGCGGAGTCGGCTTTCGTCAACGGATCGAGGTTGGCCGGGTTGGCGTCGTACCAGCCGAGGTAGCGCTGGTACACCGCCTTGACGTTGTGCCGCACCGCGCCATACAACCCGTGCGTGGACAGATCCTGTTCCAGGCTGGCGGGCATGCGCACCTGCTCCGCGATCTCGTCGGCGGTATAGCCCTTGTTGGTCAGGCGCAGGGTCTGGTCGTGGATGAACTTGTACGTGTCGCGCTGCCGAGCCAGGAAGCCGGCCAGCTTCTCCCGGCCCCAGACCGGCCACATGTGCTGGCTGATCAGCACATCGCTGCGGCCGCCGAACTGCTCCAGCGCATCGTTCAGGTATTTCGCCCAGCCGTTCGCGTCACGCACCTGCGCACCGCGCAGCGGCAGCAGGTTGTGCAGCGTATGCGTGGCATTCTCGGCGACGTCGAATACGCGGAACTGCGGGAAGTAAAGATTCATCTCGGCCGGTGCCTCGGTACCCGGCGTATTCTGGAACACGATATCGATGCCGTCGATGCGCCGGGTCTCCAGCGGCTTCGAGACGACGTCCGTCGGACCGATCAAGGTGATCGAGCCTCCCGTCAATCCCTTGCCGAGGCCAGCATCGACGAAACCTTGCGCATTGCGCGGCAGGTTGCTGCCGAACTGGTACTGGGAGCGCCGGTACATGGCATTCCCGGCGAGGATGTTTTCGCTGACCGCCTCCGCGAGGAAACCGGCGGGTGCAATGACCGCCACCTTGCCGGCCTTCACGTCGGCCTCATCGACGATGGCACGTACGCCGCCGAAATGATCGGCATGGCTGTGCGTGTACACCACCGCGATCACGGGCTTGTGCGGCCGATGCCGGAAATAGAGGTCAAGCGCGGCCTTTGCCGTTTCCGTGGTGGTCAGCGGGTCGACGACGATCAGGCCGCTGTCTCCCTCGACGATGGTGACGTTCGACAGATCGAAGCCGCGCACCTGGAAAACGCGGTCCGTGACCTTGAAGAGTCCGTGGATGGTATTGAGGCGCGCATGGCGCCACAGCACGGGGTGCACGCTGTCCGGCGCCTGTTCCTGCTGGAGGAAGCCGAATTGCGCAAAGCTCCAGACCACGCGGCCCCTGGCATCCGTGATTGCCGGCGCATCCGTCGTGCCGACGAAACCGCGCCGGGCGTCCTCGAATGCCTGCCTGTCGGCCAGCGGCAGGCGCTCGCGCAGGGCGGCATGCAGCTTCGCCGTGGATTCGGAAGCCGGCTGGGAGACGGCCGCACCGGCCGGGACGGCAAACAGCAGGGCAGTAGCCAGCGTGGCGGCAGCCGGCAGCATGGACGACCGCGCTGCAGCGCACGGGCCTGCGCGACGTGCAGGGAGGCGGCCCTCGGGGACCCGGACCTGTTTGGTCATAAGCTCCTTTCGATGGATAAAGGTCCGCATCATACGAAGGCGCGCTGCACCGCATCAACGACATTGTGCCAATATGCAAATTCTGCAGCAGCTTCTATGCTTATGATTTTTATGCCATGGCGAACGTCGAAAGCCAATGTGCAGCCAGTGTTAGAAATACCGGCCGCGTTCCGGTGGCGACTGGTTGGCAGAAGGAACCTCGACGCGGACAAACGCCTCCCTGCTAGCCGCGAGTCATGCTGGCCGGTGTATACGCTTGTGCCATGCGCATCGCGATGCCGGCGATTTCATCCCGCAGCGCGGCAGGCTCCTGCACCACGACGCCATCGCCGAAACCCAGGAGCCACCACACCAGGGCGCGTGTAACCGGCACCGTTGCCGACAAATGCAGCCGCCCCTCGGGATCGACGCTGACCATCTGGTCCGGGGTGAGCGGCGTTTCATGAAGGTGTTCGCCCGCTGCACGCGTGAACACGGCGCGCAACTCGACCATGCCGCCGGTCAGCACACCGAAGACGCCCGATCCTATGTAAGCATCAATGTCGAAATCCGGTTTGGAACGCGCCGCGTCATACCGCGCTTCGGCCTGCACGATACGGTGCAGCGCGAGGGTGCGCACATCCTCATAATCGGCAAACATGCAGACGAGGTAGATGACGCCACCGCGCTGCACCACGGCCAGCGGATGCACCGCTTCATAGACTGTTTCGGAAGTTGCATCGCGCTTGCGGTAGTGCAGCCGCAACTGGCGTCCTTCCATGAGCGCCTGGTACACAGTGCGCTGGCATCCAGCGTCGACTCGCGGCGCCATCATTGGCTGGTGGGGCGGCACGCTGCGCACCTTGCCGAGCCAGTCCTTGGATGGCGCAGCTCCGCCGGCGGCGGAAAGGGCCAGTCTCGCGGACCGGAAGTGCGGCTGCAATGCATCGATCGCATCCGGTGGCAACTGGTTGCCGAGATGCTGTTCCACGAGCGCCAGGGTCAATGCTTCCGGGAGCGTCAGCCCTGGAAGGTCGAAACTTGCCGCATTGCGTTCCCAGCTCCACCCGAACGGCCGTTCGCGGTCATCGACCACCAGCGGAAATACCGCCGCCAGTTCGTTCAAGTCGCGTTCGACCGTTCTTTTGGTAACGGGGAAATCGGCAGCACTCAGCCGTTCACGCAACTCCGCCGCCGAGATCTTCTGCGGCGACCGTGGAATCAGGCGCAGCATATTCCATTGGCGCAGCAGCGAATGCTGATTGGTGGCCATCAGGTCGTGCGTTCGAGCTGGCTTGCCGCCGCGGAAAAGATAACCGTCCGCGCCATGCAGGCATTGAGTGCCGGTACCAATTGGGCAATCGCTGCCGCGATCTTCCGGCCATCTTCGAACGACGGCTCGATCGGCGACGACGCCGCGTAGTTGGCCGGTTCCGTACATACCAGCCGCAGGTCGAACACCGGAATGCCTTGCATTACGGCCTCGTACAGGATCACGCCGTTGAACAACGCCAGTGCGTATTGAGCGTTATCGAAGATCGAATCGCCCAGCAATACAATGTGTGCCATGCCTGTGCCCTGTGCCGGAAAAACCCCATGGTGCCACCGGGTGGTGACAAATGCTGTCGCATCGCGCCAGGATGCCCTGCAACCGTCATGGCCATTGCCGCGTGCCTGCTAGACCGGGTGCAGCGTATACGCGTTGTCCTCCGTGATCTCGAAGAACAGCACGCCGTCCGGCGAGACGGTGACCGGGTCGGCACTCCAGATCGTCACCGCTGCCGCCGCCTGCCGTACCAGTTCGTCGAGATGCGCGTTCCCGGCCATCGCCGACGCCAGTTCTTCTTGGGTAACGCCCGGCAGGAACAGCGGTGCCAGCCCCAGCTTGTCCTGTAGGCTGCCTGCGGCCCAGTCCTTCAACTGCTGGTTCACCAGCGACTGGATCTTCCTGATGTCGGGATGATCGCGTGCATCGCTGACGGTGAGCTGGATCATGGCAGGCGCATGGCGAAACCGCAGTTCGCAGGCAACGTACTGATCCTGCGCGAGTGCCCCGGCGGCGGCATTCTTGAGTGCCAGCTGGGGCGTCGGGCTGGCGTACACCGCATGCCGGCGCGATGGCTTGTCAGCGGGTCGCGTGAACTCCCACAGGTTGTCGACCATGTAGGAAACATTACTGGGCAATCGCCGGCCCGGGTTTCGCAAGTTCTCTTGCCCTGCATTCAAGGTGGAACGCCGGACAGCACGGTAGAGAGGCATGTCGTCTCCTTCCAGGTGGGGGTCGGCAGAGGGTACCCGACAGGGTCAACCGCATGCAAATGACGGTAGCCATTTATGCGACGCAATTTGTCGCGTAGCACCGGAGAATACTCGTCATCAACAGGAGAAATCGATGACCCTACGCCGGCGCAAGCCCTCCAGCACTTCGACACCCGCCACCATCAGCGACCTGGTGCACCTGTGGCAGCTGCGCATCCTGGTGCCGCTGGGCGGCTACAAGACCTTCATTACCACCAACGGTTTTTCCAGCGACAAGGTCGCCACTGCCATTGGGCTGGGAGGCTGGATCGACGATGACGACCGAGATTTCGATGCCGTCGCCGTGCGCCGCGACCTGCGGGACATGCACCGCACCGCGGAGGCTTGCGCAGACCAGCTGGCATTGCCCGCCACGCTCCAAGCCAACATTGCACGCCTGGCCGGCCTGGTCGGACTCTCCCCCACGGATTGCAGGATCCTGGCGTTTGCCACGATGATCAACCAGCACCGCCAGCTCGACGACTGTGCCGACACGCTGGGCCAGATGAATTCGCTGAAACTGTACGACACGCTGGCGACCCTGCTTCACCTCGACCCGAGGGCGGTCAGTTCGGCACTTGGCCCCCACGGCGTCCTTGCGCGCTCCGGCCTGCTTTCGGTGGACCGGGGCGGCTCCGGCTACCTGGCCAGCAAGCTGGACCTGGTCTCCGGCACCTTTGCCGATGCCATCCTGGCGTGCGATGCCGATCCCCTGATGCTGCTGCGGGACACGATCTGCCTGAGTCCCCTTGCCCGGCTGGCGCTAACTGATTTTGCCCACATCGGCAAGGCCCTGGCGATCCTCCGCCCTTATCTCGAGCAGGCGGTGGCCAATGGCCAGCGCGGTGTCAATATTTTCCTGCACGGCGCCCCGGGCACCGGCAAGAGCGAACTGGCCCGCGCACTCGCCGCGGCACTGTCCAGCGAACTGCTGGAGGTGGCCAGCGAAGACACTGATGGCGACCCCGTCACCGGCGAGCGGCGCCTGCGCGCCTACCGCGCGGCGCAAAGCCTGCTGGGCCAGCGCCAGGCGCTGATTCTGTTCGATGAAGTTGAAGATGTATTCAACGATGGCGAGGGCATGTTCGGCCGCAAAAGCACGGCGCAGCGCCGCAAGGCATGGCTGAACCGGATGCTCGAACAAAACAAGGTGCCAACGCTATGGCTGGCCAACTCCATCGACGGCATCGATCCGGCCTTCATCCGCCGCTTCGACATAGTGATCGACATGCCGGTACCGCCACGGGCGCAGCGCGAACGCATCGTGCGCGCGGCCTGCACCGGTCTGCTCGATGAACCGGCGATCCAGCGCATTGCGCGCTCCGACGAGCTGGCACCCGCCGTTGTCAGCCGTGCCGCCAGCGTGGTGCACAGGATTTGCGACCGGCTCGGTGCTACCGGAACGGCCCGTGCCGTGGAATGGCTGATCGACCAGTCGCTCGAAGCACAAGGCCACATGCCGCTGCGCCAGGCCGCCGCTGGCCGCCTCCCGGCGATATACGATGCATCGCTGCTCAATGCCGACGTCGACATGACCACGCTCGCGCAAGGGCTGAAGGCCACGGGTGCGGGCCGCCTCTGCCTGTATGGCCCGCCGGGAACCGGCAAGACCGCGTATGGACGCTGGCTAGCCGAACACCTCGGCATGCCACTGCTGGCCTGCCGCGCCTCGGACCTGATGTCGAAATGGGTGGGCGGGAGCGAAAAGAACATCGCTGCGGCGTTCCAGCGCGCCGAGCGCGAGAATGCCTTGCTGCTGATCGATGAAGTCGACAGCTTCCTGCAGGATCGTGCCCAGGCCCGCCAATCGTGGGAAACGACGATGGTCAATGAAATGCTGACCCAGATGGAAACCTTCTCCGGCCTATTCATCGCGTCTACCAACCTGATGGATGGCCTCGATCCGGCGGCATTGCGGCGGTTCGACATGAAGATCCGTTTTGACTACCTGGCGGCTGGCCAAGCGGCACAACTGCTGGGCCGCTACTGCAGCAACCTGGAGTTTCCGGCACCTTCGGCCGAGGACCTGGCGGCCATGCACAGGCTGGTGAACCTGACTCCGGGCGATTTCGCGGCCGTCGCCAGGCGGAACTGGTTCAGCCCCATCGCATCGGCTGCAGCGTTTGTGCGGGCACTGGAAGGCGAATGCGCGCTCAAGAGAACTGGCGGACGCTCGATCGGCTTTGTGTCCTGATCGCTCCGCGTCACGCCGGCATCCCATGCATGCCGGCGTGGATGTTCAATAGTCGATGATCAACTCGTTAGTGCGCAGATATCGAAACTTGCAGAACTGTCTGATCCAGGCTACGACGTCATTGAATCAACTATGAATTATAAGTAGCAGTGGGGCAGAATGTGATGAGAGCTCGAAAAAGCTGCGCCAACACTATTTATCGTTAATAACGGAAAAACATGCAAGAACTCATCAACGACTTCATGAAGAACTTCTATGGCTACGGCAATCTCAATGGCCAATACTGGTTTATTGGCATGGAAGAAGGTTGCGGTCCCGACTGGGATAAGGATGTCAAGCCCCGGTTTGAATATTGGGAAGCCAGGAAGCGCAAGCAGACGGAAGATTTGCGTGACTTTCATTTCAGCATTGGCATCAGAAATCACTGGGAGCCTATCGATGGACGACCGATCAAAGTCCAGTTCACATGGAAACGTCTTATCGAAACCATTCTGGCCGCGACGGGGGGAATTATTACAAGCGAAAATATTGTCGACTATCAGTCCAAGCATCTTGGCACTCTCGATGGTAACAATTGCTTGCTTGAGCTCCTTCCTCTTCCTTCACCAAACGTTCGTGAGTTCGGCTTCAAGCACTTAGCAAATGAAGAGTTTCCGTTTTTTGCCAGCCGAGCGAAATATCGAAAACATATCATGCAAGCACGTATCGATGCTATTCGAAATCTGATTTCCGATAAAAAACCACGTCACATTGTCTTATATGGCCTGACTTATGAGCGGCAATGGAGCGACCTCGTGAAGAATGCCAACTGGAAAACATTAGATAACTTTGTTAAATGCTGCCGTATTTCCGAATCCCATGTATGGCTTGTTCCTCATCCAGCAGCACATAATATACCTCGCAAGCTTTTCGAAGAACTGGGCGAGAGAATGAAAAAAGCAGACCACCAGCCTACAATCTGTGATTGAAGTCATCAGCTCAGAAATTGATTGAAGGAGAAACAAGTTGGTTGCAAGCGCCACCGACTGGTTTGCCTGCTTGATGGCGATCTTCTTAACGGGCTCAAAAGATCATGTCTAAAAGGCATGACCCATTCCGTCAGCTTACAGCCGGCATCTCGTCCAGCAATTTATCCAGCGTCACCGGATAATTATGGCCCGGTCGAGACGCTGGAAGGGCCCCAGGTCGACGGTGCCGTTATCCTGCAATTCCCGACGGCCGCCGATGCCAGGGCGGCCTATGACAGTCCCCTCTACCAGGAAGCGCTCCAGCATCGGCTGAAGGGTGCCGAGTATCGCGTCTTCATCGTCGAAGGCGTCCAGACGGCATGCCGCGCCACGGCCATTGCGCACCGGGCGTGACCGTGAACCTGCCCCTTTCTCCAAGGGCCGAGGGCATTTACCTTGTCGAGATTGGCATCGCTGCTCAACGCACTACAAAAATGAACTGCCGGGCTTTGGCCGAAGGATTGCCGGTCCCGCTTCAGCAGATCGCCACCGGATTAATGTTCACCTGGGTCGAGCCCACGTACAGGGGCTGGCCCAGCACGAACAGGAATTCGAAGACCCCGTCGCGCACCAGCGCCCTGGTATCGATCAGCTCGAAGTTGTAGATGCCGCGCTGCGCCAGCATGAACTGGTTGACGGGAAATTCCTCGCCGGTCGGATTCGGGTAGACCTCGGAAGCCCAGGTGTCGCCGCCGAAGGCGACGATATCGCGCTCGGCCAGCCAGCGCGCCGCACCGATGTCGATGCCCGGCTCGACTTCCAGGAACTGCCTGTTGTCCTTCCCGATCAGTTCGAGCCATCCGGTGTTGAACAGCACCACGTCGCCCGCTTCGATCGCGATGCCCTGCCGCGCCAGCGTCGCTTCGATGTCGGCCACGGTGATCGCGGTACCGCCCGGCACGATGTCGACGCCGAACTGCGCGGTCATGTCGAGCACCACGCCACGCGCTACCAGTGGCGGCACCTTCTCCACGCCCAGCGTCTTCACGCCCTCCACCGTCATGAAGTCTTTCGCGCGGTTGCCGTTGTAGTACATGTGGTCGATGCCTTGATTCGCAGTCAACAACGGCCCTGCGCGGTACGACTTTCAAAAGCCTGCCCGTTGCCGCGCAGCCGGTCCCGGGCGATAGCAGGTATCGCATTTAAAGGCTTCACGGTGGTGAATCGCGCACCTACACTGGGCCGATAACACGGCAATGCCGCCGGCAGGTGAAACGCACCATCGGCGGCCGACAACCACCACAATACAGAGACTCCATGCAGACAATCCAGACCCTGCGTTCCGGCGCCTTCGCCGCCGCCCTCCTGCTGGCCCACGCCGCGTTCGCCCAGGCGCAAAAGCCGGCCGAACCCGCGGCAAGGATGGACATGGCGGCGTTCTTCGCGGCCAATCCGCCGAAGCCCGCCGCCGCCGCCACCGAATCCTCGATACCGCTGCTGCCGGAAGGCTCGGCGGACAGCGAAACCTGGGAAACCATGTTCGGTCACCGTACGGTGCGCAACGTTACCCGGCCGGCGCTTTATCCCGTCAGGCCGGCGGCCGGCAAGGCCAACGGCACGGCACTCGTGATCGCCCCCGGCGGCGCCTTCCTCAGCCTGTCGTTCGACACGGAAGGCATGATGCTGGCGAAATACCTGGCGGAGCGCGGCGTCACCTGCTTCGTGCTGAAGTACCGGCTCGACCCGACACCGAAGGACGTGGGCGGTTTCATGCGCACGGTGGGCGAGCGCATGGGCAGCGCGAAGCCGCGCATGGCACGCGGGGACCTGATCGACAGCAAGGCGCAGCCGCTGGCCCAGCAGGATGGTCTCGCCGCCATCGGCTGGGTGCGCGGCCATGCCGGCGAATACGGGATCGATCCACGGCGGATCGGCATCCTGGGCTTTTCCGCGGGCGGCATGACCGCGATGAACGTGGCCACCGCCTACGACGCCGCGACGCGCCCCGATTTCGTCGGCGTGATCTACGGCGCGGCGCCGGAGCGGCCGGTGCCGAAGGATGCCCCGCCGATCTTCATCGCGCTGGCGGCGGACGACGGCTTGCTGGGGCATGCCAGCGTGCCGATCTTCGAGGACTGGCGCGCGGCGGGCAAGTCGGCCGAACTGCACGTCTACGCGGCGGGCGAGCACGGCTTCGGCATGCGCGGCACCGGCACCAGCGCCGATCACTGGAACGAGCATTTCGTGCAGTGGCTGAAGGCAGCGCGCCTGATGCCCTGAGCCGGCATGCGGCCGGCTCCTGACGCTTTGATTTGTACCGCCATGTATCCGGCCCCATGCCGGACAAACTTGCCGCCATTCCGGATACGCGGCGACATGCCCCATACACATGGCCATGGCCTACTGTGAGCTCTTCCCCACTCACGCAAAAAGGACCCGCCATGAAAAATCTCCACACCCTGATCGCCACCACGGTGCTCGCCCTGGCCGCATCGCTGTCGACAAGCGCCCATGCGCAGATGGCGGGCCTTGGCCGGGCAGACCTGCTGAAGGAAAGCATCAGCGTGCCCGGCAAGGAGCTGGTGCAGGTGCGGGTGGATTTCGCCCCGGGTATCGAAGCACCCCGGCATTCGCATCCCGGCGAGGAAGTGGCCTTCGTGCTGGAAGGCACGCTGGAATACCGGATCGACGGCCAGCCGCCGGTCACGCTGAAGGCCGGGCAAACGCTGTTCATTCCGGCGGGCGCCGTGCATTCGGCCCGCAATGTGCACCATGGAGAATCGAAGGAACTGGCCACCTATCTCGTGCAGAAAAACGAGCCGCTGGTAACGCTGGCGAAGTAGTTCCGCCCGCCGCTGACCGGCGGCGCCGACCGTTCAGAACGTGTGGCGCAGGCCGAGGTTGTAGCCGGTGCTGCCGCTGCCCGATTCCGTGTTGTTCCCCACCGTGTAGCCCGCGCCGTTGCGGTTCCGTACGTGCCCGTAGGCGCCATACACGCCGGTACGTTTCGACAGCGGGACCAGGTAGGCGACGCCCCAGGCGCCGGCATCCTGGTCGAAGCCGGTGCGGTCGTCCTTGTGCATGGCCGAGAACATCAGGTTGCCCGGGCCGGCCGGTGCGCTGAAGCCGAGGAGCAGCTCGCGGCCGTCGGTGGACGCGGTGGGTTTCACGCCGCCGTAGGGATTGCCGGCATTGGCCAGGGGTGCGCTGTTGTCGCCCTTGTCCACGCCGTAGCCGGCATGCAGCCGGATGCGGCCAAGCTGGTAGCTGGCGCCGAGCAGCAGGTTGCGGCCTTGCGAACGGTCGATCGCCGCCGTGCCGGCACTGGCGGCCACATCGGAATTCTTGCTGTTATAGGCGAGCCGCACCGCCAGCGGGCCCGCCGTGTAGCCGATCGCGCCGCCGAACTGGCGCCCCGCGGAGGAATCCGCCTGCTCGCCGGCGCTGTACGCCAGTTCGGCATCGATGCCGCGCGAACGGGGCATCGCGTACGTGATCGTATTGCTGGTGCGGACATTGGTGCCCGAATCCGGGAACAGGTTCCCTGCCCTGCCGGCATAGCTGGTGCCGAACGGGTCCACCACGTTGACCAGCGTGGTGTGATACGGCGTGAACTGGCGCCCGATGGCGACCGTGCCGAAGCGTCCCTTCAGGCCGACAAAGGCCTGGCGGTTGAAGATCGCGCCGGCGGCGTCCACCTCGCCGGTATCGATCCTGGTACCGGTTTCGAGGGTGAAAATGGCCGCCAGGCCGTTGCCCAGGTCTTCGGTGCCGCGAAAGCCGATGCGCGAGGCGGACGCCGCCCCGCTGGTCACCTTGGCGACATGGCCGGCGCTGCCGCCGCTTTCACCGACGACGGCCGCGTCGACAATGCCGTAGAGCGTGACCGATGTCTGGGCTTGCGCGGCGGCGGCGCCGCACATGAGGAGCATGGCTGCTGTCTTGTTCAATCTTGTCTCCATCGTTTCGTTGGTGTTTTTTGGCGTGATGAGAGCTCGTGTCCGCCTACGCGGACTTTTCCGGCTCGATCACCGGTTCGACGATGGTGAACAGGATCAGGAGACAAACCAGCGCGCTGCACCCCATGTAGGTGAAGACGGCGCTCCAGCTGTACGTGTCGAGCAGCATGCCGGCAAACAGCGGCGCGCATGCACCGCCGACCTGCCCGACGGAATTGATGATGCCGAAGGAAACCGGGTAGCTCGCCTTGCTGGCCAGGCCCATCGGGTACACGGCATAGCCGCCGAAGCCCGCGCTGACGGTGAGGCCCGCCATGAACAGGGTAAAGCCCAGGTATGCGGCATTGTCGGGCGCGTTGACCAGCGCCAGCATCATGAAAATGGTGCCGAAGGCGCTGAGCATCATCAGCGGCTTGCGCCGTTTTCCCAGCAGCCGGTCGGAAACGAGCCCGCCCAGCAGGTTGCCCATCACCGCGCCCAGGAAAGGCGCCGAAGCCAGGAAGCCCATCTTGATCGACGTGAAGCCTTTCACTTCGACCAGGTAGGTGGGGATCCACGACATGAAGATATTGGTGATGCCGATCATGCAGCCGTAGCCGATGGCCGCCCCCAGGATGTTCCACGATGTAAAGACATGGCGAAGCGTGTTCAGCTGCGGAACCTTCCTGGTCCTGATCAGCGTGTCCAGCCAGGCCAGGTTGTATTGCCTGCGCACCGCCGACGATGCAGGCTCGCCGACCGCCAGCCCCGCCTCGCTGCGGATGTAGTCGCATTCGGCTTTCGAGCAGAACCTGCTTTCCTCGGGGGTATTGGTCACCGTGAAGATCCACAGGATCGACAGCAGTATTCCCGGAATGGCGAACACATAGAAGATTTCGCGCCAGCCCCACACTTCGATCACGACCACGCACACCGACGGCACGATCAGGGGCCCGAGCTTTGATGCCGTCAGCCACAGTCCGGTGGCCGTGCCCTTCTCCCTGGCCGGAAACCAGCGGTTGATGATGTTGGTGCAGCCGATGCCCAGCGGGCCCTCCGAAATGCCCAGGCCTATCCGGAAAAACTTCAGCAGGAATACCGACGACGTCGTGCCCATCAGCCCCGTGAAGACGGATGTGAGGATCATGAAAACGGGGAACAGCGCCCCCGTCACCTTGTTGCTCAGCCGCTTGTAGAGCAGGCCGGCCGGGATCTGCACCACGCCGTAGGCGAACGAGAAAAGGCTGATGATCATGCCGGCTTCGGTATTGCTGATGCCGTATTCCTTTTTCATGTACGGCAGGGCGATGCCGAGATTGGCGCGGTCGGCACAGGCGATCGCCCAGATCACGAAGATCAGCCCGAGCACCACCCACCGGTAACGGCCCACCCTGGCCGGCGCCGCGGCCGGCGCGATTTTCCTGTCCACCTCGTCACGGATTGCTTTGACCTGTTCCATTGCTGTTTCCTTGTTATGGTCTTGCAGCGCGGTTTGTCTCCTGCCGCGCTTCCTGGTTAGGATACTGGCGCCCGGAATCGCGCATGCGCCTGCATGCGTTCCCGGGCATGAAACGTCATCGGCGCAGCGCGCCGGGTGCTCAAGTGGTGAGGCTGTTCTCCGGCCGTTGCCCGGCAAGCGCCTGGGCCAGGCTGGCCAGCACCATTTCGCCCATCGCGGTGCGGGTTTCAACCGTGGCGCTGGCGCGGTGCGCCTGCAGCACGACCCGGTCCAGCGCCCGCAGCGGGGCCGGCACGTTGGGTTCGTCGACGAACACGTCGAGCCCCGCACCCGCGATGCGGCCTTCCTGCAGGGCGGCGACCAGGTCCGGTTCGTTGACCAGTTTGCCGCGGGCGATATTGACCAGGTAGCCATCCTTGCCGAGCGCGTCGAGCACGGCGGCATCGATGATGCCTTCCGCCTTGTCGGCCGCGGCGGCCAGCACCAGCGCGTCGCTCCCCCGGGCGAGTTCCCGCACATCGGCGACAAAGCGCCAGGGCAGGTCGTCCATCGCGTGCAGGTCCGTGTAGCTGACCGGGCACCCGAACGCGGCGGCCCGCGTGGCGACCGCGCGGCCCACCCGGCCCATGCCGACGATGCCGACGCGCATGCCGCTGAACCGGCGCGACAGCGGAATGGCGCCGGGATGGGGATTCTGCGCCCACAGGCCTTCGCGCACCACGCGGTCGCCGGAACAGATGCCGCGGCAGGTCGCGATCAGCAGGCCGATGGCAAGGTCGGCCACATCCTCGGTCAGCGCGCCGAACGTGGCCGTCACGGCGATGCGGCGCTCGCGGGCATAGGCCAGGTCGACGGCATCGGTGCCCACGCCGTTGATCGCCACCACCTGCAGGGCCGGCAACTGGTCCATCAACGCATTGCTGATCCCGGTATGCCCGCCGGACACGACGCCGCGGATCGTGGCGCCGATTTCCCGGACGTAGGCACCCTTGTCTTCGTGCTCGAACAGGCGGTGCACGGTGTAGAGCTCGTTCAAGCGCTCGCTGATCGCGGGAATCAGGATGGGGCTCAGCTGCAAAATGCCAGGTTTCATGAATGTGTTCCTCGGTTCGGCCAGTCATGGCAGTGGAAATGGTCAACGCGATGCGCTGCTCGCATGGCGCCTGAAGAAGCGGGAAGTCGTTGTTCACCGCTCAATTCGATGACGATGATAAAAGTGTCGGTGATGCCGGTCCAATGCGCATTGCCAATTATGTGATACCTTAATTGGATCAAGAGACACAGGCTTTACCAGCAGCAGGAGGATGAATGTTCGATCTGAAGCAATTGCGCTGTTTCGTCACGGTGGCCACGGAACTCAACTTCCGGCGCGCCGCGGAACGCCTCAACATGACCCAGCCGCCGCTGACGCGGCAGATCCAGCTGCTCGAACATGAACTGGGGGTGCAACTGCTCGAACGCACGAAGCACTCGGTGAAGCCGACGACCGCCGGGCAGGTATTCCTGGTCGATGCGATGCGGCTGCTGAACCTGGCCGAACAGGCCGCCAATACGGTGCGGCGGGCCAGCAAGGGGGAAACCGGCAGGGTGCGGGTAGGGTTCACGGGCGCCGCCGGGCATGAGATCGTACCGAAACTGCTGGCGGCCGCGAAACGGGCGTTACCGGATATCGATGTGGTGGTTCATGAGCTGGTGTCGGCGGCGCAGATCGAAGCCTTCGCGGCGGATGCGATCGACCTGGGCATCATGCGCCCGCTCGGCTCGCGGCAGAAGCTCGAATCCTTCCTGGTCGAGGTCGAGCCGTTGATCGTGGTGCTCCCGGCGGCGCATGCGCTGGCCGGCTGCGAAAGCATCGACCTGGCCAGCCTGGACCGCCAGCCGTTCATCATGCATTCGCCCGACGACGGCAAATACTTCCATGACCGGACCATGAGCCTGTTCTGGTCCGCGAAAGTGATGCCCGATTTCGTGCAGTACATCGACCAGACGCCCACCATCATTTCCATGGTCAGGGCCGGCCTGGGCGCGGCGATCGTGCCGGCATCGGCCAGGCGGTTCAATTTCGATAGCGTGGTGTTCCGGCCGATCCCGGGCGATGCGATCTCGGCCGAGATGATCATGGCCTGGCGCGCGGACCAGGCCATCCCGGCCGTCACGGCGCTCAGGCTGATGGCGCAGGATTACTTCGCCACCCCGGGGCATTGAGCCCGGCTGCTCGCCGGCCGGGCAACGGCACGGCAAGGCGTTCTACGCATCCCGGGGCTTCGTGGAAGCCGGCCTGATCAGCGCATAGCCGGCCTCCCGGTCCGGCAGCACGCCCGCCTGCACCAGCCGCGACACGATGCCGCCATCGGTGCGGCCCAGCTGGGCGGCGATCTGCCCGATCGGCGTGCCGGCCTCGAACTGGTGCAGCAGCGTGTCGGCGTCGTCCGCGGACCACTTCTTGCCCGCGTTCGGCACCACCACGCCATTGCGCATCACCGGCGCCCGGCGCGGCGCGCGCTCCGGTTTCACCACCAGCACGTCGCGCAGCGCACTGCGCGCGATGAACAGCGCGCGGATCACTTCGGGCGCGGTGCAGGCGTCGCCTTCGCGCAGGGTTTCGCCGGTGCGCGGATCGGTACCGAGTGCCAGCTGTTCGAGAATACTGGATGCCTGTTCCGGGGTCATGGTGTGCCTTTCGCTCAACGGTTCACGATCCATGGTAGCCGCCGGGGGCGCGGCCGGCAGGCGGCTTCAGCCAGGCACTGGAATGCCTCAACGGCAAACGACATCAACGGAACCAGAATCAAAAGCGGGCTGATCACTTGCACCGGCAGGCACTCGGCCGCGGAACCGCCGGCCCTGCATCAGCGGTCCTTGTAAGGCACGGCGCGCAAGGTATCGGGCCGGGAGTCGGGGAGAGAGGTGTCGATCTCGCACAGCCACGATTGCGCGTATTCGATCGTTTCGCCATGGCGGTTACGGATGCGTTCGAAGCCGGTGAGCGTGAAGCGGTTATCGCCGCACCACAGGATGCGGGGTTCGATCAGCGTTTCGCGGATCACCTGGGAATCGTGTTCCATCAACCGGGCCAGCTTGACGGGGCGGTGCAGGCCCTGGTCATCCGTATCGAGGATGCGCAGGTCGCCGAAGCGGGGCGCGGCACGGTCGCCGAGCACGCGGCTCGGCAGCGATATGCCACTCATGCGCAATTTGACCATCTTGATTCTCATACTTGCCCACCAGAAAATATACTGTGTTTTTGTACAGTATATCAGCCGCGGACAACGGAACCGTTTTTTTGACAATACCGCCGGGACGGTAGGCTGCCGTTTGCGAGTTCGCCTATTTGCCGATGCCGCTGCCGAGCGAGTTGCCCATCGACCGGGCATCCTCGACCATCTTCGCGGCATCGTCGCGCGACATGACGAGCGTCTTGCCATCCCGTTCGACCTTCTTGCGCGGGATATTGCTGCCGGTGGGCGTGTAGGCATTGTCTTCGTTGAAGGTATTGGCCTTCCCGCCGGGTTCGGAAGCGGCACAGGCGGTCAGCAGGCAGGCAACGGCCAGGATGGCATGTCTCATGGAGTCCTCCTTGTAGTCGAGCCGCCAGCGTAGCACCGCATCGCGGTCCGATGCCGGGTTGCGATGCCACAAAGACAATTTCACGACAATTGCACAGCGTTGCAAAGTCATCATACAACCGGGAGGCGCACCGCCGCGTGCTGGTATAATCGGCACTTCTCGAGGATTACCATGCGCATGACCGACACGATCGCCACAACCGCCGCGCCGAAAAAGCGCCACCGCAACCTTGCCCAGGGCGTGGTGGAAAGCATTGGCGCGAGCATCCGGGAAGGCGTGCTGAAGCCGGGCGAAAAACTGCCCACGGAATCGGTGATCATGGAACTGCACGGCGTAAGCCGCACCGTGGTGCGCGAGGCGATCTCGCACCTGCAGGCGGCCGGGCTGGTGGAAACGCGGCATGGCATCGGCACCTTCGTGCTGGAACCGCCGGCGCCGGGGCTGCTGATTTCGCCGGATACGATCCGCACGATCGAAGATGTGCTGGCGATCCTGGAACTGCGCATCAGCCTGGAAACGGAAGCCGCCTGGCTGGCCGCCGCGCGCCGCACCGAAGAGCAGTCGCGCGAGATGGGCGAAGCGTTGCAGCGCATCCTGCAGGGCGGCTCGGTCGAGGCGGACGTGCAGTTCCACATGCTGATCGCCCAGGCCACGGGCAACCGCTACTTCGTCGACATCCTCACGCACCTGGGCACCACCATCATCCCGCGCGCCCGCGTCAATTCGGCGCAGCTGGCGCACGACGAGCCGTCGGCCTACCTGCAGCGCGTGAACCGCGAACACGAAGACATCTTCCATGCCATCGAGCGCCGGGACCCGGAAGGCGCCCGCGCCGCGATGCGCACCCACCTCTCCAACAGCCGCGAACGGCTGCGCAAGGCGCAGGAAGAAAGCGCCGGCGGCTGAACATTGCCCCAACCGGGGGGTGGAGCAGGTATTTCGCGGCGCGCAGCTTCGTACCTGCGCAATGGAGAGAGCCTTCAGGCCCTCTTCCGGCCCCGGTTTTAGTTGCCTGAAACCGGGGTCAGACCCCGGTTTCAGGAAATATTTCCCAAACTTGGGGCCATGTTCCCGGTGACAGTTTTACCCACGCAACGCTCGGCTACCAAAATGCTTGCTCCGGCTTTGATATAGTTGTACGATGTCATACAACGATGGTTCGCCATCACAAGCCCCTTCACCTGTTGTTCCACTTATCAAGAAGCGAGACAGATATGCAACCGTTAGAAATCCAGAAAGTCCTGAACCATGGCCTGCTGTCGTTCCCGGTCACCGACTTCGACCAGGAAGGCAACTTCCGCGCGGATACGTACGCGAAGCGCCTGGAATGGCTGGCTCCATACGGCGCAACCGCCCTGTTCGCCGCCGGCGGCACGGGTGAGTTCTTCTCGCTGACCCCGAACGAATACACCGACGTCATCAAGACCGCCGTCGACACCTGCCGCGGCGTGGTGCCGATCCTGGCCGGTGCCGGTGGCCCGACCCGTCAGGCGATCGCCTACGCACAGGAAGCGGAAAAAGTCGGCGCGCAAGGCATCCTGCTGCTGCCGCACTACCTGACCGAAGCCAGCCAGGACGGCTTGGTGCGCCACGTGGAAGAAGTCTGCAAATCCGTCGATTTCGGCGTGGTCGTGTACAACCGCGGCGCCTGCCGCCTGACCGCCGATTCGCTGGAAAAGCTGGCTGACCGCAACCCGAACCTGATCGGCTTCAAGGACGGCATCGGCGACATCGAACTGATGATGTCGATCTGGCGCCGTCTGGGCGACCGCTTCAGCTACCTGGGCGGCCTGCCGACCGCGGAGATTTATGCGGCCGCGTACAAAGCTCTCGGAGTCCCTGTATACTCGTCCGCTGTCTTCAACTTCATGCCGAAGCTGGCGATGGACTTCTACCACGCTGTCGCCAACGACGACCGCGAGACCCAGAACCGTCTGATCGACGAATTCTTCCTGCCGTACCTGGCCATCCGCAACCGCAAGGCCGGCTACGCCGTCTCGATCGTGAAGGCTGGTGCGAAGATTGCAGGCTACGATGCCGGTCCGGTGCGTGCACCGCTGACCGACCTGAATGAAGAAGAAGTCGCGATGCTGGAAAAACTGATGCGTGCCCAGGGCCCGCAGTAAAAGGAGAATACATGCAGCAGATTAAAGGTGAAATGATCATTGGCCGCTCGACCGTGAGCGGCAAGGAAGGCTCCGTCAAGGCCATCGATCCGTCTCGCAACGAGCAGATCGAACCGGCTTTCGGCCTGGCTTCCCAGGCCGAGCTGGACCTGGCCTGCAAGCTGGCGGACGAGGCGTTCGATCGCTACCGCGAAACGACGCCGGAACAGCGCGCCAAGTTCCTGGAAACGATCGCCGACCGCATTACCGACCTGGGCGCGACCCTGATCGAACGTGCGATGCAGGAAACGGGTCTGCCGCAGGCCCGCCTGGAAGGCGAGCGTGGCCGCACCTGCAATCAGCTGCGCCTGTTCGCAAAAGTCGTGCGTGACGGCCGCTACCTGAGCGCCACGCTGGACTCGGCGCTGCCGGACCGCGCACCGGCACCGCGTTCGGACATCCGCCTGCGCAAGATCGGCCTGGGCCCGGTTGCCGTGTTTGGCGCCAGCAACTTCCCGCTGGCGTTCTCCGTGGCCGGTGGCGACACCGCGTCCGCGCTGGCCGCAGGCTGCCCGGTGATCGTCAAGGCGCACTCGGCCCACCTGGGCACGTCCGAGCTGGTGGCGAAGGCCGTGCAGCAGGCCGCCATCGAGTGCGACATGCCTGAAGGCGTGTTCTCGATGCTGATCGGTTCGGGCCAGACGATCGGCCAGAACCTGGTGAGCAATCCGGCCATCAAGGCGGTGGGCTTCACCGGTTCGCGCGCCGGCGGCGTGGCACTGATGAAAACCGCGGCAGCGCGCGAAGAGCCGATCCCTGTGTATGCAGAGATGAGCTCGATCAACCCGGTATTCTTCCTGGAAGGCGCGCTGGCGTCGAACGAAAAGCTGCCACAGCAATTCGCCGATTCGCTGACGCTGGGCGCAGGCCAGTTCTGCACCAACCCGGGCCTGTTGATCGCGATCGATTCGCCGGCACTGGACAAGTTCCTGGAAGGCACCAAGGTTGCGCTGGCAGCCAAAGGCGCCGCCACGATGCTGACCCCGGGCATCCACTCCGCGTACAACAAGGGCGTGGCACAACTGGCGGGCATCGAAGGCGTGTCGCTGATCGCCCAGGGCAAGACGAGCGAAGTGCCGTGCGGCGCGGTTGCTGCACTGTACGAAACCTCGGGTGAACATTTCCTGGCCAAGCCGGAACTGGAAGGCGAGATCTTTGGCCCGACGTCGCTGCTGATCCGGGTGAAAGACGAAGCCCAGCTGGTAGCGGTAGCAGAACACGTCGAAGGTCAGCTGACCGCCGCCGTGCACGCTACGGGCAACGACATCGCCGTGGCGAAAAAACTGCTGCCGACGCTGGAACGCAAGGCCGGCCGCATCCTGTTCAACGGCTTCGGCACCGGCGTGGAAGTGTCGCACGCGATGGTGCACGGCGGCCCGTTCCCGTCCACGTCCGACAGCCGCTCCACCTCGGTGGGCGCCTCCGCGATCGACCGCTTCCTGCGGCCGGTTTCGTACCAGGACGTGCCGGCCGAGCTGCTGCCGGCCGCGCTGGACAGCGCCAACTCGCTGGGCATCCCGCGCGTCGTCGACGGCGAGCTGGTGCTGAAGTAATGGCGAACCCGTCGATCGAGCGTATCGACGGCGTGCATTGCGCGACGGGCGAAAGCCCGGCGTGGGATGCCGCCGCCCGGGCGTGGTACTGGGTCGACATTCCCGCGAAACGCGTCTGGCGGCTCGCTGCCGCCGGCAAGGCGCGTTCGTGGGACCTGCCGGAGATGGCCGGCTGCGTGGCACCCCGTGCCCGCGGCGGGCTGGTCGCCGGCATGGAAACGGGGATGTACGATGTCGACCTGTTCGACAATGGCACGGTGGCCACCACGCTGCTGGGCAAGCCGGCCGATCTCGGACCCGGCATGCGCTTCAACGATGGCCGCACCGACCGCCAGGGCCGCTTCTGGAGCGGCACCATGTTCATGGACATGGCTGCCGCGAAGGACATCGGGCAGCTGTACCGCTACGATGGCAACGGCCTGTCGCAACCGGTGGTGTCCGGCCTGCTGACGCAGAACGGCCTGTCGTGGTCGCCCGATGGCAAGACGATGTACCTGTCCGATTCGCATCCGAAGAGCCGCCTGGTGTGGGCCTTCGACTACGACACCGCCACGGGTACTCCGTCGAACCGCCGGGTGTTCGCGAACCTGGCCGATCACGTGGGCCGTCCCGACGGCGCCGTGGTCGACGCCGATGGCTGTTACTGGATCTGCGCCAACGACGCCGGCGCCCTGCTCCGCTTCACGCCGCAGGGCAAGCTGGACCGCCGCATCGACGTGCCGTTCGCGAAACCGTCGATGTGCACGTTCGGCGGGCCGGATCTGCGCACGATGATCGTTACCTCGATCGTTTCCGGCAAGCCGGAAGATGCCGAATGGGGTGGCAGTGTCATCTTGCTGAACCCGGGTGTGCAGGGGCTGGCGGACGCTTCTTGCGCGTTCTGATGTAATTCGTTTTACCTGTTGCAAAGGAAAGGCCCGCGTCCATGGATTGGACACGGGCCTTTCTGTTTTTGTGGCTGCCCGGGCATCGAAATGCCGGGATTGCCCGGCGCTTGCAGTTGTCACCATGATGAGCTTCAGTGCGGCCCTGGGAAGCGCCATCGGCAAGAAGAACCGCAGGAATATGATGGCAAAAATCTTGTAGCCGCTCCACTTGTATCGCTCCGCATACGCCGCCAGGGCACCGCCGGGAAAACCCGGTCTCCACGATGCGATTCATCTTTTTCTACAGTAAAGTTGCTACGCGTTAGCGATTCGCCTTAAAACAGTGATCTTACCGTTTTGCCGGTCTCGGTATTGCGACAGGTCATCATGCGATATCAATGTGGCCAAGACTCTGCGCGCGCTGCTTGCCGTGAATGCTGCTGCCCGTGATATCGCTCGCAATTAACTAGCGAATCAATCGTTTATCGTAAAAACGATATTGAACAGGCTTTAAAAATTATTATCAAGCTGCCCCGTCGCATCCAAATCTTTCAGCTGGCGATTTGATAGCCCTATCGTGCAAAGCAATATTGAATAAGATTGAAAAATCAATATCTCGCTGGCAATCCCACCGATACATTATATCAATATGAAAGCCGGACTGCCGCATCATTCGCAAAGGGAAATACGATACATGCGAATATTGAAATTAAAATAATCGCATGCTAATCTCGTCGCGCAGTCTACCTCAACAACTTATCGGGGAATATCCATGCTCAAAAAACTGGTCGCCATCGGCGTTCTTGCCACATGCTCGCTGGCGCAAGCCGAAGTACAGGAACTGAAGGTCATTTACCAGGGCTTTCAAAGCTCGACAACACAGACATTCGTACCATGGAAAAGGTTCACGGCCTATTTCAGTGTGGATGACCTCAACCAGGATGGCACATTCTCGCAAGACGAACTGGTGCGCTTCTCGATGGGGTATATTTCCTATGTCCAAGGTGGCGGCAGCGGCAGCCCTATCGTGTCGAATTACCTGACCAGTTTCTCCTATACGCCAGGCAGCGACCCGGCTTTCGCTGGCATATTCCGGGTGCATGACGATATGTTCCCGTGGGGCGAGGAGGTCGTTGCCGGCCAATATTATTCAAGCTATGGGTCGGGCGGTTCCACATGGCGCTGGACCGATGACACCAAGACCTGGGTGTTGCCTGCCGATGCGCCGGCACCAGTGCCCGAACCGGCACAGTACGGCATGCTGGCCGCCGGGCTGGTGGGCATGCTGGCATTTGCCCGCCGCCGCCGCGCCTGAGGCGATGCCGGGCCGTCAGGCCGACGCCCACTTTCCTTCATACACGGGCCGGCCCTCGTCGAACTGCAGGGTGGCGCGGATCGAGCGCAGCGCGGTGACGGGTGCCAGCGCGCAGTCGACCTGGGCCAGCAGCGCCTTGCCGACGGCGTCCAGCAACGGTTGCGGGCGGCCGGGCGCGATGCGAAGCAGCAGGTAGAGGAAGGCGCGGTCGTCGGCGCTGTCGGCCACCGCGGCATACGGTGCCGGATAGGCCAGCACGCGGGTGCCGGTCAACGGGAAGACCGAGTTGCCGGTGTCGTCCTGGAATTGCGTGAGCGTGCGGCACAGGACATTGCACAGGGCTTGCATGTCGACGTGGCCGTCGAGGTTGCCGGTATATTCGATTCTCAAGTGGGGCATGCGGAAAATTTTCTTTGGACGGAGTGGTAGTACAGCTTACCAAAGTCTTGCCATGCCCGCCTGCCGCGCAGAACTCAGTTCCGGCTGGCGGTGGAGCCGCGCAGGATCAGTTGCGGCTCGATCAGCGTGAACGGCTCGGTGGGCTTGCCGTCGATCGAATCGAGCAGCTTTTCCATCGCCGCCACGCCCATCCGCTCGCTGTGCAGGTCGACCGTGGTCAGCGGCGGCGAGGTGTAATTGCCATACAGGATGTTGTCGACGCCGGCCACCGAGATATCGGCGGGAATGCGAAAGCCTAGCGTCTGCGCGGCCTTCATGAAGCCCAGCGCCATCAGGTCGTTGTAGCAGACCAGCGCATCCGGATGCCCGGCGCCCAGCATCATCGACGGGCAGAGCCGCTCCCCTTCCTGCGCGGATGGGGCCGCGGCGTCGTACACGGCCAGCGGCAACCCGTGCGCGGCCAGGCATTCCTTGACGCCGCCCATCCGCTCCTCGTCGCGCCGCGACCGGGAAAAGCCCATGTAGGCAAAGCGTTTATGACCCAGCGTGACGAGGTGGCGCGTCATCATGTAGGCGCCGCGGTGGTCGTCGCTCGCCACGGTCGGCAGCGTCAGGTGCGGCAGGCGGCCGAAGAAGACCAGGGGCTTGTCGAGCCCGGCCAGCCATTCCAGTTCCGCATCGGGCATCCGCGAGAAGATGATCAGGCCATCGACGCGGCGCGACAGCGCCTCCAGCAGCGCCCGCTCGCGATCCGGGTTTTCCTCCGTATCGACCAGCAGCACCGTGTAGCCGTGTGCCTGCGCCACCCGGTTGGCGCCCTTGACGATGCTGGTGAAATGAGGATTCGCGATGTCCAGCACCGACAGGCCGACGGTCTTCGTCTTCCCCGTGATCATCGACTGCGCCAGCGGGTTCGAACGGTAGCCCATCTGGCCGATCACTTCCGTGATGCGGGCTTCGACGGCCGGCGAAAAGCGCTGCGTACCGTTGATGAACTTGGAAATGGTGGCGGTCGAGACGCCGGCGGCGGCGGCCACATCGCGAATGGTGGGAACGGGTTTTTTCATGATGGGATCGGCCAGGCGTGCCGGCGATCTTACCCGGCAGCCAGTCGGAACGCAATTGCCGGGAGAAGTGACGTAAAACGTTTAACCCAACTTTACAAAAAAAATCGCCGCGGTGCGGCGATCCCGGTGCGGCAATTCCGCTCCCTTACCTGACGCCGGCCATGCACGCCCCGGGCGCGGCATTCTTCGCCACGGTGGAGAAGCGGAACGTCGTCACCGATTTCAGGACCTGCCCCGGATACAGGGCCGTGGTCGGGAACGACGGCTGGTTCGGGCTGTCCGGCAGGTGCTGCGTCTCGAACGCGAAACCGTCGTGCTTTTGATACGGCCGGCCGCTGCTGCCCCGCTCGGTGCCGTTGAAGCCGTTGCCGGTATAGAACTGCGCCGACGGCTCGCTGGTGAACACTTCCATGCGGCGGCCGCTGGCCGTGTCGTCGATCACGGCCACGCGGGCAGTCTGCCCGGCCGGCTGGCCGAACACATAGCTGTGATCGAAGCCTTGCGGCGGCGCCAGCGTGCCTTCCGGCTTTGCCAGCAGCGGCGCGATATCGGTGGGGCGCCGCAGGTCGAGCGGCGTGCCGGCCACCGGCGCCAGTTCCCCGCTCGGCAGGCGCTGGTCGTCCGTCACGGCATAGCGTTCGGCGGCGATGCAGAAGCGATGCGAAGCCAGCCCGCCGCTGCCGGCGCCGGCCAGGTTGAAGTAACCGTGGTTGGTGAGGTTGACGACCGTGGGCGCATCCGTGCGGACCGCGTACTCGATCGCGAATTCGTCGCGCGCGCGCTGCAGGCGGTACGTGACCTCGATCGTCAGCGTGCCGGGAAAGCGCTGGTCGCCATCCGGACTGACCAGCGTGTAGACGGAACCGAGCGATGCCTTGTCGGCGAAATCGCGGCGTTTCCACACCCGTTTTTCATACCCGTCCGGTCCGCCGTGGATGGTCATGCCGCGGGCATTGGGAATCAGTTCCACGGTCTTGCCGTCGAGCGTGTAGCGCGCGTTGCCGATGCGGCCGGCGTAGCGGCCGATCACCGCAGCATGCTTGGTTTTCGAGCGCTCGTAGGTGGCGAGATCGGGCTGGTCGAGGATCACGTTGGTGCGCCGGCCGTTCCGGTCGGCAACCGTGGCGCCGGTGATCGTGGCGCCGTAGTCGATATAGGAAAGCGTCATGCCGCGGTCGTTCGTCAGCGTGACCTTCTCGATGGCCTGCCCTGTCGCCAGCACGCCGAAAGGCTGCACAGCCATGCCGGTGCAGCCCCCGTCGGCAGCGGCGCCGGCGAGAACCAGCGCCAGCGCGGCCGTTGTGATGGATGGACGGATCACAGGTCCGTGATTTCCTTGTGGCGCGGCACCAGGGCCTTCATCAGGAACCAGGCGATCAGGTAGGATACGGCGCAGATCGTGAACATGATCATGTAGCCCGTGGACAGGCTGCCCAGTGCGCCGTAGTAGTCGAACAGCCAGCCGCCCAGCTTCGACATGAACACCCCGCCGAGGCCACCGGCCATGCCGCCGATGCCCACCACCGAGGCGACGGAACGCTGCGGGAACATGTCGGACACGGTGGTGAACAGGTTGGCCGACCAGGCCTGGTGCGCCGAGGCGCCGATGCCGATCAGGATGACGGGCACCCAGAAGCTGATCGAGCCCAGCGGCTGTGCAGCCAGCACCACCAGCGGGAACAGCGCGATCACCAGCATGGCCTTCATCCGGCCGTCGTATGGCGACATGCCGCGGTTCATGAAGTAGGCGGGGAAGTAGCCGCCGCCGATACTGCCGAACATCGTCATGCTGTACAGCACGGCCAGCGGCAGCACGATGTCCGCCGGGCCCATCTGGTATTCGGAAGACAGGTATTTCGGCAGCCAGAACAGGAAGAACCACCAGATGCCGTCCGTCAGGAACTTGCCGCCGGCGAACGCCCAGGTCTGGCGGTAGGTCAGAAGCTTGGTCCATGGCACCTTGGCGCCCGTGCCGGACGCTGCGGTTGATGCGGCGCTGGAATCGCTGCGCACGTAGGCCAGTTCCGCGGCCGACAGTTTCTTTTCCGGCGAGTCGAACATCACCAGCCAGAAGGCCATCCAGATGAAGCCGATGGCGCCGATCGCGATGAACGCGGCCTGCCAGCCCCAGTGGATGGCGATCAGCGGCACCGTCAGCGGCGCCAGGATCGCACCCACGTTGGCGCCGGAGTTGAAGATGCCGGTGGCGAACGCGCGCTCCTTCTTCGGGAAGAATTCGGCGGTGGCCTTGATCGCGGCCGGGAAGTTGCCGGCTTCGCCCACGGCCAGCACGGCGCGCGACAGGATGAAGCCGATGATGGAAGCCGGCGCGGCCACCATGCCCAGCGCGCCCATCGCGCTGCCGACCGCGTTACCCATCGGTACCGCGTAGGCATGCAGGATCGCACCGCCGGACCAGATGGCGATCGCCCACAGGTAGGCTTTCTTGGTGCCGAGGCGGTCGACGATCGGACCGGCGAATACCATCGACAGCGCGTAGACGAACTGGAACGCGGCGGTGATGTTGGCGTAGTCCGAATTGGACCAGTTGAATTCCTTCGAGAGCTGCGGCGCCAGCAGCGAGAGCACCTGGCGGTCGAGATAGTTGACGGTGGTGGCAAAGAACAGCAGCGCGCAGATGGTCCACCGGTATTTTCCGGCGGGTGCGACGGCGCGCTGGCCGGTGCCTTGCTGGCTTACGGGCTCGTTCAGCTTCATAGGGATCACTTGTGTTGGTTATCGTTTGATCTCTCTCGGTCTCCAGCGAGATCAGCAGCAGCACCAGGCGCGAGGGCCATAGTTGTATGTCATCGTACAACCTAACAGGTCGTTAAGCAAGAAAAAAACCCAGCCTTCCGCTCACCGATCTGACGAGTTTGGCAGTGCTGGCCCGGCCGCCTTGCCGGCGCGCGCCGCGGCCCGTTTTCCGTGCCGTGCGCGGCATTCGGCACCCCGGCTACCCTGCCCTGCCGCCACCGGTACCGGAAGCCGCCACATGCAGGCGCGCCGGTGCGCCGTACCCTCCGGATCGACAGCCCGCCGATCGAACAGGTAACAATAAGATATCCACGCCGATACAACGAAGACAATCGTGTCGCGAGCCAACAACGGGACCGCGGAAAACGCCTCCCTGGAAGGCCGTGGATTCCATGTAAGCCCTTAATTTCCATACGGAAAATGTGGTACTGTGAAGCAATTCCCCCGCTTTTCCGCCGCCATGAATTTCACTGCGTTCACTTCCCTGTTCTCGCCACCGGACGATCCTTCGCTGCTGCAATACGGGGTCTACGATTTCCGGCTGGTCGCCCTGTCGGTCCTGATCGCGATCTTTGCTTCATGGATGGGCCTGTACATCGCGGGACACCAGCGCGCATCGCAGCCCAGGAGCCTGCGCACGGCCGCCCTGCTGGCCGGCAGCCTGGCGCTCGGCGCCGGCATCTGGGCCATGCACTTCATCGGCATGCTGGCGTTCGACGTGTGCACCGGCACCCGGTATGAACCACTGGTGACCGGGCTGTCGCTGCTGCCGGGGCTGGCCGCGTCGGCGCTGGCGCTGTCGATCACGCGGCGCGAGCGCGTCACGCGCGGCACGCTGCTGCTGGGCGGCCTGATGGTGGGCTCCGGCATCGGCGCGATGCACTACAGCGGCATGGCGGCCATGCAGACGGCGCTGACGCTGCATTACGATCCATTGATGTTCGCGCTGTCGATCGTGGTGGCCGTGGTGCTGTCAACGGTCGCGCTGGGCGTGCGCTTCGGCCTGCGCGAACGCGCGCGCAGCCTTTCGTCGCGCCAGCGCCTGGGCATCAGCGCGGTCGTCATGGGCTGCGCGATCACCGGCATGCACTACACCGGCATGGCGGCGGCACGCTTCGTCGGCACGCTGCCGACGACGGCCCTGCCGGACGATACGGACGAAATGGCGCTTTCCGTCGGCGCGATCACGGTGCTGTTCACGCTGGCGGTGCTGGCGGTGCACGGCCTGCTGCGCTACCGCGAGATGTACCGCAACCTGCTGCAGAGCCAGAGCTCGATGCAGGCGCTGCTGACCACCACGGTGGACGGCGTGGTCACGATCGACCAGCAGGGCATCATCCGCGAATTCAACGTTTCGGCCGAGCGCATCTTCGGCTGGAAACGCGACGAGATCGTGGGCCAGCCGGCCAAGCTGCTGATGGCCGATCCGGAAGCCTCGGAAGAGCGCGGCCTGCTGCGCTGCATCCGCACCGGCGACATGCGCCTGGCGCGCGCCGGCGAGGAAGTGATGGGCCGCCGCAAGGACGGTTCCGAGGTGCCGATCCGCAAGGCGCTGGGGCATGCGAAGCTGATCGACCGCAACCTTTACGTGCTGTTCATTACCGACATCAGCGAGCGGCGCGCCATCATGCAGGCGCTGCGCGACAGCGAACTGCAGTTCCGCTCCCTGATCGGCAACATCCCCGGCATCTCGTTCCGCTGCCGGGTGGAAGACGGCTACCCGCTCGAATTCATCAGCGAAGGCGTGGAGTGGGTCAGCGGCTACCCGGTCGCCGATTTCGTCGGCCCGGAACGCTGCCGCACGTTCCGCGAACTGATCTCCGAGGCCGACATGCCGCGCGTGCAGGCCATGTTCGACCTGTGCGCGTCGAACGGCGTGCCGTTCACGGTCGAACACCGGATGCGCCATGCCGACGGCACGTGGCGCTGGGTATGGGCCCATGGCGCGCTGGTGCGCAACGACGACGGCACGCCGCTCTGGCTCGACGGCGTGGTGCTCGACACTACCGAGCGGCGCCAGATGGAAGAAGACCTGCGCCTGGCCAAGGAAAAGGCCGAACAGGCGGCGGCGGCGCGCGCCAGTTTCGTGGCCAACATGAGCCACGAGATCCGCACGCCGATGAACTCGATCCTCGGCTTCACCGACGTGCTGCTCGATACGGACCTGCAGCCGGACCAGCGCGGCCACCTGGACACGGTGCGCAACGCCGGCCGCTCGCTGCTGCGCCTGCTCAACGAGATCCTCGATACCGCCAAGCTGGAAAAAGGCGCAGTGGAGCTGGAGCTGGCCGACTTCAACCTGCTGACGCTGATCGACGAGCTGTCGTCGACCTATAACACGACGGCGCGCGCCAAGGGACTGGCGCTGAACATCGCCTTCGCGCCGGACCTGTCGCCCTGGCTGCACGGCGACGAACTGCGCATGCGCCAGGTGCTGACCAACCTGCTGGATAACGCCATCAAGTTCACCGCCACCGGCAGCGTCACGCTGTCCGTCGCGCAGGATGGCAAGGACCTGGCGATCGCCGTGCGCGATACCGGCATCGGCATCGCACCCCACCGCCTGGCCGCGATCTTCGAACCGTTCACGCAGGCCGACGCATCGATGACGCGCCGCTTCGGCGGCACTGGCCTGGGGACCACGATCAGCAAGCAGCTGGTAGAGCTGATGGACGGCCGCATCTGGGCCGACAGCACGCCGGGCCAGGGCACCACCTTCCACGTGGTGCTGCCGTTGACCCCTGCGCTGGAGCCGCAGCAGGCGCTGCTGCCGCGCCAGCGCCAGCGCGTGGCCTACGAACTGCCGCCGCTGCGCGTGCTGGCCGCCGACGACGTGGCGCAGAACCTGGAACTGCTGGCGCTGCTGATGGGCAAGCGCGGCCACGTGCTGACCATGGCGCATGACGGCGCCCGCGCGGCGGAACTGGCCGCCGGCGGCGACTTCGACGTGATCCTGATGGACGTGCAGATGCCGAACGTGGACGGGCTGGCCGCCACGCGGCTGATCCGCGAAGAGGCCGCCCGCAACGGCCGCCAGCGCATTCCCGTGGTGGCCATGACGGCCAGCGTGCTGGAAGCGCACCGCAAGGCCAGCACCGCCGCCGGCATGGACGGTTTCGCCTCCAAGCCGGTGGACTGGTTCGCGCTGTCGCACGAGATCGCCCGCGTGCTGGGGCTGCAGCCGGTGGGTGCGGTGGCAGCCACGCAGAAGGCCGGCACCGCGCAAGTGCTGAACCGCGCGGCCGGCGTCCAGCGCTGGGGCGGCAGTGCCGACGAACACCAGCTGGCGCTGTGCCGCTTCGATGCGGAGCATGCCCTGAGCACGGACCATCTGGCGGCGCTGTACGACAGCGGCGACGATGCAGGCTTGCAGACGCAGGCGCACCGGGTGCGCGGCGTGGCCGCCAACCTGGGCTTCGAACAGCTGGCAGTCACGCTGGCCGGCATCGAGAAGCACGCCGGCAGTGCCACGGACGACAAGGCCGATGCGGGCGGCCGCGCGGCGCTGCCGGCGCTGCTGGCGCGCTACGCCGGCGAACTGCAGCAGGCGCTGGAAGCGGTGCGCGCGCAACCCTGCCCCGAGCGTGTACCGATGCCATCCAGCACGCCGGTGGTGCAATTCGACCCGGTGGCCGTGCGCGAAGCCGGTGCGGCGCTGCATCACTCGCTGACCCGCGGCGCGCTGGACGACACGGCGCTGGTGCGCCTCGCGGCGGCGCTGCACGGCCATGTGCCTCCCGCCGCGCTGGCGCCGCTGCAGATGGCGATCGACGACTTCGACTTCACATTGGCCGAGACCAGGCTCGAGACGCTCCTGGATACGGTCCTCCATACCGACACGGAAACCACTTCATGAAACCGAACTCCCACCTGCCGCTGATCCTCGCGGTGGACGACGAGGCCAGCAACCTGCAACTGCTGCGCCAGATCCTGCAGGACCAATACCGGCTGCTGTTCGCCAAGGATGGCGCGCGCGCGCTGGAACTGGCGCGCCAGGAACAGCCCAACCTGATCCTGCTCGACGTGATGATGCCGGGCATGACCGGCCATGAAGCGTGCCGCGCGCTGAAGGCCGATCCGGCCACGGCGGGCATTCCGGTGATCTTCGTGACGGCGCTGTCCGACAGCGACGACGAGGTGCGCGGTTTCGACGCCGGTGGCGTCGACTACATCACCAAGCCGGTCAGCGCGCCGGTCGTGCGGGCGCGCGTGCGCACCCACCTGTCGCTGGTGCGGATGGACGAACTGAAGGATAGCCGCCTGGAGATCGTGCAGCGGCTCGGCCTGGCCTCCGAGTACAAGGACAACGAGACCGGCATGCACGTGATCCGGATGAGCCACTACGCGCGGCTGCTGGGCCTGGCGGCCGGTATGAGCGAGGCCGAGGCGGACGACCTGCTGCACGCCGCGCCGATGCACGACGTGGGCAAGATCGGCATACCGGACCGCATCCTGCAAAAGCCCGGCCCGCTCGATCCGGACGAATGGGAAATCATGAAATCGCACGCCACGATCGGTGCCGACATCATCGGCGAGCACCCGCATGGCATGCTGAAGCTGGCCCGCAATATCGCGCTGTCGCATCACGAGAAATGGGATGGCAGCGGCTACCCGGCCGGCCTGGCGGGCGCGGCGATTCCGGTCGAGGGCCGTATCTGCGCGATCGCCGACGTGTTCGACGCGCTGACGTCGGAGCGCCCGTACAAGAAGGCCTGGACGGTGGAGGATGCGGTGGAATTGTTGCAGAAGCAGCGTGGCGCGCACTTCGATCCGCACCTGGTGGACCTGTTCGTGGGCCTGCTGCCGGCCATCTGCGCGATCAAGGAAAAGTGGGCGGAAACACCGCTGGCACAGGCTGCCTGAACTGGGGCGGCGGGCTGGCGCAGGGAGCAGAGACGCGGCGGAAAACCGGTGTCCGACACCTGAAACCCGGTGTCCGACACCAGGCGCCTCACTGATGTCGGATAACGGTTTAAAGCATCCGCCACCTTTGACGAAAAATCTGGTGGACTCTCACCGCCGCCCCGTTGTTGCGCTGCACGTTCGGGAATTTGCAGACCGTGACGACGGCAGGGAGTCCGGTATCCATATTAGCGGTGGATCAGCTTGCTGCTTTGATCCAAGTCAAGCCACGCGCCGCTATCTAGAACTTTTTGCAACTTCACAATACAGCTCGGCGTAATCGGCGGCCATTTTTTCGTTGGTAAACAACGCCCGGTACCGTTCGCCGGCGCGCTGCCCCATCGCCGCGGCCAGCGCCGGATCTTCCCACAATGTGCGCATGGCGTTACCGAACGCCGCCGGATCGCTGGGCGGCACCACCAGGCCCGTGTCGCCATCGATGTTGATATAGCTGGTACCGGTGCCGATCTCGCTGGAAATCATCGGCTTGCCGTACATCGCCCCTTCGAGCAGCGAAATGCCGAACGCCTCCGAGCGCAGGTGCGACGGGAACGCCATCGCGTAGCACAGCGTCAGCAGTGCCGCCTTGTCGTGCTCGTCGACGGCGCCGACGAAACGCACGTGCGCCAGGCCGAGGCGCTGCGCGTGTTCCTTCAGTTCGTTCTCGATCGGCCCGGCGCCCACGATCACCACCGGGTACTCGCAGCGGGCCATCGCGTCGAGCAGGATGTGCAGCCCCTTGTAGTAGCGCAGCACGCCGACGAACAGGAAGAAGCGCTCGCCCACCTCGGCGCGCCAGTGCGCCAGCCGCTCGGGCGTGGGTTGCGGATACGTGCTCCGGTCCAGCCCGAACGGAATCGCGCGCACCTTCTTGCCGTAGCGGCGCAGCACGTCGGACGATGCAAAGTAGTTCGGCGAGGTGGCGACGATGCCGTCCACGTCCGCGAGGAAGCGGTGCATCAGCGGCGAGTACAGCTTCAGCAGCGCCTTCTGGCGCACGATGTCCGAGTGATAGGTAACGACGGAAGGCTTTTTCACCCGCGCCAGGAAGTGCGCCAGGTCGCCGAACGGCCACGGGAAGTGGTAATGCACCACGTCCGCCGTGCCAGCCAGCCGCGCCAGCGCGCCGATCGATGCCAGCGACATCGCATTCGACGCGATCTCGATATCCTGCCGCACGCGGTGCACCACCACGCCGTCGATCTCCATGCGCGCCGGCCCATCCGTGGCGGTCAGCGTCAGCACCTCGTTAATGATGCCCAGGCGCGACGTGCCCATGCAGATCTGGCGGATCGCCTGCTCGACCCCGCCCCACGAATCGGGGTAATACGTTTTGTAAAAGTGAAGTACGCGCATCGTCGGTTCTCAGTGCCCGCCGCTCAGCACGGATCGATAGACGGCTGCCGTCTTGCGGGCCGTTTCGCGCCATGTCAGCTGCACCGCGCGCACCTTGCCGGCGGCGATGCAGCGCTGGCGCAAGGCCTCGTCTCGCGCCAGTTCGAGCATCGCCGCGCCGATCGCCGCGACCGACAGCGGATCGACATCGATCGCCGCGCCGCCCGTCACTTCCGGGACCGAGGTGGCATTCGACGCCACCACCGGAATGCCGGACGCGAACGCTTCCACCACCGGGATGCCGAAGCCTTCGTACAGCGAGGGAAAGACGAATACGCCGGCGCCGGCGTAGACATGCCGCAGTTCTTCGGCGCCCGTCACGCGGTTGAGCCACACCACGTTTTCGCCGTTCTGCCGCGCGGCCCTGATCTGTGCGACGGTGGCCTCGCTGCGGGCGCCGGCCGCGCCGATGATCACCAGCTGGCGCTGCGCGCGCACGCTGGGCGGCAGGCCGAGATACGCCTGCAGCAGCGCGCCGGTGTTCTTGCGCGGCTGCAGCGTGCCGACAGTGAGGAAGTAGCCCGGACGCAGGCCGTGCCGCGCCAGCGTGGCCGCGACGCTATCGGCCGCCGGCGCATCGAGCCATGCCTCGTCGACGCCGTTCGGCACCACGCTGATGCGGCGCTCGTCCACGCCGAAGCACTGCACCAGCTCGGCGATCGCGTAGCGGCTGACGGCGATCACGTGGTCCGCCTTGCGCGCGGCCCGGGCCTGCAGCCAGTTCTTCAACCCGCGCAGCCTCGGATTGCACCATTCCGGATGGGCGATCGGCAGCGCGTCGTGCAGCGTGGCGACGACGGGCCGGTCCATCTTCACGATGCGGTAGTCGGTGGCGTGATACAGGTCGGCGTCGATGTGCTGGCGCGCGCCGGGCAGCACCAGGTCGCGCAGTGTCGCCAGCGGAAACGGGCGCGGCATCGGGCGGCCGACCGAAAGCCGCGCCGGCGGGCCGAACGACCAGGCGTCGACATCGATGCCGGCGTGCGGCAGCTCGCGCAGCAGCGCGCCGCTGTAGACACCGATGCCGTCGAGCTGGCCGCCGGTAAGGCCGGGTTCGGTCGTGGTGGCCGACAGGCCGACTTTCAATGTCACGCCTCGTACATCCAGCGCAAGGTATGCTCCAGCGGAGGCGGATCGATGGGGCCGACGATGCTTTGCAGGCGGGTGTTGTCGCCCGTCAGGCGCACCACTTCGTTGGCGCGCACGAAGGCCGGGTTCACGTGCACGTCGATCCTGTAGCCGGCGATGTTTCCCATCATGTCGAGCGCTTCGCCCAGCGAATACGCCTTGCCGGAACTGACGTTGAAGGTCTTGCCGATGGCGGCCTGGCCGGCGGCGAGCAGGTGGCGGTAGCTGGCGGCCACCACGCGCACGTCGGAAAAATCGCGCCAGACGTGCAGGTTGCCCAACTCGATGCGCGCCTCGCGGCGGCGGAAGTGCGACACGATCTTCGGCAGCAGGAAGTTCTCGGCCTGGCCCACGCCGGTGTAGTTGAACGGCCGCACGATGATGAGCGGCAGCTTGTCCATCCACAGGCGCGCCATGTATTCCATCGCCAGCTTGCTGACGGCGTAATCGTTGGCGGGAGCGGCCGGCACATCCTCGCCGATCACGCCGGCATCGGCATTGCCGTAGATGTTCGCGGACGAGGCCAGCAGCACGGCCGACGGCTTCTTCGGCGATGCGGCCAGCGCTTCGAGCAGGTTGCGGGTACCGGTCACGTTGACGCGGTAGATCTGTTCGACGTCGCTATGAGCGACGAATGCGATCGCGGCCAGGTGCACCACGACATCCGGTTGCAGGGCGTGCACGGCATCGGCCAGCGCGGCGCGGTCGGTCAGGTTGACCGCCACCGTATCGGACCCGGGTTCGCGGCCCGGGCTGGCCACGCCGAACACCTCGTAGCCCGCGGCGCGCAGTTCCTGCGCCACGTAGTGCCCGGTGAAGCCGGCGATGCCGGTCACCAGCGCACGCTTGCCGGCGCCTTCGCGCACCGTCGACAGCAATTGCAGCGCCGCCGCCATGTCAGAACGAGAAGCCGGCGGTATTGCGGCGCAGGTCGGCGTCGACCATCATCTGGCACAGCTCTTCGAGCGTGGTCTTCGGTTCCCAGCCCAGTTCCTTGCGTGCCTTCGACGCATCGCCGATCAGCAGCTCCACTTCGGCCGGACGGTAGAATTTCGGGCTGATGCGCACCAGCACCTTGCCGTTTTGCGCGTCATGGCCCGTTTCGCTTTCGCCGCTGCCCTGCCATTCGATCGCGATATCGACCGCCTTGAAAGCCATCGTCACGAAATCGCGCACGGTCTCGGTGCGGTTCGTTGCCAGCACATAGGTATCGGGCTGGTCGGCCTGCAGGATGCGCCACATGCCTTCCACGTATTCCTTGGCGAAGCCCCAGTCGCGCTTGGCGTCCAGGTTGCCCAGTTCCAGCACCTCGAGCTTGCCCAGCTTGATCTTGGCGACCGAATCGGTGATCTTGCGCGTCACGAATTCGCGGCCGCGCAGCGGGGATTCGTGGTTGAACAGGATGCCCGACGAGCCGAAGATGCCATAGGATTCGCGGTAGTTCACCGTCATCCAGTGGGCATACAGCTTGGCCACGCCATACGGGCTGCGCGGGTAGAACGGCGTGTCTTCCTTTTGCGGAATCGCCTGCACCTTGCCGAACATTTCCGACGTGGACGCCTGGTAGAAACGGATCTTCGGATCGACGATGCGGATCGCTTCGAGCAGGTTGACGGCGCCGATGCCAGTGATTTCGGCCGTGGTCACCGGCTGTTCGAACGACACGCCGACGAAGCTCTGCGCGGCCAGGTTGTAGACCTCGTGGAAGCGGCCATTCTGCAGCAGGCGGATCGACGACGACAGGTCGGTCAGGTCGTGCTCCACCAGGTGCAGGTTCGGGTGAGCCTGGATGCCCAGTTCTTCGATGCGCCAGAAATTGACGGAACTGGTGCGGCGGAACGTGCCGGTGACTTCATAGCCCTTCTCAAGCAACAGCTGCGCCAGGTAAGCGCCATCCTGGCCGGAAATGCCCGTAACCAGGGCGCGTTTCGTATTTTGCATAGTGTCGGGTGTTCAAGAAGGTTGAGCGTGAAGCCCGATATTGTAACAGAGGCATGACAGCCACCTGGCTGCGCGGGCGGCTGGATTACACTAATTACATCTTGTTACAGCGAAACTTTTTGCCGGCAGCGGCATGCTGCGGCCCATATCGGGGACGACCTGCCGCAGCAACGGCGCGACCGTTACCAGCCAGGGCCGATACCGCGCGCCATGACGGCAGCGGCCACCGGGATCAGCCCGAACACGTGGACTTCGGCCAGCTTGCGGCGGCGCAGCGCCTTCAGTTCGTCGGCTGGCGGGGTGAATGCGGCATCCGCCTTCAGCGATTTTTGCCAGGCCATCATCCGCAAGGTAGGCTTGATCGACAGCAGGCCGACGACGGCGAACGCGCCCACCTTGATCCAGAAGACAGGATTGTGCAGGTAGAAATCCGCGCCCTTCGCGCCATGGAACACGCGGCCGAAGCCGATGGCGAGAATGGCCAGCGCCAGCATGCCGTACACCGCATCGAACCGCCCCAGCAGCCGCACCGTGTGGGGCGACATCGCCGCCGGCCGCAGCAACGCCAGCTCCGCCGCCAGCACGGCGGCAATCCCGAACACGGTCAGGTGATGGACGATGGCGAGAATGAGGTCGGTCATGGTGCCGACAATGTAGCGCCTGGGATATACGGCTGTCAAAACCCCACCGGCCTCCAGCTGTTGTAAAAATGTGTTGCCAAAAAAAGGGGGACAGTCCCTGAGCCTACCCCTCAAATTTTTGTTGTAAACCATATGGGAAGCTGTTAACTTCAATCCCAAAAACGGCACATGCATGGCCGTGTTAGCCCTTTCATTCGTAGCGACCAAACTGCAAATGAAAGGCACGGACCATGCATGCACGCCAAATCATACAACGATTGTTGGGGCAGGAGTGCCCATCAATTCACGCTAAACGCCGAGCTTGCCTAGCTCAAATTGTGCAAGCTGCAGCTCGTGCCGGGCTGGGCGTTGTACGCATCGGTAAGCAGCTCAGGTCACAAACAAGTCTTCGGCATCGCATCAAGTGCTGTGACCGTTTGCTGAGCAATCCCCATCTGGCCAAAGAGCGGGTGCAGATATACCGAGCAATGAGCCAACGCCTTCTTCAATCCAGGCAATACGTGCAGGTAGCAGTAGATTGGTCAGAAATTCGCGCAGATGGCAGTGCTCAATTGCTGCGTGCAGCAGCCATCATCGAAGGACGCGCCTTTACGCTCTACGAGGAGGTCCACCCTCAGGAGAGGCTCGCGGCATCTTTGGTCCATAAGTGCTTCATGAAGACCCTGAAAACCATCCTGCCAGCGCACTGTCGCGCCATCATCATCACCGATGCAGGATTTCGTGCTACGTGGTTTAAAACGCTCAATCAGCTCGGCTTTGGCTGGGTCGGACGGATACGCAACCGTGATTTGGTGTGCCAACAGAACGGCAACGACTGGTTCGGCTGCAAAAGCTTGTACTCAAGAGCTACCGCAAAAGCGCGCGATTTGGGCTATTTTTTCATGTCCGCTCCAACCCTGTCGACTGCCGATTAGTGCTGTACAAGTCCAAATCGAAAGGACGGCATTGCTTGACGAAATCCGGTCAACCTGCGCGCGCGCGCCACAGCAAGAAAAACAGCGCTGCCCAATGTGAGCCTTGGCTACTCGCCGTTTCGCCAGCACTGGCACAGCTTCGTGCAGACGACATCATCAAAATTTACTCTGGGCGCATGCAAATCGAGCAGACTTTCCGCGACCTGAAGAATGCCAAATGGGGAATGGCACTGCGACATAGCCAGACTACAAGCCTGCTTCGTCTGGCGGCACTTTTACTAATCGGTGCATTGCTCACTTATGCCTTATGGCTGATCGGCTTAGCGGCACGAGCGGCTGGCTATGAAGTCCACTACGGCAGCCATCCCAAGGCAGGCAGCTGCCTTTCAATCTTCTCGTTGGCAATGCACTGGGTCGACGACTATCGTCGACCCAGACTCTCCCCATCGGCCATCAAATATGCATTTATCGAACTCGTTTCGATGGTCCGCACTTGGGAATTCGAGGGGTAGGCTCAGGGACAGTCCCCATTTTTTGGCAACATCGAGGGCGAAAAAAAAGCCGCCTTGCGGCGGCTTTTCGGCACTGATCCGGAAAGATCAGTTGTTGCGCTGGGCGACCACGTCCACCACGCACAGCGCCGTCATGTTGACGATGCGGCGCACGGTGGCCGACGGGGTCAGGATGTGCACCGGCGCGGCGCAGCCCAGCAGGATCGGGCCGATCGCGATGCCGTTGCCGGCCGCCGTCTTCACCAGGTTGTAGGCGATGTTGGCGGACTCGATGTTCGGCATCACCAGCAGGTTGGCATCGCGTTCCAGGTAGGAATCGGGCATCAGCTTCTTGCGCATCTTGGAATCGAGCGCGGTGTCGCCGTGCATTTCGCCATCCACTTCCAGGTCCGGCGCGCGCTCCCTGACCAGCGCCAGCGCGGCGCGCATCTTCTGCGCCGACTCGTTGTTGGACGAGCCGAAGTTCGAGTGCGACAGCAGCGCGACCGACGGCTGCAGGCCGAAGCGGCGCATCTCTTCGGCGGCCATGATCGTGATCTCGGCCAGCTGCTCGGCGTTCGGGTTTTCGTTGACGTGGGTATCGACCATCACCAGTTGCCGCTCCGGCAGCACCAGCACGTTCATCGCCGCGTACACGTTCGCGCCCGCGCGCTTGCCCAGCACCTGGTCGATGTAGTGCAGGTGCAGCTGGGTGGTGCCGAAGGTGCCGCAGATCATGCCGTCGGCATCGCCCTTCTTGATCATCATCGCGCCGATCAGGCTGTGGCGGCGGCGCATTTCCAGCTTGGCGTATTCCTCGGTGACGCCCTTGCGCTTGGCGAGGTCGTAGTACGACGTCCAGTAGTCGCGGTAGCGGTCGTCGTAATCGGGATTGATCACGTCGAAGTCCACGCCCTGCTTCAGGCGCAGGCCGAACTTCTGGATGCGCGATTCCAGCACGGCCGGGCGGCCGACCAGGATCGGGCGCGCCAGGCGCTCGTCGACGATCACCTGCACGGCGCGCAGCACGCGCTCTTCTTCGCCTTCGGCGTAGACGATGCGCTTCAGGTCCGGGTGCGTGATCTTGGCCTGCGCGAACAGCGGCTTCATGAACGTGCCGCTGCGGTAGACGAACTGCTGCAGGCTGTCGGCATACGCTTCCAGGTCCTTGATCGGGCGCGTGGCGACGCCGCCATCCTCGGCGGCCTTGGCCACGGCCGGCGCGATCTTGATCAGCAGGCGCGGGTCGAACGGCATCGGAATCAGGTATTCGGGACCGAACGACAGGTTGGTGAAGCCGTACGTGGTGGCCACGACATCGGACTGCTCGGCGTGCGCCAGTTCGGCGATCGCGTGGACCACGGCGATTTCCATTTCCCGCGTGATCGTGCTGGCGCCGCAATCGAGGGCGCCGCGGAAGATGTACGGGAAGCACAGCACGTTGTTGACCTGGTTCGGATAGTCCGAACGGCCGGTGCAGATGACGGCATCGTCGCGCACGGCTTTCACGTCTTCCGGCAGGATCTCCGGGTTCGGGTTGGCCAGCGCCAGGATGATCGGGCGCGCCGCCATCTGCTGCACCATGTGCGGCTTGAGCACGCCGCCGGCCGACAGGCCCAGGAAGATGTCTGCACCGGCGATCACCTCGCCCAGCGTGCGCGCCGGCGTGTCGCGGGCGAAGCGCTCCTTGTCCGGGTCCATCAGCTCGGTACGGCCCTGGTAGACCACGCCGGCCAGGTCGGTCACGAAGATGTTCTCGATCGGGAAGCCGAGGTCGACGATCAGGTCCAGGCAGGCCAGCGCGGCGGCGCCGGCGCCGGAAACGACCAGTTTGCATTCCTTGATGTTCTTGCCGACCAGCGTGATGCCGTTCAGGATCGCCGCGCCGACGATGATCGCGGTGCCGTGCTGGTCATCGTGGAACACGGGGATCTTCATCCGCTTGCGCAGCTCGCGCTCGATGTAGAAGCACTCGGGCGCCTTGATGTCTTCCAGGTTGACGCCGCCGAAGGTGGGCTCCAGCGCGGCGATGATGTCGATCAGCTTGTCCGGATCCTGTTCGTTGATCTCGATGTCGAACACGTCGATGCCGGCGAATTTCTTGAACAGCACGCCCTTGCCTTCCATCACGGGCTTGGAAGCCAGCGCGCCGATATTGCCCAGGCCGAGCACGGCGGTGCCGTTCGAGATCACGGCCACCAGGTTGCCGCGCGCCGTGTATTTATAGGCGGCGGCCGGATCGATGACGATCTCTTCGCAGGGGGCGGCCACGCCCGGCGAATACGCCAGGGCCAGGTCGCGCTGATTGGTCAGCTGCTTGGTCGGGGTCACGCTGATCTTGCCCGGCCGTGGGTACTCGTGGTATTCGAGCGCCGCCAGGCGCAGTTGTTGACGCAGTTCCTCTTTCTTGTCAGATGACGAATCCATTGCCTGCTGCCTTCCTGTGCTGTCTGAAATCCTTTGATTCTAGCAGACCCCTATCCTTGCCAAAGTAGGTATTTTTACCAACAGCCGGGTCAATACTCGTATTCCTATCTGAAAATGTTTTTCTATTCGTTTTTGCTATCAATCCTGCCCGTTACGGCCGATATGGGGCCTGCCAGTCGTGAAAATGTACTGGCGGTATATACAGAACTTACCTGAAGGCATGCAATATGCAAGTTATTAAAAAAACATCCTGAACGCTGCCGCGGCGATTTCGATGCGCTACACTGACGCAAATTGTCCGGAGCCCGCGATGTCGATACGTGCCGCTGTCCAGCTTCTACTGTTTCTCACCGCCATGGCGATTGCCGTCCTTGCGAGACCTCTTTATGGTGTCGCATTCGGCCTCTTGGCCATGATGATCTGGTCGTTATTCGAACGGCGACGCCGGTCGCGTCGCCTGGCCCGATCCCGCAGCGAGCAGGCCAAGGGAATATATGACAGCGTTTCGGACTGGGCATCCGACATGCCGTGGTCATCGACCAAGCGCCCGGATGGCTACGGCGTCAGCGATAGCGATAGCTTCGATTGGGACTAGTGTAGTGGGTGGACCACTGCCGCCCCTCGATTTAACAAAAATTTAATAAATTCTTTACAGCATTTCTCCAGGCTTCTAGACTACGCGGATCTCAACATCCAAAAGGGGCCTGGCATGCGTGCCATCTTCTGGCGTTCGTGTTCGCGCGTGACGGGCGTGGCATTCCCGGTATCCGCGCTGGCCCTGTTCTTCACCCCCCATGCGGCCGAGTGGGAACTGGCATTGTGCGCGACCGCCGTCACGACGGGTGGCGCCTGGATCTATGCGCGCGGCCGGCCGCGGCGCATCATGGCGCGGGCCATGCGTCGCCGCTGAAGTCCCGTCACGCCGCTACAATGACGGCATGCTCTCCGAATTCGACCTGATCAAACAGTATTTCGTGCGCCCCGCGCGCCCCGCGCCTCTTTCTCCCCGGGCGCAGCTGGGCATTGGCGACGATTGCGCGCTGCTGGGCATCACGCCCGGCCAGTCGTTCGCGATTTCCTCGGACATGCTGGTGGAAGGGCGCCATTTCTTCGCCGGCGAAGACCCGCGCCGCCTGGGCCACAAAAGCCTGGCCGTGAACCTTTCCGACCTGGCGGCAATGGGCGCGCGCCCGGCCGGGTTTACGCTGGCGCTGGCCCTGCCCGCGGCCGACCGCGACTGGCTGGCCGGTTTTTCCGCGGGACTGTTCGCGCTGGCCGACGAGCATGACTGCGAACTGATCGGCGGCGACACCACCAGGGGGCCGCTCAATATCTGCATTACCGTGTTCGGCGAAGTGGCGCCGGGCCAGGCGCTGCGCCGCGACGCGGCCCGGCCGGGCGACGACATCTGGATTTCCGGCACGCTGGGCGATGCCCGCCTGGCGCTGGCCGGCATCCGCGGCGAAGTGGCGCTGCAGGAAGATGCGCAACAGCTGGCGGGAGCGCGCCTGCACCTGCCCACGCCGCGCGTGGCGCTGGGCCGGCTGCTGGCCGAAGGCGCCCTGGCGCATGCCGCGATCGACATTTCCGACGGCCTGGCGGGCGACCTCGGTCACATCCTGGAACGGTCCGGTGTCGGCGCCACGCTGGACGTGGACGCGCTGCCGGCCGGCCCGGTCCTGGCCACGTGCGCGTCGGGGCATGCCGCGCTGCGCCGCGCGTACACGGCCGCCGGCGGCGACGACTACGAGCTCTGTTTTACCGCCGCGCCGGCGCGGCGCGGCGCGATCGAGGCCGCCGGCGCGGCCTGCGGCACGCCGGTCACGCGCGTGGGCCGCATCGAAGCGGCGCCGGGCCTGCGGCTGACGGATGGCCAGGGCCAGCCGCTCGAACTGCGCCTGGCCGGCTTCGACCATTTCGGCGGCGGGCAGTAACGCGGCGCGACACTGGACCTGCAAGGGATCTAGCGGCCCGGCAGCGCCGTGTGGTCCTCGCCCGGCTGCCCGGCATGCTTGCCGGTGCCGTGCATCAGCCAGTAATGGTGGAACGCCAGGCGGATGTTGTCGCGCAGTTGCACGTCGTCCCATGGCTTGGTGTAGAAGCGGTAGATCGCGCCGCGGTTGATCGAGTCCAGCATCGCTTCGAGCCCCGTGTAGCCGGAAAGGATGATGCGGATCGTGTCTGGGTACATGTCCTTCACCTTGCTGAGGAATTCGGTGCCGCTCATGATCGGCATGCGTTGGTCGCACACGATCACCTGCACCGGGTGCAGCGCCAGCAGATCGAAGCCTTCGGCCGGCGACGACGCCGTGAGGATGCGGTAGCCGTCGCGCCGGAACAGCCGGTGCAGCGACGACAGCACGTTGACATCGTCGTCCACGATCAGCAGCGTTTGCGGCGGCTCGGTGGCCAGGTTCGGGTCCGGCGGCAGCGACTTCCCGCCGGTGACGAGCTGGGCGAACCCAGCCTCGTTCAGGCCGCGGCTGAAGAAGAAGCCCTGCACTTCATCGCAGCGGTTGCGGCGCAGGAATTCGAGCTGGGGCCGCGTTTCCACGCCCTCGGCCACCACGCGCAGCTTCAGGCTGTGCGCCATGCTGATGATGGCCAGCGCGATCGCCGCGTCGTTCGGGTTGGTGACGATATTGCGCACGAACGCGATGTCGATCTTCAGCTTGTCGATCGGGAAGCGCTGCAGGTAGGCCAGCGACGAGTAACCGGTGCCGAAATCGTCGATCGCCACCTTCACGCCCAGCAGGCGCAGCTTGGTCAGCACGTCGATCGTGCGCTCGGCGTTCGACATCAACGCCGTTTCCGTCAGTTCCAGTTCCAGCAGGTCGGGCGGCACCTGGTGCCGGGCCAATGCTTCCTTCACTTCCGTTTCCAGGTCGCCCTCGATGAACTGGCGCGAGGCGACATTGACGGCCACGTGCACCGGCCCCACCGGCGACGCCATCCATTCGGCGATCTGCCGGCACGCGGCATCGATGATCCAGTTGCCGGTGCGGACGATCAGGCCCGTATCTTCGAGGACGCCGACGAATTCGGCCGGGTACACGGTGCCGTGACCGGGCCGGTTCCAGCGCAGCAGCGCCTCCGCGCCCGATACCCGGCCGGTCAGCAGGTTGACCTTCGGCTGGTAGTGCAGCTCCAGCTCCTGCTGGTCCAGCGCGCGGCGCAGGGCCATTTCCAGGTCGAGCCGCGCCAGCACCTGCACGTTCATCCCCGCCGTGAAGAAGCGGTAGGCATCGCTGCCCGCCTCCTTGGCCTGGCTCATCGCCGTGTTGGCGTACTTGACCAGGGTTTCCGGGTCTGCCGCATCATCCGGGTAGACGGCGATGCCGATCGATGCCGTCATCATGGCCTGCTGGTCGCCCAGCTGGAACGGCGAGCGCAACGCCTCGCGCACTTCGTTGGCCACCAGTACCGCATCCTGCTGGTCGCGCGTCATCGTCAGGATCAGGCCGAACTCGTCGCCGCCCAGCCGGCCCACCGTGTCGCGGATGCGGGCCGACTGTACCAGCCGGCTGGCGAATTCGCGCAGCAGTTCGTCGCCCATCGCGGCGCCCAGCGAATCGTTGATGTTCTTGAAGCGGTCGAGACCGATGAACAGCACGACGATGCGCCACTCCTTGTCGCGCGCCAGGTCGATCGCGTCGGCCAGGGTGCGGTAGAACAGCGTGCGGTTGGGCAGGCCCGTGAGGCTGTCGTAGTGGGCCGCGTGGCGCAGGCGCTCCTCGGCCACGCGGCGCTCGGAAATGTCGCGCGCCACGCAGATCAGCGTGCGCTGCGAATCTGCCGACTGCGCCGGCAACTGTGCCAAGTGCGCCGGCCCCTGCGCCGGCCCCGGTCCATGGACATCATGCTGCAGCTGCCAGTAGATTTCCACCGGTACCGTGGCGTGGTCGTGCCGCAGCAGTTCGGTTTCGATCAGCACCGGCGCACGCGCGTCGCCTCCGGCGCCGAGCGCCGAGCCGGCATGCTGCAGCAGCGTTTCCTGGGTGCCCAGGCCGATGCGCGCCGGTTCCTGCGCCATCAGCTGCGCCCGCGTGTAGCCCAGCATCCGCGCGGCGCCGTCGTTGACGTCGGCGAAGCGCATCGATTGGATGTCGATCAGGAAGATCGCGTCGGCCGTCGCATCCATCGCGGTGCGGAAGCGCTGCAGGTCGGCGGTGCGTTCGCGCACCGTGCGCTCGAGCACGATGTTGTGGAACCTGGCCTCGCGCTGCATCAGCCGCACCTCGATCAGGTTGCGGATCCGCGTGAGCACCTCGACCGGGTCGAACGGCTTGCTGACGAAATCGCGTGCGCCGGCATCGAGCGCGGCCTGCTTCTTGTCCGGCTCGGCGGTGACCACGAGCACCGGCAGGTAGCCTTCCGGCTCGAGCGGACGCAGCGCCTGCATCACGGCGAAGCCATCCATGCCGGGCATCTGCAGGTCGAGGATGATGATGTCGTAGTTGTATTGCTCGTGCCACGCCGCCACCACGCGCGGATCGGTGGTGGAACTGACGTGCGTGTAACCGGTGGATTGCAGCAGGTATTCCAGCAATTGCACGTTGACGGGCTGGTCGTCGACGATCAGGATGCTCGCGCCCTGGATATCGGCCCGGCTGATCATGACTCCTCCTTCTTTTCCGCGAGCAGCGGGGCGGGCCGCTCGTCGTTGTTGCCGATGGCACCGATGTTACCCGTTTTGCCCGCGTCACCGGTATTGCCGAGGTTACGGAGCGCGCTGTTGATCGCTTCCGTGAATTCGTCGATGTTGATCGGCTTGATCAGGTAGCGGAAGAATCCTGCCGCAATTCCCCGTTCCACGTCGCGCGGCATCGCGTTGGCCGTCAGCGCGATGGCGGGAATGGCGGCGGTGCGGGGATCGGTACGCAGCTGGCGCAGCACGTCGAACCCGGTCATGCCCGGCAGGTTAATGTCGAGCAGGATCACGTCCGGCAGGTGGGCGCGGGCCAGTTCCAGGCCCAGCTGGCCATCCGGCGCGGACAGCAGCCGCAGCTCCGGCCGGAAGCGGATGATTTCCTGCACCAGCTTCAGGTTGGCCGGGTTGTCTTCCACGTACAGCAGCGTGACGCTGTCGCGCGCCGGTGCCGGCACGCCCGGTACAAGCGGCGTCGTCACGTGCACCGGCGGCACCGGCACCGGTTCGGTGGTCTTCAGCTCGACCCAGAACATGCTGCCCACGCCGGGGCTGCTGGTGACGCCGATCGTGCCTCCCATCAGTTCCACGAGGCGCTTGGTGACGACCAGGCCGATGCCCGATCCCTCTTCCACGCCGGCCTCCTGGCCCAGGCGGTTGAATGGCTGGAACAGCATGCGCACCTGCTCGGGCCGCAGGCCCACGCCGGTATCCTGCACGGAAACGCGCAGCAGTCCGGGGCCGGACGGCGCGCAGTCGATCACCACGGCGCCACCTTCGCGGTTGTACTTGATCGCGTTGGACAACAGGTTCAGCAGCACCTGCTTCAGGCGCGTGCGGTCGGCAGTCACGTTCATCGTGCAGCGCTCCGGGAACAGCAGGCGGATGCCGCGCCCGGTGGCCAGCGGCACCATCATGGCCTCGCATTCCTGCAGCATTTCCGGCAGCGCCACCGGCTCCATCGACAGTGCCACGGCGCCCGATTCGATCTTGGCCAGGTCGAGGATCTCGTTGATCAGCGTGAGCAGGTGGCGACCCGATTTCAGGATGTGCTGGGCAAACTCCTTTTTTTGCGCCAGCGTCGAGGGCAGCTTGTCGGAAGTGAGGATCTGCGCAAAACCCAGGATCGCGTTGAGCGGCGTGCGCAACTCGTGGCTCATCGACGACAGGAAGGCCGACTTGGCCTGGTTGGCGCTCTTGGCTTCCTCCATCGCCATGCCCAGGTCGCGGTTCACCATCTCCAGTTGCAGCGTGCGCTCGTGCACGCGCTGCTCCAGCTCCTGGTTCAGCCGCATCACTTCCTGCTGCGCCTCGCGCCGGCGTTCCGATTCGCGGGCGATTTCGCGGTTCGAGGTTTCCAGCTCGCGCTTGCGGCCTTCGATATCGGCCAGCATCTTGTTGAACGATCCGGCCAGTTCGGCCACTTCGTCCTCGCCCAGGCGTTCGGCACGGCGCGACACGTCACCGGTGGCGACCACCTCGCGCGCCACGTGCGCGATCGACAGGATCGGCCGCGTGATCACGTCGTTCAGCTTGCGGCTGACGAGCCATGCGCACGCCAGCGCCAGCAGGCCGGCCACGAAGCCGATCAGTATGTAATCGAGAAAGCGCGCCAGCACTTCGTAGTCGGCGCGCAGGTAGACGGTGCCCAGCACCTCGCCGTTGTCCAGGATGCGCTTGAACAGGTACAGCTTGCCATCCTCGATACGGAAGCCTTCGGGCCCCGGGGCGGCCGGCGCGCCGCCCTGCTCGCCCGCCGCCGAATACTGGGCCACCAGCCGGCCCTGCGCGTTGTAGATGGCGCCAGCGTCCACTTTCGGGCGCAGCCGCAGCAGCGCCAGGTTTTCATGGGCCAGCCGGTCATCGTCGAACGTCAGTGCCGGCGCGCTCATGTGGCCGATCAGCTCGGCCTGCGTGGTCATGTCGTCGGTAATGGTCTGTTCGTAGATGTGCAGGTCGTAGACGACGATCGTGCCGATCGATACCAGCACCGTCGGCAGCATCACCAGCGCGATCACCGCGAGCAGCTTGTTGCGGAGCGAGCGCAGCCTGATCATGCCGACGCCCCCGGCCGTACCCGCCAGGCCGCCGACAGCAACCGCGCACTGATGCGCAGCCGCGCCGTTTCGGCCGCCTTCAGCGACACCTCGAAACGCACCCGTTCTTCCGCCACCAGGAAATTGATCACGCTGCCCAAGCCATGCACGTGGCCGCTGTCGGACACGGTGAGGATCGGCCGTTCGCGGCAGCCATCGAGCAGGCCCTGCGCCGCCGTCGTATCCTGCGCGCCGACGAATGCGATGTGCGGCGCGCGCTCGCCGCCCACCGCATCCGCCTTCTTTAATTTCATGACCTGCAGCACGCGGCCGTTCACGGTGCGCCCGGTCACCGTGCGCGCCAGCGGCCCGGCCAGCTCGTCCGCCTCGTGCAGGCCGATCACGAGCGGGCTGTCGGCACGCACGAACGCGCTTTCCGGCCATTCGACGAAACCGCCGAACCGGTACAGGAACGCCGCCTTGACCTGGCGTTCCAGCTCGCCGTCCGCCCTTGCCGGGGAAATCCCCGCGGCAAGTGCGGCGACCAGCCATTGCCTCCGGGTGAGCTTTCCAGGTTCCACGTTGCCGGGCCCGCGTTGGTTGATTGCCTCTATTCTATCGTTCAGTTTCGTACAGTGCCGCTATTTTGGCGCCGCGACCCCGCTGACGTCTTCGGCGCCGCAGCGCGCGTGTTCGCCGAGCCCGACAATTTTTTGCCGCGCGCGTGGCCGGCAGCCGATGCTGCGCGCTAGAATGGAACCGGACATTCTTTGCCGACAGGAGCTACAAGTGAGTACGGATATCAACGAACTGGCCGCCCAGGTGGGCCGTGCCTTGCAAGACAAAGGATTGCTTCTGGTCACGGCTGAATCGTGCACCGGCGGCGGCGTGTCGCAGGCGGTTACCGAGATCGCCGGCTCGACCGGCTGGTTCGATTGCGGCTTTGTGTGCTATTCGAACGCATCGAAGACGGAACTGCTGGAAGTGCCGGCCGCGCTGGTCGCGCAGTTCGGCAGCGTGAGCGAGGAAGTGGCGGCCGCGATGGCGCAGGGCGCGCTGGCCAACAGCAATGCCCACCTGGCCGTTTCCACCACCGGCATCGCCGGCCCGACCGGCGCGGTGCCGGGCAAGCCGGTCGGCACCGTCTGTTTCGGCTGGGCAAATGGCGACACGGTGCATACCGAACGCCTGGTGTTCTCCGGCGACCGCCGCGCGGTGCGCGAGCAGACGGTCATCCATGCACTGCAGGGCTTGCTGCGCTTCGTGAACTAAGGTCATTGCGGCGCGGCGCCCTGCCGGTGCCGCCATGCCTTCCCGGCACGTCCGGTGCCGGCTTTCCCGTCGCCCGGCATGACCGGGGTGCGCGGTGCCGGTGGCGCATCGCTGTTGTCCATTATCCACATTCCCGGGCCCGCGCGTTCGCAAAGACGCCCGGCGAACACTTCCCTGTCTCTCCTGCACGCCGCTGCGTGGCTGACCGCCCCCTTTCGCGGGTTGCATCGGCGTGCTCATGCGACTAATATGTGAACATCTATTCAAATGTTATCGATGAGATGAACACCTCCCCTTCCGTTCACGAAGAATCGGTTGCCCAGCTGGCTGACCTGTTCCACCTGCTGGGCGATCCGACCCGCCTGCGCATCGTGCTGGCCTGCGTGCCGGCGCCGATCGCCGTCAGCGAGATCGCCGCCACGCTCGAGCTTTCCAGCTCGCTGGTCAGCCACCACCTGCGCCTGCTGCGCGCGGCCCGCATCGTCAAGGCCGAGCGGCAGGGCAAGCAGGTGTTTTATTCCACCGCCGATGCGCACATCAGCGGCGTCCTGCGCGACATGCTCGAGCATATCGCCGAACCTTCCACCGGAAACGACGTATGAGCGGCCACCATCACCATGACCACGGGCACGGTCACCACCACCACGGCGATCCGGCCGACCACGGCCGCGCGTTCGCCATTGCGATCACGCTGAACGCGATCTTCGTCGTGGTCGAATTCGGCTACGGCTTCATGGCCAACTCCACCGCGCTGATGGCCGACGCGGGGCACAACCTTTCCGACGTGCTGGGCCTGATGCTGGCGTGGGGCGCCGCGATCCTGGCCAAACGCGAACCGTCGCGGCGCTATACCTACGGCCTGCGCAGCAGCTCGATGCTGGCCGCGCTGTTCAACGGCATGCTGCTGATGGCGGCCTGCGGCGCGATCGCATGGGAAGCGGTGTTGCAACTGATCAACCCGGTGGTCGTGCATGGCCCCACGGTATCGGTGGTGGCCGGCATCGGCATCCTTGTCAACGGCATCTCGGCCTGGCTGTTCATGAAGGGCAGCAAGGACGACCTGAACATCCGCGGTGCCTACCTGCACCTGGCGGCCGACGCGGCGATTTCGCTCGGCGTGCTCATTTCCGGCCTGGCGGTGATGTTCACCGGCTGGCTGTGGCTCGACCCGCTCGTCAGCATCGGCATCGTGGTGATGATCGTGGCCGGCACCTGGTCGCTGCTGAAGGAGTCGCTGCGGATGATGATGGCGGCCGTGCCGGGCAGCGTGGATTCGCGCAAGGTGGAACAGTTCCTGCGCGCCCGGCCGGGCGTCACCGGCGTGCACGACCTGCACATCTGGTCAATGAGCACCACGGAAACGGCGCTCACGGCGCACCTGGTCATGCCCGCCGGCTATCCGGGCGATGTGGCGATGGACGACATCGCGCGCGGCCTGCGCGAGCAATTCTCGATTCATCACAGCACGCTGCAGACGGAGATGGGCACCACCGAACATGCCTGCTGCCTGGGGCAGAACGGACAGGCGCACGGGCATGGCGATCACGAACACGAACACGAACACGAACATGCCCACGACCACGACCACGAACATGAGCATGAGCACGAACATGCCCACGGCCACAAGCATGATCACAAGCATGGCCATGCCCATCAGCACTGACGGTGCCGACGGCGGCCCGCACCGGGATGCCGGTGCCAGCCGCCAGGGGCTGGCGGCCCGTCAGTCCGCCAGCCCCGCGAACAGCTGCGTGCTCAGGTAGCGCTCGCCGAACGATGGAATGATCGTCACGATCACCTTGCCTTCGTTTTCCCGCCGCCACGCCACCTGCACGGCGGCCCACAGCGCGGCACCGGCCGATATGCCTACCAGCAACCCCTCCTCGCGCGCGGCCCGGCGCGCATAGTCGAACGCGTCGTCGTTCTTCACGGCGATCACTTCGCCGTAGACATGCGTGTTCAGCACGGCCGGCACGAAACCGGCGCCGATGCCCTGCAGCGGGTGCGGTCCCTTGGTGCCTTTCGACAGGATCGGCGATGCCTCCGGCTCCACGGCGATGCACTGGAACGACGGCTTGCGCTCCCTGATCACTTCGCCCACGCCGGTGATCGTGCCGCCGGTGCCCACGCCGGCCACGAGGATATCGATCTTGCCGTCCGTGTCGCGCCAGATTTCCTCGGCGGTGGTGCGGCGGTGGATGTCGGGATTGGCCGGGTTGTTGAACTGCTGGGGCATCAGGTAGCGGCGGTCCGACTGGGCCATTTCCTCGGCGCGGCGGATCGCGCCCACCATGCCTTCGCCGCCCGGTGTCAGCACCAGCTCGGCGCCATACGCGCGCAGCAGCATGCGGCGTTCGCGGCTCATCGTCTCGGGCATTACCAGCGTGCACCTGTAGCCGCGGGCGGCGCAGACCATCGCCAGCGCGATGCCGGTGTTGCCGCTGGTGGGTTCGAGGATGATGGTGTCCGGCCGGATCAGGCCGGCCTGCTCGGCCGCCGCGATCATCGACAGGCCGATACGGTCTTTCACGCTGTGGGCCGGATTGTAGAATTCCAGCTTGGCCAGCAGTTGCGCGGGCGCGCTCCCTGCCGGGCCGCCTTGTGTCAATCGATTTATGCGGACCAGCGGGGTATTGCCGATCAGCGCGGTCACATCGTTCGCAACGTTCATCGAGGTCTCCACACGAAGGTGAGGAGACCAGTGTAACGCCGCGGCTTACTTCACGTCGAGCAGTTCGACGTCGAAGATCAGTGCCGAGTTGGCCGGAATGTTGGGCATGGCGCGCGCACCATACGCCAGGTTCGACGGGATGATCAGCGTGCGCTTGCCGCCGATCTTCATGCCGGCCACGCCCTGCTCCCAGCCCTTGATGACCTGGCCGGCGCCGAGCCGGAACTCGAGCGGTTCGCCGCGGTCACGCGACGAGTCGAACTTGCGGCCCTTGTGGCCCTTGGCCATCGGGCGGTACAGCCAGCCGGTGTAGTGGACCGACACGGTGCCGCCGGTGGCCGCTTCGCGGCCGGTACCAGCCTTGGTGTCGTTGACGATCAGCTGTTCGGCGGCGGGGCCGATCGTGGCCGAGCCCGGCACCACGGGACCGGCCGGCGCCTCCTGGGCGGCGGGCGCTTCCTGGGTGGCGGGCTGCGCCGGGTTTTCCGGCCCGGCGGGCGGGGTCTGGGCGTGGGCGAACGAGGCGGCGCACAGCAGGAGGGACAGCACTGGAGCGGACAGACGGGTCATCATGTATTCTTTCTGTACTGGTTTTGAGGCGGCAACATGATATCAAATGAACCTGAAGGCGGGCCATTTGCCGGGCCAATTACAGGACCGACCCGCAAACTTTTCTTCGCGCTGTGGCCGGACGAAGCGGCGCGCGCCGCGCTGGCCGCGCTGCAGGCCCCGGTGGCAGGACGGCTGACGCCGCCCGACAAGCTGCACCTGACGCTGGCCTTCCTCGGCCAGGTGGCGGCCGGCGCGGTGCCGGCCCTGCTCGATATCCGCGACCGGCTCGACGTGCCGACGCTGCGGCTCGTGATCGACTGCTACGGCCATTTCGCGCGGCCACGCATCGCCTGGGCCGGCATGACGCGGGTGCCGCCCGAACTGGTGGCGCTGCATGAAGAGTTGATGCGCAGGCTGGAAGCCTCGGGGTTTTCCGCCGCCACGCACGGCGTGTTCAAGCCGCATGTGACACTGGCGCGGGAAGCCAGGCTGGCACCGCCGGAAGCGCCGGCAACGCCGGTGGCGTGGACCGTGGACCGGGTGGTGCTGGTGGAATCGCTGCCTTCGGGCAGGTATGTGCCGGTGGAACGCCAATGATCCGCTAGCCGGCGCTGACGGCATTGACGGCATTGACGGCGCCGACGGCATCGCCCGTGGCAACCTCATCGGCCAGCTTGCGCAGCACATGCCCCGCGGCCACCATGCCGAACGTGGCCGTCACCACCACCGCCGAGCCGAAGCCGGCGCAATTGATGCCGGTAAGCCCCGCCCTGGCCGGCGGCGCGTCGTCCGCATCGACTTCGCACACGCCGCCGGTTTCCGGAAACTTCAGCGGCTCCATGGAAAACACCGCATCCACATTCAGCTTGTTCTTTTCGTTCGGCGGATAATGAAATTCGCTGCGCAGCCGCCGGCGCACTTTCTTCAGCAACGGCTCCTGCTCCGTTTTCGCCAGGTCGCGCACCTCGATCTTCGTCGGATCCGTCTTGCCGCCGGCGCTGCCGATCATGATCAGGCGGATGCCGCGCATGCGGCAGTAGTGCACCAGCGCCGTCTTGGCGCGCGCGCTGTCCATCGCATCGACCACGTAATCGTAATCGTGGCCGCCGATCATTTCGTCGAGATTGTCCGGCGTGACGAAATCCTCGATCTCGGTGACCCGGCAGTACGGGTTGATCTGCGCGATACGCTGGCGCAGCGCGGTCACCTTGGCCATGCCCACGGTGTCGGAAAGAGCCTGGATCTGGCGGTTGATGTTCGATTCGGCAACGTTGTCGAGGTCGATCAGCGTGAGGCGGCCGATGGCGCTGCGGGCCAGCGCCTCGACGATCCAGGAGCCGACGCCGCCGACGCCGATCACGCAGACGTGCGCGGTGCGATAGCGCGCCAGGGCCGGTTCCCCGTACAGCCGGGCGATGCCGCCGAAGCGGCGGTCGAAGTCGACGTCGTGCTCGTCGTGGGCGGGTTGGGATTCGGTGATGTCGTTCATCCGGCCATTTTAACGGACGCGGGCCGAAGGATTATTCTACAATCCGTCGTTCAGAATTAAGGATCCCGCCATGACCGATTCCCTCCTCGCTCCCGCCCCCGGCTTCGACCAGCCGATCGCCATGCTGAAACATTGCCACGACAAGATCCGCAAGCAGCTGGCCACGTTGCAAAAGCTGCTGGAACACCTGCCGCAACATGGGGCCGACGCGGCGGCGCAACAGGCGGCGCAGGCGGTGCAGAAATATTTCAACACGGCGGCCCACCTGCACCATGCCGACGAGGAAGTCGACCTGCTGCCGATGCTCGATGCCACGGCCACCGGCGCCGACCTGGAGACGGTGCGGCGCCTGCGGCCGGAGATCCTTTCGCAGCACAAGCAAATGGACGATGCGTGGCATATAATCGATTCACAACTTGACAAAATTGCCAACGGCTCCGCTGGCGGCAACGGCACGGCCGTCGAACTGTCGGCCGATACCGTGAACCGTTTCGTGCAGATGTACACGGCGCACATGGAAACCGAGGAAGGCCATATCGCGCCGATGGCCAAGCGCCTGTTCAACCCTGCGCAGATGGCCGTGCTGGGCGATTCGATGGCGCGCCGGCGCGGCATCGCTCCGGCCGATCCAGCGGGTGCGACCGGGGCCGGCACGGCGGTTGGCGGCGTCGCCCTGGCCGACCTGAGGATGGATTACGGGCGCGCCAGCCTGTCCGAGGAAGATACGCTGGCCGACCCGGTGGCGCAATTCCGCCAGTGGTTTGAAGAAGCAATGAAGGCCCAGGTGAACGAACCGAACGCGATGAGCGTGGCCACGGTGGACGGCGAAGGCAGGCCGTCGTCGCGCATCGTGCTGGTCAAGCAGTTCGATGCGCGCGGCTTCACCTGGTACACCAATTACGAGAGCCGGAAAGGCCGCCAGCTCGCGCAGAACCCGCATGCCGCGCTGTTGTTCTTCTGGCCCGAACTCGAGCGCCAGGTGCGGATCGAGGGCCGCGTGGAACAGACATCGGCCGCGGAAAGCGACACGTATTTCTATAGCCGCCCGTTGAAGAGCCAGCTGGGGGCGATCGCTTCGGACCAGAGCGCGCCGATCGGCAGCCGGGCCGAAATGGAGGCGAACTACGCGGCCGCCGAGGAAAAATATTCGGCGGCCGCCAGCGGCGGCAAGCCGTTGCGGCCGGCGCACTGGGGCGGTTACCGCCTGGTGCCCGAGCGTGTCGAGTTCTGGCAGGGGCGCGCATCGCGCTTCCATGACCGGATCGTGTTTACGCTGCAGGCGGACGGGAGCTGGACGAAGGAAAGAATCCAGCCGTAGGAGACGGGCATCCGCCCCGGCAGCGCAATCGAAACATTGCGTAGCGACCGGAGGCTATCGTGTTCGTACAACGTTCTCGAAATGGTTTGGGTCAACTGCAAGTCCAGCACCGGCTGGCCGCCTGGGTCGAAGGCATCACCAGCCAGATGGAGCTGCCGCTGCGGCTGGAACTGTGGAACGGGCAGAAAATCGATTTTTCGGGCGACACGCCGCGCGTGACGATCCGCCTGCCGCAGGCATCGGCCGCGCGCTACCTGCTCACACCGTCGCTGTCGAACCTCGGCACCGCCTACGTGGAAGGCGCCATCGAAGTCAAGGGCGCCGCCAGCGACATGATCAACGTCGTCAATGCGCTGGCCCGCGGCTCGCTGAAGCCCGACGGCAAGCTGGCGCGCATCGTGCGCACCTTCACGCACGACCGCCACAAGGATGCGAAGGCGATCCGCTATCACTACGACGTGTCCAACGAGTTCTACCAGCAATTCCTCGATCCGGCCATGGTGTATTCCTGCGCCTATTTCGAGCACGGCGACGAAGACCTGGCCACGGCGCAGCAGAAGAAGATCGACCACATTCTCACCAAGCTACGCGTGCAGCCGGGCCACACCCTGCTCGACATCGGCTGCGGCTGGGGCGCGCTGGCGATCCGCGCCGCCGAACGCTTCGGCGCGCGCTGCGTGGGCATCACGCTGTCCGGGAACCAGCATGCGCTGGCGCGCGAACGCGTGAAGGCCGCCGGCCTCGGGGATCGCGTCGAGATCCGGCTGCAGGATTACCGCGACGTGCGCGGCACGTTCGACCGCGTCACCAGCGTGGGCATGTTCGAGCATGTGGGCATCCGGCACCTGCCGGAGTATTTCGGCATCATCAACCGGCTGCTGGCGGAAGATGGCGTGGCAATGAACCACGGCATCACTTCCACCGACCCGGACAACGGCGAAACGCCGTACGGCGGCGGCGAATTCATCCAGAAATACGTGTTCCCGCACGGCGAACTGGCGCACATCGGCGAAGTGCTGAAGGCCATGCAGCAGGGGAACCTCGAGGCATACGATGTGGAAAACCTGCGGCGCCACTATGCCCGCACGCTGGCGATCTGGACCGACAATTTCGAAGCCAGGGCCGAGCGGGTCAGGGAACTGGGCGGCGACAAGCGGTTCCGGATCTGGCACGTCTACCTGGCCGGCTGCTCGTATGCATTCGACCAGGACTGGATCAGCCTGTACCAGATCGTCTGCGGCAAGGCCGGGCGCCATCCGCGCGTGCTGCCATGGTCGAGAGCCTATATGTATGGCACGTAGTGTCCACTGGAGGCAGGCGTGAAACGCAGGCGTTTCGTGCGGCGCCTGCCGCCATGGGCGCGGCACCGCATGCCCGAGCGCTGCGCAGGCGTTACTTCAGCCGTGCGGCGTGCATCTGGCGGAACTTGGCCACTTTCGGCTGCACCACGAACGCGCAATAGCTCTGCAGCGGATGCTGCGCGAAATAATTCCGGTGGTAGTCCTCGGCCCTGTAGTACGGCTGCGCCGGCAACAGTTCGGTCACGATCGGCGCATCCCATACGTGCGCCATCTCGGCCATCACCTGGCGCGCGGTGGCCTCCTGTTCCGGCGACTGGTAATGGATCACGGAGCGGTAATGGGACCCCACGTCCGGCCCCTGGCTGTTGAGCGTGGTGGGATCGTGGATCGTGAAGAAGATCTCGAGGATGTCGCGGTAGCTGATCACCGCGGGATCGAATTCCAGGCGCACCACCTCCGCGTGGCCGGTCGTGCCCCCGCATACCTGTTCATAAGTCGGGTCCGGCTGCTGGCCGCCCGTGTACCCCGGCTCCACCCGGCCGACACCTTTCACTTCGAGGTACACGGCCTCCGTGCACCAGAAACACCCGCCGCCCAGCACGGCGATCTCGGTCTGCGCCATACGATCCCCACTGTCATTCATTGAAGCCTACTGTAACGCAAATGCCGGCCGGCCGCCGTCCAGCCAGAAAGTTACCCAAAACCGGGGCCAGACTCCAGATCCTGGCAATTAAATGCAACCGAGCAACTGTTTTCCCGGCGCCGCGCTCGGCTTGCGCAAACTTTGGCATAATGCCCCCATGAATACCAGTTCCCCTCGCGCCGACACGACCGCTTTCGACAGCGTGCACTTCCGGCAGGCGCTGTCGCAGTTCGCTACCGGCGTCACCGTCATCACCACCCGGCTGGCGGACGGCACCTTTCGCGGCCTCACGGCCAGCTCGTTCAATTCGGTGTCGCTCGACCCGCCGCTGGTGCTGTGGAGCCTGAAATCGAAGGCCTCCAGCATGCCGGTCTTCTCGGGCAATTCGCATTACGTGATCAACATCCTGGCAGCCGACCAGGCGCACCTGGCCAAGCTGTTTTCGACGCGCATCGAGGATCCTTTCGGCCAGGTCGAATTCGAACTGTCGCGCACCGGCCACCCGGTACTGAAAGGCTGCACGGCCTGGTTCGAGTGCCACAACCGCAGCCGCTACCCGGAAGGCGATCACGTGATCTTCGTGGGGGAAGTGGAACATTGCGAAGTGCATCCGCGCGAGCCGCTGGTGTTCCATGGCGGCCGGCTGGGCGGGCTGCACATGCCGGCCTGACGGCCGGCGCACTGCCGTTTCCCTGCCTCCTTACTGCCCCGCCAGCCGCGCCAGGATCGCGTACAGCGCCTTGGGGTGCACCGGCTTGACCAGGTGCTCGTCGAAGCCCGCTTCCAGCGCCCGCGCGCGGTCCTGCGGCGTGCCGTAGCCGGTGATGGCCACGATGCGGGCCATTGCCGTTTCCGGCAACTGGCGCAGGCGGCGCACCAGCTCGTAGCCATCCATGCCCGGCAAGCCGATATCGACGAACAGCAGCGCCGGCGGACTCGCCACCACGGCGGCCAGCGCCTGCCGGGCGTCGTCGCAGACCGCCACGGAGTGCCCGGCCGTTTCCAGCAGCAGGGCGAGCATCTGCGCCGCGTCGGCATTGTCGTCCACCACCATCAGGTGGCGCCGCCTGGCGCCGCGCGTTTCGTCCTGCTGGCCCTGGCTCAGCGCGGCCCCTTCCGGCCGCTCCACCTGCGGCAGGCAGACCGTGAAGCGGCTGCCCTGCCCGGCGCCGGTACTGTATGCGCCAACGTGGCCGCCCTGCAGTTCGATCAGCGTCCTGGCCAGCGCCAATCCCAGGCCAAGGCCGCCCTGCGAGCGGTCCGGCGAGCGCTCGGCCTGCGTGAACAGGTCGAACACGTGCGGCAGCAGGCCGGGCGGGATGCCGATGCCGTTGTCCTCGACGACGGCGCGCACTTCGCGCCCGTTCGCCGTCACGCGCACGGCCACGTCGCCGCCCTCCGGCGTGTAGCGCGCCGCGTTGTTCAGCAGGTTCGACAGCACCTGGATCAGCCGGGTACGATCGCCGTTCACCCATGGCTGCGCCGCCGGCAGCTCCACGGTCACGCGATGCCCCTTCGCCTGCATCGGCGCCGCCGCCTGCTCGACAGCCTCGCCGACGATGGCGGAAAAATCCAGCGTCTCGCGCCGCAACGTGACCAGCCCCCTGGTCACGCGCGACACATCGAGCAGGTCGTCCACCAGCTTGGTCATGTGCTCGACCTGCCGCGTGATGACGGCGCTGGTCTTCTGGATGCGCTCCGCATCCGGTGCGCCCAGCCGCAGCAGTTCGGCCGCGGCCGCGATCGGCGCCAGCGGGTTGCGCAGCTCGTGCGCCAGCATGGCCAGGAATTCGTCCTTGCGCGAATTGGCTTCCTGCAGCGCGCGCATCGCCAGCACCGCGGCGGTCACGTCGCTGCCTTCGACGAAGATGCCGGAAACGGCGCCGCGATGGTCGCGAATGGGCTGGTAAATGAAATTGACGAAGCGCTCTTCCAGTTCGCTGTCCGGACGGCGCCGCAGCAGGATCGGCATTTCGTTGCCCACGTGCGGCTCGCCCGTTTCGTACACCTCGTCCAGCAAGGCTGTAAAGACCTGGTCGCGCACTTCGGGCAGCACCTCGGCAACGGCCCGGCCGACCACGTCTTCCCGGCCGATCAGGCGCCGGTAGGCATCGTTGGCGATCTCGAACACGTGCTCGGGCCCGCGCACCACCGCGAGAATGCCGGGCGCCTGCTGGAACAGCTGGCGCATCCGTTCGATTTCCTCGGCGCGGTGGCGTGCCGACAGCACCTGCTCGGTGGTCTCCGTGCAGGCGCAGAACACGCCGGCCGGGCGGCCATCCTCGTCGCGCATCGGCGAGTACGAGAACGTAAACCACGTTTCTTCGTCATAGCCGTTGCGTTGCATCGTCAGCGGCAGGTTCTCGTGGTACGTGGCGTGGCCCCGCATGGCTTCGTCGACGATCGGCGAGATGGCCTGCCAGATCTCGGCCCACACCTCGCTGAAAGGCCGGCCCAGCGCCTGCGGGTGCTTGCCGCCGAGGATTTCCGCATAGGCATCGTTGTACAGGAACGCCAGCTGCGGCCCCCAGGCGGCAAACATCGGAAACGCCGAATTGAGCATCAGCCCCACCGCGGTGCGCAGCGCCGGCGGCCAGCGATCCGGCGGACCGAGCGGCGACACGGACCAGTCGTGGCCGCGCATCAGTGCGCCCATGGTGCCGCCCTCGGTCAGGAATGCTGCGGGATTACGGGGCATGCGCGGATTCTCCTGTCTACTTGGTCCGGCCGAGTATAGCGAAGGGAGCCGCCGCACGGCGCCGCCGTCCGAAAAGCAAAGGCGCTGTTCGCGCGAACAGCCCCAAAGCAAAAAAAGCCGGCGCTGGGCCGGCTTTCCTGCCATGGATCGGCGTCAGAACCTGAACGTGAGGCCCAGGTTGATCGCCACCGGGTCCAGCTTCATCGCCTGGGTCTGGCCCGTCGAATACGTGGCCGTGGTGCGCAGCCGCGTCTTGATGACGCCGCCGTCGACCGACCAGCGCTCGTTCAGGCGGAAGCTGGCGCCGAGCTGAGCGCTGGCAGCCCATTTCGCTTCCAGCGAGAATGTCGACGCCGGGCCGCCAGTGTTCAGGACCGATGTCAGCTGCGCCGAGCCGCGCTCGCGGCGGAAATACGCATAGGTGACGCCCATGCCCACGTACGGGCGGAACACGGCATCGGGCCGGAAGAAACGGTACTGCGCGAACAGCGTGGGCGGCAGCACGTCCACCGTGCCGAGCTGGCCCGTGCCGGCGATCGCGTCCGCGCCGAACAGCTTGTGGCGGTACGGCGCGCCCAGGTCCAGCTCGGCCACGATATTGTCGGTGACGAAGTAGCCCAGGTTCAGGATGGGCTTCGTGTCCGTGCCCACGTCCGCCTTGGTGTTCGGCAGCGCCGGCGCGGACACATTGCCGCTCTCTACTTTCGGCGTGATCTTGTTGACGCCGATCTTGACGGTCCAGTCGCCCTGCGCCTGCGCCGCCGCGCCCGGGGCGGCGCCCAGCGCGGCGGCCAGGATGGCGGCCCATGCAGGCAGTTTCACGGCGATATCGGTATTTTTCATGTTGTTCTCTCCGTGTAATGGCTTACAGCCAGCCCTTGGTCACCAGCGAACGCGACACGTAGCGTGCCAGCAGCAGGTTGTTGAACGGTGTCGGGTGCACCTCGTCGGCATACGAGTAATGGCTGACATCGCCCGACTTCAGGTTGGCGGCGGTGCAGCCCAGCGCGCTGGTGAGCGGATTCTTCTTCTCCGACAGGTCGCATGCCGGCTCCGAGACGTTGGTCAGCCCGTACGGGCCGGGATTGGTTGCCTGGTCGTGGCTGACGGCATACACGTCGACGATCACCGCCTTGCTTTCGGACGCCAGGGCGGACGCGAGCTGGGCGTTGAACGCCCCCACCATCCTGTCGATCAGCGCCCGCACATTGGCATCGCGCGACAGGCCGGCCGGCGTGCTCGCCACATCCGGCAGGTTGTTGACGACGACATAGTTGGCGCCGTTGCCGATGATCTGCGACTTGACCAGGGCGGCCAGTTCGGCGCCGGCGGTGGCCAGCGCGGCCACCAGCGCGGGAGCCTGCGCGGTCACGTAGTCCTCGCCCGCTTTCGCGCCGGCAGCGGAAGCAGCCTTCGTGGCCGCCTCGACCACCGTGGCGACACTGGCCGCTGCATTGACATTGCCGGCCTGGACCGCGGCAACGACGGCCGCCTGCACGATGCTCGCCTGCGTGCTGCCGGTGCGCGCGCTTTCGGTGGCGATGGCCAGCCCGATCAGCCGCACGGCCGTGGCGGGGCTGGCGGTGCCGGCCGCCAGTTGCGTGGCCAGGCTGGTGCCGAAGGCTTGCTGGCCGGCCGTGGTGCCGGCCGCCGTGCCGCCGGCGGAGAGCTGGGCGAGGTTGACGAGCACGTCGTTACCGCCCGCCATCACGAACACCACCTCGTCGCCCTTGAACTTGCCGCCGGCCCTGGCCAGGTGATTCTTCACCTGCGTGACCACCGGTACCGTCAGCGCGCCGACCGGGCTGCCGGTGAGCTTGTGGCCGGCGCCGACCGGGTTGGTGACGCGCGCCCCACCCTGCGCGTAACTGAGGCATCCCGGATGGTCGGTAACGGGTACCGAGAAGCCTTGCGCGGCATTGCCGTCGAGGCCGGTCTGGGCCGGGCACGGTGCCGGCAGCCCGAACTGGGCGGCCATCAGCTCGGTCCAGTTCTTGCCGGTGAGCGCCGGGTTGACGGCCGTGTTGTCGCCATTGATCGTGAACTTGCCGCCGCCGAGCGCCTTGACGGTGCCGACGTTGTAGGTGCCGAGGTCAGACAGGCTGTCGCCGAAGCTGACCTGCGAGGCGAACTTGACCTTGTTGACCTGGGCGCCGGGCTGCGGGTTGCCGCTGTCGCCGCCGCAGGCGGCAAGGATGGCCCCGGCCATCATGGCCAGCGCGAAATTCATGTGTCGCATGGTGTCTCCTGGATTGAGATGTTATTTTTTTAATAGCACGTATGTACTATTTACAATCCAGCTAATATGCCAGCCGTGCCCGTTGTAGCACAAGGGCAATGCGGCAAAAACAACACTGCCCCCACGCGGCCGCGTGGGGGCAGCCGTCAAGGCCGCCTGGCGTTGAAGAACTCGCGTGCGGCGGACAGGCAGAACGGCGCGACCAGCGTGCCATGGTAGCGCTCGGCAACGGCCGCATCCGGATCTTCGTCGTTCATCAACGCATCGAGCTCCACCGCCCGCTTCGCCGCGGCGAATCCGAGACGCTGGGATCGCCAGCCGTCGTTCGCGGTGACATCGCTGTCGAGATCGAGGAGCACGGGGGCGCTGCCCTGCGCGGCGTAGTACTCGCTGGCCGCCGTGGTGTTAAAGAACGGCACCATCGGGTCGGCATCGCCGCCGCACAGCAGCAGCGGCGCCACGGGACGGTAGCGGCGCAGGTCGTTGCGGATGGCCCATTTGCGCAAGTCATTCTCCGGCGCGCACGCCTGCGGTTCGCCGGCGCACGGGCGCGCGGCCATGTCGGCCAGGTAGGCATTGCGATAGCTGGTGCGCACCAGTGGGTGATCTCCGAAGAATGGCGTGGGGCCTTGCGGCTGCGGCATCGAATCGCGCGCGAACAGGGTGGCCGACAGCTTGCCCTGGGCGACCAGTTGTTCCGCCGGCACGGCGCTGGGCAGCAGGTTCTCGATCGTGGGCGCATAGCGCGCCTCGTACATGTCGCCCGGCGCGGCATAGATGCCGGCGCCGGCCCGCTGGCCGGCCGTCGTCACCATCGGCAGGAAACCCGTGATGCCCTGCGTGGGGTAGCCGCTGACCACACTGTCGGCAAAGCGGATCACCGCATACGGACCGGACAGGCCCGCCACGGCCGTGAGCGCGAATTCGCCCGGCAGCGCCTGCATCGCCTTCTGCGCGGCCAGCGCCACGTGCCCGCCCTGCGAATAGCCGGTGACGAACAACCGGGTCGACGGGCTCGCTCCCATCGCGCCGAACGACGTGCGCGCGGCGCGCAGCGCATCCACCATGTCGGCGCCCTGCAGCTGTTCGTCGAGATACGGGTGGTAATCGAGCGTGGAACCTTCGTAGCCCTGGTAGTTCGGCGCGACGACGATATAGCCCTGTGCCGCGAACATGGCGGCCAGCAGCCGCACTTCGGTGTCCGCCAGGTTGGCCATCGTGGCGCGCTTGTCCAGCGTGGTGCCGTGCGCATACACGAGCACGGGGCGGGCGCCCGTGCAGTTCGTGTCGGTGCCGGCCGGTACCATGATGGCCGCGGTGCTCTCCGTCAGCGCATCGCGCGGCGCGGCGGTGCGGTACCGTACCGTCCACGTCGTCACATTGCAGCGAGGCTCGCCCGCGACCGCTTCCATTTCGTCGCTCATCAGCGCGCGCAGCTGGGCGGCGGTCACCGTCTGTACGCGGCTGCCGTCCGGCAGCGTTGCCGGCGCCACGGCGGCCTGCGCCGTTATCGTGCCGCGGCCCGGCGGCGGCGGGGCGGGCGGCGGCGCATCGTCGCCGCCATCGCTGCTGCCGCCACACGACGCCAGCAAGGTAATCGCCAACACGGGAATGCAACGGGACAGGCGGAACGAGTGGAATGAGCGAGACAGATGAGACAAGCAGGACATGGCGGCCTCCACGGAATCACGACGATTCAATCATGGTAGGAAGCGTGGCGGACCGTGGTCTGGCCTGCATCAAACGATGCGGCAAGGAGAATGATGGCGGTGATATGGCTGAGCCTGTGTCCACCTTGGGGTCAACCCCGAAAACGGACACGGGCTCAACCCTGGCAAAGGCAATAAGATGAGCTCGTGTCCGAAAATGGGGTTGACCCCATGGTGGACACGAGCCCGGCTGTTGGCGGATCAGCCGGTCAGGAAACGGTCGATGATGCCGGCCGAGCCGAAGGCGGCACGCCGCAGCCGGTCGTTGATGCCGAGCCAGGTGTCGTCCTGCGGCGGGGTTTCGACGAGGATCAGTTCGACGTCGGCGCGGTCCATCATGCGCAGCGCGGCGTACAGCCCGAAGGCATAGCCGGCGGGGTCGTTCGGCAGCAATTCCTGCGCGGTGGCCTGCACCAGCAGCGGCGAATAGCGGATGACGGCGGCGCGGCGGCCGCGGCCGGCCAGCGTTCGCAGCAGGCCCGGCAGGCGAGCGGTATCGGCCATCGCCACCGGGGCCTTCGGCGCGTAATGCGATTCCAGCGTGCCCGATGCGCGGGGCGCGGCGGCATCCGGCGCGGCGGGCATGGCGCCGATGACGGCGGCGATGTCCGCCGCGCTGATGTGGCCGGGGCGCAGCAGCACGGGGCCATGCGTTGCCAGCCGCGACAGATCGACGATCGTCGATTCGATGCCGACCTGGCTCGCACCGCCGTCCAGCACGGTGATCTTGCCGGCACCGAATTCCTCCGTGAATTCATCCTGCACGTGCTGCGCGGTGGTCGGGCTGACATTGCCGAACTTGTTCGCGGACGGCGCGGCCACGCCGCCCCTGCCCCCCTTGAACGCGGCCAGCAGCGCCATCGCCACCGGATGCGACGGGCAGCGGATGCCCACCGTATCCTGCCCGCCGGACACGGCATCGGGAATATGCGCGTTGCGCCGGACGATCATCGTCAGCGGTCCCGGCCAGAAGGCCTGCGCCAGCCGGCGCGCCTCGTCGGGCACTTCCGCCGCCCAGTAGCCGAGATCGGCACCGGGCGCCACGTGCACGATCACCGGGTGGTCCTGCGGCCTGCCCTTCGCCGCGTAGATGGCGGCGACCGCGGCCGGGTTTTCCGCATCCGCGCCGAGGCCATACACGGTCTCGGTGGGAAACGCCACCAGAGCGCCTGCTTCCAGGCGCGCGGCGGCGTCGAGGATCGCCTGTTCCGTCACGGCGCGATTCCCAGGATGCCGCAGGCGGCCGCCAGCTGCCGTTGCGCTTCCTCGAGCGATGGCGCCACGAACGTGATGTGGCCCATCTTGCGGCCCGGGCGCGGATCGTCCTTGCCATACAGGTGCAGGCATGCGCCGGGCAGCGCCACGACCCGGTCCCACGCCGGTTCGCGCACGCGCGTCGCATCGTCACCCTCGCCGTCGAACCACACGTCGCCCAGGATGTTCAGCATCACGGCCGGCGAATGCTGGCGCACATCGCCCAGCGGCAGCTTCGCCATGGCCCGCACCTGCTGGGCAAACTGGCTGGTGACGCAGGCGTCCATCGTGTAATGGCCGCTGTTGTGCGGCCGCGGCGCCATTTCGTTGACGACCAGCGTGCCGTCGGCAAGCACGAAGAATTCGATGCACAGCACGCCGACGTAACCGAGTTCGGCGACGATCGCCCGCGCCGCGTCCTGCGCCTTGCGAGCGCTATCGGCGGAAACGTTCGGCCCCGGCACGGTGGTGGTGAACAGGATGCCGTCGCGGTGCACGTTCTCGGCGATCGGGTAGACCACCGATTCGCCATCGGCGCCGCGCGCCGTCAGCACGGAAACTTCATACGCCAGCGGCAGCATCTTTTCGAGCAGGCAGGTCACCTGCCCCATGCCCTCGAATGCCTCGCGCACTTCCTCGCGCGTTCGTACACGCACCTGGCCCTTGCCGTCGTAACCCATGCGCACGGTCTTCAGGATGCCCGGCAGCAGGTCATCGGCGATCGCATCGATGTCTTCGAACGAGGCGATCACCTTGTGCGGCGCCGGCAGCACGCCGGATTTGCCCGCGCAGGAAACGAAGAACGCCTTCTCGGCCACGCGATCCTGGGCGACGGACACACCATGGGCGCCCGGCGCCACGAACACGGATTGCGCGAGGCGCGACAGGCTGTCCGCCGGCACGTTCTCGAATTCGGTGGTCACGGCCACGCATTGCGCGGCCAGCGCATCGAGGCCGGCGGCATCTTCATAGGCCGCGTTGACCAGCCGCTGGGCGACCTGGCCGGCGGGGCATTCCTGCGCCGGTTCCAGTACCGCCACCTGGTAGCCCATGCTCTGGGCGGCTTGCGCGAACATGCGGCCCAGTTGGCCGCCACCCATCACGCCCAGCCAGGACCGCGGGGTCGCGGTAGGCAAGGATGGGGAAAAATCGGACTTCATATTACTCATTGACTGGCAGGACCATGGCTTTGGCGGCAGCCGTCTGCTGGGCGCGGAACGCTTCCAGCCGGGTCGCCAGGGCATCGTCGCCGGCGGCGAGAATGGCGATCGCGGTCAGCGCCGCGTTGGCGGCACCGGCTTCGCCGATCGCGAAGGTGGCCACCGGCACGCCTTTCGGCATCTGCACGATCGACAGCAGCGAATCCTCGCCGCGCAGGTATTTCGACGGCACGGGCACGCCCAGTACCGGCACGATGGTCTTCGCGGCCACCATGCCCGGCAGGTGGGCGGCACCGCCGGCACCGGCGATGATCGCCCGCAGGCCGCGCGAGCGGGCACTTTCGGCGTAAGTGAACATCTCGTCCGGCATGCGGTGCGCGGAAATCACCTGTGCTTCGAACGGCACGCCGAACTGCTCCAGCATCGACACCGCATGCTGCATCACGTCCCAGTCCGAGGACGAGCCCATGATCACGCCAACCAGCGGCTTGTTGTGGTTGTCGGCCATCAATCCACCTTCAGCTTCTCGCCCGTCAGGCGTTCGATCGCTTCGAAGTATTTCGCCTGGGTCTTGTCGATGACGTCCGCCGGCAGCGGTGGCGCCGGTGGCGACTTCTTCCATTCGGTCAGGGTTTCCAGGTAGTCGCGCACGAACTGCTTGTCGAACGACGGTGGCGACATGCCCGGCGCATATGAATCGGCCGGCCAGAAGCGCGACGAATCGGCCGTCAGCACTTCATCCATCAGGTGCAGCACGCCGTTGTCGTCCAGGCCGAATTCGAACTTGGTGTCGGCGATGATGATGCCGCGCGTTGCCGCGTAGTCGGCGGCGGTCTTGTACAGTTCGATCGAGATATCGCGCATCTTCGCGGCCAGTTCGGCGCCGATGCGGGTTTCCATCTCGGCAAAGCTGATGTTTTCGTCATGCTCGCCCAGGTCGGCCTTGGCGGCCGGGGTGAACACGGGCTCGGCCAGCTTGTCGGCCTGGCGCAGGCCGGCCGGCAGTTCGATGCCGCACACGCTGCCGGTGGCCTGGTAATCCTTCCAGCCCGAACCGATGATGTAGCCGCGCACCACGGCCTCGACCATGATCGGCTTCAGGCGCTTGGCCACGACGGCGCGCCCCTTCACCTGGTCCACTTCCTCCGGCGACACAACCGATTCCGGCGCCACGCCGGTCAGGTGGTTCGGCACGACATGGCCGAGTTTCTCGAACCAGAAATCGCTCATCTGGTTCAGTACCATGCCCTTGCCGGGGATCGGTTCGTTCATCACCACGTCGAACGCGGACAGGCGGTCGGTGGTGACGATCAGGATCTTGTCGTCGCCGACGGCATAGTTATCGCGGACCTTGCCGTGACCGAGCAATGGCAGGGAGGAAATGGAGGACTGGTAGAGGCTTTTCATAGAGGGGGCGATCTTGAACAATTGCAGAGCAATCAGCGAACCATGAGCTATAAAGCGAAACCGGCGGGGAGGAGAAATCTCCCGCCCGCCGATCGAGAGTTTCCGGATCGAGTGACCCGGAAAGACAGGATTTTACTGCACAATCTGCGCCAGTTCACCGGCCTTGTAGCGTTCCGCCATTTTTTCCAGCGGGATCGGCTTGATTTGCGACGCCCGGCCTTCGCAGCCGAACGACAGGAAACGGGCCTTCACGACCTCTTCCGCCGCCAGGCGCGCCGGCTTCAGGTAGTCGCGCGGATCGAACTTGGAAGGGTTCTGGAACAGGTATTTGCGGATCGCCGCCGTCATCGCCAGGCGGATGTCGGTATCGATGTTGATCTTGCGAACACCGTGGCGGATGCCTTCCTGGATTTCCTCGACGGGCACGCCGTAGGTTTCCTTCATGTCGCCGCCGAATTCGCGGATGATCGCCAGCAGTTCCTGCGGCACCGACGACGAACCGTGCATCACCAGGTGGGTGTTGGGAATGCGCGCGTGGATTTCCTTGATGCGGTCGATCGCCAGGATGTCGCCGGTCGGCTTGCGGGTGAACTTGTAGGCGCCGTGCGAGGTGCCGATGGCGATCGCCAGCGCGTCGCACTGGGTGCGCTCGACGAAGTCGGCGGCCTGGGCCACGTCCGTCAGCAGCTGTTCGCGGGTCATCGTGCCATCCGCGCCGTGGCCGTCTTCCTTGTCGCCCTTCATCGTTTCGAGCGAGCCCAGCACGCCCAGTTCGGCTTCGACCGTAACGCCGATCGAGTGCGCGAACTTGACGACTTCACGCGACACTTCCACGTTGTATTCGTAGGATGCGACCGATTTGCCGTCCGCTTCCAGCGAACCGTCCATCATCACGGACGTGAAGCCGGAACGGATCGCGGCCATGCACACGGCCGGCGACTGGCCGTGATCCTGGTGCATCACCACCGGGATATGCGGATAGGCTTCGACGGCGGCATCGATCAGGTGGCGCAGGAACGCCTCGCCGGCATACTTGCGGGCGCCGGCCGAGGCCTGCATGATCACCGGGCTGTTGACGGCATCGGCGGCGGCCATGATGGCCTGGACCTGCTCCAGGTTGTTGACGTTAAATGCCGGCAAGCCATAGCCGTTTTCGGCGGCATGGTCCAGCAGCTGACGCATGGATACGAGGGACATGGTAGTACTCCAATCAAATAAAAACCTGTGCGGAGGAACGGGAGAACTGCGCGCCGGGGCTGCGGCCTGGCGTCCCTCCTGAATTCTTTATGAGAACTCGCCTACTTTAACGATTTTCAGCGCGTTCGTGCCGCCGACCTGCCCCATCGGCTCACCCCATGTGACGACGATCATGTCGCCCTTCTTGGCGATGCCGTATTCGACCAGCAGATCCTCGGCCTGTTTCAGCACCTCGCCGCTGGTGCCCTGCTGCAGCAGGTAATGCGCGCGCACGTTGCGGTAGATGGAGACCTTGCGCTGCGTGGTCACGCTCGGCGTGAGCGCGAAGATCGGCGTGTCGATATTGTGGCGGCTCATCCACAGCGGCGTGGAGCCCGATTCGGTCAGCGCCACGATGGCCTTCACGCGCAGGTGGTGCGCGGTGAACAGCGCGCCGTAGGCGATCGACTGGTCGATGCGGGTGAAGCGCACGTTCAGGAAGTCGGCGTCCAGCTTGTTGTATTCGGATTGCTCGGCATCCACGCACACGGCGGCCATCATCTCGACGGTCTCGACCGGGTAGCGGCCGGAAGCCGTTTCGGCGGAAGTCATCACGGCATCGGTGCCGTCCAGCACGGCGTTGGCCACGTCGGACACTTCGGCGCGCGTCGGCACGGCGTTGAAGATCATCGATTCCATCATCTGCGTGGCGGTGATGGCGAACTTGTTCGATTCGCGCGCCATGCGGATCATGCGCTTCTGCAACGCCGGCACGGCGGCGTTGCCCACTTCGACGGCCAGGTCGCCACGGGCCACCATGATGCCGTCGGAGGCGTTGAGGATTTCCTGCAGCGCGGGGATGGCTTCGGCGCGTTCGATCTTGGCGATCATCTGCGGCTTGTGGCCGTACGGCTCGCCGGCGATGTTGGCCAGCTGGCGCGCCATCGACATGTCGGTGGCGTTTTTCGGGAACGAGATGGCGAGATAGTCGGCCTGGAAGCTCATCGCGGTCTTGATGTCTTCCATGTCCTTCGCCGTCAGCGCCGGCGCCGTCAGGCCGCCGCCCTGGCGGTTGATGCCCTTGTTGTTGGACAGTTCGCCGCCGATCTTCACCGTTGTGTAGATCTCGTGGCCGGCGATCTTGTCGACGACCAGCACGATCAGGCCGTCGTTGAGCAGCAGGTGGTCGCCGCTGCGCAGGTCGTTCGGCAGGTTCTTATAGTCGAGGCCCACGCGTTCCTGGTTGCCCAGTTCGCCGTTCTCGCCCCATTTCGCATCGAGGATGAACTTGTCGCCGTTGGCCAGGTCGATCTTGCCGCCGTCGAACTTGCCGACCCGGATCTTCGGGCCCTGCATGTCGGCCATGATCGCCACTTCCCGTCCGCACTCCGCCGCTGCCTGCCGCACGAGGTTGGCGCGATCGATGTGATCCTGGGCCTTGCCGTGCGAGAAGTTCAGCCGCACCACGTCCACGCCCGCCCGGATCATCCGGATCAGAACGTTCAGGTCGGTGGAAGCGGGGCCGATGGTTGCAACGATTTTAGTGCCACGGGACATTGAGGTTTCCTCGAAGAGTGGGTCGTTAAAATTCAGGTCGTTCAAAGAGAAAAGCGCAGCGACTGTGCGCTGCGCTTTTTCGTTCAGGTAGCGCTACGCTCCGTTGAGCGAGACTCCAGGATCTCGACTGCTGGGAGGGTTTTGCCTTCCAAAAACTCCAGGAAGGCCCCGCCGCCGGTAGAGATATAACCGATTTTATCGGTAATGGCATATTTTGCAATCGCCGCCAGCGTATCGCCGCCGCCGGCGATCGAAAATGCCTTCGAGCCGGCGATCGCCAGCGCCAGCGTCTTGGTGCCTTCGCCGAACTGGTCGAACTCGAACACGCCCACCGGGCCGTTCCAGACAATGGTGCCGGCCACGGCGATCTGTTCCGCCAGCAATTTGGCCGTTTTCGGACCGATGTCGAGGATCATGTCGTCGTCGGCCACGTCCGCCACGTCCTTGACGGTGGCGGCGGCGGTCGGGGCGAACTCTTTCGCGCACACGACATCCACGGGAATCGGCACCTGCGCGCCGCGCCTGGCCATCAGCTCGATGATGGCTTTCGCTTCTTCCACCAGGTCCGGCTCGGCCAGCGACTTGCCGATCTTCAGGCCGGCGGCCAGCATGAACGTGTTGGCGATGCCGCCGCCGACGATCAGGTTGTCCACCTTGTCGGCCAGCGATTTCAGGATCGACAGCTTGGACGACACCTTGGAGCCGGCGACGATCGCCAGCAGCGGGCGGGCCGGCGCACCCAGCGCCTTGCCCAGCGCATCGAGTTCGGCCGCCAGCAGCGGGCCGGCGGCGGCGACCGGCGCGAACTTCGCGATGCCGTGCGTGGACGCTTCGGCGCGGTGGGCGGTGCCGAACGCGTCGTTCACGTACACGTCGCACAGTTTCGCCATTTTCTGCGCCAGTTCGTCGGCGTTCTTCTTTTCGCCCTTGTTGACGCGCACGTTTTCCAGCAGCACGACCTGGCCATCCTGCAGGCTGTCGAGGCCGGCGCCGTCGACCCAGTCCCGCTTCAGTTCGACCGGCTGGCCGAGCAGTTCGGCCAGGCGCGCGGCGACCGGCGCCAGGCTGTCTTCCTGCTTGAACTCGCCTTCGACGGGACGGCCCAGGTGCGACGTGACCATGACCTTCGCGCCGGCCTGCAACGCGGCCTGGATCGCCGGCACGGAAGCGCGGATGCGGGTATCTTCGGTGATATTGCCGGCATCATCCTGCGGCACGTTGAGGTCGGCGCGGATGAACACCCGCTTGCCTTGCAGCGCGTTTTGCGCGATCAGATCCTGGAGACGAATGAAGGACATGGCTTCCAAAGGGACAAGTGGTAGAAAGATCACTATTTTACCGCATGGATGGAAGCGTCCGGACTTATTGGTAAGAATGCAACAACCCGGGCAACAATCGTAAAGCGGTGAACAACAGCATGCCGAACACGATCGTCTCGAGCATGCGGCGGCGCCAGGCGAACCAGGCGACCGAGGCGATGCCGGCGATCAGCTTGGCGTTGGCCAGCTCCAGGTGAATGGTGCCGCCGTCCAGCAGCAGGTCCGGCGCGATGATCGCGGCCAGTGCGCACGACGGCGCATAGCGCAGCATTTCCTGCACCCGTTTCGGGATCGTGACCTTGTGGCCCACCAGCCAGAAGCCGCTTCGCGTGATCGCGGTGGCGATCGCCAGCGAGACGATGACGATCCAGATCTCGAGATCAGACATGGTCGGCCTTCCGGTTTTCCTGGCGCCTGGCGCGCAGCTTGTCCCCGGTTTCCTCGACGATCATCGCCGTCCCCATGCCCACCACCACGGCGGCCAGCAGGCCCAGTTTATAGGGAAGACCGGCCGCCAGCACGGAGACGGCGGCGGCGACCAGCACGCCGCACAGCGCCGGGCGGCTGGCCACCATCGGCACCAGGATGCAGACGATCGCCAGCGTGCCGGCAAAGCCCAGCCCCCACTCGGTGGGCACGGCATTGCCGAGGAAAATCCCGATCACGGAGCCGATCTGCCATGCCGCGCAGTTCGGGTACAGCAGGCCCTTCAGGAACGACACCTTGCCCGGCGCCGGTTCCGGGTCGGGATAGCGCTGCAAATAAAGGGCCACGGAGATATCGCCCGACACGAAGCCCAGGCCCAGTCGCTTGTGCCAGGGCAGCGAGGCGAAATGGGGCGCGAGCAGCACGGAAAAGATCACGAACCGCAGGTTGATCACGAGCGCGGTCACGAAAATCACCCAGATCGGCGCATTGGCGGCGATCAGCGGCAATGCGGCAAGCTGGGCGGAACCGGCGAATACCAGCAAGGTCATGCCCATGGCCTGCGGCATCGTCAGGCCGGACTTGATCATCGCCACGCCGACCACCAGGCCCCACGCGCCGATGCCGAACAGCGTGGGCAGCCCGGTGCGAAAGCCATCGCGCCAGGCGGCTGCATCGTGGGTGGCAAAGTCTTGGTCGCGCATGTGGTGTAGTTGCCACACATCGCGAACGAGCTGGCGGCCTGGGCTTTTTTGTGTGGGGAATGAGCGCGACATTGTACTGGCGATTCTTGCAAGGTGCCCGAATCCGTTAAAATCGTGCTTTTTGAACCCGGAGCACCAGAAGATGACCCAAGCCACTACGCCAGTCGAACTCGAAGGTAAGGACCTGCCGGCATACTGCCCGAACCCGGCCATGCCGCTGTGGTCCTCGCACCCTCGCGTGTTCCTGGATTTTGCCCGTAACGGCGAAGCCAAGTGCCCGTATTGCGGCACCACGTATCGCCTGAAGCCGGGCACGGTTGTCGGCCATCACTGATCGCCCCGGGGCCGCGGAGGCGTCATGAAGAAAAAACAGCACAACGGCAGCCCCGGCGAAGTCGAGGCGGCGTTTTATGACGCGCTGAACCGCGCCGACATCGACGCCCTGATGGCGCTGTGGGCGGACGACGAGGAAATCGTCTGCATCCACCCGAACGGTGCCCGGCTGCTGGGGCACCGCGCGATCCGCGCATCGTGGGAGCAGCTGCTCGAACACGGCGGCCTGCACATCCACCCGTCGCAGCTGCACGAAATGCACAACCTGATGAGCGCGGTGCACACCGTGATCGAAGGCGTGACCGCCGCCACCGGCGAACCCGCCCACCTGGTGGCCACCAACGTCTACCTGAAAACGCCGAAGGGCTGGCGCATCACCGTGCACCACGTCTCGGTCGCTCCCGGCGTCGTTCCCGCCGAACCGGCCAGCCAGGTGCTGCACTAAGAAACAAAGACCTAAAAAATAGGGACGGACCGGGTCGCCGGACCGCCTGTTTTTGAAGAAATTTCTTCAAAAACAGGGTCCGTCCCCAATTATTCCGGATGAACTACTCCGCTCCCTTCTGGCTCCCCAACGGGCACTTCCAGACGATCTATCCCGCCAAGTGCATTCCGAAACCGGCGGTGCCGTTTCGCCGCGAGCGATGGACGACGCCGGACGGCGATTTCATCGATGTCGATTTCGTCGACGGCGCACCGGGCCAGCCGTTCGTGGTGCTGTTCCATGGGCTCGAAGGCTCGTCCGACAGCCACTACTGCCGCGCGCTCGGCAAGGAATTGCTGGAGCGCGGCTGGTCCGGTGCGATCCCCCACTTCCGCGGCTGCTCGGGGGAAGCCAACCTGGCGCCGCGCTTCTACCACTCCGGCGACGCCGCCGAAGTCGACTGGGTGCTGCGCCGCCTGCAGCCGCGCGCGACCGGCAAGTTCTACGCCTGCGGCGTTTCGCTGGGCGGCAATGCGTTGCTGCGCTGGCTGGGCGAGTCGCAGCACGCGGCCGAATTCGTGGACGCGGCCGTGGCCGTTTCCGCGCCGCTCGACCTGGCGCGCGGCGGCGAAGCGCTGGGCCGCGGCTTCAACCGCCTCTACCAGCGCATGTTCCTGCAGACGCTGAAACCCAAGTGCGCGGCCAAGCTGGCGCATTTCCCCGGCCTGTTCGACCTGGAGGCCATGCTGACGGCGCGTGACCTCTACACGTTCGACAACGTGGTGACCGCTCCCCTGCACGGCTACCGCGACACGGACGACTACTGGAACCGCGCCAGCGCGAAACACGTGCTGGCGGACATCACCGTGCCCACCCTCGTGCTGAACGCGCTGAACGACCCGTTCCTGCCGGGCATCCACCTGCCGCGCCATGCGTCGCCGCACGTGGTGCTGGACTATCCCGAGGAAGGCGGCCACGTGGGCTTCGCCACGGGCCGCCTGCCCGGCACGCTGAGGTGGCTGCCGCGCCGGATGCTGCATTTCCTCGAAGGGGGCGCCAGCATCGGCGCGCCGCAAACGACGCCGCTGTGAGAAGCTCCCCCCATGGATGACATCGTAAAACAGGCAATGGCCAAGTGGCCGAACGTACCCTACTGCTACGGCTGGCTGGCCCTGGACGCGCGCGGCAACTGGCGCATGCGCGACGAAACCGCGCAGCGCCAGGCCCTGCCGGGCGACAAGCTGGCCAATGCGGCGCTGGTCGGCTTCATCGCCCGCAACTACCAGCACGACGAAGGCGGCAACTGGTATTTCCAGAACGGGCCGCAGCGCGTGTACGTGCAGCTGGAAACCACGCCGTTCGTGGCGCGCACCGACCCGGTCCACGGCTTCGTGCTGCACACCGGTGCGCCGTTGGTCCATGTCGACGGGGCGTTCATGACCGAGGCGGGAGAGCTGATCCTGCAGGCCGGCGACATCGTCGCCCAGCTCGACGACCGCGATGCCGCCCAGGTGCTGGCAGCGCTGGAATCGGATGGCCGGCCGCTCGGCGACGAAGCGCTGCTGGCCTGGCTGGAAGGCGGCGCGCCGGCCGCCCCCTCATTGCGGGTCAGCGGCAGTTCGCTGCCGCTGCAGCGGATTGCCCGCGCCGAAGCAGCGGATCGGTTCGGTTTCCGGAAAGACCCCACGCCGGCCGCGTGATGTCGCCGCAGTCCCCTGCATCGGGCTTGCCCTTGTTCTCGTTGCGGCCGAACGGATCGTCCTTGTCCGTGCCGGCAGCCGGGCCGGCGCTGACGCGGAACGACGCGCCGCCATAGTCCTTGTCCTTGCCCTTCTCGCCCATCGCCTCGCGCCGTTTCGCCTGCCATTCGCGCTCGCGCGCATCGATCACGGCCTGCTCGTAGAACGACGCATCGGGCGACTTGCGCGCCAGCTGCAGCTGGTCGAGCGCGGCCATCGTGCCGCCCAGCAGCGCGTACGATTCAGCCAGCGCGATATGCTGCAGCGCCAGCTTGCCCATCTTCGAATACGCCTGCGCCAGCAGATCCTGCAATTCCGCCTCGCTGCGGTACTGCCGGAGCTGGTCGCGCAGGAAGCGCTCGGCCTCTTCCGGCTTGCCGCCCTTGATCAGCGCATCGGCATATTGCCAGGCGATGCCGCGCGATAGCGGATATTTCGCATGCGCCGCCAGGCCTTCGGCGATCGCCTGTGCCATCACGTCCGGCCTGCTTTCCTGGTCGACCTTGATCTCCAGCGACGTGTACGCAAGGATGCTTTCCGCCACGCCCTTCGGCAGCGGCGAACTGAACGCGCCGGCCGCCGGTGGCCGCTCGACCGTCGCCCTGGCCTTGTCGAGCCAGGCCTGCGCGCCGGCATGGTCGTTGCGCTTCAATGCCAGGAACGCCATGCCGTACTGGCCGGCCGCGATCTCGTGGCGGCTCTGCTGCGCCATCTGGTTGCGGAAGAATTCCTCGGACAGCGCATAGCCCTTGGTGGACGGGTCCTGCAGCACGCGGGCACGCGAGCGCACGATGAAGAAGTCCAGCGCATCGATCCGCTGCCGGTAGGGCTGCTCGCGGATGCGCGCCTGGATGTCGGCGATCCGCTCGGTCGTCAGCGGGTGGCTCATCAGCCAGGGCATCGACGTGTCGTACATCTTCGTGGCATTCTGCATGCGCTGGAAGAACGCCACCATGCCGTTGGTCTCGTAGCCGGCCGCGCCCATGATCTGGAAGCCGACCCGGTCCGCCTCGCGCTCGGCGTCGCGGCCGAAGTTCAGCTGGCGCTGGATCGCCATGCCCTGCCCGCCCATCATCACGCCCATCGCCGCATCCGGGCTGTCCTTCGCCACCAGCGCCGCCAGGATCATGGCCGCCAGCGGGATCAGCGCATCGGTCTTCTGCTCGCCCAGCTGGCGGGCGATGTGGCGCTGCGCCACGTGCCCGATCTCGTGCGACAGCACCGAGGCCAGCTCGGATTCCGACTGCGCGGCCAGCAGCAGCGCCGAGTGCACGCCGATGAAGCCGCCCGGCAGCGCGAACGCGTTCAGCATCGGATCGCGCACGCAGAAGAAGAAGTAATCGTAGTTCGCTTCGCCGCGCGCCCCCGGCCGCGCCGTGACCAGCGTGTTGCCGAGATTGTTCAGGTATTCGATGATCGGCGGATCTTCGAGGTAATCGCGGTTGAAGCGGATATCGCGCATGATCTCCTCGCCCAGCTTGCGCTCGATCACGGGCGACAGGGCCTCGCGCGACGTGTCGCCCAGGCTCGGCAGGCTCGGCACGTTGGTCGGCGCCTGGGCTTGCGCCGGCACCGCCGAGGCGGAAATGGCGAGTGAAGCGGCAATGGACAGCAGCAGGCGGCGTGGCAATGTGCGGGAAAATCGGGTGGCGTTCACGGTGCTATGATACCTTTTCATTCAGTAAACTGGTTTTCCACATGTCCGAGCCCACCCACGAACTTGCCCACGAACTTACTCATTTCGATACCACCGGCCAGGCCCACATGGTCGACGTCGGCGCGAAGGCCGAAACCCACCGCATCGCCGTCGCCACCGGCAGTATCCGGATGAAACCGGAAACGCTGGCCATCATTCTAGCGGGAAGCGCCAAAAAGGGTGACGTGCTCGGCATCGCCCGCATCGCCGCCATCATGGGCGCCAAGCGCACCAGCGACCTGGTGCCGCTGTGCCATCCTCTGGCGCTCACGCGCGTAACCGTGGATTTCGAGACCGACGAGGCTGCTTCGTCGGTGCACTGCCGGGCGCAGGTGGAGACTTACGGGAAGACCGGGGTGGAAATGGAAGCGCTGACCGCCGTGCAGGTGGGGCTGCTGACCGTGTACGACATGTGCAAGGCGGTCGACCGTGGCATGGTCATGCTTGACATCCGGGTGCGGGAGAAGCACGGCGGCAAGTCGGGGGACTGGTCGGCGACGAGCTGAAGTCCCACGGCCTGATTTCCGATCCGGTAAAAGCAAAAAGCCGCCATGCGTTACGCATGGCGGCTTTCAGGATTGATTGAACGACGATCAGTTCTTCACATAACCGGCGGTCACGCAGGCACCGGAGTAGGTCCAGGTCAGGCGCTGGGTACCGGAAGCGGCGTCGCCACCGGCAGTGGTCGGGGTCAGCACGCAGGTGTCGGTGGTGGCGATGCCCTTGACGGCGTTCGGCGTCGCGGTGATGGCGCCGTTGGTCACTGCCAGGCTGTTGAACACGCCGGTCGTCGATGCGGCCGGAGTCTTCGGCAGACCGCTGCCCGCGGTAGGATCGGCACCGCCCGTGGCGGCATCCATGGCGTCGAGTGCCACGCCGTTCTGGAATGCTTCTTCGATGGCCAGCTTGTACGAAGTCATCTGGCTGACGACTTCGGTGTAGGCGGCGCGTTTCACATAATTCTGGTACGCAGGAATCGCCACGGCAGCCAGGATACCGATGATGGCAACGACGATCATCAGCTCGATCAGGGTGAAACCGGCTTGGGCTTTCTGGTTCATGGATTTCATGGTGAGGCTCCTTCAGGTAGATAACAGAACGGGGTTGGTATGCTTGATATAGAGCAATACGCGTGCCAGCCGGCTTTCAGGCAAAAAGTCGCCGGAATCCGTTGGAACAATGCTTTATCGGCACGCATAGTGACATTTTTCGTCAGCCCGGCTTCCGCAAATTGTCACAAGACCCTGCAAAAACTGTCAGCTGACGATTTTTGTCAATTCAACCTGAATGCCATTTGCGTGCCGGAAAGATCCAGCACATCGCCGTCCGCCAGTGCCTGCGGCAATTTGGCGAGCGCATTCCCGTTCAACAGTGGAATACGGTCGCCTTCCGTGTGCACGGCCGCATAGCCGGCGTCGGTACGGTTGATGACCACCACCTGCACGCCGGCGCGGCCGAGGCTGGTTTGCGGCTTGTTCAGTTCCACCCGGCGGCCGGCATTGCTGCCGTTGAGCACTTCGATGCGGGCCGCGGGCAGCGTGACCGGCACGGAGGAAATGCCGCTGATGGCGCGGATGCCGTCCGCCACGAATTCGATCCGGTACCTGGCCAGCTTGATGGTGTCGCCATGCTGTAGGAAATGTTTTCCCACGCGGTGGCCGTTGACGAACGTGCCGTTGGTCGATTGCAGGTCTTCCAGGAACGAGTCGTCGAGGATCGTCGTGATCGCCGCGTGTTCGCCGCTGACGGTCTGGTGTTCGAGCACGATGTCGTTGTCGCGGCGCCGGCCGATCGTCATGCGCTCCTTGGTGAGCTGCACGGTTTTTTCCAGTACGCCATCGCGGGAAATCAGGATCTTCGCCAACGCATCGCCTCCAATCGGGTTGCCAAATAAAAACGAGGGCCGAAGCCCCCGTCATTATCGGACAACCCGAGCCAGCCCGGGCGGAATTGCTTAAATTACAGCATTGCCTTCAGCAGGCGGGCCATCTCGGACGGGTTCTTCGTCACGGTGATGCCGCAGGCTTCCATGATTTCCAGCTTGGCATCGGCGGTATCGGCACCGCCGGAGATCAGCGCGCCGGCGTGGCCCATGCGCTTGCCCGGAGGAGCGGTAACACCGGCGATGAAGCCGACGACCGGCTTCTTCATGTTGTCCTTGATCCAGCGCGCGGCGTTGGCTTCGTCCGGACCGCCGATTTCGCCGATCATGATGACCGCGTCGGTATCAGGATCGTCGTTGAACATGCGCATCACGTCGATGTGCTTCAGGCCGTTGATCGGGTCGCCGCCGATGCCGACTGCCGACGACTGGCCCAGGCCCAGCGCGGTCAGCTGACCGACGGCTTCGTACGTCAGCGTGCCCGAACGGGACACCACGCCGATACGGCCCTTGCGGTGGATGTGACCCGGCATGATGCCGATCTTGATTTCGTCCGGGGTGATCAGGCCTGGGCAGTTCGGGCCCAGCAGCAGGGTCTTCGAACCGGCCTTGGCCATGCGATCCTTGATTTCCATCATGTCGCGGACAGGAATGCCTTCGGTGATGCAAATCGCCAGTTCCAGCTCGGCTTCAACGGCTTCCCAGATCGCGGCGGCGGCGCCGGCTGGCGGCACGTAGATCACGGAAACGGTTGCACCGGTTTCCGATGCCGCTTCCTTGACGGTTGCGTAGATCGGAATGCCTTCGAAATCTTCGCCGGCTTTCTTCGGGTTCACACCGGCCACGAAGGCCTCTTTGCCGTTCGCGTAGTCGCGGCACATGCGGGTGTGGAACTGGCCGGTCTTGCCGGTGATGCCCTGGGTGATGACTTTGGTGTCTTTGTTGATCAGAATAGACATATTCGTTCCTTAATTAAGCTTGACCGGCAGCAGCGGCAACAACGCTCTTCGCTGCGTCTTCCATCGTGTCGGCGGCGATGATCGGCAGGCCGGAGTCGGCCAGCATCTTCTTGCCCAGGTCTTCGTTGGTGCCCTTCATGCGCACGACCAGCGGTACCTGCAGCGAAACTGCCTTCGATGCAGTGATCACGCCTTCGGCGATCACGTCGCAACGCATGATGCCGCCGAAGATGTTCACCAGGATTGCCTTCAGGCCCGGGTTCTTCAGCATGATCTTGAATGCTTCGGTCACTTTCTCGGCCGTTGCGCCACCGCCCACGTCCAGGAAGTTGGCCGGCTCGCCGCCGAACAGCTTGATCGTGTCCATCGTGGCCATGGCCAGGCCGGCGCCGTTCACCAGGCAGCCGATATTGCCATCCAGGGAGATGTATGCCAGGTCGAACTTCGATGCTTCGACTTCGGCCGGGTCTTCTTCGTCCAGGTCGCGGTAGGCGACGATTTCCGGGTGACGGAACAGCGCGTTCGAATCGAAGTTGAACTTGGCGTCCAGCGCGATCACTTTGCCGTCGCCGGTCAGGATCAGCGGGTTGATTTCAGCCAGCGACGCATCGGTTTCCCAGTAGGCTTTGTACAAGCCTTGCAGGTTGGTGCGCGCGTCGGCGATCGAGGCTTCCGGCACGCCGATCTTGCGGGCGACGTCGTCGGCATCCGCATCGGTCAGGCCCACGGCCGGGTCGATGATCACGTTGTGGATTTTTTCCGGGTGCGATTCGGCCACTTCTTCGATGTCCATGCCGCCTTCGGAGGAGGCCATCAGCACCACGCGCTGCGAAACGCGGTCGGTGACCAGCGAGATGTACAGTTCCTTCTTGATGTCGGCGCCTTCTTCGATCAGCAGGCGGCGCACTTTCTGGCCGTTGGCGTCGGTCTGGTGGGTTACCAGCTGCATGCCCAGGATCTGGTCGGCATATTCCTTGACCTGTTCCAGCGACTTGGCGACCTTCACGCCGCCGCCCTTGCCACGGCCACCGGCGTGGATCTGCGCCTTGACCACCCATACCGAGCCGCCCAGGGTCTCGGCAGCTTTCACTGCTTCGTCCACGGACAGGCACGGAATGCCGCGCGGAACCGTCACTCCGAACTTCCGGAGGATTTCTTTGCCTTGATACTCATGGATCTTCATGCTGGCTTCCCTTCTGATGCTGAATTTGAAATGGGTTGGATGTTGCTGCTGCTTCAGTCGTGCGGCACCTGGGCTGTGGCGGCGGCGTGCGCCGCCCAGCGTGGGTCGTTACCGGGCCATCGGCGCGTCATCGATGAAGATGGCGTGGCAATCGGGCGGAGACGGTTTTTCTGCGGGTGCGTGGCGCTGGCGGCAACCGGAATCATGGAAGCCAGCAGGGTGTCGTTGACTGAGATGTCGGCGTCATGGGGGTCGCAATCCCACGGTGCATCCCCGCGCGCGAACGCCTGGATGTCCATGGCGCGCAGTGGGGAAAGCGCACTCTCGATAGGATTTGACAGAGACATAACACCGATGCCGCTCGCGCGGCCAAATTAGTAAGCAGCCATGTACTGAATTCGTACGTTGCCGCAGCTTCTACGGACAACCACCGCACCCGCGGTGCTGCATAAAACCACAAAAGTGTAGCACACCGTTCAGGCACTGGATAGCAAAGTGATCGTACGACTGCGGCCGCCGGCGGGCTGCCACGCTGCCCGCCGGACGAAAAAAACCGGTGACAGGCTCCCGTTTTCAGGAAACATTTCAAAAGAATCGGAGCCTGTCACCGATTTTCCAGCGATTCCAAGGCAACAAAAAAGCAGCCCGCGGGCTGCTCTTCACTGCGTGAATATCAGATATTTCCAAAGTCATCATCCGGGTCGTAGCCCTTCATCGCCGCGCGCACGGCCTTTTGCGAAAAGCCGCGCCCGATCAGGAAGCGCATCTGCTTGCCGCGCTCCTCGGCATCCTCGGCGACCTTGCCGCGGAACTTGCGGTTCCAGACTTCGCAGCAGCGCGCCACTTCATCCTCGGCCAGCCCGGCCTTCAATTCCTGCAGCGCCTCGCCCTTCACGCCATGACTTTGCAGTTCGGCCAGGATGCGGCTGTTGCCGTAACGGGCCGAGCGCCGGTGGATCAGCGATTCGGAAAAGCGCTCTTCCGACAGCCAGCGGTTCTTTTCCAGCCAGTCGAGCAGCGCATCGATATCGTCGCCCTCTTCCGCGTGGCGCGCCAGCTTGCGGGCCAGCTCCAGGCGGCTGTGCTCGCGGGTGGACAGCAGGCGCAGTGCGCGGGCTTTCAGGCTGGGAGGTGGTGCGCGCATCGGTATGGTTGGTGATGAAAAGCGTTATGGTTGATAAAGCGCGGCCAGTATAAAAAAACATCGCCACCGCCGCAAAGCGGTCGGTGGCGATGAGAGCCTCGTTACGAGACCAGGGGATCAGTTCGGGGCGTCGGCAAGCTTACTCGACAGCCTTCAGCTTCGCCGGCACGGCTTCGCTTTCGGCCGACTGCAGCTCGCGCACACCCAGCGAGACGCGAACCTTGTTCTCGATCTCGCGGGCCAGCGCCGGACGCTCGCGCAGGTAGGTGCGGGCATTGTCCTTGCCCTGGCCGATGCGCTCGCCGCCGTAGCTGTACCACGAGCCGGACTTCTCGACGATCTTCGCTTCCACGCCCAGGTCGATGATCTCGCCTTCGCGGGACGTGCCTTCGCCATACAGGATGTCGAAGTGCGCTTCCTTGAACGGCGGCGCGATCTTGTTCTTGACGACCTTCACCTTCGTTTCGTTACCGATCACTTCGTCGCCCGACTTGATCGAGCCGGTACGGCGGATGTCCAGGCGCACGGAGGCGTAGAACTTCAGCGCGTTACCGCCGGTGGTGGTTTCCGGGCTGCCGAACATCACGCCGATCTTCATGCGGATCTGGTTGATGAAGATGACCAGCGTGTTGGTACGGTTGATCGTGCCGGTCAGCTTGCGCAGCGCCTGGGACATCAGGCGTGCCTGCAGGCCCGGCAGCGAGTCGCCCATGTCGCCTTCGATCTCGGCGCGTGGCGTCAGCGCCGCCACCGAGTCGATCACGATCATGTCCACGGAGCCGGAACGCACCAGCGCATCGCAGATTTCCAGGGCCTGTTCGCCCGTGTCCGGCTGCGAAATCAGCAGCTCGTGCAGGTTGACACCCAGCTTTTGCGCATAGGTCACGTCCAGCGCGTGTTCCGCGTCGATGAACGCGCAGGTGCCGCCGATCTTTTGCATTTCTGCAATGGTCTGCAATGTGAGCGTGGTTTTACCGGACGATTCCGGACCGTAGATCTCGACCACGCGGCCACGCGGCAGGCCGCCGACGCCGAGCGCGATATCCAGGCCCAGCGAGCCGGTAGACACGGTCTGGACTTCTTCCAGCGGGGCGCTTGCGTCCATGCGCATGACGGAGCCCTTGCCGAACTGCTTTTCAATCTGTGCCAGTGCCGCGGCCAGCGCCTTGGCTTTTTCGGATGCAGGTACTGCCGCTTTCTTGTCGTCCATGATGTCTTCGCCTTTATCGATTCAGAGATTCCTGTTGGTACAGGCAGTACTGTATATGCATCCAGTGGTTTTTGCAAGCGCTAAGTGATGTGCAAGCGATGCCCCAGGTGATGCCGCCACAGTGCTTTTACAGCGCTTTGCCAATGGGCGTCGCACATTGAGTACAATGAAATAGCCACCCATGCCCGATTGCCAACATGCGTATTTTACTAGCCGAAGATGACAGTGTCCTGGCCGACGGCCTGACGCGCTCTCTGCGCCAGTCCGGCTATGCCATCGACTGCGTGAAGAACGGGCAGGAAGCCGATACCGCCCTGTCGACGCAGGAGTTCGACCTGCTGATCCTGGACCTGGGCCTGCCTAAGTTGCCCGGGCTCGAAGTATTGCGCCGGCTGCGCGCCCGCGCGTCGCTGCTGCCGGTGCTGATCCTCACGGCGGCCGATTCCGTGGAACAACGCGTAACTGGCCTCGACCTGGGCGCCGACGATTACATGGCCAAGCCGTTCGCGCTGTCCGAACTGGAGGCGCGGGTACGGGCGCTGACCCGCCGCGGCCAGGGCGGCGGCTCCACCGTGGTCAAGCATGGCCCGCTCACCTACGACCAGGTGGGCCGCAGCGCCTATATCAACGAACAGATGCTCGACCTGTCCGCCCGCGAGCTGGGCCTGCTCGAGATCCTGCTGGCCCGCGCCGGCCGCCTCGTGTCGAAGGAGCAGCTGGTCGATCACCTGTGCGAATGGGGCGAGGAAGTGAGCAACAACGCGATCGAGGTCTACGTGCACCGGCTCCGCAAGAAGATCGAAGTGGGCGGCGTGCGCATCGCCACCGTGCGCGGCCTCGGCTACTGTCTCGAGAAATATCCCGGCGCCGCCGCGGCCGAAACGAAGTGAACGGGCCGACCGACAGGTCGGCCGCCGACGCCGGCCCGTCCGATGCGGCGTGGAGCCCGGCGCTCGAGGACGAAGGCGACATCCAGCATTCGCTGTTCGGCGAAATCCTCGACTGGATGCTGGCCCCGCTGCTGATACTGTGGCCGATGAGCATCGCCATCACCTATCTCGTGGCGAAATCGATCGCCAACCAGCCGTTCGACCATGCGCTGGAGGATTCGGTCACCGTGCTGGCGCAGCAGGTGCGCGAGGTCAACGGCGTGACCCGCCTGACCGCGGGCCTGCCCGGCCCCGCGCGCGACATCCTGCGCGCCGACGATATCGACAGCGTGTATTTCCAGATCCTGGGCCCGCAGGGCCGCTATATCGACGGCGACCGCGACCTGCCCCACCCCGACCCGGCGCCTGACGGCGAGACGACAACGCCCGGCACCGTGCACTTTCGCAACGCCATCCTGCACGGCACGCCGATCCGCGTGGCCTATGCCTACGTGAACCTGGAAGAAAACCGCAACCGCGCGCCGCGCCTGGCGCTGGTGCAGATGGCCGAAACGCTGGAAAAGCGCGCCAAGCTCGCCAACGAAATCATCAAGGGCGTGATCTTGCCGCAGTTCATCATCCTGCCGGTCGTGCTGGCCCTGGTCTGGTTCGCCCTTTCCCGGGGGCTGCTGCCGCTGGCGGAACTGCAGGAACGCATTCGAGCCCGCCCGATCGACGACCTGTCGCCCATCGCGCCGAACCAGGTGCCGGAAGAAATCACGCCGCTGGTCCGCTCGCTCAACGACATGCTGGCACGGCTGTCGCAATCGATCGAAATGCAGAAGCGCTTCATCGCCGATGCGGCGCACCAGATGAAGACGCCGCTGGCCGGCATGCGCATGCAGTCGGAACTGGCGCTGCGCCAGACCGACCAGCAGGAGATCCACCGCTCGCTGGAGCAGTTGGCGAAAAGCTCCGAGGCCGCCACCCGCCTCGTCAACCAGCTGCTGGCACTGGCACGGGCGGAAAACCAGCCGCAGGCCGGCACCGCGTTCGAGCCGCTCGACCTGGCCGAGGTGGCATGCAACGCCGTGCGCGACTGGGTGCCGGCGTCGTTCAATTACCGTATCGACCTCGGCGTCGAAGTTCCCGATGCGCCGGTGCTTATCGACGGCAACGCGGTGATGCTGCGCGAACTGCTGTCGAACCTGATCGACAACGCGCTGCGCTACACGCCGCAAGGCGGCAGCGTGACGGTGCGCGTCAGCGCCAATGAAGCCCCCGTGCCCGAAGAGGCCGGAGCGCCCGTGCTGGAAATCGAGGATACCGGCCCCGGCATCCCGCCCGCCGAGCGCCTGCACGTGTTCGAGCGCTTCTACCGCATCCTGGGCAGCAGCGCCGAGGGCAGCGGCCTGGGGCTGGCGATCGTGCGCGAGATCGCCCAGCAGCACGGCGCCGAGGTCGATATCTTCAGCAATCCGCGCGCCACCCATCCCAAATATCCCGGCAGCCTGTTCCGGCTGACGTTCCCGGCGCGGCCGCCGGCAACGCCCGGCGCAGAGGAGCCGCCCTACCATGGCTGATCACACCGACGACTACTGGCGCGGCACGCGCCGCCTTACCGCGATCCTGCTGGCGGCCTGGCTCGCCACCAGCTTCCTTGCCGTATTCTTTGCCCGCGAACTGGCCGGCCTGACGATCTTTGGCTGGCCGCTGTCGTTCTACCTGGCGGCGCAGGGCGCGTCGCTGGTCTACCTTGCGATCGTCGGCATCTATGCGTGGCGCATGCGCCGCCTCGATCGCCGGCAACGGGAGCGTGCTTGAAGCGCACTTTCAAACAGCGCCTGTCGCGCTACTATCTCATCTTCACGGCGTGCTTCGCGGCCTTCCTGCTGTCGCTGGCCGTGCTGGAAAGCGAAGGCATGCCGCGCGTGTGGATCGGCTACATGTTCATGTTCGCCACCATCGTGCTGTACGCGTCGATCGGGCTGGTATCGCGCACGTCGAACGTGTCCGAGTACTACGTGGCCGGGCGCCGCGTGCCGGCGCTGTACAACGGCATGGCCACCGCGGCCGACTGGATCTCGGCCGCCAGCTTCATCAGCCTGGCGGGCACGCTGTACCTGAACGGCTTCGACGGCCTGGCGTTCGTGATGGGCTGGACCGGCGGCTACGTGCTGGTGGCGCTGCTGATCGCGCCCTACCTGCGCAAGTTCGGCCAGTACACGATTCCCGATTTCCTGGCCGAGCGCTACGGCGGGCCGGCCAACGGCCGCGCGGTGCGGCTGTGCGCGGTGGCCGCCACGATCCTCGTCTCGTTCACGTATGTGGTGGCGCAGATCTATGCGGTGGGCCTGATCGCCTCGCGCTTCACCGGCGTGGATTTCTCCGTCGGCATCTTCCTGGGCCTGGCCAGCATCCTGGTGTGCTCGTTCCTGGGCGGCATGCGGGCGATCACGTGGACCCAGGTGGCGCAGTACATCATCATCGTGGCCGCGTTCCTGATCCCGGCCATGTGGCTGTCCGCCAAGCACAGCGGCAATCCGATCCCGCAGGTGGCCTACGGCAAGCTGCTGCCGCAGCTCTCGGCCCGCGAAGCCGCCCTGGCGGCGGACGAGAAGGAAACCGCCGTGCGCGAAGTGTTCCGCGAGCGCGCCGCGCAGTACCAGCAGCGCCTGAACGGCCTGCCCACGTCGTGGGAAAGCGGCCGCGCCGCACTGCAGCACTACCTGGACAGCGTGCGCCTGCGCAATGCCACGCTGCTGGAAATCCGCACCGCCGAGCGCGCGCTGACCGCCTACCCGAAGAATGCGGAAGACGCCGTGGCCATCTGGGGCGCGGCGCGCGACGAGAACCTGAAACGCGCGCGGCCGATCACGCCCCACGCGGTGCCCTTCCCCGGCGCCACCGGGGAACAGTCGGACATCAAGCGCCGCAATTTCATCGCGCTGGCATTCTGCCTGATGCTGGGCACGGCCGCGCTGCCGCACATCCTGATGCGCTCCTACACCACGCCATCGGTCGACGAAACCCGCGTCTCCGTGTTCTGGACGCTGTTCTTCATCCTGCTGATCTACCTGACGATCCCCGCGCTGGCCGTGCTGGTCAAGTATGACGTGTACAGCGCCCTGGTCGGCAGCAACTTCGCCGACCTGCCCACCTGGGTGTCGTACTGGGCCAGCGTGGACCGCGCCAACCCCTTGATCAGCATCACCGACATCAATGGCGACGGCATCGTGCAACTGGCCGAGATCGCCATCGACGGCGACGTGCTGGTACTGGCCACGCCGGAAATCGCCGGCCTGCCGTACGTGATCTCCGGCCTGGTGGCGGCCGGCGGGCTGGCGGCGGCGCTGTCCACGGCCGACGGCCTGCTGCTGGCGATCTCGAACGCGCTGTCGCACGACGTGTACTACAAGATCGTCGACCCGAAAGCCTCCACCCAGAAGCGCGTGACGATCTCGAAGCTGATCCTGCTGGGCGTGGCGTTCGTGGCCGCGTACTGGGCGTCGTCGAAGCCGGGCGACATCCTGTCGCTGGTGGGCGCCGCGTTCTCGCTGGCCGCCTCGACGCTGTTCCCGGGGCTGGTGATGGGCGTGTTCTGGCGCCGCGCCAACCACTGGGGGGCACTGGCCGGCATGGCGGCGGGTTTCCTCGTCTGCCAGTTCTACATGGTGCGCACCAACCCCACGCTGGGCGGCAGCGCGGCCGCCCAGTGGTTCGACATCGCGCCGATCTCGGCCGCCGTGTTCGGCGTGCCGGCCGGGCTGGCGGCGCTGGCGATCGTCAGCCTGCTCACGCCGCCGCCGGCGCCACGCCAGGCGGCACTGGTGCGGCACGTCCGGGCGCCGGAAACCGGCGAACCAAATAAATAGTGGCATCGTGACATTTGGCGAGAAAGCGGGACCGGAGCACGTGCTATGTTCTGCGCCCCGTCCTGATTGTCGATCCATGCCGATTCCCACCTTTTTGACGGCCGCCCTGCTGGCCGCCGCCCTGCTGCTTTCCGGCCGCGCGCACGCCGCGCCGCTGCCCGTGTAAGACTTTTTCAGCAACGCCGAGTTCGGCGGCGCCCTGCTCTCGCCCAGCGGGCGCCACCTGGCCGCCAAGGTCAGTACCGGCGGCGTACACGACCGGCTGGCCGTGGTCGACCTGGCGACGCTCGAGGCAACGATCGTGGCCTCGTTCTCCGACGGCGATATCGGCAACTTCCAGTGGGTCAGCGACAAGCGCCTGCTGTTCGACAGCACCGACAAGAACCGGGCACCCGGCGAAGTCAATGCCGCGCCGGGGCTGTTCGCGGTGGACCGCGACGGCAGGCACTACCGCCAGCTGGCGGAACGCCGCGGCAGCTGGGTCCGCAACGGCGATGCGGAACGGCTGCTGCCCTGGTATACCTACATGCTGCCGCAACCGGGCGCGCAGGATTCGGATGCCGTCTACGTGCGCAGCGTGCATTTCGAAACAACCGGCAGCGTGCTGGCGATCGAACTGCTGCGCCTCGATACCCGCACCGGCCGCGCCACCGAAGTGGACGAACCGGGCCATGTGCAGGACTGGTTGCTGGACGCACGGGGCGAGCCGCGCATGGCCACCACGCGCGAAGCGGGCAAGCGCACCGTCTGGCTGCTGGACGATGACAGGATGCGCGGCAAGTGGCGCGCGCTGAACACCACCGATGCCTGGCTCGATCTTGCCAACGGCTTCACGCCGCTGGACTTCACCTCCGACGGCCGCGTCTACGTTGCGTACCGCGGCACCGGCGACAGGACGGCGCTGCATACCCTCGATCCGGCAACCGGCAAGCTGAGCGCGGTACCAGTGATGGCGCTGGAGCGCCACGATTTCATCGGCCACCTGATCCAGGTGCGCGGCAAGCTGGCCGGCATCCGCTACAAGGGCGATGCGCTGGACACCGTGTGGCTCGATCCCGAGCTGAAAGCGCTGCAGGAAACCATCGACGCCAGGCTGCCCGGCATGGTGAACCTGGTCGAAGTACCGCGCCGGCCGGAAACGCCGTTCGTGCTGGTCACGACCTACTCCGACAGGCAGCCCGCGATCTTCCTGCTGTTCAACCGCGACACCGGCAAGTTCAGCCCGGTCGGCAAGTCCCATCCCCGGATCGACCGCCGGCAGATGGGCAGCCAGGAAAACGTGCTCTACACGGCACGCGACGGCCTGCCGATCCCTGCCCTGCTGACCTTGCCGCCCGGTGCCGGCCGCACGGACAAGCTGCCGATGGTGGTGCTGGTGCACGGCGGCCCGTGGGTGCGCGGCACCGAGTGGGGCTGGTCGGCGGAGGCCCAGTTCCTCGCCTCGCGCGGCTACGCGGTACTGCAGCCGGAATTCCGCGGCAGCACCGGCTATGGGGCGAAGCACTTCACCGCCGGCATGAAACAGTGGGGCCTGGCGATGCAGGACGACGTGGCCGACGGCACGCGCTGGGCGATCGAACAGGGCATCGCCGATCCGAAGCGCATCTGCATCGCCGGCGCCAGCTACGGCGGCTATGCCACGCTGATGGGCCTGATCCGCGACCCGGACCTGTACCGCTGCGGCATCGCCTGGGCCGGCGTATCCGATATCCGGCTGATGTACGGCACCTGGTTCCACAGTTCCGACCTGCCGGCGCAGTACATCCGCTACGGCATGCCGCAGCTGGTGGGCGACCTGGAGAAGGATGCCGCCCAGCTGGCCGCCACCTCGCCGGTGGCACAGGCGGCGCGGCTGCGCCAGCCGCTGCTGCTGGCCCACGGCAGCGCCGACCGCCGCGTGCCGCGCGTGCATGGCGTGCGCCTGCGCGACGCGGTGAGCGCCACCAACAGCAATGTCGAATGGGTCGAGTATGCCGACGAAGGCCACGGCTGGACGCTGCCGAAGAACCGCTTCGACTTCTGGACCCGCGCCGAAAAATTCCTCGGCCGGCACATCGGCACGGGCACGGGCACGGATACGAGCACAGGCACCGCAAAATAATCCGGCGCGGCCGGCGTGAATAACCCTGCTGGTGACATTCCGAGAGAAAGTGACGGGGGCCGCCATGGTAAGTTGGCGGCCTTGCCAACTTCACCACGTGTCATGTCACTGCGTATCCGCGTTTCCTTCCTGGCGCTGGCCGCCGCCCTGCTGGGCGCCGCCTGGGCAGCCCAGGCGGCCCCGCCGCCTGTCGCCGACTTCTTCGGCCCTTCCGCGTTCGGCGGCGCGCAACTGTCGCCCAACGGCCGGTACGTGGCGGCCAAGGTGCCCGGCGCCAGCGGCCGCGACCGGCTGGCCGTGGTGGAGCTGGCAACGTCGAAAGCGCAGGTGGTGGCCGAGTTCTCCGATGGCGACATCGGCGACTTCCAGTGGGTCAACGACGACCGCCTGCTGTTCGACAGCACCGACAAGGACGTGGGCGCGGGCGACGTGACGGCCGCGCCGGGCCTGTTCGCGGTGGACCGCGACGGCAGGAACTTCCGCCAGCTGGCGCAGCGCCGCGCCGATTTCATCACCACCCCGGCGGCATCGAAGCTGCTGCCCTGGCATACCTACATGATGCCGCAACGGGGTGCGCAGGATTCCGATGCCGTCTACGTGCAGAGCGTGAACTTCGCGCCCGGCGGCGGCGTGCGTTCGACCCAGCTGCTGCGGCTGGACACGCGCACCGGGCGCAGCAGCGGCGTGCCGCAACCGGGCAGCGTGCAGCAGTGGATGCTCGATGCGCGCGGCGAGCCGCGCATGGCCACCACGCTGGAAGACGGCAAGAACACGATCTGGCTGCGCGACGACAAAATGGGCGACAAATGGCGCCCCATCACCACCTTCGATGCCTGGATCGCGGAAGCCGGCGGCTTTTCGCCGCTCGACTTCGACAGCGAAGGCCGCCTGTACGTGGCCGCGCGCCACGGCAGCGACAAGACCGCCGTGCATACCTTCGACCTGGCGGCCGGGAAGATCGATCCGGTACCGCGGTTTTCCGTGCAGCGCTACGACTTTTCGGGCCGCCTGATCCGCAGCGGCGGCAAACTGGTGGGCGTGCGCTACCTGGGCGATTCGTATGCCACCGAGTGGCTCGATCCCGACCTGAAGGCGCTGCAGGAAACGGTGGATGCGAAGCTGCCCGGCCTCGTCAACCTGATCTCGATTCCACGCCGGCCTGAGTCGCCGTTCGTGCTGGTGACCACGTACTCGGACATGCAGCCGCGCGTCTATTTCGTCTACAACCGCGAGACCGGCAAGCTGACCGTGCTCGCCCAGTCGCAGCCGAAACTCGATGCCACGAAGATGGGCCGGCAGCAGCTCGTTTCCTATCCGGCGCGCGACGGCATGCAGATTCCGGTACTGCTGACGCTGCCCAATGGCGCGAAAACCACCGACAGGCTGCCGATGGTCGTGCTGGTGCATGGCGGCCCGTGGGTGCGCGGCGTTACGTGGGGATGGTCGGCCGATGCGCAGTTCCTCGCTTCGCGCGGCTACGCGGTGCTGGAGCCGGATTTCCGCGGCAGCACGGGCCATGGCGCGAAACACCTCACCGCCGGCTTCAAGCAGTGGGGCCGGGCGATGCAGGACGATGTCACGGATGGCACGCGCTGGGCGATCGAGCAGGGCATCGCCGATCCGCAGCGCATCTGCATCGCCGGCGCCAGCTACGGCGGCTATGCCACGCTGATGGGCCTGATTCGCGAGCCGGACCTGTACCGCTGCGGCGTGAACTGGGTGGGCGTCACCGACATCAGGCTGATGTACGGCGGCAGCTGGTTCCACACGTCCGACCTGCCGCCGCAGTACATCCGCTACGGCATGCCGCGGCTGATCGGCGACCTGGAAAAGGACGCCGACCAGCTGATGGCCGTGTCGCCCGTCGAGCAGGCCAGCCGCCTGCACCAGCCCCTGCTGATGGCCTACGGCGGCGCCGATCGGCGCGTGCCGCGCGCCCACGGCACGCGTTTCCGCGATGCCGTCGGCGCCACCAACAAGAACGTCGAGTGGATCGAGTATCCGGAAGAAGGCCACGGCTGGCGGCTGGCGAAGAACCGCATCGATTTCTGGACACGGGTGGAGAAGTTCCTGGACCGCAATATCGGCAGCGGTGCCGCGGGGCCGAAACAGGCCGACTGACAACGGCTGTGTAACAACAGCTGTAACAACAGCTGTAAACGAGACAGGGAGGCGGCATGGGTTACTGGGCCGATGAAATCGTCGTCCGCGAAGAGGTCACGCTGGAGGAGGCGCGGATGCTGGCCGCCGCCATGGTGGCCTGGCTGGCCGACAGGCGCATCATCGAAGACCGGCAATGCAATGGCTGTTTCGGCGACAACCCGTGCTATCCGCCCGGCCCCGATTACCTGCTGGCCTGCACCAATGTACAGCCAGGATATGGCAACAGCAACTACGCCTCGTTCTCCACGATCTGCACGAACGGCATGCGCGTGGTGGTGGGCCGGGAATTCTTGTGGAACAGTTCGGGCGATTTCCCGCCGGTGCCGTGCCCGCGCTGTGGCGGGGAAAAGTCGATCACCGCCTACACCGAGGCCGGTTTCGAGTGGCTGGAGGGCAAGGCGGAAGCACTGCAATGCGAGCATTGCAAGGAGATGAGCCCCTTGCCGGAATGGGAACACCCCACCGCCGGCTTTGCGGTGCTCGCATTCGAGTTTTTCAATTGGCCGGAGTTTAATCGCGAGTTCCTCGCCGAGTTCTCGCGCCGGCTCGGCCGCCGCATGTCGTACTTCGGCGGGCGCAAATGACGCACGATGGCTGGCGGCCATCGAAGAACCGCACGGCATTCGCGGCCGGACCGGCACTGCGCTGGTCCGCTTTTTATCATCATGCAAACGATATAGGGAAATGTCATGGGCGTGTACGTGGATACCATTCTCGACCGCGAAGTCGAGACGCTGGAACAGGCGCAGGAAGCGGCCGCCGCCATGGTGGCCTGGCTGGTCGACAGGCGCATCATCGAAGACAGGCAATGCGACGCCTGCTTCGGTGACGGACCGTGCTACCCGGCGGGCCGGGATTTCATGCTGGTCCACCAGACCGCCCCGGGCGATACCGGCACCGGCGCCGACGAGCCGTCCCATGCCGCCATGCGCGTGGCAATCGGGCGCGAATTCCTGTTCAGCCGGTCGGCCGGTTTCGACACCGTTGCCTGTCCGAAGTGCCGCAAGGATGTCGATATCAGGAATTACCTGGACGCAGGCAGCGATTGGCTCGAAGGCGGCCCCGATACCGTCGCGTGCCCCGATTGCGGCGCAACGAGCCCCTTGCGCGAATGGGAACACGACGGGTCGGGTTTCGTGATGCTGGCATTCGAGTTCTTCGACTGGCCGGAACCTTCGCCCGAGTTCATCGACGCGTTCGCCCGCAGGCTCGGGCACCGCATCACGTACTTCAGCGAGAAGCGGTAGCGCCAGGGTCCTGCGGGCGGCCAAATGGCGTTATGCTGGCAACTCTCATCCGACAGGGAGGTTGGCTATGGGTTCCGGAAAAATTCTGGTGGCACAGGGAGGCGGCCCCACCGCCGTCATCAACCAGTCGCTGGTGGGCGTGGCGCTCGAGGCGCGGCGCTTTCGCGACGTGACGCGGGTGTACGGCGCGCTGCACGGCGTGCGCGGCATCGTCGACGAGGAGTTCGTCGACCTCACGCGGGAAACCAGCCACAACCTGGAACTGGTGGCGGCCACGCCGTCGTCGGCGCTGGGTTCGACGCGCGACAAGCCGGACGACAAGTACTGCGCCGAGATCTTCAACGTGCTGCGCGCGCACGAGATCGAGCACTTCTTCTACATCGGCGGCAACGATTCGTCGGACACGGTGCGCATCGTCAGCGAACAGGCCCGCGCCGCCGGCTACCCGCTGCGCGCGATCCACATCCCGAAGACCATCGACAACGACCTGGTGGGCAGCGACCACACGCCGGGGTTCCCATCGGCCGCGCGCTTCGTGGCACAAGCGTTCGCGGGCGCGAACCTGGATAACGCCGCGCTGCCCGGCGTGTACGTGGGCGTGGTGATGGGACGGCATGCGGGCTTTCTCACGGCCGCCGCCGCGCTGGGCAAGAAATTCCCCGACGATGGTCCGCACCTGGTCTACCTGCCCGAGCGCACCTTCAGCATCGAGGCGTTCCTGGCGGACGTGAAGGCCATCCACGAGCGACATGGCCGCTGCGTGGTCGCGGTGTCCGAAGGCATCCACGATGCCAGCGGCAAGCCGATCGCCACGCTGCTGGCCAGGGAGGTTGAAAAGGATGCGCACGGCAACGTGCAGTTGTCCGGTACCGGCGCGCTGGCCGATCTGCTGTGCGACGAGATCAAGGCGAAGCTGGGAATCAAGCGCGTGCGCGGCGACACGTTCGGCTACCTGCAGCGCTCGTTCATCGGCTGCGTGTCCGACGTGGACCAGCGCGAAGCGCGCGAGGTGGGCGAGAAGGCGGTGCAATACGCGTTCTGGGGCGACCGCGACGGCTCCGTGGCGATCCGCCGCACCGGCTTCTACTCGGCCGACTATGCGCTGCTGCCGCTTTCCGACGTGGCCGGCAAGACGCGCACGATGGAAGACGAATTCATCGCGCCGTCGGGCACCGACGTGACCGATGCGTTCCGGCTGTACCTGCGGCCGTTGCTGGGGTCGGGCATGCCCGATGCGTTCCGGCTGCGCTGCGCGCGGGTGGCGAAGATCCTGAAGCCATAGAAGCCGGTTTGCGTTAGCGGCGGTGCACGTCCCGCCACGCCAGCATGTCCGGCAGCCGTTCTTCCTTGTCCGGATCGAAGCCGCAGGTGGCGTCGAACGTCGCCGGATTTTCGTAAGTGCCGAACAGCCAGTCCCACCACACGATGTCGCCATAGTTGTTCCTGTGGCGGCCGTGCTGGTGGTGAATGCGGTGCATTTCCGGCCGCTGGAAGAACCAGCCGACCCAGCGCGGCGTGCGCACGCTGGTGTGATAGAAGAATTCGCCCAGCGCCGTGCACAGTGTATAGACCGCGCCGGCCTCGGGAGAAAGCCCCAGCAGCGCATACACCAGCAGGCTGCCGATGATCGAATTGACGATCATTTCGATCGGGTGCTTGTAGAACGATGTGATGACTTCGATCCGCCGCGGGCTGTGATGGATCTGGTGGAACAGCCGCCACAGCAGGTCGGATTCATGGCGCGCGCGGTGCCACCAGTAGAACACGAACGTGGCGATGAAGTAGGCCAGCATGCCGCCCGCCGCCGGTCCCATGTGGTCCGACAGGTGGAACAGCGAAGCGGACGACGCCCAGCGCTCCCAGGTCACGCCGGCCGCCAGCACCACGGCAAGCTGCGCGGCGTTGATGGCCAGGACCCGCAGCGGCCACGTGCGGATGGATGGCAGGCGCCAGCCCGGGCGCAGGCGTTCGAGGATGAAACAGGCGGCAAAGACGATGAGGATGGTGGTCAGCATGATGGGTTCCGGTGAGTGGGAACTCCAATCATCATGCTGCGCGTGCCAGGCTGGCCACCCCTGTCTCGCATGTTGCATAATCGACCACCAGGGGTAGCGTGCTTCGCTACTTTCATGGCCTTGATGACGGTCGGGACAACAGGAACAAAGGACAACGGGAGCAAAGCATGGGATTTGGAAAGATCACCGCTGGCTTGCTTGTGGCGGGCGCGGCGCATTGCGCCATGGCGGCGCAGGCCGATACTTCGGCCGAACTGGCGAAGCTTTCCGGCAGGACCAGGCCGACCGCGACGCGCGGGACATCGACTGGACCATGGTGACCCCACGTGATGCCGAACGCGAACGGCGGGTAAAGGCACTGATCGCCGCCGACGCGCTGAAGAGCGGCATGGACCATCTTCACGCCGCGATGATCCTGCGGCACGCGCATGCGCCGGAGGACCACCTGCTGGCGCACGATCTCTGCGTCATCGAGCTTGGCAAGGGCGAGCACCTGGCAAATGGCTGGCCGCGGCCAGCCTGGACCGGTTCCTGACGACCATCGGCCGGCCGCAACGCTTCGGCACGCAATACCAGTCGTAGGGAGCCGGCGAACAATCGACGCTGTTGCCTGTCGATCCCTCCGTGCCGGATTCGCTGCGCCGCGAACTGGACGTGGCCGAAGCGAAGCAGCAGGAAGCGGAGTACGCGAGGGAGTTCGAGGAAAGAAAAAGCGCACGGGGGCGCAATAGAAAAACCTGCCGCGGCGGAGCGCGGCAGGCGGGATCGCCTTAAACGACGATCGTCTGGTGCTCGCCCTCCGCGCGGGCGCGGATCGTGCCGATGCGCGACACGGTTTCGCCGGCCGCGCTCAGCTGGGCGATCGCCGCATCGGCGTTTTCGGCCGACACGATCACGGTCATGCCGATGCCGCAGTTGAACACGCGGTGCATCTCGGCGTCGGCCACGCCGCCGTGCTGCTGCAGCCACTGGAACAGCGGCGGCATGGTCCACGACGAAGCCTGCAGTTCGGCCGTCAGGTGGTCCTGCAGCACGCGCGGGATGTTTTCGACCAGGCCGCCGCCGGTGATGTGCACCAGGCCCTTCACTTCCATCGATTCCATCAGTGCCAGCAGCGGCTTGACGTAGATGCGGGTCGGCGCCATCAGCACGTCGGCCAGCTTGCGGCCGTGGAAATCGGCATCCAGGTCCGGCTTGGCCACTTCGATGATCTTGCGCACCAGCGAGTAACCGTTCGAGTGCGCGCCGGACGAAGCCAGGCCCAGCACCACGTCGCCCGGGGCGATCTTCGTGCCGTCGATCAACTTCGATTTTTCCACGGCACCCACGGCGAAGCCGGCCAGGTCGTATTCGCCGGCCGGGTACATGCTCGGCATCTCGGCCGTTTCACCGCCGATCAGCGCGCAGCCGGCCTGCTCGCAGCCCTGCGCGATGCCCTTGATGACGTCGGTCGCGATGGCCACGTCCAGCTTGCCGCAGGCGAAATAGTCGAGGAAGAACAGCGGCTCGGCGCCCTGCACCAGGATATCGTTGACGCTCATGGCCACCAGGTCGATGCCCACCGTGTCATGGCGGTTCAGCTCGAAAGCCAGCTTCAGTTTCGTGCCCACGCCGTCCGTGCCGGAGACCAGCACCGGCTCCTTGAACTTCTTGCTGATCTCGAACAGCGCGCCGAAACCGCCGATGCCGCCCATCACGCCTTCGCGCAGGGTACGCTTGGCGAATGGCTTGATGGCTTCGACTAAGGCATCACCTGCGTCGATGTCGACGCCGGCGTCACGGTAGGACAGGGATACGTTGGAAGGTTGGCTCATGGTGTTTTTCGCAGCGGAGGCGGTAAAATAGAAGGGATGCGAGAAGGCGAATGCAGCATTTTCGCCAGTAAGTCCGCTATTTTGACAGTAAGTCCGCTATTTTAGCAAAACGTTCCCGCCAATTCGCCATATTTCGCCTCCATGCCCTTCTCCCCGACCGCACGACAAAAACAAACGGCACCGCGCGGGATGGCATGGATGGCAGCGCTCGCCGCACCGGCTTTGTATTTTCCTTTTATATAATGCACGGTGTGACAAGCGAAAACATTATTCAAATGACCATCACTCCGGGGCGGCACGCATGAAACAGCTGGTGCTGGACCTGGGGGCCGAGCCGGTCCACACGCTCGAATCGTTCGAGGTGGGCGGCAATGCCGAGGTGGCGGCGCTGATGCGCCAGTTCGCCGGCCGCACGTCGCGCGAGCATTTCGCGTACCTGTGGGGCGAAATGGGCGCCGGCAAGACGCACCTGCTGAAAGCCCTGGCCGCCACCGACCGCGCGCGCTACATTTCGCCGTTCTCGATCGAATCGGAATTCGTCTATTCGCCCGAGATCGACCTGTACCTGCTCGACGATTGCGAAAAGCTGTCGCCGGTGGCCCAGATCGATGCGTTCGCGCTGTTCAACGAAATCCGCGCCAACAACGCGTACATGGTGTGCAGCGGCGCGGTGGCGCCGGCCGTGCTGCCGGTGCGCGAAGACCTGCGCACGCGCATGGGCTGGGGCCTGATCTACCAGCTGCACGGCCTTTCCGACGACGAGAAGGTGGCCGCGCTGTCCCAGGCCGCAGCCAGCCGCGGCTTGACGCTGTCGCCCGGCGTGTTACCCTATTTGCTGTCCCATTTCCGGCGCGACATGCGCTCGCTGTCCTCGATGCTGGACTCGCTCGACCAATATTCCCTGGAAACCCAACGTCCGATCACCCTGCCGCTGCTGCGCGAGTGGCTGCAGGCGGAAAAAGATTGAAAGCGGATTGAAAACCCCCATGAACCTGGCCCTGTTCGACCTCGACCACACCCTGCTGCCCATCGATTCCGATTACGAATGGGGGCAGTTCCTGTGCCGCCAGGGCGCCGTCGACGCCGCCGCCTTTGCGCGCCGCAACGACGAATTCTTCGCCCAATACCAGGCCGGCACGCTCGACCCGGTGGAATACCTCGAGTTCGCGCTCGGCACGCTGGCCACGTTCGACCCGGCACAGCTGGCCGGGCTGCAGCAGCAGTTCATGAGCGAAGTGATCGAGCCGAACATCCTGCCCTCGGCGCGCGCTCTGCTGCAACGGCACCTCGATGCCGGCGACCTGGTGGCCATCGTCACTGCCACGAATCATTTCGTGACCGCGCCGATCGCGAAGGCCTTCGGCGTCGATTACCTGATCGCCGCGCTGCCGGAAATCGTCGATGGCCGCATCACCGGCCGCCTGAACGGCACGCCCACGCAGGGCCACGGCAAGATCCTGCACACCAGGGCATGGCTGGAACAGATGGGGAAAACGCTCGAGCACTTCGACCACGTGTACTTCTACAGCGACTCGCACAACGACCTGCCGCTGCTGTCGATCGTCTCGCACCCCGTGGCCACCAACCCGAATGCCGTCCTGACCCGTCACGCCAACGAGCAGGGCTGGACTCTACTCCATCTATTCAATGATTAAGAAATTCATCCGCAAGATCCTGGGCGTCAAGGATGCCCCAGGCAGCAACGAACCCGAAATCCTGGGCCCGGAACAGCACGGCATCGACCCGAAACTGGTGTCGTCCAACGCGGTGCGCGTCACCTCCTCGCTGCAGGAAGCCGGCTTCGAAGCCTTCGTCGTCGGCGGCGCGGTACGCGACCTGCTGCTGGGCATAAAGCCGAAAGATTTCGACATCGCCACCAACGCCACGCCGGAACAGGTGAAAAAACTGTTCCGCCGCGCATTCATCATCGGCCGCCGCTTCCAGATCGTGCACGTGATGTTCGGGCAGGACCTGCTGGAAGTGACCACCTTCCGCGGCACCGCCACCGACCACGCGCCGAAGGACGAACACGGCCGCGTGCTGCGCGATAACACGTTCGGCAGCCAGGCCGAGGACGCGGAGCGCCGCGACTTCACGATCAATGCGATGTACTACAACCCGGCTACCCAGCAGGTGCTCGATTACCACGGCGGCATGCGCGACATGCGCGCCAAGCTGCTGCGCATCATCGGCCAGCCCGAGGCGCGCTATCGCGAAGACCCGGTGCGCATGCTGCGCGTGGTGCGCTTTGCCGCCAAGCTGAAGTTCGAGATCGAGCCGACCACCGCCGCGCCGATCGCCGTGATGGCGCCGCTGATCAACAACGTGCCGGCAGCGCGGGTGTTCGACGAGATGCTCAAGCTGCTGATGAGCGGCAGCGCCCTCGCCTGCCTGCTGCAGCTGCGCAAGGCCGGCCTGCACCATGGCCTGCTGCCGTTGCTGGACGTGGTGCTGGAGCAGCCGCTGGGCTTCAGGTTCGTGACGCTGGCACTGGAAGCGACGGACAAGCGCATCGCCTCGGGCAAGACGGTATCGCCGGGCTTCCTGTTCGCATCGCTGCTGTGGCACCAGGTGCTGGAAAAGTGGAACGCCTACCAGGCTGCCGGCGAATTCCCGATCCCGGCGCTGCACCTGTCGGCGGACGAAGTGCTGGAATCGCAGACCGAGAAGCTGGCGCTGCAGCGCAAGATCGGTTCCGACATGCGCGACATCTGGGCCATGCAGCCGCGCTTCGAGCGCCGCAACGGCAAGAACCCGTACAAGCTGCTGGAACACGTGCGCTTCCGCGCCGGCTACGATTTCCTGCTGCTGCGCTGTTCCTCCGGCGAGATCGACCGGGAGCTGGGCGACTGGTGGACCGCGTTCTACGAAGCCGACGAATTCGCGCGTGCCGAGATGGTGTCGGCCATTTCCAGCGGTGGCGCCGGCGCCAAGCGCAAGCGCCCGCCACGCCGCGGCATTCGCGTCGGCGAGGATGACACCGGCGAACAGTCCGATGACGACGGCGGTTTCGAGGGCGAGGAAGTGCATGCCGACGCCGAAGGCGAATACGACAACCCCGGCGACGACATGCCGGCACCGGCGGCGAAGCGCCGCCGCCGCGGCCCGCGCCGCAAGCGCGGCGACGAAGGCGGACCGGCGGACGTACCGTCGACACCAACGGTCGACTAGATGGAAGCGTTCGTCGCCATCGGCGCCAACCTGGGCGACGCGCGCGCCAATGCGCTCGACGCCGTGGCGCGGCTGCGGCGCGTGCCCGGCATCGCCGTCACGGCGGTGTCGGGCCTGTACCGCACCGCGCCGGTCGACTCTTCCGGCGACGATTACATCAACGCCGTGGCCCGCATCGACACCGCGCTGGCGCCGCATGCGCTGCTCGCCGCGCTGTTCGCGATCGAGCAGGAACACGGCCGCGAGCGCCCCTACCGCAACGCGCCGCGCACGCTCGACCTCGACGTGCTGCTCTACGGTCACGACATCATCGATACCCCCACGCTGACGGTGCCGCATCCGCGCATGACAGAGCGCGCGTTCGTGCTGGTGCCGCTGCTGGAAATCGCCCCGGACATCGCGGTGCCCGGCCTTGGCGCCGCGGCGCCCTTCGTGCCCGGCGTGGCCGGCCAGCGCATCGAGCGCCTGGCCGAAACCGATTCGAAGTGAGCTGAATGCAGATTCCCGTCATCGTGCAGACCGTGGGGCTGCTGACCCTGTCGAACGTGTTCATGACGGTGGCCTGGTATGGCCACCTGAAGAATTTCTCCGCCAAGGCATGGTACATCGCCGCGTTCGCCAGCTGGGGCATCGCGCTGTTCGAATACCTGCTGCAGGTGCCGGCCAACCGGATCGGCTACACGCAGTACAGCCTGGCGCAGCTGAAGATCATGCAGGAAGTGATCACGCTCGTCGTGTTCGTGCCGTTCGCGATGCTCTACATGAACCAGCCGTTCAAGACGGATTTCATCTGGGCGGGCTTGTGCCTGGTCGGCGCCGTGTACTTCATTTTCAGATCCTGACGCCGATTCAGCACGGTCGTGCGGCGGGGTTTAGAATACGCGCCGTAACGATTTTATTTGAGGACTTCCATGTCTGGTTATCTGCAGGGTAAAGAAATGTCCGGGACCGCGCCTGCCCAGGCGACGGCCCAGAACGGCACGCCGGCACCGCCAAAAGCGGTGGCGAACAAGGCCGTCACGATTCCGGCGCTGAACGCGCTGCGCGCCGCCGGCGAAAAGATTTCGATGCTGACGTGCTACGACGCCAGCTTTGCCGCGCTGATGGAAAAGAGCGGCGTCGAAGTGCTGCTGATCGGCGATTCGCTGGGCATGGTCTGCAACGGCCACACGTCCACGCTGCCCGTCACCGTGCAGGAAGTGGCGTATCACACCGCCGCCGTGGCGCGCGGCGCCAGGTCCGCGATGATCATGGCCGACCTGCCGTTCGGCAGCTACGGCACGCCGGAACAGGCCCTGGCCAGCTGCGTGCAGCTGATGCAGGCCGGCGCGCACATCGTCAAGATCGAAGGTGCCGGCTGGCTGGCCGACACGGTGCGTTTCCTCGTCGAGCGCGGCGTGCCGGTATGCGCGCACATCGGGCTCACGCCGCAGTTCGTCCACCAGCTGGGCGGCTACAAGGTGCAGGGCAAGACGCTCGAAAGCGCCGAGGCGCTGAAGGCGGACGCGCTGAAGCTGCAGGCGGCCGGCGCCTCGATCGTACTGCTCGAAGCGGTGCCGTCGAGCGTCGGCAAGGCGGTGACCGAGGCACTGTCGATCCCCACGATCGGCATCGGCGCCGGCCCCGACTGCTCCGGCCAGGTGCTGGTGATGCACGACCTGCTGGGCGTCTTCCCCGGCCGCAAGGCGCGCTTCGTGAAGAACTTCATGGACGGCCAGCCGACCATCGAAGCGGCATTCTCGGCCTATGTCGGCGCCGTGAAGGACGGCAGCTTCCCCGCCCTCGAACACTGCTTCTGACGAGATCCGGGACAGGCCGGAACCGGCCTGTCCCCGTGAGCCTGGCGCTTCTCCCTATATCTGGATCCAGGTGGTCTTGAGCTCCGTGTACTTGTCGAACGCGTGCAGCGACTTGTCGCGGCCGTTGCCGGACTGCTTGTAGCCGCCGAACGGCACGGTGATGTCGTCGTTGTCGTACTGGTTCACGTGCACGGTGCCTGCGCGCAGCGCGCGCGAGGTCCTGATGGCCTTCGACAAATCGGATGTCCACACGGCCGCGTGCAATCCGTATTGCGTGGCATTGGCCTGCCTGACCGCTTCGTCGAGCGAGGTAAAACTCAGCACCGACAGCACGGGCCCGAAGATCTCCTCGCGGGCGATGCTCATGGAGCTGTCGACGTTGTCGAAGATCGTGGGCGCCACGTAGTAGCCACCCGTATCGAGCCGCACGCGCTCGCCGCCGGCCAGCAGCCGCGCTCCGGCGGCCTGGCCTTCGCCGATGTATTTCATCACCGTGGCCAGCTGGACGTCGTCGACGATCGCGCCCATCACCGTATCCGGGTCGAGCGGATCGCCGGGCGCGAAAGCGGGAACCAGGGCCAGCGCCTTTTCGATAAAGCGTTCGCGGACCGACTCTTCCACGAACAGGCGCGACGGCGCGTTGCAGCTCTCGCCCTGGTTGAAGAAGATCGAGCCGATCGACGCCGCCACCGCCGCATCCAGGTCCGGGCAATCGGCGCAGACGATGTTGGCCGACTTGCCGCCCAGCTCGGTCCACGCGCGCTTCAGGTTCGACTGGCCGGCCATCTGCAGGATCTGCCTGCCCACGCGGGTGGAGCCGGTAAAGCCGATGCAGTCGACATCCATGTGCAGGGCCAGCGCGCTGCCCGCCTCGTTGCCGAAACCGGGCAGCACGTTGAACACGCCGGGCGGAATGCCCGCCTCGAGCGCCAGTTCCGCCAGGCGCAGCGCCGTCAACGGCGATTTTTCGGAAGGTTTCAGCACCACGCTGTTGCCGGCGGCCAGCGCCGGGGCGATCTTCCACGACGCCATCAGCATCGGGTAATTCCACGGCACGATCGCGGCCACCACGCCGACCGGTTCGCGCGTGATCAGCGCCAGGCTGTCGCTGCCGGTGGGGGCGATTTCGCCATATACCTTGTCGATCGCTTCGCCATACCAGCGGATGCAGTTCGCCGCGCCGGCCACGTCGACGGCCAGGCTGTATTTGATCGGCTTGCCCATGTCGAGCGTTTCCAGCAGCGCCAGCTCGTCGCGATACTGCACCATCAGGTCGGCGAACGTGACGAGGATGCGCTTGCGCCTTGCCGGCGCCATGCCGGCCCAGCGGCCGTCGTCGAACGCGGCACGCGCAATCGCGACGGCCGCGTCGACATCCTCGGCGCCGCAACGGGCGACCGGACCCAGTTCGCGGCCATCGATGGGGGAGCGGTTGTCGAATTGCTGCCGCGTGCGCGACCAGGTGCGCGCGCCGCCGATGAAGGCGCGGCCGTCGATGGTCAATGCGCCGGCGCGCGCATGCCAGCTGGCGATGTCGTTCATGCGTGTCTCCTCTTGGTTGCGACGATTCTACCGCCGGCCTCGCGAACGCAGCACCCCTTAGGCATCGACTATCGGATCGATAGTTACAATGAATTTCAACAATGCCATCGCAGACGATAGCATAAGCATTCATTAACCATTCAATTTGATAGGTATAGTATATGGAATTCATGGCTTCCAGGCCTGGCCGCGCACTGCTGTGCGCGATGGCCATCGTGTCCGCACTGACAGCGATGTCGACTGGCGTGCACGCGCAAACCTTGACGAAAGACAACGGCGCCCCGGTGGGCGACAACCAGAACAGCCAGACTGCGGGCCCCGGCGGCCCTGCCCTGCTGCAGGATGTGCACCTGGTGCAAAAGCTGCAGCGCTTCGACCGCGAGCGCATTCCCGAACGCGTGGTGCACGCCACCGGCACCGGTGCGCACGGCACGTTCACCACCACGGACGACCTGTCCGACCTGACCCGCGCAAAGCTGTTCGCCAGGGGCACCGTCACGCCGGTGTTCGTGCGCTTTTCGACCGTGATCCCGGGCCGCTCCGGCGCCGAGACCACGCGCGACCCGCGCGGCTTCGCCACCAAGTTCTATACGCAGGAAGGCAACTGGGATCTGGTCGGCAACAACCTGCCGATCTTCTTCATCCGCGACGCGATCAAGTTCCCGGACATGATCCATTCCCTCAAGCCCGATCCGGTCACCAACGTGCAGGAGCCGGAGCGCGTGTTCGACTTCTTCTCGCATATCCCGGAAGCGACGGCGATGCTGACCCGCGTGTACTCGAACTGGGGTACCCCGGCAAGCTACCGCGAAATGAACGGCAGCAGCGTGCATGCGCTGAAACTGGTCAACGCGAAGGGTGAATACGTGTACGCCAAGTTCGCCTGGAAATCGCGCCAGGGCGAGCGCAACCTGCGCCCGCAGGAGATCCCGGTCATCCAGGGCAAGAGCACCAGCCATGCCACGGTCGACCTGTATGAATCGATCAATGCCGGCAAGTTCCCGACCTGGGACCTGACGGTGCAGATCCTCAAGCCAGCCGACCTGGACAAGTTCGACTTCGATCCGCTCGATGCCACCAAGATCTGGCCGGACATCCCCGAGCGCAAAGTGGGCACGATGGTGTTGAACAAGGTGCCCGAGAACTTCTTCGAGGCGACCGAGCAGGTCGCCATGGCGCCGGGCAACCTGGTGCCGGGCATCGAAGCCTCGGAAGACCGCATGCTGCAGGGCCGCCTGTTCTCGTACGTGGACACGCAGTTCCACCGCCTGGGCGCCAACTTCCAGTCGCTGCCGATCAACAAGCCGCTGGTCCCGGTGCGCAATCACCAGCAGGATGGCGCGATGAACATCGACGGCCGCAAGGGAACCGTGAACTACCAGCCGAGCCGTATCGCCAACCTGGCCGAAGACCCGAATGCGCGCAGCAGCAACCTGCCGCTGACCGGCACCACGCAGCAGCAGCGCATCGCGAAAACGCTGAACTTCCGCCAGGCCGGCGACTTCTACCGCGCACTGTCGGCACGGGACAAGGACGACCTGGTCGCCAACCTTTCCGGCGACCTGAAGCGGGTGAAGAATGGGGTGAACCTGTACACGATGCTGTCGCACTTCTGGAAGGCCGATGCCGATTACGGCAAGCGCCTCGTGAAGGCGGTGGGTGCCGATGGCGCGAAAGTGGCTGAACTGGCCGGCGCGCTGAAGGAATAAGCACGGAACAAGTGCCGCCATGGCATGACGGGCCGCCGTTTCAGGGTTTCCCCCTGAAACGGCGGCCCGTCCCTGTTTACGCACCAGCACAACATACGGAGACGAATCCCCGCTAAAGTTGAGCCAACCGCCGGATCCTGCCTTTATAATCCGGAATTTTCCGCCCGCTCTTTTCCGTCCCCGAAAGCTCCACGCGCATGAACACCACTCTGATCATTTTCGTCGCCCTTTATCTCCTGGGAACGCTGGGCCTCGGCATGTGGGCGGGCACGCGGATCAAGAACACGAGCGACTTTGCCGTTGCCGGCCGCAGCCTGCCACTGGTCATGGTCATCACGACAACGTTTGCCACCTGGTTCGGCGCCGAGACGGTGATGGGCGTGCCGGCGAGGTTCGTGCAGGGCGGCCTGAACGCCGTGATCGAAGACCCGTTCGGCGCCGGCACCTGCCTGATCCTGGTGGGCCTGTTCTTCGCGACCAAGCTTTACAAGCTGAACCTGCTGACGATCGGCGATTATTACCGCCAGCGCTACGGCAAGGGGATCGAGATTTTCTGCTCGGTGGCGATCATCCTCAGCTACCTGGGCTGGGTGGCCGCGCAGATCACGGCGCTGGGCCTGGTGTTCACGGTGCTGACGAACGGCGCGCTGGCGCCGGCAGCCGGCATGGTGATCGGCACCCTGGCGGTGCTGATCTATGTCGTCGTGGGCGGTTTCCTGGCCGTGGCGATCACCGACTTCGTGCAGATGATCGTGCTGGTGGTGGGCATGACGATCATCGCGTTCTTCGCGGCCGACCTGGCCGGCGGCGCCGACAAGGTGCTGGACATGGCGCAGCGGGCCGACCTGTGGCGCCTGTTGCCGGAACCCACGTTCACCGACATCATGTTCTTTTTTGCCGCGGCGATCACGATGATGTTCGGCAGCATTCCGCAACAGGACGTGTTCCAGCGCGTGATGTCCGCCAAGGATGCGCCCACCGCCCGCACCGGCGCCGTGATCGGCGGCGCCAGCTACATCGTGTTCGGCTTCGTGCCGATGTTCATCGTGGCCGCCGCCGTGGTGGTGATGGGCGACAGCGCGATGGAACTGGCCAAGAACGATTACCAGCGCCTGCTGCCCACGTTCGTGATGACGAAGATGCCGCTGGTGATGCAGATCCTGTTCTTCGGCGCGCTGCTCTCGGCGATCAAGAGCACGTCGTCGGCCACGCTGCTGGCACCGTCCACCAGCTTCGTCGAGAATATCCTGAAGAACCTGCGGCCGGGCATGAGCGACCGCCAGCAGTTGCTGGCGATGCGCGTGACGATCGTGATCTTCGCCGCGCTGGTGCTGGCGTATGCGATCGCGATGCAGGGCACGTCGATCTATGAACTGGTGTCGTCGGCCTACCAGGTGACGCTGGTGGGCGCGTTCATTCCGCTGGTGATGGGCCTGTACTGGAAGCGCGCCACCACGCAGGGCGCGATCCTGTCGATCGGTGCCGGCATCCTCGTGTGGGTGCTGTTCTTCCCGCAGATATCAGGCCTGGGCGAGGCATTCCCCGGCCAGCTGGCCGGCCTGCTGGCGGCGCTGGCCGGCATGATCATCGGTTCGCTGGCGCCGCAGGTGCTGAAGAACCGCCAGGAACAACCCGCTCACATCGCGGGCGCCAAGGCGTAGCCATGCAGCCCGGGCATGCCTCGGGCGAGGCCAGCCGTCAAGGTGGCAGCCGGGTCAGCCCAGCCGGCCCTGGGCCATCAGGTCGGCCAGGGTGAGGTCGAGGCACAGGCGGATCTTGCCGATCATCTCGTCGACCTGCTCGCGGGTCGTCACCAGCGGCGGCGCAATGATCATCCGGTCGCCCACGGCCCGCATGATGATGCCGTTGCCGAACATGTGCGCGCGGCAGATCATGCCGACACCGAGTGCCGGATCGAAGCGCACCTGGTCATGCACGCTGGCGGCCTTGCGCTTTACCAGCGACAGCCCGGCCACGAAGCCGAGGCTTTCGGCCGTGCCCACCAGCGGATGGGCGGCCAGGGCGGCGAAGCGCTCCTTCAGGTAGGGCCCGGTGTCATGCGCCACCTGGTCGACCAGTTTTTCGTCTTCCAGGATGCGGATGTTTTCCAGCGCCGCCGCGCAGGCCACCGGATGGCCGGAATACGTGAAGCCGTGATTGAAGTCGCCACCGGCGATCAGCACCTGCGCAACGCGGTCGCCCACCAGCACGCCGCCCAGCGGAATGTAGCCGGACGTGACGCCTTTCGCGAACGTGATCAGGTCCGGCCGGATGCCATAAAGCTCCGATGCGAACCACGTGCCCAGGCGGCCGAACCCGGTGATCACCTCATCGGCGATCAGCAGCACGTCATACTTGTCGCAGATGCGGCGGATCTCGGGCCAGTAGGTGGCGGGCGGGATGATGACGCCGCCGGCGCCCTGCACCGGTTCGCCGATGAAGGCGGCCACCTTGTCCGGGCCCAGTTCCCTGATCCGCTCCTCCAGCCAGCCAGCCGCGTGGATGCCGAATTCCTCCGGCGTCATGCCCGCGCCGTGGTCGGCATAGTAGGGCTGCCCGATGTGCACGATGCCGGGAATCGGCAGGCCGCCCTGCACGTGCATGCCGCTCATGCCCCCCAGCGACGCGCCGGCCATCGTGCTGCCATGGTAGGCGTTGTGGCGGCTGATGATCACCGTGCGTTCCGGCTGGCCGGCCAGGTCCCAGTAGCGGCGCACCATGCGCACATTGGTGTCGTTCGCCTCCGAACCGGAGCCGGTGAAGAAGACGTGGTCGAAGCCGGCGGGCGCCAGCTTTGCCAGCTTTGCCGCAAGCTGCACCGCGGGGATGGTGGTCGTGTTGAAGAAGCTGTTATAGAACGGCAGCGTATCCATCTGCCGCGCCACCGCTTCGGTCATGCTGCGGCGGCCATAGCCGACGTTGACGCACCACAGGCCCGACATCGCGTCGAGCACCTTGCGCCCGTCCGAATCCCACAGGTAGATGCCGTCGCCGCGCACCATCACGCGCGCGCCCTGTTGCGCCAGCGCCGCGTGGTCCGTGAACGGGTGCATGTAGTGCGCGGCATCGAGCCGCTGCAGGCCCTTGGTGTCCGGCAGTTCCGGCACGATCGGGGTGGTGGTCATTATTGACTCCTGTAAGAGACGGGACAGCGGCGCTACCGGGACTGCCTCCGGAAAGTGGCGGTTCAATCCCGCCACCGCCCCCTGCCTTGGCGATTCAGTATAAACCGTTTATACGTGCAGCAGCAGGTGCTCCCGCTCCCAGGGACTGATGACGGTCATGAATTCCTGGTGTTCGAGATCCTTGATGGCAGCATACACGTCGATGAAGCGCTCGCCCAGCACGCTGCGCAGCTTCTCTTCCTTGCGCAGCAGGCCGAGGGCTTCGGGCAGGCCCTGGGGCAGCTCGTATTTCATTTCGTAGGCGCTGCCGTGGGTGATCTCGGTGGGTTCGAGCTGCTCGGTCATGCCCAGGTAGCCGCATGCCAGCGTGACGGCCAGCGCCAGGTAGGGATTGGCGTCGGAGCCGATGATGCGGTTTTCCACGCGGCGGTCCTGGATGCCCGATTCCGGCACACGGAAGCCAACGGTGCGGTTATCGACACCCCACTGGATATTGATCGGCGCGGCCGTGTGCCGCACCAGCCGGCGGTAGGAATTCACATACGGCGCCACGATCGCCAGCGCGCAGGGCATGTAGCGCTGCAGGCCGCCGATGTATTGCTTGAACAGCGTCGACGGCGAGCCATCCTGGTTCGAGAAGATGTTCCAGCCCGTGTTCGCATCCACGATGCTCTGGTGGATGTGCATCGCCGAGCCGGGTTCGCCGGCCATCGGCTTGGCCATGAACGTGGCATACATGTTGTGCTTCAGCGCCGCTTCGCGCAGCGTGCGCTTGAAGAAGAACACCTTGTCGGCCAGGCCGAGCGGTTCGCCATGCAGGAAGTTGATCTCCATCTGGCCGGCGCCGATCTCGTGGATCAGCGTGTCCACGTCCAGCCCCATCAGGTCGCAGTAATCGTAGATGTCCTCGAACAGCGGATCGAATTCGTTGACGGCATCGATGCTGTACACCTGGCGCGACGTTTCGGCGCGGCCGCTGCGGCCCACCGGCGCCTTCAGCGGCAGGTCCGGGTCGGAGATCTTGGCGGTCAGGTAGAACTCCAGTTCCGGCGCCACCACCGGCTTCCAGCCCTTGTCCTCGTACAGTTTCAGCACGCGGCGCAGCACCGAGCGCGGCGCGAAGTCGACCAGCTTGCCGTCGGAGAAATAGCAGTCGTGGATCACCTGCGCGGTCGGGTCGGTGGCCCACGGCACCATCGTGATCGTGCTGGGGTCGGCCTTCAGGATCATGTCGCGGTCGATGTTCGAGATCGCGCGGTCGTAGGCCGGGTCGTCGGTGGGGGAATTGCCGGTGACGGTCATGCCCAGCACCGCCTCGGGAATGCGCATGCCGCGCTCTTGCGTGAACTTCCCGCGCGGCAGGATCTTGCCGCGGGCGACGCCGGTCAGGTCGGGCACCAGGCATTCGATCTCGGTGACTCGCTTTTCATTGAGCCACTCGTCCATGTCGGTATAAGTGAAATTTTCGCGGATTGCCACGGGTTTACTCCCTCTTCAGCTCCAGTAAGTCAATAAGCGCAGCCGGTGCCGGCCGCGTCCCTTGAACTTCGCTTGGAAGAATAGCTAAGGGATTCCGCCGGCCCAGGCCTCGTATGAATTCATCAGCCCCGCTCCCGTCGGCTCGCCTGGTACTCGCGGCAGGCGTTGCCGAATGCAAGGAACATCTTCATGGAGTCGGGGTTTTCCGTGATGCGCCATTCGGGGTGCCATTGCACCGCCAGCGCGAAACCATGCGCGGCGCTCACGGTATAAGCTTCCACCAGTCCGTCGTGCGCCACCGCTTCCACGGTCACGCCGGGCGCCAGCTGGTCGATCCCCTGGCCATGCAGGGAATTGACGGTGATTTCATCCGGGTTGCCCAGCATTTCCGCAAACTTGCCACCCTTCGTCAGGCGGATCGGATGCGCCGGACCGTATTGCACTTCCAGCGAATCGTCTTCGCGGTCGCGGTGGTCCATCATGCCCGGCAGTTCCTGCACCGCCTGGTGCAAGGTGCCGCCGAGCGCCACGTTGATTTCCTGGAATCCGCGGCAAATCCCCAGCAGCGGAATACCCCGCTTCACGGCGGCCCGGATCAGCGGCAGCGTGGTGGCATCGCGCGCCGCATCCAGCGGCAGCGCCGGGTTGCGGATCGGCTGGCCGTACAGGTCGGAATGCACGTTTGACGCCGAACCGGTCAGCATGATGCCGTCCGCCACGTGCAGCACCGCTTCCATGTCCGTCAGCTCGGCCAGCGCAGGCAACACCAGCGGCATGCAACGCGCGCCGAGCACCACGGCATTCACATACTTGTTCTGGGCGGCATGGTTCGGGAAATGCCCGATTTGCCGGGTACATGCTGGCACGAGGACGATAGGACGGCGCATGCGCGGCTCTCCTGGCGTGGTGACTGATAGCTTTAATTTAACACAAGTCCCGTTCCTCCAATGTACGCTTGCGAACAAATCGTAGCATGCCCTTGCCGGGCGGGATGGCGGCGTTAAAGCGCTGTTATCGTATTTTTACGGCATTTTTATCTGTATATACGCGATTTGACGCGCATTTTATGAGCGATGCCGGTGGTGGCGGCAGTCAATCGCGCAATTCGTCCAGTAGTTCGGGATGCCGGTCCAGCAGTTTCAGCAGCTTGACGGTGGAGGGGTGCGGCTGCGCCCTGCCCGCTTCGTAGCAGGCGAATTCATTGCTGCCGCTGCCGATCAGGTCGTCGGCTTCGCGCGGATCGAGGCGCAGCTTCCTGCGCACGGCCTGGATATACGCCGGCTCGACCAGTTCGCTGTCGACGCGGCGCCGGAACTGGTTCACCAGCTCGTCGTAACGGTCGACGGCGGCGCGGTCCAGCGCGACGCCGCCGCATTGGGGGCAGTGATAGCCGGCCACGGCAGGAATCGTGGTGTGGCGGTGCCTGTAGGTGTACGACACGCCGTGCGTGTCATGCACCAGGTCGGATGCGCCGCATTCGGGGCAAGTCTCCATGATCGCAGTCCTCGGATAGCATATGCAATGCGCGGCATTCTACCGCTGACCGGCCACGGGACGGCGCACCCGCGGCACCGGTTTCGACGTGAACCGAAGCGGTCACTGCGGGTTGAAGACGGCTCCCGGCAGCGCGATCGTGGCGCGAAACCCGCCGCCCGCCGCGTTCGCCAGCAGCAGTTGCCCGCCGTGTGCCTGCACGATGCCGCGAGCGATGCTGAGGCCGAGGCCCATGCCGGCGCCGTTCCGGCTCCGGCCGTGTTCGAGCCGCACATACGGCTGGCCGAGGCCCGCCAGCGCGGTCTCGGGCACGCCGGGACCATGGTCGCGCACGACGATCTCGATGTTGCCCCCGTCCTCGCCCACCGCCAGCTCCACCCGCGCGCCGTATTGCAGCGCATTGTTCAGGAGGTTGCCGATGGCGCGCTTGAGTGCCAGCGGCCTGGCCGTCACCGTCAGCCCGGACGCGGCAAAGGATACCTCGTGCCCGGCCAGTTGCGCGTCGCGCACCATGCGGCCCAGCAGCGCATCGAGCCGGATCTCGGTGGCGTTCTCGTGGATGTCGCTGTCCTTCACGGTCTGCAGCGCGCCCTTGACCATCATGTCCAGCTCGTCGAGATCGTCGTGGAACTCGCCGCGCAGGTCGTCGTCGTCGAGCAGCTCGGCGCGCAGCTTGAGCCGCATGATGGGCGTGCGCAGGTCATGCGAGATCGATACGAACAGGCGCTCCCTGTCGTCCATGTAGCGGCCGATACGCTTGCGCATGTCCTCGAACGCGCGCGCCGTCGTGACGAATTCGCGGCTGCCGGTTTCCGGCAGCGCAGGCGGATTCTCGCCCTTGCCGAACGCGGTGGCGGCATCCGACAGCGCCGCCAGCGGACGGGTAATCCAGCGCACCACGAGGATCGATACCAGCAGCACCGCCGCCAGCGACAGTGCCTGCAGCAGCAACCTGTCGCGAGCGAGCGGGTTGTCCGTTTCGAGGAAATAGGGATTCGGCATCAGGGTGGCAAGGTAGAGCCAGTGGCCGGGTTCCAGTTCGGCCTGGATCAGCAGCACGGGCGCGGGCCGGGCCAGCATGATGTGCCGGGTCCACGACTCGGGCAGGTCGGCCAGCGTGACGCCGCCGTCGTCCACCCGCAGCCGCTCCGGCCACGCGAAGGCCACGCGCAGCCCGGGCGTGCCGGGCAGGTCTTCCTGCAGCGTGGCGAGCAGTTGCCCGAGCGCGGCATCGGCCAGCTCCCGCCCCTTCAGCGGCCGCACGGGAACCGGGGCGCGATTGATGTTGACCAGGAAGCGCGTACCGCCCATCTCGCGGAACTGCTGGATGATCAGGGGCCGGTAGTTCGGCGGCAGGCTGAGGAAGAAGCGCACCGCGCTGGAGGCACTGTGCGCCAGGTGCTGCGCCGCCGTCTTCACTTCCTCGCGCGCCTCGGCACGGCGCTGCGCCGTCCAGATGACATTGCCGGCGAGCTGCGTCAACAGCACGCCGCTCACCATCACCAGCGTCAGCCTGCCCTGCAGCGAATCGGGCAGCATGCGCCCGGCCAGCCACCGGCGCAGCCGATACGATGCCTCACGCATGGGCCGCCGTCACATCGGCCGAAAACACATAGCCGGCACCGCGCACGGTCTTGATCAGGCGCGGATTGCCGCTGCTGTCGTTCAGGCGCAGCCGCAGGCGGCTGATCTGCACGTCGAGGAAGCGATCCATCGGCCCGGCATCGCGCCCGCGCGTGCCTTCGCACAGCACGCTGCGATCCAGGATGTCGCCGGCGTGCTCGACGAAATACTTCAGCAGCTGGAAGTCCATTCCCGTCAACGGTACCAGCCCGTCGGGGCCGGTGACGGTGCGCTCCACCGTATCGAGCGTGAAGCCGGCGAAGCGGTAGTAGCGCGGCGCGGCGGCATGGTTCATCCCGGTGCGGCGATGGATGGCCTTGATGCGTGCCAGCAGCTCGCGGGGGCTGTAGGGCTTTGAAATGTAGTCGTCCGCACCCAGCTCCAGGCCCACCACGCGGTCGGTCTCGTCGGAACTGGCCGTGAGCATGATGATGGGGACATTCGAACGCTGCCGCACCGTGCGGCACAGCGCAAAGCCGTCCGTATCCGGCAGCATCACATCCAGGATCACCATCGACAGCGCGTCCGCATGGCGGTTGAATTCGGCCAGGAACGTGGCGCCATCATGCGCCAGGTCGACCGAGTACTGGTTCTTTTCCAGGTAGGCTTTCAGCAGGACCCGGGTTTTCTTGTCGTCGTCGACTATCAGGATCCTGCGCATGGTGCAACTGAACTCATTCTATTTGGTCTGGATGAAGGTACGGGCGATGGTGCCCAGCCGGCGCTGCGTGTCGTCCACCGCCACGCTGTCGTTCAGGAAAAAGCGGTGCACCTCCGCCACCATCGCGTCGCGCACGGTTTCGTCGATGGTCATGCGGTGCATCAGGCTCGGTATCCGGGCCGCGGCGCCGCTGTTGAACAATTGCCACGAGGCGCGCGCGCAGGCATCCATTTTCGCCAGCGCGGGATGGCGCAACACCGAAATCGATCCCTTGATCCGGTTATAGTCGGCCTGCAGCGACGGCGACAGCACCAGCGCCGCCAGCTTTTCCTGGGCCGCGCGAGCCTCGGGGCGGATGCCCAGCATGCTCAGCGTATCGATATTGTACAGGTGATAGCGCCCGGTCCCCGGCGCCGCCGCGCACCCGAAGTCGTCGTCCACCGCCAGGCCGCGTGCCAGCAGCTCGCCTTTCGCCCAATCGCCCATGACCATCATCGCGGAACGGTTTTCGGCAAGCTCGCGCACGCTGTCGCCCCATTTGCGTTCCCGGATGGGACTGCCCATCCAGCGCTTCGCCGCGCGCAGCCGCCGCAGCGCCGCAGCGAGGCGCGGGTCCGAGTACGCCGCCACATCGCCCCGGTGGAACAGGCCGCGGTACAGGTCTACGCCCTCGGCCAGCACCATCGTCTCGAACAGCGTGGCCACCTGCCACGGTTCGCTGCTCTGGGCCAGCGGCACGATGCCGGCCTGCTGCAGCTTCGGCGCGATGCGCTCGAACTCGGCCCACGTGGCAGGTGCGTCGAGGCCCAGGCGCCGCAGCAGCCTGCGGTTGTAGAACAGCGTGTTGATACGGTGAATGCCGAGCGGCGCGGCATACACATGGCCGTCGTACCGGATGGTGGCGGCGACGGCCGGCAACAACAGCTTGTCCCAGTTGCCCGCTGCCGCCACGGTGTCCAGTTTCAGCAGCAGGTCCAGGCGCGCCCAGTCGCGAACCACGATGCCGTTCAGCTGCGCCACTTCCGGCGCATCGTTGGCCAGCATGCGGCTGCGCAGCACGATGCCGGCGCCGACCCCGGAGCCGCTGGGGACCACGGCGTCGCGCCAGCCGACCCCGTGTGCGCCCACGCGCTGCGCGATCAGGTTCGCCGCGTTGCGCTCGCTGGCGGACTTCCACCAATGCAGCACCTGCAGCGGTTGATCCCGCGCCGAGGCGCTCCCGCATGCGCAGGCGGCCAGGCAAAGGGCAGCCAGTGCCTTGCGAAAAATATGGTGGTTAATTTGCTTCATCCCGCAGTGATCCGGCCGGCAATTTTGCCGGGGGGGTGGAATATACCCGAAAGTTCTCATTTCATCTTGGTAACTTTCCAAAACGATTTGCAAAAGAACATTGGGAAATGTTGCGAAGTGTTGCATGCGGGCGGGGCGCCCTGCCCCGCTGTGTAAGTTTATGTGAGCCCGACGCCGGCCAAAAATATAAAAATCACATAACAATCAGCCACTTAAGGCAATGCAACTCCTTTCATGCGGCGGCTGGAGTCATGACTTCCATGGTGCTACTGTGCCGTCCCGTTGGAAGTTATCAATAACCAAATAAAATCAAGGACCGGAAATCGCATGATCAGACAGTTCGCCGCCAAACCCGTTGGCGCAGCGTTGGCGCTGGCGTTCGCCTGTGCCACGGCCGCCGCAAGCGACCACGATACGGAAGGGTTCCACGGCTATCTGCGCGCCGGCATCGGCAACAGCAACCATGGCGGCACGCAAAGCTGCTACGGCCTGGGTGGCATCACGACGACCTACCGCCTCGGCAACGAGTGCGACAGTTTCACGGAACTGGGCTATACGCAGGAAGTGGCGAAAGCCGCCAACGGCGCGACTTTCGTGGCCACGGTGTGGGCGACGGCGTTCAAGAACAGCTCCGATTTCGGCGACGCCAAGGTGGATCTGGCGAAAGCGTACATCGAGGCACGCAACCTGCCTTTCCTGAACGGCGGCACCGCGTGGGCCGGCAAGCGCTACTACATGCGCCCGGACGTCCACATGCTCGACCTGCAGTACATCAACCTGAACGGCACCGGTGCGGGCATCGACCGCTATCCGCTGGGGCCGGGCAAGGCGAGCTACGCGATCTTCAAGGACAACGACTTCAATACCCTCGATCCCGCCACGGGCCGCACGATCGACTCGCCGTCCGCCACGCGCCACGTGTTCCTGTATGAAGGCCTGCCGGCCAATGCCGGCGGCACGCTGGACATCGCCGCGTCGCTGATCGCCGCCGAAGGCGAGGACGAGAGCACGCACAACGGCTGGCAGCTGTCGGTGTTCCACCGCCAGCGCCAGGTGATGGACGGCACCAACACGCTGGGCGTGCAATACGGCGCAGGGCCGGGCACCGGCATCGATGGCCCGTGCTGCGCACGCATCGGATCGGCGGGCAGCACGCTGCTGGGATCGGACTACACCCGCCTGCGCATTTTCGACGAGCTGTACCTGCAGCCCACCCGGGACTTCGGCATCGTCTTCGTGGCGCTGCACCAGCGCGACAGGAACGGCCCGAATGGTTCGGCCACGTGGAACACGCTCGGCACCCGGCCTTCCTATGCGCTGGCCGACAATTTCAAGCTGCAGGCGGAACTGGGCGTGACGACGCTGAAATCGGCGACCACTCCGGGCACGCAGCGCCTGACGAAACTGACGATCGCGCCCACCATCGCGCTGGCACGCGACTACTGGTCGCGCCCCGAGCTGCGCCTGTTCGCCACCTACGGCAAATGGAACGACGCCGCGACCGCCGCCGTGAACGCTTTCAACAACTCGGGAGCGGTGTACGGCACCGATACCAGCGGATTCTCTTACGGCGTGCACCTGGAAGCCTGGTGGTAAGCCGGCGCGGGCTGCCGGCAACCATGTCGCTGCCCGCAACGGCGCGGTTCGCGCGCAGGCGATGAACCGGTGGCGGGCGGGATGCCCGCCGCCCGCTACCCCACTGCGCATCGGCGCAGCCGGCTGACCGGACAGTTCAGCTGGCGGCCGCCGCGGCCGTCTCTTCCCGCACCAGCACGAGCAGTTGCCGGATCTCCGGCACGCACGAGCCGCAGTTGCCGCCTGCCTTCACGCAGGCGGTGACCTCGGCCGTGGTTTTCAGGTCCTGGTCGCGGATCGCGTTGCAGATCGTGTTGCGGCCCACGCCGAAGCACGAGCATACGGTGGGCCCGGTATCGGCGCCCTGGACCAGCGGGCGGCCGGCCAGCACGCCGGCGCGCTCGGCATCGGCCAACGCTTCGTTCGAGAACAGGCCGGCCAGCCAGGCGCGTTCGGGCAGGTCGGGGCGCGGCGACACGAAGATGCATTGGGCGATGCGGTCGTCGACGATGTGCACGGCGCGATAGACGCCGGCGCTGCGGTCGGCGTATTCGAGCCAGTCGGCATCCTCGTCGTGCACGCCCAGCAGTTCGCGCGCCCAGGCGCCGAAGTCGGCGATGCGGTTGCGGCCGGCCATTTCATAGCGCTGGAAGCCGGCGCCCTGGGCCCGGGTCCAGTACGCCACCTGATCCAGCTCCAGCGCCGTGCGCGACAGCACGAAGCCGTGCCACTGCACGGGGAAGCGGTCGACCATCACCGGCGTGTGCTTGAACTCGGGCTCGCCCGACACCGGATCGACCACCGGGTTGACCACCGCGCCGACTCGGGCGTCGGAGGCATTCTGGCCATTCCAGTGGATCGGCACGAACACGCTGCCGCGGGCGATGCCGCCGCCATGCCGCACGCGCGCCACCATGCTGCCCCACTGCGACGAGATGCGCGCCAGTTCGCCGTCGCGCACCCCGCACAGCAGCGCATCCTGCGGGTGCAGGTCGACGAACGATTCCGGCGTGTGCTCGGCCAGCTTCGGCGCGCGGCCGGTGCGCGTCATGGTGTGCCACTGGTCGCGCACGCGGCCGGTGTTGAGCACCAGCGGGTATTCGCCGCCGGCGGTGTTCACGGGCAGGCGCGGCGCGGTCGGCACGAAGCGGGCACGCCCGTCCGGGAACGAGAAACGCTGATCGGCGAACACGCGGCGGCCCAGCGGCCACTGCACCGGCTCCATGGCGTCGTAGCCGGCGCGGTCGATTTCGGCCAATGTGCCGATGTCGAACGCGCGCGGCAGCGCGTCCGGCGTGTTGCGCCAGGCGGACAGGCGCGCATGCTCGGCAAAGATCTCCGACTGGTGCGCGAAATCGAAACCGTCGTACCCGAGCCGTTGGGCGAATTCGCAGAGGATTTTCCAGTCGCCCCTCGCCTCGCCCGGCGCCGGCAGGAAGGTGCGCTGGCGCGAGATGCGGCGTTCGGAATTGGTGACCGTGCCATCCTTCTCGCCCCACGCGAGCGCGGGCAGCAGCACGTGGGCATAGGCGTTGGTATCGGTGCCCAGCACCACGTCGCTGGCGATCACGAGTTCCGCCTTCGACAGCGCGCGCCGCACCTGGTCCGCATCCGGCAGGCTGACGATCGGGTTGGTGGCGATCACCCACACGGCTTTCACCTTGCCCGACTCGATGGCCTGGAACAGGTCGACAGCCTTCAGGCCGGGCTTGTCCGCGATGCGCGGCGAGCCCCAGAACTCCTGCACGGCGGCGCGGTGCTCCGGCTTGTCCAGGTCGAGGTGGGCGGCCAGCATGTTGGCCAGCCCGCCCACTTCGCGGCCGCCCATCGCGTTCGGCTGGCCGGTGATCGAGAACGGCCCCATGCCGGGCTTGCCGATCCGGCCGGTCACGAGGTGGCAGTTGATGATCGCGTTGACCTTGTCGGTACCGGCGGAGGACTGGTTCACGCCCATCGAGAAACCGGTGATCACTTTCGCGGTGGCGGCAAACGCGTCGTAGAACGCCAGCACGTCGTCCAGCGGCAGCTTGCAGGCCTGCGCCACGTCTTCCGGCGAGATGTCGGCCGCTTCCAGCGCTTCGTCCAGGCCGCGCGTGTGGTTGGCGATGAACGCCGGGTCCGCCGCGCCGCTCTTCGACAGGTAGGCCAGCAGGCCGTTGAACAGCCACACATCCGTGCCCGGCTTTACCGGCAGGTGCAGGTCGGCCAGTTCGCAGGTGGCGGTGCGGCGCGGATCGATGACGATCAGTTTCAGGCCGGGCCGCGCTTCCTTTGCGCGCATGATGCGCTGGAACAGGATCGGGTGGCACCATGCCAGGTTCGAGCCGGCCAGCACGATCATGTCGGCGTTTTCCAGGTCGTCGTAGTTGACCGGCACCAGGTCTTCGCCGAACGCGCGCTTGTGGCCGGCCACGGCGGACGACATGCACAGCCGCGAATTGGTATCGATGTTGGCGCTGCCGACATAGCCCTTCATCAGCTTGTTGGCGACGTAATAATCTTCCGTCAGCAACTGGCCGGACACATACAGTGCCACGGCATCGGGGCCGTGCTCGTCGACGATCGCGCGCCATTGGCCGGCGGCGCGGTCCAGCGCTTCGTCCCAGGATGCCTGCCGCAGTTTTCCCTCCTCGCGAACCTGCGGGTGCAGCAGCCGCCCCTCCAGGCCCAGCGTTTCGCCGAGCGCCGAACCCTTCACGCACAGCTTGCCGAAGTTGGACGGGTGCGCCGTGTCGCCGGCCACGGTGGCGAACTGCGGCCCCTGCGGCGTGGCCTTGACGCCGCAGCCGACGCCGCAGTAAGGACAGGTGGTGGCGACGGACAGGTGTTCCTGGGACAGATTCACGATGGTTCCAATGCTGAGCAATGCAGGGGTTTCACTTCGGATTCTCGCTGCGGGCCTACGCTGCCAGCGCGGGGCCGAACAACAGGTGATGGCGCAAGGCGCTGATATCGGCGCCGCGCTGGATCAGGTCGAAATACCACGGCCCGTCCTGCACGTCGCCATACAGCACGGCGCCGACCAGGCACGGCCCGTCCAGCACCAGCCGTTTGTAGACGCCGCGGCGCGCATCGCGCAGCACCAGGTCCTCGGAGCCTTCGCCGCCGATGAAATTGCCCACCGAATACAGCTCGATGCCGGTCACCTTCAGCCGCGTGGGCGAAGCCTGCTGCACGTAGCGGCGGTGGCCGTTGCCGGCCAGGTGGGCGGCGCATACCTTGGCCTGTTCCCAGATCGGCGCGACCAGCCCGAACGTGGCGCGGCGGTGCTGCACGCATTCTCCGACCGCATACACGCGCGGGTCGTACGTCTGCAGCGTGTCGTCGACCACGATGGCGCGTTCGCAATGCAGGCCGGCCGATATCGCCAGCTCGACATTGGGCCGCACGCCGGCCGTCATCACCACGAGATCGGCCGGGATTTCCGTGCCATCCTTGAAGCGCACCGCCGTCACGCGGTCCGGGCCCACGATCTCGGCGGTCTGCGCTTCGAGCATGAACGCCAGGCCGCGCGCTTCCAGCGCGCGCTGCAGCAGCTGGGCGGCCGGCTTGTCGAGCTGCTGGTTCATCAGCGCGTCGGTCACATGCACCACGGTGACCGTCATGCCCTGCCTGGCCAGGCCGTTGGCCGCTTCCAGGCCCAGCAGCCCGCCGCCGATGACGACCGCATGCCGGTGATTGCGGGACGCTTCCAGCATGCCTTCCACGTCGGCGATGTCGCGGAACGCGAGCACGCCGGGCAGCTCGTGGCCCGGCACCGGAATGATGAACGGCTTCGAACCGGTGGCCAGCAGCAGGCGGTCGTAGCGCACTTCGTGGCCGGACCGGGCACGCACGAGGCGGCGCTTGCGGTCGATGTGCACCACCGGGTCGCCGGCGTGCAGCGTGATGCCGTTTTCCTCGTACCATGCGCGCGTGTTGAGCATGATGTCGTCGACCGACTTTTCGCCGGCCAGCACGGGCGACAGCAGGATGCGGTTGTAGTTGCCGTGCGGTTCGGCGCCGAACACGGTGATGTCGTACAGGTCGGGGGCGAGCGCGAGCAATTCCTCGACCGTGCGCATGCCGGCCATGCCGTTGCCGATGACCACGAGCGAGGGTTTCATTGGGGTCTCCCTGTGCACCGGACGATCAGGCACCGACCCAGACCTTGCCCGCTTCGATCCGCGCCGGCCAGGTGGGCACCGAGTTTTCCGGCGCTTCCAGGCACTCGCCCGTCTGCAGGTCGAAATGGTGCTTGTAGATCGGCGAGGCCACGACGATGCGCTCGCCCAGGTTGCCCACCAGGCCGCGCGACAGCACCGAGGCTTCCGAATTCGGATCGTAGTTGCCGATCGCGAACACCCGCGCATCGGTGCCGTCGCGCCCATCGTGCAGGCGGAACACGGCAACCTGTTCGCCGTTCAGCAGGGCGCACACGCCCGTGTTGGGCACGATGTCTTCCACGCCGCAGATCGCGGTCCAGCTGGCGGCTTCGTTTTCACGTTTCATGGTCGGGTTTCCTTTATGCGGTTGGGCAGGTGGAGCGAGTTGATCAGGCGGCTTTGATGGGGATGACGCGTTTCTTTTCCTGCACGGTGGCCGGACGGATCTGGCCCCGCTCCTCGATGAACACCACGTTCTCGTCCTTTTTCTCGCTGTTGACGAAGTGGCGGAAACGGGCGCGGGTTTCAGGATTGTTCACGGCTTCCTTCCACTCGCAGGCATAGGTATCGACCACGCGCTGCATGTCCGCTTCCAGTTCGGCGGAAAGGCCGAGCTTGTCGTTGATGACCACGTCCTGCAGGTATTCCAGGCCGCCTTCCAGGTTGTCGCGCCAGGTGCTGGTGCGCTGCAGGCGGTCGGCGGTGCGGCTGTAGAACATCAGGAAACGGTCGACGTACTTGATCAGCGTGCCCTTGTCGAGATCCGACGCGAACAGCTCGGCGTGGCGCGGCTTCATGCCGCCGTTGCCGCACACGTACAGGTTCCAGCCCTTTTCGGTGGCGATGATGCCCACGTCCTTGCCCTGCGCTTCGGCGCACTCGCGCGTGCAGCCGGAGACGCCGAACTTGATCTTGTGCGGCGTGCGCAGGCCCTTGTAGCGGTTTTCCAGTTCGATGGCCAGGCCCACGCTGTCGTCCACGCCATAGCGGCACCAGGTGGAACCCACGCACGACTTCACGGTGCGCAGCGATTTGCCGTAGGCGTGGCCGGTTTCGAAACCGGCATCGATCAGCTCTTCCCAGATCGCCGGCAATTCGTCGACGCGGGCGCCGAACAGGTCGACACGCTGGCCGCCGGTGATCTTGGTGTACAGGCCGTATTTCTTCGCCACCTGGCCGACGGCGATCAGGCCGTCCGGCGTGACTTCGCCGCCAGGCATCCGCGGCACCACGGAATACGTGCCGTCCTTCTGGATGTTGCCCAGGTAGTAGTCGTTGGTGTCCTGCAGGCCGGCATGTTCCTTCTTCAGCACGAAGTCGTTCCAGCACGTGGCGAAGATCGACGCGGCGAGCGGCTTGCAAACGTCGCAACCGAGGCCCTTGCCGTGCTTGTACAGCAGGTCGGCGAAGGTGGTGATGTTGCCGGCGCGGACGATGTGGAACAGTTCCTGGCGCGAGTGCGGGAAGTGTTCGCAGACATGGTTGTTGACGTCCATGCCCTGCTTCTTCATCTCGGCCTTCATCACCTGCGTGACCAGCGGCACGCAGCCGCCGCACGAGGTGCCGGCGTTGGTGCAGCTCTTCAGCGCGCCGATCGACGTGGCGCCGTCGCCCACCGCGGCGCAGATCGCGCCCTTGGTCACGTTGTTGCACGAGCAGATCTGCGCGGCGTCGGGCAGCGCATCCACGCCCAGGCCCGGCTTCGCCTTGCCGTCGGACTGCGGCAGGATCAGGAATTCCGGCGATTCCGGCAGTTCGATCCTGTTGAGCATCATCTGCAGCAGCGTGCCGTATTCGCCGGCATCGCCGACCATCACGCCGCCCAGCAGGTACTTGCCGCAATCGGACACGACGATCTTCTTGTAGACCTGCTTGCGCTCGTCGGTGAACTGGTAGCTGCGCGAGCCTTCCACCTTGCCGTGCGGGTCGCCGATGGAAGCCACGTCCACGCCCATCAATTTAAGCTTGGTGCTCATGTCGGCGCCGGCGAATTCGGCGCTCTGGCCGGCCAGCTGTTTCGCCACCGTGCGGGCCATGTCGTAGCCCGGCGCGACCAGACCGTAGATCATGCCGTTCCACAGCGCGCATTCGCCGATCGCGAACACGTCCGGATCGGAGGTGCGGCAACCGTTGTCGATCTGGATGCCGCCGCGCGGGCCCACGACCAGGCCGGCTTCCTTCGCCAACCCGTCGCGCGGGCGGATGCCGGCGGAGAACACGATCATGTCCACGTCGAGGTGCGTGCCGTCGGCGAACAGCATGCGGTGCGCGCCTTCTTCGCCGTCGACGATGGCGGTGGTGTTCTTGCCCGTGTGGACGGTCACGCCCAGCTCGGCGATCTTGTTGCGCAGGATGCGGCCGCCGCCGTCATCGACCTGCACCGCCATCAGGCGCGGTGCGAACTCGACCACGTGGGTGATCAGGCCCAGGTCGCGCAGCGCCTTGGCGCATTCGAGGCCCAGCAGGCCGCCGCCGATGACCACGCCGGTCTTCAGGCGAGCACCCGCTTCGGCCATGCCTTCCAGGTCTTCGATCGTGCGGTACACGAAGCAATCCTTGCGGTCGCGGCCGTCGATCGGCGGCACGAACGGGAAGGAACCGGTCGCCATGACCAGCTTGTCGTAGGACAGGACGTCGCCGGTGCTGGCGGTGACCGTTTTCGCCTTCAGGTCGATCGACTCGGCGCGCGCGTTCAGGCGCAGCACCATGTCGGTACGGTCGAAGAAGCCGGGCTTGACCAGCGACAGGTCGTCCGCGCTCTTGCCGCTGAAGAATTCCGACAGGTGCACGCGGTCATAGGCGGGGCGCGGTTCTTCGCACAGCACGGTGACCTGCATGTCCGCGACGGGATTGTCCGCCAGGCTTTCGAGGAATTTGTGGCCGACCATGCCATGACCGATGACGACGATTTTCATTTTCTGCTCCGTGAATCAGTATTCAAATGTTCGGTATTGAGTGATCAGGCGGCGGCACGAGCCAGCGCGTGTTCTTCGTTCGTGGTGGCCGAGAACCGCAGCGCGACCGCGCAGACGGCGGAGATCAGCACCAGGTAGCCCAGGATCGACAGCGTCTGCTGCGTGCTGCCGACGCCTTTCATCAGGAAGCCGGCGGCCACCGCACCCACGTTGCCGCCCGCGCCGATGATGCCGGTGACGCCACCCAGGGCGCGCTTGTCGATGAACGGCACCAGCGCGTAGGTGGCGCCGCAAGCCATGTGCACGCACAGGCCGAACGACAGCATCGCGAAGATGGCCAGCGTGGCGGTATCGGCCTTGGCGAACCAGATCAGGCCGGCGCCTTCGCCCAGCATCAGGATGAACAGCAGCGTGACGCGGCCATTGAGGCTGCTGCGCAGCGCCATCTTGTCGGACACGAAGCCGCCCAGGGCACGGGCGAACAGCGCCAGCAGGCCGAAGCTGCCGGCGGCCAGGCCGGCCTGTTTCAGCGACATGTCGAACTGGTCGACGTAGTAGACCGCGGCCACGTTGTGGATGAACAGCTCGACGCCGAAGCACGCGCCGTAGGTGATGAACAGCAGCCACACGCGGTAGTTCGCAGCGGCCAGCTTGAAGCTTTCCCAGCCGCCTTTCTTGCCGCCTTCGATCTCGATGCCGGCACGACGCAGATCAGCGTAGTTACCTTGCGGGCAATCTTGCGTGAACTTCCAGTACAGCACGCCGACGATGATCATCATCACGCCCGGCACGATCAACGCGAGGCGCCAGCCCATCGTTTCGGACACGCCCAGCATCAGGATCGCGGCCAGGATCAGCGGCATGGTGGCCTGCGTGACGCCGCCGCCCGCATTGCCCCAGCCGGCGGTGGCCGCGTTGGCGGTGCCCACCACGCGCGGCCCGAACATCACCGACGTGTGGTACTGGGTGATGACGAAGCTGGCGCCGATCGCACCGATCAGCATGCGGAAGAACAGGAAGCTTTCGTAGCTCTGCGAAGCGGCCACGCCGAACACCGGGATCGAGCCGAAGACCAGCAGCGCGGTATGGGCCTTGCGCGGGCCGACGCGGTCGCACATCGGGCCGATGATCATGCGCACCACGATCGTGATCGCCACCGCGGCGATGTTGATGTTGGCGATCTGGCCCGCGGTCAGGCCGAATTCGCCCTTGATCACCGGCATGAGGGGGGCACAGGCGAACCAGGCGAAAAAGCAGGCGAAGAACGCCAGCCACGCCAGGTGGAACGCGCGCATCTGCGGCGTGGCGAGCGAGAAGAGCTTGATGCTGTCAGCCTTGCGGGTCAGGTCGCTGGTCATGATGAAGATCCCTGTTATTGGAAGGTACGAGCAAAAAAAAATGGCGCCCGGGCAGTCCCTCGAAAACATGTTTCGTGAGTACTGCCCGGACGCCGTTGTCCTGATGCCGCCCCGCCATTGGGACGGCCTTGCAATGTTCAGGAGATCGCCATTGACCTCTTGTCCTCTACTTTGCAAGAGGCGTGCCAGGCGGCGTCAACATGGCGCCAAGGGGCATACGGGGGTACTGCGGGGACGATGCGGGGGGTGGTGCGAGGGAATGGGGAGGGGAAAACGGGGCGGCATGCAAGTTTGCGGTGCAGTGCCGCCCGCTTCTGGTGCAGTGCAGCGTCAGCGCTGGTGGATCGCGAAGGCGGCCGCGTAGCGGGCCGGATCGGTGCCGTCCCAGACATGGCCGTCGACCAGCGTCGAGCTGCGCAGCACGTCCGCCGGCACCGCCACGCCGGCCATTTCGGCCGCCTCGCGGTACAGCCGCGATTGGGTGACCGACTGCGCCACGGCGAAGTAGTCGGGGTCGGATTTCAGCAGGCCCCAGCGGCGGAACTGGGTCATGAACCACATGCCGTCGGACAGCCACGGGTAGCTGGCCTGCCCTTCCTGGTGGAAGCGCATCGGGTGTTCGTCCTGCCAGGCATGACCCAGGCCATCGCCGTAGCGGCCCAGCATGCGGGGCAGGATCGCCGCCTTCTCCGTGTTCACGTATGGCACGCCGGCGATGATCTCGGCGGTGGCGCGGCGGTTTTCATCGCTGGCATCGATCCAGCGGCCCGCTTCCAGCACGGCGGCGATCAGCGCGCGGCACGTGTTCGGGTGGGCGCGCACGAAATCGAGCGAGGCGCCCAGCACCTTTTCCGGGTGATCGGGCCAGATCTGCTGGCTGGATGCCGCGGTGACGCCCACCCCTTCCATCACGGCCTGCTGGCCCCACGGTTCGCCGGCGCAGAAACCGTCCATGTGGCCTTCGGCCAGGTTGTAGACCATCTGCGACGGTGGCAGCGTGATCGCCCGCACGTCCGTCATCGGATGGATGCCGTGCGCGGCCAGCCAGTAATACAGCCACATCGCATGGGTGCCGGTCGGGAAGGTCTGGGCGAACACATACTGGCGCGGCTCCCTCGCCATCAGCGCGGCCAGCGTTGCGCCATCCTTCGCCCCGCTGTCGGCCAGGCGGCGCGACAGCGTGATCGCCTGGCCGTTGCGGTTCAGGTTCATCAGTACCGCCATGTCGCGCGGCTGCGCGCCGATGCCCAGCTGGGCACCGTAGACCAGGCCGTACAGGGCGTGGGCGGCATCGAGCTCGCCGGTCATCAGCTTGTCGCGCACGCCGGCCCACGACGTTTCGCGCGACAGCACGATGCGGATGCCGTGTTTCTCGTCGAAGCCCAGCATGGCCGCCATGACGACGGATGCGCAGTCGGTCAGCGGGTTGAATCCTATGTTGACGGTTGTTTTTTCGATATGCATGACTGCTCCGGCGGGGCCGCGCGAGGTTCGCGCTTCAGCCCAGCAAGTCCTCCACGTCCAGTATCCGCTGGGCGATCTCGGCCAGCTTCAGGTTCTTGTTCATTGCCATCGTCCGCAGCCGCTGGTAGGCCTGCTCTTCCGTCATGCCGTGGCGGCTCATCAGCAGCCCCTTGGCACGGTCGACCACCTTGCGCTCGGCGAGCTTGTGCTTCGTGTCCGCCAGTTCGTGCAGCAGCTTCTGCTCCTTGCGAAAGCGCGCCATGGCCACGCTCAGCACCGGCTTGATGCGCTCCGGCTTCAGGCCGGCCACGATATAGGCGGACACGCCCGCCTCCATCGCCGCATCCATCGACGACTGCTTCTCGTCTTCCGTAAACATGACGATGGGGCGGCGCTCGTCGCGGGTGGCCACGACGATGTGTTCCAGCACGTCGCGCGCATCGGATTCGGCATCGACGATGATCATGTCCGGTTGCAGGCGGGCGATCTGTTCCGGCAGGTTGAGATCGGCCGGCAGCGACGCCACGATCTCGTAGCCGGCTTCGACCAGCCCGGCCTGCAGCGCGGCGGCGCGCAGCGACGCGTCACTTTCGTGGGGAGGGTGAACTAAAACGATGCGGAGATGGCGGCTCATGCCCTATTGTCGAGCAAGAATTGTGCCAATCTGGTGAATGTAGCTCTTATGGTTGAGGCCGTGTCACTTTGGTGCCTGGCACCAAAGTGACACGGCCTCAACCGTTGGTGCGCATGCCCCAGCGTTGCACCGTGGTGCGCTCCAGCGCGGCGAACAGCAGGTGTTCCACGGCGAGGCCGATCAGGATCACGGCGGCGAGGCCGGCGAACACCTTGTCCGTGTACAGCTCGTTGCGGTTCTGGAAGATGTACCAGCCCAGGCCGCCCTTGCCGGACGAGGCGCCGAACACCAGTTCCGCGGCGATCAGCGTGCGCCACGCGAATGCCCAGCCGATCTTCAGGCCGGAGACGATCGCCGGCAGGGCGGCCGGCACCAGGATCTGGACCACGAACGGCAGCCCGGTCAGCCCGTAGTTGCGGCCCGCCATCCGCAGCGTGGCCGGCACCGACTGGAAGCCGGCATAGGTGCCCAGCGCCAGCGGCCACAGCACGGCGTGCACGATGACGAACACCAGGCTGGCGTTGCCGAGCCCCAGCCACAGCATGGCCAGCGGCAGCAGCGCGATCGCGGGCAGCGGGTTGAACATGGCCACGAGGGTTTCCAGTAAATCGCGGCCCAGGCGCGTGGACACGGCCAGCGCGGTCAATACGAACGCCAGGGCAATGCCGGCCACGTAGCCCTGCACCAGCACGAGCAGGGAGACTTCGACCTTCTCGACCAGCTCGCCGCTGGCGATGCCCTCGACGAAGGCGCGCGCGGTCTGCTCGAAGGTGGGCAGCAGCAGGTCGTTGTCCTGCCAGCGCGCGGCCAGTTCCCACAGCAGCGCCAGCACGGCCAGCACCACGGACTTGCGCACCCAGCCCTGCTGCCACAGGCGCTGCACGGCCGGCAGCCGCCGTTGCAGCGATGCCGGCGCGGCGGGCGCCAGGTCGTACTGGAATTCCTGCCGGATCGGCGGTTCGAGCGTGCTCACAGGGCGATCCTTTCGTTTTCGCCGGCAGCAGGGTTGGCTGCCGGGTCGGCCACATGAGACGCCGGCGTTTCGCCGAACAGCAGGTGATGGATGCGCTGCGCAGCCTGCTGGAAGTCGGCGCCGCCGCCGCTGTGCAGCCCGAACTGGTGGCTGTTGAGCTCCGCGCGCACGCGGCCCGGGTGCGGCGACAGCAGCAGGATGCGGTTGCCGACCACCAGCGCCTCTTCAATGGAGTGCGTGACGAACAGCAGCGTGAACGGCGATTCCTCCCATAATTTGGTGAGCTCTTCCTGCATCGTGCGCCGCGTGAGCGCATCGAGCGCGGCGAACGGTTCGTCCATCAGCAGCACGGCGGGCTGCATCGCCAGCGCGCGCGCAATCGCCACGCGCTGCTTCATGCCACCGGACAGCGTGTGCGGATACGCGTTCTCGAAGCGCTCCAGCCCCACGCGGGCGATCCAGTGCCGCGCCCGTTCCCGTGCCTCGGCACGCCCCGCACTGTTCGACGCCAGCAGCGGGAACATCACGTTTTCCAGCACCGTCTTCCATGGCGGCAGCTGGTCGAATTCCTGGAACACGCAGATGCGGTCCGGACCGGGCTTCGTGATCAACTTGCCGCCCAGCGTGATCGAGCCCGCCGCCGGCGTAATGAAGCCGCCGACGGCCTTCAGCAGCGACGACTTGCCGCAGCCGGAAGGCCCCAGCAGCACGAAGCGGTCGCCGCCGAACACGTCGAAGTCGACCTCCTGCGTGGCGCGCACGGCATTGCCGCCGCTGCGATATTCGAGGGTGACGCCGCGCGCGCGCAGCAAGGCATCGGCGGACGATGGCGGGCGCACCACCTGCAGCGGCGCCATGTCAGCTCCCCTTCTCGACCAGCGGGTCTTCGAAGAAGTAATCGCGCCAGCTGGCCGGCTTGTTCTTCACGGCGCCCACGCGGTGCATGAACTGCGCCAGCGCCAGCGTGTTCTGCGGGGCGATCCTGAACTGCACTTCCGGCGACTTGAAGATCTTCAGCAGCAGGTTGCGATCCACCTTGCTCTTGTTGACCTTCAGGTAGATGTCGGCCGCGCCCTCGGGATTTCTGGACGCATAGTCCGCCGCCTCTGCCAGCGCCTGCACGAACGCGCGGTACGTTTTCGGGTTCTCCTTGCGGTACTTGTCGGTGGCATAGAGCACCGTCGACGACGACGGCCCGCCCTGCACCTCGTACGAATTCAGCACCACGCGCGCATTCGGATTCTGCGCCAGCTCCTGTTCCTGGAACGGCGGCGTGCCGAAGTGGCCGGTGATCTCGGTGCCGCCGGCGATGATGGCGCTGGCCGCATCCGGGTGCGGCAAGGTTTGCGTGAACTTGTCGAGGCGGGCGAATTCCTTGTCGCCCCATTGCTTGGCTGCCGCCATCTGCAGGATGCGCGACTGCACCGAGACCGTGACCGCCGGCAGGGCGATGCGGTCCTTCTCGGTGAAATCGGCGATCGACTTGACCTTTGGATTGTTGCTGACGAGGTAGTACGGGAAGCTGCCCAGCGCCGCCACGCCCTTCACGTTCTGGCGGCCTTTGGTGCGGTCCCATACCGTGACGAGCGGACCGACGCCTGCGCCGGCGATGTCGATCGCGCCCGACAACAGCGCATCGTTGATGGCCGCGCCGCCGGACAGCTTCTTCCATTCGACGTCGACCTCCACGCCGTTCTGCTTGCCGTATTTCTCGATCAGCTTCTGTTCCTGCGCGATGTTCAGCAGCAGGTAGGTAACGCCGAACTGCTCGGCGATGCGGATGGTGCCTTCGGCCTGTGCGCCGGTGGCCAGCGCGAGCGCGAGCGCGCCGGCGGCAATCTTCAGTAATTTCATGAGCGGTATGGTCAGGGTTGTCCGGATCAGTAAGGCACGTCGCCTTCGATCGTGGTGCGGTACAGCTTGCGGCGCTGGTCGGCCGGGCAGCCGGCGGCCAGGTGCATCAGCGAGCGGTTATCCCAGAACACCATGTCGTGCGGTTGCCATTGGTGGCGGTAGACATGCCGCGGCTTCACGCTGTGCGCGAACAGCTCGGCCAGCAGCGCGGCGCTGGCGTCCTCGGGAATGCCGACGATGCGGGTGGTGAAATGCTCGCTGACGAACAGCGCCTGCCGCCCCGTTTCCGGGTGCGTGCGCACCACCGGGTGCACCACGGGTTTGACTTCGTCAATCTGCGCCTGCGTGAGATTCGGCCGCCACGGGCTGCGGCGCTGCAGTTCGGAGTACTGCTTCAGGTAGCTGTGTTCGGCGCGGGCATGGCGGATCTCGTTCTTCAGCGCTTCGGGCAGCGTGTCGTAGGCCAGATGCATGTTGGCGAACAGCGTGTCGCCGCCCTCGGCCGGCAGCTCCTGCGCGTGCAGCATCGAGCCCAGGCTGGGCTGCTCCTTGTACGACAGGTCGGAATGCCAGAAATGGCCGGCGTCGCCCAGGCCGATCGGCTTGCCGTCTTCGACGATGTTTGACACCACCAGGACTTCCGGGTGCCCCGCCAGCTGGAAATTTCTCAGCACATGGATTTGCAAGGGACCGAACAGGCGGGAAAAATCGACCTGCTGTCGCGGCGTGATGCGCTGGTCCCGGAACACCAGCACATGGTGCTCCAGGTGGGCGGCATGCAGCTGCAACAGATCCTTGCGGGAGAGTGGCTGCGCCAGGTCGAGGCCGAATACTTCGGCGCCAAGGGGACCCTCGAACGGGCGAATGTGCAACCCCGTTTCCGGGCGGGCTGCGACATGTTTTCCAGCGCTTGATACTGTGCTTGATGCTGCACTTGATGCTGCGCTTGATACTGCACTCAATACTGCGGACATGTGATGCGCTCCAGCTGGCGGGGTCGGAAGCTCGCCCGACACCGCGCTTTCCACGGCCACGGCACCAGGCGAGTGAAGCCAGTCTATGCCGCTCGCATCATGAACAAAACGAATACTTTTTGATATTGATATGCGGTTTTCAAGCTTCTGGCGACTCGCCCCGCGCCAGCCGCTGCGCCGTTTTCAATGCCTCGACGATCGCCGCGAACGCCGCCTGGCGCGACTCGCGGTCCGGCACCCGCAGCGCATAGGCGGGGTGATAGGTGGCCACCACCCAGCGCCCCTCATGCTCGAATGGCGCATCCATGTAGTCCTTCATCGTCGCGCTGCCGGTCTGCAGGATCGACTTCAGCGCGGTGCTGCCGAGCGCCACCAGCACGTCGGGCGCCACCGTTTCCAGCTCCGTTTCGAGCCAGTAGCGGCAGGCCATCACTTCCTTTTGCGCGGGGGTTTTATGGAGGCGGCGCTTGCCGCGCGGCTCCCACTTGAAGTGCTTGACGGCGTTGGTCACGTACACGGCGCGGCGGTCCAGTGCCGCTTCATCCATCGCCTTGTCCAGCAGTTCGCCGGCCGGGCCGACGAACGGCTTGCCGGCCAGGTCCTCCTGGTCGCCCGGCTGTTCGCCCACCAGCATGATCTTCGCGCGGCGCGCGCCCTGCCCCGCCACCGCCTGCGTGGCGTTCTGCCACAGGTCGCAGCGCCGGCACTCGTCCAGCGAACTGGGTTGCTGGCGTTCCGGCGCCGCCTGTTCGGACGAGATCGGGATCGTGGTGCCGCCCCGCTTGCCGACGGTATCGAGCTGCCCGACCTTGCGCGCGCCGGCCGCGGCCTGGCTGACCATGTGCGTCACCACTGCGCCTTCGGGCAGGTTTTTCCAGAAGCGGTGGCGGATATGGCCGTGCATGATGCCCGCGTTCAGGCGCGCTGGATTGAAGATGCTGCGGTAGTAGGTGAGCCACAGCGATTCGCCGGCATCGGTGAAATCGGCCGCGCTGCGCGCCAGCGCCGCGCCGGTGTGCAGGGTGGCGCCGTCCCACAGCACGGTGGCCTCGGGCGTGGCGATCATCCAGCTGGTTCGGCCCATGCGCCTGGCGAAGTGCTGTGCCACTTGCGGCAGCACGTCGTGCGCCGGCTCGAACCACGCGACGAAGCGTGGCGCGCCTTCCTGTTCGGGGCGTTCGCGAAAGCGCAGGTAGGCATGCATGTCGTGTTCTTCGTGCCGCACCGCCCGCACCATGTGGTGCAGGCGGGCGCCATCTTCATCCGCCATCGAGATCACCTCGTGTTCGCCGCGGTGCCAGCGCCACAGCACGCGGTAGAGGAAGGCCCAGCGGTCGTGGGCCCGATAGCAGGCTGCGCCTTGCAGCATTTCAATCAGTTTGCGGGAAATACGCGGCTGCAAACCGGATGGAGGATTGTTCGGGGGCGGCGGGTCCGATCGTTCATCGGGGTTATGAGTATCCTCACTAACCAATGCGCTTGCTGACTCGTTTGCTGCACTTGCCACTTCCACTGCATTTGCTGCTTCCACTGCACTTGCAACTTCAACTGCACTTGCTGCTTCTACTGCACTTGCAACTTCAACTGCACTTGCCACTTCAACTGCACTTGCCACTTCAACTGCACTTGCCACTTCAACTGCACTTGCCACTTCAACTACACTTGCCGAGTCATCGACAACTTCATTCACAAGCTCATTTACCGCTACCGGAGGCATTGCACTCAACAGGTCTCCGCCGCCTTCCTGCATTACCCATTGTACGTATTCGGGCGCGACATGGCGCACGATCAGCGCGCGCGCGGCGGTACGCCACTCGGCAAACGACGTGACCACCACCGGCTGGCCGGACAGCGCCAGCGCAACGGCATCGTCCTTCATGCAGCCTGCAGCTCCGGGAACAGTGCCATCTGCTGCGGCACGTCGGCCATGGCCTGGCGCAATGTATCGGACGAGGTGGTGTCCCGTGCCGGACGGTAGTCGGCGGTGACGATGAACGGCGCCACCTTCTTCATGCTGCAGCGCAGGCGCGCGAGATCGGCCCAGCGCACCTGGCGCATGCGGCGCAGCTCGACGATGCGCTGCGCGTTGCGGATGCCGATGCCGGGAATGCGCGCGATCATCTGCGGCTCGGCGCGGTTCAGGTCCATCGGAAAATGCTCGCGGTGTGACAGTGCCCATGCCAGCTTCGGGTCGATGTCGAGCGACAGGTTGCCCGATGCGGGCAGCAGTTCCTTCGCCTGGAAGCCATAGCTGCGCAGCAGGAAATCGGCCTGGTACAGGCGGTGTTCGCGCAGCAGCGGCGGCGGCGCCAGCGGCACGCTTTTCGGGCTTTCCGGGATCGGGCTGAACGCGCTGTAGTACACGCGCTTGAGCTTGTAGCTGCCGTACAGCGTTTCGGCGGTGGTAAGAATGCGCGCATCGTCGCTGGCATCGGCGCCCACGATCATCTGCGTGCTCTGCCCCGCCGGCGCGAACCTGGGCGACTTCGGTTCGGCTTCCTTCTCGTCCAGCTTCAGGCGGATATTGCCCATCGTGAGCTTGATCGTGTGGACGCTCTTTTCGGGCGCGAGCTTTTGCACGCTGTCCTGCGTGGGCAGTTCGATGTTGACGGACAGGCGGTCGGCATAGCGGCCGGCCGCCTCGATCAGCGCCGGGTCGGCATCGGGAATCGTCTTCAGATGGATGTAGCCGCGGAACTGGTGCACTTCGCGCAGCTCGCGCGCAACGGCCACCAGCTGCTCCATCGTGTAGTCGGCGGACTGGATGATGCCGGAGCTGAGGAACAGGCCGTCGATGTAGTTGCGCAGGTAAAAGTCGACCGTGAGTTTCACCACTTCCTGCACCGTGAAGCGGGCGCGCGGCACGTTCGACGTGCGGCGGTTGACGCAGTACTGGCAGTCGTAGACGCAGAAGTTGGTCAGCAGGATCTTGAGCAGCGAGACACAGCGGCCATCCGGCGTATAGCTGTGGCAGATACCCATGCCGTTGGTCGCGCCGATGCCATCCTTGCCCTCGGACGAACGCTTCGGTGCACCGCTGCTGGCGCACGACGCGTCGTATTTCGCCGCATCGGCGAGGATTTCCAGCTTGTCGTTCAGCTCCATTTTTGGCACCCAACTGTACAGATATACAGTATAGCGGAGTGCTGTTCGGGAGACTGGACGGGCGGCCGAAAATACCGGGTCAGCAGCGGTTCAAGGTGCCAGACACTTTTCCAGGGGAAAAGATGTCCGGCACCGGTTTTGCCGGTTATTGCGCAGCGCTGTAACGCGAGCCCAGGTTGGCTTTCAGCTTCGTTTGCAGTTCGGGCAATTCGTTGATCGTCATGCCCAGGTCGTGCAGGTGGCCGTCGTTGATGCCGTAGACCCAGCCGTGCACGGAGAGTTGCTGGCCGCGGTCCCAGGCGTCCTGCACGATGGTGGTCGAGCAGACGTTGACCACCTGCTCCACCACGTTCAGCTCCACCAGCTTTTCGCTGCGCACGCGCTCGTCGAGCACGGTGCCCAGGTAGCGCTCGTGTTTCTGGCTCACGTCCTGCACATGGCGCAGCCAGTTGTCGACGAGGCCCACGCGGGCGCCGGTCAGCGCGGCGTGCACGCCCTTGCAGCCATAGTGGCCGACGATGATCACGTGCTTCACTTTCAGCACTTCGATCGCGAACTGCAGCACGGAGAGGCAGTTCAGGTCGGAGTGGACGACCACGTTGGCGATGTTACGGTGTACGAACACGTCGCCTGGCAGCAGGCCGAGCAGTTCGTTGGCGGGCACGCGGCTGTCCGAACAGCCGATCCACAGGTATTCCGGCGACGCCTGGTTGGCCAGGCGGTGGAAGAATTCCGGATCGCGCTGCACCATCGAGTCGGCCCAGCGGCGGTTGTTGTTCAGGAGTTCCCGCAGGTCGGAAGGCTTGGTATCGTTCATGAAGTTCCTTTCAGACGTGACAAGGCCGCCGGTTGCATGCCTCGCAACGCGGCGGCCGAAAATGCAGCTGCCAGTTTACCCGATCCGGATGGTGTCGGCCGAACGTACTTTTTTGGTAGCGGTCTCTTGCCGAGGGCTGCCGCCCGCGGCAACGAACTTACTCAAAAACTTACTCAAAAAAATCCTTGACCTTGTCCATCCAGCCCTTCGACTGCGGGCTGTGCTTCGAGCCGCCTTCGACGGTGGCGCGTTCGAACTCGCGCAGCAGTTCCTTCTGCTTGTCGGTCAGCTTGACCGGCGTTTCGACGGCCACGTGGCAGAACAGGTCGCCCGGATAACCCGAGCGCACGCCCTTGACGCCCTTGCCTTTCAGGCGGAACGTCTTGCCGGACTGGGTGCCTTCGGGCACGGTGAACGACACCTTGCCGGACAGGGTCGGCACTTCGATTTCGCCGCCCAGCGCCGCTTTCGCGAACGAGATCGGCATCTCGCAGTGCAGGTCGTCGCCTTCGCGCTGGAACACCGCGTGCGCCTTGATGTGGATTTCCACATACAGGTCGCCCGGCGGCCCGCCATTGGTCCCGGGTTCGCCGTTGCCGGACGAGCGGATGCGCATGCCGTTGTCGATCCCCGCCGGGATCTTCACTTCCAGCGTCTTGTTGCGCTTGATGCGGCCGGCACCCGCGCACGTAGGGCACGGTTCCGGGATGATCTTGCCGGTGCCGTGGCATTTCGGGCAGGTCTGCTGGATGCTGAAGAAGCCCTGCTGCATGCGCACCTGGCCGTGGCCGCCGCAAGTCGAGCAGGTGACCGGCGACGTGCCCGGCTTGGCGCCCGAGCCATGGCAGCTGTCGCACTTGTCCCAGGCCGGCACGCGGATCGTGGTGTCGAAGCCATGCGCGGCCTGCTCCAGCGTGATCTCGAGGTTGTAGCGCAGGTCCGCGCCGCGGTAGACCTGGGGGCCGCCGCCACCGCGCCGGCCGCCGCCGCCGCCGAAGATGTCGCCGAAGATGTCGCCGAACGCATCGCCGAAGCCGCCGGCGCCACCGAAGCCGCCGCCGCCCATGTTCGGGTCCACGCCGGCGTGACCGTAGCGGTCATAAGCCTCGCGCTTTTCCGGATTGGTCAGCATCTCGTAGGCTTCCTTGACCTCCTTGAATTTTTCTTCCGCCTCTTTGTTGTCCGGGTTGCGGTCCGGATGGTACTTCATCGCAAGCTTGCGATAAGCCTTCTTGATTTCTTCTTCGGAGGCATTTTTTGCCAGGCCGAGAATCTCGTAAAAATCACGCTTTGCCATATGCAGGCACCTAACTGAACTGAATAGAAGGGAAACTGTAACAGGACGCCGAGGTTGCTGCCACCTGCGGCCGCCACCCGCTGCTGATACCCGATGCCCCGGGAGCGTTGGCGTTGTGAAACAACCTCATAACCATACCGGTTATGCAAAAACGCCGAGCGGGCACCGTGCAACGGCAACTCCCCTCGGCGAGGCCGCATGCGCAGTCGGCGACTGCGCGTGCGGCCACTCTGGCGGCTAAGCCAGATTATTTGTTGTCTTTGACTTCCTTGAAATCGGCATCGACAACATCATCCTGCTGCGCACGGTTGTCCGCGCCGCCGGCCTGCTGGCCCGCACCCGGACCACCCGCCGCGCCGCCTTCCGCACCGCCGCCGGCCGCAGCCTGCTGCGCCTGCATGTCGGCGTACATCTTCTCGCCCAGCTTCTGCGCGGCTTCGGTCAGCGCGGCCACCTTGGCATCGATCGAGGACTTGTCGCCGGACTTGATCTCGCCTTCCACGTCGGTGATCGCCGCTTCGATCTTCGCCTTCTCGTCGGCACCCAGCTTGTCGCCGTATTCGGTCAGCGACTTGCGGGTGGAGTGCACCAGCGCATCAGCCTGATTGCGCGATTCGGCCAGCTCCTTCACCTTCTTGTCTTCTTCGGCATTCAGTTCGGCATCCTTCACCATCTTCTGGATTTCGTCTTCCGACAGGCCGGAGTTGGCCTTGATGGTGATCTTGTTTTCCTTGCCGGTGGCCTTGTCCTTCGCACCCACGTGCAGGATGCCGTTGGCGTCGATGTCGAAGGTCACTTCGATCTGCGGCGTGCCGCGCGATGCCGGCGGAATGCCTTCCAGGTTGAACTCGCCCAGCGCCTTGTTGCCGGCCGCGATTTCACGCTCGCCCTGGTAGACCTTGATGGTCACGGCGGGCTGGTTGTCGTCGGCGGTCGAGAACACTTGCGCGAACTTGGTCGGGATCGTGGTGTTCTTGTGAATCATCTTCGTCATCACGCCGCCCAGCGTTTCGATACCCAGCGACAGCGGGGTCACGTCCAGCAGCAGCAGATCCTTGCGCTCGCCCGACAGCACGGAGCCCTGGATCGCGGCACCGACAGCCACGGCTTCGTCAGGATTCACATCCTTGCGTGGATCCTTGCCGAAGAATTCGCGTACTTTTTCCTGCACTTTCGGCATACGGGTCATGCCGCCGACCAGGATGATGTCGTCGATGTCGGAAACCTTCACGCCCGCATCCTTGATGGCGGTGCGGCATGGCTCGATCGTGGCGGCGATCAGTTCCTCGACCAGCGATTCCAGCTTGGCGCGGGTGATCTTCAGGTTCAGGTGGACCGGAGCGCCGTTCGCCATGGCGATGTACGGCTCGTTGATCTCGGTCTGCTGCGACGACGACAGTTCGATCTTCGCGCGCTCGGCCGAAGCCTTGATGCGCTGCAGGGCGATCGGATCCTTCTTCAGGTCCAGGCCGTTGATCTTCTTGAACTCTTCGATGATGTAGTCGATCACGCGCTGGTCGAAGTCTTCGCCGCCCAGGAACGTGTCGCCGTTGGTCGACAGCACCTCGAACTGCTTTTCGCCATCCACGTCGGCGATCTCGATGATCGACACGTCGAACGTGCCGCCGCCCAGGTCATACACGGCGATCTTGCGGTCACCCTTGTCGGTCTTGTCCAGGCCGAAAGCCAGCGCGGCCGCGGTCGGCTCGTTGATGATGCGCTTGACATCCAGGCCCGCGATGCGGCCGGCGTCCTTGGTGGCCTGGCGCTGCGAATCGTTGAAGTAGGCCGGCACCGTGATCACGGCCTCGGTCACTTCCTCGCCCAGGTAGTCCTCGGCGGTCTTCTTCATCTTGCGCAGCACTTCGGCGGAGATCTGCGGCGGCGCCAGTTTCTTGTCGCGCACGCTGATCCAGGCATCGCCGTTGTCGGCCTTGTTGATCGAGTAAGGCATCAGGCCGATGTCCTTCTGGACTTCTTTCTCGTCGAACTTGCGCCCGATCAGGCGCTTGACTGCGAACAGCGTGTTCTTCGGGTTGGTGACGGCCTGGCGTTTCGCCGGCGCACCAACCAGGATCTCGCCATCTTCCTGGTAAGCGATGATCGAAGGCGTGGTACGCGCGCCTTCGGCGTTCTCGATGACCTTTGGCTGGCCATTCTCCATGATGGCGACGCAGGAGTTGGTCGTGCCCAGGTCGATACCGATCATTTTGCCCATGTTTGTTCTTCCTCGTAACTGATTAGTTTCTGAATGCTTCTTATATGCGGGAAAAGGCTTTGCTTTTCAAGTGCTTGCGGTTACTTCGGCTGGGCAGCCGTCACGATGGCGGGGCGCAGCAGGCGGTCCGCGATCGTGTAACCCTTTTGCAGCACGGCCACGACCGTGTTGGCTTCCTGCTCGGCCGGCACCATGGCCACGGCCTGGTGGCGGTTCGGGTCGAGCTTGTCGCCGGCGGCAGGTACCACTTCCAGCAGGCGGTTGCGCTCGAATGCCGAGTTCAGCTGCTTGAGCGTCATTTCCACGCCTTCCTTCAGCGACTCGATCGACGGCGTTTCCACTTTCAACGCCATTTCCAGGCTGTCCTTCACGGGCAGCAGGGCTTCGGCAAAGCTTTCCACGGCAAACTTGTGGGCTTTCGAGACATCTTCCTGGGCACGGCGGCGGATATTGTCCGCATCGGCCTTGGCACGCATGAAGGCGTCGTGCATCTCGGCCAGCTTGGCTTCGGTGACGGACAGCTGCTCTTCCAGGCTCGGGGTTGCTGCGGACTCGAACGGAGTTTCCTGCTGCGGAGCCTGTTGCTGCGTCTGGGCTGCCGGCTGTGCTTCCTCGGGATTCGGGATGGCCTGGTTTTCCTGGTCTTGCATCGTTTGACTCCTACAAATCGTGTTTGTTTGACATTGCCCTGACTGCACTGGCCGAATCTGGGGCTATCCCCTACCTTTTCAAGGGGCATTCCGCTCAGACAGGGCGTGATGCGATCCTGAAGGTTCGCCCGGCGCTTGACAAATGGCTGGCAAATCATGGCCGACAGGGTCTGCCGACCTGCTATTTTAACAGGCTGGCACTCCTCTCCCGCAAGTGCTAACAACCTGTTGGCAGCAATGTTGCGCGATCGCCGCGCGGCAAGGGAAAGATCTACTCGGTAGCGCCCAGGGCGATGGCGCGGTCGCGGCCGATGGCGGCGTCCTGCTGGCGCATGGCGCGCTGCGATGGGGAAACCATGGCCGGCCAGCCGATCATGTGCTGCTCGGCGATCTCGGCCAGCCCGGCGATCCAGGCCGGGCTTTCGTTCAGGCAAGGGATGTAATGAAACTCCTTGCCGCCGGCGGAAAGGAAGTCATGGCGCACTTCCATTGCGATTTCTTCCAGCGTCTCCAGGCAGTCGCTGGTGAAACCAGGGCAGATGACGTCGATGCTGCGCACGCCTTCCTGCGCCAGCTTCTGCACCGTGGGCGCGGTGTAGGGCTGCAGCCACTCGGCCTTGCCGAAGCGGGACTGGAACGTGACGATGTAGTCTTCCGGGCGCAGCTTCAGCGCGGTGGCCAGCAGGCGCGCCGTCTTGTGGCATTCGCAGTGGTACGGGTCGCCCAGCATCAGCGTGCGCTTGGGCACGCCATGGAAACTCATCACCAGCTTCTTGGCGCGGCCATGCTGCGCCCAGTGCGCCATCACGTTCTGGCGCAGCGCCTCGATATACATGTCGTGGTCGTGGTAGTTCTTCACCAGCCGCAGCTCGGGGATGTTGCGGATCTTGCGGTAGTGCCCGAACACGGCATCCCAGATCGAACCGGTGGTGGTGCCGGAGTATTGCGGATAGGCGGGCAGCACCACGATGCGGTCGCAGCCGTCGGCCTTCAGGCGGGCCAGCACGTCCGGCAGTGCCGGCGAGCCATAGCGCATCGCCATCGCCACCGTCACATCCTGGTGACCGCGCGCCTGCAGCGCTTCGTGCAGCAGCATCGCCTGGTTCTGGGTGTGGATGCGCAGCGGCGAGCCTTCCTCGGTCCAGATCGAGGCATATTTCTTGGCCGACTGGCCGGAGCGGAACGGCAGGATCACGCCGTTCAGGATACACCACCAGACGATCCGGGGAATTTCGACCACGCGCGGGTCGGACAGGAACTGCTTCAGGTAGCGGCGCACCGCGCCCCGCGTGGGCGCGTCGGGCGTGCCGAGGTTGACCAGCACGACGGCGCTGCCGCTGACGGCACCGTGCCGGTGAGGAGGTTCTTTCGCGAAAGCCATGGAATCTTGTCATCAATCGAGGGAGACCTTCGATTATATGCGGCCCGCCGCGCGGCCGCTTCGGCTCGCGTGCGGCCACGGCAGAGCTTGACGGCTGGGCCGCCGCGATCTTGCTCCGGACGAAAGTCAGGAAGCCAGCAGCTCGCGGGCGTGCTTGCGGGTAGTGGCGGTGATTTCGAGGCCGCCCAGCATGCGGGCGACTTCCTCGACGCGGGCTTTCGCATCGAGCACTTCGATGCGCGAGGCGGTCTTGCCGTTTTCCAGCGTGCTCTTGGCAACCTGGAAGTGGCTGTTGCCCTGGCTGGCCACCTGCGGCAAGTGGGTGACGCACAGCACCTGCCGCTCCTGGCCCAGGCGCTTCAGCAGCCGCCCCACCACTTCGGCCACGCCGCCGCCGATACCGCTGTCCACTTCGTCGAAGATGAGCGTGGGCACGGTGGTGGCGTTCGACGTGATCACGGAAATGGCGAGCGAGATCCGCGCCAGTTCGCCGCCGGAGGCCACCTTGGCCAGCGGCCGCGGCGCCACGCCGGCATGGCCGGCCACCATGAACTCCACCTGCTCCAGCCCCCTGGCCGAAGGTTCGGCCGGGTGCAGCGCCACCTCGAACCGCCCGCCCGTCATGTTCAGGTCCTGCATCGCCTTGGTGACCGCCTCGCCCAGCGCACGCGCGGCGGTGGCGCGCGTGGCGGACAGCTTCCGCGCCACCGCCAGGTACTCGTCCTTCAGCTTCGCCTCCTGCTTGCGCAGGCCTTCGATGTCGGTGGCATCGGCCAGCTGGCTCAACTGCGCGGTCAGCCGGGCGTGTTCGGCCGGCAGGTCGTCCGGGTCGACACGGAACTTGCGGGCCGACGAATGCAGCGCCTCCATCCGCGCATCGACTTCGCGCAGGCGCTCCGGGTCCAGTTCAACGCGGTCCAGGTACGTGTTCAGCGCATACGCCGATTCCTGCAGCTGGATGCGGGCCGATTCGATCAGGTCGAGTATCGGCTGCAGTTCGGCATCCACCGACACCAGCTTGGCCAGCTTCTGGTTCAGCGACGACAGCTGCGACACGATCGGCTGCTCGTCCGATTCGGAAATGACCGCCAGCGCTTCCTGCGCGCCTTCGAGCAGGCTGGCCGCGTGCGACAGCCGGCTGTGCTCGTTGCCGATCTCGGTCCACTCGCCCGGCTTCGGCGCCAGCTTGTCGAGCTCGCCCACCTGCCATTCGATGCGCTCGCGTTCGAGCAGCACGTTGGCGGCATTGGTTTCGAATTCCTGCAGCTGCTTGGCCAGCGCGCGCCATGCCTTGTAGGCCGTGGCGACATCCTTGCCGCTGGCGCCGGCCTGGCTGTCGAGCAGCTCGCGCTGCGCCTCGGTCTTGAGCAGCGACTGGTGCGCATGCTGGCCGTGGATGTCCACCAGCAGGTCGCCCAGCTCGCGCAACTGGCCGGCCGTGGCGGCGATGCCGTTGATGTAGGCCTTGGAACGGCCGGCGTTGTCGATCACGCGGCGCAGCAGCGCGCCGCCATCGTCGGCGGCGAACTCGTTGGCATCGAGCCAGTGCCGCGCCGCCGCGGAGAGCGCGAAATCGGCCGTGATGTTGGCCTTGGCCGCGCCTTCGCGCACCACGCTCGCATCGCCACGCCCGCCGAGCGCCAGCGTGAGCGCATCGATCAGGATCGACTTGCCGGCGCCCGTCTCGCCTGTAAACACCGTGAAGCCGGCGGAAAATTCCAGTTCGATGGAATCGACAATGACGAAATCGCGGATGGACAGTGTACGCAGCATAGATCGCGGTAAAGAGCTTCCAGTGTTGAATTCTTGCGTCAGATTTTCCCGTCCGTGGACGGGTACTCGTTCCAGTGCAGTTTTTCGCGCAGCGTGTTGTAGTAGCTCCAGCCTTCCGGATGCAGGAAGGTGATCGCGTGCGGCGAGCGCCGGATATGGATGCGGTCCTGCGGCATCAGGCTGGCGAACGTCTGCATGTCGAAGTTCACCGTGATGTCGCGCCCGCGGTTGATCTCGATGACGATCTCGCTCGAGTCGGGCAGCACGATCGGCCGGTTCGACAGCGCATGCGGCGCAATCGGCACCAGCACGATGCCGCCCAGCGTGGGATGCAGCAGCGGCCCGCCGGCCGACAGGGCGTAGGCCGTCGACCCGGTGGGCGTGGAAACGATCAGGCCATCCGAGCGCTGGTTGTACATGAAGTGATCGTCGACATCGACGCGCAGTTCCACCATGCCGCTGCCGGCGCCGCGCGCCACCACCACGTCGTTGACGGCCATCCCGAAGTGGATCGGCTTGCCGTTGCGCAGCACGCGCCCTTCGAGCAGCGTGCGGCGCTCCAGCTTGTGGGTGCCGGCAAGGATACGGCCCAGCACCGGCAGCATGCCTTCGCGCGGGATATCGGTCATGAAGCCCAGCCGGCCCTGGTTGATGCCGATCAGCGGTATCTCGAACGGCGCCAGCTGGCGGGCAATGCCCAGCATCGTGCCGTCGCCGCCCATGACGATCGCGCAATCGCATTTTTCGCCGATGCCCTGCGCGCTCATCGCGGGAATCTCCGGCATGTTCAGGTGCGCGGCCGTGTCCGCATCGAACACGACGCTGTAGCCGCCCTGGCGCAGGAAAGCGAGAACGTCGCGCACGGAATCTTCGATGCCGGCCGTATTGGGCCGGACGACCAGCGCGATCGTGTTGTACATGGCAGGGGTGGCGGGCATAGGGAGCTTTCGACGGGACAGATATATGCACGAGGCGTGCATGGCGAAGGGTACCTCATTTCAATGCCGTTTCGCCATGCAGCGCTCCCGCATCAACCCGGGGCACGCTCACGATTACTGTATATTTAACCAGTATAAGGCCCGGTGGTCAGTTGTGCAAGATGGGTGCCACGCGTCAGCGGGCGAGCGCGATACCGAGGAACATGGCCACCAGGACCGCCGCCGCCAGCGACAGCATATGCAGCGCCATCAGCGCCACCCAGCGCAGGGCGGTGCCCCACCGGCTTTTCCGGTAGACGCGACGCATTGCCCACGGCAGGTAGCCGAGCAGCCAGCAGAACAGCAGGAACTTGAAGAAACCGTCCGGCATCACCGCGAACGCGGTAAACATCACGAAGGCGAACGAGTTCACATGGAGCGCGAACAGCAGGTGTTCGCCATAACGCCGCCCCGTCCCCACGTAAAGCCCCTTCAGGTACAGGGCGAACAGGGGCATCAGGCAAAACATCGCATACGGCGCGTAGCGGAAGAAGCTGGCCGATAGCGCCTTGCCTTTCTCCTCGTTGCCCAGTTCGTCGAAGCGGTCGACGGCGTGTGCGACGGCCGGCCAGCCCTTCAGCTCTTGCGGCAGGCTGGCGCCGATTTCCAGCGTGTCGCCGCGTTCTGCCGGGCTTTTCTCGACGCCCCGGGCGGCGGGCGCGCCGGCGATCACGGCGGGCGCGGTATCGACCGTCGTGCTGAACACGCTGACGCCGGACACCTTGATCAGCGCAAAGAACAGGATCGATAGCGTGAGGTACAGGCGCAGCGGTTCCACGTAACGGCGGCGCCGGCCGGCCAGGTATTCGTTCGTCAGCGCGCCCGGCCGGAACAGCAGGCGCATGAACGTGCCCCACAATTTGCCCTCCAGTGCCACGTAATGGCTGATGAATTCATGCGCGAATTCCGTAAAGCTCGGCATGTGCAGCCGAGTTTCCTGGCCGCAGTGCGGGCAATAGTGGTCGGCCACGGCGGTGCCGCAGTTCCGGCAGTTCGCCGGCACGGCGTGGTCGGCCGCATGATGACCGGCTGCATCCGGGCCGGGCATGTGGTTCTGGAGGGGTTTCAAGCGGTTGCCTTTCGTTGGCGAAGCAGTCTTTCATGCTAACCACTTCATGGCAGGAATGCACTATGAAAATGGCAATAATGCAACACTCCCAAGCGGGCGACCACGATCGGGCGTAACCGATAACATGAGATTCAGCTAAGTAATTGGAGAGACGCATCATGAGTGAATCGAGAGAGCCGAACACGGTAGACCGCCAGGTCAATACCGAAGTCCACATCGACGACACGGCCGGCAAGCGGCTGCCGCACGAACGCGACCAGTCGCCCGAGGGCACGCAGCACCAGCCGGTGCGCAGCCGCATCGAGCAGGCCGGACGCGATATCGAAGCGGGCCTGGTCGACACCGACCTGCACCAGCAGGAAGCCGGCATCCAGAAAGCGCCGCCGGGCAATGCCGCGCCGGAAGCGGATCCGCTGCCGGTGATCAAGCGCGACTGAACCTGTTCCTTTCCCCGGACTGTTTCCCGGCCTGCTTGCCGGGATTTTTTTCCGGGTTCCATGTTCTTCCAACGCCTGCCGACACGACCATCATGAAACCGATCCTTGTTCTTGGCGCCCTGCTGGCCAGCGGCGCCGCCCTGGCCCAGTCCCCCGCCTCGCCTTCCGCACCGGCCGCCGCATCGACCGGCTTTCCCGCCGGCTGGGGCCCGAATCCCAAGTTGCCGGCACCGGAGAAGTCGCTGATCCCGACCGTGAACGTGGCGCCCACCGACGTGTGGAAAGGCGACGAGAAACCCGTGGCCGCGGCCGGCTTCACGGTCACCGCCTACGCCCGCGATCTCGACCACCCCCGCTGGCTGTACGTGCTGCCCAACGGCGACGTGCTGGTGGCCGAGACGAACGCGCCGCCGAAGCCGGAGGACAGCAAGGGCGTCAAGGGCGCGATCATGAAGCACATGCAGAAAAAGGCGGGGGCCGTTTCGCCGTCGGCGAACCGCATCACGCTGCTGCGCGGCGTGGACGCGAACGGCGCGGCGCAAACGCGCAGCGTGTTCCTGAAGAACCTGAGCTCGCCGTTCGGCATGGTGCTGGTGAACAAGGACTTCTATGTGGCGAACTCGGATGCCGTGGTGCGCTTCCCGTACGAGGAAGGCAAGACGGCCATCGCGGCATCGGGTGTGAAAGTGATGAGCCTGCCCGCCGGCCCGCTGAACCACCACTGGACGAAGAACATTACCGCCAGCCCGGACGGCAAGTTCCTGTACATGACCGTGGGCTCGAACTCGAACGTGGCCGAGAACGGCATCGACAAGGAGGAAGGCCGCGCCGCCATCTGGCAGCTAGAGCGCGCCACCGGCAAATCGCGGCTGTATGCCACGGGCCTGCGCAACCCGAACGGCATGGCGTGGGAACCGAAGACGAAGACGCTGTGGACCGTGGTCAACGAGCGCGACGAACTGGGCAACGACCTGGTGCCGGACTACCTGACCTCGGTGAAGGACGGCGGCTTCTACGGCTGGCCGTACAGCTGGTTCGGCCAGCATGTCGACACCCGCGTCGAGAAGCAGCGGCCGGACCTGGTCGCCAAGGCCATCGTGCCAGACTACGCGCTGGGCGGGCATACGGCATCGCTGGGCCTGGAGTTCTATACGGCCAGGCTGTTCCCCGCCAGCTACCAGGGTGGCGCGTTCATCGGCCAGCACGGCTCGTGGAACCGCAAGCCGCACAGCGGCTACAAGGTGGTGTTCGTGCCGTTCGCGGACGGCAAGCCTTCCGGCCCGCCGCAGGATTTCCTCACCGGGTTCCTCAGCAAGGAAGAACGCGCCAAGGGCCGCCCGGTCGGTGTCGCCGTGGCGAAGGATGGCGCGCTGCTGGTGGCCGATGACGTGGGCAACACGATCTGGCGCGTGGCGCCGGCGGGGCAATAACAGCAACCGGACTCCGGGCAAATACGAAAGCAACCGGCGCACAGGCGGCCGGTCGCTCTCGGCGAAGATCCGCGAAAACCCCTACAATCGCACCTTTGGCAACAACGAAAGACTACGGCAATGCGCATCCTGCATACCATGCTGCGGGTCGGTGACCTGCAGCGCTCCATCGATTTCTATACCAACGTGCTCGGCATGAAACTGCTGCGCACCAGCGACAATCCCGAGTACCAGTACACGCTGGCCTTCGTCGGCTACGGCAACAACCCGGATCACGCCGAGCTGGAACTGACGTACAACTACGGTACCGACAGCTACGACCTGGGCAACGCCTACGGCCATATCGCCATCTCTTCCGAGAACATCGTGGAAGCCTGCGCGGCGGTCAAGGCGAACGGCGGCAACGTGACCCGCGAGCCGGGCCCCGTGAAAGGCGGCACCACCGTGATCGCCTTCGTGACCGACCCGGACGGCTACAAGATCGAGCTGATCGAACGCTCGTTCGATGCCGAAGGCGGCGGCCTGCGCTGATTGTCGCGCAGCCCATGAAAAACGCCGGCCCGTGCATCGCACGGGCCGGCGTTTTTCATTGCTGGAAGCTGGATGGTGTCGGACACCACGCCGCAGGCGCGGATGCCGGACACCGGTTTTCGCCTCCCGGGCGGAGTCAGTTCGTCAGCAACGCATTCACCGGCGCCAGGTCCTCGTCCCGCAGCGTGCCGGCGGCCGCCTTCAGCCGCAGGCCGTTCATGATCGTGTCGTAGCGGGCCTTTGCCAGGTCGCGCTGCGTGGAGTACAGCTGGCGCTGCGCATTCAGCACGTCGATGTTGATCCGCACGCCCACCTGGTAGCCCAGCTTGTTCGATTCCAGCGCGGACTGGCTCGACACTTCCGCCGCCTGCAGCGCCCTGACCTGCGCCAGCCCGCTGTTGACGCCCAGGTAGGCCTGGCGGGCGCTCTGCGCGGCCGCACGCCGGTTCGCTTCCAGGTCGTTGCGTGATTTTTCTTCCAGGGCGATGGTTTCGCGCACCTTGCTGGTGACGGCGAAACCGTTGAAGATCGGCACCGTCCATGTCACGCCGACCGTCGTCCCGCGGGTGATGCCCAGGCCCGTCTGGCTGACGCGGTTGGAGTTGGCGGTGAAGTCCACCGTCGGCAGGTGGCCGGCGCGGTTGCGGGCGATCTCGCGCTTGGCGATTTCCACGCTCAGCCGCTGCAGCGCCACATTGAAGTTGTCCGCCTCGGCGGCCGAGATCCATGGCTCGATGTTGGCCGGTTCCGGCGGCGCGATCGTCACCCCGGCGCGCAACGTGGCCAGCGATGCCGGCGCGGTGCCGACGATCTGCTGCAGCGCGGTGCGCGCCACTTCGAGTGCGTTGATGGCGGCGAATTCCTGCGCCACCACCAGGTCGTACGCGGCTTGCGCTTCGTGGGTATCGGTAATGGTCTGCGTGCCGACTTCGAAGTTGCGCTTGGCCGATGCCAGCTGCTCGGTCGTGGCGGACTTTTGCGCCTGGATCGATGCCAGGTTGTCCTGCGCCGTCAGCACGTCGAAATAGGACTGGGCCACGCGCACGATCAGGTCCTGCCGGGCCTGCGCGAACTGTACTTCGGCCTGTGCCTGCGACAGCTTGCTTTGCTCGTAAGACTGCCATGCCGCGTAATCGAACAGCGGCTGTGACAGCGTCAAGCTGTAGGAATTCTGGTGGTTGTCGGAATCCGCCTTCTGTCCGGTCGGCGGCGTGGTCGTACCGTAGAAACGCGTGTGGTTGCCCTGCAGCGCAATCCCCGGCAACAATTGGGAACGCCCCTGGGTAATCCGTTCCTGCCCCACTGTCAGCGAATTGCGCGCGCTGGCATACGTGGCATCGTTTGCCAGCGCCTGCTGATAAACCTGGATCAGATCGGCCGCCTGCGCCGCTGGTGCATTCCATGTCAATGCGCCGGCGATCAGCATGGCGATAAGGGGTCTCTGCATTGCGTTCTCCGTTGGACTCGTCAAGGGTTGGTTCGTGTTGTTCTTTTCCCGGCCGCCGCGATGATCGCCTGCTCAGTACTTCGGCATCGATTCATCCACCTGCAATGCCCAGGCGTGTACGCCGCCCGTCAGGTTCGTGACTTTCTGGAAGCCGTGCCGCTCCAGGAACGCCGCCACCTGCAGGCTGCGCGCGCCGTGGTGGCAGATGCAGACGATTTCCGCATCCTCGTCCAGGTCGTCGATGCGGGCCGGGATGGACTGCATCGGCATCAGGGTCGCACCTTCGATATGGCAGGTGTCGAATTCCCAGTTCTCGCGCACGTCCAGCAGGAACGGGCGCGCGCGCTTGTCATCGGCCAGCCAGGCGGCCAGCTCGGGAGCGGTAATCTGTTGCATGGCCAGCTTTCAGAACGTGAAGTGCGATGGCGTGACGGCGGCCTGCAGCGGCTGCACGTCGGTCTCGAACAGCTTCTTCGTGTCGTAGCTGCCTTCGGCGGTGCGGGTGATCAGGTGCGCGGACATGACCGGCGATTCGCCGATGATCGCCAGGATGCGGCCTTCGGGCTTCACCTGCTGCAGCACCGATTCCGGCAGCACCGGCAGCGCGCCGGCAAACACGATCACGTCGAACGGGGCGCCGTTGGCCCAGCCCTGCGCGCCGTTGCCCAGTTCCACGGTCGCATTGGTGATGCCGTTCGCGGCCAGGTTCTTCTGTGCCAGTTCCTTCAGCGCCGGATCGATCTCGACCACGGTCACGTGACGGGCGCGGTGCGCCAGCAGCGCGGCCACATAGCCGCTGCCGGCACCGACCAGCAAAACGTTCTCATGCTTCTTCACGTGCACGTCCTGCACGATGCGCGCTTCGATCTTCGGGTTCAGCATCGAGGCGCCGCCCGGCAGCGGGATGGAAGTGTCGACAAAAGCCAGTTTCCTGTAGGCTTCCGGTACAAAATCCTCGCGTTTAACAACCATCAACAGATCGAGGATATCGGTGTCCAGCACGTCCCACGGACGAATCTGCTGTTCGATCATATTGAATCGGGCTTGTTCGATATTCATCTTTTAGACTTTAGTGAAGGAATAAGAATCCGTCATTTTATCGTTGAACTGGTCTGGACGGGATATTAACGATAACGACGGCGGGTGGCCTGAAATTGCGACAGTCTGCAGTTTGGCGGGGTTGAATGAACGAAATTGCGATGGCTGCGCACGAACTTGCGGCAGCCTTGCCGGTTCACGCCGGCCGTGCCATGCCGCGCTCGACCAGGCCGAGATAGACATCCATGAACGCTTCCGGGTCGACCGGCCCGCAGCACGGATCGAAGCTGTGCGCCCACAGCATCAGCATCGTGACGGGCGCCGTCAACACGCGCGTCATCATTTCCGCATCGACCGGCACGAATTCGCCACGCTCCACGCCGCGCTGCACAATGGAGGCGATCAGCGCATGGCCGCGCGCGATCACTTCCTCATTGTAAAACCGGGCAATTTCAGGAAAATTACCGGCTTCGGCCACCATCAGCTTGGCCAGCCCGGAGGCGCGCGTGGAGGCCACATCGGCCCACCAGCGGCGCAGCATCGCGCGCAGCAGCTCGCTGCAGGAAGTGCTGTCGGCGGCGGCGACATCGCTCTCCGCCTTGCCGATCACTCCCACGATATTCTCGCGAACGACGGCCTTGAACAGCTCTTCCTTGTTTTCGAAATAGAGATAGAGCGTGCCTTTCGACACGCCGGCGCGACGCGCCACGTCTTCCAGGCGGGTGGCGGCGTAGCCGCGGTCCACGAACAGGTCCAGCGCGGCGGCCAGCAGTTCCTGCGGCCGGGCGTCCTTGCGGCGCTCCCAGCGCGGTTTCGTGTCGGATTGCATAGAGGGATTGCTTTGCTAATACTTGGCTGTTACGGGGCTGCCTGCTGCTTGCTTGACACTTTTTCGACGCTTGTTTTGACGCTTGTCGTGACGCTTGCTTGCAATTACCCGCCCCTTTACTTACTGGCGGGTCAGTAAATGATAGACCTGCACTAAAGCAACGTCAAGGTTGCGTCTCCCTGCACTAAGGGCGATGCGTGATCCGGCTGCGCTCCGGATTGGCGGAAAATTCGGCGCCGCGGTGCACCGTTTCCAGCTGGCCGGACGGAAATGCCTGCTCGTGCTCGCCTTCGTCGTCGTTCCAGCGGCAGCGGATATCGTCGCCCCGCACGGCGATGACGATCATCTGCTGGTGCCAGCCGATCGGCCGCACCACGTCGCCTGCTTTCGGTCGTTCGCGGTCCATGGTGATCTCCGTGGTTTTTCCTGTACCGGCAATCCTAATCCAGCCGGCCGCATCGTGACGTACCGAACGGTAACGCACGGCCGTGCCGACGTATCATCGGGCAAGTCTTTTGCCGGGAGATAGTGTTGCCGTCCAGGGATCCCCTCTTGCGCCTGCGGCGCATCCGCCGCATTGCCACCTGCCTGCTGGCCGCCATGGCCGGGGTTTTCGTGACCGCCAGGCTGTTGCAGCCGGATTACCCGTGGCTGGGCTTCGTGGCCGCTTTCGCCGAAGCGGCGATGGTGGGCGGCCTGGCCGACTGGTTCGCCGTCACCGCCCTGTTCCGCCATCCGCTCGGCCTGCCGATCCCGCACACCGCCATCATCCCCCGCAACAAGGACCGGATCGGCGCCAACATCGCCGAATTCCTGGAACATAACTTCATCACGCCGGAAGTGGTGCGAAACGAGCTGAAGGACGTGGATTTCGCCGGAACCTGCGCACGCTGGCTGGTCGACGACACCAACAACCGCGCCGTGGCCGAACGCATCGTCGGCACCATTCCCGCGGTGCTGAACATGATCGAGGACCGCGACGCCGCCAGTTTCGTCGGCGGCACGCTGGCCTCCAGCCTGAAGGATGTCAGGCTGGCGCCCCTGATGGGCCAGGTGCTGTCGGTACTGGTGGCGAACGGCCAGCACGTGCGCCTGCTGCAGAAGGTGCTGGGCCTGGTCGCCGCCGCGCTGGAGGAAAACCGTGGCTATATCCGCCAGAAGGTGCACGACCACAGCCCGAAGTGGATACCGAAGATGGTCGACGAAAAATTCTTCGAGCGGCTGATGGACGGCATCGGCAGCATCCTCGACGACATGGCCGATGAAGACGGCGAATGGCGCGCCCGCTTCCACGACGCGATCACGGAGCTGATCGCGAAGCTAGAAGAATCGCCCGAATACGAACAGAAGCTGCGCGCCCTGCTGACGCGCGGGCTAACGCACCCGCTGTTCCGCGAATACGTGTCCGGCGTGTGGGGCGACATTCGCATCCGGCTGCTGGCGGCCAGCGAATCGCCCGAATCGCGGCTGCTGCTGCGCACCCAGGGCGCGCTGCGCATTTTCGCCACCGCGCTGGAGCAGAACGCCACGGTGCGGGCCAAGCTGAACGAGTGGCTGAAAAGCTTCGCCGCCGAGGCGATCGTCGAGCGGCGCGGGCTGATCGTGGCGGTGGTGCAGAAGGTGATCGACAAGTGGGATGCCGAAACGATTTCGCAGAAGCTGGAGCTGCAGGTGGGCAGCGACCTGCAGTTCATCCGCATCAACGGCACGCTGGTCGGCGGTGTCGTGGGCGTGCTGCTGTATTCGATTTCGCTGCTGCTGGGCGGGCACTGAGCGGGGTACAATAGCCGGCTTTCTCCAGCGCCCCTGTCCCGCCCTTGCCCCGTTCTTGCACACTACCGCCCGCCCGACCATGAACTGCCGCGACCATTGCGGTGCCTGCTGCACCGCGCCCTCGATTACCAGCCCGCTTCCCGGCATGCCGAACGGCAAGCCCGCCGGCGTGCGCTGCGTGCAGCTCGATGACGACAACCGGTGCCGCGTGTTCGGCAAGCCGGAGCGGCCGGCGTTTTGCGGCGGCCTGCAGCCAGCGGCCGACATGTGCGGCGACAGCCGCGAGCATGCGATGGTGTGGCTGGCGGAGCTGGAGCGGGCGACCGCGCCGGCTTGAGCACGCTTATTCGTAAACTTTCCCGCAATATAGAAAAGTCGCGAACTTTTTCCAGGGCGAGGCAGAATCAAGCCCCTGCCGCGCACCGAAATCGGATTCCTCCGCCCAGGCATGTGCTGACTCCAGAAACCCTTCTATTGTTTCATTGCTCCAGCCGTTCTCAACGTCATCGCTGTTGTCGGCGGCAGATTTGTTCACAGCAGCATGACGGTCCTTCGTCAAAGCATGCACGAACGCCAGAAATGTGTGCTCGTCATTGACCGCATGAAGGTAGTCCATCAAGTTCATCTTATGGCTCCTAAGTCGTCGCCCGCTCCACGATCGTAAACCCCACATCGCACACCGGCTCCGCCACCACCAGCCCGTCGGCGCGCTGCATGATGTACTGCGCGGCGGTGTGCCCGATCAGCGTGCCGTCGACCCGCACGGTGGTCAGCGCCGGGTGCAGCTCGCGCGACATGGCGAGGTCGCCCAGCCCGATGATGGCCAGCTGGTCCGGCACCCTGATGCCCTGTGCCTGGGCCTCGGTCAGCACGCCGAGCGCCACCATGTCGGAGCTGCAGAAGATCGCGTCGAGCGACGGGTCTTTCGCCAGCAGCGCGCGCAGGCCTTCGCGGCCGCTGGCCACGGAACTGGGCGCCGGCACCATGTGGGTCGGTACCACGTCCGCTCCCAGCGCCTGGGCGGCGTTGGCGAAGGCAAGGTTGCGGCGGATTGCGCGTTCGTCGTCGGCGCTGATGCAGGCCATGCGGCGCCGGCCGCGCCTGTGCAGGAACTGCGCCACGGCGGCGCCCACCTTCTCGTGCGAAAAACCCACCAGCATGTCGACCGGCGTCGGCGTCAGGTCCCATGTCTCGACGACGGGAATGCCGCTGGCCACCAGCCGGCGCCGCGCCAGCGTGGAGTGCATGATGCCGGTGAGGATCACGCCGTCCGGGCGGCGGCCGATGATCGTTTCCAGCAGCGCGTCCTCGCGCGAGCCGTGGTAGCCGGACTGGCCCAGCATCATCTGGTAGCCGTTGGCCGCCAGCGTCTCGGTCAGCGCCTGTACCGTCTCCAAGAACACCGAGCCGGTAATGGTCGGCACCACGGCGGCCACCAGTCGCGAGCGGCGCGACGCGAGGCCGCCGGCGAGCAGGTTCGGCACGTAGCCGGTGCGCTCGACGGCATCCTTCACGCGCCGCAGGATCTCGTCCGACACCGCGTCGGGCGTGTTCAACGCGCGCGACGCGGTGATCGGCGCCACGTTGGCCAGCCGGGCCACGTCGCGCAGCGTCAGGCCGAGGCCCTTGCGGCGGCGCCTGCCCGGCATGTTGCCGGCGTCCTTGTCGGCGTGCTTGTCGGTGTCCGCCATCAGCGCACCAGGCATGGACGTTTGCTGTCGAACTGCCAGCCCGGCACCAGGAACTGCATCGCGGCCGCGTCGTTGCGCGCGCCCAGGCCCATGCCCAGGTAGCGCCGGTGCGCCGCTTCCACTTCGTCCATGTCCAGTTCCACGCCCAGGCCCGGCGTCTTCGGCACGTCGACCAGGCCGCCCACGATCCGCAGCGGTTCCTTCGTGAGGCGCTGGCCGTCCTGCCAGATCCAGTGCGTGTCGATGGCGGTGATGTTGCCCGGCGCCGCCGCGGCCACGTGGGTGAACATCGCCAGCGACACGTCGAAATGGTTGTTCGAATGCGAACCCCACGTGAGGCCGAATGCCTGGCACAGCTGCGCCACGCGCACCGAACCCTGCATCGTCCAGAAGTGCGGATCGGCCAGCGGGATCGTCACGGACTGCAGGGCGATGGCATGGCTCATCTCGCGCCAGTCGGTGGCGATCATGTTGGTCGCCGTCGGCAGGCCGGTCGCGCGGCGGAACTCGGCCATCACCTCGCGGCCCGAGTAGCCGTTCTCCGGACCGCACGGGTCTTCCGCATAGGCCAGCACGTCGCCCTTGTCGCGGCACAGGCGGATCGCATCCTCCAGCAGCCAGCCGCCGTTCGGGTCCAGCGTGATGCGCGCTTCGGGGAAGCGTTCCGCCAGCGCCGTCACCGCTTCGATTTCCTCCTCGCCGCGCAGCACGCCGCCTTTCAGCTTGAAGTCGCGGAAGCCATAGCGATCGTACGCCGCATCCGCCAGCGCCACGATCGCCTCGGGCGTCAAGGCTTCTTCATGGCGCAGCCGGCTCCAGGCATCCGGCGCATCCGGTTCGCTGGCGTACGGCAGGTCGGTTTTATGCTTGTCGCCGATGTAGAACAGGTAGCCCAGGATCGGCACCTGGTCGCGTTGCTGCCCCTCTCCCAGCAGCGCCGCCACCGGCACGCCGAGGAACTGGCCCAGCAAATCGAGCAGTGCGCATTCGATGGCCGTCACCGCATGGATCGCCACGCGCAGGTCGAACGTCTGCACGCCGCGGCCGCCCGCATCGCGGCTGGCGAACGCCGTGCGGGCCGAGTTCAGCACCGCGTTATAGTCGCCGACCGGGCGGCCGACGATCAGCGCCTGCGCATCTTCCAGCGTCTTGCGGATCGCTTCGCCGCCCGGCACTTCGCCCACGCCCTGCCTGCCAGAACTGTCGGTGAGGATCAGCAGGTTGCGGGTGAAGAAAGGCGCGTGCGCGCCGGACAGGTTCAGCAGCATGCTGTCCCGCCCCGCGACGGGGATCACGCGGACCGAGGTGATGACGGGGGTATCGTTCATGGTGTCTCTCATTGGAGGTGCAGGGTCGTTTCCAGCCGGATGTCGTCGGACGCGCTGCCGACCATCAGCCTGAATTCGCCCGGCTCGGCGCGCCACTTCAGGGCGCTGTCGAAGAACGACAGCGTATCGCGGTCGATCGTGAATGTGACCCGGCGCCGTTCGCCCGGCTGCAGGTGGACTTTCGTGAAGCCCTTCAGCTCTTTTACCGGGCGCACCAGCGAGGCCACCGTGTCGCGCAGGTACAGCTGCGCGATCTCGGTGCCGGCGACCTTGCCCTTGTTCTCCAGGTCGAACGACAGCGTGGCCGTCTGCCCCGGCCGCAGGATCGTGCGGTCCAGCTGCACCCCGGAGTAGCCGAACTCCGTATAGCTCTTGCCATGGCCGAACGCATAGCGCGGTGTGTTCGGCGAATCGATGTAGGCCGAACGGTAGACGATGTCCTTCTCGTCCGTGACCGGGCGGCCGGTGTTGTACTGCGCATACGAGAGCGGGATCTGGCCCAGGTTGCGCGGGAAGGTGGCCGGCAGTTTGCCGGACGGGTTGTAGTCGCCGAACAGCACGTCCGCCACCGCGTTGCCGCCTTCCGAGCCGGGGAACCACGCGTACAGGATCGCGTCGGCGGCATCGGCGATCTCGTTGAAGATCATCGGCCGGCCGGCGAACAGCACCGCGACGACCGGCTTGCCGGTGGCCTTCAGCCGCTGGAACAACTCCGTTTGCCGGCCCGGCAGGCCGATATCGGTGCGCGACTTCGCTTCGCCGCTCATGTCCCAGGTTTCGCCGATGGCCAGCACGATCACATCGGCCCTGGCGGCGGCGGCGACGGCCGCGTCGAAGCCATCGGCGCTGGTGCAGCCCGGCGCGCAGGCGGCCGCGTAGCTGATCTGCGCCCCCTGCGCATGGTTGCGGATGCCGTCCACGATGCTGACCACTTCGCCGCGCACGTCGGACACCACCCAGCCGCCTTCCAGGTCGCGGCGCGAGTCGGCCAGCGGGCCGATGACGGCAATGTTCCGCGCCCCCTTCGCCAGCGGCAGGACAGGCGTGCCATGGAGCGCTTCATTCTTCAGCAGCACCAGCGACTTGCGGGCCACGTCGCGCGCGATGGCGCGATGCCGGGGATCGGCCAGCACCGCCTGTTCACGCTGCGCATCGGAGAAGCGGTATGGGTCGTCGAACAGCCCCATCTCGAACTTCTTGCGCAGGATGCGGCGCACGGCATCGTCGACATGCTTCTGCGGCACCTTGCCATCCTTCACCGCCTGCGCCAGGTGGGCGATGTACGCCTCTCCTTCCATGTCCATGTCGCTGCCGGCGTTGATCGCCTTCACGGCGGCGTCGGGCAGGTCTTTCGCGTAACCGTGGAGCACCATCTCCTTGACGGAAGCCCAGTCGGAAACCACGAAGCCCTGGTACTTCCAGGCGCCTTTCAGGATATCGCGCTGCAGGAACGCGCTGCCGGTGGCGGGCACGCCGTTCAGCGTGTTGAACGAGTTCATGAACGTGGCCACGCCGGCGTCCGCGGCCGCCTTGAACGGCGGCAGGTATACTTCATGTAGCTGCTGCAGGCTCATGTCCACCGCGTTGTAGTCGCGGCCGGCGATCGCGGCGCCATAGGCGGCGAAATGCTTGGCGGTGGCCATCACGCGGTCGGTGGCGCCCAGCCTGGCGCCCTGGAAACCGCGCACGCGGGCGGTGGCGATCTTCGAGCCCAGGTACGTGTCTTCGCCGGCGCCTTCCATCACGCGGCCCCAGCGCGGATCGCGGCCGATGTCCACCATCGGCGCGAACGTCCAGTGGATGCCGGCCGCTGCCGCCTCGCGCGCGGCCACCCGGGCCGATTGCTCGATCGCTTCCAGGTCCCACGATGCCGCTTCGCCGATCGGCACCGGGAACACGGTCTTGTAGCCGTGGATCACGTCCAGCCCGAACAGCAGCGGGATCTTCAGCCGCGACTGCAGCGCCAGCGCCTGGGCTTCGCGGGTATCCTTCGCGCCCTTGATGTTCAGCATCGAGCCCACGTTGCCGGCACGGATTTCCGTCATCTGGCTGGCGCGCTTGGCCGCTTCCGGCCCGGTGGCCTCGGCGCCGGACAGCTGGTGCAGCTGGCCGACCTTTTCCTGCAGTGTCATTTGCTGCAGCAGCGCATCCACCTTGCGGTCGATGGCATCCTGCGCCGAGGCGAGGGCCGGCAGCACCAGCAGCGAAGCGGCCAGTGCGATGGGTCGTAAGGTCATTCCGGAAGTCTCCTTGTTTATTTTGTTGTTGCTCTTTTGGGTGCTCTGGCCGTGCCGGAACCGGCAACTGCTCCGGGCCGCCATGCCACCGTGGTCCATTACGCCAGCGGAAATGCCATGCCGGCGTCGTCTCTCCGTGGAGTGAAGGATGCATTGTCCGAAACACGGCTGGTACCGCTACCAGTTTGCAAAAATAGTAATCGGCCCGGGCCCGGAAGTCAAAACAAAACAACGGTACCGGTCGATGTCAGTCCGCGACCCGGATGCCGCGCGGCGCCGATGGGGAACTGCGGTCGTCCCACGCCTGCCAGCAATATGAAATCAGCAATATCGCGACCAGTGTGCCGAGCGGTATCGCCAGCAGCGCGGGAAACGCCAGCGCAAGTGTCGTCAGGCGTGCCCAGTTCCGGGCCCGCCAGGCACCCCACCCGATGAACAGATGCACGATCACCAGCATGGCGGCAAACACGGCAGGCAGCGTGGCGGGCTGCCTGCCGGTCAGTGGTGCCACGGCCAGCAAGGCAGCCAGTGGAACGGCGTAAAGGACCGCGAAGGCGAAATGGGCACGGGCAGCCCTGGCATGGTGTTTCATCGTGGACCTCCCGGTGGCGCTGGAACGTCATTTTTATCCCAGCGGAAATTATTTTTATTGATTTACAACACTAGCCGCGACGTTGGCAGTGGCGTCAACCGTGGTGGTGCCTTAACGCCGCCTTAATTGCATCCGGATCATGGCCATGGCAGTCCAAAAGGCTGGGCTTCGCATGTTGTCGAGGTCGCAACGTGGTAAGCTTCGGCGCGCGCTTTTGTTGTTGCTTCGGCACGCTTCTTCCCTCATCTTCCTTACCCTGCACATGGATATCGTTCTCGCGTTGAAGGCCCTGATCATGGGCCTGGTCGAAGGTTTCACCGAATTTCTGCCCATTTCCTCCACTGGCCACCTGATCCTGACGGCGAGCCTGCTGGAGTTCACCGGCGAGAAAGTCAAGGTTTTCGAGATCGCGATCCAGGGTGGCGCGATGCTGTCGGTGATCTGGGAATACCGCGCGCGGATCGCCGCGGTTCTGGCGGGCCTGGGCTCCGATCCGAAGGCACGGCGCTTCACGACGAACGTTATCATCGGCTTCCTGCCGGCCGCCATGCTGGGCCTGTTCTTCAGCGGGATCATCAAGGCCCAGCTGTTCAAGCCGGTGCCGGTGGCCGCCGCGTTCATCATCGGCGGCTTCGTGATCCTCTGGGTGGAGCGCCGCGCCCGGAACAACCCGGTCTCCGTGCGGATCCATGCCGTGGACGACATGACAACGCTCGATGCCCTGAAGGTCGGCTGCGCGCAGGCGTTCGCGCTGATTCCTGGCACCAGCCGCTCGGGTGCCACGATCATCGGCGGCATGATGCTGGGCCTGTCGCGCAAGGCGGCCACCGAATTTTCGTTCTTCCTGGCCATTCCCACGCTGCTGGGCGCCACGTTCTATTCGCTGTACAAGGCACGCGAACTGCTGTCCACGGCCGACCTGCCGTTGTTCGGCGTGGGCTCGATCGCGGCGTTCGTGTCGGCGTTCCTGTGCGTTCGCTGGCTGCTGCGTTATATCAGCACGCATGACTTCACCATCTTTGCGTGGTACCGTATAGTGTTCGGCATCGTGGTTCTCGCCACTGCCTACACCGGTACTGTTGCCTGGGTCGACTAGACCCGGTCGGCTGGCCCGGGTCGAACAGCATCCCCGGGTCAAAAGCATATCAATGGATCAACTGGACATCAGTCAACGCGCACTTCACCTGCTGGAATCGGTCTTCGGTTACTCGGCTTTCCGCGGACAGCAGGCGGAAATCGTCGAGCAGGTCGCCAACGGCGGCGATGCCCTCGTGCTGATGCCCACCGGCGGCGGCAAGTCGCTGTGCTACCAGATTCCCGCGCTGTTGCGCGATGGCGTGGGCGTGGTGATTTCGCCGCTGATCGCGCTGATGCAGGACCAGGTGGATGCGCTGGCCGAAGTGGGCGTGCGCGCCGCCTTCCTCAATTCCACGCAAACGTGGGAAGAAGCCTCCCGGATCGAGCGCATGGTGCGCGCCGGCCAGCTCGACCTGGTCTACGTCGCGCCTGAACGACTGATGACGCAGCGCTGCTTCGACCTGCTGCAGGATTCGAAGATCGCGCTGTTCGCGATCGACGAGGCGCACTGCGTGTCGCAATGGGGCCACGATTTCCGGCCCGAATACATCAAGCTGTCGGTGCTGCACGAGCAATTCCCCGGCGTGCCGCGCATCGCGCTGACGGCGACCGCGGACCAGCAGACCCGCGCCGAGATCGCGCACCGCCTCGACCTGACGAACGCCGCGCAATTCGTGTCGTCGTTCGACCGTCCGAACATCCGCTATTCCATTGTCGAAAAGGCCAACGGCCGCAAGCAGTTGCTGGACTTCATCAGCGGCGAGCACACGGGCGATTCGGGCATCGTGTATTGCCTTTCGCGCAAGAAGGTCGAGGAAACGGCCGAGATGCTGAACGAGAACGGCATCCGCGCCCTGCCCTACCATGCCGGCATGGACCACGCGAAGCGCGCCGCCAACCAGGCCCGTTTCCTGCGCGAGGAAAACATCGTGATGGTCGCCACGATCGCGTTCGGCATGGGCATCGACAAGCCGGACGTGCGCTTCGTGGCCCACCTCGACCTGCCCAAGAGCATCGAGGGCTACTACCAGGAGACCGGCCGCGGCGGCCGCGACGGCATGCCGGCCAGCGCCTGGATGGCTTACGGCCTGCAGGACGTGGTGCTGCAGCGCCGGATGATCGACGAATCCGAAGCCGACGAGGAATTCAAGCGCGTGCTGGGCGCCAAGCTCGATGCGATGCTGGGCCTGTGCGAAACACTGTCGTGCCGGCGCGTGCGGCTGCTCGATTATTTCGGCGAAGCGTCGACGCCCTGCGGCAATTGCGACACCTGCCTGGTACCGCCCGTGTCGTTCGACGGCACGGTGCCGGTGCAAAAGCTGCTGTCGACGATCTATCGCGTCGACCAGCGCTTCGCCGCCACCCACGTGATCGAAGTGCTGCGCGGCGCGGAAACGGAGCGGATCCGCACCTGGCGCCACGACCAGCTTTCCGTGTTCGGCATCGGCGCCGACCGCAGCGAACAGGAATGGCGCGCGATCCTGCGGCAGGTGATCGCGCTGGGGCTCGTCAGCGTCGACCACGACCAGTACAGCTCATTGAAGCTGACGGATGCGGCCCGCCCGGTGCTGAAGGGCGGCCAGAAAGTGCAGCTGCGGCAGTACCAGAAACCGGTCAAGGTCAAGCGCGGCTCCGCGCCGAAAGGCTATGTCGAAACGGATCTCGATTCGACGGAACAGGGCATCTTCGAGCGCCTGCGCACGTGGCGGATGGGCGCCGCGCGCGAGCACAATGTGCCGGCCTACGTGATCTTCGTCGATGCCACGCTGCGCGAGATCGCCAAGGCCAAGCCCACGTCGCTGGACCAGCTGCGCGGCGTTTCCGGCGTGGGCGAGAAGAAGCTCGCTTCGTATGGCGACGATATCGTCCGGCTGATCAGGGACCTGACCTGACGGGTTTCGCCGGCCGGCTTGGCTGACCGGCCTCCCCCGGGCACGTTTTGATTCCGTCCAGGTTGCTGTTCACGCTTCTGCTCGGTTTTCCTTTCAATTTCCTGTAATCGCCTGCCGCCAGCGGCCCGGCGGCACGCCCGTCGCCGCGCGGAAGCGGTGGCTGAAGTGGGCCATGTCCGCGTAGCCGCAGGCATCGGCCACCTGCCGCAATGGCAGCGCTCCTGTTTTCAGCAGCAGCTTCGCGCGGTCGATGCGCCGCGCCGCGATCCAGGCCGATGGCGGCAGGCCGAACGACGTGCGAAACATCCGCGCCACGTGGAATTCCGACAGGCAGGCCAGTTCCGCGAGACGTCCCAGCGTGATGGGTTCATGCAGGTGGGCCTCGATCCAGTCCGCCAGGCGCCGCCGGAGGTAAGGCGCCAGGCCGCCCCGCAAGCGCGGGTCGGGCCGTACCGCGGCCTGGTCGTGCAGCAGCTGCGACAGGGCCCCGTGCGCGATCTCGTTGGCGCGCAGCAGCCCGTCGGTACCGAGCCATGGCGCATCGAGCAACGATTCGCACAGGCGCGCCAGCGCCGGGTTGTCGAAATAGGTGCGGTCCTGCAGCATCAGTTCGCGCGGCTCGCGGTCCAGTTCCAGCACGGCGCGGCGCGTGAAGTGCTCCGGCATGAAGTAGATGTGCATCAGGCGCAGCGAATCGCGCACCATCCAGCGCGACTCGTGCCAGTCCGGCAATGAACAGAGGCGGCGTGGTGCGCCGAACTGCCCCGGCGCGCCATTACGCTCGACACGGTAGCCGCCGCCCAGGTAGCACGACAGCGTGTGGTGGCCGGGCTCGCTGTACACGGTGAGCTGCTCGTCCGTATGGCGCTCCCACACCGCCGCCGCCAGCCCGTCGCCCAGCCACGCGAAGCGCTCCAGCTTCGCATCGGTGCCGCTCATCGTGCGGAACACCGCGTGGCCCATCGCATCGCGCGGCGCCGCCGCCAGCGCCACGCGCGCGGCCGGCGTGAGGCGCGCGTCGGGAATCGAATCGGCAAGAAGGTCAATGTGCATGACGAAAAGTCTAGCATCCATCACCCGTCTTTCAGCCAGCCTGCCGGTGAAATGCGCAAGTCCAGACAACCAGCCACGCCACCTGCCGGGCAATATTTCCTGGAACCGGGGTCAGACCCCGAATTTGGGGAACATTTCCAAAAACTGGGGTCTGACCCCGGTTTTGAGAAACATTTCCAAAAATCGGGGTCTGACCGGATCGCCGGACCGCGTGGTTTCCGGCAACCTTGAGATACGAAATGAATGCTCTTCTTTACATAGCCACGGTGCTGATCTGGGGTACCACGTGGCTGGCGATCAAGCTGCAGCTGGGCGACGTGCCGGCGCCGGTATCGATCGCGTGGCGGTTCTGGCTGGCGGCGGCGGTGCTGTTGCTGATCCTGGTGGTGACGAAAAGGCCGCTGTGGCCGCCACGCCGGGCGTGGCGTTACCTGGTGGCACAGGGCACGGCGCTGTTCTGCTGTAATTTCCTGTGCTTTTACTATGCGAGCGAACATGTGCCGAGCGGGCTCGTGGCCGTGGTGTTTTCCACCGCGCCGGTGTGGAATGCGATCAACGGCCGCCTGTTCCTCGGGCGGCCGATCCGGGGCACGGTGATGGGCGGCGCGGCGCTGGGCCTGGCCGGCATCGGCCTGCTGTTCCTGCCGCAGATGCAAGGCCACTGGAGCGATGGCAACATGCTGGCCGGGCTGGCGCTGGCGTTGCTGGGAACGCTGTGCTTCTCGGCCGGGAACCTGCTGTCGTCGCAAATGCAGGCGCTGGGGCTGACGCCGTGGCTGACCAACACGTGGGCGATGTTCATCGGCGCGGCCATCCTCACACTGGGCGCGCTGGCGCTCGGCATGCCGTTCCGCTTCGAGCCCACCACGCAGTACGTGGGTTCGCTGCTGTACCTGGCGATCCCCGGTTCCGTGATCGGCTTTACCGCTTACCTGCTGCTGGTGGGCCGGATCGGACCGGACCGCGCCGCCTACTGCACGGTACTGTTCCCGGTCGTGGCGCTGACGGTATCGTCGGTGTTCGAAGACTACCGCTGGAGCGCCGCCGCGTTCGGCGGGCTGGCGCTCGTCATCGCCGGCAACCTGCTGGCCTTCCTGCCCGCGAAAACAAAAGCGCCGGCCGCCGCGGTGGCGGCGCCGGCGCGCTCATGACGGCACGATGAGGATTATTTTTTCGTGAAGACCAGGTCCCACACGCCGTGGCCCAGCTTCAGGCCGCGGTTCTCGAACTTGGTCAGCGGGCGATAGGCCGGCTGCGGCGCGTAGCCTTCCGCAGTGTTCTGCAGGCCTTCCTCGGCGGACAGCACTTCCAGCATCTGCACCGCGTAATCTTCCCAATCGGTGGCCAGGTGCAGGTAACCGCCCGGCTGCAGCCGGTCGACCAGCAGCTTCACGAACGGCGGCTGGATGAGGCGCCGCTTGTTGTGCCGGGCCTTGTGCCACGGGTCCGGGAAGAACACGTGCACGCCGGCCAGCGTGCCGGCCGGGATCATGTTGTTCAGCACCTCGACGGCGTCGTGCTGAATCACGCGCAGATTCGTGAGCGCTTCCTCGCCGATCAGTTTCAGCAGGCTGCCCACGCCCGGCGTATGCACTTCGACGCCGATGAAATCCTTCTCCGGCATGTGCTTTGCAATGTGGGCCGTGGTCTGGCCCATGCCGAAACCGATCTCCAGGATCACCGGCGCCTTGCGGCCGAACACCGCATCCGTATCCAGCGGCGCCCTGGTGTATTCGATCATGTACTGCGGCCCCAGGTCGTTCAGCGCGCGCTCCTGCGCGGTGGACAGGCGGCCGGCGCGGGTGACGAAACTCTTGATGCGGCGTTCGGTCGGGTCGTACAGCATGGACCGCGCGGGGCCCTTCGGTGGGGTTTCGGAAGACATGGGATTGTGCTGAAAAAAGGGGCGATTATAGCAGTCACTGCGACAGTCACCCCGCCAGCCGCCCCGCCAGCCACCGGCCGCCCATCCTCCAGGCATCCTCCCGGCTGCCTGCCCGCCGCCTCGCGATTCCGCTATCCCAACCGTCGCTCGAGGTCTGCTACACTTGTCGCTTGGACATACTTTCCGAACCAGACATGACGCCAGCATTGCCCCCTTCCGTACAGGCAGTGCAAGCCCTGCCATGCGTGCCGGACATCCTGTCCGTAATGGCCGAGATGACGGGCCTGCGCTTCGTCTGCGTCGCGCACGTGACGCCAACCAGCTGGACCACCTGCGCAGTGCTGGACCAGCTCGACTTCGGCCTGCAGCCGGGCGATCCGCTCGATGTCAGCACCACGCTGTGCGATACCGTGCGCCAGGCCGATGCCACCATCGTGATCGACCATGTCAGCCAGGACGACCTGTTCAAGGATCACCCCTGCCCGCGCCAGTACGGCTTCGAGAGCTATATCTCGATTCCGATCTACGATGTCAGCGGTGCTTTCTTCGGCACGCTTTGCGGGCTGGACCCGCGTCCGCTGCGGCTGTCCGACGCAAAGACGGTCAAATCGCTGGAACTGTTCGCGCAGCTGATCTCGAAGCAGCTGGAAGCCGAGCGGCGCCACGCCGACCGGATTTCCGAACTGTCCGACGAAAAAACCACCGCGCTGCTGCGCGAGCAGTTCATCGCCGTGCTGGGCCACGACATCCGCACGCCGCTCTCCTCGATCCTGCACGGCGCGCAGATCCTGCAGCAGCGCGGCGGCGACGCCACCATGCTGACGATCGCCCGCACGATCCAGCGCAGCGGCCAGCGCATCGGCCGCATGATCGACGACGTGCTCGACTTCGCCCGCGGCCGGCTCGGTGGCGGTATCGCGCTGGAGCGGGAACCGGTGGACGACCTGGCCGACGCGCTGGCGCAGACCGTGCTCGAATGCCAGAGCGAACACCCGCGGCGGACGATCGTCAGCGACATCGCGATTCCCGGCACCGTATGGTGCAACCGCGACCGCGTGACGCAGGTGCTGTCGAACCTGCTGACGAATGCGCTGCGCTACGGCGCGGCCGGCACCCCGGTGCACGTGGCCGCGCAAGTGGAAGACGGCACGTTCCGGCTGGCCGTGGCGAACCAGGGCGAGACGATCGCGCAGGAAAAGCTCGGCAAGCTGTTCCAGCCGTACTGGCGCGACGACGGGCATCCGCAACGCGGCCTCGGCCTTGGCCTGTATATCGCTTCCGAGATCGCCCACGCCCATGGCGGCGGCCTGCAAGTGCTGTCACGCGACGGGCACACGGTATTTACCTATACGGCACCGGCCGGGCTGCGATAATGGCGCCCCCTCGACTTTCCGGAAGCGCCCCATGGCCCAGGCCCTCAACATCGCAATCATCATCGTCGCGCTGCTGGCGCTGTATTACCTGCTGAAGGGCCGGCCGAAACCGGCGCCGCTGCAGGGGCAGCCCGCCGGCGGGTCGTATACGCCGGTGCCGGAAGGCGAACCGGTACGGCACTGGGCCGATGACGGCCGCTTCGAGCTGGAAATCGTCGGCGAATCGCGCTATCGCGACGCCATCCGCGCACTGGCCGGCGAACACGGCGATGCCAAGGCGGATGCGCGCCACCCGGCACTGCTGCTGGTGGACGATGACAATCCCTACGAAGACAAGGCCGTGGCCGTATTCCTGTCCGGCCGCATGGTCGGCTACCTGGCGCCAAAGGATGCGCTGGCGTTCCGGCAAATGCTGGCGCGCCACGAGATCGACGGCAAGCTGACGTCGACGGATGGCGCGGTGCGCGGCGGCGGCGCCTGGGAAGGCAAGCGCCTGGCTTATTCGGTGTGGGTGGATGTATCGCTGAACGGCTGAACGCCCGGCGCAAGTGCCGGCTCCGCGGCGCCTTGCCGCGCCTCGATGCGCTCTTCGAGGTGGCCGCCGTCGATCAGTTCGCGCGCAAGCGCCCGCGCCTCGATCTCGGCCGCATGCTCGCGCTTGAACAGCGCCGGCGTCTCGATGACGATGGGCGGTTCGAACGTGCGGCCCGTGTAGCGGTGCGCCTTGATGTGAATGCATCCGCGGTAACGCCCGGCCTCTTCCGCTACCTCGACCCGGTAGACGTAACCCTTTACCCAGATATCTTCGGTCATGCTACTTTGGCAATGTGAAAGCGCGGATGCTAGCACGCGCGGCCACCGCCGCGCGCACGCTTGCAGCCTGAAAGGCGGCGCTCAAGCAGGCTTGCCCAGGTGCTCGCGCACCGCTTTCACGCTGGTGCCGGCATCCTTCACGGCCTGGCGCAGCTCGTCCGCGGAAAGGCCCAGCTCCTTGGTCCAGTAGCGCAGTTCCCATTCCTCGTGGACGTTGATGCGGCTGCGGTCCTGCGGACCGCGCTCTTGCAGATTGTCGGACATGATGTTCTCCTTGAATGACGACACACGTCGTTTCTCCAAGGATGGTCGCTTGCACGTTGATGGTCGGTTAATCAACGCACCGTAGAGCACGATCCCGCCATTCAGAACTTCGCGCGCACGCCGAACACGATGCTGCGCCCGGCCAGCGGCGCGATATCCTTCAGCACCGACGTCGACATGCGGATCTCGTCGTTGAGCAGGTTCTTCGCCAGCACGAAATACGTGAGGTCGACATCGCCCGCCTTCTGCGTGTACGACACGTTGGCGTTGAGCTGGTTGTAGCTGTCCGTGGGCGTGCCTTCGAACGACGCGAGCCGGTCCTGCCCTCTTCCGTGCACCAGCGACAGCCCGGCGCGCAGCGCATCCATCTTGTACGCGACGGCAGCGCCGATCCGGTCGGCCGGCTGCAGCGGCAGGCTGCCGCCGGCATCGAGCTTGCCGCGCGACGTGTCGCCGAACACCCGGCCGGACCAGCCGGCGCCGTGCTCGTTGAACGTCAGCTCGGCCTCGGCGCCGCGGATCGTGGCATTGGCCTGTTCAAAAATGCGCTGGCGCAGTTCCTCGCCCGGATTGCCCTCTTCGTCCACCAGCGCGCCGGTCACGTTCCCGTAGATGAAATCGTCGACCTTGTTGCGGTACAGGTTCGCCTTCCAGCGCACCAGGCCGCTGGTCTTCTGCAGCGACAGCTCGACGTTGCGCGATACCTCCTTGTTGAAATCGGCGTTGCCGATATCGAACGTGACGGTGGCATCGTGCGGGCCGTTCGAATACAGCTCCTCGGTCGCCGGCGCGCGCTGCGCATACGAGAACGTGAGGCCGGCGCCATAGCCCTGCATGAACGGCCACATCGCGCCGACCGAGCCCGATTTCAGGTCGAACGAACGGTCGAATCCGGTGACCGGTTCGCGCTTGACGTGTTCGAGGCGGCCGCCGGCGGACAGGCGCACCGGCCCCAGGTCTTTTTCCTCGACGAGGAAGCCGGCCTGCGACGTGGAACGCGTGACGGGCACCGTATCGGCCCCGCCTTCCGCGGACAGCGCGGAAAAATGCGTGTTCTCGGTCTGGATGCCGAACGTGCCGCGCCACCCGGCCAGCGGCAGGTGCGACAGTTCCAGCCGCGTCTCGGTCGAGCGGTTGTCGAACAGCACTTCCGGCGCATCGTCCTCGCCCAGTTCGGCGTGCTCGTAGCTCGTGTGGCCGGCCTTGAACTTCAGGTTCTCGAAGCCGGCGAACGGCGCCTTGACGAGCCCTTCGATGTCGTAGCGTGTCTGTTTCTGGTCGATGCGCGAGCCTTCGGCGCTGGGAATGCCGTACAGGTTCGTCAGGTGCGATACCGATGCGCCCACATAGCCCCAGTCGTCCACGTACGAGCTGCCCAGGCCCACATTGCGTTCGCGTGTAAAGGAATTGGCGAGGCGGCCGGAACCCGAGTCCGGGTCGCCGATCACGCGCGTGCCGGGAATCCTGTAGTCATCAGCGTTGCGCCAGTTGCCGTCCGCGTGCAACGCGAACTTGCCGATGGCGCCATCGATCGTACCGGAGGCGTTCTTGCCGCTGTCGACGGTGCTGTAGCGCGCCTCGGCCTGGCCGGTCAGCTTCGCCTCCAGCGCGGTGGGAATGCGCTCGTTGACGACGTTGACCAGCCCGCCGATCGCGCCGGAACCGTACAGCAGCGCGGCCGGGCCGCGCAGGATCTCGATCTGGCGCGCCACGGCGCCTTCGGCCGCCACGGCATGGTCGTTCGACAGGCCGGACACGTCGGACACCGCCATGCCGTTCTCCAGCATCTTGACGCGCGGGCCTTCCATGCCGCGGATGATCGGGCGCGACGCCCCGGCCCCGAACGCGGAAGCCGACACACCCAGTTCCTGCGACAGCGTCTCGCCCAGCGAGCTGCCGGCCTTGTCGCGCAGCTCGTCGCCCTGCAGCACCTTGGCCGGCGTGAGGATCTGGTCGCCTTCGGCGCTGCGGAACGGATTGGCGGTGACGACTACCTGCGGGACGGGCTGGCCGGCGCCCTGGGCGTCGATGGCGGGGCTTTCCGCGCTCGCGGTGTCGGCGCTGGTGGCGGCGAAGGCGGTGGAGGAAATGGCGGCCAGGATGGCGCTGGCCAGCAGCGTGCGTTGCGTTTTCATTGTTGCGTACCTCGGGTATCTGGAATGACGAGCCACCGCCGCGCACGTGCATGCGCGGCGGCTCAAGCTTGATGCGGACTTGTGCTGGTCAGGCCCGGGGCGGGGCGCGCGGCTGGAAGGCGTGGGCGGCCTTGAAGCCGGCCGGCTGCGCGGAGGTTTCCGTGCATCGCAGGTAGCCGTTGCCGGCGATCCTGAAGTGATAACCGGGTACGCCGAGCGCATACGCGAGCTGGTCGGCGGAGAGACATTGGGCGCAGAGGTGATCCGCGGCCGGCGTCTGCGGCGAGCCATCGTCCTGCCCGCGCAGCTGCTCGGTGGCGGTGCGCTGGACGTGCGTGTAGCCGTGCGCCAGCGCCAGTTGCTGGGAAACCAGCAACAGCAGTGAAAGCAGCAGTTGGACCATGACGCGTGAGGACATGCGGCGTATGTCGAGATTCTCGATCGGGATTCGTGACCTGGCCCCACCGCGGGGCAAATGGCGGAAAACCGCCCGGCATGCGCCGTTGAAGTACCGGCGACTGCCGGATTATAGCGGGAAATCACGGGCGAGTCGCTGGACCGCCATTCCGCCGACGTGTGGCTTCCAGGGCGGTTGTGACAATTGGCGAGCATTGCGCCGGTCGCACGATGTTAGATTGGAGACAACCCCATCCGGGACTAATTTCCCTACTTTATCGAGGTCACGATGAGAACAATGATCGCCGGAATACTGCTGTCGAATCTGCTGGTTGGCGCGCCGCTGGCGCACGCCGCACAGGAACTGAATCCGACCGGATTCACGCTGGCCCTGACCGAAGCGCTTTATCCATCGGAATTCGACATGCGGGTGCTGTCCGACAACGGCGGCACGGTGCAGATCGCCCTGCCGGGCGCGATCCCCATCACCAGTCCCGTGCAATCGGCATCCCATGGCACCGAGTACCTGAACGGCGACGATACCTGGGCAAAACTGGGCGGCGCGGTGCGCGAAGGGTACCGGATTACTTCCGTCACATTGAGCGGCGTGCTGTCGGGAGCCTTCGATATCGGCCAGCCCGACAGGGTGTGCGGTACCGGCTGCACCGGCACCGCCGGCGTGGCCGGCAACGCAGCGAGGATCGACTGGACCATCGGCAACCATGGCGCCACCACGTCCTTGCCGACAAGGTACACCGACATCACGTCGCCCCAGGCGTTTTCCAGCACCTTCACCGGCCAGGTGGAAGGCGATTTCACACTCGACGTTTCCAGTGCCCTCGAAGCGTATGCGCTCTCGGCGAACCAGCTGGTTCATCACCTTTCGGGCGACTTCGAGTGGTACGAACAGCTGTATTGGGAAACCACTTCATCGATCGCGCTCAGCGACCTGACGCTCACGGTGCAGGTGTCGGCGGTACCGGAACCCGGTACCTATGCGATGGTGCTGGCCGGGCTGGGCCTGATGGGATTTGCGGCACGCCGGCGTGAGGCAATGCGCGGCGATAATTGATGGGATTGGTGGAGCGGTGGAGGGATGAATCCTGGTCTCAAGTTCGGGAAGCTGGACTGAAAACCCAACAATAATGCGTACTAAAAGATAATTTTAATTAATCAATTGCGCCGAATTAGCCTTCAGCTCTTCCAACGAACAGTCGCCGAGGCAACTTTTTTAGTGTGCAACGGTGTACTGGAGCCCGATTTTATATCCGTTTAATTGCGCATTGGAAATATAAAGTTGCGCGCTTTCCCATGCTTTGCGGCAATGCTAAAACGGCGGACTAGAGACCTGGCATTTAAACCAGAGACACGCAACAATTCGCAAAGCATTTCAAATAATGCCTGTATCGAGCAGTACGGCTGCCAACGCTATTCAGCAGGTGACAATTCGTGAGATTTGCAGAAGTAAATGATGTTATATTCATAAGGAATTTGTAGTACTCCATTAACCCAAACCGAGGATTTCATGAGAAATTTTGCGCCCCCGTTGATCGCTGCTGCAGCCATACTGATGTCGCCGCTTGCTCATGCCGAAACCTGGCGCTTCGACAACGTTTCAATCAAAAGTTTAACCCCGAATCCGACAGTCAGCCTTGTGTCGCAATCGGCTTCTGAAACGACCATTTCGTTCGACTCATTTGCACTAGAGAGCGGGGCATACGCAGCTCACGACAATGCGCCACGAATTACTGACGACATCTATTACCCTGGTGGAGTTGACAAGACAGGCATGATGGCCATCGAAGGTTACAGGTTCGATCTGGCATCGGGGCAAAGGCTGACCGGCGTAACACTTGATGTGACATTTATGGGCGAACTGCGTACCGGTCAACCGGGCGGCTATACGAACAATGCGATTATGATGCATGTCGACTTCGGGGAAATTCGGGGAAATGGCAGCCATGTCTACGGCGACCGCTTTGATACCGAAAGGTTTGTGAATCTCAACGGCGCCGCGACGACTTCCGCTGATCTCGATCTGGAAAGAATCGGCGGCGGAGACATCAATTCGAACGATGGCTCCTATTTTTCCCTGTATTCGTATCAAGATGCTTTTGCGCGCGCCGCGCGATCAAGCAACAACGACTTGATTGAAGAGTCTTATGCAAATACTTGGGCATCCACGGTGACGATGACATTCCACACCGCACCGGTACCGGAACCGGCCACCTATGCAATGTTCGGTGCCGGCATGTTGCTGCTGGGCGGATCGGCCTGGCGCAAACGTTCGGCTCGCAGCTGACGCCAGCTAAAAACAGGCAGAACTGATGAATCGGCCCGGGGATCTGGACGTTCTGCCTACGTTGCACAGGATTGAACTCCGCGGATTCCGGGCCATCAATTTCAGGCCAACCCAACTGCATGCGTAGCATGATGTTGCGACTCAACTTCCAAGGGTAATTTTGTACCGAAAAAATCCTGTCAAGCTGACGGCTTTGCGTAGAACACTCGCGACTTTCAGACTTCCCTGCCCTTCAAAATATTCCCATGAAACTTTCGACGGATTCCGGCCCCTGGCCAGGACACGGCCGAAAGTACCTTCCCCTTTACGAACTCTATGATCACGGAATGATCAACTAGCATGATCCACCCGCTTCCAAGCAGCAGAGCTGCCATGGTACGGCCATGCGTTCGAGGGAAGCGCTGAACAACGAGAGAAGTGGGGAACTACCGGAAATGGCAAAAGCTACCTGAAATCTGGAGCGGGTGATGGGAATCGTACCCTTGTCTTAAGCTCGGGAAGCTGTCCGGGAAACGGCTCAACCATGCGTGTTCGATTGCGTTTTCCGCTCCACAAAACGGCGAAATTATACTTATGGAACCCAGCATTTGTGCGGTTCCAATTATGTTTGTGGAGCGGCCTAAAGGTCGGCTCGGGTGCCTCTAATCCTCTTGCCTGAGGACCTAATGTCAGCGGAGAATCCCATCATGCCAATCACGCAATAAGCCGCCGAAACGACCGCCGCCTGGCTGCAGGAGCGCATCACTTTCGAAGCCCTGCTAGAGAATGCCGTGCACGTGCCAGCGGAACTTGTGAATCCTCATCCTCTCGTCAAGACTGCGGCTGCGGCTGCGGCTGTGCGTGCCGAGATTGCCGGCCTGCAGTCTGAACCGGGAGAAGCAGACGCGGTACGCGACCGTAACGCCCCACCGCAGATAATCTGGGCCGCCCTAGAGAAACCGAACTGGCGGTACTACCTGGAGCGTGGCATTATGGAAAGTGATCCAGAGGCACTTCCAATGCGAGTTGCCATCGAATCGGTTGATCGCTCGCTGCGGCTGCGAAATGCTGTGATCAAGGCTTGCGAGGCACGCGGCATGCGCGTCTCAGCCGGGGATCGACGGGTCAACGTCAGCAACGAAATCGACTGGGTTACGCTGCGGCTGGCTGAAAAGGTCGACCAAGTCGAGGTCCATGATGGTATTGGCGTCAAAGCCGCCGCGGGCGCTGAGCAGTCGAATCGTCATGCGGATGTCCTTTTCATAAATGCTTGGTGTGCGGTTTCGATGCGGTCACGCATCCAGGCGTCGAAGCCGACTGCGTTGACGTGCTTCCAGTCGCGCCTGAACTCGACCCGGCCGGTCAGGAACTTCGTGGCGATGTAGTGGTTTTCATCAAGCACGACGTCGCCATCGCGCGTGCTCACCTGAACCGACACCTGGCAGCGCTCGTAGTCGGCGTGCACGCAGCCCTCGATCAGCTCGCCGTTCAGGAATACGTGACAAGGCAGCCACTCCCGCTTGTAGTCGGGGTGGCCAGGGTAGGCGGATAAGCGCATTGCTTCCTCAGGTATCGATGTCGTTCAGGTTGCCGCGGCGGTCAGGTCGACGTGCTTCCGAGATCAGGTCCACCCGAGCTGGCGGCGGACCTCTTCCGGCGTTGGCGGCGGCTCGGGCGATTCAATGCGCCGCCCCATGTACTCGCGAACCGTCTCTTTCGCCGGGTGCGTGGTCGTGGTCGTGAAGCCTCGCGGGAATGGGTGCGTTTGGCGGATTCAACGGGGAGGAATCAACCGCCAAACGCAAAAACGCCCGCGGTTTGAAGCGCGGGCGTTCAGGTGCTCAGACGTATCTCGTAAAAAGCAATTTGTTTCGGCGATAGTTTTTGAGACTATCGAAACTGAGGCGATTTTAGGCCATTGTGTAAAGGCGAGTCACGAACTAATTTGTCTAACCGCGCCTTTACACAGTGGCCTGATGCACCTCCCCCGCCCTGCTGGCAGTCGCGCCGGCACCGGCCAGATGCGCTGCTTTCAGGCTTTGCGAAAGAGCGTATGCCTTCCGAGCGTATGCCTTGGCGCGGTTGTAATACGCGGCCGGCTGATCCCCAGCTCGTCCGCGCGCCGTTTGATGTTGTCAGCCTGCTCGACGTAGTGCAGGTTGAAGCACACCATCGCATCCTGGTGCTCTTTCATGTCCGCCAGCGTGTGCACAGCCATGTTGAAGAACTGCATATTGGCGTTATTGCGGGCGTCCGGCGCTTCGCGGACTTTGCTCGGTTGCATTGCGCCGAGCTGCGATTTCAGCCTGCCGCGATGTAGTAGCGGCGCGTGTAGCACCAGTGCACCCAGTCCAGGCAGAGCTGGTTCAAAAGACGATCATTCATGGTTTTTCCTCCTCGTTGTCAGGAAGGTTTTCGACATCAAACACGCAGCGAACCGGTCCTTTGGAAGTCTCAACAGGTAGCCATGGCGTGTCGAGTGACCAATGCAAAGTAGTCCGGCATTTCCATACTTGAAGAGAGACGATTGCCCAGCAGAAACACCCACGGCTTCGAGCAGCATCCTCTGTCTTTTTTGATGCTCTCTCCTGCTGTTACAGATAATCTCGATCGTCTACAAGCTACATAGGAATGCAGCTGAGAATGTTATACGGGCCGCTTTCTCCCGTTTTTACGGTTACAGAATTTAGCAAGGATTCTTTGTGTGTGAACATGTAAAATCTGATTTCTTCTACTTTCTTTACCTCAAAGTAAAAATTATGATTTCCTTGAATAAATATTTATTACCAATAATTACTTTATCTGCTACCTTTAGCACCTCTGCTATGGCAGGAGTATCTGCTGAAGCGTCGCTTAAAAATTTCCAGTACACACTTTACGATGGTAACACTACTGATAGTTATTTACCACTTGCCCCCAATTTTAGTAAAGCATTTGGCTTTTGGGCAATTCGCTTCGATTCAAATACTTTAGACATTACGCAACAAAATTCGGGTGTAGTCGTCGGCGATTTATCAATGAGTGATACCTATGAGCTTGATGGTACTTTTGCGTCATGGTCATTTGATGGTCAAGGCAATTTGCGTGCTGAGGCGCACACAAATGGCAGCGGGTCAGCATATATCGGTATAAAGTACTCTCTTCCCGTTTTAGTTATGCCCAATACCGGAATTTCCTTTCTTACCAGCGGCGGCGCTAACTCAGAATATATTAACTATCAACTGAATAGCAATGCGGAGGGTTACGCGCATATTTCGAGTAACGATTGTTCTTTTGGCATATGCGGTATTGACACGGGGTACTTTAGCAGCGGGTTTGAGAGAACTTTGAGTTCCTATTACCACAACCATAGCAACGCTCCTGTTGAAGTGTATTTTTCAGGCCAACTTTATGTGAATGTTGTAGCGGTGCCAGAGCCTAACACCTGGATTACTCTCCTTGCTGGACTCGGAATCCTGTCGGCAGTTGCGCGACGCAAATCCTTACGCTATTGATCCCTGATGATTCCAAATAATCTGCAAATGGCTTAACCATGCGAGCTGCGAAGGTGGCCCCCGCCACTTTCGCGCCACTCGGTTTAAAGTGCTTTTTCGGCGACACGCTGCTTGCGGTGCGACTCCCATTCGAACACCACCTGCCGGCCGTTGCCTTCCCGAAGGCGATAGAGCACGCGTTCGCCGATCATCTCCTCCAGGGCTGGCAGGGCGAGGTTTGTCATCAGAATCGACGGCCGGGACAGCTCGTAACGCCCGTCGATGATCTCAAAGAGAATGCTCTTCTCTTCATCCGTACCGCGCTGCATACCTGCCTCGTCGAGGATCAGCAGCTCGGGCTCGATGAAGTCGCGGATCACCTGGGCTTTCGTTTGCGCGCTGCCCGGGCATACGTCTCCTTCACGGCATCGATCGCCCGCATCGTCTTCACGAACACCGCCTGCCGGCCGCGCGCCATGACTTCGTGTGCGATGGCCACGGCCAAGTGCGTCTTCCCGGTGCCGATCGTCCCGCAGAAGATCAGCGACGTGCCGTGCAACAGGGCCTCATCGAAGTTCGCCGCATATCTCTTCGCGGAGGCGAGCGCCTTCTCCTGCCCTGGACCTCGTCACCGAGCTGCCGCGCCTGGGGAAGACATGCGGAACACATACAGGTCGACCATCAAGCACCTGCGCGAGTACTTCGACAAGGCGCCGGTCGACCTGATACGGCCAACCGATATCGCAGGTTTCCTTGACGAGCTGCGCGATATCCCCACGACGGCCAACCGCTGCAAGCGCGTGTTCTCCACGATCTGGAACCACGCCCGCGCCTGGGGCTATACGGATCTCGCCAACCCATGTGAAGGCATCAGGTGCTTCTCGCTCGAAAAGCGGCTGGTCTACATCACGGACAATATTTTCGACCTGGTCCAGCAGTACGCGGCCGAGCCGCTGCGCGACGCCATGGACCTTGCCTATCTGACCGGGCAGCGCCCTGGCGACGCGCTGAAGCTCACCGAGCAGAATATTGAGGGCGCGTACCTGGTCATCAAGCAGAACAAGACCAGCAAGCCGCTGCGCATCGAAATCACCGGCAAGCTGGCCGAGCTGATGGAGCGCATCCGAGCACGGAAGCGGCTGAAGCCGATCGTGACCGCCGCGCTGCTGGTGCACACGCACGGCAAACGCGCAACCGGCCCGGCGCTGCGCTACCAGTTCGATCAAGCGCGCGACGCGGCCATCGAAAGGCATCCGGAGCTGGCCGAGCAGGTGCGTACGTTCTGGTTCTACGATCTGCGCGCGAGGGCGGCTGACGATACGTCTGACGTGCGTGGCGACCAGGCGGCGAGCGACCTGCTGGGGCATGAGAACGTGCAGACGACAAGGCGGCATTACCTGCGGCGGGGCAAGGTCGTAGCGCCGACGAAATGACCTTTGCGGAACTAGTCCAGAATTGCGGAACTAGCAGATTTGCGGGAAACCGCATGGATACTGGAGCGGGTGAAGGGAATCGAACCCTCGTCTTAAGCTTGGGAAGCTGCCCGGAGAACGGCTCAACCATGCGTGTTCGATTGCGTTTTCCGCTCCACAAAACGGCGAAATTATACCTTATAGAACCCAGCATTTGTGCGGTTCCAATTATGTTTGTGGAGCGACTAAGGGTACGCTTGGGTGCCTCTAATCCTCTTGCCTGAGGACCTGATGTCAGCGGAGAATCACATCATGCCGACCACGCAAAAAACCGCTGAAACGACCGCCGCCTGGCTGCAAGAGCGCATTGCGTTCGAGGCGCGCCCGGAGAATGTCATTACGGTGCCGGACGAACTTTTAAAACCCCATCCCTTAGTTAAAGCTGCTGCGGCGGCTGTACGCAAGGAGATCGCTGCCCTGCAGCTTAATAGAGAGGAGCGGGAGCGGCCACGCAAGCCAGCTGAACGGCCGCAGCTCATCTTGGGACCGAGCTGGAATAAGTATATGGAACGCGGCTTTTTGGAAATAGATGCCGGCGTGCTGCCCATGCGCGTTTCGATCGAATTTGCCGATCGTGCCCTACGATTGTGGGATGCAGTACTCAAAGCGTGCGAAGTGCGGGGCCTGCATATCTCGATCAGGAGCCGGAGGGCCAAGGTCAGCGACGGAGTCGATGAAGTGGCTCTGCGTCTGGCCCAGAATGTTGGCCAGGTCAAGCAGACGAACAAGCTCGGACGGCGCGCCGCCCTGGCGCGGCAGCCACCCGTCTGCCTGCGAATGTTTGTCAATGAGACCAAGATCGAGGACAGCGCCGACCGGCCGCTTGAGCAGCAACTGAACGACGTGATGGTCCGGATCCACCGCTCGATCGCGTTGCAGCGCACCGGGCGTGCCGCATATGCAGAGCAGCGGCAGCGCGACGAGGCGGCTGCCCAGATGCGAGAACAGGAGCGCGCCGTGGCGGCGGAAGCGGCGCGGCGGCGCGAAGAAGAGCAGCAGCGCATACAGGAAGAACAGGAAGCGGCCGCCGAAAGAGAGCGCATGCTGGTGGTGGAAGCCAGCGCTTGGCGCGATGCGACGGCGATCCGCGCATATGCAGCACACATTAGGGCTTCAGCAAAAGCTGGTGGTGAGGTCGCTCCGGCACTGAGGGACTGGCTAGCTCGGGCCGAGGCAGTAGCCAAGCGCCTCGACCCTACTCGCGGGCGACTAGGTCAACAGCCGAAGCCGCCCGAAATTTCCTAATGCGGCGTCAAAATGCAGCCCGACTCGCTATGGATTAATACGCACCACTCCCCCGTCGACTGAACTAACGTAGGAACCGGTGGTACTAGGCTTAAGCTCCACCCAGCCATCCAGCCCTGGACTCGTCAGCATGAACTTTGCGTTCTTCGCTAAACCGAACACCAAGGTCCGCCCCGTTGACTTGGAATCAGGCTTCCAGCGAATATTTGTCGCAGGTGCAGCACTACTGCTGAACACAATGGTCTGACCATCTTTCATTTTTACGGCAACACCACTAATATCTTGCGAAAGCACGACAGCGGCATCATTGATATCAGCGGCCCCATCCGGCTTCTGATCGACATCCGCTGTGTGTAACACGTTAAGAAAATGCTGCGTCGAACCGGCTGCTGGGGAGGTTTTTGGCGAGATTTCGATACGCCATGCGCCCGTGTCAGTGGTACTTTGAGCTGTCATCGTCACCCCATCACTTGGCTCCAGTATTGCAACATTGCGCCAAGCTAGTGTTCCATCAGCCTCTTTTGTACGTACAAGGAATCGGCAGTCAGGAGTATCTACACTGGCGTTTTTATTATAGAACGGATCATGTGCTTGCTTACAGCTTGATCCATTGGTGCCACCAGAAATCACTACGCTAGCATCGACAGGTAGCAAGGTTTGTATTGTCACCATTCCTGGCTCATTGCGAATAGTGATTGGATCCACTTTATTAATGAATGGAAGCATATAACGGCCTGGCTCCCCTGGAATCTCTACAGGATTGACCGTACTGGAAGGCTTGTTTGCACTATGGAGTAGCGAGGTAATTCCCAGATTATTTTTAGTAGGCCGGATGCTATCAAATACCAGTACTTTGGGTGGGCCGGCATTATCAGCGCGACGCAGGTAGACAATGCTGCGGAGAAATCCTGCGGCACTATCAATTTTATTTGGCAGATAAGCCTTACTAGCATTCCCCAATACGTAAGAGAAATCCCCCCCTTCCTCAAATGCAGTCACACCATCAAGCCAGTTAGAGCCAGCGGGGATACTTCCCTCAGCGGGCTTAACCTGATCTAGGCGAGGGTAAAATGCACGAACACCCAGCCACTGTCCGCCATCATTGAACAAATTATGGGTACTGTTTAGTTTAAATACCTCATCCTTATCGAACATAGTGACCGTATTATGAGCAATAGAGCGAATGTAGTAATTGTGCCAATGATTACTCCCATACTTATCATATTGACCTGAATCTAGTAATAGAGGCGCTTTATAATAGAGCGAGTAGCTATTCTGGTCCATATGGTGGTGATTGATGCTGATGAACGATGTCGACTTGAACTCAAGTAAAGTTGTATCGCTGGGCGTCCATCTATCGCGCATTAAGACATTGCCACTTTTCGAAAAATGGCGTGACAAAGGCAGCGAAGTTGTCGGATTAGAGGTGGTTGGCTTTTTATACATCAGGCGTTCCATTATCATTCCTGATTCAAGGCCTTCTGCTACACGGTTCGGATAGATGTAGTTCCAGTAGAACTTAGCCGCGTGTGCGTCTCCGTTCGTATTCGCTCCTATAGCTGCCATCGCAAGAGCGCCTGTCGCCGATGCAGTGAATGGACCACTGTCTCCACGGGCCGGGAAAGAGCCATCAGCTCGAACCCCGTAAATGTAGGGATATACCATATGCGGTGCAGCTGCTGTTTCTACCACCTTTGCCGGTGCTACAGGCGTCTGCAGAGCGCGACGCCAAACCGCCAATCGTTCCGCGTTCTCCCCCCCGCCTGAGGCATAGGCGAAAAGCGCGTAATTTCCACCATCAATGGAAAAATAATCGCGCGCCGGCACATACCCTTGAGCAAAGTGCTCATAGATTGTATTGAGCAGTGGTTTCACATCTGGATGCTCTTCAACAATCGCTAGCAAACCCAGTGCTGACCCGAAATTGCCACTGGCAGAATGTCCACCAAGATAGGTGTCGGAAATAGTCTTGGCGCCAGGAGTACCCGTCCAAGTCATTTCGGGATCAGTGTCGCACTTGAATACTGTATTAGAGAGCGGTTGATTGCCACACGCGTAATTGACTAGATCCGATTGGGTAGCAGTATCATAACGAATGGTTTCCTTAATTTTAGCAGCTAGTTGATCGCGTTTGGTCGATCCGAGTTCGTCATAAAGCCAGTCATAATAGATCCCTAATGCCCCGACGCGTCCACTCATACTCCATTCAGGGCTATCGGATTCATCATCTATCACATCTCCTACTGACGTATTTAAGATTAGTTCAATGTGCGTCTTCGCGGCATCCAGGAATTTTTGTTTCTTGGTAAGCCGGTATGCCATTGACAACCATTCAGCTGGTTCTGTAATCGCGTTTCGGCCACCACGCCTTGTATTACATTCTGTCTCATTAGAGTCATCAATTTGCTGAGGGCAAGTGCCCAGTCTAACTGCAGCTCGCTCCGCTCGCTCAGCATAGCTCCGCCAGGCGCTGGCAAGTGGAAGATCAAGTGTTTGGCCTGGGAACGTTAGTAATTCAGTTTTAGGCCCACCCACTGCTGCAAGATCTGTTACCGAGATATTAGAGAGTACGGTACCCTCGATTGGGCGAAAGAAAAATGGTTGGTCTTTTGGCGTCCAGTTACCTATCGAACGAGATGGCAGTGTATTGCCGCCTAGTTTAAAGGTTGCTGTTTGAGTACTTGTATTATAGCCGACCACAAAATCGGATTGAGTGCCAATAGGGATATCGAATACTTGCTCTAAATTATTTCCCGTTGAGCCTTTAAAAACAACATACAGCCTTGTAGTATCACCCCCGCCACCATTACTATAATGCACTACGTAAATCGAGTTTGGACGGTCTCTATCGCCGAAAATACTAATTGGGGGACCGCTTATGCTTTTCCATGCTACAGGGGTGATAGAAAATGCAAGTCGCCCCTCTACCTTTGGCAGATCAGCTATACCAGTTGCGGCGTCTGATTGCATCCGCTGAAAATCAAGTTTTGAACCGTACAGGCGTGGATGACCAGGTTTTACCTCGGAGGGCAATCCTGCCCAAGCACTACTCGGACCTATCGCAGCAATTGCTACGGAAATGGCTGTCCGGGACATCCATTGCTTGTTCATTGTCACTCCTCAGGTAGAAATGAAAAAATGATAACAACTATCCCATCACACTTTCTCACCAATTGTCACAATGATCATTTGTTCAATAAAAAAATTTCTCAATCGTTTTATTATTGCTTTACATCGTTAAACCATGGTAAAGGAAGGAGTCCTGCACTAGTCCGTCCTACAATCGCGCACATGCAAATGGCAGACGCTTCTATCGCTCTCCAAGTGAGCATGGAAAAGCTGGTGCCGAACATACGTGCCTCTGACAAACACTGTACAAAGAACAGTATCTCAGCGCGGTAGATGGGCCCCCTTCTTTCCAGCCAGCGCCGCCTCGCGGCACACGTGGTACTGCCCGGCCACCTGGACCAGCTTTGTGGTGGTAGCGCCGAAGCTGGCGTCATTCAGCGGGGTCAGCTCCGGGCACGCCGCGATTACCAGCGGGCCCGGCCCGACCGGTGAGGGCTTCGTTAATGTTGCGCACGACGTCAGCAGGATGGCTGCAATCGCGATACACAGGATTGTCGCGGACGATGGTTTCGACCCGGCCCTGCACGGTGGTGTTGCGCACGACGATTTTCGAGATAGCATCTGCCGCCCCTTCCATGGCGAGTTTGCGGGTGTCGGCCGTGGCCTTGTCGACGGCGGCCTGCTTGGCGATTTCGCCGTCACGGCCGACGTTCGTGCCGTACCAGAAGCCGCAGACCGTGCCGGCCACGCACAGCACCACGGCAGCCATGAGCGCCTGCAGATTCACGACAGCACCGCCAGGCAGTATTTCGTCAGGCTCGCGCGCTTGTCGTAGCCGACAGAATCACCCAGCCGCTCCGTGCGCCGGCCGATGTTGATCACATCCGAGATCGCGTCGACGTCGCCCCGGTCGGCCAGCGTGTTGCAGCCGCTTTTCCACCAAAACCAGGCTGCCGACGTCGCAGCGCCATTCACGGTCGATAGCCACGCGCCGACGTCGCCGGTGATGGCCAGGGCCCCGGCCACTTCGCGGTGGTTGTTCTTGCCAGTAATCTGGATCCAGCCGGCGCCGCGGTACCGCCAGCCGTCGCCGCTCTTCTCGTCGCCGTTACCCATGCGGTTGGCATACACGTAGTTCGCCAGCTTCTCCGGGTTGCGCTGGTACAGCATGGCGATCTCGATGCTGCGGAACCGGGCCGGCCACACGTCGCGCAGCCGTGATGCGCTGTAACTCATGCCCTCGCGGAAGCGCTCCAGCTGGCCGCTCTCATGCGCGATCTGCGCCAGGAAGTGGGCCATGCGCTTCGGCGTGTTGATCAGGAAACGGTCGGCCGCAGCGTTCAGGGCGGTGGTGTAGACGCCCGCGGCCTGGCCGACGCTCGGCACGATCTTCAGCAGTTGTTCAGGGGTGATGTGCATCACAGGCCCTCCCGTACACTGCGAACATCGGCTGCGACATCGCGCGCCAGCTCGCCCAGGTCCTTGCCGCGGCGACGTTCCAGCCAAAGCACCAGACCGCCCAGCAGCCACCACGCGGGCAGCGCGGCCAGGACCATGAACGGCGATGCCGCCACGAGCAGGCCGGCCAGCGGGTCGCCGCCGTACAGCGTGCCGAACTCGCGCGCCGACGTGAACAGGCCGGGCCACCAGGAATGCGCGGCCATGGCCAGCAGCGGGCCGAAGGTGAACGAGCTGCAGATGGCGCACGTGAAGCGCACGACTGCCTCGCGCGCGCTGCGCGGCCACATCAGGGCGAAGCCGAGCGCCGTGCCCAGCGCCGAAGCGACGACGGCGGCACCGAAGAATTTGATTGCCGCTGCGGTGCCGGCGCTTTCGAAGCTCATGGGATGTGCTTTCATGGGTAGGAATAAAAAAACCCGCCGAAGCGGGTTGGAATTGCTGGGAGGGTAAATTGCTGGTCAACACAGACAAGGCTACGGATTCATTTCTGCGGCGCGGCGCCACGATGCCAGGAACGCCTCGTCGGTCTCGTAGAGCTGCGGCCACAGCGCCTGCACCACGTCGTTGTCGAGACGCGCCGTCTGCGCCCGGGCCCAGTACGCGCGTGCACGCAGGCCGTCGTCGCCCGGCATTTCGGCAATGATGGCCTCGGCCTGCACGAGCTTGCCGTCATCGATCAGCGCGAGCTGCAGGTTCAGCATGGGGATCGAGGCTGCCGGTGGCATTACCGGCGCCTCCATGGCGGGCAGCTGGTATAGGCCGTCGCGCGCATCGTTGGCACGATAGGCAAGCCAGCCTTGCTGCTGCACTTCGCTGACCTCGATATACGCCACTGCGTGGTCAGGGTGTAAGTCTTGGCAGAAGCTGCCGGTAAGGTTGCCATCTTCGTCGTAGGTAACGTATTTCATCAGCTGACTTTCTCGACAAACAATTCACTGTAAACCTCGCCCAGGCCAGACGATACCGGGCCACCCAGTGCGGTAGTATCAGACGACGGGGAAGCAGTGTAATGGCGTAAGCTAAACACTTTCGTCGTGGAGATTTCGAGCTCGCCGCATATCGTTGACGCAGAACTTGCTCCACTCGCCGCAAGTTCGCTAGAGCCTCGCAACGCATACGATGAATCGGTAACATTCCACAAAAATGCCTGCATGCGGCCTCCCAGTAGCGCCGGCGCCCGTCCATGGATGCGATAGCGGCCGGCAGGCAAGCTGATTTGGCTGGCCGACAGCGACGCCCCGGGAATGCTGTTTGTTTTAACGGTATTCAGGGTGCGGGTCTGCGTCGCGTCCAAGAACGCAGCCCCTCCACCTGTACCGCTTGGCTTTTCGTCGCGCACGTGCAGGAGCGGATAGGCACCTGCGGAAATCACTTGCCAGTTAGTCGGGTCAAGCGAGGGGACTATCGAGCCCGCGCCCGCAACCCGGCGCCGATACGTTCGAAAATCGTTCGGATCGGCGACAACCGAGGGCGTAGGGCTGACAACATAGTTCGTCCCCGAAACCCACAGCGGAACGCCGGCTGAGACCGATGCGGCATTGGCAAATATCTCCGCCTGACCAGCACTAGTCGCGGCATTACCTGCGCTGGAGGCAGCCGCATCTGCGCTGCTGTTGGCGGCCGTGGCCATGACATTCACTTGGCTAGCCAACACGTTCATCTGGTCGCCGCCCGGCTTCCTGATGATCGTCGTGCTCAACGCGCTGCCAAATGATCCGGCGCCAGCAGCGCCACAGCCAGCGCCAGCGCCAGGCGCCGGATTCGGGTATGCGCCGTACGTCTACATCGACAGCGAAACCGGGTGCGAATACCTGAGCACTCACACGTCGACGGGCTTAGTGCCACGCATGGCCGCCGATGGCCTCACGCACAAAGGATGTAAGGAGGCGACGCGATGAGGACGCCTCTGCATGCATTCCTCCGTGCCGCCGGCCTGGGCATCCTCGGCGGCGCCCTCTTGGGGGCCTTGCTGGGCCTGGCAGTGGTGCACCTCGGAATAAATGGCTTCTACGGCCTATGTCTGTCAGTTGGCATCGGCGCGATCGCAGCATCACATGTCCTGGAGCGCCGCGCGCGGCGCGCAGGAAAAGGTAAGAATTTCTCACATTTGAACGGGGAAGCGAAATGAACCAGACTGACAATAACGGCCGGATCGCCGGCGTACACGTGGCCACCCTCCTTCGCAACCTGGAAGACTCGACCATCAATGAAGGCAGCCATGATCTGTACTGCCGCTGCAAGGATGCGTTCGCCGTGCTGGATAGCTTGTTGGGCGATGGAGCCCCGCGCGCTGGGCTGTACAGCTTGCTGAGCGAGGAAGGCTCACGCGCCGCCGGCCTGGCCGAGGCTGCCACCCTGATGAATACGATCATGGCCGACACCTTCAAGCGCGATGACTGCAGCGAGGAGTTCCTCAACGGGATGGCATACGGCGTGGCCAGCTACAGCAGCGCGATCAAGGCGCTTGCGACAACTCCAGACGTAGCCACTACTGCGATGCCCACCGATGGCAAAAACGCCGAAGTGCTGGAGCTGCACCGCCGACTGGCCGCCGAGAAGCTGCGCGCCGACCAGGGCTGGCAGCGATACGAAGCCGCGAACGCCGATCGCAATTCGCTGCGCGCCAGCATGGCCACCTCCGTGGCGCAATCGGCCGACGACGTGGCTCAAACAAAACAGCTCTGGCAGAGTGCGCTGGCCGATGCGGCCATGTACGTCGAGGCGCACTGCGTCGACGGCGAGCGCCATGCCCGGCACATCATGGAGCAGCCGCTGCCGCAGATCCGAGCACGAGGTGCCGTGCCGGGCCAGGCGGCCGATGATCTGCTGAGCGCCCTGCTTTGGCTGTACCGCCGGCTGCCGCGCGGCTACGGCCGGCAGGAGCACATCGAGCAGCCAATCAAGGCACTCGCGGGGCAAACCGGCGTGGACGTCGCAAGCGACCTGGTCGAACGTGGCCAGCATGCTACCAATAGCGCCGCAACGCTGGAGCCGTCGACGGGCGTCCGGGCCGTGGACGTAGCGCAGGTGCTGAACGACCTGGAGCACGCAGGCCGTGAAGGTGCAGCAGACGTGCGTGACATCGCTGGCAGGGCCGCCGCGGTGATCAAGGGGCTGCTCTCAGGCCTGAGTGCAGCCCAGTTGAGCGGGGTCGGTGAAAAAGACGACCATGGCGCTGCGCCACAGGATGACACCAAACATGCAAGGGAGCTTGAATGGACACGTTCCTGACACCGGAAGCACTGGAACGGCTGACTGGTTGGAGAAGAAAGTCAAAGCAAATTGAGCAGCTGCGGCGGATGGGCCTTCCATTCTGGATCAATGGCATAGGCGCCCCCGTGGTGACTATCGCCGCAGTCGAGGGGCGCAAAGAGGCGCCGCGTGAAAACACATGGGTTATGCCGAGGAGAAATGATGGGAAGAAAAAACACTCGTAACCTGAACATGCCGCCGCACATGCATCCTCGGACGCAGCGCAGCGGCAAGGTCTACTACTACATGTACCAGAAGACCGAGGAAGGGAAGAGGAAGGAGATCGCGCTTGGTGACGACTACATCCTCGCCCTGAAGAAGTATGCCGAGCTGAACATCGTGGTGGCCGCCAGCGCCGGGGCCACTTTTTCGGACGTGTACAAACGCTACTTGGTCGACGCGCTGCCGAAGCTGGCAGCCAGCTCCGCGCGGATGTGGCGGTCGGACATCAAGCATCTGCTCGAGTCTTTTGCCAATGCTCCGCTGAGCCAGATCAAGCCGCTGCACGTCCGGCAGTTCCTGGACGACCATGCTGACAAGCCGACCACCGCGAACCGCTGCAAGCGTGTCTTCTCGGTCATGTGGAACAAGGCCAGGGGGTGGGGCTATACCGACCTGCCCAATCCCTGCGAGGGCATTCAAGGGCACTCATTGCAGAGGCGGACCTTGTACATCAGTGATGCGGTGTACAAGGCCGTTTGGGACGCTGCCAGCGTTCCGCTACGGGATGCAATGGATCTGGCTTACCTGACAGGCCAGCGCCCGGCGGACGCGTTAAAGATGACCGAGCACGACATCATCGAGGGCCACTTGATCGTGACGCAAGAAAAGACAAAGCAGCCGCTGCGAATCAGGATTGTTGGCGAGCTGGCCAGGCTCGTCGAGCGCATCCAGGCGCGTAAGGCCGGGGATACGATCAAAACCGCAGCACTGCTCGTCAACCATCATGGGAAGCGCCTTACGGCGCCTGCGCTACGAGCACAGTTTGACAAAGCGCGCGACCAGGCGGCGGAGAAGCAGCCGCAGTTGGCAGAGGACATCAAGAACTTCCGGTTCTATGACCTACGGGCTAAAGCTGCGGATGATACGGCCGATGGACGCGGGGAGGAAGCAGCTCGCGATCTGCTAGGCCATGACAGCGTGAAGACAACGCAAAAGCACTACCTGCGGCGCGGCAAGATCGTGACGCCGACCAAATAAAAGCTAATGCATGCCAGATCCATCGATCTCAGATTCAGAGGCTAATGGTTTTCTAAGCACAACTTGAAACGCTGGGGCCGACAGTTCCTCGTCTCCAGTTTCCATTCGAACCCGCAGCATTGAGTTTTTCTGGAAACGTAGGCCCTGTAAAGTGATAATTATCCCTACTACATGGAAATTCACACCTTCCTCGTCCTCCATAGCTACTGTGCTATCCATGGCCGTGGGTACATCCAATTCCTGTATGACCTCATCGTCATGATACAACTTCACCTTCATTTCTTTGAAGGGCTGATCATGCGGGGTCTGAGCAGTAACGACAATGCAGAGCTTCGGCAAAACTAACTCGCCCGGAAGTTCAGCCACCATTTGCGACTGATACGCCCCGACAAAAGTCATTTTGCCACCAATCTCCTGCCGTACGTCATCGCAATACATAGTATGGATGAAACGTGGGCAGTAAGTCATGATTGTTCTTCCTGTTTTTTTCTAGACGCCATGATTGCTGCAAAGACTGTACTTACTGGCACGCCTAGAGCCTTGGCCAGCGACTCAATAGTTGACAGTTGTACATCGTTGCTTCCGGTTTCAAGGCGAGCCACATATGGCTGCTTTTTCCCCATAGCGTTAGCTAGTTGTGACTGAGACATGCCACTAGCAAGACGCAATTGCACTAAGCTCGCTTCACCATCTGCAAGGCGGCCAGCCAATTTTTGACGTGCACGAGCGTATGCTGCAGCCTTACGTGGGTCTTTCTCCCGTTCTGCAACGATGGCAGAAATGGAAGTGCCGTGTATCGAATGTGATGGTGCTGCGGCAGCCATATCAAATGTCACTTGCGTATAGCAAATCCCAGTAACACTTGTGGCCGACATACTAGTAGGTTGGAATACCCAGCCGCTCATACTCCGTGCGAACTCGGGTGACAATTGGGTGTCGGATGTCATAATTAAATTCCCTTGAAACGACCGCAAGAACGTACATCGTGTCCGTTGTCGGATTGTGTGCATAAATTACACGGTAAGGCACTATGCCACCTTGCCAATCCCAGAACTTCAAACGATATAAATTTAATCCCTTTTGCCATAGGGCGACAAACCTATCTGTATCAAAAGACGGCGCCGGGACGTGCCGAAACCGACGCTCTGTCAGACGTCCCATGAGCGTTGCATCATGCGAAATTTCCTCTAACGCCGTCTCAATCTCAGCTGCACTATCCTCATCAATGTCCCACAACTCATCTAGATCGTTTTGCGCTGAGGGAGTGATAAGGAGGCTGATCATTGTATATAACTTTTAGGTTATGAGCAAAGAGTTTGTTCAACTGCGCGGCAACACATCGTTAGGCAGTTGACAACAATTATAACCCGACAGCACGGTGGAAAACCCAAGTTCTAGCTGGACGCTCCCCTAGGAACAATTGTTTTGTGGAGTAAAAGGTGGATTGTGGAGCAAGACAGTGTAGGAAAAATGCACATCTACGCAATGGAGCGGGTGAAGGGAATCGAACCCTCGTCTTAAGCTTGGGAAGCTCCTGCTCTACCATTGAGCTACACCCGCGTCAGCAGCATTCTATGCGCTCTTGCCGATCGTTACAACACCGTCAAGAAAAACATTGACGATCCGGCCGGCTTATTCAGGCTGCTCCACCACGTACCCCTTTGCCTGCAGTTCCGCCAGGTAGGCCTGCTTGCCGATGATGTGCTTGATCTGCAGGACCGCGAACGTGGTCTTGTTGGCCGCCAGCGCCTTCTCGGCGGCGCCGAGCCACGATGCGCGCATGCGGGTGTCGATGCCGCCCAGGCCCCGCTCCTGCATGATCTTGCTGTTCTGGACAGCGTTCAGGCATGCAGTTTCCTGTTCCGAGAAATCGAGTGCGCGAATCGCTTCGATATCGCCTTTCGACCATGCGTTGGCGCGGGCGCGCAGCGCGTCGAGGTCGGTTTCCAGGCGCTCGATCGTTTTCGTAAAGCAGGGCACGTCTTCAAGCGGCGTTTTCTTGAACTCGCGGATGGCCGCCACCGGGCTGTCCAGTTCCATCTTGACCGTGGCGGACGTAACCTTCACCTTGTTCTGCTTGGCGATCTGGACCAGCTTGTCGGTCAGGTCCATCCGCTTCGACAGTCCGGCGGCGGCGGTCGCCTTGTCCGTCAGTTTCCCGGCGGCGAACTGCGGGCGCTTGCGCTCGTAGCTGTCATCGTCCTCCAGGTATTTCTTGCGCAAGGCAAGCCAGCGCTGGTAAGTATCGGCCGGCACCAGGTCGCTCAGCACCTTGCCATCCGGGCTGTCTTCGAAGCCGATCATGAAGGGCAGCGCGGTCAGGCTGCGGAAGAAGCCCATGCCCAGCGTGGCACCCGGCTCGGTGATCAGTTCCTGCGACTGTGCGATTTTCGATTCCACCTGCTGCGAGCGCCATTCCATGTTCTTCGGCAGCGGTCCATAGGTGCCGAATACCCACATCACGTGATCGCCCCTGGACACCTTCCACAGACCGGGGCCGGGCTTCTGCCCGACGACGAGGATCTGCTCCGGCGCGGCTTCCGGTGCGACGGCGGCTTCGGCCGCGACGGGTTCGGGCTGCGGCGCATCGGCCTGTGCCCACGCCGGCGCGGACAGGAGAGACAGGCACAACACGGGAAGGAACGGACTGAATTTCGGACTGAACTTCGGACGACGCATCGCCAGCTCCCTGGTCTTGGTGGTTCATATGGGCGCTTTCGTCACGGTGCGAAAGCTGGCCCATCGTATTGCAATTTCGCAAAGGAATCCAGCGTTGCAAACCATGTCAGAATATCGCCAAATAAAAGGAGACCGAATGACGCGCGACATCCGTTTTGCAACCCTCTCCCGCCTTGCCGCGGCCATGCTGCTGGCCGTTGCCGCCGGCGCCGGCGCCCAGGAGTACGAAGCCCCCGGCGTCGAACACAACATGCCGGTCTTCGCGCCTGCGCTGAAGGCGAAAATGACCTACCCGATGGCATGGTCGCCCGCGGTGAAAGACCTGAAGGCATGGCGCGAGCAAGGCCGCGCCAAGGTGTGGGAAGCCACGCTGCAGCAGCCCGATCGAACGCCCTTCAAGGCCGAAGTGATCGCCGAGGAGGATCGCGGCAGCTACGTGGCGCGCCAGGTGGTGTTCAACCTCACGGCCATGAGCCGCGTGCGGGCGCTGTTGCTGGTGCCGAAGTCCGCAGGCAGGCATCCGGCGATGCTGATGCTGCACGATCATGGCGGCAAGTTCGACATCGGCAAGGAAAAGATGATCGAGCCGTTCGGCGCGGCCGATAGCGTGAAGCACGCTTCCGCGAAGGCCTGGGCCGACAAGCACTTCTCCAGCCGCTGGCCCGGCGACGCGCTGGCCGCGCGCGGCTACGTGGTGCTGTGCGCCGATGCGGTGGGCTGGGGCGACCGCGGCCCGCTGACGGGCGAACAGCAGCAGGCGCTGGCATCGAACTTCTTCAACCTGGGCAGCTCGATGGCCGGCAACATGGCGCTCGAGGATGCGCGTGCCGCCGATTTCCTCGCATCGCTGCCGGAAGTCGACACGAAGCGCGTGGCGACCCTGGGCTTTTCGATGGGTGCGTTCCGCGCATGGCAGCTGGGCGCGCTATCGGACAAGATCACGGCGGTCATCGCATCGAACTGGATGGCGACCACCGAAGGCCTGATGGTCCCGGGCAGCAACCAGCTGCGCGGCTCGTCCGCCTACCAGATGATGCATCCGGGGCTGCTGCGCTATCTCGATCATCCGGACGTGGCGAGCCTGGCCGCGCCGAAGCCCACGCTGTTCTTCGCCGGCGAAACGGACAAGCTGTTCCCGGTTGCCTCGGTGCGCACGGCATACGCGAAAATGGCGCGGGTATGGCAGGCGTATGGCGCCGCCGACAAGTTCGAGGCCATCGTGCGGCCGGGTGGCCACGAGTTCCCGCGCGAGGCGCAGGAGCATGCGTACGACTGGCTCGACCGCCAGTTCGGCAGGCCCTGAGCGTTTCGTCGCTATTTCATGGCGGGCCATGCCGGGCCCATGGTGGCTCGCCAGGGAAGCGCTAGCGCAGCAGCTGCAGGATCAGGTTCGGCTTCGAGTTGGCCTGGGCCAGCATCGCATAGCCCACCTGCTGCAGGATCAGGCTGCGCGCCAGCGCCGCGGTTTCGGCCGCGTAGTCGGTGTCGAGGATGCGCGAGCGGGCCGCCGCCAGGTTTTCGGATGCCGTCGCCGCATTGTCGTACGCGTAGCCGAGGCGGTTCTGCATCGCGCCCAGGCTGGCGCGCTGCACATTGAGGAAATCGAGCTTCCTGTCGAGGTACTGCAGGGCGGAGGTGGCGCCGGCATGGCTGCTCATGTCGATGTCGGCGTCTTCCCGGGTGACCATGGCGCCGATCGTGAAATCGATGGTGTCGCCGGCCCGGTCGCTGGCCTGGATCGCGCCGGCGAACGAGCCGTCGAGCAACGCCCGGCCATTGAAGCGCGTGGTCTCGACGATCCGCCGGTTTTCCTTGATCAGCTCGTTGGTCTCCAACTGGATTGCCAGGCGGTCGTTGGCATTGTTGGTGTCGCTGGCAGCTTGCACGGCCAATTCGCGAATGCGCTGGTAATTGTTGCCGAGTTCGCCAATCGCCCCTTCCGCCGTCTGCGCCATCGAGATGCCGTCATTGATGTTGCGGCCGGCCTGGCCGAGCCCACGCAACTGGGCCGTCATCCGCTGCGCGATCGCCAGCCCGGCGGGATCATCCTTCGCCGAGTTGATGCGCAAGCCGCTGGACAGGCGCCCCATCGAGCGTGCCACATCCGCGCCCGAGCGCGCCAGCGCCCGCTGCACGAACAGCGAGTCCAGATTGGTGTTCAAAGTCATTGCCATACCGGCACCTGTATTTTCGAGGAAACAAAAATTTCCCCTACTCATTAATTACGGCACGGAAATTTAAAACTTCATCACCAATTATCACCAGGCATTAAATAATTGCCGAGTTCGTGTCACATCTGGTGCCTGGCACCAGATGTGACACGGGCTCGGCAATAGCAATGGCGGCCGAGCCCAGCCGCAGGCTGGCTTCGCGGGCATAGCGGGCGGCGCCGGATTCGCCGTTGCGTTCGGCGAGCTGAAACCACTGCAAGGCTTGCGCCATGTCGGTCGCGGTGCCCTGGCCGGCAAAATACATCAGCCCCACGTTCAGCTGGGCGCGGGCGTGGCCCTGCAGGGCGGCCTTGCGGTACCAGTCGAAGGCGAGGGCGAAGTCGCGCGGAACGCCCAGTCCGTTGTCATGGCGCAGCCCGAGCGTGAACTGGGCCAGCGTGTGGCCGTGCCCGGCGGCCTTGCGGTACCAGCCGTTCGCCTGCATCACGTCCGGCACGGGACTGTCGTCGCGGTCATGCAGCAGGCCCAGGTTGTACTGGGCGGCGGCGTAGTCCTGTTCCGCGGCGCGGCTGTACCAGTGCATCGCCTCAAGCAGGTCCAAGGGCACGCCCTGCCCCGTTTCGTGGCGCAGGCCGAGGTCGAACTGGGCGCGCACGTGGCCCTGGGTGGCCGCCTTGCGGTACCAGGCGATCGCCGCGGCGCTGTCCCGCGCCAGGCCGTCATGGCCGTCACGGCCGTCATGGCCAGTCTCGTACAGCTGCCCCAGGTGGTACTGCGCCGCCGGAAAACCCTGGTCGGCCGCCTTGCGGTACCAGTGCGCGGCTTGCGCCAGGTCGCGCGGTACGTCGTGCCCCAGTTCGTGGCGCTGGCCCAGGTTGTGCTGCGCGGCGGCGTGGCCCGATGCCGCCGCACGCCGGTACCATGCCAGCGCCTGCTGCGCGTCCCGCGGCACGCCCTGGCCGTTGTCGTGGATGAGGGCAAGGTTGAATTGCGCGCTGACGTGGTCCTGCTCCGCCGCGGCACGGTACCAGCGCACGGCTTCGGCACTGTCCTGCGCCACGCCGTCGCCCTTCTCGTAGCGCAGCGCCAGGCTGAACTGCGCCGGCGCATGGCCCTGCCCGGCCGCCTTGCGATACCAGCCGATCGCCTGCTGCGCATCGCGCGTCACGCCCTGGCCATTGTCATGGCGCTGTCCCAGGTTGAACTGCGCGCGGGCATAGCCCTGCTCCGCCGCCTTGCGGTACCAGCCGACGGCCTGCACGAAATCCTGCGGCACGCCCTTGCCGGTGTCGTACATCATGCCGAGGTTGTTCTGCGCGCCCGCGTCGCCCTGCTCGGCGGCCTTGCCGAACCAGTGGCGCGCCTGTTCGGCATCCTGGCCCACGCCGAGGCCTTTCGCATACAGCCAGCCCAGGTTGTACTGCGCGGCGGCGTAGCCCTGCGCGGCGGCGAGCCGGTACCAGCGTGCCGCTTCCGCCGGGTCGGCCTCCACGCCCTGCCCCTTCTGGTACATCACGCCCAGGTTGTACTGCGCCTGCTCGAGTCCCGCGTTGGCGGCCTGCCGGTACCATGCCAGTGCCAGCTCGTAGCTCTGCGGCACGCCATCGCCGTTGAAATACCGGAAGCCCAGCGCATGCTGGGCATTCGCGGCGCCTCCCTCGGCCAGCGCGCGGATGCGCGCCACGTCGCCGGCGGCCTGTGGCCCTCGATCCCCCATCCGCCGTCAGGCCCGGATCGCGAGCGGCGGCGCAACGCCGGCCTGCACCCAGCCCTGCGACATGTTCTGCGCCGCCAGCACGCCGATGAACGATGCCAGCGGCATCGGCCGGTGATACAGGTAGCCCTGCATCGTGATGCAGCCGTTCGCTTGCAGGTAGCGTGCCTGCACTTCGGTTTCCACGCCTTCTGCCACCAGGTGCAGCCCCAGCCCGCGCGCGATCGAGATGATCGCCAGGATCACCGGATAATGCCCGTTCCCGTCGTGGATCTCCTTCACGAAGCTCTGGTCGATCTTGATCGTGTGGATCGGGAACCGGTGCAGGTAAGCCAGCGACGAATAACCGGTGCCGAAGTCGTCGATCGCCACCGACACGCCCAGCTGGCACAGCTTGTTGAGCTGTTCGATCGCGTATTGCGGATTGCGGATGCAGATGTTCTCGGTGATTTCCACTTCGATCTGCGCCGGCGAGATGCCGAAGCGCGTCAGCGCGCTGCGCATCTTCTCGAAGAAGTCGCCGCGGTCCAGGTATTGCGGCGACAGGTTCAGCGACATCCGCAGCGCGTTGCCGCCGGCTTCGTTCCATGCCAGCAGGTCGCCGCACAGTGCGCCCAGCATCCAGTCCGACAGCGGCAGCATCAGGCCGTTCTCTTCCGCGAACGGCAGGAATTCGCCGGCCGACAGCAGGCCGCGCTGCGGATGATTCCAGCGCATCAGCCCCTCGGCGCCGATGATGCGGCCGGTCGCCACATCCACCTGCGGCTGGTAATACATTTCCAGCTCGCCGTTCTCGAGCGCGCGGCGCAGCGCCTGTTCGAGCGCGATCTTCTGGTGCGACATGTCCAGCATCGAGGCGTGGTAGAAGCTGTGGCCGTTCTTGCCCAGCGCCTTCACCTGGTACATCGCGATGTCGGCATGGCGCAGCAGTTCGTCGATCGTTTCGCCGTCGTTCGGGTAGACGGCGATACCGATCGATGCCGAGATGTGCACCACGTGGCCGTCGAGATCGAACGGCTTTTGCAGCGTGTCGAGGAACTTCTCGGCCAGGGCCTTGGCATCGGCATGGTCGCGCAGTTCGGGCAGCACGATCGTGAACTCGTCGCCGCCCTGGCGCGCCAGCGTGTCGCCGCGGCGCAGGCAGCCCTTCAGCCGCTGGGCGGCCTGCTGCAGCAGCTCGTCGCCCTTCACATGGCCCAGCGTATCGTTGACGAGCTTGAAGCGATCCAGGTCGATGAACATCACGGCCAGCTCGCTCCGCTTGCGCTTGGCCTGGATCACGGCCAGGCTGAGGCGGTCCTTGAACAGCATGCGGTTCGGCAGGTCCGTCAGGATATCGTGATAGGCCTGGTAGGAAATCATTTCCTCGGCGCGCTTGCGGTCCGTGATGTCGCGCGCCACGCCGTAGGTGCCGAAGAATTCGCGCTGCCGGTGCTTTGCCGTGGCGCCTTCGGGCAGGTGCATGCCGACCGCGTTCAGCGAGATCGTCATCAGCGTGTTGGTGAACGTGCGCTCGCCGTTGGCGGCGCCGTGCACCGTGTTGCACTTCAACCGCAACTCCACGTTGCGCGATGCGCGCTCGTCCACCCGGCGCTCGTTGAAGACATAGCGCGCGCGGTCCAGGTCTTCATCGTGCACCACGAACGAGTAATGCTTGCCGATCAGCTCTTCGCGCGTAAAGCCCAGCAACTGCCAGGCACGGTCGTTGACGAACGTGAAGCGGCCTTCGTGGTCCAGCGTGTAGATGATGTCCGGCGAGCTGTCCACCAGGTAGCGGTACATCTTTTCCGAGGTTTCCAGCCGTTCGGCGATGCGCCCGTTGTCGGCGGCCAGGCGGCGCTGCTGCAGTGCGTTCTCCACCGTCTTGAGCAGCTCTTCGCGGCTGTACGGTTTGCGCAGGTAGTCATAGGCACCCCGCTTGAGCGCGCCGATCGCGGCATCGATGCCGGTCTCGCCGCTCATCACGATGACGTCGCAGTCGTAGTGCCTGGCGTTGATGATGTCCATGATCTGGTGCCCGCCGATATCGGGCAGGCGCAGGTCCAGCAGCACCAGGTCGAACGCCATGCGTTCCAGGTGCTCCAGCGCCTCGCCGCCGCAGGTGGCCGTCACCAGGTGATAGTCGCGGTCGCGCAGCAGTTCGTACAGCGAGGACAGCAGGCGTGGCTCGTCGTCGACCAGCAGCAGGCGCGGCAGGTGGGCGGGGTGGCCCGGGTCGTGGTTCACGTTCATCCTTGGATTGCGTCCGTATTCGCGCCTGTATTCGCGCCTGTGATTACGTCCATTTCGCGCGCGGGCAGCACCGCGAGCCTGGTATCCCTGCCGCGCGCCGGCAGCAGGATTTCAAAGGTGGTGCCATCCCGGCCGCTGCGGCAGGAAATGTGCCCGTTCAGTTTCTGCACCAGGCCGTGCACGATCGACAGCCCGAGGCCATGATGCCGGCCTTCCTTGGTGCTCCTTGTTTCCGCGAACAGGTTGGCCAGCACGTCCGGTGCCAGGCCCGGGCCGCTGTCGGCCACCACCAGTTCCACGTACAGCCTGCGCTCGCGCACCAGGTGCCCGCGGTTCGCGATCTCGATCCGGCCGCCGGCCGGCATGGCCTCGACCGCGTTCTTCACCAGGTTGACGAGAACCTGCTTCAGCATATCGGCATCGCCCTCGATCTCGGCCGGGTCGTCCTGCATGCGCACCAGCACCTGCACCGCCGCCGGAATGAAACCGGTGGTGCGGAACAGACGCAGCACATCGTCCACCACGCGCGCGATGTTCGTCACGCCGCCGCCCCCGGATGGCTGCATGTCCGCCAGGCCGTGGATCAGCTGGCCCACGCGGTCGATCTCTTCGTTCAGGACCGACATCTCGGCAACGACCGGCTCGCGCCGCGCCAGCTTGTCATCGAGCACGGACAGGTAGTTCTTGATGATCGACAGCGGATTGTTCACCTCGTGCACCACGCGGCGCGACGCATCGCGGTATTCCTGCGCCACATGCTCGATGCGGCGCTGCGCTTCGCCCTGTTCGGCCCCCGCCGCCGCCAGCGCGGCCGCGGCCTGGCCGCCGAACGCCTGCAGGAAGCGCTCGCGCCGCTGCAGCGCCGGGAGCTGCCATGGCGCCACGCCGCCCAGCAGCACGCCCACGCGGCGCTGGCCGGTGGCCAGCGGCACGCACACCATCGCTTCGGTGCCGAGGATGCGGAACAGCTGTTCCTCGGCGATGCCCAGCGGCTGCGCGCCGCGCGTGAGCAGCACCGGCTCCCCGGCCGCGGCGGCCGCGGCGATCAAGCCGCCGCGGCCCAGCGGGATCGAAAAGCCGGCGAGACGCCCCTGCTGCCCGCTCGCGGCGGCGCCGGCCAGCGCGGTTCCGGCGGGATCCTGCAGCAGCACGATGGTGGTGCCGAGGTCGAACAGGATGCGCGCCGAGCGCGTGACCGCGTCCAGCAATGCCGCCTCGCCATGCTTTTGCTGGCGCGCGAACGCCTGGCCCATCTCGGCGACGAGCATCATGTTGCGCATTTCTTCCTGCAGGCGCGCCTGCACCGGGTCCACCGGCGGCGCCGGCATCACGGCCGGCAGCGCGGGCACGTCGTCCGCCCCTGCCAGGTCGATGCCCAGGTAATCGGCCGCCTTCTGCACCTGGCGCGCGGCGCCTTTCTGGATCGCATCCAGGTCGCGCGGCGCAAGCCCGCAGTAGCCCGCCATGGTGCCGGTCATGTCGCCGGCTTCCGGGTGATGCACGAGCAGGTGCGCCAGCCGCACGATGCGGATCAGCGGATGCGCCGGTGCCAGGCGTTCGACCGGTTCATGGTGATACAGCACGCTGTCGGCCAGGAACGAATCGAGGTCCCAGCGCTCGATCAGCCATGCGCCCGCCTCGGCATGCGTGATCTGCAGCGTGCGTTGTTCGACGGCGCACAGGTCGGCGTCGTCGCGCGCCATGAAGTTCACGCCGTAGTCGCGCGGCGCGGCGGCCAGCAGCGCCAGGCGGCCCACGTTGTGCAGCAGGCCGGCCAGGTAGGCTTCCTCGACGTGCGGATAGTTCATCATCCGAGCGATATCGCGCGCAACGACGGCGGCGCCCAGCGCATGCTTCCAGAACGCGCGCAGGTCGGCGCTGCCGGCATGGGGAAAGCTGTTGAAGGTCTGGAAGACGGATTCGCTGATCACCAGCGTCTTGATCATGTCCGTGCCGAGCGCGGCGAGCGCCGGCTCCAGCCCGGCGGTGCGGCTGGCGCGATGGTAGGCGGAACTGTTGGCAACGGACAGGATCTTGCCCGTCATCCCCGCATCCTTGGCGATCAGCGCCGCCAGTTCGGGCATGCCGGTGTCGTCCCGCTGCAATATCTCGATCAGCCTGATCAGGATCTGCGGCATGGCCGGCAGCCGCGCGGTCAGCAGGCGGTTGCGAATATCGTGGTCTGGTTGATGCATCGTGGCACGCCGCAGTGTACTTCTTCCCGGAAACAGGCAGTCCTGCCCCAACGGCATGCCACCCTGATGATTTCTTATAGTTTTATGATGTCGTCAATTAAGTTGACAAATATTTACTCAACGCAACATCGGTTTATCGTAGCACACATTGCTAGTCACTTGCATGAAAACAACTTCTAATCGCTTGTTTATGCAGAGTTATTGTTGCTCAACAGCACGCGACGCGTGGTTGCGCCGGACCACGCGCGCCACCAGCCACAATCCGAGCGCGGATGCGGTGAATGCCAGCTGGCCGGTCGCCAGCCACAGCACCGAGCCGGCCAGCGCCGGCGCCACCACGCCGGCCACGATCGCACCGGCCAGCGTGGTCTCGAACGACTGGCACGACGCCACGGTACCGCGGATGTGCGGGAACAGGTCCAGCGCCATCAGCGTGGCGGCCGGCCCCACCACCGACATGCCGAACGTGTAGAAGAACAGCGGCAGCACGCTCCAGGGCACCGAAGGGGGCATGAACAGGTGATACGCCACGTTGATGGTGGCGGCGGAAAGCAGGAAACAGAAACCGATGGCGATCTGGCGTTCGAACGTGATCTTGCCGGCCAGCCGGTTGGCGAACAGCGCGCCGGTGAAGATGCCGGACACGGAAGGAATGAACAGCCACCCGAACTGGTCCGGCCCGAGGTGCAGCTGTTTCGGCAGGAACTCGGGCGCCGCCGTGATGTAGACGAACAGGCCGGCGAAGTTCAGCGCCACGATCAGCGACTTCAGGTGGAACAGCGGCGAACCGAGGATCTGCTTGTAGCTGCCCCACAGGAAGCTGGGATTGAACGGCTGGCGCTTGTGGAGCGGCAGCGTTTCCGGCAAGCGCCGCCAGCAGACGACGAACAAGCCGATCGAGAACACGAACAGCACCAGGAAGATCGCGCGCCAGTCGAAGAACTTGACGATGAAGCCGCCCATGATGGGCGCCAGCGCTGGTGCGATCGCGAAGATCATCGTGACCAGCGACAGCAGCCGGGCCGCCTCGGCATCATGGTACAGGTCGCGGATGATCGCCCGCCCGACCACCACGCCGGCGCCGGCCGACACCCCCTGCAGTACGCGGAACACCCACAGGTATTGCACGCTGTGGACGGCGGCGCAGCCGATCGTGCCGATCGCGAACAGGATCAGCGACACCAGGATCACATTGCGCCGGCCGAACGCATCGGACAGCGCGCCATGCCACAGCACCATCCCCGCGAAAGCCAGCATGTAGGCCGTGAGGCTTTGCTGCACCTCGATCGGCGAGGCGCCGAGCGACTGGCCGATCTCGGGGAAGGCGGGCAGGTAGGCATCGATGCAGAACGGGCCCAGCATCGACAGCGCGGCCAGCACGATGGCCAGGCCGGTCTGGCTCAGCGGGCGGGTATGCGGCTTCCTGCGGGGCGGGACGGGCGGAACCGGGTCGGGCGGAAGGTTGGCTGGCGTATCGGGGAGCATGGGCTGTTCTGGTTTTTATTCACGTTACATCCGACCATGCCGGCACGCCAGCCGGTCGAGCTTATTCTTCGGTTTTCGGTTTCGCTTCCTCGCGCCGGTTGAAGCCGGCCACCATGTCGAAGCGGAACAGGCGGCATTCCAGCGCGCCGTTGAAGAACGGCGTCTTGCGCGATTCCTTCAGGCGCAGCAGCTTCGGCAGGTTCAGGTCGGCCGTGAACAGGTAGGCCGTCCAGCCGGCGAAGCGCTGCTTCAGCGTCTTCGACAGATCGGCATAGAACGACTTCGCCAGTTCGTCTTCGGGCATCGTGCTGTCGCCCCGTACGCCGATCCGCTCGCCATACGGCGGATTCGTCAGCACGATGCCCGGCGCGCCGTCCAGGTTCGCAACGGGCGGCTGCACCTGCTGCGCCTCGATCTGCTTCAACGGCACTTCGAACAGGATACCGGCGTTGCGCAGGTTATGGCGCGTCATTGCCACCATGTCGCCCGAGATGTCGGAGCCGAAGATCGTCGGCTCGGCCGGCAGCGGATTGGGCTTGATCGCCGCCTTCATTTCCTGCCACGGCGCCGGATCGAAGTCGTGGAACTTTTCAAACGCGAACTGGCGGCGCGCGCCGGGAGGGATGCCCTGCACCATCTGCGCCGCCTCGCACAGGATCGTGCCGGAACCGCACATCGGGTCGAACAGCGGGATGCCCGGCTTCCAGCCGGAAACGCGCAGCAGGCCGGCCGCGAGGTTCTCGCGCAGCGGCGCGTCGCCCGTCTCGGTGCGCCAGCCGCGCTTGAACAGCGCCTCGCCGGACGTATCGAGGTAGACGATGAACTGGCGCTGGTCGAGGAAGCCGGCGATCCGCATGTCCGGCTCGCGCGTGTTGACCGACGGGCGCTTGTTGTACATGTCGCGGAAGCGGTCGCAGACGGCATCCTTGATCTTCAGCGTGGTGAACTCGATGCTTTTCAGCGGCGACTTGATGGCCGTGACGTCGACGCGGATCGTGTGGTCCACGCCGAACCATTCTTCCCACGGCTGCGCGAGCACGAGGTCGTAGATGTCGTTTTCGTTCTGGTAATGGCACACGCCCATCCGCATCAGCACGCGCGAGGCGATGCGCGAATGCAGGTTGATGCGGTAGGCGTCATACAGGTCGCCCGAGCAGTGCACGCCGCCCGGCACCTGGTTGTGCACCTTCAGCGTGGGGCTTTGCGTGGTTTGCGCGATCTCGAGGAGTTCCTCGGCCAGCGCCACTTCCATGCCGCGCGGGCATGGGCAGAAATAGGAAGTCATGGGGGTACCCTTTGTCCGTTGAAAAACAATTGCTCCAGCACTGGCAAGCCGCCAGTGCCTCTCTTGACCCCAGAGGCGAAACCTGGGGTCAGACCCGGCGGGTCTGACCCCGGCAGTTGCCGTTGGGTGAAAATGCTGTTGCGCTACTCAAAACGGCTTGACGACCACCAGGATCACGATCGCCACCAGCAGCAGCACGGGCACTTCGTTGAACCAGCGGTAGAACACGTGGCCGCGCTTGTTCGTGCCGCGCTCGAATTTCTTCAGCAGCGAGCCGCATGCGTGGTGATAGCCCAGCGCCAGCACCACGAAGGTCAGCTTGGCATGCAGCCAGCCGGGCAGCTTCATGCCTTCCGGCGAGTGGTATTGCATCCATGTGAGGACCAGGCCGAACACGATGGCCGGCACCGCCAGCATCGTCATGAACCGGTACAGCTTGCGGGCCATCAGCAGCAGGCGCTCGGTCGTCGGGCCGGGCGCTTCCTGCGCCAGGTTGACGAAGATGCGCGGCAGGTAGAACAGCCCGGCGAACCAGGAAGTGATGAAGACGATGTGCAGCGCTTTAACCCACAGCATGGAGATCCTTTTATGTAGCCTTGTTGGCGCAACGGTACTTGCGCAACCGTACCTGCATGACGTTACTTGCGTACTTCGCCGTGGCCGAACACGACGTACTTCAGCGACGTCAGCCCTTCCAGCCCGACCGGTCCGCGCGCATGCAGCTTGTCGTTCGAGATGCCGATCTCGGCGCCCAGGCCGTATTCGAAACCGTCGGCGAAGCGGGTCGATGCGTTGACCATCACCGAGGCGCTGTCCACTTCGCGCAGGAAGCGCATCGCGGCGCTGTAGTCCTCGGTCACGATCGCCTCGGTATGCTTGGAGGACCAGGTGTTGATATGGTCCATCGCCGCATCGATGCCGTCCACCACGCGCACGGCCAGGATCGGCGCCAGGTATTCGGTGGCCCAGTCCTGTTCGCTCGCATGCGCCAGGTGCGGGTAGGCGGCGGCGTTCAATATCGCGAACGCTTCGTCGTCGGCGCGCAGTTCGACCCCCTCGGCCAGGTACAGTTTCGCCAGCGCCGGCAGCACCGCTGGCGCCACCGAGCGCTCGACCAGCAGCGTTTCCATCGTGTTGCACGTGCCGTAGCGGTGGCACTTGGCGTTGAAGCCGATGTCCAGCGCCTTCTGCAGGTCGGCCTTCGCATCGATGTACACGTGGCAGATGCCGTCCAGGTGCTTGATCATCGGCACCGTGGCTTCTTCCATCAGCCGTGCGATCAGGCCCTTGCCGCCGCGCGGCACGATCACGTCCACGTATTGCGGCATCGTGATCAGCGCGCCCACGGCGGCGCGGTCGGTGGTATCGACGACCTGAACGCCGTCTTCCGGCAGGCCGGCGCCGGCCAGGCCTTCCTTGACGATCTTCGCCAGCGCGCGGTTGCAGTGAATCGCTTCCGAGCCGCCGCGCAGGATCGTGGCGTTGCCGCTCTTGATGCACAGGCCGGCCGCATCCACCGTGACGTTCGGCCGCGCTTCGTAGATGATGCCAATGACGCCCAGCGGCACGCGCATCTGTCCGACCTGGATGCCGGTCGGGCGCGTTTTCATGTTCGAGATCTCGCCCACCGGGTCGGGCAGCGCGACGATCTGGCGCAGGCCTTCGACCATCGTGGCGATGGCCTTGTCCGACAGGGTCAGGCGGTCCACCATCGCCGGCGCCAGGCCGTTGGCGCGGGCCGCTTCCAGGTCCTGCCCGTTGGCCGCGCGCAGCGCTCCGGCTTCGCGCTCGATCGCATCGGCGATCAGGCTCAGGGCCCGGTTGCGGGTGGCGCTGTCGGCGCGCGCCATGGCGCGCGAGGCGGCGCGGGCGCGTTTGCCCAGCGCTTCCATGTACTCTTTGACTTCGGCTTCGTTCATCGTGCTCATGATTATCCTCGTGCTACCCTCGTGCCACCTTCAGCGCCAGCTGCAGCATGGCATCCCATTGGTCGCCGGCGAACGCCTTGGCGCGCAAGCCCTTGACCATCCTGTCGACCTGGGCGGCCTGCCGCAGCGCCGCTTCCAGCGTTGCCTGCGAAACGCGGCGCAACGCCGGTTCCATCATGCGCTCGCGCGGCCCCCAGATCCGGTATTCCTTCAGCAGCGCCGCCAGCGGTCGGCCCTGCGCCATCCCTGCCTTCAATTTTAGCAGCGTGCGGATTTCCTCGGAGACTGCCCACAGCACCAGTGGCAGCGCCTCGCCCTCGCCTTTCAGCCCTTCGAGCATGCGCACCAGCCGGGCCGGGTCGCCGCCCAGCATCGCCTCGGACAGCTTGAACACGTCGTAGCGCGCCACGTTCAGCACGGCGTCGTGCACCTGTTCGTAGGTGAGCTTGCCCGGCTCGTGCAACAGGCCCAGCTTCTGGATCTCCTGGTGCGCCGCCAGCAGGTTGCCCTCGACGCGGTCGGCGATGAAATCGAGGCTTTGCCGGTCGGCGCTCTGCCCCTGCATCGAAAGCCGCAGCGAAATCCAGTTCGGCAGCTGCGCGCGCTCCACGTTGGGAATGTCGATGTACACCGCCGCCGCCTGCAGCGCCGTCACCCATGCCGCCTTGGCCGTCTGCCAGTCCAGCTTCGGCAGCGTGATCATCGTGAGATTGTCCGGCGACAGGTTTTTCACGTAAGCCTGCAGCGCGGCGCCGCCATCCTTGCCCGGCTTGCCGGTGGGGATACGCAACTCGATCAGCTTCTTGTCGCCGAACAGCGAGAGCTCCTGGTTGGCCGCCAGCAGCTCGCCCCACTTGAAGCTGCGTTCCACCGTGAGCACGTCGCGCTCGGTGAAACCCCGGGCGCGCGCGGTGCGGCGGATCTTGTCCGCCGCCTCCAGCGCCAGCAGGTGCTCGTCGCTCGTGATCACATACAGCGGCGCCAGGGACTTGGCCAGGTGGCCGTCCAGCGCATCAGCGCGCAGTTGCATGCTACTCCTGGCGGCTCGGCAGCGCCGGCTCCGTGGCTTTCTCCGCCGGCGCGGACGACGGCACCGTCGTCGTGGCCGTGGAGGACGGCGCGCCCGAAGGCGCGGCCACCGAACCCGGCGACACCACGCCCGGCAACGTCAGCGGGCTGACCGTGCTGGTGGGATGCGCATCGGGACGCGAGGGCTTGATCGCCGCCATCCGGCGCATCATCTGCTGCACCAGGTCCTTCTGCATGTCGCGGTACAGCTGCGCTTCTTCCTGTTCCTTCGCCAGCAGTTGCGTTTCGCTGAACGTGATCGGACGGGTCAGCGAGATCTGCGTGGGGCCCAGCAGTTCCCGGCCGGCCTTGTCCTTCACGCGGAACACGATGTTATACGCCAGCAGGTATTCGCTGACGCGGCCGGCGCTGTTCAGCGACAGGATCGACTTGCTGCGTGTCTTTTCCGGGTCGGTGATGACCTCGATGACGGCGTCGGCCGACTGCGCATCGCTGGCGACGGTCGTGCTGCCGTTGACGCGGATATTGCGCTTCAGGTCGATCGCCAGCGGCGACGACTCGGGCAGGCCGACATACATCGACGCGAACGGCAGCGTGTAGTTGCCGCCCGAGCCGCGCAGGTGGAAGCCGCAGGCGCTCAGCGACATGGCCGTACCGGCCAGCGCGCCCACCAGCACTGTATTGCGGAGGAATCCCTTCAGAGTCGTCGTCATATGCCTTACACCACGATGTTGACCAGCTTGCCCGGCACCACGATGACCTTCTTCGGCGTGCCTTCGATGAACTTCTGCACGCTTTCCTCGGCCAGCGCGGCGGCTTCGATCGCCGCCTTGTCGGCAATCTTCGGCACCTTGACAGAACCGCGCAGCTTGCCGTTCACCTGGATCATCATCTCGATCTCGGACTGTTCCAGCGCGGCCGGGTCGACCTGCGGCCAGGCGGTATCGAGGATGTCCTTGTTGGCGGCGGCATAGCCCAGCTCCGCCCACAGCGCGTGCGTGATGTGCGGCGCGACCGGGTTCAGCAGACGCAGGAAGATCGACAGGCCTTCGGAGATCACGGCCGAATTTTCGACTTCATACGCGGCGGAATCGTCCAGCTTGGCCGACTCCAGCGTGTTCAGCATCTTCATGCAGGCCGATACCACGGTGTTGTACTGGATGCGCTTCAGGTCGTAATCGGCCTGCTGCAGCACCTTGTGCAGTTCGCGGCGCAGCGCCTTGCCCGCATCGGTGGTTGCCGCCGCGGTCACGGTGGCGCCGGCGGCGGCCACGCGGTCCTTCTGCGCGTAGGCGTAGGCCCAGACACGGCGCAGGAAGCGGTTCGCGCCTTCCACGCCGCTGCCCGACCATTCCAGCGTCTGCTCCGGCGGCGAGGCGAACATCGTGAACAGGCGGGCCGTGTCGGCGCCGTACTGCTCGATCTGCGCCTGCGGGTCGATGCCGTTGTTCTTCGACTTCGACATCTTCTCGGTGCCGCCGATCAGTACCGGCTGGCCGTCCGCCTTCAGCAGCGCCGAGACCGGACGGCCCTTGTCGTCGGTGGTCAGTTCCACGTCCGCCGGGTTGTACCAGGTCTTCTTGCCCGACGCTTCTTCGCGATAGTAGGTTTCGTTAAGCACCATGCCCTGCGTGAGCAGGTTGGTGAACGGCTCGTCGAACTTCACCAGGCCGAAGTCGCGCATCACTTTCGTCCAGAAGCGCGCGTACAGCAGGTGCAGCACGGCGTGCTCGATGCCGCCGATGTACTGGTCCATCGGCATCCAGTAGTCGTTGCGGGAATCGACCATCGCATCCGAACCGGGCGACGTATATTTCATGTAGTACCAGCTCGAATCGACGAACGTGTCCATCGTGTCGGTCTCGCGGCGCGCCGGCCTGCCGCACTGCGGGCAGTCGCACTTGAGGAAGGCTTCGTGCTTGTTCAGCGGGTTGCCCGTGCCGTCCGGCACGCAGTCTTCCGGCAGCACCACCGGCAGGTCTTTTTCGGGCACCGGCACGGCGCCGCAATCGGCGCAGTTGATCATCGGGATCGGCGTGCCCCAGTAGCGCTGGCGCGAGATGCCCCAGTCGCGCAGGCGGAACGTGACCTTCTTTTCACCCAGGCCCAGCGCGGCCAGGTCGGCGGCCACCGCATCCACGGCTTCGGCGTATTTCAGGCCGTCGTACTTGCCGGAGTTGATGACAACGGAAGCGGCCTTGTCGCCATACCATTCCTGCCAGGCTTCGGTCGAGTATTCCTTGCTGTCGGCGGTGGTGATCACCTGCTTGATCGGCAGGTCGTATTTTTTCGCGAACGCGAAATCGCGCTCGTCGTGCGCCGGCACGCCCATCACGGCGCCGTCGCCGTAGGTGATCAGCACGTAGTTGCCGATCCAGACTTCCACCTGTTCGCCGGTCAGCGGGTGGGTCACGGACAGGCCGGTCGGCATGCCCTTCTTTTCCATCGTGGCCATGTCGGCCTCGATCACGGAACCCATCTTGCACTCGGCGATGAAGGCTTGCAGTTCCGGATTGTTCCGGGCCGCATGCGTGGCCAGCGGATGCTCGGCGGCTACCGCGCAGAACGTGACGCCCATGATCGTGTCAGGCCGCGTGGTGAACACGTACATCTTGCCGTCGCCGATGGGCTGGCCGTCGTCACCCGCGATCGTGTGCGGGAAGGCGAAGCGCACGCCGGTCGACTTGCCGATCCAGTTCGACTGCATGATGCGCACGCGCTCGGGCCAGCCGGGCAGCTTGTTGTCAACGAAGTCCAGCAGCTCTTCGGCGTAATCGGTGATGCGCGCATAGTACATCGGGATCTCGCGCTTTTCGATCAGCGCGCCGGAACGCCAGCCGCGGCCGTCGACCACCTGCTCGTTGGCCAGCACGGTCTGGTCCACCGGGTCCCAGTTCACGGTGCCGGTCTTCTTGTAGATGATGCCCTTCTCGAGCATCTTCAGGAACATCCACTGGTTCCACTTGTAGTATTCGGGCTTGCAGGCCGTCATCTCGCGCGACCAGTCGATGGCCAGGCCCATCATTTCCATCTGCGCGCGCATGTGGGCGATGTTCGAGTACGTCCATTGCGCCGGCGGCACGTTGTTCGCCATCGCCGCGTTTTCCGCCGGCATGCCGAACGCATCCCAGCCCATCGGCATCAGCACGTTGTAGCCGTTCATCCGCAGGTAGCGGTACATCACATCGTTGATCGTATAGTTGCGCACGTGACCCATGTGCAGCTTGCCGGACGGGTAAGGCAGCATCGAGCAGGCGTAGTACTTGCCCTTCGGGAAACGCGGGTCGTTTTCGACGGCTTTATAGGCATCGATCGCCTTCCAGTGCGATTGGGCGGCTTTTTCAACGTCGGCGGGACTATATTTGTCTTGCATGATGGATGCAGAAAGTGGAAACGGTGAATGGATATGAACCGGACATTATACTTGTATAAGTCCCGCCGGCTTCGGACTGGCCGGTTCGGGCGCGCCGGCCACGGGAGCGCCCGTCACATTCATCCACGTTGCGTTCAACATGACCTATCGAGAGTATCCACCGCATCCCGCGCTGCGGGCGCACGTGGCATGCATGTGGACGGCACGCGTGACCGCGCCCGTCTCCGCGGCGGCACCGCACGTGCACCGCGTGCTGCCCGACAATTGCATCGACATCCTGTGGCAGGACGGCCGGCAAGCCTTCGCGGTCGGCATGATGAGCGCCTCGTTCCTGGTGCCGGCTGCCCGGCCGGTGCGGACGGTCGCGGTGCGCTTCAAGCCCGGTGCCGCGGGCCTGTTCCTTGGCATGCCGCTGCACCCGCTGACGGATGCCCGCGCCGAGATCGCCGGACTGTGGGGGCGCGCCACGGCCGACCGGCTCGACGATGCATTGTGGACGCACGAGCTGACCGACCGGCAGCGGATCGCCCTGGTCGAACGGGAACTGCTGCGGCGGCTGGCGGACGCGCCGCTTTCGTCACCCGGATCGCTGGGCTTGCACGCCGTGGCCGCGATCGAAGCCGCCCACGGCGCCATGCCGGTCGAAGCGCTGGCGGGCACGCTGCGGGTCTCGCGCCAGCACCTGGCCCTGCAGTTCCGGCAGCAGGTGGGTCTCACCCCCAAGCTGTTCGCGCGTATCTGCCGGTTCCGCCGCGCACTGGCGCTACTGCGCGAACCTTCCCGCGACGGCAACCTGGCCGCCCTGGCCACCGATTGCGGCTACTTCGACCAGTCGCACCTGATCCGGGATTTTCGCGATTTCGCCGACGGCACGCCGGGTGGCCTGTAGCCCTCCGCCGGCGAACCTTCGTTTTGCACCTTCCATTTTTACAATCCGGTGCCGCGCAGCGATGGCATCATGCTCCTTTGACAACCAAAGGAGACCATCATGATCAACGGACTGCGCACCGCCATCTATCCCGTCAGGGACCTGTCCGCCGCCAAGGCGTGGTACACCGAAGTATTCTGTACCGCGCCCTATTTCGACGAGCCGTTCTACGTGGGCTACGCGATCGGCGGCTTCGAACTGGGCCTGACGCCGAAGGACGAGCCGGGCAAGGCCGGCAGCAAGGTGTACTGGGGCGTCGACGATATCGAAGCGGAAGCGGCGCGGATCGTCGGACTGGGAGCAAGCACTCACTGGCCGCTGCAGGATGTTGGCGACGGTATCAAGGTCGTAGAACTGGCCGATCCGTTCGGCAACGTGCTGGGCCTCATCTACAATCCCCACTTCGACCCGAAAGCCGTGCGCTGACGCCGTACCCGACGATATGTTAATATACGGTTCGTATATAGACCGTATATTTAGGATATCATGGGCATCGTAAAAATTTCCGACCAGATGCATGAAAACCTACGCATCGCCAGCGGCGCACTGAGCCGCTCGATCAATGCGCAGGCCGAGCACTGGCTCCGCATCGGCCTGCTGGCCGAAACCAATCCCGATCTGAACTACAGCGAGTTGTGCCAGCTGCTGCTGCGCGGCGAAACGGGCCAGGGCCCGCTGCGCCTGACCCCGGTAAAGGGAGAGGCGCTGCACGATGCGTAAGAAGAACAACGACGCCATCCTGATCAAGTCGCCCGAACAGGTGGAAATGTCGCGCATCGCCGGCCAGCTGGCGGCGGACGTGCTGACGATGATCGGCCCGCACGTTCAGCCCGGCGTCTCCACCGAGTACCTGGACAAGCTGTGCAACGAATACATCGTCAACGTGCTGCAGGTGATTCCGGCGAACGTGGGCTATGCCGGCTTCACGAAGACCGTGTGCACGTCGGTCAACGAGGTGGTCTGCCATGGCATCCCCACGCCGAAGAAGATCCTCAAGGACGGCGACATCATCAACATCGACGTGGCCGTGATCAAGGACGGCTGGTTCGGCGATACGAGCCGCATGTACTACGTGGGCAATGTCGGCAAGGCCGCGCGCAAGCTGTGCGAAGTGACGTATGACGCGATGTGGGCCGGCATCCGTGCCGTGAAGCCGGGCGCCACGCTGGGCGACGTGGGCCACGCGATCCAGATGGTGGCCGAGAACGCCGGGTTCTCCGTGGTGCGCGATTACTGCGGCCACGGCATCGGCATGGTCTACCACGAAGAACCGCAGGTGCTGCACTACGGCCGGCCCGGCATGGGCCTGAAGCTGGAGCCGGGCATGGTGTTCACGATCGAACCGATGATCAACGCCGGCAAGCACGGTACCCGCGCGCTGCCCGATGGCTGGACCGTGGTCACCGCGGACCGCTCGCTGTCGGCGCAGTGGGAGCACATGGTGACGGTCACGGCGACCGGGTTCGATGTGCTGACCCTGGCGCCGGGCGAGAAGCCGGCCTGATTCCAGCCCCGCATACCGGGACAAAACGCGCGACCGCCGCATCGCGGCACCGCCCTGCTTCCATCGCCCCTGTTTCCAGGGAATTTCCTGGATACAGGGGTCTGTCCCGGGTCTCCCGCCGGCGTCTTGCCGGTGTTACTTCAGCACGAGCTTGAGCGCCGGCTTCTCGCCGTAGTCCTCGTAGCGCTCGTTGATGCCGCCGATGCAGAACGCGATCTCTTCCAGCAGGTCGGGCGCCGCGGCCTTCAGCGCAGCGGAGTTCGTGATGACGACTTCGAGCACCTCGTTCGCCTTCAGCCTGAATTTCGTCATGCCCTCGTCGTCGCGCAGGTACGACAGCGCGTCGATCCACGAATCCATCGAGGCGGCCACGTGGTCGTTGAAACCGAATGCCGCGCGGCTGGCGGCATGAAAACTTGCTTCGTCGCGGATCGCCGCGCCGTCCAGGGTCGTGCTGGCCATTATCTTGTTCCTTTTGTCTTTTCCTTGGGGTCGGTGACGAAGACCAGCTTCGTCAAGCCTTCCTCCTGCGCCGCCGCCATCAGCTGCGCCACCGCTTCGTAGCGGGTGGCGCGGTCGGCGCGCAATTGCAGTTCGGGTTGCGGTGCGCGCCGCGCGGCCGTGGCCAGGCGCGGCTGCAATTGGGCCGGTTGCACCGCTTCATCGTTCCAGTAGACGGTGCCCTCGGCATCGATCGAGATCCTGACCGCATCGGCCGGCTGCGGCGCGCTTGCCGCCTGCGCCTTCGGCAGGTCGAGCTTCACCGCGTGTGTAAACATCGGCGCGGACAGGATGAAGATCACCAGCAGCACCAGCATCACGTCGACCATCGGCGTCACGTTGATGTCGGCCATCGATTCCTTCTGCCGGTGGTGGTTGAATGCGCCGAATGCCATCGCTCCTCCGGTTACCGCGAATCCTGGTTCAGGTAAGCCTGCAGGTCGTAGGCGAACGCGTCGAGCTCGGAGAGCGTGAGCCGGTTGACGCGGTTGAAGCCGTTATAGGCCAGCACGGCGGGAATGGCCACCATCAGGCCCACGCCGGTCATGATCAGCGCTTCGCCGACCGGGCCGGCCACCTTGTCGATTTCCACGGTGCCGGACGACGACACGGCCGCCAGCGCGTGATAGATGCCCCACACGGTGCCCAGCAGGCCGACGAACGGCGCGGTGGAGGCGATCGACGCCAGCAGGGTCAGGCCCGACTCCAGGCGAACGGTGGAACGGTGGATCGCATCGCGCAGCAGGCGCGTGACCCGCTCGGCATGCGCTACCGACGTACCGAGCGACGTGCCGGGCGCGATGCCGAGCGAGGCGCCGGCGGCCCCGGGGGCCAGCGCCGTGCCCTGTTCGGCCAGCGCGGCATAGATGCCTTCCGGATCGCCCGCGGCGACGACCGCCACGCCATCGCGCAGCGTGGGCGCATCCCAGAAGCGCCGCACCACGTGCGCGCTGCGGCGCACGCGCCATGCCATCCAGCCCTTCGACAGGATGAAGAACCAGCTCGTCAGCGACATCGCCAGCAGCAGGTAGGCGACCGCGTGGCTGATCGCGTCGCCCCGTTCCCAGTAACCCGCGAACGTGAAGTGATCCATGTATCCGGACTTAGCCGTTCAGGCCCAGCACGTCGTACATGTCGAACAGGCCGGTCGCCTTGTCCGCCAGGAAGCGCGATGCGCGCAGCGAGCCTTGCGCGTAACCGGCGCGGCTGCTGGACTTGTGGCTGATCTCGATGCGTTCGCCGGTGCCGGCGAACAGCACGGTGTGGTCGCCGATGATGTCGCCGCCGCGGATCGTGGCAAAGCCGATCGTCGACGGATCGCGTTCGCCGGTGACGCCTTCGCGGCCGTAGACGGCGCACTCCTTCAGGTCGCGGCCCAGCGCGTCGGCGATCACTTCGCCCATCTTCAGGGCGGTGCCGGACGGCGCATCGACCTTGTGGCGGTGGTGCGCCTCGATGATTTCGATGTCGTAGCCGGTGGACAGGCTTTTCGCGGCCAGTTCCAGCAGCTTGAGCGTGACGTTGACGCCCACGCTCATGTTCGGCGCGAACACGATCGCCGTCTTTTCGGCGGCGGCCTTCAGGGCGGCCTTGCCGGCGTCGTCGAACCCGGTGGTGCCGATCACCAGCTTGATGCCGTGCGCGGCGCAATACTCGGCATGCTTCAGCGTGCCTTCGGGGCGCGTGAAGTCGATCAGCACGTCCGCGCCTTGCAGGCCTTCGGCCAGGTCGGCGGTAACGATCGCGCCGGTGGCCTTGCCGAGGAATGCGCCGGCATCCTGGCCCAGGCCGTCGCTGCCGGCGATGCCGAGCGCGCCGGACAGGCGCAGGTCATCGGCGTTCAGCACGGCTTCAACGAGCATGCGGCCCATGCGGCCGCCGGCACCGGCGATGGCAATGTTCAGAGTCGTCATGTGGTTCCTTGTTGTTTTTATTGGCCGGCTGGCTGCGTGGTGACTTCGACCGGGTTGCGGTTGCCGGAATCCTGGCCGCTCGGCAGCGGCGCGCGCGCGGCGGCCGGCTGGTTTTCGCTGTTGCGCTTCTCGTCTTTCTGGAACTGCTTGATCGGGCCGGCGATGCGGGCGATGTATTCGCGTTCCGACGGCAGCTCGCCGCCTTCGAAGCGCTCGACCTTGCCTTCCTTGTCGAAATGGACGACCACCGTGCTGGTGGTCAGCTCGCCATTGCCGCGTTCGAGGCGGAACGGGTAATCCCAGCGGTTCTCATGGAAGATGTCGTTCAGCAGCGGCGAACCCATGATGAAACGCACCTGGTCGCGCGTCATGCCTGTTTTCAGCTGTGCCAGCATTTCCTTCGACACAAAGTTACCCTGCTGGATATCCGGGCGATACGGCGAGAAGAACCACATGAATTTCTGGATCCGCGATGCCTGCGACGTTACCGCGCCTTGCGACGGCTCGACGACGGTGCCGGTTTGCTGGGTCGCCTGGGCGCCTTCCTTCGGGCCGAGCACGGTCTTGCCGGCGCAGCCGCCGAGGGCGAGCGCCACGCAGGCGCCCGCGGCCGCGAGGGGCAGGCGCGATTTAAAAACGTGCAAGACAGACAACGGTGACGCCAGGGTAACGCGCATAAGTAACCTCAAATCCGATTGAGCAGAAGTGTCGAAACGCTATATCATAAAGCACTCCAGCCCAAACCGACCATCGAACATGAGTAACAGCCCCACCGACTTGAAGGCCAGCGGCCTGAAGGCAACCCTGCCGCGCCTGAAGATTCTCGACATCTTCCAGAACAGCGCCGTGCGTCACCTGACGGCCGAAGACGTCTACAAGATTCTTCTGTCCGAGAACATGGACGTCGGTCTTGCCACCGTTTACCGCGTGCTCACGCAGTTCGAACAGGCCGGCCTGTTGAACCGCAATCACTTCGAAAGCGGCAAGGCGATCTTCGAACTGAACCAGGGTTCCCACCACGACCACCTCGTGTGCCTCGACTGCGGCCGCGTGGAGGAATTCATCGACGACGAAATCGAAGCCCGCCAGCAGCGCATCGCGGCCGAGCGCGGCTTCAGGATCGCCGAGCACGCGCTGGCGATTTATGGCAGTTGCACGAAGGAGAACTGCCCGCACCGGCATTGAGGCACACCCGGCACCAACAGAAACGGCCCTTGCGGGCCGTTTCTGTTTTTGGAACATGGGGCTATTGTGCTGGCGGCTCTCAGCCGTGGCTCAGGGCGTTCGACAGTAGCCGCGACGTGATATCCACGATCGGGATCACCCGCTCATAGGCCATCCTGGTCGGCCCGATCACGCCCAGCGTGCCGACGATTCGGCCGTTGACTTCATAAGGCGCGGTCACCACGCTCATGTCGTCGAGCGGGATCAGGTTCGATTCGCCGCCGATGAAGATCTGCACGCCGGCAGCCTTCGACGAAACGTCCAGCAGCTGCATCAGGCCCGTCTTTTGCTCGAACATGTCGAACATCTGCCGCAGCGACGACATGTTCGACGACAGGTCGCTGACCGACAGCAGGTTGCGTTCGCCGGAAATCACCATGTCGTCGCTGCTGTCGGCCATCGCTTCGCTGCCCGCCTCCACCGCCGCCTGCATCAGGCGGCCCATGTCGTCGCGCAGCTGGCGCAGTTCGCCCTGCATGCGGGTGCGCACCTCGTCGAACGCGAGGCCGCTGTAGTGCTGGTTGATGAAATTGGCCGATTGCACCAGCTCGGACGGGGTGTAGTCGACATCCGTCAGCAGCAGGCGGTTCTGTACGTCGCCGCCGGGCGCGACGATCACGAGCAGGATGCGTTTTTCGCCCAGTCGCAGGAATTCGATCTGCCGGAACGCGGATTCGCGGCGCGGGCTCAGCACCACGCCGGCGAACTGCGACAGCGACGACAGCATCTGCGCCGCGTTCGCGATCAGCTTTTGCGGCGGGTGCGCCTGGGGCCGCAGCCGCGATTCGACGGCGCTCTCGTCGATCGGCTGCACCGTCAGCAGCGTGTCGACGAAGATCCGGTAGCCGCGCGGCGTGGGCACGCGGCCGGCGGACGTGTGCGGGCTGGCGACATAGCCGAGCTCTTCCAGGTCGGCCATGATGTTGCGGATCGTGGCCGGCGACAGGTCAAGGCCGGAAATCTTCGACAGCGCGCGCGAGCCCACGGGCTGGCCGTCGGCAATATAGCGCTCCACGAGGGCTTTGAGCAGGGTTTGGGCACGAATATCGAGTTGCATGATCAATTCACAGGCTAAGCGTTCATTATGCACAGGAAGTTGCGCACCGGGAATTCAATCGACCAACTGTTGTTCCAGCCACGCAATCAACTCGTCGACATCCCGGCAGATCGCGTCGGGCTCGATCCCTGCTTCCAGGTGCGCCATGCTGCCGGTGCGGTTCATCCACACGGCTTTCAGGCCGGCTTTTTGCGCGCCCTGCACATCGAGAAACAGGTCGTCGCCCACGTACACGGTTTCATGCGGCGCGACGCCGAGTGCCTTGCACGCCGCCAGGAAAATGGCGGGATCGGGTTTTGCCTTGCCGAAACGGCTGGCGGCCAGCGACACCTTGAAATGGTGGGCGAGGCCGATGACTTCAAGGTCGGCATTGCCGTTCGAAACCGAACCGAGCGTGACTTTCTGCGCCAGGCGCTGCAGCCCCGGCAGGACATCCTGGTAGGGCTGGACCGCATTGCGGGCGGCGGAAAAATGCCTGATCGCCCCGTCGAGCCGGGCCAGGTCTTCGCCCACGTGGGCAAACGCCGCTTCCAGGGCGGCGCGGCGCAGGCCGATCAGGTCCAGGTGATGCTCCGGCTTCTCGGCCAGCAGCGCCATCCGGCGGGCCCGCAACTCCTCGATGGTGAAGGTCTGCGCCACTTTCGGCGCATGCTCGGCGAGCCATGCGTGCAGCGCAAGTTCCGCTTCGGCGATCACGGGGCCGATCGGCCACAGCGTGTCGTCCAGGTCGAACAAAATGGCTTTGGGTCGTGCGATATCGTTCATGGCCCCATTGTCGCACGGCCCGGCCGCTAAGGCCCGGCACGCTGGCGCCTTGCTACCGCCTGAGGCGCCGCCATCGGTGCTAAATTAACGAACTGTCACTATCGGAGAGGCCGAACATGCGTACATCGTGGCGTGCATTGTTGCGCGCATTGTTACGTTCCATACTGCGTCCGCCGCCGCATCCACGGCGGCGCCTGCTGCCCGCATCGCTTGCGGCGGCCATCCTGGCCGGCTGCGCCTCGACCGCGCCGCTGCCGCCGGACGTGCTGTCGGCTTACGTGGTGCTGGGCGAACAGGGTGCGGCCACGGCGCGCGTCATCACGGCCGCTGCCGCCTGTCCCACGCTTGCCGTCGATGGCCGGCCGGTGCCGATGACCGTGCGTGCGGCTCCGGCCACGGTCGCGCAGCGCCCGACCGCGTCCGGCCCGGAGGATTCGAAGCCATCGGCCTTTCCGGTGCTGACGTGCGAAGCACCGCTGCCGGCGGGCACGAACGCGGCCGCGGTCGGCGGCGCCGCCCTCCCCGTGCCCGCGCCCGAGGCGCGCCGCATCGTCGTGATCGGCGATACCGGCTGCCGGCTGAAGAAGGCCGATCACGCCTGGCAACCCTGCAACGACCCCGAACAATTCCCGTTTGCCGCCGTGACGGCGGCCGCGGCGCGCTGGAAGCCGGACCTGGTGATCCACGTGGGCGACTATCACTACCGTGAAAATCCTTGTCCGGAAGGTAATGCGGGATGTGCCGGCAGCCCGTGGGGCTATGGCTGGGATGCCTGGCGCGAGGATTTCTTCCGTCCCGCCGAAGCGCTGCTGCGCGTCGCGCCCTGGGTAATGGTGCGCGGCAACCACGAGAGCTGCGCCAGGGCCGGCCAGGGGTGGTGGCGCTTCCTCGATCCGCGCGCGCCCCAGCCCGGCCGCGACTGCAACGCGCAGCAGGACGATGCCACCGGCGACTACAGCGACCCGTATGCGGTGCCGCTGGGCGGCGACGCGCAACTGCTGGTGCTGGATACGGCCGCCACGTCGTGGCGCGGCCTGAAACCGGGCGATACCGGCTTTGCGCGCTACCGCGATGCCTACCAGAAGACCGAGGCGCTGTCGCAGCGCGCCGCCTGGAACCTGCTGGCGAACCACCACCCGATCTTCGGTATCGGCACGGATGTCGACAAGGCCGGCCAGGCATACCTGAAACTGGGCGATGCCGGATTGCAGCAAAGCTTCGGTGCCGTCAATCCGCTGCTGCTGCCGCCGCGCGTGCAGGCGCTGCTGTCCGGCCACTTGCATATGTGGCAACACGTCAGCTTCAGGACGGATCATCCGACCCAGTTCGTGGCCGGCTTTTCCGGCACGCTGGAAGACGTGGTGCCGCTGCCTGAAAATGTGGCGGCGGTGCAGCCGGCGCCCGGCGCCGCGATCGGCGCCTTCAGCGCGTGGCAGGGCGGCTTCGGTTTCATGACGATGGAACGCGCCGGACCCGATGCCTGGAACGTGGCGGTCCACGACCGCCACGGCACCGTGCGAAACCGCTGCCACCTGCAGGGGCGCCTGGCGTCATGCGCCATTGCGCGCGTCGAGTGAACGCGGCAATGACACACGCCGTTCCAACGCGTTGTTACAACGATTAGCGAGCCACCCCTTGCCAAATGAACTAAAATAAGCGCCGATTCCGGCTCAGCCGCCGCCCGGCTTCCGATTACATGTTTTGGAGATTGTTATTGCTATGAAGAGTATGTATGCGCGCGCGACTGCGGGCGCGCTGTGCGCCGCGATGCTGGCCGGCTGCGGCGGCGACGATAACGGCAACCTGTCGCTGATGGTTACCGTGTATGGCCTTGTCAAGCCGGGCCTGATCCTGAAGAACGGCGACCAGACCGTGACAGTGACACAGGGATCGAGCATCACCGGTGCCTCCACCGCCTATTTCCCCAACCTGATCGCCGAGGATTCCACGATCAATATCGAGATCGTGCAGGATGCCACCGCCACCAAGTGCGAAGTGGAAAAGGCCAGCAGCACCAATATCAAGGCCAACTATTACAGCGCGCTGCAGCCGAAAGTCTACTGCACCACGAACGCCTACCAGCTGGGCGGTTCCGTGACGGGCCTGACGCAGGATCAGCTGGTGCTGACCAATGGCAGCGTGACCGCCACGATTCCCGCCAATGCGACCACCTTCACGTTCCCCAGCAAAGTGTATGACGGCTTCATTTACGGCGTGACCGTGCTGCAGCAACCCGAAGGGCTCACTTGCAGCGTGGCCAACCCCACCGGCACGATGCCGTCGGGCGACGTGATGAACCTCGCGGTTTCGTGCGTTCCGCGCGCTTCCTGAACACCGCCACCTATCTGGAGAATGCAATGAAAGCAAAATACCTCGGCACGGCGGTGCTGGCAGCGGCACTCGCACTGGCGGGCTGCGGCGGCAAGACGGAATTCACGATCGGCGGCAATTTCTATAACTCGGGCGGTTATGTGACCGGCGTGCCGAATGCGGGCATGGAACTGACGAACGGCAACGACACGATCACGATCCCGGTCGGCGCGACCTCGTTCAGCTTCCCGAGCACCATCGACTACGGCGACACCTACAACGTGGTCATCACCAAGCAGCCGGCGCACATGACCTGCACGCCGCCGAACACGTCGGGCACCGCCGGCCGCACCGAGGCGGTCACCATCCCGATCACCTGCGCGCAGAATGTCTACAGCGTGGTGGTGACCGTGAAGGGCCTGACCGGCGAAGGCCTGCAGCTGATCAACGGCTCGTCCCTGGCGGCGCCGACGGTGGCCTCGCCGGTGGCGGAATTCTCCAGCATTCCGGTCGGCACGGCCTATGGCATCACGATCTTCGCGCAGCCGAAGGGCCAGACCTGCTCGATCGTCAATGGTTCCGGCATCATGGGCGATGCGCACCGGGTCGATGCCGTGGTGACGTGCGTCGCCAGCACGTGATATTCACAAGTGGAATGATAGGCATTATGAAAATAAAGTGGATCAATATGCGGCACCGCATCATAATTGCACCTGTCTCCTCCACTTCTTTCTAAGAATTGGATTTAGCCGGCTCCCAGAGCCGGCTTTTTTTTGCCTGAAACTTTGGCACCCTGGCTCGTGGAAATTCAATAACGGGGACAGAAGGAGAGATGGCCTGCAGGCCATCTCCGCTGCGCAGGCGGGAAGCAGGGCTTCCCGAAATCCCTGCTTCGCCCCCGATTTTTACAACAGCCTGAATTCGCGTTGCCCATAAAAAAACCGCCGGGGTTGCCGGCGGCTGGTGGGGCGGTGTGCGGTCAGAACTTGTATGCCAGCCCGATGTTGTAGCGCCGGCCGTATTCCATCACGTTCTGGATGTACTGGTTGCCGGCCTGCGTGTGCACCACCTTCTGGTTGGTGATGTTGTCCAGGCCCACGTGCAGCTGCAGTTGCGGCGTCAGGTATTTCGAGATGTTGGCGGAGACATAGGTCTCTTCGTCGTTCTCGACCAGGTAGCCGGCCGTCCAGCGCGGCATGCGCGTGAACGGGCTGTGGTAGTTGGCCTGCAGGCGCGCCTCGAAACCGTCTTTCTCGTACCACAGCGTGACGCCGCCGTTACGGCGCATCAGGCCCACCATCGGGAAGTTGCTGGTGAATTCGCGGATGCTGCTTTCGTTGTACGAGAAGTTGGCCGCCATGCCCAGGCCGTCGAACGGCGCCGGCAGCATCGTGAACGCCTGCTGGTAGGCAAGCTCCAGGCCGCGCACGTAGCCGCCTTCGCCGTTGATCGAACGCGTGATCGTGGCCTGGCGGCCGTCGATCGTGGTGGTATCGGTGGTGATGCCGATGTAGCTGCCCACCTTTTTATAGAACACGCTGGCCGACAGCAGCGAGCCCTTCTCGAAATACCACTGGTACGACAGGTCGGCCTGGTTCGCCATCATCGGCAGCAGGCCCGGGTTGCCGGTACTGCCCGTCAACGGCTGGCTCGAACCGGGCGTGGTGTCCACCGAGAGCTGGCGCGAGGCGCGCATCTCGTCCATCGGCGCCCGCGACATGGCGCGCGCCAGCGAAACGCGCAACTGGTGTTCCTGCGCCTCGTCCAGGCTGAAGATCAGGTTGGCGCTGGGCAGCGCCCTGGTGTACGACGCCCCGCCCTCTACCGCCGTCGGCGCGGCGCCGTTGCGCGACTCAATGCCATAGCCGGTCTGCTTCGTGTGCACCACGCGCAGGCCCAGGTTGCCGCGGTATTTGAGGCCAAGCATTTCACCTTCCAGGTCGCCCTGCGCATACACCGCGCTGGTGCGTTCCTTGACCCGCCAGCCGGCCAGCAGGTCGGTCGTGGTCTGTGCGCGGCCATCCGGCGACAGCGCGCCGGCGCCGAACAGCGTGGTGGCGGTGCCTTCGAAGTCGTTCAGCATCAGCGCCGGGAAATAGCCGTCCGCGCGGATCGTCTCGAATGCCGAAGCCGGCAGCGAGGTGGCCGTCGTGGCCAGGTTCCACGTGGTCTGGCTGAACGATTTCTCGCGGTCGGAGAAGCGCGCGCCGAACTTGACGCGGCTGAGCGGGCCCAGTTCGACCGGGCGCCAGGCGGAGAGCTGGGCCGAGTTCAGCTTGTCGTCGACGTGGCCGTCGGCATCGATGTACAGCGACGGCGCGCCGTAGATCGCGGTGTTGCCGGTGTCCTGCGAGAACGAATACGACTGGTTTTCGTTGCCGGTGAAGGCCCAGGCCAGCGTGCCGTTGCCGCTGGTCTGGCGCACGTCGGCCCACTGGCTGTCGCGGTCGGCGCGGGAGACGGCCAGGTCGGCATCGATCTTCCAGTCGCCCGCGTTGAACTTGCCGTTCAGGCCGCCGGCGAAATTGCTCATGTTCTGGAACCAGCGCGTGCTGTGGGTGGAGACGGTGACGTCGCGGACCGTGGCGCCGACCACGTAGCCGTCGCGGATGTCCAGGTTCGAGTAGTTCGGCGTCTGCCAGCCATCCCAGTTGCCGATGTCGCCCGTCCAGTGCTGCACGCTCGGCTCGTAGATCTTGTTCTTGGCGTAGTAGACGTCCGCCGTGATGTGCGCATCCGGGCTGACCTTCCATTCGACCTTGCCGAGCACGCTGGCACGCTCGTTGGTGCCGCGCTTGATCTCGTCCTCGAAGCCCCACGGGGTCTTGTCGACCTTCCCGTCGCCGTTCATGTCCACCGAGTTGTTCTCGTTGAAGCCCCAGTGGTTCTTGCGCTTTTCGATCGAGGGCTGCTTCTGGTAGCTGGCGGCCAGCGCCACGCCCACGCTGCCGCTGGCCAGCTGGTCGATGTAGATGCCGCCCAGGCGCGGGCGGACGGTTTTCGCGTCCACGTCGCTGGCCAGTGGATAGTAGAGCGCATCGGCCTTGACCGAGACCTGGCGGCCCTTGTACTTCAGCGGCTGCACCGTCTGCAGGTCGATCGACGTGGCGACGCCGCCCTCAATCAGGTCGGCGTTCTGCGTCTTGTAGACCACCGCGCCGGACAGCGACTCGGAGGGGAACTGCTCGAAGCGCACCGCGCGGTTCGGCTCGGACGACGCCAGTTCGCGGCCGTTCAGCGTGGCCCCGATGAAGCGCTCGCCCATGCCGCGCGCCACGATCTGGCTGGCGTTGCCGCGGTCCAGGCCGGCAGCCAGGCCCGGCAGGCGCGCCAGCGATTCCGCGATCGTCGTATCGGGCAGCTTGCCGATGTCTTCCGATGACACCACCTCGACGATGCTGTTGGAATTTTCCTTGACGGACAAGGCACTGCGTACCGACGCACGGATGCCGGTCACGGTGACTTGCTGCACGGCGGTATCGCCGCTTGCCGGGGCTTCCGGTTGCGGGGCTTGCTGGGCCAGGGCGGCGGCAGGGACGAAAAACAGCGCGCGTACCAGCACGCTGATGGGGGTGGGCTTCATGGGGTCTCCGTGTCGTTATTATCAGAAATGGCGTTGGCAGCATGGAGCATGCCAATCGATCAACTTCCTGAGCGAATCTTATGTGGCTGAAAAGGTGGTCAGCCAATGAAATATCACGGAGAAACTATATGAAATTGATATACATCGGTACGTGATCGCGCCAAGCCCTTGTATCTACATGGAAAATAGCAGTTGGCAAACGTGATGGCGTGGCATGCGGCCACGCCTGCAATGTTGTGCGCTTGTAACGATCGAGGCTATCAACGTAACTGCAGGCAGCGGGCCCGCACTACTGCGCTTGCGGTTCCGGTGCGCGCTTCAGGCTGTTGGCCAGGGCCACGTAGGCTTCCACCGGCACGGTCTCGGGGCGGGTGCCCGGATCGATGCCGGCGTCGACGATCTGCTGCTCGGTAAACATCCCGGCCAGGCAATTGCGGATCACCTTGCGGCGCTGCGAGAACGCCTTCGCCACCACCGCTTCCAGCGTGGCGGTATCGCAAGGCAGCGGATCGGCGATGGGGATCATGCGCACGATGGCCGACTCCACCTTCGGCGGCGGATCGAACGCTTCCGGCGGCACGATGAACATCAGCGCCATCCGGTAGCGCCATTGCAGCATCACCGACAGGCGGCCATAGGCCTTGGTGCCCGGCTCGGCCACCATGCGCTCGACGACTTCCTTCTGCAGCATGAAATGCTGGTCCTCGATCTGCGCCGTGAATTCCGTGAGGTGGAACAGCAGCGGGCTGGAGATGTTGTACGGCAGGTTGCCGACCACGCGCAGCTTGCGGCCCGCCGGCACCGGGATCGAAGCGAAGTCGAACTTCAGCGCATCGCCCGAGTGGATCGTCAGCTTCTCGCGCGGGAAGCGCTTCTCGAGGCGCGCCACGAGGTCGCGGTCCAGCTCCACCACGTGCATGTGCGGCAGCGACTTGAGCAGCAGATCCGTCATCGCCGCCAGGCCGGGCCCGATCTCGACCATCGTATCGCCATCGGCGGGCGCGATCGCCGTGATGATGTCGCCGAGGACGCTGTCATCGTGCAAAAAATTCTGGCCGAAGCGCTTGCGTGCAATATGTTTCATATGCTTGTGTAAGTTTCCAAAAACCGGGGTCAGACCCCAAGTTCGGGCAATATTTCTCAAAACTGGGGTCAGACCCCAGTTTTTGGAAATTAGTTGCAAGAAAGACAGATCAGACCAATGGAATCAATATCATCAGCCGCTGTCCAGACGAGGGTTATTCCAGAATAGATTCGCCCCGATTCGAGAAATATTTCCTGAAACTGGGGTCTGACCCCGGTTTCAGGAATTAGTTGCCGCGGCTGGCGTTGGCCATGCCCAGCGCGGCGGCGATGGCTTGTTCCATGCTGCCGCAGTCGGCGTGGCCGAGGCCGCGGGCGGCAAGGTCCAGGGCGGTGCCGTGGTCGACCGAGGTGCGGATCAGCGGCAGGCCGAGCGTGACATTGATGCCGCGCCCGAAGGTGGCGTATTTCAGCACCGGCAGGCCCTGGTCGTGGTACATCGCCAGCACGCAGTCCGCATCCTGCAGGTACTTCGGCTGGAACAGCGTGTCGGCCGGGTACGGGCCGCGCGCGTCGATGCCGCGGGCCCGCGCGGCTTCCAGCGCGGGCGTGATGACGTCGATTTCCTCGCGGCCCAGGTAGCCGTTCTCGCCCGCGTGCGGGTTCAGGCCGGTGACGAGGATGCGCGGCGCGGCGATGCCGAATTTGGTGCGCAGGTCGCGGTCGATGATGTCCAGCGTCGTGCCCAGGCCGCCGATCGTCAGCGCCGCCGGCACGTCCTTCAGCGCCAGGTGGGTGGTGGCCAGCGCGACGCGAAGCTGTGCCACGCCGTCCACGCCCGCCGGCTCGCCGGCCAGCATCATCACCACCTGCGCGGTGCCGGTGCGGTCGGCGAAATATTCGGTATGGCCGGAGAACGCCACGCCGGCATCGTTGATCGTGCTTTTCTGCAGCGGCGCCGTGGCCACCGCCTCGAACCAGCCCGCCTTGACGCCTTCGATCGCGGCATCGAGCGTGGCCAGCACGGCGCGGCCGTTGGCGCTGTCGAGCGTGCCGGGCACCACGTGCGCGGCCAGCGGAACGTCGATCACGGACAGGCGGTCCGGCCCGAAGTGCGGCAGGCCGCCGTTGCGCACCGCCATCAGCGACAGCGCGCTGATGCGGATAGCCGGATCGATCGCATGCGCCGTCATCGCGAGAAAGGCCGCATCGCCCAGCAGCACGCAGTTGACGCGCTCTCTCATCGCCCAGGCCGCGCGGATCGAGATCTCGGGGCCGATGCCGGCCGGCTCGCCGACGGTGATGGCAATGGCAGGTCGCACGCCCGGCCGGCGCGCTGGCACGCTAACGCTCATGGATTTCCTTACTTCAGGTCTTCGCTGCGGTATTCCACGTAGGCGCGGTCGCGCACCTCGCGCTGGAAGTCTTCCGCCGCTTCCACCATCTTCCGTTCGCGCAAGGCCATCCGTGCTTCGTTGCGCTTCTTTTCCTTCGACATGTCTTCCGACTTGCGCTCCACCACCTGGATCAGGTGGTAGCCGAACGCCGTCTCGACCGGGCCGCTCGTTTCGCCCGGCTTCAGTTCGTTCATCGCCTTTTCGAATTCCGGCAGCGTGTCGCCCGGGTACAGCCAGCCCAGGTCGCCGCCCTTCTTGCCCGATTCGTCGGTGGAATAGATGCGCGCCAGTTCCTCGAAGGTGGCGGACTTGCTGTCCAGCTTCGCCTTCATCTCGGCCAGCTTGCGCTTGGCATCTTCGGCGCTGGTGGCCGGCGTGACCTTCAGCAGGATGTGCCGCGCGTGCGTCTGTTCCACGGCGGCCTCGGCCTGCGCCTGGGCCAGCGAGCGCTTGTCGATCAGCTTCAGGATGTGGAAGCCGGAAACGCTCTTGATGATCGGCGTGACCTGGCCCGGCTGGATTTTTTCCAGCGCCTCGGCGAACACCGGCGGAATGCGGTCGCTCGGGCGCCAGCCGACGGCGCCGCCCTGCAGCGCATCGGTCGCATCGGAATACGTGGCCGCCACCTTGGCGAAATCGCCGCCGGTGCGCAGCTGGCGCATCACGTCCTCGGCGCGCTGCTGGCGCTGGGCGATCACGTCCGGCGTGGCGTTTTCGGGAATGCGCACCAGGATCTGCGAAATGTTCAGTTCATGCTGCTCGGCGGCCGCCGCCTGCTGCGCGGCCAGGAAGCTGTCCACTTCCGCTTCCGAGATCTGGATCTTGGCATCCACCTCGTGCTCGCGCAGGCGGGTGGTGATGATCTCCTCGCGGATCTCTTCGCGGAAACTGGCGAACGACGTGCCATCCTTCTCGATCTGGTCGCGCAACTGCTGCACGTTCAGCTTCTGCTGTTCGGCGATACGGGCAATGGCGCGGTCGAGCATCGTGTCGTCCACCCGCACGCCCATTTCCTTGGCCATCTGCAGCTGGGCGCGCTCGACGATCATGCGTTCGAGGATCTGCCGCTGCAGCGCGGCGGCATCCGGCAGCTGCACGTTCTGCTGCTTCATCCGCTGCATGATGACGGCCACGCGCTCGGTGAGCTCGCGGCGCGTGATCACGTCGTCGTTCACGACCACGGCGATCGAATCGATCTCGGGATTCTTCGACTGACCCGGCGGCGTGAAGCCCTTCGGCTGCGCCGGTGCGGCAGCGGCAGGCGCGGCGGCTGGTGCAGACGCTGCAGCGGCCGGCGCATTGGCCGCAGCGCTCGGCTTGGCGTCCTGCGCCACGGCCACGCCGCCGGCTGTCATGGCGCACAGCAGCAGTGCTGCGATGGTGATCGGGTGCTTACTGAACATATTGCAAACGCTTTTCAGGTCAGGTGGAAAATGGTGAAGGATAGCAGGTGCTCGCCGCGAAAAGTGTAACAGCTTGTGCCACGGCGAACTCTGGAACCGGTGTCGACAGCGGTCAGCGGCGGTACCCCGGGTTCAGTTGCTGGTAGCCCGGGATGCTGTTCTTCAGCACTTCGAGCGGGTTGCCGATGCCGAACTTGGACAGGCCGTTCAGCTCGAGCTGGAAGAACACCTGGGTCGACGTCTTGTTGGTGGTCGTCACGAAACGCTGCGCGCCCATGCGGAAGACCCAGCAGTCGCAGTTGTATTCGAGCCCGATCAGGCTCTCCAGGATGCGGTGATCCTGCAGCGAATAGCTCATGCGGCCCACGCCGAACCAGCGCTGCGAGATCGGCCACTGCGTCGAGAAATCCACGTTCTTGAAGCTGTCGCGCAGGAAGCGGTAGCCGGCGTTGAACACCTTTTTCTGGCCGGGCTGGAACTGCACGTTGAAGTTCGAACTGACCACCCGCTTGTCGCCCTGGTTGTACTGCACCGCGCTGTCGACGCCCCAGGTGTCGGAAATGCGGCCGGCGCCGGCCAGCAGCAGGTCGGAACGGCCGGTGCTGACCGGCTCCGTGCTCGTCAGCTGCACACGCTGGTCGTTGAAGTAGAAGCGCTGGCCGAACGCCAGGCGCAGGCGCTCCGCGCCGGATTCCTCGAGGAAGCGCGATACGATCGCCGCCGTCACCTGGTTGGCGTCGCCCACCCGGTCCGAGCCCACGAAGCGGTTCTCGGAGAACAGCTGGGTGAAGTTGAACGTGGCGTCGGCCGTGTCGAACACCGGCACGTCGGTCTGGTCGCGGTATGGCGTGTAGACGTAGAACAGCCGCGGCTCCAGCGTCTGCGTGACGGCGCGGCCGAACAGCCTGGTGCTGCGTTCGAATTCCAGGCCCGAATCGAGCGAGAACGTGGGGATCGCCTTCGTGACCGTACGGCTTTCCTCTTCGAGGAACTTGTCCAGCTTGTAGGCGCTGGCGTTCAGCATCAGCTTCGGCGTGATGAAGTAGCTGGGGCTGATGATCGGGAAGCTGATCTGCGGCTGCACCACGATGCGGTCGCCGTTGACCTTCGAATCGTACGTGCACGTCGTACCGCCGATGTTCGCGCCCGGGCAGATATCCTGGCCGGCATAGCGGAAACGCGTCGCCTCGGCATCCACCGACCAGTCGAAGCCGCCGATGTCGTACTGGCCGGCGTGGAAATTCACCGCCGGCAGGCGGTCGTACGGGCGCGGCGTGATCGTGTTGGTATCCGGGTCCTGCAGCACCTGGTATTTCTGCACGCGCGCCGTCAGGCTCCAGATCTCGCCGCGGTAATCGGTGCGCAGCTCCTTCAGCAACTGGCGCTCGGCGCTGCCCGCCACCGTCTTCGAGAAGTCGGTCGGGTAGTCTTCGTCCGACGCGGCGCGCACGTTCCAGCCATACGACCAGTCCTTGGCCAGCGCCTGCGTGTGCGACGACTGGATCTGCCAGCGGTCGATGCCCTTCTCTTTATCGTTCGGCAGGTACTCGATCCAGGTGCGGCCTTCGTAGCTGCCGGCATCCGTTTCGCCGATGTAGCGGCCGACGGCGCCCAGCTGCAGGCCGCGCCGGCCGATGTAATGCGGCGACACCGTCAGGTCGCGGTTCGGTGCGATGTTGAAGTAATACGGCACCGTGAGTTCGGCGCCGCCGCGCGAGCTGAAGCCCGGCACGGCAGGCAGCCAGCCGGAACGGCGCGCGCCGGACAGCGAGAACGAGATGCCCGGCGTGCCGATCAGCGGCACATCCTTGAAGTACACCACGGTGGCGCCGCCCACGCCCACGTCGCGGCCCTGGTCGAGGGACAGCGTGCTCGATCGCACGTACCAGTCCGGATTGGGCCCTTCGCAGGTGCTGTAGGTGCCGTTGACGACATTGGCCCGGTCCTGGCTGAGGAAGTCGATGCGCTGCGCCTTGCCCTGCGCGTTGTTCATTTCGAGCTTGTACGTGGGCTGCAGCATGTAACCCACGCCGGTTTCCGTGTTGAGGCGGAATTCGTCGGCCGTGTAATAGTCGCCGAAGCGCCACAGCCGCACATTGCTTTTCGCTTCGAGCTCGGATTCGACCTGGCGGTAGCAGGCCGAATCGGCCGTCACGCGCATCTTGTCCTGTACCACTTCCACATCGCGGGTCAGGATCAGTTCCCGGTCCGGCCGGCCGCTGATTTCCTCTGCGCGGATCGTGACCGGCGCATCCGGATCCTCCGCGCGTGGCGTGACCGTGCCGCCACCCGGCTGGGTCTGGGCATGGGCTTGTGCCGCGCAGGCGGCGATCAGGGCGGAAATGGCGTACGCCCAGCGCTTCTTGAAGGGTGGGGCCAGGCTCATGAACAGATTGATAGGCGATGCACTATAAAGACACCATATAGGCGATTTTTTGAATTGAATCCCTTATTATATGGGATTCCTTTGTCAACATCCGGTTTGCTCTGGCTGTATTCCATGTCTTCTTTGCTCAACTTATCATCCAACGGCGCATCCCACAACGCATCCGCCGCCGGCGACGCGCGCCTGCAACAACTGAAAACCTGGCTGCAGGGGCTGGACATCGTGGATGTGGCTTCGGCACGTCCCGCGTCGGCCGATGCCAGCTTCCGCCGCTACTTCCGGTTCGACGTGCTGCCGGCCGCGCAGGCGCGCGCCGGCACGAACTTCGGCGCCACGCTGGTGGCGATGGATGCCCCGCCGGAGCGGGAGAATACCGCAGCCTTCGTCAAGGTGGACACACTGCTGGCCGAAGCCGGCGTGGCCGTTCCCGTCATCCACGCGCAAGACCTGGAACAGGGCTTCCTGCTGCTGTCGGACCTGGGCACCACCACCTACCTGCAGGCGCTGAACCCGGACAATGCCTCCGCGCTGTATGCGCAGGCGCTGTCGGCGCTGGTGAAGATCCAGCAGCACAGCCAGCCCGGCGTGCTGCCGGAATTCGACCGCGCATTCATGCTGCGCGAGCTGGACATCTTCCCCGAGTGGTACATCGGCAAGCACCTCAATGCCACGCTGACGGAGGCGCAATCGGCCGAACTGCAGAAGGTGTTCGACCATATCGTGGCCAACTGCCTGGCGCAGCCGCAGGTGTTCATGCACCGCGACTACCATTCGCGCAACCTGATGTGGATGGACGAGGACAATCCCGGCATCCTCGATTTCCAGGACGCCGTCTACGGCCCGATCACGTACGACGCCGCCTCGCTGCTGCGCGACGCCTACGTGTCCTGGGACGAGGAACTGGTGCTGGACTGGGTGATCCGCTACTGGCAGCACGCCCGGTCCGCGGGCCTGCCCGTCAACAAGGACTTCGACGCGTTCTACAGGGATTTCGAATACATGGCCCTGCAGCGCCACCTGAAGATCCTCGGCCTGTTCTGCCGCCTGAACTATCGCGACGGCAAGCCGCTGTACCTGGGCGACCTGCCCACGGTGATGGAATACGTGCGCCACACGGCCAACCGCTACCGCGAGCTCAAGCCGCTGGTCCGGCTGCTCGACGTGCTGGAAGACACCCGGCCCGCCGTCGGGTACACGTTCTGAGGACGCCATGAAAGCCATGATCTTCGCCGCCGGCCGCGGCGAGCGTATGCGTCCGCTGACGGACACCTGCCCGAAACCGCTGCTGAAAGTGCGCGGCCGGCCGCTGGTCGAGTGGCACGTGGTGAACCTGGTGCGCGCCGGCATCACCGAGATCGTCATCAACCACGCCCACCTCGGCCACATGATCGAGGAGCACCTGGGCGACGGCGGCCGCTTCGGCGCCACGATCCGGTATTCGGCCGAGCGGGAGGCGCTGGAGACCGCCGGCGGCATCGCCAACGCGCGGCACCTGCTGGGCGAGGAACCGTTCCTGGCGATCTCGGGCGACATCTATTGCCCGCACTTCGATTTCGCCGAAGTGAAGGATGTCCTGCACGACAACGACATGTGGGGCAATCCGCATCCGGTCGGGAAGCGCGACATCGCCTGGATCTGGCTGGTGAAGAACCCGCCATTCCACCCGAAGGGCGACTTCGGCCTGAAGATGTACACGATCTCGAATCCGGTGCCGGACAGCGGCGAGCCGGCATGGACGTTCGCCAACATCGGCGTCTACCGCATGGAAATGTTCGACGGCATCGCGCCGGGCCAGCACGCGGGCCTGGGCAAGCTGCTGCGCGAATTCGCGGACAAGGGCCAGCTCGGCGGCGAGGTCTACGAAGGCGACTGGGACAACGTGGGTACCCCGCAGCAGCTCGAACAGCTGAACGCGGCATTCGGAGCGAGGCGGGCATGACGAACCACGCTGAACGGCGCGCCAGCCTGCTCGCGCGGATGGAGCCGGGCAGCGTGGCATTTCTTGCCACCGCCCCAGAGGCGGTGCGCAACGGCGACAGCGAATACCCGTATCGCCACGACAGCAATTTTTACTACCTGAGCGGCTTCACGGAACCGGAAAGCGCGCTGGTGCTGGTGGCCGCCGCCGGCGACCAGCCCGCCCGCGCGATCCTGTTCTGCCGCGAAAAAAATCCCGAGCGTGAAATCTGGGACGGCCTGCGCCATGGCCCGGAAGCGGCGCAGGCGCAATTCGGCGTCGATGCCGCGTGGCCGATCGGCATGCTCGACGAAAAAATGCCGGAGCTGCTGGCCGGCGCGCCGATGCTGTACTGCCGCCTGGCGCGCGACGAACGGCTCGACGGCCAGCTGCGCCGCTGGTTCGACGCGGTGCGCGCCAGGGGCCGCACCGGCATCGTCGCGCCGCCGGCACTGCGCGACCTGGTGCCGCTGGTGGACGAGATGCGCGTCGTCAAGGACACCGGCGAGCAGGAACTGATGCTGCGCGCTGGCCGCATCTCGGCAGCCGCGCACCGGCGCGCGATGCGGGCGGCGCACGTCGGCGTGTTCGAATACGAACTGGAGGCGGAACTGCTGTACGAATTCCGCCGCAGCGGCGCGCAGTTCCCGGCCTACACGCCGATCGTCGCATCCGGCGCCAACAGCTGCATCCTCCACTACAACGTCAACGACCGCCAGACGCGGGACGGCGACCTGGTGCTGATCGACGCCGGCTGCGAGCTTGATGGCTATGCTTCCGACATCACGCGCACCTTCCCCGTCAACGGCCGCTTCACCGCGCCGCAGCAGGCGCTGTACGAGATCGTGCTGGCCGCGCAGGCCGCGGCGTTCGATGCGATCCGGCCGGGCAACACGTTCCATGCGGCGCACGATGCCGCCGTGCGCGTGCTGGCGCAAGGCATGCTCGATACGGGCCTGCTCGATGCCGGCAAGGCGGGCGGCGTGGATGACGTCATCGCCGCCAAGGCCTATACGGCGTTCTACATGCACGGCACCAGCCACTGGCTCGGGATGGACGTACACGACACCGGTGCCTATCGGGTGAGCGAGCACCCGGACAAGCCATCCCGGCCGCTGGCCGAAGGCATGGTACTGACGGTGGAGCCGGGTATCTACGTGCGGCCTGCGCCGGGCGTGCCGGAGCAGTACTGGAACATCGGCATCCGGATCGAGGACGACGTGGTGGTCGCCGACGGTGTGCCACGCCTCCTGACGGACGAGGTGCCGACTGCCGTGGCCGATATCGAACGGCTGATGAAGGAGCGAACATGAGCAGCGCCGATGTACATACCGCCGGCGTACATACCGCCGACGTTCATATCGCAGACGTACATACCCATAACGCGGGCGGGCCCCATGGCCTGGAGAATGACGACGTGGCGCACTACAGCGTGGCGATCTGCGGCGCCGGCCCGGCCGGCATGGCGCTGGCGGCCCTGCTCGTGCGGCGCGGCGTTGCGCCCGCGCGCATCGCGCTGGTGGACGCCAGGCCGCTCGATGCCGCGTGCGACGATCCGCGCACGCTGGCGCTGTCGTGGGGCAGCCGGCAGATCCTCGGCCAGATCGGGGCCTGGCCCGTGCCGGCCACGGACATCCATGAAATCCACGTCTCGCGCAAGGGCGCGTTCGGCCGCAGCATGATCTCGCGCGACGAACATCGCGTGCCGGCGCTGGGGTACGTGACGCGCTACGGCGACCTCGTTTCCGTGCTGGCGGGGGTTGTCGAACGGCTCGGCATCGTCGCGCTGCGTCCCGCGCGGGTCACCGGGCTGGAAGAAACGCCCGGGCACGTACGACTGGCGCTGGAGGACGGCCGCACCGTCACCGCCGCGATCGCGGTGCAGGCCGAGGGCGGCCTGTTCGGCGCGCAGGCCGGCAAGCAGGCCATGCGCGATTACGGGCAGTCGGCGATCATCGCGCACGTGGAGGCCAGCGCCCCCGTCGCGCACCGCGCCTATGAACGGTTTACCGACGAAGGCCCGCTGGCGATGCTGCCCCAGGGCGATGGCTATTCGATGGTGTGGTGCGTGCGGCCGGACAGCGCGCAGGAACTGCTGTCGCTGGACGACGCCGCCTTCCTGGCGCGGCTCGATGCCACGTTCGGCGAACGGCTCGGCCGTTTCACAGGCGCCACGCGGCGCCTCGCCTTCCCGCTCGGCCTGAACGCCGGCGTGGCCGGCACCGCGCGCACCACCGCGATCGGCAACGCGGCGCAGACGCTGCACCCGGTGGCCGGCCAGGGCCTGAACCTGGGCCTGCGCGATGCCACCGTGCTGGCCCGGCTGCTGGCCCGCGGCGCCACGCCCGACAACCTGGCCGATTTCGCGGCCTTGCGCCGCCAGGACCGCGACCTCACCGTGCGGCTGACCGACACGATGGCACGCGTGTTCGCCAATACCTCGCCGCTGCAGCCGGTACTCGGCCTGTCGCTGGCCGCCATCGACCTGTTCACGCCGGCCCGCTCGATGCTTGCCGAGATGATGATGTACGGCCGGCGCTAGGTGCGGGTTCTAAAAATAGGGACGGACCCTGAGCCTACCCCTCAAATTTTTGTTGTAAACCATATGGGAAGCTGTTAACTTCAATCCCAAAAACGGCACATGCATGGCCGTGTTAGCCCTTTCATTCGTAGTGACCAAACTGCAAATGAAAGGCACGGACCATGCATGCACGCCAAATCATACAACGATTGTTGGGGCAGGAGTGCCCATCAATTCACGCTAAACGCCGAGCTTGCCTAGCTCAAATTGTGCAAGCTGCAGCTCGTGCCGGGCTGGGCGTTGTACGCATCGGTAAGCAGCTCAGGTCACAAACAAGTCTTCGGCATCGCATCAAGTGCTGTGACCGTTTGCTGAGCAATCCCCATCTGGCCAAAGAGCGGGTGCAGATATACCGAGCAATGAGCCAACGCCTTCTTCAATCCAGGCAATACGTGCAGGTAGCAGTAGATTGGTCAGAAATTCGCGCAGATGGCAGTGCTCAATTGCTGCGTGCAGCAGCCATCATCGAAGGACGCGCCTTTACGCTCTACGAGGAGGTCCACCCTCAGGAGAGGCTCGCGGCATCTTTGGTCCATAAGTGCTTCATGAAGACCCTGAAAACCATCCTGCCAGCGCACTGTCGCGCCATCATCATCACCGATGCAGGATTTCGTGCTACGTGGTTTAAAACGCTCAATCAGCTCGGCTTTGGCTGGGTCGGACGGATACGCAACCGTGATTTGGTGTGCCAACAGAACGGCAACGACTGGTTCGGCTGCAAAAGCTTGTACTCAAGAGCTACCGCAAAAGCGCGCGATTTGGGCTATTTTTTTCATGTCCGCTCCAACCCTGTCGACTGCCGATTAGTGCTGTACAAGTCCAAATCGAAAGGACGGCATTGCTTGACGAAATCCGGTCAACCTGCGCGCGCGCACCACAGCAAGAAAAACAGCGCTGCCCAATGTGAGCCTTGGCTACTCGCCGTTTCGCCAGCACTGGCACAGCTTCGTGCAGACGACATCATCAAAATTTACTCTGGGCGCATGCAAATCGAGCAGACTTTCCGCGACCTGAAGAATGCCAAATGGGGAATGGCACTGCGACATAGCCAGACTACAAGCCTGCTTCGTCTGGCGGCACTTTTACTAATCGGTGCATTGCTCACTTATGCCTTATGGCTGATCGGCTTAGCGGCACGAGCGGCTGGCTATGAAGTCCACTACGGCAGCCATCCCAAGGCAGGCAGCTGCCTTTCAATCTTCTCGTTGGCAATGCACTGGGTCGACGACTATCGTCGACCCAGACTCTCCCCATCGGCCATCAAATATGCATTTATCGAACTCGTTTCGATGGTCCGCACTTGGGAATTCGAGGGGTAGGCTCAGGGACGGACCCTGTTTTTCAGGAAATTTCCTGAAAAACAGGCGGTCCGGCGTTCCGGTCCGTCCCGGATTTTTGGCTTGTTACTGCTTGTGCAGATTCGCGTACTTCAACCCGAAGTACAGCACGAACGCATAGCACGCAGCCGGCACCACGAACGACAGCTGCACGCCCATCGCATCGGCCAGCGCGCCCTGCGCGAACGGCACGAGCGCGCCGCCGACGATCGCCATGCACAGCAGGCCCGAAGCCTGGCCGGCCTGCTTGCCGAGCCCGTGCAGCGCCATGCTGAAGATCGTCGGGAACATGATCGAATTGCACAGCCCCACGGCGAGGATCGCATACATCGCCACCTTGCCGCCGCCGAACGTGGCGACGAGGATCAGCACGATGCTCGCGGCCGCGTTGAAGGCCAGCGCCTTGCCCGGGCTGACCGAGCGCATCACGGCGAAGCCGATGAAGCGGCCCACCATCGCGCCGCCCCAGTACAGGCTCACGTAGTGGGCGGCCTGCGCCGCCGTCATGCCGCCGATGTCCGGGTCTTCCATGAAGCTGATCAGGAAGCTGCCGATCGACACTTCGCCGCCCACGTACAGGAAGATGCCCAGCATGCCCAGCACCAGGTGCCGGTGGGCGAACAGGTCGCGGAAGCGGCCGGGGGATTCGCCATCGGTACCATCGACGATCTTCGGCAGCCGCGCCAGCGCGAACAGCACCGCCAGCAGCAGCAGCGCACCGGCCAGCACCAGGTACGGCCCCTGCACGCTGGCCGCTTCCTGCGCGCGGTACGCCAGTTGTTCGGCGGCCGGCAACGCGGCAACCTGCGCCGTGTCCAGCATGCCGCCCGACAGGATCAGCATGCCGCCCAGCACGGGCGCCACCGTGGTGCCCAGCGCGTTGAATGCCTGCGTCAGCGTCAGCCGGCTCGACGCGGTGCGCGGATCGCCCAGCACCGTCACGTACGGATTCGCCGCCACCTGCAGCACCGTGATGCCGCCGGCCAGCACGAAGAACGCGAACAGGAACACGCCATAACCGGACGTGGCCGCCGGGTAGAACAGCGCGCATCCGGCCGCCGCGATGACCAGCCCGGCCACCGCGCCGCGCTGGTAGCCCAGCCGCCGGATCAGCATCCCCGCCGGCACCGACACGAGCAGGTAGGCGCCGAAGAAGCAGAACTGCACCAGCATCGCCTGCACATAGGTCAGCGTGTAGACCGCCTTCAGGTGCGGGATCAGCACGTCGTTCATCGACGTCAGCAGGCCCCACATGAAGAACAGGATCGTGACGATGACGAGCGGGCCCGTATTGTTGCGCGACGCTTGCGCGACGCCGGTATCGGGCGCGAGCGCCGGCTGGGAATGATGTTGCATGAGTACTCCTGTATGAAACGGACGTGTATTTTAAGCACTTATCGTGCGCAGCGCACCGCATCCGTTCCTGTACCGGCCCCGCCGACGACCTGGATGTTGGCGAATGCCGCGACCAGGCCGCCCTGCGCCGTCACGCGGAACGGCGTGTCGACCTTGCCCAGGTCGGCCCCCTTGAAGCACGACAGCGGGATCGTGACGGTTTTCCTGCCCTTGCCTTCCAGCCGCGCGAATTCACCGGTCATGTCCACGGCGGCATCCCCGATCGACACCTGCACTGGCCCGCGCGGCGCACCGGTGACGATCGTGTCGAATGTCAGCGCGCCATCCTTCGTGGCATAAGCCGGCAGCGCACGCGGCGTGGCGGCCCGGGCCTCGATGGCGCCCGGCCCCGTCCACGTGACCTTCTTCGCATCCTGCTGCGTGTTCACCTGCGCAGTCTCCACCGTCATCGTGGGCAGCGTGTGCGTCGCGTTCAGGTCGGCCCCCAGCGGCTTGCGCTCGCCACCGCTGTGCGCATGCAGCGGGAAGGTGGCGCGGTCGGACTGGTTGAACACCGGGAACGCGTTGGTGTTGCCGCAGCCGGCCGTGCCGGCATCCTCGGCAAGCTTGCCGAGCTTGTGCGCCTTGCCGTATTCCAGCCCGTAGCCGTAGGCGAACAGCGGCGCATAGTTCCTGTCGCCCACGTTGAGCGGCGCCTGGCACGCGCCCTTCGGCCACGAGAACGACAGCTTGCCGGTGAACGGCGCATTCACCTTGCCGTCCGCGCCGCGCAGCAGCACGTCCGCCACGCCCTTGCCTTCGGAGCCGGGCAGCCAGGCGGCCACGAAGCCGTCGGACAGGTTCAGCAGGTCGTTCGCATACAGCGGCCGGCCCGTGACGAACACCGTCACCACCGGCTTGCCCTTGCCCGCCACGGCCTTCAGCACGGCCAGGTCCTCCGGATAGCGGCTGCTGTGGCGCAGGTTGCCGGCCGGTCCGATGTCGCCATCGCCTTCGGCATACGGGCCCTCGCCGATCACCGCCACCACCACGTCGTGGTCGGCGACGTCGACGCCGCTGCCATCGGCGCTGTAGGTCACGCTCGATGCGGCTTCCTTCAGGCCGGCAAGGATCGTGTCGCCGTTCGGGAAGTCGCTGTTTTTGTTCTCGGTGCCCTGCCACGTCAGCGTCCAGCCGCCGCTCTGGTTCGCCATGCTGTCGGCGCTCTTGCCCACCACGAGGATCTTTTTGTTCCGCGCGAGCGGGAGCACGTCGCCGTCGTTCTTCAGCAGCACCAGCGATTCCTGCACCAGCTTGCGCGCCAGTTCGCGCGCCTGCATCGATGCCATCCTGCCCGCATGGACGGAAGAGGAAGGCTTTCGCAGGTTGGCGCGCAGCTTCACGCGCAGGATGCGGGACACCGCATCGTCGATGCGTGCCATCGGAATCGTGCCATCCTTCACCTGCCGCACCGTATTGGCGATGAAGCTCTTCCAGTCGTCCGGCACCATCACCATGTCGATGCCGGCATTGATCGCCTGCGGACAGCTGTCGTTGCGGCAGCCCGGCACTTCGGCGATGCCGTTCCAGTCGGTGACGACAAACCCGTCGAAGCCCATCTTCCGCTTCAGCACGTCCGTCAGCAGCTCCCTGTTGCCGTGCATCTTGCCGTAGTCCTTGGCGGAAGCCGCATCGTTCCAGCTGTTATACGACGCCATCACCGTCTGCGCGCCCGCTTCCAGCGCCGGGTAATATCCGGCCATGTGGATGTTCATCATCTCCAGCTTGGTCGACCGGTTCACGCCTCGGTCCTTGCCTTCGGCGGTGCCGCCGTCGCCCACGTAGTGCTTGGCGGTGGCGATCACGCTGGCGTCGTCCTGCAGCGATCCCTGCAGGCCTTTCACGTAGGCGCCCGCATATTCGGCAACGATCGCCGGATCTTCCGAAAAGCTTTCGTACGTGCGGCCCCAGCGGTCGTCGCGCACCACGGCCAGCGTGGGCGCGAATACCCAGTTGATGCCGGTCGCACGCACGGCCTTGCCGACCGCCGCCGCCATCTCGCCGACCCGCTTCGCGTCGCGCGCCGCGCCCAGGCCGATGTTGTGCGGGAACAGCGTGGCGCCCAGCACGTTGCTGTTGCCGTGCATCGCATCGATGCCCCAGATGACGGGCACCTTGTGCCGCATGTCGGTCGACATCGACGCATCGTAGAACGCATCGGCCAGCTTCACCCAGTCGGCCGGCGTGGCGTACTTGCTGCCGCCCGGCCAGCTGCCGCCGCCGTTCAGCACCGAGCCCAGGTAGTAGCGGCGCACGTCTTCCGGTTTCGTGGTCTTGATCTCGGACTGCGTCATCTGCCCGACCTTCTGCTCCAGCGTCATGCCAGCCACGATCTCCCTTACCCGTGCTTCCAGGCGCGCGTCGGCGGCAACGGCGCTCTTGAGCCGCGGCCAGTCGGTCAGCTGCGCAGCGCCGGCATCGGCGGCCAGCAGCTGCACGGCAGCGGCAAGGATGGTCAAACGTCGCTTCATCGTCATGGTTGTCCTCTTCAAGGCTGTGGGGGATTCGACACGGCGGCGCTACCGTGCAGGAAAGCCCGGTACCACTTGCCGCTGTCTTTCAGGATGCGCCGCTGCGTGGCGAAATCGACATGCGTGAGGCCGAAGCGGCGCGTGTAGCCTTCGGCCCATTCGAAGTTGTCCAGCAGGCTCCAGGCGAAATAGCCGGCCACCGGCACGCCTTGCGCAATGGTGTCGCGCAAGGCGGCCAGATGGCGCGCCAGGTACGACGTGCGCTGCGCATCGTGCACCTGGCCGTTCTCCATCGCATCGTCGTAGCACGAGCCGTTCTCCGTCACGTAGATCGCCCGCGGGCCGTATTCCGCGTGGATGCGCCGGAGCAGCTGCGCCATGCCGTCGGGCGCGACCTCCCAGCCGAACGCGGTGCGTTCCACGCCTTCGCGGTGCACGACCCGCGCATGCAACGGCCCTTCCCCCGGCGCAGCGGCGATGGTCTCGGGGAAGTAGTAGTTCAGGCCCGTGAAATCGGTCTGCGCGGCGATGGCGTCGAAGTCGCCGGCTTCGATGCGCGGCGCGGCATCGCGCAACGCTTCCAGCACGTCGCGCGGGTAGCCCTTGCCGAACAGCGGGTCGAGGAACCAGCGGTTGCGCAGGCCGTCGTGCCGGTGCGCGGCGGCGGCGTCTTCCCGGCTGGCCGATGCGGGGCGGACCGGGTGCAGGCTGAGCGCCGCGCCGACGCGCGCGCCGGGCACGTTGGCACGGATGACCGGCACGGCGAGGCCATGCGACAGCAGCACGTGGTGGCTGGCCTGCAGGGCCGATGCCACGTCGCGGATGCCCGGCGCATGCATGCCGTCCATGTGGCCGTGCATCGCCGTGCACCATGGTTCGTTGTGCGTGATCCATTGCGCCACGCGGTCGCCCAGGCGGCGCGTGACGGCATCCGCATAGTCGGCGAACAGGTGCACGGTCTCGCGTGCCATCCAGCCGCCGCGGTCCTGCAGCGCCTGCGGCAAATCCCAGTGGTACAGCGTGGGCCATGGCTGCAGGCCGCGCTCGAGCATGCCGTCGACCAGGCGGTCGTAGAAATCGAGCCCCCGGCCGTTCGGCGTGCCGCCATCGCCGAAGATACGCGGCCAGGCGATCGAGAAGCGGTAGGCGTTGGTGCCGAGGCTGCGCGCGATGTCGAGGTCTTCCGGCCAGCGATGGTAGTGGTCGCAGGCGACCGCGCCACTGGAACCGTCGCGGATGCGGCCGGGGCGGGCGCTGAACGTGTCCCAGATCGAATCGACGCGGCCGTCTTCATGGCGTGCGCCTTCGATCTGGTACGACGACGTGGAAGTGCCCCAGGTAAAGGCGACGGGGAAGTCGCCGCGCTCGGGGTCGATATGTTCGATGTCGGTCATGCATCTCCCGGATATTGCGGGGTTGGTGGTAGCAAGGCGGCGCGACGGCTGGTGCGGTTCGAAGGGAGCGATGTCCGGGCGGCGCGGGCGCTGCCCGCATCGCCTGCGCCATCGGTCGTGCACGCATCCATCGGCTCCCGCATTTCCCGCCCCCTTCGATGATATGGAAAGCTTTCCATCGTGCCGCGAAAAAATGGCGCGCCGGCCGGGCGCGCCGCCCTCGTTGTTACTGTTTGTGCGTTCGTGCCTTGACGGCAGGCACGGGCCCGAGCGAAGCCCGGTGCGTGATGCTGAGCGGGAAACGCCGCGCGACCGGACGCTCGCCGGCATAGCAGCGGTTCAGCAGCGCATTCAGGCCCGCCTTCACCACGTCGCGCCACGGGATGTGGACGGACGTGAGGCGCGGCGCGGAGAACTCGGCGCTGGGCGTGTCGTCGTAGCCGAGCACGGACACGTCGCGCGGCACGGCGATGCCGGCTTCCTGGAAGTGCGACAACGCGCCGACGGCCATCTCGTCGTTGGCGCAGAACAGCGCGGTGAAGGCGTATCCCGATGCGAGCAGTTCCTTCGCGCAGGCGAAGCCGCCGTCCGGCGAGAAGTCGCTTTCCGCGGTCCACAGGCTGCCGGTATCGATGCCGCCCTTCTTCAGCGCCTTCATGAAGCCGTCGATCCGCTCCACGTTGTCCGGCGCGTCCGACGGGCCGGCGATGACGGCGATCCGGCGATGGCCATGCTCCAGCAGCGTGTCCGCGGCCAATGCGCCGCCCTTGCGGTGATCGACCTGGAATGCCTGCTCGCCCAGGCCGCTGGTGGCGTTGTTGACGACAACGATGTTGGCGCCACGCGCACCCAGCGCCGCGATGTCTTCGTCGCCGAGGATGTTGCTCATCGAAATGATGCCGTCGCAGCCCCGCTCCAGCAGGAACTCGATGCCCTCGACAGCCTGGCGCAGCGCATCGCCCTGCCCCGCGCCGAATGCCACCACCATGTGCAGGCCGTTGGCGCGCAGCTCGACATCGATCATCTGCAGGATCGGCGTATAGAACGTGCCCTTCAGGACCGGGATATAGACCCCGATCATCCTCGAATAACCGGACAGCAGGGCCCTGGCCGCATGCGACGGCCGGAAATCGAGCTCCTCGATCGCCTTGCGCACCTTGGCCTGGGTGGCCGGCGACACCGCGCCCTTGCCGCTGACCACACGCGATGCGGTGCCGAGTCCCACGCCCGCCAGCCGGGCCACGTCCTTGATGGTTGCCACTACGTCTTCCTATCGTGCATGTAATCACGCAAGCATACTGTATGGGTGCGGCTGCCGTCATTCGCAGGGGGCGGCGCCATGTTGCGCGCCGGCGCATCGCGATTATGGAAACGTTACCAATTCATGGAATGATACAGGAATCCGGCAGGCGCCACGAGGAATTTCTGGCAGCGGAAGGAGAGAAACGAATGGGTCCGTGTCCTCCTGGCGGACACGGACCCGGGGACGATCAGTCGACCGCCTTCACCATTTCCTCGATGATCTTCTTGGCGTCGCCGAACACCATCATCGTCTTGTCCATGTAGAACAGCTCGTTGTCGAGGCCGGCGTAGCCGGAGGCCATCGAGCGCTTGTTGACGATGACCGTCTTGGCTTTGTAGGCCTCGAGGATCGGCATGCCGGCGATCGGCGATTTCGGGTCCTTGGCGGCGGGATTGACGACGTCGTTCGCGCCCAGGATCAGCGCCACGTCGGCCTGGGCGAATTCGCCGTTGACGTCTTCCATCTCGAACACCTGGTCGTACGGCACCTCGGCTTCGGCCAGCAGCACGTTCATGTGGCCCGGCATGCGGCCGGCCACGGGGTGGATCGCGTATTTGACGGTAACGCCGTGCTCGGTCAGTTTTTCCACCAGCTCTTTCAGCGCGTGCTGGGCGCGTGCCACCGCGAGGCCGTAGCCGGGCACGATGATGACGGTTTCCGCGTTACTCATCAGGAACGCGGCATCGTCGGCCGAGCCGGATTTGACCGGGCGTGCCACCTGGGCCCCGCCCGTACTCGCCGCCGCCGCGTCTCCTCCAAAACCGCCCAGGATCACGTTGAAGAACGAGCGGTTCATCGCCTTGCACATGATGTACGACAGGATCGCGCCCGAGGAACCCACCAGCGAACCGGCGATGATCAGCATCGAGTTGTTCAGCGAAAAACCGATGCCGGCCGCCGCCCAGCCCGAGTAGCTGTTCAGCATCGAGACCACCACCGGCATGTCCGCCCCGCCGATCGGAATGATGATCAGCACGCCCAGCACGAACGCGATCGCCGTCATCACAACGAACGGCAGCCAGGCCGGCGCCACCCCGTCGGCGAACACGAACGCCAGGCCCAGCCCGATCATCACCAGCGCCAGCACCAAATTCAGCACGTGCTGGCCGGCGAACACCACCGGCGCGCCCTGGAACAGCCGGAACTTGTATTTGCCGGCGAGCTTGCCGAACGCGATGACGGACCCGGAGAACGTGATCGCGCCCACGAACGTGCCGATGAACAGCTCGATGCGGTTACCCAGCGGCAGCGGCTGGCCCGGCGCGGCGATGCCGAACGCCTGCGGCTCCGAGACGGCTGCCACGGCGATGCAGACGGCGGCGAGGCCGATCAGCGAGTGCATGGCGGCGACGAGTTCCGGCATCTTCGTCATCTCGACGGTCTTCGCGAGCCAGGCGCCGATCGCGCCGCCGACGATGACGCCCAGCGCCAGGCGGATGAAACCCGGGCCGAAACCGGCGCCGCCGCCCGCGGCGCTTTCGGCCTGCAGCCTGGCGATCAGCGCGAGCGTCGTCAGCACGGCGATCGCCATGCCCGCCATGCCGAACGCATTGCCGCGCCGCGCGCTGGCCGGCGACGACAGGCCCTTCAAGGCCTGGATGAAGCACACGGAGGCAACGAGGTACAGCATCGTCACCAGGTTCAGCGAGATGAAGGCCATCATTTGCCTCCTTCTTTTTTATCCTTCTTGCGGAACATCTCCAGCATGCGGCGCGTGACGAGGAAGCCGCCGAACACGTTGACGGCGGCCAGCGCCACGGCGACCGTGCCGGCCACCTGCCCGATCACGCCTTCGGTCAGCGCGGCGGCCAGCATGGCGCCGACGATGACGATCGCGGAGATCGCATTGGTGACGGCCATCAGCGGCGTATGCAGCGCCGGCGTCACGTTCCAGACGACGTGGTAGCCCACATAGATGGCCAGCACGAAGATGATCAAGTTGATGATGGTGTGACTCACTTCCACGACGCTCTCCCTGTTTCGATGATGGTGTGGCCCGCTTTCATGAAGCTCCCTTATTTTCTGAGTATGTCCCCGCCGTGCGCCACCAGCGTGGCCTTGATGATCTCGTCTTCCCGGTCGATCGACAGCCTGTCGTCCTTGTCGATGATCAGTTTCAGGAAATCGAGCACGTTGCGGGCATACAGCGCCGATGCGTCGGCCGCCACCAGGCAGGCCAGGTTCGGCTCGCCGACGATGTGCACCCCGTGCCTGATCACGGTCTTGCCCAGTTCGGACAGCGGGCAGTTGCCGCCCTGCTCCACCGCCAGGTCGACGATCACGGAGCCGGGCTTCATCGCCCTTACCGTGTCTTCGGAAATCAGCACGGGCGCCTTGCGGCCCGGGATCAGCGCGGTGGTGATGACGATGTCAGCCTGTTTCGCGCGTTCGTGCACCAGCTCGGCCTGCCTGCGCATCCAGTCAGCCGGCATCGGCCGCGCGTAGCCGCCGGCGCCCTGGGCGATTTCCTTTTCCTCGTCGGTGAGGAACGGCACGTCGATGAATTTCGCGCCCAGCGATTCGACCTGCTCCTTGACGGGCGGCCGCACGTCGGACGCCTCGATCACGGCGCCCAGCCGCTTGGCGGTGGCGATCGCCTGCAGGCCCGCCACGCCCACGCCCATGATCAGCACCCGGGCCGCCTTGACCGTGCCGGCGGCCGTCATCAGCATCGGCATGAAGCGCCCGTAGGTATTGGCGGCCACCATCACGGCCTTGTAGCCGGCGATGTTGGCCTGCGAGGAAAGCACGTCCATCGACTGTGCACGGGTGATGCGGGGCGCGGCTTCCAGCGCGAAGGCGGACAGCCCGCCGGCGGCCATCGCGGCGATGTTGTCGGCATCGAACGGGTTGAGCATTCCGACCAGGACCGTGCCGGGCCTGATCAGCGCCCGCTCCCCGTCATCCGGCGCTCGCACCTTCAGCACGATGTCGGCGCCGAACGCGGCGGCGGCATCGGGCACGACGGTGGCGCCGGCCGCGGCATAGGCGTCGTCGGGAATGGAGGCGGCCGTGCCGGCCCCGGATTGAACGATCAATTGATGCTTGCCCGCGAGTTTCTTGACCGTCTCGGGGGTCGCGGCGACCCGGGTTTCGCCCGGCCGCGTTTCGGCCGGTATTCCTATCCTCATAAACCGCCTCCGATGTTGTTGACAACGTGACTGCGCGCCTGGCTGATAGACTGAATAAGACTGACTCAACACTAGCACGGAAATCTTGCCGAATAATCTTTTTCATAAGACAACTTCGACTTGTTGACAACAAGTGCGGCGACGTGTCACGCGGCAGTCACATGGGTCCAGGCGGAACAGGCTAAAATACCGGCTCTTTCAAGGATGACCTTCATGCCGCGTACCTGGAAACCCAATGTGACCGTTGCCGCCGTCATCGAGCGCGACGGCAAATTCCTGCTGATCGAAGAAGAGACCAGCGACGGCATCCGCCTGAACCAGCCGGCCGGCCACCTGGACCCGCTCGAATCGCTGGAAGAGGCCGTGGTGCGCGAAACGCTGGAAGAAACCGGCCATGATTTCACGCCCACGGCGCTGGTGGGCATGTACATGTCGCGCTACCGCTCGGCCCGCACCGGCGAGCTGGTCACCTACCTGCGCTTCGCCTTTTGCGGCGACGTGGGCCAGTACTACCCGGACCGTCCGCTGGATGACGGCATCCTGCGCATCATGTGGCTGACACGCGACGAAATCGCGGCCTGCCGCGATCGTCACCGCAGCCCGCTGCTGATGACATGCGTGGACGAATACCTGGCGGGAAAACGCGCCCCGCTCGAACTGCTGCATACGCACGTCTCGGTCTACGAGGAAGTGTGACTAACTGGATGTGAATGAAATGAGCAAGAAGAAAGTCGTGATCGGCATGTCCGGCGGTGTGGATTCCTCGGTGTCGGCATGGCTGCTGAAGGAACAGGGCTACGAGGTGGTGGGCCTGTTCATGAAGAACTGGGAAGACGACGACGATTCCGAATACTGCTCCACCCGCCAGGACTGGATCGACGCGGCCAGCGTGGCCGACGTGGTGGGCGTGGACATCGAAGCCGTCAACTTCGCCGCCGAATACAAGGACCGCGTGTTCGCCGAATTCCTGCGCGAATACCAGGCCGGCCGCACGCCGAACCCGGATGTGCTGTGCAACGCCGAGATCAAGTTCAAGGCCTTTCTCGACCACGCGATGCTGCTGGGCGCCGACCTGATCGCCACCGGCCACTATGCGCGCGTGCGCCACAACACGGCCACGGGCACGCACGAGCTGCTCAAGGCCGTCGACCACACGAAGGACCAGAGCTACTTCCTGCACCGGCTGAACCAGGCGCAGCTGTCGAAGACGCTGTTCCCGCTGGGCGAAATCCCGAAGACGGAAGTGCGCCAGATCGCCGAAAAGCTGAAACTGCCGAATGCCGCGAAAAAGGATTCAACCGGCATCTGCTTCATCGGCGAGCGGCCGTTCCGCGAGTTCCTGCACCGTTACCTGTCCTACAAGCCGGGGCCGATGAAGACGGCCGACGGCCAGACGGTCGGCGAGCACGTCGGGCTGTCGTTCTACACGCTGGGCCAGCGCAAGGGCATTGGCATCGGCGGCGTGAAGAGCTACCAGAAGGCCGATGGCAGCAGCGACGCGTGGTACGTGGCGCGCAAGGATGTGGCGACGAACACGCTGTGGGTGGTGCAGGGCCACGATCACCCGTGGCTGCTGTCGCCGGACCTGGCGGCCGACCAGGCCAGCTGGATCGCCGGCGTGCCGCCGGAGGCCGGCCGGATCGCCGCCAAGACGCGCTACCGGCAGGCCGACGTGGCCTGCGACCTGGCGCCGCAGGGGGCTTCCGACTTCGCGCTGTCGTTCATGGATCCGCAATGGGCCGTGACACCGGGGCAATCGGCCGTGCTGTACGACGGCGATGTGTGCCTGGGAGGCGGGATCATCGCCGGGCCGCGGGGCTGATTTCCGGCCCGCGCTGCCGGGTCTACTCCGCCGGCGGCTCCTGCCCGCCGGCATCCTCCAGCGCCTTCTGCTGCCGCTTCACCATCGCGATGACAGTATTGCGGATCGTCTTCAGAACGGTACCGGCATTGAACGGCTTGACGATGAAGCCGTTGATGCCCATCGCATGCGCCTTCTGCACCGTGGCGGCATCGAACTCGCTGGACACCATGAAGATCAGCGCCTTCGGCCATTGCCTGCGCATCGCCTCCGCGCCGGCAACATCCTGTTCCAGCTGTTCGCGGTTGATGCAGACGATCTGCGGATTGAACTTGATCAGCAGCGCGGTGCCGGCCGCGCAGGTATGCGCCTGGCCGACCACGTCGTAGCCGCCATCGGTCAGTACCGTGTTGAGCAGGCCGCGCGCCACCGCGCTGCCGTCGATGATCACTGCTTTCAGCATCGTCGCATTCCCGTTTCGTTATTGTTCGCGGTTCCAGGCCAGCATATTCCAGCTGACGCCCACCGTCACGTCCATCTTCAGCTGCACGAGCCGACGGGAAAGATACAGCATCTCCCGCTCCTTGCGCAGCGCCTCGCCGACCGAATCCTTCAGGATGCCGGCGCCGGCCATGATGCCGTCCAGCGTGCCGTAGGTGCGCAGCAGCTTCGCCGCCGTCTTCAGCCCCACTTTCGAGACGCCGGGAATGCTGTCGGTGGCGTCGCCCATCAGCGCCAGCAGGTCGGGCAGCTGGTCCGGCGGCACGCCCCACTTGTTCTCGACCCACGCGTGATCGTGCCATTCGCTCTTGAAGTGGTCCCACACGCGGGCGCCGTGGGCGATCAGGCAGTGCAGGTCCTTGTCGGTGGTTGCCACCACGGCCTCGCCGCGATTCTGGGCCAGCCAGCGCACCACCACGGTGCCGATCACGTCGTCGGCCTCCACGTCCGGCAGCGACACGGGGCGCAGCCCGAATGTCGCGAGCTTCGCATAAAAACCGGGCAGCGCGGCGCGCAGCGGCGCGGGCATCGGCGCGCGCGACTCGCGGTAGCCGCCATACAGCGCATGCCGCCAGGTGCTGCCGCCATAGTCGAACGCCGGCAGCACGTGCGAAGGCTCGTGGCCGTTGATCAGCGTGCGGAAGGAATTGAGCGCATGGCGCAGCGCGATCTCGGCCTTCAGGTCCGAGTCGGGCTCGGGGCTGGCCTCGTACACGCGCCGCACGATGTTCAGGCCGTCGATGGCAAGCAGGCGTCCCATGTTGGTATGGCGGATAAGCGTGGAAAAATCGTGGCCGCCATTCTACCGCATGCGCTCAGCGCAGCAGCTCGTAGGGGCCGCCCTGTTCCAGCGCGCGCTGGTAGGCGGGCCGCGCGTGGATGCGCGCGAGGAAGGCCGCCAGCTTCGGATACGTGGCGGCATCGAGGCCGCCGCGGGATGCCGCGGCCTCGAGCGGGAAGCTCAGCTGGATATCGGCCGCGCTGAAGGTGTCGCCGGCGAACCACTCGCGGCGGCCCAGTTCCGCTTCCAGGTAGGCGAGGTGCTGGCGGATCTGCGGCAGGATGTAGGTGTCTTTGACCTTCTTCGCGATGCCGCGCGCGATCGGCTTGACGAAGAACGGCGCCGGCGCCGTTTCCACCCGGTCGAAGATCAGCTTCATCAGCAGCGGCGGCATCATCGACCCTTCGGCGTAATGCAGGAAGTAGGTCCAGCGCAGCTTTTCCGGCGTGCGTGCCGGCGGCCGCAGGGCGCCCTGGTCATAGTGATCGACCAGGTATTCGATGATCGCGCCCGATTCGGCCACCGTGCATTCGCCATCCACGATCACGGGCGACTTGCCCAGCGGGTGCACGCTCTTGAGCTCCGGCGGCGCCAGCATCGTGCGCGCATCGCGCTGGTAGCGCACGACCTGGTACGGCAGGCCCAGTTCTTCCAGCAGCCACAGCACGCGCTGCGAGCGGGAATTGTTCAGGTGGTGGACAGTGATCATGGGTCAATAAGTTGCCGGAAAGACGCCAGCTTAGCATTTCCCTGCGGGTAACGGCGGTAGCCCGGCGTGTTGCGAAGAATGCGAATGATAACAATTCTCGTTTACATACTTTGTCACAATTGCTAAACTCGCTGATCTTTACAAAAACTTACCCGGAAGCGTTTAGAAATGACCAAGATCAAGAGTCGTAAACACCCCACCCGTCTGCAGATGAGCACCGTGCTCGCCTCGCTGCTGTTGCCGGCCGTTGCCGCGCACGCGGCCGATGCGCAGGAAGCGAAGCAGATGACCGAAGTTGTCGTCGATGCGGCGAAGGAGAACGACTTCAAGGCGGAACGCGCTTCGTCGCCGAAATACACGGAGAAACTGGTCGATACGCCGCAAACGATCACCGTGATCAAGAAGGAACTGTTCCAGCAGCAAAACGCCACCACGCTGACCGAGGCGCTGCGCAATTCGCCGGGCGTGGGCACGTTCTTCCTGGGTGAAAACGGCAACACGAACACGGGCGACGCGGTGTTCCTGCGCGGTTTCGACACGTCTTCCAGCATCTTCGTCGACGGCGTGCGCGACATCGGCTCGATCTCGCGCGACGTCTTCAACATCGAACAGATCGACGTGCTGAAAGGCCCGGCCGGCACCGACAGCGGCCGCGGCGCGCCGACCGGCTCGATCAACATGAATTCCAAGCAGGCCAACCTGGAAAACGCGATCAGCGGTTCGGTCACCGGCGGCAGCGGCAGCCAGAAACGCGCCACCGCCGACATCAACCGCGTGCTGGACGCGGAAAGCGGCATCGCCTTCCGCCTGAACGTGATGGCGCAGGATTCGGACAGCGCCACGCGCGACGTGGTGAAGAACAAGCGCTGGGGCGTGGCGCCGACGGTGGCCTTCGGCCTGGGCGGCAAGACCCGCGCGCACCTGTCGTACCTGCACATCAAGCAGGACAACATTCCCGACGGCGGCGTGCCGACGATCGGCCTGCCCGGCTACACCAGCCCGGACAGCAACAACGCCAACCCGGCGCTGCGCCGCACGTTCCTGAACAGCGCGCCGATGGTGGACCCGCAAGGCTTCTACGGCCACGTGTCCGACCACGACGACGTGACGGCCGACATGGCCACCGTGCGCATCGACCACGACTTCTCGCCGACCCTGCGCCTGCAGAACACCTCGCGCTATGGCAAGACGAAGCAGGACTACCTGCTGACTTCGTTCATGGCGAACGCCACCAGCACGAATGCCACCACCGGCGTGGTGACGCCGTCGAACCTGATCACGCCGAACCCGGCCGATCCGTCGACCTGGCTGCTGAACCGCACGAGCCGCACGTTCAAGGATGCCGAGAACCGCATCCTGGCCAACCAGACCGTGGTGACGTGGGACGTGACCACCGGCGCGCTGCAGCACACCGTGGTGGGCGGCCTGGAATTCATCAACGAGAAACAGATCACGTATGGCCGCGCCGGCGGCGGCACGCTGGCGCCGACGCCGCTGTATTCGCCGAACCCGAACGGTGCCCTGAACAACCTCAATACCGTGCGCACGGGCGCCGGCACGCAGGGCACCACGGATACGCAGGCCCTGTATGTGTTCGACAACATCAAGATCGGCGAGCAGTGGATGGTCAGCGGCGGCGTTCGTGTCGACCATTACAACACCGACTATGTTTCCACCACGCTGACCAACGGCGCGCTGGTGCCGACGATCCTGGCCGCCAACGACACGCTGACGACCGGCAAGTTCTCGGTGCTGTACAAGCCGACCGCGAACAGCAGCGTGTACGCCACCGTGGCGAACTCGAAGCAGCCGCCGGGCGGCGCCAACTTCAGCCTGTCCTCGGCGGCCAGCAGCGCGTCCAATCCGAACCTGGACCCGCAGGAAACGACGACCAAGGAAATCGGCACCAAGTGGGACTTCCTGGACCAGAAGCTGGGCTTCACCGCGGCGCTATACCGCACCGACGTGAAGAACGAGGTCGAGCAGGATGCCACCAACGCCAGCGTGTACTACCAGACCGGCAAGAAGCGCGTCGAAGGCATCGAGCTGGGCGTGCAGGGCCAGATCACGCCGAACTGGATGGTCAGCGCCGGCTACACGCACATGAAGACCAGCGTCGAATCGGGCCGCGCGATCACCGCCAGCGGCGAGAGCAACCTGACCTACACGCCGAAGGACGCGTTCACCAGCTGGACCACGTACAGCTTCCCGTTCGGCCTGCAGGTCGGCGGCGGCGTGCGCTACACGGGCGAGCTGTCGCGCGGCACCGATGGCGCCGTGGGCACCCCGACCTATGCCGAGAGCTACTGGGTGGGCGACCTGATGGCATCGTATGCGCTGACGAAGAACATCGACCTGCGCCTGAACGTGTACAACGTGACGGACGAACAGTACGTCGCCGCGATCAACAAGAGCGGCTACCGCTACACGCCGGGCACCCCGCGCTCGGCCAGCCTGACCGCGAACTTCCGCTTCTGACCGCTTGATGCAGTAAAGAGTTTCATTGTTTTACCTTCAGAGCTTGCGCCACCTTCGGGTGGCGTTTTTTTTGGGCAGCGAGATGGCCTGGGGAATTTCCACCTGCAGGGCGGACCGGGTGGAAGCCGGCACCCGCGGCGCGCGGCTGTACGGCACGGAGGGACGCTGCGTGGCGCGGCTGCAACGGGAGCGCTGCCGATCCGGGATGCGGACCATGTCGATGCGCGGCGGTCACGGATGGGGCTGCCGCCGCTGCCGGCGTACCGGCCAATGGCATCCGCGCGCATCTGCGCAGGGTTCGGCCGGCCATGAAAAAACCCGGGACAGGCCCGGGTTCGGAGGGTGCGGTATTCAGTGCCGGTACATCAGCGCTGCACGTTCAGCATGATCACGCGCCGCTTGGCACCGCCATCGTCCGAGGTGTCGATGGGCGCCGGCGTGGTGTCGCACGAACCGCACGAGCCGCAGCCACTGCCGCAGTCCGCCTGCACCTTGAACAGCTTCGCCAGCTTGTCCTGGTCGAAGCCTTTTTTCGACAGCGCATATACCATCCGCTGCCGCAGCGCGGCGGGCAGGAACTTCCTGCACACCTGCACCAGGGCGGCGACGACAACCAGCAATACGATCAGTTCCTGCAACATGGCGATCTCCTCAGGCCCCCAGCAAGCGGGCACCCTGGTAAACGATGAACGAAGCGGCGTAGGCCAGCGTGAACATGTAGCCGGCCATCAGCAGCGCGTAACGGGTATGGCCGGTTTCGCGCTTGACGACGGACAGCGTGGCCAGGCACTGCGGCGCATACACGTACCACGCCAGCAGCGACAGCGCGGTGGCCATCGACCACGTGCTGGCGATCACCGGGGCCAGCGCGGTGGCCACCTCGTCGCCGCTCTGGGACAGCGCATACACGGTGCCCAGCGCGCCCACGGCCACTTCTCGCGCCGCCATGCCCGGCACCAGCGCAATGCAGATCTGCCAGTTGAAGCCGATCGGCGCGAACACGAACTCCAGCGCGCGGCCGATCATGCCGGCCAGGCTGTAGTAGATCGGCGGCTGGGTGGCGCCTTCCGGCGCGCCGGGGAAGCTGGACAGCGCCCACAGCAGGATCGTCAGCGACAGGATCAGCGTACCCACGCGCATCACGAAGATCTTGGCGCGTTCCCACAGGCCGATGGCCAGGTTGCGCAGGTTCGGCAGGTGGTAATTCGGCAGTTCCAGCATCAGCGCATGCTTGCGCTTCGAACCCATCGTGCGCTTCATGAACCAGGCCACCGCCATCGCCGAGACGATGCCGGCGAAGTACAGCACGAACAGCACCAGGCCCTGCAGGTTGAACAGGTGGGCCACTTCGCGATCGGGGATGAAGGCGGCGATCAGCAGCGCATACACGGGCAGGCGCGCCGAGCACGTCATCAACGGCGCGATCATGATCGTCACCAGCCGGTCGCGCGGGTTCTGGATCGTGCGCGCCGCCATCACGCCGGGAATCGCGCACGCGAACGACGACAGCAGCGGGATGAACGCGCGGCCGGACAGTCCCACGCCGCCCATCAGGCGATCGAGCAGGAAGGCCGCGCGCGGCAGGTAGCCGCAATCCTCGAGCACGAGGATGAAGAAGAACAGGATCAGGATCTGCGGCAGGAACACGAGCACGCCGCCGACACCGGCGATGATGCCGTCCACCAGCAGGCTGCGCAGGATGCCATCGGCCATGTGCTCGCCGACCAGCGCGCCGAAGCCTTCGACGGTGCCGGTAATGAAATCCATCGGCGCCGCGGCCCAGCTGAACACGGCCTGGAAGATCATGAACATCAGCACGGCCAGGATCAACGGGCCGGCGACCGGGTGCAGCACCACGTTGTCGATCCGGTCCGTTCCCGTTTCGCTGCCCTGCATGTTATTGGTGGCCACCGTGAGGATGCGGCGCACTTCGCGCTGCGTATCCTCGACGGAGACGGTGTCGATGGCGGCCAGCGGCTGCGACTTCGCGGGCGCCAGCGGCCACAGTTCGTCGAGCGCGCGCAGCAGCGATTTCTCGCCGCCGCCCTGCACCGCCACCGTTTCGACGACGGTCATGCCCAGTTCGCGCGCCAGCCGGTCGGCATCGATCTCGATGCCGCGGCGCTTGGCCACGTCGACCATGTTCAGGCACAGGATCATCGGCAGGCCGAGGCGCTGCACTTCCAGCACCAGGCGCAGGTTCAGGCGCAGGTTGGTGGCATCGACCACGCACACCACCAGGTCCGGCGCGGTTTCCCCGGCGCGCAGGCCGGCCACCACGTCGCGCGTGATTTCCTCGTCCGGCGTGTGCGCCTTCAGGCTGTAGGCACCCGGCAAATCCAGCACTTTGTAGGGATGCCCGGCGGGCGACGTGAAATGGCCTTCCTTGCGGTCGATCGTCACGCCGGCGTAGTTCGCCACCTTCTGTCGCGCGCCCGTGAGGCGGTTGAACAGCGCCGTCTTGCCGCAGTTCGGATTGCCCAGCAGGGCAATCATCGGTGCGCGGCTCACGACCTGCACCACTTTTTCGGTTACACCCATGCTATTCAAGGACCTCGTTTTATTCTGGCTGGACCGCAATCAGCGCCGCCTCGAAGCGGCGCAGGGCAAAGGTCGAATTGCCGACCCGGATCGCCAGCGGCTCGCCGCCGGGCATGCCACGCTTGAGCATGCGGATCTTTTCTCCGGGTACGAAACCCAGCTCCATCAGGCGGCGCGCGAGGTCCGCGCCATCGTCCGATTCGGCACCACTGCCCGGCTGGCCGGCTGCATGAGCGGCTGTAACACGCACCACAGTGCCGCTTTTCCCGACCGCCAGGGCGTCGAGATTGATGGTGGTGGAGGCAGGTGTCATGGCGGTTCTCTGGCGGGAATCAATCTGTGCATTATAGAGGCTAATGCGAATGGTTTGTATTTGCAGGTATCGCTTGCATTGTACGCTTTGTTGCGGCAGAATAGGAACCGTAATGATAATGATTCTCATTAAGAAGGTGTTAAGGTTGGCAGAGTTGCCATGCAGCTTCCCCTGATACCTGAACGCGGCGCTTGCGCGTTTTCTTGATGAGGCCGCCCCCAGGGCGGTGTCCGTCTGACTAGCCAGAAGGTGTTTCAATGATCGTTTGCGTTTGCAACAACATCTCCGATCGGGAAATCCGTCAAGCCATCGACCTTGGTATCAGTACCATGGACGGGCTGCGCGAAGCACTGGGTGTTTCCACGTGCTGCGGCAACTGCCTGGACTATGCCGTTGAAGTACTGAGCGAACACGTGGCTGCGCCGATCCAGGAAACGGTTCTGAAGCGCCCCACCCTCACTACCTGAGGATTCCCATGCAAACCCTGCCCGGCCTTTCCCGGCCAGGCGTGTCGCGGCTCGGCCTGAATTTCCTGCGCCTGCCCCGGCTCACGTCCAAGACGCCTGTCGCGCCTGCCGCGGCGGCGCCTGATTTCACTCTCGGCAGCAGCCGCAACAAGAGCGGCAAGATCGCCGTCATCGTCGGCATCCATCTGGTGGCCTTCTGGGCCATGCAGAACGGCATGGTCAGCGACGCGGTGAAGAAGCTGCCGCAGGTCGTCGATGTGACGTTCGTGACGCCGCCCGCGCCGCCGGCCCCGCCGGCGCCGCCGAAAATCGTCGAAGTGGCCATCAAGCCGCCGCCGATGATTATGCCGGTGCCGCAACTGCCGATCGTCATCGAGAACACGATCACCGTGCCGCCGGCACCGGTGAAGCCGGCCGAAGCCGTGCCTGCCGTGGTTGCGGCGCCCTCGCCACCGGCCCCGCCGGTCGCCGCGCCGCCGGCTCCGTCCGCACCGAAGCTGGTGACGGGCGTGGAATACGTGCGGCAGCCGCAACCGGTGTACCCGTCGATCTCGCGGCGGCTGGGCGAAACCGGCGTGGTCACGCTGCGCGTGCTGGTCAGCGAAAAAGGCACGCCGGAACAGGCGACGGTGCAGAAAACCTCCGGTTCCACGAACCTGGACGAAGCCGGCCGCCAGGCCGCGCTGCGCAGCCTGTTCAAGCCCTACATGGAGGATGGCAAGCCCGTGCCGGTGTACGTGCTGGTGCCGATCAACTTCAAGTTGTCTTAAGCAAGCAACAGATGACGGCAAAGCAAAAGGGGACAGGCCTGCGGCCTGTCCCCTTTTGCTTCCGGAGCTGGTGTCGGACATATTTTCTGGGCCTTATCAGAAAATGTGTCGGACACCGGTGTTCGGTTGCCTCTCCACGCATCAAAAAAAACCTGTGTCAGACACGTTTTCTGGGTGAATCATCCAGAAAAAGTGCCTGACACCGGTTGTCGCGGCTCTCTGCCTTACGTCTCCGCCCACATCCGCAGCAGGTTGTGATAATGCCCGGTCAGCCCGACGGTGGCCGGGCTGTCGCCGTGGGCGGCGCGCACGGACTGGATGTTCTGGTCCAGCTCGAACAGCATCGTGCGTTTCCAGTCATCGCGGACCATGCTTTGCGCCCACAGGAACGACGCCAGGCGTTCGCCGCGCGTGACCGGCTCCACGCGGTGCACCGTCGTCGACGGGTAGATGATCGCGTCGCCGGCCGGCAGTTTCACTTCATGGGTACCGTAGGCGTCGGTGACGATCAGCTCGCCGCCGTCGTACTCGTCCGGGTCCGACAGGAACACCGTGGTGGAGACATCCGCCCGCAGCGGCGCGGCGCCGGGCGAGGCCACGCGGATGGCGCCGTCGATGTGGTCGCCATACGTTTCTCCGCCGGCGTAGCCGTTGAAGTACGGCGGCAATATCCGCAACGGCAGCGCCGCGGCGAAGAACAGCGGGTTGGCCGTCAGCGCGCGGGCGACGATGCCGCCCAGCTCGACGGCCAGCGGGGAACCTTCCGCCAGCTGGCGGTTGCGCTTGACCGCAGCCCCCTGCGAGCCCACGCTGGCGCGTCCGTCGATCCAGTCCGCATGAAGCAGGCGGTCACGGAATTGCAGGACTTGCTCGCGTGTCAGCACCCCGGGGATATGCAGTATCACGACAGGTTCCTTCAGTACTTGAAGCTGGCCGTCAGCGAGGCGCTGCGGCCCGCCGCCACGCCGGCGTAGTGCGGCGACGAGACCTTGTCGAAGTACAGCTTGTCCGACAGGTTCTGCACGTTCAGCTGCAGGCTGACGTGGCCGTTGACGATGTAGTTGGCCATCGCATCGAAGCGGGTATAGCCGGGCGCCCACTTGTTGTTGTTGACGTTGGCATACACCTTCGACATCGAGTTCAGGCCGCCGCCGACCGTCAGGTTCGGCAGCACCTTGTAGGTGGTCCACAGCGTGGCGCTGTGCTTCGGCGTGGTGGGGAACACGTTGCCGTTGTAGGGCGACGCTTGCCATACCGCCGGCGCGCCGGTGGCGGCCGTGTTCACGAAGCCGTTGTCGTCGATGCGGCCATCGAGCCACGTGTAGCCGCCGAACACCTGCCAGGCATTGGTGATGCTGCCGGTGGCGCCGAATTCGACGCCGCGCACGCTCTTCCTGCCCACGTTCTGGGTGGTGCCGTCCGGCGCCGTCACGCGGGCATTGTCCATCTCGCTCTTGAAGATCGCGGCGGACAGCGACAGGCGGCGCGATAGCACTTCCCACTTGGTGCCCAGTTCGAAGTTCTTGCTTTCCTGCGGCTTCAGGTTCTGGATCACGGTCGTCAGCGCATCGAGGCCGTCGCCGCCGTCATTGCCCGGCGGCGTGGACGACGTACCGTACGACAAGTACACGCTGCTGTTGGCAGCCGGCTTGTAGACCACGCCCGCCTGGTAGTTGGCGAACGTGGAATTGACCTGGGCGTTCTGGGCGGCCGTGGTGACGTTGTTCAGCGTGTATTGCGGCACGTTCAGCGTGGACGTGAAATCGTCCCAGCGCACGCCCACGTTCAGCAGCCACTGCGGCGTGAACTCGATGGTATCGATCGCGTACACGGCGCGGGTGTTGGTACGCACGCTCGTCTGGGCCGGCGACACCGAGCGGCTGTAGGCCCATGGATCGTCCGGGTTCGCGCCCACCAGCGGTGCGCAGTTGTATCCCGTTGCGGCGCCGGAGGTGGCGCAGGTGGTGTTTTTCGTCAGCAGGTTGTTGGTGCCCGGCGTGAAGATGTACGAGCTGCGGTCGGTCTGCTCGCGCGAGAATTCGATGCCGGTGCTGAAATTGTGCTTGAGCATGCCGGTGCGCGCCTCGCCGGACAGCGCGGTCGTGTTGGCCAGCGTTTCCGTTTCCGTCACGCGGGTATTGGCGCGGCGCCACACGGTGCCATACAGCACCACGTTGCCCTTCGAATCGTCAGGCTGGGTCCACACGTAGTCCTGGCTGGTCTTGCCGTAGCGCGTCACGTTGCGCAGGGTCAGGCCGTTGCCGAAGTCATGCTTGACGTCGACGGTGCCGATATCGGTTTCCGTGTCGCGGAAGTCGCGATTGGTCAAGCCGTAGAAGGTGTCGCGCGGCACGCTGATCGGGGCGCCGTCGCCATTCTTCGACATGTTGGCGCCGCTGGTGATCGGGTTGTTGAACGGGATGCCGGTGTCGGGCAGCTCGCTCGACTCCATGTGGTAGTACGACAGGTTGACCTGGGTCGGGCCCGACAGGCCGAAGCCGATCGTCGGCGCGATGCCCCAGCGGTCGCCGCCCACCGGGCCGCGGCCGGCCACGTCGGCTTCGTGACCCATGATGGCGACGCGGAACGCCGAATCGGTGCCGATGGTGCGGTTGATGTCGGCCGTCACGCGCTTGTAGTTGTCGGTACCGAAGCCCACGCTGCCGTTATAGAAATTGTCCAGCTTCGCGGTCTTGGAGACGATGTTGACGCCGCCGCCGGCCGACGACCGGCCGCCGTATGCGGAGTTCGGGCCCTTGACGACTTCGATCTGCTCGATCGCGAACACTTCGCGCGATTGCGAGCCGCTGTCGCGGATGCCGTCGATGTACGTATCGGTCTGGGCGTTATAGCCGCGGATGAACAGGTTGTCGCCCACAGGATTGCCGCCTTCGGCCGCGCCCATCGTGATGCCGGGGACCGTGCGCAGCGCATCGGCCAGCGATGTGGCGCCGGTCTGTGCGATCACTTCGCTCGGTACCACGGTGACCGATTTCGGCGTATCGAGCAGCGGCGCCGTGAACTTGTCGGATGCGGAACGCTGTGGAATCTGGAATTCGTTGTTCGCGACGCGGCCGCTGACGGTCACTTCCGGGATCCTGGCGTCGCCTTGCTGGGCGACCGGTTCGGCTGCGGTATTGACTTCGGCATGCAGGGCAAGCGGCATCGCCAGCGTGGCGAAGACGGCGAGCGTGGCTGGCGAGTGCTTGCGGCTCTTGATGTACGACATGTCGTCCTTATTGTTGTGTTGAGGTAAGACGCGAATGATAATGGTTTTCATTTGCTTTCGCAACGCCATTTACACCAATTTGTCCACAAAAGCAAGCACTTAGCCTCGCTTCCAGGTGCCATCTGTGGCAAAATGCCACGATCGACAAACATCAAGAAAAGGCTTCCCCATGAAGGGCGATAAAGACGTCATTCGTCTGCTGAACGCACAGCTGACGAACGAGCTCACCGCGATCAACCAGTATTTCCTGCACGCGCGGATGTACAAGCACTGGGGCCTGGCCAAGCTGGCCAAGAAGGAATACGAGGAATCGATCGGCGAAATGAAGCATGCCGACAAGCTGATCGACCGCATCCTGATGCTGGACGGCCTGCCGAACCTGCAGGCGCTGCACAAGCTGCTGATCGGTGAAAACACCCAGGAAATGCTGGAAGCGGACCTGAAGCTGGAACGCGGCGCGCACGTGACGGTCGTGGAAGGCATCGCCCAGGCGGAAAAGGTGGGCGACTACGTGTCGCGCGACCTGCTGCTGGAAATCCTGCAGGATACCGAGGAGCACATCGACTTCCTGGAAACGCAGCTGGACCTGATCGGCAAGGTCGGCATCCAGAACTACCTGCAGACGCAGATGGCGCCTGCCGACGAACAGGGCTGATTCAGCCTGATCAGGCCGGGCCGCTGCCGGAGGCAGCTGCCTGGTTCGGCTCGCGCGCCCACTGGTCCTGCCAGCGGGCATAGCACGACAAATCCTGCGGCACCGCGCCCGCGTAGCCGCAGGAAGCCGCCGCGAACGCATTCGCGCGCGCCAGCGTCCGTTCCATCGTCCAGCCGCGCAGCCGGCCCAGCAGGAACACCGCGTTGAACGCATCCCCCGCCCCCACCGAATCGACGAAGCACTCGCTGCTGCCCGTGCCGTGATCGGCCAGGTGCGCGCCATCGGCCGACAGGTACAGGGCGCCGCGCGCGCCCATCGTGACCACCAGCGCCGATAGCGAGAAGTTGTGCATCATCGCGCGGCACTCGGTATCGACCGAGATGCACTCCATGTTCACCGTATCCGGGCAGGTGTGGCAGTACCACTTGAACAGCTGCTGCAATTCCTCTTCGTTGACCTTTACGATGTCCGCCTGCTGCAGCGAATCGAACACGATGGCCTCGTCCACGTGGCCGGCACGCAGGTTCAGGTCGAGGAAACGCACCGCATCGGTCTGCTCCAGCAGGCCATGCAGCGCGGCGCGCGAGACGGCATCGCGCTGCGCCAGCGTACCGAAGCAGAAAATGCCGGGGCGGGCGGCCTGCACCGCGGCCAGCGCGGCCTCGCCGTCGATATGGTCGTAGGCCTGGTCGGGCACGATCGTGAAGCGGTGGCTGCCGTTCGCTCCCACTTCCACGTGCACGCTGCCGGTGGGTTCGCCGGCGCCGGTCTGCAGTCCGCTGTCGGACATGCGATAGCGCCTGAATTCGTCGCGGATCAGGGCGCCGTTGGCGTCAAGGCCGATGCGGGTGACCATCGTGACGGGAAGGCCGAAGCCGGCCAGGTGCCGGGCGAGATTGAACGGCGCACCGCCGGCCACCCGCAGGCTGCTGAAATCATCCACCAGTGCTTCGCCGAAAACCGCTACAGATTGTTCCATGGCCGCCCCGCTCTATCGTGACGCCACAGTGTAACGCAATGGTTTGCGTCCCGACGCGCGCGCGGCCGGGCGCCGTTGCGAACCGCCGCGGTTCCCGTTGGAATACTTAAGCCTGCGGAACCGTATCGCGGAACGACGGCCGCTCATGCAGCCTGTCGTACAGCCGTGCCAGGTTCGGATGCGGCGTACGCCAGTCGATCTCGGGAAAGCGGAAGCTCAGCCAGCCGAGCGTGCAACCTGCTGCCACATCGGCCAGCGAGTAATGATTGCCGGCGCACCAAGGCGCGTCGGACAGCCGTTCGGACAGGGATGCCAGGCCGCGTGTCACCTTCGCCAGCTGGCGCTCGATCGCAGGCTCGCTCTGCAGCCCGGCCGGGCGCTGCGTGCGTTCGGCGCGCACGGCGGCGGCGGCATCGACTACGCCATCGGCCAGCGCCTCCCAGTTCTTCACGTCCGCCCGCTCGCGGCCGTTCTGCGGCAGCAGTTTGCAGACAGGCGTGAGCGTATCGAGATATTCGACGATCACGCGCGAGTCGTACATCACGCAGCCGTCCTCCATGACCAGGCAGGGCACCTTGCCGAGCGGGTTGACCAGGTGGATGCTGGTGTCGGCGCTCCACACGTTTTCCAGCTGGATCTGGTAATCGAGCTTTTTTTCCGCCAGCACGACGCGCACCTTGCGCACATAGGGACTGGCAAGCGAACCGATCAGTTTCATGGGAGCACCCGTGAGAAGTAAAGTCCAGTATAGCATCGCGCCCGGCGGCACCGTGGCCACGGGGGCCGTGACGGCGGTGGTCAAAAACAAGGCACTTGAATGGTAAAATCGCACTTTTCCCTGCCTCTCTCTTCTCCATGACCACTCCATATTCCACGTTGTCGGCCCTGTCCCCGCTGGACGGCCGCTATGCCGCCAAGACCGACAAACTGCGCCCCATCCTGTCCGAAGCAGGCTTCATGCACCACCGCGTGAAGGTTGAAATCGCATGGCTGCAGGCGCTGTCGCTGGCAGGCTTCGCCGAGATCAAGCCGTTCTCGGCCGATGGCGCCGCGCTGCTCGACAAGCTGGCCGCCGACTTCTCGGAAGCCGATGCCGCGCGCATCAAGGAAATCGAAGCCGTCACGAACCACGACGTGAAGGCTGTCGAATACTGGCTGAAGGAACAGGTGAAGGACGTGCCGGAACTGGTGGCAGCCTCCGAATTCATCCACTTCGCCTGCACGTCCGAAGACATCAACAACACGTCGCACGGCATGATGCTGAAGGCCGCGCGCGACGGCGTCATGGTGCCGGCCCTGAACGGCCTGGTGGCCCGGCTGAAGGAGATCGCACACGTCAATGCCGAGCTGCCGATGCTGTCGCGCACGCACGGCCAGACGGCCAGCCCGACCACGCTGGGCAAGGAGTTCGCCAACGTGATCGCCCGCCTGCAGCGCGCGATCGAGCGCATCGCCGGCGTGGAAATCCTGGGCAAGATGAACGGCGCCGTCGGCAACTACAACGCGCACCTGTCCGCCTACCCGTCGTTCGACTGGCCGGCATTCTCGAAGAACGTGATCGAACAGCGCCTGGGCCTGACGTTCAACCCGTACACGATCCAGATCGAGCCGCACGACTACATGGCCGAACTGTTCGACGCCTTCGCCCGCGCCAACACGATCCTGCTGGACCTGAACCGCGATATCTGGACCTACGTGTCGCTGGGCTACTTCAAGCAGAAGCTGAAGGCCGGCGAGATCGGTTCGTCGACCATGCCGCACAAGGTCAACCCGATCGATTTCGAGAACTCCGAAGGCAACCTGGGCCTGGCCAACGCCGTGCTCAAGCACCTGTCCGAAAAGCTGCCGGTCTCGCGCATGCAGCGCGACCTGACCGATTCCACCGTGCTGCGCAATATCGGCGTGGGCCTGGGCTACACGCTGCTGGCGTATGACAGCTGCCTGCGCGGCCTGAACAAGCTGGAAGTGAACCCTGCGCGGCTGGCGGCCGACCTGGACGCCAGCTGGGAAGTGCTGGCCGAGCCGGTGCAGACGGTGATGCGCCGCTACGGCATCGAGAACCCGTACGAACAGCTGAAGGAACTCACGCGCGGCAAGGGCATCACCAGGGAAGCGCTGCAGGAATTCGTCGGCAAGCTGGCCATTCCGCAGGAAGCAAAGGACCTGCTGCTGGCGATGACGCCGGCCAGCTACACCGGTATCGCGGCGCAACTGGCCAAGGCGATCTAAGGCCGCTCTCACCATCGGCCCCTATGACGGCAGCTCCTTATCCTGTAGGGTAAGGGCTGCCGTTTTTGCATGCTGCCAGCAAAATTTCGGTTTCTTTGCTACAGTGACGCTGCGTTAGTTCTAACGCGTACTAAATAAGAGGATGTCCGATGGAACGCTACACGAGAACCGCCATGGCGCTGCACTGGCTGATCGCGCTGCTGATCGTTGCCGCCTTCACGCTGGGGCTGGTGATGGTCGACATACCCGGCTTCACGCCGACCAAGCTGAAATACTTTTCCTGGCACAAGTGGCTGGGCGTGACGGTGCTGGCGCTGGCCGCGCTGCGCCTGCTGTGGCGCCTCGGGAACCGGCCGCCGCGGCATGCTCCCGGCATGGCAGCCTGGCAGACCAGGGCGGCCGACGGCACGCACGTGCTGCTGTATATACTGATGTTCGCCGTGCCGCTGTCCGGCTACCTGTACACCACGGCGGCCGGCGTGCCGGTCGTCTACCTCGGGCTGTGGCAGATTCCTTCCCTGTTCGAGGCGGATACCGCGCTGAAGGCCACCCTGAAGCCGGTTCACTACTGGCTCAACATGGCGCTGGCCGCATCCGTGGCGATGCACGTGGCCGCCGCGCTGAAACACCATTTCGTCGATCGGGACGATGTCCTGAAACGCATGCTTCCCTAACCTACCGGAGCCCCATTCATGAAGAAAATCCTGCTCGCATCCCTGGTCGGCCTGTCATTGACGGCCGGCGCCGCCGTACTGAAGACCGATCCCGCGAAGACCACCGTCTCGGCCACGTTCAAGCAGATGAACGTGCCGGTCGAATCGAAGTTCAAGAAGCACCACGTGGTCATCGACTACGATGCCGCGAAGCCGGACGCGTCGAAGGCCACGGTGGAAGTCGAAACGGCCAGCCTGGACATGGGCGACCCGGAATACAACGCGGAAGTGGCGAAGAAGGAATGGTTCAACTCGGCCCAGTATCCGAAGGCCACCTTCGTTTCGTCGTCGATCAAGCCTGCCGGCGCCGGCAAGCTGAACGTTACCGGCAAGCTGACGATCAAGGGCAAGGCCGCCGACGTCACCTTCCCCGTCACCGTGAAGACCGAGGGCGGCAAGCAGGTATTCGACGGCGCGGTACCGATCAGGCGCCTGGCCTACAACATCGGCGAAGGCGAATGGAAGGACACCGGCATGGTGGCCGATGAAGTGACGATCAAGTTCCACGTCGTTTCACAGTAATACCTTTCGCAGTAATACCCTGCAGTAATACCTTGCAGTAATACTTTATTAACCGCGCAGCGCCGGCTGCGCCGCGTTGTCGAGCAACGAGCCCATTCACCCGAAGGAGACCGCATGAAATTCACGCTGATCGCTGCACTGTTCGCTGTTACCGGCCTGGCAAGCGCCGCCACCTACAATATCGATCCGAGCCACACTTACCCGAGTTTCGAGGCGGATCACAAAGGCCTGTCGCTGTGGCGCGGCAAGTTCAACAGCACAAAGGGCACGATCACGATGGACCGTGCCGCCAAAACCGGCAGCCTGGACATCACGATCGACACGACGTCGATCGATTTCGGCCACGAGAAGATGAACACCCATGCGAAGTCGCCGGACATCTTCAACGTCGAGAAATTCCCGACCGTCACGTACAAGGGCAAGTCGTTCAAGTTCAACGGCGACCAGCTGGTATCGGTCGACGGCGAGCTGACGCTGAACGGCGTGACCAAGCCGGTGGAACTGAAGGTGGACCGCTTCAAGTGCGTGCAGGATGCCCGCCTGAAGCGCGAAGTGTGCGGCGCCAACGCCACCGCCGAGTTCAAGCGCACCGATTTCGGCATCAACTTCGGCATCCCGAACTTCGCGCCGGAAGTGAAGCTGGCGATCCAGGTCGAGGCGATCGCCGCGGAATAAGCTGTTCCGGCCCCTCGCAAGCCCCGCCCCGTGCGGGGCTTTTTGTTTCTAAAAACCACGCCGTCATCTTTTGTTGACGGCACCAACATCGTCAACTAAGATTGACGAATGATCGATACCCACTCTCTTCCCCGTCCCGACGACCCCGCCGAAGCGCTGGCGGCGGTCGTTGCGCTGCGCCTGGCCGCGGACCAGCTCGAACGCAAGGCCGTTGCCCAGGCCATTGCCCAGGGCTGGTCCTGGAGCCAGGTGGCCGATGCGCTGGGCGTCTCGAAACAGGCGGCCCACAAGCGCCTGGCCCCATTGATCCAATCCTGAAAGGAACAACCATGCTGCAGCGTCTGAAACAGCGCATCGCCGACATGCGCACGATCAAAAACCTTTGCGAGAGCGCCGAACGGCACGCCAATGCAATGGGCGAAGGCGAACCCGGCCCCGAGCATTTCCTGCTGGCGGCGCTCGATCTGCCGGACGGCCTGGCGCGGCGCGCCTTTGCCCGCGCCGGTGCCGATCCATCCCGGCTGCAGGGCGGCATCACGGCCGCGCATGGCACCGCGCTAGCGGCCGCCGGGATCGATCCAGGCCTGCTTGCCGGCGATGCGCCGGTGCCGCCCGGGAGCGGCGTGTACCGGGCGAAAGGTTCGATGGAAGCCGTGATGCGCGCGCTTGCCGAATGGCCGCGCGCAGCCGGCGAGCCGCTGACGGGCGCGCACGTGGCGGCCATGGTCGCCTCCGGTTCGCACGGCACGGCCGCGCGTGCACTGACGTTACTGGGTATCGATGGCCCGGCGCTTGCCGCCGCCGCCCGCGCCGAAATCGACGAGGCAGCGCGCCGCGTCGCGTAGCCGCGCCCCGCTTCCTGCCGCACTGTTGTTCCAGCGCGTGTTTCCACTGCCGAGTACTTGATTGGCGGCTGATACCGTCGTACATTTGGTTATAAAAATGACAAAACTATTTTATAACCAAACTAAACGGGGAACGTCATGGGGATGGCGCGGCACCAGAACAACTTCAACCTGTTGCGCTTGCTGCTGGCACTGCTCGTGCTGCTGTCGCACGCGCCGGAACTGCAGGATGGCGACCGCCACCGCGAGCTGCTGACGCAGCTGTTCCATACCCTGTCGTTCGGCGAACTGGCCGTGGATGGCTTCTTCCTGCTGAGCGGTTACCTGATCGTGCAAAGCTGGGATCTCGACCCCATGCCCGCACAATTCCTGCGCAAGCGGATGCTGCGCATCTATCCCGGCTTCATCGTGGCCAGCCTCGTCTGCATCTACATCGTGGCGCCGCTCGGTGCCGATGCCGGGCGCTACTTCCGCGACCTGTCGACAAGTACCGTCGCGCTTTGCCTGGCCGTGCTGCACGGTCCGATCACGCCCCCCGTGTTCGAAAGCCTGCCCGAACCACAGGTGAATGGCTCGATGTGGACGATCATGCGGGAGTTCGCCTGCTACCTGGCGGTCCTGCTGCTGGGTGTATCGGGTGGTATCCGGCACCGCGGTGTGTGGCTGGCACTGACGGTGGCCGGCTTTGCGGCTTACCTGTATGCATCGTTCAACCTGCCGCTGCCGTGGGCGCCGCTCGGCCTGTTGCTGAACGACCCGATCGTGCGGCTGGCCTCCCTGTTCTTTGCCGGCGGTTGCTTCTACCTGTTCCGCGACTGCTATCGCTTCACACGCCGCGGCGCGCTCGTATCGGCCGCGCTGCTGCTGACGCTGATGTTCTCGCGCCGCTACGCGGAGCTGGGGTTGGCCACATTCGGCGGCTACCTGCTGTTCTATTTTGCATTCCGCCCGATGTGGCTGACAGAAACGTTCAACAAGATGCCGGATATTTCGTATGGCGTCTACCTGTATGGCTGGCCGGTACAAACGCTGTTACTGGCCTACCTGCCGCCGCTGTCGCCCTGGGCGATGCTCGGCCTCGCCTGCCTGGTCGTGCTGCCTGTCAGCATATTGAGCTGTTATCTCGTGGAACAGCCGATGCTGAAGCTGAAGAACGCGAGGCGGCGTGCCGTCACCGCCGGCGCGAGCCTTTAGCGCGAGGCTGGACAACCGTCCTGCGACCGTCTGCGAAGGCAGTTCACGAAGGTGGATTTTACGACGGTGGGTTTTACGACGGTGGGTTTTACAACGGAAAAACGGCCGGAACCCTTTCAGGTTCCGGCCGTTCTTATCGATGAAGCGTGTTGAAACGCTTACTTGCCGTTACTTCCCGTCTTTATCCCAGTCGCCCGGCAGCTTGCGTTCGACGCGGTCCCACGCGGCGCGGGTGGCGCTTTTCGCTTCTGGCCACGACAGGCGCGACTGGCCTTTCGAGCGTTCCCAATCGCTCTGCAGGCTGGTCTCGTTGGCGTTCCAGTCGCCGCGATAGTTGGCGCGGCTGTTATAACCCAGCGAGTAGGCCGGATCGTAGTCGTTGTACTCGTATGCCGGGTTGAAATACGACTCGTTGCGGTGCTGGGTTTCCCAGTACGATTTTTCCTCGGCCGGGTTGACCAGGCCGCCGACACCCTTGCCGGTCGCGCCGCCCGCCAGTGCACCGATCGCGCCGCCTGCGGCCATGCCGATCGGGCCGGCCGCCGCACCCAGTGCCATGCCGGCCATCGCGCCGCCGCCAGCACCGACGCCGGTGGCCAGGTGATGGTCGCTCAGGTCATCGCCGGATTTCGGATTCACGACTTCTGCCGCGCCCTTGCCGGCCAGGCCGCCCGCGATACCGCCGACAACGGCGCCGGCCGCCATGCCGATCGGGCCGCCGACCGTACCGGCCGCCAGGCCAGCCGCCGCGCCACCCGCAGCACCGAGACCGGTGCCGATCACGTGCTGGCCGGCACTTTCTTTCCAGCTCGATTCGATGTGCGCCGCATCTTCATCGGAGCGCGCGTTCACGCCCATCACGATGCCGCCGCTTTTCAGGCCTTCTTCGTAGTGCTGCACCCGTTCTTCAGGGATGCCGGCACCGATCAGCGCGCCCAGCAGGCCGCCGGTCAGGCCACCGGCACCGGCACCGGCCAGCGCGGCCGCCACGGGGCCGGCAATGACGAGGCCCAGTCCCGGCAGCACCAGCGAGGTGCCCACGGCGGCCACTGCCGCCAGTGCGGCACCGATCGCGCCACCGACACCGGCACCGATGCCGGCGCCTTCGGCAGCCTTGCTGCCCAGTTCAGTTTCAATCTCTTCGCCGCCGCTGAAGTAGCGTTTGCGGGTTTCATCGGACATCAGGACATTGATGTCGTCCTTGCTGTAACCACGCGAGGTGGCGTGCTGGTATGCACGCTCGGCGCTGTCTCGGTCGTTGAACAGGCCGGTGACCAGGCGGGAATTCTGATTGGTTTGGCTCATGGCTGTAATCCTTTCAATTAGGTCGAATCGACACAGCCACAATAAGCCCACAAAGGTGCGCCATCTGTACGTTTCCGCACCAAGAACGCGCATGGAAGCAATCGGGATCGGAGCGTTCGCTGGCGCACGGACCGCGCACGTGTGCACCCCTACACTTTTCTAACGGCAGGGCTGAAACGGCCCCGTCTCTTTTCTCAACGTTATAAATAGGGGAACGAGCATGAACTTCATCATCTGGATCGTTATCGGTGGCATCATCGGCTGGCTCGCCAGCCTTGTAATGAAAACGGACGCCCAGCAAGGGCTGTTCCTCAATATTGTGGTTGGTATCGTCGGCGCACTGCTCGGCGGCTGGCTGCTCTCGCCCCTGTTCGGCACGGGCACCATCAATGCCGACGATTTCAGTCCACTCTCGCTGTTGGTGTCGTTCCTGGGCGCCGTCATCCTGCTGGCAATCGTGAACCTCGTCTTCCGCGGACGAGCACGCTAACCAGGCATGCGCAGCATGAAGCCGGCCTGCGGGCCGGCTTTTTTATTGCCCGTTCACCAAATTTCGTGTGGTTTTTGCACGCAATTTCCCGATTGACGAATATGGGTGCGTTCCGGATACTTGCACGCTGCTGCAGACCGGCAGCGATCCAGGACGTATCAACCCATACGAAAAACACGCATGAAAAAAACACTTCTCGCGCTCGCCATCATGAGCGCCACCTCCGCCTGGGCGGATGAGGGCATGTGGATGCCACAGCAATTGCCGCAGATCGCCAAGCAGTTGAAGGCCGCCGGCCTGAAGCTCGACCCGAACAGCCTGACGCGCCTGACCGAATTCCCCGGCGGCGCCATCGTCAGCCTGGGCGGCTGCTCCGCGTCGTTCGTGTCGCCGCAGGGCCTGGTGGTGACCAACCACCATTGCGTGTACAACAGTGTGGCGCAGAACTCCACGCCGGAACGCGACCTGCTCGCCAACGGCTTCGTGGCCCATTCGCTGGCCGAGGAACTGCCGGCAGCGCCCGGCACGCGCGTGTTCGTGACCAAGGAAGTGCTGAACGTGACCGACCGGATCGTCACGCCGGAAGTGGCCAAGCTGTCCGGCAAGGCCCGCAGCGACGCGATCGAGCAAAACCAGAAAACGCTGGTGGCGGCCTGCGAGCAGGATCCCGGCCATCGCTGCACCGTGTCGTCGTTCTACGGCGGCCTGGAGTTCTACCAGATCAAGCAGCTGGAAATCCGCGACGTGCGCCTGGTGCACGCGCCGCCGGCCGGCGTGGGCAAGTTCGGCGGCGATACCGACAACTGGATGTGGCCGCGCCACACCGGCGACTACGGCTTCTACCGCGCCTATGTCAGCAAGGATGGCAAGGCCGCCGACTACAGCAAGGACAACGTGCCTTACGTGCCGAAGCACGTGCTCAAGCTGGCCACGGAAGGCGTGAAGGAAGGCGATTTCGTGATGGTGATGGGCTACCCGGGCCGCACCAACCGCCACCGCCTGCCATCGGAAGTGCAATTCACGTTCGATCATTCCTACCCGTCGTTCGTCAAGGCCTCCGCCGAAACGCTGGCGATCATCGATCGCGAGACCAAGGACAACAAGGACCTGTCGCTGAAATACGCGGGCCAGGTCGCGGGCATCAACAACTACTACAAGAACCGCCAGGGCATGATCGATTCCTATGCCAACAGCGACTTCCTGCAGCGCAAGACGGCCGAGCATGAACAGCTGAAAACCTGGATCAATGCCGATGCGAAGCGCAAGGCCGAATATGCCGACGACATCGCCAAGGTCGAGCACCTGATCGCCGAGCGCGATGCCGGTGCCAAGCGCGACTTCAACTACAGCTATTCGCAGCCGCGCCTGCTGACGACGGCGCGCACGATGTATCGCCTGGCCAATGAAACGCAAAAGGCCGATGCCGGCCGCAAGTCCGGCTACCAGGTGCGCGACGTGCCGCGCATCAAGTCCGGCGTGACGTCGCTGGTGCGCACGTTCGATCCGAAGGTGGACAAGGCGATCGCCCTGCACCACCTGAAGAACTACCTGGCACAACCGGCCGCCGAGCAGAAGCCGGCGTTCAACGCGGCACTGGGCATCCGTGCCGGCATGAGCGACGCGGAACTGTCCGCGGCGCTCGACAAGCTGTACGCCGGCACGAAGCTGAACGATGCCGCCGAGCGCGACACCTGGCTCGGCAAGAAGCCGGCCGACTTCCAGGCCAGCAACGATGCCTTCATCAAGGCCGCCGTGGCGCTGTACGATACCGACATGAAGGAAGAAGCCGCCGACGAAGAACTGGCCGGCAAGCTGCAGCAGGCTTACGGCAGCTACATGAAGGCCAAGATCGCCTACATGAAGTCGAAAGGCCAGGCCGTCTACCCGGATGCGAACAGCACGCTGCGTGTTACCTACGGCAACATCGCCGGCCGCGCCCACGGCGCCGACGGCACCACGTGGACCGCGTTCACCACCGTCAAGGGCGTGCTGGCGAAGCACACCGGCACGGGCGAATTCGACGCGCCGAAAGCGCAGCTGGACGCGATCAAGGCCAAGGACTTCGGCAAGTACGTCGATCCGAAGCTGAAGACGGTGCCGGTGAACTTCCTGGCCACGCTGGACATCACGGGCGGTAACTCCGGCTCCGCCGCGCTGAATGCGAAGGGCGAGCTGGTCGGCCTGGCATTTGACGGTACGCTGGATTCGATCATCTCGGACTGGGATTTCAACAAGGCCAACACGCGCGACATCCAGGTCGACCTGCGCTACATGCTGTGGAACATGAAGCATGTGGACAAGGCCGACAACCTGCTCAAGGAGATGGACGCCCTGTAAGCGATCGCGCCTTCACCGAAGCCACGCACCGCAAGGGCGTGGCTTTTTTTATGGCGCACTCCCTCTTCCGGCAGAACCGCGCGCCTGCCATGGGGCGCCGGACAAGCCGATCGGGCCGCGCATTCGTGCATGCACTGCCGGCTTGAGGTACATTGTATTTTTTACACGCAACTCTCAGGAGAAAAGCATGGCAAAGAAAGTCGCTGTCCTCGTCGGCAGCCTGCGCAAGGAATCGTTGACCCGCAAATACGCCCAGGCGGTCGCCAGATTGCTGCCGCCGTCGCTGGAAGCGGAACTGGTGGAGCTGGACCTGCCGCTGTACAACCAGGACCTGGACGATGCCAACGCGCCGCCGCAGGCGTGGACCGCGTTCCGCGACAAGCTCAAAGGCGCCGACGCCGTGCTGTTCTTCACGCCGGAGTACAACCGCACGATTTCCGGCGCGCTGAAGAACGCGATCGACGTCGGTTCGCGCCCCTGGGGCCAGAGCGTGTGGGACGGCAAGCCGGCCGCCGTGGTGTCGCAATCGCCGGGCGCCCAAGGCGGCTTCGGCGCCAACCACAACACCCGCCAGGCCGTGGTATTCCTGAACGTGCCGGTGATGCCGGCGCCGGAACTCTATATCGGCGGTTCGCCCAACTACCTGGCCGAGGATGGCAGCATCAACAACGAACAGACGAAGGAACTGATCGGCAAGTTCGTTGCCGCATTCGAGAAGTGGGTCGAAGCGAACGCGAAAAAATAAGCCTTACTGGCAGGACGGCGAGCCGAAGCGGTACGGCTCGCCGCGCGCGACAGGGTGAGCCGGCACCGGCCCGCGGCCGTCCTTCGCCATCGCCAGCAGCAGCGGCGCGCCGCCCTGGCGCAGCAATGCCAGCCGGGCGCCGGGAAAGCGCTCCGGAATCAACCCGATCTCGAATGCCGACAGCTCGCCGTGGTTGACGAGCACCCGGCACGCCGGCCCGAAATCCAGCATGGCCGCCAGCATCGCCGGGCGCATGCCGCGCGGATCGGGCATCGACGTGACGCGCAGCCGCGTATCGCCTTTGCGGATCGTCATGCCATCCCATGTATCGAGCGGATAGACGCTATGGATGCCCTGGCCGCGCAGGCGTTCCGCGTTGCCGCTCATCGTCACCACGGGCCGGCCGCCCCACCCCGCTCCCGCCACGCCGCCCCAGTCGGGATTCGACAGCAGCACCAGGTCCGCCCCGGCGATGTCCGGCGGCAGCGGGCCGCCGTCGGCGCCCGGATCGATCAGGATGGACAGCCCGCGCACGCGCAGCAGCGCGGTGGCCGTGCCGAAAAACTGCACCATGCCGCCGGGATCCTGGCGTGCCGCGCCGGATGGAATCGTGATCCGGTAGCGGGGCACGTCGGCGGCACTGGCGCATGCCGGCGCCAGCGTGGCGGACAACGATAGCGGCATGAGCAGCGAAATGAACGCGAACGGCATCTTCATCGGAGCCTCCTGGAAAGCTCCACAGATACCATGCGCAGCGGCAAGCGAAGATGAACTGCCGCAAAGATCGAGAGCGGGCAACATTGCCCGCGCCGTCAGCGCGCCGGCGCCACCGGCGCGAACCGGTAGGTTTCGCCGTGCTTCAGGTAAGTGACTTTCTCCGCCAGTCCGGCTTCCCGCACCGCTTTCTCGAAATCCGGCAATGGCGACTTGAACACGTCGTAATCGTTGTAATGGATCGGGATCGCGCGCCGCGGCGCGATCAGCTTGAGCATCCTGACACCCTCCGCCGCATCCATGGTCACCGTCACGATGCCGAGGATACGGGTACCGCCCAGGTGCAGCAGTGCCAGGTCGGTACCGGGGAAGCGACGCGGGATTTCCTCGATGTCGCCATAGACCATCGTGTCGCCACTGATGTAGATGCGGTACCGGCCCGGTGTGGAAGAGAAATCGAGCATGGTCCCCATGACCGGGGGCAGCAGGGCCGCCACCGCCACCGGCCCGTGGCGGCCCGGCATGGCCGTCAGGCGCAGCGTGGTGTCGCCCTTCGTTACCTCCACGTCCTGCCAGGTGCCGAGCCCGATCACGGCCGTGAAGCCCAGCTCGCGCAGTTCGGCCGCCGCCGGCCCGGTCGTGATGATCGGCGTCGACCGCTTCAGCTTCTCGCGCACCAGCTTGTCGAAGTGATCGTCGTGCAGGTGCGACAGCAGCACGAAGTCCACGGGCGGCAGGGCATCGAATTCGATTGCCGGATCGGTCTGCCGCTCGGAAGTCAGGCCGTAACCCAGGTGCACGTGCTCGCCCTTGTGCAGGAAGTTCGGGTCGGTCAGGATGGTCAGGCCGCCGTAGCGCAGCAGTACCGTGGCGGTGCCGATGAACTGCACCGAGTGCTCGGCCTGCGCCGTCGGCGTGCCTGCCGGGATATTCAATGTAAAACGTGGCGCCGTGACCGGCTGTTGCGCGGCGGCAGCGCTGGCAATCGCCAGGGTGAACAGTATTTTGGCGGCGAAAATCATCCATCGTTTCATGGCCTTCCCTCCTCGATACGGCCTTGATAGCACGGTTCCCGGCTCGCCGTCCGCACGTTTCCCGGCCGTTGTATTGCCCTTGCCACAAATGCTGCGATGCTACAATCGCGGCTCGGCCGCCTACCCGGTGCCACCGTTCCCGTCAATGTTCCTGAGATCCAGATCATGTCCCCCGAATTGCTTGCCCCTATGCTCACGCCTTACGAAAAAGGCAACCAGAACCAGACCACGCTGTGGACCGAATGCATCGCGTTCTACGAAGAACTCGCGCGCCGCTTCCCCAACGTACTGCGCTTCGGGCAGGCCGGCGTGTCCGATGGCGGCATCCCGCTGCATGTGGGCGTGGTGAGCGCGGACGGCGTGTTCGACCGCGAGGAAATCCGGCGCGCCGGCCGGCCGGTCTTCTTCAACAACAACGGCATCCACCCGGGCGAACCGGAAGGCATCGACGCCTGCATGGCGATCGTGCGCGATTTCTGCTTCGACCCCGCCAGGCTGGCCACGCTGGGCAATACCGTACTGCTGTTCGTGCCGGTCTATAACGTGGATGGTGCCCTGAACCGCGCCGGCACGTCGCGCCCGAACCAGGAAGGGCCCGAGCTGTTCGGTTTCCGCGGCAACAGCCGCCACCTGGACCTGAACCGCGACTTCATCAAGTGCGACACGCTGAACGCGCGCTTCTTCAACGAGCTGATCGCCGCATGGGACCCGGACGTGATGGTGGACACCCACACCTCGAACGGTGCCGACTACGCGTATACGATGACGCTGATCCACACCCAGGCCGACAAGCTGGGTTCGGGCCTGGGTCCGTTCCTGCGCGACACGATGCTGCCGCACATCTTCAGCGGGATGGAAGCGCGCGGCTGGCCCACCTGCCCGTACGTGAACCCGGTGCGGGAGACGCCGGACGACGGCATCGCCGAATTCCTCGAAGTGCCCCGCTTCTCGACCGGCTTCACGGCGCTGCACAACGTCATCGGCTTCATGCCGGAAACGCACATGCTGAAACCCTTCAGGGACCGCTATGAATCGATGCGCGCCCTGCTGGACGTGACGCGCGAATTCACCGTGCGGCATGCCGGGGAAATCCAGCGCCTGCGCCGCGAAGCGAAGGCGGCGCAGCGCCGGCAGCGCGAATGGACCGTGACGTGGAAAATGTCCGACACACCGTCCACGTTCCGCTTCAGGGGCTACGAGGCGCGCGCCACGCCAGCGTGCTGGGCAACTACACGCGGCTGTCGTACGACCGCACCAGGCCGTACGAAAAGGACATCCCGTACTACAACCGCTTCCTGCCCGACGCCGTGGTGCGCGTGCCGAAAGCCTACGTGATCCCGCAGGCCTGGCGCGAAGTCGTCGAGCGCCTGCAATGGAACGGCATGGAGATGACGCGCGTGGAAACGCAGCGGCAGGTCGAGGCCCGCTATTATCGCATCGGCGAACTGGCGACCCGCGCCACGGCCTACGAAGGCCACATGTTCCACGACACCGTCGACGTCGAGGAGCGCACCGGCACCTTCACCCTGAACCCCGGCGACTGGATCGTATCGCTGGACCAGGACAACGCCCGCTACGCCGTCGAAACGCTCGAGCCGCAGGCGCACGACAGCTTCTTCCGCTGGGGATTCTTCAACTCGGTGCTGGAAAAGAAGGAAGCGATCTCCGACTACGTGTTCGAAGACCTGGCCGTGCAACTGCTCGAGGAAGAGCCGCAGTTGCGTGAACAGTTCGACGCATGGAAGGCGGCCAACCCGGAAAAGCTGTCCGACCAGGAAGCGGTGCTGCACTTCATCCTGCACAACTGCGCGCGCCATGCGGAGCCGGAATGGCGCCGCTATCCGATACTGGGCCTGCTGTAAGGGGACGGGTCCCATGTCCCAGGCTCCCATCTCCCAAGCCCCCACGTCCCAAGCCTCCACGTCCCAACCTCTGCACTATGCACTGAACCCGCGCACCTTCTTCTACAGCCACTACTTCCACCTCGGCCTGCGCTTCGGCGCGGGCCTGATCGGCATCATCTGGCTGACCCTCGCTTTCGCCGACATGACGACCGCGATGTCGGTCGGCATCGGCGCGCTGTGCACGGCGCTGATGGACATGCCCAGCCCGTTGCGCCACAAGTTCAACGAGATGCTGGCATCGGTGCTGCTGTGCAGCCTGGTGACGCTGGTGGTTAGCCTGTGCGTGCCGTACTTCTGGCTGCTGATCCTGGTACTGGTGCTGCTGTCGTTCTGCGCCAGCATGATGATCGTGTACGGCAAGAAGTCGATGCCGCTGCAGCTCGCCACGCTGTTCATCATGACGATGTCGATGGAGCACCACCTGACGCCGCTGCAGGCGCTGGCGCACGCCGGCCTGTTCACGCTGGGCGGCATCGCCTATCTCGCCTATGCGATGGGCATTTCATGGCTGCTGCGCCACCGCATCAAGCAGCAGGTGCTGGCCGAGGCCCTGTTCGAGCTGGCGGCCTACATCGACATCAAGGCCGACTTCTACGACACGCGCTACAACCTGACGGAACAGTTCAACAAGCTGGTGCGCCACCAGGCGCTGCTGGCGGACAAGCAGCAGGCCTCGCGCGACCTGATCCTGCGCGCGCACCAGAACCGCAAGGACGCGATCGTGGTGCAGATCCACGTCTGCATGCTGGACCTGTACGAGCAGATCCTGTCGACGCACACCGACTACGGCGCGCTGCGCGTGCACCTGGCCGATTCGCCGGCGCTGGAAGCGCTGCGCGCCCTGGCGTTCAAGTGCGCGCGGGACATCGAATCGGTGGCTTACGCCGTCACGCGCAAGCGGGCGTCGTTCCAGGCCATCGGCTACGAGCCGGAGCTGGCGGCGATCGATGCCGAGCTGGCCGAGCTGCAGCGCCGCGTGGCGGCCGGCAAGCCGGCGCAGGAAGCGCTGGCCGTGCTGCGCGCGCAGCGCAACAAGGTGCGCGCCATCGTCAACATGGTCGGCGAACTGCACGGGGCCAGCCAGAAGGCCTACGACAGCACGCCGTTCTGGCTCGATGCCGACATGCAGCCTTTTCTGTCGCAGCAGAAGTACGAGCTGCAGGTGCTGCTGTCGCACTTCCGGATGGATTCGCCGATATTCCGCTTCTCGCTGCGGGTGGCGATGGCGATCGCCGTGGGCCTGGCCATCGGCACGCTGCTGCCCTACTCGGCGCACAGCTACTGGATCATCCTCACCATCGTGATCATCCTGCGGCCCAGCTTCTCGATGACGAAGCAGCGGCGCGGCGACCGCATCGTGGGCACCGTGATCGGCTGCCTGATCGCGGCCGTGATCCTGCTGTTCTTCAACCACCCGGCCGTGATCCTGACGGCCCTGATCCTGGCCACGATCGCCACGCCCACGTTCGTCTACCTGCGCTACCGGTACACGGCGATCGCGGTCTCGATCATGATCCTGCTGCAGATGAACCTCGCTGCCGGCGGCAGCTTCCAGGCGATCACGGAGCGCCTGGTGGATACGTTCATCGGCGCGGCGGTGGCCACCGTGTTCAGCTTCGTGCTGGCGAGCTGGGAGTACCAGAGCGTGCCGAAGCTGATCCGGCAGGTGCTGGCCGCGAACGGCCGCTACATGGAGGCGGCCTACGAACTGTTGCAGGGCAAGAGCCGCAACGACTTCCCGTACCGCATCCAGCGCAAGGGGCTGATGGATGCGCTGGCGATGCTGAGCGCCGCGATGGTGCGCATGCTCGACGAACCGGCCAGCAAGCGCCGCGCGGTGGAAGACATCAACCTGTTCATCGTGCAGAACTACCTGCTGGTGGCGCACGTGGCGGCGCTGCGCGCGATCCTGCGCCGCCACGTGAAGGACATCCCGGCGCGCGAGGTCAACCGGATGCTGGCGGGCAGCCACGTGCAGGTGGGCCGCACGCTGGCCAATGCGCTGGCGAAGCACGGCGTGAAGACGCCCCTGCCCAGCCTGGCGGAGGACCTGGCATGGTCGGAAACGATCGCGCCGGCCGGCTCCACCGACTGGCCCGGCTGGCCCGTGGTGCAGCGACGGGTACGCCTGCTGCATGCCGACGCCGAAAAGATCCTGGTGCACAGCGAGGCGATCGAGCGGAACGTCGTAACGGCTGGCTGAAGCCGGCCGGTGCCGCCGGTGCCGCCTTATTACCTCTGGTGTCGGGCACCGGCATCTCGGGGTCGGACACCGGTTTTCGCATCCAGTACCCGTGGGCTCCCGGCGCCCCCGGCCGTGGTCATAATGCTATCATTCCAGGTCGAGCGATCATTCAACCCGAGAGCGATGTCCGATACCACTTCCGACGTTTGCCAGGACTGCGGTGCCTGCTGCGCGCATTACCGCGTGTCCTTCTACTGGGGCGAAAGCGATGCCCATCCCGGCGGCACCGTGCCCCGTCGCATGACCATTCCCGTCACGCCGCACCGCATCGCCATGCGCGGCACTGAAAAGTCGCTGGCGCGCTGCATTGCGCTCGAAGGGGAAGTGGGCCGCCATGTCGGCTGCACGATCTATCCGCTGCGCTCGAGCACCTGCCGCGAATTCGCCGCGTACACACCCGAGTGCGACAAGGCGCGCGGCGCGTACGGACTCGCGCCGCTGGCCGAGCCGGCGCTGTCGCCCTAGAACGTCATCCGCGCCTGCACGTAGGCGGTGCGGGGCGCGCCCACCATGCGGCCCAGGTTGCCGTCCACGTTGCGCGTGTAGTAGCGCCTGTCGGCCAGGTTGTTCACGCCGGCCAGCAACTGCACGCCCGGCTTGCCGGGCATCTTCCAGCCCGCCTGCGCGTTGACGGTGCCAAAGCCCGGGATGCGGCCAACGCCGCCATTCGCGCTTTCCGCAATCGTGTTTTCGGCATCCGAGAACTGCCGGCTCTGCGCGGTGGCCGAGAGATCGGCCGAGAACGCGCCCGCTTCGTAGCGGGCACCGAGGGTGGCCGTACGGCGCGAGTAGAACGGCACGTCCAGCCCGGCGGTGGCGCCCGACTCCTGGATGGCCTTCGTGTAGTTCCAGTTGGCGTAGGCTGCCAGCCCTTCCAGCGCGCCCGCGAAACGGTAGTCGACGGCGGTTTCGATGCCTTCGTGCTTTGTCGCGCCGATGTTGCGGAACGTGGCCGGCGTGGTGCCCGGCACCTGCAGGATCTGGTTGTCGAAGCGCAGGCGGTACAGCGTGGCCTCGGCCGCCAGGCCCCGCGCTTTCCAGCGCGCGCCCAGCTCGACGGTCTTGGCCAGTTCCGGCCGCAGCGGGTTGGCGGCGGTCTGGGAATTGAGCTGGGTGTTCTGCACCGGGCCGAACGACGTGCCGTAGTTCGTGAACACGGTCAGCGCCGGCGCGGCCAGGTATGCCACGTTCAGCGACGGCAGCGCCTTGTCGTTCGAGGTATCGAACGTGCGGTTGCCGCTGCGGTCGGTGCGCCGCGAATCGATCTTCTCTAAGCGCACGCCGGGCGTGACGCGCCATGCGCCGTATGCGATGCGGTCGTCGACATAGAACGCGTGGGCGTCGGTCTCGTTGTCGAACGTGGCGATGGCGCCCTGCACGCCGGTGGCGACAGCGACCGTGTAGCTGTTGTCGTCGCCCCGTTCGCGCAGGTAGCGGTAGCCGGCCGTCACGTCATGCGTGGTGGCGCCCCACTTCACGCGCTGCGTGTAGCGCGGTTCCACGCCCAGCACCTCGTAGTTGCGGGGCTGGTACGTGATGGCGGTGCGGCCGGCATTGATCAGCGCGCTGCTGCGCGCGCTCTCGTTGTAGTAGACCTTGACCTCCGCCTCCTGCGTGGCCGAGATCGTGTTCAGGTAACCCAGGTCGATGCCCTTGCGGTCGCCGTCCCAGTAATCGGTGGGACGCGTGTTCCGGAACGGGTCGGCGTTGTACTGCGCCACCGTCAGCCCGCCGGGCGTCATCGACTTCACGTCGTAGTACGACAGCTTGCCGTAGACGCTTGCGCCGGCCCCCAGCAGGTAGCGGAACTTCAGCGCGACGTCGTTCACCTTCTCGTCGCTGCCGGCGCGCCAGCCGGTGCCGTCGATGCCGGAGTACAGCAACGCGATGCCGAGGCCGTTGTCCAGCTGGCTGGCGACGAACGCGCTGTACTGCGTGCTGTGGCCGCCTTCGCCGAAGCGGTTGTAGCGGACCGACGCATCGCCGGCCTGGCCGGGCGCTTCGGGAATCGAGCGTGTCGCGAAGTTGACGATGCCGCCCACGTTCTGCGGACCGTAGCGCACCGCGCCACCGCCGCGCACCACGTCGATCGACTCGATGTTGTTCAGGCTGACCGGCGCGAACGACAGCTGGGGCTGGCCATACGGCGCCACCGCCAGCGGCACGCCATCGAGCAGTATCGTCGAACGCGGCGAATAACGGCCGGTCAGGCCGCGCACGCCGATGTTCAGCGAGATCGCGCTGCCGGCGGTGCCCGAATTGTCCGTGCTCTGCACACCCGGGATGCGGCGCAGCACGTCGCCGATGCTGGCCGCGCCCGTCGCCTCGATGTCGTCCTTCTGCACCACCGTGCGCGCACCGGCAAAATTCTTGACGCTGTTCTGCAGGCCGGAGCCGAGCCAGTTGCCCGTCACCGTCACGGTTTCCAGCGGCTCGTTTGCCTGCTGGGCGACGGCGGTGGAGGGAACAACGGCAAACGCGGCGCAGATGGCGGCGGCACAGAGGGACAGGCGGAAGGGCTGGGCAGGCATCGGCATCTCGGAAATATTGACCAAATGAAAATGATAACACTTCTCATTTTCAATCGAGACGCCGAAAAGCTCCTGATCTAGTCTCCCTGCCGCAACGCGGTGGCAGGAGCCACCCGCATCGCGGCGAGCGCATGCCGCAGCGTTGCGCCGAGTGCCGTCAACGCGCCCAGCAGCAGCGCACCGGGCAATGCCCACCATGCATGGGCCGTGATCGCCGTGAAGCCGTCGAGGTAACGGGCGATGGCCATGCCCGCGGGCGGCAAAGCCAGCGCTGCCGCCGCGAGCAGCAGCAGCGCGAACTCCGTGCCGACCAGCAGCCCGATCGCCCTGCCGCCGGCGCCGTGCAGCTTGCGCAGCGCGATTTCGCGGCCACGCCGCTGCACGCTGCCCGCCGCCAGCACGTAGATGCCGAACGCGGCGATGCCCGTGGCCACGGCCGCGCCCAGCGTCAGCAGGCGGGCGATGCGCCAGTCATCCGCGGAGCCCTCCTCGAACACGGCGCGGGCCGGCTGCACCCGGACCGGCGGACCGGGGAAATAACGTTGCAGCAGTGGCCCCAGCTCTTTCTCCAGCATGTCGGCTGCGATGCCGGTGCGCACCATGAAGACATTCGCATTGCCCTGCTCCACCATGTACACCATCGCCCTGGACGGTTGGCGCAAGCCCTTGTGCTGCAGCGGCGGCGCGATGCCGGCCACGCGCAGCGAAACGCCCGCGCCCAGCGCGACGGCCCCGCCTACCGCCGCGGATGCGGAGGCAAAGCCCAGCGCCCGCGCGGCCGCCTCGTTCAGGATCACATCGCGCTGCTCCGGCACGTGATCCGGGACGCGGCGGCCGGCATCGAAACCGGTACCTGCCAGCGGGGCGATTCCCGTGACGGCAAAAAAATTCGGACCGACGGTCGTTATCTCGAGGCGCTGTTCGACACCGGAAGGGCCGCGGAAGGCGGTACTGCTGCGCACCATCGGGTGCCCGAACGGCAGGTCGATCGCGGTCACGCCCCCGATTCCCGGCACGCGTTCCAGCGCCGCCTGAAACGCCTGCCGCGTCGCACCGGCGGCCTCCTGCCGGATGTGCAGCAGCACGAACTCGTCCAGCGCAAAGCCGGGATCGGCCCGGGCCGCGAAACGGGCTTGCGCCCCGATGGCCAGCGCCAGCGCGCACAGGCTGATCGCGGCGGCGAACTGGAACACGGTCAGGGCGCGGCGCAGCCAGGCGCTGCCCGGCGGCTCGCCCGCCGCCCGGCCGGCCAGGGCGCGTGCCGGCAAGACCCGCAGCGCGATCCGGGCCGGCCAGATGCCGCAGACCGCGCCGGTGGCCATGCCCAGCGCGAGCGCTGCCAGCAGCGATGCGGGCGACAGGAACGCGGCCAGCGGCCGGTCCATCAGGTCGGAGAACACCGGCAGCAGCAGCCAGGCGAGCAACAGGCCGAGGCCCGTGGCGGCCAGCGCGACGGCGACGGATTCGGCCACGAACTGCGTGGCCAGCCGGCCGGCGCCCGCGCCCAGGGTCTTGCGCACCGCGATCTCGCGCCCGCGGGCCAGCACGCGCACCGTGGCCAGGTTCACGTAATTGGTGGCGGCCAGCGCGAGGATCAGCAGCGCCAGCGCGGCCAGTGCCAGCACGCGCGCCTTCGATGCACGGACACCGCCATGGAACACCGCCACATCGGTGTCGAAGTAAGCCTCCGCCACCGGCGTGACGGCCACTTCCACCATGGTGCCGCCAACGCGGCGCATCGCATCCGCCCCGACGTGGGCCGCCACCACGCGGTTCGCCGTCTGCTGCACCGGCGCAGCCATCGCCTCGGGTCGCACGCCGGGCGCCCGTGCATACAGCTTGCCCGCCAGTGCCAGCCAGTTGTGACGCTGGCGTTCGCGCTCGCCCGGTTTCCACAGCACCGTGCCTTCTCCCACCAGGGCCAGGTACGGCATCGTGGTGTTGGAGGGCGGCTCGGGTAGCAGCGCCAGCACGCGCAGCACGCGGCCATTGACCTCGACCGTGCGGCCCAGCACGGCCGCGGGGCTGGACAATGCAGTGCCAAGCAGTTCCTGGACACCGCGCGGCGTCAGCGCGAGCCCGTCCGGCCGGGCCAGCGTGGCGGCCAGGTCGCCGCTCGATGCGCGCACGCCGAACATCGCGGGGAACGTGGCGCTCACCTCGGTAAATTCCAGTTCGCGCGGCTTGCCATCCACCGTGAGGGTTTCCCGGTGCGGCATCACCATGCACAGGATGAGCGGCAGGCCGCTGCCCGCCAGCACATCGTGGGCGGGCAGTGGCATCTGTTCGATCCACTCCGGCTGCGCCAGCAGGCCCAGCCTGTGCTTGAACACGTAGACGTTGCGGTTGTCCGGCACGTCGCTGTCATAGCTGAACGAATAGTGAACGAATGCCAGCAGCAGGAAGGCGGCGGCCAGTCCCACCGCCAGCCCCAGCAGCATCGCGGCCGTGTGCAGCGGCTGGCGTGCCAGCACCCGCCAGCCGATACGAAAATCGCGCATGTGCATGGTTCGTCTCCTTGTTTGGAATCTTGTCGACGTTGCAAACAACGTGCCATTGCGCTGCGGGCGGATATTCCACGGGTTGCGTTCACATACGGACAATTTACCTGTCCGCTTGTGGACAGTGTTCCTTTTCTCTTCGATAATTATACGTTTTGCGTATGGACATCATCACGAATGAAAAGTTTTCTTATGTCTGTTGTGCTCCTATACTGCACTGCAACAACATTCATTTCAGGAGTTTTCCATGTCCACCGCCATCGTCACTACGCCAGCCACCCACGGTTACCTGGATAGCGTGGGCCGTGCCGCCATGAGCTTCGTGCGCAAGATGCTTGCCTTTGCCCCATTCGCCGCAGCCGCGTCGCACGGCAGCGCCTCGCACGTATCCACGCTCAGCGACCGCCAGGCCATCCTGCGCCTGGCAAGGACGTTCGACGCCACCTCGCCCGCCCAGGCAGCCGAGCTGCGCAACCTGGTTGGCCGCGACTGACCGGTTTTCGCTTCTCGCTAAAAAAAGCCGGCACTGCCGGCTTTTTTATTTCCGGAACGCCCCGACGCACCCGCAGTACTCCCTTATCAGCGAAGCCGGCAATGGTCATTCCATAGATTGATGAAACCGCTTTATTTGCCTTGTCGATTATTCATCGAAAGAATAAAACACATCACAAATGAAAAGTTTTGTTATGGCCCGAGCCTCCCTATACTCGATTGCAACAACGTTAATTCAGGAGACAACCACGGCGAACCGTGGCGCCGCCGCACCGGCTGAAAACTCAAAGCGGGCGTGCGGCTAACTGTCATTAACTTCAGGGGAACTCAAATGTCTAACAAAATGTCTTTCAACAAATATCGCCTGGTCCTGGCCGCCGCACTGCTGGCAACCGGTGCCGCATCCGCCGTCGAAGTGCCGGCCACGCCCGATGCCCGCAATTGCAAGGCCGATTACCCGCGCGCCGCGCTGCAGAACGATGAAGAAGGCACGGTATCGATGTCGTTCCTGGTTTCGTCGGGCGGCGAAGTGAAGGATGCGAAGATCAACAAATCGAGCGGCTACAAGTCGCTGGACAAGGCCGCAGTCAAGCGTCTGACCGCGTGCAAGTTCACGCCGGGCACCAAGGATGGCGCGCCGGCCGATACCTGGACCCGTGTCGATTACGCCTGGCAGCTCGACTGACAGCGGCGGGATCGAAACCTGTGACAACAAAAGCCGGCCTTGCCGGCTTTTTTCATGTACAGCCCAGTCTGCCTTATATCGTTCGCTGCGGGAGAGTTATTTCGCCCCGTGATAATTAGTTGCGATATGGAAATAATAACTATACGTTTTGTGTATGGCACACATCACAAATGAAAAGTTTTGTTATTTCTGTTCGCGCTCTATACTGCATTGCATCAACGTTCAATCACTCAGGAGTTCAGCCATGTCGACCGCCATCATCACCACCACCGCCACCGCAGGTTCCCTGGACAATGCCGGCCGCACCGTGATGAACTGGCTGCGCGCGCTGCTGAGCACCACGCCATCGGCCCTGGCCATCTCGCAGGGCAGCAAGTCGCAGCGCCAGGAAGTGGCTTCGTACTACAAGGTCGGCGTGCGCATGGCACTGCTGCGCCGCGCCGACGAGCTGGACACCGTGTCGCCGCACGAGGCCGCCGAACTGCGCAAGCAGGCCGCCGCCGTCTGAGCATACGAAGCGCGTTGTGAAAAAAAGCCGGCATTGCCGGCTTTTTGCTTTTGGGAGTGTCCATCGTTCCGCAGGCGCGCAGCGGTGCTCCACGCATTCCTGCTTCACCTCATTTCAGATACTTGTCGAACCACGCCACGATCCGCCTGCGCAGGTCCTGCTGATGCTCCGGCTTGCGGATCGCGTGCCCCTCGTCCTCATAGACTACGAACGTGGTGGGCACATCCAGCGCCTTCAGCGCGTGCCAGAATTCCATCGACTGGGCCGCCGGGGTTTCCACGTCGCGCTCGCCCACGTAGATCAGGGTCGGCGTTTTCGCATCCTTGACATACTCGATCGGCGACAGCTTGCGATAGATGGCCGGGTCGTCGTACATCGCGGCGCCGAAGAACGGCACCATCCACTGGTCGATGCCGTTCTGGCCGTAATAGCTGATCCAGTTCGCGACACCGGCGCCGGCCACCGCGGCCTTGAAGCGGTTACTGTGCGTCACGCCCCACATCGTCATGAAGCCGCCATACGAGTGGCCCATCAGTCCCAGGCGCTGCAGGTCGATCGGCGCCGACAGCGCCATGGCATCGACGAGCGCCAGGATGTCGTTAAAATCGCCGCCGCCGAAATCGCGCCGGTTGGCACGCACGAACTCCTGGCCCTGGCCGAAGCTGCCGCGAGGATTCGGCATCATCACCAGATAGCCGGCCTTGACCAGGGCGAGCACGTTCGGATTGGTCGCTTCGGAAATGAAGCGCGGCGTAGCCGCCGAAGCCGGTCCGCCGTGCACCTGCACGATCGTCGGGTATTTCTTGCCGGGATCAAGGCTCATCGGCCCAACCATCCAGGCTTGCATCGTCCTGCCTTCGCTCTCCCAGGAGAGGCTCGTCATCGAAACCTGCGTGTACACCCGGTCATTATCGTGCGTGACCTGCGCCAGGTCCGCCAGCCTGCCGGCCACGAGGCGGGGCGGACTGGTGAATTGTTCGATGGCCCCGGCCGCCAGCGTGCCATCGGCACTGAAGGACCACCTGCCATCCGTGCCGCCGGCCGCCGTCACGGCGCCCGACCAGTGCTTTTTCGTCGCCCCGCTCGCCGGGTCGATGGTCAGTACGGTCAGCAGTTCGCCCATCAATGCCGAACCGACCAGGCCGTTCCGCTTCCATGCCAGCGAATTGAACGTGCCCTTGAAGCCGGGCGTGATGTTCCTCGGTTCGCCGCCGGCCAGCGGCACGGTATAGATATCGCCGCCGATCGAACCGAAGTCGCTCATCAGGCCGCCCACGTAGGCGACGGTCGTGCCGTCCGGCGATACGCGCGGCAGGTTCAGCTGCGTGGCGGGCGAAGCGATCACGCGCAGCGCGCCGCTGGCGGCATCCACATAAGCCAGCTTGGCCACCCACCAGTTGTTGTCGCCATTGCCCTTGGCGCCGGTGGCGACAAAACCCTTGCCGTCCGGCGTCCAGTCGTACTCGTAGATGAAGGTGTCGCCGGGCGACAGCAGTTTTACCGGGCCGCCGGCGGCCGGCACCGTGGCGATGCGCTGCGCATCGTCGTTGCTGCCGATTTCGCCGACGAGGCGCGCCCCGGCCGCGGTGGCGCCGGTGTCCTTGCGCGCGCCGACGGTGGCCAGCAGCGCCAGCGATGCGCCGTCCGGCGACCAGCGCGCCGAGTTGGCATTGCCGTCCACGGCGGCGAGTGTCCTGGTGTTTGCGTACAGCGTGGCCTTGCCCCCGGTGCTGCCGCCGGTGCTGCCGATGAATGCCACGCTCTTGCCGTCCGGCGACCAGCTGGGGCGGTCGTAGGTACAGGCCTTGCACGGGTCGTATTCATGGACGACCTTGCCGGTGGCCGCGTCGCGCACGACGACGACCGCATGCGCCCGCTTGCCCGGCACGCCGGCATCCACCGATTCCAGCGCCGCGATGCGGTCGCCGGCCGGCGACAGGGCCACCGCCTTGTAGTCGCGAATCGTCGCGTCCGCGGCCAGGGCAGCCGCCCCGGACGATGCGGCCGCGGCCACGAAGCTTGCGAGGGCGATTGCTTTGAGTTGCATGTCAGGCCTTGTTGAGACGGGAATTGCGGATGCCGTAGGCGAAGTAGGTGAAGATGGCGGCGGCCATCCAGATCGAGAAGATCACGCGCGTGGTGTGCGACAGCCCGACCATCAGGTAGGCGCAGGCCGCGATCGACAGGCCCGGCACCAGGTAGGGGCCGAACGGTATGCGGAAGCCGCCCTTCGCGCCCTTGACATACGTGCCGGCACGGCGTTCCTTCATGCGCATGACCGGCACCGCAACGGACACCACCATGAACGCCGTCAGCGTGCCCATGCTGACCATGTCCCACAGGAAGGTGGCGTCGACGAAACCGGCCACGCAGCCCACCACGATGCTGACGACGATCGTGTTCCACACCGGCGTGGCGGTACGCTGGTGCACCTTGTGGAAACGCTTGGAAATCAGGCCGTCGCGCGAGATCGCATAAAGGATCCGGGTCTGGCCGTAGATCGTGACCAGCGTGACGGAAAACACGGAGATCACGGCGCCGGCGGACAACACCAGTGCCGGCCACGCCTGGCCCGTCACGTTCTGCAGGATCACGGCCAGGCCGGCTTCCTGCCCTTCGAACATGCGGGCCGGCTGCGCGCCCATCGCGGCCACGGCCACCAGCAGGTAGAACACGGTGACGATGCCCAGTGCCATCAGGATGCCCAGGGGGACATTGCGCTTCGGGTTATGCACTTCCTCGCCGGCGGTGGCCACGGTATCGAGGCCGATGAACGAGAAGAACACGGTGCCGGCGGCGGCGGTCACGCCGGCCATGCCCAGCAGCCCTTTCTCGCCTTCGCCCTTGAAGAACGGCGTGAAGTTGTCGGCGTCGAAACCGGTCAGCGCCACGGCCACGAAGAACAGCAGGATCACCAGCTTGATGATCACCATGATCGCGTTGGTGCGCGCCGATTCCTTGGCGCCGCGCGACAGCAGGAAGCAGCACAGCATCACCAGGATGATCGGCGGCAGGTTGACGTGCCCCCAGTTGAACAGCACGCCTTCGTGCGTGGAGACGATCATCGGCGTGCGCAGCAGCGTGGGGATGTGCCAGCCGAATGCGTTGGCAAGGAAGTTGTTCAGGTAATCGGACCAGCCGATCGCCGTGGCGCTGGCGGCCAGCCCGTATTCGAGCAGCAGGCAGGCGGCCATGATGAACGCCAGGAACTCGCCCACGGTCGCATACGCGAACGAATACGAGGAACCGGAAGCCGGAATGCGGAACGACAGTTCGGCGTAGCACAGCGCCGTCAGCCCCGCCGTCAGCGCGGCGAGCAGGAACGACAGGATCACCGCGGGGCCGGCCTTCGGCACCGCTTCGACCATCGTGAAGAAGATGCCGGTACCGATCGTAGCGCCGACGCCGATCATCGTCAGCGAGAACAGGCCCATCGAGCGGGCCAGGCCGCCAGGCGCATGGTGCGCTTCCTGCGTTACTTCCATGCCGATGCCCGGCGTTGTTTCCAGGCTCGAGCCGGCAGTGGCTTCGACCGGCTTGGTACGGGTCAGTTTCTGGACCAGCGTCTGGCTCACGGGGATTCCTTGTTCAGGGTGATCGGCGCCGCAGCGCTCGTGACGCCGGGCAAAGTCGCGATTATAGGGCCAACTTTCGCGACTTCCCTAAAGGAATTTTGTGCGCAAAATAGCAAGTGGTAATAAAGATACTTCAACTAACGACGCTCAGCGCCGGCCCGCGGCCTGCCTGCGATCGACGCACTTTGCCGCGAGTTGCGCCGCCATGTCGGGGACGCTGCCGAACATCAGCTCCGGCGCGCGGGCGCGCAGTGCTTCCGGCTTGGCATAGCCCCAGCCGACGGCACCGAAATCCAGGCCTTCGGCATGCGCCGCATCGATGTCGCGCACTTCGTCGCCCACGCACAGGACGCGGTCGTCGGGCACGCCGCTGCCCTGCACCACGCGGCGCAGCCGGCGGCGCTTGCCGAACAGCGCGGCGCCGCATTCGAAATGCGCGAACAGGCCCGCATCGTCGCCGAGCACGGCGCGCACGTTGGCCTCGGAATTCGAGCTGACGATCGCCAGCCGCACGCCGCCTGCCGCCGCGGTGCGCAGCACGTCGGGCACGCCGCCGAACAGCTGGATGCGGCCGATGCTTTGCGCCATCAGCGTGCGGAAGTGCATTGCCACCGGCAACAGCTTCCAGCGCGGCATGCCCACCTGGCGCATGATCTGCGGCAGGTCGGCGCCGCGCAGTTCATCGAGGCGGGAGCGGTCCAGGCGCCTGAAATGGTGGGCGTCGGCCACCGTGTCGAACACTTCGAGGAAAAAGGGGAAGCTGTCGGCCAGCGTGCCGTCGAAATCGAAGATCAGCAGGTCGTAGCGGCGCATCGTTTCCCTTTATTTGCTGTGTGCCATTCAGCGCTGTCCCAAACGCGTTTCTCCGAACAGCTGTTTCAGGTTGTGCGGCTGGCTGCGCCAGTATTGCGGCGGCGCGTCCACCTGCGCGCCCAGCTTGGCGGCGGCATGCCACGGCCAGCGCGGATCGTACAGGATGCCGCGGGCCAGCGCCACCATGTCCGCCTGGCCCTGCAGCACGATCGACTCGGCCTGTTCGGGTTCCGTGATCAGGCCCACGCCGATCGTCGGCAAGCCCGTTTCGCGACGGATGCGTTCGGCAAAGCCGATCTGGTAGCCGGGGCCGACCGGGATCTTCTGCCGCGGCGACACACCGCCGCTGGAAACGTGCATGAAGTCGGTGCCCAGCGCCTTCAATGCGTTGGCGAACACCACGCTCTGCGCCACGTCCCAGCCGCCCTCGACCCAGTCGGAAGCCGAGATGCGCACGCCCACGGCAACCTCGCGGGGCACTGCCTCGCGCACCGCGGCAAATACTTCAAGCGGGAAACGCATCCGGTTTTCCAGCGAACCGCCGTATCGGTCCGTACGCTGGTTGGACAGCGGCGACAGGAATTGGTGCAGCAGGTAGCCGTGCGCGCCATGCAGTTCGATCGCTTCGATGCCGAGCGCATGCACGCGACGCGCGGTCGCAACGAAGTCTGCCTTGACCTTGGCAAGGCCGGCCTCGTCGAGCGCCAGCGGCACCGTTTCGCCATCGGCATGCGGCACCGCGGAGGGGGCAACGGTTTGCCAGCCGCCATGTTCCGGCGCGATATTGGCGCCGCCTTCCCACGGCACGGCGGACGATGCCTTGCGGCCGGCATGCGCGATCTGAACCGCGAGGCGGATCGGCGAATGCCTGCGGATCGCCGCCACGACCGGCTGCAGCGCCTGCACGTGTTCGTCGGACCACAGGCCCAGGTCGTATGCCGAAATGCGGCCTTCGGGCGACACGGCGGTGGCTTCCAGCATCAGCAGCGCGGCGCCGGACAGTGCCAGGTTGCCGAGATGGATCATGTGCCAGTCGGTGGCAAGGCCATCGACGGCGGAGTACTGGCACATCGGCGCGATCGCGATGCGGTTCTTCAGTTGCAACTGGCCGAGGGTGGTCGGCGAGAAAAGCTGGCTCATGGGGATTCCTTTCACGAAGTCACGGCGAGTGTAGCCGGGATCGGCAGGACTTGCCGGGCGAGTCCGGATCGGGCGCGGTTACATGTGCTTACTTTTGATACAGGGAAAGGGTAGATCGGCTGTTGGTATATGGCTAATCTTGTACTACGCCAATAGCAAACGAGACAGGAGGATGAGATGACGCTGTACCAGAAGATCCCGACCACTTCGACGCGCATCGATCCCCTGACGCTGGTGGCTGCCGCCGGCATCGTGCTGCTCTCCTTCGTGGCCACCGCGGCGATCGTCCGCTGGCTGCCGGACGCGGGCCGCCAGGACGAACCAACGGTGACGCCGCCCGTCCCGGCCACGGCCGCGCAGGCATCGTCCGCATCCTCGGCCGCCCTGCCGGCCACGCCCGCCGCACGCACGGCGCGCGAGCAGAATTCCAGGGCGCAGGCTACCCAGTTCGCCTCCGTCTGACCCGCTTCCCTGCCCTCACAAGCCACCCTCGCGGTGGCTTTTTTTATGGCTAGCCGATGCGCACCACCATCATCCCGGCGCGCAGGCCGATACGCACGTCGGGGTTGGGAAACACGACGAATTCCTCGGCATGCCGCACGGTGTAGACGGTATCGCCGTCGCGGGCGATTTCATCGCCCTGCTTTAACGGCGTGAAGTTCTGCGTCTCCTTGCCGAAGGCCATCGTCAAACCGTCGGACAGCTTGATGATGTTTTGCGCCACGCGGAATACGTGCGGCGCGCTGGCCGCCGGCTGCGGCGGCAGCCCGCGCAGCAGCCGGTCGAGCGCGTTCGACGCGGCGGCGAATTGCGCGAGGTCGTTGCGCCCCAGCGTGCCGATCCGGCCCAGCTCCACCGTGCTGCCGGCGGCGCCGTGGTGCTCGGCGCTGTAGTAACTGTACGTGCCGGCCGAGGCCTGGTTCATGATGACGGCGCCGATCCCCGCTTCGCCCAGCCAGCCGATCAGCCGTGCCTGCGCGGATGCCTCGATCAGTTCCGGCACGATCGCGAACGTGGGGTAGTACGACGCGCGGATCGCCGTGTGCAGGTCGAGGTGCCAGCGCTCGGGGCCCGCCTCCGCGAAGAAGGCCACGGTGGCGGCGATCATCTCGTCCGCCCGTGCCGCTTCGGCGGTGCCGGCCAGGCTGCCCCGCTCGGCGCGGAACATCCGGTTCAGGTCGGCATCGATGAAGCGCTTGCCGGCGCGGATCGCGCCGATGCTGCCGACGCACACCATCAGGTCCACGGCCAGCGCGCCGGGCTCCTTCGCCAGGGCGTCGAGCAGGTAGGCGGTCAGCTCGATCGGTCCCGTCTCGTCGCCGTGCACGCCGACCGACAGCAGCACGGCCGGCCGTTGTTCCCCGGGCCGGCGGAGCGTCAGGATGCCGTCCGCCGGCTCGGCCACCGCGAAGCCGACGGCGCCGAAGGCCCTGGCGACGGCCGAGAAATCGGCCTCCGCCAGGGCCCGCACTGGGGCAGGCAGTGCATGTTCTTTACCTCCTGGCGCAGGCAGTGCGTCTTTCAACGACTCCGCCATCTCAGGCCGCCTTGGCGTAGCCGCCGCTGTTGACCGTTTCGGACAGCGTCCACACATCCAGCATCGCCTGCTCGAGATCGGCCGGCGTGGCGAACACGGGCAGGTTCAGCGCCGCGAGCACGACTTCCACCGCCTCTTCGCCGTGACCCGAAGCGCCCGCCAGCACTTGCGCGAGCAGGCGCTGCTGCGTGCGCCGCAACGCCTGCTGCGCATAGCTGCGCAGCTGTTCCTGCGAGCGGCTCGTGGCCGGCAGGTTCAGGCCCCGTTCCAGCGCATCGATGCCGGCTTGCGCACGCAGCCTGGTGCCCAGCTCGAGGAAGCCGGGCAGGTCCATGCCGGCCGGCCGCTGCACGGACAGTGCCGCGAACAGGAAGGCGGCCACGCCCTCGATGCCTTCCAGTGCCTTCCACGATGCCGCGAATTCGGGTTGCAAGGCCACCACCGCATCCGCTTCGAACGTCGCCCCGGCGGGAGCAAGGCGGCCGGCCATGCCCGGCTGGTCGAACAGGCTGGCCAGTTCGGCGATGCCGCCGCTGCCACGCAGCTGCTCCTTCGGCACCGCCAGCACGCCCTCCATCACCGCGCGGAGCACGGAGCGGCTGCGCGCATCGACGGCGATCGACACTTCGCGCGGCACGTTCAGCGCATCGGCGTCCAGCGTGTCGAACACCGGCGCCAGGTTCAGCGCCGACCAGGCCTGGCCCCATGCCAGGATCACGTCCGCCTCGGCAACCCCGTGTTCCGCCGCCAGGTTGCGCAGCATCAGCGGGCCGCAGCGGTTGACCACTTCATTCGCCAGCACCGTGGCCAGGATCGCGTTGGCCAGCGGGTGCGCCAGCGGCGAACGCGTGACGACCAGCAGGTCGGGGAAGTATGGCCGCAGCACGGATTCGGCCCAGCTTTCCTCGATCAGGGGCAGCGCGCCGAGAATGCGCTTGTAGCGGTTCTTCACGTTGGCGATGACCACCGCCAGTTCCGGCGTGGTCAGGCCGCGGTTATCGCCCTTGCGCCGTGCCAGTTCGGCCACCGAAGGCAGCATCTCCAGCTCGCGCGACAGCGCGCCTTCTTCTTCCAGGCTGGCGATCAGCGCCGCGTACCCCTTCTGCACGGCGACGTCCGACTGCGCCTGCAGCTCGCGCACCAGCAGGCGTGTCTGCTGCGTGTTGTCGCGCAGGACGAGGCGCACGATATCGTCCGTCATGTCGTTCAGCGTGCGGTTGCGCTGCTCTTCCGTCAGCAGGCCGGCGTTCACTTCCACGTCCAGCCAGATCTTCGCATTCACTTCATGGTCCGAGCAGTCCACGCCGGCCGAGTTGTCGATCGCGTCGGTGAAGATGCGACCGCCCGCCAGCGCGAACTCGATGCGGCCGGCCTGGGTGGCGCCCAGGTTGCCGCCTTCGCCGACCACCTTGCAGCGCAGTTCGCCGCCATTGACGCGGATATGGTCGTTGGCACGGTCCTTCACCTGGGCGTTCGTTTCGGTGGAAGCCTTGATGTACGTGCCGATGCCGCCGTTGTAGAACAGGTCCACCGGCGCCAGCAGGATGCGGTGCATCAGCTCGTCGGGGCTCAGCGATGTTTCGGCGATGTCCAGCGCCGCGCGGATCTGCGGCGACAGTTCGATCGTGCGCGCATTGCGCGGATACACGCCGCCGCCTTCCGAGATCAGGCTCTTGTCGTAATCCTCCCAGGAGGAACGGGGCAATGCGAACAGCCGCTGGCGTTCGGCGAACGAGCGGTCGGTATCCGGGCTCGGGTCGAGGAAGATGTGGCGGTGGTCGAACGCGGCCAGCAGCCGGATCTTGTCCGACAGGAGCATGCCGTTGCCGAACACGTCGCCCGACATGTCGCCCACGCCGGCCACGGTAAACGGCGTGGTGGCCATGTCGTGGCCCATTTCATAGAAGTGGCGTTTTACCGCTTCGAACGCGCCCTTCGCGGTGATCCCCAGCTTCTTGTGGTCGTAGCCGTTCGAGCCGCCGGAGGCGAACGCGTCGCCCAGCCAGAAGCCGCGCTGCACGGCGATGCCGTTGGCGATGTCGGAGAACGAGGCGGTGCCCTTGTCGGCCGCCACCACCAGGTACGGGTCGTCGTCGTCGTAGCGCACGGTATCGGCCGGCGGCACGATCTTGCCCAGCACGCGGTTGTCCGTCACTTCCAGCAGGCTGGCGATGAACATGCGGTACACGGCTTCGCCTTCGGCCGCGATCACGTCGCGCGGCGCGCCGGCCGGCATCTGCTTGCATACGAAGCCGCCCTTGGCGCCGGCCGGCACGATGACGGCGTTCTTGACCATCTGCGCCTTCACCAGGCCAAGCACCTCGGTGCGGTAGTCCTCCATGCGGTCGGACCAGCGCAGGCCGCCGCGGGCGACCGGGCCGCCGCGCAGGTGCACGCCCTCGAAGCGGCGCGAGAACACATAGATTTCGCGGTACGGCTTCGGCTCCGGCAGGAAGGCGAGCTTGCCGGTATCGAACTTGAAGATGACCTTGTCCCGCGCGTCCAGTACGCCCGGATTGTGCAAATCGGGGCTCGGCTGGAAGTAATTGGTGCGCACGGTGGCCAGGATCAGGTCGAGCAGCGCAGCCAGGATCACTTCCAGGTCGGCGTGGTTCACCTGCGGCACGCGGGCTTTGAGCGCCACCAGTTTTTCACGCGCCGCCTCGCGCTCCTGTTCGCTCCGCGCCGGGTCGAAGCGCTGCTCGAACGCGTCGACGATCTCCTTCACCAGGTCCGGCTGGCGGCGCAGGCTTTCGGCGATGTAGCGCACCGAGAACTGGGTGCCGGTCTGGCGCCAGTAGCTCATGTAGGCACGCACCAGCTGCACCTGCCGTGGATTGAGGCCGCCTTCGACCACCAGGCCGTTCAGGCGGCCGTCCTCGATGTCGTCGTTGAACAGCGCGGCGAACAGGTCTTCCGCCACCTGGGCCACGCCGGGCCGCGCCAGCTTCTCGGCCGAGGTGGCATCCACCGCCAGGCTCGTCACGTAGTGGCGCTGGTTGTCGCTGGTGCGGATCGTGTGCGCGCGTTCGCGGTCGATCAGCACGCCGGCGTTGTGCAGCGCGGGCAGGATCGACGACAGCGTGGGCGTCTTGTCCAGGGTGTAGATGCGGATGGTGGCGGGATTGTGCGCCGATGCGAGCTCGATGCGCACCGCGGCACGGTCCGACACGCCGTTGCGCAGGATTTTTTCCAGGTCGTGGAACGCCACGGCGGGCGACGTGGCCGCCACGTAGTCGACCGGCAGCGTGGCGCACAGGCGGCGCAGGTCGTTGCGCAGGTGCTCGTCCGGCACAGCGTCGGCCAGCTCGGAGAAGCCTTCGTGCCACCCGTCGAGGATCGACAGCAGCGGATGCTGCACATCGTTTTCCAGGTCGAGCGGGTAGCGCGCCGCATGCGCGATCAGGTACAGGCGGGCCAGCGGGCCATCGGCCACCAGCGTATGCGAACTGACATGGGTGGCGCCCGAGCTTTCCTGCAGCGCGCGGGACAGAGCCTGCGCCACGCTGGCGCTGTAGCGCTCGCGCGGCAGGTAGACCAGCACGTTCAGGTGCCGCGCATACACATCGCGTCGCGCGAACACCTTCGTGCGCGGCTGCTTGTAAAGGGATACGACCGCGCTGCACACTTCCGCGAGCCATTCCGGCTCCGCTTCCAGCGCTTCGGTGCGCGGCAGCGATTCCAGGATCTCGATGAATTTCTCGGCACGGAAGCCTTCCTGGCGCAGGTTGGCGATCTTCAGCACCTGGGCGATGCGGCCGCGCGCGAACGGCAGGCGCGCCAGCGGCGTGAGCATCGCGGCGCGGGTGAACAGGCCGATGAAGCAGTGCTCGCCCAGCACGTTGCCGCCCGCGTCAGCGGCGCGCACGCCGATGAAGTCCAGCTGCTGGTCGCGGTGCAGCGTCCCGCTCACGTCGGCCTTCACGATGGACAGGATGTGGCCGCGGCGGTTCAGGGTATCGAGGTCGCCGGGGATATTTGCCAGGCACGTGCCGTACACGGGGTGCGCGGTGTCCTGCAGCACGCCGATACGGCTCGGCAGGTCGCGTTCCAGCTCGTGCGTGCCCGGTTTCACGTGGTAGTACGCATAGCCGTGCACTTCGAAGCCCTCGTCGCGCGCCCACTGCAGGAAGGCGGCCGCCTCGGCCCCTTCCTCGCCCTGCCCCTGCACGGAACCGGCGACGGTGCTGAAGCGGTCCTTCATCGTCTGCAGGTCGCGTTTCACGACGGCCGCGTCGCGCGCCACCATTTCAATGCCGGCGGCCAGCTCGCGCAGCGCGGCTTCTTCCGGCTCCTCGGTCAGCAGGCAAAGCACGTAGGATTCCAGTTTCGCACCCGGTTCGCCGACCGCGGCGACATTGCCCGCGGCATCGCGCGTGACCGGCAGCACGGCATTGAGCACGCCGGCCACCTGCACCTTCTGGCGGCGCAGCACCATCACGATCGAATCGACCAGGTAGGGCATGTCGTCGTTCAGCACCAGCAGTGCGGTGGCATTGCCGCCGCGGCCATCCGCGTAACGCAGGGTGGCGATCTGCGCCCCCGGGCCCGTGCGGTGGGCCGCCTGGGCGAAGCCGTCGACCAGCACGGGCGCAAGGCTCTCGGGCAGCGTGTCGGCAAGGTCTTCGTCATCCAGGGATTTCAGCCAGAGCGCGATCAGCGCCCCCACCGGGGTGTTCGCCACGTTGGCGAGTTCGAGGGCGAACTTCAGCGTTTCGTTACGCAGTTGCTGCGGCATCTTTGTCATCTGCTTCTCCAGTTTTTCCAGTATGCGTGATGGGTACTGCGCGCCTGCTTGTGACGGGCGCATGTGCAATGGGGCCGAGGATCGCTCAGCCCCACCGATACTTCAATCTGCCAAATGGCCTGACGGCGGCAAATGTCGGTCAGACGTCAAGCCAGATCATACAACCCCGGCAGCCCGAGCAGGCGCTCCAGTTCCTCCAGTGCGGCGGCGATCTCGATGGCCAGCGCGGGGTCGGCCAGGTCCTGCGGCGCCAGCCGGTCGCGGTAGTGCTTTTCCACCCAGGCCACCAGCGTGCGATACAGCTCGTCGGTCATGACCACGCCGCCGTGCATGGCGGCCGCCTCCTCGTCCGTCAACGCGACGCGCAGCCGCAGGCAGGCGGGCCCGCCGCCGTTGCGCATGCTCTGGCGCAGGTCGAAATGGATCAGTTCGTCCACCGGGCCGCCGCCGGCGACCAGGCCTTGCAGGTATGCCGCCACGGCGGCGTTTTCCTCGCATTCGCGCGGGATCACCAGGGCCATCTTCCCGTCGGCCTTGGTCAGCAGCTGGCTGTTGAACAGGTAGCTCTGCACCGCATCGGCCAGCGATACCTGCCCGGCATCGACCCGGATCGGGCGCAGCTCCGCCCCGACGCCATCGAGCGCCTGGCGGATGCTGAACAACGCACCCTGCTCGTCCGCGAACGCCAGTTCGTGGTAGAACAGCACGTCGGCATTGCCGACCGCGATCACGTCGTTGTGGAACACGCCCTGGTCGATCACCTCCGGGTTCTGCTGGACGAACACGGTACGGGCTTCCTGCAGCCCATGCAGCCGGGCGATGGCTTCGGAAGCTTCCAGCGTCTGGCGCGCCGGGTAGCGTTTCGGCGCCGGCGCGGCCGGGTCGAATTCCACGCGGCCATACACGAACAGCTCGACGGCATCGGCACCGTGCTCGCGCGCCAGGCGCGTGTGGTTGGCGGCGCCCTCGTCGCCGAACGCCGGCGTGGCCGGCAACGCGTCGTGCACGGCGAAATGGCGCTCGTCGCGGAAGATCGCACGCAACGCGCGGCCCGACTGCACGTGTTCGTGCGAGCGGTGCAGCTTGTTGTTCAGGTTGGCCGGCGTGAAGTGCACCCGGCCGTCCAGCGTGTCGCGCGACGGGCTGACCGTGGCGGCGTTGGCGGTCCACATCGACGATGCCGAGTACGCGCTGGCCAGGATCACCGGCGACTCCTTGCAAGCCCGCGCCAGCACGTCGGCGTCGCTGCCCGTGAAGCCCAGGCTGCGCAGCAGGCGGAAGTTGGGTCGCGCCTGCGGCGGCAGCACGCCCTGCGCAAACCCGCGCTCGGCCAGCGCGCGCATCTTGGCCAGGCCCTGCAGCGCCGCCTGCCTTGGATTCGACGCGCTCTTGACGTTGTTGAACGAGGCCACGTTCCCGAAGGACAGGCCGGCATAGTTGTGCGACGGGCCCACCAGGCCGTCGAAGTTGAATTCACGCGTGGTCATGTTGCTTGCCTCAGAACGTCAGGCCGGGCGACATTTTCGCCGGCATTTCCAGTGCATCGTTCTCGATCGACGCAACGGGGTAGGCGCAATAATCGGCGGCGTAATACGCGCTCGGCCGGTGATTGCCGGACTGGCCGACGCCGCCGAACGGCGCCGTGCTGGCGGCGCCCGTGGTCGGGCGGTTCCAGTTGACGATGCCGGCACGGGCGCGCAGCTGGAATTTCTGCCACAGGCCTGCCTCGTTCGATAGCAGGCCGGCGGCCAGGCCGAACGCCGTATCGTTGGCGATGCGCAGCGCCGCGTCGAAATCGTCGGTGCGAACCACCTGCAGCAGGGGGCCGAACCATTCCTCGTCCGGAATGCCTTGCGCATCGGTCACGTCGACGATGCCGGCCGAGACAAAGCCGGTGCCGGGCTGCAGCTGCTTCATTTCAAGCAGCAGCCTGCCGCCTTTCGCCACCATGTCGCGCTGCGCCTGCACGAGCTTTTCGGCGACGGCGGCGGAGACCACGGGGCCCATGAACGGCTGCGGTTCGGCATGCGATGCGCCCACCTGGATCTTCGCCGCCACCTCCACCAGGCGGCGGATGAACGCGTCGCCCTTGTCGCCCTTCTGCACGACCAGGCGGCGCGCGCAGGTGCAGCGCTGGCCGGCCGAGATGAATGCCGACTGGATCGCCATGAACACTGCGGCGTCGATATCCCGCACATCCCACACCACGAGCGGGTTGTTGCCGCCCATTTCCAGTGCCAGCAGCTTGCCCGGCTGCCCGGCGAACTGGCGGTGCAACGCGGCGCCGGTCTGGCTGCTGCCGGTGAACAGCACGCCGTCGATGTCTGGATTCTGCCCGAGCGCCACGCCGGTGTCGCGGCCGCCGTTGACCAGGTTGATCACGCCGGCCGGCACGCCGGCCTGCTCCCACAGCTGCACGGTCTTCACCGCGGTGCGCGGCGCGTATTCGCTGGGCTTGAACACCACCGTGTTCCCGGCGATCAGCGCCGGTACGATATGCCCGTTCGGCAGGTGGCCGGGAAAGTTATACGGCCCGAACACGGCGAACACGCCGTGCGGACGGTGGCGCAGCACGGCTGCGCCGTCCGCCACCTTGCTGCGCACTTCCCCTGTGCGGGCGTTGTACGACTGCACCGAGATATCGACCTTGTTCGCCATCGTCGTCACTTCGGTGCGGGCTTCCCACATCGGCTTGCCCACTTCCTGCGCGATCAGCTCGGCCAGCGCCTCGTTGTTTTCCTTCAGCAGGTCGCGGAATTTCGCGACGATGGCGATGCGCTCGTCCAGCGCCAGCCCGGCCCACGGCTCGAACGCTGCGCGGGCGGCGCCGCAGGCCGCGGCGACATCGGCCGGCGCGGCGGCATTGCTGCGCCACGTCTCGTTGCCCGTGGCCGGGTCGATGGTCACCAGTTCGGCGCCGCTGCCGGCTTGCCACTGGCCGGCGATGAAGTTGGACAGGACGGTTTCAGGCATGGTTTTTCCTTGCTGGTTGCTGTTCACGGATGGATCTTCACTGACTGGCCGTCACTGGTTTTTCCTGACGTTCAGCGGCAGCGTGCGCACGGCGGCACCGGTGCCGCAACGGAGCAGCTGTTGTTCGGCGGACGACAGATCGATGCTGCCGTTCACGTTGCCGGCCTCGCTGATGATCATGCGGAAATCCCGCAGCGTGGTGTTCGACACCAGCGTGGGTTCCGTGGTGGCCGGCGCGCAGGCGTGGACCATGTCGTGGTCCGGCGCGATGGTGGCCAGTTCGCTGTCGCGGATCGCCCGCAGCTCGGACACCCGGGCCTGCAGCACGGGGCCGGCATCGAAGATGTCCACGTAGCCTTCGTAGTGCATGCCCTCCTGCTCGAGCAGGCGGCGGGCCGGCGCGGTGGACTTGTGCACGGCACCGACCACGTCCTGGGCATCCTGCGGCAGGTAGGCGATGTATAGCGGCTGGCGGGGCATCAGCTCGGCGATGAACGATTTCTTGCCCAGCGCGGTCAGGTCGTCCACGTGGTGGAAATCCATCTTGAAGAAATGCCGGCCCAGGCCCTCGTAGAACGGCGAGCTGCCGTCCTCCGCCTGGTAGCCGCGCATCTCGGCGATGATCTTCTCCGTGAACAGGTGCGGGAATTGGGCGATGAACAGGAAGCGGCTCTTCGACAGCAGCTTGCCGTTATGGCCCTTGCGGTAGTCCGGGTGCAGGAACAGCGAGCACAGCTCGGACGACCCGGTGAGGTCGTTCGACAGGTACAGCGTTTCCATCCTGGTGAACACGTTCAGCTCGCGGCTCGAATGCACCAGCGTGCCGATCCGGTAGTTGTAGAACGGTTCCGTGAGGCCGACCGCGCCCTTGATCGCGCAGACGCCGGCCAGCCGCTGCGTGGCCGTGTCTTCCATGACGAACATGTAGTCCCGCTCTTCCGGCGGGATCGTTTCGGCGAACGACGCGCACGCGGTGGCCAGGCGGTCGCCCAGCATCTGCATGTCGGGCTTGAGCGTGGTCATGCCGGTGCCGACCTGGCTGGCCAGGTTGAACAGGCCGTCCAGGTCCTTGTCGTTGATGGCGCGTACAACAAGCATGGGTTTCTCCTCAGATGCGTACGCAGGTCACGCTGTCGCCTTCGGCGACGCGCAGGATTTCCTGGATATCGGCCGGCAGCGCCACGGCTTCGCAGCCTTCCAGGTCGGGGCACGGGATCGTCACGGCGCGGAATGCCGCGCTGGCGCCGTTCGAGATCGCGTAGTTGAACAGCGGCCCGCCCCGGGTCGTGGCGGCGCCGGTGCGCACGCGCAGCGTCTGCGCACTGGTGAACGTGCGCAGCGCATGCTTGTGCGCCTGCAGGATCGGGCCGCCATCGAAGATGTCGATGTATTCGTCGGCCTCGAAGCCTTCGGCCGTGAGCAGGTCGAAGGCCACCTCGCCGGACGGATGGATCTGGCCCATCACCGCCTGCGCATCGCCCGGCAACAAGGGCACATACACCGGGTAATGCGGCATCAGCTCGACGATCAGCGTGCGGTTGCGGGCGCCGCCGATGACGCGTTCGGCGTCGAGGAAATCCATCTTGAAGAACTTGCGGCCCACGGCGTTCCAGAACGGCGACTGGCCCTCCTCGTCCGTCATGCCGGCCAGCGGCACGAAGAAGCGGTCGCCGAAGCGCTGCGGATGTGCCGCCGCGTACATCAGCCGGGAACGGGACAACAGCGCCGCCTCGGGGCCATCCTGGGCCTCGGGCGCCACGTAGAACGACGACAGCTGCGAATAGGCCGTCAATTCCGAGCACAGGGTCAGCGCGTGCACCGAATGGCAGATGTTCAGGTCGCGCGAGACCTGCTGGATCACATCGTTGCGGAATGAAAAATAGGTGCCGTTGGAGCCGGCGGTGGCGAAGATGGCTGCGGTGCCGCAGATGCGGCGGTCGGCCACCGATTCGAGCACGAACAGGTACGACTCCTCGCTGGGAATGTCGACCTGGGCCGCGGCAGACGCCAGCGAACGCTCGACGGCCATCACGATCTTGTCGCGGCTGCGCGGCAGCGTATGCACACCGGGCATCGTCACCGCGGCCAAGGATTCGAGCGCGGGAATATCCGCGGTTTCCACCGGGCGGACGACGTACATAGGCACTCCTGTATTGAATGAGAACGCCCGCGCGGGCCGTCATGGAGACGGCGCCGCGCGGAACGGCATGGAGGGCGTGGCCAGTGTGGGGCGGGCTCGCGCCCGCCCGGCTTATTTGGCTGCCAGCAGCTTGTCCAGGCCCTTGCGCATCAGTGCGACGGCTTCGTCGATCTGCGCATCGGTCACGATCAGCGCCGGGGCCAGGCGCACCACGTCGGGGCCGGCGATCAGCACCATCAGGCCTTCGGCTTCGACAGCGCGCTGGATGTCCTTCGAACGGCCCTTGAACTCGTCGCTGACGACAATGCCCAGCAGCAGGCCGGCGCCGCGCACGGTGGTGAACACCTGCGGGTAGTCGCGGGTCAGCTCTTCGAGCTTGTCGATCAGGTACAGGCTGGCTTCCTTCACGCGCGCCAGGAAGGCCGGCTGGTTGATGGTTTCCAGCACGGTCAGCGCCACGGTGGCGGCCAGCGGGTTGCCGCCGTAGGTGGTGCCGTGCGTGCCGACGGACAGGCTCTGCGCCAGCTCTTCGGTGGTCAGCATCGCGGCGACCGGGTAGCCGTTGCCCAGCGCCTTCGCGGACGTCAGCACGTCCGGCGTCACGCCGTAGCCCATGTAGGCGAACAGCGAACCGGTACGGCCCATGCCGCACTGCACTTCGTCGAAGATCAGCAGCGCGCCGGTCTTGTCGCACAGCGCGCGCAGCTCCTGCAGGTATTCCGGGTTGCCCGGCATCACGCCGCCCTCGCCCTGCACCGGCTCGACGATCACCGCGCAGACATCGTCGCCGATCGCGGCGCGCGCGGCTTCGATGTCATTGTACGGAATATGGTCGAGCGACGGCGGCAGCGGTTCGAAGCCTTCGGTGTACTTCGGCTGGCCGCCGACCGACACGGTGAACAGCGTGCGGCCGTGGAACGAATTCAGGCACGACACGATGCGCGACTTGTGCGGGCCGAATTTCGTGTGCGCATGCTTGCGCGCCAGCTTCAGTGCCGCTTCGTTGGCTTCGGCGCCGGAGTTGCAGAAGAACGCGCGGTCGGCGAACGTGGCTTCCGTGATGGCCAGGCCCAGGCGCAGCACCGGCTCGTTGGTGTAGCCGTTGCCCAGGTGCCATACCGTATTGGCCTGGCGGGTCAGCGCCTCGACCACCACCGGGTTGCAATGACCGAGCGCCGCGACGGCGATGCCGGAAGTGAAGTCCAGGTAACGCTTGCCTTCCTGGTCCCACAGGTCCAGGCCAGCTGCTCGCACCGGTACCATCGCTGCCGGCGCGTAAGTCGGCACGAGCACTTCGTCATAAGTCTGCCTGGTGACAGGGCGAGTGGTAACAGTCGAATCAAGCTTGGCGTTCATTGGATTCCTCATCGGGTTGAAAATTGCTGCGGAGGTACGGCCGCGTCAAATCCACGGTGCGTACGCATTTTAAAAGCGGGGATGCTAAAACTCTTTTGAAGAAGCGACAAGAATTTTCCTAAAACCGGTGCCAGTCATCACCGCAAAAAATAGGGACAGACCCTGAGCCTACCCCTCAAATTTTTGTTGTAAACCATATGGGAAGCTGTTAACTTCAATCCCAAAAACGGCACATGCATGGCCGTGTTAGCCCTTTCATTCGTAGCGACCAAACTGCAAATGAAAGGCACGGACCATGCATGCACGCCAAATCATACAACGATTGTTGGGGCAGGAGTGCCCATCAATTCACGCTAAACGCCGAGCTTGCCTAGCTCAAATTGTGCAAGCTGCAGCTCGTGCCGGGCTGGGCGTTGTACGCATCGGTAAGCAGCTCAGGTCACAAACAAGTCTTCGGCATCGCATCAAGTGCTGTGACCGTTTGCTGAGCAATCCCCATCTGGCCAAAGAGCGGGTGCAGATATACCGAGCAATGAGCCAACGCCTTCTTCAATCCAGGCAATACGTGCAGGTAGCAGTAGATTGGTCAGAAATTCGCGCAGATGGCAGTGCTCAATTGCTGCGTGCAGCAGCCATCATCGAAGGACGCGCCTTTACGCTCTACGAGGAGGTCCACCCTCAGGAGAGGCTCGCGGCATCTTTGGTCCATAAGTGCTTCATGAAGACCCTGAAAACCATCCTGCCAGCGCACTGTCGCGCCATCATCATCACCGATGCAGGATTTCGTGCTACGTGGTTTAAAACGCTCAATCAGCTCGGCTTTGGCTGGGTCGGACGGATACGCAACCGTGATTTGGTGTGCCAACAGAACGGCAACGACTGGTTCGGCTGCAAAAGCTTGTACTCAAGAGCTACCGCAAAAGCGCGCGATTTGGGCTATTTTTTTCATGTCCGCTCCAACCCTGTCGACTGCCGATTAGTGCTGTACAAGTCCAAATCGAAAGGACGGCATTGCTTGACGAAATCCGGTCAACCTGCGCGCGCGCACCACAGCAAGAAAAACAGCGCTGCCCAATGTGAGCCTTGGCTACTCGCCGTTTCGCCAGCACTGGCACAGCTTCGTGCAGACGACATCATCAAAATTTACTCTGGGCGCATGCAAATCGAGCAGACTTTCCGCGACCTGAAGAATGCCAAATGGGGAATGGCACTGCGACATAGCCAGACTACAAGCCTGCTTCGTCTGGCGGCACTTTTACTAATCGGTGCATTGCTCACTTATGCCTTATGGCTGATCGGCTTAGCGGCACGAGCGGCTGGCTATGAAGTCCACTACGGCAGCCATCCCAAGGCAGGCAGCTGCCTTTCAATCTTCTCGTTGGCAATGCACTGGGTCGACGACTATCGTCGACCCAGACTCTCCCCATCGGCCATCAAATATGCATTTATCGAACTCGTTTCGATGGTCCGCACTTGGGAATTCGAGGGGTAGGCTCAGGGACAGACCCTGTTTTACAGGAAAGACTTTCAGAAAACAGGGTACGTCCCTGTTTTTAAGCCGCGGCCAGCTTCCTCTGCCGCTCTTCCCGCGGCGTATTCCCGAACAACGCCCCGAACGCCGTGGAAAAGTGCGATCCGGAGGAAAAGCCGCACATCAGCCCCACCTGCACGATCGAATGGTTGGTTTCCAGCAGCAGCTGGCGTGCGCGCTGCAGCCGCAGTTCGAGGTAGTAGCGCGACGGCAGGCTGCCCAGGTATTGCTTGAACAGGCGTTCGAGCTGGCGGCGCGACAGGCCCACGAGGTTGGCAATGTCGTCGGTCGACAGCGGTTCCTCGATGTTGGCCTCCATTAACGTCACCGCTTCGGAGAGTTTCGGCTGCAGCGCGCCGAAGCGGGCCTGCAGGGCGACCCGCTGGCGTTCGTCCGCGCCGCGCACGCGGTCGATGCACAGCGCTTCCTTGACGGCGGCGCCGATGGCGCTGCCGAACAGGTGTTCGATCAGCGTCAGCGCGAAGTCGATGCTGGCCGCGCCGCCGCAGCAGGTGAGGTAGCGGCCATCGATCTCGAACAGGTGCGGCGTCATGATCGTGCGCTCGGTGATCTCTTCGGTATCGGCATACAGGGCCCACGGCAGCGCGATGCGGATGCCGGCGGCATGCCCGGCGCCGGCCAGCCACAGCACGGCCGCGCCGACGCCGCCCCAGCACGCCGCGCCGCGGCAGCGGTCGAGCACCGCCTGCAGCAGCGCGGGCGGTGGCGGGCGCTGCTGCTCGTCCGCCACCAGCAGCGCCACGTGCCAGTCTTCGGTCCTCTCGACGGCAACGGCGGCCGGCGTGCGCACGTCGAGCACGAACGCCGCGCCCAGCATGCGCTGCGCCAGCCGCAATGGCTGGGCGAGGCCGGACCAGGTGAGGCTCTCGGCATCGCCGGCGTTCACCAGCAGCATGCGCAGCGGCTGTTCGCGGCCTGGCCGCGCGAGGTTAGCGAAGGACATCGGACATGCAAAGGGCCATTCGAAGCTGACAAGTGCGGTTATGGTACCAGCTACGTGCGCACTCGCGGCGGCAGGGGTGGCACCCGCCGCGGCGGCCGCCCGTTATAATCGCGCCATGGGTGAACGCTATCTGAAGAGTATCCGGCTGCTGGCGGAATGCATGCAGGCATTCGAACGCCTGTCCGGCCGCCATGTGCGCGAGAATGGCCTGACACATGCCCAGTTCGACATCATCGCCACGCTGGGCAATACGCCGGGCATGTCCTACAAGGAGCTCGGCGAGCGGACGCTGATCACGAAAGGCACGCTGACGGGCGTGATCGAACGCCTGGAGCAGAAAAGCCTGGTAACGCGCGAACGCAGCACGCTCGACGCGCGCAGCTGGTTCATCCGGCTCACGCCCCGCGGCGAGCAGGTGTTCCATGACGTGTTTCCACGCGTGACCTCGCGCGGCGGCGCGGTATTCACCCACTACACGGAGGCCGATTACGAGGAACTGGAACGGGTGCTGTCGCGCCTGAAGTCCGTGATCGACGCTTCTCCCGAATCAACCCTATCCTGACCCAAACGATGCTGAAAACTACCCTGATCGACGGCTTCTTGCCGGCCCCCTTCGACAAAGAGATCGCCACCAACCTGCTGCTGGAAACCGCCACCGAGGATGAAGTGCGCGCGCAGAAATTCCTGATCGGCGTGCGCAACGAGGATGGCGACATCTACCGCCTGATCGGCGCCACCAAGCATAACAGCTTCACCAACGCCGTCGAGGAGCTGGAAGACCTGGAACTGACGGACGAGCTGGCGGACATGGACGGCACCACGCATGAAGGCTGCGACGCCATCTTCCGGCAGGAGTGAGCCGCGCCGCGGAGGCATCCGCGCAACGTCGCGCGCATCGCCATCACGCTTCGCTGCCGATTTGCTGTCGATTTTTTATTTCCACAAGGCAATATCGTGGGTATAATTTCATGATGGACAGAATCGAAGCCTTCAACATGATCGCGGCCCAGGCCGGCCGCGGCGAGCTTGCATTTCCCGCCAGCGTGGAAGCTTCCGTCAAGCTCCAGCAGGCCCTCGTCGATCCCGAGTGCCACGTGGACCTCGCCGCGCGCCTGATCGGCGCCGATCCGCTGCTGGCCGCGCGTACCGTGGCCATCGCCAATTCCATTGCATTCAACCGTTCCGGCACGCCCATCTCCAGCGTGCGCGCGGCCGTGCAGCGCCTCGGCGTGCGCACGCTGCAATCGCTGGTGGCCGCGCTCATCGTGCGCCAGCTGGGCAGCACGCTGGCCGATGCCGGCCTGCGTGCCAGTGTGGCACAGCTGTGGGAGCACACGGCTCACACGGCCGCGCTGGCCCAGGTGATCGCGCGCCGCGTCACGCACGTGGATCCGGATACCGCGCTGTTTGCCGGCATCGTGCACGAGGTTGGCGCGTTCTATGTGCTGTCGCGCGCGGGCGAGTTCCCCGGCCTGCTCGATGGCGGGGGGACGAATGGCTGGAGCATGGCGAAACCGTGGTCGGCAGGAGCGTGTTCGGTGCGCTGATGGTGCCGGAGCATGTGGTGCGCGCCATCGAGGCGATGTGGACCGGCATGCGCGCGCTGCCGCCGGAAACGCTGGGCGACACGCTGCTGCTGGCGGACGACCTGGCACAGGTGGCATCGCCGATGCATGCGCGGCCCGGCGCCACTACGCCGCAGGCGGCCCGCACGATCGATTTCGCGGTCGGCGACGGCACGCTGCAGGCGATCCTCGACGAGTCGCGCCACGAAGTGCAGTCGCTGCGTGCGGCGCTCATGCTCTGCTGACGCGTCGGCCCCACCGCCCTCCATCGGCCGCCGCGGCGGCCGACCCACCCCCATCCGTCATTTCGGCGATAATCGTTTCTTTTGCCTCGCCGACAACATGAAGAATCATCTCCGCGCCTTTGCCGCCGCGTGCTGCTTCGTGGCCGGCGGCGCGCTGGCCCAGGGTGCCTCGATCGCGCTCGAAGGTGCGCCGTATGTGCTGGAAGGAACCGAGGTGCGCACCGTGCGCGCCCGCGAACTGCAACGCGATTACCAGATCTATGTGAGCCTGCCGGCATTGTATGCGAAGTCCGGCCGCAGCTATCCCGTGGTCTTCGTCACCGACGCGCCGTATGCGTTCCCGGTCACGCGCGCGATCGCCGGCCGCGCCGGCCGCAAGGGCCGCGACATTGCCGAATTCATTCTCGTGGGCCTGGCGTACGCCAACGGCGACACGCCGGAATACAGCCGCCGCCGCGATTACACGCCCGGAGCGCCGGACGATGCCGATGCCGCGTCCGGCATCCAGTCCGACATGCCCGGCCGCGAGCCGAAGTTCGGCGAGGCGGCGGCGTTTTCCCGCTTCATCGCCAGCGACGTTTTCCCGTTCGTGGCGAAGCACTACCGCGCCGACATGAACCGCAAGACCTTCATCGGCCATTCGTTCGGTTCGCTGCTGGGCCTGGAGATGCTGTTCGGCGAGCGCCCTATGTTCGAGAATTACGTGCTGGGCAGCCCTTCGCTGTGGTTCGGCCGGCGCATGATGTTCGAACGCGAGAAGAGCATCGCCGCCAGCCGCAAGGATATCCGTGCCAACGTGCTGCTGGCCGTGGGGGAATACGAAACGATCCGGCCTGGCGCCCGCTATAACAAGCGCGAGGACATGGTGCGCGACATGCGCGCCTTCAAGGCCGCGCTGAAGTCGCGCAACTACCCGAGCCTGAAAATCGTTTCCGATGTGATCCCCGAGGAAGATCACCTGACCGTCGCCCCCGCGGTCATCACGCGGGGCCTGCGCTGGGCGCTGCCCGGCAGCGAGCAGTAAGGACGGCCGGCGCGATCGCGCGTGGAACAAGGAAGCATGGACAAAAAAATGCCCGCTCGAAAGCGGGCCAAGTCCAAAACTAGGGATGTCCTGAAAGAGACGATTCCATAGTACTAGCAAGCCCCCGCCATACTCTGTGCGCCAGTTCACACAACTTGCACATTCATCAAAAGACGTTTCTACGGCATGGCGGCCATGGCAGGCGCAGCGGGTGGCAATGTGTCGCAAGGCATTACAAATGCCGTGATCGACCTCGCTTTTGTTCCGCTTTTGCTCATACTGCCCAGGTATCGACAGCGCAGCCGCGATTGACAGTGCCGGCGATGTATGAATAAATCCAGCCCAACAACACCATAAACAAAGTACAAAAGCAAGGGGCTGCAAATCCCCTTCAAGAATATGAGCAAATCCCCTTCTTCCCGCAGCCGCGCCAGCGGACGTGTCACGCTGAGCGACGTGGCGGCCCGTGCCGGCGTGGCCCCGATGACGGCCTCGCGCGCGATCAATCAACCCGACCTGGTGTCGTCGCTGCTGCGCCAGCGCGTGGAACAGGCCGTGCAGGAGCTCGGCTACGTGCCGAACCGTGCCGCGCGCGCGCTGGCTTCCGCGCAATCGAACGTCATCGTGGTGCTGGTGCCCTCGTTGTCCAATACCGTGTTTACCGCCGTCCTGCAGGGGATCCAGGACGCGCTCGACTCCGACAACTACCAGCTCCTGATCGGCAACACCCGCTATTCCGACGCCGAAGAGGAAAAGCTGCTGAACGTGTACATGCAGTCGAATCCGGACGGTATCCTGCTGTCCGGCCTCACGCACAGCGCGCGCGTGCGGCAGATGCTGGAAACATCGCGCGTGCCGGTGGTATCGATGATGGACCTGTCGTCCGACCCGGACCTGCTGTGCGTGGGCTTCTCGCAGGTCGAAGCGGGCCAGGCAATGACGCGCTACCTGCTCGGCAAGGGCAAGAAGCGCATCGGCTTCATCGGCGCCCAGCTCGACGAACGCACGCTGCGCCGCGCCGAAGGCTATCGCAAGGCGATGGCCGATGCGGGCCTGGCCGATGCGCGCCTCGAACTGATGGTGCCCGATCCTTCCACCATCGCGCTGGGCGCCGAGCTGCTGGGCCGCATGCTGGCCCAGGTGCCGGACTGCGACGCGATCTTCTGCTGCAACGACGACCTGGCCCACGGCGCCATCTACCAGTGCCAGCGGCGCGGCATTTCCGTGCCGGAGCAGCTGGCGATCTGCGGCTTCAACGACCTGCCGGCATCGGCCTGGATGAAGCCGGCGCTGACCACGGTCGGCACGCCCCGCTACAAGATCGGCTTCGAGGCCGCCACGATGCTGCGCGCCACGATCCGCGGCGAACGGCCGGCGCAGGCGCACCTCGACCTCGGTTTTACGCTGATGGCGCGCGAAAGCGCCTGAACGGAAACCGCTGAAAACGGTGTCAGACCCTGATACCGTTCACTTGAGACATGCCATGCATCGCTTGCGCAAGCGGTTCCCTGGCAGAGGCTGGCTTGAATGAACGGTGGCCGTCTCCCGGCATGTTTCAGGAGGGCGGGTATCAGGTACCCGTTTTTTCTGTATTGAACAAAGCCACCGCGTGCAGTAAACTACACCATTGTTAGCGCTATCAGAAAGTAAAGATGAGTAAATTGGATGCCCCGCGCTGGGTGGTGATGGGTGTGGCCGGGTGCGGCAAGAGTTCGGTAGGCACCGCCCTGGCCGAACAGCTGGGCGTGCGGTTCGTCGAGGGCGACCGCTATCACTCGCCGGAAAACGTGGCGAAGATGAGCGCCGGCGTGCCGCTGACCGATGGCGACCGGCTGCACTGGCTGGCCAGCCTGCAGGGCGAGATCCGCGATTCGGTGCAGCGTGGCGAAGGCATCGTGGTCGCGTGCTCGGCACTCAAGCGCCGCTATCGCGACCTGCTGCGCGAAGGCGCGCCGGGCCTGCGGTTCGCCCACCTGGACGGCACGCGCGAGCTGATCGCCGCGCGGATGGATGCCCGTGTCGGCCACTACATGCCGCTGTCGCTGCTGGACAGCCAGTTCGCCGCGCTGGAAGCGCTGCAGCCGGACGAACCGGGCATCGTGCTCGACATCGGCGAGGAAGTGCCGCAGCTGGTCGGCCGCATCGCGCCGCCCGCCTGATCAAACCAGCGGCCTGATCCCAAGGCTGCCCGATCGCACCGGCCCCGTCACGCTGCCGGCACCGTCACTTCCAGCCGGTACGTGCGGCCGGCTTCGATGCCGGTCACGCGCGCTTCCGGCAGCAGCGTGCCGTCGCAACGCACCGTCGCTTCCGCCACGTCGCCGCGCCGCACCGCTACCTCGAAGGTCGCGCCGCGGAACGTGCGCACCGCCTTCATGCCGTTCCACGCCGCCGGCAACTGCGGCGCGATGCGCAGCCCCCCGGCATCGCCGACCAGGCCGCACAGGCCCTCGATGACGCAGCGGTAGATCCACGATACGGTGCCCGTATTGAACAGGTGGCTCGAACGGCCCGCCGTGCGCGGATACTCGCGCCAGGCGCCGCGGTAGTAATTCGGGATGAACACGGGCAGCTGGCCACGCCGCAGGTAATCCGCCTCATCCGGCCCGGGAATCATCTTGCGCATCAGGTCCCATGCGCGCTCGCCATCGGCCCCGTCGTACAGGCTGAAGATGTAGAACGCGGCGGCATGGTTATAGACGGCGCCGTTTTCCGCCGAGCCGGGATGCTTCTGCGTGACCCGCCCCACATCCTCGCGCATCTTCGAAAACGGCGGCGCGAACATCTGCACCCCGTAAGGCGTGTGCAGTTGCTGTTCGACTTCCCTGACCATCGACGCACGCTGCTCCGCGCCGGCAGCGCCGGACAGCATCGACCAGGCCTGCGGGTTGAGCCAGATGCGGCCCTCCGGGTCGTCGGCCACGCCGAACACCACGCCGTCGTCCGTGATGCCGCGCGCGAACCAGCGGCCGTCCCACAGGTGCTCGTTGGCGGCATCGTTCAGCGCCTGCGCGCCGGCGCGGAAGTGGCGCGCACCTTCTTCATCCCCGTGCTGCGCGCACATGCCGGCCCACAGGTTCAGTGCATACGCGGCGGCCACCGTCAGCCAGCCGGACACGCCCTTGCCCTTGTAGCCCACCATGTTCATCGGGTCGCACCAGTCGCCCTGCGCGATGTACGACAGGCCGCGCTCGTCGCGTTCCTCCAGCAGCCAGTCCATCGCGCGGCCGATGCGCTGCGCCACCGTCTGGCTGCGCCCTTCGCTGTCGGCCACCGGTTCGTCAAGCAGCGCCCAGTCGGCCGTCTCGTCCAGGTAGGCCTTCAGGCACACGGGCAGCCACACGCAGTGATCGGTGTGCGGCACCTGGTTGATGTATTTCAGTTCGGCGCCCTCGACCAGCAGGATCCCGTCCGGCATCGCGCCGGTCGCTTCCTGCTGCGACAGCGCGTGCAGGAACGCGCCGCGCGCGGTGGGCGGGTGCACGAAGCTCATGCCCATGTTGTCCTGCAGGTAGTTGCGGGTCTGCGGATCGGTGGTCAGGCGGTTGGAGCCGCCGTGGTAATACACCTGGCGCGGCAGCCAGTGGTTGACGAAGTTGTCGAACTCCGCGTCCGGCGTCTCCACCATGACGCAACCGGCGCCGGCACCGATGTACGCGGCGTACTGTTCGCGGGCCGCCGCGAAACCGGCGGCGGAAAGGTAACGTTCGCGCAGCGCGGCGATTTCGGCATCGTCGAACGCGGGGCCGAACAGGAAGCGGTATTGCTCGCTGCCGCCGGCGGCCAGCGCCAGGCGGTATTGCACGGCGCCCACCGGCGTTTCATAACGCGCGTCGCCGCCGGCAAGCGATGGCTCCCGCAGCGCAGAAGGCGCGTGCAGGCCGCCCTCGCCTTCGAACGCCTCCTGCGCGGCTTCCCACGCATCGGGAGTGCGCTCGCACAGGAAGAACGTCCTGTCCTTGAAGTTCTTCTGCTTGAAGTAGTCCGCCACCTTCTGGTACGGCGTGACGGACGAGGCAACGATCCCGCCCAGGTCGGCGCGATACTCGGCCGACTGGTTCATCCAGCTCATGTAGCCGATCGTGAAGTACGGGTACACCGACAGCCGGCGCGGCCTTCCCGACAGGTTCGTCACCTTCAGCGACCACAGCTCGGCCACGTCGTCCACCGGCAAGCCGATGGCCAGTTCGATGCGGATGCCGAGGTTTTCCACGGTCCAGGCCATGTCGCTCTTCCCGGCCGAGAACACGAAACGGTCCGGCGCGGCGCGCACCGGTTCGTACGGCGCGGAGAACAGCTCGCCCGTTTCCTCGTCCTTCACGTAGAAGAAGCGGCCCGGGTGGTGCGCGTAGTACCCCTGCTCCGGCTGCATGAACGTGCGCGCTTCCAGGTTCGGCGCATACGCATACTTGGCCGGTTCCGGTTGCATGAACTGGGCCACCGCGTAGCCGCGGCAGTTCACCTGGATCATCATCTTGCGGTTCCACAGGAACCCGGCCGCCCGCGGCATGGCCGTGGGCGACAGCAGCTCGTAGCGGTGGCCGTCAGCGGATGGGTGCAGCGGGGGGAAGTGCATGCGGGCTGTCATCTGGTTCTTCTCCGGTATTGCGAACATCTGGTGCGGGTTTGCGAACGGCGAGGTCGGCCTGGATGCCGCGCAGCATGGCGGCATCCAGGCGGTAACAGCACATCACGCCGACGGCGAGCAGCGCGAAGGCGGCGGGGATCAGCGACATCAGCCACACGATGCCGGCCGTGGAATCGGGGCTTTGCGTGGCGTTCGGCACATAGCCCAGCGTGGTGAACAGCGCGCCGATCACGGCCACCGCCAGCGCCGTGCCCAGCTTCTGCGAGAACGTGGCAGCGGCGAACGTCATCGCCGTGGCGCGGCGGCCGGTACGCCACTCGTTGTAGTCGGCCGTGTCGGCATACATCGAGAACGCCAGCGGCGACTTCGGCCCCAGCACCAGGCCCATGCCGGCCTGGAGCGCGAACATCAGCCACACCTGGTCCTGCGGCACGAAGAAATACGCGGTGGACAGCACAGCCGTGGCGCTCATCAGGATGATCATCAGCTTCTTCTTGTCGACGAAGCGCGTCATCAGCGGCGATGCGGCGGCGCCGACGGCGGCGGCGAACATGTAGACGGAAACGAAGGCGCCCATCAGTTCCGGCCTGCCGACCACGTACTTGAAGTAATAGGCGGCGGTGGTGGTGCGCAGCGTGATCGTCACCATGATGATCAGCGCCAGGAAGAACAGCACCAGCCACGGGCCGTTGCGCGACAGGTCGCGCACGTCTTCCATCACGTTGCTCTTCTGCTGCGGCGACGGGGCGATGCGCTCGCGCGTGTTGGCAAAGGTGAGCACGAACATCACCGACGCGGCCACCGCCCATGCCGCCATCGTCAGTTGCCAGCCCAGCTTGTCGTTGCCGTTGCCGAACGCCTTCACCATGGCCGGCGTGGCCGCGGTGACCAGCATGCTGCCGCCGAATGCGCAGATGAAGCGCAGGCCGTTGATCGTGGAGCGTTCCTGCGGATCGGCCGACATCACGCCGGACAACGCGTTGTAGGGAATGTTGATGCCGGTGTAGCAGACCATCATCAGCAGGTAGGTGCCATAGGCCCATAGCAGGCGGCCGTCGCCATCCAGGTCGGGCGTCGTGTAGGTGAGCACGGCGGCGCAGCCGAGCGGCACGGCCATCCATACCAGGTACGGGCGGAATTTGCCGTAGCGGGTGGTGGTGCGGTCGGCCAGCGCGCCGATCATCGGATCGGTGAATGCGTTGACCAGTTTGACCGCGAACATCATCGACGCTGCCGCGGCCGCCGAGATGCCGAAGACGTCGGTGTAGAAGATCAGCAGGAACGTGGCGATATTGGTCCAGTAGAAATTGAACCCCATGTCGGCGATGCCGTAGCTGATCTTTTCACGCCAGGACAGGCGCTTGTGCAAGGCAATGCGCTGGTCGGAAGGATTGGTGGAACCGGTGTTCATTCGGAAGGCCTGCATGAAAAAAAACTGCGCGGGTGGACCGATTGTCCCCCCGCACAGAAAAAACGAACCGGGAAAGTGTAACCCGGTCCGCCCATCGGACCTTCAGGCATGCTGTCCCTGCGGCGCGCGGCGCGACGGCGCGGCGCCTGTCGTGTCGGGTGGCATGGTGTGCAGCATGGTCGTCTCCTCCTGCATCGTGCTGCCGGGGTCGTATCGCGGGATCAAGCCTTGTCCGGCAAGCCCATTGATATCGGTGGCAGCGCTAACATTTTTTTTGTACTGCTCAGTACAGGTGGGATTTTCATTTTTTACCGCACCCTGCTGATAGCGCTAACAAGTGCATTTAGTGTAATCACGCTGTTTTGCGAAGTCAACAAGTTCGTGCACGCCTCTTACCGATGGGTTGCCACACTTTGACAAACTTTCTGAATATTAAATGAGTATCATTCTCAGTTACGCGCGGCCGGTCTGCCCTGTTCGGTGGCAGTCGCGGTCGTGGAAAAGTCTCGATAACAGGACCAGGAAGATGAATCAAACTCTGCAACGCACCCCGCTCGCCGCCGTCCTCTGCATGGCTGCATTGGCCACCCCCATTGCCGCTCCCGCCTTCGCGCAAGTCGCCACCGAACAGCAGATGTCCGAAGTGCAGGTGACCAGTACCGCCGAAGAGGCGCTGAAACAGGCACCGGGCGTATCGACGATTACCGCCGCCGACATCGAGGCGCGCCCGCCGGCCAACGACCTTTCGGAAATCATCCGCACGATGCCTGGCGTGAACCTCACCGGCAACAGCTCCACCGGCCAGTACGGCAACAACCGCCAGATCGACCTGCGCGGCATGGGCCCGGAAAATACGCTGATCCTGGTCGACGGCAAGCCGGTCACCTCGCGCAACTCGGTGCGGATGGGCCGCAGCGGCGAACGCAACTCGCGCGGCGACACCAACTGGGTGCCGGCCGAACTGGTCGAACGCATCGAAGTGCTGCGCGGCCCGGCCGCGGCGCGCTACGGGTCCGGCGCGGCCGGCGGTGTCGTCAACATCATCACCAGGGCGCCGGGCGACAGGCTGTCCGGTTCCGTTACCGCGTACGCGCTGGCGCCGGAACACGGCGAAGAAAGCTCGACGAAGCGCCTGGGCTTCAACCTGTCCGGCCCGCTGGCCGGCAAGTTCTCGTTCCGCGTGTTCGGCAACGTCAACAAGACCGATGCCGACGACCTGTCGATCAACGCCACGCCGGAAAACACGGCCGATGGCGCGATCCCGCCGGCCGGCCGTGAAGGCGTGCGCAACCGCGACGTGGGCGGCCTGCTGCGCTGGGACCTGGCGCCCGGCCAGGTGCTGGAACTGGAATCGGGATTCTCGCGCCAGGGCAACATCTATGCCGGCGACCGCGCGGTAAATTCCACCGGCACCGCGCTGCTGGGCGAGCTGGCCAATGCCGGCGCCGAAACCAACGTGATGATCCGCCGCACCGCTTCGCTGACGCACTGCGGCACATGGGGCTTCGGCACGTCGAAACTGTCGCTGCAATGGGAAAACACCGACAACACGCGGCTGAACGAAGGCCTGGCCGGCGGCCCGGAAGGCAGCATCTCGAACGCCACCTCGTGGTCGACGTCGGAGCTGGAAAACCATATCCTGAACGGCGAGGTGAACCTGCCGGGCAAGCTGTTCGGGCTGTCGCAGATGATGACGGTGGGCTTCGACGTGCGGCAGGAAAAGCTGAACGACCCGTATTCGATGACGCAGACGGCCACCGCGATCCCCGGCCTGGCCACGACCGGCCGCGACGGCAAGGCCGATGCGGAAACCTATGCGGTGTACGTGGAAGACAATATCGGCCTGTCCGCGAACCTGGTGCTGACGCCCGGCGTGCGGTTCGACAGGCACAGCCAGTTCGGCACCAACTGGAGCCCGAGCCTGAACGCCTCGTATGCGCTGACGCCGACGGTCACGCTCAAGGGTGGCGTGGCGCGCGCCTTCAAGGCGCCCAACCTGTACCAGTCGAACCCGAACTACCTGTACTACACGCGCGGCAACGGCTGCCCCGTCAACAACCCGAACCTGGGCGGCGGCTGCTACCTGCGCGGCAACGCCGACCTCGACGCCGAGACCAGCGTCAACAAGGAAATCGGCATCGGCTGGAACGACGCCGGCCATTCCGCCAGCGTGACCTATTTCCATAACGATTACCGCAACAAGATCGTCGGCGGCATGGACAGCCTGCTGGGCAACACGTCGGCGAACGGCCGCCTGTTCCAGTGGGAAAACGCGCCGAAGGCGGTCGTGCAGGGGATCGAGGGCAACGTGACGGTGCCGTTCGGAACTGGCGTGAAGTTCATCAACAACCTCACGTACATGATCGAGAACGAGAACAAGACCACCGGCGAGCCGCTGTCCGTGATTCCCGAGTTCACGCTGAACACGTCGCTCGACTGGCAGGTGAACGACAAGGTCTCGCTGCTGTTCACCGGCACCTGGTACGGCAAGCAGGAGCCGCGCCATCTGACCACACAGGGAGCGCAAGCCACCGGCGAAGCATTGAACACGCTGGACCCGTACAGCGTCTGGGGCGTGAGCGCCGGCTATGCGTTCACGAAGAACCTGCGCCTGCGCGCCGGCATCAACAACCTGTTCGACGAACGCCTGTTCCGCGAAAGCACCGGCTCCGGTGCCGGCGCCGCCACGTACAACGAAGCGGGCCGTTCGCTGTTCGTCAGCCTGACTTCCTCGTTCTAAAAACATATCGCCCCTGCCCGCCCGCGTACCGACCGTGCGCGGGCGGTTTCGTCGAGAGGAAACTATCGTGAGCAAGAAAACTTCGCTGCCCGCCGCCTACCGCTGGCTGGTGGCATCGCGCAGCGTGGCGGCGATCTTCGGCGGCTACCTGCTGGCCGCCGCCTGGGCCGCCTGCATGAGCCTGTGGCTGCAGAAGACCGGCATGGCCCGTGTCGATGCCGTGACCACCGCCACCATGTCGTCGTTCGTGGTGCACCTGTGCGCCGCGATCTGGGTGTTCGCGGCGGGCACCACGCAACGTGCGTGGATCGGCATCGTGCTGCCTGCCGCCCTGCTGGCGGCGGGCACCTGGCTGGCCGGGGCCGGCGCAGGGGGTGCGGCATGAGGCCCGACAGCAAGCCGGAAGGCATCCGCCAGTCGATGTCATGGCTGCACACGTGGACCGGCATCGTGCCGGGCTGGCTGTTGTACGCCGTGTTCTTCACCGGCACGCTCAGCTACTTCCTCGACGAAGTGAACCTGTGGATGAAGCCGGAGCTGCATGCTTCGGTACCCGCCGCGGATGCCGCTCGGATCGCGGCGGTGGCGCTGGCCGGCATGGGCAAACTCGCGCCGGATGCGAACAGCTGGACGCTGGAACTGCCGAACGAACGGCAGACCACCGTTTCCGCCACCTGGCGCGACAGGAATGCGCCGGCCGGCCGTGCCGGCACCAAGCGCGCCGAACTCGATGCCGCCACGGGCGAGAAAATCGACACGCGCGAGACGCGGGGCGGCAGTTTCCTGTACCGCTTCCACTTCGAACTGCATGCGATGGACCGCACCACCGGGCGCTGGATCGTGGGCATCGCCACGATGTTCATGTTCGTGGCGATCATCAGCGGCGTCATCACGCACAAGAAGATCTTCGCGGAATTCTTCACGTTCCGGCCGAAGAAAGGCCAGCGCTCGTGGCTGGACGCACACAATGCAACGGCCGTGCTGGCGCTGCCGTTCCACATCATGATCACGTTCTCCGGCCTGCTGCTGCTGATGGCGACGCTGATGCCGTGGGGTGCCGACGCGGCCTATGACGGCAATGCGCAGGCCTACAACATGGAGCGGCGCGGCATGGCGCCCGGCGGCCAAGGACAGGGGCAAGGCCAGGGCGAGCAGCGCAACGCCGGCGGACGGGAAGGCCGTGAAGGCGGCCGCGAAGGCCGTGGCGGCCGTTCGCGCGATGGCGGCGGCGAAGCCGTCGACCTGGCGGCGGCGATCGGGCCGATGCTGGCGCAGGCGCGCACCGAATGGAAAAACGGCGGGTCGAACCACGAAGTGGGCCGCATCACCGTCAACCGCCCGAACAAGCCCGGCGCCACGGTCGAACTGCGCGCGCACGGCAGCGACAGCCTGACAACGCGGGGCGCTTCCGCGCGGCTGGTCTTCGATGCCGCCACCGGCAAGATCAAGGAACGCCCGCCGCTGCCGACGCCATCGGCCGCCAGCGCGTTCGGCAACGTGTTCGCCAGCGCCCACATGGGCCGCTTCGCCGGACCGACGGTGCGCTGGCTGCTGTTCCTGTCCGGCGTGGTCGGCACCGCAATGGTGGCGACGGGACTCGTGCTGTGGGTCGTCAAGCGGGCGCCGGAGCGCAGGAAGCTGGGCCGCACGCCGTTCGGCCACCGGCTGGTGGAAGTCACCAATACCGGCGTCATCACCGGCCTGGCGCTGGCGACCGGCGCCTACTTCTGGCTGAACCGCCTGCTGCCGGTGGAGCTGGCGGAACGGGCCGCGTGGGAAATCAACGGCTTCTTCCTCGCCTGGCTGGCCGCGCTCGTGCATGCGGCGCTGCGCCCGGCGCGTGCCGCGTGGCTGGAACAGTGCATCGCGGTGGCCGTGATGTTCGTGCTGCTGCCGGTGCTCAACCCGCTGACCGGCGGCCATGGCCTCGACAGGAGCATCGCGCTGGGCCAGGCGGGCATCGTGGGCTTCGACTTCGCGATGCTGGCGATCGCCGCGCTGTTCGGCTGGATCGCGCGGCACCTGATCCGCAAGGACAGGCCCCTGGCCAAGGCAGCACCGGGCGCCGCGCCGGCCGAACTGACGGAGGTGACGCCATGAACGCATTGATCGTGTTTGCGCTGAGCTATGCGGCGATGGCGGCCGTGTCGCTGTCGATGGAACGGCACCAGCAACAGGTGGCCGGCAGGCCGTTCGCCGGCATGGCGCTGCGGCTGGGCGGCTGGGTGCTGCTCGCGGTGTCGCTGGCACCGGCGATCGCGGCCTGGGGCACGTCGGTCGGTATCCTGGCCTGGCTGGGCTTCCTTACGTTCGCTGCGCTCGCCACCGGCCTGCAGATGACCTATGCGCCCCGGCCGGTGCGGTGGACGGCGCCGACGGTGGCGCTGCTGGGCGCCATGGCCTGGATGCTGGCCTGATCCCACAGGCGGTGGCGAGGCGCTGCTACAATCATGGATTGTAAATGAGAATCATCCGCATCTCCTAGAAAGCCCGATGACAGCAGCCGACCATATCCTCGTCGTCGACGACCACCCCGACATCCGCAGTTCCCTGGCCGCCTACCTGCGGCGGCAGGGACTGGCAGTGACCACCGCGGTCGATGCCGCACAGGCCAGTGCCTTGCTGCTGAAGGAGCGCTTCGACCTGATCGTGCTGGACGTGATGATGCCGGGTGAAGACGGCCTGTCGCTGTGCCGGCGAGTGGCGCGCACGCTCGACACGCCGGTGATCCTGCTGACCGCGATGCACACCTCCGCCGACAAGGTGGCGGGCCTGAACAGCGGCGCCGACGATTACGTGGTGAAACCCTTCGACCCGCCGGAACTGGTGGCGCGGATCCGCACCGTGCTGCGGCGCTGGCGCCGCCCTGCCGCGCCTGCCGCGAAAGCTGTCAATCCCGCTGGCGGCTATGCATTCGACGGCTGGTTCCTCGACACCGGCAAGCATGAACTGTTCGATCCGGACGGCCGGCCGGCAGCGCTGTCCAGCGCCGAGTATCGGCTGCTGCGCGTGCTGGTCGACCATCCCGGCACGGTGCTCTCGCGCGACCGGCTGATGGACCTGACCGGCGGCGGCGACGCGCTGGCGTTCGACCGCAGCATCGACAGCCAGGTGAGCCGGCTGCGCAAGAAACTGGAAACCGATCCGCGCCGCCCCAGCCTGCTGAAGACGGTGTGGGGCAACGGTTATCTGTTCGCCGCAACGGTTACGCCGTGCCCGGCCACGCCGCAGCTGGCGGCATCGCATCTGGCCGCTTCGTGAGACCGATGCTGGCGCGGCTGCTGCCGCGAACGATGGCGGGCCAGCTGGTCGGCCTGCTGTTCGGCGGGCTGCTGGCGGCGCACCTGATCGCGCTGCTGGCCACCGCGGGCAGCGGCGGCGGCGATACGCTGCACCGGATGTCGCGCCGCTACGTGATCGAGAACGTCACCTCGGCTTACCGGCTGGCGCTGGTACAGCGCGATGCGACGTCCGGCAACGCGATGCTGGCGGCGCTGGATACCGAAACGTCGCGGCACCGCATCGGGCCGCTCGGCGCCGCCGATGCCGCGATGGGTGCCGAAGAGCGCTCGCTCCAGGCCCAGCTGCAACGCGCGCTGCATCTGCCGGCGCAGGCGGTGCGTGTATCGCTGGCGCCGCGCGCCGGCGAGGACGCGGATCCCGAGCTGGCCGTTTCGTTGCGGTTGCCGCAAGCCGGCTGGTTCAACAGCACGCAGCGGCCGCTCGCCAACAACCAGTGGTGGTGGAAGCCGCTGCGCTTCTCGATCCCGGTCAGCACGTTGCCGGTGCTGGTGATCGGCATCGTGTTCGTGCGGCGCATCGTGCGCCCCATCAAGGCGCTGTCGCAAGGCGCCGAGCGGGTAAGCCGTGGCGAGTATGGCGCCCCGCTGCCGCTGTCCGGCCCGCGCGAGGCGCGCGAGGTGACGGCGTCGTTCAACATCATGCAGGCGCGGCTGACGCGCTACCTGGAAGACCACAAGCGGATGCTGGCCTCGATCAGCCACGATTTGCGCTCGATGGTGACGTCGCTGCGGCTGCGCGCCGAACTCGTCGACGACGACGAAGTGCGCACCGGCATGCAGCGCACGCTGCGCGACATGGCCTCGATGATCGAGGAAACGCTGCGCTTCTCGAAGGACGACGCCAGCGATGAACCGACGATCGGCATCGACGTGGGCGCGATGGCCGGCGAGATCGCGGCCGACCTGGCGGCGCAGGGGCATGATGTGGCATTGAGCGTGGCGCTCGCCGCCGCCGGCACGCCGCCCGCCCTGCCCTGCCGCTGCCGCCCGCTGGCGATCCGGCGCGCGCTGACCAACCTGATCGACAACGCCGTGCGCTACGGCCACCGCGCGCGCATCGACATCTCACCCGCCCGGATGGACGGCACGCGCAACGCCATCCGCATCACGATCGACGACGAAGGCCCGGGCATTCCCGCCGCCCGGCTGGACGACGTGTTCAAGCCGTTCTACCGGCTCGACCAGTCGCGGCAGCCGGAACTGGGTGGCGTGGGCCTCGGCCTCGCCATCGCCCGCTCGTGCATCGAGGCCCACGGCGGCAACATCACCCTCGCCAACCGTCCCACCGGCGGCCTGCGCGCCACCATCCTGCTTCCCGCCTGACGTAGCAAAATCACCACAAAATCCGTTGTAAAAAATCGGGGACAGTTTCCGATTTTTTACAACACATTGCTGTGGGGCGAAAAAAATGCCGCCTGGAGAGGCGGCATTTCGGGGAGCGGAGCGGCTCAGACGACGGCGCCGTCGGTCTCGTCCTTTTCCTTGACCGGCTTGATCAGGTCTTCGCGCTTCACGCCCAGCTTCATGGCGACGGCGGCGGCGACGAACACCGACGAGTAGATGCCGAACAGGATGCCGATCGTCAGCGCGACGGCGAAGTAGTGCAGCGTGGGGCCGCCGAAGAACAGCATCGACAGCACCATCATCTCCGTGCAGCCGTGGGTGATGATCGTGCGCGACATCGTGCTGGTGATCGCGTTGTCGATCACTTCGTGCACGGTCATCTTGCGCTGCTTGCGGAAATTCTCGCGGATCCGGTCGAAGATGACCACCGATTCGTTGACCGAGTAACCCAGCACCGCCAGGATCGCCGCCAGCACCGTCAGCGAGAATTCCCACTGGAAGAACGCGAAGAAGCCCATGATGATGACCACGTCGTGCAGGTTGGCGATGATCGCCGCCACCGCGTACTTCCACTCGAAGCGTACGGCCAGGTAGAACATCACGCCGACCACCACCATGATCAGCGCGTTCAGGCCGTTCTGCGCCAGTTCCTCGCCCACCTGCGGGCCGACGAATTCGACGCGCTGCAGCGAGATCACTTCCTTGCCGGCCTTGTCGATGCAGGCGGTGCGGGCGTGGTGATCGCCCTGCTGCGACGCCTGCGCCGGGGTTGCCTGCGCGGTTGCTTGGTCAAGGACGCGGGCCGTGCCCTGCTCGGCGCGGCACAGCGCCTCGAAGGCGCGGGCCGACGTGGCATCCGAGCTGGCGCCCGGCGTGATCGGCAGGCGGATCATCACGTCGCTCGCGGTGCCGAACGTGCTGGCCTCTGGATGCTCGAAGCCGGCGCCGCGCAGCGTGCCGCGCAGCCGTTCCAGGTCGGCCGCGTGCGGGTACTTCACCTCGACCACGGTGCCGCCCTTGAACTCGATCGACAGGTGCAGGCCCTTGGTGGCCAGGAAGTACACGGCGGCCACGAACGTCAACGCCGACACGACGTTGAAGATCGTCGCGTAGCGCATGAACGGGATGTCTCTGTGAATGCGGAAAAATTCCATGGAATCCTCTGATATGAATGGCTACTTCGGCGGTTACTTGGCCTGGCCCGGTACCCAGACGGTACCGATCGACAGCGATTGCAGTTTCTTCTTGCGGCCGTACCACAGGTTGACCACGCCGCGCGACACGAAGACGGCGGAGAACATCGAGGTCAGGATACCCAGTGCGTGCACGATCGCGAAGCCGCGGATGGCGCCGGAACCGAACACCAGCAGCGCCAGCGCCACGATCAGCGTGGTCACGTTCGAGTCGAAGATGGTGGCCCAGGCGCGGTCGAAGCCGGCCGAGATCGCGGCCTGCGGCGACGCACCGGAGCGCAGTTCCTCGCGTACCCGTTCGTTGATCAGCACGTTCGCGTCGATCGCCATGCCCAGCGCCAGCGCGATCGCGGCGATACCCGGCAAGGTCAGCGTGATCTGCATGACCGACAGGATCGCCACCAGCAGCAGCAGGTTGATGGCCAGCGCCAGCACGGAGAAGAAGCCGAACACCATGTAGTAGATGATCATGAACACGGCGATCGCGGCAAAGCCGTACAGCGTGGAGTTGAAGCCCTTCGTGATGTTTTCGGCACCCAGCTGCGGGCCGATCAGGCGCTCCTCGATGACCTGCATCGGCGCGTACAGCGCGCCGGCGCGCAGCAGCAGCGCCAGTTCGGTGGAGTTCTCGATGCTGCCCATGCCGGTAATGCGGAAGCGGCTGCCCAGTTCGTCCTGGATGGTGGCGACCGACAGCACTTCCGGCTTGCCCTTCTCGAACAGCACGATGGCCATGCCCTTGCCCACGTTGTCGCGGGTGGCTTCGCGCATGCGGCGGCCGCCGTCGCCGTTCAGGTCGATCGACACGGCCGGCTGCTGGTTTTCATCGAAGCTGGCCGTGGCAGACGAGATGTAGTCGCCCGAGATGATGACATCCTTTTTCAGCACGACCGGCACGTTCTTGCCCACGGTGAACAGCTCGGAATTGAACGGGATCGCGGCGGAGAGTTCGGTACCGCGGGTAACTGTCTGGTCAACCAGGCGCACTTCCAGCGTGGCGGTACGGCCGATGATCGACTTGGCACGGGCCACGTCCTGCACGCCCGGCAGCTGCACGATGATGCGGTCGGCGCCCTGCTGCTGGATGATCGGTTCGCTCACGCCCAGCTCGTTGACGCGCTTGGACAGCGTGGCGATGTTCTGCTTGACGCCGTTATCGAGCGTGGCCTTCAGCGCGGCCGGCTTCATCGACGCGGTCAGCGTCAGGTCGGCGCCGCTGGTGCCGTCGGCGAACTGCAGTTCGTTCATCTCGCCCAGCGCCTTGCGCGCGGCCTGGCGGGTGGCGTCGTCGCGGAACGTCACGACGATGGTGTCGCCCGAACGATCGATGCCGGCGTGGCGCACGTTCTTGTCGCGCAGTTCGCCGCGGATCGCCGCCTGGAAGCCCTGGATGCGCTTGTTCAGCGCGGCCTTCGTGTCCACCTGCATCAGGAAGTGCACGCCGCCGCGCAGGTCGAGGCCCCGGAACATCGGATTGGCGCCCAGCTTCTGCATCCACTGCGGCGTGTTCGCCTGCAGGTTGTTGGTGACGATATAGGTAGGGTCTTCCGGATCCGCGTTCAGGGCGCGCTCGAGGGCGAGCTTGGCCTTGAACTGGGTATCGGTATCGCCGAAGCGGGCGCGTACCGAGTGACTCGCGCCGGTGTCGAACTCGACGCCGGTATGGGGCAGCTTCGCCTCGCTCAGCAGCTGCTCGACGCGGCCGGCGATGGCACTGTCCACCTTCACGGTCGACTTGCCGCTGGTGATCTGCAGTGCGGGCGATTCGCCGAAGTAATTGGGTGCCGAGTACAGTGCCCCCAACAGCACGACGACGACAATGACGATGTATTTCCAGACAGGATAGCGGTTCATAATCTTCAGCTTGGTTGGACCGATGGTTGGACCATTGCCTGACCCAGTAACGGGATCAATAATGGTTGGGCCAATGCACGAAGCGGGCGGTCATGGCCGCCCGCTTTCATGGGGTCTTACAGACCCTTCAGCGTGCCTTTCGGCAGCAAGGTCGTGACCGAGGCTTTCTGCACCACGATCTCCGTGTTCGGCGCCACTTCCACCGTGACGTAGGCATCGGTCACCCGGGATACACGGCCCAGGATGCCGCCGACGGTCACGACTTCGTCGCCCTTGGCAAGCGCGTCCATCATGGCCTTCTGTTCCTTGGCACGCTTCTGCTGTGGACGGATCATCAGGAAATACATGACCACGAACATCAAGATCAGCGGCACGAACGTAGACAGGTTGCCCATCAGGCCCGCGTCGGCAGCGCCGGCGGTTTGAGCATATGCGTTGGAAATGAACACGGGTGACTCCAGTATGATTGAAAAAAACAGCGCTGTATTCTAGCACTGGCCAAAGGCCGTTAGATCGGGCCTCTTTTACATTATTGCAAGACTAATTTCAGTATCCTGCCGCGACGTTAGCAACGTTACACGCCGCGGGCGCGATCCGCGTGGAACTGCCTGACCCATTCCGGGAAACGATCCTCGTCCAGCGCATCGCGCATCTGCTGCATGATGTCCAGGTAGTAGTGCAGGTTGTGGATCGTGTTCAGCCGGGCGCCCAGGATTTCCTGCGCGCGGTGCAGGTGGTGCAGGTAGGCGCGGCTGAAATTGCGGCAGGCGTAGCACGAGCAGGTGGCATCGAGCGGCTCGACATCTTCCTTGTAGCGGGCGTTCTTGATCTTGACGTCGCCGAAGCGGGTGAAGATCCAGCCGTTGCGCGCGTTCCGGGTCGGCATCACGCAGTCGAACATGTCCACGCCGTTGCTCACGCCGGCCACCAGGTCTTCCGGCGTGCCCACGCCCATCAGGTAGTGCGGCTTGTTGGCCGGCAGGCGCGGTCCGATGTGTTCGAGCACGCGCATCATGTCTTCCTTCGGCTCGCCGACGGAAAGGCCGCCGATCGCCAGGCCGGGGAAATCGATCTCCTCCAGCCCCGCCAGCGACTCGTCGCGCAGCGATTCGAACATGCCGCCCTGGACGATGCCGAACAGCGCGTTCGGGTTCTCGCCCGCCTTGAACTCGTTCATCGAGCGCTGCGCCCAGCGCAGCGACATGCGCATCGACTTGGCCGCTTCTTCCACGGTGGCGGGGCGGCCGTCGATTTCATACGGCGTGCATTCGTCGAACTGCATCACGATATCGGAATTGAGCACGCGCTGGATCTGCATCGAGATCTCCGGCGACAGGAACAGCTTGTCGCCGTTGATCGGCGAGTTGAAGTGCACGCCCTCTTCCGTGATCTTGCGCATCTCGCCCAGCGAGAACACCTGGAAGCCGCCGGAATCCGTGAGGATCGGCTTGTCCCAGCCCATGAACTTGTGCAGGCCGCCGAACTTGCCCATCACGGTATTGCCCGGGCGCAGCCACAGGTGGAACGTGTTGCCCAGGATGATTTGGGCACCGATCTCCTTGAGCTCGACGGGCGACATCGCCTTGACCGAGCCATAGGTGCCCACGGGCATGAAGATCGGCGTCTGCACTTCGCCATGGTTCAGCTTGACGGTACCGCGGCGCGCTTTCGTTTGACCGGTCGTATCGGTCTTGATCAGTTTGAATTCCAGCATTGTTGTTTTTTCCGTAAAAACGGCGGGCCAGCCCGCGTCAGGCCCGATTCGGCGTGGTCAGCAACATGGCATCGCCATAGCTGAAGAAACGGTATTCGTTGGCGATCGCATGCGCGTAGGCGGCGCGGATCTCGTCGAAACCGGCGAAGGCCGAGACCAGCATCAGCAGCGTGGATTTCGGCAGGTGGAAGTTGGTGATCAGGCGCGTGACGGACTTGAAGCGGTAGCCCGGCGTGATGAACAGCGCCGTGTCGGCGCTGCCCGCCTCGATCGTACCCGACTGCGACGCCGATTCCAGCGCGCGCAGGCTGGTGGTGCCGACGGCGATCACGTCGCGGCCCGCGGCACGCGCGGCCTTCACGGCGTCCACGGTGGCTTGCGGCATCGTGTACCACTCGGTGTGCATCTTGTGCTCGGCCAGGTTCTCGGTGCGCACCGGCTGGAACGTGCCGGCGCCCACATGCAGGGTGACATAGGCGAAGTCCACGCCCTTGTCCTTGAGTTTTTGCAGCAGCGCTTCGTCGAAGTGCAGGCCGGCGGTGGGCGCGGCCACGGCGCCGGGCACCTTGCTGAATACCGTCTGGTAGCGGGTTTCGTCCACTTCGCCCGGCGCGTGCTCGATGTAGGGCGGCAGCGGCAGGCGGCCGTACTGTTCGATCAGGTCGAACACGTCGGCCTCGAAACGGAGCGTGAAGAATTCGCCGGCGCGCTCGCCGACGGTCACGTCGAACGCCTCGGCCAGGCGGATCTTCACGCCGGGGCCGGGCGACTTGGAGGCGCGCACCTGGGCCAGCACCGTGCGCGTGTCGAGCACGCGTTCGACCAGCACCTCGACCTTGCCGCCGCTGTCCTTGATGCCGAAGAAGCGCGCCTTCAGCACGCGGGTATCGTTCATCACCAGCAGGTCGCCGGGCTGGAGCAGGTCGAGGATATCGGTGAACTTGCGGTCGACCAGGGCCTTCCCGTCCACGTGCAGCAGGCGCGAGGCGCTGCGATCCGGCAGCGGAAACTGAGCAATGCGCTCGGGAGGCAAGTTAAAATCGAAGTCGGAAAGCGAATACATTGTGTATAAATGCGGTAGCGCACATGCAATGCATCCACGTCATGCATACGATCTGTGCACAATTCCGCTGAAAATCCGTTGGGCAACCTTATATTGTACGCTACTGCTTTACAGTCCAGTAAAGAAACAAGCAAGTAAAGCATCACGCAACCATGGCCGAAACGAAGCAAAGCAAGCCCCCCGTCAAGAAAGCCCCCGTGTCGAAGGCCGCCGCGGCCGCGAGCAAGCTGGCCAAGCTCGGGCTGCGCACCGACATGGACCTGGTGCTGCACCTGCCGATGCGCTACGAGGACGAAACCGAGGTGATCGATATCCGCGAGGCCTGCCTGCGCGGCGGCCACACGTCGCAGGTCGAGGGCATCGTCACGAAGAACGAGATCACGTACAAGCCGCGCAAGCAGATGATCGTCCACATCGCCGACGATACGGGCGAGCTGATGCTGCGCTTCATGAATTTCTATGGCAGCCAGGCCCAGCTGCTCGCCGAAGGCAAGCGGGTACGGGTGCGCGGCGAACTGAAACACGGGTTCTTCGGCGCGGAGATGGTGCATCCCGCCTACAAGGTGATCAACGAAGGCGCGCCCCTGCCGACTTCGCTCACACCGGTGTATCCGTCCGGCGAAGGCCTGTCGCAATACGTGCTGCGCCGCGCGATCACCGACGCGATGGGGCGCGTGGACTGGACCGACACGCTGCCGCTGCAACTGGTGCAGCGGATGCAGCTGCACGCGTTCGAGCCGGCGATCAGGCTGCTGCACAATCCGCCGCATGAAATCGACGAGCATGCGCTGGCCGAGCGCTCGCACCCGGCCTGGACCCGCATGAAGTTCGACGAGCTGCTGGCCCAGCAGCTGTCGCTGAAGCGCGCGCAGAATGCCCGCCGCGAGAAAGGCGCCGCGCCGCTGGCGGCGACCGGCACGCTGTCGGCCGCGTTCCAGGCCGCCCTGCCGTTCCAGTTGACGAAGGCGCAGGCGCGCGTGCTGGAAGAAGTGCGCGCCGACCTGCGCCAGCCTTACCCGATGCAGCGGTTGCTGCAGGGCGACGTGGGCAGCGGCAAGACCGTGGTCGCCGCGCTGGCCGCCACGCAGGCGATCGACAGCGGCTTCCAGGCCGCGCTGATGGCGCCCACCGAGATCCTGGCCGAGCAGCACTTCCGCAAGATCGCCGCGTGGATGGAACCGCTGGGCGTGAAGGTGGCGTGGCTGACGGGCAGCCTGAAAAAGAAGGAAAAGGAAACCGCTTCGGCGCTGGCCGGGTCCGGCGAGGCGCAGCTGGTGATCGGCACCCATGCGCTGATCCAGGACACGGTGCAGTTCGCAAAATTGGGCCTGGTGATCGTCGACGAGCAGCACCGCTTCGGCGTAGGCCAGCGCCTCACCCTGCGCAACAAGGGGGCGGACGGGCTGGTGCCGCACCAGCTGATGATGTCGGCCACGCCGATTCCGCGCACGCTGGCGATGACGTATTACGCCGACCTGGAAGTTTCCGTGATCGACGAGCTGCCGCCCGGCCGCACGCCGATCGTCACGCGCGTGATCGACCAGGCCCGGCGCGACGAAGTCATCGAGCGCGTGCACGCGGCCGCGCTGGACGGCCGCCAGGTCTACTGGGTCTGCCCGCTCATTGAAGAATCGGAGGCGCTGCAGCTGCAGACCGCCACCGAAACCTACGAAACGCTGGCCGGGGCGCTGCCCGACCTGCAGGTGGGCCTGGTGCACGGCCGCATGAAACCGGCCGAAAAGCAGGAAGTGATGGATGCCTTCACCGCCGGCCAGGTGCATGTGCTGGTGGCCACCACCGTGATCGAGGTGGGCGTGGACGTGCCGAATGCGTCGCTGATGGTGATCGAGCATGCGGAACGCTTCGGCCTGTCGCAGCTGCACCAGCTGCGCGGCCGCGTGGGCCGGGGTTCGGCCGCCAGCGTGTGCCTGCTGCTGTACCAGGCCCCGCTGGGCCAGGTGGCCAAACAGCGGCTGGCGACGATGCGCGAAACCACCGACGGCTTCGAAATCGCCCGGCGCGACCTGGAAATCCGCGGGCCGGGCGAATTCCTGGGAGCCCGGCAGTCCGGCCAGGCGATGCTGCGCTTTGCCGACCTGGAAACGGACGGCTGGCTGGTCGACCAGGCGCGCGATGTGGCCCATGCGCTGCTGCACGACCCGGCCAGCGAGCCGGTGGTGGAGGCACACCTGGAGCGCTGGCTGGGCGGGCGCGAGGAATTCCTGAAGGTGTAACTGGAAACCGGAATCAGAAGCACATGGCAACTCGCGTCGCCATGTCGAACATGAAGCCGGGCCGGAAATAGGCAGCGAAGCACAGCGCCAGCACGATGGCGACCAGGCACCATCCGAGCAGCCGGCGCCAGCGGGCATTCATCTCACGCCACCTTCAGCGCCGGCCGCGCCAGCGCCCGCTCGTCGATCGGCAGGTTGGCCAGGCCGGCCAGCACGCCGAGGCCGATCGAGATGCCCCACACGAGATCGTAGCTGCCGCGCAGGTCGAACAGGTAGCCGCCCAGCCACACGCCGAGGAAGCTGCCGATCTGGTGCGAGAAGAACACCATGCCGGCGAGCATCGACATGTGCGACAGCCCGAACACGCCGGCGATGATGCCGTTCGTCAGCGGCACCGTGGACAGCCACAGCACGCCCATCGCGGCGGCGAACAGGTACACCGACAGCGGCGACAGCGGCAGCACGAGGAACACCGCGATCACGGCCGCGCGGGAGAAATAGATGAGCGACAGCAGGTAGCGCTTCGGCATCCGGCCGCCCAGCTTGCCTGCCCAGTACGAGCCGAAGATATTGAACAGGCCGATCAGCGCCAGCGCCGTGACGGCCACCTTCGGATCGGCGATGCCCTTGTCCTTCAGGTAGGACGGCATGTGCACGCCGATGAACACCAGCTGGAAGCCGCACACGAAGTAGCCCGCCACCAGCAGCAGGAACGAACGGTTGCCCGCCGCTTCCCTGAACGCCTCGCCGATGCCCTGCCTGTGGCCGGCAGCTTGCTGCGCCGCCGGTTCGCGCAGCCGGAACGCCATCGGCACCATCAGGAACACGACGATGGCGGCCAGCAGGTACAGCGCATTCTGCCAGCCCACGCCGGAGATCAGCGTCTGCTCGACCGGCATCAGCAGGAACTGGCCGAACGAGCTGGCCGCGCCCGAGATGCCGAACGCCCACGAGCGCTTTTCCGGCGGCGCGGCGCGGCCGATGATGCCGCTGACGGCGCCGAACGCCGTGCAGGCCAGGCCCAGGCCGATCAGCACGCCGGAGCCGACGATGAACAGCGTGGGTTCGGTGACGGTGGCCATCCAGACCAGGCCCGCCATGTAGGCGAAGGCGCCGGCCAGCACCACGCGCATCGTGCCCCAGCGGTCCGCCACCATGCCGGCGAACGGCCCGAAGGCGCCCCACAGCAGGTTCTGCATCGCCATCGCCAGCGAATAGGTCTCGCGGCTCCAGCCGTTGGCCTGCGAAATCGGCTGCATCCAGAAGCCGAAACCATGGCGCACGCCCATCGCCAGCGTCAGCACGACGCCGGTGGCGAGCAGGATCGTTTTCAGGTCGAGGAGGCGCTGGCCGTCGGACATGGGGTACCCCGGGCAAAACCGCTAGTGTAACAAATGGTGTAGTGCAGCCAACGCATAAGCTTTACCGCATAAAATCGTTGTCTTCACTGCAGTGCAACATTAGAATTGCGTCCAGCTCATTGACTTTAATTTAATTAGATGCATAAAATCAAAAAATATTCCCTCTTTGCTACAACAGCAATTTTGTTGGCCACGCCTTTTGCCAACGCCGCGGCGACCCAGGTGATCGAGATCGCCAGCGCCGCCCTGTCGCAACCAACGCTGGTGGCCACTTCCAGCGCCGCCCTGACCCGGCCGTTCCTCGAACAGGCGCCGGCTGCCGACCGGCATGCGCTGGCGCCAGCCGCTGTTGCCGATTCTGCTAGCGGTTCCCATCCCGCTCCGCGGCCGGCTGCCGCACCGGCCGAGCCGGCATCCGGCGCGTCGGACTGGTCGATGCTGCTGTTCGGCGCCGGCGTGCTGTTGCTGCCCCGCAAGCGCCGCGTCGATAACGTCGTACGCTGATCAGCGGTCGGCGTCGTAGACGACGCCGATCTGCCGTCGCATCTCGTCCAGCACGCCCATCAGCGCCAGCGTTTCGTCGGCCGGCATCACCGGGCTTTCCAGCAATCCCTCGCGCAGGCAGCGATTCACTTCGATGATCTCGTGCGCATAGCCGTTGCCGATGCGCGGCACGCGCTGGGTGCGGCGGCTGCCGTCGTTCAGTTCCACCGTCAATTCTTCGGTATTGTGGAAACGGTTGTGCAGGCGCACAAAACCCTTGCTGCCGCAGACCGTGAATTCGACCGGCGTGCGCGCGGCCAGGCTGGCCGTGCAGGCAGCCAGGCCGCCGTTCTCATGCTGCAGCACGAAAGTGCACTGCAAGTCCACACCTGTCGGCCCCAGTTGGCCGACGGCCTTGACCGATGCCACCGGGCCAAGAAAATAGGCCGCGATCGACAGCGGGTAGATGCCCAGGTCCAGCAGCGCGCCGCCGCCCAGTGCCGGATTGAACAGCCGATGTTCCGGGCCGGCGTCCGAATAAAAGCCCAGGTCGCCCTGGACTGTCGCTACCTGCCCTATTTCGCCGCTCGCCACGATGCGCTTCGCTTCCAGCACGGACGGATGAAAACGCGTCCACATCGCCTCCATCACGAACAGCTTTTTCGCGCGCGCCAGCGCCACGATGTCTTCCGCCTCGCGCCGGTTGACGGCGAATGCCTTCTCGACCAGCACATGCTTGCCCCCGTTCAGGCACATCAGCGCATTCTCGCGATGCATCGGATGCGGGGTGGCGATGTAAATCGCGTCGACATCCGGGTCGTCCGCCAACGCCTGGTAGCTGCCATGGCTCTTGGTCAATTCATGCGCGCCATATTCGGACGCGAAGGCGGTAGCGCTATCAACACCCCTCGACGCGACGGCCGCGAGCACGGCATCGGGGGTCTCCTTCAGCGCGGTGGCAAAGGCCTTGGCGATCTTGCCGGTACCGAGGATGCCCCAACGAATCGTTTTTACTGGCTGGTTCATGCGTTCTCCTTGATGGGTGCGTTCCGCCGCGGGCGGAACACGGTGGTGTCGTCATAAAAAGCGTCATCCTGCTGCTCGCACCAGCCGGGAATGCCCAGCACGGGCAGCGGGGTGAAATCGGCCTTGCTCAAGCCCGTGGCGCGCAACCTTTCCGCCACATGCGCGTCGAGCCACGTGCCCTGCCCCGCACGCGGCAAGGCGAAATACCCGGCCGGCGCGGCCACGACCAGCGTGTGCGCGGTGATGGCCTTGTACGGCGCCATCAGTTTTTCCATCAGCGCGTGGCCGAACAGCCAGACCTGGGCCACCCTGCCGAACGCATCGGCCCGATCGACGAACGCCTCACGCCAGCGGTGCTGGCGCAGCGCGTCGGCCAATGCGCCGCCCTGCGCATCATCGGTGACGACGAGCAGTGCGGCGTTCTCGTCGAACAGCGTGGCGGCATCGCGGGCCGGGCCGCGCTCGGGGCGGATGCCGTCGCGCGCGATCTGGGCCGCCTGCAACGCGTTCAGTTCCCGTTTGACCAGGGGAAAACTGAGCCACACGAGGCCGTTGAAGAAATCGTGCAGGTTGTCGCGCGTGGGCACGCAGCCGGTCGCGCCGATATGCTCCTCGTAGGCCGTGCCGTCGGGCAGCGCGGCCTGCGGCACGAAGCGGATGGGCAGGCCCGCGTGGTTGACCAGGTTCAGCGCCGCGGCATGGGCGCTGAACCTGGCGATGACGTCGGCCGCGGCATCGGCGCTCACATGCGCGGCATCGGCCGCCGGGCGCACGGCGTCATACCAGGGCCGGGCCCAGTCCACCGCGGGCAGCATCGGCTTACGCCATCTGCCAGTTGATGGTTTCGCCGGCGTTCAGCGGCACGACCTGCTGCTCGCCCAATGGCAGCGTTTCCGGCAGCGTCCACTGCCGGCGGTTCAGCGTGATCGTGCCTTCGTTGGGCGGCAGGCCATAGAACGCCGGGCCGTTCAGGCTGGCGAAGGCTTCCAGCTTGTCGAGTGCGCCGGCGCGCTCGAACGCCTCGGCATACAGTTCCATCGCGTGCAGCGCGGTATAGCAGCCGGCGCAGCCGCAGGCCGCTTCCTTCGCGCCCTGCGCGTGCGGCGCCGAGTCGGTGCCGAGGAAGAAGCGCTCGTCGCCGCTGGTGGCCGCCGTGACCAGCGCCAGGCGGTGTTCCTCGCGCTTGAGCACCGGCAGGCAGTAGTAATGGGGGCGGATGCCGCCCTTGAAGATCTCGTTGCGGTTGTACAGCAGGTGGTGCGCGGTGATGGTGGCGGCGATCGGGCCTTCGGCCTCGGCCACGTACTGCGCCGCATCCTTGGTGGTGATGTGCTCGAACACCACGTTCAGGGCCGGGAAATTCTTGCGCAGCGGGCGCATCACGCGTTCGATGAACACGGCTTCGCGGTCGAACAGGTCCACATCCGGATCGGTCACTTCGCCGTGCACGAGGAACGGCAGCCCGGTTTCCTGCATCACTTCCAGTACGGGGAAGCAGTTGACCAGGTCGGTCACGCCCGCATCGGAATTGGTGGTGGCGCCGGCCGGGTACAGCTTGACGGCGTGCACGAAGTCCGACTCGGCCGCGCGGCGGATCTCGTCCGGCGACGTGTTGTTGGTCAGGTACAGCGTCATCAGCGGCTCGAACGCCAGGCCGGCCGGCAGCGCGGCCAGGATGCGGTCGCGGTAGGCGGCCGCCTGCGCGACCGTGGTCACGGGCGGTTTCAGGTTCGGCATCACGATGGCGCGGCCGAACTGGCGCGCGCTGTGCGGCAGCACGCTGGCCATGGTGGCGCCGTCGCGCAGGTGCAGGTGCCAGTCGTCCGGGCGGATGATGGTCAGCGAAGATGGGGTGTCGAAGGTGGTGGACATTGGCAAGTCTCGGAAGCGCTCTCGGAAAACGGATGCGCCATTTTACTCTTTCACCCCTGGCCCCGGGCACGCCGCAGGCGCCGCACCAGCATCGAGAGTGCGCAGCACATCGCGAAGTAGACCACGGCCACGAAGCTGTACATTTCCACCAGGCGCCCGTCGCGCTGGGCGACGCGGGCCGCGGCGCCGACGAAATCGGGTACCGACAGCACGTACACCAGCGAGACATCCTGGAACAGCACGATCGTCTGCGTCAGCAGCACGGGCAGCATGTTGCGCAATGCCTGCGGCAGCACCACGTGGCCCATGCATTGCCAGTACCGCAACCCCAGCGCCTGCGCCGCATGCAGCTGCCCGCGCGGGATCGACTGTATGCCGCCGCGCATGATCTCGCAGTAGTACGCCGCCTGGAACAGCGTGAAGGTGATGAGGGCCGACCAGAAGGCCCCCACGCGCACCGGCTCCTCGGCACCGATCGCCCACGCGGCCAGGTACGGCACCAGGAAATAAAACCAGAAGATCACCAGCACCAGCGGCACCGCGCGGACCAGGTTGACGTAGGCGGCGGCCAGCAATGCCAGCGGCCGCCAGCCGGACAGCCGGGCCAGCGCCAGCAGCGTGCCCAGCACCACCCCGCCCGCCATCGCCAGCACCGTCAGCTGCAAGGTGAACGCCATGCCGGTCAGCAGCACGGTGCGCCACGAGCGGGCGATCACGTCGAAGTCGAAGTCCATCAGCGCGCTCCCGGCGTGCCCAGCGTACCCGGCAACGCCAGCCTGCGTTCGACGGCCTGCATGCCGGCGGTGACGGCGAGATTGACCAGCACGTACAGCATGGTGGCGGCGGTATAGGCCTCGAACACCTGGAACGAAAACTCCTGGATCGCGCGGGCGCTGGCGGTGAGCTCCATCAGCCCGATCGTCAGTGCCACCGAGCTGTTCTTGATGATGTTCAGGAATTCGCTCGTCAGCGGCGGCAGCACGATGCGCAGCGCCAGCGGCAGCAGCACGTGCCGGTAGGCCTGCGGCCGGTCGAGGCCCAGCGCCAGCGCGGCCTGCAGCTGCCCGCCCGCCAGCGCTTCGATGCCGGCGGCGACCTGCACCGCCACGCGGGCGGACGTGAAAAAGCCGAGGCAGACCACGGCGGTGACGAACGGCGCCTGCGGCAAGGCCTTGAGCCAGTCGCCCGCCGCGCGCGGCAGCAGCTCGGGCACGACGAAGAACCATAAAAACATCTGCACCAGCAGCGGCACGTTGCGGAACAGTTCCACGTAGGCGCCGGCGGCCATGCGCAACGGCCGCTGCGGCAGCGTGCGCGCCACGCCGGCCAGGGCGCCCAGCACCAGCGCCATCAGCCAGCCGGCCAATGCCGCGGCCAACGTCCAGCCGAGGCCGGACACCAGCATTTGCCAATACGTGTTCACGCCATCCGGCGACTGCTCGCCGAACACGGCCCAGTTCCAGTGGTAGTCCATCGCGGCCTCCGGCGAATCGGCGAAACCGGCGAGTCAGCGATAGGCGGCGGGATCGGGCGAATCGGTGGGACTGGCCACCACCTTCTTCAGTTGCGGCGACATCGGCACGTTCAGGTTGATGCCCTTGGGCGGGATCGGGCTGGTGAACCACTTCGCGTACAGCCGAGGGAAATCGGGCGATGCAAACGCGGCGCGGATGGCCGCATCCACCGCCGCCTTGAACGGCGCGTCGCCGCGGCGCAGCATGATGCCGTACGGCTCCAGCGACAGGGCTTCGGCGCCGATCGCATAATCGGCCGGCTGCTTCGAGCCCGCCACCTGGGCCGCCAGCAGGATGTCGTCGTTGGCAGCGGCGTTCGCCCGGTTCGTTTCCAGCATCAGGAACGACTCGGGGTGGTCCTTGCCGATCACGATCCGCATGCCCAGATTGCGTTCGCGGTTCAGCGCCGTCATCTGCTTGAGCGTGGTGGTGCCGGCGGTGGCGACCAGCGTCTTGCCCTTCATGTCGGCCAGTGTGCGGATATTGGCCGCCTTGCGCGTGAGCAGCCGGTTGGCGATCACGAAGATCGTGGGAGAAAATGCCACCTGGCGCGCCCGCTCCGCATTGTTGGTGGTGGAGCCGCATTCGAGGTCGATGGTACCGTTCGCCATCAGCGGAATGCGGTTGCTGGCGGAGACGGGGGTCATCCTGACCTCCACCTGCCGGTTCAGGCGCTTGCGCACCTCGTCGACGATCTTCATGCACAGGTCGACCGAATAGCCGATGAAGCGCCCGTTGTCGTCCAGGTACGAGAACGGTACCGAGCCTTCGCGCACGCCCAGCGTGATGTAGCCGTCGCGTCCGACCTTGGCCAGCGTGCCGGACAGCGCCTGCGCATGCGGCGTTCCCGGCAATGCCAGGGCCATGAAAAAGACGGTGAAGACGAGCAGCCGGATCGATGCCATGATTTCCTCCTCGAGAAAACACGCCAGACGGTTAGACCGGAGGTTACACCAAAGGTTGCGTCAAAAGGTGCTGTTTTCCCCGCCGTTGCATGCCCGGCACGCGCCGGCACATGCTCAGTGGATGATCCTGGCCAGGAAGTCGCGCGCCCGCTCGGAACGCGGCGCGCCGAAGAATTCATCCTTGCCGCAATCCTCGACGATGCGCCCCTTGTCCATGAACACCACGCGATTGGCCACCTTGCGCGCAAAACCCATTTCATGGGTGACGACCATCATCGTCATGCCTTCCTGCGCCAGGCCCACCATCACGTCCAGCACCTCGTTGATCATTTCCGGATCGAGGGCGGACGTGGGTTCGTCGAACAGCATGGCGATCGGGTCCATCGACAGCGCACGGGCGATCGCCACGCGCTGCTGCTGGCCGCCGGACAGCTGGCCCGGGTATTTGTCCTGCTGCGCCAGCAGGCCCACGCGATCGAGGTACTTGAGCCCCCGCTCGTTGGCTTCGTCGCGCCCCCGTTTCAGCACCTTGACCTGCCCGAGCGCCAGGTTTTCGCGCACCGACAGGTGCGGAAACAGTTCGAAGTTCTGGAACACCATGCCGATGCGGGCCCGCAGCTGCGGCAGGTTCGTGGCGGGCGCATGGACCGGCGTGCCATCGACGACGATCTCGCCGCCCTGGATCGGTTCGAGCCCGTTTACGGTCTTGATCAGCGTGGATTTGCCCGAACCGGAGGGCCCGCAGATCACCATGACATCGCCCCGCGCCACTTGTGTGGTGCAATCGGCGAGCACCTGGAACTGCCCATACCACTTGTTGATGTTTTTTATGTCGATCATGGTCATTGGTGCGCTCACGGCCTGCTTGACAGTGTTGTATGCCGCACGGATACTGCGCGGAACTTGTCAATTAACTGCCTGATAATTAATCATTTTACGGCAAACCCGGGCTCCGGTGCGCGACCTGCCGCCGCGCGGCCCATCTTGGAGAGACACAGCTCATGGAGAAAAAGAACCGCCTGACTACCTGGATCCTGGTGGCACTGGCACTGGGGATCGTGGTCGGCTACATCCTGAATACGACGATGACATCGACGGCGCCGTATTCCGAGGCGATGACGCTGATTACGACGATGTTCCTGCGCCTGATCAAGATGATCATCGCGCCGCTGGTGTTCTCCACGCTCGTGGTGGGTATCGCGCGCATGGGCGATGCGGGCGAAGTCGGGCGCGTGGGCGTCAAGACGCTGGCCTGGTTTTTCATCGCCTCGGTGATGTCGCTGGCGCTGGGCCTCGTGCTGGTCAACCTGTTCCGCCCCGGCGACGCGCTGGCCGGCACGCTGGCCAACACCGCCGGTCCCGCGGTCAATCTCGCCACCAGCAGCCTGACGCTGAAGGACTTCGTCACCCACCTGATCCCATCCTCGATCGTGGACGGCATGGCAAAGAACGAGATCCTGCAGATCGTGGTGTTCTCGCTGTTCTTCGGCCTGGGCGCCGCCGCCGTGGGCAAGAAGGCCGAACCCATGATCGATGCGATCGACGGCGTTGCCCACGTGATGCTGAAGGTGACGGGCTACGTGATGCAGTTCGCGCCGCTGGCCGTGTTCGCCGCCGTTTCCGGCATCATCGCCAAGGAAGGCCTGATCGTGCTGAAGACCTACGGCGTATTCATGGCCGAGTTCTACTTCGGCATCGCCGTGCTGTGGGGCCTGCTGATCGCCGCCGGCTTCGTATTCCTCGGCAAGCGCATCTTCGATCTGCTGGTGGAAGTGCGCGGCCCGACGATCCTGGCATTCTCGACCGCCTCTTCCGAAGCGGCGTTCCCGAAAACGCTGGAAGGCCTGGAACGCTTCGGCGTGCGCAACCGCATCGCCGCCTTCGTGCTGCCGATCGGGTATTCGTTCAACCTCGATGGCTCGATGATGTATTGCACGTTCGCCGCGGTGTTCATCGCCCAGGCCTACGGCATCGAACTGTCGCTCGGCACGCAGATGACGATGATGGCCGTGCTGATGCTGACCTCGAAAGGCATGGCCGGCGTGCCGCGCGCTTCGCTGGTGGTGATCGCCGCGACGCTGTCGCAGTTCAACATTCCGGAAGCGGGCCTGGTACTGCTGCTGTCCATCGATCACTTCCTGGACATGGCGCGTTCCGCCACGAACGTGATCGGCAACAGCATCGCCACTGCCGTGGTGGCCAAGTGGGAAGGCGAACTGACGCACCCGGCCGACAAGGACCAGGACCCGGCGCTGCAGCCGCTGACCTGATCGGCAGCCGATCCACGAGACAAGGCCGGGCATCGCAGCCCGGCCTTTTTTTTGCCGCCGCGGCCGCGCGAGCGGGGCCGGGGAACCATGGCCGCGCAGCGTGGCAGGCGTTATGACCGGTATGGTGTCAGCACGTAGCAGGCATGCGCATCCGCGGTCAGCACGGGGCCGGCCGCATCGAGGGTGTGGTTCCAGCTCGACATTGCCGCCGCCGACGCCTGTGATGCGGCATGCGGGCTGTTGAGGCGGAAGCCCGCCAGCGCCTGGCCGGGCATCACATGGTTCGGGTACGGATGGAGATAGTCGGCGGCACGCCAGAACACATAGCTGATGCCATCGGTCTCGCCGCGCCAGCCCGGCGGTGTGCCGGTGATCATGACGGGCGCGGAGATCATCAGCGCCAGCGACGAAACATACAACCCGGAATCGGGCGCTTCATCGTTGTGCAGCGTGTAGCGCCAGGTATTTTGCGCCAGCACGGTCGTGACCCGTGCATGCAGCGGCGCGACCACCACCGGCGACGGCGCGGGGATGCGCACATGGCGGTTCAGCTGCAGGCAGTGCACCACGTTGCCGAACGTGTAGTTGACCACCAGCGACAGCAGGTAGCGCTTGCCCGCCACCAGCCCCTTGCCGGCGAAGCGCACCGCGAAGCTGGCCGCGCTTCGTGCTTCGAGCATGCCGAGCACGACGGGAAACGCGGCAGGACTGAGGCGCGCGGCGCCGCCCAGCTTGACCGCGTGCACCTCGAGCCCGGACAGCGCCGCCTCGCCCATGTTCACCACGGGCACCAGCAGGTGGAGCTGCCCGTCCACATTCTCGATACCAGGCGCGCCCAGCGCGGCGCGCGCGGCAGCAGTCAATCCGCTCATGGAAGCCTCCGTTGCAACAGGGATTCGTCATCGCCCAGGCGGGACCAGCGCGCAGCCCAGGCACCGGGCATGATCAGCAACAGCCCGCAGGCCAGCATCAGCACGGACATCGGCTCCGGCACCGGTGCCGGGGCGGCATGCAGGCCGGCCGGCCAGCTGCCGGGGGGCAGCGGCACACCAGGGGCGAGTTCGGCAGGAAAGCCGGCCGGATCGTCACCGGGACCGTTGTCGATGCCGTAGCCGATACCGATGTCGGTGCGGTTGCCGGTACCGCGGTCGATACGGTAGCCGGACAGGATGGCCGGAGTGTGGCCGGCAATATGACCAGAGATAGGGCCGGGCATATGCCTGGGCATGTAGTCGCGCATCAGCGCGGCGTGTCCCCGGGCATGGTGCAGATCGTGCAGGTCGATCACGTCCACCGCCCGCGCCGGCAGGCAGGCCAGCAGCGCTGCAAGGGCAACAACAGGTGTGGATCGCACGGCGCCTCCCCGGTACCGGCCGCGCGGTATCGCGGCCGTGTTCCCCATGAGGCAAGTTGCGGGCCAGGAAAATAAATTTCTTCTAAATCAACCGCTTACTGCTCAGTCGTTGACGAACACAGCGAGGATGTCAACCGTACCGACGGTCATGCCGCCGCTTCATCGGGCGCATCCGCCCGGGCCTGCTGGCGCGCCCACATCTGTGCATACAGGCCGCCAGCGGCCAGCAGCGCGGGATGATTGCCGCGCTCGACGATCCGGCCGTGATCGAGCACCAGGATCTGGTGCGCATCGGCCACCGTGGAAAGGCGGTGGGCGATCACCATCGTCGTGCGGTTCCGTGCGATATCCTTCAGCTGCGCCTGGATCGCCTGTTCGGCTTTCGAATCGAGCGCGGACGTGGCTTCGTCGAAGATCAGGATCGCCGGGTCTTTCAGCAGCGTGCGCGCGATGGCCACGCGCTGTTTCTCGCCGCCGGAGAGTTTCAGCCCCCGTTCGCCCACCATCGTGCGGTAGCCGTCCGGCAGGCTGTCGATGAAGTCGTGGATCGATGCCGCCCGGGCGGCGGCCACGATCTCGTCGTGCGTGGCACCCGGCTTGCCGTAGGCGATGTTGTATTCGATCGTGTCGTTGAACAGCACCGTATCCTGCGGCACGATGCCGATCGCGTGGCGCAGCGAATCCTGGGTGACCGCCCGCAGGTCCTGGCCGTCGATCGTGATCGCGCCGCCGTTCACTTCATAGAAGCGGAACAGCAGCCGCGACAGCGTGGACTTGCCGGAACCGCTGTGGCCGACGACCGCCGTGGTGGTGCCGGCGGGGATCGTGAAATCGACGTCGAACAGGATCTGCCGCTTGGCCTCGTAGCTGAACTCCACGTGCGAGAACCTGACCTGCGCACCGCGCGCGACCAGCGGCTTCGCATCCGGCGCGTCGGCCACTTCGCGGTTTTCATCGAGCAGCGAGAACAGGCGCTCCATGTCCGCCAGGCTTTGCTTGATCTCGCGGTAGATCACGCCCAGGAAGTTCAGCGGGATATACAGCTGGATCATGAACGCGTTCACCAGCACCAGGTCGCCCAGCGTCATCGTGCCGTCCACCACGCCGACCGTGGCGCGCCACAGGATCAGCGTGACGGCGGTGGCGATGATGGCCGACTGGCCGGTATTGAGCAGCGACAGCGACGTTTGCGAGCGCACCGCGGCCGATTCATAATGCTTCAGGCCTTCGTCGTAGCGCTTCGCCTCGTATTCCTCGTTGCCGAAATACTTGACGGTTTCATAGTTCAGCAGCGAGTCGATCGCCTTCGTGTTGGCTTTCGAATCGAGGTCGTTCATCGTGCGCCGGAAATGCGTGCGCCAGTTGGTGACGATCACGGTAAATGCGATATACAGCACCAGCGCGCTGAACGTGATCACGGAGAACCAGACGTCGTAGTGCATGACCAGGTAGCCCAGCACCAGCGTGATCTCGACCAGCGTGGGCAGGATATTGAACAGCGTGTACGAGATCAGCGAACCGACGCCGCGCGTGCCGCGTTCGATGTCGCGCGTCATGCCGCCGGTTTGCCGGTTCAGGTGAAAGCGCAGCGACAGCGCGTGCAGGTGCCGGAACACCTGCAGCGCGATGGTGCGCACGGCGCGCTGCGTGACGCGGGCAAACAGGAATTCGCGCAACTCGGTGAACAGGGTGGTGGACAGCCGCAACGCGCCATAGGCGAGCAGCAGCCCGACCGGCAGGATCAGCAGCGCGCGCGGGTCGCCGGGTTTCAGCGTCATCGCGTCCACTAGGTGCTTCAGTACGACCGGCACGCCCACATTGGCCAGCTTGGCGCCCACCAGCGCCAGCAAGGCCAGCAGCACGCGCCACTTGTAGACCCACAGGTAAGGCAGCAGTGTTTTCAGGGTGGCAAGATCGCTGCGGCCGGGGCGGGCTGGCGGCGGAAGTTCGGAGGAATAGGCGGAGCGACGCATGACTGGCTTGCTGGCTGGTTTACAATCGGAACCCATTGTAGCCCCCAACGAGTTTTCATGATGACCACGCCCGACCTTACACCCGCTTCCGCCGCTCCCGCACCCGCCGCCAATCGCTTGCCTCCCGGAAAAATGCCGGAATTACGGGTAATGCCTGCTCCGGCCGATGCCAACGTGTATGGCGACGTGTTCGGCGGCTGGATCATGGCCCAGGTCGACATCGCCGGGTCGCTGCCGGCCACCCGGCGCGCCAACGGCCGCGTGGCCACGATCGCAGTCAATTCCTTTGTCTTCAAGAACCCCGTGTTCGTCGGCGACCTGCTGTCGTTCTATGCCGATATCGTCCGGGTTGGCACCACGTCGATCACCGTCAACGTCGAGGTGTATGCGGAACGCAACCGCCTGCAGGCCGATATCGTCAAGGTGACGGAAGCCACGCTGACCTACGTGGCCACCGGGTCGGATCGCAAGCCGCGCCCGGTGCCGCCGATCGAATCGCTGATGCATAAATAAGCGGATGGAGCACGGCCGCCGGCTGTTGCTGCTGACGGGTGCGCGCCTGGCCGCGCTCGGCCCTGCGCTCACGTGTGCGGCGGCGCCGCGCAACGCGCCGTATCCGTTTACGCTGGGCGTCGCCTCGGGCTCGCCGCTGCCCGACAGCGTGGTGCTGTGGACGCGCATCCTGTTCGATCCGCTCGATGCGCGCTCCACGCCGCCGGTCGCCTTCGCGGTACGCTGGGAGGTGGCGGAAGACGAGGGTTTCCGGCGCATTGCCGCCAGCGGCACCGCCACCGCCAATCCCGCCCTCGCGCACAGCGTGCACGTGGACGTGAAAGGCTTGCGGCCCGACCGCTGGTACTGGTACCGGTTCATGCTGGGCGATGCCGCCAGCCCCGTTGCGCGCACCCGCACCGCGCCGGCGCCCGGCACCCTGCCCCGCTCGCTGAAGCTGGCCGTGGCCTCGTGCCAGCACTGGGAGTTCGGCCACTATGCGGCGCAGCGCCACCTTGCACGGGCGGCGCCGGACCTGGTCGCCTTCCTCGGCGACTACATCTACGAATGGGGCCAGTATCGGCTGGAGCATCCGACGCGCGCCGTGCGCCGCGACGAGAGCTTCACGCTGGACGAGTACCGCGCCCGCTATGCGCAGTACAAGAGCGACCGCGACCTGCAGGCCGCGCATCACGCGGCGCCGTGGATCATGACGTGGGACGACCACGAAGTGGCGAACGACTACGGCGCGCTGCGCGACGAACTGCTCACGCCCGGCTTCGCGGCTCGCCGCGCGGCCGCCTACCAGGCCTATTGCGAGCACCAGCCGTTGCGCTTCGCGGCCAGCGGCTTTGCCGGCGTGCGCATGTACCAGCGCTACGACTGGGGATCGCTGGCGCGCTTCCACGTGCTGGACAACCGCCAGTACCGCTCTCCGCAGGCCTGCGCGCGGCCGAACCGGGGCGGCTCGAACTCCGTCTATCGCAATGCCTGCGCCATGCTGGCGGACGGCAGGCGCACGATGCTGGGTGCCGCGCAGGAGACCTGGCTGCAGGAGGGACTGAAAAGCTCCAGGGCGCGCTGGAACGTGCTGGCGCAGCAGACGCTGATGGCGCAGTCGTCGCAGGTGGAGATCCACCGCGTCGGCGACGGCCGGTTCTGGACGGACGGCTGGGACGGCTATCCGGCCGCGCGCCAGCGGCTGCTGGACACGGTGCGCACCAGCGGCGCCGCCAATCCGCTGGTCCTGTCCGGCGACGTGCACACGTTCTATGCGGCCGAACTGCGCCGCGATCCGACCCGCCCGCGCGCTGCCGGCAACCCGGTCGTGGCGACGGAATTCTGCGGCACGTCGATCACGTCCAGTTCACGGCCGCAGGAGCGCACCGCGCAGTACGTGGCGATGAATTCGCACATCAAATACGGGAGAAGCGACCGGCGCGGCTACATGCTGTTCGACATCTCGCCGGAGCGCACTGCCGTGCTGTTCCAGGGGCTCGATGACGTGCGGGACAAGGCCAGCGGCATTCAGACACTGGCCCGGTTCGCGGTGGAGGATGGCAAGGCGGGGCTGGCCAACGCGTAAAGCAAGGTGACTGGACAGCAGTTTTCAAGACTGCCACCCCGGGACCAAAAAGGCCCCGGCAGGCGATCAAGCCGCGCGTTTCTCGTCCCGCAACTGCCTTCTCAAAATCTTGCCCACGTTCGTCTTCGGCAAATCGTCGCGGAACTCGATGTACTTCGGCTTCTTGTAGGCAGTCAGCTCGTGCTTGCAGAATTCCATCAATGTTTCGGCCGTCAGGTTCGGGTCCTTGCGCACCACGAACAGTTTCACGGCCTCGCCCGAGTTCTTGTCCGGCACGCCGATGCACGCGCATTCGAGCACGCCCGGGTGCGCGGCCACCACGCCTTCGACCTCGTTCGGGTACACGTTGAAGCCGGAGACGATGATCATGTCCTTCTTGCGGTCGACGATCTTCGTGTAGCCCCGCTCGTCCATGATGCCCACGTCGCCGGTCTTGAAGAATCCGTCCACCGTCATCGACTTGGCCGTTTCGTCGGGCCGCTGCCAGTAACCGGCCATCACCTGCGGGCCGCGGATGGCGATCTCGCCGGCGGTACCCAGCGGCACAGGGTTGCCGTCGTCATCGAGGATGGCCACGTCGGTGGACGGGATCGGCAAGCCGATCGTGCCGGTGAATTCCTTGATGTCGACCCGGTTCGCGGTGGCCACCGGCGACGTTTCGGACAGGCCGTAGCCTTCGATGATCGGCGTGCCGGTCAGCTTCAGCCACTTGTCCGCCACGGCCTGCTGCACGGCCATGCCACCACCGTTGCATACCTTGTAGCTGGAGAAATCCAGCCTGGAAAAATCGGGATTGTTCAGCAGCGCGTTGTACAGCGTGTTCACGGCCGGGAACACGGTGACGCGGTATTTGGCCAGTTCCTTGACGAAGCCGGGAATGTCGCGCGGGTTCGGCACCAGCACGTTCAGGCCGCCCAGGCGCATGCCCATGAATGCGGAAATCGTCAGCGAATAGATGTGGTACAGCGGCAGCGCGCAGACGAACACCACCTGCTCCTGCTGCGGCGCCATGTGCAGCCAGGCTTCGTTCTGCAGCACGTTGGCGACCACGTTCCGGTGCAGCAGCACGGCGCCCTTCGACACGCCGGTGGTACCGCCCGTGTATTGCAGGAAGGCGATGTCGTCGTGGCCGATCTTTGCCGGGTGCAGCGTCATGCGGCCACCTTCGGCCAGCACCTGCTTGAACGACACGGCGCGCGGCAGCGTGAACGCCGGCACCATTTTCTTCACGTGGCGCACCACCAGGTTGACGATCGCCCCCTTCACGCCACCGAGCAGGTCGCCCATCGTGGCCACGATCACGTGCTGTACCGGTGAATCCTGCAGCACCTGCTGCACCGTGTTGGCGAAGTTTTCCAGCACGATGATCGCCTCGGCGCCGGAATCCTTCAGCTGGTGCTCCAGCTCGCGCGGCGTGTACAGCGGATTGACGTTGACCACCGTGTAGCCGGCGCGCAGGATGCCGGCCATCGCCACCGGATACTGCAGCACGTTCGGCAGCATGATCGCCACGCGCGCGCCTTTTTGCAGGCCCTTGCCCTGCAGCCAGGCGCCGAACTTGCGGGACATCTGGTCGACCTGCGCATAGGTGAGGAACTTGTCCATGCAGACATACGCCTTTTCATCGGCATACTTGCGGAACGAATCCTCCAGCAGATGCGTCACCGAGGTGTACTGCGAGACGTCGATCTCGGCGGGTACGCCTTCGGGATAGGATTTCAACCAGATTTTTTCCATGCAGTGCCTCTTTGTTTTGTTGATCGGGAGTCCCTTGTGAGGACACCTCATGCAGCTTCCTTGGCGCCGGCGGTTGCTTCGTCGCGCAGCACGCGCCGCAGGATCTTGCCGACATTCGTTTTCGGGAGTTCGTCACGGAACTCGATGTATTTCGGCTTCTTGTAGCCGGTCAGGTTGTCCTTGCAATACGCCATCAGGGTTTCGGCGGTCAGCTCGGGATCCTTGCGCACGACGTACAGCTTCACCGCTTCGCCGGAGTGTTCGTCCGGCACGCCGATGCAGGCCACCTCGAGCACGCCGGGATGGGCGGACACCACCGCTTCGAGCTCGTTCGGGTAGACGTTGAAGCCGGAAACCAGGATCATGTCCTTCTTGCGGTCGACGATCTTCACATAACCTCGTTCGTCCATCACGCCCACGTCGCCGGATTTGAAGTACCCGTCCGGCGTCATCACCTTGGCCGTTTCTTCCGGCCGGTTCCAGTAGCCGGCCATCACCTGCGGGCCGCGGATCGCGATCTCGCCCGGCTGGCCCAGCGGCACCTCGTTGCCCGCGTCATCCAGGATCGCAACTTCCGTCGACGGGATCGGCAAGCCGATCGTGCCGGAAAACGCGGTGCTGTCGGAGCGGTTGCAGGTGGCCACGGGAGCCGTTTCGGACAGGCCATAACCTTCGATGATCGCCACGCCCGTCGCCTTCAGCCACTTGTCGTTGACGGCCTGCTGCACGGCCATGCCGCCGCCGTTGGCGATCTTCAGGCCGGAGAAATCGAGATGCTGGAAATCGGGGTGGTTCACCAGCGCGTTGTACAGCGTGTTCACCGCGGGCAGCATATTGAACTTGTACTTGGCCAGCTCCTTGATGAAGCCGCCGATGTCGCGCGGGTTGGGGATCAGGATATTCAGCGCGCCCATGCGCATGCCCCACATCGCGCACGCCGTCAGCGCGAAGATGTGATACAGCGGCAGCGCGCAGACGATCGACAGCTCGTCGACCCGCGGTTCCTTCTGCAGGCCGGGTTGCGACCAGGCTTCCACCTGCAGCAGGTTGGCGATCACGTTCCCGTGCGTGAGCGTGGCGCCCTTCGAGACGCCGGTGGTGCCGCCGGTGTACTGCAGGAAGGCGACGTCGCCGTGATCGACTTCCACGGGCGTGAGCTTCATGCCCGAGGCATGCGACAGCGCCTCCTTGAAGCGCACCGCGTTCGGCAGCGAATACGCCGGTACCAGCTTCTTCACGTTGCGCACCACGAAGTCGACCACCAGGCCCTTCGCCACGCCCAGCATCTCGCCCATCGAGGCCACGATGACGTGCTTGACGGCCGTGCGGCCCAGCACCTGCTCGAGCGTGGTGGCGAAGTTTTCCAGGATGACGATCGCTTCCGCGCCGGAGTCGGCCAGCTGGTGCTCCAGCTCGCGCGGCGTATACAGCGGGTTGACGTTGACGACCGTGTAGCCGGCACGCAGCACCGCGGCCAGCGCGATCGGATACTGCAGCACGTTGGGCATCATCAGCGCCACGCGGGCACCCGGCTTCATGCCGCGGCTTTGCAGCCAGGCGCCGAGGCGTTTCGAATGCGTGTCGAGTTCACCGTAGGTAATGAACTTGTCCATGCACACGAACGCCTTGCGGTCCGCGTATTTCTGGAACGATTCCTCCAGCAGGTGTACCAGGCTGCGGTACTGATTCGGATCGATCTCGGCAGGAACGCCGGATGGGTACGACTTCAACCAGATCTTGTCCATGGTGTGCCTCTTGTCTCCGGAGTTGGTCTTTTATGGCCGGGGCTGCTTGTAGTGGAGTGCCCTGCTGTCATGGGCCGCCGGCGGCACGGGGCTGGCAGGCTGTCGCGGGGTCGAATCCAAAAAAAACGAACGCTCGTACTATCCTTAATTCAAGATGCTATCGGCAGGCAGGGCCGTACGCAAGCGCTTTTTGCGGATACCGACACCGCGCTCTGGCGAAGCCGCGTGCGGCGACGCAGCATCGGGCACGGAAATACGCGGACGTTACGCGAACTTCAGTGCCCGCCGGCGGTTTCGGCCTGCTTCTCCGCCACGACAGTCATGGTAGCGGGCGCCGCGGAACGGGCAAGCTCGGCCAGCCGCTCGGTTCGCTCGACGGAGGGCAGGTTGCTCATGCGTTGCACCGCAGCATAAAAGCGCGGGAACGTTTTTTCCTGGGCAAGCAATGCCTTGAAGCCGGGCAGGAGATCATTATAGGTGGCGACAGCCGCCAGGTGTGCATTGGTCAGCTGCTCGGCGAAGAAGCGGTCGTAGCCGGCATAACCGCCCCAGTTCGCCTTCAGCACCGCGTATTCCCGGTGCAGCGATGCGAAGATGCGCGCCTTTTCCTCGCGCTTCTTTTTCACGCTGGCCTTGCCGGCATACAGCTCGGAGAGCATCTGGCGATGCCGGACCAGCAGCGCGAGGAATTCCTTGCGGCGCATGCTGTAGCGGGCATACGCTTCGCGCATCGCATCGTTGCCGTACAGCTCGAGCCAGCGGTCGACACCGGCTTCCTCGACAGCCGAGGCGAATGCTTCGTTGAAGCGAGAATCGCCGGGGATGTACACGACCTGATGGGCCAGTTCGTGGAACACCATGCGTGCCAGTTCCGCATCGGAGTAATTGATGAAAGTGGACAGCAGCGGATCGCTGAACCAGCCGAGCGTGGAATACGCGGGCACGCCGCCGACCTGCACGTCGTCGCCCTCGGCGCGCAATTCCTCCGCATAGGCCATCGCGTCTTCCTTGCTGTAGTAGCCGCGGTAGGCCACGCAGCCGGCGATCGGGAAGCACCACTGGATGGGCCGCAGCGACAGTTCCGGCGTGGCCACCACGTTCCACAGCACGAACGGGCGGTTCAGCGCCGCGTATTGCTTGTAGCTGGCGTTATCAGGCAGGCCCAGTTCGCGCACAGCGAACTTGCGGATCGTGACCGCCTTCTCCAGGCGGGCGCGCAGTTTCGGTTCGGTGTTCGGATCGCCCAGCCAGTCGTCGATCGCGCGCGAATCGGACCACAGCGAATACTGCCCCTGCGCCGCCTGGAAGTAGTACTTGACCTGCGCGCAACCGGCAAGCAGGGCGGCGCATGAAAGCCCGGCCACGAGGTACCGGGCACGTATTTTTAGGCGGGCAATCTTGCGCATGTTTCCTACTCATGAGGCACGTTCAACCTGTACGAGTGTATCGTAAAAAGTCGGGGCGCGGCCCATGTCGGTCAGGCGCTGGCTGGTCACCTCGTTGGCATTCTTGCCATCGCGCGCGAGCTTTTTCCACCAGATCGACAGCCCCACCACGAGCCCCTTGCGGGCCTTTTCAGTGACCCGCGCCTTGCACACGAACGAACCACGATCGTTAAAGATGCGCACCATATCGCCGTGATTAATGGCACGTGTTGTCGCATCGTCAGGGTGGATGTCGAGCTGCGGCTCACCCTCCGTGGCGCGCAGGCTTTGCACATTGACAAAGGTGGAATTGAGGAAGTTGCGCGCCGGCGGAGATATCATCGCGAGCGGGTATTTTGCCGCGAGATCAGGGGTAGATGCCGCGGATTCATAGTTTTCGATGTAGTCCGGCAGGGGGTCCAAGCCATCCGCCAGCATCGATTCGGAAAAGAACTCACATTTTCCTGAAGGTGTTGGAAATTTACCATAGGCAAATGGCGCATCCGGCATGTCCAGCTTTTGCCAGCCCTTCTGCTTCAACGAATCCCAGTCGAAGTGAACGGATCTTGCGTCATCCTTGCGGAACGCCTGTGCTGCCATTTCATCATCGGTCTCCGCGAAGCAAGGATCTGTAAAGCCCATGCGCGCGGCCATCAACCGGAAGATTTCAGTGTTGGGCTTTGCCTCGCCCAGCGGCGCGATGGCGGGGTTATTGGCCATCATGTACAGGTGGCCGTAAGCCAGGTGGGCATCGGCATGCTCCAGCTGCGTGGTGGCCGGCAGCACGATGTCCGCGTAATCGACGGTATCGGTCTGGAACTGCTCCAGCACCACCGTGAACAGGTCTTCGCGCGCGAAGCCCGCCTGTACTTTCGACGAATCCGGCGCCACCGCGACCGGGTTCGAGTTGTAGACGATGACGGCATCCACGCGCGGGCCGAACACCGCCGACGCGGGGCGCAACAGGTCGTCGCCGATCGTCGTCATGTTGATCGTGCGCGGCAGCTTCTTCAGCAGGTCCGGGCGCTGCAGCGCGGGTTTGTTGGTCGGGAAGGAACCGGACGTGGACAGCTGGATGCCGCCGGCCGCGTGCCGCCACGCGCCGACGAGCGCCGGCAGGCAGGCGATGTTCCGGACCGCCATGCCGCCGCCGCGCACGCGCTGCACGCCATAGTTGACGCGGATCGCAACCGGCTCGCCGGCCCGCGCCGTTTGCCCGTACAGGCGTGCCAGTTCCAGCACCTGCTCTTCCGGGATGCCACAGGTGGCGGCGGTGCGTGCCGGCGTCCATGCGGCCGCGCGTTCCTTCAACTGTTCATAGCCCAGCGTGTATCGGGCGATGTAGTCGTCGTCGACCAGGTTCTCGGCGATCAGCACGTGCATCATGCCCAGTGCCAGCGCGGCGTCGGTGCCCGGCATCGGCGCGATATGCAGGTGGCATTTCTCGGCCGTCAGCGAGCGGTAGGGATCGATCGCCACCAGTTTCGCGCCGCGTCGCTTGGCTTCCTGCGCGCGCATCCAGAAGTGCAGGTTGGAAGCGATCGGATTGCCGCCCCAGATCAGGATCAGTTTGGCATCCTGGAACTGTTCCAGGTCGGTGCCGATCGATCCGCCGACCGTGTACTTGTAGCCGGTGGCACCGGCCATCGCGCAGATCGTGCGGTCCAGCAGCGAGGCGCCCAGCTGGTTGAAGAAGCGCGACGACATCGACTCGCCCTGCAGCAGGCCCATCGTGCCGCAGTAGCTGTACGGCAGGATCGCTTCCGGCGCCGTGTCCGCCAGGGGCTTGAGCCGGGCGGCGATCTCGTCCAGCGCCTCGTTCCAGCTGATGCGTTCGAACTTGCCCTCGCCCTTCGCGCCGGTGCGGCGCAGCGGGTACAGCAGGCGGTCCGGCGAGTAGGTACGCTCGGCGTAGCGGGACACTTTGGTGCACAGCACGCCGGCCGTCGTCGGATGGTCGGGATCGCCCTTGATCTCGGTGGCGATGCCGTTTTCAACGGTGACGAGAATGGCGCAGGTATCGGGACAGTCGTGCGGGCAGGCGGCACGCACTTGGGTGGTGGTCATGGGAGTGCGGGAAGACAATGGAGAGCAATCCGCTATCGTAAACGATCTGGCGCACAATGGGCGGGAGTGGCGCGGGGTGGCTCCGGAACAGTGACAACGGCTACAATGCTCCAAACGCTTGTTGGCACTTGCCGGCGCTCACCGGCGCCTGGTGTCCATCTTTGCCCGGGTGGGGCCCGGACAGCACGCGCCCCACCCGGTTGCGTCGTGAATAACCTGGAGAGCCTGATGAAACTTGTAGAACCGATCATTGCGTTTCAATCCGAGCTGCAGGAGATCCGCCGCGATCTGCATGCGCATCCGGAGCTCTCCTACGAGGAAGTGCGCACCGCGGACGCGGTTGCCGCCAGGCTTGCCGAATGGGGCATTCCCGTGGTGCGGGGCATCGGCTTGACGGGCCTGGTGGGCATCATCCGGAACGGCTCGTCGGACCGTGCGATCGGCCTGCGCGCCGACATGGATGCGCTGCCGATGCAGGAAGTGAACACCTTTCCGCATGCCTCGCGCCACCCCGGCAAGATGCACGCCTGCGGCCACGACGGCCACACGGCGATGCTGCTGGGCGCGGCCTGGCACCTGTCGCGGCAACGCGATTTCGACGGCACGGTGTACCTGGTGTTCCAGCCCGCCGAAGAAGGCGGCGCCGGCGCCGGCAAGATGATCGAAGACGGCCTGTTCGAACGCTTTCCGATGGAAGCCATCTATGGCATGCACAACTGGCCCGGCTACGCGGCGGGCACGCTGAACGTGTGCACGGGGCCGATGATGGCGTCGGCGAACGAGTTCTACGTGACGGTGCGCGGCAAGGGCGCGCACGCCGCCCAGCCGCACAAGGGCATCGATCCGGTGATGATCGCGGTGCAGATCGCCCAGGCATGGCAGACGATCATCACGCGCAACAAGAGCCCGCTGGACACGGCCGTGCTGTCGATCACGCAGATCCACGCCGGCAGCGCAACCAACGTGATTCCCGACACGGCGCAACTGGTTGGCACGGTGCGCACGTTCACGACGCCCGTGCTGGACATGATCGAGCGCCGCATGCAGGCACTGGCCGAAGGCATCGCCGCCGCATTCGAGGCCGAAATCGACTTCGATTTCAGGCGCAGCTATCCGCCGCTCGTCAATCACGAGAAGGAAACGCGGTTCGCCGTCGAAGTGATGAAAGCCGTGGTGGGCGAGGACAACGTGGATGCCGACATCGAGCCGACGATGGGTGCCGAGGACTTCGCCTTCTTCCTGCAGGAGAAGCCCGGCTGCTACATCTTCATCGGCAACGGCGACGGCGACCACCGCGCCGGCGGCCACGGCATGGGGCCGTGCGTGCTGCACAACGGCAGCTATGATTTCAATGACCGCCTGCTCCCGGTCGGTGCCAGCTTCTGGGTGAAGCTGGTGGAGACGGCGCTGCCGTTGCGATAACCGGATTATGGCAACTGGTCCGGCGCCCCGCCCACGCGCTGGCCCGGATTCATCTGTTCCAGTGCGAGCAGCGCGGCCGAGTGATCGGCCTGCGGATACACATCCCCGATCGACTCGTAACGCTCCGTCACCAGGCTGGTGACAGGCAAAGCGACCCCTGCCGCAGCCGCGGCGGCCAGGATATTGTGCTGGTCCTTCAATTGCGTCGCGACCTGGCCGCCGGGCAGGAAATTCCTGTCGAGCATGCGCTGGCCATGCACCTCGAGGATGCGGCTTTCGGCAAAACCGCCACGGATCGCCGCGCGCACGGCGGCGGGATCGGCACCGGCGGCCTGGGCCAGCAGCAACGCCTCCGCGACGATATTGATCGTGCCGCCGACGATCAGCTGATTGCACAGCTTGGCAACCTGGCCGGCACCGGCGGGGCCGACACGGGTGACACGGCCCATCGCTTCGAACACGGGGCGGGCATCATCGACATCGGCCTCGCTTCCTCCAGCCATGATCGCCAGCGTTCCCGCTTGCGCGCCCCCGACGCCGCCGGATACCGGCGCGTCGACAAAGCGGCAGCCGGCGGTCTGCAGCCGGGCGTGGAATGCCTGGGCTTCCGATTGGCGGGTGGAGCTCATGTCGATCCACAAGGTACCCTGCCGCAGCGATGGCAACGCCGCATCGATGACGGCGCCGACCACCGGACCGGCTTCCAGCATCGAAATGACAATATCCGCATCGCGTACGGCATCCTCGATATTGGCTACCGCAATGGCACCGTGCGGCGCGAGGCGCTCCGCCTTGCTGAACGTACGATTCCACGCATGGACGGGCAAGCCTGCGCCGAGCAGCCGTCGAACCATCGGCTCCCCCATCAAGCCGATACCCAGAAAAGTAATTTTCGTCAAGAATCCCACTTTGTTTGCGCTCCGTAATGTTGTTATGGCACTGATTTTACCGTTGGACAGCCTTCAGCTTAAATCTGCCGAGCCCGCTACAATAGCCGGATTGCCGTATCGTTTATGTATACAGCATGTCACTTGAGAGAACAGGAACATGAAAAAATTGATCGCGGCCGTGGCCGCACTGATGGCGGCGCAGGTCGCATTCGCGGCCGATGGCCAACTGGTGGATGGCGTTTATGGCGAAGCTGCCACGGCGTCGAAAATCCGCATGGCCCGCGTTGGCGTCACCAAGGACTGGAATCCGAACTGGAGCTGGTTCGATTCGGGCAACACGCACCTGACCGGTTACTGGGATGCCAGTGTCGGTTACTGGCAAGGCCGCCAGTACAACAACGTTCCGGGCGACAAGCAGCACATCGGCGATATCGGCTTCACGCCGGTGTTCCGCTTTGAAAACAAGAGCAAGCTGGGCTTGTATGCCGAGATCGGCATCGGTGCGCACCTGATGTCCGAAACCTATAACAACAACGACGACCGGCTGTCGACCGCGTTCCAGTTCGGCGACCACATCGGCATCGGCTATGTGTTCAACAAGAACTGGGAAGTCGCGGTGAAGATGCAGCATTTCTCGAACGGCAGCATCAAGAAGCCGAACAGCGGCGTGGATTACGGCGTGGTGAAGCTGGCTTACCGGTTCTGATCCCCGGACGCTCCGCTTGAAAGCCCGCCTTGAGCGGGCTTTTGTTTTCCGGCAGTACTTGGCTGAGGCCGCGCACCAAAGTAAAAAAACACCAGCACACGCTAACCACGCCCTGGCATATTGAAAAGCACGACTACAAAGCTGACCACTGGCCGCTGAGCATTGGTGTCAGACACTTTTTTCTGCAGGAAAAAGGTGTCTGACACCGGTTTTCCCATGCGTTTCTGCCACGCAAAGCAAAAAAACCCCGCCAGATCACTGGACGGGGGTTTTTCTATATAACAGCCTGATTGAACCCACTTTCACACTGGTTGCAGTAGCGACGTCTGGCAATGCCAGACGGAGCAATCGGCGCAAAGTGTCACGTCGGCCAATGGCCGGCGTGACGACGGCTCGGGACCTGGCGCCCAGTCCGCAGCGCCCTGCTGAAGCAGCGCTCCAAAGCAAAAAACCCCCACCAGATTCATCTGGTGGGGGTTTCTCTATATAACAGCCTGACGATAACCTACTTTCACACTGGTTGCAGCACTATCATCGGCGCAAAGTCGTTTCACGGTCCTGTTCGGGATGGGAAGGGGTGGGACCGACTTGCTATGGTCATCAGGCATGACTTGTACGTAGCGTCGCTCCCTGCTGGGCAGCGCAGCTACTAATCTGGAAGAAGTAAAGTTAGGGTAGTTCAAGCTGCATCGTCAAACACAGGCAAATGCTCCATAACCGTCAAGGTTATAGGGACAAGCCTTACGGGCAATTAGTATCAGTTAGCTTAATGCATTACTGCACTTCCACACCTGACCTATCAACGTCCTGGTCTCGAACGACCCTTCAAAGAGCTCAAGGCTCTGGGAAATCTCATCTCAAGGCAAGTTTCCCGCTTAGATGCTTTCAGCGGTTATCTCTTCCGAACTTAGCTACCCGGCAATGCCACTGGCGTGACAACCGGTACACCAGAGGTTCGTCCACTCCGGTCCTCTCGTACTAGGAGCAGCCCCCTTCAAATTTCCAACGCCCACGGCAGATAGGGACCAAACTGTCTCACGACGTTTTAAACCCAGCTCACGTACCACTTTAAATGGCGAACAGCCATACCCTTGGGACCGGCTACAGCCCCAGGATGTGATGAGCCGACATCGAGGTGCCAAACTCCCCCGTCGATATGAACTCTTGGGAGGAATCAGCCTGTTATCCCCAGAGTACCTTTTATCCGTTGAGCGATGGCCCTTCCATACAGAACCACCGGATCACTATGTCCTACTTTCGTACCTGCTCGACTTGTCGGTCTCGCAGTTAAGCACGCTTATGCCATTGCACTATTAGCACGATGTCCGACCGTACCTAGCGTACCTTCGAACTCCTCCGTTACACTTTAGGAGGAGACCGCCCCAGTCAAACTGCCTACCATGCACTGTCCCCGATCCGGATAACGGACCAAGGTTAGAACCTCAAATGAACCAGGGTGGTATTTCAAGGTTGGCTCCACGAGAACTGGCGTCCCCGCTTCAAAGCCTCCCACCTATCCTACACAGATTGATTCAAAGTCCAATGCAAAGCTACAGTAAAGGTTCATGGGGTCTTTCCGTCTAGCCGCGGGTAGATTGCATCATCACAAACATTTCAACTTCGCTGAGTCTCGGGAGGAGACAGTGTGGCCATCGTTACGCCATTCGTGCAGGTCGGAACTTACCCGACAAGGAATTTCGCTACCTTAGGACCGTTATAGTTACGGCCGCCGTTTACTGGGACTTCAATCAAGAGCTTGCACCCCATCATTTAATCTTCCAGCACCGGGCAGGCGTCACACCCTATACGTCCACTTTCGTGTTTGCAGAGTGCTGTGTTTTTATTAAACAGTCGCAGCCACCATTTTATTGCAACCCTTTCACCCTCATGGAGTAAACCATTCAAGCTACCGGGGCGTACCTTTTCCCGAAGTTACGGTACCAATTTGCCGAGTTCCTTCTCCCGAGTTCTCTCAAGCGCCTTAGAATACTCATCTCGCCCACCTGTGTCGGTTTGCGGTACGGTCTCGTATGACTGAAGCTTAGAGGCTTTTCTTGGAACCACTTCCGATTGCTTCGCAGCACATGGCCGCTCGTCCCATTCCCTTGAATTATGTGCCCGGATTTGCCTAAGCACCTTCTATGAAACAGAAACTGACTATTCCAACAGTCAGACAACCTTCCGCGATCCGTCCCCCATCGCATCATACGACGGTGCAGGAATATTAACCTGCTTCCCATCAGCTACGCATCTCTGCCTCGCCTTAGGGGCCGACTCACCCTGCTCCGATGAACGTTGAACAGGAAACCTTGGGCTTACGGCGTGCGGGCTTTTCACCCGCATTATCGCTACTCATGTCAGCATTCGCACTTCTGATACCTCCAGCATCCTTTACAAGACACCTTCGCAGGCTTACAGAACGCTCTCCTACCATATCCTTGCGGATATCCGCAGCTTCGGTGACTGGCTTAGCCCCGTTACATCTTCCGCGCAGGACGACTCGATCAGTGAGCTATTACGCTTTCTTTAAATGATGGCTGCTTCTAAGCCAACATCCTGACTGTTTTAGCCTTCCCACTTCGTTTTCCACTTAGCCAATCTTTGGGACCTTAGCTGGCGGTCTGGGTTGTTTCCCTCTTGACACCGGACGTTAGCACCCGATGTCTGTCTCCCAAGCTCGCACTCATCGGTATTCGGAGTTTGCAATGGTTTGGTAAGTCGCGATGACCCCCTAGCCATAACAGTGCTCTACCCCCGATGGTGATACTTGAGGCACTACCTAAATAGTTTTCGGAGAGAACCAGCTATTTCCAAGTTTGTTTAGCCTTTCACCCCTATCCACAGCTCATCCCCTAATTTTTCAACATTAGTGGGTTCGGTCCTCCAGTGCGTGTTACCGCACCTTCAACCTGGCCATGGATAGATCACTTGGTTTCGGGTCTACACCCAGCAACTAACGCCCTGTTCGGACTCGATTTCTCTGCGGCTCCCCTATTCGGTTAACCTCGCTACTGAATGTAAGTCGCTGACCCATTATACAAAAGGTACGCCGTCACGGAACAAGTCCGCTCCGACTGTTTGTATGCACACGGTTTCAGGATCTATTTCACTCCCCTCCCGGGGTTCTTTTCGCCTTTCCCTCACGGTACTGGTTCACTATCGGTCGATTACGAGTATTTAGCCTTGGAGGATGGTCCCCCCATGTTCAGACAGGATTTCTCGTGTCCCGCCCTACTTGTCGCATACTTAGTACCACCGGTCTGATTTCGCGTACGGGGCTATCACCCACTATGGCGCCTATTTCCAGAGGCTTCCACTACCAGTCCGACTATCATATGCAGGCTCATCCCATTTCGCTCGCCACTACTTTGGGAATCTCGGTTGATTTCTTTTCCTGCAGCTACTTAGATGTTTCAGTTCGCCGCGTTCGCCTCACACACCTATGTATTCAGTGAGTGATACCCTGAAAGGGTGGGTTTCCCCATTCGGAAATCTTCGGATCAATGCTCGTTTGTCAGCTCCCCGAAGCTTATCGCAGACTTCTACGTCCTTCATCGCCTGTAATCGCCAAGGCATCCACCATGTGCACTTATTCACTTGTCCCTATAACCTTGACGGCTATCGGTATCAAGCATTTACTACTGTGTTTTTGATGAGCTTTATTACTACCCTGAACATGCGATGTCTCGCACGTTCAATAAAACTTTACTTCTTCCAGATTGTTAAAGAACGAAACAGCAGTAGTCTCTAAAAGACTAAACCTAAAGGCGATATACACGCACTTACGTTTAAACTTTTGGTGGAGGATGACGGGATCGAACCGACGACCCCCTGCTTGCAAAGCAGGTGCTCTCCCAGCTGAGCTAATCCCCCTGGGGGTACTACGTGGTGGGTCTGGTTGGGCTCGAACCAACGACCCCCGCGTTATCAACACGGTGCTCTAACCAGCTGAGCTACAGACCCGCGCTACAACACGATTGCGGTACTACTGTTTCTTCTTCATTCGACAGTCGATAAGTGTGGACGTTTGGTGAGCAAGGATTCCGAAGAACCGTGCCTACTCTAGAAAGGAGGTGATCCAGCCGCACCTTCCGATACGGCTACCTTGTTACGACTTCACCCCAGTCACGAATCCTACCGTGGTAAGCGCCCTCCTTGCGGTTAAGCTACCTACTTCTGGTAAAACCCGCTCCCATGGTGTGACGGGCGGTGTGTACAAGACCCGGGAACGTATTCACCGCGACATGCTGATCCGCGATTACTAGCGATTCCAACTTCATGCAGTCGAGTTGCAGACTACAATCCGGACTACGATACACTTTCTGGGATTAGCTCCCCCTCGCGGGTTGGCGGCCCTCTGTATGTACCATTGTATGACGTGTGAAGCCCTACCCATAAGGGCCATGAGGACTTGACGTCATCCCCACCTTCCTCCGGTTTGTCACCGGCAGTCTCATTAGAGTGCTCTTTCGTAGCAACTAATGACAAGGGTTGCGCTCGTTGCGGGACTTAACCCAACATCTCACGACACGAGCTGACGACAGCCATGCAGCACCTGTGTTACGGTTCTCTTTCGAGCACTCCCAAATCTCTCCGGGATTCCGTACATGTCAAGGGTAGGTAAGGTTTTTCGCGTTGCATCGAATTAATCCACATCATCCACCGCTTGTGCGGGTCCCCGTCAATTCCTTTGAGTTTTAATCTTGCGACCGTACTCCCCAGGCGGTCTACTTCACGCGTTAGCTGCGTTACTAAGTCAATTAAGACCCAACAACTAGTAGACATCGTTTAGGGCGTGGACTACCAGGGTATCTAATCCTGTTTGCTCCCCACGCTTTCGTGCATGAGCGTCAGTCTTGACCCAGGGGGCTGCCTTCGCCATCGGTGTTCCTCCACATCTCTACGCATTTCACTGCTACACGTGGAATTCTACCCCCCTCTGCCAAACTCTAGCCTTGCAGTCTCCATTGCCATTCCCAGGTTAAGCCCGGGGATTTCACAACAGACTTACAAAACCGCCTGCGCACGCTTTACGCCCAGTAATTCCGATTAACGCTTGCACCCTACGTATTACCGCGGCTGCTGGCACGTAGTTAGCCGGTGCTTATTCTTCAGGTACCGTCATGAGGCACGGATATTAGCCGTACCCTTTTCTTCCCTGACAAAAGAGCTTTACAACCCGAAGGCCTTCTTCACTCACGCGGCATTGCTGGATCAGGGTTGCCCCCATTGTCCAAAATTCCCCACTGCTGCCTCCCGTAGGAGTCTGGACCGTGTCTCAGTTCCAGTGTGGCTGGTCGTCCTCTCAGACCAGCTACTGATCGTCGCCTTGGTGAGCCTTTACCTCACCAACTAGCTAATCAGATATCGGCCGCTCCAGGAGCACAAGGCCTTGCGGTCCCCTGCTTTCATCCATAGATCGTATGCGGTATTAGCGTAACTTTCGCTACGTTATCCCCCACTCTTGGGCACGTTCCGATATATTACTCACCCGTTCGCCACTCGTCAGCGGAGCAAGCTCCCTGTTACCGTTCGACTTGCATGTGTAAAGCATGCCGCCAGCGTTCAATCTGAGCCAGGATCAAACTCTTCAGTTTAATCTCTGTTTAAAGTCATTGCTGACTTGGTCGCCCATTCAAAATACTGACGAACCCTCTTGCGAAGGTTACGTTTATTTCTTATGAGCGTTTGATGCTATATTTTGAGCTGTCGGGACCGAAGTCCCGGGCACATCATCAAACGCCCACACTTATCGACTGTTGATTGTTAAAGAATTCTGCCCTTGAAGGCTTGCTGCGGATCTTGCAGACCCGGCGACAAATCGTTGTGTTTGTCAGCAGCAGAGAGATGAGATTATGCGGTGTTTCGTGCAGCTCGTCAACCCCTGGGTTTGTATCGCAATGTTGCATCAGCGATCCAAACTTGCCTGTCGCATCGTTTCGTTTTCACGTCTGCGTTGCGGCAGGGACAAGACTATAGCAAACGGCGAACCGCGCCACAAGCCCAGCGACGCATTTTTCATCGGCAAGGTATATTATTTGCCAACCTTTGCGAACTCATCCATGCGCCCTCCCACTTTATTGAAGATTGCCGCCGCTCTCTGCGCGGCCTATTCCACCGCCACTGCGGCCCAGCCGTTGACCGATGTGGTTGTCATCACCGCCAGCCGTATCGAGCATGCCAGTTTCGAATTGCCGGCTGCGATCGACGTGATCGATGCCGACCGCATCCGCGACGGGCAACTGCGCGTCAATGCGTCCGAGTCTCTTGTTGCAGTCCCGGGCCTGGTGGTGCAGAACCGCCAGAACTATGCGCAAGACCTGCAGATTTCATCGCGAGGTTTCGGTGCCCGCTCCGCCTTCGGCGTGCGCGGCGTTCGCCTGATTGCCGACGGCATTCCGGCAACGATGCCGGATGGCCAGGGCCAGGCGGCCACGTTCAACCTGGACCGCGCCCAGCGCATCGAGGTGCTGCGCGGCCCGTTCTCCGCGCTATACGGCAACCACTCCGGTGGCGTGGTACAGCTGTTTACCGAAGAAGGCCGGGAGCCGGCATCGGTTGAGGCATCGGTGATGGCAGGCAGCGATGGCCAGCGCAAGGTGGACCTGAGCACGCAGGGCCGCGACGGCAAGATCGGCTATGTCGTCGATATCTCACGCTTCGACACCGATGGGTACCGCGACCACAGCGCAGCGCGCCGCGACCAGCAGTTTGCGAAATTGACCGTCGCCCCTGACTCCCGCAGCAAGCTGACCCTGGTGGCCAGCAGCCTGCGCCAGAAGGACACGCAGGATCCGCTCGGCGTACAGTGGGCCACCTACGAGCGCGACCCGCGCGCCGGCGAGACCGATCCCACCGATACGGAGGCGGCAAAGCGCACCTACGCGGACCGCTACAACACGCGCAAGAGCATCGACCATCAGCAGGCCGGCGCCAGCTACGATATTTATTTCGGCGAAAACCGCCTGCACCTGATGGCTTACGGCGGCAATCGCGAAGTGGTGCAGTACCAGGCGTTCTCGCGGGGCTTCCAGGCCCCTGCGACGCATTCCGGCGGCGTGATCGACTTCGACCGCGACTTCTACGGCGCGGCGATCAACTGGACGGATGTGCGCCGCTTCGATGGCGGCGTGCTGCGCACCACGGTCGGCCTGGATGCCGACAGCTCGACAGATGATCGCAAAGGCTACGAGAACTTCGCCGGTACCCAGCTCGGTGTAAAAGGCGCGCTGCGGCGCGACGAGGAAGATGTGGTTTCCAGCGTCGATCCCTATGTGCAGACGGAATGGCAGAGCGGTGCCTGGCGTCTCACCGCGGGCGTGCGGCACAGCCGTATAAAGGTCGAGGTCGACGACCGCTTCCTCATTAACGGCAACGACAGCGGCGACCTGACTTTCACCCGTACCACGCCGGTGCTGGGCGCGCTGTACAAGCTGACGCCCGACCTGAACATCTATGTCAGCGCGGCACGCGGCTTCGAAACGCCGACGCTGAACGAATTGTTCTACTCCGGCACGGCGGGCGGCTTCAACTACAACCTGCGCCCCGCGCGCAGCACCCACCTGGAAGCGGGCACGAAGATCCGGCTGGCCGGCAACACGCGCGTGGATGCCGCGCTGTTCGAAGTGCGCACGCGCGATGAAGTGGTGGTCGACGCGTCCAGCGGCGGCCGCACAAGCTACCGCAACGCCAGCAAGACCCTGCGCCAGGGAATCGAGGTATCGGTCGACTCCTCGTGGAAGGGTGGCGTCACGACCCGCGCCGCGCTGACCGGCTTGCGCGCCGTTTATGACCAGGCCTTCGGCAATGTCGCCGAGGGCAGCCGGCTGCCCGGCGTGGCACGCGCCACCGCTTACGGCGAAGTGGCGTGGAAAGATGACGGCGGCCGATACGGCGCCGCGCTGGAGGCGCTCGCCAACGGCAAGGTCTATGCGGAAGACACGAACCGGGAAAAGGCGGCGCCGGGATATGGCCTGCTCAACCTGCGGTTCACCGCGATGCAGCCGATCGGCGGCTGGCGGCTGAAGGAGTTCGTTCGCCTGAACAACCTGCTCGACAAGACGTACGTGGGTTCGGTGATCGTTGGCGACACGAACAAGCGTTACTATGAAGCCGCGCCCGGGCGCAACTGGCAGGCGGGGTTCAGCGCGCAGTATCTGTTCTGATACCAGCGCCACGTCATGTGCGCCGCTCCACCATGCAGATGGCGTGGCGGTCGCGCTGTTCGAAGCGGAACGCGACCGGCAGGAACAGGCTGATGACCTGCGCGTTGGTGCGGGCATGCTGCGACACCCGCTCGACACTGAAACTGCCGCCGCCGGCAAGCGCCATCGGCAACATCAGCTGGTCGCCCAGGTATTCGCCGACCGCGGCGCCGGAAGCAAGATAGCGGCGCGTATCCTGCACGACGCGCTTCGCCACCGCCTCGGCGCGGACCATTTTTTCGCCGACGGCCATGAATACTTCGCTGACGTGTTCATGCTCGACGGTCAGCAGCAGTACATTGCCCGGGCCATGGCTGTCCGGCAGGGACACGGCCTTCATCTGTTCGTCGGCCCATCCCATCGCGGTGCGCACACAGTCCAGCTCGCGCGTCAGCACGCTTCGGTGGACACCGGCGATCACGCTCTCCGCATACCCGGCCGTGCGATCGCCGCGGCTCAACAGATCCAGCACCTGCCACGTGCCAACCGGCTGTATCCGGGCAGCGACCACGCCGCCACCGGCCGGATAGAAACCGTGCCGCCGCAACTCGATATCGAACCGCGCGCCCATCTTTTCCAGCACCGGCCGATAGGCGCGCTGCAGGAATTCCACCGGCGGCGCCATTGGATTGTGGGTACCGCCGGTGATCGTGATGCTCGACGGAGCGTTTGCATGCAGCAGCGCCGGCACCAGCGTCTGCAGCACGAGCGAGCTGCTTCCCGCGCTGCCGATCGCGAATTCATAATCGCCGCCGCGCAGCTGCCGGGGCACGAACTGCAGCTCGCTGTCGCCTGCCGCGACCGGGCCGGTTTCGGCACCGGACACCGCGGCGGCGGCAATGACCGCCGCCAGATGCTGGCGCATCAACCCGGGCTTCGGGCGGCCCGCACGAATGTTCCGGATCCGGAACGGCTGCCCGGTCACCATGGACAGCGTCAGTGCGCTGCGCACGATCTGGCCGCCACCTTCGCCCAGCGAACCATCGATTTCAATCATCGCTCCATCCCTTGATCTGTCAGCCTTTGACACAGACAACCTGTTTCAGCGTGTGCACCACGTCCACGAGCTCGCTCTGCGCCCGCATCACCGCATCGATATCCTTGTATGCCATCGGGATCTCGTCGATCACGCCGCTGTCCTTCCGGCATTCCACGCCTTTGGTGGCCTGTTCCTGGTCCGCCAGCGTGAAGCGCCGCTTCGCTTCGTTGCGGCTCATCGTGCGGCCGGCACCATGGCTGCAGCTGTGGAAGCTCTCCTCGTTGCCTTTGCCCCTTACGATAAAGCTGCGCGCTCCCATCGAGCCCGGAATGATACCGAGTTCGCCCGCCCGCGCGGATACGGCGCCTTTGCGCGTTACCAGCACCTCCTTGCCGAAGTGGGTTTCCTTCTGCACGTAATTGTGGTGGCAGTTGACCGCTTCCACGTGCGTTTCGAACGGCTTCGCGATCACCGTGCGTACCGCGGCGATCAGGTTATGCATCATCACCTCGCGGTTCATCCGGGCGAACTTCTGCGCCCAGCCTACCGCTTCCACGTAATCGTCATAGTGGCTGGTACCTTCGCGCAGGTAGGCAAGATCGCTGTCGGGCAGGTTCGACATGTGCGTGCGCATGTCCTGCTGCGCCAGTTCGATGAAGTGCGTGCCGATCGCATTTCCCACGCCGCGCGAACCGGAATGCAGCATGAACCAGACGGCGCCTTCTTCATCCAGGCACACCTCGATGAAGTGATTGCCGCTGCCCAGCGTTCCCAGGTGGCGGTGATTGTTCGTGTTCTTCAGCCTTGGCGTTTTCTGGCAGATCACGTCGAATTCATCCTTCAGCTGCAACCAGGCCGTATCGACCGCCGAGGGCGCGTCATGCCAGGAACCGGCATCGCGTCCGCGGTAGCCGCGCGTTTTTGGCGACATGCCGTGCGGGATGGCCTTCTCGATCGCGCTGCGCAGCGGTCCCAGATTGTCCGGCAGATCGCGGGCGTTCAGCGTGGTCTTCGCCGCCATCATGCCGCAGCCGATGTCGACGCCGACCGCGGCCGGAATGATCGCGCCGAGCGTTGGCACCACGCTGCCGATCGTCGAACCCTTGCCCAGGTGGACGTCCGGCATGACGGCAATGTGCTTGTAGATGAACGGCATTTTCGCGGTGTTGGCGAGCTGCTCGCGCGCCGCCTGTTCCACCGGCACGCCTTGCGTCCACATCTTGACCGGGCTGCCGCCCGCCACATCCATCTGTTCGTACTGTTGGCTTTTCATTGTTTGTCCTGTGGTTTTGCGGGGTCGTTCGGTGCACAGAGTTCGGCAAGCACCTGCCCTTGCCGGCGCGGGTCGTGCGCATGGAAGCGCCATGCGCCGCCGTTCATGCCCCGGCCGTTTAACGACAGCCAGGGCGATTGCCGATCCAGCTTGCTGCTGGTCACACTGATCACCCAACTCATGATATTTCCCCTTGGCGGCAAGCCACGGCGGCCTGCCTTCCAGATCTTATTGAGCAATCGGCATGCCAGAACCAAGAAAACAAGCAAATAACTGATTTTCATACGGATTTTTATTTTCGCTCCGAACCGAAATTGCTACTATTTATCTTTTGATATAAAAATTTATCCAAATGAAAAAACGCGTCATCATCGGCTTCCTGGGAACGCAACTCGATGGCGGCCATGGCAGCGCGCGCTGGGAAAAGTGGCGGCCCAGCGTCGCGCTTGCCCAGCATGAAGACCTGGTCGTCGACCGGTTCGATTTGCTGTACAGCTCACCGGCGCAGGCGCTGGCACGCCAGTTGAAGGAAGACATTGCCGCCGTGTCGCCGGACACCACCGTGCGCGTGCATGAGCTGCCCCTGCGCGATGCATGGGATTTCGAGGATGTGTATGGCTGCCTGTTCGATTTCGCCCGGGAGTACCCGTTCGATACGGACAACGAGGATTACTGGATCCATATCACCACCGGCACGCACGTGGTCCAGATCTGCCTGTTCCTGATGACCGAGGCGCGTTACTTCCCCGGTTGCCTGCTGCAGTCCTCACCGCCACGCCGGCAGGGTCACGGCAGCCCGGGCAATTACACGCTGATCGACCTTGACCTGTCGCGCTACGACCTGATCGCCCAGCGCTTCTCGCATGCCCGCACCGAAGGCGTGGCCCTGCTGAAGTCCGGCATCGCCACCCGCAACGCGCGCTTCAATTTGATGATCGAAGAGATCGAACATGTGGCGGCGCGTTCCCGTGCGCCGATGCTGTTGATGGGGCCGACCGGCGCCGGCAAATCGTTCCTGGCGCGGCGGATCTTCGAGCTGAAAAAGACCCGCCACCAGTTGAACGGCCGCTTCGTGGAAATCAACTGTGCCACCCTGCACGGCGATGGCGCCGCGTCGACACTGTTCGGCCACGTGAAGGGTGCCTTTACCGGCGCGGCAGCCGAGCGGCCGGGATTGCTGCGCACCGCGCACAAGGGTCTGCTCTTTCTCGACGAAATAGGCGAGCTTGGGCTGGACGAACAGGCCATGCTGCTGAAGGCGGTCGAGGAAAAACGCTTCCTGCCGATGGGCGGCGATCTCGAAGTGCAAAGCGATTTCCAGCTCATTGCCGGCACCAACCGCGACCTGGCGCGCGAAGTAACGGCCGGGCGCTTCCGCGAAGACCTGTTCGCCCGCATCAACCTGTGGACCTATTTCCTGCCCAGCCTGGCCGAACGGCCGGAGGACATCGAACCGAACCTCGATTACCTGCTGGAGCAGGCCAGTGGCGAAATCGGCTACGTGGCCCGCTTCAACAAGGAGTCGCGCGCAGCATTCCTGCGCTTCGCCACATCGGCCGGCGCCCGCTGGAAAGGCAATTTCCGCGATCTCCATGCATCGATAACGCGCATGGCCACGCTGGCCGAAGCCGGCCGCATCACCACGCCGGTGGCCGATGCCGAGATCGGCCGGCTGCGTCATCTCTGGCGCGAGCCGGGCACCCCGGATCGCGCTCCGGTCGATCTCGATGCGCTGCTCGGCACGGAGCGGGCCGCGCAGCTGGACCTGTTCGACAAGGTGCAACTGCAGGCAGTGGTGCAGGCATGTTCCGGATGCGACAGCCTGTCCGACGCAGGACGCAAGCTCTTTGCCGTGTCCCGCGCGGAGAAGGCGAAACCGAACGATGCGGACCGGCTCAGGAAATACCTGGCCCGCCATGACCTGACCTGGGACGATATTCGCGGGCGATCATGAATGCCCGCGCGGCGACGCCGTCATCGGGCACGGGCGGCAATCGTGCACAGGCTGTACCGCCCCCCCGCCTCGAACGTCACGTGCACCGGCAGGAATTGCGCGATTACCTGGGCATTCGTGATCGCATGCTGCGAAACGTGATCGACCGTATAGCTGCCGCCGCCAGCCAGTGCGAGCGGCAGCATCAGCTGGTCGCCAAGGTGTTCGCCCACCGCGGCACCGGATACCAGGTAACGCCTTGCCTCCAGCACCGCGTCGCCGGCCACGTCTTCGGCGCGCCGGCGCTTCTCGCCCACCGACGAAAATACCTCCGTCGCGTGTTCGCTCTCCAGCACGATCAGCACCGCGTTGCCGGGCCCCTGGTCGTTCGACAGCGGATGCGAAGACAGCTGGTCGTCGCGCCAGTGCAGCGCCTTGCCGATGCACGCCAGCTCGCGCTGGGCAACCGACAGCGGAATCGCGGCCACGAAGGCTTCGGCACGCGCCTCGCGCAGCACGCCCCGTTCGGGCAGGTGCAACTGCCGCAGGCGGGCACACGGCCAGATGGCGGCGCATACTTCCCCGCCGCCATTCGGATGAAAACCGAAGCGCTTCAACTCGAAGTCGACCTGCGCGCCCATCGCCTCTAACATGCGCACGTAGGCATGTTCGATGAAGTGCGCGGGTGGCGCCTTGGGGTTGTGCGTACCGCCGCCAACCTTCACCACCGATGGCACATCTGCATGGAGCAGCGCCGGTATCAATGTCTGCAGCACGAGCGTCGCGCTGCCGGCGGTTCCGATGTCGAATTCGTACACGCCGCCCTTGATGCAGCGCGGGTTGAAGGTCAGCCCGGTCGAGCCCAGCTCGGCGTGGGTAACATCCGCGCCGCATACCGCGGCCGCGGCCCGCACGGCCATCAGGTGCTGCCGCATCAAGCCTGGCTTCGCACGGTTGGCGCGGATGTTCCGGATCCGGAACGGCTGCCCCGTGATCATCGACAGCGTCAGCGACGAGCGCAGGATCTGCCCGCCGCCTTCTCCAGTTGAGCCATCGAGCTCGATCATCGCATCAGCCCTTTTCTCGATTCCGCGGCCAGCCTCGCGGCCACCCGAGGTTAACCTTTGACACAGACGACCTGCTTCAATGTATGCACTACTTCGACCAGCTCGCGCTGTGCATGCATCACGGCGTCGATGTCCTTGTAGGCCATCGGGATTTCATCGACCACGCCGTCGTCCTTGCGGCATTCCACGCCCTGCGTGGCGCGCACCTGGTCTTCGCGTGTGAAACGGCGCCTGGCCTCGCTGCGGCTCATCGCACGGCCGGCGCCGTGGCTGCAGCTGGTGAAGCTTTCCTCGTTGCCTTTGCCACGCACGATGTAGCTGCGCGCGCCCATCGAGCCGGGAATGATGCCAAGCTCTCCTGCCTTTGCCGACACGGCGCCTTTGCGCGTGACCAGCACATCCCGGCCGAAATGACGCTCCTTCTGCACGTAGTTGTGATGGCAGTTCACGGCTTCCACGTGCGTCTCGAACGGCTTCCTGATGACGGTGCGGACAGCCTTGACCAGGTTTTGCATCATCACTTCGCGGTTCATGCGGGCAAACTTCTGTGCCCAGCCCACCGCTTCCATGTAATCGTCGTAATGCTGCGTGCCTTCCTTCAGGTATGCCAGGTCGCGATCCGGCAGGTTGGCCAGGTGCGTGCGCATGTCCTGCTGCGCCAGTTCGATGAAGTATGTGCCGATCGCATTGCCCACGCCGCGCGAGCCGGAGTGGAGCATCAGCCAGACGGCTTTTTCCTCGTCGAGGCAGACTTCGATGAAGTGATTGCCGGTACCGAGCGTGCCCAGGTGCTTGTAGTTGTTGGTGTGCCGCAGTTTCGGCGTCTTGAGGCAGATGACATCGAACTCGCTCTTCAGCTGCGACCAGGCCGCGTCGACGGCGGAAGGCGGGTCCTGCCACGAACCGGCATCACGCCCCTTGAAGCCGCGCGTCCTCGGCGACAGGCCGTGCGGGATGGCTTTTTCGATCGCGCTGCGCAGCGGACCGAGGTTATCGGGCAGGTCGTTGGCGGACAATGTCGTCTTGGCGGCCATCATGCCGCAGCCGATGTCCACACCCACGGCTGCGGGGATCACCGCACCGAGCGTGGGGATCACGCTGCCGATCGTCGAGCCCTTGCCCAGGTGGACGTCGGGCATCACGGCGATGTGCCTGTAAATGAAGGGCATCTTCGCCGTGTTCGCCAGCTGATCCTTCGCCTCCGGCTCCACCGGTACGCCGCGCGTCCACATCTTGACGGAACGGCCGCCCTTCACCTCCATCGTGTCGTACTCCGCCCCCATGCTGGCCTCCTGCCGGATGATCGTCAATCCAGCCGGGATTATCTTCGATCCGGCAGGAGGGGCGCACACGATCAGCAACTGCCTTGGTCAATGACCGGCGAAGCCTCAGTAACTGCTGAGCGCCTTGCCGAACTTCAGGAGCCACAGGCGGCTCGGCCGTTCCGCATCCGTGCCGCGCGCAACGCGGATCGTATTGACTGCATTGCAACCAGGCGCGCTACCGGTGACGATCGTGCCGGCGGCATCGGCATTGCACTTGGTAACGTCGGCATCCGCCACCGCCTCGCCGGAAGGCGCGAATACCTTGGTCTTCAGGCCGAAGTCGTTGTCATTGGCGATCGCGAGCGTATTGGCGTCGACGAGCGTCAGCCCTTCCGCCTTCTCTGCCAGCCAGCCGATGGCGTTCAGGTCGAGCAGCAGTGTCTTCTTCAGCGGTACCACCTTCGACCAGTCCGCCCCGTTGACGGCCGCGCCAGCCATCGAGCTCTTTTCGAGATCGGCCGTGTCGGCGTTGAACGCCACGGCGGAAATATCGGTGGCACCGCCGATTTCAACCAGCATCAGCTTGTTGAACACCTTCCCCGCCGGGTCGGCGCCCTGCTCGATGACGATGAACTTGCCATTGCCCAGCGCGACCACGTCGCCCAGCTTCGCATTGCCGGTGCGGCCATCCTGGTAATCAGCCGCGCTGATGGGATAGGCATACATTTTCGTCGTGGCGCCGCTGGCGGGATCGAACTCGATCCATCGCGTGAAGCGGGCAAAGCGTTCGACCTGCTCGCTCTTGCCGGTCGTCGAATAGAACGCGCTGCCATCCGCCAGCGGACTTTGCAGGAAACCGTGCAGCTTGTCCGCGGCGGTATCCAGCGTGAGGCCTTCCATGCCGCGGTTCGCGCGGCGCTTGGCAAAAATCTTCGGCAGGCCGGTGCCGGCCGCATATCTGTTCTGGATGATGCCGGTGGCCGCGTCGACCTTCACGATGAACGGGCCGTATTCGTCCGAGATCCACAACGCGTTACGCTTCCTGTCGAAAACGATCGCTTCGCTGTCCAGCCCATTCGCGCTGAAGACTGCCTTGCCGGCCGCGTCGTATCGCATCGCATCCATGACCGGTACCTCGGCGGAGTTGCCGAGCGAACCTTCGGGAATTGGCAAGCCGGTGCTGCTGGCGGTGGCCGAAGCCTTGATCGGCACGATGGCGTTCAACACCGCTCCTGCCTTGCCGACGGTGATCAGGCCGATCGACGGCGTGAAACCCGGTGACGGAAAAATCTTGCTGCCGGTTGTGCCGGAACCGCTGAGCGAAGGCACGTTGGGGCCATCGCCGTTCGGGCCGCGGTCGGTCAGGCCGTAGAACTCCAGGTCGCCGCTGGCGTTGACGCCCTTGAACGCCAGCCCGGAACCATACGAAGGCAAAAAGCCCAGCGGGAAGTCTTCCCTGACCTTGGCATTGCTGCCTTCGTAGGGAATGTAGAACTTGCTGTCCGCCTGGATCTGGTAGCGGGTGGCACTGACGTCGACTACACCCTGCGTGAATTTTTCGACGGCTGGCGTGTTGAGCCTGGACGCCAGCGTATTTTCAAAATGCTCGCGGACCAGCATGCGGCGCGTGTCGTCCACCGTTCGCGCGCCATAGCTGCTGCCGGCGACAGCCAACGCGGATGCCAAGGCCGGATTGAAATTGCTCGTGGCAGCATTGAAGTCGAGGGCCTTGCCGGCCAGGGCGGCGCGGGTGCCTGCCGTGATGCGGATGCCGTTCGATGGGTCGCTATCGTCATCGAGCAGCTGCAGCGCGAGCAGGCGGTTGACGACCTTTAGGTCCTTTACGTCCGTGGTGCCCGCCAGCTGCAGTGGCGTGACCGTCGCTGCACATGCCGCACTACCGAGCGAAATGCCGCCCATCGCAAAGCTGACCATATCGCCTTCGGCGCAACTGAACTCGCCCTTGCTACCCGTCGTCGCACGTGCCGCGGCGCCGGCCACGTATTCCATTCCTTCCACTGCACCATCCAGGAACACACCACTGACCTGGGTTTTGGCCGGGGCGGTAACAGCGGGCGTATCGTCGCCACCGCCGCAAGCAGACAATGCAACGGCAAGCGACAACATGGATAAACGTGGGAGCTTCATGCGGACCTCTTCGAATGGAAAGAGCCGCAGTTTACGGAGCCCGCGTGACGTGGCGATGACAGAAAGTTACTGCAACATCGCGGGCGGCTGCGATTGACTTGCAATACATCCGAAAAACCGGAGCCTGCCACTGGTTTTTGTATGTATTTCAGCCGTGTTGAGTCTACTGGTTTGCCATTTCTCGGTGCCTGAGTGCCGGTGTCAGACACTTTTTTCTAAAAGAAAAAGGTGTCTGAGACCGGTTTTCCCATGCGTTTCGACCATCCAAGCTTCGACCATCCAAAGCAAAAAACCCCCGACCAGATCACTGGACGGGGGTTTTTCTATATAACAGCCTGACGATAACCTACTTTCACACTGGTTGCAGCACTATCATCGGCGCAAAGTCGTTTCACGGTCCTGTTCGGGATGGGAAGGGGTGGGACCGACTTGCTATGGTCATCAGGCATGACTTGTACGTAGCGTCGCTCCCTGTCGGGCAGCGCAGCTACTAATCTGGAAGAAGTAAAGTCAGGGTAGTTCAAGCTGCATCGTCAAACACAGGCAAATGCTCCATAACCGTCAAGGTTATAGGGACAAGCCTTACGGGCAATTAGTATCAGTTAGCTTAATGCATTACTGCACTTCCACACCTGACCTATCAACGTCCTGGTCTCGAACGACCCTTCAAAGAGCTCAAGGCTCTGGGAAATCTCATCTCAAGGCAAGTTTCCCGCTTAGATGCTTTCAGCGGTTATCTCTTCCGAACTTAGCTACCCGGCAATGCCACTGGCGTGACAACCGGTACACCAGAGGTTCGTCCACTCCGGTCCTCTCGTACTAGGAGCAGCCCCCTTCAAATTTCCAACGCCCACGGCAGATAGGGACCAAACTGTCTCACGACGTTTTAAACCCAGCTCACGTACCACTTTAAATGGCGAACAGCCATACCCTTGGGACCGGCTACAGCCCCAGGATGTGATGAGCCGACATCGAGGTGCCAAACTCCCCCGTCGATATGAACTCTTGGGAGGAATCAGCCTGTTATCCCCAGAGTACCTTTTATCCGTTGAGCGATGGCCCTTCCATACAGAACCACCGGATCACTATGTCCTACTTTCGTACCTGCTCGACTTGTCGGTCTCGCAGTTAAGCACGCTTATGCCATTGCACTATTAGCACGATGTCCGACCGTACCTAGCGTACCTTCGAACTCCTCCGTTACACTTTAGGAGGAGACCGCCCCAGTCAAACTGCCTACCATGCACTGTCCCCGATCCGGATGACGGACCAAGGTTAGAACCTCAAATGAACCAGGGTGGTATTTCAAGGTTGGCTCCACGAGAACTGGCGTCCCCGCTTCAAAGCCTCCCACCTATCCTACACAGATTGATTCAAAGTCCAATGCAAAGCTACAGTAAAGGTTCATGGGGTCTTTCCGTCTAGCCGCGGGTAGATTGCATCATCACAAACATTTCAACTTCGCTGAGTCTCGGGAGGAGACAGTGTGGCCATCGTTACGCCATTCGTGCAGGTCGGAACTTACCCGACAAGGAATTTCGCTACCTTAGGACCGTTATAGTTACGGCCGCCGTTTACTGGGACTTCAATCAAGAGCTTGCACCCCATCATTTAATCTTCCAGCACCGGGCAGGCGTCACACCCTATACGTCCACTTTCGTGTTTGCAGAGTGCTGTGTTTTTATTAAACAGTCGCAGCCACCATTTTATTGCAACCCTTTCGCCCTCATGGAGTAAACCATTCAAGCTACCGGGGCGTACCTTTTCCCGAAGTTACGGTACCAATTTGCCGAGTTCCTTCTCCCGAGTTCTCTCAAGCGCCTTAGAATACTCATCTCGCCCACCTGTGTCGGTTTGCGGTACGGTCTCGTATGACTGAAGCTTAGAGGCTTTTCTTGGAACCACTTCCGATTGCTTCGCAGCACTTGGCCGCTCGTCCCGTTCCCTTGAATTACGTGCCCGGATTTGCCTAAGCACCTTCTATGAAACAGAAACTGACTATTCCAACAGTCAGACAACCTTCCGCGATCCGTCCCCCCATCGCATCATACGACGGTGCAGGAATATTAACCTGCTTCCCATCAGCTACGCATCTCTGCCTCGCCTTAGGGGCCGACTCACCCTGCTCCGATGAACGTTGAACAGGAAACCTTGGGCTTACGGCGTGCGGGCTTTTCACCCGCATTATCGCTACTCATGTCAGCATTCGCACTTCTGATACCTCCAGCATCCTTTACAAGACACCTTCGCAGGCTTACAGAACGCTCTCCTACCATATCGATCAAGGTATGAATACCAAGAAAAATATCCGCAGCTTCGGTGACTGGCTTAGCCCCGTTACATCTTCCGCGCAGGACGACTCGATCAGTGAGCTATTACGCTTTCTTTAAATGATGGCTGCTTCTAAGCCAACATCCTGACTGTTTTAGCCTTCCCACTTCGTTTTCCACTTAGCCAATCTTTGGGACCTTAGCTGGCGGTCTGGGTTGTTTCCCTCTTGACACCGGACGTTAGCACCCGATGTCTGTCTCCCAAGCTCGCACTCATCGGTATTCGGAGTTTGCAATGGTTTGGTAAGTCGCGATGACCCCCTAGCCATAACAGTGCTCTACCCCCGATGGTGATACTTGAGGCACTACCTAAATAGTTTTCGGAGAGAACCAGCTATTTCCAAGTTTGTTTAGCCTTTCACCCCTATCCACAGCTCATCCCCTAATTTTTCAACATTAGTGGGTTCGGTCCTCCAGTGCGTGTTACCGCACCTTCAACCTGGCCATGGATAGATCACTTGGTTTCGGGTCTACACCCAGCAACTAGCGCCCTGTTCGGACTCGATTTCTCTGCGGCTCCCCTATTCGGTTAACCTCGCTACTGAATGTAAGTCGCTGACCCATTATACAAAAGGTACGCCGTCACGGAACAAGTCCGCTCCGACTGTTTGTATGCACACGGTTTCAGGATCTATTTCACTCCCCTCCCGGGGTTCTTTTCGCCTTTCCCTCACGGTACTGGTTCACTATCGGTCGATTACGAGTATTTAGCCTTGGAGGATGGTCCCCCCATGTTCAGACAGGATTTCTCGTGTCCCGCCCTACTTGTCGCATACTTAGTACCACCGGTCTGGTTTCGCGTACGGGGCTATCACCCACTATGGCGCCTATTTCCAGAGGCTTCCACTACCAGTCCGACTATCATATGCAGGCTCATCCCATTTCGCTCGCCACTACTTTGGGAATCTCGGTTGATTTCTTTTCCTGCAGCTACTTAGATGTTTCAGTTCGCCGCGTTCGCCTCACACACCTATGTATTCAGTGAGTGATACCCTAAAAGGGTGGGTTTCCCCATTCGGAAATCTTCGGATCAATGCTCGTTTGTCAGCTCCCCGAAGCTTATCGCAGACTTCTACGTCCTTCATCGCCTGTAATCGCCAAGGCATCCACCATGTGCACTTATTCACTTGTCCCTATAACCTTGACGGCTATCGGTATCAAGCATTTACTACTGTGTTTCTGATGAGCTTTATTACTACCCTGAACATGCGATGTCTCGCACATTCAATAAAACTTTACTTCTTCCAGATTGTTAAAGAACGAAACAGCAGTGATCTCTAAAAGATCAAATCTAAATCTCGGGACTTAGATTTGACATCTCGAAAACGTGGTGGAGGATGACGGGATCGAACCGACGACCCCCTGCTTGCAAAGCAGGTGCTCTCCCAGCTGAGCTAATCCCCCTGGGGTACTACGTGGTGGGTCTGGTTGGGCTCGAACCAACGACCCCCGCGTTATCAACACGGTGCTCTAACCAGCTGAGCTACAGACCCGCGCTTAGTGACAACACTTCCAGCGGTGCTACTGTTTCTTCTTCATTCGACAGTCGATAAGTGTGGACGTTTGGTGAGCAAGGGTCCCGAGGAACCGTGCCTACTCTAGAAAGGAGGTGATCCAGCCGCACCTTCCGATACGGCTACCTTGTTACGACTTCACCCCAGTCACGAATCCTACCGTGGTAAGCGCCCTCCTTGCGGTTAAGCTACCTACTTCTGGTAAAACCCGCTCCCATGGTGTGACGGGCGGTGTGTACAAGACCCGGGAACGTATTCACCGCGACATGCTGATCCGCGATTACTAGCGATTCCAACTTCATGCAGTCGAGTTGCAGACTACAATCCGGACTACGATACACTTTCTGGGATTAGCTCCCCCTCGCGGGTTGGCGGCCCTCTGTATGTACCATTGTATGACGTGTGAAGCCCTACCCATAAGGGCCATGAGGACTTGACGTCATCCCCACCTTCCTCCGGTTTGTCACCGGCAGTCTCATTAGAGTGCTCTTTCGTAGCAACTAATGACAAGGGTTGCGCTCGTTGCGGGACTTAACCCAACATCTCACGACACGAGCTGACGACAGCCATGCAGCACCTGTGTTACGGTTCTCTTTCGAGCACTCCCCAATCTCTTGGGGATTCCGTACATGTCAAGGGTAGGTAAGGTTTTTCGCGTTGCATCGAATTAATCCACATCATCCACCGCTTGTGCGGGTCCCCGTCAATTCCTTTGAGTTTTAATCTTGCGACCGTACTCCCCAGGCGGTCTACTTCACGCGTTAGCTGCGTTACTAAGTCAATTAAGACCCAACAACTAGTAGACATCGTTTAGGGCGTGGACTACCAGGGTATCTAATCCTGTTTGCTCCCCACGCTTTCGTGCATGAGCGTCAGTCTTGACCCAGGGGGCTGCCTTCGCCATCGGTGTTCCTCCACATCTCTACGCATTTCACTGCTACACGTGGAATTCTACCCCCCTCTGCCAAACTCTAGCCTTGCAGTCTCCATTGCCATTCCCAGGTTAAGCCCGGGGATTTCACAACAGACTTACAAAACCGCCTGCGCACGCTTTACGCCCAGTAATTCCGATTAACGCTTGCACCCTACGTATTACCGCGGCTGCTGGCACGTAGTTAGCCGGTGCTTATTCTTCAGGTACCGTCATGAGGCACGGATATTAGCCGTACCCTTTTCTTCCCTGACAAAAGAGCTTTACAACCCGAAGGCCTTCTTCACTCACGCGGCATTGCTGGATCAGGGTTGCCCCCATTGTCCAAAATTCCCCACTGCTGCCTCCCGTAGGAGTCTGGACCGTGTCTCAGTTCCAGTGTGGCTGGTCGTCCTCTCAGACCAGCTACTGATCGTCGCCTTGGTGAGCCTTTACCTCACCAACTAGCTAATCAGATATCGGCCGCTCCAGGAGCACAAGGCCTTGCGGTCCCCTGCTTTCATCCTTAGATCGTATGCGGTATTAGCGTAACTTTCGCTACGTTATCCCCCACTCTTGGGCACGTTCCGATATATTACTCACCCGTTCGCCACTCGTCAGCGGAGCAAGCTCCCTGTTACCGTTCGACTTGCATGTGTAAAGCATGCCGCCAGCGTTCAATCTGAGCCAGGATCAAACTCTTCAGTTTAATCTCTGTTTAAAGTCATTGCTGACTTGGTCGCCCATTCAAAATACTGACGAACCCTCTTGCGAGAGTTACGTTTATTTCTTATGAGCGTTTGATGCTATATTTTGAGCTGTCGGGACCGAAGCCCCGGGCACATCATCAAACGCCCACACTTATCGACTGTTGATTGTTAAAGAATTCTGCCCTTGAAGGCTTGCTGCGGATCTTTCAGACCCGGCGACAAAGCGTTGTGTTTGTCAGCAGCAGAGAGATGAGATTATGCGGTGTTTCGTGCAGCTCGTCAACCCCTCGTTCAGCACCGCACTGCGGCGCTTCGCTGTCAGCGCCTGGGCGCCTTCAGCATCCCGCTGCGTCGTTGTTCGCTGCGAGGGACAGAACTATAACGAAACGCCGACTATCGCGCAAGAGTAAAATGCGTGGTTTCGCGATTCACTGCCGCCTTGCCATGACGATCCTGCTTTGCACCCTCAACGCCCGTTATACCCATGCGTCACTGGGCCTGCGCTACCTGCTTGCCAACATGGGCGACCTGCGCGATGAAACCGCCATCCAGGAATTCGTCATCGGCGCCAAGACCACCGAGATGGTGGAGCGCATCCTTGCGCACGATCCGAAGATCGTCGGCTTCGGTATCTATATATGGAACGTGGAGGAGACCACGAAGCTGGTCGCCACCCTCAAGCGCGTGGCGCCGCATATCGTGATCGTGCTGGGCGGGCCGGAGGTTTCGCACGAAACAAACGAACAGCCGATCGTCCAGCTGGCGGACTACGTGGTCACCGGCTGGGGCGATGTCACTTTTCCCAAGCTGTGCCGCGATATCCTGCAGGGGCCGAAGCCGCTGATGAGAGTCCATACGGGCGTGCAGCCGCCGATGGCCGACATCGCCCTTCCCTATGCCTTGTATAGCGACGCCGACATCGCCCACCGCACGCTGTACGTGGAAGCCTCGCGCGGCTGCCCGTTCAAGTGCGAGTTCTGCCTTTCAGCGCTCGACAAGACGGCCTGGCCGTTCAACATCGATACTTTCCTGGCCGAGATGGAAGCACTGCACGCGCGCGGCGCGCGCGTTTTCAAGTTCGTCGACCGAACGTTCAACCTGAACATCAAGACCAGCCTGAAGATCATGCAGTTCTTTCTCGACAAGCTGGCCGCCGCCCCGGACGATCCGGTATACGCCCACTTCGAACTGGTACCCGACCACCTGCCGGACGCCCTGAAGGAAGGCATCGCCAAATTCCCGCCTGGTGCGCTGCAGTTCGAGATCGGCATCCAGAGCTTCAATCCGGCGGTACAGGGCAATATCTCCCGCAAGCAGGACAACGACAAGGCGGCAGCCAACATCCGCTGGCTGTGCGAGCACTCGAACGTGCACATGCACGTGGACCTGATCGCCGGCCTGCCCGGCGAAACAGTCGACAGCTTTGCCGAGGGCTTCGACAAATTATGGGCCCTCGGCCCGCACGAGATCCAGTTCGGCATCCTGAAGCGTCTGCGCGGCACGCCGATCATCCGTCACACGGAAGCGTTCGGGCTGGTATTCGACCCGTACCCGCCTTACACGATCCTGGCGAACAGGGATATCGACTTCTCCACCATGCAGCGCCTGGTGCGCTTCGCCCGCTACTGGGACCTGGTGGCCAATTCGGGCCGCTTCACGCATATGACGCCAGTGCTGCTGGGCGCACAACCGTTCGCGAATTTCATGGCTTTCTCCGATTGGCTGTATGCGAACACGGACGCCACCCACCGGATCGCACTGGACCGCCTGGCCTCCCTGGTGGGCAAGTACCTGCAGCAGCGGGGCGTGCCCGACGTGGCGGGCCTGCTGGCAAACGACGGCCATGGCGTGAAACAGAAGACGGCACCGGTACCAGGAATGGCGGCACCGCAGCGCCAGGCCAGGCACCTGGCGGCATAGGGCCGCCTAAGTGCGTTCGAACACACTCTTCCGACAGGCCCGGTAGCGAACGAAACGAATCTCACTTACACTGGCGACATGCCCATTGCACAAGAGCCAACCCTAACTTTTGAGCCCGGCGGCGCGTCGGGAGCGACGGTGGCCGCCGATGGCACATGGCAGGTCCACGCGCTGGCCCACCGCAAGACCATCAAGGTCATCACGGCGCAACTGGCAAAAGCCAGCGCGGATGCGCAATGGGATCTCTCCGCGATCGACAGCATGGACCACATCGGCGCGCAGCTGTTCTGGCAGGCCTGGGACTACAAGCGGCCCGCCGCCTTGAAGCTCGCGCCCGGCCAGGAGGAATTCTTCAAGCGACTGGAGGCCACGGGCAAGCTCGAGCTGCCGCGCCACCGCACCCACCGCATGAACTGGATCGCCACGCTGGGCGGCGGCGTGCTGCACTTCGCCGAGCACCTGCAAGGCTTCGTGCGGCTGATCGGGCAGGTGGTGCAGGACCTGTGGCGCTTCATCGCCGCGCCGCAACGCGGGCCGTGGAAGGAGATCTCCGCGAACATCTTCCATGCCGGCTTCCAGGCCCTGGGCATCACCGCGCTGGTCGGCTTCCTGATCGGCGTGGTGCTGTCTTACCTGTCCGCGCAGCAGCTGCGCAATTTCGGCGGCGATATCTACCTGGTCAACCTGCTCGGCATGAGCATCATCCGCGAACTGGGCCCGCTGCTGGCCGCGATCCTGGTCGCGGGGCGCTCCGGCTCGTCGATCACGGCGCAGCTGGGCGTGATGCGGGTTACCGAGGAACTTGATGCGATGCTCGTCATGGGCATCTCGCACGGCTTCCGCCTGGTGATGCCGAAAGTGGTAGCGCTCGCGATCTCGATGCCGCTGCTGGTGATCTGGACCGACACGGCGGCCCTGATCGGCGGCATGGTCTCGGCCAAGCTGGAACTGAATCTCTCGGCCCGCTACTTCATCCAGAAGCTGCCGGACGCCGTGCCGCTGGCGAACTACATGATCGGCCTGGGCAAGGGCGCGGTATTCGGCATGCTGATCGCGCTCGTGTCGTGCCACTTCGGCCTGCGCATCCAGCCCAATACCGAGAGCCTCGGCCGCGGCACCACCACGTCCGTCGTCACGGCGATCACCGTGGTGATCCTGGCCGATGCCGTGTTCGCGATCGTCTTCAACGGGGTGGGGTTCTGATGGACGAGATCGACGACGCCGGCCGCAGCTGCTCCGAAGAGCCGAGCGAACTGACGCTCGACGGCAGCGTGCCCGTCGTCGAGATCACCCATTTGCAGACGAAGTTCGGCAAGACCGTCATTCACAACGACCTGAACCTGACGATCGAGCCGGGCGAGATCATGTCGATCGTCGGCGGGTCCGGCACCGGCAAGACCGTGCTGCTGCGCCAGATGCTGGGTCTCGAACGCCCGTCGCAAGGCTGCGTGCGCGTGTTCGGCGAGGACATCACGCAAGCCAAGCCCGCCCAGCTGCAACTGCTGCGCAACCACTGGGGCATGCTGTTCCAGGAAGGCGCGCTGTATTCGGCGCTCACGGTGTTCGAGAACGTCGCCCAGCCGATGCGCGAATTGCGCGTGCTGCCCGACGCGCTGGTGCGCGACGCCGTGCTGCTGAAGATGAACATGGTAGGCCTTGGTCCGGAGCATGCGAACAAGATGCCCTCCGACCTTTCCGGCGGCATGGTCAAGCGCGTGGCCCTGGCCCGTGCCCTGGCGCTGGAGCCGAAGCTGCTGTTCCTGGACGAGCCCACTGCCGGCCTCGACCCGGATCGCTCGGAAAGCTTTGTTTCGCTGATCAAGTCGCTGCACCGCGAACTGGGCCTGACCGTGGTGATGGTGACGCACGACCTGGATACGCTGTTCGCACTGTCGACGAGGATCGCGGTGCTGGCTGAAAAACACGTGATCGCGGTGGGGCCGACGCACGACGTGATCCGCTTCGATCACCCGTTCATCAAGGAATTCTTCCTGGGCGACCGCGGCAAGCGCGCCCTGGAAGCCCTTGAGTAGGCGCCTGCACCGGGCCTGTACCAATTAAGGAGCACATATGGAAAACCGATCGCACGCCTTCATGACCGGCATCTTCACGCTGACGCTGCTCGTGGCCGCCGTCCTGTTCGGCATCTGGTTCAACCGCGACCGCGTGGAATACGATCCCTACCTGCTGGCCACCACGCTGGCCGTGCCGGGCCTGAACCCGCAGGCGGCCGTGCGCTACCGCGGCCTCGAGGTGGGCAAGGTCGACGGCATCGACTTCGATCCGCAGCGGGCAGGCCAGATCCTGGTCCACCTGGCGATCGATCCGGCCACGCCGATCACGAAAACCACCTATGCCACGCTAGGCTACCAGGGCGTGACCGGCATCGCCTACATCCAGCTCGACGACGAATCGGTGGGCTCGCCGCGTCTGGCCACGAATGCCGACGATCCGGCCCGCATTCCGCTGCGTCCCGGCCTGCTGGACCAGCTGGAAAAGCGCGGTACCGCGATCCTGTCGCAGGCGGAAAAGGTGACGGAAAAGCTGAACGACCTGCTGAGCGACGACAACCGCAAGACCATCCTGGCAGCATTCTCGGACGTGAGCGAAACCGTCAACCGCTACAAGGCGCTGCCGGACCAGCTGGGGCCCACCATCGAGAAGCTGCCGGCGCTGGCCACGAAGGCGGAAACGGCGATCGATTCGGTCAACACGCTCGCGCGGGACGTGACGGCGCTGTCGCAAAGCCTGCATGGCCCGGACGGCACCCTGACACGCATCGGCGATTCCGTCGACCGTGCCGTCAACGGCGTGGAAGCGGTGACGACCGGCGCGCAGCTGGAAACGCTGCCGGGCATCACGGCGCTGACCGACGAAACCCGCTCGTCGATGCGCGCCGTGCGGCGCACGATGAACACCCTGAACGACCGCCCGCAAAGCATCCTGTTCGGCGCACCCGATATCACGCCCGGCCCGGGCGAACCCGGCTTCGCTGCGCCGGCCAGGCAATAATGGAGTGAAAACCACGCGATGAACGACACCATGCCCCACTCCCCGCTCCGCTCCCCCACCCGGCCCGGCGCCACGATCGCGACGATCGCCGTGGCCTGTGCCGCCTTGCTGACCGGCTGCGCCTCGACCAAGGCCCCGGCGCCCACCAGCTTCGATTTCGGCCCGGTGGCCGCGCCGGTGACGGCAATGCCCGCCGCGGCCAGCTTTCCGGCGCTGGTGGTGGCGGACGTGAACGGCCCCGCCACGCTCGACACCGACCGCATGTTCTACCGCCTGATGTATGCCAATGCGCAGCAGGCGCTGCCCTATGCATACAACCGCTGGGCCGCCACGCCGCTGCAGCTGCTGTCGCAACGGCTCAAGGCCCGCATCGCCCAGGGCGGCGTGAAAGTGCTGTCCACCACCGACGCCACCGGCGGGCTACCGCTATTGCGCCTGGACATGGACGAGTTCTCGCAGAACTTCGCCAGCGCCACACAAAGCACCGCCAATATTTCGTTGCGCGCTTCGCTGTTCCGCGGCCACCTGCTGGTGGACCAGCGCACGTTCACCCGCTCGGCCGATGCGCCCAGCGCGGATGCGGCCGGCGGCGCCAGCGCGCTGGCCGCCACGTCGGATGCGATCGCGGCCGATCTTCTCGCCTGGCTGGCCACGCAGCCGCCGCGCTGAACATGACCGGGGACGAACACGCCGGCGCCGCGGCGGCCCCGCCGCCGCCTGCCGCGCCGCCTGGCCCGGTGCCGGAGACCAGGCCGCAGCGCGGTTCGCCCGTGGCCCGTGCCAGCCTGCTCGCCTACCTGCTGCTGATCATCTATGCCAGCTGGTACCCGTTCACCGGCTGGCACAACCAGGGGCTGTCGCCGACGATTTTCCTCGAGCATACGGCGATGCCGCGCTACTGGACCAAGTTCGATGCGATCATCAACGTGATCGGCTATGTTCCGTTCGGCATGCTGATCGCGTATGCGCTGCACCCCGCCCTGCGCGGCATCCTGGCCTTCATCGCCGCCGCCATCCTGGGCGCCTTCGTGTCGGGCCTGATGGAAGCGGTGCAGACCTACCTGCCCAGCCGCGTATCGTCGAACCTCGACTTCTATACCAACGCGGCGGGCTGCGCGCTGGGCGGCCTGATCGGCGTGCTCACCGCGCGCAAGCTGCTCGATACCAGCCACCTGTACCGCCTGCGGCAGCGCTGGTTCGCGCTGCACGCCAGCCAGGGGCTGGTACTGGTGGCGCTGTGGCCGCTGGCGCAGATCTATCCCACCTCGTTCCTGTTCGGCCAGGGGCAGGTGCTGCCCACGCTGTCCGGCTGGGCCAGCGACCTGCTGGAAATGGACATCGACCTGCTGGCCTGGGTGCGCCCCGATCCGGAACTGACGGTGGAACAATACTGGCTGTCCGAAACCATGATCACCGCCTGCGGCATGGTCGGCGCGGCGCTGACACTGCTGTGCCTCATGCGCCGGCCAGCGCCGCGCCTGCTGCTGGCGGCGGCGCTGCTGGCAGCGGCCGTGGTGACGAAGACGCTGGCTTCGGCCCTGCTGTTCACGCCCGACAATGCGTATGCCTGGGTCACGCCCGGTGCGCAAGGCGGCTTCCTGATCGGCGGCATCATGGTCGCCGGCCTGGCATTCGCACCGCTGGCGGCGCAGCGGCGGCTGGCGATCGCCACCATCCTGCTGGGCATCGTGGTGGTCAACAGCACGCCGGTGAACCCGTATTTCAGCGCCACCATGCAGGCATGGGTGCAAGGGAAGTTCCTGAATTTCAATGGCGCGGCGCAGTTCCTGTCGCTACTGTGGCCCTTCTGCGCGCTGTGGTTCCTGTGGCTGCCATCCCATAAACTCAATAAGCCCTGATCGCGGGTATCATTACGGCTTGACGCAAAACGAGGCAAGCATGAGCGAGACTCCCTACTTCAAACACCATGTGTTCTTCTGCATGAACACGCGGGACGACGGCCGCGAAAGCTGCGGCCCGCGCGGCGCCGAGCAGGCACAGAAACACGCGAAGAAGCGCTGCAAGCAACTGGACATCAATGGCGCCGGCGGCGTGCGGATCAACCAGGCCGGCTGCCTGGACCGCTGCGAACACGGCCCCGTGCTCGTCGTTTATCCCGAAGGCACGTGGTACACCTACGTGGACAACTCCGACATCGATGAAATCATCGACAGCCACCTGGTCGGTGGCCAACCGGTGGAAAGGCTCAAGATCAAGTAATGATGAACAAGAACACCAAGCATTTCACGATGCAGGGCAATGCCGGCCTGATGGAGGGCCTGATCGACCTGCCGCTGGACGGCAGGAAGCCGCGCGGCATCGCCCTGGTGGCGCACCCGCACCCGCTGTATGGCGGCACGATGGAAAACAAGGTCGCGCAAACGCTGGCGCGCGCCTTCGTGGCGCTCGACTATGCGGTGGCGCGCATCAATTTCCGCGGCGTGGGCCAGTCCGAAGGCGAACATGACCGCGGTCATGGCGAGACGGACGACATGGAACTGCTGTACCGCCACATGGTCGAGCAATTTCCCGACCTGCCGGTGGCGCTGTCGGGCTTCTCGTTCGGCACCTACGTGCAGTCGCAGCTGGCGCAGCGCCTTGCCGCCGCCGGCACCCCGGTCGAAGGCCTTGTGCTGGTGGGCGCTGCGGCCGGCAAGTGGCAGATGGCCGACATCGCGCCGAACACGATCCTGATCCATGGCGAGAACGACGACACGATCCCGCTGCAGGCGGTGTTCGACTGGGCCCGTCCCCAGGATGTGCCGGTGCTGGTGATTCCCGGCGCGGACCATTTCTTCCATCGCAAGCTCAATCACATCAAGAGCTGGGTGACCGCATTGTGGCTGGGCCGGGCGCAACAACGGGACGACACCGAGGACGCGTGAGCGCCTATAATGTCCGGGCCATTTTTTCGTTGAATGAAATGGTCCCCGCTTCAAGCTTTCTTAGGCGCTCCACATAGAGATTCCAGATCCATGAAAAAACTGCTCGCGGCACTGGCTTCCAGTGTCCTGTTACTTTCCTCCGCCGTAGCACAAACCCTCCCTGCCCCGACGATTGCCGCCAAGTCCTGGCTGCTGCTCGATGCCACCAGTGGCCAGCTGATCGCCGCGCAGGACCCGAACATGCGTGTCGAGCCGGCGTCGCTGACGAAGATCATGACGGCGTTCATTACCTTCGAAGCGCTGCGCGACAAGAAGCTCGATATCAACCAGAAGGTCAACGTCTCCGTGCGCGCATGGAAAGTGGACTCTTCCAGCTCGAAGATGTTCATCGACCCGGCCGTTCCCGTGTCGATCAACGACCTGCTGCACGGCCTGATGGTCCAGTCGGGCAACGATGCCGCCGTGGCGCTGGCCGAAGCGGTGGCCGGCGACGAAGCCACCTTCGTCACATTGATGAACCGCGAGGCACAACGCCTGGGCATGACCAACACGCGCTTCGCCAATCCGCACGGCCTGCCCAGCCCGGACAACTACACCACGGCGCGCGATCTTTCCGTGCTGGCCAAGCACGTGATTTTGGAGTTCCCCCAGTATTACAAGATCGACTCGGTCAAGAGCTTCACCTACAACAAGATCACGCAGCCGAACCGCAACCGCCTGCTGTGGCTCGACCCGACCGTGGACGGCATGAAGACCGGCCACACGGAATCGGCCGGCTACTGCATGGTGGCCTCGGCCAAGCGCCCGAACGGCAACCTGGAACGCCGCCTGATCTCGGTGGTGATGGGCACCAATTCCGACGCTACCCGCACGGCCGAAAGCCAGAAGCTGCTGAACTGGGGCTTCCAGAACTTCGACACCGTGAAGCTGTATTCGAAGGGCCAGGCCGTGGACACGCCGCAGATCTGGAAAGGCGCCAAGGGCACCATGAAGATCGGCTTCCGCCAGGATGTGATGGTCACCGTGCCGAAGGGTGTCGCTGCCAAGATGAAGCCGGTGCTGGAGCGGAAAGATCCGCTGGTGGCTCCGCTGGCGGAAGGCGCCAACGTGGGCAAGCTGAAGATGATGGTCGATGGCAAACCGCTGCTCGAACTGCCGGTCGTTGCGCTGGAAACGGTGGAACAGGCTTCGATCTTCGGCCGCGCGTGGGATTCGATGCGCCTGTGGCTGAAATAAGCCGCGCAGGCTGCTGAAGCAAGCTATTAAAAAGCCCGCCGCCGGCGGGCTTTTTTGTGCGCGTGCGCTCCCTGTGCGCTCTATAATTTGAGCTCCCCTCAATCAGAAAGTTACCCGCCATGACGAAGCATTCTTCCTGCCCCGCCGTCCGCACTTCCGAAGATGGTCTCGCGCTGTCGCGCATCGTTGCCGGCATGTGGCGCATGGGGGAATGGAAGATGTCGCCGCAGGAGCGCCTGGCGTTGATCGAGGGCTGCATCGAACTGGGCGTCACCAGCTTCGACCATGCGGACATCTACGGCAATTACGGTGTCGAGGCGCTGTTCGGCGAAGCGCTCGCCTTGCGGCCGGCGCTGCGCGAACGCATCCAGCTGGTGAGCAAGTGCGGCATCAAGCTGGTGTCGCCGGCGCGCTCCGAGCATACGGTCAAGCAGTACGACACGTCGGCGGCCCATATCACGGCGTCGGTCGACAACTCGCTCAGGGCGCTGCGCACCGATTTCCTCGATCTGCTGCTGATCCATCGCCCCGATCCGCTGATGGATTTCGACGAGATTGCCGAAACCTTCGAACACCTGCGCGCGGCGGGCAAGGTGAAGCATTTCGGCGTATCGAACTTCACCCGCCACCAGTTCGACAGCCTGCACCGCCGCATTGCGCTCGCCACGAACCAGGTGGAGTTCTCGCCGCTGCATACGGCGCCGCTGTACGATGAAACCTTCGATGGCTTGCAGGATCGGCGCGTGGCGCCGATGATCTGGTCGCCGCTGGCCGGCGGCCGCCTGTTCCGCGACGACGCCGCCACCGGGCCGCTGCGTGCCACCATCGCCCGGATCGCCGGTGAAACGGAACAATCGTTCGGCAGCGTGGTGTTCGCGTGGATCATGCAATTGCCATCCAGGCCGATCCCGCTGACGGGCAGCGGGCGCGTCGAGGCGATTGCCGAAGCGGTGCGCGCCACGCACTTCACGCTGAGCCGTACCCAGTGGTTCGAGATCCTGCGCGCGGCGCAAGGGCACGAAGTACCCTGATGGCACGGGGCACCCCGTGCCCCGTCGCCTGTTGCGGCAAGCTGGCCGCCGCGCTCCGACGACTGCCGTTTCATCGCCCCGGTCAATCTTCCTCGTAGACGAGCGGCGGCGCAATGCCCTTCCAGCCGCTCCGCCAGGCCAGGTTCAATGCCAGCGTGGCGGCGATGTACAGCGCGAAGAACAGCACGAAGTAATAGAACCGCAGCCAGACGAGCAGGCCCACGTTCACCAGCAGCAGCACCAGTGCGGCCACGCTCTTCTTCTGCTTCGAACTGGGGAAGCGGATCGTGGAAACCATCAGGCTGCCCACGGCGAACAGCAGCACCACCACCAGCCAGCCATGCAGGCTCGTCTCCGGCGGAAACGGCCATGCCACCACCACCGCTGCCACGCACGCCGCGCCCGCGGTGATCGGCATGCCGACAAAATATTTCGGATCGGTGCGCCCCACGCTCACGTTGAAGCGGGCCAGCCGCAACGCGCCGCAGGCCACGAAGAAGAAGGCCGCCAGTCCGCCGGCCCGCAGCAGGACGGGATCGGCAGGCCCCATCTGCACGAACGCATAGCAATACAGCAGTATCGCGGGACCGACGCCGAAATTCATCACGTCCGCGATCGAATCGAGCTGCACGCCGAACTCTGAACTGGTGCCGGTGGCACGCGCCACGAAGCCATCGAGCGCATCGAAGATGCCGGCCAACACCAGCAGTGCCGCGGCGAGCCGGTAATCGGCGGGAAAACCGGCGTGCGCATTGTCCACGGAAATCACAATGCTGCCGAAACCGCAGGCGATCGACAGCAACGTGACGAAGCTGGGCAAAGCGAATTTGGCGCGCTGCATGCGCCCTGTGCGCGTGTTCTTCAATGGACAGGCCCGTAATGAATGAACCTTATTGTAACGCCGGCCCCGTGTCCGCTGTTCCGATTGGTGCAATGGTAACAATGGTAACCGTATCCCGGCAGCGGCCGATTTGGCATAGAATCGCGCAATGGCCGGGTTGGCCTTGAAAAAAGCAGGAGCTGATCATGCATTTGAAGGACGGGCGTAATTTGCGATGGAAATCAGGGTTGCCGGCCATGCTGCTGGCGGCGATGCTCGCCGCTTGCGGCGGTGGCGGTGGTGACGACACCCCTTCCACGGCCGCCACTCCCGTTGCCACACCCGCTGCGCCTGCGGGGCAATCGGGTGCCCCCATCGCCACCGGCGACACGGCGGCCGATGGTTTTGCATGGTTCAATTACCGCCGCAGCCAGGTCGGCCTGGGGACACTGACGCGCAACACGCTGATCGATACCGCCGCCGTGGGCCATTCGAACTACCTGCGGCTCAACAATACCGTATCGCACGACCAGGTGCGCGGCAATTCCGGCTTTACCGGCGTCACGACGGGCGACCGCCTGACCGCTGCCGGCTACCGGATCGTCAATCCATCGGCATATGGCGAAGTGATCTCCGCCGCCAACGACCGCTCGGGCTTCTTCCATGCCGAAGAGCTCATCGCGGCGATCTACCACCGCTTTCTCGTATTCGAACCGGTGTTCCGCGAAATGGGCGTGGGGGCGTCCAGCGCCACCAATTACACCTACTTCACCACCAATTTTGCCGCCAGCAACGGTTACGCAACCGGCCTGGCACGCGGCAGCGTGGCGGTGTATCCGGTCGATGGCCAGGCCGCGGTGCCTGCCAACTTCATGAGCGACAGCGAATCGCCGGACCCGGTACCGAACCAGAACGAGGTGGGCTATCCGGTCAGCGTGCATGCGAACATCTCCTCCACGCTCACCGTGACCAGCTTCACGATCAAGCCGCGCGGCGGTTCGGAGCTGCCCGTGCGGCTGCTGGCAACCGCGGTGGACTCGCACACGCCGGAAGCCGCGGCCGCCATCGTGCCGCTCGCCCGGCTCAGTGCCGGCACCACTTACGAGGTTTCTTTCCGCGGTACCGTGGACAGCGTTGCCGTCACCCGCAACTGGTCATTCACCACGCAATAATGACGGACGGGGCGGCAACCGAACCAGCCGTGCTCGATGTCGATGGCGGTATCGCGCGGTTGATGGGCAACAGCGGCATCTATTTCAAGGCATTGAAGCGCTTCAGTGCGCAATTCCAGGCGCCGCGCACGGTGGCGGCGCAGTTGGCCGCTGGCGACGAGGCGGGCGCATACCTTGCCATTCACACGCTGAAAGGCGCGGCCGGCCTGCTGGGCGCCGGCGAAGTGGCGGCCATTGCCTCCGAGGTGGAAACGGCGCTGTCGCGCGGCGACCCGGTGCAGGCGTTGCTGGACGATCTCGAAGGCGCCCTGCAGCGCGTGCAGGCCCGCATCGATGCCGCCATGCCCGTGCCGGTGCCGGAAAATACCGGCGTCTCCTCAACGGCCGCAGCCGCGATGCCGGCGGCGATACGAAACATTCCCGAATTGCTCGACCAGGTATGCACGCTGCTCGACGAAGGCAACGCCACGGCGATCGACATGCTGGAAAAATACGCGACGGTGCTCGAAAAAGCACTGGGTGCCGCCGCCTGGCAGGCCATCATGGCGGCGGCGCGGGATTACGACTTCGAACCTGCGCTCACGGCGCTGCAGCGCGCCCGCTTGACGACGTCGCGCTGAAGGGATGCGGCGGCGCCGGTAACGCTCGCGTACATCAGCGGGTATATTCGGATTCCTCGTCGAACGATGCCGCACAGTCCCTGCCGCAAAACCGCTTGACGCTGTCGAGCGGTTTCTCGCAATACCAGCACGATCCCTTCGGCGGCAATGTGTGCCGTGGCCGCGGCGGTGCTTCCATCACCGGCATCAACGTCGCCACACCATCGGGCACCGCCTGTTCCTGGGTCGCTTCCATGATCTTCCCCTCTCCAGACACATCAACTGCTAGCAAGATTACGTCAGTGGAAGTATGCGAACGTGACCAATATCAACACCCTAAAGCTTGCCGCTCGCCGCTACAGACTGTGTTGCTCAAATCAATCATAGCAGCATTAAATCAGGTCAACAGCGGCCGATTCGTGCGCCACCGCACGCAATGGGGCCAATGATCCGGTGGTTGCTACGATGTGAATAGTCAGAGAAAATTTTTTAATGGAAATGACGGTGGCGATAGTTCATCGTCCGACGCCAGGGCATGGCCGACGCCATGCCGACGGTCGCAACGCGATTCTGCGAGCTGCCCGGCAGCCTTGCCCGTCCTGGACGACTCGATGAAACGGGGTGCCGGCCGGGAGCCGGCTGCAGCTGCCTCGCTACGGTGACCCCGAACATGGGATGCGTCCGCAAACGATGCGGTACGTTCCCATGTTTCGCGCGGTTTTACTTGCCGATACAGAAGCGGCTGAAGATCACTCCCAGCAGGTCGTCCGACGAGAACGCCCCGGTGATCGTGGCCAGCTGCACCTGCGCCAGCCGCAGCTCCTCGGCGAACAGGTCGAGCGACTGGTCGCTTTGCGCGGCATGCTGGCCGGCCAGGTCCATGTGGCGCGCGGCCGATTTCAGCGCGATCAGGTGCCGCTCGCGGGCCAGGTATAGCGATTCGCCGGTCTGCTGCCAGCCGGCGATGCGCAGCAGCTCCTTTCGCAGCAGGTCGATGCCGGTATGATCGTGGGCGGACAGGTAGATGTGGGTGGCATCGTCGCTGGCGTCGATCGAAGGCTTGTGGCCGGAAAGGTCGATCTTGTTCCAGATGCGCAGCACCGGCACGCCCGCCGGGAAGCCGGCCAGGATCGATTCATCGGCGCGGGTGGGGCCATGGTTCGCGTCGAGCATGTGCAGGATCACGTCCGCCTTGCCCACTTCGCCCCAGGTGCGCTCGATGCCGATGCGCTCGACGAGGTCCACCGCCTCGTCCTGGCTGCGGATGCCGGCCGTGTCGATGATGTTGAGCGGAATGCCTTCGATCTGGATCGTTTCGCTGACCTTGTCGCGCGTGGTGCCCGCGATCGGGGTAACAATGGCCACATCGGCCCCCGCCAGCGCGTTCAGCAGCGAGGACTTGCCCACATTGGGCTGCCCCACCAGCACCACGTTCAGCCCCTCGCGCAGCAGCGCGCCTTGGGAAGCCTGGCGGAATACCGTGTCCAGCGCTTCGACGATGCCGCGCAGCTGGCCGCGCGCATCGGATTTTTCCAGGAAATCGATCTCTTCTTCCGGAAAATCCAGCGTGGCCTCGACCAGCATGCGCAGGTGCGTCACGCGCCCGACCAGTGCGTGGATCGCCTGGGAAAACGCGCCGGACAGCGATTGCGAGGCCGATTTCGCGGCCGCTTCGGTGGAAGCGTCGATCAGGTCGGCCACCGCCTCGGCCTGGGCCAGGTCGAGCTTGTCGTTCATGTAGGCGCGGCGCGTGAATTCTCCCGGCTCGGCCAGGCGCACGCCGAAATCGTGGCCTGCTTCCAGCACGCGCTGCAGCAGCATCTGCAGCACCACGGGGCCGCCGTGGCCCTGCAGCTCCAGCACGTCCTCGCCCGTGTACGAATGCGGGCCCTTGAACCAGATCGCGATGCCCTGGTCGATCAGGGTGCCGTCAGCCTGCGTGAATGGCAGGTAGGTGGCGTGGCGCGGCTTGAGGGCCGCGCCGTTGAACAGCGCCTGCGCCAGCCCGCCGAGGTTCTTGCCGGATGCGCGGACGACGCCGATGCCGCCGCGGCCGGGAGCGGTGGCGATGGCGGCGATGGGGAAAGTATCGAGATTCATGAGGGAATTCTAATGGATCGAAAAAAAACCCGTGTCGCGCACGGGTTTTTGTCTGGTACTGCCGGGTTCGTGTCATGGGGTCAGGCCCCTTGACACAAGCTCGGCTGTTAGCTGTTACTTCGCCGCGTCCGGCATCATCTTCTTGGTGATCACCCACTGCTGCGCGATCGAGAACAGGTTGTTGACGACCCAGTACAGCACGAGGCCGGACGGGAAGAACAGGAACATCACCGAGAACGCCAGCGGCATGAACAGCATCATCTTCGCCTGCATCGGATCGGCCGGCTGCGGGTTCAGCTTCATCGTTACGTACATCGAGATCGCATACAGCACCGGCAGGATGAAGAACGGATCCGGCTTGGTCAGGTCGGTGATCCAGCCCAGCCACGGCGCGCCGCGCATTTCGACGGACGAGTTCAGCACCCAGTACAGCGCGATGAACACCGGCATCTGCACCACGATCGGCAGGCAGCCGCCCAGCGGATTGATCTTCTCGGTCTTGTACAGCTCCATCATCGCCTGGTTCATCTTCTGCGGGTCGCCCTTGAAGCGCTCGCGGATCGACGTCATCTTCGGCGTGACCAGCTTCATCTTCGCCATGCTGCGGTAGCTGGCGGCGGACAGCGGGAAGAAGATCAGCTTGATGAGGATCGTGAAGGCGATGATCGTCCAGCCCCAGTTGCCCAGCGCACTGTGGATCTTTTCCATCACCCAGTACATCGGCTTGGCGATGATCGTCAGCATGCCGTAGTCCTTCACCAGTTCCAGGCCCGGCGACACGCGTTCCAGCGCCGTTTCTTCCTGCGGGCCGGAATACAGCTTGGCGTTGTTCGACACGGTGGCGCCCGGCGCCAGCGTACCCAGCGGCTGCACCACGCCGATCGAATAGGTGTTGTGGCCGACTTTACGCGTGAAGATGTCGTGCATCTGCTTGGCCTGCGGCACCAGCGCGGAAACGAAGAAGTGCTGCGAGATCGCCACCCAGCCGTTGTCGGCCTTGGTCGGGTGATCCGGCACGAAGTTCGCGTTCTCGCGGCGCGAAGCGTCTTCCTTCTCCACCTTCTCGAACGACAGCTTCTTGTAGTGGTCCGCTTCGGTGTACAGCGTCGGGCCGGTGAAGCTCGGGTTGAACCAGGAAGAGCCTTCAGGCTTGTTGCCGTCGTGGACCAGCTGCAGGTACAGCTCAGGATTGACCGGCGCCGTGCCGGTGTTGGTCACATCGTGACGCACGTCGATCGCATAGTCGCCACGCTTGAACGTGAACGTCTTGGTCAGGCGCACGCCGCCCTGTTCCGCATCCATCACCAGTTGCACCTGGTTGCCGTTGTCGAGCGCGCGCGGGCCCGGGCGAACGGTGAAGCCGGTGTTGTGGTTCGGCAGGTTCGCCGCGCCCACGAGGCCCGTCTGAGCCAGGTACACGCGATCGCCGGTCTGCTGGAACAGCTGCTGGTTCCGGGTCTTGTCGAAGCTGTCCTTGAACTTGAGCAGTTCGAGGCGCTTGATCTGGCCGCCCAGCGTGTCGATATCCACCTTGAACACGTCGGTCGTGATGGTCACGATCTGGCTCTGGAACGGTGCCGCGGTGCCGGGCACGGCGGCCGCGCCGGCCGTGGTGCCCACGGCGGCTGGCGTGCCGGCCGGCGTGGTTTTGCCGGCATCGGCCTGTGCGGTTTTCGGCGGCGGCGCCGCGAACATGGATGGCCTGCCGGTGGAGATCATCCACTCATTCCACAGGGCGACCAGTGAAACAGCGAAGACGATCCACAGGATTGTGCGTTTATTGAGATCCATTGGGTCAAATCAGGAGTGGTTGCAACCGCAAGCGGTTGGGGAATGCTTCGGCGGTACGGGATCAAACCCGCCCGCGTTCCACGGATGGCAGCGGCAGACGCGGCGCACGGCCAGCCAGCCGCCCTTCGCCGCGCCGTGCTCGCGCAGCGCTTCGAGCGCATAGTTCGAGCAGCTTGGGAAGAAGCGGCAGCTGGGCGGCATCAGCGGACTGATGGCGATCTGGTAGCCACGCAGCAGCAGCGCGAGCAATTTCATCGCCGCGCCTTCGCCTGGGCCTCGAACAGGCGCACCAGTTCGAGGCGCAGCATGACCTTCAGCTTCGCATTGGTGGCCGGACCGGCCTTGGTGTTGACCGCCTTGGACAGGCGCACGACACAGTCGATGGCCGGCAGGGCCGTGGTGCGAAACAGCTCGCGCGTTACGCGCTTGATGGTGTTGCGCGTGACCGCGCGGGGTGCCAGGCGTTTGGCAACGACAACGCCCAGCCGCGCATTTGGCAGCTGATTGGGGCGGGTATAGAGCACGAAGTGCGCGCTTTTCTGGGCTGGGCGCAAACGAAAAACGGATGAAAATTCATCCGTTTTAACGATGCGCCGAGCGCGCGCGAAGTCGTGGGAACCTTCGCCTGTCGAGCCGTTGGAACTGCTGTCCACGCTCAGCGAACAAGCGATGGCTTATACAGCCAGGCGCTTGCGGCCCTTGGCACGGCGTGCGTTCAGGACCTGACGGCCGCCACGGGTAGCCATACGTGCACGGAAGCCGTGGGTGCGCTTGCGGCGCACGACGGAAGGTTGGTAAGTACGTTTCATGTTGGTCTCGCTAAAGAAGCAAAAAAATGCAAAATCGGGCTGCCGCACCGCTGACGAGTCAGGCCGGGCGCCAGGTTATCCCTTCAGTTATTGGTGCCAATGACATTTCGCGCACTTATGCCCACAACGTCCGGCACAAGCTGGCCAATCTCATCGCCCGCAAGGATCCGCGCTGATCGTAAACTGAAAAAACACGGAGTACGGGCGGGGAACCCTGAATTATCGGCATTCGGACATGCCTTGTCAACAGCAGAACCGGCCTGCGACGGGCCTTTGGCCCCCATTTTTCGATAAAATCTGGTACAACCCTGTGGATAACTTGTGGGGTTCGGGAGTAGAATAGCGTGTTACGTGTGGCGCATATGGGCCGCCCCTGAACAATCTGGCAGCCGGCCCATGCTGCCCTCCCAAAGCTTTTGCAGATAGACGATTCATGGAAAATTTCTGGCAGACCTGTTCCGCCCAACTGGAACTGGAGCTGACTCCGCAACAATTCAGCGCGTGGATCAAGCCACTGGTGCCCCTCGATTATGAGAATGGCAAGCTGCGCATCGCGGCACCCAACCGCTTCAAGCTCGACTGGGTGAAATCCCAGTTCGCCAGCCGCATCACCGCCCTTGCATCGCAATACTGGGAGGCGCCGACCGAGGTGCAGTTCGTGTTGAACCCAACGCTGAACCCGCCACGTCCCAAGCCGACCGAGAGCGCCAGCACGAACACCGACAACGGCGGCATGCCGAACGGCGGTGGCGCGCCCTCCATGTATCCGGCGGACGTGCGCACCGGCGATCCGGTCACGCCACCGGCGGGCAACGAGTATGCGAACCAGCGCGGCCGCGAGCAAAGCAAAATCAACACCGATCTCACGTTCGACAGTTTCGTGACGGGTAAAGCCAACCAGCTGGCGCGCGCCGCCGCGATCCAGGTGGCCAACAACCCGGGCGTTTCGTACAACCCGCTGTTCTTCTACGGCGGCGTGGGCCTGGGTAAAACCCACCTGATCCATGCGATCGGCAACCAGGTGATGGCCGACCAGCCGGGCGCGCGCATCCGCTACATCCACGCCGAGCAGTATGTGCGCGACGTGGTCACCGCCTATCAGCGCAAGGGCTTCGACGACTTCAAGCATTACTACCACTCGCTGGACATGCTGCTGATCGATGATATCCAGTTCTTCGGCGGCAAGAGCCGCACGCAGGAAGAGTTCTTCTATGCGTTCGAGGCGCTGATCGCCGCGAAGAAGCAGATCATCATCACGTCGGACACGTATCCGAAAGAGATCACGGGCATGGACGACCGCCTGATCTCGCGCTTTGACTCCGGCCTCACGGTGGCGATCGAGCCGCCGGAGCTGGAAATGCGCGTGGCGATCCTGCTGAAGAAAGCCAAGTCGGAAGGCGTGACGCTGTCCGACGACGTGGCGTTCTTCGTGGCCAAGCACCTGCGCTCGAACGTGCGCGAGCTGGAAGGCGCACTGCGCAAGATCCTGGCTTACTCGCGCTTCCACGGCAAGGACATTTCGATCGATATCGTCAAGGAAGCGCTGAAAGACCTGCTCTCCGTGCAGAACCGCCAGATCAGCGTGGAAAACATCCAGAAGACGGTGGCGGACTTCTTCAACATCAAGGTCGCGGACATGTATTCCAAGCGCCGCCCTGCCAACATCGCGCGGCCACGCCAGATCGCGATGTACCTGGCCAAGGAGCTGACGCAGAAGAGCCTGCCGGAAATCGGCGAGCTGTTCGGCGGCCGCGATCACACCACGGTGCTGCACGCCGTGCGCAAGATCGCCCAGGACCGCACCAAGAACCCGGAGTGCAACCATGAATTGCACGTGCTGGAGCAGACGCTGAAAGGCTGATGGCTGCATTAACCCCAACAGCGGCTGCCGGGGTCTGACCCCGACGGGTCAGACCCCGGAAGTTTGCTTCTGGGGTTAATGACGTTCCTTCAACACTTTGCCATCCAGCTCAGCAACAATTAGCATTACAACTTATCGAGTTATTAATTTTTTTCGAGGATATCTATGCAACTGGTCAAAACCACCCGAGATACGCTTCTTCGGCCACTGCAGATCGTGAGCGGTATTGTCGAGCGTCGGCACACGATGCCGATTCTGGCCAATATCCTCATCCGCAAGGACGGCGAAGCGGTCTCGTTCCTGTCCACCGATACGGAAGTGCAGATCACCACCAACGCCAGCATCGGCTCCGGTGAGGAAGTGGCCGGCACCACGGTTGCCGCCCGCAAGCTGCTGGACATCCTGCGCGCACTGCCGGAATCGGGCGACGTGTCGCTGACGCTGGTGAACAAGCGCCTGACGGTGCAGAGCGGCAAATCGCGTTTCGCGCTGCAGACGCTGGCCGCCGAGGAATTTCCGACCGTACAGCAGGCGGAAACCTTCAACGCCTCGTTCACGCTGCCGCAAAAAACGCTGAAGCACCTGTTCAACATGGTGCATTTCTCGATGGCCCAGCAAGACATCCGCTATTACCTGAACGGCCTGCTGCTGGTGCTGGACGGCGAGAACGTGATCGCGGTCGCCACCGACGGCCACCGCCTCGCCTTCTGCCAGGTGAAGACGGAACAGGCGTTCGCGCGCCAGGAAGTGATCATTCCGCGCAAGACGATCATCGAGCTGCAGCGCCTGCTGGAAGAAAACGACGACCCCGTACAGCTGGATATCGCCGGCAACCAGGTGAAACTGGGCTTCACGGATATCGAACTGATCTCCAAGCTGGTCGAGGGCAAGTTTCCCGACTATACGCGCGTGATCCCGAAGGGCTACAAGAACGACTTCACGATCGGCCGCGATGAGCTGCTGCGCTCGCTGCAGCGCGCCGCCATCATGACCAGCGACAAGTTCAAGGGCGTGCGCTGCATCATCAGCCCGGGTTCGCTGAAGATCTCGTCCACCAACGCGGACCAGGAAGAAGCGGTCGAGGAACTGGAAATCGACTACGGCGGCGACAGCCTCGACATCGGTTTCAACGTCACGTACCTGCTGGACGTGCTGAACAACCTGAAGTGCGACCAGGTCAACGTGGCGCTGGGCGACAGCAATTCGTCCGCGCTGATCTCGATCCCGGACAATCCCGACTTCAAGTATGTCGTGATGCCGATGCGGATCTGATCATTCGCACAGTTGGAATCAACAGAAATTTATTGAGAAAGTAGTCCATGTCCGAACGCCCAAACCTAGTACCAGTGCAGGTCAACTCCGAAGATTACGGCGCCTCCTCGATCCAGATCCTGGAAGGCCTGGAAGCAGTTCGCAAGCGCCCCGGCATGTATATCGGTGACACCTCGGACGGCACCGGTCTGCACCACCTGGTATTCGAAGTGCTGGACAACTCGATCGACGAATCGCTGGCCGGCTACTGCACCGAGATCCACGTGACGATCCATTCGGACAACTCGATCTCGATCACCGACAACGGCCGCGGCATCCCGGTCGGTTTGAAGATGGACGACAAGCACGAACCGAAGCGCTCCGCCGCCGAGATCGTGCTGACCGAGCTGCACGCGGGCGGCAAGTTCGACCAGAACTCGTACAAGGTGTCCGGCGGCCTGCACGGCGTGGGTGTTTCGTGCGTCAACGCGCTGTCGAAGCTGCTGCGCGTGACCGTGCGCCGCGACGGCAAGGTGCACCAGATGGAATTCGTGCGCGGCGTGCCGCAGAACCGCGAGATCGAGATCCGCGACGGCGTGGCCGTTTCGCCGATCAAGGTGATCGGCGAAACCGATAAGCGCGGCACCGACGTGCACTTCTGGGCCGACGAAGAAATCTTCAGCCACGTGGAATTCCACTACGAGATCCTGGCCAAGCGCATTCGCGAACTCTCGTTCCTGAACAACGGCGTGAACATCAAGCTGTCCGACCAGCGCACCGGCAAGGATGAAACCTTCGCGTTCGAAGGCGGCACCCGCGGCTTCGTCGAGTACATCAACAAGGCCAAGACGGTGCTGCATCCGACCGTGTTCCAGGCCACGGGCGACCGCATGTCGGACCAGAACACGAACATCTCCGTGGATGTGTCGATGCAATGGAACGATGCCTTCAATGAACAGGTACTCTGCTTCACGAACAACATCCCGCAGCGCGACGGCGGTACCCACCTGACAGGCCTGCGCGCGGCGATGACGCGCGTGATCAACAAGTACATCGACGAGCACGACTTCGCCAAGAAGGCGAAAGTGGAAATCTCCGGCGACGACATGCGCGAAGGCCTGACCTGCGTGTTGTCCGTAAAGGTGCCGGAGCCGAAGTTCTCGTCGCAGACGAAAGACAAGCTGGTGTCCTCCGAAGTGCGCGGCCCGGTCGAGGAGATCGTGGCGAAGACGCTGACGGACTTCCTGATGGAGAAACCGCACGACGCCAAGATCATCTGCGGCAAGATCGTCGAAGCGGCGCGCGCCCGCGAAGCGGCCCGCAAGGCCCGCGACCTGACGCGCCGCAAGGGCGTGATGGATGGCCTGGGCCTGTCGTCGAAACTGGCCGACTGCCAGGAACGCGACCCGGCGCTGGCCGAACTGTACATCGTCGAGGGTGATTCCGCAGGCGGCTCCGCCAAGCAGGGCCGCGACCGCAAGTTCCAGGCGATCCTGCCGCTGCGCGGCAAGGTGCTGAACGTGGAAAAGGCGCGCTTCGAGAAGATGCTGTCTTCCGAGCAGATCACCACGCTGATCGCCACGCTGGGCACGTCGATCGGCCCGGACGAGTTCAACGTCGAGAAGCTGCGCTACCACCGCATCATCATCATGACCGACGCGGACGTCGACGGCGCCCACATCCGCACGCTGCTGCTCACGCTGTTCTACCGCCAGATGCCGCAGCTGGTGGAACGCGGCCACATCTACATCGCCCAGCCGCCGCTGTACAAGGTGAAGGCCGGCCGCGACGAGCGCTACCTGAAGGACGACGTGGAAGAAGCCAGCTACATGATGACGGTGGCGCTGAACACCGCCGTGCTGACCCCGCGCGACGGCGCCGACCCGATCACCGGCGAACCGCTGACCGAACTGGCTCGCCAGTACAACCTGGCCAACGCCGTGATGCTGCGCCTGACCCGCGTGATCGACCGCGCCGCGCTGACCGCCATCATGACCGGCGTACAGCTCGACCTGTCGACCACCGACGCGGCGCAGGCATCCGCCCAGGCGCTGGCCGACAACATCAACGATCCGGCGGTGACCGTGTCGGTGCGCTCGGATGAACTGTCCGACAAGCACATGCTGCGCATCGCACGCATGCATCACGGTAACGTGCGCGTGTCGACGATCGACGCCGACTTCGTCAGCGGCGCCGATTATGGCGTTCTGTCGAATGCGGCCGCAACCTTCACCGGTTTGATCGGCGAGGGTGCCATCATCCGGCGCGGTGAAGGCGAGCGCACCAAGGAATCGACCGTGCGGGACTTCCACGAAGCGATGCAGTGGCTGCGCGACGAAGCGGAACGTACCGTTTCGAAGCAGCGCTATAAAGGTCTGGGCGAGATGAATCCGGAACAGCTGTGGGAAACCACGATGGACCCGACCGTGCGCCGCCTGCTGAAGGTGCAGATCGAGGATGCCATCGCAGCCGACCAGATCTTCACGACGCTGATGGGGGACGATGTGGAGCCGCGCAGGAACTTTATCGAGACGAATGCGCTGAGGGCGGGGAATATCGACGTTTGATGTTTTTATGCTAGCCGTTCAAAAGGGGCCTCGCGGCCCCTTTTCTTTTAACTGGCCTTCTTGCGGCGACGCGCCGCGACGCCCACTGCGCCCAGGCCCAACAGCATCATGCCGTACGTGGACGGTTCCGGCACAGCGGCGACGGTATAGCCGAACGTGAAGGTAGCCGAATTCCAGATGGCGTCGGCACCCGGCAGGTCGTCCATGTTTTCCGCGAACTCCAGGCGCAGGATGCCGTCCTGGCCGACGCTGAAGCTATAGTCGCCGTGCTCCGCACCGGTATCGAGGTTGCGGAAATCCACGCTGCCAGTGTAGTGGTCGGTACCTGCGTGATAACCTCCGTTCGGATCGGCCAGGAAGCTGGGCAGGAAGTAAAGCTGGTTCCATTGCAGGCTGTCGCTGAGCTGCACATATGCCTCGTTGATCATGCTGCCCTGGTTGGCGGTCAGCGTGACATCCCAGGTGAATGTGTTCAGGTGCGAGCGCGCACCGAGGTCCACCTCCACGATGGTATTGCCTTCCCAGCTGAGATACGTATTGCTTGCCACGTCGGCCAGCGTGATCGTCTTGGTCAGGTCCGCCGCGTTGGCGGCCCCGCCGATGGCGCATGCCGCGATGGCGGCGAACATCACACTACGTACCGGTTTCAGGTTTTTCACTTATTGCCCTTTCGAAGTTAGGTGCTGCGTTGGGTGTGAAAAAAATAACACCGGCTGGACGGTTTGGCAGTCCCCCGAAAGTCTAGTCGGTAGCGAATTAAAGGAAAAACAACAGTCGAGAAGAACTAATAAGGTTGCTGTGAAGACGAGCCGCGCTGCCTCACTGCTGGCTGGCCGTCACTGCCAAGCTAAGGTAAAGTAGGCTTCGGCTGACTTCCGGTTTCGGCCAGGAGCGGTCATTGAAGCACTTGGCTTGCACCAATAATTGCGCACTGAAAACGAGCAACATTGTGTCTGATGATAAAAAAAATAGAAATCTTCGAAATGGCTATTGGCGATATCGGCGTATGGGTCGACGGTGGAATTCACCCGCTTCCAACTGATGCATGCGCGTTGCAGTTTTCTCGGCTATGGTCCTAGTTTGCTTACGGTAGCAGCCGTCGTCTCGTCACAGTAGTTATTAACGACGACTTTCGCCTGAACGGACGCAGCTACCGCGACACTGCATTTCCCTGTTGCAGTTGCAACCTGCTGAGTGGCATGTCCAAACGAAGCAGCCGTGAGGGCTACTACCGTCGTGACGGCTTAAAGCTGCCGATCACTGAGCATTGCCGCGCTCGATGGAGCGCCAGTTCACCTGAACTTGTGCGTCCTGTGCTGCGGTAGCAGCCGTGCTGCCATTTCCAGTCTGCGCATCCTGATTGCCCGGGGCGACAGACTTAGGGACAGTTTGTTCAGCATTAGCAGCAGCTGACTCGCGGTAATAGCCTCTCGATGATCGGCCCAATCCGGCCGGTCAGCACTTCAAAATTTATACCTGACGGTGTTCGGCGAACGAGTGTGTCGAGTCTCGGCCACAATAATGTGGTCCGCCACACGGATATCAACAAAGTTCAGTGCCTGGACTAACGTACGGGTGAGACGCACATCTGCCTTGCTCGGCTCCGGCAATCCCAATGCGTGATAGTGCACCAAGTCTCCCAGCTTCAAGCGCGTGCTATCTCTTCTCACAGATTTTTGTATCAAATCAGCAAAGTCTAGAAAATAATTCGGTTTTTATTATAAATAAGGCAATTATCACGTATAATTTTATGGGTTTTACAAAAAATTTTTCAGAGACTAGTAACTTGGTAGTTCCATTCTGCTCGTTCTCGACTGTAAAGCCAAAGAGTATTCATACTGACCTGAACGGAGTCCATCGTGATCAAATTTCTTGCATTATCTATTTCTCTTATGGGAGTAGCACAGGCTGCTCCGACAATCGAATATTTTTATTCCGATTCAAACCATGTCGTCCCAGGGCAAAGTATCAATTTGTATTGGAAAGTCGAGGGTGCCACTAGGATTATATTGAACGGACTTGCAGTGACTGGCAATTCGACCAATGTCGTCATACCATCGGCAGCAGCTAGCAGCGCAGTGAGTTACAAGCTCGATGTCAGTGATATTGCCGGGAACATCGTCTCCAAAACCATAACGCCACAACCAGGGAAAATGCTTAATGGAGAAAGGATTACAGAGGCTTACGTTCCCGGCTGCACATTCACCACAGCGGACTTTTTTACGAATCATTTCGTTCCACGCATTGAACCTCGCGATTGCACAGAAGTAAAAGTAACCCAGCCCATATTTGTTTGGCCACAAGTACCAGATATGGCAACGGGGGTTAATATGACTTTCACCCTGAGCCGCGTAAACTCCGACAACACAAGACAAGTTGTTTATACGACGAACACGACCACTCCACGTATTATCCTGCCGTCAAATATTATGACGCCCGGCTCTTATATTTGGAAGGTATCATACATCAACAGAAACAACCAGGCAAAGACAAGCAATGAACGCCGTTTCATTTTTAACGAAATGAAATATGCGAACATGCCTGCAGCAAGTGCCGTAATTGCAGCAGTCATGGCACGTCCGCATCCGCGGGTTTTACCACGCGATGCCAACAAGCAGCCAATATCCGCCGCTATATTGCAGCAGAAAATCGCGGCGGGCCTGGAGAAGCCTGCTTTCGACAAATATTTTTATCAAGCAAAACAGGTTGATATCGGCAATAAAGATTACACTAACTCTGTTGTTTTACCCGAGCCGGCAACAAAAGAGCAAGCATTCAATGTAGCAAAAGCACAGATGAATGCAGTGGAATGGCTAGCATTTGCATCGCACTTGGATACCAGCCTTGACGCCACGGCAATTGCCCGTTACCGCACCAAGGCTATTGACCGCATGGTTGCCACTGCAACATGGAAAACTGGGCTAGACGGTGTTACCAGCGAATATATTGATGACCAAGCAAATCGTGTCATCATGAGCACGCTGGCGTTAGGCCTGGATCTGTTGCAGAACCAAATGTCCGAAGCGCAAATTAACACAGTGATTGTTGCGATTAACGAACGATTACAGATTACCACAACCAAACTCGACGGTAATCTAAATGGCGACAGCTATTACTCCAACCTATCCAGAAAACCTCTCGACTCCCATAATCTCGCGGCAGTACATTACGTTACCCAAACACTGATGTATGCATCCGGAATACAAACAAAAAATTACGAGATCGATGCAAACTACCAGCAACTTGCAAAATCATGGGAGCGCATGGTTACTACAATGGGCGCTTGGGGAGGCAGTGCCGACAGCGCCCTTGGCGACGGCACTTTCTATGGCTGGATGGCCATGGAAATTTATGCCCCCATGCTCGCAACATATCGGATCATAGCAGGTGCGAATCTGCATGAAACGCCGCCGTTCGCTAACATAGTGAATAATTTCATCGCATTCACTCCACGTCACCGGATTTTCGATTCAGTGATGGGGGCGTTTGGCGATGCAACAGAAAAACGTGGAACATATCTATCATATGCACACTCAACTTATCGCCTGTTTGCTCATCTTTCACGTCGCGAGATTGATCAATGGTATGCCACCGAGACTACTGAGACAGTGCCAACTGTAGTTAAGTCAATCTACTCCTTCTTGATGTATGGAATAGATTCGCAGATTTCAGCTCCGGGAAATACGCCAATCCTGCCGGCTTCCTATCTATTCGAAGACGCTGGAACGGTAGCAATGCATTCCATATCTTCCGACCCTCTCCGATCGAGCCTTTACTTCCGGTCAAGCAAGCTCGGATCGTTCAGCCATAATCATGCTGACAATAATGCATTTACATTTGTCTCAAGAGGCGAAGATATCTTCATTTCTGGCGGGATTTATCCCTCCTATGGAGGCGAGGTATATCAGGCAACGCGACGTGCGACAAGGTTTAAAAATGCCATTACATTCGATGATGGCCTCGGCCAGGCTTACAATACTGACAAACCAAATTTGCCCGTTTTTTCAATGCAAGCGAGTGGGAAGTTGATTAATTATTACCATAAAGATGACGATGATAAACCCTGGTCAATCGCTACGGGTGATGCCACCAATGCATATCGTCAGTTTACCGATAAAGCAACACCCCAATGGCAGCCACTTCTTAACAAGGCGATACGCACGGTTGCTTACAATCGAAAAGCCGGCATCGCTGTTATTTATGATTATGCTGAAAGCCCGATTCCACGTCGATGGGAAGCAAATTTCCAGACTTTGAAACCAGTATCTCTCCCCAGCTCCACGAGTGATCGAATGATCAGGGTGCGACGGAAGGACGGCAGCGATGTTTGCGTCGTATATCATGGATATAATGGAAAATGGACAACGGAATCCATGGGAAAATACTATCCCGAACCAACAGACAAAGACGGGATACTGATTCCTGAAACCACTCAATTCCATACAACGTACACCACGGATAACCTTTCTTCCATATACAGCGGAGTTACAGTTATTACAGAGGATTGCAATGATGCTGACGATGTACCGGTCAAATACATCGAGGGATTAAAATATACTCTGCAGTTCAACGGCAAAGCACTACATTTCGACCGCGAAAAAGTACAAATCTCTGAGTAAGTAGCCGTTACACAGTAACCCCACCTCCCGGTGGTGTTACTTGTGTTATCACCGCCCACCATTACGATCCTCCGCAGGAATACTTGCCAAACCATAGTCAGCTCATTATCTTCTTTTAAAGATAATAATGCAACGTAGCAGATTTATTTTTTACTTAATGTCTTGTGGCAAGATATTGTTTAATTTTCAATAAAATAGTCATATATCTACTTACTATTTAGCACATAACCAAATTGGCCCAGTCTCACAATATTCGGAAAATCCGGTACCGGAACCTGATATTGGGTCACCAAGCTTAGTTCTTGAATTAATCTTCTCAGCAAAAAATCTGTTCACCAAACCCCGCACGGCGGCGATGGCCTCTCGATGATTGGCCCATTCCGGCCAGCCATCACTTCAAAATGCAAACCTGACTCCTGGGGTGTACTCCAGGACTGATGGGTAAACGTCTCCTTGGGGCGGAACCGGACTGACCAGTCTTAACCGTCATTGGGAAAATTCGCCAACCTGAGTTCGAGTTTGTATTGCCATGGAGCTTGTTTACTCGCTGTTTCGGGAAACAATACCAAGAGACTTTCCATCTCCGGCAATCAGGCGACCAGCGCCGCCCGTTGCCGCGCCATCCGCCCAATAGTCACGATATTGACCAAGGCAACCACCACTTCCAGCGCCGTGCCGCCGACCGAACCGGCGATCACGTTGTTGGCGATCCAGCAGAACGTCCCCACCAGCATCACCAGCCGCATCGGAATACCCTGCAACAGGAACAGCGCCAGCGTGCCCAGGCACGATGCGGTCAGCGGCAGCCAGTCGCTGGGCTGCCTTGCCAGGTAAAGTCCGAGGGCGATGTTGATCGCCACGACCGCCAGCGCCACCCAGACCGAGCGGGTGCGCAGCGCCAGCAGCGAACGCAGCAGCGACATCGTGGAACTTGCCACGGCCGTCGGGTTGCCGAGCAGCGCGAAGTGCACGACGTACGCCAGGCATTCGCCGGCCATGAACAATTTGAAGCGGCGGTCGTCGGTCTGCAGGAAGGAGCCGACGCCGAGCACGAACGCAACGTAGCCGACGCATTGCGCCGGCGAGAACCAGTCGATGGGCATGAAACGGAAAGGGTGGAAAGCGGCCGGCGATTATAGCGGAGTCACCGGGCGAAGCCTCCGGGCGGGCCGCAGCTCACCCCAGCGTATCGGCCCGGATATTGGCGGCCCAGTTCATCGCATACGCCCCTTCCAGCGAGTTCGCCTCCTTCGACACGCCGCCGGACCCCGCCACCACGAGCAGCGTTTTCCTGGCCGCATCCCAGGCGTGCACGGAAGCGACGTGGATCACATCCTGGTCGGACACGAAGCTGTAGCAGGTGTTGGTCAGCACCGGCGCGGGGTTCGGCGCACGGCCGGCGAGCAGGTCGACGACCGCCGCGGCGCATATCTTGGCATGCTGGTTCGCCATGTGGGCGGACTTGGGCATCAGCGGCGCAGTCTGGATCGCGTCGCCGATCACGTGCACGTTCGGTACCCGCGCCGATGCGAACGTGAGGAAATCGACTTCGCACCAGCGCCCGTTCACGTTCGCGAGCCCGGCACCGGAAGCGATCGCGCCGGCGCGGTGCGGCGGTATCGCATTGAGTACGTCCGCCTTCACCTTTTCGCCCAGCTCGGAAACGGCGGTGCGGCCGGCCGCATCGATCTCCACCGCACGAAAGCCCGGCCGATATTCGACGATGCCGCCATAGCGTTCTTTCCAGATCTTCTTGAACAGCGGCCCTTTCGAAACCACATCCTCGTTCGCATCGAGCAGCAGCACCTTCGAGCGCGGCTTGTGGCGGCTGAAGTAATGCGCCACCTGGCAAGCTCGCTCGTACGGACCGGGCGGGCAGCGGTACGGCGCCGGCGGCACCGTCAGCGCATACACGCCGCCATCGGGCATGGCTTCGAGCTGCGCGCGCAGCGCGACCGTCTGCGCGCCGGCTTTCCATGCATGGAGGATCGGGCCATCGGCTGCCATGCCCGGCAGTTCAGCGAACAGGAATTCGATGCCTGGCGAGACGATCAGGCGGTCGTAGGCCAGCCGGCCGCCGCTCGCCAGCGCCACCGTGCGCTTGTCGATATCGATACTCGTGACGCTGTCCCGCACGATGCGCACCCCATGACGGGCCGCGAGCGCGTCGTAGCCGTATGTCAGGTCGCCGATCCGGCGCGAACCGCCCAGCACCAGGTTCGACAACGGGCACGAAACGAATGCCGCATTCGGTTCCACCAGCGTGACGTCGACTTCGCCACCACTCCACATGCGCACGTAGCGCGCGGCCGTCGCGCCGCCGTAGCCGCCGCCGATGACGACCACGTGCGGCTTCGCGCGGGGCGCCACGGCGGCGCAACCGGACAGCACCACCGCCGCGCCGGCGGCCTGCAGCAGTTCGCGGCGCTTCATGGCCGGTCTCCCTTCTGCGCGGCGAACCACGCGGCGACCTGTTCGAGCTGTTCGTCCGTATAACCCTTCGCCAGCTGGGTCATGATCGTGGCGGGCCGGCTGCCTTCCTTGAACGCCTTCAGGCTCGCCAGCAGCGTCTCCTTCGGCTGGCCGGCCAGCGGCGGCAGCACGGCATTTTCCGTCGCGTTCACACGCGCGCCGTGGCAGGCGGTGCAGGTGGCCGCCAGCCGCTCGCCGGCCGATACCGGTTGGGCCGCGAATGCCGGGGCACACGCCAACGCCAGCAGCAGCAATGTCATCGCCATCGTCATCGTCCTCATGGCCGTACTCCCGGGGATTCCATCTTCATGCCTTCAGACCGCACGGCCAGCCAGGCTTCCAGGTCGACCAGGTCCTGGGCATCCGGCGGCGGTACCGCGGCGCGCACGCCGGTCATGCAGTTGCGCAGCCGCCGCTGCAGGCTGCCCATGCCCTGCCATTCGAGCCGGTAGATCGGGTACGCGTTCGCGTGCCCTTGCGGGATCGTGGCGCCGGCCAGCTTGCGGCCCCAGTTGTCGTCGTGGCACTGGGCGCACGACATGTTCAGCTGGCCGATACGCTGGTTGAACAGTTGCCTGCCGCGCTCCGCCGCGGCCCGCGTGCCGGCGTCGCGCGGTGGAGCGACCGGCATGCCGCGCGACTGCAATGCGATGTACGACTGCAGCGCCAGCACTTCATCCGAATCCGGCCGGGATGCCGGCGCTCCCTGCTTGCCGACGCGGCACTGCTCAATGCGCCGGCCCAGCGTGATCACGCGCCCGCTGCCCTTGTCGAACGCGGGAAAACGCGCCGCCACGCCGCGCATGCCGGTTTTCGCATCGCCGTGGCACGCGGCGCAACTCCTGTCCCCCCCCGCGCTCCAGGCAGCCTCCCCGTTCGCAACCCATAGCATCGCGGGATTCTGGGTATCGTCGCGCTGCATCGCGCGGGTGGATTCACCCATGAAGTCGGACCCGGACCTGCGCGCGTCCTGCGCCACTGCGGCCAGCGCCACGAACATCAGCGCGAAAGGCGCCGCGTTCATGGCGTGACTGTGAGCGCGATGCGCTCGGTCTGCGAGAAACCGTTGTCGCCGGCCCAGCTGAATTCCAGCATGCCCGTCTTCGTCGCGACGGTGAAGAAGGCGATGTACGGATTAGCGGAGATCGCCGGGTGCAGCTCGGCGGCGAACACCTGCTCGCCATCGTACCGGCAGGCGAAGCGGCGGATGATGTCCTGCGGCAGCGGCTTGCCGTCCGCGCCGGGGCGGTAGCCGGATTCCATCGGATGCGCGATCAATGCGCGGATTTCGATCACCTCTCCCTGCTTCGCCGTCTTGGGCATGTGGACCAGCGCGCGTGCCATCACATCGCCTCGCCTTCGATGCAGGCGGCAAGGGTGACGATCACGTCCACGGCCTGCTGCCAGCAGCTGCCGTCGCTCATCCTCGCCACGGCCACCAGCTTCTGCGACGTGGCCAGGCGGATGCGCGTGGACACTTGCGCCTTGCCGGCGCGCGGGCCCAGCGTGAATTTCACCACGTCGGTTTCCGGATTGCGCTCGTTGAAGATCGCGATGCCGGGCACGTGGTCCTGCGGCGTCATGGGGCTGTCGACGCGGATCGTGACCGGCACCGCGTTGCCGTTGTCGATCAGCTGGGCGATGTCGAATGTCACGCGGCCCGTTTGCGGCGGCTTGCCACCCGTGTAGGCGGCGATCGCGGCAGCCATTTCCTGCGGCGCGGCGGTGGCCGGGCGCACCAGCGCCAGCAGCGTGCCGGCAGCCAGCAACCGGCGGCGGCGGTTCGGCACGGTCATGGCGCATCCTTCAATGTCGCCAGGTATGCCACGACATCCTCGATCTGCTGGGCGCTCAGGATCGTCTTGCCTGCATGGGCCGGCGCCACGCGCTGCAGGCCTGCAGTGCGGTAGTAGGACGGCATGATCGTGGCTGGGTTCAGGCGGGCGGAATCGGCGATGCGCAGGCGCAGTTGCGGGACTGTCCAGCGCGCGCCGGCACCGGCGAGGTTCGGGGCCAGGTCGCCCTGGAAACGTTCTTCCGGAATCGGCGCCGTGTGGCACAGCCGGCACAGGCCCACGTGGCGGTCGGCGACGATGGCGCGGCCGCGTTGCGGGTCGCCAGGCGTGGCGCCGGGAAGCGGCGAGGCGATGCCGTCGGCCTGGGCGAAAGAAGACGCGGCGGCCAACAATATCGGGGACAGACCCCTTGCCAACGTCAGCGGCCAGGGGGACGGGCCAATGGCGACGGGGTCAGTCCCCTGATGCATCGCCGTTACGCCTTCTTGAGGCTGTGGTTCTTCAGCGGCAGGTCGCGGATGCGCTTGCCGGTGGCGGCGAAGATCGCGTTCAGCACGGCGGGCGCCGCCACGGCGATCGTCGGTTCGCCCACGCCGCCCCAGAAGCCGCCGGAAGGAATGATGATCGTCTCCACGGCGGGCATTTCGTCGATCTTCATCACCTGGTAAGTGTCGAAGTTGGACTGTTCCATCTGACCGTCCTTCACCGTGCATTCGCCGTACAGCGCGGCAGAGAGGCCGTAGACGAACGAGCCCTCCACCTGCGCATCGATCTGCTGCGGGTTCACCGCGTGGCCCGGATCGGTGGCGGCCACGATGCGGTGGATCTTCAGCTTGCCATCCTTCGATACCGAGACTTCGGCGCAGGCGGCCACGTAGCTGCCGAAGCCCATCGTCTGCGCCAGCCCGCGATAGACGCCTTTCTTCGGCTTCCTGTTCCAGCCCACCCGTTCGGCCACCGCATCCAGCACGGCCAGGTGCTTCGGGCTGTCCTTCATCAGCTTGCGGCGCAGCGCCAGCGGGTCCTGCTTCGTGGCATGCGCGATCTCGTCGATGAAGCATTCGAGGTACACGGCATTCTGGTTCAGGTTCACGCCGCGCCAGAAGCCCGGCGGCACCGGCGGGTTGCGCATCGCGTGGTCGACCAGCAGATTGGGCACCGTGTAGCCGATCGAGGCATCCGTACCCGGCGCGTTCAGGCCCTGGAACACGGCGCCATCCTTGCCGTTCTTGATATTGCCGGGGAACAGGGCCGCCACGATCGACTGGCCCGAGATGCGCATGTGCAGCGCCGTCAGGTTGCCGGCCTTGTCCAGCCCCGCCGTGAGCTTGCACTGCGTGACCGGGTGGTAGCGGCCGTGCAGCATGTCCTCTTCGCGGGTCCAGATCAGTTTTACCGGCGTGCCCGGCATTTCCTTCGCGATCTGCACGGTCTGGCGCACCCAGTCGTGCACGGCGCCGCGCCGGCCGAAGCCGCCGCCCAGGTGGATCTTGTAGACGTCGCACTTTTCCTGCGGCAGGCCGGCCGCTTCCGATGCGGCGGCCAGCGCGGCTTCACCGTTCTGCGTGGGCGTCCATACCTCGCAGCGCTCCGGCGTCCAGCGCGCGGTGGCGTTCATCGTTTCCATCGTCGCGTGGTTCTGGTGCGGGTAGGAATACACGGCTTCGATGCGGCGCGCAGCACCGGCCAGCGCCGCTTTCGCATCGCCGTTCGCGTTGCCCACGGCCGCTTCCGGCGCGTCCAGCCCGGCCTTCAGCATGGCCGCCACGCCGGCGCTGGAAAGGCCGGCGTTCGGGCCCTTGTCCCACTCGATCGGCAGCGCGTCGAGCGCGGTCTTGGCGCGCCACCACGTATCGGCGACAACGGCCACGGCCGAGTCACCCACCTGCAGCACCTTCTTTACGCCCGGCTTGTCCTTGATCGCCTCGGCGTTGAAGCTTTTCACCTTCCCGCCGAAGACGGGGCAATCCTTGATCGCCGCGTTCAGCATGCCGGGCATCGCCAGGTCCATGCCGTAGACCTGCTTGCCGGTGGTCTTGTCGACGGTGTCGAGTCGCGCCAGGCGCTTGCCGGCGATCTTCCACGCCTTCGGGTCTTTTACCGTTACATCCTTGGGCGCTTCCAGCTTGCCCGCCGCATCGGCCACCTTGCCATAGGTGACGGTGCGGCCGCTGGGCACGTGCGTGATCACGCTGTTGGCAGCAGTGCATTCCGTGACCGGCACGCCCCATTGCGTTGCCGCGGCCTGCACCAGCATCATGCGCGCGGCGGCACCGCCCTTGCGCACGTATTCATGCGAGCCGCGCACGCCATTGCTGCCGCCTGTGGAGTAGCTGCCCCATACGCGCTTGCGCGCCAGGTTCGTGCCGGGCGTCGGATACTCGGTGGTGACCCGGCTCCAGTCGGCATCGAGTTCTTCGGCCACCAGCTGCGCCAGGCCCGTCAGCGTGCCCTGCCCCATCTCGGAACGCGCGATGCGGATGACGATCGTGTCGTCCGGCTTCACGACCACCCAGGCGTTGATTTCGGGAGCCGGCGTGCCCTGTGCCTGCGCCGCGAAGGGAATGTGAAAGGCAACCACCAGGCCGGCGGACTGGCCGAGGAAGCGGCGGCGGGCGGGAGATATGACGTTGCTCATGCCTTGCCTCCGTCACGATGTTCGATGGCCAGCCCGGCGCTCTTCGGATCGCCGCCGCGCGCCACCAGGTGGATCGCCTTGCGCACCCGGTTATAGGTGCCACAGCGGCAGATGTTGGTCATCGCCGCATCGATGTCGGCGTCGGTGGGTTTCGGTTTTTCCTTCAGCAGCGCAGTGGCGGCCATGATCATGCCGGACTGGCAAAAGCCGCACTGCGGCACGTCCAGCGCCGTCCATGCCTTTTGCACCGGGTGCGAGCCATCGGGCGACAGGCCTTCGATCGTCACGATCTTCATCTGCTCCGTCACCGTGGAAACGGGTCGCACGCAGCTGCGCGATGCTTCGCCGTCGATGTGCACGGTACAGGCGCCGCACTGCGCGATGCCGCAGCCGTACTTGGTGCCGGTCAGGCCCAGCTGCTCGCGCAGCACCCACAGCAGCGGGGTATCGTCTTCCGCCTGGAATTCGCGGACCTGTCCGTTCACGTTCAGCTTCATGCCTGTCTCCGGAAGAGTTTGGGTGCGTAGCGCAAATATCTTACTTGTTTTTCACCTATCTGTATTCGTTTCGGCAATTTTGACTTGTATCAAAGTTTTTACGGATGAGCTTCCCTACACTGGCCCCGCTTGCACAGTGAACAGAGAAGAGGAAGCATCATGAAACGAGCAGTATTGGCAGTCATCGCGATCACCGCCGGCATGCTGGCCGGCCAGGTTCCCGCACAATCGCACGATCAGGGCGGCAACTGGCTGGTGCGCGCCCGCGCGGTGCACATCGACCCGGCCGACAAATCCGCTCCGGTCGGCGGCAGCGGTGCATCGGACCGCATCGGCGTCGAGAACAGAACCATTCCCGAAGTCGACATCTCGTATTTCTTCACGCCGAACTTCGCCGCCGAACTCGTGCTCACGTACCCGCAGAAGCACGAAGTGTATCTCGACGGCCAGGCCATCGGCACCTTCAGGCACCTGCCGCCGAGCCTGTTGGCGCAGTACCACTTCATGCCGGACCGGACCGTGAGCCCGTACGTGGGCCTGGGCCTGAACTGGACCACGTTTTCGAAGAACAAGTTGTTGAATGGCCAGGGCAGCCTGGAGCACGACAGCTTCGGCCTCGCCGCGCAGGCCGGCATCGACTTCAGGCTGGACCGGAACTGGTCGCTGAACGTGGACGTGAAGAAGGTGCGGATCCGCAGCGATGTACTGATCGGCGGCGTGAAGGCCAGCAAGGTCGAGGTCGACCCGGTGTTGTTCGGCATCGGCGTGGGCTACCGTTTTTGAGGAAGCGGGCACAGCGTTTCAACCTGGGTAACTCCAAGCCCTTTGCCTGCCCCCGGTTCGCCGGCGGCAGGTTTTTTTTCGTGGCTGCCGGAGACGAAAACCGGTGGCTTGCCAGGGCACCAGTTCGCCTAGCGGATCAGTTCCTTGCGCAGTTCGCGCGCCAGCGCGCGCCGCCGTTCATCCGGCAGCCAGAGGCCGACGTCGACGGTGACGCCGCGCGCTTCGAGCCGGATCGGGTCGCGCCGCCGCCGCGGGGACACGATGCGCAGCCAGTACGGGTCGAGCTGCGTGAGCTGCGTGCGGCCGCCGCGCACTTTTTCCACGCACAGCAGGCCATCCTCGTAGACGATGCGGTCGCAGTCGGTGGCATGGCGGCTGTAGATGACGAATGCGGCGGTGATGGCCGCCATTTCCAGCACGGAAAACACCAGCACGTACCAGGCGCCCTGCCATGTGAAAAACAGCCCGACCGCCAGCGAGAGCACCAGCAATGCGGCCCACACGAGCACGGTCTGCCGCGGCGTCAGCGAACAGTTGCGCTGCACCACCCATTCCCGCCTGCCGTTTTCCGTTGGCCAATCGCGTTTCACCGTGCGTCCTCCCCCTGTCCATTGTACGAAAGGCGGCGCGGGCGGCAAGCACGACGTTTTATATTGAATGCGGGGTCAGGCCGGCGGGGCTTCCCGCGGCAGTACTAGCGTGAACACCGATCCCTCCCCCGGCCTGCTGGCCACCGACAGCGTGCCGCGGTGCGCCTCGGCCAGCTGGCGCGAGATGTACAGCCCCAGGCCCAGCCCGGAAGGCACGCCATTGCCGGCACCACGTTCATAGGGCAGGAAGATGCGGGCCTGCATCGCGTCGTCGATCCCGGCGCCCTGGTCGATCACGTCCACGCGCGCTTCGGCTTCGCTGCCCGACAGGCGGATCCGCACCGGCTTGCCGCCGCCGTAGCGCAGCGCGTTGGTCAGCAGGTTGACGATCACCTGTTCGATGCGGAACTCGTCCCACCAGCCGCTCACGGCCTCCGTTGCCTCGAGTTCGAAGGTGACGCCGGCATCCTGCGCCTGGCGCCCGAGATCGTCCGTGAGGCGGCGCAGCATGGCCTGCAGCTCGGTCGAGCCCGGGCGGATCGACAGCACGCCGCTGCGGATGCGCGACACGTCGAGCATGTCGTCGATCAGCCGGATCATCGACTGGATCTGGCGGCCGTCGCCTTCGACCATCTTTTCCAGCGCGGCCTTGCCGAACGCCTCCAGGTTGCCCCGTTCGAGCTGCATCCGGCGCATCTGGGTGCCGAGGAACAGCGTGTTCAGCGGCGTGCGCAGCTCGTGCGCCACCATCGACATGAACTCGTCGCGCATGCGCAGCGCGTAGTGCAGTTCTTCCTGCGCGCCGCGCAGCTCGTTCATCATCGCATGCTGTTCCTCCACGCGGCGGCGGATTTCCATGCGCTGGCAATGCAGGTCGACGAACACGCTGACCTTGCTGCGCACGGCATCGGGATCAAGCGGCTTGTAGAGGAAATCGACGGCGCCCGTTTCATAGCCCTTGAACGCGTAATTGAGTTCCTTGCCGGCCGCGCTGACGAACACGATGGGAATATGGCGTGTCTTGTCGGTGCCGCGCATCAGTTCGGCCAGTTCGAAACCGTCCATGCCCGGCATCTGCACGTCCAGGATCGCCAGCGCGAAATCGTGTTCGAGCAGCAGCGTCAGGGCCTCCTCGCCGGACATCGCCTGGTACACGGCCCGGTCCTCGGCCCGGATGATGGCATTGAGCGCGCGCAGGTTTTCCGGCAGGTCGTCGACGATCAACAGCTTCGTCACATTGCCCGCCGGACCGCTGATCAATCCTTTGACGCATTCCTTGTTGGGCACATTGTTCATTGCAAGTTCTCCATCGACAGTTGCAGCAGCCTGCGGATATCGCGCAGCGGCAGCACCAGGTCCGGCGCACGCAGCCGGATCGCTTCTTTCGGCATGACGCCCACCTGCGCTTCGGCCGGGTCCTGCACCACGGTCAGGCCGCCCGCCGCACCGATCGCGGCCATGCCCGCCGCCCCGTCGTGATTGGCGCCGGTAAGCAGGATGCCCACCAGCTCCGGACCATACACATTGGCCGCCGTTTCCATCGTGATGTCGATCGCCGGCCGGGCGAAGTGCACCGGCGGTTCCAGGCTCAGCGAAAAAACGCCTTCTTCCTCGATCGACAGGTGGTAATCCGCCGGCGCGAAATACAGCGTGCCGGGCCTGGGTTCCACCTTGTCCACCGCTTCTTCGACGCGCAGCGCCACCCGTTGCTGGAATACTTCCACCAGCTGGTTCTGGCGGCTGCGCATCACGTGCAGCACCGTCACGACCGGGTACGGAAACTCGCGCGGCAGCCCGGGCAGGATTTCGATCAGCGCGTTCACGCCGCCGGCGGAGGCGCCGATCACGACCGCGGAGATGCGGCGCCCCGCCAGGGCCAGTGCGAGCGAAGCATCGTCCATTACAGCTTCCTGAACAGCCGTTCGCGCTTGACGATCGGCTCGAACAGCGGGCCATAGGGGGAGAAGTCGATGCTCTCCTTGCTGCCCAGGCCCAGGAAACCACGGTGGCACAGCGACTCGTGGAACAACCCCAGCGCGCGCTCCTGCAGTTTCTTGTTAAAGTAAATCATCACGTTGCGGCAGCTGATGAACTGCGTTTCCGCAAACACGGCGTCGGTGGCCAGGCTATGGTCCGCGAACGTCACGTTCTCGGCCAGCGAGCGGTCGAACAACGCGGCATTGTACGCTGCCGTGTAATAGTCCGAGAAGGCCTGCCGCCCGCCCGATGCCTGGTAGTTTTCCGTGTAGGCCCGCATGTTCTCCAGCGGGAACACGCCTTTCTTGGCCTTTTCCAGCGACTGCGGATTGATGTCGGTAGCGTAGATGATGCTGCGTTCCAGCAGCCCTTCTTCCTTCAGCAGGATCGCCATCGAATACACCTCCTCGCCGGTGCTGCAGCCCGCCACCCAGATCTTCAGCGACGGATACGTGGACAGCACGGGCATCACGTGCTCGCGCAGCGCGGCGTAATACGTGGGGTCGCGGAACATCTCGGTGACCGGAATCGTCAGGTACTGCAGCAGCTCGGAAAACGCGGCGGGCTCGTGCAGCACGCGCGACTGCAACTGTGAAATCGTCTCGCAACCCATCTCGCGCATGGAATGCATCACGCGCCGCTTCTGCGACGCACCAGTATAGTCGCGGAAGTCGTAACTGTACTTCAGGTAGATCGCCTCCATCAGCATTTTCAGCTCGATGTCGGTATCGCTGTGCACTTGCCGGATCGGTGCCATCAGATGCGGTCCAGGGCAGGCATCCACACCCGCAGCAGCGAGTACAGGCGCGACAGGTCGATCGGCTTGGCCAGGTAATCGTTGGCGCCCGCGGCCAGGCACTGTTCCTGGTCATCCTTCATCGCCTTGGCGGTGATCGCGATGATCGGCAGGCGGTTCCAGCGGCCGTCCGCGCGGATGCGGCGCGTGGCTTCCAGCCCGTCCATGCCGGGCATCATCACGTCCATCAGCACCAGGTCGATCTCCTGCACCTTGTCCAGTTTTTCCAGGGCCTCGAAACCGTTGCGGCCGATTTCCACGATCGCGCCCTTCTGCTCCAGCGCGGAAGTGAGCGCGAAGATGTTGCGCACGTCGTCGTCCACCAGCAGGATGCGGCGGCCTTCGAACACGCGGTCGCGCGAGCGCACCGTTTTCAGCATTGTCTGCCGCTCGGAGGAAAGTTCCGACTCCACTTTGTGCAGGAACAGCGTCACCTCGTCGAGCAGGCGTTCCGGCGAGCGGGCGCCCTTGATGATGATCGAGCGCGAATACTTGTGCAGGTCCGCTTCCTCGGCGCGCGTGAGGTTGCGGCCGGTGTACACGATCACCGGCGGGAACGAGGCGATCTCCTCGCGCGACATGCGCTGCAGCAGCTCGTTGCCCTGCATGTCCGGCAGCTTCAGGTCGATGATCATGCAGTCGAAGATCGTATCCTTCAGCAGCGCCAGCGCCTCCTCGCCGGACGCCACGGCCTTGATCTCGATATCCTCGTCCGAGATCAGCTGCACCACGCTGTCGCGCTGGCGGGCATCGTCCTCGACCAGCAGGATGCGCTTGATCTTCTGCGTGAATTTCTGTTCCAGGCGGGCGAACACTTCCTGCAGTTCGTCGCGCGTGGTGGGTTTCAGCGCGAAGCCGATCGCGCCCATGTGCAGCGCCGCCTCGCCCGCATCCGAGGCCGATACCACGTGCACCGGAATGTGGCGGGTGCGTGGATTGTCCTTCAGCAGCTGCAGTACCGACAGGCCGGAACGGTCCGGCAGGCGGATATCGAGCAGGATCGCGGTGGGCTGGTATTGCTCGGCCATCTGCAGGCCTTCGTCCGCCGCGAACGCGACCAGGCAACGGTAATCCATTTCATGCGCCAGGTCGTACAGGATGCGGGCGAACGCGGGCTCATCCTCGATGACGAGGAGCCTGCGTTCCGGCGGCGCTGGCTGCTCGCGGTCGTCCTCGAAGGCCCGCTGCACTTGCGCCGATGCCGGCGCGGGCGCGGGCGCGCGCAGGGCCGCCGCGGGCGGGATGGACGGTACGGGGGCCGGGGCGAACGGCGACGCGGCCGCCGGCACCGGCACCGGCACGGACGACAGCGTGGTGTCGCCGCGATGCGGCGGCGCCGACCATTGCACCGGCAGCGTCAGCGCGAACGTGCTGCCCTGGCCCACGGTGCTGTCCAGCGTGATCGCGCCGCCCAGCAGCACGGCCAGGTCGCGCGAGATCGACAGGCCCAGGCCCGTGCCGCCGTACTTGCGGCTGGTGGTGCCGTCGGCCTGCTGGAACGCGCCGAAGATCGCGGCGTGCTGGTCGGCGCGGATGCCGATGCCGGTATCGGTCACCGCGAAACGGAGTTGCCCGTTCGCGCCGGGTTCCACGCGCAGCGTGACCGAGCCCTGGTCGGTGAACTTCAGGGCGTTCGACAGCAGGTTCTTGAGGATCTGTTCCAGGCGTTGGCAATCGGTAAAGATCGTGTCCGGCAGGCCCGGCGCCATGTCCAGGGAGAATGCCAGGTTCTTCTGCTGCGCCAGCGGTTCGAACGTGCGGCGCAGGCCTTCCATCACCTGCTGCAGGCGCAGCTCTTCCGGGTTCAGCTCCAGCTTGCCCGCCTCGACCTTCGAGATGTCGAGGATGTCGTTGATCAGGTTGAGCAGGTCGTTGCCGGCCGAGTAGATCGTTTGCGCGAAGCGCACCTGCTCCTCGTTCAGGTTGCCCTGCGAATTGTCGGACAGCAGCTTGGCCAGGATCAGCGAGCTGTTCAGCGGCGTGCGCAGCTCGTGCGACATGTTCGCCAGGAACTGCGACTTGTACTGGCTGGCGCGCTCCAGGTCGCGCGCGCGCTCCTCCAGCTGGAACTGGGCGTCGTTCAGCGCGGTGTTCTTCTGGTCCAGCGCCAGGGCCTGCTCGGCCAGCTGCTCGTTGGTCTGTTCCAGTTCCGCCTTCTGGTTTTCCAGGCTGGCCTGCGATTCCTCCAGCACGCGCGACTGTTCTTCCAGTTCCTCGTTCGCCGTGCGCAGTTCTTCCTGCTGCACCTGCAGTTCCTCGTTCAGCTGCTGCGTTTCCACCAGCAGTTCCTGCATGCGCTGGCGCGCCAGCGTGGCCTCGATCGCGGTGCCGATATTGTCCGCCACCAGGTTCAGGAATTCGGTTTCCTTCTCGCCCACCGGATGCAGGAAGCCCAGTTCGATCACGCCGTTGACGCGGCCATCGCTGGCCACCGGCAGCACCACCACCTGCGTCGGGGTGGCGGTGCCCAGCGCGGACGACAGTTTCAGGTAGTCGGGCGGCAGGTTTTCCAGGTGGATCAGGCGGCGCATCTGCGCGGCCTGGCCGACCACGCCTTCGTCCGGCCCGATGACGCGGCCGCGCTCCTCGTCGTCGGCCGAGAAGCCGAAGGCGGCGGTGCGGCGCAGCAGCCCGTCCGGCTCGCGCACGTACATCGCGCCCACCACCACATCGAGGTAGCGCGCCAGGAAATGCAGCAGCGTGGTCGACAATGCCGCCGTCGACAGCTGGCCGATGCCCTGCTCGGCCATCTGGCTCTGGCCCGAACGCATCCACGACTGCCGCTGCACGCGCTCGGCGTGCGTGCCCTGTTCCTTCAGCGCGGCGTTGTAGGCCTCGGACAGGCGCATCAGTTCCTTGCGGCCGAACCAGGCCAGGAAGCCGCTCAGCATCAGGCTGATAGTGAGGAAGCCCACCACGGTGACATAGGTAACGCTGCGGGCATCGCGGTTGCGGTCCATGCGCAGCCGTTCCTCGGTGGAGATGAACGACTGGAACAGCGCACGCAGCTCGTCGAACTCGATCTTGCCGCGCTGCGCCCGCACCGTCGACAGGTAGTCGCCGCCGGTTTTCCGCAATTGCATCATTTCTTCCGCGGCACGCTCCCACTGCTTCTGCTGTGCGCGGATATTGCGCAGCCGGTCGATCTGCGTGGAGTTGTCCGCCACCAGTTCGCCCAGCGTATTGAGCGCGGTGTCGATCTTCGGCCTGGCCAGCTTGTACGGCGCCAGGAACGATTCCTCGCCCGTCAGCAGGTAGCCGCGCATGCCCGTTTCCATGTCCACCGCCAGCTTGCGCAATTCCTGCGCATTGCCGATTACCCGCTCGGAGTGCTCGACCAGCGTCAACGCATTGAGCAGGTAGGCAAACACGGCAATGAAAACGGCGGCGCTGACGACACCCGCGGCCAGCGGCAGCGTGATGTTGCGGAAGAGAATACGGCGAAAACTCTGGTCGTCGATGCGGGACTGAGGCATATGCGCTAACTGGACGGTAAAAGGTAAAGTTTATCCTAATTGCAACGAATGATGTCCATTAGGGCAATCGTGCGGTCATGGCTATAATCGTCCAGACGAACACCGCCAGGACTCTCCATGCGCAAGCCGATACTGCCGTCCCTGCTGCTGCCACTCTTGCTGGCAGGCTGCTACAACGACTCCGCCACCTACTATGCGGACAGCACTCGGGAACACACGCTGACCGTGCGGCGCCAGCAGGATCACTTCTGGAGCGAGGAAGGCCGCTTCGTGCTGATGGCCACGCGGCAGCCGGACTGCCAGCGGCGCATCGACCTGGCCGAGCTGCCGCTGGAAGACACCACCGTGGAACTGTTCAGCGAGGGCGACAACCGCTGGAGCCTGCGCGCCGGCAGCCACGTATGGCACGTGGAGACGCAATCCTGCTCGCTCGTTGCCGAGGGCGGACCGGTGGGCGGCACGAAGGTGGGCGATTTCCGGGCGGAAATCGACAAGATCACCTTCACCGAGGCCGGCGAAAAATAGGGACGGACCCTGTTTTACAAGAAATTTCCTGTAAAACAGGGTCCGTCCCTGATTTTTCCTCTAAAACAGGTCTGTCCCTGATTTTGTTCGGTTACACGCCGCGGGAGAATCAGTCGCGGGCGAGTGCCAGGAATTCGGTGCGCAGCGCGAGGTTCGGTTGCAGCTCGCCCAGCATGGCCGAGGTGATCGTTTCTTCGCCCGGCGTGCGGATGCCGCGGCTTTCCATGCACATGTGGCGGCATTTCACCACCACGCCCACGGCCTTGGGCTCCAGCACTTCCATCAGCGTGTTGGCGATCTGCACCGTCATGCGCTCCTGTACCTGCAGCCGCTTGGAGAAGCAGTCGACCAGGCGGGTCAGCTTCGACAGCCCGACAATCTTGCCATTCGGCACATAACCGACGGTGGCCTTGCCGAAGAACGGCGCCAGGTGGTGTTCGCAATGGCTGTAGACGGGAATGTTGCGCACGACGATCAGCTCGTTGTATTCCTCCGCGCCATCCTCGAACGCCTTCAGCAGCTCGACCGGGTCCTGGTCATAGCCGGACGTCCAGTGCTTCCAGGCCTTGGCCACACGGTGCGGGGTTTCCGCCAGTCCTGGCCGGTCCGGATCCTCGCCCAGCGAGGTCAGGAAACGGCGCCAGTCTTGATCGGAAAAAGAGTCTTTGGACATGATGAATGCTGCTCAAATGAAAGGGTATCGCTCAGTATACCCAAAATAGTCTCCTTTCACCGGCCATCGCCGGGGCGGTTGGCCGCCAGCAGCGCGCTGGCGATCGACACGCCGTGCGGCGTCTCGGGCCAGGGGTCGCCCGGCCCGAACCAGCGGGCATCCTCGATTTCCGCCGGATCGACGCGAATCTCGCCGTCCAGGTACTCGGCGGTAAACGCGATCATCAGCGAGTTCGGGAACGGCCACGACTGGCTGTCGAAGTATTGCAGCCTGTGGACGCGCAGCCCCACTTCCTCGTACACCTCGCGGTGCACCGCTTCCTCGATCGATTCGCCCGCTTCGAGGAACCCGGCCAATGCCGTGTAGCGGCGCACCGGCGAATTGGTGTGCAGCGCCAGCAGCACCTGGTCGCCTTTGCGGATCAGCACCATCATCGCCGGGCAGATCCGCGGATAGGCCGTGTGCCCGCACTCCGGGCATCGGTAGGCGCGTTCGCCGGTGGCGCGCCGCATGGGCGCCGCGCAGGCGCCGCAATGGCGGTGCGTGCGCGCCCATTCCGCGATCTGGCTGGCGCGGCCGGCCAGGCCCAGGAAACCGTCGTCGGTGATACCGAACAGGCCGCGCAGGTTCTGCCAGGCGTAAACGTCATCGGGCAACGCATCGCTGTCGGCCCAGGCGGCCTGGCAGTAACGGCCATTCCATAGGCCGACCGGGTGCAGCCGGTCGGTCGGGATGCCGAATGCGGCCGGATCGTCCGGCAGCGCCGTCTCGGGTGCGGTCAATTCCCGGCCGCGCAACAGCAGCTTGCCATTGTGAAAAATGAACGTGAGCGAATTGTTGCAATCCAGCAACGGATCAATCAAGGGCGTGAAGGAGGCGGGAGTCTTGAGCATGGCGGCCTGGAGCGTGGTTGCCTGCCATCGTACCGGCTTTCGGCGCGCCCCGCAGAGCGGCGAAAATTAGGAGTGCGTCGAGGCATCGGAGTATGATCGGGACTCCTCCGACTGCCACAGACAATCCGATGAATGTTACCGCCAATCTTCCCGGCATCGGCCCTGAAGTGATCCGCCAGGCCGAACGGGGAGTGATGCCGCTGGGCGCCCTGTTCGAAGCTGCGCAAGCCCTGAGCGCAGCCAATGCGACACAGCAGGCGATTGCCCTGTACAAGATCTGGCTGGAACATACCCCCTCACCGCTTGCCTTCGCCGCCTGGTTCAACCTCGGCGTGCTGCAGGGCGATGTCGGCGACGATACGGCGGCGGAGCTGAGCTACCGGAAGGCGATCCTGCAGAACCCGGCGTTCATCGAGCCGCGCATGAACCTGGGCACGCTGTGCGAACGCCGCGGCCGGGTGGACGATGCGATCGACACCTGGCGCATGATCCTCGACGACATTCCCGATGCGCCCGACAACGCCGCGCTCAAGCTGCAGGCGATCAACAACATCGGCCGCCTGCTGGAAAACCTGAAACGGCTGACCGAGGCGGAAAGCTGGCTGTCCCGCAGCCTGGAACGCGATCCGGACCAGCCGAAGGTGCTGACGCACTGGATCCACCTGCGCCAGAAACTGTGCCGCTGGCCGGTCTACCAGCCGTTCGGCAACGTCACGCTGGAGCAGATGCTCGCGTGCACGTCGTCGCTGGCCACGCTCGCCGCGTCGCACGACCCGGCGGCGCAGCTTGCCGCGTCGCAGCGCTATATCGAGGAAAAAGTGCCCGGCGGCGTGCAGCCGACGCCGCTGCACCCGCCGGAGGGCTATCCGCACAAGCGCATGCGGGTCGGCTACCTGTCATCGGACCTGTGTTCGCACGCGGTGTCGATCCTCACGGCCGAACTGTACGAGCTGCACGACCGCGAACGGGTCGAGGTGTATGCGTTCAGCTGGAGCCGGGAAGACAATTCGCCGCTGCGGGCCAGGGTGGTGGGCGCGATGGACCACTACATCCGCATCGATCACATGAGCGACGAACAGGCCGCGCAGCACATCCGCGAGCACGAGATCGACATCCTGGTCGACCTGCATGGCCTCACGTCCGGTGCGCGGGTCGGCATCCTGTCGTACCGCCCGGCGCCGGTGCAGCTGACCTGGCTGGGCTTCCCCGGCCCCACCGCCATTCCCGGCGTCGATTACGTGATCGCCGACGATTTCGTACTGCCGCCCGAGCTGGAACCGTTCTTTACGGAGAAGCCGCTGCGCATGCCGCAGACGTTCCAGATCAACGACCGGCAGCGCGAGATCGCGCCGCCGCCGCGGCGCGCCGACAACCGGCTGCCGGAGGATACGTTCGTCTTCTGCTGCTTCAACAGCAATTTCAAGATCCTGCCGGAGGTCTTCGCGGCCTGGATGCGCATCCTGCAACAGGTGCCCGACAGCGTGCTGTGGCTGGTGGCCGATGTGGAGGAAACGGTGGCGAACCTGCAGCGCGAAGCGCAGGCGCACGGCATCGGCCCGGAACGGATCGTGTTCGCCGGCCGCGTGATGCCGGCCGATTACCTGGCCCGCTTCCAGCTGGCCGACCTGTTCCTCGACACGGCGCCGTTCAACGCGGGCACCACCGCCAGCGATGCGCTGTGGGCCGGCCTGCCGGTGCTCACCTGGTCGGGCCGCACATTTTCCTCGCGCATGGCCGGCAGCCTGCTGCATGCCGTGGGCCTGCCGGAACTGGTGACGCACACGCTGGCCGACTACGAGGCCGCCGCCGTGGCGCTGGCCACCGACCGGGCGCGCACGGCGGCGCTGCGCCAGCGCCTGGCGGCCAACATCGGCACCAGCGCGCTGTTCGACACGCCGCGCTTCGTGCGCGATTACGAAGCGCTGCTGGAAACGGTGGTCAAGCGCCCCGCCGGGGTACCGCTCAGCGACGGGCCGGCACACGACGAAGCGGGCCTGCCGCCACCGGCGGAACTGACCATCCAGCTGAGCAGCATGCTGTCGCTGATGCAGCCGGGCATGCACAGCGTGGTGGAGGTGGGGGGCGCATCGCTGATGCGCGCATGGCGCGAGCGCCAGCCCAATTCGCACTTCACCGCGATCGATCCGTCGCTGCCGCCGCGCAGCGCGAACCCGCGCGCGGTTGCCGCCGATCCCGAAGCGTTGAGCGAACGGACCTGGCAGCTGCTGTCGGCCACCCAGTGCTGGGTGTTCCCGGAAACGCTGGAACGGCTGCGCGATCCGTGGGCGTTCCTGCGCAAGCTGCGCCACCATGCGATCGGCCGCGTGGAACTGGTCATCTGTGTCAACAATGCCCAGAACTGGGTGGTCCAGTCGCAGCTCGCGTCGGGCGCGCTGCATTACCAGCCGGGCGGCGTGCCGGACCGCCGCAGCCTGCACCTGTTCACCCGTACCTCGCTGGCCGCGCTGCTGCAGGAATGCGGCTTCATCATCGCCGAGATGACGGCGGTGAATGCGAATCCGCCGCCGCCCGCGGTACTGGCGGCCATTCACCAGCTCGCCGCCAGTACCGGCGCCGATCCGGCGCTGGCCGAACAGGATGCGCTGCCTTACCAGTACCTGTTGCGGGCGATCGCGACATGACTTCCACCACATAAGCCGGCAAATAAACCACATAAACCGGCAAATAAGCCGGCACGCACGCCACGGTGCAAGCCGGCGCCCAAGTGGCCGCACAAGACGGCTGCCCGGCGCAATCGCTGCCCACCGGGCAGCGGCGCTGCAATGGCGTCGCTGCACTACCGGCTGCGCCGACGCGTCTAGGACAGCGCCGATATCTCCGTAACGATAAGATAAACCGCATGCCGCGGCGCACCGGCGACCGCGCGTCGCACTGGAATGATCTTATCGACATCTGTCTTGTTATTCGGTCATTGGCAGTGCAACAACCTTCAATTCGTCCGATGAAAAGACCCTGAATTAGCGGGCGCTACGCCTCTTATTTTCGGTTTAGAATGCCGCCAAATGCTCCACAATAAGAGCGATCTCTCGCGGCGCGGAGAGCATAACAATCATCACTCGAGGAACCGAGATGAAAGCAGTCATACTCGCTGGCGGACTGGGAACGAGAATCAGCGAAGAAACCTCCACGCGTCCCAAGCCAATGGTCGAGATCGGAGGCAAGCCCATCCTGTGGCATATCCTCAAGAGCTATTCCGCGCACGGCATCAACGAATTCGTGATCTGCTGCGGCTACAAGGGCTATGTGATCAAGGAATTCTTCGCGAACTACTTCCTGCACATGTCGGATGTGACCTTCGACATCCAGTACAACACGATGGAAGTCCATGCGCGCAATGCGGAACCGTGGAAAGTGAGCGTCGTCGATACCGGCGACAACACGATGACGGGCGGCCGGCTCAAGCGCGTGCGCAAGTACCTGAACCCGGACGAGGATTTCTGCTTCACCTATGGCGACGGCCTGTCCGACGTGGATATCGGCGCGGCGGTGGCCTTCCACAAGCAGCACGGCAAGCTGGCCACGATGACGGCCGTGCAGCCGCCGGGCCGCTTCGGCGCCATCGAACTCGATGGCAACAGCATCCTGAGCTTCAAGGAAAAGCCGCAGGGCGACGGCAACTGGGTCAACGGCGGCTACTTCGTGCTGTCGCCCAAGGTGATCGACCTGATCGACGGCGACGCTACGACCTGGGAAAAGGAACCGATGGAACGCCTGGCCCAGAACGGGCAGATCGATGCGTTCTTCCATGACAGGTTCTGGCAGCCGATGGACACGCTGCGCGACAAGGTCCTGCTCGAAGAGCTGTGGCAAACCGGCAAGGCGCCCTGGAAGCGCTGGCCATGAACCCGGCGTTCTGGCGCGGCAAGCGCGTATTCTTGACCGGCCATACCGGCTTCAAGGGCAGCTGGCTCAGCCTGTGGTTGCAGTCGCTCGGCGCGCACGTTACCGGCTTTGCCCTGCCCGCCCCCAGTGAGCCCAGCCTGTTCGCCGCAGCCCGCGTGGCCGAAGGCATGGTGTCGCTGACCGGCGATATCCGCGATGCCGAAGCGCTGCGCCGCACAATGCAGGATGCGCAACCCGAGATCGTCATCCACATGGCGGCCCAGGCCCTGGTCCGCCATTCCTACGTCGACCCGGTGGGTACCTACTCGACCAATGTCATGGGGCTGGTGCACCTGTTCGAAGCGGTGCGCGCCACCCCCGGCGTGGCCGCGGTCGTCAATGTCACGAGCGACAAGTGCTACGAGAACCGCGAATGGCCTTGGGGCTACCGCGAAAACGAGGCAATGGGCGGCTACGACCCGTACAGCAACAGCAAGGGCTGCGCCGAACTGGTAACGGGCGCCTACCGCTCGTCGTTCTTCAATCCGGCCAGCCATGCCGAGCATGGCGTGGCGCTGGGTTCCGGCCGCGCCGGCAATGTGATCGGCGGCGGCGACTGGGCGGAAGACCGCCTGATCCCCGACATGATCCGCGCCATCGGCCGCGGCACGCCGGTGCGGATCCGCAGCCCGCATGCGATCCGGCCCTGGCAGCACGTACTGGAACCACTGTCGGGCTACCTGACCCTGGCCGAACACCTGGTGAGCGATGGCGCGCAGTACGCCGAAGGCTTCAATTTCGGCCCGCACGACACCGATGCGCGCCCGGTGCAATGGATCGTCGAACGCCTGTGCCAGCGCTGGGGAGACGGCGCCGCCTGGGAGCTGGACGGCGCGCCGCAGCCGCATGAGGCAACCTACCTGAAACTCGACTGTTCGAAGGCCCGCAGCCGACTGGACTGGCAGCCGCGCTGGTCGCTCGGCGAAACCCTCGATCACATCGTGGCCTGGCACCGGGCGCACGCCGCCGGCCAGGACATGCGCGCCGTCACGCAGGAACAGATCAACATCTATCAACATACCGGATACAAAGAAGGCTGACCATGAGCGAACAACAAAGCAAAGAACAACTGCGCGAGCAGATCGCGGCGCTGGTCCGCCAATACGGTGAGCTGGCCAGCCAGCCGCGCGCTTTCGAACCGGGCGTCACGGTCATTCCGCCGGCTGGCAAGGTCGTCGGCGCGCCGGAAATGGAGCTGATGGTGGAAGCCTCGCTCGATGCGTGGCTGACCACGGGGCGGTTCAACGACCAGTTCGAAGCCAAATTGGCCAAGCTGATCGGCGTTCAGCACCTGATCACCGTGAACTCGGGCTCCTCGGCCAACCTGGTGGCCTTCAATACGCTGACCTCGCCGAAGCTGGGCCCGCGCGCCATCGTTCCGGGAGACGAAGTGATCGGTGTCGCCGCCGGCTTCCCCACGACCGTCAACCCGATCATCCAGTTCGGGGCGATACCGGTATTCGTGGATGTGGAACTGGGCACCTACAACATCGACGTCACCAAGCTGGAAGCGGCGATCGGCCCGAAGACCAAGGCCATCATGCTGGCGCACACGCTGGGCAATCCCTATAACCTGGACGTGATCACGGCGCTGTGCAAGAAGTACCGGCTGTGGCTGATCGAGGATTGCTGCGACGCGCTGGGATCGACCTACCGCGGCAAGATGGTGGGCACGTTCGGCGACATCGGCACCATGTCGTTCTACCCGGCGCACCACATCACGATGGGCGAAGGCGGCGCCGTGTTCACCAACAACGCCGAGCTCAAGATGATCGCCGAATCGTTCCGCGACTGGGGCCGCGACTGCTATTGCCCGCCCGGCAAGGACAACACCTGCGGCAAGCGCTTCTGCTGGAAACTGGGCACGCTGCCGGAAGGCTACGATCACAAGTACACGTACAGCCACCTGGGCTACAACCTGAAGATCACCGATATGCAGGCGGCCTGCGGCCTGGCCCAGATCGATCGCGCGGCCGGCTTCATCCAGGCCCGCAAGGACAACTTCGCCTACCTGAAGGAACGGCTGCAGACGTGCGCCGAATTCCTGATCCTGCCGGAAGCGACCGAAGGGTCCGATCCGTCCTGGTTCGGCTTCCCGATGACGCTCAAGCCCGAAGCGAACGCGTCGCGGGTCGACCTGCTGACCTACCTGGACCAGCACAAGATCGGTACCCGCCTGCTGTTCGCCGGCAACCTGACGCGCCAGCCCTACATGATCGGCCGTAACTACCGCGTCTCCGGCGACCTGACCAATACCGACCGCGTGATGAACGACACCTTCTGGGTCGGCGTCTATCCCGGCCTGTCGCGCGAGATGCTCGACTACGTGGTCGACAAGCTGGAAACCTTCTTCGGCGTGAATTTCTGATGGCATCGCAAGAGAAAATCAAGGTCGCGCAACTGGTGGCCGAGCAGCTCGAGGCGCTCGGCATCCGCCATGCGTTCGGCATCATCGGCGCGGGCAACGTGCACCTGTTCGAAGCCATCGCGCACCATGGCTACACCGAGATCGTGTGCGTGCACCACGAGCAGGCCGCGTGCATGGCGGTGCAAACCTATTACCGCACCAACGGCCGCCTGGCCGCCGTGCTGCTGACCACCGGCGCCGGCTCCACCAACGGCGTGACGGGCGTGGCCTCGGCATGGGCCGATTCGATTCCCTGCCTGGTCATCGCCGGCAACGAGAATTCGAAGTACTGCTTCCCGGACAACCCGCTGCGCATGTGGGGCGTGCAGGGCTACGACTCCTGCCAGATGGTGGAGCGCATCGTCAAGTACACCGAACGCGTGACGCAGCCGCACCAGACGCTGCGCGCGCTGCAGCAGGCCACGCACGTGGCGCTGGAAGGCCGCCCGGGCCCGACGTGGGTCGAGATCCCCATGGACATCCAGTCCAGCCGCGTCGAGCGCGAAGCGATGGCGCAGTTCGCGCCGCCGGCGCAGCCGCAGCAGGCCACGCCGGATATCGACGGCCAGATCGACAGCGCGCTGGCCGCGCTGCTGGCCGCCGAGCGCCCGCTGCTGTGGCTCGGCAACGGCATTCGCCTGGCGCACGCGGAAGAAAAGCTGCTGCCGCTGCTGGAACGCCTCGGCGTGCCCGTGCTGGTCTCGTGGGCCGGCATCGACATGCTCGATTCCGACCATGAGCTGGTGATGGGCCGCGCCGGCGTGTATGGCCAGCGCGCCGCCAACTTCATCCTGCAGAACAGCGACTACGTGCTGGCCATCGGCACCCGGCTGGCGATCCCGCAGGTCGGCTACGACCTGACGGAACTGGCGCGGATGGCGCGCATCGACGTGGTCGACATCGACCCGGCCGAAGCGCGCAAGCTCGGTACCCGCACCGAGCAGCAGATCGTGTGCGACGCCGGCGTCTTCATCGACGGCCTGCTGGCGCGCCAGCCGGCGCCGGCGCCGCGCAAGGCGGCGTGGATCGAGCGCTGCCACGCCTACCGCGAGCAGTTCCCGTGGGTGGGCGAAGAACACGCCGACAAGGGCGGCTTCATGAACTCCTACCGCTTCATGGAGCGCCTGAACGGCTTCTTCAAGGATGACCAGGTGGTGGTCACCGACATGGGCACGGCGCTGCTGTGCGGCCACCAGGTGCTGCGCCTGAAGCCGGGCCAGCGCCTGATGACCTCCACCGGCCTGGGCGAGATGGGCTACGGCCTGCCGGCGGCGCTGGGCGTCTCCTTCGCCAACGAACGCGGCGAGGTGATGTGCCTGAACTGCGACGGCGGCATGATGATGAACCTGCAGGAACTGCAGACCGTGGTGCACCACCAGCTGCCGATCAAGCTGTTCATCTTCAACAACGACGGCTACCTGATGATCAAGCACACGCAGAACGCGCTGTTCAAGGGCGGCTACGTGGGCACCGACCGCAAGTCCGGCATCTCGTGCCCCGATTTTTCGAAGCTGGCCAAGGCCTTCGACATTCCCGCCTTCCAGATCCGCCATTGGGATGAAGTGGACGGTACCCTGGCCCAGGTGCAGGCCGCCACCGGCCCGGTGATCTGCGAAGTGTTCATGCACCCGGAGCAGCTGTTCTCGCCGAAGCTGTCGCTGGTCGCGCGCGCGGATGGCAGCCTGGTTTCCCCGCCGCTGGAAGACCTGTCGCCGCTGCTGCCGCGCGAAACCCTGGAGGGGGCCATGTTGCAGGGCATGCACGAGAAGTCGAAATCGCTGTAATGGTACCCATGCGCGAGCCGACGCCGATCACCGTAGCCATTCTCGGCGCCAGCAGCCAGCTGGCGCGCGATCTGGTGCAGTCGATGGCGCGGCACGGCGGCTACACGCCGCTGCTGTATGCCCGCGATACGGCGGCCGTGCAGCGCTGGCTGGCCGGCGCCGGCCTGGCCGGCCGCCACGAGGTACTGCCCTACGGCGCCTACGGCGAGCAGGACCATGCCGCGGTGATCAACTTCGTCGGTGTCGGCGATCCGGCGCGCGCCGCCGCGCTGGGCAACGGCATCTTCGGCATCACCGCCGAATACGACGAACTGGCGCTGCGCGGGCTGGAGCGCCAGCCGGAGCGACGCTATATCTTCCTTTCCAGCGGCGCCGCGTACGGTCACGTCTTTCATCAGCCGGTGGACGAACACACGCTGGCCGTCGTGCCGCTCAACGCGCTGGCGCCGCAGGACTGGTATGGCGCGGCCAAGCTGCACGCCGAGTGCCGGCACCGGGCGCTGCCGCAGCACGCCATCACGGACCTGCGCGTGTTCAATTACTTCAGCCGCAGCCAGGACCTGGCCGCGCGCTTTTTCATCACCGACCTGTTGCGCGCCGTGCGCGACGGCGGCGTGCTGCGCACCTCGCCGGATCCGATGGTGCGCGATTTCCTGCACCCGGACGATTTCTTCCAGCTGGTCGACCGCGTGCTGCGCGGCCCGGCGGGCAACCGGGCGCTCGATTGCTACAGCGCCGCGCCGGTGGACAAGGCCACCCTGCTGGCGGCCATGGCCGAACGGTTCGGCCTGCGTTACGAAACCGGGCCCGCCGCGCCGCTCAATGCGACCGGCGCCAAACCCCACTATTATTCGCGCCAGCGCCTGGCGGCCAGCCTTGGCTACCAGCCCGCATACACCTCGCTGGACACCGTGCTGGGCGAAGCGGCCGCCATCCTTGGCCGCCCCGCCCGGCACCCGGCACCCCCTCAGGAGAATCTGGAATGAGTCAGGCCAACAAGACCCGGATCGGCATCATCGGTTCCGGCAATATCGGCACCGACCTGCTGGTCAAGATCATGCGGTCGCCGAACCTGACCTGCACGCTGTTCGCAGGCCGCAACTTCAACTCGGCGGGCATGAAACGCGCCAGCCAGCTCGGCGTGCCGATCTCGGACCGGGGCATCGAAGCGATCGTGGCCGACCCGTCGATCTGCGACGTGGTGTTCGACTGCACGTCGGCCCATGCCCACATCGAGCACTGGGCCATCCTGGAAAAGCTGGGCAAGACCGTGGTCGACATGACGCCGGCCAAGCTGGGCGAGTTCTGCATTCCCGCCATCAATGCGCGCGAATGTCTCGATTCGGGTGCCCGCAACATCAACATGATCACCTGCGGCGGCCAGTCGTCGATCCCGATCGCCAGCGCCATCGGCGGCATCCACCAGAGCATCGAATACATCGAGGTGGCGTCGAGCATCGCCTCGCGCAGCGCCGGCCCGGCCACGCGCGCCAACCTGGACGAATACATCGAGACCACCGAGGATGCGCTGCTGCGCTTCTCGGGCGCCAAGCGCGCCAAGGCGATCCTGATCCTGAACCCGGCCAATCCGCCGATCGACATGCAGACCACGATCTATGCCAAGATCACCGATCCCGACCTGCCGGCCATCCGCGCGGCCGTGGAGGCGATGGTGGCCCAGCTCAAGACCTACGTGCCGGGCTTCCAGCTGATCGTGCCGCCGACCATGGAAGGCGGCCGCGTGGTCACCACCGTCAAGGTGCTGGGCAACGGCGACTACCTGCCCCAGTACGCGGGCAATCTCGACATCATCAACTGCGCCGCAATCGCGGTGGCCGAAATGCTGGCCATCAGCAAGGATCCGAAGGAGGCCAAGCATGGCTAAGCAAGTACTGATCAGCGACCCTACCCTGCGCGACGGCAACCACGCCGTGCGCCACCAGCTCGGCCGCGAAGCGTTCGCCGCCTATTGCAAGGCGGCCGAGGCCGCCGGCGTGCCGATCGTCGAGGTGGGCCATGGCAACGGCCTGGGCGCCTCGTCGCTGCTGGTGGGCGAAGCCAGCCTGACGGACGAGGAAATCCTGGCCGTGGCCCGCGAGCACCTGCGCACGACCCGCCTGGCGATCCACGTGATTCCCGGCTTCTGCACCATCAAGAAAGACCTGAGCCGCGCCGTCGAACTGGGAGTCGACCTGTTCCGCGTCGCCTCGCACTGCACCGAAGCCGACATCACCGACCGCCATATCGCCTACGCCCGCGCACAGGGCAAGGAGGCGTGGGGAGTGCTGATGATGAGCCACATGGCCTCGCCGGCCGTGCTGCTGGAAGAAGCAAAGAAGATGGAATCGTATGGCGCCGAAGCGATCGTCATCATGGATTCGGCCGGCGCCTACTTCCCCGACGACGTGCGCGAGCGCATCGCCACGCTGGTGAACGGCCTGTCGATCCCGGTCGGCTTCCACGGCCATAACAATCTGGGCATGTCGGTGATCAATTCGGTGGCCGCGGTGGAGGAAGGCGCCAGCATCATCGACGGCACCATCCGCGGCTTCGGCGCGGGCGCCGGCAATACCCAGCTCGAAGTGCTGGTCGCCGTATTCCAGCGAATGGGCGTCGAGACCGGCATCGACCTGTACAAGATCCTCGACGCCGCCGATATCGCCGAGAAGGCGTTCAATCCGGTGGCGCCGACGATCTCGCCGCTGTCCATCGTGTCCGGGCTGGCCGGGGTGTTTTCCGGCTTCGCCAAGCCGGTGGCGCGCGCCGCCGAAGAATACCAGGTCGATCCCCGCGACATCTTCTTCGCCCTGGGCAAACGCAATGCGGTGGCCGGCCAGGAGAGCCTGATCATCGAAGTGGCGCGCGATCTCGCCGCGCAGAAAGGCTGACCATGAGCGATCAACGTTTTGCCGACATGCGCCAGGACTGCCTGGCCGCCAGCGCCTACCAGCCCGACGTGCGGGCGTTGCTGGCGCGCCAGCACATCGCCGTTACCGGCGGCACCGGCTTCCTCGGCAGCTGGATCGCCAACATGGTGGCGGCGCTGAACGACGAGTATGGCGCGGGCATCGTGCTCGACCTGTATGCCCGCCATACCGGCGACTGGGCGCAGCGCTATCCGCACCTGGCCAAGCGCCTCGATATCCGCCTGCACTCGCAGGATGTGCGCTCCTCGTTCGAATTCGCCAAGGGCACCACGCTGGTGGTGCACGCGGCCGGCATCCCGAACAACCGGGTGCACTCTTCCGATCCGCTGCGCGTGCACCAGACCACCGTCGGCGGCATCGCCAACGCGCTGGAAGCGGCCACCCAGCTGGACGGCCTGCGCCGTTTCGTCAATGTGAGCTCCTGCCTGGTGGCCGGCACGCCGCAGCGCCCCGGCCCCCTGACCGAGCAGGACTGCTTCCCGGTGGCGCCGGGCCAGCTGCACACCGTGTATGCCGACGCCAAGCGGGCCGCCGAAATGCTCGCCGCCGTCTACCGGAGCCAGTACCGGCTGCCCGTCACCACGGTGCGCCCTTTCACGCTGACCGGCGCCGGCCAGGAACTGGATCGCCCATGGGCCATCAACACCTTCCTGCGCGACGTGCTGACGGGCAGCGAGATCCGCATCCACGGCGACGGCAGCGCGCGCCGCAGCTACCTGTACGGCAGCGATGCCGCATGGTGGACGCTGGCGGCGCTGGCGCTGGGCGGCGATGGCGAGGTGTACAACCTGGGCAGCCCGGAACCGGTCAGCCATGCCGACCTGGCGCGCCTGATCGTCAGCCGCGTGTCGCCGCACAGCCGCGTGGTGACCAACACGCTGCCCGGCAAGCGCCAGACGCAGGATGACCTGTATCCGGACCTGTCGGCCACGATGCAGAAACTGGGCGTGCATGCCACCTGCCCGCTGCACGAGGCGGTCGACAAGACCTACCGCTGGCTGGCCACGCCGCGCACGCTGTAGGGCGGCCGTGCCTTCGATCGAATCACCCGGCCCGGCGCAGCACGGCGCGCCGGGGTTGCCAACCTCCTGAACCTGCCCATGTCCACACCGTTTTCCGATACCCCGGCCGGGCACCCCGCCGCCGCGCCCGATGGCGCCGCCGGCGCCCCCCCGGTGCCGCTGGTTTCCGTACTGATCCCCACGCACAACCGGCCCGACTATTGCGAGCTGGCCGTGCAGTCGGTGGTGGCGCAAACGTATGCCAACCTGGAAATCGTCATCAGCGACAACAGCGAGGACGACGCCACCGCGCAGCGGCTGGCTCCGCTGATAGCGAACGACCCGCGTATCCGCTACCTGCGCGCGCCCGGCTGCAGCGCGCTCGAAAACTTCATCAACTGCTATGACAGTTCGCACGGCGAGTTCGTCAACTACCTGATGGATGACGACCTGTTTCATCCGGAGAAGATCGCCCGGATGATGGCGGCGATGGCCAGCGGCCCGAAGGTGGGCCTGGTGACGTCGTTCCGCATGCTGATCGATGCCGATGGCAATCCGCTGCCATCCATCAAGGGCACCGAGCGCCTGTTCGAGCAGCCGACCGCCATCGGCGGCACCTCGTTTGCCGAACTGATCCTGCGCAACGGCAGCAACCTGGTGGGCGAGCCCACCACCGCCATGTTCCGCCGCAGCCTGCTGGACCGGCGGTTCGGGGTCTTCCTCGGCCGCCAGTACACCACGCTGTCCGACGTGGCCACCTGGCTGCAGGTGATGACCCAGGCCGATGCCGTCTACCTGCCGGAGCCGCTGAGCTACTTCCGCCTGCACGGCGGGCAGGACCAGCGCAACAACCGCGTGCGCATCGAGGCCAACGTGGAATGGCTGCAGCTGCTGTGCGATGCCCACCTGCACGGCAAGTTCCTGACCGACCGCGCGGCGCTGCACGACATGTTGACCGGCAAGCTGATGACGGCCATGTGGTTCCTCACGTCGGTGCACGACGAGATCAAGGGCGGCGCCATCGAGGCCGAGCGCGTGCAGACCGCCGTGCGCAGCGCGCTCGACATCCTGTTGACGCGGCCCGCATGACGATGCCGGCCCCGTCCAACCTTTTGCCTGCCGGGAGACCGCGATGAAACCTCGTCCCTATATCATCCTTACGCCGAGTTATTGCGTCAGCGGCGGCGTGCGCGTCATGCATGCGCTGTGCCACGAGCTCAACATGCTGGGCTTCGATGCCCGGCTGCTGCTGACCTCGAACCTGTCGGGCGATGGCCCGCTGGTCAATCCGCACTGGCATACGCCGACCATCAACGAATCGATCGACGACTGGCCGCGGATCAACGAGGAATCGATCGTCATCAGCGCCGATGGCATCCTTGGCAATCCGTTCGGGGCCAAGCGCATCGTGCGCTACATCCTCGGGCTGGAAGGCGCGCCGAGCGCTCCCGAAGAGTTCAAGGTGTATTTTTCGCGCAGCTTCATCACCAACCGCACGGGCTCGGCGCACACGCTGTTCTACCTGGCCGCGGACCTGGCGCTGTTCAACGACAACCGCGCCGAAGAACGCACGCAGGACATGCTATGGCTGGGCAAGTGCGCGCAGTACTGCACCGAGCCGCCGCCGGGCGCGGTGCATATCACGTACCAGTGGCCGGCCGCCCGCCACGAACTGGCCGAACAGCTGCGGCGCACCCGCTACCTGTACTCGTACGATGCGGTCAGCCTGACCAACGTGGAAGCGGTGCTGTGCGGCGCGGCGGTCATCGTCAAGCACATGAGCTACAACGGCAGGCCCTGGGGCCGGGCGGATCTCGAAGCGTTCGAGCTGGGCGCCGGGGGCTTCGCCTTCGATGAAACGCCGGCCGAGCTCGAACGTGCGCTGCGCTCGCGCGGCGAGCTGATGGAACGGGCGCGCGCGGCGCAGATGAGCTACCGCCAGCGCCTGCTGAACTTCGTCGACGATACCCAGTATTATTTCCGCAATACCTGAGCAGGGGTGCCGCGGCAGGGGTGCCGCGGCAGGGATGCCCGGCAGCCGGACCGGCGCGCGCCGATGGCGCCGCGTCGGCCGGGCGATGGCTCAAGGTTCCCGGATCGACTCATCCATTGCCTTCGTCAACGGCCATAGCAGGTACGACATGATCGTACGCTCGCCGGTGACGACTTCCGCGGTGACCGTCATGCCCGGCAACAGCCGCGCCCCGGGTTCCATCCGGCGCAGTTGCGTATTGCCGTAGTCGACCCGGGCAAGATAGTACGCATCCGTGCCCTGGCCGGCCGCGACCTGCTCGCGCTTGAACGAGTCCGAGCTCACGGTGCGCAGCTTGCCATCGAGCGCGCCGTGTTTCTGGAACGGGAAGGCATCGAGCTTCAGGTGCACGTGCGCATTCGGCTGGATATAGCCGATGTCGGCCGAATCGATCTCCACTTCCGCTTCCAGCTTGGCGCCCAGCGGCACCAGCGTGAACATCGCCTCCGCCTCGCGCACGATGGAGCCTTGCGACAGCTTGCCCACTTCCAGCACGACCGCGTCTACGGGTGCCGCCACGCGCACCATCTGGCGCCGCTTGTCGGCCTTGGTCAGCTGCTCGTTGATGCTGTCGCGCTCGCGCGTCACGCCCAGCAGGTCTTCCAGCGACTTTTGCCGCCAGCCGCGGTTCAGCGCGGCGCGTTCGGCCTCGGCGGAGGCCAGTTCCTTGGCCAGCTCGAGATCGCGGCTGCGGCCGTTGATCAGGCTGCGCTCGACTTCGAGCCGGCGGTCGCGCGCTTCCAGCAGCTGCAGCTTGGCGCCAAAGTTTTCCGCCACCAGCTGCTGCTGCATCGCCTCGATCTGCGCCAGGGATTTCAGGCGCTCGGCCAGCACCGCCTGGTCGCGCTTGTTCGTTTCCATGGAAGCGCGCAGCCTTTGCACGTTTTCATCGAGCTTGCGTTTCTGTGCCTCGAAATTGGCCTGGCGTTCGCCGGACAGCTGCGCCTGCAGCGCATTGTCGGCCCCCGCGGCGGCACTGCCGCCGGAACTGGCCGGCGGCCGCGTGCCGGCCAGTTCGGCCTGCAGGCTGGCCACCTGGGTATCCAGGCTGGCCAGCCGGTTGCGCAACTGCTGTTCGTCGGCCTGCGTAAACGTGGGGTCCAGTTCGGCGAGCAGCTCGCCGGCCTTGACCACCTGCCCCGCCCGCACGTGAACGCGCTGCACGATCGACGTTTCCAGCGGCTGCACGACGATGTTCGACGTGGGGTTGACCAGCCGGCCATGGGCGGTGACCACGGTTTCCATTTTCGAGAAGCTGGCCCACAGCACGAACAGCACGAACGCCAGCACGAGCAGGTGCAGCGTCATGCGCACATAGCGCGGCAGCGGCGTGCGTTCGATCGCATCCGCATCGGGCAGGAATTCGACTTCGGTATCCTCGCCCATGCGGCGCTTGGCGGAGCGGCGTTCGCCCATCACAGGTGGCTTGTTTGCTGGTTCCATAGATGCTGGTAAGTGTCGCTGCGCGTCAGCAGCTCTTCATGGCGGCCGGCGTCGACCAGGCGGCCGCGCTGCATGACGAGAATGGAGTCCGCGTTGACGAGCGTGGACAGGCGGTGCGAGATCATCACGACCGTGCGGCCGACCGCGATCTTCGACAGGTTGCGGATGAAGATCGCCTCGCTTTCCGGATCGAGTGCGGAAGCGGCTTCGTCCAGGATAAGGATGCGCGGCTTGGCCAGCAGCGAGCGGGCGATCGACAGCCGCTGCTTCTGGCCGCCGGAGAGGTTCGAGGCATTCTCTTCCAGCATCGTGTCGTAGCCCATCGGCATGCGTTCGATGAATTCGTCGGCGCCGGCCGCTGCCGCGGCTTCGCTGATTTCCTCGAACGTGGCATCGGGCTTGGTGATCAGCAGGTTTTCGCGGATCGTCCCGCGGAACAGGAAATTCTCCTGCAGCACGACGCCGATCTGCCGGCGCAGGTGCGCCAGTTCGATCTCGCGCGCATCGAAGCCGTCGAAGCGCACGATGCCTTCCTGCACCGCGTACAGGCCCTGGATCACCTTGGTGAGCGTGGTCTTGCCGGAGCCGCTGCGGCCGACGATGCCCACCACGGTGCCGGGCGTGATCGTGAAGGTGGTGTGGTCCAGCGCGTTGATCTGGCTGCCCGGGTAACGGAACGTCACGTCTTCGAACTTGATCTCGCCCTGCAGCACAGGGCGCAGTCCACCGGCGCCGGCGCGGCCTTCGGGCGCGCGGTTCATCACCTCGCCCAGCATCTTGACGGACAGCGCGGTTTCCTGGTACTCGTTGACCAGGCCCACGATCGAGATCAGCGGCTGCGTGACGCGCTGCGACAGCATCTGGAACGCGATCAGCGCGCCGATCGTCAGCGTGCCGTCGAACACGCCCTGGGCGCCCATCACGATCAGCACCACCGGCAGCAGCTTGCCGAGGAAATCCGTCACGGCGTTGCCGGTGATCGAGATCTGGCCCACGCGGAAGTGCATCGTGATCGCCTCGGCCGAGCGCTGGTCCCAGTCGCGGCGCTGCGAAGGCTCGATCGCCAGCGCCTTCACGGTACGCATGCCGTGGATGGTTTCCACCAGCATCGCCTGGCGCATGCCCTCGGCCGTGTACAGCGCCTTGAGCCGGCGCTGGAACGTGGGGATCATGGCCATGACCACGCCGGCGATCAGTACCGCGAACAGCAGCACGATCATCGTCAGCTTGAACGAATAGGAGAACAGGATCGGCAGGAACACGAGCAGCGACAGCAGGTCGAGCCCCGTGAAGAACAGCCGTCCCGTCAGGAAGCTGCGGATCTTTTCGAGCTGCTGCATGTGCTGCGTGATGATGCCGGCCGTGGTGGTCTCGAAATAATCGATTGGCAGCGACAGCAGATGGGCGAAGGTGCGGCGCGTGAGCCGCATGTCGATCTTGTTCGAGGCGGCCAGGATCAGCACCTGCCGCAGGTAGCCGAACAGCGCATCGAAGACGAGGGCCAGCGTGATGCCGGCGGTCAGCACCCACAGCGTGCTGTAGCTCTGGTGCGTGAGCACCTTGTCGATCACGAGCTGGAAGAAGATCGGCGAGGCCAATGCCAGCAGCTGCATGACGATGGCGGCGAGCAGGATGTCGCGGAACGCCGTTTTCTGCTTCATCAGTTCGGGGATGAACCATTTCAGCCCGAACGGCTGCGACGGGTCGGTGAGCTTGTGCTGCCGCTTGAAGAACAGCACCTGGCCGGACCAGTGGCGCATGAAGTCGTCGTGCCCCACCAGCACGACCTGGCCGTTGTTGGCCACGGGATTGAGCACGGCCACCTTGCCGTCCGCGCCCTCGCCTTCGCCGCCGACGATGATGACCATGTTGCCTTCGTCGAGGCGGGCGAGCAGGGGATACACGCCCTGCTGGTGCAGCAGGCGTTGCCAGGTGAGCTTGTCGGCCTTTGCCTTCAGGCCGATATCGCCGGCGATACGCAGCAATGCGCCGTCATTGGGCTCCTCCGCACCGAGTGCATTCTCGTCGATCAGGCGCTGTGGATTGATCTGCAGCCCGTGATGTTGCGCGACGGCGGTCAGGCACTGGATGGCGGTATGGGCAAAGTTATCGGGCATGTGCTGGGACGCAAGTTTTCGCCAATGGATTCTACCCCACGCACGGCTGTAGCAGGCGCCACTCAAAGCGCGGAACAGCGGGGTAAAACCCATTGATAAAAAAACGGCAAGACTGCTGTCTTGCCGTTTCGGTTGCCGTTGGCCGGGGTTGCCGGCCAGGGTTGGTTTTTATTTCGACGGGCTGGCCAGGAAGCCGTGGCTCGCGGTGTTCTGCAAGGCCTTCAGGCGCTGCGTGTCGTCCGACGAGGCCATCGACTCGGCACCGGTGCGCAGCTTGGTCGCTTCGTCGAAGGACTTCAGCGACGCGGCCATGCTGGCCACGCTGGCCGACAGGTTCGTTGCTGCCGACACTTCCAGTTTCGGCGTCGCGCTGGCCGGAGCCGCTGCCGCGTTGCCGTAGGAAGCGATCGCCGCCGACAGGCTGCTCGTGCCGGTGGCCGCGCTGCCCGTCGCGAACCAGACGTCGGCCGCTGCGTGCGTCTGGCCGTCGGCCGTCTCGTAGCTGGACGTCAGGCCAACGATGTTGCCGTTGTTGAGCGTGCCGGCAGCCTTCGAGTCCAGGCTCAGCTTGGTGATGCTCAGCTCGGCCAGCGATTTCAGTTCGCTCGCAGCGCTGACACCGTCGGCGTCGCCGTCCACCCACACCTTCAGCTGGCTGAAGGCGGCGTCGCCGGCCGTCAGGGCACCGTCGCCATCCGTATCCAGCTCGGCCATCGCCTGGTAGCCGTTGGCCGCTTTCTGGCCGTTCGCCAGCGTGGTGCCTTCACCGAACAGTTCCGAACCATCGTTGATGGTGCCGTCGCCGTTGCGGTCCAGGACCAGCAGGCCGTCGTTGCCGCCCACCCAGCCGGTGTTGAGCTGCTCGCCGTTGGCCAGCAGGTCGAACTTCACGCCCGCCGACTGCGCCAGCGTATCGACGCCGTTGCCGTCCAGGTCCAGGATCACCGGGGACGCGAACTTCAGCGCCTTGATCTGGGCCGCGGTCAGCGAAGCCACCTGGGCGGTGTTCCATGCATGCAGCTGCGCCGAGCTGATTGCACCGATCTGTGCCGTGGTGAGGCTTGGCAGCTGCGCCGTGGTCAGCGCCGCCACTTGCGACGTGGACAGCTGGGCGATCACGGCCGTCTTCAGGGCACGCAGGTCGGCCGTTTCCAGCACCTTGATGTCATCGCTCGTCAGGCCGGCCAGGTGGACCGTGGTCAACGCACCAGCTTGCGCGGTGGTCAGCGCCACCAGCTGGATCGTGGTCAGCGCGCTGATCTGTGCCGAGCTCAGGCCGGCGATCGCGTTGGTCTTCAGTGCCGCGATGGCCGAGGTGCCCAGTGCACCCAGTACATCGCTCGACAGCGCGGTGACCTGGGTCGTGTTCAGGCCGGCGATCTGGGCCGACGACAGGCCGACGATCTGGGCCGAGGTCAGGCCGTTCGCCAGGGCCGAGGTGCTCAATGCACTCAGCTGGCTGCTGCTCAGTGCGCCCAGCTGGGAGGACGTCAGCCCCTTCACCTGGTCGGAGCTCAGCGCAGCGATCGCGCTGGTCTTCAGTGCGCGCAGGTCGGCCGTTTCCAGTGCCGCCACATTATTGGTCGACAGCGCCTTGACTTGCGTGCTGTTCAGGCCGGCGGCCTGGGCCGTGGTCAGTGCGGCGATCTGCACCGACGTCAGGCCGGAGCCGAACAGGGTCGTGCCCAGTGCGCCGACTTGCGACGTGGTCAGCGCGGCGACTTCCGCCGTCGTCAGGCCGCTGATCTGCAGGCTGTTCAGCTGGGCGATCACGGCCGTTTTCAGGGCGCGCACGTCCGACGTTTCCATCGCCTTCAGGTCGTCGCTGGTCAGCGCGCCGATGTGCGTGGAGTTCAGGGCGGCGGCTTGCGCGGTGGTCAGCGCCACCAGCTGCGTCGTGCTCAGGGCACCGATCTGCAGTGAGTTCAGGCTGGCAATCGCGTTGGTCTTCAGTGCCGCGATGGCCGACGTGGCGAGTGCGCCCAGTACATCGCTCGACAGCGCGGTGACCTGGGAAGTGCTCAGGCCGGCGATCTGGGCCGAGGACAGCCCGGTAATCTGGGTCGAGGTCAGGCCGCCCGTCAGGACCGCGCTGCTCAGTGCGCCCAGCTGGCTGCTGCTCAGTGCACTCAGCTGCGTGGAATTGAGGGCCTTGACCTGGTCCGAGCTCAGCGCGGCGATCGCGTTGGTCTTCATGGCGCGCAGGTCGGCCGTTTCCAGGGCCGCCACATTGTTGGTCGACAGCGCCTTGACTTGCGTGCTGTTCAGGCCGGCGGCCTGGGCCGTGGTCAGGGCGGCGATCTGCACCGACGTCAGGCCGGAGGCGAACAGCGTCGTGCCCAGCGCGCCCACTTGCGACGTGGTCAGCGCGGCGATTTCCGCCGTGGTTAGGCCGCTGATCTGCAGGCTGTTCAGCTGGGCGATCACGGCCGTCTTCAGGGCACGCACGTCCGACGTTTCCATCGCCTTCAGGTCGTCGCTGGTCAGCGCGCCGATATGCGTGGAGTTCAACGAGGCGGCTTGCGCGGTGGTCAGCGCCACCAGCTGGCTGGTGCTCAGGGCACCGATCTGGAGCGAGTTCAGGCCGGCGATCGCGTTGGTCTTCAGTGCGGCAACGGCGGCCGTACCCAGTGCGGCCAGCACGTCGGTCGACAGCGCGGAAACCTGGGCAGTGCTCAGGCCGGCGATCTGGGCCGACGTCATGCCGGTGATCTGGGTCGAGGTCAGGCCGCCCGTCAGGACTGCGCTGCTCAGTGCACCCAGCTGGCTGCTGCTCAGTGCGCCCAGTTGGGTCGAATTGAGGGCCTTGACCTGGTCCGAGCTCAGCGCGGCGATCGCGTTGGTCTTCATGGCGCGCAGGTCGGCCGTTTCCAGAGCTGCCACATTGTTGGTCGACAGCGCCTTGACTTGCGTGCTGTTCAGGCTGGCGGCCTGGGCCGTGGTCAGGGCGGCGATCTGCACCGACGTCAGGCCGGAGGCGAACAGGGACGTGCCCAGCGCGCCGACTTGCGACGTGGACAGCGCGGCGATTTCCGCCGTCGTCAGGCCGCTGATCTGCAGGCTGTTCAGCTGGGCGATCACGGACGTTTTCAGGGCACGCACATCCGCCGTTTCCATCGCTTTCAGGTCGTCGCTGGTCAGCGCGCCGATATGCGTGGAGTTCAGCGCGGCGGCTTGCGCGGTGGTTAGCGCCACCAGCTGCGTCGTGCTCAGGGCACCGATCTGCAGCGAGTTCAGGCCGGCGATCGCGTTGGTCTTCAGTGCGGCAACGGCGGCCGTACCCAGTGCGGCCAGCACGTCGGTCGACAGCGCGGAAACCTGGGCAGTGCTCAGGCCGGCGATCTGGGCCGACGTCATGCCGGTGATCTGGGTCGAGGTCAGGCCGCCCGTCAGGACTGCGCTGCTCAGTGCACCCAGCTGGCTGCTGCTCAGTGCGCCCAGTTGGGTCGAATTGAGAGCCTTGACCTGGTCCGAGTTCAACGCGGCGATCGCGTTGGTCTTCATGGCGCGCAGGTCAGCCGTTTCCAGGGCGGCCACATTGTTGGTCGACAGCGCCTTGACTTGCGTGCTGTTCAGGCTGGCGGCCTGGGCCGTGGTCAGGGCGGCGATCTGCACCGACGTCAGGCCGGAGGCGAACAGGGTCGTGCCCAGTGCGCCGATTTGCGACGTGGTCAGCGCGGCGATTTCGGCGGTCGTCAGGCCGCTGATCTGCAGGCTGTTCAGCTGGGCGATCACGGCCGTCTTCAGGGCGCGCACGTCCGACGTTTCCATCGCTTTCAGGTCGTCGCTGGTCAGCGCGCCAATGTGCGTGGAATTCAGGGCGGCGGCTTGCGCGGTGGTCAGTGCCACCAGCTGGGTCGTGCTCAGTGCACCGATCTGCAGCGAATTCAGGCCGGCGATCGCGTTGGTCTTCAGTGCGGCGATGGCGGACGTGCCCAGCGCGGCCAGCACGTCGGTCGACAGCGCGGAAACCTGGGCAGTGCTCAGGCCGGCGATCTGGGCCGACGTCATGCCGGTGATCTGGGTCGAGGTCAGACCGCCCGTCAGGACTGCGCTGCTCAGTGCGCCCAGCTGGGTGCTGCTCAGCGCGCCCAGTTGGGTCGAATTCAGGGCCTTGATCTGGTCCGAGCTCAACGCGGCGATCGCGTTGGTCTTCATGGCGCGCAGGTCAGCCGTTTCCAGGGCTGCCACATTATTGGTCGACAGCGCCTTGACTTGCGCGCTGTTCAGGCCAGCGGCCTGGGCCGTGGTCAGGGCGGCGATCTGCACCGACGTCAGGCCGGAGGCGAACAGGGACGTGCCCAGCGCGGCGACTTGCGACGTGGTCAGCGCGGCGACTTCCGCCGTCGTCAGGCCGCTGATCTGCAGGCTGTTCAGCTGGGCGATCACCGACGTTTTCAGGGCACGCACATCCGCCGTTTCCATCGCTTTCAGGTCGTCGCTGGTCAGCGCGCCAATGTGCGTGGAATTCAGGGCGGCGGCTTGCGCGGTGGTCAGCGCCACCAGCTGGGTGGTGCTCAGCGCACCGAACTGGGCCGAGTTCAGGCTGGCGATTGCGTTGGTCTTCAGTGCGGCGATGGAGGACGTGCCCAGCGCGGCCAGCACGTCGGTCGACAAGGCGGAAATCTGGGAAGTGCTCAGGCCGGCGATCTGGGCCGACGACATGCCGGTGATCTGCGACGACGTCAGGCCGCCCGTCAGGACCGCGCTGCTCAGTGCGCCCAGCTGGCTGCTGCTCAGCGCGCCAAGTTGGGTCGAGTTCAGGGATTTGATCTGGTCCGAGCTCAACGCGGCGATCGCGTTGGACTTCATGGCGCGCAGGTCGGCCGTTTCCAGGGCTGCCAGGTTATTGGTCGACAGTGCCTTCACTTGCGCGCTGGTCAGGCCGGCGGCCTGGGCGGTGGTCAGGGCCGCGATCTGCACCGACGTCAGGCCGGAAGCGAACAGGGACGTGCTCAGTGCGCCGACTTGCGACGTGGACAGTGCGGCGACTTCCGCCGTCGTCAGGCCGCTGATCTGCAGGCTGTTCAGCTGGGCGATCACGGACGTCTTCAGGGCACGCACGTCCGACGTTTCCATCGCTTTCAGGTCGTCGCTGGTCAGCGCGGCAGCGTGCGTGGAATTCAGGGCACCGGCTTGCGCGGTGGTCAGCGCCACCAGCTGGGTCGTGCTCAGGGCACCGATCTGGGCCGAGTTCAGGCTGGCGAAGGCATTGGTTTTCAATGCCGCGAGCGAATTCGTGGTGAGGTTGGCGATCACGCCGGTCGACAGTGCGGAGGCCTGGACCGAAGTGAATGCGGACAACTGGGCGGACGTCAGCGCGGCGCTCTGCGTGCTCGTCAGGCCTGCGCTCAGGGTGGCGGTGGTCAGCGCGGCCAGCTGGCGGCTGGACAATGCACCCACCTGATTGGAACTCAGCGCGCCCAGCTGCGTCGACGACAGGACGGCAACCGCACGCGTGTTCAGTGCGCGCACGTCGTCCGTGCCCAGTGCGCCCAGGTCTTCGGTGGAAATCGCGGAAAGCTGGCTGCTCGACAGAGCGGCAGCCTGGGAGGTCGTGAGGCCGGCCAGCTGGATAGTCGTGGCCGCGGCGATACTGGCCGTCGTGAAGGCACCGATCTGCGACGTGGTCAGCCACGAAAACTGGTTCGACGTCAGTGCGGCGACGTCTTCCGTCGTCAACGTTGCAATATTGGCAGTACTGATTGACCGGATATCTTCCGAACTGGTCAGACCTGGGATGATGCTACTCATGATTTTCTCCTGAAAACTTCGGATATAAAACGTGTGATGGGCTGAATGACCAGCGGAATCTAGGGGGCGGCAACCTGCTGCTTCATTGCCTAACGGCAAATTTAGCGCCAACTTTAGGTAGGGAAACTCTTTACCGTCGAGCTTTAGTCATCGTATTGAATCAAGGCGACGTGTTTCCGTACTTCATTAAATGCTCTACACCAACAGAAGTATAGCCCTATAAGTTTCCGTAAGGCACTGAGCCGATTAAAAAAAGTGCGCATGCACAACATGTTTTTCGTGCCGAAGAGCGACTCTACGCGCGGTTGTTGGCAGCCGTACAAGGCTGGAACAAGGAAGATGGAAGAAATGACATCGAGGTGCCGCGAGAGCATCGCCGGGCAATTACAGGACTATATAAATGCAGGCCGCACCGCCAGGCGAGCCGGCAAATATCCGGCTGAGCGGTGCTCGACAGCTATCACCTGCCCTACGATTCCACCCCGCGCACCGCTCCAGAAGGCGCCAATAGGCAGGGCTGCCGCCGATGGCACAAATAAAAAGCCCGCTTTTCACAAGGAAAAGCGGGCTTTCATCCGACGGTTTCGATCACCTAGCTCAGGCGCGCACTGCCAGTTCCTTCTCCAGGTGTTTTTCCAGCCCTTCCAGCGACTTGCCCCTGGTTTCCGGCAGGCAGAGCGCGACGAACACCAGCGATGCCACGTTGATGGCGGCGAACACGAAGAACGTGGCGCTGCCGAACTGGGCCATGGCGATCGGGAACAGCAGGGCAACAAGGCCGTTGAACACCCACTGGCAGGCCACCGCGGTACCGGTGAGCACGCCGCGCACGTGCATCGGGAACAGTTCCGACATCAGCAGCCAGTACACCGGGGCGATCAGCATCTGCATGAACAGCAGGAAGCACAGGATGCAGGCCAGCGCGGCGTAGCTTTTCAGGGGTCCGTCGGGCATCCACAGCAGTACGGCGCCGAGCGCGGCCTGGGTGGCGATGACGAAACCGAGGCCGGTCAGCAGCATCGGCCGGCGCCCATGCCGGCCGATCAGCCAGATGCCGATGAAGGTGGCGATCAGCGCCACCACGCCGTTGCCGATGGTGGCGGTCAGCGCCGCATTGGTACCGAGCCCGGTCGACTTCAGGATGATCGGGGTGAAATACATGAACGCGTTCACGCCCGTGAACTGGGCCATGAAACCCAGCCCGATACCGATCCACAGCAGTTTCCTGATCCATGGCGTGCCGAGCACCGCCGACCAGCCGCCCTGTTCGCGGTCGATTCCGTTCAGCTTGATCATTTCCGCCATCTCGGTCTCGATCTGCCGGTTGCTCGAACGGATCTGTTCGAGGACGGCGCGCGCCTCCTTCATCCGGTTCTTGCTGGCCAGCCAGCGCGGCGACGCGGGCACGAACAGCATGCCCAGTCCCAGCAATACGGCGGGCACCGCGGCAATACCGAGCATGTAGCGCCACACGTGCGGCGACTGCGAATAATGGGCCAGCAACGCGTTGAGCACATAGGCGATCAACTGGCCGCTGACGATCATCAGTTCATTCTGGCTGACGAGCCTGGCACGCCGGCTGGGCCCGGCCATTTCGGCGATGAACACCGGCACCGTGGCCGAGGCGCCGCCGACGGCCAGGCCGAGCACGAAGCGCATCGCGACCATGATCGCCACCGATGGAGCGAGTGTCGTGCCGAGCACGCCGATCAGGAAGACCAGCGACAGGCCCATCAGCGTGGTGCGGCGGCCATACCGGTCCGACAGCGTGCCCGCCATCAGCGAGCCGAAGGCGGCGCCGAATACCAGCGCCGAGGTGACGATGCCCTCGGTAACCGGCGTCAGGCCGAGACCACCGCCCGATTGCGGCGTGCTCATGAAGGGCAGCGCACCCGAGATGACGCCGGTGTCGTAACCGAACGCCAGCGCGCCCATCGTGGCCGCGATGGCGACCTTGAAAACGAAGCGGCTTTCCCTGGTATCGGCGGGCGGCGGCATCGCCGCGGTGGCAGGTGGAGCAGAGGCTGTCAAATGCTGATCCTTTCTGGAGATGGCGAGTCCGGTGACATGACGGCGGAGACATGGTGCGTGTCAGGTCGAGGACGGAGAAGTCGGTGACTGGTTACCAGCTTCAACCATCTCTAAAATGTTTATTACTGAAGCATACAAGCATTTGACGGACGATAACGTGCGTTACCAGACATATGAACCTGTCGCAGGCGTCGTTCCTGCGCCTTGAGTCGAAAAACAGGAAACGAAATGATGCCGGCGCACAAGTAAGCGTCGGCTGTGCGCCGTCTTACGCCGACAAGCAGAGGAAAAATGATGGTGGCCAGCTTGCTCGCGCCGTTTGCACCGCAAAGCGCGAGTAGCGGACGAATTGCTTAGCCGCGGTCTGGCAAGACGGCCCGGAACGTGACTTCAACCAGCTGTGCAGGAAACGCGAGGCGCGAAACGCCAATGAGATTGCTCGCGCATTGCGGCTGCTCGACCCCATACACTTCTTTCCTCACTTTGCCGCCAGCAATGAAGGCGGCATCGACATCGAGAACATAGAGCGTCTCTTCCACGACGTCTTCAAGGGTAGCACCGTAGCGGGCGAGCAAAGCGATCGCATTGACATAGGTCTGGCGCAATTGCGCTTCCATCTGCGAGAAATCAACGGGCTTCCCGTTGGTGTCGACATCCGCCGGCGCTATCAGCTGGCCTTCTCCATCATGGCTCAGCTGTCCAGAGATATAAATCGTGTCCTTCACCTGAACGGCCTGCACATAACCGAAGAGCTTTTCCCATGCAACGCCAAGATTCTCGACTTTTTTATCAACTGACATTTTTTCTCTTTTCAAGGTTTTGGATAAAAGGAATGGCGAGAAGCTGCCAATAATTGGTACCTGAAGGATAACCCTGGCGCTGCCGGCGATGCTTATCTCGTATGGCAGCGATCCGCTCCCCTGATCGGGGCCTGGTGATCGGTTGCCACGGGTCTTCACCGGCCTCTAGCTGTGGCCGGCGCGGGGCGGCCCATCATCCAACAGGTAACCTATGAATGTTCAGTCCAGGTTGGGCTCGGTGCGCTGTCCGATCACTTGCTCGATTTCAAGCGCTGCCCTGAGTAATGCAAAATCTTGACCTGGTTGCGCAAGAACAGTCACACCAAACGGATTTCCCGCCTGGTCCGCTCCGACCGGGATGGCCACGACTGGCGCGCCTGCCTTACCGGTGCACTTGGCTGCGGCCGTCATGGGTGATAACAGTAGGTCAGCGCGCCCAGCGAGCAATGCTGACCGAATGCCAGCGTCCAGACTCAAGGCAACATCGCGACGTCGATCATCGATGTATTGTGGCGATAGAACGCCGGTTGAAGCATTTGCCGCTTCGAGGAGCGACTGGCCGTAAGGAATTGCTTCCGGGTGCTCACGATTCCAGGCGATGATGTCTGCCATTGATGACATGCCGCATGGCACCAGCGCCTGGAGCATTGCGTCGAGGCTTGCTTTAAATTCGGTACGGAACACGCATGAGCGCACGTCGGCAAGCTGCTCGGCGCTTGGAAGATCGCATGGATCGACGATGACGGCGCCGGCTTCCGCCAGCATGCGGAGGACATCGTCGAACGCGGGTTTTCTGTCCTCGTTCATCACTGCATCGGCTATAAAGCGACGCGGCACACCAATGCGAAGACCGTGCAGCGTACCGCCTTGGCTCGCAGTCAAATGTGAGCCCAAGGTCGCCGTGTCATGCATATCCGCACCTTGCAGCACTTCGAAGACGAGAGCCGCATCGTCGACGTTGAGTGTCAAAGGACCAGGTGAATCCTGGCTTGGAACCAAGGGGATGATTCCATGTCGGCTCACGGAGCCTACTGACGGTTTGAAGCCAACGATCGAACTGGAAACGGCAGGAGCCTGGATCGAATTCTGTGTTTCGGAACCGATCGCAAAGGCGCACAGCCTCGCCGCGACGGCTGCTGCAGAGCCCACGCTGGATCCCTGGCCCCGGCCGAACTGCAAGCCCAAGGGATGCCGAACGACGCCGGCTACACCGCTGAACTCGGCGGGCATGTTATCGGAGACAAAATCTGCAAACTCGGTGAGATTGGTCTTCCCGAGCAGCACAGCGCCGGCGTCATGCAACCGCTGCACAACGGTCGCTTGGTACGGCGGGATGAAGTGTTCAAGTGCCTTTGATCCCGCGGAGGCGTACGTGCCGTCGGCGGTAAAAAAGTTGTCCTTGATAAGGTAGGGTACTCCGTGCAGCGGGCCACGCGAGCGGCCCGCTGCGAGCTCGGCATCAGCACGCTGGGCAGCCTCAAGAGCCAAAGGGGAGATGCTGCGGACACAGTTGAGTCCACCCTCGCCAAAGCTCAAGCGTTCTATACGCGCCAAATACCAGTTCGTTGCTTCGGTTGAGGTGATCTTGCCCGCTGCGATCGCTGCGCCGATTGACCGTGCTGTGCCCGAATGAAGGATTTCGGTAATGGATGACATATTCGGAGATGAGTAGGTTATGAGTTTTCGACACGCGTATGAGTAAAAGAGTCCGACGCCGAGTCACCCTGTTAGGGACCCGAATTTAACTGGCGATGAGCCGGACAGGAATCGACATTTGCAGCAATTGGTCCGCGCTGGGACGCTATGACGACGGCCTCAGTACGAGCCTTGGCATTGAGCCTTGTCATCACTCCCTTGATATGGCTTTTTACGGTCCCCACGCCAATATCAAGTTCCCGCGCGATTACCTTGTTGCAGTAACCGTTGCCTAGAAATTGGAGGACGTCCGATTCCCGGGGCGTCAATGATGTGCCTGTCACGCTAGCGGCGATGGACATGGCTACTTTGGCCGATACGTAGCGCATTCCCTTGGTCAACTGGCTCACCGCGTCGATCAACTCATCCGTGAAACAATCCTGGAGCAGATAGCCATGCACGCCTGCATCGAGGGCGTCGCGCACCTGAACTTCCTTGGCGAAGTTCATAATCACGAGGACCGGTGGACGACAGGCGTCGGGCCAGGAAGCGTCCCGTGCAAGGCGCATCCCTTCGAGATAGTCGGCGACGATGGCGCTGACGTTTGCAGGTATAGTCGGGCTGCTATGGATAGTGCCGACCGCAAAATTCGGCGACGATCCAAGGATCGCGGAGATTCCCGCCGCCATGACCTGGTCGATGTGCGTCACGTAAATCAGGGAGCGATCAGATGGCATGACATCTCGGCTTAGAAAAAGCCCATAATGAGGCACCGCCCCCTGTCGAAGGAACACCAGTTGGGCTGAGTTCCTGCTAGTTCAGGAATGTCACGAAGAAGTACCCAATATGGGGTAAACATCCTGATGCAAAGACCCTTTGGGCTCTCTGTAGCTATGGGTTTGGTCAGGTCTTGGAAGTAAGTATGCCGCGTCGGAAAGCGATTGCCACAGCATGCGTTCGGTCACGTGCGCCCAACTTGGCCAGAACGGCGCGCATGTGCACCTTCACGGTGTCCTCGGAGATACCAAGGATCTTTGCCACGTGCTTGTTCGAATTCCCGGCCGCCACGATGGACAGCACTTCTGCTTCCCGTGCCGATAGTGCTTCTGTTTCGATGTACTCGGCAAGATCAGCAGTGACCTGCGCTGGGATGTAGCGATTGCCATTGTCCACAGCGATGACTGGCATCTTACACGCGGCATACCTGTTCTCGCCGCTGAATCCGGGGGGCCTACTCGACTGGGGGATTTTCATCTCCCAGCATCGATGAATACGCCTCGGTCGTTCCAAGCATCCATGCGCGACCCGTTCGGTTGACTCACGAGACCGCGCCGAGCGGGATATCTACTTCGCTCAGGCACCACTCAACAGTTACACTTGCTCGGCAATAGAGCATTTCCAATGGCGTCCGAATGGCCGCCGTTTTTGCATCCGGATCAACTGGCCGCCAAGAGGGGGAAGTGCAATGCCCGCTTCCCGGCAGCGTGCGCGAACGCATTGGCCAGCGCGGCCGCCATCGGTCCCTGCGCCGCCTCGGCGACCCCGAGAAAGGGCTGCCCCGGCTGGTCCAGCAATGCAATATCGATCCTGCGCGGCACACCGGAAAAGCGCAGGATCGGATAGGTTGCCCAGTCGAAGCTCTTCACGCCATCCTCGCCGTAGCGCAGCGCTTCGAGCAGCGTCCAGCTGGTGGACTGGATGATGCCGCCCTCCAGCTGATTCCTGGCCCCGTCCGGATTGACGACCTGCCCGCAATCCGCAGCCGCCGATACCTTGAGCACGTGGACCTCATGCTTGTCCTCATCAAAGAAGATCTCGATGGCGATCGCTACGTAAGCCATCGTGTTCTTGTACTGGCCGAAGCCGAAACCGATTCCGTGCCCGGGCCGCGCGGACTGTTGGCCCGACCAGCCGAACCGATGTGCCGCACTGCGTATCACGGCCTGCGCGCGTGGCTGCGCAGCAAGGTGCGCAAGACGAAACTGCACCGTATCGACGCGTGCCAGCGCGGCCAGCTGGTCCATCGTGCTTTCGATTGCAAGGATATTGAGATGCGCCCCCAGCGAGCGCATCGCCGACGTGCGCAGCGGTGTGACCGGCAGGAAGTGGTTCACCACGCGGATGTTCGGCACTTCGTACAGCGGCAGCGCATTCCGGTCGCCGCCGCCCTCCGGTTGTGGCATGGGAAGGGAGGGCGACGGCACGAACGGCCTGGCCAGCATTTGCGCAGGCAGCAGCTTGCCTGCGTTCCCGGGCCTTTCGTTGTGCGAGCCGCTCCACACTTCGTACTGCCAGTAGTCGATCCGATTGTCCGGGCCCAGGGCGGCGACGACCGTGCTCACCATGGCGGGGGCGAACGGCTCCCACAGGTTTTCCTGCTCCCGCATCAGCTGCACCCGGATCGGCCGGCCGGGTACCTCGCGGGCCAGCAGTGCCGCATCGGCCGCGACATCGTCGGCACCGTTCTGCCCGTAGCAGCCGGAACCCTCGGCATGGATGCAGTGCACGGCGTCAGGCTTCATCGCCAGCATTTCGGCAAGGGCCTGGCGCAGGGGGAACACGCCCTGGCTATGCGTCCAGACTGTCATGCGCGCAACGTCCAGGTGCGCCACGGCGCACGATGGCCCGATCGAGCCGTGCAGCACGTACTGCCGGGTGTACCGGTTGCGAACCGTGCGCAACCCGGGGCGCAGCGCACCGCCGCGCTGCAGGATCGCCTCGTCCTGCGACGGAACGCGCTGCAGGTAGTCATGGATCGTCCCCGGGCCGGGCAGCGTTGCTCCCCCCTCCCATTTCGCAGTGGCTGTCAGTGCGTACATCGCCTGGATCGCATGCCATTCTTCCGCCGCGATGACGGCCAGGTAGTCGCCATTGCGGACCACGGAGTGCGCGCCCTTCATTTTCCTCACTGCGTCCACATCCACGCCGGCCAGCTTCGCGCCGGGCCGCGGCGGTCGCACGACACGCGCATGCAGCATGCCCGGCAGCCGCAGGTCCTGCACATAGGCCTGGCCGCCGGTCACCTTGGCCGGGATATCCACGCGCGGCACCGCCTTGCCGATGACCGAATACGTCACCGGCGGCTTCAGTTCCGACACTTCGGACGCGGCGCGCCGCAGCGTGATGCCGGCAATCGCCTCGCCAAAGTGCATCGAACGGCCACCCGGCCCGACGGCCCGGCCTTCGCGGAGCCGCACCTGGCGCGGTGCCACGCCCCAGCGGCGTGCGGCACCCTCGCGCAACAGCGTGGCCACCTGGGCGCTTGCGTGCAGCAGCGCCGTGCCGCTGTCTGCCATCGTGTGGCTACCGGCGGTGAAGCCCTCGTTCGGCGTCAAATCCGTGTCGCCGGCGATGAACTGGATTTCCTGCAGGGGCAGCGCGAGCTGCTCGCAGGCGACCTGCATCAGCGCCGTGCGCACGCCCGTGCCGAGTTCCACCTTGCCGCTGCAGACGGTCACGCGGCCATCAGGCGCGATGCGGATCCAGGCATCCAGCATGGGTGTGCGCTGCAGGCTGCCCGCCAGCTTCGGGTTGGCGACCGGCGGCACGCCCATGCCGTTGAATTCCGCGCGAGCCAGCGATGGCAGCAAGGAGAACGCGACGACCAACGCGCCGCCCCCGAGGAATGCCCGGCGCCCTGTATTGACCTGGTTGTCGATGCTCATGGGTTGCCTCCATTGGCCACGTCCTTGATGGCCGCGAAGATACGCGTGTGCGTGCCGCAGCGGCACAGGTTCGGCTCCATGTGCTCGCGGATCTGCTGGTCGGTCGGTTGCGGAATCCGGTCAAGCAGGGCCTGCGCGCGCATCAGCATCCCGGCGATGCAGTAGCCGCATTGCGCCGCCTGGTGCCGGATGAAGGCCGCCTGGAGCGGCCCCGGCGCGGTGGCCGTTCCCAGGCTCTCCACGGTGCGCACGGAGCGCCCCTCCAGCGTAGCCAGCGGCGCGAGGCACGAGAACACGGCTTCGCCATCGACGATCACGGTACAGGCGCCGCACTGGCCCATGCCGCAACCGAACTTCGCGCCGTTCAGTCTCCCTTCGTTGCGCAGCACGTAGAGCAGGGGCGTGTCGGGGTCGGAGGAAAACCGCGTTGCGCGGCCGTTCAGCTTCAGGTTGGTGGTCATGGTCGAAGTTCCTTGCGAATGGCTGCGCTTTGCCTGGCGACGTCTTGCCATGCTGCCTGTCCGCCCAAGTCCTGGCGCAGGTAGACCGCCAGGCTGGCGATCTGCTCGTCGGTCAAGGCCGGCGCGAATGGCGGCATATACACGGCGGAGCCGCTGTTCCACGGGATGCCCGCGAGGACGGTCTGCACGAAATTGACCGGCGTATCGGACAGCAGGGCGCTGCTGCGGGCAAGCGCGGGGCGGCCGCCGATCCGCATCATCGCGGCGGGCGGGGCGTGGCAGTTTGCGCAGGCGGCGGCGAAGATAATTCTGCCTTGGGCGATGGTGCTTGCTGCCGATGCCGCGGCGATCGACGTCCCGGTCGATCCTGTTGGTGGGGTTTCCTGGATGCTAATCAGGTACCTGGCCATAGCCACAGCATCCGCGCGCGGCACTTCGGCAAGCCGCTCGGCCACGGGCCGCATCGGCCCTTTGGCCGCGCCGTGCCCGAGGGCCAGGCCGCTGTGCAGGTAGTCGGCAAGCTGCTGCTCGGACCAGGGGTTGCGCCCCCGCGCGAGCCGCGTCAGTGCCGGCGCATGCCAGCCGTCGATCTCGCCGCCGCCGAACGCCGGCTTGCGCTCCCCGCCCAGCGGATTCAGGCCGCTGTGGCAGGAAGCGCAGTGCCCGAGGGTGTCGACGAGGTAGCTGCCGCGCTTGATCGTCGTGCCATCCCGCGGCGCTTCCGAGCCGGTGCCGGGCGTGAGGAACAGCACGTTCCAGAACGCCAGCAGCGGCCGGAAGTTCAACGGAAAGACGAGGTCGTTCTGCGGCGGGGTGTAGTGCACGGCCGGCCGGCTCATCAGGTATGCGTACGCCAGACCGATGTCGCGGTCGCTCATGCGCGTGTAGTGCGTATACGGGAAGGCCGGGTAAAGCAGGTGGCCATCGCTGGCGATGCCGCGGCGCAGTGCTCGCGTGAAGGCAGCCTGGGTCCAGCGCCCGATGCCCGTTTCGGCATCCGGCGTGATGTTGGTGCTGTAGATGGTGCCGAACGGCGTCTTCAGCGGCAGCCCGCCCGCATAGGCCCTGCCGGTGGTCGAGGTGTGGCAAACCATGCAGTCGCCGAGCGCGACGATGCGCCGTCCTTCCTCCAGCACTTGGGCGGATGCCGCGGGCATTTGCGCGGCCGCGGCGGGCATCGCCGGCTCGCGGCTCCAGCCATATAACAGTGCGAGGATCGCGCCCGCGCCCAGCAGCCCGGTGACAATCAGTTTGGTCTTCATGCGTCTTCCTGGTGGTGGCGGATACCGTCGTTCCGAAGGTTATGGCTGTCCGAAAAATTATGGGATAACGCGCAGCGCCTGGCCTCCGCCCTTTGGCCAGCGCGCGACTAGGCTATACAGGGAACCGGACGCGTGCCCCGGCGCCTAAACTGCGTTAGGCGATGTGGATTCTGGCAGCGGACGGCCGCTCCGGCTTTGCAGGATCGGCAAAGGCCTTTTGCGCCGCGCCGCCTTGCCGAAGGCGGCCGCCCGCCCTACCTTGACGCCAACAATGAAAGGAAGTGCGATGAACAAGGAAGCTAAAACGGATGGCCGCAAGGCCGTCGTCATCGGGGGTTCCATCGGCGGGCTGACCACTGCGGCACTGCTGCGCCGCGAAGGATGGGACGTGGAAGTCTTCGAGCGCTCGCCTTCGGACCTGTCCGGCCGCGGCGGCGGGCTGGTGCTGCAGGGCGACATGCTGCGTGCCCTTCACCAGGCCGATATCGGCTGGCACGGCACACCTGGTGTAACGACGGTCGACCGCATCTTCCTCGACCAGGACGACAACGTGATCCGGCGGCTGCACATGCCGCAGACGCAGACCTCGTGGAATGCGCTATACGGCGTGCTGTGGGATGCCCAGCCGGCAGTGCACGCCGGTCTAGCATTGACGGTATACGAACAGCGGTCCGACATGGTGATCGCGCAACTGACGGATGGACGGGAAGTGCGTGCCGATCTGCTGGTTGGCGCCGACGGCGCCCGCTCGAAGGTGCGCAGGCAGATGTTCCCCGATCTCCTGCCGCGCTATGCGGGCTACGTGGCGTGGCGCGGCTTAATTCCGGAAACGGAACTGCCGGAAGCGTTGCGGGACCGGCTCGACCACACGTTCGTGTTCCAGGAAGGGGAGCGGCACATGTTCCTTACCTATCCCGTACCGGGCACGGACGGCGCCACCGGCTTTGGCCAACGGCGCTGGAACTGGGTATGGTACCGCCCGGTGGCTGCCGGCGCGATGCTCCATGCCATCCTGACCGACAGGGATGGCCAGCGACACGAGGCATCGCTGCCGCCCGGCGCCATGACGCGCGAAACGGCGCATGGATTACGCGCGGAAGCAGGCTCCATCCTGGCGCCTTCGCTGCGGGCGCTGGTCGAGGCGACTGCGCAGCCGTTCGTCCAGGCGATCGTCGATTTGCAGGCACCGGTATTGCGGGATGGGCGCGTGCTGCTTCTGGGCGACGCCGCGGCCGTCATCCGGCCGCATACCGCCAGCGGTACCGGCAAGGCGGCGGCGGATGCGATGGCGTTGGCCCATGCGCTGCGCGAGGGTTACTCAGACAGCCGGCTGGGCGCCTGGGAACGCGTGCGCCTGGCGGCGGCCCGCGAGCTGGGGCAGTGGGGTGTGGAACTCGGCGCCGGCATCATGGGCAGCCGATCCCACACGAATCCTTGAGACGCTCGGCGATGAAGTCAACGAATGCCCGCACCTTGCCGGAGCCGCGCCGGCTCGGCTGGTAGACGGCGAACACGCCCACGTCCATCGGGCCCGGGTTGCTCTCGAAGTCCGCCAGCAAGGCGGCCAGCCTGCCGTCCTCCACATCCGCGCTGACCAGCCAGTCGGGCAGCAGCGCGACGCCCGCGCCATCGAGCGCCGCCTGGCGCAGCACGTCCGAACTGTTGGCAATGAGCCTGCCCCGCACCGCGATCTCGAGGGTCTCGCCATCCTTCAGGAAGCGCCATCCCGGTCGGCGCAACAGGCTGGTGTACGCGAAGCGAAGGCATTCGTGCCGGAGCAGGTCCGCGGGCACTTGCGGGGTGCCACAGCGTTCGAGATAGGCAGGACTGGCGCATACGATGCGCCGGTGGCCGGCGAGCGGCCTGGCCACCAGGTCCGGCTGGCTGTTCGCGGCGCCGATGCGGATCGCCACGTCGATCGCCTCTCCCACCATGTCCGACAGCGCGTCGGACACCATCAGTTCCAGTTCCAGCCGCGGATGGCGTAGCTGGAGCTCGGCTAGGTGCGGCGCGATGTACAGCCGGGTAAAGGCGACCGGCGCGCTCACCCTCAGCAGTCCTTGCGGCCCCGAGTGTGCAGAACCCGCGGCGGCGTCGGCCTCTTCGAGGCTGGCCAGGATGGCCTGCGCCCTCACGAAATATTCGGTGCCGGCCTCGGTCAGCGTGACCTGGCGCGTCGACCGGTTCAGCAACGGAGCGCCCAGCCGCGCCTCGAGGCCGTCAACGAGGCGCGCGACCGTGGACGGTACCAGCCCGAGCAGCCTGCCCGCGGCGGAAAAGCCGCTGCTCGTGGCAACGGCGCAGAAGGCATTAAGTTCCGAAAAGCGGTCCATCGATTCCTTTGCGAATTGGGCAAAGCCCCTTTGCGGCCGGGATGGATTATCACCACCCCGTGCTGCGGCTACGATGCCTCATCGACAGCAGACACCAAAGGAGCAAACCATGAAAGCCATTTTGCAACCCGCGATGCTCGGCGGCCTCGCCCTTGGCAACCGCGTCGCCATGGCGCCGGTGACGCGCAGCCGTGCGGGCAGGGACGGGGTACCCGATGACCTCGCCGCACAATACTATCAACAACGCGCATCGGCCGGCCTCCTCATTTCGGAGGCCACCAATGTCTCCACCATGTCGGCGGCGTTCGAGCTGGCGCCGGGCATCTACACACCGGAACAGGTGGCAGGATGGCGGCGCGTCGCGGCGGCCGTTCACCGGGATGGTGGCAAGCTGTTTATGCAACTGTGGCACAGCGGGCGCGTCAGCTCTTATGCCCTGCTCGGCGGCGCGGCGCCACTGTCGCCATCGGGCGTCAACGACGACCTGCACCTGCTGCAGGTGTACGGCATGCTGCGCAACGGCCAGTACACGCGCATCGCTGCCTCGCCGTCGCGCGCCATGGAGCGGGAAGAGATCTTCAGTGCCGTCCGCGCATTCGGCATCGGGGCAGCCAACGCGCTCGATACGGGGCTCGATGGCGTGGAGATCCACGCGGCCAACGGCTACCTGCCGCAGCAGTTCCTGTCGTCTCTTGTGAACCGGCGCACCGACGACTTCGGCGGCGGCGTCGAGAACCGCGCAAGGTTCCTGCGTCTGGTGATCGAGTCGGTGATGCTGTCGTTCCCTGCCTCGCGCATCGGCGTGCGCATCTCGCCGTTCGCGTTGTACAACAATGCCGGCGACCCTGCGCTGGCCGATACCTATGGCTACCTGCTGCGCATGCTCGAAGAGTACGGGGTCGGCTACGTCCACGCGGCCGACACGAATGCCTGGGGCGGCGTGCCGGACATGGATGAACTACTGTCGCTTGTCCGCGCAAACTACGGCGGCTTCGTGATCGCCAACGGTGGCTTGAGCCCCGAGGCGGCCGACGGGCTGATTCGCGACGGCCGGGCGGATATGGTGTCTTTCGGCCGGCAATTCATCGCCAACCCCGACCTGGTGCGCCGCATCGCGCAGGGCGGACCCTACAACGAGCCCGATCCGTTCACGTTCTATGGCGGGGGTTCCCGAGGCTATGTGGACTATCCGGCGCTTGCCGCGTGAAGCGTTATGGCGATGGGGTGCTTGATTGGTCATGCGGGGGCTCACCCGGCGTGCCCCAGGTCGTCGTAGCTATTGCCCGTGGCCACGGACGGCAAGCTGGAATGCTATCTCTGTACTACTTTCAGGGCGCCCCGCTATCCTCAGCGATGCGCCGATCGGGTCGGGGCGCTCGCGCATGCCAGCGATGACTGCTTTGGGTAGCACCGCGCGCAGAGCGCTTTCGAGCAGGTATCTGTTGGCCCCAGCGTGGATTGCGCGCAATGACGGCACGTCACCGGCCAGCGGCTAGCAGTTATGGGCATCTGCGCCACTACGGAGCGGGCGTGTAGAGCAAGAACTCAATCACGTGAGCGGCGCCGGCGAGCCTTGTACACCGCAACAAGAGTAGCGAGCACGTCAAGGCGCCCCTGCTCGGGGCACCTACTTCCGGCGTCCCTGAGCGAATCGATTTCTTCCAAAGCTGTTTGATGGCCGCGAGCCCTACAGACTGGGGGAGCTTGTTCAGAAGATGGCCTTGCCACGATATACCTTACCAAGCAGAAAAATTGTAAAAAAGAAAACGCCCTCCAAATCAAAGACTTGGAGGGCGTTGTTTACGACTACTACCTATTGGGTCTTAGAAGGGAATATCGTCATCCATATCCGAGAAGTTCGGTGCCGGCTTCGGTGCCGGGCGTGGTGCCGGCGCGGCGGCCTGCTGCGGACGCGGTGCCGGGCGGCTCGGCGGCGCATCGTAGCCACCCATGTCGTCACCGCCACCCATCGCGTCGCCCGCGCCACCGCGGCCGCCGAGCATCTGCATTTCCTGCGCGACGATGTCGGTTGCGTATTTTTCAACGCCATCCTTGTCGGTGTACTTGCGGGTCTGCAGGCGGCCCTCGACGTAGACGGACGAACCTTTCTTCAGGTACTGGCCAACGATCTCGGCCAGGCGGCCGAAGAACGAGATGCGATGCCACTCGGTGATTTCCTTCTGTTCGCCGGTGTTACGGTCCTTCGACTTGAAGGAAGTGGCCACGGCAATGTTCGCGATGGCATCGCCGCTCGGCATGTAGCGGATTTCCGGGTCGCGGCCCAGGTTGCCGACGATAATGACTTTATTGACAGATGCCATGTAGTACTCCTGCGTAGATTTTTACCAAACGAACATTATAAGACGGACACGTTACCATGCGATGGACGAATTTCGCATGGCATGCGTGCTGTTGTGTACACGCCGGGCTCACACTATGCACCACACCGCACACGGTATGTACAAGCGTGCGAGCAGCAGATTTTGAATACTGGTATTATATACAGTATTTGCCGGCCACGGCTCGTTCTTGTCCTGACTTGATCAAAACTGTCACGAGACCTTGAAATCGAATCGAACGCCAGCATTGTGGCTAACTTGGGTCTCCGGAAAGCCGCCCCCGCCCCTTGCCATCGTGGCATGAAGCGGGAGCGGGCGATCGCTCCAGGCTGGCCGTCCCTGTCGTTTCCTCGCATTCAAGGCACATACATTCATGGAAGAAATCCGCATTCGCGGCGCGCGTACGCACAACCTGAAGAACATCAACCTCGACCTGCCCCGCAACAAGCTGATCGTGATCACCGGGTTGTCCGGGTCCGGCAAGTCGTCGCTGGCGTTCGATACGCTGTACGCCGAAGGCCAGCGCCGCTACGTCGAATCGCTGTCGGCGTATGCGCGCCAGTTCCTGCAGCTGATGGAAAAGCCGGACGTGGACCTGATCGAAGGCCTGTCGCCGGCCATCTCGATCGAGCAGAAGGCCACGTCGCACAACCCGCGCTCCACTGTCGGCACCGTGACGGAAATCCACGATTACCTGCGCCTGCTGTATGCCCGCGTGGGCACGCCGTACTGCATCAACCACCCGGACCATGCGCTGTCGGCGCAATCGGTGTCGCAGATGGTCGATGCCGTGCTGGCCATGCCGGAAGGCACCAAGCTGATGATCATGGCGCCCGTGGTGGCCAACCGCAAGGGCGAGCACGTGGACCTGTTCGAGCAGATGCAGGCGCATGGCTTCGTGCGCTTCCGCGTGCAGAGCGGCACGCACGAGGCGAAGATCTACGAAGTGGACGATTTGCCGAAGCTGAAGAAAACGGAAAAGCACACGATCGACGTGGTCATCGACCGTGTGAAAGTGAATCCGGAGATCAAGCAGCGCCTGGCGGAAAGCTTCGAGACGGCGCTGCGCCTGGCCGACGGCCGCGCGGTGGCCTACGACATGGATGCCGGCACCGAACACGTGTACTCGAACAAGTTCGCCTGCACCAGCTGCGGCTATTCGCTGCAGGAGCTGGAGCCGCGGCTGTTCTCGTTCAATAACCCGATGGGCGCCTGCCCGGAATGCGATGGCCTGGGCCATATCGAGTTCTTCGATCCGAAGCGCATCGTGGCGTTCCCGAACCTGTCGCTCGCCTCCGGCGCCGTGAAAGGCTGGGACCGCCGCAACCAGTTCTACTTCTCGATGCTGCAGAGCCTGGCGACGCATTACGGTTTCGACCTCGATGCGCCGTTCGAGAAATTGTCCAACACCGCGCAGAACGCCGTGCTGCACGGTTCCGGCAACAAATCGATCCCGTTCTCGTACGTGAACGAGCGCGGCCGCGCGGTCGTCAAGGAGCACGCGTTCGAAGGCGTGGTCAACAACCTGTCGCGCCGTTACCGCGAAACCGACTCGATGGCCGTCAAGGAAGAACTGGCCAAGTTCATCAATGAGAAAAAGTGCCCCACCTGCGAAGGCGCGCGCCTGCGCGTGGAAGCGCGCCACGTGAAAGTGGGCACCGGCAAGCAGGAAAAGGCGATCTACGAGATCGCCGAGAAGCCGCTGCGCGACACGCTGTCGTTCTTCGAGCAGCTGAAGCTGAAGGGCGCCAAGCGCGACATCGCCGACCGTATCGTCAAGGAAATCATCTCGCGCCTCTCGTTCCTGAACAACGTGGGCCTGGATTACCTGTCGCTGGACCGTTCTGCCGACACGCTGTCCGGCGGCGAGGCGCAGCGTATCCGCCTGGCCTCGCAGATCGGTTCCGGCCTGACGGGCGTGATGTACGTGCTCGACGAACCGTCGATCGGCCTGCACCAGCGCGACAACGACCGCCTGATCGAAACGCTGAAGCACCTGCGCGACATCGGCAACAGCGTGCTGGTGGTGGAGCATGACGAGGATGCGATCCGCACCGCCGACTACATCGTCGACATGGGCAAGGGTGCCGGCGTGCACGGCGGCGACGTGATCGCGTCCGGTTCGCTGAAGGATATCCTGAAGAACAAGGAATCGCTGACGGCGCAGTACCTGAACGGCACCATGCGCATCGAGGTGCCGAAGAAGCGCCATGTGGCGGACCCGAACCGCCAGCTGGTGATCACCGGCGCCAAGGGCAACAACCTGAAGAACCAGACCCTGTCGGTGCCGGTCGGCCTGCTCACGTGCGTGACCGGCGTTTCCGGTTCCGGCAAATCGACGCTGGTGAACGATACGCTGTATCCGGCCCTGTCGCGCCACCTGTACGGTTCGCAGACGGAGCCGGCGGAACACGAGTCGATCAGCGGCCTGGAACATTTCGACAAGGTGATTTCCGTCGACCAGGCGCCGATCGGCCGCACGCCGCGCTCCAATCCCGCCACGTACACGGGCCTGTTCACGCCGATCCGCGACCTGTTCTCCACGGTGCCGACAGCGAAGGAACGGGGCTACAGCGCCGGCCGCTTCTCGTTCAACGTGAAGGGCGGCCGCTGCGAGGCGTGCCAGGGCGACGGTGTGCTGAAGGTGGAAATGCACTTCCTGCCGGACGTGTACGTGCCGTGCGACGTGTGCCACGGCAAGCGCTACAACCGCGAAACGCTCGAAGTCCACTACAAGGGCAAGAACATCACCCAGGTGCTGGACATGACGGTGGAAGACGCGCACGAGTTCTTCAAGCCCGTGCCGACCATCGCGCGCAAGCTGCACACGCTGCTGGACGTGGGCCTGGGCTACATCAAGCTGGGGCAGAGTGCCACCACGCTGTCGGGCGGCGAGGCGCAGCGCGTGAAACTGTCGCTGGAACTGTCCAAGCGCGATACGGGCCGCACGCTGTACATCCTCGACGAACCGACGACCGGCCTGCACTTCCACGACATCGACCTGCTGCTGAAGGTGATCCACCGGCTGCGCGACCAGGGCAACACGCTCGTGATCATCGAACACAACCTCGATGTGATCAAGACCGCCGACTGGCTCGTCGACCTGGGCCCCGAGGGCGGCGCCGGCGGCGGGCGCATCATCGCGACCGGCACCCCGGAAGAGGTGGCGAAGAATCCGGACAGCGTGACGGGCAAGTACCTGGTGCCGCTGCTGAAGCAGAAATAATCTTCGGCCGATACCCCGGGAGCCGGCTTCACTGAAGCCGGCTTTTTTTCGCCTGCCCTTCAGTAAAAGGTGAAATCCTCGTTGCACTTCGGGACAGCGCGCACGGCATCGGCCACCACATACCACCCCAGCCCGGCGACGGGCAGCACCAGCAACCACAGAGCGACCATGACAGCCTCCTCGTTCAATCCGACTTTTCGCACACCTGTGCGAAACAGCATCAAAAAAAGGGCGGGCACGGCCCGTCCGCGTGGTGCGGCTATTCCACTTCGTTGAAACTCCTGTACGTCGAAATCAGGCGGTTGAAAGCCCTATGCATCCGCCGCGGCGCGGCCTCGTCGCGCAGGAAGCGCACGTCGTGCATCACGCCGATGATCAGGCTGTAGATCTCGAACACCAGCTGTTCGGGATCGGTATCGGGCCGCAAATGGCCCGCCTCCATCGCCTGCAGCACGGTCTTGCGCAGCGATGCGCGCCAGCGCGCCACGCCCTCCTCCACCCGGTCGCGCAGCGGCCCGTCGAGGTCGTCGAACTCGAAGGCGCCCGCCATGTAGAGGCACGCACCGCGCGGCGCCTCGCTGCTGCCCTTCTTCAGCCACAGGTTTACCTGCATGACGAGGCGGGGCAACCCCTTCGCCGCCTGCAGCGACGGCAGGAAGACCTCTTCGGCAAAGCGGCGGTCGTATTCGTCCAGTACCGCGCCCTGCAGCGCCTCCAGCGAGCCGACCCGCGAAAACACGCCACTCTTGCTGATGCCGGTACGCTTGGCCAGTTCGCCCAGCGACAGCTTGCCGATCCCTTCGGCGGCGGCCATGTCCATTGCCGCGTCGATGATGGTGGCGTAGGTCGATTCGCTTTTCGTCATGCGTCAACTTTAGCACACGCGTGCGAAACCTCAAGAAAAATTGCCAGGGTGGCCCAGCGAACGGCATCATCCCCTGAATAGCCGGACAATTGGCCTATGGTAAAACCGGTAAAGCCGGGAAAATCGGCAAACAACATGGGAGACGAATGGACGGTATCGCACTGTGGGCCCAGGCGGGCTTCTGGGGATGCGTGGCGGGCGCCGCGCTATTGCTGGGTGCCGGCGCGGGCTATTACATCGCGGTGCCGCAACGGCTGATCGCCGCCATCATGGCGTTCGGCAGCGGCGTGCTGATCTCGGCATTGTCGTTCGACCTGATGGACGAAGCGTTCCGCCACGGCGGCTTCAACGCCACCGCGGCCGGTTTCCTCGGCGGCGCCATTGTCTACACGGCGGCCAACCGGATATTGACGTCGTTCGGCGCCAAGCACCGCAAGCGCTCGACCGGGCGCAAGCCGGATGAAGGCAGCGGCATGGCGCTGGCGGTGGGTGCGCTGATGGACGGCATACCGGAATCGATCGTCATCGGCCTGTCGTTGCTGAAGGGCGGCGCGGTCAGCATTGTCACCGTGGCGGCGATTTTCCTGTCGAATATTCCCGAGGGGCTGTCCAGCGCCGCCGGCATGAAGCGGGCCGGCCATTCGGCACGATATATCTTCATTATCTGGGGCGGCATCGCGCTGTCATCGGGCGCGGCGGCGCTGGTCGGCTACACCGTGTTCCAGCATTTTTCGCCGGAAGTCATCGCGGCCACGACCGCCGTGGCGGCCGGGGCGATCCTGGCGATGCTTGCCGACACGATGATTCCCGAAGCGTTCGAGGAAGCGCACGATTTCGCCGGGCTGATCACCGTGGCCGGCTTCCTGGCAGCGTTTGCGCTGAGCAAGCTGGGCGGCGCCTGAGCTGCCTGGTGAATGGCCCGCCGGTGGCTGGCCATGTGCCCGGCTGCACGGCTTATTGTCGTGGCAGCGCCGCCAGCAGCGCATGGGTGTCGGCGGCGCCCATTTTTTGCGCCGCATCCAGGGCCGACACGCCGGCGGCGTCGACCGCGAACGGATCGGCACCCCGCGCGAGCAGCAGGCGCACGATGTCCACCCGGTTGAACATGGCGGCGAACATCAGCGGTGTCTTGCCGTCGCGGCCCGGACCGTCGGGCTGCGCGCCATGGTCGAGCAGCAGCGTGGCGATCGCCAGGTCGCCCTTGAACGCGGCGCCCATCAGCGGGCTCTGGCCGGCGTCGTTCTGCAGCTCCGGATCGGCGCCCCGTTCGAGCAGCGCCGTGGTCGTGTCGGGATGCCCGTTGTAACTGGCCAGCATCAGCAAACTGTCGCCCCGTTCGTTGCGCAGGTTCGCCGGCATGCCCTGCTCCAGCAGCGTGGTCAACGCTTCTGTTTCGCCACCGCGGGCCATCTGGAACACCTTGCGGGCGAACGCGAGGGTATCGTCGTCGAGCTGGCTGGCGTCCGCGGGTGGACGGCCGGGTTCATGACCTTGCATGCTGATCTCCAAAGGGTTGAATGCTGGCGGCATCTTACACCGCGCGGGTGCGCGTCCGATTCGTTCGGATGGCAGAGTTTTCCCGCATCGCGCGCACCAGGCAACCAGCGCGCACCAACGAAAAAGCGCGCACCAACGGTGCGCGCTTCAATGTGCCGACTTTTGAAACCGGCCCGCGGTTACACGGCCAGGCGTTGTTCCAGCTTGGCCTTGTTGTCCAGCAGTTCCTGCGGCAGGCGGTAAGCCAGCTTGTCGAACAGTTCGCTATGCAGCTTCAGCTCTTCGCGCCAGGCATCCTTGTCGATCGACGTGATCGTCTCGAATTCTTCCGGCGAGAACGGGATACCGTCCCAGTGCAGGTCGCCGTAGCGCGGCGTGGTGCCGAACAGCGTTTCGATACCGCCCGCGGTGCCTTCGATGCGTTCCAGCATCCACTTCAGCACGCGCATGTTGTCGCCGAAACCAGGCCAGACGAAGTGGCCGTGCTCGTCGGTGCGGAACCAGTTGACGCAGAAGATCTTCGGCAGCGCGGCCGGGTTGGTCGCGGACACTTTCTTGCCAAGATCGAGCCAGTGCTGGAAATATTCGCTCATGTTGTAGCCGATGAACGGCAGCATCGCGAACGGATCGCGGCGCACGACGCCCATCTGGCCGGCGGCGGCGGCGGTGGTTTCCGAGCCCATCGTGGCGGCCATGTACACGCCTTCGACCCAGTCGCGCGCCTCGGTTGCCAGCGGCACCGTGGTGGAACGGCGGCCGCCGAAGATGAAGGCCGAGATCGGCACGCCGGCCGGATCGTCCCATGCCGGATCGATCACCGGGTTCTGCACGGCCGAGACCGTGAAGCGCGCGTTCGGGTGGGCGGCCTTGGTGCCGGAAGCGGGCGTCCAGTCGTTGCCCTGCCAGTCGATCAGGTGCGCCGGCGCTTCCTTGGTCATGCCTTCCCACCACACGTCGCCGTCGTCCGTCAGCGCCACGTTGGTGAAGATGACGTTTTCCTTCAGCGAAGCCATGCAGTTGAAGTTGGTTTTTTCGTTCGTGCCCGGGGCCACGCCGAAGTAGCCGGCTTCAGGATTGATCGCATACAGGCGGCCGTCGGCGCCCGGCTTGATCCAGGCGATGTCGTCGCCGATCGTGGTGATCTTCCAGCCCTTGAAGCTTGCCGGCGGGATCAGCATGGCGAAGTTGGTCTTGCCGCATGCGGACGGGAACGCCGCGGCCACGTAGTGCTTTTGACCCTGCGGCGATTCCACGCCCAGGATCAGCATGTGTTCGGCCAGCCAGCCCTTGCCGCCCTGCTGCGCTTCCTGGTAACCCATGTTCGAGGCGATGCGCAGCGCAAAGCACTTCTTGCCCAGCAGCGCATTGCCGCCGTAGCCGGAACCGTACGACCAGATTTCGCGGGTTTCCGGGAAATGCACGATGTACTTGGTCTTGTTGCATGGCCATGCCACATCCTGCTGGCCGGCGGCCAGCGGCGCGCCCACGGTGTGCACGCACGGAACGAAATCGCCGTCCGTGCCCAGCACGTCGTACACGGCCTTGCCCATGCGCGTCATGATGCGCATGTTGACCGCCACGTAAGGCGAGTCGGACAGTTCCACGCCGATGTGCGCGATGGGCGAGCCTAGCGGGCCCATCGAGAATGGCACCACGTACAGCGTGCGGCCGACCATGGCGCCGTCGAACAGGCCGTTCAGCGTGCCGCGCATTTCGTTCGGGTCGATCCAGTTGTTGGTCGGGCCGGCTTCTTCCTTCTTCGCCGAGCAGATGAAGGTACGGTCTTCGACGCGCGCCACGTCGGTGGGATCGGAACAGGCCAGGTAGGAGTTCGGGCGCTTCGCCTCGTTCAGCTTCTTCATCGTGCCGGCGGCCACCATCTCGGCGCACAGGCGGTCATACTCTTCCTGCGAGCCGTCGCACCAGTAAATACGGTCGGGCCGGGTCAACGCGGCCACTTCGGCCACCCAATTGATCAGTTTTTGATGTTTGATGTAAGCTGGTGCGTTCATCGCAGCAACGCCCTCCATCACAGGTTGGTTCATGGGTACTACCTCCAATGCCAATTAAGAATTCTGTCTTGGTCCCTGGCACGGCAGGATCGTCGTCAGCTTTTGGCTTGCGCTCGGAAAGGCATCTTGAATGCTTCGGCGTTACACGGCGGTCTGTCGGTGCGCCCGAGCATGGAAATTCGATGGCTCGAGGGCGCGCTCCCGGCGCAGTTGTGAGCGCTACAACAGGAGATGGAACTATTTGTTTCCGGAGCTCATCACTTTCGCTCAACGGCTTGACCGATTGTACACCTGCCCCCAAACCTTTCCGACAAAAATGTAGGAAAAAAGCTTGACCAAAGTAGTAAGCTATTCGAGATATTCACAATCCCGTTAACTAGCTACTAATTCAAAAGGAATTTCATCTAACTCCCATGAAAATTGCCATTCTCGACGATTACCAGGATGCCATACGCGAACTGGACTGCTTTGCGCTTCTCGACAGTCATGACGTAAAAGTATTCAATCACCCGGCGCGCGGCCTGGGACAGATGGTGGCCCGGCTGGCGCCATTCGATGCCCTCGTGCTGATCCGCGAGCGCACGACGCTCAGCCGCGCGCTGCTGGCCAGGCTGCCGAACCTGAAGCTGATTTCGCAGACCGGCAAGGTGAGCGGCCACATCGACGTGGCCGCCGCCACGGAGCTGGGGATCGCCATTGCGGAAGGCGTGGGCTCCCCCACCGCACCGGCCGAGCTCACGTGGGCGCTGATCATGGCGGCGCGGCGCAAGATCGTGCCGTATGCGGCCAACCTGAAGGGCGGCACGTGGCAGACCGTGTCCACCAGCCAGCCATTCAACACGCTCGGCACGATCGTGAAGGGGCGCACGCTGGCGATCTGGGGTTACGGCAGGATCGGCAGGCTCGTTGCCGGCTATGCCCGGGCATTCGGCATGAATGTGCTGGTATGGGGCAGCGACGGCAGCCGCGCCGCCGCCGTGGCCGACGGCTACGGCGTGGCCGCGTCGCGCGAGGCGTTCTTCGAGGAGGCGGACGTGCTGACATTGCACCTGCGGCTGGCGGACGCCACGCGCGGCATCGTCACCGCGGACGACCTGGCGCGGATGAAACCGAACGCGCTGTTCGTCAACACCAGCCGCGCCGAACTCGTGGCCGAGGGCGCGCTGGAAGCGGCGTTGCGCGCCGGCCGCCCCGGCGGCGCCGCGCTGGACGTGTTTGAAAGCGAACCGCTGCCGGCCGAGTCCGTGCTGCTGCGCATGCCGCACGTGCTGGCCACGCCACACCTGGGCTACGTCGAGAAGGACAGCTACGAGCTGTACTTCAGCCACGCGTTCCGCAACCTGGTCGACTTCTTCGATGGCGAGTGCCGGACGATCCTGAATCCGGACTACCGCAACCACCTGCGTAACGGCTGAGCCGTAAAGCCGCGGGCGATCAGGCCTCGGGGATGCCGGTGAGATTGATGCGCGGCGCGGGCAGCGCGTGCACCTTCGACCACAGCCCGGCCCAGCCGGGCGGCCAGCCGATGACGGGGCCCTCGTATGGTGCCAGCCCGGCGCGCACGGGCACGACGGGCACCGGCGGCATGTCCGTCAGCGGCGCGCCTTGCGGCCGCTGCATGTCCAGGCTGTACATGTAGCCCGGCAGCAGCGCATCGCAGACGCCGGCGAACCACGCGGTGTGGTCTTCGTCCCGGCCCAGCGCCTGCGCCAGGCCATGCGGATCGAACCTGGCCAGCGCATGGACCAGCTCTTCGGTGGTGGCACCGGGCGAATCGCCCCAGCCCATCACGGGATTGACGTTGTAATCGGCGCCGGAGCCATACCAGCCTTCGCGCCACGAGCGCTGCATCCAGTCGCGCGCGCCCGTGAACAGGTGCCAGCGCCAGTGCAGCCCCGAAGGCTTCGGCCACGAATACAGGTACAGCTTCTGGTAGCCCGCTTCGTGCAATGCACGCACCACCGCCATCAGCCTCGCATGCGGCATGCGGTCCGGCGGCGCGCGCCGGAACAGGATCGCTTCGCCGTCGGCGAACTGTACGGCATCGGTGGAAAGGTTCAGGTCGAGCGTGCGCGACTCGCTGCCGAAGCGGGCCGCGATCCAGCCCGTCAGCAGGTTGACAGCCGTGATCACGCCATAGCCGCGGTGGCGATGGAAGATGACAGTCCCGGGTGCAAGCGCTTTCACGGACATCACTTGGCAGGCAAAAAACCAAGTGTACTCAACGACGTGCCTTCTTGCCAGACAGGCGCAAACAAACTTTTTAGTTGACGGGCCGGCGCAAGTGCGGGCTATCATTGAACCCTTTTGCCATTCTTACCGAAACATCATGACCTTGCGCATCATCGCCACGGGCGGCACCTTCGACAAGCACTACAACGAACTGGACGGCACGCTGGGCTTCGCCGACAGCCACTTGCCCGCCGCCATCGCCCGCGCCCGCATCACCGCGCCTGTCGAGCTGGAACTGCTGCCGCTGCTCGACTCGCTGGACATGGGCGATGCCGACCGCGAGCGGGTGCTGACTGCGTGCCAGGCCGCGCCGGAACGGGCGATCGTGATCGTGCACGGTACCGATACGATGAAGGAAACGGCCGCCGTGCTGGGCCCCGCCGTGCTCGACAAGACGATCGTCTTCACCGGCGCGATGATTCCCTACGAGATCGACAACTCGGACGCCCTGTTCAACCTGGGCTTTGCCTGCGGCGTGGCCCAGGCCCTGCCGCCCGGCGTGTACGTGGCGATGAACGGGCGCATCTTCGCGTGGGACAACGTGCAGAAGAACCGCGCGGCGGGCGTGTTCCAGCCAATGTAATCGCGCAGTTGCCTGACGTAAAAATGCCCGGCAAGGCGGTAACCTTGCCGGGCATTTTCGATAGGCGATCGGGGCCGCAGTAAAAACCGCGGTTCGCCGGATAATCGGGCAAACCGCGATCCGGCACAGCCGCTACCGCGCTCAGGCGACGGCTTCGCCGCCCAGGGCTTCGACCACGTCGCGCAGCAGCAGCGACAGTTCGCCCGTCATCAGCATGAAGTCGCCATCGAAACGCTCGTCGTCGTTGCGGGTGACGGCATCGTTTTCCTTCAGCACGTCGAGCGGCTTGACGCTCTTGATCGCCAGCGACTCGGTCAGCACGAACGAAATCTTGCTTTCCCACGTCATTGCCAGGCGCGTGCACTGCTTGCCGGCGGCGATGTGGCGGCGCACTTCTTCCGGCTCCAGCGTGTGGCGCACGTAGCGCACGGCGGCCTTGCTTTCGCCGGTGGCGCGCAGCTCGGTATCCATGTCGACGGTGAAGCCGGCCGGTGCCTCGTCATCCTGCAGCCAGGCCGTCATCACGCCCACCGGCGAGCGCTGCACGCGCAGGCTTTCCAGCGGCATGCGGTCGACCGCCTTCAGCAGCAGCTTGATGACCTCATCGGCCTTGGCCGGGCTCGCCGCATCGACGACCAGCCAGCCGTTGACGGGATCGATCCACGTCCACACATTGCTGCGGATCGTGAAGGCGCGCGGCAGCAGTTCGTCGTGCACGCGCTCCTTCAGTTCCTTCATCGCCTTCTTGCCGGGAGCGAAACCTTGCTGTTCTTCCATCTCGGCGGCACGGGCCTTGGCCACCTGGTTCACCACCGTGGACGGCAGCAGTTTCTTCTCCGTGCCCAGCAGCAGCAGCATCTGCTGGTTCACAACGTGCACGAGCGACTCGTTGCCGCGCGGCGAGTCCCAGCCCTGGCGCAGCATCTCGTTGCTGCTGGCCGGCGTGAACGCCGCGGGGCGCAGCGCTTCTTCGAGTTTTTCAGGGGAAAACGCCCACGGAGCGGGCAGTCGGTAGATCTGTAGATTCTTGAACCACATGCTCAAATGACCTTGTTCTGACGCGTTGCAAAGCCCATCATTCTACACCCGGCCCAGCAGGCGAGCCATCGCGATCTTCGTAAAATCGCGGCATGGCGGAGCCTGTTCATGCGCATGGATCCGCACGCAATCGAATAAATCGACTGTGGAGTTTGATTACCGCCAATGCCGAGTCGAACCCGTCTATTAATGTCGAGCAACTACGCTTGACCTTTCAATCCAATGACGGAGATATGACATGGCACGAGAGCAGAATGAACGGGTAGTGAAAGAGATGATCCAGTCGCTTTATCGATTGGCTGGAATCTACCCCGTATGGGATGGACAGGTTAACGACGCGGTAGCTGAAGTCGTTGAAAAAATGCTGTTAGAGACACGCAATTGCTCACAGGCTTTCGTTTGGGTTCCGAAACCTCCAACCGGAAGAGCCTCGGTACTATGGCTGGCCATGAACGTCGGTCGAGCGGCATTCGCCACCTCCCGTGCAAAACTATCTCAAACATGCGCACGAAAGGTGATTCTCAACTGGCGTACGACACTGGAGCTGGCCTCGCAGGGCCTTGCATCGTCACGGATGAGGATGCGCGCATGAACGGAACCAGAACAGCCTTACTGGCGATAGCATGGGGCTTCGCCCTTTCTTCGGCCGCGGCCACCATGCTCGAACCCCGTACATGGCCGCGAGTGACCGATTGTCCGGAATGCATGACCGTTCAGTTTGAAGAACTGGAGCTGCGTTTGCCCGTTGCCATGATGGGGCGACTGTTTACTTTTGCCAATGCACCCGGACTGCATTTCCTGCCGCCGGGAGGACCACGGCGGGCGCTGCTGCTGTTCGCGACCAGCCGTGAGAAAGTCATTGGCAAATACCCCGCCATCGATCACGCGACCAGCGCCCGGCAGTTCTTCGACACGCTGGGCAGCGAAGAGCCGTATATTCCGGCCTACAAGGCGGAAGGCATCGAGCGTGCCATACGGTACACAAAGGCATCGAAAGGCAAGCTGCATGTGTACTGGATCGAAGCTGCCACAGGCGATACGCAATATGTGCAGATCGTCGTCGACGGCAGCAATACGATCTATACGCTGGCGGGGGACGTTACCCCGCAGTGGTACGACGCCGTGTTGTCCCACCTGCGTATCGCACCGATCCCCTGACCGCATGCTCACGTTGGGAACAGCTCCCCCTGCTTCCCCACCCGGTGTTGCGCGGCCTCGTCGAGCGGTACCAGCGCGCTGACCCGCACGCCCAGCAGGCGTAGCCGCTGGTCGAGCGGCACGCGCCGCAGGCACTCGCCGGCGGCGCGCCGGATGGCGGCGGCATCGGCCGTGGGCGACGGCAGCGTCACATCCCGCGTCACGGTGCGGAAATCGGCATAGCGCAGCTTGATGCCCACGGTGCGGCCGGCGAAACGCTTGCGGTGCAGGTCTTCCGACAGCCGCGTGCACAGGCGGGTGAAGATCTCGGACAAGGCGTCGCGGTCGTGCTTCGCATGCAGGTCGCGTTCGAACGTCGTCTCGCGGCTCACGCCCTTCGGGTCGGAGCGGGTGACGACTTCGCGCTCGTCGTGACCGTGCGCCACGCGGTGCAGCCACTCGGCGGAATTGAGGCCGAAGTGTTCCTGCAGCAGCTTCGGATCGGCCTGCGCCAGCTGGCCGACGGTCTCGATCCCCAGCGACGTCAGCTTTGCATAAGCCTTCGGGCCGATGCCGTTGATCTTCTTCGCGGAGAGCGGCCAGATCCGCGTGGGCACGTCGTCGAACGACACGACCGTCAGCCCGTCCGGCTTGTCCAGGTCCGAGCAGATCTTGGCCAGCAGCTTGTTCGGCGCGATGCCGATCGAGCATGTCAGCCCGGTCGCTTCGTGCACGGCCGCCTTCAGCCGCATGCCCAGTGCGCGCGTTTCTTCGGGCTGGTCCGTGAGGTCGAGGTAGATCTCGTCGATGCCACGGTCTTCGATCTCCGGCACGATGGCGGCCACGGCCGCCTTGAACAGCCGCGAATAACGCTTGTACGATTCGAAGTCGGTCGGCAGCAGGATCGCCTCGGGCGCCAGCGCCGCCGCCTTCATCGTGCCCATTGCCGAAAACACGCCCAGCGCCCGGGCTTCATAGGTGGACGTGGTGACGACGCCGCGGCCGGCATAGTCGCGCAGCCTGGAAAAGCGGCGCGTGCCGTCCGGCTGCAGCACGGGCTGGTGCCGCGAGCCGCCGCCGACCACCACCGGCAAGCCCCGCAACTCCGGATAGCGCAGCAGTTCCACCGACGCGAAAAACGCATCCATGTCGAGATGGGCAATACGGCGTGGCGGAACCATGACTGATCGGGTGCGGGCTGGAACACTGGTACTGGGATTATATCCAGTATGCGGCCGTGCCCGCCAGCACGCTGGAAAGTTGCATTATTCTTTATATTTTTCAATTACTTAGTGCAATTTTATCCATCGTATTTACGCAACAGTAGCGTCGCGAAAGTACCGTGTGCAACACGAACACGCGTACCATCGGAACTTTCAACCAATAACGCCAACATGACGCCGGATTGCCGTCTTTATTGCTGTGTTCTCTCCTCCCCCGGCGATGACAACCGCATGCCGAAACGCCCCGTCCTGTACACGGTCGCCATGCGCGGCCGGATCCCCATGCTGCCGTCCGCCATGTGCCGCGACACCGGCATGCGCCACTCATTCTGACCGAAGGAAAACCCAATCGTGAACCTATCCAACCTGCGTATCGGCACCCGCCTCGCCTTCGGCTTCGCGGTGGCCATCATCATCATGCTGATCATGTCGCTGGTCGGCATCAGCCGCATCCAGGAAGTGGCGGGCCGTACCGACAAGCTCGTCAACGACCGCTATGTCAAGGTCACGCTGCTCAACGACATGCGCAGCCAGGTCAACCGCGGCGCGCAGGCGGTGCGCAACGCGATGCTGACGCCGGATGCCGCGCAGACCCAGGAATTCCTGCGCCAGATGGCCGACGCCGACCGGGCCGGCGGCGAATCGGCGGCAAAAATGCATAAATCGGACCTGACGCCCGACGTACGCGCCGTGTTCGACCAGCAGAACACCGCCTACTTCGCCTACAAGGAGCTGCTCGACAAGGCCATCGCGCAATACCGCGGCGGCGACCGCGAAGGCGCCGTGCAGGCGATGTTCAACACGGTGATCCCGGCGCAGACGGTGTACTTCCGCCATCTCGACGAACTCCTGAAAGTACAGCGCGAGCTGATGACGCGCGACGCCGAGGCCGCCACGGCATCGGCCAAGGCGGCCACCACGCTGATGATCGTGCTGCTGGTGCTGGCCACCATCATATCGGTCGTGATCGGCTGGCTGATCACGCGCTCGGTCACGGGCCCGATCGGCGAAGCGGTGCAGATCGCGGAAACGGTGGCCGCCGGCGACCTGACGGCGCAGATCGTGATCACCCGCAAGGACGAGATGGGCCGCCTGCTGGGCGCGCTGCGCGACATGACGGCATCGCTGACGGGCACCGTGCGCACCGTGCGCGACAGCACCGACACGATCAATACCGCGGCCGCCGAGATCGCATCGGGCAACATGGACCTGTCCAACCGCACCGAACAGCAGGCCGCCAGCCTGGAAGAGACGGCATCGTCGATGGAGGAACTGACCTCCACCGTGCAGGCCAACGCGGAAAACGCGCGCCAGGCGAACCAGCTGGTGGTCTCGGCCGCCAGCCATGCGAACGAAGGCGGGCAGGTCGTCAGCCAGGTGGTGGAAACGATGGGCTCGATCAAGGAAAGCTCGTCGAAGATCGTCGACATCATCGGCGTCATCGACGGCATCGCATTCCAGACCAACATCCTGGCGCTGAACGCCGCGGTGGAGGCGGCACGCGCCGGCGAGCAGGGCCGCGGCTTCGCGGTGGTGGCGTCGGAAGTGCGCAACCTGGCGCAGCGCTCGGCCAGCGCGGCGCGTGAAATCAAGGAACTGATCAGCGATTCGGTCGAGAAGGTGGATGCCGGCAGCCGGCTGGTGGACCAGGCCGGCTCGACGATGGACCGCATCGTGACGTCGGTCCAGCAGGTGGCGGACATCATGAACGAGATCGCCTCGGCCAGCCAGGAGCAGAGCTCCGGCATCGCCCAGGTGAACACCACGATCGTGACGATGGATACGGCCACGCAGCAGAACGCCGCGCTGGTCGAGGAAGCGGCGGCAGCTGCCGCCAGCATGCGCGAACAGGCGCAACGGCTGGTGGCGGCGATCGCCGTGTTCCGCATCGACGATCGCACCGCCGCGCCGGTGTTTGCGTCGCCCTCGCATGCCCCATCGGCCTCCATTTCGCCGCCCTCCTCCGCGGTGGCTCGCCCGCCCCAGCCGAAGCTGACGGGCAAGGCGCCTGTGGCGCCACGCGCACCGGCCGGCAAGGCCGCGGCCAAGCCGCGCCCCGCCACCAAGGCCCCGGAAGGCGACGACTGGGAAGAGTTTTGATCCCGCTTTGAACTAGGGCACGCGCCGGCCCACCGCCAGCACGAGCAGTCCGCCCAGCACCAGGCTGGCGGACAGCACCATGATGCCGGCCGCCGTGCTGCCCGTCGCATCGCGGATGGCGCCCACCAGGTAAGGGCTGGCGAAGCCGGCGAGGTTGCCGACCGAGTTGACCAGCGCGATGCCGGCCGCCGCCGCGGTGCCGCCCAGCAGTGCCGTCGGCAGGCTCCAGAAGATCGGGAAGGTGGCCAGGATGCCGGCCGTTGCGAGCGACAGCGCGGCCAGCGCCAGCACGGTGTCGTGCGCGTAAGCGGTAGCCATCGTCAACCCCGCCGCACCGGCAAACGCGGCAACGGCGATATGCCAGCGCCGCTCGCCGCTGCGGTCCGAGTGGCGCGCGGCCAGCACCATGGCCACGGCGGCCACGCCATACGGAATGGCGGTCAGCAGGCCGATGTGGAACACGTCCTGCACGCCGCTGTTGCGCAGCAGTTGCGGCAGCCAGAAGCTCACGCCATACAATCCCATCACGCACAGGAAGTACACCAGCGCCAGCAGCCACACGGTGCCGCTGGCGAACAGGCGCGCCAATGGCAAATGCTGTTTCGCCGCCGCTTCCGGCGCCAGCGCCGCCTCGAGCGCGGCCTTGTCGGCGTCGTCCAGCCAGCGCGCGGCGCGGATATCGTCATCGAGGTAGGACAGCGTCCAGATACCCAGCGCGATCGACGGAATGCCTTCGAGCAGGAACAGCCACTGCCAGCCGTGCAGCCCGGCCCGGCCGGCGAATCCGCTCATGATGGCGCCGGACAACGGGCCGCCGACCACGCCCGCCACGGCCACGCCGCTCATGAACAGTGCCACGATACGGGCGCGCCGCTGCGCCGGATACCAGTAGGTGAGGTACAGCACCACGCCCGGAAAGAAGCCGCCTCGGCCACGCCGAGCAGGAAACGCAACGCATAGAAGCTGGCCGGGCCGGTGGCGAACATCGTGGCCGCCGACACGAGGCCCCAGCTGATCATGATGCGGGCGATCCAGCGCCGCGCGCCCACCCGCTCCATCAGCAGGTTCGACGGCACCTCGAACAGGAAGTAACCGACGAAGAAAATGCCGGCGCCGATGCCGTAGACGGTGTCCGACAGGGCGAGATCGGCCTGCATCTGCAGCTTGGCGAAGCCGACGTTGACGCGGTCCAGGTAGGCCGCCACGTAGCAGAGGAACAGGAACGGCAGCAGGCGGCGGCTGACGCGGCCATACAGGCGGTCAATGGAGGCGGTGCCGGCATCGTCCTTGGTGGCGCTCATCGACCCTCCCGGTTGAAAACCGCAGCGTAGCATCGCTTGCAGGGGCCGGCTGGAAGATTTTCGCGAAAGCCCTTGCAAATTCGCGAAATGACGCAGTAGAATACGGCCTCTTCTGAGCGTTGTGACAAACGCTCGAAGCATCGAAAGGTGATGAAGGGGCGCTTAGCTCAGTTGGTAGAGCGGATCCCTTACAAGGATTAGGTCGGGAGTTCGAGCCTCTCAGCGCCCACCAAATACTCGATGTTGAAGACCTGGAGCGGTAGTTCAGTTGGTTAGAATACCGGCCTGTCACGCCGGGGGTCGCGGGTTCGAGCCCCGTCCGCTCCGCCAGGATTCTGAAAAGAGCCCGTCACTTCGGGCTTTTTTCTTGTCGCAGCAGCGACGCACAGTTTTTCAGTTCCTGCTTGTGCAAGAACTGATTGGAGCGGTAGTTCAGTTGGTTAGAATACCGGCCTGTCACGCCGGGGGTCGCGGGTTCGAGCCCCGTCCGCTCCGCCAGCATCAGTAAAAAAGCCCGGCTTGCCGGGCTTTTTTGCGTCTGATGCGCAGCGCAGCGGAGTGCTTCCCCTGCGGGAAGCACGGCGGGGCTCGAAGGGATTCGCTTGCAAGCGAATCCGCGGTCCGCAGAATGTGGACGAGCCCCGTCCGCTCCGCCAGCATCAGTAAAAAAGCCCGGCTTGCCGGGCTTTTTTGCGTCTGATGCTGACGAGCGGAGTGCTTCCCCTGCGGGAAGCACGGCGGGGCTCGAAGGGATTCGCTTGCAAGCGAATCCGCGGCCTGCAGAATGTAGGCGAGCCCCATCTGCTTTGCCATCAAAAGCCCGGCTTGCCGGGCTTTTCATTATCTGCTTCGCGAAGCCGCAGCCCTGCATGGCTGCGTCGTTCGGCAGGCGCGAAGCACCGCTTCGCGAAACCCTGCCTCACTCCCTGCCCCTCCCACACTGTGTGCGTCCCACAACACCCGATCACCGCAAACCGGCGACAATGGCAGCGCAACCATCCCTTCCCTATCCTGGAGCCTCCGTGATTTTCGGTTTTCTGAAGCCGCCCCCGCTGTCGCCACGCCTGGCCAGGCTGCGCGAGACTGTCCTCCTCAACTCGCTGACGCCACTCGAACTGAAGATCGTTGACGGCCTGATGCACGAACGGCGCTACCTGGCCGGCGAAATCATCTTCGACGAGGGGGAAGAAGGCCAGGCGCTGTACCTGATCACGGCCGGCCACGTGCAGATCAACCGCAACGTGAACGGCATGGCGGAAATCATCACCGAACTGTCGCCCGGCGCATTCTTCGGCGACCTGGCGCTGCTGGACAACTCGCCCCGCACCGCGCAGGCACGCGCGTGGGACGACTGCGAACTGGCGGTATTCTTCCGCGCCGACTTCATGAGCCTGATGGAAACCGATGCCGTGATCGGCTACAAGATCTCGCTGGCGCTGGCGCGCCACATCGGCTCCCGGCTGCGCGAACGGATGTCGATCGACTCGCCGCACATCGAGGTACTTTGATGGTGGACCGGCAGCAGTCCGGGCCCATCGTCTGGTGCGGCATTGTCGCCGCCACGTGCGTGCTGCTGTACCTGATGCAGAAGGTGCTGTGGCTGTCGTTGCCGTTCCTGCTGGCGATCATCCTGTATTACGTGCTGCTGTCGCCCTTCCAGCGGCTGCTGCGCATGGGCTTCACGCGCAACACGTCCGCCATGCTGGTCGGCGCCGGTTTTGCATCGTTCACGCTGCTCACGGTACTCGTGCTGGTGGTGTGGATTCCCGCGCCGGCCACCGACTGGCAGGACATGCCGGCACGCTACCTGGATGCCGGCGTGCGCTTCGTGCGCAACATGCTGGGCGCACTGGAGAGGCAGTTTCCATTCCTGCGGCCGGCGCGCCTGGGCGATTCGATCGACCTGAACCTGGCGCAGTACTCGCGCGAATTCGTGCAGCGCCACCTGACCGATGTGCTGGTCACCACGGCCGCCTGGGTGCCGTCGCTGCTGCTGGCGCCGTTCCTGGCATTCTTCTTCCTGCGCGACGGCCGCCGCTTCAAGCGCTTCCTGGCGCGCGCGGTGCCGAACGCGTTCTTCGAAAAGACGCTGTTCCTGCTGCACGAGGTCGACCAGACGGCGCGCCGCTACTTCCATGGCATGCTGACGCTGACGATCATCGACACCGTGGTGCTGGCCCTGGGCCTGTGGGCCATCGGCCTGTCCTCGCCGCTGCTGCTCGGCTTCATCGCCGCCGTGCTGGCGTGGGTACCGTACGTGGGCTCGATCGCCGGCTGCGTGGTCGTGGTGCTGGTGGCTTCGGCCGATACGCCGGACAGCAATTTCGTGGCCTACAGCGCGATCGTCGTGTTCGTCATCGCCCGGCTGCTGGACGACTTCATCTTCATGCCGATGACGCTGGGCCGCAGCCTGCGCATGCATCCGCTGGTCACGGTGGTGATGCTGTTCGTGGGCGGCGCGCTGGCCGGCGTGACCGGCCTGATGCTGGTGCTGCCGCTGCTGGGCGTGGTAATGGTGGTCGGCGAAACCATCGGCGTGCTGATCACCGATGCCAGGCTGCAGGCCCGGCACCGCTATGCCCGCTCGCTGCGAGTGAAGCAGGCCAGCAACGACCTCAAATAAACTCTTGGGCGCAAGGCAAGCCCCTGTCACTCGGAAATATGCTGAAAACCGGTGTCCGACACTATTTTCTGGGTAATTCGCCCAGAAAATAATGTCCGACACCAGTGCCTCGCCGGCGCTGGCTGCTGGCGGCACGGAGCAAAAAAAAGGGAGCGCGAGGCTCCCTTTTTCAAGACTGCGGTACGGCGTTACGCCACGGCGGCGATCGCAGCCTGCTCGGCTTCCACTTCATCGTCGCCCGAACGGATCAGGTGATCGAAGGCCGACAGCGCGGCCGTTGCGCCGGCGCCCACGGCGATCACGATCTGCTTGTACGGCACGGTGGTCACGTCGCCGGCGGCGAACACGCCCGGCACCGAGGTCTGGCCCTTCGCATCGATCTCGATCTCGCCGTGCTTCGACAGCGCCACGGTACCCTTCAGCCACTCCGTGTTCGGCACCAGGCCGATCTGCACGAACACGCCTTCCAGGTCCACGCGGTGCACGTCGCCGGACACGCGGTCCTTGTACGACAGGCCGTTCACCTTCTTGCCGTCGCCGTGGATCTCGGTCGTCTGCGCCGACAGGATGATCTTCACGTTCGGCAGCGAGCGCAGCTTGCGCTGCAGCACGGCATCGGCGCGCAGTTCGTTGCCGAACTCGATCAGCGTAACGTGCTGGACGATGCCGGCCAGGTCGATCGCCGCTTCCACGCCGGAGTTGCCGCCGCCGATCACCGACACGCGCTTGCCCTTGAACAGCGGGCCGTCGCAGTGCGGGCAGTACGCCACGCCGTGGTTGCGGTATTCCTTCTCGCCGGGCACGTTGATCTCGCGCCACCGGGCACCGGTGGACAGGATCACGGTCTTGGCGCGCAGCACCGCGCCGGTGGCCGTATGCACTTCGGCGATCCTGCCCGGCACCAGCTTCACGGCGCGCTGGGTGTTCATGATGTCCACTTCATACTGCTTGACGTGCTGCTCCAGCGCCACGGCGAATTTCGGGCCGTCGGTTTCCTGGATCGACACGAAGTTCTCGATCGCCAGCGTGTCCAGCACCTGGCCGCCGAAGCGTTCCGCCAGCACGCCGGTCTGGATGCCCTTGCGGGCCGCGTAGATCGCCGACGCCGCGCCGGCGGGGCCGCCGCCGACGATCAGCACGTCGAACACGTCTTTCTTGTTCAGTTCGGCCGCCTGGCGGGCACCGGCATTGGTGTCCAGCTTGGCGAGGATTTCTTCCACATTCGTGCGGCCCTGGCCGAAGTGCTGGCCGTTCAGGAACATCATCGGTACCGCCATGATCTGGCGCTCTTCGACTTCTTTCTGGAACACGCCCCCATCGATCGTGGTGACCTTGATGCGCGGGTTGATGACCGACATCGCGTTCAGCGCCTGCACCACTTCCGGGCAGTTATGGCACGACAGCGAGATGAAGGTCTCGAATTCGAAATCGCCGTCCAGGTTGCGGATCTGTTCGATCACGGCTTCATCGAGCTTGATCGTGTGGCCGCCCACCTGCAGCAGGGCCAGCACCAGCGAGGTGAATTCATGGCCCATCGGGATGCCGGCGAAACGTACGCCAATGTCGGTGCCGGCACGGTTGATCGAGAACGACGGCTTGCGCACGTTGGCGGCGTTGTCCTCGACCAGGGTGATCTTGTCGCTCAAGCCGTCGATATCGGCGAGCAGTTCCTTCATTTCCCGCGCTTTCGCGGAGTCATCCAGCGATGCAACGATCTCAATCGGCTGCACCACTTTTTCCAGATAGGCTTTCAGTTGGGTTTTGAGATTTGCATCCAGCATGACATTTTCCTTTTTGATTTGCTGCCGACACATGCCGGCAGCGGTACCACTCAATACTTGTTTGCTTGCTTAGATCTTGCCGACCAGATCCAGCGATGGGGTCAGCGTAGCAGCGCCTTCGGACCACTTGGCCGGGCACACTTCGCCTGGGTGGGAAGCAACGTATTGTGCTGCTTTCACTTTGCGCAGCAGTTCCGATGCGTCGCGGCCGATGCCGTTGTCATGGACTTCCAGCACTTTGATGAAGCCGTCCGGATTGATCACGAAGGTGCCGCGCAGTGCCAGGCCTTCTTCTTCGATCATGACCTGGAAGTTACGGGACAGCAGGCCGGTCGGGTCGCCGATCAGCGGGTAGTTCACTTTCTTGATCGCGTCCGACGTGTCGTGCCATGCCTTGTGAGCGAAGTGGGTGTCGGTGGAGATACCGTACACTTCCACGCCCAGGCGCTGGAATTCAGCGTAGTTGTCGGCCAGGTCTTCCAGTTCCGTCGGGCAGACGAAGGTGAAGTCAGCCGGGTAGAACACGAAGACCGACCACTTGCCCTTCAGGGACTCTTCGCTCAGATCGATGAACTTGCCGTTGTGGTAAGCGGTTGCCTTGAACGGTTTGACTTGAGTGTTGATCAGAGACATTTGTGTTTTCCTCGTGAGTGTTGTGAATCAATGAGTTGCCAGTTTAGGGGGATCTCGGCTATTTGGAAAATTGATTGTTCCAATAGTTTCAATTGATTTTGACTATCGGAACGGGATAGCGAGACGGCTATTATCCCTGTTCCTGTCAAATCGTGAAGATTGAGGGGACGGCAACCCCGGGCACCGATGGCGTGGCGGCCCCGGTTGGACCGGGTACGCGGCCGAGGCGCGCGATCAGATGGTGGCGCCGGCCTGCGCCGTGAGCAGTGCGTCGAATTCCTCGACCGGCAGCGGCCGGTCGAACAGGTAGCCCTGGGCGTAGTCGCAGCCGGCGGCGGCCAGCAGGTCGCGCTGCTGCGCCGTTTCCACGCCTTCGGCGATCACGTGCAGGCCCAGCTTGTGGGCCATCACGATGATCGCCTCGGAAAGCGCCATGTCGCTCGAATCCGGTGCCAGGTTGCTGACGAAGCTGCGGTCGATCTTCAGGTAATCGATGTCGAACTTGTTCAGGTAGGACAGCGACGAGTAGCCGGTGCCGAAATCGTCCAGCGCCACCTGGATGCCGCCGTCGCGCAGCTGCAGCAGCTTGTCGGTGACCATCGTGCTGGCGTCCAGCAGCAGGCCCTCGGTGATCTCGACCACGATGGCCTGCCCCGGCACGCCCAGTTGCCGGAGCGCGCGCAGCCACACATCGTAGTTGCCGCCCTCGCGCTGGAATTCGACCGGCGACTGGTTCAGGCTCACCTGGAAATCCGGGTCCACCACGTCGCGCCAGCGCTGCACCCAGCGGATCGACTCGTTGAACACCCACTGTCCGATATCGACGATCAGGCCGGAGCTTTCCGCCAGCGGAATGAATTCGAGCGGGCTGACCAGGCCGCGCTGCGGATGCTGCCAGCGCAGCAGCGCCTCGGCCTTGCGGACGCGGCCTGTCTTCAGGTCCACGATCGGCTGGAAATACAGTTTCAGCTGCTCGCCCTTGATGGCGCTGCGCAGGTCGTTCGTCAGCCGCATGCGGTTCAATGCCGCCACCTGCAGCGCCGGCGTGAAGTAGCTGAAGCGGTTACGGCCGGCGCCCTTGGCCGCATACATCGCCTGGTCGGCATGCTTGAGCAGGTCGTCCACGCTGGCGGCATCGTCGGGATACAGCGTGATGCCGATGCTGGCCGAGACGAACGCCTGTTCCTGCCCCAGCTGGAACGGCGCCAGCAGGCTGTCGATGATGTTCTGCGCGATCGCATCGACCCGGTCGGTCAGCTGCAGCTCGGTCAGGATCACGGTGAACTCGTCGCCGCCCAGCCGCGCCACGGTATCGGATTCGCGCACGCAGTCGGCGATGCGCCGCGCCGCATCCACCAGCAGCACGTCGCCCTGGTGGTGGCCCAGCGTATCGTTGACTTCCTTGAAGTGATCCAGGTCGATGAACAGGATGGCGATCCGGCTGCCGTCGCGCCGGCTCTTCACCAGGTCGTGCTGCAGCCGGTCGAGGAACATGCGGCGGTTCGGCAGCTGCGTCAGCGTGTCGAAGTTGGCCTGCTGCCAGATCAGCGCCTCGGTTTCCTTCTGGTCCGTCACATCCTCGACCATGCACAGCTTCAGGTGCGGGCCGGCCTGCAGCGGCACTACCGATGCCTCCACCCACACGGTCGAATCGTCGCTGCGGATCAGCCGCAGCGTGCTGCGGAATTCCGCCACGTCGCCGGCCGCCAGGCGCCCCATCTGCAGCGTCCACCCGGCCACGTCTTCCGGGTGGACGAAGTCGAGCCAGGTGTGATGGGCAAACGCGTCTTCCGAGCGCCCGGCGATTTCACGGTAGCGCGGATTGACATCGGAAAAGGTGCCGCTGGCGCCGTCGATCAGCGCGATGCCGATCGGCGAGGCTTCGAACATCGTGCGGAAGCGTTCCTCGCCGGCCCGGATCACGTCCGCCGAGCGGCGGCGTTCGCGCGCCAGCAGCGCGAAATGGATCGCGGCGCCGAGCAGCAGCAGCGCCGCGGCGCCACCGCCGACGCGGTACAGCCAGGCCAGGTTGGTGCCCGGCTCGGCGTTGTACAGGAAGCCGTTGAACGTGACGTCCTTCGGCAGCAGGCCGAGGTCGGTATAGACGTCGGCGATGTGCCGCCAGCGCTCCGGGTTCATGTAGCCGATCTCCACCAGCACCGGCTGCACCAGCGGCACCATCTGGCGCGCTTCATACAGCAGATGCTTGCGGTCGTGCCGGCGCGAATACTTCGCCAGGATCAGGTCGGCGATCTCTTCCTGGTGGGCCATCGCATATTGCCAGCCACGCAGGGAGGCGGCGCGGAACGCCTTCACGCGCTCCGGATTGCCCTGCAGTTCGTGCTCGCTGGTGAACAGGTTGTCGCCGTAGAAATCGACGCCGGCGGCGCGCGGGCTGTGGATATCGTACGGGAAACCGGCGCGGTCGAGGTAATCCGTCTCGTTGGTGGTGTGGATCGACATCGCATCCACGCGCCCCTGGATCAGGTCGGCGGGATCGTAGCTGTGCTCGATGCGCTGCAACTGCTCGGGCGAGACGCCTTCCCGCTTCAGGTAGGCGGACAGCTCGTCGGCATGGTTCAACGGTGCCGAGAGCGGCCCGAGCATCACGCGCTTGCCGATCAGCCGGCGGATATCGGGCGTTTCGCCCCCCTGCCGCATCGCCAGCGCGTAGGGCGAGTGCTGGAAGATCACCCCCAGCGCCACGACGGGCTTGCCGGACAGCCGGGCCAGCAACAGCGAGCTGCTGCCGGTGCCATACTGGGCACGCCCGGTCAGCACTTCGCGCAATGGCGCTTCGGCATCGGTCCCTTCGGCGATCTTCACTTCCAGGCCCGCTTCGCGGTAATACCCCTGTTCCACCGCCGCGTAATAGCCGGCGAACTGGAACTGGTGGGTATGCTTCAGCTGCAGCACCACCCTGTCCTGCGCGTGCCCCGGCACCGCGACGACACACAACACCGCACCCAGCCCCAGCACCAGGCGGGCGGCGGTACGGCGGGTAGCAATCAGCAGGTGAAAATCAGGAGGCACGGGAGGGCGAAGTCACGTTCAAGGGACGGCCCGTGGCCGCGGAGATGCCCGATTGTAACGCCGATCCCGGCCCGTTCAACGGCTGAGCCGATGGCCGCCGGCCCGGATGTGGTTTTCGCGCCGCACTTGCGCGGTGCGACTGATGAATTGGACAACGACTTGACCAGACGATAACTTGACCGGGCGATGACCTGGCAGGCCGACATGCCGGCCGGGCAACCCCTTGCCGGGTTGCCCGGATCCGCCGGCACCGTGCCGGCGCGTGGCCTAGCGGCGGCCCTTGGCGGCCGGTTTCGGCGCCGTTTTCGGTTTCACCTTGATCGTATCGAGGATCGATGGCCTGGCCCTGGTTTCCACCGTTTCGCGCGCCGTCACCGAACCGGTCAGCGCGTTCGGACGGCCGCCGCGTGCCGGCGGCACGGCACGGCCCGCGGCGGGCTGCTGGCCCGGCCGTGCACCGCGCTGCATGCCGGGCGCGAGCGTGGGCATCGCACGCTTGCCTTCCGGCGCCGCCGTCATGTTTTCCTCGCCCGGCGTCCATGCCGGAATCAGGTGCTTCTCGCCGTTGCCGATCAAATCGCCGCGGCCCATCGCCTTCAGCGTCTCGCGCAGGATCGGCCAGTTGGCCGGATCGTAGTAGCGCAGGAACGCCTTGTGGGCCTTGCGCACCTTGGCCGTGCGCGGCGTTTCCACCACTTCCGAGTCGTCCGTCACTTTCTTCAGCGGGTTCCGGCGGCTGTGGTACATCGTGGTGGCCATCGCCATCGGCGTGGGCATGAAGGTCTGCACCTGGTCGAGGCGGAAGTTGTTCTTCTTCAGCCACAGCGCCAGGTTCAGCATGTCCTCGTCCGACGTGCCCGGGTGGGCGGCGATGAAGTACGGGATCAGGTACTGCTTCTTGCCGGCCTCGAGCGAGAACTTCTCGAACATCGCCTTGAATTCGTCGTACGCGCCGATGCCCGGCTTCATCATCTTCGACAGCACATTCGTTTCCGTGTGCTCCGGCGCGATCTTCAGCAAGCCGCCGACGTGGTGGGTGACGAGCTCCTTCACGTATTCGGGCGAGCGCACCGCGAGATCGTAGCGCAGGCCGGAACCGATCAGGATCTTCTTCACGCCGGGAATCGCGCGGGCCTTGCGGTACAGCTGGATCAGCTTGCTGTGGTCGGTGCCCAGGTTGGAACAGATCGACGGGTACACGCACGACAGGCGGCGGCACGAATCCTCGATGGTCTTTTCCTTGCAGGCCAGCCGGTACATGTTGGCGGTGGGGCCGCCCAGGTCGGAAATGGTGCCCGTGAAGCCCTTGGTCTTGTCGCGGATGTGCTCGATCTCGCGCAGGATCGACGGCTCCGAGCGGCTCTGGATGATGCGGCCCTCGTGTTCCGTGATCGAGCAGAACGTGCAGCCGCCGAAGCAGCCGCGCATGATGTTCACCGAGAAACGGATCATTTCCCAGGCGGGGATGCGCGCATTGCCGTACGCCGGGTGCGGGGCGCGGGCATAGTTCATGTCGTACACGCCATCCATCTCGTCCATCGCCAGCGGCAGCGGCGGCGGATTGATCCACACGTCGCGGTCGCCGTGCTGCTGCACCAGCGCGCGCGCATTGCCGGGGTTCGATTCCAGGTGGAACACGCGCGAGGCGTGCGCATACATCACCGGATCGGTGCTGACGGTATCGTACGACGGCAGCCGCACCACGGTGCGGTTGTGCTTTTCCCGCGCCATCGCCTGGCGTTCCTCGCGCGACATGATGCGGATCGGCTTGACCGTCGGTTCCGGTGCCGCGTTCTCGGTGGCGCAGGCTGCCTTGTCTTCCTTGGCCATCGCATACGGATCGGGATGCGCATCGATGCGGCCCGGCACGTCCACGCGGGTCGAGTTGTGCACGCCCCACTCTTCCGACGGCAGCCAGCCTTGCGGCACCAGGAACGCGGTGCCGCGCAGGTCCTTGATCGACTTGATGTCCTCGCCCTTCGCCATGCGGTGCGTCAGGTCCACCAGCGCGCGCTCGGCGTTACCGAAGATCAGCAGGTCGGCCTTCGAATCGATCAGCACCGACTTGCGCACCTTGTCGGACCAGTAGTCGTAGTGGGCGATGCGGCGCAGCGAGGCCTCGATGCTGCCGATGATCACCGGCGTGCCGGGGAAGGCTTCGCGGGCGCGGTGCGCATACACGCTCACCGCACGGTCCGGGCGCTTGTTCGGCTCGCCGTTCGGCGTGTACGCGTCGTCCGAGCGGATCTTGCGGTCCGACGTGTAGCGGTTGACCATCGAATCCATGTTGCCGGCCGTGATGCCGAAATACAGGCGCGGCTTGCCCAGCGCGCGGAACGCGTCCGCCGATTGCCAGTCCGGCTGGCTGATGATGCCCACCCGGAAGCCCTGCGCTTCCAGCAGGCGGCCGACCAGCGCCATGCCGAAGCTGGGGTGGTCGATATAGGCGTCGCCCGTGACGAGGATGATGTCGCACTCGTCCCAGCCCAGCTTCGCCATTTCGGCGCGGGACATGGGCAGGAAAGGCGCGACCGGGGCGCGGGCAGACCGCTTGGGCACGGTCGCGAAGAGGTTCAGTGGGGCGTTCATAAGGCGGAATTGTACCAAAAAGCAGGCCGCAGCGCGCATCCCGCCGCTTTTTCGCTTTGAAAAAGCTTTTATAATTCAATAACTTGTGTTGCAGCGAGTGGAAAATCGCGGCCATGCAGGAAAAAGTATCCGGGCCAACATTGCATTCCGCCGGCAGCGGCCTATAACGAACATGCAGTGAGGAGGAATCAGAGGAGAACAATGATGCGGCGACGACTCTACTACATGCTGCCCGACATCCCATCCGCGCGCGCGATGCTGGACGAACTCCTGCTGGCGCGCATCGAGGAGCGGCATATCCGCTTCCTGGCCCGCGAGGGCACCTTGCCGGACGATATGCCCGGCTGCAGTTTTGTGCTGAAAACCGATCTGATCCACGGTGCGCAGGTGGGCACGCTGATCGGCGGGATTGTCGGCTTCGTCGCCGGCATCATCCTCGTGCTGATGCCGCCGGAAGGATTGACGATGCGCACCGCCACGATCCTGCTGATGGCACTGGGTGGCGCGCTGTTCGGCGCCTGGGCTTCCGGCATGAACGGCAGCGCGATTCCGAATAAAAAGCTGGAACAGTTCGGGGAACGCATAGGGCGGGGGCAGGTGCTGATGATCGTCGACGTGCCCGTGCGGCGCGTGCGGGAAATCGAGGCGATGATCGCAGAACGGCATCCCGACTTCAACTTCGGCGGGGAAGAACCGCCGATGGTGGCGTTTCCTTAGAATGTTCCGAATGGCGCGGCTGCCGGTTCCGCCCGACTGTTGAAGGCGTGAACCGGGCAAGCCATATTACTTCCCGCCGTGGATTTCCATCAGAGTCCGCACCGGTTCCACTAAATTCCCATATTGCCGAGAATACGGCCCAGTTCGCGCAACGTTGGTTCGAGCGACGGATGCTTTGCCGCGAACTTTGCCGAAATTTCCTGTGTACGTTCGGCCAGGCCGTAGGTGGACGTGCCCTCTTCGCTGACGGCACCATCGGCCGCGCGCCGCTCGAGCACACGCTCGATATCGCCGTCGAGCTGGCGCAGCAGGTCCTGCAATTCCTCATCCACTGGCGCGCCGCTTGCCAAGGCGGCATGCACTTCGCGCAACGAATCCTTCAGGTTGTTGTCCATGGCATTCTTCCCCGAGTAACGATAATGCCACTTATACACCGAATCGGCCGCCGGCGGCCACGCCACTCACGGTTGAGCGGCAGCTTCCTGTGTCGATGTCATCAGAGCGTAACCTGCCCTGCTTAAGATGCGCCGTCTTTCACTTTCGGCAATGGCCCATCCATGACCCAATCGAATTCGCGTCGCAAGTTCATCCGCAACTTTTCCCTCGGCACTGTTGCCGTATCCACGATCCCGCTGACGGCCTGCGGCGGCGACGATGATCCGTCGTACGAATCGATCACCTACGCGCACGGCGTGGCCAGCGGCGACCCGCTGAGCGACCGCGTGATCCTGTGGACGCGCATCACGGCGGCATCGGGTGCGGGCGACCTGGAGGTGGGCTGGACGGTGGCCGAAGACAGCGGTTTTGCGAAGACCGTGGCTTCCGGCACCACCCGTACCGGTGCGGCCAGCGATTTCACGGTGAAGGTGGATGCGACGGGCCTGGCGGCCAACCGCGCTTATTACTATCGCTTCCGCTGCCAGGGTGTCGATTCGCCGGTGGGCCGCACGAAGACGCTGCCGACCGGCGCCGTCACGCAGGCGCGCTTTGCCGTGTTCAGCTGCTCGAACTACCCGGCCGGCTACTTCAACGTGTACGGCGACGCGGCGAAGTTCGACGACATCGACGTGGGCCTGCACCTGGGCGACTACATCTATGAATACGCGGCAGGCGGCTATGCGTCGCAAACCGCGGCCGCCCTCGGCCGCGTATCGCAGCCGGCCACCGAGATCATCACGCTGACGGACTACCGCCGCCGCTACCAGCAATACCGCACCGACCCGGACCTGCAGGCCGTGCACGCGCGCATCCCGTTCATCACCGTGTGGGACGACCATGAGCTGACCAACGACACGTGGCGCGAAGGGGCGGAAAACCACGATCCGGCCACCGAGGGCCTGTGGGCCGCGCGGCGCCAGATGGCGATCCAGGCCTATCACGAATGGATGCCGATCCGCGTGCCGGATGCGGCGAAGCCGGACCGCATCTACCGCTCGTTCGACTTCGGCAACCTGCTGTCGCTGCACATGCTCGATACGCGCGTGATCGGCCGCGACAAGCAGCTGGCCTACGCCGGCTACGTGGGCGCGGACCGCAGCTTCAACAGCGCGGCCTTCACGGCGGACGTGTCGAACCCGGCCCGCCAGCTGATGGGCGCGGAGCAGACCACCTGGCTGCAGGGCCAGATGACGAAATCCACCGCCACCTGGCAGATCCTCGGCCAGCAGGTGCTGATGGCGCGCATGCTGTTGCCTGCGCCGATGGTGCTGGGCACCGTGGGCTATCCGGCCTACTTCGCCATCGCGGCGAAGGTGCGGGCGGGCCAGGCGCTGACCGCCACGGAACAGCAGCAGCTGGCCGCCGCGCCGGTGCCGTACAACCTCGATGCATGGGACGGCTACGGCGCCGCACGCGAGACGGTGCTGAACATGGCGCGCACGCTGAACAAGAACCTGGTCGTGCTGGCCGGCGACACGCACAATGCCTGGGTCAGCGACCTGGCGGACGTCAACGGCCAGGCCGTCGGCGTGGAATTCGGCGTGCCGTCCGTCACGTCGCCGGGCTTCGAGACCTATTTCCCTACCTTCCCCCCTGCCACCGTGGCCGGGGCCCTGGAACAGCTGATCGGGCCGCTGCAGTACGCCGAAACGGCCTCGCGCGGTTTCGTGGTGCTGACCGTCACGCCGACCGAAACCCGCGCCGAGTACCGCTACGTCAGCACGATTCAGTCGAAGACGTACACGGCGTCCGTCGGCAAGGTGCTGCGCACGCTGCCGGGGTCGGCGAACAGGAAGATCGTGGCGGGCTGACCGCTGTTCTGGAGTGTTGTAAAAATTCGGGGACTGGAAGGCGCAATGGCATGCATGCCATTACCGCTTGGCAGGCGCGGAGCATGCTCCGCGAAGCTCCGGCCATGCATGGCCACATCGTTCCGCAGGCTTGGAGCATGCTCCAGGAAACCCCTGCGTCACCCCCTGCCGCGCCCCGGATGTTGTTTTACGACCAGCTCGGCTGTTGTGATGTCGAGCGGTGGAGCAAGAAAAAACCGCGCCGTGGCGCGGTTTTTTTTGGCGGATCAGTCGTTGAGGCCGCGGCGCTCCAGCAGCGGCTCGACCTTCGCGTCGCGCCCGCGGAATTCGCGGAACATCTGCATCGCGTCCATCGTGCCGCCCTTCGACAGCAGCTTCTGCCGGAACCAGTCGCCGTTCTTGCGCGACAGGCCGCCATTTTCCTTGAACCAGTCGACCGTGTCGGCATCGAGCTTCTCGGCCCACAGGTAGCCATAGTAGCCGGCCGAATAGCCGCCGGAGAACACGTGCGAGAAGTACGTGGTGCGGTAGCGCGGCGGCACCGGCGCGAAGTCGACGCCGGCTTCCTTCAATGCCTGGGCTTCGAACGCCAGCACGTCGCCCGGCACCTGGCCGGCTTTCAGCTGATGCCATTTCTGGTCGAGGATCGCGGCGGCCAGGTACTCGGTGGTGCGCTGGCCTTCGTTGAACTTCGCCGCGGCCAGTACCTTGTTCAGCAATGCCTTCGGCATCGGCGCGCCGGTCTGGTGGTGCTTCGCGTAGTTGTTCAGGATCTCCGGCCACGTGGCCCACATCTCGTTGACCTGCGACGGGAATTCGACGAAATCGCGCGGCACGCGGGTGCCCGAGAAGCGCGGGTATTGCACGTTCGAGAACATGCCGTGCAGCGCATGGCCGAATTCATGGAACGCGGTGCGCACTTCGTCGTAGGTGAGCAGCGTGGGCTCGCCATTGGCCGGCTTGGGAATGTTCAGGTGGTTGGCGATCACCGGCTGCGTGCCGAGCAATTTCGTCTGGCTGACATAGGCATTCATCCAGGCGCCGCCGCGCTTGTTGCCGCGGGCGTAGAAGTCGCCGATGAAGATCGCCAGCTGCTTGCCGTCGGCATCGTACACATCCCACACGCGCACGTCGGCCTGGTACACCGGCAAGTCCTTGCGCTCCTTGAATGTCAGCCCGAACACCTTGTTCGCGGCGAAGAACACGCCGTTCTCCAGCACGCTGTCCAGCTCGAAGTAAGGCTTCAGCTCGTTCTGGTCGAACGCATAGCGCTCCTTGCTGACCTTGTCGGCATAGAACTGCCAGTCCTGCGCGGCCAGCTGGAAGCCGTTGCTTCCCTGGCCGGCATCGATCACCTTCTGGATGTCGGCCGCTTCGCGGCGCGCGTTGCGCACCGCCGGCTGCGCGAAGTCGGCCAGCAGCGCATTGACGGCGTCCGTGTTCTTCGCCGTCTGGTCTTCCAGCTGGTAGGCGGCATGGCTGGCGTAACCCAGCAGCGCGGCGCGTTCGGCGCGCAGCTTCGCCAGTTGCAGCACCAGTTCGCGGTTGTCGAACTCGCCGCCGCGGCTGCCGCGCGCCATCGATGCGGCCAGCAGGCGCTCGCGCGTGGCCCGGTTCGTCAGCACCGACAACGGCGCCTGGCCGGTGGTGTTGACGACCGGGACCGCATACTTGCCTTCCAGGCCGCGCGCCTTCGCATCGCCGGCCGCCTTGGCGATGGCCGCGTCCGACATGCCATCGAGCTCTTCCTTCGTGTCGACGACGAGCGCGGAAGCGTTCATTTCCTTCAGCACGTTCTGGGCGAACGCCGTCTGCAATTCGGCCAGCTTCGCGTTGTATGCCTTCAGCTTGTCCTTGTCCGCCGCCGACAGCCGGGCGCCGGCGCGCACGAAGTCGGTGTGATACCGCTCCAGCAGGTAGGCCGACTCCGCGTCGAGGCCCAGCTTTGCGCGTTTGTCATACAGCGCTTTCACGCGCGCATACAGCTTCGCGTTCAGGCGTATCGCATCGCTGTGCGCGGACAGCTTCGGCGCCAGCACGCGGTCCAGTGCCTGCAGCGTGTCGTTGGTATTGGCGCCGTTCAGGCTGAAGAACACGGTCGACACGCGGTTCAGCAGGCGGCCGGAACGCTCCATCGCCACGATCGTGTTGTCGAACGTGGGCGCGGCCTTGCTGTTGGCGATCTTCGCGATCTCGGCGGCCTGTTCCTTCATGCCTTCGTCGAACGCGGGCGCGTAGTCGGCGTCGCCGATCCTGTCGAACGCGGGGTACTGCAGCGGCAGCGTGCTGGGCGCGGCGAACGGGTTCGCCGCGGGCAGCGCGGCATGGGCCACGCCGGCAAAGGCCAGGCCGGCCGCGAGCATTGTCAGTTTCAGATGTTTCAAGTGCATTCCTTACTTGGCATTCAGGCCGCGGCGTTCCAGCAGCGGTTCGATGGCGGCATCGCGGCCGCGGAAATTGCGGAACAGCTCCATCGCATCGGCGGTACCGCCGCGCGACAGCAGCGTCTTGCGGAACCAGTCGCCGTTCTTGCGCAGCAGGCCGCCGTTTTCCTTGAACCACAACACGCTTTCGGCATCGAGCTTCTCGGCCCACAGGTAGGCGTAATAGCCGGCCGAGTAACCGCCGGAGAAGCTGTGCGAGAAGTACGTGGTGCGGTAGCGCGGCGGCACCAGCGCGTAGTCGACGCCGGCTTCCTTCAGCGCGGCCGCCTCGAAGGCCAGCACGTCGGCCGGAATCGCGTCCGGCGCCAGCTGGTGCCATTTCTGGTCCAGCAGCGATGCGGCCAGGTACTCGGTGGTGGCGAAACCCTGGTTGAACTTGCGCGACGCGGTGATCTTGTCGAGCAGTTCCTTCGGCATCGGCTTGCCGGTCTGGTAATGCTTCGCGTAGTTGGCCAGCACTTCCGGCCACACGGCCCACATTTCATTGACCTGCGACGGGTATTCGACGAAGTCGCGCGGCACGCTGGTGCCGGAGAAGCGCGGGTATTTCACGTTCGAGAACATGCCGTGCAGCGCATGGCCGAATTCGTGGAACATGGTTTTTACTTCATCGAACGTCAGCAGCGTGGGCTCGCCGGCCGGCGGCTTGGGAATGCTCTGGTGGTTGCCCACCACGGATTTTTCGCCCAGCAGCGCCGACTGCGACACGTATTCGTTCATCCACGCGCCCCCCTGCTTGTTCGGGCGGGCGTACAGGTCGGCCAGGAAGATCGCCAGCGGCTTGCCGTCGGCATCGATCACGTCGAACACGCGCACGTCCGGGTCATACACGGGCAGGTCCTTGCGTTCCTGGAACGTGATGCCATACAGCTTCGTGGCGGCATGGAACACGCCGTTGACCAGCACGTTGTTCAGCTCGAAGTAGGGTTTCAGCTGTTTTTCGTCGAACGCGAAGCGCTGGGCGCGCACCTTGTCGGAATAAAAATCCCAGTCCGCCGCGGTGACGGCGCCGCCGGCCACCGCGGCCAGGTCGGCACCTTCGCGGCGCGCGTTGTCGACGGCGGGCCTGGCCAGTTCGCCCAGCAGCTTGTTCACGTTGGCCGGGTTCTTGGCCGTCTGGTTCTCCAGCGAATACGCGGCGAAGTTCTCGTAGCCCAGCAGGCGGGCCTGTTCGGCGCGCAGGCGCGCCAGTTTCCGGACCACTTCGCGGTTGTCGAACTCGCCGCCGCGGCTGCCGCGGGCCAGGGAGGCCGCCATCAGCCGCGCGCGCACCTGCGGGTTGGTCAGCTCGCCCAGCGGCGGCTGGCCGGTGGTGTTCTGAAGCGCGACCAGGAATTTGCCCTTGAAGCCTTTTTCGTTGGCCGCTGCTGCCGCGGCGTTGATTGCCGCTTCCGGCATGCCGGCCAGTTCTTCGCGCGTATCGACCACCAGCGCCGAAGCATTGATTTCCTTGAGCACGTTTTGCGTGAAGGTCGTCTGCAGCGTGGCGATCTCGCCGTTCAGGCGTTTGAGCTTTTCCTTGTCCTGCGCCGACAGCTTCGCACCGGCGCGCACGAAGTCCTCGTGATAGCGCTCCAGCAGGTATTTCGATTCGGCGTCCAGGCCCAGTTTGCCGCGCTGCGCATACAGGGTGTCCACGCGCTTGAACAGCTTCGGGTTCAGGTGGATCGCATCGCTGTGGGCGGCCAGCTTCGGCGACATTTCGCGGTCGACCGCGTCGAGCGTGTCGTTCGTGTTGGCGCCCTGCAGGTTGGAGAACGTGCTGGAGACACGGTGCAGCAGCCGGCCGCTTTTCTCCATCGCCACGATCGTGTTCTCGAACGTCGGCGCGGCGCGGTCATTGGCGATGCGGTCGATTTCCTGCAATTGTCCGGCCATGCCGGCCGCGAACGCGGGCAGGAAATGCTCGTTGCGGATCTGGTCGAACAGTGGATACTGCAGCGGCAGCGGGCTGGGCTTGAGCAGGGGATTCATCGTGGTCGCCTGGGCGGAAGCGGTGGTGGCCTGTGCGGTGGGCGTGGCGGCGGATGCCGCGTGCGCCGCCGGGATGAAGGCCAGCGCCAGGCTGGCCGTGAGAACGAGCATTCGTGGTGGGGTCATATCGTCTTTCGATCAACCAGTCGCAGCCGCCGAGATCGTCGCCGGCTCCGTTTTACGGGACGCCTGCCCGGTGGCAAGCATGAATGCAAGATAATAACAGGGGTGTTTCAGCAATGCATCCCGGTCATTCCCGGCGCGAGGTGTACGATGGCGCCATGTCTTTCTTCCGTTCCCATTACGGTGCGATCGTCGTCGGCAGCGGCCCCGGCGGCGCCAGTGTGGCCCGCACGCTGGCCGCGGCCGGCGCGCGCGTGCTGATCCTCGAACGCGGCGGTGCCGCGCCGCTGGCGGGTACGCTGACGCAGATGGCGGCGATGGCGGCGATACCCGGCAAGGGCGCGTTCTTTCACCGCGATGCTTCGCTGCTGGTGCGCGGCATCACCGCCGGCGGCAGTTCCACCGTCAACTTCGCCACGGCGGCCGCACCGCCGGCGGCGCTGTTCGCGCGCCTGGGCATCGACCTGGCCGGCGACGAACAGGCCTTGCGCGCCGAGCTGCCGCTCGGCCCCCTGCCCGACAGCCTGGTGGGGCCGATGGCGCAACGCATCATGGCGGCGGCGCAGGACCTGGGCCTGGGCTGGCGCAAGCTGGACAAGATGATCCGCCCCGCCATCTGCCGCACCGGCTGCTGGCGCTGCATGTACGGCTGCCCGTTCGGCGCCAAGTGGACCGCGCGCGATTTCCTGGACGATGCCTGCCGCCATGGTGCGCAACTGGTGCCCGATGCGCGCGTGGAACAAGTGATCGTGGAGCAGGGCCGCGCGGCGGGTGTCGCTGTCACGGCCGCCGGCGCGGTGCACATGGTGCGCGCACCGGTCGTGGTGCTGGCGGCGGGCGGCATTGGCAGCCCGCGCCTGTTGCACAGCTCCGGGCTGGCGCCGGCGGCGGTACCGTTTTTCAGCGATCCGGTGGTGGCGGTGATGGGCAGTGTCGACGATCTCGACGGCGGTGCCGAGGTGCCGATGGCGGCCGGCCTGGCGCTGCCGGATGAAGGGATATCGTTCGCCGACCTCACCTTGCCGCGGCCGATGTACGGCGCGTTCGCCGCGCAGGTGGGCCGCTTCGACCGGCTGGCCGCCCATGCGCGCACGCTGTCGGTCATGGTGAAGATCGCCGACGAGGCCGGGGGCGCCGTGGGCCCGCGCTGGGCCGACAAGACGCTGACGGAAGCGGACAAGGCGAAATTCGGCCGCGGCGTGGCGGTCGCGCGCGACGTCCTGCGCCTGGCCGGCGCCCGGCACGTGTTCGCCAGCCATCACTTTGCCGCCCACCCGGGCGGCACGGCGCCGATCGGTGAAGTGGTGGATGCCGATCTCGCAACCGCCACGCCGGGGCTTTACGTGTGCGACGCCGCCGTGCTGCCGGCGCCGTGGGGCCTGCCGCCCACGCTGACACTGCTGTGCCTGGGCCGGCGGCTGGGGCGGCACCTGGCCGGCGCGGTGCCGGCCGCCCGAAGCGCTGCATGATGGAAGCCGGAAGCACCTGAGAGCACCTGCGACGCGATTGCCACCGCCCCGCGTTTGCACTCTACAATGCGCTTTTCGATTGCCGATTCGACAATGCGCCAATTCCCCGCCGGCCTGAAGCTGCCTCAACTGCCCCCCTGGGCGATCGCCATGGCCGGGCCGCTGATGTTCGGGGCGCTCGACGTGGCCGCCGTGATGACGGAGGGCGTGGGCCGCGTGGAACTGCATAATCCGATCGGCTTGTTCGCCTACCGGATCGCCGGGCTGCTTGCCGAAAAGGGTGCGGTGGCCCCACTTGCCTTCGTCCTGTACGCGGCTGCAAAGATAGCGGTGGTCGGCCTGTGCGCCGCGCTGGCATATGGCGCCTGCACCACCGCCGCGCCACGCCGGCGCCATCTGCTGCTGGCCGGCCAGCTGGCCTGCGCGCTGGCCATGGATTCGCTGGTGTTCCACCTGCTCGTCGCGGCGCAGCTGGCGATGCTGCTGCCGATCCGCACCGGGCTGAAATGGCTGGTCGCACAATACCTGCTGGGTGTCGTGACGGATGGCGCGCTGATCGCCACGGCGTCCAGCGGAATGCAGCATGACCTGCGCTGGTCGATGCTGGCCTACCTGTCCCTGGAACGCACGCTGATCGGTGCCGCCTTCTACCTGGCCCGCCTGGTACTGCGCGAACGCCTGTCGCGCGTGGCCCTGGCCGCCGCCCACGCGCAGGTACTGGCCACCCAGACCCTGCTCGGCGAAACGGTGCGGGGTGCGGAGCGGATGCGCATCGCGCGCGACCTGCACGATACGCTGGGACACCACCTGACGGCGCTGAACCTGCACCTCGATCTCGCGCTGCGCCAGGCCGGCGGTGCCGCCCCGGCGGCACTCGGTACCGCGCACGGACTGGGGAAGGACCTGCTGGCGCAGGTGCGCGGCGTGGTCACCCACGCGCGCCAGGACCGCGCCATCGACCTGGCCGAAGCCCTGCGCGTGCTGTGCGCCGGCTTGCCGGCGCTGCGCACCGAGCTCAATATCGATGACCAGGCGGCGCGCCATCCGCCGCACGTGGCGCACACGCTGTTCTGCTGCATCCAGGAAGCGGTGACGAACACGCTGCGCCATGCGCAGGCAACGCGGCTGACGATCCACCTTGAAACCAGCGCCGGCATGACAGTTGCACGCGTGGTGGACAATGGCCGCGGCGTGCCGGAAATCGTCGAAGGCAACGGCCTGCGCGGCATGCGCGAGCGGTTGACGGACATGGGCGGCGACCTGCATGTCGCCGCCGGCGCCCCGGGCGGGCTGGCCCTGGAAATGCGCCTGCCGGGGAGCGCGGCATGATCCGCGTGGCGCTGGTCGACGACCAGACGCTGGTGCGCAGCGGTATCCGCGGCCTGCTGGACCTGACGGACGATATCCGCGTGGTGGCCGAGGCGGCCGATGGCATCGAGGCCGGCCGCATGCTGGCCCGGACGGCGGTGGACGTGTTGCTGCTCGACGTGCGCATGCCCGGCCGCGGCGGTGTGGAGCTGCTGCGCGAGACCGCGGCGCTGCCGCCGACCATCATGCTGACCACGTTCGATGACGACGATGCGCTGTTCGACGCGATGCGCGCGGGCGCACGCGGCTTCCTGCTGAAGGATATATCGCTGGAGCGGCTGGCCGACGGCATCCGTGCCGTGAAGGCGGGCGAGACGCTGTTCCGCCCGGCGCTGACCGAGCGCACGCGCGCATCGTTCCGCCGCAGCGCCGGGCCCGCGGCGGCGGCCCCGGCATCCCTGACCGCGCGGGAAACGGAAGTGCTGGCATTGATGGCCGGCGGCCTCGGCAACGCCGAGATCGCCGGCAACCTGGGGTGCGGCGAAGGCACCGTGAAGAATCACGTGTCGAGCATTCTCGCCAAGCTGGGGGTACGCGACCGGGTGCGCGCCGTGCTGCGCGGCATCGAGCTGGAACTGATCTGAGCCCGCTCAGAAATCGAAGCGTGCACCCAGCTGCAGCACGTTGTGCCGCATGCGCGCCTTCGGCGTTTCGATCTTGCCGTAGGAGGCCAGCTCGGCCACGGCGGCGACCCGCGGCGTGAAGCGGTATTCGATGCCGGCGGTGCCCATGGGCCGGAAGTTGTGCGCCTTTTCCTCGCGGTCGCCGGGCGTTTCCAGCACCAGGAAATTGCGGGCGACGCCGCCCTTCAGGTACCACGCCAGCTTGTCGTTGATCGCGAAGGTGGCCTTGCCGGCCAGGTACAGCGCGCCGGACCGGGCCGACGTTTCACCGCCGGTGGTGGCGTAATCGGCGTCCGACAGCCGTGCGAAGCCTGCCTCCAGCGCCAGCATGTCGGTGAACCTGTAGCCGCCGTAGACGGTAACCGGCACGGCGCGGCCGGTGGGTTCCAGCACGGTGCCCGCAGCTTCGCGCCACTGCTGCGTGCCGCGCTTGCCGAGCGAGATGCCGGCGTAGGATTGGGCAAAGACGGAATTAGCGCAAAGCATGGAGACCAGCGCAACGAGTATCGAACGTTTCATGTTGTCCTTTCACTGGCGTGCCGCCGGACTGCCCGGCCGCATCGCTGCGCCAGTGTAGGAAACAGGGTTCGATACCGCATGTGCCGTTCGTCATGGTTCGCGACCATGACGAACGGCACTGGTGCGCGGTCATGACGTCCGGATCAGTAGTGCGGCGGCCGTTCGTTGAGCGGCGCCTGCGTGGTGTCGCGCGTGCGCATGTGCTCGATCAGCCGGGCCACCATGCCTTCCAGCCCGTCGATCTGTTTCTGCTGCTCGTAGATGCGCGCGTTCAGCGATTCCACCAGGTCTTCCTGGTGGGCCAGCTTGATTTCGATGTCGACGAAGCGCGCTTCGTTCTGCTCTTCCGGGTTCACGTAATTTCCTTTGGTTTCGAGGTGGCCAGCAGTTCCTTCATGCGGGCCAGGCGTTCGCGCGGCGAGATCACTTCGGTTTCCTTCGGCACGGCGTCGCCCACGTCCAGCTGCATCTCGGCGATGAAGCGCGAAACGTCGCAGTGTACCTGCTCGCCGGCGCGCTTGCGCTTCTTGCACCATGTGAGCTGCAGCGTGCGCTGCGCCCGCGTGATGCCCACGTACATCAGCCGGCGTTCCTCCTCGATGCGCTGGGCCAGCGTTTCCACCGGCGCATCCGGATCGCCCTTGTGCGGCAGGATGCCCTCTTCCACGCCGACCAGGAACACGTGCGGGTATTCCAGGCCCTTCGATGCGTGCAGGGTGGACATGCGGATCGCATCGGGATTTTCATCCTTCCCTTCCAGCATCGACATCAGCGCCACCATCTGCGTCAGTTCCAGTACGTTCTTTTCCTCGCCATCGCCGTCCTTGCCGCCGCGGCCGCGTTCCTTGAGCCAGCTGACGAAGTCCAGCACGTTCTGCCACTTGCCCTGCGCGGCGCGCTCCTCGAGCGTGTCGTACAGGTAGTGCTCGTAATGGATCGCTTCCATCATGTCGTCCAGCACCTGCGCGGCGTTGTCGCCGCTGCCGGCCTGGCCGGGCCGGCTGGCGCGCGCTTCCAGGTCGTTGATGAAATTGCAGAAGTCGCGCAGGGGCTGCAGCTGGCGGTCGGTCAGCTTGGCTTCGATGCCGCCCTTGTACACGGCCTCGAACAGCGAGCATTGCCACTGGCCCGAGAAGGCGCCCAGCACTTCCAGCGTGGACTGGCCGATGCCGCGGCGCGGCGTGGTCACGGCGCGGATGAAGGCGGGATCGTCGTCCTGGTTGGCCAGCAGGCGCAGGTAGGCGATGATGTCCTTGATCTCGGCCTTGTCGAAGAAGCTCTGGCCGCCCGAGATCGTGTACGGGATGCGCTGGTTGCGCAATGACTGCTCGATGATGCGGGCCTGGTGGTTGCCACGGTACAGGATCGCGTAATCCGACCACTTGTTCTTGCGCTCGAAGTGGTCTGCCGAGATCATGATCGCCACCTGGTCCGCCTCCCCCTCCTCGGTGGGCATCGCGTGCACCTTGATCGGCTCGCCCAGCCCGTGCTCGGACCACAGCGACTTTTCGAACAGCTTCGGGTTGTTCGAGATGACGGCATTGGCCGCCTGCAGGATGCGGGTGGTGGAGCGGTAGTTCTGCTCCAGCTTGATCAGCCGCAGGTCCGGGAAATCGACCTGCAGGTTGGACAGGTTTTCGATGGTGGCGCCGCGCCACGCGTAGATGGCCTGGTCGTCGTCGCCCACGGCGGTGAACATGGGCTTCTTGCCGATGCCGGTGACCAGCAGCTTGAGCAGCTCGTACTGGCAGGTATTGGTGTCCTGGTACTCGTCGACCAGCAGGTAGCGCAGGCGGCGCTGCCACTTGTCGCGCACGGGTCCGTTGTCGCGGAACAGTTCCACCGGCAACCGGATCAGGTCGTCGAAATCGACCGCCTGGTAGGCCGACAGCGTGCCCACGTAGCTGGCGTAGATGCGCGCCGACTGCGCCTCGTCCTCGTCCTTGGCGTTGCGCAGCGCGAGTTCCGGTATCACCAGGCCGTTCTTCCACAGCGAAATGTCGTTCTGGATGCGGCGGATCAGGTTCTTGTCGGTGGTGAGCGCCAGGTCCTGCACCAGCGAGTAGCAATCGTCGCTGTCCATGATGGAAAAGCGGTCCTTCAGCCCCAGGTGGTTCGCCTCCTGCCGCAGGATCTTCACGCCCAGCGAGTGGAACGTGGAGATGGTGATCTGCTTGGCCTGGCGCGGCTGTTTCAGCAGCTTGGCCACCCGCTCCTGCATCTCCAGCGCGGCCTTGTTGGTGAACGTGAGCGCGGCGATGGTGCGGGGATCGTAGCCCCGCTCCTCGATCATGTAGGTGATTTTCTGCGTGATGACGCGCGTCTTGCCCGAGCCGGCACCGGCCAGCACGAGGGCTGGACCGTCGAGATACAGCACAGCTTCGCTTTGCGGCCCATTCAGGCCGAATCGGGGGGCGTTGGACATGTTGGAGAATAGAAAAGCAGGAGAAAGCGGGGGGTGCGGCAGGCAGAGCCCGCCACGCAGTCTGCCATTGTACCGCCTCGGCCATTGATATTTCCGGTGCGGGAGGAATATAGTGGCATTCGGCTCACGACACTTTTTGCCAACCATGAAATTCGAACATCTGATTGAAATCAACGATCCGCTGAACCCGCTGATCGATACCCTCACCCACGAGCAGCTGTGGCGCGGCCTCGTGCTGCGTGCCGAATCGCCCAAGCTGTTCGTGCCGCACCTGGACGAAGTGCGCATCGGCGCGCGCACCGACAAGGGTTTCCGGCGCACGCAGCGCTACGGCGAACTGGTGATCGAGGATACCGTGGTGCTGGAATACCCCCACGTCATCCGCTATGAAGTGGCCGCGCAGGGCGAGATCAGCAAGTCGAGCCTGACGATGACGATCGAAACGCATGGCACCGACCACCTGTTCGTGCGCTTCGAGTACGAGGATGCCCACAACGCCCGCGAAGACGCGGAAAACGCGATGTACGACGATTTTCGCCGCTCGGCCTACAAGGAATCGGATATCGACACGATCCGCGTGCTGCGCGAGCTGGCCGAGCAGGGCCGCCTGGATGCGACGCTGAACTGAAGCGGCATGGAGGACCGGCTGCCATATCGGCCGAAAACGCCAGGCACGGGCCTGGCTGGTCTTCGACAGCGCCGGGCAGTCTTCAACGCGCTGCTGATCTTGCCGGACAGGTGAACAACGCGACCGGATTCACGGCAGCGCCGCCCTGCCCCATACCTGTTCCATCCGGATCCGGGTCTCGACCTGGCCGGCGCCCAGCACATCGCGGATCGCCGACAGGTCGCTGCGCGTGTCGCGCAGCAGGAATACATCGAGTGGCGCACCGCGCGGGCCGATGAACGATTGCACGTAGGGCGTCGTCGAGTTCAGCCCCTTGCGCGATACCACGCCCACTTCGCCATTGAGCAGCCGCACGAAGGTGCCGACCGGGTACACCCCCAGTTCGCGGATCAGCACGGCGCCCAGTTGCGCATCCAGCGCATGCCGCGCATCGAGCAGGATGTCGCGCAGCGCCGCGTTCGGCAGCATCGGCTTGCGGAAGGGGCGGTCCGACACGCGGGCGCAGTAGCGGTCGGCCAGCGCGATCAGCTTGGCCGGCAATGCGATCGCATCGCCCACCAGCGCGCGCGGGTAGCCGCTGCCGTCTTCGTTTTCATGGTGGGACAGCACGCAGTCGAGCCATACCGGATCGGTGACGCCGGCCTGGCGCAGCAGCGCCGCGCCGCGTTCCGGGTGGGCGCGGACCAGCGCCATTTCCTCGCCGGACAAACCGGGATGCGCATCCTGCAGGCGCAGCATGGCGACGTTCATCGTCAGCGCCGCCAGCGTCATCGACAACGTTTCCGCTTCCGGCCGCTTGACCGCGCGGGCGAGGATCTGCGCCACCACGGCGGTGTCGATGCAGTGCCGCACCGCGTAGGCGGCAACACGCTGGTTGTGGAGGATGCAGGCGGCGGCGATTTCCGGGTCGATCGCCACGGCTTGCGCGACCAGCAGCGCCACCTGTTCCAGCTCGGCCTGCACGCTGCCGCCCCCGGCTGCGATACGGTGCAGCAGCGGACCCAGCTCGGCCACCGCGTGGTTCAGCAGGCGCAGTACCGACGGCGGCTCGGCGGCGGACATTCCCGCCGCCGGCATCTGGTCGTCGATGAAGCCGCGCTCCGCGAGGCTGTCGACCTGCACGTCGGAAGACGGCAGGAATCCCCTGCGCACGAGCAGCGCGCCGTTTTCGCCAAACACGTCCCACGCGAGCGTTTCGCCAACGCGGACGTCGCTCCTGGTCAATCGCCGTTTCGTCATGATGCCCCCAATTTATTGCCTGCAGGTATGAATCTATAGAGATCCACCTTCGTGCTTTTGCTTTATATCAACAGTCTATAGCAAGAAGGAAATGCGTCCGCAGTGTTTTTGGGGGAAATCAAGCCAGGTTGTCGTTTAGTACATCTCCGCTTACGTTCCCGGCGTGCAGTCGGGACACGGCTGGCGCGGCTCCGGTGGTGGATGCTTCAATGCCTCGGCCAGGTCGCGCAACGCGGTGCGCACGCCCTCCTCCACCACCGGATGATAGAACGGCATGTCGAGCATCGCGGCGACAGTGAGTCCCGCCTGCACGGCCCAGGCCAGCAGGTGGCCGATATGCTCGGCGCGCGGCCCGGCCATTTCGGCGCCCAGGAAACGGCCGCTGCCGTATTCGCCGTACACGCGCAATGTGCCCTTGTTCTGCAGCATGACCCGGCTGCGGCCCTGGTTCGCGAACGATACGGTACCCACCGCGAAGCCCCCGTGATGGCTCTGGCACAGCGTGCGCCAGCCGGCGCCGGCGGTGGCGATCTGCGGCTCGGTAAAGGCGATCGCCAGCGGCGTGCGGCGCAGGCCGGGCTGCACGTCCGGATACCATGCGGCATTGTGGCCGGCGATCCTGCCCTGGTCGGCCGCTTCCGGCAGCAATGGCAATTCGTCGTTGGCGTCGCCGGCGATGAAGATCGGACTGGTACCGCATTGCATCGTGGTGCGGTCGTACAGCGGTATGCCGCGGCGATCGCGCTCGATACCGGCCAGGTCCAGCCGCAGCGCCTGCACGTTCGGCGCGCGGCCGATCGCCACCAGCACGTGCTCGTAATGTTCCTGGCGCTCGTCGCCGGCGGCATTGCGCGTGGTCAACGCCAGTTGTTCGCCATCCGGCTGCACGGATACCACCTGGGTCTGGAAGCGCACGTCGAGTTCTTCCTGCAGCACGGCGGCCGCATCGGCCAGCACGGCCGGATCGCTCAGCTGCGCGATGCTGTTGCCGCGCGCATACAGCGCCACGCGCACGCCGAGCCGGTGCAGCGCCTGCCCCAGCTCCAGGCCGATCACGCCGGTACCGATGACGGCCACCGACTTCGGCAGGTCGGTCCATTCGAACACGGCGTCGCTGTGGATCACGCGCGGCCCCGCCCGCGCCCATTCCTCGGGCACGACCGGCACGGAACCGGTGGCGATGACGATGCGCTCGGCCTGCACCTCGGTGTGCTCGTCCACCACCAGGCGACCGGGCGCCGCGAAGCGGGCATAACCGCGGAGCTTGTCGGCGGCCGGCAACCCCTCCACATTCTCGACGACGAAGCCGGCAAACCGGTCGCGCTCGCGGCGCACCCGGTCCATCACCGCCGGCCCGTCGATCCGCGCGGCGCCGGGGTGCACGCCGAAGGCCGGCGCGGTGTGCAGCGCGTGCGCGGCCTCGGCCGCGGAAATGAGCAGCTTGCTGGGCATGCAGCCCACGCGGGCGCATGTGGTGCCGTAGGGCCCGCCTTCGATCAGTACCGCGTGCTTGCCGGCCGCGCGCGCCGCGCGGTAGGCCGACAGGCCGGCGGTACCGGCCCCGATGATCGCTACGTCGCAACGAATATGCTTCATTGGTTCCTCCAGGAATTCTGTCGGCATCGTACACCAGGGCGCCGCAGGACGCGGCAGGGCGGGCGAATGATCAGATATCGACCGGGTCCACTTCCAGCGACCATTTCACGCGCGCTTTCATGTCCCGCAGCCGCGCCATCCACTCCTTCAGGAATGCCTGCAGCGCGGGCCGCGATGCCGCTTCCACCAGCAATTGCGCACGGTCGACGTTGTGCACGCGCGTCATGCTCATCGGGATCGGGTCGTTGATCGTGATGCCTTCCGCGATGTCCTCGGCCTGCACGCAGTCGCGCGCGGCCTGCAGGAAATCGATCGCTTTCGCCAGTTCCGGCGCCTCGGCCCGCAGCATTGCCTGGTACAGGTAGGGCGGCAGGCCGGCCTGCGCGCGTTCGGCCAGCAGCGCGCCGGCGAAGCGGTCGTAGTCGTGCCTGACCACCGCGCCATACAGCGGATGTTCCGGGTAGCGCGTCTGCACCAGCACTTCGCTGGGGCTGCCGCCCTCGGTCTGCGCGGTGCGGCCGGCGCGCCCCGCCACCTGCATCAGCTGCGCGAACAGGCGCTCGCTGGCCCGGTAGTCCTGCGAGAACAGCGCCGTATCCGGGTTCAGGATGCCGACCAGCGTGAGTTTCTTGAAATCGTGGCCCTTGGCGACCATCTGCGTGCCGATCAGGATATCGACCTCGCCGCGGTGCACCGTATCGAAGGCTTCCTGCGCACTGCCCTTGCGGCGCGTCGAATCGGCATCGATGCGCAGGATGCGCGCCGCCGGGAACATTGCCTGCAGGCCTTCCTCGATGCGCTGCGTGCCGCGGCCCAGCGGCTGCAGGTCGACGTTGCCGCAGGTGGGGCAATGGCGCGGTATGCGCATCTCCAGGCTGCAATGGTGGCAACGCAGCTTGAACTCGCCCTTGTGCAGCACCATGAATGCCGTGCAGCGCTGGCAGTCGCTGACCCAGCCGCAGGAATCGCAGCAGATCACCGGCGAGTAGCCGCGCCGGTTCAGGAACAGCAGCGACTGTTCGCCGCGCTCGAGCCGCAGCCTCAATGCCGCCACCAGCGGCGCGGTCAGGCCATCCTTCGGCTTGTCGTGCTCCATGTTGATGAGCTTCACGGCCGGCAGCGTGGCCTGCTTGACGGCACGCTCGCGCAGCTCGAGCTTGCGGTAGCGCTTCGATTGCGCATGGTGCCAGCTTTCCAGCGATGGCGTGGCCGATCCCAGCACCACGGGAATCTTCAGCTGCCAGGCGCGCCATACGGCCAGGTCGCGTGCCGAGTAGCGCAACCCTTCCTGCTGCTTGTAGGAGGGATCGTGTTCCTCGTCGATCACGATCAGCTTCAGGTGCGGCAGCGAGGCGAGGATGGCCAGGCGCGTGCCGAGCACGATGCGGGCCTGGCCCTGGTGCGCGGCCAGCCAGTGCAGCATGCGCTCGCCCTCGGCAAGGCTGCTGTGCAGGGTGGCCATCATCACGCCGGGGAAGCGCGCGCGGATATTCGATTCCAGCTGCGGCGTCAGGTTGATCTCGGGCACCAGCACGAGGATCTGCCCGTCCGGTTCGCGCGCCAGTACCTGGGCGCAGGCCTGCAGGTACACCTCGGTCTTGCCGCTGCCCGTCACGCCGTACAGCAGCATCGGCGCGAAACCCTGCGCGCCGCCGATCGCATCGGCCGCGTGCTGCTGTTCCGGATTGAGCACCGGCATGCCGACCGGCGCGGGATCGTGCCCGTCGGCAATCTTCGCCAGTTTCCTGATCGCGCGGTCCAGCGCCACGGTGGTGGACAGGCGCAGGTTCTTCGGCAGGCCCGGCAGCGCCACCTCGCCCAGCGGCCGCTGGTAGTACTCGGCCGCGAAGCCCGCCAGTGCCAGCCATTGCAGCGCCACCGGCGCCAGCTGCGAGCGCACCGCCAGCGCCTCCTTGAGCTTTTCCTCGGGCACATCCGTCTCGTCGGCAATGGCCACGATGATGCCGACGACTTCACGCCTGCCGAACGGCACGAGGGCAAGCTGGCCCACCTCCGGCCGGTCCGCCACGTCGCACGGCCAGCGATAATCGAACACGGCGTGCAGCGGCGTATCCAGGGCGATGCGAAGTATGCAGTGAGACATCAGATGAGACCCCAGATTACCTGTGAACTATCCACAAATTCTGGGGATAACTTTGTGGACATTAAACCCGTAATCCCTGGAAACCCGCATTTCCAAGCCAAAGATGAGGCATGGAAACACCAAATTTCACAATTTTTTATCTTTAAAATCAATGACTTAAAAATAGCTCTCGGGAGAGGGACGAATATGCGATTTTTTATTCTTGCTGTGCATAAGTCGGCTTTGCTCACGCCCCTGATCACTCGGAGATCGCGCGGAATCGGCGAGGGAAACCGGCTATTTTACCAAGCAGGCTCGTCCATAGCGAGCACTATTGCCTGCCTAAAATTCGTGCAGCGCAGCAGAATTTGGGTAAGTCGCGGTTTACTAAGCACTTTTGCCATTTTTCCACAATTTTTGTGGATAACTTTGTGGAGAATGACTCCACAACATTTATCTGGCACGGGGATAACGTTTACTTATTACAAAGTGCGCACCGCGATGAATCGAAATTTTCATAAGCAAATCAGGTACTTGCAAATATTCCCGTGATAACACTTTCCTGGTTGCCTTTTATTTTGGCAACCAGAAAAATTGTGCATAAGTCGGGTTTGCCTGGACCGTTATCCGCCGGTCCGCAGCTTGCGGCTATGGGAATGAACCGTTTCCACCATCACCGCGACGGATGCTGGCGGGGTGAACTGGGAGATGCCGTGGCCCAGGTTGAAAACGTGACCGGTGTCATGCGGGCCGTAGTTGTCCAGCACGCGGCGCACTTCGGCGCGGATCTGCTCCGGCCCGGCGAACAGGATGGCGGGATCGAGGTTGCCCTGCAGCGCGACCTTGTCGCCGACCGCCGCGCGCACCTTGCCGATGTCGGCTGTCCAGTCCAGCCCGATGGCATCGGCACCGATCGCGGCGATTTCTTCGGCCCAGTGCGCGCCACCCTTGGTGAACACGATCGCGGGAATGCGCACGCCGTCATGCTCGCGCTTGAGCTGGGCCACCACGCGCTGCATGTAGCGCAGCGAAAACTGCTGGTAAGCGCCGTCGGCCAGCGCGCCGCCCCACGAATCGAAGATCATCACGGCCTGCGCGCCGGCGTCGATCTGCGCGTTCAGGTATTCGGCCACGGCGCGGGCGTTGAGGTCCAGGATGTGGTGCATCAGGTCCGGCCGGCTGTACAGCATTTTCTTGATGGTGTGAAACTCGCGCGAGCCCTGTCCTTCCACCATGTAGCACGCCAGCGTCCACGGGCTGCCGGAAAAACCGATCAGCGGCACCCGGCCGTTCAGCGTGGTGCGGATCTGCGTGACGGCCTTGAACACATAGTCGAGCGAGCCCGGTTCGGGCAGGCGCAGCGCCTGCACATCGGCCTCGGTGCGCAGCGGGCGTTCGAATTTCGGCCCTTCGCCTTCGACGAAATACAGGCCCAGGCCCATCGCGTCCGGCACCGTCAGGATGTCGGAAAACAGGATGGCGGCATCCAGCGGATAGCGGTCGATCGGCTGCAGCGTGACTTCGGTGGCCAGGTCCGGGTTCGTGGCCAGCCCCATGAACGAGCCGGCCTTTTCACGCGTGGCCTTGTATTCCGGCAGGTAGCGTCCCGCCTGGCGCATCAGCCACACGGGGGTGTAATCGGTCGGCTGGCGCAGCAGCGCACGCAGGAAGGTGTCGTTCTGAAGCGGGGCGAATTGTGGCATGGATGGCAATGAAAAGCGGGACGAAAGAGGGTATTATCGCATCCCCCCGTTCTTTTCACCTGCCCTGGAAATGACCAACCCGACACCCTTGCAAACCGCTCCCTCCGGTACCTGGCCATCGCCGATCGGTGCCGCCATGGTCGCCGCAGGCGCCACCCCGCTGTCGTCGCTGGCAGTCCAGGGCCTTGACATCCTGTGGCTGGCCGGCCGCGCCAGCGAAGCGGGTCGCAGCACGCTGCTGCGGCTCGTCGGCCAACGCACCGATGAGTTGACGCCCCTGCCCCTCAATGTGCGCTCGCGCGTGCACGAATACGGCGGTGGCGCGTACGTGGCGGACGGCGACACGGTGTTTTTCTCCCATGCGGCCGACAACCGGCTGTATCGCAAGGATGGCGATGCGCAAGCGGTGCCGTTCACGGCCGAAGGCCGGCAGCGCTTCGCCGATTTCATCGTCGACCGCGCACGCGGCCGGCTGGTCGCCGTGCGCGAGCAGCATCCCGACGATCCGGCCTCGCATGCGCAGCCGGAGAACACGCTGTGCGCGGTGGGCTTCGACGGCAGCGAAACAGTGCTGGCGCACGGCCACGATTTCTATTCGTCGCCGCGGCTGTCGCCGGACGGCCGCAGGCTGGCCTGGCTGACATGGGACCACCCGCGCATGCCGTGGCAAGGCACCGAACTGTGGCTGGCCGACATCGCGGCGGACGGCACCCTGGCCGCGCCGGTCCTGGTGGCGGGCGGGCCGGAAGAATCGGTCTGCCAGCCGGAATGGTCGCCGGACGGGCGGCTGTACTTCGTTTCCGACCGCACCGGCTGGTGGAACCTGTACCGCCTGGATGGCGCCATCGAGGCGATCTGTCCGTTGGAGGCGGAGTTCGCCGGCCCGCATTGGACGTTCGGAAATTCGATGTATGGCTTCATTTCCGCCGGCGAAATTGCCTGCACCTGGATCGAGCAGGGCGTGAGCAGGCTTGGCCGCCTCGTGATCGGCAGCGCGAAGCTGCAGCCGATCGCCAATCCATACCAGGAAATCCGCGAACTGCGCACCGGCGCCGGCTTCATCGCGCTGCTGGGCGGCAGCCCGACGATCCCGGCCGAGATCGCGCGCATCGATCTCTCCAACGGCGAACTGCAGGTGCTGGCCCGCTCGATCGACACGCTGCCGGACGTGGGCTACCTGTCCGTTCCGGAGAGCATCAGCTATCCGGGTGCGGGCGGCCGCACCGCGCATGCGTTCTTCTACCCGCCGCATAACAGGGACATGCGGGCGCCGGCCGGAGAAAAACCGCCGGTGATCGTGATCGGGCACGGCGGCCCGACCGGCATGGCCGCCAGTACGCTGAAACTGGCGACGCAGTTCTGGACCAGCCGCGGTTTCGGCGTGCTGGACGTGAACTACGGCGGCAGCACCGGTTTCGGCCGCACCTACCGCGATGCGCTGAAGGGCCAGTGGGGCGTGGTCGACGTCGAGGATTGCGTGGCCGGCGCGCGCTGGCTCGTCGACGCGGGCCGGGCCGACGGCGACCGGCTGATCATCCGCGGCAGCAGCGCCGGCGGCTATACCACGCTGTGCGCGCTGGCATTCCACGACGTGTTCAGGCTGGGCGCCAGCTATTACGGCGTGGCCGACCTGCAGGGCCTAGACGACGATTCGCACAAGTTCGAGTCGCATTACAACGAATACCTGATCGCCCCGCAGCCACTGGCGCGGCAGGTGTACCTGGAACGCTCGCCCAGCCATCACGCCGACAGGCTGGCGTGCCCGATGATCTTCTTCCAGGGCCTGGACGACAAGGTGGTGCCGCCGCAGCAGTCCGAATCGATGGTAAAGGCCCTCCGGCAACGCGGCGTGCCGGTCGCCTACGTGGAACTGGAAGGCGAAGGCCACGGCTTCCGCAAGGCGGAAACCATCGTGCGCACGCTGGAAGCGGAGCTGTATTTCTACCAGCGGATGTTCGGGCTGCACGATGCTGCCGCTCCGGCACCGGTAGAGATCCATAATCTGGACGGTCGCGCATGAGCGACCGGGCGTTGCAGGACCAGTTCGACGCGCTGCATCCGAACGAGAAGACGCTGCTGGCGCTGCTGGCGCTGGTGGGCGAACCGATGGGCAAGTCGGCGGTGCACGACCACGTCGTCAACCTGAACCTGCGCGACGACGAAGGCCACGCCTACGACAGCGTGCGGAGCAACGAGCTGCTGGCGCACCTGGAACGCCTGGCCTTCACCAGCCTCGTCGTCGGCCGCGGCTTCGTCTGCAACGCCAGGCTGCGCTGGCCGGCCATCCGCGCGGCGATCAGCGCGCACATGCTGGCCGATATCTGCGCCGTGTACGATCACCTGAACCCGATGAACCGCAGCTGGAACGGCACGCTGGAGCCGCGCAGCTACCGGCACGGCGTGGCCCGCCTGCGCATGGCGCTGCTGCGCGGGCAGCCGCCGCAGGATGCCGCGCCGCTGCTGGCTTCCTGCCTGCGCTCCTACGAAGCGGCGCAGCTGCACCCGATCGTCGACATCTTCGCGCGGCCGTTCGAGCCCGGCATGCTGCTGCTGGTGCACCCGTCGATGCAGGACGATATCCTGATGCTGCTGCTCCAGCACGCGCAGCGCGAACCGGCGCTGGCGCCGCAGGTGCGCGCCGCCGCCGAGCGCCACTTCGAGCGCCGCCGGCAGGCCGGCGACGACGTGTCGGATGCGCTGCGCCTGGCGCTGGGCGAGGATGCGATCCTGTGCGGCCGGCTGCAGCAGGCGATCGACTATCTCGAGGTGGTGAAAAGCCCGCTGGCGCCGTTCTACGCCAGCGTGCTGATGCTGCTGCGCGACCGCGTGGCCGACGCGGTCGCCGGCTTCGAGGGCGCGCTGAAATCGGTCCGCCGCGAGACCGGCAAGCGCAAGCAGCTGTTCCAGGGCTTCGGCGGCTACCTGTACGTGGTCGCGCTGCTCAGGGCGAACGAGCCGAAAACGCTGAAAACGGCCGAGAGCTACCTCGACCAGGCAGTGCACGCGCAGCAGAACCCGGACAGCAGCACGTACAGCCTGCTGTCGATGCTGCGCCAGGTCCGCGCCGGCACGCTGCAGGCCGAGGTGGTACTGGCGCGCGCGTGGGAAACGCCGCTGCAGGCGCAGCTGTTCCAGGCCCTGGTCTACTGGTGGCTCGGCTTGCCGCAGCTGGAAAAACGCCGCGCCGAGCTGCAAGACCTGGCGCAAAGCGCCGGCGCCAGCGGCTTCATGCTGATCGCCGCGCAGGCCGAAAGCCTGCTGGGCCACCTGGGCGACGAGGCGGCCGCCGGCCGCGCCGCCGACATGCTCTCCACACTTGGGCTGCCCGACATGGGCGGCTGGTTCGAGCGGCAGGAAGCCTGGCAGCGCCAGCTCGAAGCGCTGATCAACCTGCACCAGGACGCGCCGGCCGCGAGCGGCGAAACACGGCTGGCATGGATGATCACCTGGAGCGACCGTTCCGGCATCGCCGACATGGAACCGCGCGAGCAGAAGCGCAGCGCGAAGGGCCAGTGGAGCACCGGCCGGCCGATCGCGCTGAAGCGCCTCGCCGAGGATGCTGCGCTGATGGATTTCGCCACGCCGCAGGATATCCGCCTGAGCACCCACATCGCGCCATCGCGGCAGCTGTATTCGTCCGGCCTGCGCTACGACATCGAAACGGCCGATGCGGTGCCGGCGCTGGTCGGGCACCCGTTCGTGTTCTGGATGAACGCGCCGGAAACACGGGTGGAAATCCTGGGCGGCGAACCGGAACTGCTGGTGCAGGAACGCAAGGGCAAGCTGCAACTGTCGCTGCACCCGGCCGTGAGCGCGACGGACACCAGGACGGTCGAGCTGCGCGAAGCGCCCAACCGGATTCGCGTGATCACCATCAACGACGAGCACCGCCGCATTGCCGCCATCGTCGGCGACGGTCTCACCGTGCCGCTGCATGCGAAGGAACAGGTGCTGAAGGCGATCGGCACGGTGGCCACCAGCGTGACCGTGCAATCGGACATCGGCGGCGGCAGCGCCCATGCCAGCGCGGTCGACCCGGACATCCGCCTGCATGTACACCTGCTGCCCTACCAGCAAGGCTTGCGGATGCAGGTGCAGGTGCGGCCGCTGCGCGACGCGGGACCGTACTACGCGCCCGGCGCGGGGGCCGAGACGGTGATCACCGACGTGGGCGGCAAGCCGGTGCAGGTGCGCCGCAACCTGGCCGGCGAGCGCGATGCCGAACGCCAGATGGTGCTGCGATGCGAGGCGCTGGAACAGGCCGAACAGGAACACGGCGAGTGGCTGATCGGCCAGCCGGTGCTGTGCCTGCAACTGCTGACCGAGTTGCAGGAACTGGGACCGGAACGGGTGGTGATCGGCTGGCCGGACGGAGAGCCGTTCAAGGTGACGAAGCCGGTGCAGCTCGCGCAGCTGAAACTGTCGATCAAGAGCAAAAAGGACTGGTTCGCCGCCAGCGGGCAGCTGCGGGTCGACGAAGACCGCGTGATCGACCTGCGCTCGCTGCTGGACCTGATCCGCGCCGGCAAGAGCCGCTTCATCGAGTTGAAGGACCGGCAGTTCCTGGCGCTGTCGGACGAGCTGTACCGCCGCCTGGCGGAACTGGATGCCTATGGCGAGGACGACGACGGCGGCGTGAAGGTGCACCAGCTGGCCGCGTTCGTGCTGGAAGAACTGGCCGGCGAAGTCGGCGGCCTCGAAGCGGACAAGCTGTGGCGCGAGCACATCGGCCGCATCGCCGCCCGGGCCGAATACCAGCCGCAGGTGCCTTCCACCTTGCAGGCCGAACTGCGCGACTACCAGCGCGAAGGCTTCGAATGGCTGGCGCGCCTTGCGCACTGGGGCGTGGGCGCCTGCCTCGCGGACGACATGGGCCTGGGCAAGACGGTGCAGGCGCTGGCCCTGCTGCTGCTGCGCGCGCCGCGGGGGCCGGCGCTGGTCGTGGCGCCGACGTCGGTATGCATGAACTGGGCGAGCGAAGCGGCACGCTTCGCTCCCACGCTGAACGTGAAGCTGTTCGGCGCGGGCGACCGTGCGGAAATGATCGACAGCGCCGGCCCGTTCGACCTGGTGATCGTCAGCTACGGCCTGCTGCAGCTGGAATCGGAACGTTTCACGAAACCGCGCTGGCATACCATCGTGCTCGACGAGGCGCAGGCGATCAAGAACGCGGCCACGAAACGCTCGCAGGCCGTGATGGCGCTGCAGGGCGACTTCCGCATGGCGTGTACCGGCACGCCGCTGGAAAACCACCTGGGCGAGTTGTGGAACCTGTTCCGCTTCGTCAACCCGGGCCTGCTCGGGTCGCTGGACCAGTTCAACCTGCGCTTCGCCGGCCCGATCGAGCGGCAGCAGGACCGCAAGGCCGAAGTGGGCGCGCGCAACCGGCTGCGCCGGCTGATCGGGCCTTTCATCCTGCGCCGCACCAAGGCGCAGGTGCTCACCGAGCTGCCGGCCCGTACCGAGATCGTGCTGGAAGTCGACCTGTCGGGCGAAGAAACGGCGCTGTACGAATCGCTGCGCCGCGAGGCGCTGGACAAGCTGGCGGCGATCGAGGCGCCGGCCGACCGCAAGTCGATGCAGATCCTGGCCGAGATCATGAAACTGCGCCGGGCGTGCTGCAACCCGAACCTGGTGGCGCCCGAGCTCAAGCTCGACAGCAGCAAGCTGGCCGCGTTCGCCGAACTGCTGGCCGGCCTGCTGGAAAACCGCCACAAGGTGCTGGTGTTCAGCCAGTTCGTCGACCACCTGGCGCTGATCCGCGAGCACCTGGACCGCAACGGTGTCGCGTACCAGTACCTCGATGGCGCGACGCCGATGGCGGCGCGCAAGGCGCGCGTGGATGCGTTCCAGGCCGGCGAAGGCGACGTTTTCCTGATCAGCCTGAAGGCGGGCGGCGTCGGCATCAACCTGACGGCGGCCGATTACGTGATCCACATGGACCCGTGGTGGAATCCGGCCGTGGAAGACCAGGCCTCGGACCGGGCGCACCGGATGGGCCAGCTGCGCCCCGTGACGATCTACCGGCTGGTGGCGCGGCATACGATCGAGGAAGGCATCGTCGACCTGCACGCACACAAGCGCGAGCTGGCCGACAGCCTGCTCGATGGCAGCGAGATGGCGGCACGGATGAAGGCGGAGGATATGCTGAAGATGCTGGAGGAAGGGCTGAGGCGTTGAATTTCCTGGGAAATTTCCTGTGGATAACGAGACGCTGCCGCCCGCCCGCCTTCGCTATGATGGTCGCACCGACAATGCATATCAGGAGCACACCATGGCCGACACCTTGCTGCGAGTATTCGACAGCCTTACCGTGGCGGAGCGGGCCCGCGAGGCGTTAATCGCCTCCGGCATCGCCGCTTCCGCCATTACCCTCGACTCCCGCAACGACGAGGCCGGGCCCGTGGAAGGCAATTTCGCGCTCGACCTGACGGAAAAGCCCACGCCGGCGAAGGGTCATCCGACCCGCGCCGGAGACAATTCCGAGATCCGCGCCTCCGTGCAGCGCAGTACCTGCATCCTGCAGGTGGAAGTCGACAACGACCGCGACGGCGCCCGCGCCAACGGCATTCTTGACCACTACGCCGGCGGCGACGAGGCGGAACGGATGACCAGCCGGCAAGACCCGGCTTGATCCACGGCTGCCGGGGCGTTCACGCTGCCCCGTCGTCAGCTCTGTCTTCAACCCCTTTCGTCGGCTGCCTCTTTCCCGGAACGGCCATTCCATGCAATGATCCGGCCATGGAACAACACAAGGAAAAAGACCTCGCCGCGTTCGCCCACGGCATCCCCCTGTGCGGCAAGGCCTGGACCGCCTATACCGGCTGCCTGCTGCTGGCCGTGGTGGCGGTGTTCGTGCTGCGGCTGGCATTCAGGCACTCGGAGCTGGCCGCCGCCGGCGTGCTGGCCGCCGCCACGCTGCTGATCGGCTACCGCATGCTGCTGATCCGCAGCGTGCAGCTCTATTACGACGACGTGGGCGTGTGGCTGTATTCGGGCATACTCCCCTGGTCGCGCGGCGTACGCGGCGTGAAATGGCGCGACATGGACGAAGCGGTCTATGTGCAGTCGCTGCGCAGCTGGCTGTCGCGCTCATGGACGATCCGCGTGGGCCACCGCTTCACGAAGGCGAACACGATCGTGCTGTCCGACATGGCGCGCGGCCGCGAGGCGGTGACGATCATCAACGAGCGGCACCAGCAGATGATCCGGGACGATCGTCTGGCCTGATTGTAGCGTCGTGTAACATCCGGGCTTCCGGCGGGCCGATTGATGATAATCTCGCCCGCTGCACTATCCCGGTAAGGAAACGTTACACGATGATCAAGACAAAACTCGCGCTGGCGGCCATGATGATGGCGCTGGCGTTCGCGCCCGCCGAAGCGGCGAAAAAGCCGCAGAAGGCCAGGTCCGGCAAGTCCGTCCCGGCCAAGAAATCCACGAAAACCAGGTCCACGGCAGGCAAGGCCGCCGTGGGCGCAGTCGCCGCCACGGCCGCCACCGCAGCCGCAGCCGCAGCCGCATTGCCATCCGAAAGCCGCGCCGACCGTTCGTTCAACGCGCTGTCCAACGGGTTCCTGACGGCGCTGTGGCGCATGGATCCCGAAACGGCGATCACGGTGGGCAAGTACGACACGGCCGCCACGCTGACGGTACCCGATCTCGCCACCCGCCAGCTGCAGCTGGCCTTCATCGACGAGTGGCTGGGCCGCTTCGGCAAGCTCGATGCACGCCAGCTGTCGCCGCGCCAGCGCACCGACATGGCGCTGCTCGTCAACAAGCTGAACTCCGACCGCTGGTACCTGACCACCTTCCGCGAATTCGAATGGAACCCGGCGCTGTACAACATCGCCGGCCCGATCGACTACATCCTGCACACCGAATACGCAGCGAAATCGCAGCGCCTGCGCACGCTGCTGCGCCGGATCGCCAACGTGCCGGCCTATTACGACGCGGCGCGTGCCAACCTCACCACGCCCACGCGCGAGCACACGCAGCTGGCGATCGCCCAGGCGCCCGGCGTGATCGCGCTGCTCGACGAGCTGGACAAGGAAGCGCAGGGCTCCACGCTGGCCGCGAACGAGAAAGGCCTGTTCGGCCAGCGCGTCGCCGCCGCGAAAACCGCCGTCGAGGCGTATGCCGCCTGGCTGGGCGAAACGGACAAGCTGCTGGCGGTGTCCGGCGCGCGCTCGTTCCGCATCGGCAAGGCCATGTACGAGCAGAAGTTCGCCTTCGACATCCAGTCGGCCAGCAGCGGCGAGCATACTTACCAGAAAGCGCTGGCGGCGCGCGACGAACTGCTGGCCAACATGGACCGCATCAGCGACGAGCTGTGGCCGAAATACCTGGCCGACGTGAAGAAGCCCGCGGACCGCTACGCGAAGATCGGCATGATGATCGACAAGCTTTCCGGCAACCACGTGGCGCCGGACCGCTTTGTCGAGGAAATCAAGGCGCAGATCCCGAAGCTGCAGGAATGGGTGGTGAAAAACGACCTCCTGAGCCTCGATGCGAACAAGCCGCTGGTGGTGCGTGAAACGCCGGCCTACCAGCGCGGCGTGGCCGGTGCCAGCATCGAGGCACCCGGTCCTTACCGCCCCCAGGACCGCACCTACTACAACGTGACCCCGCTGACGGGCGCCACGCCGGAACAGGCGGAAAGCAGCCTGCGCGAATACAACCACTGGATCCTGCAGATCCTGAACATGCACGAAGCGATCCCCGGCCACTATGCGCAGCTGGTGTATGCGAACAAGTCGCCGTCGCTGGTGAAATCCATCTTCGGCAACGGCGCCATGGTGGAAGGCTGGGCCGTGTTCAGCGAGCGGATGATGCTGGAATCGGGCTACGACAACTCGCCGGAGATGTGGCTGATGTATTCGAAGTGGAACCTGCGCAGCGTGACGAACACGATCCTCGACTACAGTGTGCACGTGCTGGACATGAATCAGGAACAGGCGCTCGACCTGCTGACCCGGCAGGCGTTCCAGACGAAGCAGGAAGCGGCCGAGAAATGGCGCCGCGCCACGCTGACGTCGGTGCAGCTGACGTCGTACTTCAGCGGCTACAGCGAGATCATGGAACTGCGCGAACAGCGCCGCAACGCGCTGGGCAGCAAGTTCACGCAGAAGGGGTTCAACGAGGAATTCCTGGGCTACGGCAGCGCGCCGGTAAAGGTGATCCGCGAATTGATGCAGTAAGCGGGTACCCGTGCCATGCGGGCGCCTGGTGTCGGACACTTTTTCCCGGCCTTGCGGGAAAAGGTGTCCGACACCGGTTGTCCCAGGAAGCAGCCACGTTCCCCGCCGTGAAAGATCCGGCCGTTCCAGCAGCCTTCGATGGCGGCCACAATAAAAAACGGGAGCCGCGGCTCCCGTTTTCATGCATACCGTTCCTGTCAGCCTTCGGCCTTCTGTTCCGGCGCCTGCGTCATCTTCACGAACATCGGCGACACCAGCAGCCCCAGCTCGAACAGCATCCACATCGGAATGGCCAGCGCGAACTGGCTGACCACGTCAGGCGGCGTGACGATCGCGGCGATGACGAACGCGCCCACGATCACATAAGGCCGCCACTCCTTCAGCTTGGCCAGCGACACGAGGCCCATCCGCACCAGGATCACCACGACGATCGGCACTTCGAACGCGGCACCGAATGCGAGGCACATCGACATCACGAAATCGAGGTAATTCTCGATATCCGGCGTGACGGCGATCGAGGTCGGCGCGAACTCGTTGATGAAGTGGAAGACGCGGCCGAATACGAAGAAATAGCAGAAGGCCACGCCGGAAACAAACAGCAGCGACGACGAAATCACCAGCGGCGCCACGAGGCGCTTTTCATGCGTGTACAGGCCGGGCGCGACGAACGCCCACATCTGGTACAGCACCCACGGCAACGCCAGGATAATGCCCAGCACCAGCGTGACCTTCATCGGCACCAGGAACGGCGCGGTAATGCCGGTGGCGATGATCTTCGCGCCGGTCGGCAGCGCATCGATCATCGGCTGGGCCAGGAAATCGTACAGCAAGGTGGGGCCCGGCCAGGCCATCAGCAGGGCCGTGGTGATCAGGACGCCGATGGAAGCCTTGACCAGCCGGTCACGCAGTTCTACCAGGTGGCTGATGAAAGTTTCTTCGGCCGGTTGTTCAGTACTCATCAGTAAAAGGAAGCGGGAGGTTTACCGTTGCGCGGGCGGAAGCGCGCAACGCGCGCAGCGCCGGACACCACGTGCATGCGGCCGCCGGTCTGCTGCTTGTACCACTGCGGCACGGCCGAAGTGCGCACCAGCCGCTTGCGGCGGAATTCCTTGGCCTTGCGCGCCTGGTCTTCCGTGGAAACCGAATGGAAATCGGGCGCATGGCCGGCGTATGTATCGGACGAGCCGGTATCGTCGATCCGGAAGACGTCCTCGACCTCGGACATGTTCTTCTGGATCGAATTCTCGACATCGGCCTTGATGTTCTGCGCCTGCTCCTGAACGGTCTTCTGCAGGGTGCGCAGCTCTTCCAGCTCGATTTCGCGGCTGACTTCGCTCTTCACATCGTGCAGGTAGCGCTGCGCACGGCCATACAGCGTGCCCGCCATGCGCGCCACCTTCGGCAGTTTTTCGGGACCGATGACGATCAATGCCACGACACCGATGATGGCCAGCTTGGAGAGACCGAGATCGATCATGGATTAACGAGGCCGGCGCTCAGAGCTTGTTCTTTTCCTTGGCATCGACCTCGATCGTGCCCTTGTCGGTAACCTTGGCCGGCGGCGGCACCGGCTGGTCGGCCGCTTCCTTTTCGTCCGTCTTCACGCCATCCTTGAACCCCTTGACGGCCTTGCCCAGGTCCGAACCGATGTTGCCCAGTTTTTTCGTGCCGAAGACCAGCATGATCACAACCAGGACGATCAGCCAGTGCCAGATGCTCATGGAACCCATAGTATTCTCCTTGCAGGGCGGAAACGCCCAAATTCGGTGGAACGACCAGTATACGCGACTCTTACCATGTCATGTTCCCGTCACGGTAACGGCGGGAAATAACACTTCCGCGTGCTTATTTCATCAAATCGCCAGACAAAGCGCCGGACAAGGCGGCAATGTCAGTGCATGCCGCGCCATGGCCGCGGGCCGCCATAGATGTGCATGTGCAGGTGATAGATCACCTGGCCGCCGTCCGGACCGCTATTGATCAGCGTCTTGTAGCCGCGCGTGGGCGCGCCTTCGTTGCCGTATACGACCGACACGCCATGTTCCTCGGCCAGCCTGGGCGCCAGCGCCAGCATCTTGCCCAGCAAGAGCGTGTCTTCCGGCTGTACCTCGGTCAGGGTCGAGATATGTTTTTTCGGGATCACCAGCAGGTGCACCGGCGCGGCCGGGTTGATGTCCTTGAACGCCAGCAGTTCGTCGTCTTCATAGACGACGGATGCGGGAATCTGTTTGGCGGCGATCTTGCAGAACAGGCAGTTATCCACGAATGTCTTCCTTCAGATTGCGGTTAAGCGTCCTTGCGGGCGGCTTTTTCATCGATGCCGGACACGCCTTCGCGGCGCGCCAGCTCGTCGAGCACCTGCTGCGGCGACAGGTCGAACTGCGCCAGCAGCACGAGCGAATGGAACCACAGGTCGGCCACCTCGTACAACACCTTCGAGCCGTCGCCGGAGACGCGGGCATCCTTGGCCGCCATCACGGTCTCGGTGGCTTCCTCGCCGATCTTTTTCAGGATCGCGTCGTCGCCCTTCGAGAACAGCTTGGCCACGTACGACGTGGAGGGATCGGCGCCCTTGCGCGATTCGATGGTGGCCGCCACGCGGTCCAGGATCGGGCTGGCAATAGGGGTCACCTCGGGGGTCACCTCGGAGGTCATTTCGGGGGTCATGTCGCCGCTCATTTCTTCTTGCCCGCGCTGTTGTCGGCGCCCTTGCCGGCGCCCTTGCCGGCGCCCTTGTCCGAATTCTTGTCGGCATAGATGGTATCCGGATCCTTCAGCACCGGTTCCACGTCCTGCCAGTCGCCATCCTTGGCATCGCCGTCGAACTGCTGGAAGAAGCACGAATGGCGCCCGGTATGGCAGGCGATGCCGCCGGCCTGCTCCACCTTCAGCAGCACCACGTCCTCGTCGCAGTCGAGGCGTATGTCGAGCACCTTCTGCACGTGGCCCGATTCCTCGCCCTTGTGCCACAGCTTCTTGCGCGAGCGGCTCCAGTACACCGCTTCGTGCAGTTCCACCGTCTTGTACAGCGCGTCGCGGTTCATCCACGCGAACATCAGCACATCGTTGCTGCCGCTCTCCTGCACGATCACCGGCACGAGGCCATGCTCGTCCCAGCGGACCCGGTTCAGCCATTTAGCCTTGGCTACGCTAGGCGTCGTCGTTGGAATACCCATATCTGTGCTTTCTCAGACCTCGCGCATCGGAATGCCTTGCCGGGCCATGAACTGCTTGGCTTCCTGTACCGTGTGCTGGCCATAGTGGAAGATGCTGGCCGCCAGCACCGCATCGGCGCGGCCCTTGGTCACGCCGTCGGCCAGGTCCTGCAGGCCGCCCACGCCGCCCGAGGCGATCACGGGAATGCCGACCGCATCGGACACCGCGCGGGTGAGCGCCAGGTCGAAGCCGGACTTGGTGCCGTCGCGGTCCATGCTGGTCAGCAGCAGTTCGCCGGCGCCCAGCGATGCCATTTTTTGTGCCCACTCGATCGCGTCCAGGCCGGTGGCGTTGCGGCCGCCGTGCGTGAACACTTCCCACTTGCCCGGCGCGACCTGCTTGGCGTCGATCGCCACCACGATGCATTGCGAACCGTGCTTTTGCGAGGCTTCGAACACCAGTTCCGGATTGCTGACGGCCGAGGTGTTCAGGCTGATCTTGTCCGCACCCGCGTTCAGCAGCCGCTGCACATCCTGCACCTTGCGCACGCCGCCGCCCACCGTCAGGGGAATGAAGACCTGCGACGCGACAGCCTCGATGATGTGGAGAATCAGGTCGCGGTTGTCGGACGAGGCGGTGATGTCGAGGAACGTGAGTTCGTCGGCACCCTGCTCGTCGTAGCGGCGGGCGATCTCGACAGGGTCGCCGGCGTCGCGCAGCTCGGTGAAGTTGACGCCCTTGACGACGCGGCCGTTGGTCACGTCCAGGCAGGGGATGATGCGTTTGGCCAGCATAGTCTTAGTCTTCGTTCGAATCGGAGAGTTCGCCGACGGTTTCGCCGGTGAGTTCATCGGCGCGCAGCTGGGCTTCGCCCAGGTTGATGGTGCCTTCATAGATCGAACGGCCGCAGATTACGCCTTCGATGCCTTCGTCCTGCACCGCGCACAGCGCTTCCACGTCGGCCAGGTTGTGCAGGCCGCCGGAGGCGATGACCGGGATGCGCACGGCCTGCGCCAGGCGCACGGTGGCTTCGATGTTCACGCCGCCCATCATGCCGTCGCGGCCGATGTCGGTGTAGACGATCGATTCCACGCCATACTGCTCGAACTTCTGCGCCAGGTCGATCACTTCGTGGCCGGACATCTTGCTCCAGCCGTCGGTCGCCACCTTGCCGTCCTTGGCGTCCAGGCCCACGATGATGTGGCCGGGGAACGCGCCGCACGCATCGTGCAGGAAGCCAGGGCTCTTCACGGCGGCGGTGCCGATGATGATGTAGCTGATGCCGTCGTCGAGGTAGCGCTCGATCGTGTCCAGGTCGCGGATGCCGCCGCCCAGCTGCACGGGAATCTCGTCGATATCGTGTTCCAGCGCGAACTCCTGCACCGTTTTCAGGATCGCCTTCACGGCGCCCTCGTTCTTCGGCTTGCCGGCGAAGGCGCCGTTCAGGTCCACCAGGTGCAGGCGGCGTGCGCCCTGCTCCAGCCAGTGGCGGGCCATGGCGCCGGGATCGTCGGAAAACACGGTGGACTGTTCCATGTCGCCCTGTTTCAGGCGAACGCAGTGACCGTCCTTGAGGTCGATGGCAGGGATGAGCAGCATGGTTTTATTGTCGAGTAGGTTGGATGGTTGAGTGCCAGAGGTGGACGCTGTGAGACGGACGCAAGATGCGCGGCTCAGGGATTCCAGTGAACGAAGTTCTTGTACAGCTGCAGGCCCATGCCCGCGCTTTTCTCCGGGTGGAACTGGGTGGCGAAGATGTTGTCGCGCGCGGCAACGCAGCAGAACGGCGCGCCGTACACGGTTTCGCCCACGCTGTGCGCCGGGTTCTCCGGCTGTGCGTAGTAACTGTGGACGAAGTAGAACCACGCATCGTCCGGAATGCCTTCCCACATGGCGTGGCGCGCGGTCTGCTTCACGCGGTTCCAGCCCATCTGCGGCACCTTGAAGCGGGAACCGTCCGGCTGCAGCATGCCGTCGAGCTGGAAACGCACCACCTTGCCCGGCAACAGGCCCAGGCCCTGGGCATCGCGCTCCTCGCTGCCCTCGAACAGCATCTGCTCGCCCACGCACACGCCCAGCAGCGGCTTGCTGGCGGCGGCGCGCAGCAATGCTTCCTGTACCCCCGACTCGCGCAGGTTCCTCATGCAGTCGAGCATCGAACCCTGGCCCGGCAGCACGATGCGCTCGGCATGATCGATCTCGGACGGTTCCCCTGAAATACGCACGTCCGCTTCCGGGGCAGCGGCACGCAGGGCCTGCGCAACGGAACGCACGTTGCCTGAGCCGTAGTCAACTACTACAATTTTTTTCATGATTTTTGAAAGCCGGCTGGAGATTGATCTCGTCCCTTACAGGCTTCCCTTGGTTGAAGGAATCGTGCCGGCAGCGCGTTCATCGCGTTCGGCGGCCATGCGCAGCGCGCGGCCGAATGCCTTGAACACGGTCTCGCACTGGTGGTGCGCATTGGTGCCGCGCAGGTTATCGATATGCAGCGTGATGCCGGCATGGTTGACGAAGCCGCGGAAGAATTCCAGCGTCAGGTCGACGTCGAACGTGCCGATCATCGCGCGGGTGAACGGAATATGGTACTCGATGCCCGGGCGGCCCGAAAAGTCGATGACCACACGCGACAGCGCCTCGTCGAGCGGCACGTAGGCATGGCCGTAGCGGCGGATGCCCTTGCGATCGCCGATGGCCTTGGCCACCGCCATGCCCAGCGTGATGCCCACGTCCTCGACGGTGTGGTGGTTGTCGATATGCGTGTCGCCGGTGGCCTGGATGTCCAGGTCGATCAGGCCGTGGCGGGCGATCTGGTCCAGCATGTGGTCCAGGAAGGGCACGCCGGTATCGAGCTTTTGCGTGCCGGTGCCGTCCAGGTTCAGGGCGACGCGGATCTGCGTCTCGTTGGTGTTGCGGATGACTTCTGCGGTGCGCGATGCGGGTAAATTCATGGGGAACTCAGGGTTAGGTCAGGCAGCCGGCGGTGCGCTCGACGAAGCGCTCGATGAAGCTTGCAAGGAAGCTGTCAGTGCGTCCAGGAAAGCTGCGTTCTCGTCCGGCGTGCTGACGGTGACGCGAAGGCAGTTCGTCAGCACACTGTGCATTTTACTCAAATTTTTAATCAGGATTTTACGACTTACCAGTTTGGCATGGATGCTGTCGGCATCCGGCACCCGGATCGTGATGAAATTGGCCGCCGACGGGAACACCTGCACGCCCGGCAGGGCCGCCAGCGCCGCCGACAGGACACCGCGTTGCTCGCGCAGCAGGCGCGCCTGTTCGTTGAGCACGTCGACATGGTCGAGCGCGAACTCGGCCGCGGCCTGCGTCATCACGTTGATGTTGTAGGGTGGCCGCACCTTCTCGAACTGCTCCAGCAATGCCGGGGCCGCCGACATGTAGCCGAGCCGGATTCCGGCCAGGCCCAGCTTGGACAGCGTGCGCATCACGATCAGGTTGCCGAATTCCGGCAGGCGCGGCATGAAGCTCTGCTGTGCGAAGGGCTCGTACGCCTCGTCCACCACGACCAGGCCGCGCTCGCCCTGCGCGCGCAGGATCGCTTCGATGTCGGCCGTGTCGAACAGGTTGCCGGTCGGGTTGTTCGGGTAAGCCAGGAAAACGAGCGCCGGACGGTGCCGTTCGATCGCCGCCAGCATGGCCGGCAGGTCCAGCGCCAGGTCCGCCTTCAGGGGCACGCCGACGAAGTCCATGCCGGCCACCTGCGCCGAACGCTGGAACATCACGAACGCGGGTACCGGCGCCAGCATCACGGCGCGGCGGTCCTGCCAGGCGCAGGTGGCGGCCATGATGGCGATCAGTTCGTCGGAACCGTTGCCCAGCAGGACATCGTAGCCGGCCGGGATGCCCAGTCTGGCACGGATACGCTCCTTCAGCGGGCGGTACGCCGCGGCCGGGTAGCGGTTCAGCGCCACCTCGGCCAGCCGGTCGGCCAGCTCGCGCCGCAGCGCTTCCGGCAGCTGGTACGGGTTTTCCATCGCGTCCAGCTTCACGAAGCCGCCCGCATCCGGCACGTGGTAGCTGGCATCGCTGCGCACGTCGGGGCGGATGGTGTTGGCGACCAGGCTGTCGAGGGATATGCCGTTGTTACTCAACATTGTTACTCCAGTTCGTTATTCGGGGCCGTCGATCATTGCCGCGGCGACCGTTTTACCGGCCGTGCGCTTCCTGGCAGCAGCCTTGGCACCGGCAGGCTTGGGCGGCGCTGCCAGAAAACCGGGATCGGTCCCCGGATCGGCGGCGCGGACCTTGCTCCGGGCGCGGGCCTTGGGGTCGGACCCCTGCTGCTCGACGGCCGGAGGTGCCGGACGCTTCGCACGGGCCCTGGCTGCGGGCACTTGCAACGCATCGGCCTCTGGCCCGGGAGCCAACGGCAGTGCCAGGCGCTCCGCCAGGAGCCTGCAATAGTCGGGATTGAGTTCGAAGCCGGTGAAGTGGCGGCCCGTGTTGCGCGCCGCGACGGCCGTGGTGCCGCTGCCCATGAACAGGTCGAGCACCACGCCGCCGGGCGGACACGATGCCTTCACCATCCGTTCGATGATCTCGAGCGGCTTTTGCGTGGGGTGATCGACCCGCTCCGCATGCTGCCTGTGCAGGCGCGATACGCTCCACAGGTCCTTCGGGTTGTAGCCCTGTTCCAGCCATTTCGCGCCGATGAAGATGGAGCGCGAGCGGGCCTTCTTGGTTTCGGCGTCGTACGGGATGCGTACGGCGTCGAGGTCGAAATAATAATCCTTGCGGCGCACGAAAAAGCCGATGGTGTCGTGCACCGACGTAAAGCTGCGCACGGTGCCGCCCATCGACGGCACCCGGCGGTCCCAGATGATCTCGTTCATCATCGTCATCCGCCGTTTCAGCATCACGAAGATCTCGGGCGCCGAGCGCCACGTCGTGAACACATACAGGCTGCCGTTTTCCTTCAGCTTCGGCAGCGCCGCGTCGACCCATCGTTCGGTCCACGCCAGGAAATCGTCCGCCGGCTGCTGGTCGGAGGCGTTGCCGTAATCCTTGCCCAGGTTGTACGGCGGGTCCGTCAGGATCAGGTCGATCGAGCCATCCGGGATGCGCCGCAAGCCTTCCAGCGCATCTTCGCAGAACACCTGATCGAGCCAGGCGCTCATGATTTCAGCCGCAGCTCCGCGCTGCGCGCGTGCGCCTGCAAGCCTTCGCCATACGCCAGCTCGGCCGCGATTTTACCAAGCGTCTGGGCACCGGCTTCGCTGACCTGGATCACCGACGAGCGTTTCTGGAAATCGTACACGCCCAGCGGCGACGAAAAACGCGCCGTGCGCGACGTGGGCAGCACGTGGTTCGGGCCGCAGCAATAGTCGCCCAGCGATTCGGACGAGAAGCGCCCCAGGAACATCGCGCCGGCGTGGCGGATCCTGTCGGCCCACTGCTGCGGTTCCTCGGCGGAAATTTCCAGGTGCTCGGCGGCGATGCCGTTGGCGATCTCGCAGGCCTCTTCCATGCTGCGCACCTTGATCAGCGCGCCGCGGTGGGTCAGCGACGTGCGGATCGTTTCCTGCCGCGGCATCGTCGGCAGCAGTCTTTGAATGGATGCTTCCACCCGGGCGATGTAGTCCGCGTCCGGGCACAGCAGGATGGCCTGCGCCAGCTCGTCGTGCTCGGCCTGCGAGAACAGGTCCATCGCCACCCAGTCCGGGTCGGTGGTGCCGTCGCATACGACGAGGATCTCGGAAGGGCCGGCGATCATGTCGATGCCCACCGTGCCGAACACGCGGCGCTTGGCGGCCGCCACGTAGGCATTGCCGGGGCCGACGATCTTGTCGACCGGCTGGATCGACTCGGTGCCGTAGGCCAGCGCGGCCACGGCCTGCGCGCCGCCGATGCCGATCACGCGGTCGACGCCGGCGATCGCGGCGGCGGCCAGCACCATCCGGTTCTTGATACCGTCCGGTGTCGGCACCACCATCACGATTTCGCCGACGCCGGCCACCTTCGCCGGGATCGCATTCATCAGCACGGACGACGGATACGCGGCTTTACCGCCCGGCACGTAGATGCCCACGCGGTCCAGCGGCGTGATGCGCTGGCCGAGGACCGTGCCATCCGCCTCCGTGTAGGTAAAACCTTGCAGTTCCTGCTTCTGGCGCTCGTGGAATACGCGGATGCGCTCCGCCGCGGTCTGCAACGCGGCGCGCTGCGCGTCCGGCAGTGCCGTCAGCGCGGCATCGAGTTCGGCCTGGCCGATCTCGAAGGCCCCCAGATCGGCGGCGCCGCCATCGGGAATGCGGTCGAACTTGTTGGTGTACTCGACCACCGCTTCGTCGCCGCGCGCGCGCACCTGCGCGATGATCCCGGTAACGGCCTGTTCGATGGCGAAATCGGTTTCCGCTTCGAACGCGAGCAGCGCGTCGAGGGTTTCCTGGAAGTCGATGGCGGTGGAGTCGAGCTTGCGGATCTGGATCATGGTGGCTGGCTTGCTATGCTGATTGTGCGGGATTGTTGCCGACTAGGCTGACTGGGAGGCGCGTTCGAACGCCTCGAGGATCGGTTGCAGGCGGGCGCGCTTGAGCTTCAACGCGGCCTGGTTGACGACCAGGCGGGACGAGATATCGCAGATCTCTTCCACTTCCACCAGGTTGTTGGCGCGCAGCGTGCTGCCGGTGCTGACCAGGTCGACGATCGCATCGGACAGGCCGACCAGCGGCGCCAGTTCCATCGAGCCGTACAGCTTGATCAGGTCCACGTGCACGCCCTTCTTGGCGAAGTGCTGGCGCGCCATCTCGGTGAACTTGGTGGCCACGCGCAGGCGCGCGCCCTGGCGCACCGCGGTCTCGTAATCGAAGCCGGCCTTGACGGCGACGGACATGCGGCAGCGCGCGATGTTCAGGTCGATCGGCTGGTACAGGCCTTCGCCGCCGTGCTCGAACAGCACGTCCTTGCCGGCCACGCCGAAGTCGGCGGCGCCATGCTGCACGTACGTGGGCACGTCGGTGGCGCGCACGATCAGCACGCGCACGTTCGGGTCGTTGGTCGGCAGGATCAGCTTGCGCGAGGTTTCCGGATTTTCCGTGACGGTGATGCCGGCGGCGGCCAGCAGCGGCAAGGTGTCCTCGAAGATCCGGCCCTTCGACAGGGCGAGGATCAGCTGCGAGCGGTCGGTGGCCTGGCTTGGTAATGTCGACATGATTACTTGATACGGGTGATGTTGGCGCCGACGGCGGAGAGCTTCACTTCCATGCGGTCGTAGCCGCGGTCCAGGTGATAGATGCGGTCGACCAGCGTTTCGCCCTTGGCGGCGAGGCCGGCGATGACCAGCGATGCCGAGGCGCGCAGGTCGGTGGCCATCACCGGCGCGCCGATCAGCTGGGGCACGCCGTCGATCCACGCGGTGTTGCCATCGATGCGGATCTGCGCGCCCAGCCGGTTCATTTCCTGCACGTGCATGAAGCGGTTCTCGAAGATCGTCTCCGTCACGCTGCTGTGGCCGCTGGCAACCGTGTTGACGGCCATGAACTGCGCCTGCATGTCGGTCGGGAAGCCGGGATATTCGGTGGTGCGGAACGACACCGGCGCCGGCCGCGCATCCATCTGCGCGCGAATCCACGTATCGCCCACGGTCAGCCGCACGCCCATCTCGCGCAGCTTGTCCAGCGCCACGTCGAGGATGTCGGTACGGGTGTTGCGGATCGTGATGTCGCCACCGGCGGCCGCGACGGCGCACAGGAACGTGGCCGCTTCGATGCGGTCCGAGATCACGGCATGGGCGGCGCCGTTCAGCGCCGGCACGCCCTGGATCACCAGGCGGCTGGTGCCGATGCCGTCGATCTTCGCGCCCATCGCCACCAGGAGGTTGGCCAGGTCGGTCACTTCCGGCTCGCTCGCGGCGTTTTCCAGCACCGTTTCGCCTTCGGCCAGCGTGGCCGCCATCAGCAGGTTTTCCGTGCCGGTCACCGTGATCATGTCGGTAACGATGCGGGTGCCTTGCAGTTTTTTCGCCTTGGCGTAGATGTAGCCGGCATCGATCGAGATCTCGGCGCCCAGTGCGCGCAAGCCCTTGATGTGCTGGTCGACGGGGCGCGAACCGATCGCGCAGCCGCCCGGCAGCGACACCTTGGCTTCGCCGAAGCGGGCCAGCAGCGGGCCGAGCACGAGGATCGACGCGCGCATCGTCTTCACCATTTCATACGGCGCTTCGAGCTTGTCGATCTTCGCGCCGTTCAGCGTGACCTGGTCGCCGTTCTGCTCGACCGACAGGCCGGTCTGGCGCAACAGTTTCAGCATCGTCGACACATCGTGCAGGTTCGGCACGTTCGACAGCTGCAGGTCGCCCGCCGTCAGCAGGCCGGCGCACAGGATCGGCAGTGCCGCGTTCTTCGCGCCGGAGATCTGGATGTCGCCGACCAGGCGCTTGCCGCCGGTGATGAGCAGTTTGTCCATGCGATTATTCCTTATGCCTTGGCGCCGAATTCTTCGGGAGTCAGCGTTTTCATCGACAGCGCGTGGATTTCCTCGCGCATGCGGTCGCCCAGTGCCGCGTACACGATCTGGTGGCGCTGGATCGGACGCTTGCCCGCGAACGCATGCGAGACGATGACGGCGGTGAAGTGCTGGCCGTCGCCCTCCACTTCGAGGTGGGTGCATTCGAGGCCGGCGGCGATGTAGCCGTGGATTGCTTCGGGAGTCGTGGTCATGTTGGGTACCTCTTAGTGTCTGAGTCTGTAGCCGCTCTTGAGCAGCCGGATGGCCAGCAATGCGAGCACCACCAGGAAGGCGGAGACAATCGCCAGGCTGGTCCAGGGATTGATGTCGGACTGGCCGAAGAACCCGTAGCGGAAGCCGTCGATCATGTAGAAGAACGGGTTCAGGTGCGAGACGGTCAGCCAGAACGGCGGCAGCGAGTGGATCGAATAGAACACGCCGGACAGGAACGTGAGCGGCATGATCAGGAAATTCTGGAACGCGGCCAGCTGGTCGAATTTCTCGGCCCAGATACCGGCGATGAGGCCCATCGTGCCGAGGATAGCGGCGCCCAGCAGCGCGAACACGGCGATCCACAGCGGCCACGCGAACGTCATGTGCGCGAACCAGGCGGTGACGACGAACACGCCCAGCCCTACCGTGAGGCCGCGTACCATCGCGGCGATCGTGTAGGCCGAGAAGATTTCCCAGTGCGACAGGGGCGTGAGCAGCACGAACACCAGGTTGCCGGCGATCTTCGACTGGATCAGCGACGACGACGAGTTCGCGAACGAATTCTGCAGCACGCTCATCATCACCAGGCCGGGAATCAGGAACGCCGTGTACGATACGCCCGGGTAGACCTGCACGCGGCCTTCGAGCACATGGCCGAAGATCAGCAGGTACAGCATGGCGGTCAGGATCGGCGCGGCGACCGTCTGCGTGGCCACCTTGTAGAAGCGCAGCGTTTCCTTGTAGACCAGCGTGCGGAAGCCCATCGACATCATTGCGGGCCTCCGTTGCCCGTGATCTCCAGGAAGATGTCTTCCAGGTCGGCCTGCTGCAGCTGCATCTCGTCGATGACGGCGCCGCTTTCGCGCAGCCGCGCCAGGATGGTTTCCACTTCCATGTATTCGTTGACCTTCAGGCTGTATTTGCGGCCGGCGTTGGGCAACTGCGCAACCGGCTCGTCGTGCAGCACCAGGTGGCGCAGCGACTGCGGCAGCTCGCCGGCTTTCAGGTGCACGATCAGCTGCGAGCCGGAAATGCGGCGGATCAGCGACGACATCGTGTCCAGCGCCACCACCTTGCCCAGCTTGAGCATGGCCACGCGCTTGCACATCGCCTGCGCCTCTTCGAGGTAGTGCGTGGTCAGCACGATGGTATGGCCTTCGCGGTTCAGGCGCGAGATGAACTTCCACAGCGTCTGGCGCAGTTCGACGTCCACGCCGGCGGTGGGTTCGTCGAGCACGATGACGGGCGGCTTGTGCACCAGCGCCTGCGCCACCAGCACGCGGCGCTTCATGCCGCCGGACAGCGCGCGCATGTTGGTATCGGCCTTGTTCGTCAGGTCGAGGTTGTCCATCACCTCGTCGATCCACTTGTCGTTGTTCGGCAGGCCGAAGTAGCCGGACTGCAGGCGCAGCGTCTCGCGCACCGTGAAGAACGGGTCGAACACCAGTTCCTGCGGCACCACGCCGAGCTTCTTGCGGGCGGCGCGGAAATCGGAGACCACGTCGTGGCCATGGATGGAGACGGTGCCCGAATCCGGCCGGATCAGGCCCGCGATAATGGAAATGAGCGTGGTCTTGCCTGCGCCGTTCGGCCCGAGCAGCCCGAAAAACTCGCCTTCCTCGATCGAGAGCGACACGCCGCCCAGCGCCTGCAGCGATTGGTAGCGCTTTTCGACATTGCTGATTTGGATTGCTGTCATGCTTGGCTTGTATGTGTTCTTTGCAACGCCGGCCGTTGCGCCGGGGGTCCGCACTGGCGCCGGACCGGCGCACTGGACCCGCACCGGGCCTGTTATTGCGGGCGCTCGCGCCATTCCGGCTGGAGCAACGGTCAATTATAGGGGAATTTCGGTCCAGCCATGCCGCGGGGGGCGGCGGATCGGCGGATTTACTGCGTGCGAGGGGGCGAGGCGGGGGTCAATGGTGGTGCAGTTCGGTATCGGCCACTTCCGGCGACACGAGCGAACAGACACCATACAGCTTGGTCAGGCTTAACAGCATCGGCGGCAGGTTCACGAGGCGCAGCTTGACGCCTTCCGCATGCGCGGCGCGCTGCCACGCCAGCATCACCGACACGGCGGCCGAATCGACTGCCACCACATTGCGCATGTCGAATTCCGTCTGCCCCGCGCGCAGCGCGGCCAGGCCGTGCTCCAGCGCCGCCGTGGCGTTATCGACGGTCAGCGCGGTAAGGGACAGCATGTTGTTCGGGGAATCGGACATGTTTTCGCAGGATGAAGGCGTGCAATGGGCCGGAAGCGTGCTCCCGGCCCCAGGGATGATTACTTCTTGGCGGTTGCCAGCGGCTTGCTTGCCAGCTGCTTGTTCTTCGCCGCCAGCGTCTTGATCAGGCCGTCGATGCCGCCCTTGCTGATCTCGGTGTTGAAGGTGCCCTTGTAGGTTTCCACCAGCCAGGCGCCCAGCACGTTGATGTCATAGATCTTCCAGCCATCGGCGCCCTTGGCGACGCGATAGTTCAGCAGCACCGGTTCGCCGCGGGTCATGTTGACCTGGGAACGCACTTCCACTTCGGTGTCGGTGGCATCGGCGCGCAGCGGCTTGAATTCGATCGTCTCGTTGCGCACCTGGGACAGCGCGCCGGAATACGTGTAGATCAGCAGCGTGCGGAATTCGGTCGACAGCGCGCGCTTCTGTTCCGGCGTGGCTTCGCGCCAGTAGCGGCCGGCGGCCAGCGCGGTCATGCGCTCGAAGTCCACGTACGGCAGGATCTTGGTTTCCACCAGGTCCATCACCTTGCGGGTATTGCCGGCCTGGATATCCTTGTCGGTCTTGGCGACGTTGAGCACGTCGGAGCTGATGCGCTTGACCAGCTGGTCCGGCGCTTCGTTCGTGCCCTGGGCCGCTGCGAAGCCGGTGGTGGCGAACGCGATGGCGGCGACGGCGATCAGTTGTTTAATCAGTTTCATGTGGTTTTACCCTGTGTGGTTGTACCGGAATTCGTTGCGGGCACTGGCTGGCGGCATGCACAGCCGGTGAACCCATTATAGCGGTCACCGGCAGCGCCAATCCGGCCACTGTGTGCCGAGATGTAACTCAGGTGGCCGGCGCGGTGGCTGGCGGCAAGGCGCCATCGCCGGTCGGTTTCACGGCCGGCTGTTCCGGCACGTTTTCCTCTTCCTTCGTTTGCGGCACGTCGCCGTCATAGACCTGGCTCTGGCGGCGCTGCAGGAAACCGTCGCGCACGAATTCGTAGCGGTCCAGCGCGGCATCTTCCAGCAGCGACGACGCATCGAGCAGGGCGGCGCGCTGGTCGATCACGCGCACGCCGGCACCGATGTTGCGCACGTTGATCGGATCCTTGTAGCTCCATGGATCGGCCACCATGTCGAGCGGCAGGCCGACGGTGTCGCGCAACGTGGACGGGCCCAGCAGCGGCAGCATCACGTACGGGCCCGACTGCACACCCCAGCGGCCCAGCGTCTGGCCGAAGTCTTCCTTGTGCTTGCGCAGGCCGGCTTCCGAAGCGATATCGAACAGGCCCAGCACGCCGAAGGTGGAGTTCAGCGCAAAGCGGCCCAGGTCGGACACGCCATCGCCGCCTTTGCCTTGCAGCAGGTTGTTACCGCCGGTCCAGAGATCCTGCAGGTTGCCGAAGAAATTGTTGACGCCCGTCTGCACGAACGACGGCGTGACATTCTTGTAGCCGGTCGCCACGGGTTTCAGCGCGTAGGTATCGACCTTGTCGTTGAAATTGAAGACGGCGCGGTTCCAGTTTTCCATCGGATCGCGCTTGTCGGGACCGACGGCGCAGCCCGACAGGGTGGCTGCGGCAGCGATTGCCAGCAGAACAGGGGTGGTAGAACGGCGCATCAGTTGGAGTCCTTTCCTTCAGCAGCCTTGCTGTAGATAAATTGATTGATCAGGTCTTCCAGCACCGCGGCGGATTGCGTACGGGCGATCTTGTCGCCTTGCGCCAGGTTGTTCTCGTCGCCACCGGCTTCGATACCCACATACTGCTCGCCCAGCAATCCGGCGGTCAGGATCTTGGCCGAGCTGTCTTTAGGAAACTTGTACGTCGCATCCATCTCCAGCGTCACGGCCGCCTTGTACGACTTGTCGTCGAACGCGATGCGCGCCACGCGCCCCACCACCACGCCCGACGCCTTCACGGCTGCCTGCGGCCGCAGGCTGCCGATATTGTCGAACTTGGCGGTGATTTCGTACGTCTTCGCGAGCGAGAACGTGCCGCTGTTGCCGGCCTTCAAAGCCAGGAACATCAGCGCCGCGACGCCGAACACGACGAACAGGCCGACCCACACATCCAGAGATTTGCGTTGCATTTTTACTTATCCTATCTGTTTTTCTATAAGCACGCCGAAGCGTTCCCGCAAGGAATTATTTACTGAACATCAGGGCGGTCAGCATGAAATCGAGCCACCAGATCATCAGCGACGACACGACCACCGTGCGGGTCGTGGCGCCGGCCACGTCTTCCGGCGTGGGCCGCGTTTCGTAGCCCTGGTACAGGGAGATGAACGTGATCGCTATGCCGAACACGACGCTCTTGACGAAGCCGTTGAACACATCCTTCCAGAGGTCCACGCCGGACTGCATCTGCGACCAGAACGCGCCGGCATCGACGCCGATCAGGCCGACACCGACCAGGTAGCCGCCGAAGATGCCGACCGCGGAAAAGATCGACGCCAGCAGCGGCACGGCGATCACGCCGGCCCAGAACCGCGGCGCCAGCACGCGCTGGATCGGGTTCACGGCCATCATTTCCATCGCCGACAGTTGCTCGCCCGCCTTCATCAGGCCGATCTCGGCGGTCAACGACGTGCCGGCGCGGCCGGCGAACAGCAGGCCGGTAATGACGGGGCCCAGTTCGCGCGTCAGGCCCAGCGCCACCAGCAGGCCGAGCGACTCGGAAGCACCATATTTGCTCAGCGTGTAATAGCCCTGCAGGCCCAGCACCATGCCGACGAACAGGCCGGACAGCGTGATGATCAGCAGCGAATAATTGCCGATGAAGTGCAGCTGCTCGATGACGAGGCGCGGACGGCGCATCATGCCCGGCGACAGGCCGATCATCGTGAAGAAGGTGCGGGTGGCGTAGCCGACGCTTTCCACATAGTCCCGTACGGTGTTGCCGACGCCGGCAAGAACGCGGCGGCCGATCATTTCCGCGCTCCCAGGCCCAGGTCGTCGGCGAGCGATTTGCCGGGGTAGTGGAACGGCACCGGGCCGTCCGCCTCGGCGTGCACGAATTGTTTTACGTAAGGATCGGTCGATACCATCATTTCAGCCGGGGTGCCGTGGGCAACGATCTTGCCCTGCGACAGGAAATACACGTAATCCGCGATCGTGAACGACTCCTTGACGTCGTGGGACACCAGGATGCTGGTGGAACCCAGCGCATCGTTCAGGTTGCGGACCAGGTTCGCGGTGACGCCCATCGAAATCGGGTCGAGGCCGGCGAACGGCTCGTCGTACATGATCAGTTGCGGGTCGAGGGCGATGCTGCGCGCCAGCGCCACCCGGCGCGCCATGCCGCCGGAAATCTCGCCCGGCTTCAGCGGCGCCGCATTGCGCAGGCCGACCGCGTTCAGCTTCATCAGCACGAGGTCGCGGATCAGTTCTTCCGGCAGGTCGGTATGCTCGCGCAGGGGAAACGCCACGTTCTCGAACACGGTGAGGTCGGTGAACAGTGCGCCATGCTGGAACAGCATGCCCATTTTGCGGCGCAACAAGTACAGATCGTTGGTCTTCAGCTTGTGCACGACCTGGCCGTCGACGCTGACCTGGCCCTTGCTGGGGCGGATCTGTCCGCCGATCAGGCGCAATACCGTCGTCTTGCCGCTGCCCGAACCGCCCATGACCGCAATGACTTTCCCCTTTGGAAAGTCCATGTTCAGCCCTGCCAGGATGGGGCGCTTCCCATACGAGAAGTGCAAGTCACGGATTTCTACGAGGTTTGCCACGGCAGAGAGTCTTTATTTTTTAATGCCATATTGTAATGCAGAAATCCCATACTCTGCTGGCAGCCACTCTGGAGAGGCTTATATGGCTCAGGTTAAGTAGTGAATAATACAACACTAATAACCGCCGAGTCAGTAATTTACATTTGGCAAACTGTGTTAATTTTGTGCAAGGCAACATCGCCAAAAACCGGGGTCAGACCCCAGTTCCAAGAAATATTTCTCACTTGCGCAACAAAAACATCGCCAAAAAACCGGGGCTGGCGAGAAATATTGCCTAAATTTGGGGTCTGACCCCGGTTTCAGGAAATCTTGTTCAACTTGGCAACAAAAAGCCCGCCGCGGCGGGCCGGGCGGGCTTTAAGGGTGCGCCAGGGAATCAGCGTGGCAGGACGGAGTGGCCCATCAGGTACTCGTCGACCGCGCGGGCGCACTGGCGGCCTTCGCGGATGGCCCACACGACCAGCGACTGGCCGCGGCGGATGTCGCCCGCGGCGAAGACGCCGGGCTTGCTGGTGACGTAGGCATTGCTGCCTTCGGTGGCGGCACGGGCATTGCCCCGGCCGTCTTTTTCCACGCCAAAAGCTTCCAGCACCTGTTGTACCGGCGACACAAAGCCCATCGCCAGCAGCACCAGGTCGGCCTTCATTTCGAATTCCGAGTTCGGCACTTCGGCCATCTTGCCGTCTTTCCACTCCACGCGGCAGGCGATCAGCTTCTCGACCTTGCCGTTCTTGCCTTCCAGGCGCTTGGTGGCAACCGCCCAGTCACGCTCGCAGCCCTCTTCGTGCGACGACGAGGTGCGCAGCTTGGTCGGCCAGTACGGCCACACCATCGGCTTGTTTTCCTGCTCCGGCGGCATCGGCATCAGTTCGAACTGCGTGATGGCCGCGGCCCCGTGGCGGTTCGACGTGCCCACGCAGTCGGAGCCCGTATCGCCGCCGCCGATCACCACCACGTGCTTGCCGGTGGCCTTGATCTGGTCCTTGACCTTGTCGCCGGCGTTGATCTTGTTCTGCTGCGGCAGGAAGTCCATCGCGAAATGCACGCCCTTGAGCTCGCGGCCCGGCACCGGCAGGTCGCGCGGCTGTTCCGCGCCGCCAGCGATGACGACGGCGTCGAATTCCTTCTCCAGGTCTTCCGGGAAGATGGTTTCCTTGGCCCAGTTGTTGACGTTGGCCGGGAAGTCCTTGCCCACCAGCGTCGACATGCGGAACTTCACGCCTTCCGCTTCCATCTGCTCGACGCGGCGGTCGATGTGGAACTTTTCCAGCTTGAAGTCGGGAATGCCGTAGCGCAGCAGGCCGCCGGCACGGTCCGATTTCTCGAACACGGTCACGTCATGGCCGGCGCGCGCCAGCTGCTGGGCGGCCGCCAGGCCGGCGGGGCCGGAACCGATGATCGCCACTTTCTTGCCCGTCTTGTGATCGGCCGGCTGCGGCTTGACCCAGCCGTGTTCCCAGCCTTCGTCGATGATCTTGTGCTCGATCGACTTGATGCCCACCGGATCGTCGTTGATGCCCAGCGTGCAGGCGCTTTCGCACGGCGCCGGGCAGATGCGGCCAGTGAATTCCGGGAAGTTGTTGGTCGAGTGCAGCACATCCAGCGCCTGGCGGTAGTGGTGGCGGTACACCAGGTCGTTCCAGTCCGGGATGATGTTGTTGACCGGGCAGCCCGTATTGCAGAACGGGATGCCGCAATCCATGCAGCGTGCGCCCTGCACCTTGGCCTGGTCGTCCGTGAGCTTGAGCACGAACTCTTTGTAGTTCTTCAGGCGCGATTCCGGGGCCAGGTAGCTTTCGTCCTGGCGCTGGAATTCCATGAAACCGGTGATTTTTCCCATTTTCTCTATCTTTCCTTAAGCGGCGATCGCCTGGGTTTCCGCTTCGATCGCGGCATTGTCGGACAGCTCGATCAGAGCGCGCTTGTATTCGTTCGGGAACACTTTCACGAACTTGCCGCGGCTCTCCGCCCAGTTGTCCAGCAACATGCGGGCACGGGTGCTGCCCGTGTGCTTGAAGTGACGCTCGATCAGGCGCTTCAGGATCGTTTCGTCCGACTCCGGCGTGCCGTTGCGGTGTTGCGCGTGCCAGGTCGACTTGTCGTCGTGCTCGGAGGCCGGCAACACTTCTTCCAGGCTGACCATCGACAGGTTGCAGCGTTTCTCGAAATCGCCGTCCGGGTCGTACACGTAGGCGATGCCGCCCGACATGCCCGCCGCGAAGTTGCGGCCGGTGCCGCCCAGCACGACAACCGTGCCGCCGGTCATGTATTCGCAGCCGTGATCCCCGGTGCCTTCGACCACCGCCGTGGCACCCGAGTTACGCACCGCGAAACGCTCGCCGGCCACGCCGTTGAAGAACGCTTCGCCGGCGATCGCGCCATACAGCACGGTGTTGCCGATGATGATGTTGTTCACGGCCCAGCCGCGGAATTCGGTGTTCGGACGCACGATGATACGGCCGCCCGACAGACCCTTGCCCACGTAGTCGTTACCCTCGCCCACCAGGTCGATCGTGATGCCGTGCGCCAGGAACGCGCAGGCGGACTGGCCGGCGGTGCCCTGCAGCTGGATGTGGATCGTGTCGTCCGGCAGGCCGGCATGGCCGTAGCGCGCCGCCACTTCGCCGGACAGCATCGCGCCCACGGTGCGGTTCAGGTTCTTCACCGGCGAGATGAACGACACGCGTTCGCCCTTCTCCAGTGCGGCCTTGGCCTGCGCGATCAGCTTGTGATCGAGCGCCTTCTCCAGGCCGTGTTCCTGCTCCTCGTTGTGGTACATGCACAGGCCGACATCGACCTTCGGCTGGTAGAAGATCGCCGAGAAGTCCAGGCCCTGCGCCTTCCAGTGCGTGATCGCCTTCGACTTGTCGAGCAGGTCGGCACGGCCGATCAGTTCGTCGTACGTGCGGATGCCCAGCTGCGCCATCAGTTGACGCGCTTCCTCGGCCACGAAGAAGAAGTAGTTCACCACGTGTTCCGGCTTGCCCTGGAACTTGGCGCGCAGCACGGGATCCTGCGTGGCCACGCCCACCGGGCAGGTGTTCAGGTGGCATTTGCGCATCATGATGCAGCCCTCGACCACCAGCGGTGCCGTGGCAAAGCCGATTTCGTCGGCGCCCAGCATCGCGGCGATGACCACGTCGCGGCCGGTACGCATCTGGCCGTCGGCCTGCACGCGGATCCGGTTGCGCAGGCCGTTCAGCACCAGCGTCTGTTGCGTTTCGGCGAGGCCCAGCTCCCACGGCGTGCCGGCATGCTTCACCGACGACAGTGGCGAGGCGCCGGTGCCGCCGTCATGGCCGGCCACCACCACGTGGTCCGCCTTGGCTTTCGAGACGCCGGCCGCCACGGTGCCGATCCCCACTTCCGACACCAGCTTCACGGAAATCGAAGCGCGCGGGTTGACGTTCTTCAGGTCGTGGATCAGCTGTGCCAGATCCTCGATCGAGTAGATGTCGTGGTGCGGCGGCGGCGAGATCAGGCCCACGCCCGGCACGGCGAAACGCAGCGTGGCGATGTAGCCGGAAACCTTGTGGCCCGGCAGCTGGCCGCCTTCGCCCGGCTTGGCGCCCTGCGCCATCTTGATCTGAATCTGGTCCGCGGAGTTCAGGTATTCCGCCGTCACGCCGAAGCGGCCGGAAGCGACCTGCTTGATGCGCGAGCGCAGCGAATCGCCATCCTGCAGCGGGATGTCGACCACGACCTGGTCCTTGCCGATCACGTCGGCCATCGTCTGGCCGACCTTGATCGGAATGCCTTTGAGCTCGTTGCTGAAGCGGTTCGGATCTTCGCCGCCCTCGCCGGTGTTCGACTTGCCGCCGATGCGGTTCATCGCGATGGCCAGCGTGGCGTGCGCCTCGGTGGAGATCGAACCCATCGACATGGCGCCGGTGGCGAAACGCTTGACGATTTCCTTGGCCGGTTCCACTTCTTCCAGCGGGATCGCCTTGGCCGGATCGATCTTGAACTCGAACAGGCCGCGCAGCGTCAGGTGACGGCGGCTCTGGTCGTTGATGATCTGCGCGTATTCCTTGTACGTGTTGAAGTTGTTCGCACGGGTCGAGTGCTGCAGCTTGGCGATCGCGTCCGGCGTCCACAGGTGGTCTTCGCCGCGCACGCGGTAGGCGTATTCGCCGCCCGCATCGAGCGACTCGGCCAGCACCGGGTCGTTGCCGAATGCCAGGTTGTGCAGGCGCAGCGCTTCGTCGGCGATCTCGAACAGGCCGATGCCTTCGACGTTCGACGCGGTGCCCTTGAAGTACTTGTTGACCACTGCCTTGTTCAGGCCGATCGCTTCGAAGATCTGGGCGCCGCAGTACGACATGTACGTGGAGATGCCCATCTTCGACATCACCTTCATCAGGCCCTTGCCGACGGCCTTGGTGTAGTTGTACAGCGCCTGCTCCGGCGTCAGGTCGCCCGGCATCGCGTGGGCCAGTTCGGCCAGCGTTTCCATCGCCAGGTACGGGTGCACGGCTTCGGCGCCATAGCCCGCCAGCAGCGCGAAGTGGTGCGTTTCACGCGCCGAACCGGTCTCGACGACGAGGCCGGCCGAAGCGCGCAGGCCCTTGCTGACCAGGTGCTGGTGGATCGCGGACGTTGCCAGCAGCGCCGGAATCGCCACGCGGTCGGCGCACACGGCGCGGTCGGACACGATGAGGATATTGTGGCCGGACTTGATCGCGTCGACCGCTTCCGCGCACAGCGAGGCCAGCGACGCTTCGACGCCTTCCTTGCCCCACGTCAGCGGGTAGCAGATCGACAGCTCGTACGACTTGAACTTGCCGCCGGTATGGCCGCTGATGTGGCGCAGGCGCGTCATGTCGTCGAACGACAGCACCGGCTGCGACACTTCGAGGCGCATCGGCGGGTTGACGTTGTTGGTATCGAGCAGGTTCGGCTTCGGACCGATGAACGACACCAGCGACATCACCATCGCTTCGCGGATCGGGTCGATCGGCGGGTTCGTGACCTGGGCGAACAGCTGCTTGAAGTAGTTGTACAGCGGCTTGAGCTTGTTGGACATGACGGCCAGCGGCGAGTCGTTGCCCATCGAGCCGGTGGCTTCCTCGCCGGCCAGCGCCATCGGCGCGAGCAGGAAGCGCAGGTCTTCCTGCGTGTAGCCGAACGCCTGCTGGCGGTCCAGCAGCGATGCCGGCAATTTCTCGCCCGTGGCCTGACCCGGCTTGGCGGCACCGTATTTATTCACGTTCTGGTGCAGCTGGCTTTCAGCCAGTTTCAGGCTGTTCAGCTTGATCCGGACAGCGTTGATCCATGCCTTGTACGGCTTGGCGTTGGCGTACGTATCCTTCAGTTCCTTGTCATCGATGATGCGGCCCGCTTCCAGGTCGATCAGGAACATCTTGCCCGGCTGCAGGCGCCACTTCTGGATGATCTTCGATTCCGGGATCGGCAGCACGCCCGATTCCGATGCCATCACCACCAGGTCGTCGTCCGTCACGATATAACGCGCAGGCCGCAATCCATTCCTGTCCAGCGTGCCGCCGATGTAGCGGCCGTCGGTGAACGCCATTGCGGCGGGGCCGTCCCACGGCTCCATCATCGCGGCGTGGTATTCATAGAACGCCTTGCGGTTGTCGTCCATCAGCGTGTGGTTTTCCCACGCTTCCGGAATCATCATCATCATCGCCTGGGCCAGCGGGTAGCCCGCCATCAGCAGCAGTTCCAGCGCGTTGTCGAAGCAGGCGGTGTCCGACTGGCCTTCATAGATCAGCGGGAACAGTTTCTGCAGGTCGTCGCCCAGCACGGCCGATTTCATCACGCCTTCGCGGGCGCGCATCCAGTTGAAGTTGCCCTTGACGGTGTTGATCTCGCCGTTGTGCGCGATCAGGCGGTACGGGTGGGCCAGCGGCCATTCCGGGAAGGTGTTCGTGGAGAAGCGCTGGTGCACCAGGGCCAGCGCGGAGATGCAGCGCGGATCCTGCAGGTCGCGGTAGTACACGCCGACCTGGTCGGCCAGCAGCAGGCCCTTGTAGACCACGGTACGGGCCGACATCGACGGCACGAAGAATTCGTTACCGTGTTGCAGCTTCAATGCCTGGATCGCGTGGCCGGACGACTTGCGGATCACATAGAGCTTGCGTTCGAGTGCGTCGGTCACCATGATGTCGGCGCCGCGGCCGATGAAGATCTGGCGGATCACCGGCTCTTTCGCGCGCACCAGCGGCGACATCGGCATTTCGCTGTCCACCGGCACGTTGCGCCAGCCCAGCACGACCTGGCCCTCGATGCGCACGGCGCGCTCGATTTCCTGTTCGCAGGCGATGCGCGAGGCGCTTTCCTTCGGCAGGAAGACCATGCCCACGCCATATTCGCCCGGCGGCGGCAGTTCGACGCCCTGCTTGCCCATCTCGTCGCGGTAGAACTGGTCGGGCACCTGGATCAGGATGCCGGCGCCATCGCCCATCAGCTTGTCGGCGCCAACGGCGCCGCGGTGATCGATATTCTTCAGGATCTGCAGACCCTGTTCGATGATGGAATGGCTTTTCTGGCCTTTGATGTGGGCTACGAAGCCGACACCGCAGGCGTCGTGTTCGTTGGCTGGGTCGTACAAACCTTGCGCGTTCATGGCTTTCTCCGAAGCAAAGAGCCCTGAACACCTACCGTGGCGGGTACGCATGGCTCCGGTTTTGCAAATTGAAAAGTGAGAGTAGTGCATCGCACCAGAAAACTCAACTTAATTAATTAGGGTCGGAGTCGAATTAATTGCACCTTTTTTACGCAAAATTTTAAATAGGGACAGAGTCATTCTGGTGCAAAAGATTGCGCGAAAGCGCCGTTCCTGCGCAAAAAGCAGTCAGAAATTGCTCAAGCTTTGCAGCCGACAGATGCTGATCAAAAACGTTGTAAAAAATCGGGGACAGTCCCCGATTTTTGGCAATACGTGATGAATCAAGGGGTTATGTCGCTTCAGGCGTGGCTGAGCTGGTTGTAATACAACGCTGGTTGACGAGCCGGACAGGTTACGGCTGCTTGAACGGCCGCCCGCGCTTGGCGGGCAGCACCTGCCGCCTGGCTTTCTGTTCGAGGTCCTTCTTGTATTGGTCGGTACCCAAGGGCCAGCCTTTCAGCACGGCGGCCTCGACAGTGGCGATCTGGGCGGCGGAGAGGTGCTGGCCCGACAGTTCGATGTAGGCGGCCTCGCGCTGGAATGGCGTATTGCCCAGTGACCAATACGCCGGGTGGTCGGTCACGACCCCGTCCGGACGGATGCCGGCGTGGTGGGCGTAGCTGGACCAGGGATATTCCTCGACCGCAGGGGACAACCCGGCGCGCACGGCCGCCAGCTCGATGTAGCGGCTGCATACCAGCAGGAAGTTGGCGGCATCGACGACCGATGTCTTGAATCGGCCATGCCACAGCGTGCCGGCGCGGCCGTACTTCTGGTTGTAGTACGGCACATAGCAGCGGCCCAGCCATTGCATCATCTGGCCCAGGCCCTCCTCGTCGGACGGCGTGGCCAGCATGTGCAGCTGGTCCGGCAGCAGCGCGTAGGCGTGGATGGCCACCTTGTACGTGCGCGCGGCCGTGCGCAGCCATCCGAGGAACGTGGTGTAGTCGTCCGTGTCCTGGAATACCGGCTGGCCGTTGAGGCCCCGCTGGATGATGTAATGGGGCTGGGAAGGAACGATGAGACGGGGCAGGCGGGCCATGCTGGATCGGTCGACAATGCGGCAAAGGGCGAAGGAACGATGATACCCCGCCGGCAACGACCCTGTCCCCAATTATTTCAGGAAATTAAAATTTCCCGGCGACTCTGTCCCCGATTGAAGCGGGGGTCAGGACAAGTTGAAACTGGTGGACAGGCTGTACCCCTCGCCATACGCGCTGCGCAGCGGCAGATCCTGGCCCAGCCCGGTACGGGCCTTCTTGCGCAGCCGGTAAACCAGCATGTCCACGCGGCGGCCGGCATCCGGATCGTCGCCGCCGATACCGGCCACGATCACCTGCCGGGGAACGGGCCGCGTGTTAATCGTCAGCAAGTGCAGGAAATTGCATTCCTTTTCCGTCAGCGTGATGGCCTGGCCCTGCAGTTCGAGCTGGCGGGCCGAAAGCCGCAATGTCCATTTGCTCAGTACGGGCGCCGCTTCCTGCGGACCGACGCGCCGGTCCAGCGCCTCGATATGGGCCGCGAGCTCCGGGAACTTGATGGGTTTCGTCAGGTAATGATCGGCGCCCAGGCGCAGCCCGAGAATGCGGCTGTCGAAATTGACACGCCCCGTCAGCACGAGCAGTCCGATCTGGGGATACAGTTGTCGCATCCTCGGTATCACATTGATACCATCCTCGTCGGGAAGACCAAGGTCCAGCACGACGACGCCGACGTTACCCTGGCTCAGCGCGGACCACATCTCGCCCGCGTTGTTGGTAATGCTGACATCGTGTCCCATTTCCCCCAGGTAATCCGCCATTTCCTCGGCGTATTCCAGGTTGTCTTCCACGATCAATATCTGCGTCATCGATGGCCATTAAGTGTTGTTTCGTTACTCAAAGAATTATCACGGGAGTAACGTCCTGGTGCAAGCGTTACACGGCGACAGGAAGCCAAATCCGGAACTTCTTGCCGCTTTCAGGCAAGTTTTGCGCGCTGAGCGTGCCGCCATGTACTTCGATCACCGCTTTTGCCATGTACAGGCCAATGCCCGAGCCGGGAATGCCGGCGGCCGCACTGCCGCGGTAACCCTTGTCGAACAGCCGGCCGACCTCCCCTTCCGGGATCGCCGGGCCACGATCGGTCACCGTGAATTCGATGCCTCCCGTGGCGACCTTGCCTGCCCATAGTTCGATCGGCGCGTCCGGCGGAGTGTACCTGATCGCGTTATCGAGCAGCACATCGAGGCACATCCGCATGCCGTCCGGATCGGCACGCACCCATGGCGGCGCGTCGCCGGCCAGCACGGTGATGCCGGCTCGCCGGGTGCGCGCCTGCGCGGCGGCCGCTTCCAGCAACGCGGCGGGCGCGATGCCGTTCTCGCGCCGCCGGCGCCCGATCGACGCCAGCCGGTCCGGCGACAGGTATTCGTCCACCATGCCCAGCAGTCGGTCCACCGCGGACTGGATCTTGTGATAACGCTTCGTGGCGCCTTCGTCGGCCCCCTTGTCGGTCATCACGAGGCGCTGGATCGCGCCGTCGATCGTTGCCAGCGGCGAGCGGAATTCATGCGACAGCATCGACGCGAACTTTTTCTGCTGCTGCTCGAACGCGCGCCGGGCGCTGACATCGCGCACCACGCCGACCAGCCTGCCCTGGTCCACCAGCGTGGATTCGATCTCGACGGGAATGCCTTCCAGTTCCGCTTCGCGCAGCACGGTATGGCGGCTGCCGTCGCCCTGCCGGAAGCGCGCCAGCCGCTCCGGCAGGTCGTGCAGCAACGGCCCGGCCAGCGCCTGGGCGCGTGCCTGCATTTCTTCCGGCGGCCAGCCGAAGCGCCGCGCGGCGGCCGGGCTCACATACAGCAGCTGCCCCGTCGCGCAGTCGAGCATCCAGTGGATGTCGGTGCCATGCTCGAGCAGCAGCTCGTAGTCAGCTTTATTCATCGGCTTTATTCATCAGCTCTTTTCATCGGCCCCGTCCATCGGCTTGCTGCATCAGTCGGCCAGCGGCGCGAAGATCTGCTGCAGGTCTTCCTGCGTCAGCGCCATCTTCTGCGATTCGCCCTCGGCCAGCACGGATTGCGCCAGGTCGGCCTTCTTCTGCTGCAGCACCTGGATCTTTTCTTCCAGCGTGCCCTTGGCGATCAGCTTGTAGACGAACACCGGCTTGTCCTGCCCGATGCGCCAGGCGCGGTCGGTGGCCTGCTGTTCGGCGGCCGGGTTCCACCACGGGTCGTAGTGGATCACCGTGTCCGCCGCGGTCAGGTTCAGGCCCACGCCGCCGGCCTTCAGGCTGATCAGGAAGATCGGCACCGCGCCCTGCTGGAACGCGGCCACCTGGGCGCCGCGGTCGCGTGTTTCGCCGGTCAGCAACGCATACGGAATGTCGCGCGAGTCCAGCTCTTCCTGGATCAGTTCCAGCATCGACGTGAATTGCGAGAAGACGAGGATCTTGCGATTTTCTTCCAGCAAGTCTTCCAGCATCTGCATCAGGTCGGCCAGCTTGGCCGAACCGGCGGCCTGCTGCTTGCGCGTGGACAGCGATTTCACCAGGCGCGGGTCGCAGCATACCTGCCGCAGTTTCAGCAGCGCCTCGAGGATCACGATCTGGCTGCGCGCCACGCCCTTGCGGTCGATTTCCTCGCGCACCTTCTGGTCCATGGCCAGCCGCACGGTTTCGTACAGGTCGCGCTGGGCGCCGGTCAGCTCGACCTTGCGCACCATTTCGGTCTTCGGCGGCAGCTCCTTGGCCACGCTGTCCTTCGTGCGGCGCAGCAGGAACGGCTTGATCCGGCGATTCAGCAGCATCCGGCGCAGCGGGTCGTCCTGCCGCTCGATCGGGTGGCGGAACTGCGAGTTGAACGCCTTTTCGTCGCCCAGCAGGCCCGGCAGCAGGAAGTGGAACTGCGACCACAGCTCGCCCAGGTGGTTTTCCAGCGGCGTGCCGGACAGGCACAGCCGGTGTTTCGCGCGCAGCAGCCCGGCGCTTTGCGCAGCCTTCGAGCGGGTGTTCTTGATGTAATGCGATTCGTCCAGGATCACCAGGTGGAAGTCGTGCTCGCGCAGCTTTTCCTCGTCGCGCGGCAGCAGCGCATAGGTGGTCAGCACCAGGTCCGCTTCCGGGATCTTGTCGAACATCTCGGCGCGGTCCTTGCCCTGCAGCAGCAGCACTTTCAGGCTGGGCGCGAAACGGGCCGATTCGTCCTGCCAGTTGCCCATCAGCGAAGTGGGCGCGATGACGAGCGTCGGATGCGTCATCCGGCCCGATTCCTTCTCGACGAGGATGTGCGCCAGCGTCTGCACCGTCTTACCCAGGCCCATGTCGTCCGCCAGGATGCCGGCCAGGCCGTATTCGCGCAGGAACTGCATCCATGCCAGGCCTTCGGACTGGTAATCGCGCAGCGTGGCCTGCAGGCTGGCCGGGGTTGCCACCCGCTTGACCGACGAGAACTGGTTCAGCCGGCGGCCCATGTCGCGCACTTCCTCGCCGCCCGTCCAGTTGAACTCGCCCGTACGGGCCAGTTCATCCAGCCGCGCCGCGTCGAGCGTGCTCATGCGCACGGCATGGCGGATCTTGTCGTTGAAGTACAGCTCGCCCAGCGTGCCAAGGATCGGCTTCACGCGCGCCCATGGCAGCGCCACGCGGGTGCCGCCCGGCAGCGTGGCCAGCATCTGGTCGGTTTCGCCGTGCACCGACAGCGCCTTGGCGGAAAAATCGTTCGGCATGTTGCGGATCATCTGCACCAGCACCGGCAGCAGCGGCACCCGCTCGTCGCCCACGGTGATGCCCAGTTCCAGCTCGAACCACGCATTGCCCGTCTCCGGGCCCTCTTCCTCGATCTCGGCGTACCACTCGTCGACCGCGGTGAAGTCGTAGCGGTATTTCGGGGTTTTCTCGACCTGCCAGCCGTTCGCCAGCAACGCTTCGATGCCCGATTCGGCAAAGCGGATCCAGTCGGCCTGGCTGGCCAGCAGCAGGCCGCCGCGCACGCTCGACAGCGGCAGCGCGGTCGGCTTGCGGAAGCCCAGGTCGGTCAGGGTTTCCAGCGCCGCCGTTTCCAGCGCCTCGTTGCGCACGATGATCTCTGTGACTTCGCCGCGCTGGCGCACCACGCGCTGCGACGGGTCGAACGACACGCGCTCGCCGTCGTAGTCGTACGACAGCACGGCGTAATCGTGCCACTTCTGCGCCGAACCATCCGCCAGCTGCGCCGAGTCGAGCACCAGGATCGGCCGCGGCTTGACGTCTTCGCGCAAGCGCTGGGGCAATGGCTGCGGCAACGGCATCAGCTGCTGCAGGCCGTGCGCCAGCAGCAGTTGCGACACGCGCATCTTATCGTTGGGCATCAACAATGGAGCCTGGGCAACCAATGCCTGCAGCTCGGCGAGCGGGATATCGGCGCCGCCCTGGTTCAGGTGCAGCACGCCGCAGGACAGGTTGTCGATATACCACGGCGGTTCCGTGGGCAACATGTAGTCGATCTGGTCGGCGCCCGCGTGGCGGGTATTTTCCGGGGCTTCCACCTTCCAGCCCAGCCGCAGTCCCTTGCCCTCTTCGCGCCATGCCAGGTTGGCCGTGCGCCCCTGGCCGGCCTTCATCGGGTAGACCAGGCCATTGCCGACGTCGGCCCATGAGTTAGCCCAAAGCAGCTTCTCTTGCTCGGATAACATCTGCAACAGGGCCGCGCCGATCTTGCCGCGCGGCTCGGTCGCGCTGCCGGTCGGCGAATTCGGGCCGCTGCGCATCGCCACGAAGAAGCGCACCAGGTCTTCATCGCCCGGTTCCAGGAATGGTGGCGGCGCGGACAGCAGCGAAAACACTTCGTTCACGGGGCTGGCGGCGGCCACGTCGCCGCTCGGACGCAGCCGCGCCTTGTACAGCGCCAGCGCCACATGGCGGCCGCCGGACGTGGGGGCCAGCACATAGATCAGCTTGTAGCTCGTCTGCTTCGGATCGGGATCGACCGGGGCCAGCTTGGCTTTCGGGTGCGCGGCCGCATCCACGCGCTGCAGCCAGATGGCGACCGCGTACGGCAACTGGGTCGCCGGCGGGCTGGCGGGAACGGTGGCAGGGGCAGCAGGAGTTGCAGGAGCTTCGTCGCGGGTCAAATCCATTGGTCGCATCGGTGTATTCAGGACGGTTCAAAAACAGCAACATGCAATATTATCCGCCAACAGCCTTTCTGTGTTTGCTTATGTTCTAACTTATCGGCCCATGCCCCGTGGCGGTGTGGCGTCATGTATGATTTACGGCCTGTCTGTTGAGAACTGAACACATGCTGCCTTCCATCGAACAACGCCTGGCCGCCGAGCTGGCCGCCCGGCCGGCCCAGGTGGCCGCCGCGATCGCCCTGCTGGACGAGGGTGCCACCGTCCCCTTCATCGCCCGCTACCGCAAGGAAGCCACCGGCGGGCTCGACGACATCCAGCTGCGCCTGCTCGAAGAGCGCCTGCGCTACCTGCGCGAGCTGGAAGAGCGCCGCGCCACGATCGTGGCATCGATTACCGAACAGAACAAGATGACGCCGGAACTGCTGCAGGCCGTCATGCTTGCCGAAGATAAAACCCGGCTGGAAGACCTGTACCTGCCCTACAAGCAAAAGCGCCGCACGAAGGCGCAGATCGCCATCGAGGCCGGCCTGGCGCCGCTGGCGGACAGCCTGCTGGCCGACCCGTCCCTGAATCCGGAAACCGTGGCGGCCGGCTACCTGCGCGAAGCCTTCGCGACGCCGGACGGCAACAACGCCGGCGTGCCCGACGCCAAGGCGGCGCTGGACGGTGCCCGCCAGATCCTGATGGAGCGCTTCGCCGAGGACGCGAACCTGGTGCAGTCGCTGCGCGAATACGTGCAGGATCATGGCGTGGTGGAATCGAAGGTTGTCGAAGGCAAACAGGAGGCGGGCGAGAAATTCGCCGATTATTTCGATTATTCGGAGCCGCTGGCCACGGTGCCGTCGCACCGCGCGCTGGCGCTGATGCGCGGCCGCCGCGAAGGCGTGCTGGACGTGACGCTGCGCCTCGATACCGAAGCCGAGAAACCGAAGTGGGATGCGCCGCACAACCCGTGCGAGAGCCGCATCGCCGCACGGTTCGGCATCAAATCCGCCGGGCGCCCCGCCGACAAGTGGCTGACGGACACCGTGCGCTGGACGTGGCGCGTGAAAAGCTTCATGCACCTCGAAACGGAACTGATGGGAGCGCTGCGCGACAAGGCCGAGCTCGACGCGATCGGCGTGTTCGCCACCAACCTGAAGGCGCTGCTGCTGGCCGCGCCGGCCGGCCCGCGCGCGACGATGGGCCTGGACCCGGGACTGCGCACCGGCGTGAAGGTGGCCGTTGTCGATGCCACCGGCAAGGTGGCCGATACCGCCACCGTGTATCCGCACCAGCCACGCAACGACTGGGAAGGCACGCTCCACACGCTGGGCCTGCTGGCCGCGAAGCACAACGTGTCGCTGATCTCGATCGGCAACGGCACCGCTTCCCGCGAGACGGACAAGCTGGCGCAGGACCTGATCAAACGCCATGCCGACCTGAAACTGACGAAGATCGTCGTCTCCGAGGCCGGCGCGTCGGTCTACTCGGCCTCCGAGTTCGCGTCGCGCGAACTGCCGGACATGGACGTGTCGCTGCGCGGCGCCGTATCGATCGCGCGCCGCCTGCAGGATCCGCTGGCCGAACTGGTGAAGATCGACCCGAAATCGATCGGCGTGGGCCAGTACCAGCACGATGTGAGCCAGACGCAGCTGGCCCGCACGCTCGATGCGGTGGTCGAGGATTGCGTCAACGCGGTGGGGGTGGACGTGAATACGGCTTCCGCGCCGCTGCTGGCGCGGGTTTCCGGCCTGTCGGCCAGCGTGGCGCAGAGCATCGTCAGCTACCGCGACCTGAAGGGTGCGTTCACGTCGCGCGCGGCTTTGAAGAAGGTGCCGCGACTGGGCGACAAGACGTTCGAGCAGGCCGCCGGCTTCCTGCGCGTGATGAACAGCGACAATCCGCTGGACGCGTCCGCCGTGCACCCGGAATCGTATCCGGTGGTGGAAAAGATCCTGGCCGACATCAGGAAGGACATCAAGTCCGTGATCGGCGCGGCGGCGGTGCTCAAGACGCTGTCGCCGGCGAAGTATGCCGATGACAAGTTCGGCGTGCCGACAGTGACGGACATCCTGAAGGAACTGGAAAAGCCCGGCCGCGATCCGCGTCCCGAGTTCACCACCGCCACGTTCAAGGAAGGCGTGGAAGAGATCGCCGACCTGCGGCCGGACATGATCCTGGAAGGCGTGGTCACCAACGTGGCGGCATTCGGCGCGTTCGTCGACATCGGCGTGCACCAGGATGGCCTGGTGCACATTTCGGCGCTGTCGAACACGTTCGTCAAGGACCCGCACACCATGGTGAAGGCCGGCCAGGTCGTGAAAGTGAAGGTGCTGGAGGTGGACCCGAAGCGCAAGCGCATCGCCCTCACCATGCGCCTGACGGACAGTGCGCCGGCGGCCGGTTCGAAGCCGGAACAACGCGGTGACCGCAACGACCGCCGCGCCATGGGCCAGCAGCAGAAAAGCGCGTCGCGCGAGCCGGCCGTGGCCGGTTCGATGGCGGCCGCGTTCGCCAAGCTGCGCGGCTGATCAGGAATCCTTCACCTTGAGCAGCCGGCCCGCCACGCGGGCCAGCGCATACAGCGCCAGCGACATCACGGCGGAAGACAGGATCAATACGCTGGCCCAGGCCAGTTCGTCGTGCCGGCGCAACGCCATCGTGCCGCTGACCAGCGGCGGCACCTGGATGGCGGCGATGATCAGCATGGCGATGGCCTGGCGCCGGTAGGTGGACACGCGCGCCGGCGCATGGGTGAAGATGTCGCGCGCCTCGCCTTTCGGCGCCCGCCACAGCATCCAGCTCATCGAATGGCCGGCCAGCTTCCAGCCGGCGGCGGTGGGCGCTTCCGCGTAATGCGGGTCTTCGACTTCCCGCGTGGAAGCGAAGTCGATCCGGTAATCGTGCGGCTCGGGCAAGTCCGCAATGAAGGTGTAGATTCCGAACGGCGCCACCGATTCCAGGTGCAATCCCTCGGCGGACTGGGTTTCCAGCCACCGTTCGATGCGTTCCGGATGCCAGGCCGCGCCCAGCTTGAATTTCCTGACCCGCCTGGTTCCCCGGTTCCCGTCCATCCGAGTTCCTCCTGTGCCGATATCGATGCCGAATTGGAGAGCGCTACCAGCGGAATATGGTAGCACGGCAGCAACTGTGCACTGCAGCACAAAAGCTGTGGTGTGGACGTGTTGGCGCATGGGTTCGGCCCATCGGCTTCGCACGCGGCCACATCCTGCAGGAGGGGCATGAATGCCTGTAAAATGCCGCTATTCCGACATTTCTTTTTCGAGGCAGCTATGAGTGATGTACAACAGTGGATCAAGGAAACCGTGTCCGGCACCCCGGTGGTGCTGTTCATGAAAGGCACCGCGCAATTCCCGCAGTGCGGTTTTTCCGGCCGTGCGATCCAGATCCTGAAGGCATGCGGCGTGGACAACATCGCTACCGTCAATGTGCTGGAAGATCCGGAAGTGCGCCAGGGCATCAAGGAATATTCGAACTGGCCGACCATTCCGCAGCTGTATGTGCGCGGCGAATTCATCGGCGGTTCGGACATCATGAACGAGATGTACGAGTCGGGCGAACTGAAAACGCTGCTGGACAGCAAGGCTGACTAGAAGCGGACCGGGCAGTCATGAGCGGGCGCCCACGGCGGATCGTCGTCGCCATCACGGGCGCCACCGGCGCCGTGTATGGCGTGCGCCTGCTGCAGACGCTGCAAGGCCTGCCCGGCGTCGAATCGCATCTCGTGATTTCAGACGCCGCGGTATTGACGCTGCATGAGGAAACGGGCCTGGCCCGGCGCGAAGTGGAAGCACTCGCGCATATCGTGCACAAGGCCCACAACGTGGGCGCCTCGATCGCCAGCGGTTCCTACCTGACGGACGCGATGGTGATCGCTCCCTGTTCGATGAAGACACTGGCTGCCGTGGCCCATGGCCTGGCGGACAACCTGATCGCGCGCGCCGCGGACGTGATGCTGAAAGAGCGCCGCCGGCTGGTGCTGATGGTGCGTGAAACACCCTTCAACCTGGCGCACCTGCGCAACATGACGGCCGTGACCGAGATGGGCGGCATCGTGTTCCCGCCGCTGCCGGCGTTTTATCACCGGCCGCAGACGATCGACGATCTCGTGAACCACACGGTGGCACGGGTGCTCGACCTGGTCGGCGTGGAAATGGAAAGCGGCGCGGCGCCGCGCTGGAACGGCCTGGGCGGCTGACCGGAAGGTTCGGCCAGCGGCCGATCAGTGGACGATGAGCAGCCGATGAGCAGCCGAGGTCGGCTTATCACCGTATCGACACGGCCGGATCACCCCGCCGGATTACTTCTGATAATTGACCCGTACCAGCATGCGGATGAATTCGCGCGCGATCTGCCGGTGATGTTCGTCGAGGCGCTGCAGGTCCGCGATCAGCTTCACATCCGCCGATTCAAATCGCGACAAGCCATTGGCGCCCTCGCCGGCCGGCGCGGCCGCTTCCGGCCCACCGAAGCGCAGCCATTCCGCCGGCACGCCCAGCCACTGGGCGATCATGCGCAACTTCTCTTGGGTGGGAATTGCCTCGCCTACCAGCCATTTGCGTGCCGCGTGCACGGTGATCGGCCGCCCTTCGAACCGGATGTTGAATTCCCGCGCCAGCCTGGTTGGACTGTCTGGGGAATAATGAGCATTTTTTAAAGCCTGCTGGAGTCGCTGGCTGAAGCTTTCGCGTTCGTTCGAAGAATTCATAGTTGCACTATTTCACGTCACGACCTGAATGTCAGTCTCAAGTGTGCTCAGACCAATTGTGACAAATTGGATGAGTTCACAATTAACATTGTAACCTCCAATCAATCACCGCGGCCAGTCCCGAAGCGCCCTTTCAGTACATATGTTGCGCAAATGAACTGGAACTCTTCCCTGAAGTGACAGACACAACTGATATTTTATAAACAACGAACGCGACACGACGAAATATAACGGATACAACAAAAGGGACGCCCCGAAGTCGAGAAGTGTCTACGCCCACTATCTCGTCTCGTGCATCCCTGGTAGATACCGTTACTTTGTCAGTACTTGGTACGAAAACGTATGATGCCGCCACTGTCCGTTTCACGGCGCACGATACCATCCCGCCACAATTTGTGAAGGTGCGCCAGGGCCTCGCCCAGTGCAAAGCTGAGCATATGGGCATCGAGCGGGCGGCGGAACATCAAGGGTACGATGTCCGCCGCGGAACGCGGCTCGGCACAGGCCGCCACCACCTCCGCCAGCCGGGCGGCATGGTGGTCGCGCAGCTGTCCGATGCGTGTGTGCAGGCCGCGAAACGGCTTGCCGTGCGACGGCAGGACCAGCACATCGTCGGGGAGATCGGCAAAGCGTTCGAGCGAGTCGAGGTACTGCTGCAGCGGGTTGCCTTCCGGCTCGATCGCGAAGACCGACACATTGGTGGAAATGCGCGGCAACACCATGTCGCCGGAAATAAGCACGTTCAACCCGGCGCAGTACAGCGACGCATGTTCGGGCGAATGGCCGAAACCGGTGATCACGCGCCACCGGCGGCCGCCGATTTCCACCTCGTGACCATCTTCCAGCCGGTAGTACGACTGCGGCACGGCCGGCACCAGCGACGGGTAGTAGTTCTTGCGGCTCTGCATTTTTTCCAGCATGTCCGGATCGCTCAGGCCGTGGCGCCGGAAATGCGCGACGGCACCGGTACCGTCGACGCCGGGCAGCGCGGCCGCCATCATCCGCGCAAAGCCATATTCTCCAGCCGTCATCGCCAGTGGCGCCCCCCACCGCGTGCACAGCCAGTCGGCCAGCCCCACGTGATCGGGGTGGCAATGCGTGACGAGCACGCGGGCCAGCGGCTTGCCGCCAAAGTGCCCGTCCATCACCTTTTCCCAGCCGGCGCGGCTGTCATCGGTGGCGGCGCCGCAATCGACGACGGCCAGGGTGTCTTCCAGGTCGTCGAGCAGCCACAGGTTGACGTGGTCCAGCGCGAACGGCAGCGGCATCCGCAGCCAGCGGATGCCGGTCCCCACGGCGATGGCATCGCCGGGTGCGGGCACGGTGTCGCCGAACGGATACTGCAACTGGGCTTCGAGCGGGTTCATGATTCTCCTGGATGGCGGTGCGCTACAATGGATAGCACCGGGTTTACGTAACGTAAACGGAAGTCACCCATTGTAAGCCATGCCAACGTAAGCCATGCCAACCTATACCATCACCGAGCTGGCGCGCGAGTTCGACATCACGCCCCGCGCCATCCGATTCTATGAAGACCAGGGCATCCTGTCGCCGTCGCGCGAAGGCGCCGGCGGCCGCAACCGCGTGTACATCGCGCGCGACCGCACCCGGCTGAAACTCACCTTGCGGGGCAAGCGCCTCGGCCTGTCGCTCTCCGAGATCAAGAGCCTGGTCGACATGTATGAATCGCCGAAGGACACGGCGGCGCAGATGCACCGTTTCCTCACCGTGCTGGCGCAGCACCGCGAAACGCTGGAACAGCAGCGCGAGGATATCGAGATGTCGCTGGCCGAGATCGCCGCCCACGAGGAAGAATGCCGGCGCTTGCTGGCGGCACAGGAATCCACCGCCAAGTAAACGGCCGGGGCCACAAGGCCCTTGCCTGCGCGGCGCTTTACGTTTACGTTAACGTAAATAAACGAATAAAAAGCGTAACTTGCGCCGATGACCGTGGATTCGCGTTACCGCACACGATCGACGTCACCGGGCGCCATCCGTAACCCAACGAGAAGACGAGGAAGACATGCTGCATCTCCCAGGCCTGACCTTTGACCATGGCGAGGATATCGCCGCGCTGCGCGAAGCCGTGCAGCAGTTCGCCACGGCGGAAATCGCGCCCCGCGCGGCGGAAATCGACCGTACCGACCAGTTTCCGATGGACCTGTGGCGCAAGATGGGCGAGCTGGGCTTGCTCGGCATTACCGTCAGCGAAGAGTACGGCGGCGCGAACATGGGCTACCTGGCCCATATCGTGGCGATGGAAGAGATTTCGCGCGCCTCGGCGTCCGTGGGCCTGTCGTATGGCGCCCACTCGAACCTGTGCGTCAACCAGATCAAGCGCAACGGCAATGAAGAGCAGAAGCGCAAGTACCTGCCCAGGCTGCTCTCCGGCGAGCATGTCGGCGCGCTGGCGATGTCGGAGCCGAATGCGGGTTCCGATGTCGTCAGCATGAAGCTGCGTGCCGACCGCCGGGGCGACCGCTACGTGCTGAACGGCACCAAGATGTGGATCACCAACGGCCCGGATGCCGATACGCTGGTGGTCTACGCGAAAACCGACCTGGCGGCCGGCCCGCGCGGGATGACCGCATTCCTGGTCGAGAAAGGCTTCAAGGGGTTTTCAATTGCGCAGAAGCTGGACAAGCTGGGCATGCGCGGCTCGCACACGGGCGAACTCGTCTTCGAGGATTGCGAAGTGCCGGCCGAAAACGTGCTCGGCGGCGAAGGCAAGGGCGTGAACGTGCTGATGTCCGGCCTGGACTTCGAGCGCACCGTGCTGTCCGGCGGGCCGCTGGGCATCATGCAGGCGTGCATGGATGTGGTGGTTCCGTACGTGCACGACCGCAAGCAGTTCGGCCAGGCCATCGGCGAATTCCAGCTGATGCAGGGCAAGCTGGCGGACATGTACTCGACGATGATGGCCTGCAAGGCTTACGTGTACGCCGTGGGACAGGCGTGCGACCGTGCCACGCTGCCGGAACAGGTACGCGCGTTGCGCAAGGATGCCGCCGGCGCGATCCTGTACAGCGCCGAGAAGGCCACGTGGATGGCCGGCGAGGCGATCCAGGCGCTGGGCGGCAACGGCTACATCAACGAATACCCGGTTGGCCGGCTGTGGCGCGATGCGAAGCTCTACGAAATCGGCGCGGGCACCAGCGAAATCCGCCGGATGCTGATCGGCCGCGAATTGTTCGCGGAAACGATGTAGCCTGACGTTTTCGGCCGAGCCTTTGCCCGGGCATCAGCCCGGGGTGATACCGATGATCCAGCCAGCCTTTCCCAAACTGCTGTCCTCCCAGATCGCGTTCGACATCGCACGCACGATCCTCGATGGCTTCGACAAGCATTACCACCTGTTCCGCCAGGCGAGCCGGGATGCGCGCGGCTATTTCGAGCGCGGCGAGTGGGTGGCGGCGCAGCAGGCGGCGCGCGAGCGGATCGGATTCTACGATCGCCGCGTGCAGGAGTGCGTGCAGTTGCTGGAAGACGATTACGTGCCCGAGGATCTCACCGACGAGGTGTGGCGCGAAGCGAAGCTGCATTACATCGGCCTGCTGACGCTCCACAAGCGCCCCGAACTGGCCGAGACGTTCTTCAATTCCGTCTGCTGCAACATGCTGCACCGCCGTTACTTCAACAACGAATTCATTTTCGTGCGACCCGTGGTCTCCACCGAATACATCGACACGGACGAGCCGGCGCCCACCTACCGCGTCCACTACCCGCAGGCGGACGGCATGCGCGTCACGCTGCAGCGGATCGTGGCCGATTTCGGGTTCGCCACGCCGTTCGCGCACCTGGCACGCGATATAGCGCAGGTGGAAGAGCGCCTGGGATCGTTCTTCGACGACATGGCGCCGAACGCGCAGTTCCAGGTATTGTCCAGCCCGTTCTTTCGCAACAAGGCGGCCTATCTGGTCGGCAAGGCCGTCAATGGCGACAGCGAGCTGCCGTTCGTGATGCCGATCCTGCACGACCATGCCGGCCCGCATGGCCGGCTGCTGATCGATACCGTGCTGACGGGGCGCGAACAGGTCGAGGCCCTGTTCTCGTTCACCCGTGCGTACTTCATGGTGGACATGGAGGTGCCGTCCGCCTACGTGCAATTCCTGCGCACGCTGCTGCCCCGCAAGCCACGCAGCGAACTCTACACGGTGCTCGGCCTGCAAAAGCAGGGCAAGACGGCGTTCTACCGCGACTTCCTGCAGCACCTGAAACACTCGTCGGACCTGTTCGAGACCGCGCCCGGCATCCGCGGCCTCGTGATGCTGGTGTTCGCGCTGCCCTCGTTCCCCTACGTATTCAAGGTGATCAAGGATTTCTATCCGCCGCCGAAGGAGACGACCCGCGCGCAGGTCAAGGAAAAATACCTGCTGGTCAAGCACCACGACCGCGTGGGCCGCATGGCCGACACGCTGGAATATTCGAACGTGGCCTTTCCCCGCGCGCGCTTTTCCGAGGCGCTGGTGGCCGAGCTGAAACATCATGCCGCGTCGCTGGTCGAAGAAGAAGGCGACCAGCTGATCATCCGGCACCTGTACATCGAACGCCGGATGACGCCGCTGAACCTGTGGCTGGCGCAGGCCGGACAAAACGGCAACGACGCGGACGTGGAGCACGGCATCGCCGAATACGGCAACGCGATCCGCGACCTGGTGGCCGCCAACATCTTCCCCGGCGACCTGCTGTACAAGAATTTCGGCGTGACCCGGCACCGCCGCGTGGTGTTCTACGACTACGACGAGATCGAGACCATCACCGACTGCAATTTCCGCGCGATCCCGGCGGCCCGCAACGAGGAAGATGAAATGGCGGCCGAGCCATGGTACCCGGTCGCGAAGCACGATGTTTTTCCCGAACAGTTTGGCCAGTTCCTGCTGGGTAATCCGAACATCCGCCGGCATTTCCTGCGCCACCATGCCGAGCTGCTGACGGCCCAATGGTGGCAGGCGTGCAAGAAGCGCATCCTCGACGGTGTGGTCGACGACGTGTTCCCCTACCCGCAAGCCATCCGATTTTGTTATTGCGCGGCGCCGACGACGGTGCCGCCTTCACTGGAGATGAAACATGAATGATCCTGTTGTGATCGTGGGCGCGGCCCGCACCCCGATGGGCGCCTTCCAGGGCGATTTTTCCAGCCTGTCCGCCAACGACCTCGGCGCCGTCGCGATCCGGGCGGCGGTCGAACGGGCCGGCATTGCGCCGGAACTCGTCGAGCACGTGTATTTCGGCAATTGCCTGATGGCGGGCCAGGGCCAGGCGCCGGCGCGCCAGGCGCTGCTGAAGGCGGGCCTGCCCACCGCCACCGGTGCCGTCACGCTGTCGAAGATGTGCGGCTCGGCGATGCAGGCGGCGATCTTCGCGCACGACCAGCTGGTGGCGGGCAGCGCCGACGTGGTGCTGGCCGGCGGCATGGAGTCGATGACCAATGCGCCCTACCTGGTGCCGAAAGGCCGCGGCGGCTACCGCATCGGCCACGGCATGCTGTTCGACCACATGATGCTCGATGGCCTGGAAGACGCGTACAGCAAGGATGAGAAAACCGGCGGCGGCCGTTCGATGGGCACGTTCGCCGAGGAATGCGCGACGAAATACAGCTTCACGCGCGAGCAGCAGGATGCGTTCGCGATCGAATCCGTGCGGCGCGCCCAGGCCGCCGCGGCCGGCGGCAAGTTTGCGTGGGAAATCGCGCCGGTGACGGTATCGGGCCGCGGCGGCGACACCGTCATCGACAGGGACGAGGGCCCCGCCAAGGCAAAGGTGGAAAAGATCCCGGCCCTCAAGCCGGCATTCAAAAAGGATGGCACGATCACGGCGGCCTCGTCGTCGTCGATCAACGATGGCGCCGCCGCGCTGGTGATGATGCGCGCCTCCACGGCCGAAAAACTGGGCGCGACCGTCATCGCCAGGGTGGTGGGACACACCACCAATGCGCTGGCGCCGAACGAGTTCACCACGGCGCCGGTGGGCGCGATCCGGAAGCTGCTGGATAAAAACGGCTGGAAGGTGTCCGACGTGGACCTGTTCGAGATCAACGAAGCGTTCGCGGCGGTGCCGATGGCGGCGATGCACGAGCTCGATATCCCGCACGCGAAGGTCAACGTGCACGGCGGCGCCTGCGCGCTGGGCCACCCGATCGGCGCTTCCGGCGCGCGCATCATCGTCACCCTGCTGGGGGCGCTGAAGGACCGCGGCGGCAAGCGCGGCGTCGCGGCGCTGTGCATCGGCGGCGGCGAAGCGACAGCCATCGGCGTGGAGCTCCTGTAATGGCCGCTGCCCTGATCATCGGCGCATCGCGCGGCATCGGCCACGAGCTGGCGCGCCAGTACCTGAAGGATGGCTGGCGCGTGATCGCCACCGCCCGCAAGGCGGAAGACTGCGCGGAACTGGCGGCGCTGGGTGCGGAAACGCACGTGCTCGATGTCAATAACGTCGAGGCGGTGGCCGGCCTGGGCTGGAAGCTCGACGACGAACGCCTGGACGTGGCGATCCTCAACGCCGGCGTGTACGGTCCGCGCGAGGACGGTTTCCCGCTGCAGACCGATTTCGACAGCGTGATGCACACCAACGTGCTGGCCGCGATGCGGTTGCTGCCGATCATTGCCCCGATGGTGGCCGCGGCCGGCGGCACGCTGGCCGTGATGTCGTCGAAAATGGGCTCGCTCAGCGAGCGGCACGGCGCCAGCGGTTCGCTGTACCGCGCCAGCAAGGCGGCGCTGAACTCGGTGCTGATCGACACCGCGCTGACGTTCGGCAGCCAGGGCGCCACCTGCGTGGCGCTGCACCCCGGCTGGGTGCGCACCGACATGGGCGGCGGCGATGCCGACCTCGATCCGGCCGACAGCGCCAGCGGCATCCGCGCCACGCTGGCGGCACTGCCCGCTGCCGGGAAGCCGGTATTCGTCACCTATGACGGGCAATCCATAGGCTGGTGAGCTTTACCAGGCTGAACAAAAAAAATGACGGGAGACACATGGTACTGAACGAAGAACACCGCATGATCCGCGACGCGCTGCGCGATTATGCGCGCGAGCGCCTGGCGCCCCAGGCGGCGCGCTGGGACAGGGAACACCACTTCCCGCAGGCGGAGCTGAAGGAGCTGGCGGCGCTGGGAGCGTTCGGCGTGGCGGTGCCGGAGGAGCTGGGCGGTGCCGGGCTCGATTACGTATCGCTGGCGCTCGTGCTGGAGGAAATCGCGGCGGGCGACGGCGGCACGTCGACGATCATCTCCGTCAACAACTGCCCCGTCTGCAGTATCGCGATGATGTATGCGGACGCGGCGCAGAAAGAGCAATGGCTGCGCCCGCTCGCGGGCGGTGCGATGCTGGGCGCGTTTTGCCTGACCGAGCCGCACACCGGCAGCGATGCCGCCGCGCTGCGCACCACGGCAACGCGCGATGGCGACGATTACGTGATCAACGGCGTCAAGCAATTCATCACGTCCGGCAAGTATGCCGATGTGGCCATCGTGCTGGCCGTCACCGACAAGGCCGCCGGCAAGAAAGGCATCAGCGCATTCTGGGTACCGACCGCGGCGCCCGGCTATATCGTTGCCGGCCTCGAGCAGAAGATGGGCCAGCATTCGTCGGACACCGCGCAAATCGTGTTCGAGAACTGCCGCATCCCGGCCGAGAACCTGATCGGCGAGGAAGGCATGGGCTACAAGATCGCGTTGTCCGGCCTGGAAGGCGGACGCATCGGCATTGCATCGCAGGCGGTCGGCATGGCGCGTGCCGCGTTCGAAGCCGCGCTCGCTTATGCGAAGGATCGTGAGACATTCGGACAACCAATCTTCCAGCACCAGTCGGTACAATTCAAACTCTCCGAGATGGCAACGCAGATCGAAGCCGCGCGCCAGCTGATCCTGCACGCGGCGTCGATGAAGGATGCCGGACTGCCCTGCCTGAAGGAAGCGGCGATGGCCAAGCTGTTCGCGTCAGAGATGGCGGAGCGGGTCTGCTCCGATGCGATCCAGGTGCACGGCGGTTACGGGTACGTGTCCGACTTCCCGGTGGAACGGATCTACCGCGACGTGCGCGTCTGCCAGATCTACGAGGGCACTTCCGACATCCAGAAACTGCTGATCGCCCGGTCGCTGTAGTGCCGTTATAGTTATAGTTATAGTTATAGTTATAGTTGCAGTTGTCGCAAAACTGTATGGTTTTGTACCGGCAGCGGGCCAGACGATCTTTTTTTGCTATTGCTCTTATACAATAGACAACGAGGAGATTTGCTATGTATCGAGTAATGCTGGTGGAAGACGACGCCCGCCTGGCCGACCTGGTCACGGAGTATCTTGCGGGTTATGAGTTCAAGGTGGACGTGGTGACCCGCGGCGACGAGGCGCTGGGCCGTTTCAAGGCCAGTCCGCCCGATATCGTGGTGCTCGACCTGATGCTGCCCGGCCTGGACGGCATGCTGGTATGCCGCCAGTTGCGCGACATTACCAGGGTGCCGATCCTGATCATGACGGCGCGGGAAGATTCCTATGACGAAGTGTCGCTGCTGGAACAGGGCGCGGACGACTTCATCAACAAGCCGGTGCAACCCCGGGTACTGCTGGCCCGCCTGCGCGCGCTGCTGCGCCGTGCCCAGGGCAAGGGCGCCGGCGATTCGCTGACATTCGGCGCGCTGTCGATCGCCACCAGCGACCGCACGGTCACGTGGCGCGGCGAGCCCTGCGTGCTGAGCAATACCGAATACAAGCTGCTGCTGGTGCTGGCCGAATCCGCCGGCACCGTGCTGTCGCGCGACGCGCTGCTGAAAAAAATGCGCGGCATCGAATTCGACGGCCTGGACCGCAGCATCGACAACAGCATCTCGAAACTGCGGCGCAAGTTCGACGATGCCGATTCGGAAAAGATCAAGACCGTGTGGGGCGAGGGTTACCTGTTCTCGCCCTCCGCGTGGGCGCAATAAGACAGTTCTATTGGCGCACCGGCGCTGTATTCTTATCCGACAGCATAAGCCTGGGGTCGGAGACTTTTTTCCAAAGGAAAAAGGTCTCCGACACCGGTTTCCCAGCGACTATTCAATAACTGGCACAATCGCCACTGGTGCATTCTGGCTGATCACCAGCACCCTCTCCGGCCACTCGGCGAACCGGTAAGTCATCACCCGGAAATGCGTGTTCGCATCGCCATCGAACGCCGCGCCCTCGCCGGCCGGCAATACCGACTCGCGCAGCGGCTCGCGGATGCGTACCGCCGCATCGCTTTTGGGCAGGAACGCAAAGCGTACGCCGGCACAATGACGATTGCCATTGCCGGGGTCGGTGTACCGCGTGTACTGCAGCGCCTGGTCGCAGGCGGCGCGCAGGTCGGCGCTTTCATAGACGCCATCGACCCTGGCCACGATCGAGATGCGCGGCTTGAACGTGAAGTCGGCGATCCTGCGGTTCAGCACCAGCATCGCATTCTCGTCGTACGCTGCCTTCAGCAACGGCAGCGTGGTGCGGCCGGTGGCATCGAGTGGCAGGTTCAGCTGCGTGGTACGGCCGGACAGCGTGAGCCGCAAGCCGTCGAGCAGTCCGCCGCCGTCCTTCGGCGCCACCTGGAAGTGATTTTGCAGGAAATTCTTGGCCTTGCCGTATTTGGCGAAGATCACCATCGACCGGTATGCGTCGCGGTAGCTGACCCACCCCGCTTCCTGCATCTGCTCCTGCGCCTGGCCCTGCGCCTGCCCCCGTGCCAGGGCCTGTGCCGCGCAACCGCCCGCACCGAGGCACAGGGCCAGCAGCAACGGGACACGCGCGGCGGGGAGGCGCAGGGGACGCATCATCAGAACCGGTAAACCAGCGCCGTCGATACCGAAACGTTGGTGGGCCGCTCCACCAGCGGGCTTTTCCGCGCATCGCCCAGCAGGCGGCTGGCCTGCAGGCCATTGGTGACCACCCATGCCGGCGACAGTGCCCAGTTCCAGCGCGCGCCCAGGCGTACATCCTCGATGCCGCCACCGGGGTGGTATTCCGGATTAATCTGGTGAAAATCGGCTTCTTCCGGCGTCACGCCGAAATACGCCATGTTGTAGGCGCGGTTGACGAGCGTGACGCCGGCGGACAGCGCCAGCGTGTGATGCGGCGCGATGTCCTGCTGCAGATGCTGCAGCGCCACATGCAGGCGCAGGCCGTTGCGGTCGTTACCGGCACCGTACAGCGCATTCGTGGTCACGCGCAAATGCGGCGTCAGGTAGACATTGGCAAAGCCACCGTAGAGCACGCGGCGTTCGATATTGCGCATGCCGTCCAGCCGGTTGATGGCGCCGCCGGCCGGTTCGCGCGGCTCTTCCGCACTGCCCGCATTGGCCGCCTCGCCTTCGCCCGCGCCCTCGCCGGAACCCGCGGGGAATTCGCCGACCGGCGGCGGCAGCCATGTCGATGGTCCGCCGGGGTTGCCGGCATTGTCACCGACGGTTCCGAGACGAAACATTTTCGTACCCGATACATCGCGCCCGGGCGCCAGCGCCGCCAGCGGACCGTATTCGACGGACGGCGACTCCGACAGGTGCATGCCCATGCTCATCCCCGAGACGAACACGCCGTTGCTCCACTGTACTTGCAGCATCGGCAAGGCAGTGGTGCGGCGATCGCGCGCGCCTTCGTAGCGGGGCGCATACTGTGCGCCCAGGCCCACGTACATGTCGCGGCTGCCGTCGGGCATGGGGTTGGTGGCAGGAGTTTGCGCATGCACCATGCCGCATGCGCCCGCCAGGGCAAGGACGAAAAGCTTGACCATGTTTGCATTCTGAAAAGGCGAATGCCTCCCATTTTATATGGCTTGCAGGAGATCGTTGAACCGCGTCAAATAACAATACGCGACGACATTATTCAAGTGATCGACGCAGCGGCGCACCGACCCGACAGCGGAGGAATAGGGGCGCATCGCCAGCTCCTGGAAACAAGTATTGCCATCGTATCGGCCGGCCTGCCGGCAGTCCGCACGCACATGTCGGCTTTTTGTCATAAATTTGTCGGCCGGGGTTTTCAAGGCATTGATGCTTATACAATTGCAACATGAACCGCCTGTTCTTACGCTTCTTCATCCTTGTGATGCTGTCGATCAGCGTAGCGGCGTTCATCGTGTACTTCACCATCGACCGGATGTTCGGCGATCCGCTGGCCAGCATTGCCCGCAACCAGGCGGCGGCCCAGATCTTTCTTCTCGAGCAGTACGTCGACCAGGCACCGGCCGATGGCTGGCTCGATCGCCTCAACAAGGTGCGCGAAGTATCCGAAGTGCGCTTCGACCTGATCCCGATCGCCGTCGCCCGCGAGCACCTGTCCGCCACCGAACGCGCGGCATTCGACCGCGGCGAAGTCGTCATCGACCTGACCAACCGGTCGCTGCTGCGCCGGGTCGACCTGAGCGGCGACAAGTACATCGGCAGCGATGAAGAAGCCATCCACGCGCAAAACCTGCCGATCGACATCAAGGTGGCGCTGCAGATGGAAGCGGTGCGCTACCTGATCGTGGCGCTGGCGCTGCTGGTGCCGATCGGCATCTGGTCGCGCGCGCACTGGCGCGGCCTGCAGGAGCTGATGCAGGTGGCCGACCGCTTCGGTGCCGGCCAGCTGAAGGCGCGGGCCGAAATGAAGCCGGGCGACAGCATCTACCCGCTGGCCGAACGCATCAACCACATGGCCGGCCGTATCGAAACGCTGCTCGAATCGCAGCGCGGCCTGCTGCATTCGGTATCGCACGAGATCCGCACGCCGATCGCGCGGCTGGAATTCGCATTCGAGCTGTTGCACGACACGGCCGGGGATGTGCTGCTGCAAAAGCGCATCGGCAACATGCAGGACGACCTGACGGAGCTGAAATCGCTCGTCAACGAGCTGCTGGGCATGGCCCGGCTGGACAGCGACCAGCCGCTGCGCTATGAAACGTTCGACCTGACCGAGGCACTGCGCAGCTGCGCCAACTCGCTGCCGCCGGCCACGGTATCGCTGGATGTATCGGTGCCGGACGGCATGGGCACCTATTACGGCGACTGCCGGCTGCTGATGCGCGCCACCGGCAACCTGCTGCGCAACGCGCAGAAGTATGCGAACGGCAAGGTGGCGCTGTCGGCATCGAGCAAGCTGGGCGAGGTCACGATCAATGTCGACGACGACGGCCCCGGCATTCCGGAAGAGGAACGGGAAAAGGTGTTCGAGCCGTTCTACCGGCTCGACCGTTCGCGCGACCGCAACACGGGCGGCTTCGGGCTGGGGCTTTCCATCGCCGGCAAGGCCATCTCGCTGCATGGCGGCTCGCTGAAGATCGACACCTCCCCGCTCGGCGGCGCCCGCTTCACGATCAGCCTGCCTCCTGCTTGAGAGCCTTCCCAAGCGCCGTCTGCTTCAGCGTGCCTCCTGCCTGGGCGCCGTCAGCTGCGTCACCACGTCCGGCGTGCCATGCACCACCTTCTCGTATTCGGCGATCACCTGCGCGCCGAACAGCAGCAGCGTGGCGCCGATCTCCAGGCTGAACATCACCACGATGGCCGTCGTCATCGAGCCGTACACCACGTTCACCTGCGACAGGGTGGAGAAATACCACACCAGCACGTGCCGGGCGATTTCCCACAATATCGTGGCGGTGATGCCGCCGATCAGCGCATGCTGCCAGCTGAGCCGGCCAACCGGCATGACCATGTAGATCGACGACAGCAGCAGCACCTCGCCCGACAGCCCCAGCATGTACAGCAGCGCGCCGGACAGGCCCTGCAGCGACCAGTCCACCCCGAACAGCCGCACACTCTCGGCGCCGATCACCTGCAGGCTGCCGGCCACCAGCGTGACGATCAGCGCCCCCACGCCCAGGCACAGGATGTAGCAGTAAGGAAGGATGGCCGAGGCCAGGTAGTGGCGCTTCCGGATCGCCGCGCGGTGGATGAAGATCACGCACATCGCGCTTTCCAGCACGCTGAAGGCAAGCGAGCTGAAGAACAGCATCGTCAGCACGAGGAACCAGCCGACCAGGTCGCGGTGCTCGAGGAAGTGCGCCACCTCGGTCACGATGGCCCGTGACTGGCCCGGCACCAGCCATTCCAGGTAGTGGGCGATCGTGTCGAGCAGCTCGGCGGGATCGATCACATGCGACAGCGCCACCACCACCAGCATCAGCAGCGGCACGATCGACAGCAGCGAGTAATAGGCGACGGCGCCCGCCAGCAGCAGGCCCTGGTTGGCGCGGAAGCCACGCACGCATTGCAGCACGAAACGCAGGGGGTGGCCGACCACGACGGCGACGGCTTGTCGGTTGAGGATTGGCATGATGGCGATTCTATCGACCCGCGCCGGAAAACGACGTTCTGCTGGGCCGGCCGCTTCTGCTCCTGCTCCTGCTCCTGCTCCGCTACCGCACCGCCGGCTCCAGCAACGTCAAGGTCTGCCGCCGGGTATCCATCCGCGCCCGGATTCCCATCGGCAATGTGAACTGGTGCCGGATATGCCCGAAGGACCAGCCAGTCACGGCCGGGATCGCCAGTGGCCGCAGGTGCTGGTCGGTGGTTTCATCGAGCGTCAGCGACGGGCCGTCGCCGGCCGGGCCGCAGCCTTCGAAGATGCCCAGCATGATGCCGGCGGCGGCGCGGAACGGCTGGTTCAGGTTCAGCTGCATCAGCATCCGGTCCACGCGGTAGGGCTCTTCGTTGACTTCCTCGAGGAACAGCAACGCATCGCGGATGTCCGCCGCATAGGGCGTGCCGGCCAGTGCGCTGACCAGCGCCAGGTTGCCGCCCGTCAGCCGCCCGGTGGCAACACCGGGCACGACGGTGCGCAGCGCGTAATGTTCGTGGCCCGGCTCGTCAAATGCCTTGCGGCTGTTGTCCAGCGCCATCGGGATCGTGTATTCGTCTTCCGGGCGCATCAGCACGTCCAGCAGGTGCCCGGTCGAATAATCGGACAGGGTCGACATGCCCACCGGGCCGTGGAAGGTGACCAGGCCGGCGTGGCGATGAATGGCGACGTGCAGCGCCGTGATGTCGGAATAACCGACCAGGATCTTCGGGTGGCGCCGCATCAGCGCGTAGTCCAGGTGCGGCAGCAGCTGCATGGCGCCGGAACCGCCGCGGATCGTCCAGATCGCCTTGACGTCCGGGTCGCCGAACATGCCGTGCAAATCGTCGAGCCGGTGCTGCCAGGGCCCCGCATAGTTGCCGTGCACCTCTTCCAGGTGGCGGCCCAGCTTCACCTGGAAACCGAGCGCTTCGGTGTTGGCGATGGCCTTGTCGATCGCCGCCTTTGACACCTGCCCGGCTGGCGTGACGAGGCCGATGGTGTCGCCGGGCAGCAGCCGCGGCGGTTTGATGAGTTGCATGGGCTTTCTCGCGGAAGACAGGCGCGCGGCCGCCGCTACCGGCAAGGCAGCGGCGGCCAATGCGGCGATGACAATGCGGCCGAAGCCGCGCCGGTCGGTCACGCCGTCAGAAGAACTTGTATTTCAGGTTGAACGACAGCGCGCGGCCGCGCGGATCGGCCACCCGCGGATCCCAGCCGGCGCCCACCACTTCATCCACGTTGTGCGCGGTGAACGGCGGGTCTTCATCCAGCAGGTTCTGGATGCCCACGGTGAGCGTGGTGTTCCTGAAGCCGGTGTAGGTGGCCGACACGTCGTACTTCATGTAGTGGTGCACGCGCGGATCGAAGCCGGCCGGGAAGCCGCTCTTGCCGCCGTTCGGCACCTGGTCGTTGTAGCCCGAGGCATAGCGTTGCAGCAGCAGCGCGCTCCAGTTGCCTTTCGAGACCGTCACGCTGGCGCTGTGCTTCCAGCGCAGGTACACATCGCGCGTGTTGAACTGGCTGACCTGCTCCTTGTAGGGCTGGCCTTCGAACTCGGCGAACTTGAAGCTGTCCATGTAGGTGCCGTCCAGCACAGCCGCATACTTGTAGCCGCTGTAGGCCCCGTCATACCGCAAGCCCACGTCCACGCCGCGTGTCTTCAGGCCGGCCGCGTTGATCCAGCCCGCTTCCACGTGGTCGATCGTGCCGGTGGCTCCGTCGCGCACGATGTACTGCTGCAGGTACTGCCAGTTCTGCAGCACGATCTGCGGCGTGCGGTTCAGGATGCGGTCCTTGATGTTGATCGCCCACCAGTCCAGCGATGCCGAGAAATTGCGGAACGGTTCCACCACGATGCCCAGCGTGCCCTGCTTCGACGTTTCCGGCCGCAGGTTCGGGTTGCCGCCGGTGTTGTAGTCCAGGCGCGGAATCGCGCAGAAATCCGGGTTGCCCGGATGCGCGGCGCAGCCTTCCTGGTCGATCACGCCGTTCGGCAGTTCCTGCGACAGGCGGCCCGCGTACAGTTGCGCGAAGCTCGGCGCCAGGAAGCCCTTGCTGGCCGAGCCACGGAACAACAGCCATTCCTTCGGCTGGTAGCGGAAGGCCACTTTCGGGTTCGTGGTGGCGCCGATCAGGCTGTAGTTGTCGCGGCGGACCGCCAGTTGCACTTCCAGGTCCTTCAGCACGGGCACCAGCGCCTCGGCATAGACGGCGCGCACGTAGCGCGTGGCCTGCGGCAGGTTGGCATTGCCCGGTGCCAGCAGGATCCTCGCCGCGTCCACGTCCTGCGCGAAGCCGAAGGTTTCCTTGCGCAGGTCGACACCCACCGCCATCGACACGGCGCCGGCCGGCAGGTCGAACACTTCGCCGGAAATCGAGCCGTCCAGTTGGGTCATCGTGGTGCGGCCGTGCTGCAGCCGGCCATAGAACTTGGTCGATTCGATCAGGTCCGCCGCCTGCTGCGTCTGCGACTGGCCGGCGCCGGTCCACGGGTTGATGATGCCGGTGCCCAGCGCCGCGTAGATCCTGTCCGTGTAGCCGTAGCCGTCGACCAGGTCCACCTTGGCCTTGCTGCCCGATTTCGACAGGCCGATCTTGTAGTCGTACTTGCCGGCGAGCGTGCCCTCGGCGGCGACCAGCGCGCGGTAGTTGTCCAGCGCCACATCCTGCGTGCGGTTGCCGAACGGCGTGGCGCGCCACTTGTAGATGATTGGCTTCGTCGCGTCGAAGCTGGGGATATACGACGACAGGTTCTGGTAATACGGGCCGCCCACGGGATAGGCGCTGCCCGTGGCCAGTGTGGTGGAGATCTGCAGCGGGGTCAGTTGGGCCGTCGTCTCGGTGCGCGAACCGAGCACCTCGACGAAGATGCGGTGGTTGTCGTCGATCCTGAACGTGCCGCGCGACACGCCGGTGGTGCGCTCCACCGGGAAGCTCATCACATAGTCGCCGCCGTAGTCGTAGGCGCACGAGAATCTCGTGCGCGTGACCGGCGTGACATTGGTCCACAGCTCGCTGGCGTATTGCGACATGCCGGGCACCGAATCGCAGTTGCCCTGCAGGCTCAGCAGGCTGGCCTGCAGGTAGGTGGTGCTGTCGCCCGGCATGCGGAAGCCCGTGCCCAGCGCGGTCCCCGCACCCGTGAGGATATTGGCGTACGGCGTGCCGGTCGTATCCGGCGACAGGCCGCGGCCCGGCTGGTAGCCGTTGGCGAAATCGCGCTGGCTCGAGGCCAGCTGGTCGTTCACTTCGCGCGTCACGCTGGCCATCACGTTCCAGCCGTCGGAGTCGAGGTCGCCCAGCCCGCCCAGCAGCGAGTAGCGGCGCTCCATGCCGCCGCCGGCCTCGGTGCCGTTGAACGTGGTGGAAGCTTCCAGCCCGCGGTAATCGGTTTTCAGGATGAAGTTGACCACGCCGCCGATCGCATCGGTGCCGTAGATCGCCGAGGCGCCGTCCTTCAGGATTTCCACGCGCGAGATCGCGGCCAGCGGAATCGAGTTCAGGTCCACGGCCTTGCCGCTGCCGCCGTTGTTGCCGAGGCGGCGGCCGTTGAGCAGCACCAGCGTGGCATTCGGGCCCAGGCCGCGCAGCGAGGCGAACGAGGCGCCGCCGGAAGTGCGGTCGGCATCGGCGCCGAACACGTTGTTCCCGGACGTCATGTTGTCGGCGCCCGTGCCGTTGGCCGATACCAGGCGCAGCAACTGCTCGGCGCTGGTGATGCCCGCCTTCTGGATCGTGTCGAACGAAATCGTCTGCACCGGCAGCGCGCCTTCCTTGGCCACGCGCTTGATGCTCGAGCCGGTGATTTCCACGCGCTGCATCGGCTGCGCCGCTTCCTGTGCGAGAGCCGACCCTGCAACGCCCATCAGCGCAATCATGTGCGCCAGCTTTTTAACCTTCACAGACTTCTCCCGATGAGTTCAAGTGGTGCTTGCCGGTTCTCGCGCTTCTGGCAACTGCCGGTTTGCTGGCGGCCTGCTTGCAACGTCGCGGCTGGCGCTGTCATGGCAGCCTCCTGTTCCGCGGATTCAAGTTAGCGTATTGAAAAACACGCCAGCCAATGAATATTGCGCACCCAGCCATAACCTTATGGAATGCTTATGCAAATGTCATTCCTGCAAGGTCATTTTAGCGGCGTCATCGCTGCGCAACCGACGCTAGTGCGGCGCCAGGTCCAGATATCGCCAGTTGGTGAATTCCACCGGGTGCCGCTTGTAGTTTTTTAACCACGGTTGCCGGATATCGGCCGAGATCGGGTGCGTCAGCAGCACCCACGGGTTGTACGCATGCACCAGATCGGCCATCTCGTTGTACAGCCTGGTGCGCGCCGGACTGTCGGACATTTTTTGGGCCGCTTCGTAGCGCACGTTGTAGGCCGGCAGGTTGAAGCGGGCATAGTTCGCCCGGCCGGCATTGCCGCCATACAGCAGCTGGTAGAAATTGTCGCCGTCGGGGAAATCGGCCACCCAGTTCGTCTCGAACATCATCACCTTGCCCAGCCGCGAAGCCTTGATGATCTCGGTTTTCTTGTCGGTGGTGAAGACCACGCGCAGGTTCAGCGCTTCGAACGTCTTGCGCCACAACTCGTCGCGCAGCCGGCCCACCATCGACGGTTCGCTGTGCATCGTCAGCCGCAACGGCTTGCCGTCCGGTTGCGTGCGATAACCGTCGCCGCCCTTTTTATAGCCATACCGGTCCAGCAGGGCACGCGCCAGCGGCAGGCTGTGCACGATCGGACTGCGGTAGGCCGCGTCGTATCCCAGCACGTTCGGCGGCAGCGGCGACTGCGCCGGAATGGCCAGGCCCTTCTTCAGCAGCGCCACGTCCTGCGCGCTGTCGTAGGCCAGTGCGATGGCGCGGCGCAGCGCCACCTTCGCCGGCGTGTAGCCGCCGATGACCGGATCTTCCATGTTCATCCACATGTAATACGTCTGCAGCACGGGAAACGGGTCGAGCACCATGCCGCGGCGCGCCAGTTCCGGCTTCAGGACCGGCTGCGGCGACGCCGGGTCGAGCACCAGGTCGCGCATCGATTCCGGCACCTGCTCGATGTAGTCGAATTCGCCGTTCAGGTAGCCGAGCACGCGCGACTGGTACTCTTCCATGATCTTGACTTCGACACGGTCGACCAGCGGCAGCTTCCTGCCTTCCCAGCGACCGTGGTAACCGGGATTGGCCAGCAGCGTGATCCGGTCGCTGCGCTTCCATTCGCCCATCCGGAACGGCCCGCTCCCCACCGGGTGGTTGCCCAGCTGGCTGCCGTAGCGCTGCGCCGCCTCACGGGCGACCGCGCCGGTGGCCGGCAGCGCCATGTAGAACGGCAGGCCCGGATCGGGTGCGCGCAGCCGCAATTGCAGCGTGTAGCGGTCGACAGCCCGCAGGCCGGCGATGTCGAGCGCGTAGTCGAATTTTTCCCGCAGCGCGTCGTCGCCCAGCAGCTTGCCCTCGAACAGGAACAGCCACGGCGACTTCAGCGCCGGGTCGTACAATCGCTTGATGGTGTAGACATAGTCGAACGCGGTCACTTCGCGCGGCTTGCCGCCGAACGCCGGATCGTCGATGAAATGCATGCCCGGCTTCAGGCGGAAGGTCCACGTGGTGCCGGCCGCATCCACCACCGGCATCCCGGTCAGCGTGTTGGGGCGCAGCTTCACGGGCCGCGCCAGGTAGTCGTAGCGCAGCATCGGATCGAACAGGTTTTCCAGCAGCGACAGGCTGGCCAGGTCGGAAGCGACTGCCGGATCGAGGCCCGTTTCGCCGGTGGACAGCAGCGCGCGCAGTACTTTCGGCTCGGCCGCGGTGGCTGAAAAGGAGGCTGCCAGCAGCACCATGGCGGCGGCGAATTTGCAGAGTCGGTTCATGTGGGGAGCATAAAACAGCCGGCCGGCCAGTACCAGGCAAATGAGCACTGATACAACCTTTTCGCGTGCCCGACCGGCATTCTTTCATCACGCACTCTATACTTTGCCTGCAAAATTCCGTTTCACTCACCAAGCCCGCTTATGTCCCTTAACTATATCTGGTCCGGTTTCTTCCTGGTCGGCTTCGCGGCCGCGCTGGCCCAGTGGATCTTCCTCGGCGATACGGAGATCTTCAAGAAGATCATCGACGGCACCTTCGATTCGGCACGCAGCGCCGTGATGGACATCGCGCTGCCGCTGGCAGGCGTGATGACGCTGTGGCTCGGCATCATGAACATCGGCGAGAAGGCCGGCGCCATCGGCTGGTTCGCCAAGGTGATCGCGCCGTTCTTCTCGCGCATCTTCCCGGAAGTGCCGAGGGACCACCCGGCCACCGGCCACATGGTGATGAATTTCTCGGCCAACCTGTTGGGCCTGGACAACGCCGCCACGCCGTTCGGCCTGAAGGCGATGGAAAGCCTGCAGTCGCTGAACCCGAACAAGGATACCGCCAGCAACGCCCAGATCATGTTCCTGGTGCTGCACACGTCCGGCCTGACGCTGATCCCGCTGGCGATCATGGCGCAGCGCGCGATCCTGGGCGCCAAAGACCCGTCCGACATCTTCATTCCCTGCCTGATCGCCACCTATGTGGCAACGGTGGCCGGCATCATCGCGGTTTCGATCCGCCAGAAGATCAACCTGTTCGACCGCGTGCTGCTCACGTGGATCGGCGGCATCACGATGGCGATCCTGGCGATGATCTGGTACTTCACCAATTTCCTGTCGAAGGCGGAGATCGAAACCGTGTCGAAGGTCGTCAGCAACCTCATACTGATCGGCGTGATCACCGTGTTCCTCGTCGGCGCGCTGCGCAAGAAGGTCAACGTGTACGACGCCTTCATCGAAGGCGCCAAGGGCGGCATCCAGACGTCGATCACCGTGATCCCCTACCTGGTGGGCATGCTGGTGGCCATCAGCGTGTTCCGCAACGCCGGGGTGTTCGGCTTCATCGTCAGCGGCTTCGAATGGTTCTTCTCGGCGCTGGGCTTCAATACCGACTTCGTGCCGGCATTGCCGACCGCGCTGATGAAGCCGCTGTCGGGCAGCGGCTCGAAGGCGATGATGATCGATGCGATGACCACCTACGGCCCGGATTCGTTCGTCGGCCGCCTGGCCTGCATCTTCCAGGGCTCGGCCGACACCACGTTCTACATCGTGGCGCTGTACTTCGGTTCGGTGGGCATCCGCAAGACCCGCTATGCGATCTCGTGCGGCCTGATCGCCGACCTGGCCGGCGTGATCACGGCGATCTGCGTGGCCTATGTATTCTTCGGTTAAAGGATTGACGATGCGACTGCGCCACCTGGCCCTCATCACACTGTTCATCGCCGGCGGCGCGCGCGCCGAACTGCCGGAACCCGTGGCCCGCCTGGCGTATGCGGCCGGCATTCCCGAGGAAGCGATCGGCGCGATCGTGCTGCGCGGCGACACGATCCTCGTCTCGCACGAAGCCGACCAGCCGATGCTGCCGGCATCCACGATGAAGGTGATCACCGCCGTCGTCGCGCTGGAGCAACTGGGGCCGGCGTTCCGCGGCCGCACCGAGCTGCGCAGCAAGGGCGACATCGTGAACGGCGTGCTGAAGGGCGACCTGCTGGTGCGTGGCGGCGCCGACATGGACCTGAACGAGGACACGCTGCGGCACCTGCTGGAAGACCTGCGCGCGCGCGGCGTGCAGCGCATCGCCGGCGACCTGGTGCTGGACCGCCAGCTGTTCCAGCCGCCTCGCGAGGATATCGGCAAGCCGCGCTTCGACGAGTCGCCGGAGGCCCGGTACAACGTCGTGCCCGATGCGCTGCTGCTCAACATGAACATGCTGCGCGTGGACATGGATTCGACGGGAAACCGCGGCCCGAACCAGGCCGGGGTCAGGACGGCCGCCCTGCCGGAGCTGGACCGCGTGACGGTGCGTTCCGCGCAGACGCTGGTCGACGCCGACTGCGCGAACTGGGATGCGGGCTGGAAGCCGCCCACGATCGTGAAGGAAAGCGGGCGGCTGGCCGTGGTCCTGCACGGCACTTTCCCGCGCAACTGCCGCCAGACCTACAGCATCAACGTGCTCGATCGCGACGATTACGCGGACCGCCTGGTCCGCGCCACGTGGAAGCAGCTGGGCGGCACCATCGCCGGCACGACGCGTGCCGTGGACCTGGCCGAGCACACGTCGTCGATGGCCGCCGCGGCAGCGGCGCAGGGTGCGATCGGCGCCGCGGACGACAGCGCCGCGCCGGCTGCGCGGCAGGATGGCGCCAACGCCGGCGCCGACGCCGATGGCACGCGCCTGCTGGCGCAGCACGTTTCCCGCGCGCTGCCGGAGCTGGTGCGCGACACGATGAAGGTATCGGACAACGCGCTGGCGCGCATGCTGTACCTGTCGCTGGGCAGCCTGCTGCCGGACGAAACGCTGGGCAGCCGCCCGCTGCCGGCCGGCCAGCGGCTGGCGATGCTGATGGCGAACCACGGCGGCGGCGAGGCATCCGGCATGCCGGCCACCACGCAGGCGCGCGCCGAGGCGGTGATCCGCGGCTGGTTCAAGCGGCACGGCATCGACGACAGCGGCATGGTGCTGGAAAACGGTTCCGGCCTGTCGCGCACCGAGCGGCTGCGGCCGGTGCAGCTGGCCGCCGTGCTGAACGCCGCCGGGGAATCGCCGTGGGCGCCGGAATTCCAGGCCAGCCTGCCGATCGTGGGCGTCGACGGCACGATGAAGCGCCGGCTCAAGGGCAGCCAGGCCGCCTCCCGCGCCCGCATCAAGACCGGCACGCTGCGCGACGGCGTGGCGGTGGCAGGCTACGTGCCGGATGCGAACGGCGAGCAGTGCATCGTGGTGGCCATCATCAATCACAGCAACATGGCCAACGGCGTGGGACGGGGCATCGTCGACGCGCTGATCGACTGGACCGCCAACAGCAGCAGCGCCCCGGCGATGTAGGTTGAAGGCCAGTAGCTGCCAGTAATACGGTTCAGTTAGTGCACTAAAACCGGTGTCAGACACCTTTTCCGGGTGAATCCATCCAGAAAAAAGTGTCTGACACCAGTCACTATCGGTTTTGTTCAAAGTACCCGGATATAGCCCGCCCGCACCGCATCCCGGTCACCGCAGTCGAAATGCCACCACTCGCTGTTGATGCCGGCGAAACCCGCGCCGGACATCGCGTCGCGCAACAGCTGGCGGTTGCCGGCCTGCTGCGGGCTCAGGCGGCCGCCGGCCAGCATCTCCCGCTCCAGCGCCGGATGCGACAGGTCGCTCATGTCGTCGAAGCCGGTGCCCATGTCGAGCTCGCAGCCGTCCTCGCCGGTGATCGTCACATCCACCGCCATGCCATACGAATGGATCGAGCCGCGCGCCGGGTCGGCCAGGTACATGCGCAGTTCGGTACCGGCCAGCGCTTCCCACAACTGCTCCTGCACGCGGTGCGGCCGCAGCGCATCGAGGACCAGCAGCCTGCAACCCGGCCGCCGTGCCGCCAGCAGGGCGACGGCGCGTTCGATGGCGCCGGCCGCCTCGCGGTGCAGCCACGCGCAATCGAGCGGCGAATACAGGTCGCGGCCCACGAAGTTGTCGCGTGTCGCATAGCGCAGGTCGATGTCGATGCCGGCGATGGTGGACAGGTGCCGGTAATCCGGGTGGCCTGGTACCTGCTCGCTGGTGACGGTGCGGATCATGGCGCAGCCCCATGCGCGCCGGTGCAGGCGCGGGCCGCCTGCGCGATGCAGTCGGCGAGCCGGCGCGCACCGTGCGACAGCGGCGCGTGGCCGGCCGCCAGCAGGTACAGCGCAACGCCGAGATCCGGGTCGAGGGGCCGGCGCTGGATGCGCGTGGAGGACGCCGCCGTGAACGGGTCCACCACCGCCATGCCGCCGCCGGCTTCGACCAGCGAGCGGGCGATCTGGTAGGTCTGCACCACGGTGTGGAACGTCGGGTGAACCCCCTGGGCCTCGCACGCGGCCACCACCAGTTCGCCGAGCGGATCGTTGTCGGCATAGCCGATCAGTTCTCCCTGCAGGCCGCACGGCGACAGCGGCATGGCCAGTTCGTCGTCGCGCCATGTGCCCGGCGGCGCGATCGCCGTCATCACGCCATGCGCGATCGGTTCGGCGATGATGCCGGGGTGCCGCGGGTCCTGCAGCGACAGGCCGAAGTCCGCCTCGCCAAGCCGCAGCATGTTGACGATCTCGCCCGTGTGGTGCGTGGCCAGCTCGCAGCGCGTGGTGGGGAAATCGCGCCGCCATGCGCTCATCGCCTGCGGCAGCACCGAGACCGCCAGCGTCGGTGTCGATACCAGCCGGATGGTCTCGACCGCCCGCCCCTTCAGGCCGGCGGCCAGCCGGCGGATGCCCTGCAGGTCGCGGTGCAGCTTTTCCGTTTCGGCGAACAGCCGGTGCGCCTCCGGCTTCGGAATCAGCTTGCCGCGCACGCGCTCGAACAGCGGCATGCCGAGCTGCAGCTCGCAGTGCTGCAGCACCTTCGTGACCGCCGGCTGCGAAATGTGCAATACCTGGGCGGCGCCGCTGATGGTGCCGACCTGCATGATCGCGTGGAAGACTTCGATATGGCGCAGGCGCATCGGTTCTCCTTCTACGGAACGGTCAGGATAGGAGAAACGCCGCGCCGGCGCAACGCTTCAGGGTTTTACCGGGGACACGGCCGGCGCCGGATTCGCCGGCGGCACCGGCTTCGGTGCCGTCAGCACCTCCAGGATCGCCGCGCTTTCCGCATCCGGCCAGCCATCCCAGTTCGCCTGCCGGTACTTGGTCTGGAACGCCACCAGCACGTTGTGCGTGGCTTCGTCCAGCACGCCGGTGTTCGGCACCGCGTAGCCGTGCTGCGCCAGCTTTTGCTGGAACCACGCGATATCCGGCAGCGCGGCGTCGAAGCGCGCCCTGGCCTGGGCGACGGCGTTCGCGTCCGGCCACTGCACCAGGCCCGCATCCGCCAGCTGCTTCCACGGGAACAGCGGCCCCGGGTCCTGCTTGCGCTGCGGCGCGATGTCCGAGTGGGCGAGGATGTTTTCCGGCGCCACGCTGTGCCGCTTGACCAGGTCCTTCAGCAGCGGGATCAGCTGGTCGATCTGCGCCTGCGGGAAAGGATAGTACTGGCGGCGGCCGTCCGGCGTCAGCGTGAAGCCGGGGTTGACGATCTCGATGCCGATCGAGCTGTTGTTCAGGTTCGTGAACGTCTTCCAGCTCGACACGCCGGCATGCCAGGCGGCGTTCTTTTCATCGACGAGCGCGTAGAACTTCGGCTGCGGCGTATCGGTCAGCAGGTAGTGCGCGCTGACTTCCTTCTCCGTCAACAGCATTTTCGAGCGTTCCAGGTCGGCGACCGTGTAGTGCAGCACGATGAAGCGCACGCGGCTGCTCTGCCCCTTCGATGTCAGCGAGTGATCGAGCTGGTAGGGCGGCGCCGGCGGCGTGGTGGCGCAGCCGGCCAGCGCGGCGGCGAACAGGGTGGCGAGCAGGATCTTTGTCATCGTGTCAGGGTATCAGGTTTGGCCGGATGGCCAGGCGCGCGGCCGCCGCGTGCGGCCGCGCCGTTCTTTGTTCGAGTACCAGCGTCTCATTGGACCCTTCCTGCAACGCGTCGCGCATCGCCTGCGCGACCAGCGGATGCAGTTCGGCCGCGCGGCCCGACAGCACGATGGGCCGCGCTCCGAGGCGCGCCACCAGCGCCTGCGCCAGCCGGGCCAGCTCGCGCCCGGCCTGCCGCAGGATATCGCGCGCTTCCGCGTCCGCGTCCGCGCTGCGGGCCACGGCCAGCGCCAGCTGCCCGATCTCGCCGCGCTCGCGCGTGTAGATGAACTGCCGCGAGAACGACCAGTCGCTGCCGCCCACATGGTCGAACACCGCGTGCGCCAGCGGCGATGCCTGCCAGGCGCCGGGCTGTTCGTCCTCGCGGCGCCAGATGCGGCGCATCGCCTCGCGGGCGATCCAGAAGCCGCCGCCGCCGTCGTCGAGCACCACGCCGCGGCCGCCGGCGCGGTGGAATGTCCCATCGGTATCGATGAACGCGGCGATCGAGCCGGTGCCGGCATAGACGAGGTAACCGCCGCCCGGTTCGAACGCGTCCAGGTAGGCGATCTCGGTATCGTTGCACAGGCTGATTTCCTGCGGCGCCACGCCGAGCAGCTCGGCCAGCCATTCGGCCAGCAGCCGCGTATCGCCGCCGAATCCGGTCAGCCCGGCGGTGATGCGCCGCGGGCGGCCATGGGCCAGCACGTCGCCGGCCAGTGCCTCGAACGTGGCGCGCAGCCGGGCGCGCCCTTCCGGGCTGGCCATCTGCAGCGCGGAGGAACCGGCCACCTGGCCCTCGGCCACGATGGTGCCGGCCACATCGGCCAGCGCCCAGCGCGTCTGCGTGCCGCCGGCGTCGATGCCCAGGCCGGTATCAAAGGCTTCCATCACACTTTTGCGCTGACGCGCAGGCTCTCGTTGCCGACCCGGTCGACGGCGGTGACCACCACCGAGCGCGCCGGCACGCCGGCCAGGTCGCGCAGCACCACCTCGCCGCCGCCGGCCGGCGCGACGGTGAAGCGCCACTCGTCGCCGTAGCGGGCCCAGATCGCGAAGGTGACGGCGTTCTTCGCCGTGCCGAACGCCACGGCCAGGCCGTTCTCGCCGCGTTTCACGGTCACCGTCGGCGCCTCGGGTGCGCGGTCGCCCAGCCACGGCGACGCCGGCACCAGCGCCGCGCTCGGGTAGCTCATCGCCTTCAGCCGGTCGTACAGGCCGCCGCGGTTCTGCATCAGCGGCGCGATCGAGAAGTGCACGTGCCCCTGCGCGGCGGGCCGGCTGCGCGTGACATCGATCTGCTGCACGATCTCGTTCGGCCCGAACGGCTTCGCCGAGCCATCGGCGACGCGGCTGGTGAACAGGCCCGGCCACACATGGCGGCCGCGCGTGTTCTGCGCCAGCCAGTAATCGAGCAGCACCGGATACGCCTGCGGCGCCTGCGCGATCGGCCAGTACAGCTGCGGCGCCAGGTAGTCGAGCCAGCCCTTCTGCAGCCACAGTTCGGCATCCGCGTACAGCTTGTCGTACTGCGAGAAGCCAGCGATGCCGCGCGGCCGGCGATCCGGACGGCCGATGCCGAACGGGCTGATGCCGAACTTCACCCACGCCTTTTCGCGGCGGATGCCGAGGTAGATCTGCTCGATCAGCCGGTCCACGTTCTGGCGCCGCCACGAAGCGCGGTCGAGCGTGCCGCCGCCGCGCACGTAGCGCTGCCACGACGGCTGGTCGGGGAACTCCACTTCCGGCTTTTGCCACGACGGCGTATCCAGCGCCGCCGCTTCGCCGCCGGAGGCGGCCGGAGCCTCGATCGGGTACGGATAGAAATAATCGTCCATGTGCACGCCGTCGATGTCGTAGCGGCGCACCACGTCGAGGATCACGCTCAGCGTGTGCTGCGATGCCGCCTCCTCGCCCGGGTCCATCCACAGCAGCTTGCCGTAGGTCTTGACGGCCTGCGGCGTGGTATTGGCGATATGGTCTTTCGCCAGCGGCGTGCGCGCCGCCCCGTGGCGGGCGCGGTAGGGATTGAACCAGGCATGCAGTTCGAGGCCGCGCGCATGGGCCTGGGCGATCCAGAACTGCAGCGGGTCCCACGCCGGCACCGGCTCCTTGCCCGAGCGGCCGGTGAGGAACTCCGACCAGGGCTCCAGCTTCGAAGGATAGATGGCATCGGCGCTGGGCCGCACCTGCAGCACGATCGCATTCAGGTTCAGCGCCCTGGCACGGTCCAGGATCGCGATCGCTTCCGCCTGCTGCTTCGCGGGCGGCGCGTTGCTGCGGCTGGGCCAGTCGATGTTGGCCACGGTGGACACCCACGCGGCGCGGAACTCGCGCGGCGCGGCAGGCGGCTGCTCGCCCGTGTAGCGCGGTGGTTCGGGATGCGGAACCGGGCCGCCGGCGGGGGAAGGGCCCGCGGCCACGTCGGGGCGCGTCGGCGATGTGGTGCACGCACTCATCAACGCCGCCAGGGCGCCTGCCGCGCCGGCGGAAAGCAAAAGCCGCTTGTTACGATCGAAAGCCAAGACCACTCCTGTCAAAATAGCGGCAATATTGTAATACCAGCCGCTGTCCGGCCCCTGTCCTGCTAGGCGGCGGCGCGCCAGGGCCGCCTGGATTGCCTGCAAAAACCAGTGCCCGGCATCCCTTCCCGTGGAAGGCTGCCCGGCACCAGGTCTGCCCGTTTATTCCGGGTCAGTTCCGCCCGAACTGCGGATCGATCTTCACCAGCGCGGTCATCGCGAAGGCGGGAATCGTCGCCAGGCAGGCCCAGATGAAGAAATGCTGGTAGCCCATGATCTGCTGCAGGTAGCCGCTGGCCATCTGCGGCACCATCATGCCCAGCGCCATGAAGCCGGTGCAGATCGCATAATGCGCGGTCTTGTGCTCGCCCTCGCACACCATGATCATGTACATCAGGTAGGAGGCGAAGCCGAAGCCGTAGCCGAACTGCTCGACCGCCATCGCCACCGTGATCAGTGCGATATTGTCGGGCTGCGTCTGCGACAGGTAGACGAACACGAGCCCCGGCACGTGCAGGATGAATGCCATCGGCCACAGGCAGCGTTTCAGGCCGAAGCGGGCGATCGCCACGCCGCCCAGCAGCCCGCCGACCGTCAGCGCGATGATGCCGACGGTGCCGTAGACGAAGCCGACCTGCGTGTTGTCCAGCCCCAGGCCGCCCTCGGCGACCGGATCGAGCAGGAACGGCACGGCCATCTTCAGCAGTTGCGATTCGCCGAGGCGGAACAGCAACAGGAAACCGAGGATCGTCAGGATGCCCTTTTTCCGGAAGAACGCGGCGAATGTGAGGATGAATTCGGCAAAGGGGTTGCCCTTCAGGCGCGCCCGCGTGTCGGCGGCGGGACGGGGCAGCATGAAGAAGTGCCAGGCGCACAGCAGCGCGAACACCGCGCCCAGCAGGCCGAACACGATCGACCATGCCGTGTGCGGATCGCCGGTGCGGTTGATCAGGATGCCGGCCAGCGCCACCAGCGCGCCCTGCCCCGTGATGTTGGCCAGCCGGTAGAACGTGCTGCGCACGCCCACGTAGGCCGCCTGTTCCTTCTGCTGCAACGCCAGCATGTAGAAACCGTCCGCCGCGATATCGTGCGTGGCGGACGCGAACGCCATCAGCCACAGCACGGCAAGGCTCACCTGGAAGAACGCCGGCAGGTGCGTGGTGAACGCCACCAGCGCCAGCGCCACGCCCACCACGCCCTGCAGCACCACGGTCCACTGGCGCTTGGTGCCGAACATCTCGACCACCGGCGCCCACAGCGGCTTGATCACCCACGGCAGGTACAGCCACGACGTGTAGAACGCGATGTCGGTATTGGAGAAGCCGGTGTTCTTGTACATCACCAGCGACAGGGACATGACGGCGAAATAGGGAATGCCCTGGCCGAAGTAGAGGGTGGGCACCCACCACCAGGGGTTGCGCTGCACTGCTTTCATTACATCCTTGCTTTCATTGCATCCTGATCGAACTTATCTGGCGGATGCAGCCGGCACATCAGGCATTCAGGGCCCCGCGCACGCTGCCTCCGGCTCGTGCCAGCAGGCTCTCGGCCTGCGGCACCGGCACCTTTTTCAGCAGTGCGACGATCGCCACCTTGACGTGGAACCCGCACGCCTCCAGCGCGGCGCGCGCGGCGGCTTCATCGGCGCCGGTGGCATGCACCGTCAGGCGCACCGTGCGCGCGAACAGCTTGGCATTGGTGGGTTTCAAGTCTACCATCAAGTTCCGGTACACCTTGTGCAGCCGGACCATGATCGCGCTGGAAATCGTGTTCAGCACGATCTTCTGCGACGTGCCGGCTTTCAGCCGCGTGCTGCCGGAGATGACTTCCGCGCCGGTATCGAGCGTGATGCCCACATGCGCTTCGCCGGCCACCGGCGAACCGGTGTTGTTGGCGATGCCGATCGTGAGCGCGCCGGCCTCGCGCGCGGCGTGCAATGCACCCAGCACATAGGGCGTGGCGCCGGAAGCGGCCAGCAGCAGCACCACGTCGCTGGCGGTGGGGCCGGTCGCCTGCAGGTCGCGCGCACCCTGCGCGCGGTCGTCTTCGGCCCCTTCGACGGCGGCGAACATCGCGCTCCTGCCGCCGGCCAGCAGCGCCAGCGCACGGTCGTGCGGCCACGAAAAGGTGGGATAGAGTTCCACGCTGTCCAGTACGCCGAGCCGCCCGGAAGTGCCGGCGCCCACGTAGATCAGCCGGCCGCCCGCTTCGATGCGGGACACGGCCGCTTCGACCGCGGCGGCGATCGGCAGCGCGGCGGCGCGCACCGCCTGCACGGCACCCAGCTGGTCGTCGATGAACGCGGTCACCAGTTCGGCTACCGGGTACTGGTCCAGCTGCGCATGCTCGCTGCTCGGGGTTTCGGTTTTCAGCATGCAACCAGTGTAATGCCAAACCGCCGGCGCTTCGATGACGCTTCGGTGACAGGCGCCCGATATTTCAGCCGCGCCGCATTTCCGCCACGAAGTCGTAGTGATCGCTGCGGCAATACGAGTGTGTCAGCTCGACCGCCTCGCCACTGCCGAGGTAGGCGATGCGGGTGATGAACAGCACGGCCATGCCTTCGGCCACGTCGAGCTGCCGCGCCAGTTCGGCGGACGCATTCATTGCCCGGATATGCTGCAGCGCGCGCACCGGCGGCTTGCCGACCCCTTCGAGGAACTGGTACAGCGAGTCGCCGATCGCATCCGGATCGGGCACCACGGTGGCCGGCAGCACGCTCACTTCATAGGCCATCGCCACGTCGTCCGCATAGCGCAGCCGCTCCAGCCGCGCCACCTTCGTGTTCGGCGACAGGCCGAGGCTCATCTGCTCATCCGCGCTGGCGATGACGATGCCGCGCCGCAGCCAGCGCGAACCGGGCTTGTAGCCACGCTGCTGCAGCTGCTCGGAAAAGCTCGACAGGTTCGACAGCGGCTGCTCGATGCGCGGCGCGATATAGTTGCCGGAGCCCCGCTTGCGCACCACGAGGCCCTGTTCCACCAGCTGGTCGATGGCCTTGCGCGCCGTGACGCGCGACACATTGAGCTGCTCCGACAGCGTGCGCTCGGACGGCAGCGCCTGGTCCACCTGGTAGCGGCCCGCGCGCACGTCGTCCGTCAGCTTGCGCGCGATCTGCATGTACAGCGGCGAAGAATCCGGCTTCGCCGCGGCGGACTGTGCGTCCGGCTTCGATGCGTCGGGCTTCTGGTTGGCGGGTTCCTGGGCTTGCTGCAAAATCATGACAATTCTCCTATACCTCACAGTTTAACGGCGATGGAGAATGGACGCCTCTTCGCCCCGCATGAAAACGTGCGGGGCCGGCCTGACCCCGGGGGCACGATGAAACTCACCCATACCTTCGCCGCCGCGCTGCTTGCCGCGGGCATCTGCTGTGCCGTGCCGGCCATGGCCGCCGCCAGTCCCGACCATTACCTGCTCACGCAAGGGGTCATGAACAGGATGAAAGCCGCCGAGCCCGACCTGGTCGCGGTGGGCCACAGGCAGGGAAACGATGACGACGGCACGGCCGGCGACAACCCCACCGTCGAGGGCCTGGTCCGCACGATCGAGGCGGACAAGACCGCCAGGGCCGCACTGGCGAAGCAGGGGCTGACCAGCCGGGACTACGCGCTGGCGTCGTTCGCCATGTTGCACGCCGGCTTCTACGTGATGATGGAAGATTCGCTGGACAGGAAGGAGGCGGCCGAGCTGCTGGCCACGTTCACGCAGGAGCAGAAGGCCAACATCGCGCTGGTGCGCACGATGAAAAAGTAAATGCCATGCGGGCGGCATGCCGCCCGCATGGCATTCATTCCGCCGGCAGCGCGGTCTCGCGCAGCCAGCCGTCCGCGGTGAGCAATGCCGGATCGCCGTCGGCCGAATGGGTGCCCGGCGCATTGTCGAAGCCGGCCAGCAGCCAGTTCGCGTTCCATGCCGCAAGCGAGCGCACCTGGTTTCCGCGCGGACCGGCCGCCAGCGTGACGCGGCGGATGCCGGTGCCTTGTTCCTCCACGCGTGCCAGCAGCGGCGCGGTGGCTTCCGATACGCTCTCGCCGCCGGCGTTTTGCGTGTAGCCGGTGCTGCCGGCCACCAGCACGCGGCCGTCGCCCAGCTGCGCGACATCGAAGATCACGTCGCCACGGTCGACATCGACCAGGCGGTAGGAAAGCGCTCGCGCCTCGCCCGGCCGCACGCGGGCCAGCCAGCCGTCCCAGCCGGTGCCGTCCGCCGCCTGCGAGGTGCGCACGCGCCCGGCCAGCAGCACCGTGTCGTTCGCCCAGCGCAGCGCATGCAGTTCCGACTTGCCGGCAGTGGCGACCGGTGTCATCGCGAGGCGCCGGCCGTCCGCCGCCAGCGACGTCGCCAGCACGCCGTCGGTGAAGCCGGCCGGCAGCGTTTCGCCGAACTGCCGCGCGTGGCCCTCGGCCAGTTCGGTGCGATGCATGGACATCGACACGCCGACGACCACCCTGCCCTGCGCATCCGCATCCATCCACAACTGCCAGTGATTTTCCAGGCCCTCGAACGGATCGTGGGTGCCGCCAAGCAGATGGCTCGCTTCCAGGTGGACACCCGGTTCGACCAGCGTACGCCAGCGCTGGCGCCACGCGCCATCGAGCCGGTAGGCAACGACCGCGTTGGCGCCGGAGCGCAACGCCAGCGCCACCTCCTCGCCCACGGGTGCGATGCGCACCGCGTCGCGCGTTTTCCATGGTGCCAGTGCGCGTCGGTCGCGGATCGAATTCGCGGGGCCGAAATAGGGATCGAGCGCCACCTGCGGGTCGTCGAACCCCGTCTGCGCCAGCACCGTGCCCTGGCGGTCGAGCCGTAGCAGCCGCAAGGTGGCACCATCGGACAGCACGGCGGTGATTTCGCGCGACGGATGCAGGGCGAAATCGACCAGGCTCCAGCCAGCCGGCGGCTGCCAGGCGACGGTTCCCGCGGCAGTGCCGATGCGCAGCTGGCGGTCGGGCACCACCACGTCCGCCATCCGGCGCGGCACTTCGATCAGCGTTGCCCAGGTGTCGGCGGCCACGCGCGTCTTCACGGCCGCCATGGTCGGGTAGGCGGCGCTGACCGGCACGGCCGGCGGCGGCACGGGTGGCGGCTGGTTGCCGCCCGGGGCCGGCGCAGCGCCACCGCCGCCGCCGCAGGCGGCCAGCATCGACAATGAAACGATCAGCAGGGCGGGCAACTGCGGGCGGCGCATCGGGTTCTCCTGGCAAGGCGGGATGGCCATTATAGAAACCGGCCGAGCCCGCAATGAGGCCATTTGGTCACGAAATTGTCGGTAAATTGTCGCGGCATCACCCTGGGTTATGGCCGCCGCATCAGCTTTCATTGGCGGCACGGGCGGCGCGGCGCGTAAGCTCGCTGCTCGCACCGGATCGGAGGCAACGGCAGCATGCAGGCGAAGCAATACCAGGTGGTCGTCATCGGCGGCGGGGTCGTCGGCCTCACCTCGGCCTGGTGGCTGCTGGAGGCGGGCTTTCGCGTCGCGCTGCTCGAACGCGCGCCGGGCGCGGGCGGCGGCGCCAGCTACCGCAACGGCGGGCAGCTCAGCTACCGCTACGTGGCGCCGCTGGCCGATGCCGGCGTGCCGCTGAAGGCCTTGCGCTGGATGTTCCAGCAGGCAGGCCCGCTGCGCTTCAGGCCGGAAGCGGACCTGCGGCAGTGGCGCTGGCTTGCGCGGTTCCTTGCCAACTGCAATGCGGCCAGCAACCGGCGCACCACCGTCAAGCTGCTGGAACTGGGAGAGCACAGCCGGCGCATGATGGCGCGGCTGGAAACCACGGTGCCGCTGGCGGAATTCGGCTGGCGCGATGCCGGCAAGCTGGTGGTCTACCGTTCCCGGACCGCGTTCGACGCTGCCGTCGCCAAGGCCGATCCCGACGACCGCCGCCGCGTGCTGACCGGTGCCGAAACCGCGGACATCGAGCCCGCGCTGGACGCGCTGGCGCCGCGGCTTGCCGGCGGCATCTTCAATGCCGGCGAAGCGGTGGCGGACTGTCATGCGTTCTGCGTGGCGCTGGAGCGGCGGTTGCATGCCCACCCCCGTTTCGACGGCATCATCCACGCCAATGCCACGCGCCTGATTACGGAAAACGGCAAGGTCGCGGCGGTCGAAACGGACCGGGGCCGGGTCGGCGGCGAGCACTTCGTGCTGGCGGCCGGCATCCAGAGCCGCACGCTGGCGGCCACCGCCGGCGTCGGGCTGCCGCTGTATCCGCTGAAAGGCTACAGCCTGAGCGCGCCGATCGGCCCCGGGCACACCGCGCCGGACATCAGCGTGACGGACTTCGAGCGCAAGACGCTGTACGCCCGGATCGGCAGCCGGTTGCGCGTGGCGGCGATGGTCGACATGGTGGGCGAAGACACGGCGCTGGACGAACGCCGCGTGGCCGGCCTGGCGCGCCTGGTGCGCGAAACGATGCCGGACGCCGCCGACTACAGCCGCCTCGAACCGTGGGCCGGTCTGCGCCCCGCCACCCCCAACAGCGCCCCGCTGCTGGGCCCTACGCGGCACGGCAACCTGTGGCTGAACGTGGGCCACGGCCCGCTCGGCTTCACGTTCGCCTGCGGCACCGCCGCCCTCCTGGCCGACCTGATGACCGGCCGGCAAACCCCGTTCGCCCTCGACTTCCTCGCCTGGCGGAATTGAATTTCAGCAAATATTTCCTGGAACCGGGGTCAGACCCCGGTTTCAGGAAATGTTCCTTGGATTTGGGGTCAGACCCCGGTTTTGGCAACTTTTCGTCGTGCGAGCGCCGCCGCGGCGATATGGCGGATAATGTCGCCTTTTCATTGTCCGACTTGCCATGTCCAAGACGAAGATCCCGGCCGGGTGCCCTTGCGGCGGCGGGCCGTCGCTGGCGGCCTGCTGCGGCCCGTATCTCGACGGCTTCGCCGACGGCAGCGCATTGCCCGCTACGGCCGAGCTGCTGATGCGCTCCCGCTATACCGCCTACACGCTGAAGAACGAACTTTACCTGCGGGCCACGTGGCACCCGAGTACCCGCCCGGCCGAACGTATCATTGATCCGGATGAGCCGTTGCAGTGGCTGGGACTTGAGGTAAAATCGACTTTACGTTTACGTCAACGTAAAGAAGACCACCCGGGCCAGGACTACGTGGAATTCGTGGCGCGCTTCCGCCAGCACGGCAAGGGGCAGCGGCTGCACGAGATCAGCCGCTTCCTGCGCGAGCCGGATCCGGCCCTGGGCGGCACGCCGCGCTGGTTCTACGTCGACGGAGACTTTCCGACCAAAGAATAAAGGGGACACCGCATGCCGCACATCGACAGCAAACTCAATCCGCGCAGCGAAGACTTCCGCGCCAACGCCGCCGCCATGGGGGCGCTGGTGGACGACTTGCGCGCCCGTGTCGCCAGGGTGGCCGAGGGCGGCGGCGAGGCGGCCAGCGCGAAGCACACGGCGCGCGGCAAACTGCTGCCGCGCGAGCGCGTGCGCATGCTGCTCGATCCCGGCACGCCGTTCCTCGAATTTTCCCAGCTGGCGGCCTACGAAATGTACGATGACGCCGCGCCATCGGCCGGCATCATCACCGGCATCGGCCGCGTATCGGGCCAGGAATGCGTCGTCGTCTGCAACGATGCCACCGTGAAGGGCGGCACCTACTACCCGGTCACGGTGAAGAAGCATTTGCGCGCGCAGGAGATCGCCGAGCAGAACAGGCTGCCGTGCATCTACCTCGTCGATTCGGGCGGCGCCAACCTGCCGAACCAGGATGAAGTCTTCCCCGACCGCGACCACTTCGGCCGCATCTTCTACAACCAGGCCAACCTGTCCGCGCAGGGCATCCCGCAGATCGCCGTGGTGATGGGCTCATGCACCGCCGGCGGCGCCTACGTGCCGGCGATGAGCGACGAATCGATCATCGTCAAGGAACAGGGCACGATCTTCCTGGGCGGCCCGCCGCTGGTGAAGGCGGCCACCGGCGAAGTGGTGACGGCCGAGGACCTGGGCGGCGGCGACGTGCACACCCGCCTGTCCGGCGTGGCGGACCACCTGGCGCAGAACGATACCCATGCGCTGTCGCTGGCCCGCAACATCGTTTCGCACCTGAACCGGCAAAAGCCGCAGTTCCCCGTGCGCGAGACCGTCGAGCCGAAATATGCGCCGGAAGAGCTGTACGGCGTCATTCCGGTCGACACGCGCAAGCCCTTCGATATCCGCGAGGTGATCGCCCGCATCGTCGACGGCAGCGAATTCGACGAATTCAAGGCCCGCTACGGCACCACGCTGGTGTGCGGCTTTGCCCACATCCACGGCATGCAGGTGGGGATCATCGCCAACAACGGCATCCTGTTCTCGGAATCGGCGCTGAAGGGCACGCACTTCATCGAACTGTGCTGCCAGCGCAAGATTCCGCTGGTCTTCCTCCAGAACATCACCGGCTTCATGGTGGGCCGCAAGTACGAAAACGAGGGCATCGCCCGCAACGGCGCCAAGATGGTCACCGCGGTGGCCACCGCCGCGGTGCCGAAGTTCACCGTGATCATCGGCGGCAGCTTCGGCGCCGGCAACTACGGCATGTGCGGCCGCGCCTATTCGCCGCGCTTCCTGTGGATGTGGCCCAACGCGCGCATCTCGGTAATGGGCGGCGAGCAGGCCGCCTCCGTGCTGGCCACCGTGAAACGCGATGGCATCGAGGCAAAGGGCGGACAATGGTCGCAGGACGAGGAAGCCGCCTTCAAGCAGCCGATCAAGGAACAATACGAACACCAGGGCCACCCGTACTATGCCAGCGCACGGCTGTGGGACGATGGCATCATCGACCCGGCCGATACCCGCATGGTGCTCGGGCTGGGCCTCTCGGCGGCGCTGAACGCGCCGATCCCGGACACGAAGTTCGGTGTCTTCCGCATGTAACCGGCAACCCAGGAACAACACATGAACTACGACACCCTCACCATCGACACCGCCGGCAGCATCGCCACGGTCACGCTGAACCGCCCGGAAGTGCGCAACGCGTTCAACGAACAGGCGATCGCCGAGCTGACGGCCGCCTTCACGGCGCTGGGCCAGGTCGACGGCATCCGCGTCATCGTGCTGGCCGCGAACGGCACGGCCTATTGCGCCGGCGCGGACCTGAACTGGATGAAGAAAATGGCCGGCTACTCGGAAGAGGAAAACCGCGCCGACGCGATGCAGCTGGCGAACATGCTGCGCATTATTTATGCCTGCCCGAAGCCCGTGGTGGCGAAGGTGCACGGCGACTGCTTCGGCGGCGGCGTGGGCCTGGCGGCCGCGTGCGATATCGCGATCGCCGCCGACGACGCGCACTTCTGCCTGAGCGAAGTGAAGCTGGGCCTGATCCCGGCCACCATCTCGCCGTATGTCATCAAGGCGATGGGAGAGAACGCCGCGCGGCGTTACTTCCTCACCGCCGAACGTTTCAATGCCAGGGAAGCGCTGCGCATCGGCCTGGTGCACGATATCGCCACCGCCGCCACGCTGGACGGCCAGGTCGATGCGATCGCCAATGCGCTTGCCGCCAACAGCCCGAACGCCGTACGGCAGGCCAAGGCGCTGGTGAGCGAAATCGCCGGCCAGCCGGTGACCGATACGCTGATCGCCGATACCGCGCACCGCATCGCGCAGATCCGCGCGTCCGGCGAAGGGCGCGAAGGGGTGGCGGCGTTCCTCGAGAAGCGCAAGCCTGCCTGGCTCAACTGATTTTGGAGTAACCGAGTTTTGACGAACCGTACCAGTGACGACAACAGCGACTGGGTGGCGCGCAGCCTGAAGAGCGTGTGGCACCCGTGCACACAGATGCAGCACCACGAGACTGTGCCGCTGATCCCCGTCAGCCACGGCCGCGGCGCCTGGCTGTACGACCATGACGGCCGCCGCTACCTCGACGCGATCAGCTCGTGGTGGGTCAACCTGTTCGGCCACGCCAACCCGCGCATCAACGCGGCGCTGCGCGACCAGCTCGACAGGCTGGAGCACGCGATGCTGGCCGGCTTCACGCACGAGCCGGTGATCCGGTTGTCCGAGCGGCTGTCCGCGCTGACGGGCGGCGCGCTGGGCCATGCGTTCTATGCGTCGGACGGCGCCTCGGCGGTCGAGATCGCGCTGAAGATGAGTTTCCATGCCTGGCGCAACGCGGGGCGCAGCGAAAAGCAGGAGTTCGTCTGCCTGCAGGGCAGCTACCACGGCGAAACGATCGGCGCGCTGGCCGTCACCGACGTGGCGCTGTTCAAGGATGCCTACGGCCCGCTGCTGCGCGCGACGCAGACCGTAATGTCGCCGGACGCGCGCCAGGCCGCCGATGGCGAAACGGCGCAGGACGTGGCGCGCCGCGCCGCCGCCGACGTGCAGCGGCTGTTCGAAGAGAAAGCCGGCCGGATCGCGGCGATCATCATCGAACCGCTGGTGCAATGCGCGGCCGGCATGGCCATGCACGATCCGCTGTACCTGCAACTGGTGCGCGAGCTTTGCGACCGCCACCAGGTGCACCTGATCCTCGACGAGATCGCCGTGGGCTGCGGCCGCACCGGCACCTTTTTCGCCTGCGAGCAGGCCGGCATCTGGCCGGATTTCGTCACGCTGTCGAAAGGCATCAGCGGCGGCTACCTGCCGCTCTCGCTCGTGCTCACGAAAGAAGCGATCTACCAGGCGTTCTACAGCGCCGACATCACGCGCGGCTTCCTGCACTCGCATTCGTACACGGGCAATCCGCTGGCCTGCCGCGCCGCGCTGGCCACGCTCGACATCTTCGAGGAAGACAACGTGCTGGAGGCGAACCGCGCCCGCGCGGCAAAGCTGGGCAGCGCGCTGGCGCCGCTGGCCGGCCATGAGCGGGTGGCCAACCTGCGCAACCGCGGCATGATCTGGGCATTCGACGCGACCGGGGTCGACAGGACGTTCTCGCGCCGCTTCTTCGCCAACGCCACGCGGCGGGAACTGCTGCTGCGGCCGATCGGCTCGACCGTCTACCTGATGCCGCCGTATATCCTGGACGACGAGGAAATCCACGGCCTCGTCGCGCGCACCCAGGCCGTGTTCGAACAAACGCTGGCGGAGGGCTGATGGAACTGCTGGATAAACTGGACGCGAACCTGCAAGGGCTGCGCGACAAGCACCTGATCCGCACGCGCCGCACCGTCGACACGCCGTGCGGCCCGCGCGCGACGGTCGACGGGCGCGAGCTGCTGGCCTTCTGCAGCAACGATTACCTGGGCCTGGCCGCGCATCCCGCCATCACGGCCGCGCTGCGCGAAGGCACGCAACTCTATGGCGCCGGCAGCGGCGCCTCGCACCTGATCAGCGGCCACGGCCGCGCCCATGCAGTGCTGGAAGAACGGCTGGCGGACTTCGCCGGCCCGCACCTCGTCGAGGCGCGGGCGCTGTACTTCAGCACCGGCTACATGGCCAACCTGGCCGTGCTGACGGCGCTGGCGGCGGGCGACAGCGACACGGAAATCTTCAGCGAGGCGCTGAACCACGCCTCGCTGATCGATGGCGCCCGGCTGGCCCGCACCACCGTCAAGGTGTACCCGCATGCGAACGTGGAAGCGCTCGACGAACTGCTGGGCACGAGCCGCGCCGGCAACAAGATCGTCGTCACCGATTCGGTGTTTTCGATGGACGGCAACCTGGCGCCCCTGCCGGAGCTGCTGGCGCTGTGCGAGAAGCATGGCGCCTGGCTCATCGTCGACGATGCGCACGGCTTCGGCACGCTGGGCGAGAACGGCCGGGGCGCCCTCGAACACTTCGGCCTGCGCTCGCCTTACCTCGTCTACGTGGGCACGCTGGGCAAGGCCGCCGGCGTGGCCGGCGCATTCGTCGCCGCGCACGCCACCGTGATCGAAACGCTGGTCCAGCGCGCCCGGCCCTATATCTTCACCACGGCCGCGCCGCCGGCGCTGGCCCACGCGCTGCTGACGAGCCTGGACATCATCGCCGGCAGCGAGGGCCAGGACCGCCGGTCGCACCTGGCCCGTTTGGTGGCACAATGGCACGATGGCCTGCGGTTGACGGGCTGGAGCGCGCTGCCGTCGCAGACCGCGATCCAGCCGGTCGTCATCGGTGCCAACGACGCGACGATGGCCGCCGCGGCGGCACTGTACGAGCGCGGCATCTGGGTCGGCGGCATCCGCCCGCCCACGGTGCCGGCCAATTCGGCGCGGCTGCGCGTGACGCTGTCCGCCGGTCATGCAGAGGCCGACGTGGCACTGCTGGTCGACGCAATCAATGAAGTGAATGCCCACATGGAAAGGAGCCGCGATGGCACTTGAAGACCCGGTGATCGCTCCCGTAAAGGAAGGTGCCGCCAGCGTTGTGGCGCATGTCGACGATGAGCCGGCGCCCGCAACCCAGGCGGCGCTGGCCGCGAAAGGCTTGCCGCCCCGCTTCTCCTGCTTCGTGACCGGCACGGATACCGAAATCGGCAAGACGCTGGTCTCGTCCGCGCTGCTGCATGCGCTGGTGCGCCAGGGCGTGAAGGCCTGCGGCATGAAACCCGTGGCGGCCGGCGCCGTGCTGCGCGACGGCGAGCTGCACAACGACGATTGCGACCAGCTGGCCGCGGCCGGCAACGTGCACCTGCTGCAGTCGATCACCACGCCGTTCCTGCTGAAGGAACCGGCCGCGCCGCATATCGCCGCCGAGCTGGAAGGCATCGTGATCGACCCGGTGCCGATCCTGGCGGCCTACGTGGAAATCGCCGCCGCCAGCGATGCATCGGTGGTCGAAGGCGTGGGCGGCTTCCGCGTGCCGCTCACCGACGACTACGATACCGCCGACCTGGCGCAGCAGCTCGCCCTGCCGGTGGTGCTGGTGGTGGGCATGCGCCTGGGCTGCATCAACCATGCGCTGCTGACCGTGGAGGCGATCGCCGCGCGCGGGCTGCAGCTGGTGGGCTGGGTGGCCAACGCGCTGGAGCCGGAGATGACGTTCGCCGACGAGAATATCGAGGCGCTTGCCGACCGCATTCCGGCACCGCTGCTGGGCCGCGTGCCGCGCCTGGCCGAACCGACTGCCGCCGCCGCGGCCGAACATCTCGATTTCACGGTGCTGCCCAACTGGCCGGCCCGCCGTGACCCGTAACAAGCAACACCCGACACGCAACACCCGTGACACGCAACGCGCAACACGAATGAACACTAAGGAAAACACGATGTCCCTGCATGAACCGAAAACCGTCGCCCTGCACCGCCCGACCGCGCCGATCACGCTGCCCGAAGCGGCCACCTGGCCGCGCGAGGATGTGCTGGCCCTGTTCGAACTGCCGTTCAACGAGCTGATGTTCCGTGCCCAGGAGGCGCACCGCGCCAACTTCCCGGACGGCGACGTGGAACTGGCCACGCTGCTGTCGATCAAGACCGGCGGCTGCGAAGAGGACTGCGGCTATTGCCCGCAGGCCGCGCGCTACGATACCGGCGTTGAAGCGAAGAAGATCCTCGATACCGAAACCGTGCTGGAAGCGGCGAAGCAGGCCAAGGAAAACGGCGCCACCCGCTTCTGCATGGGCGCCGCGTGGCGCAGCCCGAAGGACCGCGACATGGACAAGGTCGAGACCATGGTCCGCGAAGTCAAGGCGCTGGGCCTGGAAACCTGCGCCACGCTGGGCATGCTGGAAGCGGACCAGGCCGAACGCCTGAAGGCCGCCGGCCTCGATTACTACAACCACAACCTGGATACGGCACCGGAGTTCTACGACAACGTGATTTCCACCCGCCAGTACCAGGACCGCCTCGATACGCTGGGCCACGTGCGCAGCGCCGGCCTGAAGGTGTGCTGCGGCGGCATCGTTGGCATGGGTGAAACGCGCGACCAGCGCGCCGGCCTGATCGCGCAGCTGGCGAACCTGAACCCGTATCCGGAATCGGTGCCGATCAACCACCTGGTGCAGGTGGAAGGCACGCCGCTGCACGGCCTGGATCGCCTCGACCCGCTGGAATTCGTGCGCACCATCGCCGTGGCCCGGATCACGATGCCGAAGGCGCGCGTGCGCCTGTCCGCCGGCCGCCGCGAACTGGGCGAAGCGGTGCAGGCCATGTGCTTCATGGCCGGCGCCAACTCGATCTTCTACGGCGACAAGCTGCTGACCACCGACAACCCGGAAGCGAACGACGACCGCGCGCTGCTGGACAAGCTGGGCCTGCGCACGCGCGCCGCCACGCTGGAATCGGTGCAGAAGGAAGCCTGCGGCTGCTGAGTAAGAACGCCAGCGCCCCGGCAGAGGGCGCGGCACCGCTCAACGATTACGGAGACACCCCATGTTCAAGAAAATTCTGATCGCCAACCGCGGCGAGATCGCCTGCCGCGTGGCCGCCACCGCCCGCAGGATGGGCATCCGCACCGTGGCCGTGTATTCCGAAGCGGACGCCAACGCAAAGCACGTGGCCGTCTGCGACGAGGCCGTGCTGCTGGGCCCCGCCCCCGCCAAGGAAAGCTACCTGTGCGGCGAGAAGATCATCGCCATCGCGCTGGCCACCGGCGCCGAAGCGATCCATCCCGGTTATGGTTTCCTCTCCGAGAACGCCGAGTTCGCGGAACGCTGCCATGAGGCGGGCCTGGTGTTCATCGGCCCGCCGGCCGCGGCGATGCGGGCGATGGGCTCGAAGTCGGCGGCGAAATCGCTGATGGAAAAAGCCGGCGTGCCGCTGGTGCCCGGCTACCACGGCGACGACCAGGATGCCGGGCTGCTGCAGCGCGAAGCGGACCGCATCGGCTATCCGGTGCTGCTGAAGGCTTCCGCCGGCGGCGGCGGCAAGGGCATGCGCGTGGTCGAGAATGCCGCAAGCCTGAAGGAGGCGCTGGCCTCGTGCAAGCGCGAGGCGATCAGCTCGTTCGGCGACGACAAGGTGCTGGCCGAAAAATACCTGCAGCGCCCCCGCCACATCGAGATCCAGGTATTCGCCGACACGCACGGCAACTGCATCTACCTGTTCGAACGCGACTGCTCGGTGCAGCGCCGGCACCAGAAGGTGCTGGAAGAAGCGCCGGCGCCGGGCATGACCGCCGAACGCCGCGCGGCGATGGGCGACGCGGCCGTGGCCGCCGCGAAGGCGGTCGGCTACGTGGGCGCCGGCACCGTGGAGTTCATCGCAAACCAGGACGGCAGCTTCTACTTCATGGAGATGAACACCCGGCTGCAGGTCGAGCACCCGGTCACCGAAATGATCACCGGCACCGACCTGGTCGAATGGCAGTTGCGCGTGGCGGCCGGCGAGCCGCTGCCGAAACGGCAGGACGACCTGAAAATCCACGGCCATGCGCTGGAAGCCCGGATCTACGCGGAAAACCCCGACAAGGGATTCCTCCCGTCGATCGGCACGCTGCGCCACCTCGACACGCCGGATGCGGTGCAGTTCGAAGTGGGCGGCACCCCCGGCCTCCCTGCCGCGGTGCGCGTCGATTCGGGCGTGCGCGAAGGCGATGCGATCTCGCCGTTCTACGACCCGATGATCGCCAAGCTGATCGTCTGGGGCGCCGACCGCAAGCAGGCCCTGGCGCGCATGGCGCAGGCGCTCACGCAGTACCAGATCGTGGGGCTGGCCGGCAACGTGGCGTTCCTCAAGCGCCTGGTGGAAAGCGATGCGTTCGCCAACGCCGACCTGGATACGGGCCTGATCGAGCGTAACGCCGGGGTGTTGTTCCCGCCGGCGCGCTCGGTGCCGGTGGCGGCGCTGGCACTGGCCGCCGTGGCGCTGATCGGACACGAGACGGCGCAGGCGCGCGGCACGAATCCGGGCGACCCATGGAGCAATGCGCTGGGCTGGCGCCTGAACGCGCGCTATGCCCGCACGCTGGCATTCCGCGACGAAGCGGGCAAGGACTACGCGCCCGTGTTCACGTACCTGCCGCACGGCTGGGAGCTGGGCATTCGCGGCCTGGCCGTCGACGTGGCGCTGCTGGCGCGCGATGGCGCCGACCTGTCGGTGCGGCTCGGCGATGCGTCGGTGCACGGCACCGTGCGCCGCGATGGCGACACGTTCCACGTCTTTACCGGCGGCGGCCACCATGTGCTGCATTACCAGGACCCGATGGCGCATGCCGGCGAGAGCGAAGCCGAAGGCGGGCGCCTCACCGCGCCGATGCCGGGCAAGGTGGTCGCCGTGCTGGCGGCGCAGGGGCAGGACGTGAAGAAAGGCGAGCCGCTCGTCATCATGGAAGCGATGAAGATGGAACACACGATCACCGCGCCGCACGACGGCACGGTGGATGAGATCTTGTATGCGGTGGGCGACCAGGTGACGGACGGCGCGCCGCTGCTGGCCTTTCGCGCCGCCGCCTGAGGAGAACTGAATGCGCATCCTTTTGTACCGCAGCGATGGCAACGTCGCCCCGTGGGCCGACGACTTCGCGCGCAACCTGCCGGGGGCGCAATGCGTGACGTGGAGCGGCGGCGACAAGCTGCCGCCCTGCGATTACGCCGTGGTCTGGGCGCCTCCCGAGGCGATGCTGCGCGAACTGGCCGAAGTGAAGGCGATCTTCCTGATGGGCGCCGGCGCCGATGCGCTGCTGAAGAATGGCGCCCTGCCCCGCCACGTGCCGGTCGTGCGCCTGGGCGATGCCGGCATGGGTGTGCAGATGGGCGAATACGTCGTCCACGCGGTGCTGCGCCATTTCCGCCGCTTCGACCAGTACGACGACCAGGCCGCCGTGGGCGAATGGCGGCCGCTGGCCGCGCACGAGCGCGATACGTTCACCGTGGGAGTGATGGGCGCCGGCGCGCTGGGACGGCGCGTGCTGGACTGCCTGCGCCCGTTCGGCTTTCCGCTGCAGGCCTGGAAACGCACCGATGACGCGATCGACGGCGTGCGCTGCTTTGCCGGCGACGACGGGCTCGACGCGTTCCTGCGCAGCACGCACGTGGTCGTCTGCATGCTGCCGCTGACGGAGGCCACCGCCAACATCCTGAACCGCGCCAACCTGGGCAAGCTGCCGCGGGGAGCGTATGTGATCAACGTGGCCCGCGGCGCCCACCTGGCGGAGCCGGACCTGCTGGCCTATATCCAGTCCGGCCATATCGCCGGCGCCACGCTGGACGTGTTCCGCAACGAGCCGCTGCCGGCGCAGCATCCGTTCTGGGAAGAGCCGCGCATCACGATCACGCCGCACATTTCGGCGCTGACGCTGCGCGACGAAAGCGTGCGCCAGATCGCCGGCAAGATCGGGCAGCTGGAGCGCGGAGAGCCGGTCGCGGACGTCGTCGATCGCGAGCTTGGATATTGAACCGGGATATTGACTGGATACCGACATGAACCTGCCGAAGAAAGTGAAGATCGTCGAAGTGGGCCCGCGCGACGGCCTGCAGAACGAAAAGGAAAACGTGCCGGCCGACGTGAAGATCGCGCTGGTCGACCGCCTGTCCGCCGCCGGCTTCGCCAACGTGGAAGCGGCGGCGTTCGTGTCGCCGAAATGGGTGCCGCAGATGGCGACGAGCCGCGATGTGATGGCCGGCATCGCGCGCAAGCCCGGCGTCGTCTACTCCGTGCTGACGCCGAACCTGCAGGGCTTCGAAGCCGCGCTGGCAGCCAGGGCCGATGAAGTGGTGATCTTCGGCTCCGCGTCGGAAGCCTTCTCGCAGCGTAACATCAACTGTTCGATCGCCGAATCGATCGCGCGCTTCGAGCCGGTGGCCCGCGCCGCGAAGGAACATGGCGTGCGGCTGCGCGGCAGCATCAGCACCGCGTTCGGCTGCCCGTACCAGGGCGAGGTGCCGCTGGCCGCCGTGGCGGACGTGGTGGCGCGGATGCGCGACCTGGGCTGCGACGAGATCGACATCGCCGACACGATCGGCGTGGCCACGCCGCGCCATGCCCAGGCGGTGATGACGACGGCGATCGGCGCGTTCCGCGTCGAAGCGCTGTCCGGCCACTTCCACGATACCTATGGCCAGGCGCTGGCGAACATCTACGCGTCGCTGGAACTGGGCATTTCGATCTTCCACTCGTCCGTCGCCGGGCTGGGCGGCTGTCCGTATGCCAAGGGCGCAACCGGCAACGTGGCGACCGAGGATGTGCTGTACATGATGAACGGCCTGGGCATCGAAACGGGTATCGATCTCGATGCAGTGGCCGACGCCGGGCAATACATCTCCCAGTTCCTCGGGCGCAAGAGCGCCAGCCGTGCCGGGAATGCATTGCTGGCCAAGCGCAGCGCCTGATCATTGCCGGGCTCGTGTCACTTTGGTGCCAGGCACCGATGTCACCTTGGTGCCAGGCACCGATGTGACACGAACCCGGCAGTAAACAGTAAACGGTTCGCGCAAACAAAAACCCCCGCAAGCGTGAACTTGCGGGGGTTCTTGATGAATCTTGGTCGGAGTACAAGGATTCGAACCTTGGACCCCCTGGTCCCAAACCAGGTGCGCTACCGGGCTGCGCTACACTCCGAAGAAGCAGAACTATACATTATTTCGTGCCAGATGCCAAGTGCAAATGAACCCGGTCGAAGCCGATTATAAATCGGCTACAAATCGGCGACAAACCGCGCGCACAAACAAAAACCCCCGCAAGCCGAAACTTGCAGGGGTTTTTGATGAATCTTGGTCGGAGTACAAGGATTCGAACCTTGGACCCTCTGGTCCCAAACCAGATGCGCTACCGGGCTGCGCTACACTCCGAAGAAGCAAGATCATACGCGGATGACAGTTGGGCGTCAAGATCCCGATAAAATATTCTTGCCTCGGTGGATTATCAAATGTGCAATGTGAGAAACTGGCATCCCTGTTCCAGGACGTGGAGCCATGCAACAGACCCTGACTTACCCGACCAGGCCACGCCGCAGGCTCGTGGCCGGCGTGGCGATTTCCTTCGTGCTGCACGTGTTGCTGCTGGCTATGCTGCGTACGCCTTCGGTGCCGCCCATGCCATCGCACGAGCCACGCTGGGCCCAGCCGCTGACAGTGCGCATCCTGCCGCCACCGAAGCCAATGCCGGAGCCGGTCGCCATCGTCGAACCGCCAGCCGGGCCGGCGAAGCCGGTCAAGCAGGCCGCCCGCCCCGCGTCCATCACGCCTTCCGCATCCGCACGCGTGGCGGCCGGGCGCCCCGAGCCCGAACGTGCCGAGCTGGATACCGCCTCGCCGCCAGCGATGACCATGGTTCCGGCCCAGCCCGCCGAGCCGGCCCCGGCCGAAGGCGTGCCGGACTTCGATCCGGACGCGGCGCGCGGCGCCGCCCGCAAGATGGCCAACAACCTGGAACCGCCGCCGATGAACTGGGCGGCGGCAAAGCTGAACAAGGGCAAGGAATGGAAGGAAACCAAGGAACAGCGGTTCGGACGCAACGTGGCCAACGCCACCCGGGGCGACTGCCGTACCGCTTACGCCGGCGCAGGCTTGCTTGCGCCGTTGATCATGCTCGCGGATAAAAAGGACAGTGGCTGCAAATGGTGACGACATGCTGACGATTCTCGGGAAACTCCCTTCGATCAATGTGCGCAAGGTGCTGTGGACCTGCCGCCTGCTCGAATTGCCGTTCGAACTCGAGCCGTGGGGCAAGGGCGAGCGCGATCCGGATGTGCCGGAATTCCTGGCGCTCAATCCCAATGCGCAGGTGCCGGTGCTGCGCGACGGCGACACGGTGCTGTGGGAATCGAACACGATCTGCCGCTACCTCGCGCACGACAGCGCCCTGCTGCCTTCCGGCCGACTGCAGCGGGCCCGCATCGAGCAATGGATGGACTGGCAAGCCACTGAACTGAATGCCGCGTGGCGGCCCGCGTTCATGACCCTGCTGCGCGGCAGCACTCAGTTCGGCCCGGAAGCCGTCGCGGCCGGGGTGCGCGACTGGAACGCGAAAATGGCGTTGCTGGACCGGCATCTTGCCCAGACGGGCGCCTATGTGGCCGGCGACGCCTTTTCCGTGGCCGACGTCGTCATCGGTGTTTCCGTGCATCGCTGGCGCGCGACGCCGATCGCGCACGCCGATCTGCCGGCCGTGGCCGCCTACATGGAACGGCTGTCGCGGATGCCCGGCTACGCCGAATACTGTGGCGATGACACGCCGTGATGTTCATTTCTAAATAATTGATCTAGATCAATAAATGTTCTGGCCGGACTTGTTTTAATGCCGGCATGATATGTGACCTGTTCGAGGCGGCCGATGCGATTGCCGCCAACCTGAAGTTCGGCTACCTGGCACCGGCGTGCGGAGGCACCTGCCCCGCGGCGATAGACGAGTTCGATGTGGCGCTGCTGCGCGAGCGCGAGGAACTGTACCGGCTGACGTTCAACCAGGCGGCCGTGGGCATTGCCCACGTGGGTGCCACCGGGCGGCCGCTGCGCGTGAACCGGAAATATTCCGATATCACCGGCTATACGGAAGCCGAGCTGCAGCGGCTGACGACGGTGGAACTGACGCATCCGGACGATCGCGCGCAGGATGAAGCGCTGCAGCAGCGCTTGCGCTCCGGCGAGCTGGCCGAGTATTCGCGCGAAAAGCGCTACCTGCACAAGAACGGCCACGCGGTGTGGATCAACGTGACCGTCTCGTCGCTGCTCGATGCGGCGGGCGAGCGGCGCTACATCACCGTGGTGGAAGATATCTCGCGCCGCAAGGGGGCCGAGGAAACGCTGCTGCGCATGGCCAGCCACGATGCGCTGACGGGCCTGCCGAACCGGCTGCTGCTCGAAGACCGCCTGTCGCACGCGATCGCGCACGCGCATCGTACGCACACGCTGGTGGCGGTCATGTTCGTCGACCTCGACCGTTTCAAGAACATCAACGACAGCCTGGGCCACGATGCCGGCGACGAGGTGATCGTGGAAATCGGACGGCGCATCGGGAGGAACCTGCGCGAGACCGATACCGCGGCGCGGCAGGGCGGCGACGAGTTCGTGGTCGTGCTGGGGGGCCTGGCGCACGAGAGCGACGCCTGCACCGTCGCGCAGAAAATCCTCGACACGCTGTGCCGGCCGATGCTGCTGCGCGGGCAGGAGATCTTCCCCACAGGGAGCATCGGCATCGGCCTGTATCCGCGCGACGGCACCGATACGCCCACGCTGCTGAAGAACGCCGACACGGCGATGTACCGCGCCAAGGCCGATGGGGGCAACCAGTACGCGTTCTATGTGCATAGCATGAGCATGCAGGCGCTGGACAGCCTGCGCATGGAAGGCGCATTGCGGCGCGCGCTGGAGCGCGACGAATTCCGGCTGCATTACCAGCCCCAGGTGGATATCGCGACCGGTGCCGTGGTCGGCGTGGAGGCGCTGCTGCGCTGGCAGCCGCAGCTCGGGCCGATGGTGCCGCCCGGCGACTTCATCCCGATCGCCGAGCAGACCGGCCTGATCGTGCCGATCGGCGACTGGGTGCTGGCCACCGCGTGCGCGCAGCAGAAAGCCTGGCGCGACGCGGGGCTGCCGCCGCTGACGGTGAGCGTGAATCTGTCCGCCCGCCAGTTCCAGCACCGGGACCTGGTGGAGCTGGTGGCCCGGCTGGTGCGCGAAACGGGCTGCGACCCGGCCTGCCTGGCGCTCGAGATCACGGAAACGGCGGTGATGGAAAACCCGCAGGCCGCGGTGGCGATCTTCCGCCAGCTCAACGAGATGGGCGTGCAACTGGCGATCGACGATTTCGGCACCGGCTATTCCAGCCTGGCGTACCTGAAGCGCTTTCCGATCGACAGCCTGAAGATCGACCGCTCGTTCGTCAGCGACATCACGCACGATGCCGACGATGCCGCCATCGTGCATTCGGTCATCGCCCTCGCCCACAGCATGAACCTGAAAGTGGTGGCCGAAGGCGTGGAAGACGCCCGCCAGCTGCAGTTCCTGCGCGAGCATGGCTGCGACCAGATGCAGGGTTACTACGTCAGCCGGCCAGTGCCAGCCGCCGGTATCGAGGAACTGCTGCGCCGATGACGTTCCGGTGGCGCGATCAGCCCTCGCCCTTCAGCACCAGCGCGCGGTCATACAGCGCGTTCTTCTTCATCCCCGTGATCTGCGCGGCGAGGCTGGCGGCCTGCTTGACGGAGCATTCGGCCAGCAGGATCTTCAGGATGCGCTCGGCATCGGCTTCCTGCGCGTCGGACTGCGCCGCAGCGCCTTCCAGCAGCACGACGAACTCGCCCTTCTCCCGGTGCGCGTCCCCGGCCAGCCAGGCCGCGGCTTCGGACAGCGGACAGCGGTGGATCTCCTCGAACAGCTTGGTGAGTTCGCGCGCGAACACCACCTGCCGCGTGGGCTCGAACGCCGCCACGAGCGCCTGCGTGAATTCGGTGATGCGGTGCGGCGCCTCGTAGAACACCATCGTGGCCGTAACGTTGCGCAGGGTGGCCAGCACCGTCTCGCGCTGCTTCGATTTCGCGGGCAGGAAGCCGACAAAGTAGAACTGGTCGTTGACCAGCCCGCTGGCCGACAACGCCGCCACGACGGCCGAGGCACCGGGCAAGGGCACCACGCGCAGGCCCGCCGCCCGTACCGCGTCGACGATCTTCGCGCCGGGGTCGGACACGGCCGGCGTGCCCGCATCCGACACCAGCGCGATGCGCTCGCCGGCCTGCAGGCGCCGCACGATCGTCTCGCCCGCCTCCCTTTCGTTATGCATGTGCGCGGCCAGCAAGGGCTTGCTGATGCCGAAGCGCTGCATCAGGTGCGAGGTGTTGCGGGTGTCCTCGCAGGCGACCGCGTCGACCAGCCCCAGAACGTGCAACGCGCGCAGGCCGATGTCGGTAACATTGCCGATGGGAGTGGCCACTACGTACAATGTTGCCGTAGGATATGTCTGGAGTGCGGTCTCGCCGAGCACCGGCAAGGCGGCGATCGGGCTGGATTCTTGAACTGTCATTGGGGGTAGGATGCTGGCTGAAAAAATCAAAACACTGCTGTTGTGCGTGGCGGCCGCGCTGTCGGTTTCCGCGTGCAGCACGCCTTGCGGCAGCCCGGGGGCATTGTGCGCGCCAATCGAGACCGTGACAAGCCCGCCCGAACGCGTTACCGCGCCGCCGGAACGCCGGCCCGCCCCGCCCCCCGAGGCGGATGCCCAGGTCGAAACGTTCGCCGTGGCGATGCCCGGCACCGCGAACGAAGGCCAGGCGACCGCGGCGGCCACCGGCCAGCCCGTGCGCATCGGCCTGCTGCTGCCGCTGCGCTCCGAGACGCTGGGCCGCGCCGCCGATGCCGTGCGCGCCGGCTTCATGGCGGCCTGGGAACGCGACCGCGCCGGCTTCGAAGTCACGGTCGTCGAAACGGGCGACGCCGCGGGCGACGTCCTCCCGACTTACCAGTCCACGCTGGCGCAACAGGACATGATCGTGGGCCCGCTGGCCCGCTCCGCCGTCACCGCCCTCGCGGCCAGCCCGCTGGTGACGAAGCCCACCATCGCACTGAATCACCCGGAAGACCGCGAAGGCACCGCGCTGCCGCCGAAGATGCTGTCGATCGGCCTGTCGATCGAGGAGGAGGCGCGCCAGGTGGCCGAGTGGGCCGCGCGCGAGCATCCCGGTGCCAACGTGATGATCCTGTCCGGCAGCGCCGCCTGGCAGCGCCGCATCGCCAGCGCGTTTGCCGGCCATGCCGCGCAGGTGGGCATGGCCACCAAGACGCTCGAACTGGCCGCGCTGAACGGCTACCTGAGCGACCCGGAACTGGTGGCGCTGCGTGCCCGCCTGGCCGAGCAACCGGTCGACCTGCTGTTCGCCGCGCTCGATGCCGGCCAGGCCCGCCAGCTGCGCGTGGCGCTCGCCGCGCCGCCGCTGGGCGAGATTCCGCTGTACGGCACATCGTCGCTCAATCCGGGCCGCGTGTCGCTGTACCAGGGCACCGAACTCGATGGCGTCAAGCTGCTGGACCTGCCGTGGCAGGTCGAGCGCGACAGCCCCACCGTGACGGCCTACCCGCAGCCGGTGCCGCGCGACGAGGAACGCCTCACCGCGGACATGGAACGCCTGTACGCGCTCGGCATCGATGCCTTCCGCGTGGCGCGTGAAATCGCGCTGCATCCGGGCCAGCCGATCGCGCTCGATGGCGTCACGGGCAAGCTGTCGATCGACTTCGGCAACGGCCCGGCGCGCGTGAAGCGCGTGGAACCGGCGGCCGTCTACCGCAACGGCGTACCGGTACCGGTCTCCACCACGCCATAACGGCCGAGGGGTGCCGATGCGCCGCACCGACCAGCAGCAAAAAGGGCAACTGGGCGAGGATGCCGCCCTCGATCACCTGTTGTCGCACGGCCTGGTGCTCATCGAGCGCAACTTCCTCTGCAAGGGCGGCGAACTCGACCTGGTCATGCGCGACGGCACCCATCTCGTGTTCGTCGAGGTGCGCCGGCGCCGCAGCCGCGCCTTCGGCGGCGCCGCCGCCAGCATCACGCCCGCCAAGCAGCGCCGCATGAAGATCGCGGCCCAGGTTTTCCTGCTGCGCTATCGAACGCTGCCGCCATGCCGGTTCGACGTGATCGCCATCGATGGCGAATCGATCGGCTGGCTGAAGAACGTGATGGACTGAGCGCCTCCGGCAATGCCTGGCAGCAGGCTGATCCGATGCTGCCGAAGTGATAACATGACCGGTTGAGCAATCACCTGCGAGTCTGTGCGCGAAAAACAGCGCCGAACCCCATGAAGACACGCACTTATTTCCTGCTGATGCTGGTGGCGATCATCGTGCCCGTGGCATGCCTCGCCACGCTGGGCCTGTCGATGCTGCTGCGCTTCGAGCGGGAAGCACGCATTCGCAGCATCGAGGAAATGGCCAATTCCACGTCGCTGCTCATCGACAGCGAAATCGCCAGGGCCGAAGCGGCGCTCCGGATCGTGGCGCATTCGCAGGAAATCAGGACGGACGATTTCGACGGCCTGTATCGCCTGCTGGCCGCAACCCGGGCTTCCCCGTTGAGCTGGACGCTGGTCGCGGACTATAACGGCAATGGGTTGATCAATACCCTGGTCCCCTACGGCACGCCGCTGGCCAGGAATACCGGCAAGTGGGCCGCGAAGATCTACGACGCCGGGGAAGCGCGGGTCGGCGGCTATTTCATCGGTGCGAGTTCGAAGCGGGGCGTGGTGTCCGTCAACGTTCCGGTGCCGGCATCCGCCGGCAGGAAATATGTCCTCACGCAGATATTCGATCCCAATTATTTCAACAAGGTTTTCCAGCGCCATGCATTGAAGCCCGGCTGGATCGTCGGCATCTTCGACGCGAACGGCATCTCGATCGCACGCAACAGAAGTGCCGACCGGTTCGTCGGCAAACTGGTGCGCCCCGAGTTGCGGGAAGCCTCGCGCCGGCAACCGAACGGCGTGATACGGCATGCCACGCGTGAAGGCATCGAGGTCTACGACATCTTTGTCCGGTCCAGCCTTACCAACTGGACCGTGGCTATCGGCATTCCCGTCGAAGAAATCGAATCGGCGGTGCGGCTGGCGACATGGTATGCCGCTGCTGCCCTGCTGGCGATCCTGGGCGGCGCCTTCAGCATTGCGGTCTTTTTCGCACGCCGTATCGACCGGGCACTCCTGGGTGCGACCTCCGCGGCGCAGGCACTGGCACAAGGAACGGTTGTCCAGGTGACGCCCTCGGGGCTGCAGGAGGCGGACGGGTTGCTGCACGTGATGCACCGCACCGGCCTGGCGCTGGCGCGCGAAAGCGCCGCACGCGCAGCACTGGAGGAAGAGCGCGAACAGCTGCTCGCCATGGAGCGCTCGGCGCGGCTGCGCGCGGAAGCCCAGGACCATGCCAAGGACAACTTCATCGCGATGCTGAGCCATGAACTGCGCAATCCCCTGGCGGCGATCACCACAGCCGTCTCCGTCATCCGCCTGCCGGAACTGCCGGCACCGAACAGGGAAAAGGCGTGGAACATCGTCGTTCGCCAGCTGGCGCACCTCACCCACATGGTCGGAGACCTGCTCGATGTGCGCCGGGTCCTGTCCGGCAAGGTGACGCTGCAGGCTGCCCGGGTGAACGTGGGCGAGCTCGTGAAATTCTGCTGCGACTCCAGGATGGTGGCCAACAGCAAGGACCACGAATGGTCGGTTCGTGTCGTGGACGCCTGGCTGACCGGCGACGCGAACCGGCTCGCGCAGGTCATCGACAATCTCCTGGCCAACGCCATAAAATACACGCCGGCGGGAGGAACGATCGCGGTGCGAATGCATTGCGCGGACGAAGGCGCCGGCGCGGCAGCCGTCATCGAAGTGACCGATACCGGCGTCGGGATAGCGCCGGAAGTGCTGCCGACGATATTCGAATCGCTGGTGCAGGGGCCGACGACGATCGATCGCTCCCAGGGTGGCCTCGGGCTCGGATTGTCGATCGCCCGCGGCCTGGTGCACATGCATGGCGGGACCATCGCCGCCGAAAGCGAAGGCCCGGGCGAGGGCAGCAGGTTCACGGTCCGCCTGCCGCTCGACGACCGGGGCGCCGACAATCCGCCCGGTGGCTGTCCGCCGAACGATACCCAGTAGATGATCCGCGGTATTCTCGAGACCCTGCTTGTTCTTTTCCTGCTGGCCGCATACCCGTTCGCACATGCCACGGCACCGGCCCCGCTGCTCGCCGACTACACCCATACCGCCTGGACCGACCTGGATGGCGCGCCCACCGGCGTGACGAAATTCGCCCAGGGTGCCGATGGCTGGCTGTGGATCGCCACACCGACCGGGTTGTACCGTTTCGACGGCGTGCGCTTCGAGCGCATCGACAGGATCCACGGCCACCCGCTCGATTCCAGCAACATCATGGCGCTGGCCACCGCGCCGGACGGCGCGCTCTGGGTCGGCTACCGCACCGGCGGCGTCTCCGTGTTCAGGAAGGACGGGTCGCGCACCTTCATGGAAGGCGAAGGCCTGCATCCGGTCGGCGTCATGCATATCGAAGCGGCGCCGGACGGTGCGATCTGGGTGGCGATGCGCGACGGCGTGGCGGTGCTGGCGCCGGGCGGCGAGCGTTTCCGGTACCTGGGGCGCGAAGCCGGCCTGCCCGACAGGGGCGTGTTCCAGATCCTGTTCGCGCGCGACGGCACGACCTGGGCGGGAACCAATTCCGGTGCCTGGTTTCGCCGCCCGGGCGAGTCCCGCTTCAGCCGGGCATGGCCGCGCCATGCGCTGGTCTGGCTGAGCCAGGCGCCGGACGGCACGTTATGGGGCAACGATTTCGAACGGGGTTATCACCGGGTTCGTACCGCGCCGCCGCCCGCCGGTGCACCGGCCAGGCCCGAAATCGCCGGTATCGGCATGTACTTCGACCGGCAGGGCACCATGTGGGTGACGCATGTCGACAGCCTGGAGCGCAAGACGGCCCCTGCCGGGCCCGGCCTGCCGGACCAGCGCCTGTCGAACCTGAACGGCATCAGCGGCCCCATGCTCGGCGCGATCTTCCAGGACCGCGAAGGCAATCTGTGGATCGGCACGTCGCGCGGGATCGACCGGCTGCGGCCGAACCGCCTGCGCACGCTGGCCGTGGCGAAGCAACTGGAATATCCCGCCCTGGTGGCGTCCCCCGCCGGCGATACCTGGGTGGGCGACTATGCCGGCGACCTGTTGAGCCATGGCCCCGGCGGGCACATGCGCCGCGAGGTGCCGGGCAAGCTGACCGCCAGCTACACGGCGCCGGACGGCGTGCTGTGGCTCGGCGGCATGGAAGGCGTGCTGCGGCGCGACCCCGATGGCACGCTGGCTTCGCTCGGTTTCCCGGGCGGCATGCAAGGCATGCGGGTCCACGCGATGCAGCAGGATCGCGACGGCGCGCTGTGGGCATCGTTCAACACCGGCGGCGGGGTGTACAAGCTCGTCGCCGGTCAATGGATCAGGTCCGGGGGACTGCAGGGCATTCCCGACCTGCTGACCACGTCGATGGCCCGCGACGCCGACGGGAAGTTATGGCTGGCGCACCTGCGCAGCCAAGTCACGGTCGTCGACGGCGGCAAGGTCTGCGGGCTCGGCCCCGGGCAGGGGCTGGAACTGGGCACGGTGCTGACCCTGTATCCCGATGGCCAGGCCATGTGGGCGGGCGGCGAAAATGGCGTCGCCCTGTACCGCAACGGCCGCTTTGCCGCCTTGCACGGCAGGCATGACGAGCGTTTTCGCGGCGTTTCGGGCATCGTCCGGCTGCCCGATGGCGACTTGTGGCTGCATGGCGCCGATGGCCTGTACCGTGTCGCCGCCGCCGACCTGGCCGGCTGGCTGCGCGACGAACATGCCGCCGTGGCCTTCGAACGTTTCGATGCGCAGGACGGCATGCAGGGCCACGCGCCGCAGTTGCGGCCGGTGCCTTCGCTGCGGCGCGCGCGCGATGGCGTGCTGTGGTACGCCACCACGAATTCGGTCGGCACCATCGATCCCGCCAATATCCTGCGCAACCCGCTGGCGCCGCCGGTGGAAATAACCGGCGTAACCGCCGACGGGGTGCGCCATGCCATCCTCGATGGCCATGCGCTCGACCTGCCGCAAGGCACGCGCAACCTGCAGATCGACTTCACCGCCCTGTCCCTGTCGCTGCCGGAGCGGGTGCGCCTGCGCTACCGGCTGGTCGGCATGGATCGCGCGTGGCAGGAGCCGGCGGGCCGCCGGCAAGCGTATTACACCAACCTGGCACCGGGCAGCTACCGCTTCGAAGTCATCGCATCGAACGAGGACAACCTGTGGAACCCGAAGGGCGCGGTGCTGGAGATGACCATTGCGCCGACGTTCGTGCAGAGCGCCTGGTTCAAGGTGCTGCTGGCGGCGGCCGGATTGCTGCTGCTGTACACCGCCTATGCCTTGCGCATTCGCTACGTCACGCAACTGATGCATGAGCGCCTGCATGAGCGCCTGGCCGAACGCACGCGCATCGCGCGGGCCCTGCACGATACCCTGTTGCAGAGCATCCAGGCCCTCCTGATGACCTTCGATGCCCACAGCCGGCACCTGGAGGAAGGCACGCAGGAACGCATACGCCTGGACAAGACGCTCAATCTCGCCGAACAGTTGCTGGTCGAAGGAAGGGACCAGATCATGGTGCTGCGCGAGTCGCCGACCCCCGAAGTGCTGGAACTGACGCTCGGGCAGTTCGGTAACGGGCTCGCGGAGCACCGGCCGCATGCGTTCGACATGAAGATCCATGGCGTGCCGCGGCAGTTGCGCCCGGAAGTGCATGAAGAAATCTACGCCATCGCGCGCGAAGCGCTGTTCAATGCGTCAAGTTATGCAAATGCCACCCGGATCGAACTCGAACTGGAGTACAGTACCGGCGCATTCATCGTGCGGATTCGCGACGACGGCCGCGGCCTGGAAGAAGCCGTCGCCGCGGCGGGCCACCGGCCCGGCCACTGGGGGCTGGTGGGCATGCGCGAACGCGCCGGCTGCATCGGCGCCACGCTGGAAATCGGCAGCGAACCGGGCGCCGGCACGCGGATCACCGTGACCGTGCCGGGCAAGAAGGCATACTGAGTGGTTTTCCCGAAGATTTGCCGGGGCCCGGGCATACCGGCGGCGCATCGGGCATATACTTTTGACAAGCCTCTTTTGTAAGCATTATTAACAGGCGTTGCCGGGCGTGACCGTGCGCAGCACTATATAATTTCAAGACTATGACCAATCAACGCATCCTTGCGCACTTTCACGAAAGTGCAGAAACCAAGATCCAGTCCGCCACCGTGCTCGCCCAACCGCTGGCGCAGGCGATCGACCTGATGTTCGCGGCCCTTTCCAACGGCAACAAGATCCTCGCCTGCGGCAACGGCGGCTCGGCTGCCGACTGCCAGCACTTCGCGGCCGAGCTGGTGGGCCGTTTCGAGCGCGAGCGCTTCCCGCTGCCCGCGCTGGCGCTGACCACCGACACGTCGCTGCTGACGGCGGTGGCGAACGACTACAGCTACCGCGAAATCTTCAGCAAGCAGGTGCAGGCGTTCGGCCAGGCCGGCGATATCCTGCTGGCGATTTCCACGTCGGGCAACTCGGCCAATGTCATGGCCGCGATCGAGGCGGCGCTGGAGCGCGAAATGCGCGTGGTCGCGCTGACCGGCAAGGGCGGCGGCGCCATCGGCAAGATGCTGACCGACGCCGACGTTCACATTTGCGTGCCGGCCGAGCGCACGGCGCGTATCCAGGAAGTACACCTGACGTGTATCCATTGCATTTGCGACGGCATCGACGTCGCGCTGTTCGGAGGAGATGTGCATGAGTAAAGCCCTGTTGGTTCGCCTGCAGCGCCCCGTCGCGATCGCCCTGCTGGGCGGCGCATTGATGAGCAGCCTGTCCGGCTGCGTGGGCCTGGTCGTGGGCGGCGCCGTCGCCGGCACGATGGCGGCATCGGACCGCCGCACGTTCGGCGCGCAGACCGAGGACAAGACCATCGCCGTCAAGGCCGATGCGCGGCTGCGCAACATCCTCGACGATACCGGCCATGTGAACGTGAACTCGTTCAACCGCAAGGTGCTGATCACCGGCGAGGTGCGGGACCAGGCCACGAAGAATGCCGTCGAGCGCGAAGTGAAGGCCATCGACGGCGTGCAATCGGTCACCAACGAGCTGGCGATCCTCGGCCCGGCCAGCTACACCTCCCGCTCGAACGACACGCTGCTGACGACGAAAGTCAAAGCCAGCCTGGTCGACGCGAAGGACATTTCCGCGAATTCGTTCAAGGTGGTGACCGAGCGCGGCGAGGTGTACCTGATGGGCCGCGTGACGCAGTTCGAAGCCAACCGCGCGACCGAGATCGCCCGTGGCGTGAACGGCGTGACGAAGGTGGTGCGCGTGTTCGAGTACATCTCGGAAGAGGAGTACAAGCAGTACCAGAACACGCCGGCGTCTGCACAGTCGTCGAACTGACCGGTTCGACCCGACGGCCATGAGCACTTCCTCCAAAGCGTGGATCAAGCCCGCGATCGCGGCAGCCGTGATCGCGGGGCTGGGCCTGGTTGCCTGGACCTCGCTGAACAGCGCGCCCGCCGCGCCGCAGGTCACGTTCACCGGCATCAAGGGCGAACGCATCACCCCGGCCGACCTGCAGGGCAAGGTGGTGATGGTGAATTTCTGGGCCACGTCGTGCGCCACCTGCGTGGCCGAGATGCCGGAAATGGTCGACACGTACAACAAGTTCAAGGGCCAGGGCCTGGAATTCATTGCCGTGGCGATGAAGTACGACCCGCCGAACTACGTGGTCAACTTCACCGAGACGCGGCAGTTGCCGTTCAAGGTCGCGCTGGACATCACCGGCGAAGCCGCCAAGGCCTACGGCGACGTGTCGCTGACGCCGACCACCTTCGTCATCGGCAAGGATGGCAGGATCATCAAGCGCTATGTGGGCAAGCCGGAGTTCGCGGCCTTGCACGAGCTGCTGGCGAAGGCGCTGAAGGGGTAGGACAAAGACGCTGCGGCGTCTTTTTTGCTTCCGGCCTGCGTCAGGCTTCAGGCACCGCCCCGCACGGCCGCGATGGCCTCGATCTCGATCATCGCCGCGGGATCGTACAGCGCCCTGGACCCCGGCGATCGTATCGTTCCGGCAGATGTAAGCGGGCGGAATTCCGCTCGCCTCGTGTTGCGCAGTTCGTCGCCGGCGCCGGCACAGCGGTTCGACACGCTTGGCGGCGGCAATGCGGCTGGCATTGTCATTCGTCCCACGCTCCTCGCCCTTGGTCACAGCGGCAATCCCGCCCGCGGTGGCATGCCTATACTCGGATTTCCTTCGAACTGCCGGCACCGCGCCGCATCGACGCCGAGCCATGAAAACCGCCATGCCATCGTCCGCCCTGCCCTGCTTTCATTCGATCATCCCGCCTGCCGCCAGGCTGCCCGCCGTGATCCTGCTGGCACTCGCCGCGCTGCCCGCGGCAAGCCGCGCCCAGGCTCAAGACCCGGCCATCACGACGGTGACAGTAAGCGCCGGCAAGGACCCCGTCATCAGGAAGCTCGACAAGACCGTGCATGACGTTTCCGGCATGCCGAAGGCGGCAAACGGCACCGCCCAGGACGTCTTGCAATCGATACCCGAGGTTCAAGTGACGGCCGACGGGCAGATCTCCGTCAAGGGCAATGCCCAGGTCACGGTGCTGGTCGACGGCAAGCCCACGGCGATGATGTCGGGCGACGAGCGGGCGGTGGCGCTGCAGACGATGAGCGGCGCCGACATCGCCGGCGTCGAAGTCATCACCAATCCATCCGCCGCCCACAACGCCAACGGCGGCGCGATCGTCAATATCGTGTTGAAGCGGAACCGCAAGCCTGGCGCGCACGCGCAGATCCGGGGAAGCGCCACCGACCAGGGCCTGTGGAATGCCGGTGCGTCGGGCGACGTGACCGGTAAAAAACTCGGCGTGCATGGCAGCCTGGCCTGGCGCCGCGACGGTACGCGGAAATTCCGTGGCTCTGCGGTCGACTGGAACAATCCGCTCGGCGGCCAGGCCGGACAAACGCTGCAGACCTCCGAGGTGTTCGTGCGCCGTGTCGTCGAAAGCGGGGCACTGGGCATCGATTACGCGCTGAGCGACACCGACAGCCTCAGCCTGTCGGCACGGCATGACAGCCGCCGGTCGCGCCCCTTGTTCGACACGCTGAACGTGACCCCCGCCGGCGCCGGCGAGACCGTGGACGAGACGATCTGGCACCGTATCTCGTACGGTCCCAACGAGCAGTCCGACAGGAGCGCCAGCCTCGGTTACAGCCACCAGGGCAGCGGCACGGCGCTCAAGGCCATGGTCCAGCACAGCGCCACGACCGGGCTGGTCGACAAGTCGTATCGCGACGTGTACGTGGAACCCGCGCGCGCCACCGGCTACAGCCGCGGCGCCACGAGGTCGGCGCGGCGCCTCGACCAGGCCACCGTCGACTGGAGCCGATCGACGGAACATGGCCAGTGGGGCATGGGCGTGGATATCCAGGGCAAGACCGACGACCTCGACAACTACCAGGCATCCATCGATCCGTCGACGGGTGCCGCCACGCCCGATCCCGGTACGACCAACGCCTATGCCGTGAAGACAAACCTGGCCGCCGCCTACCTGACCGACCGGATCAGGCACAGGCAATGGGAAGCGCTGCTCGGTGGACGGATCGAGCGCATGGCGCTGCGGGTCGGTCCGGCGCGGGGCGACCCGCGGAAAAGCCATTGGCAGGCATTCAATCCGAGCCTGCACCTGCGGCATGCCCTCAACGACAAGGCCGGCCTGACCCTCAGCTATCGCCGCAGTCTCCAGATGCCCGACCCGCGCGACCTCAATCCGTTCGCCACCTATGTCGACGCGCAGAACCTGAGCCGCGGCAATCCCGGACTCCGGCCGCAGCGCATGGCTTCATGGGAGATCGGCACCGACATGGAGGCGGCGCGCCTGAGCGGCAGCCTCGGGGCGTTCCATCGCACCAGCCGCGACACGGTGGCCGATGCGCGCAGCTTTGCCGACAACGTGCTGGTCACCTCGAAGCGCAATGGCGGACAGGCCCGCTCGACCGGCATCACGGGCTCTCTCGACTGGACGTCCGATGCGAAGCTGCGCCTGGGCATGGACGGCGGCATTTATCGCGTGCTGCTCGATACGCCCGATCTCTCCGGCCTCGTGCGGCAGGACGGTTTCGCGGGCCATGTGAACCTGAAGGCCGCCTGGAGCGCCGGCCCCGACGACGTGTCGCTCGATGCCCATGGCCAGTCCTCCGGCATCACGCCGCTGGGCCGCCATGGCGCGACCAGCAGCGTGAACCTTGCCTGGAAGCGCCAGGTGACCGGGACGCTGAGCCTGACCGTCAACGCCAGCGATATCTTCGACGGCAGCAGGCGCACCTATCGGACCGACACGAGCACATTCCGGCAGGCGGGTTTCGATCATTTCGTCGCACGGCGTGTCTATGTGGGGTTCGTGAAGAAGATCGAGTGATGCGGACACCTGGATGCCGAGATAACTCAGAATCAAGAAAATTACCAATGTGACTTTTCGATAGTTTTCAATCATCAAAAAGCGTTATATTACGCACAACTTCGATAAACTCGTTAAGACACCTCGCATGAAACGCGCCCCATATTTTATATTTTATTTTTTCGTTAGCATTAATGCTTTTGCCGAAACCAATCTCTGCCATGCAAATGAAGAGGTAATTTTTAGTTGCAAAGTGAAACAAAAAACAGTCTCCCTCTGCTTCAGCAAGGAAAACCATGGCGGGAGTAAAGAAATAAATTATCGCTACGGTACGGACTCTTCAAGAGTTGAGCTGGTTTATCCAGAGCCCAATGAGGCGTCAGATTTCCAGGTCTATAGTGCGGACTCCGCCAAGACAGGCATGGCAGTAATTGGTTTCAAAAAAGGCCGTTATACCTATTCCGTATTCCATACAAGAAGCGCATTTGGCTTTAATGGATCGGGGGTAATAGTTAAAAAAGATCAATCCATCCTGCAAACATCGATTTGTGAGGAAAAAAGTGTCGATGCGAATTATTTATTCTATAACGTGAAAACATTAGGGCGGTGGTCGGAAAATCTGGACTATGTGGGGCCGGAACTTTGACTATCAAACCTGGAAATATATTGGAAACATTTGGAGACAGCATCGCAAGGAATGACGATCTGCTTTCTGCTCGCCAGCGTCCCGTTGCTCGCACATGCAGGCAACGCGCCTTCGCAAGCTCATTCCCGCCATGCTGCGGAAGTCCTCGAACAATGCGGAGAGCATTCCCAGGCGGGCATGCGCGACTGCCTCGAACGAAAGGTTCGGGAGAGCACAAGAACGTTGGCCGAGGCCGAGGCAACAACCCGCGCGGCGATCCGGCAGTGGGATGAGGAACCGAAATTCGTGGCGCAAGCCGGCTTGAAGCTGCGCGCATCGGGAAGCGAGTTCGCCAGGTACCGCGCCGCGCACTGCGCCTTCGTCGCTTCGATGGGAGGCGGCGCGATACTTAACGCACTCGAACTCCGCAGGCTGGCTTGTGTATTCGCGCTGAATGCGCAGCGGACGGAGGAGTTGACGCGCCTTGCCGCGGAGCTTCCGGGGAAATAGACGGCAACAAGAGGCTGCTTGCGAAACCCCTATGCAGAGCGGAGAATCGAACGGCGCTAGGGTGTGTCTGACTAAGGAACCAAATCAAAGTGAGGCGGTTAGAAGGCAATGAGCCGAACTGACCTAACCGAACAGCAATGGCGGCAGCTGGAGGCATACTTGCCGCCCCATCCACATCATGGCCATGCTTACGTTGAGCATCGGCATGTGATAAACGGGACCTTATGGAGTCTGAGGACTGGCACGCCTTGGCGCGACGTTCCAACACGCTATGGCCCCTGGCAGACCTGCTATGACAGATTCGTTCGTTGGTCGCGCAACGGTACTTGGCAACGTCTGCTCAAAGTCTTGCAAGCTCAAACAGATGCGGCTGGCCGTATCGATTGGGATGGCGCAGCGTTGGATGCCACCCATATAAAAGCCCATCGCAGTTCTGCTGGAGCACGAAAGAAACTGCCTGCGGCAGAAAAAAGGGGATCGTAACTGACGAGTGGCTGGGCCGATCGCGAGGCGGCATTACCAGCAAAATTCATCGCTGCGTCGATGGACATGGACTGCCATTGTCCATCGTCGTGACAGCCGGCCAGTGCAGTGACCCGACGCAAATCGGCCCCGTACTCGATGCTATTTGTGTACCTCGTCCTGGTCGAGGTCGCCCACGCCAGCGCCCCACATTTCTGCGCGTCGATCGCGCCTAAGGTGCACGCATTTATCGCCAGCAAATCCAACAACGAGGTATCCGGTGCGTTTGCCCTGAACGCAAAGATGCAGAGAAGAACCGGTTACGTAAAGGCCGCAAGGGAGGATCGCCTCCACGGTTCGACTCCGTGGCCTATAAAGGGCGTAATATCGTCGAGCGTGCAATCAACCGGCTCAAAGATTTCCGGGCCGTGGCAACGCGCTTCGACAAGCGCGGCCATAACTTCCTCGCTGCCGTGACTGTAGCAACAATTATGCTATGGCTGCTGTGATCTCAGTCAGACACACCCTAGTTGGCTCAGACAACGTCCGCAATCAGCAGCGCGCCGTTGATTAATTTGAGGATAATTGGGCATGCAAGGCCTTTATCACCCCTCGTGCAGCCGGTGGTGTAGGGATCATGCTTGTCTCAGCTACCTATGTCCCTCTTCGCCTCCTTGCCTTGGAATCCGGCCTTACTTCGTCAAGCAGAAGATCGCGCTTATCGGCTAGGACAAACGCGCGATGTGTACCGGTTCTTTGAAAATCCAGATCGTAGTGCGGCCGGAATCTGGCTGAAATCACGCAGGGCGGCAATCGTTGGAAACTCAGGCGACCCAGCAATTGAAATTTGTGCGTCAATACCATCGCCTAAGGTTTTTAATCTGGGAAAAGAACGTTTTCCGCCCTACTAACCAGAGCAATCCAAGTAAAGTTAAGGTCGCCATTGATGGCTCAGGCACTAATAAAGCCGGGCCAGATGCTATCGACTGGAATGTTTTTTGGTCGATAAATTCGTAGTGCTGACCGACCGGGCTGCCAACACCAAGAAACTGAGCGCGCACGATCAGCCCTGAGAGCACCTCATTAGGATTTAATGCATGCTCCATCGCCAGAATATCTACAAAACCATCCGCAGGTATAGCCAAATCCGGTTGCGCGACAATTGCATCCCATCCCATTGGAGCTTCAATAATAATAAGATTCGTATATTTCGTATAGTCGAAAAATATCGTTATTTCATCCAGAGTTATATTTAGATTATTATTTACTGTGTAAGAAAAATCATAGACCCCGTTTCCTTTCTCTATCGCCGTGTACTCGATATTACTAGCACTGCAATTAAAAGAAATGAGCGCTGCCACTGAAAATAAATATGAAAAAAAACGCATTATTTTCTCCTGATAAGGGTTATTTGAATAAATCCACAGTGGCTATTCCTTTATTGTAGCGGTCACAGTATGGGAGCAGGAAGATGCCTCGAAGGACGCAGAAAATACTCCCGAGCCCGGCACGACACCAACGGTGCATTGCTTTCCGGCATTAAAGTTATTGGGGTCACCATTGGAGTAACGTACTTGATATTCCCAGTCAGAGACAACAGCCCCACCAAATCCAAACACTGTTCTAGCAGTCGCGTTGATCCATACTTGATTTCCTGAGGTTGCAAAGAAACTTGAACAATTTCGCCTATTAGAAGATCTTCCAATATGAGTTGGAACGCCAATTACGTCGATTGCTGCATGAATTGGGAAAATACTCGGAACTAGACGACTGAAAAATGGAGTGCCGCGCTCACCGGCCGGCTCGCCCTGATTTGTGCAAGTAGTCGAGTTCCCTTGTGAATTAGCCGGAAAGCGTGGGACAAAATTCGACATCGTTATCGTAGCCGGCAACCCCTCCCATCCTGCAAATGTGTTATTTATTTTTAGAATAACTTTGCGGCTACCGCAAGAAATTACTCTACTTGGGATAATGTCTTTTGATATTTCATCAAGTTCCCTATCAAATTCAGCCCGTCCGGCTGGATCAAAAAGGGAACTATTCACATAGTAGCAAAGTATCTCGAAATCTGTGACCGCAGATTCCAGAAGTTCAATAGGAGAGAGATTCGGATAGTTCGAGAGCGTTTCGGGCACAAACTCCATGTTCGAACCGTTGAACTGCAAGTCGAATGGCTTTTTCCTGCTTATGTCTCCCGAGTAGCCATCGCCATTCAAGTCAAAACGCGAGAAGTCAGGTTTCCCAATCGGGGCGGGCATTCCATAATGCCCCGGGAAGTACGTTTTTAAAAATTCTTTCGCATCAGAAAAAGTAAATTTCTCTGCCGCGCTTACCGACCCCGTAGCGGTTGCCCTAAGAAGAGCCATTCTTACCGGCGCATCGTCCAGGCTCTTGTCAAGCGACAGCAATGCCGCGTAGGCATCCACCATCGGTGCGTCATCAGTACATGTGTCCGTAGCGGCCCGAACATGCGCAATCCGATACTTGATATCGGATAAGGGCCAGTCAGGGCGCACTGCCATCATCCATGCAACGATTCCTGCGACCTGAGGTGTTGCCATAGAAGTGCCATTTTTCCGACCAGTCGAAGTTGGCCCGGTATAGGAGAATACGTCGGTGCCGACCCCTGCGATATTGCCGCCGATATTTGAGTACTCAGCCTTCGGCACGCGGCACGAAGAATATGGCACGGTATCGGCTTCAGCTCCGCGAGCTTCCACTACCAAAGAATTGGCCAATGGGGGAACTGACGAGTGATCTCCCTCATCAATGAATGCAGGAAGCAAAGCAGCACCATTCATCGGACTCGCGATACTGGCGTCAAATCCATAATTATTTCCTGCAGCCGATACCTGAAAAACCTTCGAATCCCAATCAAAGAAGCTCTTAGTCGATGATATATATATACCTCGCGCCCAATATCGCCAAGCCTTTGCATCTTTTGTTGCCATATCCAAATTAGAACACCCTCCCCTTTTATTGCAATAAGCCAAGCTAAAATTCACAACAAATTTCCGCTCAGGATTTTTTCTTATCTCTATTGCTATTAGCTTTCGAAGATTGTCCCAAAACATTATATTGTAGGGACTTGCACTCAAGTCGATAATCGATAAAGGAAGGTTGCGAGGCAAGGAACCGGTAACCTGCCCGTGCGGTGTCGGGAGACCGCCGAAATTTCCGCCCAGGATGCCAAGGACATGGTACCCGTGAGAGCAAGGGTCGCTAGCTAGTTGACACTCAGTTCCAAGACTCAAAAAGCCGGTCGCCGGTCCCACGAGTTCAGTAGCAGGACCTCGGCCAAAATAGTCTGCAACAATCACTCCAATGTTCGCCTCAGACGTATCACCCGATGCTGTATTCCAGGCAGCATACATTCGCGCGGCCATCTGATTTAATATCGGCCCTACGCCCGTAACAGCCTCGTTCACTGTGACATTGGCAGGTAAAGCAGAAGGCTCAGGGATAAAATAGACCGACACACTTTCAAATGCATTTGTCTCTTCAAGCTGTTTAGCAACTGCTTGCAGTGCAGACAAATTCGCTTGCTTTGGTATTTGAAGGGTAACTACTCGATTACGTTCCATTGACCAGACAATTCGGGCACCCACTGTAGCAAGAGCGCGATTTACATCCGCTACCGTAGCAATGCTGGATATCACAGCCTGCAACTGACTGTTGTAATAGAGAGGGGAGTCCGGCGTTGCCTGAGCAGTCGCCAGATCAGTTGCAGTTCTAGTAGCCTCATATTCTGGCACTGCATCGATAGCCTTCGTCTCTGCGATGCCGGGCAGCAGTATCCCTGGGACTTCAGGGTCAGGAGGACTAATTGAAACTTGCCAAACAAGCGCCGATACTTCAAATTCTTGCGTTCGATCCTGGCGTATCGTAATAATATCGCGTGATACAGCCGTTGCACCGGAAGCTATATCACCTATAGTCGCATTTCCATCAATTATTGTTGCGCCGAATCCAACACTTTGGAGTGTGAGCACAACACCCGACAGATCCTTAGGCTGATTATTCTTAGCGGTTACTTTAAAGTCGTAGTCAAATACCGTTCGGCTCACACGCCGCTCGTCAACTTTTGTTATCGCTACAATATTCACATCTGTGGAGACAACAACTGCTTTGGCAGCTAATTTAATTCCGTTTCCACGCTCTGTATCATCACCACCGCAGCCGGCCAGAATTGACGCGACGCAAAAAATTGCGAAATTTCTAAGTGTGCGCGCGATACTGATATTTGACTCAGCAAATAGTTGTTGCATGCTATCACCTTTTGGTATGGAAGATTGGCGTGATAATTCCTTCTTTATACGTAAAGCTGAGTACTTTCGACGCTAAAGTAACGAGGCTATTGTTGCTTTTTCTTCAAAAACCGCGATTAAATAGCTTATCTAGCTCAGAAGCTTCTATTGGCGCAAGAGCCATGAATCACTGGCAATTCATAATGCCGACTAGCTAAAGTTTCTGTTTCAGTATTTGCTAAATAATTTCAGAAAAGAGCTAGCCAGAAGCATGCCATGTTTGCTATGCCATTGATTTTATTGATAAAATTTAATGATTTTGAATTTGTACATACGTCAAATGTAAAGTTTTTCGACACCTTATTAATGAAATTTCGAAACACTTTCGTAATGAAGCATGATGCAGGAAACTAACACCAACAGCTCTGCCATAATTAAGCCAAACCAGTGTCCCGCCCAAAAACGCGGCGCCAATCTGTATAAGCTAGCGATAGGTTTGTCGTGCTGACGAGAAGACTGGCAGGACCCGAAAAACGGTGGGACACCTCGAATTATCGAGGATCTGGGCGTAGGAATGGGGGAAACAGCGGCGCAAACGGTCGGAGCGTGACCGATTGAGCCTCTTCGCGGCTAGTTTTTAGCCGAAGTTCACCGTTTTGGGTGATTCAGACGGACCTTGGGCGTTAAAACGCCGAAATCGTCGCTTCTTTCAGATAGAAGAGACGACACAGGTTGTACGTGGCAGCCTTCCGGTGTAAAAGCAGCGTGACATGTACCAAGCTGATCGAACGCCGCATCTTGCTGCCAGTTGCGCCATGCCGGCAAAGACATGTTCGACGCGGGCACGGGGGCTGGCGATGCGCCGGTTCCTGCGCTGCTGCGCTTCGGACAGCGGCTCGTCCTTGACGCCTTCGCTGGATATGCATTCGTAGCCCTCGTTGGCCAGCCGCTCTTCACGCTTTTGATTGACGTAGCCTTTGTCAGGCATAAACATCCCGGCTGGTATTGGCCGGATCGAGCACTTCTTCGAAGTGCAGCGTGTCGGGTTCGCTGGCTGTACTGACCTTGAGCGTGCGAATGAGTTGACAACGCTTGTCCGCGCTCACCGCTGAGCAATGCAGCGATGCGGCAAACCTTGGTGCTGTCCTTGACGCCATCTGCGTCCCCCGTCCATGTCGAGGACGACCGCGAAAACGGCCAACCTGCGTACGCGTCGATCGTGCTTACGGTGCGCGCTACTATCGACAACAGATTCAACAGCAGGGCATCCGCTGCGTATGCCCAGAACGGCTCGACGCGAAGAAAAGCCGATTGAGCAAAGGCCGTAGGGGAGGATCGCCCCCACGATTTGATGCTGAGTCTTACAAGGGCCGCAATGTCGTCGAGCGCGCAATCAACCGACTAAAAGACTTTCGTGCCGTCGCAACACGCTATGAAAAACGCGGCCATAACTTCTCTGCAACCGTGCTTGTGGCAACAATCATCTTATGGCTGCTCTGAGATCAGTCAGACAGACCCTGGCGCCGTCCGTCCCTCTCCGCCTCCTTGCGCTTGCGCTCGCGCTGCTCATACCACTCGCGCAGGAGCGGCGACAGTGCCGACACGATCCCGGCCGCGATGATCGCCAGTGCCGCGTACAGCATCTTATTTGGGGTACAGCACCATCTGCGTGCAGCGGAACAGCGCGATGGTCTTGCCGCTCGCCTTGTTGATGACGGTGGCATCCCACACCTGCGTGGTCTTGCCCATGTGGACGGCCCTGGCCGTGACGGCGATCGTGCCTTCGCGCGCGGTACCCAGGTGGTTCGATTTCAGTTCGATCGTGGTGAAGTTCTCGGCGCCTTCGGGCAGGCTCACGAAACAGCCATAGCCGCACGCAGTGTCGGCCAGCGTGACCACGGTACCGGCATGGAGAAAACCGTTCGGCGCCAGGTGATGCTTCTGGATGTCGATCTCGGCGGAAAGTTCGCCCGCCGCGGCCGCCGTGAAGCGGATGTTCAGGTGGTCGGGCAGCGTGCCGTTGGCGCGGCTGTTGAAACGCTCGAGTTTTTGCTGGATGTCGTCCATGGTGTGTCCCCGGTTTAATGTTGCATCATAAACCAGCGGACACACGGGATAGCCGAGCGACTCTTCTAAAGCCGGCGCCCCTGCCGGGCGGCGCCGGCCATGGATAGGACAGCTTCAATCGGCCTTGAAATTCTGCCCCAGCGACATCGGCTTGTTCAGCAGGATCGTTTTCGGATCGCGGCAGATGATCACCAGGATGACGATCGTGGCGACATACGGCAGCATCGACAGGAACTGCGACGGCACCGCCAGCCCCATGCCCTGGCCGTGGAACTGCAGCACCGTGACGCCGCCGAACAGGTAGGCACCCAGGACCACGTTGCGCGGCTTCCACGTGGCGAACACCACCTGCGCCAGCGCGATCCAGCCGCGGCCGGCCGTCATGCCTTCGACCCACATCGGCGTGAGCGCCAGCGACATGTAGGCGCCGCCCACGCCGGCCATCGCGCCGCCGAACAGCACGGCCGCGTAGCGCAGCTTGATCACCGGCATGCCGATCGCATGCGCGCTGTGCGGCGCCTCGCCGACGGCGCGGATCTGCAGGCCGATGCGGGTGCGCGCCAGCATCCAGCCCAACGCGATCACCAGCAGCACCGACAGGTAGACGACGGCATCGAAGCGGAACAGCAGCGGCCCGACGAACGGCAAGTCCGACAGCACCGGGAACGACAGCGCCGGCAGCGGCGCCACGGTCTGCCCCACCAGGTCGCGGCCGAGGAAGGCGGACAGGCCGATGCCGAACAACGTCAGCGCCAGGCCGGTCGCCACCTGGTTCGTCTGCAGCGTGAGCACGAGGAAGCCGAAGATCAGCGACATCGCCATGCCGGCCGCCAGCGCGGCCGCCAGCCCCAGCGTGAGCGAACCGGTATGCACCGTGGCCATGAAGCCGGTCACGGCGCCCACCAGCATGATGCCCTCGAGCCCCAGGTTCAGCACGCCGGAGCGTTCTGCCACGAGCTCGCCGGACGACGCCAGCACGAGCGGCGTGGCGGCACCGGCGGTGCTGGCCAGGAATGCGATCACGTATTCGGTATTCATGCGGCGATCTCCGATTTTGCCGGGGTTGCCACGCGCACGCGCGGCTTGAAGCGGTAGTGGATGAACAGGTCGGCCGCCAGCAGGTAGAACAGCAGCAGGCCCTGGAACAGGCCGGTGATCGCGGAGGGCAGCTGCAGCTCGATCTGCGCCGCTTCGCCGCCGATGTACAGCAGCGACATCAGCAGCGCCGCCAGCAGCACGCCCACCGGGTGCAGGCGGCCCACGTAGGCGACGATGATCGCGGCGAAGCCGTAGCCGGGCGATACCGAAGGCTGCAGCTGGCCGATCGGGCCGGCCACCTCCCCTACCCCGGCCAGGCCCGCCATCGCGCCGCTGACGAGGAACGCCAGCCACACGTTCTTCGGTGCCGAAAAGCCCGCGTACAGCGCGGCCGCCGGCGACATGCCGCTGACCTGCATGCGGTAGCCGGCGAACGTGTGGCGGCAGAAGAACCATGCGCCGGCCACGGCCACCAGCGACAGGATGAAGGCGGCATTCACGCGCAAGCCCTCGACCAGCAGCGGCAGCGTGGCCGAATCGCCGAACATCTTCGATTGCGGGAAATTGAAGCCGTCCGGATCGCGCAGCGGGCCGTGCACCAGGTAGCTCAGCAGCAGGTAAGCCACGTACACCAGCATCAGGCTGACCAGGATCTCGCTGGTGTTGAAGCGCGTACGCAGCAGCGCGGGAATCGCCGCCCACGCCATGCCGCCCAGCGCGCCGGCAAGCAGCATCAGCGGCAGCACCCACTGCGCTTCCACGCCGTCGAAGTACAGCGCCACGCAGCCGGCGGCGATCGCGCCCATCGTCAGCTGGCCGTCCGCGCCGATGTTGTGCACATCGGCGCGAAAGCCGATCGCCAGGCCCACGCCGCACAGGATCAGCGGCGTGGCTTTCAGCAGCAGTTCGCCGACGCCATACAGCGTGGTGGCCGGCTTGATGAAATACACGTAGAACGCGTGCAGCGGTTCCTGGCCCAGGAACAGGAACAGGATCGAGCCGGTGACGAGCATCGCCAGCGCGGCGATCAGGGGCGACGCCAGCATCATTGCGCGCGAGGGTTCGGGGCGGGCTTCAAGCCGGGACATGGTTGCTTCCTTCTTCGATTGCGGTGGTCGATCCTGCGCCTGTGGAAAAGTCGCCGCTCATCCACACCCCGACCTGGTTGACCGTCGCTTCCTTCGCGGGCACGGCGCGCGACAGCCGGCCCTTGGCCAGCACGGCGATGCGGTCGCACATCATGAACAGCTCGTCGAGTTCTTCCGAGATGACCAGCACGGCAACGCCCTGGTCGCGCAGGTCGATGATGGCCTGGCGGATCAGCATCGCCGCGCCGATGTCGACGCCCCACGTGGGCTGCGCCAGCACCATCACCTTCGGCGCCAGCGCGATCTCGCGGCCGACGATGAACTTCTGCAGGTTGCCGCCCGAAAGGCTGGAAGCGGCCGAGCCGGCGCCGCCGCACTTCACCTTGAAGCGGTCGATCACACTGTCGGCGAAGGCGCGGATCGCACCGCGCCGGATCAGGCCTCCCAGCAGTCCGCCTGCCAGGCCACCGGTCAGCATGCCGGCACCATCGGCCAGGTAGCCCGTGAGCAGCGCGTTGTCCGCCAGCGACATGCCGGGCACCGCGCCGCGCCCGAGCCGCTCTTCCGGCACGAAGCCCAGTCCGAGCCGGCGGCGCGCGGCCGCGTTCAGCCGGCCCGCATCGATGCCGAACAGGCGGATGCCGCTTGCATGGCGCAGCGGCACCTCGCCGGAAATCGCCTTCATCAATTCCTGCTGGCCGTTGCCGGACACGCCGGCCAGGCCGACGATCTCGCCGGCATGCACGTCCAGCGTGATGTCCCGCAGGTTGGTACCGAACGGGTCGGGGCTGGCGAGGGACAGGTTGTCCAGCGCCAGCCGCACTTCGCCCGGCGCGCGCGGCACCAGCGTGCAGGTGGGCAGGTCGCCGCCGATCATCAGTTCGGCCAGTTCGTGCGCCGTTTGCGTCTTCGGCGTGGCGGTGCCGGACACGCGGCCGGCGCGCAGCACCGTGGCCTTGTCGCACAGCGACTGGATCTCGTCGAGCTTGTGGCTGATATACAGGATGCTGACGCCTTCGGCGGCCAGCTGGCGCAGCGAGACGAACAGCTTCTGCACCGCGTCCGGCGTCAGCACGGAAGTCGGTTCGTCCATGATCAGGAGGCGCGGCGACTGCAGCAGGCAGCGCACGATTTCCACGCGCTGGCGCTCGCCGACGGACATGCTGTGCACGCGGCGGTCGGGGTCGAGCGGCAGCCCGTAGCGCGCCGATACCTCGCGGATACGCGGCGACAGCTTCGCCGGCGTGATCTTCTCGTCCAGCGCCAGCGCGATGTTCTCGGCCACCGTGAGCGTTTCGAACAGCGCGAAGTGCTGGAACACCATGCCGATGCCGAGGCGGCGCGCGGCGGCCGGCGATGGAATCGTCACCTGCCGCCCTTCCCACACGATCTCTCCCGCGTCGGGGTGCGTCACGCCGTAGATCATCTTCATCAGCGTGCTCTTGCCGGCGCCGTTCTCGCCCAGCACCGCGTGGATTTCGCCGGGCATCACGGTGAGGTCCACGCTGTCGTTGGCGACGACGGACGGATAAATCTTCGAGATGCCGAGCAGTTGCAGCCTTGGCTCCGTTTTTTGCCGCGCGGGCGGCGCTGCCTGTGGTTCGCTCATCTGCGGCTCCATCTTGGGTAACGGGAAAGCCTGTGCAAGTTGCATGCCACCGTTTTGTCGGGCGAACGCAACAAAGGACGCATCAATTTGTATACAAACTGCACCACAACATGTCCACTATCTCACCAATTGCGTGCATTCCGCACGTGCTTTCACTCTTCAGTACCGAGCACGATTCCTGCTTTACAACACTATCGCGTGCGGACCGATCCCGCCCGATCCCGAACCGAAGCGGAGACTGTGAATGACCAAGCAAACCCCAGCGGAACGCCCACGAGGCCGCCGCACACCCGCCGCCGATCCGGCACCGGACATGACGAAGCAGGACATCAAAAAGGCTGAAGCTGAAAAGCAGGACGTCGGAAAGCAGGACGTCAAAACCCAGGACATCAAAAAACAGGACATGGCGCCCAGGCGCGGCGCCGCCGTGGACCTGCGCATCTACAGTGCCGTGGTCAATGCCGTGATGAGCCACCGGCTGCCGCCGGGCACGCGGCTGGGCGAAGCGGAATTCTGCGAACTGTATGACGTGAGCCGCACCACCGTGCGCAAGGCGCTGCAGCGGCTCGCGCACGATCACATCGTGGTGCTGCGCCCCAACCGCGGCGCCGTGGTGGCATCGCCCTCGCCCGCTGAAGCGCGCGATGTCTTCGCGGCTCGCCGTGCCATCGAGCGCGAGATCGTACCGCTCGTGATCCGCCATGTCACGCCCGCCTCGCTGCAGCGCATCCGCACCGCGCTGGAAGCGGAAGAACAGGCGCGCCACAGCGGCGACCGCGCAGCGTGGATCCGCCTGGGCGGCGAATTCCACCTGCTGCTGGCGGAGCTGGCCGGCAACGCGGTGCTGCAGCGCTTCATGGTGGAACTGGTGTCGCGCTCGTCGCTGATCATCGCCGTCTATGAAAACCCGGGCGTGCCGATGTGCGGCAACCACGAACACGACGACCTGCTGGCATTGATCGAAAAACGCGACAGCGCGGGAGCCACCGCGCTGATCGAACATCACCTCGAAGAGATCGAGGCGCGGCTGAATCTGGGCGCTCCGGAGCGCAAGCTCAGTCTCGCCGAGGCATTGTCGGGATGCTGAAAATTGTATACAAAGCGCACCGTGATTGTGTGCATAATGCACCGGCACTGCACATCGGCACCGCTGCACGAACCGTCTTGGTGCGGCGTGACAACGCGGCAGCCAACCCGTCATAGGAGACAGCGGGCTGGCCCGGTACTTGCTAACAGGTACTGTCGACGTTGCATGCAATCGACCGGCACATTGGATGCAATCCGTTATACAACACTTACAAGGACCCTCGCATGAAGACCATTCGTTTTGCTGCTGCTTTCGCCCTCGCCGCCACCTGCGCCTGCGCCGCCCAGGCCGCGGACTGGAGCGACACGTCGCTGAGCTACCGCTACGGCTCGAAGTTCTCGGAACCGTACAACGGTAACGACATCGTCAAGCACGTGGTGAACTTCAGCCATTCCAGCGGCTACAAGTACGGCACCAATTTCTTCAGCGTCGATTACCTGATGTCGGACGAGAACGACCCTTCCGCGGCCGGCGCCCGCTCCGGTGCCCACGAGGCCTATGCGCTGTACCGCCACACGCTGGACCTGGGCAAGGTGATGGGCAGGGAGTTCAAGTACGGTCCGATCCGCGGCCTGGGCGTGACGGCGGGCTTCGACATCAACAGCAAGACCGATGCCGGCTACAACTCGAAGAAGCGCATGCTGGTCCTGGGCCCCACGGTGATGTTCGACGTGCCCGGCTTCCTGAACCTGAGCCTGGTGGCGTTGCATGAATCGAATGCGCCCTACAGCACCTTCACGCAGACCGCCACCGACCGCTACCGCTACGACACGCACGCCGCGCTGTTCGCATCGTGGGGTATTCCGTTCCCGAATATCCCGCTGGCGTTCGAAGGCTATGCGAACTACATCGGCACCAAGGGCAAGAACGAATTCGGCGGCCCCACGGCGGTGGAAATCAACGTCGACATGAAGCTGATGTACGACGTGAGCCCGCTGGTCGGCGCCAACAAGAACACCTTCAAGCTCGGCGTGGCTTACCAGTACTGGAAGAACAAGTTCGGCAATCCTGCGAAGACCGTTCCAGGCGCCACCGCACGGACCCCGATGGTGCGTGCCGAATACCACTTCTGACCAACCTGAAAGAGGAACATCATGAATCGTCGCAAGCTGCTCGCCTTTGCCACCCTGACCGCCGTGCTGTCGGCGGCCGCCATCGCACCGGCGCAGGCGCAGGAACCTCTGAAGGTCGGTTTCGTCTATATCGGCCCCGTTGGCGATGCCGGCTGGACCTACGCGCATGAACAGGGCCGGCTCGAAATGGAGAAGGCGCTGGGCGGCAAGGTGAAGTCCACCTACGTGGAGAACGTGCCGGAAGGCGCCGACTCGGAACGCGTGATCCGCAAGCTTGCGGCGGATGGCAACAAGCTGATCTTCACCACCTCGTTCGGCTACATGAACGCGACGGAAAAGGTGGCGAAGGCTTTCCCGAACGTGGTGTTCCAGCACGCCACCGGCTTCAAGACCACCAAGAACATGGGCGCCTACGAGGCACGCCTGTACGAAGGCGCGTACCTGCAGGGCATCGTCGCCGGCAAGATGACCAAGTCGAATACCCTCGGCTTCGTCGGTTCGTTCCCGGTGCCGGAAGTGATCCGCAACATCAATGCGTTCACGCTGGGCGCGCAGAGCGTGAACCCCAAGATCAAGACCAAGATCATCTGGGTGAACAGCTGGTATGACCCGGCCAAGGAACGCCAGGCGGCGGAAACCCTGATCGCCCAGGGCGCGGACGTGCTGACGCAGAACACCGATTCCCCGGCCACGCTGCAGGCGGCCCAGGAAAAAGGCAAGTACGCGTTCGGCTGGGATTCGGACATGCAGCGCTTCGCACCGAAGGCGCACCTGACGGCCAGCACCAACCAGTGGGGCGGCTACTACACCGAGGTGGCCAAGGCCGTGATGGCGGGCACGTGGAAAACCGGCCACGTCACCGGCGGCCTGAAGGAAGGCATGGTCAAGATGTCGCCCCTGAACGCGGCGGTGCCGGCCGATGCGGCCAAGCTCTTCGAAGCCAAGAAGGCGGCCTTCGCCGCCGGCACGTCGGTGCCGTTCACGGGCCCGATCAAGGACCAGTCGGGCGCCGTCAAGACGGCCGCCGGCGTGGCGATGCCGGTGAAGGAACTGATGTCGATGAACTTCTACGTGCAGGGCGTGGAAGGCACGATTCCGAAGTAACCGGCGACATAACCGGCACGTAATCGGCGCAGCGATCCTGCGCAATGACTACCCGATGCGGGGCGGGCAACCGCCCCGCTTTTTTTACCTTATTCGAGAACCACACCATGTCCGAACCCACAGCGCGCGATCACCAGTTCCTCACAAGCGTGCTCGCGCTGGCCCAGCGCTCGCGCGACGAGGGCCATCACCCGTTCGCCGCGATCATCGCCGATGCGGACGGCAACGTCATCGCGCAGGCGATGAACGCATCGAGCAGCGACCGCACCGCGCATGCCGAGATGAACGCGCTGCGCATCGCCTCGTCGCAGCACTCGCCCGACAAGCTGGCGGGCGCCACGATGTACACCAACGCCGAACCCTGCGCCATGTGCGCGGGCGGCACCTACTGGAGCGGCGTGGGGCGGGTGGTGTATGCGATGTCCGAAGCGACGCTGCTGTCGCTGACCGGCAGCGACCCCGAGAATCCGACCCTGTCGCTGCCGTGCCGCGAAGTGTTCGCCGCCGGGCAGCGGCCGACCGAGGTGATCGGACCGCTGCGCGAGGATGAAGCGAAGATTGCGCACGCGGGATTCTGGTCGGGTGCCTGACACAATTTCCGATGCTACCTGTAGCGCAAATGTGCTGGTGTCGGACACCGGCTCTATGGTGTCGGACACCGGTTTTTAGCACCGAAGTCCGCAAAACGCCGGCGAAAACCGGCGTCCGATATCAATGACTCGAACGCGATCGAGATCCGCTTGTCCGAACGGCCCTGGTATCACACACCGGTTTCCCTTGCCCGCAAGCGCATCGTCATCGGCGTGGGGCCCATGACGAACCCCATCACTTCCGCCGGGCCGGCCCGATCGGCCGCGCGCACGTCGACGATCTCGAAGCGCCCCAGCAGAACGGCCATCGCCACTTTTACTTCCATCAGCGACAGGTAACGCCCCGGGCAGGTGCGCGGGCCGGCACCGAACGGCAGCGCGGCCTGCCTGTCCGCCTGCCTGTCCGCCTTCCCGCCGGGCAGCCAGCGCTCCGGCTCGAAACGGTCCGGGTCGGGGAACACCCTGGCATCCACGCTGTCGTGCCTGAGAACGCACCAGAGCAGCGTATCCTTCGGCAGGCGCACGCCCAGCACCGTGGTGTCGCGCAACGCCTGCAGCGGCAGGAACGGCGCCGGCGGCTTCAGGCGCATTGCTTCGAGGGCGCAGGCTTCGAGGTAATCGAGCTCGCCGATGCTCTCCGGTGTCAGCGACATGGCGTGATGCCGCACTTCCTGCTGCGCGCGTGCCAGCGCATCCGGGTTCTTCCACAGCAGCCAGACCAGCCAGGCCAGCGCGCTGGACGTGGTGTCCTCGCCCGCGAGCAGCATTGTCGAGACGTTGCCGGCCACGGCGCCGTCGTCGACACCGCTGTCGGACCGTTCGGCGGCCGCCAGCATCGCCTGCAGCATGTTGGCGGGCCGCTCGCGCAGCGCCGGATCGGCGGCCATCGCCGCGCGGGCGTCGGCGATGAAGCCGTTGGTGGCCTGGCGCACGGCCAGCACGCTGCGCTCCAGCCGGCGGTCCGCCGGCAGCCGCAACCAGCGCCAGTAGGGGAAAGGCAGCAGCGAGCGCCGTGCAACGCCGGACAGCACGGTTTCCACGTGGTCCTGGATCGCGTTGCCGCCGCTCCGCAACGTATCGACGTCCGCGCCGAACGCGAGACCCGCGATCACATCCACCGCGTAGCGTTTCAGGTCGCCCGTCAGGTCGATCTCGCCGTCGCCGGCGTGGCGCCAGCGTTGTTCCAGGCGCCCGCCGACCTGCACCATGCGGTCGAAATATGCCCGGATCGCCGTCGGCGAAAAAGCCTGCATCACCATGCGGCGCTGCCGGCGCCAGGCATCGCCTTCGGCGACGAAGACGCCGACGCTGCCGCCCAGTTCCGCCGATACCTCGGCCGTGATGGCGGGGCGCCTGAACCCGTCGGGCCGGTCGCGCAGCACGGCCGTGATCGCCTCGCTGTCGGACAGCACGACCACCTCGCGCGGGCCGATCCGGGCGCGGAACATCGGTCCATGGTGCCGGCTCCAGCGTTCCATCGCCAGGTGGATCGTCGAGGGCTTCAGCTGCAGCGCATTGCCCAGCAGCGGCAGGCCGCGCGGGGCGGGCAGGTCGGCAATGGTGCGTGGGTGGGGTGTGTTCACGGCTGCGGTGGTCATGCTGGCTCCTTGCATCGATGATATCGAGTGTGCCGTATCGGGTGCCGGCCGTCTTGAACGTTTGCGACACGGCGATCACGCCATGCCGGGATAGAATCAGGCCATGACAGACCAGGCCATGACCACGGTATTGCCCCCGACGCTCGCACGCCTCGTTGCCCCCCGCGTGCCGCTTGCCTCATGCATCCGCGGCTACATGTTGCGCAGCACGCTCGATGTGCCGCTGACAGCCGGCCAGCGGCTGAACCGCTTTCCCGCCACTCCGCTCTGCTCGATCACGTGGATGATCGTGGGCAGCGGCGAGCTGGTGGGCTCCGGCGCCGTCGCGCGGCAGGGTGACGCCATCTTCTCCGGCCCGCACACCCAGCCTTTCACGACCCGTAATCCGGGACCCGTGCACACGTTGACCGTGTTGTTCCTTGCCGATGCGCTGCATGCGCTGACAGGCCTCGACATGGCGGCGCAGCTCGACACGATGGCAGCCGCCCATGACGTGCTCGGCGACGAATGGCGCGCGATATCCGCCGCCGTGATGGCGGCGCCGCACGACGATGCCCGCATCCGCATCGTCGAAGACTGGCTGGAACCACGCTGGCATGCCGCGCGCGGCGGGACGGCACCCGATGCGTGGCGGCCCGCGCGGGACTGGGTGCAGGCGCTGGCCGTGCGCGCCGCCGCGACCGGCGCCGGCCGCAGCGCACGGATGGCGGAACGGCGCGTGCGCGCCTGGGCCGGGCATCCGCTGCGCACCCTGCGCCGGCTGGCGCGCGTGGAGGAATCGATGCTGGCGGCGCGCGAAGAACACCAGGCGGGCAACATGTCGCTGTCCGACGTCGCGCTGCGCTCGGGCTATTCGGACCAGGCGCACCTGTCGCGCGAAGCGCGCGAACTGACCGGCAACAGCCCGCGCGAGCTGATCCGGCTGGTGCAGACGGACGAGAGTTACTGGCCGTACCGGATCTGGTGGTAGCGGCCTTCGCTATGCCCAGTCGACGGGCTCCTGGCCGGATGCCTGCAGATATTCATTCGCCTTCGAAAACGGCTTGCTGCCGAAGAATCCCTTGTGCGCCGCAAACGGCGACGGGTGCGGCGACGTCAGCACGAGGTGCTTCTTCGTATCGATCAACGCCTTCTTGGCGATCGCATAGCTGCCCCACAGGATGAACACCAGGTGCTCGCGCTCTTCCGACAGCGTGCGGATCGCCGTGTCGGTGAACGTCTCCCAGCCCTTGCCGGCATGCGAGCCGGCCTCGCGGGCACGCACGGTCAGCACGGCGTTCAGCAGGAACACGCCCTGCTCCGCCCAGTCGGAAAGATCGGTACGCGTGCGTTGCACGCCGAGATCACTCTCCAGCTCCTTGAAGATGTTCTGCAGGCTCGGTTGCGGACGGTTACCGTCGGGGACGGAAAAGCAGAAGCCCATCGCGGCGCCGGGCGTGTGGTACGGATCCTGGCCGAGGATCACGACCTTCACCTTGTCGAACGGCGTGAGGTCGAAGGCGCGGAAGATGTCCTTGCCGGGCGGGCAGCATGGCCCGGCGGCGTATTCGGCGCGGACGAAGTCGGTGAGTTCGGTCCAGTAGGGCTTGTCGAACTCGGCTTGCAGGTGCTGTTTCCAGGAGGGTTCGATGCGGATGGTCATTGGCTTGGTCCGGATGGGATAACGCAGCTTGAGATACGGCGGCCTCAGATCGTATCCCAAAAGGCACTGGACGAGCCACGCGAACCGACGAAGGATCGGGGGCAGGAACCAGTACACGGCTGTAGACGAGTAATAAATCTCGACACAAGCCATTTTATGAGACGACCAATTTCTACACGCTGCACATGCAAATAAAATTCGACATAAGCGCAATCGAAGCTACCTAATCCCTCGGTTTTGCAGCATTCAAGTTTGGCACAGCGCGGGGCCCCTGTACCTATGCGGTCGGCAGCTTTCGCCCCGAAGTGGTCGCTCACGAACTAGTGGGGTTTGCGTTTTGCGCTGAGCGGCAATGATCACAGACTGTCACGAGAAGCACCCGACGTGGAGCAGTCTTTGCAGACAGAACGATTCAAGCTCGTCGTGATTGAAGGATTTCATCCCACTCTGCTTGACGTTCGCCGGATATCGGATTAGTGTATTAACAAATTCGTTAATTAACTAAATTATGTCTCTAGATAAGGTCTTCGAAGCCCTGGCATCCGGTCCGCGCCGGCAAATACTTGCGTATCTGAATGAGGGCGAGCTCACCACCAGCGATCTTGCAATGCGCTTCGGAATGACTGCACCGGCCATTTCGCGGCACCTGTCCGTGCTGGAAAACGCAGATCTCGTGAAGAGCGAGCGACGCGGCGCCTACGTCTACTACGCGCTCAACGCGGAGCATCTCGCCAACACGCTGACAAGCTACGCATTTGAACTGTGTCCGGTGGCACGGCCACTAAAGCAGGAATCGCGCGTCCAAAGCCGCAAACCCAAGGCATAAGGAGGCAGTATGAAGGACGCACCGGAAGTTATCACGGACCATCGGGTTAACGCTCCCAGCGCCGATGCATTCCTGGCCGGCGAAGTTCGTTATGCTTGGCGCAAGTCACTCTGGTTTGCCGCGATGACGGCGGGTGCGGTGATCGGGGGCGCCGCCACCTTCAGCGGGCCGGCTGTATTGCTGTTCGCAGGGGCCACCGGCTTCGTGCTGCTATTCGGTCATTCTCTTGGCAGTCACCGAAAGCTGATTCACAACAGCTTTCAGTGCCCGCGGTGGCTCGAATATGCACTGGTCTACACCGGAGTACAGGTCGGTCTAGCGGGGCCACTGGGGCTGCTGCGCCAGCATGACCTGCGCGATTACGCCCAGCGTCTGCCCGATTGCCACAGCTATCTGCGGCATGGGGAACCGTTCTGGCGCGATTTCTGGTGGCAGGTGCATTGCGATGTGCATCTGGCAACGGAGCACGACCTGCGGTTGGAAGCACGCGTGGCAAACAACGGCTTCTACCGCTTCCTCGAACGCACCTGGATGCTGCAGCAGTTGCCGTCGGCGCTGGCACTGTACCTATGGGGCGGCTGGGCTTTCGTGTGGTGGGGCGGGTGCGCACGCGTCACTACCGGCATCCTCGGCCACTGGCTCATAGGCTACTTCGCCCACAAGCATGGAGACATGAGCTATGTGGTCCGTCGCGCTGCCGTGCAGGGCCGGAATGTGCGTTTTACCTCCCTGCTGACGATGGGCGAATGCTGGCACAACAATCATCACGCCTTCCCTGGTTCAGCGCGGTTGGGGCTGCACGACGGCGAATGGGATCCCGGCTGGTGGGTGCTGCAGGGACTGCGCCGTGTGGGGCTTGCCTCGGACTTCATCCTGCCACCCGACTTGCCAGTGCGTCAGCAGTTGCTCGCACGCCGAGCCTCGGCCGAAGTGCCCGCTCCAGCGTCCAGATGGTATCTGTCCGGCCCCGCCAAGTGGCTGCCCGAGTTGGTATTCCAAACCTGGTCCGGAGGCCGGTTCGTGTTGTCCGACAGCCGCCGTCTGACCCTGCACCTTGGCGATGACGTCGTGCACGGTATCCGAGCCCTGATTATGAGTCGCTGGCTCTCGCACGATTAGTTTTCTAATCGCAGCATTGCAAATATCAACTAAAGGCAGAGCAACTGACGTCCGCTGCTGGCGAACTCAGCCGTTCGCCGCAGCATAGCGGGTCACCGAACCGGAAAAGTCCCAGACTGTCACGACAGCCAGCTCCCGCCCCGAAGCGGACGTTGCCTTGACTTGCTATCCAAATTAAGGAAGAGATTCTTGGGTTACCAAGTACCCTACATCTGCCAGCACTTGTAGCGTAGCTGCCAGTCTCTATTCGATGATTACGCCTAATTCAAATGGACGACCACTCGCTATCATTTTCGCAAGTTCGGCGAGCGGCATGTTCTTAGCTGCCGGTGAAATTTCGCGTAAAACCTTTAAAGCGCTTGGCGCCATCTCTAGGCGTCCCCATCGAACGCTGACACGGGTAACCGAAGAGTGTGGCATGTCTTCGGTTGTAGGCGAGCAAGTACCACTGGCCCCCCAGCCGCAGTCAATACACCGGTCCACAAACAGACCGCCGTGTATCGAGCGTTCGATTAAATGTGAGAAAACAGGGCAACTAGTCGAGGTAGGCAATGCAGTAACCGTAGCGATGGGAATCATTGATGAACTCCGCTTCTGGCCGATTGCTGCCCTAGCGGTTACGACAGCTTCCGCCGCAAAGCAGTTGCTACGGATACTTAGCGTCTCCAGCCTTCGTTAGACCTCGAAATCTCGGTCTATTTCCAGTTCGTCATCACACCATGGCATCACCAGCGTCATCGCTTTTTCCTGCAAGGATAGAAAAGGAATCGTCCTTGGGGTGATATCCAAGCAACTTGCGGCTTCGTTCGATCGAAAGGCGTTTATAGCGATTGTCTGACACTCCGTTGACGATCGTGAATCCTGTCACGTCTGATTGCACGCTCACCATGAGTAGCTGCACAACATCGCGTACGCTGATATACGCTGCAACGTCGCGCGCACTGTGTTGCTCACCACGTGAAAAGTGCGCGACGTTTGCAATACGTACAGCAATTATCGAAAGGTCAGAGGTGTCAGAAATGTACGAACCAAGCGCTTCGCCAAACACTTTCGTCACGCCATACAAATTCTTTGGGCGCACAGGCATCGTTTCAGTCACCTGGACATCTTGAGGATATCCCTCGATAGTCTGAGCACTGCTTGCAAATACAACTCGGCGGCATCCCTGGGCCAGCGCTGCCTGAAAGATGTTATATGTGCCAACAACATTGGTCGGCAATAAAGTCGTCATGAAGTCACTGATATCTGGTGAGACTTCGGCCGCCAGATGGATTACCGTATCGATCCCTGCGCATGCTTGCATACACGCATTAAAGTCGGTTATATCCAGCTGCACGATGTCACGCGAATGCTGTTCAAGGCGCGAGACATCTTTATCCGCCAGACGCAGATCATAGTTTTGAAAGTGCATACGCACAAAAGCGGACCCTATACGACCAGCCGCTCCAGTGACCAGGACCTTTAGCGTCGGTTTTTCTTGGGTCATCGATTTCATTGCTCTCATATGTTTTTTTTCGCAAAATGCGTGTCGGCCTGCGCTAAGTCTGCTCGAATCATACTATGACTCGCGATTGTGGAAGGACCGCTTTTGGCCGATAGCGGAAGTTCTTTTAACATGTCCACCTTGGCCTTTTGTGTCGAACATTATAGTTTTGTGCTCGACTTTATTGTTCGTCCACACCTGCCTTTTGGCCGATACAGTGGCACGCGCAACAGGATTACCATGACGCGGCCATGCCATGCGCGGCAGGGCCATCACCGGAGAGGAAGACCGCCATGACCGATACCGACCATTCCAGGATTCCCGCCAGGCTGCCGATCGGCAGCGCGGATGGCGTCGATTTCGATGTCGTCGCGTGGGGGCCGTCGCAAGCCGACGTGGATTTCAGCGTCGCATGCATGTTCGAGCACGAACTCGGCGAGGCCGGCATGACGGGCGGGCTGCTGGGGCTGGACGAGGCGCTCGGCGGCCAGCTGGGCCGGCTACGGACGGCGGGCGCATTCCGCGCCCAGCCGATGGAAACGCTGCTGGTCACGCTGCCGCCACCGGGACTGGTGCCCCGCGCGGTACTGGTGATCGGGATGGGCAAGCCGGAGGTGCTCGATGGTGACCTGCTGCGGCGTGCCACGCGCGTGGCGATGCGCGAGGCGATCCGTTTCGGTGCCGGCACGATGGCCTTCGCGCCCAGCGTGCTCGACGCCGGCCACACGGATAACGCCGCGCTCGACATGCAGGAGGTGATGCTGGACGGGATGCTGGGCGCCTTGCGGGCCGAGCATATGCTGGCCGACGCGGGGCTGGCCAATGCACCGGCGCTGCGGCGATGCAGTTTCGATGTCGGGGCGCCACGCGCGGCGGCCGCCGCGCGGGCATTCACGGCGGCGTTCGAGCGCCGCCGGCAGGCTACCGGTTGATTGCCTAGCCGTTCACCGCTTCGAGCAGGTTATGCGCCTGCACATCCGCGTGATACGAGCTGCGCACCATGGCGCCCACGGCGGCGTGGCCGAAGCCCATCTTGTACGCTTCTTCCTCGAACATCTTGAACACGTCCGGGTGCACGTAGCGGCGCACCGGCAGGTGGCTGTTCGATGGCGCCAGGTACTGGCCGATGGTCAGCATGTCGATGTCGTGCTCGCGCATGTCGCGCATCACCTGCAGGATTTCCTCGTCGGTTTCGCCCAGGCCGACCATCAGGCCGGACTTGGTCTTCACGTTCGGGTACATCGCCTTGAAATCCTTCAGCAGCTTCAGCGAGTGCAGGTAGTCGGCGCCGGGGCGGGCTTCCTTGTACAGGCGGGGCACCGTTTCCAGGTTGTGGTTCATCACGTCCGGCAGGCCGTCGGCGAAGATGTTCAGCGCCTTTTCGAGGCGGCCGCGGAAGTCCGGCACCAGCACTTCGATCTGGGTCTTCGGCGACAGCGCCTTGGTCTTCGTGATGCACTCGACGAAGTGGCCGGCACCGCCGTCGCGCAGGTCGTCGCGGTCCACCGACGTGATCACCACGTACGACAGGCGCAGCTTGGCGATCGTGTTGGCCAGGTTGCCCGGCTCGTCGACGTCCAGCGGGTCCGGGCGGCCGTGGCCCACGTCACAGAACGGGCAACGGCGGGTGCACTTGTCGCCCATGATCATGAACGTGGCCGTGCCCTTGCCGAAGCATTCGCCGATGTTCGGGCAGGAGGCTTCCTCGCACACCGTCACCAGCTTGTTTTCACGCAGGATGTCCTTGATCTCGTAGAAGCGGCTGGAAGCCGAGGCCGCCTTCACGCGGATCCACTCCGGCTTCTTCAGGCGCTCGACCTGCTCGATCGGCACGATCTTGATCGGGATGCGCGACGTCTTGTTGGCGCCTTTCTGCTTTTCGCTCGGGTTATAAGCGGGGGCGACGGTCGTGGTTTCGGTGGTCATAGGGTTCTCTAGTTGATTCAGTCAGGCGGCGGCGGAGAGATCCGGTGGCGCGATGGATTGCGTCACTTCGAGCTGGCGCACCAGCTCGCTGGCCAGCGCCAGCTGCACGTCGGCCAGCGGCGCTTCGACACCCATCGACCGCATGTCGATGGTTTCCAGGCCGGCATAGCCGCAGGGGTTGATCCAGGTGAACGGGGCCAGGTCCATCGCGACGTTCAGCGAAACGCCATGGTAGGTGCAGCCGTTGCCCCGTACTTTCAATCCGAGCGCGGCGATTTTCGCGCCGCGCTTCGGGCCTTCGGCAATGTAGATGCCCGGCGCGCCTTCGACGCGTTCGCCGGCCACGCCGTAGGAGGCCAGCACGTCGATGATGGCCGCCTCGATCTTGTGCACGAACTGCCGGGCATACAGCTTGCCACCCGGCTTGTTGCGGCGCAGGTCCATCAGCAGGTAGATGACGACCTGGCCGGGGCCGTGGAACGTCACTTCGCCGCCGCGGTCGGTCTGCACCACGGGGATCCGCGCGGCGCCGCCCAGCAGGTGGCCACGGTCGGCGCCCAGGCCCAGCGTATAGACGGGCGGGTGCTCGACGATCCACAGCTCGTCGGCCGTGTCGGGCGTGCGCGCGTCCGTGAAGGCGCGCATCGCGGCGAAGGTCGGTTCGTAGTCGGCTTGACCGAGGTGGCGGATCACCGCCGGCTGGGGAAGCGTCAACATGTTCGGATCGTGGACATGGCAGGAATGCAGAGCTGGCTGCATGACAGGTGCTGCATGAAAGGTGCTTGCACAAGACAAAGCCCTGCCATTATACGCCGCGTGCCTTGCTCTTGCTCAAAGACCGGGCAGTTGCGTTGTTGCAATTACAAAACGATCTTGACCATCGGGTGGGCGGACAGCTCGGTGTACAGCGCATCGAGCTGTTCGCGGCTGGTGGCGCGCACCGTCACGGTCAGGCCCGTGTACTTGCCGCCGGACGAAGGGCGCGTTTCGACCTTGCCTTCATGGAAAGTCGGATCGTGTTTCGTGATGACTTCGATGACCGTCACGGTGAAGGCATCGTGCGTGGGACCCATCACCTTGATCGGGAAGTCGCTCGGGTATTCGATGAGGGACTCTTTCGGAGGGGTTGCGGCCATGGCTGTTCCAATCGGTGAACGGATAAAAATGAGCGGATGAGTAAACGGCCGGGGTTCGGATAAAACCGCGCGCCAGTCCGCTATTTTAGCGAAAGCCGCCAACCCTGGGGCGGCGCAAAAAAAAGGCCAGCCCTGGAGGCTGGCCGAAAACTATTCTGGGCTGAGGAAATACCGCGCACGGAATAGTTGGGACATCGGTACAGTCACGGGATGCGTTGCTGCGGACCATCGGGGCCTGTCGTGCGTGCTTTCCCGGCATTTCGACACTGTAGGCAGTGTAGGGACGGCTCGCTACAGGTTTGTGACAGGCTGCATGAAAACGCGGATGAACGAACAAAATTCCGGGCTGGGCCGCAAAAACGGGGCCCAGCCGTGGAATATTGCTCTGTTAGCGCTCGCGACCGCCGTCGCGATCCGGCCGGTCGGGCCGCCCGCCGCGCGGCTGGACGGCCGGCTGCGCAGCCGGCTGGGCCGCCGGTGCCGGCTGGGCCATCGGTGCCGGACGCGGCTGGGCCACCGGTTCCGGCCGCGGCTGTGGCGCCGGAGCGGGCGCCTGCTGCGGGGCGGACATGCGTTGCTGGGCGATGGCCTGCCGGCGGATTTCCATCTCCTGGCGCGCTTCGGCACGCTCCTGCATCATCTCGCGCTGCCGTTCCATGCGCTCGTTGCCGACGATCTCACGGGATGGCTGCACCTGCGGCCGCAGGACCGGCTGGGGCGCCGGCTGGGGTGCCGGGGCGGGCTGCGCCGCCATCGGCGCGGGCGCGGGCGCATTGAACACCGGCTGGCTGGCCGGACGCTCGATCTGCCGCTCCACGCGGGGCCGTTCGATCTGCCGCTCCACCCGCGGGCGCTCGTTGACGATCACGCCGGGGCCGCGCAACGGCGCCTCGTTGCGTTCACGCTGCATCCGTTCCGCAACACTGTCGATGTTGCGATCAGCCTGGAAGCGGTCGGCAACGCCATCGCGGTTGCGGTCGGGCGTGCCATCGGCGTTGCGGTCGGTCTGGATGACGCGGCTGGCAGCGGGATTGGCAATGCTGTCCCGGCTGCGGTCGCCCTGCAGGCGGTCCGGCATGCCGTCGCGGTTGCGATCGGTCTGTGGACGGTCGGCAATGCTTTCGCGGTCGCGGCCGCCCTGCAGGCGGTCCGGGGTGCCGTCATTGTCGCGGTCGGTTTGCAGCCGGTTGACCTGGGGCTGGTTCATTGGCAAGCCACCCGCCTGCGGCCGGTTGATCTGCGCCCGATCGGCAATGCCGTCGCGGTTGCGGTCGGTCTGGAGGCGGTCGGCGATGCCGTCCCGGTTGCGGTCCGGCGCGCGTGCGAAGCCCGGCACCACCGGCGCGGCGGACGGCAGGCTGCCGGGATTGGCCGCCACGCTCGCGCGCGGCAGGTTGTTCACCCGCACGCTGCGGCGCCCTTCGAACTGGTCGCGCGGCACGATCGTCACGCCCTCGCGGCGCACCTGCACGCTCTTCCACCGTTCGTTGCCGCCGCGGTATTGCCAGCCCAGCCGCCGTTCGTGATCCGGCGATACCTGGTAATGCGGCACGTAGCGGTCGCGCGGCGTCAGCGGATACCAGCCCAGGCCCGGGCGATGGCGCCGGTCGTTGAACGCCACGGACCAGCCGGCGCCGCCCACCCAGCCCACCAGCGCCGGCGCCCAGACCGGCCGGCCGACGATGCGGCCCGGCGCCCAGCACCAGCGGCGGTCGACCATCACCCAGCGGCCGTAATGGAAGGGCGCATAGCCCCACGGCGCGTTGTCGACCCAGGTCCAGCCCCACGGCGCCACCCAGGCCCAGCGGCCATCGCTGTACGGCGACCAGCCGGAGGAAACCGAGCGGGGCGCCCACAGCGGGCCGTATTCGTCGTTGACCGTCCAGCTGCCGTACTGGTCCAGCTCTTCGTAGCCGGTCACGTAATTCGGGATGTAGCGGGTGGCGATCGCGGCATCGTCGCGGCGGTCGCGCGCGAACGCCCACGAATCGAACGAATCCTGCAGTGCCTGCCCGGTGCGGACATCGTCGCCGCGGATCTCGGCGCGCTTGCCGGTGCGCAGCGTCAGCGCCGTGCCGGCCGCTTCCAGGCGGGCGATCCCCATCAGCACGGCGACCGTGGTGGTATCGGGCTCGCGGCCGGTATCGACACGCACGGTGCCGGGTTCCGTCAGCAGCACCCGGCCGTGCGGCGTGGCCAGCTCGAAGCCGGACAACGCCTGCGGATCGCGCACGCGCACGCTGGCGGCGCCGTGCTCCAGGCGCAGGCGCATCACGTCTTCATCCAGTTCCTCGATGTCGAGCGCGCTGTCGCCGTCGAGGCGCACGGCCACCGGGCCCACACGGAATTCCGTGCGCGCCCCCCTGGCCGTGGTGATTCGGTCGCCGCCCTTGACTGGCCAGTTCAGCAGGGAGCCGGTCTCGTCGCCGTCATCGGTCTGCACCGTGACCTGGCCTTCGGCCGCGGAAATCCGGCCGACCAGCGTGGGCGGATCGGCGGCCAGCGCCAGCGACGAAACGGCCACGAAGGCCGCCAGCAGTACAAAGTGCAGGAATTTGCGGGACATCGGTATCTCCGGAATCGTTATGTGCTTCGGCTACCTCTGTAGTCAAGCTCTCATATAACGTCCGAATAAGGCCGGGGAAGACGTCCGTTACAAATATTTTCGAATCAAGGGTCAGGCGTTACGTTTGACGAAGAACAGCGCCGCGCCCACCGCCATCAGCAGGCCGCCGAAGATGCGGTTCTGCACGCGCATTGCCCGCGGGTCGCGGAAGTAGCCCTGCATCGTCGACGCCAGGAAGGCGTAGCCATGCATGACTGTCATGTCGATCGTCACCATCGTCGCGGCCAGAATCAGCAGCTGGGGCAGCACCGGTTCGCCCTGGGTAATGAACTGCGGCAGCACCGCCACCATGAAGATGATGCCTTTCGGGTTGGTGGCGTTGGTGAAGAATCCCGTCATGATGCGGCGCTTCACCGAGGGCAGCGCGGCGCGTGACGCCACCCCGACCTCCGTGCCTTGCGTGACCCGGGCGCGCCATTGCGCCAGCCCCAGCCAGATCAGGTACATCGCCCCCACCGTCTTGACGATGTTGAATGCCACTTCGGAAGCCAGCAGCAGCGAACCGACGCCCGCCCCGGCGATGAACAGCACCAGCAGCAGGCCCAGCTGCAACCCCATTACCGTGGCGCTGGCTTTTTTCACGCCATACGACAGCCCGTGCGACATCGACAACACGGCGCCGGAGCCGGGAGACAGTGCGATGATGACCGCGGAAATGGCGAATCCCAGCCAGGTGGCGAAGCTCATGAAAACATCCTGTGCAAATAAGCCGATTGTAGCGCGCCGGCGTGCGGGAAGCGGTGAGGTAAGATTGCCGCATTATTACTATTGAGAGAATTCCCGATGGCCGGAACCAGCCTGCTTGCACTGATCGACGATATTGCCACCATCCTTGACGACGTTGCCGCGATGAGCAAGGTCGCCGCCAAGAAAACCGCCGGCGTGCTGGGCGACGACCTGGCGCTGAACGCGCAGCAGGTAGCGGGCGTGAAAGCGGATCGCGAATTGCCCGTGGTGTGGGCGGTGGCTGTCGGCTCGATGAAAAACAAGGCCATCCTGGTGCCCGCCGCGCTGGCGATCAGCGCGTTCGCGCCATGGGCCGTCACCCCGCTGCTGATGATCGGCGGCGCCTACCTGTGCTTCGAGGGCTTCGAAAAACTGGCTCACAAGTTCCTGCACAGCAAGGAAGAAGACGAGGCGCACCATGCCGAGCTGGCCTCGGCGGTCGCCAACCCGGAAATCGACCTGGTGGCGCTGGAGAAGGAAAAGATCAAGGGCGCGGTGCGCACCGACTTCATCCTGTCCGCCGAGATCATCGTCATCGCGCTGGGTACCGTGGCCGGCGTGCCGTTCAGCCAGCAGGTGGCGGTGCTGGTGGCCATCGCGCTGGCGATGACGGTCGGCGTGTACGGCCTGGTGGCGGCCATCGTGAAGATGGACGATGCCGGCCTGTACCTGACGCAGCGCACCGGCGGCGGCATGGCCGTGCCCCGCGCCATCGGCCGCCTGCTGCTGGCCGCCGCGCCAAAGCTGATGAAACTGCTGTCGGTGCTCGGTACCGTGGCGATGTTCATGGTGGGCGGCAGCATCATCACGCACGGCGCGCCGTTCCTGCACCACACGATCGAGCAGGCGGCGGCATCGGCCGGCCCGATCCTGGGCGCGATCACCACGCACGCGGCCGATATCGTGGTCGGCGTCATCACCGGCGCGATCGTGCTGGCTGGCGTGATGCTTGTCAGCAAGCTGCTGCGCGGCCTCAAGCGCAAGACCACGTAGTTCTGGTCTGATCCGTGGGCGGCGGTGCGGTCGCGCCGCCGTCCATTGTCACCATCACCAAGGAGCTTTCATGGCAATCGCTCAACGTCCCACTTCCGCCTTCGTCGGCGCATCCTGGCTGGCGCTGCTGGTCGGGGTGATCACTTACCTCGTCGGCCTGTGGAACGCGTCGATGCAGCTCAACGAGAAGGGGTATTACTTCACGCTGCTGCTGTATGGCCTGTTCGCCGCCGTGTCGCTGCAAAAATCCGTGCGCGACCGGATGGAAGGCATCCGCGTCACGTCGCTGTATTTCGGCTTGTGCTGGGTATCGGTGCTGGCCGCGCTGGTGCTGCTGGGCGTGGGCTTGTGGAACGCCACGCTGGCACCGAGCGAGAAGGGGTTTTATGCGATGTCGTTCGCGCTGAGCCTGTTCGCGGCGGTCGCCGTGCAAAAGAACGTGCGCGACAGTGCCGATCTGGCCGAACCTTCGGGCGATACCCTTTGACGCAACACTGCTTCATCTAACGCAACACCGCTTTATCGAAACAGCCTCCTGCTTCCGGGTATTGCCCGGAAACAGGAGGCTGTTTTTTCATGGCTGGCCGATTTTTGATCTACATCAAGGTTTTGAAGTGTTGCCGTACCTAAACTGGAAACCGTGGCGAAATTGCTGCGAAGAAATACAAAGGATCATGCAAAAGGTCCATGTAAAAATCATTTCCAGGCCCAGGAGTTACCCCAGATGCGCAAGAATTTGCCCGTCACGAACCGCGAAGTCGAACTCGACGACAACCACGCGATCGTGTCGAAAACCGACCTCGATGGCAACATCGTCTACGTCAACCCGTATTTCATCCAGGTCAGTGGGTTCGCCGAAGCGGAGCTGATCGGCGCGCCGCAAAACATCGTGCGCCACCCGGACATGCCGGCCGAGGCGTTCGCCGACCTGTGGGCGTCGATCCGCTCCGGCATGCCGTGGACCGGCATCGTCAAGAACCGCTGCCGGAACGGCGATTATTACTGGGTCAAGGCCAACATCACGCCGATCCGCGAACAGGGCCGCACGATCGGCTACATGTCGGTGCGCACCCGCGCCACCCGCGAACAGATCGCCGAGGCATCCGCCGCCTATGCCGCGCTGCGGACCGGCACGCGCGAGCTGCACATCCGCAACGGCCAGGTCGTGCGCCACGGCCTGCCGCACCTGCTGGCGCGCCTGTCGCATGTATCGCTCGGCATGCGCATCTGGCTGTCCACCAGCGTGGTCAACGTGCTGCTGCTGGGCGTCTGCATGGCCAGCCTGCTGGCCGACGAAGCCGGCAGCGGCGTGCGCTACGGCATCGTTGCCGCCACGCTCGCGGGCCTGCTGATCAACGTCTTCCTGTGGCATACGCTGCGCACCGGCATGCTGCAGCCGCTGGCCCGCGCGCTCGACGGCGCCCGCTCGATCGCCGCCGGCGACCTGTCCGGTTCGTTCGACACGCGCAGCACCGATGAGGTCGGCCAGCTGCTGCGCGCGCTGCAGCAGATGAACAGCAACCTGATCGCCACGATCCGCGACGTGCGCGTCAATGTCGAAACGATGGCCGTGGCCACGCGCCAGATCGCCGCCGGCAACGCGGACCTGTCCGGCCGCACCGAAGCGCAGGCCGCCAGCCTGGAAGAAACGGCGTCGTCGATCGACGAATTCTCGTCCACCGTGAAAGCCAATGCCGACAACTCGCGGCAGGCCAGCACGCTGGCGGTGGCCGCGTCGCAGGTGGCGGAAGAGGGCGGCGTCATCGTCGCCGAGGTGATCGCCACGATGGACGAGATCAACGCGTCGTCGAAGCAGATCGTCGACATCATCGGCCTGATCGAAGGCATCGCCTTCCAGACCAATATCCTGGCGCTGAACGCCGCCGTGGAAGCGGCGCGTGCCGGCGAACAGGGCCGCGGCTTCGCCGTGGTGGCGGGCGAAGTGCGCAACCTGGCGCAGCGCTCGTCGCTGGCGGCGAAGGACATCAAGCAGCTGATCGACGTGTCGGTGCGCAAGGTGGGCACCGGCATGGAGCGCGCCCACCGCGCCGGCGCCACGATGGGCCAGGTCGTCGCTTCGGTCCAGCAGGTGACCGCGATCATGCAGGAGATCTCGACCGCCTCGCACGAGCAGAGCCTGGGCGTTGACCAGGTCAACAGCGCCATCGCCCACATGGATGAAGTGACGCAGCGGAACGCCGCGCTGGTCGAGGAAGCGGCCGCCGCCGCCGGCAGCCTCGCCGACGAAGCGCACGGCCTCACGCAGGCCGTGAGCCTGTTCAAGTTCGGCAAGGCGGTCAACACGCGGAAGGGCCCCGGCCGCACTCCCGCGCGCAACGTGCAGCGCCTGGCCGCCTGACCTTACGGGAAAACATCATGAACACCATGCCGTCCGTGCAGTTCGATGGGGACATCATCGGCAAGCTGTCGATGTCCGGCCCGCGCTACACTTCCTATCCCACCGCCGACCGCTTCACGCCCGCTTTCGGCTACGGCGATTTCCTCGAAGCGCTGGCCGGACTGACGCTGCGCGGCGGCCGCCGGCCACTGTCGCTGTACCTGCACGTGCCGTTCTGCGACCGGCTGTGCTACTACTGCGCCTGCAACAAGATCGTCACGAAGGACCGTTCGAAGGCGGCCACCTATCTCGGCTACCTGAAGCAGGAAACGGCCATGCAGGGCAAGCTGTTCGCCGGCATGAACCGCGTGGAGCAGCTGCACTTCGGCGGCGGCACGCCCACGTATTTCTCCGACCGGCAGATGGCGGAGCTGATGGCGCACCTGCGCCGCCACTTCGAGTTCGCGCCGGACCACGAGGGCGAATACTCGATCGAGATCGATCCGCGCACGGTCGATCCGCAACGCATGCGGTCGCTGCGCAGCCAGGGCTTCAACCGCGCCAGCCTGGGCGTGCAGGATTTCGATCCGGACGTGCAAAAGGCCGTCAACCGCATCCAGCCCTACGGCGAGACGATGGCGGTGATGAACGCCGCCCGCGATGCCGGCTTCCGCTCGATCGGCGTGGACCTGATCTACGGCCTGCCGAAGCAGTCGATGCAGACCATGGAGGCCACGCTGTCGAAGGTCATCCTGGCAAACCCGGACCGCATCGCGCTGTACAACTACGCGCACATGCCGCACCTGTTCAAGCCGCAGCGCAGGATCGCCGACGACGACCTGCCCGCGCCGGCCGCCAGGCTCGACATGCTGGCCCTGTGCATCAGCCGCCTGGCCGCCGCCGGCTACCTCTACATCGGCATGGACCATTTCGCCAAGCCGGAAGACGATCTCGCCGTGGCCCAGCGCCATGGCCGCCTGCACCGCAATTTCCAGGGCTATTCGACCCATGCGGAGATGGACCTGGTGGCCTGCGGCGTCTCGGCCATCAGCGCCGTCAACGGCACCTACAGCCAGAACGAAAAGACGCTGGACGGCTACTACGCCCGGCTCGATGCCGGCAAGCTGCCGATCGCGCGCGGCCACCGCCTCGACAGCGACGACCTGCTGCGGCGCCTCGTGATCGGGCGGCTGATGTGCAATTTCGAATTGTCGGTGGCCTCCGTCGCGCAGGGCATGGCGGTGCCGTTCCGCGAGTATTTCGCGCCCGAGCTGCGGGAGCTGCAGGGTTTCGTGGCGGACGGCCTCGTGACGTTCGAGGATGACTGGATCTCGGTCACGCCGAAGGGCCGCCTGCTGATCCGGAACATCTGCATGGTGTTCGACCGTCATCTGCGCCAGGCACGGCTGCAGGCCCCGGCCGCACCGGCGGCCATGCAACCGCTGCGCTACTCGCGCACCATCTGAACGATGAATCCGGAAAGACCGCCATGGACGGTTTGAACCTGCTGCCCGTGTTCGCCGTGGGCCTGGCCGGCAGCGTGCACTGCGTCGGCATGTGCGGCGGTATCGCCGGTGCGCTGAGCGGCGTGCCGGCTGCGGCCGCGCCGCGGCGCACGATTCCGATCGCTCAGGCCACGCCGACGCCGGCGGCGGGCACCGCGTCCGGCGGCGCGATGCGCGCGTGGACGGCCATGTTGCCGCGGCAGTTGCCACATCTGGCAATCCATAACGCCGGCCGCATCGGCAGCTACATGCTGGCCGGCGCGCTGGCCGGCGGACTGGCGGACGGTGCCGGCACGCTGGCGCTCGCATCGCACTGGCAAGGCGTGGCGTACCTGCTGGCCAATACGATGCTGGTCGCACTGGGCCTGTACCTGATGGATGCCTGGCATGGCCTCGCGCGCGTGGAAGCGGCCGGCAACCTGCTGTGGCGCCGGCTGCTGCCGGCCATGCGCTACCTGCTGCCGGCCGATTCGCCGGCGAAGTCGTTCGCACTGGGTGCGCTGTGGGGCTGGGTACCGTGCGGCATGGTGTACAGCGTGCTGCTGGCGGCGCTGCTGTCCGGCTCCGCGGCCGGCGGCGCGGCGACCATGCTGGCCTTCGGCGCGGGCACGCTGCCGATGCTGCTGGCGCTCGGCGTGGCCGGGGCACGGCTGCGCCAGGCGATGCAGCGGCCGGCGGTGCGTGCCGGTTGCGGCGTGCTGGTACTGTGCTTCGGCGTGCTGGGCCTGGTTCGCCACGCATCCGGCCTGTCGCACGGCTGGCTCGATGCGCTGTGCCTGGCGGTGCCGCCATGAGCGCCGTGCCGAAACCGCAGTGTTTCCATTGCGGGCTGCCCGTACCCGACGGCTTCGCATGGCACGTGACGATCGGCGGCGCGCCGCGCGACCTGTGCTGCCCCGGCTGCGCGGCCGTGGCGCAAACGATCGTCGACATCGGCCAGGAAAGCTACTACACCGGACGTACCGGTTTCGCCGCCACGGCGGACGATGCGGACCTCGTGCCGCCCGAACTGCGGCTGTACGACGCCGACCCGCGTTTCATCGGAGACGGTAGCGAGAAGGAAGCGGTGCTGCTGGTCGAGGACATCCGCTGCGCGGCATGCGTGTGGCTGATCGAGCGGCGCCTGCTCGCGTTGCCCGGCGTTGCCATCGCCAGCCTGAACGTCGCGACCGAGCGGCTGACGGTGCGCTGGCATTCCGGCGATGTGCAGATCTCCGCCATCCTGCAGGCAATGCGCACGATCGGCTACACCGCCTGGCCATACGACGCCGCGCGTCACGAGGAACAGTTGAGCAAGGCCGGCCGCACGCTGGGCCGCCAGCTGTTCGTGGCCGGCCTGTCGATGATGCAGGTGATGATGTATGTCGCCCCCGCCTACCTGGCCGGCGACGGCACGCTCGATGCGGACATGGCCGCGCTGATGCGCTGGGCGAGCCTGCTGCTGACGATTCCCGCCGTGGTCTATTCCGCCCAGCCGTTCTTCAGGGGCGCATGGACGAGCCTGCGCGCCCGCGCACCCGGCATGGATGTGCCGGTGGCGCTCGGCATCGCCGCGGCATTCGGCGGCAGCGTGGCGGCCACGGTACGCGGCAGCGGCGACGTGTACTTCGATTCCGTGACGATGTTCGTGTTCCTGCTGCTGGCAAGCCGCTGGCTGGAACTGCATGCGCGGCGCAAGGCGGCCGGCGCGCTGGAGCGGATGCGCCATGCCTTGCCCGCTTCGGCCACGCGCTTCCCCAACTGGCCGGCCAGCGGCAAGACCGCCGTCGTCAGTGCCGCCACGCTGGTGCCGGGCGACCACGTGTTCGTGCGCACCGGCGAAGCGTTCGCGGCCGATGGCGTCATTGCCGAGGGTCGCACGTGCATCGACCTGGCCTTGCTGACCGGCGAATCGGCACCGCAGCCGCGCGGACCGGGCGAACCGGTGCCGGGCGGCGCGGTCAACGCCGGCCCCGCCGTCGTGCTGCGCGTGGCGAAACCGGTGGCGGAGAGCACGCTGTCCGGCCTGCTGAAACTTGTCGAGGCGGCAGGCAGTGCAAAACCCCGCATCGCGCAATGGGCCGACCGCGTTGCCTCGCGTTTCACGGTGGCGCTGCTGCTGTTCGCCTTGCTGGCGTTCGCCGCGTGGCATGTCGTCGACCCGGCCCGTGCATGGCCGGTGGCGATCGCGGTGCTGGTCGTGTCGTGCCCGTGCGCGCTGTCGCTGGCCACGCCGTCGGCACTGGCCGCGGCCACCGATGCGCTGTTGGGCAGGGGCGTGCTGGTGATGCAGCCGCACGTGCTGGAGACGCTGCACCGCGCCACGCACGTGGTGTTCGACAAGACCGGCACGCTGACCGCCGGGCGCCCCACGGTGCAGTCGGTGCAGGTGCATGGCGAAGCCCACCGCGAAGCCTGCATCGCCATCGCCGCGGCACTCGAGCATGGCAGCCTGCATCCGCTGGGCCGTGCGATCGCGGCGCTGAACGAGGAACAGCCGCAGCTGCACGGCTGGCATGCGGCGGACGTGTCGGAACATGCCGGACAGGGGCTCGAAGGCACGGTGCAGGGACGGTGCTACCGCCTCGGCAACGCCGCGTTCGTCGCCGGCCTGGCGGGCACCGACGCGCCGCCCGCGCTGCCCGACGGCACGGCCGTTTATCTCGGCACCGCAGGCCGGTGGCTGGCGTGCTTCACCGTCACCGATGCGCTGCGCCCCGATGCGCAGGCAACGGTCGACCACTTCCGCGCGCTGGGCAAACAGGTGCTGCTGCTGTCCGGCGACCGGCAGGTGCTGGCCGACGCGGTGGCCGCGCAACTCGGCATCGTCAAGGCGATCGGCGACTGCCTGCCGGCACGCAAGCTCGAATACGTGCAGCGGCTGCAGCAGAAGGGCGCCATCGTCGCCATGGTCGGCGACGGCATCAACGACGCGGCGGTTCTGTCCGCCGCCGACGTGTCGTTCGCGATGGGCACCGGCGCCGCGCTGGCGCAGGTGCACGCGGACACGGTACTGCTGCACGGCCGGCTCGCCCTCGTGGCCGACGCCGCCATCGCCGCGGGCGCGACGATGCGCGTGATCCGGCAGAATCTCGCCTGGGCCACCGTGTACAACGCGGTCGCGATCCCCGCCGCCGCCTTCGGGCTGCTGGGCCCGATGCTCTCCGGCGCCGGCATGGCCGCCAGCTCCGCGCTGGTGATCCTCAACGCGCTGCGGCTGCGCCGGCACTAGGCACGGCGATGGAATCCCTTTACCTGCTGGTCCCGCTCAGCGTCGCGCTCGTGTTCGGCGCGCTGTGGCTGTTCTTCAAGGCCGCCGACGACGGCCAGTTCGACGACCTCGAAGGCCCCGCCCTGCGCATCCTGCAGGACGACGACTGAACCACCTCGCCCCAACGACTGCTGAGCTGGTCGCAAAACGACACCGGGCAACACCGGGGGCGCGGCAGGGATTTCGCGGAGCATGCTCCGCGCCTGCCAAGCGGTGATGGCATGCATGCCATTACTCCTTCCAGTCCCCGATTTTTGGCAACTGTTCCACCGCGCCGTTTGGCGGTCGGGGAGACCCTGCAACGCTGGATAGTGCGTTTGGTCAATTTTGACTTAGGTCAAAGTTTTTAAGACCTCCGCTGCGTAACCTCTCGGGCATATCAAGACCACTACCCGGGGGTGTTCAATTGGAACAAAACTATAACGACAAGGTCGTGAAGCAGTTCGCGATCGCGACGGTGGTGTGGGGCGTCGTCGGCATGCTGGTGGGTGTGATCATCGCCGCGCAGCTGGCCTGGCCCGCGCTGAATTTCGATGTGCCGTGGCTGACGTATGGCCGCCTGCGTCCGCTGCACACGAACGGCGTGATCTTCGCGTTCGGTATCTCGGGCCTGTTCGCCACGTCGTACTACGTGGTGCAGCGTACCTGCCAGGTGCGGCTGTTCTCCGACCGGCTGGCCGCGTTCACGTTCTGGGGCTGGCAGGCGGTGATCGTCTCGGCCGTGGTCACGCTGCCGATGGGTCTCACCCGCGGCAAGGAATACGCGGAACTGGAATGGCCGATCGCGATCCTCATCGCGGTGGTGTGGGTCGCCTACGCCGTGGTGTTCTTCGGCACCATCGTCAAGCGGAAAGTCAGGCACATCTACGTGGCCAACTGGTTCTTCGGCGGCTACATCCTGGCCGTCACGCTGCTGCACGTGGTGAACGGCATGGCGATGCCGGCATCGCCGACGAAATCGTATTCGATGTACACCGGCGTGCAGGACGCGATGATCCAGTGGTGGTACGGCCATAACGCGGTGGGTTTCATCCTCACCGCCGGCTACCTGGGCATGGTGTACTACTTCATCCCGAAGCAGGCCGGTCGCCCGGTGTACTCGTACCGCCTGTCGATCGTGCACTTCTGGGCGCTGATCTTCACCTACATGTGGGCCGGCCCGCACCACCTGCACTACACCGCGCTGCCCGACTGGACCCAGTCGCTTGGCATGGTGTTCTCGCTGATCCTGCTGGCGCCTTCATGGGGCGGCATGATCAACGGGATCATGACGCTGGCCGGCGCGTGGCACAAGCTGCGCACCGACCCGATCCTGAAGTTCATGATCGTCTCGCTGTCGTTCTATGGCATGGCGACGTTCGAGGGCCCGATGATGTCGATCAAGACGATCAACGCGCTGTCGCACTACACGGACTGGGGCATCGCCCACGTGCACGGCGGCGCGCTGGGCTGGGTGGGCTTCATCACGATGGGTTCGATCTACTACCTGCTGCCACGCCTGGCGGGCCGCACGAGGATGTACAGCACGCAGCTGGTCGACCTGCACTTCTGGGTGGCCACCATCGGCGTGGTGCTGTACATCGCGGCGATGTGGATCGCCGGCGTGATGCAGGGCCTGATGTGGCGCGCCGTGAACCCGGACGGCACGCTGACCTACACCTTCGTCGAAAGCGTGAAGGCCACCTATCCGTACTACGTGGTGCGCTTCGCCGGCGGCACGCTGTACCTGGGCGGCATGGCGATCATGGCGTTCAACACCTGGATGACCCTGCGCGGCCGCGACGTGCCGGTGGCTGCCATCCCGCAATTGCGGGCCGCCTGAGGAGGAGCACATGAAATTCACACACGAGTGGATCGAAAAAAACCCCTGGCTGCTGATCGCGCTGGTGACGCTGGTGGTGTCCGTCGGCGGCGCCGTGGAGATCGTGCCGCTGTTCTTCCAGAAATCGACGACCGAGCCGGTGGCCGGGCTCACACGCTATTCGCCGCTGCGCCTGGCGGGCCGCGACATCTACGTGCGCGAAGGCTGCTACGCCTGCCACTCGCAGATGGTGCGCCCTTTCCGCGCCGAGACGGAGCGCTACGGCCACTACTCGGTGGCCGGCGAATTCGTGTTCGACCGGCCGTTCCAGTGGGGCTCGAAGCGCACCGGCCCGGACCTGGCACGCGTGGGCGCCCGCTACAGCGACGAATGGCACCGCACTCACCTGCGCAACCCGCGCGACGTGGTGCCCGAATCGAACATGCCGGGTTACCCGTGGCTGGCGCGGACGAAGCTGGTACCGCAGGACATCGCGCCGAAGCTGCGCGCGCTGCAGCGCCTCGGCGACGGCTACACGGATGCCGAAATCGCCGCGGCGCCGGCCGGGCTCGTGGACAAGACGGAAGAAGACGCCCTGGTCGCCTATCTGCAGGGCCTGGGCACGCTGATCAGGTCGAGGAATTGAGAGGAACCGACATGACACTCGAACACATTTTCGACAGCGCCAGCAGCGTGATGACGGTGATCTCGTTCGCCACGTTCGCCGGCATCTGGGCGTGGGCCTGGTCCACGCGCAAGCGGGACGATTTCGCGCAGGCGGCGCAACTGCCTTTCGACGGCGACGGGAACGGGGAGCGGCACGATGTCTGACTTCACCAGCGGTTTCTGGAATTACTACATCGTGCTGCTGACGGTGCTGGGCATCGCCGGCTGCGCGCTGCTGCTGTGGGCGCAATCGAGCCACGGGGTGACCGCCGCCGAAGCGGCGCCCGGACCAACCGGCAAGGGTATCGAAACGACAGGCCATGTGTGGGACGAGGATCTGACCGAACTGAACACGCCGATGCCGCGCTGGTGGATGTGGCTGTTCTACATCACGATCGTGTTCGCCGCGGCTTACCTGTTCCTGTACCCGGGCCTGGGCACGTATGCCGGCAGGCTCGGATGGCGGTCCGCCGCTGCCTACCAGGAAGAACTGGCCGGCGCCGACAGCCGGTATGGCCCCCTGTTCGACCGATACCGCCGGCAGGACCTGAAGGCGGTGGCCGCCGATCCGCAGGCGCGCGCGATGGGCGAGCGCCTGTTCCTGAACTACTGCGCGCAATGCCACGGCTCGGATGCGCGAGGCAACAAGGGTTTTCCGAACCTGGCGGACAGGGACTGGCTGCACGGCGGCGACCCGGCCACGATCAAGCAGACGATCATGAACGGCCGCCACGGCGTGATGCCGCCGATGGGCGCCGCGGTGGGTACCGACAAGGATGTCGAGAACGTGGCGCATCATGTGCTGAGCCTTTCCGGCAGCGCCGCCGCCGATCCGATCAAGAGCGTGCTCGGCAAGCGCAAGTTCGCCGCCTGCCTGGCCTGCCACGGCGCCGGCGGCACCGGCAACCCGGCGCTCGGCGCGCCGAACCTGGCGGACAAGACCTGGCTGTACGGCGGCAGCGCCGACACGATCATGGAAACCATCCGCAACGGCCGCGACAGCACCATGCCCGCGTTCGGCGACTTCCTCGGCGAAGGCAAGGTGCATGTGCTGGCCGCCTACGTGTGGGGCCTGTCCAACGAGGCGAAGTGAGCATCATGAACGCTCCAGGACCCGGGCACGTGATCCGCATGTACGAAAAGCGCCAGCCGATCCATCCGCGCGAAACGGATGGCCGCTTCGCGCGCCTGCGCTGGCTGTGCGTGTGGCTCACGCAGCTGGCCTACTACGGCACGCCGTGGCTCGCGTGGAACGGTCGCCAGGCCGTGCTGTTCGACCTGGGCGCGCGCAAGTTCTACCTGTTCGGCCTGGTGCTGTGGCCGCAGGATTTCATCTACCTTGCCGCGCTGCTGGTGATCTGCGCCTGGGGGCTGTTCCTGGTGACGGCGGTGGCCGGCCGCGTGTGGTGCGGCTTCGCCTGCCCGCAGACGGTGTACACGTCGATCTTCCTGTGGATCGAGCGCAGGATCGAAGGTTCGCGCGCGGCCCGCATCGCGCTCGACAGGCAGGGCGCCTCCCCGCGCAAGCTCGGCAAGCGCACCGCGAAGCATCTTGCATGGGGCGCCGTGGCGCTGTGGACGGGTTTCACGTTCGTCGGCTACTTCACGCCGGTGCGTGATCTGGGCAACGGCATCGCCACGCTGTCCCTCGGGCCGTGGGAATGGTTCTGGGTGCTGTTCTACAGCCTGGCCACCTACGGCAACGCCGGCTGGCTGCGCGAGCAGGTGTGCAGGTACATGTGCCCGTATGCGCGTTTCCAGAGCGCGATGTTCGACCGCGATACGCTGATCATCACCTACGACACGCAACGCGGCGAGCCGCGCGGCAAGAAGGCGGCGAACGGCGCCTGCATCGACTGCACGCTGTGCGTGCAGGTGTGCCCGGCCGGCATCGACATCCGCAACGGTTTGCAGTACGAGTGCATCGGCTGCGCGGCCTGCGTGGATGCCTGCGACAACGTGATGGACAGGACCGGCCAGCCGCGCGGCCTGATCCGCTACAGCACCGACCGCGCCATGGCGGCGAACCTGGCGCCGGCGCGGCCCCTGCAACGGGCGCTGCGCCCGCGCGTGCTGGCCTATGGCGCCGCGCTGCTGGCGGCGACGCTCGCGCTGGGCCATGCGCTGGCCACGCGCATGCCGTTGAAAATGGACGTGATCCGCGACCGCGGCTCGATGGGCCGCGAAGTCGACGGCGGCGCGATCGAGAACGTGTACCGGCTGCAGATCATGAACACTTCCGAGCGGGCGCACCGCTACCGGATCGCGGCCGCGGGCCTGCCCGGCCTGGCCCTCGCCACGGAGGATGTCGTAACGCTGGCCGCTACCGAAACGCGTGCCGTGCCGGTCCGGCTGCGCGCTCCCCACGGCGCCGGCCATGCCGGATCCAACGAGATCCGGTTCAGGCTGACGGCGCTGGACGACGCGCGCCTGTCGGTCGACGAACGCGCCGTATTCATCGTACCGCGCTGAAGGAGCAACGATGCACCCGATGACGATGTCTTCCACGCCGTGGTACCGCGAGCGCTGGCCGTGGCTGCTGATGGCCGGCCCGGCCGCAGTGCTCGCCGCCGGCGCATGGACCGGCTGGCTGGCCTTCTCGCAGCAGGATGCGCTGGTGGTGGGCGATTACTACAGGCGGGGCAAGGCGATCAACCAGGACCTGCGGCGCGACCGGGCCGCCGCCGCCATGGATGCACGGGTGGCGCTGCGCTACGACGCCGTGCACGGCGTGCTGCAAGGACGGCTCTCGGCGAATGCGCCGCCGCGCGGCACGCTGCTGCTGCACCTGGCCCATGCCACGCAACCGGGCAAGGACCTGCGCCTGCTGCTGCGCCCCGATGCGGGCGGCAGCTTCGCCGTGCCGTTGCCGCGGCTCGAACGCAGCCGCTGGGTGGTGCTGGTGGAAGACGACCGGCGCACATGGCGGCTGGAAGGGCAGTGGCGGTGGCCGGTGGAGCGGGAAGTGGTGCTGGCGGCGCGACTTGATCGGTAATGCCGCGACGGGCATGGAAAACAGGTGTCTGACACCATTTCCCGTGGAAATGGTGTCAGACACCTGAAAATCAGCTGCAGGTCTCCGTCCCCGCCGTGATCGCCTTCAGCCGCGGCAGGTCGAGCACTTCGACCTCGCGGTTCGACACGCGCAGCAGCTCCTGCTTCTTGAACTTGTTCAGCAGCCTGCTGATGCTCTCGATCGTCAGCCCCAGGTAGTTGCCGATATCCTCGCGCGACATGCGCAGCTGGAACGCGGTGTCCGAATAGCCGCGCGCCGCGTAGCGCGAACCCAGGTTGACGAGGAACGCGGCGAAGCGCTGCGTGGCCTGCATGTTCCCGAGCAGCAGCATCACGCTCTGCTCGCGCGTGATTTCCTGGCTCATCATCCGGTGGAAGTGGCGCAGCAGCGTGGGCATGTCCACCAGCAGCCGCTCCAGGCTGGCGAACGGGATCTCGCACACTTCGCTGTCTTCCAGCGCCATCGCGCTGCAATAGTGCCGGTCGGTGCTGATCGCGTCCATGCCCAGCAGTTCGCCGCCCATCTGGAAGCCCGTCACCTGTTCCTCGCCATTGGCGTTGATCTGGTATGTCTTGAAATGGCCGAGCCGGATCGCATACAGGTTCGTGAACGGGTCGCCGATGCGGAACAGGTTCTCGCCTTTCTGCACCTTGCGGCGGCGGCCGATGATCTTGTCCAGCTTGTCCATGTCGCCCACGTCGAGGCCCATCGGCAGGCACAGCTGGTGCATGCTGCAGGTCGAGCAGCGCGCCTTCAGGCTTTCGATCGTCACGCCGGGCAGCGTCAGGGAAGGCAGCTCTTGCATCATTGTCATCGTCCGGTCAAGGGTGAGCCACAGTGTACTTGATCCGCCCCGCGAGGAAAACCGTGGGGAAACTTTCATGCAGCGTGTCTTCCCGCACAGTGCGCTGCCGGCCGGGCGGCGCATAGTTCCCCGATAACATCGCGGCGAAGGGGGAAACAGTGCGTCCGCTCGGTATCAAGGCAAAAGTCGCGCTGGCGACGACCGTCACGACCATCGTGACGATCGCGCTGGTCACCGCACTGCAGGCCCAGCGCATGCAGGCGGATTTTTCGCGCGTGCTGTTTGCCCAGCAGGATGCGCTGATCACGCGCACCGCCCACGAACTCGATGAAAAAGTGATACTGCTGCGCGACATCGTGGCCGAATCGGCACGCTGGCAACCGGACGAGATCTGCAACGACGCGCCGGCCCTGCGCGCCCATTACGACTATCGCGCCGTGCTCCGGCTGTTCGACGACATCCTCGTCGTCAACCCGGCCGGCATCGTGGTGGCGGACGTGCCGGCGCTGCCGGGCCGCCCCGGCGTGAGCGTGGCGGACCGCGCCTACTTCCAGCGGGTGCTGAAGGAACGGACGGCGCTGGTCACCGAGCCGCTGATCGGCAGGGCGAACAAACAGCCGATCGTGCAGATGGTGGCGCCCGTGCTCAGCGAGGATGGCGAGGTGGCCTGCGTGCTGATCGGCGTGCTGCGGCTCTACCGGGATAACCTGCTGGGCCACCTGCGCACCGCCAGGGTGGGCCGTACCGGCTACTACTACATCGTCACGGGCTACGAACCGTCGATCTACGTGGTGCACCCCGACCCGGCGCGCCTCATGCAGCCGCGTAATCCACAAGGCTATCCGTCGACGTTGCGGGCAATCCGCGAAGGATTCGAGGGTACCGTGATCAGCACCGACGCCCGCGGCATGCGCGCACTGCAGAGCTACAGGCGGCTGAAGACGGTGCCGTGGATCCTGATTGCCTCGCTGCCCGCCAGCGAGGCGTTCGAACCCTTCGAAGACCTGCTGTCGCGGCTCGCCCTGTGGGGCACGCTGGCCTCGCTGATGGCGGCCGCCGTCATCACGTGGATCACGCTGCGGCTGATGTCGCCGCTGGTGCGGCTGCGCGACAGCATCCGCGAACTGCGCGGCGATCCGCAGCATTTCAAGCCAGTGCCGGTGACATCCCGCGACGAGATCGGCGAACTGACCGGGGCCTTCAACGACCTGATGCGCGAGCGCTCCGCGGCGGACGGCCGCGCCCGCGAGCTGATGGACGAAGTGGAAACCCGCGCCGTCGAGCTGGAGCGGGCGCGCGACCGTGCCGAGGCGGCCAACCGCGCCAAGAGCGACTTCGTGGCCAACATGAGCCACGAGATCCGCACGCCGATGAACGCGGTGCTGGGCATGGCGCAACTGCTGCAGAACACCGCGCTCACGACCCAGCAGCGCAAGTACCTGCGCATGATCCGCACCGCCGGCGATTCGCTGCTGGGCATCCTGAACGACGTGCTGGACTATTCGAAAATCGAAGCGCAGCGGATGGAACTGTCGCCCGTCGAGTTCAACCTGGACGACTCGATGGCCACGCTGGCCACGACGATGACGATGAGCGCCGGCGACAAGGAACTGGAGCTGGCCATCGTCGTCGAGCCGGACGTGCCGCGGCTGCTGCGCGGCGATGCGCTGCGGCTGCAGCAGATACTCGTGAACCTGGCCGGCAATGCGATCAAGTTCACCGCGCAGGGCGAAGTGGTGGTGGAAGTGCGGCTGGGCAGCGGCAGCGGCAGCGCGCAGGAAAGCGGCAGCGGCGCGGTGCTGTGCTTCGAAGTGCGCGATACGGGCATGGGCATGAACCCGGAGCAGCTGTCGCACCTGTTCCAGGCGTTTACCCAGGCGGACGAAAGCATCACGCGGCGCTTCGGCGGCACCGGCCTGGGGCTGGCGATCTCGCGCCGGCTGATCGAGCTGATGGGCGGCGAGATCCACGTCGACAGCGAACCGGGGCAGGGCAGCCGGTTCTGGTTCGAGCTGCCGTTCGGCGTGGTGCAGCGGCAGGAAACGCCGCGCCAGCCGGCAGTCGGCCACTTCGCCGTGCTGGTGGCGGACGACAACGCCACCAGCCGCAACCTGATCGGCCGGCTGATCCGGGCCTGGGGCTGGGAAGCGGACGTCGTCGATTCGGGCAGCGCCGCGCTGGCGATGTACGCCTTCCGCATGCGCAACGGCCGGCCATACGATGTGGTACTGGCGGACTGGCACATGTCCGGCCCGGACGGCCATGCGCCCGCCGTGGCGATCCGCCGCGAGGCCGATGGCCGGGCGCAGCCGATCGTGGTGATGCTCAATGCCTTTGCCCGCGAGCGCCTGGAGGAGATCTCGAAGAGCGCCGAGGCGGACGCCGTGCTGGTCAAGCCGATCACCAGTTCGACGCTGTTCGATGCGCTGCACCAGGCGCTGGCGGCCAAGGCCGGCGCCGACGACGCGGCCCCCGCCGCGGACAGCCATGCCGGCCGGCTGCAGGGCGTGCATTTTCTGCTGGTCGAAGACAATGCGCTGAACCAGGCGGTGGCGCGCGGCCTGCTGGAACATGCCGGCGCTACGCTCGACGTGGCCGGCGATGGCCAGCAGGCCATCGACATGCTGCGTGCCGATGCGCAGCGCTACGACATCGTGCTGATGGACATGCAGATGCCGGTGCTGGACGGCTTCTCGGCCACCGCCGCGATCCGCAACGAGCTGCTCCTGGGCCTGCCGGTGGTCGCGATGACGGCCGGCGTGCTGGCCTCCGAACGCGACCGCTGCGTGGCCGCCGGCATCACCGACTTCATCGCCAAGCCGGTCGTCGTCGACGAAATGATGACGGTCATCGACCGGTACGTGCCTGCGCAGCGCCGGCCGCCCGTGCAGGAACCGCGCTCACTGCAGGAAATGAATCCTCCGGTGCCGCGGGACGTGGACCGGCAGGACGTGGACCGGCAGGACGTGCCGGGGGCGCAGGATGGCGAACCGGTGTTCAGCATGGACAGCCTGGGCCGCGTGATGGGCCGCGACCCGAAAGGCCGGGCACTGATGCGCAGGATGGTGGAAGGCGCCCTGGAAGGCGGCATGGCGCCGGCGGACGAAGCGGACCACGCGCTCGCGGTCGGCAACCTGGAGGCCGCCGCCCATATCTTCCATGCGCTGCGCGGCGCCATCGGCGTGCTGGGCGCGAAGCGGCTGATCAGGGCCACGATGGAGGCCGAACGGGCGATCGCGGAACTGCCCGCCGGACGGCTCGCGCCGCACTTCGCCGCGGTGCGTCATGAGCTGGCCCTGGTGCTGGAGGCGGGCCGCGCCTGGCTGGACGAGGATGTACCCGTCCAATAGCGATCCGGCGCACCAGGCGGGCCTGTGACAGGCCTTTGGCCGTCTACGGGCGATTCCGGTGGTTGAACAGCGCGCCGGCCGCCAGGCCGACGGCGAACGCGCCATACACCAGCGCCAGCGAACGTTTCGACACGCGCACGTCGAAGCCCGGCTGCAGCCGCTGCGGCGTGAGCTTGTAGTCGACGAAGCAGGCCACCGCCGATGCCCCCGCCGCCGCCGCAAGCTTCGGCACCACCCCGTCCTTGTCGAACACCTTGCCGGCCGCCTGCTCGAACAGGCTGGCCCAGAAGTGCGAGCTGGCATGGTGGATCGCATAGCCGGTGAGCGTGTATTTCCACGTGGGTTCGTCATGCACGAATGCCCTGTCGCCCCAGATCACGTGGCTGATGGCGTTGGCGCCCGCGTAAAGGCTGCCGGTTTCCTCCTTCGAGCGCAGCGCCAGCGCACCGGTCGATGCCAGGCTTGCCAGCGTGCCGGGCAACATGCCCTTGATGATGACCTGCTTCCAGTTATCCATGATGTTCTCCGAATGTTTGAGATTTTTCCTATACTGGCCCTTCCGTGACAACAAGGGCATGCAATGCTGATCCTGCTCACCGGTGCGACCGGTTTCCTGGGTTCCCGTTTGTTGCCGCTGCTGCGCGCCAGGGGCCATCGCGTGTTGTGCGCGGGCCGCCGGGCGCAGCCGGGGTGCGACTTCATTCGGGCCGATTTCGCCCACGATAGCGAAAAATCGGACTGGGTGGCGCGCCTGTCCGGCGTGGAGGCGGTCATCAACACGGTGGGTATCATCCGCGAGTCGGGCGGGCAGACATTCGCCCGCCTGCATGCGGAGACGCCCCGCGCGCTGTTCGCCGCCTGCGCGCAGGCCGGCGTGCGCCAGGTGATCCAGGTATCCGCGCTGGGGGCCGACGAGGCAGCCACCACGCCCTACCACCTGAGCAAGAAGGCGGCGGACGATTTCCTGGCCACGCTGCCGATCCGTTCCCGTATCGTGCAACCATCGCTGGTGTACGGTCCCGAAGGCGCCAGCGCGCGCATGTTCCGCATGCTGGCGACGATGCCGTTCGCGGTGCGCTTCGGCAGCGCACCGCAGCCGGTGCAACCGGTGCACGTGGAAGACGTGTGCGCCGCCATCGTCGCGCTGCTGGACGAGAAAGGCGGGCCACGCAGCGCCCGGGTTCCGCTGGTTGGCCCGACGCCGCTGCCGTTCATGGGCTACCTGGCCACGTTGCGGCGGGCGTTGGGCCTTGGGCGGCTGCGCATGCTGCGGCTGCCGTACCCCGCAGCGCGCGCCGCCGCGTGGCTGGGCGGCTTCGTGCCGGGCAGCCCGTTGACGCCGGACACGCTGCGCATGCTCACGCGCGGCAACACCGCCGATCCCGCGGCAACGGTGCGGCTGCTGGGCCGCCCGCCGCGCCCTGTGGACAAGTTCATTACCCATCCACAGGCGGAGCGCCGCGCCGCCCAGCTGGACTGGCTGCTGCCGCTGCTGCGCATCGCGCTGGCGATCGTGTGGATCTGGACCGCGTTCGTATCCGCATTCGTCTGGCCGGTGGCGGACAGCTATCAGTTGCTCGAACGCACCGGCATTCCGGCATTGCTGGCGCCGCTGATGCTGTATGGCGCCAGCGCGCTCGACCTGGCATTCGGCATCGGCACGCTGGCGCTGTCGCCGCGCCGGCGGCGCTGGCTGTGGCTGGCGCAGATCGGGCTGATCGGTTTCTACACGGTGCTGATCGCGCTGCGCCTGCCGGAATTCCTGTGGCACCCGTATGGCCCGCTCAGCAAGAACCTGCCGATGCTGGCCGCCATCTGGCTGCTGTACGAAGTGGAAAAGGGGGACCGGTGATGGAATACCTGGCGGTGAAATGGCTGCATATCCTGAGCGCCACCTTCCTGTTCGGCACCGGCATCGGTTCGGCGTGGTACCTGCTGTTCGCCGTCATCAGCCGCAACGTGGCCGCCATCGCGGTGGTGTCGCGCATCGTCGTCGTCGCCGACTGGACTTTCACGGCCACGACGATGGTCGTCCAGCCGCTCACGGGGTTCTACCTGGTCCACATTGCCGGCTATCCGCTGCACAGCCGATGGATCGTGTGGTCCGTGATCCTGTTCGTCGTCGCCGGACTGTGCTGGCTGCCCGTGGTGTGGCTGCAGATGCGCCTGCGCGACCTGTCGGCCGCCGCCGCCGCGGCGAACACGCCGTTGCCGCCGCTGTTCTGGCGCTGCTTCAAGGTGTGGGTCGTGCTGGGCATCCCGGCGTTCTTCGCGTTCCTGGCCGTGTTCTGGCTGATGGTGGCCAAGCCCCTGTAGCCTGACAAACACCGTTCGAAAATTTCGATAATAGACAGGTAATCTTTCCGTTTTTGTTTTCTTCCGGTTTTGTTCATACTTCATTCCATCGACACAGCGCAAACAAAACAGCGCGATGTCAAAGGTTCGAAAATATCGACAAACCCATTGAAAAACTCAGGAGAAAACATCATGCCAGTCGCCAAAGCCCAACCCGGTAAAACCCTGCTGAACGGTAACGACCACACGCTGATCATGATCGACCACCAGTCGCAGATGTCGTTTGCGACGAAATCCATCGATGCCACGGTGCTGCGCAACAACGCCGCGCTGGTGTCGAAAGCGGCGGCCGAATTCAAGGTGCCGACCATCCTGACCACGGTGGCCGCCGAATCGTTCTCGGGCCCGATCTACGACGAGATCCAGTCCGTGTTCCCGGACCAGAAACCGATCGACCGCACGTCGATGAACACGTGGGAAGACCAGCGCATCGCCGACCGCGTCAATGAAATCGGCAAGGGCCGCATCGTGCTGGCCGGGCTGTGGACGTCGGTGTGCATCGTGGGCCCGGCACTGTCCGCGCTGGACCAGGGTTTCGAGGTGTACGTGATCACCGATGCCTCCGGCGACATCACCGAGGAAGCGCATGAACGCGCCGTGCAGCGGATGGTGCAGGCCGGCGCCCGCCCGATCACGTCGCTGCAATACCTGCTGGAACTGCAGCGCGACTGGGCCCGCGGCGAGACCTACAACCAGACGGTGAAGACTTCCGTCCAGCACGGCGGCGCCTACGGCCTGGGCCTGATCTACGCGAAGTCGATGTTCAACGCCTCGGAAGGGCACTGATCGCGAAGCGCCCGGGGAGACTCCGGGCGCTTCTTCTCATGCGTCCTGCCCCAGCAGGGCGGCCAGCCGGTCCAGGTTCTGCTCGTTGGCGCCGGCGACGAAACGGGCCACCTTCGCGCACTCGGCCGGATTACCGAAGTGCATTGTCCAGTGCAGGAGGGTCCTGTCCTCCGCGTCCCTGTCCTTTGCGTCCCTGTTGCCGGCGTCCGTAAATACGAACGTGGCACGGAAGGCGTGGCCGGATACGTGGTCGAACACGATCCTTTCCAAAGGCACGATCTCCACGAAATGCGATTCGTTCGGGTAAGCGGTTCCATCGGGGCCGTGCATCACGAACGTCCACGCGCCGCCCGGTTCGAAACTGAAACCCTGGAAGGTGCTGGTGAAGCCATCCGGCCCCCACCACCGCGCCAGCTGCGCCGGATCGCTGAAGGCGCGGAAGACCCGTTCGCGGGGCGCGTCCAGCACGCGGGTCGTCACGATGTCACACTCGTCCATGCTGCACTCGTCCTTGCCGCGCTCCTTGATGCCGCGCTCTTCCACGCCGTCCTTGTCCACGCCGTCCTTGTCCATGGTGGCCTCCATCGGTTGTCCCGCCATTTTAATGCGATATCACGGGCGCCCGGTCAGCGGACATCCTTCGCCGCGGTGCGGGCAATGTCGGCGAAGGCTTGCACGGCGGGCGCCGCGCGCGACAGGTTGCGCAGGATCAGCCCCACGCGCCGCCGCGCCATCGGCCGCAGCGGCCGGGTAACGATGCGCGGGTGCGTTTCGGCCATCGCATGCGGCAGCGCCAGCTCGGGCATCACGGCGATGCCGTCGCCGTTGTCGACCAGGCCCAGCACGGTGATCATCTGCGACATCCGGTAGCGCACCTGCGGCGCCAGGCCGGCGTTGGCGAACAGCGGCTCGACCAGCGCCGAGCAGCCCTGTTCCGGCATGATGAACGGCAGCCCGGCCAGCTCGTCCAGCGTGACCGATCGTTTCGCCGCCAGCGGATGATCGTGCTGCAGCAGCGCCACCAGCTGGTCCTCGACCAGCGGCACGGTATCGAAGCGGTCGTCCGGCAGCACGGCGAAGCCGACATCGACGCGGCGGTCCGCCACCCACTGGATCACGGCGGCATCGGGGCCCTCGTCGATCTGCACCTCGATGCCGGGATAGCGCGCACGAAATGCCTTCAGGATCGCCGGCAGCAGCTTCAGCGACGACGTGGGGCCGAACGAGCCGATGCGGATCAGCCCCTGGTTCAGGCCGCGCGTGACGGCCGCATCCTGCCGCATCGCTTCCTGCAGGCCGAGGATCTCGCGGGCGCGCAGCAGCAGGCGGCGGCCCAGGTCCGTCACCTCGACGGCGGCCTGCTGGCGCTCGACCAGCTGCACGTCCAGCTCCTGTTCGAGCGAACGGATCGCATGCGACACGGCCGACTGGCTGATGCCGAGGCGCAGCGCGGCGGACGTGAAGCCGCGCATCTCGGCCACCATCACGAAGATTTCCAGCTGGGTGAAGGTCATGACGATTTCTCTCATGAGCTTTCGCTCATTTGCCTATGAGTTTGGATAAGCAATAATGTATGGCTTCCGCAACCCTGGATGCAAGCACAACATGAACAACGATCCCGTCAACAACAACCTCGTGTACGGCAAGCTGGTACTGGTCACCGTGTTCTGGGGCGGCACGTTCATCGCCGGCCGCATCGTCGCGCATGCGCTGCCGGCGATGACCGCCGCCGCATTGCGGTTCGCCGTGGCCGCGGTATTGCTGCTGCTGGTGGCGTGGAGGAAGGAAGGCGGCCTGCCGCGCCTGTCGGGCAGGCAGGTGGCGGCCACCGCGGCGCTCGGCCTGACCGGCATCTTCCTGTACAACCTGTGCTTCTTCGGCGCGCTGGGTTCGATGCCGGCCGGTCGCGCGGCGCTGTTCATCGCGCTCAATCCGGTCGTCACCGCGCTGGCCGCGGCGGCGTTGCTGCGCGAGCGGCTGCATGCCGTGAAATGGGCCGGCATCGCCCTGGCGTTCGCAGGCGCGGCGATCGTCATCACGCGCGGCGATCCGGTGGCGGCACTGCACGACATCGGCCAGTCGCTGGGCAAGGGCGAACTGCTGATGCTGTGCGCGATCAGCAGCTGGGCCGCCTACACGCTGGTGGGCCGCGCCGCCCTGAAGGGCCTGACGCCGGTGGCCGCCACCACCTATGCGGCGCTGTGGGGCCTGCTGTTCCTGCTGGTCGGCGCCGGGCGCGACCTGGCGGCGCTGCAGTGGAGCGCCATCGGCTGGCAGGTATGGGCCAGCCTGTGCTACCTGGGCGCGTTCGGCACGGTGCTCGGCTTTGTCTGGTACTACGAAGGCGTGAAGGCGATCGGCGCCTCGCGCACCGCCGTGTTCAACAACCTCGTTCCCGTGTTCGGCATCGCGCTTGCTTCGCTGCTGCTGGGCGAGCAGGTGCTGGCATCGATGGTGGCGGGCGGCGTGCTGGTGGCGGCGGGGGTAACGCTGACGAACCGCTGAGCAGTCTTTGCCGACTGCGTTAGTGCCGGTCAGTATCGTGCGGGGCCACCGCGGCCTGTCTCCCTATCATGAGCGACCTCAATGGGAGAACACATGAAGTTTTCGATCCTGCCGCCGCCGGTGGCGCAGCCGGCCGGCCGCGCCGCCGCGCTGTCCGCCGACGAACGCGCCGCCGTGGCGGGCAAGACCTACGTGATCACCGGCGCCTCCAGCGGTTTCGGCAAGGGTGTCGCGCTGGAACTGGCGGCGATGCGCGCCAACGTGGTGCTCGCCGCGCGCCGCACCGATGCGCTGGACGCCGTGGCGGCCGAGGCGACGGCGAAAGGCGGCAATGCCCTGGTGGTGACGACGGACGTCAGCCGCCAGGAAGACGTTCAGCGCCTGCTCGATGCGGCCGTGGCGCGGTTTGGCCGCGTCGACGTGTGGATCAACAACGCGGCGGTCGGCGCCATCGGCGTATTCGACACGGTTCCCGTCGAGGATCACGCCCGCGTGGTGGACGTCAACCTGAAAGGCCTGATGTACGGCAGCCACGTGGCGCTGCGGCAGTTCCGCAAGCAGGGCGCGGGCACGCTGGTCAACATGGGTTCCGTCGAGAGCATGATTCCGCAGGCGTTCCACGCCTCGTATTCGGTGACCAAGGCGGCCACGTTGGCGCTGGGGCGCGCACTGAACGAGGAATTGCGGCTGACCGGTGCCGCCAGCATCAAGGTGGCCACCGTGCTGCCGTGGGCGGCCGATACGCCGTTCTTCACGCACGCCGCCAACTACAGTGGCGGCACGCCGCGCATGCCACTGATGGACGAACCGGGCAAGGTGGTGGATGCGATCGTTTGGGTATCCGTGCACCCCCGGGAAGAGCTGGCCGTGGGGTGGAAGGCCAAGGCCGCGTATGCGGGTGCGCGGCTGTCGCCCGGCCTGGCGGAACGCCTGGCGGGCAACGTGATGCACTACTACCAGTTCAAGACCGCGCCGCCGGCAATGCTCACGCACGGCTCGCTGCACAGGGCGATGCCGGAAGGCACCGGCGTCGAGGATGGCCACCGCCAGCGCATGGCGCGGGAAAACGCGGCGCGCCTCGGCGACTGAGGGCTACGCGCCGCCGCTGTCGAGCGTCTTCAGGTATTGCTCGTAGACGTCGTACATGCCGCCGAAACCGCCCTGCATCGACGCATGGGCCGCCAGGAACGTGGCGCTTTCCGCGGCGCTGGCGTCGACGGGCACCGAATGCAGCGCGAAGACCGTCTTGCCGCCGTCTTCCTCCAGCGTGACCGTGTTCAGTACTTCCAGCGGCCATCCCGGTATCAGCGCGATGCGGTTGCCCTGCTCGTCCGCGAAGCCGTTGACGAACACCACGCGGTGCGGCGGCTCGATCTCCTTGAAATCGAAGCGGCCCCACATTTCCATGCCGGCCATGCCGCCGCGCGGGTGCATGCAGTAGTGGAACACGCCGCCGGGGCGCACTTCCGCGCGCGCCACCGTGATCGTGCATTCCTTCGGCCCCCACCAGTGCTTCAAGTGATCGGGGTCGGTCATCGTCGCGAACACCAGGTCGCGCGGCGCGTCGAATACGCGGCGGATGGTGAGGGCTGCTTCGTCGGCGGTTGCCATGCTTGTTCTCCATGAATTGAGGTACGGTGAGTGTATCGCGGCCGGCCGCGGCCAGGTTCAGTGCCTCAGCGTGAAATTCATGCGGAACGGGAATTCCTGGGTACAGGGCGTGCCATGACAGAGGGCCGGCTTGTACTTTTCAAGTACCAGCACGTTGGCGATGACCGTTGTCAGCTGCGGGTCGGACGATCCGTACACCTTGATCTCGCTGGCCCGGCCGTCCGGGCCGACGATCACCCCCATGTCGACCGTGCCCGCCACCTGCAGCTTCTCCTGCACGGTCGACATCGCGCGCATCAGGCTGCGGTAGCCGCGGGCGGGGAACGGCGGCTCGTCGTCCGGCGCCATGTTTTCGTACATGCCGCGCAGGCGGGCCTTGTCGGTCTCGGACAGCTCGGCATAGGTTTTCTCCGGCGGCAGGCTGAGACGCGCGTTGTCGCGCTTGAGCAGCGTGCCGGTGCGCGCATCCTCTTCCTTCATCCGGTAATCCTGGCCATGGGCCAGGCAGGTCGACAGCGCCAGCAAGGCGCCGAGGGCAGGGGCAAATCGCAAGATGAACTCCGCAGTGGCAATGCGACGGTTATAGCGCATCGCCCCCCGTCGAAAACTCACCCATTGTCACAATGCAACTAATTTCCAGAAATCGGGGACAGTCCCCGATTTTTAACAACAATTTTGTGGTTTTTACATCGCATCCTGATACCGGAATTACCGGAACAGGTCAGGCGCGAATACTCATGGCGGAATCCGAACAGATTTGTAGCCCGAGAGGAAAGTGTTGTAAAAATTCGGGGACTGTCCCCGGTTTGAAGTGTTGTTGTTTTACCACCCGGTGCCGGAGCAGTATTGTTCGACGTAGCGCTGGTGCGACGGCAGCTGGGCCACGGTGCGGTCGATGGCGCCGCTGATGTTGCCGAGGAAATGGGCGAGTTCCTCGTCGCCCATCAGGTCGGCGGTCTGGTGGTGCGAGGCCGGGTGGATGCCCTGGCCCAGCATCACCTGGATCCACGAGTTCTCGGCGAACAGTTCGTTCGGCACGCGGAACACGCGGCCGGTGTCGCGGAACAGGTCGATGCGGTGCTGCAGCGATGGCGGCAGCTTCATCGTGGCGGCGTCGCGCCAGTACGGCGTATCGCGGCGGTTCGTCACGTTGTAGTGCAGGATGATGAAATCGCGGATGTGCTTGATCTCGTAGTCGGCCTGCTGGTTGTATTCGTCGATGTCGGCCTGGCTGATGCCGTCCTGCGGGAACATCTGCATCAGCCGGATGATGCCGCGCTGGATCAGGTGGATGCTGGTCGATTCGATCGGCTCGAGGAAGCCGCTGGCCAGGCCGATGGCCACGCAGTTGCCCTTCCACGTCTGCTTGCGCTGGCCCGGCGTGAAGCGGATCACGCGCGGCGTCATCAGCGGTTCGCCGTCGACGGCCGCCTGCAGCGTGCGCACCGCCGTTTCATCGTCCGTGTAGCGGCTCGAGTACACCATGCCGTTGCCCACGCGGTGCTGCAGCGGGATCTGCCACTGCCAGCCGGCGTCGCGCGCGATCGCGCGGGTGTAGGGCACGGCATCGCGCACGGATTTCGTCTGCAGCGCCACCGCGCTGTCGTTGAACAGCCAGTGCGACCAGTCCTCGTATTCCACGCCCATCGTCTGCCCGATCAGCAGCGCCCGGAAACCGGTGCAGTCGATGAACAGGTCGCCCTCGAGTTCCGCGCCGGAGTCCAGCCGCAGCGCGATGATGTCGCCGCTGAGCAGGTTCTTGCGCACCTCGGCGATCTTGCCTTCCACGCGCTGCACGCCATGGCGCTCGCTGAACCTGCGCAGGAATTTCGCGTAGCGGCCCGCGTCCATGTGGTACGCGTAGTTCATGCCGTTCTTCGGCAGGTGGGCGAAGCGGTTCTGCAGCCCCGCCTTCAGTTCCAGGCAGTAGTCGCCGTAATCGCCGGCCACGCCGCGCTCGCGACCCTTGTGCCAGAAGTGCTGGAAGCCGGCCGTCCAGTGGTCGGTGCCGGTGGTGCCGAACGAGTGGATGTAATCCTCGTTCACGTTGCGCCAGTTCTCGAAACTGATGCCCAGCTTGAACGTGGCCATCGTCTCGGCCATGAACTCCTGCTCGTTGATTTCCATCAGGTGATGGAAATTCATCAGCGTGGGAATCGTGGCCTCGCCGACGCCGACGGTGCCGATCTCGTCGGACTCGATCAGCCTGATGTCGAGCAGCTTGCCCAGCGATTTCGACAGACCGGCCGCGACCATCCACCCGGCGGTGCCGCCGCCGGCGATCACCACGCGGCGCACCGGTTTCTTCTCGCGTTGTTGTTCCATGTTCGTCTCCTTCGTTCTTATCGGTTCATGCGTTTGAGCAGCTGCGCGCGCAGCGCGCGCGTCATGTCCTCGGTCATCGGCGCGAGCATGCGCTGCGCGGCCGGCGGAATATGGGCGGCCGTCGCGCCATCCTGTTCGAACACGTAATGGCGGAACAGGCCTTCCCACGCCTTGCGCTGCTCGGGCGGCAGGTCGCGGATCGTCATGATCGCGTACATCAGCGCGTTGGTCGGCGTATCCATATAGTGGGGCGACTGGCGCCACCAGTAATTCACCAGCACATTGAACGCCTCCAGTGCCTCTACGTGGTGCCACCACATGCTGGGAATGAACAGCGCGTCCCCCGCTTCCATCTCGGCCACCTGCGCGTGCGCCAGCGCCTCGCGAAAACGCGGAAAACGTTCGAAATCGGGCGCGTGCAGGTCGACCAGGCTGATCGCCTGCCCGGCCGGCGTGAAGTCCAGTGGCCCCACGTACAGGTTCGCCAGCTGGTCGGGCGGGAACAGCGTGAAGCGGCGCCGCCCCGCGGTCACGCAGGCGAGGTTGTCGGGCGCATCGTAGTGGGCCGCGATGCGCGTGCGGTTGCCGATCCAGATCGACGCCAGCGGTTCGCGCCCGCCCAGGTCGACATCGTTCTCGGCGCGAAAGCCCGGCAGGACGGTATCGATCGTGGTGGAGCCCACGTAGATCGCCGGCGGTTCCGCGTCGTCGCGATGCGCTTCCAGCTCGGCCAGCACACCATCGAGCGGCGCATGCACGGGGCGGTAATTGAAGCCGGAAATGTCGTCGTTGTAAAAGAAGCGCCCGCCGATGTCCGGCAGGCCGAGCATCGCCACGACGGGTCCGCCCTTGTAGAAGCGCTGCAGATACGCCGACGCGGCCTGCTGCGACTCGCGTGCCGCCCGCACCATCGGCCAGTGCGCCACGAGCCCGCGCAGCAGCAGCGGCTGCGTGGATGCCAGGATGCGCTCGTTCAGGTCGCGCGGCGCGAGGCCGCGCAGTTCAGCGACCGGCAGCATGCCGCCGGTTTTTCCGGTCGATCAGCGCGCGGAACTGCGACAGCGATGCCAGCACCATGTGGATCGCCTGCAGGTAGCCGGCCCGGTGCAGCGCGCCAATGGCTTCTGTGCCGAGCGCATGCAGGCGCTCTTCGTGGACCGTGTAGAAGCCGGCCAGGCGGTTCTGCGAACCGTCGTCGAGCTCGATGTCGAACACGAACGATTCCAGCAGTTCGTGCTTGAGCAGCGCGTCGACGAAGCCCGCGTTGCTCTGGAAGCCTTCGTGGATCGTGAACAGGATCGAATTGATCCGCTCCAGGTACTCGGTGATGCCGCCATGCGGCAGGAACGCCGCCTCGCCTTCGGTGCGCGGATCGTCGGACTTGACAACGCGCGGGCTGTCCAGGTCCACGTGCACCAGCATTTCATCGCCGTTGCGGCCGATCAGGAACGGCTGGCGCTCGATCATCAGCGGGATCTCCGGCGCATCCCAGCCATCGTCCTTCAGGAACAGGTTTTCGCCGGACTGGAAGCCGAACAGCACGATCGGCTCGAACGTCCGGCCGTCCTCCGTCTTGCGGAACACGATCGGGTAGTGCGCCTGCAGCGTGCGGAATTCGGCGGGGAAGGTGGCAACGAACATCACCTCGTCGCCGAGGCCGGCGCCATGGCGGGTGATGACCTTCAGGTCCTTGTGCTGGACGTTGTTCAGTAAAACGTGGTTCGTCATGCTTGTCTCGTCTGTTCTAGATTTTTTGCAGCCCGTGAAGGCGGATATGGTCGATCAGTTCGCGGTTCGACGGCAGCGCCCGCAGCATCCTGCGCGCGAGCTCGGCGGCATCGCGGAAGTGGCCTTTGGCGTCGCCGGTCGGGTTGCCATCGATACCGCGCCGCGTGATGCGTTCGCGGTCGGGCACGAAGCCCATCCCGTACAGCACATACTGCCAGCTGGCCGACGGGAACACTTCCTCGATGCGGTTGAAGTCCAGCCGCGATGGCGGGCGGTGGCGCCACAGCGCCAGCAGCTCCCGCAACCGCGCGGGAATCGTTTCGGCACGGCGGTTGTCGTGCCAGTAGTCGGAGTCGGTGCGGCGGCTGAGTACATAGTGCAGCTTCAGGAATTCGATCACGCGCTCCCAGCGATACGTGAACGCGTCGTTGAAGCGGCGCGCCACGATGTCCATCGTTTCGCGGCTGGCCGGCAGGTCGTCGCTGACCATCGCCGCCGACATTTCCACCAGCGCCAGCGCGGAAGCTTCCAGCGGCTCGATGAAGCCGGCGGAAAGACCGATCGCCACCACGTTGCGGTGCCAGAATTGCTGCCGGTAGCCGGGCTCGAAGGTCAGCTTGCGGGGCGAAGGCATGTCCGCGCTTCCCGTCGCCTTCACATAGGCCCTCAGATCGGCTTGCGCCTGTTCATCCGTCGTGTGGGAACTCGAGTAGACGTGGCCGATGCCGCGCCGGGTCGGCAGGCCGATATCCCAGATCCAGCCGGCACGCTGCGCGGTGGACGTGGTCTGCGAGGCGACCGGGCTGTCCCCGCGCTCGTACGGTACCTGCACGGCGAGGGCGCTGTCGTTGAACAGCACGTCCTTGCGGTGCACCAGCGGCACGCCGTAGTGGCGCCCCAGCAGCAGCGACTGCATGCCGGTGCAGTCGATGAACAGGTCGCCTTCGAGGGCGCCGTGCTCCCTCGTTCCCAGCGCGGCGATATCGCCGTTTTCATGGCTGTCGACGGCCGTGACGTGGTCCGGCACGTAGCGCACGCCCAGCTTTTCCAGGCAGTGCCTGCGCAGGAACACGCCGAACTTGCCCGCATCGAGGTGATAGCCGTAATTGGCCACCGCGGCGAATTCCGGCGTGGCCGGCTGCTTCGGCGCACGGCCGTTGACGCACAGGTGCGGCTGGAAGCTCACCAGGTCGGCAAACGGCACGTTGGCGAAATCGCGCTGCCAGCGCCCGACCAGGTCGGCCTCGCCGAACCCCTGCGGCAGCACGAACGGATGGAAGTAATAATCGCCGGCACCACCGCCTTCGCGCCAGCCGTCGAAGCGGGAGCCCTGCTTGAACGCCGCGTCGCACTCGCGGAAGAACGCCGATTCGGAAACGCCGATGCGGTGCAGCGTATCGCGCATCGACGGCCACGTGCCTTCGCCGACGCCGATCGGCGCCACGTCGGGCGACTCGATCAGGGTCACTTTCAGCGAAGGATGGTCGGCCGCGATGACGCCGGCGGCCAGCCAGCCGGCCGACCCGCCGCCGACGATGACCACGTGGTTGATCGGCTTGGACATGAGTTTCCTGATGCAAAGGTGCCAATTAGTCTAACCGAAAAACTAACCTGGAAAGCAAAAATCGGCATGGTTTCCACCCCCGGAAACCATGCCTGCCCCAGGTTTTGAAAACGATTGTCAAAACTTGTAGCGCAGACCCAACATGTAGCGTGGCCCGGCCTGGGTGGCGTTGACCAGGATGCGCTCGTTTCGGCCGTGCTGGCGCGTCGTTTCGTTGGTCAGATTGATGCCTTCGAACTGCATCGACAGCTGCGGCGTGATCGCATAACCGACCGACAGGTCGAACTGGCCGTAGGCCTCCGTGTAGATCGGGTTCGGGCCGGCGGCGTCGAACGTGGAGCCCAGGAACTTGTCGCGCCAGTTCCAGGCCGCGCGGATATTCCACCTGTCGTTCTCGTAGATACCCACCAGGTTGGCCGAATCGGACAGGCCCACCAGCGCGAACTGTTCGCCGATGCCGGCATTGTCGAAGCCCAGTCCGGAATCGACGTACGTGTAGTTCGCCGACAGGCCGAAGCCGCTGTTTCCGAACATGTGCTGCACGTTCACCTCCAGGCCCTTCAGGTCGGCCTTCTTCTGGTTCGAGAACGTGGTGATGCGGAAATTGGCGACCGGATCGCCCGGCTGGCCCACGATCTCGCCGGTGGCGTTGCCCGACGCGTCGTCCGGGCCGCGGGTGACGCCCGGCGCGTTCGCATGGTTGCGGAAGATGTAGTTGCGCACGCAGGTCGTATCGGCGTTGGTGCAGCCGCTGGCCACCGCCGCGTTCCACAACGGGCCGCCCACCGGCGTGTGCAGGTTGAACGGCGTGGCATCGATCTTCGACTGGCCGGCGTAGTTCTCCAGGTTCTTCTTGAAGAAGCCGACGGCAAAGAAGTTCTGCCTGCCGTAGTACCACTCGTAGGACAGGTCGAGGTTCTTCGACTTCACGGGCTTCAGGCCCGGGTTGCCCTGGGTGCCGGTGCCGCCGTCCAGGCGCGCCAGGTTGTCCAGCACCGTGCCGCCCTGGATCTGGTCGTAGCGGGGCCGGCCGATCGTTTCGCCGTACGAGGCGCGCAGCTTCATGTCGTCGCGCAGCTCGATGTCGGTGTCGATGCTCGGCAGCAGGTGATGGTACTTGCCGGTGAGCGTGGTGAATTGCGGATCGCCCTTGACGACCGAGAACTCGTTCTGCGACAGCCACACGATGCTGGTGGCGGTCGGCACCAGCGCGGTCGAGGTCACATCGGTTTTTTCGTAGCGCAGGCCGATCGCCGTGCGGACCGGCAGCGCCGTGGCCCAGTCGGTGTTCAGCTGCAGGTACAGCGCCTTCGATTTTTCCCTGGTGCGCTGGTCGGTATCCCACGTGGGCTTGACTGAATACAGGTCCGGCCGGCCGGAAGCCTTGATCGCCAGGTCGCGCACTTCGCCGAAATCGAACGTATAGAAATTGTTGAACAGGTTCGGGTTGCCTGAGCCGTCGATCTTGTCGAAGTAGCCGCGCACGGTTTCGGGGTGCCACACGCTGGCCGGGTAGTCGGCCGGGCTGGTGGCGCCGCCCCACGTGTCGCGCTGCATCGTCGAGAACGCGGAGCGGTTGCTCACCTCGGTGGCGGACAGGCCGAAGTTCAGTTGCGAGCTCTCCATCAGCTTGAGCCGGCCCTTCAATTGCGCCTGGTCGATGTCGCCCTTCATGTAGCCGTTGCGGAACGCGGAACCGGTGACCTGCTGCGGCGCGCGGTTGAAGTCCGCGCCGGCGATCGACAGCACCGGGAAATCCTGGCTGAAGTCGGCCGTGGTATCGCCGCGGCTGAACGACGAGGTGCCCAGCACGTTGTCCGACCCCCATGGGCTGTCGGCCTGCGACTCGGCGGTGGAGTGGTGCACATCGAGTTCGAAGCGCAGCCCGGCATTCACCTTCCACAGCGCGTTGAAGCCCAGCGACCTGTTCTCGCTGACGGTGGCGAAGTCGGCACCGCCCATCGCGATGTCGCTGTTGGCGGCCGGCAGGAATTCCGTGTAGACGAGCGGGCCGGCGGCCGGGCCGCCCGTCCAGCTCGAGGCCGAGGCGCCGAAGTTGAACCATGCGGACAGGTCCTGCCGCCGGGTGTGGATTTTGTTCTGCGAGTAGGTGTAGTCCAGCGTGGTGGTGATGTCCTTGCGCGGCGCGAACTGGAACGTGACCTGGCCGTTGGTGCGCTCGCGCTGCACGCCGGAGAACGCGTAGTTCAGGTTCTGCGGCACCGAGTAGACATCGCCCGCGCCGGGGCGGTTGGTGATGTTCTGCGAACCCGGCGTGCCGGGCTGCGGGATCGTGCCCCAGGTGTTTTCGTCGCCGCGGAACGGGCCCTTCCAGCCGCTGGAGACGGATGCCGTGTTGTAGCCCAGGTTGCGTTCCTGGTAGCTGCCGGTCACCGCGATGCCGAACATGTTGTCGTTCCACGTGTTGCTGTAGATGCCCGACACTTCCGGCGTGACGCGGTCGCCCGCCTTCACGTCGCCCGGCAGGTTCGACGACGACTTGTCGTAGACCCCTTTCACACCGATGGAGGCCTGCAGGCCGGGGCGGTCGAGCGGACGCGCCGTCATCACGTTCAGCGTGGCGCCGATGCCGCCGGTGGGCGTTTCGGCACGGCTCGTCTTGTACACCTGGATCTGCGATACCGCCTCGGAGGCAAGGTTGGCGAAGTCGAATGCGCGGCCGTTCAGGTCGCCCAGGTTCGACGTGGGCATCTGGCGGCCGTTCAGCAGCACCATGTTGAAATCGGGCCCCACGCCGCGCACGGTGACCTTCGAGCCTTCGCCGATCGAGCGGTCGATCGACACGCCGGAGATGCGCTGCAGCGATTCGGCCAGGTTCGTATCGGGGAACTTGCCGATATCCTCGGCCACGATGCCGTCGACGATGCCGTCGGAATTGCGCTTGAGGTTCAGCGACGACTGCATCGACGCGCGGATGCCGGTCACGACGACCGCCTGCACCGGCTGCGACGACGACAGGTCCGCTCCCTGGCTTTGGGCCGGGCCTTGCGCGGTGTCCTGTCCCTGCGCCTGCGCCGGCAGCGCCGCGGCAGCGCAGGCGCCGGCGACCGCCAGGGCGATCAGTTTCTGTTTTGCCTTCGGATGGTGCATGTGGTCTCCTGTGTTCTTATGGTTGTCTACCCGGTCCGCCCGGCGCAGGCGGCTGCTGGTTTGTTGCCGGTACCCCTCGCGCAAGCAGGCGCATCGCTGCTTTTACACTCCCATCAAGCAGGCGAAATATCTGCATGTGTTCGCTGCCGATCATGATTATGGAAACGTTTCCATACATGGTTGGCAAATGGTAGGTTGACCCTTCCTGCTTGTCAATCGGAACAGATTTGTTATTGGTCGAGATTGTTGTAAAAACCCTGTTCCGCTCAGGGACAGGTACGCGCGGCTGTGATGTCCGGGCGTACGCGGGGGATGGCCATGGTTTCCCCGGTTGACGGCGCGGCGGGCGCATGCAAAGATGAAAGTCATTCAATGGTAACGTTTCCATTTTATGGCCGCAATCTGCAGCGCAGCATGGCGTTGCGTTCATGTCACATACCCTGGATAACGAGATGAAGAAAACCGTCTGGACCCTGCCGGCGCTGGCCGGCGTACTCATTGGCACACTGAATGGCGCCCTGGCTGCGGAAACGTATCGCTGGCCGAACGGCGAAAGGGCCGCGGTAAGCCTCGCGTATGACGATGCCGCCGATTCGCAGCTCGACAACGCGATCCCCACGCTGAACCGGTATGGCGTGAAGGGCACGTTCTACCTGACGCTCTCCAGTCCGACGATCGACAGCCGCCTGGCCGAATGGCGCGCCGCCGCCCGGCAGGGACACGAGCTGGCCAACCATACGCTGTTCCACCAGTGCCGGAGCGCGCAGCCGGACCGCGGCTGGGTCGTCCCGCACCGCGACCTGGATACGACAAGCGTGGCGCAGATGAAGGACCAGGTCGCACTGGCGAACACGATGCTGTACGCGATCGACGGCCGGCGCGAGCGCACGTTCACCGCGCCGTGCGGCGACGTGCTGGCGGGCGGGCAGAACTACCTGCCCGCCGTGCAGGCGGAATTCGTGGCGATCAAGGCCGGCATCGGCCACGGCGCCGTGCCGTCGATGGCCGCGCTGGATCCCTACCTGGTGCCGGTCGTCATTCCTGTGGGGCTCACCGGGCAGCAATTGATCGCGATGGTAAAAGAAGCGGCCGGGCGGGGCACGATGATCGCGTTCACCTTCCACGGCATCGGCGGCGACCACCTGGCCAATTCCAGCGCCGCGCACGAGGAACTGGTGAAGTACCTGGCCGCGAACCGCAAGGTGTACTGGACCGACACGTTCCTGAACATCATGAAACACGTGAAATCCCGCTGAGCCCGACACATGATTTGATCCCGCGCAGCTTTTGACCTGGGGCCAGGCACCAGGACATCGTTTGATTTGGCGCAGGTAGTCACTTCCAGTATGCTCGTAAGCGTCTTGTAATACGGAGCGGAATTTCGTGGCAACCATCAAAGACGTTGCCCGCCTGGCGGGCGTGGGTCTGGGCACCGCGTCGCGCGCGATCAATGGCAGCGGGCCCGTGTCGCCGGCCACGCTGGAGCGCGTGCGCAAGGCGATCGAGGAGCTGGGCTTTCGCCCGTCGCATGCGGCGCGCGCGCTGCTGTCGGGCTCGTCGAAGATGATCGGCGTGTATATCCCGGCCCTGTCCGGCACCTTCTACACGCCGATCCTGCAGATCATCGATACCGAACTGCGCGCGGCCGGCCTGCACATGGTGGTGGCGTTCGGCGTGGGCCTGGGCGATGCGCGGCGCCAGGCGATCGAGGGTATCGAGTTCCTGATCGAGCGCGGCTGCGACGGCCTGGTCGTGATGACGGGCGCACTGGGCGAAGACGATCTCGCCGTGGCCGGCGGCAGGCTGTCGCGCCTGGTGGCGCTGAACCATCGCTTTGCCACGATTCCCGGGCAGTGCTTCACCGTCGACCACGTGCTGGGCGGGCGCCTGGCCGCACGCACGCTGCTGGACAACGGCCACCGCGACATCGCGCTGCTGACCGGCCCGATGGAACTGGAGGACAGCGTGGCCCGCATCGACGGCTTCATTGCCGAACTGGCCGCGGCGGGCATCGACACCGCCGCCATGTGGCGCCGCGAAGGCGACTTCTCGCCGGCCAGCGGCTGGGCCGCCGCGCAGGAACTGGCTGCATCCGGCCGCACGCCCACCGCGCTGTTCTGCGCCAACGACGAAATGGCCGTGGGCGCGCTGTCGCACTTCCAGGAAGCGGGCATCCGCGTGCCGCGCGACCTGTCGGTGCTGGCCTATGACGACACGCCGAGCGCCGAGTATGCGGCGCCGCGCCTGACTTCCGTGCGCATGCCATGGCGGCAGATGACGCTGAACGGACTGAACGCGCTGCTCAACCTGTGCTACGACCTGAAGCGGCCGGTGGAGCGGGATTTTCCGGTGACGGTGACGGTACGGGCATCGGTGGCGAACCGGGCCGGATGAGCCCGCGGTACGGCGGCGCTTGCTAGAATGGGCGTTGCCACCACCCGATTCCCAGATTCGCTGGCGGCCGGCCCACGAAGCCGGCCGTTCGCCCGGAGCCCGTCATGATCTTTCGCCAGCTGTTCGATCCCACCTCGTCGACCTACACTTATCTGCTCGCCGATGGCGGCGAGGCACTGTTGATCGATCCCGTCTACGAGCAGGTACCGCGCGACACGGCGCTGCTGCAGGAACTGGGCCTGAAGCTGCTGGCCACGCTCGACACGCACGTGCATGCCGACCACGTGACCGGCGCCTGGCGCCTGCACCAGCGCTGCGGCAGCCGCATCGCGCTGGCGGCGGCGGCCGGCGCGGCGCTGGTCGACCAGCCGCTGCGGCATGGCGACCGCATCGCCTTCGGCGCGCGCCACCTCGGCGTGCGCGCCACGCCGGGCCACACGAACGGCTGCCTGACCTATGTGCTCGACGATGAAAGCATGGCCTTCACCGGCGACAGCCTGCTGATCCGCGGCTGCGGCCGCACCGACTTCCAGCAGGGCAGCCCGCGGCAGCTGTTCACCTCCGTGCGCGAGCAGATCCTCTCCCTGCCCGACGGCTGCCTGCTGTACCCGGCGCACGACTACCGCGGCATCACCGTCACCAGCGTGGCCGAGGAACGCCGCTTCAACCCGCGCCTGGGCGGCGAGGTGGACGAAGGCGATTTCACCGGCCACATGAACAACCTGAACCTGCCGCATCCGAAGCTGATCGCGGTGGCCGTTCCCGCCAACATGCGATCCGGCCAGCCGGAAGACGGCGTACTGCCGCCGGAAGTTCCCGGCTGGGCACCGCTGACGCTGCGCTTTTCCGGCGTGTGGGAAATCGAACCGATGGCGCTGCTCGAACATGGCACGAAGGCGCAGATCCTCGACGTGCGCGAAGCGCCGGAATTCATCGACAGGCTGGGGCACCTGCCCGGTGCGCGGCTGGTGCCGCTGTCGCAGCTGCAGGATCACCTCGGGGAACTGGACAAGGAGCGGCCGGTGGTGGCCGTGTGCCGCTCCGGGGTGCGGTCCGCGCAGGCTTGCGTGCTGCTTGCCAAGGCCGGCTTTGGCCAGGTGGCGAACCTGGCCGGCGGCATGCTGCGCTGGAAGATCGAGGGCATGCCGGTGGCGGCGGAGTAAACCGCCAGCGGGCAGTTCACCCGCGTGGCAACCGGCACCCATGGGAAACCGTGTCCGCCAACAGCTCGGGTATAATCCCATGTTGCTTCTACAACAACACTGGTCAACATGTCCGTACAGTCCCGAAACAATGTTCATGTCGCCGGCAGCGGGTCGGCCACCATGGTGTTCGCGCACGGCTTCGGCTGCGACCAGACCATGTGGCGCTTCCTTGCCCCTGCCTTTGCCGAACGCTTCCGCACGATCTCGTTCGATCTCGTCGGCAGCGGAAAATCCGACGTGTCCGCCTACGATCCGGACAAGTACGGCACGCTGCACGGCTATGCGGACGACCTGCTGGAAATCCTCGACGAGTTCGCCACCGGCCCGGTGGTCTTTGTCGGCCACTCGGTCAGCACGATGATCGGCATGCTGGCCACGATCAAGGCGCTGGAACGCTTCACGGCCCAGGTCATGGTGGGGCCTTCGCCCTGCTACATCAATGACGGCGACTATATCGGCGGTTTCAGCCGCAGCGACATCGACGAACTGCTCGAAACGATGGATGCCAATTACCTTGGCTGGTCGAGCAGCATGGCACCGGTCATCATGGGTGCGCCGGGGCGCTCCGAACTGAGCGAGGAACTGACCGAGAGCTTCTGCCGGAACGATCCCAAGATCGCCAAGCACCTCGCCCGCGTGACGTTCCTGTCCGACCACCGGGCCGACGTGCCGCATTCGACCGTGCCGGCGCTGATCCTGCAATGCAGTGACGACCTGGTGGCGCCGTTGACGGTGGGCGATTACCTGCACCGGCACCTGCCCAACAGCACCCTGCACGTGATCGACAACGTGGGCCATTGCCCGCACATGAGCGCACCCAACGAAAGTTCGCGCGCCATCGAAGCCTTCCTCGCGCACACCTTGCGCTGATACCACGTGAACCACGCGCTTCCGGAAGGCGACAGCCTGTTCGACCACGCCGCCTGCGGCCTGGTGCTCACCGGGGCCGACGGGGTGATCGTGAAGATCAACGCCACCGCCTGTACCTGGCTGGGATACGACGAAGCGGAGCTGGTCGGCAAGACGCGGATGCGCGACCTGCTGCCGATCGGCGCCCGCCTGTTCTACCACACGCATTGCCAGCCGATCCTGGAAGTGCGGGGATCGGTGGCGGAAATCCAGGTCGAGCTGGTCAACCGCCGGAAACAGCGGATGCCCATGCTGATCAATATCATGCGGCGCCGCGAATCCGGTGACTGCTTCGACCACTGGGCGCTGTTCAAGGCCGCCGATCGGCAGGCCTACGAGCGCGAACTGCTGTCCGCCCGCAAGGCGGCCGAAGCGGCGCTGGAAGCACGCCGCGAAGCCGAAGCCCAGCTACAGGAACTCAACGAACAACTGTCGGCCGCCGACCGGCGCAAGGACGAGTTCCTCGCCACGCTGTCGCATGAACTGCGCAATCCGCTGGCGCCGATGCGCAGCGCGCTCGATGTGATGAAGTTCAAGCTCGGCAACGATGGCGATCCCCGCCTGCTGCAGGCCTTCGACCGGCAGTTGCGCCACCTTACGCGGCTGGTCGACGACCTGATGGAGGTCTCGCGCATCACACAGGGGCGCATGCAACTGAGCCGGGCACCCGTCGAACTGTCCGCGCTGGTGCGCAGCGCCGCGCAGGATCTCGCCGCGATGATGGACAAGGCCCGCCATACCTTGCGCATCGCGGTGGCCGATGCCCCTGTGCTGGTGGACGGCGATGCGACCCGGCTGGCCCAGGTGGTCATCAACCTGCTCACCAACGCGGCAAAATACACGCCCGACGGCGGCACCATCGAGCTGCACCTGGCCTGCGCGGCCGGCATGGCGGAGATTCGCGTGCGCGACAACGGCATCGGCATCCCCGCTGCCGCGTTGCCCACCGTGTTCGAGATGTTCTCGCAACTGGAACCGGCGCTGGAACGGTCGAAGGGCGGCCTCGGCATCGGCCTCGCGCTCGTGCGCGGCATCGTGGCGCTGCATGGCGGCACGGTCGATGCCGCCAGCGCGGGTGTGGGCCAGGGCAGCCAGTTCACGGTGCGCCTGCCGCTGTCGGCCAGCGTCGCGCCATCCGTGCAAGCGGCCAACGCTGCCGCCCCCGCGCCGCCGCACGCGCGCATCCTGGTCGTGGACGACAACCAGGATGCGGCTGAAACGCTGGCGCTGGCACTGGGCATGTTCGGCTGCGAGACCCGTATGGCCCACACGGCTGCCGAAGCGCTGCGGGTCGCCGCGGCTTTCCATCCCGAGGTGGCGCTACTCGACATCGGCCTGCCGGACATGACCGGCTACGAACTGGCACGGCGGCTGCGCGCGACACCCGGCGGCACGGGCATGACGCTGATCGCCACCACCGGCTGGGGCCAGCAAAAGGACCGCGAGCTGGCCATCGACGCGGGGTTCGACCACCACCTGACCAAGCCCATCGAACTCGACGTCCTGCGGGGAATGCTGCCCAACGCAAAGGCGTCGTAGGCGCACTGCTCCGGGGGCTGGCTCAGCGGATCGAGATCAGCGCCAGCATCTTCCTCACCTCCGTGCCAACCGTGCGGCTCACTGCCGGGGCCGGCGGAGCTTCCTGCACAATACCTTCCAATACCGGACTGGGAACGGGCGGTTTCGAACGCTGGCCAAAGCCGGAAGTCCTCTCATCAGGGTGCGGCGGGCGCGCGGTGGCATTCTTGCTCATCTTCTCTCCTCGGTGAGTCAGGGGCCTGGCCAGCGCCCCATGAAATCCAGTATACCGGATTAATTTATCTTGTATACTGGATTTTAAACACACCTTTCAACCTGCGCAGGAGCCTGCCTTGCCCCAGCAAACCGCCCCCATTGCCCCGGACGACGAACACTACTGGGACAGCATCCGCGCCCGGTACGCGCCATCGCCCGACTTCATCAACCTGGAAAACGGCTACTTCGGCCTGCCGGCCATCCCGGTGCAGGAAGCATTCCGGCGTTACCAGGAACAGGTGGATCGCGAGAATTCCTATTTCATGCGCGTGCGCTTTCCGGAGCGCCTGGAACGCGTGATGGCGGCGCTGGCCGCGTTTACCGGGGCCGGCCGCGACGAGCTGCTGATCACCCGCAATGCGATGGAGTCGCTGAACATCCTGATCCAGGGATATCCGTTCGCGGCGGGCGATGTGGTGCTGCTGGCGCGGCATGACTACGACAGCGTCATCGACACGTTCGGCATGCTCGCGCAACGCAAGGCACTAGAGCTGGCCACCATCGACGTGCCGCTCGACCCGACGAGCGACGATGCGATCGTGGCGTTATACGAGAGGGCAATCACGCAGCGCACGCGGCTCCTGCTCGTCACCCACGTGGTCCACCGCACCGGGCAGATCATGCCGGTGGCGAAGATCGCGGCGATGGCACGCGGTCGCGGGATCGATGTCATCGTCGATGCCGCGCATTCGCTGGCCCATATCGACTACATGGTGCCCGAACTGGGCACCGAGTTCGCGGCGTTCAACCTGCATAAATGGGTCGGCGCGCCGCTCGGCACGGGGCTGCTGTATATCGCCAGGAACCGCATCGCCGATATCGCCCCGCTGTTCGGCGACATTGGCCACGCGCCCGGCGACATGGCGAAGCTGGGGCACTTCAGCGCGATACCGCCGGCGCCGATCCTGGCGGTCGAGGATGCGCTGCGCTTCCATGAGGCGATCGGCACGCGCAACAAGGAAGCGCGGCTGCGCTACCTTGCCGGCTACTGGATGGACCGCGTGCGCGGGATCGAAGGGGTCCGCCTGTTTACGCCGCGCGATGCGTGCCGCCATGGCGCGCTGGCATCGTTCGGCATCGACGGCATCCCGGCGCGCACCGTGGCCGCACGCCTGATGGACGAACACCGCATCTTCACCGTGGTGCGCGGCATTGGCGACGAGGAATGCGTGCGCGTGACGCCGCACCTGTACACCGCGCCGGCGGACTTGGACGCGCTGGTGGCGGCGATCCGCGCGCTGGCAAGCCGGTGACCACGTAACCAGCTATTTTTCCGCCTTGGCTTTGTGCGCCTGCGTGACCTGCGCGATCAGGTAGCGCGCCGGCTGGTCGGTGGGGTTGTGGTAGGTGATCGGCTCGTCGAGCCGTATGACGAGGCAGTCGCCGGCGGTCAGTACCCAGTGCGCGTCGCCGAGCGTGATTTCCATCGTCCCCTCGATCATCCACATCTGCCGGTCGATGTCGATGTCGCGTATCGACGTTTCATAGGCCACCCGCGCGCCCGGCGGAAAGCTCACCTCGACCAGCTGGATCGGCGAATGCATGGCCGGCGACAGGGTACGGCGCACGTAGCCCGAGCCCGGGTCGGTCCATACCGGCTGGTCGCCGGCGCGCGCGACGGGCGACGTGGCATCGGCCGGTTTCTCGAACAGCGAGGCGACCGGCACGGCCAGGGCGGCGGCCAGCTTGTCGAGCACGGTGGCGGTGGCGCTGCTTTCGCCGCGTTCGATCAGCGAGATGTTGGAACGGCTGACGCCGCTGCGTTCGGCCAGCACGGCCAGCGACAGGCCGCGGGCGCCGCGCAGTTCGCGCAAACGCTGGGCAATGATCTGATTGATATCCATGCCGGCGAGTATACAGGGCGGGACGGTGCGGGCATCACGAAGCAGGCATCACCGGGCAGGCGGGGCGCCGCCCGACCGGTCCTGCCACTACAATGGCGGCATGCCCCGCAAAACTCCCGTCTTTCCCGGCCCCCGCACCGCCCGTGGCGCCGTTCTCGCCGTGCTGCTGTCCAATGCCGACCAGGCCGGCACCGAGCCGCTGCGCGGGCGTGTCACGCTGGCCGCGATCGTGCGGGCGCTCAAGCGCAAATACCACTGGCCGATCGAAACGACGAGCTTCCCGTCCAATGCCGCGGATGGCCGCGCCACCTGGGCCACGGTTTACAGCCTGCCGCCGGAAATCATTGCCGCCGCGCTGGACCAGAAAGGGCGCGACTGGCTGAAGGCGGCATCCTGACCGGCATCACGCGCTGAACGCCTCGGCCGCCGCCACCGTATCGAGCGCTTCCCGCAGCAGCTTGATCTTGCCGTTCTCGGCCACCAGCCGCCCCGCATAGGTCTGCCGGTAGGTCTTCCCGGTCGACAGCACTTTCGCCTCCACGCTGTACTCGGCAAATGCCTGGTCGTCGGTCTCGATGAACATCCGGATGTCGTGGAAGCGGAAGTCCGGCACGTTCTTCAGCAGCCCGCCGATGAAGGCGGCGATCGCTTCCGGGCCCTGGGCGCGGGCCGATTTCAGGTACGGCAGTTCCAGCACGCCGTCGTCGGCGAACAGGGCGCCGGCGGCTTGCGGGTCCTGGATCGAAGCAAGGTAGTCGTTCAGCAGTTGCGGGGCGGTTTTCATGGTGTTCTCCTGGAAGTTGAATTGCTGCCGGCACCAGCCGGCAGCCATGGCGATCAGACCTGGGCCTGGCCGCCGTCCACGTACAGTTCGGTGCCGTTGACGAAGCTGGCATCGTCCGAGGCGAGGAACGTCACCGCTTTCGCCACTTCATCCGGCTCGCCCACGCGGCCCAGCGGGATCTGCGTGGCAAGATAGTCCAGCAGGCCTTGCTGCGCCTGCGCATCGGTGCCGGCCAGCTCGACCAGGCCCGGCGTGCGGATCGGGCCCGGCACGACGGTGTTGATGCGGATGCCGCGCTCCTTCGTATCGAGGATCCAGTTGCGGGCGAACGAACGCACGGCGGCCTTGGAGGCGGCGTAGACGGAGAATGCCGCGGTACCCATGTTGGCGGCCGTGGAACCCGTGAGGATCACCGACGCGCCTTGCGACAGCAGCGGCAGCGCCTTCTGCACGGTGAACAGCACGCCTTTCACGTTGCGGTCGAACGTGTCGTCGTATTGCTGCTCGGTGATCTGGCCCAGCGGCAGCATGTCGCCGCCACCCGCGTTCGTGAACAGCACGTCGATGCGGCCGTGGGCGGCGCCGATGCGTTCGTAGAAGGCATCCAGGTCGGCCAGCTTCGACGAATCCACGCGCTGCCCGGTGGCGCCATGGCCGATCGCGTCGACGGCGGCATCGAGTTCGGCCTGGCGGCGGCCGGTGACGATCACCTGCGCGCCTTCGGCGGCGAAACGTTTCGCGGTGGCCAGGCCGATGCCCGAGGTGCCGCCGGTAACGACAGCGATCTTGCCTTGCAGTTTTGCAGTGGTGGTAGCAGCGGTGGTGGCAGTGGAATTCATGGTCAGCTCCTTGATAAGTTGAAGTGCGATGCAAGGATCTTATCGATGTCTCGGACGAACTAAAACAGCAACTATCGCAAACCATCATTGCAAAATTGTCGATATCAAACCTCTCCCATGCTGCAGGGCCGGCACTGCCCGCCAAGGCGGTCGAGCCACGATCGACTGCATGTCCAGCCCGGTTAGAATGGAGATCCGTCCAGCCGCCACCGTGAACATCGCCATGCCGACCCGCGAAGATATCGTCCTGCTTGCCGCCTACAACGCGGGCATGAACCGCAAGCTGTATGCCGCCGCCGCCCGGCTGCCGGCCGAAGCGCTGGCACGGGATCGCGGCGCGTTCTTCGGCTCCCTGCTGGGCACGATGAACCACCTGGTGGCCGGCGACACGATCTGGCTGACGCGCTTTGCACTTCACCCGGCCGCCTTCCCCGCGCTCGATGCGTTGCGTGGACAACCGGCGCCGGCGTCGCTGACACAGAGCTTCGGCAACGACCTGCGGACGCTGCAAGGCCACCGCGAGCAGCTGGACGGCATCATCACCGCGCTGGCGGCCCAGCTGCAAAGCGCCGACCTGGAAGCGCCACTGGTCTACCGCAACAGCAAAGGCATCGCGCACCGCAAGCACTTCGGCAGCCTGCTGCTGCACTTCTTCAACCACCAGACCCATCACCGTGGCCAGGCCAGCACGCTGCTGACACAGGCCGGCATCGATGTCGGCGTCACGGATCTGCTGGAAATCGTGCCGGACCTGGGATGAAGGCATAGCCGATGTCGAAGATTCCCGATTTCGAAGGCCTGGCGCTGTTCGCCAAGGTGGCCGAGGAACGCTCGTTTGCCGGTGCCGCGCGCGCGCTCGGCGTGTCGGTGGCAACGGTGTCGCGCGCCGTGGCGCGGCTGGAAGAGCGACTCGGCGCGCGGTTGCTGAACCGCACGTCGCGCCAGCTGGCGCTGACCGAATTCGGCGCATCGCTGGCCGAACGTGCCGGCGAGGTGTTCCGGCTGGCGGAAGAGGCGGAAGGCGCGGCGCGCGAACAATCGGCGCAGCCGCGCGGGCTGGTGCGGCTGGCGGTGCCGATGTCGTTCGGCCTGCGCTGGGTGGCGCCGCTGCTGCCGGAATTCTTCCGGCGGTATCCGGAAGTGCAGATCGACCTGCATCTTTCCGATGCCACGGTGGACATCGTCGGCGATGGCTTCGATGCCGCGCTGCGCATCGCCGTGCTGCCCGATTCGTCGCTGGTGGCGCGCAAGCTGGCGCCGGTGGCACGGCTGGTCGTCGCCGCGCCGGCCTACCTCGAACGGCATGGCACGCCCGCCCATCCTGCCGAGCTGCATGCGCATGCCTGCCTGGGTTACGCATACCGCGCCCGCAGCGACACCTGGCGGTTCACCAGCGCCGCCGGCGAAGAGACGAGCGTACGTCCCCACGGACCGCTGCGGGTGACGAACGCCGATGCGCTGCTCCCCACCGTGCTCGCCGGCCTGGCCATTTGCGACCTGCCTGAATTCATCGCGGCCGACTACGTACGGGATGGCCGCCTGGTGCCGATTCTCGCGGACTGGTCGATGCCGTTGGGCGGGCTGTATTTCGTCACGCCGTCGGCGCGGGCGCGGCCCGCCAAGATCGAGGTGCTGGGCGCGTTTTTTGCCGAGCACCTGTCGCGGCCGGCATGGCGCTTGTGAAGGATTGCCAGTTCACTTGCCACCCACTTGCTACTCACTTGCTACTCACTTGCTACTCATTTGCTACCTGCTGCCACTCGCTTGCTAAGCACTTTCCAATAATGCAAGAACATGCCAGTATGGCGGCCCGATGCCAGTGCGGGGCCGAATGATACGGCTAGTGGCTGGCACGGGAATTCATAGGGAGGAACCATGAAACCACATTGTCTGGCCTGTGCGGCAGCGATCTTTTTTGCCGGTTCGGTGCAAGCCCAGGTCGTGGAGGGAGCACCGGATACTTACGCCACTTCGAAGCGGTCGTCCATGCAGGAATCGTTCGACAAGGCTTACCGGCCCTATCCGCGCGCATATGGAGGGAACCAGGCGTCCAGCCTCAACGACCAGGCCTTCCAGGGGCTTTTCAAGACCGACCCGCGGCTGCTCGGCGGCTATGAACTGTTTCCGCACGTGGCCATCGAAGCCGGTTACGTCCACCTGTATGACCGTGGTTTCCACCGCATCGATCCTGGCCGGGAAAACATGTCCGGCGCGCTCGGTTCCAGCAGCTTCAGCAGCCATCTCGCCGCCAGGTACACGGTCCCGCTGACCGACAGGCTCGATCTCTACGGCAAGGTGGGCATCGCCTACAGTGCGTTGAAAGGAGAGGATGCGAAGAAGGCGCCGGAAAACCAGGCGCAACTGATGCAAGCCCGTGCCGGCAAGCCGTCCGGCGTGCACGCCAGGGACCAATCCGATACCGGCCGCTACCTTGGCGCGGGGGCGCAATACAGGGTCGACGGCACAACCACGGTCGATGCCCAATATGGCCGCCATGGCGATGCCGCCAAGACATGGGGAAATTCCGCCAACTCCGACAGCGTGAGAGCCAACCTGAAAATGGGCTTCTGATTCGCGGCCTAGTGTCCTGAGTTAGAAGTTCGTTGACAAATAAATTTGACGAAATCGTCTCGAGGCAAGGCGGAAATGCCCGGTAAGGCCGGGGCCTTTCCGGGTATTTTCAACGCCGCATCGGGGCGATTCTCGTCTAATTTATTCAACGAATCTCTGACTCAGGACACTAGCGGCGGTGCCTGTCGAAGAACTGCCAGATCACGTCATTGGCATCGATATCGCGCGTCGTTTTCCCGATCGGCAGGCCCACGTTGAACGGATCGGCGCCGGGCCATGTGTGGCCGCCTTCCCTGATCGTCGCCAATGCCACGCTCTGCTGTCCATTGCCGCCCTCGATCCAGGCCACCTGCGTGCCGTCGCCGGTGTCGCTGTCGATGACGCGGCTTGCTCCGGCCGCCCCGCCGTTCCGTTTCAGCCAATAGCTGTAGGTCTCCTCGGCGGACAGGTACCCGGCCGGCTTGCCGCCGTAGGCCACCACCTGGTCCGCCGTGCCGTGCAGCAGGAGCACGCCGATGTTGCCGGGTTTCGCATGGTGCCGTACCACGGGTTCGGGCATCGGCGCGCCCACCGATGCCACGGCGGCGAACGCATGCGGCAACTCGGCAGCGATGCGCAGCGCGAAAAAGCCGCCGCGCGACAGGCCGGTGGCATACACGCGCGCGCTGTCGACGCGGTAATCCTGCCGGAGCCTGTCCAGCAGCGCCGCGGTGAAGCCGATATCGTCGGTGCCTTCCAGGTACGGCATGCCGAAGCCGACGTTCCAGTCCTGCTTGATGCCCGCCGGGTAGACGACGATGAAGCCGTGGCGGTCCGCCGCGCGGTTCATCTGCGTGTACAGCATCTGTTCTGCCATGGTCATGCCGCCACCATGGAAGTTGAACACGACTGGGAAGGCCTTGTGGGGCTGGGCGGCATAGGCCGGCGGGGTGTAGACGAGGTAGCGGCGCTTTTCCTCCTTGTGCAAGAGTGACTTCACCTGCGCGGACGCCGGCAAGGCGGTACTGGCGAGAACGAGGAGGCTGACGAGGATTTTCATGTGCGTACATGGAGAAAGTTGGCCAGTACGCAGGATAGGAAACCGGTGGTGAAACCCCGGTGAAATCCGGCCGGTTTCAGGGCGCGCGCAGCGGCACGATATCGACACGGTAAGCCGTTGCGCCGGGATGAAAGCCCAGTTCCCACCCCATGGCCCCGGCGATGCGCTGGAGCAGGTTCTGGCCATGCAGGAAACCCTGCGTCGTGCCGGCCCGGCCCGGATCGACCGCATTGGCCATGCTCAGCACACCGTCGGCGAACGACACCCGCAGCGGCGCGCCGGGCATGCCATGGAACAGCGCATTGCCGAGGCAGTTATTGACGAGCAGCGTGGCCAGATGGCGGTTGCCGGCCACCTCGAGCCGGTCGGGCAGGTCGAGCACCAGCCGGTCGTCGCGCCAGGCGACGTCGTCCAGCAGGCGCAGCAGGCTTTCCTCGATACAGCCGCGCAGGTCGAACACCTCGCTGGCGATATGCCCGGCGCGCGCCAGCGCAAACAGCACCTCGATGGTATTGCGCATCTCGTCCAGGCCGGTCTGCAGTTGCGCGGCCTCGTGCCGCTCCAGCGGCCGCGAGGACGCCTGGGCCAGCGTATTGTTCATCACGGTAAGCGGCGTGCGCAATTCATGGCTGACGTCGCGCGCAAACGCATGCTCGCGGCGCAGCGCGGCGTGCAGGTCGGCGATCGTGGTGCCGAGCTTGTCGGCCAGGTAGCCGATTTCATCGCGGCGTCCGCGGGCGCTGAAAACGACCGGCGTATCGGGCATATCCGGCGCGAGGCTGCGCACTTCATTCGCCAGCACCTGGAGCGGGGAGACCAGCCGGCGCGACAACAGCCAGGCCAGCAGCAGCGCCAGCGCGATCAGCCCGAGCGCTACCGAGACCAGCATGCCGCCGATGTCCTGGAAGAGTTTCGACACCACCAGCAGGGGGCCGACATCGGCCAGCAGGTAGACGCGTCGCACGCCGCCCGCCCCGCGCAGGTCGAGCGTGCGGAGGTGATAGTGATGGCCGGTGTCCGTGAAGATCTCGGCACGCTGCTTGCCGGCCGCGATCGTTTCACGCGCAAGCGGAGGCAACGCCTCACTGCCGCTGTAGACACGGATGAGGTCGATACCTGGCTGCCCGATCGCGCCATGCAGGCGGAAATGCGCCCCCATGGCGGCCGCTTCCCGTTCCAGCAGCCGGTCGACCAGCATGTCTTCGGTCACATAGGAAATAACCAGCGCGAGCCCGGTATAGGCAACGCAGATCAGCACCGTGAAACCGGCCAGCGCGGCGAACAGGCCATGCCGGATCGACTTAAACATCGGCGGCCGCGGCAGGTTGCAGCCTGTAGCCGAGCTGCGGAATGGTGCCGATGATGTCCGGCGCGCCGGCCAGCGCCAGTTGCCTGCGCAGCGCATAGATGTGCGACTTGAGTGCATCGCTGTCCGGCGGATTGGTGCCCCACAGCTCGTGCATCAGCGCGGACCGGGAAACGGCATGCGGATGCGCGGTGCACAGCGTGAACAGGATCCTGAAACCGGCTTGTGTCAGCGTGACGGGCATGCCGTGGCACAGGGCGCGCCGGTCACGCGGCAGCAGCGTGAGCGGACCGACGCTCAGCTCCTGGCCCACGTGCAGTTGCCCGCGCCGCGCCAGTGCTTCGCAGCGCAGCGCAAGCTCGCGCAGGTCGAACGGCTTGGTCAGGTAATCGTCGGCGCCGCCATGGAAGCCGCGGGCCTTGTCTTCGAACGCATCGCGGGCGGTCAGCATCAGTACCGGCACGTTGCGCGGCGCCCGCGCCTTGATCGCGCGGCACACGTCCAGGCCATCCATGTCGGGCAGGTTCAGGTCGAGCAGCACCACGTCGTAGCTTTCGCGCGTGGCCAGTTCGATGGCGAGCGCGCCGGTGGCGGCATGGTCGGTCTGCCACTTCAGGCCGTCGAGGAACTGCACGACCTGGCGGGCGATCGTCGGATGGTCTTCCACCACCAGGATGGTCAGGGCGCTGCGGTTCGTCATCGGGTCATGTGGTCATGCGTTCGTCGTCGCCAGGCACGGGCATCGAACAGTAGCAGGGCAGTGGAGTGGTGGCAATGCGCGCGTGCCGGCGCCGCACACTGCGCGGAAGGAAACAGGCAATCCCCGGAAAGGGGCATCGACAGGCCGGCAGCTTCCACGCTATCATTGAGATTGATTCTCATTCCCATTCGCATTTCATTCGCATTTCATTCGTCTTTCCGCCCCCAGCACAGGAGTTGTCATGTTTCCCGATCGCGCAGCAAGCCCCGCCCCGCACCCGTTCCGCCAGCAATCCGGGAGGCGCGGCACCGGGCTGACCCTGCTGTGCGCAAGCCTGTCGCTGGCTTACCCGCTGGCGCTGCATGCGGCGGAGGAAGTGGCGCCCGCGGCGCCGCCGGCGGAGGCGGAAACCACGCTGCAAACGGTGACCGTGACGGGCACGATGGACAACAACACCGAAAACACCGGTTCGCTGGCCAGCCGCAAGGCCAGCGTGATGAAAGGTTTCGAGACGGTGCGCGACATCCCGCAGCCGGTCACCGTGATCACCCGCCAGCTGCTGGACGACCGCAATTTCCTCGACCTGCACGACGTGCTGCAGAACACGCCGGGCGTGTCGGTCGACTACACCGACAGCGAACGCGTCACGTACCACTCGCGCGGCTACCAGATCGATGCGCTGCAGGTCGACGGGATCACGTTCAGCCAGAGCGGCTCGGCCTTCGTGCAGCCCGATACGGCCGTGCTGGACCGCGTGGAAGTGCTGCGCGGCGCCTCGGGCATGCTGCGCGGTTCGGGCAACCCGTCGGCCACGGTGAACATGGTGCGCAAGCGGCCGACGCGGGAATTCCAGGCATCCGCGGTGGCGACTGTCGGCCGCTGGGACCGCCACCGCGTGGAAGGCGACGTTTCCGGCGCGCTCAACGCATCGGGCACGCTGCGCGCACGTGCCGTGGTGGTGGCGGACGAGAAGGAATTCTTCCAGAAGGCCAAGCAGGAAAAACGCGAAGTGCTGTACGGCGTGGTGGAATACGACCTCGCGCCGAAGACCACGCTGACCGCCAGCCTGCAGCACACCGACCTGGACGCCACCGGCGCCTGGGGCGGCATGCCCGGCAACCTCGACGGTTCGCCGCTGTACCTGCCGCGCGACACCTACCTGGGCGTGGACTGGAACCGCTGGAACCGCTACAACGACGAAGCGTTCGCCGAGATCGAGCACCGCTTCGACAACGGCTGGACGGCCAGGGTCGGCGCCGCCTGGGTGCACCTGGCGCTGAAGAACGGCGGCTTCAAGCAATCGTATTTCACGCGGGTGGCCGGCACCACCAATCCTTACCTGATGAGCGTGGCCTCGGCCCAGTACACCGGCGCCGAGAGCACGCAGAAGGTCGTCAACGCGGTGGCCAGCGGCCCGTTCACGCTGTTCGGCCGCAAGCACGAGCTGATCGTGGGCGGCGAGGCGCTGCGCACCGAATCGATCGACAGCTGGGGCCAGGGCAGCCTGTACCCGCAGGTCGTGGATATCCGCACCTTCGACCCGTACGGCACCTATGCCGAGCGCGATGTGGCGACCCCGGGCAGCGCCAACCCGAACTACACGCGCCAGAAGGGCGTGTTCGGCACGGCGCGGCTGTCGGTCGCCGATCCGCTGACGCTGCTCGTCGGCGGCCGCCTGTCGTGGTGGGAATACGAGGTGCCGCGCACGCCGGCCAGCAACTACAGGATCGAGCGCGAGGCCACGCCGTTCGCCGGCCTGGTATACGACTTCAACCGTAACCTGAACGCCTACCTGAGCTACACGGAAATCTTCACGCCGCAGAACGTGAAGGATGTCAACGGCAACATCCTGCAGCCGATCCGCGGCGAGGACTACGAAGCGGGCGTGAAGGGCGATTTCTTCGGCGGCAAACTGACGGCCTCGGCCGGCATCTTCCACATCACCAACGAGGGCAAGGCGGTCGAGGACCCCACGTCGGCCAATCCGTGCGCGCCGTACTACACCACCGGCTTTTGCCGCGTGGCCGGCGGAAAAACGCAGAGCAGGGGCTGGGAACTGGAACTGGCCGGCGAGATCCTGCCGGGCTGGCAGGTGCAGGCCGGCTATACCAACACGCGTACGAAATACATCACCGATACCAGCAGCGCCAACACGGGCCTGCCGCTGCGCACGATCGATCCGCGCCACAAGGTCAACGTGTTCTCCAGCTACCGCTTCGACGGCGCGCTGCAGGGCCTGACGCTGGGCGGTGGCGTGCGCACGCAGAACGATACCTACGTGACCGCCGGCGGCCTGACGGTGCGCCAGGGCGGCTATTCGATCTTCAACGCGATGGCGAACTACCGGTTCAGCGACCGCTACGCGCTGCAGCTGAACGTCGAGAACCTGTTCGACAAGGTGTATTACAAGAAGTTCGCGCCGACCGGCATCAGCTACTACTACGGCGATCCGCGCAACGTCACGCTGTCGCTGCGCGCCAGCCTGTAAGCCGCTCGGATCGGAGAGCCTGGCCGCCCGGATCGGAGAGCCTGGCCGCCCGGATCAGAGGGCCTGGCCCCCCGAAACCTCGATCCGCTGGCCCGTCACCCAGCGGTTGCCCGGTGCCAGCAGGCCGGCGATCATCGGGCCGATGTCGTCGGCCACGCCCACGCGGCCCAGCGCGGTCATTTGCGCCAGCATCCGGTTCAGGTCCGGATTGTCGCGCACGGCGCCGCCGCCGAAATCCGTTTCGATGGCGCCCGGCGCCACCGTGTTGACAGCGATGCCGCGCGCGCCGAATTCCTTTGCCATGTAGCGCGTCATCACTTCCACGGCGCCCTTCATTGCCGCATAGGCGGCATACCCTGGAATGGTGAGCCGCGTCAGTCCGGACGACAGGTTGACGATGCGGCCGCCATCGGCCAGCAGCGGCAGCAGCGCCGCCGTCAGGAAGAACACGCCCTTGAAATGCACGTCCACCAGCCGGTCGAACTGGGCCTCGGTGGTGTCCGTCAGCGCCGCGTGTTCGCCGTGGCCGGCATTGTTGACGAGATGGTCGAACCTGTCGCGGCCCCACGTTTCGCGCAGCGTGCCGCGTAACTGTTGCACGAACGAGGCAAAGCTGCCGATATTGCCGCTGTCCAGCTGGAACGCCACGGCCTTGCGGCCCAGTGCCGCGATCTCGGCGACAACGGCCTGCGCATCCTCGGCACGGCTCTGGTACGTGATGATGACGTCGCCGCCGGCCCGGGCGATGCTGAGTGCCGTATTGCGGCCCAGGCCGCGGCTGGCGCCGGTAATGAGGGTAATCGTGGTCATGCTGGCTCCTTGACGATGCGTGGTTGGGAGCCGCCATGATGGTCCCGCGCGTGCCAGCGCAATTTCACGAAGGAACGGTTTTTTTGCCTGATCCTCCAATTCCACGCCGCCCTGCCGTTTTCGGGTTACGCTGATGCCATGGATACCCTGCTCGACGCGGTACGCCGCCATGCCGACTCCCATGCCGATGCCAGCGGACTGGCCCGCTCCGCCATTCCCGGCCTGCTGGCCGTGCGCGCATTCGCGCCCAGCGGCTTGCAGCATGCGATTTCGAAGCCGATCGTCTGCCTTGTGGTGCAGGGCGCCAAGAACGTAACGATGGGCACCACCTCGGTGGATTTCAGTGCCGGCGAATCGCTGCTGATCACCGCGGACGTGCCGATCGTCAGCCAGATCACCGCTGCCAGCCTGGCCGCGCCCTACCTGTCGCTCGTGCTGGAACTCGATCAGGCCGTCATCGCCGAGCTGGGGGTGCAGATGGGCGCCGCGCCGGATGACGCGCACGTGCCGGTGCGCGTGGATACCACCGATACGGAAGTGGCCGATACCGCGCGGCGGCTGCTCCACCTGCTCGACCGCCCCGACGCCGTGCCGGTACTGCACGCCCAGCTGGTACGCGAGCTGCATTACTGGCTGCTCGCAGGGCGGCACGGGCCGGCGCTGCGGCGGCTCGGCTGGCCGAACGGGCCGGCACAGCGGGTAGCGCGCGCCGTGGCACTGCTGCGCACGGATTTCGCCCGTGCATTGCCCGTGGAACGCCTGGCGGAAATAGCGGGCATGAGCCCCTCGTCGTTCCACCAGCATTTTCGGGCGCTGACATCGCTGTCTCCGCTGCAATTCCAGAAGCAGCTGCGGCTGATCGAGGCACGCCGGCTGATGCTGGGCGAAGGCGCCTCCGCCAGCACCGCGGCTTTTACGGTGGGATATGAAAGCGTGCCCCAGTTCACCCGCGAATATGGCCGGCTGTTCGGCACCACGCCGGTGCGCGATACCCGGGCGGCACGGGAGCGCCTGCAGCCGGCATAGCGTACGGTCCAGCCCGCATCCAGCCGCTCATCCACCCGCTCTTTCACCCGCTCTTCCACCCACCCACCGCGAGCACGATTGACGCGGCAATTGGTGTTGCGGACGAATTCGACTTAGTATCGTCCATGCGCCCAGCCGTGCGTGTTTTCATCTTTTCCCCGGTCACTTCTCAACCATCCTGATCGCCGATCATGACGAGCGAGCCCCAGCCACTGCCAGCCCCGCCCGAACCCGAGCAGAACCCGGAGCTGTCGTTCGGCCAGCTGCTGTACCGTTTCCTGTTCTTCGACTGGCTGTTCCGCGATGTGAACGCCGCGCGCGACCTGTTCGAGCGGCATGCGGCACGCCAGCACAACCAGCGCATGAGCCGCTACCTGCCCGTCTACCTGCGGCGCTGGTCGGTGCTGGCCGTGTGCGACTTCGGCCTTGGCATCCTGTTCGAGAAGGTGGTGCAGGCCACGCTGCTGTCGGCCTGGTTCTTCACCTGGTCGTGCGTGACCGTGACGGGCATGGTCGTCATCACCGTGGCCTGGCTGTTCCTCGCGTTCGCGCGCATGCCCTGACCGGTCACCGCAATTCCGGTCAAGTCCGCCCTGGCGGGGAATGCTAGAGTGCGCTCAATGAATGCATGGAGCCGCCGTGAGCATCGTTGCCAAAGCGCTGTGGTATATCGAAAACAATTCCGCCCGTGCCGACCTGTCGCTCGATGACGTGGCGGCCGCCTGCGAGGCGTCGCGCTTCCACCTGACGCGCGCGTTCGGCCTGGCCACGGGCCGCACGCTGATGCGCTACCTGCGTGCAAGGCGCATCACGCAAGCCGCGCTGGCGCTGGCCGATGGCGCGCCCGACATCCTCGCGGTCGCCCTCGACGCCGGCTATGGCTCCCATGAAGCATTTACACGGGCATTTCGCGAACAGTTCGGCCTCACGCCGGAAGCGCTGCGCGCCCGGGGCCATTGCGAAGGGCTGGACCTGGTGCGGGCGCTGCGGCTCGACCACGGCGGCGACCTCGTCCTCGCGGCTCCCCGGCTGGTCGAACGGCCCGCATTGACCGTGGCCGGCCTGCGCGAACGCTACAGCCACGAAACCGCCGCCGGCATTCCCGCGCAATGGCAGCGGCTGGCCGGCCACCCGGTGCCCGCCTGCCTGGTCGGATCGAACGAATACGGCGTGTGCATCGAAGCGGACGGCGGCGCATTCGATTACCTGTGCGGCATCGAGATCGCCGGCAGGGCGCCTGCCGGGCTCGTGGCGCTGGCGATCCCGGCGCGGCACTACGCCGTCTTCTTCCACCCCGGCCACATCGCGGCGATCCGCATGACGTGGCGCGCGATCTACGACCGCTGGCTGCCGGCTTCGGGCCTGCGCGCGCTGGGCGGCCCGGACTTCGAACGCTATGACGGACGCTTCGACGTGGCCACCGGCGAAGGCGGCGTGGAAATCTGGATCCCGGTGGCGGCCCGATGAAGCGCCGGCTCATCACCAGCGTGGCGCTGGCGGTCGCGGGCGGCATCGCCATGCGCCTTGCCTTCGGCCTCGAACCGGTGTGGTGGCTGGCGTGGATCGCACCCGCGCCCGTATTGATCGCCGCACTTCGCAGCAGCACCGGAGCGGCACGCGGACTCGCGCTGCTGGCGGGGCTGATCGCTTCGGGCGGCCTGTTTTCCTATTTTTCGCTGGTGATGCCGCTACCGGTCGCCGCGCTGGTGACGGTGCTGCTGGCGCTGGCGTGGGTGCTGGTGAGCCTGCTGGCGCGGCACGTGATGCTGCGCACCGCGTCCGCATGGTCCGTGCTGGCTTACCCGCTGCTGTGGTGCGCGGTCGACACGCTGCTGGCGACCCTGCACCCGGACGGCAACTGGGGCAGCCTGGCGTATTCGCAGGCGGACTTCGCGCCCGCCGTGCAGGTCGTCTCGCTGACCGGAGTCGCCGGGCTGGTGTTCGCGGTGGCGCTGGTCCCCGCCGTGATCGCACTGGCAGCGGTGCGCGGCTGGTCGGCGATGAAGGTGCCGGCCGGCTGCACACTGGCGCTCGTTGCCGCCATCTTCGCCTTCGGTTACGTCCGCATTCCCGCCCCGGCGCCCATCGCCGGCGACCGCATCGGCCTGGCCGCGATCGACGATTTCATCGGCCCGCGCGTGCCGGAGGCGCAGGTCGAGCGCATCTGGGCGCAGTACGAACGCCACGTGAACGCGCTGGCCGCGCAGGGTGCCCGCATCGTCGTGCTGCCGGAAAAGATCGCGGTCGTGGCACCGGATGCCGCCGCGCGGCTGTCGCAGCGCCTGGGCTCGCTGGCGGCCCGCAACCGCGTATGGCTGGTGGCCGGCATCGGCACCGACGACAACGGCCGCAAGCACAACCTGGCGTGGCTGTTCGGGCCCGATGGAAGGCGCGACGCCAGCTACGTGAAACACCACATGGCACCGCCGGAGCGCGAATTCCTGCCCGGCACGGGATACGACGTGCGCCCCATCGGCGACACCGCCTACGGCCTGGCGATCTGCAAGGACATGCATTTCGCCGGCATGGGCCGTGCCTATGGCCGGCGCCATGCGCAGGCGATGCTGGTGCCGGCCTGGGATTTCAACCTGGATGCGCGTTATGCGGCGCGGTTGTCGGCGCTGCGTGGCGTGGAAAGCGGCTTCGCGATGGTGCGCGCCGCGCGCGACGGCCTGCTGACCGTGACCGATGCGTATGGCCGCGTGACGGCCGAAACCCGCTCGGCGCCGCTGCCCGGCGCAACGCTGCTGGCAACCGTGCCGGCGGCGCGGGTCGACACGCTGTACGCCCGCACCGGCGACTGGTTCGGCTGGCTGTGCACCGGGGCCGCGCTGCTGATGCTGTTGCAGTGGCGTGGCTTACGTCATGCGGGAAAGGAAAAGCCCGCCGGGTACGCGTGAAAGCCGTCGAAATCGGCTTTGCCGACCGGCACGCCGGCCTGCCTTGCAATCGCGTAGGCCATGCCGTAATGGAAGAAGAAATTGGGCAGGCCGTACAGTAAAAAGTAATCCGGCCCGTCGAAGCGCAGTCCGGCAAAACCCGCCACCGTGTCCACCTGCACTCCCGCCATGCCGTCGAATGCATCGGCAGGCAACGCGGCCAGCCAGGCGGCGGCCTGCGCCAGCTCGCCGCGCACGCCGTCCAGCGTGAAGTCTTCGCCCTGGAACGAGACGATGTCGCGCCCCGCCAGCGGGCAACTGACGCGCAGCGTGAAGCCGATGGCGGTGCGGGCCTGTTGCAGCAGCGGTGCCATGTCCGGATGCAGGCGGTTGCCCGCCACGGCCGGATCGAAGGCCGCGACACGTTGCAACAGGTGGTCCAGGCGGTCCAGGTAATGCAGGAAAACGCGGGATGGCGCAAGCATGCGACAGGCTCCTGTTTGCCGGCGAGGCGATGACAGGTATCATAGCTGATCTTATAGCTGATACTTATGGCTGGTACTGAAGCCGACACTCATGGCCGGTACCATCCGTCGAATCGAACCATGCGCCGCTGGATCCTCATCATGCTGTTGCTGATCTATCCATTCCAGGTTGCCCTGGCGATGGCGGACCGCTGCTGCATGACCACGCCGCAAGGCGTGACCCACCATGCGGTGGAAGCGCAGCCCGTGTTCGACGCCGGCGACGAACATGGCGGCGCCAGCGATCCGCACTGTGCCGCCTGCGTGTTCGTGCACACGATCAGTTTTCCATCCGCCATCGCCGTGATCCCGGCGCTGCACGACACAGCGCCCGCCCATGCACCGGCCAGCCCCGCATTGACCTCCCATAGCCCCGGCCGTCCCGAACGGCCGCAGTGGCCGCACACCGCCCTCTCCAGCCAGGCGCAGGCCATCTAGCCATTTCATTCGGCTCGCCTGATCAGATCCATCCATCAGGAGCACCCATGTTCATCCCGCCCGGACGACGATTCGTCCCGGCCGTGGTACTGGCACTCGCCTGCGGCATCGCCGCGGGCGCCGAGCCGGCCACGGCCATTCCGCTCGACCTGCCGGCCGCCATCGCGCTGGCCGTCGAGCGTCATCCCGCCCTGCGTGCCGCCGCGCACGAAGCCAGCGCCGGCGCCGCCGCCGTCGAGCAGGCCGGCCGCCTGCCCAATCCCGAACTGGCCTACCTGCGCGAAGGCCACCGCGCCGGCACCCGGACCACCACCGTGCAGGTCAATCAACCCCTCGAACTGGGCGGCAAGCGGCAAGCCCGCGTGGCGGTGGCGCAGGGCGCGCTCGATCTCGCCCGCAGCGACCACGCGCTGCGGCGGCAGGCGCTGCGTGCCGATGTCATCGATGCGTTCTACACCACGCTGATCGCGCAGGAGCGCCGGCAGCTCGCGCAGGCCACGCTGGAACTTTCCGGCAAGAGCCTGGAAGCGGTTGCCGGCCGGGTAGCGGCCGGCAAGGTCTCGCCGGTGGAAGCGAGCAAGGCGCGGGTGGCACAGGCCGATGCCCGCGTCGAACTCGAACGCGCCGCGGCCGACCTGGCGATCGCCCGCAACGCCCTCGGCGCACTGACCGGCGAATCGCTCGAAGCACGCGAACTGGCCGGCGGCGCCGTCGCCACGCTGCCGGCCGTGGAACCGCTGCCGGCGCTGCTGCAACGCGCGGCCGGGGCGCTCTCCGTGCGCCGTGCACGCCAGCAGCTTGCGTTGCGCAATGCGCAGGCCGATGCCGAGCGCGCGGCCCGCGTGCCGGACGTCACGCTCACCATCGGCAGCCAGCGCGACGACCAGCTGGCGCACCGCCAGGCGGTGGTCGGGCTGGCGATCCCGTTGCCGCTGTTCGACCGCAACGGAGGCAACCTGGCCGCCGCCATGGCCCGCTCGGACGGCGCCAGGGCGGAACTGGAAGCGGCCGAACTGGCGGCGCGGACCGACCTCGCGGCCGCCCGCCTGCGCTTCGGCCAGGCCCGCGGCGAAGCCCTGCTGCTGGAGCACGACGTGGTGCCCGAAGCACGCTCGGTCCACGAGCTGAGCCTGAAGGGATTCGAATACGGCAAGTTCACCTTCCTCGACGTGCTCGATGCCCAGCGCACGCTGTTCCAGGCCCGTTCCCGCCAGTGGCAGGCAATGCTCGACGCATGGCGTGCCCACGCCGCGATCGAGCGCCTGGCCGGCCCCGCACAACCCGATTGAAGAGAACGAGATGACGAGAAAACAGAAACTGGCGATCGCGCTGATGTGCGTGGTGGCCGCAATGCTGGCCGCGCTGATGCTGTTGCGGCAGCCCGCCGGCACCGAACACGAGGAAAACGGGCACGCGCACGAACAGGAGCACGGCACCGGGAAGGAGACCGGAAAAGAGCACGGGCACGGCAGCGGCGAGGCGGCGGCCGGCCACAAGGAGCACGAGGATTCGCACGGCCACGACGACCGCCACGCCGAATCCGCCCCGGCGGCCGCGGCCACCGATGCGATCGCGATGACCGAAGCGCAGATCAAGGCCAACGGCATCGGCATCGACGCCGCGCAGCCGGCCAGCCTGCGCGAAACGCTGCACCTGCCCGCGCAGGTGCGCGCCGATGCGGAACGCACCGTCGCCGTCGCTGCACCGGCACGCGGCATGGTGCAGTCGGTGCTGGTGTCGCCGGGCAGCGTGGTGCGCAAGGGCCAGGGCCTGGTCACGCTGCAGATCGCGGAAGTGGCGCAGTGGCGCGCCGATGCCGCCGCCGCGGCGCAGCGGCTGCAGCTGGCCCGCACGGTGGTGGAACGCGAGCGCAGGCTGTGGGACGAGCGCATCTCGGCCCGGCAGGACCTCGATATCGCCCAGGCCGCGTTCGGCGAGGCGCAGGTGCAGGCCGATGCCGCACGCCAGCGCCTGGCCGCGCTGGGCATCGCGGCGTCGGGCGGCGCCGCCGTCATCCTCCATGCGCCGCTGGCCGGCGTGGTGATCGAACGGCCCGCCGTTGCGGGCATGGCGTCCGATGGCACCCAGCCGCTGCTGACCATCGCCGACCTGGGCCGCGTATGGATCGAAGCTGCGGTGCCGTCGGGCAGCCTGGCGCAGGTGGAAGCCGGCATGCCGGCCACGGTGACGGCGACCGCGCTGGCCGAAGCCGTGCGCGGCACCGTATCGTTCGTCGGCCCGGTGCTGGGCGAGACCACGCGCATGGCCACGGCCCGCATCGTGCTGCCGAACCCCGGCATGCGGCTGCGGCCCGGCATGCTGGCCACCGTCGACCTGATGGGCCGGCAGGGCGATGCGGCCGTGACCGTGGCCTTCGACGCGGTGCAGACGATCCACGAGCGCAGCGTGGTATTCGTGCGCACGCCGGGCGGCTTCGAGGCGCGTACCGTCGTCACCGGGCGGTCCGACGGGCGGCGTACCGAGATCGTCAAGGGTCTCGCCGCCGGCAGCCGCTATGCCGCGTCAGGCAGCTACCTGCTGAAGGCCGATCTCGGCAAGTCCGAAGCCGAGCACGATCACTAAGGGGCCGCCATGTACCAGAAACTGATTGCCGCGGTCATCGCGCGGCGCTGGCTCGTCGTGTTTGCGGTGCTGTGCCTGGCCGCCCTCGGCGTCCACAGCTACCGGATGCTGCCGATCGACGCGGTGCCGGACATCACCAACGTGCAGGTGCAGGTCAACGTGCCGGCGCCGGGCTATTCGCCGGTGGAGGTCGAGCAGCGCATCACGTTCCCGATCGAGACCTTGATGAACGGCCTGCCAGGGCTGGAGCAGACACGTTCGCTGTCGAAATACGGCCTGTCGCAGGTGACGGTCGTGTTCCGCGACGGCACCGATATCTACTTCGCCCGCCAGCTCGTGGGCGAGCGGCTGCAGCAGGCCCGGTCGCAACTGCCGCCGGGCATGGAACCTTCGCTGGGACCGATCGCCACCGGGCTCGGTGAAATCTTCTACTGGACGGTCGAGGCGAAGGAGGGCGCCCGCAAGCCGGACGGCACGCCGTACACCCCGACCGACCTGCGCGAGATCCAGGACTGGGTGGTGGCGCCGCAATTGCGCGGCGTGGCCGGCGTTACCGAGATCAACACGATCGGCGGCTACGAGAAGGAATTCCAGGTGGCGCCGGACATGGACCGGCTGGCCGCGCATGGCCTCGGTCTCGCGCAACTGGTCACGGCGCTCGACCGCAACAACGGCAATGCCGGAGCCGGCTACATCGAGCGGGGCGGCGAGCAGTTCGTGGTGCGCACGCCGGGCCAGCTGCGCACGCTGGAAGAAATCCGCAACATCGTGCTCGACGTGGTGCAGGGCGCGCCGATCCGCGTGCGCGACGTGGCGGACGTGGAGCTGGGCCGCGAACTGCGCACCGGCGCGGCCACCGAGAATGGCCGCGAGGTGGTGCTGGGCGCCGTGTTCATGCTGATCGGCCAGAACAGCCGCAGCGTGGCCGATGCCGCGCGCCACCGGCTGGAAGACATCAACCGCTCGCTGCCGGCCGGCGTGCAGGCCTTGCCCGTCTACGACCGCTCGGTGCTCGTCAACAAGGCGATCGACACGGTGCGCGACAACCTGGCCGAAGGCGCGTTGCTGGTGATCGCGATCCTGTTCTTTTTCCTCGGTAATTTGCGCGCCGCGCTGATCACCGCGCTGGTGATCCCGCTGACGATGCTGATGGTGTTTACCGGCATGGTGCAGGCGGGCGTCAGCGCCAACCTGATGAGCCTGGGCGCGCTGGATTTCGGCATCATCATCGACGGCGCCGTGGTGATCGTGGAGAACTGCATCCGCCGGCTCGCCCATGCGCAGGCTGCGGCGGGCAGGGCGCTGACGCGCGAGGAACGCTTCGCCGAAGTGGCCGCCGCCGCCGCGGAAGCGCGCCGGCCACTGCTGTTCGGCCAGCTGATCATCATGACGGTGTACCTGCCGATCTTCGCGCTGTCGGGCATCGAGGGGCGCATGTTCCACCCGATGGCGGTCACGGTGGTGATGGCGCTGGTGGCGGCGATGGTCCTGTCGGTGACGTTCGTGCCGGCCGCGGTGGCGCTGTTCGTCACGAAGCCGGTGGCCGAGCACGACAGCCGCATCATGCGCGGGGCGCGCGACCTGTATGCGCCGGCGCTCGACTGGGTACTGCGCAACCGGCCGGTGGCGCTGACGTTCGCCGCGCTGGCCGTGCTGCTCTCCGGCGTGCTGGCGACGCGGCTCGGCACCGAGTTCGCGCCGAACCTGAACGAGGGCGACCTGGCCGTGCTGACGATGCGCATACCCGGCACCAGCCTGCAGCAGTCGGTACAGATGCAGCAGCGGCTGGAACGCGCGCTGCTGCAGCAATTCCCGGAGATCGAACGCATGTTCGCCCGCATCGGCACCTCCGAAGTGGCGACCGACCCGATGCCGCCGAACGCGGCGGACAGCTACATCATGCTGCGGCCGGAACGGGACTGGCCGAAGCCGCGCAAGTCGCACGCCGAGTTGGTGGAAGCCATCACGCAGGCGGCCAACCGCGTTCCCGGCAACAACTACGAGTTCTCGCAGCCGATCCAGCTGCGCTTCAACGAGCTCATTTCGGGCGTGCGCAGCGACGTCGCCGTGAAGGTGTTCGGCGACGATCCGGAAACGATGCAGGCCGCCGCGCAGCTGGTGGCCCGGCGCCTGCAGAAGCTGCCCGGCGCGGCGGAAGTAAAGATCGAGCAGACCGAGGGCCTGCCGGCGCTGACCCTGCAGGTGGACCGCATCAAGGCGGCGCGCTATGGCCTGAACGTGGCGGACGTGCAGGAAGCGTTCGGCACGCTGGTGGGCGGGCGCGACGTGGGCCTGGTGTTCGAAGGCGACCGCAGGTTCGCCATCACCGTGCGCCTGCCGGAGGGACTGCGCAACGACGTGGACACGCTGCGGCAGTTGCCGATCGCGCTGCCGGCCGCCTCGTCCACGGGCAATGGCCGTTCATCGAGCATTCCGCTGTCGGAAATCGCCACGCTGACGTTCGTGCCCGAAGCCAGCCAGGTCAGCCGCGAGAACGGCAAGCGGCGCGTGGTCGTCACGGCCAACGTGCGCGGGCGCGACCTCGGTTCGTTCGTGGCGGACCTGAAGGGCGGGCTGAAGGAAGTGAAACTGCCGGCGGGCACCTGGCTGACCCTGGGCGGCCAGTTCGAGAACCTGGAAAAGGCCTCGCAGCGGCTGGCCATCGTGGTGCCGCTGGCGCTGGCCATCGTCTTCGCGCTGCTGTACCTGATGTTCAACAGCCTGCGCGACGGCCTGCTCGTGTTCACCGGCATTCCATTCGCGATGACCGGCGGCGTGCTGGCGCTGTGGCTGCGCGGCATGCCGCTGTCGATCTCGGCGGCGATCGGCTTCATCGCGCTGTCCGGCGTGGCGGTGCTGAACGGGCTGGTGATGCTGTCGTTCGTGCGCTCGCTGCGCGAGCAGGGCTATCCGCCCGAACAGGCGATGCGCGATGGCGCGCAGGGCCGGCTGCGGGCGGTGCTGATGACGGCGCTCGTGGCCTCGCTGGGCTTCCTGCCGATGGCGCTGGCCACCAGCACGGGCGCCGAGGTGCAGCGGCCGCTGGCCACGGTGGTGATCGGCGGCATCCTGTCCTCCACGGCGCTGACGCTGCTGATCCTGCCGGCGCTGTACCTGTGGATGAACCGCAAGGCGATGAAATGATGAGATGAAACAAGCGGCTTACTGTTCAGCCCGTGTTCAGCCCGTGTCCACCCCGGGGTCAGGCACCGAAGTGGACACGGACTGGAGAGCGCTGCAGCCTAGCGGGTGCCGGCGATATGGAATCCGCTGCCGCCGATTTCCGTATCGTCCGCGTCAAAGCGCGTGACGCCGGTGACGCGCGCGCCGGGCGGGCCGTGCCGCGACCACGCCACCAGGGCTTCCACATCGTCCTGCGCGCCCCGCAAGCATGCCTCCACCGTGCCATCGCGCCGGTTGCACACCCAGCCGGCGAGCCCCAGGGCATTCGCCTCGGCCTTCAGCGCCTGGCGAAAGCCGACGCCCTGGACGGTTCCTTCGATGATCAGCCGGGTTGCCATGTCGTCGATACCTTTGCGGTTTCAGGAATTGATCGGACCACCAGTGTAGCGCCGATTGGATGGGGTTAACCAGCGCGATGATGCGTGGTACCAGGGATATCCAAACGAATATCGCAACTTACAAATTTATCATTGGTGCACCGATATCGATCTGGGTACGATGTTTTCAACAAGGCGCCGCACATGGCAGCCGACACAATAAAACATCCGGAGACTCCCATGCATCGCATCGCCCATCGCGTTCCCGCCGCGCGTTCCTGCTTCCCATCCTGCTTCCCGTCCCGATAGTTCCGCAGCATCCGGTCGTCGGACTGGTCTGAATGCCCCCGCCTGGCCTCCAGGCACCTGAATTCGACAATGCAATCCGGCCGACTTCATGACGGCGGAGATGGCATTCGCACGCCCGTCGCACTGCGATGAGCGGTTCCACGACAGCCGTCACGCCATGCCGGCCACTGCCCCGCGCGGCACGCTTCATTGATTCACCTGGCAACAACAACAACAACAACACGGAGACTGACAATGTTCAAGAAAATCATCGCAGGTTTAATGCTGGCGTGCGGCGCCGCCTCGAGCGGGGCCATCGAGCTCGCCGGGCTGCAGAATGCGCACGATCCCGGCACGATCACGAAGGATGGCGATACGTACTTCAACTTCACCACCGGTACCGGCATCTGGTATTCCACGTCGACCGACCTGAAGACGTGGCAGGGCGGACCGGCCCCGGTGTTCGCGACCAATCCGGCCTGGGTGGAAAAGAAGATCCCCAACTTCAAGGCCAACGGTTCGTCGTACTGGGCGCCGGACGTGATCCAGATGAACGGCGCCTACTACATCTATTACTCGGTGTCCCAGTGGGGTACCACCAACTCGGCGATCGGCGTGGCGCGCAGCCTGTCGCTGAAGAACCCGGTCTGGACCGACCTGGGCGTGGTGGTGCAGTCCTATAACAAGGGCAACACCGAAATCAACGCGATCGATCCGGCCCTGTTCCGCGACCACGACGGCCGCGTCTACATGAGTTTCGGTTCGTTCTTCGGCGGCCTCGGCGTGGGCGAGATCGACCAGGCCACGGGCAAGCTGGCCAGCTACGTGACCAAGATCGCCGGCGGCACCAATGCACGGCGCGATATCGAGGCACCCTACATCACCCGCAACGGAGATTACTACTACCTGTTCGCGAACCGTGGCGCGTGCTGCCAGGGCAGCAACAGCACGTACTACGTCGAGGTGCAGCGCGCCACCAGCGTGGACGGCCCTTACTCGGAACCGCGCACCATCCTGGCGAACATCGACGGCCGGCACAAGGGCCCCGGCCACGTGGGCGTGCTGAAGCAGAACGGCTGCAACTTCGTGTCGACTCACTACTACGACACGGCCGACAACGGCAATGCGAAGCTGCAGATCATGAAGATGACCTATGCGACACGCGGCACCGACATCGACTGGCCGGTGCTCACGCGCGATTTCGACAGCTTCACGGACGACTGCGACGGCGTCAGCGATGGGCGTTACGCGATCCTCAACCAGAACAGCGGCAAGGCGCTGACGGTGGCCGATACGGCGATGCTGCGCGCGACCCAGCCGGGCGCGATGGTGCAGCAGAAGACGTTCGGCGCGCTGAAGAACCAGTACTGGTACGTCATCGGCCACGGCAACGGCGACTACAGCGTGATCAACGAGAACAGCCTGCTGGGCATGGACGACTGGGAAGTGTCGATGTCGCCGGGCGCGAAAGTGGCGCAGTGGTCCTACTGGGGCGGCGACGGCCAGAAGTGGCAGTTCGCCGATGCCGCTTCCGGCAACTACACGATCAAGAACAAGCTCAACGGCCTGGTGGCCGAAGTGAGCGGCGGCAGCACGGCGAACAACGCCGCCGTTCTGCAATACCCGCTGCACGGCGGCGCCAGCCAGCAGTGGTCGCTGGTACGGCAGTAATCCCATCGAAAAAGGAATGACCCCATGAATACCAGATTCGTTCAACTGGCCGCGGCCGCGCTGCTGGCCGCCGCCGGCACCACGGCGTCTGCCGATGTCGTCCTGGTCGGCGACCGGGGCGCGTTCAATGCGCTCGGCTCGATCGCGTACAACAGCAATTTCGACGATTTCGGCGCAGGCTTCCACGTGCCGGGCGATCCGTTCACCCGCGGCGACGTCACCTACGCTTCCGACCTGAACATCACCGTGGGCGCGGGCACCGATTATTCGATCGGCACGCTGCGCACGCTGATCTCGAACAATTATTTTTCGGGACTGACCGGCACGATCGCGGCGGGATACAACCTGTTCGGCTTCGACGGGGCGGTGACCGAAGGGCCGGTCGACATCACGATCGCCACCAACCAGGCCACCTACACGTTCAACGGCGTGACGCTGGCCGACGGTGCGCTCGGCCTGACGTTCGAAGGCTTCCAGGCCACTGGTGCCGGCGAATACTTCACGGCGTTCCGGATCGACACGCTGGGCGACGGCTACCTGCCGGGCATGACCGATGTCGCGGTGGGCGTCAGCGCGGTGCCCGAACCGGCATCCGGCCTGCTGCTGGTGGGCGGGCTGGGCGTGCTGGGACTGGCGCGGCGGCGTTCCATCAAACGGACCGGCAGCCCGCGGCCGTGATGGTCGGGTGTCTGGCACCATTTCCAAATGAAATGGTGCCAGAGACCGGTTTTCGCCAGCTTTTCGACGGATCAAAAAAAGGCCGGTTGCTCGCGCAACCGGCCTTTTCATCGACTGCGGAGGGCGATCAGGCGCCCAGTGCTTCCAGCGCGCCGTTGAACGTGGCGCTCGGGCGCATGATGGCCTTCACCTTGGCTTCGTCGGCCTTGTAGTAGCCGCCGATATCGGCCGGCTTGCCCTGGACTTCCAGCAGCTCGGCGACGATCTTCTGCTCGTTCTCGCCCAGCGACCTGGCCAGCGGCGCGAAGTAGGCCGCCAGTTCGGCGTCCTCGGTCTGCGCGGCCAGTTCCTGGGCCCAGTACAGCGACAGGTAGAACTGCGAACCGCGGTTGTCCAGCTCACCGGTCTTCGGCGACGGCGACTTGCGGTTGTCCAGCAGCTTGCCGGTGGCCGCGTCGAGCGTCTTGGCCAGCAGTTTCGCCTTGGCGCTGCCGGTCTTGATACCCAGGTCTTCCAGGCTCACCGCCAGGGCCAGGAACTCGCCCAGCGAATCCCAGCGCAGGTGGTTTTCCTCGGTCAGCTGCTGCACGTGCTTCGGTGCCGAACCGCCGGCGCCCGTTTCGTACATGCCACCGCCTGCCATCAGCGGCACGATCGACAGCATCTTCGCCGACGTGCCCAGTTCCATGATCGGGAACAGGTCGGTCAGGTAGTCGCGCAGGATGTTGCCGGTGACGGAGATGGTGTCCAGGCCGCGGATCACGCGTTCCAGCGTGTAGCGCATCGCGCGCACCTGCGACATGATCTCGATGTGCAGGCCTTCCGTGTCGTGATCCTTCAGGTACGTGTTGACCTTCTTGATCAGTTCATTCTCGTGCGGGCGGTACGGGTCGAGCCAGAACACGGCCGGCATGCCGGAATTGCGCGCGCGGGTGACGGCCAGCTTGACCCAGTCGCGGATCGGCGCATCCTTGACCTGGCACATGCGCCAGATGTCGCCCTGCTCGACTTCCTGCGACAGCAGCACTTCGCCGGTGGCCAGGTCGGTGATGTTGGCAGTGCCGGCTTCCGGCACTTCGAACGTCTTGTCGTGCGAACCGTATTCCTCGGCCTGCTGGGCCATCAGGCCCACGTTGGGCACCGTGCCCATCGTGCGCGGATCGAAGGCGCCATGCCATTTGCAGAAGTTGATGATTTCCTGGTAGATCCGGGCGAACGTGCTTTCCGGGATCACGGCCTTCACTTCCTTCAGGCGGCCATCGGCGCCGTACATCTTGCCGCCGGCGCGGATCATGGCCGGCATCGACGCATCGACGATCACGTCGTTCGGCGAGTGGAAGTTGGTGATGCCCTTGGCGGAATCGACCATCGCCAGCGGCGGACGGTTTTCCTGGCAGGCGTGCAGGTCGCGCTCGACTTCTTCGCGCTGCGAGGCCGGCAGCGTGGCGATCTTGTTGTACAGGTCGGCCATGCCGTTGTTGACGTTGATGCCCAGGCTGTCGAACAGCGCGCCGTGCTTCTCGAACGCTTCCTTGTAGAACATGCGCACGCAGTGGCCGAACACGATCGGGTGCGACACCTTCATCATCGTCGCTTTCACGTGCAGCGAGAACATCACGCCGGTATTCTTCGCGTCTTCGATCTGCGACGCGTAGAAGTCCAGCAGCGCCTTGCGGCTCATGAACATCGAATCGATGATCTCGCCTTCCTGCAGCGCGACCTTCGGTTTCAGCACGATGGTCTGGCCGGATTTGGTGATCAGTTCCATCTTCACTTCGCGGGCGCGGTCCAGCGTCATCGACTTTTCGCCGTGGTAGAAGTCGCCGTGCGTCATGTGCGACACGTGGGTGCGCGATGCCTGCGACCATTCGGCCATCGAGTGCGGGTTCTTGCGGGCGTATTCCTTCACGGCGCGCGGCGCGCGGCGGTCGGAGTTACCTTCGCGCAGCACCGGGTTCACGGCGGAGCCGATGCACTTGCCGTAGCGGGCCTTGATCGATTTTTCCTCGTCGGTCTTCGGATCGGACGGGTAGTCGGGCAGCTTGTAGCCCTTGCCCTGCAGTTCCTTGATGGCGGCCTGCAGCTGCGAGACGGAAGCGCTGATGTTCGGCAGCTTGATGATGTTCGCGTCCGGCTCCAGCGTTTTCTTGCCCAGTTCGCTCAGCACGTCGGGCACGCGCTGCTCTTCGGTCAGGTATTCCGGGAAGTTCGCGAGGATACGCGCGGCCACCGAAATGTCGGCCTCGTCGACGCGGATGCCGGCGGGCTTGGTGAAAGTCCTGACGACCGGCAGGAATGCGTGGGTCGCCAGCAGCGGCGCCTCGTCGGTCAACGTGTAGATAATGGTCGGATCATTGCTCATGCGCTTATTCCTCGGAATTCGTGGGGTTCCTGATACTGAAAATTCGCCTGCCTGGTCTCGCGTCAACGCAACATCCTCATCACCTTGACCCTCCGGACGGCGCTACGGACAGCGCCAAATCATAACCCAGTCGCCCCGGGCCGGGGGTCCGGATGATCGCTGTTTCGTCGTACCGGAGGCCGGGGTATCGATAGCCGGGCAGGCCTGCCTTCGATCAAGTCTTATATAAGATATAGGACAAGCTCGGTATTATGCACGAGCTTGGAATGGGATGCCAGTTTTTGCCTTTGCCGCAATGGCCGAGACCGTGTCACTTTGGTGGCGTAACAGGGATTTCGAGGAGCACTGCCCCTCGCCTGGGTAGCGGTGATGCCGTACTCGGCATCACTCCTTCCTGGCACCAAAGTGACACGAACTCAACCGTAGAGGCTCAGCTGGCGTACTTGACGGAGCAGCCGTAAGGCTGCGTGATCGGCTTGCTGACGGCCTTGCCGGCCTTGACTTCGTCGATCGCCTGGATCACGTAGTTGGTGGAGCCGGCGATGTCGGCGGCGTTGGAGCTGGGCTTGCTGTCGATCGCGCCGGCGTAGACGATCTTGCCTGCCGGATCGATCAGGTACATGTGCGGGGTCGTCTTCGCGCCATAGGCATGGCCGATCTTGCCGTCGTCGAGCACCAGGGCGGTCGGGGTGGCGTTCTTTTCCTTGGTCCAGCTGTTCAGCGAGCTGGCCACTTTCGGGTCATTCGTGGCGTTGCCGCTGGTGCTCACGGACAGCCACACCACATCCTTCGCCGCGGCGTGCTTCTGCGTGGCCGGCATGTTGCCGCTGTCATAGTGCTTCTTGACGAACGGGCAATCGGGATTGACCCATTCCAGCACCACGTACTTGCCCTTGTAGCTGTCCAGCGAGACCGGCTTGCCGGCCGTGTCCACGCCGGTAAAGGCCGGGGCCGGCTGGCCCACGGTGGCCTGCGCGGCGGCGATGCCGGTCGTCACCAGGCCGGCGACCAGGATGGCTGCTGCTGCTGTCATCTTCTTCATCGGAGTTCCTCTCGTCAAGTTGAGTAGTTCAGTTGAATAGGTCAGTCGAGTACTTCAGCTTGCAGGCCGGATCCTGCCCAACGCCGTCCGGACCTGCTCCACGGTCAGCACCTCGGACAGCACTTGCGGCGGCTGGCTGTGGTTCGGTCCAAGCAAGACATACACGGGCACGCCGCTGCGCCCCAGCTGCGCCAGCTCCCGGGTAATGGCGGGGTCGCGGCGCGTCCAGTCGGCGCGCAGCAGGACCACGTCCCGCGCGCCGAAATCCTTCAGCAGTTGCGCATCGCTCAGCACGGTGCGCTTGTTGAACTGGCACGTGATGCACCACGCGGCCGTGAAGTCGATGAACACGGGCTTGCCGGCGGCGCGTGCCTGGCCGACGGCTTCCACCGACCACGGCGCCCAATGGCCCGGCGACCGCGCGGACGCCTGCGCCGGCCCGGCCGGTTCGGCCTTCAGCAGCGGCCATGCCAGGTGCACGGCCGCGGCCAGCACCACGCCACCCGCCACCGCGAACGCGATCTTCGTGCCGCGCGATTTCGCCGGCGCTCCGATCGTCCAGCAGGCAAACGCCAGGGCGACGAGCACGCCGGCCATCCCCGCCATCGCATCGATGCCGGTCTGCTGTCCCAGCACCCACAGCAGCCATACGACGGTGGCGAACATGGGGAATGCCATCAGTACCTTGAAGCGCACCATCCAGGCGCCGGGGCGGGGCAGCAGGCGGCCCAGCGCCGGCACCAGCGCCACGAGCAGGTAAGGTGCCGCCATGCCGAGGCCCAGCACGGCGAAGATGGCCAGCGCCTGTGGCGCCGGTTCCGTCAACGCCACGCCCAGTGCGGCGCCCATGAACGGCGCGGTACAGGGCGACGCCACGGCCACGGCCAGCGCGCCGCTGAGCGCATCGTCGACGAGGGGATTCTTCGCGCGGTAGCCGCCCAGCGCGCCGGGCAGCACGCCGCCGAATTCGAACACGCCGGCCAGGTTCAGGCCGATCAGCGTGAACAACGCCGCCAGGCCCGCGACCACGGGGGGCGACTGCAGCTGGAAGCCCCAGCCCAGTTCGGCACCGCCGGCGCGCAGCGCCAGCAGCAATCCCGCCAGCGCGACGAACGACAGCACGACGCCGGCCGTATAGGCCATGCCGCCGGCAACGGCCTTGCGCCGCTCTTCCCTGTGCTGCACCAGGCTGAAGATCTTCAGCGACAGCACGGGGAAAACGCACGGCATCAGGTTCAGCAGTGCGCCGCCGAGGAAGGCGAACAGCAGCGACAGCACGAAGGACGTGTCCGCCGCGGGTGCGGCCGGTGCCGCCGGCATCGGCACAGGCGCCACCGCGGCGGCAGGGGCCGGGGCAGGGTCGGCGGCGCCGATCGCTGGCCACGGTCCCTCGACAGGGATGGACACCGTCCAGCCGGCCGGCTGGCCCGGCGCCACCAGCACGGCCTTCAGCACCGTGGGGCTCTCGCTGCGCTGCGGCGACAGCGGCACGCGCAGGCGCAGCGTGCCGTCCGCCCATTGCTGGTCGACCCTGGCGGCGTAATCGATGACGCCGATATCCTCGGCAAAGTACTGCACGTCGCCTTGCGGGGCGGCCGCCAGGCCGCGCACCTCGACAGCGATGGCCTTGCCGTCGACCCGCGCGGTGGCTGTGGCACCTTCCAGCGCCACCGGCGTGGCGGCGCGCGTGGCGCTGAACAGTGCGCCGCTGGCGGAAACCGGCGCATTGGCGGGCACCGTGATGTCGAAGTCGCCCGATTCGGGCAGGCAGATTTCCTTGCACACCAGCCATTCGGCGTGCAGGCCGATCTTCAGCTCCTGCCCCGCGAAACCGGCCGGCACCTGCACCGGCACGGGCAGCAGCACCCTGTTTTCATAGCCGTAGTTGGTCAGCGGGCCGAGCGGCAGTTTCTTCGGCGTTGGCCAGGCGATCTCCCCGGCCGTGAAACCGGCCGGCAGCTTCCAGGCCAGCGTGGTGGCCAGCCCCGAGTCGCCGGGATTTTTCCAGTACGTGTGCCAGTGCGGCTGGTGATCGATCGCCAGGCCCAGCCACAATGTCTTGCCGGGCCGGATGCCCTCGGGAGCGTGGACGAGCAATTCGCCGCGCACGTGATCGGTAACCACGACCGGCCCGGCGGCCTGCGCCAGCGGGAGGAAGGTGAAGAGCAGGCTGGCCGCCGCGAACTTGTACAGTGACGTCACTTCCCATTGTCCTCGCTGATGTCGATGGGACAATGATAAGGCTTAATGCCACCCCATGCGCTGATTGCGCACCGATGATTGCCAGCCCATGGTTACGAATGCATGATTGGCAATGCGTGATTACCAGCGCAGGATTGCCCGCGCATGGGCGGGCCGGCAGCGCGGCCGCTGGCGCACCCGGCGTGTACCCGGTACTGCCCGGTGCCTGCTCAGCCCACGCTCAATGCGACAGCGAGCGCTCCAGCTCCGCCATGCCGGCCGGCAAATCGAGCACGGCGCCCGAGGCTTTCATGCTCGAGCCCAGCGCGTGCAGCGTGCGGAACAGGTTGTGCGCGCGGCTCTGCTCGCCCATCTGGCCGATGCGCACGATGTTCAGGCCGAACGCGCCGGCAATCTCCACGCGATGCACGCGCGACATGTGCGACAGCACGTCGGCGGCCACCACGCCGTCCGGCACCACGATGCCGACCACCGAATTGAGCCGGTGTTCCTTCGCCACCAGCAGTTGCAGGCCCATGCCCTCGATACCCGCCTGCAAGGCCACGGAGCAGTGCAGGTGGCGCTCGAAACGCTTCGGCAGCGTTTCGCCGCACACCAGCCGCAGCGCCTCGTGCAGGGCCAGGATGCCGGATACCGGCGCGGTGTAGTGATACGATTTCTGGTTCCAGAACTTGTCGGCCAGGCTGGCGTCCAGCACCCAGTGGAACGGCAGGTCGCCCCGCGTGGCGATCTTCTTCGCCCAGGCCCGTTCGGAGAATGCCAGCAGCGACACGCCCGGAATCGACGACAGGCCCTTCTGCCCGCCCGTGATCACGGCATCGATCTGCCAGTTGTCCATTTCCAGCGGCATCGTGCTGAGCGTGCAGACGGCGTCCACGATGACGAGCGCGCCGTGTTCGCGGGCCAGCCGCGCGATCCCGGCCAGGTTGCCGTTGCACACCGTGTTCGACGTTTCGCCCTGCACCAGCGTCACCGCGTCGTAGCGCCCGCTCCGCAGTTCCCGCTCCACCGCTTCGATGCCGGCACCTTCGTTGGTGCCCGTTTCGAAAATGATGGCTTCGCCGCGCACGCGGCTGACCATTTCGGCCATGCGGCGGCTGAAGTAGCCGTTGCAGATGCACAGCACCCGGTCGCCGGGATGGACCAGGTTGGCGATCGCCATTTCCATCGCGGCCGAGCCGGGCCCGCCCACGCCGAGCACGTAGCGCGAGTTCGTCTGGAACACATAGCGGCCCATGTCCTTGACCTGGGCGATGACGCGGTTCATCGTATCGCCCAGGTGGTTGATGACGATCGAGTTCGCCATTGCCACGCTTTGCGGGATCGGCACCGGGCCGGCGCCCATCATCAGCAGGGGTTCATCGGGAAGGATATCGCTCAGCGGAACGATATGGGGAACGCTGACAGCTTCGATCATGACCGGCTCCAATGCAGGGGGGACCCTTCAGCATAGCAGCCGGTCATGACCTCATCAATATCGTATCGATACCCGTGCTCGCGGATATGGATGTGCACCGAGCCCGGCCGGGCACGATCGGGCGCGCATGAGCCGGCGAACGTGTCGAGCCGGCAAACCTGTCCGAGTGGGCAAATCTGTCCGAGCGGGCGAAATCAGTCGAGCGAAATCCGCAGCACCTGCCCGCCATCCGGGAACGCCCCCGGGATGGGGCCCGGCACGATGCCGTTGTTGGTCACGTAGGCCGCGCCATCCGGCCCGATCGCCAGCCCGCCGGGGTAATACAGGTTCTCGTAGATGACCGTGCGGGTGCCATCGGCTTCCACGCGGATCAGCCGGCCCGGCGCCAGCAGCGGCGGCCCGCCGGGGCCGGCGAAGCCGGCGCCGATCTGCAGCACGTGCAGCCGGCCGGCGGCATCGAACGCCACGCCGATGATGTTGGTGAAGCCGCTGGCGAACACTTCCGGCTCGCCGCCCTCGGCCGGCACGCGCCAGACATTGGCGGCGCCGGCAGGGAAGGGGAAGCCGGTCAGCTGGCCGACATACAGCGCACCATCCTGCCCTTCGGCCACCGACGTGGGCACCGCCTGCATCGGTATCGTGGCACCCGGCGGCAGGCCGAGGAACGGCGGCGCCGGCACGTCTCGCGGTGCGAACGTTGCGAGGGTGGTGATTTTCTTGTCGCTGCCGATGCGCAGCAGCGAGTTGCCGCCGGCATCCACGGCGATGTAGTTCGCGCCTTGCGTCAGCAGGCCCTCGGGGTTGCTGTCGGAACCGTCGCCCGCCGGGTCGTTGACGTCCTCGAAGGCGGCCAGGTCGATCGGCGCCTTTTCCTCCTGCGCGGCCGTGGGCGGGGGCACGTCGCCAAGCTGCGCGGGCTGCTTGTCCGTGGCCGGCGGCACCGCAGTGCCATGCAGTTTCGACACCGGAATGACCCGCCCGAACAGCCAGGAATAGCGGCCGAGCCCTTCGCGGGTGGCGCGGTGCGAGCCCAGGCCCAGCGCCACCCTGCCTGCGCCGTTGGCGCCAAAGGCCACGGCTTGCGGCCCAGTCGCACCGAAGCCGCCTTCGGGTGCCAGCGACGGCAGGTTGCGCAGCACCCGCGCGGGCTCCTTCTTGCCGGTAAGGTCGATGCGCAGCACGGCGCCCGTCTCGCCATAGCAGCCCGTTTGCCCGTCGCCCAGCACGGCACAGCCGCCGTTGCCGCCCTTGCCCGCTTCCGCAACGTACAGCGCGCCATCGGGGGCGAAGGCGAGCCCGCGCGGGTTGCTCAGGCCCCTGGCGACCACGTCCACCTGCGGGGCCGCGCCGGCGGCCATCGATACCAGCAACGCACATCCGAACATGCAGCGCAAACCATTCATGGCAAGCTCCTGTGACGGGAAACGAGAGGGCGGCGTGGCCCCAAGGTCCTCTCACGTTAGCACGGCAGTTCGCAAATGCAAGACAGGGTTGCCGGTTATTCGTTTGTGCGATGCCTTAGTGGCAGGATTGGCACAGTTGACAGGAAATAGGCGTGGATGCAGGGAATTGACCGTTGGCTTTCATGACCGTATCGAACCTCCCGGCACCGGTTTTTGCGACACCTGCGCGGCCTTTGCCGAGAACGCGCCCACCGGGTTCGCCGGCCAGTAGCTTTCCAGTTTCAATTCCTTCAGCGTGGCGTTCAGGAAGCTGCGATCGATCCACGTATCGACATCGAACTTCCGGCGGATCAGCCGGAACTGGTACGCATGCTCGACCGCATCCTTGTAGCGCTCAGTCAGGAACGGGTCGAACAGGGGGCTGAGCCGGGTACGCAGCGGCTGGCCCTCGTAGTCCTCCTTCCAGTGTTCGAGCTTGGCGGTGCCGGGGCGCGCCCACATGCGGAACACTTCTTCGCGGTTGGCGTCGTCGGAACTCCAGCGGGCGGCTTTCACCACGGCCTTGACGAAGCGCCGCGTCTGCTCCGGATACTTGCCGGCGAAGTCGTCGGTCACCAGCATGTGGCTCTGCCGCGTGAACACGGGCGAGTCGCCCTTGCTCGTGTAGACGATGCGGGCCACGCCCTTGTCGCGCAGCTTGATCAGGTCGTAGCCGCCGAACACGGCATCGATATCCTTCGTGGTCAGCGCGGCCTGCGACGTGGCCGTGTCGAGATTGACGACCCGCAGGTCCTTCTCCGCCAGGCCGTGTGCCGCCAGCAGCCGGTTGATCGGCAGTTGCCCGTTGGTGCCCTTGAAGAATGCCACGCGCTTGCCGCGCAAGTCCTCCACCTTCCGGATCGTCGAATCGGGCGGCACGGCCAAGTAGAGGTTGGCGCGGATGCCGGTGGCCAGGATCAGCCGCGTCTTCAGCCCGGCGGCCTTGCCGATGATCGACGGCAGGTCGCCCTGGAACGCGAAGTCGAGCTGCTTGTTGCTGAGCGCCTCGTTGACCGCCGGCCCGGCGCCCTTGAAGAAGAACCACTCGACCTTGATATTGTCGGCCTTGAATTCCTGCTCGATCGCGCCGGTGGCGTGGGCGATGGCGATCGACGAGCCGGAGATGCCCGGCGGGCTGCCGTGCGCCGGCGATGCCACGCCGACGCGGATGACCGCCGGCGCCGCGGCGAACGCCTGCGCCGCGGCGCCGGCCAGTGCGATCGCGGCGACGAGCCGGAACGATCGGGTAACAATGTTGCGCCTTGCCTGTTTCATGACTTGCCCTCGCTGGTGTTGGTCACCAGTCCGTTGCAGGTTCCATGCCACCGGCAGGAACGGCATTTCGTGGCTTGCCGGCACGGCGCTGCTGCGCAGGCAGCAGCAATCGCCACCTGGGCTGTTGCGGCGGTGCCCGGTGTTGAACACCCTGGCTGCCGCCCCAGCCGTCCTCAGCCACCGTTCACGGCAGGCCGCTCGATATCCGGTTCCGGCAATGCGGCGGGCGCCGGCCGCAGCCACGTCCGTCCAAGCTGCACCAGGAACAGCACCGCGAGCACGTGAAATCCCGCCAGCATGCCGAAATACTGGTTGAGCAGCCCGCCCGCCACGGCGCCGACCAGCGCGCCGCTCGGTCCGGCCAGCGAAAACATGCCGCCGGTGCGGCCGCGCCCCAGTTCCTGCGCCAGCCGGGCGAACTGCGCCACGCAGGTCAGCTGCTGGATGCCCAGCCCCAGCCCCAGCAGCAGGGCGCCGGCCCACAGCGCGGCCGGGTGCAGCGGATTGGCCAGCAGCAGTTCGGCGCACAGCAGGATGGCGAACGCCGTGCGGTAGCGCGTGCGTTCGCGCCACGCCATCACGATGGCGCCGGCCGCCAGCAGCGTGAGCACGAACACCGCACCCTGCAGCGTGACCAGGCCGGCGGCCTGCTGCGTGGGCATGCCGAAGCGGCGGATCGCCACCAGGATCACGAACACGGTGAAGTACGACATCGCCACCTGCCCGACGAACTCGATCAGCATCGTGCGCCGCAGCTCGGCGCGGCTGCCGATGAGCCGGAACTGGTCGAGCATGCGGCCGACGAACGGCGTGGCATCGGCCCCCTGGCCCATTGGTGCCGACGACATCACCCGCTCGCCGATCAGCAACGTGATGAACAGGCCCACGGCCACCACCCGGAAGGTATTCGAGTAGCCGGCCAGGCCGACCAGCCAGGCGCCCAGCATCGGCCCCAGGAAAAACATCCCGGCGCTGTGCGACGCGCGCTGCCAGCCGGCCTTGGCGGGCCCGACCCGCGGCAGCAGGTGCAGGAATTCCGTCTGCGTGGTCACCATGCGGAACGGGTTGACGAAGCCGAACAGCACTACGCAGGCGATCAGTTGCCACGGCGTGGAAGCAAAGCTGAAGCCGGCGAGGAAGACCACGATGCCGCCGATGCAGCCGAAGCGGAACAGCGGGCGGCTGCCGTGCCGGTCGATCAGCGCGCCCAGCGGCAGCGACAGCAGCAGCATGCCGGCGAACTGCAGCCCGCCGACCAGTCCGATCTGCCACGGCGACGCATGCATCGCCGCGGCGTAGAGCGGAAACACCACCTTGGCAATGCCGTTCGACGCGCCGGCCAGGACTCCCAGCAACATGAACCCGGTAAGAAAGTGACGTGAAGGAAGTTCTCCAGTCAGTGTCGAAGAGGTCATCGGCCGCCTAGCGCAACGGGAAGCCCAGGCCGGCCAGGGCTTCCCTGAGGCGGTGCCGTCCTTTCAGTTCCTCGGGGCTCTTCAGGCGCGCCAGCGAGTGCTCGCTCCACGTGGTGACGGGCAGCCCCTGCGACTCGTAGAACGCGCGCATCGCTTCGTCGTAGCCGCCCACTTCCTGCTCGACCGGTGCCGGCGTGTAGCGCTCGCGGTACAGTACCGACGATTGCGGCAGGCGCGGCTTCACGGCGGCCGGCCGTTCCGGATCCGGATGGCCGATGACGAGGCCGAACACGGGGTAGACGCCGTCGCCGGGCTTGATGCCCAGTTCCGCCGCCACCGCCTCCGGCTGGTTGCGCAATGCGCCGATGTACACGGTGCCCAGGCCCAGCGATTCGGCCGCGTTGACGGCGTTCTGCGCGGCCAGCGCGGCATCGATCACGCCCATCAGGAACGTGTCGAGGTATTCGGCGCCGTCGAGCTCGCGTCCCCGTTCGGCGGCCAGCCGCTGCAGGCGCGACAGGTCGACCAGCCAGGCCAGGAACAGCGGCGCCTCGCGCACGTGCTTCTGGTTGCCGACCAGGGTGGCGATGCGCTCGCGGCCTTCCTGGCTTTCGACGGCGATGGCGCTCCACACCTGCAAATTCGAGGAGCTGGGCGCCGACTGCGCGGCCGCCACCAGCAGGTCGAGCGTGCCGGCGGGCAGCGGGTCGGGCCGGAAGGCGCGCACCGAACGGTGCGAGAACAACGTCTCCAGCACCGGGTTCAGCGTATCGACGGTGGGGGCATGCTGGCCGTTGCCGTAACGGGCTTTCAACAATTCAAAGGGATCGGACATGGTGGTTGCTTTCTTGTGTGTGAATTACCAGGAGAACTGCCATTCGGAGACCGAATCGCGCGCGGGCACGTCCAGCAGCTCGGGGCGCGGCTTGTCGGAGAACTCGGCCAGCACGTCGTCCTTGATTTCGGCAAATGCGTAGCTGCCGCGATCGCGCGGGCGCGGCAGGTCCACGTCGACGATGCGCTTGATGCGCCCCGGCCGCGGCTCCATCACCACGATGCGGTCGCCCAGGTACACGGCTTCGTCGACATCGTGCGTGACGAGGATGGCGGTGATGCCTTCCGCTTCCCAGATGCGCTGCAGTTCCTGCTGCAGGTGGGCGCGGGTCAGCGCATCGAGCGCGCCGAACGGTTCGTCGAGCAGCAACACCTCGGGGCGGTTGACGAGCGCCCGGGCGATCGCCACGCGCTGCGACATGCCGCCCGACAGCTGGTACGGGTGGGCCGTCTCGAACCCTTTCAGGCCGACGAGCTCGATGTGTTCCTGCACCGACGCGCGCTTTTCCGCTTCCGGCAGGTCGGCATTGAGCAGGCCCATGGCCACGTTCTGCTCCACCGTCAGCCACGGGAACAGCCGGTGCTCCTGGAACACGATGCCCCGTTCCAGGCTCGTGCCGACGACCTTTTTGCCGTCGAGCAGGATCTCGCCCTGGTAGTCGTTTTCCAGGCCGATCACGAGCCGCAGCAGCGTGGACTTGCCGCAGCCGCTGGAGCCGACGATGCTGATGAATTCGCCGGGCCGGATCGACAGCGAGATGTTGTCGAGGACGGGCAAGGCTTCGCCCTTGACCCGGTATTGCTTGCTCAGATTGCTGATTTCCAGCGTGCCTGCGTGTGCCATGTGTTCTCCAGGATGATCAGTATTGTCCGGTCGACGTGCCGCGCCACCGCAGCAGCCGGCCTTCGATATGGTTTGCAATGAGGTTCAGCGTGAAACCGACGAACCCGACGATGACGATGCCCAGCAGCACCTGGTCCATCCACAGGTGTTCGCGGCCGTCGGTGAGCAGGTTGCCGATGCCGATGCCGGACGTGAGCAGGTATTCGGCGCCCAGCGTGGCCAGCCATGCGTAAATCAGCGCCAGGTGCACGCCGTTGAAGATCGACGGCAGCGCGGCCGGCAGCACCACGCGCCGCAGCATCTGCGCCGGCGTGAGCGCGAACACGCGGCCCACCTCGATCAGCTCGCGCGGCACGCTGCGGATGCCTTCGAAGGTGTTCAGCACGACGGGGAAGAACGCCGCCAGCGACAGGAACACCACCTTGGCGGTATCGCCCAGGCCGAACCATACCGAGATCAGCGGGATCCACGCGAACAGCGAGATCTGCTTGATGGTATGCAGCGTGGGACCCACGAGGTTTTCCAGCAGCCGCGACAGGCCGAGCGCGATACCGACGCCGAAGCCGATCGTGCTGCCCAGGGCGAACCCGGCCAGGTCGCGCGCCAGCGATGCGCCCAGCGAGCGCCACAGCTCCCCGGTGGCGGAGAGCCGCACCGCCGTTTCCCACACCTTGCTGATCGGTACGAACATCACCGAGTCGGTCCAGCCGAAATGAAATACGGCCCACCAGATGGTGAACAGCAGCGCCGGCAATGCGGCCCCGCGCAGCACGCGGCGCACGTCGATACGTGATCCGGAATCCGTTGCAGTCGACATCGTGGTTCCTCTGTAGTAAAAGCCCGGCTTAAAAGCCATCCGTGCGCCAGCGCAGCAGGCGTTGTTCGATCAGCGCCAGGATCTTGTCGAGCGCGAAACCGATCGCACCGACCACGACCACGGCGGCCAGCACCACGTCGAGCTGGTACAGCTGCCGCCCGTAGACGATCATGAAGCCCAGCCCTTCGGACGATGCCAGCAGTTCCACCGCCACCAGCGCCAGCCACGCATGCGTGAGGCCGTAGCGGATGCCGTTCCACACCTGCGGCAGCGCGGCGGGGAACACCACCTTCGACAGCAGCTGCCAGCGCGTGAAGCGGTACACCCGGGCCACCTCGATGAAGCGGGTCGACACGCCCTGCAGGCCCTTGTAGGTGTTCAGCGCGATCGGCACGAAGGCGGCCTTCGAGATCAGGATGATCTTCAGCGCTTCGCCAATCCCCACCAGCATCATCAACAGGGGCAGCCAGCCGATCGACGGCACCTGGGCGATCAGGCGGAAGGTGGGATACAGGTAATCCTTGGCCGTCGGCGACAGGCCCATCAGCACACCGAGCGCCAGGCCGCCCAGCCCGCCGGCCGCGAAGCCCGCCAGCACGCGCCACATGCTGATCCACAGGTTTTCCGGCAGCTCGCCGGTGCGCACCAGGTCGATGAACGTGGACGCCACCATCGATGGCGGCGGCAGGATCTGCGGCGGCAGCCATTCGTATTCCGCAGCGACATACCAGATCAGCAGCACCGCGAGCGGGAAGGGCCAGGACAGCGCAAAGCGCGTCAGGCCGTCGTTCCAGCGCAGCAGCCTGGCAGGCTGCTTTTCGCCGATGGAGGGCAGGGCAATGGTCAGAGAGGACATGGTTTATCGATCGGTGAGCTTCAGTGCACAGGGCCGCGCCAGTGCAGCACGCGGGATTCGACCAGGGAGGCCAGGCGGTTCAGCACCATGCCGACCAGCCCGATCAGTAGCATGCCGACGATGATCAGCTCGACGTGGAAGGTGGCCTTGCCGCGGATGACCACGTTGCCGATGCCTTGCGCCGACGAGCCCAGCAGGTACTCGGCGCCGATCGTGGCCAGCCAGGCATACAGCAGCGCCAGATGCAGGCCGGTGGCGATCTGCGGCGACGCGGCGGGCAGGATCAGGCGCGACACCAGTTGCCAGCGGTTGAAGCCCAGCACGCGCGCCACCTCGACCTGCGCGCGGGTCACGCCGCGCACGCCTTCGAACGTGCTCAGGGCCACCGGATAAAACGCGGACAGCGCGACGAACAGGATCTTCGCCGCTTCACCTGTGCCCAGCCACGTGGACAGCAGCGGCAGCCAGGCAAACAGCGAGATCTGCTTGAGCGTGTGGAAGGTGGGGCCGATCAGCCGTTCCGCCCAGCGCGAAATGCCCAGCAGCAGGCCGAGCAGGATGCCAGCCGCGCTGCCGGCGGCAAAGCCGGCGATGTCGCGCGTCAGGCTCGCCTGCAGGCCGCCCAGCAGCTGGCCGCTGGTGACGACTTTCCATGCACTGTCGAGCACGGCGCCGGGCGGCACGATCAACTTGGTGTTCACCAGCTGCAGTGCCGTCACCACGTACCACAGCACCAGGAAGGCCACGGGCAGCACGAAGCCGCGCAGGTCCGTTTCACGAATCGATTTCATTCTCGGTTTCCTCAATAAGCCCGGCGCTGCCAGCCCTGCAGGCGCGCTTCGCCCCAGGCCAGCAGGCGGTCCAGCACGATGCCCACGGTGCCGATGACGATCATGCCGACCACCACGATATCGAGCTGCAGAAGTTGGCGGCCCCACACCATCAGGTAGCCGATGCCTTCGCTCGAAGCGAGCAGCTCCACGAACACCAGCGACAGCCAGGCCTGCATCACGCCCTGGCGCAGGCCGTTGAAGATGCCGGCCGACGCGGCGGGCAGCACCAGCCGGCGCACCTTCTGCCAGAACGTGAACCGGTAGACGGCGGCCACTTCCAGCAACGCGCGCGGAATGTTGCGGATGCCCTTGAAGGTGTTGACGGCCACCGGCACGACGACGGCGATCGAGATCGCCGAGATCTTCAGCGCCTCGCCGATGCCGGCGAAGATGATCAGCAGCGGCACCCAGCCGATCACGGGGAATTGCGACACCAGCTGGAAGCCGGGATACACATAGGCCTTGATCGTGGGCGAGATGCCCATCGCGATGCCCAGCAGGAAGCCGGTGCCGCCGCCGATGGCGAGGCTCCAGCCCAGCCGCACGAGGCTGATGGCGAGATTGGATGTCAGGTCGCCGTTCTCCCACAGCTCGACCAGCGACTGCCACACGAGCGCGGGCGCCGGCAGGATCTGTTCGGCCAGCCATTGCCGGTCGACGGCGTACTGCCACAGGCCGAGCAGCAGCAGCGGCAGGATCAGCCCTGCGGCGAAGTTGAAGGCACGGGTGCCCAGCGTGGATGCCAGCGCTTGCCAGCGCGGCGCCGCGCGCGACGTTGCGCGCGGCGGAACAGGTGACACATGAGGTGAAACATGGGCTGCGGTGGAGGAGGCGGTGTTCATGGCAATCCGTCAGGTTGAAAAACGTTCAGTTCTGCGCCACCCGAGGCGACTTCGGCTTGCCGGCGGTATCGAACTCCTGCCAGTAGCCTTCCAGCTTCAGCTCCTTCAGCGCCGCTGCCAGGTACTGGGGCGCCAGCCAGTGGCCCGGGTCGACATCGCGCCGGATCAGCCTGAACTCCCTGGCCTGGACGATCGATTTCTTCAGGTTCTCGAAGAAGTACTCGTCCAGCAGCGGCGACAGCCGCCACCTCAAAGGCGTTTCGGCAAAGGTCTTCTGGTATTCGTAGTAGCTGGTGCCGGAGTTGGACCACAGCTTGTACTGGGCCTGGCGGTTCTGTTCATCCGAGCTCCAGGCGGCCACCCTGACCAGCGCGGTGGTCACGCGCTGCACGATGTCCGGATATTTTTTCTCGAACTCCTCGGACACCCAGAACACCGATTGCGACGTCAGGTCGGGATCGGGCCCGGTCGAGTAGAGCAGCTTGCCCACGCCCCGCGCCTCCAGGTCGAACGGCGCGATGAAGCCGGCATCGACATCCTTGGTGGCGATCGCCGCGCGCAGCGTGTCGCCATCCATGCTGACGGTCTTGAAATCGCGCTCGGTGAAGCCGTGCTTCTTCAGGATGCGGCCCAGCGCCAGCTGGCTGGCCGTGCCCTTGAACACGGCGAGGCGCTTGCCCTTCAGGTCTTCCAGCGATTTGGCCGGCGAATCGACCGTGCCGGTGATGTACGACGGGCCGAAGCGCGCGACCGAGAACAGGATCTTCGTCTTCAGCCCCGTCGAACAGCCGATGATGATCGGCAGGTCGCCGTGCACGGCGAAATCGGCCAGGCCGTTGGCCAGCTGCTCGTTGGTGGCCGGACCGGCGCCGGGGTTGAAGGTCCACTGCACCTTGATGCCGTCCCTGGCGAATTCCTTTTCCAGCACGCCCTGCTGGTGCGCGGTGGCGACCACCGAGCCGCCGACGATCGGCCGGCCGCCGGTGCCTGCGCTGGCATACGAGATCCGGATCACCTTCGGCTTGTCGTGCGCTGACCTGTCCTGCGTTGGCCTGTCCTGCGCCACTGCCAGGGGCATGGCGAAGGCCAATGCGCCCGCGGCGGCGCCGGTCAACAGGGCGGCGGCAATGCGGAACGTGCGAACGCGTGGGAATGTCATGGCGATCTCCTCGGTTTCAATACGCGGGACAGGTACCGGCGGGCGCGGCGTCATCAGCCGGTCAGTTCTGCGCCACCTGCGCCGCCTTCGGCTTGCCGGCGGCATTGAACTCCGGCCAGTAGCCTTCCAGCTTCAGCTCCTTCAGCGCCGTGTTCAGGTACTTCGGCGCCAGCCAGCCATCCACGCTGACGTCGCGGCGGATCAGCTTGAACTCCTTGGCCTGCACGATCGACTTCTTCAGGTTCTCGACGAAGTACTCGTCCAGCAGCGGCGACAGGCGCCATTTCAGCGGCACGTCGGCGAAGGTCTTCTGGTATTCGTAGTAGCTGGTGCCGGAGTTCGACCACAGCTTGTATTGCGCTTCGCGGTTCTTTTCTTCCGAACTCCAGGCCGTGACCTTGATGAGCGCGGTCACCACGCGCTGCACGATGTCCGGGTATTTTTTCTCGAAGTCCTCGGAGACCCAGAACACGCCCTGCGAAGTCAGCTCGGGATCGGGGCCGGTCGAATAGATCACCTTGCCGACACCGCGCGCCTCCAGGTCGAACGGTGCGATGAAGCCGCCATCGACATCCTTGGTGGCGATCGCCGCGCGCAGCGTGTCGCCATCCATGCTCACGGTCTTGAAGTCGCGTTCGGTGAAGCCATGTTTCTTGAGGATACGGCCCAGCGCCAGCTGGCTGGCCGTGCCCTTGAACACGGCGAGCTTCTTGCCTTTCAGGTCTTCCAGCGATTTCGCCGGGGAGTCGATCGGGCCGGTGATGTAGGCCGGGCCGAAGCGCGTGTACGAGAACAGCAGCTTGGTTTTCAGCCCGGTGGAGCGGCCGATGATGATCGGCAGGTCGCCATGGTGGGCAAAGTCGGCCAGGCCGTTGGCCAGCTGCTCGTTGGTGGCGGGGCCGGCGCCGGGGTTGAAGGTCCACTGGATCTTGATGCCGTCCTTGGCGAATTCCTTTTCCAGGATGCCCTGCTGGTGCGCGGTGGCGATCGACGTGCCGCCGGTGAGCGGGCGGCCGCCGGTACCGGCGCTGGAATAGGAAATCCTGATGACCTTGGGCTTGTCCTGCGCGACGGCGACGGGGGCGGCAAAGGCCAGCACGCCCGCTGCGATGGCGGTCAGCAGGACAGTAGCGGTACGTAAGCGTGACAGTTTCATGGCTGGTTCCTGGAATGCTGATCTATAAAGCGGTTCAATATCGGTTCAAACGGGAGGCGGTTCAATGCCGGTTCATCACTATTGAAAAGAAAGTAACCAAGTTTCAATGACGGCGTCATGGCTCAGAACCCGAACTGGAACTGCGCCAGCAGCTCGTTCGCGCTGCGCTGCGCCGGGTTCTGGTAGTCGTAGTGGTTCAGGTTGAGCTGGAACTTGGTGGTCTCGGCAAAGAACAGGTTGAAGCCGAGGATGGCGGCCTTGGTCTTGTCGTTGCCCAGTGCCCGGTTCGGGTCGAACGTGTCGTAGCGCGCGAACAGCTGGTAGGACTTCGGCCAGTAGTCGTCGTATTTCGCCTGCGCCCGCGAACTGGCGATCCACTGCTCGCCCCACGTGTAGAAGGCGGTCAGGTACTGGCCGCGCGACTTGATGTCCGGACCGTTGTTCACGGTGCCGTCGCGGCCTTCCGCGTATTCGTAGGTGACGCCGAACGGTGCGTGGTTGTAGTAGATGTCGAAGCCGTAGCGGTCGCGCTTGCCCTGGCCCACCACGGTGGCCGCGGTGCCGGCGGTCAGGTTCTTCTGGCCCTTGTAGGCCGACAAGCCGAACTTGAGCTCGCGGAACACGCTGTAGTAATCGACCGGCAGCGTGAACGCCACGCGGGCGATGTAGTCCTTGTGGTTGTTGTCGTCCGACTTGTTCGGGCCGGCGCCATTGACCACGCCGAACGCATATTCGAGCAATGGCGCACGGTAGTTGAAGCCGTAGTCGACATACGGATCGTAGTCGCCGCGCACGATCAGGCCGATCTGGCGCGTGCCCACGCCCAGGCCGCCGAGGAACAGCGCATTGTTGATCACGGGACGCAGCTCTTCGCCGATCTGCGCTTCCAGGCCGAACGGAATCTGCTGCTGGCCCAGCGTGATCGTCAGGCGCGGGTCTTCCAGGCCGGTCAGCGTGGGGAACGGGCTGTAGCGGATATACGCATCGGTGGCATTGAGCTGGCTGCCGTCGGTACCGGGGCTGTTTTTCGCATAGGCGAACGCCAGGCGGTAATCGAGGTTGCGGCCTTCCGAGTAATCGCGGTACAGGCTGCCGGCGAAATTGAGCGTGGCCTGCGGGATGTCGAAGCTGGAATAGCGGTCCGACGACGTCGACGTGCTGCCCGTCTTCACGGGCGTGCTCTGCGCGGTGGCGCGGGCCTGCACGCTGCCGCCGATCGTGGTGCCACGCGTGGTGAGCGCCGTCTTGGTTTCGCGATTGCGTTTCTGCTCGTACTTGTAGTTTTCCAGGTCGGTGCGCAGGCCGTCGATGTCGGCCTTGGTGGCGGTCTCGGTAGGGGTTTCGGTCGCGCTGTTCGCGGCAAGGTCGGGCGTACCGGCGACGGTGTCGGTGCCGGCATCCGCGCCGGCCCCGGCGGCCCCCGCCGGTCCGATCACGGTCTTCTCTGCCGATGCGCTCGACTGCGCCGATTCCCCGTTCGTGTTCGCCGCCTTCGCGGCCACTGCCGGCCTGGTGCCGATCTGCTGCTGCAGCGTCTTGACGACGGCTTTCAGTTCCTCGATCTGCCGCTGCAGATCCTCGTTGCTTTGCCCCGCTGCCTGTGCCGCGCCGGCGATCGTGAGCAGGCCGGCGACACTGCATATTCTTCGATGTAGGTACTTCAAAAAATGCTCCTGATGGTTGGACGGTTTATCTGCTGACTTATCTGCTGACTTAGCTGCTGACTCAGCTGCTGACTACATTCCATTACGCAGGTTCCGTGCCATCCTGTTTGCGGTGTTTTCGGGGCGTTTCGGGGAGGTTTTGCGGGGGTTGCTGTCGATTCGCCAGCACCCGGGAAGCAGCGGGCGGCGCGGCTGTTGCGAAGCCAACAGGGTGTCGGCTTCGCACGCCGGTGACGATCAGGCGGCTTTCGCGGCCTTGATGGAGAAGCGGTTCTGCGGCTTGTCGAGCCCCAGGTTTTCGCGCAGCGTGGTGCCTTCGTACTCGGTGCGGAACAGGCCGCGTTTCTGCAGCTCCGGGATCACCAGGTCGACGAATTCCTCCAGCGATTCCGGTAGCACCGGCGGCATCACGTTGAAGCCGTCGGCCGCGCCGTTCTCGAACCACTTCTGCATTTCGTCGGCGATCTTTTGCGGCGTGCCCACCACCACCCAGTGGCCGCGCGCGCCGGCCAGGTATTCATACAGCTGGCGCACGGTGAACCGTTCGCGGCGCGCCAGTTCGATCACCACGTGGTGGCGGCTGTTCTTGCCGGCCGGCGGCGTGGGATAGTAGGGCGGCGGCGCGTCGAGGTCCCACTTGGTGAGGTCTTCGCCGGGCCAGAAGCGCGCGATGGTGTCCAGGCCCACGGACGGATGGATGAGCTTTTGCAGCTCCGCCCATTTCGCTTCCGCTTCCTCCTGCGTGCGGCCGATGACGGGCGAGATGCCGGGCAGGATCAGCAACTGGTCCGCGCGGCGGCCATACTTCGCCAGGCGGCCCTTCACGTCGCTGTAGAACGCCTGTGCTTCCTCGAGGCTGGTCCACGCGGTGAAGATCGCCTCGGCCGTGGCGGCGGCCAGTTCGCGGCCCGGCTCCGACGATCCGGCCTGCACGATCACCGGCTGCCCCTGCGGCGAGCGCTCGAGGTTCAGCGGGCCGCTGACCTTCAGGTGCTTGCCGTGGTGGTTCAGCGCGTGCAGCTTTTCGGGATCGAAGTACACGCCGCTTTCCGGATCGCGCGAAAACGCGTCGTCCTCGAAGCTGTCCCACAGGCCCTTCACGACGTCGAGGAATTCGTGGGCTTTTTCGTAGCGCAGTTCCGGGTCCGGATGCGCCTCGAGGCCGAAGTTGCCGTACACGTTCTCGGCGCCGGTGGTGACCACGTTCCACGCCGCGCGGCCCTTGCTGATGTGGTCCAGCGATGCGAACTTGCGCGCCAGCAGGAACGGGTCTTCATACGTGGTCGACGCCGTGGCGACGAAGCCGATGTGTTTTGTGACGACCGACAGCGCGGCCCACAGCGTGACCGGTTCGAAATACGACACGCGGCCCTGGCGGCTGAACGCCTCGTTGTCGCCGCCGCGGTAGGCGACGCCGGGGCTGTCCGCCACGAACACCTGGTCGAACTTGCCGCGCTCGGCGGTCTGCGCGACGTGGATGTAATGGTCGATATTGACGCCCGAATCCGGTTGCGAACCGGGATGACGCCAGGCGGCGATGTGATGGCCGGTGGCCATGATGAACGCGCCGAGACGCATCTTGCGCTGAGACATGGAAATTCTCCGTTGATGATGAAATGAGATTTGCTGTCCAGCTCGTGTCACTTTGGTGCCAGGCACCCATGTGACACGAGCTGAGCATTGATGTGGTTTCGGGTATGGCCTTTTTCCTTTACCAGCGGCACAGAACTGGTTGTCAACCGTTGAGCCCGTGTCACTTTGGTGCCTGGCACCAGAGTGACACGGGCCCGGCCGTTGTCAGCGTTGAGGGTTCGCCTTCAGCTTCGCTTCCACCGCGGTGCCCTTGAAGAAGTCGGGGTTGGCTTCGGTGTACAGCTTGTACGGGTTGGTGAACACGTAGGCCTTGAAGTCGGCTTCGCTGATGACGCCCTGCTCGACGAGGCCATAGGCTTCGGCCAGCGCGTCGGTGAGATCGGGCACGTCCCAGTGGCCCACGTCGGACGAGTAGATCGCGTTGATCTTCGTGTTCAGCGGGTTGGACTTGTCGTTGAACGCGGTGGCGATCGTGCGGTCGTCGGACTCGGAACCGAAGAAGAAGTTGTCGACCCACTGCGCCTTGATGTCTTCCACGCTTTCGATGCCGGCCCTGGCGAAGTCTTCCAGCTCGAGGCCCTGCGGCTGGCGCGAGCCGGCCGTGTAGCCGGCGCCGAGCGTGTCGCGGATCAGGTCTTCGCCTTCGATCGAGCGGCCCTTCGTCAGGTCGGCGCCGTAGCGGGCGAACAGGTCGGTCAGCAGCGCGCGGTCGGTGGCAGCCGGGTCGTAGTTCTTCAGGCCTTCCAGGCTGCGTTTTTCCCAGCGGTCGACCAGGTGCGTGAACACGCGCGCGCCCCAGTCCGCGCCGCCTTCGAGCAGGCCCACGCGCAGCTGCGGAAAGCGCTTCGTGACGCCGCCGAAGAACAGCGCCTTGGCGAAGGCCTCGGAACCGTCGGCGAAGTGGCCGATGTGGTTGTTCATGTAGTTGCTGATCGAGCTGCGGCCGGTCCAGCCCTGGCTGCCATAGTGGGTGAGGATCGGCACGCCCAGTTCGACGGCCTTGGCCCAGAACGGATCGTAGTCGTACTCGCTGTCGATGCCGTAGAAGTCCTGGTACGAGATGTACTTCTGCAGTTCGGGATGGTCGGCGGCCGGGTACTTGTCGGCCAGCGCGCGGATCGGGCGGCGCACGCTGCCGGCGATGTTGACGGCCTTCAGGCCAAGCGTCTTGATCGCGAATTCCAGCTCGGCGATGCCTTCTTCGGGGGTATGCAGGCCGAGGCCGGCCACCGGCGTGAGCCGGTCGCTGTACTTGCGATACAGGTCGGCGTGGTAGTGGTTGACGGCGCGCTGCAGTGCCGTGCGGTCGTCCTTGTCGCGCACGCCCAGCGGCGCGAGCACGTTGTTCGGGAACAGGATCGAATAATCGGAACCCTGTTCTTCCTGGCGTTCGTACAGCAGTTCCGGCAGGTGGTAAGTGGCCACGTCCAGCGTGTTCTTCGTGACGCGCGCCCACCATGGCGCGCGGATCGTGCGGTAGTACTGGCGTTCTTCCGGCGTTTGCTCATACCAGTTCTTGCCGTTGCCGATGCCGCCGCGGCCGATGCGCGATGCCGAGGCCTTGCGCAGCGCATCGACCAGCTTCACGCCGCCGTAGTTGGCCACGTAATCCTCGAGATCGGGCGTGTAGTCGTTGGTATGGACATCGGTATCGATGACCGGGAAATCGAGTTTCTGCTTGACGGCGACGGAAGGGGATGCGCTGAGGCGATCGAGACGGTCGTTCACTGTAGTTCTCCAATGATGTGGGGGCGGGGCGGAGCTACCCTCTCCATTGCAGCATTCGTGCCATGCAAAAAACGGGGAATCCGGCACTCCGGCGCGGCAAAGCTGTTGGATGCTGCACAGGCCGTGCTGGCTGGCGCACAGCCTCGCAACAGGTGTGGCGAACGAAGCAGGGAAGAGCGGGGAAGGAAAGAGGGTCCGGCGAAAAAGAGGGGCCGGCGGAAGGTATGGCGGAAAAGCGGCAATTCCGGCGCGGGGCGCCGGAGGCGTTACTGCGCTGCCGGCATGCCGTGGAATTCGCGGGGTTCGAGGCGGGCATCCATCGGCTCGCCACCGATCAGCCCGAATCGCTTCAGGTGGGTACGCAGCACATTGCGGCTGATGCCCAGCGCCTTCGCGGTCTGCACCTGGTTCTGCTCGCACGCGGCGAACGCGGCGCGGATCAGCCGCTCCTCGACGGTATCGAACAGCGCCGGTTCGCCGGCTTCCACCAGGTCGTTCAGCAGGCTGTCGAGGCGCTCGAGGCCGGACACCGTTCCGGCGGGGGTATCCTGGTGCGCCGGCGGCATCACGCGGCAAGGATCGGGCAATTGCGCCGCTACCGGTACGGGTACCGGTACAGGCGCAGGCGCCGCCGCGCGGTGGCCGGGCAGCCGCCCGCCGATGCGCAGGTCTTCCGCGCGGATGCGCCCCTGTCGGCACACGATCAGCGCATAGTGAATGACGTTTTCCAGCTCGCGGATATTGCCGGGCCAGTCGTAGGCCAGCAGCGCGTCCGTCGCATCCGCTTCCAGCTCCACGCCATCGAGCTTCATCTTCGCGCCATACAGCCCGATGAAGTGGCGTGCCAGCGGCAGGATGTCGCCAGGGCGCTCGTACAACGGCGGCAGATTGACGGTGGCGACACTGAGCCGGTAATACAGGTCGGAGCGGAAACGCTCGGCGGCGATCGCCTTGTGCAGGTCGACATTGGTGGCCGCGACCAGCCGCACGTCGAGCGGAATTGGCCGGCGCGAGCCCAGGCGCACCACCTGGCGCTCCTGCAGCACGCGCAGCAGCTTGACCTGCAGCGCCATCGACAGGTCGCCGATCTCGTCGAGGAACAGGGTGCCGCCGTTGGCGGCTTCGAACCAGCCGGAGCGGGCCTGGGTGGCGCCGGTGAAGGCGCCGCTTTCATGGCCGAACAGTTCGGCATCGATCAGCGATTCGGAAAACGCGCCGCAGTTGACGGCGATGAACGGACCGGTGCGCTCGCTCTGCGCATGGATATGGCGGGCGATGAGCTCCTTGCCGGTACCGGTCTCGCCGATGACGAGCACGGTGGCATCGCTGCGCGCAATGCGTTCCACCTGCTCGAGCAGTGCAAGGGAACGGGGATCGTGGAATAACAGTGCCTTGGCGCGGATCGACAGCGCCATCCCGAACGAATCGGGAAAAGTCAGTACCTTGTTCACAGTGCCTCGCAAAGAATGGTGCCGGACCGCGATGTTGCCGGCAAACCGGAGCTCTCAAGCACCGAACCGGCAGGGAAGCAGCAAGCGATTGCGGTCGCGGCGTTTACAGCTTGGCGATCGAAACCTCGGTCGCCTTGACCAGGGCCACCACTTCCACGCCGGGTGCGAGGCCGAGATCGCGCACCGAACGGGTGGTGATGACCGACGTGACGATGCCGGCCGGCGTTTCGATATCGACTTCCGAAACAACCGGGCCATCGATGATTTCCTTGACCTTGCCGCGGAACTGGTTTCGAACGTTGATTGCCTTGATGCTCATGATTTCTCCTTGGGTGAGCGTGGTGGAACGGTAAAACTCGAACTGTGGAATGCGTGATGCGGGTCCCGGCGGGGTGTGCCAGGCTCGAGGTTCGTATCCGGGTGGGGACGAGAACCTTCCCGGCCATCGGGTCGATGGCTGTTTTCGCCACAACGTGGTGGCGGCATGGATAGGCTGGGATGAAAAGAGCGCGACGCTCGCTGCGGCTCAGTACTTGCTACTGTTGCGTGCTTCAGTTGCGTGCTTCAATTTTCTGCAATCAGTCCTACCCTGCGTCGCTACGCCAGCCGCTACATCGGGCCCGCATCATGGACGCACGCATCGCCCGGTGTCCCGGCACTGGCACGGAATGGGCTGGCTGCTTTTGCATGGTCCTGCTCCCCTGGCGATTCGGTAGTGTGACCAGAGTAAAGAAATGCTTGAAAAATAAGAACTAATCGTTTTACAAATGTTTATACGGATTGCGTATAAGCTGGACGGCGAGCTGCACTGCGAGCTGCAATTGCGAGCTGGACGGCTGGCTGCACATCGACCTGCACGCAAGTCGGAGGGCAAGCCGCTCGGCAGGTTGCGTTGCGCTGCAGCGCGACCCGAATGCGTGCCCTGGCTGCCAGGAGAATTCTTGCTCAGCGTGCTGTAACGTACCGACGGCCTTGCTATGGTCCCGCAAGATGAAGTCATCTTTACAACACTTCAGAAGGAGAACGATCATGGGTAAGTATCTGCTGGCTTGGCTTCTGGGTGTACCTGCCGTGGTGCTGGTGCTGATCTACCTGATTTTCTGATGCATCGCTGATGCACGGAACCGATGCGGCACCAGCCGCCGTCGAGAGGAAACGCCACGTCAACGTGGCGTTTTTCATTTGGAAGCTTCAAATTCCCTGAAAAATCACTAGACGACCGGTCTAATTGATTCTATAGTGACGTACGTGTGCAGCAAATCCGGTAACAGCATGCTAAATGCCTGAAACACGCGCCATCTTGAATAATTTTCTAGACGACCGGTCTATTTAACTCACTTCACCATCTGGAGAACAGCATGAAAAAAGTCTTGATCGTACTGACCTCGCATAGCGAACTCGGCAATACCGGCCGCAAGACCGGCTTCTGGCTCGAAGAACTGGCCGCGCCGTATTACACCTTCAAGGATGCCGGCGTGGAAGTCGTGCTGGCCTCGCCGCTGGGTGGCCAGCCGCCGCTGGACCCGAAGAGCAATGAGCCATCGTTCCAGACGGACCTGACGCGCCGTTTCGAGCAGGACCCGCAAGCCACGGCGCAACTCGCCGCCACGTTGCGCCTCGACACGGTCGACCAGGCCGCCTTCGATACCGTGTTCTACCCTGGCGGCCATGGCCCTCTGTGGGACCTGGCCGAAGACGGCAATTCGATCGCCCTGATCGAAGCCTTCATCGAGGCAGGCAAACCGGTCGCACTGGTGTGCCATGCGCCCGGCGTGCTGCGCCATGTAAAGGCACCGGACGGACGGCCGCTGGTGGAAGGCAAGCAGGTTACCGGCTTCACCAACACCGAGGAAGACGGCGTGGGGCTCACGGAGATCGTGCCGTTCCTGGTCGAAGACGAACTCAAGGCCAAGGGCGGCGTGTATTCGAAGGGCGAGGACTGGGCATCGTACGTGGTGGAAGATGGCCTGCTGATCACCGGCCAGAATCCGGCCTCGTCCGCCGCCACCGCGGCGGCGCTGCTCAAGCGGCTCGGCTGATTGCCCATTGAAGGGATTGGCTAGACGACCGGTCTAGCCCCCGATATAGTCTCGGCCATGGCGAAACTTCACGATCACACGTCTTCCGACGTCCGCGACCACATCCTTGCTGTCGGGCAGAGCATCATGTCCGGCAAAGGTTTTTCGGCTGTCGGGCTGAACGAGATCCTGACGGCGGCAAAGGTGCCGAAGGGATCCTTTTACCACTACTTCGGTTCGAAAGACGCCTTCGGCGAAGCGTTGCTGTCGAGGTACTTCGACGACTACCTGGCGGACATGGACCAGATGCTCGCCAAGACCGGTTCAACCGCGGCACAACGCCTGGTGCGCTACTTCGATGCATGGCAAGCCAACCAGTCGTTCCAGGACTGCCAGGGGAAATGCCTGGCGGTGAAGCTGGCCGCCGAGGTTGCCGACCTGTCCGAGGCGATGCGTACCGTGCTGGACCACGGCACCTCGGCCATCATGTCGCGGCTGGCCGCCGCCATCGACAGCGGTGTCGACGAAGGTTCGCTGGCGATCGACGACCGCGCGGAAGAAGTGGCGGCCAGCCTTTACCAGCTGTGGCTGGGCGCCAGCGTGATGGTCAAGATCGTGCGGGGCACGGGGCCGTTCGATTCCGCCATGGCGGTGACGCGGCAATTGCTTCACCTGGATGGCTGATCGCGGGGGAAAGCCCGCCCGTCCCTTTCCATCCCGCGTAACATCGCCGACAGGTCGATTGCCGTGGCCATCGCCCGGTAGCCGGCATCGCCCGGATGCAGGTGGTCGCCCGAATCGTACCCCGCCTGCATGCGCCGGGGCCTGGCCGGATCGCGTAGCACCGCATCAAAGTCCACAACAGCGTCGAAGATGCCGGCACCACGTATCCAGTCGTTGAGCCGCTGGCGCATCGCCTCCTTGGCGGCGCTGTAGTGGCCCGCGTAGGGCGTGCCCTCGAGTGCGCCTTCGAACGGCGGCAGCGTTCCCGCCGTGACGCGGATTCCCCTGGCATGCGCGGCTGCCATCAGCTGGCGGTACGCGGCGGTGAGTTCATCGAGTGTCGCGGCGCTCTCGGCGGGGGCGAACGGGCTGCCCGGCCAGCCGATGTCGTTGATACCGAGCAGAACGATCACATCCGAAATACCCGGCTGGCTGAGCACGTCCTGCTCGAACCGGGCGAGGGCGTTTCGGCCCATGCCGTCCCTGGCCAGCCGCGCGCCCGAGATACCGGCATTGGCCACGGCGATACCATGCGGCGCCAGGCGTTGCGCGAGGAAATCCGGCCACCGGCGATCGGCATCCGGCGTGGAGCCGTTGCCATCCGTGATCGAGTCGCCGAGCGTCACCACCGTTCGGCTGTGCTTGCCGGCATCGACCATGACGGCATTCAGGAATACCCGGCCCGCGACAGTGGCGCCGGCGGGAAAGCCCGCGGCGGCGGTCGCATTGCCGGGAGCTACCTGGATCGTTTGTTGCGCACCCCAGTGAAAGCTTTGCACGGCGGTGTGCGCAGGGAGCCAGCTGGTGACGACAAGCCGTGCCAGCGCCGGCACATGGAGCGCAACGGGATCGCTCGTCGCGGCGGCGCCCGGCAGGATGGCGATCCCGGCCTTTCCTGAAAAAGTCAGCGTTTGCGCCGGATGGTCGTCACCCGCCAGCCACACGCTCACCGCACCCAGCGCGACCGGTTCCCGTCCATACCGGTTGGAAAAAACCAGCCGGATACGCCGCCCACCGGCGCTCAGCCGCACGGTGTCGCGCAGCGACTGGTTGTCGAGGTACGCAGGCACGTTCATCGGCAGCGGAAAGCTGCTGTCCCACCCCGGCTGCGGCGCCGCATACCACGACGTGACCCACTGCCCGTCGGTCGGTGCGGACGCGTTTGCCAGTGGCTGGCCGCCAAGCGCCATGGCAACGACCAGCAGCGCGGCATGCCGAAAATTCGCAATCATCATGAACTCCTTCGTTTAAAGAAGTCCACGATAGGCCATTCGAAGGTGATGATGAAGATGGTACGATTGACTATCACTCATTCGTTTTTGGAATGCCCTGCATGGATACGATGCGCGCGATGCGCACCTTTGTACGCACGCTCGAACTGGGCAGCCTGTCCTCGGCCGCACGCGAATCCGGCACCACGCAACCAACCGTGAGCAAACTGCTGGCCCAGCTGGAACAGCACCTGGCGGTGCGCCTGTTCGAACGCAGCACTCGCGGCCTGTCGCCCACCGAGCAGGGCAAGCGCTTCTATCACGATGCGAAGCTGGTGCTCGAGCAGTTCGACGCCGCGGTGGGCGCCGTGCAAGGGATGACCGGGCAGGCTTCCGGACTGCTGCGCATCAATGCCCCGGTGGCGCTCGGCCAATACCGCATCAATGCGATGGTCCAGCGATTCTTGGCGGACCATCCGGCCATCGAGGTCGAACTCATCCTGAACGACCGCTTCGTCGACCTGGTGGAGGAGGGTGTCGATATCGCGTTCCGGCTCGGCGGCGCACTGCCGCCGGATGCCATCGGCCGGCACCTGGCGACCGTGGAACGCTTCCTGGTGGCTGCGCCGGTGTATCTCGCGGCACGCGGCATGCCATCGGTGGTCGACGATTTGTCAGGGCACGACTTCGTGCGTTTTGCGTGGACGCCGGGAAATACGATCGACCTGTATCGCGGCGGGGAACAGGCGCAATGCGTTGCGGCGGGCAGGTTCCGCGTCAACAACGCGCTGGCGATCCGCGAAGCATTGGTGCTCGGTGGCGGCATCGGCATCTGCCCGGACTGGCTGGTGCGCGATTTGCTCGACAGCGGCCAACTGGTACGGGTGCTGCCGGAGTGGTCGGCGCGGCACCAGGATCTTCACCTGCTTTATCCGTCGCGGCGGTATCAGCCGCTGCGCAGCAGACTGTTCATTGATTTCATCTTGGGGCAGTTCTGACCGGCGTGCCTGGTGTGTTATCCAGGCAGGGAACCCGCAGGCACCAAAGCAAAAGCCCGGCAACCACCGGGCTCTGTCGTTGGGTAAAAAATTATCCTGGGCCGGCTTTGCCTGGCGGCTCCTCCACCGTGCGGCATGTCGTCCCGGCAGCGGGCCGGTACGACATGCCAACGATATTATCTCGCTGGCGCCGGCTGTGCGGCCGGTTGTACCGGGCGCGCCTGCGCAGCTTGCGCCTTGGCTGCCTGGTCTGCTGCTTCCTTTTGCTGGCGTGCCTTTTTCTTGGCCATGTGACGGCCCACGACGCAGCCGCCGACAGCGCCAACCACGGAATGGCGGCCGGCAACGTGGCCCGCGACAGCGCCCACGGCTGCGCCCTTGATACATCCCGCCGCATTTGCCGTCCCGCCAATGAAGGTCAGGCTCGCCAATAACAATGCAATATAGTTTTTCAAGGTAATTCCTTTCGAGGGTAAGTATCCGTGCCAATGTGGATTCGCTGGAGAATACGGAAACCCAACCGCAACAGGCGGCGCTCGGTCCTGCCAGGAGATTCTAGCAGAGCAGGCCCCGGCGGCTGCGGCGGTAGCGGCAACAGTGCGGAGCCGCACGGCAGCGATCGGGCCGGGCCAGGTTATGTGCCGCAGGCAGGAAGTCGTGTGCAAATGCTTGGATGGTCCGGGGCGATGCAGGACAAAAAAAAACGCCACCCTGTACAGGTAGCGTTTTCCCTGACAATAAGGTCAATTTAGCGTCAGCATAACTATCCTGCCCATTAAAGCCGTTTTATGGCCGACTTTTTTAGCCATAGCAGCACTTATCCAAAAATCTTTCATGTTGCAGGCTGATAATGGACTTTATTATTTTTTGATAGACTTTGTTGTTTGTGGTCGGCTTTATTAGCCACAGGCGTTGTGCACGAACAATAAAGTCGAACACAAACGGCTCAACTAAAACAACAGTTTACGCACATCCTGCGCGACTTGCACAGGAAATAATGTTGAACACAAGTCGGCCCCGTCAGACTATTCCCAGAGATCTTGCAACAATATAGTTGGCCACAAGTTCAGTGATGGTGCCGTTCGCGCGGATCAGCGACGACGCGCCTATGCTGCACAATCGCCGTCGTCTGCGATGTCGTCGAAGATGCTTCTGGTGCCGCGCCTTTCCTCGGACGGTTCCACTGCTCCCAAGGCCCGTGGACCCACTTTTGGCTCTGGCGGCTCAGTCTCGTCAATCCACTGGTTGGCAAGACGCGTTTCCCGCTCAATAGCCTTTACTGCGCCGTGATCGTCGCTGAAGTACCTCCCAAGCGTATTTAGTGACTCGAGAACGTCCTGCATGTGCTCGTCCGGAGGAACGTCGGACTGATGCTCGCTTTGCGCGTTCATGCGCACTTGGTCCAGATTGGGAAGCAGGTCCGTGCGCACCCGCTCGACAAAATCGTCGAACTCTTTGTCCGTGAATACGCTACGTATCCCTGTGTCTCGCAACGCGTGCATGTCGCGGCCATCGATAGCGTAGCCGCTAACTGCCTCGACAAACTCCTTCCGATTGGCTTCTGGCAGGAGCCCGAAGCCGTGTAGCCGAACGGCAAGGTCAACTTCCGCGACTACGCTGAGGCTAAGCCCGGGCTTGGATACGCGCGTCAGGATGTCAGGGTCCTGCTCGATGTACAACGCCAGGAATTCTTTGGAGCAGCGGCTGGCGAGGAACAGGTATATCGCACGCCTAGCTCCCCAAGAGGACATCCAGCCGGTCTTGTAATTGTCACTGGCTGAGAATTCCCGCAAGCGCGCGGACATCGACGGGAAAAGCGACTTTGGGACGACCACAGCCTTCTCAACGCCCACATTGCCGCAGGTCACCTGCGAAATCAGGTTTTGGGTCGAGCTGCCGATTAGGAAGATGCCGAGCAGGTCCGGGCTGAAGGCGAGCGTGGCAGCATAGGCGTCGCCGATGGTCGGGTGCTTGAAGCGCCAGACGTTCCGGTCCTCTGTCTGCATGTGCGCCACAAGGCTGCCGTTGAGCGCGCCGAGAGCCGCGATACACTCTCCCAGCGTGCTGCCGAGGCGCCCCAGCGCCTCGGGTTCCGAGCCCTCCAGGACAACGGGGCTGTCGAGGCTGTCCTTCCTCATGTATATCAGGCCGAGCGCCGCCTTGCTGCTCGCGTCCAAGCCCTGGATCACTTCCAGCAGGAGCTGCTCACGCTTCTCTACGAACTGCCCCAGGTGGTATTCGCTGAGATAGAGCTCCTTGGTAAATAGGGGATCGGCGATGCGGCGCGCGGTTTCCGGGATAAACCGTGCATGCGCCGCGACGTATTCCAGATGAGGCTCTGCCGCCTCGCGGAACGAGGCCGGCTGCCTTCCGAGTTTCAAGTGGTTGTAGAGTATCTGCTGCCTTTCGATCTCGGACAGGTCGTGTACGTCGATTACGACCTGGCTTTCACCGAGGAGGGGGAACGCGCTTTCCTTGAGATCCTGGCGGGCGCGGTTGTAAATGTAGTCCCTTGAAGTCATGACTATCTTCGCGCCCTTTCGCAGCATCGCCCGCACCTGCGCCAGCGAATGGTTCCATCCGTGCACCAGGGGCGACTCGTACTGGGTCACGCCGAACGCGTCGTCAATCCAGAAAAACTGCGATGGCTCGTCCACGTTCCAGCGCTCGACGACTTTCCCTGGATCCGCGAGCTTCAGCACCGATGACTTCCACTTGTCAGCCGCCGCCATGGCGAGCATCGACGCAATCGTCGTTTTTCCCGCCGCCGGCTCGCCGATCAGCAGAACGAAGCCGTGCTCGTCCAAGGCGCTGACGGCCTTGCGGTAGGAATCCGTGATGACGACCTTGGCCAGGTCCTCCCTCAGCGACTCGAGGACGGCGCGCGCCTGGGCGTAGGCGCGCTCGTCGAGGATCTGGCTCAGGTCCCCCAGGCCGTACAGGCGCGGCACCAGCATCCTGAGCCTCGTGTTCTCTCTGATCTGCTCTTCTATCCATGTCGAGCCGTATATGAGGACGTGCCTAGCTCCCGAGCCCAGAAGTGCGGACCTAATGCTGGCCTCTTGCTTGCCTGAGACGCCGGCGTTTGTCATCAGCACGTAGACGGCGCAGAGCCCGCCGGCGGCGAGCTTGCTCACTTTCGGTAGCTCGCCGGCGATGTCGGATACGGAAAGTAGATAGCCCGCTTTGCTTGAGAACTTGCACTGGATTACGAAGTTCCCGCAGAGTGACTGCCCGGGCGCTGGCTCCCACTGCCCGGCGAAGGCACCGTCCCGCCCGGCGTCGTTTGAGTCCAGAAAGGACTGCGTCGTCTGGCCGAGGACCTCACGGGCTATGGTGAGGCAGAGCTGCTGGAAGCTGTTCCATCCGAGGCGGTGCAGATCGTACATTGTTCTAGATTTGCTTAGGAAAAATCGTTCGTAGGTGTCCTAGACGTGAATGCCCCTGACCTGGCACGGGTAGGGCCGCTTGCAGGCAACGCCTTATCGAGAAACGCAGCCTTACGGAGCGCCGCCCTTGGCTGCCTTCTTCTTCGCTTCTCGCTTCGACTTGATCGATTGCGCCACTGCTGCGAGCGCGGCGATCTCTGCGCCAAGCTGTTGCGCGTTCGGTACCGGTGCGTTCTTTCCTGACGCCGGGTCGTGCGCTTCCGTGACGTCGCAGCATGCCTTGTGCAGGCGTTCGATTTCCTTGCAGTCGGCGTCGTCGAAACCCACTACTTCGCCGAGGTTGCCGACCTTGATCCAGTCTCGGTACCGCACAACTACCCCATTGAACACCAGATCCTGGATCAGGCGTTCGATGGTGGCGCGAAGCATGCTGTACTGCGTGCGCATGGCGGCGGACTGCTCCTCGTCGGGGTAGGGCGGCCACGACTTTTCGAGCTTCTTCTGGGCCTGCTCGAGCTTGTCGATCCGGTCCTTGAACGTCTGGTGGTGCCAAGGCAGTCCCGCGTTTATCTTTCCAGAGTGCGCGCCTTCCCAGAACAGGTGGTGGATCGCGTGCTCCGTGCCGTGCTGCTCTAGCAGATCGTTCAGCTCGCCCAGGAACGTGGTGTCGTGAGTGAAGATTATCACCTGCCGTTTCGCCGCTTCCTTCACGAGCCTGCGCGCTACGTGCTGGCGTCGGATGTGGTCGAGCGATGACACGGGGTCGTCGAAGACTATCCCGCCGCTGTGGCCGCCCGTCACGAGCTCCGCCAGGAAGGCCCCGACAGCTATCGCCCTCTGCTCGCCTTCGCTGAGAATGTCGCGTATCTGCGCGGGAACCGCTAGGTCGAGCTGAAGCTTGTGCTTCATCTTCCCCCTCTCTACGCTTTCGTCCAGGCGCGGCATCGCGTGCGACACGCCCAGGGCTTCGAACTCCTCCTTCAGCGCTGCCCGTAGGGGCGCCGTCACGGCGCTGCTCGCGAATGCCTTTGCCTTGTCTGAGACCGGCTTCGTCTTCAGCTCGTCCTTGCATTTCGTGAGCAGCGCCTTCACTCGCATGCGGTTCACGAGATCCAGCACTGTCTGCTTGCATGGGCCGAGGGCCGCGCGGGCGCTCAGCTCGCCGAGCTCTGCCTTCAGCAGGGCCTTTTGCTTGTCGTCGGTCGCCTTGTCGAATTCTTCCGCCTGCGCGGTGAAGTTCGCAGCGATGACCTCGAGCTTCGGTCGCGGATCGGCAGGGAAGGTTGGTATGTCCTCCCAAGAGTGGCTCTTCTGCGCGCCAAGGAGCCATGTCTGGCGTTCCAGGACGGCCTTGTCGAAAGACTCTATCATTCCAGGAAGCTCGGGATCGAGTCCGGAGACTTCTTGCTTGAGTGCATCATCGAGCTCGAGGGCCAGCGCGGCGCCGGTGATCTTCGCAACTGCCGCGTCAAGCTGTTCCCTTTTTTCTTGCGCGACCTTTGCCACGCTCTCCTGCACGTGCTTTTCGAAGCGAGCCAGGCGCACTCCGGCGTTATTCTCGAGTTCCTGCTGGCAGAGGACGCACTTCGCACCGTCGTGGGCGTGAGGGAACTCCATTTCCGGGTAGGCCTCGGCAATCGAGAATTCACGCGCTGCCTCGTACAGGACCTTCCAGGCGGCGTCCCCGGTGCCCGGCAGCAGTTCCTCCCCGGCGCGGAGCTCGCCTGCAGCCTTGGCTTCGGCCGCGATGGCTGCCAGGGTTTCGTCGTCGAGCTTGCGCAGCTTTTCCACCGCTTCGTCCTTGACCCATGCGGCTACCACGTCGATCCTCTTCTTCAGGCCTGCCATGCGGCCAGCAGCGAGGCGGCACTGGGTCGCTTTCGCCTCCGGGTCCGCTTCGGCTAGCGTCTTGCCCAGCGTCTCCATCCTTGCGACGTCTTCTTTGCCCATCATGGCCAGCGATTCAATTTCCTCCGGCGGGGTGTTCTCACTTAGTATATTCACCAGCTTGCCGACCTTTGTATTGCCTGCCATGTGGGCCAGCGCGTCCTTGGAGGTATCGGTCGCCTGAATCTCGGCGCTCAGTTTTTCGAGCAGCTTGGGCATCACGACTTGGGCGAGGTTTTCCACCACGTCGAGACCTGACGGCAGGTAGGCGATGTCCTGATTATGATCCAGGTAGGCTCGCGCGCAGTGGGTGTCGAAGACCGCGATGGTCGCCAGCTCAGCCGGGGCCGGCTTGTTCTTGGACCACGAGACGGTCCCAGCGTTTCCTCCGACTTGGATCTTGAATTCGGCCTGCGGCACTAGGCCTGGGGCAGGCTTCTCGAAGGCATTCGCCCGCACGTCTTCGGTGACGTCCCTGGCGCGGCACGCCCGCTTCAGCACCCGCGCGTACCCGGATTTCCCGGCTCCGTTCGTGCCGTAGATCACGGTCATTCCTTTCGGCGAAAACTGTAGCACCTGCTGCGGGGCGAGTCGATTCACGTTGCGCACGTCGCCCATGGAAATCAGAATCGTTGCGTCGCCATTGGCCGCGACGACCGGCAGGTGCTCGGCTACAAGGGGCTGGGGTTTCCGGCCCTGCGGATCGAGAAGGCCGACTCCGTCCTTGAGCATCGCGTACAGGTCTTCGATGGCATCGGCGGTGATGCTGTGCTGGAAAAGGCGTCGTACGGCGTCCTGTTGCCAGGGCTTTAAACTTGCCTGCGACCAGGCGAGAATGTCGTGTAATAAGACCATTGGAGTCCCCAATTAGATATTTCTAATTTTTCATTGATGTTACCCCAAATCTTTTTTCAGTCGAGCTTGTCGTCGACAAAATCAGCCGCAGCGTTCTAGCGGGGAGATAGCAGAAGCGCTCTGCGGGCCATTGGTGGCTTGTCGCCGCGCTCTCGGGATGGTTTGTTACAATTGGTGGTCGTCTTTTCGCAACTATAAGGACGCCCCGCGCTGGCCAAGCATTAAGAACAAGTCGACCTGACCTGTTCGCGTAAAGCTGCTTATCAGCTCATCACTAGCATAGTCCCTGCACATAAACTATGGATTCAAATCACCGCACGACCTAACAGACTGCAACGTCTAGCACGGAATCACAGTTTTTAAAATCATACGATATGGAGATGTCGTAGTTTTCGCTGTGGCTTATGCTCGGAGAATATTCTGCATCTCGTGCGCGAGCTTCATCAAACGCTGGACTCCACTGGAGCGCTACACCGGCTCCGGCACACTCCCGATCGACAACAACCCTGTCGAAAACGTCATACGGCCCATCGCGATCGGCAAGAAGAACTGGATCTTTGTTGGCTCGGCACGTGCCGGGCATCGTGCTGGTGCCATCCAGAGCTTGGTTGCCACGGCTAAACTCAATGGGCTCGATCCTGCCCGCTGGCTGACCGACACGCTCGATCAACTGCGGACCTGCCCGAACAGCAAGATCGATTTGCTGCTGCCATTTACGAACTCTACGCTGAACTGAACTGCTGCGGAACGTGGTGTCGCTGGACGCTTACGACATGCGTACAGCACGTCGCGGCCGGCAAGCATGTTCAGTTAGCGCCCGAACACAACTGCGCGCGCCATAGTTCTTTGCGCATAGCGCACCAATTTTCAAGACTTGTTGGCCGGAAAGACAATTCCTGATATGCTTAGCAAAACGCTAGCGTTTTTCACACAGGAGCAGCTCGTGGCCGTCACGAAGACAGAGGTTGTTAGCGTTAGAGTCCCGCCGGATGTGAAGGCTGCGCTGGTCGCCGCCGCCGAGCAGGAGCGGCGAAGCTTAGCATCTATGGTCGAGTTCATGGTACTCGACTACTGTAGATCGCGCGGCATTGGAGGTGAAGGAGCAGTGGAAGCCGTAAGGGTGCATAAGACGGTTGTGAAAGGGTAAGTCCACCAAACACTGCGGGCGAACCGGCTTGCAAGGACTCAGGGGAGTAAGAGGTCAATGGCGAGAGACATCGCGCAAGGACTCAGCAATTTCGGATTTCTAACTGAGCACAGCCCGTTGCTCGCTGATCTTGGGGCGACCGCCGAGCGGCTTTATCCTTTCGATCCGGCCAGTTGCGTGCTCAAGCTGCGGTTGTTAGCCGAGTCGATCACGCAGGATGTGGCCTCCCGCGTTGGTGTGCGCCTGATCCGACCCACTCAGGCCGAGCTGCTGCGCGCAGTCGATCAGTGTCTGGGCCTTGATCCGCAAGTACGACAGATGTTCCATCTGCTGCGCCACAGAGGCAACGAAGCTGCGCATCAGGCGGATCACCGCATCGGTTTCCGTGAGGGTTTGGAGGCGCTGAAGGTCGCGCGTGAAATCGCTCTGTGGTTCCACCGAAGCTTCGGCAGCAACCCAGAATTCAAGCCCGGTCCCTTCATTCTGCCGGACGACCCCAGCCAGCGGTTGCTCGCGCTGCAGCAGCAAGTGGCCGACCTCACACAACACCTTCAGGAAGTACAGACTGAACAGGCTGCCAAGGCTCAGATGGCCGATCTGCTGGTTGCGCAGGCGGAGCAAGAACGCTTACTGGCCGAACGAGCAGCAGAAGAGCGCAGCGTTTATGAAGTCCTGGCCGAAGAGGCCGGCGCCCGTTACGCCACCCTCAAGGCCGAGTTCGACGCACATCTGCAAGCCGCCAATGCCCATGCAACCATCCCCAGCTCACAGGATATTCAGGCCTTTGCCAAGCGCGCCACACAGGCTGCACAGAAAGTGGCGATGGACGAAGCATCTACGCGCCTGCTCATCGACCAGATGCTCAAGGACGCTGGCTGGGAGGCCGACAGCCACGCGCTCACGCACGCCAAGGGTGCGCGGCCGGAGCGTAACCGCAATTTGGCGATTGCCGAGTGGCCCACCGCAGGGAAGCAGAGCGCCGACTACGTGCTGTTCGCCGGTCTCATGCCCATTGCTGCGGTCGAAGCCAAGCGCCTGAACATCAACGTCGCCGGGAAGATCGGCCAAGCCGAACGCTACGCCCGCGGCATTCGAATCGAGCCCGGGTACGAAGCAGCCTGGCTGGCTGAAGGCCGTAAGGGCCCGTGGCCCGACGGCCAGGGTGGCCTGTTTCATCTACCCTTTGCCTACTCGTGCAACGGCCGCCCGCTGGTCAAGCAGAGCCCTGAAGCCAGCGGCACCTGGTTCCGCGATCTACGCAACCAGGGCAATCTGTCCAAGCCACTGCAAAGCTTCCACTCACCTGACGGCCTGCTTGACCAGCTCCGCCGGAACAAGGCCGAGGCCGAAGCCAAGCTGCAACAGGAAGGCTTTGCCTACTTGGGCCTCCGCGACTACCAGCAGAAAGCTATTGGCGCAGTGGAAGCCGCGCTGGCCGCAGGCCAGACCAAGTGCCTGCTGGCCATGGCCACCGGCACGGGCAAGACGCGCACCATCATCGGACTGATCTACCGCCTGCTCAAGGTTGAGCGCTTCCGTCGCATCCTGTTCTTAGTGGACCGGACCGCCTTGGGGGACCAGGCGATTGACGCCTTCAACGAAGCACCGCTGGAGCAAAGCCAACCCCTGTCCAAGATCTACAACATCGCCGAATTGGGCGACATGGCTGCCGAGGCCGAAACCCGCTTGCAGGTGGCAACGGTTCAGGCCATGGTGAAGCGCATCTTCGGCAGCGACAACCCGTCCCCGCTGGACGCCTTCGACTGCATCATCGTGGACGAAGCACACCGCGGCTACACGCTGGACCAGGACATGACCGAGGGCGAGCTTGCCATGCGCGACCAGGCCCAGTACCTCTCCACTTACAGGCGCGTGCTGGACTACTTCGACGCCGTCAAGGTGGGGCTAACTGCGACTCCAGCGCGCCACACCACCGACATCTTCGGCCGACCGGTCTACACCTACTCATACCGTGAAGCGGTGGCCGACGACTGGCTCATCGACCACGAGCCCCCCATCCGCTACCAGACCCTGCTGAGCCAGCACGGCATCCACTTCGACAGCGGCCAACAGGTTGAGGCCATTAACCTCGGTACCGGCGAAATAGAAACCGCGGAGCTGGATGACGAACTGCACTTCGAACTCGAAAGCTTCAACAAGCGTGTCATCAGCGAACCGTTCAACCGCGTCATTTGCGAACAGCTCGCACAGGAGTTGGATCCCATGGGCGAAGAGAAGACCATGATCTTTTGCGCCACCGACGCTCATGCCGACATGGTCAAACGCCTGCTGGGCGACGCCTTCAAAGCTGTTCACGGTGACCACTACAACCAAGCCGCGGTCGAAAAAATCACTGGCGCGTCCGACAAAGTCGACCAGCTCATCCGTCGCTACAAGAACGAGCGCTTCCCCACCATCGCCATCACGGTGGACCTGCTGACCACCGGCATCGACGTGCCGCCCATCTGCCACCTGGTCTTCATGCGCCGGGTGCGTTCACGCATCCTGTACGAACAGATGATTGGACGCGCCACTCGGCGTTGCGACGAAATCGGCAAGACCGTCTTCAAGATCTACGACCCGGTGGACCTGTACGCCTCGCTTCAGGCCGTCAACACCATGCAGCCGTTGGTAAAGGACCCTAAGGTCACGCTGGAACAGTTGTTCGAAGAGCTGAACAACCCTGCCGCACACGAGGCCGCGGGCAGCGCCCCCGGCCGCAGCCACGCGCACGACGTGCTCGACCAGCTCAACCAGAAGCTCATGCGCGTTCTACGCGACGCCGCGCACAAGGCCGAGAAGAAGCCGGCCCTGAAAGAAAAGCTGGACCAGCTGGAGCAGCAATGGGGGATGCCGCCGCAGCAATTGCACCGCCACTTGCACCAGCTTGGGCAAGAAGGTGGCCCCCAGGCCGCAGCCGATTTTCTGCGCGACAACACTCGCCTCCTTCTGCAACTTGCTGAGGTCACACAGCTCTTGGGTACAACCTATATGCCCATCATCGCCTCCCATGCCGACGAGCTACGGCAACGCAGCCAAAGCTGGGGCTTGTACGCCAAACCCGAGGACTACCTCGACAGCTTCAGCCAATTCGTGTGCGCGCAAGTCAACCAATCGGTCGCCATGGCCACAGTGGTGAACCGCCCCAGGGACCTCACTCGCGAACAGCTGAAGGAGGTTCGCTTGTTGCTTGACGGGGCTGGCTACTCCGAAGCCAGCCTCAAGGCCGCTTGGCGCAATCACAGCAACCTGGACATCGCGGCCGGTGTCATCGCCTACATCCGCCAAGCGGCGCTGGGTGAAGCTCTACTACCCTTCGACCAGCGGGTGGCACAGGCGATGCTGAAGATCTATGCCCTACACGCCTGGACGCCGGTGCAGCGCAAATGGCTTGAGCGCCTAGCCAAACAGCTCACGCACGAGCTGGTCATCGACCGAGCTTTTGTTAACAACGCCTTTGCCAACGATGGTGGTGCGAAACAGCTAGACAAACTGCTGGGCGGACAACTCGACAGTGTGATGGGGGCGCTGGCTTCGGGCCTCTGGCCACGCGCCGCCTAACAATCCAGCATTTAACGCACAATAGATTCATAAAACTTAAAAATGACAACCCAAGACATCGTCCAGAAGCTCTGGAATCTCTGCGACGTGCTGCGCGACGACGGCATCAACTACAGCGACTACGTCACCGAACTCGTGCTGCTGCTCTTCATCAAAATGGAGTACGAGAACACTGAGAGCGGCATTCTGCAAAGCCACAAGCTGCCACCCTATGCCCGCTGGCCGGAGCTGCGCGACAAGAGTGGCCTGAACCTGCTGCGCCACTACCGCGAAACCCTACTCAAGCTATCCGCCAGTGAAGACCGGCTGATCGCCGCCATCTACGCAGACGCGCAGACCAGCTTGAAAGAACCGCGCCACCTGGAACAGCTCGTCAAAAGCTTGGACGGCATCGACTGGTTCAGCGCCCGGCAAGACGGACTGGGTGATCTGTACGAAGGTCTGTTGGAGAAGAACGCCAGCGAAACCAAGAGCGGCGCCGGACAGTACTTCACGCCCCGTCCGCTCATCGACGCCATCGTCAAAGTCATCAAGCCACAGCCCGGCGAAACCGTGCAAGACCCGGCCGCCGGCACCGCCGGCTTCCTGATCGCGGCCGACCGCTACATCAAAGACCAGACCGACGACCTTTACAAGCTAAACGAACGAGAACGCAAGTTCCAGCGTAGCCAAGCATTCCTTGGCATGGAGCTGGTACCCGGTACCCGCCGCTTGGCGCTTATGAACTGCCTGCTGCACGGCATGGAAGGCGACGATGAAGGCGTCGTGCATGTTGGCAATACGCTGGGCAGCGCCGGTGGCAGCCTGCCCAAGAGCCAGATCATTCTCAGCAACCCTCCCTTCGGCACTGCCAAGGGCGGCGGCGGCCCCACTCGCGACGACCTGACCTTTGCCACCAGCAACAAGCAGCTCGCCTTCCTACAGCACATAGTGCGCCATCTCAAGGACGGTGGGCGCGCAGCGGTGGTGCTGCCCGACAACGTGCTGTTCGAAGCCGGCGTGGGCGCCGACATCCGCCGCGACCTGATGCACAAGTGCCGCCTGCACACCATCCTGCGCCTGCCCACCGGCATCTTCTACGCCCAGGGCGTCAAAACCAACGTGCTGTTCTTCGAGAAAGTCAGCCAGGCCGCAACGGGCAGCACGCAAGAGGCCTGGGTCTACGACATGCGCGCCAACGCGCCCAAATTCGGTAAACGCACCCCGCTTACCGACGCGCACTTTACGGACTTCATCGCCGCGTACGGCGACGATCCCAACGGCAAAGCCACGCGGCAGGACCAGGGCGATCAGGGCCGATTCCGCCGCTTCAGCCGCGACTGGATCGCCAGCGAAAAAGGCGACAGCCTGGACATCGCTTGGCTCAAGGATGACGGCGCCGAAGATGCGGCCGACCTACCCGAGCCGGCGGTGCTGGCGCGGGAGGCGGTCGCAGAGCTGAACGGCGCTTTGGCGGAGCTGGAGGCGATCCTGGCAGAACTCGGTGAGGAAGCGCTGTGAGCACCTTGCCCACCTCATGGGTTGAGACCAACCTCGGTAGCGTTGTGCTCTATGGCGCCACCGTAAAGGCCGAGCCTGAGGATCTCACGCCCGACACTTGGGTGCTTGAACTCGAAGACATTGAGAAGGACACCACCAAGGTACTTCAACGAGTGATGTTTTCTGAGCGTCAATCAAAAAGCACAAAGAACCGGTTCGACGCTGGTGACGTTCTCTACGGGAAACTGCGCCCCTATCTCAACAAGGTCACCTTCGCCGATCAGCCAGGTGTCTGTACAACAGAAATCGTACCGATCAAGCCCTCCGAAGCGGTTGATGGCCGTTACCTGTTCCATTGGCTTCGCCATCCCAGGTTCTTGAACTACGTGACCGATGTGAGCCATGGAGTGAACATGCCTCGTCTTGGAACGGAGGCTGGAAGACAGGCGCCTTTCGTCCTGGCACCGAAGAATGAGCAAAAACGCATCGCCGACAAAATCGACATCGTCCTTGCCCGTGTGGACGCTGTCAACACCCGCCTGACCCGCATCGCACCCATCCTCAAACGCTTTCGCCAATCCGTTCTCGCCGCCGCGTTCTCAGGGCGCTTGACGGAGGATTGGCGTATAGCGCGGGGATTGAAACACGGAGCGGAGACGACCCTTCAGGCAATCTGTTTGCCAGATCGGGTCATCACATACGGTGTGGTCAAACTTGGCGATGAAACGCCGGGTGGCACGCCATGCTTGCGTACAAGCAACGTTCGCTGGCTTCGGTTCGAGCTCGATGGAATGAAGCTCATCGATCCAAACCTTTCAGCTGAGTACAGACGCACAGTGCTGCGTGGCGGCGAGGTACTTGTGAACGTACGTGGCACCCTCGGCGGTGTAGCTGTGGCGACAGACGACATGGCGGGCTGGAATGTGTCCCGTGAGGTTGCGGTTGTACCGGTTGACCAAGCCCTGGCGTCCTCTGCCTACATCTCACTCTGGATCGCTAGTGACGAATGTCAGCGATGGCTGACCGGTGTGACCAAGGGTGTTGCTTACACAGGCATCAATATTGAGGACTTACGAACGCTTCCGTTAACGCTGCCCTTGAAGGAAGAACAGGTCGAAATCGTCCGCCGCGTCGAAACCCTTTTCGCCTTCGCCGACCGCCTTCAAGCCCGGCTGCGAACTGCAAGAACCGTCACCGAGCGCCTGACCCCGGCGCTGCTAGCCAAGGCCTTCCGCGGCGAACTGGTGCCGCAAGACCCGAATGATGAACCAGCTAGCGAACTGCTCCGCCGACTGCAGCAGGAAGCACCGCCGACCAGTACAAGACGAGGACGGAAGAGCGCTGCATGAAGCTGTTGTCGATCGAGCTGTTCGGGCAGTACAAAGGCCTGAAGGATCAGGCCTTGGACTTCTCAACAGTGAAGGGTGACGTGGCCGTCCTCATTGGTGCCAACGGTTCGGGGAAGTCGCAGGTCATGGAACTCATCGCCGAGGCCTTTGCCTACATTGAGAGGCTGCAGCGACAGGACTTCCGGGTTCGTATGCCTCTTGGGTATGACTTCCGCGTTACGTACGAGATGGGATCGTCGCGCTACGAAGGTTTACGCCGGTTCGTCGTGGACACGCGGAATCGCCTTCGTATTGTTGTGCACCAGCTAGTTGGCCAGCCTCACGATGGTGTTGCGGACCCGGCCCAGGGGACATGGAGTGAGATCACGTCGGATGGCTCATTGGAAGAGTTGGCGCTACCACGGGTCATCGGATACGCCTCCGGCATGTCCGAAAACCTTCAGCGAGCCTTCATGCGCAATGCGCTTCAGTACTTTGACGTGATTCGGGTCAGGGCAAACTTGAAGAAGGAGCTTGCGCAGCCCGAAGTGGATGAACGGGCAACGCTGGCCATCAATGAGCGCTATCTCAGGCGCAACCCGGGCATATTCGCTGCCGAAGGCGAGGATCCCGAATCGAGCCTCTTCAGGCTGCGCGAGACCGACACGGCGATACCCAGAAACCTCTTCCTTGACTATGACTGCGCGGCGCTGCTGATAGCGATAATCGGCATGCTCCCGCATGCTGATCGTGACGAGGTATGGGATGAAATCCCTTTCCGCCATCCAGCGCGTATGGTGTTGAGGTACGACCTGCGTGGGCAGGCGACTGCTTCGGACAACGCTCGCGACATCAAGCGCTTGATCGAATTGGCGGGACCACACAGGTGTACGCCGATCTCCCCACGAACCAGCGAGGCCGAGTATGAGTTGCTGGAACTGGACTACTTGGCCGGCGACATCGAAATCGATTTCGCGGACCCGGAAGTTATCCGTCGGATGGTTAACGACTCGCGAGAGCCCGACGAGTGGTTCTCGGCCTTGTACAAGCTTCAACTTCTTGGCGTTGATGAATGGTCGGGGAGCATGAAACGCGAGCTGCGTCGCGACAACTTTCAAGGCCATGTTGAGAAGCCGCTGAAAGGGAAGCTCCCTCTTTCTGTGCTGGAACTCTGGATGTCTGATGGCGAGCGAACTGTCGCGTATGACGACTTGAGCGACGGAGAAGTACAGCTTCTGTTGACACTGGGCGCCGTCCGACTCTTCGGGGACGATGAGACGCTGTTCCTCTACGACGAGCCTGAAACGCACCTGAACCCAAGCTGGCGCACCCGATTTCACCTGGACTTTGAAAAGGCGAATGAGACCAACGGAAAAGCCCAGGCCATCATCTCCTCGCACTCGCCGTTTCTGGTCTCTTCACTACCCCGCGAAGCGGTGTTCCATTTCAAGAAGGTCAACGGCGTGACTGACATGACGAATCCGCCAGGAGAAACTTTTGGCGCATCGTTTGACGTGCTGATCAAAAAACACTTTAACCTGCGTGCAACGATCTCCGAGACGGCTGTCCAGGAAATTCGTGAGAGGCTGGCAGATCGTCAATTTACGAATCAAGAAAAGTTGGACTGGCTCGAAGACTCACTCGGCGAGTCGATGGAACGCTCGTACCTCATCAACAAGCTGCGGGCCCCCTGATGCTGTTTGCAATTAGACCCCATCTTCAGCAGTCCGAAGTTTTCGACGGACTCAATCGCTTTCTTAGAGCGACGATGCTCGCCACGCTTGAGGGGCGGCAGGTCGATGAAACGAACCTTCCCGCCGGCCTGTGCGCTGCAGTAGCTGGAAATCCGCCGACTTGTGCAGCGATTGACGCTTTGGTGGCGCAGTTGTCGGCGCTTCATCAACGGCAGAAGCAAACCCTCAAGGACGCATTGGCACTCAACACAGAGCCTTGCACATTTCTGGCTGATCGGACAAAGCCGCTTCCAGTCATACCTGACTCAGTATTTCCCGCCTTGAAAATTCTTGCAGTTCACTTGTTCGAGCGCACTGCGAAGCTCAAAGCCGTGGAGCAGGCATGTGGTGAATGCATCGACGACCACTACGCTCGCTTCCGTCACGGCAACGCGCCAGGCAATGGCAATGTGTGCTGCGTTTGCGGGACCGAATACCTTGCTCAGGTTCGTGCTGACGAGAACGACAATGAGCAGTGGCGCGGCCCGTACGACCACCTTCTGGCAAAAGATGTGTACCCGCTATACGGAGTCGATCCTAAGAATTTGCTGCCCATCTGTAATACCTGCAACTCCAAAGCCAAGCTGGCCAAAGACTTGGTTCTCAAGGATGGGGTCCGTCGCCTCAGCTTTTCGCCGTGGACCGAACGCGCGTCGTTTCAAGAGATCGAGGTGGTTGTAGATGACGCGAACGATCTGTTTCCGCGCGTGGTCGTGAACTTCAGGAGCGCGGATCCTAATCGACAAGAAAAGCTCGCGACCTGGGATGACGTCTACCAGATCAAGTCTCGTGTGGAGGGTGAGTTTAGAGAATTGGGAGCAAAGATGGCCGAGGATGCTCGCGCACCTGACGATGCGTCCTTTTTGGAGAAACTCCGCGATGCTGGTCTTGCCAAAGCCCAAGCACAAAGGCTGACGCCCTTCAACTACTGGCGTGCGCGCGTCTACGCAGCGGTAAGAGGCATGAATCCAAGAAGCCGTGCGGCTTTGCGTCAGGCGACTGCTCCCACACCCCAAGCGATTCAGGATATGGAGGCGCTGTTCTTTCAATGAATAGCTATCTCTGTGCATAGAAAAACGGCCCCCGATGGGGCTGTTGAATTTGTGGCGCTTTTAAAGACGAGTTCGTACCGCCACTTTTGTTCAAAGTTGTCCCGAACTTCCGCTTTCGACTGCGGATTCAATCGGTCGACGCAACACAATCTAAAAATCGTTGTGCTGGCGTTTCATAGTTGAGTGTTTTCCTGGGGCGTTCGTTAAGTTTTCTTGCGACGTCGTCAAGATGCTCTTGAGAATACGTCGATAGGTCTAGCCCCTTAGGAAAATACTGACATGGTAACCCGTTGGTATTTTCATTTGATCCACGCTGCCAGGGGTTTTGCGGGTCACAGAAATACACCTTTATATCAGTCGCCAACGTGAAACGCTTGTGCCCGGCCATTTCCTTGCCACGATCCCAAGTCAAGGATTTGTACAGTTCCCGCGGCAAATTGAGAGCCGACCCAATAAGTGCATCGATGACTGTTTTAGTGTCTTTGCCAGCCACCTGCACCAGCATAACGTAACGTGTCTGGCGCTCGACAAGCGTAGCGATTTGACTGTTGTGGCTTCCGAAGAGCAGATCTCCCTCCCAGTGCCCAGGTACCGCTCGATCTTCCACAGCAGCTGGTCGCTCACTGATCGAAACCGCATCAACGATTCGTCCATGATTGTCTGTTTTTTGCGTGTGGTGACGTGACCTTCGCATACTCCGCGTCCGTCGCAAGTGCTCCAGCAACTCCTTTTTCAATGCACCACGGGCCTGTATGTAGAGGCTACGGTAAATCGTTTCGTGTGACACGTGGTAGACCTCGCTGCCGGGGTAGGTCTGCTTCAGTCAGCCAGCGATTTGCTCAGGCGACCACTGCGATTGGAGTTTGCTAGCGACGATGTCGGCGAGCTCTCGATTTTCTACCAGCTTACACGGCTTGGGGCGCCGCGCTCGGACCCATGCATGCTCGTCGGCCCGGCCTGCACGATAAATTTCCAAGCCACCATTTCTGCGGATTTCTCGACTCACTGTCGATGGCGCTCGTCCGAGGGAGGCAGCAATTGTGCGAATCGACTAGCCGGCAACCACTGCACGCGATATTTCCTCACGCTCGGCCAATGTCAAAGCAAGCTTGGAACGACATCTTTCTGCCGGGCGTATCCCACCCGTTTCAGCCAAAATCCCCATGACAGAAGAGTGATTTCGACCGAACAATTCGGCGATCTTTTGAAGCGATTCTCCCTGTTTCCAGCGATCCCACATCAACGCCTTCTGACTGTCCGTATAATAGATTCGAGGTCTCTGCTTCATGTGCACACTCCTCATGACTTACCCAGTCAGTTTAGCGTGTTGCGTTCACCGGTTGAATCCGCAACCCAAAGCGGCCCTTGGCGTTGTGAGCAGTGACATTTATTTTTTTGCTCTAGTGTAATCAACTACAGCGTGCGAGTCGGCCATGACACTGATACGGAACTTGACGAGTGCAAATTTATTTCGTCCAGTAGCCCCTTCGTCGGACGCATAGAAGGGTACAATGTTCGTCGACGTATCTGTCTCAACCATGCTGGGTTTGATGACACGGAAAAAGAGCGATTCGTTGTTCTAAAAATGTGTCGGTACAGCAATCCGAGGGAGATACGTCAACTATCTTTCTTCGCCCACCAAGCGGCTAACGTCGCCACCTGCGTAACGTCCGAGGTACTGAGCGGGCGAGCTGCCCAGTTTGTCGGAAATGTAATTTCTTCCCGTATACGAACGAGGAGCGAGTAGCTCTCGCCTTTTATAGTAAGCGCCTGTCGATACCAGCACATAAGATATCTAGTTTCGATAGTCCGTGTTCCGGATTCTCGAATATCGAAGATATTGCAAGCGTACCGGTCGGGCGGACTCGCGAGAAATGCTTTGAGATAAGGAGTGATCCTTAGAGACATGGTACGACGCCCTACAGACTTCGAACGTCGTGTGATGTGGCGCCAAGCCAGTCTAGATACTTCAAGTGTCCCCACTAATGGGTTAATCCAAGTGTGAGACTTCAACGCTTTGTAGGCCAATTTCGCTTTCGCCATCACTTGAACGTCTGGGAGTGCGGCAACAGTCTGCTTTGTATATCCCCGGGTCCATGAAGCATAGTCATAAAAACGTGATAAATCATGTCGCAGTGAGGGACGAATGTATTGCGTTCGTTTCACTTTTACTGGAGTTTTTAGTATGGCACGAGGGTCAGCAGCATACCAGTACAGTCGGTCCATCGGAGGTGGCGGCACCCAAATTACCACTCCGGGCATACCAGTTCCTGACAATGCTTGCAGCGTCGCCTTGTCTATGCCAAGACGAAGTTGGGTTGCGTCTGATGAGTTTTGTCGGTAAGACGGTCCAGCCTTCACTTGGGCGTGAGCAGTTATAAGCTTCCCGGTTGACGCAATATGTCGAAACGAAAACTTAACGTCGACTTTACCGGCATCTTCAGCCATTGATGTTGCGGTAGTTTCTGCACAAGTCGCTATGCCCAGCAGTCCCGCTGCGTATCTTGCGGCGGCGGCTCCATCGGTTTTGGTGTGTTTCGCACTGGTCATTCGGTCGTACTCTCCTTCCTGAATGTAAGTTTCGGCTTTTGGATCTTGTTGCAGGTTGAAGGTCCGCTCCTGGCCCAGGCTGTGTAAAAACGTCGCGCCGCGTAAACGAAACCAGATCGGTAAACGTTGCGTAAGTATCTCATCAACCGAGGTGCAATATGAAGCGCTTCATCGAAGGCGAGGATCGAGGACAGGGGACGTTACTGCCCGAACTGCTGGACGATTACGTAGCTGAGAACAATCCCGTTCGCGTGGTTGATGTGTTTGTTGATGAACTCGATCTGGGCAAACTCGGTTTCGAGCGTGTGCAGCCAGCGAAGACAGGGCGACCAGCTTACCATCCAGCAGTACTGCTCAAGCTCTACATCTACGGCTACCTCAACCGCATTCAGTCGAGCCGGCGTCTTGAGCGCGAAGCGCAGCGCAATGTCGAGCTGATGTGGCTGATGGGGCGGCTGGCGCCGGACTTTAAGACGATCGCCAACTTCCGAAAGGACAACGGCAAAGCGATTCGTAATGTCTGCCGACAGTTCATCGTACTGTGCCAACAACTCGACCTATTTTCCGATGCAATGGTCGCGATTGACGGCAGCAAGTTCAAGGCAGTCAACAGCAGTGACCGCAATTTCACGCAGGCCAAGCTCAAGCGCAGGATGGAAGAGATCGAGGCCAACATTGCTCGCTACCTGGCGGACCTGGACACGGCCGACAGGCAAGAACCGGCGACGAAACAAGCGCGCAGCACGCGGTTGAACGACAAGATCGCGGCAATGAAGTCACAGATGGCGGCGCTCAAGGAGATCGAAGCGACGCTGGAAGCGACTGGCGAAACACAGATCTCGCTAACCGATCCGGATGCCCGTTCAATGATGACGCGAGGCTCAGGGATCATCGGGTACAACGTCCAGACTGCGGTCGACACCAAGCACCACCTGATCGTGGCGCATGACGTGACCAATATCGGCAGCGACCGCGATCAACTTTCAGCAATGGCCAAGAAGGCTCGCACTGCAATCGGGGCCACCACGCTAACTGCGATCGCTGATCGCGGCTATTTCAAAGGCGAAGAGGTCCTGGCATGCAGCCAAGCCGGCATCACTGCAGTAGTGCCAGCGACAAAGACGTCCAATGCCAAGGCCGACGGACGATTTGACAAGGCTGATTTCGTCTACGATCGAGAGAAGAACGAGTACCGTTGCCCGGCTGACAAATCGCTGATCCAGCGATTTGCCAGCGTTGAAAAGGGCATGACACTCCATCGCTACTGGAGCTCGAACTGTAAGGGTTGCCCGCTCAAGGATAAGTGCACGCCGAGCCAGGAGCGCCGGGTGACGCGATGGGAACACCAGGACGTGCTTGACGACATGCAGGAGCGTCTTGAACAAAATCCGGACGCCATGCGAATCCGGCGTTGCTCGGTCGAGCATCCGTTCGGCACCATCAAGTCCTGGATGGGGGTGACGCACTTTCTAACGAAAGGAATGGAACGAGTGAAGACCGAAATGAGCCTGCACGTACTCGCCTATAACCTTAAGCGCTTGATGACGTTACTTGGTGTCGACGGCATGTTCGAAGCAGTCAGGGCATATGCCCTTTTACGGGCATTACAACGTGCGTTTGCGGCGCTCACCCTGCTGGTCCAGTCGCCGAGCTCGAAAGATGGGAACAGCTTCCGTAGCGCCCCTCCAAACTGAAGAAATGCAGTGGCCGATGCAGACTGATCACCTCTATCCATTTCTGAGTTTTTACACAGCCTGGGCCGAAAGCGGCCGGTTGCAGGCTCACTGTACATGAGCCTGCCCGCTGCCGCCACCATGAAGGTGGCGACAGGCAGGGCCACTCCGACTAACTTTATTCGGCCCGACCAACTTTATTCGCCCTAGTCAGTGTTCATCGAAAATCAAGTAGCAGATGTAAAAAACCCATGTGGCCGGAACATGGCACACATGGGCTTCTTTGCCGAGTAAAGTCCCGGCGTCCGCTTGTGTCTAACTTTATTGTCTTGTGTTCGACTTTATTGTTTTGTGGCCGACTTTATTGTTCGTCCACAGGCGTTTTTTGAAAAACGCTCCCCCTTACTCCACCGTCACCGACTTCGCCAGATTCCGTGGCTTGTCCACATCCGTACCCCGCGCCAGCGCCGTGTGATACGCCAGCAGCTGCAGCGACACCACGTGCAGGATCGGCGACAGCACGCCGTAGTGTTCCGGCATGCGGATCACGTGCACGCCTTCGCCGGAGGCGATGCGCGAGTCCACGTCGGCGAACACGTACAGCTGGCCGCCGCGGGCGCGCACTTCCTGCATGTTCGACTTCAGCTTTTCGATCAGCGCGTCGTTCGGGGCGATCGTCACCACCGGCATTTCTTCCGTCACCAGCGCCAGCGGGCCGTGCTTCAGTTCGCCTGCAGGGTATGCCTCGGCGTGGATGTACGAGATTTCCTTCAGCTTCAGCGCGCCTTCCAGCGCGATCGGGTAGTGCATGCCGCGGCCCAGGAACAGCGCGTTTTCCTTGCGGGCGAAATCCTCGGACCAGGCGATGATCTGCGGTTCCAGCGCCAGCACGGCCGTGATCGCCGAGGGCAGGTGGCGCATCGCTTTCAGGTGCGCCGCTTCTTCCTCGTCCGTGAGGCGACCGTTCACTTGTGCCAGCGACAGCGTCAGCAGGAACAGCGCGGCCAGCTGCGTGGTGAACGCCTTGGTGGACGCCACGCCCACTTCGACACCGGCACGGGTGATGTAGGCCAGCTTGCATTCGCGCACCATGGCACTGGTGGCCACGTTGCAGATCGTCAGCGTGTTTTCCATGCCCAGCGAGCGGGCGTGCTTCAGCGCGGCGATCGTGTCGGCCGTTTCGCCGGACTGGGAAATCGTGACCACCAGCGTGTCCGGATGCGGCACGCTGTCGCGGTAGCGGTATTCGCTGGCGATTTCCACGCTGACCGGCACCTTGGCGATCGATTCGATCCAGTACTTGGCCGTCAGGCCCGAGTAGTAGCTGGTGCCGCAGGCCAGGATCAGCACGCGGTCGATCTTCTTGAAGACCTTGTAGGCTTCGTCGCCGAACAGCTCGGGCATGATGCCGGTCACGCCTTCGAGCGTGTCGCCGACCACGCGCGGCTGTTCGAAGATTTCTTTCTGCATGTAGTGGCGGTACGGGCCCAGCTCGGCCGCGCCGGTGTGCGCGTGCACGGTCTTCACTTCGCGCTCCACCTGCCTGCCGTCGGCATCCACGATCCATGCGCGGCCCAGCTGCAGGTCGACCACGTCGCCTTCTTCCAGGTAGACGATCTGGTCGGTGGTGCCGGCCAGCGCCATCGCATCGGACGCCACGAAGTTCTCGCCGTTGCCCAGGCCGACGATCAGCGGCGAACCCTGGCGCGCGGCCACCACGCGGTGCGGTTCCTCGCGGGAGAACACGGCGATCGCATAGGCCCCGTGCAGGCGCTTGACAGCCACTTGCACGGTGTCGAACAGGTCGCCGGTGTACAGGTGATCGACCAGGTGAGCGATCACTTCGGTATCGGTCTGGCTCTGGAACACGTAGCCCAGCGCCGTCAGTTCGGCGCGCAACTCGTCATGGTTCTCGATGATGCCGTTGTGGACCAGCGCGATGCGGGCATTGTCGGACGTTGGGGAAAAGTGCGGGTGCGCGTTGTGCGATGCCGGTGCGCCGTGCGTGGCCCAGCGGGTGTGGGCGATGCCGGTGAAACCTTGGAGGCCGACTTCCTGCATCTGCTTTTCCAGTTCCGCCACGCGCGACGTGCTGCGCGAACGCTGCAGGCGGCCATCAGCATGCAGGGCCACGCCGCACGAATCGTAGCCGCGGTATTCGAGGCGCTTCAGGCCTTCGATCAGGATCGGGGTGATGTTACGTTGCGCTACCGCGCCGACGATGCCGCACATGATGACCTCTACAGTATTCGTTGATATGGAGGCCATCGTAGAGCAGGCCTGTGGAAATATGCTTACTTATTCATTAGAATAATGAAATAAAATTTCATGCCTAATGGAGCATGAATTATTCGATCAAAATAACTGAAATATTTATGCAAAATTTCACGGCATAGTGTCTTTTTCTAGATTTTCTTTAATAATTATGCCCTATGGAAATACTCTTCGAAAAAATGTCTGGAAGAGTTGATTCACGTTAACGATCTACTTCGGGAGACACCCATGGAAATGACATTGGATGAGCTGGACCGGCGCATCCTGAACGCATTGCAGGAAAACGCGGCCATTACCAACGCCGAGCTGGCGCAGTTGGTGCATGTGTCCGCACCAACCTGCCTGCGCCGCGTCAAGGCGCTGCGCGATGCGGGCGTCATCGATCGCCAGGTGGCGATCGTGGCGCCGGACAAGGTGGGCACGCGGCTGACGGCGATCGTCGAGATCACGCTCGACATACAGGCGGCCGAGCGGATGGCCGGATTTGAGGCACTGGTGGCGCAGGAAAACGCGGTACTGCAGTGCTATCGGGTATCGCCGGGGCCGGATTTCGTGCTCGTGGTGCAGGTGGAAGACATGCCCGCCTACCATGCGCTGGCGCACCGCCTGTTCACGAGCCATGCGAATGTGCGCAATGTGAAGGCTTACTTCGCCACGTTCCGCAGCAAGTTCGAGACCCGGATTGCCGTCTGACGCGGCATGCCGGCAGCCACTTATCCACACTCATCCACAGGCTGTTCACCGGTTTCGCACCCGCTTGTCCACGGGCTTTTCCACTGTGAAAGGCCGGGTTATCGCCAGCTTATACCGGCTTGACCACATGCTTTTCCACATAATTACCCACAGCCATGCCGGCAGGCCACGGGATGCCTGGCCACGTTCCGGACGAATGCCGCAACAGCTTGCATCCTGGCTTGTTTAATCGGGTTGCCTTATTTGACTGTGCATAAATGACGAATTATTCACCGGAATGCGCTGCCGACGGCCGGCCCGGCCGGTTTCATTCCCCTGATGACAGCACGTGCCGAAACAGCAGGCACGCCACCCTGCAGAAAGCGTGCGGCGCCGGCTGTCCACATGCTTTCCCTGCACTTTTCCACAAAGTTATCCAGTGAGTCGAAAGGGCGAAATCACGCCCGTCGAGCGCCATACAGAGCTATGCACGGCTTATCCCTGCCTTTTCCGCCCCCTTGTCAACAACGTTATCCCCAATCGACTCTGAAGGCAGGCCTGCATGCCCGTCCCAGCGGGCAACCCGACTTCTTCACCGCCTGTGCACCGGTTGTGCAGGCCCTTGTGCACACGCTTGTCCACAGCGGCGCCCGGTCGCAGCGGCTAGAATGGCGCATGAATTACCTTGCCCACGTTTACCTGGCCCGGCACGACGATGCGGCGATGGTCGGCGCGATGCTGGGCGACTTCGTCAAGGCCAACGACGTCGCTGCCTACCCGCCCGGAATCGCCCGCGAGATCACGCTGCACCGGCACATCGACACCTATACCGACAGCCACCCGGCGGTGCTGGCATCGAAGGCCTTGTTCGGGGAGGGCAGGCGCCGCTATGCAGGCATCGTGCTGGACGTGTTCTACGATCACGAGTTGAGCCGGCACTGGCGGCAATGGTGCGACGTGCCGCGCGAAGCGCTGATTGCCCGCTTCTACCGTGCGCTGGCGGCGCACGAGCCGATACTGCCGGCACGCCTGCGCGAGATGCTGCCTTACTTGGTGCGGCAGGACTGGCTGGGGGGATATGCGACGTTCGACGGCGTGGAAGGAACGATCGCGCGGGTATCGCGCCGCCTGAGCCGCAATGGCGAATTGCTGCGCGACGGCGTGCAGGACCTGGTGCGGCACCGCGACGCCATCGCCGAAGGGTTCGAGCGCTTCTTCCCCGACCTGGTGCGGTTCGCGGAAGGGCGCAGGGCGCAGTTACTTACTTCTGAATTGCTTGCTGCGGAATCGCCTGCTTCGGATTCGCCTATTTCTTTGTCTTGACGGGGCGCTGCCAGCCCTCGATCGTCAGCTGCTTGGGGCGGGAAATCGTCAGCTTGCCGGCCGGCGCGTTCTTCGTCAGCGTGGTGCCGGCGCCGATCGTGGCGCCCGCGCCCACGGTGACCGGCGCCACCAGCTGGCTGTCGCTGCCGATGAAGGCGTCGTCCTCGATCACCGTGCGGAACTTGTTGGCGCCATCGTAGTTGCAGGTGATGACGCCGGCGCCGATGTTGACGCGCGAACCCACGTCCGTATCGCCCACGTAGGCCAGGTGGTTGGCCTTGCTGTGCGCGGCCACCTGGCTGTTCTTGATCTCGACGAAGTTACCGACGTGGACGTCCTCGCCCAGCGCGGTGCCCGGGCGCAGCCGCGCATACGGGCCGATGGCCGATTTCGGGCCCACCGTGGCTTCCTCGATGTGGCAGAACGGCTTGATCTGCGCGCCTTCGCCGATCGCGGCGTTGACGATGACGCTGTGGGCGCCGATGGAAACGCCGTCCGCCAGCGTGACCTTGCCTTCGAAGACGCAGCCGACATCGATCGTCACGTCGCGGCCGCACACCAGTTCGCCGCGGATATCGATGCGGGCCGGGTCCATCACGGTCACGCCTTTTTCCAGCAGCGCCAGCGCCAGGTTGTTCTGGTGGATGCGTTCGAGCTGGGCCAGTTGCACCTTGCTGTTCACGCCCAGCACCTCCCACTCGGCCGCCGGGTGGGCCGATACCACTTCGACGCCATCGGCCACGGCGCGGGCCACGATGTCCGTCAGGTAGTACTCGCCCTGCGCGTTCTTGTTCTCCAGCGATGCCAGCCAGGTCTTCAGCCGGCCGGTGGGAATGCACATGATGCCGGAGTTGATTTCCCTGATCGCGCGTTCTTCCGGCGTTGCATCCTTTTCCTCGACGATGCGCACGATACGGTTGCTGCCACCTTCGCGCACGATGCGGCCCAGGCCGAACGGATCGTCCTGCACCACCGTGAGGATGCCCAGCTTGTCGCTGCCGGCCGCATCGACGAGGCGCTGCAGCGAGGCGGGGGAGGTCAACGGCACGTCGCCATACAGCACCAGCGTGGGCACGGCGTCATCGAGCACGGGCAGCGCCTGCATCACGGCATGGCCGGTACCCAGTTGCGGTTCCTGCAGCGCGGCGGAGATTTCCACGCCGCCGCGCGCCTTCTGCGCTTCGAGGGCGGACAGCACCGTGGCGCCGCCATGCCCGTAAATCACACATAATTTGGCCGGAGCAAGGGTGCGCGCCGCGTCGATCACGTGCGACAACAGCGGCTTGCCCGCCAGCGGGTGCAACACCTTCGGCAGTGCCGATTGCATGCGCTTGCCCATGCCGGCAGCGAGAATGACTACATTCATATGCTGGATTCGTTTCAGTTAATAATAGGCAAAAGTTTAACATGCAGACATCGTCTTTCCGTACCTGGTTCCTCATCGCCCTGCTGGCACTGCTGACGGCCTGCAGCTCGCTGAAGCTGGCCTACAACAACGGCGACACGCTGCTGTACTGGTGGCTGGACAACTATGTCGATTTCGACGGCGAGCAGAGCGACCAGGTCAAGAAGGATATCGACGACCTGTTCCGCTGGCATCGCAAGACGCAGTTGCAGGATTACGTGCACGTGATGCAGCGCGCGCAGCAGCAGCTGCGCGGCAATCCCACACCCGCCGACCTGCGCGCCGACTACGACGATATCCGCGCACGCACCCAGGCGTTGCTGCTGAAGGCGGCGCCGGATATCGCCGACCTGGCGCTGTCGCTGAAGCCCGAGCAGCTGGCACAGATGGAGAAGAAGTTCGCGAAAAATAACGACAAGTTCCGCCGCGAGAACATGAAGGGCGACCGCGAAGACCAGAACGCTTTCCGCTACAAGAAATCGATGGAGCAGTTCGAGCTGTGGTTCGGCAGTTTTTCGCGCGAGCAGAAGGACATCATCCGCAAGGCATCCGATGCGCGCCCGCTGGATAACGCGATCTGGCTCGACGAACGGATGCGCCGCCAGCGCAGCGTGCTTGCACTGGCGCGGCGCATCATGCAGGAAAAGCCGACCCGCGAGCAGGCGGTCGGACAGATCCAGAGCCTGATCCGGGAAAGCTTCGCCCGCCTCGACAACTCCGAGCGCAAGGCCTTCTATGAAGCCAACACCGAGGCTTCGATCGGCCTGGTGCACACCGTGATCGGCATCGCAACGCCGGAGCAGAAGGCCCACGCACAGAAACGCATGCAGGGCTGGATCAACGACTTCAACACGCTGGCCGCGGACGTCAAGTAAGGGCTGCAAGGTCCGCACGCCAGGTTTGCGACATGGCCGCTTGTAGTGCGGGTGGCTTGCAGTGCGGCGCCATCATGGTTTCCGGTACCGAACCGGCCTGCATGGCAACTATCTGCCATGGCCGGTACTGGCGCTCCAGTCCGGGAAACGGTAGCCTGACCGGGTTATCTTCCTGTGGAGCTCGCAATGCACCCCGACATCGCATCAGACACCATTTCAACTGGCGCGGACGCCACTGCCGCACCGGCGCCGGACGGCATGTGGCTGGGCATCGCGCAGCGGCTGCAAGCGCTGGCGCAGGCCGGGCTGGCCTACGAGCCGCATGTGTTCGACGCCGAGCGCTACCAGGAAGTGCTGGCGCTGAGCCAGCAGATGCTCAGCCACCTCACCGGCCAGCCCGTTTCCCAACTACGGGATGCGATCGCGCTGGAACGCGGCTACCCGACGCCGAAAGTCGACATCCGCGCCGTGCTGTTCAACGGTACGGACGAAGTACTGATGGCGCGCGAAAAACACGACGGCGGGCGCTGGTCGCTGCCGGGCGGCTGGGCGGACGTCGGCTGCACGCCGTTCGAAGTGGCGGTAAAGGAAGTGCGCGAGGAAACCGGGCTGGACACCGAAGCCGTCCGCCTGCTGGCGCTGTGGGACAAGCGCGTCCACCCGCACCCGCCGCAGGCGTGGTACGTGTACAAGGCGTTCGTGCTGTGCCGCCCCACCGGCGGCGCGCTACTGGCGGACACCGCTGAGACAACCGAGGTGCGCTGGGTCGCACGCCATGAGCTGCCGGGGCTGGAGATCTCCACCGACCGCGTCACGCTGTCGCAGCTGGAGCGGCTGTTCGACTTCGCCGCCAACCCCGACCTTCCTACCTTGTGCGATTGAGTGTTGCCAAAAACCGGGGTCAGACCCCGGTTTTTGGCAATATTTCCGAAATTCGGGGTCTGACCCCGGTTCCAGGTACCTTGTGCGATTGAAGAGCCAATCGAAGCTGGAACTGTCAACTGTTGCCAAAAATCGGGGACTGTCGCCGATTTTCAGTAACGTTTCCTGTGGACAGTGTCCGTCTTGGGGTTTGACGCCGTGATATAGTCCCGCGGTCATTTTCGTGTCACGTTCCCATGCAAAAGAAAAAGCCCGCCGCCAAAGTTCCCGTCCACGGTCCGCAGCACGCCAAGCAGGTGCGCATCATCGGCGGAAGCTGGAAGCGCACGCCGTTGCCGGTGCTCGAGGCGCTGGGCTTGCGGCCGACGCCGGACCGGGTGCGCGAGACCGTGTTCAACTGGCTCAACCACCTGCGCGGCGACTGGGGCAATGTGCGCGTGCTGGACCTGTTCGCGGGCAGCGGCGCGCTCGGCTTCGAAGCCGCCAGCCGCGGGGCCCAGCAGGTGACGATGGTGGACGCGAACGCGGTCATCGTGCGCCAGTTGCAGACGATCCAGGAAAAGCTGAACGCCACCAATGTGGTGGTGCAGCGTGCCGATGCGCTGGCGCTGGCGCAATCGCTGGCGCAGCGCGGCCAGCGCTTCGACGTGATCTTCCTCGACCCGCCGTATCAGGAGGATTTCCTGTCCCGCGCGCTGCCGCTGTGCGACAGGCTCGTCACCGAGGGCGGCCTCGTGTATGCCGAGTCCGGCCAGCCATTGATCGACGAGGACGGCGAAGCGCCCGACTGGCTGGAAAACTGGGAAGTGGTGCGGCAGGACAAGGCCGGCATGGTGCACTTCCACCTGTTGCAGCGCCGGGCGGGGTAAACCCGCTTCCGCGTTTCAGGCATAATGCGCGTCTGATTCGTGCAAAATGCAGGGAGCCGCAATGGTTGTAGCCGTTTATCCGGGAACGTTCGATCCGCTGACCCGTGGTCACGAAGATCTCGTGCGCCGCGCCTCGGGCCTGTTCGACACGCTGGTGGTCGGCGTTGCCGACAGCAAGAACAAGCATCCGTTCTTCACCGTCGAAGAGCGCCTGGAAATCGCCAACGAGGTACTGGGCCATTACCCGAACGTGAAGGTGGAGAGCTTTTCCGGCCTGCTGAAGGATTTCGTGCGCCAGCACGATGCCCGCGTGATCGTGCGCGGCCTGCGCGCCGTTTCCGACTTCGAATACGAATTCCAGATGGCGGGCATGAACCGCTACCTGCTGCCGGATGTCGAGACGCTGTTCCTGACGCCGTCCGACCAGTACCAATTCATCTCGGGCACGATCGTGCGCGAGATCGCCCAGCTGGGCGGCGACGTCTCGAAGTTCGTCTTCCCGTCCGTCGACCGCTGGTTGCGCAGGAAAATCGCGGCACTCGACGCCGCCTAGAGGTTGCCATGGCTTTGATGATCACCGACGACTGTATCAATTGCGACGTTTGCGAGCCCGAGTGCCCGAACGAAGCGATCTACATGGGTCTGGAAATTTACGAAATCGACCCGGACAAGTGCACCGAATGCGTGGGCCACTTTTCCGAACCGCAGTGCCAGCAGGTGTGCCCGGTGGCGTGCATTCCGTTCAACCCGGAATGGCGCGAATCGGAAGACCAGCTGCGCGCCAAATACGAGCGCCTGGAAGCGGCAAAGGCCGCCTGAGCGGCGCGCTTCACGAAAAAGCATGATCGTGCTCGAACCGGGCAGGGCGGTGGTATAGTGCAACGGCACTTCCACAACATCCCTCCGGAGACACGATGAATCCTTCCCGCAGATTAGTGATCCACGGCGCCTGCGCGCTGCTGCTTGCCGCCGCCTTGCCCGCACTGCCGGCCTTCGCCGCCACCGACGTGGCCGGCGTGAAATTCGACGACACGGCCACCGTCCAGGGCCAGGCGCTGAAGCTGAACGGCGCCGGCCTGCGCACCAAGGTGATCTTCAAGGTCTATGCGCTGGGCCTGTACCTGCCGGAAAAGAAAACCACCGCCGCCGATATCCAGGCCGTGCAGGGCGCGCGCCGCATCCAGATCGTCAGCCTGCGCGACCTCACGTCGCAGGACTTCGGCGACGCGTTCATGAAGGGCCTGAACGCGAACACGGACGCCGCGGAACGCACGCGCCTGCTGCCGCAGACCAAGACGTTCGGCGAGATGTTCGCCGCCATTCCCGGCCTGAAGAAAGGCGACGTGCTGCTGGTGGACTGGATTCCCGGCACCGGCACCGTGTGCACGCTCAACGGCAGGAAGATCGGCGAGACCGTGCCGGACGTGGCGTACTACAACGCGATCCTGCGCATCTGGATCGGCAATGATCCGGCCGATGCGGACCTGAAACCGAAGCTGCTGGGCGGATGAAAAAGCAACAGGTCATGTTGCTCGTGACATTTTGATAGTTTCCCGGAAAGATAAGTTGATATCATTTAGGCTTTTCTTTCTGGAAATGCCATGGCCGACGACTATACCGATAACACCTCCACGCGCGGCATCGTTTCCCCAGGGGGAAAAGCGACTGGCATATTCGACACCGCGAACGACAGCGACTGGTTCAAGATCGTATTGACCGCGAATCATTTCTATACCTTCGAACTGACTTCCACGTCACCGAACACGTATTTCCGGTCGCTGTATTTTTATGACAGCCAGGGCAACTACATCAACAATTCCACCAGCGGCGGCAGTATCGTCAACGCCACCCTGAAAGCGGCCAGCAGCGGAACTTACTATGTCGCAGCGCGCGAGCAGGATTACTCTGGCAGCTACAAGGCTGCGCCATACACGCTGAAAGCCAGCGCGGGCGTGGCTGATGACATCGGCGATACGCGGGCCGTGGCGAAAGTACTCACGCTCGGGCAAAAAACGTCCGCTGCATTGGAAGGCAGCAGCGACATCGATTATTTCAAGATTTCCGTTCAGGCAGGCATCACCTACACGATCACGCCGAACTGGAATCCGGACGGCACCAGCAATAGTTCCGGCAGCATGCGCTTGGAAGATCCGAACGGGGTGGGTGTCAACCTGTACATCTCCTCGGGTCCGACGTCCTTCACGGCCACGCTCACCGGCGATTACTATATCGCTGCCAGCACTTCGTACAATTCGGGCACCAACTACAACATTACCGTCAGCAAGACAGTCGACGACCATGCCGCCAACAAGGCCGGTGCCGGCCAGTTGATACTCGACGCAGCCGCCACGTCCGGCACACTCGAAGTGCAGGGCGACCGCGACTGGTATGGCGTGCAGCTGAGCGCCGGTACCACGTACTGGTTCACGCTGGGCGCCGGTACCGGCAGCCCGGCCTACTACGGCAGTGGGGGCATGCTGAAACTGATCGCCGAAGACGGCACCGTGGTGGCAACGTCGTCCGGCTACACCTACATCGATTCCTCCACGCCGATGCTGCTGCAATACGCACCCGCGGCGGGCGGCAAGTACTACCTGGAAATTTCGGACAATTACTACACCAGCGGCAAATACCAGGTACGCGCCGTGGTGGGCGAGAAGGATGATTACGGCGACACGCAAGCCACCGCCGCCGCCGTCGCCGTCGGCAGTCCGGTCCAGGGGAAGCTGGCGATTCCGCAGGATTCGGACGTGTTCAAGCTGTCCGTCACCGCTGGCAAAGCGTACCTGGTAGCGCTGACAGGGCAGGCCCTGACCGGTGGCGACGGGCTGTCGCTGAGCGGCCGGGCAGCCGATTACTACGGCAATTCCAACCTGTTCGAGTTTGCCAGGAAGGGCGTGGCGGAATACCGCGTGCTGACGGCCGATACAACCGGCGACTACTATTTCACGGTCAGCAACAACGGTTCGCGCGGTACCGGCGGTTATACGCTTTCGGTGAGCGAGCCTTCGGTCGATGATTATGCGGCGGGCAAGACCACCAGTGGTGAATTGACGGTAGGCGGCAAGGTAACCGGGGTGCTCGACTACACGGGCGACACCGATGCGTTCAAGGTCACGTTACAAAACGGCGCCAAATACGCCTTCCAGTTGCATGGTGCCGGCAGCGGCGAAGGTTCGCTGGCGCTTGGCTACGTACAGTTGCGGATTACTTCACCTGACCAGGCTGGAGCCGGGTATCTCACCGACAACAAGGACGGCACGTATACGTTCATATCCGGCATTGCAGGCGACTATTACATTGCGGTATCGCCGGATACGTCGTATTACAACAGTACCGCCACCGACATGACGGGCAGCTATACCCTGCATGCCCTGGCGCTCAGCGGCGACACGACCGGCCCGGCCCTGGTTTCCCGTTCGCCAGCCATGAACGTCGCACCGCTGGACAACATCACGATGCATTTCAACGAAGCTATCATTCGCGGCAGCAACTCCAGCAATGGACTGATCACCCTGCGCGACAGCACCGGCGTGATACTGGAAACTTATTATGGCAGTGACAGCCGGGTCACGATCAACGGCAACACGCTGACCATCGATCCGGCGATACAGCTCAAGCCGGGGACCCAGTACCTGTTGAGCGTGCCGACCGGTGCCGTGCTGGACCTGGCAGGTAACAAGCTCGCGAACCCCGAGCTGCTGTCGATCGAAACGCTGCGCACCGTGACCGCGGGTGGCGCCGGCAACGACTACCTGGTGGGACTGGGCATCGGCATCAAAGTGTCCGGCGGGGCCGGCGTCGACACCGTGATTTACGGGTACAACCGCAGCAACTACGATGTGGGCCGCACCGCGACCGGCGCGACCGTTGTCGAGAAATACTTGTCGTCAACGAGCGCCGACATGCTCGACGGTGTCGAACGGCTGTTGTTCTCCAATGTCAGTGTGGCGCTGGACATCGATGGCACGGGTGGCCAGGCTTACCGGCTGTACCAGGCGGCATTCGACCGCTCCCCGGACAGCACCGGCCTTGGCTTCTGGATGAAGCAGATGGACAACGGCATGTCGCTGCTGGACGTGTCCCGGGAGTTCCTGAAGAGCGACGAATTCACCAGGCTGTATGGCAGCTCGCTCAGCGACAGTGCCTTCGTCACCAAGCTGTACCAGAACGTGCTGGACCGGGCGCCCGACCAGGCCGGCTTCGACAACTGGGTCAACGCGCTGGGCAGCGGCACCGAACGTGCCAGCGTGCTGCGGGATTTCAGTGAAAGCAACGAAAACCAGACCACGCTGCTGAAAGTGATCGGCAACGGGTTCGAGTACACGCCGTACGGCTGAAAAAAACCGGGACCGCGGCAAGCCGGCGGTCCCGGTTTTCGAACAGTCCGGAGGATCAGGCGCGTGCGGCGAGCGCCCGCAGCTCGGCCGCTTCGCTGGGCGACACTTTTTGCGAGTTCAGCATGCGCTTGAGCAGGGCGGCATCGCGCATCTGGCGGCGCTGCAGGCGCTGCTCCCTCGACAGCTTCGGCTTCACCACCAGCACGGCCGCCAGCGCCAGCCCGCGCAGCAAAGGCTTGAACAGCACCAGGAAACCCACCGCGCATGCGCAGGCGAGCAGGACTTGCAGCGCATCGCCGACACTCAACGGCATGAATTGGGCTGCGGAAACGAAATTCGACATGTTTTGTTCTGTTTGCGTATAAAATCAGTGTAACTATAGTGCAGCGCAACATATCAATCCAATTCTGTTTCCCAATATAAATCATCACTCCTCTGAATGACTGAATCATGAGTTTCCTGACGCTGGACCTGAACCTGCTGCGCGTATTCGACGCCGTAATGACCGAGCAGAACCTGACCCGCGCCGCGGGCCACCTGGCCATGACGCAGCCGGCGGTCTCGAACGCGATCAAGCGCCTGCGCGAGAGCCTGGGAGACGAGTTGCTGATCCGCACGGCCTACGGCGTGAAGCCGACGCCTCGCGCCGAAGCCCTGTGGCCCTCGGTGCGCAGCGCGCTGGCATCGCTCGAATCGGCCGTGGCGCCGGGTTCGTTCGATGTCTCGAAAGCCCATGCCACCTTCCGGCTGGCGATGGCGGATGCGACCGCCGCCTTCTTCCTGCCTTCGCTGATGCGCTCGATCGAGGCGGAAGCCCCCGGCATCAACGTACGCATGGTGCCGCTGACCACCCGCGAACCGCGGCCGATGCTGCTGCGTGGCGATATCGACCTGGCGGTCGGCTTCTTCCCCGGCGTGGCGGCCCAGCTGTCGTATGAAACGGCGTCGCCGATCCGCCACGAGCGGCTGTACTCCGGCATCTACGTGTGCGTGATGCGCCGCAATCACCCGCTGGCGAAGGAAGAGCTGACGCTGGACAGCTATTGCGAGGCCAACCACCTGCTGGTGAGCTTCTCCGGCCGCGCGCATGGCCTGGTGGACGAGGCATTGGCGCAATTGCAGCGCGAACGCCGCATCCTGCTGACGGTGAACCAGTTCTTCACCGCCGGCCGCGTGGTGGCGAACTCCGACCTGATCACCGTGCTGCCGAAGCACCTGATCGCCTCGACCGGCATGACGGACGCGCTGGTGTACAAGGAACTGCCGTTCACGCTGCCCGCCGTGCACCTGGACATGCTGTGGCACGAACGCGATGCCCGCAGCCCCGCCCACAAGTGGCTGCGCGCGCAGATGGAAGGCATGCAGTCGACGGCGCAACGCACCGCGCCGAACAGCTCGCCGAAGGTCGATACGCACTGACATCGGTGCACAAGGCATGCGACACCGGGGGACAGGCCGCAATGGCCTGTCCCCCGGTTTGCTTTGGCGTCAGTGGCCCGCCGACTTGTAGCCGATGCGGAACCCGCCCCAGTGCTTGCCGTTCACATGAATCGGCGCCGACAGGTCGTGCATGACTTCGCCGGTATCGCGTTTATAGGTTTGCAGCAGGAACGGCCGCGTGTTGCTGCCGCAGCGCCGGCCGGTGCGGTCGGTGAAGATGCGCTTGGTGCGGTTGTTGACGATGTCCACATCGTAATCGCCGGTCAGCGACTGCGAATATTTCCTGTTATGCGTCGGGAAATAGCCGCCGTCGTCGACCGCGCCGGCATAGGCCAGCTGCGGCATCGCCGCCAGCAATCCTTCCTGCAGCGGTGGCAGCGCGCTGTCGGTGAACGTGTCGAACTGCGTGGTGTACTTGGGCGGATTGGTGCCGGGCACCGGCTGGTAGCGGCGGTCGAACAGCGCCTCGCGCGTGATCCTGCCGCTGGCGATGGCGTCCTCGAAGATGCGGCCGACGTCGGCGGCGGCACGCTGGGCCGCCGCGCGGACGGCGTCATGCGACGTCGGCACGCCCGCCTCGGCCAGCGCCCCGGCAATGATCTCGGCGCGCTCGGCCAGCGCCATCGCGGAAGCCGCCACGCGGGGCAGGTCGCGGTCGGTGGACAGCATGCTGTCGCGGATCCGGGCGATCGCATCGGCGATCACCTGGGCCGTGGCCACCTGTTCGCGCGACGCGTGCGCGATCTGGCCGATTTCCTGTTCCGATTCCTGCGAAGAGTGTTCGATGTTCGTCAGCAGGGCGTGCACGGTGCGCACGTTGCCGGCGGCCCCGGTCACGGCCTCGGCCAGCGAGGTCATGCCGCTGCTGGCCTTGCCGGCCTGGTCGTTAATCTCGCGCACCATCTGGCTGATCTCGTCCGTGGCGGTCCTGGTACGCTGCGCCAGCTGGCGCACTTCGCCGGCCACGACGGCAAACCCGCGGCCCTGTTCGCCGGCGCGCGCCGCTTCGATCGCGGCATTGAGCGCCAGCAGGTTGGTACGGGCGGAAATTTCCGAAATCGCGTCCGTGATACCGGCGATACGGCCTGCCTTCTGGCGCAGGTCGGCCATCGTGTCCGCGGCTGTCCGCGCCGCGCTGCTGGCGCCGGAGATACGCGACAGTCCGGTATCGGCCTCGGCGCGACCGGCCACGGTTTCTTCGCGCACGCGGTGGGCGACCAGGGCCGCGCGCTCGGCGTTGACGGCGATCTGGCCGGTGGTGGCGGCATTCTGCCGGGTGGCGGTGGCAATGCTGCCGGACGTTTCGACATCCTCGCCGATCCTGGTCTTGATGGAATCAATGAAATAGGAGGTTTCCGCGGCGCCGATCATGATCGCATCGATTTCATTGCCAACGGTGGCCGCGAAGCGGCGCGGGCCGTCATCGCGGCCCGGGCGGCCGCCGAAACGGGCCAGTGGCACCGCGATCGCCACCGCCAGCAAGGCCGGCCACAATGCCGCGTCGCCGAATACCAGCCAGGCCGGCACACTGCCCGCCGCCATGGCGCCCACGGTCCATCCCGCATACTGCAATGCTGTGCGCTGCATCTGGTCTCCTCCGGCGCAACGCCGGCGAGCGGGCCGCGCCTGTTCGATCGCTTATTTGATGGGCAACTTGCTGGTATTCTTCACTTCTTCCATTACCGCATAAGTGTGGGTTTCGCGCACGCCTTTTTGCAACAGTGTCTTGCCGAGGAATTCCCGGTAGGCCGCCATGTCCTTCACGCGCGCCTTGACCAGGTAATCGAAGCCGCCGGCCACCATGTGGCATTCGAGCACCTCGGGGATCAGTTGTACGCTATGCTTGAACGCATCGAAGACTTCCGGCGTCGTGCGGTCCAGCACCACTTCGATGAAGACCAGCAGCGAAACGTCCAGCAACTGCGGGTTCAGCTGGGCGGTATAGCCCAGGATATAGCCCGAATCGTGCAGCTTGCGCACCCGTTCCAGGCATGCGGCGGGCGACAGGTTCACCCGGGCGGCCAGCTCCACATTGCTGATGCGGCCATCGCTTTGCAGTTCCATCAGGATCTTTTTGCTGATCTTGTCTAACATCGTCTATCCCCACCATTAATTTTATTTGGTTAAATTCTCTCACCAAAAATGTTGTATGGCTAGCCCCCAGCATTACCAGAATTAATCCAGAAGAATCCCGCATACAATCGAATCATTGGCAACAGCCACCAAAGTCGTACCAAGCCGTAACCCCAACACGCTCCGCAGACGTCGTTTGCCGGGCGTGTTTTGCTAGGTAGCTGCCTGGTTTGTTAACCCTTCGATAAAGATTGTTCCCATGAATGCCCCAGTCCCTTTCAACGCCCTGCAAGCCGAAATCCTGCGCGACCCGTCGCCGCTGCGCGCGGCGATCACGGCGGCCTACCGGCGCGACGAGCGCACGGCCGTGCAATGGCTGCTGGCGCAGATCCGCGACCGCGGGCCCGAAACCACGCAGCAAGCCCAGGACCTGGCACGCCGCCTGGTGACGGCGGTGCGCCAGAAGCGCACCCGCGCCTCGGGCGTGGATGCGCTGATGCACCAGTTCTCGCTGTCGTCCGACGAAGGCGTGGCGCTGATGTGCCTGGCCGAGGCGTTGTTGCGCATTCCGGACCAGGCCACCGCCGACCGCCTGATCGCGGACAAGATCAGCAAGGGCGACTGGAAACGCCACCTGGGCGAATCGCCGTCGCTGTTCGTCAACGCGGCCACCTGGGGCCTGCTCGTTACCGGCAAGCTGGTCGGTTCGTCCAGCGAAGAGAAGCTGGGATCGGCGATCACGAAACTGATCGCCAAGGGCGGCGAACCGCTGATCCGCAAGGGCGTCGACCTGGCGATGCGCATGCTGGGCAACCAGTTCGTGACGGGGCAGACGATCGACGAGGCGATCAGGAACGGCCGCGACAACGAAGCGCGCGGTTACCGGTATTCATACGACATGCTGGGCGAAGCCGCGCTGACGGAGGCGGACGCCGCGAACTACTACGCCAGCTACGAAACGGCGATCCACGCGATCGGCCGCGCGTCGAACGGCCGCGGCATCCGCAACGGCCCGGGTATTTCCGTGAAGCTGTCGGCGCTGCATCCGCGCTACAGCCGGGCGCAGCGCGACCGCGTGATGACGGAACTGCTGCCGCGCCTGCGCGCGCTGGTCCTTCTCGCCAAGGGATACAACATCGGCCTGAACATCGATGCCGAAGAGGCCGACCGCCTGGAACTGTCGCTGGACCTGATGGAAGCGATGGCGTTCGACCCGGCGCTGGCCGGTTTCGAAGGCATCGGCTTCGTGGTGCAGGCTTACCAGAAACGCTGCCCGCTCGTCATCGATTTCCTGGCCGACCTGGCGCGCCGCAGCGGCCGCAAGTTCATGGTGCGGCTGGTGAAAGGCGCGTACTGGGATGCCGAAGTCAAGCGCGCCCAGGTGGAAGGCATGCCGGGTTATCCGGTGTACACGCGCAAGGTGTACACCGACGTATCGTATCTCGCCTGCGCGCAGCGGCTGCTGGCCGCCACCGATGTGATCTACCCGCAGTTCGCCACGCACAACGCGCAGACGCTGTCGACGATCTATACGTGGGCCAAGCGCGACGGCATCGACGACTACGAATTCCAGTGCCTGCACGGCATGGGCGAAACGCTGTACGACCAGGTGGTGGGCAAGGACAAGCTGGACAAGGCCTGCCGCATCTACGCGCCGGTGGGCACGCATGAAACGCTGCTGGCCTACCTGGTGCGCCGGCTGCTGGAAAACGGCGCCAATTCGTCGTTCGTCAGCCAGATCGTCGACGAAAGCATTCCGGTCGATGCGCTGATCCAGAACCCGCTCGATGTCGCGCGCAGCCAGGGCGGCGCGCCGCACCCGGCCATTGCCTTGCCGGCGGACATGTTCGGGGCCGAGCGCAGGAATTCGGCAGGCCTCGACCTGTCGAACGAGGATGTGCTGCGCGAAGTCGCGCAGGCGCTGGCGCAGCCGCGCACGTGGACGGCCGCGCCATTGCTGGCCGCGCCGCTGCCGACCGACCCGGCGGCGGCAGGGCAATCGCCCCAGGCGGTGTTGAACCCGGCGCAACAGGGCGATATCGTCGGCCACGTGACCGAAGCCGCCGCGGGCGACGTCGAGCTGGCGCTGGCCAGCGCCAGCGGCGCCGCGGCGGACTGGCAATCGGTGGAACCGACGGCGCGCGCCGCGGCGCTGATGCGCGCGGCCGACCTGTACGAAGCCCATATGCTCGAACTGATGGCTTTGGCGATCCGCGAGGCGGGCAAGTCGCTGCCGAATGCGATTGCCGAGGTGCGCGAGGCGGTCGACTTCCTGCGTTACTACGCGCAGCAGGTCCGGCTTGAAAAAAACGTGCAGGCGCTGGGGCCTGTCGCCTGCATCAGCCCGTGGAACTTCCCGCTGGCGATCTTTACCGGGCAGGTGGCGGCCGCGCTGGCGGCCGGCAACGTGGTGCTGGCCAAGCCGGCCGAGCAGACGCCGCTGATTGCCCATCGTGCCGTCGAGCTGTTGCATGAGGCCGGTATTCCACGCGCGGCCCTGCAATTTTTGCCCGGCCGCGGCGAAGTCGTCGGCGCAGGCCTGTGCAGCGATGCGCGGGTGAAAGGCGTGATCTTCACCGGCTCGACGGAAGTGGCGCAGCTGATCAACCGCGTGCTGGCCAGGCGCGCCGTGGCGGAAGGGAGCGATATCCCCCTGATCGCCGAAACGGGCGGACAGAATGCGATGATCGTGGACTCCTCGTCGCTGCCGGAGCAGGTGGTGCAGGATGCGATCGCGTCGGCGTTCGACAGTGCCGGCCAGCGCTGCTCGGCGCTGCGCGTGCTGTTCCTGCAGGACGACATCGCCAACAAGACGATGAAGATGCTGAAGGGCGCGATGAGCGAGCTGAGGATCGGCAACCCGGACCGGCTGGTGACCGATATCGGCCCCGTCATCGATACCGAGGCGCAGCAGAACCTGATGGCGCATATCGAGAAAACCAGGCAGTCGTGCGTGGCGCACTTCTCGCTGGGGCTGCCGGGCGACGCCACGGGCACGTTCGTGCCGCCGACGGTGCTCGAGATCCGTTCGCTGGCCGAACTGACGAAGGAAGTGTTCGGTCCCGTGATGCACGTGGTCCGCTACAGCCGCGCCGAGCTGCCGAAGGTGATCGACCAGATCAATGCCAGCGGTTTCGGCCTGACGCTGGGCGTGCATTCGCGGATCGACGAGACGATCGACTACATCACGTCGCGCGCGCATGTCGGCAACATTTACGTGAATCGCAATATCGTCGGTGCCGTCGTCGGTGTGCAGCCGTTCGGCGGCGAAGGCAAGTCCGGCACCGGGCCGAAGGCGGGCGGTCCGCTGTACCTGAAGCGGCTGCAACGGGCCGCCGCGCCGGTCGAGACGCACGCGCGGCAATCGACGCCCAGCGTGGATGCGCTGGCCGTGTGGGCGCGGGCGAAAGGCAAGGACAAGCTGGCGGCGCTGGCCGAGCAGTATGTCCGCTCGACGCCGCTCGGCACCGAAACCGTGCTGCCGGGCCCGACAGGCGAGCGCAACACGCTGCGCTATGAAGCCCGCGGTACGATCGCCTGCTTCGCCGATTCGCAGGATGCGCTGCTGAACCAGCTGGCAGCGGCCCTGGCAACGGGCAACCGCGCCGTGGTGGTCGCGCACTCGACCGGGCTGGTGCCTGCCGACCTGCCGGCGGCGCTGCTGGACCGGGTGCACGTGGTGGGCAGCCTGGAAGCGCTGAAGGACAATTTCCAGATCGCGCTGGTGGAGTCGCCGCTGGCGGCCCAGGTACGGGTACCGCTGGCCGAGCGCGACGGCGCACTGGTCGCCGTCGTCGACACCACGCCGGACAGCCCGATCCCGTTGTGGCGGCTGATCGCCGAGCGGGCGCTGTGCGTCAATACGACGGCGGCCGGTGGCAATGCCAGCCTGATGACGCTCGGTGCCTGAACCGCATCACACCCACCGCAATAGCAAAAATGGCGCTTCGGCGCCATTTTTTCGTCCTGCGTGGCCGGATACCGATCCGGATGCCATTGAGAACCCTTGTGAGGGACCGTGGCGGCGTTTAATAGCTTAATTCGTGCCAGCCCCGCTCTTACCCGTCAAAACGGCCATAGCCCCGCCTGGAGCTTCCTGTGCCATCGTCCAGTTGCGACAGAAATTTTCCAGAATGCCGAAGGCGTAGCGCGAAGCAACGGTTTTCACGAAATGCATGAAGTCGCCGGCGGCGCTTTCGTTGGCGTTGTCCGAGATCGTGCGGATCACCGCGAACGGGATTCCCAGCTCGAAACACACCTGCGCCACCGCGGCACCTTCCATCTCCACCGCCAGCAGGCCCGGCAAGGCGTCCTTGAGGGCCGCCAGGCGCACGCCGTCGTTGATGAACTGGTCGCCACTGCCGATGAGGCCGCGGTGCACTGTGGGGCCGCTCATGCCTTCCAGGAAGATTCCAGCAGCATCGGCAAGGCGTGAACTCAGGCCCAGGTCGCTCGGCAAGTGAGACAGGCCCGTCAGCGGCACTTCGAAGCGGGGAAACAGCGGGGAAGCATCCATGTCGTGCTGGACCAGCGCTTCGGCAATCACCACGTCGCCGACCCGGACATTGAAGTCGGCACTGCCGGCAACGCCGGTAAAAAGGATGTGGGTAACTTCAAACTTTTCCACAAGCGTTGCCGCCGTCATTGCCGCTGCCACCTTCCCGATACGCGACAGCACGGCCACCGTGTCGACATCCCACAGCGTGCCGCACGTGTATTCGCGCATGCCATGGGAGTGATGAACAGGCGTCTGCATGGCCTGGATCAGGCCTTCCTGCTCTTCCGCGAGAGCGGAAATGATGCCAAACCGTATTTTTTTTCCTGCAGACATGGGATTTGGAAGCATTGCAGGCGGGTTTTCCATGTTTTGCGCGCTGTTGGTTTACAAGAATAAATATAAATATAAAGCTGGTAGTAGATAGTAAACCGCGCAGTCGCTGTGGATAAAGCTGTTAACATCCACAAAATCAGTTGTTTACGGTCCTGTAAACCAGCTGGACAAGCATTGTATCGGAGCAGGACGAGTTCTGAACAAAAAAACCGGTTACCCATCACTGACCGGTTTACGCACATCCAACCCTGTGGATATGCATGAGCTTATCCACAGCCCCCCTGAAATCCCCCCGTTTTGCCAGCCAGCCACCCTGCCACCAGTGCGTCCGCCGGCCTTTCATCATCAAAAAAGCGTTCTGTAATCCAGCGCGGTTCGCTGGTGTTCCGTTTTTATCGTTACTGAACGGTCTCGCAGGGCGCGGTCGAATTCTGCAAATCCGGTTTCCAGTATCCTGGACGAGCCATTCCGGCGGCGCACAGCGTCGTCGGTTTACAAATAAAGCAGGTATACATACTGATAGTGATTGTTAACAGATTGCGCTTTCTGTGGATAAGTAGCGGCGGAGCAGTAGAATCAACGGTTTACGAACTGCACAACCACACGCGTAAACCTTGTATGGCCGAGGAACGGTTTTTGGACAAAAATGGGGATCTTGACAGCCGCACCGTTTACGCACAAACGATACCTGTGGATATCCATAAGCTTATCCACAGGCCCTAGGAGGCATCATGACGCTGCAATTCCCGATTTCGTCGCTGTTTCTTCATCCGATCATCCAGGGGCCGATGGCCGGCGGCGCCAATACGCCGGCACTGGTCGCGGCCGTTTCGAATGCCGGCGCGCTGGGTTCGCTGGCGTGCTCGCTGCTGGCGCCCGACGCCATTCGCAGCCAGGTTGCTGAAATCCGGCAACTGACGGACCGTCCATTCCTGCTCAATTTCTTTATCCAGGAGCAGCCGAACCCGGATCGCGCGGACATTGCCCGTGCCGTGGAACTGTTGAAACCCGTGTGGTCGTCGCTGGGCTGGTCCGAGCTGGCGCTGCCGTTCAAATGGTGCGAAGATTTTTCCGCGCAATTCGCCACGTTGCTGGCATTGAAACCGGCAGCGGCCAGCTTTACTTTCGGCATCCTGTCGGCCGGCCAGGTACGGCAGTTGCACGACGCGGGCATTGCCGTGATCGGTACGGTCACGCATGTCGACGAAGCGATCGCCTGGCAAGAGGTGGGGGCGGACGCGGTGATTGCTTCCGGCATCGAAGCCGGCGGCCACCGCGGAACGTTCATCGGCGACCAGCGCGATGCCACGCTCGATGCGCTGGCCCTGTTAAAAGCGGTCGTTGCCGGGGTCACGATTCCCGTTATTTCGGCCGGGAATATCATGACGGGGGCGGACGTGCGCGAACGCCTGGACCTCGGTGCCGCCGCTGTCCAGATGGGGACGGCGTTCCTTGTCACCGACGAATCGGGCATCCACCCGGCCTACAAGCACCGGTTGCAAATCGCCGGTTCGTCGTCAACCCGGCTGACGCGGGCGTTCTCCGGCCGCTACGCGCGCGGCCTGGTCAACCGGTTCATGCAACAAATGGAAGAGTTCGAGGACGAGGTGCCGCCGTATCCGGTGCAGAATGCGTTGACGGGCCCGATCCGCTTCGAAGCCGCCAAGCGCGGCGATACGGAATTGATGTCCTTATGGTGTGGAACAGGGGTAGGGCGGGCGCGCCGGATGGGGGCTGCCAGGCTGGTCGAAACGCTGGTCGCCGAGATGCGCCGGGAATGATTCGCTGCTTGTTTTGCAAGGCGTCAATATCATCGGCAATACTGCTGTGCTGCACAATTCGTGCGTTGACGGCAGGCGAAAAATGACAAAAATAGGAGAGGAAGAAGTACGGATACGGCATGCAAGCTGCAATTGACCGGATTTAGCGTTGTTGCGCAAAGCGCAAATCTACTTTGGTTGCGTAGCGTTTATGCAAAAGTTCATGGTAGTTATACGGTATTGTTTGGCAAATTTGTTGTGCGTATGATCGACAAAAAATTTTAGCAGTATGTAAAGAATCCTCAGGGAGACGCGATGTCAAACTTCATCTTGGAAACGAGGAATTTGACCAAGGAGTTCAAGGGTTTCACTGCTGTCAATGATGTGAACCTGAAGGTTCAGCGCGGCCATATCCATGCGCTGATCGGCCCCAACGGGGCCGGCAAAACCACCTGCTTCAACCTGCTGACCAAGTTCCTGGTCCCCACTTCCGGCCAGATTGTCTTCAACGGCAAGGACATCACGTCCGCCAAGCCGGCCGGTATCGCCCGCATGGGGGTGATCCGTTCGTTCCAGATTTCCGCCGTCTTTCCCCATCTCACAGTGCTGCAGAACGTGCGTATCGGGCTGCAGCGCCAGCTCGGCACCACGTTCCACTTCTGGCGCAGCGAACGCACGCTGGACCGGCTCAATGACCGCGCGATGGCACTGCTGGCCGAAGTCGACCTGGCGCACTTCGCGGACACCATCACGGCGGACATGCCGTACGGCCGCAAGCGCGCGCTGGAAATCGCCACCACATTGGCGATGGAGCCCGAACTGATGCTGCTCGACGAACCCACGCAGGGCATGGGCCATGAGGATGTGCATCGAGTGCAGGAGCTGATCAAGAAGGTGTCGAGCGGCCGCACGATCCTGATGGTGGAACACAACATGAGCGTGGTTTCCGGCATTTGCGACCGGATCTCGGTGCTGCAGCGTGGCGCGATGCTGGCCGAAGGCACGTATGCCGAGGTTTCGAAAAATCCCCAGGTGATGGAGGCCTACATGGGCACCGAAGCAACCGAACTGGTCGGAGCGCACTGATGAATGCCCCGGCCACCTCGAATGTCCACCTGCCCGCCAGCGAACCGGCGCAATCGGCGCTGGAAATCGCCGACCTGCAGGCCTGGTACGGCGAGTCGCACATCCTGCACAACGTGAACATCACCGTGAAGCAGGGCGAAGTCGTCACCCTGCTGGGCCGCAACGGCGCCGGCCGCACCACGACGCTGCGCGCGATCATGGGCCTGACGGGCGCCCGCAAGGGGTCGATCCGCATCAACGGCAAGGAAGCGATCGGCCTGTCGACCCACCGGATCGCCCACCTCGGCGTTGGCTATTGCCCGGAAGAGCGGGGCATTTTCTCGTCGCTGTCCACGGAAGAAAACCTGCTGCTGCCGCCGGCGCTGAAGACCGAGGCGAAGGGCATGTCGGTCGACGAGATCTACGAGATGTTCCCGAACCTGAAGGAGCGCCGCAACAGCCAGGGCACGCGGCTTTCCGGCGGCGAGCAGCAGATGCTGGCCGTTGCCCGCATCCTGCGCACCGGCGCGCGCCTGCTGCTGCTCGACGAGATTTCCGAAGGGTTGGCGCCCGTCATCGTGCAGGGCCTGGCCCGGATGATCCGCACGCTGAAAGCCAGGGGCTACACGATCGTGATGGTGGAACAGAATTTCCGGTTCGCCGCGCCGCTGGCGGACCGGTTCTACGTGATGGAGCATGGCCAGATCGTCGAGACCTTTGCTGCATCCGAACTGAACGCCAAGATGCCGGTGCTGACCGAGCTGCTGGGCGTATGACAGGCAGGGGAAGTCCATGCCGCCTTCAGGCGGCCCAATAACACCTACTGATTGGAGACGACAATGAAATCAATAATTAAAGCGACAACCATGCCGACCATGGCGCGCAAAGTCATTGCCGGCGCTGCCGCGATCTGCGCCATCGGCCTGTCCGGTACCGCATCCGCGCAGGTGTCGGGCGACACGATCAAGATCGGTTTCATCACCGACATGTCCGGCCTGTACACGGATATCGACGGCGCCGGCGGCGCCGAAGCGATCAAGATGGCGATCGCGGATGCCGGCACCGTCATCGCGGGCAAGAAAGTCGAGTTCATCTCCGCAGATCACCAGAACAAGGCGGACATCGCCGCGTCCAAGGCCCGCGAATGGTTCGACCAGCAGGGCGTGGACCTGCTGATCGGCGGCACCAATTCCGGCGCCAACCTGGCAATGGCGAAAGTGGCGGCGGAAAAGAAGAAGATCTTCATCTCGATCGGCGCCGGCTCGTCGCGCCTGACGAACGAGGAATGCACGCCATACACCGTGCATTACGCCTATGACACCGTGGCACTGGCGCGCGGCACCGGCGGCGCGATCGTCAAGCAGGGCGGCAAGGACTGGTACTTCATGACGGCCGACTATGCGTTCGGCCAGTCGCTCGAGACGGACACCGCGGCCGTCGTCAAGGCCGGCGGCGGGCGCGTGCTGGGTTCGGTGAAGCACCCGCTGTCGGCATCGGACTTCTCGTCGTTCCTGCTACAGGCGCAGGCGTCGAAGGCGCAGATCCTGGGGCTGGCGAATGCCGGCGGCGATGCGATCAACTCGATCAAGGCCGCCAACGAGTTCGGCATCTCGAAAAAGATGAAAATGGCCGGCTTGCTGATTTTCATCAACGATATCCATTCGCTGGGCCTGAACACCACGCAGGGCATGTACCTGACGGACGGCTGGTACTGGGACCTGAATGCCGACACGCGCGCCTGGTCCAAGCGCTACTTCGCCAAGATGAAGAAGGAGCCGTCGATGCTGCAGGCGGCCGACTATTCCGCGGCGACCAACTACCTGAAGGCCGTCAAGACGCTCGGCACCGACGATTCCGACAAGGTGATGGCCCACCTGAAGAAAACCCCGATCAACGACATGTTCACGAAGAACGGCGTGATCCGTCCAGACGGCCGCATGGTGCACGACATGTACCTGATGGAGGTGAAGAAGCCGTCCGAGTCGAAGTACCCGTGGGATTACTACAAGGTGGTGACCACGATCCCGGGCGATCAGGCGTACATGACGAAGGCTGAAACCAGGTGCGCGCTCTGGAAGTAATGCGGCGCATCGGGGCCTGAACCAGGCGGGTGTCGGCGTGGCGTGCAGTCGGGGCCGGCCGCCGTGCTGGCTTGCAGCAGTACGCCGGGTGAGACGATGAGACGGTAGTGAGACGCCACGGCGAGGCGCGATAGCGAGTCGCCGCACCGGGCTGGTGTACCGGCCAGTGCCGGCCACGATGCCGGCGGCATCGGCGGTAGCCGGCATCGGTCGGGCAGGCACCGGATTCATGCCGGACCGGCGGGTGCTGTCTCACGTGCGGTCGTGTCGCATGGCGCGGGCGCACGATGCCGGCGTCGCATTGTCCGCCGCGGTACAGCCTTGCATGCCTGGCCTTGCCCGGATTTGCCGGGTTCGCGCCAGTCTGTCGCGCCGTTGCACAGTCCCGGCCCCCGGATTTGTCCGGTTCGCAGCACAACCGCTTATCGAGCAATATCGTATCAAGCAATAGCGCCACGCAGTGTCGTCACGCGGTTCCAACCCGCAGTTTGATCCGCAGTTTCAACCGCAGTTCCACCCGCAGTTCCACCCGCAGTTCCACCCTCTCCCAGGAGACAAGGTCCATGGAAATTTTCGGCGTTCCCCTGCCAGCCATGATGAGCCAGCTGTTGCTGGGACTCGTCAATGGCTCCTTCTACGCGATGTTGTCGCTTGGCCTGGCCATCATTTTCGGCTTGTTAAACGTCATCAATTTTTCGCACGGCGCGATGTACATGATGGGCGCCTTCCTCGCCTGGATGGGCATGTCCTATCTCGGCATGAGTTACTGGACGATGCTGATCGCCGCGCCCATCATCGTCGGCATCGTCGGCATCGTCATCGAGAAAACGATGCTGCGCTGGCTGTACAAGCTCGATCACCTGTACGGGCTGCTGCTGACGTTCGGCATCACGCTGGTGGTGGAAGGCATTTTCCGTTCGTTCTATGGCGTGTCCGGCCAGCCGTTCGACACCCCCGAACTGCTGCAGGGTGCTACCGACCTGGGCTTCATGATCCTGCCGAACTACCGCGGCTGGGTCGTGGTGGCGTCGCTGGTCGTCTGCTTCGCCACCTGGTTCGTCATCGAGAAAACCCGGCTCGGCGCCTACCTGCGTGCCGGTACCGAGAACCCGAAGCTGGTGGAAGCGTTCGGCATCAACGTGCCGCTGATGGTCACCTTGACGTACGGCTTCGGCGTGGCGCTGGCCGGCTTCGCCGGCGTGCTGGCGGCGCCGATCATCCAGGTTTCGCCGCTGATGGGCTCGAACCTGATCATCGTCGTGTTCGCCGTGGTGGTGATCGGCGGCATGGGCTCGATCCTGGGCTCGATCGTCACCGGGCTGGGCCTGGGCGTGATCGAAGGCCTGACGCGGGTCTACTATGCGGAATTCTCGTCGACGGTGGTGTTCTTCGTGATGGTCATCGTGCTGCTGTTGCGTCCCGCCGGCCTGTTCGGCAAAGAGAAATGAGAGGGCATCCATGAACAAGCAAATCGGCTACGGACTCCTGCTGGTGGCGGCCCTGGCGGCGCCCTTTGTCGGCTATCCGGTCTTCCTGATGAAGTTACTGTGCTTCACGCTGTTCGCCAGCGCCTTCAACCTGCTGCTCGGATTCACCGGCCTGCTGTCGTTCGGCCATGCGGCCTTCTTCGGCACGGCCGGCTACGTGGCCGGCAATGCGCTGAAGAACTGGGGCATGCCTGTCGAGCTCGGCATCCTGGCCGGCGTGGTGGGGGCGGCACTGGTGGGCTTCGTGATCGGCGGCCTGGCGATCCGCCGCTCCGGCATCTACTTCTCGATGATCACGCTGGCGCTGGCGCAGATGGTGTACTTCTTCGCGTTGCGTTACACCGGCTTTACCGGCGGCGAGGATGGCCTGCAGGGCGTGCCGCGCGGCACGCTGCTGGGCGTGATCGACCTGTCGAGCGATCTCACGCTGTACTTTGTCGTACTGGCGTTCGTGGTGGCGGCGTTCGCGCTGATCGTGCGGACCGTCCACTCGCCGTTCGGCCAGGTGCTGCGCGCGATCAAGGAGAACGAGCCGCGTGCGATCTCGCTGGGCTACGACGTCGACAAGTACAAGCTGATGGCGTTCGTGCTGTCCGCCGCGCTGGCCGGCCTGGCTGGTGCGCTGAAGACCGTGGTGCTGGGCTTCGAGACGCTGACGGACGTGCACTGGACGATGTCCGGCCTCGTGATCCTGATGACCCTGGTCGGCGGCATGGGCACTCTGGCCGGCCCGTTGCTGGGCGCCGTGATCATCATCGCACTGGAAAACAAGCTGGGCGACTTCGGCACGGCAATGGCCAGCGGCACCGGCATCGAATGGTTCAATACGCTCGGCGAAGCCGTCAGCATGGTCACGGGGCTGATCTTCGTGGCCTGCGTGCTGCTGTTCCGGCGCGGCATCATCGGCGAAATCGTGGCGGCGCTGGGAAGAAAAAGGCCGGCATGAGGCAAGGATACGACGCCGGATTTTTCCGGCGTTGTTGTTTGTGGAGGAGACTTTTCACCTGGTAACGCATCATTCAACAAGTCATGACTCGGGCCTACCCCGGAAAGAGACAACCATGCAGATGACGACAACGAAAACCGCGATCGCCCTTGCCGTGGCACTGCTGCTCGGCGCCTGTGGCAGCGACGACGACGACGAACCGGAAGTGCTGAACCAGAAGCCTGCGTATCTCGGCATGATCGCATCGGCCAGCTACGATGGCACGACCGACGATTTGCTGACCGCCGGCCTGGGCGCCAGCGGGCTGGCCGCGGCGGCGCCGCCGGCCTACAACGATGCGGCCAACCCCACGGCGCGGGAACTGCGCCGCAACGCGATCTTCGCGAACTACCGGGCGGTGCTCGATATCGCCGCGAACAGCGGGTACGGCACGCTGTACGGTCCGAACGTCAACGCGGCGAACGTGGCGACGAACGGCAGCGGCATGGTGGCTGGTACCGAATACCTCGCGTACACGGACGACGGCTCGGGCCGGCAAAACGTGACGCTGATGGTACAGGTACCGAACGGCTTCGATCCCGTCAACCCCTGCATCGTCACCGGTACGTCGAGCGGCTCGCGCGGTATTTACGGGGCGATCGGCAGCGCCGGGGAGTGGGGCCTGAAGAACAACTGCGCCGTCGCCTATGCGGACAAGGGCAGCGGCACCGGCCTGTACACATTCGAGGATGACAGCGTCAACGGGCAGAACGGCGTGCGGACATCCCGTACTGCCGCCGGCAAGAACGCCACTTTCGCCCCGGACCTGACCGATGCACAGCGCACCGCGTTCGCCACCCAATACCCCGGCCGCGTGGCGTTCAAGCACGCGCACTCGCAACAGAACCCGGAAAAGGACTGGGGCAAGGTCACGCTGCAAGCCATTGAATTCGCGTTTTATGTGCTCAACGAAAAGTACGGGGTCGTGGCAAAGGACAACACGAATCGCCTGGTCCGGTTCACGCCGGCCAATACGCTGACGATCGCATCGTCGATCTCGAATGGCGCCGGCTCCGCGCTGCTGGCGGCCGAACAGGACACGACCGGACTGATCGATGCCGTGGCCGCCACCGAGCCGCAGATCCAGCCGAACAAGACCACCGGGTACACGGTGCGGCAGGCCGGCACCAACGTCACGGCGCAGGGCAAGCCCTTGCTGGACTACTCGAGCTACGCGGCGCTGTACCAGCCGTGCATCGCCGGCGGGGCCGGGCGCTGCGCATCGCTGGTACAGAAAGGGCTGTTGAGCGGCAACGACCTGGCATCGCGCCAGGCAGACGCGCGAGCCCGCCTGAAGGCGTACGGATGGACGGCGGACGCCGAACCGCTGCAGGGAGCCCACGCGCTGACGAACATCCTCGTCGCCGTGACGTACGTGAACGCTTACGGCAAGTTCTCGGCGACCGACAATGTTTGCGGGTTCAGCTGGGGTACGGCCGACGCCACCGGTGCACCGGTGCCGTTCACGGCCGCGGCCAAGGCGTCGAGCTTCGCCACCCAGAACGGCATCCTGGGCACGCCCATCTATGAAAACTCGGCAGGTGGCGCCAGGCTGTACAACCTGGGTGTGTCGCCATCGACCGGGATCGAAGACCAGGCGCTCGACGGCTTCCTGTGCCTGCGTTCGCTGGCGACGGGCATCGACGCCGTAACGGGCGCGGCGCTGACCGGAGACCTGGCGGCGCAGAGTGCCCGCGTGCGTGCCGGCATGGCCGAGGTGCAGGCCACCGGCAACCTGCGCGGCAAGCCGGCCGTGATCGTCTCCGGCCGGGCCGATGCGCTGATTCCGGTGAACCATGCGTCGCGGGCGTATGTCGGACTGAACGCTTCGGTGGAGGGCACCAGCAGCAAGCTGCGCTATATCGAAGTAACCAATGGCAATCACTTCGACAGCTTCTCGAATGCGCTGCCGACGTTGATCGTGCCGCTGCATGTCTACCTGTTCCGCGCGCTGGATGCGGTGTACGCCAACCTGAAAAACAGTGCGACGGCACTGCCGCCATCGCAGATCGTGCACACGGTAACCCGGACCAGCAATACCGTGCCGATCACGGTCGCCAACGTGCCGCCGATCGCGGCGACACCAGGTGCCAGCGCGATCACCGTCAGCGGAACGACCGTGAACGTGCCCGACTGACGTTTTTATCGGTCGCGAGGAAAGGGCGGGCCCGCGTGGCCCGCCCTTTTTTTGCCTGGAGGAATGTGGACGGCGCGGGCGGCGCCAACCGGATTACAGTGCCGCGGCGTAGATGGCGCGCGCATCCGTTCGCGTCACGTCGCGTGGATTGTTCCCGAGCAGGCGGGTCTGCAGCATCGCGGCATCGGCGAGCTGGTCCAGGTCGGCTTCCGTGATGCCCACTGCCCGCAAGGTGCGTTCGATGCCGGTCAGTTCCGCCAGCCGTTCCATCGCTGCCGCGAGTGCTTCCGCCCTTGCTGCCGTCGAGCCTTGTGCATGCGGGACGATGATCGAGGCCAGTTCGGCATAGTGTTCCTCCGCGGCGGACGCATTGAAGCGCAGCACGTGGGGCAGTACGAGGGCATTGGACAAACCATGCGGCACGTGGAAGATCCCACCGATCGGGTAGGCGAGGGCGTGGACGGCGGCGACCGGGGCATTGGCAAATGCCTGTCCCGCCAGCAGCGCCCCGAGCAGCATTGCCTGCCGGACTTCCAGGTTGGCGGCGCGGTCCGTACCGCCTTCGCACGCCCTTGGCAGATTGTGCGCCAGCAGGCGCAGCGCTTCACGCGCCAGCATGTCGGACAGCGGATTCTTCTTGTGGCGGCTTGTATAGGCTTCGATCGCATGCACCATCGCATCGATCCCGGTTGCCGCCGTTACACGCGGTGGCAGGCCAAGCGTCAGTTCGGCATCGAGGATGGCGATATCGGCATACAGTTGCGGTGCAACGACGCCCATCTTCGTGGTGGCGCCAGTGGTGACGATCGCGATGTTGGTTACCTCCGAACCGGTGCCCGCTGTCGTGGGAACCTGCACCAGGGGCAGGCGACGACCTTGGACATTGCCGATGCCATAGGCTTCGGCGAGCGGCTGGCCGCTGCCGGCAAGCACGGCGATCAGCTTGGCGACATCCATCGAACTGCCGCCGCCGAGGCCGATGACGATGTCGGTGTCATGGCGGCGTGCGATGTTTGTGGCCGCAAGAACCACGTATTCGGGCGGATCGGCGATGACATCGCTGTAGATTTTCACGTGAAAACCCACTCCCTCCAAGCTGGCGATCGGGGCGGCTGCCAGGCCGGTGCCGAGGAACCCGGCATCGGTTACCACCAGGGCACGCTGGACGTCGGGAAAATGGGTGCGGATGTGTTCACCCAGGCGGCCGGCAGCGCCTGCGGCGGACACGATGTGGGACACGGTGCTGAAGGAAAAATCGGTCATGTCATCTCCGTGGAGCGTCGGCATTCCAGCATACACCAGCCAGCGGGTATGTTCTTCCGTACAATGGCGGGTTCAACAACGGGGGCGTGATGCTGGATTTTGCGATTTTGGGCGTGGCCGCCTTTTCGGCCGGGCTGGTCGATGCGGTCGTTGGCGGGGGAGGGCTGATCCAGATTCCCGTCCTGTTTTCGATGTTCGGCAATACGGCCCCGGCCACATTGCTCGGCACCAGCAAGCTGGCCGGCATCTTCGGCACTGCCGCCGCGGCGGTCAATTACGCACGGCGGGTGTCGATCGCCTGGACCACGGCGGCGCCGGCAGCGTTCGCCGCCTTCCTGTTCGCGTTCTTCGGCGCGTATACCGTCACAAAAATTCCCGCCGATTTCATGCGCACGCTGCTGCCGTTCGTGCTGATCGCCGTGGCGGTCTACACCTTTCGGCGCAAGGACCTGGGCAGCATCCACGCCCCGATGCACAGCGGGTTGAAGGAGCGGCTACTGGCTGTATTGATCGGTGCCTGCATCGGGTTTTATGACGGCTTCTTTGGGCCGGGAACCGGAAGCTTCCTGGTGTTCCTGTTCGTGCGGCTGTTCGGCTTCGACTTCCTGGGAGCATCAGCCGTAGCCAAGGTGGTCAATGTCGCCTGCAATTTGTCGGCGTTGATGTGGTTCGGCTACAGCGGCCACCTGCTGTGGCAGCTTGGCCTGATGATGGCCGTATGCCAGGTGGCGGGGTCGTTGATCGGTACGAAGCTGGCGATGCGGCATGGCAGCGGTTTCGTGCGGCGTGTCTTCCTGGTGGTGGTAACGATCCTGATCGTCAAGACATCCTGGGATGCTTGGCAACGCTGGTGATTGTTTCACGTGAAACAGTGACAGGAAGCCCGGTTTTGCCGGGCTTTTTTGTTCCACGTGAAACACGTCAGACGTCGGACCGCGGTCGTCAGGCATCTCCACCAACCGCATTTTTACGACGTTCCACGTGAAACATCAACGGAATATTTCTGCCTAAAAAAGTCGCAGTCCTCAAAAAACTTTATAATCTCCATTCATCCCTCTGCTTCTCTTTCCACCATGCTATTTCCTACTGAATTCGACGTCATCGTCGTCGGCGGCGGCCATGCCGGTACCGAAGCCGCTTTGGCGTCGGCCCGGATGGGCCAGAAGACTCTGCTGCTGACCCATAACATCGAAACCCTCGGCCAGATGTCCTGCAACCCATCCATTGGCGGTATCGGCAAAGGCCACCTCGTCAAGGAGGTCGATGCGCTCGGCGGTGCCATGGCCATCGCTACCGATGAAGCCGGTATCCAGTTCCGCATCCTGAATTCCTCGAAAGGGCCGGCCGTGCGCGCTACCCGTGCGCAAGCCGACCGCATCCTGTACAAGGCAGCGATCCGCGAGCGACTGGAAAACCAGCCGAACCTATGGCTGTTCCAGCAGGCGGTCGATGACTTGATGGTGGAGGGCGATCGTGTCGTCGGCGCCGTCACGCAGATCGGCTTGAAGTTCCTCGCCCGCGCGGTCGTGCTGACCGCCGGCACCTTCCTCGACGGTAAGATCCACGTCGGCCTGCAAAGCTACTCGGCCGGCCGCGCCGGTGATCCGCCGGCGTTGTCATTGTCGGCACGCCTGAAGGAATTGAAGCTGCCGCAAGGCCGCCTGAAGACGGGCACGCCGCCGCGCATCGATGGCCGCAGCATCGACTTTTCGGTGATGACGGAACAGCCGGGCGATCTCGACCCGGTACCCGTGTTCTCGTTCATGGGCAATACGGCGATGCATCCGAAGCAGCTGCCGTGCTGGGTCACGCACACGAACCAGCAGACGCACGACATCATTCGCGGTGGGCTGGATCGCAGCCCGATGTACACCGGTGTCATCGAAGGCGTCGGTCCACGCTATTGCCCATCGATCGAAGACAAGATCCATCGCTTCTCCGCCAAGGAATCGCACCAGATCTTCCTGGAACCGGAAGGGCTGACGACGCACGAGTTTTACCCGAACGGCATCTCGACCAGCCTGCCGTTCGACGTGCAGATCGAACTGGTACGCTCGATGAAGGGCCTGGAAAATGCCCATATCCTGCGGCCCGGTTATGCGATCGAATACGACTACTTCGATCCCCGGGGCCTGAAGGCATCGCTGGAAACCAAGGCGGTCGCGGGCCTGTACTTCGCCGGCCAGATCAACGGCACCACCGGTTACGAGGAAGCGGCCGCGCAAGGCTTGCTGGCGGGCCTGAATGCCGCATTGCAAACCCAGGGCAAGGAGCCATGGACGCCGGGCCGCTCCGAAGCGTACCTGGGCGTGCTGGTCGACGACCTGGTGACGCAAGGCGTGCAGGAGCCGTACCGGATGTTCACCAGCCGCGCCGAGTACCGGCTGTCGCTGCGCGAAGACAATGCGGACATGCGCCTGACGGAAATCGGCCGCAAGCTGGGTGTCGTTGGTGACGCCCAGTGGGAAGCATTCGAACGCAAGCGCGACAGTGTCGCAGCCGAACTGGAACGCCTGAAGTCGACATGGGTGAACCCACGCATCCTGGCCGCGGCGGAATCGGAACGGGTCATCGGCCAGGCGATCGAGCGCGAGTATTCGCTGGCGGACCTGTTACGCCGCCCGAACGTCGACTACGACAAGCTGGTGACGCTGACCGGCGTGGACGGCCAGGATCTCGGCGGTCCGGGCGTGACGGACGCGGCCGTCCAGGAACAGGTGGAGATACAGCTGAAGTATTCCGGCTATATCGAGCGCCAGTTGAAGGAAGTGGAGCGCCACGAACATTACGAAAACCTGAAGCTGCCCGAAGGGTTCAACTACCTGGACATCGCCGCGCTGTCGGTCGAAGTGCGCCAGAAACTGCACAAGCACCGCCCTGAGACGCTGGGCCAGGCATCACGTATTTCCGGCGTCACGCCGGCGGCGATCTCGCTGCTGCTCGTGCACCTGAAGAAGGCCGGGTTCGGCGGCTTCGTCACACTGAAAGACGAGGCTGCCTGATGGCCGGCGTCGATCGTACCGCGCTGGCCCAGGTGTTGGCGAATGGCGTGGCGGAGTTGCACCTCGACCTGTCGGCCGGGCAGCAGGACCAGTTGCTGGATTACCTGGCGCTGCTGGGCAAGTGGAACCATGTCTACAACCTCACGTCCGTGCGCGACCCGCTGCAGATGATGACGCTGCACCTGCTCGATTCGCTGGCCGCCGTGCCGGCGTTCGCCGGCGCGCAAAATGTTCTCGATGTGGGGGCAGGGGGAGGCTTGCCCGGCCTCGTGCTGGCCATCGCCCGGCCGGACATGAAAGTGTCCATGATCGACACGGTGCACAAGAAAACCGCTTTCCTGACCCAGGTGAAGGTCGAACTGGGCCTCAAGAACGTGACCGTCTACACGAAGAAAGTGCAGGACCTGGTCGTGAACGCGCCGTTCGATGTAATCACGTCGCGCGCCTTCGCCGACCTGTCCGACTTCATCGACTGGTCGCAGCACCTGCTGGCCGAGGGCGGCCGTTTCATCGCGTTGAAAGGCACGGCACCTCAGGAGGAACGCGAGCGCCTGCCGGAGGACTGGAAGGTGCAGCAGTTGCAGCCGCTGCGGGTGCCCGGCCTGGATGCGGAACGGCACCTGGTTTTCGTCGAGCGTTCAGTAACCGTATAAACGGTATAAATAGTTTATACGATATAAAAGAAATAAACAGTATAAATCATATAAACGGTATAAATTATATAAACCGTATAAATGATATAAATCAAATCCGAACCAAACCGGAAGGCACAAGAAAAATTCGATGGCAAAGATATTCTGCGTAGCGAACCAGAAGGGTGGGGTGGGCAAGACCACCACCACGGTCAACCTCTCCGCCGGCCTTGCCAAACTGGACCAGCGCGTGCTGCTGGTCGACCTGGACCCACAGGGCAATGCGACGATGGGGGCCGGCATCAACAAGGCCGGCCTTGCCGCTTCCACCTATGAAGTGATGCTCGGCAGCGCGGATGTGGCCACGGCGCGCCTGCGCTCGGACTCGGGCCGCTTCGACGTGCTGCCGTCGAACCGCGAGCTGGCCGGCGCCGAAGTGGAGATGGTGGAACTCGAGAACCGCGAGAAGCGGCTGAAGGATGCGCTGGCGCTGGTCGACAAGGACTACGACTTCATCCTGATCGATTGCCCGCCCGCGCTGTCGATGCTCACGCTCAACGGCCTGTGCGCGGCGCACGGCGTGATCATTCCGATGCAGTGCGAGTACTACGCGCTGGAAGGGCTGTCCGACCTGGTGAACACGATCAAGAAAGTGCACGCCAACCTGAACCAGGACCTGAAGATCATTGGCCTGTTGCGGGTGATGTTCGATCCGCGGATGACGCTGTCGCAGCAAGTCTCAGCCCAGCTCGAGCAGCATTTCGGCGACAAGGTCTTTAAAACGATCATTCCGCGCAACGTGCGCCTGGCCGAAGCGCCTTCCTACGGCATGCCCGGGGTATCGTTCGACCCGTCTTCCAAGGGGGCTCAGGCATACATCGCCTTCGGCGCGGAGATGGTGGAGCGGATCAAGACGATGTAGGCCCGCGAATGCAAGCCGGTGAACATCAACCAGTAATACATGCCCGAGCCGGACTTCCCGAAACTGTCCCCGTGACGCAAACAAAAAACGGTGCCGCACGCCATCATCGGGGCCATGCCCCAATGCCGGCATGCGGCACTGACGAGCAAGAGCACACTACATGGCAACCAAAAAACTCAAAGGCCTCGGCCGCGGCCTCGACGCGCTGCTGGGCGGCGACGACAACGCTTCATCCAGTGCCACCGAGCAGGGCGCACCATCGGAACTGCCACTGGGGCAGTTGCAACCTGGTAAATACCAGCCGCGCACGCGGATGGATGAAGGCAGCCTGAACGAGCTGGCCGCATCCATCAAGGCGCAGGGCATCATGCAGCCGATCCTCGTACGCCCTGTCGGCAACGAGCCGGGTGGCACCAAGTATGAAATCATCGCCGGCGAGCGCCGCTTCCGCGCCGCACAAATTGCCGGGCTGGACACGGTCCCCGTGCTGGTGCGCGAAGTGGACGACACCTCCGCCGCCGCGATGGCGCTGATCGAGAACATCCAGCGCGAAGACCTCAACCCGCTGGAGGAAGCGCAGGGCATCCACCGGCTGATCACCGACTTTGCCTTTACGCATGAGCAGGCGGCGAATGCCGTCGGCCGTTCGCGGTCCGCCGTGTCGAACCTGTTGCGCCTGCTGAACCTGGCCGCGCCGGTGCAGACCATGCTGATGGCCGGCGACATCGACATGGGCCATGCCCGTGCCTTGCTGGCGGTGGATGCCGCCACGCAGATCACGCTGGCCAACGTGGTCATTGCCCGGCGCCTGTCGGTGCGCGAAACGGAAAAGCTCGTTACCCGCACGCAGGAAGAGCAGAATGCGCCGCCGGACGCGAAGGTGCGGGAAAAGTCGGGCGATATCAAGCGCCTGGAAGAAGAACTGTCCGACCGGCTGGCCACGCCGGTCTCGTTCCGCATCGGTACCAAGGGCAAGGGCCAGATGATCATCGACTTCGCCGACCTCGATATCCTGGACGGCGTGCTGGCCCGGCTGCGCGCCGAGCATCCCCTCTAAAAATAGTCACGAAGGTTGCCGGACCGTCTATTGCAGCGGCCGGTTCCTGTCCCGATATTGGTCGCGGTATCCGGCAAGCCATCGAAAAACGCCTAAAAAGTGGAAAAACGCTGGAACAGCCGGTATCGGACAGTGAGTTATCACGCCCGATGGTGTTTAAGTGACATTTAAGTTTGCTCTGCAGGGGAGCGATGCACCGGCATGGTGCAAAATGGATAAACGTGTTGCTAAATTTGTTGCAATGTTGCCTTAAATCGCTCTGTTGCGGTGCAGCATGTTTGACGTGGCAATCGTAACAGCCCTATAATCCCGTGTCTTTGGGTCTTAAAGCTCCGTTAAGAAAGTTGGCAAGTGAGTGATTCTGCAGCAGGTATCGCCCGGCCGGTCTTTCGCATCGTCGCTCTGCAACTGACAATCGCCGTCCTGTTTTCCGCCCTCGTTGCGCTTTTCGCCGGGATGGAAAAAGGCTGGTCCGCTGCCATGGGCGGCGGGATCACGGTGGCGGGCAGCTTGGTCTACGCGCTGATCGTCGCACGCGGCAACGGTGACGCCAAGGCAGTCTTCCGGCGGCATTTTCGCGCCGAGATGATAAAAGTATTCATTACAGCAGTTCTGTTCATAACGACGCTGGTGCTGTTTCCATCGGCGGCCTGGTTATGGCTGATCTTGGGTTTTGCGGTGACGACATTGGCATATTGGTTTGCATTGCTCGCAGTGTGATCGCCGCGCAGTTTAATTGCCGTTTTCACCATTCGAGAATCGGATGGTGCGGCCAAAGTTTCTAAATTCAATATCAACTTCATTATGACGACTGAACACGCGGGGGGCCACGCGGCTCCGGCTAACGCCACCGAGTACATCCAGCACCACCTCTCCCACCTACAATCCGCCGATGGCATGTGGAATCTGGACACGTTCTGGATCTCCGCCATCCTGGGCTTTGTGTTCCTGGGTGTGTTCTACATGGCTTCCAAGCGCGCCACTGCGGGCGTGCCGGGCAAGCTGCAGAATTTCGTCGAATGGATCATGGAGCTGGTCAACGACACCGTCAACAGCGCCTTTCACGCGAAAAGCGCCGTGATCGCACCGCTGGCCATCACGATCTTCGTGTGGGTCTGGCTGATGAATGCGATGGACTTCCTGCCGGTCGACCTGCTGCCGCGTGTCCTGGAATTCTTCGGTGTGTACAAGCTGCGCGTCGTGCCGACCGCCGACGTGAATCACACCTTCGCCATGTCGTTCGGCGTCCTGCTGTGCATTATCGGCTTTTCCATCAAGGCCAAGGGCGTTGGCGGCTGGGGCAAGGAACTGCTGACCACGCCGTTCCACGCACACGGCTTCGCGGCGATCTTGCTGGCACCGGTCAATTTCCTGTTCCAGATGCTGGAACTGCTGGCCAAGCCGATTTCGCTGTCGCTGCGACTGTTCGGCAACATGTATGCCGGCGAACTGATTTTCATCCTGATCGCGCTGCTGCCTTGGTGGGCACAGTGGCTGCTGGGTGGTCCATGGGCAATCTTCCACATCCTGATTGTGACGCTGCAGGCCTTCGTCTTCATGGCCCTGACGGTTGTGTACCTCAGCCTCGCGGTCGAGAAACACTAATGAAGAAACCCGACAGGCCGGGTACGGTCTGTCGGGGTTCCGAGAAGTTCGCTGTAAAAAAGAGTTTTTTAAATCTGGTATCTGTGTTTTTTTAAATCTTAGGAGAAATCTGAAATGCAAGCTCAACTGATCGCCCAAATCCAAAGCAACACCGTTCTGGCCGTCGCCATCATCATCGGCCTGGCTGCCATCGGCACCGCTCTGGGCTTCGCAATCCTGGGTGGCAAGTTCCTGGAAGCTTCGGCACGTCAGCCTGAACTGATGCCGCAACTGCAAACCAAGCTGTTCGTTATCGCCGGCCTGCTGGATGCGATCTCCATGATCGGCGTTGGTGTTGCTCTGCTGTTCACGTTCAACAACCCATTCCTGACCGCCCTGACCAACGCCGTAGCTCAGTAATTCACGCTCCAACCGGGGAAACTTTTTAGGAGCAAGGTATGAACATCAATATGTCTCTCATCGGCCAGATGATCACCTTCGCGGTGCTCGTCTGGTTCTCGATGAAATTCGTATTCCCGGCGCTGAACAGCGCGCTGGATGAGCGTGCCAAGCGTATCGCGGATGGTCTGGCTGCTGCCGACCAGGGCCAGGCTTCGATGGCGGCTGCTGAAAAGCGCGCCGCGGAAGCCCTGACCTCCGCGCGTGACGAAGCTGCGTCGCGCGTCGCGGACGCTGAAAAGCGTGCTCAGCTGATCGCTGAAGAAATCAAGGCCAATGCCAAAGCCGAAGCGGATCGCATCATCGCGACCGCCAAGGCAGAAGCCGACCAGCAGGTTACCCAGGCACGCGAGCAACTGCGTGCCCAGGTGGCGGACCTGGCAGTCAAGGGCGCCGAGCAAATCCTGAAGCGCGAAGTCAACGCGTCGGCCCACGCCGACCTGCTGAATCGCCTTGCGACCGAGCTGTAATCATGGCTGAACTCGCAACCGTCGCTCGTCCTTACGCGGAAGCCCTCTTCCGCGTAGCCCAGGCTGGCAACCTCGCGCAATGGTCCGATCTGGTGTCCGAACTGGCCCAGATCGGTTCGCACGAAGAGGTGCTGGCATATGCCCGCAACCCGAAGGTGTCGGACAGCGATGTGCTGGCCACCGTCACCTCCCTGCTGAAATCGCCGCTGACCGCGGAAGCGAACAATTTTCTCTCGACGCTGATCGAAAACGGCCGCCTCGCATTGCTGCCGGAAATCGGCACCCAATTCAACGACCTGAAAAACGGCGTGGAAGGTGCGGCGGATGCCGACATCACGAGCGCATTCGATCTGGACGGCGGCCAAGTCGCTGCCCTGGTCGCGACGCTGGAAAAGAAATTCGGCCGCAAGCTGAACCCGCAAGTCACGGTCGATCCAGCGTTGATCGGCGGCGTGCGCGTGGTGGTCGGTGACGAAGTGCTGGACACTTCGGTACGCGCCAAGCTCGAACAGATGCGCGTCGCGCTGACGTCGTAAGCGGGCAGTACCGCGTCCACCTGCGGCAGACCCTTATACCCTCGCGCAAGCTGAGAGAACACAATTAGGAGTTACCATGCAACTCAACCCATCTGAAATCAGCGAGCTGATCAAGAGCCGGATCCAAGGCATTGACAGCGGCGCTGAAGTGCGCAATCAAGGCACCGTCATCTCGGTTGCCGACGGTATCTGCCGCATCCACGGTCTGTCCGAAGTGATGCAAGGCGAGATGCTCGAATTCCCGGGCAACACGTTCGGCCTGGCCATGAACCTGGAGCGCGACTCCGTCGGCGCCGTGATCCTGGGTGCTTACGAGCACATCTCGGAAGGCGACACCGTCAAGTGCACGCGCCGCATCCTGGAAGTGCCGGTCGGTCCGGAACTGCGCGGCCGCGTGGTCAACGCGCTGGGCCAGCCGATCGACGGCAAGGGCCCGATCGATGCGAAGCTGACCTCGCCGATCGAAAAGATCGCTCCGGGCGTGATCGCCCGTGAGTCCGTGTCGCAGCCAATGCAGACCGGCCTGAAGTCGATCGACGCGATGGTGCCGATCGGCCGTGGCCAGCGCGAGCTGATCATCGGCGACCGCCAGACCGGTAAATCGGCTGTCGCAGTCGATGCGATCATCAACCAGAAGGGCCAGGGCATGACGTGTATCTACGTCGCCATCGGCCAGAAGGCTTCCACGATCAAGAACATCGTCCGCTCGCTGGAACAGCACGGCGCGATGGAATACACGATCGTCGTCGCCGCTACGGCATCCGAATCGGCTGCCATGCAGTACATCTCGGCCTACTCGGGCTGCACGATGGGCGAATACTTCCGCGACCGCGGCGAAGATGCGCTGATCGTGTATGACGATCTGTCCAAGCAAGCCGTTGCCTATCGCCAGATTTCGCTGCTGCTGCGCCGTCCGCCAGGCCGCGAAGCCTACCCTGGCGACGTGTTCTACCTGCACAGCCGCCTGCTGGAACGCGCAGCCCGCGTGAACGCCGACTACGTGTCGAACTTCACCGACGGCGCCGTGACCGGTAAGACCGGTTCGTTGACCGCGCTGCCGATCATCGAAACGCAAGCCGGCGACGTGTCCGCCTTCGTGCCGACCAACGTGATTTCGATCACCGACGGCCAGATCTTCCTGGAAACGTCGCTGTTCAACGCGGGCGTCCGTCCGGCGATCAACGCCGGTATCTCGGTGTCGCGCGTCGGTGGCGCCGCCCAGACCAAGGTCATCAAGGGCCTGTCCGGCGGTATCCGTACCGACCTGGCGCAGTACCGTGAACTGGCTGCGTTCGCGCAGTTCGCTTCCGACCTGGACGAATCGACCCGCAAGCAGCTGGACCGCGGTGCCCGCGTGACCGAACTGCTGAAGCAGCAGCAATACTCGCCGCTGTCGATCTCGCTGATGGCCGCGTCGCTGTTCGCCGTGAACAAGGGCTTCCTGGACGATATCGCCGTCAAGCAAGTGCTGCCGTTCGAAGCGGGCCTGCACTCGTACCTGAAGGCCAAGAACGCCGCCCTGCTGTCGAAGATCGAAGAAAGCAAGCAACTGGACAAGGACAGCGAAGCTACGCTGTCCGCGGCCATCGCTGATTTCAAGAAATCCGGCGCATTTTAAGTGCAGCTACAGCGGCCCCGTCGAAAGGGGCCGCTTCTGTACAGAAGGAGTAAGGACTCATGGCAGTAGGCAAAGAGATACGTGGCAAGATCAAGAGCGTAGAGAATACGAAGAAGATCACGAAGGCGATGGAAATGGTCGCCGCATCGAAAATGCGCAAGGCGCAGGATCGCATGCGCGCCGCCCGTCCCTATGCGGACAAGATTCGTAACATCGCCGCGAACCTGGCTGGCGCCAATCCCGAGTACACGCACCCGTTCCTGGCTGATGCCCAGGGCACGCAGGCAAGAGCCGTCGGTTTCATCATCATCACGACCGACAAGGGTCTGTGCGGTGGCATGAACACCAATGTGCTGCGCGCGGTGACGAACAAGACGAAGGAACTGGAAGCGGCCGGCAATAAAGTTGAAGCGGTCGCGATCGGCAACAAGGGTCTCGGTTTCCTGAACCGCATCGGTGTGCCCGTGGTGGCACAGGCGACGCAGATCGGCGATACCCCGCACCTGGAAAAGCTGATCGGCCCCGTGAAAGTCATGCTGGAGAAGTTCCAGGAAGGCAAGCTGGACGCCGTTTACCTGTGCTACACCAAGTTCATCAACACGATGAAGCAGGAACCGATGGTCGAACAGCTGCTGCCGCTGACGGCGGAAAAGCGCGAAGCGGACAAGGGCGGCATCAACTGGGATTACATCTACGAACCGGATGCAGCGACCGTCATCGACGAACTGCTGGAACGTTACGTGGAAGCCCTGGTGTACCAGTCCGTGGCGGAAAACCTCGCGTCCGAGCAATCGGCGCGGATGGTGGCAATGAAGGCCGCCAGCGACAACGCCGGCAGTGTGATCGGCGAACTGAAGCTGGTGTACAACAAGACCCGTCAGGCAGCCATTACCAAAGAACTCTCTGAAATCGTGGCCGGTGCGGCAGCGGTTTAAACGAATTTAACTATATTTGAAGGAACGAAAATGGCTGATGGCAAAATCGTTCAGTGTATTGGCGCCGTGGTGGACGTGGAGTTCCCGCGCAACGCGATGCCTAAGGTTTTTGACGCGCTGAAAATGGAAGGCTCCGAGCTGACCCTGGAAGTTCAACAGCAGCTGGGCGACGGCATTGTCCGTACCATTGCGCTGGGTTCTTCCGACGGCCTGCGTCGCGGCATGACCATTCAGAACACGGGCAAGCCAATCATGGTGCCGGTCGGTAAAGGCACCCTGGGCCGCATTATGGACGTGCTGGGTAACCCGATCGACGAACGCGGCCCGGTGCCGCAAGACCAGATCGCTTCGATCCACCGCACGCCGCCTGCCTACGACGAACTGTCGCCGTCGCAGGACCTGCTGGAAACCGGCATCAAGGTGATCGACCTGGTGTGCCCGTTCGCCAAGGGCGGTAAAGTCGGCCTGTTCGGCGGCGCCGGCGTGGGCAAGACCGTCAACATGATGGAACTGATCAACAACATCGCCAAGGCGCACTCGGGTCTGTCCGTGTTCGCCGGCGTGGGCGAGCGTACCCGTGAAGGTAACGACTTCTACCACGAGATGGCCGATGCGAAGGTCGTCGACCTGGACAACCTGGGCAACTCCAAAGTGGCCATGGTGTACGGCCAGATGAACGAGCCGCCGGGCAACCGCCTGCGCGTGGCACTGACCGGCCTGACGATCGCGGAATCGTTCCGTGACGAAGGCAAGGACGTGCTGTTCTTCGTCGACAACATCTACCGCTTCACGCTGGCCGGTACCGAAGTGTCCGCACTGCTGGGCCGTATGCCTTCCGCCGTGGGCTACCAGCCGACGCTGGCCGAGGAAATGGGCCGCCTGCAGGAGCGCATCACGTCGACCAAGACCGGTTCGATCACGTCGATCCAGGCCGTCTACGTTCCCGCGGATGACTTGACCGACCCGTCGCCTGCGACGACCTTCGGTCACCTCGATTCCACCGTCGTTCTGTCGCGTGACATCGCCTCGCTGGGTATCTACCCGGCCGTGGACCCGCTGGACTCGACTTCCCGCCAGCTGGATCCGCTGGTCGTGGGCCAGGACCACTACGACACGGCCCGCGCCGTGCAGGGCACGCTGCAGCGCTACAAGGAACTGCGTGACATCATCGCGATTCTGGGCATGGACGAGCTGGCACCGGAAGACAAGCTGCTGGTTTCGCGCGCACGTAAGATGCAGCGTTTCCTGTCGCAGCCGTTCCACGTTGCCGAAGTCTTCACCGGCGCACCGGGCAAGTACGTTTCGCTGAAAGACACGATCAAGGGCTTCAAGATGATCGCTTCCGGCGAACTGGATCACCTGCCGGAGCAGGCGTTCTACATGGTCGGCACGATCGAAGAAGCCATCGAAAAAGCCAAGAAGCTCGGCTAATTTGATGCGACGCCCCGCTTCTTCGTGAAGCGGGGCGTTCAACCGTTAGGATAACTATGGCAAACACTATTCACGTCGATGTGGTCTCGGCAGAAGAGCTGATCTTCTCCGGCGAAGCCACCTTCGTCGCGTTGCCGGGCGAGCAGGGCGAGCTGGGTATCTACCCGAAGCACACGCCTTTGATCACCCGTATCCGTCCGGGCGCGGTGCGCATCCAGGTGCTGGGCAAGTCGGAAGAAGAATTCGTCTTCGTCGCCGGCGGCCTGCTGGAAGTGCAGCCGAACGCCGTGACGGTCCTGGCCGACACCGCGATCCGCGGCGGCGACCTGGACGAAGCCAAGGCCCAGGCCGCCAAGAAACTGGCGGAAGAAAGCCTGGCCAACAACCAGACCGGCATCGACTACGCGAAAGCCCAGGCGGAACTGGCAGCGGCCATCGGCCAGCTGGCAGCCATCGCCAAACTGCGCCAGAACAAGCACTGATCTGGTCGCATCCAAAAAAAGCAGCTTTCGGGCTGCTTTTTTTACGCCTTCACCGTTGCAAAAAAATCACGGGGACAGTCCCCATTTTTTGACAACAATTCTCGAATTTGAGAAGCCGTCAACTTCGTGCCGCGACTTACGCAGGATTTCTACTTCTCATTTTCGGGAAAAGTTTCCGGAAGGGGGGACAGTCCCCGATTTCAGGAAACTTTAGCGGCAGAGCCCGTAAGCCTTGCGCTCCGGGAACCAGCGATAGGTAAACGTGCGCACCGGGTAGCGTTCGTTGCCGATGATGACGTCGGACGTCACCAGGTCGAAGCGGTCGGGCAGGCCGGCGGGCACGCCCAGCCGGATGCGCCACTGCGTGACGTCCGCCGTGGCGACCGGGAGCAGCAGGCCCGGGATGTTCTCGATCACTTCCACCATTTCGGCGCGGTTATTGGTGCCGCGCTGGTAATAGCTGATGATCTTCGCCTTGGCGATCGTTGCGCCTTTCGGCTGCGTGACATTGAACGCCCGCGTGATGAACTGTACCCGGCCGCCGCGCGGCACCAGGTAGATGATGCCGAACTCGGCGCTTCCCTGCTTCAGCGTGACGGGGCTGGTGGCGGAAACGCTCACACCGTCCGGCAGGTTGAATGTCGACCCATCCACCCATTCCCGGCAATCGGGGCTCGTCGCCATGTATAACTGTTCGGGCTGGTAATCGTCGCCGCAGCCCGCAACGGCAAGCAGCAGGGGCAGGGCAATCAGGGAAAATCGGGGCGCAAGGCGGCGCATGGCAGTAAGGGTCATGGAGTCAGCCGACAGTGTAACCGAGTGTCTTCCGCCGCAACAATGCATCGTGCCGGATTCACCGGCGCGCATGCCCGGCACCATGGCGGCCATGGCCACCGACAGGCAATCGTGCGCGCCGGTACGCTATCAACAGTGATAGGCTGGTCTCTCTCACTTCAGGAGCAGCGCATGTTTCATCATCTCGGTATTGTCGTGACAGATTTCCCGCGCAGCATGGCGTTGTACGACGCCTGCCTCGCGCCACTGGGAATCCGCCGCACGGAGACCGACATGGACTGGTGTATTTATGCGGCCGAAGGAGGCCAGCCGTTTATCTGGCTCGGGTCCGAAATTCCCACTTACTGGCGGGCCGGGCACCAGGCCGGCAATGCGCCGCTGCATATCGCCTTCGCGGCCCCCGACCAGGAAGCCGTCGACAGGTTTTATGCCGCGGCGATGGAACACGGTGCCGAAGATCACGGCCCGCCCGGCTTGCGGGTCGGCGCGGGCCATTATTACAGCGCCTATATGCTGGACTTCGACGGCAACAATATCGAGGCGACGATCAGGGAGAAATAAGCGGCCACGATGGCCACTACCCCGTGACCGGTTCGTCGATCGCACTGCGTTGCACGGTGCGCACGCGGCAGTGCGCCGGCGCCAGGGCGTTGCGCAGCACGGCCAGTGCGCGCTGGGGCGCGGCGGCCCCGCACATGAAGATATCGACCGCGGCGAATGCCTGCTCGGGCCAGGTGTGGATCGAAATATGCGATTCGGCCAGCAGTACCACGCCGGTCACGCCGAGCCCGGGCCCGAACGCATGAAAATGGCTGTGCAGGATATGCGCGCCGGCCGCTTGCGCCGCCGTGCGCAACAGCGCTTCGATCCCGTCACAGCCGGTCAACAGCGCCGGCGCCACGCCGGACAGATCGGCCAGCAGATGAGTTCCCTCGGCCTTGTAGATGGTGGCTGGTGACCCGCTCACTTATGGCCTCCGCCGCCGCCCCAGCTGCCGCCGCCGGTGTTCGACGACCATGTCGAGCCGGTGCGGTAGGCACCGCGCGATGGACTGCCATTCAGATTGCTCCAGCTGAGCACCGTCGAGACCACCACCACCACGACACCGTAGATCCAGAACTTTTTCATGCGTTGTCGTTGTTATCCAGGAAAACCGCCGGCAGGTACAGCGCCAGCGCGGCCAGCACGGAATACGCAAACGTGCCGCCGAAATTGAACATCAGCGGGATCGCGTTCACCACGCCGGTGGCAATGATCAGCATCCGCGCGGCATCGCGGTAGGGGGTGCCGCCCGTCGGCTTGCCCGACGCGCGCGGCGGCGCGGCCTTCGCTTTCAGCGTATCCGGGAACCATGCCTGCAACTGGTCCCATGCCACCGGTTTCGAGCGCGACCACGTGATTTCATGTGCGCTGCGCTCCGCCGCCAGCGTGGTCTGGCCCTGCCTGAATTCTTCGACCTGCGCCACGTCGCCTACCTCGACACGCCAGTTGAAGGCACCGGCGGCGAACGTCACACGCGCCGGGTATTCGTATAACCGGCGGTAGTCGACATTGTCCAGCGTGGCCGATTCGCCGTGCCACGCGGGCCAGGCGTCCAGCACGTCGGAGCGCTGCCAGCCGTCGTCCGTCTCGACCAGCCACGTGAAGCCGGCGCGGCTGCCGTACAGCAGGTACTCGGTCCACGCCGTGCCTTCGTCATCCTCGCGGCGCATCACGCCGATCACGGCGAGCTTCTGGTTGCCCAGCGTGCCTTCCGTGCCGAGCGGCAGCGTGGTGGCGACGGCATCGACCCGTTCACCGGCGCGCAGCACTTCGATCTCCGGGCTGGCCGCGTCGAGCTGCGCGCGGCAGGCGGGGCAGACGAGATTGGCGGTCATGCCCGGCAAATACTTGATGGCGCCGCCGCACGATGGGCAATCGAGCGCCGTCACCTTGCCGCGGAAGCGGCCGGCGGTGCGCTGGATTTCCAGGTCGTCGCGCAGCAGCTGCGGGCGCAGGCCGTCCAGCGTGACCGGCACGCCGGCATACACCAGCGGCGTGGGGCCTTCCGAATAGTCGAGCGTCAGGAAAGCGCTGCCGGCGCGCAGGTCGGCCACCTTCGCTTCCCAGCCTGGACCCACGCGGAACGGCAGCTCGCCCTGGCCGCCCGTGCAGCGGGCGGTGCGCACGTCCGCCGCCATGTAACGCTCGCCGCCGACCGTGACGTGATTGCCGGGCACCAGGTCGCCGAAAGCGGGCAGGGGGCCTTCGGCCTGCCGCAGCACGGTGATCGTGAACTGGCCGGAAGCGTCGCCCAGCCAGCCGCTTGCGCCATCGTCGAACAGCAGGTACCACTCGTTCCAGAAGCCGGCGTCATAGCGCAGCTGCAGCCGGCCGAGGACGGTGAATGGCCGGCTGCCCCAGATGCCCGAGGTGCCGGGCTGGATTGGCGAATAGTCTTCCAGGACTTCGGAAATCTTGCCCAGGTCGCCGACGTCGCCCGGGTCCTTGAGCACGCCGGTACGGCAGTACTCGCACACGGCCATCACGGCCGCGTGCGAGCGGAAGCGCACCTCGGCGCCGCAGCTGGGACAAGAGAGAGTCAGCAACGCTTCTAGCCGATCAGTTTCTTCAGCAGCTCGGCTTTCGTGCTGTCATAGTCGGCGGCGGAGATCAGGCCCTTGTCCAGCAAGCCTTTCAGCTTTTGCAGGCGGGCTTCGATCGGGTCTTCCGCTGCCGGTGCCGGCACCGGCGCGGGCGCGGCTTGCGGCGCGGCCGGCGCCAGCGAAGCGCCGACCGCCTGGCCCATCGCCTGGCCGATCGTCACCCCGGCCCCGAGCCCGGCCCCGATGCCGGCGATGCCGCCTTCGTTCTGCGCCGCCAGCGGAATCGCGGTGGCGGTCTGGTAACGCGTGAAACCGGCCATCTTGTCGGCCGACAGGCCGCCCTTCATGCCGGCCGAGATGCGGTCGTCCAGCGCCTGCTGCAGTTCTTCCGGCAGGCTCACGGAAGCCACGTTGAACTCGTCGAGGCCGATGCCGTAGCGCGCGAACGCGTCGGCCAGGTCACCCTTGATTTCCTGCGCCATCAGCGCCTGGTTCGCCGCCATGTCGAGGAAGGCTACGTTCGAGCCGCCGATCGAGCTGGCCATCGTGGACAGCAGGATGCCGCGCAACTGCTCTTCCACTTCGTCGCGCGTGTAAGCCTCGCGGGTGCCGCTGATCTCGGTGAAGAACTTGCGGGCGTCCGTCACGCGGTAGGAATACATGCCGAAGGCGCGCACGCGGATCATGTCGAAATCCTTGTCGCGGATCGTCACCGGCTGCGGCGTGCCCCACTTGCGCCCCGTCTGCACGCGCGTGCTGAAGAAATACACGTCGGACTTGAACGGTGAATCGAACAGCTTGTCCCAGTTTTTCAGGTTGGTCAGCACGGGCAGCGTCTGCGTCGTCAGCTTGTGCGTGCCGGGGCCGAACACGTCGGCGATCTGGCCTTCGTTGACGAACACCGCCACCTGCGACTCGCGCACCACCAGCACGCCGCCGTTCTGGATCTCGAAATCCTGCATCGGATAGCGCCAGGCCAGCACGCCTTCCTGGTCTTCGTTCCACTGCAGGACGTCGATGAACTGTTTCTTGATAAAGCTGCCGATACCCATCGCGGGCTCCTTCAGGAAATACAGGCGGCATTGATGCCGCCGATGGAAAGGGAAATCGTGCCGAGCAGCGCGCCGAACGCGCTGTTGCCGGCCTCGATCTGGTCTTTGGCCATTTTCAGCGCGCGCGTGGTCACGGCATACGCCAGCGCCTGTACGACCATCGCGCCGAAGGCCCATGCAAAGAATTCCTGGTAGTTCCGCGTGTGCAGCAGGCCCGAGGCGATCGTCAGCGAAAAGCCCAGCAGCGCGCCGCCCAGCGACAGTGCCGCGGCGTGGTTGCCTTGCCGGATCAGGTGCACCTCGTCATAAGGCGTCATCCATGTGTAGGCCTTGAAGAACACGGCAAGCAGGGCCGCGGCGATGCACAGGTGGATCAGGTAGTTGGCAACGGCAAACATGGCTTATAGTAGCAAACTTGTAAATAGAGAAACATGATAATCCAGTTGCCGGCCGATGAACAAAAAAATTCTGATCCTGTCCGTGTTCGTCGTCGCCTCATGCGGCCTGGCTTATGAACTGATCGCCGGCGCGCTCTCGAGCTACCTGCTGGGCGACTCGGTGCTGCAGTTTTCCACCATCATCGGCTGCTACCTGTTCGCGATGGGCGTCGGCGCCCACCTGTCGAAATACGTGAAGGACGAGCACGTGCTGGCGCGCTTCGTCGACATCGAACTGGCCATCGGCCTGATCGGCGGCGTGTCGGCCGCCCTGCTGTTCCTCACCTTCTCGTGGATGGCCGCGCCGTTCCGGCTGCTGCTGTATGTGCTGGTGTTCATGATCGGCATGCTGGTCGGCATGGAGGTGCCGCTGGTGATGCGGGCACTGAACGCGCGCCAGACGGAGTTCGCGGAAATCGTCAGCCGCGTGCTCACGTTCGATTACCTGGGCGCGCTGGCCGTGTCGCTGCTGTTCCCGCTGGTGCTGGCGCCGTATCTCGGCCTGGTGCGCACCGGCTACCTGTTCGGCATGCTCAACATCGGCGTGGGGCTGTGGACGATCCACGTGTTCCGCGCCGAGCTCACGGGCCTGGCCGGCCGCACGCTGCGTGCCTGCGCCGTGCTGGTGCTGCTGGCGTTCGGCTTCGCCAGCGCGGACCGCCTCACGCAGTTCGGCGAGCATTCGCTGTTCGGCGACGAGATCGTGTATGCCACCACCACGCCTTACCAGCGCCTCGTCATCACGCGCTGGAAGGATGACACGCGGCTGTACATCAATGGCAACCTGCAGTTCTCGTCGCGCGACGAATACCGCTATCACGAGGCGCTGGTGCATCCGGCGCTGCAGCAGCTGCCATGGGCAAAACGGGTACTGGTGCTGGGCGGCGGCGACGGTCTTGCCTTGCGCGAGATCCTGCGCTACAGGAACATCGAGGCGGTGACGCTGGTCGACCTCGATCCGGCGATGACCGCGGCCTTCAGGTCGCGCGCCGAACTGGCCGCGCTGAATCACAAGTCGCTGTCGGACCCCCGCGTAAAGGTGATCAACGCCGACGCCGCCGTGTGGCTGCGGCAGACGGACGAGATGTTCGATGCCGTCATCGTCGATTTCCCCGATCCCTCCAGCTTCGCGCTGGGCAAACTGTATTCGGTGCCGTTCTACAGCATGCTGCGGCATCACCTGGCGGCCAACGGCCTGGTGGTCGTGCAGTCGACCTCGCCGTTCTTCGCGCCGCACGCGTTCTGGACCATCGATGCCACGCTGCGCGAAACAGGAATGCGCACGTACCCGTATCATGCGTATGTGCCGTCGTTCGGCGAATGGGGTTTCATCCTCGCTTCGCCGCAGGGCACGTTCACGCCGCCGGCTTCGTACCGGCTGCCGATGCGTTTCCTGAACGGCGCCACCACGGCGGCGATGTTCAGCTTCCCGCCGGACATGCAGCCGCTGAAGATGGCGCCCAACCGCCTGAACACCCAATCGCTGGTGCACGAGTTCGAGCAGGACTGGCACCGCACCATACGCTGAGGTAACGATGCAACGCCGTTCTTTCCTGCGCTGGACCGCCGCTCTCGGAGCCGGTGGCGCCGCCGCCGCCGCCGGCATTGCCGCTTACGGGCGCTGGCGGGAAATCAAACCCGACGTGCACCATCCCGGCCGCGCCGAAGGCCATTATTTGCGCGACCGCCAGGCATTGCCCCCGCCTTCCAGCGTGATCGACGCCGATGTCGCGGTCCTCGGTTCCGGCATCGCCGGCCTCACGGCGGCGTGGAAGCTGCACCGCGAAGGCGTCGGGGACGTGCTGATGGTCGACGGCCCGGAGCCGTTCGGCAACGCGGCCGGCGGCGCCCACGGGGCACTGGCCTATCCGACCGGCGCCCACTACCTGCCGATTCCGCCGCAGGAGTGCCTGCACGTGCGGCACCTGCTGTACGACCTGGGCATCATCACGCGCGATCCATACGGCCCCAGGCCGCAATACGACGAGAAGCTGATCCTGCACGCGCCGCACGAACGGCTGCTGTACGGGGGCAAGTGGCAGGAGGGCATCGCGCCGCGTGACGGCGTGCCCGCGGCCGAGCTGGCCGAACATGCCCGCTTCAACGCCGAGATGGAAAAGCTGCATGCCATGCGCGGCGCCGACCGCCTCAAGGTCTTCACGCTGCCGGCCGCGCACGCATCGAACGACCCGGCCTGGCGCCGGCTCGACAGCATCACGTTCAAGGCCTGGCTGGAACAGAACAGCTACCGGGCACCCACCCTGCTGTGGTACCTCGATTACTGCTGCCGCGACGATTACGGCATCGGCATCGACCGCGTATCCGCCTGGGCCGGGCTGCATTATTTCTGCGCACGCGGCGGCGAGGCGTCGAACGCCGAGGGCGGCGCATGGCTCACGTGGCCGGGCGGCCTGCAGCCCCTGGCGGAACAGCTGGCGAAACGCACCGGTGCGCGGCGCATGGCCGGCACCGTCGCCAGCGTCAAGGAGGTGAACGGACGCGTCGAGGCATTGTGCTTCACCCTCGAAGCCGGCAAGCCGCGCACGTACCTGGTTCGCGCCCGCAAGGCGATCTGCGCGATGCCGCTGTTCGTGGCCAGCCGCGTGGTCGACAATATCGCGCAGTATGGTTTCGATCCTGCCAGGCACATGCCCGCCTATGCGCCATGGCTGGTGACGAATTTTCTGCTGGACCGCTTTCCCGAAGAGTTGCCGGAGGCGCCGCTGTCATGGGACAACGTGGTGCACGGCACGAAGGGCCTCGGCTATGTGGTGTCCACGCACCAGGATATCCGCCGGCAGCCGCCGGCGCAGACCGTGTTCACCAGCTATGTCGCGCTGTCGGATCGCGATCCGGTCGAGGCGCGCAAGTGGCTGCAGACCGCGAGCGCCGAGGAACTGCTGGCGCTGGCCGCCACCGACCTGCGCGCCGCGTATGGCAGCGCGTTCGATGGCTGCGTGCAGCGCGCCGACATCACCTTGCGGGCCCACGCGATGGCGGCGCCGCTGCCGGGGTTCCTGTCGAACGCCGGTATTCAGGCCTTGCGCGATGCGCATGGGCCGATCCTGTTCGCCCACTCGGACCTGTCGGGGTTTTCCGTGTTCGAGGAAGCGTCGTGGTGGGGGTGGCAGGCGGCGCGCAACGCGCTGGCCTAGCGAATCGGGATACCAGCCACGCTGCCGGTCAGTCGGCGTTTAGCTTCATCGCCGCGTCCAGATCGAGCATCGCCTGCACGGCGGCATCGATTTCCGGCGACGACACACCCGTCACGCCCACGCTTTCGAAGATCGTATCGACCGGCACGAAGCCGCGCCGCTTGCGGTCGTACAGCCCGGCCAGCACCAGCGCCCGCGTCGCCACCACGTCGCCCTCGGCCAGGATGCGCTGTTCGAACACCACCCGGTTGTCGGTCCACGCCACGATCCGGGTCTCGAGCACGAACGACTGGAACAGCCGCAGTTCGCGCCGGAAGCGGATCGCGCCGCCGCCCACGATCGGCATCCATTTGTTCTTCATCACGGCGCCCAGCAAACCCATGCGCAGCATGATGTCGGTGCGGCCCAGGTCGAACAGGGTCCAGTAGCGGCCGTTGTTCACGTGGCCGTTCGTGTCGAGGTCGTTGAACCACACGCGGAAATGCAGGCGCGAGACACCGTGCGGCGCGGCCAGCTTCGGTCGGAACGGGGTGCTGATCAGCAGGTACAGCAGGCGGAACCACAGGTTCATCGGAATCCCATAAAAGGCGCGATCCTGAAGTACGACGGTCATTTTGGCAAGGAAGGTTCCCTCTAGCTGGACTGAAGCGCATTTCATGGATTGGGGTCATAGATTACTTCTTATAAGCCATAAAAGTCTATCTATGAGGGGGGTGGTGGTATCATCAGCGAATGCCGAAAAAGCTCTCCAGTTCAGATGTCACGCCAACCCTGGTACAGGAACGCCTGGTCGCCTGGGGGCGTTCGATTCGGGCCGCGCGCTTGAAACAACGCATCACCGTTGCAGACTTGTGCGAAAGGATAGGCATATCGGAAGCCACATTGCGTCGCCTGGAACGCGGCGACCCGGGCGCTGCAGCCGGCACGTATCTGACAGCGCTCCTCATGCTCGGCTTGTTCGACGAGGCTGTGCCAGCATTGCACGTTTCTCTCGGCACTGTAACGGGTCATCGAGTCAGGCGCGGCAAGCTAGAGCGGGGAGAGGACGATGGTGACTACTTCTAAGCCGGTCTTCGTCTACCTCCAGCGTCCTGACACCGGCGAGTGGGTAACGGCGGGCCGTTATCTGAAGCCGGCAGAGACGATGAATGGCACGTTCAGATACGCGCCTAGCTATGTGGACGCCGGCCTGGCGTGGCCGATCGATCCGGTAAACCTGCCGTTCAGCAGCGATACCGAATGGACGGCGGAACGCTACCAGGGTTTGCACGACGTGCTGAGGGATGCATGCCCGGACGCCTGGGGCCAGGCGCTGTTGCGGCGAGAGCATGACCTTCCGGAGGGAACACCCCTGCTGCGCTACCTCGTACTCGCAAATAATGCTGACCGGTGGGGGGCGCTTGCCTTTGGTACGGGCAAAAAACCTTCGGTTGCCGCATTGTCGAGCCCGAGGCTGCCGCAACTGGCGCTTGTGGTCGAGGAGCTCAATGCCATGAGCGAGCACAGGCCGGCCATCGACGCGAGATTGAGAAAGCGTCTCGTGCAGACCGCCAGTGTCGGTGGCGCCCGTCCAAAGGCGACGGTGCAGGACGAGGCCGGCAGGTATTGGCTTGTCAAACCACAGATTGCAACCGACGTGGCGGATATCCCCCGTCTCGAACACATGGCACAGCAGTGGGGCGCAGCAAGCGGGCTGGATTTTGTGCAGACAGTCTTTCATGGCGCAACGGCTGCCCGCAGTGCCGTGCGCGTACTTCGGTTCGACCGCGAACATCACCAGCGTCGCATGTGCGTGAGCGCGGCGTCGCTGTTGCAGGCCGAGTATCCGGGCGGCGCGGCGCATGCGGATCGTTGGAGCTATCCCCGCCTGGCGGAGGAATTGCGGAGAATTGGCGCACCCGCCGAAGACCGCACCGAGCTGTTCGGCCGCATGGTCTTCAACGCACTATGCGGCAATGACGACGACCATGTGCGTAACCACGCCGTTTTCTATCGCCATGAACAGAAGCGCTGGCGGCTTGCACCGGCGTTCGACGTGGTACCGAATCCCGTCGAAACACCCGGCGTGTTGATGTTGCAGATGTCGATGGGGCGATTCGATATTTGCCGCACTTCAGCGCTGGCAGATGCACGGCGGTTCGGATTTGCCAATGGAGAAGAAGCGGAACGGTATCTGGACTCACTACTTGTCCGGATACGCAAAGGATTCGATGATACCGCCCATTTGCTGGAGCCTCACTGGCAGCAACTGCTGCTTGAGCGGCTGCGGGAAAATATGAAAGCCCTTGGCCGTTGAAAACAGAGTGGGCGTTCACAGCGTGCCTTATCTCTGCAAGGGATCACGATGCTCCAACTTCTATGACTCGAAAATCGAAGGCTTCTGCATGGTTCTCCTTGGCGTCAGGAATTCATTTTATGTTCGGCGCGGTTGCCGTGATAGGCTGCTTTCGGGCAAGAGCGGACCTTTTCGACCACAAAAGGATGATTATGATTCCACCATCTGAACTGCCTCAATCGCAGCGCACGGCATTGCTGGCATCGGCCGGACCCGCGAGATTTAAGCACTTCATCGGCCGCGCTGCAGACTGCGAACGTCCATGGGGCCTTCGTGATGCAACCGGGTGGGTAGCATTGGCAGACGACACGGGCGCACCAGGATTTCCTGTGTGGCCACATCCCGACTACGCGCAAGCCTGCGCAACGGAGACTTGGGCCGGAAGCTTCCCTGCCGAGATTGACATTCACAAGTTCACTGACGAGTGGCTGCCCAACATGGCCGAACGAGGGGTTTCAGTGGCGGTATTTCCGACACCTTCGATGACGTGCCCTGCACCGATGAGGAAGGTAACGAAGTACTTGAGAAAATTCCTACCTTTTTCTCATCCCTTGAGAAGGCGCGCGCTACCTATGCCTCTTGTCGAACTGGCTTAGAGGCCGCGCTTGGAGCGGCGAACGCTAACGTGCTACGCGAGTGGGAGGAGTTTCTTTCATCGGCTGTCCTGGAATCAAGGCTTCAGATCGATCTCATCGAATTGTTGATGATGTATGACGATCCAGCAGATTTTCTTCTTGATGTCCATGACTGGTTCAACGGGGTGGCATGTCAGTCAGGTCACGGCTGGCAAAGCTTATGTAGCCAAGCTCATCTGGATGATCCTGAAGTTAGCCGATACGGTCTACGCGGCTTCCCATGGAATGCAAACATCACGTGGTCCTAGTGTGCCGAATCACAAATTCGTTGAATAAATCCGACGAGAATCGCCCCAATACTGCGTTGAAAATGCACGGAAAGGCCCCGGCCTTACCATACATTTCCGCCTTGTCTTGAGACGATTTCGTCAAATTTATTAATCAACGAATTTATGATTCACCACACTAGCGTCGCCTCGTTTATCTTTTTGCGCGAATGTCCGCAATGGGGCGGAATCGGAAATTCGCGTTCGAACAACGGTGGCATGCAGCTATTCCTGAGCGCGTCTTTCCGCCTCCGAAAGCGCCGTGTCAAACAAACCCGATTCCGACGCATCTGATGACGACAATGTCGAATCATTTGCGTCAAATTTTTCGTTTCCGACAGCAGCCACCGGGACAGGACAAAATTACTGTTCTGTCCCGCCCTCGACGCTCTTACTTCAGACGCACTTTCAACTCGTTCGCCGCCTGGCTTATCGCACCGCGCACCGCCGGCACGTCGGAGAGCGCGTTGAGCAGCCCGAAGTCGTGGATCATGCCGTTGTAGCGCACCGATTTCACCTCCACGCCGGCGGCATCGAGCTTGCGGCCATAGGCTTCGCCTTCGTCGCGCAGCACGTCGAATTCGGCGGTCTGGATCAGCGTGGGCGGCAAGCCTTTCAGCTGTTCGATGCCGGCCTGCAGCGGCGACGCGGTGATCTCCCTGCGGGCCGCCGCGTCGCGGGTGTAGTTGTCCCAGAACCAGGTCATCATGTTCTTCGTCAGGAAGTGGCCGTCCGCATACTGCCGGTACGACGGCGTGTCGAAGTTCGCATCCGTCACGGGCCACAGCAGCACCTGGGCGCGCAGGGCCGGACCGCCCCGGTCCTTGGCCATCAGGCTGACCACCGCCGCCATGTTGCCGCCCACGCTGTTGCCGGCCACCGCCAGGCGCTTGCCGTCCACGCCGATCTCGCCGCCGTGCGCGGCGACCCAGCGGGTCGCGCCATAGGCCTGGTTGATCGCCACCCCGTATCCCGCTTCGGGGGAAGGCGTGTAGTTGACGAACACCGCCGCCGCGCCGGAACCGGCCACCAGGTCGCGCACCAGGCGTTCATGGGTCGGATAGTCGCCCAGTACCCAGCCGCCGCCGTGGAAGAACATGAACGCCGGCACCTGCCCCTTCGCGCCAGCCGGGCGCACGATCGTCAGCTTGACCGGCTTGCCGTCCAGCGTGACGGTCTTCTCGCTCACGTCGGCCGCGGGCAGTTTGACGTTTGCCCCGGCCTGGGCGCCCGCCAGCACGGCGCGCGCTTCCTGCGGTGTCATCTGCTCGATCGGCTTGCCGCCTTCGATCGCCTGGAGAAAGGCGGCGGTCTGGCGCTCGACGCCGGGGAGGGCGGCGGCAGCTGCCTGCGTTGCGGTGGCGGCCAGCAGGGCGGCGGCGAGGATGGTTTTGGTGGTGTTCATGGCGGGCTCTCTTTTTATGCTATTAGATAGTGTGCTATATATCGGTTGGATTTATTGGGCGCTGGCGGCGGTTTCGATCAACTTTGCCACCTCGGCCGGGTGCGATGTCATCACCACATGCGAGGCGCCAGGGATGGCCAGCGTTTTGCGTGACTGCGCCCGGTCTGCCATGAAGCGCAGTGCCGCTGCCGGGATGTTCTTGTCCGCGGTGCCATACACGAAGTAGGAAGGCACGTTCTTCCATGCCGGGGCGCCGGCCGCTTCCGTCAACGCCGCTTCGGCAATCGGCCGCTGGCCCACCGCCATCAGCTCGGCCTGCACTTTCGGCACGTCGGCCGCGAACTGCTGGTGGAACTTGTCTTGCCGGATGTAGAAATCCTTGCCGCCATCGGGCAGCGCCACCGGCTCTGCCAGTGCCGCACCCAGCGTGCCGCCCGGGTAGCGTCCCGACAGTTCGAGCGCCGTTTCACCCTGCTCCGGGGCGAAGGCGGCCACGTACACCAGGCTCTTCACGTTGGCATGACCGTTCGCCGCGGCCGAGATCACGGCACCGCCATACGAGTGACCTACCAGCACCACCGGCCCCTTCACGCTTTGCACGATGGTCGATACCGCGGCCGCGTCGCCTTTCACGCTGCGCAGCGGATTGGCCGCACCGATGACCGTGTAGCCATCGGCCCGCAGTTTCGCCGCCACGCCGTTCCAGCTGCCCGAGTCGGCGAACGCGCCGTGCACCAGGATGACGGTGGGTTTGGTTTGCGCGGCAGGTGCAGGTGCAGCGGCGGCGGCTGCGCTACCGATGAGCGACAGGGCGAGGGCGATGGTCTTGATGGCTTTCATGGTGTCCTCCTGGTTAGTTAACGTTCGATTTTATAGCGCACTACTTGATTGGCTGGATAAAGCCGGAATCGTTCCGGCTGCGGGGTCTTGCGCTTGCTGCGTTCACCCCATGGAATGAATTATAGATAGCGTGCGATTCAATTGCAAGCGATTTATTTAGATTTTTGCATGCCTGTCGAACAGGCCGAAGCAGGGCGCTCCCCAGCGTCAACCTTCAGATATGTAAATTTGATATACATCCTTATAAATAATCAATATTTCAACGCTACCTGATCGCGCTACACTGGCCTGACCACATTCCCCCTGGCCGCCATGAAGATCACGAAGCTGACGTTGTACCGTGTACCGCCCCGCTGGATGTTCCTGAAGATCGAAACCGATGAAGGCATCACCGGCTGGGGCGAGCCCGTGATCGAGGGCCGCGCGCGTACCGTCGAGGCGGCCGTCAACGAGCTGTCCGGCTACCTGGTGGGCCAGGACCCGACCCGCATCAACGACCTGTGGCAGGTGATGTACCGTGGCGGTTTTTATCGTGGCGGGGCGATCCTGATGAGCGCCATCGCCGGCATCGACCAGGCGTTGTGGGATATCAAGGGCAAGGCGCTCGGGGTGCCGGTCTATGAACTGCTGGGCGGCCGCGTGCGCGACAGGATGAAGATGTACAGCTGGGTCGGCGGCGACCGTCCGGCGGACGTGATCGAAGGCATCAACACGCTGCGCGAGATCGGCATCCAGACGTTCAAGCTGAACGGCACCGAGGAACTGGGGATCATCGACACGGCATCGGCCGTCGATGCCGCCGTCGACCGCATTGCCCGGATCCGCGAAGCGTTCGGCAACACGATCGAATTCGGCATCGACTTCCACGGCCGCGTGGCCGCGCCGATGGCCAAGGTGCTGCTGCGCGAGTTGGAGGCGCACCGCCCGCTGTTCGTCGAGGAGCCGGTGCTGGCCGAGCAGGCCGAATACTACCCGCGCCTGGCCGAGTACACGTCGATCCCGCTGGCCGCCGGCGAGCGGATGTATTCGCGCTTCGAGTTCAAGCACGTGTTCCAGCGCGGCGGCATCTCGATCGTGCAGCCCGACCTGTCGCATGCCGGCGGCATCACCGAGTGCGTGAAGATCGCCGCGATGGCCGAGGCGTATGACGTGGCGTTCGCGCCGCATTGCCCGCTGGGTCCCGTGGCACTGGCGGCGTGCCTGCAGGTGGACTTCGTGTCGCACAATGCCGTGCTGCAGGAGCAGAGCATGGGCATCCATTACAACAAGGGTGCCGAGCTGCTGGACTATGTGATCAACCGCGAAGACTTCCAGATCACCGACGGCTACTTCCCGCCGCTGCCCAAGCCGGGCCTCGGCGTGATCGTCGACGAGGAACGGGTCATCGCCGCCAGCCAGAACCCGCCGGACTGGCGCAACCCGGTGTGGCGCCATCCGGACGGCAGCGTGGCCGAATGGTAAGCGCATCGGTCGTCGTGCCCGCCCTGATCGGCGTCGACTGGGGCAGCACCAGCCTGCGTGCCTGGCTGATCGCGCCCGACGGCACCGTGATCGAAGAGCGCAAGGCCGGCAAGGGCGCCTCCACGCTGTCCGGCCATGACGCGTTCGTGAAAGCGTTCGACGAGGTCTCCGGCACCTGGCGCGCGGCGCATGCCGGCTTGCCCGTGCTGGCCTGCGGCATGGTCGGCAGCGCGCACGGCTGGCTCGACGTGCCGTATGCGCGCTGCCCGGCCGGCACCGCCGCGCTGGCGGCCGGCCTGCGCCGCCCGGATGGCGCCGAGGCTGCACCCTGCATCGTGCCCGGCGTGCTGTTCGACGATACGGGCCTGCCGCCGGACGTGATGCGCGGCGAGGAAACGCAGGTCGTCGGCGCGCTGCACCTGCACGAGACGCTGCGTGCATCGAGCTGCGTGGTCATGCCCGGCACGCATTCGAAATGGGCGCAGATCCGCGGCGGGCAGATCGTGCGTTTCGCCACGCACATGACGGGCGAACTGTATGCCGTGCTGCGCCAGCATTCGGTGCTGGGCCGCCTGATGCCCGGCGATGCGCCGGCCGATCCCGATGCGTTCGTGCAGGGCGTCGACGCGGCGCGCGACCACGGCGAACTGGGGCTGCCGCACCAGATGTTCGCCGCCCGCAGCCTCGGCGTGGCCGGGCGCCTGCCGAACGCGATGCTGGCCGATTACCTGTCCGGCCTGCTGATCGGCCACGAACTGCGCGCCGGCCTGCAATGGCGCGCGGTGGCCGGCCTGGATTCGCAACCGCTGGCGCTGGTGGGCGCGCCGGACCTGTGCGCCCGCTACCAGGCGGCGCTGCATCGCTTCGCGCGACCCGCCGACCTGGTGCTGGACAACACGGCGCCCGAGGGCTTGCTCGCCCTTGCCCGCGAAGCCGGCTTGACTGCCTGAAGACATGATGAATCGCTGGAGAACCGATGACCGTTTTTAACGAAGCCTTCGACAGGCTGCCGCTGGTCGCGATCCTGCGCGGCCTGCGTCCCGACGAGGCGGAAGGGATCGGCGCCGCGCTGTACGACGCCGGCTTCCGCCTGATCGAAGTGCCGCTCAATTCGCCCGACCCGTTCGATTCGATCGCGCGCCTGGCGCGCAGCCTGCCCGCCGATGCCGTGCTGGGCGCCGGCACCGTGCTGGAGAGCGATGCGGTGGCGCGCGTGCGGGATGCCGGCGGCAAACTGATCGTGATGCCGCATGCGGATACGGAAGTCATTCGCGCCGCGAAAGCGGCCGGCATGTTCTGCGTGCCCGGCGTGGCCACCCCCACCGAGGCATTCGCCGCGATCAGGGCCGGGGCCGATGCATTGAAACTGTTTCCGGCCGAGCTGGTCACGCCGGCCATCGTGCGCGCGCTGGGCGCGGTGTTGCCAAAAAATATAAAATTGTTGCCTGTGGGTGGCATAAATCCCGGCAATATGGCAGACTTCCGCGCCGCCGGCGTGGCCGGCTTCGGCCTCGGGTCCGCCCTGTACAAGCCCGGCATGGATGCGGCAACGGTCGCCGCCAACGCAAAGGCCTTTGTCGACGCCTGGAAATAACGACGAAAGAACGCCGGTCCCAGCCGGCGACAACCACCGGCGGCAACAGCCGGCACTGAACTACCTGGAGATGGAATGAGCAAGCAATCGAAGCGGCCCGCACAGGCGCTGGCGGCAGCATTCGCTGCCGCTTTTGTCGTGACTGGCGTGCAGGCGCAGCAAGTCATCGGCGTGGACGCCGCGGCGCCCGCCGCGGACCCCGTGACCGGCCACCTGCAGCTGGGCGTCGCGAAAACGCCGAAGGGCAGCGTGCTCGGTGCGAACAACCGCTACCTCACGCTCGATGGCCAGCCGTGGATGCCGGTGATGGGCGAGTTCCATTACACGCGCAGCCCGGCTGCCACGTGGGCGGCGGAACTGGCGAAGATGAAGGCGGCCGGCGTCACCGTCGTGGCCACGTACGTGATCTGGAACCACCACGAGCCGAAGGATGGCGCATTCGACTGGCAGGGCAACCGCGACCTGCGCCGCTTCGTCCAGCTGTGCGGCACGCTGGGCCTGAAGGCCGTGGTGCGCGTGGGGCCCTGGGTGCATGCGGAAGTGCGCTACGGCGGCCTCCCCGACTGGGTGGTGGACGGCATGCGCACGCGCGGCGACGATCCGCAATACCTGCGCCACGTGGCGCGGCTGTATCGCGAGATCGGCGCGCAGCTGAAGGGCAGCCTGTGGAAGGATGGCGGCCCCGTCATCGGCCTGCAGCTGGAAAACGAATACAACCTGAGCGGGCCGGGCGAGGGCGCCGGCCATATTTCCACGCTGAAGAAGCTGGCGCTGCAGGCGGGCATGGATGTGCCGTACTACACGGTGACCGGGTGGGATGGCGCGCAATACCCGTCCGGCCAGGTCACGCCGGTGTTCGGCGGCTATGTCGACGAGCCGTGGGCCGTGTCCACCACCGAGCTGCCGCCGAAGGAAACGTATGCGTTCCGCTTCGGCAGCCGCGTATCCGGCGACCTGGGCGCGCAGACCAAATCGCACGGTCCCGGCACCGCCGAATCGGACATCGACAAGACCCCGTTCCTGGGCGCCGAATACGGCGCCGGCCTGCCGTTCATGTACCGCCGCCGCCCGGTGGTGTCGCCGGACGACATCGCCTCGATGCTGCCGGTGCAGCTGGGTTCCGGCGTCAACCTGATGGGCTACTACATGTTCCACGGCGGCCGCAATCCGGTCGGCGGCACCACGCTGGAAGAGAGCAGCATCAGCGGCGGCTACAACGATACGCCGGCCATCAACTACGATTTCCAGGCGCCGCTGGGTCCGGACGGCCAGCAGCGCCCCGTGCTGGAATACCTGCGCCCCTACCACTACTTCATCGCCGATTTCGGCAACCGCCTGGCGCCGATGACGGTGCGCAAGCCGGACGTGACGCCGTCCGGCCCCGCCGACCTGAAAACGCCCCGCATCGCCGTGCGCAGCGCGGGCGACAGCGCCTTCGTGTTCGTCAACAACCATGTGCGCCAGTACCCGATGCCGGCGCAATCGCTGCAGTTCAGCGTGAAGCTTGCCGGCGGCACGGTACAGTTCCCGCGCAACGCCGTCGAGGTGCCGGGCGGCGCCTACGCGATCTGGCCGGTGAACTTCGACCTCGACGGCACGCGCCTGCGCTACGCGACGGCGCAGCCGGTCGCCCGCCTGGATGGCGGCGCGGATGGCATCACCTACGTGTTCGCCGCCACCGCCAACGTGCCCGTCGAGCTGGCGCTGGAAGCGGATGGCGGCACGCAGATCGAGGCTTTCGGCGCCATGGCCGCCGGCGCCACCTTCACCGTCACGCCAGGCACCGGCCGCGCGTTGACGATCCGCCGTGCCGGCACCAGGCCGGTGCACCTGCTGGTGCTGTCCGCGGAACAGTCGCGCCAGCTGGTCATCGGCGACATCGCCGGCCAGCGCCGCCTCGTGCTGAGCGGCCAGCAGGCCTGGTTCGAAGGCGGCAAGCTGCACCTGCGCTCCATCGGCGATGCCGCGCTGCGCTTTGCCGTCTACCCGGCGCTGAAGCGCGTGCCGAAGGCGAACCACGCGCTGCGCGCGCAAGGCGCCGACGGCGTGTTCCAGGCCTTCGAAGCTGCACTGCCGGCAGTGCAGCTGACCGCCACCGCCACGCCGCTGCGCGAAGCGGGTGCCGCACCGGCCGTGATGAAGGGCGGCCTGGCCAAAGCGGCCATCCAGCCAATCCCGGAAGCATGGCGCAACGCGGCCACCTGGCGCATCGACTTGCCGCGCGATGCGTTGAAAAACGTCGACGATGCGCTGCTGCAGATCGACTTCACCGGCGACATCGGCCGGCTGTTCGACGGCACGCGCCTGGCGGACGACTGGTACTACAGCGGCTACGGCTGGCAGGCCGGCCTGAAGTCGCTCGCTATCAAGGGAAAGACACCGGGCGAACTGTCGCTGGCGGTACTGCCGCTGCGCGCCGACGCCCCGGTCTACATACCGAAAGAAGCACGACCCGATTTCGGCGCGCAATCGCAGATCGCGCGCGTCAACAAGGTGAGCTTGGTACCCGTGTACCAGCTCACCGTTACACCATAAAAATTCACACACCATCGGAGCAAGCATGAACTTCAACAACCAGCCGGGTCGCCGCCACGCGATCGCCATCGCCGCGGCCCTGTGCGCGATGCCGGCACTGGCCCAGACCACTGATGCCAGCCAGGCCACGCCGGCCGCCCCGGTCGCCGACACGCAGCAGGTCGTCGTGACCGGCATGCGCGCCAGCCTGCAAAAGGCGCAGGACCTGAAAAAGAACGCCGACCAGGTCGTCGACTCGATCGTGGCCGACGATATCGGCAAGCTGCCCGATTCCAACGTGGCCGAAGCGCTGCAGCGCATCACCGGCGTGCAGATCTCGCGCAGCCGCGGCGAAGGCGACCGCGTGCAGATCCGCGGCCTGTCGCAGACGCAAACCCTGGTCAACGGCCGTTCGATCTTCACGGCCGGCAAGGAACGCGGCCTGTCGTTCCAGGATGTGCCGTCCGAGCTGCTGGCCGGCGCGGATGTCTACAAGAGCCCGACCGCCGAACAGGTGGAAGGCGGCATCGGCGGCCTGATCGACCTGCGCATGCGCCGTCCGTTCGACTTCGCCGGCCTGAAAGTGGCCGGCACGCTGAAGGCGACCGATGCCGATTACGCGGACAAGCGCAACGGCGAAGGCTCGATCCTCGTGTCGAACCGCTGGAAGCTGAACGGCCAGGACTTCGGCGCACTGGTCAGCGTGGCGCACCAGAAACGCAACTACCGTTCGGACACGCAGGAACTGAGCGCACCGTCCCAGATCGCGGACGGCTCCGGCCTGTATGCGCCGATCGGCGCCTGGTATGCCTACGAGCTGGGCGAGCGCGAACGTACCGGCATCAACGCGTCGCTGCAATGGCGCCCGACGCGCGGCGTCGAGCTGTACCTGGACGCCAACTACACCAAGCTGGAAACGGCCACCGACACGTATGGTTTCTATGCGTCGCCGTACTGGCCGAACTGGTCGGCTGCAACCAATGCGGGCGCGATGTGGCCGAGCGGCAGCGTCGCCAGCGAGAAGGGCAACGTCACCAAGGGCACGTTCTATGGCTCGGAGATGAGCACGTCCGGCACCATCGGCGACAACGACACCAAGACGCGCCAGCTGGCGATCGGCGGTTCGTGGCGCGCCAACGGCTGGACCGTCAAGTCCGAGCTGGGCTACACGAAGAGCGATTTCGAACGCCTGTACCAGGAAGTGCGCCTGGGCGTATGGACCGCCAACCCGGCGTTCACGTATGACCTGACGACGGCACTGCCCTCCGCGTATCCGGAACTGGGCAATGCCGGCGACCTGACCAATCCGTCGCAGTACTGGGCCAGCAAGGCGCTGTACTTCCGCCAGAAGAACGATGGCCGCGAAACCGTATGGCGCGGCGACGTCGAGCGCAGCCTGGACAGCGAACTGATCCCGCGCATCAAGGCCGGCGTGCGTCTTACCGACCGCAAGGCGTCGAGCTCCGAAATCAACACGATCGACGACATCGGCTCCGCGATGCCGGCCCTGGCAGGCCAGATCGGCACGATCCCGTACAGCGACCTGCTGCACCGCGAAGGCTCCGGCACGATCCCGAAACAGTGGCTGTCGATCGCCAACCTGGACTGGCTGCGCGACCCGCAAACCGTGCGCGGTGCGGTGGGCCTGACGGTACCTGGCTTCGATGCGGCGCAAACCTTCGACTTCTCCGAGAAGACGCAGGCGCTGTACACCATGGCCGACTTTGAAACCGCGCTGGCGGGCAAGGCCGTGACCGGTAACTTCGGCGTGCGCTACGTGCGCACGAAAACCGGGCGTCAGTGGCAGGAATCGCAGAACGGTACCTACGTACCGCGCCAGAACAGCACGACCGACGACGACTTCCTGCCGAGCGTGAATGCGCGCATGGAACTGACGGACAAGCTGATCGCCCGCGTGGCCGCCTCGAAAGTGGTGACCCGCCCGAACTTCGACGAACTGACGCCGAGCCTGTCGCTGAACGCCAACAGCCGTACCGGCTACCTGGGCAACCCGGACCTGCAGCCGCTGTCGGCACGCCAGTTCGACACCACGCTCGAGTACTACATCAGCCCGAGCGACTACGTGTTCGGCGCCGCGTTCTACAAGAAAGTGGATGGCTTCATCCAGACCACGACGGGCGATGTGCAGTACGCCGGCACCACGTACAGCGTGCGCACGCCGACCAACGGCCAGGATGGCACGATCAAGGGCCTGGAAATCGGCTACCAGGGCTTCTTCACCAACCTGCCGGGCTACTGGAAGGGCCTCGGCCTGCAGGCGAACTTCACGTACGTGGACAGTAAGGCTCCGGGTCCGCTGGGCGGGCAGGAGACGGCGCTGGAAAACCTGTCGAAGCAGAGCTACAACATCGTCGGCATGTATGACTGGAACGACTTCGCGCTGCGCGTGGCCTACAACTACCGCGGCAAGTATCTGTCCGGTACGCAGAACTACTACGTGAACAACGGCGCCACGATGGCGCAGACGACGACGTACATGAACGGCTATGGCCTGGTGGATGCCTACGCAAGCTACCAGCTGACGAAGAACCTGAAACTGGCGTTCGAAGTCAGCAACCTGACCCGCAAGTCGCGCAGCAGCTACTACGGCGTGACCGGCACGCAGTTCGGCCGCTACGCGGACGACCGCCGCTTCGGCCTCAGCCTGCAAGCCAACCTGTAATGGGCGACGGCGTGCAGCGGGTGCTGGCACACCGCTCGCTGCCGGGCGATGGCCTGCTGTGGCAACACGGCGGCGATCGCTGGTGGTGGACGGACGTGCCAGCCGCCACGCTGCATGCCTGGCGGGAGACCGACCCGGCGCCGGTGGCTTACCGCCTGCCGGAGCGTGCCGGCAGTTTCGCGCTCTGCCGCTCCGGCCGGCTGCTGGTGGGGCTGGCCAAGTGGCTGTGCTTCGCCACGCCGCCCGGGCCTGCGAAGACGAACCGGCCGCTGGCATTGAAGCCGGTGGCCGCCGTCGATCCCGCCGAGCCGCGCACCCGCGTGGCCGATGGCCGCACCGACCGGCGCGGCCATTTCGTCTTCGGCACCCGGATCGAGGCGGATGAACCGCGTGCGATCGGCAGTTTTTATCAATATTCACAGGCCCACGGCCTGCGCCGGCTGGCATTGCCGGCGGCGACCGTCGCCGGCAGCATCTGCTTTTCGCCGGATGGCGCCACGATGTATTTCAGCACGGGCGAACAGCGCATCATGCGCTGCGACTACGACGCCGACAGTGCGCAGGTGGCCGGCGTGCGCCCGTTCGCGGCGCTGGCGGACGCCGTGCCCCACGGCGCCATCGTCGACAGCGAAGGCTGCGTGTGGAACGCCGAGCAGGGAAGCGGCCGGCTGACCCGGTATGCGCCCGACGGCGAGCGCATGGCCACATGGACCTTGCCCGCGCCGCATGTCACGCGGCCCGCGTTCGGCGGCACCAAGCTCGATTGCCTGCTGGTCGGCAGCGCAGACGGCACCCGCAACGGTGGCGGCGGCCTGTTCCGCCTGGCGGTACCCGGCGTGCGCGGCATCCCGGAGACGCCGTTCGACGACAGCGCCGGCAACCCATAACAACTTCCAATACCTTCCAAGGATGACGATGAACCATTCCATATTCCGCCCGTTCGCGCTGGCGGCGCTGCTGTGCGCCTCGCTGTGTGCGGTGTCCTTGCCGGCGGCGGCCAACGATCCGCTGCTGGCCGGCGGCGATTACTCGGTGCTGCCGCTGATGGAGCGGCATGGCGCCGTGTTCAGCGACCGCCAGGGCAAGCCCGGCGACGCGCTGAAGATCCTGCGCGAATCCGGCCACAACATCGCCCGCCTGCGCCTGTATGAAGGGCCGGGTCCGGGCACCGGCAACGAAGGCTGGCACTGGCCGGCCGGCTCGATGGACCTGCCGGATCTGCTGAAGATGGCGCGCCGCAGCGCCGATCTCGGCATGCAGATCGAGCTGACGTTCCACTACAGCGATTTCTGGACCAACAGCAAGACGCAGATCGTGCCCGCGCGATGGCGCGCGGAGCTGGACAAGCTGCCCGATGACAATGCCCGCTTCGAGCGCCTGCGCGGGCTCGTGTTCGAACGCACGCGCGAGGTGATGCAGGCATTGAAGGCGCAGGGCACCACGCCGCAATATGTCTCGGTCGGCAACGAAACCGAAGGGGGCATGCTGTACCCGTACGGGAAACTGGGTGGCAAGACGCTGGACGAAAACTGGCCGCGCCTCGGTGCGCTGTTCCAGGCAGGGTACGACGGCGTCAAGGCGGTGTCGCCTTCCAGCCAGGTGATCATCCACCTGGACGACGGCGGCAACGTGGCCAAGTACCGCCACTACTTCGACCACCTGCAGAAGCTGGGCGTGAAGTGGGACGTGATCGGCGCCTCGTACTACCCGTTCTGGACGAAGCGCAACGTGACGCAGCTCACCGCGTTTGCCAGGGAGATCACGCGGCATTACGACCGCGACCTGTTCGTGATGGAGGCCGGCTTCAACTGGTCGCCCACGCTGCCGAACGGCCACGCCGGCCAGCTGGCCGACAACGGCCCGTATCCGGCGGCGATGAGTTCTCCGGAAGGCCAGGCCGCGTTCATCGACGAGCTGCTCGGCGCGCTGCGCCGCACCGACCGCGTGCTGGGTGTGCTGTACTGGGATCCGGTGATGATCGCCACGCCGGGCACCGGCTGGGCGGTGCGCGACGCGGACGGCAAGCCGGGAGAGAACGTGGTGTCCAATACCACGCTGTTCGACTTCAAGGGCCGCGCGCTGCCGGTGCTCGATGCGTGGCGCAAGCACACGCCCGCGCCACGCAAGGATTGACGGCGGCGGATGCTTCGATTGACTGGGACAGGGTAGCGGCCTATCATGCTTGACGCACCGCGGATTTGTCCGCGGTTTTGCTGCTTTCCACCGCGTCATCCCGCATGCACGACATCCTTTCCGACCGTTTCGTCCGCTCTCACCTGAAGATGCGCCAGCTCGTGCTGCTGGTGGAACTCGGCCGCCACGGCTCGATCCTGCACGCGGCGCAGGCGGCCAACCTCACGCAGCCGGCGGCTTCGAAGCTGCTGGCCGAACTGGAACATGCGCTGAACGTGCAACTGTTCGAGCGCTTGCCTCGCGGCGTGCTGCCCACGTGGTATGGCGAAGTGCTGATCCGCCGCGCCGGCGCGGCGCTGGCCGAGATGGATGCCGCGCACCAGGAAGTGATGGAGCTGCTGGCCGGCCTGTCGGGCAAGGTCAGCGTGGGCGCCGTGCTGACGCCCTCCGCCGGCCTGCTGCCGGACGCGATCAAGCTGCTGAAGACGCGCCATACGCGGGTGCGGGTGTCCGTCACCGTCGATACCAGCAAGCTGCTGACGGACAAACTGCGGGCCGGCGAACTCGATATCGTGATCGGCCGCGTGCAGGACTCGCACGCCGCCGGCGAGCTGCATTTCGAACCGATCACCGACGAGCCGCACAGCCTGATCGCCGGCGCCGGCCATCCGCTGGCCGCGCGCACCGACCTCACATTGAACGACCTGGCCGGCGAGCCGTGGATCGTGCCGCCGGCCGGCTCCGTGCTGCGCGACCGGCTGACGGCGCTGTTCCTGTCGCATGGCCTGGAGCCGCCGTCCGATACGGTGGAAGCGATGGCGCTGCCCGTCATCGTCAACCTGCTGGCGGGCAGCCGCATGGTGTCTGCGCTGCCAGCCGAACTGGTGCGGCCTTACCTGGACATGGGGCTGATCACGGTTCTCCCGTACGACCTGGGGCTGACGATGGACCTGTATGGTATCGTCACCCGCAGGCAGCATCGCCTGTCGCCCGGCGCGGAGGCGATGCTGGCCACGCTGCGCGAAGTGGCCGCGCAGCGCTATCCCCGGGAGAACGCATGAAGGCTGGCAAACTGTTTCGCACGGCGGAGACGCCGGTGCTGGCGGACGCAGACGCGGCGCTCACGCCGCTGTGCAGCGGCGACGAGCGCGAGGACCGGCACCTCGGCAAATCGCTGCACAAGGAAATCGCGGTATTGCAGGAAAAGCTGTACGCCGAGCACGAGCGCAAGGTGCTGCTGGTGCTGCAGGGTGTCGACTGCGCCGGCAAGGACGGCACCGTGCACCGGCTGTTCCGGAAGATCAATCCGATGGGTCTGCGGCCGGTGCGTTTCGACGTGCCCACGTCGGCCGAAACGGCGCGCGATTTCCTGTGGCGCGTGCACCTGCAGGTGCCGCGCAAGGGCGAGATCGCCGTGTTCAACCGCAGCCACTACGAGGACGTGCTGCATCCGGTCGTCTATGAACGGATCGACGCGCTCGAGGCGGCCCGCCGCCATGCGCAGATCCGCGACTTCGAGCGCATGCTGGCCGAATCGGGCACCACGATCGTCAAGGTGTTCCTGCATATCTCGAAGGACGAGCAGCGGCGACGGCTGCAGGACCGCATCGACGATCCGGAAAAGCACTGGAAATTCGATCCGGAAGACCTGAAGCACCGGGAACAGTGGTCCGGGTATCACCGGGCTTACGAGAAGGCGATCGCCGAGACCGATGCGCCGCATGCGCCGTGGTACATCGTGCCGGCCGATTCGAAGCCGCACCGGGATATCGCCGTGGCGATGCTGCTCGCGGAAACGCTGCGGGGCATGAACCTGGCGTTTCCGGCGGGGGATGCGAAGCTGGCGAAGATCAGGGTGAAGTAGGAACGGCTCCGTTCGGCACGGCCACCGGGCGCCCTGCGGGCGCGCCGTTGCCCATCAGGCGCTCGGTCATTTTCTTCACCGCCCGCATCTGCCGCCCGGATTTCACGGCGAAATCCGGGTCGTCGTAGCTGAACCAGTCCCAGCACGAATTCGGGTTCCTGAACCGCAGCGCCGCGGCCTGCGGATACAGCACCACGATCCGGTTCGCATCGGCCCAGCCGTTGTAGCCGGCGTGGCGCACCCAGGCTTCCTTGACGAGCGCCGAGTTCTGCTTGCAGCCGTGGAAGGCCACGTGCAGCCTGCAGCCCTGGCCCGCGCCCTCGCAACCGGGCGGCACGTACAGCCAGCCGGTGGCCGCCATGCCGTGGTCGGCCGGGTGGGGCAGGAATTCGGCCTGGTCGAATTCCACGAAGCGGCCGGTGGCGCCGTTGCCCGTTTTCGGCGCCAGCGCACCGTAGATCCATTGCAGCAGCTCGCCGGCACCATCCACGTCGCAGTCGCTGATATAGGGCGAGCCGAGCTTGTCGCACTTGTTGCCGAAGCTGTCGGTGGGCATCGCATGCTCGGCCCGCACATCCTTGCGATAGCGGATGTTTCCGGGCCGGACATAGTGCTGGTAGTACGCCTGCAGGTCGTCCATCACGGCCATCGGCACCACGCTGTCGGCCAGGCCCGAGAACAGCCAGATCCGGTGGCCCGCCAGGTTCGCGGTCGCGTCGATGGCGCCGCGCTCGGCGTGGCGGCGGGTGATGTCCAGCAGTTCCGGCACGTTCGTGCCACCCGGCGATACGTTGCACCAGGGCGTTCCCGAGGTACAGCTGCATTTCATCGTTGCAATGCTCAGCCTGCCCCGCGAGCAGGAGTACGGCCCGGCGGCGATGATGCCCGCACCGGTCACGCTCGCCGAGTACGCCACGTCGAACTGCACCGCCATGTAGCCGCCCGAGGACAGGCCGGAGACCGACAGCCGGCTCGTCTTCATCGCGGGCAGGGCAGCGGCTTCCGCCCGCGCCGATGCCGCCAGCACGGACAACAGCATTGCCGCCAGCGCGGCGCAGGCAATGGGGTAACGGGCGAACGTCGAACGCATCATGACTCACTCCATGCAATGGACCGCTTCCTTGCGCATTCTCATTGAGCTGCCGGCACCGGCTTTAATCCTTCTCAATGGTCTATCGGAACGCTGCAAGTTACAAAGCCGCACGCAAAGCCGGCACAGGGCGGCCCGGCCGGCTTACAATGGATTTCTTATATCACTTGGTGGGTTTACCATGACTTCTCTGTTCAGGTTCGCGGCCCTGTCCGCGTTTGGTCTGCTGGGTGCGGCATCGGCATTCGCGCAGCAGCCCGCGGCTTCGATTGCAACCCCGGCAACCCCGGCGGCCGTTTCCCGTCCGGCCAGCTGTCCCGCCATCCTGCACCGGTCGTTCAAGCGCCTGCAGGATGAAGCTCCGCAAGACCTGTGCCAGTATGCCGGCAAGGTCGTCCTCGTGGTGAACACGGCCAGCTATTGCGGCTACACGAAGCAATACGAAGGCCTCGAAGCGCTGCATGCCAAATATGGCGACAAGGGCCTGGTGGTGCTGGGCTTCCCGTCGAACGACTTCGGCAAGCAGGAACCGGGCACGGCCAAGGAAATCGCCGATCTCTGCTTCAATACCTATGGCGTGAAGTTCCCGATGTTCGCCAAGACCGTGGTGTCCGGCGGCACGCCGAACCCGCTCTACGCGGACCTGATCAAGGCCACCGGCAAGGCGCCGGGCTGGAACTTCCACAAATACCTGATCGGGCGCGACGGCAAGGTGATCGAGAACTACCCCAGCAAGGTGACGCCGCAGGACAAGCAGCTCGTCGGCGCGATCGAGAAGGCGCTGGCTTCCTGATCAGTTCCGGACGAGTTCAAACCCCTCGTCCAGCCAGCCCGTGACGCCGCCGGGCATGATCTTCACGGGCCGGCCCAGCTTCGCCAGCCGGATCGCGGCGCGGGCGGCGCCGTTGCAGTGCGGGCCGGCGCAGTAGGTGACGAACAGCGTATCGGCCGGGTACTCCGCCAGCTTCGAGCCGATGATCTTGCGGTGCGCGAGATCGACCGCGCCCGGCACGTGGCCCTGTTCATATTTCTCGGTGCCGCGCACATCGAGCAGCACGAAATCCTGCCCGGGCGTGCCGAGCACGCTGTGCACGTCCCAGCAATCGGTCTCGAAACGTAGCGAACCTTCGAAATGCGCCAGCGCGGCATCGGCGGGCGCGGCGGAAACTTCGGTCACGATGGACATGGTGACTTCCTTTTGTGCGTTGAAAGAGACTCTATTGTCGGCCCGGCCGCAGCGGCGGCGCAGTGGCGCGAATGCCATTCTGCGTTAAGATCGCGCCATGCCGCCACCATCGCCACCGTTATCCTCGAATCGCCCGCATCTCGTCGTCGCCCTCGCTTACGACGGCCTGTGCACCTTTGAATTCGGCTGCACGGTCGAGCTGTTCGCGCTCGACCGGCCGGAACTGGGCGTGCACTGGTACGACTTCCAGGTGTGCGCGGTGGAGCGCGGCCCGATCCGCGCGGCCGGCGGCATCACGATACAAGCCCGCTACGCGCCCGCACTGCTGAAAAAGGCCGACACGATCGTCATCCCCGGCTGGCGCAACGCCGACGAGCCGCCGCCGCCGGCACTGGTCGCCGCGCTGCGCGCCGCCCACGCCCGCGGTGCACGCCTGTGCTCGATCTGTTCCGGTGTGTTCGTGCTGGCCGCGGCCGGCGTGCTGGACGGCCAGCGTGCCACCACGCACTGGCGCTATGCCGACCGCCTGGCGCGGCGCCACCCGGCCATCCAGGTCGAGCCTGATGCGCTGTATGTCGATAACGGGCAGGTGATCACGTCCGCCGGTTCCGCCGCAGGGCTGGACATGCTGCTGCACCTGGTGCGCCGCGATTACGGGGCCCGGGTCGGGAACATGGTGGCGCAGCGGCTCGTGGTGGCACCGCATCGCGAAGGCGGCCAGGCGCAGTTCCTGCCGCGGCCGATGCCGGCCGACGAAGCGGGTCGCCTGGCCAGGCTGATGGAGTGGCTGCGCCGCCATCCGGCAGCCAGTCACACGGTCGCCACGATGGCCGAACGGGCGGCGATGAGCCCGCGCACGCTGCAGCGCCAGTTCCGCGATGCCACGGGGATGGGGCCGGCCGAATGGTTGACGCGGGAACGGGTGGCGATCGCCAAGGAGCTGCTCGAATCGCCGCTGCCGCTGGCGCAGGTGGCGGAGCGGGCCGGCTTCGGTTCGGAGGAAACGCTGCGCCATCACTTCCGCCGGCTGGCGGCGACGACACCGGGTGCTTACCGGAAAGCATTCCTTGTTGCGGGTACATCGGTCGACTAAGCTGCATGGGCACGGCCGTCCGCGCAGTCCGTCCCACGCATTGCCGTCCACGCGTTTTTGCGTGCATTCTTCCGCGCATCTCATCCGCGCATCTCGCCCGAACCTTGAAAGGAGTCCGCCATGCCTTATGTCGATGGTTTTGTTGTTCCCGTCCCGAAAGACAAGATCGATGCCTATCGTACGATGGCCGAAACGGCCGGCGCGGTGTGGCGCGAGCACGGCGCGCTGGAATTCCACGAATGCATCGCCGACGACGTGAAGCCAGGAGAAGTCACGTCTTTTCCACAGGCCGTGCAGCTGAAGGACGATGAAACGGTGTTCTTTTCGTGGATCGTCTACAACTCGCGCGAAGAACGCGATGCGATCAACGAGAAGGTAATGAACGATCCGCGCCTGAAAAACACGATGGATTCGATGCCGTTCGACGGCAAGCGCATGTTCTGGGGCGGCTTCAAGTCGTTCGTCAGCCTGTAGCCGGTTCCGCGGCCGCGCGTGGCTGCAGCACCGCGCGCAACGCGCCCCGCAGCGCATTGCAGACGACGATTTCCTCGGCCTGCGCCAGGGTGTCGCGCGTGATCACCGCTTCGGCGGCGCCCCATGCTTCCAGCACCACGCTGCGCATCACGCCCGGCAGCAGGCCGCAGGCGAGCGGCGGCGTCAGCCAGCGGCCGCCGATGCGCACGAACACATTGCTGCGGCCACCCTCGGTCAGTTCGCCGCGCTCGTTGAAGAACAGCTGGTCGAACGCGCCCTGCGCCTCGGCGGCCTTCCACGCCGCGTCGTAAGCGGCGCGCAGCGTGGTCTTGTGACGCAGGAACAGTTCATGCGACGCGGTCGGCGTCTCCGCCAGCAGCACGCGCACCGGCTGCTGCACGGGGGCGAACAGGCCGGTCTGCACCGCGAAGCCGCCGGCGCTGTTCAATGCCAGGCGCAGCCGGTACTCGGCGTTCGCGGGCAAGTCGTTGCAAGCCACCGCAACGTAGGCCCTGGCGGCGGCTTCATCCCATTGGAATCCGAAATAGCGGGCCGAACGCGCCAGCCGTGCCAGGTGCAGCGCCACGTGCCGCGCACCCTGTTCGCGCGTTGCATGCATCGTTTCGAACAGTTCGAAATCGTTCGACAGGCCGGTAAGGAAGCGCGCCTTCAGGCGGCATTCAGCGTATTCACCGGCCGCCACGCTGTCGTACACGATGCCGGCGCCCACGCCCATTTCGCCGCGGCGCACGCCTTCGTGTTCCGGCTGCAGGGTCAGCGTGCGGATCGGCACGTTCAGGCAAAAGTCACCCGGCGCGCCGGGCCGCGGCGGGTCGAACCAGCCGATCGCGCCGGTGTACAGGCCGCGCGGCGCCGGTTCCAGCTCGGCGATGATTTCCATCGTGCGCCGCTTCGGCGCGCCGGTGATCGAGCCGCACGGGTACAGCGCGGCGAACAGCTCCTGCAGCGTGACGCCGGCCCGCAGTTCGGCCTGCACGGTGGAGGTCATCTGCAGCACGCCGCTGTAGCGCCGCACGTCGAACAGCGCCGGTACCCTGACGGAGCCGGTAACGGCCACGCGGCCGATGTCGTTGCGCAGCAGGTCGACGATCATCAGGTTTTCGGCGCGATTCTTCGGGTCCGCCGCGAGGGCGCTGGCGCGGCGCGCGTTCTCCGCATCGATGTCGCCGGCCTGGCCCGTCAGGGCGGCTGGAGCCGTGCCTTTCATCGGCTGGGCGGTGAGCGTGTCGCCTTCGCGGCGCACGAACAGTTCCGGCGACAGCGACAGCACGGCCGTGCCGTCGTCGGCCATTACCAGCGCGCCATACGGCACCGGCTGGCGCGCGCGCAGCCGCTGGTACAGCGCGCACGGCGCGCCGAATGCATCGAAGCGCAGGCGGTACGTGTAGTTGACCTGGTAGGTATCGCCGGCCGCGATGTAGTCGCGGATGCGGTCGATCGCCGCCGTGAACTCTGCCTCGGTAACGTTGGCGTGGATGCCGGCGAGGCCCGCCACGCCGGCGCCGCCCTGCGGCTCCCTTCGTGCCAGCCACTGCGCCACAGCCGCGCCATCCAGGTGCTCGCATTGCCGGAACAGCAGCACCTGCGCCAGCGGCACGCCGGCGTCGCGCGGCGCGATGCCGGCGATGTGATGGCCCAGCTCGTAACTGCACAGCGCCACCGCGTACTGGCCCTGCGCCAGCGCCTGTTCCATTTCGCGGAGCAGCGCCGGCCACGTGTCGAACGCGGTGCAGCGCAGCGTGCGCACGTGGCCCGTCAGCAGGCGCGAGCGGCCGCCGGCCGCGGCATCATCGAGCAGGGCGAAGCATCCGGAATCCATGGCAGCGGCGGTCATCAACGCAGCAGCAGCGCGATCTGCGTGTTCGCATCCTGCGCCGGCGCCAGCGTGAAGCCGCTCTTGGCGTAGCGGTGCCAGCGGCCCAGCACGAACGCCACCATCAGGCCGGCCCGCGCCGCCACGTCGCGCTCGTCGCCGTCGGCAGCGGCAGCGGCAGCTGAACCAGCAGCGGCAGCCGAACCGGCGGCGGCATCGGCGGCGGCCTGCCGCAGCGCGCCCTTCAACGCCAGTTCCACGCGGTCGTAGAACCCGTTCATGCGCTGCTGCAGGCGCTCATCCTCGCCCACCAGCGCATCGCCGATCAGCACGCGCGTCATGCCCGGATTGTTCTCGGCGAAATGCAGCAGCATGGCAAGGATGTCGCACGCCTGCGCCAGGCCGTCCGGCTGGCGCTCGGTGATCTGGTTGATCAGGCCGAATACCGACGTTTCGATGAACTCGATCAGGCCTTCGAACATTTGCGCCTTGCTGGCGAAATGGCGGTACAGCGCCGCCTCGGAAACTTCGAGCCGGCGCGCCAGCGCGGCCGTGGTGATCTTCTCACCCTTCGGATGCTCCAGCATCGCGGCCAGGGCCTGGAGGATTTGCAGCTTGCGCTGCCCGGGCGGTTGGGTTGCCATCATTCGATCACGGTATTGCGGCGCAGGCGGGACAGCCGCGTCGGCAGGTGTTTGACGGATTTTACCTTGACGTCGACCCAGCCGGGCCGCGTCAGCCGCTTGGGCGGATGCGCCATGCCGATCGGATCGTCCACCTTCAGGTATTGCGTGACCCATGCCGTGCGCATGCCCAGCGCATGCGCGGTGCGCAGGTTGGCCAGCGTGTCTTCGACCAGGATGCAGCGGCGCGCCGTGACCTGCTGGCGACGCATCACCTTGCGCAGCAGCAGCTTCGACGGCTTGGGCCGCAGCTGGCCGTGCACGCGCATCGATTCGATCGCGATATGGTGCGAGAAGTGCCGCTGGATGCCGAGGTGGCGCAGCACCATCGTCGAGTAGCGGTGCGGCGCGTTCGTCAGCAGCACCTTGCGGCCGGGCAGGCGCCTGAGGAGCTGGCCGAGACCCTTCTCGTGCCGGATCATCGACAGCAGGTCGTCCATGCCGTGCGTTTCGGCCAGGAAGTGGTCGGCTTTTACGCCATGGTGCTTCACCAGTCCCAGCAGCGTGGCGCCGTAGCGCTTCCAGTACAGCATGCGCGCGGCATTGACGGCGTCGATGTGTGCCGGCGTGGTGCCGTCGCCCAGCACGCGCGCGATGTACGTGTTCATGTTCGCCATGATCGCCGGGAAGATCGCGTGCGACGCATCGTGCAGCGTGTTATCGAGGTCGAACAGCCAGACCGGGGCCAAAGGTTTAATATTCACGTCTCTCGGGAACTGCAAAAGGTAGCCATGCGACGCCAGATTATAGTGATGTTTTGTTGCCTGTTCGTGTTTACCGCGGGACTGGCGCCGCGGGCGATGGCGGCGGACGGCATTCCGAACCGGGGCGCGCTGTTCCGCATCGAGCAGCAGGCGGGGGAGGTGCGCAACGTGACATGGCTGTTCGGCACGATCCACGTGGGTGCGAAGCATTTCTATCCGCTCGAACCGAGGATCACCGCGGCGCTCGACCAGGCCAGCGTGCTGGCGCTGGAAGTCGATCCGCTCGGCAGCCAGGAAGACATCGCCCGCGCGGTGCGCGAATATGGCATGTACCAGAACGGCCGCGGGCCCGCCGCCGCCGAGCTGCCCGCCTCTTACCGGCCCCGGCTCGACCGGCTGCTGCGCCAGTACGACGTGCCGCCGCCATCGGTGGCGCCGATGAAACCGTGGATGCTGGCCAGCCTGCTGACGGTGCGCGAATTCGAGCGCCAGGGTTACCAGACCGAGCTGGCCGTGGAAGTGTGGCTGTCGAAGGGCGCGCGGGCGCGCAAGCAGAAAATCGTCGAACTGGAATCGGTGCACTCGCAGATGTCGCTGTTCGGGCGCATGAGCACGGCCGACCAGGCGCTGTTCCTGCAGGAGACCATCGATGCGATCGATGGCAGCGAGCAGGCCGGCGATGCGCGCGCGATCGCATCGGCGTGGGCCTCGGCCGACCAGGCCGCGCTCGACGGCATCGCCGACAAGACCGCCACGGACGACACGTTCTCCGGCCGTTTTGTCAGCCGCGTGCTGCTCGACGAGCGCAATCCGCTGCTGGCGGACGGTATCGTGAAACTGCTGGCGCGCGAAAAACTCAGCGTGGCCGCGATCGGGGTCTTGCACCTGGTGGGAAAGAACAGCGTGCCGGAACTGCTGCGGCGGAAGGGCTTGCGGGTCGAGCGGGTGTACTGAGGAGGAACTGCTGCAGGAGGAAGGTGGTGCCCTTTACGTGGATTGAACACGTGGCCTCTCCCTTACCAAGGGAGTGCTCTACCACTGAGCTAAAAGGGCATCGGTACCGCTGATATTGAACATCCGCTGGAAAAAGGGCGGGATGAACCGCCCGTTTTTTCAGTGAGACCGGATCATAGTGCCAAATGCCTGTTCGGTCAACACTTCGAGCAGCAGGCTGTGCTCGATGCGGCCGTCGATGATGTGCACCGTGTTGACGCCGGACTTGGCGGCATCGAGCGCGGACGAGATTTTCGGCAGCATGCCGCCGGAGATCGTGCCGTCGGCGAACATCTCGTCGATCTCGCGCGCGGAGAGGTCGGTGACCAGATTGCCGTTCTTGTCCTGCACGCCGGCGATGTTGGTCATCATGATCAGCTTCTCGGCCTTCAGGATCTCGGCGATCTTGCCGGCCACGACGTCGGCATTGATGTTGTAGGCCTGGCCGTCCTGGCCGAAACCGATCGGCGAGATGATGGGGATGAACGCGTCGTCCTGCAGCGCCTTGACGACGGCCGGGTTGATCGCGTCGATCTCGCCCACGAAGCCGATATCCAGGTACTGGCCGGGATTTTCCTTGTCCGGCATGGCGAACTTGCGGGCGCGGATCAGGCCGCCGTCCTTGCCGGTCAGGCCCACGGCCTGGCCGCCGTAGTGATTAATCAGCATCACGATATCCTGCTGCACCTCGCCGCCGAGCACCCACTCGACGACTTCCATCGTCTCTTCGTCGGTGATGCGCATGCCCTGCACGAAAGTGCCCTGCTTGCCGATCTTCTTCAGCGCGTTATCGATCTGCGGACCGCCGCCGTGCACCACGACCGGATTCATGCCCACCAGTTTCAGCAGGATCACATCGCGCGCGAAGCCGTGCTTCAGGCGCTCGTCGGTCATCGCGTTGCCGCCGTACTTGATGACGATGGTCTTGCCATGAAAATTGCGGATGTACGGCAATGCTTCCGCAAGGATCTGCGCCTTGATTGCCGGCGATACATTGGCGAGATCATCGGCTAGCACATCCAGGTTCAAATTCGACAGTTGGCTCATGGCGGGTCCGGTAAAGAGTGGGGGGCGATTTTACAGCGAAGCGGCGATCCGGGCCGCATTGCACCAGTTGCAACAACCGGTATCTGCTGGGTTTGACGCGCATTATATAGCCAAATCGGCATCATATTCATTGTGCGTACTTGTACTATCCCGGCCGATCCGTTAGCCTCGGCACGATGAGCACTTGCGAGCGCTGCGGCGCCACCTTTCACTGTGCAATGAGGGACCAGGATGCCGAAGGCACGGCGGGGAGCCCCGACGGCACGCCGTGCTGGTGCACGCTGCTGCCGCCCGCCGTCCCGGTACCCCGGCAGGACGCTCCCGCCACGCCGGAAACGCCGGCCGGTGCGGGATGCTGGTGCCCGGAATGCCTGAAGGCGCATATCGCCGCGCTGCAGCGCAGGAGTTGAAAACGCCGGACTGAAAACGTCGGGTTGAAAACGCCGGGCTGAAACCACGGCGATGAAACCCGCGCGGCCGAACGCGTCAGCCGCCGCGTACCGTTGCGAAGAAGCGCATCATCTCGCGGCTCGCGTCGGGCCCCTTGTGATCCGTGTAGCTGCCGGCCGAGCTGCCGCCGGACCATGCGTGGCCGGCGCCGTGGATCACCCAATGTTCGGCCAGCGGGGAGCCGTCGTTCAGCCAGTGCTTGGTGCGCGTGTAGGCGTGGCCGTCCGGCACCCGGCCGGCCAGGCGCGACGGCAGCGACTTCGTCCCCAGCGGATGGCTGCGCAGCCCCTGCGCCATCAGTTCCTCGCCGTTGGCGGGATGGACAGTCGTATCCTGGTCGCCATGGAACACGATGATCGGCAGGCCGGCGCTTTTCACTTCGCGTGCGCTGGCGCCGCGCTTCATCGCCGACAGCGCCGACGCCAGGTCGCGCGCCGCCGCGAACGGCAGCCCCGAATGCACGCCGACGGCACGGAACAGTTCCGGATACAGCGTGCCCACGATGACGGCCATCGCACCACCGGCCGACATGCCGGCAATATAGACCTGGCCGGGGGCGACCGGGTAGGTATCCATGATGTCCCTCGTGATGCCGGCGATGATCGAGGGTTCGCCCTGGCCACGCTGCTGGTCGAGCGCATTGAACCAGTTCCAGCAGCGCGAGTTGTTCGCATCGGGCGACTGCGCGGGATAGACCACGAAGCAGCGCCGTTCCTCGGCCACCGTGTTCATTTGCGTGCCGGCGGCGAAATCGTCCGGATCCTGCGCGCAGCCGTGCAGCATCACCACGAGCGGCAATGCCTGGCCTTTCCAGCATGAGGGAACATACAGCTTGTAGGAGCGGCTGCCGGCGTCGTTGGCATACACGCCGCTCATGAAGTGCGCGCCGGCGGGTGTTTTCGCGGGCGATGGCGAAGCGTCGAAGACCGATGCCGGCAAATCAAACGCGGGCTGTGCGAAGCCGGGCGGCGTAACGGGGGGCAGGGAAGGCAGCGTAAAGGCCGCTTCGGGCAGATCGGGAAGGTCGCTGCCGAACAGCAGCTTGACCGTCTTTCGCATTTGGGTGAACCATTGATGACCTTCATTCATGGTATTCCTCGGAGGCTGGTGGATGATCAGTCAACACGCGAGGTGTTGCGAAACAATCGCGTGCCATGCTGCGTCTCCTCTGCGCTCCGTGTTCTTCCACGGGCCTTTTTTTGGTCCAGTATAGCCAAATTCGCCAAAGCGGGGTGCCACACTGTATCGGCTAGAATACAGCCTTGCCAGAACCCCACCGCACCATGAAACCTGTATTGCCGGAACATGCCACCCCCGTGCCGTCGCCCTGCGTGAGCCTGTGCAAGATGAACCGGGACACCGGCTATTGCGAAGGCTGCCTGCGCACGATCGAGGAGATCGTCGCATGGGGCCGTGCCGACGATGCCTACAAGCGCGCCGTATGGGCCCGATTGCCTTTGCGCGAGCAGACGATCGACTTCGACGGCGACTGAATCCACACCGGCTCCCGTCCAGATAACGATGATGAATTTACCCGACTCCATCCGCGTGTTCGAACGCGGCTGGCTCTCCGCCAACAACGTGCTGCTGATCGGCCGCGATGACACGGCGCTGATCGACAGCGGCTACGTGACGCACGCGCCGCAAACGCTCGAACTGGTCCGGCATGCGCTGCCGGGTCGCCGGCTCGACCGCCTGTATACGACCCACCTGCATTCCGACCATTGCGGCGGCAACCTGCTGCTGCAGGCGCACTTCGGCTGCGATACGTTCGTGCCCGCCGCCGAGGAGGCCAAGGTGCGGCATTGGGACGAGGACGCACTGACATTCCGTGCCACCGGCCAGCAATGCCCGCGCTTTACCATCGACGGCGTGGTCCGGCCGGGCGACGTGCTGATGCTGGGCGACCTCGAATGGCAGGTCCTGGGGGCGCCCGGCCACCATGCACACTCGCTGATCTGGTACTGTGCCGAGCACAAGCTGCTGATCTCGGCGGATGCGCTGTGGCAGAACGGCTTCGGCGTGATCTTCCCCGAACTGGAAGGGGAAGAGGGTTTCGCCGAGGCGGGCGCCACGCTGGACCTGATCGCGGCGCTGGACGTGCGGCTGGTGATTCCCGGCCACGGCGCGATGTTCGACGACGTCGAAGCATCGCTGGCGCGCGCGCGGCGGCGGCTCGATTTCCTGTCGTCGAAGCCGTCGAACAATGCCGAATATGCGGTAAAAGTGCTGCTGAAGTTCCTGCTGCTGGAACGCCAGCGCATTCCCGTGGCCGGCGTGCAGGCCCTGCTGGCATCGATCCCGCTGGTCGTGGAAACCAACCGGCGGCACCTGCACAAGTCGGAAGAGGAACTCGCCGCATGGGCCGTCAGGCAGCTCGTGCGGGGCCTGGCGGCGAAGGTCGAAGGCGACGACCTGGTGAACGTCTGACCCGGCAGTTACGCGGTTTTTGGTAGAGCGTTACGTCTAGAATTCGCACGATCGTACTTTTTCAAGTCTATAATCGTTTGATCTGATCAACCTCAACAGTGAGTCGACCATGGCCTTGCCTCCAGTGCTGCAAAACCTGTCTCTTCCCGTCATCGCCTCGCCGATGTTCATCGCCAGCGGCCCCGAGCTGGTGGCGGCGCAGTGCAAGGCCGGTATCGTCGGCTCGTTTCCGGCGCTGAACGCGCGGCCGGCCGAGCTGCTCGACAAGTGGCTGACCGATTTGCAACAGGAACTGGCGGCGTTCCAGGCCGCCAATCCCGATAAAAAAGTGGGCCCGATCGCCGTCAACCAGATCGTGCACCAGTCGAACGACCGCCTCGCCCATGACGTGGAAGTGTGCGTGAAACACCGGGTGCCGATCATCATTTCGTCGCTGCGCGCGCCGCCGAAGGAGATGATGGACGCGATCCACGGCTACGGCGGCATCGTACTGCACGATGTGATCTCGATCCGGCACGCGCAGAAGGCACTGGAAGCAGGTGTCGATGGCCTGATCCTGGTGGCGGCCGGCGCCGGCGGCCATGCGGGCACGCTGTCGCCGTTCGCACTGGTCGGTGAAATCCGTAAATTCTTCGATGGTCCGATCGCGCTTTCCGGCTCGATCGCCACCGGCGACGCGATCCTCGCCGCGCAGGCGATGGGCGCCGACTTTGCCTACATCGGCTCGCGCTGGCTGGCAACCAAGGAATCGAACGTGTCGGAGGACTATCGCAAGGCGATCGTGGAATCTTCGGCAGCCGATGTCATCTACACGAACCTGTTCACGGGCGTGCACGGCAATTACCTGAAGAAGTCGATCGTGGCCGCCGGCCTGGACCCGGAAGCACTGCCGGAATCGGACAAGACCAAGATGAGCTTCGGCTCGGGCAGCGCGAAGGCATGGCGCGATATCTGGGGCGCCGGCCAGGGCGTGGGCCTGATGGAGGATGTGCCGAGCACCGCCGAGATGGTGGAGCGGCTGAAGGCGGAATACGAGGCGGCGCGCAAGCGGCTCGCGCTGTAAGGAAAAAGGGCCTCGCGGCCCTTTTTTTACAACCTTATTTCGACGGCACCGGCGCCAGCGTCTCGTGCTGCGACGTGGTGCGCTGCGGCGTCTTGTGCACCATCGTGTAGGCATAGTCGACGCCCATGCCGTAGGCACCCGAGTGTTCCTTGACGATCTTCATCACGGCATCGTACGAATCGCGGTGCGCCCAGTCGCGCTGCCATTCCAGCAGCACCTGCTGCCAGGTCACCGGCACCACGCCGGCCTGGATCATGCGCAGCATTGCCATGTCATGCGCTTCCTTCGACGTGCCGCCCGACGCGTCGGACACCATGTAGATCTCGTAGTCGCCTTCCAGCATCGCGCACAGCGAGAAGGTGGTGTTGCATACTTCGGTCCACAGACCGGCCACGATCACTTTCTTGCGGCCGTTCTTCGCCAGCGCATCGCGCACCTTCTGGTCGTCCCACGAGTTCATCGACGTGCGTTCCAGGATCGGCTGGCCCGGGAACACGTCCAGCAGTTCCGGGTAGGTGTGGCCAGAGAAGCTCTCCGTTTCCACGGTGGTGATCGTGGCCGGGATATTGAACACCCTGGCGGCTTTCGCCAGGCCCACGGTATTGTTCTTCAGCACCTGGCGGTCGATCGACTGCACGCCGAACGCCATCTGCGGCTGGTGGTCGATGAAGATGATCTGGCTGTTCTGCGGGGTCAGGACTTCGAGTTTCGGGTTGTTGGCATTGTTCGTCATGGGGGTCCTCCGATGGGGTTGATCTGCGCGAAAAATGGTATGCCAGACAACCCCCGGTGCCCATTGGTCTTAGGTGGGAGACCTTGCCGCCCCGATCAAGGGATCACGCCACCGCCAGCACGCGGGGCCGCACGGCATACAGCGTGCCGCCATCCAGGCTCAGCAGCACATCGACGCGGCCGTAGCGCAGCACCGCCACGCCCCAGCCGCCGTTGACGCATTGCAGCCGTGCCGCCGTGCCGGTCGCGGCCAGTGCCTGCGGCGCGACATCGCCGGCAAGGCCGATCACGTCGAGACCCTGCACCAGCCGCACCACCGCATCCTCGTCGTGCCGCCGGATCGCCTCCACGAACGCGTGGGCCAGCCGGGCACTGTCCGCGCTGGCGCCGCGCCGGGCAGGCCCGGCCTGCACGCGTGCCTTTGCGCGGCGCACGAGCTGGCGCGAATGTTCCGTCTTCAACCCGAGGATGCGGCCCACTTCCTGGTGCGGCACGTCGAACACCTCGTGCAGCAGCAGGGCCGCGCGCTCGTCCGGCGAAAGCCGCTGCAGCATCAGCAGCACGCCATACGACAGCTCGCACAGCCGTTCCACCTCATCCTCCCCGGATGGCTGATCGTCGAGCAACCACGGTTCCGGCAACGCGCTCTCCCGTTTCGCGCGGCGCAGCCGGTCGATCGCCAGGCGTGTCGCCACGGTCGTCAGCCAGGCGACAGGCGTCTGCAGCATGCCCGGATCGGCCGCATGCCAGCGCAGCCACGTGTCCTGCACCACGTCTTCCGCCTCGGCCATGCTGCCCAGCATCCGGTAGGCGATCGACAACAGGCGCCGGCGCGACGCTTCGAATACATCGATGGATTGGCTCATCTTTTCCTCCTCGCCCCCATGACGCGGGAGACTGCAAGAACGTGACAACGGCCGAAGAAAATAAATTCGTCACGCCGCGGGCCCGCGCGGCGTCAAGCGGTCACACCCACCATCGAGGAGCCGCCATGCACATGATCCCCACCGTCATCGAAAACACCGGCCGCGCCGAGCGGGCCTACGACATCTATTCGCGCCTGCTGCGCGAACGCATCGTCTTCATCGTCGGCCCCGTGACCGACGAATCGGCCAATCTCGTCGTCGCGCAACTGCTGTTCCTGGAATCGGAAAATCCGGACAAGGAGATTTCACTGTACATCAACTCGCCGGGCGGTTCCGTCTATGCGGGCCTGGCGGTCTACGACACGATGCAGTTCATCAGGCCGGCAGTGGCCACGATCTGCACCGGCTTCGCGGCGAGCATGGGCGCTTTCCTGCTGGCGGCGGGGGAGAAGGGCAAGCGCTATGCGCTGCCGAACGCCCGGATCATGATCCACCAGCCCAGCGGCGGTTCGCAGGGCACGGCGGCCGATGTGGAAATCCAGGCAAGGGAGGTGCTGCACCTGCGCGAGCGGCTGAACCGCATCTTCGCCGAGCGCACCGGGCAGGAACTGGCGCGGGTGGCGCGCGATTCGGACCGCGACAACTTCATGTCGGCCCGCCAGGCCGTCGAGTACGGCCTGGTGGACGAGGTGTTGCAGCCACGGCCGACCTGACCGCGGCCGGGGGAAAAATCAGCTCGACAGGTCGGTGTTGTTGATCGCCCACAGGCCCGGCAGATTGCGCCAGTAGTTGTACGCGTCCATGCCGTAGCCGACCACGAAGCGGTTCGGGATCACCAGGCCCACCAGGTCGGGTTTCACCGGCTTGGCCTTGCCGATCGCCTTGTCGGCAAACACGACCAGGACGACTTCCTTCGCGCCCATGTCCAGCAGGCGCTGCTTCACGTGGGCCAGCGTTTCGCCTTCGTCGAGGATGTCGTCGACGACCAGCACCGTGCGGCCCTCGACGTTCGAGCGGGGCACCACTTTCCACACGACCTCGCCGCCGCGGTCCGCATCGCCGTAGCGGCTCACGTGGATGTAATCGAACTCGAGCGGGAAGGTGAGCTGCGGCAGCAGGTTGCCGGTGAAGACGACGGCGCCGCCCATTACGCCCAGCACGAGGGGGAATTCCTCGAGCTGGCTGAAGCGCGCGTTCAGGTCGTCGGCCACCTGGCGCACGGCGTCGGACACCTGCTGGGCGGTAAAGATTTCCTCGGCGTTGTCGAGCAGGGCGCGGGCCCGTTGATGATGAAATTCTTGCATGACGTGGAAAGTTGCAGTTGAAAAGTGCGCCAATTATCCGCGATAACGATGCGGTTGTCCGGCCCCGATTCAACGGTACTGGCTGTCGTGCGACAGCGTATCGGCCACGGCTCAGTCATAGCTGCGGCGGTCGTCGATCACCTTGCCGTCGTTCGGCAGGCTGCCGCGTTGCACGAAAAGCACTTCGCCGCGCAGCTTCGTCACGTCGCGCAGCGTGGCGACGATCGCGGCGCCGTCGCCGGCAGTTGCCGGATCGTCACTCTCGCACTGCAGCGTCATCGTTTCGTCGGCGGTGGTGCCGGTAACCACCAGGCGCGTCCTGCCGAGCCCGTGCCGCCGCGCGATCTCGTGCACCTGCGACGGATGCACGAACATCGCCCGCACTTTCGTCGTCTGGTCCGCGCGCCCCAGCCAGCCTCGGATGCGCGCATTGGTACGGCCGCATGGCGACGGCACCGCATCGGTGAGCAGCGCGGAAAGATCGCCGGTGGCGAAGCGGATCAGCGGATAGTCGGGATTGAACACGGTGAGCACCACCTCGCCCACCTCGCCGGGTGCGACCGGCTCGCCCGAGCCGGGCCTGACGATCTCGAGGATCACCTCTTCGTCCAGCACCATGCCGGGATTGAGCGCGCCGCCGGTGCGCGTTTCATACGCAATGTTGCCGGCATCGGCCGACGCATACGCCTGGCACACATGGGGCACGCCGTGCTCGACGAACCACTTGCGCAGCGAATCGGGCAGCGCCTCGGCCGACAGCAGCGCGTGCCGTACGCTCGACACGTCCGCGCCCGTCTCCTGCGCCTTTTCCAGGATGAGCTTGAGGAACGACGGCGTGCCCACGTAGGTGTCGGGCCTGAGCGCCGCCATGGCCTGCACCTGCAGTTCCGTCTGGCCGCTGCCGGCCGGGATCACCGTGCAGCCGATGCGCGCCGCGCCGCTTTCCACCATGAACGCGGCTGGCGTGAAGTGATACGAAAAACAGTTCTGCAGCAGGCCGCCGGCCCGCACGCCGGCCGCATACATCGGCCGCGCGAAACGCCACCAGTCGGCCGCGTGCCCCTCGGCATCGAAGATCGGGCCGGGCGACATGCAGATGCGCGACAGCGCGCGCGGCGGCGTGGCGGTCAGCCCGCCGAACGGCAGATCGTGCTGCTGCAGATCCTTCAGCTGCGCCTTGCGCGTGACGGGCAGCTGCGCCAATGCCGCGCGGTGATCGATGGCGGCCGCGTCCACGCCGTGCAGGATGCGCGCCCAGCCGGGAGCCGATTGCGCCTGCGCCACCAGGGCCGGCAGCCGCCGCATCAGATCGCGTTCCCGTTCACCGGGGTCGCGCGTTTCGAGATGGTCGAGGGTTTCCGTATTCATGCGCCGCCTTCCGAAATTTCCTTCTGCAGCTTCTTCGTCAGTTTGCCGAAGATGATTTCATGGGCGCGCCTGAGCAGCACGTCCGCTTCCTCGTCCGACACCGCCTTCAGGTCGTCGATCTGCACCCATTTCGCCCGCGCCAGGTATGGCGCGGGAACGATGCCGGGCCGGTCCGTCAACGCCAGGAAGGCGTCGTCGTCGACCTTGAAGGTGATCCGCTTCGCCTTCGCATCGTCGTCGGTCGCGGCGAACATCCTGCCGCCGACGGAAAACACCAGGCTCGAACCCCATTTGACATCCTGCGTGGCGCCGGGCAGCCCGGCGCACAGTTTTTTCGCCTTGGCCAGATTCATTGCAGCCACCTCATGACAGCCACCGCTTCCGCCGGCGATAGAATTTCTGCTCGCGGAAACTGCGCCGGCCCGCGCCGGACATACCGAGGTAGAACTCCTTCACATCCTCGTTGGCGGCCAGCTCCCGCGCGGCGCCTTCCATCACCACGCGGCCGTTCTCGAGGATGTAGCCGAAGTCCGCATAGCGCAGCGCCACCATCGTGTTCTGCTCGGCCAGCAGGAACGACACGCCTTCGTTCGTGTTGAGATCCTTGACGATGCCGAAGATCTCCTCGACGACCTGGGGCGCGATGCCCATCGACGGCTCGTCCAGCAGGATCATCGTGGGCTTGGCCATCAGCGCACGGCCGATCGCGCACATCTGCTGCTCGCCGCCGGATGTGTAGCCGGCCTGGCTGCCGCGCCGCTCCTTCAGCCGCGGAAAGTAGTGGTAGACGCGCTCCAGCGCCTCGCGCAATCCGGCACGCGACAGCTTGCGGGTGTAGGCTCCGGTGAGCAGGTTTTCCTCGATCGTCAGGTGGCCGAAGCAGTGGCGGCCTTCCATCACCTGCGCCAGCCCGCGCGTCACCAGCGCGTTCGGCGTCAGCTGGTCCACGCGTTCGCCGTTGAAGCGCACTTCGCCTTTCGTCACGTCGCCGCGTTCGCCGCGCAGCAGCGTGGAGATCGTCTTCAGCGTGGTCGACTTGCCGGCGCCGTTGGCGCCCAGCAGCGCCACGATGGACCCTTGCGGCACCTCCAGCGACACGCCTTTCAGCACCAGGATCACGTGGTCGTAGATGACTTCGATGTTGTTGACGGAAAGCGTGCTCATGGCATGCAGGCCGGCTTGATGTTCTTCTCGGCCGCGTACCTGTTCGACGATTCGTCGATCAGTTTCTTCACCAGCGCACGGTCGCCCACGATCCAGTTCGGCGTGATCGCGACCCACTTCTTGCCGTCCCATTGCTGCACCTTCACGGCGCCGGAACCTTCATGGTCCTCGCAGCTCGTCTTCACCGTGGGGAACATGTTGGCGGCACCGATCGCCTTCTGCCGCGCCGCGTCGATGTTCAGGTGTTCCAGGCCCCAGCGCAGCTGTTCGCCGGTGACGGGTTTGCCCTTGCCGAACTTTTCCTGCGCGGTGCGCATCGCCTCGACGAACAGGATGCCGGCGGTTACGCCGCGCATGTGGTACACGGAGCCGATGCGGGCCTGGTCGGAAAGGTTGCCCTTGCCGGTCTTGTACAGCTTCGCGCGGATCTCGTCCATTACGGGATAATTGCCGGGCGTGTTGAACGACATCGCCGTGTAGCCCTTGGCGGCATCGCCGGAAGGCACGGTATCCTCTTCCGACCCGGCCCACCATACGCCGAGGATCTTCTCGCGCGGGAAGCCGTTGCGCTGCGCGGTCTTGATCGCCACCGAGTTCATCACGCCCCAGCCCCACAGGATTACGTGATCCGGCCGCGCCTGCCGGATCTGCAGCCACTGCGCCTGCTGTTCGCTGCCGGGCGGCGCCACCGGGATCTTCACCAGTTCGAAGCCCTGCTGTTTAGCCAGCGCTTCCAGCACCGGCAACGGCTCCTTGCCGAACGCGGAGTCGTGGTACAGGTGCACGATCTTCTTGCCCTTCAGCGAGCCGCCGTTCTTGTCGGCCAGGTATTTCACCATGGCCGCGGCCTGGCTCCAGTAGCTCGAAATGAGCGGGAACACGTAAGGGAACACCTTGCCGTTGGCCGCATCCGAGCGGCCGTAGCCCAGCATCGTCATCGGGATCTTGTCCTGCGGGATGCGGTCGAGGATGCCGTAGGCGATGCTGGTCGACAGCGGCTCGACCAGCGTGGCGCCGCCGCGCTGCGTTTTCAGCCGCTCGTAGCACTCCACGCCGCGCGACGGGTTGTATTCCGTCTCGCATTCCTGCCACGCGACCTTCACGCCGTTGATGCCGCCGGCCGCGTTGACGAGCGAAAAATAGTCGATGATGCCGCCATAGAAGCCGGAGCCTCCCGAGGCATACGGCCCCACCCGGTAAGAGGGCAGGGCGACGAACTGTTCCTGGGCAAAAGCGGGCGCGATGGCGCCGGCGAGCACGGCGCCCAGTACGATCGATTGCAACAGCTTCATGACGGTCTCCTTTGGATGTGTTCTTATGATGATCAATGCGGGAAGGGCCACAGGCGCAGCTTTTCTTTGCCGATCTGCCACAGGCGTGCCAGGCCGTGCGGTTCCACGATCAGGAAGAAGATGATCAGCGCGCCGAACACCATCAGCTCCAGGTTCGACGCCACGCTGGTGGGCAGCGCGAGGCCATGCGCGGCGATGTTCAGGAACACGGGCAGCAGCACGATGAACGCGGCGCCCAGGAACGAGCCGAGGATCGAGCCCACGCCGCCGATGATGATCATGAACAGGATGCGGAACGACAGGTCCAGGCTGTAAGCCTCCGGTTCCACCGTGCCGAGGTAGGCGAACGCATACAGCGCACCGGCCACGCCGCAGTAGAACGAGCTCACGGCGAACGCCAGCAGCTTGGTGCGCATGAGGCGGATGCCGATCACCTCGGCCGCCACGTCCATGTCCCGCACCGCCATCCACGAGCGGCCCACGTTCGAGCGCACCAGGTTCTTCGCCAGCAGCGCCATCAGCGCCACCACCAGCAGCACCAGCACATACTTGCGCTGCGGCGTATCGAACGCGTAGCCCATGATCTCGATGCGCTGGGCGGTGATCACGCCGGAGGCGCTGCCACCCGTCAGCCACGAAATCTTCGTCAGGCACCAGATCACGAAGAACTGCGTGGCCAGCGTGGAGGCGGCCAGGTAGAAGCCGCGGATGCGCAACGACGGCAGGCCGAACGCGATGCCCACCAGCGCCGCGCACAGGCCACCCAGCACGAACGCCAGCAGCATCGGCATGCCGGGCACGCGCGCCACGAAGTTCCACGACGCGAACGCGCCCACGGCCATGAACGCCGCGGTGCCCAGCGACAGCTGGCCGGCATAGCCGGTAAGGATGTTCAGCCCCAGCGCGGCCAGCGCGAAGATCAGGAACGGGATCAGGATCGCCGACAGCATGTAGGGCGAGGCCATGAACGGCACGGCCACCGCCGCCACGGCCAGCGTGGCCAGCAGCGCGATGCGGTCCTGCCGGATCGGCAGGATCTGGCCATCGGCCTCGTAGGTGGTGCGGAACTGCCCGGCTTCGCGGTAGAACATGTCAGATCCTCCGGATGATCTTTTCGCCGAACAGCCCTTCGGGCCGCACCAGCAGGAACAGCAGCGCCAGCACGTAGGGGAACCAGCCCTCGATGCCGCCGCCGACCAGCGGCCCGATGTAGACCTCGGCCAGCTTTTCGGACGCACCGATGATCAGGCCGCCGACGATGGCGCCCGGCACCGACGTGAAGCCGCCCAGGATCAGCACCGGCAAGGCTTTCAGCGCGATGAACGTCAGCGCGAACTGCACGCCGTTGCGGGCCCCCCACAGCAGGCCGGCCACCAGCGCCACCACGCCGGCCACGGCCCACAGGATGGCCCAGATGCGCTGCAAGGGGATGCCGACCGCCAGCGCGGCCTGGTGATCGTCCGCCACCGCGCGCAATGCGCGGCCGACCCTGGTTTTCGCGAACAGCAGCGCCAGCGCGGCGACCAGCACGCCGCAGATGACGGCGGCGATCACGTCGAACTGCGACACCACGATGTTGAAGCGGTCCAGCAGCCATTGCATCGGCACATCCTCGATCGGCAGCGGCAACTGGTGCACCTGCGAACCCCACAGCAGCTGCGCCAGCCCTTCGAGGAAGAAGGCCAGGCCGATCGTGGCCATGAACAGCGTGATTTCCGGCTGGTTCACCAGCGGGCGCAGCACCACGCGCTCGATGGCGATGCCGAGCAGGATCATCGCCACGACGGTGCAGGGGATCGCCAGCCACAGCGACATGCCGAACTTGTCCATCAGGCCCACGCAGGTCAGCGCCGCGAAGAACACCATCGCGCCCTGCGCGAAGTTGAACACGCCGGAAGCCTTGTAGATCAGCACGAAGCCGATCGCGACCAGCGCATACATGACGCCGGAGAGCAGGCCACCGATCAGGACTTCGAAGAAGAAATTAATGTCCACCTGACTCGCCTCCAAGGTAGGCCCTGATCACTTCCGGGTTGGCACGCACTTCATCCGGCGTGCCGTCGCCGATCTTGCAACCGTAGTCGAGCACCACGACCCGGTCCGAGATATCCATCACCACCCCCATGTCGTGCTCGATCAGCACGATCGTCGTGCCGAACTGGTCGTTCACATCGAGGATGAAGCGGCACATGTCCTGTTTTTCTTCGACGTTCATGCCGGCCATCGGTTCATCGAGCAGCAGGATTTCCGGCTCGGCGGCCAGCGCGCGGGCCAGCTCCACACGTTTCTGCAGGCCATACGGCAGCCGGCCCACGGGTGTCTTGCGGATGTGCTGGATCTCGAGGAAGTCGATGACTTCCTCGGCCTTGCGGCGGTGCGCGATTTCCTCGCGGCGTGCCGGTCCCCAATGCAGCGCCTGCAGCAGGAAGTTCGATTTCATCTTCAGGTTGCGGCCGGTCATCACGTTGTCGAGCACCGTCATGCCCTTGAACAGCGCGATGTTCTGGAACGTGCGCGCAATGCCCGACCTGGCGGCCGCGTAGCAGTCCATGTTGCGGCGGTGCTGGCCGCGGAACACGATCTCGCCCTGCTGCGGGCGGTACACGCCGTTGATCACGTTCAGCATCGAGCTCTTGCCGGCGCCGTTCGGACCGATGATCGCGCGGATCTCGTGCTCGCGCACGTCGAACGAGATGTCGGTCAGCGCCTTCACGCCGCCGAACGACAGCGAGATGCCGCGCAGGTCGAGGATCACGGGGCCTGTTTCGCGGCGCGGGGCGAACAGGGCATCGGGTTCGTTCATCAGCATCGTGGTTTCTCCCATCACGCCACTTGCCGCACGGGCGGCAGGACGCGGCCTTCGGCAATGCGCAGGTCGGCCGACACGATGCCGGTGCGGCCATCCTCGAACTTCACCTGCGTTTCGATGTATTGCGACGCGCGGCCTTCGTACAGCGCGTCGATCAGCACGCGGTACTTCTCGGCGATGAACTTGCGGCGCACCTTGCGGGTGCGGGTCAGTTCGTCGTCGTCCGGGTCGAGCTCCTTGTGCAGCACGAGGAAGCGGTGCACCTGCGTGGCGCTCATCGCCGCGTCGGCGGCAAGGTCGGCGTTCACCTTTTCCACGCAGTCGGCCATCAGCTCATAGACCTGCGGGTGCGCGGCCAGGTCCGTGTAGCCCGAGTAGGCGATGTTGCGCCGTTCGGCCCAGTTGCCCACGGCTTCCATGTCGATGTTCAGGAAGGCGCACACGGTATCGTGGCCGTTGCCGAACGCGACCGCCTCCTTGATGAACGGGAAGAACTTCAGCTTGTTCTCGATATAGTTCGGGGCGAAGATCGCGCCACCGTTCAGGCGCCCCACGTCCGCCGCGCGGTCGATGATCTTCAGGTGGCCGTCCGCGTCGAAGATGCCGGCATCGCCCGTATGGAACCAGCCTTGCGGATCGATCGCCTCCAGCGTGGCATCGGGCCGCTTGTAGTAGCCGCTCATCAGCGTGGGCGAGCGCACCAGCACTTCGCCGTTGTCGGCCAGCTTCACGTCAACGCCGGGCGCGGCCATGCCCACGCTGTCGAACTTGATCTGCCCGTCGGGCTGCAGGCAGATGTAGGCGCACGTTTCGGTGGAACCGTAGAACTGCTTCAGGTTGATGCCGATCGAGCGGTAGAAGCGGAACAGGTCGGGGCCGATCGCCGCGCCGGCGGTGTACGCGACGCGTACCCGCGACAGGCCCAGCACGTTCTTCAGCGGGCCATACACCAGCAGGTTGCCGAGCGCATAGCGCAACCGGTCGGCGGTTGGCACCGGGCGGCCGTCGAGGATGTCCGCGCCAGCGCGGCGGGCCACGTCCATGAAGTAGTGGAACATGCGGCGCTTGATGGCGCCGGCATCTTCCATGCGGATCATCACCTGCGTCAGCATGCCTTCGAACACGCGCGGCGGCGCAAAATAATAGCTGGGGCCGATCTCGCGCAGGTCGAGCGTGACCGTTTCCGACGATTCCGGGCAGTTCACCGTGAAGCCTGCCGCCAGGGCCTGGGCAAACGAGAACAGGCAGTCGCCGACCCATGCCATCGGCAGGTAGGACAGCACGTTTTCCGCATCCGTCAGGCGTTCGAAGCCGGTACCGCCGGTGCCCGCGGCGATCAGTGCCGCATGGGTCTGGCACACGCCCTTCGGCTTGCCGGTGGTGCCGGAGGTGTACAGGATGACCGCGTTGTCGGCACCGCGGCCCGCCGCCAGCGCCGCGTCGAAGCTGCCGGGATTGGCCAGGTCCCATGCACGGCCCGCTTCCTGCAGCCGGGCATACGAGATCAGTTCGCTCTGGCGATAATGGCGCATGCCGCGCTCGTCGTCGAAGACGATGTGTTCGATGCCGGGATAGTCCTGCTTCAGTTCGAAGAGCTTGTCGACCTGTTCCTGGTCTTCCACGATCGCGTAGCGGATCTCGGCGTTCTCCAGCACGTAGGCCATGTCCGCCGCCGGCGCATCCTGGTACAGCGGCACGGGCACGCCGCCGAGGCATTGCGCGGCCAGCATCGCCCAGTACAGGCGGGGCCGGTTGTCGCCGATGATCGCCAGGTTCATGCCGCGCGAGAAGCCGATGGCCGCCAGGCCGCAGGCCAGCGCCCGTACTTCATCGTTGACCTGGGCCCATGTCCACGCCTGCCAGATGCCCAGGGTCTTTTCCCGGTACGCGCACTTGTGCGGCCGGACCCGTCCATGCTCGAGGAGCAGGCGGGGGAATGTCTCCGGTATTGCGTCCATCAGTGTCTCCCATTCTGAAGCAGGGTGTTTGAGACGCGCTTTTTTATGCAATGATAATAACTGCGATGCCCCCTGGTGGTTGTCGTTTGGAAGACAATCACTCCCACTTTCGATGGTGCGATGCAAAATGAATGACAAGGTTCCCAGCCTGAACGAAGCATTGCGCGGCGCGCTGTGGGCGCAGGCATTGACGGCCGAACAGATGGCGCGAGTGGAGGCCACCACGTTCGAAGTATTCGTGCCGAAGGGCGGTTATGTCTGCCGCAAGGGAGAAGTCGTCGACAACTGGGTGGGCATCGTGGCCGGCATGGTCAAGATGAACAACTTCTCGCCATCCGGCAAGAGCGTGACCTTCACCGGCGTGCCGCCCGGCGGCTGGTTCGGCGAAGGGTCGCTGCTGAAGGACGAGCGGCGCAAGTACGATGCGATGGCGCTGCGCGACAGCCGTATCGCCCGCATGCCGGCCGAAACGTTCCACTGGCTGCTTGAAGGCAGCCTGCCGTTTACCCGTTTCCTGCTGATGCAGCTGAACGAACGGCTGGGCCAGTTCATCGGCATGGTCGAGCACGAACGTCTGCTCGACCCCGACACACGCGTGGCCCGCTGCCTCGCCTCCCTGTTCAATACCCACCTGTATCCCGGCAGCGAGCGGCTGGTGCAGATCTCGCAGGAAGAGGTGGGGCTGCTGTCCGGCGCGTCGCGCCAGCGTGCCAACCAGGCGCTGCAGGTGCTGGAGCGGGAAGGTTTGTTGCGCGTCGACTATGGCGGCATCCGGATTCTCGACCTGGAAGGGCTGCGGCGGTTCGACGCACATGCTTGATAGCGCGCAAATGCGTGCTCGTTTGCGCTTGCAATTGCGTTGAAAGTGATTGTTGTTCTGTGTTAGTCCCTTAACAAATGGCATCTGGTTCCTGCCTTAGCCTGTGTGCAGACACGGTTAATCCAGGAGCTTTTCATGTTGCAACTAAGTAAAAAACAAACGGCGTGGGCGGCAGCGGCAGCTGCGCTGGCGGCCGCCTACGTCGTGGTACGAAGCAAGACGAAGCAGGCCGAGGCGGAAAATCCGCCCACCGGGGAATTCGTCACCGTCGATGGCGTGCGGCTCCATTACGTCCGGCGGGGAGCCGGTCCCGCCGTCGTACTACTCCACGGCAATGGCGCCACGTCGCTCGATTTCGAACTGTCCGGCCTGATCGACATGCTGGCGCGCGAGCATACGGTGATCGCCTTCGATCGCCCCGGCTTCGGCTACAGCGACCGCCCGCGCAGCACGGTGTGGACGCCGCCGGAGCAGGCCGCATTGCTGGGCAAGGCACTGCGGCAGTTGCATGTCGACCAGGCCGTGGTGGTGGGCCATTCCTGGGGCACGCTGGTAGCGCTGGCGATGGCCATGGACAACCCGGGCCTCGTAAACGGCCTCGTGCTGATGGGTGGCTATTACTACCCGAGTCCGCGGCTGGACGTGGCGCTGATGGCAGGCCCCGCCATCCCGGTGCTGGGCGACGTGATCCGTTTCACGATTTCACCGCTGGTCTCGCGTTTGCTGTGGTCGGGGCTGGTCAAGAAAGTGTTCAGTCCGCAGCCCGTCGCCGAGAGCTTCAAGCGCTGGCCGAAGTGGCTGTCGCTGCGGCCGTCGCAGTTGCGCGCTTCCAGCGCGGAATCGGTACTGATGGTACCTGCCGCCGCGAACCTGCGCGATCGCTATGCCGAGATCACGATGCCCGTCACGATCTTCACCGGCACCGGCGACAAGATCGCCAACCCCGGCCACAACGCCGAGCGGCTGCACCGCGAACTGCTGCAAAGCCAGTTGCACTCGGTGCAGGATGCCGGCCACATGCTGCATTACGTGGCGCAGGACGACATCGTGCGCGCCGTCGGCGACATCACCCACGACCGTCCGCATATGGACTTTCAGCTGACCACGCATCACGCCGCGCCGCAGGTGCTGCACTGATGAGCGGCTGCGCGGTATCATTCGGCCACGTGTACTTCTTCGTGTGCCACTGATACCCGCCATGTCCACCACCACAGCCGCCACTCTCATCGCCGACCGCCTCGCCGCACTGCGCCAGGCCATGCGCCGCCACGGCATCGATGCCGTCATCGTGCCGTCGTCCGATCCGCACCTGTCCGAATACCTGCCGCCGCGCTGGAAAGGGCGCGAGTGGCTTTCCGGCTTCACCGGGTCGGTCGGCACGTTCATCGCCATGCAGGACTTCGCCGGCGTGTGGACCGACGGCCGCTACTGGACGCAGGCCGAAACGGAACTGGCCGGCACCGGCATCGCGCTGATGAAGATCGCGTCCGGCGCGAGCACCGAATACGTGGGCTGGCTGGCCGCCACGCTGCAGGCGGGGCAGACGGCGGCCGTCGACGGCACCGTGCTGGGACTGGCCATCGCCCGGATGCTGCAGGGCGCGCTCGACGCGAAAGGGGTTGTGCTGCGTACGGACATCGACCTGCTCGATGAAGTATGGCGCGATCGCCCGGGCCTGCCGCACGATCCCGTGTACGAACACGCTGCGCCGTATGCCGCCACGTCGCGCCATGACAAGCTGGCGGCGGTGCACGCCGCGATGAAGGAGCAGGGCGCCGACCGGCACCTGATCTCCACGCTGGACGATATCGCCTGGCTGTTCAACCTGCGCGGATCGGATGTCAACTTCAACCCTGTCTTCGTATCGCATGCGCTGATCGGTCCGGAACATGCCACGCTGTTCGTGGCCGACGGCAAAATAAAGCCATCGCTGGCGGCGAGGCTCACGGCGGACGGCGTCACCGTCGCACCGTACGAGCGTGCCGCCACCGCGCTGGCCGACCTGGCACCCGGCACCGTGCTGCTGCTCGACCCGCGTCGCATCACGCACGGCACGCGCGCGGCGGTGCCCGGCCACGTGAAAGTGGTGGAAGCGATCAACCCGACCACCTTCGCCAAGTCGCGCAAGACCGAGGCCGAGGCGGCGCACGTGCGGGCCACGATGGAACAGGATGGCGCCGCGCTGTGCGAGTTCTTCAGCTGGCTGGAGGGCGCGCTGGCACGCCGTGGCGAGGTGCCGCTGAACGAGGTCGACATCGATCGCCACATTACAGCCGCACGGGCGCGCCGGCCCGGCTTCGTCAGTCCCAGCTTCGGCACGATCGCGGGGTTCCAGTCGAACGGCGCGATCATGCATTACCGCGCCACCGAAGAGGGTTGCGCCGTCATCGCCGGCGACGGCCTGCTGCTGATCGATTCCGGCGGCCAGTACCCCGGCGGCACCACGGACATCACGCGCGTGGTGCCGGTGGGCGACATCACGGCGGAGCAGCGGCGCGATTTCACGCTGGTGCTGAAGGGGATGATGGCGCTGTCCGCCACCCGCTTCCCGCGCGGCACCAAGGCGCCGCTGCTCGATGCGATCGCGCGCGCGCCGATCTGGGCGGCCGGCGTGGATTTTGGCCACGGCACGGGCCACGGCGTGGGCTTCTTCCTGAACGTGCACGAAGGGCCGCATGCGATCACGCCGTCGCTGATGCCGGAACCGCACACGGCGATGGAACCGGGCATGATCACGTCGATCGAGCCGGGCATCTACCGGCCCGGCAAGTGGGGCATCCGGATCGAGAACCTGGTGCTGAACCGGCTTGATCTCACGACGGAATTCGGCGAATTCCTGCGCTTCGAGACACTTACGCTATGCCCGATCGACACGCGTTGCATCGACCGGGCGCTCCTGCGCGACGACGAGATCGCATGGCTGAACGATTACCACGCCACCGTGCGCGAACGCCTGGCACCGCTGGTGACGGGCGAGGCGCTCGCGTGGCTCAACGAGAGGACCAGGGCATTATGAGCAGCCGTTCCACCAGGGCATCCAATGCAGTCGACCGGCTCAAGCTGCGCAGCGGCAACCAGGGCTGGTCGATGTCGATCACCGGCAGCGGCCATTTCTTCCTGACCGAAGGACCGGGCCAGCCGCCGCTGTGCCCGCCGATGGAGCTCGACGAGTTCGTCGCCTTCGTCAATGCGCAGGGGCCGCAGACGCCGAGGCGCATCAGCAAGCTCGACGTGGCATTCGAAAAACAGCTGACGAAGAAACCGCCGAAAGCCTGACATGACGCTCGACATGCTGGGGGCGTACTGGTCGTCCACGGAGCTGCTGACGAACGGCGTGATCTTCCTGAACCTGCTGGGCGCGCTGCTGCTCGGCATGCTGGTCGGGTACGAGCGCTCGTATCACGGCCGCGCGGCCGGCATGCGCACGTATGGCCTCGTATGCATGGCATCGGCCGCGCTGACGGTGATCGGCGGCTACCCGGAGCACTGGTTCGGCGGGCACATGACGGCGCTGGTCGGTACCGATCCGACCCGCGTGGTACAGGGCATCGTGACCGGCATCGGTTTCCTGGGGGCCGGGGTCATCATGCGCGAGGGGTTCAACATCAGCGGGCTGACGACGGCGGCGTCGATCTGGGCATCGTCCGTGATCGGCATCCTCGTCGGCGTGGGCTTCTATGCCGCGGCGATGGGGCTGGCGCTGCTGTCGGCGGTGGTGATGATCTACCTGTCGCGGATCGAAGCCTGGCTGCCGTCGCGGCACGCGATCGCGATCACGCTGCGCTTCAAGCCGGGCTACCAGCCTTCGGAAGATGCGTTGCGCCGCATGGCAACCGAGCGCGGTTACGAGATCGCCGGCGGCTCGCTGATGATCGCGCTGGAAGGCGGGCGGATGGAATGGCGTTTCGTGGCGCTTGCCCACAGCAAGCGCAGCGGCGCCCCGTTCGGCACGCTGGCCGCCGAGATGGCGCACTACGAGGGCGTGGACGGGTTCCAGCTCACGCATGCACGCAACTGAAGCACGTAACTGACGCAAGCAATCGGCGCCCGCGACCGAAGCCTGCAACTGATATTGCCGCACACCGGGGTCAGACCCCAGTTTCAGGAAATATTTCCTGTTCTTGGGGTCTGACCCCGGTTTGAGGAAACTTTGGGAAACATCATGCTCGTCACATCGCAAGACGTACTGGATTTCTGGTTCCTGCCGATCGGCGTGAAGGGCCACAACACGCAGCGGCCGGAATGGTTCCGCAAGGATGACGCGTTCGACCGCGCCGTGTTCGGGCACTTCGGCGACGCGGTCGAGGATGCGCTGGCCGGCGGCCTGCGCCAGTGGGACGACGAAGGTACCCAAGGCGCGCTCGCGCGCATCCTGGTGCTGGATCAGTTTACGCGCAACATCTACCGCGGCACGCCGAAGGCGTTTGCCGGCGATTCGCTGGCGCTGGAGGCCGCGCTCGCGATCGACAATTCCGGCGCGAACCAGACACTGCCACCGGTGCAGCGCGCCTTCTCGTTCATGCCGTTCGAGCATGCCGAGAACCTGTCGATGCAGGATCGTTCGGTGATCCTGTTCGACAAGCTGGCCGCCGGCAGCACGGGCTTCGAAAGCATGTTCGATTTCGCGAAGCGCCACCGTGACGTGATCCGGAAATTCGGCCGCTTCCCGCACCGCAACGAGATCCTCGGCCGCACGTCCACGCCCGACGAGGTGGAGTTCCTGCGGCAGCCGGGATCGGGATTCTGATGCGCAGGCTGTCCATCGTCGGCGCCGGGCATGTGGGCCGTGCACTGGGGCGGTTGTGGCATGACGCCGGCGTGTTCGACGTGGCGGGCGTGCTGGCGCGCTCGCCGGCGTCGGCCCGGCGCGGCGTGGCCTTCATCGGTGCCGGCGTTCCCGTCGTCGATGCCGCGGCGTTGCCCGAGGCGGATGTCTACATGCTGGCCGTGACGGACGACCAGATCGTTCCCGCCTGCGCGGCACTGGCCACCAGCCGGCCGCTGGAAGGCGCCATCGTGTTCCACTGCAGCGGCGCGCTGGCCTCGGGAGCGCTGGAGGCGGCGCGGCAGGCCGGTGCGCTGGTGGCGAGCGTGCACCCGATTCGCAGCTTTGCCGATCCCGAAGCCGTCGTGGCGGCCTTTGCCGGCACGTATTGCGGCATTGAGGGCGAGGCCGGGGCGCTGGCACGGCTGTCGCCGGCCCTGGAGGCGATCGGCGCCCGGCCCGTGCCGATCGACCCTGCGGCCAAGACGGTTTATCACGCCGCGGCCGTGTTCGCGAGCAATTACCTGGTCACCGTGCTCGACGCCGCGCTGCGTGCCTGGCAGGCAGCCGGCATCCCGGAAGACGTGGCGCGCGAGCTGGCGCGGCCACTGGCGCAGGAATCGCTGTCGAACGTGTTCCGGATGGGGGCCGCTGGGGCATTGTCCGGCCCGGTGGCGCGCGGCGATTACGCGACCGTGCAGCGGCAGCAGGCCGCGGTATCGGCATGGGATGCCGATACCGGCAACCTGTACGGCGCGTTGGTGCCGCCCACGGCCGCGCTGGCGGCAAGGAAACGCTAAGCCCCAACACCAAGCCCAAGCCCAAGCGCAAGCCCAAGCCCAAGCCCAAGCCCAAGCGCCAAGGACAGGCGCCTTCGGTGGGCATCCATACCAGATTAACCGGAACGCAATCTTGTCGCCTCGGCGTAAAAGCGTTGCGCTACAGCAAAAATACGTCAGGATGATCGACAAAATTGGCTGAAGGCAATAAGCTAGATCCTCTTTTACCGCTTATCGCCCGGCGCCGCGCCGGACAAGGGATCGTTATGTTATTTCTGAAGTCCACGACCGTGACCAAGGCGCCCGGCATCTATGAAGTCGATATCGCCGCCAAACCGCCTGGCAAGACCTATGGCGTCTACCTGGCAACCGATCCGGCCAACCCGCCGGCCGGCGTGCTCGAAGCCCTGGCTGCCGCCGGCTTCCAGCAAACCCACAGCTCCGCCTACACCCACAAGGACCGGGGCAAGGTGCTCGACCTGCATTTCCACAAGGATGGCACCGACCTGTTCAAGGGATGGAAGCTGGAAGAGTGCGAAGCCAACATGGCGCAGATCACCGCGATCTTCGGCGGCGTGGGCATCACGTTCACGCCGCGTGTCATGTCGCTGGCCGAAGCTTACGCCTGACGCAAGTTACGCTACATCGATGTGATACAGGGCCCATGGGCACGAGCCGAAGCGCTCGGCCACGGGTCTTGCCGCCATTTCGGGTACCCGGTCCGCATCGTAGAGCGCCCACAGCGGGCCCAGGCCGCCAAGCGCCATCGGTGCGCCATCCATCCGCGTCGCCACGATGAACCGCTGGCTGCGCGCCTGAGCGCCGGTGATCGATGCCGCATAGCCGTCCACCGCGCGCAGCGTGATGCGGGTGCCGTCGGCGACGGCGGCGCCGGCCGCCTTCAGCACATCCGTCAACAGCGGGCCGGACAGCGCATGCACCTTGCTGTCGTATTCCAGCGTGGGCCGGATCGTCAGCGCCGGCAGCGCGGCCAGGGCCGCGTAGTCGAACGCCCACGCCTTGTCGAACGACAGCTTCTGCTTGAACATCATCTGGTCCGCCACCGGGTCGAACTTGCCGCGATTGGCTTGCGGGACCGCGCCCGTGACCGTCAGCAGCGTGGGACCGCGGCTGGTGTTCTTCGGCGCGGCGAGTGCCGGGGCAGCCAGTGCCGCTCCGGCGCTTGCCACGCCGGTACCCGCCAGCGCGGCCAGGAACGTACGTTTTTCCATCAGGTTTCCTCCTTGTCTTGGTGGCTCGAAGCCGCCATTATCATGCGTCATGGACCTGTTCTCCGCCGACGCCACCCTGCAGCCCATACCGATCGAGGATGGCGCACTGTCGTTCCTGTCGCAATTGCCGCTCGACATCCCGAATGACGTGATATTGCGCCGGCTGCTCGACGAGATCGCGTGGCGCGAAGAAACCATTTTCCTGTTCGGCAAGGCCCAGAAGCAGCCGCGGCTTTCCGCCTGGTACGGCGAGGCGCGCTATACCTATTCGGGCCGCACCTTCCACCCGTTGCCGTTCACGCCGCTGCTGCTCGACATCAAGCGCGCCGTGGAAGAGGCCACCGGCGCGCGCTTCAACAGCGTGCTGCTGAACTGCTACCGCAACGAGCGCGACAGCATGGGCTTCCACAGCGACGACGAGCCCGAGCTCGGCCCCGAGCCCGTCATTGCGTCCGTCACGTTCGGCGCCACGCGCACCTTCATCCTCAAGCACAGGAAACGGGCGGGCACCCTCAAGCTGGACCTGACCGACGGCAGCCTGCTGCTGATGGCCGGTGCGCTACAGGAGCACTGGCGCCATGGCATCAACAAGGAAACCAGGCCACGCGGCCTGCGCGTCAACCTCACCTTTCGCATGATTCGCTGAAAGCGTTTCACGACAACACTTTATTAGGGTTTTTTAAGGGAACGCCGCCAGTTTGGGGGTGTTCCCTTCGTTTCAATGGTCATTACATCTGCTAACAATTATTACGGAAATGGACCTTTTATAAATGAGGTCCGATGATATCTTGGTCTCATCGCGGTTCCTCACATAAATGAACAGCGATCCCGCAGCACCGTCAGAACAACCATTTTGCTGAGAGATCAATCATGAAAAACACCATTCTTGCCATTGTTGCTTCCGCTGCCGCCTTCGGTGCCGTTTCCGCTCATGCTGCCGATGGATCGCCGTATGTCGGTATCGGCGGCGTCGTCAGCGAACATCGCTACGAGCTGCGCAACGATACGTCCGGCGTGGACAACAGCAAGCACGAATACGGCGGCAAGTTCTTCGCCGGCTACCAGATCAACCCGATGTTCGCCGTGGAAGCCGGTTACACCGACTTCGGCAAATCCGATTACGCCTACACGGTGAACGGTGCCAGCGGCCGTGCCGAAGCGGATTCGAAATCGTATTACCTGGCCGGCAAGGCCAGCTACCCGGTAGCGGAAAAGGTCAACGTGTTCGGCAAGCTGGGCGTGGCCCACAACAAGAATGAAGTGAGTGCCACCGGCCTGGCCGCCGCCTGGAACGGCGACAGCAGCCGCAATTCGGTCTATGCCTCGCTGGGCGCCGAATATGCGGTAAACGAGAAAGTGGCGCTGTCGCTGGAATATGAGCACTACGGCAAGAACGACATCGACGTGGGCCGCAGCAAGGGTGCCGTGTCGCTGAACGCACGCTACAGCTTCTAAGCCGGCGTTGTACCGATCGAGGCCGGGCGCGACAACGGCGGTTCGAAAAGAACGCCAATGTCCCTGTGCCCGCCTCACCGGAAGAGCTTGTCTTCGTGAGAGAAGATGAAGAGCAAAAAAAACGGACTCCGTCGGGAGTCCGTTTTTGTTCGCCCAAGCCGGCTTAATTCGTCAGCGGCTTGTAGCGGATGCGCTTCGGCTTGGCGCCTTCCTCGCCGAGGCGTTTCTTCTTGTCTGCTTCGTATTCCTGGTAGTTGCCGTCAAAGAACGTCACCTGCGAATTGCCTTCGAAGGCCAGGATGTGGGTGGCGATCCGGTCCAGGAACCAGCGATCGTGCGAGATCACCATCACGGAGCCGGCGAATTCGAGCAGCGCGTCTTCCAGCGCGCGCAGCGTTTCCACGTCCAGGTCGTTCGACGGTTCATCGAGCAGCAGCACGTTGCCGCCCTTGAGCAGCGTCTTGGCCAGGTGCAGGCGGCCGCGTTCGCCGCCGGACAGGTTGCCGACGATCTTCTGCTGGTCGCCGCCCTTGAAGTTGAAACGGCCGAGATACGCGCGCGACGGCATCTCGAAGCGGCCCACGCTCAGCATGTCGGCACCGCCGGATACATCGTCGAACACGGTCTTGTTGTTGGCCAGTTCATCACGGCTCTGGTCCACCAGCGACACCTTGGCGGTCTTGCCGATCACGACTTCGCCGCTGTCCGGCGTGTCGATGCCGGCGATCATCTTGAACAGCGTGGATTTACCGGCGCCGTTCGGGCCGATGATGCCCACGATCGCGCCCGGCGGCACGATGAACGACAGGTTGTCGATCAGCAGGCGGTCGCCGAATGCTTTCGATACGTTCTTGAACTCGATGACGTCGTTGCCCAGGCGTTCGGCGACGGGGATGAAGATCTCCTGCGTCTCGTTGCGTTTCTGGTATTCGTATTCGGACAGTTCGTTGAAGCGGGCCAGGCGGGCCTTCGACTTGGCCTGGCGCGCCTTCGGATTCTGGCGCGACCATTCCAGTTCCGTCTTCAGCGCCTTCTGGCGGGCCGATTCGGTGGATTCTTCCTGCTTCAGGCGCGCGCCCTTCTGGTCCAGCCACGAGCTGTAGTTGCCTTTCCAGGGAATGCCGTGGCCGCGGTCCAGTTCCAGGATCCATTCGGCGGCGTTGTCGAGGAAGTAGCGATCGTGGGTGATGCCCACCACGGTGCCCGGGAAGCGCAGCAGGAACTGTTCGAGCCATTCGACCGATTCGGCATCGAGGTGGTTGGTCGGTTCGTCGAGCAGCAGCATGTCCGGCTTGGACAACAGCAGCTTGCACAGTGCCACGCGACGCTTTTCACCGCCCGACAGCACGCCGATCTTCGCATCCCAAGGCGGCAGGCGCAGCGCATCGGCGGCCATTTCCAGCTGCAGGTTCAGGTTGCCGCCATCGGCGGCCGCCAGGATCGATTCCAGGCGCTGCTGTTCGGCGGCCAGCGCGTCGAAGTCGGCATCTTCCTCGGCATAGGCGGCGTACACGGCGTCGAGCTTGGCCTGCGCTTCGAACGCTTCGCCCAGGCCCGATTCCACTTCCTGGCGCACGGTTTTTTCCGGATCGAGCTGCGGTTCCTGCGGCAGGTAGCCGATCGACAGGCCCGGCATCGGGCGCGCTTCGCCCTGGATGTCGGTATCGATGCCGGCCATAATCTTCAGCAAGGTCGACTTACCGGAGCCGTTCAGGCCCAGCACGCCGATCTTCGCACCCGGGAAGAACGAGAGCGAAATATCTTTCAGGATCTGGCGCTTGGGCGGGACGATTTTGCCCACGCGGTTCATGGTATAGACGTAATTTGCCATTGAGAAATTCTCGAATTGAGTGAGGTGACTGTAAAGAAGGTCAACAAGGATACGCCAAACGTGGCGGGAGGGCCAGTGAGCCGCTAGCTGGCCGCCGTCCGCCGCGACGTGATGAACCCCTCCGCCACGTACAGGGCCAGCGCGCTCCAGATCACGATGAAGCCGGCCAGCCGCGCGCTGGTGAACGTTTCGTGGAACACGACCAGCCCGAGGACCATCTGGATCGTCGGCGCGATGTACTGCAGCATGCCCAGCACCGACAGCGGGATTTTCCGCGCGCCGGCGGCGAACAGCAGCAGCGGGATCGCGGTGATCGGGCCGGCGGCCACCAGCAGCGCGCGCGTGGTGTCGCTGGGCGTGTTCACGAACGTATTGGCGCCGTGCACCGTCAGCCAGACCACGTAGCCGGCCGCCAGGGGGAACAGCAGCAGCGTCTCGAACGACAGGCCTTCGAGCGCCGCCAGCGCGGCGGTCTTGCGCAGCAGGCCATAGGCACCGAACGTGGCGGCCAGCACCAGCGCGATCCACGGCAGCGTGCCGGCCTGCCAGGTGAGCCATGCCACGCCGGCGGCGGCCACGCCGATGGCGATCCACTGGCCGCCGCGCAGCCGTTCCTTCAGCACGAACAGGCCCAGCAGCACGTTGAACAGCGGCGTGATGAAATAGCCCAGGCTGGCATCGATCACATGGCCATTGTTGACGGCCCAGATATAGATGAACCAGTTGGCCGACAGCAGCAGGGCGCTGGCGGCGAACGTGGCCACCACTTTCGGCTTGCGCAGCACGTCCGGCAGCCACTTCCATTGGCGGCGTACCGTCAGCACGATGCACAGGAACAGCAGCGACCACACCATGCGGTGCGCCAGGATTTCCACCGGCGGCACTTCGCCGATCGCATGGAAATACAGCGGGAACAGGCCCCACAGCAGGAAGGCGGTCGTGGCATTGAGCACGCCCGCGCCTTGTCTTTCTTTCGTCATGCCAGCTCCAGGTGCAGGATCGGGTACGGATGGCCGAACGGGTCGCGTTCCGAGCGCCCGACCTGCCTGAACCCCAGCCGCGCATAGAAGCCGGCGGCCTGGCCGTTCTGCTCGTTGACGTCGACCTTCGTGGCGCCCAGCGTGCCGATGGCGAATGCCGCCAGCGCGCGGCCGGCGCCGCCGCCGCGCCGGTCGGGGTGGACGAACAGCATGTCGATGTTGCCAGCCGCCACGCCGATGAACGCGTACGGCGCGCCGGTACTGTCGCGCAGGCAGTACAGTGGAGCAAACGTGCCGAGCAGTTCTCGTACCAGCGGCGCCAGGGTGTCGATGGCTTCCCCGGTGAGGAAATCATGGGTGGCGCGGACCGCTGCCTGCCACACCTCGAACAGGCGGGGCACATCGGCCGGCGTCGCTTCATCGATGGTCATTGCATCGGCCATTGGGCTGGTCACTGAGCTGTTCATTGAGCTGGTCCTTGCGGCGGTCATCGCGGCATCCTTTCACGAGGCGCGACCTTAACACAACGGCATGGCATGCGCTGGGGGCCGCCAGCTTGCTTTTCAAGGGCAGTTGGCCTATTGTGCAATGCGCAAAATTTACTTCGGGTGCAACTTTGACAGACAAGAAAAGCAGCCTCGCCGCCCTGACGCTGGCGGCGGTGGGCATCGTCTACGGCGACATCGGTACCAGCCCCCTCTATACCCTGAAAACCATCTTCGACCCCGACCATGGCCTGGTGCTGAACGAAGCCAACCTGCTGGGCGTGGTGTCCCTGATCTTCTGGGGCCTGACGATCGTTGTTTCCCTGAAGTATGTGACTCTGGTGCTGCGCGCGGACAATCGCGGCGAGGGCGGCATCATGGCGCTGATGGCACTGGCGCTCAATTCCGTGAGCAAGCGCTCCGGGTGGCATTTCCCGCTGCTGGTGCTGGGCGTGCTGGGCGCCACGATGTTCTACGGCGACAGCGTGGTCACGCCCGCCATCTCGGTGCTGAGCGCGATGGAAGGCCTGGAAGTGGCCACGCCCGCGCTGGCCCCCTATGTCGTGCCGCTGACGATCGTGGTGCTGGTGCTGCTGTATTCGGTGCAGCGGCACGGCACGGCCGGGATCGGCCGCTTTTTCGGGCCCATCATGGTGCTGTGGTTCGCCGCGCTGGCGGCCATGGGCCTGGTGAACATCGTCGAACGGCCCGACATCCTGCGCGCGCTGAACCCGCTGCACGCGGTGTACTTCATGATCGACAACGGTTTCATCGCGTTCGTGGGCCTGGGCGCCGTGGTGCTGGCCTTTACCGGCGCCGAGGCGCTGTATGCGGACATGGGCCACTTCGGCAAGAAGCCGATCCGCATGGCATGGTTCATGGTGGCGTTCCCGGCGCTGGCGCTGAATTACTTCGGCCAGGGCGCGCTGCTGCTGCATGCGCCGGAAGCGATCTCGAATCCGTTCTTCCAGCAGCTGGGCAGCTGGAGCATCTATCCGCTGGTGGTGCTGGCCACGATGGCCACCGTGATCGCATCGCAGGCCACGATCTCCGGCACGTTCTCGATGACGAAGCAGGCCATCGCGCTGGGCCTGCTGCCGCGCATGCGCGTGATGCACACGTCCGAACACCAGATCGGCCAGATCTATATCCCGGCCGTCAACTGGCTGCAGCTGATCGTGGTGCTGATCGCGGTGGTGGGCTTCGGCTCTTCGGACGCGCTGGCGGGTGCCTATGGCATCGCGGTATCGGCCACGATGCTGGCCACCACCATCCTGACGTTCTTCGTGATCCGCTACCGCTGGCACCTGCCGCTGCCGGTATGCATCGCCGCCACCGGCTTCTTCCTCGTCATCGACGTGCTGCTGTTCTCGGCCTGCACGCTGAAGCTGTTCCATGGCGGCTGGATGCCGCTGCTGCTGGGTACCGCGCTGTTTACCATCATGCTCACGTGGCGCACCGGCCGCCACCTCGTGTTCCTCAACCTGCAAAAACACGCGATCCCGCTGGAGGACTTCCTCAGTTCCCTGTTCGTGGCGCCGCCGGTGCGGGTACCCGGCACCGCCGTGTTCCTGCGCGGCGAGAGCGATGGCGTGCCCCATGCGATGCTGCACAACCTGTCGCACAACAAGGTGCTGCACGAGCGCGTGGTATTCCTCACCGTGCACATCCTGGAAGAGCCCTACGTGGCGCCCGAGAACCAGGTGCGCATCACGGACCTGGGGCACCAGTGCTACCAGGTCAACGTGAGCTACGGCTTCAAGGACGAGCCGGACATTCCCGTCATCCTCGACCAGTGCGCCGGGTACGGCCTGACATTCGAGATGATGGAAACCTCGTTCTTCATCGCCCGCCAGACCGTGATCTCGGCGCCGCAGCAGGGCATGGCGCCATGGCGCGAACACCTGTTCGTGGCGATGTCGCGCAACGCGCGCGCCGCGGCCGACTATTACCAGATTCCGCCGAACCGGGTGATCGAACTGGGCACCCAGGTCGAGATCTGAGGGGTGAAACGACCGGCAAATTTGTAAAGAAATGTTGTGCCCGGGGAGCGGCAATGGCAGTCTGTTAAACTGCCGCTTCCCAGGCAGCACGATCATCCAACCGTTTTGTATTAACAGACAAGAGTGACTTCATGAAATCGATGTTCCAAATTATCGCAACGCTGGCTTGCGCGCTGTTCCTGACCGCCTGCGGCGGTTCCGACGACGAAGCGCCGGCGGTCGTCCCCGCAACGCTGGTCTCGACCGACCTGGCCGTGGGCACGGGTATCGAGGCGATCGCCGGCGACTCGGTGACCGTGGCCTACACGGGCTGGCTGCAGGACACCACCAAGACCGACAGCAAGGGCACGCAGTTCGACCAGGCCACCGCCGCGAGTCCGCTGACCTTCCAGCTGGGCAAAGGCGCCGTGATCGCCGGCTGGGACCAGGGCGTGGCCGGCATGCGCGTCGGCGGCAAGCGCCGCCTGGTCATTCCGCCAGCGCTGGCCTATGGCAGTGCCGGCCGCGGTAGCGCCATTCCCGCCAATGCCACGCTGATCTTCGAGATCGAGATGCTGGCGATCAAGCGCTGAGCGAGATACGCAAAAAATGGCGGCCCGCGGGGCCGCCATTTTTTTGGGCCGTGCCGGTTCAGTCCCGCAATGCGCCGGCCGGCCGCAGCCGCAATGCCGCCAGCGAATGGCGTGCCGTGGCCAGCAGCGCCACCAGGGCGGCCAGCAGCGTGGCGCCGATCAGCGGCCACTGGCCCAGCGGCGCGCGTTCGACGAAGCCGGACAGGTAGCGCTCGATCGCCAGCCAGGCCAGTGGTAATCCCACCAGCGCGCCGGCTGCCAGCAGCGCGGCGAACTCGCGGCCCAGCAGCCGGGCGATCGCCCCCCGGCCGGCGCCATACAGCTTGCGCAGCACGATCTGGCGGCGGTTACGCTGGACGCTGTAGGCCGCCAGCACGTAGATGCCGAAGGCGGCCAGCGCCACCGCCAGCATGCTTGCCGTACCCAGCATGCGCGCCAGCCGCGCGTCTTCCTGGTAGGTGGCTGCGAACAGGGCGGCGGCCGGCTGCGCCGCCATGATCCGGTCCGGGAAGTAACGTTGCCACAGCGGCGCCAGTGCGCGTTCCACGTCCTCCATGCCCGCGGCAGTGCGCAGCGTCAGCACGCCATGGTCCTTCGGCCACAGCACGTAGACGATCGGTTCGGTGCGCTGGCGCAGGTCGTTGTGGCGGATGGCCGGCGCGATGCCGACGACCGTGCCGCGTTCGGCGAACGGCGCCTGGCCGACCGCCGCTTGCGGGGTAGCGTATCCCAGTGCCGTCGCCGCGGCGGCATTGAGCACCAGCGCGTCGCCATCGGGCCTGTCGCTGCCGGCATCGAACAACCGGCCGAACTGCGCCCGGATGCCGTACACCTTGAAGAATTCCGGCGACACCGGCTTGATCTCCAGTCGCATGTCGCGGCCATCGCGGGTACGGAAGCTTTGCACGACCTTGCTGCCGTCGCGGCCGACCGCTTCGTTGGACAGCGCCGCGCCGCTGGCCAGCGGCAGCCGCCGTACCGCCGCGGCGAACGCCATCGTATCGGCTGCCGTGGCATCGCGCGGCACGTCGATCGTGACCAGCTGCCGCGGATCGAAGCCGGGATCGGCATGGCTGGCGAAGCGCGTTTGCCAGGCCACGGCGATCGCCATGCCGCCCAGTGCGATCGCGGTGGCGAACTGCAACGCCGTCAGGGTGCGGCGCAGCCACAGGCCGCCGACCGTTTCACTGTTGTCGCGCCCCGCCAGGGCCGCCGCCGGCCGCACCCGTAGTGCCACCAGGGCCGGCCAGGTACTGGCCAACGTGCCTGTCAGCAGCGCCGCCAGCAGCGCCAGGGCAATGCGCACTGGCGCGAAGAAGCCGGTCAATGTGCGGTCGACCAGGCCGGCGAACGTGGGCAGCATCAGCCATGCCAGCATCATGCCGAGTACCGCTGCCAGCATGGCCACCAGCACCGATTCGGCGAGGAACTGCGCCGCCATGCGCGGCGCGCTGGCGCCGAGTAGCTTGCGCAGGCCGGATTCGCGCTGGCGCTGCTGCGCGCGCACGGTTGCCAGGTTTACGTAGTTCGTCACCGCCAGCAGCAGGATCAGCAGCGCAATGCCGGCCAGGCCCAGCACGCTGGAGCGCTTGCCGTAGCTGTCGCCGGCACGGCCGGCCGCCATGTCGGGATCGAAGTAGGCGTCCGGCAGCGCCAGCAGTTTGACTTCGGTGCCGGGGCGGCCCTGCAGCGATTTGCCCATCGCGCCGGATCGCACGCGCTGTTCCATCGGCGAGTCGGCGATGGCCTTTTGCAGCAGCGCCTCCAGTGCAACGAAGTCGGCGTTGCCGGCACCCGCCTTCAGCTTCAGGAAGATGCCGCCGCGGTTCCAGTCTGGCGTCAGCGTCCGCTCGGCCACCGGGCGCGCGCGGCTGAGCGGGCCCGTCAGTGCTTCCCAGCGCGTGGTCGCGTTGGCGGGCAGGTCGGGCAGCACGGCCGCCACCCGCAGTGTTTCGCCGTTCACCTGCACGGTGCGGTCCAATATGCCGGTGGCGGTGCCAAACAGCCGGCCTGCTGTTTCCCGGGTCACGGCAAGGGCATCGGGCCGGGTCAATGCCGCTGTCAGGTCCCCGGCCAGCGGCACGATGCCGAAGAGGCCGGCAAATGCCGGGTCGACGGCCAGCAGGGTCACGTCATGCAGGTGCTCGCCGGCCCGTACCGGTGCGCGCAGGCGCACGGCAATGCTGGCCTGCTCCACCATGCCGCTGTCCAGCGCCACCTGGCGCAGCGGCAGCATTGCGCGGGCCTCCCAGTCGGGCCGTGGAAACCAGTTGATGCGCTGCTTCAGCTGCACGACGCGGGCCGCGTCCGGCACGTGGCTGTCGTAGCTGAAGCAATAATGCACGTAGCCGAGCAGCAGGAAGCAGGCGGTGCAGGCCAGCGCCATGCCCAGCACGGTCACGAACGAAAAGCCCGGCTCGCGCAGCAGCAGGCGCCAGCCGATACGGAAATCGGCTGCCTTCATGCGGCACGCAGCGCATCGACGATGACGCGGCCATCGAGCAGGTTCAGCGTGCGCGACGCCTGCGCGGCGTGCGCCGGCGAGTGGGTGACCATCACCACGGTGGTGCCCTCGGCGTTGATGGTGCGCAGCAGGCGCATCACGTCGTCGCCGTGCGCCGTGTCCAGGTTGCCGGTCGGTTCGTCGGCGAGCAGGATCGCCGGGCCCGCCACCAGCGCGCGGGCGATCGCCACGCGCTGCTGCTGGCCGCCGGAGAGTTGCGAAGGCCTGTGCTTGGCGCGGTGCGCCACGCCCAGTTTCTCCAGCATGGCCGCCACTTTCACCTTGCGTTCGCGCGCCGGCGTGCCGGTGTATTCGAGCGCCAGTTCCACGTTCTCGAACACCGACAACTCCTCGATCAGGTTGAAGCTCTGGAAGATGAAGCCGATGCGGCCGCGTCGCAATTCGTTCAGCCGCGATTCGCTCCAGCCGGAGACGTTGCGGCCTTCGAACCAGTAGTCGCCGCTGGTGGGCACGTCCAGCAGGCCGAGCAGCGACAGCAGGGTGGACTTGCCGCACCCTGAGGGGCCGGTGATCGCCACGTATTCGCCGGCGTCGATCTCGAGATCGATGCGGTCGAGGGCGGTGGTCTGGACTTCGCCGGCCACGTGGATCTTGCTGACGCCTGACAGTTTGAGCATGGAATATCCCCTGGATGAGTGATGAAGATTACCGCAAGTGGTTTTAGTGGAGCTGCAGGCGGACCGAATTGCCGAAGGCGGCATAGCCCGAGACGATCACGCGCTCGCCGGGGCGAGGCCGGACAGCACCTCGATCTGCGCGTTGTTGCGGCGGCCCGCGCGGATCTCGCGGCGCTCGGCATGGGTGGCATCGGTGAGCACGTAGACCCAGGCCGCGCCGGAGTCGGATACGAACGCGCCGTTCGGCAGCAGCAGCGCGGGCGCCGGTTCGCCCAGCGTGATCTGCGCATCCAGGCTCTGGCCGGGGCTGAGCACCGCGGGCTGGCTTTCGGTGAACAGCAGCTCGGCGGTGAAACGGCCTTCCTTGATCTGCGGGTACACGGTGCCGACTTTGACCCCGTAGCGGCGGCCATCCTGCGTGACCGCGCCGAGGCGGCCGACGGATACGCGGTTCAGGTAATACTCGTCGACCAGCGCGGACAGCTTGAAGCGCTGGGGATCGTCGATGCGGCCGACGCGCTTGCCGGTGACGATCGACTCGCCGACCTGCAGCCGGAAATCGGTGAGCCGGCCGGCTACCGGGGCGCGCACGGCCAGCGCGTCGACGGTCTGCTCCACCAGCCGCAGGCCGGTGGCCAGGCCGAGGATGGTTTCCTCGAGGCGGCCCAGCGCGTTGCCGCGCACCTTGTCCTCGGCTTCGATGCTTCGCTGCTCGAGCGTGAGCGCGCGCCGCGCCTTGTCGCGCCGGTCGCCGGCTTCTTCCAGCGCCACGGCCGAGACGAAACCCTGGCCGGCCAGCCGTTCGGTACGTGCCAGGGTTTTTTGCGCCTGCTCCAGCGCGAACGACAGGTCGTCCAGCCGGCGCTGGCGCTCGGTGCGGTTACTCTGTTCCGCCACCCGCAGCGTGGACAGGTTGGAGATCTGCTGGGCGTACTCGGACTGGCGCGCCAGCAGTTCCAGGTTGCGCTGCGGGTTCGAGATGCGGAACAGCAGCTGGCCCCTGGTCACCAGGTCGCCGTCGCGTGCATGCACTTCCTCGATGCGGCCCGATTCCACCGAGTCGAGCATCACGGCGGTGAGCGGCTCGGCATTGGCGCGCACGGCGATGTCGTCGCGGAAGATGCCCCGTTCGACGGTGGCGATGCGCAAGTCGGCGGCCACCACTTGCAGGCCGCGCGGCATCCAGTGCCAGATCGCGAAGGCGGCCGCCAGCACCGCCAGCAGTCCTGCGACGGCGAGCGCGATCGTGCGGCCATGGCGGCGGGGCACGACGGTGTCCATGGCCGCGCCGCTTGCCGGCCTGTTGTCGGGGAAAGGAAGTTGGTGCATGGCCTCTCTATTGCAAACCATGTGCCAGGCCTGTTCCGGCGCGCGCTTCGGCACATTCTGGCACGTTCCGGCGCGTTGGGGCAGTCCCTGGCCGGAACCGGACAAGTCGGGGTGTCCGCTTCCGGACAGGTCGCAAAACCGCTGTCCGCACGGCGAATGCTGCTGCTAGAATGCCCCGATCCATCGCCCAGCCCCGACCCCATGCCCGATTCCACCGCCCGCATCCTGATCCTCGACGACGATGCCGACGTGGCCTATGCGGCGCGCATGCTGCTGCGCCGCCGCTACGGCGACGTGGCGGTGCTGCACGATCCGGCGCAGCTGCACGGCATGCTGGCGCGCGGCGGGCCGGATGCGGTGCCCGACGTGGTGCTGCTGGACTTTAACTTCACGCCGGGCCGCACCGACGGTGCCGAAGGCCTGGCCGCGCTGGACGTGCTGCGCCGCCAGCCGCGGCCGCCGGCCGTCATCGCGCTGACCGCGTATGCGGACGTGCCGCTGGCGGTGGAGGCATTGAAGCGCGGCGCGGCCGACTTCATCACGAAGCCGTGGGACAACGCGCGGCTCGTTGCCGCCGTCGATGCGGCGCTGGCGCGGCGGCGCCCCGCGACCGATACCGGCGCCTCCGCGCTGATGGGCGATTCCGCGCCCATGCAGGCGGTGCGCGCGATGATCGCCGGCGTGGCGCCCACCGAGGCCAACGTGATGGTGCTGGGCGAGAACGGCGTGGGCAAGGAGCTGGTGGCCCGTGCGCTGCACGCGCAGTCGCGGCGCGCGGCCGGCACGTTCCTGTCGGTGGACATGGGCGCGCTGCCGGAGTCCACGTTCGAGAGCGAACTGTTCGGCCATCGCAAGGGGGCATTTACCGATGCGAAGGCCGATCGTGCCGGCCGCTTCCAGGCCGCGCGGGGCGGCACGCTGTTCCTCGACGAGATCGGCAACATGCCGCTGCCGGCGCAGGCCAAGCTGCTCACGGCGCTGGAGCGGCGCGAGGTGACACCGATCGGTGCCGACCGGCCGGAAAGCGTGGACGTGCGCATCGTCAGCGCCACCAATCTCGATGAAGCCCGCATGTTCGATCCCTCCGTGTTCCGTGCCGACCTGCTGTTCCGGCTCAACACGATCGTGCTGCGCGTGCCGCCGCTGCGCGAGCGGCCGGGCGATGTGCCGCTGCTGCTGCGGCATTACCTGGAATTGTACGAGGCGCAGTACGGGCGGCCGGCGCGGGCGGTGGCGCCGGCCGCGCTGGCGGCGCTGTGCGCGCATGGCTGGCCGGGCAATGTGCGGGCGTTGCGGCATGCCTGCGAGCGGGCCGTCATCCTTGGCGCGCAGGCCGATTACCGGCTCGAGGATTTCGGGCTGGCCGCCGGCGGCGCGCCGTGCGCAGGTTCGGCGGTATCGGCGGCGGTGCCGGCCACGCTGGTGCAGATGCGCGAGGAGGCCACGCTGTCGTCGCTGGAACGCGAGGCGATCGCCGCGGCGCTCGAGCAGGCGCAGGGCAACATCAGCCACGCGGCGCGCATGCTGGGCGTGTCGCGCGCCGCCCTGTACCGCAAGCTGGACAAGCATGGCATCTGAGCGGGGCGTGCGCCTCGGGGTCGTGGCCAGCGCGGCCACGCTGGCGGGGCTGAGCGCCTGTGCCGCATTGGTGACCGATTCGCCGCGGCTGCTGGTGCTGTGCGGGCTGGGTGGCGTTGGCGCGGTGCTGGCGATGTGGCGCTGCCTGCGGCGCTTGCGGCTGCCGGTGGCGCGGCCGGAAACGCCCTCCGCGCCTGCCGCCTGGCCGGCAACGGCGACGGTGCTGGCACTGGAGGCGCGGCTCGAGCACGCGCCGATCGCGTTGTTCCGCATCGAAGGATTGTCCGGGCCGGGTATCGCCGCGCCGATCAATGCCAATGCGCGGCGGCTGGTCGCGCCGGGGCGCGCCAGCGACGTGGCAGCGCTGTACGCGCAGCTTGCCGGCCAGCCGGCCGATGAGCGACGGCTGGTCGGCTTCGACACGGAACGGGGGCTGGAGCGGGCGATGGTGGCCGTCTCCACGCTGACAGTGCAGGGGCAGGGGCAGCGGCTGGCGGCGCTGATGCCGGTCGAAAGCCAGCTGGAGGCCGAAGCGCTGAACGCATGGCGGCAGCTGGTGCACGTGCTGACCCACGAGATCATGAATTCGCTGACGCCGGTGGCCTCGCTGTCGCGCACGGCGCACGATCTGCTTGGCGAGCTGTCGGCGGACCTGCCGGCCGATGCCGCCGATGACCTGTCCACCGCGCTCGACGCGATCGCACGGCGGGCGGCGAGCCTGGTCGATTTCGTGTCGAGCTACCGGAGCCTGTCGACACTGCCCCAGGCGCGGCCCGAGCGGGTGCACCTGGGCCGGCTGTTCGCCAGGCTGGCGGCGCTCGTCGGGCCGGAGTGGCAGGCGCGTGGCGGCGGCGCCGAGTTTTCCGTCGAGCCGTCATCGCTGGAAGTGATGGTCGACGCGGGCCAGCTCGAACAGGCGCTGATCAACCTGCTGAAGAACGCCTGCGAGGCAACGGCGCCGGTTGCCCGCCCGCGCGCCGAGGTGCGCGCGCGGCTGGGGCGCGGCGGGCGGCTGCGCATCGAAGTCTCCGACAACGGCCCCGGCGTGCCCGCCGACCTCGCCGCGCACATCTTCACGCCGTTCTTCTCGACGAAAAAGCAGGGCCGCGGCATCGGCCTGGCCATGGTTCGGCAACTCGTGCACGGCAACGGCGGCACCGTGCGCTACGCCCGCTCGGTCAGCAACGGCGCCCGCTTCATCGTCAGCTTTTAGTTACAGGAAAACCACAGGGACAGTCCCCGTTGTTGAATGTTGCCAAAAACCGGGGTCTGACCCCGAATTTTGGAAATATTTGCTTAAAACTGGGGTCTGACCCCGGTTTTAGGAAATGTTCTAGCGCAGCATGTCGATGTGCAGGATGCCGTCTTCGTCGTAGGGGGCGCTGATGGTGGCGAAGCCGAAGCCCTGGTAGAACTTTTCCAGGCGTTGCTGGGCGCCGATGCGGATGCGGTGGCCGGGGTGCTGCTGTTCGGCGCGGCGGATGCCTTCGGCGACCAGCAGGCGGCCGATGCCGGTGCCGCGGGCGATGGCGGGGGTGAGGATGCGGCCCAGGGACATCTCGGTGTACTTGGCGCCGGGGGCGAGGCAGCGCAGGTAGGCGGCCAGCCGGCGTTCGCCGTCGATCGTCTGCCATGCCATCAGGTGATGGGCGGCTTCGTCGAGGCCATCCAGGTCGGGATACAGGCAGGTCTGCTCCAGCACGAACACTTCCTGCCGCTGGCGCAGCACTTCGTACAGGTCCCTGCGGGGAATGTCTTCAAACTCCAGCCACTGCCATTCGATCATTTCAATACCCGCATGTCGTTTTCACTCAAAGCGGGCATTGTAAGGCAGCGGCCGGAGCCGGGTGATGCCGGGTACGCTTAAACGATCGTCAGCGTCACGTCGATATTGCCGCGGGTGGCGTTCGAGTACGGGCACACGATGTGCGCGGCCTGCACCAGTTTCTCGGCCGTTTCACGGTCAAGGCCCGGCAGCGAGATCTTCAGTTCCACTTCGATGCCGAAGCCGGTCGGGATCGGGCCGATGCCCACGGTGGCGTCGATCGACGTATCGGCCGGCACGGCGATCTTGTCGCGGCCGCCGACGAATTTCAGCGCGCCGATGAAGCAGGCCGAGTAACCGGCGGCGAACAGCTGTTCCGGGTTGGTGCCTTCGGCGCCGTTACCGCCCAGTTCCTTCGGCGTGGTCAGCTTGACATCCAGCACGCCATCGCTGGAAACGGAACGGCCTTCGCGACCACCGGTGGATTTGGCATTGGCACGGTACAGGACATTTTCGATCGACATGATGCAGTTCCTTTCAGTTAGGTAATTTTCGATTCAATAGTGCACTATTTATGGAGCACGTCTCGATCACGGTTTTTTGCTGCCTGGGACGCGGTTCGCGTCGTCCATGTACACACTATACATAGCGAGCGATTTAATTGCAAGCGATTTTAATGGAGTGTGAAAATCGACCTACAGCGCGGTCTCGAACCCTTCGAGCACGTTGACGATATTCACGCCCAGTTCCCGGAGCGGACTGCCGCCTTCGAACACGAAGCAGGTGGGCAGGTTCAGCCAGGCCAGCCGCTCGCCCAGCCGCAGGTAATCACCGCCCTGCAGGCCGAAGCCGCCATGCTGTTCGCCCTGGAACGTGTTGGCACCCAGTGCCACCACCACGGCTTCCGGCCGGTACATCGCCAGCCGCACACAGGCCGTTTCCAGCGCCGTGAACCATGCCTGGCTCGTGGCGCCGGCAGGCAGCGGCAGGTTGACATTGTAGCCATGGCCGCTGCCGCCGCCGGTTTCATCCGCGTGTCCGCTGTAGAACGGGTACGCATGGCGCGGTTCCGCATGGATCGACAGGCACAGTACATCGGCCCGTTCATAGAAGATGCCCTGCGTGCCGCTGCCGTGGTGGTAATCGACATCCAGCACCGCCACGCGCTGCAGCCCGTCGTCGAGCAGGTGCCGGGCCGCCAGCGCGGCGTTGTTCAGGTAGCAGCCGCCGCCGAAGAAATCCGCGCCGGCGTGGTGGCCGGGAGGGCGCGTCAGCGCGAAGGTGCCGCGCTCGCCGACGCGCAGCGCATGGGCCGCGTTGACGGCGCAATCGGCCCCGGTCTTGGCGGCCACCCACGTGCCGGCGGTCAGCGGCGTGGTCGTGTCGATCGAGTACAGGCCGAGGCGGGCGCCGAAATCCTCGGGTTCGATATCGGCACGCAGTGTGCGCACCGGCCATTGCGACGGAAAAGCGTCGCGCCCGGCATGGGCGGGGGATTGGGCAACCCACTCGCTCCACGCGGTACGCAGGAAATGCAGGTAGCGTGGCGTGTGCACGCGTTCGAGCGACATCAGCGGCACGCCGTGCGGCGTGACGATCTGCCCCAGGCCGCGCCGCCCCAGTTCGGCAAGGATGCCGTCGATGCGGTCGGGCGTGTCGCGCACGGGGGTAGGGTGCCCCTGCACGAGCGCATGCCGGGGCTGGAGCTGGCCGTGCTGTTCGTTAAAGAAGGTCAGCACGCCAAGCCCGCGTCAGGCGTGGTTCGGGCACAGGTTGCTGGCGCGGTAGGCCTTCACGAAGTCGTCGAAGCTGCCCGCCGGCGCGCTCTCGATTTCGGCCTGCTCGGCCACCGAGCGCGCCGCCAGTTCGCCGAAGTAGGCTTGTTCTTCCGCGCTTGGAGGATGGGCGCGGAAGTACTGCGCGTGCTTCGTGCTTTGCGCGAGGCCGAACGCGGTGAACGAATTGCCGTGTCGGGCCAGTTCGCGCAGCACGGCCGCCGATGGCGTGCAGTCCGGATTGGCCAGCTTGGGCGCCTGCAGCGCCAGTGCGTCGGCATGCTGGGTGTCGCCGCGCAGTTGATCGAGCAGTTCGGCGGCGGGACGGATGCGCTCCAGCAGTTCCTCGCCCCAGGCACGCAAGGCGATCTCGCTGCCATCGCGCGTCAGTGTCAGGCCCGGGCGCCGGCCTTCCTTCACCGTGCGGGCGAAGTTGCGGGCCAGGATTTCACCTTCTTCCTCCGCGATGGCCGGGCTGTCTTCCAGCGCGCAGTACAGCAGGAACGCATCGAGGAAGCGGCCGGTCGGCAGGCTCACGCCGACCGGCGCGAACGGGTCGACATCCAGGCAGCGCACTTCGATGTATTGCACGCCGCGGTTGCACAGCGCCTGGATCGGACGCTCGCCGGTGCGGATCACGCGCTTCGGCCGGATCGTCGAGTAGTACTCGTTTTCGATCTGGATCACGTTGGTCGACAACTGCTGCCATTCGCCGTTGGCATCGCGGGTACCGATCTTCTGGTACGGCTCGTAAGGCTGGTTGACCGCGCGGGTCAGCGTGGCCACGTAGCTGTCCAGGCTGTTTTCGTGCGGACGCAGCCCCGACTGCGCATCGTTCTGGTAACCCAGGTCGCTCATGCGCAGGCTGGTGGCATACGGCAGGAACAGCGTGTCGGCCGACAGGGTTTCCAGCTTGTGCGGGCGGCCGCGCAGGAAGCTGCTGTTCAGCGCCGGGGAAGTGCCGAACAGGTACATCAGCAACCAGCTGTTGCGGCGGAAATTGCGGATCAGCGCCAGGTAGGCTTCGGACTGGTAGGCCACCGGCGTGAGCGGCTTTTCGGCCGGCTCGTTTTCCGCCAGGATGCGCCACAGCTGCTCGTCAAGCGAGTAGTTGTAGTGGATGCCGGCGATGCATTGCATCGCCTTGCCATAACGCAGCGCCAGGCCCCGGCGATACACGTGCTTCAGCATGCCCAGGTTGGACTTGCCGTACCAGGCGATGTCGATCTCCTCTTCAGCCGGCAGCTGGCAGGGCATCGATTCGCTCCACAGCAGTTCGTCGCCCAGCTTGCTGTAGGCGAAGCGGTGGATGCCATCGAGCTTCTCGATCGTGGTGGCGATATCATTTTCGGCCGGCGTAATGAATTCAGCCAGCGTTTCCGCGTAGTCGGTGGTGATTTCGGGATGCGTGAGGGCCGATCCCCAGCCGGCGGGGTGCGGCGTTTTCGCCAGGTGGCCGTCCGGCTGCACGCGCAGCGTTTCGCGCTCGATGCCGCGCAAGCCGCCGCGCAGCACGTCGCGGTGCCGTTCGTCGGCCAGCAGGGCCAGGCGGCGCGTCAATAGGTTGGACAATTGGCTTTCCTTTCTTGTGCATCGGACCAAAAGATTGGTGCGAGAGTAACCGAAATTGTAAAAACGCGTACGCCGGGGGCCCAAAATCGCAACCGTTCAATCCTTCTGAAGGAACCGGTTCGACGATTCTAGCAAAGCAATACCGGCTGTTCGGGGCGCTGGCTAACCGTGGCCGGCGCGGCCACCGGTAACACGGGCGATGCCGGCCAGGTCGTGCCAGCTTTGCACATCGGCATAACATTGCCCCGCCAGCAGCGCCTGCACGGCGACGGACTGGTCGTAGCCGTGCTCCATCAGCAGCCAGCCACCCGGCACCAGGTGCGCCGGCGCACCGGCCACGATCGTGCGCAGCGCGGACAGGCCGTCCGCATGGTCGGTCAGCGCGCCGGGCGGTTCGAAGCGCAGGTCGCCTTCGGACAGGTGGCGGTCGCCGGCCGCGATGTAAGGGGGATTGGAGACGATGATGTCGAACGTTTCATCGGTCACGGCGGTAAACCAGTCGCTGTGCAGGCAGCGCACGGACACGCCGTTCAGTGCCGCGTTGCGGGCGGCGATGGCCAGCGCGGCGGGGCTGACATCGAGCGCCGTCACCTGCGCATCCGGCCGCGCATGGGCGATGGCGACGGCGATCGCGCCGCTGCCGGTCCCCATGTCCAGTACGCGGGCGCGCGGCGGCAGGCGCTCCAGCGCCAGTTCGACCAGCAGTTCGGTTTCGGGCCGGGGAATCAGCACGCCCGGCCCGACCGTGAAGTCGAGCCCGTAGAACTCGCGCTTGCCGACGAGGTAGGCGACCGGTTCGCCATCGATCCGGCGCTGCAGCAGCGCCGACACGCGGGCCGCTTCCTCATCGGTCAATGCGCGGTCCGGCTGCGTGATCAGCGCGGTGCGGGTGATGCCGAGCGCATGGCACAGCAGGATGCGCTGGTCGACCGGGTCGAGCAGCGGCGTGCGCTGCAGCGCCGCCAGCGTGATGCCGGGGGAGACCAGCGTGCTCATGCCTGGCGGCGCGCCAGCACCCAGATCATCGTGGCGGTGAGGATCGCGAACCACACGGCGGACCACTGCGGCACCGACAGGCCGAGCACCGCATCGGTGGCGTTCTCGCACAGGCCGTCCGCTTCGAACAGCCACGGCAGGTAGGTGGCGGTGGGGATCTTGTTGAGCGCCGTCGTCATCGGGTCGATGCCGCACGAGAAACCGGGATTGGCCAGCACATACAGATGCTTGCCGACCACGCCAAGGCCGCCGATCGCCGCCGCCAGCCCCACTGCCGCGCCCACCTTCGGCTTGCGCCCGAACGCGCCGATCAGGCAGCCGATCGCCACCGCCAGGAACAGGTAGCGCTGGATCACGCACAGCGGGCAGGGCAGCATGTCCTTGACGTGCTGGAGATACAGCGCGAAGGCCACCAGCAGCAGGCAGACGGCCGCGGTGGACAGGAGGATGGTGCGCGATTTCATCATGGATAAAGTTGCCCGAATGTGAAGGCGCCAATTCTCGCATAAAGCGGGCAATGGCATGTCCCGCCCAGCTGATCCGGGCCGGGCATATTGCTGCCTGGCTTCAGTCTCCCAGCGCCGCCAGCAGCTCCGCCTGGTGCTCGGCGGACAGCGTGGCGGTCAGTTCGGTCAGGTCGCCGTCCATGATCATGTCCAGCTTGTACAAGGTCAGGTTGATGCGGTGGTCCGTCATCCGGCCCTGCGGGAAGTTGTAGGTGCGGATGCGCTCGCTGCGGTCGCCGCTGCCGATCAGGCTCTTGCGGGTGGCCGCTTCCTGCGATTGCTGTTCGCGCAGCTGCACATCCTTGATGCGGGCCGCCAGCACCTTCATCGCCGAGGCCTTGTTCTTGTGCTGCGAGCGGTCGTCCTGGCATTCGACCACGATGCCGCTCGGCAGGTGGGTGATGCGCACGGCGGAGTCGGTCTTGTTGATGTGCTGGCCACCGGCGCCGGAGGCGCGGTAGGTGTCGATGCGCAGGTCGGCCGGATTGATGTGCACGTCTTCCACCTCATCCGCCTCCGGCATCACCGCCACCGTGCAGGCGGACGTGTGGATGCGGCCTTGCGTTTCGGTGGCCGGCACGCGCTGCACGCGGTGGCCGCCCGACTCGAACTTCAGCTTGGAATACGCGCCGGTGCCGACGATGCGGGCAATCACTTCGCGGTAGCCGCCCAGGTCGCTTTCCGAAGCGGACACGATCTCCACCTGCCAGCGGCTGCGCTCGGCGAAGCGGGTGTACATGCGCAACAGGTCGCCGGCGAACAGCGCCGATTCGTCGCCGCCGGTACCGGCGCGGATCTCGAGGAAGATGTTGCGCTCGTCGTTGGCGTCCTTCGGCAGCAGCATCTTTTGCAGGTCCAGTTCGAGTGCCGCCAGCCGCGCCTTGCCGGACTCGATCTCTTCCTGCGCGAAGTCCTTCATGTCGGGGTCGAGCAGCATCTGCTGCGCCTCGCCCATGTCGGCCTGCACGCTCAGGTAATCCTTGTACAGTGCCACCAGCGGGCCCAGCTCCGCGTGTTCGCGGGTCATCTTGCGGTAGCTGTCCATGTTGGCGGTGGCGCCTTCGGACATCAAGAGTTCGTCCAGCTCCACGAGGCGGTTCGCGAGTTGGTCCAGCTTGGCCAGCATTGATGGTTTCATGGTCTTTTTTTGGGTAGCGGGAATGACAGCCGCACCCGGAGCGGGGCGGCGGGGAGCGAATGGCTGGGGCCGCTAACGGCGGCCGCGGAACAGCTGGGGCAGCAGTTCGGCCAGCTGGGCGCGTTCGCTGCCCTGGGCGCGGTGCAGCGCCTGCTGCGGGCCGTGCATGAACTTGGCCGTCAGGCCTTTCGACAGCGCTTCGAGCACCGCATCGATATCCTCGCCCTTCGCCAGCAGCTTGCGGGCGCGTTCGAGTTCGGCCAGGCGGATCGCCTCGCCGTTTTCCTGCAGGCCCTGGATGACGGGCACCACGGCGCGGTCGTCGACCCAGTGCATGAACGACTGCACGCGCGTTTCGATGATCGCCTCGGCCTGCGCGACGGCGGCCTGGCGGTTCTCGATACCGGCCTGCACGACCTTGCCCAGGTCGTCGACGGTGTACAGGAACACGTCGTTCAGGCGGCCCACTTCGGGTTCGATATCGCGCGGCACGGCCAGGTCGACCATGAACATCGGCTTGTGACGCCGTGCCTTGATCGCGCGCTCGACCATGCCGAGGCCGATCAGGGGCAGCGACGATGCCGTCGACGAAATCAGGATGTCGTACTGGTGCAGCTGCGTTTGCAGGTCTGCCAGGCGCACGGCCTTGCCGTTGAAGCGGTGGGCCAGCAGTTCGCCACGCTCGAGCGTGCGGTTGGCCACGGTGATCGACCTGGGATTCTGCGCCGCGAAGTGCGTGGCGCACAGGTCGATCATTTCGCCGGCGCCGATGAACAGTACGTTCTGCTCGGACAGCTTGTCGAAAATGCGCTGCGACAGCCGCACCGAGGCCGCCGCCATCGACACGCTGTGCGCGCCGATCTCGGTGGTGCTGCGCACTTCCTTGGCCACCGAGAAGCTGCGCTGGAACAACTGGTGCAGGTAGGTACCCAGGCCGCCCGCTTCGTCGGCGGTGCGGATCGCGTCCTTGATCTGGCCGAGGATCTGCGTTTCGCCGAGCACCATCGAATCGAGGCCCGACGCGACACGGAAGGTATGCCGCACCGCCTCGTGCTGCGGCAGCATGTACAGGTGCGGCCGCAGTTCGGAATAGTTCAGGTGGTGGAAATCGGCCAGGAACTGCGCGCCGGCATCGAGCGGATTGGCGGCGCCGCTGGCCGCATACAGCTCGGTGCGGTTGCAGGTGGACAGGATCGCCGCTTCGTCACTGCCCCGGCCGTCCAGGCGCTGGAACCAGTTGCGCGCCGCGCGCACGGCCGACCCCAGCTGATCAGGCGCGAACGCCAGCCGTTCGCGCAGGGCGACCGGAGCTGTAGTGTGGTTGAGGCCGACGGCAAGCAGTTGCATTTCTAGAAAAATCAACGACGTAGGCTTTGATTATAGCCTGATGTGCGTGAATCGGCTGCCGCCGGTCGAGCGCCGGTCCGTGGGACAAATCGTCCCAGTTGGCCAACCGTCAATGAAAATCAATTGCCGAGTTTTTCGAGCCGATAGCCGTAGCTGTACACCGGCACGAGCCGGAAACCATTTTCGGGTTTCAGCTGGAGTTTATTGCGCACCCGCGACACATGGGTATCCATCGTGCGGGAGGGAACTTCGGTTTCGCGGATCCACACGGCTTCGTGAATATATGCGCGGGAGAGCGGCCGGCCGATGTTGCGGAAAAACAGCAGCGCGAGGTAAAACTCCTTGTGCGTCACGTCCAGCACATGGCCATCCATTAACAGCCGGCCCGGGCGGGTTTCAAAAACATACTGGCCGAAAGTCAATTGCTCGGCGCCGTTCTGGGCCGGGAACGCGCGGCGCAGCAGCGCCTGCACGCGGGCCACCATTTCGCTGCGGCGCAGCGGCTTGATCATGTAATCGTCGGCGCCGGCATCAAGGCCGGACACGATGTCGTCCTCGCCCGAACTGGTAGTGAGAAACATGGCCGGCGCCCCGTCGTTGAGGCGTTCACGTGCCTTGCGCAACAGCTCCGCCCCTCCCATATCGCTGACCTGCCAGTCGAAGATGAGCATGTCGTAGCTTTCCTTGCGCAGCTGACCGAGCAGGTCTTTGCCTGTTTGAAAAACATGGCAAATATGGCCAGCGGAAGTCAGCACCTGGGATATCAGGTCGGTCTGGCTCCGGTCATTATCGAGGACTACGATTCTCATCTTATCTGCGGGTTAAAACACGGAAGTAAGGCTTGGTCACTGCGAATATAACAGGATTTTCTGGCAGAGTTACCAAAATGACCAAGAGTTTCTTTATGGAAAAATCTTTTGTGCGATTCATACTGCCGGTAAACGGTACACTGGTTAAACGCGGTTATCAATGAACTTTTACATTTGGCAATTTTTTAGGAGACACATTCGTGGATGACGGCTGGGAATTGTTGCCTTCTTCGCCGGCCGACATCGCTAAGGTACGGGAGCACTGCGCCGGCTCGTGCGCCGGCGTGCCGCGTTGTCGGCCGGCGTGTCGGCGATCCCGATTCCCGGCGTCGATATCGTGTCGGACATGAAGTTGTTTACGCAACTGATCGACGAGATCAATACCGCGTTCGGCCTGACGCCCGGGCAGATCGAACGGATGCAGCCTAAATTCCGGATGATCGGCTACGAGGCGGCCGTCGGGGTGGGCGGCATGCTGGTGGGCAGGCTGATCACCCGCGACCTGGTGTTCAGGCTGCTGGCGAAAAGCGGGAAGAAGCTGGTGGCGAAGCAGGCGTCGAAGATCGTGCCGCTGGCGGGGCAGGTGGCGTCGGCCGCGATCGGTTTTTTCGCGTTCCGGCAGATCGGCTACCAGCACGTGGACGCCTGCGCGAAGGTGGCGGGGGAGTTGCTGGCGGCGAAGCGCTGATATATTGCTGGTGGATGGGATTAGTCTTGAAAAACGTGTCCAGCAAGACGCAAATGCCCTGTCATACCTGGGTATGGCAGGGCATTTGTGACGCAGCTGGGCGCGTTTTTCTCATGGCCAGGATCGTCGCCATGAATAAATCAGCGCCTCCCTATGAGAGGGCGCCGGGCGACAAGGCAGGCGCCAGGCAGCGCAAGCCGTTGATCCGGCAGCGAAACCTGGTCCGGATGTGGCCAGCGCTGCCGGGGTGGCTTGAAACGGGATGTGCCGTCAGGCGTCGGGCAGCACCACGTTTACATCGAGCACTTCCAGGTTGCCCTGGCGGTCCAGCGAAATCTTGATGTCGTCGGCGTTGACCTTGGTGTACTTGGAAATGACCTCGATCAGTTCCTTGTGCAGCGCCGGCAGGAAGTCGGGGCCGGTGCGCCCGTTGCGTTCGCGGGCGATGATGATCTGCAGCCGCTCCTTCGCGGCATTGGCCGTTTTCGGCTTGCTGGGGAACAGGAAAGATAGCAGCGCCATGTCACTTTGCTCCAAAGATGCGCTTGAACAGCCCCGGCTTTTCATAGTCGGTGAAGCGCAGCGGCCTGGTTTCGCCGAGGAAGCGGGCGATGACGTCTTCATAGGCTTCGGCCACGTCCGTACCCTTGAAGTGGATCGCAGGGTTGCCCTGGTTCGACGCATGCAGCACCTGTTCCGATTCCGGAATGATGCCGATCAGGGGGATGCGCAGGATTTCCTGCACGTCCGTATAGCTCAGCATTTCGCCCGCTTCCACGCGCTTGGGCGAGTAGCGCGTGATCAGCAGGTGTTCCTTGACAGGTTCGCCGCCGGACATGGCACGGCGCGACTTGGCCTGGATGATGCCGAGGATGCGGTCGGAATCGCGCACCGACGATACTTCCGGGTTCGTGACCACGATGGCTTCGTCGGCGAAGGTCAGCGCCATCAGGGCGCCGTGCTCGATGCCGGCGGGCGAATCGCAGATGATGTATTCGAAGCCCATCTCGATCATTTCGGCCAGCACGCGTTCCACGCCGTCTTCGGACAGCGCGTCCTTGTCGCGCGTCTGCGAGGCCGGCAGGATGAACAGGTTGTCGCAATGTTTGTCCTTGATCAGTGCCTGCGGCAGCGATGCCTCCTTGTTGATCACGTTGATCAGGTCGTAGACGACGCGGCGTTCGCAACCCATGATCAGGTCGAGGTTACGCAGGCCCACGTCGAAGTCGATCACCGCCGTCTTGTGGCCGCGCATCGCGAGGCCCGTGGAAAAGCTGGCGCTGGAAGTGGTCTTGCCGACACCGCCCTTGCCGGACGTTACAACAATAATTCTTGCCACGAATAATCCTTTTAATGTGAAAGCTCAGGCGCGGGGCGCGCACGCAATGCCTGAAGAATTGCCTTAATTGACAGATTGTATATCCAGACGGTCGCCGATGAGCCGGATTTGTGCCGGCTGGCGAGCCTGTTCTGGGGGGAATCCGTCCTCGAATGTGCGGTAGACACCGGCGATCGACACCAGTTCGGGCGACATCGACAGAGCGAAGATGCGTGCGCTCGGGTCGCCGGAGGCGCCGGCCAGCGCACGGCCGTTCAGCGTGTTGTAAACATGGATGCTGCCATCGGCAATGATCTCGGCGCCGTTGTTGACGACGGCCATCACGATCAGGTCGCCACCGCGCGCATAGATGCGCTGGCCGGCGCGAACCGGTGTATCGATGATGATCGTGCCCGAGTTGGCGGGCGCGGGCGCCGGGGCGGGCGTAAAGGCGGGCGCGGGTGCCGGCGCCGGAACCGCCACGGTGGCGGCTGCGCCGTTGTCGTCGCGCTTGCCGGTATCGAGCGACAGGCCGTGGGCCTGGATTTCTTCCACCATGTCCGCCCGGGCGTTACGCACGGCGACCGGATTCAGGCGGTATTTCTTCAGCAGCGCGATCGTGCCTGCCCAGTCGATCCGTTGCGAGCCCGGCGCCAGGTCGCCGACGTCGATGACGGCCAGGTCGCCCTCGAAGAAATCGGCCACGCCGCCCGTCATGCCCTTCAGGGCGGCGTCGAGGGCAATGCCGTCGGAGGTATGGAGGATCGCGGAGACGGCGACAACGGTGGAAATCTTGATTTCAATGGGCTTCTGGAACGGGCTTTTGGACATGACGACAGTAAAAAGTTCGGGCTGGCCCGGGCCCGAGCATTTTACCAGTTAGCGGGTAACGCTCTGTCCTTCAAGGCGGAAATGTCAAAGCGGGCATTCCTGGATTTTCATTGCGTTTTATTTATATCTTGCTACGCTGTATATGCATACAGCAAATGCCAATATGAAGACCTCCAATGTGCCTGCTGATGTCGTGCGTGTGCTCCGGCTTCGGCTGAAGGACAAGCACGCTCACGTCCTGCGTGCGAAGGCTTTTTGGGTGAATCAGTGCTGGAATTATTGTAACGAAACATCCCACAAGGTATGGCAGCGCGAGCGGCGGTTTTTGTCAGGGTATGACCTCGACAAAATGACCTCTGGCGCCAGCAAGGAAGGTGTCCCACTGCATTCTCAAACCATCCAGGCGATAGGCCAGGAATATGCCAGGCGACGCAAGCAGTTCAACAAGGTGAAGCTACGGTGGCGGAAATCAAGCGGTGCTCGCCGCTCCCTCGGCTGGATACCGTTCAAGGCGTCGGCGCTGCGTTATCGAAATGGCCAACTATGGATGTCGGGAATCGATCAGGCGCTCGGCCTTTGGGACAGCTATGGCCTGTCGAAATATCAATTGGGTGCTGGATCCTTTTCGGAGGATGCGCGCGGCCGCTGGTATATCAACATCAGTGTCAAGGTGGCGCGCGAGCCTCGATCGGCCGCAACGAATGCCGTCGGGATTGACCTGGGATTGAAGCATTTCGCCACGCTCTCAAACGGCGAGAAGATCGAGGCGCTGAAGCAGTACCGGCACCACGAAGCCAAGCTTGCGATGGCCCAGCGTGCAGGCAAGAAAAGGCTTGTCAAGACGATCCACGCGCGCATCGCGAACCAACGCAAGCACCAGCACCATGTGAGAAGTACCGAACTTGTCCAAAGGTTCGGTGCCATTTTCGTTGGCAATGTGAACGCATCCGCCCTGGCGAAGACCAGAATGGCGAAATCCGTTCTCGATGCCGGCTGGTCGCAATTCAGAGCCATGCTCAGGTACAAAAGCGATAGCGCTGGTGTATGGTTCGATGAGGTCGACGAAGCGTTTTCCACTCAAGACTGTTCTGTATGCGATGCACGTAGCGGACCGAAAGGGCTGAAAGATCTTGAAATAAGAGTATGGACGTGCGATCAGTGTGGCGCCCCTCACGACCGTGATGTAAACGCCGCAAGAAACATACTCCGTCGCGGACATGCGACGCTAGCTCCAGGAATCCCCCTCCTTACCGCGCACGCGGCAGCCCTTGGCTGAGGTGGGGGAGGATGTCAATGTCAAAAAACAATTATCGGTGAGGCATTTTCATGTGGCGGAACAGCCTCCCGGCCCTGCATTCATGCGGCTTGGACGGTACCGCCATTGCCTGCCGCGGCGTCCGATTCGATGCGCATCTGACGCGCCGCCCCGACCATGTTGCGCAGCGCCGCCTCGGTCTCGTTCCAGCTCCGGGTCTTCAGGCCGCAATCGGGGTTGACCCACAGCTGCTCCGGCGGGATCACCGAGCGCGCACGGCGCAGCAGCGCCAGCATCTCCTCGCGATCCGGCACGCGCGGCGAATGGATGTCGTAGACGCCGGGGCCGATGTCGTTCGGGTAGCGGAAGGTGCCGAAGCCATCGAGCAGTGCCATCGCCGAGCGGCTGGTCTCGATCGTGATGACGTCCGCATCGAGCGCGGCGATCTGCGGCAGGATGTCGTTGAACTCGGCGTAGCACATGTGGGTATGGATCTGCGTGCCGTCGCGCGCCACGGCGGCCGTGAGGCGGAACGCGCGCACCGCCCGGTCCAGGTAGGCGGCATGGCGCGCCTGCCGCAGCGGCAAGCCTTCGCGCAGCGCCGGCTCGTCGATCTGCACGATCGCGATACCGGCGTTCTGGAGATCGTCTACCTCGTCGCGCATTGCCAGCGCGATCTGGTCGGCGGTGTCGGCGCGCGGCTGGTCGTCGCGCACGAACGACCATTGCAGGATCGTGACCGGGCCGGTCAGCATGCCCTTCACCGGCTGCGCGGTCAGGCCTTGCGCGTAACGCGCCCAGCCGATGGTGATCGGCGCAGGGCGCGACACGTCGCCCCAGATCACGGGCGGCTTCACGCAACGCGAGCCGTAGGATTGCACCCAGCCGTTTCGCGTGAAGGCGAAGCCGGCCAGCTGCTCGCCGAAGTACTCGACCATGTCGTTGCGCTCGGCCTCGCCGTGCACCAGCACGTCCAGTCCCAGCGCTTCCTGCCGGCGGATCGCATGTTCGATCTCGGCGCGCATCGCCGCTTCATACGTTGCGGCGGCAAGCTCGCCGCGCCTGAACGCGGCACGGGCGGCGCGGATCGCCGGGGTTTGCGGGAACGAGCCGATGGTGGTGGTGGGGAAGGCTGGCAGGTTCAGCCTGGCGCCCTGCAGCAGCCGGCGTCCGGCAAAGGGCGACTTGCGCTGCGCGGCATTGTCCGGCAGCGCGGCCACGCGCGCCCGCACTGCCGCATCGTGCACGCGCGGGCTGGCGCGGCGGGTGGCGATCGCGGCGCGCGAGGCGGCCAGCGGCGCGGCCGCGGCTTCGGGATTGGCGATGGCAGTCTTCAGCAGGGCCAGTTCGTCCAGCTTTTCCCGGGCGAACGCCAGCCACGATGCCAGTTCCGGGTCCAGCGCCGTTTCCGGTTCCAGGCTGTAGGGCACGTGCAGCAGCGAACACGAGGTGGACAGCCACAACCGGCCGTTGCGCTTGTCCAGCACCGGCGCCAGCGTGGCCAGCGCGGCGTCGAGGTCGGTGCGCCAGATATTGCGGCCATCGACGATGCCGGCCGACAGCACCTTGTGCACGGGCAGCCAGTCGGCCACACTGGCCAGTTCGTGCGCGGCGCGCACGCCATCCACGTGCAGGCCGGCCACCGGCAGGCGACAGGCCAGCGACAGGTTTTCCTCCAGCGGCGAGAAGTACGTGGCCAGCAGCAGCGGCGCGCCGGCCTGGTTCAGCTGCCAGTAGGCGGTCTCGAACGCGCTGCGCCATGCCTGCGGCAGGTCGAGGCCGAGGATCGGTTCCTCGATCTGCACCCATGCCACGCCCTGTTCCTTCAACCGCGCCAGTACCTGGCCATAGACAGGTAGCAGGCGCGGCAGCAGGTGCTCCAGCAGATCGGGGCGCGACGAGCCGTCGGTGGCCTTGGCCAGCCACAGGAAGGTGAGCGGGCCGATCAGCGTGGCCTTGACGGCATGGCCCAGCGCGAGGGCCTCGGCGACTTCGTCGAACAGGCGTTCCGACGCCACCGAGAATGTGCTGCCGGCATGCAGTTCGGGCACCAGGTAGTGGTAGTTGGTGTCGAACCATTTCGTCATTTCCAGCGCCGGGCTGCCCTCGTCCCGGTCCGCGTGGCCATGGTGGCCGCCGCCGCACTGGCCGCCGCAGGTGCCGCCATCGGCGCCCGGGGCGGCAGCCGCGGCGCCGCCCGAGCGGCCGCGCGCCAGCGTGAAGTAGCGCGCCAGTGCCGGCTCGCTGCCATCGAAGCGGAAGCGCTCCGGCTCGCAGCCGAGCAGCGCTATATGGTTGGCCACGTGGTCGTAGAAGGCGAAGTCGCCGGCGGTCACGAAATCGAGGCCGGCGTCGCGCTGCAGCGCCCAGTGGCGTGCCCGCAGCGCGCGACCGACGGCTTCCAGTTCCGCGGCCGGCAGCTCGCCGCGCCAGTGGCGCTCCAGTGCCGTCTTCAGTTCGCGCTGGGCGCCGATGCGGGGAAAGCCGGGGATGTGCGTGTAAATGTTTTTCATGTCACAAGAATTAAATATTGGTGAAGTAGAGTGTGCGACAATGCCTTGCATAAGCCAAACGAAACATTTTGCGGTTTAACATGAAAAATATTCATTGACCATGCTGGAGATCCGCCATCTCCGCACCCTGTCCGCGCTGCGTTCGGCCGGCAGCCTGGTGCGCGCCGCCCAGTTGCTGAACCTCACGCAGTCCGCGCTGTCGCACCAGATCAAGCTGCTGGAAGACCGCTACGGCGGCCCGCTGTTCGAGCGCAAATCGGTACCGATCGGGTTCACCGCCACCGGTGCCCGGTTGCTGCGGCTGGCCGACACGCTGCTGCCGGAAATCGAGCAGGCCGAGCGCGACGTGGCGCGGCTGATGCAGGGCGACCAGGGCCAGCTGCGCGTGGCGCTCGAATGCCATACGTGTTTCGACTGGCTGATGCCGGTCATGGATGAATTCCGCAGGCGCTGGCCGGAAGTGGAAATCGACCTGGTCTCGGGCTTTCACAGCGAACCGGTCGAGCTGCTGCGCGCCGGCAACGCCGATCTCGTCATCGGTTCCGACTACAGCGCCCAGTACGCCACCTACCCGCTGTTCCGCTTCGAGATCCTGACGGTGATGGCGCAGAAGCACCGGCTGGCGAACCATCGCCGCCTGGCCGCCGCCGATTTCGAGGGCGAGACACTGATCACCTACCCGGTACCCGAGGAACGCATCGACCTGATCCGCGAAGTGCTGTGGCCGGCCGGAGTGCAGTACAGCCGCCGCACGGCCGAGCTGACGGTGGCGATCCTGCAGCTCGTGGCCAGCCGCCGCGGCATCGCGGCGCTGCCGAACTGGGCAATCAAGAACTACGTGGACTACGATTACGTGATCGCCAGGCCGGTCGGCGAAGCCGGGCTGTGGAGTGACCTGTACGTGTCGGTACCGGAAGCATTGCGGCAAAAAGCCTACGTGGCGGACTTCGTCAAGGTGATCCGCGAGCAGTGTGCCGCCTCGCTGGACGGCATTAAATTGCTCTCATGACGCAGAGTTTGATATTTATCAAACAACCAGTCACAGCCGCCAATTAGCATGAAAGCCTTTGCGTTACCTCAGCCGCTTCCGGAAAGGACGTTCTATGTTCATGCTGCCCAAGGATGTATCGACCCCATGGTCAACCGCGTTGCCAGCCCCATGGCCGAACGGGTTTGCCTCCGTGTTTTCCGCGGCATGGCCCGCTGCGCTGCCCGCGCAATTGCCCAACGCGTTGCCAACCGAGCTGTTCAATGCCACCCGCAGCCTGACCGAATCCCACCTGGCGGGCTGCAATGCGCTGCTGCAGGCGGCCGTCGACAGCGGCGCCAGCCTGTTCGGCCTGAGCGTGCATGCCGCCCAGGACGGGATCGCGGCCGCCAATGCGGCCTCGAGCCAGCTGCTGTTCGTGCGCGAAGTGCGCGACCTGGTCTGCCTGACCGCATCGCAATCGCAGCAAGCCGTGGAACGTGCTCAGCGGTATGGCCGCCAGGTAGCCGGCGTGGCCAACGAAGCCCACAGCCGCATAGGCGAGCTCAGCCGCGACTTTGCTGGTAGCTTGCCGCGCAACCCGATAGAATGAAAAGTAGTAGCGCTTCGACAACCCCTGCTGGCTTAGCTCGTCGGCACACTGGAGATAGTAAATGGAAGACGTAGTCATCGTTGCCGCGGCCCGTACCGCGGTCGGCAAATTCGGCGGCAGCCTGGCCAAGATTCCTGCGGCCGACCTGGGCGCGCACGTGATCAAGGGCCTGCTGGCGCAGACCGGCATCGATCCGAACCTGATCAACGAAGTCATCCTGGGCCAGGTGCTCACGGCCGGCGTGGGCCAGAACCCGGGCCGCCAGGCGGTCATCAAGGCCGGCCTGCCGAACGCGATTCCCGGCTACACCATCAACAAGGTGTGCGGCAGCGGCCTGAAGGCCACGTTCCTGGGCGCGCAGGCGATCAAGGCCGGCGATTCGGACATCATCATCGCCGGTGGCCAGGAAAACATGAGCGCCTCCCCGCACGTGCTGAACGGCTCGCGCGACGGCTTCCGCATGGGCGACGTGAAGATGACCGACACGATGATCGTCGATGGCCTGTGGGATGTATACAACCAGTACCACATGGGCATCACCGCCGAGAACGTGGCGAAGAAGTATGAAATCTCTCGCACCCAGCAGGACGAATTCGCGCTGCAGTCGCAGCTGAAGGCCGAAGCGGCGCAAAAGGCCGGCAAGTTCAAGGACGAGATCCTGCCGCTCGAGATTCCGCAGAAGAAGGGCACGATCGTGTTCGACAGCGACGAATACGTGAAGGCCGGTTCCACGATCGAAGGCCTGCAGGGCCTGCGTCCGGCGTTCAACAAGGAGGGTAGCGTTACCGCTGGTAATGCCTCCGGCATCAACGACGGCGCCGCCGCCGTGGTGCTGATGTCCGCCTCGAAGGCGAAGGAACTGGGCCTGAAGCCGCTGGCGCGCATCAAGGCTTACGCGTCGTCCGGCCTGGACCCGGCGTTCATGGGCATGGGCCCGGTACCGGCCAGCAAGCTGGCGCTGAAAAAGGCCGGCTGGTCGCCGCAAGACCTGGACCTGCTGGAAATCAATGAAGCATTCGCCGCGCAGGCGTGCGCCGTGAACCAGGAAATGGGCTGGGATACCAGCAAGATCAATGTGAACGGTGGCGCGATCGCCATCGGCCACCCGATCGGCGCCTCCGGCGCCCGCATCCTGGTGACGCTGCTGCACGAGATGGTGCGCCGCGATGCGAAGAAGGGCCTGGCCTCGCTGTGCATCGGCGGCGGCATGGGCGTGGCGCTGGCAGTCGAACGCGAGTAAGAGCTGGAAGAAGGGCCGCCGATGGCGGCCCTTCTGCTTCAAACGGAATTCGCTAACTAGAGGAGATAACAATATGGCACGAGTTGCATTGGTAACGGGCGGCATGGGTGGTCTGGGCGAAGCGATCTGCGTCAAATTGCTGGCACTGGGCTACAAGGTGGTAACCACGTATTCCCCGAACAATACGAAATACCAGGACTGGCTGGACAAGATGAAGGAGCAGGGTCACAACATTGCCGCCTATCCGGCCGACGTGGGCGACTACGATTCGGCGCAGGCCTGCGTGGCCGCGATCACGCGCGACATCGGCCCGGTGGACGTGCTGGTCAATAACGCCGGCATCACCCGTGACACGACGTTCAAGAAGATGGACAAGGTGAACTGGGATGCCGTGCTGCGCACCAACCTGGATTCCGTGTTCAACATGACGAAACCGGTAACCGACGGCATGACCGAGCGCGGCTGGGGCCGCATCATCAACATCTCGTCCGTCAACGGCCAGAAGGGCGCGTTCGGCCAGACCAACTATTCGGCCGCGAAGGCCGGCGTGCATGGCTTCACGAAGGCGCTGGCGCTGGAAGTGGCGCGCAAGGGCGTGACCGTCAACACGATCTCGCCGGGCTATATCGGTACCAAGATGGTCACCGAGATTCCGCAGGACGTGCTGGATTCGAAGATCCTGCCGCAGATCCCGATGGGCCGCCTTGGCAAGCCGGACGAAGTGGCCGGTCTGGTCGCCTACCTGTCGTCGGATGAAGCCGCCTTCGTGACCGGCGCCAATATCGCCATCAACGGCGGCCAGCACATGTCGTAAGCGCCTGGACCGCTTTTAGTCGGTCAAACCTGGGGACAGGCACGGTTCGGGGCGAATGCCCGGAACGGTGCCTGTCCCCGATTGCATCTGGAGAAGGAATGATCCTGCCCGACGGCGGCCTGCAACTGGCCGCGCTCGAAGAGCAAACACTGCAACCCGGCACGAAAGGCTTGCCGATCACGGAACCGCTGCGCCAGCACATGGTGGGCCTGCAGGGCTGGAACGTGCTCGATGCCGATACCAGCTTTCCGGTGGCCGTGCTGAAGACTTCCAGCCTGCTGCACAACCTCGACTGGATGCGCGGCTTTTGCGCGCGCTTCGATGCGGTGCTGGCCCCGCATGGCAAGACCACGATGAGCCCGCAGCTGTTCGGCGCCCAGCTGGCCAACGGCGCGTGGGGCATCACGCTGGCGACGGCATCGCAGGTGCTGGCCGCGGCGCGCTTCGGCGTGCGGCGCGCGCTGCTGGCCAACGAGCTGGTGGCACCGGCCGACATCCGCGCGCTGCTGGCGCTGCTGCGAAACGATCCCGGATTCGAGCTGTTCGTGCTGGCCGATTCGCCGGAGGGCGTGCGGCGGCTGGCGGAAGCCGCCGTCGCCGCCGGCATCGGGCGCCCGCTGCCGCTGCTGGTCGAGCTGGGCATCGCCGGCAAGCGCAGCGGTTGCCGCAGCACCGGGGAGGCGCTGGCGCTGGCACGCACGATCGCGGCATCTCCGGGGCTGCAACTGGCCGGCATCGAGGGTTACGAAGGCTTGCTGGTGAGCGACGACCGCGCCGCGGACCTCGAACGCGTCGACGCCTTCCTCGCGCAGATGACGGACCTGGCCCGGCAGCTCGACGCCGAAGCGCTGTTCGGCGGGCCGCGCATCCTGCTGTCGGCGGGCGGCTCGTCGTATTTCGACCTGGTGGCGAGCGCGTTCCGTGCGGTCGGTGACCTGTCGCGGCCGGTGCTGCCGGTGCTGCGCAGCGGCTGCTACCTGACCAGCGATCACGGCCACTACCTGCAACTGACGGCCGAGCTCGACGAGCGGGCCGGGCTCGGCGAAGGCTTGCGGCCGGCGCTCGAGGTATGGAGCGTCGTGCTGTCGCGGCCCGAACCCACGCTGGCGATCCTGTCGATGGGCAAGCGCGACGCGTCGTACGACCTGGGCCTGCCGCATGCGCTGGTGACGCACCGGCCGGGCGGGGCCGGTCCGGTGACGCTGCCGGACGGCGCGCGCATCGAGAAGATGAACGACCAGCATGCCTACCTGCGGCTGCCCGAAGGCAAGGACATGTGCGTGGACGTGCGCGTGGGCGACCTGGTCGGCTGCGGCATCTCGCACCCGTGCACCACGTTCGACAAGTGGTCCGTGCTGCTGCTCGTCGACGACGATTACAATGTGCAGCGTGCCATCAATACGCTCTTCTGAAAGAACCCTCATGTCCGATCCTTCTCCCTACCTGTTCCCGCCTGTCGCGCCGCTGCGCACCGGCATGCTGCAGGTCGACGCGCTGCACACGATCTACTGGGAAGAGGTGGGCAACCCGCAGGGCATTCCGGTAATCTTCCTGCATGGCGGACCCGGTGCCGGGCTGTCGGCGCAGCACCGGCGCTTCTTCGATCCGCGCCATTACCGCGTGATCCTGTTCGACCAGCGCGGCGCAGGCCAGTCCACGCCGGTGGGCGAAACGCGCCAGAACACCACGCAGCTGCTGGTGTCGGACATGGAGCAGCTGCGTGCACTGATGGGCATCGACCAGTGGCTGGTGTTCGGCGGCTCGTGGGGGTCGACGCTGGCGCTGGCCTACGGTGAAACACACCCGGAACGCTGCCTGGGCTTCGTGCTGCGCGGGATCTTCCTGTGCACGGCGCTGGAAATCGACTGGTTCATCGACGGCGCGCAGTGGTTCCACCCGGAGATCCACGAGGAATTCGCCGCGGCCATTCCGCCGGAGGAGCGGGGCGACCTGCTGCAGGCCTATTACCGGCGCATCATGGACCCCGATCCGGATATCTACTGGCCGGCAGTGCGGGCATGGAGCCGCTTCGAGGGCCGGCGCGTTTTCCTGATGCCGCAGCCGGAAGAACCTTCCTGCGACACGCTCGACCTGGGCCTGGGCCGGCTGGAGGCGCATTACATGGCCAACCTGGGCTTCTTCGAGGATGAACAGCTGCTGAAGAACGTGGAGCGCATCGCCCACCTGCCGGCGGTGATCGTGCAGGGGCGCTATGACGTGATCTGCCCGCCGTTAACGGCCTGGCGGCTGCACAAGCGCTGGCCGGGGTCGATCGTCAAAATGGTGCCCGATGCGGGCCACGGCGCGATGGAAACGGGCATCAGCCGCGAGCTGGTGGCGGCCACCGAGGCATTCCGCCGCTTTGGACGGTTTTGATGACCCGGCACGGTAACGTTGTCGCTGCCGTGCTGCGGCCCTGATACACTTGCGGCTGGAGCGGGCCATCGTCCCGCGGAGTGATTATTATAAATTCAATGAATATCCAGCTGGGCGATATCGGCCACATCATTCAACTGGCAATTGCGCCGGTTTTCCTGCTGAACGGCGTGTGCACGGCCCTGATGGTGCTGATCAACCGCCTGGCACGCATCATCGACCGCTCGCGCGTGCTCGAAGACCGCCTCGACATCGCCTACAACGACCATTACCTGACCGAGCTGGACGTGCTGTACCGCCGCTCGCACTACATCAACATGGCGATCACGCTGTCCACGCTGTGCGGCCTGTTCATCGGCATCGTGATCGCCCTGCTGTTCGTGGGCGATACCACCGACGTGACCCTCGACAAGTACATTGCCGGGCTGTTCGCGGCGTCGGTAGGCAGCCTGATCGCGAGCTTCGGCTTCCTGCTGCGCGAGATCTTCATCGCCTCGGCCGCCATGCGCGCGATGCGCCATGTGCGCCGGGCCCCCAGGGCCGGCGAATAGGCACGCGGTTTCCAGCCTCGCCACCGGGTCGCCCCGGGTTTTTACGACCTTTTGCCACGAATTTTACGAATCATTTCCGAATTATTTCCTATCATGCACGATTATCAACGCCCCCCGACCCTGCACCGCTACGGCCCGCGCAATGAACTGGACCAGGCGCTCAGCCTGGGGCACTTCGTGCTGCGGCCCGATGCGGGCTTCCTGACGCTGTCGTTCTCGCAGGCATGGAGCCGTGACCTGTTCGACCATTTCGGCGCCGATGCCTGCCTCGTCATTCATAATTCCGAGGAATTCGGTGAGCGCATCCACCGTGCCGTGCAGCGCACGCTGCCGAACTGGGCCGGCATCGACGGCGCCGTCGAGTATGGCAGCCGCGCCCGTCTTGGCTCGGCCTTCACGATGGCGGCCCAGGATGCGGCGGAACAGGAATGGAAATTCGCCTGGCGGCCGATGCACGCGCAGGCCAGCATGAACCCGGTGGTGATCCGGATCGGCAGCCTGGAGAATTTCGCCGAAGTACGGACGCGGGACCAGAACCTCGTGTAGGAAGCTGTGCTACCCGGCTACCCCGCCACCCAACGCTCAGCGCGGCGCCGGCAGCGCGGCAGCGCCGGTGCGGGCGATGTCGCTGCCGGCAACCGGCAGCGCGCGCGGCGCGATACCCTTGTCGAGCCGGGCGAGCACGGCACCCATCATCCGTTCGATGTCGCCGCGGATGATGTTCGTGCCGAGAATGCCCGGCACGTAGAAGTTGGGCATCATGCGGCCCGTGTACACCACGCGAGTGCCGCCCGTTTCCGGCACCGGTACCAGTTCCCAGCGTGATTCGTAGTGCTTCATGTCGCCGGAAATGAGCGCGATGTCGATCGACGACATGGGCTGCTCCGTGGCCCGCACGATCAGGTGGATCGACCGGGACATGAACAGGAAGCGCGCATTGCCGAACTGCTCGATGATCACCTCGTTGCCGTTACGTGAAAGCACGCGGCACGACACCAGGTCCGGCACGAATTCTTCCATCCGGTCGTAGCCGGTCAGGATGCGCCACACGGTGGGCAGCGGGGCCTGCACGGTACCGCTGGCATCGATCTCGTACATGTGGAGCGCATCCTGCATGATGCGTTTGACCGATACCTGCAGCTTGGGCGCGTCGGCGCGCGGGCCCTGCGCGAACACCAGCGCGGGCACACCAATCCCTAACAACAATAGCAGCAACAGTTGCCTCATGGTTCCAGCGTACGGCAAGCGACAGTGGAATACAAGGCTGGCAGACGTGTACCGTTAACCAGCGCACCCATGCTGTGCCACTTCTTACTGCCAGGTTCGCGGGTCAGTGTCCCGTGGGGTGCGGCTTGCGGAACGTGTCGATCACATAGTCGCTCATGCCATCGGCCAGCACGCGTTCGCCGATGAAGATCTTGCCCGCCTGTTCCTGCCGCAGCAGGTCGGCTTCTTCCTCGCTGTGGGTGCGCACGACGGTGCGGATGCCCGGGTTCAGCGCGCGGGCGGTTTCGATCATCGCGCGCACGTGGAAGGTATCCGGCGTGGCGATCACCAGCATGTTCGCGTGCGCGATGTGGGCCTGGATCAGCACCGCCGGATCGGCCGCATTGCCGGCCACGGCCGGGATGCCGTTGCGCCGCAGCTCATCGACCTTCTCGCGGTTCTGCTCGGCCACCACGTAGTGGATGCCGTTCTCGTTGAGCGTGCGGGCGATATGCTGGCCCACGCGGCCGTAGCCTACCAGTACCACCTGGCCGGACAGCTTGGTGCGCGCCGTGGTCATCGGCAATTCCGCCAGCGGGTCGGCCGGCCGGTCGAATTTCGCGGCCAGCAGCCTGTTCCTGCCGAGCCAGCGCTCGAGCGGCCCGGTGGCGGCGAACACCAGCGGGTTCAGGGCGATCGAGATGATCGCGCCGGCCAGCAGCAGGCTTTGACCGTCGTGCGGCATCAGCTTCAGCGAGATGCCCAGCGCGGCGAGGATGAACGAGAATTCGCCGATCTGCGCCAGGCTGGCCGATACCATCAGCGCCGTCTTGGCCGGATAACGCAGCAGCACCACCAGCAGGAACGCGGCCAGCGACTTGCCGAAAATGACGATCGCCACCACGGCCAGCAGTTGCAGCGGCTGTTCCATGATGATGGCCGGTTCGAACAGCATGCCGACGGAGACGAAGAACAGCACCGCGAACGCGTCGCGCAGCGGCAGCGACTCCTGGGCTGCGCGGTGCGCCAGTGCCGATTCGCGCAGCACCATGCCGGCAAAGAACGCGCCCAGCGCGAACGAGATGCCGAACAGTTTCGTGGCCCCGAACGCAATGCCGACCGCGGCCGCGATCACGCACAGCGTGAACAGTTCGCGCGAGCCGGTGCGCGCCACCTGCCACAGGATCCACGGGAACAGCTTGCGGCCCACCACCAGCATGAAACCGACGAAGATCGCCACCTTGCCCAGCGTGACGGCCAGCGTCCACCAGATGCTGGCATCGGGATCGACACCGGTCATGTCGCCGCCCAGCGATGGCGCCAGCGCGGGCAGCAGCACCAGGACGATCACGGTGACCAGGTCCTCGACGACCAGCCAGCCGACCGCGATGCGGCCGTTGAACGTGTCCAGGATGCCCCGTTCCTCCAGCGCGCGCAGCAGCACCACGGTACTGGCGACGGACAGCGCCAGGCCGAACACCAGGCCGCCGCCGATCGACCAGCCCCACCAGTGCGCCAGGCCCATGCCCATCGCGGTGGCGGCGCCGATCTGCAGCACGGCCCCGGGCAGCGCCACCTTGCGCACTTCCCACAGGTCGTCCAGCGAGAAATGCAGGCCCACGCCGAACATCATCAGCATGACGCCGATCTCGGCCAGCTGGCCGGCCAGCGCGGCATCGGCCACGAAGCCGGGAGTGGTGGGACCAAGCAGGATGCCGGCGGCGAGATAGCCGACCAGGGCGGGAAGTTTCAGGCGGGCGGCGATGAAGCCGAGGACGAGACCGAAGCCGAGCGCGGCCGCGATGGTGGTGATCAGGGTGACGTCATGGGGCATGCAGGCGGGGTTCCTTTCGGTGGCGTCGCGGAGTGGCGGATGCCGCCCCTTGCCGAAAGTATAAACTGTGCCGCCCGTCAACCCGCGGTAATACAACTGTGGACCTGCTGTGACCTGCAGTGGCCCGCGGCGACCTGCCACGTTCGCCGCCCCGGCATCCGGAACGGCGCGACCGGATGCGGCGCCGTCAGATCCTGCGCACGACGACGCTGCCGATCGAGTAGCCGGCGCCGAACGAGCAGATCACGCCATACGCGCCGGCCGGCAGGTCGTCCTGGTGCTTGTGGAAGGCGATGATGGAGCCGGCCGAGGACGTGTTTGCATAGGTATCCAGTACCACCGGCGCTTCATCGGCCGTGGCATCGCGGCCCAGGATCAGGCGCGCGATCAGCTGGTTCATGTTCAGGTTGGCCTGGTGCAGCCAGTAGCGGCTGATCTGTTCGACCTGCAGGCCGGCGCTGGCGATCGAGTTCTTGATCATCTCGGCCGCCATCGGGCACACATCCTTGAACACCTTGCGGCCCTGCTGCTTGAACAGTTTGTCGGGCTGGCCCACGCCGGCGTCGTCGAAGCGGTTCATGAAGCCGAAGTTGTTGCGGATGTTGTTGGAGAATGACGTTTTCAGCTTCATGTCGACGATCTCGAACTGGTGCGCCGAGTGCGCCGCGTCGGCCGCTTCGATCACGATCGCCGTGCACGCGTCGCCGAAGATGAAATGGCTGTCGCGGTCGCGGTAATCGAGGTGGCCGCTGGTGATCTCGGGGTTGAGCACCAGCACGGCGCGGGCCTGGCCGGTCTGCACGGCGGTGGCGCCGGTCTGGATGCCGAACGTGGCGGAGGAGCAGGCCACGTTCATGTCGAACCCGAAACCGTCGATGCCCAGCGCCTGCTGCACTTCGATGGCCATGGCCGGGTAGGCGCGCTGCATGTTCGAGCAGGCCACGATCACCATGTCGATATCGGCCGGCTGGCGGTTGGCGCGGGCCAGCGCATCTTTCGCCGCGGCCACGCAGATCTCCGCCTGCAGCGACAGCTCTTCATTGGAGCGCTCGGGAATGCGCGGCGCCATCCGCTTCGGATCGAGGATGCCGGCCTTGTCCATCACGTTGCGCGACTTGATGCCCGATGCTTTCTCGATGAACCCGGCGGAAGACGGCTCCAGCGCCGTGACCGTGCCGGCCGCGATGGCGGCGGCGTTTTCCGCATTGAACAATTCGACGTAGGCGTTGAACGCTTCCACCAGTTCTTCGTTCGAGATTGCATGCGGTGGCGTGAATAGCCCGGTACCGCTGATAACGGCTTGTTTCATAAACAAACTTTCGAATTCGTTAAGGGCGCAAGCGCCGCTGAGGCGCTGATTCTACCCCAAGATTCAGGTGGGAAACTGCGGGGAAACGGCATCGAAAGGCGACGGAAAAAACGGCGCACCCGGCGCCGTCGCTGACCTGCCCCGCGGCAGGCGATCACTTCATGGCCGCCTGCACGATCGCCGATTCCGGCCTGGCCGTTTGCACCGGCAAGCCTTTCAGGTGGTTGAGGGCCTGCGCCAGCTGGAAATCCTCGCTGCCGCCGTATTCGAGCGGCTTGCGCTTTTTCTCCAGCGCCAGGATGCGCGCCTGTTCTTCCAGTTCGTCGCGGCGTTCCTTCGACGCTTCCGCTTCGCGGTCGTTCGCCAGGTGCCGGGTCAGGTCGGCCTCGCGCATGCGCAGCGCGTTCAGGCCGTCGCCATCGGCGTATTCATTCACTTTCAGGTCGGGTGCGATGCCCTTGGCCTGGATCGCGCGCCCGTGCGGCGTGTAATAGCGCGCCGTGGTCAGTTTCAGCGCCGTGTCGGCCGTCAGCTGGCGGATCGTCTGCACCGAACCCTTGCCGAACGTTTGCGTGCCGATGATCGTGGCGCGCTTGTAATCCTGCAGCGCGCCGGCCACGATCTCGGATGCGGATGCCGAACCCGTGTTCACCAGCACCGCCAGCGGCACGCGCTTGACGGCCTCGGGCAGCCGCGCCAGCGGGTCGCTGTCGCTGCGCAGCGAGTAATATTCGGCGCGGGCATAGTAGACCTGCTTCGAATCGGTCAGCTGGCCATTGGTCGACACCACGGCCGCATCCTTCGGCAGGAACGCGGCGGCCACGCCGACCGCGCCCTGCAGCACGCCGCCCGGATCGTTGCGCAGGTCCAGCACCATGCCCTTCAGGTTGGGATCCTGCCGGTACAGCTCGGTGATCTTGGCGGCCAGGTCGTCCACGGTGGGTTCCTGGAACTGCGCCACGCGCAGCCAGGCATAGCCCGGTTCGATGATCCTGCCCTTGATGCTTTTCTGGAGGATCTCCTCGCGCACCAGGCTGAACGTGAGCGGTTGCGGTTCATCTTCGCGCAGCACCGTCAGCGTGACCTTGCTGTGCGGCTCGCCGCGCATTTTCTTCACCGATTCATCGAGCGACAAGCCTTTGAGCGGTATCGAATCGAGGCGGGTGATCAGGTCGCCGGGCTTGATGCCGGCGCGGTAGGCGGGCGAATCCTCGATCGGCGCCACGATGCGGATATAGCCCCCTTCGCTCTGCGCGATTTCGATGCCCAGGCCCACGAAGCGGCCCTGCGAACCTTCGCGCAGTTCGGCATAGGCTTTCTTGTCGAGGTAGGCCGAGTGCGGGTCGAGCGAGGCGACCATGCCGGAGATGGCCTCGGTCAGCAGTTTCTTGTCCTCGACCTGCTCGACGTAATCGGACTTGATCAGGCCGTAGACATCGGCCAGCTGGCGCAATTCTTCCAGCGGCAGGGCAGGTTCCGCGCGCTGCGCCATTGCGGAAAACTGCAGTGAAACGGCAATGCCGGCCACGACACCCACGCCGATCAGCCCGCCGCGATTGAGTGCTGCCTTCAGTTTCTTGCCCATGTTGTTGCCCTTCAAGACACGCAGCGCTCACTCGACCGCCGCTGGCCCAGTATAAACCCGAATTCCGGCGAGTGTGGCGGCCGGCGTGAGCCGCCGCACGGGCTTTACCATGATTTACCGGCTGCGCAGATTCCAGTTTTAACACGCCGCAAACATTGCGGTTATTGATGACTTGTACGACTGCGTTAATGAGAGTAAGTAAATGTAAGAATGCCGGAATGACACGAAATCGCGTCCTACACTGGGCCCGTATTTCTCTCTACCCTGAAGTGGTTTTAGCCTGCGCCCCAAGCGCAGGCTTTTTTTTGCATGGAGCATTCATGAACACGTTGAAGAAGGGCGCGGCCGCGCTGGCCGCCGCGCTGCTGGTGGCCGGCACCGCATTCGCATTGCCGATGGCGGAGATGCGGGCGCAGGATCTGCTGATGATGGCGCCGGCACTGAAGGAGGCGCTGAAGCTGAACGCCAACCAGCAGACCTTGTGGCAGCAGACCGAAGGCCGGACGCGCACCCTGCTGCGCGAGCGGCAATCGCGCACGGAGAAAATGCAGGCCGCCGCATTGCAGGCCCTGCAGGGCAAGAACGTCGAGCTGCGCGAGCTGACCGGGGCGCTCGACGCGGAGAACGCCGCCGAGGCCGCCGAAGAAAAGCAGCTGCGCGAATGGTGGCTGACGGTGAACGACGCGCTCGACGAAAGCCAGCGCGGCGCGGTGGCCGTGTTCCTGGCGGAGCAGTTGCAGCGCAAGCCGGAAGGGCCGGGCACCGGCGGCGGCGGCGCGCCGCGCGGCGAGGGCGGCGGTCATCGCGGCGGTCCGGGCGGCGGCGGAAGTGGCGGCGGCATGGGCGGCATCGGCGGCGGCATCAATATCGGGCGCTGAGCCTGCCGCAGGGCCCGTTGACAGCGAATGGCCCGGCGTGGCCCGGGGCGGGGGTGCGCACGGCGGCAACCTCGTGTACGCTAACGGGCTGGCGCCGCGCACCGGCATGCAGGATGCGGGCTGGTCCGTCCGGAGCAGGCGCCCAAACACCCAGTGCAACCCGGGAACGGACCCCACGAAGGACCGCTCCCTCAACGAGAAAGCGGCCACGTGAAACGACACCTCCTCTCCACCCTGATCTTTTCCCTGTATTGCTCCCAGTTTGCCGCGGGCGCCATGGCGGCTGATGCCGCAGGCGGCAGCGCCCTGTCTTCCGGTATCGAAACGGAGCACATGGACCACGGCGTGCGCCCGCAGGACGACTTCTTCGAGCACCTGAATGGCGGCTGGCTGAAGACGGCCGAGATCCCGGCCGACAAGGCCAGCTGGGGTTCGTTCATGAAGCTGCGCGACGACACGCTGCCGCAGCTGCGCGGCATCATCGAGGAACTGGGCAAGAAGAAAAAGCTGCAGGGCGACGAGCAGAAGATCGCCGACCTGTATGCCAGCTACCTGGACGAGAAGAAGCTCGATGCGCTGGGCACGAAGCCGCTGGCCGGCGAGCTGGCGCGCATTGCCGCCGTGAAGGACAAGTCGGCGCTCCCGGCGCTGGTGGCGCACCTGAACCGCCTGGGTGTCGTGACGCCGTATGCCGTGCGCGTTTCGCAGGATGCGCGCGAATCGTCGCGCTACGCGGCCTACGTGGCGCAGAGCGGCCTGGGCTTGCCGGACCGCGATTACTACCTGAAGAAGGACGATGCCAAGCTGGCCGACGCGCTGGCGAAATACGAGCTGCACATCGCGAAGGTGCTCACGCTGGCCGGCGGCAAGGATTCCGCGGCGCAGGCGAAGAACATCGTGGCGCTGGAAACCGCGCTGGCGCAGGCGCAGTGGACGAAGGTGGAGAACCGCGACCCCGTCAAGCGCTACAACAAGGTATCGATCGACCAGTTGGCCGGACTGGCGCCGGGCTATGACTGGCAGGGCACGCTGGCCGCTTCCGGCGTGGCCGGCAAGACGGATTACGTGATCGTGATGCAGCCCGGCTACCTGCAGGGCTTCGTCAAGGCGCTGAACGACACCGACCTGGCCACGTGGAAGTCGTACTTCACGTGGCAGCTGCTGCGCGATGCGTCGCCTTACCTGTCGAAGCCCTTTGCCGATGCGCACTTCGCGTTCTACGGCACCGTGCTGACCGGCGTGACGGAACAGCCGCCGCGCTGGAAGCGGGGCGTGGGCGTGGTGGAAGGCTCGATCGGCGAAGGCCTGGGCCGGCTGTACGTGGCGCGGCATTTCCCGGCCGAGCGCAAGGAACGGATGGAAAGGCTCGTCGACAACCTGCTGGTGGCCTACCGGCAGAGCATCGACACGCTGGACTGGATGAGCCCCGAGACGAAGAAGGAAGCGCAGGCCAAGCTGGCCAAGTTCACGCCGAAGATCGGCTACCCGGACAAATGGCGCGATTATTCGACATTCAAGGTCGTCAAGGGCGACCTGCTGGGCAACCTGCGCCGCGCGGCCGAGTTCGACTACGACCGCAACATCAACAAACTGGGCCAGCCGATCGACCGCACCGAGTGGGGCATGACGCCGCAGACGGTGAACGCCTACTACCGCTCGACCACGAACGAGATCGTGTTCCCGGCCGCGATCCTGCAGCCGCCGTTTTTCGATGCGAAGGCCGACGACGCCGTCAATTATGGCGCGATCGGTGCCGTGATCGGCCACGAGATCAGCCACGGCTTCGACGATTCGGGCAGCCAGTCCGACGGCGACGGCAACCTGCGCAACTGGTGGACCGACACCGACCGCGCCAATTTCAAGGCGAAGACCGACCGCCTGGTGGCGCAGTACGACGGCTACAGCCCGCTGCCGGGCTACAACGTCAACGGCAAGCTGACGCTGGGCGAGAACATCGCCGACAACTCGGGCCTGGCGATCGCGTACAAGGCCTATAAACTGTCGCTGAACGGGCAACCGGCGCCGGTGATCGACAAGCTGACCGGCGAGCAGCGCTTCTACATGGGCTTTGGCCAGGTGTGGCGCTCCAAGATGCGCGAGGCGCAGCAGATCGTGCAGGTGAAGACCGACCCGCATTCGCCGGGCCGCTTCCGCGCCAACGGCACCGTGGTCAACCAGCCGGGCTTCTACGAGGCGTTCGGGGTCAAGGAAGGCGACAAGCTGTACCTGAAGCCGGAAGAGCGCGTGATCATCTGGTAACACGGCTTGGCAAGCCGCCTGCGGGCACGGCGAAAAGACCACAGGCCGTGGTCTTTTCGCCATTGCCCAAAGGCGGGTATGGTATTGTCGACCGACCGGCATCCGTCCGGTCAAACCCATCGTCCAAACAAGAGGGAAATACCTTGAAACGACACCTGTTAAGTGCATTAACGCTCGGCCTGTTGGCCGGCGTCTGCGGCGTTGCCGGCGCGGCCGACAAGGCTCCGACCAGCAAGGCCGCATCCGGCATCGCGATCGAGTATGTCGACCCATCCGTGCGCGCCCAGGATGATTTCTTCGTCCATACCAACGGCAAATGGCTGGCCACCACCGAGATCCCGGCCGACAAGTCGAGCTGGGGTTCGTTCGCCAAGCTGCACGACGACGTGCAGCCGCAACTGCGCAAGATCATCGAGGATGCCGCCGCCAGCGCCAGGGATGCGGACCAGCAGCGCATCGGCGACTTCTACGGCAGCTTCATGGATGAAGCGCGCGTGGAACAGCTGGGCATCACGCCGATCAGGGACGAGCTGGCGAAGATCGCCGGCCTGGCCGACAAGAAGGCGCTGCCGCAACTGTTCGCCGAATTCAACCGCTACGGCGTGACGGCGCCGATCGGCTTCGCGATCCACCAGGACAACAAGGATTCGACCAAGTATGTGGCCGATTTCTTCCAGGACGGCCTGGGCCTGCCCGACCGCGATTACTACCTGAAGAAGGATGACGCGAAACTGGCCGACGCGCTGGCCAAGTACGAAACGCACGTGGCGAAGATGCTGACGCTGGCCGGCGACGCGAACGCCGCCGCCAATGCGAAAGCGATCGTGGCATTCGAGACGGAGATCGCGAAAATCCAGTGGAGCAAGGTGGAACTGCGCGACCCGGTGAAAGCGTACAACAAGTACGACATCGCCAAGGTCGGCGAGCTGATGCCGAATTTCGACTGGAACGCCTACCTGGCCGCCACCGGCGTGCAGGGCAAGGCCACGTACGTGATCGTCAGCCAGCCGACCTACCTGCAGGCGCTGGACAAGGTGCTGGCCGATACGTCGCTGGACACGCTGAAGGCGTATGCGCAGTGGCACGCGATCCATGAGGCGGCGCCTTACCTGTCGAAGGTGTTCGTCGACGAGAACTTCGCGTTCTACGGCACCACGCTGTCCGGCGCGACCGAGAACCGCCCGCGCTGGAAGCGCGCCGTCAGCTCCACGGAAGCCGCGGTGGGCGAGGCGATCGGCAAGGTCTACGTGCAGCAGCATTTCCCGCCAGAATACAAGGCGCGCATGGAAGTGCTGGTGAAGAACCTGCTGACCGCGTTCAGGCAAAGCATCAACACGCTGGACTGGATGACCCCGGCCACGAAGAAGGAAGCGCAAGCCAAGCTGGCCAAGTTCACCACCAAGATCGGCTACCCGAACAAGTGGCGCGACTACTCGGCGCTGACGGTCAAGCGCGACGACCTGGTGGGCAACGTGCAGCGCGCCAGCGAGTTCAACTACAACAAGGAGTTGAACAAGCTGGGCAAGCCGATCGACCGCGACGAGTGGCTGATGACGCCGCAGACCGTGAACGCGTACTACAACCCGGAAATGAACGAGATCGTGTTCCCGGCCTCGATCCTGCAGCCGCCGTTCTTCGATCCGAAGGCGGATGACGCGGTCAACTACGGCGGCATCGGCGCCGTGATCGGCCACGAGATCAGCCACGGTTTCGACGACCAGGGCGCCCAGTACGACGGCGACGGCAACCTGCGCGACTGGTGGAGCGCGGCCGACCACAAGAACTTCAAGGCCAAGACTGGCCAGCTGGTGGCGCAGTACGGCGCCTACAGCCCGCTGCCCGGCTACAACGTCAACGGCGAGCTGACACTGGGCGAAAACATCGGCGACAACTCCGGCCTGGCGGTGGCTTACAAGGCCTACAAGCTGTCATTGAAGGGAAAGAAGGCGCCGGTGATCGACAACCTGACAGGCGACCAGCGCTTCTACATGGGCTGGGCGCAGGTATGGCGCATGAAGATGCGCGAACCGGCGCAGATCGTGCAGATCAAGACCGATCCGCACGCGCCCGGCCAGTTCCGCGCCAACGGCACGATGCGCAACCAGCCCGGCTACTACGAAGCGTTCCGCGTGAAGTCGGGCGACAAGATGTACCTGGCACCGAAGGAGCGCGTGATCATCTGGTAAGCAAGCGCAAGCGCGTGAAGCACGAGGCCGCCCGATTGGGCGGCCTTTTTGTTTCCTGAAACCGGGGTCTGACCCCGGTTTCAGGAAATATCGCTTTGGATCAGGTGCCGCACCGCCGATAAAAAACCGCCCGGCGGGCGGTTTTTCCGCAAGTGCGGAACCCGGTCAGCCTTTCGGCGGCTGGGCCGCTTCGGCGGCGGCGGGAGCGGTGGCAGGTGCTTCCGCGGCGGGTGCGGCAGCATTGGCGGCGGGCGCTTCCGGTTCCTTGAACTTGGCGCCGGACTGGTTTGCCATGAACACGACGGCGCGGGCCACTTCCACGTCGTCCAGGTCCGGATTGCCGCCCTTGGCCGGCATGGCGCGCAAGCCTTCGACCGCATGCTTGAGGACCGTGTCGTAACCCTGGGCGATACGGGCCGCCCACGCGCCGCTGTCGCCGGTTTTCGGCGCGCCGGCGATGCCGGCACCGTGGCAGGCCTGGCAAGTGGAGGTGTACACCGCCTCGGCGGTCTGCAGCACCTTCGGCGCGCTGGCATCCTTGAAGGTGAAGCCTTCGTCGGCAACGGGTTTCAGCCGTGCGGCGACGGCTTCCGGCGACATGGCGTTCGAGCCGGCGCCGGTGAGTTGTTGCTGGGTGACGAACTGCACCAGCAGGATGATGCCGATGATGGTGACGAGAAAGAAGGCGATGACGGCTGCTGCGAGTTGCTTCGGAGTCCGGATGACGGATTGGTGCTCGTGGTGTGCGTCGCTCATGATTTCCTTAGTACAAGTGCTGGTTGGCCAGCGTTAATGTTGTAAACATCGGGGTACTTGGGCAGGGCAGACTTCTCGCCGAGAAACCGGCTGATTATAGTCCCAAAAATATGAAGCGGGAAACAACTCGGCCGTGCCGGAAATGGCCTGGTATCGCCTGTCTGCCGAGGATGCCGCAATCCCGCGAAGCAAAATACTTGTGCTTTCGGATAGACGTGCGGCGGGAAAGCCGGTATCCTTCGGTTCTCCGTGCGGCTGTAGCTCAGTGGATAGAGTATTGGCCTCCGAAGCCAAGGGTCGCTGGTTCGATCCCAGCCAGCCGCACCACCCCCGCCTTGCCGATCCTTTCAGGGTCCCTGCTTTCCATTTCCGATCCTTGATGGTCATTGTCGGCGTCTGCTGCCGTCGGGAATTACTGCATTTTCAGCTTCATATCGTGAATGAATGCCGTGGTCGGGTGTCCTCGCCCGGCGATATTGCGCGGGCACGCTTCCCGCCGTCTGTCTCCGTCCAGGCTGAAGAGAAGTAACTTCATGCACAGATCTGCTTGGCTGAACAGTGCTCGAAGAGCGTAGCGTTACAGCAAGTCGATGCGCGAGCGCAACGGTTTGACTATTTTCCTGCCAGTTCGACAATTTCTTACATTCTTTATTGTCAATAAGGTTATGCTTTCGGGCATTGCCTTGTTCGCCTTCACGCTCTTCATTGCAGCGAACCTTGCGCTAGCGCTGTGTCGTGATGACGTTGCCACTGTAAAATTTAGTCGTATCATTTCTGCAATTTTTGGTAGAAAATACGTTACCAATTGCTGAGTGTGCACGTTGCCAACTTTACGTTCTTGTTATCAATATTGTACTAATTAAATTTTTGATATATAGTTGGCATAATCACAAATCGTAATTCTCGAACGGAACCCGATATGGAAAACGATCAAGTCGTTGCAGTAGTGGGACTGGGCTATGTGGGGCTGCCCCTGGCAGTGGAGTTCGGCAAGAAGCGAACGACGATCGGTTTTGACCTGTCGGAAACGAAAGTCGAGAATTACAAGCGCTTCATCGACCCTACCGGCGAAGTGTCGACGGAAGACCTGAAGGCGGCGAAGTTCCTGTCGGTTACCACCGACCCGGCTGCGCTGGCGCAGGCCGATTACATCGTCGTCGCCGTGCCGACCCCGGTAGACATCGCGCACAATCCCGATTTCGGTCCGCTGATCGGCGCATCGACCAGTGTCGGCAAGCATCTCAAGCGCGGCGCCATCGTTGTTTACGAATCCACCGTGTATCCCGGCGCCACCGAGGAAGTGTGCATTCCGATCCTGGAAAAGCAATCCGGCCTCAAGTGGAAAGAGGATTTCCACATCGGCTTCTCGCCGGAGCGGATCAATCCGGGCGACAAGCAGCACACGCTGACCACCATCCTGAAGGTCGTGTCCGGCGACGACGCGCCCACGCTGGAAGCGGTTGCCAGGCTTTACGAATCGATCATCACCGCCGGCGTGTATCGCGCCTCGAGCGTGAAAGTGGCCGAAGCGGCGAAAGTCATCGAGAACACGCAGCGCGACCTGAACATCGCCCTGATGAACGAGCTGGCGATCATCTTCGACAAGATCGGCATCGACACGCTCGAAGTGCTGCAGGCCGCCGGCACCAAGTGGAACTTCCTGCCGTTCCGCCCGGGCCTGGTGGGTGGCCACTGCATCGGCGTGGACCCTTACTACCTGACACACAAGGCCGAGATGGTCGGCTACCACCCGCAGGTGATCCTGGCCGGGCGCCGCATCAACGACGGCATGGCCAAGTTCGTGGCCGAGAAAACGGTCAAGGAAATGATCGCCACCGGTTGCCACGTGAAGGGTGCGAAGGTCAACGTGCTGGGGCTGACCTTCAAGGAAAACTGCCCGGACCTGCGCAACTCGAAAGTGGCCGACGTGGTGGCCGAACTGCAATCCTACGGCCTGGACGTGCATGTCTACGACCCGGTTGCCGATGCCGGCGAGGCGATGCACGAATACGGCATCAAGCTGGAGAGCTGGGAGTCGCTGCCGCGCGCGGATGCCGTCGTTGCCGCGGTGTCGCACAAGGAATTGCTGGCGTTGTCGCTGACAGACCTGGCGTCGAAACTGAACGATGGCGGCTGTTTCATCGACGTCAAGGCGCAGTTCCCGCTGTCCGGCCTGCGCGAAGCCGGCTACGCCGTCTGGCGCCTGTAAGCGCCGAATAACCTGGAGGCATGCGCGCTGTGAGCAAGTTCGACGACGTGACGAAACACCTGCGCGGGCGGCAATATCGCTGGCTCGTGACGGGTGCTGCCGGTTTTATCGGCTCCAACCTGGTCGAAGCACTGCTGAAACTCGGCCAGCGCGTGACGGGGCTGGACAATTTCGCCACCGGGCACCAGCACAACCTCGACCAGGTGCGCGAAGCCGTCGGCGCGCAGGCCTGGGCGGCCTTCCAGTTCATCGAAGGCGATATCCGCAACGCCGATACGTGCGTGCATGCCTGCGAAGGCACCGACTTCGTGCTGCACGAAGCGGCGCTGGGTTCCGTCACCCGCTCGATCGAGGACCCGCAGCGCACGCACGATGTGAACGTGACCGGCTTCGTCAACATGCTGGTGGCGGCACGCGATGCCAGGGTCAAGCGCTTCGTGTATGCCGCTTCCAGTTCCACCTACGGCGACCATCCCGGGCTGCCGAAGGTGGAGGATACGATCGGCAAGCCGCTGTCGCCGTATGCCGTCACCAAATACGTCAACGAGCTGTATGCCGAAGTGTTCGCGCGTTGCTACGGCGTCGAAACGATCGGGCTGCGCTACTTCAACGTCTTTGGCCCGCGGCAGGATCCGCAGGGTGCCTATGCCGCCGTGATCCCGCAATGGGTGGCGGCGATGATCGGCGATCGCCCGGTATTCATCAACGGCGATGGCGAGACCAGCCGCGATTTCTGCTTCATCGACAACGTGGTGCAGGCCAACCTGCTTGCCGCGCTGGCCACGGCGCCGGGTGCGGCAAACACCGTCTACAACGTGGCGCTGAACGAACGCACAAGTCTCAACGGGCTGTATCACATGATGCGCGACCTGTTGCAGGAGCGTTTCCCGCACCTGCAGGGTGCACAACCGCAATACAAGAACTTCAGGGCCGGCGACGTGCGCCATTCGCAGGCCGACATTACCCGCGCGCGTGAATTACTGGGCTATGCGCCGACGCATGACATCGCCGCCGGACTCAGGGAAGCAATGGAGTGGTACGTGCAACACCTGGCGATCGCCAGCTGAAAAGTGGTTCCACGAGCCGCATCCGACGGCAAGGGAATAAAAACTAGGTGTACGCCCTGGGGGGTAAAAATGTTGAAAATCTCCAACCACTACATATCCAAGGTAGTGTTCAGCCTGCTGTTCCTGGAAGTCCTGATCCTGATCGGCTCGTTCTATGCAGGAGCCGGTTTGCGGATCTTCGACGGCGACGAATTCGTGCTGCCGAAGCTCGACCACTTCTTCATGTCCGCGTGCGTGTTCGCGGCCGCGATCGTATTCTCGATGAGCGCGCTGGGCATGTACCAGGTCAAGGTCAGCGAAGGCTTGCGCAATCCATTCTTCCTGCAACTCATGCCCTCGTTCGCGATGGGTTTCTGTATTCTCACGCTGATTTTCTACATGGCGCCGGACCTTTACTTCGGCCGCGGCATCCTGATCCTCGTGTTCTGCATTTCCGGCACCGGCATCGTGCTGGCACGAATGGTGTTCCTGAAAAGTTCCGAACTGTCGATACTCGAGTCGCGCATCCTCTTCATCGGTTGCGGCCAGCTGGCCAAGGAATGCGGCGAACTGGCCACGCGCGGCGGCAGCTACCACAGGTACCATATCGCCGGCTACGTATCGGTGCCGGGCGAGGACGTGAGCGTGGCACGCGAACGGCTGCTGGTGCTCGAGTCGGGGAAGTCGCTTGTGCAGCTGGCGCAGCAGCATCGGGTCAGCGAAATCGTGGTGTCGGTGCAGAACCGGCGCGGCGGCACGTTTCCCATCAAGGAGCTGCTCGACTGCAAGCTGTATGGCATCAATGTGACCGATTCGACCACATTCTTCGAACGCGAGACATGCCAGATCCGGGTCGATTCCGTGCAACCGAGCTGGCTGGTGTTCGGTGGCGGTTTCGACCAGAGCTGGGTGCGCACGTTCATGAAACGCAGCTTCGATGTCGCCGCCAGCCTGTTGCTGCTGCTGGTAACGCTGCCGCTGATGCTGCTGACGGCGCTGGCGATCTACATCGAAGACCGCGCACCGATCTTTTATTCGCAGGAGCGGGTGGGCAAGGACGGTAATGTGTTCCGCGTAATGAAATTCCGCAGCATGTTCACCAACGCCGAGCAGAGCGGCAAGCCGCAGTGGGCGGCCAAGAACGATCCCCGCATCACCCGCGTGGGCAACATCATCCGCAAGCTGCGGATCGACGAGCTGCCGCAGATCCTGAACGTGCTGAAGGGCGAAATGAGCTTTGTCGGCCCGCGGCCGGAGCGGCCGTACTTTGTCGAGCAATTGACCGAGCGCGTGCCGTACTACAACATGCGGCACAGTATCAAGCCGGGCATCACCGGCTGGGCGCAGGTGCGCTACGGCTACGGCGATTCGGTCGAGGATGCGGTGCAAAAACTGCAGTACGACCTGTACTACGTGAAGAACAACAGCCTGCTGCTCGATGTGCTGGTGCTGATCGATACCATCAAGGTGGTGATGTTCCGGGGAGGCCGCTGAGCGGCCCCGGGCAGCACGGCCGCGCGGGGTCATGATGCCGGTCAGTACCGCTTCCTTCAGTTACGCCAGCGCTGCGCTGGCGTTTGTGTTCCTGTGCCTGCCGTTGCTGACCCGCTGGCGCGGCCGGCCGCATACGCGGCTGTTCGCCGTTGCATGCGCCGCGATGGTGCCATGGAGCGCGACGATGATCGGCCTGGCATACGACGCCGTGCCGGCCATGGCGGCAGAGCTGGCCGAACTGTTGCGCGATGCGGCCTGGACCGCTGTGCTGCTGGCGATGCTGGGCCAGTTGCGGCCGGCGGGCGGCGCGCGGCGCCGCAGCAGCATGCTGGTATTCGCCGTGGGCCTGTATCTGCTGCTGCTTGCCGTGACGTTGGCCGAGGCGGCCCTGCCGGCCGGCCTGCGGTTCCAGGTGACGGTGATCGGCCGGGTCGGCGCCGCGGTGCTGGGCATGCTGCTGGTCGAGCAGTTGTACCGCAATACCGGCACGCAGGGGCGTTGGGCGATCAAGTTCGCCTGCCTGGGCCTGGGCGGCATCTTCGTCTATGACTTCTACATGTACAGCGACATGCTGCTGTTCCGTGAGCTGAACCGCGACCTGTGGGCCGCGCGCGGCATCGTCAACGCGCTCACGGTGCCGCTGCTGGCGCTGTCGTTGCTGCGCAGTGCGTCATGGACCGGCCACTTCGCGGTGTCGCGCCGGATGCTGTTCCACTCGGCGGCGCTGATCGGTTCCGCCTTCTACCTCCTGGCGATGAGTTCGGCGGCCTATTACCTGCGCTTCGTGGGCGGCAGCTGGGGCTCGCTGATGCAGCTGGTGTTCCTGTTCGGTGCTTCGATGCTGCTGGTGGGGGTCCTGTTTTCGGGCAGCTTCCGCGCCTGGCTGAAGGTCTTCATCAGCAAGCATTTCTACCGCTATAACTATGACTACCGCGAGGAGTGGCTCAGTTTTACGCGCACGCTGTCGCATCCGGGCCCGGGCCTGGGCGAACGCACCATCCAGGCATTGGCCGCGCTCGTGGAAAGCCCCGGCGGCACGCTGTGGATCCGGCGTGGCGAACGTTGCGAGCCTGTCGCATACTGGCACACGGCGCCGGTCACGGATGTCGAACCGGCCGACTCGCCGTTCTGCCGCTTCATCGAGGAAAAGCAGTGGGTGGTGGACCTGGGAGACCCTGTCACCGGCGAGCCGGTGCTGCTGCCGGCATGGCTGCGCGGTTTCCCGCGCGCGTGGCTGGTGGTGCCGTTGATGCTGCACGGCCGGCTGCTCGGCTTCACCGTGCTGCAGCGGCCGCGCAGCGCCGTGGCGCTGAACTGGGAAGTTCTGGACCTGCTGAAGGTGGCCGGCACGCAGGCGGCCAGCTACGTGGCACAGCAGGAGGCCGACAACGCGCTGATGCTGGCGCGCCAGTTCGATTCGTTCAACCGGCTGTCGACCTTCGTCGTGCACGACCTGAAAAACCTGGTGGCGCAGCTGTCGCTGCTGACGGCCAACGCGGAAAAACATCGCGACAATCCGGAATTCCAGCGCGACATGCAGGATACGGTAAGCTATTCCGTGCAAAAGATGAAACTGATGCTGCAAAAGCTGAGCCGTACCGCCACGCCCGAGCATGCGCGGCCGCTAGCGGTGGACCAGTTGCTGACCGGCGCCGTGGCGCTGAAAGCGGCGTTCGAACCGAAACCGGTGCTGCAGGTGAACCAGCCTGGCTTGCGCGTGCTGGCCGATGCCGAGCGCCTGGAGCGCGTGCTGGGCCACCTGATCCAGAATGCGATCGAGGCGACGCCGCGCGACGGCCGGGTGTGGGTGCGCGTCGACGGCACGCCGGACACGGTGACGATCGAAATCGGCGATACCGGGCAAGGCATGAGCGACGAGTTCATGCGCGAGCGCCTGTTCAAGCCATTCGATTCGACGAAGTCGGCCGGCATGGGCATCGGCGCCTTCGAGAGCCGCGAATACATTCACGAGCTCGGTGGCCGGCTCGAGGTGCGCAGCGCGCCGCAGCAAGGCACCACGTTCACCGTGACCCTGCCGCTGTACCGCGCGGACGCCATCGGCGCCGCCGCCTGAACCGATCGCCGGCGCAGGCAAGCTGGAACAAGCAGGCTGGAATAAGCAGAGATAACGCCGGGAACCCGGCAAGAGGACTGTTGTGACGCAAACCAAACCGAAGCTGTTGATCATTGAGGACGATCCCGGCCTGCAGAAGCAGTTGCGCTGGAGCCTGGACGCCTACGACGTGGTGGTGGCGGGCGACCGCGATGCGGCGCTGGCCCAGCTGCGCCGGCACGAACCGGCGGTGGTGACGATGGACCTGGGCCTGCCGCCCGATCCGGATGGCGCCACCGAAGGCCTGGCCACCCTGGCCCAGATGCTGGCGCTGGCGCCGGAAACGAAGGTGATCGTCCTTACCGGCAACCAGGACCGCGGGCACGCCGTGAAGGCGATCGCGATGGGTGCCTACGATTTCCACCAGAAGCCGTGCGATCCGGACCTGCTCAATCTCGTGATCCAGCGCGCTTTCGTGCTGCACGGGTTGCAGCAGGAGCATCGCCGGCTGCAGCAGGGCCAGGCCGACTCGCCGCTGTCCGGCGTGATCAGCCGCGATCCCGGCATGCAGAAGGTCTGCCGCAATATCGAGAAGGTGGCGCCCAGTTCCGCCACCGTGATGGTGCTGGGCGAAAGCGGCACCGGCAAGGAAGTACTGGCACGCGCATTGCACCAGCTGTCGCCGCGCGCCAAGGAGCGCTTCATGGCGATCAACTGCGCGGCAATCCCCGAAACGCTGCTCGAATCGGAGCTGTTCGGCTACGAGAAGGGCGCCTTCACCGGTGCCGCCAAGCAGACCAAGGGCAAGGTGGAGCTGGCCAATGGCGGCACCTTCTTCCTCGACGAAGTGGGCGACCTGCCGATGGCGCTGCAGGCCAAGCTGCTGCGCTTCCTGCAGGAGCGTGTCATCGAACGTGTCGGCGGCCACGAGGAAATCCCGGTCGACGTGCGGATCATCTGCGCCACGCACCAGAACCTGAAGGCGCTGGCCACCACCGGCAAGTTCCGCGAAGACCTGTATTACCGCCTGTCCGAGATCGTGCTGACGATTCCTCCGCTGCGCGACCGTAATGGCGACGCGGTGTTGCTGGCGCAGCATTTCAAGAACCGGTTCTGCGCCCAGGAAGGGCGGCCGACGCTGCATTTCGCCCAGGATGCGCTGGCGCAGATCGCCCGCCATGAGTGGCCGGGCAATGTGCGCGAGATGGAAAACTGCATCAAGCGGGCCGTTATCATGGCCGATGGCCCGGCCATCACGGCCGACGACCTGGGCCTGGGCCTGGGGCCCGTCGAGGATGAGCCGCTGAACCTGCGCCAGGTGCGCGACGAAGCCGAGTACAAGGCGATCGTCAAGGCGCTGGCGCGGGTGGATGGCAATATCGTCAAGGCGTCCGAGCTGCTCGGCGTCAGCCGCCCCACGCTGTACGACCTGATGGACCGCCACGCGATCCGGCCCGCGGCGGCCCCGGCCTGATCCGGCGGACACCGATGGGTTTTCTGCTGCTGCTGTATGCGGTCCTGCTGGTGTACGGCAGCTGGTATCCGTTCGCCTGGGGCGAGCCGCCGGCACCGCCGTTCACGTTCCTGCACACGCTGCCCACCTATCTGGACAAGGGCGATATCGTGCAGAACGTGCTGGTCTACATGCCGTTCGGCCTGCTGGTCGTGGCCTGGTGCGGCAGGCGCCTGCCCTTCATGGCGGCGCTGCTGCTGGCTGCGCTAGGCGGAACGGCGCTCAGCCTGGGCATCGAAACCGCCCAGCAATACCTGCCTTCGCGGGTGCCGTCGGTAGTCGATGTGGCGATGAATTTCGGCGGCAGCGTCATCGGCGCATTGCTGGGGGCGCTGGTGAGCCGCCGCACGTTGCCCGGGGCCACGCTGCTGCGCCTGCGCGACGCCTGGTTCCGCCCCGGCGCGCTGGCCAGCACCGGCCTGATCGTCATCGGCCTGTGGATGCTTTCGCAAACCACCCCGCTGGTGCCGTCGCTCGATATCGCCCAGCTGCGCAGCAAGCTGGGTTACCTGTACCGTTCGCTGACGGAGCCTTACCCGTTCAGCCGGGGCAAGCTGGCCACGCTGTGGTGCTACCAGGTGGCGCTCGGCATCCTGCTGTGCACGCTGTTGAACGCGGGCCGGCCACTGCTGCGGCCCTACGTGCTGCTTTTGGCGTTCGTCTGCGGCGGCAAGCTGCTGGTGGTGGGGCGCGTGCTGTCGCTGGAACTGGTCGCGGCGGCGCTGCTGGCGGTTCCGGCGCTGGCGCTGGCACGCCGGTTGCCGCCGCGCGCGCTGGCGGCAACCGGCGTGGCGCTGCTGGCGGCCGGGCTCGTGATTTACGAGCGGATGGCGGGCGACGCGGCGGTCTACCAGGGCACCTTCAACTGGATCCCGTTCGAGGGCCAGATGAACGACATTTCCGGCCTCGAAAACATCCTCGAGTTCCTGTGGCCGCCGATGGCAATGGCATGCCTGCTGCGGCAGGCGCTGCCATTTCACAGGCAGGATGCCGGTGCGGTCCTGGGTACCGTGCTGGTGGCGCTGGGATTGTTCGTGCTGGAGTGGCTGCAGCAGTCGCTGCCGGGACGGTATGGCGACATCACGCAGGTGGTTCTGGCATGTGTCGGCTGGATCATACCCTGGTGTGTGCGGATGCGCGGTGCGCGGCCTGCCGTGCCGGCGCGCCGCGCCGCGGCCGGGCAGGGATGATGCCCGCCGACGATATATGTAACGATGACCGCGTAACGATGACCGCGCAACGATGACCGCGCAACGATGACCGCGCAATGATGATCGCGCAACGGTGACAGCGCAACGCTCATCGCACGACGATCTTGCAGCACCTACCGCGCCGTGGTCTCCGGAGCGCTCTTCGCGGCGGATGCATCATCCTTGCCGCCAGCCTCGCCATCATTGGCCGGCAACGGCTCCACCTTGCCGTCCCATTTGCGGGCACCGACCAGCATGTTGCGCAGGCCGTCGAACGGGAAGTCGTGCTGGTACGCCTTCCTGGCATGCTGCACGGCCAGCTCATACTGCTTGGCGCGGAAATACGCGATACCGAGGTTGTAGTTGATGGACGGGTTGTCCGGCGCCATGCCGTGGGCCTTCTTCAGGAGCGGCATCGCGCGCGCTTCCTGCCCCGCGCCGTACAGGTACTTGCCGTAGGCACCCCAGGCCATCCCGTCGTCCGGCTTGAAGCGCACGGCGCGTTCGAAATAGCATTCGACCGGGTACTTGGCGCCGGGCAGCTGGTTGACCTTGGCACGCGCGGCCGCCGTCGCCATCGACGTCAGCGCCTTGACATGGTTGGGAAAGGCGCGCAGCGTGTAATCGAGGTCGCCGCCGACCGTGCCGGTATTGCCCCTGACGCCGGCAGCCACTTCCTCGGTGTAGTGCGCCGATTCCACCAGGTACAGCGAATCGGGCGGCGGCTCGCGGTAGTCGAACGGGCCGAAGCCGTTGGTCAGCTCGCCGCAATACGGCTTCGCGCCGGCGGCGGCGGCCGCCAGCAGCAGTACCGCCGGCAGCAATTTCCGGTTGCATTTGATAGTCAGCATGCTTCGCTCGTTCCTTTTACCTGGGCGCTGGACATGGCCACCGTCACCTGGTCCAGCAGGCGCGCCAGTTCGGCGGTGCGGGCGCGCCGGGAATTGGCGGCCACGGCCTCGTCGGACGCCAGCGGCGCGCGGCCCGCTTCGGCCAGGTCGAGAAAGCGCAGCAGCGCGGTGCCGATGCCGGCCTTGTCGTCCAGCGGGCCGATCGTGTCGATGCCGGCGTGGCGCAGCGCGGCGGCGGTGTCGCCGATCGCATCCGTCAGCGCCAGCACCGGGCGGCGCGCACGCAGATATTCGTACAGCTTGGCGGGAATCTGGTGATTGCAGTTGGTGGCCTGCAGTACGAGAAGGCCGTCCGCCCCGAGCATTTCGGCCAGCGCATCGCGGTAGGCGATGTGCGGCGCCAGGCTGACGATGTCGCCGATGCCGAATTTTTCGATCAGCGGAATCAGGTAGCTGTCGTGGGCGGTGGCGCGCAGCACGATGCGCAGGCGCTTCGCCGTCACGGCGCCAATGGCCTTCAGCTCGGCCAGCGCTTCGAAGAACGGTACCGGATCGCGCTCGGACGGGTAGATGATGCCGCTGTGGATCAGCGTAAACGGCCGGCCGGCGACGGGAGCCACCGGTTTCTGCAGCGCCGCGGCATTGGCGAAGTTTTCTTCGTCATAGCCGTTTTCGATCAGCGCGAAGCGGCTGGCGGGAATGTCCGGGAAACGTTTTGTATAGGTGACGATCGCGCCAGGCGTGGTGCACACGGCCAGCGCGCAGTTGCGAACCGTCTTTTCCTCGATCCAGCGGTAGAAGCGGCGCGTTACCGGGTCGGCGGGATAGTCGACGTCCGTCATGGGATCGCGCAGGTCGGCAATCCACGGCAATCCCGTCAGCTTGTGCAGCGCGAGGCCGATCAGCTTCGCGCTGGCGATCGGATACGTGGTCCAGATCACCTGCGGCTTGTACTTGCGAACCATCCGCAGCCCGGCGGGGATCGCGCCCAGGCACCAGGTCACCCAGCGGTCCGGCAGGGCCATCCAGCCCACGTAGCGGCCACGCACGGAAAGATGGCGCGACGTATCGAGCGCGAACGCGCGGTGCACGATCGCTTCCTTCGGGATCTCGGCCAGCTGGTCGTTGCCGCTGTTGGCGTACGCCCGCGGGCTGGCGGACAGCACCAGCGGCTGCCAGCCGTGCTGCGGCAGGTACTGCGAAAACTTCAGCGTGCGCTGGATACCGCTGCTGCCGCGCATCGGCGGATAGTGATAGGCAATCATCAGCACGCGGTTCATGCATGCGCTCCGGTTTCCCGCGGGCCGTTTTCCCGTGGCCCGGTTTCGCCAACCCAGTCCGCGGTCCACGCTGCCACCTGGTCGCGCCATTCGCGGCGCGAGAACGTATGATCCGCCGCCGGCAGCGTACGGCGCTGCACGCGCGGCGCGGCCAGCAGCTTGCGCCACTGGCGCGAGGCCTTCACCATGTCGAGAAACTCCTGCGCCGTCAGGTCGGCGCCGCTGATGATCAATAAAATCGGTCCGTCGAACCCTTGCCAGCCGGCCTGCATGCGGGCATGCAGATCCGGGCTGGCGGGCATTGCCGGCGTAGCGACAGGTGCCGCCGCTGCCGCTGGCACGGTGGAGGCCGGCACCTCGGCGGCGCCTGCCCGCGAGGTGCGCAGCAATCCCGCAAACGAGCGCAGCGCCTTGCCGAATTCGAACTGGCCGGTGGCGATCTTTTTCCACAGTGCCGGCTGCAGCAGCCGCTGCACGTAATAGTGCTTCAGCGTGGCGCGCGCCAGGCCATCGGCCGTGCGTGCCCACGGGTTGAGCAGCACGAGGCCGGACACGCGGCGGTCGTGCCGCGCATAGAACAGCGCCGCGCTGGCCGCATCGCACAGGCCCCAGATCACCACTTCCCGCAGGCCCGGCACGGCGGCCATGAAGCGGTCGACGGCGGCGCGCAGGTCGGTGTCGACATCCTCGAAATTGCGCGCCGGGCCGCTGCTGTCGCCCATGCCGCGGTAATCGAAGCGCATGGCCGGGATGCCCCGCGCGGCGAGCGCCCGGGCCAGCAGCGCGAATTGCCGGTGGCTGCCGGCGCGGTATTGCGGGCCGCCGACGACGATCAGCACGCCGCGCTGCGCGGCAGGCGAGGCTGGCGCGGCGGGACTCAGGATCGCCGTCAGCCATTCATCCGCGCAAGGGAACGCCAGCGCCTGTTCGTCAGGCTGCATGGCAAGGCTCGCTGATTGCCTGCACGGTGGCGTCGAGCAGTGCCGGACACTCGGCGATTTCCTGGGTGGCCCAGAACTGCGGACCGGCGACGACGTGGGTCGCCACGGTGGCGCCGCCCGCGCCCAGCGCCGCCGCCACGCGCGCGGCGGCCGGCGACAACGGGCGGCCGCTTTCCGCGGCGATCTCGAACCAGTGCACCGGGCAGGCCGGCGGCGTGAATTGTTCCGCCGCGCGCGCATCGATTGCCAGCGCAAGGGCGGGAGCGAGCGTGTAGCCGGCGATTTCCAGCGGCTCGCCGGCGGCGAGCGATTGCCTCAATGCCGCCGTGCCGCCGCTGCCGCTGTTGCCATCCTTGCCATCGCTCAGCATCCGGCTGGCCACCTTCAGGCGCAGGAACTGCGTGAGGAACTGGCCGCCGCCGGTTACCGGCTGCCACAGCAGCAGGCCGGGCAGCGGGCGCGTTTGCGCCACATCGAGCGCGAGCAGGGCACCGAGGCGCAGGCCCCACAGGCCGGCCGCGCAACCGCTCTCCTGTTCGAGCCAGGCCAGGGCGCGGCGGATGTCATCCTGCCAGATATCCCAGCGCGCGTCGGCGAAATCGCCGGCGCTGTCGCCGCAGCCGTACAGGTCCAGCTGCAGCACGGCATGGCCCTGCCGCGCCAGCGCGCGCGCCTGCAGCGCGGCCATGCGGCGCGATTTGTTCATCTCCTCCGCGAACGGGTGGATGTAGAGCCATGCGCCGGCAGGCGAATGGCCAGCGGGAGCATGGTACAAACAGAAACGCGCCGCCGCGCCGCCATCCAGGAAGAATGGCTGCGCAGGCGGCGCGGCGGCGATGGGGCTCATGTCAGGCGTGCACTCAGGCGGTCAGTTTGTGCTTCACGAAGGCGGTCAGGCTGCCCAGCGTGGCAAAGGTTTCGGCGCTGATCTCGTCGTCGTCGACGGCAAAGCCGAACTGCTCTTCCAGCGCGCCGATCAGCTGCACCACCGCCATCGAATCGAGTTCCGGGATGCTGCCCAGCAGGGCGGAATGCTCGTCCAGCGAGCGGCCGGCGGGGCCGAGGGCGAGGACGTCGATGACAATCTGCTTTACTTCGTCGAGATACATGTTTACTCCGTGGTTGAGGTTTGCTGCCGCGCGGCGACCGGCGCAGGAACGGGAGCGGCAAACTTGCCGCGCAACCGTTGCACCAGGGCGTTACGTTCGCCGGCGGCGGCATGCAGCTGGCGAAGTACCGGCCAGCGGTAATGGTTGACATGGTACATGGTCCGGATTTCGTCGGTCCAGCGCGTATGCCATTCCATCACTTTGCCGTAGAACTCCAGCCGCGCGTACTGCTTTTGCTCAAACAGCCGCTGGCAGCATTCCTCTCTCATCAACAATGTCGGCGACAGGCTGGCCGGCACCGACTCGTCATACGTGGTTTTCAACACGATCAGGGCGCCGTCGCCTTCGATGCACAGGTCCATCGCCACCAGCCGCGGGGCGAGTCCCGGTTCCTCGAACCAGTAGCGGTACACGGCCGCCTGGCCGCGCCGCGCGAAGCCTTCCAGCATCGCCGTGTAGAAGCGGCCCTGATCATTGTCCGGATGGATCGCCGTGCCCAGCTGCGCCTTCCAGCCGGCGCTTTCCAGCCGGCCGTAGTCGGCCACCGCCGCCGCCATCTGCTCCGGCAGGCGGTCGATCTGCATGCGGGTGGCGATGCCGTCCTTCTGCAGCCGCGAACGCTGCTTTTTCAGGTTGCTCCGCAAATTCTTGCCGCGTGCATTCCAGTAGTCGTCGAACGTGCCGGCGATCGGCACGTAGGCGGTGCGGATATAGTCCATCGTACTGGTCGTGGCGCTGTCGGCCGGGCGCGGTTCGAGCTGCGGGTCGCGCTGCGTCAGGCCGACCATCAGCGCCAGGCCCGGCAGCTTGCGCGCCAGCGCCGGCAGCAGGTCGTCGAGCAGGATGCCGGAACGGTGCAGCCACAGGCCGATCGGCGCCTGCGACGGCTGCAGCGCCTGCCAAGCCCCGTGGCCGCGCGGCACCAGGACGCCCATCGCGACGATCTCGCCGCCGGCCGTGCAGACGGCGAGCTGGCCGCGCGGATCGCCGAATTCGGCCAGCAGCGGCTGCACGAATTCCGGCTCCAGAAGCGGCGAGCGGGTAGTGGCCGCATTCAGCAGGCGCCATGCCTGGGCATGGTCGCCAAATGTACCGGCCGGGTATAAATGCCATTTCATCGCGTGCCTCCCGGGATCGCGCCGCGCACCTGGCCGATCATCCATTCGATTTCATCATCGCGCAGCTCCTGGTGGCAGGGAAATTGCAGCACGCGGCGCGACAGGTTGACGCTGTTCTCGCATACCGTGGCGTCCACGCCCGGCCACAGGTATTCGCCGAAGCGGATCACCGGCACGCCGGCACCCTTCAACTGGCGGAACAGGGCTTGCGGTTCGTCGCACAGCAACGGGAATACCCAGGGGTAGACGCCGTCCGGCAGCGTGGCGAACAGCGGGCGGCAGCCGGGCAGTGCCGACAGCGCGTCATACAGGCGACGGTAATTGCGGCGGCGCAGTTCGCCCATCCGGCGGTGCGACACCAGCCGCAGCATCAGCCGCGAATACAGCGACGAGCGCTTGGTCAGCCAGGCCGGGTCGAAACCGAAGCCGCCGTCGGAAGAGCCCGGCGCCAGCGCCGGCCCCTGGCCGTGGCGGCGGGCCTTGATCACACCCCACAGCGCAGTCTTGGCGGCCATCGGCAGTGCCATCAGCGCGCGCAGCAACGGCAGCCGGCCGTAGGCAAAGCCGTTTTCCACGGAGTTCAGCAACACCTTGGCTTCGAAGCCGGTGCCCGCCGATTGCAAGCGCACGCCGTCGAGCCGGTGGCGCGACGACACCAGGCAGCCGCCTTCGTACACGGGGAAAAACTTCATGCTGCTGGCGATCGCATAGTCGCCCCACGAGCCCAGCGGCCGGCCGGCGTGCCGGCCCAGGAACGAGTGGGCGCAATCTTCCAGCAGCTGGATGCCGCGCGCATCGCAGAACGCGCGCAGTGCCGGCAGCGGCTGGTGAAAGCCGTAGTAGTTGGTCGCCATCAGCGTTTTCAGGTTGGCCGCGCCGGCGGCCTTGCGTGCCAGATCGTCGAGGTCGACCGTGGTATCCGGATTGATGCGGTAGAACAGCGGCGTGGCGCCGGCCCACACGACCGGTTCGATCATCGATGCGCAATGGTACGAAGGCACAAGGACGGTGTCGCCGGGCCCGACGCCCATTTGCTTCAGCGCCAGTGCGATGGCCACCCGGCCGCTGGTGACGAAACGCACTTCACCGGCATCGAGGATCGATGGCGCCTGCGGGCCGCCCATGCGCATGAAGGACGCCAGCGACAGCGCCGGCGCCACGGGCAGGCGGGAGCGCGGGTAGTCCGGGGAGAGAGGCGCTGCGGGAGCGAGCGGCTCGGCCTGCGCTGCGGCCGGCTTCACATCTGAAATGCTGATTTTTCCCATGGTCGTCTCGCTTGCAGCCAATTTCCAGGATAAAACTTACGGCGTTCCACATCATACATCAAAAGATTGCTAAAAATTCACGTTAATTGTTGTATTTGGAATAATGCAAGAGGAAATTTTCGCCAGGACCTTGGCAAAAAACAACTAGCGGGTGATTGTAAAATGTTAATATTCCGCCTAGGTTTCCACACGGTTACAAAGCGACTCCCTGCGGACCAGCCCCCTTTGCAGGACATGATGCAGGACATGATATGAGCGACCTGATCCACGATTTCATCTTCCGCTCGGCCGACCGGACACCCGGCGCCGAAGCCCTCGTCCATGGTAGCCGCCGCCTGCATTACGGCGCTCTTGCCGACCTGGTGCGCCGCACCGCCGCCGCCCTGCTGGCCTCCGGCCTCGAACGGGGCGAGCGCGTGGCCGTCTACATGGAAAAAAACGTCGAAAACGTGGGCGCGATGTTCGGCGCGGCGGCGGCCGGCGGCGTGTTCGTGCCCGTCAACCCGCTGCTCAAGCCCGAGCAGGTCGCCTATATCCTGGCCGACTGCAACGTGCGCGTGCTGGTCACCACGATCGACCGCCTGAAACTGCTGGCCGGCGTGCTGCCGGCGTGCCGAGACCTGCGCCTAGTCGTGGCCGTGGGCGGCGACGATGCGCAAATCGCGGCGCTGTCCGCCGCGCATGACGTCGAAGTGCTGTCGTGGGATGGCGCGATTGCCCGCGCTGCCGGCGAAACGCGGGCGCCGCACCGCGCGATCGACGGCGACATGGCCGCGATCCTGTACACGTCCGGCAGCACCGGCAAGCCGAAAGGCGTGGTGCTGTCGCACCGGAACATGGTGGCGGGCGCGCAGAGCGTGGCCAGCTACCTGGAAAATACGCCGCAGGACCGACTCCTGGCGGTGTTGCCGCTCTCGTTCGACTACGGTCTCTCGCAGCTGACAACGGCGTTCCATGCGGGCGCCACGGCCGTGCTGATCAACCACCTGCTGCCGCGCGACGTGCTCAATGCCGTCGTCGCCGAGCGCATCACGGGCCTGGCGGCGGTGCCGCCGCTGTGGATCCAGCTGGCGCCGCTGCCGTGGCCGCAGGATTGCACGCTGCGCTACCTCACCAATTCCGGCGGCGCGATGCAGCGCCCCACGCTCGATGCGCTGCGCCGGGCGCTGCCGAACGCGCGGCCGTTCCTGATGTACGGCCTGACCGAAGCATTCCGCTCCACCTATCTGCCGCCGGAAGAACTGGAGCGCCGCCCCGATTCGATGGGCAAGGCGATTCCGAATGCCGAAGTGGTGGTGCTGCGGCCCGATGGCAGCGAATGCGCGCCGCACGAGCCGGGCGAACTGGTGCACCGCGGCGCGCTCGTCTCGCTCGGCTACTGGAACGACCCGGGCAAGACCGCCGAGCGCTTCAAGCCGGTGGCGCCGCGCCATTACGGCCTGCCGCTGACGGAACTTGCCGTGTGGTCCGGCGACACGGTGCGTCGCGACGAGGACGGCTTCCTGTATTTCATCAGCCGCAACGACGAAATGATCAAGACGTCCGGCTACCGCGTCAGCCCGACCGAGGTCGAGGAAGTGGTGTATGCCCGTGAACACGTGGCCGAGGCGGCCGCGATCGGCGTCCGGCATCCGGCGCTGGGGCAGGCGATCGTCGTCATCGCCTACCCGCGCGACGGCGCCGCGCTGTCGGCGGGCGACCTGCAGGCCGCCTGCCGTCCGCACCTGCCGGCCTACATGCTGCCGCAAAAATTCGTCATCGCCGAGGGCGCGCTGCCGCGCAACCCGAACGGCAAGATCGACCGCAAGCTGCTGTCCACGCAGTATGAAAATGTGTTCGGAGAACCGCAATGACGGCGCCGCGCCCGCAGCACGCGCCGCTGCTGCAGTTCCCCGTCGTCGACGACTGCCTGCAGGTCGGCGGCGTGCCGCTGACCCGGCTGGCGCAGCGTGTCGGCCAGACACCGTTCTATGCCTACGACCGCGGCGCGCTGACGGCGCGCGTGGCCGAGCTGCGCCGGCACCTGCCGGCCGACGTGCACCTGCATTACGCGATGAAGGCCAATCCGATGCCCGCGGTGGTGCAGCATATGGCGGCGCTGGTGGACGGCATCGACGTGGCCTCGGGCGGCGAGCTGCGCGTGGCGCTCGATACGCCGATGAACCCGCTGCACATCAGCTTCGCCGGCCCCGGCAAGAGCGACGTGGACCTGGCCTGCGCGATCGCCGCCGGCATCGTGCTGAACCTGGAATCGGAAGGCGAAACGGAGCGGGCGGCGCGCATCGGCGACCGGCTGGGCATCACGCCGCGCGTCAACGTACGCGTCAATCCCGACTTCGAACTGAAGTCGTCCGGCATGAAGATGGGCGGGGGGCCGAAGCAGTTCGGCGTCGATGCCGAGCGGGTGCCCGCGCTGCTGCGCCGCATCGGCGAACTGGGGCTCGATTTCCACGGATTCCATATTTTCTCCGGCTCGCAGAACCTGAAGGCCGCGGCGCTGCACGAGGCGCATGAAAAAACGTTCGCGCTGGCGCTGCGGCTGGCGCAGGATGCGCCGCGTGCGCCGCGCATCCTGAACATCGGCGGCGGCTTCGGCATCCCGTATTTCCCCGGCGAAGAGCGGCTGGACCTGGCCGCCGTGGGCACCAACCTGCACGCGGTGATGGAAGATGTGCGGCCGCGGCTGCAAGGCGCCCAGGTGGTCATCGAGCTGGGGCGCTACCTGGTCGGCGAGGCCGGCGTGTATGTCTGCCGCATCGTCGACCGCAAGGAATCGCGCGGCAGCGTGTACCTGGTGACCGATGGCGGCCTGCATCATCACCTGTCCGCCTCCGGCAATTTCGGCCAGGTGATCCGCAAGAATTATCCGGTGGTGATCGGCAATCGGGTGCAGGGCGGCGAGCGCGAAAAGGCATCGGTCGTCGGCCCGTTGTGCACGCCGCTCGATGTGCTCGCCGACGGGATGGACCTGGCGCGCGCGCAGCCGGGCGACCTGGTCGCGGTGCTGCAGTCGGGCGCCTACGGCGTGTCGGCCAGCCCGGCCGGCTTCCTCAGCCATCCGGCCGCGCCGGAAGTACTGGTCTGAACTGAACATACTAGGGGTGCACGATGAGCGGTATTTGTGGATGGATCGGCCACGGCGCGCAAGACCGTGAGCTGATCGGCAGGATGGCCGCGCCGCTGGCGCGGTTCGACGGCAGTGCCGTGCACCAGGCCGAAGGCAGCCGTTCGGCGGCCGCGGTAGCCGGTGCCGGCGACGTGCACCGGCAGGAAGGCCTGCTGATCGCGCTGTGGGGCCACCCGGTGCTGCGCGATGCCGCGCTGGCCGAACAGGCCGCCACGCGCGGCGTCGCGGCGGTGCTGGCGGCGCATCGTCACCTGGGCCCGGAAAAACTGTGCGCGCTGTTGCAAGGTGCATTCGCGCTGTGCATTCTCGACGAGCACGCCGGGGAGGCGATCCTCGCGATCGACCGCCTGGGCGTGCACCCGCTCACATGGCGGCTGGCCGGCGAAGCGCTGCTGTTCGCCTCGTCGGCCGATGCGCTGATCCGTCATCCGCTGGCGGGTGCCGACATCGACCCGCAGGGAATCTACAACTACGTGTACTTCCACATGGTGCCGGCGCCGGGCACCGTGTACAAGGACCAGCAGCGGCTGTTGCCCGGCCATTACCTGCATTATCGCCAGGGCCGCGTCGAGACCCGCCCCTACTGGCGCATGACGTTCCAGGAAGACGGCAGGCGTTCGTTCGAGGACCTGAAGGCCGAATTCCTCGCCCAGCTCAGGAACGGCGTGCGCGAGGCATCGGCAGGGGCCAGGGTGGGCGCGTTCCTCAGCGGCGGCACCGACAGCTCGACGATCGCCGGCATGCTGTGCGAGGTCGGCGGCGTGCCGGCCGAAACGTACTCGATCGGTTTCGCCGCGCAGGGCTACGACGAGATGGAGTATGCGCGCATCGCCTCGCGCCATTTCGGCACGAAACACCACGAATACTACGTGACGCCGGACGATGTGGTGGCGGCGATTCCCAACGTGGCCGCTGTCTGCGACCAGCCGTTCGGCAATGCGTCGGCGGTGCCGGCGTTCTACTGCGCGCAGATGGCGCGCAAGGATGGCGTGACGCGCATGCTGGGCGGCGATGGCGGCGACGAACTCTTCGGCGGCAACGAGCGCTATGCGAAGCAGCATGTGTTCGCGCGCTACGAGCAGGTGCCGTGGCTGTTCCGCAAGGCGCTGCTGGAGCCGGCCATTTTCAATTTCCCCGGCGGCGATCAGGTGACGCTGCTGCGCAAGGCGCGCAGCTATATCGAGCAGGCATCCGTGGCGATGCCGGCGCGGCTGGAAACCTACAACCTGCTGGGCCGCTACGGTGCGCGGGAGGTGTTCACCGACGAGTTCCTGGCCGGCGCCGACACGAACCAGCCGCTGGCCGGGCTGGCGCAAACCTATGGCGCGAGCGAGGCGAAGAGCCTGATCAACCGGATGCTCGCGCTCGACCTGAAGATCACGCTGGCCGACAACGACCTGCCGAAGGTGATGAAGGCCTGCGAGCTGGCCGGCGTCGAGGCGGCATTCCCGTTCCTCGATGACGCGATGGTGGCATTCTCCGCCGGCCTCACGCCGCAGCAGAAGCTGAACGGCACCCAGCTGCGCTGGTTCTTCAAGGAAGCGCTGAAAGGCTTCCTGCCGCAAGAGATCATCACGAAGCAAAAGCATGGCTTCGGGCTGCCGTTCGGCGTCTGGCTGCAGGAGCACAAGGCGCTGCAGGACCTGGCGTCCGACAGCCTGACGGACCTGAAAAAGCGCGGCATCGTGCGCGCCGCGTTCATCGACCAGCTCACCGGCACGCACTTGCGTGAACATGCCGGCTACCACGGCACCATGGTCTGGGTGTTGATGATGCTGGAACAGTGGTTCCGCCAGCGCAGCGGGGCATGACATGCGCACTCGGGTCTGTATTTCGATCGACACCGAGTTTTCCATCGGCGGCGCGTTCACCAGCGCCGACAGGCAGCCCGTCGCCGAACCCATGGTCTGGTGCGAGACGGGCGGCCGCTCGCACGGCCTGGGCTTCCTGCTCGAGCAGTTCGAGCGCCACCGCATTCCGGCCACGTTTTTCGTCGAGGCGGCCCACCGCTATTATTTCCAGGACCAGGATCCGATGGGCGCCATCGTCCGTCGCATCGTCGGGCAGGGCCATGAAGTGCAACTGCACACACACCCCTGCTGGGCCGTGTTCGAGCACGATGACTGGCGCGAGCGGGTCGCGCGAGAACCGCTCCAGGACGAGTTCTTCGGCCGGGCCGAGGATGACACGGTGCGGCTGCTGCGGCAGGGCCAGCAGGCATTTGCCGGCTGGGGCGTGCCGGCGCCGACCGTGTTCCGGCCCGGGAACATGCAGCACGACGATGCGCTGTTCGCCGCGCTGGCGCGCTGCGGCATCCCCTACAGCTCCTGCGTGGGCCTGGCGGTGTTCGACAGCCGCGATCCCCGCTACCAGCTCTACAGCGGCGCGCACCACCGCCATGGCGTGCTGGAGATGCCCGTGCTGACTTTCCAGGACTGGCAGCTCGGCGGCCGCCGTCACCTGAAAACGCTGACGATCGCCGGCACCAGCTTCGCCGAGACGCGCCTGCTGCTGGAACGTGCCCATGAACAGCAGGTGCCGCTGGTGGTGTTGCTGACCCACCCGTTCGAATATGTGCAGCGACGCGACGACCACATGCGCACCGCGCGCGCCAATGCGCTGCACCAGGACCGGCTGGCGCGCCTGTGCGGCTACCTCGACGGCAACCGCGACCGCTTCCTGCCCACCGGCATGGGCGAAGCGGGCGATGCGATGCAGGCGGCGCTGCAGGCCGTGCCGGACGAACGCAATGTGCTGTTGCACGGCAGCGGCTGGCACAGCATCCGCCGGCTTGCCGAACAGGCGGTCAATGACCGCTACGGCAGCTGGGCGCTGGCGCGGCAGGGAGTGCCGGCATGATGGCGCCCCTGCGCGATCGCCTGAACGCGCGCTTCGGCACGTGGCGCGGGCTGGTGCGGCTGCTGCTGGCGCACGCCGAACGGATCGCGGGCCGGCTGCGGCCGTTCGCGCTGCACGATCCCCAGGCGGTGCGCCGCGTGGTGTTCGTCTGCCTGGGCAACATCTGCCGCAGCGCGTATGCCGAACAGGTGGCGCGCGCCGAAGGGTTGAACACCGCGTCGCTCGGCCTGTCGACCACCACCGGCGTCGGCTCGCCCGAGCCGGCGCTGGCCGCGGCGGCACGGCAACGGATGCCGATGCAAGCGCATCGTGCGCGCGACTGGAAGGATTTCACCGTGCAGCCGGGCGACCTGCTGCTGGTGATGGAAGTGCGCCAGGCGCACGAGCTCGCGCGCCGGCTGGGTGGCCGCTCCGATGTACAGGTCGCGCTGCTCGGCAACTGGTGTTCGCCGCCGTCGCCGCACCTGCACGATCCGTTCACGCTTTCCGACGCGTATTTCGACACCTGCTTTACCCGCGTCCGCCAGGCCGTGGGCCGGCTGGCGAAAGACGTTCCGAATGCGCGCGCCGCCACGGCGCAGAAGAGGGGGCAGCGATGAGCCGCGAATTCTCGCTTTACCTGGACGCGGTGCGCTTCCTGGCCGCGCTGATGGTCGTGTTCTACCACATGAACATGCGCTGGCTCAGCACCGCCATCCTGCCGCTGTCCGATCACGGGCATGCGGCGGTGATGGTGTTCTTCGTGCTGTCCGGCTACGTGATCTCCTATATCCATGCGAAGCGTGAAAACACGCCGGCCGAATACTGGGCCAGCCGCCTGTCGCGCTTTTATTCGCTGGCGATCCCGGTGGTGCTGCTGACGCCATTGCTCGATCTCGCCGGCGCCGCGCTGCGGCCGGACATCTACGAAGGCTGGACCACGCACGGCCTGGCACCGCTGCGCATCGTCACCAGCCTGGCATGGCTGAACGAGGTGTGGACGATCTCGATCATGTCGTTCTCGAACACGCCGTACTGGTCGCTGTGCTACGAGATGTGGTACTACATCATGTTCGCCGTCTGCGTGTTCACGGCAGGGCGCACGCGCCTGCTGCTGCTGGCCGCCTGCGCGCTGGTGGTGGGCCCGAAGATCCTGCTGCTGGCACCGGTTTGGGCGATGGGCGTGGTGCTGCACCGCTGGCAACTGCTGCAGCGCACATCGTTCAATACCGGACTGGCGCTGTTCGCCGGCTCGCTGGTGGCCTTCGGCCTGTTCCAGCATTACCGGCTGACGGACCTGGGCAGCGCGTGGATGCGCACCCTGGTCGGTGAAGCGCTGCACCACCAGCTGACATTCTCCCGTTTCGCGCTGACCGATTACCTGCTGGGCCTGATCGTGGCCGCCAATTTCGCCGGCGCACGCGCCATCGCGCCCGTGCTGGGCCGCGTGCTGCTGCCGCTGGAACGGCCGATCCGCTGGCTGGCTGGCTACACGTTCTCGCTGTACCTGATGCACCAGCCGCTGTTGCTGTTCTTCGGCGCCGCCATCAGCGGCGACCCGCGCGGCCCGCTGTATTTCATCGAGGTGCTGGGCGCCATCCTGGTCGCCGTGTGGCTGGCCGGTTCGCTCACCGAAGGGCGCCGCCACCTGCTGCGCGCATGGCTGCTGGCGCGCCTGCAGTCGCTGCATGGCCTGCGCCGGCTCGCGCCATGGGGCACAAGATGACCGGAACCATGACAGCAACGATGGCGGCAACGGTGTCCGCGAACGGTCCGATCCCCGCCGTGGTACTCGGCATCGACACGCCGATCGGGCTGGCCATCGTGCGCAGCCTGGGACGGCGCGGCGTGCCCGTGTACGGCATCGCCCGCAGCGTCGCCGCGCCGGGCCTGTCGTCGCGCCACCTGTGCGAAGGGATGCTGCGCGCGGAAGGGGCGCCCGGCACGCTCGACCAGCTCGAGGCGCTGGGTCAGCGGCTCGGCACCGCATGCCTGTTCGCGATCTCGGAGGGCGACATCGCGCTGCTCAACCAGCATCGCGACAGGTTGTCCGCCTACCGGCTGATGTTCCCGGATGCGCGCCGGATGGACACGGTGCTCGACAAGCAGAAGACCTACGCCGCCGCCGCGACAGCCGGCGTGCCGGTGCCCCGCACCGTGCAGCCGGCCACGATGGCCGACGCCGAGGAAGCCGCGCCCACGCTGCGCTACCCGGTGGTACTGAAATGGTCCGAGCCGAACCAGGCGGGCATCCTGCTGCGCCGCGCCGGCCTCGCGCTGGACAAGACACGCTACTGCCACGATGCGCAGGAGTTGCTGGAATACCTGCGGCAATTCGCGCCTGTCGGCCGCTATCCGATGATCCAGGAATACTGTGCCGGTTACGGGCTCGGCCAGTTCTTCCTGATGCACGACGGGCAAGTGCATTGCGAGTTCCAGCACCGCCGGCTGCACGAATGGCCGCCCGAAGGCGGCGTGTCCACCCTGTGCGAATCGGTATCGCTGGAACACCACGCGGCATTGCGCGAACGCTCGCTGGCCTTGCTGCGCTCGCTCGAATGGGAAGGTATCGCGATGGTCGAGTACCGCTACGATCCGGAGCGCGATGAAGCGGCGCTGATGGAGATCAACGGCCGCTTCTGGGGCAGCCTGCCGCTTGCCTGTCATGCCGGCGCCGATTTTCCATGGCTTGCCTACAGCCTGCTGGGCACCGGCAAGGCGCAGCCGCAGCCCGGCTACCGGGCCGGCCTGCGTTGCCGCTTCATGATCCCGGAAACGAAGCGGCTGGCACGGCTGCTGTTCCAGCCCGGCGCGGTGGCGGACCGCAAGCTGACCTTCTCGCGCGCCGGCGAGCTCGCCGGCTACCTGCGCGATTTCCTGCGCCCGTCCACGCGCTATTACCTGTTCACCTGGTCGGACCCGGTCCCTTTCCTGCGTGACCTGTGGCACGTGGTCCGGCGTACCGGCTGACATTTACCCAAGGAGCACCATGCACGAGAAAAAAACGCCCGGCGCCAGCCATGGTGCCGCATGCAAAGGGGCAGCGCAGTGAAAATCGCGGTCGTCATTCCCTATTTCCAGCGCCGGCCCGGCATCCTGGCCCGCGCGCTGCGCTCGGTGGCGGCACAAACCACCGATGCACAGCTGGACGTGATCGTCATCGATGACGAGTCGCCGGTGCCGGCACGGGAGGAACTGGCGCAGTTGCCGGAAGCGGACCGCGCCAGGGTGCGCATCGTGCAGCAAAAAAACGGCGGCCCGGCGGCGGCACGCAACACGGGCCTGGACCACGTGACGGACGATACCGAGCTGGTCGCCTTTCTCGATTCGGACGACACCTGGCAGCCATTCCACCTGGCCGATGCGCTGCGCGCGCTGGGCGCAGGCTACGACTTCTATTTCACGGATTTCTACCAGCTGAACCAGGCCGTCAGCGCATTCCAGCGTGCTGGCCGCATCGAGCCGCCCCGCCACCTGCTGCTGCCGGGCGAGCGCCACCTGCACGTGTACCAGGCCGACATGCAATCCCAGATCCTGGGCGGCAACGTGATCGGCACGCCGACCGTGGTATACCGGTTCCGCTCGTTCCGCACGCTGCGCTTCCGCACCGAATTCGTCTACGCTGGCGAGGATTACCTGTTCTGGCTCGACCTGTCGCGCATGACCGACCGCATCGCCTTCTCGTCCGCGCAGGCGGTGGTGTGCGGCGATGGTGTCAACGTGTTTGCCGGCTCCGGCTGGGGCACGGAAAAGTCGCTGATCCGCCTGCACTACGAAATGAAGTACAAGAAGGCGATCGCCCGGCTGTATCCGCTCACCGAGCGGCAGGTGAAGGAAAACCGCGAAGCGGTGCTGGCGCTGCGGCGCAGCTTCGTGGCGGACGTGCTGCATCGCGTGGCGCACCGCAAGCCGTTCCTGGAAGTGATGTGGAAGCAGATGCGGATCGACGTGCGCAGCGTGCTGTATTTCGTGCCGCTCGCGGTCGGGCTGGTGCTGCGGCGGGAGCGCAGCGCGTGAGCCGGATTCTCGTCAGCATCCTGAACTGGAACGGCGCGGCGCAAACGCTCGGCTGCGTGGGCGATCTGCTGCGCCAGCAATTGCCGGCCGGTGTCACGGCCGACATCCTGGTCGTCGACAATGGATCGAAGCCGGCCGATGCCGATGCCCTGGCGCAGGGACTGGCCGGCCTGCCGGTGACGCTGCGCCGCGAAGCCGTCAACCACGGTTTCGCAGGCGGCCACAACCTGGCCGTCACCCGTGCGCTGGAAGAAGGCTACGCGTTCATCTGGCTCGTCAACAGCGACGCGGTGATGGGTAGCGACGATGTGCTGGCACAATTGCTGTCACTGATGGCGGCGGACGACCGCTGCGGTGCGGCGTCGCCCGTGCTGGCAATTCTCGATCAGCCGGAGAAAGTGTATTTTTGCGGCAATTTCCACGACTGGGCCAGCCTCGACACGCAGCGCGCCCGCACCATCGACGATGCCCGCGCCACTGCCGGCCAGCGCCGCGCCCACCAGTGGGTGCCCGGCACGGCGATGCTGCTGCGCACGCAGGCACTGCGCGTCGCCGGCAAGCTCGACGAGCGGATGTTCGCCTACTACGAAGACGACGAGCTGTGCGCCAGGCTGGCAGCTCATGGCTGGCACAGCGCAGTGGCCTATGGCGCGCGCGTGCTGCATGCGATGCCGCGGCGTGAAACCGATCGTCCGCCGTACTACTTTTACCTGATGGCGCGCAACTACCTGATTTTCTGGCATGGCAGCACGCCGCCGGCGCATCGCCGCCGCATCGGGCTGAAGCTGCTGGACCGGGCGTTATATGACGTCAACCGGCTGTACTACCGGGGCTTTCCCGAGCAGGCGCGGGCCGCGCTGCTGGGCGTCGAAGACTTCATGCGCCGCCGGTACGGGCGGCCGGTGCTCGATCGCAGCGCGGGGTTCCGGTTGCGCGCCTTGCGCGCCTTGCTGTGGCTGCCGCATCTGCGTGTGCTGCGCCGGCTCGACCGCGCCGCATGAAGCGCAATGAACCAGGTGTGGTTGATTGCTGCGGCTTTCGTCAATCGGCGGCCAGAGCCTATTGATTGGCTATCCTCCACGTGTCATTATTCGATTATTAACTTTTTGCAGGTGCATCATGTCCCTTCATTTGACAAAGGCCGCAGCCGCGGCACTGGTAGCGGTTTCCGTGCTGGGCGCATGCAGCTCCGAGAGCGCCGACTCGCTGAAAGCGCAGGCCCGGCAGTACCAGCAAAAGGGTGACAACAAGGCCGCGGTGATCCAGCTGAAAAACGCGCTGGAGAAAAGCCCGGACGATGCACAGGCGCGCTTCATGCTCGCCTCGCTGGCGCTGGACATGGACGATCCGCTGAGCGCAGAAAAAGAGGCACGCCGTGCACTGGCGCTGAAATACCCGGTCGACCAGGTGCTGCCAGTGCTCGGCAAGTCGCTGACACTGCAGGGCAAGTTCCAGGAAGCCCTGGATGAAACCGACAAGAGCCAGCGCAATGCCGCCATCTTGACACTGCGCGGCCACGCGCTTCTCGGGCTGGGCAAGTCCGACGAGTCAAAACGGGAATTCGACGCCGCGCTGGCGCAACAACCCGGCTTCGGCGATGCGCTGACCGGGCTGGCGCGGCTGGCGGCGCTGCAGCAGGATTGGGAAGGGGGCCTGCGCCTGGTCAACGAGGCAATTGCCAAGGATGCCGCCAATGTCGATGCCTGGCAGTTGAAGGGAGACCTGCTGCGCGTCACCGGCAAGCGCGAGGAAGCGATGGCGGCCTATGGCCAGGTACTGAAGGTCAAGCCGAGCCATCGCACGGCGCACCTGGAGCAGGCGGCCATCAATATCGCGGCCAAGAAACTTGATGCGGCACAGGCCGACATCGAGGCGGCGCGCAAAAGTACCCCTGGCAACTTCCTGGTCGCCTATCACCAGGCATTGCTGGATTTTTCGCGTGGCAAGCTGAAGGAAGCGCAAGCCAACCTGCTGAAGGTGAACCAGGCGGCACCGAACTACAAGCCGGGCGTGCTGCTGTCGGGCATCGTTGCATTGAACCTGGGCTTGCTGGAGCAGGCCGAGAACGATCTGCGCAAATATGTCGAATGGAATCCCGACAGCCTGCAGGCCCGCAAGGCGCTCGTCAGCACGCTGCTGAAATCCGGCCAGGCCCGCGAAGCCCAGGCCGTGCTGGCACCGGCGCTGAAGAGCGGCACGCCGGATGTGGCCGTGCTGCAGCTGGCCGGCGAGGCGGCAATGCTCGCGCGCGATTTTGGCAAGGCAGGCGATTACCTGGCGCAGGCCGTCAAGGCGGAGCCGGGGCGCGCCGCCTCGCACACCTCGCTTGGCATGGTCAAGCTGGCGCAGGGCGACCGTGCCGCCGGCATCGTCGAGCTGCAAAAGGCGATGGAACTGGAGCCGGGCTCGCTGCAGTCCGGCACGGTGCTGGTGCGCGCGCTGGCCGAGCTCGGCGAGACAGACAAGGCACTGGCAGCAATCCGCACGATGGAAGCAAAGCATGCCGGTAATGCGGAACTGCAGGTTCTGAAAGGCAATACCTATCTCGCCGCGCGCGATCGCACCAATGCGCGTGCCGCGTTCGAAGCCGCGCTCGCTGTCAATGCGACGTATTTTCCGGCAGCCGCCGGCCTCGTGCAACTCGACCTGACGGACAAGAAGCCTGCCGAGGCGCGCAAACGTCTCGAGGCGCTGCTCGCCAAGGACGACAAGAATGCCGAAGCCCTGACGGCGCTGGCGCAGCTTGAGATCGTACTGGGCAATAAGCCGGCGGCTACGCAATGGCTGGAAAAAGCCAATGCGGCCCACCCTGAGGACCTGGACGTGGCACTGCGGCTGGGCAGCCATTACAACGCCACCGGCGAGGCGGCCAAGGCGCAGGCATTGCTGGGCAAGTACCAGGTGGCAAACCCGGGCAATCCCGCCTTGCTGGAGGTTCTTGGCCAGGCGCAGTTGGCCAGCAAGGATGCCGCGGCGGCACTGGAAACATTCGGCAAGCTGGCCAGCGTGTCGCCCAAGGCAGCGAACCCGCAGATCCGGCTGGCAGCCGCCCAGATGGCACTCCAGAACCCGACCGGTGCCGCTGCCAGCCTGAGCAAGGCCACCAGCCTGGAACCGGGCAATATCCAGACATACCTGGCGCAGGCGCAACTGGCCATCACCCAAGGCAACCTTACTCAGGCGCTGGCGATCGCGCGCCAGGTACAGAAACAGTTTTCCGCATCGGCGGTCGGCTTCATGCTGGAAGGCGACATCCTGATGCAACAAAGAAATGCGACAGCGGCGATTCGCCCCTATGAGCAGGCTTTTGCTGCGACCAATGCCGGACCCGTGTTGATCAAGCTGAGCAGAGCACTGCGTGATGCCGGCAAGATCCAGGAAGCGGAAGCGCGCGTTGCCGAATTCAACCGGAAGCATCCGCAGGAAGTCATCACGGCACTGTACCTTGCCGAAGGCCATATGGCATCGAAACGTTACCCAGAGGCAGCAAAACTGCTGGAGGGAGTCGTGCAGCAGGCACCGGACAACGGGGTAGCGCTCAACAACCTGGCATGGGTATATCAGCAGCAGAAAGATGCTCGCGCACTGCCGACGGCGGAGCGCGCCCTGAAGCTGAACGGGGACAGTCCCGAGGTGCTTGATACCGTCGGATGGCTGCTGGTCGAACGGGGCGATTACGGGCGGGCCGTCGAGTTGCTGAAAAAAGCAGCCTCGACTTCACCTAAAGCCCCTCAGGTGCATTACCATCTGGCTGTCGGTCTGTTCAAATCCGGCGACAAGACCGGGGCCCGCAAGGCGCTTGAACAGGCGCTGGCATCCGGGCCGGGCTTCAGGGAAGCCGATGAAGCAAAAGCACTGTTGAAGCAGTTATAACAGCAGGCAGGGTATCAAGCGTATTTAAAAATAAAATATTTGTATATTTATAATTAAATAATAAACTAAATAGTTGTTGAAAAAGCACGGCATGACTGATAAATTGCTCCGTTATCAGTTGTAAATGTCGAGCCACTCAACAGGGGAGTGTGCTATGGCCTCAGAGTCTACCAAGGACGACACCGCAGATCAATTCCCGCCGGATGATTACGATTCCGGCGAGCCGTTGATTTGCGCAGTCGAAGAAGATAACTCTGCAAACATAACGCATGTGACTATCAATCAATCCGATTTCGGCATCCGCGTTGCCGATACCGAGGCTGGGCGTGCCTCCGTGAGCATGCTCATCAATAAAATGTACGCCTGGCGCGGCTATGCAGGCACGCACCGGATCGATAACAATCCCAACCGTATTACCCTGGCTGCGTCCGACAAGGGGGACGTGATCGGTACCGTCACGCTGGGCATCGATTCACAGATGGGCATTCTGGCTGACGAGGTGTTTTCCGATTATATCGGGGAATTCCGTGCCCGCGGTTCCAAGGTATGTGAAATCACCAAGCTGGCATTCGCGCCGCACGTCAAGTCGAAAAGCGCGCTGGCTTCGCTGTTTCATGTCCTGTTTATCTATGGGCATTATCTGCACCAGTGCACCGATGTATTCATCGAAGTGAATCCACGGCATCGTCGATATTATATGAATATGCTGGGGTTTAACCAGATCGGTGAATTGCGGAGCAATCCGCGAGTCGATGCGCCGGCCTACCTGCTGCATGTCAGCATGGATTATGTCAATGAGCAGATCCGGAAACTGGGAGGCACCAGCACGCACCCCGCCGGTGAACGTTCGTTGTACCCGTATTTCTTTTCGCCGCGCGAAGAGCGCGGCATAGCAAGCCGCCTGCTGCAGATTGGCTGAGCTGTATTGCCGGCAACGACGCGGTCATGGCCGCGTCGTTGTTGCGGCGTGTCTTCCGTGCTGATTGCGGAAAACTTGCCGCGCCGCCCGGCGCGCGTGGCCAGCCACTGCACTTCGGCCACATTCATTCGAAGGATGTAGGAAAAAAAAGACCTGGCGGATGCCAGGTCTTTTTTTTCCGTGCCGCACGTTGCAGTGCGGCATGAAGAAAGCTCCAGATTACTTCTGCTTGCGGCGGCGGATTTGCGCCAGGCCCAGCAGGCCCAGGCCCATCAGTGCCAGCGAACCTGGTTCTGGGACCACTTGCAGCGACTGGCCGAAGAAGTTACCGGTGCCGGCAACGTGGCTGATGCCTTCGCCCGGGAACGGCTGGGTGAAGCTGGTGCTGAAGGACAGGTCCGAACCGCCGACTTGCTGGTTCGTGTCGAAGGCAGCTGCGGCCAGGCCGCCAACCACATCCAGCTGACCCAGGCCGCTCAGGTTAGGCGGGTTGATGGCATTGATGGTACCCAGCAGCGTGCCGCCGTTGAACGTGGCACCGGCCAGGCTCAGCCAAAGCTCGCCCAGCCCGGTGTTACCGTCGTTCATCGTGGTCGGGTCATTCGGGTTGATCGTCGATGGACCGTCGTTACGGAAGATCTGGACGATACCGCCGGTGTAGGTCGTGGTATTGCCGGCAGTGGCAATCGGGGTGTAACCGCTGAACTTGAAAGTCAGTTCGCAACCTGTCGAGCAAAATTCCGACTGACCGTAACCATTGATCGTCGACACGAAGCCGAAGCCGCGCAACGAGCCATCCGGCTGGATGAATTGCTGGATCTGCACGGACGACGACGAGAAGTCCAGCGGGTAATCCGGATCCCAGGTGACGCCGCCGATCGTTTGTGGATCCGCCAGGGCTGCCGACATCGTCGACACCGTCAGGGCCGCCGCCAGCGCTACTTTTTTAAGCATGTTCATCGAAGACTCCTTGAGTTTGGTATTTAGTGCTGCTTTAAGGGGCGGACCTTCCCACCACGCATAACTAAAAGCAAACACCATGCCATCCGACTGGGTCATCCATTAAGTACTTGATTTCACTCAATCCTTGGCCGGCGCCGTTCCTGTTGGGCTCGAAAAATATGGCGTACTGTAAAGTTTTCCGACACATCAATAACGGCCCCGGGCGATGATGTCATCCGGATCCAGCGCGGTACGGAGGCGGGCATTGAATGCCGCAGCGCCCGGCATCCGCTGCGCCAGCGCTTCCATCGCATCGACGCCGACGCGATAAGGAAAGACGCCCAGCGCACGGCCCTGCTGCACCAGTGCGTCGTAGCATTCACGGGTGCGGCCGGCGGCACCGGGAATGTTATGGTCGAACAGCAGCGGCACCGTGCTGTCGAACAGGCGGTCGCTGATCGACGTGAATGTCAGCAGCGGTTCCAGGCCATGGGCCCGGGTAGTGCGGGTCACCATGTCGACATAGGCGCGCGCATCTGCGCCCCGCATCGGCACGAGCGGGGCATACCAGCGCAGGCCGCAGCCGTCGCGGGCAGGATTGCGATCCTGCTTCGGCTGCGGGCCGGGGTTGCGCCAATAGGCGAGCGGCAACGCTGTTTCGTTGGGCCGGCCACCGACCAGTTCCAGCGCATGGGCCAGCGTGTTGCTGGTCGAGGCAATGCCCTTGCCCAACGCCCCCGGCACCATCGTCGATGCCCGTGCCAGCAATTGCGCATTGGAGGGGCTCAGGAACAGCAGGCGGCTGGCGATCCCGCGCAGCGCGGCCTTGATCTCCTTCTGCGCCGCCGCCACCATGCCGCGTGTGCCGTACAGCGTGCCAAAACCTGTCCAGGGGGCGATCTGGTACTGGCGGCCGAGGCGCTCGACGACGGCATCGGGAATCGTGCCGTCGACCACTTCGGCAGCCGGGTACGGCGCCGTCATCGCCAGCACGCGGTGACGGTTCATCAGATTGATGCCGCCGACGGTGCCGGGCAGCGTGGCAAGGATTTCCCGGATTTTTTCCACGGCGGGTTCGAGCAGCGCGTCATCGCGCAGGTTGAACAGGCACACCTTGACGGTTTCCGGGCGGCGCGCCAGCACGATCGACATCCGCGTGACGATGCCCGCGCCGCTCTGCGTGAACAGGCCGGCGGTATAGGACGTGATGCCCCACTTGAACAGCTGGGCCAGTTCATGGCCGCCCGCCTCCGACAATGCCGTGCGATAGATCGAGCCGTCGGCCAGCACGGCTTCCAGGTCGGTGACCGCGCCGAAATGATCCGAATGCGGAGTGATGCCGTAGCCGCGCTCCAGCGCATTGCCCAGCAGGCTCACGCCGGGGCCGGCACCGGTGACCGGCACCATGAACGGGTAGTCGTGTTCGTCGAGAAAGCGTGCCAGCATGCCCTGCGTGACGCCCGGTTCCAGCGTGACGACGCCCAGCACGGGGTCGACGCAGAAACGCTGCATGCCGGAGAGATCGATGATGACGGCACCGTCGCTTGCCGGCAGCGAGCTGCCGTAACCCCAGTTCTTGCCGGTGCTGAGCGGATAAACGTGGCAACGATGGCGCCGGGCGATCGCCAGCACCGCGGGAAGGGCGCTGCCGTGCCCGATTTTCAGGGCTCCGGCAATCCGCCGGCTGGCGCCACCGGTATCATTACCGTAGACAATTGCCGCTTCGGCCTGGTCGAGCACCTGCGTCACGCCCGGCACGGCGCGCCATTCGGCCAGTGCCGACGGGGAAGAATCGTTCATCGCTTCGAGAGGGGGTCATTGGACGAACTCCGATAGTAGCGGTGGACAGGCAGGCTGTACAAGCGTGCGATGCGCGTGACGTAATCGCGCGTTTCGCGGTAGGGCGGCACGCCGCGATGGCGCAGCACGGCGCCTTCGCCGGCATTGTAGGCAGCGGCCACCAGCCGCACGTCGCCATCGAACAGCGCCAGCAGCTGGCGCAGGTAGGCCAGGCCGCCGCGCACGTTCGACTCCGGGTCGAACGGATCGGCCACGCGGAAGCGTTGCGCCGTTGCGGGAATCAGCTGCATCAGGCCCTGGGCGTTTTTCGGCGACACGGCATTGGCCCGGAAACCCGATTCCACCGCGATGACCGCCATCGCCAGTTCGGGATCGACTTCGTACACGGGCGCCAGCCGCTCGACGATGCGGCGCACCGGCGCGCTGGCAGGCGGGTAATCGGCCGCCCGCGCAGGGCCGGCCCAGGGATCGGGGTCGAGGTCCACCTGCAGCGGCAGGTCGGGGGCCATGCAGGCGGGCAGCGGCACATCCTGCCGGGGTGGCAGCGCCTGCGCCAGCCTGGCAGCCTGCGCATGGCCCTGGTCGGCCGCGGCCGAGAACAGCCGCCATGCAACGGCGTCGTCGCGCGGCATGCCACGGCCGTTGGCGGCCATCCAGCCCAGCGCGTATTGCGCATCGGCCGCGCCCAGCCGTGCCGCCTGGCAGTACAGCGCGGCGGCCTGGGCCGGATCGCGCGGCATGCCTTCGCCGTGTTCGTACCGCGCCGCCTCGGCGATCAGTGCGGCAGTATCGTTGCCGGCGGCGGCCGTGCCGGCCATGAGCGACAGCGCGAGCAGGAGTATGGGCCAGTGAGGGACAGGCGAACGACCGGTGGACAGGGGGGCCATGGCATTACCTGCGGCCTTCGCGCGCGTTGTGCCGGGCCAGGCTGCTGTTGAGCTGAGTGATGATCTCGGAAGCCGCCTGCACGATCTGGCTGGAGTCGAAGCCGGCCCGCGCCATCTCGCGATAGAACGAGCGGGCCAGCAGGCGTGCCACCTGGTCGGGCTTCTGGTAGGCGGTGGTGGCCGCGCTGCCCTCCAGCTCGCGGGACAGGGCCAGCTGGGTGAAGCGGGAGGCCAGGATGCCGCGCAGTTGTCGCAGCTGTACTGCCTTGCCGGCGAGCAGCGCCATGGTTTCCAGCAATGCCAGGTCCTGCTCGCAGAAGCAGCCTTTGCTGCTGCCGCAACTGGCGGTCAGCGTGCCGACCACACGGCCTTCGATCCTGATCGGCGCCAGCATCAGGCTGCGGCCGGGATCGCCGGGCCGGCGGGCCAGCGCGGCATATGGCGAGCTCAGGATATCGTCGACCAGCAGGGCCTCGCCGCTGGCCAGCACCTGCCCGGCCAGGCCTTCGCCGCGCGCCACGAGCGTGGCGGCGGCATCCTGGGCCAGTGGGCCGTGGCTGGCGGCAATGCTCATGCGGGCATGCTCGCCATCGCCATTGACCAGCATGACCGAGCAGATCTCCGCGCCCACCAGCGTGGCAGCCAGCGTGGCATGGGCGGCGAGGTCGTCGTGGGCGGGCGGAATGTCGCGGCACAACTGGTGAATCTTGCTCAACAGATCGTCGGCCATCACGGTCCTCCACAGGGGCAGGGTTTCATTCTAGCGGCCGTGGCCGCCGGGTCACGCGGCTTCTGGCCCGGATTTGCGCGGCGACAGGAAGGCCTTGTGAAACAGGTGCCGCGCAAGCAGCAGCGGCGGCATGCGCAGCCAGTTGCCACGCAGGTAAAGCAGGAACCTGGCGAGCGGGCTGAAGCGGTCGCCGCAGCTCGCATGGTCCGGCAGCAAGGCGCGGCGGAACAGCCCGTCCATCAGGACCAGCAGCCCGGGTGAAGGACCGGCCACTTCAGCGCGCACCGCCTCCGGTACCGGCGTGCCCAGGAACATCGCGCCGTAACGCAGCGCATAGAACAGCGGCCGTTCGAGCTCGAGCCGGCGCGCGCGGGGCAACAGTTCAACCCAGAAGCGGCGGTCGTTGCCGAAATGGCACAGCAGCCGGTGGATGTCGAACAGGTCGCGCAAGGCATTGTTGAACTCGCCGTCGCTGAACAGGTGAACGGCACTGTGCAGCACCATGTCGACCGGCGCCAGCACGTGGAGTCCCGGCATGCCCGGCACGGGCACGGCCGCGGCGCGCAGCAGCGCCGGATCGGGCCGCATGGCGGCCGTCTTGGGCAGGATCGCATGGTGCACATCGATCATCGACAGGCGTCGCAGGTGGCGCATCGGCGGCAGCTCGTGCATCCATTCGCGGTAATAGCGCTGGTCATAGGCATCGTGGTGGGTGCCGGCCCAGCCGGCCAGCATCAGCGCCGCCTCCGTCTCGCCCAGGCGTTCTTCCGGCACCAGCACGTCGATATCCGAGTACAGCCGGCCATGCGCCGAAGGCAGCCCGGTCACCGTATAGGCCGCGCCCTTCAGCAGGATCAGCGGCAGGCCCGGCTCGGCGAGCGCCTGCCGGATCAGCCGCACTTCCCACAGCACGCCCTGGCGATGACGGCGCGCCAGCACCCGGGCCCAGTCGAGCTGTTCGCGGGCCGGACCCGCGATCCGGTCCAGCAAGCCGCGCTCTTCCAGCAGGCACGCCAGCGTGGCCAGCAGGTTGGCGGCGCCGGCCTGGCGCAGCAGCAGGTCCCAGCCGGCCTCGTCGAGCGCCGGCAGCTCTTCCGGCACGCGCAATGCGCCGGCCAGCAGCGGTGCGAGGCGATCGTGCTTCATGACACGGCGGGCAGGCTGTCGAAAAACGCCAGCGCTTCGTCCAGCACGCCGTAGCGGAAGCGATAGCCCTGGCTGCGCTCGACGAGGCCGACCAGCGCGGTGAAGCCCTCGGCACCGAGCAGGCTGTAGTTGAAGCAGTTCTGTGCCAGCTGCATGAAGGTTTCGGCGCGCGGCATCGGCTCGGCCGTGATGGCGGCACCGGCTTCGAAGCGGGGAAACACGACCCAGGCCGGCAGCGCGGTTTCCACTGCCCGCGCCACGCTGTCGGCCGGCGCGCGCACGTGCGCCACCGTGCCCTTGACCGTATCGGTGACGGCGCGGCTCATCACGCTGCCCGGCACGTAGTCGCGGATGACGCCGATCGAAGCGTTCTTCAGGCTGATCGGGCGGGGCAGCGGATGCAGCATGCCGTCATCGAGCCGCAGCAATGTCAGTTCATCGGACAGCAGGCGCCAGCCGCCGCGGCCGACGAGCGCCGCGCACAGCGTGCTCTTGCCGGATCCCGGCGGGGCCGGCAGGATCGCGGCACGGCCGCCTTTTTCAACCACGGCCGCGTGCACGATCAGGTAGCGGTTGGCCCGGCTCGACACGCACCAGTTCAATCCCCACTCGAACATGGGAAATGCCTGGTCCAGCGGCAGCGGCTTGAACATCGAGCGGCCGTCGTACAACAGCGACACCTGCGGGCGCAGCCAGCGCCGCAGCGTGGCCGGACGCACCAGGTCCAGATGGAAGTCGGCAAAGCCTTCGTGCAGCGGATAGTCGCCATACAACAGGTGGATGCCGTCGGCAACGCCGCCGATTGGCGAGCGCAGCAGCGTGGTGAACCGGCCCGTACGCAAGTGGATGCCGGGGCCGGCGAGGCGCTCGCCCAACTGGGCACGGGTCAGGCTGGCAACGGTGATCATGGCGGGCTCGGCAGGGGCGGGCGGGTGGCAATCGGATGGCATCAGCACGGTTCGACCAGGTCGAGCTGGCGCAGCGTGGCAAGCAGTTCCGTCAACTCCGGTGCGGCCAGCTCTTCCGGCATGACATCGCCATCGCGCAATGCCAGCAGCAACGTCATCGCGTCTTCGGACAACAGGTGCGTATCGCCGGACAAATCGTTGTACAGCACGAAGGCGCCGTCCCAGCCGCGATGCAGCAGGGCCTGGCCGGGAACGAGGCGCCAGGACAAGGCCATCAGTACATGGTGCCTTGCAGGTAATCGACGATCTTGCCGCCATCCCATTTCACGCCCGCCGTGGGCGCGTAATAACCCTTGGCCTGGTATTCGAGCCAGATGCGTTGCAGCATGGCCGTCGTCTGGAATGTCGACAGGCCGGCCTGCACGTTCAGGTAGCACGCCATCAGGTGCCGGCCGATGCCGTTCTTGTCCCACTGTTTCGGATCCAGGATCGCGCTCTGGGACGTGGTTCCATAGGTTTTCGCGTTCAGGCTGTTGCAGCTGAAGATCCGCGTGAAGGGCTCGTTCTTGTTGCAACCGCGCGGCCAGCTGTGGTTTTTCCAGTAGCCGGGCGAGCGGCCGGCACACGTGGGCGGCGGTCCGCGGAAGCTCTGCAGGCCCCCCGACAGGGAGCCGGATGGCGTGGTGCACACTTCAACAGCCATGCCCGGCTGGCTGTGCAGCGTGAGCAATACGCCGGAAGCGGCAACGCCGGCGCGGGTAAAGCGGCGCCGTGCCGCACCCACGGGCGACAGGTCTGCGGCATTTGCAGCATCGGCGGCTGGGGCATCATGCTGTTGTTCGGTGGCCACGTCGGGTTTCCTTCTAGGTGGTCGGTCGGTTGGGCGGGTATTGCGAAAATAGTAAGCAATTACCGTTCCCGACGACCGATCGCGGTTGTTGCACCTTCTAAATCAATGACTTAAAGCAAAAGAGCTGGAGGTCATTGTTGATCTGGCTCAGATGCTGTAAAGATTTTCGACAGCTCAGCCGGCTTAGAACACCCAGCTTAGAAGAAGCTCTCGGGAATCACCAGGATGTCACCAGGGCGCATCGATACATTGGCCGAGATATCGCCTTCCTTGATCAGGTCGTTCAAGCGCACGCGGTATTGCTGTTGTTTGCCGTCTACATTGCGAATGATTGTGGCCTTGTTGCCTGCTGCAAATTCGGTGACACCGCCAACGGCGATCAGCACATCCATCAGCGACATGTCGCGCCGGTACGGCAATGCCTGTGGCCGCGCGGCCTGGCCGATCACGCGAATCTGTTCGCCGTAAGTGCCCGTGAAGCCGGTAACGATCACTGTCACGACCGGTTGCTGGATGTACTTGGCCAGCGCCTTTTCAATGTCGCGCGCCAGCACGGTGGGCGTCTTGCCGCTGGCTTCCAGGTCCTCGACCAGCGGAGTGGTGATCTTGCCGTCCGGCCGCACGGGTACGCTTTGCGACACTTCCGGATTGCGCCAGACGATGATGCTGACGTTATCGCCCGGGCCGATCAGATAATCGGGCGCCGGTGCCGGCCCCGCGTCGACCATCGTGTTGCCGGAACTGGCGCAACCGCCCAGGGCCCCCAGCATGATCGCGCCTGCCGCCAGCCATTTGAACAGCATTTGGTATTTCACAGGACTCTCCAGTCTGGTTATTACGGGCGATGGGATCGTGCCATCCGCAGGCAGCAGCTTGTTACACGCTCGTAACTTTCGTTGTGTAAATTTTGTGTTGCTTATTTTATACGAGAGCCCGGGTTGATCGGGCAATTTTTTACTTCCCGTTAGCATTTTGCTGCAACAATTCCTGTACATACCGAACGGGGATTGCATACGAAATGCCGCTCGGCTGGCTGATGGCATTTTCTTTCTGGTTTTTCAGGAAAGTCATGTTCAGCACGCCGTGCACGACGCCGCTGTCGGGGTCGTAGACAGGACTGCCGCTGTTGCCGGGGTAGGCGGTGCCGTCCAGTTGCATGATCTGGAACGGCCGGCGCTGCAACTGGCTGATCGTCCGTGAATCGAGCCGGCGCGATGTCAGCGAAGGCAACAGAATCGGCGTGATGGCCGACAGCATCGCCCGGTGCGTGACCGGCGTCAGGCCAAGGCTCATGCCGAGTGGAAAACCGGTGAAGGCCAGCGCCTGGCCTTCGGCAACGGTGCCGCCGCCGTCCAGGCGCAACGCTGGCAGCGGCGCGCCGGTCAGCCGCAGGTGGGCCAGGTCGTGCTCGCGGTCGATGGCGGCAATGGTGGCGGGGCGGAAGTCGAGTTTTTCGCCGGTACCGATGACGATGCCGAGCGTTTCCATCCGTTCCACGTCCAGTACCGGCAGTGCATGGGCATTGGTGATGATGGAAAGGCCGTCGCCGACCGCGAAGCCGGTGGCGACGAAGACAATGGCCGGGCTGCGGGTACGCAGCAGCGTGCCGACGCCGACCACGGACGGCTTGACGGCCGGGATCGTGTCCTTCAGCGCGGCACGGGCCGGCGATGCAAGCGCGATGACGGCAGCGCAGCATGCCAGCAACAGGGAGTACATCGGGCGGGTCATCGAGCTCATCAGGTCAGGATAGCAGATAAGTAGTAGCAGATTAAGATTGCTTTTTGGGAATTACATTTCCGCGCTGTCAGCAGATTGCAACGTTGTGGGCAATGACATGTTGGAAAGAAAAATTAATATCAACAGGCAACGAATTCTGCGGTATGATAGAGCGATTGATGTAATTTAAGCAATATTTAGGAAGGCGACTGAGTGAGTTGTCGCAGTAGTCAAATCCTGGATCGGCTTGGCGGAAAGTGAGTTAACAAGATGGCAGAAATGATGGCCCTGCTTTTGAGCTTCCTCAAAGCAATTGGCAAGTACCGCTGGTACGCGGTGGCAATCACGTGGCTTGTTGCGGTCGTCGGCTGGACCGTTGTTTCCAGGCTGCCCAACGATTACCAGGCTTCCGCCCGTGTCTATGTGGATACCCAGAGCATCCTGAAACCGCTGATGGCCAGCATGACCACGCTGCCCAACACCGAACAGCAGGTGATGTTCATGCGCCGCACGCTGATCAGCCGCCCGAACGTGGAACGGGTGCTGCGCATGGTCGACCTCGACATCAAGGCCAAGAGTCCCCGGGAACACGAAAAGCTCGTCGACGAGCTGATGAGCCAGATCAAGATTGGTGGCACCGAGCGCGACGACATCTATACGCTGTCGTACAGTAACCCTGACCCGAAGCTGGGCAAGGATGTGGTGCAGTCGCTGCTGACGATTTTTGTCGAAGGCAGCTTTGGCGGCAAGAAGCAGGAATCGGAAAAAGCGATCCAGTTCATCGACGACCAGATCAAGATGTATGAAGACAAGCTGGCCATCGGCGAGAACGCGCTGAAGGAATTCAAGATCCGCCACATGGGCCTGCTGCCGCGCCAGGGCGGCGACTATGCTTCCTCCTATGGCGACCTGAGCGAGAAAATCAGCCAGGCCCGGCTGGAATTGCTGGAAGCGGAACAGGCGCGCAATGCGATCAAGCGCCAGATTGCCGGCGACGACATGGCACCGGTCACCGACACCACCGAACGCGCGATCGTCAACCCGGAACTCGATGGCCGTATTGCGACCGTGGAAAAGAACCTCGACCAGCTGCGCATGCAGTTCACCGAAGAGCATCCCGACATCGTGGCGGCCAAGCGCCTGATTGCGCAGCTCGAGGAGCGCAAGAAGCTGGAAGCCAAGAAGATGCGCGCGGTCGATCCTGGAGCGAACTACAGCCCGATGCTGCAGCAGATGAATGTGCAGCTCTCGGTCGAGGAAGCGCGCATCGCCTCGCTGCAGGCGCGGGTCGGCGAATACACGTCGCGCCTGGCAACGATGCGCTCGCTGAGCACGCAGGCGCCGGAAGTGGAAGCGCAGCTGGCGCAGCTGAACCGCGATTACGCGGTGAACAAGGAAAACTACGAGAAGCTCGTACAGCGTCGCGAAGCGGCGAAGCTGTCGGGTGACCTGTCGACGGCTACCGACATGATGACGTTCCGCGTCGTCGATCCGCCAGCCGTGCCGAGCACCCCGGCCGGGCCGAACCGCCCACGCCTGTACACGCTCGTATTCCTGGCTTCCCTCGTGGCGGGCCTCGGTACCGCGCTGCTGCTGAGCCAGATCCGGCCGACTTTCCTGAGCCAGACCAATCTGCGCGAAGCGACGGGCCTGCCGATCCTGGGCAGCATCGGCATGAACTGGACCGACCAGCAGAAAGTGCGCCGCCGTCGCCGCCTGTATGCCTTCGCCGCCGCGGTCGCCTCGCTGTTTACCGCCTACGGCGGGGTATTGGCACTCACCCTTTTCCGGCAAGCCTAGGCCGGGGAAAGCACAGGTTACAACGTGAGCATCATTGAAAAAGCCGCGAACCGTATCGGCAAACAACCCGCGGCGGCAGCGCCGTTGGCCCATGTCCGCAGCGAAGCGCCACCCGCGGTCGTGCAGGAACCGGCAGCCGGCAGTCCGGACGTTGCCGTGGCCGAGGCGGTCAGGCCCGCGCCTGCGCAAGCCCCTGCCACCGCGCTGTCGAACCCGGACCCGGCCACGCCGGAGCAGCTGCGCCGCACCACCCGCATGATCGAGCTGGACCTGGCTCGCATGAACGAAGCCGGGCTCGTGACCGCGGCAGGCGGCCGCACCAACCTGGTCGAGGATTTCCGCATCATCAAGCGGCCGCTGATCAAGCGCGCGTTCACGCCGCGCAAGGCGAACGCGAATCCGGGCAACCTGATCATGATCACCAGTTCGCTGCCGGGCGAGGGCAAGACCTTCACGTCGATCAACCTGGCGATGAGCATTGCGATGGAGCTCGACCACACGGTGCTGCTGGTCGATGCCGACGTGGCGCGGCCTTCCGTGCTGCGCACGCTGGGCCTGCCGGCCCAGCGCGGCCTGATGGACATCCTGCTGGACGATCACCTCGACATGTCCGAAGTGATGCTGCGCACGAACGTGAACACGCTGTCGATTTTGCCGGCAGGTACGTCCAACCCGCGCGCGACCGAGCTGCTGGCCAGCCAGGCGATGAAGTCGCTGGTGCATGAAATCGCCAACCGGTACCCGGACCGGATCGTGATCTTCGATTCGCCGCCGCTGCTGCTGACCAGCGAGGCGCACGTGCTGGCCAGCCACATGGGGCAGATCGTCGTGGTGGTCGAATCCGAAAAAACCACCCAGCATGCCGTCAAGGAAGCATTGCACCAGCTCGAAGGCTGCAGCAATGTCAATCTCGTCTACAACAAGTCGCGCGAGATGAATTCCTCCAGCAAATACGACTATCACTATGGCTGAACGGCGTACCCGTTGCGCCGTGCTCGGCTCGGCCATGCTGCTCGCGCTGCTGCCGTCGGCCGTGCGTGCGGCGTGGCAGGTGAAGCCGAGCGTCGAGGTGCGGGAAACGTGGTCGGACAATCCCGAGCTGCGCAGCGACGACCAGAAGCGAAGCCAGTTCATCACATCCGTGGCGCCGGGCCTGACGGTGACGAACGACACCCCGCGGCTGCAGGTCTCGGCCTCCTACCGGCTGAACGCGTTCGCCTATTCGGACAAGCGGGACACGGGCAACGACCGCCTGAACAGCACGCTGAATGCAATGGCCAGGGGCAACGTCATCCGCGACCTGCTGTTTTTCGATGCCTCGGCAGGCATCACGCAAACGCCGGTATCGGCGTTCGGCCCGGTCAGCGACAACCCGTATTCGGACAGCAACCGCAGCGAAGTGCGCAGCTACCGGGTATCGCCGTATCTCGTGCACCAGTTCGGCGGCTTTGCCACCACCCAGCTGCGCTATACGCACGACCTGGTCGACAGCGACCTGGGCGGTTTCCCCCGCAGCACATCGGACACGATCGACATGTCGCTCAACAGCGGGTCTTCGTTCCAGACACTTGGCTGGGGCCTGCAGCTGAACCGAGAAAACCTGCAGGACGGTATCGCGCCGAAATCGATCAACAGTTCGGCGCTCGCATCGCTGCGCTACTCTCTGAACCGGAAGTTCAGCCTGACCGGCACGGCCGGCTACGACAAATACGACTATGAAGGCATGGGCGAGGGCACCAAGGGCGCTTCCTGGTCGCTGGGCTTCTCGCTGGAGCCCAGTGCACGCACCAGCCTGCGCATGTCGGCGGGCCGGCGTTACTACGGCAACAGCTACTTCCTGGCCGCCAGTCACCGCAGCCGCAACACCGTGTGGAGCATCAACTACAGCGACGACGTGAGTACCAGCCGCAACAACTTCCTGTTGCCGTCGGCGGTCGACACGGTAGCGATGCTGAGCCAGATGTACCAGACGAACATCCCCGACCCGGTGCAGCGCGCCGCGTTTGTCGAAGCCTACATCCGCGCTCTCGGCCTGCCACGCTCGCTGCCCAACGCCGTCAACTATTTCAGCAACCGCTATACGTTGCAGCGGCAGTTCAATGCCTCGATGGCCTGGCGTTCGGCGCGGACCAATGCGGTCGTCACGGTGTACAAGATGCGCCGCGAGGCGTTGTCGCTCGTGCAATACGACAGTCCGCTGCTGGGCGCGGGCCAGCAAAACCTGAACGACAACACCGATCAGACCGGGCTGTCGTTGAACGTTGGCTACCGGCTCAGTGCCCGCACCAGCGCGGCTTTGTCCGCCACCGCAAGCCGGAGCAAGTCGCTCAGCGACGAGCTCAGCGAGAGCAACCGACAGTTTCGGCTGTACGTGACGCGCAGCTTCCAGCAGCGCCTGTCGGGCACGCTGGAGGTGCGGCGCAATTCCGGCGGCCTGGCGTTGCAGAACAGCTCCTATACGGAGAATGCAGTGGCGGCCTCCCTTTCGATGAATTTCTGACCGAGCGAGACGTTTTCACCATGTACGAAAGTTATTACGGGCTCAGCGACAAGCCCTTCCGCCTGCGCCCGGACCCCCATTTCTTCTTCGGCAGCAAGGGGCATAAACGCGCGATGGCCTACCTGGAGTATGGCCTGGCGCAAGGCGAGGGCTTCATCGTGATCACGGGCGAAGTGGGCGCCGGCAAGACCACGCTGGTGCGCAACCTGTTCCGCCAGATCGAATCGGACCGCATCGTGGCCGCGCACATCGTCAACACGCATGTCAATGCGGACGACATCGTGCGCGGCGTGGTTGCCGCGTTCGGCCTGCCGTTCGAGGACAGCGCCAGCAAGACGACGCTGCTGGCCCGTCTCGAGCATTTCCTGCGCGGCTGCGACACCGCCGGAAAGCGGGCACTGCTGGTGGTTGACGAAGCGCAGAACCTGACGCCCCGCGTGGTGGAAGAATTGCGCATGCTGTCAAACTTTCAGTCCGATGACAAGCCGCTGCTGCAGACGTTCCTGCTCGGCCAGCCGGAGTTCCGTGCCACGCTGCACAACCCCGGCATGCAGCAGCTGCGCCAGCGCGTCATCGCCACTTATCACCTGGGGCCGATGGATGAACTGGAAACCCAGGCTTACATCGAGCACCGGTTGCTTACCGTGGGCTGGACAGGCGATCCGTCGTTTACGCCGGCTGCCCATGCGGCCATCTACGAATTCACGGGAGGCATACCGCGCAAAACCAACCACCTGTGCGACCGCCTCTTGTTGATGGGTTTCCTGGAAGAGATGCATGCCTTCACCGATGCCGATGTCGATACCGTGATCCGCGACATACAGCAGGAATTCGAGCCTCCCGCCGCCGCGCCGGCAGCAGCCGCGCCACTGGCGGACGCCACGGCGTTCGACCCTGAAAGTGCCGTGTTCGCCAACCAGTACCCGTCCGTGCTCGACGAGCGCATGCTGCGGCTGGAACGATCGATGGGGTCCGTCCTGTCGATCCTGAAACGCATCGTGAGCACGCCAGCCGGCGTCAACCAGGCTTTGGATGAATGACATGAGCGATACCGACAAAATCCACCGTATCCTGTGCGTGGTGGGCGCGCGCCCGAACTTCATGAAAATGGCGCCAATCATGGCGGCCTTCGATGCCCTGCCGGGCATCGAGGCCAAGCTCGTGCATACGGGCCAGCATTACGACGTGGCCATGAATCACCAGTACTTCCAGGCGCTGGGCATTCCCGACCCGGACATCAACCTGGAAGTCGGCAGCGGCAGCCATGCGCAGCAGACGGCCGAGGTGATGCGCCGCTTCGAGCCGGCGCTGGACGACGTGGCGCCGTCGGCCGTGCTGGTGGTGGGCGACGTCAACTCCACGATCGCATGCGCGCTGGTGGCGGCCAAGAAGGGCGTGCCGGTGATCCACGTGGAAGCAGGCTTGCGCAGCTTCGACCGGGCAATGCCGGAAGAAATCAACCGCGTGCTGACCGACCAGCTGTCCGACCTGCTGTTCACCACCGAGGAAAGCGGCCGCGCGAACCTGCTGAACGAAGGCATCGCCGACGGGCGCATCCACTTCGTCGGCAACGTGATGATCGATACGCTGCGGCTGAACCTGCCGCGCGCGGTGCCCGCCGCGCAGATTGCTGCCGATGCCGGCCGGCCAGGTTTCGCGGACAAGGGTTTTGCCGTACTCACGCTGCACCGGCCGTCGAATGTCGACGATGCCGCGATCCTGAAACGCCTGCTGGAAACGGCCGGCAAGATCAGCGAGCGCATGCCGGTGATCTTCCCCGTCCATCCGCGCACGCGGGCCACGATCGAACGCTTCGGCCTGTCGCATCTGCTCGACCGGGCATCGATCCTGTTGCTGCCGCCGATGGGTTACCTGGAAATGCTGGGCCTGATGAAGGATGCCACTGTCGTGCTGACCGACTCGGGCGGCATCCAGGAAGAAACCACGGCGCTCGGCACGCCGTGCATCACGCTGCGCCACAACACCGAACGCCCGATCACTGTCGACGAAGGCACCAACACGATCGCCGGCAACGACCCGGCCGCGATCCTGGCCGCGTTCGAGGGCGTGTCCGGCGGCGGCGGCAAGGCCGGCCGGGTGCCGCATTTCTGGGATGGCCGCGCCGCCGAGCGCATCGCGGCGATCGTCGCCGCCTGGCTGCAGAACCGGTAACGGAGCCGCCATGAACGCGCCCGAATACCAGCTGAAGGCAACCGCGCAATCGACGGCGACCGCGCCCGGCGCCGATGCGTTGCGCAACGCGATGACGATCGATGTCGAGGATTACTTCCAGGTATCCGCGTTCGCCGACCACATCGCGCGCGACACATGGCTGGCGCGCGAATGCCGCGTCGAAGCCAACATCGAGCGCATCCTGGCGATCCTGGAAGAGGGCGGCGCACAGGGCACGTTCTTCACGCTGGGCTGGATCGCCGAGCGCTACCCTGCGATGGTACGGCGCATCGTGGCCGGCGGCCACGAACTGGCCAGCCACGGTTATGCCCACCTGCGCGCATCGGACCAGACGCGCGCGCAGTTTCTCGACGATGTCGCCCGCAGCAAGGCGATCCTGGAAGACATCGGCGGCACGCCGGTGCTCGGCTACCGCGCGCCCAGCTTCTCGATCGGCCCCGCCAACCTGTGGGCGCTGGACGTGCTGCAGGAAGCGGGCTACCGCTACAGCTCGTCGATCTACCCGATCGCGCACGATCACTACGGCATGCCGGACGCGCCCCGCTTCGCGTTCTACCCGAACGGCACCGACGGCCTGCTGGAAGTGCCGATCACCACGGTGCGCGTGATGGAACGCAACCTGCCGGCCGGTGGGGGCGGCTATTTCCGGCTGCTGCCATATGCGCTGTCGCGCCGCCTGATGCGGCGGGTCAATCGCGAGGACGGCCAGGCGGCGATCTTTTATTTTCACCCGTGGGAAATCGATCCCGGCCAGCCGCGCATCGACGGCGTCGGCGCCAAGAGCCGCTTCCGGCACTATGTGAACCTGGAGCGGATGGAACGCCGTATCCGTGCGCTGACGCGCGATTTCAAATGGGACCGGATGGACCGCATCTTCCTGGAGCGTGCATGAACGCCATCATCGAACAGGCCATGCAGCGCGCGCAAGTAGCCGCGGGCACCGCTGCCGAAACCGCGCCCGTGCCGGCTTCGCCCGCCATCGAACCGGCAGCAGAACCGGGTCCCCTGTCCGTGCGGCTGCTGCGCGCGGATGCCGCCGACCGGGCACGCTGGGATATGTTCGTGCAAGCCTGTCCGGAGGCCACGTTCTTCCATCGTGCCGGCTGGCAGCGGGTGATCGAAGAGGCCTTCGGCCACCGCACCTGGTTCTTCCTGGCCGAGCGTGACGGGCAAATCGAAGGCGTGCTGCCATTGGCGCAGATCAAGAGCCGCCTGTTCGGCCACTCGCTGATCGCGCTGCCGTTCTGCGTATACGGCGGCGTGGCCGCGTTGACCGGAACGGCACGTGCCGCGCTCGATGCCGAAGCGCTGCAACTGGCCGCCTCGCTGAACGCGGGGCACCTCGAGTACCGCAATGTCGCGCCCGCCCATCCGGACGATCCTGCCTGGCTGGGCAAGGACCTGTACGTCACGTTCCGCAAGGAGATAGGCGCCGACGACGAAGCCAACATGAATGCGATTCCCCGCAAGCAGCGTGCGATGGTCCGCAAGGGTATCAAGCTGGGGCTGACAGGCGAAGTCGACCAGGATGTCGAGCGCTTTTTCACCGCTTACGCCAACAGCGTGCACCGGCTCGGCACGCCGGTATTCTCCAAGAAATACTTCCGCTTGCTGAAAGAGGAATTCCGCGACGACTGCGAAGTGCGCATCATCGTGCAGGGCGAAGGGGCGGAAAAGCGTTTGGTTGCCGGTGTGTTGAGCTTCTTTTTCCGCGAGGAAGTGCTGCCGTATTACGGCGGCGGCATGCCGGTAGCGCGCGACGTGGCCGGCAACGACTTCATGTACTGGAACCTGATGCAGGCGTCGGCCGCGAAAGGCTGCCGCATCTTCGATTTCGGCCGCAGCAAGCGCGGTACCGGTGCGTTCGACTTCAAGAAGAACTGGGGGTTCACCGCGCAGCCGCTGCCGTATGAATACCGGCTGGTCGCGTCGCAAGACCTGCCGGACGTGAATCCGCTGAACCCGAAGTACCAACTGTTCATCAAGCTGTGGCAGAAACTGCCGCTGCCGCTGGCGAACGCGCTCGGTCCGCACATCGTCAAAGACCTGGGGTGACACGTGGAAGACCTGCTGTTGCTGGTGCACCGCATCCCTTATCCTCCCAACAAGGGGGACAAGATCCGCTCGTGGCACCTGCTGCGGCACCTCGCCGCGCGCTATCGCGTGCACCTGGCAACGTTCGTCGACGATCCGGACGACTGGCAATACGTGGCGCATGTGCGCAAACTGTGCGCATCGAGCCATTTCGCCCCGCTCAATCCGCGCCGCGCACGGTTGCGCAGCCTGCGCGCCCTGCTGGCCAACCGCGCGCTCTCCCTCGACTACTACAGCGACCGTTCCACCCGCGCCTGGGTGCGCCGCACGATGCGCGATACCGGCATCGAAAGAGTCGTCGTTTTTTCGTCGGCAATGGCGCAGTATGCGCATGACTGGCCGGAAGCGCGCCGCGTGGTCGACCTGTGCGATGTGGATTCGGAAAAGTGGCGCGCCTACGCGCAGAAGAAGTCGTGGCCGGCCAGCCTGCTGTATGGCTACGAGGCGGACCGCCTGCTGCGCTACGAGCGCAAGGTCGCCGCTGACAGCGACGCGGCGCTGTTCGTTTCCGCCCCTGAAGCGGCGTTGTTCCGCACCCTGGCACCGGAAAGCGCGGCGCGCATCGGCTGGTTCGGCAATGGCGTCGATACCGGGTATTTTTCCCCCGATGCCGGTCATGCCGACCCTTACGCATCCGGTGACCGCGCGCTGGTGTTTTGCGGGGCGATGGATTACTGGCCCAACGTCGACGCGGTGCAGTGGTTCGCGCACGAGGTGCTGCCGCTGGTCCGCGCCCGCGTGCCCCGGGCATCGTTCGTGATCGTCGGCGCCCGGCCGGCGGCCGAGGTACAGGCGCTCGCGCAGCTGCCCGGCGTCACGGTCACCGGCACCGTGCCGGATGTACGGCCGTATGTCGCACACGCGGCGCTTTCGGTCGCCCCGCTGCGCGTGGCGCGGGGCATCCAGAACAAGGTGCTGGAGGCGATGTCGATGGCAAAGGCGGTCGTCGTCAGCCCGCAGGCGCTGGAAGGCATCGATGCCGCCGCCGGCAGCGAGGTGCTGCTGGCCGAACATGCCGGCGACGTGGCGGAAACGATCGTTGCCGCACTGGCGGACCATGCGGCCTGCGCCGCGCTCGGCGCCGCCGCCCGTGCCCGCGTCGAATCCTCGTATGGCTGGGAAGCCCGGCTGGCACCGCTCGATGCGCTGCTCGAAGCGCCACGGCAGCCGGCCGGCACCGCACCGCACCCGGCCGGTATCGCTTCACCAACATGGAACCGGGCATGAACACGATGACTGTCACTGAAGAAGCCCGGCTGTCGACGGCGCTTTCCGCCAACGGCACGCCGCCCGTGGCCCAGCGGTGGATCGCCGCGTTCGCCGTGCTGCTGCCGTTGCTTGCCTATTTCGACACGGCCGCGTCGATCGTCTCGATCTGGGACCGATCGGAAACGTTCGCGCATGGCTTCGTCATCGTGCCGATCACGCTGTGGCTGGTATGGCGGCGCCGCGCGGAGCTGGCGCTGCTGCCGGTGCGTCCCTGCTGGCCGGCGCTGGCGGCGCTGCTGCTGTGCGGTGCGGCCTGGATGCTGGCCATGCTGGGCGACGTGCTGGTGGTGCGCCAGTATGCCTTCGCCGTGATGATTCCACTCACCGTGCTGGCCGTGTTCGGCACCGCGATCGCCCGTGCACTGATCTTCCCGCTGGCGTTCCTGCTGTTCGGCGTGCCGGTCGGCGAAGGCCTGATCGAGCCGCTGATCGGCATCACCGCCAATTTCACCGTCGACGCGCTGCGCCTGACCGGCATTCCCGTGCTGCGCGAAGGGAACAACTTCAGTATCCCCAGCGGCAACTGGTCGGTGGTCGAGGCCTGCAGCGGTTTACGCTACCTGATCTCGTCGGTCACGCTGGGCTGCCTGTACGCATACCTCACGTACCAGACCACGTGGCGCCGCGTGCTGTTCGTCGTCGTTGCGCTGGCACTGCCGGTCTTCGCCAACGGATTGCGCGCCTATATGATCGTGATGATCGGCCACACCAGCAACATGACGCTGGCCGTCGGCGTCGACCACCTGATCTACGGCTGGGCGTTCTTCGGCCTGGTGATGCTGCTGCTGTTCTGGGTCGGCAGTTTCTGGCGCGAGGATGCACCGGCCGTACCCGCTGCACCTGCCGCATCCGCTGCTTGCGCCAAAGCGAGGGTAGCGTCGCGTACACCATCGGCGCCGTCGGCCAGGATCGCCGCGGCGGTGCTGGGCGTGGCCGCTTGCATCGGCGTATGGCCCGCCTACGGCTGGTATATCGAACGCGGCAACGCATCGCCGCCGTCGGTCGACGTGGCATCGTTCGCCGCCAGGGTGCCGGCAGTGCCGGCCTTCACCGAGTGGCAGCCCGATTTCGCACCCGCCAGCGGCACGTTGCGTCGCTTCTACCAGGTTGGCGACAGGCAGGTGGGCTTCTGGCTGCAGTATTACCGCGATGGCGGTGGGGGCAAGCTGATCAGTTCGACCAACCGGTTGGCGGCGGCGCGCAGTGGCTGGAGTGAAACCGGCGTGGCGATTCGCATGGAAACCATCGCCGGCCGGCCGTTCACGATGCGGGAAACCACCTTGCTGGGTCCTGGCGGCAGCCGGTTCGTCGTCTGGCAGTGGTATGCCATCGGCGGCAACGTAACGACCAGTAACTATACGGGGAAATTGTTGCAAACGAAACAAAAATTTCTGACTGGCAGCGATGATGGTGCTGCACTGATGGTATTCTCACCATACGATGAGGATCCCGCGGCGGCGCATCCGGCGTTGCGCGCGTTCCTGGAAACCCATCTCGCCGCGATCGATGCCGTGCTCGCGGCCAATGCGCGACAGTGAACCCCATGAACGACATCCCGCTCATCGTCCACCTGATCTACCGACTCGATTTTGGCGGGCTGGAAACATTGATGGTCGAACGGATCAATCGCATGCCGGCCGGCGCCTACCGGCACGCGATCGTCTGCCTTACCGATTACAACCCCGCTTTCGCCAGGAAAATCACCCGTGCCGACGTGGAGGTCCACGCTCTGCACAAACAGCCCGGCCAGTCGCCGGGAACGCACGCGGCGCTGTGGCGGCTGCTGCGCCGGCTGCGGCCGGCGGTGCTGCATTCGTACAACCTGTCGGCCGTCGAATACGGTCCGGCCGCGCTGCTGGCCGGCGTGCCGGTGCGCGTCAACGGTGCTCACGGGCGCGATCACGGCGACCCCCATGGCACCAACCGCAAGCACAATGCGCTGCGCCGGTTGATGGTGCCGTTCTACGACTGCTGCTATGCGAATTCGGCGGCAATGGAAACCTGGAATCGCGATGTGATCAGGGTGCCGGCGCACAAGAGCAGGATGCTGGCGAACGGCATCGATGCCGAGCGTTTCCAGCCGCGCGTGCCGGGTGCGGCCGCCTTGCCGGAGGGCTGCCCGTTCGGCCCGGGCGATTTCGTGATCGGTACCGTCGGCCGCGTGCAGGCGGTGAAGGACCATGCCACGCTGGTCGACGCGTTCGCGTTGCTGCGCACTCGCCGGCCGGACGTTGCGCTGCGGCTGGCGATCGTCGGGGACGGCCCGCTGCTCGACTCGCTGCGGTCGAAGGTGGCATCGCTCGGCCTGGAGAATGTGGCCTGGCTGCCTGGCGCGCGGACGGACGTGGCGCAGATACTTCACAGCCTGCACGTGTTCGCGATGCCGTCGATCGCCGAAGGCACGCCCGGCTCCGCACTGGAAGCGATGGCGAGCGGCTTGCCGGTGGTCGGCACGCGCGTCGGCGGTATTCCCGAAGTGGTCGACGAAGGCGTTACCGGCACCCTCGTGCCCGCGTCCGACCCGGTGGCGCTGGCGGCGGCGCTCGAGACTTATGTGCTCGCGCCGGAACTGGCGGCGCGGCATGGCGCCGCGGGCCGCGAACGAGTACTGCGCAAATACAGTATGGCAGCAATGGTTGCAGCCTATCATGGCATGTATGACAGCCTGTGTGAACGAAAGATCAAGACAAGAGGGGCGGTGACATCATGTGCGGAATAGTGGGCCTGCTGGATACCCGGGGCCGGCGCGAGATCGACGAGGCGCTGCTGCGGCGCATGAACGATACCCAGTTCCATCGCGGCCCGGACGAAGGCGACGTCTATCGCGAGCCGGGCGTCGGCTTCGGCCACCGCCGCCTGTCCGTCATCGACCTGTCGCTGGGGCAGCAGCCGCTCGGCAACGAGGATGGCAGCGTGATGGTCTGCTACAACGGCGAGATCTACAACTACCGCGAGCTGACTGCCGAGCTGAAGGCGCTCGGTCATGTATTCCGCACCAACAGCGACACCGAGGTGATCGTGCACGCCTGGGAACAATGGGGCGAGTCCTGCGTGGAGCGCTTCCGCGGCATGTTCGCATTCGGCCTGTGGGACCGCAACTTGCAAGTGATGTTCCTGGCGCGCGATCACATGGGGGTGAAGCCCATGTTCTACACGATGCTGCCGGACGGCCTGTTCGCCTTCAGTTCCGAACTGAAGGCATTGCGCTCGTTGCCCGGGCTGCCGCGCGAGATCGACCCGCGCGCCGTCGAAGATTATTTTGCCTATGGCTATGTGCCGGAACCCAAGACGATCTACAAGGGTGCCTTCAAGCTGTCGCCCGGCTACCGGATGGTGCAGAAAGTCGGCGCGCCGCTGGCCACGCCGCAGCGCTGGTGGGATGTGCCGTTCAAGCTGCATCATGCGATGACGGAAAGCGATGCGCAGGGCGAGCTGGTCGAGCGGCTGCGCGACTCGGTGCGCAGCCAGCTGGTGGCCGAAGTGCCGCTGGGCGCATTCCTGTCCGGCGGCGTCGATTCCTCCGCCGTGGTGGCCATGATGGCGGGCCTGAACAAGGCCCCCGTCAATACCTGCTCGATCGGTTTCCGCGACCGTGCCTTCGACGAATCGGCGTACGCGGCGCAGGTGGCGCAGCAGTACCGCACCGATCACCACGTGCAGACCGTGGATACCGACGACTTCGGCCTGCTCGATACATTGTCCGACCTGTACGACGAACCGTATGCCGACAGCTCGGCGATCCCCACTTACCGCGTATGCCAGCTGGCGCGCCAGCGCGTGACGGTGGCGCTGTCCGGCGACGGCGGCGACGAGAACCTGGCCGGCTATCGCCGCTACCGCTACACGATGGCCGAAGAACGCGTGCGCGGCCGGATTCCTTCCGCGTTGCGCGGCCCGCTGTTCGGCACACTGGGCCGTTACTATCCGAAAGCCGACTGGGCGCCGCGCGTGTTCCGCGCCAAGAGCACGTTCGAATCGCTGTCGCGCGATCTCGTCGAAGGATACTTCCACGGGGTATCGATCATGACGGACGCGATGCGCGCACGGCTGTTTTCCGACAGCTTCCGCGCCGGCCTGCAGGGCTATCGGGCGATCGACGTGATGCGCGGCCATGCGAAAAATTCGCCGACCGACGATCCGCTGTCGATGATCCAGTACCTGGACATGAAGACCTACCTGCCGGGCGATATCCTCACGAAGGTCGACCGCGCCAGCATGGCGCACGCGCTCGAAGTGCGCGTGCCGCTGCTGGATCACCAGCTGGTCGAATGGATCTCGGGCCTGCCGCCGGAAATGAAGCTCAAGGGCAGCGAAGGCAAATACATCTTCAAGAAGAGCATGGAAAAGTACCTGCCGCACGACATCCTGTACCGCCGCAAGCAGGGCTTCGCGGTGCCGCTGGCCGCATGGTTCCGCGGCCCGCTGCGCGAGCGCGTGCGCACGTCGCTGCTGGGGCCGAACCTGGCCGCGACCGGCATGTTCAACGGGGCGTTCCTGGCCGAGATGGTGGAACACCACCAGTCCGGCCGCCGCGACTACAGCGCGCCGATCTGGACACTGCTGATGTTCGAAGCCTTCCTGAAAAAAGAAATGCACGCGTAAGCAAGGATGCAAGCCATGGGTACCTCCGATTTTTCCGCCATTGCCGCCCGGCCCTTGAAAATCCTGCACGTGCTGGATCACTCGATTCCGCTGCACAGCGGCTACACGTTCCGCACCCGCTCGATCCTGCAGCAGCAGCGCGCGCTGGGCTGGGACACGCATCACATCACCAGCCCGAAACACGCGGCAGAGGCCGACGACATCGGCGACAGGCATGAAATGGTCGACGGCCTGCGGTTCTTCCGCACCGAGCCGGCGCGCGGCGTGCTTTCCCGCATGCCGGTGCTGAACCAGCTGGCCGTGATCGACCGGCTGGCCGCGCGGCTGCTGCAGGTCGCACAGGAAATCAAACCCGATATCCTGCATGCGCATTCGCCCGCGCTGAACGCGGTCGCGGCGCTGCGCGTGGGCCGCAAGCTGGGCATTCCGGTCGTGTATGAAATCCGCGCGTTCTGGGAAGACGCGGCGGTCGACCACGGCACCAGCAAGGAATGGGGCGTGCGCTACCGCCTCACGCGGGCGATGGAAACCTGGGCATTGAAGCACGTCGATGCCGCCACCACGATCTGCGAAGGCCTGCGCGCCGAGATCGTCGGCCGCGGCATTCCGGCCCGGAAGATCGAAGTCATCCCGAACGCCGTCGATATCGGCGACTTTTCGGTCGGTGGCGCGCGCGACGAGGCGTTGGCCCGCGAACTGGGCCTGGAAGGAAAAACCGTGCTGGGCTTCATCGGCTCCTTCTACGCCTACGAAGGCCTGAACGTGCTGCTCGACGCGGTGCCGGCAATGCTGGCGCAGCAGCCGGCATTGCGCGTGCTCCTGGTTGGCGGCGGCCCGCAGGATGCGGCCCTGCGCCAGCAGGCCAAGGCGCTGGGCATCGAAGCACAGGTGATCTTCACGGGCCGCGTGCCGCACAAGGAAGTGCAGCGCTACTACAACCTGGTGGACGTGCTGTGCTATCCGCGCCTGAAGATGCGGCTGACGGATCTCGTCACGCCATTGAAGCCGCTCGAAGCGATGGCGCAAGGCCGGCTGGTGGCGGCGTCCGACGTGGGCGGGCACCGCGAACTGATCGACGATGGCCGCACCGGGGTGCTGTTTGCCGCCGGCGATGCCGCCGCCCTGGCGCGGCGGGTGCTGGCACTGCTGTCGACGCCGGAGGCTTGGCCGCAGTTGAAAGCGCAGGGCCGCCATTTCGTCGAGAACGAGCGAAACTGGGCCGCCAGCGTGGCGCGCTATCGCAAGGTGTACGGCAGCCTGGTGGCGCGGGGTGTCGAATGAGCGCGCTGTCGATCGGTCTCGTCGGGCCGCTGCCGCCGCCATCCGGCGGCATGGCGAACCAGACCCTGCAACTGGCCGGATTGTTGCGCGGCGAAGGGCTGCGGGTCGAGACCGTGCAGGTCAATGCACCCTACCAGCCGGCATGGGCGGGCCGCATCAAGGGACTGCGCGCCCTGGCCAGGCTGCTGCCCTACCTGGCCAGCCTGTGGCGCACCGCGGGCCGCGTGCAGGTCTTCCACGTGATGGCCAACTCGGGCTGGTCGTGGCACCTGTTTGCCGCGCCGGCGATCTGGATCGCCCGGCTGCGCGGCAAGCCGGTAGTCGTCAATTACCGGGGTGGCGAAGCGGATGGCTTCCTCGGACGCGCCCGCCGCTGGGTCGCGCCAAGCCTGGAGCGTGCCGATGCCGTCATCGTGCCATCCGGCTTCCTGGAAGTCGTGTTCGGCAAGCACGGCTTCACGACCCAGGTCGTGCCGAACATCGTCAACCTGGAGCGTTTCGCCTCGGATCGCGAACCGCCAACGGGTGCCGGGCCGCGGCTGCTGGTGGCGCGCAACCTGGAACCGATTTACGACAACGCCACCGCGCTGCACACGCTGGCACTGGTGCGCGAACGATACCCGGATGCCACGCTGGTCATCGCCGGTTCCGGCCCGCTGCGCGCCGGACTGGAGCAACTGGCGGCGGAACTGGGTATCGCGCAGGCAGTCACGTTCACCGGCCGGGTCGACAACGCGGCCATGGCGGCGCTGTACCGCAACGCGGACGTGATGCTCAATCCCAGCCTGGTCGACAACATGCCCAATTCCGTGCTCGAGTCGCTGGCGTGCGGCGTGCCCGTCGTCAGCACGAATGTCGGCGGCGTGCCGTATCTCGTCGACGACGGGAGCACCGCGCTGCTGGTGCCACCGCAAACGCCGCGGGCAATGGCCGATGCCGTGCTGCGGCTGGCGGCCGAACCCGCGCTGGCGGCATCGCTGCGCGAAGCCGGCCTGCGGCAGGTGCAGCAATACACCTGGGCGAGCGTGCGACCGCGCCTGCTGGCAGTCTACCAACACGTGCTGGCCGACCGCGCCGGCACCCACCCGCTCAGTCAGCCATGAGTATCCAGCCAGAGTTCCCAGCCATGAGTATCCAGCCATGAGCCTGCAGCCAAATACCCGCTATCGTGCCGCGCCCTACACGGCGCTGGTGACGAACCTGATCTTTCCGCTGCACGAGCGCGTCAAGCAGCACCGCAGCGTGGCCGTGCGCAAGCAGCTGGAGGAATCGCAGTACTGGCCGGAAGAGCGGCTGCGCGACCTGCAACTGCAACGCCTGCGCCGCCTGCTGGCGCGGGCCGGCACCACGGTGCCGTATTTCCGCGACCTGTTCGCGCAGCTCGGCTTCGATCCCATGCGCGATCTGCGCAGCCTGGAAGACCTGACCCGCCTGCCGCTGATGGACAAGGCTGTCATCCGCAACAATGTCGACCGGCTGAAGGCGGAGGATGCGGTCGGGCTGGCCCGCTTCAATACCGGCGGCTCCAGCGGCGAGCCGCTGATTTTTTATATCGGCAAGGAACGGGTCAGCCACGACGTGGCCGCGAAATGGCGCGCCACGCGCTGGTGGAACGTCGATATCGGCGATCCGGAGATCGTGGTATGGGGCTCGCCGATCGAGCTCGGCGCGCAGGACCGGGTACGCGCGCTGCGCGACCTGCTGCTGCGCACCCACCTGTTGCCGGCGTTTGAAATGTCGGCGGCCAAGCTCGATGGCTTCGTGGCGCGCATCCGCGCCCACAAGCCGCGCATGCTGTTCGGCTATCCGTCGGCGCTGTCGCACATCGCGCGGCATGCCCGCGACAGGGGCCAGCGCATGGACGACCTGGGCATCCGCGTCGCCTTCGTCACGTCCGAGCGGCTGTACGACGAACAGCGCGCGCAGATTTCCGATACCTTCGGCTGCCCGGTCGCCAACGGCTATGGCGGCCGCGATGCCGGCTTCATCGCCCACCAGTGCCCGGAAGGCGGCATGCATATCACCGCCGAGGATATCGTCGTCGAGATCCTCGATGCCGAAGGCAAGCCGGTGCCGCGCGGCGAGGCCGGCGAGATCGTCGTCACGCACCTGGCGACCGGCGACTTCCCGTTCATTCGCTACCGCACCGGCGACATCGGCGTACTGGGCACGCGGCCGTGTGCCTGCGGGCGCGGATTGCCGCTGCTGCAGGAGATCCAGGGCCGCAGCACGGATTTCCTGGTGGCGCAGGATGGCACCGTGATGCATGGCCTGGCGCTGGTGTACATCCTGCGCGACCTGCCCCAGGTCCAGGCATTCAAGATCATGCAGGAAAGCCTGGGCCTGACGCGGGTGCAGATCGTGCCGGCCGCGCCGCTCGATGCCCAGGCCTTCGACAAGCTGCAGCGCCAGATCGAGCGCGGTTTCAAGGCCCGGCTCGGTGCGGGCGTCGCCGTCGAGGTCGAGGCGGTCGCCGGGATCGCGCCGGAAAAATCGGGCAAGTTCCGCTACGTGGTCAGCAAGGTGGTCACCGGGAGCCCGGCCGCATGAGGACCGCAGCATGAGGAATGCAGCATGAGGGATGTGGTCATTACGCTGCTGGTGTTCGGTTCGCTGCCCTATATCTTCAAGCGGCCGTCGATCGGCATGGTGATGTGGATCTGGATCAGCGTGATGAACCCGCACACGCAGGGATGGGGTTTTGCGCGCGAATTTCCGTTTGCCGCGATCATCGCCGTGACCACCGTGGCGGCCATGGCAACCAATGCGCACCGCAAATACCGCTATCCGCTGACGCCGGTCACCATCACCTTCCTCGTGTTCATTGCCTGGATGTGCGTGACCGCGGCGTTCGCGATCCACCCCGACCAGATCATGCCGCAGCTGACCAAGGTGATGAAGATCATGGGCATGACGATCGTCGTCATGATGTTGCTGCGCAAGCGTACCCACGTCGAATGGCTGATCTGGGCCGTGGTGATCTCGATCGGCTTCTACGGTGTCAAGGGCGGCATCTTCACGCTGCGCAGCGGCGGCCAGTACCGTGTATGGGGGCCGATCGGCACCTTCATCGACGGCAACAACGAAATTGCGCTGGCGCTCGTGATGACGATCCCGCTGATGCTCTACCTGTACACGCTGCTGACCAACAAGTGGGCCAAGCGCGGCGTGATGCTGTCGATGCTGCTGTGCGCGCTGGCGTCGCTGGCTTCCTATTCGCGCGGCGCGGCGATCGCGATGGTGGCGATGCTCGTCTTCCTGTGGCTGAAGAGCCGCAACAAGGCGATGCTCGGCGTGCTGCTGATGCTGTGCGTGCCGGTCGCGCTGGTGTTCATGCCGGAGCAGTGGCACGCCCGCATCGACACGATCAACGAATACGAGGAAGACATGTCGGCGATGGGCCGCATCAACGCGTGGTGGATGGCTTACCACCTGGCCAACGACCGGCCGCTTGGCGGCGGCTTTGAAATCTACGATTCCCACGTGTTCCAGCTGTATGCGCCGATCCCCGAAGACGTGCATGCGGCGCACAGCATCTATTTCCAGGTGCTGGGCGAGCATGGCTGGGGCGGCCTGGCGATCTACCTGGCGCTGGGCATCCTCACGTGGCTGACCGGCTCGCGCATCATCAGCCGCAGCGCGCGGTTCGACGAGCTGGCCTGGGCCGGCAACCTGGCACGGATGGTCCAGGTCAGCCTGCTCGGATTCGCGGTCGGCGGCGCCTTCCTCAGCCTCGCGTACTTCGATGTGCCGTATTACCTGATGGCGGCCATGGTCGCCACCCATCTGATCGTCGAGCGCGAGAGAAAGTCGCTGGTGCCGAAACCCATTATCAGCCCGCTCGCGCCCGAGCCCGACGCACCGGACGAAACGACCCCGGAAGAAGAGCTTCGCCATGAAACAGCCTGAACCCGTCTCCGCCACCGCGGCCGCCACCGATGCCGTCGATGCCGGGCATTCCACCACGGCGCCGCTGCTGGAAAAGAGCCTGCTGTCGCTGCTGTCGCCCGGCGGCCGGCATGGCCTGTCAATCCTGATTTACCACCGCGTGCTGCCGCACAAGGACCCGCTGTTCCCGAGCGAGGTCGATGCCGCCGAGTTTTCGGCGCAGATCGGCATGCTGAAATCGCACTTCAATGTGCTGCCGCTGCTCGAAGCGGTACGCCGCGCCAAGGATGGCACGCTGCCGCCGCGCGCAGCCGCCATCACGTTCGACGACGGCTATGCCGACAACGCCGAGGTGGCGCTGCCGATCCTGCAGCGGCATGGCCTGCACGCCACGTTCTTCGTGGCCACCGGGTTCCTGAACGGCGGGCGGATGTGGAACGACAGCGTGTATGAACTGGTGCGCCATGCACCGGATGGCGTGCTCGATGCCACGCCACTGGGCCTGGGCACGCATCCGCTGCACACGCAGGCCGAGCGCCGGCAGGCTATTCCGGCGCTGATCGGCCAGCTGAAATACCTGCCGATGGCCGAGCGGCAGCAGCAGGTCGACCGGCTGGTGCAACTGGCCGGCGTCGCGCTGCCGCACGATCTGATGATGACCACCGCCCAGGTGCGCAAGCTGCACGCGGGCGGCATGGGCATCGGCGCGCACACCGTCAACCACCCGATCCTGGCCCGCCTGCCGGATGCCGAAGCGCGCCAGGAGATCGCGCAGGGCAAGCTGGCGCTGGAAGACATGATCGGCGCCAGTGTCCAGCTGTTCGCCTACCCGAACGGCAAGCCTGGCGAAGATTACGAAGCGCGCCACGTGGCGATGGCGCGAGAACTGCGTTTCGAGGGCGCCGTGTCGACGTCCTGGGGGGCGAGCCGCGGCCGGCCGGATCCGTTCCAGCTGCCGCGCTTCACGCCATGGGACAGGAGCCGCCTGCGCTTCGTCCTGCGCATGGCACGCAACCTGACCACGAGCGCACAGCTGGCGTAACAAGGAACACCCGCATGTCATTGAAGAAGGACGTCCTCCACGGACTCAAATGGGTGGCCGGCGCCAAGTTCGCCAGCCAGATCGTCAGCTGGGTCATCACGATCATCGTGATGCGGATGCTGGTGCCGGCCGACTATGGCCTGATGGCGATGGCGTCGGTATTTCTCGCCTGGTGCGCGATGTTCGTCGAGATGGGCCTGGCCCCCGCACTGGTGCAGGCCAAGGAAGTCTCCACGCAGAAGCTGCGCCAGGCATACGGCCTGTTCATGCTGGTCAATTTCGCCGTGGTGGCGCTGCTGGTCACGTTCGCGCCGCTGGCCGAACAATTCTTCGACGAGCCGCACCTTGCCAACCTGATCCGCCTGATGTCGCTGCAGTTCGTGCTCACGCCGTTCGGGCTGGTTTCCGAAGTGCTGCTGCAGCGCGGCCTCAATTTCCGCGCCCGCTCGCTGCTCGACCTGTCGCAGTCCGTCATCACCGCCATCGTCACGCTGGCGCTGGCGTGGTGGGGCATGGGCGTGTGGGCGCTGGCGCTGGGCATCATCGTGGCAGCGGTCTACCGCACCATCGCTGTGAACGTTGTGGCGCCATTCCCGCACCTTCCGCTGTTCTCGTGGCACGGCATGCGCGAACTGTTCACGTTCGGCGGCAAGATCTCGGCATCACGCTTCCTGTGGTTCTTCTTCACCCAGGCCGACACGGTGATCATCGGCCGCACGCTCGGCGGCGAGATCCTCGGCGTTTATTCGGTTGCGCTGCACCTGGCCAGTTTGCCGGTGCAACGCGTATCCGGCATCCTGAACCAGGTCGCATTCCCGGCGCTGGCGCGCTATCAGAACGACCGTGCCGCCATCGCCCGGCAACTGCTGAAGGCGTTCGAGCTGGTCTCGCTGGTGGCGTTCCCGGTACTGTGGGGCATGGCGGCAACGGCCAGCGACATCGTGCTGGTGTTCCTGGGCCGGCATTGGGAAGAAGCGATCCTGCCGCTGCGCGTGCTGGCGCTGATCATGCCGTTCCGCACCGTGGTCCAGTTCCTGCCGGCCATCACCGATGCCGTTGGTCGCCCGGGCATCGCCCTGCAGAACGGCATTGTCGCCTGCACGCTGATGCCAGTCGCGTTCTACGTCGGCACGCACTGGGGCATTTTCGGCGTGGCGATGGCATGGGCGCTGGTCTATCCAATTGTCCTGCTGATCAACATGCACCGGATGCTGGGCGTGATCGGCCTCACAATGGGCGAAGTGGCGTTGCGGATGCTGCCAGCCATGTTGTCCGCTGCCGCGATGTGCGCCGCCGTGACCGGTGTGCACGGCATGCTGGTCGACATGGCCGACCGGCACATTGCGCTGGCGATCCAGGTCGGTGCCGGTGCCATTGCCTACGTGGCTGCCAGCTGCCTGCTCAATCGCGCCGCCGTTGCGCAGGTGTGGGGCATGGTCCGGCGCAAGCGGCAGGTGGCCTGATGACCACGCACCGCGTGCGCATCCTGCCGAAGGAATTCGCGTTCGATGCGCAGGAAGGCGAGACCCTGCTGCGCGCCGCCGAGCGCGCCGGCATCCGCATGCCAAGCTCGTGCCGCAACGGCACGTGCCGCACCTGCCTGTGCGGCAGCGACGGCGGACCGGTGCGCTATCTGGTCGAGTGGCCCGGCCTGTCGTTCGACGAACGGCAGGCGTACGACGTGCTGCCATGCGTGGCGGTGGCCGAAGGCGACATCACGCTGATCGCGCCGGCCGCACGCCGGCTGCCGCCGTTGCAGCCCTGAACGTCAGTGCCGGCGCGCCGCGCGCCGGTATTCGCCCGGCCCCACGCCGTGGTGGCGCTTGAATACACGATTGAATGCCGCTTCCGACTGGTAGCCCACCTGTTCGCCGATCTGTCCCGCGCCGAGCCGTCCCTGGGCAAGCAGGCGTGCCGCCCGTGCCATGCGTAGCTGCGTCAACACTTCGGCCGGCGGCAAGCCCGCCGCATGGCGAAACGCGCGCACGAACGTCGCACGCGACATGTGGCACAACCGCGCCAGGCTGTCGAGACTCCACGGCTGCCCCGGTTCGGCCAGCATCGCGTGCAACGCCGGCTGCAGCCGCGGCACGGCCAGCACAGCCAGCAATCCCCGACCGCCGCTCTGCTCGATCCAGCCGCGCAGCAGCAGCGCGAACAGGGCAGATGTCAGCTGCGCCAGGATCGCCGCGGTGCCGGGCCGGTCCGTCTCCGCCTCCTGCTGCAGCAGCGCGATCAGCGCGCGCAGGCTGGCCAGCGCCGGTTGCCCCGCGGTGCGCACCAGTACCACATCCGGCAGCGTGCGCAGCAGCGGCGCAGCTTCGGGTCCGAAGCGCAATTCGCCGCACAGGATGTCGCTGGCCGGCCCCGGGCCGTCGTTCGTTTCCACTACGAGGTGCATGCCGCGTGACTTCGCGGACAGTGCCGGCGCACCTTCGCCCGCGTGGATCCGGTGCGCATTCCCATGCGGGAACAGCACCGCGTCGCCGGTGGCCAGCGGCTGGCATGCGCCATCGGGCATTTCCAGTATCGCCGAACCGGAAACGAGCACGTGATAGGGCGCGCAGCCGTCACCCGCATGGGCGAGCTGCAATTGCCACGGCGCGCCGAAATGACAGCGCACGTTCAATGCCGTCTGCAGCGGGTAGAGGGAAAGAAGGCGGCTGAGGGAGTCCAAGAGTGGCGGTATATGGGTGAGCCGGAAGAGCAAATTATAGCGCCGTCCGGGCATTCAACGGCTCACTCGGCTTGTCTACACTGGTTCCATCGACAACACGAAAGGAGCACATCATGAACCGCCTGTTCAACCAGCCCGCCACCGAAGCCACCGGCCATGCCGCTCGATTGTTCGGTGCCATCAAGAGTGCGATCGGCATCGTGCCGAACGCCTACGCGGCGATCGGCAGCAACAGCCCGGTGGCGCTGGAAGCGGCCCTTGCCCTGGATGGCGCGCTGAAGAAAACCAGCCTGTCGGCACGCGACATCGAAGTGATCAAGCTCGCTGTCAGCGAACTGGCCGGCTGCGACTACTGCCTGGCCGCGCACACCCTGGCCGGCCGCAAGGCCGGGCTGGCGCAGGAAGCGATGCTGCAGGTACGCGGGGGCGAACCGACCGGCGATGCGCGGATTGACGGGTTGGTCGCGTTCGTGCGGCGGATCGCCGGCACCAGCGGCACCGTGCCGGCGGATGCCCTGGATGCGGTACGCGCCGCCGGTGTGACCGACGCGGAGATCGTCGACACGCTGCTGGCCGTGGCCAGCATCACCTTCACGAACCTGTTCAACCGGGTGCATGACACGGCGGTCGATTTCCCGGCGGCGCCGCGCCTGTAACGTTACCCGGCGCTGTCGCCCGGATTGTCCTGTTTGCGCAGCCGCGACAGCAGCGCCGCGGCCTGCCCGTTCAGCGGCTGGCCATGGCGCCGCAGCAGCTGCACGTGCAGCACCAGGTTTTCCAGTACCAGCTTGGCGGAAACGGCCAGCAGCGTCATCTGGCGGTCCGTCTCGCTGAACGACTCCATCGCACCGGCCATTTCGCACAGGCGGCCGGCAACGATGCCGCGCAAGTCGCTCTCGTCGAACGGCAGGTCGGCGAAATCGATCGGATCTTCCTGTTCCACTTCCTGCATGAGGGTTTCAAGTTCCTGCTGGGTAATCGACATTGGCAGCTCCCGTGTTGCTTTCCGTCCGTCCGTGATTCATTGTAGGCCAACCCGGCGGGCAACCGCGCTAATGTTGTGAATTTGGCGGAACGTCCTTCGTCGCGCGGCGCGACGGGTTGCCACAGCGGGACTGCCATGGCCGGTTTCAGGCAGCCTCGGTGCCCCAGTAGCACAGGAACATGTCGACGGCCGTTTCCACCACCGCCGCCTGCTGCGCCGCGTCGAGCTCCGGCTGGCCCATCGCCACCTGGGGCCAGAAGGCGAAGCCTTTCAACTGGCCCTGCAGCACGTTCGCCATGAACGCCGCATCGCCGGCTTTCAGCTTGCCATCGGCCTGGGCGGCGCGCAGCAGCATCGACGCCCCTTCATCCTTCTCGGACAACTTCGCCACCATGCTGCGCGCCCGCTCGGGCGTATGGATGGCTTCGGCGATCGCCACCCGCGCCAGGTCGAGGAAGTACGGGTCGCGCAGCAGCGCCATCTTTTGCGCGAGCAGTTCCAGCAATTGCGCGCGCAGCGGCCGGCCAGGCTGGTAAGGGGCCGCATTGGCCGCCATGCTGCACGCCCACAGCTCTTCCAGGATCTGCGCGAACAGGTCGTCCTTGCTGGGAAAATGGTTGTAGACGGTGCGTTTCGATACGCCGGCCGTGGCCGCCACGCGGTCCATCGACGTGGCATCGAAGCCGTTGGCACGGAATTCGGCGATCGCCGCCTGCACGATGGCGGCACGCTTGCGGTCGGTAAGGCGGGAAATGGTCATGCGAACATTTTACACCGGGTAGTTTACTTTTCGAAGATCGGACGCTACACTTGGAACTACACTGTGTAGTGTAAATATTCCGGTATTCATCGCCGAACCAGGAGCTACTCATGCCATCGACCGCCGCCCATGTTTCACCGCAGATCCAGAACGGCCGTTTCCGCAACCCGGCGCGGATGCACCGCGCCGCCCTTGGCAAGACGCTGCGCATCGTGTGGCGCGCGCTGTTCGACAAGCCGGCCGGTACGGTGCCGGCGACGCCGATCCCGGTGCAGGCGATGAGCCGCGCCGCCATCGAGGCGGCGCCGGACGAGACGGTATGGCGCCTCGGGCACTCGACGGTACTGCTCAAGCTCGAAGGCGGCCTGTGGTTGACCGATCCCGTGTTCGCACGGCGGGCATCGCCATTCAGCTGGCTCGGCCCGGCGCGCTTTCACGCGCCACCGCTGGCACTGGACGACCTGCCACCGCTCGAAGGAGTGATCCTGTCGCACGACCATTACGATCACCTGGATCGCGCAGCCGTGCTGGCGCTGGCGGGCAAGACGCGGCATTTCGTGGCGCCGCTCGGTGTCGGCGACCGGCTGGTGGCGTGGGGCGTGCCCGCCGCGAAGGTGCGCCAGCTGGACTGGTGGCGTTCCATCAAGCTCGGAAAAATCGAGCTCACGTGCACGCCGGCCCAGCATTTCTCCGGCCGTGGCCTATCGGACGGCAACAGCACATTGTGGTGCTCGTGGGTGATCGCCGGCAGTGCGCACCGGGTATTCTTCAGCGGCGATTCCGGCTATTTCCGCGGTTTCAAGGCGATCGGCGACCGCTTCGGGCCGTTCGACCTGACGATGATCGAAACAGGTGCCTACAACGAGGATTGGCCCGATGTCCACATGCAGCCGGAGCAAACGCTGCAGGCCCACATCGACCTGCGCGGCAACGTGCTGCTGCCGATCCACAACGGCACGTTCGATTTGGCCTTCCACGCCTGGCAGGAGCCGCTGGACCGCATCGCCGCGCTGGCCGACGCGCAAGGGCAGCGGCTTGCCACGCCGGCGATCGGCCAGCCCGTCGGCCTGGCCGCGCCGCACGTCGACACGCGCTGGTGGGCGGCCATGGCGCGATAAGACCACCAGTGCCCGCGCCGCCATCACGTATAGTGCCGGTTTGCCGGCGATGGCGTTTCGTTTCGCCGTTCCAGCCCATACTGACAGCGATACCAAAGGACGATCATGGCGCACGAGCCCAGCAATGAACAGTCGGCCATCCTGCGTTCCCGCGCGGACGTCATCCTCATCGATGCGGTAGCCGGTTCCGGAAAAACCACGACCCTCGGCATGATCGCCAGGGACGCGTGCCAGCGTGGCATGCCCGCCGCGGCGGTCACCTGCCTCGCGTTCTCGACCGGCGCGAAAAAACGCTTCGCCCAGAAACTTGCCGAAGAACGGGCGGCAGGCATCGTTCCCCTCACGCTGGGCGAGTTCGCCCAGCGCCACTTGCGCAAGCTGCAGTCGGTCGGCCTGCTCGACATGCCGATGCCGGCCGGGCCCGGCCAGGTGCGCGATCGCCTGGTGGAAGCCGCCGAAAGTGTCTGGCAGCGCCATGCGTCGAGAGGCATGGCGACCGAGTTCGATTTCGGCATCGAACAAAGCCGCGACCGCATCGACCATCTGCTGCAGGTGCTGCGCGAGCTGAAGGCGAAACTGTTGACGCACGGTTTCGGCGACGACGATTTTGGCTCGATCGGCCAGTTCGCCATCGCGGACGAGTTCGATCTGCCCGTGGAAATCGTCGAGATCTGCGCGGCCTACGAACGGTTGCGCGAACCCGAGCCCGGCGAGTTCGCCTGGCAAACGGAAGACGATTTCGTGCCCGATCTCGTGCGCCTGCTGGAGCTGCAGGGTACCGCGCTCGCCCACCTGTGGCAGCCGTCGCTCTACCTCGTCGACGAATGGCATGATGTGAATGCCGCGGAATTCAGGCTGGTCGCCATGCTCAAGCGGCGCGCAAGGCTCGTCGTGGTCGGCGACCGTGACCAGGTGATCGACGCGGCGCGCGGCGCGGAACTGCGTTTCTCGACCGAGCTCTTCATGACCACGTACCGCGACGCCGAGCGCCTGCCCCTGCATCGCTCCAGGCGCTTCGGCGCATCGGTATCGCGTGCGGTGTCGAGGTTGACGTCGCGGCCGGTGGAATCCATCGAGGGATTGCACACCGTGCAGCACAAGGTCGACTACGATCCCGCCACGCCGATGAATTGCGCGCAGGCGGTGGCAGAGCACGTGAAGTCGCTGCACGCGGCGCACCACGACGTCAGGCTGTCCGATATCGCCATCGTCACGCGCGACGACGATCAAAGCATCGATCTCGAAAACGCGCTGATCGATGCGGAAATCCCGTACCAGTGCGAAGGCATCGTTTCCTACCTGTTGCGGCCGGAAATCCTGTTCATGCGCGCGCTGCTGCACATCGTCGGCGGCACCTACGACACGCTGGAAAAAGATCCGGAAACAATCAGGGCGATGGTCACCGCACTGGCCGCGTTCGTGTCGATGTCGGCGGATCCGCGCAGCTTCGACAGCAGCTACCTGCAGGTCACCCGGGCGGCACGCAACGACCCGCTGGAGCAGGCGGTGGAAACCGTGGTGGGCACGCCGTCCTCGCTGCAGTGGTTCTTCGACGGTATCGTCGTGCGGCCGCAGGACGACGACAGCGTGCTGACGCGGAACTGGAAAGCCCGGTTCTCCGCCTGTGTCGCCGAACTGGCGGGACGCCGCGAAAGCCTGCGCAGCGCCGCCGACGTGCTGCTGGCCGTGCAGGCGATGATCGACCTGCCCGCGGCGGTGAGCAGGGCGGTACCGCGGCGCAGCGAGGCCGATGCGGCGATGCGTTCGATTGCCCACTTCATCGAGTTCGCCAGGGCGTATGCCCACAAGCCCCTGGCGGATTTCCTGGCGGAGCTGCGCAACCGCCAGGCCAGGCTTTCGGCGCGCACCAGGAGCAACCGCTATCGCGCGCAACTGGTGCTGACCACGGTGAGGACAGCGAAAGGCCAGGAATGGGACCACGTGATCCTGCCCTACCTGCAGCAGGGAGAATTTCCGCGCGGCCCCGACCTGGCCGAAGAGCGCCGTTTCCTGTACGTGGCGATGACACGGGCCAAGGCCAGCCTCACGTTGTGCGAGCCCGGCGAGCAATACCGGCAACTGTGGAGCCCGCTGTTGCACGGCGACGCGGCGCGCGACGGCAGCGGTCGATCGGTCGCGTGACGATTCCTGTCGGGGTGGAGAAAAACGCGGCGGAAGGCGCCGCCGGGGATCAGGCCTTTCGGCGCCGGGGCAGCGCCACGGGTTCATCGGCGGCGCAGCTGCCTGCCGTGTAGCCGCCGTTCTGCAGCAGGTCGGAGAAGGTGCGGCGCCGGATTTCATCGCGCAGCAAATCGGCCACCACCTGCGATTTCAGCAGGCCCATTTCAGCCGCCTCCTCGGCCAGGTCGCGCGGAAGCTTGAGTTCGATCGTAGTCATGGGCGGTGGGTCTCCCGGTCAGGAAAGGATGAGGCGGTTGATGTAGCGGTCGAAGGAAAACGCATCCGCGCAAGGCTCCGGCTCGTACACGTAGGCATAGCTGCGAAACAGCGAGTACTGGATCTGCAGCATCAGGCGTGGCCTGATGGCGGGCGGGGTGCCCTTGTGCACGCCCGCGGTATCCACTGCGAAACCGAAGCCCTGTTCGCCGATCGCCGTGATCAGGCGGTCGTCGCCATATTCCCGGCTGATCTCGCCGTCGGTCTGGATTTTCAGCCGTACCGGCGCGCGCGTCTTGTGGGTGCCGCGTACGTACACATGGGGGCCGTCGCCCGGCCCCACGTCCGTCAGGTAGACGAGCACCTTGAAATAGCGCCAGTCTTCCGAATCGCGGTGGAACGTTTGCAGGTCCGAGCGCAGGCCGGGCGAGGGAAACGACCAGCGCACGCCCAGTTGCGAAATCGTGGGCTTGCAGCCTATGTAGCGCTCGGCCAGTTCCAGCAACCGGCTGTCGTTCGCCAGTGCCATGATGTGCGGGCAGCGCACGATATCGCGCAGGCTGTACTCGGCCAGCCGTGCCGCAGGCGGCACGCGCGCCAGCGTGAAGGTGGCGCCGTCGTTCTGCCGGTCCGTCAGCACCTTGTCGGCGAACCACGCGTGGATGTCGTCGCACTGATTCTTGCTGAGCACGTTACCGAGCGGGGCATAGCCTTCCGCGTGCAACCGGTCGAGCAACTGCAGCTGGGCCGGCGCCGATACGCGCAACGAGATGCCGTGGCGCGCACGCACCCAGTTGCGGAACATGCGCACGCACAGTCCGCGCAGGGGAGGTGAAACCGTGAGGCGTTGCAGATAGTATAGAAAGCTGTTCGCCGGTTTGAAGCCGTGTCCCGGCGTCAGTCTTGCATATCTCATATTGGTCTCCGCTGAGGCCAGGGCAATAAGATATGAAGTTAGCGTGAGGGAAGTTTGCGGTATTGATTCGCAGCAGTAGCGGCAAGGCGTGCAACACCTTGCAGGGCGGGCGATTTGACGTAAATCAGAAGGGCCGTCACGCCCCGGCTACGTGTGGTAACCGCGCGTGACGGCTGTTTTCTACATATTGCGGCGGTACTGGCCACCCGTCTCGAAAAGCGCCGTGGTGACCTGGCCCAGCGAGCACACGCGCACCGCATCCATCAGCCTGGCAAACACGTTTTCGTTGTCGATCGCGGCCTGCTGCAACGCAGCCAGCGCGGCCGGCGCGTCAGCCGCGTGACGGGCGTGGAAGTCGGCCAGGCGGTGCAGTTGCGACTGTTTTTCGTCGTCCGTCGAGCGGGCCAGTTCGATCGTCTGCGGCGTTTCGGCCCCCTTGGGATTGCGGAACGTGTTGACGCCGATGATCGGCAGCGAACCATCGTGTTTGCGGTGCTCGTACAGCAGCGATTCCTCCTGGATCTTGCCGCGCTGGTAGCCGGTTTCCATCGCGCCCAGCACGCCGCCCCGTTCGGCGATGCGTTCGAATTCCTGCAGCACCGCTTCTTCGAGAAGGTCGGTCAGCTCGTCGATGATGAAGGCGCCCTGGTTCGGGTTCTCGTTTTTCGCCAGGCCCCATTCGCGGTTGATGATCAACTGGATCGCCAGGGCCCGGCGCACCGATTCGTCGGTCGGCGTGGTGATCGCTTCGTCGTAGGCGTTGGTGTGCAGCGAATTGCAGTTGTCGTAGATGGCGATCAGCGCCTGCAGCGTGGTGCGGATGTCGTTGAAGTCGATCTCCTGCGCGTGCAGCGAACGGCCGGAAGTCTGGATGTGGTACTTCAGCTTCTGGCTGCGCTCGTTGGCGCCATATTTGTCGCGCATCGTCACGGCCCAGATGCGGCGCGCCACGCGGCCCAGCACCGTGTATTCCGGGTCCATGCCATTGGAGAAGAAGAACGACAGGTTCGGCGCGAAGTCGTCGATATGCATGCCACGCGCCAGGTAGGCTTCCACGAACGTGAATCCGTTCGACAGCGTAAACGCCAGCTGCGAGATGGGATTGGCGCCCGCCTCGGCGATGTGATAACCCGAGATCGACACCGAGTAGAAATTGCGCACGCCGTGGTGCACGAAGTATTCCTGGATGTCGCCCATCACCTTCAGCGAGAATTCGGTGCTGAAGATGCACGTGTTCTGGCCCTGGTCTTCCTTCAGGATGTCGGCCTGCACGGTGCCGCGCACGTTTTGCAGCACCCAGGCACGGATCTTCGCCGCTTCGTCGTCGGTGGGTTGCCGGCCGTTCTGCGCCACGAACTTGTCCAGCTGCTGGTCGATCGCCGTGTTCATGAACATCGCCAGGATCGTCGGCGCCGGCCCGTTGATCGTCATCGATACCGAGGTCGACGGAGCGCACAGGTCGAAGCCGTCGTACAGCACCTTCATGTCGTCCAGCGTGGCGATCGACACGCCGGAGTTGCCCACCTTGCCGTAGATGTCCGGCCGCGGCGCCGGATCGGCGCCATACAATGTCACCGAATCGAACGCAGTCGACAGGCGCTTGGCATCGAGCCCTTCGGACACCAGCTTGAAGCGGCGGTTGGTGCGGAACGCATCGCCTTCGCCGGCAAACATCCGCGTCGGGTCCTCGCCCTCGCGCTTGAACGCGAACACGCCGGCCGTGTACGGGAACGAACCGGGCACGTTTTCCAGCATCAGCCAGCGCAGCTGCTCGCCGTGGTCTTCGTATTTCGGCAGCGCCACCTTGCGGATCTTCGTGCCGGACAGCGTGTGCTGTACCAGTCCTGTGCGGATTTCCCTGTCGCGGATCTTCACCACGTATTCATCGCCCGCGTAGGCGGCCTGCATGTCCGGCCACATCGCCAGCAGCCTTTTCGCGCCGCCGTCCAGTGCGTGATCGCGCCCGGCGATGACGTCGTCGAAATCGGTGCTCTTGCCGGCGGCGGACAGCATGCGTTTCGCCTCCATCAACTGCTGGCGTTCGCGCGCCAGCACCGCTTGCCGGCGCACTTGCCGGTGGTAGCCGCGCACCATGTCGGCGATTTCCGCCAGGTAGCGGGCCCGGGCCGGTGGCACGATCACGTTCTTGCCGGAGGAAAAGCGCACGTCCACGCGCGGCAGCTGGCCCGGCTGCGTGCGCAGGCCGAAGCCGGCCAGCGCCGGCAGCAGGCCCTGGTACAGGGCGGTCACGCCGTCGTCGTTGAAGCGCGAGGCCTGGGTGCCGAACACCGGCATCTCGTCGGGCTGGCGGCTCCACAGTTCGCGGTTGCGCTGGTACTGTTTCGCCACGTCGCGCAGCGCATCCTGCGCGCCCTTGCGGTCGAACTTGTTGATCGCGATGAAATCCGCGAAATCGAGCATGTCGATCTTTTCCAGCTGCGTGGCGGCGCCGAATTCCGGCGTCATCACGTACATCGACACATCCACGTGGGGCACGATCGCCGCGTCGCCCTGGCCGATGCCGGAGGTTTCCACGATGATCAGGTCGAAGCCGGCGACCTTGCAGGCGGCGATCACGTCCGGCAATGCCTGCGAGATTTCGGACCCCGCCTCGCGCGTGGCCAGCGAGCGCATGAACACGCGGTGGCGCCCGCTCCACGGATTGATCGCGTTCATCCGGATGCGGTCGCCCAGCAGCGCGCCGCCGGACTTGCGGCGCGACGGGTCGATCGAGATCACGGCGATGTTCAGCGCATCGCCCTGGTCGAGGCGGAAGCGGCGGATCAGTTCGTCGGTCAGCGACGATTTTCCGGCGCCGCCGGTGCCGGTGATGCCGAGCGTCGGCACCCGCAGCGCGGCGGCGGCCGCCGCCAGTTGCCGGCGCAGCGCCGGCTCGGCCTTGTCATTTTCCAGCGCCGTGACCAGCTGCGCCAGCGGGCGGTGGCGCAGTGCCATCTCGCCTTCCTGAAGGGGGGCGAGCGACGTGGGCGAATATTGCGACAGGTCGACGTCGCACTGTTGCACCATCCAGTCGATCATGCCCGCCAGGCCCATGCGCTGGCCATCCTCCGGGCTGAAGATGCGGGTCACGCCGTAAGCGTGCAGGTCGGCGATCTCGGCCGGCACGATCACGCCGCCGCCGCCGCCGAACACCTTGATGTGCGCGCCGCCGCGCTGGCGCAGCAGGTCGATCATGTACTTGAAGTATTCGACATGGCCGCCCTGGTAGCTGGAGATCGCGATGCCCTGCACGTCCTCGGCCAGCGCCGCCGTCACCACCTCGTCGACGGAGCGGTTGTGCCCCAGGTGCACCACTTCCACGCCGTGCGACTGCAGGATGCGGCGCATGATGTTGATCGATGCGTCGTGGCCGTCGAACAGCGAGGCGGCGGTCACGAAACGCACCTTGTTGGCCGGCCGCGGCGGTTGCGCGTCGGCGGCGAGGGTCTTGGCGGAAGTCAGATCGTTCATGGAATTCCCTGGAAATTCTGGCGGATCGCGGTGATCCGATTATATGACGTTTACGTAAACGTAATAAAGAGCTTTGGCTGGTGCATTCATTGCCCGAAAACCGGTGACAGGCTCCGATTTTTTTGAAAACCGGAGCCTGCCACCAATTTGGAGCCTGTCACCAAATTAAATATCGGAGCCTGTCACCGGTTTTCATGCGGCGTGCTGCTGCGAGCCGCCGAAGGCGGCCAGCAACCGCGCCTGCTCGGCGTGGTAAGCCGCAACGGCCTTTTCCTTCACGTGCCCGAAGCCGCGGATCTTGTCCGGCAGCGCGGCCAGTGCCACGGCGGTGTCATAGTTCTCGGCGGTCAGGCGCGACAGCACCTCGGCCATCGTCTGCCGGTACTGGGCGATCAGCGCGCGTTCCATCCTGCGCTCGGCGGTGCGGCCAAAGATATCGAGCGGGCCGCCGCGCAGGCCCTTCATGCGGGCAAGCACCTGGAATGCCTTCCACGTCCACGAGCCATATTCGGCTTTCACCAGGTGGCCCTGGGCATCCTTCTTCGAAAAGACCGGCGGCGCCAGGTTGAATTTCAGCGTGAAGTCGCCTTCGAACTGGCCCTTCAGCTGTTCGACGAAGCGGCCGTCGGTATACAGCCGCGCCACCTCGTATTCATCCTTGTAGGCCATCAGCTTGGCCAGCGATTTCGCCACCGCCAGCGACAGCCGCATGGTTTTTCCGGCCGACAGGCCCAGGGCGGTTTCACGGTCGCGCACCTGCTCGACGAACTGCTGGTACAGGCCGGCATACGCGGCGTCCTGGTAGCCGGTCAGGAAGTCGATGCGCCTGGCGATCACCGAATCCAGGCTCTGCGGCATCTGCACCACGATCGCCTGCGCGGGCGTGGCGATCAACGCGACCCGTTTCAGGTCCACCGCCGCGCGCCGGCCCCACAGGAAGCTCTTCTGGTTCGACTCGACCGCCACGCCGTTCATCTCGATGGCGCGCAGCAGTGCCGCCTCGGTCAGCGGAATGCGGCCGCGTTGCCACGCATAGCCCAGCATGAACAGGTTGGCCGCGATCGAGTCGCCCATCAGTCCCGATGCCAGTTTCGTCGCGTCGACGAAATCGGCCGCATCGGGGCCGCCCACCGATTCCTCGATCAGCGCGCGCACGTCGGCCGCCGGGTATTCCCAGTCGGCATCCTGCGCGAATGTGCCTGGCGGCTGCTCGTGCAGGTTGACGACGGCCAGCGTGCGTCCCGGCCGCATCTTCGACACGGCATCGGCCGCGCCCGTGGTGAGCATGTCGCAGCCCAGCACCAGGTCGGCCTCGCCGGTGGCGATGCGCTGCGCGCGCAACTGCGCCGGCGACTGCACGATCTTCACGTGGGACGTGACGGAGCCGTTCTTTTGCGACATACCCGTCATGTCCAGCACCGAAGCGCCCTTGCCCTCCAGGTGCGCGGCCATGCCCATCAGCGCGCCCACGGTGATCACGCCGGTGCCGCCGATGCCGTTGATGAGGATGTTGTACGGCCGCTCGCAGGCCGGGATCATCGGCTGGGGCAGGGCGCCCCAGTCGTCGCCGGCCGTCTTGCCAGCCTTCGATTTCTTCAGCGTGCCGCCCTCCACGGTGACGAAGCTCGGGCAGAAGCCTTTCACGCACGAATAATCCTTGTTGCAGCTGGACTGGTCGATCGTGCGCTTGCGCCCGAACTCCGTTTCCTTCGGCAGGATCGACACGCAGTTGGACTGGATGCCGCAATCGCCGCACCCTTCGCACACGGCCTCGTTGATCACCATCCGCTTGCCCGGGTCCACGAGCTCCTTCTTTTTCCTGCGGCGGCGCTTCTCGGCCGCGCAGGTCTGGTCGTAGATCAGCACCGTGCAGCCGGGCAGTTCGCGCAGCTCGCGCTGCACCGCATCCATCTCCTTGCGGTCGTGCAGCGTGACGATCGCGGGCAGGTGCGAGCGATCTTCATAGCGCGACAGGTCTTCCGTCACCAGCGCGATGCGCCGGATGCCCTCGGCCGCCATCTGCTGGGCGATCATCGGCACGGAAACGGTACCGTCGACCGGCTGGCCGCCCGTCATCGCCACGGCGTCGTTGTACAGGATCTTGTAGGTGATGTTGACGCGCGCCGCCACCGCGGCGCGGATCGCCAGGTAGCCGGAATGGAAATAGGTGCCGTCGCCCAGGTTCTGGAACACGTGCGGCACGGTCGAGAACGCGGCCTGGCCGATCCACGGCGCGCCTTCGCCGCCCATGTGCGTGGTCAGCTTGTTCATCTCCGGATAGATCGAGGTGGCCATCACGTGGCAGCCGATGCCGGCCAGCGCGAAGCTGCCTTCAGGCACCTTGGTCGATGTGTTGTGCGGACAGCCGGAGCAGTAGAACGCGGGTCGGAACGGCGTGCTGATCGCTTTTTGCAGCACGGCGTCCTTGGCGTCCAGGAAGACCAGGCGGGCCTTGATCTGGTCGCGGACATGCGGGTCCGTCACGTAGCGCTCGATCCGCGAGGCAATCACGCGGGCCACCTGCGAAACGGAAAAATCGGCCTTCGGCGGCAGCAGCCATTCGCCGCGCGGCGCCACCCATTCGCCCTTGTCGTCGAACTTGCCGATCACGCGCGGGCGTACGTCGTCGCGCCAGTTGTACAGCTGCTCTTTTAATTGGTACTCAACGAACTGGCGCTTTTCCTCCACCACCAGGATCTCGTCGAGGCCCTGGGCGAACTCGCGCACCGAATCCGGCTCCAGCGGCCATGGCATCGCCACCTTGAACAGGCGCAGCCCGACTTTCGCCGCCATCGCCTCGTCGATCCCCAGTTCTTCCAGCGCCTCGAGCACGTCCAGGTACGATTTGCCGGAAGCGATGATGCCCAGCTTGGCATCCGGATTGTCGATCGTGGTGTGGTTCAGCCTGTTTTCACGCGCATAGGCCAGCGCCGCATAGATCTTGTAATCCTGCATCAGCGCTTCCTGGTTGCGCGCCTGCCGGCCCAGCGGCACGTTCGACAGCCGCGCATTCAGCCCGCCTTCCGGCATATGGAAGTCCTGCGGCAGTTTCACCTGTACGCGGAACGGATCGGCATCGACGGAAGAGGACGATTCCACCGTGTCCGCCAATGCCTTGAACGCCACCGCGCAACCGGAAAAGCGCGACATCGCCCAGCCGTGCACGCCCAGGTCCAGGTATTCCTGCACGTTGCACGGATACAGCACCGGGATCATGCAGGCCGAAAAAATATGGTCGGACTGGTGCGGCAAGGTCGACGAATACGCGCCATGGTCGTCGCCGGCCACCAGCAGCACGCCACCGTGCCGCGCCGTGCCGGCATGGTTCATGTGCTTGAACACGTCGCCGCAGCGGTCCACGCCCGGGCCCTTGCCATACCACATCGCGAACACGCCATCGTATTTCGACGGGCCGATCAGGTCCACCTGCTGCGAGCCCCACACGGCGGTCGCGGCCAGGTCTTCGTTCACGCCCGGCATGAATTGCACATGGTGCGCATCCAGGTGCTTTTGCGTCTTCCACAGTGTTTCGTCGAGGCCGCCCAGTGGCGAGCCGCGGTAGCCCGAAATGAAGCCGGCCGTGTTCAGGCCCGCGGCTTCGTCGCGCTTCTTCTGCATCAGGGGGAGGCGCACGAGGGCCTGTATGCCGGAGAGGAAGATCTTGCCGGACGTGGCAGTGTACTTGTCGTCCAGGCTGACGTCGTTCAGGGGGACTGGCTGCGGCGGAACGCCACCGCCGGGCAGCGGTGCGGGGGATCCCATCGATCCCATTGCCGAGGTATCGGGCATGGCTTGTCTCCAAAATCTTGTTTCGGTTGCGCCTGCGCCATCGCGCTTCGGGTAGAAGCATGCCGGCCCAGGCCACTGTCGCACCCGCGCCGGTCTCGGGCCGGCTGGAATCGGGTTCGCCGACCGCCGCCGTTCACGGCGCCGCGGTCATCGGGCCAGTGTACGCCCGGGTTGACGTATACGGAAATAGCGTTTGGGGATGGGGGTATAAGAAAAAACGATGGCTAACAGGAGCGAACGCCGTCGCCATTGGTAGCGGCTTAAAGCAGCGTCGCGCCCGGCCAGGCGCCCCCCGTGCACAGCTTGCGCGCCACCTCGACGGCAAGCCCGCTGATCGCCGTCACGGCGGTCGTGGGCGGCAGGTTGCGCGATGCGCACAGCACCACGGTGCGGGAAATCGCTGGTTCGCGGATATCGAGCCAGCGCATCTGGCCCCGTTCGATCTCCGGCAATACCGGTGCCACCGGCAGGATCGTGGCGCCCATCTGCGCCATCAGCGCCGATTTCAGGATCGCAATGGAATTGATTTCGATGACGCCGGCAGTGGCCAGTCCGGCCGAGCGCGCCACCGCCTCGATGCGCGGGCGCACACCGTGCTGCGGTCCGGGCAGGATCAGCGTGGCGCCGAGCGCCTCGGCCAGCGTGACCTGCGACCGGTCCGGAAACCATGGCGCATCGGCACGGCAAATGAAGCGCAGCGCTTCCTCGGCCAGTGGGGTGGTGGCGAACGGCGTCAGCTGGCCGTCATCGAACAGCACGGCGAGGTTGACCCGGCCCGATTTCAGCTGCCCTGCCAGGTGGCCGGTCAGTTCCTCCGTCAGTTGCAGCGTGATGTCGGGATACTGCTCGCGCGCGGCCACCAGCAGGGGCAGCGCCAGGGCGGCGGAGATGCTGTGCGGCAGCCCGAGCGTCACGGTGCCGGACGGCCGGGCCGACTGGGTCACGGCCGAACGGGCATCGGCAACCTGTTTCAGGATCGCCTGCGCGTGCTCGTAGAACACCTTTCCGGCATCGGTGCTGTGCACCCCCTGGGCACTGCGATGCAGCAGCTGAGCGCCCAGCTCTTCCTCGAGCTGGCGCAGCTGCTGCGTCAATGCCGGCTGCGCCACATGCAGCACCACCGCTGCGCGCGACAGCGAGCCGTGTTCCACGATCGCAACGAAATACCGTAGCTGGCGCAATTCCATGTGTCTTTAAGATATTAGAAGATGCTTTGTGAAAACTAATTGATATACTGGACCGGTAACCAATCCTCAACCAGTCCGATGCTGAAGAAAGTCGAATCATCGCAGTTAAAGCCAGGCATGTACATCCATGAGCTGTCATGCGACTGGCTGAGCCACCCGTTCCTGCGCAACCGCTTCCTGCTGTCCGGCGACCAGGAAATACGCAAGATCCTCGATGCCGGTATCCGCATCGTGGTCATCGACACCGGCAAGGGGATCGACGCGGATGCCCCCACGGTCGCCCAGTCGGATGCCGCCACCGAGGTGGAAGTGCAGCGGATCGCCGCACAGCCGGCGCGCCCGGCCAGGGTGGCGCTCGGCGAGGAACTCGAGCGCGCCGCCCGCGTCCGGCGCCAGGCTTCCGACCTGGTGAAGAATGTGATGGCCGACGCGCGCCTCGGCAGGGCGATCGAGGTGGGGCAGGTGCAGCCGGTGGTGCGGAACATCACCGAATCGATCCTGCGCAATCCCGGCGCGCTGGTGGGGCTGCTGCGCATCAAGAACAAGGATGACTACACATTCCTGCACTCGGTCAGCGTGTGCACGCTGCTGGTGGCATTCTGCCATTCGCGCGGCATGCCGGCGGACAGCGTGCGCGAAGCGGGCATGGGCGCGCTGTTGCACGACACCGGCAAGGCGCTGGTGCCGGACGCCATCCTGAACAAGCCGGGCCCGCTGACGGACGAGGAGTTCGCCATCATCCGCCGTCACCCGGAGGACGGCTACGACATCCTGCGCCGTTCGCCGGAAGTCAGCCAGATCGCGCTCGACATCATCCGCCATCACCACGAGCGCATCGACGGCACCGGCTATCCGGACAAGCTGGCCGGCGACGGCATCGGCGAACTGGCGAAGATGGCGGCCATCGTCGATGTCTACGATGCGATCACGGCGGACCGCTGCTATCACAAGGGCATGCCGGCGGCGAGTGCGCTGCGCAAGCTGCACGAATGGAGCAAGTTCCACTTCGATCCGCGCCTGGTGCAGGCGTTCATGCGCTGCGTGGGCATCTATCCGGTCGGCACGCTGGTGCTGCTGGAATCGGGCCGGCTCGGCGTGGTGGTCGAACCGCATGAAAGCAACCTGCTGGCGCCGAAGGTCAATGTGTTCTTCCATACGAAGCGCAACGGGTATCTCCGGCCCGAGCTGGTGGATCTGTCGCGCGGCGCCGGCGCGGGCGGCGCGGACAGGATCGTCAGCCACGAGAGTCCGGAACGCTGGAACGTGGATCCGGGGCGCTTCATGGCGCCGGGCTGACAATATTCAGAAAAATTCGGCGGTATCGTTCGATTCGACGGCATGCAGCAGGCCGCTGCCCACCAGTTCGTCGTAATGGCAGGTCATGTTGCGGCCATGGCCTTTCGCGAAATACAGCGCCTGGTCGGCGCGGCCAAGAATCACCACCGGGGCCTCGCTGGCGCTGATGGCCACGAAGCCGATACTGACGGTCACCTTGCCTACCTGCGGGAAATCGTGCTGCTCCACGTTCATGCGGAAACGGTCGATGATCTTGTGCGCGTTGTCCTGCGTGGTCGAGCGCAGCAGTACCACAAATTCCTCGCCGCCAAAGCGGAACACGCGGTCCTGGGCGCGGAACGATGACGTCAGCAGGTTGGCGATCAGGATCAGCACTTCATCGCCGTACAGGTGGCCGAACCGGTCGTTGACGTGCTTGAAGTGATCGACGTCGATCACGGCCAGCCATTGCTGTTCCTGCTCCGTATGCTGGCGGCGCTCCGGTTCGCCGGGCGGCAGCGCCAGCGCATCCTGCTCGATGCTCGAGGCGAGCAGCATTTTCGCCAGCTGATCGTCGAAGGTCTTGCGGTTCAGCAGGCCCGTCAGCGAATCGCGCTCGCTGTAGTCGAGCAGGTTCTGGAAGTTGCGGTACACGCTGACGATGCCGCCGATCACATGGATCGTGGCGGGCGAATAGGGCGTGGGGTTGACGATTTCCAGGCAGGTATCGGCCGTGTCATGGTCGCCCAGCCAGATCGGCAGCCACAGCGTGCGCGTGCCGCCGGCATCGACCTGCTCGGCGAACGCTTCGTGGCGGGCGATGCAGCCGGCCAGCACCGGATAGTTCGCAATCGGCTCGCCGGGGCTGGTCAGGTCCTGTTGTTCCTCCATCCGGGCCGGTTGCCCGGCCATTACGACCGCCCGGGAACGCACATACAGGTGCCCGCACACGTCGGCCAGGGTCAGCACCCGGGCGCGGCTGGCACAGGCGAGCTCCTGCACCGCCGAGATCACGGAGATGTCCAGCATCGTGTGATCGCGATGGCCGGTCATGTCGACCATGTGTTTCAGTAGGGAATCCATGCTCGTCGTCTGGAGGGTTGCGGCCGCTGTTTCCGAAAGTAAGGCATTTCAGCCTCGAGGCACAGTGACGCAAAGCACCAGCCATTCTCAGGATAATTGATTAGCATAAATCTTTTTTGCCATGTGGGCAATTATCCCCAGCCTTATTCGTGTAAAACGCAACGATTTTACCTTGGCAGCCTCACAGGCAGCGCTTCTCAGCAAGGCGTTGCCCCGCTGCTTTCCACAGAGTAAAAGGACCGCAGTTGGCAAGGGAAGCAATGCTATTCCCTTGATGGTTCCATTAGGCAAGCTTGCGCTAAATCAAGATTTCCGGCGGGCATAAAACGTACAGTAGCTTCAATGGCGACGACATGAAGCCAGAAAGAAATCCAACCACTATTACTGTACAGGAGCAAACCATGAAAGCATTTATCGTTGCAGCCCAGAATTTCGCACGGGATGAAGAGGGCGTGACCGCCATCGAGTACGGCCTGGTCGCGGCTGTGATTGCAGGCGTGGTCGTCGCCGCCTTCAAAACCTTGGGTGCTGGGCTTAACTCAGCATTTACGGCCATCGCCGGCAAGATCACCACCGTGTTGAACACTTAATTATCGTGTTACCCCGCCGGCTCCGTCGGCGGGGTTTTGACTTCCACCCAGTGCGGTGAAACCTTAAGGAATTCGTCGTCAAATAATTGACGAAATCCTCTCGAGAGCCAAGTTGCTGCCTTGGCGCGGCCCGACTTGGCAAGCCGGGCCCTCCCATGCTTCCCGACATACATGAGATATCTCACCAGGACATCGCACAGCCGGCTGGTGTGAAATTTCCCCCTCCTTGCGCGAACAGCGACTTTCATATGACGCTGCTGACCTGCCCGTATGGCGGCGTCCTGGCACTGCTGATGCTGGCGATCAACGGGTGTCGGTCCATCCTCATGCGCAACCTGAAGACCATCCTGTAGCAATGCTGTCACGCTGCGCAGGCTTATCCGTGGAAGCCCGGATCCATATCCACGACTTTCCAAGGGCAGCGTCCGGCACGGCATGCATCCGGTCCTTCTCGTCACAGTCATCACCGTTCGTTGGCGCAAAAGCGTGTGTTGCGTCCGTGATGGTTCCATCCGGCAAGCTTGCGCTACATCAAGATTTCCACGGTGCATAAAACGTACAGTAGCACCACTGGCGAACGATATGAAGCCAGACGGAAATCCACCCATAAATCGACGTTACAGGAGCCAAGCATGAAATCTTTTATTACCGCAGCACGTGAATTCGCACTGGATGAAGAAGGCGTGACCGCCATCGAGTATGGCCTGGTCGCCGCTGTAATCGCAGGTGTCGTCGTCGCTGCCTTCAAAACCCTCGGGGCCGGGCTTGATACAGCATTTACGGCCATCGCTGCCAAGATCACTACCGTATTGAATACCTGATTATCGCGTGCGCCAGTCGGTTCCCCTGGCAGATTTTTTAACTTTCATTTTGGTGAATGTCCCATGAACCAGGCACTTCAACTGATGCTGCTGTGGCTCGTGCTGCAGGCAGCGGTAACGGACCTGGCGCTGCGGCGCATTCCCAACGTGCTGGTGCTGAGCGGTCTGCTGATCGCGATGCTGCTGCACCTTCGCACCGGCACTGCCGGCACATGGCTGGAGACGGGAATCGCTGGCCTGGCCACGGGTTTTTTCATCTTCCTGCCGCTGTATGTGCTGCGCGGCATGGCAGCCGGCGACGTCAAGCTGATGGCGATGACCGGGGCCTTCGTCGGCCCGGGCATGGCCCTGCACATAGCGCTGCTGACCTGCCTGATCGGCGGTGTCCTGGCATTGCTGATGCTGGTGCTGAACGGGCGCTGGCGCATTCTTCTGCGCAACCTGAAAACCATTCAGGCGCCATTGCTGGCGCGCTGCATGGGGATTCCCGTGGAAGCCATCTCCTTTTCAAGAGAGGCCAGTGCCGGCGGCATTCCATATGGCGTGGCCATTGCGCTGGGCACGCTGGCTGTGGTGGCAAATGCACACCGCTGATTTTTTGCTCGAAGTCAATATCCACGAGGAAACGTCTCGCTAGACTCGTTTCCTCCAACAGGAAGGGAGCGGGCAGATGGATCTTCAAACGACGATAGCAACAGGCGGCGAGCGGGTGGACGGCCAGCCGGCCTTGCCGCCACAGCCGAAAACGGTGCGCGAGACGGGGCTGGAACTGACGCTGCTGGTCGAGCTGGCCGCCAAGAATCTGTTCGGCGGCGGCAAGGTTCACCTGCCGGTGTTGACCACACGCCTGCGGCTGTCGATCAACGTGATGCGCGAAATACTCGATTTCATGGTGGCCGAGCAGCTGGCCGAGGTGGCCTGGCGGGGCGACGCGGATATCGACGTGCAATACCAGTTGACCGCCGCCGGCCGCGAGCGCGCAGTGGCCTGGCTGGAACGCTGCCCGTATGCGGGGCCGGCACCGGTGCCGCTGGATGCCTACCGCGCGCTGGTGCAGCGCCAGTCGGCCTTGTCGTCATCGGTGGCGGCAGGCGATATAACGGCCGAATTCGCCGATGATTGCTTGCCCGCCAGCGTGCGCGAACTGGCTGGCGCCGCGCTGCATTCGCATCGGTCGCTATTGCTGCACGGTCCTTCGGGCAGCGGCAAGACCACGCTGGCGCGCCGGCTGGGGCGGCTGTTGCAGGGAACGGTCGGCGTGCCGTATGCGATCGTCGTTGGCCAGGAGATCGTGCAGATGTTCGACGCCGCGCTCCACCAGCCGCCGATGGCGCCGCCGCAAAGCCGCCCGATGGGCGAGCGGCGCAGCACGGATGCCCGCTGGGCCCTGTGCCGCCGTCCGGTGCTGCACATGGGAGCCGAACTGGCGCTGGACATGCTGGACCTGCGCCATGACCCGTTTTCCGGCTGCTATCACGCACCGGCCCACATTAAGGCCACCGGCGGCTTGTTCATCGTCGACGACCTGGGCCGCCAGCGCACGCCGGCCGCCGAGCTGCTGAACCGTTTCAGCCGGCCGCTCGACACGGGGGCGGAGTACCTGGCGCTGCAGGGCGGCCACAAGTTTGCCGTGCCGTTCGACGTGACGATGATCTTCGTGACCAACCTCGAACCGCATGCCGTGCTCGATGCTTCGTCGTTGCGCCGGCTCGGTTACAAGGTGCACGTGGGGCCGATCGGCGAAACCGCTTACCGCACCCTGTTCCGCCAGCAGTGCCGCGCCTTCGGCATCGAGCCGGACGAGTCCGCGCTGGGCTACCTGGTCAATGAGCTGCACCGCGACAGCGGCCAGCTGCTGCTGGCCAGTTTTCCCCGCGAGATCCTGTCGCGGGTCGCCGATTTCGCCGCGTTTGCCGGTCAGCCACCCCGCATGTCGGTGGCCGCGATCGACCAGGCGTGGTCCAGCATGTTTGCCACAGTGGCACCGCAGTTCGCCGGTGCCGTCGATACCAGTCTGTTTGAGAGGATAGGATGAAAAACCGGCGTGCATATTCAATGATGGCCCTGGCCATTTTACTGGGCCTCGCGGCAGTCGCCATGGCGTCGCGCTGGCTGCTGGGGCAGACCCCCACCCATGCCTCGCGCATCGTCGTGGCCACGGGCGATATCAGCCTCGGGCAGCGCCTTGCACCCGAGATGGTGAAACTCTCCGACTGGCCGGCGGACAACCTGCCGGAAGGTGCGGTGGGCGATCCGATGAAGCTGGTCGGCCGGGTGCTGAAAGTCAGCGTGCTGCGGGGTGAACCGCTGGCCGAGGCCAAGCTGGCCCCCGCCGGCACGCTGGGTGGCCTGTCGGCGCTGATCAGCGAAGGCAAGCGCGCCATCACCGTGCGCGTCAACGACGTGGTCGGCGTCGCCGGTTTCGCACTGCCGGGCAACTTCGTCGACATCCTCGTCAGCACCCAAGCCGAAGGCAGCGGCACGCAAGGCGACCGGGAGCTGGCGATCTCGAAGATCGTGCTGGAGCGGATCCTCGTACTGGCCGTCGCCCAGGAAGTGGGCCGCGACGATACCAAGCCCAGAGTCGTCAACGCGGTAACGCTCGAGGTGGCGCCGGAACAGGCGGAAAAGCTCGACCTGGCGCGCTCCGTGGGCAGCCTGTCGCTGGTGCTGCGCAACCAGGTCGATCCGCGCGACGCCACCACGACGGGCGCAACCAAGAACAGCCTGCTGGGAATTGCCGAACCTGCCCCGCCGCCACCGGCTCCGCCCGTGAAGCGCGTGGCGGCCGTGCGGCAAGTCGCAGCGGCCAGGCCGCGCCACTGTATCGGCGCCATCGACGGCCTGAAGAGCCGCCAGGAATGCCTGTAAGGAAGCCATCATGAAAAACTGTCCAATGATTATTCTCGCCTGCATGCTGGCGGCCCGCACCGCAGGCGCTGCCACGCCGGCCCCGGTCCTTACCCTGACTCCCCCGGCTAGCCCGGCCGCCGCACCGGTCGAGCCGCGCAAGCCGGCACCGGTGGAACGGACGGAAGGCCCGCGCTGCCGCGGCCAGGCAGCGGCGCCCGGCCAGCTCGACCTGCAGATCGGCAAGTCCACGCTGATGCGGCTGCCCGAACCCGTCGTCAACCGCAGCGTCGGCAATCCGGCCGTGCTGCAGGCCATGCTGGTGGCGCCGGAAACGCTGTACCTGGTGGGCGTCGATGTCGGCAGCACCAACATGATCGTGCAGGGAAAAAGCGGCAACTGCAGCGTGATCGAAGTGAACGTGGCGATGGATGTCACGGGCCTGCGTGCCACGCTGGCTTCGGTGCTGCCGGAAGAGCAGGACATCAAGGTGACGGCCGCCGCCGATACGCTGGTGCTGAGCGGCACGGTCGCCGATGGCGGCACGCTGGCACGCGTGCTGGAACTGGCGCAGGCCTATGTGCGCCGGCCCGCCAAGCCGGTTGCCGCCGGCAAGGCCGGCGAGGAAAGTGCGAGCTTGGCCAGCACGAGCCAGGCCAGCGCGGGCGGTGCGCGCATCGTCAACCTGCTGGGCGTGAGTTCGCCGCAGCAGGTCATGCTGGAGGTGAAAATCGCCGAGGTATCGAAGAGTCTGCTCGACAAGCTCGAAGCCGGCACCGCCATCCGCAAGCATGGCGGGGAATGGACCACGTCGCTGCTGTCCAATTTCCTTACCGGTTCACTGAAGGGCGGCATCAACCTGTTCAAGGCGGCGGGCACGCAGTTGCAGATCGATGGGGAGCGCAATGACGGCCTGGTGCGCCTGCTGGCCGAACCCACGGTGATGGCGATCAGCGGCCAGGAAGGCAGCTTCCTGGCCGGCGGCAAGATCTTCATCCCCGTGGCACAGGACAACAACAGGATCTCGCTGGAAGAAAGGGAATTCGGCGTGGGCCTGCGCTTTACCCCCACAGTACTGGCGGGCGGACGCATCAACCTGAAAGTGGCGCCGGAAGTCTCGGAGCTGTCGCGCGAAGGCATCGGCATTTCCGCCAACGGCATCACCGGCGGCGCCATCATGCCGGTGATTACCACGCGGCGCGCCACCACCACGGTGCAGCTGTTCGACGGGCAGAGTTTCGCCATCGGCGGCCTGATCCGCAATAACCAGGTCAGCAACATCAATGCGCTGCCCGCGCTGGGCGAAGTGCCGGTACTCGGCACGCTGTTCCGCAGCACCGACTTCCAGAACGACCGCAGCGAACTGCTGTTCGTCGTCACGGCGCACCTGGTCAAGCCGCTGCCGCCCGGCCACGCGTTGCCCACCGATGCACTGCAGCCCGCCGGCCGGGGCGGACTGTTCATCAACGGGAAAATGGAAGGGCGTGCGCCCGCAGCGACAACCCCGGCGCCGGCGGCATCGTCCGGCTTCCAGCTGAAGTGAGGAGAACCCATGAAACCGTACTTCATCATTGCCATGCTCGCCTGCGCGACTGCCGGCTGCGTCTCGCGCACGCCGCAATGGGATGCGCGCTTCGGCGACGCGACCCGTGCCGCGTTCGCCCAGCAGATCATCAACCCCGAAGCCGCGCGGGATCGCCGGCCGGTGGCGGGGATCGACGGCCAGGCCGCCGCCGCGTCGCAGCAGCGCTACCAGAAATCGTTCACCGAGCCGCCGCCGCCCTCGAGCGTGTTCACCATCGGCGTCAGCGGTGCGAAATGAGCGTGCGCTGCGGATTGCGCCTTCCACCAGGCGCCGCGCGGGCGCGCCAGGGCGGCGCGATCCTGATCATGTATGCCTTCATGCTCATGATCATACTGGGCTTTGCCGGCCTGGTGACGGACCTGGGCCTGGTGTATTACCGCAAGGTGCAGTTGCAGAACGCGGCCGATGCGATCGCACTGGCCGCGGCGCAGCAGCTCAATGGCACGTCGGGCGGCGTGGACGCGGCCATGGCTTCCGCGCTCGCCATCGCCGGCACCAAGCGTCTCGGTATCGAAGGGCGGCTGCCCTGGAACGCGGGTACGCAGGGGAGCGCGCTGCGTTTTTCCGCCAGTCCGGATGCGGCCCCTGGCGCATGGATGACAGCCGCCGAGGTACGAGCCGCACCGGCCGGGATCACGTATGCGCGGTTCGACATGAGCGCGCTCGACAATGCCGTTCACCAGTTGCAGCCCATCCTGATGGCCATGTTCGGCTCCGGCGCGGGCATCGGCGTGGGGGCCGTGGCGGTGGCCGGCCCCACGATGCTGAACGCCACGCCGCTGGCCATCTGTGCGCTCTCGGAAACGCCGAACGGCACACGTGCGTTCTCCGCGGCGACCTCCGAAGTGGTGACGTACGGCTTCCGCTATGGCGTGACCTATAACCTGCTGCGCCTGAATCCGCGCGCCACAACGCATGCGTATTACCTGGTCAACCCAGTGACACCTCCCAGTGGGGCTGCCACGGCCGGCGACTGGAATGCGCTTGGTCCCTTCATGTGCGCTGGCAAGCTGGGCTATAGCGGCATCGGCAGCGGGCAGCTGCACCTGCAAAAGGGCGGCGACGCGTTCGCGCTGGCAAACCAGCTCAACACGCGCTTCAGCCAGTTCGCGAACCTGTGCAGCGCGGAGGGCGCGCCGAACGACCGCAACGTGCGGGAGTTCCAGTCGCCCGGCTGGCAGGGAACCCAGCTCGGCGCCAGCGCCCAGTCTTCCACGGCCGACGGCAGGCTGGCAACCGTCGCCGATCTGCCACCGGGCCAGCCGGTCGCGGCAAACGCATACGGCAGCCTGTGGGCTTACGGTACGGCGAAGTGGACCTCCGCCAGCCAGCCCGGCGGTGCCATCGGCGGCAGTTTCACCATGACCGACTGGGCCAAGCTGTATCCCGGCGCCACGGCGATACCCAGCAAATGGGCTACCCAGACGCCGTACATGAGCGCGGCGTCGGCGCACCACATTTCCGGTGCCGATCCCTGGCGCCGGGGGCGGCGGCTGCTATTGATCCCGCTGCTCGATTGCGCCGCCGCGGCGCCCGCCGGCGCGGCGCCGCGCGCGCGGGTGCTGGCCTATGGCCGGTTTTTCCTGACCGCCAGGGCCAGCGCCGGCGAGGTGCCTGGCGAGTTCGCCGGCGTTGTGCGGGAAGAAGAAGTCGACAGCAACGTGGAGGTGTTCCGATGAACGTTTCAAGATACCGCGAGCGCGGCACCGCCGCGATCGAGCTGGCGGTGGTAATGAGCCTCGGCATGCTGGTCCTCGCCACGATCGTGCTGTTCGGGCGGTTCACGTGGCACCTGATCGCGATGGAGAAAAGCGTGTACAACGCGGCGCGCATCATCGCTGCGCGGCCGATCGAACAGGTGAGCGGCACCGGTGCTGCCACTCGCATGAGAGAGGCCGGAAGTGCCCTGGTCAATACCGCGGCGCGATCCTCCGGAATCGACATCGTGCCGGGGGATACCGTGGAAGCGAGGTGCAACAATGGTGCTTGCGGGATCACGAATCTTACCCAGGTCACGGTCACGGCACGCACCGAATTCGCCGACACCATTTTCAACGACGGGTACACGTTCGATCTTCTCGGTCTCCGGGAAGGCGCGGCCCTCGACTTCGACAGCGAGCTCGATTATGTGCCCTGAACACCTTGCCCACGCTCCGCTGCGCCGCGAGGGCGGTGCGCTCATGGTCGAACTGGCGCTATGCATGACGATGTTCCTGGTGATGATGTTCGGCACGATGGAAGTGGCGCGCATGCTCTTCGTGTCCAACACCGTGCAGGAAGTGACGCGCCAGGCCGCGCGCGCCGCGGCGATGACGGATTTTTCCGTCGCGGCCGACCTGGCGGTGGTCAGGCGGCACGCCCTGTTCCGCAATGCCGGCGACGATGGCCCCCTGGTACTGGCGCCCAACCTCGGGCCCGCGCAAGTGCGGATCGAATACCTCCGTGCCGACGGCACGGCGATCGGGGCCGGGTCGATGCCGGCCTGTCCGGTCGAAAACATCCGCAACTGCATGCAAGACCCTTCCGGCGCATCCTGCATTCGCTTCGTGCGGGCCAGCATTTGCAGCGACGCCAGCGGCGCATGCACGCCGCTGGCCCACCAGCCGATGACGGGCCTGCTGCCCGGCATGGCCGGGCCCGTGCCGATGGCGGCCACCGTCGTCAAGGCTGAAACGCTCGGCTACCGGCCGGGCGTGAATAACTGTCTCTAAACAATAGGAAAGTTCGCCATGAAAGCCCTCATGATCAGCAAGGATAGCCTGCTGCACGCCGAAATCGCCGCGCAGGGTTCCGCCCGGCTGCCGGCAGTGCAGCTCGTCGCATCGCGCCAGGGATTGCGCGACGCCACCGACCGGATTCTTCCCGAACCGCCCGATCTGGTGATTTTCGACGCCAGCGGCGTGGAACCCGGCGAATGGGGAATGGTGGAGCGCCTGGCCCGCCTGTATCCGGAAGCCCGGTTCATGCTGCTGGCGCGCGAGGCGCACCAGGACCTGTTGATCCGCGCGATGCGGACCGGCATCCGCGAAGTGCTGCAGCTGCCGCTCGTGCACCGCGCGTTTCATGAAGCGATCGACCGGATCGAAATCGAGTCGGGCGTCACCCGCATGCGCGACGGCAAGGTGTTCGCGTTCATATCCTGCAAGGGCGGTAGCGGCGCCACGTTCATCGCCGCCAATTTCGGCTACGCGCTGGGTGCCCTGGCGGAAAAGAAAGTGCTGCTGATCGACCTGCATGGCCAGTTCGGCGACGCCACGCTGTATGTCTCCGACCAGAAACCGACGATGACGCTGTCGGATATCTGCGCCCAGATCGGCCGCATGGATGGCGCCTTCCTGGAATCCTGCCTGGTGCATGTGACGCCCAACTTCGGCGTCCTGGCCGGCGCCGACGATCCGGCCCACGTGGTGGACATGAAGCCGGAGCACATGGACACGATCCTGCGCGTGGCACGCAAGCACTACGACTACGTGCTGCTGGACATGGGCCGCCAGATCGATGCGCTGTCGCTGCGCGCGCTGGACAGCGCCGATGCGATCTACCCGGTGCTGCAGCTGGCGCTGCCCGATATCCGGGACGGGCGCCGGCTGCTCGATATCTTCCGCTCGCTGGGCTATCCGGCCGAGCGCACGCGGCTGATCGTCAACCGCTATGAGAAGGGCGGCAAGCTGCGCCTGTCCGACCTGGAGCATGCGCTGGGCGCGGAAGTGATGCACACGATGCCGAACGACTACGCGTCGGCCACCGACTCGGTCAACCAGGGCATTCCCGTGTTGCAGCTGTCGCGCGGCAGCGCGGTTGCCCGCAGCCTGGCCGACCTGGTCGAGCTGGTGACGGCGCGCCGCGTCACCGAAACCAAGGGCCTGTTCGACCGCCTGTTCGGCCGCAGCGATGCAGGCCAGAAACCTGAAAGGATCACATCATGAGTTTGCGCGAACGCCTGGCTTTGGCGGAAGAGGCCCGCGGCAATGGCGCCACGCTGCAAGTGCAGTCGCAGGCCGCCTACCAGGAGCTGAAGGCCACGATGCACCAGCTGATCCTGGACCGCATCGACCTCGAACGCCTCAAGCGGCTGACGGCCGAGCAGTTCAAGCACGAGCTGGCGCTGCTGGTGCAGCGCATCATCGAGGACGAGCGCATCGTGCTCAACCAGGCCGAACGGCACCACCTGGTGCTCGACATCCAGCACGAGATGCTGGGCTTCGGCCCGCTGGAGCGCCTGTTGTCCGATAACAGTATTTCGGACATCCTGGTCAATACCTGCAAACAGGTCTACGTGGAGCGGGGCGGCCGGCTCGAACTGACGGACGTGACATTCACCGACAATGCCCACCTGATGAAGATCATCGAGAAGATCGTGTCGCGCGTGGGCCGGCGCGTGGACGAATCGAGCCCGATGGTCGATGCGCGCCTGCCGGATGGTTCACGGGTCAACGCGATCATTCCGCCGCTGGCGGTGGATGGCCCGATCCTGTCGATCCGGCGTTTCTCGGCCAATCCGTTGACGATACAGAACCTGATCGAACTGAAGAGCCTCACGCCGCCGATGATGCAGGTGCTGCAGGCGCTGGGCCACGCGAAGATCAACATCCTGATCTCGGGCGGCACCGGCAGCGGCAAGACCACGCTGCTGAACGTGCTGTCCGGCTATATCCCGCCGTCCGAGCGGATCGTCACGATCGAGGATGCCGCCGAGCTGGCGATGCGCCAGCCGCACGTGGTGCGGCTGGAAACGCGCCCGCCGAACATCGAGGGCAAGGGCGAGGTCAACCAGCGCGCGCTGGTTCGCAACGCGTTGCGGATGCGGCCCGACCGCATCATCCTGGGCGAGGTGCGCGGCGCCGAAGCGATGGACATGCTGCAGGCGATGAACACGGGCCACGAAGGGTCGCTGGCGACGATCCACTCGAACACGCCGCGCGACGCGCTGACGCGGCTGGAAAACATGGTGGGCATGTCAGGCGTGAACCTGACGCCGCGCGCGGCACGGCAGCAGATCGCTTCCGCCATCACCGTCGTACTGCAGGTGTCCCGTCTCACCGATGGCGCGCGCAAGCTCGTCAGCCTGCAGGAAGTCACGGGCATGGAAGGCGAGGTGATCTCGATGCAGGAAATCTTCCACTTCGAGCAGACGGGTGTCGATGCCGCCGGCAAGGTGCAAGGTCATTTCTACGCCACCGGTGTGCGGCCCCGCTTCGCCGAGCGGCTCAGGATGTTCGGGGTACCCGTGCCCGACAGCGTGTTCGATCCCGACCGCGTGTTCGAATAGGAGAGCGCCGTGGATATCGTCTTCACCGCATTCGCGGTGCTGGTTTTCGCCGCCGTGATCTTCATGGTGGAAGGTGCGTGGCTGTGGTGGAGCACCAGCCACGGCGGCAGCGCGCGCCGTATCGCGCGGCGGCTCGACCTGATGGCCGGGCGCAGGGAGGGCGGCGAACGCATCAGCATCCTCAAGCAGCGCAAGTATGCCGCCTCGCCCGAGCTGGACGGATGGCTGCGCCGGATCCCGCAACTGGCCGCCGTCGACCGGCTGCTGCTGCAGGCCGGCGTACGCTGGCAGGTCGCGCAGTTCCTGGGGGGTTCGGCGGGGCTGCTGCTGGGGGCGCTGCTGTTGGCCGCCATCATGCCGTTGCCGGTGCCGGCGGTACTCGCGCTGCTGGCGCTGGCGCTCGTGGCGCCATATGGCCTGCTGGTGAAATTGCGCGGCAAGCGCCTGAAAAAGATCGAGCAGCAGCTGCCCGAGGCAGCGGACTTTCTCGCGCGTGGTCTGCGCGCCGGGCATTCGTTCTCCAATGTGCTGAAAATGGTCGGCGACGAGATTCCCGAACCGCTCTGCGCCGAGTTCAAGGCAACCTATGAGGAAATCAACTACGGCGTGCCGATGAATGAAGCGCTGCACAACATGGCCGGCCGCATTCCGCTGACCGACCTGCGCTACTTCGTGCTGGCCGTGCTGATCCAGCGCGAATCGGGCGGCAACCTGGCCGAGTTGCTGGCCAATGTCAGCCGGCTCACGCGTGCCCGGCTCAAGCTGCTGGGACAGATCCGCGTGCTGTCGGCCGAGGGCCGCATGTCGGCCTGGATCCTCGGCCTGCTGCCGCTGATCATGCTGGTCTTCATGAGCCTCGTCAACCCGGAGTATATCAGTGTGTTATGGACCACCGAGCCCGGTACCCAGATGCTATGGGGCTCGGCCGGCGCGATGGTGTTCGGCATCCTGTGGATGCGCAAGATGGTGAGGATACGGGTATGAACAACGCACAGATTGCATTCCTGCTGATCGTTTTCCTGGTGGTTGCGGCGGTCGCACTGGTCGCGGTGGCGATCTTTTCGCCGATTCCGCTGCGGCAGCGGCTGCGCATGAGCCGTGACACCGACAAGCCCGAACCGGCAGCAAAGAATGGCGAATGGATCGAGCGTGTGGCACGCGCCGCCAAGCCGCTGACGAAGTTGTCGCTGCCGGAAGAAGGCTGGGAGCGCTCGCCGCTGCGAACGAGGTTCATCAATGCCGGCTGGCGCAATCCCACGGCGCCCACGCTGTATTTCGCCGCGAAGACCGCATTGGCGCTGGGTATTCCCGCGATCATCGCGCTGGCAGCCGGCACGTCGGGCGGCATGGTGCCCGACAACCTGCTGTCCCTGCTGCTCGTCAGCGCCGGCATTGGCTATTACCTGCCGAACGTGGCGCTTTCGCGTGCTGCGGAACGGCGCAAGCGCGAGGTATTCGAAAATGTGCCGGATGCGCTCGACCTGCTGACCGTATGCGTGGAGGCGGGCTTGTCGCTGGAACGTGCGATGACGAAGGTGGCGGCCGAGATCGACGTCAAGAGCGCCGTCCTGGCGCAAGAGCTGCAACTGGTGCTGATGGAAATGCGTGCCGGCTTCTCGAAGGAAAAGGCGCTGCGCAATTTCGCCTTGCGCAGCGGCGTGGACGATGTCGATTCGCTGGTGGCGATGCTGATCCAGGCCGAGCGTTTCGGTACCAGCATGGGCGATTCGTTGCGCGTGCATGCGGACAACCTGCGGCTGAAGCGTTCACTGATGGCCGAAGAGGCCGCGGCGAAGATCGGCCTGAAACTGCTGTTCCCGCTGATCTTCTGCATGTTCCCCACCTTGATGGTGGTGCTCGCGGGACCGGCGGCGATCCAGCTGATGACGGTGGTGCTGCCTGCGATGAGCGGCGAGCGCTGAGCAATCTTGACGAGGAGACGGCATGAAGATGACAGGCAAAATGGTGAGTACGGCATGCGCCAGCGCGCTGCTGATCGCCTGCGGCGCGCAGCCGGTGAAGGCTCCGGTACCATTCGCCAGCGCCGACGCATACTATGCGCTCGGCCGCGCCGAACACGCCGCGCAACGCCTTGCGCAGGCGCGCCGGGCATGGGAGCAGGCATTGCAGCGCGATCCCCGCCATGCCGCCGCCCGCAATGGCATGGCCGTGCTGCTGGCCGGGCAAGGCGAGTATGGCAAGGCGATCGCGCTGTGGCGCACGCTGGTGGAAGAAGGCGAGGCGCTGCCCGCCGCGGAGCGTGCCTTCCTGCTGGGTAATCTCGGCTACGCGCTGCACCTGCAGGGCAAGCGGGAAGAAGCGCTGGCGATGCTGGAGCAGGCCTGCGTGCTCGATCCATACCGGCCGCTCGCCTGGGAGCACCTGGCCGCCGTACTGGAAACATTGGGCCAGACCGACCGCGCGCTGCAGATGATGAAACAGGCGCGCATGCTGCGCACCCACGATATCGGCCAGGATTATGCGATGACCGGGACGGCTGCCCCGGCCGCGCTGGCGCCAGCACCGGCACCGACGTCGGCACCGGCACCGGCCTCGGCGCCGGCATCGGGGCCGGCATCGGAGCCAGTACGGCGCGCCACGCCCTGGCCGGCGGACATGATGCGCACCGAAGTGCGGCAGGTCGGTGCCGTGTTCGAGCTGCGCCGCGTGGCTGCTCCGGCCGCACCCGCGATGACTCCCGTGTTCTCCGTGCCTTCCTTGGCGTCCGTGGTTTCCGTGGCTTCGCTGCCTCTCGCGGCACCCGGCGCACCGGCGAGCGGCGAGGCCGGCATGCGGCTCGAAATCAGCAACGGCAATGGCGTGCGCGGCATGGCCGCCGCATGGGCGCGCCGGCTCGGGGGGCCGCAATGGAAGTCGGTCCGGCTGTCGAATGTGAAGCCCTTTGCCGTGCAGGCGACACGCATCGAGTACAGGAATGGCGCGGATGCGGCCGTGGCCGCCAGGGCGCTGGCGCTGGCACAACGTCTCGGCTTGCCGGCGCCACGCGCCATGCCGGGCAACGGCACGGCGATGGCCGACCTGCGCATCGTGCTGGGCCGGGACCAGCGCCCGGACATCGTGCATGCCGGGAAAATATCCGCGCAGGGCACCTTGCAGGCCCCCTGACACGGGTGATCGTGTCGGCATCCTGCACCGGCCATGCAGGGGGCCGGGTACCGCAGGATTGCGGCGCATTGCCGGCGCATTGCCGGCGCATTGCCGGCGCATTGCCGGCTCAATGCCGGCTCGATGCCGGTTTGCGTGGCCCGGCATCGCTGGATGGAACGACTGGTTCGCCAGGCTCTCCAGCCGCTCGCGTGGCGGTGAAATTACAGCGCCGCTTTTTCGGCGGCGGTCAGGCGTTTCGCCGTCACCTTCACGACCGCCATCGGCGCACCCTCGCTTGCCACGGCATAGACCTTCGGCTCCGGTGCCACGCGCTGGTATTTCGAGACGGCGGCCGTGGCGATGCCGGTTGCGCCGATCAGGACGAGGGTGGCGAGGAAGATGGTTTCCATGTGTTTGGCGATGTTCATGACGTGCTCCCTTGGTTCGATCAGTTGAGGTTCCGTTGATGTTGTGCTGCGTTGATTGAACTATAGGGAGGACGCGGTTCTTCCACCATGCGGATGCGACGAACTGCATTTTCCGCGAGATGAACGGCATCCGCGGCGGGCCGGGACATCCAGGCCGGTACAGCCAGCCGTGTATGTTCAGCCCGGCACGTTCAGATCAGCGCGGCGATCGCTTCGCCCATGCGCGTGGTGTCGGCAGTGCCGCGCATGTCCGGCGTGTGCGGTCCGTCGCGCAGCACCTGCTCGACGGCGGCCATGATCGCGTCGTGCGCCGCCTTGAAGCGCGCGTCGCCGTTGCCGAGGAAGTCCAGCATCATCGCGCCGCTCCAGATCATCGCCACCGGGTTGGCGATGTTCTTGCCGAAGATGTCCGGCGCCGAGCCGTGTACCGGTTCGAACAGCGATGGCAGCGTGCGCTCCGGGTTCAGGTTCGCCGATGGCGCGATGCCGATCGTGCCCGTGCAGGCCGGGCCCAGGTCGGAGAGGATGTCGCCGAACAGGTTCGATGCCACCACCACGTCGAAGCGCTCGGGGCTCAGCACGAAGCGCGCGCAGAGGATGTCGATGTGGTACTGGTCCCACTGCACGTCGTCGTATGACGGCGCCATGGCTTTCACGCGCTCGTCCCAGTAAGGCATGCTGATCGCGATGCCGTTCGATTTCGTCGCCGAGGTCAGGTGCTTTTTCGGGCGCGACTGCGCCAGCTCGAACGCATATTTCAGGATGCGGTCCACGCCCTTGCGGGTGAATACGGATTCCTGCAATACCGTCTCGCGTTCGGTGCCTTCGAACAGCCGGCCGCCGACGGACGAGTACTCGCCCTCGGTATTTTCCCGCACCACGTAGAAATCGATGTCGCCCGGCTGCCTGTTCGCCAGCGGGCACGGCACGCCCGGCATCAGCCGCACCGGGCGCAGGTTCACGTACTGGTCGAACTGGCGGCGGAACTGGATCAGTGAACCCCACAGCGACACGTGGTCGGGCACGGTGTCCGGCCAGCCCACGGCGCCGAAGTAGATGGCATCGAAGTCCTTCAGCTGGGCGAACCAGTCGTCCGGCATCATCTTGCCGTGCTGCCGGTAGTAGTCGCAGTTGGCCCATTCGAACGTGGTGAATTCCAGCGGCAGGCCGAAGCGTTTTGCCGCGGCGCGCAGCGTGCGCAGGCCCTCGGGCATCACTTCCTTGCCGATGCCGTCGCCGGCGATGACGGCGATGCGTTGCGTATCCATATGGTCTCCTGTCAGGTGTCGATCGAATTCGTCCAGCATACCGTCTTTACGGAATGGATATAATCGGCAATTCCGTCACTCCACTGTGCACGAATCGTGAAGAATATGCCCGAGCTGGACGACCTCCAGCTGTTCGCCGGCGTGGTGCGCCTGAAGAGTTTTGCCGCCACGGCCCGCGCGCTCGGCGTCTCCAACGCCTTCGTCAGCAAGCGCATCGGGATGCTGGAGTATGCGATGGGGGTGCGGCTGCTGCATCGCACCACCCGCACCGTGACGCTGACCGAGCAAGGCAGCGTGGTGCACGGCTGGGCACTGCGGATCCTGGAAGACGTGGAACAGATGGGCGAAGCGGTATCGACGGAAAAGATGGCGCCCGCCGGCCTGCTGCGCATCTGCACCAGTTCCGGCTTCGGCCGCAACCGCGTATCGCCGGCACTGTCCGCGCTGGCGAAGCGCTATCCGGCGCTGGAAATCCAGCTGGAATTGCTGGACCGTTCGGTGGACCTGATCGCCGAGGATTTTCATCTCGATATCCGCGTGGGCCGGGCGCACGAGCCGCACTTGATTTCGCGCCGCATCGCCTCGAACGCGCGCGTGCTGTGCGCCGCGCCGGCCTACCTTGCGGAACACGGCACGCCGGACACGCTGGCCGGCCTGGCGGCACACCGCTGCATCGTGATCCGCGAGCGCAACGAGGATTTCGGCCGCTGGACCCTGCGGGGCCCGCACGGGCTGGAAACGGTGAAGGTGCGCGGCCCGCTGTCGGCCAGCAACGGCGAAGTGGTGCATGGCTGGGCGCTCGATGGCCACGGCATCATCCTGCGCTCCGTGTGGGACGTGGGGCCGTCGATCGAACGGGGCGAGCTGGTGCGCGTGCTGCCGGGCTACGAGCAGCCGGCGGACGTGTGGGCGATCTACCCGTCGCGGCTGTCCACGTCCGCCAGGCTGCGCGTATGCGTCGAGTTCCTGGAGGACTGGCTGCAGGGAAGGTGACGGCAGCGCGCCGCCCTTCCTGCGCCGCTATGCCGCCTGGTCTTCCTCGTCCACCCTGGCCGCGCGCATCCACTGCACCAGCGGCAGCGCATCCTTGAAGCCGCCGGCGATCAGCGGCAGCAGCGCATCCGGATCGTTCAGGTCCAGGTCCACGTCGGTCCACACGAAAAAGCTCTTCAGCTTGATGAACTCGATATGTTCGTGTTCGGGATCGAACCCCTTGGGCGGGCGTTGCAGCTTGCCTTCGTTCTGGATGGTGCCGTAGGTGGCCTTCAGCCCGCGGCTATTGAGTGCCTTGCGAAATCCCGCCGCGTCTTCCACCATGTGCCGGCGCAATGCGCGCAGCCGGTGCGGCGGCGGCATGTATTCGCCGGCGCCGAACTGCAATTGGCCGTGGCCGTTGAGCTGGAAGTAATAGGTGGGGCCGCCGGACTGGCTCGGGCGCCGCAGGTCGCTCGGGGCGAGAGCGGCCGAGAAGTTCGTCTTGTACGGGCTCTTGTCGTGGGCAAAGCGCACATCGCGGTTGATGCGGAAGATCGCCTTCTTCGGGTTGCAGAACTTGACCTCGCGGTCGAACTTTCCCGCCTCGACGATCACTTGCGTGACGAGTTCCAGGAATTCCTCGCGCAGGATGTCGTAGCGCGGCTTGTTCATCACGAACCAAGGGCGGTTGTTGTTCTCGGCCAGCTCTTGCAGGTAGCCGTTCAGGTCACGCAGGTGCATTCGGTTCTCTTGATTTCGCTTGTTTGTCGGCTTACTTTGTCGGCTTACTTTTTCGGGACCGGGCGCTTGCCCACCGTGATGGCCAGTTCGGATTCGCGGTTCTTGCGCAGCACGCGCATCGTGGCCTTGCCGCCCGGCTGCAGCTGGGCGATCAGGTTCAGCATCTCGTTGGTGTCGCGCACCGCCTTGCCGTCGACGGAAACCAGGATGTCGCCCGGCTTCATGCCGGCCTTGTCGGCCGGGCCGTTGCGCACCACGCCGGCGATGATCGCGCCGCTGTCGCGCTGCAGGCCGAAGCTTTGCGCCAGCTCGGGCGTGATTTCCTGCGACTCCACGCCGATCCAGCCGCGCACCACGTGGCCGCTCTTGATGATCGATTCCATCACTGTCTTCGCCGTGCTGACCGGGATCGCGAAACCGATGCCCACCGAGCCGCCGGTCTGCGAATAGATCGCCGAATTGATGCCCAGCAGGTTGCCGTTGGTATCGATCAGCGCGCCGCCCGAGTTGCCGAAGTTGATCGCCGCGTCGGTCTGGATGAAGTTCTCGAAATGGTTGATGTGCAGGTTGTTGCGGCCCAGCGCGGAGATGATGCCCATCGTCACTGTCTGGCCAACGCCGAACGGATTGCCGATCGCCAGCACCACGTCGCCCACCTTGGCGCCCTCCACGTTGCCCAGGATGATGGCGGGCAGCTGCTTCAGGTCGATCTTGATGACGGCCAGGTCCGTTTCCGGATCCGTGCCCACCAGTTTGGCGGAAGCCTTGCGGCCATCGGCCAGCACCACCTCGATCTCGTCGGCCGCTTCCACCACGTGGAAGTTGGTGAGGATATAGCCGTCCGGGCTGACGATCACGCCCGAGCCCAGGCTGTTCGGATCGTCCTCTTCCTCTTCGCTGTCGTTGTCGCGGTCGCCGAAGAATCGCCGGAAATACGGATCGCGCATCAGCGGGTGCTTTTGCGGCAACGCCTTCGACGTGAGGATGTTGACCACGGCCGGCATCGCCCGGCCCGCAGCGGTGCGGAACGAGTTCGGCGTGGGCGCGGGTGCCGCCACCATCGCCGAGGCCGGCTGCGTCGGGGTACCGAGCTGTTGCACGGTGCCGGGGCGCGCGGGCGGCCACTTCGGCTGCACCGCCGAATAAACAAAGTACAGTGCCAGAACGATGGTCACCGCTTGCGCAAACAATAACCACAGTCGCTGCATGGCGTTCCTACATGATGGCGGCTCGTGGCCGCTCGGTTATTTTTTCAGGGCGTCGCGGATTTCGCGCAACAGCAGCACGTCTTCCGCCGGCGGTGCCGCTTCGGGCGCCTTGCCGGGTTGTTCCAGGCGATTACGGGCCTTTTGTACCAGCCGCACCATCTGGAAAATCACGAATGCCAGGATGAGGAAGTTTAACAGGATGGTGAGGAAATTCCCGTAGGCGAGCACCGCGCCGAGCTTCTTCGCTTCGAGCAGCGGCAGGTTCGGGTCCTGGTTATTGAGCGGCAGGTAATAGTTGGCGAAATCGAGCCCGCCGATCAGTTTGCCGATGGGCGGCATGATGATGTCCTGCACCAGCGAATCGACGATCTTGGCGAAAGCGGCGCCGATGATCACGCCGACCGCCAGGTCGATCACGTTGCCCCGCATCGCAAATTGCTTGAATTCGTTCATCATCGCCATGCCGTCCTCCTGTAGTGGTAGTTACCGGAGGATGATACTGTTTTTTCAACGCCTGACCCAAGCGTTTGACCCGTGTTTGCAGTGCGCTGCAACATGGTGACTATTTTTACTATTGCAACGTTTCGCTTCAATAAGCGTTTATGTTCACTTATAATTTTGTGTTGCTAGAGGTCTGTTGTCGCTTTACAAATATTCGAATTTTTATAAGATTGGGGTTTGTATGAGCATTGAGAAGCAGGTCGATCCCAGCCGGCGAGGTCTGTTAGTGGCCACCTGCGCCGCGGGTGGCGTGATAGGCATCAGCACGGCAGGCGCCTTGGTCAGCACGTTTCAACCTTCCGAGCGCGCCAAGGCCGCAGGCGCACCGGTCGAAGTCGATATTTCCTCCCTTGCCCCTGGTGAAATGGTCACCGTCGAATGGCGCGGCAAGCCGGTCTGGGTGCTGCGCCGCACCCCTGAAATGCTCGCTTCGCTGAAGAAGACGGATGGCCAGGTGGCCGATCCCGCCTCGAAGCGCAATCCCGACGAATTCACGCCCGAGTACTGCATCAACGAGGCGCGCGCCCGCAAGGCCGAATACCTGGTTGCCATCGGCATCTGCACCCACCTCGGCTGCTCCCCCTCCACCAAGTTCGCCCCCGGCCCGCAGCCATCGCTGCCCGACGACTGGGCCGGCGGCTTCTTCTGCCCCTGCCACGGTTCCACGTTCGACCTGGCCGGCCGCGTCTTCAAGAACAAGCCGGCGCCGGACAACCTGGTGGTGCCGCGCCACATGTACCTGAGCGATACCCGCATCCTGATCGGCAAAGACGAGAAAGGCGAGGCATAACATGGGCGCGTTCAAGGAGACGAAACTGCCGGCCGATGCGCCGGCGGCACAAAAGGCGCTGGGCTGGGTCGACGACCGCTTTCCGCTGACCAAGCTGTGGAACGACCAGTGGGGCCGCTACTACGCACCGAAGAACTTCAACTTCTGGTACATCTTCGGCTCGCTGGCCATGCTGGTGCTGGTGCTGCAGATCGTGACGGGCATCTTCCTGACGATGCACTACAAGCCGGACGCCAACCTGGCGTTCGCCTCGGTCGAGTACATCATGCGCGAAGTGCCGTGGGGCTGGCTGGTGCGCTACATGCACTCCACCGGCGCCTCGGCATTCTTCATCATCGTCTACCTGCACATGACGCGGGCGCTGCTGTATGGTTCCTACCGCAAGCCGCGCGAACTGATCTGGCTGTTCGGTTTCGCCATCTTCCTGTGCCTGATGGCCGAGGCGTTCTTCGGCTACCTGCTGCCATGGGGACAGATGTCCTACTGGGGCGCGCAGGTGATCGTCAACCTGTTTGGCGCCATCCCGCTGATCGGGCCCGACCTGTCGCTGTGGATCCGCGGCGACTACGTGGTGTCCGATGCCACGCTGAACCGCTTCTTCGCGTTCCACGTGATCGCGATCCCGCTGGTGCTGCTGGGCCTGGTAGCGGCGCACCTGATCGCGCTGCACGAAGTGGGCTCGTCGAACCCGGACGGCATCGAGGTCAAGGAAAACCTGGGGCCGGACGGCCACCCGTTCGATTCGATCCCGTCGCATCCGTATTACACGGTTCACGACCTGTTCGGCGTGTCGGTGTTCCTGCTGATCTTTTCGGCGGTGGTGTTCTTCGCGCCGGAAATGGGTGGGTACTTCCTGGAGTACAACAACTTCCTGCCGGGCGATCCGCTGAAAACGCCGCTGCACATCGCGCCGACCTGGTACTTCACGCCGTTCTACTCGGTGCTGCGCGCCGTCACCGCCGACTTCATGTGGGTGCTGATGGTCGCGGTGGCCGCCTATGTGAGCTTCCTGTGGCTGAAGTCGAAGCTGGCGTTCCGCACCAAGGCCGTGATCGCCGTGATCGCCATCGTGGCCATCATCGGCATGCTGCCGCAGGTGCTCGATGCGAAATTCTGGGGCGTGGTGTTCTTCGGCGGTTCGGTCGTGATCCTGGCGTTCCTGCCATGGCTGGACCATTCGCCGGTGAAGTCGATCCGCTACCGCCCGACCTGGCACAAGGTCCTGTACGCGCTGCTGGCGCTCACGTTCGTGGCGCTGGGTTACCTGGGCACGCAACCGCCTTCGGTGATCAAGACGATCGTGTCGCAGGCGGGCACGCTGTACTACTTCGCGTTCTTCCTGCTGATGCCGTGGTGGAGCACGATGGGCACCTTCAAGAAGGTGCCCGATCGCGTCGTCTTCCATGCACACTGAACCCGGCCCATCTGGCAAAGGACACGAATGATGAATTTCACGAAGAAGTTTCTCGCTCTGCTGACGCTGCTGCCGGCCCTGGCCATCGGGGCCGAAGGCGGCCATCCGCTGGACCGGGCGCCGGACCGTTCGCATGACATGGCGGCATTGCAGAACGGCGCCAGGCTGTTCGTCAATTACTGCCTGAATTGCCATAACGCATCGTCGATGCGCTATAACCGCCTGCGCGATATCGGCCTGTCGGAAGACCAGATCCGCAACAACCTGCTGTTCACCGGCGGAAAAGTCGGCGAACTGATGACCACGGCAATGCCGGCCAAGGATGCCAAGGCCTGGTTCGGCGTGGTGCCGCCCGATCTTTCCGTGATTTCGCGCGCGAAGTCGGGCCCGGCCGGCTCCGGCGGCGATTACCTGTACACCTACCTGCGCACCTTCTACAAGGACGACACCCGGCCGACCGGTTTCAACAACCTGGTGATCCCGAACGTGGCCATGCCGCATGTGCTGTGGCAGCTGCAGGGCGTGCAGGGGGCGAAATGGGTGGACGAGAAGGATCCGCACGATGCCGGCAAGACAGTGCACAAGTTCGCCGGCTTCCAGCAGATCACGCCCGGTACCATGAGCAAGCTCGAATTCGACACCGCGGTGGCGGACCTGGTCGGCTACATGGAGTGGATGGCGGAGCCGGCCCAGCAGACGCGCAAGCGCCTGGGCGTGGCGGTACTGCTGTTCCTGTCGGCCTTCGCCTTCCTGGCTTGGCGCCTGAATGCCTCCTTCTGGAAAGAAGTCAAATAAAAATTTGATTTCTGCTTGCCGATTTTGGTAAGGTCTCGTCTTTGCTCCGCGCGCTATCCCTTGCCGCGCGGCCAACTGGGGTGAACCGTTCGCGGTCTCGCCCCCTTTGTTTTCTTAAGGAACTACCAACATGATGGTTCTCTACTCGGGCACCACCTGCCCATTTTCTCAGCGTTGCCGCCTGGTCCTGTTTGAAAAAGGCATGGATTTCGAAGTGCGCGACGTCGACCTGTTCAACAAGCCGGAAGACATCTCGACGATGAACCCGTACGGCCAGGTGCCCATTCTCGTCGAACGCGAATTGATCCTGTACGAATCGAACATCATCAACGAGTACATCGACGAGCGCTTCCCGCACCCGCAACTGATGCCGGCCGACCCGCTGATGCGCGCCCGTGCCCGCCTGATGCTGTTCAACTTCGAAAAAGAACTGTTCGTGCACGTGCACACGCTGGAAAGCGAGCGCAACAAGACGAACGACAAGAGCCACGACAAGGCCCGCGCCGAAATCCGCGACCGCCTGACCACGCTGGCGCCGCTGTTCCTGAAGAACAAGTACATGCTGGGCGACGAATTCTCGATGCTCGACGTGGCCGTGGCGCCGCTGCTGTGGCGCCTCGATCACTACGGCATCGAACTGTCGAAGACCGCCGCGCCGCTGATGAAGTACGCCGAACGCATCTTCTCGCGTCCGGCCTACATCGAAGCGCTGACGCCGTCCGAGAAAGTGATGCGCCGCTGATCGGATAAATCCGGGGCGAATCCGCGGCAGGTTCGCGGCCGCTTCACACAAGCTCACGCAACACCGGCGCCGCCGTAGGGGCGCCGGCTTTCGAAGAATAGTCATGGCAGAAATTTCAACCAAGCCCTACATGCTGCGCGCCATCTACGAATGGTGCACGGATTGCGGCTACACGCCGTACCTGGCGGTGAAAGTCGATTCCGCGACCACGGTGCCGATGGAGTACGTGAAGAAGGGCGAGATCGTGCTCAACATCAGCTACGGCGCCACCTCCGGCCTGAAGATGGACAACGACAGCATCCGCTTCAATGCCCGCTTCGGCGGCGTGTCGCGCGAGATCTACGTGCCCGTCAATAACGTGATGGCGATTTACGCGAACGAGAACGGGCAGGGCATGGCGTTCGAGCCGGTGCTGGGGCAGTCTTCGTCGTCGCCTGTGCCGGCCCCTACCGCGGAACCTCCGGCGCCGACGCTGTCTTCCGTGCCGTCGCCGTCTTCCTCGCCCGCGCCTGTGCCCGCACCGTCGCGCTCCGACGACAATGGCCCGGATGATGGCGGCGATGGTCCCAAGAAGGGCGGCCGGCCCACCCTCACCAGGATCAAATAGCGTATAATCTTCGCTGTCCAGATCACGCCGGCTTAGCTCATTTGGTAGAGCAGTTGATTTGTAATCATCAGGTGGCCAGTTCGAAACCGGCAGCCGGCACCAGAATCGCATAGCAATCGAAAGGGGTCACATGCATCGCATGTGGCCCTTTTTGCATTGCGCCGGCGCGCGTCTTGCCGCTTCCCCCTGGTAGCATCGGCATTTAATGCCTCCCTAAGGCCAGGCCCTGCGCGAAAGTTATCAAATCCATCATAATCACGCGGATGGTACTCAGTTGTTAACTTTCAAAGCGAGTAAATATGCCAGCCCCCGCACCACCAACCAGATCAGACCGCATTTTCGTCACCGTCAACCGGGTGCTCAGCCTGCTCGTGCTGCTGGGCCTGCTCGCTGGCGCGGCGGTGATCGCCTACCTATTCTGGAGCAACGGGCCGGATGAACGACCGGGCGTGGTGAAGGTCGAAGACCAGACGATGGAAACGGGAAAAGCTGTTGCGCTGAGCTTTCAGGAGGCCGAACAGATCAATATGGCCGATACCGAAATGATCCGGCTGACCATCGACGCTGGGGATGGTAAATATTCCGGACGCAATTTTCAAACCAGAAATGTGCTGTTTGTCAGCACCATGGACAAACCCGCGCGCTGGCTGTTCAAGGACCACAAGAACGTGGTGTCGGTCGTGGAGCAGCTCCAGGAAAGCGCGCAATCCCGGAAGGACCTGCCAACGCTGGCGCTCTATGTCGAGTTTTCGGCGCACCAGCCGGGCAGTAACGTCAAGCACAAGGACAGCCAGCTTGCCGTTGGATTTTCACGGCCGGACGGCAGCGGCTTTACACCGGTGCTGAAGGACGTCGCGCGGGTATTGTCCCACCGGGTGGTGGATGGACGACGTGTAAGCGTCCTGTTCCAACGCGATACCGCCATCTGGCAGGCCAGCATATCGCTCGCGGATTTCACCGTCGTCAGCGAACGCCAGATCGAAAAGCTGCCGAGCGCCATCTGACGCTGCCTTGCCTTCAGTCCGGACGACGCCCGATCGACGCCCCCGGCAGCAGCACGGGCTGCCAGAGTTCCTGCAACGATGCCGCCGGCGCCCCCTCCAGCAGTGCCAGCAGCATCGCTCCCATCTTCGCGCCGGCCGCCCGCGCATCGGGCTGGTCGATGGTCGCGACATCCAGCCCGGCCAGCGCATCGGCCATCCGTCCCCACACCACCAGCGACATGTCGCGGCCAATCTGAATCCCGGCATCGAGCAGCGCACGCACTGCGCCCACGCCGGACAGGTGGTTGTCCACGATCACGGCGGTCGGGCGCTCCGCGCAGGCCAGCAATTGCTGCATCGCCCCATACCCGCTGCGCCGGTCGATCGCCGATTCGATCAGGTAGCGTGGATCGACCGCCAGCCCGGCACGGCTGAAGCAATCAAGAAAACTGTCGCGCCGCTGCCGCGCGAAGTTCAGCGTCTGGGGCGAGCCGAGCAGGGCGATGCGGCGATGCCCCTGCGCCATCAGCGCATCGAGCGCCAGGCGGATGCCCGCCGCGTTGTCGTAGTCGAACCATGCATGATGGGCGCTGGCATCGGTCCGCCCATGCGCGACAAACGGGAACCCCGCTTCCGACAGGAACGCGATGCGCGGATCGTCCACCAGCGTGCGGCTGACGATCAGGCCGTCCACGCGCCGGCCCAGCACCATCTGCTGGTAGGAAGGCAGTTCATTCGCGGGCGACACGGGCGCGATGATGAAGTTCATCCCGGCCGCTTCCAGCGCGCCCGAGATGCCGCCCACCACGTCGAGGAACATCGGATCGCCCAGGTCGGCCGGCAGCAGCGGGTAAAGGATGCCCAGCACGTTGCTGCGGCCCACGGCGAGGTGGCGCGCCACGGGATTGGCCCGGTAGCCGCTGGCGGCGGCCGCGGCCAGCACGCGCTGGCGCGTGGCCTCGGACACCTCCGGATAGCCGTTCAGCGCGCGGCTGACGGTGGTCTTCGACATGCCGAGCGTGTCGGCCAGGGCTTTCAGGTTCATGCGGCGGCAGGGAAGAGCAGGGCGGAAATCAGTGCCGAAGTCAGTGCGACTGGCCGCCGATTATAGCGGAGGCCTGCGCGCCGCCGCCGCCGTTGGCGCCTTCCACCGCGCGGCGGAAGAAGAACAGCATCACCAGCACAACGGCGATCGGCACCAGGGTCAGGTAGAACGCGAAATGGCCGCTGAAGGCGCCGAACACGTAGCCGGTGATCAGCGATCCCGTGGTGCCGCCCAGCGCCGAGAAGATCACCAGCAGCCCCGTCATCGGCGCGTGCTGGTGCTGGGGCAGGGAGCTCAGCATCACCGAGTTGATGCCCGGATAGATCGGCGCCATGAACAGGCCGATCAGCGGGAACAGGAACGTGGCCGCCGGCGCCGTGAACCAGGTGATGCCGGGGTCCGGCACCACGCCGTGCGTCAGCGGCAGCGCCACCAGCACCACGGCGCCCATGCCGACCAGGCAGCCATTCATCACCGGGTACCAGTGCAGGCGGCGCAACACCACGCCGGCCGACAGCCGCCCGATCGCCAGGCAGGCGGCGAAGATACTGGTGACCTGCACGCTCATGGCCGCCGGCAGGTGGAGGATCTCGTTGTTGAAGGTGGGTAGCCAGGTACCGACGCTCTGCTCGATCAGCACGTACAGGAAGGCGGTGAGCACGAAGATGCACACCAGCGGCTTGAAGAACAGCTTGAGCATGGCGGCGAAATCCTGCGCCGGCGTGCTGCCGGCCGGCGGCGCGGCCAGCCGCTCGTCGAAACGGGTGCCCAGCAGCAGGATGAACGTCAGCGCGCACAGCGCCGCCAGCGGCCAGTAGACGTTCAGCCAGCTTTGCGAACGCGGGTTGGCCGAATCGATGAAGAAACTGAACACCCAGTAGGCGCACAGCACGCCCACCATGAAGAAGCCTTCCAGCGTGTTCATGATGCCGGCGTGCTCCTTGCGGCCCGTGGCGACCAGGCCCAGCGTCGAGTAGACGGAAACCTTCACCAGCGCGAACGCCACGCCCACGCACAGGAACAGCAGCTTGGCGGTGGCAAACCCCGGCACCAGCGGCATCGCCAGGCATGCGCCGGTCACGATCGCCAGCCCGGCCAGCATGGCGCGCTTGTAGCCCAGCCGCGGCAGGAACGACGCCACCAGGAACGACACGATCGCGATCGGCAGGTCCTTGAACCCTTCCAGCACGCTGGCGGCGGACTTGCCGACGCCGTAGTTGTTGATGACCTGAAGGATCACGGTGCCCACGCTGTTGAGCAGGATCGCGAACACGAAGTAAATCAGGAACAGGATGAACAGGATACGGCGGCGTTGCATGGTGTCTCCTCCCGGCGGTTATGATTTTATTGTGGTCAAGCCAGGGAAAACGCCGTCAGGTCCGGGATCACGATGTCGGCTTCCGCCAGCACCCGGGGATCGCCGACCCCGATCGCGTACATCTCCGCCGCCTTGATCGACGCCACGCCGGCCACCGCATCCTCGACGCCGAAGCACTCGGGCGGCGCCACGCCCAGTTCGCGCGCCGCCTTCAGGAAAATCTCCGGATCGGGCTTGCCGCGGGCGATCGTGCCGGCGTCGACCACGTAATCGAACTTGCCGGTGATGCCCAGGCTGTCCAGCACCGTGAACGCATTGCGGCTCACGGAAGCCAGGCCGATCTTCAACCCGGCCGCCCGGCATGCGTCGAGCGCCTCGATGGCGCCGGGTAGCAGGTCGGCCGGCGACATCGTGGCGATCAGCTCCTTGTAATGCTCGTTCTTCTCCGTGGCCAGCGCCAGCTTTTCCTCGGCGGTGTAACCGCGGGGGGACGAGGCCAGGATCAGGTCGAGCGATCCCATCCGGTCGATGCCTTTCAGGTGCTCGTTGAACGCTTCGTCGAAATGCACGCCCTGCGCCTCGGCCAGCCGCTTCCAGGCCAGGTAGTGGTAGCGGGCGGTATCGGTGATCACGCCATCGAGGTCGAAGATCACGGCCTTGAATTCCTTCAGGTTACGCGGGGTTCCGGGGTTCATGCGGCCTCCTGGTGTTCGGGTTGGGCGGCGGTCAGCGCGACCGGCTTGCCATGGTGGGTGAACTGCAGCGCTTCGCCCTGCACCAGCCGGTAGGTGGTGCCGGCGCCATTCACGCCGACCTGCAGCAGGCAGCCGCGCAGCTGGATGCGAAAGCGGTAGCCCTGCCAGCGCGCCGGCAGCGTGGGGGCGAAGCGCAGGCTGCCGCCATCGGTGCGCATGCCGCCGAAGCCGTACGCCACGCCCAGCCAGGTGCCCGCCATGGCGGCCGTGTGCACGCCGTGGCAGGTGTTGCCGTGCGTGTCGTCCAGGTCGAGGCGGGCCGTTTCCATGAAGTAGTCGTAGGCCTTGTCGGCATAGCCCACTTCGGCGGCAATGATCGAGAAGATGCACGACGACAGAGACGAGTCGTGCGTGGTCACGGCTTCGTAGTAGTCGAAGTCGCGCCGCTTGTCGTCCTGCCCGAAGCGGGCCGACAGCAGCAGCAGCGCCAGCACCACGTCGGCCTGCTTGCACACCTGGTGACGGTAGATCACCATCGGGTGGTAGTTCAGCAGCAGCGGGTAATTACCCGGCGGCGTGTTGGCGAAGTCCCAGCGCTTCTTCGACAGGAAACTGTCGTCCTGCTCGTGGATCTGCAGTGCGGTGTCGTAGGGCAGCAGCATCAGCCGCGCGGCGTTGGCCCATTCCTCCGGCTCGCCCGGAGCGAGGTCCATCGATTGCGCGATGCGGGCGTAATCTTCCGGGAATTCGCCGGCAAGCCGGGCGGCGATGGCGGCGGCGAACTCCAGGTGGGCCTGCGCCATCGCGTTGGTGTAGTAGTTGTTGTTGACCAGGGCCGTGTACTCGTCCGGCCCTGTCACCTCGTTGATGACGAAGCTGCCGTGGCGGTCGTAGGTGCCGATGCCGGTCCAGATGCGCGCCGTTTCCATCACGATTTCCGCGCCGTGGGCGCGCAGCCAGGCGTCGTCGCCCGTCGCATCAAGGTACTGGCGGATCGAATAGGCGATGTCGGCATTGATGTGGTACTGCGCTGTGCCGGCCGGGAAATAGGCCGAGCATTCCTCGCCGGCGATGGTGCGCCACGGGTACAGCGCGCCCTTCGGGTGCGACATCTGGCGCGCGCGGCGGCGCGCCGATTCCAGGCCCGCCCACCGGTATTCCAGCAGCGCGCGGGCGATCTCCGGTTTGTTGTACAGGAAGAAGGGGAAGATGTAGATTTCCGTGTCCCAGAAATAATGGCCTTCGTAGCCTTCGCCCGTCACGCCCTTGGCGGAGATGTTGGTCTTGCCGTCGCGTCCCACCGATTGCAGCAGGTGGTACTGGTTGAAGCGGATCCCCTGCTGCAGCAGGTCGTCGCCATCGATTTCCACGTCGGACTGCTGCCAGAAATCGGCCAGGTACGCGGCCTGGCGGGCGGCCAGCACGTCGAACCCGCCGCGCAGCGCCACTTCCAGCACGTCGCAGCTGCGCGTGAGCAGTTCGTCTTCCGGATAATCGCGCGACGTGTGGTAGCACGCGTACTTGCGCACGGTGATTTTCTCGCCCTGCACGGCAGGCAGCGCATACGTCTGCTCCAGCCGCAGGCCGTCGCGGCTGCATTGCGCTTCCACCGTGCCCTTGCCATCCACCTCGGTCAGCGTGGCGCTGACCAGCATGAAGCCGCTGTTGCGGGTGCGCTGCACCAGCGCGCAGAAGTCGCCTTCCTGTTCCGCCGACAGCAATTGCAGCGAAGCGCCGGAAACGGCCGAACCGATGCGGGGATCGTCGCCCGCTTCCAGGTTCTGCACGGCGCCATCGAGCGACGACACGATGCGCACCGTGCCGGAAAAGTTCAGCGGCGTGACTTCCACCTCGAATGCCAGCAGGTGCCGGTTGTCGAGGCATACCAGGCGGCGGCTGCGCAGCGCGATCGACCGGCCCGAGGGCGAGGTCCATGTCAGCGAGCGTTCCAGCACGCCCCGGCGCAGGTCCAGCGAACGCTGGTAATTTTCCAGCCTGCCTTGCAGCGGGTCGAAGCGTTCCTCCTCGACCCAGATCGCAATGCCCTTCGCATTCGGCACATTGAGCATGAACTGGTTGGTCTTCGCCAGTGCATGAGCCGTTTCCGGGTAATGGATCGATTCGGATTCGTAGAAGCCGTTCAGGTAGGTCCCGTCCCGCGACGTGCCGCCCGGGCCGCTCCAGCCTTCCTCCGCCGTGCCGCGCACGCCGATGTAGCCATTGCCCAGGGCGAACAGGGTCTCGTTCAGGAAATGCGTGGCGGGATCCGGCGCATCTTCGCGCAGGCACCAGGGATCAGGGGGAAAGCGGTGGTTCCGGGCTTGCATCGTGTCTCCTTCAAACCGGTTTGAATGATGTGTGAAAAATAAGCAGTGCAGCGGCACCGCGGAAGCCATTCATGGAAATTCAGGTCTGCCGCACCATCAGCGTGGTGGACAGCATTTCGGACGAGACGGGCTGGCCGTTGATCAGGTCCAGCATTTTTTTCGCCAGCAGCACGCCGCCGTCGCGCAGGTACTGGTGGACCGATGTCAGGGGCGGTACGAAGCTGGCGGCGCCGGGCGTATCGTCGTAGCCGATGACGGAGACGATTTCCGGCACGTGCAGGTTTTTCTCGGCCAGCGCGCGGATCGCGCCCATGGCCAGCAGGTCGCTGGCGGCGAACACGCCGTCGAAGCCGTGGCTTTTCTTCTTCAGCAGTGCCGAGATGCAGTCGAACCCGGCTTCGAACGTGAACGCCTTGGGGCGCATGATGTGCACGCTGCCCTGGTTGCCGATCGCGCCGATGAAGCCCGCGCAGCGCTCCTGTACCTCGGCATGGTCCACGTCGCCCAGGAACACCAGCTTCTTGCGGCCCAGTTCGAGAAAGCGGTGGGCCGCGCTGATGCCGCCCTTGCGGTTGTCGCTGCCGACCACCACCGTGCCGGACTCCGGTTCCGGCGCGCCCCAGACCACCAGCGGCAGGCCGGCCTTCTTCAGCGCCGTCACGGCTTCGCCGTGCGAACCCTGGCCCAGCAAAATCAGACCGTCCGCGCCGCGCACCGGGGCCGTGTCCAGCAACTGTTTCGAGGTCAGTACCACGCTGTAGCCGGCCGTGGTCAGCTCCTGCGTGATGCCGCCCAGCAGTTCCAGCGGATACGGATCGGACATCGGCCGGCCCTTCGCGGGTGTCATTTCCACCACAACCGCCACCGAGTACGAACGGCCCATCCGCAGGTTGCGAGCGCTCACATTGAAGCGATAGCCCTGTTCCTCGGCCACGCGGCGCACCTTGTCGCGGGTGGCGTCCGTCACGAGAGGACTGTTACGCAGCGCGCGCGACACGGTGATCTTGGAAACGCCCGCCAGCTGGGCCAGGTCTTCCATCGTCAATCCAGCGTCGGGTTTCGCGGCAGCCATCGTGTGTCCTGAAAAAAGTTGGGGGCATTATGACAGATCCAACACTGTTGTCACGCGAAATGACATCGATAGCATTTAGATTGACATCGATGTCATTTGTGCGTTTCAATGTTGTCACACAGACCAGCGGCGGCGCTATCACGGCGCATTGTCCGGAGACGACAATTCACAAATGAAAGTAAAATTGCCATGAACAACAGGTTCCTGCTGTCCTCGATATCCCTTGCCATCCTCGCCCTGACCAGCCAGGCGCGTGCCGCCACGCCGCAGGATGCGGTCACCCCGGCGCCCGCGGCGCAAGAGGTTTCCGGTGCATCCGGCGGCGGTGCCCAGGAAGGCGGCGCCGCCGTGCAGGCCGAGCTGCAGCAGGTGGTGGTGACCGGTGTCGCCACCGGCGGCGTGCGCAAGCTCGATTCGGCGTTTTCGATCACCACCGCCACGGAGGAGCAGCTCCGGCAGGCCGCCCCGAGCAGCACGGCCGACATCCTGAAACTGGTGCCGGGCGTGTATGCGGAAGCCACCGGCGGGCAGTCGGGCGCCAACATCGAGGTGCGCGGCTTCCCGTCCGGCTCGGATTCGCCATTCGTGTCCGTGCAGATGATGGGCAACCCGATCTACCCGGTGCCCACGCTGTCGTTCTTCGAAGGCTCGTCGGCGTTCCGGCTCGATGACACCATCGAACGCGTCGAAGTGCTGCGCGGCGGGCCCAGCACGATCTTCTCGAACGGGCAGCCCGGCGCCACCATGAACTTCATCCTGAAGAAAGGGACCGATACGCCGGAAGGCTCGATCCGCTTCTCGACCGGCACCGGCGAGCTGCGCCGGGTCGACGTGTTCTACGGCGGCAAGATCGCCGACAACTGGTATGGCACCATCGGCGGTTTCTACCGCAATACCAACGGCGTGCGCGATGCCGGCTTCCCGGCGGACAAGGGCACGCAGCTGACCGCCACGCTGACCCGCAAGCTCGACAACGGTGAAATCACGTTCTACGCCCGCCGCACCGACGACAAGAACGCCTTCTACACGGGCGTGCCGCTGATTTCGTCGAACGAAGGCCGCACCATCTCGGAATTCCCCGGCTTCGATCCGCTGACCGGCACCCTGATGAGCGGCGAAATGCGCCGCTTCACGGTGGAGGCGGGCCCCGGCCGCACGCTGAACTATGACCTGGGCGATGGCCGCGGGCTGAAATCGACCGTGTTCGGCATCGACTTCGCGCAAACGATCGGTGGCTGGAACGTGTCGAACAAGTTCAATTACTTCGATGGCGACCTGAACACGATCGCCATGTTCACGGGGAACAACCCGCTGACGATGGCGGCCTACAACGCCGGTGCGCTGTCCACGTATCGCAACGCCGTGGACGGCAGCACCGCCACCGCCGCCACCGCTACATACCTGGACGGCACCCCCGTCGCCGACACGCAGCAAGTGGTGCAGGCCGGCCTGTGGGCCGTCGAGAAGCAGCTGCAATCGGCCACCAACGAGCTGCGCGTCAGCCGCGAGTGGATGAAAGACAACACCGTGACGATCGGCGGCTACTTCGCCAATTACTCGTCGGACGACGTCTGGTACCTTGGCAACAGCCACCTGATGACGGCCGTGCCGAATGCCCGGCTGATCGACGTGCGGCTCAATAACGGCGTCATCGTGTCGAACGGCGGCAAGGAAGGCCCGGTCAACTACGCGCCGGTGGCCTCCTACGACGGCAGCAACACGGCGCTGTTCATCGCCAACGAATGGAAGATCAACGACCGCATCAAGGTCGACGGCGGCATCCGCCGCGAGCGGCAAAAGCTCGATGCCACGGTATCGGGCCTGACCACCGGCGACACGGACAACAACCCGCTGACCGTGTACAACAACGGCACGTCGATGCCCACCAGCGCGAACACCGCGCTGAACCGCACCGATTCGGCCAACTCGTTCACGATCGGCGGCAACTTCAAGCTGTCGCGCGATGCCAGCGTGTTTGCCCGGGCCAACCGCGGCCATACCTTTATCGCCTTCGACGACCTGCGCAACGCCGGCACGCAGGCCAAGGTCGACGATCGCGGCCTGCTGCCCACGCCCACCGTGGAGCAGTTCGAGGTGGGCTTCAAGACGGCCTCGCCGCTGTACAGCGCCTACGTGAATTACTTCCGCACCGATTTCGACGGCATCGCGTTCCAGCAGATCCTGGCCGACGGCACGATCCTCAACTCCGTCAGCGGATCGAAAGGGCAGGGCGTGGAATTCGAACTGGCCGTGCGCCCGGTCCGCGACCTGACGCTGACGCTGACGGGCAACTGGCAGGATTCGGAATACAAGGACAACCCGCTCACGGCCGGCAAGCGCGTGCAGCGGCAACCGAAGCTGCAGGGGCGCTTCACGCCGTCGTACCGCATCCCGATGGGCGACAACGAACTGCGGGTATACGGGACCTACACGTACATCGGCGACCGCTGGGCCGACCAGGCCAACCTGCAATACCTGCCGTCATACAAGACGTTCGACCTGGGCGCCGTGTACCGGCTGGGCGAAAAGATCGAGTTCCGCGTCAACGGCAGCAACCTGTCCAACGAACTGGGCCTCACCGAAGGCAACTCGCGCCTGACCACCGGCGGCAGCGGCCCGATCAACGCCCGCCCGCTGTTCGGCCGCACGTGGGAAGCCTCGGTCATGTACCGTTTCTGACCTTTCGAGAAGTCCCCGGGCCTGGCGGCATCAAGGACCGCCTTGCCCGATCTCGCTTTGGCGGCCCGAGGGCCGCTTTTTTTATGGCGCTGTCACCTGATAGCGCCTGTTCGATTGATGCTTGCCCCGGCTTGCACTTAGAATTTGCCACCGTCCAAGTCGACACGCCCGGGTTTCCCATGACATCTCCTGCTTCAACCGATTACCCCCGTTCCTCCAGCTGGCAGGATTTCGAACGCCTGTCCCTGGACCTGTTGTCCGCGGTGTATCAAACGCGTTTTCGCCGATGGGGCAGTGCCGGCCAGCGCAAGGATGGCGTGGACGCGTGGGCGAAGCTGCCGGACGGCAAAGTGGTCGCCGTGCGCTGCGAAGGCCGCACCGAGCATTTCGGCCAGGTCCTGACCAGAACGGACATCGATACCGCCTTGTCGGAACTGGCCGGTTTCCCCCATCCGGTGGCCGAATTCATCCTGCTGACCACGGCGCCCGACGATGCCGCCACGGCGGCTTACGCGGCGGAGCTCACGGCCAGCCGGCGGGCGACGGGCCAGTCATCGGTGGCGGTGTGGGGCTGGCAAACGATCAGCGGACACATCGGGCAGCACGAGAAGGTGCGTACGGCGTTCTATGGCCACGAAGGCGCCTCGTCCGGCGGGCGCAAGCTGGCCCTGGCTGCCGCCCTCCTGCTGATCGTCGCAGGCGGCGCCGGGTCGCTGTTTCTTGGCAAGAACGCGATCGATGCGTCGAAAACCAGGCCGCAGAGCGCGTCGGCCAATGTCGACGATATCGTCAAGAGCCTGGACGATCTCGGCAACACCTACAAGGAATGCCAGGCTGTGCTGGGGCAGGGTACCTTCACGTTCACCCATGAACTGATCAGCAGCTGCCGCGACCCCGCGACGAAGCAGCTCTCCGCGCTCACGAAAAAGGTCGACAAGCAACGCGCCGGTTTCGACCAGGGTCTGCAGGCCGAGCTTTCCCGCACACTCGTGATCTTCAACGAGGATGTGCGCGAAGCGGTCGCGGTGACGTCGGTGACCCATGCTTTCGATAACGAAGTGGTGCAAGCGATGAAGAACGCCTGCGGGCAAGGGGCGCCGCAGGCGCGCGCCGCCTCGGCAAGGAAAGCCGGTGCGGAAGCCGCTGCGGCACAGGTGCGCTACTACTTCCTGCTGAAGGACTTCATCGTGCCGGAACTGGAAACAGCGAGAACCATCCTGCAACTGCATGCCCGCAACGCGCCGGCGCCGGAGGAGATGAAGGCGGCCGCCGGGCGCATGGAGCAATTGCTCATGGCGCGTACCGCGTATGCCGGCACGCCGACGCCATGGCCGTTCACGCAGTCGTCGGCCAAGCATGCGTCCACCAGGGATGCCACGCCCGAGCCTGGCCCGCAATCCGATGCGGCCGAGGAAGCGCACTGGCGCCGGGTGCTGGCGAAATCGTCGACGGACTCGCTGTACGGCCGGAAAAACGATATCGAAGCGCTGATTTCCTGCGGCGCCCTGAAAGAGGACGCGCGGACATTGGCGCAGCCGCCCGGCGCGTGAGGGGGGTGCGTGAGGATGGTGCGTGAGGATGGTGAATGAAACGGGGCGCGCATTTCAATGCAGCGCGGCAATGCGCGCCCGTTTGATAAGATGAGCACAACGTTCAACCCAGGAGTGCCCATGGCCTTACAACACGCTTCCTCCGGTCAGGTCTTCGCATTGCAGCGCGGCGATGAAGATGGCGCGCAGTTTTCGTCGATCGCACTGGCCAAGACGGATGATCTCGAACTGATCCGCCTCGTACTGCCCGCCGGGAAAACCATGCCCGAACATGCGGTGAAGGGGGAAATCACGCTGCAATGCCTGTCCGGCGAAATCACGGTCGATGCGCACGGCCGCACGGCCACGCTGCATGGCGGCGAGATGCTGTACCTGGCGGGCGGCACGCCGCATGCGCTGGCGGCGGCGGCCGATTCGGTGGCGCTGCTGACGATCCTGCTGAAGAACTGACGCAGTATCGGCACAGGCGCGGTGCCGGCAACGGGGCAAAATCCGGAATGCTCCCCTATCTGCACAGGTAGCGTACCGCGTACAGCACGCGCGCACTGCCGAGCGGCTCGCCGTTGACGGGGTTGCGGTCCAGCCGCGCGGCTTCTTCCAGTTGCACGCAGGCGTCGTGCGTCAGCCTGGCGCCCGCCGCGAACACGTGCGTTACGCCCGCGGCGCGCAGCGAGGCCGCGCGCAGGCGCACCTCGCGCGGCGCGGTCAGGCTGGGCGGCAGGGCCAGCATGCGCCGGCCTTCCGGCATGCTGATCACGCGGTTCGACAACGCCGCGCCGGCCAGCGGATAGTGCCAGCTGCGGTCCGCGAGATTGAGAATCGCGGCACCCGCCGGCAAATTGTCCACCATGGCCGGGTATTCGTAGAACGCCGCGCGCGACGTCTGCCGCGACAGCAGGATCCGGTCGCCGAACTGCAATGCCTGCCGCGACAGGAACACGCCCAGCATCGCCACGATGCAGACCGCCAGGCCCATGTCGAATACGCGCCGCCACCCGCCGGCGGCCTGCGTGACCGCCCATGCCAGCAGCGGCATCGCCAGCGGCAGCGCGGCCAGCACATAGCGGGGCTGCCGGTCGCCCAGCAACCACCACGCGGCCACGATGAACAGCACGGCGGACAGCAGCGCGGCCCGCACGCGATGCGCCTTCAGGCCATCGCGGATCACGGCAGCGCCCAGCGCCATCGCGGTGCCGGGAATGGCGGCTGCGATGAAAGCGCCCAGGCCCGAGCTGTGCTTGAAGTTCTGGCCGTAGCGCTGGGATTCCATCCACGGGTAGAAGAGCCATTGCCAGGCGTGGTCGACCCATTCCAGTTCCGTCGTGCGGCGCAGCGACGTGTCGAAATCGGCCGACGGCAGCCAGCCGAACCATGCGCCGACCAGCGGGACGCCGACCGGATGCAGCGGATTGCCGAGCATGACGGCGTTGCGCAGCATCCAGAAGCCTCCAGCCAGCAATGCCACCCCGCCAAACAGGGCCGCATTCCATAATCGCGCCTGCATGTCGTGAGCTTGCAAGCCGTGAACTTGCAATCCGCGATCCAGTCCGCCAGCTCGTGGAGCGCCGTCGCGCGCGCAGGCCACGAGCCCCACGGCCACGGCGGTGATCAGGTGCAGGCTCTTGAACCCGATCGCCAGGCCCATGCACAGTCCGGCCAGCGTCATCGCCACCGCCGGGCGCAGCGGCGACAGCACGAAGGCCATGGCCAGCGTGGCGAAGGCGATGCCGCCGATGTCGGCTCCCAGTTCCGCCGACGAGAACGCGATCATCGGCACGCCCAGCATGCCGCAGCAGGCATACCACGAGGCCTTGCGGTCGGCCTCCGCCAGCCGGCACAGCGCATGCACGGCCAGCACCAGCGGCACCAGCAGCACCAGATTGGCTGCCGAAACGAGCCGTTCCGGCAACGCCTCGAGCAGCACCGCCCACAGCACGCTCGCATTGGCCGGGAAGGTATGGGGGAAGTTGCCATCCCATGCCATCAGCGAGTGCGTCTGCAGCAGGTTGACGGACAACGGCAGGTGGTAGGCCATCACCTCGTAGCCTTGCGGCCGGCCGAAGGCCAGCAGCAGCGCGCCCAGCGCAAAGACGGCCAGCGTCAGGGATGGCACCCATCCATGGCGCTCGAACGAAGCGGGAATGGAAACCCGGGCGTGAGGAACCAGCCGCAACGCCAGTGCCCCGGCCACCAGCAGCAGCGCCGCGTTGGCCGTCGTGGCAGCGCGAACCCCGGTCGACAGCTCGAACACGCCCAGCACGTGAAACGGGAGAATGAACGCGCCGGAGAATACCGCGGCCGTCACCAGGCAGCGCTCGGCGCGAAAGCGCCGCGCGGCGAGGGTCGCCATCCAGCCGCACAGCAGCAGGTACAGCAGCAAACCGGACAGCGCGATCACAGCAGGTGCTCCGCGATCGCGCGAGCGGCGTGCCACAGCATCGCGAGATGATTGCCGATCCCTTCGCTGCAGGCGAAATACACGGCGATCGAACATGCCGACAGGGCCGCCGGCACCCTGGTCACCAGCACGGTTGCCAGCGCCGGACGCCGCCGGTTCACGACGAATCCTTGCCGAAGCCGTTGCCGCACACGGTCTCGACATGGAAGCGTGGCCGCTTCTTCGTCGATTCGTAGACCTTGGCCAGGTATTCGCCGATGATCCCCAGGCTCAGCAGCTGCACGCCGCCAAGCAGGTACATCGGGATCACGACCGATGCCCAGCCCGGCACGGCATCGTCCGTGAACAGCCGGATACCGAGCGCCCATGCCGACAGCAGCAGGCTGCCCAGCGAGACCAGCGCGCCGGCGCCGGTGATCAGCCGCAGCGGATAGGCCGTAAACGACGTCACGCCCTGCCACGCCAGCGACAGCATCTTGCGCAGCGGGTATTTCGATTCGCCGGCGAAGCGCGCGGCCCGCTCGAATTCCACCACGGACGTGCGGTATCCCAGCTGCGGAACCAGGCCGCGCAGGAACAGGTGGGTTTCCTCGTAGCCGCGCAGGCTCTCGATGGCGCGGCGGCTCATCAGGCGGAAATCGGCATGGTTGAACAGCACCTGCACGCCGAGGAAGGCCAGCAGCCTGTAATAGCCTTCGGCCGTGACACGCTTGAAGAAGCTGTCCGCATCGCGGCAGCGCCGCACCGCATAGACGATTTCATTGCCGGCGCGGTAGCCGTCGAGCATCCGGGGAATCGCTTCGAGGTCGTCCTGCAGGTCGGCATCGAGGCTCACGAGCACGTCGCCCGGCGCTGTCATCAGGCCGCACAGCAGCGCGTTCTGGTGGCCGCGATTGCGGCTCAGCTTGATGCCGCACACCGTCGGAAATACCGCCGCGTACTCCGCGACGAGGCGCCAGGTGCCATCGCTGCTGCCGTCGTCCACGTAGTAGATCGCGCTGCCCGGCGCCGCGCGGCCCTCGGCCTCGAGCCGGGCCAGCAGCGCAATCAGCCGCCGCGTGGTTTCGGGCAGCACTTCCTGCTCGTTGAAGCACGGCAGCACGAGGCTGACGACAGGCACGGGTTTGAGATCCTGCTTCAGTTCCGGCGGCGTCGAAAAGTCCAGGCGCCATGGATGCAGTAGTTCCATACGATCACTCCCATGGTGGTCAGCAGTTGTGCGGGCAGGGTGGGCAGGCCGGCGCGGATCAGCGTCGTCAGCAAGAAATGATTCAGCAGCAGGCCGGTGGCGGCCGCGACCGCGAAGCGGGGCGCGGTGACACGGCGCTGTTCATCGCTTTGAAAGGTGAGCTGTTCGTTGAGCAGGTAGTTCAGCAGCGCGCCGAGCGCGAAGCCGGTGCCGGAAGCGGTTGCCACGGGCAGGCCGGCGCGCATCAGCAGCAGCATCGCCACGTAGTGCGCGGCCGTGGAAGCGCCGCCCACACAGAGGAAGGCAATCAGGCTGCGCGCCGAAAAGTTGGCGCGCCTGGAAGATGGAAGAGTGGGCATGGATAGCGAACGGGCAAGCGTACCCGTCAAGTCTATCGATGCCTTTCAGCGCACGACTTCGATTGGATCAAACCTTACTTGGAAGCGGGCGCGAGTGTCTCATCGCGGGGATCGCGGGCCAGCATCCGGGCCACCAGCACTTCCGGTTTCACGCCGTCGAACAGCATCGACGCAACACCATTGGTGAGCGGCATGTCGACACCGAGCCGGGCGGCCAGTTCGCGCACGGCCTTGGCGCAGGGTACGCCCTCGGCCACGTGGCCCAGTTCGGCCACGATCGTCTCCAGCGCCTTGCCTTGCGCCAGGCCGAGGCCCACGCGGCGGTTGCGCGACAGGTCGCCCGTGCACGTGAGGATCAGGTCGCCCATGCCGGTCAGGCCCATGAAGGTTTCGATGTTGCCGCCCAGCGTCGTGCCCAGGCGGGTCACCTCGGCCAGCCCGCGGGTGATCAGCGCGGCACGGGCATTCAGGCCCAGGCCCAGGCCGTCGGCGCAGCCGGTGGCGATCGCCATCACGTTTTTCACGGCGCCGCCGACTTCCACGCCGATCAGGTCGTCGCTCGAGTACACGCGCATCGTGCCGCCATGCACCGTGGCCACCACGCAGTCGCGCAGCGCGGCCGACGTGGAGGCGATGGTCAGCGCGCACGGCAGGCCGCGCGCCACTTCCTGCGCGAACGACGGACCGGACAGCGCGCCGCCGGGAATAGCGTCGCCCAGCACTTCGCGGAAGATCTGGTGCGGCAGCAGCCCGGTGTCATATTCGAAACCCTTGCACAGCCAGACCAGGTTGGGGATCGGGCGGCCCTTCAGGCTGTGCAGCAGCGGGCGCAGGCCGGCCACCGGCGTGGCCGCGATCAGCAGGCCGTCGTTGCCGTCGGCGTCGCGTTGCGCGTGAGCGACCGCTTCATCGAAATCGGCGCTCACGCGCAGGGCGGGGGGGAAGGGAAAGCCGGGCAGGTAGTGCGTGTTGTCGCGGGCCTCGGCGATGTCCGCCATGGCTTGCGCGTTACGGCCCCACAGCACGACATCGTGCCGGGCGGCGACGGCGATGGCGACGGCCGTGCCCCAGGCGCCGGCGCCCAGGACGGTGATGCGGCGCCGGCTCGTTGGATTGTCTTGCATGTCAATAACCCCAAATATCGCTGCCGCGCACGTAGCCGGCCAGGCCGTCGCGGTGACGCACCTTGATCCAGCCGTTCGCGCCGGGTTCCCCCAGCTCCAGCAGCACGCCCTTGTCGACCGTGAACACCACGGCGGACGCATCGTCCTCGGCCGCGCGGATTTTCACGTTCGGCGCACGGGCGATGACATTGCGGCGGCTCGACAGCCCGCGCGCCGGCGTCCAGGCCAGGTCGCCGGACACGTCGCGCACCTTGACCCAGTCGCCATAGGTAAGCACGATTTCCAGCGGCGCGCCGCGCGGCACGGTGAACAGCTTGACGCCCTTCGTGGAAGGCGCGTCGTACAGCACGGCGGGCGCCGCGCCAACCGTCTTGAAATCGGCAGCCCAGCCGGCGCCGCTCGCCAGTAACACGATGGCGCCCATTATCAAGCGGGTAATACTCATTGCTAAAAACTTTCGTCCAAAATGATCAAAGGCCACAACGGGCCTTTGATATGGGAGCGAAGCGGGCCTGGTGAAACACCGGGCCGCTTCTGTTCAGCCGGATTACTGAACGGTGCTGGTGCCTTCGGCCAGCTTGCCTTGCTGTTCGGCGATGGCCTGCAGGCGCTGCTGGTAGAACACTTCGAAGTTGATCTCGGCCAGGTGTACCGGCGGGAAGCCCGCGCGGGTGATCACGTCGGCGATGTTGGCGCGCAGGTACGGGTACACGATATTCGGGCAACCGATGCCCAGCAGCGGATCGAGCTGTTCGGCTGGAATGTTGCGCGCTTCAAAGATGCCTGCCTGCTTGCCTTCCACCAGGAATGCAACCTTGTCCTTCACCTTGGCGGTCACGGTGATCGTCACCGTGGATTCGAAGATGCCTTCCTGCAGTGGAACGGCGCCCACATCCAGGGCCACTTCGATCGACGGGGCTTCCTGCTCCAGGAAGATGCCCGGGGAATTCGGCTGTTCCAGCGACAGGTCTTTCAGGTAGACGCGTTGGATTTGGAATACGGGTTGCAGGTTTTCGTCAGACATGGAACGCTTTCAATGAATTTGGACAGATGATTATGTCGTCCGCCCAGGGGGGCCTGGATCAAACGCGTGGGCAATTGTAGCAAAACAAATATGCCTGCCAGCCTTTTTTTGCCCGGCGTTGTAATTTTATTAAATCGGCAAGAAATGTCAGCCGTTCAGCAGTGGATCGAGGCGGCCGGCCTGGTCCAGCGCATACAGGTCGTCGAAGCCGCCGACATGGGTTTCGCCCACGTAAATCTGCGGTACCGTGCGGCGGCCGGTTTTCTGCATCATCATCTGGCGCTGGTCGGGATCGAGGTCGACGCGGATCTTGTCGATGTTCTTGATCCCCTTGCTTTCCAGCAGCCGTTCGGCACGGATGCAATACGGGCAAACGGCGGTGGTGTACATCGTTACTTGAGCGGTCATGACGGTAATCCTCCTTTATTTGGTAATCGGCAACCCCTGGGTTTTCCATGCGTCGATGCCGCCGTCCAGGACGACCACATCGGCAAACCCCGCCTTTTCCAGAATCTTTGCGGCACCGAAGGCCCGCGTCCCTTTTTGGCAGACGACCACGGCCGTCCTGTTCTTGAACTTCTCCAGCTCGCCACTGCGCTTGGCCAGTTCACCCAGCGGAATATTCCTCGCATCCGGCAGGTGCCCCGCACCGAAAGCGGCAGCGTCGCGTACATCTACAATGGTGGCTTTGGCCCGGTTTATCAACAGCGTAACCTGCTGCGGGGTCGCCTTTTTGCCCCGTTGCGTCAGCAAGGGCCAAAGCAGCGCGCCACCGGACAAGACGGCGATGCCAACAAGAAAGATATGGTCGAGGATGAATTTCACTTAGCTTCCAATGGTTGAACTCAATCCGCGCATTATAAAATAGAAGACGAACAACGGCTCCGGCTGCAGATTTCCCATCCTACCCTTCTAAAAAGATTGCCCTATGTACAAAATTGTTTTCATGCGTCATGGTGAGTCCACGTGGAATCTCGAAAACCGCTTTACCGGCTGGACCGATGTGGACCTGACCGAAAAAGGCGTGAAGGAAGCGAAGTCCGCCGGTGAAGTGCTCAAGCGCGAAGGCTACACGTTCGACCTGTGCTACACGTCGGTGCTGAAACGGGCGATCCGCACGCTGTGGCTGACGCTGGACGAGATGGACCTGATGTACCTGCCGGTCAGGAACGACTGGCGCCTGAACGAACGCCATTACGGTGCGCTGCAGGGCCTGGACAAGGGCGAGACTGCCGCCAAGTTCGGCGACAAGCAGGTGCTGGTCTGGCGCCGCAGCTACGACATCCCGCCGCCGTCGCTGGAAGAGGGCGACGACCGCGCCTCGTTCAACGATCCCCGTTATGCCGGCCTGCCGAAAGAGCAGATCCCGCTGACCGAATGCCTGAAGGATACGGTGGCGCGCGTGCTGCCGGCATGGAACGAGGAAATCGCCCCGCAGATCAAGGCCGGCAAGAAGATCCTGATCTCCGCCCATGGCAACAGCCTGCGCGCGCTGATCAAGATGCTGGACGGTATCAGCGACGAGGAAATCGTCGGCCTGAACATTCCCAACGGCCAGCCGCTCGTGTATGAACTGGACGCGGACCTGAAGCCGATCCGCCACTATTACCTGGGCGATGCCGACGCGATCGCCGCTGCCCAGGCGGCCGTGGCCAACCAGGGCAAGGCCAAGTAACGCTCGATGCCAGTCAATCGTCCGCGGCGCGCCGGCGCCTGGTTTGCCGCGCTGGGCATGGCCGCGGCGCTGGCGCTCGGCGGGGGCGATGCCCTCGCCGCGCCCCAGTCCAAGCAACAGACCAACCGCAGCAAGCAGAAGGCGGCCGCCGAGGCGGAGCGCATCGCGCTGCAGCAGAAACTCAATGCCCTGAAGCGCGACATCGGCCAGACCGAAAGCGCGCGCGAGGATGCGGCCGACACGCTGGCCGAATCCGAGGAAGCGATCTCGAACGCCAACCGCCAGTTGCGCGAACTGGCCGCCGAGACTGCCGCCACCACCAGCAGGATGACCGAGCTGGCCGCCGAGCGCGAGCGGCTGGCCGGCACCATCGCCAGCCAGAAAGGCCAGCTGGCCCGGCTGCTGCGCGAGCAATACGTGGCCGGCAACGAAGACCGGATCAAGCTGCTGCTCTCCGGCGATAACCCGAACCGCATCAACCGCGACCTGCAACTGATGTCCTACGTGTCGCAGGCGCAGGCGCAACTGATCGAATCGCTGCGCACCAACCTGGCGGCCGTGGAGACCAACCAGGCCGAAGCACAGAATGCCCGCGACGAGCTGGTGGAAATCGCCGACGAGGAACGCCAGCAGAAAGCCGTGCTGGAACAGCAAAAGGCGAAGCACGCCGCGCTGGTGGCGAACCTGTCGCAAAAGCTCGACACGCAGCGCAAGGAGGTGGGCCGCGTGGAGCGTGACGAGCAGCGCATGGGGGCGCTGGTCGACCGGCTGGCCAAGCTGATCGAGGAACAGGCGCGCGCCGCCGCGGCCGAAAAGGCGCGCCAGGAGCGCCTGGCTGCGGAGCGCGCCGCGAAAGCCAGGGCGGAAGCCGAGGCGCGCGCGCTGGCCGCCGCCAAGGCAAAGGCCGAGCGCGAAAGGCTGGCGCGGGAACAACGCAACAGGAAGGAAGAGCCGAAAATCGCCGCCAGGCCGGAACACAGGCCGGCGCCAAAGGCGGAACCGAAGATCGAACCGAAACCGGAGCCGAGGATCACGCAGCGCGAACCGGCGAAGCCCGAGCCGCGCGACGAAGGCGCGGCCCGGCCGGCGGACGTGGCGCTGGCCCCGGCGGCGCCGGCCGGCGCGTTCGCCAGCCTGAAAGGGCAGATGCGCGCGCCGGTCTCCGGCCGGGTCGCCGCGCGTTTCGGCAGCAAGCGCGGCGACGGCCCCGGCTGGAAAGGCATGTTCATCCTGGCCGGCGAGGGTACCGAAATCCGCAGCGTGGCGCAGGGCCGCGTGGTGTTCGCCGACTGGCTGCGCGGCTTCGGCAACCTGATCATCGTCGACCACGGCGGCCAGTACATGAGCATCTACGGCAACAACCAGTCGCTGCTCAAGCGCGCCGGCGACGTGGTGAAGGGCGGCGACGTCATCGCCGCGGCCGGCAACAGCGGTGGCAATGAAGAATCGGGTTTATACTTCGAGCTGCGTCATCAGGGCCGGGCGTTCGATCCTGCCGGGTGGGTGAAGTTCTGACAATCCCTGCCGGAGCGCTGCCAAAACCGTGTTGCTGCCAAAAACCGGTGTCAGGCACCTTTTTCCGGAAAATCGCCGGAAAAAGGTGCCTGACACCATGCGCTTCCCCCGTTGTACCTCAGTGGAACATCAATGAGCAACAAACTCAAGAGTATCGGCCTGATCGGCCTGGGCATGGTGGCCGGCGTGGCTGCCTCCATGAACTTTTCCGCGCTGGCGCAGCGGATCGATGCGCCGCTGCCGCTCGAGGAGTTGCGCCAGCTGTCGGACGTGTTCGGCCTGATCAAGAGCGACTACGTGGAAAACGTGGACGACAAGAAGCTGCTGCAGGAAGCGATCGCCGGCATGGTGTCGTCGCTCGATCCGCACTCGGTGTACCTGGACCAGAAGGCGTTCCGCGAGATGCGCGAATCGGTGCAGGGCAAGTTCGTCGGCGTCGGCATCGAGGTCTCCACCGAGGATGGCTACGTGAAGGTGGTGTCGCCGATCGAGGATACGCCGGCGTTCAAGGCCGGCATCCGCTCCGGCGACCTGATCACCCGCATCGACAACGTGCCGCTCAAGGGCATGTCGCTCGACGAGTCGATCAAGAAGATGCGCGGCGAGCCGCGCACCAAGGTGGTGCTGACGATTTCCCGCAAGGGCGAGGACAAGCCGTTGATCGTGCCCATCGTGCGCGAGGAAATCCGCGTGCAGAGCGTGAAGGCGAAAGTGGTGGAGCCGGGCTACGTTTGGCTGCGCATTTCCCAGTTCCAGGAACCCACCGTCGAGGAAATGGTCAAGAAGCTGGCCGCCCTGTATGAAAAAACGCCGGACATCAAGGGCATCGTGCTGGACCTGCGCAACGACCCGGGCGGCGTGGTGCCGGGCGCGATCGGCGTGTCCGCGGCATTCCTGCCGAAGGATTCGGTGGTGGTTTCCACCAACGGCCAGCTGGCCGACTCCAAGCAGACGTTCTACGCGCGGCCGGAATACTACGCGGGCCGCCACCCCGGCGACCCGCTGGCGAAGCTGCCGGCGGCCGTCAAGACGGTGCCGCTGGTGGTGCTCGTCAACGCCGGTTCGGCTTCCGCATCCGAGATCGTGGCCGGCGCGCTGCAGGACTACAAGCGCGCCACCGTGATCGGCACCACCACGTTCGGCAAGGGCTCCGTGCAGACGCTGCGCCAGCTGACCGCCGATACGGCCGTCAAGCTGACGACCGCGCGCTACTACACGCCGAAGGGGCGGGCGATCCAGGCCAAGGGCATCGAGCCGGACGTGCACGTGGATGAAACGGCCGAAGGCGACGGCCTGAACAGCCTGCGGCTGCGCGAAGCGGACCTGCAGAAGCACCTGTCCGGCGACGACAAGGAAATCCGCCCGGTCAAGCACGACGAACTGGAAGAAGAGCAGCGCATCGTCGCCCTGGCGAAGAAGCAGAAGCCGGTCGAGTTCGGCAGCAAGGAAGATTTCCAGCTGGCGCAGGCGCTGAACCACTTCAAGGGCCTGCCGGTCAAGCTGGCGAAGGCCGATACGCCGGCCGAAAAGGGGGCCGCGGAAATCCTGGTCAAGCCCGAGACGAAGAGCGATACCGTGAAGCCGGAAGACAAGAAGGCGCCGCCGTCGCACGTTGCGCCGATGCCCGCCAGGCCGTCGCCGGCCACGCCGTCGTCCACCACGCCGTCGTCCACCCCGCCCTCGCTCGACAAATAGCCACGCATGAACGATGAACAGCTGCTGCGCTATTCGCGGCACATCCTGCTCGACGAGATCGGCATCGAGGGCCAGCAGAAGCTGCTGGCGGCGCGCGTGCTCGTCATCGGCGCCGGCGGCCTCGGCTCGCCTGCCGTGCTGTACCTGGCATCGGCCGGCGTCGGCCACCTGACGATCGTCGACGACGACGATGTCGACCTGACGAACCTGCAGCGCCAGATCGCCCACACCACCGCGCGCGTCGGCCGGCCGAAGGCGCTTTCGGCCAGCGAAGCGGTCGCCGCGATCAACCCGGATGTGCGGGTAACCGCGCTGATCGAGCGCGTGGACGATGCGCGGCTCGCCGAACTGGCCGCGGCCAGCGACGTCGTCCTCGACTGCACCGACAATTTCGCCACCCGCCACGCCGTCAACCGCGCCTGCGTGGCAGCGCGCGTGCCGCTCGTCTCCGGCGCCGTGATTCGTTTCGACGGCCAGGTCAGCGTGTTCGACCCGCGCGGCGAAGACGCGCCGTGCTACTCGTGCCTGTTTCCGCAGGACCAGGCCTTCGAGGACGTGGCGTGTTCGACGATGGGCGTGTTCGCGCCGCTGGTGGGCGTGGTTGGCGCCATGCAGGCGGCCGAGGCCCTGAAGATCGTGATGGGCGTGGGCACCTCGCTGGCCGGCCGGCTGCTGCTGCTCGACGGGTTGCGCATGGAATGGACCAGCATCGGGGTGGGGCGCAATGCCGGCTGCCCGGTGTGCGGCACGTAGCCCGGGCAGGCGGGGAAACCGGGGCAGCCGGTGTCCTTGCCGGCGGTTTGCGGTAACTTCTCTTTACCTCCTTTTTCACCGTCCCGTAGCAATTCAGGCTTATACTTCTGCACTCTGCTTTTTCATCTTCCCCTGAAGCTTCATGAAAAAAGGTCTCACTTTCAAGCGCCGCGCGCGTGGTTTCACCCTCATCGAAATCATGGTGGTCGTCGTCATCATGGGCGTGCTGGCCGCGCTCGTGGTGCCCAAGCTGCTGGCCCGCACCGGCGAATCGAAGATCGCCGCGGCCAAGGTCGACATCGCCACGATCATGCAATCGTTGAAGCTGTACAAGCTCGACAATGCGCGCTATCCGACCACCGAGCAGGGCCTGCAGGCGCTGCTGACGAAGCCGACCTCCGGCCCGGCCGCCAACGGCTGGAAGGAAGGCGGCTACCTGGAAAAAATGCCGAAGGACCCGTGGGGTTTCCAGTACCAGTACCTGTCGCCCGGCATAAAGGGCGAAGTCGATGTGTTCTCGCAGGGCGCCGATGGCCAGCCTGGCGGCACCGGCGAGGATGCCGACGTCGGCTCCTGGGAAAACTGAGTCCTGTCCCGCAGCATGCGCCAGCGCGGCTTCACCCTGATCGAGCTGCTGGTGGTGCTGGTCGTCATCGGCATCACGCTGGGCCTGGTGACGATGAACGCGGCCCCCAGCGGGCGCCAGGCCATGCAGCAGGAAGCGCAGCGCGTGGCCCTGTTGCTGCAGCTGGCGCGCGATGAAGCGATCGTGCGCAACCGGCCGATCGCGTTCGAAGCCGGCGCCGAGGGCTACCGCTTCCTGGTGCGCGACGGGCGCGAGTGGAAGACCCTGCCGCAGGACGACATGCTGCGCGAACGCGCGTTCAAGCGCACCCCGATGACCCTGCTGCTCGATCCCCCGACCAATCTCCCCGGTGCGCCGCTGCGCATCGTGTTCGGCCGCGAACCGGTCGACAAGCCGTTCGTGCTGACGCTGGCCCACGGCGACGTGCGCACCGCCGTGCGGGCCGACGGCATCGGCCACTTCGTCGTCGAGTGAGGCGTGACATGAGGCGCGCCGAACGGGGTTTCACGCTGCTCGAAGTGCTGGTGGCGCTGTTCATCGTCGGCACCGCGCTGATCGCGGCGCTGCAGGCGATCGGCAGCCTCACGCGCAACAGCGAAGGCTTGCGCACCACGATGATGGCGACCTGGTCGGCGGAAAACCGGCTGGTGCAGATCCGCCTGGCGGGGGCGTTCCCGGCAGTGGGGAAAACGTCGTTCGCGTGTCCGCAGGGCAACCTGCAACTGCAGTGCGAGGAAGAAGTGATCATCTCGCCGAACCCGCTGCTGCGGCGGGTGGAGGTGTCCGTCTACGACAGCGCCAATCCGAACCGCCGCATCATCAAGCTGGTGCAGCTGGTGCTGAAATGATGCGGCGCCCGCACCGTTCCCGCGGCTTCACGCTGATCGAACTGCTGGTGGCGATCGGCATCCTGGCGCTCGTGGCCGTGCTGGGCTGGCGCGGGCTGGACAGCATCCTGCGCTCGCGCGTGTCGCTGACGCAGCAGATGGAACACACGCGCGGCATCCAGCTCGCCTTCGCGCAACTGCAGAGCGACCTGGAGCAGCTGGCCGGCACGGCGGTGATCGGCACGCGGCAAAACCTCGTGGCGGACAACCTGCGCCTGATCTTCGTGCGCACCCATGCGCCGGACCACGGCGCCACGCAGCTGGTAGTGGTCAGCTACCGCCTGCGCGACGGCGTGCTGACGCGCCGCGAATCGGCCGCCACGCGCGACCTGGTGCAGCTCGATGCATTGTGGCAGGTCGCCACGTCCGACGGCGACCCGGTGCCCGGCGTCGCCCTGCATGCCGGCGTGGCGGGCATGGGCGTACGCCTGTGGGTGAACGGCGCATGGCAGGCGCCCACGACCAGCTCCAGCAGCGCGGCGCGCCTGGACCCGGCCGGCCTGGAGATGTCGCTGCAGTTGCGGGACGAGCCGAGTCCGATGGTCAAGGTGCTGCTGCTGGGGGCGACATGAAGCGAAGCAAACAGCGGAACATACAGCGGAGCATGCAGCGGCAGGCGGGTGTTGCCGTGGTGACCGCGCTGCTGTTGACGACGCTGGCGGTCACGATCGTCGCCAGCCTGTTCTGGCAGCAGCAGGTGCAGGTGCGCTCGCTGGAAAACCAGCGGCTGCACCTGCAGACGCGCTGGATCCTGCGCGGCGCGCTGGACTGGGCCCGGCTGATCCTGCGCCAGGACGGCATCGACAACCCGAACGACACGCGCGCCGATGGCGTGTGGGCCACGCCGCTGGCCGAAACGCGGCTCGACCAGTACGTGGAGCGCGAACGGGTCGAAGGCGAAGATTACGATGCCACGCTGCAGGGCCAGGTTTATGACGCACAGTCGCGTTACAATCTGGCAAATCTGGCCGTGGTCAGCAGCGTCAACGACAACGAAGTGAAGGCGTTCGCGCAATTGCTGTCGCTGCTGCAGCTCGATGCGAACCTGGCGCAGGCCGCCGCGCAATACGCGATCCGGGCCGCGCAGGCGGCGCAGGGCAGCACGGGTACCGCGCCGATCGCCTTCCAGCGGGTGGAAGACTTGCTGGCCGTGGGTTTTTCGCAGGCGGCGATCGAAAAGCTGCGCGATTTCGTGATCGTGCTGCCGGTGGCGACGGACGTTAACGTGAACACGGCGCCGGCCGAGGTCATTGCCGCGACCGTCGCGGGCATGTCGCTGTCGGAGGCGCAATCGATGGTGGCGTCGCGCAAGGGCAAGACGCTGAACCTGGCCGCGTTCACGGCGCTCGCGCAGGCGGGGAACCGGACGGTGCTGGCAAGAGTCGGCGTGCGCAGCGACTACTTCCTGGTGCTGAGCCAGGTGCGGCTCGACCGGGCCGCGCTGGAATCGTGGGCCCTGATCAAGCGCGAACCCCCGACCTCGACCCAGCCCTCGCGGACCTCGGTCCAGTGGATCCGGGAAATCTAAGGAAAGCAACGTTTTGACGACTCTCTATATAAGCTACCCCGCCCGCGCCGCCGCGTCCGACGCCGGCGCCGCCTGCGCGTATGCGCAGGTGGGCGACGGCGGCAACGTGATGCAGCAGGGCGCGGGCGCGCTGGGCAAGCTGGGCGACCTGGTGGCGGCCAGCCGCAAGGTGGTGCTGCTGCTGGCGGCGGCCGATGTGACGCTGCTGCGCGTGGCGGTGCCGCCGCTGTCCGGCAGCCGCCTGAAGGCGGCCTTGCCGAACATCGTCGAGGAACAGCTGCTGGGCGACCCGGCCGACTGCGTGCTCGCGCTCGGCCCCATGCAGGCCGGCAGCGCCGAACGAACGGTGGCCGTGGTACAGCGCGCCTGGCTGGAAGTGCTGGTGAAGGCATTGGTGCAGCAGGGCGCGCGCGCAATCTCCGCACTGCCGGCGCAACTGTGCCTGCCTCTGGCGCCGGGCGGCGTGTCGGCGCTGCTCGCCAACGACGAAGGCGGCATGGAGCTCACGCTGCGCACCGGGCAGTACGAAGGCATCGGCCTGGCACTGCCGGCGCAGCCCGAGAGTGCGCTGCAGGTGCTGCGCGCGCTGGCCGGCGAGGCGCCCGTCACGCTGTACGTGCCGGCCGTGCAGCGGGCGCAGTACGAACCGCTGCTGGCCACGGTAACGGGCATCGCGCTGGAAGAGGAGCATTGGGCGCACCGGATCGCGGCCAGCAAGACGGTTCAGCTGGACCTGGCGGCAGGCCTGGGCGCGACGGACGGTGCGCGCGCGCAGGCCTGGCACCGCTGGCGCTGGCCGCTGCGGCTGGCGATCCTGGCCGTGCTGGTCAATATCGTGGGCATGAACGTGGAATGGCTGCGCATGAAGCGCGAGGCCCAGACGCTGCGCCAGTCGATGGTGCAGATTTTCCGCGCCGCCTACCCGAACGAGAAGGTGGTGCTCGATCCGGCCGCCCAGTTGCGCGGCAATCTCGCCCGCGCCAGGGCCGGCAGCGGCGACATGGCCAGGGATGACTTCACGGCGCTGGCCGCCGCGTTCGGCGAGGCACTGGGCGCGCTGCCGCGGCACGACATCGTGGCCGGCCTCGATTACCGCGAGCGCACGCTGGTCGTGCGGTTGAAGCCGGGCAGCGCCGATGGCGCCGCGCTGGCGCAGGTGCAGGCGCAACTGGCGGCGCGCGGGCTGGCGCTGACGGAATCGGGTGCCGGAATCTGGGAAGTGCGCGCGGGAGGCAAGTCATGAACGACGAAGTTGAAAAATCCGCAGGAAGATCCATAGGGAAATTTTCTGGTGGAGTGGGCAACCTGCGCGCGTCGGCCGCGGCGTTCTGGAGTGCCCGCAGCGAACAGGAGCGCAGGTTCCTGGCGGTGGGCGGCTTCGTCGTCGGCCTTGCGCTGGTCTATGCCATCTTCATCGATCCGGCACTGACGGGCCGCGAGCGGCTGCGCCGCGAACTGCCGCAGTTGCGCCAGGAAACGGCCGAGATGCAGGCGCTGGCCGCGCAGGCGGCGCAGCTGGGCACGCAGCCCCTGCCGCCGGTGGCGCCGCTGTCGCGCGAGGCGCTGGCCGCCACGCTGGCGGAGCGCGGCCTGACGGTGCAAAACCTGACCGTGACGGGCGAGTATGTGAAGGCGGAATTCAAGGGCGTGCAGTTTGCCGGCCTCGTCACGTGGCTCGATGCGGCGCGGCGCGATGGCCGGCTGGCGGTGCAGGAAGCAAAGATCACAGCGCAGGACGGCAAGCCGGACAGCGCCGGCCTGGTGGATGCCACGCTGACGCTGCGCCGCGAAGCTGGCAGTGAAACGGGCGGCCGGTGAAGCGCGCCGTGTTATGGTTGGCGGCGATCGCCGTCACGGCCGTGCTGACGCTGCTGGTGTTCTTCCCCGCCGCGTGGGTCGCCGCGCTGGTGGAAAAACAGACCGGCGGGCGGCTCGCGCTGGGCGACCCGCAGGGCACGCTGTGGCGCGGCTCCGCGTTCGTCGGCGGTGCCGCCAGCGGCAACAGCGCCGTCACGCCGCTGCTGCCGGGCCGCTTCGGCTGGAAGCTTTCGCCGCTGTCGCTGCTGGGTAGCGTGCGCATGGAACTGGACAACCCGCAGGCCCTCACGCAGCCTGTGATCTTCACCGGCAGCTGGCGTGCCTGGCAACTGAGTCCGGCGGCATTGAAGCTGCCGGCGGACGGCCTGTCCGGCCTGGGCGCGCCGCTGAACACGCTGGCGCTGTCCGGCCGGCTGCAGCTGTCGTGGACCTCGCTGGCGCTGGCACTGGAAAACAAGGCCATCCTGGTCAACGGCGTGACCACGCTGCAGATGGGCGACGTGTCGTCGCGCCTCGCGCCGATCAAGCCGCTGGGCAGCTACCAGCTGGCGCTGGACTGGAAAGGCCAGCAGGCCGGCGTGGCGCTCATTTCCATCAAGGGGCCGTTGCTGCTGTCCGGCAGTGGCCAGTTGCGCAATGGCCGGCTGCAATTTTCCGGGCAGGCCGAGGCGGCCGCCGGGTATGAAGACACACTGGGCAACCTGCTCAACCTGCTGGGCCAGCGTCGCAACGTCGGCGGCAAAAACATCATCGCACTCGAGTTCAGATAATGAAAACTGCAAGCAAATTTCAACCTCCTGCGCTGCGGCGCCTGTCCGCTGCCGCGCTGCTGTGCTGCATGCTGTCGTCTGCCGTCGCCCCCGCATGGGCGGCGCCGCAGGACGAAGCCGCGCTGAATTTCGTCGGTGCCGATATCGAATCCGTCATCAAGGCGGTGGGCCACTACACCAACATCACGTTCCTGATCGATCCGCGCGTGAAAGGCACGATCACGCTGGTGTCGGAAAAATCGATCAGCAAATCCCAGGCCTTCGCATTGCTGACCTCCGCGCTGCGCCTGCAGGGTTACGCGATCGTCAGCGGCGACGGGTTCGCGAAGGTGGTGCCGGAAGCGGAAGCCAAGCTGCAGGCCACGCCCACCGTGGTCAAGGGGCAGGCTGCGCCGAAGGGCGACCAGGTGGCCACCCAGGTATTCCAGCTCAATCACGAATCGGCCGCCAACATGGTCGGCGTGCTGCGCCCGCTGATTTCCACCAATAACACGATCAACGCGAACCCCGGCAACAACACGCTGGTGATCACCGACTACGCGGACAACCTGAAACGCCTGTCGAAGATCATCGCCGCGATGGATACGCCGGCGGCGGCCGACATGGACGTGATCCCGGTGCGTAACGCGATCGCCAGCGATATCGCGTCGATGATCAACAAGCTGATGGAACCGGGTGCCGGCGGCGACGGTGGCGGACGCGTCTCGGTGCTGGCCGACCCGCGCACCAATTCGCTGGTGCTGCGCGCGCCGTCCGTGGCGCGCGCCAACCTGGCCCGTTCGCTGGTCGCCAAGCTGGACCAGCCCACGACACAATCTGGCAACGTGCACGTGGTGTACTTGAAGAACGCCGATGCCACGCAGCTGGCCGAAACGCTGCGCGCCGTGATGTCGGGCGAAGCGCCGGCTCCTTCCGGCACGTCCGGCAACGCGCTGAACAACCAGGCCACGATGCAGACCGGCGCCAACAACACGATCGGCCAGACCGGCAGCACGTCGTCGCAGGGTTCGGGGCCGTCGAACCCGGCGCTGTCCGCCAACCGCACCGGCACGCAGGGCACGGCCACGGGCGGCTCGGCCGGCTACATCCAGGCCGATGCGTCGACCAACACGCTGATCATCACGGCGCCCGAAGCGATCTACCGCAACCTGCGCGCCGTGATCGACCAGCTCGACGTGCGCCGCGCCCAGGTCTACATCGAGGCGCTGATCGTCGAAGTGTCGCTCGACAAGGCTTCCGAGTTCGGCGTGCAGTGGGTGGGCGCCTCCGGCAACAGCGACAGCACCTACCGCATCGGCGGCCTGCAGTCGTTCTCCAGCGGCGGCAACAACCTGGTGAACGTGTACAACGGCGCCAGCACCCCGTCCAACGGCCTGACGATCGGCATCTTCAAGCAGCTCGCCGACGGCAAGTTCGGCCTGGGCGCCGTGGCCCACACGCTGGAAACTACCGGCAACGGCAATATCCTGTCCACGCCGAACATGATCACGCTGGACAACGAAGTGGCCACGATCCGCGTGGGCCAGAACGTGCCGATCCTGACCGGCCAGTTCACCACCACGTCCGGCACGAACACCAACCCGTTCCAGACCATCGACCGCAAGGACGTGGGCCTGACGCTGAAGGTGAAGCCGCAGATTTCCGAAGGCGGCACGATCAAGCTGGCGATCTACAATGAATCGTCGTCGGTGGACCAGTCGACGCTGACGGCCACGGCCGGCATCACGCTGAACACGCGCGTGATCGAGAACAACGTGATCGCCGACGACGGCCAGATCATCGTGCTCGGCGGCCTGATCGAGGATACCGCGTCCGACGGCGTGGAGAAGATCCGCGGCCTGGGCGACATTCCCGTGCTGGGCAACCTGTTCAAGTACAACACGCGGGCCCGCAAGAAGACCAACCTGATGGTGTTCCTGCGCCCGGTCGTGATCCGCAACAAGGAGCAGAGCATGAGCCTGGCCGCGGACCGCTACGACTACATGCGCGCCTCGGGCGCCGAGTTCAAGCCGAGCGACACGATCCTGATGCGCCAGCTGGGCCAGCCGCAACTGCCGCAGCTGAACAACGGCGTGCCGGTCGGCTCGCCGACGCTGGCCGCGCCGGTGCCGCCGGCGCCCGTGCCGCCGCAGTCGCCCGGTGCCGCCGAGCCGGCGCAGCCGACGCCCCCGCAGCAATGATCCGCATCATGGATGACCCGCATCATGGATAACCTTCTCCCCTACGCTTTTGCCCGCGACTTCCTCGTGCTGGCGAAAGGCGGCGAGCGCGACGGCACGGTCGAGGTGCTGGTGTCGAACGCCACCGCGCCATCGGCGCTGGCCGAAGTGTCGCGGCGCTTCGGCCGCGTGCAGCTCAAGCCGGTGCCGCGCGCCGAGCTCGAGGCGGCGATCGCCGCGGCCTATGCCGGCACCGGCGGCGATGTGTCGCAGGTGGCGGACGAGTTCGACGCCGATCTCGACCTGACCCGCCTGCTGCAGGATGTGCCGGCCATCGAAGACCTGCTCGAATCCTCCGACGACGCGCCGGTGATCCGCATGATCAACGCGCTGCTCACGCAGGCATTGCGCGACGGTGCATCGGATATCCACGTGGAACCGTTCGAGCAGATTTCCGTGGTGCGCTTTCGCGTCGACGGCGCGCTGCGCGACATCGTCAAGCCACGCAAGGCGATCCACGGCTCGCTGATCTCGCGGATCAAGATCATGGCGCAGCTCGACATCGCCGAAAAGCGCCTGCCGCAGGATGGCCGCATCACGCTGCGCGTGGGCGGCAAGCCGGTGGACGTGCGGGTTTCCACGCTGCCGACCGGCCACGGCGAACGCGCCGTGCTGCGCCTGCTCGACAAGGAAGCCGGCCGCCTCGACCTGCAGCACCTGGGCATGAGCGAGCCGATGCTGGCGCAGTTCAACGGCCTGCTGGCGCAGCCGCACGGCATCGTGCTCGTGACCGGCCCGACCGGCTCGGGCAAGACGACCACGCTGTACGCGGCGCTGTCGCTGCTGAACTCGACCACGACAAACATCCTGACCGTCGAAGACCCGATCGAATACGACCTGGCCGGCGTGGGCCAGACGCAGGTGAACGCGCGCATCGACATGACGTTCGCCAAGGCGCTGCGGGCGATCCTGCGGCAAGACCCGGACGTGATCATGATCGGCGAGATCCGCGACCTGGAAACGGCGCAGATCGCCGTGCAGGCCTCGCTGACGGGCCACCTGGTGCTGGCCACCCTGCATACCAACGATTCGGCGTCGGCCGTGACGCGGCTGCTGGACATGGGCATCGAGCCGTTCCTGCTGTCGTCGTCGCTGCTCGGCGTGCTTGCGCAGCGGCTGGTACGCAAGCTGTGCGGCGAATGCAAGCGCAGCGAGGAAACACCGGGCGGCCGGGTATGGCACGCGGTGGGCTGCGAGGCCTGCGGCCAGACGGGCTACCAGGGCCGCGTGGGCATCTACGAGCTGCTGCAGACGACGGAAACGATCCGCGCCCAGATCCATGAGCGCGCTTCCGAGGCCGATGTGAAGGAGACGGCGCTGGCCGACGGCATGCTGACGATGCGCGACGACGGCGAGCGCTGGCTCGCCAACGGCACCACGACGCTGGCCGAATTGCTGCGCGTGGCCAAGGACTAGAAGCTTGAGGATGAACTGAATGCCGGCATTCCGTTATGAAGCCGTCGACGCCGGCGGCGCCACCAAGAAGGGCGTCGTCAACGCGGACAGCCCGCGCGCGGCGCGCGCCGACCTGCGCGCCAAGGGACTCGTACCGCTCAAGGTCGATACCATCGCGGCGCAGGTCGATGCGAGCGGCACGGCGCGGCGGCGCGGCCTGGGCGAAAAGCTGTCGACCACCGAGCTGGCGCTGTTCACGCGGCAGATGGCCAGCCTGCTGGAAGCGGGGCTGCCGCTGGAGCAGGCCTTCACAGCGCTGCTGGAACAGGCCGAACGGCCGTACCTGCGCGACCTGATCGCCTCGATCCGTTCCGAGGTGATCGGCGGCGCGTCGCTGTCCGACGTGCTGGGGCGCCATCCGCGCGACTTCGCCGAGATCTATCGCGCGCTGGTGGCATCGGGCGAGCAGATCGGCCAGTTGTCGCGCGTGCTGTCCCGGCTTGCCGACTACATCGAGCGGCGCAACGCGCTGGTGCAGAAGGTGCGGCTGGCCTTTACGTATCCGGCCATCGTCACCGTGGTGGCGTTCTCGATCGTGATCTTCCTGCTCACGTACGTGGTGCCGCAGATCGTGTCGGTATTCGCCAACACCAAGCAGAAGCTGCCTGTGCTCACGGTGATCATGCTGGCCGTATCGGACTTCGTGCGCAACTACGGCCTGATCGTGCTGGTACTGCTGATCGGCGCCTGGGTCGCGTGGCGCCGCGCGCTGCAGAATATCGCGCTCAAGACGCGCTGGCATACCTGGCTGCTCACGGCGCCGCTGTACGGCAAGTTCGAGCGCAGCCTGAACACGTCGCGCTTCGCCAGCACGCTGGCGATCACCACCGGTTCCGGGGTGCCGATCCTGCGCGCGCTGGAAACGAGCCGGGATACGCTGTCGAACGTGGCCATGCGCCAGCTGGTGGAAGAGGCCAGCGATGCGGTGCGCGAGGGGGTAAGCCTGGCGCGCGCGCTGTCGGCGCAAAAGCATTTCCCGCCGATGCTGATCCACATGATCCGCGCCGGCGAGATCACCGGCGAACTGCCGGCGATGCTGGAACGCGCCGCCGCCGCGCAGGAAGCGGACCTGGAGCGCCGCACGCTGACGATCGCCGGGCTGCTCGAACCGGCGCTGATCCTGGCGATGGGCGTGGTGGTGCTGCTGATCGTGCTGGCCGTGCTGATGCCGATCATCGAGATCAACCAGCTGGTGCGCTGAGCCGTCCACTGCGTTGAACCGCTGAACCGAGCTGAAGCCCCGAGCTGAAGAACCGAGCCGAATTTTTGAAAGTTGCAATGAACCGTCTGCCGCCCCACATCCACTCCATTGCCACCCTGGCCGCCGTGGTGGCGCTGACCGCGTCCACGGCCTACTGGGCCCTGCAACTGTTCAAGCCGCCGCAGCGGCCGATCGCCGTCGTGCCGGTACAGGAAACCCCGCCGCCGCCGGTCGACGCGGCGCTGGGCCTGTTCGGCGGCCAGGCCGCCGTGGCCGCGCCGGCCAGCTCGTACGAGCTGCGCGGCGTGGTGGCCGCCCGCAATGGCCGCGGCAGCGTAGCGATCATCGCGGCCAATGGCGACACGCCGAAGGCCTACCCGGTGGGCAAGGAACTGGCACCCGGGGTCACGGTGCAGGATGTGCAGCCGCGCCACGTGATGCTGCTCGACGGCGGTGTGCAGAAGCGGCTCGACCTGCTGGCGGACGCCGGCATGTCGTCGACGACGGCCGCGCCGCTGCCGCCCGTGAACCGCGCCGCGCCGCCGGTGCAGGCCCAGCCGCAGCCGCAGCCGCAGCCACAGCCACAGCCACAGCAAGGGCAAGGGCAAGGGCAAGGGCAAGGGCAAGGGCAACCAGGCGCGCCGCTGGTCACCCCGCCCGCCGGCACGCCGGTCGGCGCTCCTGGCCAGCCCGCGCCGGTGCAGACCGCCCCGGTCCAGCGGGTCATTACCCAATAAAAAAACCGGGAGGACCCCGGTTCAGATTTCGGCGAGCAGTTTCAGTCCTCGGGGTCCGGCTTCAGCCTGGCCTTTGCGATGGCTTGCCTGGCGGCCTGGCGCTCGGCCGATTTGCTGCGCTCGTGGGGACCGGCCGCGCGCGCCTTCGCCAGCGCGGCGAACGGGTTGCGCGGTTTCGAGAACGATTGCGACGGTTCGATGCGGATGCGCATCTTCTGCCGGGTTGCCAGGGCCTTGTTCGCCATAGTATTTACAGGACGTACCTGGAAAGATCCTCGTTGACGGACAGCGCTTCGAGCCGCCCGTTGACATAGTCCGCATCGATGACGATGTGCTTGTCGCCCGCCTCGGTGGCCGAGAACGATACCTCTTCCAGCAGCTTTTCCATCACCGTGTACAGCCGGCGCGCGCCGATGTTCTCGGTGCGTTCGTTGACCTGGAACGCGATCTCGGCCAGCCGCGTGATGCCGGCCGGCGCGAAGTCCAGTTCCACGCCTTCGGTGGCCAGCAGCGCGGCATACTGGCGCGTCAGGCAGGCGTCGGTGCTGGTCAGGATGCGTTCGAAATCGGCGATCGACAGCGATTCCAGTTCCACGCGGATCGGGAAGCGGCCCTGCAGTTCCGGGATCAGGTCCGACGGCTTGGCGAGGTGGAACGCACCCGAGGCGATGAACAGGATGTGGTCCGTCTTGATCATGCCGTACTTCGTGTTCACCGTGGTGCCTTCGACCAGCGGCAGCAGGTCGCGCTGCACGCCGGCGCGCGACACGTCGGCGCCGCCCGTTTCGGACCGCGAGGCGATCTTGTCGATCTCGTCGAGGAACACGATGCCGTTCTGCTCCACGTTCTGGATCGCCTTCTGCTTCATCTCGTCTTCATTGACGAGCTTGGCAGCTTCCTCGTCCACCAGCAGCTTCATCGCTTCGCGGATCTTGATCTTGCGGGCCTTCTTGCGGTTGCCGCCCACGCCGGCGAACATCGACTTGATCTGCTCGGTCATTTCTTCCATGCCGGGCGGCGCCATGATTTCCATCTGCGGCGCCTGGTCGGCCACCTCGATCTCGATTTCCTTGTCGTCCAGCTCGCCCTGGCGCAGGCGCTTGCGGAACGTGTGGCGCGTGGAATCCTTCTCCTGCGGCTCTTGCGCGGCATTGTCGCGGAAGCCGAAGTCGCGCGGCGGCGGCACCAGGATGTCGAGCACGCGGTCTTCCGCCGCATCCTCGGCGCGGGCGCGCACCTTGGCCATTTCGGCCTGGCGCGTCTGCTTGATGCCGATGTCGATCAGGTCGCGGATGATGGTTTCCACGTCGCGGCCCACGTAGCCCACTTCGGTGAACTTGGTGGCTTCCACCTTGATGAACGGCGCATCGGCCAGCTTGGCCAGGCGGCGCGCGATCTCGGTCTTGCCGACGCCGGTCGGGCCGATCATCAGGATGTTTTTCGGCGTGATCTCGTGGCGCAGCGGTTCGTCGACCTGCTGCCGGCGCCAGCGGTTGCGCAAGGCGATCGCGACAGCCTTCTTGGCCTTGCCCTGGCCGACGACATGCTTGTCGAGTTCGCCGACGATTTCCTGCGGGGTCATGTTCATAGGTGTTCCTGCGGTTGTTCGGTTTGTGCGGGTCGGTTCGTGGCGCGGTCAGTCCGGCGCCGTCAATCCAGCGTTTCGATGATGTGCGACATGTTCGTATAAATACACAGTTCGCCCGCGATCGTCAGCGATTTCTTCACGACCTCGGCCGGCGTCAGCTCGGTATTCTCGAACAGCGCCTTGGCCGCCGACTGGGCATACACGCCGCCCGAGCCGATCGCGCCGATGCCGTCCTCGGGCTCCAGCACGTCGCCGTTGCCGGTGATGATCAGGGTCGATTGCGCATCGGCGACGAGCAGCATGGCTTCCAGCCGGCGCAGCACGCGGTCGGTGCGCCAGTCCTTCGCCAGCTCGACGGAAGCGCGCAGCAGGTTGCCCTGGTGTTTTTCCAGCTTGCCTTCGAAGCGGTCCAGCAGCGTGAAGGCGTCGGCGGTGCCGCCGGCAAAGCCGCACAGGACCTTGCCCTGATACAGCTTGCGTACCTTGCGGGCCGAGCCCTTCATGACGATGTTGCCCAGCGTTACCTGGCCATCGCCGCCCAGTGCGACCTGGTTGCCGCGCCGGACGGAGAGGATGGTGGTGCCGTGAAATTGTTCCATAATTGCCTCAAGTGATGACGCCAGCCGCGCAAATGGGGTTGGATCAAAAAATTGCAAGGCGGACAGCAAACGGGCCGCGACGCCGGACCTTTTCGCCGCGTCGTCACGCAGCGCCAGTATGCCTTGGCTCGCGCGGAGATGGAATCCGCAGGGAGGCTACCCGCGGCAAAGGGCATGCATGCCATATTCGGCGCGAACTCAGTACCGGTGCGGGAACAGCCGCGCCGTGCCGCCATACCCCAGCAAGCGCAGCAATGCCGCCACCAGGTGGTTCAGCTCGCGAAATTCGATGCGCCGTTCCGGGGTGGCCAGTTGCTGCAGCAACGCCAGCAGGTGCCCGGCCGCCGGGTAGTCGATCCGGGCCAGCCGCGAGCAGTCGAATACCAGTACGGCGCAGTGCTCGGCATGGGCGCGGATGGTCGACCAGGTACCTTCGGGATTGCCTTCGATCGTGCGTGGCAGCAGGTAGCGGTCCGCCGCCGGCGCCGCGACCTGCCGCGGCGTGCTGGCCACCTTGCCCGGTGGCGTGAACGGTGGCGGCGACACTTCGAACGTCACGCAGTAATCCATGCTGGCTTCCTCGAATTCCTTTTCGCGGTTCAACAGGCGCAGCAGTTCCAGCGTCAGCAGCCATGGCGCCTCGCCTTCGTCGCGCCGTCCCACGTCGACGATGCCGCGCACGTGAGCCAGCAGTTCTTCGGCGCCGGCGAGGATCAGTTCGCGGCCCCGCTGCACGAGTCGCAGCATGTCGAGCAGCGGCGCGCAGCCTTCCGGTTCGACACCGGCGACGCGGGAAAAATCCAGCCGCAGCACCGCGGCGCCGTCGGCCACCGTGCCCAGCCGGGCGATCTGCGCACCGGCGGCGGCATCCAGCACGCCGGCGAGCACCGTCGTGGACACGACGCCGCCGCCCTGGAGCGCCGCGCTCCCGGCATCGGCCAGTACCGGATTCCATGGCGGTGGCGATGTTTCGAAGGTGCTGGCGTAGTCGATCGACAGGCTGTCGAAGGCTTCCTGCCGCCCGAGCACGCTGTACAGGTCGAACAGCATCCACCAGGCGGTGCGGTCGGCGCCGGCCTGGCCGGCGACGGCACCGGCCAGCAGCCGGCATGCCTCCTCCGGCTGGCCGTTGGCGTACAGGATCGCCGCTTCCTCGACCGCCGGGGCGGTTTCGGCGGCCACGGCTTCCGCCGGGGTGTCGTCGTCTTCCAGCAGCTCGGTGACGGCGCAATCGGGCAACAGTGCGGGACTGGGCGGCGCCTGCGCAGCGGCAACGGCCGTGGGCGGGGCAGGTCGCGGCGGCCGGCGGAACGCCGGTTCGTCGAACATGTCGGCAGCCATGGCGGCCTCGATCGCATCGATCTTCAGCACGGTCGCACGGGCGATGTCGCGCTGCCTGTGCAGTTGTGCGATGTGCTGCGGGTCGCGCTGTGCCGCATCGCGCTGCAGTTCGCTGTCGGCGGCCAGGCGGGCGTAGGCCGCGTCGTCGTCGTCGGCCGGTTTATCTTTGCGGAAAAGGGAGAAGAGTCCCATCTTGATAGTCTATCCGATGAGCAGGCTTCGGCCTGGTACGGCTGGCTGGCACAAAAAAAGCATGCCGCGGCATGCTTTTTTCGGGAGGCGTACGGTTCAGTCGCCGTACAGTTTCTGTTTCAGCTCGCGGCGCTGTTGCGCTTCGAGCGATAGCGTGGCGGTCGGCCGTGCGATCAGGCGGGGAATGCCGATCGGCTCGCCCGTTTCCTCGCACCAGCCGTAGTCGCCGTTGTCGATGGCAACGATCGATTGCTGCACTTTCTTCAGCAGCTTGCGCTCGCGGTCACGGGTGCGCAGTTCCAGCGCATGTTCTTCCTCGATCGTGGCGCGGTCGGCCGGATCGGGCACGAGCACGGTTTCGCGCAGGTGTTCGGTGGTTTCGCCGGCGTTTTTCAGCAGTTCCTTTTCCAGCGCCTGCAGCTTGGCCTTGAAGAATGCCTGTTGTGCCGGATTCATGTAGTCCTTGTCGCTCATCGCGAGGATTTCTTCATCGGTGAGGATAGGCGCTTCCGCGGGGGTCTTATTTGTTTTGGTCATGACTTCGCTTACCTTCGATACGACAGAGTTTTTCAAATTCCAGCCGGGTGGCCGCCTTGGCCTGGACCGGACGCGGCCCCATAAAAACCGGGTTAGTTTATACCAGACATTGTTCCAAACCGCGAATAAAGATGTCTTTGGGCAGATTTTTGCCTATAAACACCATCTTGCTGCCGCGCACGTCGTTCTCGCCCCATTTTGCGCCCAGGTCGCTGCCCATCAGCTGGTGCACGCCCTGGAAGACGACCTTGCGTTCAGCGCCCTGCATCCACAATACGCCTTTGTACCGCAACATGCGAGGCCCGTAGACGTTCACGAGCCCGCCCAGGAATTCGTCCAGCTTGGCGGAGTCGAACGGACGGTCGCTCTTGAAGGCAAACGCGGAAATCTCGTCGGTGTGGTGCGCATGGCGGTGGCTCGGGTGATCGCAATGCTCGCCATGTTCGTGGTCATGGTGCTCATGTTCGTGCGCATGCTCATGCTCGTGATCATCGGCAGCCAGGAAATCGGGATCGATTTCCAGCTTTTCGTTCAGGTTGAACCCTTTCAGGTCCAGCACCTCGGTGATCGGCGCGTTGCCGAAATCGGACTTGCCGATCGGCGCGCGCGGATTGATGCGCTTCAGGCGCGCGGTCAGCGTCTCGATCGCGGCGGCATCGACCAGGTCGGTCTTCGACAGCAGGAGCCTGTCCGCGAAGCCCACCTGGCGCTGCGCTTCCTCATTGTCGTCCAGCTGCCCCATCCCATGGCGCGCATCGACGATGGTGACGATCGCATCGAGCAGGTAATGGCTGCCCACTTCCTCATCCATGAAGAAGGTTTGCGCGACGGGACCGGGATTGGCCAGACCGGTGGTTTCGATGACGACGCGGTCGAATGCGATTTCGCCGGCGGCGCGCTTTTTCGCCAGGTCCGTCAGGCCGATGATCAGGTCGCCCCGCACCGTGCAGCAGATGCAGCCGTTATTCATCTCGACGATCTGTTCGCGGCTCTCCTGCACCAGGATTTCGTTATCGATATTCTCCTGGCCGAATTCGTTTTCGATCACGGCGATGCGCATGCCGTGCTGTTCGCGCAGGATGCGGTTCAACAGGGTGGTTTTGCCGGCGCCGAGAAAGCCGGTCAGGATGGTAGTCGGGATCAATGCCATGTCAGTTGTCGATAACAGAATCGGTCGATTATGCCGGAATTCCAATTATGCTGTCCAATCGCACAATTGACTTAAATCAGCTCGTACCTTTACCGGTTTTTGCACGAGGATGGGTCCTGTCGTAGACCTCGGCCAGGTGCTGGAAATCCAGCGCCGTATAGACCTGGGTCGACGTGATGCTGGCGTGCCCCAGCATTTCCTGCACCGCGCGCAGGTCGCCGGACGATTGCAGCACGTGGGATGCGAACGAGTGCCGCAGCATGTGCGGATGCACGTGCACCGGCGCGCCGGTGGCGATCGCATGCCGTTTCAGCCGCATCTGCACGACGCGCGGCGACATCCTTCCGCCGCGTTCGCTTACAAACAATGCGCCGCTGCCGTCGGCCGGGGCGGGGCGCGCCTGCAGCCAGGCCGCGATCGCCGCCAGCGCGGCCTGGCCGACGGGCACCCGGCGCATCTTGTTGCCCTTGCCGGTGACGACGACCTCGGCGTTATCGCGCTCCAGCCAGCCGCTCGAAGCCTCCAGGCCGTCCTGCGCCTTGTGAAAATGCAGGTCGAGGCCGCACAGTTCGGAAACCCGCAGGCCGCTGGAATACAGCAGCTCGAACATGGCGCTGTTGCACAGTTCCGCCGGGGTAGGCGTGGCGGCCGTGCGCGCCGGCGTTGCCACCAGTTGCACGGCGTGGTCGACGGACAGCGCCTTCGGTAGCGGTTTGGTGCGTTTCGGCGCGCGCACGCCCTCGACCGGGTTGGCCGGCAGCGCGGTGTGTTCGGCCAGCCAGCCGAAAAAACTGCGCCAGCCCGACAGCTTGCGGGCGATCGACCGGGGTTGCTGCCCGCCGGCGTGCAGCCTTGCCGTGTAGCGGCGGATGTCCGCGTGCGTGACCGCGGTCCAGTCGGCATCGCCCGACAGCGCGGCCAGTTCGGCCAGGTCGCGGCCATAGGCTTCCACGGTGCGCGGCGACAGCTTGCGCTGCGTGGCCAGGTGGCGCAGCCAGGCATCGACCCAGCCGGCGCCCGGGCCGGCCTTGCCGTGCGCGTCCGTCATGCTCAGGCCGGCAGTGGGGCCAGCAGCGGCGCCAGCGCGACGCTGGCCGTTTCGCCGATGTGCACCAGGAAATCGGTGGCCATCAGCGACGTGAAGCGTTCCGCATCCGGCGAGCCCATGATCAGCAGGCCGAACGCCGCGCCCGTCGAGCCGGGCTGGCGCAGCGCCACGATGACGGCGGACCTGATCGAGCCGGCATCGTCGAGCCAGCGCACGGCTTCGAAATCGTTGTTGCTGCCGCAGTACGGGGCAAGCAAGCCGTTGGCGAACAGGCGCGCGTCGTCGGAGACACCGGCGGCGAACCATTCGCCGGTGTACTCCGGCGCGACGTCGAACAGGCGCAGCGTGGCGGCCGGCACATTGAATCCCGTCTTCAGTCCTTCGGTGATGGCACGCGGCATGGCGGCCACGTCGCGTTCGCGCAGCAGCGACTGGTTCCAGCCATGGAAGCGGTTCGCGATCGCCTGGTTTTCCTGGGCGTTACGGTTCAGTTCCGACAAGCGCAGTTCCAGGGCCTTGTACCGCTCGCGCATTACTTCCATCTGCCGTTCCTGCAGCGACACGGCACGGCCTGTCAGCGGACTGGACAGCCGGACGTCGCCCAACAGGTTCGCATGTTCTTCAAAAAAATGGGGATGGTCTGTCAGGTATTGCGCGACAGCCGAGGAATCCAGGATAGCGGTCATGTTGTCACTTTAAATAAATGCAAGCAACATTCTAACCGACACGCCGACAAAAAAACGCCCCGGCAAACCTGCCCGGGGCGCAGTCTTCCAACGGGTAAGCTTCAGAAATTGTGGTGCACGCCCAGCGCGTAGTGCTTGCGGGTGACGTCGTTGGTGGCCGTTACCACGAATGGGGTCTTTTTCACCGACAGGTCCACATACAGGTAGGTGCGTGGAGAAATATTGTATTCGTAGCCGACCGAGGCCTGCTTGGTCTTGATGACGCCATCCGGATCCTTCTGGCCGTAACCGACGATGAACTTGTTCACGCCGACCGTGTAGTTGGCACCCACCACCCACGCGTTCGTATCTTCGTTGAAGAACTGCGTATGGCTCTGGTCCTGGCGCTGGTACGACGCCATCAGTTTCAGGTCCGTGATGGGTTTGTACGAAGCCGCCACCGACCACAGCTTCGTTTCGATGGCGTTGCGCTCGGCCCCCAGCATCGCCGCGAACGGGCCATTGGTGTACGTGGCACTGACCGAGTACGGGTTGGCGGAGGCCGTCGAGTTGGCCGCGTACTGCGGCGCCGTGGCGGTGCCCTTGCCGATCACGGCCGGGCCGTTGTTGGCTTCCTTGGTGGCCACCGAGACGTTGACCTGGAAGCCAGCGATGACGGGCGTGTTATAGAACACCGCGTTCGAGAAGCGGTTCAGCGAGTTGCCGGCAACGCTCAGCGGATCGCTGGTATAGCCGGCCACGTGCAGGTCGGTCTGGTAGCCGGCCACGTTGGGCAGGCCGGACCATGGTTCGAACGCCACCGACGATTCCTGGTAAGCGGTCAGGCCGCGGCCGATGCGCACGGTACCGAACGCACCCTGCAGGCCGACCCGGCTCTGCCCCTGGAACAGCGGGCGGACATTGTTTTCGAGGGCACCGGTATCGGGATCGTAGCGAATTTCCAGTTGAAACAATGCTTTCAGGCCATTGCCGAGATCTTCGACACCGCGGAAACCGAGCTTGTTGTTATCGCGCCGGGACACCAGCGTGGCATCGTTGGGGGCATGCGTGGTGCGCTGAATGCCTGCGTCGATCGTGCCGTAGATGGTCACGGAGGACTGGGCGGCGGCGCCGCCGAAAGCGGCCGTCAGGGCCAGGGCAACCAAGGATTTCTTCATTTGTCGTTCCCTCTGTTCTGGATGGGTTGTGCAAGAAGCCAGCGGATGCTCGTGAAACTGGACAGGTGCACCTTAAATCGTGGTGCCGTCGAGGCCGGCGTATTGGTCGATTGCGGACACGAGTCTTGGTTGAAAGCGGAAAAACACCGGGATCTTGTTGTATTTATAAAACGGTAGTTTTACGGTGCCATTTGTTTATCCACGTCACGTAATCCTTTCATTGGTAAGGTATCCATGAACAGCGTAGCCGGACCTTTGGTTGAACTCGTTTGCGTTGGATCAAGCGAGTTCAACCTTGTTCAGGCAATGCAACAGTTTCGAGAATAAACTGTTCAGTTGCGTCAATACCGCATAACGAAAAAAAGCGCGAATAGTGGAAAGCCGGCAACTGCAAACTGCATTGCCGCCGGTTCCGCGATAACGCAGCTTCTGGAGACCGACATGGCCAATCGTGAAGAGCTGGCAGTGATCAGGGGTGCGCGGACGGGAGATGCCGCATGCCAGCTGAGACTGGGCAAGTTATACCTGGCGGGCGGCGCCGGCCTGCCATGCAGCCCGCCCACCGCGCTGCACTGGCTGGCCCGCGCGGCAGCCGCAGGCATCGACGAAGCGTGGCTGCTGATCGGTCGCCACATTCCCTTGCAATATGCGACCCACCACCGCGCCACGCTGCTGGACTGGTATGCGCGCGCCAGCGATGCCGGGATCGTCCAGGCCACGCTGACCCTGGGTCAGTTGTTGTTGCAGGAACCCGCCGTGACCCAGGCCGGCCTGCGCCAGCGCGCCCGCCGTGCGCTCGACGCGGCAGCGCATGCGGGTTGCGCCGAGGCGGGCACGCTGCTGGCGCGGCTACAGCCGGCCGCACCCGAGCTGCATCCGGCCCCGCATCCGGTCGCGCCAGATGGGCGCGGCGGTGCCGAACCGGCCATTGCCCTTGCCGAAGCGCTGCCGCTGGCACGCGCGCTGCTCGAGGAAGCGCCGGCCGATCCCGCAGCCTGGCCGGGGTCCGCCGCCAACGCCCGTCTGCTGGCGCGCTGCGCCGAAGCGCTGGCCGCCGCGGGGGATACCGGCGAGGCGCAGCGGATGCGCGAGCTGGCGGCCGCGGCGGGCGACCGCCATGCCCAGCTGGCGATGGGGTTGCAGCTGGCGCGCATCGATGCGGAAGGCGTGCGGCTGCCGCACGGCTGCCCGGCCAGTTTCAAGCGCGCGGTACGCTGGCTGACGCTGGCCGGCGAACAGGGCCTGGCCGAGGCATGGTTCGCGCTGTCGCGTATTTATGTCAAACCGGAGTTTTCACAGCGCTGCGTGGGCGAAGCGCAGGCATGCCTGGAGCGAGCCGCGGCGCTGGGGCATGGCGCCGCGCAGCTCGAGTGCGGACTGCAGGCATGGCGGATGCGCCGCAGTCATGAGAGCAACGACGTCAAGGCGCTGTACTGGCTGCAGAAGGCGGCGGCGCAACATTGCACGCAAGCCGCCGAGGTATTGGCGCGGATCGTGCCGGCGCCGGATGCATCCGGCTGGGCCGTGGCATTGCTGCCGTTGCTGACGCGGGAACTGGCCAGCAGCCAGCCGCTGCTGGCGGCGCGGATCGAACTGGCCGCGCTGTTCGGGCTGACGCGCGCCGAGGCGCTGTTGCTCGATGTGAAGGCGGCCGATCACGGCCATTGCCTGGTGATCGACATCCGCGCCAGTTACGGCCGGGGCCGGCGCCGGCTGGTGCTGGTGGAGACGGCCCGCCAGCGCCAGGCGCTGGACCGCATCGCGCGGGCTTTCGACCATGTCGACGGCAACCTGGAAGGCAATTACCGGCAGCGCCTGTACCGTTTCAAGACATGGCTGCAATCGGTCGAAGGCGGCCGGGCGCGGCTGGCCGCCTGATGCTTCAGAGGGTGATTTCGCCTTCGAACACGGTGACGGCGGGGCCGGTGAGGTACACCGGTTCGCCATCGCCGGCCCACGCGATCGACAGTTCGCCGCCGCGCGCATCCACGCGCACCGGCGAATCGAGCAAGCCGCGGCGGATGCCCGCCACGACGGCCGCGCAGGCGCCCGTACCGCAGGCCAGCGTCTCGCCGGCGCCGCGTTCGAACACGCGCAGGCGGATGTGCCGGCGGCTCACCACCTGCATGAAACCGGCGTTGACGCGCTTCGGAAAGTGGGCATGGTGCTCGATCAGCGGGCCGGTCAGTTCGACCGGCGCGGTGTCGGTATCGGCCACCACCTGCACGGCGTGCGGATTGCCCATCGACAGCACGGACACCGGCACGGTTTCCTTCTCGCCGGCCAGTTCCAGCACGAGCGGCCACAGCGTGTCGTCGCCTTCCGGCAGGCCCGCCAGGCCCTCGGTGTCGAACGGCACGAGGGCCGGATCGAACACGGGCGCACCCATGTCCACCGTGACGCTGCCATCATCTTCCAGGCGCGGCGCGATGATGCCCGACATCGTTTCGACAGCGATGCTGCGGCTTTGCGTAAGGCCTTTTTCGGCCACGAACCTGGCGAACGCGCGGGCGCCGTTGCCGCACTGTTCCACTTCGCCGCCATCGTTGTTGAAGATGCGGTAGCGGAAGTCGCAGCCCGGATTGGTCGGTTTCTCGACCACCAGCAGCTGGTCGGCGCCAATGCCGAAGCGGCGGTCCGCCAGCGCTTTCCACTGCGCGGTGGTGAAGTCGATCTGCTGGTTGATGGCGTCGATGACGATGAAGTCGTTGCCGGCGCCATGCATCTTGGTAAATTTGAGTTTCATCGCTTGTTCGAATAGAAGGACGGTTCGCCGTTCGGGCGGGTCTTGTAGCGCTTGTGGGTCCAGAAATATTCCGCCGGCGCCTCGCGCACGCGTTCCTCGATGAACTCGTTCATGCGGCGCGTGGCGGCAACCATGTCGGTACCGGGATAATTGTCCCACACCGGATAGAACTTGACGCGCCATCCTTGGTAATTCGGCAAAAAGGTCGCGATCACCGGCATGACCTGGGCACCGGTCGTGGCGGCGATGCGCGCGGTGGCCGTCAAGGTGGCGGCCGGCGTGCCGAAGAACGGCACGAACTCGGCATCCTTCTCGCCGAAGTCCATGTCCGGCAGCATGAAGTAGGGCAGGCGGTCGCGCAGCGCACGCAGGATCGGCTTGATGCCGTCCTGCCGCGTGAACAGCTTGACGGGCTTGAACCGGGCCCGGCCGGCACGCAGCACGGCATCGAACGCGGCGTTCTTTTGCTGCACGTACATCGACGACGCCGACGCTTCCATCGCGATCGAGGCACCGGCCACGTCCAGGCACACGAAATGCGGGCACAGCAGGATAGTCGGCTTCTCGGTCATCGCGGCCACCGGGATCTGGCCGGGCGGCATGCCTTCGCCGGTTTCGATCCGGATCAGGCGGCGCAGGCGTCTTTCCGATGCCCACCACAGGATCGCCCGGTCGAACACGCTGCGCGAATAGGCCTGGAAATGCCGGCGGGCCAGGGCGCGGCGCTGGTCTTCCGTGAGTTCGGGCATCGCCAGGCGCAGGTTGGTCAGCGCGATCTCGCGGCGCGGGCCCATGATGATGAACAGCAGGCTGCCGACGGCAGTGCCGAAGCGGCCCAGCACCGGCAGCGGCAGCCAGTGCAGCAGCCACATGAAGCCAAGCAGGATCTTCATGCGGCCTCCCCGGCGCCATTGCCGGCGCTGTTGCCCGGGCTGTTGCCGGTGCCTGCGCCGGGTGCCGCCACGCCGGGCGGTACCTTGTAGCGGTTGTAGCTCCAGTAATACTGCGCCGGGCAGCCGGCGATCAGCCCTTCCATCGCCGCGTTGATCGCGCGCGCCTGCTGCGCGTTGTCGCCTTCCAGCGAGCCGGGGAACGGCACGAAGTGGATCAGGAAGCCGCGCCCGCCCGGCAGCCGCTCGGCATAGGTCAGCACCACCGGTGCGTTGCCGCCCAGCCTGGCCATCTTGGCCGGCAAGGTCATCGTGTAGGCGGGGCGGCCGAAGAAATCGGCCCACACGCCTTCGCCTTCCTGGGGCACCTGGTCCGGCAGGATGCCGACCGGCTTGCCCGATTTCAGGAACTTGGCCAGCATCCGCACGCCGGCCAGGTTGGCCGGCGCCAGCACCATCTGGCCGCGGGCCCGTGCCACTTCGACGAGCGGCTTCATGGCCGCCTGCTTCGGCGGGCGATACATCACCATCAGTTCGGTATCGTGCGACACGCGCTGCGCGGTGATCTCGAAACAGCCCAGGTGTGGCGTCAGGAACACGATACCGCGGCCGGCGCGCAGGTGCGCTTCGACCAGCTCATAGTTTTTCAGGAAGACGCGCCGTGCGATCCGCTGTTCGGAGGCCAGCCAGACAAAGGGCAATTCGGCCACCGCCTTGCCGGCCTCGGCAATGGCCTGGCGCAGGTGCCCGTCATAGCCGGCGAGGGCCATGTTCTCGCGCATGCGGCGGCGGTACGACGGCGACAGAAGGTAAACGCCCCATCCCAGCAAGCTGCCCAATCCATGGAGCACCGGCAGTGGAAATATTGAAAAGAAACGGAAGATTCGTAACAGCATGAACTCGCAAAAAAGAAGTGTACCTGCGCAAAAATTTTTGAAGAAGCGTAAAATACCACGCAGCAGTAACCGCCGAGTTAACAGACAACTTGCGAGGCGGGATAAAAATATCGCTAAAGCGTCGCAAGCCGTATGGGTTGTTGCGACAGTTCTATCAATTTCAGTCTCTACAACTTTTACAGGAGCTTGCGATGTCTTCCATCGATTACCTCTTCACATCCGAATCCGTTTCCGAAGGCCACCCCGACAAGGTTGCGGACCAGATTTCCGACGCCATCCTCGATGCCATCCTGGCCCAGGACCCCGCTGCGCGTGTCGCCGCTGAAACGCTGTGCAACACCGGCCTCGTGGTGCTGGCGGGTGAGATCACCACCTTCGCGAACGTGGATTATATTCAGGTTGCCCGCGAAACCATCAAAAGCATCGGCTACGACAACACCGACTACGGCATAGACTACCGCGGCTGCGCCGTGCTGGTGGCCTATGACAAGCAGTCGCCGGACATCGCCCAGGGCGTGGACGAAGGCGCCGGCATCGACCTGGACCAGGGCGCCGGCGACCAGGGCCTGATGTTCGGTTATGCCTGCGACGAAACGCCGGAACTGATGCCGGCCGCGATCTACTACTCGCACCGCCTGGTGGAGCGCCAATCGCAGTTGCGCAAGGATGGCCGCCTGCCATGGCTGCGTCCGGATGCCAAGTCGCAAGTCACGCTGCGCTACGTCAACGGTCGCCCGGTGGCCGTGGACACCGTCGTGCTGTCCACCCAGCACGCGCCGGAAATGCAGCACAAGCAGATCGAGGAAGCGGTGATCGAAGAGATCATCCGCCCGGTGCTGCCGAAAGAGTGGCTGAAGGATACGAAATACCTGGTCAACCCGACCGGCCGCTTCGTCATCGGCGGCCCGCAGGGCGACTGCGGCCTGACCGGCCGCAAGATCATCGTCGACACGTACGGCGGCGCGGCGCCGCACGGCGGCGGCGCATTCTCCGGCAAGGACCCGTCCAAGGTCGACCGTTCGGCCGCCTACGCCGCCCGCTACGTGGCCAAGAACGTGGTGGCCGCCGGCCTGGCGCGCCAGTGCCAGGTGCAGGTGTCGTACGCGATCGGCGTGGCCCGCCCGATCAACATCACCGTGTACACGGAAGGCACCGGCGTGATCCCGGACGAGAAGATCGCCGAACTGGTGCAGGAACACTTCGACCTGCGCCCGAAAGGGATCGTGCAGATGCTGGACTTGCTCCGCCCGATCTACCGCAAGACGGCCGCCTACGGCCACTTCGGCCGCGAAGAGCCGGAATTCACGTGGGAGCGCACCGACAAGGCCGCCGCCCTGCGCGCCGCCGCCGGACTGTCCTGAAAAACTTTTCTAGAACCGGGGTCAGACCCCAAATTTAGGAAATATTTCCAAAAACTGGGGTCTGACCCCGGTTTTAGCCAACAAAAAACCGAAGCGATGCTTCGGTTTTTTGTTATAGAATGCCTGTTCTCCGAGGAGCGTTGCGACGGATCGTTCGAATCCGCCAGGCTCGGAACTTCTGCAACCGCGCTCACGTCAACTTTTTTCAACATTGAAAGGAGGCGTGATGAACGCCGTACTCAAAGACTCCCAAGACTTCATCGTTGCCGACATCGGCCTGGCCGCATGGGGCGAAAAAGAAATCAAGATCGCGGAAACGGAAATGCCTGGCCTGATGGCGATCCAGGAAGAATTCGCCGCCGCGCAGCCCCTCAAGGGCGCCCGCATCACCGGTTCGCTGCACATGACGATCCAGACCGCCGTGCTGATCCGCACGCTGGAAGCACTGGGTGCGCAGGTGCGCTGGGCTTCGTGCAACATCTACTCGACCCAGGACCACGCCGCCGCCGCGATCGCCGCGGCCGGTACTCCGGTGTTCGCCATCAAGGGCGAAACGCTGGATGAATACTGGGACTACACCCACCGCATCTTCGAATGGCCGGGCGAAGGCGTGTACTCGAACATGATCCTGGACGATGGCGGCGACGCCACGCTGTTGCTGCACCTGGGCGCGCGCGCCGAGCAGGATGCGTCGGTGCTGGACAATCCTGGCTCGGAAGAAGAAATCTGCCTGTTCAACGCGATCAAGGCCCGCCTGGCGAAGGATGCCACGTGGTATTCGAAGCGCCTGCCGGCCATCCTGGGCGTGACCGAGGAAACCACCACCGGCGTGCACCGCCTGTACCAGATGCACAAGGACGGCAAGCTGGCCTTCCCGGCAATCAACGTCAACGATTCCGTGACGAAATCGAAGTTCGACAACCTGTACGGCTGCCGCGAATCGCTGGTCGACGGCATCAAGCGCGCGACCGACGTGATGATCGCCGGTAAGGTGGCCGTGATCGCCGGCTACGGCGACGTGGGCAAGGGCTCGGCGCAGGCGATGCGCGCGCTGTCGGCCCAGGTGTGGGTCACCGAGATCGATCCGATCTGCGCGCTGCAGGCCGCGATGGAAGGCTACCGCGTCGTGACGATGGATTACGCCGCAGAACACGGCGACATCTTCGTCACCTGCACCGGCAATTACCACATCCTCACCGAACAGCACATGCTGAAGATGAAGGACCAGGCGATCGTCTGCAATATCGGTCACTTCGACAACGAGATCGATGTCGCGGCACTGAAGAAGTACCAGTGGGAAAACATCAAGCCGCAGGTCGATCACGTGATCTTCCCGGATGGCAAACGCATCATCCTGCTGGCCGAAGGCCGCCTGGTGAATTTGGGTTGCGGCACGGGCCACCCGTCCTACGTGATGAGCTCGTCGTTCGCGAACCAGACCATCGCCCAGATCGAACTGTTCCAGCACAAGGACAAGTACCCGGTCGGCGTCTACACGCTGCCGAAGCACCTGGACGAGAAAGTGGCCCGCCTGCAGCTGAAAAAGCTGAACGCGCAGCTGAGCGAGCTGACGGAAGAGCAGGCCGCCTACATCAACGTGAAGGTCGAAGGCCCGTACAAGCCGGAACACTACCGCTATTGATCGGTACGAAGGCCGGCGCAGCCGGCCTTTTTTTGCACCGCATTTTCAATTCATTTCGCTTTTAGGCTTATTCATGCGTTTGGTCCTGACCTGGATTATCAATGCCGCGGCCCTGTTCGCAGTGCCTTACCTGATGCATTCCGTCGACGTCACGAGCGTCGGCGCAGCCCTGATCGCGGCGCTCGTCCTGGGACTGGTGAATACGCTGATCCGCCCACTGCTGCTCCTGCTGACCCTGCCGGTAACGGTATTGTCGCTGGGCCTGTTCATTTTCATCGTCAACGGCTTCACGTTCTGGCTGGTATCGCAGTGGGTGAGCGGGTTCAACGTGACGAGTTTTTGGGCGGCGGTCGGCGGCGCATTGCTGTACAGCGTGATCTCCTGGGCCCTCTCTTCCCTGTTGTTGAAAGACGCCGATGGCTGACCATAATTTTAGTATCGAATTCTTTCCGCCGAAAACGGCGGAAGGCGCGGAAAAGCTGCGTGCCACGCGCGCCAAGCTGTCCGAGCTGCATCCCAAGTATTTTTCCGTAACGTTCGGCGCCGGCGGCACCACCCAGCGCGGCACGCTCGATACCGTGCTCGACATCCTGGCCGCCGGTGAGGAAGCCGCGCCGCACCTGTCGTGCGTGGGCGGCACGCGCGACTCGATCCGCGCCATCCTGGGCGAATACAAGTCGCACGGCATCAAGCGCCTCGTCGCGCTGCGCGGCGACCTGCCCAGCGGCTACGGCGCGGCCGGCGAGTTCCGCTATGCCAACGAGCTGGTGGAATTCATCCGCGCCGAAACGGGCGACTGGTTCCACATCGAAGTGGCCGCCTACCCGGAAGTGCATCCGCAGGCAAAATCGCCGCAGTCGGACCTGGACGCCTTCGTGCGCAAGGTGAACGCCGGCGCCGATGCCGCGATCACGCAGTATTTCTACAATGCCGACGCGTACTTCCAGTTCGTCGACGCGGCGCAGAAAGCCGGCGTTACCGTGCCGATCGTGGCGGGCATCATGCCGATCACGAACTACACGCAGCTGATGCGTTTTTCCGACATGTGCGGCGCCGAGATCCCGCGCTGGGTGCGGCTCAAGCTGGCCAGCTTCGGCGACGACACCGCGTCAATCAAGGCGTTCGGCCTCGACGTGGTGACCGGTCTGGGCGAGCGCCTGCTCGACGGCGGCGCCCCCGGCCTGCACTTCTACAGCATGAACCAGGCGGCCGCCACGACGGCGCTGTGGCAGCGGCTGGTGAAGTAAAAATCCGTCCCTGTTTTTGAATCAGCCGCGATCACGGCAGCGTTGTGACAGCAGCAGGAGAAGTGACAAAACCCGGGACAGACCTGGGGTTTCAGGAAATAGTTCCTGGAAACAGGGGTCTGTCCCGGGTTTCTAGCCCGCCTCGGTAATGATCCGGTCCAGCGCGATGTCGTGCCCGTCGCTGCCGAACTCGGCGGCAAGGCATGCGTAGGCGATGCCCACCGTGGCCGGCCGCGGCTGTTTTTCCAGCGTGCGGTCATAGAAGCCGCCGCCGTACCCCAGCCGGTAGCCGGCGGCATTGAAGCCCAGGCAGGGCACCAGCAGTGCCGGCGGATAAGGCTCGATGCGCAGTTCGGCGGGCACGGCGATGCCCATCGCATCTTTGACCAGCGGCTCGCCGATCGCCCACGCGGCGAAGTCGAGCGGCGCATCGCGCTGCAGCACGACCGGCAGCAGCAGCCGCACGCCCAGCCGCGCCAGCTCGGCGTAGGCGGGGTGCAGGTCCGGCTCGTCGCGCAGCGGCCAGTAGACGCCGAGCGCATCCACCCGCGCGTCGTGCCACCATTCGACGATGTGCCGGCAGATGCCGGCATCCCATTGCGCGCGCGTTTCCGCCGGCAGGTTGCGGCGTGCCGCCAACAGTTGCTTGCGCAATGCGGCCTTGCCGGCCGCGGCCGTCGGCACGCTTGCGGGTGGTAGCCCTTCAGTCAGGCGTGTTATTCTAGGATCGCTGGTCATGTCACTTTTTGAGAGCCGTTTCTGAGAGCCGCATCTTGATTTTCCCGTCGAAATGGATAGCCGGCGCACTGCTCGCGATTTCCTGCGCCATCACGCCGCTCGCGATCCCGCAGGACCTGGGCGACAGCCGCAAGGAGGACGATGCGTTCCTGCTGCTGCGCGATTCCGTGCGCCGCAACGATGCCGCGAAGGCCGAGTTCTACGCCGCGCGCCTCGCCGACTACGCCATTCCTTCGTACGTCGACTATTATCGGCTCAAATCCCGTTTCACTGCCGCCAGCACGGCGGAGATCCTGGGCTTCCTGCAGCGCCACGAAGGCAGCGCGATCGCCGATCGCCTGCGCAACGACTGGCTGCTCGAACTGGGCCGCAGGGGCGACTGGGCGATGTTCGACCAGCAATTTCCCTTGTTCGTGCTGAAGGACGATACCCAGGTCAAGTGCTATGGCCTGCTGTCGCGCCTGTCGAAAGGCGAAAACGTGGCCGCCGAAGCGCGGGCGTTGCTGATCTATCCGCCGTATTACGGCGATGGCTGCACCGCGCTGGTCGCGTCGCTGGCGCAGACCGGCCAGTTCACCCAGGATGACCTGTGGGCGCAGGTGCGCCTGGCCGGCGAAACGAATGCCACCGGGCCGGCGCGCCGCACGATCATGCTGCTCAACGGCTCCGACAAGAAAATCGCCCAGGCGATCGACGTGCCGGCCGTGGTGCTGGCCAAGGGCGTCGGCGGCACCAAGGCCGACCGCGAAGTGTTCCTGGTTGCATTGGGCCGCGCCGCGCGCACCAGCATCAAGCTGTCGGTGCTGGCGCTGCAGAAGGCGCTGCCGCAGCTCACTGCGCAGGAACAGGCGATCGGCTGGGCCAACATCGCGTTGCCCGCGTCCTATGTGGTGGCGCCGGAAACGTCCGAGTACTGGCGCCGTGCCAACGGCGCGCCCCTGTCGATCGACCAGCACCAGTGGCGCACCCGCTACGCGCTGCGCGACGGCAACTGGCAGCAGGTGCGCGACTACATTGCCGCGATGCCGCCGCAACTGCGGCAGGATCCCACCTGGGTGTACTGGCAGGCCCGCACCGCGGTCGCGCTGGCCGGCGGCATGACGCCGGAAGCGCAGTTCCTGTACCAGAGCATCGCCGACCGCGAGGATTACTACGGCCTGCTGGCCGCCGAGGAACTGGGCCGCACGGTCAGCATTCCGGCGCCCGGCGCACCGGTGACGGCGGCCGAAATCGCCGCGATCGCCGCCAACCCGGGCATCCGCCGCGCGTTGAAGTTCTTCGACATGCGGCTGCGCTTCGAAGGCATGCGCGAATGGAACTGGGAAGTGCGCCACCTGTCGGACCGCGAACTGATCGCCGTGGCCGAATATGCGCGCCAGCACCATATCCTCGATCGCATGGTGTACACGTCCGAACGCACCCGCGCGCTGGCCGACTACACCCACCGCTACCCGGCGCCGCACGATGAAATCATGCGGCCCACCACCAGCACCCTCGGCCTCGACCGCGCCTGGGTGTATGGCCTGATTCGCCAGGAATCGCGCTTCGTGATGAACGCCCAGTCGAGCGCCGGCGCGTCCGGCCTGATGCAGGTGATGCCGTCCACCGGGCGCTGGGTCGCCAACAAGATCGGCCTGACGAATTTCGTGCAGGACATGCTGACGGACGTGCGCACCAACATCCTGCTGGGGGCCAACTACATGAACATGGTCCTGGGCAGCATGGATGGCTCGCAGGTACTGGCCACCGCCGCCTACAACGCCGGCCCGGGCCGGCTGCGCGCCTGGCGCTCGGCGCTGAACAAGCCGATGGACGCCACCGTGTTCATCGAGTCGATTCCGTATTCGGAAACCCGCGGCTACGTGAAGAACGTGATGACCAACGCCACCTACTATGCGGCGCTGTTCGAAGGCCGGCCGCAATCGATGAAGGCGCGCCTGGGCATCGTCACGCCGAAGGGCTATTCCGACAGCGAATTGCGCGAGAAGGGGCCGCGCGAGCAGGCACCGCAGCAGACCAGTTTCTCGAGCCGCTGATCCGGCGCGCTCCCATTACCTTTTCACCCATGCAAACGATCGATCTCGACCCTACCCTGAGCCAGACCCTGGCCGCCGCCCGCGAGCCGGGCCTTACCCTCGTCATCGGCAACAAGAATCTTTCTTCCTGGTCGATGCGGCCCTGGGTGGCAATGACCGCCTTCGGCATTCCGTTCACCGAGGTGCGCGTGAAGCTCGACCTGCCGGGCACTTCCGGCAATATCGCCCGCTACACGCACAGCGGCCGCGTGCCCGTGCTGCTGGCCGGCGACATGACGATCTGGGACAGCCTGGCGATCTGCGAATACCTGGCCGAGCAGTTCCCCGACAAGCACCTGTGGCCGCAGGACGTGGCGGCGCGCGCCACGGCGCGTTCCATTTGCGCCGAAATGCACTCGAGCTTCGCGAGCCTGCGCAGCACGCTGCCGATGAACATCACCGCCCGCCTGCCGGGCCAGGGCCGCACCCCGGACACGCAGGCCGATATCGGCCGCGTCAGCGAAATCTGGGAAGAGTGCCTGTGCCGCTTCGGCCACAACGAGTACCTGTTCGGCGACTTTTCGCTGGCGGACGCGTTCTTCGCGCCGGTCGTCACGCGCTTCAACACCTATGGCGTGGCGCTGCCGCCGGCATTGTCGGCCTATTGCGAACGGATCACGCGGCATCCCGCCGTGGCGCGCTGGATCGAGGAGGCGCATGCAGAAGTGAGCAACAGCGCGGACGAAGGCGCGGACGGCGAATGAAGACTTTCGTCGTTGGCGGTGCCGTCCGCGACACGCTGCTGGGACTGCCCGTCAAGGACCATGACCACGTGGTCGTCGGCGCCACGCCGGAACAGATGGTGCGGCAGGGCTTTCGCGCCGTGGGCAAGGATTTTCCGGTATTCCTGCACCCGGACACGCACGAGGAATACGCGCTGGCCCGCACCGAGCGCAAGACCGCGCCCGGCTACACGGGCTTCGTGTTCCACACGGCGCCCGACGTGACGCTGGAGCAGGACCTGGTGCGCCGCGACCTGACGATCAACGCCATCGCCCGCGCCGAAGACGGCACGCTGACCGATCCGTTCGACGGCCAGGGCGACATCGCCCGCCGCGTGTTCCGGCACGTTTCCGATGCGTTTGCCGAAGACCCGGTGCGCATCCTGCGCGTGGCCCGCTTCGCCGCCCGCTATGCCGATTTCATGGTGGCGCCCGAAACCAACGCGCTGATGCGCCGGATGGTCGATGAGGGCGAAGTCGATGCGCTGGTGCCCGAGCGCGTGTGGCAGGAACTGTCGCGCGGCCTGATGGAAAGGCGGCCGTCGCGCATGCTGCAGGTGCTGCGCGATTGCGGCGCGCTGGCCCGTATCGTGCCGGAACTGGACCGCCTGTGGGGCGTGCCGCAGCCGGAGCAGTGGCACCCGGAAATCGATACCGGCATCCACATGGAACAAGTGGCCGACTACGCGGCCGCACAGGGCTACGACCTGCCGGTGCGCTTCGCCGCGCTGCTGCACGACCTGGGCAAGGGCGCCACGCCGCCCGACAGGTGGCCGGCCCATCACGGCCACGAAGGCCTCGGCGCCGCACTGGTCAAGGATGTCTGCGCGCGGCTGAAGGTGCCGACCGAATGCCGCGACCTGGCCGTGCTGGCGGCGCGCGAACACGGCAATGTAAGCCGGGCGCTGGAGCTGCGCTGCAACACGATTGTCAAGCTGTTCGAACGCAGCGACGGTTTCCGCAAGCCGGCGCGCTTCGTCCAGCTGCTGCAGGTGTCGGAATGCGATGCCCGCGGCCGCGAGGGCGCCGCCCGCTCGTTCCGCGACGCGCCGTTCCCGCAGCGTGATTACCTGGAGCGGGCGCTGGCCGCCGCGCGCGGCATCAATGCGGGCGAGATCGCGCTGGCCTGTGGCGATCAGCCCGGGCGCATTCCGGACATGGTGCGCGAAGCCCGCGTGCGCGCGGTACGCCAGGCACTGGCCCGGCACGACGAACCGGACGACCCGGGCGGGGAGGGCTGATGCCCCGCCTGAACCTGTTCCGCAACCCGCTGCACAAGTGGCTGGGCCGCCCCGAGCCGCGGCCGACGATTCCCATCAAGGAACTGCGCGAACGGGACCGCCGCCGCATGGTGCGCCACTTCCTGCAGATCGAAGGGCGCGACCGGCTGCTGCGCTTCGGCTCGCACCTGTCGGACGAGCAGGTGACGAAATACGTCGACAGCATCGACTTCGGGCGCGACATCGTGTTCGGCGTCTACAACCGCGTGTTCCGCCTCGTTGCCGTGGGGCACCTGGGATTCGCGGAGCGGCAGCCGGAAAAGGATGGCATGACGGAGAAGGACCGCGTGGCAGAATTCGGCGTCTCGGTATTGAAATCGGCGCGCGGGCTGGGCATCGGCTCGAAGCTGTTCGAGCGCGCCGCGATCGTGTGCCGCAACCACGATGTCGACACGCTGACAATGCACTGCCTGTCGTCGAACCAGATCATGATGCACATCGCGAAGAAGGCGGGGATGGAAATCCACCGCGACTACGGCGAGGCGGATGCCTACCTGAAGCTGGGCCCGGCCGATCCTTCCAGCGTGCTGCAGGAAGCGATGCAGGAGCAGCTGGCCACGATCGATTACGCCTTGAAGGCCAATGTGCGGCGCGCCGTCAAGCTGCTCGACCTGCTGCCGCGGCGAAAGAAGTAAAATCAGTCAAACGAGCGGCAGGGCCGTCGTATCTTTTATGCGCTGCAGCGCGAAGCTCGATTTCACGTCCAGCACGGCCGGGTGCCGCAGCAGCGTGGCCATCATGAAGCGCGAGAAGTGGTCCATGTCTTCCACGTGCACGCGCAGCAGGTAATCCATCTCGCCCGTCATCGCATAGCAGGCGACCACTTCCGGCCAGCCCTCGACCGCCACGGCGAAATCCTCGCGCGGCGATACCGTGCCCGGCAAGGCGCCCAGGGCCCTGGCCGTGCTGTGCGCCACGGCGGCGGCGTCGCTGTGCTTTTCCAGCCGCACGTTGACATAGGCCAGCAGGCCCAGGCCGATCTTGTCCGGATCGAGCAGGGCCACGTACTGGCGGATCACGCCTTCCTCTTCCAGTCGCTTGATGCGGCGCAGGCATGGCGACGGCGACAGGCTGACCTGCTCGGCCACGTCCTGGTTCGACAGGCGGCCATCCTCCTGCAGGATGGAAAGAATTTTCCGGTCTGTCTTGTCCAGCGCGATCTTCGTCATCAAATCTCCATAAATGTCCTGTCGACGCAATATTATTGCTCAAAATCCGCAAGGTCGGGACAGGTTGGCAATTTAATTCTCCGCCTCGAAGCCTATACTTTTCGCTATTCGAACAAGGAGACAAGCAATGCAATTCACCCCCTGGGACAACCCGATGGGAACCGACGGATTCGAATTCGTCGAGTTCGCCGCCCCCGATCCAAAGGCGCTCGGCAAGCTGTTCGAGAACATGGGTTTCACGGCGATCGCGCGCCACCGCACCAAGGATGTCACGCTGTACCGCCAGGGCGAGATCAATTTCATCATCAATGCCGAGCAGCACTCGTTCGCGCAGCGTTTCGCGCGCCAGCACGGCCCGTCGGTGTGCGCGATCGCGATCCGCGTCGACGACGCCGCCCATGTCTACAACAAGGCGCTGGAAATGGGCGCCTGGGGCTTCGACAACAAGACCGGGCCGATGGAACTGAACATTCCCGCCATCAAGGGCGTGGGTGATTCGCTGCTGTACCTCGTCGACCGCTGGCGCGGCAAGAACACCGCCAAGGGCCAGGCGCCCGGCAGCATCGGCGACATCAGCATCTATGATGCCGACTTCGTGGCGATCCCGGGCGTCGACCCGAACCCGGTCGGCAACGGCCTCACGTATATCGATCACCTCACGCACAACGTCTACCGCGGCCGCATGGCCGAGTGGGCCGGTTTCTACGAACGGCTGTTCAACTTCCGCGAAATCCGCTACTTCGACATCGCCGGCAAGCTGACGGGCCTGAAGTCGAAGGCGATGACTTCGCCATGCGGCAAGATCCGCATTCCCATCAACGAATCGTCGGACGACAAGTCGCAGATCGCCGAATACCTGAACGAATACCATGGCGAAGGCATCCAGCACATCGCGCTGGGCACCGACGACATCTACCGCTCGATCCAGGGAATGCGCGACAGCGGTATCGCATTCCAGGATACGATCGAAACGTACTACGAGCTGGTGAACCGGCGCCTGCCGAACCATGGCGAAAACCTCGATGAGCTGCGCCGCCTGCGCATCCTGGTCGACGGGCAGGCCAACAGCGAGCACGGGCGCGAACTGCTGCTGCAGATCTTCACGCAGAACGTGATCGGGCCGATCTTCTTCGAGATCATCCAGCGCAAGGGCGACCAGGGCTTTGGCGAAGGCAACTTCCGCGCGCTGTTCGAGTCGATCGAGCTGGACCAGATCCGGCGCGGCGTGCTGGAGGACAAGCCAACGACACCGGCATAAGCACAGGCACAGATCAGTTCGGCGACACAATGCAAAGCCGGCAGCGCCCCGTCAGAGGGCGCGCCGGCTTGAAGCTTTTCGAAGAATATTGGAGACAACCCATGAACGCACCTCACAAGGGTACGGAGCTAGGCAAAGAGGACATCACCCTCGACGACAAATGGACCCTGGAACGCGGCCGCGCGTTCCTCACCGGCACCCAGGCGCTGATCCGCCTGCCGATGCTGCAGCGCGAACGCGACCTGCAGGCCGGGCTGAACACGGCCGGCTTCATCACCGGCTACCGGGGCTCGCCCGTCACCTCCATCGACATGACGGCAGTGAAGGCGAAAAAATACCTCGACGCGCATCACGTCAAGTTCCACCCCGGCATGAACGAAGACCTGGCCGCCACGTCCGTCTGGGGCACGCAGCAAACCAACCTGTTCCCCGACGCGAAGTACGACGGCGTCTTCTCGATGTGGTACGGCAAGGGCCCCGGCGTGGACCGCTGCGGCGACGTGTTCAAGCACGCCAACAACGCCGGCACCGCCCGGCACGGCGGCGTGCTGGTGCTGGCCGGCGACGACCACGCGGCAAAGTCCTCTTCCACCGCGCACCAGTCCGATCACATCCTGGCCGCCTGCGGCATTCCGGTGCTGTATCCGTCGTCGGTGCAGGAATACATCGACTACGGCCTGCACGGCTGGGCGATGAGCCGCTACACCGGCCTGTGGGTGGCGATGAAGTGCGTGACGGACATCATCGAATCGGGCGCCGTGATCGACTTCGACCCCGACCGCGTGCAGATCGCCATGCCGGACGACTTCGAGCTGCCGCCGGGCGGCCTGAACATCCGCTGGCCCGACGCGGTGCTCGACCAGGAAGTGCGGATGAACAGTTACAAGTGGTACGCCGCGCTGGCGTACTGCCGCGCCAACAAGCTCAACAAGATTATCTGGGACAGCCCGACGCCGAAGATCGGTATCATCACCGCCGGCAAGTCGTACCTCGACACGCGCCAGGCGCTGGCCGACCTGGGCATCGACGAGCAGGCCGCCGCCGACATCGGTATCCGCCTGTACAAGATCGGCATGACGTGGCCGCTGGAAGCGGACGGCGTGCATGAATTCGCGCGCGGGCTCGACGAGATCCTGGTGGTGGAGGAAAAGCGCCAGATCCTCGAATACGCGCTGAAGGAAGAGCTGTACAACCTGCCGGATGGCCAGCGCCCCCGCGTGGTCGGCAAGTTCGACGACACCGGCGAATGGTCGAACCAGCACCGCAGCGGCCACGGCGACTGGCTGCTGCCGGCCACGTATGAGCTGAACCCGGCGCAGATCGCCCGCGCCATCGCCAGCCGCATCTCGCACTACTGCGCCGGCCACCCGGTCGCGAAGCGCGTGCAGGAACGCATCGCCTTCCTGGAAGCGAAGGAACTGGTGCTGAAGAACGTGCCGCTGAAAGCCAATCCGGAAACCGACCGCACGCCGTATTTCTGCTCGGGCTGCCCGCACAACACGTCGACCAAGGTGCCGGAAGGTTCGCGCGCGCTGGCCGGCATCGGCTGCCACTACATGGTGCTGTGGATGGACCGCGAAACGTCGACCTTCACGCACATGGGCGCGGAAGGCGTCACGTGGGTGGGCCAGGCGCCGTTCACCAACGAAAAGCACGTGTTCACCAACCTCGGCGACGGCACCTACTTCCACTCCGGAATCCTGGCGATCCGCGCCGCCGTGGCCGCCAAGGTCAACATCACCTACAAGATCCTGTTCAACGACGCGGTGGCGATGACGGGCGGTCAGGCATTCGACGGCCCGCTGGACCCCGGCATGATCTCGCGGCAGATCGCCGCCGAGGGCGTCGCGCCGATCATCGTCGTCACCGACGATCCGGGGAAATACCCGGACGATTACGCCTGGGCGCCGGGCGTGACGGTGCGCCACCGTTCGGAACTGATGGATGTGCAGAAGGAACTGCGCGACATGCCCGGCGTGTCGGCGATGATCTACGACCAGACCTGCGCCTCCGAGAAACGGCGCCGCCGGAAACGCAACGAGTACCCGGACCCGGCCAGGCGCGTGGTCATCAACGAGGCCGTGTGCGAAGGCTGCGGCGACTGCTCGGTGCAGTCGAACTGCCTGTCCGTGGAGCCGCTGGAAACGGAGCTGGGCCGCAAGCGCCAGATCAACCAGTCCAGCTGCAACAAGGATTATTCGTGCGTGTCGGGCTTTTGCCCCAGTTTCGTCACCGTCGAAGGCGGCACGCTGAAGAAGCCGAAGAAGGCCGCGGCAGGCGGCGAAGTGCCGGCACTGCCCGCGCCGGCGCTGCCATCGACCGCGCAGCCGTATGGCATCCTGATCACCGGCATCGGCGGCACCGGCGTCGTCACGGTCGGCCAGATCCTGGCGGTGGCGGCACACGTGGAGAACAAGGGCGCCGTGGTGCTGGACATGAGCGGGCTGGCACAGAAGGGCGGGCCGGTAATGTCGCACGTGCGGCTGGCCGACCGTCAGGCGGATCTGCATTCCACGCGCGTGGGCACCGGCAGCGCCGACCTGGTGATCGGCTGCGACCAGATCGTGACCGCCAGCCGCGATGCGTTGAGCCGGATGGGCGAAGGCCGCAGCTGGGCCGCGATCAATTCCACCGGCGCCACCACGGCGGCGTTCGTGAAGAACCCGGACTGGCAGTTCCCCGGCGTGGGCTCGCAGGCGGAAATCGTGCGTGCGTGCGGCAACGACCGGGTGGACTTCATCGATGCGGGCCGCATCGCCACCGCGCTGATGGGCGACGCGATCGCCACCAACATGTTCATGCTGGGCTACTGCTTCCAGAAGGGCCATGTACCGCTGTCGGAAGCGGCGCTGGTGAAGGCGATCGAACTGAACGGCGTGTCCGTCGCGTTCAACAAGGCTGCGTTCAACTGGGGCCGCTATGCGGCGCACGACCTCGCCGCGGTGACGAAGCTGGCGGCGCCGGCGCAGGTCATCGAATTCAAGCGCACGCAAACGCTGGACGAGATGATGACCCGGCGCGTCGAGCTGCTGACGGCGTACCAGAACGCCGCCTATGCCCGCCAGTACACGGACTTCATCGCCCAGGTGCGCCGCGCCGAGGAGCCGTTGGGCACGAAGAAACTGACCGAAGCAGTGGCACGCTACCTGTACAAGCTGATGGCGTACAAGGACGAGTACGAGGTTGCGCGCCTGCACGCCGATCCCGCGTTCCGGCAGAAGATCGAAGGCATGTTCGAGGGCGACTACGAGGTGAAGTACCACCTCGCGCCGCCGCTGCTGGCGAAGAAGGACAAGGACGGCCACCTGGTCAAGCAGCAGTTCGGCCCGTGGATGCGGCAGGTGTTCGGCTTTCTGGCCAGGCTGAAGGGCTTGCGCGGCACGCCGCTCGACGTGTTCGGCCATACGGCCGAGCGGAAAATGGAGCGTGCGCTGATCGGCAGCTACCGCGAGACCGTGCTGGCGCTGCTGCCGAAGCTCACGAAGGAGAACCTGGACACGGCAGTGGCGATCGCCCGTATCCCGGAAGACATCCGCGGCTATGGGCATGTGAAGGAGCGGCACCTGAAGGCGGCGAAGCAGAAGGAGGCCTCGCTGCTGGCGGCGTATCACGGCACTGGGCAAGCCACCGGGCCCGGTATTGCACGCCCATCGGCCGTCACGCCGCACGCGGCCTGATTCACCGGCAGGGGATGCCGTTCCGGCATCTCCGCGTGGCTGACAAAATGCAAGCCATTCAGCCGGCTCATGCGTCGGCAAAGCTTGCATAAGCAGCTGCGAAAGCCTTCGTTCAAAAAAGACAACACGCTTGGTATGGTTCGGTTCCCACAAGGACCTCCCATGCCAATGTTTCCGGCCCGGCCGGGCGCGAAGGGCAGGCTGCAAGTCTATAATGCTTCAGCCGTAGCGGAACCCGGCACGCGATCCGTGCCGGGTTCCGCTATTTTTTTATCGGTCCACCGACCCTTTCCGGAGCCCTGTAGATGATTCGCACCGCACTGTCGCTTGCCTTGCTCGCCGCTGTTCCCCTGGCCCATGCCGCGCCCGATCTCACCACTGTCTCGGAGCGTTCCGGCTTCCAGGCCACCGGCCGCTACGACGAAGTGATCAGGCTGTGCGCGGACTTCCAGAAGGCTTACCCGAAGGCGGTGCGCTGCTTCGAGTTCGGCCGCACGCCGGAAGGGCGGCCGATGCTGGCGCTGGCCGTGTCGAAGAGCGGCGCGCTGACGGCCGAAGGTGCGAAGAAGAAGAACATCCCGGTGCTGCTGGTGCAGGGCGGCATCCACGCCGGCGAGATCGACGGCAAGGATGCCGGCTTCCTGGCGCTGCGCCGGGCACTGGAAGGCAAGATACTGCCCGGTGCACTCGACAGGCAGGTGCTGCTGTTCGTCCCCGTGTTCAACGTGGATGGCCACGAGCGCTTCGGCCCGAACAACCGGCCGAACCAGCGCGGCCCGGTGGAGATGGGCTGGCGCGTCACGGCGCAGAACTACAACCTGAACCGCGATTACGTGAAGGCCGACGCGCCCGAGATGCAGGCCATGCTGGCACTGGTGAACGGGTGGGATCCGCTGGCCTACATCGACCTGCACGTGACCGACGGCGCCAAGTTCGAGCCGGATGTGTCGATCCAGGTGGAACCGGTGCATGGCGGCGACGCTGCCCTGCGCGAAGCCGGCACCGCGCTGCGCGACAACGTGATCGGCGACCTGAGGAAGCAGGGATCGGACCCCAAGCACTTCTACATTTCGTTCGCGAAGACGGATGAGCCGCAATCGGGCTTCGTGGACGAGATGTCCACGGCGCGCTTTTCGACCGGCTATTTCTACCTGCGCAACCGCTTCGGCATGCTGGTCGAAACGCATTCGTGGAAGGATTACCCCACGCGTGTAAAAATCACGTACAACACGATCGTGTCGCTGATGGACCAGGTTGCAACGCATGGCGCCGGGTGGCGCAAGACCGCGCTGGCCGCCGATGCGCGCGCGGCGGCGCTCGCCGGGCAGGATTTCCCGCTGAGCTACAAGACCACCGACAAGGTGCAGACGATCGATTTCCGCGGCTACGAATACAAGCGCGTGCCTTCCGATGTGTCGGGCGGCACCTGGACGCAATACGATGAAACGAAACCGCAGCTGTGGCAGGTGCCGCTGCGCGAAGAGATCGTGCCCGACCTGACCATCAAGGCGCCGGGCGGCGGCTACATCGTGCCCGCCGCGCAGGCGGCCATCGTCGGCGCGAAGCTCACGCAGCACGGCGTGTCGTTCAAGGTGCTGGCCGCCGCACCCGGCAAGGTGGAGGTGGAAGCGTTCCGTGCCACGAAGACGAAGCTGACCCCGCAATCGTTCGAAGGGCACCAGATGCTGGCGGTGGATGGCGCATGGAGCGCCGAGGCACGCGAAGTGGGGAAGGGCGCGCTGTTCGTGCCGATCGCCCAGCCGAAGGCGCGCCTCGTGATGACGATGCTGGAACCGCGAAGTGTCGACTCGCTGCTGGCATGGGGCATGTTCACCCCGGCGTTCGAACGCAAGGAGTACATGGAAGAATACGTGGCCGAAGAAGTGGCCCGCGAACAGCTGAAGGACCCGGCCGTGGCCGCCGCGTTCAGGGACCGGCTGGACAACGATGCCGATTTCGCGAAAAGCCCGCGTGCCCGGCTGGACTTCTTCGCCCGGCGCCATGCTTCCTGGGACGAACGGCTCAACCTGTATCCGGTGTACCGCACGGCGCAGAAATTCTGAAGGAAAACCGTGCCCGGCACCGCTGAGGTATCAGGCATAAAAAATAGGGACGGACCCTGTTTTGCAGGAAAATTTTCCTGGAAAACAGGGTCCGTCCCGGATTTGCGGATCTGGTTACGGCGTTGACGAAAACCGGCCGGACCGCCGCGGCGGACCGGCACCATTGCCAGCTTACCGCGGCTGCAGCGGAATAATCCCCGGCACCGCGGCCGGCGTCGAGCATGGCTCCTCGTCGAACGCGATGTCGCCCAGCGGATTGGCCACGCCGTCCGTCTTCAGGTCCTTGAAGCCAAACAGGTCCCGATCCATCAGGTGCGACGGCACCACGGTGGACAGCGCCGAGAACACGCTCTCCACCCGCCCCGGGGTTTTCTTCTCCCAGTCGCGCAGCATTGCCTTGATCTGCTTGCGCTGCAGGTTCTCCTGCGAGCCGCACAGGTCGCACGGAATGATCGGGAAGCCCTTCACCGCCGCATAGCGTTCGGTGTCTTCTTCCTTCACGTAGGCCAGCGGGCGGATCACCATGTGCTTGCCGTCGTCCGACACCAGCTTGGCCGGCATGCCCTTGAGCTTGCCGCCGAAGAACATGTTGAGGAAGAAGGTCTCGAGGATGTCGTCGCGGTGGTGGCCCAGCGCGATCTTGTTGCAGCCCAGCTCATCGGCCACGCGGTACAGGATACCGCGGCGCAGGCGCGAGCACAGCGAGCAGGTGGTCTTGCCCTCCGGGATCAGGCGCGTGACGATCGAGTAGGTGTCCTGGTTCTCGATGTGGAACGGCACGCCCAGCGCCGTCAGGTAGCGGGGCAGCACGTCGGCCGGGAAGTTCGGCTGCTTCTGGTCGAGGTTGACGGCCACGATGTCGAAGTGGATCGGCGCGCGCTCGCGCAGGGTCAGCAGGATGTCGAGCAGCGCGTAGCTGTCCTTGCCGCCGGACAGGCAGACCATCACCTTGTCGCCGTCCTCGATCATGTTGAAGTCGCCGATCGCCTGGCCCACCAGGCGGCACAGGCGCTTGTGCAGCTTGTTGTTCTCGTACGCGACCTTCTCGGCCGATTTGTCGGCGGCCTTGTCTGCGATGTTGTCCACGACGGCGTTCATGCTTCATCCTTGATCCGGAACACTTCGACACCCACGCCTTCGCAATCCGGATACACGTCCGGCTTCATCGTGGACAGGCGCACCGCGCGTACGCGCGGATGGGCCAGCAGCGCATCGACCAGGTCGTCGCACAGCGTTTCCTGCAGGTGCACGTGGCCCTGGGCCATGCGGGCGGCGATCGTGTCGCGCATGAAGTCGTAGTCGACCACTTCATGCAGCTCGTCCGCCTTCGGCGTGGACACTGCCAGCGGGATGTACAGGTCGACATTGAACAGGACGCGCTGTTCGCCCTTCTTCTCGAATTCGTGCACGCCGATATTGATGAGCACTTCGTAGTTGCGCAGGAACAGCCGGCGGCAGTCTTGCAGGCGGGGATGGGTGAGGGCGGACAGCATGATGGGATCAGTGACTATAAAAAGGTTATTTGGCGAGGAACATCACATCGCGCGGCAGCGGCAGCAGGTGCTGGCCACCATCGACCAGCAGCGTGGTGCCCGTTACGGCGCGCGCGGTGGCCGCGTACAGCACCGCGGCCGCGATGTCCTCGGGAGTGCTGGAGCGGCCCAGCGGCGTTTGCGTGTGGGCTTTCTCGAAGCTTGCGGCGCTCTGGTCGCCGGACACCATCGTGATGCCCGGCGCGACGCCGACCACGCGCACCTTCGGCGCCAGCGCCTGCGCCAGCAGCGTGGTGGCCGTGTGCAGCGCCGCCTTCGACAGCGTGTACGACAGGAAATCGGGATTGGGATTGTACAGCTTCTGGTCCAGCAGATTGATCACGACGGATTGCGCCCCTTCGGCGGTGTGCTCGTGCAGCGCCTGCGCCAGCAGCACCGGCGCCGCCACATTGGCGCGCATGTGCGCATCGAGCTTTGCCGCCGTGAAGTCGGCGGCGCTGTCGTAATCGAACAGCGAGGCATTGTTGACCACGCAAGTAACCGGGCCCAGCGCGTCGACCGCGGCGGGCAGCAGCCGGCGGACGGCCGCCTCGTCGGACAGCTCGGCATGCAGCGGTACCGCGCGGCGGCCCAGTGCGACGATGTCGCGCACCACTTCCTCGGCATCGCGGCGCGAAGCGCGGTAATGCACGGCCACGTCCCAGCCGGCGCGTGCCAGCGCCAGCGCGATCGCGCGGCCGAGCCGGCGCCCGGCGCCCGTCACGAGCGCCACCGGCGCCCTGGATTGGTCTGTTGTCGTCATGTCATTCGTCGTCCGATGCCCGATTCGCTACAATGCGGGGATGTCTCTTCCCGCACCTTCTCCGGACGCGCTGGCCGCGTCGCACTCCCTGCAGCAGCAGATCGCCGCCGACGTGGCGCGGCACGATGGCGCGCTGTCCTTTGCCAGTTTCATGGAAACGGCGCTGTATGCGCCCCGCCTCGGCTATTACACGGGCGGCGCCGCCAAGCTGGGCAAGGATGGCGATTTTACAACCGCGCCGGAGATGTCGCCGCTGTTCGGCGCCGCGCTGGCGCGCGTCGCCGCCGACATTATCGCCCAAAGCGCACCGTCCATCCTCGAATTCGGTGCCGGCACCGGCAAACTGGCGCGCGACGTGCTGACCGAGCTGGCCGGCATGGGCGTGGCGGTGGAGCGCTATGCGATCGTCGAACTGTCCGGCGAACTGCGCGTGCGGCAGCAGGAGGCGCTGCGCGATTTCCCCCAGGTGGTGTGGCTCGAAGGCTTCCCGGAAGCCTTCGATGGCGTGGTGCTCGGCAACGAGGTGCTCGATGCGATGCCGGTCCACCTGGTAACGAAAACGGCGGACGGCTGGCGCGAGCAATGCGTGACGGTGACGGAAGGGCGCTTCGACTACGTGCCCGCCGCGCCGTCCGCCGAACTGCTCGAACAGATCGCGCGGCAGATCCCGGAACACGACAGCCTGCCGGAAGGCTATGTGACGGAAGTGCACGGCACCGCCTGCGGTTTCATGCGCACGCTGGGCGCGCTGCTGGCGAAGGGCCGCGGCGCGGCGATCCTGGTCGACTACGGCTTTCCCGCGCACGAGTTCTATCACGCGGACCGGTCGGCCGGCACGCTGATGTGCCACTATCGCCACCATGCGCATCCCGATCCGTTCTTCCTGCCCGGCCTGCAGGACATCACCGCGCACGTGGACTTCACCGCCATGGCGCTGGCCGCCCATGCCGCCGGGGTCGAAGTGCTTGCCTACATGAGCCAGGCATCCTTCCTGCTCGGCGCCGGCATCGGCGACCTGCTGCTGCGCACCGATCCGGCCGATACGAAAGCCTACCTGCCACAGGCCAATGCGGTCCACAGGCTGCTGTCGCCGGCGGAAATGGGGGAGCTGTTCAAGGTGCTGGTCATCGGCAAGGATGTTGCGCTGCCGCCCGTGCTGGTGGCGAGCGACCGGGCGCATCGCCTGTAGCCGGGACCGGAAGGCGCCGGCGCATGATGTCGAACCTCCGCCGTACCCGCCTGTTTCTGTGCAAAAATAGTTATAAGTTCAGCTATTATGGTTGACCTGGCGCGAAACCCGTCGTGACGCGCGGCTGACAATACTGGAACGATGGGAAAGATCCATACTCACTATGACAACCTGAAAGTGGCCCGTGGCGCGCCGCAGGAAGTCGTACGTGCCGCCTACAAGGCGCTGAGCCAGAAATACCATCCTGACAAGAATCCCGGCGATGAACGCGCCGCCCGCATCATGGCGATCGTCAATACCGCCTATGGCACGCTGGCCGATCCGCAGCGGCGCAAGGAACATGACGACTGGATCGCCCAGGAGGAATACGAGATCGAACTGGTGGAAAGCACCCGCCAGGACGATCCGTACCGCAAGGGGGACGGGCCGGCCCAGGCATGGTCCGACCCGGTGGTGCCCGTTCGCCGCCGCCGCCGGCTGCTCGCCAGCTGGCGCTGGTGGCTCACCGCCATCACGTGCCTGGGCGCCGGGTGGGTGGGCGGCGTGCTGACGGTTACCGAACCGCGGCAGGTGTCGACGGTACTGGCGGCCGCCTGGGGCGGCAAGCCTGCCGGCGAAGTGACGGCCACCGCCACGCCTTACCCCCGCGCCGCCGGCCACGCCGACACCGCCGATGGCTGGGAAACGGCGCCGCGCCCGTACTCGCCGGAAGGGGACATGCAGCCGCCGCCGATCAAGGTGGTGGCGCTTTCGCAGGTGATCCTGCCGGGCTACGCCGGCGATTGCGAAAACGAGACGCCCGCGCTGGTGGCGCCGAACGGCGAGCCCTGGCCCACGCAGTCCGGCTACGTGAACGGCTTTCCCCTGATGAACAAGGGCGCCGATACCCAGCTGACGCTGGATAACAGCGACAACGCCTTCCCGGTGTTCATCAAGGTCTATGACCTGGAGCGCCGCTCGAACGTGCGCTACGTGTTCGTGCAGGCGCAGGATAAATTCGTCGTCGACCAGCTAGCCAGCGGCAAGTACGAAATCCGGTACCAGAACATCGACCTGGCAGGCAAGAACCGCTGCGTGCGCAAGGGGCGCGGATAGCAAGGCCGCAGGGGCCATCACGGTGGCCATCGCGGCGGGCATCGTGCCTGCCATTGCAACGGGCATCGCAGCGGCCGCTGTTGCGCTGGCGTCATCGTCCCGCCGGAAAAGCGTCGTCGCGCGCGACGCGACCCCGGCCTGGCGCATATCCTATGCGTTGAGAAACTCCATTCACCTCCTATCATGGCGCAACCGAAATGGCGCAACTGAACGGCTTAACGGCACTGCTCATCGAGCCGCACTCCGGCATGCGGGCCAACCTGCAGAACATGCTGACCACGCTGGGCCTGACCAGGGTGGACGTGGCGACCAACGCCCAGGGAGCGCTGCGCGTGCTGGCGGCCCGGCAGTTCGACCTGATCCTGTGCGAATACGAACTCGAAGGCGGGCAGGACGGCCAGCAGCTGCTGGAGGACCTGCGCCAGCAGGAACTGATCGCGCCGGCCACGCTGTTCTTCATGGTCACGGCGGAGGGGCAAAGCAGCAAGGTCACCAGCGTGGCCGAGCTGATGCCGGACGATTACATCCTCAAGCCGTTCAAGGCCGATACGCTGCTGGCGCGCATCGAGCGCGCGCTGGACCGGCGCGCGGCCCTGGCATCCGTGCAGCACCTGCTGGACGAGGGCGAGCACCGCGGCGCGATTGCCGCCTGCGCCGGGCAGGAAACGGCGCAGCCGCGCTACCGGACCGATTTCATGCGGCTGCGTGCCGAAACGCACCTGCTGCTGGGCGAGCCGGAACAGGCCGAGCACGTGTATGCCGCCGTGTGGCAGGAGCGCAGCGCGCCGTGGGCACGCCTGGGGCAGGCAAAAACGCTGGCCCTGCGCGGCAAGATGGAGGAAGCGCGCGACATGCTGGCCGAGCTGCTGGGCCATAACGAGCGCTATCTGGCCGCCTATGACTGGCTGGCCCGCGTGCACGAGGAAGCCGGCCAGCTGGCCGAGGCGCAGGCGGTGCTGGCCGATGCCGCCACGTTGTCGCCGCACGCGGTGGGGCGCCTGCGCCGGCTGGGCGAGGTGGCACTGGAGGCGGGCGATGCCGATTCGGCCGAGCGGGCGCTCAAGCAGGTGCTGCAGCGTGCCCGCTTCTCCGAGTTCCGCGACCCCGAAGACCATGCCCGGCTGGCCCAGTCGCTGCTGAAGAAGGGCGATGCGGCGCAGGCCGAGCTGGTGATCCGCGATATGGAACGCTCGCTGGCGCATCGCGAGAACACGCCCGTGTGCGCGGCAATCGCCACCGCGATGCTGTTCGAGGCCACCGGCGACACGGCGCGCCTGGGCGCCGCGCTCGACAGTGCGCTGGCCGGCGCGCGCGAGGCGCCGAACCTGTCCGCCGGCATGAAGCTCGAACTGGCGCGCACCTGTCTCGCGGCCGGGCGCGAGCAGCAGGCCGCCGAAGTGATGCGCAACGTGATGGCCAGCGCCGGCGGCGGCACGCCGATGGCGAAGGCGATGCGCCTGCTGGAGCAGTCGGGCAAGGGCGAGATGGCCAACCGGCTCGCCAGGGAAAGCCGGCATGCGGTGGCGGAAATGGTGGCGCAGGGCGCGTCGCAGGCCAGGGCCGGCGACTACCGCGGCGCCGTGGACACGATGCTCGATGCGGTGCAGAAGCTGCCGGACAATCCGCAAGTGGTGTTCAACGCCGCCGTGGCCGTGCTGAAATACCTGGAGCGCACCGGCTGGGACGAGAAGCTGGGCACCAAGGGCATCGAACTGGTGGCGCACCTGCGCCGCCTGGACCCCGCCAATGCGCGGCTGGCCGCGCTGGGCGGCCTGCAGGAAGAACTGCTGAAGAAATACAACGTGCGTCCCGGCCGGCGCACCGTCACCGTGCGGCAGCGCGCCTGACCGGTCAGGACAACACCAGGCATTCGCGCGCCGGCCCGTCCAGCGTGGCGCCGGCGGCGCGCTCGAAATCGGCCGCCGGCATCGGCCGCGCGAACAGGTAGCCCTGCGCTTCGTCGCAGCGGTGGGCGCGCAGGAAATCGGCCTGCGCCGCCGTCTCCACGCCCTCGGCGATCACCTCCAGCCCCAGCGCATGGGCCAGCCCGATGGTGGCGCTGACGATCGCCGCGTCGTTCGGATCGGTCTCGATATCCTTGACGAAGCCGCGGTCGATCTTGATCCGGTCCAGCTCGAACAGTTTCAGGTACGACAGCGACGAATAGCCGGTGCCGAAATCGTCGATCGCCACGCTGATGCCGCGCGCGCGCAACTGCTGCAGCAACGCGCGGCTGTGCTCCGGGTCCTGCATCGCGGCCGATTCGGTGATCTCCAGTTCCAGCAACTCCGGATCGGCGCCGGTGGCGGCCAGCAGCCGGTCGAGCTGCGCCGGCAGCGCGTGGCCCTGGCACTGCCGGGCGGAGAGGTTGACGGCCAGCCGCAGGTGGCCGAGGCCGATGGTTTGCCAATGGCCGAGCAGCCCGATCGCCCGTTGCAGCACCCATTCGCCCAGCGGCAGGATCAGGCCGGATTCCTCGGCGATCGGAATGAAGCGGTCCGGCCCCACGGTGCCCAGCTCGGGATGGTGCCAGCGCAGCAGCGCCTCGGCGCCGATGACGGCGCCGCTCGCCAGGTCGATCTGCGGCTGCAGGTACAGCTCGAACTCCTGCTGCTCCAACGCCTGCCACAGGCGGCTTTCCAGCAGCAACCGCTCGTGCGTGGCGGCATTCATCTCGCGCGAGAAGAACTGGAACTGGCCGCGGCCGCTCCCTTTCGCGGCATACATCGCGGTGTCCGCATGGCGCAGCAGCGTGCCGGGATCCTCGCCGTCGCCCGGGAACATCGCGATGCCGACACTGGTGCCGCTGTGCAGCGCCTTGCCCTGCAGCGGATACGGCCGCGCCAGCGTGTCGACGATGCGGGCGGCCATGTGGCCGGCGTCGTCCGGTGTCATGCAGCCGGTGATGACGATGAATTCGTCGCCGCCCAGCCGGGCGATCGTGTCCACGTCCGCCAGCAGCTCGCGCAACCGGTCCGCCACGGCCAGCAGCAACTGGTCGCCGGTCTCGTGGCCGTGGGTGTCGTTGATTTTCTTGAAATGATCCAGGTCGAGGAACATCACTGCCACCGTGCCCTGCAGGCGGCGCGCCCGTGCCAGCGCCTGCTCCAGGCGCAGGTTCAGCGACAGCCGGTTGACCAGGCCCGTCAACGGATCGTGGTGGGCCAGCCGATGGATCCGCGCCTGGGCGCGCCGCTGCTCCGTCAGGTCGTGCAGGATGGCCACGAACAGGTGTTCGCCGGGCAGCTCCACTTCGCTGACCGACACGGCCAGCGGAAAGGCCGCGCCATCGCTGCGCAGGCCGGTCGCTTCGTGTTCGCGCGTGTTGCCGGCGGCGATCCGGCGCAGCAGGTCGGCCGGCGTGTCGCCGTCCGCGACCGGCAGCAGCCGCGCCAGCGGCAGCCCGGACATCAGGTCCGGCGCATAGCCGAACAGCCGGCCCGCGGCGACGTTGGCGCTGGTCAGGGTGCCGCCGGTGGAAATCGTCAGGATCGCGTCCGCCGCCTTTTCCAGGATGGCCTGCAGCCGTGCTTCGCGCTCCTGCAGCCGGGCAGTGCCGGCCTCGACCTGGGCACGCCCCGCCGCCTGTTCGCCGCTGGTCAGCAGCAGCAGCCCGCCCAGCAGGCTGGTCAGGGTCAGGCCCGCGGCCAGCACGGTCCAGCTCTGCCAGATGCGCTGGCCGGCCACGTACTCGGCCGTGGGCCGCAGCGTCAACCGGTACTGGCGGCCGCCGAAGCTCAGCGACCGTTCGAGCGCCGGCTCGTTCGCGGCGCCGACGAAGGCCGGCGACAGGGGACGGCCGGTGGCTTCGTCGCGCAAGTCGGCCAGCAGGTGAGGGAAGCCGACCTGGCGCATTACGCTGTCCAGGTAAGCGCTCGGTTCGAGTGCGAGCAGCATGATGGCTCCCGGCGGTGCGCTGCCGCCCGAAGGCACCGCCTGCAGCAGTACGACGCCCGGGTTCTCGTGCGGCTGCGTCAGCTTGATGGGCGCGCTGGCGGTCGGCTCGCCGGTCGCGAGCGCCTGCCATACCGCCGCGGCGCGCACGGAATCGGACAGCATGTCGAGCCCCAGGTAGATGCGGTTGCCGCGCGGCTCGGCATAAGTGGCCACCACGTACCGGTCCCGCTGCGGCGATGGCCGCAGCGTACCGTCGGCGTCCGGCGCGCGGATCGCGAAGGTCGGATCGACCGTTTTCCGGGCCCACGCCTCGAAGGCGTCGCGGCCGGCCCCGGCCAGCGGCTTCAACCAGCCCATCGTGAGGATTTCGGGATGGCGCGCGCGGTAGCCCTGCGCGATATTGCGGAAAATTTCTGGACGGATATGGTCACTGTAGCCGCTCATGCCGCTGGCAGTGGCGAACAGGTAACGCTCGTGTTCCGACAGCTTTGCCTGCAGCAGGTCCGACGCCTGCTGCGCCTTCAGCTGCACCTGCTGCATCTGCTGATGCGATTCCCAGCGGCGCACCTGCAGGAAGATCAGCAGGAACAGCGCCACCAGGACCAGCAGCGGCGCGCCGACGGTCCACCGCCGCCGCCGCCACAGTGCGCGCGGCTGGCCGCAGGCGATCCAGGCCAGCGGCGCGCCCAGCAGGATGCCCAGCGCATCGCCCAGCCACCATGTAAACCAGTTCGCCACCAGGCCATCGACCGGCAGCACGCCCAGCAAGGCGAGGGCGCACAGCGACAGCGTGCTGCTGATCAGCGCCAGTGCCGGCGGCAGGGTAAGAAAGCGCAGCACATCGCGGCCGGCGCCGACGGCGGGGTGCACCCAGCGGGCAAACGCGTGCATGCCGGCATAGGCTTGCAGCGTGGCGGCGGCAACCAGTATCAGCACGGCGGTGGCCAGCGTGGTGGACGGCAGCGCGGTCGCGCGCGGCAATGCATAAAGGTTCAGGATCAGTACGCCGAGCACCACGCCGGGGAGCAGACGCGGGCCGCCGCTGACGAGCATGGCCAGCGCCAGGCCGGCGGGCAGGAACAGCGGGGTGGCGAAACCGGGAGAGCCGGCCAGCTCCAGGCCCACGCAGCCCGTGGCGGCATAGGCAGCCGCCAGCAGCAGATTGGCCGGCAGGCGGTGCTGAAGGAGAGTCAAGATCGGGGTGCTCCAGGGTGGGCCGGCTAACGGCTGACTTGCAGATTCTATAGCAAAGCATGCAACGTAAAAACAACACTTGCATTTTGTTCCGGGTAGCCGCTACAATCTCGCCCCGAAGCAGGCAGTTAGCTGCGCGATACAAAGTGTTTGTGTCGAGGCGTTGACAGTTTTGATTTTATGCTTCATACTCTGCGGTTCCTCGCGGAGGGGTGGCCGAGTGGTTAAAGGCAGCAGACTGTAAATCTGCCCTCTTATGAGTACACTGGTTCGAATCCAGTCCCCTCCACCAAGTTTTCGCAAGGAAGCTGAGTGACAATGTAGTGAAACGGAACCTCGCGGGTGTAGCTCAATGGTAGAGCTGAAGCCTTCCAAGCTTATGACGAGGGTTCGATTCCCTTCACCCGCTCCAGTTTTCCTTGCTGCAGTCGCAGTACAGTCTATCGCAGTACAAAAGCCCTTTTAGCTCAGTGGTAGAGCACTCCCTTGGTAAGGGAGAGGCCACGTGTTCAATCCACGTAAAGGGCACCAGAATTCGCTGCGCGGTGATCACCGCGCGGTAGCATCAGACAGCAGTATCAGTACCCAATCTGACAGTCGGGCGCGTGCCCAGCAATATCTTAAAAATTGTTAGGAGTCTAAAATGGCAAAAGGTAAGTTTGAGCGGACCAAACCGCACGTCAACGTCGGCACCATCGGTCACGTTGACCATGGCAAGACGACCCTGACCGCTGCAATCGCAACCGTACTGTCGAAGAAATTCGGCGGCGAAGCCAAAGCCTACGACCAGATCGACGCTGCTCCGGAAGAAAAAGCACGCGGCATCACGATCAACACCGCGCACGTCGAGTACGAAACCGCTGCCCGTCACTACGCGCACGTTGACTGCCCAGGCCACGCCGACTACATCAAGAACATGATTACCGGTGCTGCGCAGATGGACGGCGCGATCCTGGTGTGCTCCGCGGCCGACGGCCCGATGCCACAGACCCGCGAGCACATCCTGCTGGCGCGTCAGGTTGGCGTTCCTTACATCATCGTGTTCCTGAATAAGTGCGACCTGGTCGACGATGCAGAACTGCTGGAACTGGTCGAAATGGAAGTGCGCGAGCTGCTGTCGAAGTACGAGTTCCCTGGCGACGACCTGCCGATCATCAAAGGTTCGGCACGTATGGCCCTGGAAGGCCAGCCTGGCGAAATGGGCGAAGAGTGCATCATCCGCCTGGCCGATGCCCTGGACACCTACATCCCGACGCCTGAGCGCGCTGTGGACGGCGCCTTCCTGATGCCTGTGGAAGACGTGTTCTCGATCTCCGGCCGCGGTACCGTGGTGACCGGTCGTGTCGAGCGCGGCGTGGTGAAAGTCGGCGAAGAAATCGAAATCGTCGGCATCATCGACACCGTCAAGACCACCTGCACCGGCGTGGAAATGTTCCGCAAGCTGCTGGACCAGGGTCAAGCCGGCGACAACGTTGGCCTGCTGCTGCGCGGCACCAAGCGTGAAGACGTGCAGCGCGGTCAGGTTCTGGCCAAGCCAGGCTCGATCAAGCCGCACAACCACTTCACCGGCGAGATCTATGTTCTGTCGAAAGACGAAGGCGGCCGTCACACCCCGTTCTTCAACAACTATCGCCCACAGTTCTACTTCCGTACGACGGACGTGACCGGCTCGATCGAGCTGCCAGCGGACAAAGAGATGGTCATGCCGGGCGACAACGTGTCGATCACCGTCAAGCTGATCTCCCCGATCGCGATGGAAGAAGGCCTGCGCTTTGCAATCCGTGAAGGCGGCCGTACCGTCGGCGCCGGTGTCGTTGCAAAGATCATCGCTTAATAGCAGTAAATAGTAGTAAAGAGTCCGCCAAGTAATACTGGCACCCAACAACGTTGGGTGCTAGAATTACGGATTCCACTGTAAGTTTTACGTAGGGGCGTAGCTCAATTGGCAGAGCGTCGGTCTCCAAAACCGAAGGTTGGGGGTTCGATGCCCTCCGCCCCTGCCACCGAATTCTGGTGCAGGGCACCGAAAGTAAAAACGAATGTCTAATCAATCCGTGCAAACCGTTGGCACGAGCGGCGACAAGCTGAAAGTCGTGCTGGCGGTGGTTGCAGCGATTGCAGGCGTAGTCGGGTTCTTCTACCTGGCAGGTCAACCAACCCTGGTGCGGGCATCCGCGCTTGTGGTTGGTTTGCTTATTTCCGTCGGCATTGCCTACACCTCCGCCACCGGCCGTGACTTCATCAATTTCTCGAAAGAAGCTGTTCGCGAAACGAAGAAAGTCGTCTGGCCTACGCGCAAGGAAGCCACGCAGATCACGCTGATCGTGTTTGCGTTTGTCGTGGTGATGGCGATGTTCCTCTGGGGAACGGATAAGCTGCTTGAGTTCCTGTTGTACGACTTGATTCTGGGCTGGAAAAATTAAATGAGCGATAACGTGCAAGACGACGTAACTGGCGCTCCGGCGCCAGATGCTCCGGCAGGAGAGACGGCTGCTCCAGTCAGCGTGCCAGTCAGCAACAAGCGCTGGTACGTTGTGCATGCTTATTCCGGCATGGAAAAGAGCGTGCAGCGTGCACTGACTGAGCGCGTCGAACGCGCCGGCATGCAGGAACAGTTCGGCCAGATCCTGGTGCCGACCGAAGAAGTTGTCGAAGTAAAGAACGGTCAGAAATCCGTGACCGAACGCCGTTTCTTCCCGGGCTATGTGCTGGTTGAAATGGAAATGACGGACGAAACGTGGCACCTGGTGAAGAATACCGCCAAGGTCACCGGCTTCATCGGCGGCAAGTCGAACAAGCCGACGCCGATTCCCGCACGCGAGATCGAAAAGATCATGACGCAGATGCAGGAAGGTGTCGAGAAGCCACGGCCGAAAGTGCTGTACGAAGTGGGCGAACAGGTCCGCATCAAGGATGGTCCGTTCACCGATTTCAACGGCAATGTCGAAGAAGTCAATTACGAGAAGTCCAAAGTGCGCGTCTCCGTCACCATCTTCGGTCGCGCCACCCCCGTCGAACTCGAATTCGGGCAGGTCGAGAAGGTCTGACCTGTTCACCACGCCCAACGGAGCGTTCAATCCGTACGAGGAGCCCTGCCATGAAGTACCGGCGGGGCGCTACCACTCAAATCCAACGATAGGAAGCCATCATGGCAAAGAAAATCATTGGCTTTATCAAGCTGCAAGTACCAGCTGGTAAGGCAAACCCGTCTCCTCCGATCGGCCCGGCACTGGGTCAGCGCGGCCTGAACATCATGGAATTCTGCAAGGCGTTCAACGCCCAGACGCAAGGCCTCGAGCCAGGCATGCCGATTCCGGTGGTGATCACCGCCTTCGCGGACAAGTCGTTCACCTTCGTGATGAAGACCCCGCCGGCAACGTTCCTGATCAAGAAGCACGCTGGCGTGCAAAAAGGTTCGCCGAAGCCGCATACCGACAAGGTCGGCACGCTGACCCGTGCCCAAGCGGAAGAAATCGCAAAACTGAAAACCCCGGACCTGACCGCCGCCGACATGGAAGCCGCTGTGCGCACCATCGCTGGCTCGGCACGTTCGATGGGCATCACCGTTGAGGGCATCTGATCATGGCAAAACTGTCCAAGCGCGCACAAGCCATCAAGGCTAAAGTAGACCGTACCAAAGTGTACCCGTTCGACAACGCCGTATCGCTGGTCAAGGAACTGGCCACGGCCAAGTTCAACGAATCGATCGACGTGTCGGTTCAGCTGGGCGTGGATCCGAAGAAGTCGGACCAGGTCGTTCGCGGTTCCGTCGTGCTGCCAGCAGGCACCGGCAAGACCGTTCGCGTGGCCGTGTTCGCTTCTGGCGAAAAGGCTGAAGCTGCCAAGGCAGCCGGCGCCGACGTGGTCGGCATGGAAGACCTGGCGGAACGCGTGAAGGCCGGCGACATGCCGTTCGACATCGTGATCGCTTCGCCTGACACCATGCGTATCGTCGGTACACTGGGCCAGATCCTGGGCCCGCGCGGCCTGATGCCTAACCCGAAGGTCGGCACTGTTACCCCTGACGTCGCTACCGCCGTGAAAAACGCGAAAGCCGGCCAGGTCCAGTACCGTACCGACAAGGCAGGTATCATCCACGCCACTATCGGCCGTAAATCGTTCAGCGATGCCGATCTGAAGAGCAACCTGGTTGCCCTGATCGAAGCCCTGAACAAGGCCAAGCCGGCCTCGTCGAAAGGCGTGTACCTGCGCAAGGTCTCGCTGTCGTCGACGATGGGCGCAGGCCTGCGCGTCGATCACGGCACGCTGGCTGCTTAAGAATCAAGTCCTCGTGCTCGTCAAACGGGCATGAGGCGCATCTTTGGGCTGTCAGGTACGAACGTGCCTGGCAGGCAATCAAAGACCGTTGGGCCGGGAGCAGCAGGCAGGTTTCCGGTTAATGATCAGCGATGGTCCCCAACGCAGATGGTGTACCCGAACAAGTTTTGCAGTCCATTGGACTCCTAACCTCGGACGCCGTTGTTCGAAACCGATGTGGAAATTTTTCCGCATCTTTTAAGGAGATTGACCGTGGGTCTCAATCTGAATGACAAAAAGGCCGTCGTCGCCGAAGTTTCCGCAAAAGTAGCATCTGCGCAAACGATCGTCGTGGCTGAGTACCGTGGCATCCAGGTTGCTCACTTGACGAAACTCCGTGCAACCGCACGTGCCCAGGGCGTGTACCTGCGTGTTCTGAAGAACACGCTGGCTCGCCGCGCTGTCGAAGGCACGCCGTTCGCCAACCTGTCCGACGCAATGACCGGTCCGCTGATCTACTCGATCTCGGATGATGCCGTGGCCGCCGCGAAAGTCATTTCCGACTTCGCGAAAACCAACGACAAACTGGTTGTCAAGGCAGGTAACTTTGCAGGCAAGCAGCTCGACGTAGCTGGCGTGTCCGCACTGGCGAATATTCCTAGCCGTGAAGTTCTGCTGGCCCAGCTGGCAGGCGTCTGGCTGGCACCGGTTTCCGGCTTTGCACGTGGTCTGGCTGCCCTGGCAGCCAAGAACAGCGAGGGCACCGAAGCCCCAGCTGCCGAAGCTGCTCCCGCAGCCGAAGAAGCTCCAGCCGCTTAATAGCAGCCAGCTGTTCTTAGTCAAGTAATCAATCTGTAAGCATACAAATCTATTAGGAGTTTCAAATGGCAATTAGCAAAGACGACATCCTGGAAGCGGTTGGCAATCTGACCGTCCTGGAACTGAATGAACTGGTCAAGGCATTCGAAGAGAAATTCGGCGTGTCGGCAGCTGCTCTGTCGGCTCCAGCTGCTGGCGGCGGCGCTGCTGCAGCTGCTGTTGAAGAACAGACCGAATTCAACCTGGTGCTGACCGAAATCGGCGCGAACAAAGTCGGCGTCATCAAGGCTGTTCGTGAAATCACCGGTCTGGGCCTGAAAGAAGCCAAAGACGTGGTCGATGGCGCACCGAAGACCGTCAAGGAAGCCCTGTCGAAAGCTGACGCTGAAGCCGGCAAGAAAAAGCTGGAAGATGCAGGCGCCAAGGCCGAGCTGAAGTAATAGTATTATTGGCGCCGGTATCATTTAGCGCCTGAGCCAAAGCACTGGCCCTCCCTCTCGAAGGGGGAGGGCCGGCTTTGGCTCCTTTGTCGTCTCCGGAGTATTTAAGCAGTACCAGTTTGCAAACAGCATGTTTGTATGCAGGTAAGTTGTACCAGTAATGCCGTTGTACCCAAGCCGTACCCGTCCGCCGTACCCCTAGTCCCGACGGAGAGAAGGTAGTGCCTTGAGGTTTCGCCTGTAAGCCCAGTCCAGTTCCACTGATTGCAAGCATACAAGCCGAAACCTGAATTTTCTACCCTTTCCTGTCACTCACGGAGTGTCCATGCACTACTCATTTACTGAGAAGAAGCGCATCCGCAAATCATTCGCGAAGCGCGCCAACGTCCACAACGTTCCGTTCCTGCTGGCGACCCAGCTCGAGTCGTACGAAAACTTCTTGCAAGAGCACACCCCGGTGGCAACCCGCAAGAACGAAGGTCTGCAATCGGCCTTTACTTCCATCTTCCCGATCGTTTCGCACAACGGCTTTGCACGCCTGGAGTTCCTGTCCTACGTGCTGGGCGACCCGGCCTTCGACGTGAAAGAGTGCCAACTCCGTGGCCTGACCTTCGCTTCCCCGCTGCGCGCGAAAGTGCGTCTGGTGATCCTGGACAAGGAATCGCCGACCAAGCCGGTCGTCAAGGAAATGAAGGAACAGGAAGTCTACATGGGCGAACTGCCCCTGATGACGACCACCGGTTCGTTCGTGATCAACGGTACCGAGCGGGTCATCGTGTCGCAGCTGCACCGTTCCCCGGGCGTGTTCTTCGAGCACGACCGCGGCAAGACGCACTCGTCCGGCAAGCTGCTGTTCTCGGCCCGTATCATTCCTTACCGCGGCTCGTGGCTCGACTTCGAGTTCGACCCGAAGGATATCCTGTACTTCCGCGTCGACCGTCGCCGCAAGATGCCGGTATCGATCCTGCTGAAGGCCATCGGCATGACGCCGGAACAGATCCTGGCGAACTTCTTCGTGTTCGACAACTTCAACCTGCGCTCGGAAGGCGGCGAACTCGAGTTCGTGGCCGAACGCCTGCGCGGTGAAGTCGCGCGCTTCGACATCGTCAATCCGAAGGATGGCAAGACGATTGTCACGAAGGACAAGCGGATCAACGCCAAGCACGTGCGTGAAATCGAAGCTGCCGGTATCGCTCACATTTCCGTACCGGAAGACTACCTGCTGGGCCGCGTGCTGGCCAAGAACATCGTCGACCCGGAAACGGGCGAAGTGGTCGCATCGGCGAACGACGAGCTGACCGAAGAGCTGCTGAACCGCCTGCGCGATTCCAGCATCTCCGGCATCCAGACGCTGTACACCAACGACCTGGACCAGGGCGCCTACATCTCGCAGACGCTGCGCATCGACGACACGGCCGACCAGTCCGCCGCCCGCGTTGCCATCTACCGCATGATGCGTCCCGGCGAACCGCCGACCGAAGAATCGGTGGAAGCGCTGTTCAACGGCCTGTTCTACAGTGCCGACCGCTACGACCTGTCCGCCGTCGGCCGCATGAAGTTCAACCGCCGCATCGGCCGTGACGAACTGACCGGCGCGATGACGCTGGCCAACGAAGACGTGCTGGCCGTGATCAAGATCCTGGTCGAGCTGCGCAATGGCCGCGGCGAAGTCGATGACATCGATCACCTGGGTAACCGCCGCGTGCGTTGCGTGGGCGAGCTGGCCGAAAACCAGTTCCGCGCCGGCCTCGTGCGCGTGGAACGCGCCGTCAAGGAACGCCTCGGCCAGGCCGAAGCGGACAACCTGATGCCGCATGACCTGATCAACAGCAAGCCGATCTCGGCAGCGATCCGTGAATTCTTCGGTTCGTCGCAGCTGTCGCAGTTCATGGACCAGACCAACCCGCTGTCCGAGATCACCCACAAGCGCCGTGTTTCCGCGCTGGGCCCGGGCGGCCTGACCCGCGAACGCGCCGGCTTCGAGGTGCGCGACGTGCACCCGACCCACTACGGCCGCGTGTGCCCGATCGAAACGCCTGAAGGCCCGAACATCGGCCTGATCAACTCGCTGGCACTGTATGCCCGCCTGAACGAATACGGCTTCCTTGAAACCCCGTACCGCAAGGTCGAGAATTCCAAGGTCACCGACAAGATCGATTACCTGTCCGCCATCGAAGAAGGCCGCTACATCATTGCCCAGGCAAACGCCCGGATCAATGAAGAAGGCCAGCTTGACGACGAACTGGTATCGGCCCGTGAAGCCGGCGAGACGATCCTGGTTTCCCCTGAGCGCATCCAGTACATGGACGTGGCGCCAGGCCAGATCGTTTCCGTGGCGGCGTCGCTGATTCCGTTCCTGGAACACGATGACGCGAACCGTGCACTGATGGGCGCCAACATGCAGCGCCAGGCCGTGCCTTGCCTGCGTCCTGAAAAGGCGCTGGTCGGTACCGGTATCGAACGCACCGTGGCGGTCGACTCCGGCACCACCGTGCAGGCGCTGCGTGGCGGCCTGGTGGACTACATCGATGCGGGCCGCGTGGTGATCCGCGTCAACGACGAAGAGGCGCAAGCCGGCGAAGTCGGCGTGGACATCTATAACCTGATCAAGTACACCCGTTCGAACCAGAACACCAACATCAACCAGCGTCCGATCGTGCAAGTGGGCGACCGCGTGGCCAAGGGCGACGTGATCGCCGACGGCGCATCGACCGACCTGGGCGAGCTGGCACTGGGCCAGAACATGACCGTGGCATTCATGCCGTGGAATGGCCTGAACTTCGAGGATTCGATCCTGATCTCGGAAAACGTCGTCAAGGACGACCGTTACACCTCGATCCACATCGAAGAACTGTCCGTGGTGGCCCGCGACACGAAACTGGGCGCGGAAGAAATCACCCGCGACATTTCGAACCTGGCCGAAAACCAGCTGGCACGCCTGGATGAATCGGGCATCGTGTACATCGGCGCCGAAGTGCAGGCCGGCGACACGCTGGTCGGCAAAGTGACGCCGAAGGGCGAAACGCAACTGACGCCGGAAGAAAAGCTGCTGCGCGCGATCTTCGGCGAAAAAGCCTCCGACGTGAAGGATACGTCGCTGCGCGTGCCTTCGGGCATGGTCGGTACCGTCATCGACGTGCAGGTGTTCACCCGCGAAGGCATCCCGCGCGACAAGCGCGCCCAGCAGATCATCGACGACGAGCTGAAGCGCTACCGCCTGGACTTGAACGACCAGATGCGTATCGTCGAAGGCGATGCCTTCCAGCGTCTCGAGAAGATGCTGATCGGTAAGATCGTCAACGGCGGTCCGAAGAAGCTGGCGAAGGGTGCCGCGATCACCAAGGATTACCTGGCCGACCTGGACAAGTATCACTGGTTCGACATCCGCCCGGCGGACGACGATGCCGCGACCGCCCTCGAAGCGATCAAGGAATCGATCAACGAGAAGCGCCACCAGTTCGACCTGGCCTTCGAAGAGAAGCGCAAGAAGCTCACGCAGGGCGACGAACTGCAGCCTGGCGTGCAGAAAATGGTCAAGGTGTACCTGGCCGTGAAACGCCGCCTGCAGTCCGGCGACAAGATGGCGGGCCGCCACGGCAACAAGGGTGTGGTGTCGCGTATCGTGCCGGTGGAAGACATGCCATACATGGCCGACGGCACGCCGGCGGACGTGGTGTTGAACCCGCTGGGCGTTCCTTCGCGGATGAACGTGGGTCAGATTCTCGAGACCCACCTGGGCTGGGCGGCGAAGGGCCTGGGCATCCGGATCGGTGAAATGCTGGCACAGCAGATCAAGGTCGAAGAGATGCGCAAGTACCTGACCACCGTGTACAACGAGTCCGGCGCGAAGGAAGACATCGCGAGCCTGACCGACGACGAGATCATGAAGCTGGCGGCCAACCTGAAGAAGGGTGTGCCGTTCGCAACGCCGGTGTTCGACGGCGCGCACGAATCCGAAATCCGCCGCATGCTGGACCTGGCGTACCCGGACGACATCGCCGCGAAACTGGGCATGACCCCGTCCAAGAACCAGGTCACGATGTACGACGGCCGCACCGGCGAAGCGTTCGAGCGCAAGGTCACCGTGGGCGTGATGCACATGCTGAAACTGCACCACCTGGTCGACGACAAGATGCACGCCCGTTCCACCGGTCCGTACTCGCTGGTGACGCAGCAGCCGCTGGGTGGTAAAGCCCAGTTCGGCGGCCAGCGCTTCGGCGAGATGGAGGTGTGGGCACTGGAAGCGTACGGCGCATCGTACGTGCTGCAGGAAATGCTGACCGTGAAGTCCGACGACGTGAATGGACGTACCAAAGTGTACGAAAACCTCGTCAAGGGCGATCACGTGATCGAGGCCGGCATGCCGGAATCGTTCAACGTGCTGGTGAAGGAAATCCGTTCCCTGGGTATCGATATCGACCTGGAACGCACCTAAGCCGCACGCAGCCCGGCCGGCGCAGAACGCCGGCCGGGCAACTTCAAGAATTCATCACTACCTGGAGTGATACATGAAAGCCCTGCTCGATTTATTCAAGCAAGTACAGACGAACGAGACCTTCGACGCGATCAAGATCGGTCTCGCCTCGCCTGAGAAAATCCGTTCGTGGTCCTACGGCGAAGTCAAGAAGCCGGAAACCATCAACTACCGTACCTTCAAACCGGAACGCGACGGCCTGTTCTGCGCCAAGATCTTTGGCCCGATCAAGGACTACGAGTGCCTGTGCGGCAAGTACAAGCGCCTGAAGCACCGCGGCGTGATCTGCGAGAAGTGCGGCGTCGAAGTCACGCTGGCCAAGGTGCGCCGCGAGCGCATGGGCCACATCGAGCTGGCCTCGCCGGTCGCCCACATCTGGTTCCTGAAATCGCTGCCGTCGCGCCTGGGCATGGTCCTGGACATGACGCTGCGCGATATCGAACGCGTGCTGTACTTCGAAGCATATGTCGTGACCGATCCGGGCATGACGCCGCTGAAGAAGTGCCAGATCATGTCGGAAGACGATTACGCCGCCAAGTACGAAGAGTACGGCGACGACTTCACCGCATTCATGGGCGCCGAGGGCATCCGTGAACTGCTGCGCTCGATCGACATCCACCGCGATGCCGAAACGCTGCGCGTGGAACTGAAGGAATCGAAGTCCGAAGCGAAGATCAAGAAATACGCCAAGCGCCTGAAAGTGCTCGAAGCGTTCCAGCGTTCCGGCATCAAGCCGGACTGGATGATCATGGAAGTGCTGCCGGTGCTGCCGCCGGAACTGCGTCCGCTGGTCCCGCTGGATGGCGGCCGTTTCGCCACGTCCGACCTGAACGACCTGTATCGCCGCGTCATCAACCGTAATAACCGCCTGAAGCGCCTGATGGAACTGCGCGCGCCGGAAATCATTACGCGTAACGAAAAGCGCATGCTGCAGGAAGCGGTCGACTCGCTGCTGGACAACGGCCGTCGCGGCAAGGCGATGACCGGTGCCAACAAGCGTCCGCTGAAGTCGCTGGCCGAAATGATCAAGGGCAAGGGCGGCCGTTTCCGCCAGAACTTGCTGGGCAAGCGCGTCGACTACTCGGGCCGTTCGGTCATCGTGGTGGGTCCGCAGCTGAAACTGCACCAGTGCGGCCTGCCGAAACTGATGGCCCTGGAACTGTTCAAGCCGTTCATTTTCAACAAGCTGGAACTGATGGGTCTGGCAACGACCATCAAGGCCGCCAAGAAGCTGGTCGAGCAGCAGGAACCGGTCGTCTGGGACATCCTGGAAGACGTGATCCGCGAACACCCGATCATGCTGAACCGTGCGCCAACGCTGCACCGCCTGGGTATCCAGGCGTTCGAGCCGGTGCTGATCGAAGGCAAGGCCATCCAGCTGCACCCGCTGGTCTGCGCGGCGTTCAACGCCGACTTCGACGGTGACCAGATGGCCGTTCACGTGCCGCTGTCGATCGAAGCGCAGATGGAAGCGCGCACGCTGATGCTGGCGTCGAACAACATCCTGTTCCCGTCGAACGGCGAGCCGTCGATCGTGCCGTCCCAGGATATCGTGCTGGGCCTGTACTACGCGACCCGCGAGGCGATCAACGCCAAGGGCGAGGGCATGCTGTTCCCGGACGTGTCGGAAGTGATCCGCGCGTACGACAACAAGGAAGTGGAACTGGCGACGCGCATCACGGTGCGTATCGTCGAGAACCCGCGCAACCCGGAAACGGGCGAGTTCACCCGCACGCTGACCCGTTACGAAACGACGGTCGGCCGCGCGATCCTGTCCGAGATCCTGCCGAAAGGCCTGCCGTTCAGCGTGCTGAACCGCTCGCTGAAGAAGAAGGAAATCTCGAAGCTGATCAACACGTCGTTCCGCAAGTGCGGCCTGCGTGCCACGGTGGTGTTCGCCGACCAGCTGATGCAGTCGGGCTTCCGCCTGGCGACGCGCGCCGGTATCTCGATCTGCGTGGACGACATGCTGGTGCCGCTCGAGAAGAAAACGCTGATCTCGACCGCCGAGTCCGAAGTCAAGCAGATCGAGCAGCAGTACGCTTCCGGTCTGGTGACCGCGGGCGAGCGCTACAACAAGGTCGTCGACATCTGGGGCAAGACCTCGGACGAAGTCGGCAAGGCCATGATGGACCAGCTGAAGGTGGAAGACGTCGTCAAGCGCGACGGCACCAAGACGACCCAGGAATCGTTCAACGCGATTTACATGATGGCCGACTCGGGCGCCCGCGGTTCCGCGGCCCAGATCCGTCAGCTGGCCGGTATGCGCGGCCTGATGGCGAAACCGGATGGTTCCATCATCGAAACGCCGATCACGGCGAACTTCCGTGAAGGCCTGAACGTTCTGCAGTACTTCATCTCCACCCACGGCGCCCGTAAGGGTCTGGCCGATACGGCGCTGAAGACGGCAAACTCGGGTTACCTGACGCGCCGCCTGGTCGACGTGACGCAGGATCTGGTCGTGATCGAAGACGATTGCGGCACGTCCAACGGCACGCACATGAAGGCGATGGTCGAAGGCGGTGAAGTCATCGAGGCACTGCGCGACCGTATCCTGGGCCGCGTGGCGAACAACGACGTGGTCAATCCTGAAACCCAGGAAACCGTGTACGAAGCCGGCACGCTGCTGGACGAGGACATGGTCGAAGACATCGAACGCATGGGCATCGACGAAGTCAAGGTCCGCACGCCGCTGACCTGCGACACCCGTTTCGGCCTGTGCGCGAAGTGCTACGGCCGCGACCTGGGCCGCGGCCAGCTGGTCAACACCGGCGAAGCTGTCGGCGTGGTGGCGGCGCAGTCGATCGGCGAACCGGGTACCCAGCTGACGATGCGTACGTTCCACATCGGTGGTGCGGCATCCCGCGCAGCGGTGGCCTCGTCCGTCGAAGCCAAGTCGAACGGTATCATCCGCTTCACGGCCACGATGCGTTACGTCACGAACGGCAAGGGTTCGCAGATCGTCATTTCCCGTTCCGGCGAAGTGCTGATCACCGACGACCATGGCCGTGAGCGCGAACGCCACAAGGTGCCGTACGGCGCGACGCTGATCGTCAAGGATGGCATGACGGTGAAAGCCGGCATCGCCCTGGCGACGTGGGATCCGCTGACCCGTCCGATCATTACCGAGTACGCCGGTACGGTGCGCTTCGAGAACGTCGAAGAAGGCGTGACCGTGGCCCGTCAGGTCGATGAAGTGACCGGCCTGGCAACGCTGGTGGTGATCGATGCGAAACGCCGCGGCTCGCTGACGAAGACCGTTCGTCCGCAGGTGAAACTGCTGAATGAAGAAGGCGCGGAAGTGAAGATCGCCGGCACCGAACACGCAGTAGCGATCGGCTTCCAGGTCGGCGCGCTGATCATGGTGAAGGATGGCCAGCAGGTGTCGGTGGGTGAGGTCCTGGCGCGTATTCCGACCGAATCGCAGAAGACCCGCGACATTACCGGTGGTCTGCCGCGCGTTGCCGAGCTGTTCGAAGCACGTTCGCCGAAGGATGCGGGCATGCTGGCCGAAGTCACCGGTACGGTGGCCTTCGGCAAGGAGACGAAGGGCAAGCAGCGCCTGGAAATCACCGACATGGACGGCAACAAGCACGAGTTCCTGATCACGAAGGACAAGCAGGTGCTGGTGCACGATGGCCAGGTGGTGAACAAGGGCGAGATGATCGTGGACGGCCCGGCCGATCCGCAGGACATCCTCCGCCTGCTGGGCATCGAGGCACTGGCGCGCTACATCGTCGACGAAGTGCAGGACGTGTACCGTCTGCAGGGCGTGAAGATCAACGACAAGCACATCGAGGTGATCGTTCGCCAGATGCTGCGTCGTGTTCAGATCACCAATGCGGGCGACACCGACTACATCGTCGGCGAGCAGGTGGAACGTTCGGAACTGCTGGACCAGAACGACAAGATGAATTCGTATGCGAAGCTGCCGGCCACGTATGAAAACGTGCTGCTGGGTATTACCAAGGCATCGCTGTCGACCGATTCGTTCATCTCGGCCGCATCGTTCCAGGAAACCACCCGCGTGCTGACCGAAGCGGCGATCATGGGCAAGCGCGACGGTCTGCGCGGCCTGAAGGAAAACGTCATCGTCGGCCGCCTGATCCCTGGCGGTACCGGCCTGGCCTTCCACCGCGCCCGTCGCGAGAAGGAAGTCTGGGAAGCCGAAGAACGTACCGCCCTGCTGCAAGCCGAGCGCGCAGCACAGGCAAGTACGGATCTGGAAGCACTGGAAACGCCTGCGGAACAGCACCACGAAGGCGGCGAGGGCTGATTTTTACTGCCCCGCACTGAACTTCACGAGCTTTCGGGCTCGACATGAAAACGGCACCGAAAGGTGCCGTTTTTTTTTCGCCTGCCCGAAATGCGGTCGCGGTCTTCGCGGTGCCCGGACGACTGCCGCCACGCCGCTCCTGCCACTGTAGCGGCCCCTGTTGATGATGTCAGTGAGCGCAGGCCCTGCACGCATTGCGAACGTTTCAGCGTCCCCATCCGGCGTCATCGGCAGGGGGGCCTTCCACGGCTCCCGGCGCCAGGCCCGGCCCGACGATGACCAGGTAATTGCCGGCGCTCGCCGGTTCCCAGCGCCACTCGGTGGCAATGAAGGTGATCGCGGCAGTGCCGATCAGCAGGGCGGCGACCTGGAGATACAAACGGTTCATGACGGTTCCTTGGGATGAACGAATCCTGCGCCAACCGGGATCCCGTGTCCCAATTAATGCCAGCAGGAAACGTCATCCTACGCAGCCGTCATTGCGTTGTTTTGATTTGGCGCAAACCCTGGTCGCCATTGTTGAAAATCAGCAACCAAACAACGTCCATTCTTAACGTAACGGCTTGCCATCGTTGTCCAGCACCGTCACTTCGCCCCAGCCGAGTTCGCGGATGCGCGGCTCGATCTTGCGCAAATCGCCGACCACCAGCCACACCACGTCGTCCGGGCGGATGAACTTGCCGGCGGCGCCGGCCAGTTGCGGCGGGTCCAGGGCGCGCATGCCGGCCGCATAATTCGCCCAGTAGTCCTCCGGCAGGCCCAGGTTGACCGTCTCCAGCGCGGCCGATTCCAGCGCGTTGATCGTCTCGAAGCGCCCGGCCAGGCGCGACGTCATGTTGCGCATGATGCTCGTGAATTCCTCGCCTTCGATGGGCCGCTTGCCGGCGATATCGCGGATTTCCTTGTCCACCTCGATCAGCGATTCCCTCGTCTTGTCCGACTGCACGGCGATCAGCGTGAAGAAATTGCGCGGGCCGCGCACGCTCGTCATCCGCCCCGTGCCGCCGTAGCTCCAGTGCTTGTCGAGTCGCAGGTTGCGGTTCAGGCGCGATGTCGCCATGCCGCCGAAATTCTGCATCACCGGTTCCAGCGCCAGGTCTTCCGGCTGGCCGGGCGGCAGCGACAGGTGCCCGGCCAGGATCGTTGATTGCTGCGCGTCCGGCTTGTCGATCAGGTAGATGCGCCTGGCGGCCGGTCCGGCGGTGGCCGCGGCCGGTGCGGCCACCGCGGATTTCGCCGGCGCGCGGCCGGCCTGCCACTTGCCGAACGCCGCTTCCAGCAGCGGCACCACCTGCGCCAGCGTGGTGTCGCCGGTGACCACGATCGTCGTGCTGCCCGGCTTGAACCAGGCACGGTGCCATGCCGCCAGGTCGTCGCGCGACAGGCCGGCCACCGAAGCGTCGAAGCCCGAAGCGGGCAGGGCATAGCTGCTGCCCGTACCGTACAGGATCGCCGGCAGCGTGCGCAGCGCCAGCGCGTTCGGCTGGGCCTTTTCCTGGGCGATCTGGGCGAGCCGGCGCTGCTTTGCCAGCGCGAACTCGTCGGCGGGGAACGACGGCGCCAGCACGGCCTCGGCCAGCAGCGCCAGCGACGGCGCCAGGCCGGCGCTGGTGGCCTGCAGCCGCACCAGCGACATGTCCGGCCCGGTGCCGGTGAACAGGCGCGCGCCCAGCGATTCGAATGCGTCCGAGATCTGGTAGGCGTCGCGCGTTCTGTTCCCGCTGCGGGTACCCTTGTTGAGAAGCTCCAGCGTCAGCGAGGCCAGGCCGGCCTTGCCAGGCGTGTCGGCCGCCGTACCGGCATCGATCGCCACGGCCACGTTGACGATCGGCGCCGAATGGCGTTCCAGCAGGATCACTTGCAGGCCATTCGACAGCGTGGCTTTCTGCATCGCCGGGAATTTCACGTCCGGCGCCTCGCCCAGCGCGGGCAACACCTTGCGGTCCAGCGTCGCGGCGGCGGCGGACACTTTGGCGAACGGCTTCACCGTCATCGTGTAGTGGGGCGCCCGCAGCCATTGCGCCGCGGTCGCCTTCAGCGTTGCCGGCCGGGCGGCGGACAGCGTGTCGAGCTGCTGCAGGTAGGCATCCGGCGCGCCGCCGTACGTCATGCTTTCGGCCAGCACGTCGGAACGGCCGCCGAAGCCGCCCAGGCGTTCGATGCTGCGCGCGAACGACGCCAGCGTGCTCGCCTTGACGCGCGCCACCTCCGCGGCGGTCGGCCCCTCGTCCAGCAGCTCGGCCAGCACGGCATCGAGTTCCTTCTCGGCCAGCGCGGGGTCGACGCCCGCCCGCACCGTCACGACGATATCGAACGTGCTCGACAGTTCACTGGCGTCCACGCCGGCCGACACCGCCGTGGCCAGCCGCTTTTCATCGATCAGCCGGCGGTTCAGCCGCGCGCTCTTGGTATTGGCCAGCACGTCGGTCACCATGCCGAGCTCCACCATTCCGCTGTCGCGCCAGCCCGGCGCATGCCAGCTGCGGTAGATGCGCACCTGCGGGACGTGGTCGTCCATCTCGTCGCGCACGTTGCGCTCCAGCTGCGGAATCCAGGCCTCGGTGCGCGGCAGCGGCGGGCCCGGCGGGATCGATTCGAAATATTTCCTGACCAGCTCCAGGGCCCGCTCCGGCGTGATGTCGCCCGCCAGCGAGATCACGGCATTGTTCGGGCCATAGTAAGTGCGGTACCACTCGCGGATGTCGTCCAGCGATGCCGCGGCCAGGTCTTCCATGCTGCCGATCACCGGCCACGAGTACGGGTGCGAATACGGGTACATGCGGGCCGATTTTTCCAGGTGCACGCGGCCATAGGGCTGGTTTTCGCCCTGGCGCTTTTCGTTCTGCACCACGCCGCGCTCGCGTTCCAGCATGTCTTTCGAGATGTAATTGCCGAGAAAGCCCATCCGGTCCGCTTCCAGGTACAGCGTGCGCTCCAGCGCGGACACGGGCACGTCCTCGAAGAAATTGGTGCGGTCCGTGTTCGTGGTGCCGTTGCGGTTGTTGGCGCCCAGGTCGTCCATCGCCTCGCGGAAGCCGTGCGGGTAGTTTTCCGAACCGTTGAAGAAGAAATGTTCGAACAGGTGCGCAAAGCCCGTCTTGCCCCGTTTCTCGTTGCGGGAGCCCACGTGGTACCAGAGGTTCACGCCCACCACCGGCACGCTGTGGTCCGTGTGCACGATCAGCGTCAGGCCGTTTTGCAGCACGAATTTCTGATGGGGGATCACATACGCCTGCCGCTGCCACGGTGCGGCGGCGACGGCGCTTGCGGAGGCGTTCGCGGATGCGCTCTTCGGTGCGGCCGGTGCGGCCAGCGAACCGGCGCCGATGCAGGCCAGCGTGGCGGCGAGGACAATCGTGCGTTTCATGGAACTCCCGGAGCAGGATGAATCCGGTCATTCTAGCGTGCCCGATTGATAACGAATCAGGTAAAGGCTTCAAAAAACCCGTGGCGTGGCAATGGCAACAAGGGAGCAAGCCAGGCAAGGGCGGCCGCGGCGGCTGGGCTCACCGTGCTAAGATTTGGTCCATGATCGCATCGGCCCTGTTTACTCCTGCCCAGCAAAAGCTGCTGGGGCTGCTGTTCGTGCGGGTGGACGAAGGCTTCCACCTGAACGAGATCATGCGGCTCACGGGGCTGGGCAGCGCTTCGGCCCAGCGCGAACTGAAGCGCCTGCACGAAGCGGGGCTGATCCTGTCCGAACGTATCGGCAATGTGCGGCAATTCCGCCCGAACAAGGCCAGCCCCGTCTACGAGGAACTGGCCGGCATCGTCAAGAAAACCTTCGGACTGCTGAGCGTGCTGCATGCCACGCTCGGGCCGATGCGCAAGGCGCTGAATGTGGCCTTCGTGTACGGCAAAACGGCCCGCGAGGGCGAGCCCACGTCGGATGCCGTCGAGCTGCTGCTGATCGGCGAGAACACCACGTATGGCGAATTGCTGACCCGCCTGCCGGTGGCGGAACGCATCCTGCGCCGCAAGATCAATCCCAACCTCTATTCGTTGCCGGATTTCAGGCGGCGCGTGCGCGAGCAGCAGGGCTTCATCCTGAACATGCTCGATGAACGGAAGGTCTTCGTGCTGGGGGATGAAACCGATCTCGACGAGATCGTGAAGGGCGCGCAGGCCGATCCTGCAACGACACCGCCCACCGGCGGCTGATGCCCGTCGCGCAAGTCGCGCCTGCCTGGCATGACTGGCCTGCTTGCCTGTCCTGTTTGCCTGTCCTACTCGTCTGTCCTACTCGTCTGTCCTACTCGTCTGCCTGCTTGCCTGGATCACTTGGCCGATCCACCTCTCCGGCCCGCTTTTCGGCCCGCTTGCCGCTGTGCTTATTTGGCCTGGTCGGGCAGCGGAAAATCGCCCAGGTGCTGGCCGGTCGCCTGGGCCGGCAGCGCGCGCTCAAGCGGAAAGCCGAGCGCGAAGCGCGTATAGCTGCCCACTTCGGATTCGCAGGAGATCGTGCCGCCGAAGGCCGTTACCACCTTGTGGCAGAACGCCAGGCCCATGCCGGTGCCGCCGCCGGATTTGCGCGTCGTATAGAACGGCTCGAACACGTGCGGCAGCACATCGGCGGCAATGCCGTGGCCGGTATCGGTCACGACCAGCATGTTCTGGTCGAAATCCTTGTAGCACTCGATCACCACCGCGCCGTTGCCCTTGGTCTTGACCGCGTGCAGGGCATTCTTCAGCAGGTTGTACAGCACGTAGACCAGCAGCGTGTCGGACCCGTAGAAGCGGAAATCCGCGCTCAGCCGCACGCTGACTTTTTCCCGTTCCCGGTCGGTGAACGGGTAGCAGGCCAGCGCTTCGTCGACCACCTGCTTGACCGAATGCAGCGCGAAATTGTCGCGTTCGAGCGAGCCCACGCGCGCCGATGCCAGCAGCATGTCGACGATGAAGTTGGAGCGCGATACTTCGGCTTCGATATGCCGGGCGATGTCGCTCAGGTAGTCGAGTTGCTCGTCGTTCAGGCCCGGCGCCTGCGAGCGCCGGTAGCCGGCGATCAACTCGGGCAGGTTGCGCGCGAGCACGCGCGACTGGCTGCGGATCGTGGCGAGCGGCGTGCGCACCTCGTGCGCGATGCTGGCCGCGGTGGCCAGCGGATCGGCCAGCAGGTTGTGCCGCACCATCGCCTGGGCGATCAGGCCCAGGCTGGCGGCGATGAACAGCACGCCCGGCGGGTAGAACTCCACGCCGTAGTTGCACAGGTAATCGATGGATGCCACGGCGTAGATCAGGATGCTGACGAAGCAGTAGCGCAGCCGCGCCTTCTCGGTCGACAGCGCCACCTGCTGGCGGCGGTACAGCAGGAACAGGCCGCGCAGGATCACGGCCGTGGTCTGCAGCAGGTGCACCGGATGCAGCCAGCCGGCCTTCGGGTAAAAACCGTAGAAATAGGGATACAGGCCGGACAGCAGCCAGTCCGTGGTGGGGATCAGCAGGGCCAGCACCCCGGCCAGCGCATAGCTGGCCTGCACGAGGGAGCGCTCGGTGCGGCGGCCCGTCAGTTCCGCGATGAAGTGATACAGCGTGGTCGGCAGGAAAAGGATCGGCAGGTAGCCCAGCCGTGCGAGCACCAGCGCCGTGTCGGCATTGTGAACCTGGAACATCAATGCCCATGCCGCCTGCCAGCTGAACGTGGTGATACAGATGAGGAAGAAGGTCAGGCTGGCGCGGTTCGCGCCGCGCGAGTTCAGCACATAGACGCCGTAGCTGATGAACACCAGCGATACCAAGCCCGGCAAGATCGAATACATGTGCGCTCCTCTGGGAGATTACAGTGAACAGGCAAGCGATCTTAGCAACAGAAAATGGCGAAGTGCGTGCCAAGTTCCCCATATCCGACTAAGTGTTGCGCTTAGTCAAAAGAGAATAATGCTTTAAGGCAAAAAGTAGAGGTGTTCGGCATCGTGTCGAAACCCCTGCCGGCGGCCGGCAAATACTTCACAGGAGAAAATCATGTTTATGCATGCCAACGTCGAAGCCAATGTTGAAGCAAAGGTCGCAAACGACGCCAACAGCAATGCGGAACTGACGTTCCATCATCAGCTGTCGATCTACCTGAAAGACTCGAACGCCTATGGGAATACGTATTTTGCGCGCTATTTCGAATGGCAGGGGATCTGCCGCGAAAAATGGTTCTACGAGTGCATTTCACGCGACATGTTGCAGCAGGAAGGGGTGTTCATCACCAAGCATGCACAGCAGGATTTTTTGCAGGAAACCTTTCCCTTCCAGGACATCACGTGCGAAGTCAACAGCTACGATGTCAAGCGCTGCTCGTTCTGGCTCGAGTTCCGCTTCTATGCGAACGGCGAGCTGGTAGCGCAAGGCCGCCAGCAGCTTGTGTTCGCCAGCCATACGAAACAGATCAAGGCGCTGCCGGAACTGGTGTTGAAACGCATCGGGCGCTATGCGTTGAAGAAGTAATGCAGCCACCGCCCGGAATGCGCCACGCCTGCCCAAACAATGCAGCGTAGCCGCCGAGCAGCAACCTCGGCAGATACTGAACCACCAGACACGAAACAACCGGTCACCGAGCAACCGGTCACCGAGAAATACACTACTGCGGGCGCTGTTGCGCGATCCAGTGGTCGATCTTCGCTTCCAGCAAACTCAGCGGCAAAGTGCCGTCGCCCAGCACCTGTTCATGGAAGGCCGGCAGGCTGAACTTGTCGCCCAGCGCCTCCTGCGCCCTCTGGCGCAACGCCATGATCTTCAACGCACCGATCTTGTATGCCAGCGCCTGGCCCGGCCAGGCCATGTAGCGTTCCGTCTCGCTGCGCGCCACCGCGTCGTAGCCCAGCGTGTCCTTCATGTACTGGATCGTCTGCTCGCGCGTCCAGCCCTTGGCATGCATGCCGGTATCGACCACCAGGCGCGTTGCCCGCAGCAGTTCGTCGTTCAGGTGGCCGAAGTATTGCGCCGGATCGTCGAACAGCCGCATCTCGCGGCCCAGCGTTTCCGCATACAGGGCCCAGCCTTCCGTGAATGCCGTGTTGCCGCCGAATTTGCGGAAGTTCGGCAAGCCCAGTTCCTGCATCAGCGCGATGTGGAAGTGGTGGCCCGGCTTGCCCTCATGCAGGAACAGAGTCGTCATGCCCGTGTTGCCATACTTCGCGGGATCGGTGACCACCGACCAGAACACGCCCGGCCGCGACCCATCCGCGGCGGGCGCCGTGTAATGGTCGGACGCCGTATCGCGCGACAGCTCCGGTTCCAGCCGCAGGTCCAGCTTTGCCTTCGGCAGCAGCGTGAACATCGCGGGCAGCTTCTCGTCGAGCACGCCATCCAGCTTGCGATAGACGGCCTGCACTTCCTCTTCCGTCTTGAACGGGAAGAAGCGCGGCTGCTGCGAGACCCACACCGGCAGCCCTGCCGGCGGGCCGTCGTAGCCCAGTTGCGGGCCCAGCCGCGCGAATTCGGCCTGGATACGCGCCACTTCCTTCAGGCCGGTCTCGTGGATCGCTTCCGGCGTCAGGTCGGTGGTGGTGGCATCGGCAACGCGCACCAGGTACCAGGCGCCCCCGTTCGGCACGGCCGAGAAACCGGTCGACGTGCGACAGGCCGGAATATAGTCGTTTTCGATGAACGCGGCCAGCCGCGCCAGCGCCGGCTGCAGCTTCAAGACCGCGGCGCGGTAGTCGGCCGCCAGGCGCGCCTTGTCGGCAGCAGCAAAAGCGGCCGGCATCCGGCGCACGGGGGTGTAGTAAATGCTCTGCTCGGGCACGGTACTGACGAGCTTCCTGAACTGCGGCAGCGCCGACACCATGATGGCCTTAGGCTGCGTCACGCCGGTGCGCATGCCTTCCTTCATGTTGACGATCGCCTGGTCGATCCAGGCCGGCAGCTGCGTCAGCCGGTTCAGGTAGGCGCGGTATTGCTTCACGGTGGTCAGCGGCTGGGATGCTTCGCCGCTGGCGAAGTTCGCCAGCGTCACCGGCAGGCTGTCCATCTGGCTGACCGGCAACAGGTGGGCCGGGTAGGGCGCGTACGACAGCAGCGTCTTGAGCTCGAAGGCCAGCACGTCGTAGTTGATACGGTCGCGGTGCGTCAGCTTGTGGCGGTCGATCTGCCCCAGGCGCCGGGTGTAGTCGCGGTAGCGCGCAAACTGCCTGGCGCGTTCGGCAGGCGAGATCGCCATGCCGATCTGGTCGTCGAAGCGGTTGTCGCCGTTGTCGGTGGCATTGACCGGTTCGAAACGGGCGATGGCGTCGTAATACTCGTCGGCCAGCGCGAGGAATTTCCTGGTTTCCGCGGCCGAGACGGCGGCGGAAACCTTGCCGGCCGGCGTGCCGGCTGCCTGCGGCGCGGCGTGGGCGGGGCCAAAGGCCAGCAGCAGGGCGGCCGCCAGCGCGCCCAGGTGACTACAGTGCTTCATGCGTGATTTTCCGAATATGTGTGGTTGGAAAGGAACGTTGCAAGCATAAGCGATCTGGCGCAAAGGAGGAATGCCGGCATGGCAGGTAACGGTTGGCAAGGGCGAAGACTGGGGAATGTCCTATGGCTTAAATAAAATGTAATGGTTTGTACCGGCGGTAGGGAACTGCCCGGCATGTCATTAAAATAACGGCGGCCCCATCCATGCATCGGGCCAACGCCGTTTTTTAATATATTCCAGGAGCAAGCATGAAAATAGTGTTCGCCGCCGGGCTGCTGGCCGCGGTGCTCGCCATGCCGGCGGCCGCGGTGGCTGGCCCTGTGCAATCGATCGACTGGAACGGTCAACCCACCACGCTGGTACCGGGCGCACCGGCTCCCTGGCATGCCGGCGATTCCGCCGGCTGCCTGGGTGCCTGCCTGGAGGGCATCCCCACCACGACATTCGCCGCAGCGCCGCCGGCTGCAAGCGCCCCTCCCATGCCTGCCACTCCTGCAGTCGCGGTGCCGGAGCCGGGCACGTGGGGCATGCTGCTGGCTGGCGCGGTTTTGCTGGCGCTGAAGAGCCGCCGCCGCAACGAAAAGTTCACCTGACCGGCCTGCCACGAGCCAGGCTCCGCTCGCTTAGGCCGGCTGCGAGGCCTCGACCAGCCGGTGTTCGTACAGCGCCGCCACCACGTCCGATTGCGTGACGATGCCGGCGAAGCGCTGCTCGCCGTCGACCACCGGGATATGGTGCAGGCCCGCATCGGCCATCAGCGGCACCAGGTCCACGATCGGCGTATCGGTCCGGGCCACGCGGGGCCGCGGTGTCATGATCTGTCCCACCACCTCGGCCTTTTCCGAGTGCGACAGACCGGAAGGCTTCAGGAACTCCTTCAATTTCTCGCGCATGCCGCGGTAATCGTCCAGCCCGCCGTGCTTCAGGAAATCGCCTTGCGTCACGATGCCGATCACGCGCCGGGCGGGATTGAGCACCGGCAGCGCCGCGATATGGCGGCCGCGCATGGCCTGCCACGCTTCGGTGAGCGGTGTCGCGAATTCGGCCGTCACCACGTCGCGCGACATGATGTCGCCGCAGGTGATCACGCCGAAGCGGCGCTGGTAGGCGCGCAGTTCGGTTTGCAGGAACAGCGCCTCCAGGTCGTCGCGGCTGATGTCGAGCACCTGGCCGTAGCGCCGCAGCACGGCATCGAGGTCTTCCGGCTTGAAGCCCAGGCGCACCGTCGGCACATCGTCTTTCGTGGCATGCGGGTTCGGGTGACTCAGCATCTGGGCGTGTGGATAGCGCCGCCCCGTCAGGTTGTTGTACATGATCGCCGCGCTGACCAGCAGCACGGAATCGAGCAGTACCGGGCCCAGGGCGAACGAGAAGCCCGCCGCGTGCACGGCAGGGCCGCCGATCACGGCCGTCAGCGCCGCCGCGCCGCCGGGCGGGTGCAGGCAGCGCGTGAAGAACATCACGGCGATCGCCAGCGCGGTGCCCAGCGCCGCCAGCGCGGGCATCGGCATCAGGTGGCCCAGCCAGCGCACGCAGGCCACGCTGACGAGGGCGGAAATCACGTTGCCGCCGATGACGGACCATGGCTGCGCCAGCGGACTGGCCGGCACGCAGAACAGCAGCACCGACGAGGCGCCCATCGGCGCCACCAGCCAGATGGCGTCGTCCCCCAGCATCAGGTGGGCGACGGTACCGGTAACGAGGAGTCCCAGCAGGGCGCCGGCGCTGGCGCGCAGGCGTTCCGTGGTGCTGGCCGTGCTGGGGGCGGGCAGCAGCGCACTAAATAAAGATCTTGCATGCATCTTTGGATTATCCCATGCCGGCCCCATGCGAGACCAGATCCAGCGGCAACGCCGTCGTGTACTTGATCTGTTCCATCGAAAAGGCCGACGATACGCCGGTCAGGTTCGCCACCCGGATCAGCTTCTTGTAGAACCGGTCGTAGCCGTCGATATCGGTGGTCACCACCTTCAGCAGGTAATCGACATCGCCGCTCATCCGGTGGAATTCCATCACTTCCGGCAGCGCGACGACGGCGGCGGCGAACTTCGCCAGCCATTGTTCGTCGTGCTGGCTGGTGCGCACGCTGACGAACACGGTGACCGGCAGCCCGGCCCTGCGGCGGTTGACCAGCGCCACGCGGCGGTCCAGGTAGCCGGCATCCTGCAGCCGTTTCATGCGCTTCCAGCACGGCGTGCTGGTCAGTCCTACCTTCTCCGCCAGCTCGGCCACGGATAACGTGCCGTCCACCTGCAGGGCGCCCAGGATCGCGTAATCGAACTTGTCCAGATCGTTCATGCTGCTTTCGTCGGAATATAAGGATGAATGTTCTCATTATGCCGTCGATGCAAGGTTTTTTGGGATGGCTGCTCCGTCGTTACCCGTTAATCTATCCGGATGAACAATGAAATCTACCTCGACGGCAACGCCACGACGGCCGTCCTCCCTGCCGCGCTGCGCGCCGCCGTGCACGCGATGGAAGACCATTACGGCAACCCCAGCAGCACCCACGGCACCGGGCTGAAGGCCAGGGCGGTGCTGGATGCGGCGCGCGCCCGCGCCCATCGGGTGGTCGGCGCCGGTGCCGGCCGGTTGATGTTCAACAGCGGCGCCACCGAAGGCATCCAGACCGCCGTGCTCTCCGCGCTGTGCGCGGTGCGGGCGCGCCGCGCCGCCGGCGAGCCGGCCGGCACGCTGCTGGTCTACGGCGCCACCGAACACAAGGCCGTGCCGGAAAGCCTGGCGCACTGGAACACATTGCTGGGGCTGGGCCTGGACCTCGTCGCGCTGCCGGTCGGGGCGGACGGCCGCCATGATCTCGATGCGCTGCGCCGGCTGGCACCGGATGCCGCATTCGTCTGCACGATGGCGGCCAACAATGAAACCGGCGTGATCTCCGACCTGGCCGGCATCGCCGCCGCGCTCGAAGGAAGTCCGGCCCTGTGGATGGTCGACTGCGTGCAGGCGCTGGGCAAGCTGCCGCTAGATCTTGCCGGCACCCGCATCGATTACGCGCCGTTTTCCGGCCACAAGCTGTATGCGCCGAAGGGCACCGGCATGCTGTACGTGCGTGCCGGCGCGCCGTTCACGCCGTTGATGAAGGGCGGCGGCCAGGAAACCGGCTGGCGTTCCGGCACCGAGAACATGGCCGGCATCGCGGCGCTCGGCGCCGTGCTGGCGGCGCTGGAGCACGGCGGGACATTCCGTACCCATGCCGAACAGTGCGCCTTCCGCGACCGCCTGGCCGATGCGCTGCGCCTGGCGCTGCCCGGCATCGTGTTCAATGCGCCGTTCGACAGGGCCCTGCCGACCACGCTCAACTTTTCCGTGCCCGGCCTGTCCAGCAGGCAATTGCTCGACGTGTTCGATGCCGCCGCGATGCGCGTATCGGCGGGCAGCGCCTGCTCGGCCGCGAAGGCGCAGCCATCCTATGTGCTGGACGCGATGGGCTTGCCCGAATGGCGCAGCAGCAGCGCCGTGCGCCTGTCGTTCGGGCCGCTGATGGATGACGCCACCGTTACCGAAGCCTGCGCACGGATCGCCCGCTGCGGCAAGGCGCTGCGCCTGGCCGGCCTGCTCGGCGAACCGGCCGCGGTGCGGCCGGACGGGTTGCTGCAGCTGACCGAGGGGGGCCTCCACACGTGGCTGGTGCTCGATGCCGCCAGCGGTACCTGTGCCGTGATCGACCCGCAACCGGCCCTGGCCGAACGCATCGATACCCTGCTGCGCAACCATGGCTACCGGGTGGCCGCCACGCTGTCCACGCGCGATGGCGCATCGTGGCCGGCCACTGGCGACTGCCTCTACCTGGGTGAGCAGTGCCTGCGCCGCGTCGCGGCAGGACAGGACAGCCTGTGTTACCTGCTGGGCCCGGACGGCGCCGCGCCGCGCCACGCGTTCATCGGCCGCGTCGAACCGTCCCGGCTGGCCGGCATCCTGTCCGACGTCTCCTTGCCCGACGTCTTCTCGCCCAATTTATTGCTGTGCCCGGCCACGGATGCGCAATCGGCGGTCTGCACGCTGTTGCATGCCGCCGGCGATGCCGGGCCGTCCGCCGACATGCACCTCGATGCGCACGCGCTGGCCACCCTGTTGCATGGCGACCCGCGCGCGCTGCTGGTCGACGTGCGCGAACCCTACGAGCACGCCGCCGCGCTGCCATCCGGCTGGCCGATGCGCGGGCGGCAGGGCATCACGCAAGTGAGCAGTATCCCGCTGAGCCGTCTGGCCGGCGAGCTGCCCGCCTGGCTGGCGCAGGCCGAGCGCGTGCCGCTGGTGTTCTACTGCCGTAGCGGCAATCGCAGCGCCCGCGCGGCCGGATGCCTGCGCAGCCTCGGCTATGCCAATGCCTGGCACCTGCATGGCGGGATTGCCCTGGCGGTGGATGACTTCCGGTAACCGGTCATTCTCCAAGGCGGCCTGCGGGCCGCTTTGCTTTTGCTCGTGACGGAGGTCCTGCGCCGTAACAGGCGGTTTTTTTTGCAGTGCATCATCCGTATGTTCGCTACCGAACAGTAGGCTGCCGCGCGCCGGAATAATATTTCCTGCAACATACTCCAGTCGTGGCGGGCCTCCTGCCTGCCGCCCCGAAGCGAGGCTCCCTTGAAAGAACACCTCAAATTGTGGCCCGGCCTCGCCGCCGGATTCCAGGAAGCCGCGCCCGGTTCCGCCGCACCCGATACCGAAGAAGACCTGCCGCTCCGCGCGGAGCTCTACAGTGCCCAGCAGATGGCCCACCATGGCCGCACGCTGGCCGAGGCGCATGTATTGAGCAGGCGCGGCGGTCCCGACCGCCTGCTGGCGCGCCTGGCGGACAATGCGCGGCTGTTGCGCGGCACCGCCGACGAGCTGACCGCCGCCGTCAAGGAAGGCCGCCAGATCACGCCCGCTTCCGAATGGCTGCTCGATAACTATTACCTGATCGAAGAACAGATCCGTATCGCGCGGCGCCACCTGCCGAAGGATTACAGCAAGGAGTTGCCGCGGCTCGCGAAGGGCGCCGCCGAAGGCACGCCGCGGGTCTACAAGCTGGCCCTGGAGGTGATCGCCCATGGCGACGGCCGCGTGGACCCGGAAAGCCTGTGCCGCTTCGTCGAGGCTTACCAGGAACTGGCTCCGCTCAAGCTCGGCGAACTGTGGGCGATCCCGATCATGCTGCGCCTGGCGCTGCTGGAAAACCTGCGCCGGGTGGCCGCCCGGGTGGCCGAGAACCGCTACCAGCGCGACCTGGCGAACACCTGGGCCGACGGCATGGTGGAAATCGCCGACAAGAACCCTTCCGGCCTGATCCTGCTGGTGGCCGACATGGCCCGTTCGAACCCGCCGATCACGAGCGGTTTCGTGGCCGAGCTGGCGCGGCGGCTGCAGGGCCAGAGCCCGGCGCTGACGCTGGCGCTCACCTGGGTCACCTATCGGCTAGCCGAATCGGGCCAGACGATCGAGCAGCAGATCCAGGCCGAGATCGGCCAGCAGGCGGCCGACCAGGTGTCGATCGCCAACACGATCGGCAGCCTGCGCTTCGTCGGCACGATGGACTGGCAGGAATTCGTCGAAACGATGAGCACCGTCGAACGCGCGCTGCGCGACGATCCGTCCGGCATCTACGGCGCGATGGATTTCGCCACCCGCGACCAGTACCGCCACGTGGTCGAGAAGATCGCCCGCGGCAGCAAGCTTTCCGAAGCGCAGGTGGCGGAAGCGGCGGTCGAACTGGCGCGCACCCATGGCGGCAGCGACGACCCGCGGCACGGGCACGTGGGCTTCTACCTGATCGACAAGGGTGTGCTGCTGCTGGAACAGAAGGTGGCCCGGCGCCGCACGCCGCGTGAGGCATTGCGCGCCACCGTGCGCGCCGCGCCGCTGACGTCGTACCTGGGCGCGATCGCCGCGCTGTCGGTGATCGCCACGGCGCTGATGGTCGAGCGCGCGGTGCGCGATGGCGTGGCGGGCTGGGAAATCGCCGTGCTGGCCATACTGGGCCTGATGGGCAGCAGCCAGCTGGCCCTGGCGCTGGTGAACTGGGTCGCCACGCTGGTCACCCACCCCAGTCCGCTGCCACGGATGGATTTCAAGGAAGGCATTCCGTCCGATGCGCGCGCCGCCGTGGTCGTGCCGTCGCTGTTCTACAGCGCCGACAACGTCGACGAATTATGCGAGCAGCTCGAAGTGCGCTTCCTCGCCAACCGCGATCCGAACCTGCATTTCTGCCTGTTGTCCGACTTTGCCGATGCGCAAAGCGAAACGCTGCCGACGGATGCGCCCCTGCTCGAACGGGCCAAGGCGCATATCGACGAGCTGAACCGCAAATACGGCCGCGACGAGAACAGGACGCCCTTCACGCTGCTGCACCGGCCCCGGCTGTGGAACCCGGCCGAGCACACGTGGATGGGCCATGAACGCAAGCGCGGCAAGCTGGCCGACCTGAACCGCTTCCTGCGCGGCGGCGCGCGCGACCGCTTCGTGCTCGTCGCCGGCGAAAGCGGCCAGCTGCTGACGGTGAAATACGTGATTACGCTGGACGCGGACACACAGCTGGCGCGCGACTCGGCGCGCCAGTTCATCGCCACGATGCGGCACCCGCTGAACCAGCCCAGGATCGATCCGCGCACCAACCGCGTGGTCTCCGGCTACGGCATCCTGCAGCCGCGCGTGGCCGTCAGCCTGCCCAGCCCGAATGCTTCGCGGTACGAACGGCTGTGCGGCGGCGAGCCGGGCATCGATCCCTATACGCGCACCGTATCCGACGTCTACCAGGACGTGTTCGCCGAGGGATCGTTCATCGGCAAGGGCATCTACGACCTGGACGTGTTCGAGCGGACACTGGGCGAACGCTTCCCGGAAAACCGCATCCTGTCGCACGACCTGCTGGAGGGCTGCTACCTGCGGGCCGGACTGCTGTCCGATGCCCAGCTGTACGAGCAGTATCCGCAGCGCTACCGCGAGGATGTGAGCCGCCGCCACCGCTGGATCCGCGGCGACTGGCAACTGGCCGGGTGGCTGTTCGGCCGGGTACCGACGGCCACCGGCGCGCGTGAAAAGAATCCGCTGTCGCCGCTGTCGCGCTGGAAGCTGTTCGACAACCTGCGCCGCAGCCTGGTGGCGCCGGCACTGACGCTGTCGCTGCTGTTCGCCTTCGCCGTGCTGCCGCACCCGTGGTTCTATACCAGCATGGTGCTGGCCATCATCTTCGTGCCGGCCATCGCCGCCGCGCTGTACGACCTGGCGCACAAGTCGCCCGATACCCTGTGGCGGCAGCACCTGCCCAATTCGCTGCGCCGCAGCGCGCTGCACTTCGCGCACGGCGTCCTGTCGCTGGTATTCCTGCCGTACGAGGCCTACATCAGCCTCGATGCCGTCGCGCGCACCACGTGGCGCCTGCTGGTTTCGAAGAAGCACCTGCTGCAATGGCGCCCGTCGGCGCTGTCGCACGCGAACGGCGGGCTGGTCGCCAGCTGGCGGGCGATGTGGATGTCGCCCGTGCTGGCGCTGGCGGTCGGCGCCGGGCTGGCGCTGTGGCGCGTCAAGGCGTTCGAGGCCGCCGCCATTTTCCTGGTTGCCTGGCTGGTCGCCCCGGTGGTCGCATGGTGGATCAGCCGCCCGGTCGAGCGCCTGGCGGCGCAACTGACCGGCGACCAGCGCGAGTTCCTGCACGCGCTGGCGCGCAAGACCTGGGCATGGTTCGACGCCTTTGTGGGGCCGGACGACAACTGGCTGCCGCCGGATAACGTGCAGGAACATCCGGGTACCGTGATCGCGCACCGCACGTCGCCCACCAACATTGGCATGGCGCTGCTGGCCAATGTGAGCGCCTACGACTTCGGCTATGTGACACTGGCGCAAATGCTGCAGCGTACCCGCAACACGCTCGATTCGATGGCCGGACTGGAACGCTACCAGGGCCATTTCTATAACTGGTACGACACGCAATCGAAAAAGCCGCTGCATCCGATGTACGTGTCGGCCGTGGACAGCGGCAACCTGACCGGCCATTTGCTGACATTGCAGGCCGCGCTGCTGAACGCGGCGGACGATCCGGTCCTCGGGCCGCAGATCGGCACCGGCCTGGAAACCACGCTGCGCGTGCTGCAGGAGGCGGCCGCCGGGGTCGAAGGACTCGACACCGGGGCGCTGGCGGCGCTGCAGGAAGCCATCGCGCCGCAACAACCTTTGTATCCGTCCAATTTGCCGGAACTGCGCGCCTGGCTCGAGCGGGCCACCGCCGGCGCCGAGGCCTTTGCCGCGCAGCCTGCCCTGGCGGGAAGCGACACGGCGGCCACGGCGCGGATGTGGGCCGGCGCGCTGGCCGCGCAGTGCCGCACCGCGCTCGATGAACTCAATGCGCTGGCACCGTGGATTGCCGGCGGCACCGGCACGCTCCTCGATACCTCGTTGCTGAAGATCCCGACCCTGCGCGAACTGGCCGCCTATCCGCCGGCCGGCGCGCCGCTGTCCGACCTGGCGCCGGGCGAGCGCGAGCGCCGCGAACAGCTCGGTGTGCTGGTGGAGCAGGGCGCGGCCGTGGCGCGCGAACGCATCGGCACGATGCTGGCGCTGGCGGCACAGGCCCGCGACCTGGCGCACGTCGACTACGGCTTCCTGTACAACCGCACCACCAGGCTGCTGGCGATCGGCTACAACGTCAGCGAACGCCGGCTCGACGCCAGCTATTACGACCTGCTCGCCTCCGAATCGCGGCTGGCCAGCTACGTGGCCGTGGCGCAGGGCCAGCTGCCGCAGGAGCACTGGTTCGCGCTCGGCCGGCAGTTGTGCATCGTGCACGGCCAGCCGGTGCTGCTGTCGTGGAGCGGCTCGATGTTCGAGTACCTGATGCCGCTGCTGGTGATGCCGACCTATCCGGATACCCTGCTGGACCAGACCTACCATTCGGTGGTGGCGGCGCAGATCGAATACGGCCGGCAGCGCAATGTGCCGTGGGGCGTTTCGGAATCCGGTTACACCACGATGGACGCGGCGATGAACTACCAGTACCGCGCCTTCGGCGTGCCCGGCACTGGCATGAAGCGCGGCCTGGCTGACGACCTGGTGATTGCCCCCTATGCCTCGATGATGGCGCTGATGGTCGAGCCGGAGGCGGCGTGCCAGAACCTGCAGAAGATGGCCGGCCTCGGCTTCATGGGCCGCTATGGCTTCTACGAGGCGGTCGACTATACGCCGGCGCGGCTGCCGCGCGGCCAGGCGTTCGCGGTCGTCAAGTCTTTCATGGTGCACCACCAGGGCATGGGCCTGCTGTCGCTGTCCTACCTGCTGCACGACCGGCCGATGCAGCGCCGCTTCGAATCGGACCCGATGCTGCAGTCGGCGCTGCTGATGCTGCAGGAACGCAGCCCGCGCATCGGCGCGTTCTTCTCGAGCAGTTCCGAGCAGGCCGCGGCGGTGCGCTCCACGTCGCACGACCAGGCCGCGCCGGTGCGCGTGCTGACGCAGCCGAACACGCCGATACCGGAAGTGCAGCTGCTGTCGAACGGGCGCTACCACGTGATGGTCACCGCCGCCGGCGGCAGCTACAGCCGCTGGCGCGATCTCGCGGTAACGCGCTGGCGCGAGGACACCACGCGCGACAACTGGGGCCAGTTCTGCTACGTGCGCGACGAGGAAGGGCACTTCTGGTCGAACACCTACCAGCCCACGCTGGCCGAACCGGACCACTACGAAGTGATCTTCTCCGAAGGCCGCGCCGAGTTCCGGCGCAGCGACCGCGGCATCGACCTGTACACCGAAATCGTGGTCTCGCCGGAAGACGATATCGAGATGCGCCGGCTGCGCGTGACGAACAATTCGACACGGCCGCGCACGATCGAGCTGACCAGCTTTGCCGAAGTGGTAATGGCGCCGGCCGCCGCCGACGCGGCGCACCCGGCATTTTCCAAGCTGTTCGTGCAGACCGAGATCATTCGCGACGAGAGCGCGATCCTGTGCACGCGCCGCCCGCGCGGCAAGGACGAGCAGCCACCCTTCATGCTGCACGTGATGACGGTGCACGATGCCGAAGTGGTCGAGGTGTCTTACGAAACGGACCGCGCGCACTTCATCGGCCGCGGCAACACCGTGCGGGCGCCGCGCGCGCTGGTCGAGCCGGGCCCGCTGGCCGGCGGCCACGGCTCCGTGCTGGACCCGGCGGTGGCGATCCGCTACCGCATCACGCTGCAGCCGGACCAGGTGGCCACGGTGGACATCGCCACCGGCATGACGGAAACGCGCGAAGCGGCGCGGCACCTGATCGACAAGTACCAGGACCGCCACATGGCCGACCGCGTGTTCGAGCTGGCCTGGACGCACAGCCAGGTCGTGCTGCGCCAGCTGAACGCCAGCGAGGCGGACGGCCAGCTCTACAGCCGCCTGGCGAACCACGTGATCTATCCGAACGCGGCGCTGCGCGCAGAGCCTTCGGTGCTGATCAGGAACGGGCGCGGCCAGTCCGGCCTGTGGCCGTACGCCATTTCCGGCGACCTGCCGATCGTGCTGCTGCAGGTGAAGGATTCGGCCAACATCGAAGTGGCGCGGCAGATGGTGCAGGCGCACTCGTACTGGCGCCTGAAGGGCCTGGTGGTCGACCTGGTGATCTGGTTCGAGGATACGTCCGGCTACCGCCAGGCGCTGTACGACCAGATCATCGGCATGATCGCTTCGGGCATCGATGCGCAGGCGATCGACCGCCCCGGCGGCATCTTCGTGCGGCCGCTGGAACAGATCTCGAGCGAAGACCGCATCCTGCTGCAGACCGTGGCCCGGGTGATCGTCAACGACGCGCGCGGCCCGCTGGCCGAGCAGATCAAGCGCTCCGGCCCGCCGGCGCTGCGCATGCCGCCGCTGCTGGCAGACAGCCGCGGCGAATACGACGATGCCGGCCCGGCGACGCACATCCCGCACGACCTGATCCTGTGGAACGGCTTCGGCGGCTTCACGCCGGACGGGCGCGAGTACGTGATCGTCACCGGCCATGGCCGCGTTACGCCGGCGCCGTGGTCGAACGTGCTGGCCAATGCGCAGTTCGGCAGCGTGATCTCGGAAAGCGGGCAGGCTTACACGTGGCACGAAAACGCCCATGAATTCCGGCTCACGCCATGGCACAACGACCCGGTCACCGATGCCAGCGGCGAGGCGTTCTACCTGCGCGACGAGAGCAGCGGCCACTTCTGGTCGCCGACCCCGCTGCCGGCACGCGGCAGCGGCGACTACGTGACGCGCCACGGCTTCGGCTACAGCACGTTCGAGCACACCGAGGCCGGCATCACGTCGGCGCTGACGACGTATGTGTCGACCGATGCGCCGGTACGCTACACGGTGCTGAAGGTGCGCAACGTGTCGCTGGTGCCGCGCAAGCTGTCGGCCACCGGCTATGTCGAATGGGTGCTGGGGGAAATGCGTTCGAAATCGGGCATGCACCTGGTGACGGAACAGGATGGCGTCAGCGGCGCCTTGTTCGCCCGCAACCCGTACAACACCGAGTTCTCCGGCCGGGTGGCGTTCTTCAATGTCGACGCGGCCACCCGCACGGTCACGACCGACCGCACCGAATTCCTGGGCCGCAATGGCACGCTGGCCAGCCCGGCCGCGCTGCGGCGGCAGCGGCTGTCGGGCAAGGTCGGTACCGGCCTGGACAGCTGCGGGGCGCTGCAGGTGCCGTTCGAGCTGTTGCCTGGCGAAGAGCGCGAACTCGTGTTCGTGCTCGGCATGGGCGGGCGCCGCAATGCCGATGCCAGCACGATGGTGCAGAAGCATGGCGGCGCGGGCGCCGCGCGGGAAGCACTGGCCGCGGTGCACGCGCACTGGCACGCCACGCTGGGCGCGGTGCAGATCGCCACGCCCGACCCGGCGCTGGACGTGATCGCCAACGGCTGGCTGATGTACCAGACCATCGCCTGCCGGCTGTGGGCACGCAGCGGCTATTACCAGTCCGGCGGCGCTTTCGGCTACCGCGACCAGCTGCAGGATGCGATGGCGATGGTGCATACCGAGCCGCAACTGCTGCGCGAGCACCTGGTGCTGTGCGCGGCGCACCAGTTCGCCGAGGGCGACGTGCAGCACTGGTGGCATCCGCCATCCGACCGTGGCGTGCGCACGCACTGCTCGGACGATTACCTGTGGCTGCCGCTGGCCACGGCCCGCTACGTGCAGGTGACCGGCGACATGGCGGTGCTCGACGAGCAGGCCCACTACCTCGATGGCCGCCCGGTCAAGCCGGACGAGGATTCGTATTACGACATGCCGGGCAAATCGCCGCAGGCCGGGCCGCTGTATGAACACTGCGTGCGCGCGATCCGCCACGGCCTGCGCTTCGGCGTGCACGGCCTGCCGCTGATCGGTTCCTGCGACTGGAACGACGGCATGGACAAGGTGGGTGCCGAAGGCAAGGGCGAAAGCGTGTGGCTGGCATGGTTCCTGATCGACGTGCTGCAGCAGTTCGCCGTGGTGGCGGGGCGGCGCGGCGATGCGGTCTTTGCCGATGAATGCCTGGAGGAAGCCAGGAAGCTGGCGGCCAATGTCGAACAGAACGCGTGGGACGGCCAGTGGTATCGCCGCGCCTACTTCGACGACGGCACCCCGCTCGGCTCGCACGAAAACGAGGAATGCCAGATCGACTCGATCTCGCAGAGCTGGGGCGTGCTGTCGGGCGCGGCCGATCCGGAACGCGTGAAGGGCGCGATGGCGCAGGTCGACGCGCGGCTGGTCAAGCGCGACTTCGGCCTGATCCAGCTGCTCGACCCGCCGTTCGACAAGGCCGACCCGAACCCCGGCTATATCCAGGGCTACGTGCCGGGCGTGCGCGAAAACGGCGGCCAGTACACGCACGCCGCGGTGTGGACCGTGATGGCGTTCGCCAGGATGGGCGATACCGCGAAGGCATGGGAGCTGATGCGGCTGATCAACCCGGTGCAGCACGCGTCCAGCGCGGAGAACGCCGCCATCTACAAGGTGGAGCCCTATGTGGTGACGGCCGACATCTACGCGGTGGAGCCGCACGTGGGGCGCGGCGGCTGGAGCTGGTATACGGGATCGTCCGGCTGGATGTACCGGCTGATCCTCGAATCGCTGCTGGGCGTGACGCGCAACGGCGACCGGCTGGCACTGGCGCCGCGGGTGCCGGACGAGTGGGACGGCTTCGCGCTGTCGTATCGCCATGGCTCGGCGAACTACATCATCCGGGTGACGCGGGGCGCGGCCGGGCTGGCTGTCGACGGCGTTGCGCAGGACGGCAACGAGATCGCGCTGGTCGACGACGGGCGCGAGCACGCCGTCGAACTGCGTTTGCCGCCGGCCTGATCAACCAACGGCAGGCGCAGGGGTCAGATCCCCTTTGGCGCCGGCGGCGGAGCTCGCCGCCAGCGCTGGCGGAGGTCTCACCCCGGGGCTACGCCGCTGGGGTAAGCGTGCGCCGGCATTGCCCAGGGTTTACAACCCCACGGCGGTGCCCGCGCCCATCAGCGTCGCCACCCCCAGCACCACGAAGATCACGGCGGCGATGCCGTGCACCAGCTTCAGGTTGACGGCGGTGGCGGCGCGCTTGCCGAGGTACACGGCGGGCACGTTGGCCAGCATCATGCCCAGCGTGGTGCCGACGACCACCGGGATCAGCGCATCGAAGCGGGCGGCCAGCGCCACGGTGGCGATCTGCGTCTTGTCGCCCATCTCGGCCAGGAAGAAGGCGACCAGCGTGGCGGTGAACACGCCATAGCGGCTGGCCGGGGTATCGTCCTCGTCGAGCTCGTCCGGCACCATGATCCAGGCGGCCATCGCGATGAAGCCCACGCCCAGGATCCAGCGCAGCGCGCCGGGGCCCAGCAGGTCGGTCAGCCAGGTGCCGACGGCGGCCGCGCAGAAGTGATTGACGACGGTGGCGACGAAGATGCCGCCGACGATCGGCAGCGGGCGCCGGAACTGGGCGGCGAGGACGAAGGCGAGCAGCTGGGTCTTGTCGCCGATTTCGGCGAGGGCGACGATGCCCGTGGAGACGAGGAAGGCTTCCATGTAGGTGGCTGGGGGCCGGATGTTAACCAAGGATCCATGGGCGGTCCCGGCCCCTTGGTGTATGCGGCCGCCCGTGGATCATTGGTCTCGCCAGGCCCGCGCCGATAGACAATCGCGCCGGCCACCTGCGCCACGGTCTGCGGACCGATTGTGTTGACGCAGGTTCTTCCCGCGCATGCCGCGATGGTGCCGCAATGGTGCGGACGCCGTGCGATGCGCGGGGAAGGAGGCTACTCCCCAAAGAACGGGCGCCATGATAGCAGAGTCGGTGCCGGGGCAGGGCGGAAATGCCATGCCATATGCTATTCTGCACCGCGCCCGCACCGGCGATCCCGGTGCCAGCTTGATGAAAATTTAAAGGAAGCACATGCGAAAACCTTCTCTGCGCCTGGCGATATCCGCCGCGCTGGCACTGCTCGCAACGAGCGCCCACGCCCAGGATCCGCTCAGCTACGCACGCTACAACGAGGTGCGCACCACGGACCTGTACCTCGACCTGAAGGCGGACTTCGGCCGCAAGACGCTTTCCGGCTACGCCGAGCTGACGCTGAACTGGCTGGACAAGAACGTGCGCACGCTGGTGCTCGACACGCGCCAGCTGTCGATCGCGCGCGTGCAGGTGCAGAACGACGATGGCCGCTGGGCGCCGGCCTCGTACATGCTCGATCGCGCCGATCCGAAGAAGGGCCAGGCGCTGCGCATCTCGCTGCGCAGCCAGCCGAAGAAGGTGCGTGTGTACTACCGCACCGCAGCCACCGCCGGTGCGCTGCAGTGGCTGACGCCGGTGCAGACGCTGTCCGGCAAGCGGCCGTTCATGTTCAGCCAGTCGCAGGCGATCGAGGCCCGCTCGTGGGCGCCGGTGCAGGATACGCCGGCCGTGCGCTTCACCTACAGCGCGCGCATCGAGGCGCCGGCCGGCATGCGCGTGGTGATGAGCGCCGAGAACGATCCGCAATCCACCGGTGCCGGCGGCTGGAAGTTCCGCATGCCGCAGCCGGTACCGTCCTACCTGCTGGCGATCGCCATCGGCGAGATCGATGTGCGCAGCGTCGGCCCGCGTTCGGCCGTGTATGCGGAACCCGGCCGCATCGAGGCGGCCGCGTTCGAGCTGGCCGATACCGAGAAAATGATCGCCGCCGCCGAATCGCTGTATGGCCCTTACCGGTGGGGGCGCTACGACATGATCGTGCTGCCGCCGTCGTTCCCGATCGGCGGCATGGAAAACCCGCGGATGACGTTCCTGACGCCGACGATGATCGCCGGCGACCGCAGCCTGAACGACCTGATCGCGCACGAACTGGCGCATTCGTGGTCCGGCAACCTCGTCACCAACGCCTCGTGGAAGCACTGGTGGCTCAACGAAGGTTTCACCACCTACGTGACGACGCGGATCATCGAGATCCTCTACGGCGCCGAGGCCGCCGAGATGAACCTGCAGGTGGAGCAGGAAGAAGCGCTGGCTTCGCTGAAGGATATTCCGGCGGCGAAGCAGGCCCTGCTCACGCGTGACCCGGACGTCAACCCGGACACGTACACCGACGAAGCACTCGCCTACCCGAAAGGCGCGTGGTTCCTGCGCACGCTCGAGCAGCGCGCCGGCCGCGAAGTGTTCGATCCGTTCCTGCGCGGCTGGTTCGACCAGCATGCGTTCCAGTCCGCCACCACCGAGCAGTTCCTGGCCTACCTGCGCGCCAACCTGCTGGACAAGCATCCGGAGGTAATGACGCAGGCGGAACTCGACGAATGGCTGTATGGCGCCGGCATTCCGGCCGCCGCGCAGCGCGTGGTGTCGCAGCGCTTCCAGGCCGTGGATGCCCAGCGCGCCACGTGGCTGAAAGGCGAACAGGCGACGGCCGACCTGACGGCGCGCAGCTGGGGCGCCGCCGAGTGGATGCACTTCCTGAACGACATCGACAACAAGGCCAGCGCCGCCCAGTTGCGCGAGCTCGACCAGACGTTCGCGCTGAAGACCAGCAAGAACAACGAGATTGCCTACCGCTTCTACCTGGCATCCGTGCATGCCGGTTACAACGTGCGCGACCAGCTCGAGACGTTCCTGATGAGCGTGGGCCGCCAGAAGTTCGTGGTGCCGCTGTACGCCGCGCTGCTGAAGAACCCGCAGGATGCGGCCTGGGCCAGGGGCGTGTTCGCCAAGGCGCGCGCGCGTTATCACCCCGAAACGCAGAAGTCGGTCGACAAGCTGCTGAAGAAATGACTGGAGCCCCGATGTTCGTGAAACAAACCATTTGCGCACTGGTGCTGGGCGCCTGCGCGTTTTCCGGCGCGCCGGCGCTGGCTTTCGCTGCCGGCGCCGCTGCCGTGGCGGCCGCGCCGGCGCCTGCCTTCGACCTGGCGCAGGACGTCAACCGCGTGCTGAAGACCTTCGACGTGCCCGGCATCGCGATCGCCATCGTCAAGGACGGCAAGGTGGTGGCCGCGCAGGGCTTCGGCGTGCGCCGGCTGGGCGACCCGGCACCGGTGACGCCGAAGACGCTGTTCGAGATCGCTTCGAACTCGAAGGCGTTCACCGCCGTGGCACTGGCGAAGCTGGTCGACGAAGGCAAGCTGGCCTGGGATGACCCGGTGATCAAGCATTTGCCGGATTTCCGCATGCACGACGGCTACGTGACGCAGGAAATGACGGTGCGCGACCTGCTCACGCACCGCAGCGGCCTGGGCCTGGGCGCCGGCGACCTGCTGTGGTGGCCGACCACCACGTTCTCGACCGACGAGATCATCCATAACCTGCGCCATGTGAAGCCGGCCACCAGCTTCCGCGCCAGCTATGCGTACGACAACCTGCTGTACATCGTGGCCGGCCGCATCATCGCGCAGAAGAGCGGCAAGAGCTGGGGCGACACGGTGCGGGCGCAGATCCTGGACCCGCTGGGCATGACGAACACCACCACCAGCGTGGCCGCGATGCTGAAAACCGCCGATTACTCGGCGCCGCACAGCCGGATCAACGACCGGCAGTCCGTCGTCAAGCCGATGCCGGTCGATAACGCGGTGGGCGCCGTCGGCATCAATACCAGTGCCGAGGATATCGCCAAGTGGATGAACGTGCTGCTGGCCGGCGGCCAGTTGCCGGGCAGCGAGGCGCGGCTGTTCTCCGCCGCGCAATCGAGGGAGATCTGGACGCCGGTGACGCCGATGAAGATCGCCGAACCGAAGCCGGAACTGGCCGCCACGCGGGCCAATTTCAACGCCTATGGCCTGGGCTTCAACATCCGCGACTACCGCGGCAAGAAGCTGGTGCTGCACGGCGGCGCGCTGCAGGGCTTTTATTCGCGCGTGCTGATGGTGCCGGAAGAGAAACTTGGCATCGCGATCTTCACCAACGCGGAAAACAGCGGTTCGATGACGTCGCTGCAATGGCGCATCCTCGATCACTACCTGGGCGCGGCACCGACCGACTGGATCGGCATCATCGCCGCCCAGGAGGAGGAGGCGCACCGGAAGGAACTGGCGAAAGTGGGCAAGGCGGCATCGGCCCGCGCCGCCGGCTCGAAGCCCTCGCTGCCGCGCACCGCGTACGACGGCGAATACACGGACCCGTGGTATGGCAAGGTCGTCATCCGCCATGAAGGCAAAAAGCAGGTCATGGCGTTTACGCGCACGCCCGACCTGACCGGCGAACTGGAACACTTCCAGCACGATACGTTCATCGTGCGCTGGAAAGAGCGCAACTTCAACGCCGATGCCTATGTGACGTTCGCGCTGAATCCCGACGGTTCGATCGAGCGCGCGAAAATGGCCGCCATCTCGGACGAAACGGACTTCAGCTACGACTTCCACGACCTGGCGCTCACGCCCGTGAAGGCAGCGAAGGGCGCTGCGACCGAGTGAGGCGACTGCTGCCCTGTGCGCCGCCGTCTCGTCAAGGGGCGGCACGGCGGCGCGCCGTTGCCGCTAAAAGTCAATGTGATGTGTGCGCAACTTTGCTGCGCCGCCGCGCGATCGCGCCCATCACGGCCAGCCCGCCGAACAGCATCGCGCAGGTGGACGGCTCCGGCACCGGCGCCGTCACATAGCGCACGTTCGTGAAGAACATGCCGTTGTTCTCCCACTCGCCGGAAACCGTGATGGACGAAACGGGCCGGTCGAACAGGATACCGGCGAATACCGGCACCGAAATGTTGTAGTTGTGGACATGGTTCGTGAAGAATTCATGCGAACCGTCCTCGAACGTCACCAGCATCGGTGTCGGCTGCAGCGCACCGCCCGGCGAATACTGGCCACCGCCGATCCCGTACACATCGACACCGAAGGCAATGATCGGATTGGCGAATGTGAAGGTAGCGCTATCTGGTGGAGCGTAGTAAACGAAGTTGCCCTCGACAAAGTTAAAGTGATCGTTATAGCCGCCGAAGGCAAAGCTGCTGTTGTTGCACCACTGCACGACATTGCAGGTAAATGTGACATCGCCCCAGCTCCACGAATAACCGGTCTGGGTATAAGGGCCCGAGAAGTCCTGGTGCTGGGCGCCGGCGCCGATCAGGGTATCGAACGGCGTGGCGTCTTCGGTGAAATAACCGCCGGCGTGCGACGTGAGGGCCGTCGCGGCCAGTATCAACCCAACTAGTGCTTTACGCATGCTTGCTCCTGATAAGAGAGGGAATGGTATGCCGCGGTGGCGGCAGGATTATGATAGCGCTAGCATCGGTAGCAATAACTACGTAAAGGATGAGCTGATAAAATTATTTTTAATAGTATAAAAATAAACAACAGATGCCATTGTCCGATGGGCAGCCGCAGGGTTAAGCTAGCAAGCTGCCGGGCAATGTATCCATGGTATGCCGCACGCAGAGTGGTGCGTTGCAAGAAAGAAACGTCAGCAATCGTTGCCGGATCGGCTGGCTTGGCCCTTGCCGCCGCGTCAAGTGGGGCATGGCGGAAGCTGAATCGAACAGAAATGAAATATCTCGTGTAACAGTGAGTTTCAGTGAGAATGTTTCATGTGCAAATGCAGCATAATCACGCGGTTGTCTTAAAGTGAAAGTTTCTCGAATGAATGAGCTGATGTTGACGGTAGCCGCTGTGTGCGGTTCCATGGTGGTAGGCTTCGTGGCCTTTTGCAGCTTGATGAGCCGCCTCCAGCGCCGCTAGAACAAAAAAGCCGCCGGACTGAATCGCCGGCGGCTGCGCAGTCAGGCAACCGGTCCCTGCACCGGGCGCATCATGGCTTCACGAACTTCAGTGTCATGCGATCGCTCTCGCCGATCGCCGCGTATTTTTCCCGGTCCACTTCCTTGTTCGCGTAAGTCGGCGGCAGCGCCCACACGCCGCCCTGGTGATCGGCCATATCTTTCGGATTGGCGTTCACTTCCGATTTCGCCGCCAGCCTGAAACCGGCCGCTTCCGCCATCCGGATCACATAGGCTTCGTGCAGGTAGCCGCTGGACGCCGTGGGATCCTGCGTTTTGCCCGCGGGCAGGCGGTGCTCGACAACACCGAACACGCCGCCCGGCTTGAGCGTGTCGTACACGCTTTTCAGCACGCCCTTGAGCCGCGCGTCGCCCGGCTCCATCCAGTTGTGCACGTTGCGGAAGGTCAGCACCATGTCCGCGCTGCCTTTGGCACCGTAGTTGAACACGCCGTTGCCCGGTTCGAACGCGCCCAGTTGCACCTTGCCAAACACGGCGGAATTCGCATCGAGCTTCTGCTTGAAGCGTTCGCCGGCCTTCGCCACGTTGGCCGCTTTCGATTCCGGCGTGGCGCCGGCGGCGACCAGCTTGCCGCGCTCGCGCAGGTAGGGCGCCAGGATCTCCGTGTACCAGCCGCCGCCGGGGGACAGTTCGACCACGGTCATCTCCGGCCGGATTCCGAAGAAGGTCAGCGTTTCGTAGGGGTGGCGGTAGGCGTCCCGCTTCACGTTGTCGGCGCTGCGGTGGCTGCCGCCGATGGCGGCCTTCAGGGCATCGTCCGCGAATGCGGGTGCGCTGCAGGTGGCAGCCAGCAGGGCGGCGGCGAGGATTCGTTGCATGCGATCTCCTTATGAGCATATGCGCGGCGCGAGATTGGCCGCGGCACGGCGATGATGTGCAATAAAGACAATCAGGTCAAGCCTCGCACGGTCCGGCCAGTGGCGGCCGCACCGCGTGGACGGGCGGCGCAACGTCAGTCCTGCCAGCGCTGCACGTACGCCGGCGCCGCGATCCCGCAGCCGGCGTCGGCCACCGGCGCGCCGCGTGCCTCGCGCAACGGCAGCACGCCGGCCCAGGCAGGCAGGTGCAGGTCTTCCTCGTCGTCTTCCGGCGGCCCGCTGCGTGTCTTGCAGGCGGCCTCGGCGAGTGCGATGCGCAGCACGGTGGTGGCGGCATATTCCTTGTCGTTGCCCGGCCTGACCTCGCCCTGCCGGCCGGGGGCGAGGTGTTCCATGAACGCTTCCAGCGCGGGCCGCTTGCCGGCCTCGTCGACCGTTTCGAAGCGGCCATAGATCACCGCGCTGCGGTAGTTCATCGAGTGATTGAAGGCGGAGCGTGCCAGCACCAGACCGTCCACGTGCGTGATCGTCACGCAGCAATCCTGTTCCTGCAGGCGCCTGACCATGCGGCTGCCGTTCGAACCGTGGATGTACAGGTAATCGCCGAGGCGCCAGCAGGCCATGGGAATGCAATGCACGCCATGTTCGTCGGTGAATGCCGTGTGGCAGACCCAGGCGGCGTCGATGATGGCATGCAGCACGGCGGGGTCGTGGCTGCCGCGGTTGGCGGAACGCTTTACCTGCGTGCGTGTGGAAGGTGCTGTGGTGGTGTTCATGGTCTCCATCCGTCAAGTTGAAGGCGCACTATAATGGGGGCGCTGGCTCCCGGAACAGGTCCACGGGACGGCATTTTCATGGAGCCACGATGGATTACGCGCTGCTGCTGTCGACGTTCGAACGCGACCACGGCCACCACAGCTGGCCGCGCCAGCGGCTGCTGCACGAATGCCTGCGCCAGGCGATCCGCGCGGGCACGCTGGCGGCCGGCACGCGGCTGGTGGCCACGCGCGCGCTTGCCGCCGAGCTGGGCATTGCCCGCAATTCGGTGCTGTACGCCTACGAGCAGCTGGCCGGCGAAGGCCTGGTGGTGCCGGACCGCCGCGGTACCGTGGTGGCCCGGGTTGGCCCTGAACTTGTGCCGGAACCCGGCCCCGAAGGTGCGCCGGCGCGCCGTGGCCGCCCGCCGGCGGCACTTGCCGGCCTGTCGCGCCGCGCCGTGAACCTGCGTCCGGTGTCGAACGGCGCCAGCGACAGCCGGGCTTTCGTGCCGGGCGTGCCGGACCTGGATGCGTTTCCGCTGGCGCTGTGGCGCCGCCTGCTGGACCGGGCCTGGCGCGGCCTCGACGCGGCGCAGCTCAATTACGGCGACCCGGCCGGCGAATGGACGCTGCGGCTGGCGATCGCCGACTACCTGCGCGCCTCGCGCGGCGTGGTATGCGAGGCGGAACAGGTGTTCGTCACGGACGGCAGCCAGAGCACGCTGGACCTGTGCGCCCGCGCCTGCGCGGACGAAGGCGACACCGTGTGGCATGAAAATCCCGGCTACGGCGGCGCGCTGGCGGCGTTCCGCCATGCCGGGCTGGCGGTGCAAGGCATCCCGGTGGACGGTGAAGGCATGGCGCCGGCGGCGCAGGACTGGCAGGCGCACCGGCCGAAGCTGCTCTACACCACGCCGTCGCACCAGTATCCGGTCGGCAGCGTGCTGTCGCTGGCGCGGCGGCTGGCGCTGATCGAAGGCGCCCGCCGCACCGGCGCGCTGATCATCGAGGACGATTACGACAGCGAGTTCCGCCACGATGGCCCGCCGCTGCCGGCGATGCAGGGCCTGGTGACGGATGCGCCGGTGCTGTACTGCGGCACGTTCAGCAAGACGATGTTCCCCGGCCTGCGCATCGGCTACCTGGTGGCGCCGCCCGACCTTGCGCCGCAGTTTGCACTGCTGCGTGCCCAGTCCGCGGCGGCCGGGCGCACGGCCGAGCAGCTGGCACTGGCGGCGTTCGTGACAGACGGGCATTTCCTGCTGCACCTGCGCCGCATGCGGCGGCTGTACCGCCAGCGGCGCGATGCGCTCGTGGCGGCGCTGGAACGGCACCTTGGCCGTATCGCCACCGTGCACGGCGCCTCGGCCGGCATGCACCTGTCGCTGCGGCTGCCGGACTGGCTGCCGGACGACGCGATCCGCGCCCGGGCGCGGGAAGAGGGCATCATCGTCAATGCGCTGTCGACCCACGCGGTGCAGCCGGCAACACCCTCCGGCGCATATCGGAATGGGACCCGGAATGCGCCTTGGAACGGCCTGATGCTGGGTTATGCGCAGGTGCCGGCCGAAGCGATGGAGGGCCTGGTGAAGCGGCTGGCGGCCGTGATCCACCTGGCCGCGTACGAGGCCGGGCAACGCGGCGGCGAACGAAAAAAATGCGCCGGCAAGCCGGCGCTGGTGGGGTAGCAGGTGCGTAAAACGGCGCGTCAGAACGCGTAGTCGCCCCGTACGTACATGCTGCGGCCGTTGATGCCGAACGGGCAGGCTTCCCAGCAATGCGTGAAGCCCAGTTGCGGGAACGGCGCGGCGCGCGTCTTGTCCCATTCCGTCGGGTAGCTGTCGAACACGTTGTTGACGCCCAGCTGCAGGCTGAGCTTCTTCGTGAAGCTGTAGCGCAGCGTCATGTCCGCCAGCCACTTGCCTTCCCACGTCTGGATGAAGCCGGGAGTAAAGCCCTGGCCCTTCACTTCGCCGTAGTAATTGGCGCGCACGTTGCCGTTCCACTGGCCGGTCGTGTAGTCCACCGACACCACGTGGTGCTTGCGCGGCTGGCCGTGCTCGATCAGGGTGACCTGCGATTCGTCGAACAGCTGCTCGCCGGTCAGGATCGACGAGGTGGAGTGGCGCCCGGTGACCTCGGTCTTGTTGAAGCCCAGCTGGCCGGACAGCACCAGCGTGGAGCCAGGCCAGCGCGAGGTGTGCTCGGCGACGATGTCGATACCCTTGGTCTTGGTATCGACCGCGTTGGTGAAGAACTGCGCCTGGCCCACTTTCAGCGGCGTGAGCACGCTGGCGATCGGGCCCCCGCCCGCTTCCGGCGCGATCGTGCTGGAGAACACGATGCGGTCCTTGATCTTGATCTGGTACACGTCGGCCGTGAGCGAGAAGTTCGGCAGCGGGCGCAGCACCAGGCCCATGCTGGCGTTGCGCGACGTTTCTTCCTTCAGCGGCGCGATACCCAGCGCGCGGGTGACGGCGCTGCCCTGGCGCGCGGTCAGCGTTTCGGTCAGCACGCCATCGGCGTTCAGGTTGGTCGACACGGAACTGTAGAACGCCTGCTGCACGCCGGGCGCGCGGAAGCCGGACGAATAGCTGCCGCGCACGCCCACCTGTTTCGACGGATCCCAGCGCGCGGTGACCTTGCCGGTGGTGGTATTGCCGAAGTCCGAATATTTCTCGTAGCGCACCGCGCCCGTCAGCAGCAGCGTGTCGACCGGCCGGTATTCCACGTCGCCATACAGCGCGATATTGTGACGGCCCTCGTTCACTTCGGTCGACGGCGTGTAGCCGGGGAAGCCCTGCGTGCCGGAAGCGGCGATGCTGCCGGACGGCGTGAAGATCTGGATCGCCGGGTTATTGGTGCGGCCGTACTGGTACGACACCGGGTCGCCGGCAACGATCTGGTAGGCATCGCGGCGCCATTCGAAGCCGGTGGCGAAGAACACGCTGGTGTCGCCCAGCTTGAGCGGCCCCTTCAGGTCGGCATTGAAGGTGGTCTGGTTGAATTTGAGCTTGCCGGTATCGGCTTCCAGCGGCGACTCGGCATAGATGCCGCTGCCGGCAGGGCGCGGCTCATACCAGTAGCTGACGTTGATGGTGTTCTTTTCGTTGAACGCCAGTTCGCTGCGGCCGTGGTTGACGGACACATCGGCCTTCCACTCGTTCGGCAGGTCGAGCCGGTAGCCGACCGCCAGCGAGGCATCCTTGACGGTGGTGCGGATGTTCGGCAGGTAGCCTTCCGGGTATACCGCCGTCACGGTGCGGTCGTCGCCCTTGGTGCGGAAGAAGCCGGCCGAATCGCCCTTGCGTTTCGACGCGCCGCCGAAGGCGTAGAACTCGCCGCCGCGGCCCGCCGGCAGTGCGGCATTGGCCCACAGGTAGGCATCCTTCGCGTCGCTGTCGCCCACGCGCAGCGTAACGCGCGGCGCCTCGCCTTCCAGCGTGGTGTTCAGGCCGGCACGGTTGGTCGAGTTGCGGCGGCGGGCTTCGACGGAAAGGTTGATGAAGCCGCCATCGGCGCCCAGTGCCCAGCCGCGGTTCACGCTGCCGGAGACCATGTCGCCATCGCCTTCCGACGTGGTGCCGAACTGGCCGGAGACCTGCGTCTCGTTCACGTTCGACTTCAGCACGATGTTGATCACGCCGGCGATCGCGTCCGAGCCGTACTGCGCGGCGGCACCGTCGCGCAGCACTTCGATGTGATGGATCGCCGACAGCGGAATGGCGTTGATGTCCGTGCCGGCCGAGCCGCGGCCCACCGTCTGCTGCACGTTGACGAGCGCCTGCTGGTGGCGGCGCTTGCCGTTGACCAGCACCAGCAGCTGGTCCGGGCCCAGCGAGCGCAGCGTGGCCGGGCGGATGATGTCGGTACCGTCGCTGATGAAGGTGGAGGAAAAATTGAACGACGGGTCGAGCGTTTGCAGCAGCTTGCCCAGTTCGAGCGGGCCGGCCGTCTGCATGTCCTTCACGTTGATCAGGCCGACCGGCGCGGCCGTATCGAGGGCGGTACGGGCCGCGGAGCGCGAGCCCAGCACCACCACGGTCTGTTCGGTTTGCGCCTCGGCCTGCTGGCCGGCGGCGGCGGTGGTCTGGGCGGCGGCGTGTGCGGCCAGCAGCAGCGCCGCGCTGGCAAGAACGGTACGGCGGAAAGTGTTCTGCTTCATGTGTCTTTTATCGTCTCTTGGTTGGATGGGTGTGAAGCATGCGGTGGGGGTGGCCCGAACTGAGTCTAACCGCGCAAGTAACAAAGTTGTAACGCGCTGTTGCGTGGAACGAACGTACGGAAAATATTGCTCGATTTATATCGATATATGCCGTATTCTGTTGCCCCTTTTTCCAGGAAATGGCGAATTTCTTGCTATGGGCGCGGCTTTTTTACGACAGTCGCGGCGCGATGCGCGAGCTGGGCAGGAGGGGCTGGATGGGGGCGAAGGGCAGGAGGTGAAACGCGGCGACCTTCGTTGCGGCCGGCGAAACGAGCGCGGCCGGCCGGGCCGCGAGGGGGCGAGGGAAGAGGTACTAACCCTGGTCCAGCATCCACTCTTTCAGGCCGTCGACCCATTTTTTCGCCGGCAGGTTGCAGGTTTTCCTGATCTCGGCGGCGCGTTCGTACAGCACGGAAAAGTCCAGAACCGGCGCCTTCCTGAACGCGATCACGACAATGTTCGCATCGTGCACTTCGGGCAGCCACACGACCGCGTCGAACGCCAGTTCCATGTGCCGCAGGTTCTTGTCGTAGTTGTCGAAGTCGCCGAATACATTCGCCGTCATGATGCCGTGTTCGGTCAGGCAGTCGCTGCATGCCTGGTAGAACTCGGGCGAGTCGAGCACGGGACCGCGCGCTTCCTCGTCATACAGGTCCACCTGCAGCACGTCGATGGCGCCGCGATTGGCCGGATCGTTGACGAAATCGAGGGCATCCATCTGGCGCACGTTCAGCCGGCCGTCGTTCGGCGGCAAGCCGAACATCGCCTCGCAGATGGCGATCACGTTGGGATTGAGCTCGGCTGCCGATACCCGCGCACCGGGGAAGCGCCCGTAGCAGAACTTGGTCAGCGCGGCGCTGCCCAGCCCGAGCTGGGCGATATGGCGGGGATCGTGCAGGAACAGCATCCACATCATCATCATCTGTACGTATTCGAGCTCGATGGCATCGGGCCTGGACAGGCGCATGGCGCCCTGCACCCAGGAGGTGCCGAGATGGAGCGAACGTACGCCTTCGAATTCGGTGACGGTGGCGGGAGGGTGGCCTGGCTGGTCGAAACGGGTCTTTTGCATCGGCCAAGTTTACCAGCAGGCATGAAAAAAGGCGCCGAAGCGCCTTTTTAGTGATGCGGGTGTGGATTACTGCTTGCGACGACGTGCTGCGAAAGCCAGCACGGCCAGGCCGCCAGCCAGCATACCGTAGGTAGCTGGTTCTGGAACCGGGGTCGTCACGTTGAAGTCGCCGCCGTAGCTGGCAACTTGACCGGTGACCGTACCGCTGACCGCCAGGGTCAGAGGACCCGTGACGTTCTGGCCCAGGATTGCAGCGATCGACAGTGGGCCGATATCGCCCGTGGAGATGTTCACACCGTTCAGCGTCACGGTGTCGAACGACAGGTCGCTCCACGTCGTTGCGGTGTTGATCAGGCTGGCGAACACGGTGCCGTTGTCGGCGCTGTAGTTGCTGAACGTGAACGTGTCGGAGAAAGCACCGGTGGTGTGGGTGGCGCCCAGGTGTGCGGACCACACGTTCGGACCACCGATCAGGTCCACGGTGAAGTCGTCAGCGAAAGCGGAGCCGAAGGCGGGCAGCAGTGCAGCTGCCAGTACGAGAGATTTCAATTTCATGCGTTACCTCGTCGAAGAGTTATTAACTATAGGAGTCGACAAGTTAAGCCAGCTTTAAGGTGTTGTCAATATTTTATTGTAACCGTTACAATTGGGTACAAAAAAAAGACGCCGAAGCGTCTTTTTCGCTACAGGACAGCGGATTTTGAATGCTTTTAGGAACTTTTAATGCCATTGGGAATTCTGCGACGGCTCAGCCATGCCAGAATCCCCATGCCGCCTAGCAACATTCCATAAGTTTGCGGTTCCGGCACCGCACTGATGTTGATCGTGCCCGCGTAGCTGGCCGATGCACCGCCGGCCAGCCCCGGTACGTCGCCATGCACGGTCAGCACCAGCGGGCCAAGGATCTCCTCGTTGATCAGCCAGCCATATTCGAACACGCCGCCCATTGCCTGAGTCAGCGTCATGGCGTGGCCATTGATTTCGGCCCAGTGGAAATTCAGGTTCGATAATGGCTGGAAGCCGATCGTCACCAGGCTCGAATCGACACGCCAGGTACCGTTGGTTGGCGACAGGTAGAACGTGTCTTCGAATTCGCCCGTTTGCAGGTGCGTGACACCGAACCCGGCAGTCAACGTGCCGTTGCCGTTGCCGCCCAGGTTGACGTTGTTGACGAGATTGTCGGCATGCGCCGCACCCGCGAAGGCCAGCGCCGCCGTCAGGAACGCGGTCGACAGTGCGGTCGACAGCGCAGTTTGCTTGCTCAAAGAAAATTTCATGATGGAATCCCCGGAGAAAGTGCGGCCCACCGCGAGCCGCGTACAGACACATTAGAGCTGCCGGGTTCCCTTGGCTGGGCTTTATGGTTGATTCATGACTGAGTTCAACGCGTTAAATCGGCCGACATGCGGGCCGACATGCGCGATGTCATGTCATGTCCTTCGCATGCTCGGCCGGCAACAGCAGCGTAACGGCCAGGCCGCCGCCGTCGCGGTTCGCCAGCGTGATGCGGCCGCCATGCGCCTCGGCGATCTCGCGCGCCAGCGCCAGGCCCAGGCCGGTACCGCTGCGCTTGGTGGAATAGAAGGGCACCAGCGCGTTCGCCAGTACCGTGTCGCTCATGCCGGGGCCACGGTCCCGCACTTCGATCCGGGCCATGTCCTGCGCCTGGCGGATCTCCAGCGTGACGGCGCCGGGCGGCGAGCCGGATTCATGGGCATTCTTCAACAGGTTCAGCAGCGCCTGTTCCAGCTGGGCGGCATCGAAGGCGGCCGGCCCGGCCGGCAGCGTGCCTGCCAGCTGGAACGTTACCTGCCCGGCAAGGTGCGCCACGAAGCCGGGCCACAGGTGCGGCTGCAGCCGCGGCGCCGGCAGCTTGGCAAAGCGCGCGTAACCGAGGATGAAGCTTTCCAGGTGGCGCGTCCGTTCCTCGATCGTGGCCAGGATCTGCGGCAGCCGCCCGGTCTGGCCGCGCCGCACCAGCTCGGCGCCGGAATGGGCGAGCGAGGTCAGCGGCGCGAGCGAATTGTTCAGTTCGTGGCTGATCACACGGATCACCTTCTTCCACGTCTGCACTTCCTGCCGCCGCAGTTCCAGCGTGAGCTGGCGCAGCAGCAGCAGTTCATGGCGCCGGCCGTTCAGGTGGAAGCGGCGGCGCGCCAGGTGGAATACTTCCTCGTCTTCGCCGTCGCCGATGGTGAACAGGCCGTCGCCGCCGCGGGCGACGGCGTCGCGCAACGGCGCTTGCGAACGCTCCAGCAGGTCGGCCAGGCGGTGGCCTTCGAGCTTGCGGCCGGCGTTCAGCATGTGCCGTGCCGCCACGTTGGCATAGACGATCGGCCCCGCATCGGCGACCAGCAGCATCGCCACAGGCGTGTTCTGCACCATGGTGTCGAGCAGCAGTTCGCGCTGCACGAGATTGAGCCGCTGTTCGCGGAGCACTTCGCCCAGCGCATTGTGGGCGGCCACCAGCTCGCGCAGTTCATCGTCGTACGGCCAGTGCAGGCTGAAGGAAAAGTCGCCGTCGCGGTAGCTGGTGACGGTGCCGGCCAGCGCGCGATACAGCGACATGACCGGCTTGAGCTGCGACCGGATGGTGATGACCGACAGCGGCACCACGCACAGCAGGCACACGCCCAGCACCAGCAGCGGCTGGCCGGGAAAATAATGGCCGAGCGCCAGCGCGATCAGGATACCGACGGTCAGCAGCGTGCCGACCATGGCCGACCACCTGGTGAGCAGGGAAAGGCGAAAAGGGCGCCGCGCGGCTTGCGGCGGCGCGGGGCGCTCCCCGGCCTCTTCGTTCCGGTCCCCCATCAGGGCCGCGCGATGCCGAGCCGCTCCATGCGGCGGTACAGCGCCTGGCGCGACAGGCCCAGTTCCGCCGCCGCCTGCGCCACGATGCCGTTGGCGCGCGCCAGCGCGGTGCTGATGGCATCGCGGTCGGGTTCCGCGTCCGGCGCCGCGCCGGCAACGGCCGGAACGGCGGGCAGGCCCAGGTCGGCGGCGGCGACTTCCGGCCCGGCGGACAGCAGCCGGGCGCGCGCCATCACGTTTTTCAGCTCGCGCACGTTGCCCGGCCACGCATGCGCCAGCAAGGCCGCTTCGGCATCGGGCAGCAAGGCCTTGCCGGCGCCCAGGAAGTGGCGCGCCAGCGGCGCGATGTCCCCCTGCCGGGCGGCCAGCGCCGGCAGCTTCAGCTCGATCACGTTGAGGCGGTAATACAGGTCTTCGCGAAAGGTGCCGGCGCGGATCATCGCCGGCAGGTCGGCATTCGTGGCGCTGACGATGCGCACCTGTACCTGCCGTTCGCGGTTCGAGCCGAGGCGTTCGAAGCGGCCCGTTTCCAGCACGCGCAGCAGCTTCATCTGGCCTGCCAGCGGCAGATTGCCGATCTCGTCGAGGAACAGCGTGCCGCCGTCGGCCGCCTCGAATTTTCCCTCGCGGGCCTTCGAGGCGCCGGTGTAGGCGCCGGCATCGGCGCCGAACAGTTCGGCCTCGATCAGCTCCGCGGGCAGCGCGCCGCAATTGAGCACGACGAACGGGCCGTGCGCCACCTGCGAATTGGCCTGGATGATTTCGGCGATGCGTTCCTTGCCGGTGCCGTTCGGGCCGCTGATCAGCACCGGCACATCGGCGCGCGCCACCTGGCAGGCGAGATGGATCACCCGCTCGGTGGCCGGATCCTGCCATACGATGCCGCGCAGGTCGTGCCGTTCCAGTTCGCGCCGCTGCCGCAGCTCGCCCTGCAGCCGCTGGCGCAGCGCGCGGTTGGCCTGGCCCAGTTCCAGCAGGTTCTTGACGGTGGCCACCAGGCGCTCGTCGTTCCATGGCTTGGCCAGGTAATCGGCGGCGCCGGCCTTGATCAGGTCCACCGCCGAATGGAGGTGCGTCCACGCGGTGAGCAGGATCACCGGCAGATCCGGATGGCGCTTGCGGATCGCGCGGAACAGCGCCACGCCTTCCTCGCCGGAAGTGGTGTCGGCGGTGAAATTCATGTCCTGGATGACCAGGTCGATCACGGCCGCATGGCGTTCCAGCAGCGCAATTCCTTCTTCGGGCGAGGCCGCGCGCAGCGCGGCGATATCGTGCAGCGAGAACAGCACTTCGAGCGCCATCGTGATGGCGGCATTGTCGTCGATGATCAGTACGGTGGGCATGGTGTCAGCATAACATTCCTACATCACGCCGCGGGTGGCGGTGGCCGGTGAAATGCCCGCCGCGCGCCATGCGGGGCCATACACCGCGGCGATGCCCAGCGCCAGGAAGATGGCTGCGCCAGCCGCCAGGTAGGCGCCCGGCAGCCGCGCCAGTTCCAGGTTCGCCACCAGCAGGTGGTTCAGGCCCAGCGCGCCGAGCAGGCCGGCGGCCACGCCGGCGCTGGTGATCATCACGTTCTCGGTGATGAAGTAGCGCAGGATGTCGGCCCGCCGCGCCCCCAGCGCGCGGCGCACGCCGATCTGCTTGCGCCGCTGCGTGACCCACAGGCTGGCCATGCCGACGATGCCGCTGGCCGTCACCAGCATCAGCAGCACGCTGACGGTGACCAGCATCCACGCCAGCCCGCGATCGGCGCGGTAGCGGTCGAGGCGGTCGCCTTCCAGCGTTTTCGCGCGCACGATGATCTGGTTGTTCGCCGCCTTGCGCAACGCCGCCTCGGCTTCCTTCATCACGCGGTCGCGCTGGCCCGGTTCGGCGCGCAGCGTGTACATCGCGCGCGGGGCGCTGATGCGGCGGATCGGCTGGATGATCGACATTTCGCCACGCTCGCCGACTTCCGCGCCGGTCGACTGCAGCCGCTCGACGACGCCGACGACCCGTGCCGAAACCGCGTCCTTGCCGGTGCCGAACCAGATGTTCTTGCCGACATACGAGGTGGCGTCCGGCCATACCTTGCGGGCCAGCGTCTGCGTGACGATGATGACGTCGGTTTCGTAGATGCCCTTCGAACTGTCCAGGTTCGTCATTTCCGCCGGCAGGAAGTCGCGGCCCTCGGCCAGCTTCAGGCCCCATGTCTTCACCAGCGAATCCGGCGAGACGTAGAAAGCGGTACCCGTGGTGACCTTCAACTGGGTTGGCGCGGCCGCCATGCCGGTATTGTTGCCGGAGCGGGACAGCGGCACCTGGTTCGTCTGGGCCACGGATACGACGCCGGGCACCGCGCGCAGCAGGTCGCGCTGCCGGACCTGCGTCGCCAGCACCTCGTTGAACGGACTGTCGCTCTGCAGGTCGGCGACCTGCAGGTGGAAGATGTCTTCCTCGCGCTCTACGCCGGAGACACGATCGGCGACGGCCTGCCGCTCGCTGACGATGTGCAGCGCATTGGCCAGGATGGCCAGGCTGAGCGCCACCTGCACGGCGACCAGCACCGGGCCGGTCTTGTTGCGCAGCAGGGACGACAGGATGGGACGGATTTCCATGGTGACTGCCTTTCCTTGTGACGTCATTGGGATTTCAGTTGCAGGGCCGGCGTCACCTGGCAGGCGCGCCAGGTGGGCAGCAGGCCGGCCAGCATTGCCGCGGCCACGGCCATCGCGAACGTCGCGACCAGCATGACCCAGTCCATCCGCGCCACGAGCGCCAGCTGTTTGGACTGCATCGAGATCAGTGCCAGCGCACCCACCGCCAGCAGCAGCCCGAGCATGCCCCCGGCCAGGCCGATCACCGTGGTCTCGGTGAGGAACTGGTGGAAGATTTCCTTGCGCGAGGCGCCCAGCGCGCGCCGCACGCCCACTTCCGGCGCGCGCACCGAGAACTTCGCCAGCAGCAGGCCGATCGTGTTCACCAGGCACAGCACCAGGAAGCCGAATGCCAGCCAGGCGGACAGCTTGCTGTCGTTGCCCACGACCTTCAGGTGTTCCAGCCACTCGGCCAGGTCGTACAGGCGGTTCGGCGTGTTGCGCTGCAGGCGGCCGAGCTTGCGCTGCTCGGCCGCATAGCCGTCCAGCCAGTCCTGCAGTGCCGGCCGGTCACTGGCCGATCGCAGTTCGAACCAGAACTGGAGCCACGTGCATTCGGAATCCAGGAAACCCTGGTAGCCCGTGCCCGAGTGGCTGGTGCAGTTGGTACTGCCGCTGTTGTTCCATTCGTGCCGCACGGCCGAAGCGATCGGGATGAAGAATTCATCTTCCTCGTCGAACGGGCCCATGCCCACGATGCGGTGGAAGCGGGGGACCGGCTTCCACGTATCGATCACGCCGGTCACCTGGTAGTCGAAGCCGTTGTAGCGCAGCCGCCGGCCCACCGGGTTGTCGTTTCCGTACAGCTTCTCCGACAGCGCTCGGGTCAGCACGATCACGTCCGCGCCGGCCTTGTCGTCTGCATCGCTCCAGGCCTGGCCGTACAGGAACGGGATCTCGAACATGGCGAAGAAGTCGCGCGTGGGGCCGCCGCCGGAAACGATGAACGGCGCCATGTCCTTGCGGTCAGGCTGCAGCGAGCCGCCAAGGCCCATCATCGCGGTGCGGCGCTCACCCTGCTTGCTGGCCAGGAGGTTCATCGCGTCGCGATAGCTGAGCTGGTTGTCATTCGGTTCGTCGCCCGGCGCATAACCTTCCATCGGTCCGTTGTCGAAAAGCGGCACGATCAGCCGGTCGCTCTTGTGCGGCATCGGATTGCCGGACATGACGTGCAGGATCGTCAGCGTCGACACGCTGGCGGCCACGCCGATGGCCAGCGTGAGCACCATCAGGGCGGTGAGCGCCGGGTTGCGCCGCAGGTTGCGCAGGCCGAGCCTGAAATAATAGGCGAACATGGCGGCCCCTTATGCCGCCAGCGTGGGCGACTTGCGCACCAGGTCCGACACCTGGCCATCGATGATGTGCACGTTGCGCTGCGAGCGCGTGGCCAGTTCGGGATCGTGCGTGACCATCAGGATCGTGGTGCCCTGGGCATTGATCTCTTCCAGCAGTTCCATCACACCGCGCGCCATCTGCGTATCGAGGTTGCCGGTCGGCTCATCGGCCAGCAACAGCTTCGGCGTGCCGGCCAGCGCGCGCGCGATCGCCACGCGCTGCTGCTGGCCGCCGGAAAGCTCGGCCGGATAGTGCTTCATGCGCGACGCCAGGCCCACCTTGGCGAGCGCATCCTCGATGCGCTCGCGGCGCTCGGCCGCGTTGAAGCCGCGGTAGCGCAGCGGCACGTCGACGTTATCGAACAGCGACAGGTCCGGGATCAGGTTGAAGCCCTGGAAGATGAAGCCGAGTTTCTCGTTGCGCAGCCGGGACCGCGCGTTGTCGTCCATGCCGCGCACGTTGACGCCATCGAGGATGTATTCGCCGGCGGTGAATTCCTCCAGCAGGCCGGCGATGTTCAGGAAGCTCGTCTTGCCCGAGCCGGAAGGGCCGGTGACGGTGACGAACTCGCCCTGTTTCACATGGATCTCGAAGCCGCGCAGCGCGTGGGTTTCGATCATGTGGGTGCGGTAGACTTTGCTCAGGTTTTGCATGCGCAGCATGGCGGCCCTTTCGGTAATGGGATGTGGTGGTTGCCTGGTTTCTGATTTCTGAGTACTGATTACGGGTTACCGGTTGATGGCGACGCGCCTGGCGTTCTCGAACGTTTCGGTGCCCGCGATCACGACCTGGTCGCCCTGTTTCAGGCCGGCGAGGATTTCCACGGCATTGATGCTGGTGGCGCCCATGCGGATCGGCGTGCGCACGGCCACGCCGTCCCGCACCAGGTAGGCATGACGGCCGCCTTCCGATTCCACGAACGGGCCGCGCGGCAGCAGCAGCACGCCGGGCTTCTCGTCGATCAGCAGCCGCGCCTGCACGCGCTGGCTCTGGCGCAGGCCGTCCGGCTGCCGGCCCTCGAAGCGCACGCGCGCCAGCACCTGGTTCTTCACCACTTCCGGCGACAGGGCCGACAGCTTGCCGCTCGTGGTGGCGCCATTGACGGTGATCTCGGCGCGCATGCCCAGGCCCAGGTCGTTGACATAGGTTTCCGGCACTTCGAGCTCCACTTCGAGGGCGGACAGGTCCACCAGCGTCATCAGCGGCGTGTTCGCCTGCACCACGCTGCGGTTGGCCACGCTCAGCGTGCCGATGAAGCCGTTCACGGGCGCGCGCACGACCAGCTCGTCGACGCGGCGCTGCGCGTTGGCCAGCACCAGCTTCTGGCGTTCCAGCTGCGCGGACTTGGTGCGCAGCGCCAGGTCGACGTCGTCCTTCTCCAGCGTGGAAGCCTGGGTGGCGTGCCGTGCGCGGATCTCGGCGGCGCGCAGCGCATCCTTGGCTTTCTGGTAATCGATCCTGGCCACCACGCCTTCGTTGGCCACGCTGTCGTAGCGCTCCAGCGTGCGCTGGGCGGACAGGCGGTCGATCTCCGCCGTATCGGCATCGCGCTGCGCCAGCAGTTTCTGTTTGCGTGCCAGGATCTGCTGGCGCGCCACCTCGGCGGCCAGTTCCTGGTAACTCGATTGTTCTTTCTTCAGCTCGTCGGTCAGGTCGGGCGATTCCAGCACGGCCAGCACATCGCCCTGTTGCACGGTATCGCCCGCCCGCACCTTCAGGGTCACGGTGGAGGAGGGCGCGGTCGAATACAGCGTGGGGCTGACGGCCGCCACGATGCGGCCGTTGACGGCGGCGTCGCGGACCAGCGTGCCGCGCGTGACGCCGGCGATGCGCAGCCGCGCCGCGCTGACGGAGTGCTCGCTGCCGGTCCAGCTGCCAACCGCCGCGTATGTCGCCGTGCCGAGGACCGCCACCGCGGCCAGGACGGCGGCGACCTGGACGGCGCGGCGCTGGCGAAGCCGGGCCACGGGCGGGGCGATGACGGTGTCCTGGTGGGAGGTGTCGCGAATCATGGTCGGGCCTGCGGGTGGATGATGGGTATCCCATTGCAGGAACCATGCCATCGCCTAAGTGGTTGTTTCGGCAGGATTTCATGCTGGCGTGTCCGCTGTCCGAGGGTGTCCGGCGGCGTCCGGCGCGTCCGCGGCGTCCGACCTCCGGTGCCACGCATCGCGGACCGGATCTGCGCCGGATCAAGTAATGTCCCGGGGCCTGGCCCCAGGACATTCCCTGCGCCAGGTCATTTCCTGTGCTGGATCAAGGATGGCAACGGGCCACGGTCCGGCTGCCTCGCACCAGGATTCCGGTACTCAGCGCTGTTTCGGCTTTTTCGCGATCACTTCGCGGCAGTCGCCCCGGAACGTGGCGTTGTCGTAGTCGGTCCAGCCGTAGCTGTCGACCCAGCGCGTGTGGCGCTGGAAGGCGGGGGAGACGAAGCTCCATTCGAGCCGCTCGCCGGGGTAGCGGATGTCGGCCATGTCCAGCAGCGTGTGGAACATGTTTTCGGTGGCCAGCTTCGCCTTGCGGTGCCGGCGCAGTTCGCGCACCTTGCCGGGGTAGCGGTCGCCGTAGCCGTCCGAGTACCACATGAATGCCGGCACGCGGAATTCATGCTGGGTGTTGTGGCCGTGGAAGGCCAGGCGGCAACTGCCGTCGTACAGTGTCTGGCCGTGGTCGGCCACGTACAGCATCGCGGTGGGGTGCCGGGTGGACTTCAGCCGATCGATCACCTGGGCGAGGAACCAGTCTGTATACAGGATGGCGTTGTCGTAGCTGTTATTGAGCTGCTCCTTGATGGCGAGATCAGTGTAGACCGGCTTGTCGATGCCGAACAGCGACGGCCGCCAGCGGTCGAACGACTGCGGATGGCGCTGGCTGTAGTTCCAGTGGCTGCCCAGCGTGTGCAGCACGATCAGCTTCTTGGGCGAGGGATCGGCCATGGCCAGGCGCAGCGGCTCGAACAGCACCTCGTCGAGGTTGGACTTGGCCGAAAAGCCGCCCAGGTTGGTGAACTGCACCACGTCCGCCTCGCGCGCGAACACCGAAACGGGGGTGTCGAACTTGCCGAACGAAATCTGGTTCGACAGCCACCACGTGCGAAAGCCCGCTTCCTTGTAGGCTGTGATGAACGACTTTTCGCTGAACCCGTCCTTCAGGCTCTGGCGTGCCGGCTTCCTGGAGATGATGACGGGGACCGACAACCGGGTGGCCGAGACCGCCGTGATCACGTCCGGCAACGGCACCAGGTTCGCTTCCTGCCCCAGCAGCGGGTTGGTGTCGCGGCTGTAGCCGAACAGCCGCCAGCGATCCTGGCGCGCCGATTCGCCGATCACCAGCACGATCGTTTCCGGCACGTCGTCCGCCCCGGGCTGGTCGGCGCCGAAGCGGAAATGCCGGCTGGTTTCGTTCAGCTCGGCGAGGTAGCGCCGTTCGCGGTAGAAATCGATGCCGCGCGCGGCGAGGCCGAACGGCCAGGAATCGATGAAGACAGCGAACGGCAGCGGCGGGCGGGCCCATCCCGGCAGCGGCGCCAGCTTCCAGCCGGTGACATGCGCGCCGCGGCTGCCGCCGGCGGAGGCGCCCGCCGATGCGGCCGACGCCGATGCGGAGGCGGCCGGCGGCTGGCCGGCGCCGAATTCCCACGCATAGGCCGCCAGCAGCGCGAACACGCCGAGCAGGGCCAGCGCCAGCGGGCGCGACGGGCCCTGCCAGTCCAGCCCGCGGGTCAGCCGCGCGGCGCGGAATGTCATGACCCACCAGGCGGCGACCAGTGCCATCACGGCCACCATCGTCCAGACTTTCTGGCCGAGGAACTCGAGCGCTTCCATCGGGCTCGTTTCGGCCAGGATGCCGAGGTGGTGCGTGGAAATGCCCTGCCCGTAAAACACCAGCAGGTAGATTTCCGTCGGCAGCGCCATGAATGCCGGGATCAGCAGCCAGTGGAAATAGGCGGGGCGCTTGAACACGGCCCAGACGGCGGTCCAGGCGGCGATCTCGATGCCGAGGATGTGCCAGCCGTGTTCGAGCGGGTTGCCGAGCAGCACGCGGATCCACGGTACCAGCGACAGCGCCAGGTAGCTGAGCAGGATGAACAGGTGGGCAGGGCGGGGCAGGGCGGGCGGGGAAGGCAGCGGCGGCAGCGGGAACATGGTGGGCGGATGACGGGACGGGCGCTATTATCGGCGCTTTTGGCCCGGGCGGGCAGGGCATTGCTTGCATGACTGATTTGTAAACTGGTTGACTGGGCCTTGAGCCCAGTCTATACTCGTGAGTTCTCATTTTAGTCTGCGCCTCGTATACGCCTCGTTCCGGCGATTTGCGTCATTTGCAAATCAGTCGCACGGAAACTTTGCAGGGCTGTTGGCGCCGGCCGAGAAACTGGTTTTAGCCCCCGGGAGCGCTTGCAAGCATGCGCGACAGCCGGGAATGTCATTGCTGTAATTTTGTTGGATTTAGAACGATGCCAACCATCAATCAATTGATTCGCAGCCCACGTACCGCACTGGTCGTGAAAAGCAAATCGCCGGCACTTGAAAACTGCCCGCAAAAGCGTGGCGTGTGCACCCGCGTGTACACCACCACTCCTAAGAAGCCTAACTCGGCACTGCGTAAAGTTGCCAAGGTACGCCTGACCAACGGTTTCGAAGTCATTTCGTACATCGGCGGTGAAGGCCACAACCTGCAGGAGCACAGTGTCGTGCTGCTGCGCGGCGGTCGTGTCAAAGACTTGCCGGGTGTGCGTTACCACATGGTTCGCGGCTCGCTGGATACCCAGGGCGTCAAGGACCGTAAGCAAGCTCGCTCGAAGTACGGTGCGAAGCGCGCTAAGGCCAAGAAGTAATACTCTTGCAGTTTAAATGAGTTGAGGCGGCCGCGAGGCCGAGTAAGTGTGAGGCCATGAAGGCCCACGCGAGTGTCGATCAAGAGGCACTCAACTGAAGACATGAAGGAAAAGACATGCCACGTCGTCGTGAAGTACCCAAGCGCGAAATTCTGCCGGATCCAAAATTCGGCAACACCGAAGTCGCCAAGTTCGTTAACGTGTTGATGCTGTCCGGCAAAAAGTCGGTCGCAGAAAACATCATCTACGGTGCGTTCGACCATATCCAGCAAAAATCCGGCAAGGATCCACTGGAAGTGTTCACCGCAGCAATCAACAACGCCAAGCCAATGGTTGAAGTGAAGTCCCGCCGTGTCGGCGGCGCCAACTACCAGGTGCCGGTTGAAGTGCGCCCAGTGCGCCGCCTGGCCCTGTCGATGCGCTGGCTGCGTGAAGCTGCGAACAAGCGCAGCGAAAAATCCATGCCGCAACGCCTCGGTGGCGAGCTGCTGGAAGCTGCGGAAGGCCGCGGCGGCGCGATGAAGCGTCGTGACGAGGTGCACCGTATGGCTGAAGCGAACAAAGCGTTCTCGCACTTCCGCTTCTAAAATTCCGGCCGGCATGTCCGGCCATTTGTTCAAGCCGGGCGCATTTTTGATTCAAAAGTGTTGCTCGGTTTTGTCCATTCAAAGATTTAGGATCTCATTATGGCCCGCAAGACCCCCATCGAGCGCTACCGCAACATCGGTATTTCCGCTCACATCGACGCTGGTAAGACCACCACCACCGAACGCGTGCTGTTCTACACCGGCGTGAACCACAAGATTGGTGAAGTCCACGACGGCGCAGCCACCATGGACTGGATGGAGCAGGAACAAGAGCGCGGCATCACGATCACGTCGGCCGCGACGACCTGCTTCTGGAAGGGCATGGCGAACAACTTCCCTGAGCACCACATCAACATCATCGATACCCCGGGCCACGTCGACTTCACGATCGAAGTGGAACGTTCGATGCGCGTGCTCGATGGCGCCTGCATGGTGTATTGCGCAGTGGGTGGCGTGCAGCCGCAGTCGGAAACCGTGTGGCGTCAGGCTAACAAGTACAAAGTGCCACGCCTGGCCTTCGTCAACAAGATGGACCGTACCGGTGCCAACTTCTTCAAGGTCTACGAGCAGATGCGCGCTCGCCTGAAGGCGAACCCGGTCCTGATCCAGATCCCGATCGGCGCCGAAGAAAACTTCACCGGCGTGATCGACCTGGTCAAGATGAAAGCCATCATCTGGGACGACGCGTCCCAGGGCATGAAGTTCGACTACAAGGATATCCCTGCCGAGCTGGCCGATTCCGCTGCCGAGTGGCGCGAGAAGATGGTCGAAGCGGCTGCCGAATCGTCCGAAGAACTGATGAACAAGTACCTGGAAGAAGGCGACCTGACCGAAGCCGAGATCAAGCAGGCACTGCGTGACCGTACCATCGCTTCGGAAATCGTGCCGATGCTGTGCGGCACCGCGTTCAAGAACAAGGGCGTGCAGGCCATGCTCGACGCCGTCATCGAATACCTGCCTTCGCCGCTGGACATCCCGCCGGTCAAGGGCACCGACGACGACGAAGCGCCGGTCACCCGCAAGGCTGCCGACGACGAGAAATTCTCGGCGCTGGCATTCAAGATCATGACCGATCCGTTCGTGGGCCAGCTGGCGTTCTTCCGCGTGTACTCCGGTGCCGTGAATTCCGGCGACACCGTGCTGAACTCGGTGAAGAACCGCAAGGAACGCCTGGGCCGCATCCTGCAGATGCACGCCAACCAGCGTGAAGAGATCAAGGAAGTGCGCGCCGGTGACATCGCCGCAGCCGTGGGCCTGAAAGACGTGACCACCGGCGAAACGCTGTGCGATCCGTCGGCAGTGATCATCCTGGAACGCATGGTCTTCCCTGAGCCGGTGATCCAGCAGGCCGTCGAGCCGAAGACCAAGTCCGACCAGGAAAAAATGGGCCTGGCGCTGAACCGCCTGGCACAGGAAGATCCGTCGTTCCGCGTGAAGACCGACGAAGAATCCGGCCAGACCATCATCGGCGGCATGGGCGAGCTGCACCTGGAAATTATCGTCGACCGCATGAAGCGCGAATTCGGCGTGGAAGCCACCGTCGGCAAGCCGCAGGTTGCTTACCGCGAAACGATCCGCAAGGCCGTGACCGACGTCGAAGGCAAGTTCGTCAAGCAGTCCGGTGGTCGCGGCCAGTACGGCCACGCCGTGCTGACGATCGAGCCGCAGGAACCGGGCAAGGGCTTCGAGTTCGTCGACGCCATCAAGGGCGGTGTGATTCCTCGCGAATACATCCCTGCGGTGGAAAAAGGCGTGCGCGAAACGCTGAACAGCGGCGTGCTGGCCGGCTACCCGGTCGTCGACGTGAAAGTCACCGTGACCTTCGGTTCGTACCACGACGTGGACTCGAACGAAAACGCGTTCCGCATGGCCGGTTCGATGGCATTCAAGGACGGCTGCCGCAAGGCATCGCCGGTCATCCTGGAGCCGATGATGGCCGTGGAAGTGGAAACGCCGGAAGACTACGCCGGTAACGTGATGGGCGACCTGTCGTCCCGCCGCGGCATGGTGCAGGGCATGGACGAAATCCCGGGCGGCGGCGGCAAGATCATCAAGGCCGAAGTGCCACTGTCCGAAATGTTCGGTTACTCGACCTCGCTGCGTTCCGCAACGCAAGGCCGTGCAACGTACACGATGGAATTCAAGCACTACTCCGAAGCGCCGAAGCACGTTATCGACGCAATCGTGACCGCAAAAGCGAAGTAATTCAGAATAGCGTTTATCGGCCGGGACAAAATCCCGGCCGGACAACCTTAAATCAAAGTTCTAAGGAAGAAATAAAATGGCAAAAGGTAAGTTTGAGCGGACTAAACCGCACGTCAACGTCGGCACCATCGGTCACGTCGACCACGGCAAAACCACGCTGACGGCTGCGATCGCAACGGTGCTGTCGAAGAAATTCGGCGGCGAAGCCAAAGCCTACGACCAGATCGACGCTGCTCCGGAAGAAAAAGCACGCGGCATCACGATCAACACCGCGCACGTCGAGTACGAAACCGCTGCCCGTCACTACGCGCACGTTGACTGCCCAGGCCACGCCGACTACATCAAGAACATGATTACCGGTGCTGCGCAGATGGACGGCGCGATCCTGGTGTGCTCCGCGGCCGACGGCCCGATGCCACAGACCCGCGAGCACATCCTGCTGGCGCGTCAGGTTGGCGTTCCTTACATCATCGTGTTCCTGAACAAGTGCGACCTGGTCGACGATGCAGAACTGCTGGAACTGGTCGAAATGGAAGTGCGCGAGCTGCTGTCGAAGTACGAGTTCCCTGGCGACGACCTGCCGATCATCAAAGGTTCGGCACGTATGGCCCTGGAAGGCCAGCCTGGCGAAATGGGCGAAGAGTGCATCATCCGTCTGGCCGATGCTCTGGACACCTACATCCCGACGCCTGAGCGCGCTGTGGACGGCGCCTTCCTGATGCCTGTGGAAGACGTGTTCTCGATCTCCGGCCGCGGTACCGTGGTGACCGGTCGTGTCGAGCGCGGCGTGGTGAAAGTCGGCGAAGAAATCGAAATCGTCGGCATCATCGACACCGTCAAGACCACCTGCACCGGCGTGGAAATGTTCCGCAAGCTGCTGGACCAGGGTCAAGCCGGCGACAACGTTGGCCTGCTGCTGCGCGGCACCAAGCGTGAAGACGTGCAGCGTGGCCAGGTTCTGGCCAAGCCAGGCTCGATCAAGCCGCACAACCACTTCACCGGCGAGATCTATGTTCTGTCGAAAGACGAAGGCGGCCGTCACACCCCGTTCTTCAACAACTATCGCCCACAGTTCTACTTCCGTACGACGGACGTGACCGGCTCGATCGAGCTGCCAGCGGACAAAGAGATGGTCATGCCGGGCGACAACGTGTCGATCACCGTCAAGCTGATCTCCCCGATCGCTATGGAAGAAGGCCTGCGCTTCGCAATCCGTGAAGGCGGCCGTACCGTCGGCGCCGGTGTTGTTGCCAAGATCATCGCCTAAGTTTTTGCGTTGATGCAGCGGGACAGGGCGTGATATCATGCCGGTCCCGCTGCTTTTACGTCAGAGCAGTCGTTTAGTAGTGTGTTGCATATTTCTACATTGCCGGAGCAAGGTTTCCACCGATGCCCGGTTCGTTCTTTTTAAGGAATCAGCATGTCCACCCCAAATCAAAAGATCCGCATCCGCCTGAAGGCTTTCGACTACAAACTGATCGACCAGTCCGCACTGGAAATCGTTGACACCGCCAAGCGCACCGGCGCCGTTGTCAAAGGTCCGGTTCCACTGCCGACCCGTATCCAGCGTTTCGACGTGCTGCGTTCCCCGCACGTGAACAAGACCTCGCGCGACCAGTTCGAAATCCGTACCCACCAGCGCCTGATGGACATCGTGGATCCAACCGACAAGACCGTCGACGCGCTGATGAAGCTGGACCTGCCAGCTGGCGTGGACGTCGAAATCAAGCTGCAATAATCTGTCAAGATTCGCATCGGGCGGCTTCACTGACGTGACGGCCGCCGGATCAAGGAACGGGCACTTCGCATTGGCGGGTGCCCGTTTTTCTTTGAGCGCTCGCGTTCAGCTGGTCTTGAAGTTAGCCAAACTTGAGATCAGCTTGGCACCACAGCTCGTCTCGTCGCCTTCGAAGGCCAGCGCCACGCCGTTGATATGATGCCGCTCCGATCCGCTGACGATCCGGCAGTTGCTGTGACCCTGGATTGGGCATACGCACAGGTCCCCCACGCAGGCCACGGCAATGCCGGCAACCTTGAAGTGCGTGGCTTTTGCCGAAATGACTTTTCCACCATGGGTGGTGAGGTCGCCGAGGCGAATGACGTTACGCATGTTGTTCCTTTCGTAAGCGTAAAATTCGTGGGTGCCCAGTTTGTTCGAACCTGATCGATAGCGTCGAGAAAGTGTAAACACTCAATCGACAACCGGCATCTCATAATTCTTCGAATCGATTGCCGGTTCCACGTTGTGCCGAAATTGTTCCCCCTGCTGCTTGCGCTTGTCGTCGGAAGGTGGGCTGATGAACACGATGCTGGCGCCATCGGCTTCGCGCATGTTGACGGCGGCTGACGTGCCGCCGGCGTTGTAGCTGCCCATCACGCCCAGCGCCATCTGCACGAAGAAGGTCGCCGCGCCCATGTTGCCGATCCGGTGGTCGGTACCGATGAACTGCGCCATGTTGCCGGTATCGATTTCCGGACCGCCCTGTTCGGCGTAGTGGTGCAACATGCCTTCGAAGGCAATCCGTTGTTCGGTGTGATTGCCGAAGGCGCCGATAATGCGGGCCGGGCCCTTGGCGCGCTCCGCTTCGGGCAGTGTTTTCAGTGCCTGCTGCCAGCCGGCTTCCAGCAATTTCTGCCGCTGCTCTCGGCGTGTCACCGGCTTGCCGTGCTCGTCTTCGAAACGGACGAACACGGGGCGATGGATGAAGCCGAGCGTGGGCAAATTGTCGAACGCGGCAAGCTGGTTGCCGTTCCAGGGAACAGGGAACCACGGGGTTGGTTTCCAGTTCTTTGGCGGCTGGTGATTCCAGTGTTTGAAGTTCCCCAAGATGGGCGCGACAAGGCTGGCATCGGTGCGTTTGCCTTTGGCGAACGCATCGGCAGTGGCGAGCCATTCGGCGACAGTGGGTTGGCGGCCTACAGGAACCAGTTTTTCAGGATTTGCGAGTCTTTCGGCAGTAGGTACTTTGTCTTGCAGCGCGAAATATGTTCTACGAAGTGTCTCTTGGAGATAGTCGTTATCCGGGTCTTTCCAAGCAAAAGGACGCAGCGGTTCGACGCGTTCGCGGCGGGCAAGAATAAATACGGCGGTAGAGTCTGGCATGGCGGGGATGTAATAGCCATCTTTAACTAATTTAAGTGCTCCATGAGGAAGGTTGTCGTTTCTTGTGCTCAAACTGTCTTCAGATAGGAGAACCACGTATGGGAGATCAGGATGAGAATCGAAAAAAGCAAATACTTCCTCTAGTAAATCATCAGGTCTTTCAGACAGCTTCCAAGGGCCAGTAACAAACAAATGCCACGCTATGCCGGTACCAATTGCACTGCTCGCTAGCCCGGCCATCGGATCCATTGCGCTCGGCTGTCCATCTGGATCGGCTATTGGCGATCCAGCATAGAAGGTTGGGACCCCCCAGTGAGTTGGTGATGGACCAGCTCCATTTTCAAGTGCATCACATGCTCTAGAGCCTGAAACCCCATCCTTGTCGAATCTTTGCCAATCATATTTTTTTGGATCCTGTTCTCTAATACTCTCGTAGGGTTGTCCTGCCTGAAGAATTTTCCACAATGAATTTTGCCGGTATTTTTCGACAGTAATGCCGAGGCTGATTACTTCCAATGCGTATTCTCGATGAGCTTGCAGATTCAGCGCCTTTGTTTTCTCTTGTTTAGGTTGATCTGACCGCTTTTGCCAATCCTTCTGGTGGCTAGTAACCGTCTTATTAGTAAAAAACCAACTACCAAAACATGCTGAAAAGGCGATCAAAATTGAAATGCTGAGCCATCGTATTTTATTCATAGTTGTTTCCATTTCTACGTGAAAAAAAGTTTCCTGAAATATGAGCCATATAAAGCTTACGATGATGATCGTTAATGCTGCGAATAGTATATATTTCACTAAATTCGGATGGCTGGGAGGAGTTGAGGCGAAAAGCTTTGCAGTCATTTATTTCTCCCGGTTACCTGTTTGCCGCTCATTGTTTCGGAAATAATTATTTCCCATAATTTTCCAAAGAGTATAGGAAGGCATTCCGGAAGAGTTCCGTTATTGTAATAGTATGAATTGCCCTCAATAAGCGTTCTGCGCCATGGGAGTTCATCATTCCAATAAATTGAAAATTCTTCTTTGAAAGTTTCCCACTTCATTATTCCACGTCGCGGTTTGTCGGATTTCTGCGGCTTCTTCAACCGCCAATCCGCCACCGCGCACAAATACGCATAAAAATTCGGATCACTACTCGCTTTTCCTCCACCAATGGCGACGTCATACGCAGTCACGCGCCGATGGTTTTCTCGGCTGCCGATGATCACGCCATGGAACGACTTCGCACTGACGGTCTGTTGCCATCGCAGTCGGGCTGCGTTCGGGCTTTCCTGGATGATGGCCTTGACGACACCGCTGGGATCGCGGTAGGCCTGGGTAACGGTAAAAAGGTCGTCCCTTGCAGCGTCCTTCGGTGCGTTTTCCGCGTTGTACAGGTCTGAAACACGCTGCAGTTCCGCACTGGACAGGGGCTCCGGCACTGCCGGGAAATGCCGGTGGCCCGACGGATCGGGACGGATCTTGCGCCAGCGGAGCAGGCCGCCATTGGCAGTGGCGGTCGCGGCATCGATCGGGTCGACTTCTTCGCAGGGACCCTGGTCCTTAACAGGCAAGCGCGACCTTGGGGAATTCGATGGCAACTTGTCCGCATCGATCTGGTTGCCGCGCAGGTCGGCGCGGCACGGCCTGTCGCTGCTGCTCGTTACGACGATGGAAGCCATGCCTCGCCAAGCCGGAAGCAGGCCGCATCGCATAAGGCTGATGGCCAGATGGGCGCGCTTATGTGCAAAGGGGGCGCGAAGCACTCACTCGACAGCCGGCACCTCGTAATTCTTCGGATCGATCGCAGGCTCGACGTTGTGTCGGAATTGTTCCCCCTGCTGCTTGCGCTTGTCGTCCGGTGGCGGGCTGACGAATACGATGCTGGCGCCGCCGAGTTCACGCAGGTTAACGGCGGCCGATATGCCGCCGGCGTTGTAGCTGCCCATCACGCCCAGCGCCATCTGTACAAAGAAGGTCGCCGCGCCCATGTTGCCGATGCGGTTGTCGGTGCCGATGAACTGCGCCATGTTGCCGGTATCGATTTCCGGACCGCCCTGTTCGGCGTAACGGTGCAACATGCCTTCGAAGGCAATCCGTTGTTCGGTGTGGTTGCCGAAGGCGCCGATAATGCGGGCCGGGCCCTTGGCGCGCTCCGCTTCGGGCAGTGTTTGCAGTGCCTGCTGCCAGCCGGCTTCCAGCAATTTCTGCCGCTGCTCTCGGCGTGTCACCGGCTTGCCGTGCTCGTCTTCGAAACGGACGAACACGGGGCGATGGATGAAGCCGAGCGTGGGCAAATTGTCGAACGCGGCAAGCTGGTTGCTGTTCCAGGGAACAGGGAACCACGGGGTTGGTTTCCAGTTCTTTGGCGGCTGGTGATTCCAGTGTTTGAAGTTCCCCAAGATGGGCGCGACAAGGCTGGCATCGGTGCGTTTGCCTTTGGCGAACGCATCGGCAGTGGCGAGCCATTCGGCGACAGTGGGTTGGCGGCCTACTGGAACCAGTTTTCCAGGATTTTTCTGACGCTCGGGGGTTGGAACATTATCTTGAAGCGCAAAATACGTTCTACGCAGTGTTTCCTGCAGATAGTCATTATCGGGGTCTTTCCATACAAAAGATCGTAAAGGCTCCACGCGCTCACGACGTGCCAATACAAGTACTGAGGAGGAGTCGGGCATTTCAGGAATGTAAAAACCGTCCTTGACTAGTCGTGATGACTCTAGAGGAAGATTGCGATCACGAGTTGTAAGGCTATCTTCAGATAGGAGCACCACGTACGGAATGTCTGGATAGGTATCAAAAAATTCGAATATTTCTTCAAGCAATTGATCAGGCCGTTCAGATAGCTGCCATTGGCCAGTAACAAATAAATGCCATGCCATGCCCGTACCTACCGCGCTAGCAGCCAAACCGGCTATTGGATCAATCAAACTAGGCTGTGCTGAAGGATCTGCAATTGGTGAGCCTGCATAGAAACTAGGAACGCCCCAGTACATTGGCGAGGGGCCGGCGCCATTCTCCAACGCGTCACATGCTCTGCCACCGGAAATGCCATATTTGTCGAATAGGGCCCACTCATACTTCTTGGGATCTTTTTCTCGAATGCTTTGATAGGGGTTGCCCTTTTGAAGTATTTTCCAAAGCGCATCCTGTCGATATTTATCGACCGTAATGCCTAGTCCAATTACTTCAAGAATATATTTATGCCTATTTTCATCGACATGTTTGGTTGTCGATTTCTGTTGCAATCCAGATGCATTGATTTGTTCTGTCCGTTCTTGCTCTATTGCCTTTCGCTTTGCTACGCACCACATTCCGCCAAAAATTAATGCAACAAATGAAAGTATAATTGCAATCCAATGCAATTTATTCATTATGGCCTCCATTTTCTATTAAATTGGAACTTCGAATGCGATCCATAGTGCATAAGGGCTAGGCAAGTCTGTTAATTTTGATGCATATCAATTTTTATTAATGTTCCGGTGTGAGGAAATTAATTATAGTTATTTTTTTGGATTTTTCTCTACTGTTCTTCCACTCATCGTTTCAGATACAATGATCTCCCACAAATTTCCGGTCAGTATGGGTAAGCAAGTCGGCAAAGTTCCAGTGCTGTAGTAATTGGCATTGCCTTCAATAAGGTCTTTTCGCCACTGGAGCTCGTCTGCCCAATAAACCCGGAATCGGCTCTGGAAATCTCCCCATTGTAAAATTCCGCTACGCGGATTATCCGACCTTTGAAGCTTCTTCAACCGCCAATCCGCCACCGCGCACAAATACGCATAAAAATTCGGATCACTGCTCGCCTTTCCGCCGCCAATGGCAACGTCATACGCAGTCACGCGCCGATGGTTTTCCCGGCTGCCGATGATCACGCCATGGAACGACTTCGCACTGACGGTCTGTTGCCATCGCAGTCGGGCTGCGTTCGGGCTTTCCTGAATGATGGCCTTGACGACACCGCTGGGATCGCGGTAGGCCTGCGTAACGGTAAAAAGGTCGTCCCTTGCAGCGTCCTTCGGTGCGTTTTCCGCGTTGTACAGGTCTGAAACACGCTGCAGTTCCGCACTGGACAGGGGCTCCGGCACTGCCGGGAAATGCCGGTGGCCCGACGGATCGGGACGGATCTTGCGCCAGCGGAGCAGGCCGCCATTGGCAGTGGCGGTCGCGGCATCGATCGGGTCGACTTCCTCGCACGGCCCGCGGTCTTCGGCCGGCAGGCGCGACTGTGGCGAGCCGGTCGGCAGCTTGTCCGCATCGATCTGGTTGCCCCGCAGGTCGGCGCGGCACGGCCTGGCCAGTGCTTCGCCATTGATCCGCCGGATGCCGAAACGCTGTTCGACCGGACTGGCGCGCTGATCGATCGGCCATGTGGCCACCGGGAGCCGCTTGCGCAGCGTGCGGCCGCTGGCTTCCACGTGGGCCTTGTCGTCCTCGACCCTGCCGTGCGGATCGAGCGCCTTGCTTGCCACGCGCAGGGGGAAGTCGTGCGGGGGCTGGCCCACCAGGGTCCATTCGAACTTGCCCGTGCCCGGGTCGAAGCGCATCTTGTCGGTGAATACGCGCTGGTGAAACGATGGCCCCAGTTCTTCCAGCGGCTTGCGCGTGACGCTCCTGGCCATCGGTCGGGTTGGATATTGTTCCTTGCGCGTTTGCGTGCGAGGGTCGAAGACCGGCAGATAGTCGCTTTTGTACTGTGTGCCGTTAATGAAGTCCGGCACGCCCTGCCAGCCGATGCCCTGCACATTGTCGAGCGCCACCGTCATGTCTTCCGGGCAGAAGTACAGGTAGACCTTGCCGCGGTTGTCGCGGTCGGCCACTGCCTTCCAGCGCTGGTCGACCATGCCGCCATGCTGCGCGTCGTCAGTCAGCGTGGTGAATGCCGGCATGGCGGCCTTGGCGCTGGCCACGCCGCGCACGATGTTGACCAGCGTCTGCAGGCGGGCATGCATGGTCTGCCGCGCATTGATCAGGTGATAGTAGGGTTCCATCGCGCTGTCGGTACCGCTGTGGATCAGTTCGGCTCCCCAGGTTAACCAGTTTGCATTCTCATCCAGGCCGTAGGGTGGATGGGTCAGTACCAGCGTGTCGGCAGGGCGCAGGCCCTGCTCCAGCAGGAAGGCTTGCGCAAGCAGGCTCAGCAGGCACCCCTGGCTGTGCGCGACGATGGTCACGGTCTCATTGGCATCGTAATCGCGGATCATCGAGATCAGCGCTGCCAGACGGCGCGCGGCCAGCACCATATACATGCGCCCGGGCGCGCTGCGCAGGGGACGGATCGCGTCGCCGGACGGATCGAAGGGCGCGCACATGCCCCTGTTCCACATGTCCGGCAAGGTGTTGGTGGCATTGCCGAATGGCCCGCCGCCCTTGGAAGAATCCTTGTCCAGGCGGTTGCCGTAGCGGTCGGTTTTCTGGCCGTTGACAATCCTGGTTTCGCTGTTCAGTTCCCGGTATCCCCAGTAGAAGGGAATGACCGGGCTATTGGTGTCGTCTATTACCGTGCGCTTGTAGAACACCGCGTCGGGATCTTCGACCACGCTATTTTTATCGGCGTCCGCAGGGTTTTTGTATCCGGCCGGCTGGAAGCGCCGCAGCAGCCGCTCTTCCAGCCCGGCGCACAGCCCTTCCTCCACGGCAGCGTAGCTGGTGCCCACATCGTTGACGCCATGGACCACGATGATGTTGCCGGGAAGGCGGCGGCGCACGGTCACACCCTTGCACTGTGTACGGCCCTTTTCCAGTACCGCATCGCGGGTGCCGCATTCGTAGGGAATCTTCTGGTAGCCCATGTATGTTCTCCTATGCCTTGTCGCCGCTGCTCATTACGACGATGGATGCCATCCGCATCGTCTCCCGCGCCACCACTTCCGACTTGCCGCCCACGTCGCTGCGGCCTTCCACGGTGCTGCCATCGTCAACCCTGATCTTGATGTTCGCCCCCGGAACCGGTGTCGGCACGAGCGGCTCGTCGCCTGGCACGCCTTCTTCGAAATGGGCTAGGAATTGCTGGTCCGCCCCCGCGCTGTCAAAAACCGGCAACTCGGCCGCGAGCGTGCTTGCGGCATCGAACGTAAAGTCGGGTGCAAGAAACTTCAGCGGGTTCTTGCTGCCGAAAGTGATGCTGCCATCGCCGATCTTGATGAACGAACCGTCGTCGGCCACCAGTTCGATCACCTTGGCCATAGCACGGAGCTTGCCTTCCGAAGATGTCAGCGTGAGATTGCGTGCCGCGTTGACGGTGGTGTCGTCGTGCTGGCTTTGCAGGAGCAGCTTTCCCTGGTGGGCGATGGCGCTCAAACCGTCATGGTGCGAGAACAGGGAAATGCCTTTGCCGGCGTTGAGCGTGAAGCACTGGCCCGCGGTCAGTTGCAGGTGCTGTTGGGCCACCGTATCGATGGTGCTGCCGGCATAGGTCACAACGGCTTTGGACGTGGCAAACCCCATTCCCGCCGGTGCGGTTACGGCGATGACCGGCTCGGCTGGCGGGTGTGTCTTGGGATCCGTGTTGCTGCCGGCTTCCCATGCTTCGAAGCGTGCGCGCAGCGCGTCCTGCTCCTGGCTGCTTGACGCAAGACCCTGGTGGCCGGCCGCATACTCGCCCAGCGTTCTGCACAGCTCGCCACATTCGCGCAGCAGGCGCAAATAGTCGTCGCGGGCCAGCTGGGCACCGGTTCTCGTTGCACCGCCGAGGCCTTTCCATGCGCTGACCAGCATGCCTTTCGCGGCGCGCAGCGCCAGGTGTTCGTCGGTGCGCAGTTCCGCTCCTTCGCCGCGCGCGGCTCCCCGGCCTTCGTGCCGCGGCTCGGTCAGGTAGCCGAGATTGAGCTGGCTGCCGCCGTGGTCGCTGGCGACCTGGATATTGATCTGGCCAGGCGTGTCGTCGATCCGTACCTGGTTGCCGCACTGGCCCTGGATTTCACGGCTGCGGATGCCCGACTGGTATTTGCTGCCGGGCAGGCCATCTTCCTTGCTGAACCCCGGCGGCGGCGCCGCGCGGTTGAACAGCTGGGCGACGATGACGGGCTTGTCGGGGTCGCCGCCGAGAAAATCGATCAATACCTCGGTGCCCACCGAGGGGAGAAAGCGGGTTCCGAACTGATTGCCGGTGCCTGGGCCATTTCCGGCCCAGCTCGACGCCACGCGTACCCAGGCGGAGTCCGCATCGGTATCGGAACTGCCGGCGCCGGCCGCATGCTCATGGTCGGCAGGCCGGGTGCCGGCAAGGCGGATCTTGACCCTGCCAAATTCGTCGCACCAGATTTCCTCATTCGGCGGGCCGACCACGATAGCGCTCTGCAGCCGAGGCGCTGGCAGGTCATAACGAGGGTCATACCGGGGCACGATGCGGATTCCGCGCCGCACGCATTCGAATTGCGTCTTGTAGCGGCTGGCTGTTCTTGCACGCGGCAGGTGGGGATCGAAAACCCAGCCGCTGCGGCTGAACAGCTGTTCCACCCTGGCGCGAAACTCCACCGGCAAGTTGTTCTGCGCAATAATCTGCTGCGCGGTGATGACGAATTGGCGTTCGCCGGTCGGATGCATGTCGAGCTCAGGGTGTCCATCGATCCGGATCCATTCGCCGACCGCCAGTGCGCGCACGCCGCCTTCGCCGCGGAAGCACTTCGCGGCGTAATCGTGACGGCCCATCTGCAGCGCGCCGAGGCGGGTAAGGTCCACCGCGCTGTCGGCAATGTGCGGAGCGGCCACCTCATGGTCTTCAAGCAGGGCGGCAAGCCGGTTGCCGCGAACGCCCTGGTCTGTGGCGCCCGTCGCGCCGGTCGTCATGAAGCTGCGGGCGGATGGATAATCGTAGTCCCAGCTATGCAGGGACGCACTAGCCGGCTGAAGGCTGCGAACGGCGCACCATCCATTGATCGCATCGCGTTCTTCCGTCGCGCTGTCGCGGTGGTAGCGCACCGTACCGGCGGCGTTCTCGGGCAAACGCAGCGGATCGTTGAACAGAACGAGTGTATGGGCAGGAACGGTGCTGCGCTGCAATTCCATCGGCGCCCCGCGATTGGGCATGCCGGGGCGAAAATACCAGGCAATGCCGCAGCGCCGCAACAGACGCCGGATGAATGCCGCATCCGATTCGTTGTGCTGCATCGTGAATTCCCGTCTGGACAAGCCCTGTTCGACCAGCGCCGGATCGATGGCGAGGTCGAAGCACGCCCGCAGCACGTCATTGCGCTGGCGCCATTCGGCCACCAGCAGCGCAATGATGTCCAACTCGCTCTTGTCGCGAAAAATCCGTGTGTTGCGGCGCTTGTCCATGACCGCCAGCGCATCGTGCAGTACCAGTTGGTAGGTTGCCAGTGCACCGTCGCTTTCACCTGCGGCAGCCTGGGTAACGATGCCGCACAGCCGGCGCAGCTCGCCCAGGTCGGTCACGATCTGCACTTCCGCCGGTAACCCGATGAAATCTTTCAGTGCAAGCCCGGCATTGTCGGTCACGCACAGCACCTGGTATTCGAACCCGTCGCATAGCGCTTCGCGGCCTTGCAGCCGCTGCGGCAGCAGCGTGCGCTCGCTGATACCGCCAGTACCGGCAAGCCGTAAATGCAGGGGCCGGTTTTCCGCCGACAGCCCGTCCGGGGCAATCATGTAGTTGAGGATATCGCTGTTTGCAGAGTCCATCGCTGTCCCTCACTTAGTCGAGTTCGTAACAAAAGCCTTCGCGGTCCGCGGTCTGCGGGTCGGTGATGCAGAACGTGCCATAGCCAAGCCGTGGCCAGGTCGACGGATCACCCCCCAGCCGGATCGGCACGATGTCCTGCGCGCGCAGCACGAGCAGAACCTCGAAGCGCAAGCCTTCCAGCGGGAACAGTGCCAGCACGGCCGGAAGCGCCTTCGCGCAGTCGCCGCCAGGCAGGAATCGATCGAACCCGGCTTTCGTCAATGGCCCGATGCGCAGCCGCACCCACCGGCCAGGTTCGAATATCCGCTCGCCCAGGGTAAGGAGCATGTCCGCGCGAAAATGTGGCGAGCCCAGGCGTGTCTGGTACTCGGCAGGCAGCGGCGACCATTTCCTGAGGAATTGCTCGACCGCGATGGGCACGTCGAAGTACTCCGAAAGGATCGACGCCAGCATCTGGGCCGTGACGGTATGCCGGCGCAGCGTGCCCGCGTGCATGGCGGGCAGGGTGGGCTGCACTCGCGATGCTGGTGGCGCTGACAGGTAACCTGCCATGGCCAGTGCAACAGGGAGGTGCGAAAGCGTTTTGTCGCCGCAGTGACGGTAGCTCCAGCGGGACAGTGACCAGGCCTGGTAAAACAACACCGTCGGGCGATGCGAAACCAGTTCGAAGAATGCGCTGTGGCTGCTGTCCCTGCTACGTTGGTCTGCTGCGGCAATGCTGTCCGTGTAGTGCCAGGGCAGAACGCCGGTGGAGCCGAGCATGGCCATGAACGCTGGCGTGATGCCGATGCATGGCATGTCCCCGGCCGCCGGTTGACGATCGTCGCCAGCGCCACGCTGGCATTCGATGGATTCGATGTCGCTCGCCGGGAATGCCAGCGAGGTGCGCGCCCGGAACCGCACGCAGTGGTCGAGGACATCCGTTGCTGCCAGGTCCTTGCCAAGCCAGGCGTCGATAACACGGACCGCCTGCCCGAACTGAAACCGGTAGGGCTGGGCGAACAGGCGTTCGATCACAGAAGTTCGAGGCTGCCGTTTCGTGGTTTGCATCGCATGAGATCCCTGCCCGTGGCGTGGCATTCAATGACGAGTTCGACAAAGCTGTTCAGGTGCACGTGCAGGCCCAGGAAGTGCTCGATGATCTGCGCAAAAGCATGTATGCCACTGCCGGCATAGGCTTGCTGGTCGATCATCAGCCGCACTTCGCTGCCATCCAGGAATCCGGCTGCGCCTTCATCGTTCCAGCGCACGCGGGTCCGCCGTTGCACCAGTCCCCGAATGCCGCCAATCTGCCGTTGCGTTGCCGGCGACCGGGGCAGGTCATAAAGGTTCAACACCTCGATCAGCGCTTGCGCATCGTGCTGCACCAGCGAATAGTGGTTAAGGGCCAGGTGCGAGATCAAGCGCCAGTGATCGCCCGTCGGAAAGCGGTAAGGAGCGGTCGGCTTGCGCAGCATCCGTATCGGCACGTTGCCCGATTGATGGGCCATCATCAGGTCGCCGCCCGCGGCACCGATGGGCAATTCCTGCGGCAAGGCCCGGTTCGTGCAGGTCAGGTCGATGGATATCGTCGCGGCTTCCACTGCCTGCGGATCGAAATCACGGTCGACGAAGGAGATGGAATGTTCATAGCCCGGGCTGGTTTCCGCCATCAGTGCATCGCGCCGGGAACGCCAGTAATGCCCATCTTCCGCTTCGGCCTGAGCGTGCCGAATCGAATAGTAGGGATGATAAGGACGGGTCGTGCTGCCTACGCCGCATTCCTTGAGCCCGACGACCTTGTCGATGCTGTAGATGTCGTAAGCGCTGGCGCGGCTCGTGTCGGCCAGCAAGGTGTATTCCGCCTTTGTATGGTCGAGATCGATTGCGCAGGCAGCCTTGCGGAACAGATTGACGGCCGGGGTGCAAGAAGGAAGCAGGGTGGTACGAGACAGGGAAGCCAGCGTCCTGGCGGCGGCGCTGTCGTCACGGGTATGGGCGATGCCAAGATGCAGCGTAATGCGGCGGCAGCCGGCGGGAATCTTGTCGGCGAATGCAGCGAAATCGACATCCACGAAATTGAATTTTTCTGGAAAGCAGAAATATTCTGTCAAGAATCGATAGGCCGGGTGCGAGCGGGTTTCGAACGGGATCATCGCTTCGTCTTCGCGAAAGCCAACCGGCAGCAGCGGGTTTTTTTGCAACGGCACCAGGCATTCGCTCTCGTCCGTTGAAAACCATGCCTGATGCACGCGCATGAACAACGTGTCCCGGAAACAGGCACCGTGGGAGGGATCGGCATCGATGAACAGGCGCCATTGTGCGATGGCTGGATCGGTGAACTCGAACCGGTCGGAGGTGATCTCGATCGCAATACGCATTGCGGCGGTTATTTCCGCATCGACACGGATTTCTGCCCGCGGCGTGAAATGTGCAATAAATTGAACGTCCGCCACGCGCATTGGCGCAAGCTTGACGTCGTAGACAGTGCGGAACTGGCACCGTGTGCCGCTTACCTCGGCCGAATGCAGCGTCGTTCCGCGAGCAATGGTGGGTACTTTCAGCAGGGTGGCTCCGGCTTTTTCGCCATCGAACCGAACAATCGTGGCTGGCGGAAATGGCCTGTTGTAGTTCGGATAATTTACCTGAAGCGTGCCTTCCGTGAACTCATCCTTGCTTTTCTCGATTTGCATGAGGGTTCGTGCATTGAGCAGGGCACATCCTTGCATCAGTTTGCGGATCAACGGGTCCTGGTCTGCGCCTGATCCGCTAAATCCCACGCCGGATGCCACCTGCGGATAATGCTTCGCGAATTCGGTGCCGAGGCGCTGGTTGATCAGCAGTTCCCGTTCGAAATGACTGAATAATTCCTGCAGAGCCTGGGTCATGTCACCTCCGTTGTAGAGAGGTGATTATTGACGAGCATCGATAGGGAATTATTGCTTTAACGCAAGTTAATTTCCGATAGAAAGATTCATGATGTGTCTTTCACACGAAAGGAGCATCATGAATCTTCCCTTGAAAGTATTATGGGGCGAGGGTATCGCGATCGGCCCGCATCAGCTTCAGCAAATGGACCGTTACCACGAAATCCGGCTCCAACAGCTTGCGATGACGCTCAATCCTTGCTTGTGGGGCGTGCGCAAGGCCAAGTGGAATATCGACGCGCTGGCCAATAACGTATTGATGGCCACTGAGCTTGCGCTGGTGTTCCAGGATGGCGAAATCTACGACGCGCCACTTTCCGAACAGGCACCGGCAGCGGTGGACCTGTCCACGCTTCCTGCCGAGCTCCAGACGTTTACCTACTACGCAGCGCTACCAATCGTGAATGGTCATGGCCACAACATGGCTGCCGAAGGCCGTTACATGCGGACGGATGGTGGAACAGCCGACCTGTTCTCGCACATGGCGCCGACCTCCGTTGCCTACCTGGCTAAGAATGTGCGCTTGCTGCCGCATACGGTATCGCGCAGCGCATACTTTTCGGTCCCTGTCATTCGCATCCGTCGCGCCAGCACCGGCGGCTTCGAATCCGATCCGACCTTCATGCCACCCTCGGTCACGCTGGCGACGGCGGCAGGCCTGCCCACATTGCTCGATGCGCTGTTGGCCAAGCTGAACGCCAAGATCGCGGCACTGTATGAGCGGCAACGCATGAACCACCGGCAGGCGTTCGAGGTGCACAGTGGCGATTTCTCGTCGTTCTGGATGCTCAACGTGCTCTGCACTGCTGCGGCGCCGCTGACGCATTGCGCCAGCTTCCGCCTTCACCATCCCGAGTACGTGTTCGACCGGCTGACGGCGCTGGCCGGCGGATTGATGACGTTCTCGCCCAAGTTTACGCTGGCCGATCTGCCCACATACCGGCATGATGATCCCGGCCCTGGTTTCGAGAGGCTCGACGCCATCATCCGCGACCTGATCGACACCGTGATCTCTTCACGCTACTTCGTCATTCCATTGGCCTCGGCAGCCGAACGACCTTCTATCTTCCACGGCATGCTCGATGCGTCCCGCGTCGATCACCGCACCCAGTTATGCCTGGCGGTAAGCGCGAACATGTCGGCGCTGGACCTGGTACCAGCCGTACTGTCGCGCTTCAAGATCGGCTCGCCGGATGATGTCGAGCACATGATCAGCGTGGCGCTGCCGGGCGTGGAGCTGGTACACATGGCGCAATTGCCTACGGAAATCCCTGTGCGGCCAAACACTTATTACTTTTCCCTGACAGCCAGGGGCAAGCTATACGAGGAAATGCTGAAGGCCCAAGCCATCACGCTGTATACGCCTTCCGGCATCGATGGATTGCAGTTCGAGCTGTTCGGCATCTCCCCTTGATCGCCAGGCCGGCGGTTGCCGGCACCTCTGGCGGCGGCACTTAACCTCCCAGCCGCCGCGACCGGGCGGCAACCCCCATCAGCATCATGCCGGCGCGCAGCATCATCCACGTGCCCGGCTCGGGGATCGGTCCCGCCGTGATCACATCGGTAAAGGCCGACAGGTACAGGGTCACGACCAGGTCGCGATCGCTGCCGTTCGCATAGGCCAGCAAGAAATCCTTGTCCAGCGCCTCGTGGAAGTCCGAGTCCCAGAACGCCAGGCTGAAGCGGCGCAGTTCCGCCGTAAGGCGCGTCGGCCAGCTACACGTTCTGATTGCGGGGCGACATGACGGGGCCGGGCCCCCGTGCCCGGTTTTTCAGGCCGGCTTATTGAGCATCAGCCAGAAAATCACCACTAGCGCGCTGAACGCGGGAATGCCGAGCACGAACCACCAGCGCTGGTAACGCCAGTACAGCGGCGGCAGCGGCGTGTTCCCCGCATCGGCAACCCGCGCCAGGTCGCGCATCCGCATCTGCAGCCACACGACGGGCAGCCAGCAGGCGCCGGCCAGCAGGTACAGCGCCACGGACCAGGCGATCCATTGGCTGGACAGGGGGTAGCCGGCCAGCCAGACCATCGCGAAGCCGGTAACCGGCTGGACGATCACGGCCGGCGTGGTGAACAGCCAGTCGGCCAGTACCGTGCGCTCGGTGACGATGCGGATCGCCCGCACGTCGCCGGCGCGGTCGGTGATCCATTTGAAGAAGGCGATCCCCATGCCGGTGCCGAACAGCACGGTGGAACTCAGCACGTGAAGCAGTTTCAGCAGCATGTAGGCGGTCATGGTGGCGATTATGGCATCGAAGCCGCCGGTGCGCCGCTCCGGGCCCTTTGGCGGCAGGGCACGCGGCCCGGGGAGCCGCTCCACGCGGCGATCCGGCGGCTCGCGGCCGCCGCCGATGACAGGGTTGCATGCCAAAAAAATACGTCGCGTGGCCGTGCGCGACGGTTGTGCAAACTTTGTGCAACAAGCATCGACATACCCCGTACTTACTTGTTGCGTCAAGAGGCAAAGCAAAGTACACTAGCCGGCTTCGGTATGGACACGTCTTTTTTGGTCCTGCCATTTTTGTAGTTCAACATAGCCCTGCCCAATCGTAGGCGGGAATGGAGAAAAAATGAGCCTTGGCCTCCTCGGTCGCAAGGTTGGCATGATGCGCATCTTCACGGACGACGGGGATTCGATCCCTGTGACCGTGCTGGACGTGTCGAACAACCGTATCGCGCAAATCAAAACTCCTGAAACGGATGGTTACTCCGCTGTTCAGGTCGTATTCGGTCAACGTCGCGCTTCCCGCGTGACCAAAGCCGCTGCGGGTCACTACGCCAAAGCTGGTGTCGAAGCCGGTACTCTGTTGAAAGAGTTCCGTATCGACGCAGCAAAAGCTGCCGAACTGAAAGCTGGCGAAGTCATCGCCGCTTCGCTGTTCGAAGTCGGTCAGAAGATCGACGTGCAGGGCACCTCGATCGGTAAAGGCTATGCCGGTACCATCAAGCGTCACAACTTCGCATCCGGCCGTGCAACCCACGGTAACTCCCGTTCGCACAACGTACCAGGCTCCATCGGTATGGCGCAGGATCCGGGCCGCGTGTTCCCTGGCAAGCGCATGACCGGTCACATGGGCGACGTTACCGTCACCACCCAGAACCTGGAAATCGCTCGTATCGACGCCGACCGTCAGCTGCTGCTGGTCAAGGGCGCGGTACCAGGCGCGAAAAACGGTCAGGTGGTCGTATCGCCAGCCGTTAAAGTCAAAGCTAAGAAGGGAGCTTAATTCATGGAACTCAAGCTCTTGAACGCTGAAGGTCAAGCCGCGTCGAACGTTGCTGCTGCAGACACCGTCTTCGGCCGTGATTACAACGAAGCCCTGATCCACCAGATCGTGGTTGCTTATGCAGCGAACGCCCGTAGCGGCAACCGCGCGCAGAAGGACCGTGAACAGGTTCACCACACGACCAAGAAGCCTTGGCGCCAGAAAGGCACCGGCCGCGCCCGTGCTGGTATGTCGTCGTCGCCACTGTGGCGTGGCGGTGGTCGCATCTTCCCGAACTCGCCTGACGAGAACTTCACCCACAAAGTGAACAAGAAGATGTACCGCGCCGGCCTGTGCTCGATCCTGTCCCAGCTGGCTCGCGAAGAGCGCCTGGTCGTGATCGAAGATCTGTCGATCGAAGCCCCGAAAACCAAGCTGCTGTCGCAAAAGCTGGCTGGCATGGGTCTGGATTCGGTCCTGATCATCACCGAGAACATCGAAGAAAACCTGCTGCTGGCTTCCCGCAACCTGCCGAACGTGCTGGTCGTGGAACCGCGTCATGCAGATCCAATGTCGCTGGTCTTCTACAAGAAGATCCTGGTTACCAAAGCGGCACTGGCCAAGATTGAGGAGTTGCTGGCATGAGCGCCGTCAAATTTAGCGAAGAGCGCCTGTTGAAGGTGCTGGTGGCGCCGGTCATTTCCGAGAAGGCCACGATGGTCGCGGAAAAGAACGAACAGATCGTGTTCCGTGTTGCTCCGGACGCGACCAAGCCAGAAATCAAGGCCGCCGTTGAACTGCTGTTCAAGGTTGAAGTGGAATCGGTGCAGACCGTAAACCGCGAAGGTAAAGTCAAGCGCTCGGGTCGTTTCATCGGCCGTCGCAATGCTACCAAGCGTGCTTTCGTGTGCCTGAAGCCTGGCCAGGAAATCAATTTCTCCGAGGAGGCTAAATAATGGCACTCGTTAAGATGAAGCCAACCTCCCCAGGCCGTCGCGGCATGGTGAAGGTGGTGACCGAAGGCCTGTACAAAGGTCGTCCGCTCGCCGCCCTGGTTGAGAAAAAATCGAAGACCGCCGGCCGTAACAACAACGGCCACATCACCACCCGTCACATCGGTGGTGGTCACAAGCAGCACTACCGCCTGGTCGACTTCAAGCGCAACAAGGATGGCATCCCTGCGAAAGTGGAACGTATCGAATACGATCCAAACCGCACGGCGCACATCGCCCTGCTGTGCTACGCCGACGGCGAGCGCAAGTATGTCATCGCTTCCAAAGGCCTGTCCGTCGGCGATACGCTGATGAACGGTTCCGAAGCGCCGATCAAGGCCGGTAACACCCTGCCGATCCGCAACATCCCGGTCGGTACCGTGATCCACTGCGTCGAAATGCTGCCAGGTAAGGGTGCCCAGATGGCCCGTACCGCCGGCGCCGGCGTCGTGCTGATGGCCCGCGAAGGTACTTACGCTCAGGTGCGTCTGCGCTCCGGCGAAGTGCGCCGCGTGCATATCGAATGCCGCGCAACCGTGGGCGAAGTCGGCAATGCCGAACACAGCCTGCGCAAGATCGGTAAAGCCGGTGCGATGCGTTGGCGCGGTGTGCGTCCGACCGTCCGTGGTGTCGTCATGAACCCGGTCGATCACCCGCACGGTGGTGGTGAGGGCAAGACGGCAGCTGGTCGTCACCCAGTGTCGCCATGGGGCCAGCAGACCAAGGGCAAGAAGACGCGTTCGAACAAGCGTACTTCTTCGATGATCGTCTCGCGCCGCGGCAAGAAATAAGGATAAATCATGACCCGTTCATTGAAAAAAGGGCCGTTTTGCGACGCCCACCTGGTGAAGAAAGTCGAAACCGCGCAAGCGACGAAAGACAAGAAGCCAATCAAAACCTGGTCCCGCCGTTCGACGATCATGCCTGACTTCATCGGCCTGACGATTGCCGTGCACAACGGCAAGGTGCACGTGCCTGTGTACGTGTCCGAGAACATGGTTGGACACAAGCTCGGCGAGTTCGCGCTGACCCGTACGTTCAAGGGCCACGCTGCTGACAAAAAGGCGAAGAAATAATGGAAACCAAAGCAATCCTCAAAGGCGTGCGCCTGTCGGATCAAAAGGGTCGCCTGGTGGCTGACCTGATCCGCGGCAAGAAGGTTGACGCCGCGCTGAACATTCTGCAGTTCAGCCCGAAAAAAGGCGCCACCATCATCAAGAAGGTGCTGGAGTCCGCCATTGCGAACGCCGAGCACAACGATGGTGCCGACATCGACGAACTGTTCGTGAAAACGATCTACGTCGAAAAGGGCCCGATCCTGAAGCGCTTCACCGCGCGCGCAAAGGGCCGTGGCGACCGCATTTCGAAGCAGTCCTGCCACGTCTACCTGACGGTCGGAAACTAAGGAGCCAAGATGGGACAGAAAATTCATCCAACCGGCTTCCGTCTGGCCGTAACCCGTAACTGGGCTTCGCGCTGGTACGCAACCAACGGTAACTTCGCTCAGATGCTGAACGAAGATCTGAAGGCGCGCGTCTACCTGAAGAAGAAGCTGAAGAACGCCTCCGTCGGCCGCATCGTCATCGAGCGTCCTGCGAAGAACGCCCGTTTCACCGTGTACAGCTCCCGTCCGGGCGTTGTCATCGGTAAAAAAGGCGAAGACATCGAAGTGCTGAAAGCGGAACTGACCAAGATCATGGGCGTGCCGGTGCACGTCAATATCGAGGAAATCCGCAAGCCGGAAATCGATTCGCAGCTGATCGCCGATTCGATCGCCCAGCAGCTGGAAAAGCGGATCATGTTCCGCCGCGCCATGAAGCGCGCAATGCAAAATGCAATGCGCCTGGGCGCCGTCGGCATCAAGATCATGTCGTCCGGCCGTCTGAACGGCATCGAGATCGCCCGTACCGAATGGTATCGCGAAGGCCGCGTGCCTCTGCATACCCTGAAGGCGGACATCGACTACGGCACGTCCGAAGCATCGACCACCTACGGCATCATCGGTGTCAAGGTGTGGGTGTACAAGGGTGACCGCTCCGCCACCGGCGAAGCACCAGTCATCGACACCCCGGCCGACGAGAAGAAGCCACGCGGTCCGCGTCGCGACGATGGTAAGCCGGGCGGTCGCCCACGTCCAGGTCCGGGCGCCAAACCAGGCGCCCCAGCCGCTCGCCGCGCTGCGAAGCCGGCTGCAGCTGAATAAGCAGGAGAATAAGCATGCTGCAACCATCCCGCAGGAAGTATCGTAAAGAGCAGAAGGGCCGTAACACCGGCATTTCGCACACGCGCGGCACTGCCGTGTCGTTCGGCGAATTCGGTCTGAAAGCCGTCGCACGTGGCCGTATCACCGCCCGTCAGATCGAAGCTGCCCGTCGTGCCATGACCCGTCACATCAAGCGTGGCGGCCGTATCTGGATCCGTATCTTCCCGGACAAGCCGATTTCGAACAAGCCGGCCGAAGTCCGTATGGGTAACGGTAAAGGTAATCCGGAGTACTACGTGGCTGAAATCCAGCCAGGTAAAGTGCTGTATGAAATGGACGGCGTGGACGAAACGCTGGCACGCGAAGCGTTCCGCCTGGCTGCCGCCAAACTGCCTCTGGCAACCACCTTCGTGGTGCGCCAGGTTGGCCAATAATTGGAGTGAAATATGAAAGCATCTGAACTCCGCGGCAAAGACCAGGCCGGTCTGCAGAAAGAGCTGAACGACCTGCTGAAGGCACAGTTCGGCCTGCGTATGCAGAGCGCCACGCAGCAGCTGAGCAACAACTCGCAGCTGAAGAAGGTCCGCCGCGACATCGCACGCGTCAAAACGGTAATGAACACGAAGGAAGCCAAATGAACGAACCAGTGAAACAGTCGCTCAAGCGCACGCTGATCGGTAAAGTGGTGTCCGACAAGATGGACAAGACCGTTACCGTGCTGATCGAGCGTCACGTCAAGCACCCTCTGTACGGCAAGATCATCGTGCGTTCGGCGAAATACCACGCACATGACGAAACCAACCAGGTCAAGGCCGGTGATACGGTCGAGATCGCGGAAGGTCGTCCGATCTCCAAGACGAAGGCGTGGACGGTGACCCGTGTAGTGCAAGCTGCACAAATCGTCTAAGAAGAAAGCCTGGCCGGGACCGTTGCGTCCCGGCCCGTTTCCAATTAGTTCTTGCAGGCCCGCAGGTTGTATGTAATACTTGCGGGCTTCGTTCATGTATCGCCGCTAAGTGTCTTTCCACAGACGCGGTTTCGCGGTCAGTACTGTATGAAGGTCAAGCACCCAAACAGCAATGCAGCAGCATTGTTGGCGGGACCAAGACTGACCGAGAGGTCCGCATTGTGTGGATTCTTCGGCTTAAGTTGGGAAAGAGAATACTATGATTCAAACTGAAAGCCGGCTCGAGGTAGCCGACAACACCGGTGCGAAAGAAGTTATGTGCATCAAGGTGTTGGGCGGTTCCAAGCGCCGTTACGCTGGCATCGGCGACGTGATCAAGGTCACGGTTAAAGTGGCTCAGCCTCGCGGCCGTGTCAAAAAAGGTGAAATTTATAACGCCGTGGTTGTGCGCACCGCTAAGGGTGTGCGTCGCCAGGACGGTTCCCTGGTCAAGTTCGATGGCAACGCTGCCGTCCTGCTGAACTCCAAGCTGGAACCGATCGGTACCCGTATCTTTGGCCCGGTGACGCGCGAACTGCGCACCGAGAAGTTCATGAAGATCGTGTCCCTGGCACCGGAAGTCCTGTAAGGAGTCACAATGGATAAGATTCGCAAAAACGACGAAGTCGTCGTCCTGACCGGCAAGGACAAGGGCAAGCGCGGTGTCGTGACCCAGCGTGTAGACGCTGAGCACGTCGTGGTGGATGGCGTGAACGTGGCCAAGAAGGCCGTCAAGCCGAACCCGATGACGGGCGTAACTGGTGGCATCGTCGACAAGACCATGCCTATTCACGTGTCCAACGTTGCTCTGTTCAACGCTGCGACCGGCAAGGCCGATCGCGTGGGCTTCAAAGAAGTGGACGGTAAAAAAGTCCGCGTCTTCAAGTCCTCCGGCGAAGTAGTGAAGGGGTAATTGAAAATGGCCCGTCTGCAACAAGTATACAAAGAGAAGGTCGTTTCCGAGCTGACCGAGAAATTCGGCTACAAATCGGTAATGGAAGTGCCACGCCTGACCAAGATCACCCTGAACATGGGTGTTGGCGAAGCAATCGCCGACAAGAAAGTCCTGGAACACGCTGTTGGCGACCTGACCAAGATCGCCGGCCAGAAGCCGGTGACGACCAAGTCGCGTAAAGCAATCGCCGGTTTCAAGATCCGCGAAGGCTACCCGATCGGTACGATGGTGACCCTGCGCGGCGCCCGTATGTACGAATTCCTGGATCGCTTCATCACCGTGGCACTGCCACGCGTGCGTGACTTCCGTGGTGTGTCCGGCCGTTCGTTCGATGGCCGCGGCAATTACAACATCGGCGTCAAAGAGCAGATCATCTTCCCGGAAATCGAGTACGACAAGATTGACGCGCTGCGCGGCATGAACATCTCGATCACGACGACCGCCAAGACCGACGACGAAGCCAAAGCTCTGCTCGCCGCATTCAAATTCCCGTTCAGGAACTAAACGATCATGGCAAAACTCGCACTGATTAACCGTGAACAGAAGCGTGCCGACCTGGTGGAGAAATTCGCCGCCAAACGCGCCGCCCTGAAAGCCATCATCGACGACCAGTCGAAGTCGGAAGAAGAGCGTTACGAAGCACGCCTGAAACTGCAGGCCCTGCCACGTAACTCCGCACCGACCCGCCAGCGTAACCGCTGCGCCATCACTGGCCGTCCACGTGGCACCTTCCGTAAATTCGGTCTGGCCCGTATCAAGCTCCGTGAATTCGCCATGCGTGGTGAGATCCCGGGTATGACCAAAGCCAGCTGGTAATAGGAGAATAAGCAATGAGTATGAGCGATCCTATCGCCGATATGCTGACCCGTATCCGCAATGCACAGGGTGTGAAGAAGACCACCGTCGCAATGCCGTCGTCGAAAGTCAAAGTGGCGATCGCCTCCGTCCTGAAGGACGAGGGCTACATCGAAGATTTCGCAGTGTCCTCCAACGAAGGCAAAGCGGAACTGAAAATCGGCCTGAAGTACTACACCGGCCGTCCTGTCATCGAGCGCCTCGAGCGCGTGTCCCGTCCGGGCCTGCGCGTGTACAAGGGCAAGGATGAGATTCCAACCGTGATGAACGGTCTGGGCGTGGCCATCGTGTCGACTCCGCAAGGCGTCATGACCGACCGCAAAGCGCGCGCTACCGGCGTCGGTGGCGAAGTCATCTGCTTCGTGGCTTAAGGAGTAACACATGTCTCGAGTAGCTAAAATGCCGATCGCCGTGCCGGCTGGCGCCGAAGTCGCCATCTCCGCACAAGCGATCACCGTCAAGGGCCCGCTGGGCACCCTGACCCAGAGCCTGAATGGCCTGGTCAAAGTTGAAAACAACAACGGCACGCTGTCGTTCGAAGTTGCCAACGAAAGCCGCGAAGCGAACGCCATGTCCGGCACGCTGCGCGCACTGGTCAACAACATGGTCACCGGCGTCACCAAGGGCTTCGAGAAGAAGCTGTCCCTGGTCGGCGTGGGTTACAAGGCGCAAGCCCAGGGCGACAAGCTGAACCTGTCGCTGGGCTTCTCCCACCCTGTCGTGCACTCGATGCCGGCTGGCGTGACCGTGGCTACCCCGACCCCGACGGAAGTCGTGATCAAGGGTGTCGACCGTCAACAGGTCGGCCAGGTTGCCGCAGAAGTTCGTGCTTACCGCTCCCCTGAGCCTTATAAAGGCAAGGGCGTCCGCTATGTGGACGAAGTGGTCAAGATCAAAGAAACCAAGAAGAAGTAATTAGGGGCTGACGATGGATAAAAAGCAATCTCGTCTGCGCCGCGGACGTCAAACCCGCATCAAGATCGCGCAACTGAAAGTGAACCGCCTGTCGGTCCACCGCACTAACCTGCACATTTACGCGAACCTGATCAGCCCGGACGCTAAAGTTCTGGTTTCGGCGTCTACCGTGGAAGCAGAAGTTCGCGCCGAACTGGCCGGCAAGTCGGGCAAGGGCGGCAACGCTGCCGCTGCCGCACTGGTTGGCAAGCGCGTCGCCGAAAAGGCAATCAAGGCAGGTATCACCGAAGTAGCGTTCGACCGCTCCGGTTTCCGTTACCACGGCCGTGTGAAGGCGCTGGCTGATGCCGCGCGTGAAGCCGGTCTGAAGTTCTAAGGGTACGATCATGGCAAAAATGCAAGCAAAAATGCAAAGCGACAAGCCGGATGACGGCATGCGCGAAAAAATGATCGCGATCAACCGCGTGACCAAAGTGGTCAAGGGTGGTCGTATCATGGGCTTCGCGGCGCTGACCGTGGTTGGTGACGGCGATGGCCGCATCGGCATGGGCAAGGGCAAGTCGAAAGAAGTACCGGTCGGTGTGCAGAAGGCAATGGAAGAAGCCCGTCGCAACCTGATCAAGGTGCCTCTGAAGAATGGTACCCTGCAGCACACGGTAACCGGCCGTCACGGCGCCTCGCGCGTCATGATGAGCCCGGCCAAGCCAGGTACCGGCGTCATCGCTGGTGGCGCAATGCGCGCCATCTTCGACGTGATGGGCGTGACGGACGTGGTGGCGAAATCCACCGGTTCGAACAACCCGTACAACCTGGTGCGCGCCACCCTGGACGGCCTGTCGAAAATGAGCACTCCTGCCGAGATCGCCGCCAAGCGCGGTAAGTCGGTGGAAGACATTCTGGCTTAAGGGGATGACCATGAGCACTATCAAAGTCAAACTGGTGAAGGGCCTGATCGGCACCCGCCAAGACCACCGCGCTACGGTGCGTGGTCTGGGCCTGCGCCGTGTCAACTCGGTTTCCGAGCTGCAGGACACGCCATCGGTACGCGGCATGATCAATAAAGTCGCCTACCTCGTTAAGGTTGTGTCGTAAGCCCTTGGCTTGCGATCTGGAGAAATCAATGGAATTGAATACCATTCAACCAGCCGAAGGCGCGAAACACGCCAAGCGCCGTGTTGGCCGCGGTATCGGCTCCGGCCTGGGCAAGACTGCCGGCCGTGGTCACAAGGGTCAGAAATCGCGTTCGGGCGGCTTCCACAAAGTCGGTTTCGAAGGCGGTCAGATGCCTCTGCAGCGTCGTCTGCCGAAGCGTGGCTTCAAGTCGCTGAACGCAACCTTCAAGGCTGAAGTGCGCCTGTCCGACCTGAACAACCTGGCAGTCGGCGAAGTCGACCTGCTGGTGTTGAAGCAGGCTGGCGTGCTGTCCGTGCTGGCCCGCGACGTGCGCGTGATCGCATCCGGTGAAATCACTAAGGCAGTGTCCATCAAGGGCCTGAAAGTGACCGCCGGCGCGAAAGCGGCCATCGAAGCGGCTGGCGGCTCGGTAGCCTGAGACGCTTAAGCTTGAACGGAGCGAAAATTGGCGACTAATCCGCAGCTTGCTAAAAGTGCCGCAGCAGGGTTCCCCTGGAACCGTCTGTGGTTTTTGCTGGGCGCTCTGGTAGTCTACCGCATCGGGGCTCACGTCCCGGTGCCGGGGATCGACCCGGTACAGCTGGCCGCACTGTTCAAGTCGCAAGAGGGCGGCCTGCTGGGCATGTTCAACATGTTCTCGGGTGGCGCCCTGTCGCGCTTCACGGTGTTTGCGCTGGGCATCATGCCCTACATCTCGGCCTCGATCATCATGCAATTGCTGTCGATCGTGTCTCCGCAGATGGAAGCGCTGAAGAAGGAAGGGGAAGCTGGCCGTCGCAAGATCACCCAGTACACCCGTTACGCCACTGTCGGCCTGGCATTGTTCCAGGCATTCGGCATCTCCGTCGCGCTGGAAGCCCAGCCCGGCCTGGTGCTCGATCCGGGCATGGCCTTCCGCTTCACCACCGTGGTAACGCTGCTGACCGGCACCATGTTCCTGATGTGGCTGGGGGAGCAGATTACCGAGCGCGGTCTTGGTAACGGCATCTCCATCATCATCTTTGCCGGTATCGCGGCGGGTCTGCCGAGCGCAATGGGTGCATTGTTCACCCAGGTGTCGACCGGTGCGATCAGTGCGATTTCCGCCATCATCATCGTGATCCTGGTCGCAGCCGTGACCTATGTCGTGGTGTTCGTGGAGCGTGGTCAACGCAAGATCCTGGTGAACTATGCCAAACGTCAGGTCGGTAACAAGATCTACGGTGGGCAAACGAGCCACCTGCCACTGAAACTGAACATGGCAGGCGTGATTCCGCCGATCTTCGCATCGTCGATCATCTTGTTCCCGGCCACCATCGTGGACTGGTTCGCACGTGGCGCTGACAACAGCAATCCTGTTGTACGCTTCCTGAAAGATCTGGCTGCATCGTTGACTCCAGGCGAACCCATCCATGCACTGCTGTATGCTGTGGCAATCGTGTTTTTCTGCTTCTTCTACACCGCACTGGTGTTCAACAGCAAGGAAACCGCGGATAACTTGAAGAAGAGCGGGGCCTTTGTGCCAGGGATTCGTCCCGGTGAGCAGACTGCCCGTTACATCGACAAGATCCTGACCCGATTGACCCTGGCAGGCGCCGTCTATATCACCCTGGTGTGTCTGTTGCCGGAGTTTATGCAAGCCCAGTGGAAAGTGTCCTTTGTATTTGGCGGCACCTCTCTGCTGATCATCGTAGTTGTCACCATGGACTTCATGGCCCAGGTACAGAATTACGTGATGTCGCAGCAATACGATTCACTGCTGCGCAAGGCTAACTTCAAAGGCGGTATTCCGACACGTTAAGCGATAAGGTCACTATGGCAAAAGACGACGTTATACAGATGCAGGGCGAGGTTCTCGAGAATCTCCCGAATGCAACGTTTCGAGTTAAGCTGGAAAACGGCCACGTGGTGCTTGGCCACATTTCGGGTAAAATGCGGATGAACTATATCCGCATCCTCCCTGGCGACAAGGTGACGGTGGAGTTGACGCCGTACGACCTGTCCCGGGCCCGCATTGTGTTCCGGACCAAGTAATTTTAAGTATCGAATCTCAAGAAGAGAGAGCAAAATGAAAGTTAACGCTTCAGTCAAGCGGATCTGCCGCAACTGCAAGATCATCAAGCGCAAGGGCGTCGTTCGTGTCATCTGCATCGAGCCGCGTCACAAACAGCGTCAAGGTTAATCGAGGAATAACGAATGGCACGTATTGCAGGGGTTAACATCCCAAATCACCAGCACACCGTGATCGGCCTGACGGCAATTTACGGTATCGGCCGCCCACGCGCCCAGTTCATCTGCGCGCAAACGGGTGTTGCTACCAACAAGAAGATCAAGGACCTGGACGACAGCGAGCTGGAAAAGCTGCGTGATGAGATCGGCAAGTTCGTTGTTGAAGGCGACCTGCGCCGCGAACTGTCGATGAACATCAAGCGTCTGATGGACCTGGGTTGCTACCGCGGCATGCGTCACCGCCGTGGCCTGCCGGTCCGCGGCCAGCGTACCCGCACCAATGCCCGTACCCGCAAAGGTCCGCGCAAAGCCGCTCAATCGCTGAAGAAATAATCTAGGAAACCACTATGGCTAAGCAACAAAGCAGCGCTGCAGCAGCACGCGTTCGCAAGAAGGTCAAGAAGAACGTCGCTGAAGGTATCGCTCACGTTCACGCTTCCTTCAACAACACGATCATCACGATCACCGACCGCCAGGGCAATGCCCTGTCGTGGGCAACTTCCGGTGGCGCCGGCTTCAAAGGCTCCCGCAAGTCGACCCCGTTCGCAGCGCAGGTTGCTGCCGAAGCGGCTGGCAAGGTTGCGCAGGAATGCGGCGTCAAGAACCTGGAAGTGCGTATCAAGGGCCCTGGTCCTGGCCGCGAATCCGCTGTTCGCGCGCTGAACAACCTGGGCATCAAGATCACCGAGATCCAGGACGTGACGCCAGTGCCGCACAACGGCTGCCGTCCTCCGAAGCGTCGTCGTATCTAAGCTGTTCTCAGCTTACATACCGGGCGTTTTTCTCGGCACGACCATGGCCGGTTCCATTGCGAACCGGCCACCGTCACCCTGAAGTAAAAATCGCTGGAACAGTTGATCGGAAACGGTTACACTGTCCGGCTATTTTTGCCTGTTCGCTTCCGGCGAGCCGGCATGTTGAGCCACCGTCTGACGGATTAGAGGGTCAGACTAGCGCCTGTTCGCAGAAGGTGCCGCACGCGATGCGCATCTGCTGTCGTTCCGGGGCGTCATTTATTATTTAAGGAAAATACCGTGGCACGTTATATCGGACCAAAAGCAAAACTCTCCCGCCGTGAAGGCACTGACCTGTTCCTGAAGAGCGCCCGTCGCTCGCTGGATTCCAAGTGCAAACTGGACATCAAGCCAGGCCAGCACGGCGTGAAGTCGGGTGCCCGCACCTCCGACTACGGCAACCAGCTGCGCGAAAAGCAGAAGGTCAAGCGTATGTACGGCATCCTGGAACGCCAGTTCCGCCGCTACTTCGCCGAAGCCGACCGTCGCAAGGGCAACACCGGCGAAACGCTGCTGACGCTGCTGGAAACCCGCCTGGACAACGTTGCTTACCGCATGGGCTTCGGCTCGACCCGCGCTGAAGCACGCCAGCTGGTGTCGCACAAGGCGTTCACCGTGAACGGCAATGTCGTGAACATCGCTTCGTACGTCGTCAAGACCGGCGACGTGATCGCCGTGCGCGAAAAAGCCAAGAAGCAGACCCGTATCCTCGAAGCGCTGTCGCTGGCCGAACAAGTCGGCATGCCGGCCTGGGTGTCGGTCGATTCCAAGAAGATGGAAGGCACCTTCAAGTCGTTCCCGGAACGTAGCGAAATCGCTGCCGACGTCAACGAATCGCTGATCGTCGAACTGTACTCGCGTTAATCGTAGTCACAGTATCAAGTATCAACCGCCCACTCATCAGAGTGGGCGTTTTCACTAATGCCATCAGCCTTATCGGTGTAACGAGCCGAGGGTAATGAAAAGGACATTTCAATGCAAAACAGTTTGTTGAAGCCACGTATCATCGACGTCGAAGCCCTGGGCGCCGGTCACGCAAAAGTCGTGATGGAGCCGTTCGAGCGCGGCTACGGCCACACGCTGGGCAATGCCCTGCGTCGCGTGCTGCTGTCGTCGATGATCGGCTACGCGCCGACCGAAGTCACCATCGCCGGCGTCGTGCACGAGTACTCGTCGCTGGATGGCGTGCAGGAAGACGTGGTCGACCTGCTGCTGAACCTGAAGGGCGTGGTCTTCAAGGTGCACAACCGTGATTCCGTCACGCTGACCCTGAAGAAGGAAGGCGAAGGCGCCGTGCTGGCATCGGATATCGACCTGCCGCACGACGTGGAACTGATCAACCCGGATCACGTGATCGCTCACCTGACCGCCGGCGGCAAGCTGGACATGCAGATCAAGGTCGAAAAAGGCCGTGGCTACGTGCCGGGCAACGTGCGCCGCCTGTCGGAAGACACGAACAAGACGATCGGCCGCATCATCCTGGACGCATCGTTCTCGCCGGTCCGCCGCGTGTCGTACTCCGTGGAATCGGCTCGCGTGGAACAGCGTACCGACCTGGACAAGCTGATCATCAACATCGAAACCAACGGCGTGATCACGCCGGAAGAAGCGATCCGCCAGTCGGCACGCGTGCTGGTCGACCAGCTGAACGTGTTCGCCGCGCTGGAAGGCACGGAAGCCACCGCCGAGGCACCATCGCGTGCACCGCTGGTCGATCCGATCCTGCTGCGCCCGGTCGACGATCTCGAACTGACGGTTCGTTCCGCGAACTGCCTGAAGGCCGAGAACATCTACTACATCGGCGACCTGATCCAGCGTTCGGAAAACGAGCTGCTGAAGACGCCGAACCTGGGCCGCAAGTCGCTCAACGAGATCAAGGAAGTGCTGGCATCCCGCGGCCTGACCCTGGGCATGAAGCTGGAAAACTGGCCGCCAGCCGGTCTGGAAAAGTAAATTGCAGTACCCGTCCGGCGCATGTCGCGCCGGACGTTTTCAACTTTATTAACCGACCCGCGCCGGGCATGAGCCAGGCGATCGAAGAGTCCGGAATTAAACACCTCGAAAGGAAGTACCATGCGTCACCGTCACGGCCTCCGTAAACTGAACCGTACCTCGTCCCACCGTCTGGCAATGCTGCGCAACATGACCGTTTCGCTGCTGCGTCACGAAGCGATCAAGACCACCGTGCCAAAGGCCAAGGAACTGCGCCGCGTCATCGAGCCGATCCTGACCCTGGGCAAGACCGACACGCTGGCCAACAAGCGCCTGGCCTTCGCCCGCCTGCGCGACCGCGAAATGGTCCTGAAGCTGTTCGCCGAACTGGGCCCACGCTACGCCAACCGCAACGGCGGCTACCTGCGTATCCTGAAAATGGGCTTCCGCGTTGGCGACAATGCACCGATGGCCTACGTCGAACTGCTGGATCGTCCGGAACCAAGCGACATCGAAGCAGCACCGACCGCCGAAGAGTAATCTTCCAGTCGTCGAATGAAGAAGCCGGGCTTGCCCGGCTTTTTTTATTCCCGCGTGAATCGTATCCGGCCGCGCCGGTCAGCGCCGCAGGAATCCGGCCACCGCGTCGATCGTGGCCGCGGGCTGTTCTTCCATCAGCCAGTGGCCCGCATCGCGGATGACCACTTTGGTCACGTCGGTTGCCGCATTGCGCATCACGATTGCCTCGTTGGCCCCAAACGATTTCTCGCCGCCCACCGCCAGTACCGGCATCGTCAGCTTCGTGCGCATCGACACGAGATTGTCTTTTTCATCCTGCGAAATCGAGTTGAACTGGGCGAACGCGGCCCGCATCGCCCCGGGTTGCGAGCGGTGCCCACATGTCGCCCGTGTCGCCGAAGCCGTGCAGCAGCACGACCGCGGGTCCGCTGCCGCCCACGCGCACGTGGAGCGTGACGCCTTCGACCTGGATGTCGGTGGTGCGAAACGCTGCCGGATAGCGGGGAATGCCGGCGGCGAGGGCAGTGCCGGCCATCAGGACGGCGGTGGCGAACAGGACAAGCGGGCGTGCGGCGCGATGCGGCATGACATTCATCGTCGTTACCTCTGAAGTTGGTGGTAATGCGGACCGCCCGCAACCGGCCGCTGCGATCGCGCGCCGCGGCGCCCGCGTGTCCGTCGAACCGAGCGTACTGCGGCTTGCATACCCCGGCTTCCTGCCTGGACCAGAGACGCATCTCCCGCGTAAGAAGGTTGACAGCCTCCGGCAAGACCTGGCGCATGCCGGGGCCGGCCGGGGAAATGCCAGCGCCCCGGAATTTTCCGGTGTACCATTTCGCAGTTCACCCCGCCGAGTAGCCGTATGCCCACCTTCCCGCGCCTGTTCTTCCGCTTTTTCCTGCTGGTCGCTTTCCTGTCTGCGCTGTCGCCCGCACGCGCCGAGGACGATTTCCTGCCGCCGGACGTCGCCTTCCAGTTTTACGCCCGCATGGCCGATGCCGGCACGGTGGAAGCCACATGGCAGATCGCCGAGGGCTACTACATGTACCGGGAACAGTTCCGGTTCAAGGCCGCGGGCGCGCGGCTCGGGGCACCGGATATCCCGCCCGGCAAGGTGAAATTCGATGAAACGTTCAACAAGAACGTGGAAACCTACCGTCACCGCGTGACGATGCGCATTCCCGTCGAGGCGGCGGGCGCCTTTACGCTGACCGCGACCGGCCAGGGTTGTTCCGACAAGGGCCTGTGCTACTCCCCGCAGGATGCAACGGCGCAATTGTCCCCGACGGGCGAGGTCACGGCGGCACGGCGGCCGGCCGGCGCGTTCGGTTTGCCGGCCATGAGCCGCCCGGGCGATCCGGTGATGGAAGTGCCCGCCGCGGCGCCCGCGATACCCGCGACGGCACCCGCATTGCCTGTTCAGGCAGCACGGCCGGTGCCTGCGCAAAGCGAACTAAGCCGCATAGAGGGCGCCCTGCAAGGCGGGCGCCTGGCGGTCATCCTGCCGCTGTTCCTGCTGCTCGGCCTGGGCCTGGCCTTCACGCCCTGCGTATTGCCGATGGTGCCGATCCTGTCGTCGATCATCGTCGGCGAAGGTGAAAAGACCGGCCGCGGGCGCGGCCTGGTGCTGTCGCTGTGCTATGCGCTGGGCATGGCGATCGTCTACACGGCGCTCGGTGTCGCCGCCGGCCTGGCCGGCGAAGGGCTCGCCGCGGCGCTGCAGAATCCGTGGGTGCTCGGCGCCTTCGGCGTGCTGATGGCGTTGCTCGCGCTGTCGATGTTCGGCGTCTACGAACTGCAGGTACCCGCCGCGCTCCAGACCCGGCTGGCCGCCGCATCCGGCCGCCGGGCAGCGGGCAAGCTGGCCGGGGTGTTCGCGATGGGAGCGATCTCCGCGCTGATCGTCGGCCCCTGCGTTGCCGCGCCGCTGGCCGGCGCGCTGGTGTACATCAGCCAGACGCGCGACGTGGTCGTCGGCGGCGCCGCGCTGTTCGCGCTGGCGGCCGGCATGAGCGTGCCGCTGATCCTGGTCGGCGTCTCGGCCGGAGCACTGTTGCCCCGGGCGGGCGCATGGATGGAGGCCGTCAAGCGCTTCTTCGGCGTGCTACTGCTGGCGATGGCCTGGTGGCTGGTATCGCCGGTACTGCCCGGCATTGTCCAGATGGCCGGGTGGACACTGCTGGGTATCGCCTACGGTATTTACCTGTTGCGTCATCATAAGGGCTGGCCGGCGCAGGCGCTTGCCGTGGCATTCATCGGCCTGGGTATTGTCCAGATCATCGGCGTGGCCACCGGCGCGCGCGATCCGCTTGCGCCGCTCGCGCATGTAACGGGTAACGGCGAACAGGCACTGCATTTCACGCGGATCAAAAGCATGGCCGATCTCGACCGCGTGCTTGCCGATACCGGCGGTAAAAACGTCATGCTCGATTTTTATGCCGACTGGTGCGTCGCCTGCAAGGAAATGGAAAAGCTGACATTTATCGATCCGGCCGTGCAGCAACGGCTGGGTAATACGATATTGATCCAGGCCGATGTGACCGCCAATAGCGATGACGACAAGGCGCTATTGAAAAGATTCAATCTGTTCGGGCCGCCCGGAATCATTTTCTTCGATCGGCAGGGCAGGGAAATTACCGACAGCCGGGTGATTGGTTTTCAGAATAGTGAAAAGTTTTTGGGCTCGCTCGACAAGTTGCAATAAAGAAGAGTTTGATAAGACCCCCCCGATGAGCTGGTGTCGGACACCGGTTTTCGGCATCGTAGTTGCTAAATTTCGGCGAGAACCGGTGTCCGGGATAGGGTCATTGCAAGCAATGACCCGCTCTGCAGGCGATTAGCAGGCTCATCGAAACCCCTGCATCGCTACCAAAGTGCCGGTGTCCGACACCAGTGGTTCAAACGCTGTCTACGCCTCACCGATGCAGACCGAGTATGCCAAATTCCAGCTTATTCAGGCTCCGATCTGGCATGCTCTGAGGAAAAATGCGGGACGGCGAGCCGTCCCTGCGCAATTGCCATCGTGGATCAGCCGCGCCGACCGTGATGCCCGCGCTTCCCGTCATGCGAATGCTGGTCGAACAGCTTCTGCTGTTCCGGCGTCAGCACGGCATAAAACGTTTTCAAGGCTTCGAGCCGGGTTTCCTGTTGTGCGATCCGCGCTTTCGACCATTCCAGCCTTTTCTCCAGTCGCTGCGGCGCATTCAAATCCTTGAACGACGCGCGATCGGCACGGCCCGCCGGCTGGCGGAGTTGTATCGCCGCCTGATAGGTTTTCCAGGCTACTTCCTGGTTGGCAGTCAATTTCAATGCGTCGTGCAATTTCTGCTGACGCTGTTCGATACGCTCGGCGTGTTTGACGGGATCGAATTTCGTCGCGGCATAAGAACGTTCACGCGGGGCTTCCTGTGCTTCCGTGGCCATCGCGGCGGAGCCCAGGCTCAATACGGTCATGCCGGCGATAATGCTTTTACGCAGGATATTCATTTTTAAATCCTTTCATGGGTGAATTCGAGTGTGCTTGCAGCACTGCACGGAAACCAGTTTCTCAACCGGGTGTTTCCGGCAAGTGTCGCGGACGCCGGTTTTTGTATCCGTTTGTTTCCTCGATTTTCCCTGCGCAATAGCGCTCGTGCAGGCGGTAAACCATATACAAGACGATACAAACCGCCGTTGGTCTTCCACTGCCGAACTGGCGATAATTGGAGCATGGAACCCACATCTAGCATTCTGATCGTCGACGACGATCGCGATATCCGCACGCTGCTGGCGGATTACCTGGAGTCCAACGGCTACCGCACGTTCGGCGCGGCGGACGGCACCGGCATGTGGAAGCTGCTGGACGAAACCAGGCCCGACCTGATCGTGCTGGACCTGAACATGCCCGGCGAAGACGGCCTCACGCTGTGCCGCAAGCTGCGCGCGCATTCGAACCTGCCGGTGATCATGCTGACCGCCCGCAGCGAACCGCTGGACCGCATCCTCGGCCTGGAGATGGGCGCGGACGACTACCTGCCGAAACCGTTCGAACCGCGCGAGCTGCTGGCCCGTATCCGCAGCGTCCTGCGCCGCAGCAACTCGATGCCGTCCGGCGGCATGGACAAGGCATCGCAGATCCGCTTTTCGAACTGGACGCTCGATCTCACCGCGCGCCACCTGCTGAACCCGGACGGCGTGGTGATCATGCTGTCCGGCGCCGAGTTCCGGCTGCTGAAGGTGTTCCTGGAACATCCGAACCGTGTGCTGAACCGGGACCAGCTGCTGAACCTGACCCAGGGCCGCGATGCGGACCCGTTCGACCGTTCGATCGACATCCAGATCAGCCGCCTGCGGCAAAAACTGGGCGAAGACGCGCGGGTGCCGCAGATCATCAAGACCGTGCGCAACGGCGGCTACGTGCTGGCCGGCGCCGTGGCCGTTGAGCCGCGCGCGTGAACCGGGCCGGCCGGGCAGGGGTAACGTGGGCACGCTGAAAAATTTCGTCAATTCGATGACCGGGCGCGTGTTTTTCGCGCTGATGGTCGGCATCGTCGCGTCGGCGGCGCTCACGCAGTGGCTGGCCGTCAACGAACGCCAGCGCACGCTGGAACGTTATCGCAATTACCACGCTCTGGAACGCGCCGAGCAGATCATCGAAACCACCGATGTGGTGCGTCCGGAATCGCGCGCCCAGTACCTGGCCGTGTCCAGCAAGAGCAGCATGAAGCTGGAAATCGCGCCGGACAATGACCTGACGATGCATCCCGCCACGGAGTTTTCCGCCGCGCTGGCGCAGCGCCTGCCGCGCGACTTCCAGGTGATTCCGATGACCGAGCGGCCGGCGCAATGCGGGCAGCGCAACAGCACGATGACGCTGTTCGGCCCGGGCCCGTGGCGCGGCACCTGCGAAGCCGTCAAGATCGTGATGACGGACGGGCAAGTGCTGAAACTGTCCGTGCTGCCGCCGCGGGGCACGATCCCCACCGGCCATAACGAATGGACCGTGTTCGTGCCGTTCCTGCTGTGCGTGGCGGTGCTGGCCTATTTCGTCACGCGCATGGCGGTGCGGCCCGTGAAACAGCTGGCCCAGGCCGCCAAGGACCTGGGCGCCGACATCAACCGGCCGCCGCTCGAACTGGCCGGCGCCGCCGAGATCCGCCAGGCCAGCGCGGCGTTCAACGCGATGCAGGGCCGCATCCGCCAGCACATCGCCCAGCGCACCGAGATGCTGGCTGCGATCACGCACGACCTGCAGACACCGCTGACGCGCATGCGCCTGCGCCTGGAAAAGGTGAGCGATCCGGACCTGCAGCAAAAGCTGATCGGCGACATGTCGGCCATGCAGCAGATGATCCGCGAAGGGCTCGACCTGGCGCGCAGCATGGATACCAGCGGCACGATGCAGAAGCTGGACCTCGATTCGCTGCTCGACAGCGTGTGCGCCGATGCGCACGACGCCGGCCAGCAGGTCGAACTGAAGGGCAAGGCCGGCATGGCGTTGCTGGGCCGGCCGCTGGACGTGCAGCGCTGCCTGGTGAACCTGATCGACAACGCCGTCAAGTATGGCCAGCGGGCCCACGTGACGGTCGAGCGGCTGGCCGGCGCGGCCCGCATCCGCATCCGCGACGAAGGCCCGGGCATTCCGCACGACCACCTGGCCCGCGTGTTCGAACCGTTCTACCGCGTCGAAACGTCGCGCTCGCGCGCCTCCGGCGGCACTGGCCTGGGGCTGACGATCGCCCGCAACATCGCCGAACAGCATGGCGCCACGCTGAGCCTGGCCAATGGCGATGCCGGCGGCCTTGAAGCGGTGTTGACCTTGCCCGAGTTTTACGCAGGAAAGTAGCAACGCAGCCGTTACCGATGTCACCGGGCGGTAGCAGTTCGATGCGACAATGGCCGGTTAATTCCGGACGGAAACAATTTGTTGGCATATCGTCATTCACCACTTCAGCCATTATAAAAAATGAAAAAGACCACCTTGGGAGTACTGGTTGCTGCCGCCATCGCCGTGGGAGCCGGCGCCTGGCATGTCACGCGCGCGCCGGGCGAAGCCCGGCATGCCGCGGGCACCGAAGGCAAGGGAAAAGGGCAGGGCCAGGGGCCGACCACCGTCAACGTCGTCGCGCCGAAGCGGCAGGACGTTCCCGTAGCACTGCAGGCGAACGGCACCGTGAGCCCGATCAGCACCGTCGACCTGCACCCGCAGACCACCAGCACGATCGTCAAGGTGCACGTGAAGGAAGGCGAATTCGTCAAGGAAGGCCAGCTGATGTTCTCGCTGGACAGCCGCAGCGAATCGGCCAACCTGCAGAAGGCCCAGGCCGAAGTGGCGCGCGACCGTGCCACCCTGGCCGACCTGGAACGCCAGTACAAGCGCAGCCTGGAGCTGCTGGGCCAGAAGTTCATTGCCCAGGGCGCCGTCGACACGCTGAAAAGCCAGGTCGATGCCGCCCGCGCCGAAATGGAAGCGAATATCGCGGCCGCCCGCGCGATCAGCGTGGGGCAGAGCTACAACACGATCCGCGCGCCGATGTCGGGCCGCGTCGGCGGCATCAACGTCTATCCCGGCAGCCTGGTGCAGCTGTCCACGTCGCTGACGACGATCACCCAGCTCGACCCGATCAACGTGGCCTTCACGGTGCCCGAAACCAGCCTGGCCGCGCTGCTCGATGCGCAGCGCGCCGGCAAGGTGAAGGTACAGGTGTTCCATCGCGACTCGAAGACGCCGATCGACGGTGTCCTGTCGTTCATCGACAATACCGTCGACCCGCAGGCCGGCGTGATCCGCGTGAAGGCGCAGTTCGACAACCGGGATAACCGGCTGTGGCCGGGGCAGTACGTGAACACCGAAGTCACCGTGCAGACGCTGCGCGATGCGCTGGTGGTGCCGCAGAACGCGATCATCACGAACACGCGCGGCACGTTCGTCTACACGGTGGGGCCGGACGGCACGGCGAAAGTGGCCAACGTGGAGCGCCTGCACGCGTTCGGCGCCGATGCCGCGGTGCGCGGCCTCGCCGGCAATGAAAAGGTGATCGTCGAAGGCAAGCAGAACCTGCGCCCCGGCGGCAAGGTGCGCGTGGCGGACGTACGGGTTCCCGGAGTGCGGGCACCCGATGCGCGCCTGGCCGAGCAGGGCAAGCCGAAAGGCGGCGTCGAATGAACCTCTCCGAGCTCTCGATCCGGCGCCCCGTGATGGTGGTGCTGCTGTCGCTGTCGCTGATCCTGGCCGGCGTGCTGGCCTACCTGCATATTCCCGTCGCCGCGCTGCCCAGCTATAACACCCCGGTCATCAACGTGTCCGCCGACCTGGCCGGCGCCAGCCCGGATACGATGGCCTCCTCGGTGGCGCTGCCGCTGGAAAAGCAGTTTTCCACGATCGCCGGCCTGTCGATGATCACGTCGACCAGCACGCAGGGCAACACGTCGCTGACGCTGGAATTCGATTCCAGCATCGACGTCAACGAGGCCGCCGTCGACGTGCAGGCCGCGCTGCTGCGCGCCCAGCGCCAGCTGCCGCAGGAAATGACCGACCTGCCGTCGTACCGCAAGATCAACCCGGCCGATGCGCCGGTGCTGTTCATGGCGATGAATTCGCCTTCGCTGTCGCTGTCCGAACTGAACGACTACGCGGAAAACCTGATCGCCCCGAGCCTGTCCACGCTGCCCGGCGTGGCGCAGGTGACCGTCAACGGCCAGAAGCGCTTCGCCGTGCGGGTGCGCGCCAAGTCCGACCTGCTCAACGCGCGCGACCTCACGCTGGCCGAGGTGCAGACGGCGATCCGCAGCGCCAACGCCAACACGCCGCTGGGCGTGCTGGACGGGCCGGACCAGACGCTGACGATCCAGGGCAATGCCCAGCTGATGAAGGCGGCCGACTACCGCGACCTGATCATCGCCACCCGCAACGGCGAACCGGTGCGGCTGAAGGACGTGGCCGTCGTCGAGGACAGCTTCCAGTCCATCAAGTCGTTCGGCAGCTACAACGGCGAGCGCTCGATCGTGCTGCTGGTGCAGCGCCAGCCCGATGCGAACACGGTGCAGGTGGTCGACGGCGTCAAGGCGCTGTTGCCGCGCTTTCGCGCGCAGTTGCCGGAATCGATCAACATCAGCCTCGTCAACGACCGCTCGGTGTCGATCCGCGAAGCCATCCACGACGTCAACCTGACGCTGGCGCTGACGATCGTGCTGGTGGTGCTGGTGATCTTCCTGTTCCTGCGCCGCGCCGTGGCCACCCTGATCCCGGCCGTCACGATGCCGATCTCGCTGCTGGGCGCGCTGGCGCTGCTGTACGCGCTCGGCTACAGCCTGGACAACATCTCGCTGCTGGGCATCACGCTGGCCGTGGGCCTCGTCGTCGACGATGCGATCGTGGTGCTGGAAAACATCGTGCGGCACATCGAGCACGGCAAGAAGCCGCTGCAGGCGGCGCTGATCGGTTCGCGCGAGATGGGCTTCACCATCGTATCGATCTCGATCTCGCTGGTGGCCGTGTTCATCCCGATCTTCTTCATGCCCGGCGTGATGGGCCTGATGTTCCGCGAATTCGCCGTGATCGTGGCGCTGGCCGTGCTGGTCTCAGCGCTGATCTCGCTGACGCTGGTGCCGATGATGGCGGCGCGCTTCCTGCCGGCCGATTCGCATGAAACCTCGGGCGACGACACCTTCCTGGGCCGCCACTTCGAGCGGGGCTTCCGCGCCGTGCTGAACGGCTACGGCCGCACGCTGGACATGGCGCTGCGCCACCGCTTCGTCGTGCTGGCCGTGGCGCTCGCCACCTTCGTGCTGACGGTGGTGATGTACGCCACGATGCCGAAGGGCTTCTTCCCGGAAGAGGACATCGGCCAGTTCCGCGTCAACACCGAAGCCTCCGAGGATATCTCCACGGTCGCGATGCTGGCGCTGCAGGACCGCGTGGCCGCGATCATCAAGGCCGATCCGGCCGTGAAGAGCGTGGTGTCGTTCACCGGCGGCGGCAACACGGGCCGCATGTTCGTGGTGCTGGTGCCGCGCGGCGAGCGCAAGGCGATGCCGCAGGTGCTGGAAGGCTTGCGCAAGAAGATGCGCGACGTGGCCGGCATCGCCGTCTACATGTCGCCGGTGCAGAACCTGCAGCTGGGCGGCCGCCAGAGCAAGAGCCGCTACCAGTACACGCTGCAGTCGGTGAGCCCGGATGCGCTGAACGAATGGGCCGATCGTTACCTGGAGCGCCTGCGCGCCGACCCCGACTTCCGCGACGTGACCAGCGATTCGCAGAACAAGGGCCTGCAGGCCACGCTGAACATCGACCGCGACAAGGCCAGCACGCTGGGCGTGTCGATCGGCGACCTGCGCACCGCGCTGTACCTGGCGTTCGGCGAACGGCAGGTGTCGACGATCTATTCGTCCGCCGCCAGTTACTACGTGATCCTGGAGGCGGCCGACGAAGACCGCCGCTACGAGGATGCGCTGGCCAAGGTCTCGGTGCGCAACGCGGCCGGGCAACTGATCAGGCTGTCGAGCTTTGCCACCGTGCAGCGCACGGTCGGGCCCACCGCCGTCAACCACCAGGGACAGCTGCAGGCGGTCACGGTGGCGTTCAACCTGGCGCCGGGCGTGCCGTTGGGCACCGCCACGGCCAGGATCGATGCGATGGGCCAGGAATTCGGCCTGCCGCCGTCGATCATCACGAACTATGGCGGCGATGCGGCGGTGTTCCAGAGCTCGCAAGGCAGCCAGGTGATCCTGATCGTGGCCGCGCTGGCCGTCATCTACGTGCTGCTGGGCGTGCTGTACGAAAGCTACATCCACCCGCTGACGATCCTGGCCGGCCTGCCGTCCGCCGCGGTGGGCGCGCTGTTCACGCTGTGGCTGTTCGACATGGACCTGACGATGATCGCGATCATCGGCATCCTGATGCTGATCGGCATTGTCAAGAAGAACGCGATCATGATGATCGACTTCGCCCTGCAGGCGCAGCGGGAGCGGGGCATGGCGCCGGCCGCCGCGATCCGCGAGGCGTGCATCCTGCGCTTCCGCCCGATCATGATGACCACGCTGGCCGCGTTCATGGGCGCGCTGCCGATCGCGCTGGGCCTGGGCGCCGGCGCCGAACTGCGCCAGCCGCTGGGCCTGGCCGTGTGCGGCGGCCTGATCTTCTCGCAGGCGATCACGCTGTACGTCACGCCGGTGATCTACCTGTTCCTGGACCGGTACAGCGGCAACGGTCCGATGGGCGATGCCGAACTGGCCGAGCTGCCGCCGGAGCCGCAGAAGGTGGAGCTGAAGGCGGTAAACCTGTCGTGATGGCTTACCTTGACATCCGTTGGCCCGGGAAGCTGGTGCCTGACACTTCTCTGGATGATTCGCCCGGAAAAGGTGCCAGGCACCGGCGTTTGCCCCGGACCGTTTCAATTAAAGCTACCTGAAATGCCCGCATCACTGCTCGATCCCGCGCCCATCAATATGATACATACGGTAACATCCGTTAACGACAAGCTCGCGTAAGCTTGCCCGACCAAAGCCCGGCCCCGCCGGTTCGCGCATAGAAAACGGTTTATCTTGCTCCAGTCCAGCCATACTCACGGTCCCGACGAAGTCTGCCCCACCTGCGGCCAGGTCATTCCGCCCGGCGGCCTTGCGCTCCGCTATGGCGACAACAAGCCGAACCGCACGGGCCTGGCCATCGCGATCGGCCTGCACGTCCTCATCATCGGGCTGATCCTGATGAACCCGCAGACCTTCATCAAGCTCAATCCACCGTCGAAAGCCGGCGAAATGGTGTGGATCGCGCCCGTATCGCCCACGCCTACACCGCCGAAGCCGCAAAAGTCCGCGCCGCAGAAACCGACGCCGCAAAAGCAGCCGAAAGTCGCGCAAACGAAGCCGCAGCCGGCGCCGTCGCCGCCGATCAAGCGCACCAACAACGACGCGATCACCGATCCGCGCAGGCAGGACACGCCGCCGCCGCCGGTCAAGGCCGACATGACGCCGCCGCCGCCGGACGTGACCGACATGTCGCAGATGGTGGAAGCCGCGCGGCGGCGGCGCGGCGCCGTCGAATCCCCGGCCACGGAAAGCGCCGAGAGCGAGAATGCCCAGGCCAAGGCGCGCGCGATGGCCAACATCATGGGCGCCCAGGGCCGCAACGCGGCCGGCGAACGGGAAGACTCGGGCGGCATCTTCGACGTGAAGAACCAGACGTTCAACAGCGCCGACCTGAAGTTCCGCGGCTGGAACACCAACTTCAAGCGCCGCTGGCTGTCGCAGGTGAAGGTGGAGCTGGGCAGCGAGATCGACATCGAAAACGCCGTCGTCACCAAGATGATCGAGCTGATCCGCAAGGAAAAGACCGGCGACTTCGAATGGGAATCGCACCGGCTGGGCCGGGTCGTCAAGATGAGCGCCCGCAAGGAAGACGAAGCCGAGCTGCGCGCCTTCCTGCTGAAGGAAATGTACCCGCGCTATATCCGCCCGGCGGGGCGCTAGGGAAGCGCTGATTTATTGCTGGTGGATGAGATTAGTCTTGAAAAACGTGGCCAGCAAGACGCAAATGCCCTGTCATACCTGGGTATGGCAGGGCATTTGTGACGCAGCTGGGCGCGTTTTCTCATGGCTAAGATCGCCGCCATGAATAAATCAGCGGTTCCCCAGCGGTTACTGGCGATCCACCAGGCCTGCCGCGTGCTCCAGCGCCTCGCCGAGCCAGTACAGCAGCGCCGCGGCCGGCATCGCCATGCCGGCCAGCAGCGCCGCGTGCCAGCCGTAACGGGCATATACCCAGCCGCCCAGCGCGGACCCCACGGCGCCGCCGGCGAAGAACACGGCGAAGTACAGGCCGTTGAGGCGGCTGCGCACTTCCGCGCCCAGCGTGAAGATCGCGCGCTGGCCCAGCACCAGGTTGGCCGCCACGCCCATGTCCAGCACGATCGACGCGATTACCAGCAGCGCCAGCGCCACGTGGCGCGAGCCCGGCACCAGCAGGGGCAGCGCGAAGCCCGCGATGCCGAGGCCCAGCGCGGCCGCCGTGGCTGGAAGGCTGTGGCCGGCGTCGGCCAGCCTGCCGGCGACCGGCGAGGCAATGGCGCCGGCCATGCCCACCAGCGCGAAGATCGCGATGCCCGTCTGCGACAGCCCGAACATCGGCCCGGCCAGCGCCAGCGGCACCACGGTCCAGAACAGGCTGAACGAACCGAACAGGCCGGCATGGTAGGCGGCGCGGCGGCGCAGCACCGGCGTCGTCCGGAACAGGGTCCACAGCGAACCGATCAGCTTTGGATACGACGTGCGCGAGTGCGGCACCCGCTCCGGCAATTTCACGCGCAATACGATGGCCAGCGCCGCGATCAGCACCGCCGCGCCCGCGAAGACCACGTGCCAGCTCGTGTGGTCGGCAATCAGGCTGGCCGCCGGCCGTGCCAGCATGATGCCCAGCAGCAGCCCGCTGACCACCTTGCCCACCGTGTGCCCGCGCTTCGATTCATGCGACAGGTGGGCCGCGAACGGCACCAGGACCTGCGCGGCCACGGAGCCGAGCCCGATCGCCAGCGCCGCGGCGAGGAACACCGGGGCGCTGGTGGCGAAGGCGGCGACAGCCAGCGCGGCGGCCGTCGCCGCCAGGGCCGTCACGATCAGCCGGCGGTTTTCCAGCAGGTCGCCCAGCGGCACGATGAACAGCAGGCCGAGCGTGTAGCCGACCTGCGTCAGCGTGACGATCAGGCCGGCGGCACCGGCCGACAGCCCTGTGGCGGCCGCGATCGGCCCCACCAGCGTTTGCGCGTAATACAGGTTGGCGACGATCAGGCCAGACGCCGCCGCCAGCAACAGCACCATCGAGGGTGCGATATGGGTCGGATGCTGGGCTTGTTGCGGGGCGTGCTGCGGATCTTGCTGTGGGTCTTTCTGCAAATCGTGCTGCGATTCTCGATGCGATGTCATGGTTTTCCCCATGTGAATGGATGAAACCAGTCTACGGAGCGGCCGGTTGCGTGGAATCCGCCATCGGGAGCGCCGTGGACCGGCAGGATTGGATGGGGAAAGTGTACGCATCGAAAGAGAGAAGATAATCCACCCATAATCGCCCTATACTTTTCACATCATGTGAACAATTGAGTGGACAGTGGACAAACTTCGGGCAATGCAGGTCTTCGTGCGCATCGTCGAGGCCAACAGTTTCACGAAGGCGGCGGAAACACTGGGCCTGCCGCGCGCGGCGCTGACGGCCACGATCAAGAACCTCGAAGCGTATCTCGGCACGACCCTGCTGCAGCGGACCACGCGCCGGCTGGCGCTGACACCGGACGGCGCCGACTACCACGCGCAGTGCCTGCAGATCCTCGACGCGGTGGCCAGCGCCGAGGCGGCATTTCGCGGCGCGGCCGCGGCCCGGCCGCGCGGCACGCTGCGCGTCGACCTGCCCGATGCCGTCGGCCGCCACGTGATCCTGCCGCGCATCGCCGGCTTTGCGGACGCCTGGCCCGAGCTGGCGCTGACACTGAGCTTTTCGGATCGTCTCGTGGACCTCACGCAGGAAGGCATCGACTGCGCGCTGCGCGTGGGCGACCTGCAGGATTCGTCGCTGGTGGGCCGGCAGGTCGGCAGCATGCGGTTCGTCACCTGCGCGGCCCCGGCCTATCTCGCCCGGCACGGTACGCCGCACGCGATCGACGCGTTGCGGCATCACCAGGGCATCGTGCACTTTTCCGGCCGCACGGGCCGGCCGTTCGACTGGGATTTCGTCGTCGACGGCAGGGTGGTCAAGGCCGCGCAGGTGCCGGGGCGGGTCGCCGTCAACAACGCCGACGCCAACGTGGCCTGCGCGCTGCAGGGGCTCGGCATCACGCAGGCCGCGCGCTACCAGGTGCGCGGCTACCTGGAACGGGGCGAGCTGGTGGAACTGTTTTCGGAAACCCCGCCAGCGCCGATGCCGGTGTCGCTGCTCTATCCGCGCGGGCGGATGGGCGCGCCGAAGCTGCGGGTGTTTGCGGAGTGGATTACCGCGCTGCTGGAGCGCGAGCCGGATCTTTGCCAGGTGTTGTAAAAAATCGGGGACTGGAAGGAGTAATGGCATGCATGCCATTACCGCTTGGCAGGCGCGGAGCATGCTCCGCGAAGCTGCGGCCCTGCATGGCCGCATCGTTCCGCAGGCTTGGAGCCATGCGCCAAGAATTCCCTGCCTACACTCCCTGCCAAGCCCCTGGTGTTGTTTAGCGACCAGCTCAACCGTGGCAGGCATGAAAAAAGCGGGCCGTGGCCCGCCTGGTCTGGAGGGTGACGCCGGCCTCAGAGGCCCTTCAGCTTGCGCGCGATATCGAGCGCGAAGTAGGTGAGCACGCCGTCGGCGCCGGCGCGCTTGAAGGCCAGCATCGATTCCATCATCACCTTGTCGTGGTCGAGCCAGCCGTTCTGCGCGGCGGCCTTGATCATCGCGTATTCGCCGCTGACCTGGTAGGCGAAGGTGGGCACCTTGAACTCATCCTTCACGCGGCGCACGATGTCCAGGTACGGCATGCCGGGCTTGACCATCACCATGTCGGCGCCTTCCTGCAGATCGCCGGCCACTTCGCGCAGCGCTTCGTCGCTGTTGGCGGGGTCCATCTGGTACTGGTTCTTGTCGCCCTTGCCCAGGTTCTTCGCGGAGCCCACGGCGTCGCGGAACGGGCCGTAGAACGCGGAAGCGTACTTGGCCGAGTAAGCCATGATGCGCGTGTGGATGTGATCCTTGCCTTCCAGGGCCTGGCGGATCGCGCCGATGCGGCCGTCCATCATGTCCGACGGCGCCACCACGTCCACGCCGGCGTCGGCCTGCGTCAGCGCCTGGCGCACCAGCATCTCGGTGGTGATGTCGTTGATCACGTAGCCGGCATCGTCGATCAGGCCGTCCTGGCCGTGGCTCGTGTAAGGGTCCAGCGCCACGTCGGTGAGAATGCCCAGTTCCGGGAAGTGCTTTTTCAGTTCGCGCACGGCGCGCGGTACCAGGCCTTCGGGGTTGGTGGCCTCGATGCCGTCCGGCGTCTTCAGCGCCGTATCGATGACGGGGAACAGCGCCAGCACGGGAATGCCCAGCGACACGCATTCACCGGCCACCTTCAGCAGCAGGTCGACCGATACCCGCTCGACGCCCGGCATCGACAGCACCGGCTCGCGCACGTTGGTGCCTTCGAGGATGAAGACGGGGTAGATCAGGTCCGCCGCGGTGACGACGTTCTCGCGCATCAGCGCGCGGGAGAACGGATCGCGGCGCATGCGGCGCATGCGCATCGCGGGGAACTGGGCGGAGAAATGGGGGCTGTGCATCGCTTGGATTCCTAAAGGTCAGGGGGCTGGCGAAGGATCGGCGTCGGCATCGGCGTCGGATTCAGACCCGGACCCGGACCCGGACCCGGCGGCATCGGGCCCGGCCGCGGGCGCCTCGCCGGTGCCGTCTTCCGTGGCTGGCACGGCTTCCGGCATGTCGTTCAGGCCGGCCAGTTCCTCGATCTTCGCCGTCGCTTCCTCGATGCCGATGCGTTTCAGCGCGGAGAACAGCTGCACGGTGAACGGGAAGCCTTCGCCATCCTCGTCGACATAGCTGTCAAGCTTGGCCTGCGCCTGGCGCAGCGTGTTGACGGCTTCGTTGCGAGTGAGCTTGTCGGCCTTGGTCAGGATGCAGTGGATCGGCTTGCCGGTGGGGGCGAACCATTCGAGCATCTGGATATCCAGGTCGGTGAACGGGCGGCGCGCATCCATCATCAGCACCAGCGCGGCCAGCTGCTCGCGCTGCTGCACGTAGTCGCCCAGCAGCCGCTGCCAGTGCAGCTTGGCGTTGCCGGATACTTCCGCGTAGCCGTAGCCGGGAAGGTCGGCCACCAGGCAGCGCAGTTCGTCCATGTTGATCGGGTCATGGCGGTGCATCGCCACGTGCGCGCCGCCGATCGAAAAGAAGTTGATATGCTGCGTGCGGCCCGGCGTCTTCGAGGCGAAGGCCAGCCCCTTCTGGTTGCAGAGGATGTTGATGGCGGTGGACTTACCCGCGTTGGATCGGCCGGCGAAGGCGATCTCCGGCACCGTGGTACGGGGCAGATCGCGCAGGTGGTTGACGGTCGTGAAAAAGCGGGCTTGCCAGAGCTTGGACATGAAAAATTGCTACGAGAACAGGCAGTTGTGCCGGGAAGCTATTGTACAATAAGGAGTTACGACCCGTATCCGTGCGGGCCGGCGCACGCGAACATTGCGACATTTTATTGACTCGTTTCCGGAAGGTGGCTAAATGAGGTGGATAAATGAGGTGGCTGAATGAATCGTAAGTATTCACCAGTGGTACGCTCGATGTTCCTTGCATTGATGGCCTTCACGGGAGCGGCATCGGCTGCCACTCCGCAGGTGGTGAAGGTGGACCCGGCCAAGGGCGCAACGCTCTATGCCGACGGCGACGCCGCCCGCGGCCTGCCGTCCTGCGTGTCGTGTCACGGCGCCGCCGGCAATTCCACGATCGTCGCCAATCCCAAGCTCGCCGGCCAGCCCGAAGCCTACCTGTACAAGCAGCTGGTGGACTTCACCCAGCCGGCGCGGGCCCAGCCGATCATGACGACCTACGCCAAGATGCTGACGGACCAGGAAAAGAAAAACATTTCCGCCTATCTCGCCGCGCAATCGCAAAAGCCGGGCGCCGCGAAGAACAAGGATTCCATCGAGCTGGGCAAGAAAATCTACCGCGGCGGGCTGGCCGAGAAGAGCGTGCCCGCCTGCGCCAGCTGCCACGGGCCGGCGGGCGCCGGCAACCCGTCGAAATATCCGCGCATCGGCGGCCAGCACCAGGATTACACGATCGCCCAGCTGGGCCTGTTCAAGGGGCACGGCCGCAAGAACAGTACCGAAATGACGACGATCGCGCAACGCATGTCCGACGACGAGATCAAGGCCGTGGCCGACTACGTGGCCGGCCTGAAATAAGCCGGCATCGGCCGGTGTATACCGATCGAAGGAAAAAAGGCGGCCGCCATGACGGGGCCGCCCTTTTTTTTGTTACTATGCCTGCCGGGATTGTATACAAAACGCCGGCTGGCGCATGAGTTGTTCCATGAGCACCGCAGCATGAGCACTGCCGCATGAGTCCGGGTATAAGCATGAGCATCACTACATGAGCACTATCACATGAGCACTACAGCGACGGGCATCCGTCTCAACACCCGCCGCCCCGCGCTGAACGAAGCGTTCGAACTGCTGTCCTCGATGCGATTCGCGATCGCGCTGCTGGTGATGATCGCGATTTCGGCCATCATCGGCACGATCATGCAGCAGGGCCAGCCGATGACGAACTACGTGAACCAGTTCGGGCCATTCTGGTTCGACGTGTTCGACAAGCTGGGACTGTACGCCGTCTATTCCGCGTGGTGGTTCCTGTTGATGATGTGCTTCCTCGTCGCGTCCACGTCGCTGTGCATCATCCGCAATGCGCCGAAGATGATGAAGGACATGCGCAGCTGGCGCGAGAACGTGCGCGAGCAGTCGCTGCGCAATTTCCACCACAAGGCCGAATGGCGGTCGGCCCAGCCGGCCGCCGCGCTGGCCGGCGAAATGACGCGGCGCCTGGCGCATGCCGGCTACCAGGCCAAGGTGGTGGAGAAGGAGGGCGGCCTGCTGGTGGCGGCCAAGCGCGGCGCGGCCAACAAGTTCGGCTACATCTTCGCGCACAGCGCGATCGTCGTCATCTGCGTGGGCGGCCTGCTCGATTCGGATATTCCGATCCGCGTGCAGCAATGGGCGCTCGGCAAGGTGCCGTTCACCGGCGACGGCCTGATCTCGGCCATCCCGGAAAAGCACCGCCTCGGCATCTCGAACCCCACCTTCCGCGGCAATACCGTGATCCCGGAAGGGCAGGCCAGCAATTCGGCCGTGCTGTCGCGGCCGGACGGCGTGCTGATCCAGGATCTGCCGTTCACCATCGAGCTGAAGAAATTCACGATCGATTTCTACAGCACCGGCATGCCGAAGCTGTTCGCCAGCGACGTGCTGGTGCGCGACAGCGCCACCGGCGAAACGAAGGCCGCCACGATCGAGGTCAACAAGCCGTTCATCTGGAAAGGACTGGCCGTGTACCAGGCCAGCTTCGAGGATGGCGGCAGCAAGCTCAAGCTCACGGGCTTCCCGATGGAAGGCACGAAAGCGGGCAAGTTCGACATGAATGGCGTCGTCGGCAATTCCACGAAACTCGATGACGCCCACACGATCGAATGGACCGATTTTCGCCCGTTCAACGTGGAGAACACGGCGAACCAGAACGGCGCCGAGGACGTGCGCGCCGTCAAGCAGAATGAAAAACTGGGCAACGCCTTCGCTCTGGGCCTGGACAAGCACCTGGGCTCGGCCGCCAAGAACGCCAACAACAAGGACCTGAAGAACGTGGGCCCGAGCGTGCAGTACAAGGTGCGCGACCAGACCGGCCAGGCGCGCGAATTCCAGAACTACATGCAGCCCGTCACGCTCGATGGCATGCCGATGTTCCTGTCCGGCGTGCGCGCCAGCCCGGCCGATCCGTTCAGCTACCTGCGCATTCCCGCCGACGACGAGCACAGCGTGCGCGACTGGATGCGCCTGCGCGCCGCGCTGCACGACCCGACGCTGCGCGAACGCGCGGCCAATGCGTATGCGGGGCGCATGTCGCCGGGTTCGGGCCGGAGCGACAGCGCGAAAAGCGACACGGTGCAGGCGCAACTGGCGCTGTCGGCCCTGAAAAGCCTGGAGATCTTCGCCGGCGACAAGGATGCGGGCGGCTACATGTCCGTCAGCCGCTTCCTCGAGAAGGTGCCGCAGGCGGAACAGGAAAAGGCCGCCGACATCTTCATGAAGATCCTCAACGGCACGCTGTGGGAACTGTGGGCCGTGGCGCGCGAGCGCGACGGCCTGGCGGCGATCGCGCCGGACGAAGCCCATGCGCGCTGGCTGCAGCTGGCGATGAACGGCCTGTCCGACAGCTTCTTCTACGGCGCGCCGGTGTACCTGCAGCTCGACGAATTCGAGCAGGTGAAGGCGTCGGTATTCCAGGTGACGCGCTCGCCGGGCAAGTCGGTGGTCTACCTGGGCTGCCTGCTGCTGGTGCTGGGCGTGTTCGCGATGTTCTACATCCGCGAGCGGCGGCTGTGGATCTGGATCCGTGCCGATGCCGGCCAGGAAACGGGCGGGGCGCACGCGCTGATGGCGATGAGCACGCAGCGCCGCACGCTCGACTTCGACCGCGAATTCGAAGAACTGAAGCAAAAGCTGCCGCAAACGGCGTAAGCTGACCGGCAGCGGACACCCGCGAGCAGGAAACCACGAGCTGGAGAATGACGATGGACATCACACAACACCAACCCTACACGGCCACCCCCGGCTATTTCCGCCGGCTGTCGCCGTTCGACTGGCTGTTCGGGCTGGCGCTGCTGGCCGGCGCGCTGTTCGCGCTGAACCGCTACGGCGCCTGGATGGACGGCTACGAAAAGGCGATCCTGCTGCTGGCCGTGCCCACCTTCGCGGCGCTGGGCTGGCACTGGAAGCCGGTGCGCCCCCTGATGCTGGCGATCGCCCTGCTGGCGCTCGGCGCGATCGCCATGTACGGCGGCGACCTGGCGGCGGCCGAGAAGCGCTTCTGGCTCCGTTACATGCTGTCGAGCCAGTCCGCGGTGCTGTGGATGAGCGTGTTCTTCTTCCTGTCCACGCTGTTCTACTGGATCGGGCTGGCGGCACGCTCGCCGGCCGGCGGCGCGATCGGGTCCCGGCTGTGCTGGGGCGGCATGCTGCTGGGCTGGACCGCGATGATGGTGCGCTGGTACGAGTCGTACCTGATCGGCGCGGATGTCGGCCACATTCCCATCTCGAACCTGTATGAAGTGTTTATCCTGTTCTGCCTGATCACGGCGATGTTCCACCTGTATTACGAGCAGCGCTACGCCACCCGCCAGCTGGGCGCGTTCGTGATGCTGATCATCTCGGCGGCCGTCGGCTTCCTGCTGTGGTACACGGTATCGCGCGATGCGCACGAGATCCAGCCGCTGGTACCGGCGCTGCAGAGCTGGTGGATGAAGATCCACGTGCCGGCCAACTTCATCGGCTACGGTACGTTCGCGCTGGCCGCGATGGTGGGCACGGCTTACCTGCTGAAATCGCACGGCTACCTGGTCGACCGGCTGCCGTCGCTGGAACTGCTCGACGACGTGATGTACAAGTCGATCTCGGCCGGCTTCGCGTTCTTCACGATCGCCACGATCCTGGGCGCGCTGTGGGCGGCCGAGGCCTGGGGCGGCTACTGGTCGTGGGACCCGAAGGAAACCTGGGCACTGATCGTGTGGCTGAACTACGCGGCATGGCTGCACATGCGGCTGATGTCGGGCCTGCGCGGCCGCGTGGCGGCCTGGTGGGCGGTGGTCGGCCTGCTGGTCACCACGTTCGCCTTCCTGGGCGTGAACATGTTCCTGTCGGGCCTGCATTCCTACGGCAACCTGTAAAATGCGCTGTACCGACAGGCAATTAATTCTGTCGTAAACGAAAGGCTGCCGGGATTGGTGTAAGGTCGCAGTACATGTTCATCGACCTTACCCATCCGGAGCCGTCATGCTGATCAAACGTTCCCCCAACGGCATCGATCTGCCGTTTTCATCGGAAATCACGCCGCGCCACGTGTTCGAGGCACGGCGCAGCTTCATCCGCCAGGTCGCCGCCGGCTCGATCGCCAGCGGCGCGCTGATCGAGATGCTGACGCGCGAGGCCTTCGCCCAGGGCACGACGCCAGGCAAGCTCGCGGCGAAGCTCAATCCCTCCTATTCGGCGCTCGACAAGCAGACGCCGCGCAAGGATGCGACCAACTACAACAATTTCTACGAATTCGGCACCGACAAGAGCGATCCGGCCGAGAACGCCCACACGCTGCGTACGCGGCCGTGGACGGTGGCGATCGAGGGCGAGGTGAAAAAGCCGATGACGCTCGATATCGACTCGCTGCTCAAGCTCGCGCCGCTGGAGGAGCGCGTGTACCGGCTGCGCTGCGTGGAAGGGTGGTCGATGGTGATCCCGTGGGTGGGCTATTCGTTCTCCGAGATCATCAAGCGCGTGGAGCCCACCGGCAATGCGAAATATGTCGAGTTCACCACGCTGGCGGACCGGCGCCAGATGCCGGGCGTGAACAGCCGCGTGCTGGACTGGCCGTACGTGGAAGGGCTGCGCCTCGACGAGGCGAACCACCCGCTGGCGCTGCTCACGCTGGGCATGTACGGCGACGTGCTGCCGAACCAGAACGGCGCGCCGGTGCGCATGGTGCTGCCATGGAAATACGGCTTCAAGTCCGCCAAGTCGATCGTCAAGATCCGCTTTACCCGCGACATGCCGCGCACGGCGTGGAACAAGTCGGCGCCGTCCGAATACGGTTTTTACTCGAACGTGAATCCCGACGTGGATCACCCGCGCTGGTCGCAGGCCTCCGAGCGGCGCATCGGCGAGGATTCGTTCCTGTCGCGCAAGCGCAAGACGCTGATGTTCAACGGCTACAACGACGTGGCGTCGCTGTACGCCGGCATGGATCTGAAGAAATGGTTCTGACGGGAGAATTTTGATGGGAGCGTTCTGATGCAGCCATCCGCCCTACAACTTGCCGGGATCAAGGCCCTGGTGCACCTGCTGGCGCTGGTGCCGCTGGCCCGGCTGGTGGTTCTGGTGTTCACCGATGCGCTGGTCGAACCGCTGCAGTACATCACGCACTCGACCGGCGACTGGACGCTGTACTTCCTGTGCATCACGCTGGCCGTGACGCCGCTGCGGCGGCTGGCGAAGTGGAACTGGGTTCTGAAGCTGCGGCGCATGCTGGGGCTGTACGCGTTCTTCTACGGCCTGCTGCACTTCACCACGTTCCTGTGGTTCGACCATTTCTTCGACGTGGCGGCCATGCTGAAGGATGTGGCCAAGCGGCCGTTCATCCTGGTCGGCTTCACCGCCTTCGTGCTGCTGATCCCGCTGGCGCTGACCAGCACCAACGCGATGGTGAAACGGCTGGGCGGCAAGCGCTGGCTGTGGCTGCACCGGCTGGTCTACGTGGCCACGCCGCTCGGCGTGCTGCACTACTGGTGGATGAAGGCCGCCAAGAACGATCTCGCGCAGCCGCTGCTGTTCGCCGCGATCGTCGCCGCGCTGCTGCTGGCGCGGGTGTGGTGGGCCCGGCAGAAAAGCAGGGCGCCGGCTCGCGCCAGCGCCTGAAAATCAGGAACAAAGAATTAGGGACGGACCCTGTTTTACAGGAAATTTCCTGTAAAACAGGGTCCGTCCCTGAGCCTACCCCTCAAATTTTTGTTGTAAACCATATGGGAAGCTGTTAACTTCAATCCCAAAAACGGCACATGCATGGCCGTGTTAGCCCTTTCATTCGTAGCGACCAAACTGCAAATGAAAGGCACGGACCATGCATGCACGCCAAATCATACAACGATTGTTGGGGCAGGAGTGCCCATCAATTCACGCTAAACGCCGAGCTTGCCTAGCTCAAATTGTGCAAGCTGCAGCTCGTGCCGGGCTGGGCGTTGTACGCATCGGTAAGCAGCTCAGGTCACAAACAAGTCTTCGGCATCGCATCAAGTGCTGTGACCGTTTGCTGAGCAATCCCCATCTGGCCAAAGAGCGGGTGCAGATATACCGAGCAATGAGCCAACGCCTTCTTCAATCCAGGCAATACGTGCAGGTAGCAGTAGATTGGTCAGAAATTCGCGCAGATGGCAGTGCTCAATTGCTGCGTGCAGCAGCCATCATCGAAGGACGCGCCTTTACGCTCTACGAGGAGGTCCACCCTCAGGAGAGGCTCGCGGCATCTTTGGTCCATAAGTGCTTCATGAAGACCCTGAAAACCATCCTGCCAGCGCACTGTCGCGCCATCATCATCACCGATGCAGGATTTCGTGCTACGTGGTTTAAAACGCTCAATCAGCTCGGCTTTGGCTGGGTCGGACGGATACGCAACCGTGATTTGGTGTGCCAACAGAACGGCAACGACTGGTTCGGCTGCAAAAGCTTGTACTCAAGAGCTACCGCAAAAGCGCGCGATTTGGGCTATTTTTTTCATGTCCGCTCCAACCCTGTCGACTGCCGATTAGTGCTATACAAGTCCAAATCGAAAGGACGGCATTGCTTGACGAAATCCGGTCAACCTGCGCGCGCGCCACAGCAAGAAAAACAGCGCTGCCCAATGTGAGCCTTGGCTACTCGCCGTTTCGCCAGCACTGGCACAGCTTCGTGCAGACGACATCATCAAAATTTACTCTGGGCGCATGCAAATCGAGCAGACTTTCCGCGACCTGAAGAATGCCAAATGGGGAATGGCACTGCGACATAGCCAGACTACAAGCCTGCTTCGTCTGGCGGCACTTTTACTAATCGGTGCATTGCTCACTTATGCCTTATGGCTGATCGGCTTAGCGGCACGAGCGGCTGGCTATGAAGTCCACTACGGCAGCCATCCCAAGGCAGGCAGCTGCCTTTCAATCTTCTCGTTGGCAATGCACTGGGTCGACGACTATCGTCGACCCAGACTCTCCCCATCGGCCATCAAATATGCATTTATCGAACTCGTTTCGATGGTCCGCACTTGGGAATTCGAGGGGTAGGCTCAGGGTCCGTCCCTATTTTCTGGAAAGCGTTTCGGGGCGGCTTCTTACTTGATCACCGATTCCAGCGCAAACAGCTCTTCCGGCAGTTCGCGCCGGCGCACCAGGTGCACCTGGCCGCCGTCGACGATCACCTCGGCCGCGCGGCCGCGGGTGTTGTAGTTGGAGGCCATCGTCATGCCGTAGGCACCGGCGGTCTTCATCACCAGCAGGTCGCCGGCTTCGACCGGCAGTTCGCGGTCGCGCGCCAGCCAGTCGCCGGATTCGCAGATCGGGCCCACCACGTCGTACACGGCCCCGGCGTTCTGACGCTGCGCCTCGCGCCGCACCACGGGCTGCATGTCCATCCACGCCTGGTACAGCGCGGGGCGGGCCATGTCGTTCATCGCCGCGTCGACGATGCAGAAGTTCTTTTCCTCGCCGTGCTTGATGAATTCCACTTTCGTCAGCAGCAGGCCGGTGTTGCCGACGATCGAGCGGCCCGGCTCGAAGATCACCTTGATGCCTTTGCCATCGTGCCTTGCGGCGCGCCACGCCTCGACGCGCTGGAACACGCGGCGCACGTAGTCGCCTGCCGGTGCCGGCTGGTCTTCACCGGCCACGCCGTAGTCGATGCCCAGGCCGCCGCCGACGTCCAGGTGGTGCAGGTGGATGCCCTCGGCCGCCAGCGTGTCGATCAGTTCGATCAGGCGGTCCAGCGCTTCGAGCAGCGGCGTGTCGTCCAGCAGCTGCGAGCCGATGTGGCAGTCGATGCCGACCAGTTCCAGGTTCGGCAGCTGCGCCGCGGTGCGGTAGGTGGCCAGCGCATCGTCGAACGCCACGCCGAACTTGCTGGCCTTCAGGCCGGTGGCGATGTAGGGGTGCGTCTTCGCGTCCACGTTCGGGTTCACGCGCAGCGAGATGCGCGCCTTCTTGCCCAGCGAACCGGCCACGTCGTTCAGGCGGTGCAGTTCGGGGATCGACTCCACGTTGAAGCACAGGATGTCGTGGCCGAGCGCCAGGCGCATTTCGTCCACGCTCTTGCCCACGCCGGAGAAGATCACCTTCTTCGGATCGCCGCCGGCGGCGATCACGCGCAGCAGCTCGCCGCCGGAAACAATGTCGAAGCCGGCGCCGCGGCGGGCCAGCAGGTCGAGGATCGCCAGGTTCGAGTTGGCCTTCATCGCATAGCACACGAGCGCATCGCGGCCGGCGCAGGCGTTGGCGTAAGCGTCGAAGTTATCCAGCAGCTGGGCCTTGGAGTACACGTAGGTCGGCGTGCCGAACGTTTCGGCGATGGCGGGCAATGAGACGCCCTCGGCGTGCAGCACGCCGTTCTGGTAGTCGAAGTGGGACATGGATCTGCTGGATGGTCTACTGTTGTGAAGCGGGAGGAGTCGAAGGAACCGGGGCGGAAGGGGGCGCCACGCCGGCTTTGCCGGCCGCCGTTTCCGGTTTGGCGGGCGGCTTGGGCAGGTACAGGGCGCCGGTCTGGCCGCAACCGGCGAGCAAAACGGCAATCAAGAGAAGCGCTGGAGTGGACTTCACGATTAGAATCTCGTTATTACAGAACCCTTGGAGTGTAGCATGACCGAAACCGAATTCCTGGACCTGGCCGACAGCACGCTCAATGCCATCGAAGCCGCGCTGGACCGCCTGAACGACGACAACCGGCTCGATGTCGAATGCAGCCGCAACGGCAATGTGCTGGAGATCGAGTTCCTGCACAACGGCTCGAAGGTGATCGTCAACAGCCAGGCCGCGATGCAGGAACTGTGGGTGGCCGCGCGTTCCGGCGGCTTCCACTACCGCCGCGTCGACGGCCGGTGGATCAATTCGCGCGACGGCAGCGAGCTGTTCGATGCGCTGTCGCGGATCGCCACCGAGCAGTCGGGCGGCGCGCCGGTGATCGTCAGCGAGAATCCGTAACGCAAGGCGGCTGGCGACAACATTGCCGGAAAACCGGTGACAGGCTCCTATTAAACTGGAACATTTCAAAAAAACCGAAGCCTGTCACCGGTTTTTTTTCGGTCAGCCTAGCCGGTTATCGGCGATGTGGTAATGCGGGTCCTCGAACTCGTTTACTTCCACCATCGCCTTGGCGTTGCCGAGGATTTCCAGGCAGTCCGGGCTCAGGTGCCGCAGGTGCAGGGTCTTGCCGGCCTGCTGGTAGCGCGTGGCCAGCGTGTCGATCGCTTCCACGGCCGAGTGGTCCACCACCCTGGCGTCGCGGAATTCGATCACCACGTGCTGCGGGTCGTTCTTCGGGTCGAACAGCGCGGCGAAGTTGGCCGTCGATGCGAAGAACAGCGAGCCCTTCAGCGTGTACACCTTCCAGCCGCGCGCATCCGTCGAGATGGCGGCGCGGATTTCCTTCGCATGCTGCCAGGCGAACACGAGTGCCGCGAACACCACGCCGGCCAGCACGGCCACCGCCAGGTCCGTCAGCACGGTGATCACGGTGACCCCGACGACGATCACCGCATCCTGCCGCGGGATCTTGCGCAGCGTCTGCAGGCTGCCCCAGGCAAACGTTTTTTCGCAGACGACCACCATCAGCCCCACCAGCGCCGCCAGCGGGATCATCTCGATCCAGCGCGACAGCAGCACGATGAAGCCCAGCAGGAACAGCGCCGCCGTGATGCCGGCGATACGGTGGCGCGCCCCGTTGTCGATGTTGATCATGCTCTGCCCGACCAGCGCGCAGCCGCCCATCGACGCGAAGAAACCGCTGGCGATGTTGGCCAGGCCCTGCGCCATGCTTTCACGGTTCGGCCTGCCGCGCGTATCGGTGATGGCATCGATCAGGTTCAGCGTCAGCAGCGTTTCGATCAGCCCGATGGCGGCCAGGATCAGCGAGTACGGCAGCACGATCGCCAAGGTCTCCATCGTCAGCGGCACCTGCGGCACGTGGAACGAGGGCAGGCCGCCGGCGATCGAGCTCATGTCGCCGACCGTCCTGGTGTGGATGCCCAGCGCCGCCACCAGGCTTGACACGACCAGGATCGCCGCCAGCGACGCCGGCACCGCCTTCGTCAGCCGCGGCAGCGCGTAGATGATCGCCATCGTCAGCGCCACCAGCGCCAGCATCGTCCACAACGCCGTGCCCTGCAGCCACTGGCCGTTCGCCTTGAAGTGGCCGAACTGGGCGATGAAGACCACGATCGCCAGGCCGTTGACGAAGCCCAGCATCACCGGGTGCGGCACCATGCGGATGAACTTGCCCAGCCTGAACGCGGCGAACAGCAGCTGGAACACGCCCATCAGCACCACCGCCGCGAACAGGTATTCGGCGCCGTGGCTGACGACCAGGCCGGTCATCACCACCGCCAGCGCGCCGGCGGCGCCGCAGATCATGCCCGGCCGGCCGCCCAGCGCGGCCGAGACGAGGCACACGATGAACGCGGCATACAGGCCCGTCAGCGGGCTCACCCGGGCCAGCAGCGCGAAGGCGATCGCCTCCGGCACGAGCGCGAGGGAGACGGTGATGCCGGAAAGGACATCGGTGCGCAATTGCGCGGGTGTTGGTTTCGACAAGGTCATGCCCGATATATAAAAAAGAGGGACGTGCCTGCCGGGAGCGATGGCTCCCGGCAGGCACGTCCCCGGTTTTGCGTTGCTGGCTTAGAACAGCTCGTTCTTGACGGCGTCGCGCGCCTTTTCTTCTTCCGGCGTGCCGCGCGAAGCGCCTTCCAGGCTTTCCACGCCCACGCCCGGCGGGTTCTCGGCATAGTAATACTCGCCGTTGGCCATGATGATCCCATCCGGCACGGGCCGCTCCTCGACCGGGATGGACTTCAGCGCCTTCTGCATGTAGCCGATCCAGATCGGCAGCGCCAGCCCGCCGCCCGTTTCGCGGTTGCCCAGGTTCTTCGGCTGGTCGTAGCCGATCCACGCGATGCCCACCAGCTTCGACTGGTAGCCGGCGAACCAGGCGTCGATCGAATCGTTCGTGGTGCCCGTCTTGCCGGCCAAGTCGGGGCGTTTCAGGGTTTGCTGGGCCTTGGCGGCGGTGCCGTAGCGCGCCACGTCGCGCAGCATCGAGTCCATCAGGAACGCGTTGCGCTCGTCGATCACGCGGTTGCCTTCCACGCCGGCGCGGTCCGGCGCGGCCTGCGACAGCACGCGGCCGTTGGCATCGGTGACCTTCGAGATCAGGTAGGGCGTGACCTTGTAGCCGCCATTCGCGAACACGGCGTAGGCGCCGGCCATCTGCAGCGGCGTCACGGCGCCGGCGCCCAGCGCCAGCGTCAGGTAGGGCGGGTTCTTGTCGGCCTCGAAGCCGAACCGCGTGGTGTATTCCTGGCCGTATTTCGCGCCGATCTTGTGCAGGATGCGGATCGAGATCATGTTCTTCGACTTCGTCAGGCCGCGCCGCATCGTCATCGGGCCTTCGTAGCGGCCGTCGTAGTTCTTCGGTTCCCACGCCTGGCCGCCGGTCTGGCCGGCGTCGAACGAGATCGGCGCGTCGTTGATGATCGTCGCCGGCGACAGGCCGCGCTCCAGCGAGGCCGAATAGATGAACGGCTTGAACGACGAACCCGGCTGGCGCCACGCCTGCGTCACGTGGTTGAACTTGTTGCGGTTGTAGTCGAAGCCGCCCACCATCGCCTTGATCGCGCCATCCTCGGTGCTGGCGGCCACGAATGCCGATTCGATTTCCGGCATCTGCGTGATCTGCCAATCCTTCTCTTCCTGCATCACGCGGATCACCGCGCCGCGGCGCACGCGGCGGTTCGGCGCGGCCTTCTCGGCCAGCCAGCCCTTGGCCATCGACAGGCCGGCGCCGGTGATCGTGATTTCCTCGCCCGATGCCGTCATCGCCGTCACCTTCGTCGGCGATGCCGACAGCACCATGGCGGCCACGATGTCGTCGCTGTCCGGGTGCTCGGCCAGTTCGGTCTCGATGATCTCGTCGGCTTCGGCGCGCTCGCGCGGCAGGTCCACGTAGGCTTCCGGACCGCGGTAGGGATGGCGGCGCTCGTAGTCCATCACGCCCTTGCGCAGTGCCAGGTAGGCCGCATCCTGGTCCGATTTCGTGATCGTCGTGAACACGTTCAGGCCGCGCGTGTAGGTGTCTTCCTTGAACTGTTCGTACACCAGCTGGCGCGCCATCTCGGCCACGTATTCGGCATGCACGCCGAACTCGCTGCTGTCGGTCTTTACTTTCAGCTGTTCGTGCCTGGCTTCTTCATACTGCGCCGGCGTGATGTAGCCCAGCTGCGCCATCCGTTGCAGGATGTACTGCTGGCGCGTCTTTGCCCGTTTCGGGTTGACCACCGGGTTGTACGCGGAAGGGGCCTTCGGCAGGCCGGCCAGCATGGCCGCCTCGGCGATCGTGATGTCGTGCAGGTTCTTGCCGAAATAGATCTGCGCCGCCGAGGCGAAACCATAGGCGCGCTGGCCCAGGTAGATCTGGTTCATGTAGACCTCGAGGATCTGGTCCTTCGTCAGGTTCTGCTCGATCTTCCAGGCCAGCAGCGCTTCATACGCCTTGCGCTTGAGCGTCTGTTCGCTGGAGAGGAAGAAGTTGCGCGCCACCTGCTGCGTGATCGTCGAGGCGCCCTGGCGCGCACCACCGGTGGCATTGTGCACGGCCGCGCGCAGGATGCCCAGGTAGTCGACGCCGCCGTGCTCGTAGAAGCGGTCATCCTCGATCGCCAGCACGGATTTCTTCATCACGTCCGGGATGTCCTTGAAGCGCACCAGGTTGCGGCGCTCTTCGCCGAATTCGCCGATCAGCACATTGTCGGCGGAATAGATCCGCAGCGGCATCTTGGGCCGGTAATCCGTCAGCGTATCGAGCGAAGGCAGGCTCGGGTAGGCCAGCGCCAGCCCGAAGACCACCAGCAGCACCGCGACCAGTCCCAGCCCGGCCACGGAGCCCAGCGCCAGCAGCAGGTAGTTCTTCGGCGACTTGGGTTTGGACTTTTTGGAAGAAGCGTTGTTCGGAGGAGTCATGCGGGTAAACCTTTGAAATTTTGTGCACGCATTATAAGCGACGCGTCCTGGCGGGCACGCTTCCCGGGCCTGCCCTCTGTGCCGCCCCCGCGGCGCATGACCAAGCCGACAACTCTGTTATCGGCACGGCTATACAGTCCGCAAACTCTGCAGGCGGGTGGGCAGATGAAAGTCATAGTGCCGTGCGGAAATATCTTTACAGTTGCCTCGCGGAATTGCTAGCATCCATCTTGCCGTCAGGTATTTATGTTCCAAGTGACGGTTTTCAAACGGTTTTTTCACTTTATGCCAATTATTCCGGAGCGGACTCTTTGCCGCATCGGGCGGGGAATGCATCGATGATGCCAGACTTGAAGTCCTTGTTCGGTGGCGCCACGCCGCCGCTCGTGGGGCTCGACATCAGCAGTTCGGGCGTGCGGCTGGTCGAACTCGCCGATGCCGGCAAGGATGGCCTGCGCGTGGAGCGCTGCGCGGTCGAGCCGCTGCCGCGCGGCGCGGTCGCCGATGGCAACATCGAGAACCTGGACCAGGTCGTGGACGCCGTGCGCCGCCTGCTGAAAAAGAGCGGCACACGCGCGCGCCACGCGGCGCTGGGCATGCCGCCGGCCGCCGTCATCACGAAAAAGATCGTGCTGCCCGCCGGCCTGTCGGAAGAACAGCTCGAAGTGCAGGTCGAATCCGAGGCCAGCCAGTACATTCCCTTCGCGCTCGACGACGTGAGCCTGGACTTCGACGTCATCGGCCCCGTGGCCAGCTCGCAGGACGACATCGAGGTGATGCTCGCCGCCGCGCGTCGCGAAAAGATCGAGGATCGCGTCGCCGTGGCCGAGGCATCGGGCCTGAAGGCTTCGGTGATGGATATCGAATCGTACGCGGCACGCGCGGCGGCCGCGCGCGTCACCGCGCAGATGCCCGGCGGCGGCAAGGGGCAGGTAATCGCGCTGTTCCAGATCGGCGCATCGATGACGCAGATTTCGGTGATGCAGGACGGCGTCACGCTGTGGGAGCGCGAGCAGCCGTTCGGCGGCAACTCGCTGACGCAGGATATCGTGCGCGCCTACGGCCTGGCGTTCGAGGAAGCCGAGTCGCGCAAGAAATCGTACGCAGCCCAGGTCAATGCACCGCAGGCGAACGCACAGGGGGGCGACCTGCCGGCCGGCTATGCGGCAGACGTTCTGCAGCCGTTCCTGGAATCGGCCGCGCTGGAAGTCACCCGCGCGATCCAGTTCTTCTTCACCTCCACGCCCTACACGAAGATCGACCAGGTCTTGCTGGCCGGCGGTTGCGCCTTGCTGCCCGGCCTGCTGGATATCGTGGCCTCGCGCACCCGTATCCCGGGCGCCGTGATCTCGCCATTCCAGGGCATGGCGCTGGCACCCGGCGTGCGCGAACAGCAGCTGCGCGCCGACGCGCCGGCCTACCTGGTCGCCTGCGGCCTCGCGCTGAGGAGGTTCGACTGATGGTTCGCATCAACCTGTTGCCGCACCGCGAGGAAAAGCGCAAGCAGCGCAAGGCGGCATTCGTGGCGCTGCTGGTGCTGGCGGCGCTGATCGGCATCGGCATCGTGCTGCTGGTGGGCGGCTACAACGCGCGCGCGCTGGCCGTGCAGGAGCAGCGCAACGCGCTGCTGCGCGATTCGATCGCCGCGCTGGACGTGAAGATCGCCCGCATCGCCACGCTGAAGCAGGAGATCGAGGCGCTGAAGGCGCGCCAGCAGGCCGTCGAGGACCTGCAGGGCGACCGCAACCAGCCCGTCTACCTGCTCGACGAACTGGTGCGGCAGACGCCGGAGGGCGTGTACCTGAAGGGCTTCCGGCAGGATGGGCAGCGCGTGGCGGTCGACGGCTACGCGCAATCGCAGGAACGGGTGTCCGGGCTGCTGCGCAACCTGTCGAGCGCTTCGCCGTGGCTGGAACGCCCCGACCTGATCGAAGTGAAGGCCGGCACGATCGGCCAGGCGAAGAACCCGCGCAAGGTCGTGGAATTCTCGCTCATCGTGGGCATCAAGCGGCCGCGCGACAAGGAAGAAAGCAAGGACGAAGGCAACGACAACCACGGCGGCGGCAAGGCCGGCACGCCGGCACCGGCCGCGAAGGCGATCTGACATGGCAACCGGCAAGGATATCGACAAGGGGATGGACATGCGGCGGCTGGCGGGCTCGCTCGGCGCCCAGTTCCACGGCCTGAACGGCGTGCACCCCGGCCAGTGGCCGCTGGCGCCGCGCATCCTGTGCGGCATCGGCGTGGCGCTCGGCGTGCTGGTGCTGGGGTACTTCGGCTACTGGAGCACCCAGTTCGAGGAGCAGGAGGCGGGCGCGGCGCAGGAGCTGCAGTTGCGCGACCAGTACCGCCAGAAGACCGCGCAGGCGATCAACCTCGATGCGCTGACGGCGCAGAAGTCGCAGGTCGACCAGTACGTGGTACGGCTGGAAAAGCAGTTGCCGAGCAAGGCCGAGATGGCGGCGCTGCTGTCGGACATCAACCAGGCCGGCGTGGGCCGCGGCCTGCAGTTCGAGCTGTTCAAGCCGGGCCAGGTCGTGGTGAAGGACTATTACGCCGAACTGCCGATCGACATCAAGGTGACCGGCAACTACCACGACCTGGGCGCGTTCGCCGGCGACATGGCGAACCTGCCCCGCATCGTCACGCTGAACAACATGGAACTGGTGACCAACAAGGACGGCACGCTGACGCTCAATGCGATTGCCAAGACCTTCCGTTACCTGGACCAGGAAGAAGTGGCCGCGCAGAAGAAGGCGGCCGCCGAGAAGAAGGGCGCGAAGAAATGAAGCACGGGATTTCGCCGACCGCCGGGGCACCGATGCTGGTGCTGGCGCTGGCCGGCTTGCTGGGCGGTTGCGGCGACCGCGACGAACAGGAAGTGCGCCAGTGGATGAAGGAAGTGGACGCCACCACCCGCGTGGCCGTCAAGCCGCTGGTCGAGCCGAAGACCTTCGTGCCGTTCGCCTACGCGTCGGCCGGCGGGCCCGACCCGTTCAACCCGAACAAGCTGCTGGCCGGCGGCGATGCCGCGCGCCCCGGCACCGGCGCCGCGCCGGACACCGCCCGGCGCAAGGAGCCGCTCGAGGGCTTTCCCCTCGATACGATGCGGATGGTGGGCATGCTGCAGAAGGGTCGCGCCATATTCGCCCTGCTGCAGATCGACCAGTCGGTGCACCAGGTGCGCACCGGGCAGCGGCTGGGCCAGAACTACGGCGTGATCACGTCGGTGACGGAGACTTCCGTCAACGTGAAGGAAACGGTACAGGATGCGAGCGGCGAATGGATCGAGCGCACCAGTACGTTGGAACTGCAGCAAAGCCAGGAGAACAAGCAATGATCGCAACCGATACCATGCGCCGCCTCGGCGCCGCGCTGGCGCTGGCCGGTGCCGCCGCGCTGGCCCACGCGCAGGGGGGCAATGCGATCGAATCCGTGACCGCCAGCCGGCAGGGCACGAACGTGATCGTGAAGATCGCGCTCGACCATGCGCCGGACCGGGCACCGGCCGGCTTCGCCACCGCGAACCCGCCGCGCATCGCGCTCGACTTCGGCCAGACCAGCAATGCCACCGGCAAGACGGCGCAGGACATCGAGGTGGGCGACCTGCGCAGCGTGAACGCGGTGCAGGCGGGCGACCGCTCGCGGCTCGTGTTCAACCTCAAGCGCGCGCTGAACTACGCCACCGCGGTGGAGGGCAGGAACGTGATCCTGACGATCGAGGGGACGGGCGGCGTTGCCACCGCGCTCGATGCGCGCGGTGTGCCCGTGTCCGCCGCACCGGCCCGGTTGCCGGCGGGTCCGGCGGCGGATGCGCCGTCGAAGGCGCCCGGCAAGCCGGTGCTCAGGGCGATCGATTTCCGCCGCGGTACCGGCGGCGAAGGCCGCATCGTCGTCGACCTGCCGAACAACGCGGTGGCCGTCGACGTGAAGCAGGGCCCGCAAGGCGTAACCGTCGATTTCCTGAAGACGGCCGTGCCGGAAACGCTGCGCCGCCGGCTCGACGTGACCGATTTCGGCACCCCGGTCACGCGCGTGACCGCCGCGCCGCACGGCGACAACGTGCGGCTGCAGGTCGAGGCCACCGGCCTGTGGGAACAGAACGTGTACCAGAGCGACACCCAGCTGGTGGTGGAAGTCCGGCCGGTCAAGGAAGATCCGGCCAGGCTGGTGCAGGGCACGCAGGGCTACCGCGGCGAGAAGGTCTCGTTCAATTTCCAGAACATCGAAGTGCGCGCGGCGCTGCAGGCCGTGGCCGACATCTCGGGCCTGAACATCGTCTCCTCCGACAGCGTGGCGGGCAGCCTGACGCTGCACCTGAAGAACGTGCCGTGGGACCAGGCGCTGGACGTGATCCTGCAGGCCAAGGGCCTGGACATGCGCAAGAACGGCAACGTGATCTGGATCGCGCCGAAGGAAGAACTGCTGACCAAGGAAAAGCTCGAACTGGAACAGCGTGCCCAGATCGCCGACCTGGAACCGCTGAAATCGGAAATCTTCCAGCTCAATTACCAGAAGGCCGAATCGTTCAAGATGGTGTTCGGGCTCGATGGCGCCAGCGATGCGAAGAACCGCATCCTGTCGCGCCGCGGCAGCGCGATCATCGAACCGCGCACCAACCAGCTGTTCGTCACCGACATCCCGTCCCGGCTGGAAGAAGTGCGCAAGCTGCTGTCGAAGACCGACATCGCCTCCCGGCAGGTGCTGATCGAGGCGCGCATCGTCGAGGCCAACGACGGCTTCACGCGCAACCTCGGCGCCAAGCTGGGCTTCGCCGACTTCAAGGGCACGCAGGGCGGCAATCATGCATTGGTTTCGGGCAACATGACGGGCGCCGGCCGGCTGACCGGCCAGGTCGTGTCGTCGGACTCGGCGGATGACTTCAACAACACCCAGTTCATCAACCTGCCGGCGGCGCCGATCAACGGCGTGGCGGCGGGCAGCCTGGCCGTGAGCCTGTTCAACTCGGCCGCGAACCGGTTCCTGAACCTGGAACTGTCGGCGCTGGAAGCGGACGGCACCGGCAAGATCATCTCCAGCCCGCGCGTGGTCACGGCCGACAAGTCGGTGGCCACGATCGAACAGGGCCTGGAACTGCCTTACCAGGTGGCCACCAGCAGCGGCGCCACGTCGATCGTGTTCCGCAAGGCCAACCTGCGCCTCGAAGTGATCCCGCAGATCACGCCGGACGGCAACGTGGTCATCGATGTCGACGTCAACAAGGACAGCGTGGGCGCCGAAACCCGCGCCGGCTTCGCGATCGACACCAAGCACGTGAAGACGCAGGTGATGGTGGAAAACGGCGGCACCGTCGTGCTGGGCGGCATCTACCAGCAGACCGAGCGCAACTCGGTCTCGAAAGTGCCGCTGCTGGGCGACGTGCCGGTGCTCGGCCACCTGTTCAAGACCACCAGCCGCACCAGCGAAAAGACCGAGTTGCTGGTGTTCATCACGCCGAAGATCGTGGCGGAGAAGGTGACTGCGCGGTAGGAAGCCTGGTGTCGGGCTATCACGGCGGCCGACACCAGCGGCGGTGCCGGCGGGCTGGTGTCGGGCGCCGGCTTTTAGCGACGACATTGGCAGGATGTTGGCGAAAACCGGTGTCCGACACCTGAAGGTGTCCGACACCAGCGACGCGGGCGCCATCTTCCTCTCGCCATCCCGCGGCCGCCAGTCGCGTCACTCGGATTACAATGGTGCGATATGCACTAATCTGATCCGCGATGCAAAATGTATTTTTGGTAGGACTGATGGGGGCGGGCAAGACGACGATCGGCCGCCTGCTCGCCCGCAAACTTGGCATGCGCTTTGTCGATTCCGATCACGAGATCGAGGAGCGCACCGGCGCCACGATCCCGTGGATCTTCGAGATCGAGGGGGAGGCCAGCTTCCGGCGCCGCGAAGCGGAGGTGATCCGCGACCTCTCCGGCCAGGAGGGCATCGTGCTCGCCACCGGCGGCGGCGCCATCCTCGATCCGGAATCGCGCGCGCTGCTGCAGGAGCGCGGCACCGTCGTCTACCTGCGCGCCGGCATCACCAGCATCCTCGCGCGCACCGGCCACGACAAGAACCGCCCGCTGCTGCAAACCGCCGATCCACGCCGGAAACTCGAGGAACTGCTCGCCCAGCGCGAGCCGCTGTACCTGGAGATGGCACGCCTCGTCGTCGATACGGGTCGACCTAACGTACAATCGATGGTCCAGATCATCATCAACCAGCTCGACGCCCTGGCTTGCCAGGATGCGCCGAACTGCATGACGCAGGCACAATCCTCCATGAACGAACAGACCAACATCCTCCTGAACGTGGACCTCGGCGAGCGCAGCTACCCGATCTCGATCGGCCCGGCCGTGCTCGACGAAGCGCTGCTGGCGCGCCATGTCACCGGCCGCAAGGTCGCGATCGTCACCAACACCACCGTCGCGCCGCTGTACCTGGAGCGCGTGGCCGCCCCGCTGGCGGCGGCCGGCAAGGAAGTCATTTCCGTTGTGCTGGAAGACGGCGAGGAACACAAGAACTGGTCGAGCCTGATGCAGATCTTCGATGCGCTGCTGGCCAACAAGTGCGACCGCAAGACCACGCTGGTCGCGCTCGGCGGCGGCGTCATCGGCGACCTGACCGGCTATGCCGCCGCGTCCTACATGCGCGGCGTCGATTTCATCCAGGTGCCCACCACGCTGCTGTCGCAGGTCGATTCCTCGGTCGGCGGCAAGACCGGCATTAACCACCCGCTGGGCAAGAACATGATCGGCGCGTTCTACCAGCCGAAAGTGGTGCTGGCCGATACCTCCACGCTGGAAACGCTGCCGCAGCGCGAGCTGGCGGCCGGCCTCGCCGAGGTGATCAAGTACGGCCCCATCATCGACGAGGATTTCTTCGACTGGACCGAGGAGAACATCGGCAAGCTGGTGGCGGGCGACCGCGCCGCGCTGGGCTATGCGATCGCCCGTTCCTGCGAAATCAAGGCCGACGTGGTGCGGCAGGACGAGCGCGAAGGGGGCCTGCGGGCGATCCTGAACTTCGGCCACACGTTCGGCCACGCGATCGAGGCCGGCATGGGCTATGGTGCCTGGCTGCACGGCGAAGCCGTCGGCTGCGGCATGGTGATGGCGGCCGACCTGTCGCATCGCCTGGGCTACATCGATGCGGCAACGCTCGAGCGCATCCGCAACGTGGTCGCCGCGGCGGGACTGCCCGTCAAGGCGCCCGACCTGGGCATCGACCGCTGGCTGGAGCTGATGGAAGTGGACAAGAAAAACGAGGGCGGCGCGATCAAGTTCATCCTGATCAAGCCGCTGGGCACGGCCATCGTGACCACGGCGCCGCACGACGCGCTGCTGGCCACCATCGCGGCCTGCGTGGAGTGAGCATGGAAGAGGCGCTCGCTCCCTACGCCGCCCGTTCGGACCAGGGGCGCGGCCGCCATTTCGCCGAAACCCCGCACGCCTCGCGCAGCCAGTTCCAGCGCGACCGCGACCGCATCATCCATTCGACCGCGTTCCGCCGGCTCGAATACAAGACGCAGGTCTTCCTGAACCACGAAGGCGACCTGTTCCGCACCCGGCTCACGCACAGCCTGGAAGTGGCGCAGGTGGGCCGTTCGCTGGCGCGCAACCTGCGGCTGAACGAAGACCTGGTGGAAGCGATCGCGCTGGCGCACGACCTGGGCCACACGCCGTTCGGCCACGTGGGGCAGGACGTGCTCAACGAATGCATGAAGGACCACGGCGGCTTCGAGCACAACCTGCAAAGCCTGCGCGTGGTCGACCACCTCGAGGAACAGTACGGCGCGTTCGACGGCCTGAACCTGATGTTCGAGACGCGCGAGGGCATCCTCAAGCACTGCTCCGCCCACAATGCCCGGCAGCTGGGCGACGTGGCGCAGCGTTTCCTCGACAGGACGCAACCGTCGCTGGAAGCGCAACTGACCAACCTGGCCGACGAGATCGCCTACAACAGCCACGACATCGACGACGGCCTGCGTTCCGGCCTGATCACGATCGCCCAGCTGGAGCAGGTGGATTTCTTTGCCCGGCTGTGGCGCGAAGTGCAGGCCGCCTACCCGGGGCTGACGGGCCGCCGGGCCATCTACGAAACGCTGCGCCGCCTGATCACGGCGCTGGCGGACGACCTGATCGTCACGTCGCAGGCCCGCATCCTCGAGGCGAATCCGCAAGGCATCGACGACGTGCGCGCCGCGCCGCCGCTGATCCGTTTCTCGGACCCGATGCGCAAGGATGCGACCGAGCTGAAGCGTTTCCTGCGCGAGAACCTGTACCGCCACTACAAGGTGAACCGCATGCGGCTCAAGGCCAGCCGGATGGTGCGCGAGCTGTACGACGCATTCACGGCCGACCCGCAACTGCTGCCGCCGGATTACCGCGAACCGTCGGGCGATGCAACGAAACAGGCGCGGCGCATCGCCGACTACATCGCGGGCATGACGGACCGCTATGCAATCCATGTGCACCGGAACCTGTATTCCCTCGAAGAGCTCTGAGTTGCGGCCACCCCGGTGGCCACCCCGGTAGCCACCTTCCCGGCCGCTTGCAGCGGCCGGCGGCGCGGCCAATGCCGGCGCTTCAGAACATGCGCGCCTGCGCCTGCGCTCCCAGCAGTTCCATCAGCAGTTTCTTCACCGGCGCGGGCAGCGCCGCGTCCGCGAGCCGCGCCACGTCCAGCCACACGAACCGGCCATCGGCCGCCAGCGGCGCGCGCTGCGCCAGCGTCGCCAGCACCGGCACGATATGCAGTTTGTAGTGCGTGAAGCCGTGCATGATGGTATTGAGGCGTTCCTGCGATTCGGCCACGCCGAACGGCAGCAGCGCCCGCGCCACCGCGTCGTCATCGAAGCCGGGCTCCCCGTCGTCGTCGAGCGCCACATGGCCGTTCACCTCGGGCAGCGACAGCAGGCCGCCCCAGATGCCGGCGCCCGGCCGCTGTTCGAGCAGCACCTGGCCGCCATGCACGGCCAGCAGCATGACCGTGTGCTTTTCCGGCGTCGTCTTTTTCGGCTTGCGCACCGGGAGCTCTTTCGTGCGGCCGGTGGCGAAGGCCACGCAGCGCGCCTGCATCGGGCAGCGCGGGCAATCCGGGTTGCTGCGGGTGCACAGCGTGGCGCCCAGGTCCATCAGGCCCTGCGTGTACGATTCGATGCCCTGCGCGGGCAGCAGCGCCTCGGCGCGGCGCCACATCGCTTCTTCCGTTTTCCGTTCGCCGGGAAAGGTATCGATGCCGAACACGCGCGCGAACACCCGCTTGACGTTGCCGTCCATGATCGCGGCCCGCGCGCCGCCCGAGAACGCGGCGATCGCCGCGGCCGTGGAGCGGCCGATGCCGGGCAGGTCGGCCAGCAGCGCCGGATCGGCCGGGAACACGCCGCCGTATTCCGCCACCACGCGCTGCGCGCACCGGTGCAGGTTGCGCGCCCGCGTGTAGTAACCGAGGCCGCTCCATTGCGCCATCACATCCTCGACCGGCGCGGCGGCCAGCTCGTGCACGGTGGGGAAGCGCTCCAGGAAGCGGGCGTAGTAGCCGAGCACCGCGGCCACCTGCGTCTGCTGCAGCATGATCTCGGAAAGCCAGATGCGGTAGGCATCGCGGGTGTTCTGCCACGGCAGCGTGTGGCGTCCGTGCTGCTGCTGCCACGCGATCAGCGCGGCTGAAAAAGTAGGGTCTTCGTACTGCAAGTTCGTCTTTCTATTGTGGAGCGGGTTCCGCGCGCGGTTCCGTATCGATGGCGGCCGCGATCGCCCGGGCCAGCGCGGCCAGTTGTTCCTTCTGCCCTTCGAGCGCCGCCCGGGTGCGCTCGAAGGCCTCGATCTTCTGTTCCAGCGTGTCGGCGGCATCGTGGATGCGCCCGATCGATGCCTGGCGGCCCTTCAGTTGTTCGCGGTGCTGGCGGATCTGCGCCTCCAGCGGCGCCATGATCACCTTCAGCCAGCTCTCGCATTCCGCGTTGGCCGCCTTGAAGCAGCGCTTGACCTGCGACGCGATCGTGTCGAAGAAGCGCTCCATCAGCACGGCCCGGCTGGTGGTCAGCAACGCGGCGGCGCCGAACTGCCGCTGGTAGATCGCTTCGATGTCGGACACCTGCACGCGGTACTTCGCCAGCGCGAACGGCGGCGGCGGCGGCAGCGCCACGCCATGCTCGGCGGCGAACTGCTGGTAGACGGCCTGCATCGTGTCGCGGATCTCGCCGGCCTTGCGGTCCGACCGCTCCAGCTCCGCCTGCACGCTGTCGAAGAAGATCCGCACCGCCTCGCGCAGGCCGGCCGACCAGTGGCTGCGCGCCATGCCCGTGCGCACCCGCAGCACATGGTCGCGCAGCATGTCCATGCCCAGCGTGCCATAGAGCTCCGTCGACAGGCGCGTGAACGTGGCGCGCGCCGCCTGCATCCGGAACAGGCTGGCGTCGAATTCCTTCTTTTCCGCTTCCACGCGGCGCACCATGTGGGCGATCACGTTGCGGTTCTTGCCGCGCAGGCTGGTCAGTTCGTGCAGCTGCTCGGCGATGCCGCGCTGCCGGGCACCCAGCACCGCCGCCTGCGCGCCGTTCAGCGCGCCCAGGTCGTCGGCCAGGCGCTGCCGCACGATCTCCTTCTTGGCGGGAATCAGCTCGTGGAACAGCGCCTGTTCCAGCTGCCCGATGCGGCTGCGTTCCAGCAGTGCCGCGTCGCCGGTGATCTTCGCCACCAGCGCCTTGTGCGCCGAGACCGGGAACACCTGGCCGGCATCGACCGCCAGCAGCTGCGCCGCGTGCGCGGCCTGGCGGGCGATCTCGTCGTCGACCTCGGCGGCGGAGCGCAGCGGGTCCCACATGCCGTCGATCTTGTTCAGCACCACCATCCGGCCCGCGCCGGCACCGATGTGCTCGCGCCACACTTCGATGTCGCTTTTCGTCACCCCGGTATCGGCGGCCAGGATGAACAGCACCGCGTGCGCGTGCGGGATCAGGTTCAGCGTCAGCTCCGGCTCGGTGCCGATCGCGTTCAGGCCCGGCGTGTCGAGGATCACCAGGCCCTGCCTGAGCAGCGGATGCGGGAAGTTGATGATCGCGTGGCGCCAGCGCGAGATCTCCACCATGCCTTCGCCATTCACGGTGGCGGCGAGATCGGGATCGTCCGGGTCGTACAGGCCGTAGCGGCGCGCTTCCTCCACCGGCACGGCGCGGGTCTGGCTCACCTGGCGGAAGGCGTCGTGCATGTCGGCGGCGGTGTTCACGTCCAGCGGCAGCACGGTCCAGGCGCGCGGGTCGTCGCGGTAATCGCTGGTGGAGAGGTTGGCCGCCCGCGTCTCGATCGGCAGCAGCCGGATCGACGGCGGATAGGCCGGATCGTACAGCAGCTCGGTCGGGCACATCGTCGTGCGGCCGGCGGCGGAGGGGAGGATGCGCTGCCCGTAGTCGGCGAAGAAGATCGCGTTGATCAGTTCCGATTTGCCGCGCGAAAATTCGGCCACGAACGCGACGGACAGCTTGTCGTCCGCCAGCCGCGCCAGCGTGCGGGCGATGCGCTGGGCGGCGGCCGCATCGAGCAGGTCCGCCGCCTGCGCGCCGTCGCGGTAGGCGCGCAGCGCCGCCGCCACGCCCTGGCGCCAGGCACTGTACTGTTCGAGGTCGCGCATCATGGCTGTCGTCCATCCCTCATTGCTGGCTCATTTCTGACAATCATTTTTGGCAAACGAGACAGTAGAACGTCGAGCGCTGCCCCTGCTTGACCTGCCGGATCGGCGCCCCGCACACGCGGCACGGCAGCCCGGCGCGGTCGTAGACAAAATACGTGTTCTGGAAATAGCCCGACTGGCCGTTGACGGCAATGAAGTCGCGCAGCGTGCTGCCGCCCTGCACGATCGCCTCGGCCAGTACGTCGCGGATCGCCTGCGCCAGCTTTTCGTAGCGGGCCAGGCCGATGCGGCCGGCCGGCGTCTTCGGGTTGATCCCGGCGCGGAACAGGCTTTCGGAACAGTAGATGTTGCCGACGCCGACCACGATGTCGCCGGCCAGCAGCGCGGATTTGACCGCCACGCTGCGCCCGCGCGTCTTGCGGTACAGCAGTTCGCCGGTGAACGCCGGCCCGAGCGGCTCCACGCCCAGCCCGCGCAGCAGCAGGTGCGTGTCCAGCTCGCCTTCTTCCTTCGGGTGCCACAGCACGGCGCCGAAGCGGCGCGGGTCGGTCATGCGCAGGATTTGCGGGCCGTCCGGGCCGTCGACGACCAGGTCGATGTGGTCGTGCTTCTGCACCGGCACGCCGGGTGGCAGCACGCGCAGGTGGCCGCTCATGCCCAGGTGGATGATCAGCGTGCCGTGCTCGAATTCCACCAGCAGGTACTTGCCGCGCCGGCCGGTGGCGAGCACCGTGCGGTCCAGCAGGATTTCATGCAGGGCGGCGGGGAAGGGCCAGCGCAGGCCCGTGCGGCGCAGCACCACTTCGCGCACGGCGCGGCCTTCGATGTGGGGCGCGACGCCGCGCCGGGTGACTTCGACTTCCGGTAATTCTGGCATAGGGGGCGGATGGGGGGACGGCGCGCCGTCCGACTAGACTTCGTTACACCTGCAAAGCCGCGCAGGCGATGGGTTGGGCGTAGAATCAGGGTTTGACCCGACCTGGATTCAAGCCTTGAAATACGCACTCGCCATTGTAACCCTCTCGGCGCTGTTGTCCGCGTGCGCTGTTGCGCCGCAAAAACAGGTTGACGGCGATGCCGCCGTCCCGCCGGTGCCGCCGGCCGTGGCGGAGGCGGCGCCCGGCGAGTCCGGCGGCGATGCCATCGCCGCCACCCTGCAGCACGAGGAAAAACTGCCCGCCGTCGAGCTGACCAGCGACCTGTTCTACAAGCTGACGAAGGCCGAACTCGATTTCAAGCGGGGGCAGTGGCAAAGCGCCTATGTGTCGATGATGGTGCTGGCGCAGCAGACCCGCGATCCGCGGCTGGCGCGCCGCTCGGCCGAAATGGCGCTGGCGGCGAAGCAGGGCAACGAGGCGCTGGCGGCGATCCGCCTGTGGCGCGAACTGGCCCCCGATTCCGACGAGGCGGTGCAGTATTTCCTGGGCTTTTCCGTGCTGGGCGACGACCTCGCCGAGTCGGAGCAGGTGTTCGCGCAGCGCCTGAACGGGGCCCCGGCCGAGGCGCGCGGCCTGATCATGTTCCAGATGCAGCAATACCTGCTGCGGGCGAAGGACAAGGCCGCCGCGTTCGCGCTGATGGAACGGGTGCTCGCGCCGCATGCCGGGATGATGGAGAGCCACCTGGTGCTGGCCCAGGCGGCGTATGCGGCCGAAAACCGCGATCGCGCCTTGCAGGAGGCGAGGCGCGCGCTGGAACTGAAAGGCGATTCCGAACTGGCCGTGCTGACGCTGGCCCAGGTGATGGGCGACGCCGATGCCGCGAGCCAGTTGTTCGCCGGCTTCCTGAAGAAGAATCCGGGCGCGCGCGAGGTGCGTTCCGCCTATGCGCGCCTGCTGGTCGAACAGAAGAAATACGACGGCGCGCGCGCCCAGTTCGAGCAGATGCTCAAGGATGAGCCCGATAATCCGGGCACGCTGTACGCGCTGGGCATCATGTCGCTGCAGGCCGGCGATCCGCCGGGTGCAGAAGGCTACCTGCGCCGCTTCGTGGCCGTGCTGGGCGAAAGCGACGATCCCGAGCGCGATCCGTCGAAGGGCTTCGCGCTGCTGGCGCAGATCGCCGAGGAGCGTGGCGATCTCGACGGGGCGCTGGCCTGGCTGGACCAGGTCAGCAGCGCCGAACCGCGCCTGTACATGACATCGCGCCTGAAAAGCGCGCACCTGACGGCGAAGAAGGGCAACCTGGAACGGGCCCGCACGATGCTGCACGAGATCGCCGCCGTCGATCCCGCCGAGCAGGCCGAGGTGGTGCAGACCGAAGGCCAGCTACTGCGCGACGCCGGCCGCGGCGCCGAAGCCTACACGTTGCTGGCCGATGCCGTGCAGCGCTTCCCGGACAGCCCGGACCTGCTGTACGACTTCGCGCTGGCCGCCGAAAAGCAGGACAAGCCGGCGGAAATGGAAGCGGCATTGCGCAAGGTGATGGCGGCGGTGCCGGACAATCATCATGCCTACAACGCGCTCGGCTACGCGCTGGCCGAACGGGGCGTGCGGCTCGACGAAGCGCATGCGCTGATCGACAAGGCCCTGCGGATGGCGCCGAACGATCCGTACATCATGGATTCGATGGGCTGGGTACAGTTCCGCCAGGGCAATCTGGCCGAAGCGGAAGCCACGCTGCGCAAGGCCTACGCGCTGCGCAACGATGCCGAGATCGCCGTGCACCTGGGCGAGGTGCTGTGGCGGCAGGGCAGGCAGGACGATGCGCGCAAGCTGTGGCGCGAAGCCAGCGCCAAGGACCCGAAGAACGACGCGCTGCGTGATACGCTGGCGCGCCTGAATACCAGTTTATAGAGTTCGCATGACGATAAGAAGCCTGATGCCGATCCCAAGCCTGATGCCGGTCACACGCCTGATCCACACCGCCTCGCTGGCCGCCATGGCCGCCACCTTCGCTGCGCTGGCCGGCTGCGCCACCGCGCCTTCCACCCCCGTGTCGAACGCCGTCGTCGCGCCCTACGCCGACACGATCGACCTCGATGGCCGCCTCTCCGTCAATTATGTCCGCGATGGCAAGCAGGAGTCGATCTCCGGCAAGTTCGCCTGGCGCCAGCACGGCGCGCGCACCGATGTGACGCTGTCCTCGCCGCTCGGCCAGACGATCGCCACGATCGCCGTCACCCCCGGCGAAGCGGTGTTCAAGGAAGGCAGCAACCCGCCGCGCAGCGCGCCGGACGTGGATGCGCTGTCGATGCAGGCGCTGGGCTGGCCGCTGCCGGTATCCGGCCTGCGCGACTGGCTGCAGGGTTACGCGGTGGCGGCGGACGGCAAGCGCTTTGCCGCCAGCCCGGCGCAGCCGAAGGTGACCACGCGCGACGGATGGCAGCTCGATTTCGTGTCGTGGCAGCAGGGCGGCGCGACACCGAAGCCGCTGCGCATCGATGCGCGCCGTGGCGCGGGCGGCGCGGACGGCGATATCGAGCGCATCGAGATCCGCATCGTCATCGACGCGGGCAGCTGACCATGCGGAGCCTGATGAGCTGCCCTGCGCCGGCCAAGCTGAACCTGTTCCTGCACGTCACGGGCCGGCGCCCGGACGGCTACCACCTGCTGCAATCGGTGTTCCAGCTGATCGACCGCTGCGACACGCTCGACTTCACGCTGCGCGGCGACGAACGGATCCGCCGCGTGACCGACGTGCCGGGCGTGCCGGAAGACAGCGACCTGGTCGTTCGCGCCGCGCGCCTGCTGCAGGCGGAAGTGGCGCGCCGCACGGGCACGCCGCCGCCGGGCGTGGACATCGCGCTGCACAAGGTCTTGCCGATGGGCGGCGGCCTGGGCGGCGGCTCCTCCGACGCGGCCACCACGCTGCTGGCGCTGAACCGGCTGTGGCATGGCGGCCTGTCGAAGCAGGAATTGATGGACCTGGGCCTGCCGCTGGGGGCCGACATTCCCTTCTTCCTGTTCGGCGAAACGGCGTTCGCAGAGGGCGTGGGCGAGGCGCTGCGGCCCGTTGACGGGCCGGACTGCTGGTATGTCGTCATCGAACCCGGCGTGCAGGTGCCGACAGGCGACATTTTTACGTCGGAACATTTGACAAGGAACACAGCCGCCGTCATAATCTCGGACTTTTCCAGGCACTTCGCTGACCAGAATATCGGGCTGCGGCAGTTCGGGAAAAACGATTTGCAACAAGTGGCCTCCCGCTTGTTCCCGCCGGTGGCACAGGCGGTCGAATGGCTGGGGGTTCACGGCGATGCCAGGATGACTGGCTCTGGTGCATGCGTGTTCTGCGCGTTTCACGGCGAAGAACAGGCCGATGCGGTGTTGGATGCCTTCGGGGCAACGGCACCCTCCACCTGGAAGGGGTGGAAAGCAAAGGCGCTGCGCAGGCATCCGATGGAGATGTTCCAGTCTGAAAGTTGCGAAGCGTAAAAAGATTTGGTGTTTCGTCGTTTTGCTAGTATAATGCTCGCCATCTGATGAAGCACAGTCAGTCAAGCGTAGGGGAATCGCCAAGCTGGTTAAGGCACCGGATTTTGATTCCGGCATACCAAGGTTCGAATCCTTGTTCCCCTGCCACCAATTCTTCAGGTCTGTCGATCGGGATTCACAGCCAGACAGCCTAGAAAAAAACAAAAATGCCCCTGCTGAGCCGGGGCTTTTTTATTCCGCGTTTTTATTCACACACTGGACTCGATCCGGTGGTATTCAGTTCAAAAGCTTACCTTCCTGGGACTCCCATGGCTTATGAAAACCTGATGGTTTTTACCGGCAACGCTAATCCTGCGTTGGCAGAAGGGGTCGCGAAAAATCTCGGCATCCCCCTCGGCAAAGCGGTCGTTTCGAAATTCTCGGACGGCGAAGTAATGGTCGAAATCAACGAGAACGTTCGCGGCAAGGACGTCTTCGTGCTGCAATCGACCTGCGCACCGACCAACGACAGCCTGATGGAGCTCATCCTGATGGTCGACGCGCTGAAACGCGCATCCGCTGGCCGCATCACGGCCGCCATCCCGTATTTCGGCTATGCCCGCCAGGACCGTCGTCCGCGTTCGGCCCGGGTCGCCATCTCGGCCAAGGTCGTCGCCAACATGCTGGAAGAAGCCGGTGTCGAGCGCGTCCTGATCATGGACCTGCACGCCGACCAGATCCAGGGCTTCTTCGATATTCCCGTCGATAACATCTACGCTTCGCCGATCCTGCTGGGCGACCTGCAGAAGCGCGACTACCAGGACCTGCTGGTGGTGTCGCCGGACGTGGGCGGCGTGGTGCGCGCCCGCGCGCTGGCCAAGCGCCTCGGCTGCGACCTGGCGATCATCGACAAGCGCCGTCCGAAAGCCAACGTTTCCGAAGTGATGAACATCATCGGCGACGTGGAAGGCCGCAACTGCGTGATCATGGACGACATGGTCGATACCGCCGGCACGCTGGTGAAAGCCGCCGAAGTGCTGAAGGAACGCGGCGCCAAGAAAGTGGTTGCCTATTGCACGCACCCGGTGCTGTCCGGCCCGGCGATCGAGCGCATCACCAATTCGTCGCTGGACGAACTGGTGGTGACGGACACGATCCCGCTGTCCGACGCCGGCAAGGCCTGCGGCAAGATCCGTCAACTGACCTGCGCACCGCTGCTGGCAGAGACGTTCAAGCGCATCATCAAGGGCGATTCCGTGATCTCCCTGTTCGTCGACTGATTTTTTCGGCGAAGCACTGAATTACTGCGGCGCGACCGGTCGAAAGACCGGCCGCGCCGTGTGTTTTATCCGGCACGGCCGCATGCATGCGATCGCGCCGATTTCCGGAGTCTCCTGGTCGCGGGAGGCTTCTAATCAAGGGTGTCAAAACCCACGGGGGCATACCCCGGCTCTTTTTGGAGTATCAAATGAAAGTTGTTGCATTCAAACGCGAACTGCAGGGCACGGGTGCGAGCCGCCGCCTGCGTATTTCCGGCCAGACCCCTGGCATCATCTACGGCGGCGCCGAAGCCCCTGTGACGATCGCCCTGGACCACAACGCGCTGTACCACGCGCTGAAAAAAGAAGCGTTCCACGGCGCCGTGCTGGACCTGGAAATCGACGGCAAGGTACAGAAAGTACTGCTGCGCGACTTCCAGATGCACGCATACAAGCAACTGGTGCTGCACGCTGACTTCCAGCGCGTCGACGCCAACCAGCCAGTGCACGTCAAAGTGGCCCTGCACTTCGAAAACGCCGAAGTCTCCCCTGCAGTGAAACTGCACGGCGCGACGATCAGCCACGTGACCAACGAAATCGAAGTTTCGTGCCTGCCAGGCCAGCTGCCTGAGTTCATCACCGTCGACCTGACGAACATGGACGTCGGCACGTCGCTGCACGCATCGAACCTGACGCTGCCGGAAGGCGTGACGCTGATCACCCACGGTTCCGATCTGACGATCGCTACCGCCTCGATCCCGGCTGGCCAGGTTGCCGCCGAAGCCGCTGCTACCGAAGAAAAGAAATAATCTTCGTTTGCGCTGCAAGAAAAACCCGCTCCGGCGGGTTTTTTTTTGCTTGAATAGAATCCGCGGGCACGGAAGCAATGCTCCGGCGGATAACGTGCCTGGTGGAGCAGGCTTGACATGCGATCGGTGGCGCCCATCGCTGCGTCGGGAAGTTCAATTGCGATTCGAACAGGGAATCACGTATTCATGAACCTTGCCGGATGAACTTTTACCCTGGACAGAATATACCGCGCTCCTGAATCGGCGTTCCATATCGACGGACATGGTTCTTTCGTAATGCAGGCCCAGCTTTTGCCATTCGATCTCGACTGCCCAGGTGGCCCGCCGCAGCCACTCCAGCTCTTCATCATCCCAGCTGGCGGCCTTCAGGTGCAACGGGATCGACAACGTCGTAAAGCCGCCATGGGATTCAATTCCCACCACGACATCGCCAGCCCAGGGGAGATAAGCCATCATCTGCTCCAGCCTGGCAAGCGTGGCGAAACCGAATGCATCGTTGCCGATGGCATGATCGGCGTAGACCACATAGGACAGCCCTTCCCAGGGATGCGAATCCATCTTTCCCAGCAGGTGTACGCCGGCACCGATGAGTACGTAGGAAAGGGCAAGGAACGCCATGGAGCCGATATTTTCACTGCCCGCGCCGCGATGCATGACCGAGGCGGTACAAATGACGACCAGCGGGACCAGGGTACAACCGTAAAGAAAATTCAATGCCTTGGATAATTTTTCAGCGTGCAATGAAAAGGCATGGAATTTCGTCCTGCTGCCATTGGCATGGCCCCTGATGGAAATACTGATAATCAATAATATTCCAAATGCCACCGTAACGGGAACGAACCAGTCATAAGAGATCAATGAAAATATTGCGTTGAATTTTTCATTTGCCTTCGTCGATACGGGCGTGGATGGGTCCAGGCTGAAAAAAACCGCGGAGACGGCCGAGACGCCCGCCGCCACCGAAAATTTGGGAATGATCCACTCGAGCAGGAATTCCAACAGCCATTGTTTCAACGTCCAGAATCTGTTCATATAAATGCTGGTTCCATCATGAAATCCGCTGGTTCGCGAGCGGCGTGGTTCGAGTAATCCTGCAATAACCGGCGGGCACCATACCCGGCTCCCCATGTGTCAAGCGATGATAGCAGCAGCCAATAAGGCAGTGCTTCGTAATCGTCGAGCTGTGCCGGAACGGATCGCAGTATCCGAAGACCGGTGAACCCGGCGCGTTCGCATGACATCACGCCTGTGCCGCCGGGCGATCTTCGCTTTCGATATAACTTGCGAAAACGGGCGTTGCCATCACTCTTGACCGAACGGGCATGCGCTGGCATTGCCTTTTTTTTCGCGCGTACAATCGACCGGTACCCTTGAAAAGGAGACCGCGATGTCGATCGACTGGCAACACTTCACACCGATATCCTCGCTGGCCGGCGGCACGCTGATCGGCCTGGGCGCCGCGCTGCTGGTGCTGTTCGATGGCCGCATCGCCGGTGTCAGCGGCATCCTCGGCGGCCTGCTGCGCGCGGCGCGCGGCGAACGCGCCTGGCGCATCGCCTTCCTTGGCGGCCTGCTGGCGGCCGCGCCGCTGTGGCGCCTGTTCGCGCCGCTGGCGCCGGCCCAACCCGTTGCCGGTGGCGCGTGGCTGGTCGCGGCGGGCCTGCTGGTGGGCATCGGCACCCGCTATGGCAGCGGCTGCACGAGCGGCCACGGCGTGTGCGGAGTCGCGCGCGCGTCGCCACGCTCGCTGGCAGCCACCGCGCTGTTCGTGGCGGCCGGCTTCGCCACCGTGTTCCTGCTGCGGCACGGCGGCTGACATGGGCACGCGCACCTCTTTCGTCGCGACCTTGCTGGCCGCCCTGGCCGCCGGCCTGCTGTTCGGGGTCGGCCTGATCCTTTCCGGCATGACCGAGCCGGCCAAGGTCGCGGCCTTCCTCGATCTCGCCGGCAGCTGGGACCCCTCGCTGCTGTGCGTGATGCTGGGCGCGATCGCCGTCGCCGCGCCGGCGTTCCGGATCGCCGCGCGCCGCAAGGCGGCGATCACGGGTGCGCCGATGCAGCTGCCGCGATCGCGCCGCATCGACCGGCCGCTGGTGGTGGGCAGCCTGGCATTCGGCGTGGGCTGGGGCATCGCCGGATATTGCCCCGGCCCCGCGCTGGCGTCGCTGTCGATCGGCGGCGCGGCGCCATGGCTCTTCGTGCCGGCGATGGTGGCGGGCATGGCGGTGTTCGAACTGGCCGAATGGATGCGCGCTTCTGTTTCCGCCAAATCTCCGGGATAATCCGCCTTTTCCATACTCCAGCACGCCATGACCATCCGCCTGATCGCCGGCCTCGGCAACCCCGGGCCCGAATACGAGCAAACCCGCCACAACGCCGGCTTCTGGCTGGTCGACCATCTCGCCGGCGGCCGGCTGCAGCGCGAAAGCCGCTTCAATGCGCTCGCGGCGAAAACATCGATCGGCGGCAGCGAGGTGTGGCTGCTGGAACCGCAGACCTACATGAACCGCTCCGGCCAGTCCGTGGGCGGCCTGGCGCGCTTCTTCAAGATCAATCCCGATGAAATCCTCGTCGTGCACGATGAACTGGACCTGCTGCCCGGCGTGGCCAAGCTGAAGAAGGGTGGCTCGTCCGGCGGCCACAACGGCCTGAAGGACATCACCGCGGCGCTCGGCACCCAGGATTACTGGCGCCTGCGCATCGGCATCGGCCATCCGCGCACGCTGAACCTCACGCAGAACGTGGCCGACTTCGTGCTGCACCGACCCCGCCGGGAAGAACAGCTGCTGATCGACGAAGCGATCCGCAAGAGCCTGGACATCATCCCGCTGGCCGTGGCCGGCAAGCTGGCGCAGGCCACGATGGAACTGCATACCGGCTGATTCGCCGGCGTCCACCCTCGCTCCCTCATGCCGGCGCGTTCCCATCCGGAGCGCGCCGCGCCGCATTCCCCTCTCCGCGATGCCAGCAGCCTTACCTCGGCATTGCGCTTTTTTCTCCCTGAAACAAAAATTGCATTAGCTTATTACCAATACATTTTTGCGACAAATGGGCTACACGATAGCGATGATTGTGCTTCGCAACATCGCTATGATGCCTTCACTGATTCGGGACGCGCAATTAACAATTATGAATTTGCGCAACTCCTTGAGATAAAACCAGGAGTTATCTTTTTGTCATTCCCGCGTCACATCGCGCCGCTACAGTCGCGACCAGACCAACAATGCCGCCAGGCAGCAGTGAATAACGTTGGCAATCCACCATGCAGCATCAGGCAGTAAGAAAAAAGCGGTAACCAGCAGTCTCCGGCAGAAGGCAGTACCAGCAGTAGATCGAACCCGTCGATAGCCGCATCCCGTCCACCCGGTATGCATCCATCCGGCAACGCTTCGCGTGTCGCCGCGGGGCCCCGTTTTGCCTGTTTTTCGAGGAGCTTCCATTGAACATCGTTGAATTAACCCACGTCGAGAAGGCGTACGGCAAGGACCAGGGCAGGGTTGTTGCACTGCACAACCTGAGTCTCCAGGTCCAGGCCGGCGAATTTGCCTGCGTATGGGGCGCATCGGGGAGCGGCAAGTCCACGCTGCTCAACCTCATCGGCCTGCTCGACCGTGCAGACCTGGGTGCCGTGCGGGTCGACGGCACCGACTGCGCCACCCTTGGCGAAAGCGAGGCCGCGCAATTTCGCAACGCCACGATCGGCTTCGTGTTCCAGGGCTTTAACCTGGTGCCGGTGCTGAGCGCGCTGGAAAACGTGATGCTGCCGCTGCAGATCGCGGCGGTACCGGCCGCCGAAGGCAAGGCCCGGGCCCTGCGCGCGCTGGCCGATGTGGGCCTCGAGCAGCAGGCCCGCAAGCTGCCCGACGAGATGAGCGGCGGCCAGCGCCAGCGCGTGGCGATCGCCCGCGCGCTCGTCAACGACCCGAAGCTGGTGCTGGCCGACGAGCCCACCGCGAACCTGGATTCCGTGACCGCCGAATCGGTGATCGCGCTGATGCGCAAGCTGAACAACGAGAAGGGCGTCACGTTCGTGTTTTCCACCCACGATGCGCGCTTGCTCGGCTATGCCGGCCGCCGGCTGGAACTGTCCGACGGCCGGATCGTCACCGATACCCGCCACGCCAACGAGAGGGCCGCATGATGGACATCGTCACCCGTTTCAAGCTGGCCGCCCGCAACGCGGTCCGCAACCGCCGGCGCAGCATGGCCACGCTGGCCTCGGTCGTCATCGGCTTCGTCGCGCTGTCGCTGTTCGAAGGCTACTTCGTGTCCGTCTACAGCGCGCTGGAGGACGAGGCCATCATCGGCGAACGGCTGGGCCACCTCACCGTGAGCAAGCCGGGGCTGTACGAGAAAGGCGCGCAGGACCCGCGGGCCTACGCGTTCACCGAAGCCGAGCTTGCCAGGGCCACCGCGCGGCTGCGGGGGATCGCCGGCGTGAAGCTGGTCAGCCCGCGCATCTCGATGTCGGGCCTGGTCAGCAACGGCGACACGTCGCGCATCTACATCGGCGAAGGCATGCGCCCGCAGGACATGATCGCGCTGCGCGGCGAGCGCTATGCGAATTATCCGGGCCGGCTCGACCCCGGCCAGCCGCAGGGCGCCGTGTTCGGCAGGAAACTGGCCGAGTCGCTGGGCCTGAAACAGGGCAGCGATGCCACGCTGCTGGGCTCCACGCTCGACGGCATGGTCAACGCGGTGGGCGTGCAGCTGCTGGAAGCGTCGCCCACCGGCAGCCTCGGCACCGACGACAAGTTCGTGCTCACGTCGCTGGACACGGCACGCCGCCTGATGGCCTACGAAGGCGCCGAGCGCATCGTGCTGCTGCTGGAGAAGGGCACCGATCTCGCCGCCACCGGTGCCGCCGTGAAAGCCGCGCTGGCCGCCGACGGGCTCGCCGTCGAGGTGCACGACTGGCGCACGCTGTCGGTGTACTACGGCCAGGTGAAGAGCCTGTTCGACCTGATGTACCTGTTCATCAGCGTCGTCGTCGCCATCGTCGTCCTGGCCAGCGTCTTCAACACGATGGGCATGACGATCACGGAACGCACCCGCGAGATCGGCACGATGCGGGCGCTGGGCATGCAGATCCGCACGCTCGACGGGCTGTTCGTGCTGGAAGGCATGCTGATCGTGACGATCGGCTGCTGCGCCGGCATCGTGCTGACGCTGGGTGCCGGCTGGCTGATCAACAGCGCCGGCATCACGTACCTGCCGCCGGACGCCGCCACCGAGGTGCCGCTCAGCGTCGAGCTGGTGGGCGCCAACCTGTTCGGTTCCCTGTTCACGCTGGTGGTGCTGGCCGCCCTGGCCTCGTACCTGCCGGCACGGCGCGCCTCGCGCCGCAACATCGTAGGAGCACTGTCCCATGTTTAACGCCAAACACCTGATGCGGCTGCTGCTGGCGGCCGCCGTGACCTTCGAAGCCCAGGCCGCCGTCGACGGCGCGCCGGACCCCAACAAGCTGCTCGAACAGAGCGACATGGCGCGCGGCGGCGGCCTGAAAGGCGTGCAGCTGTCCAGCAGCGTCACCGAGATCCGCGACGGCCGCCCCGGTTCCGAACTCAAGCTCGAGATCCAGGCCGCCGCCACCGACAGCCTGATCAGCTTCACCGAGCCGCCGCGGGTGCGCGGCAACCGCATGCTGATGCAGGGCCGCAATTTGTGGTTCGCCTCGCCGGAAGTCAGGAAGCCGGTGGCGATCTCGCCGCGCCAGCGCATGCTGGGCGAAGCGTCGAACGGCGATATCGCCACCACCAACTACAGCCGCGACTACGATGCCGCGCTGGTCGGCGAGGGCACCGTCGACGGCCACCCGGTGTGGGTGCTGGACCTGAAGGCCAAGGCCACCTCCGTGACCTACGACCGCATCCGCTACTACATCGACAAGGAAGCGGCGCTCGGCATCAAGGCCGAATACTTCGCCGTCTCCGGCAACGTGCTGAAAACCGCGCGGATCGAGTACGACAACCACGTGCGGCACAACGGCCAGACCGTGCGCTTCGTCAGCAAGATGGAGATCGCCGACGCGCTCGAACCTTCGAAGCGCACCGTCCTCAAATATTGGGACGTCAAGGTGAACGATATTTCGTCGTCCACGCTCAGCCTGGCGAACCTGACGCGCAATTAATCGCACGCAATCAGGCTCAACCTACTCATAACGAGGTTCCACATGCGCGTAGCTCTGGTAGTGCTGGTCTCCCTGGCGGCCGGCACGGGGGATGTGTTTGCCCGCGATCCGGAATTCGGTGCCGACCTGGTGCTGTTCAGTTCCCTGTACGACGTGCGCGGCGACAGCCCGTACAACCCGGACAACCTGCTGGCGGGGTTGCCGCGCATGGAACACGGCGCCCAGGCACGGCTGCGCTGGCGCATGGAAGGCGAGTACGGCGTGCTGGCCGTCGGCCCGCGGGTCGCGTTCAGCAAGGCCACCGGCACCAGCGCGGCCAGCACGGATACGCGCGACACGAAAGCCTACCTGCAGAATTGGCTGGTGGAAGGGCGCCTGGGCAACTTCGACGTGTTCTACAGCCGCGAGCTGATGCTGTGGGGGCCGTCGCAGTTCGCGTCGCCGTCGAACCCGTTCTTCATCGAGACGAACGGGGTGAATCCCTTTACCGAACTGCCGTCGCGCGATTTCGCCGGCGTGCGCTGGCGCATCAACGACCGCAACACGGTGGCGCTGGTGCGCAACACGGACGAAGGCCGCGACCGCGAAGTGCTGCGGCCGTTCAAGCCCGAAACGGCGCTGCGGGCCGACCACGTGGGCGACAACTTCGCCGTGGGCGCGGTCGCCTCGCACCGCGCCGGCCGCAACGGGTACGGCGCCTACGGCCAGTGGACCGTCAACGATGCGGTGCTGGTGTATTTCGATGCCGCCACGTTCCGCGGTTCGCGCCGGCTGCTGGCACTGGCTCCGGGCGGGGAACCAGGGGGCGCGCAGGACTGGCAGCTGGCCACGCGCGGCGACGACCGCAAGCGCCACTACGACGCACTGGTCGGCGGCTCGTACACCTTTGCCGGCGGCGGCACCGTGAACCTGGAATACCGCCGCAACACGGAAGCCTACACGGGGGCGGAACGCGAGGCGCTCGACGCCTTCGCCACCGTGCAGGCGGCCCGCCTGCGCAATGGTTCAGACCCGGCCGCCGTGGGGGCGGCGGCCGGGCAACTGGGCGCGCTGGTGCAGCCGTATGCCCGCACGTACGGCCGCGACACGCTGTATGCGCAATACGTGGACCGCAGCATCGCACCGTCCACCAGCCTCGTCGTGCAGGTGAGCTACGGCCTGAACTCGCACGACGGCAGCACCACCGTGGTCGTCTCGCACGACCTGAACGACCGCATCAAGCTGGCCGCCAACCTCACGGTGCCGTTCGGCTCGCGCCACGGCGACACCCGCCGCTACCTGGACAGCGTGCTGTTCTTCGGCATGACGGCAAGTTTCTGACATTCGTAAAAAATACTAGGGGTAGAACAGATGAACATGCATGACGAAATCGTCCCGCGCGACCTGGTCGACCTGCTGCAGCTGCAGGCCGCCCGGCAGCCGGATTTCCCGGTGCTCACCTACCTGCGGGACGGCGAGGAAGCCGCCGCCACCGCCACCTTCGCCCAGCTCGACACGCAGGCGCGCGCCATCGCCCAGGCGCTGGCCGGCAGCACGCAGCCCGGCGACCGGGTGATGCTGCTGTACCTGCCGGGCATGGAGTTCACCAGCGCGTATTTCGGCTGCCTGTACGCGGGCCGCATCGCGGTGCCGCTGCCGCCGCCGCGGCCGGCGCGCCTGCAGCAGACGCTGGAAAAACTGCTGGCGATCGCCGCCTCGGCCGCGCCGCGCGCTGTGCTGACCACGCGCCTGCTGGCCGACAAGGCGGCCGAGTTCTTCGACACGATGCCGGCCCTGCGCGACATGGCATGGCTCGTAAGCGAAGAGATCGACATGGCCCGCGCCGGCGAATGGCGGCGGCCGCACATCGATCCGCACGGCGTTGCCTTCCTGCAGTACACGTCCGGCTCCACCGCGCTGCCGAAAGGCGTGATGCTCACGCACGCGAACCTGCTGGCCAACACGGACTACTTCGCCCGCGGCTGCGCGCACGGCCCGGAATCGAGCCTGCTGAACTGGCTGCCGCCGTTCCACGACCTGGGCCTGATCTACGGCCTGCTGACGCCGATCCGGCTGGCGATCCGCGGCTACATCATGCCGAACGCCTCGTTCGTGCAGCAGCCGTCGCGCTGGGTGCGGGCGATCAGCCGCTACCGCATCACGCACACCATGGGCCCGAACTTCGCGTTCGACCTCGCCATGAAAAGCGTGACCGCCGCCGAGCTGGCGGACATGGACCTGTCGTGCTGGCAGGGCGCGCTGAACGGCGCCGAGCCGGTGCGCATGGAAACCATGCGCGCGTTCACGGAAAAATTCGCGCCGGTGGGCTTTCGCGCCGGCGTGTTCAACCCGAGCTGGGGCCTGGCCGAGGCCAGCTGCATCGTCACCGGCAGCCACCTGAAGGCGGCCGCCGGGACGGGGCAGGTGCCGGCCGGCCTGTTCGTCGATGCCCGCGCGCTGGAATGCCACCGCGTCGAGCCGCGCGCCGAGGACGGCCCGGGCGCCACGTGGCTGGCCTGCAGCGGCTACCCGATCGGCGAAACCGAGCTAGCGATCGTCGATCCGGCCACCCGCATGCCCTGCGCGGCGGACCGGGTGGGCGAGATCTGGGTGCGCAATGCCGCCGTCGGCGCCGGCTACTGGATGAACCCGGAGCGCACCGAGGAAACGTTCGGCGGCGTGCTGGCCGGCGAGGAAGCGGACGAGGAAGCAGGCGAAGCGGCGGGCGATGCGCGCCGCTGGATGCGCACCGGCGACTTCGGTTTCCTGCACGACGGGCAAATCGTCATCGCCGGCCGGATGAAGGACGTGATCATCATCCGCGGCCGCAACCACTACCCGCAGGACATCGAGCATACCGTCGACGGCGCGCACCCGCTGCTGCGCCCGGCCGGCGCCGCGGCGTTCGCGGTGCCCGTCGACGGCGAGGAGCAGCTGTGCGTGGTGGCGGAGACCGACCGCCGTTTCAACCCCGAGCGCGATACTGATACCGTGCTGACGGCCATCCGCCGCGGCATCGCCGACAGCCACGAGCTGAAGGTGGCCGGCATCGCGCTGATCCGGCAGGGCACGATCCCGAAGACCACCAGCGGCAAGGTGCAGCGCCGCGCCACGAGCGCGATGTTCCTGGACGGCACGCTGGAAGAAAAGGCCGGCTGGCGCAGCCCGGCGCTGCTGGCCGCGCAGCAGGAAGCCGCGCCGGCCGGCACGCCGGTACCGGCCGACGTGGCCGATATCGAAGCCTGGGTGCGCCGGCGTGTCGCGGAGCTGGCCGGCCTGCCGCTCGACGCGATCCGCCCCGAGCGCGCCTTTGCCGACTGGGGCCTCGATTCGAACGACGCGGTGCGCCTGTCCGGCGAACTGGAGCGCGCGTTCGGCCTGGCGGGCCTGCCCACCACGCTGCTGTTCGATCACCCGTCCCCCGCCGCCGTGGCACGCCACCTGGCCACGCTGGCTGTGCCGGCAACGGCGCGGGAGGCAACTTCGTCCCCTTCGTCTTCCCTGTCCGCCCCGCCGGCGCAGGACGACATCGTCGTCGTCGGCATGCACGGCCGCTTCCCCGGCGCGGCTGACCTGGACGCGTTCTGGCAACTGCTGCGCGAAGGCGGCCGCGCGGTCGGCACGCCGTCGGCGGCCCGGCGCGCGCTGGGTGCCGACGGCCACGCCGGCTGGCTGGACGGCATCGACGGCTTCGATGCGCCGTTCTTCCACCTGGCCGCGCGGGAAGCGGAGCGGATGGACCCGCGCCAGCGCCTGCTGCTGATGAGCGCCTGGCATGCGCTGGAAGCGGCGCGCATCCCGCGCGAGCAGCTGGCCGGCAGCCGCACCGGCGTGTTCGTCGGCATCAGCGGCCAGGAATACGGCCAGCGCGTGCTGGAGGAAGCCGACGGCGGACACGCCGCGACGGGCGGCGCCAACAGCATCGTCGCCAACCGGCTGTCGTATTTCCTCGACCTGCGCGGCCCCAGCCTGGCCATCGACACCGCCTGTTCGTCGTCGCTGGTGGCGCTGCACATGGCCTGGCGCAGCCTGCTCGACGGCGAGTGCGACACCGCGCTCGTGGCCGGCGTCAACCTGCTGCTCGACGAGCGGCTGTCGGCCACGCTGCGCCGCGCCGGCATGCTGTCGCCGACCGGCGCCTGCCACAGCTTCGATGCGGCGGCGGACGGCTACGTGCGCGGCGAAGGCGTCGTCACCGTCGTGCTGCGCCGGCGTGGCATGGCCGAGGCATGCGGCAATCCCGTGCTGGCCCGCATCGCCGGCAGCGCCGTCAACCAGGATGGCCGCAGCTTCGGGCTGACCGCGCCGAACGGCAACGCCCAGCAGCAGCTGGTGCGCGCCGCGCTGGAAGCCGCCTGCATCGCCGGCAACGCCGTGCAGTACGTGGAGGCGCACGGCACCGGCACCGCGCTGGGCGATCCGATCGAGTGGAACGCACTCAATGCCGTGGTGGGAGCCGACCGTTGCAACAGCGGCGACACCGCCGCGCCGTGCCTGGTCGGCACCGTCAAGGCCAACATCGGCCACCTGGAAGCGGCGGCCGGGCTGGCCGGCTTCGTCAAGGCCGTGCTGTGCCTGCGGCACCAGCAGGTGCCGCCCGTTGCCGGCCTGCTGCAGCCCAATCCGAAGCTGGACCGCGCCGACGGCCGGCTGCGGCTGGCCGACGGCACGCCGCTGGCCGCGCCGCTGCGCCACGTGGGCGTCACGTCGATGGGCTTCGGCGGCAGCAATGCGCACGTGATCCTGGAGCGCAGTGACGCCGTGGCCCCCGCATCTCCGGCGCTCCCGGTGGCCGTGCTGCCGGTCGGCGCCGAATCCGATGCGGCGTTGCGCGCGCTGTGCGCCGCCTATGCCCGGCAGCTGCGGGAAGCGCCGGGCGCGCTGCACCGGGTAGCCCGTTCGGCCGCGGCGGGGCGCTCCGCGCTGTCGCGCCGCGCGGTGGCCATCGGCACCGATGCGGCGGACATCGCCGCGCAGCTGGAAACCATGGGCGGCACGCTGCTGCAGGGCGACGTCACCGGCCGGCCGGCGCCGCGCATCGCCTTCGTGTTCGGCGGGCAGGGCGCGCAGCAGGCGGCGATGTGCGCCGAACTGTACCGCCTGGTGCCGGCCTACCGCGAAGCGTTCGATGCCGCCGCCGCCGCGTTCGAACGCCACGGCCTGCCGGTCGCCGGCCACCTGTACGGCAGCGCACCGCTCGACAGCGACACGCTGGCGCAGACGGCCTTCGCGCAGCCCGCGCTGTTCGCCTGCGAATACGCGCTGGCGTGGACGCTGATGGCCGGCGGCATCCAGCCGGCCGCCGCGTTCGGCCACAGCCTGGGCGAATACGTGGCGGCATGCATCGCCGGCGCGATCGACCTGGAAGACGCCGCGCTGCTCGTCGCCACGCGCGCACGGCTGATGGGCCGCTGCGCCGGCGGCGCGATGCTGGCCGTGATGGGCCGCGCCGACCTGCTGGACGGCTGGCTGGCGCAACTGCCGGCCGAGGTCGAACTGGCCGCCGTCAACGCGCCCGGCGTGGTCACGCTGACCGGCCCGGCCGCCGCGCTCGATGCCGTTCGCGTTGCCGCCCAGGCCGCCGGGTTCACGGCGCAGCCGCTGCGGGTCGAAACCGCGTTCCACTCCGCGCTGATGGACCCGGTGCTGGCCGAGTTCGGCCGCGTGGCCGCCGGCATCGTCTACCGCATGCCCGTCATCCCGCTGTACGGCAACCTGCACGGCACCCGGCTGGGGCAGGTCGATGGCGGCTACTGGGCCGACCACCTGCGCCGCACGGTGCACTTCGCCGGCTGCGTGGCCGCCGCCCAGGAAGACGGCGCCGACGTGCTGCTGGAAATCGCCCCGCAGCCGGTGCTGGCCGGCCTGCTGCGGCGCGGCGCGGCCTCGGGCACCGAAGTGGTGTCGTGCGTGCCCGGCGAGGCGCTGCGCGGGCTGCTGGCGGCGCTGGGCCGCCTGTACTGCATCGGCGCCCGGCCCGACTGGGCCGCGCTGCTCGGCCACGATGCCGATCCCGCCATCGCATTGCCGTCGTACCCGTTCGATCTCGCGTCCTGCTGGCTTACCCGTTCCGAGGCACCCGTCATGAATGCTCCCCATACGCCCGCAGCCGTGAGCGCGCCTGCGCCGGCTTCCGCTCCTGCCGTCACCGCCACCGCCGATGCCGCCGGCTGGCTGCGCGCCACGCTGGCCGAACTGCTGCGCTGCCCGCCCGACGCGGTGGACAACCGCCGCAGCTTCCTGGAAAGCGGCGCCGATTCGCTGGTGCTGACCGAGTTCGGCGGCCGCATCGAAACGCGCTTCGGCGTGCGGGTCGAACTGCCCGCGCTGTTCGAAGGGCTGGACACGATCGACCGGCTGGCGGCGCACCTGGCGCCGCATGCGCCCGCGGCACCGGCGGCGGTTGCCGAACCCGCCGCGCCGGCCGCTTCCGCGGCGCCCCAGGCATCCGCGGCCCCGGCCGCCGCCGGCATCGACAACCTGGCCCGCCTGTTCGAACAGCAGCTGGCCACGCTGCGCGACGTGGTCGCGTTGCAGCTGTCGCAGGCCGGCGGCACCGCGCCCGCCGCGCAGGTGCCCGCCGCGCAGCCGCAGCCGATGATCCAGCCGGCCGCCGCGCCTATGGCACATGCAGCACCGGCCGCCCCGGCTCTCGACAGCCGCAAGCAGGCCCACATCGACGAACTGGCGCGCGCCTACACCGCGAAAACGGCCGGCTCGCGCGCCTACGCCGAGCGCTATCGCGGCGTGTTCGCCGATTACCGCAGCTCGCTGGGCTTCAAGCGCGCCACCAAGGAAATGATCTACCCGCTGGTGGTGGACCGCGGCGCCGGCAGCCATGTCACCGATATCGACGGCAACGACTACGTCGACCTGACGATGGCGTTCGGCTCCTGCCTGTTCGGCCACAACCCGCCGATGGTGGTCGATGCGCTGCGCAACCAGCTGGCCGACGGCATCCAGGTCGGGCCGAAGTCGCCGCTCTCTGGCCGCGCCGCCGAACTGGTGGCCCGGCTGACCGGCGCCGAGCGCGTGGCGTTCGCCAATTCCGGCACCGAGGCCGTGATGACGGCGATCCGGCTGGCGCGCGCCGTGACCGGCCGCACCCGCATCATCCGCTTCACCGGCTCGTACCACGGCCATTCCGATGCCACGCTGGCCAGTGCCGGCCGGGGCGGTGTCGAAGGCCAGCCCGGCGCGCCCGGCGTGCCGACGTCCAGCGCGCGCGAAGTGGTGATGCTGGAGTGGGGCACCGAAGCGTCGCTGCGGAAGATCCGCGAACTGGCGCCGGAAGCGGCGGCCATCATCGCCGAGCCGGTGCAAAGCCGCCGACCCGGCCTGCAGCCGAAGGAATTCCTCCACGCGCTGCGCGGCATCGCCGACGAAACAGGCTGCGCGCTGATGTTCGACGAGATCATCACCGGCTTCCGGCTGCATGCCGGCGGCGCCCAGGCCTGGTATGGCGTACGGGCCGATATCGCCACGTACGGCAAGGTGGCCGGCGGCGGCATGCCGCTCGGGATCATCGCCGGCCGCGCGCGCTTCATGGACGCGATCGACGGCGGCGCCTGGCGCTACGGCGACGATTCGGCGCCGCGCCAGCCGCACACGTTCTTCGCCGGCACGTTCTCCGCGCACCCGCTGACGATGGCCTCGTGCATCGCCGTGCTGGAGCGCATCGAGGCGGAAGGCGAGGCGCTGTACAACATGCTGAACGGCCGTACCGCGCAACTGGCCGCGCGGCTCAATGCCCACTTCGCGGCCGCGCAATTCCCGATCCGCCTGGACCACGCCGGTTCGCTGATGCGCTTCGTGTTCTTCAACAATTTCAGCGTCGAGTTCCAGCCGATCGAGGCGAACCTGTTCTTCTATCACATGACGCTGCGCGGCGTGTACATCTGGGAAGGCCATACGTGCTTCCTGACCACCGCGCACGCCGATGCCGATATCGAGCGCATCGCGGCCGCCGCGATCGACAGCGCGAACGCGATGCGCGCCGGCGGCTTCTTCGCGGCCGATGGCGGCGCCGGCATCGCCCCCGCGAAGAACGCGGCCACGCCGGAAGAAGCCAGCCTGGCGCTGGACGATTTCGCGCTGGCCGCCTTTGCCGATGCGCTCGTGAAGCTGGCATGGCGCGAGGATGCGGCGGCGCCCGTGGCACCCGTACATGCGCAGTTGCTGAACCGCATGCTCGAACACCTGGGCATGACCCGCGGCGATGCGCTGCGCCGCCTGGCCGCCACGCTGCCGCAGCGCCGCGCCGCGATGAACGAGCGCCTGCCGCAGGCGATCGCCGCGCTGGCCGCCCGCAGCGCCGACGCGCTGCCGGAAGTGCTGGCCGGCCGGCGCGAAGCGGTCGACGTGCTGTTCCGCGGCGAAGCGTTCGACTGGCTCACCCGCCTGTACGCCGAAGCGCCGGGGGCCGCCGCCGCCACCGGCCGGCTGGTCGAAGCCGTGCTGGCATGCGAACGCGCCGCCGGCCGGCCACTGCGAATACTGGAAGCGGGTGCCGGCACCGGCACGATCGCACGCCGGCTGCTGCCCGGCCTCGCGGCAGGCAGCGAATACTGGTTCACCGACGTGTCGCCCGCGTTCCTCGCCCGCGCCGAGCGCGAGCTGGCCGACCCGCGCGTCACGTACAGGCGGTTCGACATCGAACGCGGCGTGGCGGAGCAGGATATCGCCGAACGCGCGTTCGACGTCGTCATCGCCGGCAACGTCGTCCATGCCACGCACCACCTGGGCACCGCGCTGGCAAACCTGAACGCGCTGCTGCGCGACGACGGCACCCTGCTGCTGCAGGAATGCACGCATCCGCATGCCTGGCTCGACCTCGTGTTCGGCATCACCGAGGGCTGGTGGCAGCGCGCCGATACCGACGTGCGTCCGGCCCACCCGCTGCTGGCGCCGGAGCGCTGGCACGATTGCCTGGCCGCCGCCGGCTTTGTGCAGCCGCAGACGCTGGTCGTGGCCGCCGGCCAGGCCGTGCTGCGGGCGCAGCCGGCGCGCGAGATCGCGCTGCCGATGTCGGAGGCGCAGCGCCAGATCCTCGTGCATCTGGAACTGGGCGACGCCATCGCGCCGGCCTACAACGAAGGTGCCCTGTTCGGCATCGCGGGGGACCTCGATGCCGACCTGCTGGCCCGCGCCTGGACGGCCGCCGTCATGCGCCACCCGTTGCTGCGCGCCCAGGTCGGCGCCGGCGGCGACAACTTCGTCGTGCCGCCGGATGCGGCTTCGGCGCTGCAGCAGGTCGACTTCTCGATGCTGGGCGAGGGCGCGGCGGGGCGCGCGCGCGACTGGATCGCGGTGCGCCAGCGCACGCCGCTCGATCCGCGCCGCGGCCCGCTGGCCGGCGCGTGGCTGCTGCGCCTGCCGTCCGGAGAAGCGTGGCTGTACCTGCTGGCGCACCACCTGGTCATCGACGGCATGTCGTTCGGCCGCCTGGCCGGCGAAGTGTGGGCGCTGTATGGCGCCCTGAAGGAGGGCGGCACGGCCGACACGGCGCAGCTGAAACCGGTGCTGCCGGTCGACGCGGCATGCCGAAAGCTCGACGAGATCGACCCGGCCGCCGCCGCGTACTGGCGCGAACGGCTGGCGCAACTGCCGCCGGCCCCGGAGCTGCCCACCGACCGCCCGCTGCCCGCCGTGCAGCGCTTCGAGGCGGGCCGCGTCACGCTGCAACTGCCGGCCGCCATGCTCGATGCCGTGCGCCGGCTCGGCGCCGCCGCGCAGGCCACGCCGTTCATGACGCTGAACGCCGCCTGGCGCCTGCTGCTGGCCCGGCTGTGCGGCGCCGCCCGTTTCGTGATCGGCGTGCCGGTGTCGGTGCATCCGGCTTCCGCCGCCGAGTCGTATGTCGGCTTCGGCGTCAATGTCGTGCCGCTGACGACCGAGGCGGTGGCGGAACAGCCGTTCACCGCGTTCCTGCGCGCCGTGCGTACCGAGGTGGCCGACGCGCTGTCCCACCGCGCATTCCCGTTCGCCGACATGGTGCGCACCGCCGCCCTGGAACGCGACCCGGCCCGTCCGCCGCTGGTGCAGGTGCTATTCAACTGCGAGGCGCATGACGCGTGGCAGGGCGCCGGCGTGGCGACGCGCACCGTGGTGCCGCCGGCCACGCACACGAAATACGAGCTCACGCTCGATGCGCTGCTGGGTCTTGATGGCATCGAACTGGTGCTCACCTATTCGGCGGCGCTGTTCGACGAAGCCACGGCCCAGCGGATGCTGCAGCGCTACGCCGGCCTGCTGGAGCGGATCGCCGCCGCACCGCAACAGCCGCTCGCCGCCTTCGACGCGCTGCTGCCGGAAGAACGGGAAGCGGTCGCGCAGCAGGCGCCGGTGACCGTCAACGAAGGCTGCCTGCACCGGCTGTTCGAGGCGCAGGCGGCGCGCGATCCGGCGGCGGTGGCGCTGCGCCGCGGGCTCGAAACGATGACGTTCGGCGAGCTCGACGCGCGGGCCAACCGGCTGGCGCACGCGCTGCTGGCCCGCGGCGTCGCGCCGGAAGACAGGGTGGCCGTCTGCCTGCCGCGCACGATGGACCTGCCGGTGGCGCTGCTGGCCGTGCTGAAAGCCGGCGCCGCCTACGTGCCGGTCGATCCGGCCTATCCGGCAGCGTACATCGAGACGGTGCTGCGCCTGTCCGGCGCGGCGCTGGTGATCACCGGCGGCGAGGCCGGCCATGCGGCGCTGGGCGAATGCCCGCGGCTGATGCTGGACGCGACTTTACTGGACGCGCCTTTACTGGACGAAATCTTGCTGGACGACAGCCTGCCCGACGGCCAATCCGCGGGGGCGCCGCGGGTCGACGTCTCGCCGCACCAGCTGGCCTACGTGATCTTCACGTCCGGCTCCACCGGCGAACCGAAAGGCGTGGCGATCGAGCACCGCACCGTCTGCACCTTCCTCGACTGGGCCGCGGCCGAGTTCACGCAGGAAGAGCGGGCCGGCATGCTGGCGTCGACGTCGGTGTGCTTCGACCTGTCCGTGTTCGAGCTGTTCCTGCCGCTGGCGCACGGTGGCAAGGTGATCCTGGCAGACAACGTGCTGGCGCTGACCCAGGGCGGCGATTTCGACGACGTCACTTTGGTCAACACCGTGCCGAGCGCCGCCGCCGAGCTGGCCCGCCAGGGGTGCCTGCCACCGGCGGTGCGCGTGATGAACCTGGCCGGCGAGGCGCTGCCGCAGGTGCTGGTGGACGGCCTGCGCGCGCTGTGGCCGCAGCTCACCGTCTGCAACCTGTACGGCCCGACCGAGGACACCACGTATTCCACGTGGCTGCGCCTGGCGCCGGGCGAAGGCGGCGCCGTGACGATCGGCCGCCCGCTGCCGGGCACGCGGCTGTACCTGGTCGACGGCGCGCTGCAGCCGGTGCCGCCGGGCGTGCAGGGTGAAATCTGCCTGGCCGGCAACGGCCTGGCGCGCGGCTACCTGGGCCGCGCCGGCATGACCGCCGAGCGCTTCATTCCCGATCCGCTGTCCGGCGTGGCCGGCAGCCGCATGTACCGCACCGGCGACCTGGGCCGGCTGCTGCCCGACGGCACGGTCGAATACCTGGGCCGCCGCGACGACCAGCTGAAGATCCGCGGGCACCGCGTGGAACTGGGCGCCATCGACGCGGCGCTGCGCGCCGTGCCCGGCGTGGCGGCCGGCGCGGTGGTGGCGCATGGCGAGCCGGCCCGGCTGGCCGCGTTCTACAGCGCCGATACCGACCTGGAAGCGGCCATCCGCGCCGCGCTGGCCGAACGCCTGCCGCGCTGGATGGTGCCGTCGTCGCTGCACCGGCTGGCGCAGCTGCCGCTGACGCCGAACGGCAAGACCGACCGCCGCGCGCTGGCCGCGCTGGCCGCCGCCGCCCGGGAAGAGATGCCGTGCGAAGCACGCCAGGCGCCCCGCAACGCCGTCGAGGAAGACCTGGCGCAGCGCTTCGCCCGGCACCTGGGCCTGCCCGTCGAGGCGGTGGGCATCGACGGCGATTTCTTCGCGCTGGGCGGCCACTCGCTGCTGGCCACGCGCCTGCTGTTCGACGTGAACCGGCACTGGCACGCGGCGCTGCGCCTGTCCGACCTGATGACGCGGCCGACCGTGGCCGAGCTGTCGCAGGCGCTGCTGGCCGCGCTGGCCGACGGCGTGGACGACCTGCAGGAACTGGTGGCCGAAGTGTCCGGCCAACGCGCGGCGTAACGAAACCAGGAGACAAACATGGACATTATCGACAAGATCGCCGGCCTGTCCCGGTCGCAAACGGAAACGCTGCTGGCGCGCATGCGCGAGCGGCGCGAGGAGGTGGCGCGCGGGCAGGGCGTGCCCCAGCTGGAACCGGATGCCGGCCGCCGCCGCAAGCCGTTCCCGCTGACGGAAATCCAGCAGGCCTACTGGGTGGGCCGCCAGGGCAGCTTCGCGATGGGCAACGTTTCCGCGCACGGCTACCTGGAAGTGGAAGCGCGCGGCGCCGACCTGGAGCGGCTGGAACGCGCCTTCAACCGCGTCATCGCCCGGCACGACATGCTGCGCGCCGTGGTGCAGTCCGACGGCAACCAGCGCATCCTGGCCGACGTGCCGTACTACCGCTTCAAGGTGGAAGACCTGTCCGCCCTGGCGGCGCAGGAGCGCGCGGCCCGGCTGGCGGCGCTGCGCGACGAACTGTCGCACCAGGTGCTGCCGGCCGATGTGTGGCCGCTGTTCGAGATCCGCGCCAGCCGCCTGCCGGCCGGCGTGCTGCGGCTGCACCTGTCGCTCGACGTGCTGATCCTCGATGCGCACAGCTTCGACCTGGTCAGCGCCGACTGGCAGCACTACCACGACCACCCAGACCATGAGCTGCCGCCGCTGGCGTTCTCGTTCGCCGACTACGAGGCGGGCCTGCGCCAGATGGAAGGCACGCGGGCGTTCCAGGATTCGCTGCGCTACTGGCGCGACCGGCTGGACGACCTGCCGCCGCCGCCGGAATTCCCGCTGGCGCGCAGCCCGGAATCGATCGACGCGCCGAAGTTCACGCACCGCAGCCTGAGCCTGCCGCGCGGCGACTGGGAAGCGCTCAAAAAACGCGCGGGCGCGCTGCGCATCACGCCGGCCGCGCTGCTGCTGTCGATCTATGCCTGCGTGGTGCGGCGCTGGTCGCAATCGCCGCGCTTCACGCTGAACCTCACGCTGTTCAACCGCCTGCCGTTCCACCCGGATGTCGACCGCCTGGTCGGCGATTTCACCACGGTCACGCTGCTGGCGTTCGACCTTTCCGCGCCGCGCTCGTTCGCCGATATCGCGCTCGGCGTGCAGCGGCAGCTGTGGCAGGACCTGGACCACCGCGCCGTCAGCGGCGTGCGCGTGCTGCGCGAGCTCACCGAGCGCAAGCGCGGCGCGCAGTCGGTCACGATGCCGGTCGTGTTCACCGGCGCCCTGAACAGCGGCGGCGCGTCCGACGCGCTTGCCCATTCGGTGCCGCTCGACTGGCTGGGCCATACCGCGTATTCCGTCACGCAGACGCCGCAGGTGTGGCTCGACTGCCAGGCCGGCGAATACGGCGGCGACCTCGTCATCGACTGGGACAGTGTCGACGAACTGTTCCAGCACGGTTTCGTGGATGCGATGTTCGATGCCTTCACCGGCCTGCTGCAGCGGCTGGCCCGCGACGGCACGGCGTGGCAGCATCCGCGGCTCGACCTGGTGCCGCCGGCGCAGGCGTCGCTGATGGCGCGCGCCAACGCCACCGCGACGCCGGTACCGGCCGGGCTGCTGCACGAGCCGCTGCTGGCCCAGTGCCGCGCGCGGCCGGACAGCCTGGCCGTGGCCGACGGCACCCGCATGCTGACCTTCGGCGCGCTGTACCGCGAAGCCAATGCGCTGGCCCATGCGCTCTGCGCCCGCGACGTGCCCACCGGCGCGCTGGTGGCCGTGCTGCTGCCGAAATCGGCCGCGCAGGTGGTGGCGGTGCTGGGCATCCTCGAAGCGGGCACCGCCTACCTGCCGATCGAACCGGGCCTGCCGCAGGAACGCATCGACGAGGTGCTGCGCCTGTCCGGCGCCGCCGCCGTCGTCACCGACGCGGCCACGCTGAAGACGCGGCGGGTGGCATCGGCGCGCACCGTGATCGAGCTCGACGGCCTGAAGCCCGGCACGACGCGGCCGCTGCCGGCCCTGCGCGCACCGGCCGACCTTGCTTACGTGATCTACACGTCCGGCTCGACCGGCACGCCGAAGGGTGTCGCCATCGACCACCGCGGCGCACTGAACACCTGCGCGGACGTCAACGCCCGCATGCAGGTCGGCGCGGACGATCGCGTGCTGGGCCTCTCCGCGCTGAACTTCGACCTGTCGGTCTGGGACATCTTCGGCGTGCTGGGCGCCGGCGGCGCGCTGGTGCTGCCGGCGGCGGACCACGCGCGCGAACCGACGCACTGGGCTGACATCATGGCGCGGCACGGCGTAACGCTGTGGAACACCGTGCCGGCGCTGCTGGACCTGTACGTGGGCTACCTGCGCGACGTGGCCGAGCGGCCCGACCTGCGCCTGCGCGTGGCGATGATGAGCGGCGACTGGATCTCGCTGGCGCTGCCGGCGCAGATCCGCACGTGGTGCCCGAACGCCGCCATCTGGAGCCTGGGCGGCGCCACCGAGGCCTCGATCTGGTCGATCGCCTACCCGGTCGAGACGGTGGACCCGGCATGGCGCAGCATCCCGTACGGCCGGCCGATGCTGAACCAGACGTTCCACGTGCGCGACGCCAACCTGGACCACTGCCCGGTCGGCGTGCCCGGCGAGCTGTGCATCGGCGGCATCGGCGTGGCCGTCGGCTACTGGAACGATTCCGAACGCACCGCGCAGGCTTTCGTGCGCTGCCCGCACAGCGGCGCGCGGCTTTACCGCACCGGCGACCTGGGGCGCTGGCTGCCGGACGGCACGCTGGAAATCCTCGGCCGCATCGATTTCCAGGTGAAGGTCAACGGCTACCGCGTGGAGCTGGGCGAGGTGGAAAGCGCGATGAATGCCTATCAGGGCGTGCAGACGGCGGTGGCCAACGTGAGCGTGGGCGCCGGCAAGGCGGGCCAGCTGGTCGGCTATTACCTGCGCGACGACGCGCCGGCCGGCGGCGACAAGCTGCGCGGCGTGCTGTCGCAGCCGGGCCTGCGCCGGCTGCACGGCACCGAAACGCCGCTCGGCGGCCCGGCTGCAACGGCGCAGCGGATCGTGCGCCGCTCCACCCGTGCCTTCGCGGCGGACGCGGTGGCGCCGGCAGCGCTGGCGCGGCTGCTCGAACCGCTGCGGCAGGGCGGCGAGGACGGCATGCCGCGCTACCGCTACGCCTCGGCCGGCGGCCTGTACCCGGTGCAGCTGTACCTGCACGTCAGCCGCGTCGACGGCGTGGAGCCCGGCATCTACTACTACCACCCGGTGCGCAACGCGCTGCAGCTGGTGGCGGCGAATGTCGACCTCGACATGGGCCTGTACCCGCGCCGCAACCAGCCGATCGCCGCCGGCGCCGCGTTCCGGCTGTTCCTGGTCGGCTCGCGGCAGGCCATCGAACCGCAGTACGGCGCCGCGGCGCACACCCTGTGCCTGCTGGAGGCGGGCGCGATCAGCCATTTGCTGGAGGACGCCGCGGCCGGCGCCGGCCTGGGCCTGGTGCAGCTGGGCGGCTTCGACGCCGAGCGCGCCGGCGATCCGTTCGCGCTGGGGGCGGACGCGATGTACCTGCACATGCTGGCCGGCGGCCTGCCGGGCCGGGAAGCCCCCGAGGCGGGTTCGCCGGACGCCCCGCTGTCGAAGGCCGCGTTCGAGGAGGGCCTGCGCGCCCACCTGGCGCGGCGCCTGCCCGACTACATGGTGCCGCGCCAGTTCGTGCGGCTGGAGCGGCTGCCGCTGTCGGCCAACGGCAAGGTGGACCGCAAGGCGCTGCCGGAACCGGCCGCGCGCCGCGCCGCCGCAGCGCCCGCAGGTGCCGGCCCGGCCGGCCCGGCCAGCCCGCTGTGCGCGGAAATCTGCGCGCTGTGGGCCGAGGTGCTGGGCGTGCCGCAGGTGGCGCCCGACGACAACTTCTTCGACCTGGGCGGCACCTCGGTCGACATGATCCGCATCCACACGCGCCTGCAGCCGCGGCTGCCGGTCGACGTGAGCCTGCTCGACATGTTCTTCGGCCACCCGACCATCGCCGACCTGGTGCGCCATGTCGAAGCCGGCGATGGCCACGCCAATAACAACCACGACAACACCGCCGCCAGCGCCGACAGCGCGCCGCGCGGCCGCCGCCGCAACCGCGGCCAGCAATGATCACACGATGACCATATTCAGGGGAATTCAGATGAAAGAGAATCAACAGTACTCGGGCAAGATCGCCATCGTCGGCATGAGCGGCCGCTTCCCGGGCGCACCGGACGTGGAACAGTTCTGGAACATGCTGTGCGAAAGCCGCAGCGCGCTGAAGCACTACACGCCCGGCGAGATCCGCGCCGGCATCGATGCCCACGATTACCTGACCGTGCCGTACGTGGAACGCCAGGTCGGCGGCGGCAACTGGGTCGGCGCCGGCTACCACCTGCCCGATGTCGACAAGTTCGATGCCGGCTTCTTCGGCTACTCGCCGAACGAGGCCGAGCTGATCGATCCGCAGCAGCGGCTGTTCCTGGAAGCCTCGTGGGCCGCCATGGAAGATGCCGGCTACGCGCCGGACGGCTACCACGGCGTGGGCGCCGTGTTCGCCGGCACCGGCCTGTCGCGCTATTTCCTGAACAACGTGTACAGCAACCGCGAAGTGATGTGCGCATCGGACCGCGACCTGATCGCCGGCATCGGCAACGAACCGGATTACCTGAGCAACCGCGTCGCCTACAAGCTGAACCTCACCGGCCCGTCGGTCACCGTGCAGACCGCGTGTTCGACGTCGCTGGTGGCGATCCACATGGCCTGCCAGGCGCTGCGCGCCGGCGAATGCGACCTGTCGCTGGCCGGCGGCTCGATGGCCACCGTGCCGTCCGGCCTCGGCTACCAGTACACCGAGGGCAGCATGAACTCGAACGACGGCCGCATCCGCGCCTTCGACGCCGATGCCAAGGGTACCGTGTTCGCCGAGGGCGGCGTGGGTGTCATCGTGCTCAAGCGCCTGGAAGACGCCATCGCGGACGACGACAACATCCATGCCGTGATCCGCGGCTCGGCCGTCACCAACGACGGCTCGCACAAGGCCGGCTACACGGCGCCCGGCATCGACGGCCAGGTGGCCGCGATCACCCGTGCGCTGAAGATGGCCGGCACCCATCCGGAAGAAATCGGCTACATCGAGGCGCACGGCACCGGCACGGCGCTGGGCGACCCGATCGAGATCACGGCGCTCACGCGCGCCTTCCGACAGCACACCGCGAAGAACGCATATTGCGCGATCGGTTCCGTGAAAACCAACGTGGGCCACCTGGCGCCCGCCGCCGGCGTGGCCGGCGTGATGAAGGCCGCCATGGCCGCGCGCACCGGCATCGTGCCGCCCAGCCTGCACTTCGAGGCGCCGAACCCGCGCATCGACTTCGCCGCCAGCCCGTTCTTCGTCAACGACAAACTCAACGAGTGGCGCGCGGCGCCGGGCAGCAAGCGCGTGGCGGCGGTGAGCTCGTTCGGCATCGGCGGCACCAACGCGCACCTGATCCTGGAAGAGCCGCCGGTCACGAAACCCACGATGTCCGGCCGCAAGCTGCGCGTGTTCCCGCTGTCGGCCAAGACGCCCGGCGCGCTCGGCCGCGCCGCCGGCCAGCTGGCGCACTTCCTCGAACGCCATCCGCAAACGGACCTGGACGACGTGGCGTTCACGCTGCAGGAGGGCCGCCGCGCGTTCGACATGCGCGGCGCCATCGCGGCGGACGGCACGGCCGCGCTGGTCGAAGGCCTGAAGGCGCTGGCGCAGGAGCCGGGCAAGGTGGCCGCGCTGCCGGCCGCGAAAAAGCTGGCGCTGCTGTTCACGGGCCAGGGCGCGCAATACGCCGGCATGGCGCGCGAGCTGCACGCGCTGTTCCCGGCATTCCGCGCCACGTTCGACACGTGCTGCGCCACGCTGGCGAAGCACGTGGACACCGACCTGGCCGCGCTGCTGCTGGCCGAACAGGGTGACGAGGCAGCCAACGCGAAGTTGCGCGAAACCCGCTATGCGCAACCGGCGCTGTTCACCGTCGAGTATGCGCTGGCTTCGCAGTTGCGGGCGTGGCAGATCGAGCCGGCCGCGCTGCTGGGTCACAGCCTGGGCGAATACGTGGCCGCCACGCTGGCCGGCGTGTTCGCGTTGGACGACGCACTGCGCCTGGTGGCGCTGCGCGGCCGGCTGATGCAGGCGATGCCGGCCGGCGGCATGCTGTCGATCGGCGGCGGAGCAGACGTGGCACGGGCATGGCTGCGCGAGGAAATCGAACTGGCCGCCGTCAACAGCCCCCGCGCCAGCGTGGTGTCCGGCCCGCTGGCGGCGATCGACGCGCTGGCCGCCGAGCTGGAAGCGGCCGGCGTGGGCGCCCGCAAGCTGCAGACGTCGCACGCGTTCCATTCGGCGATGATGCGTCCGCTGGCCGCCGAGTTCCGCGCCGCCGTCGCCGCCGCCGCGCCGCGCGCGCCGGCCATCCCGGTCGTCTCCAACGTCACCGGCACCTGGCTGACCGCTGCCGAGGCGGGCGATCCGGATTACTGGGTGCGCCACCTGCTGTCGCCGGTGCTGTTCCAGGCCGGCGTGGAAACGCTGGTGAAGGACGGCTTCGGCTTCCTCGTCGAAGCCGGGCCGGCCGGCGTGCTGAGCACCTTCGTGCGCCATCTGACGGGGGCAGGCGCGGCGGCCGGCGCGAAACCGGCGGCGGTTGCCGTGCCGCTGATGCGCCACCCGCAGGACGCGATGGCCGGCGACCGCTTCCTGCTGCAGGGGCTGGGCAACCTGTGGGCGGCCGGCCACGCGCTCGATTACGCGGCGGTCGACGCGGGCAACCTGGGCCGGCGCATCTCGCTGCCCACCTATCCGTTCGCCCGCGAGCGCCACTGGATGGAACCGCCGGCCGCGCCGGACGGCATGCAGGGGGACGGGAACCTGCGCCGCGGCGCCGACCTGGGCGAGTGGTTCCACGCGGCTTCCTGGCGCCGCCAGCCGTGGCTGGAAGCGGTGCCGGCGCTGGCCGGCCGGCGCGTGCTGCTGCTGGCGCACGACGATGCGCAGGGCAACGCGCTGGCCGCCGCGCTGCGCGGCACCGGTGCCACCGTGGCGTGCGCCGAGCCCGGCCCGGCGTTCGGCGTGACCGACCTGGACGCCTACTGGGTGCGCCCGGCCGTGGCGGCGGACTGGGAACAGCTGGCGGCGCATGCCGGCCAGCCGGATGTCATCGTGCACGCCTGGCTGCTGCCGGCCCATGGCGGCGACACGCCGGCCAACGGCGCCGCCACGATGGAGCAGGGCTTCCACACGCTGCTGGCGCTCGCGCAGGCGTTCGGCAACGGCGCGACGGCCCGGCTGCCGCTGCTGTCGGTGGTGTCCGAACTGTTCGACGTGCAGCCGGGCGAAGCGGTCGACGCCGTCAAGGCCACGCTGCTGGGCGCGCACCTGTCGATCGGCCACGAATGCCGCGCGCTGTTCGGCCGCGTGCTCGATGCCGGCACCGCCGGCGACGTGCCGCAGCTGGTGCTCGACGAGCTGGCCCGCCTCGATGCCGAACCGCATGCGCCGGCCGGCCCCGGCGAGCAGTTCGTGGCCGCGCGCCACGGCGCCCGCTGGCTGGCGCACGTCGAAACGATGACGGTGCCTGAACCGGCGGTGCCCGCGGCGCTGGCGGCCGACGGCACGTACATCGTGACCGGCGGCCTCGGTGGCCTGGGACTGGAATTCGCCGAAGTGCTGGTCGAGCGGGGCGCGCGCAACCTGGTGCTCGTGGGCCGCAGCGGCATGCCGCCGCAGGATGGCTGGAACGCCTGGCTGGCCGCGCATCCGGACGATGCTGCGGGTGCCGCGCGCATCCGCCGCCTGCAGCGGATGGCAGCGCGCGGCGTGCGTGTCGTCACCGAGCGCTGCGATATCGCCAGTGCCGCCGACGTGCGCGCGATGGTGGCTCGCGTGGTGGCGGCGCTGCCGCCGGTGTGCGGCGTGGTGCATGCGGCCGGCATCGCCGGCGCCGGCGTGATGGCGCTGAAGACCCGCGAACAGGCCGATGCCGTGCTGGCGCCGAAGGTGCTCGGCGCCCTGGCGCTGGAAGAATCGCTGGCCGGCCAGCCGCTGGACTTCTTCGTTGCCGTGTCGTCGCTGTTCGGCACGATCGGCGGCGTGGGCCAGGCCGACTACGCGGCCGCCAACGCCTTCCTCGATGCGTTCGCGCGCAGCCGCAGCGCGCGCGGCCGCCGCACCCTGTCGCTGGCCTATGGCGGCTGGCGCGAAGTGGGGATGGCCGTGGCGATGGGCCACACGGCTTCCGCACCGGACCTTCCGGCCGGCCGCGCCCTCGGCCACCCGTACCTGTTCGGCCGGACGGAAGAGAGTGGTGCGGTGCGCTTCACCGCCCACCTGCGGGCGCAGGACCACTGGGCGCTGCAGGATCACCGCATCAACGGCATTCCCGTGATGCCGGGCACCGCGCTGATCGAGATGGTGCGCGCCGCCTGGCGGGAAACGGCCGGTGCCGACGGTGCGTGCACGCTGTCCGACGTGTTCTTCTACCGCCCGCTGTTCGTGCCGGCCGACCGGCTGGTCACGGTGGAGGTGGTGCTCCAGCCGGCCGGCAATGGCCATGCCGGCGGTTATGCCATTGAAGTGCGCGAAGGCGACGCGCCGGTGCTGTCGGCGGTGGTTGCCGGCGGCGCTGACGCCGCGCCGGCAGCCGATCTCGCCACCATCGCCGAGGAGTGCCGCGACGAGGTGCTGGAGTTCCCCGGCGGCGCGGCGGCGATGGTGGGCGAGGGCTTCCTGGACCTGGGCCGCCACTGGCAGGTGGTGCGCCGCATCCGCCTCGGCGGCCGGCAACTGCTGGGCGAACTGGCGCTGCCCGACGGCGTGGCCGACGATGCGGCGCTGGGCCTGCATCCCGCCCTGCTCGACATGGCCACCGGTCCGATCACCGGCCACCTGCTGGCGCGGCTCGACCTGGGGCTGGAAGACGAATACCTGCCGTTCACGTATGGCGCGCTGAAGGTGCACGGCCGGCTCGGCGAGCGCCTGTACAGCCACGTGCAGTACCGCGGCATGTCGGCCGACCGCGACGTGCTGCGCTTCGATATCGCGCTGTACGCGCCGGACGGCACGCCGCTGGCGGAAGTGGCCGACTTCCAGCTGCGCCGGGTACCCGCCGGCGCGCTCGACGCCAGGCCCGCCGCCGCGCCGGCAGTCGACGACGGCTCGATCTCGCCGCAGGAAGGCCGCGCGCTGTTCGCCCGGGCGCTGGCGCTGAAGGGCGGCGGGCACTGGATCCTGAACCCGCACCCGGTCGACGCCCTGCTGCGCCGGATGCGCGCCGCCCGCCTGGCCGAAGCCGCCAAGGCCGGCGAGCAGAAGGCCAGGATCGTGCGCGAGGATGTGTGCGTGGCGCCGCCCACCAACGCCATCGAGGAGGTGCTGGTGGCCGTCATCGAAGGCGCGCTGGGCATCACGCCGGTGGGCATCCACGACAACTTCTTCGACCTGGGCATCGATTCCGTGATCGGCATCCAGGTGGTGTCGCACGCCCGCAAGCACGGCGTGCTGCTCAAGCCGAACCAGCTGTTCGAGCACCAGACGGTGGCCGAGCTGGCCGCGGTGGCCGCCGCCGCCGATGCCGCCGCCGCTTCGTCCCCCTCTCCCGCCACGCCGGCGGTCCCGGCGGAATCCGTCGCGGCGGACACCGCCCACGACCTGGAAGCAGTGCTCGATGCGCTGGCCGACTGACCCTGTACCGAACCAAGCGAGAACGGCATGAACAAGAAGGACATTTTCGAAGTGCACCGCCTGACGCCCCTGCAGCAGGGGATGCTGTTCCACACGCTGGAGGCGCCGGGCAGCGGCGTCTACGTGGAGCAGTTCGCCTGCCCGGCGCCGGCGCGGATCGACGCGGCGCTGTGGCAGCGGGCATGGAACATGGCGCTGGCGGCCCATCCGCCGCTGCGCGCGGCGATCGCATGGGAGGGGCTCGACCACCCGCTGCTGGTGGTGATGAAGGAAGCCGCGATGGACGTGCGCGAGATCGATGCCGCCGGCGACGACGATGCGGCGTTCGCCGCGCGGCTCGACACCCTGCGCGCGGAAGAGGCGGCACGCGGCTTCGACCTGCGCCGGCCCCCGCTTCTGCGCCAGGCGCTGCTGCACCGCGCGGATCACAGCGTGGTGTTCTGGACCTATCACCACATCCTGCTGGACGGCTGGTCGGCATTCGCGGTGCTGGGCGCCGTGCGCGCCGCCTACGCCGCGCTGGAGGCGGGCGAAGACTGGCAGCCGCGGCCCGCGCCGGCCTACCGCGACTACCTGGCGTGGCTGAACGGCCGCGACATGAAGGCGGCGGAAGAGTTCTGGCGCTGCCGCCTGCGCGGTTTCCATGCGCCCACGCCGCTCGGCCTGGTCCGCGCGGCCGGCGATGGAGATTTTAGCACTGCGGCGCAGGGCGCCAGTGCGACCATCGAGCTGGGCGAAGCGCTGGGTGCGCGGCTGCGCGAAACGGCCCGCGCGCTGCGGGTCACGCCGGGCACGCTGCTGCAGGCGGCCTGGGCGCATTTGCTGGCGCGCTACAGCGGCGAGGACGACGTGGTGTTCGGCGCCACCGTGGCCGGCCGCCCGGCCGAGCTGGAAGGGGCCGATGCGATGATCGGCCTGTTCATCAACACGGTGCCGGTGCGCGTGCGCATCGACCCGGCCGAGCCGGTGCGCGCGTTCGCCGCGCGCCTCGGCGCCGAGCTGGTGGCGCAGCGGGAGCACGAACACGCATCGCTGACGGATATCGCCGGCTGGAGCGGCGTGCCGCGCGGCCGGGCACTCTTCGATTCAATGCTGGCGATCGAGTCGTTCCCGTACACGGAAGGCGTGAGCCTGCCCGACGTCACCGTGTGGCAGCAGACCAGCTTCCCGCTGGCCGTCGTCATCGACCCGGTGGGCCGCATGCGCGTCAAGGCGCTGTACGACGCGCGCCAGCTCGACGGCGCCGCCGTGGCGGGCATGCTGGAACATTACCGCACGCTGCTGGACGGGATGCTGGCCGATACCGATGCGCCGGCCGGCACGCTGGCCATCGCGCCCGCCGCCGACCTGGCGCTGCAGGATGGCTGGAATCACCGTCCCGCCGCCGGCAGTGAAAATGCCGAACTGGGCGAACTGCTGGCCCGGCAGGTGGAAGAGCGCCCCCACGCGCTCGCCGTTGCCGCCGGCGCGGAGCGCGCCACGTACCGCGAGCTCGACCTGCATGCGCGCCGCATCGCGATGCGCCTGCTGGCGGCCGGCGTGAAGCCGAGCGGCACGGTGGCGTTCGCGTTCGAACCGTGCGTGCCGATGATCGCGGCCCTGGTGGCGATCGCGCGCCTGGGCTGCGCCTATGCGCCGCTCGACGTGCGGCTGCCGGCGGCGCGGCTGGCGCAGATGATCGCCGACCTGAAGATCCGCCACCTGGTGACGGACAATGCCCACGCCGCGCTGTTCGACGTGCCCGGCCTGACGGTGCTGCTGACCGGATACGAAGACAACGAAGATCATATTGATGGAATGCGCGGCGGCCAGGGTGGAAAGGCCGGCGGCAGGGGCGGCGTGGCGCAATGGCCGGCCGTGCGCACGGACCGCATCCTGTACGTGATCCATACCTCGGGCTCGACCGGCAAGCCGAAGGCGGCCGGCGTGTACCACGACAGTTTCACCCGGTTCCTCCAGTGGTGGAACGGCGAGTTCGGCTTCGAGGCCGGGGAGGGCTGCCTGCTGGTCAACAAGATCACGTTCGACCTGGCGCAGAAATGCGTGTGGGGCGCGTTGACCACCGGCGGCGCGCTGCACCTGGCGCCGACCCGCCACTTCGACCCGCTGCTGGCGCGCGAGATGGTGCGCGAGCACCGCATCGCCTGGATCAACTGCACGCCGAGCATGGCCTACGCGCTGGCCGAAGCGGAGCCGGCACACCACGAACCGCTGGCCAGCCTGCGCCGGCTGTTCGTCGGCGGCGAACCGGTCGACAAGCGGCGGCTGGCGCCGTGGCTGCTGTCGCCCGCGTGCCGCGCGGAGCTGATCAACACCTACGGCCCCACCGAATGCACCGACCTGTGCACCACCCACCGCTTCACGCGCGACGAGTTCGTCGACCTGGCCGCGCCGGTCACCGTGGGCAGCGTGCTGCCCGGCCTGGCCGTGCATGTGCTGGACCGTTTCGGCAACCGGCTGCCGCTGGGCGTGACGGGCGAAGTGGCGATTGCCGGCGGCTCGGTCGGCACCGGCTACCTGAACAACGCGCGGATGAGCGCGGAGAAATTCCTGCCCGACCCGTTCCTGCCCGATCCTTCGATGAACGGCAAACGCCTGTACCTGACGGGCGACCTCGGCTACTTCCGGCCGGACGGCACGCTGGTCGTGCACGGCCGCGTCGATTTCCAGGTGAAGCTGCGCGGCTACCGCATCGAGCTCGATGCGATCGGCCACGAACTGCGCGGCCATCCGCAGGTGCTCGACGCCGTGGCCGGCGTGGCGCCGGACGGGCAGCGGCTGGTCGCCTGGGTGGTGCCGGCCGAAGGCGGCGCGTGGTCCGCGGCGCTCCAGCAGGCGTGCCGTGCGTACCTGGCCGAACGGCTGCCCGAATACATGGTGCCGGCGCAGTACGTGCCGCTGGACGCGCTGCCGCTGAACGCCAACGGCAAGCTCGATCGCGGCGCGCTGCCGGTGCCGCCGGCGAACGACAGCAGCGGCGCACGGATCGCCCCGCGCGACGCGATCGAGACGCAGCTGGCCGCCATCTGGGCCGCCGTGCTGGGCAACGAGGATTTCGGCGTGACCGACAACTTCTTCGACCTGGGCGGCCATTCGTTGTCGATCACGCAGGCCTATGCGCGGCTGCAGAAGGTGTTTGGCGTGCGCGTGCCGCTGTCGACGCTGTTCGAGCACCCGACCATCGAAGGGCAGGCGGCGGCCTTGCGCGCTGCCGGTGCCAATACCTGTGCCAATACCTGTGCCGGTGCAGGGCAGGCCGTCCCGAACGCGCCGGCCATCGTGGCCGGCCCGCGGCCGGAACGCGTGCCGCTGTCGTTCTCGCAATCGCGGCTGTGGTTCCTGCACCAGTACGATCCTTCCAGCATGGCCTATCACGTGCCGAACGCGCTGCCGCTCGCCGGGCAGGTCGACGGGGCCGCGCTGCAGCGCTCGCTGGACTGGCTGCATGCGCGCCATGAAACGCTGCGCACCCGCTTCCCCGAAGCGGACGGCACGCCGTGGCAGGAAGTGATGCCGCCGGCCACCGTGCCGTTCGCGGTCGACGACCTGCGCGGCGCCGCCGACGCGGCCGCGCGGCTGTCGGCCATCGCCACCGGCGAGGCGGCGCAACCGTTCGACCTGCACAACGGGCCGGTGGCCCGCTACCGCCTGGCGCAGACGGACGAGCGGGCCGTCCTGTTCGTCACGCTGCACCATATCGCCACCGACGGCTGGTCGATGGATGTGATGATGCGCGAGCTGTCAACTGCCTATGCCGCGTTCGCGGGCGGCGGTGCGCCCGTGGCGGCGCCGCTGCCGGTGCAGTATGCCGATTACGCGCTGTGGCAGCGCGCCGACCTGGCCGGCGACAAGCTCGGCAGCTTGGTCGACTGGTGGCGCGGCGCGCTGGAAGGCAGCCAGCCCCACATCGCCCTGCCGTACGACCTGCCGCGGCCGGCCGAGCGCTCCACGCGCGGCGGCCTGCACGTGTCGCACATCCCGGCCGCCACCTGCGCCGCGCTGCGCCGCGTGGCCGACGGCGCCGGCGCCACCGCGTTCATGACGTGGCTGGCGCTGTACGACCTGCTGCTGTTCCGCTTCAGCGGCCAGCACGACTTCAACGTGGGCAGCCCGATCGCCAACCGCGGCCTGGAAGAAACCGAAGGGCTGATCGGCTTCTTCGTCAACACGCTGGTGCTGCGCGCCCGGGTCGAGGGCACGCAAAGCTTCACCGCCCTGCTGGACGACGTGCAGCGCACCGCGCGCGGCGCCTACGACCATGCGGAACTGCCGTTCGAACTGCTGGTGGACCAGCTCAATCCGCCGCGCAGCGCCAGCACGCTGCCGTTCTTCCAGGTCGGCTTCGCACTGCAGCGTGCTTATGAAGACACCTCGCTGATCGACAGCACCGAGTGGATATCCCGCTTCGACCTGCAGCTGGTGCTGTACGAGGGTGCCGATGGCGGCCTGCGCGCGCACTGGGAATATTCGAGCGACCTGTTCCAGCCGGAGACGGTCGCCCGGCTGGCCGACGCCTTCGCGCTGCTGGCGGGGCAGGTGGCGCTGGCGCCGGACCGCCCGCTGCGCGACTACCGGCTGCTGGAAGCGCCGCGGCGCGAACAGATGCTGGCGCTGGCGCAGGGTGCCCGCCCCACGCTGCCGGCCGCCACGGTGCACGGCCTGTTCGCGCAGCAGGCGGCGCTGGCGCCGGCGCACATCGCGCTGGTGCAGGGCGACGCGCAGCTGAGCTACGACGAACTGAATCGCCGCGCCAACCGGCTGGCGCATCACCTGCTGGCGCAGGGGGCCGGCCGGGGCCGCGTGATCGGCCTGGCGCTGCCGCGCACGCCGCAGCTGATCGTGGCGCTGCTGGCCGTGCTGAAGGCGGGTGGCGCGTACCTGCCGCTCGACACCGAGTATCCGCGCGAACGCATCGCCTGGATGCTGGAAAACGCGCAGGCCGCCGCGGTGATCACCGACGCGGATGGCGCCGCGCTGCTGCCGCCGTTCGGGGGCGAAGTGGTGCGGATCGACGATGCGAAGATCGCAACGCGCAGCGACGCCAACCCGGACCTGCCGCACGATCCACTGTCGCTGGCCTACCTGATGTACACGTCCGGCACGACCGGCCGGCCGAAGGGCGTGATGATCGGGCACCGCAGCATCGTGCGGCTGGTGCGCGGCACCGATTTCGCCGACCTGTCGGCCGGACGCACGTTCCTCCAGTATGCGCCGGTGGGCTTCGATGCCTCCACGCTGGAGATCTGGGGCTGCCTGCTGAACGGCGGCCGCCTGGTGCAGGCGCCGGCCGGCGTGGTGGGCCTGGATGGGCTGGCGGCGCTGATCGGCCGGCAGCGCATCGATACGCTGTGGCTGACGGCCACGCTGTTCAACAGCATGGTCGACCAGTATCCGCACGCGCTGGCCGGCGTGCGCCAGCTGATCACCGGCGGCGAAGCGATGTCGCCGGCACATGCCGCCAGGGCGCTGCGGGCAATGGAGGCGAATGGCGGTGTGCTGGTCAACGGCTATGGCCCGACCGAATGCACGACGTTCGCCGCCACCCACCGGGTGACCGAGGATGATGTACACGGCAACGCGGTGCCGATCGGCCGGCCGATCGCCAACACGGCAACCTACGTTCTGGACGACACCATGGAACCGGTGCCCGTGGGCGTGGCCGGGGAACTCTACATCGGCGGCGCCGGCGTGGCGCAGGGCTACCTGAACGCGCCGGAGCAGAACGCCGAACGCTTCGTGGCCGATCCGTTCGCAAGGGATGGCGAACTGCGGGGTTCGCGCCTGTACCGCACCGGCGACAAGGTGCGCTGGAACGCGGGCGGCGAGCTCGAGTTCCTGGGCCGCATGGACGAGCAGGTGAAGATCCGCGGCTACCGGATCGAACCGGCCGAAATCGAGGCCCACCTGGCCGCGCACCCGGCCGTCACCGGCGCGCTGGTGCTGGCGCTGGGCGAGGGCGTGGACAAGCGTCTGGTGGCCTACGTGACGGGTACCGATCTTTCTCCGGCCACGCTGCGCGACTGGCTGGCGCAGCGGCTGCCGGCGTTCATGGTGCCGGCATCGTACGTGGTGCTGGAGCGCTGGCCGGTCACCGCCAACGGCAAGGTGGATCGCCGCGCGCTGCCGTTGCCGGATGCGGACGCCGCCGGCGTCGGCGACTACGTGGCGCCGGCAACGCCCACGGAACAGGCGGTCGCCGAGGTGTGGGCCGCACTGCTGGGCGTGGAGCGGGTGGGCGCCACGGCCGACTTCTTCGCATTGGGCGGCAATTCGCTGACCGCCACGCAGCTGGTGGCAAAGGTTCGCTCCGCACTGGGCCACACCGTCACGCTGCCGGAATTCTTCGCCGAACCCACCGTGCGGGCGATGGCGTTCCGCATCGACCATGCCGACGAGGCCCGCGCGCGGGACGCGGCGGAAAGCTGGCTCGACGGCGAAGCCGAATCGGCCATCGCGCTGCCGGCCCCGCTGCCGCCGGTGGCGTCCGGCCTGGAGCACGTGCTGCTGACGGGCGCCACCGGCTTTGTCGGCGCCTACCTGGTGGCCGAGATCCTGGACCAGTGGCCGCGCGTGACGCTGCATTGCCACGTGCGCGCCGCCGATGCCGAAGCCGGCCTGCGGCGCCTGCGCGACAACCTGACCCAGTATGGCCTGTGGCGTGACGCGTTCGCGCCACGGCTGCGCATCGTGACCACCGACCTGTCGCGCGAGCGGCTCGGCATGGACGGCGACGCCTACGCGGCGCTGGCGCACGACGTCGACCTGGTCGTGCACAACGCGTCGCGCCTGAACCACGTGCTGCCCTACCACGCGCTGCGGCACGACAACGTGGAACCCACGCGCCGGCTGCTGGAGCTGGCCGCCACGGCGAAGCGCAAGGGTTTCGTCTACGTGTCCACCGCCGGTGTGCTGCAGGGGGAGGGCACGGGCGGCACCGTCGACGAGGATTTCGCCGTCGAAAGCAAGGGCCAGAGCGCCCGCGAGGGCTACAACGCCAGCAAGTGGGTTTCCGAGCTGATGGTGCGCCGCGCCGTGCGCGCCGGTATCCCGGCGCGGATCGTGCGGCTGGGCCGCGTGGTCGTCGACAGCCGCACCGGCACGGGCCGCACGGACGACTTCGTGGCGCTGTTCGTGCGCACCTGCCTGCAGGTGGGCAGCTACCCGGACCGGCCGCTGGTCGAGCAGTGCATCGCGGTGGACCACGCGGCGCGCGCCATCACGGCGCTGGCCGCGGACTACACCGGCACCGGCGTGCACCACCTGATCGGCGACGACCGGCGCGACTGGAGCCGGCTGCTGCCCGATTTCGTGGACTGCGCCGGCGCCGGCCTGCGGCGCGTGCCGATCCGCGAGTGGGTCGATGCGATCAAGGAACACAGCGCGGTCGAGCCTCTTCCGTTCGCCCCTTACCTTTTCTGGTGGGACACGGACGCCGGCGCGCCGGAAGAAAAACGCCTGAAGATCAGGGAAGCGCAGACCGTGCGCCGCCTTGCCGCCCTTGGCGTGCGCGAGTCGCGCATCGGCGCCGATGCCTGGCAAAACTACCTCGCCGCCATCTTCGCCGCCGAAGGGCGCACGGCCACGCCGCGCAAGCGCGGCTTCTTCGGCTGAACCCGAAATCAAATACTACATATACCTGGAGAGCATCATGAACACGACGGCATTCAATGTTGTACGCAACGAAGAGGAACAGTATTCGGTATGGCCGGCCTGGCGCCCGGTGCCCGCCGGCTGGACGACGGTGGGCGAACCGGCCAGCCGCGAAGCGTGCCTGGAGCGCATCGAAACGCTGTGGACCGACATGCGGCCGCTCAGCCTGCGCACCGGCGGGGAGCGGTGATCATGCCGATCCTGCGCACGATCACCTTCGGCCACGCCCTCGACGGCGCGGCCCCCGAAGCGACGGCGGAACGGGTGCGCGGCTTCTTCGCGCACGCCCGGCGCCTGCTGGACGAAACGGCATTGTCGGCACGCTGCCTGCGCTACGTGGCGCCGCCGGTCGAACAATGGCTGCCCGACGGCGATGCCGCCACCGCCGGCCGCGTGGCCGTGCGGCTCGAACAGGCGCTGGGCGAGGATATCTGGTGCTGCCTGCCGGGCCCCGCCTGCGACAGCCAGGCCAGCGTGGGCCGGCGCGTCGACCTGATCGACGCGATCGTGGGCGAAACGCGCCACGTGTTCACCAACATGAGCGTGGCGGGCCAGCAGGGCCTGCACAACGAAGCGGTGACGGCCGCCGCCGAGACGATGGCGCGGCTGGGTTCCACGGCGGCGCGGCAGCAGGACAACTTCCGCTTCGCCGCGCTGGCGTGGATCAAGCCGGCCACGCCGTATTTCCCCGCCGCCTGGCACGACGGCGCGCCGGGCTTCTCGGTGGCGCTGGAACTGGCCGGCCCGTTCCTGGAAGCGTGCGGCCGGCACGACAACTTCGCCGACCGGCTCGATGCCTGCCGCCGGGAACTGACGGGCCGCGTGGCCCGCGTGCTGCCGGTGCTGGTGCGCCTGGCGCGCGAGCAGGGCGTGCGGTTCCTCGGCTTCGACCTGTCGCTGGCGCCGTTCCCCGGCGACGAGACCAGCGCCGTGGCCGTGGTGGAAAGCCTGAACGGCAGCCGCATCGGCCAGCTCGATTTCATGTTCGCGCTGTATGCGATCAACGACATGCTGCAGCACTCGCTGCCCAGCCTGCCGATGGTGGGCTTCAACGGCACGATGCTGTCGGTGCTGGAAGATACCCGGCTGGCCGAGGCCACCGCCAGCGGCGACGTGGGCGTGAAGGACCTGCTGCTGTATTCCACCGTGTGCGGCTGCGGCCTGGACATGATTCCCGTTTCCGCCGACAGCGATCCGGCGCGGCTGGCGACGCTGGTGCGGGCGATTTCCACCATCGCGCAGAAATGGCGCAAACCGCTGATCGCGCGGCTGCTGCCGAGCACCACGAACGCGCGCGGCATCACCCGCTTCGAGCACGATTTTATCGTCAACACATCGGTGCTGCACCTCGATGCGCCCACCTTCATGCCGACCGAGCGGGTCGGCGTCTTTGAACCGCTGCGCCGCGCAGCCTGAGGAGAATCATCGTGAATCCCTGGTTTACCCATTTTTCCCGTCCCGCCCCGCATGCCGCTGCGCGCCTGCTGTGCCTGCCCAGTTCGGGCGGCGGTTCCACGCTGTACCGGCCATGGCTTGGCGGCCTCGATGACGTGGAACTGCATGCGGCGCTGCTGCCGGGCCGCGAGCGGCGCATGCTCGAACCGCCGGTGCAGACGATGGCCGCCATGATCGACGGCCTGGTGCCGGCAGTGGCCGCGCTGGCCGACAAGCCGTATTTCCTGTTCGGCCACAGCATGGGCGCGCTGATCGCCTTCGAGCTCACGCGCTCGCTGCTCGCCCGCGGCATCGCCCCGCCACGCAGGCTGTTCGTCTCCGCGTTCCGCGCGCCGGACCTGCCGAACCCGAAGCGCGACCTGCACCCGCTGCCGGACGACGAATTCATCGACGCGCTGCGCGAATACGGCGGCACGCCGGACGCGGTGCTGCGCCACCGCGAAACGATGGAAGTGCTGCTGCCGATGCTGCGCGCCGACTTCCGCATGCACGAGACGTATCGCTACCACGCCGCGCGGGCCTTGCCGGTGCCGATCACGGCGCTGGCCGGCCGCGCCGACGATGCCGTGCCGGCCAGCCAGATGGGCGGCTGGGCGAAACAGACCGACGCCGGCTTCGACATGCACCACTTCGACGGCGCCCATTTCTTCATCCACGACAATCGCGACGCGGTGCTGAAAACCCTGGGGGAATCGATCCATGAAGAACTTGCCGTTGCCTGGGACTGAACCGCTGCTGGTGTGGGTGCGCACCGCCGACGTGGCGGCCGCGCTGCCCCAGGCGGAAAGCTGGCTCGGCGCCGCCGAGCGCGACAAGGCGCGGCGCTTCGTGTTCGACGGCGACCGCGCCGATTTCCTCGCCAGCCGGTTCCTGCTGCGCCGCGTGCTGGCCGAGCTGGCGCACACGGCGCCGGAACGGCTGGCGTTCGAAACGAACCGCTGGGGCAAGCCGGCCCTGTGCGGCCGGCCGGAGCTGACCTTCAACCTGGCGCATTGCCGCGGCGCCGCCGTGTTGCTCGCGGGCGGCGGGGCACCGGCCGGCGTGGATATCGAAGCCGTGGTGCCGGGCCGTGCCGATCCGCTGGTGGCGCAAGGGCTGTTCCACCGCGCCGAGCAGATCCAGCTGCTGGCCAGCCCGCGCTGCGGCTACGACCGGCTGTTCCTGCGCTTCTGGACATTGAAGGAAGCGGTGCTGAAGGCCGAGGGCAGCGGCCTGGCGCTGCCGCTGGACGCGTTCGCGGCGCTGTTTGATGCCGACGCGATCGTGCCGCTGACGGTGCCCGCTTCGCTGGCCGGCCGGCCGTTCGCCTTCGGCCAGGCGGAGCTGGCGCCGGACCTGGTCTGCGCGTGGGCGCGGGTGACGGGCGACCGGCAGTCGCCGACCACGTGGCAGCTGCAGGCCACCGGCGCCGTGCTGCCGGCACCGCAGGTGCGGCTGGGGGCTGGCAGTTATCGGCCGCGGGCCTTTGCCAGCCGGTCCGAAACGGTGGGAAAGCGATGTCCGAAAGTCCATGTTGAGGCTTTGCCGCAACTGATCGATAACCTGCCGCCAACATTGCGGGAGAACGGCTGCCTTTCAATGTGAATGCCGCGAATGCTGGCTTATACTCGGAAATAATTTTCTCTCCAGCAATAAGCCAGATGACCGCCTCCGACAGTCCGCCCGTATCCGCGTGGCGCCAGCGCCTCGCCGGGGCGGGACTGGCGCCGCTGGTGCTCGTTCCAGCACTGGTGCTGGCCGCGGGGATGGCCGCGCTGCTGGCGTATTTGATAACATGGCAGAATCAGGTCGGGCGGCTGGAGCGGGCCGCCGTGCCCCGCCTGGAGCGTTTCGCCATGCAGCTGTTCGCGCCGCCCAGGCGCTACACCTACCTGCCGCACCTGCTGGCGAACGACCGCACGCTGCGCGATGCGCTCAGCCACCCGCGCGATTCCGCCCTGGTCCGCGAAGCCAACGCCTATCTCGAACGGCAGCGCGAGCGCACCGGTGCCACCGTGCTCTATATGCTCGATGCGCATGGCACCGGCATCGCCGCGTCGAACTGGCGCGAGAAGATCAGCTTCGTGGGCGTCAACTATGCCTACCGGCCGTATTACACCCGTGCGCTGGCCGACGGCGACGCGCATTTCTACGCGATGGGCACCACGTCGCACCGTCCCGGCTACTTCCTGTCGCAGCTGGTGACGAAGGACGATGGCGGCGTGCTGGGCGTGGCCGTCGTGAAGGCCGACCTGACGATGCCCGATGTGCGCGACTACGGCGGGGAGGTGCTGGTGACCGATGCCGGCGGCGTGGCGTTCCTCAGTTCGCGCGCCGACTGGCAATACCGGCCGTTGAAGGCGCTGTCGGCCAGCGACGGCGCCAGCGTGGCCCGCACCCGCCAATACGACGGCGTGCTGCGCGCGCCGCTGGACCTGCGCACCAAGCGCACGCTCGACAGCGGCGCCGCCATCGTCGATATCGGCGAATCGGGCCATTACTACATGGTACGCCGGCCCGTGCCGGAGACGGACTGGCACGTGAACCTGCTGCTGCCGCTGGAAGATGTGGATGTGGCGGCGGCCCGCATGGCGCTGCTGGCCGCCGGCGCGGTCGCGCTGGCCGCGCTGTCGCTGTTGTACCTGTGGCAGTTCCGCCTGCGGCTTGCCGAGCGGGAGCGCTCGCGCGCCGAACTCGAAGGGGCGCATGCGGCCCTCGCGCGGCAGCACGACGCGCTGACGGCTTTATCGGACCAGTTGCGCGTGCAGTCGTCCACCGACAGCCTGACGGGCCTGTTCAACCGCCGCCACTTCATGGAGAGCCTGGAGCGCCTGCTGGGCACGGCGCAGCGCCACGGCGAGCCGCTGGCGGCGATGCTGGTGGACGCCGACCATTTCAAGCGCGTCAACGACGAACACGGCCACCCCGTGGGCGACGAGACGCTGCGCCGCCTGGCCGCCGTGCTGCAGGAGGAAACCCGCGACGGCGACGTGGCGGCCCGCTACGGCGGCGAGGAATTCATCATCGCGCTGCCCCGCACCGATGCCGCCGCCGCGCTGACCGTGGCGGAGCGGATACTCGACCGGGTGCGCGCCATCCGCACGCCGGTGCCGGGCGGCACGCTGACCGTCACGGTGTCGATCGGGCTGGCGGTGGCGGGGCCGGGCGAGGAGATGGCGGAGCTCATCCGGCGCGCCGACGCCGCGCTGTACGAGGCCAAGCGCGGCGGCCGCGACCGGGTGGTAACAAGCGCCTGACACCGCGCCGCGGCAGCAGGCGGGCGCTATAATGCGACTATTTTCCGCACCGCGCACAGCACTGCCGGCGACGGCATTACACATTTCACAAGGAATTCCATGAGTCTCAAATGCGGCATCGTCGGCCTGCCAAACGTCGGCAAGTCCACCCTCTTCAACGCGCTGACCAAGGCCGGCATCCCCGCCGAGAACTACCCGTTCTGCACGATCGAGCCGAACGTGGGCGTGGTCGAGGTGCCGGACCCGCGCCTGAACCAGCTGGCCGCGATCGTCAAGCCCGAGCGCATCGTCAATGCCATCGTCGAATTCGTCGACATCGCCGGCCTGGTGGCCGGTGCATCGCAGGGCGAAGGCCTGGGCAACCAGTTCCTGGCCCACATCCGCGAAACGGACGCCATCGTCAACGTGGTGCGCTGCTTCGAAGATGAAAACGTGATCCACGTGGCCGGCAAGGTCAGCCCGCTGGACGACATCGCCGTGATCCAGACCGAGCTGGCGCTGGCGGACATGGGCACGGTGGAAAAAGCCATCCACCGCGAAAACAAGAAAGCCCGCTCCGGCGACAAGGATGCGGCCAAGCTGGTGGCACTGCTGGAACGCGTGCTGCCGGCGCTGAACGAAGCGAAGCCGGTGCGCGCGCTGGGCCTGTCGGCCGACGAGATGGACATCATCAAGCCGCTGTGCCTGATCACGGCCAAGCCGGCGATGTACGTGGCCAATGTCTCCGACACCGGCTTCAAGGACAACCCGCTGCTGGACCAGCTGACCGCCTACGCGGCCGAGCAGAACGCGCCGATCGTGGCCATCTGCGCCGCGATCGAAGCGGAAATCGCCGACCTGGAAGATGCGGACAAGGCCGAGTTCCTGGCCGACATGGGCATGGACGAGCCGGGCCTGGATCGTTTGATCCGCGCCGGCTTCAAGCTGCTGGGGCTGCAGACGTACTTCACCGCTGGCGTGAAGGAAGTGCGCGCGTGGACGATTCATGTGGGGGATACCGGGCCGCAGGCGGCTGGTGTGATTCACACGGACTTCGAGCGCGGGTTCATTCGGGCGCAGACGATTGCTTTCGATGACTTCATCACCTACAAGGGTGAGGCTGGCGCGAAGGAGGCGGGGAAGATGCGGGCTGAGGGGAAGGAATACGTTGTCAAGGATGGGGATGTGTTGAATTTCTTGTTTAACGTGTAAGGATTTGGTCGGAATCTGGTGGATTTCGATGAACACTAGAAAACCCTGGCTTCCATATGGAACCAGGGTTTTTTCTTCGGTAAGAACGCTGCTGAATGTGATAGGCCGACTACCCATGATTGTTCGCATATTCGCGCGCGCACCTGATGCCAGGGTTTTTCGGTACAGAGTATAGATGCGGTTGTTTCAGTGGCGAGCTGCTTGTCGAGCATCTTAATCTTCGTCGGACCGATGCATTGCATTTCACGCTGTTGCAAAACGGCATTCGATTGCTGTCTCGTGTTCGCAGCATCCGCTTTTTCGATCGCGAGGCAGGCGAATCGAACGCCGGTCGCAATGCATTGCCGCAGTAGAATGCCGGTCACATCGTGCTGCAAGCCCGCACCTATCTGAGGAAGCCAATGCCAACTACCCCACCAGCAAACTTCTCGAACTTCGCCCAGCAACCCCCCGGGCAACACCGCGAGCTGGGGCACTACGTTTCCACCGACACCACCTTCCCCACAGCGTATCTAAGGGCAGTAGCCGCCATCGCCAGCTCCGACGGCATCCTCAACGTCGCGGACTTCAACGCACTGAACGATGTAGCCTCGCTGCTGAACGATTCCGCCCTGGCCCGGGTGGTCCTGCTGGAATACGTCGAACACCCGCTCCCCTGGAAAGAAGCCTTCGCCGACCTCCACACCGCATCCGCCGGCATCGAGCAGGCAACCGCGGCAGCGGCGTTCGAAGCGGCCAATGGCCTGCTGTCCATCCAGGGCACCCGCAGCCGGGAAATGGCCAAGAATTTTGCCGACGCATTGCGCCATCAACTCCGCCCGGGCGAGCTGGAAGCCTTCCCTGCAGACGAGCAAACCCTCTGGAACAAGGTAAGCCTGGGTTCGGTGCGCATGCTGAAGGGCCGCAAATATGCCGACCTCGCCGACCTGTGCGTTCGCGCCACCGGTGACGTGCGCCTCGCCGCTGCCGTACTCGAATTCGAACAGGGAACGCTGGACAAGGCGGAACTGGCCCAACTCATGAGCGCGGCATGCGCGCGCGTCAGCCAGGATATCGCCGCGTTCAACGAGCGTATCGCGGACTTTGAAAACAACCGCGACACGGCCGTCGGCTTCCTCGACTCGGCCGATGAACTGCAAAAGCAGGTCGGCCAGCGCCTGGCCATCGCCGACGCGCGCATCGCGTTCGAACGCGAAACCTTCGACGAGGATCTGGAAGAATATATCCACGACGCCGGCAATGCGTTCGAAAAGGAAGTCGTCGATCGCCTCAACACGGACGAGTGGAAGCGCGGGGTGGTCTGGGAAAGCATCGCCAGCTCCACGTTCGGCAAGGAACTCGAGCGCCGGGTGAACCGGATCATTTCCCGGCGCGAGAAATCGCTTCGGCTGATCCACGAGGATCTGCGCATGTTCCAGGAAGACATGGTCCTGTCGCGCAGCACGATCCTGAAGCGGCTGCATCACACCGAGCTGGCGGGCGCGGCGCCTGCGCTGCGCTGGGGCACGCGGTTCAAGAATGGCGCCGAGGATGCCACCAACATCACGCTGAAGGCGGGCGGTGCGGCGGCCATCGGCACCGGCGCGGCGGCCTATTTCCTCGGTGCGGCCGTGGTCATGCCGGTGATCGCGCCGGTGGCGCCCATCGTCGGCGGCGCGCTGCTGGTGGCCGGCGTCTTCAAATGGATGATGAATCCGGCGGAACGAAAGAACAATGAAATCGGCCACCAGCGCGAGATGTTCGAAAAGGCGTTCCGGCAGCAGCTGGAGACGGCGCGCCAGGAACTGACGGCGCAGCTCGATGCCACCGAACGGCAGTTCCACGAGGCCGCGAACCGCATGGTGCAGCCGGTGATCCTCGAAGCGCAGGCGGCGGACCGGCTGGCCACGCTGCACCTGAAGATGGCGCGCAAGCTGAACGACCATTCGCAGAAGGCGCTGGCGGAAATGCTGACGGCGCTGCCCAAGTGAAGTAACAGACCTGCAGGAACAACGCGACTGGGAGCACAATGGATAAGCCATGCAACCCTGGAATCAACCCGCATATCGAGGCCGGCGCTGATATCAAGCGCAAATACCTGGCAGAGGCCGGCCTGAATCTTTTTTCCGCTGGTCCTGCCCAGTTCAGACCTTCGGACATTTATCGCTTTGGTACTCACCCACATTTTCGGGCAGCGCTTGAAGGAACCAACATATATCTTGTGTGCCGACGCAGGCGCATTGCGGTGGATCCCCACTCGATCAAGTTGAAGCAGGATGGAATCCATGGAGAGTTCCTTGTCTATGGCGACAGCTGTCATGAGTGGGAGTCCGAAAAATTTTATCCCGACACAGGAATGACCGGCCCGGACGGGCTCCCAATGAAGCTTGTGGACGCAAGGCCCGCCGATCCGTTTGGCCATGCTGTCGAATTGCTCGATGAACGAGGGCAGCGAGTGCTGGTACCCAGCTGCGCCCTGATTCCACATAGCAAGCACAAGCTCGGGGATCGAACCCGCCTGGAGGTTTTGTATGTCGGGCAAACTTTTGGCAAACTCGGAAATAGCCTGTCGGTTGACCGACTGAGCAGGCACACAACGCTCCAGAGAATCCTTGCGGAGTCCGCCGATCAAGGTGGGCAAAACGAAATCCTGCTCTTGGGATTTCAATACGGTAATTCCAAGAACATACTTTCTTCCGCCGGTGCCTCTTGGGTCGAGCCAAGTGCCACTTCGCAGGAAGAACAGGCGCATTTGTTGAAAACAGGGCGGCAAACGTTCAACCGCAAGGAACGCATCCTTCTGGCTGAAGCAGCGCTCATCAATTATTTCAAGCCCCACTACAACGTGATGCATCGCGATTCGTTCAGCCGCAGCAATAGTCGAAAACTCAAGACTTTACAGTCCCTGTTGCGCGAGGATTTTTCAGCGTTGGTCGTTGAAATTAATACAGCCAACCTCTCGGCGAAACTGTGGTCGAAAACTGCTCCACGTGGCGCATTGTCGACCTATTTTACGGAGCAAAAGATTGAGGAGATGAGGAACAACGTGCGCGCCTCGGGCTCAACGAATGGGGATGACGAGTTTGACGACTGGATAAAAGAACAAACGCATGCGCACATCGCGAAATTCGCTCTCTATGATCGAGCGGAGCGGGAAACGTTCCTGCACGCGCTGCCCTGGGCCGACTAAAGCTCGAACCTCTTCAACCCTCTGGCAGCGGCTACGCCAGGTGCCCTGAACCTTTGACGACGAAGAATACATCCGGCACGCTGGCTATTGTGGCAAGTCAGGAACGATTCCGGAAGCCTTCAGTCGCAACAGCACATGCGCGTCCAATGTTGCAACAGATCGCCATCCAAGGTATCGAAATCCGATACTCTGTTGCACCAACGTGCCACAAACGAGAAACTTATTGCTTTGCATCATCAGGTGCCTATCATGGACGCCATCGTGCCACCCGGCACAGCATCGATGAGGTAACAGCAGGTGAACTCCAGGACCACACGAATCGTCGGCAGCGGCATGGCCGTGCCGGCGCGGCAGGTGAGCAGCGCCGAGCTCGATCGCGAGCTGGGGCTGCGCACCGGCACCACGTTCCGGCAGACGGGCGTGGAGCGCCGCTTCCTGTCCACCACCGAAACGGCCGCGCAACTGGCAGCCCGGGCCTGCGAAGCGGCGCTGGCCGATGCCGGGCTGCGCTGGGAGGATATCGATTGCCTGGTCGCCGCCTCGGCCACCATGGACCAGGCGCTGCCCTACAACGCGGCGCTGGTCCACGCCGAGCTGGGGCTCGATCACCGGCGCACCGCCACGTTCGACATCGGCGCCAGTTGCCTGTCGTTTCTGGCCGGCCTGGATGTGATGAGTTACCTGGTGGAGGCGGGGCGCTACCGCCACGTGATGCTGGTATCCGCCGACATCGCCACCTTCGGCCTCGACTGGACCCGGCTGAAGGAGGGCGGCATCTTCGGCGACGGCGCGGCGGCGGTCGTCATCCGCAAGGCGCTGCCCGGCGAGACGGGGGCGCTGCTCAGCTCCAGCATGGTCACCCTGTCCGCCGGCGTAAATCACTGCCGCATTCCCGCGGGCGGGTCGCGGTTCCATCCGCGCCGGGTCGCCGGGCCGATCGAGCCGCTGTCGCTGTTCCGGATGGAGGGTAAATCCGTGTTCCGGCTCGTCGCCGCGGAATTGCCCGATTTCGCCCGCCGCCTGCTGGACCAGGCCGGAACGGCCATGGACCGCATCGCCGCCGTAGTGCCGCACCAGGCCAGCCAGCTGGCGCTCGATCATCTGGCCAAGCGCCTGGGCATCCCGGACGGCCGGCTGGTGGACATCTTCGCGCGGTACGGCAACCAGGTGTCGGCATCGCTGCCCACGGCATTGCACCTGGCGCTCTCCGAAGGCCGCGTGCGGCGCGGCGAGCAGCTGATGCTGATCGGGACCGGCGCCGGGCTGACGATGGGCGGCATGGTCTTGACCTATTGAGCGACGTATTTGACTGACATGTTGAACAACCCATCAAGCCTCCGATGAAAATCCTCGTTACCGGCGGCACCGGCTTCCTCGGCCGCCACCTCGTCTGGCGCCTGGCGTCCACGCAGGCCGAAGTGGTGTTCACCGGCCGCAATGGCGCCGCCGCGGCGCAGGTGCTGGCGGCGGTTCCGCAGGCGCATGAGCGCGTGCGCTACATCGGCATCGACCATGGCACCGCCGGTGCGGAAGACTGCCTGCGCGATGCGGCCGAGGGCGCCGATGCCATCGTCCACTGCGCCGCGCTGGCGTCGCCGTGGGGCACGAAAGCGGCGTTCCGGAAGGGGAATGTCGCCTCCACCGCGGAAGTGCTGGCGGCGTGCGCCGCGCACCGCATTTCGCGCCTCGTGCATGTCTCCACGCCCAGCATCTACTTCGACTACCGCGACCGCATCGGCATCGCCGAGGATGCGCCGCTGCCGCCGCCCGTCAACGAATATGCCCGCAGCAAGCGCGAAGCGGAACGGCTCGTGCAGGCCGCGGCGTTGCCGCACGGCGTGGTGCTGCGCCCGCGCGCCATCTTCGGCCCGTGGGATGCGGCGTTGCTGCCGCGCCTGTTGCGACTGATGCGGCATGGCCGCGTGCCGCTGCTGCGCGGCGGCCGGGCGCTGCTCGACATGACGTACGTGGACAACGCGGTCGATGCGGTGCTGCTGTCCCTGCGGGTGCCCGCCGCCGCGCGGACGCGCGTGTACAACATCAGCAACGGCGAGCCGATCGCCGTGGCGGCGCTGTTCGAACGCATCGCCGCCGGGTTCGGCGTGCCGGTCGACACGGTGCACCGGCCATACTGGCTGGCCGACCTGGCCGTGCGCGCGCTGGAACTGGGCGCGCGGCTGGCGCCCGGCTGGGAACCGCCGGTCACGCGCTATTCGCTGGGCACCATCGCGTTCTCGCAAACGCTCGACTTGAAGAATGCCCGCGACGGCCTCGGCTACGCGCCCGCCGTAAGCCTCGACGAAGGCATCGCCCGCACAGCCGCATGGTGGAAAGGGCAGGGCGCATGACGATGCCGAGAGTTGAGTTCCGGCTGATGAAGGCGGGCCATTGCACGCACCCGGAATGCGTGGCCCAGCGCGGCGGCCGGTGGGCGTCGGTCATGTTCCCGGCGCTGTGCGGCCTGCTGCGCCATCCACAGCGCGGCTGGATCCTGTTCGATACCGGCTACAGCAGCCATTTCCAGGATGCCACGCAGCCGTTCCCAGAACGCCTGTACCGCTGGACCACGCCGTTCACGTTGCCGCGCGAGGAAGTGCTCGCCGCGCAGCTGCAGCGCCTCGGCATCGCGCCCGGCGACATCACGCATGTGGTGATGTCGCACCTGCACGGCGACCACATCGCCGGCGTGCGCGACTTTCCCGCCGCGCGCCTGATCGCCATGCGCGCCGAAGTGCAGGCGATGGATGCGCGCTCGCGGTTCGGCAACCTCGTGCACGGCACGCTGCCGGCGCTGCTGCCGGCCGATTTCCGCCAGCGCGTGGCCTATGCCGACGATGCCGCGCAAGTGGCCCTGCCGCCGGAACTGGCGCCGTTCGAGCACGGCTTCGACCTGTTCGGCGACGGCAGCGTGCTGGCGGTGCCGTTGCCGGGGCATAGCCGCGGCCAGATCGGCATCGTCTTCCGCAAAGAATGCGATCGGCTGGTGTTCATGAGCGCGGATGCCTGCTGGGGCCTGGCGGCGCTGCGCGCGGATCGCGGGCCGGGCTGGCTGGCACGCCGCATCTTCGACCGCAGCGACCGGTATGAAGAAACCTTCCGGCGCCTGCGGCGGATGGATGCCGGCAGCGGTGCCCCCTGGCTGATCCCTTCGCATTGCGCCCAAACGTGGAAAGACTATGACGAGACTCGCTGAACTGGCCATCGTGGTGTTTTATTTCCTGCGCACGCGGGCCTTGCGCTTCCGTTCGCGCGAAGCGCTGCTGGCGTGGCAGCAAAAGCGGGTCGATGCCTTCCTGCGCCGGCGCCTGCCGCAACTGCCGTACTACCGCGATCACATCGGCGCCGCGCTGCCGCAATTGCCGGTGATGGACAAGCCGGCCATGCTGGCCAACTTCGCGGCCCTGAACAACGTGGGCATCGGCCTCGACGAAGCCACCGCCACCGCGCTGGCCGCCGAAGCCTCGCGCGATTTCCGGCCGCTGATCAAGGGCGTGACCGTCGGCCTGTCGAGCGGCACGCAGGGGCCGCGGGGCGTGTTCATGGTGGCGCGCCGCGAGCAGCTGCGCTGGGCCGGCATCATGCTGGCGCGGGTGCTGACGGGCGACCTGCTGCGCCGGTTGCTGTGGGGCCGGCAGCCGCTCCGGGTGGCATTCTTCATGCGCGCCAACAGCAACCTGTATGGCACGCTGGCGAGCCGCCGCATCGATTTCCGCTTCTACGACCTGCTGGGCGGGCTCGACGCGCACCTGGCCGCGCTGCAGGCCCAGGCGCCCGATATCCTCGTGGCGCCGGCGCGCATCCTCGGCAGGATCGCCGCGCTGGCGCTGGAAGGGCGGTTGCAGCTTGCGCCGCGCAAGGTCATCGCCGTGGCCGAGGTGCTGGAGCCGGATGACCGGCAGCGCATCGAACGGGCATTCGGCGGCCCGGTGCACCAGCTGTACCAGTGCACCGAAGGCTTCCTGGGCCATACGTGCGAGCACGGCACGCTGCACCTGAACGAGGAATTCGTGCATGTCGAGCCGGAGTGGCTCGATGCCGGGCGCACACGCTTCGTGCCCATCGTGACGGATTTCACGCGCACCACCCAGCACTTCATCCGCTACCGCCTGAACGACACGCTGCGCGTGCGTGCCACGCCGTGCCCTTGCGGCAGCGCCGCGCTGGCGCTGGACGCGGTGGAAGGGCGCTGCGACGATATCCTGTGGCTGCCGGCCGCGGACGGCGGCGAACTGTCGGCGCTGTATCCGGACATGATCCGCCACGCGATCTCCATCGCGCCGCGGGCATTGCCGGACTACCGCATCGAACAGCATGGCGCCGCGCTGCGCATCGGCGTTGCCGGCGACGACGGGGCATCGTTCGACGGGATCGTGCAGGCATTGCAGCTGGCGGCGGGGCGGCAGGGATTGACCGCGCCGGTGTGCCGACCGATGCCGTTCGCCGACACGGCGGAACACATCAAGCGCCGCCGCATCCTGTGCGCGGTGCGCCCCGTGCTGGCCGATTTTGTCACGGCGGAGCCTTCCCATGCGTAGTGTGCTCATCCTCGGCGGCCGCGCCCCCGTCGCGCTCGACCATGCCCGGCGCTTCGCCGCGCAAGGCTGGCGCGTGGTGGTGGCCGACAGCGTGTCGTGCCGCCTGGCCGGCTGGTCGCGCGCGGTGGCGGCCACGGTGCGGCTGGCGCCGCCGCGCCATGCGCCGGCGGCGTTCGTCGCCGGGCTGAACGCCGCCATCGCGCGCGAGCGCATCGACATGGTGGTGCCCACCTGCGAAGAGGTGTTCTTCCTGTCGCGCTACCGTTCGGCGTTGCCGGCCGGGTGCCGCATCGTGGCCGACGACTTCGACAAGCTGCGGCTGCTGCACAGCAAATGGGAATTCGCCCGGCTGGCGGGCAGCCATGCGCCGGCCACGGCGCTGGTCGACAGCGTGGAACAGGCGCGCGACTGGGCGGCTGGCCGGCCGCTGGTATTGAAACCGGAGTTTTCGCGCTTCGGCGTGCACGTGCGGCTGCATCCGCGGGGAATGCCCGCCACGGCCGCGCCGCTGCCGGCGCTCGGCGCCTGGGTGGCGCAGGCATACTGCGAGGGCACCGAACTGTGTTCTTACAGCGTCGCCACGCGGGGCCGCCTGACCGCGCATGCGCTGTACCGGCCGGTGCACCGCCTGCACCGCAGTTCCAGCTATTACTTCGCGCCCCATGCCTGCGAGCCGATCCGGCAGTTCGTCGCCGCCCTGGTGGCCAGGCTCGATTTCACCGGGCAGATCTCGTTCGACTGGATCGATACCGGCGACGGGCACCCGCGCGTGCTCGAATGTAATCCGCGCGCCACCAGCGGCCTGCACCTGTTTTCGGAACAGGATGCCGTGCCGGCCGCGCTCGACGGTACCCATCCGGCGTGCGTGACGCCGCAAGGCGCGCAGGCGCGCATGCTGGCGCCGGTGATGGTTTCGGCCGGCTTCGCGCAGGCGCTGGCAGGCGGCAGGGCAGGGCAATGGCTTCGCGACGCGCGGGGCGCCCGCGATGTGATCACCGCGCCGGGCGATCGCGCGCCGGCGGCGGGCGCCCTGCTCGACATGGCCTGGTTCGCCCGCACCGCATGGCGGCAGCGCTGCACGCTGCGCGAAGCGGCCACCAGCGATATCGAATGGGACGGCGAGGATCTCGCATGGGCGTGAGCCCGGCATCCGGCGCCGGTTTCAACGACCGCGCGGAGCGTTTCGGCCGCATCCATGCCGGCCGGCCCACGCCGCCGTTCGTGCGCAACCTGGCGACGGAACCCACCCTGCTGCGGCATGGCGGGTTGACGTTTCCGTGCACGATCAATCATGCCGAGCCGGATAACGCCTGGGTCTGCTCTCCGGTGGCGACCTACGGCAGCTACGTCATCGAGGAGATCGGCCGCACGGTGCCGCCGCCGTTCGCGTGGCCGCTGCAGGCGCTGTGCCGGGGCTATCGGGGCGTGCTGTCGCTGGCCCGGGCCGACCAGGCGGTGGCCATCAACAACTGGATGCTGAGCACGAACCTGTACCCGGCCTTCGAGCCCGCGCGGGACGCGGATGCGCTGGCCGGCATCGTCGACGAAGCGCTGCGGCGCTGGCCCGGGCATGCGATCTGGTTCCGCTCGCTCAATGCGCGGCACGACGGCGCCTGGATCGCCGCCTTGCGCGGCCTGGGCTTCGACCTGCTGCCCAGCCGGCAGGTCTACCTGTTCGACGACCTGCCGCGCGCCAGGCACGCCAACCTGCGGCGCGACCTGAAGCTGCTGGGCGGCACGCCGCTGGCCGCCAGGGTATCGGCGGATTTCGGGCCGGCCGATTTCGCCCGCGCCGAGGCCCTGTACGGCTGCCTGTACCTGGACAAGTATTCGCGCCTGAACCCGCATTACACGGCCGCGTTCATGGAACGCTGGCACGCGGCTGGCCTGCTGGATTTCTGGGGCCTGTGCGATGGCGGCGTGCTGCAGGCGGTGGTCGGCACGTTCCGCCAGGGCGGCACGATCACCGCGCCGATCGTCGGCTACGATACCGCGTTGCCGCAGGCGCTGGGCCTGTACCGGCTGCTGATGGCGCATGTGCTCGACACGGCACGGCGCGACGGGTTGCAGGTCAACCTGAGCGCCGGCGCGGCGCGGTTCAAGCGCCTGCGGGGCGGGCGCCCCGCGCTGGAATACAGCGCGGTGCTGAGCCGGCACCTCCCTGCGCCGCGGCGGGCGGCTTTGCGTGCCTTGCGTGGCATGGCCGAGGGGATCGGCGTGCCGATGATGCGCAGGCTGGAGCTGTGATGGACTGGCCGGTCGCGATCCGGCGCCACTGGTTCGTGGCGGCACGCTCGGACCGCCTGCGCGCGCGGCCGCTTGCGGTGACCGTGCTGGGAGTGCCGCTGGTGGTCGGGCGCATGCCGGCCGGCGGCGTTTTCGCCTTCGAGGATCGTTGCCCGCACCGGCAGGTGCCGCTGTCGTGCGGCCGCATCACCGCGCAGGGCCTGCAATGCCCGTACCACGGCTGGACCTTCGGCGGCGATGGCCGGTGCACCGCGGTGCCGGGGCTGGCGCCGGACACGGCCGCTCCGGCCGTGAGCGCCAGGACGGTCGCGTGCCAGGAGCACGATGGCCTGGTCTGGGTGCGGCTGGCGGCGCCGGCCGGCGCCGACCCGGCGCGGCCCGCGCTCGCCGATACGCCTCCCGCCTCGATGATCGCGGGCCTGGCCGGAGGCAGTTCGCTGCAATGGCAGGCTTGCTGGAAGGCGCCGGTGCTCGATGCGCTCGAAAACTTCCTCGACCCGCTGCATACCCACGCGGTGCATCCCGGCCTGGTGCGGCGCGACGGCCGGCGCCGGCCCGTTGCCGCCGCGGTGCGAACGACGGACGAGGGCTTTCGCATCGATTATCGGGGCCAGGAGGAGCAGAGCGGCTGGCTGTACCGCCTGTTCGAATCGCCGCGCGTTTCCGAGTGCGCCGTGTTCGCCGGCGCGGCGTCAGCCCGCCTGGAGTATCGCTACCGGAACGGCAGCGCGGTGGATATCACGCTGCATTTCACGCCGGCCGCGCCCGATGAAACTCATGTATTCGCCAACGTGGCGGTGGCCGGCCGCCGGGCGCCACGCTGGGCCTTGCGCCTGTTCGTCCAGCCGTTGCTGGCCAGGGTGGCACGCCAGGACCAGCGCATCGTCGAGCTGCAGGCGGCCAACCGGCGGCGTTTCGGCGACAGCGCCGCCGTCTCGACACGGCTGGACCTGGCCAGGCCCTACCTGGCCGCACTGTGGCAACCCGGCACGCAATTCTGCCGGGAAACGTTCGAGCGGGATGTGGTGCTGTACCTCTAGCCGCTACTTGTCCGCCGCCTTGTCCTTCGCCTTGTCCTTCGCCTTGTCCTTCGCTTCAAACTCCGCGATTGCCTTGGCGAACCCGTCCACAAGCGCGTTGGGCACCGCCAGCGACAGCTGGTAATGCTCGATCAAAAACCCGTTACCGGTATTGCGCAGCACGCCGCTGGCCTGGCAGGTGCCCATCCGGGTGCTCAGCTGTTCGTCGAACCACACGTAGCGCCGGTCGGACGAAAAATACACGTTGCGCTTCTGCGCCGTGAAGCTCCACGCCTTCTTCGCGTCGAAATACGGTTTTGCCCACGCCCTGAACTGGTCGCGCGTCCAGACTTCGCTCCTGTCGGTGCCGATATAGACGCCGTTCGGGGCGATCTTGTCGAAATACGCGGGGCGCGTGTGGGCCGCATCGTCGTGCCAGCCGTCGACGAAGGCGTTCACCTGCCGGGTGAACGCGGCGGCATCGGGCAGCTGCGCCCGGGCGGGGGCAGCCAGGGCCACGGTGGCAACGGTAGTAGTAACGGCAGCGGCGAACATGGGGTGGAACAAGCGCATCGAATCCTCCTGGCTGGCGAAATGGCGAGCATACCTCAGCGGCGCGGATAGCCGGATACAAGGCGCGCGTGGCTGCCCGCAAGGCTGGCTGTATAATCAGCGGCTTCACTTCTACCCTAGAGACTCATGGCTTCCAACGATAATGTCAGCATGGCGCTGTTCTGCGACTTCGAGAACGTGGCGCTCGGCGTGCGCGACGCGAACTACGAAAAATTCGATATCAAGCCCGTGCTGGAACGCCTGCTACTCAAGGGTAGCATCGTGGTCAAGAAGGCTTACTGCGACTGGGATCGCTACAAGGCGTTCAAGGCGCCGATGCACGAGGCGAACTTCGAGCTGATCGAAATCCCCCACGTGCGCATCTCCGGCAAGAATTCGGCCGACATCCGCATGGTCGTGGACGCTCTGGACCTGTGCTACACGAAGGCCCATGTCAACACTTTCGTCATCATTTCCGGCGACTCCGACTTTTCGCCGCTGGTCTCCAAGCTGCGCGAAAACAACAAGAAGGTGATCGGCGTGGGCGTCAAGGATTCCACGTCCGACCTGCTGGTGGCGAACTGCGACGAATTCATCTTCTACGACGACCTGGTGCGCGAGAGCCGGCGCCAGCGCCGCGACGTGCGCGACGTGCAGCAGCCGAAACGCTCGCCGGAAGAGGAAAAGCGCAAGCGCGACGAATCGGAGAAGCGCCGCGCCGAGGCGCTGGACATCGCCTACGAAACGTTCGACGCGCTGATCGCCGAACGGGGCGACAGCGGCAAGATCTGGGCATCGGTGCTCAAGGAAGCAATCAAGCGCCGCAAGCCGGACTTCAACGAAGCCTATTACGGCTTCCGCACGTTCGGCAACCTGCTGGAGGAAATGAAGGCGCGCGGCCTGCTCGAATTCGGCCGCGACGAGAAATCCGGCGCCTACGTGTACCGCAGCAGCACCGCGGCGATCCCGGCAACCGTCGATCTGGCGGATGCCGATGTGGCGACGGGCGAAGCGGCAACGCCGGCACCCGAAGCGGAAGCCCAGGGCGCGCGCGAAGGGCGCCGCGGCCGTGGCAACCGCGGCGGGCGCAATCGCCGTCCCGGCGCACCGGAAGCGGTGGAAGCGGTGGAAGCCGCGGCACCAGCCGGACCGTGGGGCACGCGCAGCGAAGCGAACGACGAAGCCGGCGATGAAACCAGCGACGACGTGGCTGACGAGGTGCCTGATGACGTGGCCGACGAGGTGAGCGAGGACCTGGCGGAAGACCTGGGCGAGGAAATCGCCGACGGCGCCGAACTCGATGCGGACGAAGTGGCCGTGGCGCTCGAAACCGCCGCCGCCGATTACGCCAGCGAGCTGGCATCGGCCGAGCGCGCGCTGGAAGAAATGGCCCGCGAAGTGAAGGAAACGCGCCGTGCACGGGCCGCCGAGGCGGCTTCGGCCGCTTCTGCCGCCCAGCAGGCGGCCCAGGCGCTGGCCGCGCTGCATGCCGAAACCGAAACCGAAGCCGACGCCGCGCCGGAAGCCGAAGCGGTGGCCGAAGCACCAGCGGAAGAGCCGGCGGAAGCCGCGCCGGCCAAGCGCACCCGCACGCCGGCACGCAAGCAGGCGACGGCCAAGAAGCCTGCGCGCACCAGCAAGGCGGCGAAAGCGGCCGCGGCCAGCGCCGAAGCCGTGCCCGCTCCGGAACCGGAAGAGGAGCCCGCTCCGGCGCCGGAACCGGTCGCCCGGGAAGAGGTTGCGCCGGCGGAGCCGGCCGCGCCGGAAGCCGACGAGGCACCGCAGCCCGTCAAGAAGCAGCGCACTCCTTCGCGCAGCAGGCTGCCGCGCAAGCCGAAGAGCAAGCCCGAAGGCGACAGCGAAGGCTGACCGGGGCTGCTGCCCGATGCAAAGGATCGCCGGCGCCTGCCGGCGACGATTTCGCCCCCCGATCGCCGGCCATGTGCCGGCGATTTTCTTTTCCGCCGCCGTTTCGGCAACCGGCAACAACGATCGGCAACCATCGGTCACCATCCGCGGCCATCCGCAATTTACTGCCGCCTTCTTTGCTGCCATACTGCACGGCATCAGAACCTTCCGGCGGCACGTCCATGGCAATCCTGTCCGAAATCACCCTTTATCCGATCAAGTCCTGCGGCGGCATCGCGCTGCAGACCGCCACGCTGACGCGCGCCGGCCTGATGTCCGAGCAGATCTACGACCGGGAATGGATGGTGGTCGATGCGGCAGGCAACTACCTGACCCAGCGCGAGCATCCGAAGCTGGCGCTGGTCACGCCGCGGCTCAAGCGCGATACGCTCGAGCTGCGCGCGCCGGGCATGCTGCGCCTCGAGATCCCGCTCGGCCTGCCGGACCCGGAAACGGCGCCCACGCTGACCGTGCAGGTATGGGACGACACGCTGCCGGCGTACGACTGCGATGCGCTGACGGCCGCCTGGTTCGGCAACTACCTCGGCGTGCCATGCCGCCTGGTGCGCTTCCACCCGAGCGCGCTGCGCCTGGTCAGCCCGAAATGGACCGGCGGCGTGGAGGCGACCACGCTGTTCTCGGACGGCTATCCGATCCTCGTCATCGGCGCCGGTTCGCTGCGCGACCTGAACGAGCGCCTGGAACGGGCCGGCCGCGCGGCGCTGCCGATGAACCGCTTCCGCCCGAACCTGGTGGTGGACGGCATCGATGCCTACGAGGAAGATTATGTCGACACGTTCCGCGCCGGCGAGGTGGTGCTGAAACCGGTCAAGCCGTGCCCGCGCTGCCCGGTGCCGTCGATCGACCAGGCCACCGGCGAACCCGGCCCCGATCCGCTCGACATCCTGCAAGGCTACCGCGCCAAGCCGGAAGTGGATGGCGGCATCTGCTTCGGCATGAACAGCATCCTGCTCGAAGGCGACGGGCATGCCGTGCGCGTGGGCCAGGAAGTGCACGCCGAGCTGGCATTCTGAGCGGGCAGCCGATGGCAGACACGAACGAAGACCTGGCCGCGGAAAACCGCGCGCTGCGCGCCCGCATGGCCTGGATGCTGGAACAGGCCGAGCGCAACCACGACATCATGATGCGGCACCAGGCGTTCGACCTGGAGATCGTGGGCGCCACCAACTTTCCCGACCTGGTGGGCAGCATCTTCCGCACGCTGCCCGTGATCTCCGAGCTGGAAAGCGTCACGCTGTCGCTGGTCGACGAAGGCGACGATATCCGCACCGTGATGGAACGGCTGGGGGTGGAATTTTCCGCGTTTCCCGACCTGCTGTTCGTGGCCGGCACCAGCCAGCTCGAACTCGGGGCCGCGGACGGCACCGCCGCTCCGCAGCCGCTGCTCGGCACCTACGACGCGGTGCGCGATGCGCGCCGCTTTCCCGGCCCGGCGCACCCGCTGCAGAGCGTGGCCATCGTGCCGCTGCTGCGCAACCGGCGCATGATCGGCACGCTGAACCTGGGCAGCATCGACCCGGCCCGCTTCACGCCGAGCCTGGGCACCGATTTCGTCGAGCACATGGCGTCGATCATCGCGATCTGCCTGGAAAACGTGATCAGCAACGAGATGCTGAAGTACATCGGCCTGACCGATTCGCTGACGGGCGTGTACAACCGCCGCTACCTCGACCGCCGCCTGCTCGAGGAAATCGCCAGGGCGCGCCGCCAGCGCTACGACCTGTCGCTGATGTACATCGACATCGACCACTTCAAGCGCGTCAACGACACGGTGGGCCACCAGGGCGGCGACGAGGTGCTGCGCGAAGTGGCCAACCGCATCAAGGGCGAGTTGCGGCTGTCGGATGCGCTGGCCCGCTTCGGCGGCGAGGAATTCGTCGTGCTGCTGATCGACGCCGATCTCGACAGCGCCGCCTTCGTGGCCGAACGCATCCGCGCCGGCATCGCCTCCGCGATGATCGTGCTGGCGGGCGGGCTGCAGGTGTCGATCACCGCGTCGATCGGCGTGGCCTGCCTTGCCGCGGCCGACGAGGGCGCCATCGTCAGCGTGCCGGAAATCGCCGCCCGGGAACTGATCGCCCACGCCGACGGCGCGCTGTACCAGGCCAAGGCGGGCGGACGGGACCGGGTGGTGCGCCATGCCGGTTACTGAGTTGTCACGGAAAGCCATGCACCTTGCCCGCCTGGCCCTGTCGATCGTCGCCACGATGCTGTGCGCGGCGCCCGCCCCTGCCGCCACCACGCCGGCCGTTGCCGATTTCAGCACCTGCGACAAGCCCGTGTGGCCAAAAGAGTCCGTGCTGAAGTCGCAGCACGGCACGGTCACGCTGGCGTTCATGATCAGCGAGGGTGGCGCGGTGACGGATTCGAAAGTCGTCGAGTCCAGCGGCTTTCCGTTGCTGGACATGGCCGCGCGCGACGGCATCATGAAATGCCGCTTCGTGCCGGCGACGCAGGATGGCAAGGCACGGGCCGCGTGGAAGCAGATGCAGTACGTATGGAAGCGGGAACCGGTGGCACCCGACCCGGCGGCATTGGCGGCCATGATCGGGGCCGACCGCGAAGCCGCCGGCGCCGGCGATACCGCCGCCGCGTTGCGGCTGGCGGAACACTTTCTGCTCACCGAGGAAGGCATGGTCGACAAGGAGGAGGGCGGCAGGTGGCTGCGCAAGGCGGCCGCCGGCGGCGATCCGAAGGCGATGGAATTCCTGGGCTCGATGCTGTTCGAAGGCCACGGCGTAACGCAGGACAAGGTGGAGGCGGTGCGCTGGCTCGAACGGGCCGCGGAAGCGGGCAGCCCGAGCGCGCAGACGTTTTATGGCCTGCTGCTGATGCATGGCGACGGTGTCGCGAGAAACGAACCGGTGGGCGAGCAATGGGTAACCAGGGCGGCGCGGCAGGGCCATGTGCACGCGCAGGTGCAACTGGTGGGACTGCGGCTGGCGCGCGGCACCGTGGACGCGGACACGATCGCGCTGCTGCAACGCGCCATCGACCAGGGCAACGCGTCGGCCTGGATGTTCCTGGCGCGCTGCTACGAGATCGGCGCCGGCGTGACGCAGGACGGGTCGAAGGCGTTCGCGCTGTATGCGAGGGCGGCGGCCCGCGGCATCGCCGAAGCGACGGGCACGCTGGCCATTCTGTACAACAAGGGCATGGGCCTGCCGGAAGACCGTCTGGCCGCCAGGACCATCCTCGGGCTGGCCGAGGAGCCGCCGACCGATATTGTCATGCCCGCGGCTGCGGCGCAATAACGGCCATGCCGCCTGGCGATGCCGTCCGCGGTGCGCGGCGCCGGTAGCCGTGAAACGTTCCAGGCTATTGATTTGCAAGTAAAAAAAGGCTGATCGCCGCAAGTCCGGTTGGCGGTAATATGGCGTGCACCGTCCGATAATGCCGACCAACGCACGGAGACTCCGGGCGCCTTGCGCGCTTGATCAGCCTTTCTCTCCCGCCCATATCCATCATCGCCGCGCGTGCTGGCCATCCCCGGTTTCAATGCCTGCGGCAAGCCCGCGTGGCCGAAGCACCGGGTGGTGCGCCACAACGCTCAATCATTTCCACATGAAGGAGACGAAGCGGATGCAAAAATTACGTTTGTCCTGCGCTGCCGTGCTGGCATCGATGGTCGTGACCCCATCGGTTTTCGCCGCGCCGGCGCAGTCGTGCGAAAAGCCGGTCTGGCCCAGGGAGTCGCTGCGCTTCGAACAGGAGGGCAAGGTCACGCTGGCGTACTTGCTGGATGAAGACGGAGCGGTGCGGGATTGGAAAGTGGTGAAGTCCAGCGGGTTCCCGCTGCTGGACGTGGCCGCGCGCGACGGCATGGCCAAATGCCGCCTCACGCCGCGCGTGAAGGATGGCAAGCCGGTCGCTGCCTGGATCAGGATGCAATATGTGTGGACCCTGAGATCGTCCGCGTCCACCGATCGCGAGAACGCTTACGCGGCAGCAAGCGCCACGCAGAAAGCCGCGATCGCCGCCGAGGCCGACAGCGGCACGCCGCGGGCGATCGAACTGCTGACGAAGGCCGCCGTGCGGGGCGACGTGACGGCCCAGCTGTGGCAGGCTGCGCGTTATGAAGCAGGCAAGGGCGTGCCCGTGGATCATGTCGCGGCGGCGGCCTGGTACGGCAGGGCTGCCGAGGCCGGCGACAGCACGGCCGCGGAAGCGCTGGCGCGCTTGCACGAGCAGGGGCTGGGCATATTGCCGGACCCTGCCGCGGCTGGTGTGGTGAACCGCTAGTTCGTTGATCACTTGGGACGTCCGAGACTCCATGCAGTGCTCGAGTCGCTGGCGTCCGACACCAGTGACTCGAACGCCAAACGCTCCAGGCTATTGATTTGCAAGTAAAAAACGGTACCCGAGGCGTATCCGGCTGGCGGTAATATGGCGTGCACCGCACGACAATACCGACCAACGCACGGAGAAACCATGCACCTCGCCCGCCTCGCCCGCACGTCCCTGTCCATCATCGCCGCGGCGCTGTGCGCCGCGCCCGCCCTTGCCGCCAACACGCCGGCCATCGCCAATTTCGACACATGCGACAAGCCCGTGTGGCCGAAGGAGGCCCTGCGGCAGGAGCAGCAGGGCAAGGTCACGCTGGCGTTCATGATCAGCGAGGGCGGCGCGGTGACGGATTCGAAGATCGTCAAGTCGAGCGGCTTTCCGCTGCTGGACATGGCGGCCCGCGACGGCATCATGAAGTGCCGCTTCGTGCCGGCCACGCGGGACGGCAAGCCGCAGGCGGCGTGGATGAACTTGCAGTACGTATGGACGCTGCAAAAGAAGGCGGCAGACCCGGCGGCGGCCGCGGCCGCGTTCGAAACCGACCGCGAAGCGGCCGAAGGCGGCGATGCGGCCGCCGCGTTGCGGGTGGCCAAGCATTATATGACCGCGGCGAACGGCGCGCACGACCCGGAGAAGGGGGCCTGGTGGCTGCGCAAGGCGGCCGACGGCGGCGACGTCCAGGCGATGGAACTGCTGGCGTCGATGCTGTTCCAGGGCCGCGGCATCGCGCAGGACAAGGTGGAGGGGGCGCGCTGGATCGCGCAGGCCGCGGAGCGCGGCGTCGCGAACGCCCAGGCGATCTATGGCATGTTGCTGCTGCGCGGCGACGGTGTCACGAAGAACGAGGCGCTTGGCGAAGAATGGCTGCTCAAGGCCGCGCAGCAGGACCATCCGCCGGCACAGGCGCAACTGGCTTCGCTGCAGCTGCGGCGCGGCACCGTGGATGCCGGCACGATCGCACTGCTGGAGCGCGCGGCCGAGCGTGGCGAACCGGCGGCCCGTGTCATGCTGGGACGCTGCTACGAGCGGGGCACCGGCGTGCCGCAGGACGGGGCAAAAGCCTTCGCCCTGTATGCCCGGGCGGCGGCCGGCGGCAACGGCGACGCGAAGCGCGCGCTGGCGAACCTGTACGACCAGGGAGTCGGCCTGTCGGAAGATCGGCTGGCTGCCCGGACGATCCTCGGGCGCACCGGCACGGAGCCGGCCGGGAATGCGGTCGCTAAACCCGCGGCTGCAACGCAATGACGGCCATGCCGCCCAGCGCCAGGGCGGCGCCCAGCGCATCCCAGCGCGTGAGCGCGATGCCGTCCACGAAGCGCAGCCACAGCAGCGCCACGGCGATGTACATGCCCCCGTACGCCGCATAAGTGCGGCCGGCGGCGGCCGGGTGCAGCGTCAGCAGCCAGGCGAACAGGGCCAGGGAAGCGGCCGCCGGCATCAGCAGCCACGCGGGCCGGCCGCCTTTCAGCACCAGCCACGGCAGGTAGCAGCCGGCGATTTCGGCCAGCGCCGTGACGGCGAACAGCAAGGCAATCCTCAACATCTCCATGGCAGCCGCCGTCAGCCCAGCAACTGGTGCTCGGCGCGCGCCACCGCCTGCGCGTTGCCGCGCAGGACGACCACGTCGCCCGCTTCCAGTACCGTGCCCGGCGCGCCCTCGAGCCGCCCCTTGCCGCGCCGGATCGCCATCACCTCGGCGCCCTCGACATCGAGCTCGCCCACGGTGCGGCCCACGCAGTTCGATGCCTCCGTGAGCGTCACCGTGTGCAGCCGCGTCGCTTCGGTGTCGTCGCCCACATCGCTGATGCCGTGGAAGTAGCCGCGCAGCGACGCATAGCGCTCCTCGCGCGCGGCCTGCACGCGGTGCACCACTTTACGAAGCGGCACGCCCAGCATCACCAGCGCGTGCGAGGCCAGCATCAGGCTGCCCTCCATCAGTTCCGGCACCACTTCGGCGGCGCCGGCCGCCTTCAGGCGATCGAGGTCGGAGTCGTCGTGGCTGCGCACGATCACCGGCAGCGTGGGCGCCATCTCGTGCACCAGGTGCAGCACCTTCAGCGCCGACGGCGTGCTCGCATACGTGATCACCAGGGCGCTGGCGCGGTAGATGCCGGCGGCCACCAGGCTCTCGCGGCGCGCCGCGTCGCCATACGACACGCTGGCGCCTGCCAGGCGGGCTTCCTGCACGCGGGTCGGATCGAGATCGAGCGCGTGGTAGTCGATGCCTTCCTCCTGCAGCAGCGTGGCCAGGCTCTGGCCGCTGCGGCCGAAGCCGGCCACGATCACGTGCTTCTGGGTGGACATGGTGCGCGCCGCGAGCTTGGTCAGGTTCAGCGACTGCATCATCCATTCGTTGCTGGAGAATTTCAGCACCAGCTTGTCGGAATGCTCGATCAGGAACGGCGCCACCAGCATCGACAGCACCATCGAGGCCAGCACCACCTGGATCACGAACGGGTCGACGAGCTCCATGCCGCCGGCCACGTTCAGCAGCACGAAGCCGAATTCGCCGGCCTGCGCCAGCGCCAGGCCAGTGCGCATCGACACGCCGTCCGACGAGCCGAACAGCTTGGCCAGCCCGGCGATCAGCGCGAACTTCAGCGCCACCGGGAGCACCAGGAGCAGCAGCACGAGCCACCAGTTTTCCAGCACCACGCGCACGTTGAGCAGCATGCCGATGGTGATGAAGAACAGGCCCAGCAGCACATCGCGGAACGGCTTGATGTCCTCTTCCACCTGGTGCTTGTATTCGGTCTCGGAGATCAGCATGCCGGCCACGAAGGCGCCCAGCGCCAGCGACAGGCCGGCGCGCTCGGTGATCCAGGCCGCGCCCAGCGTCACCAGCAGCAGGTTCAGCATGAACAGCTCCTGCGAGCGCCGCTTGACCACCACCGTGAACCAGCCGCGCATCAGCTTCTGGCCGAAGAACAGCAGCACCACCAGCACCACCACCGCCTTCAGCGCGGCCCAGCCCAGCGTGACGAGCAGGTTGTCGGGGTTTTTCGCCAGCGCCGGGATCAGGATCAGCAGAGGCACCACGGCGATATCCTGGAACAGCAGGATGCCGATGATCTTGCGGCCATGTTCCGATTCCAGCTCCAGCCGCTCGGTGAGCATCTTGACGACGATCGCCGTCGACGACATGGCCAGCGCGCCGCCCAGCGCGAACGCGGCCTGCCACGAGATGTGGATCGACGGCGGCAGGGCGCGGGCCATCAGCCAGCCGAAGGCCAGGGTGGCCACGATCGTCAGCCCCACCTGGGCCATGCCCAGGCCGAACACGTCGCTGCGCATCGACTTGAGCTTGGGAAGCGAAAATTCGAGGCCGATCGAGAACATCAGGAAGACCACGCCGAATTCGGCCAGCGCATGGGTGGCGTGGCTGTCGTCGGCCAGGCCCAGCGCGTTCGGGCCGATCAGGATGCCGACGGCCAGGTAGCCGAGCATCGGCGGCAGGTGCAGCATGCGGAAGGCCACCACGCCCAGCACGGCGCTGCCCAGCAGCAGGAGGGTCAGTTCGAGAGGGGAAAACATGCCAATGAAGGGAAATATCCGTGAACGGTGCGCTGGGCTGGCCGCCCCGGTGCGCGGGCAGGGGGCCGGTTGGTTCGCCGGTTATTCCATGTTTGTAACATCTGGCAAGTTTTTTGCTTTCCCAATTCGGCTATACTTTCGGCATGAGTGTAACCCATGAAAAAACAATGCTGAAAGCTTTTGATGCAACAACCGCAAGCCGTGCGCTGGTGCTGGCGCGCGAAGCCCTGCAGATCGAAGCGGATGCGCTGATCGCTTTGCATTCTCGTCTGGAAACGGATGAAAGCGTAGGGAAAGCCGTCACGCTGCTGCTGAACTGCAAGGGCCGCGTTGTCGTGTCCGGCATCGGCAAATCCGGCCACATCGCCCGCAAGATCGCCGCCACGCTGGCGTCCACCGGCACCCCGGCGCTGTTCGTGCATCCGGCCGAAGCGGCGCACGGCGACCTGGGCATGGTCACGCCGGACGACGCGTTCATCGCGATTTCGTATTCGGGCGAAAGTACCGAACTGATGGCGATCCTGCCGGTGGTCAAGCGGATGGGCGGCGCGGTGATCTCGATGACCGGCAAGCCGGAATCGAGCCTGGCGAAACTGGCGGACGTGCACCTGGATGTTTCCGTGGCCAAGGAAGCCTGCCCGATGAACCTGGCGCCGACCGCCTCCACGACCGTGACGCTGGCGCTGGGCGACGCGATCGCCGTGGCGCTGCTGGACCTGCGCGGTTTCAGGGAAGAGGATTTCGCCCGCTCGCACCCGGGCGGCGCGCTGGGCCGCCGCCTGCTGACGCACGTGCGCGACATCATGCGCCAGGGCGATGCGATCCCCGCGGTGGCGACGGATACCCGGCTGCCGGATGCACTGATGCAGATCACGCAAAAAGGCATGGGCATGACCGCCGTGGTCGATGCACAATACCGCCCGGTGGGCGTGTTCACGGACGGCGACCTGCGCCGGATGATCGACAAGGTGCAGGACTTCGGCAAGGTCGTCATCGGCGACGCGATGCATCCCAACCCGCGCACGATCGGGCCGGACAACCTGGCCGTCGACGCCGTCGCCATCATGGAAGAGCACCGCATTAACCAGATGCTGGTGGTCGACGACAGCGGCACGCTGGTCGGCGCGCTGCACATCCACGACCTGACCCGCGCAAAGGTGATCTGATGAAATCCACGGTGATCGACGCGGCCCTCCTGGCCCGCGCCGCGAAAATCAAGCTGTTCATCTTCGACGTCGACGGCGTGCTGACGGACGGCTCCCTGCATTACGGCGCCGAAGGCGAGGCGTTCAAGACCTTCAACGTGCAGGACGGCCTGGGCATCAAGCTGCTGCAGGAAGCCGGCGTGCTGACGGCCATCATCAGCGCGCGCCGCTCGCCGCAGGTGACGGCCCGCGCGAAGGACCTGACGATCGATTTCGTGCACCAGGGCGGGCACGACAAGCTCACGCCGTTCAAGGCGCTGCTGGCCCAGCAGAACCTCACCGAGGAGCAGGTGGCCTTCATCGGCGACGACGTGGTCGACATCCCGATCCTGACGCGCGTGGGCCTCGCGCTGGCGGTGCCGAACGGCCGGCCGGAAGTGCTGGCGCGCGTGCATCACGTGACGAAGAATCCGGGCGGCCATGGCGCCGTGCGCGAAGCGTGCGAACTCGTGCTGCGCGCGCAGGGCAGCTACGACCGCGTGTTGGCCCAGTTCCTGATCTGACATGCGGGGTTGACATCAAATGGGAGAAGCCATGCGCAACCAGCGAACCGCACACCGTTACCGCCTGTCGATCGGCATGCTGCTCGCGCTGTTCGGCGCCCTCGGCTCGTTCTGGCTGGTCGAGCTGATGAACCGTACCGGCGAGGCCATGGAGGCCGGCATCAAGGTCGACGAACCGGATTACATCGTGGAACACTTCTCGTTCGTGCGCATGACGAAGACCGGGCAACCCAGCTACATCATTTCGGGTGATAAACTGACCCACCGCCCGTCCGACGATTCGTCGGACATCGTCAAGCCCGTGGTGCGCAGCATTGCCGGCGACAAGCCGCCGATGGATATCCACGCCGAGCAGGCCCGCGTTGACCAGGACAACACGCGGGTGACGTTGACGAAGAACGTGAAGATCGACCGGGCCGCATCGCCCGCCGCGCGCGACATGCACCTGGCCACCGAGAAGCTGACGATTTACCCGGACGAAGACCGCATGGAAACCGACTTGCCGGTGCGGATGGAAAGCGGCGGTGCCACCGCCACCGGCATCGGCATGAAAGCCAACAATGCGACGCGCCAGCTGACGCTGGGGCAGGGCACCATCGTGTATCCGCCCCGTCCGAGGCAATAGGTCAAACAGAATTCGCAGATAGGAATCGAAATGAAGAAACTCATGCTGTCGGCGCTATTGCCGGTGCTGCTCCTGGGAGCGGCGGGCATTGCATCCGCCGAGAAGGCCGATTCGTACAAGCCCACCGAAATCAACTACGGCCGCCTCGATGCGGACGATGTGAAACAGGTGTACACCTTCACCGGCGACGTGACGCTGACCCGCGGCACGCTGCGGATGAAGGCCGACAAGGCGGTGGTCACCTACACGCCGGACGGCTACCAGCTGGCCACGCTGACCGGCGGTGGCAAGAAGGTGGCATTCCGCCAGAAGCGCGACGGCGAAGGCGACCAGTGGATGGAAGGCGAGGCCGACCGCATCGAGTACGATGAAAAGGCCGAACTGGTGAAGATGTATTCGAAGGCGAAGATCCGCCGGCTCGAAGGCAAGAAGCCGAGCGACGAGGTCGAAGGCGAGTTCATCTCGTACGACAGCCGCCGCGAGTTCTTCAGCGTGCGCAACACGAGCACCGGGGCCGACAAGCCGGGCGCCGGCCGCGGCACGATGGTGATCCAGCCGAAACGCACGGAACCACCCGCGGGCACGCCCGCCAACGCGCCCGCCGGTGCGCCCGCTGGTGCACCCGCAGTTGCCCCATCCTCCACCCAACCGCCGGCCGCGCCGGCAGCGGGGCAATGATGGCGCAGGCGGTGGAAGGCTGCGAAAGCACGCTGCTCGTGCGCGGGCTGCAAAAGAGCTACGGCAAGCGCCAGGTGGTGCATGACGTGTCGCTGCAGGTGGCATGCGGCGAGGTGGTGGGGCTGCTGGGCCCGAACGGCGCCGGCAAGACCACGTCGTTCTATATGATCGTGGGGCTGGTCGCGTCGGATGCCGGCACGATCGACCTCGACGGTACCGATATTTCCAGCCTGCCGATCCACAAGCGCGCCACCCTCGGCCTGTCGTACCTGCCGCAGGAGGCGTCGGTGTTCCGCAAGCTGACGGTGGAGGAAAACATCCGCGCCGTGCTGGAGATCCAGAAGGTCGACGGCAAGGGGCTCGGCAAGGCGGAGATCGACGAGCGCCTGAACGCGCTGCTGGCCGACCTGCAGATCGAGAAGCTGCGCGAGAACACGGCGCTGTCGCTGTCCGGCGGCGAACGCCGCCGCGTGGAAATCGCGCGCGCGCTGGCCACCAACCCCCGCTTCGTGCTGCTCGACGAGCCGTTCGCCGGCGTCGATCCGATCGCCGTGATCGAAATCCAGCGCATCGTGCGTTTCCTGAAAGGGCGCGGCATCGGTGTGTTGATCACGGATCATAACGTGCGCGAAACGCTGGGCATCTGCGACCGGGCGTATATCATCAATCAGGGCAGCGTACTGGCCTCCGGCCGACCCGACGACATCATTGCGGACGAGTCGGTACGCCGCGTGTATCTGGGTGAACATTTCCGTATGTGATCAGCCATGAAACAGTCTCTGCAACTCCGCACCTCCCAGCACCTCGCGCTGACACCGCAGCTGCAGCAGTCGATCCGCCTGCTGCAACTGTCCACGCTGGAGCTGCACCAGGAACTGGAGCAGCTGCTGACCGATAACCCGCTGCTCGAGAGGCTCGACGATCCGCTCGACCGCTCGGTGCGCCTGCTCGGCGATGGCGCCATCAACAATGCGCAGCCCAACGGCGAAGCGCCGCCGGAAGGGCCGCCGGCACAGGATGCGCCGGCGGCGGCCGAACCCGAGCCGTTCGAAGGCGGCGACGGCGAAGGCCTCGATGCCGGCGCCGGCGATACCGACTGGAGCAATGCCGGCAGCGGCAAGGGCCCGGACGACGACGATTCCCGCCCCCAGCTCGAAGCGAGCCACCGCAGCCTGCGCGAGCACCTGATGGAACAGATGCGCGTGACCGTGCTGGAGCCGCGCGACCGTGGGCTGGTCGAGCTGATCATCGATGCGCTCGACGACAACGGCTACCTCGAGGAAGGGCTGGAAGAGATCCATGCCCGCCTGCCCGAGGAACTGGAAATCGAGGCCGACGAGCTGCGCACCGCGCTGAAGCTGCTGCAGAGCTTCGACCCGGCCGGGATCGGCGCGCGCAACGCCTCCGAATGCCTGGCGCTGCAGATCCGGCGCATGTCGGGCGTGCCGCTGGTCACGCGGCGGATGGCGCTGTGCATCGTCGAGAAACACCTGCAGTGGTTCGCGCAGCGCGATTTCAACAAGCTGAAGAAGGCGCTCGACTGCGACGACGAAGACCTGCGCGAAGCGCAGGCCGTGATCCGCCAGTGCAACCCGCATCCGGGCGCCGCGTTCGCGGCCGACGTGTCAGACTACGTGGTACCGGATGTCGTCGTGAAACGGGGACGCAACGGCTGGATCGTCACGCTGAACAACGACGTGATGCCCCGCCTGCGCGTCAACGCGCTGTATGCCAGCCTGCTCAAGCAGGGCAAGGGCGAAACGCAGATGAATGCCCAGCTGCAGGAAGCCAAGTGGCTGATCAAGAACATGCGCCAGCGCTTCGACACGATCCTCCGGGTGGCCCAGGCCATTGTCGAGCGGCAGAAGAACTTTTTCTCGCATGGCGCGGTGGCAATGAGGCCCCTTGTGTTGCGTGAAATTGCTGATACACTGGGCCTGCACGAGAGCACTATCTCTCGGGTAACAACTCAAAAATATATGCTGACCCCGCACGGCATGTTTGAGTTGAAGTATTTTTTTGGCAGCCATGTCGCAACCGAAGCTGGTGGGGAAGCTTCCTCGACTGCGATACGGGCGCTGATCGTGCAATTCACAGGAGCCGAAGACCCGAAGAACCCTTTATCCGACAGTAAGATTGCGGACATGCTGGGTGAACAAGGCATGGTGATTGCGCGACGCACTGTTGCCAAATATCGCGAAGCATTGAAAATTCCCCCAGTCAGCCTCCGCAAGTCCTTGTAGAAATCCTGGTTGTGCTCGGGTTCCTCTACGCCTCCATGTCTTGTCAATGGAGACCGCATGAACCTGCAATATTTTCTTTAGGAGTGTGTGTATGAATCTGACCATCAGTGGACACCATATCGACGTAACCCCTGCCATTCGCGAGTATGTGCAGAGCAAGCTGGAACGCGTTAGACGTCATTTCGATCAATTGATCGATGTAAGTGTGATCCTGAGTGTAGATAATCTCACCGAGAAGGAAAAAAGGCAGAAGGCGGAAATCAACCTGCGCATGTCGGGCAAGACCGTGTTCGTGGAAAGTGTCGCGCACGACCTGTATGCGGCGATCGACACGCTGATCGACAAGCTGGACCGCCAGGTCATGAAGCACAAGGATAAAGTGCAGAACCACAATCATGAAACGATCAAGCACCTGAGCGAGAACGAGAGCGCAGGCGAGAGCGAGATTCCCGCGCCGGCTGCATAACGACCGCCGCAGGTACCGTGCAACAGAAGGGCGCTTGCAATGCGCCCTTTGTTATATCCGCATCATGTGTCCCATTTACATTCGGGGCAAAGCTTTCCGCCACATGGTTCGCATCCATGGCTAGAATGGGGCCATAACGACAACGATACGAGACACCATGACCGACCACGTCCATGCCAAGGTGGGTAACGACACCGGCTTCATTACCCTCGACCGGCCCAAGGCCATGAACGCGCTGTCGCTCGACATGATTCGGGCGATTACCGGCACCCTGCTGGACTGGCGCGACAATGACGACATTTCCGCCGTGGTCATCCGCAGCACCACCGAGAAGGCGCTGTGCGCGGGCGGCGACATCCGCTTCTTCCACGCGGCCGGTCGCGCCACGCCGCAGGGCGGCAGCGCGCAGATCGAGGATTTCTTCACCGAGGAATATGCGCTGAACTACCTCGTGCACTGCTTTCCGAAACCCTACGTGGCCGTGATGGACGGCGTGGTGATGGGCGGCGGCATGGGCATCGCCCAGGGCGGCCCGCAATGCGGCGTGCGGGTGGTGACGGACCGCACGCGGCTGGCCATGCCGGAGGTGAATATCGGCCTGTTTCCCGATGTGGGCGGCAGCTACTTCCTGTCCCGCGCGCCCGGCAAGCTGGGCGTGTACCTGGCACTGACGGCGCTGGCGATCGACGCGCCCGATGCCCTGTATTGCGGCCTGGCCGACCACTACGTGCCGGCCTCCGAATTGCCGCAGCTGGCCGACCTGGTCGGCTCCACGGCGGGTGCGGGCCTGCGCGAAGCGGTGGCGCTGTTCGGCCGCTCGCTGCGCCATGAAGCGGGCCCGTCCGCGCTGCAGGCGCACCGCGCGCTGATCGACGACCATTTCGCGCACCGCTCGGTGGACGAGATCGTCGCTTCGCTGCGCAGTGACGATCATCCGGTGGCGCGCACCGCGCTGGCCGCGATGGAGCGCCGCTCGCCGCTGATGATGCGCGTGACCTTCGAGATGATGCGGCGCGGTGCCACGATGGGCATTGCCGATTGCCTGCGCATGGAGCGCAACCTGGTGCGCCGCACGTTCGAGCACGGCGAAGTGATCGAAGGCGTGCGCGCGCTGGCGATCGACAAGGACAATGCGCCGCGCTGGAATCCGCCGTCGCTGGACGGTGTGACCGACGACATGGTGGCGCGCTTCTTCGAACCTGCCTGGCCCACGTGGGCCCACCCGTTGCGCCACCTGTGAGGCCGCCATGCACCGCCGCGCTTTCCTGACATTCTCCGCCGCCGCGCTGGCCGCGCCGGCCTTCGGCGCGGACCCGTCGCCGGCCGCCGGCCCGGTGCCCGTTGCGGATCACCACCAGCACCTGTTCAGTCCGGCGATGGCGCGGCTGCTCGATACCGGGGCCGGCGGGCCGCCAGCGATCGCCGCGAAGGATGTGATCGCGCTGCTCGATGCGGCCGGCATCCGGCGCGCCGTGCTGCTGTCGGTCGCCTACGTGTGGGGCAGCCCGTCGCGCAGGATCGACGACGAGCAGGCCAAGGTGCGCGCCGAGAACGACTTCAACGGGGCGCAGGCGGCCATGTACCCGGACCGGCTGCTGGCCTTCTGCAGCGTCAACCCGCTGAAGGACTATGCGCTCGAAGAGCTGGAGCGCTGCGCGGCGCTGCCCGGGCTGAAGCACGGCCTGAAGCTGCACTTCGGTAACTCGGATGTGCAGCTGGAGCTGCCCGAGCATGCGGCGCGGCTGCGCGACGTGTTCGCGGCCGCCAACGCGAAGAAAATGGCGATCGCCGTGCACATGCGGGCATCGGTATCGAAGCACCGGCCGTACGGCGCCGCCCAGGCCCGCGTCTTCCTCGAACAGCTGCTGCCCGCCGCGCCGGACGTGACGGTGCAGGTGGCGCACCTGGCCGGCACCGGCCCAGGCTACGACGACGCGCCGTCGGACGAGGCGCTGGGCGTGCTGGCCGCCGCGGTGGATGCGCACGACCGGCGCACGAAACGGTTGTGGTTCGACGTGGCCACGATGGCCAACCCGGAGATCACGCCGGCGCAACAGGCGAAGCTGGCGCAGCGCATCCGGCAGATCGGCACGGACCGCATCCTGTTCGGCTCGGACGCCGCCGCCGGCAAGAACCTGCGGCCCCGCGAAAGCTGGGCCGCGTTCCGGCAACTGCCGCTGACGGACGCGGAATTCGCGAAGATCGCGGGGAACCTGGCGCCGTATATGCGGTAGCGGCCGTCGCTGGAGGTTCAAGGCAGGGATTTCGCGGCGCATGCTTCGCGCACTGCGGAACAGTGCTTTCCGTTGCCAGACGGGGGGCGGCGCCACGATGCCCAGTTCCAGTGAATGCCGGGTGTTCGTCCTGCATCGGTACGACAGGACGGGCGATGGTCGGGCCGCCACGCGGCTTTTTCCTGTCCGGTTGTCCGATACACCACTAGTTTAGTTGTTCCCTGGCAACTAATTCTCATTGTAAAGGGCTATTGACCTGATAGTTGCTTTGTATCATGGTAAAGTGCAGTCCCTGCTCCATCCCCGCAGCTTCTTCAATACCAGGCCAAACCTCCCTGGTTATACGATTTTTGTTATGCCTGCCGAAGCTCGTGTTCGACATATCGCCATAGTTGCAGTCGTTGTCTCTGCCGTCGTGGCAGCTATCCCGTTTTTTATCAACAATCGCGTCAGCGAAGGTGTACCACAGCTCAAAATTGCGGCAGATCGCCAGACAGCCTACACAGATCTCCTGGGTATGTTGCGGGATGTGGAGTCTGGTCAGAGAGGCTTCGCGCTCAGCGGGATGGACGCTTTTCTCGATCCATACACAGCAGCAGTTCTCGAGATTCCGTCATTGAAGCGCGAGCTCCTGAAGGGGGCACTGGATGACAATGAGCGAGAGGCGATCAGGCAAATAAACGAGCTCACCGACGCCAAGCTGTCGAACGCAGCCGATAGCATTTTTGCACGCAGAAACCATGGCGCGACACCGGAGAGCCTGTATGCATCGACCGCGCTTGGCAAAGCGCAAATGGACAAGCTGAGGGCCCTCATCGGCAAGCAGATTACGTTGATGGCAGAGCGACGAAATCTCGCCCGGAAGACCCTGGTGGATGGATCGGCCCAGGTTGCGTATTACAGTGCCTTTGCGGGCTTGTTCAATGCTTTACTGCTTGGGACGGCGGTATTGAGCGTTCGCCGGCTTCTCAAAGATCGTGCGCTTGCTGCTGATAAGCTGAAAGAAGCTGTTGTGCTGGCTGAAACGCGCAACTCGATGATGTCGGGCAGTGCCCGCCTGCTACAGGCTCTTGACTCGGTGCAGACGCTCAATGACACCTCGGCGGTACTGACGCCATGCCTTACGGCTTTGTTGCCAAACGTGTCCGGGACGGTTTACCTGTACCGTGATTCCCAGGAAGTTCTGGAGCCGCTGGCGAATTTTGGCCACGATGAGGCGGATTCCGTCATTTCATCAGAAGACTGTTGGGCACTTCGCTTCGGTCGAGCTCATGATCACCACATCGATACCGATCTATGCTGCCACCACCTGCTCAGCGAGCCGCGAAAACACCATCTCTGTATCCCGATGGTGACCCAGGGCGCGGTACTGGGGTTAATGTCGGTTAAGGTAGACCAGCTGGAAGACAAGAATTTCGAGCTGCATCGTGAGCTGGTGAACGTACTGGCGGAACAGGTCTCGCTTGCATTGTCCAATGTCCGGCTGCGGGAAGCCTTGCGTGAACAGTCGATTATCGATCCGCTGACCGACCTGTACAACCGCAGGTTCCTTGAAGAGTCACTGAAACGCGAGCTCGCTCGTAGCGTGCGAAATCAGGCGTCGCTCTCCGTGATCATGTTCGATGTCGACCACTTCAAACGCCTGAACGATACCTTTGGGCATGATGCTGGCGACGTGGTCTTGAAGGCTGTCGCCACGGCCACGAAAGCCGCGGTGCGAAAGGCGGACATCGTTTGCCGATACGGCGGCGAGGAAATGATCGTGGTCATGCCTGATTGTTCGGAAGGCATGGCGATGGAACGGGCGGAGATGATCCGCCAGGCTATCGAAGCCGTGCGGATAGAGCACGATGGGCGTGATATCCCACCGGTGACAGCTTCGTTCGGCGTCGCGAGCCACCCGGTCTTCGGGCTGGATGGCGACGCCCTGGTCCGGGCTGCCGATGCGGCACTGTATGTAGCGAAACGCCGCGGCAGGAATAACGTCCAGATGGCTGCCTGAGAAGGGGTTCTCGCGCAGCGCAAGTTTATTAGTTTTGTTCGCGATGGCGTAGCCATGGTTTCGACGAGCCCTGCTCGTCGCTGGCGCAGCGGTGTGCGCTTGCAAGCGCACACTCCTTTGCACCGTCTAGCTAGGCTTGCTCACGGTGCCGCAGCACCACCCGCTCCGCCGCATTGAAATGCCTTGCCAGCCGCTCGGCCATGTACACCGAGCGGTGCTGCCCGCCGGTGCAGCCGATCGCCACCGTCAGGTAGCTGCGGTTGTCCGTCTTGAATGCCGGCAGCCATTTCTCGATGAAGCCGCGGATGTCGCCGAACATTTCCTCCGCGCTCGGTTGCGCATCGAGGAAGGCGATGACGGGCGCGTCGCGGCCGTTCAGTGGACGCAGCGCCAGGTCGTAGTACGGGTTCGGGATCGCCCGCACGTCGAACACGAAATCGGCATCCTGCGGCACGCCCACCTTGAACGCGAACGATTCGAAGAACAGCGTCAGCGGCGCATTCTCGCTCTCGACCAGTTCCTTGATCCAGGCGCGCAGCTTGTTGGCCGAAATTTCCGATGTGTCGATCACGTGGCCGAGCTGCTCGATGGCCGACAGCCGCTCGCGTTCCTCGCCGATGCATTCGATCAGCGTGCGGCGCGCGGCCGGATTCTGGCCGGGGCGCAGTTCGTGGGACAGCGGATGGCTGCGCCGCGTTTCCGAGAAGCGCGCCACCAGCGAATGCGTGTTCGCGGTCAGGAACATGATCTTCACGTCATGCCCCAGTTCGCGCAGCTTGCGCACGTCCGCCGGCAGGCTGGCCAGCGAGGCGGCGCTGCGCGCGTCGACCGCCACGGCCAGCGCGGCGGTGCCTTCGTCGGCCAGCGTGGCAACGAGGCTGGCCAGCAAGGCTGGCGGCAGATTATCTACACAGTAATAGCCGGTGTCTTCGAGAACATTCAGGGCCACCGATTTGCCCGAGCCGGAAATACCGGTAATGAGAACGATGCGCATGCGCGAATGATACCTGAAAAGAGCGCGGACCCCGATGGCCGCACGAGCGGCGCTCAGCGCCGCCAGAAACGGTCCAGCAGCGGTGTCACGCTGGTGCCGTGCATGACGATCGACAGCATGATGACGGCCACCGTGATGCCGGTCAGGCTGCGCGCCAGCGGTTCCGGCAAACCGTGGTTGATCGCATACATCAGGTAATACAGCGAGCCGATGCCGCGCACGCCGAACCACGCCGTGATGGCCCGCGAACGCGGATTGCCGCCGCCGAGCACGGCCAGCACGCTGACCGGCCGGGCCACGAAGAACAGGAACAGCGCGGTGGCCCAGCCGCGCCAGTCGTCGATCCAGACCACTGCCGCGCCGCCCAGCAGCAGCACCAGCGTCAGCTCCGACAGCCGCTCCAGGTGCTCCTTGAACAGCAGGGAGTTGGCCGAGATCGTGTCCTGGACCGGTTCCACGCCTTTCTCGGTGACGATGGCCTTGCCGCAGCGTGCCGCCAGCTTCAGCTCGGTCTGGCGCAGGGCCACCCCTGCCGCGAACACAGCGAGGAAGCCCCATGCCCCGGCCGATACCGTCAGGCCATAGGCGACGGCGATCAGGCCCAGGCCCATCAGGTCGTCCAGCACCTCGTGGGAGGGCCTGCACTGCCGCAACGCGTGGCTCGCCCGCGCCAGGCCGGCGCCGCAGGCGCCGCCGATCGCGATACCGCCGATGGTGCCCCACAGAAGTTCATGGCCGAGCCAGTGCAGGCCGTACGGGCCCAGGTCGTGCAGGCCGAGCAGGCCCAGGCCCAGCATCACGAACGGAAACGCGCTGCCGTCGTTCATGCCGGCCTCGCAGCTGAGGGTGAACCGCAGCGGGTCCCGGTCGCCCGCGTGGCGCAGCTGCACGTCGCTTGCCAGCACCGGGTCGGTCGGCGCCAGCATCGCGCCGAGCAGCACGCCGGCGCCGAGCGGCAGGCCCAGCACGTAATACGCGAACAGCGTCATCAGCAGGATCGAGATCGCCATCGCGCCCCATGCCAGCCGGATCGGTGCGAGCCAGCGCGGAACCGAGACCGGAACGGGCATCTTGATGCCCGCCGAGAACAGCGAAATCAGGACGGCCACTTCCGTCAGCACTTCGAGCAGCGGCGCCGTCTCCAGCGGATCGAACGAGAATATTCCCAGGCCGAGCGGGCCCAGCGCCAGGCCGACGGCGAGGTAGATCATCGCCGACGTGAACGGCAGATGGGCGATCGGCGTTCCCCACAGCCCGCGCGCCAGCATCAGGCAGCCGATCAGCAGGAACCACTGGTAAGTCGCCATGGAAGAACCCAGGTCCAAACGGCGATGGTATCGGCTTGCTAGCGAATGCGGCGCCAGCGATGAGTTAATACTGCAGAGGACTTCAGTCCCCGCTCATCGCTTGCCGTTGGTGGAGCAGGAAATTCGTGGGGCATCGCCCCGCGCCTGTGGAACGGTGATCGCTTGCAAGCGATCACTCCTTGGCAACGTTGCGATGGAGGGGACTTCAGTCCCCGCTCATCGCTTGCCGTTGGTGGAACAGGGAATTCGTGGGGCATCGCCCCGCGCCTGTGGAACGGTGATCGCTTGCAAGCGATCACTCCTTGGCAACGTTGCGATGGAGGGGACTTCAGTCCCCGCTCATCGCTTGCCGTTGGTGGAACAGGGAATTCGTGGGGCATCGCCCCGCGCCTGTGGAACGGTGATCGCTTGCAAGCGATCACTCCTTGGCAACGTTGCGATGGAGGGGACTTCAGTCCCCGCTCATCGCTTGCCGTTGCCGTTCCATGAACTCCTGCAGCGTATCGATACCGCGCAATTGCAGGATGGTATTGCGTACGGCCGCTTCCAGCAGCACGGCGATGTTGCGGCCGGCCGCGACGGGGATGACGACCTTGCGGATCGGCAGGCCCAGCACATCCTCGGTGGGGAACTGGAACGGCAGGCGTTCGACTTCTTCCTCGAGCGCCGAGCGGCGCACCAGGTGGACGATCAGTTTCAGGCGCATCTTGCGGCGCACCGCCGTCTCGCCGAAGATCGCCTTGATGTCGAGCAGCCCCAGCCCGCGCACTTCGAGCAGGTTCTGCAGCAGGGGCGGGCAGCGGCCTTCGATCATGTTGGGCGCGATGCGGGAAAACTCGACCGCGTCGTCGGCCACCAGGCCATGGCTGCGCGAGATCAGTTCCAGGCCGAGCTCGCTTTTACCCAGGCCGGAATCGCCCGTGATCAGTACGCCGACGCCCAGCACATCCATGAACACGCCGTGCATGATAATCCGTTGCGCCAGCTTCTTCGACAGGTACACGCGCAGGAAGTCGATCACCTGCGCCGCCGGCAACGGCGTGGAAAACAGCGGAATGTTCTTTTCGTCGCAGATCGCGAGAATGTCGGGCGGCGTTTCCAGCCCTTGCGCGACGATCAGCGCCGGCGGGCCGCCGGCGATCAGCTCGCCGATGACATGGGCGCGCGTGAGCGCCTTAAGCCGGTGGTAGTAGTTGATTTCCTGGTGGCCGAACACCTGGATGCGGCCGGGGTGGATCGTGTTCAGGTGGCCCACCTGGTCGGCGGCCGAAGCGGCGTCGCCGGAGATCGTGCGTTCGCCGCCGGGAAAGCCGGCGAACCAGCCCAGTTGCAAAGATTCCCGATTGTCGTCGTACAGGCGTTGGATCGTCAGGGGATTTTGCAGCATGGGCTTATCTTATGGAAAGAATAGAAGCTCCAGTTTAACCCGCCGCCTGCAGGCTGGGTTGCCAGTTGACGATACGGCGATAGACGGAACTGGGATCCGGATCGGTGGCAAGCGCCTGCCGGAATGCATCATCCGAAAACATTTCCGCGATTTCGGACAGGATTTCCAGGTGCTGCTGCGTCACGTGATCGGGAATCAGCAGGAAGAACAGCAGGTTCACGGGCTTGCCGTCCGGCGATTCGAACGGAATCGGCTCGGCCAGCCGCACGAACGCCGCCAGCGGCGACTTCAGCGTCTTCGCACCCTTCACGCGGCCGTGCGGCACGGCTACGCCGTGGCCTAGGCCGGTGGAGCCGAGACGTTCGCGGGCAAACAGATTGTCCGAAACGGTCGAGCGGGCGATACCGCAATTGTTCTCGAAGATCAGGCCTGCTTGTTCGAAAGCGCGCTTCTTGCTGGAGACTTCCAGGTCGAGCTGAACGTTTTCGGCGGATAGAATTTTACTCAGGTTGTTCATAACGCGACGTAATTGGTGCGGCGCACAAAGATGGCTGGCGAGCAGAATTATAGGCCTGTTTGTTCGCCGTGTAACCCGAAATTGCTCGGACCGGCAACTGTGCCGGGCCGGTGGCCGGCTCGTCCTGTCCAGGTTGAAAATTGATCGGAATGACCACGATCCCGCACTACGCTATTTCCACGTCAAAACAATGGCAAACACCGGCTATTCACTTGCAGCAGCCGGGTTTGACCAATTATTGCGCGTTTTTCAGGATCGTGCCGTTTGCATCCTGCAGCTGAGCATACTCCCAAGTGGCCAGCTTTGCGATGGCTCAATCATTGTCTTGCGTTGCGGAAATTCGTCGGGCGGCCGGCCCGGGTGAAATTGCTGCGCCATGGATTGATGTCGAGACCGCCACGACGGGTATAGCGGGCGTACACGGTCAGGTGCGACGGTTTGCATTCGCGCAGGATGTCGACGAAGATCCGCTCGACGCACTGTTCGTGGAACTCGTTGTGCTCGCGAAACCCGATCAGGTACTTCAGCAGGCTTTCCTGGTCGATCTGCGGACCCGCGTAGGTGATCTGCACGCTGCCCCAGTCCGGCTGGCCGGTGACCAGGCAATTCGATTTCAGCAGGTGCGACACCAGCGTTTCCTCGACCGGCAGTTCGTCGAAGTTCGCCCGCAGGATCGACGGCTGCGGCGAGTAATTGTCGACTTCGATATCGAGGCGGTCCAGCAGCATGCCTTCCAGTTCGCCCATCTGCAGCTTGCCGAACTCCTCCTGCATCGTCAGCACCACGTGCACGTTCGCGCCGGTGGCGGCGGACAGGTCCTGTTGCAGCAGGTCGCGCAACGCCTCCGGGCCGCCCAGCCGTGTCTGGTTGAACGAATTCAGGTAGAGCTTGAACGACTTCGACTCGATGATGTTCGGCGAATCGGCCGGTACCGTGATGCGCGCCACGGCCACCTGCGGCTTGCCGCGCATGTTCAGCCACGACAGTTCGTAGGCGTTCCACAGGTCGACGCCGAAGAACGGCAGTGTGCCCGAAAGGCCGAGCTCGTCGCGTTTGCCGATGCGCGGAATCGGAAACAGCAGTTCCGGCGCGTAATCGGTGCGGTAAGCGGAGTTCTTGCCGAGTGGGGAGTGTTCGGGAGCGTTCGACATGGCATGCCTTCAGGACGGGACAGCCTGCCATGGTAGCGGAAAACCCAAACCCGGGACAGTCCCGGTTTTCAGGACTGCGCTGGTGCCCAATTTACCAAAAAGCGTGTAAAGCTCCATCCTTCAGGGCGGAGATGTCAGCGCGGATATTCTTGGCCTATTGAGTTTTCGTTATAGCTTGCTATGCTGATTCATACAGTAAAAGCCAGTATGAATACCTCAAGTGCTGCTTCTGACATAATGCGTGTGCTCCGGCTTCGGCTGAAGGACAAGCACGCTTGCGTACTGCGTGCAAAGGCATTTTGGGTAAATCAGTGCTGGAATTATTGTAACGAAACATCCTACAAGGTATGGCAGCGCGAGCGGCGGTTTTTGTCAGGGTACGATCTCGACAAAATGACAACTGGCGCCAGTAAGGAAGGTGTCCCGCTGCACTCTCAAACCATCCAGGCGATAGGCCAGGAATATGCCAGGCGACGCAAGCAGTTCAACAAGGCGAAGCTGCGTTGGCGGAAATCAAGTGGTGCTCGCCGCTCCCTCGGCTGGATACCGTTCAAGGCTTCGGCGCTACGTTATCGAAATGGCCAACTATGGATGTCGGGAATCGATCAGGCACTCGGCCTTTGGGACAGCTACGGTCTCTCGAAATATCAATTGGGTGCTGGTTCCTTTTCAGAGGATGCGCGCGGCCGCTGGTATATCAACATCAATGTCAAGGTAGCGCGCGAGCCTCGATCGGCCGCAACGAATGCCGTCGGGATTGACTTGGGATTGAAGCATTTCGCCACGCTCTCGAATGGCGAAAAGATCGAGGCGCTGAAGCACTATCTGCACCACGAAGCCAAGCTTGCGATGGCCCATCGTGCAGGAAAGAAAAGGCTTGTCAAGACGATCCACGCGCGCATCGCGAACCAGCGCAAGCACCAGCACCATGTGAGAAGTACCGAACTTGTACAAAGGTTCGGTGCCATTTTCGTTGGCAATGTCAACGCGTCCGCCTTGGCGAAGACCAGAATGGCGAAATCCGTTCTCGATGCCGGCTGGTCGCAATTTAGAGCCATGCTCAGGTACAAAAGCGATAGCGCTGGTGTATGGTTCGATAAGGTCGACGAAGCGTTTTCTACTCAAGACTGTTCTGTGTGCGAGGCACGCAGCGGACCGAAAGGGCTGAAAGATCTTGAAATAAGAGTATGGACGTGCAATCGATGCGGCGCCATTCACGATCGTGATGTGAACGCCGCAAAGAACATACTCCGTCGCGGACATGCGACGCTAGCTGTAGGAATCCCCCTCCTTACCGCGCACGCGGCAGCTCTCCGCTAAGGTGGGGGAGGATGTCAAAGGAACATCTTGTACACCGGATTCTGCGTCTCGTCCCAGTACCGGTACCCCAGCGTGGCCAGGAACTTGGCGAACTCGTCCATTTCTTCCGGCGGCACCTGCAGGCCGATCAGGATGCGGCCCACGTCGCCGCCCTGCGAGCGGTAGTGGCACAGCGAAATGTTCCAGTTCGGCGCCATGCTGTCCAGGAAGCGCATCAGCGCGCCCGGGCGCTCGGGGAATTCGAAGCGGTACAGCAGCTCGTCCCGCGCCAGCGCGCTCTTGCCGCCGACCAGGTGGCGCAGGTGGGACTTGGCCAGTTCGTCGTGCGTCAGGTCCAGCGTGCGGAAATCGTGTTCCTCGAAGCGGCGCGCCAGCGCGCTCGATTCGCCGCGGTCGGCGATCTGGACGCCGACGAACACGTGGGCCTGGTCCTGGTCGCTGATCCGGTAGTTAAATTCCGTCACGTTGCGCGGGCCGACCAGTTCGCAGAAGCGCTTGAAGCTGCCGCGCTGTTCGGCCATCGTCACGGCGAACACGGCTTCGCGGAACTCGCCCAGTTCGGCGCGTTCGGCCACGAAGCGCAGCCGGTCGAAGTTCATGTTCGCGCCGGACGTGATCGTGACCAGCGTCTCGTTGCGGATCGGGTTCTTGGTCAGCGCCGCGCGCTCCACGTAGGCCTTGGCGCCGGCCACGGCCAGCGCGCCGGAAGGTTCGAGGATCGAGCGGGTATCGGTGAACACGTCCTTGATGGCCGCGCAGATCGCGTCGGTGTCGACGATGATCACATCGTCCACGTACTGCTGCGCGAGCCGGAACGTTTCCTCGCCCACCAGGCGCACCGCGGTGCCGTCGGCGAACAGGCCCACGTCCGGCAGCGTCACGCGCTCGCCGGCCTTCAGGCTGCGCGCCATCGCATCGGCATCCATCGTTTCTACGCCGATGATCCGGATGTCGGGGCGGATCTGCTTGATGTACGCGGCCACGCCGGAGATCAGCCCGCCGCCGCCGATCGCGACGAAGATCGCATGGATCGGGCCGGAGTGCTGGCGCAGGATCTCCATGCCGATCGTGCCCTGGCCGGCGATCACGTCCGGATCGTCGAACGGGTGCACGAACGTGAGCTTCTGTTCCTTTTCCAGCGTCAGCGCGTGGTTGTAGGCATCGGTGTACGACTCGCCGTGCAGCACCACTTCAACGCCGTTGCCGCCGCGCGCCCTGACCGCCTCGATCTTCAGCAGCGGGGTGGTGGTCGGCATCACGATGACGGCGCGGCAACCCATGCGGGCCGCGGACAGCGCCACGCCCTGGGCATGGTTGCCGGCCGATGCGCAGATCACGCCGCGCTTGAGCTGCGTTTCGGACAGGTGCGCCATCTTGTTGTACGCGCCGCGGATCTTGAAGCTGAAGACGTCCTGGATATCCTCGCGCTTGAAGTAAATTCGGTTCTCGAAGCGCTGCGACAGGGTCGGCGCCAGCTCCAGCGGCGTTTCGTGGGCAACGTCGTAGACGCGCGCGGTCAGGATCTTCTTCAGGTAATCGATAGTCATGGTCGTCGGGCAGTATGAATCCAGGCGGATGGCGGACGGCGGATGGCCGGTGCAGGATTGCAGACGATGTGCAGGCAATGCAAAGGCGATGCAGGTGAGTGCAGGTGAATGCAGATGCGTGCAGATGACTGCAAGGGGCCGGCGGCGGTAACCGGGCAAGTGCGCGAAGGAGGGCAGGTGGCGCAAGGTGATGCGCGCCTGTTCATTCGTGCGGGGTTGACAGGGGTCGGAACATTATAATGTGAAGCTCACGCTACCCGCCAAATCTTCGATGATCGAATCTGCAATCGCCTGGCTGCTGGCCTTCCTGGCCGCGCCGGAAGTGGGTCTGACGTCGGTCTTCATCATCGCTTTCGTTTCCGCGACCCTCGTCCCCCTCGGCTCCGAGCCCGCTGTCTTTGCCGTCTGTAAGGCCAATCCCGACCTGTTCTGGCCCGCCATCCTCGTGGCCACCTGCGGCAACACGCTGGGCGGCATCGTCGACTACTGGATGGGCTATTACGCCAAGGCCGCATTTGCCCGGGAGCGCGAGAGCCGCTGGTTCGCCTGGCTGTCGCACTATGGCGCCAAGACCATGCTGCTGTCGTGGGTGCCCGGCATCGGCGATCCGCTGTGCACGCTGGGCGGCTGGCTGAAACTGCCGTTCTGGCCCGCGGTCGGCTACATGGCGATCGGCAAATTCGGGCGGTATGTGACGATGACGGTGGCGCTGCTGTACATCCCCGACGGCTTCTGGCGCTCGCTGGTGCACATGCTGGGCGGTTGAGCCGCACGGTACCGGCGAAGAACATGGTTTGGCGTAGACACTTTGTTTTGCCCAAGCGGAATCCGCGCATTTTCTTGACATTTTTACCTGCATGAGCCGCATCCGTTTCGATGATTCACTCCGGCAACCAAATAATATTCTGTCACTTGACGTAAACGGAACCTGTCAAAAAGCAGGGCTGTTGGGGCGTGGTGCGCCGCAATAAGTTAAAATGGACTCTCTCAGCGTCCTCTGTCCCCACATAATGAACGCCCCAGCACAAATCCAGGCCCTGCTTGCAGAATCGCCGGACGGCCACGCGCCGAGCCGCCTCCGTGAAATTCCGTATAACTACACGTCGTTTTCCGACCGCGAAATCGTCATCCGCCTGCTGGGTGAAGAGGCGTGGCAACTGGTCGACGAGCTGCGCGGCGCGCGCCAGACCGGCCGCTCCGCGCGCATGCTGTACGAGGTGCTGGGCGACATCTGGGTGGTGCGCCGCAATCCGTACCTGCAGGACGACCTGCTCGACAACCCGAAACGGCGCCAGGCGCTGATCGATGCGCTGCATCACCGCCTGTCCGAGGTGGACAAGCGGCGCATGGCCGTCGATGGCGACGAGCCGGGCGAAGTGGCCGCAAGGCGTGCCGCCAATGTCGAAAAGCTGCTGGCCGCCGCCAACAAGGCCGTGGCCGACTTCGGCGAGGAATTCCGCCACATGTACGACCTGCGCAAGCGCGCGGTCAAGGTGCTGGGCCGCTACACGGCCAAGCACAACATCCGCTTCGACGGCATGAAGCGCATCTCGCACGTCACCGATGCCACCGACTGGCGCGTCGAATACCCGTTCGTGGTGCTCACGCCCGACGCGGAAGAGGAAATGGCCGGCCTCGTGAAGGGCTGTATCGAACTGGGCCTGACGATCATCCCGCGCGGCGGCGGCACCGGCTACACCGGCGGCGCGATTCCGCTGACGCCGCTGTCGGCCGTGATCAACACCGAAAAGCTGCTGCGCATCGACGCGGTGGAAATGAAGGTGCTGCCGGGCCTCGAACGCGAATACGCCACGATCTACACCGAAGCGGGCGTGATCACGAACCAGGTTTCCGGCGCCGCCGAAAAGGCCGGCTTCGTGTTCGCGGTCGACCCCACTTCCGCGCACGCCTCGTGCATTGGCGGGAACATCGCGATGAACGCGGGCGGCAAGAAGGCCGTGCTGTGGGGCACCGCGCTGGACAACCTGGCATCGTGGCGCATGGTCGATCCGAACGGCGACTGGCTCGATGTCACGCGCCTGGACCACAACCTGTCGAAGATCCACGACACGCCGCTGGCCCGCTTCAAGCTGGAATGGACGCACCCGAACGCGAAGGGCGAAGCGAAGGGCGCGCCGTTCAAGACTGAAATTCTCGAGATCGCCGGCCGCACATTCCGCAAGGAAGGCCTGGGCAAGGACGTGACCGACAAGTTCCTGGCCGGCCTGCCGGGCATCCAGAAGGAAGGCTGCGACGGCCTGATCACGTCCGGCCGCTGGATCCTGCACAAGATGCCGAAGTTCACGCGCACCGTCTGCCTCGAGTTCTTCGGCCAGGCGCGCGACGCGATTCCGTCGATCGTCGAGATCAAGGATTACCTCGACGGCCTGCCGGCGCAGGGCGAGCAGTTCGCCACGCTGCGCCTCGCCGGCCTGGAACACCTCGACGAGCGCTACCTGCGCGCCGTCGGCTACGCGACGAAATCGAAGCGCGGCGTGCTGCCGAAGATGGCGCTGTTCGGCGACATCGTCGGCGACAACGAGGATGCCGTGGCGCTGGCCGCGTCGGAAGTGGTGCGCCTGGCCAATACCCGCGTGGGTGAAGGCTTCGTCGCCGTCAGCCCCGAGGCGCGCAAGAAATTCTGGCTCGACCGCGCCCGCACCGCGGCGATCGCCAGGCACACCAACGCGTTCAAGATCAACGAGGACGTCGTCATTCCGCTGAACCGGATGGGCGAATACACCGACGGCATCGAGCGCATCAACGTCGAGCTGTCGATCAAGAACAAGCTGCAGCTGGCGCAGGCGCTGCGCGAATTCGTCGCGGCGGGCAACCTCCCGGTCGGCAAGAGCGACGACGCGACCGACGATCACGTGGGCGATGCCGAGATGCTGGGCGACCGCCCGCAGCAGGCGCTCGCGCTGCTCGACGGGGTGCAGGAACGCTGGACATTCATCCTGGCGAACCTGGACAAGCCGCTCGACGCCGCGCGCCTCGAACTGTACCAGCTCGGCCTGCAGGAACTCTCCGGCGTGTTCGAGGAACGCCTGCAGCGCCAGCCCGACGCCACGCTGTTCGACGTGGTGCAGGACCGCACCGTGCGCATCAGCTGGAAGCAGGATATCCGCGCCGTGCTGCGCCAGATCTTCAACGGCGCCGCGTACAAGCTGATCCTCGACGAGGCGCAGGCGATCCACAAGAAGATCCTGCGCGGCCGCGTGTTCGTGGCGCTGCACATGCACGCCGGCGACGGCAACGTGCACACCAACCTGCCGGTGAACTCGGACCATTACGAGATGCTGCAGGACGCGCACCAGGCCGTGGCCCGCATCATGAAGCTGGCCCGTTCGCTGAACGGCGTGATCTCGGGCGAGCACGGCATCGGCATCACGAAGCTGGAATTCCTTACCGAGGAAGAGATCGGCGACTTCCGCGACTACAAGCTGCGCGTCGACCCGGAAGGCCGCTTCAACAAGGGCAAGCTGCTGAACCTGCCCGGCATGGATGCCGACCTGCGCAACGCGTACACGCCGTCGTTCGGCCTGATGGGCCACGAATCGCTGATCATGCAGCAAAGCGATATCGGCGAGATCGCCAACAGCATCAAGGATTGCCTGCGCTGCGGCAAGTGCAAGCCGGTGTGCTCCACGCACGTGCCGCGCGCGAACATGCTGTATTCGCCGCGCGACAAGATCCTGGCCACGTCGGCCCTGATCGAGGCGTTCCTGTACGAGGAACAGACCCGCCGCGGCATCTCGATCCGCCACTGGGAGGAGTTCGAGGACGTGGCCGATCATTGCACCGTGTGCCACAAGTGCGTGACGCCGTGCCCGGTGAACATCGACTTCGGCGACGTGTCGATGAACATGCGCAACCTGCTGCGCAAGATGGACAAGCGTTCGTTCAAGCCGGCCAAGGCGGCAACGATGTTCTTCCTGAACGCATCCGACCCGGCCACCATCAACGCGGCGCGGTTTGCGATCACCGGCGTTGCGGCCAAGGCCCAGCGCCTGGGCAACGAGATCTTCAAGAAGGTGGCGCGCCAGCAGACCAAGGCGCCGCCGCCGACCACCGGCAAGCCGCCGGTGCGCGAGCAGGTGATCCACTTCATCAACAAGAAGATGCCGGGCAACCTGCCGAAGAAGTCGGCGCGCGCGCTGCTCGATATCGAGGACAACAAGATGATCCCGATCATCCGCGATCCGAAGAAGACCAGCGCCAATACCGAGGCGGTGTTCTACTTCCCGGGCTGCGGCTCCGAGCGGCTGTTCTCGCAGGTGGGCCTGGCCACGCAGGCGATGCTGTATGAAGTGGGCGTGCAGACGGTGCTGCCGCCGGGCTACCTGTGCTGCGGTTATCCGCAGCGCGGCGCGGGCGACTACGACAAGGCCGAGAAGATGATCACGGATAACCGTGTCCTCTTCCACCGCATGGCCAACACGCTGAACTACCTGGACATCAAGACGGTCCTCGTTTCCTGCGGCACGTGCTACGACCAGCTGTCCTCCTACGAGTTCGAGAAGATCTTCCCGGGCTGCCGCATCATGGACATCCACGAGTACCTGCTGGAGAAGGGCGTGAAGCTCGAAGGCGTGACCGGTACCCGCTACATGTACCACGATCCCTGCCATACGCCGATGAAGCTGCAGGATCCGCTCAAGACGGTCAACTCGCTCGTGCAGACGATCGACACGGTGAAGATCGAGAAGAACGACCGCTGCTGCGGCGAATCCGGCACGCTGGCCGTGACGCGCCCCGACATCTCGACGCAGGTGCGCTTCCGCAAGGAAGAGGAAATGGTCAAGGGTTCGGACAAGCTGCGCGCCGACGGCTTTGACGGCAACGTCAAGATCCTGACGAGCTGCCCGTCGTGCCTGCAGGGCCTGTCGCGCTACAACGAGGATTCGGGTACCACCGCCGACTACATCGTGGTGGAAATCGCCCGGCACCTGCTGGGCGAGAACTGGCTGCCGGAGTTCGTCAAGCGCGCCAACGACGGCGGCATCGAGCGGGTGCTCGTCTGATGGCGTGCGACCTGTGCGCGCTGCTGGCGGCGTCTCCCGCGGGCGAGGTTGCCGGCAACATCGTCTGGCGCGACGATGCGCTGACGGTGGTCGCCGTCGACGAACCGGGCTATCCCGGCTTCACGCGCGTGGTGTGGAATGCGCACGTGAAGGAAATGACCGACCTGGCGCCCGGCGAACGCGAGCGCGTGATGCGGGCCGTATGGGCCGTCGAGGCGGCGCAGCGCGACGTGCTGGCGCCGCACAAGGTCAACGTGGCCAGCTTCGGCAACATGACGCCCCACGTGCACTGGCACGTCATCCCGCGCTATGCGGATGACGTGCACTTCCCGAACCCCACGTGGGGGGCGCGGCAGCGCGATCCCGACGCGGCGGCGATTGCGGTACGATCGTCGCTGCTGCCCGAGCTGCATGCGACGATCCGCGAACGCCTGAACGACCTGTCCGAACCCCTTTCGAGCTGAATTGCCATGGCCAATCCTACTGCCCTGACGCTGCATAACAAGTCGCGCTACCTCGAGATCGCCTTCGACGACGGCGCTTCCTTCAATATTCCGTTCGAGCTGCTGCGCGTGTATTCGCCGTCGGCCGAAGTGCAGGGCCACGGCCCCGGCCAGGAAACGCTGCAGGTCGGCAAGCGCGACGTCGGCATCACCGACCTCGAGCCCGTGGGCCAGTACGCGCTGAAGCCGATCTTCACCGACGGCCACGCTTCCGGCCTCTACACGTGGCAGTACCTGTACGACCTGGGCGCGAACCTCGATGCGCGCTGGCACGACTACATCGGCCGCCTGCACGCCGCCGGCTTCTTCGGCGACACCGGCCGCGAACCCGGCGCCGTCCTCCACGGTACCGACACTCACGCCCACCAGGGCTGTGGCCACCGGCACTGAACGCCGCCTGAACACCCGGTCCCGCATCGCCGCGGTACCGGGTCGTATCGCATCCCACCAGCTCGACAATCCTCCGCGATGTTTCCAAAAACCGGGGTCAGACCCCAGTTTTCGGCAACATTTCCAAAAATCGGGGTCTGACCCCGGTTGTCGGCAATATTTTTTGTAATACATTGCCAAATGGGATGACGATCGTTGGATCGACGCCGGAAAGACATTATTTTGTTGCTGGCAGGCTACTTCTTGTCTGCGCGATATTGTGCGCACCGAAGTGGAGCATGAGAATATGGTTCTGTAACCGCTCCGCTTTCACAGGAAGATCCCCATGCCCAAACTTACTGTCCGCGCCAGCCTGATGGCTGCGCTGTGCCTGTTCACCGCGATGATCGCGATCGGCGCCGCGCTCGGTGTATTCATGATCAACCGTTCCAACAGTGCGCTGTCGCTGGTGCAGGACATCGCCATGGAAACGCAGGCGATCAACGATATCTACAAGGATGCCACGCGCGTCCGCTCCAGCCTGAACCGGGCCTATTCGGAAGCGCGCGACGGCGGCAAGGTGGACACCAACGGCAGCGCGCTCGGCAACGCCACCAACTACCTGGCCCGCACCCGCAAGGCGCTGGCCGCGTTCGTCGCCGCGCCACCGTCCGCAGGCACGGATGCGCAGTTGCGCAACGACCTCGTCGCGGCGTCCACCCGCCTGCTGGACACCCTCGACGGCGCCATCACGGAGCTGAACCGCAACGACATCGCCGCTTTCGCCACGATAAACAGCCGCGACCTGACGCCGCGCGGCGCCGAGATCTCCACGCTGCTCGAAAAATTCCAGAAGCAGAACACGGAACGCGGCGAAACGCTGATGCGGGAGCGTGACGGCGAATACCGCCTCGTGCTGTGGCTCGTGGCGATTGGCCTGGCCGGTGCACTGGCGCTGGTGGTGGGCATGCACCTCTTCCTGCGCAACCTCGTCATCGCGCCGCTGGAGCGTGCCGTCGCACTGCTCGACGGCGTGGCCCACGGCGACCTGACCGCGCGCGTGGAAGCGAAAGGCAACAACGAGATCGACCGCCTGATGAGCGGCATCGGGAAGATGCAGCAAAGCCTGATCGACATGGTGTCGAACGTGCGTGGCGGGGCGCAGGCCATCGGCACCGCCGCCAGCGAAGTCGCCATGGGCAACCAGGACCTGTCGTCGCGCACCGAGAGCCAGGCCAGCGCGCTCGAGGAAACCGCGGCCACGATGGAAGAACTGACGAGTACCGTGCAAAGCACCGCCGACAACACGATGCAGGCCCGCGAACTGGTGGAAGCGGCTTCCACGAAGGCGGCCGCCGGCGGGGTCGTGATGGGCCAGATGGCCGAGACGATGGCGGCGATCGACGCGTCGTCGCGCAAGGTGGTCGACATCATCGGCGTGATCGACGGCATCGCGTTCCAGACCAACATCCTGGCGCTGAACGCGGCGGTGGAAGCGGCCCGCGCCGGCGAGCAGGGCCGCGGCTTCGCGGTGGTGGCCTCCGAGGTGCGCACGCTGGCGCAGCGCAGCGCCGCGGCGGCCAAGGAAATCAAGGGGCTGATCGCCGATTCCGTGGACAAGGTAGGCTCGGGCACCATGCTGGCCAGTCAGGCCGCGCAGGCGATGAACGAGATGGTGACGAGCGTGGAACGCGTGACGGGCCTCGTCGTCGACATCGCCGAGGCCAGCCGCGAGCAGAGCAACGGCATCGCGCAGGTCAACCAGTCGATCACGCAGATGGATGAAGTCACCCAGCGCAATGCCGCGCTGGTCGAGGAAGCGGCCGCCGCCACCCAGGCGATGCAGCACGAAACGGAAAACCTGCTGAGCGCCGTCAGCGCCTTCAAGCTGTCGGGCGACGCGGGCGCGGCGCATGCGCCGTCGCGGGCGCCCGCACCGGCGGCGCCACGGCGCGCCATCGCCGTCGCATCGCGCGTGGCGCCGGCGAAAGCGCCGCAGCCACGGCCGCAAAAGCCGGCGCCGAGCAAGGCGCCCGCGGCGGACGAGTGGGAAGAGTTCTGAGCTGAAGGCGCTTCACGAAAGCCGGCGGCGGCCCGGTGGCGCCGCCGGCTTCGTCATGACGGCAGCGTCGCTTAGCGGCGTTGCCACGTCCAGGCCTGCGTCGCGATCGTGACCGGCCGCGGAATCAGCTTCTCCCGGTAGAACAGGTCGGCCACCTTCTGCTGGTTGGCCACGATCGCCGCATCCATCGGCACCACCCCCGCCGTCTGCCGACCCAGCCATGTGGCGATGACGTCCGGCGCCACGCCCACCTGCGGGGCCATGATCGCGACCATCTCCTTCCGGTGCGTGTTGGCCCACTTGCCGGCCAGCGCGATCTGTTGCAGCAGCGTGCCCACCGCCTGCGGCGAACGCTTCACGAACGCGCGCGAGGCCAGGTAGAACCCGTTCGCCTGCAACAGGCCCGTGTAGTCGGCCACCACGCGCGCGCTGTAGGCCTTCTGCGCCGCCGCCAGGTAAGGGTCCCACACCACCCATGCATCGACGCTGCCGCCGTCGAACGCGGCGCGCGCCTCCGATGGGCCGAGGAAGATCGGCTTCACGTCGCGGATCGTCAACCCCGCCTTGTTCAGCGCGGCCACCAGCAGCAGGTGCGAACCCGAGCCTTTGGCGAAGGCGATCCGCTTGCCCTTCAGTTGCGCGACGGTGCGGATCGGCGAATCCGGCTTGACGATGATCGCCTCGCTGGCGACCGGCGGCGGCTCGGCGCCCACGTAGACGACATCGATGCCGGCGGCCTGCGCGAACACCGGCGGCGGCGCGCCCGTCGTGCCGAAGTCGATGCTGCCCGCGTTCAGCGCTTCGAGCATCTGCGGGCCGGCCGGGAACTCGATCCATTTCACCGTGGTGCCGGCCGGGGCGAACGCCTTCTCGACGGCGCCCTGGCGCTTGAGCGCCGTCAGCAGCCCGCCGCCTTTCTGGAAGCCGATCCGGACCGGTTCGGCGGCAACGGCCCGTGCGGGCAGGGCGCCGAGCAGCGCGAGGGCAAGCAGTGCGGTCAATATCTTCGTCATGCGATTTCCTTGTTCGTGGTGTTCAGGTGCTTTCGCGCTCGATCAGTTCGCAATCGAGCAGGTTCAGCCGCGCCGGCTTCGGATCGGCCGGCAATTCGCCCAGCGCCTGCAGGATGCGCTGCGCGGCGATCTCGCCGATTTCCCGGCCCGGCGGGCGGATGGTGGTGAGGCTCGGCAGCAGCAGCGGCGAGAACGCGTAGTCCCCGAAGCCCATCAGCGCACAGCGCTGCGGCACCGCCAGGCCGGCCCGCTGCGATGCGAGCAGGGCGCCGGCGGCCAGGTTGTCGTTGGCGAAGATGATCGCATCCGCCGGCTTCCGCTCCCCCCTGCGGCCGCGCGTCAGTGCCTCCAGTGCCTGCCGGCCCGCTTCGAACGGCGCCGCCTCGGTCGGCGCATAGGTCCATGGCTCCAGCCCGTGCTCTTCCAGCACGGCCGCGTAGCCGTCGCGCCGGTCCAGCGCGGAAAGGTCGCCCGCCACGCTGTTCTGCGCGAAGGCGATGCGCCTGTAGCCCTTGGCCAGCAGGTGCCGCGCCGACTGCGCGCCCACTTCGCGGTTCGAGTAGCCCACCTGGATCGGCTTGCGGCGCGGCGCGTAATCCCATGTCTCGACGACCGGGATGCCCGCCGCCGCCAGCATCGCCTCGGTGCCGCGCGTGTGGAAGCGGCCCACCACGGCCAGCGCCGCCGGCGACCAGCCGAGGAAGGCGCGCACCGCATTTTCCTCCTGCTCGTCCGAAAAGTAGCTCGATGCCAGCAGCACCTGGTAGCCGTGGCGGTTCAGCGTGTCGTTGAAGCTCTGGATCGTGCTGGCGAAGATCGGCCCCGAGATGTTCGGCACCACCATGCCCACCACCTTGTTGTGCGCCGACGAAAGGCCGCCGGCGGCGAGGTTCGGCACATAGTTCAGCTGCGCGACCGCCGCATCGATCTTCGCGCCCAGTTCGTCGGACACATAGCCGTTCTTCTTCAGGTAGCGCGATACCGTGATCGAGCCCACGCCGGCCAGCCTGGCCACGTCGTGGATCGTGGCGCGCCCGGAACCGCGGCGTTTCTTCGGCGGCCCGCTGTTTTCCGGAACCTTATTCTCAAACGACATATCGATGCTCCATTTGATTCTTTGACTTCATTTTTGCGTTGGCCGACACTGCGACGGTATCGGTACCATATAAAAAAGTCTAGCAGTCTTCGCATCGGGCACCAAGCTGGTTTTACGCAGGTGCAGAACGGTTTTTCGCATATTGGGGATCTCATGAAACGGCAGCAAGCGGGTAAGCAAAAGAACACACATCGGAACATCCACCTCGGCGTGGCCGCCGGCCTGCTGCTCGGCGCGCAGCTTGCCGGCGCCGCCGAGCCCGTGCCGGCTCCGGCCGCGGACCCTGCTGCGGCCGCGGAGCCCGCCGCGCGGGGCGAAGCGGTGGTGGCATCCGTCACCGTCACGGCCACGCGCCGTTCGGCTTCGCTGCAGTCGGTGCCGCTGGCGGTGTCCGTCGTCAGCGGCGAGCAGCTCGAACTGGCCAACCGCACCAGCATCGACACGGTGGTGCAGGAGATCCCGAGCGCAGCGTTCCGCCAGCAGGGCGGCAACAAGGATTCGACCCTGTTCGTTCGTGGCATCGGTACCATCTCCACCTCGCCCGGTGTCGAACCCACCGTGTCGACGGTGGTGGACGGCGTGGTGTACGCGCGCCCCGGCCAGGCCACGATCGACCTGCTGGACATCGACCGCATCGAAGTGCTGCGCGGCCCGCAGGGCACGCTGTTCGGCAAGAACGCCTCGTCCGGCGTGCTGAACATCGTCAGCCGCACCCCTTCGGAGCAGCTGACGGGCTATGTCGACGCTTCCGCCTACACCGGGCACGAAAAGCGCGTGCGCGCCGGTGTCAGCGGCGCATTGCAGCCTGGCGTGCTGCGCGCCTCGATCAACGCGGCCTACGCGGACTACGATGGCAACGTGACCAACGTGCATGCCGGCGGCGGCAAGGTAAACGGCTACGAGCGCCGCGGCGTGCGCGGGCGGCTGGACATCACGCCGAACGCCGACACCGACATCTCGCTGATCGCCGATTACCTGAAATCGGCAAGCTCGCCCACGCAGGCGGCCTACAGGCAGACCAGCGCGCCGTTCGCGCAGGCGCTGCTGCCGGTCGTGGCGGGCACGGAAAACCGCCAGGTGAACGCCGACCTGGAAAACGCGATCGACGATACCAACAAGGGCATCTCCGCGCAGGTGAACTGGCGCCGCAACGGCTATACGCTGACCTCGATCACCGCGTGGCGCGCGTGGGACAACACGCAGAACACCACCACTTCGCCGATCGGCAACAGCACCGAAACGGCGCGCATCACGAGCGCGTTCCCGGCCACCCGCGACATCGGCACGCTGGAGTTCACGCAGGTGTCGCAGGAGCTGCGCGTGGCGTCGCCCCGCATCGCCTTGTCCTCCTTGGGCGAGGTTGACTACGTGGCCGGCCTGTTCTACCTGCACGGCAAGGATCGCGAAACCTACCGGCGCATTGTGACCACGAACCCCGCCACGGCCGCCACCAACAGCGGCCGTGCCGACTACGGCGTGGAGAGCGACAGCTATTCCGCCTTCGGCGAAGGCACGTTCCACATCGGCCCCGCATGGCGCGTGATCGGCGGCGCGCGCTGGACGCGCGACGAACTGTCGTACGACCATGTGCGCACCTCCACCCAGAACACCGCGTTCGCTGGCGTGCAGCCGGGCACGCGCAGCGATGGCGGCACGGATACGGATGCCTGGTCCGGACGCCTCGGCCTGCAGCACGATTTCTCGTCCACCGTGACGGCATACGGCACCTGGTCGCGCGGCTACAAGGGCCCGGCCTACAACGTGTTCTTCAACATGCTGCCGCGCGATACGCTGGCGCTGGCGCCGGAAACGTCGAGCTCGTTCGAGCTGGGCCTGAAGACCTCCGCGTTCAACCGCCGGCTGACGGCCAACGTGGCGCTGTTCCACACCGATTACTCGAACTACCAGGCCAATTTCTATGACACGGTGGCCGGCGCGGTCGTCACGCGACTCGTCAACGCGGGCGACGTGTCCACGCGCGGCGTGGAGCTCGACGTGACCGCGCGGCCAACCCCGCAGCTGACCTTCACCGGCGCGTTCGCCTGGACGGATGCGCAGGTGGATGCGTTCAATTGCCCGGCGGCGGCGGCCGCGTCGTGCAACCTGAACGGCAAGACGCTGCCGTTCGCGCCGCGCTTCAAGGGCTTCGTGCGCGGCGGCTACAACGTACCGTTGGCAAATGGGCAAGAGGTGAACTTCAGCGCCGACTACACGTACCAGAGCCGCACGCAGTTCGACCTGTTCCAGTCGCCCGATGCGATCCAGCCGGGCTACGGCATCGTCAACGCGGCCATCGAACTGGCGCAGCCGGCGGCCGGCTGGCGCATCGCGCTGGTCGGCAAGAACCTGGCCAACAAATCGTATGCGACGAACCTGGTGACCAGCACCGGCTACGTGTACCGCGGCGTGCCGCGCGACGACAGCCGCTACTTCGGCATCACCGCGCGCAAGGAGTTCTGATGGCGCACGCATACGTACCCGCACCGGCTTCGACACCGCGGCGGCAGCTCAGCCTGACCGCCTTCCTGATGCGTTACGGCCATCACGTGGCCGCGTGGCGGCATCCCGATACCGACCTGGCGTCGACGCCGTTCGAGGTGTACCGCGACGTGGTGCAGAACGCCGAGCGTGCTTGCCTGGACGCGGTGTTCCTGGCCGACAGCGTGGCGCTGACCGGCGCGCCGTCGGTGGAACCGGTCACGCTGCTGTCGGCGCTGGCGGCCGTCACCAGCCGCATCGGGCTGATCGCCACGGCCACCACCACCTACAACGAGCCGTACACGGTGGCGCGCCAGTTCGCCTCGCTCGACAGCATCTCGAACGGCCGCGCCGGCTGGAACCTCGTCACCTCCGACAATGCCGCGGAGGCGGCCAACTTCGGCCGCGACCGGCACGTGGACCATGCCGCGCGCTATGCGCGGGCCCGCGAATTCCACGACGTCGTCGACGGCCTGTGGCAAAGCTTCGATGACGGCGCATTCGTCGACGACAAGGCGGCGGGCAGACTGCTCGATGCGTCGAAGGTGCGCCGGCTGGATTACCGCGGCGAGCACTTCGCCGTGTCCGGCCCGCTCAACGTGCCGCCGAGCCCGCAGGGCAAGCCGGTCGTGGTACAGGCCGGCAGTTCCGAAACGGGCCGCGACCTGGCCGCGGCCACGGCGGACGTGGTGTTCACGGCGCAGTCGAAGCTGGCCGATGCGCAGGCGTTCTATCGCGACATGAAGGGCAGGGTGGAACGGCACGGCCGCGCGCCGGACAGCCTGCGCGTGACGCCCGGCATTTTTGCCATCGTCGGCGCATCGGAAGAGGAGGCGCAGGACAAGTTCGGCCTGCTGCAGGACCTGATCGAGCCGCAGGCGGGCCTGGCGCTGCTGGGCCGGATGATCGGCAACTTCGACTTGTCCGGCTACCCGCTGGACGGGCCGCTGCCGGAATTGCCGGTCACGCAGGATGGCCAGCGCAGCCGGCAGCAATTGCTGACGGCGATTGCACAAGGGGAAAATTTAACGATCCGGCAACTGTACGGGCGCATCGCGGGCGGCCGCGGCCACTTTACCGTGATCGGCACGGCCGCGCAGGTGGCGGACCAGATGCAGGCATGGTTCGAGGAGGGGGCGGCGGACGGCTTCAACCTGATGCCGCCGACGCTGCCGGGCGGGCTCGACGATGTGCTGCGCCATGTCGTGCCGGAATTGCAGCGGCGCGGCCTGTTCCGTACGCGTTACGAGGGGAGCACGCTGCGCAGCCACCTGGGGCTGCAACATCCGGGGCAATGACAAAGGCGCTGTGCGCCCGGACAGCGCCATGACAAAACAGGGTGCCTCGCGGCACCCTGATCATCGGCCTCAGTTGACCTGGGCGGTCCTGCGGCGCTGCACGAATTCCTCGTAGCGGCGCTGTTCGCGTTCCCAGATGTAGCGGAAAGCGGCGCGGGCAGCCGGCGGCAGCGTGCGGATCGCTTCGGCGTTGAATGCCATCGGTTTCGGTGGCTTGCCGCCCTGGGCCCGGCGCGCCTGCGCGTCCGTGGCGTCGATCATCTGGCGGGTTGCCTCATCGATCTCCGGGAAATCAATATCCTTGGGCAGTTGATGTTGAAGCTCCATTGCCTTCCTCCGTATTCAGTAGACAGATGCCGCGTCGAACAGACCGGCTTGCTCGCTTAACGCGGCCTTGCGGAGGGCGGTTGACATGAATTTGAAAAAGTGTTGGAAATTGTAAATACGGCAATGTGTCTTGCAGCAGGCCCGGGCGTGCGCCACGGGCAGCCCCCGGGAAGGCCCGCTTCGCAGCCGGCGCTCCCCTGCGGATGGCGCTTGTATAATGCCGGAAGATCAACCCGTCCCGTATTCGCCTACACATGACCAACACCACCCATTTCGGCTACAAGACCGTCAACGAGGATGAGAAAGTAAAGGAAGTCGCCAAGGTCTTCCATTCCGTCGCCGCCAAGTACGACGTGATGAACGACCTGATGTCCGGCGGCCTGCATCGCATCTGGAAGACGTTCACGATCGCCAACGCGGCCGTGCGGCCCGGCATGAAGGTGCTGGACATCGCCGGCGGCACGGGCGACCTGGCCAAGGCGTTCGCAAGGCAGGCGGGGCCGACGGGCGAGGTATGGCTCACGGATATCAACGAGTCGATGCTGCGGGTGGGCCGCGACCGGCTCTTGAACAAGGGCCTCGTTACCCCCATCTTGTTGTGTGATGCCGAAAAACTGCCGTTCCCGGACAATTATTTCGACCGCGTCAGCGTGGCGTTCGGCCTGCGCAACATGACGCACAAGGACATGGCGCTGGCGGAAATGCGCCGCGTGCTCAAGCCGGGCGGCAAGCTGCTGGTGCTGGAATTTTCCAAGGTCGCCGAGCCGCTGAAGAAGCCGTACGACCTGTATTCGTTCTCGGTGCTGCCCTGGCTGGGCCAGCGCATCGCGAACGACTCGGAAAGCTACCGTTATCTCGCGGAATCGATTCGCATGCATCCGGACCAGGAAACCCTGAAGACGATGATGCAGGCGGCAGGACTGGAGCGGGTCCAGTATTACAACCTGACGGCGGGTGTGGCCGCTTTGCACACCGGCATCAAACTGTAACTTCATCCTAGGACAGAGCCATGAAACTGAAAAAACTCCTCGTTGGCGCCACCCTGGCGCTGGCCGCCATCTCGATGACGGCGGAGCTTGCCGCGCGGCCGATGGGCGGCGGCAAATCGTTCGGCCGCCAGTCGCAGGGCGTCAAGAACATGGCGCCGCGCCAGGCGCAGCCGGCCACGCCGCAGCAGCAGAACGCGGCCCGTCCGGCCAACCAGCCCGCGGCGGCCCCGGCGGTGCCGGCGAAACGCCCGAGCATGTGGAAGGGCCTGCTCGGCGGCGCACTGCTGGGCCTTGGCCTGGGCGCGCTGCTGTCGCACTTCGGCCTCGGCGGCGCGCTGGCAAGTGCGATCGCCACGATGCTCACGTTCGCACTGATCGCCGCCGCCATCTTCTTCATCTGGCGCCTGATCAAGGGCAAGTCGCAAGGTTCGCGCGCGCAGCCGGCCACCGCTTTCGGCGGCGGCAATGGCGGCTTCGGTGGCAATAGCGGCAATAACGGCAACTTCGGCAATGCTCCATCGCAGGGCGGTTCTGCAACGCCGGAAATCGGCTCGCGCCTGCAGCCGTCGGCCTTCCAGCCGGCGTCGTCGGGCATCGACCTGAACAAACCGGTATCGAACGTGCAACAGCCGCACCAGCAGTGGGGCGTGCCGGCGGACTTCGACCAGGCGGCGTTCCTGCGCCATGCCAAGGGCAATTTCATCCGCCTGCAGGCCGCCTGGGACAAGAGCGACATCAACGACATCCGTGAATTCACCACGCCGGAAGTGTTTGCGGAACTGCGCCTGCAGATCCAGGAACGCGGCGGCAAGGATGACTACACCGACGTGGTGGAACTCGAAGCCGAACTGCTGGGCATCGAAAACACCGGTACGGAATACGTGGCTTCGGTGCAATTCTCCGGCCGCACCAAGCCGGCTCCGGACGCGCTGCCGGAGCCGCTGAACGAAGTGTGGAACCTGATCAAGCCGGTCAACGGCAACAGCGGCTGGCTGTTGGGTGGTATCCAGCAGGTTGCCTGAACCATTTGATTCCATCGTGCAGGGTCAATGCCCTGCAAACTGGTAAGATCGAAACCGCCCCGGATTTCCTGGGCGGTTTTGTTTTTTTCGTGTCCCTTATTGGCAGCACCTTACATGTTCCCATTTCCCAATGCGTTGCCGACGCTGTCGATGCCGGCGGCCGCCACGATCAACCACTTGCTGGCGCAGGAGCCGTGGGCTCGCGCCGAGCTGAAGCAGTATGCGGGCAAGGTGGCCCGCATCGATGCGTCGCCGGTCGAGCTGCGGCTGCGCGTGGCCGCCGATGGCATGGTCGAGGCCGCCGATGCCGGGCAGTCCGCCGCCGTGACGATCCGGCTGAAGCTTTCCGACCTGCCGCTGATCGCACAAAACCGCGAGCGGGCCTTTTCCTATGTGCAGATCGAGGGCGATGCCGAGTTCGCCAATGCGATTTCGCGGCTGTCGCAGTCGCTGCGCTGGGAAGCCGAACATGACCTGGAAAAGCTGGTCGGGCCGATGGCCGCCGTGCGCATGGTATCGGGCGTGAAATCGGTCGTCGCCTCGATCCGGCAGGGGCAGCGCAAGGTGTCGGAAAACGTGGCGGAGTATTTCCTGGAAGAGAATCCTGTGCTGGTGCGCCCCGTGACGGCCCAGGCGTTCGCCGGCGACGTGACGCGCCTGCGTGACGATGTCGAGCGTTTTGCCAAGCGGCTGGAAAAGCTGGAACAGAAATTCAACAAGAAGAGCACCGACCCTCGATGATCCTGAAATTCCTTCGCCTGTTCAAAATCCTGCGTGTCATCGTCAAATACGGGCTGGACGAAATCGCCATTTCCGGTTTCGACCGGCCCGGCATCAACCGCTTCTTCGACACGGCGTTCTTCTGGCGCGACATCTCCACGGCGCGGGCGATCCGCCTGCGCATGGCGCTGGAAGACCTGGGCCCCATCTTCGTCAAGCTGGGGCAGGTGCTGTCCACCCGCAGCGACCTGATGCCGCCGGACATCGTTGCCGAACTGTCGAAACTGCAGGATCGCGTGCCGCCCTTCGATTCGCAACTGGCCGTGGCGCAGATCGAACGCTCGCTGGGTGCCCATCCCGACCAGCTGTTCGCCCGTTTCGAGTGGGTGCCGGTGGCATCGGCCTCGATCGCGCAGGTGCACTTCGCCGCGTTGCAGGACGGCACGCAGGTGGCCGTCAAGGTGCTGCGCCCGGGCATGAAGAAGCTGATCGACGAAGACGTGTCATTGATGCACCTGGCCGCGGACGTGATCAACCGGCTGTGGAAGGATGCGCACCGGCTGAAGATGAAGGAAGTCGTCGCCGAGTTCGACAAATACCTGCACGACGAGCTCGACCTGATGCGCGAGGCCGCCAATGCCGCGCAGCTGCGCCGCAACTTCGCCGATTCGAACCTGCTGATGGTGCCGGAGATGTACTGGGACTATTGTTCCAGCGACGTGATCACGATGGAACGCATGAACGGCATTCCGGTATCGCAGATCGACCGGCTGGTGGAAGCGGGCGTCGACATGAAAAAGCTCAGCAGCGACGGCGTGGAGATTTTCTTCACGCAGGTGTTCCGCGACGGCTTTTTCCATGCCGACATGCACCCAGGTAATATCCTGGTGTCCATCGATCCCGCCACGTTCGGCCGCTATATCGCGCTTGACTTCGGCATCGTGGGCACGCTGAACGATTACGACAAGGATTACCTGTCGCAGAACTTCCTGGCGTTCTTCCGCCGCGACTACAAGCGGGTGGCCGAGGCGCACATCGAATCGGGCTGGGCGCCGAAGAACACCCGGGTCGACGAGCTGGAGGCGGCCGTGCGCGCCTGTTGCGAGCCGATCTTCGACCGGCCCCTGAAAGACATCTCGTTCGGCCAGATTTTGCTACGCTTGTTCCAGACGTCGCGCCGCTTCAATGTGGAGGTGCAGCCCCAGCTGGTCCTGCTGCAGAAGACGCTGCTGAACATCGAGGGCATGGGCCGCGTGCTCGACCCGGACCTGGACCTGTGGAAGACGGCCCGGCCGCACCTGGAGCGCTGGGTGTCCGAGCAGGTGGGGTGGCGCGGCCTGGTGGAGAAACTGAAGGCGGAAGCGCCGCGCTATTCGCACATCCTGCCGCAGCTGCCCCGTCTCACTCACCAGGCGCTGACGGCACTGGGCGAGCGCGACCAGACCACCAACACGTTGCTGCAGCAGCTCGCCGAGGAGCAGCGCCGCACCAACCGGCTGCTGAGCTTTTTCGTTTATTTCGTCGGCGCGTTCGTGGCCGGGGCTATCGGCTTCCAGGCTTACCTGCGCTGGCATGGAGTACTGTGAATGCCCGAATTCGACACGCGCGACCCTCTCGATCCCGGCTTCTGGGATGAACGCTTTGCCCGGCAATTCATGCCCTGGGACCAGGGCGGCATTCCCGAGCAGCTGCGCAGCCTGGTGGCGTCGCGCGACGCGGCGGCCGACGCGCATGTCGTGTCGCCGGTGGCACTGATCCCCGGCGCCGGCTCGGCCTACGAGCTGGACCTGATGTGCGAGGCGGGCTGGGAAGCCACCGCCATCGATTTCTCGCCGAACGCCGTGGCACGGGCGCAGCAGGTGGTGCGGCGCTGGCCGGAGCGCATCGTGCAGGCCGATTTCTTCACCTACCAGCCGCCGCGGCCGCCCGATGTCATCTACGAGCGTGCCTTCCTGTGCGCGCTGCCGCCCGCGCACCGGCTCCGGGTCGTGCAGCGCTGGGCGGAACTGCTGCCGCACGATGGCCTGCTGGCCGGTTACTTTTTCTTCGACGAATCGGAAAAAGGCCCGCCGTTCGGCATCGCCCGCGCCGAACTCGATGCGCTGCTGGCGCCATATTTCACGCTCGTGGAGGAGGAACCCGTGCCCGATTCGCTGCCCGTCTTCGAAGGCAAGGAACGCTGGATGGAGTGGCGGCGGCGGTAATGCGGCATTTCACGGTCGAGCCCGTGTCAAGGGGCCTGACCCCATGACATGGGCTCGACCGTGATGGAAGCCGGGGTGTGACGCGGTGGCAAGCCGCCGCGGCGGACCTTCCCGTCATCCGGAATATCCCGGAAAACCATGGCTGTCACCGATTTTCCTCACGGCATTTGAGGCTGTGTCCGCAAAAGCACTTATAATTCAGGGTTTTTGATGTTTTTTGCGGAGTAACAGATGCCTATCTATGCCTACCGCTGCGAGGAATGTGGCTTTGCCAAGGATGTGCTGCAGAAGATCTCCGATCCGCAGCTCACGGAATGCCCTTCCTGCGGCAAGTCCACCTTCAAGAAGCAGCTGACCGCGGCCGGGTTCCAACTGAAAGGCACGGGCTGGTACGTGACCGATTTCCGTGGCGGCAATGCGCCAGCCACCGGCGTGGCCGGCGGTGCGGCAAAGGCCGACGGGTCGAAAGCCGAATCGTCGTCCGCCGCGACCCCTGCCGCGCCCGCCGCGTCCCCGACCGTGGCGCCTGCCACCGGTTCCGGTGACAAGAAGTAAGGCGCCGATGAACACGATCCGCAAGTGCTTCCTGACGGGGCTGCTGGTGCTGGTGCCGCTCGCCATCACGGCGTGGGTGCTGAACATCATCATCGGCACGCTGGACCAGTCGCTGCTGTTCGTGCCCGAGCGCTGGCAGCCGCGCACGCTGGTCGGGTTCGAGATCCCCGGCTTCGGCGCGATCCTGACCATCCTCATCGTGTTCGTCGTCGGCCTGCTGGCCAACAACCTCATCGGCAACTACGTGCTGAAGCTGTGGGAAAAGCTGCTGCACCGCATTCCCGTCGTCAGCTCGCTGTACGGCAGCGTGAAGCAGGTGTCGGACACGCTGTTCTCGTCGTCCGGCAACGCGTTCCGCAAGGCCGTGCTGATCCCTTACCCGCACGCGAACTCGTACACGATCGGGTTCCTGACCGGGACTCCCGGTGGCGACGTCAAAAACCACCTGGTGGGAGACTATGTCAGCGTGTATGTGCCGACGACGCCGAACCCGACCTCCGGCTTCTTCCTGATGATGGCGCGCGAAAACGTGGTGGAGCTCGACATGACCGTCGACGCCGCCCTGAAATACATTGTGTCGATGGGCGTGGTTGCTCCTGAGTAAGCGCCCGAGTGACAACACCAATTCAACCTGAACGAGAATCAATTATGTCAATGCGTACTCATTACTGCGGGCTCACCACCGAAGCCCTGCTGGGCCAAACCGTCAGCCTGTGCGGCTGGGTGCACCGTCGCCGCGATCACGGCGGCGTGATCTTCATCGACCTGCGCGACCGCGAAGGCCTGGTTCAGATCGTCTGCAATCCCGAGCAGGCGGAAGTGTTCAAGGCGGCCGAGTCCGTTCGTAACGAGTATTGCCTGCGCGTCACCGGCCTCGTCAAGGATCGCCTGGCCGGCACCGTCAACAACAACCTGAAGTCGGGCAAGATCGAAGTGATCTGCTCGGAGCTGGAAGTGCTGAACGCCTCCGTGGCCGTGCCGTTCCAGCTGGACGACGACAACCTGTCCGAAACCACCCGCCTGACGCACCGCGTGCTGGACCTGCGCCGTCCGCAGATGCAGAACAACCTGCGCCTGCGCTACAAGGTGACGATGGAAGTGCGCAAGTACCTGGACAACCTGGGCTTCATCGACATCGAGACGCCGACGCTGACCAAGTCCACGCCCGAAGGCGCGCGCGACTACCTGGTGCCTTCCCGCGTGAACGCCGGCCAGTTCTTCGCGCTGCCGCAATCGCCGCAGCTGTTCAAGCAGCTGCTGATGGTGGCGAACTTCGACCGCTACTACCAGATCACCAAGTGCTTCCGCGACGAAGACCTGCGCGCCGACCGCCAGCCGGAATTCACGCAGATCGACTGCGAAACCTCGTTCCTAAACGAGCAGGAAATCCGCGACCTGTTCGAGGACATGATCCGCAAGACCTTCAAGAACACGCTGGACATCGACCTGCCGAACCCGTTCCCGGTGATGAACTTCTCGGAAGCGATGGGCCTGTATGGCTCGGACAAGCCGGACATGCGCGTCAAGCTGCAGTTCACCGAACTGACCGACGTGATGAAATCGGTCGACTTCAAGGTGTTCGCCGCCGCCGCCAACCTGCCGAACGGCCGCGTGGTTGGCATGCGCGTGCCGAAGGGCGCCGAGATGCCGCGTTCGGAAATCGACGCGTACACCCAGTTTGTCGCCATCTACGGCGCCAAGGGCCTGGCCTACATCAAGGTCAACGAGAAGGCCAAGGGCCGTGACGGCCTGCAGTCGCCGATCGTCAAGAACATCAACGACGAAGCACTGGCGAAGATCCTGGAACTGACGGGCGCCGAAGACGGCGACCTGATCTTCTTCGGCGCCGACAAGGCGAAAGTGGTCAACGACGCGATCGGCGCGCTGCGCGTGAAGATCGGCCACAGCGAATTCGGCAAGAAGAACGGCCTGTTCGACGACGTGTGGGCACCGCTGTGGGTGATCGACTTCCCGATGTTCGAATACGACGAGGAAGGCGACCGCTGGACCGCCACGCACCATCCGTTCACGGCCCCGAAAGACGGCCATGAAGACATGCTGGAAACCAATCCGGGCGCCTGCATCGCCAAGGCCTACGACATGGTGCTCAATGGCTGGGAACTGGGCGGCGGTTCGATCCGTATCCACAAGGAAGACGTGCAGTCGAAAGTGTTCCGCGCGCTGAAGATCGGTGCCGAGGAAGCGCGCCTGAAGTTCGGCTTCCTGCTCGACGCGCTGCAGTACGGCGCGCCGCCGCACGGCGGCCTGGCCTTCGGCCTGGACCGCATCGTCACGCTGATGACGAAGTCGGACTCGATCCGCGACGTGATCGCGTTCCCGAAAACGCAGCGCGCCCAGGATCTGCTGACGCACGCGCCTTCGGAAGTGGACGAGAAGCAGCTGAAAGAGCTGCATATCCGCCTGCGCGCAACCGAGCCGAAAGTGGCTGGGTAAGGACACTCGATAAACCTACTGCGCGACGCCAGCTCCGGTCTGCGATGCTCCGCTCCGGCGGACCGGCCGTATCGACATACGGCTGCGCGTCTCGACCAGACCTGACGCCGCTCGCTACGGTTTCTCGAGGTCCCTCAACGTTGTATATCCTAAGGCGCTCTGGCGCCTTTTTTTCCGCCTGATTTGCCGGAAATATGCAAAAAACTCACAAAATCCCCGAATCCGTCCTGGTCGTCATCCACACGGCCGACCTGCAGGTGCTGTTGATCGAACGCGCCGGCAATCCTGGTTTCTGGCAGTCGGTGACCGGCTCGCTGGACGCCGTGGACGAGCCCCTGCTCGCGACCGCCGCCCGCGAACTGTTCGAGGAAACCGGCATCGCGGCCGATGGCGAACGCATTGCGCTGCGCGACTGGCACCTGTCGAACGTGTACGAAATCTACCCGGTCTGGCGCCACCGCTATGCGCCCGGCGTGACGCACAACACCGAGCACGTGTTCAGCGTGGAAGTGCCGCGCGACATTCCCGTCACGCTGGCGCCGCGCGAGCACACCGCCTATGTGTGGCTGCCCCATCTCGAGGCGGCGGACAAGTGCTTCAGCGCGTCGAATGCCGAAGCGCTGCTGCAGCTTCCCCGGGTGCTGGGCCGCTGACCGAGGCTGTTACACCGGGATCGTTACACCGTGGGCCAGCGCGATCGCCGCAACTGCGCCACCAGCAGCGCAATGGCGGCCGCGCCGAGCAGCGGCAGGTTGCCGGTTTCCGGCGCAGGCTGGAGTTCTTCCGGGCCGTAAGGGTGCGACGCCGTGCCGCCGGTAGCCGTCTGCCAGAATTGCGTTACCGGATCGGCGCTGCCGTCGGTGCCCGGCAGCGCTGGCGGCACCAGCATGGCCGGCCTGCCGGCCAGGTCGAATGTCGTGGTATCGAGCACCGTGCGTTCGGCGAACTGCCGGGGTGTGACGAGATTGCGGTATGCGTCGCCCGTGGTGGCGGCAATTGCCGCGTGCGGAGCTGGCGCGGGCCCGGAAGCCCATGCAGGGACTGCCGCCAGCGTGGCCAGGGCAGTGCAGAGAGTCGTGCAGAAAGTCCCGATCGCCATATCATCTCCCTTTCACATCGGTTGTCATGGGAACCTGAAGGTTCCTCTGTTGATCAGACTATAGGCGATTGCCCGGCGATCGGCAGCAATTTTATGTGCGCAGGGTACACAATTGCATCAGGCTGGGCAGGAAGGCCCGATGTCGGAGTACACTGGGGGGATCGGCGGCCCGGCGTGCCCAATCGTGTCCCTCGCGCACGATTGCCCGCGATCAAAGAACACGGTTGGGGCTAGAATGGTTTCATGAAGATCAAAGTCGCCACCTACAATATCCACAAGGGCGTTTCCTACCGCAGCAAGCCGCGGGTGCTGGCGCTCAAGCAGGCCATCGCGGCTTTCGAAGCCGACCTGATCTTCCTGCAGGAAGTGCAGGGCCAGCATGACCGGATTGCCGCCCGCTTCGGCGAGGAGCATCACGGCGCCAAGCACTGGCCGGGAGGCGGCCAGCACGAATTCTTCGCGGGCGAATCGCACCAGTCCGTCTATGGGCTGAATGCGCAGTACGACCATGGTCACCATGGCAACGCGCTGCTGTCGGCCTATCCGATCGCGAAATGGACGAACACCGATGTTTCCGACCATGCGTACGAAGCGCGCGGCATCCTGCATTCGGTCGTCGAAACGCCGAAAGGGAATGTGCATTGCTACGTGATCCACCTCGGCCTGTTCGAACGCAGCCGCGTGCGGCAGGTGGAGGCGCTGATCGAAGCGGTCAAGCTGTCCGCACCCAATAACGAGCCGGTGATCATCGCCGGCGATTTCAACGACTGGCGCAACACGCTGAGCGCCAAACTGCGCAAGGCGCTGGGAGTGGTCGAGGTCTTCGACGAAGTCGGCGCGGGCTCCAGCCTGGGCGACCTGGTCCGTACCCTGGCCCGGAGGCAGTCGGCGCTTCGTCCGGCCCGCACCTTCCCATCCGCCTTGCCTTTCTTCCGCCTGGATCGTATCTACGTGCGCGGCTTCGAGGTAGAATCGGCGCAGGTCCTGCATGGCCCGATCTGGGCGAAACTGTCGGATCACGCGCCGCTCGTCGCTACCCTGAAACTGCTATAGCGTTATGCGATCCGTCGATTTCATCGCCGACAACGAAGTGAAACTCCTGCACTGCGGCACCGAATTCTTCCCGGCACTGATGGAAGCAATCGATGCCGCGCAGTACGACGTCTATTTCGAGACCTATATCTTCGCGGACGATGAAACGGGGCAGGCCGTGCTGGCCGCGCTGATGCGGGCGGCGCAGAGGGGCGTTACGGTGCGCATGATCACCGACTGGTTCGGCACGGGCGCCGGGCGGGTGCAGCGCATGCATGCGCAGGCGCTCGCGGCGGGGGTCGAGCACCGTATCTTCAATCCATGGTTCAGGCGCGGCATCACGCGCACGCACCGCAAGATCTGCGTCGTCGACCGCTGCATCGCCTTCGTGGGCGGCATCAACATCAACGACGACATGTTCTGCGACTACGACCACAACATCAGCCTTTCGGCACCCCGCTGGGATTTCGCCGTGGCGGTGAAGGGGCCGCTGGTGGCGAGCATCCACCGCGAAGCCGTGGCCCAATGGCGGCGCCTGGGCAAGATGCCGCTGACGGAGCGGATCGGCCTGTACAAGGAAACGCGGCGCGCCAACCAGGCCGCCGTCGAAGCCAGCACCACCGTGCAGGCCGGCTTCGTGGTGCGCGACAACCTGCGCAACCGCCATACCATCCAGAAAGCCTACCTGAAAGCGCTGGGGCGCGCGAAGAAGAGCGTGCTGCTGGCGAACCCGTACTTCGCGCCGGGCCGCAAGTTCCGGCGCGCGCTGTCGCAGACGGCGCAGCGGGGCGTCGAGGTGATCCTGCTGATCGGCGTGGGCGAACACTGGCTGCAGGATGCGGTGGCGCACTCGTTTTATCCGAAGCTGCTTGCGTCCGGAGTGCGGCTGGTGGAATATCACAAGACCCAGCTCCACGCGAAGGTGGCCGTCATCGACGATGAATGGGCCACGGTCGGTTCTTCCAACGTGGACGGATTGAGCCTGTTCCTGAACCAGGAAGCGAATGTCGTGATCAAGGATGCCGCCTTTGCCAAGAGCCTGCGGGGGCAGATCGAGGTGGCGATCACCGAAGGCGTGGAAATCCATGCCCACGAATACGAACACGTCGGCCACTTCCGCCGCATCGGCTACGAGATCGCCTACGTGGTGTACCGCACGCTGATGCGCATTTTTGCGCCGGGAAAGTACGCTTGAAGAAGGAAGGATTGATAAGCAATGGATAACGTAAGGATCGACAAATGGCTGTGGGCCGCCCGCTTCTTCAAGACGCGCAACCTGGCCATCGACGCGATCGACAGCGGCAAGGTCAAGGTCAACGGCGACCGGGTGAAGCCGGCGCGTCTCGTCAAGCTTGGCGAAAAGCTCCATATCGACAATGGCTCGGACGAGTGGGACATTCTCGTGGTCGGGCTCTCCGACCAGCGGCAGGGCGCGCCGATCGCCCGCACGCTGTACGAGGAAAGCGAGGAATCGATCGCCCGGCGCGTCAAGGAATCGGAGCGGCGCAAGCTGTTCCATGAACCGGCGGCCGACATCAAGGGGCGCCCGACGAAGCGTGACCGGCGCGAGCACGAACGCTTCAACCACGGCGAATAAGCACCCGTGATGCAAGAAAGCCAGGTGTCCGGCACCATTTCCGGGGTGAATTTCCCCGGAAATGGCGTCTGACACCGGTGTGCCGCCGGCGCACCTGTAGCGGTAATGCCAACTCGTTCTTCCATCGCCAAATCCCCTGTCAACCCCCGCGCGCAACGCCGGGTGCAAAATAGAACGCCACCTCTAACGATCCCGTTTGACATTTATCCGGCCCTGGATAATAGTACGAGCGTTCGTAATTTTTTTCACACGAAGCAAATGTGCCGAGGGAGAATCGGAGTTCCTATCTCTCCCGAAGCCGGATGCCAAAGTGAGCACTTTAGCCATTAACACCTCGACAAAATTCATGCGCAAGGGCGAAATGACCCGCGCCGCCATCCTCGACGTGGCGTTGGACCTTGCCAGCCGCGATGGGCTGGAAGGGCTGACCATCGGCCTGCTGGCGGACCGGATGAACATGAGTAAATCCGGCGTATTCGCCCACTTTGGCTCGCGTGAAGATTTACAGCTGGAAGTGCTGAAGCTCTACCACCGCCGTTTCGAACAAGAAGTGTTTTACCCCAGCATCAAGGAAGCGCGCGGCCTGCCACGCCTGAAGACGATGTTCGCGCACTGGGTCAAGCGCGTATCGGTCGAGATCGCATCCGGCTGCATCTACATCAGCGGCGCCGTCGAGTATGACGACCGTCCGGGCCCGATCCGCGAGGCGCTGGTGACGATGGTCGGCGCCTGGCAGGGAGCGCTGCTGCGCGCCACGCAGCAGGCGATCGAATGCGGCCACCTGAAGGCGGACACGGATGCGCAGCAACTGGTGTACGAGATGTATGGCCTGATCCTGGCCGTGCATCACGATGCCCGCTTCCTGCGCATTCCCGGGGCGGTCGAGCGGGCCACGGTGGGCTTCAACCGCCTGGTCGAAAGTTATCAGTCCTGATTCACCGGTTTTGCATTAACAGTCATATCAATCGCCGGCCCGCAAGGCCGGCAACCAATCACACAAAGCGTTAGTCGCAGGAGATAAACATGGGTCAATACGTCGCGCCAATCCGGGATATGCAATTCGTTCTGCATGAGTTCCTGAAGGTTGAAGAGCAGCTCAAGGAACTGCCGGCCCACGCCGAAACCGATGCCGACATCATCAACGCGGTGCTGGAAGAAGGCGCGAAGTTCACGTCCGAAGTGCTGTTCCCGCTGAACCACTCCGGCGACCGCGAAGGCTGCCACCACGACGCCGCGGCGCAGACCGTGACCACGCCGAAGGGCTACAAGGAAGCGTACAAGCAGTACGTAAAAGGCGGCTGGGCGGCGCTGGCATGCGATCCCGAATACGGCGGCCAGGGCCTGCCGGTGGTGCTGAACAATTCGTTCTACGAGATGCTGAACTCGTCGAACCAGGCATGGACGATGTACCCGGGCCTGTCGCATGGCGCGTACGAGTGCCTGAAGGAACACGGCACCGACGAGCAGAAGAAGACCTACCTGCCGAAACTGGTGTCCGGCGAGTGGACCGGCACGATGTGCCTGACCGAGCCGCACTGCGGCACCGACCTGGGCCTGCTGCGCTCGAAGGCGCTGCCGAACGACGACGGCTCCTGGACCATCACCGGCAACAAGATCTTCATCTCGGCCGGCGAGCACGACATGTCCGAAAACATCCTGCACCTGGTGCTGGCCCGCGTGCCGGACGCACCGGAAGGCTCGAAAGGCATCTCGCTGTTCCTGGTGCCGAAGTTCCTGCCCACGGCCGATGGCGGCATCGGCGAGCGCAACCCGATCTTCTGCGGCGCCATCGAAGAAAAGATGGGCATCCACGGCAACTCCACCTGCCAGATGAACCTGGACGGCGCGAAAGGCTGGATCATCGGCCAGCCGAACAAGGGCCTGAACGCCATGTTCGTGTTCATGAACGCGGCCCGCCTGGGCGTGGGCATGCAGTCGCTGGGCCTGACCGAAGTGGCGTACCAGAACGCGCTGGTCTACGCGAAAGACCGCCTGCAGATGCGCTCGCTGTCCGGCGCCAAGGCCCCTGAAAAGCCAGCCGACCCGATCATCGTGCACCCGGACGTGCGCCGCATGCTGCTGACGGCGAAAGCGTTCGCCGAAGGCGCCCGCGCGCTGACCAGCTACGTGGCCCTGCAGATCGACCGCGAACTGAACCACCCCGACGAGGAAGTGCGCAAGGAAGCCGGCGACGAAGTGGCGCTGCTGACCCCGATCGTGAAAGCCTTCATCACCGACAACGGCTGGATCGCCACCTCCGAAGCGATGCAGGTGTTCGGCGGCCACGGCTACATCTCCGAATGGGGCATGGAGCAGTATGTGCGCGATGCCCGCATCAACATGATCTACGAAGGCACGAACACCATCCAGTCGCTCGACCTGCTGGGCCGCAAGATCCTGATGGACAACGGCTCGAAGCTGCGCAAGTTCGGCGAGAAGATCCGCGCGTTCGTCGAAGACAACGGCACCGATGAAGCGATGTCCGAATTCGTCACCCCGCTGGGCGACCTGGGCGAGAAACTCACCAAGCTGACGATGGAAATCGGCATGAAGGCCTTCCAGAACCAGGACGAAGTGGGCGCCGCCGCCGTGCCTTACCTGCGCGTTGCCGGCCACCTGGTGTTCTCCTACTTCTTCGCCCAGATGGCCAAGATCGCGCTGGAGAAGAAGGATTCGGGCGACAAGTTCTACGAAGCCAAGCTGCAGACCGCGCGCTTCTACTTCGGCCGCCTGTATCCGGAAACCGCAATGCTGATCCGCCAGGCACGCTCGGGCGCATCGAACCTGATGGCGCTGGACGCCGACCTGTTCTAACAGACCAAGGGATAGAAATGACAAACTTCAGTGTGAAAAAAGTCGCCGTTCTGGGCGCCGGCGTGATGGGCGCGCAGATCGCCGCCCACTGCGTGAACGCCAAGGTGCAGGTCGTGCTGTTCGACCTGCCTGCCAAGCCGGAGCATGCCTCCGGCGGTCCAGGCAAGAATTCTATCGTCCTGCGCGCCATCGAGAACCTGAAAAAGCTGTCGCCGGCACCGCTGGGCGACAAGGAAGACGCGTCGCTGATCCAGGTGGCCAACTACGAAGACAACCTGGACCAGCTGGCCGATTGCGACCTGATCATCGAAGCGATCGCCGAGCGCCTGGACTGGAAGCACGACCTGTACAAGAAAGTGGCTCCGCACATCGGCGCCAACGCGATCTTCGCCTCGAACACGTCCGGCCTGCCGATCGAGCAGCTGGCCGAAGGCTTCGACGCGGAACTGAAGGCGCGCTTCTGCGGCGTGCACTTCTTCAACCCGCCGCGCTACATGCACCTGGTGGAACTGATCCCGACCGCGGCAACGCGCCCGGAAATCCTGGACCAGCTGGAAACGTTCCTGACGTCCGCGCTGGGCAAGGGCGTGGTTCGCGCGAAAGACACGCCGAACTTCATCGCCAACCGCGTTGGCATCTTCGGCATGCTGGCCACGATCCACGAAGCCGAGAAGTTCGGCCTGTCGGTGGACGTGGTCGACGACCTGACCGGTTCCAAGCTGGGACGCGCCAAGTCCGGCACGTTCCGCACCGCGGACGTGGTGGGCCTGGACACGATGGGCCACGTGATCAGGACGATGCAGGACAACCTGAAAGACGATCCGTTCTTCGGCGTGTACAAGACGCCTGACGTTCTCGCGAAGCTGATCGAGAAGGGCGCGCTGGGCCAGAAGACCGGCGGCGGCTTCTACAAGAAAGTGGGCAAGGACATCCTGCGCCTGGACACGGCCACCGGCGAATACGTGGCCGGCGGCGGCAAGGCCGCCGACATCATCGCCCGCATCCTGAAGGAAAAGGACCCGGTCAAGAAGTTCAAGGCGCTGCGCGAATCGACCAACCCGCAAGGCCAGTTCCTGTGGGCGATCTTCCGCGACGCGTTCCACTACATCGCCTATCACCTGGACACGATCGCCGACAACGCGCGCGACGTGGACTTCGCGATGCGCTGGGGCTTCGGCTGGAAAGTGGGCCCGTTCGAAACGTGGCAGGCCGCCGGCTGGAAGCAGATCGCCGAGTGGGTCAAGCAGGATATCGAAGAAGGCAAGGCGCTGACCGATGCGCCGCTGCCGGCCTGGGTGTTCGACGAAAAAGTCATCGAGAAGGGCGTGCACACGCCGGAAGGTTCGTACTCCGCCAAGTCCGGCAGCTACGTGCCGCGTTCGGACCTGGCCGTCTATGAACGCCAGGCATTCCGCGCACCGGTACTGGGCTCCGGCGATGCCGATCCGTCGAAAGCCGGCACCACCGTGTTCGAAGACAATGACGTGCGCCTGTGGCACGCCGGCGACGACGTGCTGGTGATCTCGCTGAAGACCAAGATGCACGTGATCGGCCAGGGCGTCATCGACGGCCTGAAGCGCGGTCTCGCCGAAGCCGAGAAGAACTTCAAGGGCCTGGTGATCTGGGGTACCGATGCGGCCGAAGGCGGCGCGTTCTCCGCCGGCGCCGACCTGCAGTCGGCCCTGCCGGCCTTCATGGCCGGTGGCGCCAAGGCGCTCGATCCGCTGATCCGCGACCTGCAGAACACGTTCATGGCGATGAAGTATTCGAACGTGCCTGTCGTTGCCGCGGTGGCCGGCCTGGCACTGGGCGGCGGCTGCGAGCTGGCGCTGCATGCATCGCGCCGCGTGGCGTCGATCGAGTCGTACATCGGCCTGGTGGAAGTGGGCGTGGGCCTGATCCCGGCCGGCGGCGGCCTGAAAGAGGCGGCCGTGCGCGCCTTCAAGGAAGCCAAGGGCAACGACATCCTGCAATTCCTGAAAACGGGCTTCATGAACGCGGCCACCGCGAACGTGTCGAAATCCGCGCTGGAAGCGAAGGCGATGGGTTACCTGAAGGAAGACGACATCATCGTCTTCAACCCGTATGAACTGCTGCACGTGGCGAAAGTCACCGCGCGTTCGATGTTCGATGCCGGCTACCGCGCGCCGCTGCAGCGCCCGGTGACCGTGACCGGCCGCTACGGCTGGGCCACGATCCGCGGCCAGCTGGTGAACATGCGCGACGGCGGCTTCATCTCCGCGCACGACTACAAGCTGGGCGACATGATCGCCGAGATCGTGAGCGGCGGCGACATCGACCAGGGCAGCGTGGTCAGCGAGCAGTGGCTGCTGGACATGGAACGCAAGGCATTCCTCGAGCTGCTGAACAACCCGAAATCGCAGGAGCGGATCATGGGCATGCTGCAGACCGGCAAACCGGTGCGCAACTAAACCGCGGCTACATCAAGGAAAAATGACATGAGCAAACAACTTCAAGACGCATACATCGTCGCCGCGACCCGCACCCCGATCGGCAAGGCGCCGCGCGGCGTGTTCAACAAGACCCGCCCGGACGACCTGCTGGTGCACGCGATCCGCGGCGCCATGGCCGCCGTGCCGAACCTGGACCCGGCGCTGATCATCGACGCGATCATCGGCTGCTCGTTCCCGGAAGCGGAGCAGGGCTTCAACGTGGCCCGTAACGCCGTGGTGCTGGCCGGCCTGCCGAACACCGTGGGCGGCGTCACCGTCAACCGCTACTGCGCATCGGGCATCACCGCGCTGGCGATGGCGGCGGACCGCATCCGCGTCGGCGAAGCCGATGTGATGATCGCCGGCGGCGTCGAATCGATGTCGATGGTGCCGATGATGGGCCACCACCCCTCCATTAATATGGAAACGTTCAGGGACGAGAACGTGGGCCTGGCGTACGGCATGGGCCTGACGGCCGAGAACGTGGCCAAGCAGTGGAAGATCTCCCGCGAAGACCAGGATGCGTTCGGCCTGGAATCGCACCGCCGCGCCATCGCCGCCCAGCAGGCCGGCCTGTTCAGGGACGAGATCACCGCGGTGGAAGCCGTCACCCGCACGCCGGACCTGCGCACCGGCGAGATCAAGGTCTCGAAACGCCTGGTCGAGAACGACGAAGGCCCGCGCGCCGATGCGTCGATGGAATCGATGGGCAAGCTCAAGCCGGTGTTCGCCGCCAAGGGCACCGTGACGGCCGCCACGTCGTCGCAGATGTCCGACGGCGCCGGCGCGCTGATCGTCGTCTCCGAAAAGATCCTGCGCGAGCACAACCTGACCCCGCTGGCCAAGTTCTCGTCGTTCGCCGTGCGCGGCGTACCGCCGGAAATCATGGGCATCGGCCCGAAGGTGGCGATTCCCGCGGCGCTGGCCGCCGCCGGCATCACCCAGGACCAGCTGGACTGGATCGAACTGAACGAAGCGTTCGCGGCGCAGGCGCTGGCCGTGATCCGCGACCTGAATCTTGATACGAGCAAGGTGAACCCGATGGGCGGCGCGATCGCGCTGGGCCATCCGCTCGGCGCAACCGGTGCCATCCGCGCCGCGACCGTCGTGCACGCCCTGCGCCGCAACAACCTGAAGTACGGCATGGTCACGATGTGCGTGGGTGCCGGCATGGGCGCGGCCGGGATCATCGAGCGCGTGTAATCCACACGGCTGGCTGAATTGAAAAGGGCGCCGCGGACACAATCCCGGCGCCCTTCATCATTGCGCCGCCGTCATCGCACAGTCCTCATCGCGCCGTCATCATCGAAACAAAGGAAAACAGACATGGCAATCGAAGTCACCAAGGCAAACGGCATCCTCACGCTTGAGTTCAACCGTATCGAGCGCAAGAACGCGATCACCTCCAGCATGTACCAGTCGCTGGCCGATGCGATCAACGCCGCCCAGGACGACCCTGAAGTGCGCGCGATCCTGCTGGCAGGCAAGCCGGAAGCCTTCACGGCCGGCAACGACCTGGAAGATTTCATGAAGACCACCCGCGCCAACGACGGCGTGGCGTTCGGCGACCGCCCGGTGTTCCAGTTCATGCGCGCGCTGTCCGGCTCGGCCAAGCCGGTGGTGGCCGCCGTCAGCGGCCTGGCCATCGGCATCGGCACCACGCTGCTGATGCACTGCGACCTGGTCTACGCGGCCGACGGCACGAAGTTCTCCGTGCCGTTCACGCAGCTGGGCCTGTGCCCGGAATTCGGTTCGTCGCTGCTGATGCCGCTGGCCGGCGGCCACGCGCGCGCCGCCGAGAAGCTGATGCTGGGCGAGCCGTTCACCGCGCAGGAGGCATATGACATGGGCATCGTGTCGAAGGTGCTGCCGGCCGCCGACGTGCTGGAACATGCCCGCGCGCAGGCCGCCAAGCTGGTGGCGCTGCCGGCCGCGTCGATCCGCACCACCAAGCGGCTGATGACGGCTTCGCGCAAGGCGCAGCTGGAGGCGATCATCGCCGAGGAGAGCAAGCTGTTCTTCGAGATGCTGCAGGGCGCCGAGGCGAATGAAGCCTTCACGGCCTTCTTTGAAAAGCGCAAGCCGGACTTCACGAAGTTCGCCTGAAATCCGGCCCCGCGCCGGCGCTCTCCGCGCCGGCGCCCGTTACTGCCTGCGGCGGCGCATTGCCGCCAGTCCCGCCAGCCCCAGTCCCATGAGCGCGAGCGACCCGGGTTCAGGGACCGGTACGATGGTCTGGCCGAACAGGTTGCCGGTGCCTACGATATGTTCGATGCCGCTGGAACCGGGATACGGTTGCGTGAAACTCGACGAGAACGCCACGTCCGCTCCGTCGATTTGCTGGTTCGTGTCGAAGTAGGCCGCGGCCACGCCGCCGGCGACATCGAGCTGGCCCAGGCCGCTGCCATTGGGCGGATTCAGCGCGTTGAGCGTGCCGAGAAGTGTCGTGCCGTTGTAGGTATGGCCGCTGAGACTGAGCCAGAGTTCGCCAATGCCGGTATTGCCCGCATTCATTGTCAATGGGTCGTTGGGATCGATCGTCGAAGGGCCGTCATTGCGGTAGATGTTGATGTACCCGCCGGTGAACAGGTTGGTATTGCCAGCCGAACCGATCAAGTTATAGCCGCCGTAGACGATTGTCAGCTCGCATCCCGGGCAGAACTGGTCTTGCGAATAGCCGTTCATCGTCGACACGATCCCGAAGCCGCTGACGGAGCCGTCCGGTGCGACGAACTGATGCAGTTGCACGGACGAGGAGGCGAAATCGAGAGGATAATCCGGATCCCACGTTACACCGCCGACGGTGATCGGGGCCGCCGTGGCGCTGGCCGCGATGGTCATGGCAGCAGCCACGACTATTTTCTTGAACTTGTGCATTGTTACTCCATTTATCGTTGAACAATCAGGACACCCAGGGCAGCACTAGGCAAGACATGTGCCAATTCAATGGGTAAGCGCTAACGGATTGATCTTTCTCAATAAATCGACAATGCATTTTTACGGGTGCTGTAACTTCAGGTCTCCTTGTAAAGGTTTCCGACAATTACTATCGGATAGGTAGTCGAATCCGGTTGAGTGCGCACCGGCCTGCCTCATCCATATATAATCGCCCACACCCGGGCCATGGTTCGCCCGCCACCTGACGACGGACTACCGTGCCCATCGCATCCGACCAATTCGACTACGAAGCCGCGCTGCGCGCCTGTGCGCGCGGCGACCGGCAGGCGCTGCGCAACCTGTACGACCAGGAGGCGCCGCGGCTGCTGGGCGTGGCGCTGCGCATCGTGCGCGACCGGCAGGCCGCGGAAGACGTGGTGCACGATGCCTTCGTCAGCATCTGGACGAAAGCCGGCACCTTCGATGCGGCGCGTGGCGCGGGCCGCGGCTGGATCTACACGATCGTGCGCTACCAGGCGCTCGACGCGATCCGCAGCGGCTCGCGTGAAGTACTGGTCGACGACGAGGAAACGCTGGAAGCGCTCGATGCCGATGGCGCGGCTTCGATCGCCGATGCGTTCGAGCTGCGGCAGGATCTCGGCCGGCTGGAGCACTGCCTGACCCAGCTCGATGCCGCCAAGCGCAACAGCATCCTGTATGCCTATGTGGATGGCTGCTCGCACAGTGAAATCGCCGAGCGGCTGAAGTCGCCGCTGGGCACCGTCAAGGCATGGATCAAGCGCGGCCTGAGCGCTCTGCGGGAGTGCATGGTATGAGCCCGGTCCGCGATCCTTACGAACTGGCCGGCGAATACGTGCTCGGCACGCTGTCGGCCGACAGGCGGCGCGAGGTCGAGCGGGCGCTGCCCGATGACCCGGCATTGCGCACCGCCGTCCGGTACTGGGAAGAGCGGCTGCTGCCGCTGACCAGCCTTGCCGGACCGGTCGAACCTTCCGCGGCGCTGTGGCAGCGTATCGAACGCAGCACGGTGCAGGCACAGGCAGCGGCGCCTGCGCGCGGCCAGGCGCCGAAAACCGGCTGGTGGAACAAGCTCGACCTGTGGCGCGGCCTGGCCGCCGGCGGGTTCGCGGCCGCCGCGATCATGGCGGTGGTGGTGGGCGTGCGCATGCAGGCGCCGGAAGCACCGGGCTACATGGTGGTGCTGGCCACGCCTTCGACGGCGGCGCCGGGCTGGGTGATCCGCGCCACCGGTTCGAACACGATCCGCCTCGAACCGCTGGTGAGGACGGCCGTGCCGGCGCAGCGCGCGCTGCAGCTGTGGACCAAGGCCGATGGCTGGAAGGGGCCGGTCTCGCTGGGCCTCGTCACACCGGGCAAGGCCGTGAATGTGCGCCTGGATAAACTGCCGCCGCTGCAGCCGAACCAGCTGTTCGAGATCACGCTGGAACCGGAGCAGGGCTCGCCGATCGGCCGCCCGACCGGACCGATCCTGTACATCGGCCGCGCCGTCAAGGTGATGTAGGCGCGGCCCGCGGGCTGCTTACTTGATCGCGATGGCGATATCGCGCAGCCCCGGAATGCCATTGCCGATCACCGACGTGGCCGGCGTTGCCGCGCCATTGACCGGCGTCGCCGCGCCCGACAGCAAATCGATCCGGTACAGCGTGCTTGCGCCGCCGGCCGACGTGCGCAGCGCCGCCAGCACCAGCCCGTTGCCGCCGCCGGCGATATCGAAGCCGCCGTCGCCGGCGGCATCCACGCCCAGCCGGCCCACATCCACCAGCGTACCGTCGTTCGGCGGCGTCTGCATCGCCAGCACGTCGGTGGCGCTGTCCAGGTCGTACAGGATCGTCGTCGCCGCGCCGGCGATGCTGTTGTTGTACGCGGCGGCCGTGACCGTGGCCGCGCCGCTGGCGCGGTTGATGGCGCCGTCGGTCGTCGTCGCGCCCGTGTCCACGTTGATGCGCAGGCTCTGGCCCCCGTTGCCGATCACGCGCAGGCGGTCCGCCACCGGGTTGAAGTCCACGGCGAAGGCGGTGCCCGCAATCGCCGTGTAGGGCGCCGTGGTATCGGCGGCATCGGCCATCAGCGTGGCCTTCGCGGTGGCGACGCCCGTCGCGGGGTCGATCGTGACGATGCGCGCCGTGGAAGTGATGCCATACAGCAGGCCATCCTTCGGCCGGTAATCGATGCCCAGCAGCGTTTCGCCGCCGCCCAGGCCCGTGACGGCCACGGTGGTGTCGATCGTGTTCGGCGTGGTTACCTTGAAGCCGACCAGGCGGTTGTCGTCGGTCAGGCCGTGCACCACCGGCGCGGCGGCGGGGCGCAGCGCGATGCCGCGGATGTCTTCCGTGCCGCCCACCGCGCCCACCAGCGTGGCCGCGTTCGAGGTCGCCGCCAGGTTGATGCTGTACAGGTTGCGCGCGCCGCCCACGGTGGCGATCACGTAGCCCATGTTGGTGCGTGCATCGATGTCGAAGCCGTTGGCGCTGCCGGCGTCGATGCCCAGCGGTGCCGGCGTGGCCAGCGTGCCGTTGTTCGGCGGATTCTGGATGTACAGCGTGTCGGTGACGGTGTCGAGCGCATACAGCGTGGTGGTGCCGGTGCCGGCGAACGAATTCGTATAGGCCGATGCGGTGACCTGCGTCGTCGCGGCGCCGCCGTTGATCGCGCCATCCGTGGTCGTGGCGCCGGTGTCGACGTTGATGCGCAGGCTCTGGCCCGTGTTGCTCACGATGCGCAGCCGGTCCGCGACCGGGTTGAAGTCCACGCCGAAGTCCGTGCCGGCCAGCGCCGTGAATGGCGCGGTCGTGTCGGCCGCATCGGCCGCCAGCGTCGATTTCAGCGTTGCCATGCCGCTCTCGGTGTCGATCGTATACAGGCGGCCCGTCGAACCCACGCCATACAGCTTGCCATCCGCCGGCCGGTAATCGATGCCGAGCAGGTTCTCGCCGCCCTGCAGTCCGGAGACCGTGGCGGTGGTGCGCACCGTGGCCGGCGTATCGCGGTTGAACGAGATCAGCCTGTTGCCGGCGGTCAGGGCGAAGACATCGCCCGGGGCCACCGGCACGCCCGGCGTCGGCGTCGGCATCGGGGTGCCGGTATCGTTATGGTTGCTGCTGCCGCCACAGGCGGCCAGGGTCAGCGCGATGGAAACGGCAAGGGCAAGCGTGGAATGGCGTGGTGTGTTCATGGTCTGTCCTCGGTAGTTGTAAGCTCAACAGCTGCCGGGTCGGCAATGTTGGAACTTGTACTACGCGCGAGGCGGCCGATCGGATGCAGCGCTGCCGGATTTTTTTTACCGGCAGGCGCAACTGCCGGTCAATGGCCGAAATGCCCGTAAAGCCCCAGGCACAGCTCCACGAAGATGAGCAGCAGGATCGCCACTTCCAGCCGATGCGAGCTGTGATAGCGCATCGTGTCGACCAGCGTTTCCGAGGTATGCGCCAGCGTGGTGAGCTTGCGGTCCAGTGCCGCCGCACGGTCGTGCAGTTCGTAGTCGCCTTCCAGCCGCGCATACATCCCCGAAAGCCCCGGGTTATCCCACAACAGGTCGGGGCGGTCGAGAACACCGGCCCGGCCGTTCAGCCGGTTATCGGCAAGCAGCATGTTGCCGACCGCCTTCAGCAGCTCGGAAGGCTTCGCGGAGAAGCGCCCATCCTCGGCCAGGTCGCGCGCCAGTGGCTCGCTCAGGTCGAAATCGCGCGCGGCCCGGCGTTCCTGGAACGACAGCATCGTGGCCTTTGCCATGACCTCGGCAATGAGCTGCAGGCGCAGGCGGTCCGCGTTCTTGATGTTGATGTATGGCCCCGATGGACCTTCCTCGTCCTCGGGATTCACGTGAATCATGGTGGCTTCTTCCGCGCCGATGTCGCCGGGACCGGCCGAGTGCGCGGCGATCGTTTCCAGCAGGCGGGCCTTTTCCTCGGCCGAAGCGTTGAACAGCACGAGCGCCCCGTATCGGAAGATCGCGGCAATACCGCCGTGGCCCAGCCTGACCAGGAAGGGCGACTTTGCAATGATCTCGAATTCGGCGATCGCCCGCACGTCGATGCGTTCGGCGGCCATGATGGCGCTTGCCGTGAACGCGTGGTGCGGGATGACCGGCCGCTGGAACGGCAGTTTTTCTGTCTTGACGTGAAGTCCGGGCCGGGTACGCGGGCGCGGAGTCCAGCGTATCCGTTTTCTGTTGTTCTGGCTTTCCATGATTTTCGCTGCGCAGGTGATGCTGAAACGGCGACATCATATCGGAAGACGCGTCCGCACCGTAGTCTCGCCTTGCGAATATCGCCCTGTCACCCCCGCCCGGCGTATTTTCCGCATCGACAATGCCCAGCGCAACGTCCGCATGGAATTCCACTGTTTTCCGCATTGGCTGATAACGCTACCTTAGGACGATAGAAGAAATCCCCGCCAAAGCCAATCAATTTTTCGATTGTTGTGATAACGAAATCGATACGTCAGTGGCGGGATCCGCCGACCGGGAAATTTTGCTTTCACTCTATGACAACGATTTCATTCCAGCGCGGTGATCGTCGATGGCCCGGACGCATGCTGTGCCTTGTCTACAACATTGTCACTAACATCGCCGTACCATAAATGTTTGCGCTATCTTTGTCATCGGCGGCGCTTTGGCGGATGCCAATTCAAAAAACAAAGGAGACAAGGATGAACCCAGGACGGTTGGATGGACCGGGCGCCGTGCATGCGATGGCGAGATCGGTAGCGGGAGCCATGGCGCTGGCATGGGCGATGGCTTCGCCTGCGATGGCGCAGAGCGACAGGATGGTGCCGATCGCGACCCCGCACCAGGCGGCGGCGATCACCCTCGGCACGGGCCCGCTGCCGGGCGGGGCGGCGCCGGAGAGCTGGCACAGCCAGTATGGCAGCGTGTTCGCGCGCAACGTCACCATCGCCACGCTGACGCCGTTCCTGCCGCCGGCGGGGAAGGCAACCGGCGCGGCGGTAATCGTGGCACCGGGCGGCGGCTTCCGCACGCTGTCGATGAACAACGAAGGCTGGGATGTCGCACAGGCACTGGCCGACCGGGGCGTGGCGGCATTCGTGCTCAAGTACCGCCTGAACCAGACCCCGCCGGACATGGCCGGATTCGAGCGTTCGATGGCGGAAATGTTCTCGGCGACGGCGAAGCGGCCGCCGGCACCGCAGGACCCCGCCGCCACTTATGCGCCCCAGATCGTCGATGCCCGCGCCGCATTCGCGCTGGTGCGTTCGCGCGCCGGCGCGTGGCATGTCGATACCGACCGCATCGGCATGCTCGGCTTTTCCGCCGGCGCCATGTTGACGATGTCGACAGCGTTGCACGGCCAGGATGCGAAGCCGGCCTTCATCGGCAATATCTACGGCCCGCTGTCGGCGGTCGCCGTGCCGGCGGATGCGCCGCCGCTGTTCGTCGCGCTGGCTGCCGACGATCCATTCTTCGCCAGCGCCGGCTACGGGCTGATCGACAACTGGCGCAAGGCCGGGCGTCCGGTGGAGTTCCACCTGTTCGAACAGGGCGGTCACGGATTCGGCATGTATCCGAAGCCCACCACCAGCACCGGCTGGTTCGACAGCTACGTGCGCTGGCTGGGCATGCACGGCTACCTGAAAGCCCGGGGCTAGCCCGCCACGCGGCCGCGGGCAGGGCGCAGCCTTGCGGCGCTGCGCCCGCTCGTTTTGCCACTAAAAAAATACTGGAGACGACATGCAGACACCATTCAAGCGAACCCTGATCAACCTTGCCGTGGCCAGCGCCTGCGGCATCCCGTGGCTGCCCGGCCATGCCACGGAGGCGCAGGCAGGGCAGGCAGCCACGCCGGATGTCCGACAGGAAGGCGCCGGAACGACGGATGCCGCCGCGGCCCCGGCGGCACCGGCACCGGCACCGGCACCCGCGGCCGCAAGCCCGGCGAACACGGTGGTCGTGTCCGGGTCCCGCATCGCGGCGCGCGGCTTCACCCAGCCCACGCCGACCACGAGCCTGACGGCCGCCGACTTCGACAGGGCGGCCAAGCCGAACATGTTCGAATCGCTCACCGAGCTGCCGGCGCTGCAGGGCAGCACGGGCCGCACCACGAATACCTTCAGCACGTCCAGCGGCATCCAGGGCCTGTCGTCGCTGTCGCTGCGCGGACTGGGCACGATCCGCACGCTGACGCTGCTGGACGGCCAGCGCGTGGTCGGCGCCAACGTCACCGGCGTGACCGATGTCAGCCAGTTCCCGCAACTGCTGGTCAAGCGCGTCGATGTCGTGACGGGCGGCGCCTCGGCGTCCTACGGATCGGATGCGGTCGGCGGCGTGGTCAATTTCATCACCGACAAGCGCTTTACCGGTTTCAAGGCCAACGTCGCGGGCGGCATGACCAGGTACGACGACGACAAGAGCGGCACGCTGCAAGCCGCCTGGGGCAAGGGATTCCTGGACGACCGCCTGCACGTGACGGTCAGCGGCGAATTCACCAAGCAGAACGGCATCGATTCGCCGGGTTTCGGCGAAGTGGGCGCGAACGGCCGCACGTGGTACAACAATCCCGCCCTGCAGGAATCGACCAGGGCCATGCAGGCCGCCGGCGCACCGCGCTACCGGAGCATCACGCACGCGCAGCACATCCAGTACGCGAAATACGGCCTGATCACCAGCGGACCGCTGCGCGGCACGGCGTTCGGCCCCGGCGGCACGCCATACCCGTTCCAGTACGGCACGGATTGTGTCGGCAACTTCTGCATCGGCGGCGACCGTTCCGGCAGCGTTGGCGCCGGCACCAACCTGGCGATGAACTTCAAGCGCCAGGTCGCGTATGGCCGGGTATCCTGGAACCTCGACGCGGACAATGAAATCTACGTGACCGGCAACTGGGCACAGGTCAAATCCGTGTTCTCGCCGAATCCGGGCGCGGCCAAGCAGGGCAACCTGTCGATCCGGTGCGACAACGCCTTCCTGCCGCCATCGGTGGCCGCCGGTTGCACCGCCGGCTATCCGGGCGGCACCATGCAGGTCGGTACCGCGAACGCGCAGTTCCCGGCCAACATCAATGTGCATCCGACCCGCACCCAGCGCCGCGCCGTGGTGGGCGCCAACGGCAAATTCGCGCTGTTCGGCAAGGACTGGTCGTACGATGCGTATGCCGAGCACGGCGAAAACACGACCGTGATCCACGTGCGCGACATTACCCTCAATCCGCGCTACAACTTCGCCATCGACGCGGTCAGGGATCCGGCCACCGGCCGGGCGGTCTGCCGCAGCGCCGCCGCGCGCGCGGCCGGCTGCCAGCCCGTCAACATCTTCGGCGAGGTGCCGATCGACATGGCGGGCTGGAACTACATCGCGCCGCGCAACGGCCCGATGCAGCATACGGAGTCGACCCAGAACGTTGCCAGCGTCAACGTCAACGGCGAGCTGGCGCAGGGCTGGGCCGGCCCGGTATCGCTGGCGTTCGGCGCCGAATACCGCCGCGAAAAATACGCCGTGCACGGCGATCCCTATGGCGCCGGCGCCAGCGGGGAGTCGCCATATGGCCCGGCATATCCGCAGGACCCCACGCTGTCCGCGACGGGCGACAACTGGTTCGCGGGCAACTACCACAACGGCCAGGGCAGCTTCAACGTGAAGGAAGCCTACGTCGAAGTGAATATCCCGTTCCTGAAGTCGGCCACGCTGGGCGAGGCGAACCTGAACCTCGCCGACCGCGAAGAGAAATACAGCACCGCCGGCCATGCGCGCGCCTGGAAGGTCGGCGCAACCTGGCAAACCCCGGTCGACGGCCTGCGCCTGCGCGCGGTCAGCTCGCAGGATGTGCGCGCGCCCAACCTGTCGGAGCTGTACGCCGCCATGACGGTGACCAACCAGGCGGTCAACAATGCGCAGGGCTCGTCGATCCAGATCCAGCAGCGCAACGTCGGCAACCCGAACCTGAAGCCGGAAACGGCGCGCAACAATTCGTTCGGGATCGTGCTGAGCCAGCCGGGCTGGGCGCGTAACTTCAACCTGTCGGTCGACTACTTCGACATCGAGGTGAAGAACGTGATCAGTTCCCTGAACCCCCAGCAGGAAGTCGACCTGTGCTACGGCGGCAACCAGGAAGTGTGCTCCGCCGTCTCGATCGACGGCCCGGCGGGCACGAACTATGTGCTGGCGCAGAGCTTCAACTTCGCCTCGCTGCATACGCGGGGTGTCGATGTCGAAGCCGCCTGGCGCCGGAACATGCGGGACTTCGGGCTGCCGGGCAGCGTGACGCTGCGCGGCCTCGCATCCCGGACGATCCACGCGATCTCCGATCCGGGCGTGCCCGGCACGACGCCGAGCGAGGGCGCGGGCAACATGACGGGCGCCACGCCGAAATGGAAGGCGCTGCTGACGCAGTCGTGGGACGGCCTGCTGGACGGCAAGCTCGGTGTCGCGCTGACCGAACGGTGGATCAGCGCGGGGGTGTTCAACAATGAATACATCGAGTGCCAGGCGAATTGTCCGTTGCCGACCGCGGCGCACCCGACCATCTTCGACAACCACATGCCGGGCGCCGTCTACATCGATTTCGGCGGCACGTACAACTTCTCGAAACAGGTGACCGCGTACGTCAAGATCGACAACCTGGCGGACCGCGATCCGGTGCTCGTTCCGCAAACGAACCTGAGCCTTGCCCTCAATCCTGCCATCTACGACGCGGTTGGCCGCACCTACCGCGCCGGCGTGCGCATGAACTTCTGAGGAGCCGCGTTCGATGTCAGCGCCTGTGGAAATGACTGAGCACCGGCCCGGTGCCGGCCAGCCGGTCGATGCAGGCGCCGAACATCCTGGCGGAGACGGCAAGCACCAGCTCCTCCCCGGCCGCCGGCGCGTCCAGCAGGCCGGGCACGGCGCCCGCGCGCAGCGGCAGTTCCTCGGGAAGCGGCACGCCGCTGTCCGCGAACAGGCCATCCTCGGCCGAACCCGCCACGGTACGGATGCGCCGGCCGGCGTGGTAGGCGCTGAAACCCCACAGGTTCGGCACGCAGTGCAGCGCCATCGCCATGACATCTCCGGCCGGGAACCAGCGCAGCACCGTTTCCCGGTAGTTGCCGCGCAGGCTGCGGTTGATGCGCGACCACGCGTTGCCGTGGATGAGTGCCCCCGCCAGGTCGGCATGGCAGACCAGCACGCCCCCTGGGCGGACACCGATGAACATCGCATCCTCGTCCGGATGCAGGGCGTTCCACAGCGTCACTTCGCCGCCGTACTCGTAGCCATCTCCGGCGAGTGCGCGCTGGATGCGTGCCGCCGAGGCCACGTCGTTGCCGGTGCCCGGGCCGAAGCTGCCCGGCCGATCCGTTGCGCACACGATGGACATCTCCCAGCGCATCGGGCCCGTGTATCGCGTCATCCCGCGTCGCCGCCGGTATCGGCGTCCTCGGGCACCGAGGTATTGTCCGCCGGCGCATCGTGCCCGGCACGATGCGCCGCGAGGGCGTTCAGGACGATCGGGTCCAGGCCCTCGCCCCGTTCGCTGTCCACGTGCAGGAACAGCCGGTGCCGCATCCGCGGTGCCCAGTACCGCTGGATATGCAGGGCAATCCCGGTATGGGCTTCGTCGCGGTCCGGGAACGAGGCGTAGAACGTGCCGATCTGGTTGGCCATCGTGACCAGGTTGTCGATGTTCATCGCTGCACCTCAGAGGGCAATGGATGGCGAGACAGCCGCCGGATCGGCCAGTCCCAGTTGGGCCGTGTTGAAGCGCCGGTATTCGCGCTGCCATTCGGAAGGCTGCTGCACCGGCATCACCTGCACGGCCGTCACCTTGTACTCGGGGCAGTTGGTGGCCCAGTCGGAATTCTCCGTGGTGATCACGTTGGCACCGGATTCGGGGAAATGGAACGTGGTGTAGACCACGCCCGGCTGCATCCGCTCCGTCACCAGCGCGCGCAGCACCGTTTCGCCGGCGCGGCTCTGGATCCCCACCCAGTCGTCGTCCCGGATGCCGCGTTCCTGCGCATCGTGCGGGTGGATTTCGAGCCGGTCTTCCGCGTGCCACTGCACGTTCTCGGTGCGCCGCGTCTGCGCGCCCACGTTGTATTGCGACAGGATGCGGCCGGTGGTCAGGATCAGCGGATACCTGCGCGTGACCTTCTCGGCGGTGGCCACATACTGGGTGATGATGAAGCGGCCCTTGCCGCGCACGAAGGTGTCCACGTGCATCGTCGGCGTGCCTTCGGGCGCGGCGTCGTTGCATGGCCACTGGATGCTGCCCAGCTGCTCCAGCCGACCGTAGCTGACGCCGGTGAACGTGGGTGTCAGCCGCGCGATCTCGTCCATGATCTCGGAAGGGTGCCGGTACGTCATCGGATAGCCAAGGCGGTTCGACAGCGCCATCGTCACTTCCCAGTCGGCCAGCCCGGCACGCGGCGGCATCACCTTGCGCACGCGCGAGATCCGGCGCTCGGCATTGGTGAACGTGCCATCCTTTTCCAGGAACGACGAGCCCGGCAGAAGCACATGCGCGTATTTCGCCGTCTCGTTCAGGAAGATGTCCTGCACCACGATGCACTCCATCGCGGAGAGCGCCGCCGTCACGTGCTGCGTGTTCGGATCGGACTGCACGATGTCCTCGCCCTGGCAGTACAGGCCCAGGAAGCTGCCGTCCAGCGCCGCCTCGAACATGTTCGGGATGCGCAGGCCGGGTTCGTCCTGCAGCGGCACGCCCCAGGCCTGCTCGAACATGCCGCGCACGGTGCTGTCGGAAACGTGGCGGTAGCCGGGCAGCTCGTGGGGGAACGAGCCGATGTCGCACGAGCCCTGCACATTGTTCTGGCCGCGCAGCGGATTGACGCCGACGCCCTCGCGGCCCACGTTCCCCGTGGCCATCGCCAGGTTGGCGATCGCCATCACGGCCGTGGAGCCCTGCGCATGCTCGGTCACGCCCAGGCCGTAGTAGATCGCCGCGTTGCCGCCGGTGGCGTACAGCCGTGCCGCGGCGCGCAGTTGCGCCGCCGGCACGCCGGTCACGCTTGCGGTTTCTTCCGGCGAGTTGGCGGGCTGCGCGACGAAGTCGCGCCATTGCAGGAAGGCGCGGTCCTCGCAGCGCTCGGCGATGAATTCCTCGGCCAGCAGGCCCTCGGTGACGATCGCGTGCGCCAGCGCCGACAGCACGGCCACGTTGGTGCCCGGCCGCAGTTGCAGGTGGTGGTCGGCCCGCACGTGCGGCGACTTGATCAGGTCGATCCGGCGCGGGTCGATGACGATCAGGCGCGCGCCCTGGCGCAGCCGCTTCTTCATGCGCGAACCGAACACCGGGTGGCCATCGGTGGGGTTGGCACCGATCACCAGCACCACGTCGGTATGCTCGATCGACTTGAAGCTTTGCGTGCCGGCCGATTCGCCCAGTGTCTGCTTCAGGCCGTAGCCGGTGGGCGAGTGGCACACCCGCGCGCAGGTATCCACGTTGTTGTTGCCGAACGCGGCGCGCACCAGCTTCTGTACCAGGTAGCCTTCCTCGTTCGTGCAACGGGAGGATACGATGCCGCCGATCGCGTCGCGGCCGTGTTTCGCCTGGATGCGTCGGAACTCGCTGGCCGCGTAGTCCAGCGCCTCGTCCCACGACACCTCGCGCCACGGATCGGTGATCTTCGCGCGGACCATCGGTTTCGTGATGCGGTCGCGGTGCGTGGCATAGCCCCACGCGAAGCGTCCCTTGACGCACGCGTGGCCCTCGTTGGCCTTGCCGTCCTTCGCCGGCACCATGCGCACCACTTCGTTGCCCTTCATCTCGGCATTGAGCGAGCAACCCACGCCGCAATAGGCGCACGTGGTGGTCACGCGGTGTTCCGCCTGGCCCAGCCAGATCACCGACTTTTCGGTCAGCGTCGCCGTCGGGCAGGCTTCCACGCATGCGCCGCATGATACGCACTCCGATTCCATGAATGCCTCGTTCTGGCCGGCCGACACGCGCGACTCGAAGCCGCGACCGGAAATCGTCAGCGCGAACGTGCCCTGCGTTTCCTCGCAGGCCCGCACGCAGCGGTTGCACACGATGCACTTCGACGAATCGAAGGTGAAGTAGGGATTGGACTCGTCCTTTTTCAGCTTCAGGTGGTTGTCCCCGTCGTAGCCGTAGCGTACTTCGCGCAGGCCCGTCACGCCGGCCATGTCCTGCAGCTCGCAGGCGCCGTTGGCCGGGCAGGTCAGGCAGTCGAGAGGGTGGTCGGAGATGTACAGCTCCATCACGCCCTTGCGCAGCTGCTGCAGCTTCGGCGACTGGGTACGCACGACCATGCCTTCCTCGACCGGCGTGGTGCACGAGGCCGGATAGCCGCGCCGCCCGTCGATCTCCACAAGGCACAGCCGGCACGAGCCAAACGGCTCCAGGCTGTCGGTGGCGCACAGTTTCGGGATGTTGATGTCGCCGAGCGCGGCGGCGCGCATCACCGACGTGCCGGCAGGCACGGTCACGCGCTGGCCGTCGATCTGCAGGGTGACGAATTCGGTGGCGATACCGGCGTTGCCCGGCGGCGGCGTGCCCAGGTCGCGGGTCAGGATGGTTTCGATCATCGTGGTCTCCTCAGGCGGCGCGCTGGCTGCCGTGTTGTTCAATGCCGGCCTGGCCGAAATCTTGCGGGAAGTGGTTCAGGGCCGACAGCACCGGGTAGGGCGTCATGCCGCCCATCGCGCACAGCGAACCACCCAGCATCGTGTCGCACAGGTCGCGCAGCAGCACGACGTGTTGTACCTGCGCCTGCGGCGTTCCGGTGCCGGCGCGGATCTTGTCGATCACCTCCACGCCGCGCGTGGAGCCGATGCGACAGGGCGTGCACTTGCCGCACGATTCGATGGCGCAGAATTCCATCGCATAGCGCGCCAGCTTCGCCATGTCGGCCCGGTCATCGTGCACCACGATGCCGCCGTGGCCCAGCACCGCCCACAGCGACGCGAACGCTTCGTAGTCGAGCGGCGTGTCCCACTGCGATTCGGGCAGGTAGGCGCCGAGCGGCCCGCCCACCTGCACCGCCTTGATGGGACGGCCCGAGGCGCTGCCGCCGCCGTAGCCGTAGAGGATTTCCCGCAGCGTGACGCCGAACGCCAGTTCGATCAGGCCGCCATGCCTGATATTGCCCGCCAGTTGCACCGGCAGGGTGCCCCGCGAACGGCCCATGCCGTAGTCCTGGTAGTACGCGGCGCCCTTGTCGAGGATGACGGGCACGGTTGCCAGCGACAGCACGTTGTTGATCACGGTGGGCTTGCCGAACAGGCCGGCCAGCGCGGGCAGCGGCGGCTTGGCGCGCACGATGCCGCGCTTGCCCTCCACGCTTTCCAGCAGCGCCGTTTCCTCGCCGCAGATGTACGCGCCGGCGCCCTTGCGCACTTCCAGGTCGAACGCGGGGCCGGCGCCCAGCAGGTTCGCGCCCAGGTAGCCGTGGTGGCGGGCGAGGGCGATGGCGCCCTCGAGCCGCGCGATCGCGTGCGGGTACTCGCTGCGCACGTAGATGTAGCCGCGCGCGGCGCCGACGGCGATGCCGGCGATCGTCATGCCCTCGATCAGCACGAACGGATCGCTCTCCATGATGATGCGGTCGGCGAAGGTGCCGGAATCGCCTTCGTCGGCATTGCAGACGATGTATTTTTCAGTGCCGGGAGCTTTCAGTACCGTGTTCCACTTGATCCCCGTGGGGAAGGCGGCGCCGCCGCGGCCGCGCAGGCCGGAGGCGGTCACCGTGGCCACGATGTCCGCCGGGGCCAGCGCCAGCGCGTTGCGCAGGCCGCGGTAGCCGCCGTGCGCGAGATAGTCCGCCAGCGAGTGGGGCTCGGTGATGCCGCAGCGGGCGAACGTCAGGCGCTGCTGGCGCGCCAGGTAGGGAATCTCCTCCACCAGGCCGAGCGCCAGCGGATGCTCGCGGGACCAGCCGGCGTCGAACAGCGCGGGCACGTCCGCCGCGTCCACGGGGCCGAAGCCGGTGCGGCCGGCCGGCATTTCCACCTCGACCAGCGTTTCCAGCCACAGCAGGCCGCGGGTGCCGTTGCGCAGCACGCGGATGTCGAGGCCGCGCCGCGCCGCTTCCGCGGCGATCGCCGCCGCGACCTCGTCGGCACCGACCGCCAGCGCGGCCGAATCGCAGGGCACCCAGATGCGCGTGGTCATGCCGCCTCCCGCGTGCCGGTTGCCATCACCTCCGCGATCAGCGCGTCGAAACGCGCCGGCGTCACGCGGGCGAACACGGCCTCGTTGATGGTCAGCGCCGGCGAGCTGGCACAGTGGCCCAGGCAGTACACGGGTTCCAGGCCGAAGGTACCGTCCGCGCTGCGCCCGTGCAGGCCGCAACCCAGTGCCTGCTCCGCATGTTCCAGAAGCGCGTCCGCCCCCATGCTCTGGCATGCTTCCGCGCGGCAGACCTGCACCACGCAGCGTGGCGGCGCTTCGGTGCGGAAGTAGTGATAGAAGGTGATCACGCCATGCACTTCGGCACGCGACAGGTTGAAATGCTGCGCGATGGCCGGCACGCTGTCCGGCGGAATGTAACCGGCGCTGTCCTGCAGGCCGTGCAGCACGGGCAGCAGCTGGTCCTGGCGGTTGCCGAGGCGTGCGAACAGTTCGGCCAGGATGCCGTCGACGGCGGCATTGGCAGCAGCGGTCGCAGCGGTCGCAGCAGTGGCAGATGTGGTAGATGTGGTAGATGCGGCGGCGGCGGGGGCGGGCGTGGCATGAAACATGGCTGGCATGGCGTCTCCTTGGTAACCTTGTTCGCGGCCGCTCATGTTCTGGCTTGCATATGCTGGACGCGTTTTATCGTGTAAATTCAGACTATCACCCGCTGAAAACGGCATCAATAGGAAGGATTTTGCATATGCTCGCCGTGGAGATCCGCCCCGACTGGTTCCTGCGCGATGCGCGCGGCACCGCCATCGCGCTGCCCGCGCTGCTGGCGCTGCTGGCCGCCGTCAGCGAGACCGGCAGCATCAGCAAGGCCGCCATCGCGTGCGGCACGTCGTACCGCCATGCATGGGGATTGCTGCACCAGTTCAGCGAGCAGTTCGGCGCGCAGCTGGTGAACAAGGTGCGCGGCCAGGGCACGGTGCTCACGCCGCTGGCGGAAAAACTGATCTGGGCGGACCGCCGCATCGGCGCCCGCCTGACGCCGCTGCTCGACAGCCTGGCGTCGGAGCTGCAGCAGGAACTGGTGCGCGTGCTGGCCGGCGATGCGCAGAGCGTGCGGCTGACGGCCTCGCACGGCTTTGCCGTGGCGGCCCTGGTAACGCAGTTGCGCCACCAGGGCATCGTGGTGGACATCGGCTACCGCAGCAGCACGGACGCGGTGGCGGCGCTGGCACGCGGCGAATGCGACCTGGCCGGGTTCCATCTGCCGGTCGGGAAGTTCGAGGGCGCGGCGGCGGCGAACTACCGGCCATGGCTGGACAACGAGCGCCATGCCTTCCTGCACCTGGCGTATCGGGAGCTGGGCCTGTTCGTTGCGCGCGGCAACCCGAAGAACGTGACCGGCCTGGCCGATCTGGCCCGGCCGGACCTGCGTTTCGTCAACCGCCAGCACGGTTCGGGCACGCGCGTGCTGCTCGACCTGCTCCTGGCGGAGGCGGGCATCGATCCGGCGGGCATCGCCGGGCACGACAGCGCGGAATTCACGCACGCCGCGGTGGCGGCCTATGTGGCGAGCGGCATGGCGGACATCAGCTTTGGCGTGGAAACGGCGGCCCGCCGCTTCGGCCTCGATTTCATCCCCGTCTGCCGCGAGCGCTACTTCCTCGCCTGCGACAGGGCCGCGCTGGCGCAGCCCGTGCTGGCCGCGGTGGCCGCGGCGATGGCGCATGGCGGGTTCCGCGCCGCCCTGGCCGACTTGCCGGGCTACGACGGCTCGCTTGCCGGCACCGAGGCCGACCTGGCCACGCTGTTCTGACTTATCAAAAAACTTGACCGCGAACTTAACCGCGGTCAATGATCTCGCGGATGCCGGCCCGCTATCATGGGCTGCGTCCGATGCCGAACAAGTGCTTGTACGAGCCCGGCGGGCGGCGCAGAATACAAAAAAAAATTATCAGCCCAGCAACCGAGGAGACCGGCATGAGCAAGGCACTGGAAGGCATTCGCATTCTCGACTTCACCCATGTCCAGTCCGGACCGACCTGCACCCAGCTGCTGGCCTGGTTCGGCGCGGACGTGATCAAGGTCGAACGAGCCGGCGAGGGCGATGCCACGCGCGCGCAGTTGCGCGACATTCCCGATGTGGACAGCCTGTATTTCACGATGCTGAACCATAACAAGCGCTCGATGACGCTCGATACCAAGCAGCCCGCCGGCAAGGCCGTGCTGGAAGCGCTGATCCGCGACTGCGACGTGCTGGTGGAGAATTTCGCGCCGGGCGCGCTGGACCGGATGGGCTTTTCCTGGGAACGCATCAACGCGCTCAATCCGCGCATGATCGTCGCCTCCGTCAAGGGCTTCGGACCCGGGCCCTACGAGGACTGCAAGGTCTACGAGAACGTGGCCCAGTGCGCCGGCGGCGCGGCCGCCACCACCGGCTTCGACGACGGCCCGCCGGTCGTCACCGGCGCCCAGATCGGTGATAGCGGCAGCGGCCTGCACCTGGCGCTGGGCATCGTCACGGCGCTGTTCCAGCGCACCGCCACCGGGCGCGGCCAGCGCGTGCAGATCTCGATGCAGGACGCGGTGCTGAACCTGTGCCGCGTGAAACTGCGCGACCAGCAGCGCCTCGAACGCAACGGCGTGATGGAGGAATATCCCCAGTTCGTCAGCGGCAACTTCGGCGACTCGGTGCCGCGCGCCGGCAACGCCTCCGGCGGCGGCCAGCCGGGCTGGATCCTCAAGTGCCGGGGCTGGGAGAGCGATCCGAACGCGTACATCTATTTCATCGCCCAGGCCGCGGTATGGCCGGCGATCTGCCGCGTGATCGGGCGGGAAGGGTGGATCGACGATCCGGCCTATGCCACGCCCCGCGCCCGACTGCCGCACTTGATGCAGATCTTCGCCACCGTCGAGGAATGGACGCAGACGCTGACGAAGTTCGAGGTCATGGAGACGCTGAACCGGTACGACATTCCGTGCGGGCCGATCCTGTCGATGAAGGAGCTGGCGGCGGAACCGTCGCTGCGGGCCAGCGGCACCATCGTCGAGGTCGACCATCCGGAGCGCGGGCCCTATCTCACCGTCGGCAACCCGATCAAGCTGTCCGACAGCCCCACCGTGGTGCGTCGTTCGCCGCTGCTGGGCGAGCACACGGAAGAGGTGATGTCCCAGCTCGGCTACAGCGGCGAGCAGATCGCCGCGCTGCGGGCCGGGCGGGTGATCTGAGCATGGCCTTCGCACCGCGCACGCTGGTGATGTTCCACCCCGACTGCCTGGAGCACCGGCCCGGCCCCGGCCACCCGGAGTCGCCGGAACGGCTGCACGCGGTGATGCGGGCGTTGTGGCAACCGGAGTTTGCCCGCCTGGCATGGCGCGAGGCACCGCGTGGCACCCGCGAACAGGTGCTGCTGGTGCATGACGCGGACTATGTCGACAGCGTGGCCGCGCTGGTGCCCGGGCACGGGGTGGCGGTACTCGATGGCGGCGACACGGTAATGTCGCCACGCTCGCTCGATGCGGCGATGCGCTGCGTGGGCGCGGCCTGCGCCGGTGTCGATGCGGTGCTGGCGGGCGAGGCGGACAACGTGTTCTGCGCCACCCGCCCGTGCGGCCATCACGCGGAGCCGGACCGGGCAATGGGTTTCTGCATCTTCAACCAGGTGGCGATCGCCGCCATGCACGCGCTGCATGCCCATGGCCTGGCCCGGGTGGCGGTCATCGATTTCGACGTCCACCACGGCAATGGCACGCAGGCGGCCTTCCACCACGAACCGCGGCTGTTTTTCGGTTCCAGCCACCAGTGGCCACTGTATCCCGGTACCGGCGCGGCCGGCGAGCACGGCGGCAGCGGCAACATCGTCAATGTGCCGTTGCCGCCCGGCTGCGGCTCGCAGGCGTTCCGCAACGGCGTGGCGATGCGGCTGCTGCCGGCGTTGCGCGCGTTCGCGCCGGAACTGATCCTGGTGTCCGCCGGATTCGATGCGCACCGGCTCGATCCTCTGGCACAGATGGAACTGGACGACGACGACTTCGGCTGGATCACGCGAGAGGTGATGGCGATCGCGGCGGATGTGTGCGGGGGCCGCATCGTCTCCGTGCTCGAAGGCGGCTACAGCGGCGCCGGGCTGGCCGGCGGCTGCGCCGCCCATGTGCGGGCATTGCTCGGCGAAGGCGCGGCGGGATCGGCTGGCGCATCGGCGGAAGCACCGGTGCAGGCATCAGGGGACGCATGAGCGGAACATCCGCTGGACATGGGCGGGCCGGGCGCTGATCTGAAAAATCAGCCGCCCGCCGTTGGAATCAGCCGGCCGATCCACTCGGCCCCGTCGTCGAGCAGGAACTGCCGGAATGCGCTGGCCACCGGCGGCAACCGTTTTTCGCGGCGGTGCACCACATACCAGTTCAGCATCAGCGGAAAGCGCTCGGCGGGCACCACCACGAGGCTGCCCGCGGCCACCTCGCGGCCGATCGTGTGCGCCGACAGGAAGCCCAGGCCGATTCCGGCGATCACGGCCTGCTTGATCGTCTCGGTACTCTTGATCTCCATCGCCACCTGCAGCCCGGCCAGGTGGGGGCCGAACGCGTCCTCCATCGAATGCCAGGTATCCGATCCCCGCTCGCGCACCACGAACGGATGCCGCACCAGCTCGTGCAGGTCGACCGGCTCCCGGCCCGGGGCCGCCAGCGGATGCTGCGGGGCCGCCACGATCACATACGGGTGCGGGGCAAACGCATCGTTCTGCGTGTCGTTGGAAGGCGGGCGCACCATCACCGCCAGGTCGGTGCGGTTGGCGGCCAGCTGCCCGAGCAGCTCCTCGCGGTTGTGCACGGTAAGGTTCAGCTGCACGCCGGGGTGCCGCCGGGCGAAGGCCACCATCAGCTGCGGGAAAAAGTAGTCGCCGGCGCTGATCACCGCCACGTCCAGCCGGCCTCCCGAAATGCCGCGGTGCTGGGCCATCGCGGTCTCCGCTTCCTCGAACTGCAGGATGATCGAGCGGCAGAACGGCAACAGCTCGGTGCCCGCCTGCGTGAGATAGGTCTTTTTCCCCAGCTGCTCGAACAGCGTCACGCCGACATGCCCCTCCAGCGTGCGGATCTGCGTCGACACGGCCGGCTGCGTCAAGTGCAGTTCTTCGGCGGCACGCGAAAAACTCAGGTGGCGCGCCACCGCTTCGAAGGTCTTCAGCTGGCGCAGTGTCGCATTCCGCATGGCGCTCCCGGTGGGTTGCCCGCTGCCCCGGACACCAGGCCGAGGTATAAGCGATCGCTGATGATTATCCCTAAAAACTTTAACTTTTGCTAATCATTTGACGCGCCTAGTATGGAACCCGTCAGTACCAACAACGGAGGAGACCATGACGATCATCAGCCGTACCGACACGGCGCAACGCAATGCCTGGAACGCGGCTTTCCACGAACTGGACCTGCCATGGTTCTGGGATGTCGGCTGCGACCTGCCGGACCCGGGTGCCGAACGCGGCTGCGTACGCGACTACCTGACCCGCCATCACGGCCACCTGCTCACGGCCTACGATGCGGACTTCCTGGTCGATGCGATCCTCGCCGCCAAGGAGCGCTGCGAGGCGGAATGCCTCGCGGCCGGCGGCGATCCCGGGATGGCGATCGACTGGCGCGCGCTGCGCCAGCCGCAGATCGGCATCTGAAGCGCGTGCCCGTGTGCGAATGCCACTACTTGTAACGATTTTTTAATTCTTAACCGCGGTCAAGGATATGCGAAATCCGTTCTTACACAATCGTCCCATCTGTTGAACTTCAAATAAGGGACCGAGTCCCCGGCGTTTGCCGAAGACCCGGCCAATACCAGGTTCCAGAGTCTTTCGGTAGCTTCCGTGGACCCCAACAGGAGACAAAGCCATGAACCACCCACTGCACCGCAACACCGCCCGGCACCGCTTCCGAAGTCCCGACCCGTCGCCGGGAGCGCAATGCGCTTTGCGGCCAGCCATCAGCGTACCGCCAGCGGTACCCGAACAGTGTTGAAAAACAGATGGGAGACATTGCATGAAAACCGACGCATCGAACGCTTTTGAAAGGCCAGCATCGTTCCGCTGGATGCAGCTCGTCATGGGCATCATCTGCATGGCCATGATCGCCAACCTGCAGTATGGCTGGACCCTGTTCGTCAACCCGCTCGCCGAGGCCCACGGCTGGAGCAAGGCCTCGATCCAGGTGGCCTTCACGATCTTCATCCTGACCGAAACGTGGCTGGTGCCGGTGGAAGGCTGGGCGGTGGACAAGTGGGGGCCGCGCCCCGTGGTGCTGTTCGGCGGCCTGCTGTGCGCGATCGGCTGGATCATGAATTCGTACGCCTCGACGCTGGCCGTGCTGTACATCGCCGCGGCGATCAGCGGCATCGGCGCCGGCGCCGTCTACGGCACCTGCGTGGGCTCTGCGCTGAAATGGTTCCCGGACCGCCGCGGCCTCGCCGCCGGGCTGACCGCCGCCGGCTTCGGCGCCGGCTCGGCCGCCACCATCATCCCCATCTCGAACATGATCGAGGCGCGCGGCTACGCCGATACGTTCCTGTATTTCGGCATCGGCCAGGGTGCCGTCGTGATCCTGCTGGCGCTGCTGATGGTGCGCCCGCCCCATGCCGCCGGCAAGGGCGCCAAGAAGAAGGTCAACCCCAACGTGCTGCAGACCACGGCCGATTTCAAGCCGTCGCAGATGGTGCGCACCCCAGTGTTCTGGGTGATGTACCTGATGTTCGTGCTGGTGGCGGCCGGCGGCCTGATGGCCACCGCGCAGATGGGCCCGATCGCCAAGGACTTCGAGATCGACGGCGTGAAGTTCAACATCATGGGCATGATCCTGCCCGCGCTGACGTTCGCCCTGGCGATCGACCGCGTGCTCAATGGCCTGACGCGGCCGTTCTTCGGCTGGGTGTCCGATCAGATCGGCAGGGAGAAGACCATGTTCATCGCCTTCGCGATGGAATCGGTCGGCATCATCCTGCTGTACTACTTCGGCCGCGACCCGATCATGTTCGTCATCCTCACCGGCCTGGTGTTCTTCGCCTGGGGCGAGATCTACAGCCTGTTCCCGGCCACCACGGCCGATACGTTCGGCACCCGCAACGCGGCAGGCAACGCGGGCCTGATGTATACCGCGAAAGGCACGGCATCGGTCTTCGTACCCATCTCCAGCCTGATCACGGCGGCCAGCGGCAGCTGGGAAGCGGTGTTCTTCGTCGGCTGCGGCATGAACGCGCTCGCCGCGGTACTGGCCTGGTGGGTGTTGCGGCCGATGCGCAAGCGCTTCATCGAGGAATCGTCCGGCACGGTCAGCGTGCAGGATGACGACAAGGTGATGACCGGCAGCGCCGGCACGGCCACCGCCTCGCCGCTTCCCAACTGAACGGACCGGCGGCCGCTTCGGGCCGCATGAGTCGCTGCCGGCCGTTTCCATCCATTCAGGCGACCCCGCGTGCACCGGCCGGTGCACGCGGCCTCCCCGCGCCCGACCCATCCTGACGAGGCTTTCCATGATCCAGCACTGGATACGTTTCAAGCACCTCGATACCGTGCGTTTCGGCACGCTCGAGGGCGACAAGATCCGCGTTTTCAAGGGCGACATGTTCGACGCGCCGCAGCGCACGGACATCGCCCTCCACCTCGCCGACGTCGAACCGTACACCCCCGTGGTTCCCGGCAAGGTGCTGGCGATGTGGAACAATTTCCATGCGCTGGGCAAGAAGCTCGGGCTGCCGCCCCCGGCCGAGCCGCTGTACCTGATGAAACCGCCCACGTCGTTCCTGGCGCCGGGCGGCACGATCCGCCGGCCCCGCTGCGAGGGCAAGGTCGCCTTCGAGGGCGAACTGGCGATCGTGATCGGCCGCACCTGCAGCGGCGTCGCCGTCGAGCATGCCGCCGAGCATATCTTCGGCTACACCTGCGCCAACGACGTCACCGTCGGCGACATCATCGGCCGCGATCCGACCTTTCCGCAGTGGGTGCGCGCCAAGGGCTTCGACACGTTCTGCCCGTTCGGCCCCGTGATCGCCACCGGGCTCGATCCGGCCATGCTGGTGGTGCGCACGATCCTGAACGGCGAAGTGCGGCAGGACTACCCGGTCAACGACATGGTGTTTTCCGTGGCCGAACTGGTCAGCCGGGTGTCCCAGGACATGACGCTGGAACCGGGCGACCTGCTGCTGTGCGGCACGTCGGTCGGCGTGGGCTCGATGCGCCCGGGCAGCACGGTCGTGGTGGAGATCGACGGCATCGGCAAGCTCAGCAACCGTTTCGAGTAAAACCAAGGAGCATATGATGAAGATCGCAGTGATCGGAGCAGGCGCCATCGGCGGGCTGGTGGGCGCGCGGCTGGCGCTGGCGGGCGAGGAGGTGACGTTCCTCGTGCGCGGCGCGAACCTGGAGGCCATCCGCAATCGCGGCATCAGGCTGATCGAGGCAGGTGGCCAGATGCAGGTGGCGGCCAGGGTACGGGCAACGGACGACTACGCCGCGGCCGGGCCGCAGGATATCGTCATCGTCGCGCTGAAAGCGCACCAGGTGGCGGACGTGGCGGAGCGCATCGGCCGGCTGTTCGGCCCCGAGACCGTCGTGGTGACGATGCAGAACGGCATTCCGTTCTGGTATTTCCATCGCCACGGCGGCGCGTTCGAAGGGCGCCCGGTGCTCAGCGTGGATCCCGGCGGGGAGCTGGCCCGGCGCATCCCGCCGGCGCGCATCCTGGGCTGCGTGGTCTACCCGGCGGCGGAGCTGGTGTCGCCGGGCGTGATCCGGCATATCGAGGGCAACCGGTTCCCGCTGGGCGAGCTCGATGGCAGCACGAGCGAGCGGGCCCGTGCCGTGGGTGCGTGCTTCGAGCACGCCGGCCTGAAGGCGCCGGTGCTGGACAATATCCGCGCGGAGATCTGGCTGAAGCTGTGGGGCAATCTCAGCTTCAACCCGATCAGCGCGCTGTCGCATTCGACGCTGGTCGACATCTGCCAGCACCCGCTGGCGCGGGGCCTGGCGGCGAACATGATGCGCGAGGCGGAAGCCGTGGCCGCCAAGCTGGGCATCGCGTTCCGCGTCACGCTGGACCGGCGGATCGAGGGCGCCGAGAAGATCGGCAAGCACAAGACTTCGATGCTGCAGGACGTGGAGGCCGGCCGGGGACCCGAGATCGACGCGCTGGTGGGCTCGGTCATCGAGCTGGCGCGCATGACGGACACGCCGTCGCCGCACATCGACTCGGCCTATGCGCTGGTGAAGCTGCTGGAGCAGGCGATGGCGCAGGCGCGGGGCGGCGTGCGGCTGCAAAAGGCCGTGGCGGCGTAGCGTTCGTGCCGGCGAAAAAAAACCGGGACAGCATGCTGTCCCGGTTTTTCCGGATCGCGGGCGCGGAGGGCGGCGGCCCGCCGGGCGGTGTTACAGGCCCCAGGTATAGGCTGCTTCTTCGCGGTCCTGCTGCTGGTCGCTCAGTTTGTCGCGCAGTTCCAGGTGGAACAGAGAAACGATGAACTCGAAGAACGAGAATCCGGTATTTTGTTGCTTTGCGATATCAGTGAGGCCGTTCATGTGCTGCTCCTTGAATGGTTGAAAGCGTGTATGCCTTTGATTATAAAGGCAGCACACCCCCGGTCCAATTGACGGCAGCCATATCTGTCATTCAATTTATGAATGACTGTCTATGAAAAAACGCCCAAAAATAAGGCAAATAAATTTCTCGATTGCTCCTGAAAAACTGTTGCTTTTCAGATTTTTCCCTGGTGCTTCAAACGGCTCAGCGTTTCGGGCGACAGGTTCAGGTAGTAGGCCAGTTCCTTTTTCGGCAGGCGCTCGAACAGCTCGGGGAATTTGCGCATGAAGCGGTGCACGCGCCCCGGCGCATCGAGCAGGTGCAGCGTGATCGTGTGCGCCATGATGCCGCTCATCAGGTTCATCACCTCGTACTCGAAGGCCTGCTTCACCACGCTGTGGCTCTGCAGGAAATCCACCCACTGCGTCAGCGGCATGCTGGCCACGCGCGCCTTCGTCATGCACACGATGCTGTAGGGCGTCGGCGTTTTCAGGCACCACGCCGCGTAGCTCGTTTCGATATCGCGTTCCGACGAAAAGCGCAGGATCATTTCCTTCGCCTCGTGGTTGGTCACCTGCCGCTTGAGGATGCCATCGAGGATGAAGTACTGCTGCATGTCGTACACGCCCTGGTTGAGGAGCAGGTCGCCCTTCTGGTGATTGGTCACCGTCAGGTAAGGCTCCAGGGCGGCCATCTCGCTGTCACGTAATTCCTTCAGGATGACGTTCTGCTTCAGCTGCGCGCGAATGATGTTTCGTTCCGGGTGATTTGCGATGAGCGTCATGGCGAACCGGCCAACATGCAGAGATGGACATCATGCGGTGAATCTTGACCGCGGTCAATGATTTGAATGGAAGGCGCTGGCTATGATGGTTCCAGGGCGAATCGGCTGGCCAGGTCGCCTGAACCGACAGGCACCTCGAAAATAACCGGAGACAATCATGACCCATAACGTATCGGTAGAAGTCACCGACGGCTTCCACCTCGTGATCGACGCGCTCAAGCACAACGACATCGACACGATTTTCGGCCTGGTCGGGATACCGATCACGGATCTCGCCCGCCTGGCCCAGGCCGAGGGCATGCGCTTCATCGGCTTCCGCCACGAGCAGAACGCCGGCAACGCGGCCGCCATCGCCGGCTACATGACGAAGAAGCCGGGCATCTGCCTGACCGTTTCCGCGCCCGGCTTCCTGAACGGCCTGACGGCGCTGGCGAACGCCACCACGAACTGCTTCCCGATGATCCTGATTTCCGGCTCCAGCGAGCGCGAGATCGTTGACCTGCAGCAGGGCGACTACGAGGAGATGGACCAGCTGAACATCGCCCGTCCGCACGCCAAGGCCGCGTTCCGCGTGCTGAAGGCGGAAGACATCGGCGTGGGCATCGCGCGGGCAATCCGCGCCGCCGTGTCCGGGCGGCCGGGCGGCGTGTACCTCGACCTGCCGGCGCAGCTGCTGGCGCAGACGATCGAAGCGGGGCATGCGAAGCGTTCGCTGATCAAGGTCGTCGATGCCGCGCCGCGCCAGCTTCCCGCGCCCGATTCGGTCGAGCGCGCACTGGCATTGTTGAAGGGCGCGAAGCGGCCGCTGATCCTGCTCGGCAAGGGCGCCGCCTACGCGCAGGCCGATGCCGACATCCGCGCCTTCGTCGAACGCACCGGCATTCCCTACCTGCCGATGTCGATGGCCAAGGGCCTGCTGCCCGATACGCATGCGCAATCGGCTTCGGCGGCCCGCTCCTTCGTGCTGGCCGAGGCGGATGTGGTGGTGCTGGTCGGCGCGCGCCTGAACTGGTTGCTGTCGCACGGCAAGGGCAAGACCTGGGGCAAGCCCAAGCAGTTCGTGCAGATCGATATCGCGCCCACCGAAATCGACAGCAACGTGGCGATCGCCGCGCCGCTGATCGGCGACATCGGTTCCTGTGTCGGCGCGCTGCTGGCGGGCCTCGACGGCGCGGGCCTCGAACAGCCGGATGGCGAATGGCTCGGCGCCATCGCCCAGCGCAAGGAACAGAACCAGGCGAAGATGGCCGCGCTGCTGGACAGGAACCCGGTGCCGATGAACTTCCACAGCGCGCTGCGCGCCATCCGCGACGTGCTGAAGGACCATCCGGACATCAACCTGGTCAACGAAGGCGCCAACACGCTCGATTTCGCGCGCAGCATCATCGACCAGTACCAGCCGCGCAAGCGCTTCGACTCCGGTACGTGGGGCATCATGGGCATCGGCATGGGCTTCGCGGTCGGCGCGGCCGTCACCAGCGGCAAGCCGGTGGTGGCGATCGAGGGCGACAGCGCGTTCGGCTTTTCCGGCATGGAGCTCGAAACGATCTGCCGCTACGAACTGCCGGTGACGACGATCGTCTTCAACAACAACGGCGTGTACCGCGGCACGGACGTCAATCCCACCGGCGGCAAGGATGTCGCGCCCACCGTGTTCGTCAAGAACGCCCGCTACGACAAGATGATCGAGGCGTTCGGCGGCATCGGCTACCACGCCACCACGCCGGAAGAACTGGCGCGCGCCCTGGCCGGGGCGATCGCCGCGGGCAAGCCGGCGCTGATCAACGCGGTCATCGACGAAACCGCCGGTACCGAAAGCGGGCGCCTGACGAACCTGAATCCGCAGAGCGCCGCGAAGAAGTAACGCCGCCATGTAACGCCACCAAGCAAGGCCACCACGTTCGATTTTCCACGACGCCGGCAGCACCGCTGCCGGCGCGGGGCCCCGCTACGACCTCAGTTACCAACAAACCAAGGAGACTGCACCATGAGCAAGCCACTGGAAGGCATCAAGATCATCGACTTCACACACGTCCAGGCAGGCCCCGCCTGCACCCAGATGCTGGCCTGGTTCGGCGCCGACGTCATCAAGGTGGAGCGGCCCGGCGCGGGCGACGTGACGCGCTCGCAGCTGCGCGACATCCCCGGCGTCGACGCGCTGTATTTCACGATGTTGAACAGTAACAAGCGCTCGCTGACGCTCGATACCAAGACCGCCGACGGCAAGGAAATCCTGACGAAGCTGATCAAGGAATCCGACGTGCTGGTGGAAAATTTCGGCCCCGGCGCGCTGGACCGGATGGGTTTTACCTGGGAGCATATCCGCGAGCTGAATCCGGGCATGATCGTGGCATCCGTGAAAGGGTTCAGCGACGGCCACCACTATGAAGACCTGAAGGTGTACGAGAACGTGGCGCAGTGCGCCGGCGGCGCGGCATCGACCACGGGCTTCGACGACGGCCCGCCGACCGTCAGCGCCGCCGCGCTGGGCGACAGCAATACGGGCATGCACCTGGCGATCGGCATCCTGACGGCGCTGCGCTCGCGCGACGTGACCGGGCGGGGCCAGAAGGTTGCCGTGTCGATGCAGGACAGCGTGCTCAATCTGTGCCGCGTCAAGCTGCGCGACCAGCAGCGGCTCGACCGCGTGGGCTACCTCGAGGAATATCCGCAGTACCCGCACGGTACCTTCTCGGACGTGGTGCCGCGCGGCGGCAATGCCGGCGGCGGCGGCCAGCCGGGCTGGGTGCTCAAGTGCAAGGGCTGGGAAACCGATCCGAACGCGTATATCTACTTCACCATCCAGGGCCATGCCTGGGCGCCGATCTGCAAGGCGATCGGCAAGGAAGAGTGGATCGACGATCCCGCCTACATGACGGCCCAGGCGCGCCAGGACAAGATCTTCGCCATCTTCGGCACCATCGAGGAATGGCTCAAGGACAAGACCAAGTTCGAGGCGGTGGACGTGCTGCGCAAGTTCGACATCCCCTGCTCGCCGGTGCTGTCGATGAAGGAGATCGCCAACGATCCCTCGCTGCGTGCCAGCGGCACCATCGCCGAAGTGGAGCACAAGGAGCGCGGCAAGTACCTGACCGTGGGCAGCCCGATCAAGTTCTCCGACCTGAAGGTGGAAATCAAGGGATCGCCGCTGCTGGGCGAGCACACCGACGAGATCCTCGAATCGCTCGGCTACAGCCAGAATCAGATCGCGGCGCTCCACGAACAGCGCGTCGTCTGACCCCGGGGGCGAATTTCGTGTTCTTCCCGTTGGCGCACCCGTCACAAGCGGGTGCGCATTTTTCAAAGGAGCCCACATGACCACCGGGATCGATTTCGAACAACTCGTGCGCGGCATCGGCGACGGCGTCATCGTCTGCGACGCGGCGGGCGCCATCACGTTCTGGAACGACGCCGCCACGCGCATCTTCGGTTTTACGGCGAACGACGCGCTCGGCCAGTCGCTCGACCTGATCATTCCGGAGCGCCAGCGGCAGCGCCACTGGGACGGTTATCACAAGACCGCGTCTACCGGCGAAACCCGCTACGGCAACGACCTGCTGCGGGTGCCGGCGCTGCACAAGGAAGGCAAGCCGCTGTCGATCGCCTTCACCGTGGCGATGCTTTACACCCCTGCCGGGGAAGTGGCGTCGGTCATCGCCGTGGTGCGCGACGATACCGCGCGCTGGAGCGAGGAACGCGCGCTGCGCGCCCGCGTGCGGGAACTGGAGGCGGCCGCCCGCACGGAGGCCGAGGCGTCATGATGCCCGGCCTGGCCAGGCGCGCTGCATCTGGCACATGCCGGCGGCAGCGCGCTTCAGGCGGCAGCCAGCCGCGCGGCCGGCCGCTCTTCCCTGATCGGCAGGTTGACCAGCGCGGCCGCCAGGGCCAGCGCGGCATCGGCCCACCATATCCATGAATAGTCGCCGGTCGCCACCACCGCCACGCCGCCCAGCCAGGCGCCGAAGAAGCCGCCGACCTGGTGGCTCAGCAAGGTTAGCCCGAACAGCGTGGCGAGGTAGCGGGTGCCGAACAGCTTCGCGGTGATGCCGGCGGTCGGCGGCACCGTGGCCAGCCATGTGGCGCCGAGCACCGCGGCGAAGAGATAGAAGGTTACCGGTTCCTTCGGCGCGGCCAGGTAGACCAGGATCGCGGCGGCGCGCGAGGCATACATCCAGAACAGGATCATCTTCATGCGCACCCGGTTGCCCAGCGCGCCCGCGGCCAGGCTGCCGGCCACGTTGGCCAGCCCGATGATCGCCAGCGACGTGGATGCCACGCTCGCGCCCAGGCCGCACAGGTTCACTTCGCCCGGCAAGTGCGTGACCAGGAAGGCGATATGGAAGCCGCAGGTGAAAAACCCGGCATGCAGGCACCAGTAGCTCCGGTCGCGAACCGCGAGCTTCAGCTGCCGCCGCAGCGTCATGCCGGTATCGGCTGCCGGGGCGGCGGTGGCCGCGACCGGCCTGTCGCGCAGCCACCATGCCATGGGAATCGTGGTGAGCGCCACTGCCGCCATCATCCACATCGCCTGCATCCAGCCGAAGGCCGACATCACGGCCTGGTTCAGCGGCGCGAAGACGAACTGCCCCGCGCTGCCGCCCGCGTTGATCACGCCGCCGGCGAACGAGCGGCGTTCCGCGGGAATGTGCTTGGCGGTGGCGCCGATCAGGATCGAGAAGCTGCCCGCCCCCGCGCCCGCCGCGCTCAGCAAACCGATGGCGAAGATCAGCCCCCATTCGCCCGTCACCTGCGTGGTCAGCGCCGAGCCGGCGGCGAGCAGCACGGCGCCCAGCACGATCACGCGGCCGGGCCCCCAGCGGTCCGCCACGGCGCCGAACACCGGCTGCACGGCGCCCCATACCAGCTGCGCGATCGCCATGGCGAAGCTGATGGTGGCGACGCCGAGCCCCGTGTGCGTATTCAGCGGCGAAAGAAACAGTCCCATCGACTGGCGCGTGCCCATCGTCACCATCAGGATGGCCGCAGCGACGAGCACGAAGACCCAGGGGCTGCGCGCGCCCCCGGTCGTGCCGCCCGCCGCCTTCATGGCCGCGCTCCCATGGCGCCGTGCCGGGCAGCGGCGGGGAAAGGCCGGCGGCCGGTTGTGCGGTGGATGCGCATGATCGTTCCTTTCATCGGTTGAATGGAACATTATCCGGAAGGGGAAACGGGCCGGCAAACGATAAGATTTTCACCATGGCATAGAATATCTGCACCATGCCCGCACCCCTGCCGATCAAGTCGCTACTGGTCTTCGATGCCGCCATGCGGCATGGAAGCTTCTCGCTCGCCGCCGCGGAGCTGCACGTCACGCCGGGCGCCGTGGGCCAGCAGATCCAGAAGCTGGAAGCGTGGCTGGGCTGCGCGCTGTTCATCCGGCAGGTACGGCAGGTGCGGCCCACCGCCGAGGCGGTCGATTACTGGGCGGAGATCCAGCCGGCGCTGGTGCGCATCCTGCACGCCAGCGACGGGCTGCGGCTGCGCCAGGGCAACGAGGTATGGCTGTCGATGCCGCCCACGCTGGCGGCGAAATGGTTCGCGCCCCGCATGGCGGGATTCCTGGCGCTGCATCCCGGCGTTTCGCTGCACCTGGGCGCCACCGCGGCGCTGGCCGACTTCGAGCGCGAGCGGATCGACCTGTCCATCCGCCATTTCGACGGCAACGATCCGGCGTTGCACGCCGACCTGCTGTGCGCCGACGAGATCCGTGTTTACTGTTCGCCGGCCTATGCCAGGCAGCACCGGCTGGAAAAGCCGGACGACCTGCTGCGCGCCACCCTGCTGCACACCACGCTGCACCCGCACTGGCTGGAATGGCTGCGGCGCTTCAGCACGCTCTCGGCGCGGCAGATCGATGCGCTGCCCAGCCAGCATTTCGACCAGGGCCTGCTTGCCATCGAAGCGGCACGGCACGGGCAGGGGGTGGTACTGGGCAGCGCCATCCTCACGGAAAACGAGATCCGCGACGGCTCGCTGTGCGAACCGTTCGGCCTGCGCCTGCCGATGGCGAAGGGCTACTACGTGGTGCATCACAGGCAGGCCGTGCTGCGCCCGGCCGCGGTGGCGCTGCGGGATTGGCTGGTGGGCGCGGCCGCGCAGGGCAGGGCGGAACGGTAGGCGATGCCGGCTCAGGCAGCCCGTGCGCCGGCAACCGCGCGCAGTTCCTCCGTCAGCGTCTCGGCATCGTAAGAGCCGTTGTAGTGCCGACCGTCGATGAAGAACGCAGGCGTGCCCTGCACGCCGCTGCGCTCGGCGCCGGCGATGTCCTGTTGTATCTTCTCCGCATAGCGCCGGCTGCGCAGGTCCGCCGTGAAGCGCGCCATGTCGAGGCCGAGCCGCGTGGCCAGCGCGGAGACCAGCGCGGGGCTGAGCTGGCGCTGGTTTTCGTACAGTGCGTCGTGCATCGGCCAGAACTTGCCCTGTTCCGCGGCCGCTTCGGCCGCTTCGGCCGCCAGTTCCGCCATCGGATGGATCGCCGCCAGCGGCATGTGCCGGAACACGAAGCGCAGCGCGCCGCCCAGGCTGGCCCGCACCTGTTTCAGTTCGCCGTATGCCGCGCCGCAGTAAGGGCATTGGAAGTCGCCGTATTCGACGAGGGTGACCGGCGCATCGGCCGGGCCCAGGGCGTGGTCCCGCGTGGTGACGGCAATCGCAAGGCTCATGGTGTGCTCCTTCATCGTTGTTGGATGAAGCCATTCTGCGCCGCGGCGCTTCGCATGGCATTCCCCGCACGGGTCGCCGGCGGCGCCTCATTGGAGGAGGGCGCGCCCCTGCCATCGTGGCTGGCATGGCGGCTTCCCGTGCGGCCCCAAAGACCGACTCAGCGCCCGAACAGCTTTTTCAGTGCCGCGACCGGCCCCCGTGGCGGCCGGCGGTAGTGGCTCAGCATCGCACCAGGCTTCTCCAGCGCGTCGATGCCGCGGCCGAACAGGCGCGCCGACACGGCCAATACCAGTTCTTCTCCTTCGCCTTCCTCATCGAGCCGGGCGAGGGTGGCGCCGGCCAGCATCGGCCGTTCCTCGGGCAGGGGCGTGCCCGTGTCGATGAACACGCCGTCATCGGCCGAGCCGGCGGCCATGCGGCGGAGATCGCCGTCCGCATACGAAGCGAACCCCCACAAATCGACGACGCTGTGCAGCACCATGGCCAGCACCTCGCCGCCCGGAGCAAGTCCAAGCAGCGTCTGCCTGGCATCTGCGCGCACGCCGCGCGGGGGGCGCGCATCGCCGTTGTCGACGAGGAGCCCGGCCATGCCGGCATGGCTGACCAGCACGCCATCGGCATAGGCGCCGACGAACAGCTCGCCGTTACGCGGATACAACGTTTCCGACAGCGGCACCTCACCCACGTAAACATGGTCGTTCATGGTGAGCTGCCGCGCCAGGGCGGCGGCCCCGGCCCGGTCGTTCTCGCCCGGCGCGCCGAAGCAGCCCGGCTTGCGGGTTGCGCCCACCATGAACAGTTTGAATCCCATTGCCGCTCCCATCGTTGTCGGTATTGCATCATAGCGGCCGGCGCGCCGGGGAGCCCGGGTACCTGGCGCATATCGATATGCGCCCGGCGCCTGAGGCGCTTCCCGCATTAGCAATAACAAAACGATTCGTTCCCACGCGCGGACCGCATCGATACCATCTTTGCATCGTCATCACCTGTCATGACAGGACATACCAGCATGCAAGGACAACATCCATGACTCATTTCCGGGCTCTCGAAACCTCCGCCGCGCCGCTGTACTCGCAGGTACGCGAACGCCTGCGCGAGCGGATCGTCGACGGCACCTATGAACCCGAATCGCGCCTGCCGGCCGAAAGCGAGATCAGCGCCATCTTTTCCGTCAGCCGCATCACCGTGCGCCAGGCGCTGGCCGACCTGCAGAACGAAGGCCTGATCGTCAAGGTGCCCGGCAAGGGCACCTTCGTGGCCCAGCCCCGGCCGAGCCAGGACCTGGCGCGGCTGGAAGGCTTCGGCGAGGCGATGTCGCGCCGCGGGCATACCGTCATCAACCGCGTGCTCAGCCACGTGACGGTGCCGGTGGAAGCCCACGTGGCCAGCCAGCTGCACCTGCCGGAAACCGCGAAGGTCACCGAGATCGTCCGCGTGCGCCACGTGGACGACGAACCGGTCTCGTATGAAGTGACGTACCTGCCGACCCGCATCGGCGACCGCCTGCGCGGCGAGAACCTGGCCGAACGCGACATCTTCCTGATCCTGGAAACGGATTACGGACTGCTGCTGTCCCATGCCGATATCCAGATCGGCGCCGTCAGCGCCGACCCGCAACTGGCGAAAGCGCTGTCGGTGCCGGTCGGCACCGCGCTGCTGCGCATCGAACGCCTCACCTGGACCGTCGACGGCGTGCCGCTCGATTTCGAATACCTGTACGTGCGCGGCGATGCGTTCCAGTACACCCTGCGCCTGCCGCGCCGCACCGGCCAGCGCTCCAACGCAACTGGCAACTGAGCAAGCAACCGAGCTTGCAATCGAGCCGGCAACCGGGCCGGCAACTGAATGGGGAAACTTATGGAAACGCATGTACAGACTGTCGACGTGCTCGTCATCGGCGGCGGCACCGCCGGGCCGATGGCGGCCGTGAAGGCCAAGGAAGCCAACCCCGCGCTGCGCGTGCTGCTGCTGGAAAAGGCCAACGTCAAGCGCAGCGGCGCGGTCTCGATGGGCATGGATGGCCTGAACAACGCCGTGGTGCCGGGCTTCGCCACGCCAGAGCAATACGTCAAGGAGATCACGGTCGCCAACGACGGCATCGTCAACCAGAAAACCGTGATGGCCTACGCGCAAAACAGCTACGCGATGATCGAGGAACTGGACCGCTGGGGCGTGCGTTTCGAGAAGGATGAAACGGGCGACTACGCGATGCGCAAGGTGCACCACATGGGCACCTATGTGCTGCCGATGCCCGAAGGGCACGACATCAAGAAGGTGCTGTACCGGCGCCTGAAGCGCACCCGCGTGGAGATCACCAACCGGCTCGTGGCCACGCGCCTGCTGCTGGCGGAAGACGGCAGCATCGCGGGCGCCATGGCCTTCGACTGCCGCACGGCGGACTTCCACGTGATCCGCGCCAGATCCGTGGTGCTGGCCACCGGCGCCGCCGGGCGGCTGGGGCTGCCGGCATCCGGCTACCTGTTCGGTACCTACGAGAACCCGACCAATGCGGGCGACGGCTACAGCATGGCGTACCACGCGGGCGCCGAGCTGTCGGGCATCGAATGCTTCCAGATCAACCCCCTGATCAAGGACTACAACGGGCCATCGTGCGCCTACGTGACCGGCCCGTTCGGCGGCCACACCACGAACGCGAAAGAAGAACGCTTCATCGAATGCGATTACTGGAGCGGCCAGATGATGCAGGAATTCTATAACGAGCTGCAGGGCGGCAACGGCCCCGTGTTCCTGAAGCTGAACCACCTGGCCGAGGAAACCATCCAGACGATCGAAACGATCCTGCACACCAACGAACGGCCGAGCCGGGGCCGGTTCCATGAAGGCCGCGGCACCGACTACCGCCAGCAGATGGTGGAGATGCACATCTCCGAGATCGGCCTGTGCAGCGGCCATTCGGCGTCTGGCGTGTGGGTGGACGAACATGCGCAAACCACGGTGGCCGGCCTGCATGCCGCCGGCGACCTGGCGTGCGTGCCGCACAACTACATGCTGGGGGCGTTCGTGTACGGCAAGCTGGCCGGCGAAAGCGCGGCGGCGTATTGCGCCGCGCACGAGCTGCCCGCCGTGGACGAAGCGCAGGTCGAGGCCGAACGCCGGCGCGTGTGGGCGCCGCTGCAGCGCGAGGACGGCCTGCCGCCGAACCAGGTCGAGTACAAGCTGCGCCGCATGGTCAACGATTACCTGCAGCCGCCGAAGGTTACGAAGAAAATGGAAATCGGGCTGCAGCGCTTCGAAACGATCCGGCAGGACCTCGACCGCATCCAGGCGCGCAATCCGCACGAGCTGATGCGCGCGATGGAAGTGCACGCGATCCGCGACTGCGCCGAAATGGCCGCGCGCGCATCGCTGTACCGCACCGAGAGCCGCTGGGGCCTGTACCACAACCGTGTCGACTACCCGCAGCGCAACGACCAGGACTGGTTCGTGCACGTGCAGCTGCAGAAGCAGGATGGCGAAATGGTCTGCTTCAAGCGGCCGATCGAACCGTACATCGTGCCGCTGCAGGATGAAGAAAAAACCGCTTACCAGCGCCTGCGCGTGGTCGAGCCCATCGCCGCCTGAAGGAGAAGCAATGCCCACCACGATCAACATCACCAGCGTGCCCGTCACCGTCGACGAGGACCTGTGCATCGCCCACAAGGGCTGCACCGTCTGCGTGGACGTGTGCCCGCTCGACGTCCTCGCCATCGACCTGGTGAAGGGCAAGGCCTACATGAAGTTCGACGAATGCTGGTACTGCATGCCCTGCGAGAAGGATTGCCCTACGGGCGCCGTGCATGTCGATATCCCTTATCTGTTGCGCTGACTGTTGCGTTGACTCTTGCAGCAATCATTGGAGAATAAAAAATGAAATTGTCCAGACACCTGATCGGTCTTTCGTTATTGCTTGCCTTCGGTACCACCAACGCCGAGACGATCCGCGTCGCCATCGGCACGCAGGACACCACGATCAACTGCGCCACCGGCGGCCTGCTGATCCGCGAACTGAACCTGCTCGACAAGTACCTGCCGAAGGACGGCAAGTACAAGGATGCGAAATACGACATCGTGTGGAAGAACTTCACGTCCGGCGCGCCGCTGACGAACGAGATGGTTGCCGGCAAGCTCGATATCGGCTCGATGGCCGACTTCCCCGGTTCGTTCAACGGCGCGGCGCACCAGAAAGCCGGCAAGAAGAGCATCTTCATCACCGTGCTGTCCGGCAGCACGCTGGGCTCGGGCAACGGCATCGTCGTGCCGAAAGGCTCGAACGTGCAGTCACTGGCGGAGCTGAAGGGCAAGACCATCTCGGTGCCCTTCGCCTCGACGGCGCACGGCATGCTGCTGCGCGCCGTGAAGGCGCAGGGCTGGGATCCCGAGAAGGATGTGAACATCACCACGCAGGCGCCGGAAATCGCCGGCTCCGCGCTGCAGAGCAACAAGATCGAGGCGCACGCCGATTTCGTGCCGTTCGCCGAACTGTTTCCGCATCGCGGCTACGCCCGCAAGATCTTCGACGGCTCGCAGGCCAGGGCGCCGACCCTGCACGGCAGCCTGGTGGATTCGGCCTATGCGAAAAAATACCCGGAGATCGTGGTTGCCTACCTGCGCGCCGCGCTCGAGGCGGACCGCCTGATCGCCGCCGAGCCGGAAAAATACAGCGAGCTGATCGCCAAGGTCACCGGCATCGAGGCGGAAGTGAATTACCTGTTCCACGGCCCGGTCGGCCTGCAGACGCGCGATTTCAGCTGGAAGCCGGAATACCGCCAGGCGGTGGCCACGTCGATCGAGACGCTGCGCCTGCTCAAGCGCACCGAAAGCGACATCGACGTCAACAGCTTCATCGACGACTCGTACCTGCGCACGGCGTTCAAGCAGTCGAACCTGGACTACGAGAAGGCGTTGAAGAACTACGCCAAGCTGCCCTTGAATGCCAGGGATGCCGCCACCGGCAAGCCGATCGCCGATTTCAGGCGGCTCACGCAGATCTGGGTGCAGGGCGAACCGCTGGTGCGCCACTACACGGATGCGGGCACGGCCTTCGCCGAGCTGCGCAAGCTGGAACAGGGCGGCAAGAAGGTGCGCACCGTGTACGTGCATGACCAGGAGTCCGGCCTGAAGCTGCTGGCGGCCGATGCGTTCTTCGTCGTCAAGGGCAAGGAGGTGGGCGCGTTCCTGCTGAAGGCCGATGCCGATGCCTGGGCGAAGAAGAACGGTGGCCAGGTGGTCGGCTACGACCGGCTGAAGGCCGGCACCGCGATCTGATCCGGAAGGAGCCGCCATGAGCCTGCCCGATTCCCGCACGCTGCGCCGTGCCCTCGTCGGCCTGCTGTCGCTGGCCGCATGCGTGGCCGCCTGGCAGTGGGCCGCCTCGAAGCAGGTCGATCTCGGCCTGGTCACATTCCAGAACGTGCCCGCGCCCGTGCAGGTGGTGGAAGCGGCCCGGGAGCTGGTCGAATCGCCGAAGCTGTCGCAGCACCTGTCGGCCAGCGTGTACCGCGTATTCGCCGGGTTTGCCGGCGCCGCCGTGGCCGGCATCGTGCTGGGCCTCGTCATCGGGCGCTCGCGCTGGGTGGAGGAGGTGCTGATGCCGCCGCTGGAGGTGCTGCGGCCGATTCCCGCGGTGGCGTGGATTCCGCTGGCGATCCTGATGTTCCCGTCGTCCGAGGCGTCGATGGTGTTCATCACCTTCATCGGCGCGCTGTTCCCGATCCTGCTGAACACGATCCACGGCGTGGAAGCCGTGGACGGGCGGCTGGTCGCATCGGCCCGCAGCCTCGGGGCGGGGCGCTGGAGCATCTTCGCCGAAGTGATCCTGCCGGCCGCCGCGCCCAGCATCGTCACGGGCCTGGCGATCGGCATGGGCACCGCCTGGTTCTGCCTGGTGACGGCGGAGATGATCTCCGGCCAGTTCGGCATCGGCTACTACACGTGGGCGTCGTACACGATCCAGAACTATCCCGAGATCGTGGTGGGCATGCTGTTCATCGGCGCCATCGGCATGGGCAGCAGCGTGCTGGTGAAAAGGATCGGCAACCTGTTCCTGCCGTGGTACCTGATGACAAGGACGAAATCATGAACCGCGAATCAATCGCTGAACTTTCCGCAATCGAAGAGCGCGCCGTGCAAGACGGCGCGCCCGGCGGCATCGACATCGAACACCTGACGATCCGGCTCGGGCAGGGCAGGCAGGCCTTCGACGCGGTGCAGGATGTGTCGCTGCACATCCGCCCCGGCGAATTCGTCTGCGTGCTGGGGCCGTCCGGCTGCGGCAAGTCCACCTTGCTGGGCGGCCTGGCCGGGCACTGGCAGCCCGGCAGCGGCACCATCCGCGTCGATGGCGAGACCGTGGCCGGGCCGCACCCGGACCGCGGCCTGGTGTTCCAGCACCACACGCTGTTCCCGTGGAAGAAGGTGCTCGACAACGTGGCGTTCGGGCTGAAGATGCAGGGCGTCAATCGTGCCGAGCGGCACCGGCGCGCCCGCGACATGCTGGAGCTGGTCGGCCTGGAAGGGTTCGAGGACCGTTACCCGGTGCAGCTCTCCGGCGGCATGCAGCAGCGCGTGGAAATCGCCCGCGTGCTGATCAACGGCCCGCGCGTGATGCTGATGGACGAACCGTTCGGCGCGCTCGACGCCCAGACGCGCCTGAAAATGCAGGAACTGCTGCTGGCCGTGTGGACCCGTGTAAAAACGACCATCGTGTTCATCACGCACGATATCGACGAGGCGCTGTTCCTGGCCGACCGCATCGTGGTGATGAGCCCCCGGCCCGGCCGCATCGTCGAGGAGATCCGCCTCGATTTCCCCCGCCCGCGCGACGCGGCGCTGGTGACCTCGCCCCAATTTACCGCCTACAAGCGCCATTGCCTGGCCTTGCTGCACCCGCACGCGAACATCGTGCCACTCGATCGGCTGAGCCCCCTCGGCCCCGGCGGCACCGCATCCAACCATGCATAAGGAAACAAACAAGTGACCGATTACGACGACCCCGAACTGGCCGAGATCGCCGACAGGCTGCGCGCGCCGGATGCCACCGTGCGCCGCATCGCCGTGCTGGCGCTGGCCGACTTCGATGGCGACGAACATTTGCCGCTGCTGGTCGGTGCCTTGGGCGACGCATCGGCCGACGTGCGCGCCGAGGCCGCGCAGGCGCTGGAAGCGTTCGAAACGCCGGAGAGCGTGGCCGGCGTGGCGCGGCTGCTGGCCGATGACGACGAAGACGTGCGCGCCGCCGCCGCGCAAAGCCTGGCGCAACTGAAGCTGGCCTCGTCGGCCATCGCGCTGCTGCCGTACCTCGCCAGCGATGACGCTTTTGTACGCGCCGCCGCGCTGCGCGCCGTGCGGGAACTGCGGGCCCCGGAGACGGCGGCCCCGGCACTGGCGGCACTGGGCGATGCGGATCCGCTGGTGCGGCGCGAAGCCGTCTCCGTGCTGGGCTGGCTCAAGCATGCCGAAGCGCTGCCGGCGCTGACCACGCTGGCTACCGGTGATCCGCATGCCGACGTGCGCCGCGCCGCCGTGGGCGCACTGGGGAGCGCCACGGACGATGCCGTGCTGCCGGCATTGCTGTCCGCACTGCGGGATGGGGCCTGGCAGGTGCGCGAGGAAGCGGCGGCCACGCTGGGCAAGCTGCGCCTGCAAGGCGCCGCCGCCGCCCTGATCGCCGCGCTGGACGATCCCTACTGGCAGGTGCGCCTGCGCGCCGCGCGCAGCCTGGGCCGGCTGCGCAGTGCCGACGCGCTGCCGGCGCTGATCGCCGCGCTCACGCACACGATCAGCAACCTGCGCAAGGAAGCCGCGCTGGCGCTGGGCGAAATCGCGTCGCCGCTGGCGTTGCCGGCGCTGCGCGAGGCCGCCAACGATCCCGACCCGGAAGTGCGCAAGTCGGCTCGGCTGGCCTTGCAGCAGACGGAGGCGGCGGCATGAACCCGGAACACATCGAGAATCGCGCCCGCGCCGGCATCCTCGCCGTGCGCTGGGAGAACGGCAGCGCGCACGAATTCACGCACGCCGCGTTGCGCGCCGCCTGCCCGTGCTCGGCATGCCGCGCCGTGCGGCGTGCCGGCGGCACCGTCGAGGCATCGCCCGCCGTACGGCTGGCCGCCATCGAACCGGCCGGCGCCAATGCCCTCAACCTGGCGTTCACGGATGGCCACGCCCGCGGCATCTATCCGTTCGCGCTGCTGGCGGAGCTGGCGGCGGTCCACTGCTGAGCTCGTGTCATGGTGCCTGGCCCCCTGACACGGGCCGATCCATGTGCCGGATGGTAGTTTCTCTCGTGCGCCCCGGTATATGACAACGGCCGCGATGCCTGCTACGCTGGCGCCATGGACAGATTATCGACACCCGGCCAGGCGGCGCTCGGCCACCGCGGCATCGCTTCCGCCGCCGAATGGCAAACCCGCGTGGACCTCGCCGCCTGCTACCGCCTGTGCGCCCTGTACGGCTGGGACGACGGCATCTATACCCATATTTCCGCCGCCGTGCCCGGCGAACCGGGCCATTACCTGATCAACCCGTTCGGCATGCGCTTCGATGAAGTCAGGGCGTCGAGCCTGGTCAAGGTCGACGGCGGCGGCGCTATCGTCGGCCCGCCGCAATACACGGTGAACCGGTCGGGCTTCCGGCTGCACGCGGCCGTGCATGCGGCGCGCCCGGATGCCGCCTGCGTCATGCACCTGCATAACGTTGCCGGCATCGCCGTGGGCATGCAGGAAACGGGGCTGCTGCCGCTGTCGCCGTACGCGCTGCGCTTCCACGGCGAGCTGGCCTTTCACGACTACGAAGGCATCGAGATGACGCCGGACGAGCAGGCGCGCCTGGTGCGCAACCTGGGCGCCCGCCATGCCATGCTGCTGCGTAACCACGGCAGCATGACGGTGGGCCGCACCATCGCCGAGGCGTTCGTGCTGATGGAAACCCTGGACCGCGCCTGCGAGGTGCAATTGCGCGCGCAGGCGGCCATGGTGCCGCTGCGCCAGCCTTCGGCGGCCATGTGCGAAAAGGCCCATGCGCAGCTGGTGGGCGACGGTTCGCCCGAAGGCGCGCTCGAATGGCCGTCGCTGCTGCGCCGCCTGGATGCCGCCAGCCCGCAATACCGTACCTGAACCCCTTGTCATCCCCCAGCGAAAAGGAATCCCCATGCCGACCATTAACGTGCAACTGTTCGAAGGCCGTACCCCGGAAGAAAAACGCGCTTTTGTAAAAGCCGTCACGGAAGCCACCGTCAGGACGCTGGGCGCCACGCCGGAATCGGTCGACATCCTGATCCACGAAGTCAGGCGCGAGCACTGGGCCACCGGCGGCAAGCTGTGGTCGGACGAGTAGGCCCGCCCCACGTCGCCGGCGCTCCTTCAATGCGCGGCTGATCCGCTGCGCCGGGCGCCGAAGCTCTGGGTGAGCCGGTCCAGCACGATCGCCAGCAGCACCACGCACAGGCCGCTCTCGAAGCCGAGCCCCACGTCGAGCTGCTGGATGCTGCTGAGCACCTCGCCGCCCAGCCCGCCGGCGCCGACCATCGACGTCACGATCACCATCGACAGCGCCATCATGATCGTCTGGTTGATGCCGCCCATCACGGCCGGCAGCGCCAAGGGCAGCTGCACCTTGAACAGCAGTTGCCAGGGGCTGGCGCCGAACGCCTGGCCGGCTTCGAGCTGCTCGCGGTCCACGGCCAGGATGCCCATCGTGGTCAGGCGCACCGCCGGCGGCATCGCGAACACCACGGTGGCCAGCACGCCGGGCACGCGGCCCAGGCCGAACAGCATCACGGCCGGGATCAGGTAGACGAACGCCGGCATCGTCTGCATGAAGTCCAGCACCGGCCGCAATGCCGCGTTCACGCCGCGATGCCGCGCCGCCAGGATGCCGAGCGGCACGCCCAGCAGCAGGCTGATGGCGGTGGCCGCCAGGGTCAGGCCCAGCGTGGCCATCGTCTGCGGCCAGTAACCCAGCGCTACGATCAGGCCCAGCGCCAGCACGGCCAGCACCGCGAATCCCGACGACACGCGGCGCCATGCCGCCACGGCCGCCAGCGCGATCACCAGCCACGCGGGCAGCGCCTGCAGCGCCGCCTCGACCGAACCGGTGAAGAACTCGATGCCCCGGCCGATCACGTCGAACAGCGCGCCGTTGTGGTCGACGAGCCAGCGCACGCCATCGTTGATGTAACTGCCCAATCCGAGCTTATCCTGCATGGCCATCCCTGGTCCTGGCCAGCACGCGCAGCGCGCTGGCGGTGGTGATGGCGCCGAGGGCGATGCCGCTGGCGTCGCGCACCGTCAGCGGGACCGACGATTGCGTCAGCCGCGCCATCAGCTCGCCCAGTTCGGTGTCGGCTGCCACGCCGGCATCCTCGGCGAACGAGCCGGCCACCGGGTCGATCAGGTCGGCCGCGCGCAGGTGCCGCGCCGGGTCCACGCCGCGGAAGAAGGCCCGCACGTGGTCGGTGGCCGGGCGGACCATCAGGTCGCGCGGCGTGCCGTGCTGCAGCAGCCTGCCCTCATGGAGCAGGGCGATCGAATCGCCCAGGTGCAGCGCTTCGTCGACGTCGTGCGACACGAACACGATCGTGCGGCGCTTTTGCTCCTGCAGGTCCAGCAGCAGGTCCTGCATGCCGCGGCGGGTCAGCGGGTCCAGCGCCGAAAAGGCTTCATCCATCAGCAGCAGCGACGGGTCCACGGCCAGCGCCCGGGCCAGGCCCACGCGCTGGCGCATGCCGCCGGAGAGCTGGTGCGGGAACTGGTTCGCATTGCCGGCCAGGCCCACCTGCTCCAGCACCGCGGCGGCGTGGCGGTGCCGCTCCGCTTTCGGCACGCCGGCGATTTCGAGGCCGAAGGCCGCGTTGTCGATCACGCTACGGTGCGGGAACAGCGCGAACGACTGGAACACCATCGCCATCGTGCCGCGCCGCAGGTACTGCAGCTTGCGTTCCGACAGCGTGGCGAGGTCGTGGCCATCGACGACGACTTCGCCCGAGGTCGACGGCACCAGCCCGTTCATCAGCCGCAGCAGCGTCGACTTGCCGCAGCCGGAAAGGCCCATCAGCACGCAGATTTCGCCGTCGGCGACATCGAGCGAGACATCGTCCAGCGCGGCGGCGCGGCCGCCGGCCGGCGCATCGGGGGCCGGCGGGTAGATCTTCGTTACATGGCGCAGTGCGACCTTGGCAGTCATGACGTTTCTCCCGGTGAATTACAGTTTGCCGCTCAGCGACAGGAATGCCGCGCGCGGCGCGCCCGCCAGCATCGTTGCGAACGTGCCGGACGGATCGGAACTGGCGAAGCCGTTGGTGCCGATCGTGGCGAAGTACTTCCTGTCGAACAGGTTCGTTACGTTCAGCTGGATCGCCGCATCCCTGAACGGGCCGGCCACGCCGAGCTTGTAGCCGGCCGACGCATTGGCGATCCAGTACGACGGCACCGGACTGTCGTTCAGGTACGTGTAATAGCGCTTGCCCGTGTACTTGCCGTCGACGCGGGCGAACCAGCCGGCCTGCTCGAACGACAGCTCGGTGTTGAACAGCACGCGCGGCGCATCGACCACGCGCCTGCCGTTGACGTCGATCGCGGCCGTGCCCTCGTAGTACAGCGGCGCATCCTTGTACTCGGAACGGTTGTACGTGAACGAGTTGAACCATTTCCATTGCGGCGCCAGTTTCCAGTCCACCGCCGCTTCCAGGCCGCGGGTCTCCACCTTGCCCACGTTGGTCAGCGTGGTGGGGCAGCCGACGATGCCGGTGCAGGTGGCCACGTTCAGCTGCCGGTCCTCGAACTCGGCCGCGTAGAGGGCGACGGAGCCCTGCACATTGCCGTTCTTCGCGCGCACGCCCAGGTCCACCGTCGTGGAGGTTTCCGGCTTCAGCGTCCGCTTCGACAGGTCGAATGCCGCCTGCGTCTGCGAGAACGGGCCGTCGGCGCCGGCGGTGTGGGCATGCAGGTTCTTCGACCACGACGTGAACAGCTCCGCCTGCGGCGTCACCGCGAACGTCAGGCCGGCCTGCGGCAGGAATTTCTTCGATGCTTCCAGCGTGCCGGCGGCGCGGCCGCCGATGTCGTTGTCACCGTCGATGGTTGCCCTGGTGCTCTTGAAGCCGAAGTTCAGCTTCAGGCGCTCCTGCAGGGCCGCCACGCTGTCCTGCACGTAGAACTGGCGCGTCTTCGTCGTGAAACGCTGGGCGATCACGGTGGAGAACGGGTTGTCGAGGAAGTGCGACGTGTCTTCCGGGCCGGACACGGCGTGGAACGCGCGCGACCACGAGTGCGTGCTGCGCTCGCCCCAGGCGCCGGCCGTGACCGTGTGGTTGCCGATTTCCCACGTCAGGTCGCTGACGACGCCCACGCGCTCGATGCCGTATTCCTGCGCGCGCACCGAGATCGGCACCGTGGCGGATGACGGGGTGTACGGCGTGTACCAGTGGCTCTCGCCGCGGTTGCGGTGGCCGTACACGGTGGTATCGAGGCGCACGCCGTCGGCCGGTTTCAGTTCCAGCTTCGCGCCCGTCAGCCAGTCGTGACGGATGCCGCGGCCCAGGTAGTAGGCATCGTCCAGGTTGGTCACGCCGCCGGTGTAGTTGCCGTTGGCGGCGTCGACGGCGCGGTGCCAGTCCGGCGCGTAGTTGTCCCAGCCGTAGCCGAGGCGGCGCACGGAATCGAACGACAGGTCCTGGTAATCGGTCTCGGTGCGCTCGGAATAGTTGAAGAAGGCGCTCGCCACATGCCGGCCCAGTTCCTGCTCCACCTTCGCGTTGAACTGGTCCTGGTCCTGGCCGCCATCGCCCTTCCACTTGTCGGCGCGCTGGCGCGTGGCGGACAGGTAGGCTTTCGTGCCGGTCGACAGCAGGCCGGTGTCGTACCGCACGAAGGTGCGCGACGTGCGTTCGGTGCCGAAGGTTTGCGCCAGCTGCACGCCGGCGGCATCTTGCGGGCCGCGCGTGGTGAACGCCACCGCGCCGCCCAGGTTGCTGGTCGACGCCGTGGCCAGGGCGCCGGCACCCTGCGAGACCGTCACGCTGCCGATGTTTTCCGACGAGACGGCGCGGCTGATGTGCAGGCCGTTGTGGTTACGGTAGCTCATGTCGCCCAGCGGAATGCCGTCCAGCGTGAAGCCCAGCTGGTTCTGCGCGAAACCCCGGATGGAAATATGCGTCGACCATTCGTAGGCGCCGAACGGGTCGGCCGACTGGAACGACACGCCGGGCAGCTTTTCCAGCGTTTTCAGGGGGCTGGTGCCGGGCGTGGCCTGCTGCAGGTCCTTGCGCGTGATGTTCTGCACCTGGCGCACCTGGCCCTGCACAAACACGGTTTCGATCGGCGGCTCGGTGCGGAAGGCCGGCTCGGGTGCCGGCTCGGGCGCGGCGAAGGCGGCGCCGGCACATGCCTGCAGCACCAGCAGGGTCAGGGGTTTCAGGCGGGGCGTTCTGGACGGGGCGGACATCGTTGGACTCTTGTGGTTGTTGTGAATGAGGGCGGTCGACCCTGGAAGGCCTGACCGGAAAATCAGGGGTTCGCCAGGCGGGCCAGCACGGCGGCCTTCGCATCGGTGCCCGCCAGCGTCGTCACGCCCGCCAGCCAGCGCTCCAGCAGCGCCGGCTGCGCTTTCAGCTGGCGCAGGGCGGAGGCGCGGGCGGTATCCTTTTTCGCCGTCACGTCGGCGATGATCGCGTGCTCCAGCGGCGCCGTGAATTCGATCTGCGCGAACAGCCTTGACGCGTTCGGGCACGCGGCGCGGTAGCCCTTGCGCGTGACGGTGTGCACGCTGGCCGGGCCGAAATCGGCGGCTCCGCCGTCCAGGTAGACGAGCTTGAACGTGTTGTTCATCTGGTGCGGCTCCCATGCGAGGAACACGATCCAGTCGTTGCTCCGGGCGGCGCGCGCCACCTGGCTCAGCATCCCTTGCTCGCTCGATTCGACGAGCGTCCAGCCCTCCAGGCCGTGGCTTTTCGCGGCCAGCAGCTTCTTGATCACCGCGTTGGCCGGCGCGCCGGATTCGATGCCGTAGATCCTGCGCTGGAACCTGTCGGCATGCTTCGCCAGGTCGGCGAACGTGCGCACGCCGGCGCGGGCCACGTGCTCCGGCACCGCCAGCGTGAATTTCGCCTGCGGCAGGTTGGCGCGAACCTGCTCCACCGCGCCGCTTTTCAGCAGCGGCTCGACCAGCGTGCGCTGGGCCGGCATCCAGTTGCCCAGGAAGACGTCGACCTGGTTCTTCTGCAGCCCGGCATACGTGATCGGCACCGACAGTGGCAGCACCTTCTGCTCATAGCCCAGCGATTCAAGCACGATGCCGGCCAGCGCATTGGTGGCGGCGATATCCGTCCAGCCCGGATCGGCCATTTTCACCACGCGGCACGATGGTGCATCAACGGCAGGGGCGCCGGCGGCATGGACGGTGGCGGTAGCGGCACAGGCCAGCGTGGCGATCATCAGGAAGCGCTTCATGGTTTTTCTCCGTGGATGGACGGGAAACGCGCCCGCGCCTCCAGCGAATCGAGGTCGAGGTGGCGGCGGATGTACTTGCGGCTGGCATCGCGTGGCGGTTCGTAATCCCAGGCGTGGTGGACGCCCAGCGCATTGGCCGCGCCGATCAGCCGCCGGCGGCGCTGGCTGGCCAGCACGCGGCGGTGCAGGGCCGGCAGGTCCCAGCGGCGCGCCGCGTCGGCGCGCAGGCTTTCCAGCGCACCGGCGTGGCGGCCGGGGGCGGGCGCCAGGTTGCGCAGTTCATCCGGGTCGTCGGCGAGGTGGTACAGCTGATCCGGGTCGGACGGCGAATGCACGAACTTCCAGGGGCCGCGGCGCAGCATCACGATCGGTGCCAGTGCGCCTTCGGCCGTGTATTCGGCCGCCGCTTCGTCGTGGCCGCCGCGGCCTTCCAGGTGCGGCAGCAGGCTGCGGCCGGCCGTTTCCAGCGGCGGCCCGGCCCGCGCCAGGTCGAGCAGCGTCGGCAGCAGGTCGACGTGGGAGACGGATTCGCCCACGCGCCGCGCCGCGAAGCGCGGTGGCGCGTGCACGATCAGCGGCACCCGCGCGGATGGCTCGAAGAACGTCATCTTGTACCAGAGGTTGCGCTCGCCCAGCATGTCGCCATGGTCGGAGGTGAAGACGACGATCGTGTCGTCCGCCCGGCCGGTTTCTTCCAGCGTGCGCAGCAGCTTGCCGACCTGTTCGTCGACATACGAGATGGCACCGTAGTAGGCGCGGCGCGCGGCGCGCGCCTGCCCGGCGTCGACCGGTACGCGGTCGATGTCGATCACCGCGCGCAGGCGGCGCGAGTGGGCGTCTTCGTCCGCCGGGGTGGCCGGCACGCGCGGCGGGTCGATCTCGTCGTCGCAATACAGGTCCCAGTAGTCACGCGAGATGGCATACGGATCGTGCGGGTGCGTCAGCGAGACGGTCAGGCAGAACGGGCGCTGGTCGGCATCGCGCGCCAGGTCGAACAGTTTCTGGCGCGTGGCGTACACCACCTCGTCGTCGAAGTCGAGCTGGTTGGTGCGCACGCACGGGCCGGCGTCGGCCACCGAACCCATGTTGTGGTACCAGTCGGGCCGCACGCCGGGCTGTTCCCAGTCCGGCGTCCAAGTGAAGTCGGCCGGGTAGATGTCGGTGGTCAGGCGTTCCTCGAAGCCGTGCAGCTGGTCGGCGCCGATGAAGTGCATCTTGCCGGCCAGGATCGTGCGGTAGCCGGCCCGGCGCAAGTAGTGGCCGAAGGTCACCGCTTCGGACGACAGCGCGGCGGCGTTGTCGTAGCCGCCGTGGCTCGAAGGCAGCTGGCCCGTCATCAGCGAATAGCGCGACGGCGCGCACAGCGGCGAGTTGCAGTACGCGGAATCGAACACCACGCCTTGTGCGGCGAGGCGGTCGAGGTGGGGCGTGCGCGTGACCCGGTTGCCGTAGGCGGCCAGCGCGCGGGGCGTCAGCTGGTCGGCGATCACGATCAGGATATTCGGTTGGCGTGGTGCGTTCATGGGCGGATTCTGCACCGCGCATGCCGAATGGAAAACGTATTAATTCATATAATCTTATGACATATTCATAATCCGAGCTTATGCGATGAATGTCGTTTTCCTTCATGGATTCAGGCACTTAAAATCACGAAACCTGATCCATGCATAAGGAAAAGTAATGACAACCGATGTGCCGCTGCAAAGCCTGGTGCTGTTCGCATCCGCCGTGCGCCACCTGAATTTCACGCAGGTGGCGGAGGAGTACGGCACCACGCAGCCGGCCGTCAGCCAGCGGATCGCGGCGCTGGAAAAGCACCTGGGCACGGCGCTGTTCCGCCGCGCGCATCGCGGCGTGGCGCTGACGCCGGAGGGCGCCGCGCTGTACGACTCGGTGTGCGATCACCTGGCCGCGATCCAGACGGCGGTCGAGCGCGTGCGCACGCGCAAGCTGCGCGAAGTGCTGACGGTGGCCACCGATTTCGCGTTCGCCAATTTCTGGCTGATGCCGCGGCTGGCCGCGTTCCAGGAGCTCAGGCCGGAGCTGGACGTGCGAATCGTCACGTCGCAGAACGGGTTCGATATCCGCGGCGAGCCGGTCGACCTGGCGATCTCGTTCGGCACCGGCCACTGGCCCGGCTGCAATGCGCAGCGGCTCCTGCCCGAAGTGGTGGTGCCGGTCTGCAGCCCGGCACTGCTGGCGCGCCATGGGCCGGCCACGGCGCACGATGTGATGCGGATGCCGCTGCTGCACCTGGAAAGCAGCGGCCCGGTGCGCTGGCTGACGTGGCAGGACTGGGGCCTGGGCCATGGCGTGGCGGAGGCGGGGCAGGGCCAGAGTCTCACGCTCGGGAATTACCCGCTGGTGATCCAGGCCGCGGTGTCCGGCCGCGGCGTGGCGCTGGGCTGGCGCCCGCTGGTCGACGACCTGTTGCGCGACGGCCAACTGGCCAGCCCGCCGCTGCCGGAGCTGGCCACGCCGCGCGGCTACTACCTGGTGCGCCCTCATGGCCGCGAGGCGGGAAGGGCGCTCGACAGCCTGCGCGACTGGATCGTGGCGGAATGCGCGCAAAGTACGGGCACGGGCGCGGGCGCGGCGGCCTGAGTCCGCGGCGCGGTATACTCGGCGACCCACCAGGCACGCCTTCCTTTACCGAACGAACATGTCCCCACCCAGCGAAAAAGCCGGCGACAGCGCCAGCGCCGTCTTCGAAGCGATCCATTCGATCATGCACCAGTACCGCGCGCAACAGTACCGCGTGCTGCGCGACGGTCCGCACGACCTGACGCACATGGAAGGCAAGGTGCTGGGCTACTTTGCCCACCACCCGGGGGCGACGCAGAGCGACCTGATCGCCCGTTCCGGCCGCGACAAGGCGCAGCTGGCGCGGCTGGTGCGCGGCCTGCGCGACAAGGGATTGCTCGATGCCGTGGTCGACGAGGCCGATCGCCGCAGCACGCGGCTGCACGTGACGGAAGAGGGCAAGGCCATCGCGCGCAACCTGCAGCGGGGCGGCGAACGCCTGGCGCAGGTGGCCGCGGCGGGCCTCGACGAGGCGGAGCGCCGGCAGCTGCTGGCTCTGCTGGAAAAGGTGCGCGCCACGCTCGACGCGCAGCCGTAGCAAGCTGTGATGGCCGGTCTGTCGTCAGCGCACTACCAGTGCCAGCGCGGCGGTGGCGCAGGCAACGACGGCGGCGCCGGCGGCCGTGCGCCGAGCGTGTTGCGCGGCGTACGTCATCATGGCCACCGCGCCCCACGCGGCCACCGACAGCACGCCGCACCACAGCACGATCGCCTGGCCCGTGTCGCGCGCCGCCAGGCAGCACCACAGCGAGACCAGCAGCGCGGCGCCGCCGCCCAGTTGCAGCATCCGGCGCACGCCCGGCGCGGGCATGTTGCCGCGGCCGTGGATCGCTTCCCAGTGGCGGTCCATGGCCAGGCCCAGCGCGCCGAAGCCGGCGGCCGCGGCGCCCAGCGCGGCGATGGTGAAGAAGATGGCGGCATTCATGCGTTGCTCCCGGCGAGCCTGGACTCGGGTTCGGTTTTCAATGGGATCCCGGCGGCCTGCGGGGCCTTTTTCCGCTTGCCGAGGTAGTGGCTGCAGTACAGCAGGAATGCGCCCAGCAGCAGCGTCACGATGTCGAAGCCCGCCACCGGCCACAGGCCGTGCGCGATGCTGGTGCCGAGGTGCGCGCCGCCGGTCATGCCGTTCAGCAGCGGCAGCAGTACGAACGCGAGGCCGCCCAGCAGCAGCTGGAGGCGCCACATCGGGCGGCCCGGTTTCGCCAGCGCGGCAATGGCCGCAATGCACCACGCCGTGAAGAACCAGCGGATCTCCGCATCCGGCCGTTGCAGCGTGCCCGTTTCGATCAGCCGGTTGGCCCAGAAGAACACGGCCATCGCCAGCGGCAGGCCGGCCACGGCGCCGATGTTCAGGCCATCGACGAGACGCAGGCCGAAGCCGGTGCGGCCGGCTTTCGCATGTTTCGGGCGTTCCTTCACGGCCCACAGCAGCAGGCCCGTGGCGACCATCGCGCAGCCGGCCAGGCCGGAGATGAAGAACAGCCAGCGCGCCAGCGGATCGGCGAAGCGGGCGATGTGCAGGCCGACCATCACGCCGCGCGTCGCGGCGGCGGCGCCCTTGCCGGTCTCCGGCCGGGGCACCAGGCTGCCGGTCACGCCATTGAACGTCAGCGACGGTACTTCGCTGCTGATGCCGTGGCCGGTTTGCTGCGTAATCGTCACGGTGGCGTTGGCGTCGTTCGGGAAATCGACCGTCACCCTGCCGGCCGGCGCGCCGTGCCACGCGCGGCTGGCCTGCTCGACCATCGGCCCCAGCGGTGCCAGCGGCGCCTTCACGCGGGCCGCTTCGGCATCCGCCAGCGGGCCGCCGAACAGCTCGGCGAAGAAGGTGTCCGGCTTGTCCTCCTTGTAGGCCGCCTCGATCCCCTGCGGGAAGTACATGAACATCAGCGTGAGCAGTCCCGTGTACGTGATCATCAGGTGGTACGGCAGCGCCAGCACGGCCGAGACGTTGTGGAAGTCGAGCCACGAGCGCTGGCCCTTCCTGGGCCGGAACGTGAAGAAGTCCTTGAAGATGCGCTTGTGCGTGACGATGCCCGACAGGATCGCCACCAGCATGAACATCGCGCAGGCGCCCACGATCCAGCGTGCCCACAGCACCGGCATGTAGTGCAGGTCGAAGTGCAGGCGGTAGAAGAAATCGCCGCCGCGGGTTTCGCGCGGCGTGGACAGTTCCGCGCCCGTGGCCGGGTCGAGCATCACGCTCTTGACGCCGCGCCGGCCGCCTTTTTTCTGCCCGCCGCTGTTCTCTCCCCTGGGCGCCGTGTAGCCGGCGCGCAGCGCCGGTTCCCGTCCGGCAGGCATCGTGATGAACCAGCGCGGGCTGTGCGGCGCCTTGTCCTGCAGCGTATCCACGGCGTGCGCCAGCGCCACCGCCTGCGGCACCTGCGCGTGCGCGGCGGTGTGCAGCTCGGGCTTCATCCACAGCGTGATCTCGTCGCGGAAATAACTGGCGGTGCCGGCCGCGAACACCATGAACAGCACCCAGCCCACCAGCAGGCCCGACCAGGTGTGCAGCCATGCCATCGACTGGCGGATGCCCTCTTTCATGCGGCCCCCTTCGACAGCAGCAGGATGGCGGCCGGCAGCGCCCCGGCGATGAGCAGGCCGGCAACGGCGCGCGGCGCGGTGCGCGCGCCGAAGCACCACATCGCCGCGCACGGATAGATCGCCAGCGCCAGCATCGTCGCCGTCAATGCCGCCTCCACGCGCACCGCCGGCAGGGTCAGCGCCAGTGCCGCGGCCCATGCGGCGGACAGCGCATAGCCGCCGGCGATCGCGGCCAGCGCGCGCACGGCCACGCCGGCGCGGTAACGCCAGCCGGGCCCCGGTTTTTTCGGTTTGGCGGGAACGGGCGCCATGGTCGGTTGTGCTTGCATGGCTGGCTGGTCAGGTGGCGCGTGGCGTCGGGAAGACGGGCATGCGGATCTTTCAGGTGAATAGAAATGAGAATTATTCTCAATTATGGCAAGATTGGCGTGCTTAAGCAAGCCGACGGGGCATCGAAAATTTGGTTGACATAGTCAACCAATAACGACAAGAATAGAGGACTTTATCAACTAATGGAGAGGCTGATGGATACAGCGGACAGACCGGCGGCGGATGCGCCGAGCCGGGTGCAGCGCGTGCGGCACGAACTGAAGCGGCGCGATGTCGAGGTGGTGAAGGTGGAACGGCTCGGCGCGCATTTCGTGGCCGTCACGTTCCGCGGCGAGGAACTGGCCGACTTCGTTTCGGCGTCGTTCGACGACCACGTGAAGTTCATGTTCGACGACGAAGCGGGCGAGCCGGTTCGCCGCGATTACACGCCGCGCCGCTACGACCGCGAAGCGCGCGAACTGACGATCGAATTCGCATTGCATGGCGAAGGCAAGGCGTCGACATGGGCGCGCCGGGCCACGGTGGGGCAGCGCGCCACGATCGGCGGCCCGCGCGGGTCGATGATCATCCCGGCCGACTACGCGTGGCACCTGCTGGCCGGCGACGCCACCGCGCTGCCGGCGATCCGGCGCCGCATGGAAGAGCTGCCGGCGGACGTGCGCGCGATCGTCGTCGTCGCATGCGACGAACCCGTTATCCTGGCCAGCGCCGCGCGGCTCGACGTGTGGCAGGTGCCCGATGGCGCCGCGCTGGTGGAAGCGATCCGCGCGATGCCGCTGCCGGCCGGAGACGCCTTCGTGTGGTTCGGCGGCGAGGCATCGATCGCGGCGACGGTGCGCGACGTGGTGCATGGCGAGAAAGGCTTCCCGCGCAGCGCCAGCCGGATTTCGGCTTACTGGAAGCAGGGCGCTTCCGATCACCACGAGGATCTTTGATCAGGCGATGCAGGCAGTCAGCCCGGTGCCCCTTCTCCGGAGGGGGAAGGGTGCCGGATGAAGCGCGGCCCGCTCAACACGCGCATGGCCACCTCGCGCGGCACGCCGCTTTTCAGCATGAATTCCAGCGCCGGCGTGACCCCGTCCGCCATCGACACTTTCACGCCCGTATCGACGCATTGGGCCATCCGCGAATCGGCGCGCGCTTCGGCAAAGTGCTCGTTCTTCATGGCAGCCTCCGTCCTGTCCGGTTATGGCCATCATATCAAGACCGCGATTTGGCATGAGTACTTGAGAAACCACTTCAACTTTTGGGAGATTGCCGAGTCGCGCGTGTACAACGCGGCAGGAGATCTTTTCGAGGGAAGATGTTGTCCGAAAAGCCGGTCGCGCCGCAGCGGCGGACCGGCCGGTTTCCTGCAACCGCTCAGAACGAGTGCTTGATGCCGGTGATGATGCCGGTCTGCGACAGCCCGGCGCCGACGGAGCCGCCGGCGGAAAGGGCGACGGCGGCGGTGCCGTCGTTGTCGAGCCGGCCGCCGGCCACGTAGACGGCGGTGCGCGTCGACAGCAGATACGTGGCGCGCACCAGCGCCTGCTTCGTGTCGTTGCCGGTGGCGCGGTAGTCCAGCTTGCCGATCTGGCCGTCGACCGTCAGCAGCGGCGTCACGTTGTACGCGGCGCCCAGGTAATACAGGCGGCTTTTCGGCTGCGTGGCGGAACCGTCGTTATCGCGCAGCAGCACGCCGCCGCCCACCTTCCAGCCTTCGCCCTTGACCAGGCCGGCCACGTGCAGGCGGCTGTCGGTCTTGTCGCTCGTGTTCAGGCCGTTGGCGGCCGTGGGGCTGCCGTGGATGCGGTCGTAGGCGGCCACGACCGCCCAGGAGGGCTGGTCGTAGCGCAGCAGCGCCGACCATTCGCGGCAGGCCTGCGCATCGGTGGCCGATTCGCCGGCGCAGTTGGTGCCCGAGGCGCCACCGGCGGCCGACGTGTCGCGCCCCAGGCTGTAGGTCGCGCCCAGCGTGACGCCGTCGAACGTGCCCTTGTAGGCGACGGAATTGTCGCTGCGGCCGTTCGGCACGGCCGGATCGAGCGCACCCAGGCCATACTGCGACGGGCCGAACACATCGACATCGAACGACGACACATACAGCATGTTGTAGTTGCGGCCGATCGTCACCTGGCCCCAGCTGCCGGCCAGGCCCACCCATGCCTGGCGGCCGAACAGCCGGCCGCCCTGGTTGATGGTGCCGGAATCGGGCGCGAAGCCGTTCTCCAGCGTGAAGATGGCCTTCAGGCCGCCGCCGAGGTCTTCGCTGCCCTTGAAACCGATACGGGACGGGAACATGCCGCCGCCCAGGCTCGGGCTGCGGGTGACGCCGTTGCCGGCCGCGTCGGCGTTGGTGTAGTGCTCGACGGCGCCATCGATCAGGCCGTAGACACTGACGGAACTCTGCGCCTGCGCCGGCAGCGCGGCGGCCGTCGTGCAAGCGCCGATGGCGGCGGCGATCAGGGTGTTTTTCATGCTTTCTCCTCCAATGGAATCGGATTGTTGTAATGTCGAAAAGGGGCGTGCGGGGCCGTCCCGCGCATGAAGGCGGGGCGGCATGGATGACGGAAACGGGCCCGCGGGCCCGGTCGGGAAATCAGGGCTTCGGCGCGTTCCAGTCGGCATCCTTGGCCGCGCCGCCCACCGAGTAGAGGGCCTTGGTGTTGCGCGTCTTCTGGAACTCTTCCAGCGTCTCGCCGCGCATCGCCGCGTAGATGTGCAGGTTCGACACGCCGACGGCCGCGCCGAGCTTTTCGAGCAGGAAGAAGATCACGCCGTAGCGGATCATCGCCTGCCAGTCGCGCGCGGCGATCATTTGCCGTTCGGCGTCCGTCAGGCCGGCCTCGTCCCAGGTCGCTTCCGGCGTTTCCTTGAAGCGCGCACGGAACTCCGGCTTGATCAGCTGGTGCAGGTACTTGTTGATGCGGTAGGCGCGCGCGCTGGTCTCCAGCGTGAACGGGTAGGTGCCTTCCAGTTCTTCCACGCCGGCGGTCTGGTGCGCAATGTGCGCCCGGTGTTGTTCGTTGGCGCGCCGGTGCAGCGCCGGATCGACCGCCACGGCGTTTTCGTAGATCGACACGGCGATGCCGGTCATCGACGGCAGGTAGTACTCGCGGTGCAGGCAGTTGATCTTGCCGGCCATGGCGCCGCGCATGATCATCCACATCACCACTTCGGCGCTTTCCCAGCCGCCCAGGCGGGCGAAATCGGCGTGCGTCAGGTCCAGCAGCGCTTCCGGATCGCCTTCGAACATGTCGAGGAAGCGGCTGTCCCATTCGGTGCTGTTGAAGCCGGCGCGTTCGCCGTGCACCTGGTGCGACAGGCCGCCAGTGGCCACGATCGCCACGTTCAGCTCTTCCGGGAAGCTTTCGATCGCGCGGCGCAGCGCCTGGCCCAGCTTGTAGCAGCGGCGGCCGGACGGCACCGGGAACTGCAGCACGCCCACCTGCAGCGGCACGATGCTGCCGGGCCATGCGCCGACGCCTTCGCCGTCGTGCGGCCACATGATCGACAGCGGCGAGAAGCAGCCATGGTCGAGCGGCTTGTCCTGGAAGAACGACATGTCGAATTCGTCGGCCATCAGCGACTGGCCGATGTGCTGCGCCAGGCCGGTATGGCCGGCGATCGGCGGCAGGTCGCGCGCGCCGCCGCCTTCGTCGGCCGGGCGGTACTGGTCGCCGATGCCCAGCGCGAATGCCGAGTAATGATCGAAGAAGAACGACGTCACGTGATCGTTAAAGATCATCAGCAGCACGTCGGGCTTCTTTTCCGCCAGCCATTGCTGCACCGGTTCGTAGGCCTTGAAGATCGGGGCCCAGACGGCGTCGTGCTGCTTGTTCGCGTCCAGCGCGAAGCCGATCGTGGGAGTGTGGGAAGACGCGATCGCGCCGATGATGTTGGCCATGTTGCTGTTTCCTGGTCAGTGGGTGGCGCCGGCCAGCGCCTGGCGCTTGCCGAATGTGGCCGAGATGATGGCGATGGCGGCCAGCGTGGCCGGAATCGCGAGGATCGAGATGACGGACGAGAAGCCCCAGCCCATCGTCAGCAGCATGCCGCCCAGGAACGAGCCCGAGATGCTGCCGAAGCGGCCGATGCCGAGCATCCAGCTTACCCCGGTGGCGCGCACCGCGGTCGGATAGCAGGACGGGGCGAACGCGTTCATGCCGGTCTGGGCGCCGCTCATGCAGAAGCCGGCCAGCAGCACGAACACGGCGAACAGCGACGACTGCACGCTGCCCGAGGCGAGCAGCAGGATGAAGGCGGCGCCGCCGATGTAGGCCGTGGCGATCACCTTGTTCGGCAGCCAGCGGTCCATGAAGTAGCCGACGAACAGCGCGCCCACGGTGCCGCCCAGCTGGAACAGCGCGGTGATGTTGGCGGCACGCTCGATCGGCAGGCCGGCATCCTTGATCAGGGTGGGCAGCCAGCCGCTCAGCAGGTAGATGACCAGCAGGCCCATGAAGTAGGTGGCCCACAGCGACAGCGTGGTCCTGCGGAACTGCGGCGACAGCAGCGCCTTCGCCGGCGCGCCGGCTTTCACGGCCTGCTCGCTGTTCGTGTAGGCCGCCGCCTGGGGGATGTCCTTGCCGCAGACGCGGCGCAGCGTGCGGGCAATGCGCTCGGACGGGAACTTGCGGGTCACCAGGAACTGCGTCGATTCCGGCACCAGCCAAAGGTAGAACGGCAGGCAGGCCAGCGGGATCGCGCCGCCCACCATCAGCACCGTGCGCCAGCCGTAGTCGGGCAGGATCGCGGCGGCGCCGAAGCCCACCAGCGCCGAGCCCAGGTTGAAGCCGGTGAACATCACCGCCAGCAGCGTGCTGCGCGATTTTTCCGGCAGGTATTCGGACAGCAGCGTGGTCGTGGTCGGCATGGCCGCGCCCAGGCCCAGGCCGGTCAGGAACCGCAGTATCGATAAGGTAATCACATCGGTGGCAAAGCCGCACAGCAGGCTGAACAGGCCAAATCCGAAGATCGCCGACATCAGCAGCTTCTTGCGGCCGTAGCGGTCCGACAGCGGGCCGACCAGCAGCGCGCCGATCGCCAGGCCGACCGGCGCGGCGCTCATCACCACGCCGAACGCCGCCTTCGAGATGCCCCATTCCTTCGTGATGGCGGGCGCGAGGAAGCCCATGATGGCCACGTCCATGCCGTCGGTGGCGACGATGAGGAAGCAAAGGACCAGCAGCAGCCACTGGTAGCCGCTCATGGGGCGGCCGTTGATGGTAGCCCGGACGTCGAGCGATTGTACGGTATTCATTAAGTCTCCAGTCGGTAAACACCTGTTTTGGTATGGGCGGCGCATGTGGCTGCGCATGGGCTGCCCGGTGATGCCTTTTGTGAATATCGGGCATCACCGCAAATCAAGTGTACGTTTTGGAGGTGCGGCAAGTATTGCCATTACCTGCCGCAGCGTTGCATTCTGCTTATTGGCACGTGGAGTAGAAGTAAGGATGTGTAAAGACGGCGAACCCGGGACGGCGAGCTCAGCGCCACCGTGCGCCGACGGCGTCGATCTCGCCCAGCAGCGCGTTGGCGCCGGGCGACAGATAGGCGCCGCGCCGGGTGATCAGGCCGATCCTGCGTTCCAATCCGGCCATGTCGTAGGGCAGCACCGCCAGCTGCCCGGTGGCGATTTCATGGTGCAGCTGGTGGGCGGAAAGCACGGTCAGCATGTCGCTTTCCACCAGCAGGCCGCGCAGCAGCGCCAGGTCGCCGGTTTCCACGGCGGGCAGCGGCGGTGCCACGCCCCGGCCGCGGAAAAACGCTTCCAGCGATTCGCGCAGCGGCGTGCCGGCGCGCGACAGCACCCAGGGATAGCCGGAGAGATCGATATCGGTCACGTGCCGCTTGCCCGCCAGCGGATGGCCGCTGCGCGCCACCAGCGCCACCCGGTCTTCGATCAGCACCCGGTCGTCGAACGCATCGCCGGCCCCGTACCGCAGCGCCCCGACGATGAAGTCGACCCGGCCCGACAGCAGCCCGGCCGTCAGTTCCTCGTACGGGCTTTCCAGCGACCGGATGCGCAGCCGCGGGTGCTTCTGCAGCACGGCCGCGATCGCGCCCGGCAGCAGTTGCGAGCGCGCCAGCGGCAGCGCACCGACCGTAACCACGCCTTCCACCACGCCGGCCAGCGCGGCGATGTCTTCCGGGATGTGCCGCAGCTCGGCCAGCACGCGCTCGAAGCGCTCGATCCAGCGCCGGCCGGCATCCGTGGGCACCATGCCGTGCGCGGTGCGCAGGAACAGCGGCTGGCCCAGCATGTCTTCGAGCCGCGCGATCGCCTGGCTGACGGCAGACTGCGAGGTGCCCATCGTATGCGCCACCGTGGGCATGTGGTGCACTTCGGCCAGCAATGCCGCGGCCTGCAGGCGGCGCTCGTTGAGCAACGCCTCGATGCCTCCCACGTTGCCGCCGCCCTTGCCGCCGGCGCTTTCCCGGCCCCTGTCGCGCATGCGCACGGCGTCGTCGCGCACGTCGCGCAGTTCCGCCTCGATGCGGTCGGCGCGCAGCCTGGCCAGCTGGCCGGCGGCCGTCAGCAGCATGCCGCGGCCCTTGCGCTCGAACAGCAGCACACCGAGGCTCCCCTCCAGCGCCGTGACGGATCGCGCCACCGCGGAGGATGCCCTGAACAACGCATCGGACGAGCGGCGGATGCCGCCGGTGGCGGCAACGACGGAAAACGCGTGCAGGTGACGCAGGCTGACAAGGGACATGGAGGGAGGGCTCACCGAAAAGATGCCGATAAGAGAATTAGAACAAAACGCCGGGCACAACGCAACCACGCCGCGTTTCCTGCGGCCGATACTGGCCGGCATGACCACCCACGCCAACCAATCGACGGAACCGCCCATGGACCATGCCCCTTCCGACCTGCGCGCCGTACCCTGCATGCTGATGCGGGGCGGCACGTCGCGCGGCCCGTTTTTTGTCGAATCCGACCTGCCGGCCGATCCGGCGCAGCGCGACCGCGTGCTGCTGGCCGCGATGGGCTCGCCCGATCCGCGCCAGATCGACGGTTTGGGCGGCGCACATCCACTGACCAGCAAGGTCGGCATCGTCCGCCGCAGCACCACGCCGGGCGTGGACCTCGATTTCCTGTTCGCCCAATTGCAGCCGAATGGCGACACGGTGGACGTCACGCCGAACTGCGGCAACATGCTCGCCGCCGTGCTGCCGTTCGCGCTCGAACGCGGCCTGCTGCCGATCGGCGGCGGCACAGGCGATGACACCACCACCGCACGCATCCTCACGCTCAATACGGGCATGCAGTGCGATGTGACCGTGCTCACGCCGGGCGGCCGCCTGCAATACACGGGCACCGCGCGCATCGACGGCGTGCCCGGCACGGCGGCCCCCGTGAGCATCGATTTCCTCGATACGGCCGGCTCCGTATGCCCGTCGCTGCTGCCGAGCGGCCGCGCGCTGGACCGGGTCGACGTGCCGGGACCGGGCACGATCGAGGCAACGCTGATCGACAACGGCATGCCGATGGTGCTGGTGCGCGCCGCCGATTTCGGCATCACCGGTTACGAAACGGCGGCGGAGCTGAACGGCCACGCGGCGCTGAAGGAAAAGCTGGAAGCACTGCGCCTGGCGTGCGGCCCCCTGATGGGCCTGGGCGACGTGATAACGAAGAACTACCCGAAGATGTGCCTCGTTGCGCCGGCGCGGCAGGGCGGGGCGATCGCCACGCGCTGCTTCATCCCGCACGTGTGCCATGACTCGATCGGCGTACTGGCCGCCGTCACCGTCGCGACCGCCTGCGTGCTGGACGGCTCCGTCACGCAGGGCATCGCCAGCGTGCCTGCCGGACGCACGAAGGCCGTATCGGTCGAACACCCGACCGGCGAATTCTCCGTCGAGCTGGAAGTGGATGGCCAGCAGGTCGCCCGCGCCGCGTTGCTGCGCACCGCCCGCCCGATCATGCGCGGCGAGGTCCTGGTACCCGGCCCGTACTGACACCGAAACAAAGGATAAACAATGAAAAAGCCACTGATCATCGATTGCCACGGCCACTACACGACCGCGCCGAAAGCGCTGGAAGCGTGGCGCAACGCGCAGGTCGCCAACCTGAACACGCCGGAGCTGGGCCCGCGCGTGTCGGATTTGCGGATTTCCGACGACGAGCTGCGTGAATCGATCGAAAGCAACCAGCTGCGCCTGATGAAGGAACGCGGATCGGACCTGACGATCTTTTCGCCGCGCGCCAGCTTCATGGCGCACCACATCGGCGACTTCAACACCAGCGCCACCTGGGCGGCGATCTGCAACGAGCTGTGCGCGCGCGTGGCGCAGCTGTTTCCCGACCATTTCGCCACCGCGGCGATGCTGCCGCAGTCGCCCGGTGCCGACCCGGCCAGCTGCATTCCCGAACTGGAAAAATGCGTGAAGGAGTACGGCGCCGTCGGCATCAACCTGAACCCGGACCCGTCCGGCGGGCACTGGACGGCGCCGCCGCTGTCCGATCGCCACTGGTACCCGGTCTATGAAAAGATGGTGGAGTACGACATCCCGGCGATGATCCACGTATCCACCAGCTGCAACGCGTGCTTCCACACCACCGGCGCGCACTACCTGAACGCGGATACCACGGCGTTCATGCAATGCCTGACGAGCGACCTGTTCAAGGATTTCCCGACGTTGAAATTCCTGATCCCGCACGGCGGCGGCGCGGTGCCGTATCACTGGGGCCGCTTCTGCGGGCTGGCGCAGGAAATGAAGAAGCCGCTGCTGACGGAACACCTGCTGAACAACATCTTCTTCGACACCTGCGTGTATCACCAGCCGGGCATCGACCTGCTGACGAAGGTGATCCCGGTGAAGAACGTGCTGTTCGCCTCCGAGATGATCGGCGCCGTGCGCGGTATCGACCCGGAAACCGGCAACTACTACGACGATACGAAACGCTATATCCAGGCGGCCAACCTGAACGACGGGGAACGCTTCGCGATCTTCGAGGGCAATGCGCGCCACGTGTTCCCGCGCCTGGATGCGCAACTGACGGCAAAGGGGCACTAATGGAGAACATGAACATGAACATGAACATGAGCATGAGCATGAGCACACCGTTGATGAATCAACTGGGCATCGTCAGGCGCAGCATCGAGCGCGCGGACCCGGCCGCCGTCGCGCAGCTGGCGAAATTCGGCAGCGCCACCGTGCACGAGGCGATGGGCCGCATGGGCCTGCTCAAGCCCTACATGCGCCCGGTCTGGCAGGGCGCGGAAGCCACCGGCACCGCCGTCACCGTGCTGCTGCACCCTGGCGACAACTGGATGATGCACGTGGTGGCCGAACAGATCCGGCCGGGCGACATCGTGGTGGCCGCCATCACGGCCGAGTGCACGGACGGCTACTTCGGCGACCTGCTGGCCACCAGTTTCCAGGCGCGCGGCGCGAAGGCGCTCGTGATCGACGCCGGCGTGCGCGACGTGAAATTCCTGCGCGAGATGGGCTTCCCTGTGTGGAGCAAGTGCATCAGCGCCAAGGGCACCATCAAGTCGACGCTGGGCTCCGTCAACATCCCGGTGCTGTGCGCCGGCGCACTGGTGAACCCGGGCGACGTGATCGTGGCCGATGAAGACGGTGTCGTCGTCGTGCCCGCGGCGGACGCCGTGCGCGTGGCCGCCGTGGCGCAGCAGCGCGAGGACCTGGAAGGCGAAAAACGCGCGAAACTGGCCGCCGGCGTGCTGGGGCTGGACATGTACAGGATGCGCGAGCCGCTGGCCGCGGCCGGGCTGAAATACATCGACTGACGGAGATAACGGCCGAGTTCGTGTCATGGGGCCAGGCCCCATGACACGAACTCGGCCGTTACCGTTTCAGGCACCCCGCGTGGCGAGGAATTCGCCCTTGCCCACCGGGACCAGGCTGCACAGGAAGCCGTCGTCCTTCACGGCCTGCACGAAGCCGGCCATCTCGTGGGCATGCGACACGGCGTTGTCGACCACGAGCAGGCCGCGCGGGCGCAGCACGCGCCGGATCTCCGGCCACCAGGCTTCGTATTGCGAACGGTCGGAATCCAGGAAAACCAGGTCGTAGGCCGCATCGCCGCCGATCCGCAGCACTGCGCCGGCATCGGCGTTCAGCGCGTCGATCCGGTCGCGCAGGCCCGCGCGCGCGAAATTCTCCAGCGCCATCGCGTACCTGGCGTCCTGCAGCTCCACCGTCGTCACCTCGCCGTCCGCGCCGGCGGCATCGGCCAGCCACAGCGTCGAGTAGCCGTTCGACGTGCCGATCTCCAGGATGTCGCGGGCCCGGGTGGCACGCACCAGCACCGCCAGGAACTCGCCCGTATCGCGCGTGATGTTCAGCATCCGCTGCGCACGCCCGGGATCGGCGCGGTCGATGCCCGCGTCGTTGGCGGCGCCGAATCGTTCGAGTTCTTCCAGCAGCAGATTCAGCTCGGCATTCATGGGGTCTCCTTTGTGGGGGAACCCCATGGTGCCAGAACTGCGCCGGCAGCGGCAACCAGCGGTTCGGTATCCAGGCCGCCCTGCGCATCCATCATCGCCATCACCGCGTCGAACACGCGCAGGTTGTCGCGGTAGGTTTCCAGCGCCTGCGACGTGGCGATATCGACCGGCATGCCGCTGTCGACCAGTTGCTTGACCATGGTGGGAAAATCGAAGCCGAGCGACATCGAGATGATGTGCGCCTTCTGCTGCAGCGCCCAGGTCATGCCGTTGAGTAGTGTGGTGAATCACAAGTTCGTTGATTAATAAATTTGACGAAATCGTCTCAAGAGCCAAGGCACTGCCTTGGCGCGGACTGACTGGTAAGGCCGGGGCCTTTCCGTGCATTTTCAACGCAGTATTGGAGCGATTCTCGTCGGATTTATTCAATGAATCTGTGATTCACCACGCTACCATGTCGGTGCTGCCCGAGCCATCATTGCCCAGCACCTTGCCGATCAGCGCGCGGGTGACGCCGCGGGCCACGCCGATGCGGGTGCCGCCCACGTCGCGGCCCAGGATCGTGCCGGCACAATGCGTGCCGTGGCCGAACGCATCGCCGTCGCCGTCGCCGCTGAAATCCTGCTGCACCAGCTGCACGCCACTGAACGCGGGATGCGCGGCATCGATGCCCGTGTCGAGTACCGCCACGGTCACGCCCGCGCCACTGAAACGGCTGCGGTCGGCGCCCACGGCCGTGATACCCCAGCCGGTCTCCACCCCGGCCGGCCGCGCATCGAGCGGTTCGATCAGGCGCGTCGGCACGACGGCGCCACCACGCGCACTTCGGGTTCCTCGCGCAGTTGCGCCACGTGGCGTTCATCGATCCGCTCCACGGTCACGGTCGGCTTCGCTCCGGAGCGGAGCACATTGGGCAGCCCGCCACGCATCGCCGTGCCCGTGGCGGTGCGCAACACGATATAGTTTTCATGGATTTCCCCCTGGGTGTTCGCCCGCGGAAGGCGGGCGCAAACACCAGTTTAGGGATTGCGCAAACGAGCAGAGGTTGAATAGAGTGAACCCTTTGATGGCGCTCAATACCCCAGTCGGAATTTATGCTTCTGGCCGCTCGCGCGACCGGAATGAATATGGTGCCGGTATATTTCCCGACCGCCGGCGCCGGTAGTGGCGGCTCGCGCCGCCAGGTGTTGCCCTCTCCACAAGGCCTGCGTATTTTGCCCAAGGAATGTGACAGGCGTTTGACCTCCGGGATGTTCTTCGGCAGCCTGTGGTGTAATAGCGCGATGACCACCGATTTCCTCCTGCGGCAAGCCGTCGCCCATCACCAGCGCGGCGAATTCGCCCAGGCCGATGCGCTGTATGAACAGGTGTTGCGACTGGACCCCGTCAACTTCGATGCGCTGCATTTATCCGGCGTGGCGGCGCGCCAGCGCGGCAATGCGTTCATTGCGCTGGAGCTGATCGGCCGCGCCATCGCGCTGGACGATACACGCGCGATCGCCCACTGCAACCTGGGCGCGGCGCAGCAGGATGCGGGGCGCGACCATGACGCGCTGGCCAGCTACGAGCGCGCGCTGGCGCTGCAGCCCGACTACCCGCTGGCCCTGTGCAACCGCGGCAATGCGCTGCGCCGCCTCGGCCGGCTGGACGAGGCGCTCGGCAGCTATGCGGCCGCGCTGGCGCTCTCGCCGCGCTACCCGGAGGCGCTGTGCCACCGCGCGCTGGCCTTGCAGGAGCTGGGCCGCCACGACGACGCGCTGGACGGCTTCGCCGCGGCGCTCGATGCGCGGCCGGCCTATCCGGAAGCGGTCAATGGCGCCGCCGTCTCGCTGCTGGCCACCGGCGATGCGGCGCAGGCGCTGCAAGGCTTCGGGCGCGCGCTGCAGCTGCGGCCCGGCTATGCCGAAGCATGGTGCGGCCGTGGCGCCATCCTGCTGCATGCGGGGGAGCTCGACGCGGCGCTGGACAGCTGGCGCAACGCGCTGGCGGCCCGTCCCGCGTATGGGCGCGCGCAGCTGGGGCTGGCGAACACGTTGCGCGCGCTGGGCCGCCGCGACGAAGCGATCGCCGCCTACCGGCAGGCGAGGGAAGCCGGTGCAGATGGCGCCACGGTCGACTATCTGCTGGCCGCGCTGGGTGCCGGCGTTGCGCCGGCGGCATCGCCGCCGGAATACGTGGCCGCGCTATTCGACGGGTATGCGCCGCGCTTCGACCACCACCTGGTCGGCGAGCTGCGTTACCGTACCCCCGGGCTGCTGGTGGCGCTGCTGGAACGGCATTTGCCGCGCGCCGCGGACAACGACGTGCTGGACCTGGGCTGCGGCACCGGCCTGTGCGGCCCGCTGCTGCGCCCGTTCGCGCGGCACCTGGCAGGCGTGGACCTGTCGCCCGCGATGCTGGAACGGGCCCGGCTGCTGGAGGTGTACGACACGCTGGCGTGCGCCGGCATCGTGCCGTTCCTGCACGAAGACGGCCGGCAGTGGGATGTGCTGGCCGCGGCCGACGTGCTGGTGTACCTCGGCGACCTCGATCCGCTATTCGCCGCGGCGCGGCCGGCATTGCGCGCAGGCGGCGTGTTCGCGTTCTCGGTCGAGGCGCTCGACCGGGATGGCGGCGGCACGGAAGGCACGTTCGCATTGCGTGCGTCCGGCCGCTATGCCCATGCGGCGCCCTACCTGCGGGCCGTGGCGGTCCGCCATGGCTTCGCGGTACGGGCGCTGGAGCCGTGCACGCTGCGGCAGGACAGCGGCGCGGACGTGGCCGGCCTGCTGGCGGTCATGGTGCGCCCGTGATCCGCGGACGCGGCCTTTACACCGCTGCCGGGCTTGCGGGACAATGAGCCGATCAACGCCCTGACAGGAACGCAACGTGTCCCCACTCGAGATCGCGGCCAATGCCGTGATGGCCGTCTCCATCGTGCTTGCCGGCCGCAACAATATCCACTCGTGGTGGCTCGGCATCGTCGGCTGCTCGCTGTTCGCGCTGCTGTTCCACGGCGTGCGGCTGTATGCGGATGTGGCGCTGCAGGTGTTCTTCGTGCTGACCTGTGTCGCCGGCTGGGTGCAGTGGCGGCGCGGCGCCGGCGGCAAGCCGCGGCCGATCACGTCCGCCAGCGTCCGGGCGGTGGGGGCCATGGCGCTCGCCGGCCTCGCCGCCACCGCGGCCTACGGCCTGATGCTCCGGGAATTCACCGACGCCTATGCGCCGTTCGTCGACTCGGCCGTGCTGGCCTTTTCCGTGATCGCGCAATGCCTGCTGATGGGGCGGCGCATCGAGACGTGGCCGGTATGGGTGCTGGTGAACACGATCTCGGTGCCGCTGTACGCCAGCCGCGGGCTGTACCTGACGGCCGTGCTGTACGCGGCTTACTGGTGCAACGCGCTGCTGTCGTGGTGGTGGTGGCACCGGCAGATGAAGAAGGCGGCTACTTCAGCCTGAACACCGCGTTCACCGATTGCGCGAACGGGATCGCCGGCGGCGCCCGGTAGTTCGATGCCGTGACCGGCCGCGGCGCGGCCGGCGGGGTGCCGCCGGCGCCTTCGAAGATGGCGGGCGCCACCTTGTCCAGCGGGCCGCGCGCGATCGCCACGGCCGGGCCGAGCTGCCGGCCGAACGACTGCGCCAGCAGCGTGCCGTTGGCGCGCGCATCGCGCGCCGCCTGCGTCATCAGCTCGCGCGTAACCTGTTCCTTGTCGGTCCGGTCGAAGGATACCGACAGGCTGTCGACATGGTCGCGCGCCATCAACGCCGCCGCCAGGTCGGGCCAGCGGGCCAGGTCGCGCACCACCACGCGGTAGCGGCGTTCCAGCGTCCAGGCTTCGGTGGCGCCGTCGGCGGCGGGGTTGGTCAGCTTGACCGTCTTCTTTGTCACTTCGCCATTGTCGATGTCGCTTTCGGCCACGCCGTTCTCGGCCAGCAGGGCCGCCAGCGCGGCGCCCAGCTCGCCGATCGCCGCGGCGGCGGTTTCCGCGCTGGCGTGCTGGGCGCCTGTATCGAAGCGCAGTTCGGCGATGTCGGGCTGGAGCCAGATCTGCGCCTTGCCGCCGGTGGAAACGAACGGGTAGCCGGGCAGGTCGGTTGCGCCGGCGCCGGCGGCAGGCATGGCCAGGATCAGCGGCAGGATGAGCGGACGGATGGACGGACGGATGAGCGGCAGAAGGAGCGGAAGAATTCGCCGCATCATTCGAGGACCCACGCGTATTGCAGCATGACCCAGGATTTGACGGGCGCGCCGTCCTGGCGCCCGGCATGGAAGCTGCATTTGGCGATGCCTTCGCGGGCCGCTTCGTCCAGCGCCGGATGGCCGCTCGACTTGCGCACCTGCGAGTCGTGCACGACGCCCCGTTCGTCGACCAGGAACGCCAGCGTCACGGTGCCGGTCTGCTGCGCGGCCAGCGATGCCTGCGGCCACACCGGCTTGGCGCAGCTGGCGAAATCGACCACGCCGCGCTGCTGGGGCCTGTCGACGATGGGCTCGTCCCCCGCCTGGGCCTGGCCGGTGGCGAAGGCTCCGGCCAGCGCAAGCGCCGGCAGCACGGCGGCCAGCGCCGCGGATACGGCGACGGGAAGGTTGCGCCGCGGGGCGGGGTGCAGCAGTCGGGCGATACGGTTCATCAAGTCTCCTCCATCGGCCGCGAGGGCCGGTTCGTGGTGGGCGAACTGGCTTTTTTCCAGTTCGGACAGGGCTTGCGCCAGGCGGCGCGGTCCGCCGGCAGGGCCGGCGGCGATATCGTCCGCGATCAGCTCGCGTTCGCATCGGATGCGGCGCGAGATCCACCACACGGCGGGGTGGTAGAACAGCAGGATCTCGGCCAGGTTCTGCAACAGGTTCACCAGGTAATCGTGGCGCCGGATGTGCGCCATCTCGTGCGCCAGCAGCGCGTGCAGCAGCTCCGGCGGCATGCCCGTCAGCAGGCTGGCCGGCACCAGTACGAGCGGGTGCCGGCAGCCGGCGGTGACCGGGCTGGCCAGGTGTTGCACGATGCGCAGGCGCACGCGCCGCGCCACGCCCATCGCGCGCGCCAGCCTGTCCAGTTGCGCCTGCCAGTGCGGATCGCGCGCGCCATGCTGGCCGGCGCGAACGATCCACGCCATGCCGAGCGCGGTACGGGCCAGCAGCGTCACGCAGCATGCGGCCCAGGCGGCAACGATCCATGCCATGTGCCGCTGCAGCGAATCGGTCAACTGCGCGGCAAAGTGCGCGCCCAGCTGGAAGGCAAGCTGCGCCGCCTGCACGTCTTGCGCAGCGTCCACGGCCACGCCGCCGCGCAGGCGCAGCGCCAGCGTGACGGCCGGCCACAGCGCGCAGGTCAGCAGGCCGGCGCAGGCCGCGAGGTAGCGCAGGTGCGGCCGCGCGTCGCGCAGCATGGCCAGCACCAGCGCGGTGACGAGGCCCGCCACGGCCCCTTGCCATAGAAAGTGCACGAGGGTCCAGCCGAGCGCGTCCACGATGCCGCCGGACCGGCCGATGACTGCCGAGATGTTCGCCACTGCGCCGGCCGTCATTCTTTTTCCTCCTTCAGCATCCGTTCGATCTCTTCGCGGTCCTTGCGCGAGATGCCGGTTTTCAGCGCCGCCAGCACCAGGGCCTTGGCCGAGCCGGCGAAGGCGCGCTGCAGCAGGTCCTTCAGCAGGTTCGTCTGCAGGGCGTCGCGCGGCTGCGCCGGGGCATAGACGTGGGAGCGCTGGCTGTCGTCGCGGATCAGCAGGCCCTTGCCGTGCATGACCTGCATCAGGCGCAGCACGGCACCATGGCCGAGGTCGGGACGGGCAGCGCGCAGCGCTTCGTGCACCTGGCGCGCCGTGGCCGAGCCGAGCGGCCACAGCACTTGCAGCAGTTCCAGTTCGGCGGGGGTCGGCTTGGGGATGTCGGGTGGGGCGGTCATCGCGGTTCCTCGTGTCTTTTTTACACGATAGCGAAACTAGACCGCTTTGTATAGTTTACTTTGCAGTGCGCCTCGAGGCGGCTGCCAGTCGGCAATTGAGCTTAGACCAGGAAGTCTAGTTGTCGTTCCGGCCCAGTATGGCGTTGCGGTAGGCGCCAGGCGTGATGCCCATGCGCGAGCGGAACGCGGCGGCAAAGTTGGCGGCGCTGCGAAAGCCCAGCAGTTGGGCGATGTGCTGCACGTCGAAGTCGGTTTCGCGCAGCAATTGCATGCCGCGCGCCAGGCGTTCTTCGCGCACGAAGGCGAATACCGTCTTGCCCGTCTGTTCGCGGAACTGGGCGCTCAGCTTTTCGCGGTAGGTGCCCACGTTGCGGGCGATGTCCGACAGGCGCGGCAGCGCACCCAGGTTGTCGCGGATCAGCCGCATTGCCGCCCGCACGGTGACCGCGTCGGTATCGCCCGATGGGGACGCCGGGACAGGAGCGGGATCGGAAACGGCGGCGGAAGTGACAGCGGCAGGCAGGGCGGCGGATGCCGCTTCGGGGCGGGGCACCAGGTTCAGGTGGACATGGATGCGGGCGGCCAGTTCGGCCGGCATGAACGGCTTGCTGACAAAATCCACGCCCCCGATCGACAGCCCCAGGATCCGGTCTTCCGCCGATTCGGTGCCGCTGACGAAGATCACCGGAATGTCCTGCGTGGCAGGGTTGGCTTTCAGCAACCGGCAACACGCATAGCCGTCCATGTCCGGCATGCGCACGTCGAGCAGGATCAGGTCGGGGTGACGGTCCAGCGCGAGGCGGTAGCCTTCGGCGCCGTTGAAGGCAACGCAAACCCGGTATGGCATCTCGCTGAGCAGGTCGGCCAGCAGGCGCTGCTCGAATGCGGAATCGTCCACGATGAGAATATTGCGCACGGTGGCGTCGGTCGTCAGGTACATGATTGGCGGTGGCTCTCGGACTGGCCGTATTATGCGCCGAATTAAATTGAATTTATCGTGCTTCGCGCTTTCCGATCATTTTTTCTCACCTTGCAAAAGGTTAGCCGTTTCACTCTGTGCATAAGGTTGAGTATATTGCGAAAAAAATGCCTGTTTTATCCCGTCGGTGATTATTCGATAGTTTCTGAGGGTCCTTTTCAGGGTAAAACGTAGTCTCTGTTGCGCTCGTTCGTTTTCTAATGTGCACAAGTGGGAGGAATAATGAAACATACCGATTTTGGCCAGATGCCTTGCCCGATCGCGCGCAGCCTCGGGAAGGTTGGCGAATGGTGGAGCATTCTCATCCTGCGCGACGCGTTCTACGGGCTGTCACGGTTCGACGAGTTTGAAAAAAGCCTGAAGATTGCCCCCAACATGCTGACCCGGCGGCTGGCCGGGCTGGTCGCTGGCGGGCTGATGGAAAAACGGCAGTACAGTGCCCGGCCACCCCGTTATGAATATTTGCTTACGGAAAAGGGCCGTGCTTTCAAACCCGTACTGCTGGCATTCGTTGGATGGGGGAATGAACACCTGGCACCGGAAGGCGCCAGCCTGCTCGTCGTGCACCGGGAAACCGGGCAGCCTGCCGAACAGATCCTGGTCGACAAGCGCAGCGGCCGCGCGATCAGCGACGAGGATTATGTGTTCGCACCGGGCCCGGCGGCGCCGGAGGTAATGCGGGCGCGGCTGCGTGAAGTAAGCCAGCGTGTTCCGTTCATCAAGCATCCGGGCGGCAACGGGAGTGCCAACACGGGCCCGAACTAGCACCCTGCGGGCTCTAACGTGAAGAGCGTCGGCTGCGGATTGCAGCCGGCGCTCTTTTTGCTGTCTTCGTCTCATTCCCGCCCCATTCCTTCCTGCCGTGCGGCCGTGCCGCACCGTTCCGCCGTAAGATGTATATCTAAATTATTAATATACATATGTTCCTGAAAGCAGCGCCGGTCTCGACCCCGGGCTTGCCTTGGATTCCCAGGCTTCCTCCCAAGGCGTACCCCCGGGCTTACCCATTTGCAACCGTCAGGAGAATCGAATGAACAAGGCAACAATGTGGAACAGGTACCTGGGCGTGCCGCTGCTGGCCGCCCTGATGGGCATGGGCGTTGCTCATGCGCAATCGCTGGCGAAAGCCGACCAGAAGGCCCTGAAGGACATGGCGATCGCCAACATGGCCGAAGTGGAAGCGGGCAAGATGGCACTGCAGAAATCGCAGAATGCCGAGGTGAAGGCCTTCGCCCAGCAGATGGTGGACGACCACACGAAGGGGCTCGATGAAGTGAAGGCCGTGGCCCAGGCGAAGAACGTGACCCTGCCGGCCGAGCTCGACGCGAAGCACAAGAAGATGGCCAAAAACCTGCAGGCCATGTCCGGCGAGAAATTCGACAAGGCTTACCTCGACATGGCCGGCGTGAAGAGCCACAAGGAAGCGCACGCGCTGGTCGTCAAGACCCAGTCGAGCGCCAAGGATGCCGATGTGAAGGGCCTGGCCGCGAAGCTGCAGCCGACGATCGACCAGCACATGGGCCACGTCGAGCAGCTGGCGTCGAACATGAAGGGCATGAAGGCCGGTACCGCGATGGGTACTTCGGGCACCGGCAGCACCGGCGGCTCGATGCCTCAGGGTAAGGACAAGATCAGTACCCAGCAGCAATCGAGCGGCAACACGGACAGCCCGGTCAACCCGGCCAATCCGACGACCAATCCACCGAAGTAAGCAGCCGGCCAGCCTGCCGGCACTGGCCGGCCGCGGCAAACGGAAAAAAGCCGGGCCCATGGGCCCGGCTTTTTTACGCCTGTCGTTCAGCCCTCGGGCTCGATCGGCGGCTCGATCGTGATCTCGCCCTTCAGCGAGTTCGCGATGTAGCACTTGCCGTGCGCTTCGTGGTGGATCGCGGCGATTTCGTCTTCCCCGGGCCAGTGCGCGCCGGCGAACAGGATTTCCGGCCGCAGCGTGATGTTCGTCATCGCCATCCGGCCGTCCGCATCCTTGTCCAGCAGGCCCACCGCGTTGTCGATGTAGCTCTCCACCGTATGGCCGCGCTTTGCCGCGATCGACAGGAAGAACAGCATGTGGCAGCTGGCGGCGGCGGCGACGAGCGCCTCTTCCGGGTCCACGTTGTCCGCCACCGACATCGGCAGCGGCACCGACAGCGGCGACGATGAGGCCGGCACCCGCAGCCCGCCGTCGAATTGCCACTCGTGGCCGCGGCTGTACTTCTGGTCCAGGAAAGGCTGGCCGTTGCGCTGCCATTCCAGTCGTGCTTCGAATTGCATGAGATCCCTCCGTGCCCGTTGCGAGAGCTCCAGTTTAGCGCCTGCGGGGAGCCTTCGCTGTGGCACTTCGGTCCGGCCGCATCGCCCGCCGCCGTTGCGCCTCGATGGACCGGCATCCTGCGCCCCCCGCGTGATGGCCATCGCGCCATGGTCACCATGCTGATGCGGCCCTATACTGCGGGTCTCGTTACTGTTTCCGACCCGCCATGAGCGACCGTATCCGCTGTACCTGGGCCAACCCGGCCAACCCCCGTTATATCGCCTACCACGATGAAGAGTGGGGCGTGCCGTGCCACGACGAGCGCCGGCTGTTCGAGATGCTGAACCTGGAGGGCGCGCAGGCGGGGCTGTCGTGGGAGACCATCCTGAACAAGCGCGATACCTACCGCGCCGCGTTCGACGGCTGGGAGCCGGCCACGATCGCCGCCTACGGGGCGGAGAAGGTAGCCGCGCTGCTGGCCGATCCGGGCATCGTGCGCAACCGCCTGAAGGTGGCGGCCGCGGTCACCAATGCGCAGGCCTACCTGCGCCTGCGCGACAGCGGCCAGACGCTGGACGGCTACCTGTGGGGCTGGGTGGACGGCAAGCCGGTGTGCAATCACATCGCCACGCCCGCCGACCGCATGGCGAAGACGGAACTCTCCGACCGCATTTCGAAGGACCTGGCGAAGCGCGGCTTCAAGTTCGTCGGTTCCACGATCGTGTATGCCTACCTGCAGGGCATCGGCATCGTCAACGACCACGACGCGGCGTGCTTCCGGCACGCGGAGTGCGCGCGCCTTGGCTGACCGCGTCGTCCTCGACCTGGCGTTCGATGAGGAACGCCTTGCCGCGGCTCGCGCCGCGGGCGGCACGCTGCATTACATCGCCGTGATGGCCACGCTGCCGGCCGCGCGCGATGCCGTCCTCGCGGCGGTGTGGCCGGTAGCCGTGCCGGGCCTGCACAGGATCGAGCTCGATGGCGGCCGCACGATCCTCGACATCGCGCTGGGCGAACCCGATACCCTGGTGCCCGAACTGGACGCGCGGGTCGATGAGTTCATCGTGCCGGCGGCCGCGGCACCGTTGCGGGCACTGTCGCGGCTCGCGGTACCCGGTGCCCGGCTCCGCACGGCGCCGGGCGACGAAGCCTGGCGGGACGAAAACTGGCAGCGCGGCCTGCGCGCCGCCGGCTTTTCGCGGGAGGGCGAAACCACGCCGTTCGAGGCGCGCTACACGAGCCGCAAGCCGCAGCCGCCGCGGCCGGCGCCGCCCGTGCGCAGCGCGGTCGTCATCGGCGCGGGCGTGGCCGGCGCGGCCGCCTGCGAGCGCCTGTGCGCCCACGGGTGGCACGTGACGCTGATCGAGCGGCACGATACGCCGGCGCAGGAGGCATCGGGCAACCGGGCCGGCATCTTCATGCCGCTGCTCTCGCGCGACGACAACATACCGACCCGCCTGACCCGCGCCGCCTACCTGTACGCACTGCGCCGCTGGCAGGCGCTGGGCGGCATGGCGGACGACGGCGGCGCGCCGGTGCGCGGCCGGCAGTGCGGCGTGCTGCAACTGGCACGCGACGCGGAACACGCGGCTTTGCAGCGCGAGGTGGCCCGGGCATGGGCCTACCCGCCCGACTACGTGCGCTGGCTCGATGAAAACCAGGCATCAGCGCTGCTCGGCTCGGCCACGCCGCACGGCGCCTGGCTGTTCCCGCAGGGCGGCTGGGCCAATCCCGCTTCGGTGTGCCGGGCCATGCTGGCCGCGTGCGGCGCCCGGCTGGCGCGGATCTTCCATGCCGAGGCGTTGTCGCTGGAGCGTGCCGGCGAGCGCTGGCTAGTGCGCGGCGGCGATGGCGCGCTGCTGGCCGAAGGTGCGCACGTGATCGTCGCCAACGGGGCCGGTGCGCTGCAGCTGCCGCAGACCGCGCCGCTGCCGCTGTACACGATGCGCGGCCAGGTCACGCACCTGGCTGCCGAGGCCTTCGCGGCGCCGCCGCTGGTGGTATGCCGCGAAGCGTACATGACGCCGGCGATGGACGGCATCGCCAGCGTTGGCGCCACGTATGAAAAAACTGCGGAGAAAACCGCGGAGCAGGAGGCGGAAAGAGCGGCGGAACACCCGCTGCGGCCCGCCAGCCAGGCGGAGAACCTGGCGCGGGCGCGCGACATCCTGGGCGCCGCCCGGGTCCCGGCCGATCCGCCGCTGGCCGGCCGCGTGGGCCTGCGCTGCATGGCGCCGGACCGGCTGCCACTCGTCGGCGCGTTGCCCGACCATGGCGCTCCCGGCGCGCCGGAGCGGCTGCGCGACGTGGCGCGCCACCCGGGGCTCCACGCGCTGCTCGGCTATGCGTCGCGCGGGCTGATCTGGGCGCCGCTGGCGGCCGAGTTGCTGGTTTGCCAGCTTGAAGGATTGCCATCGCCCGTCGAGGCCACGCTGGCCGCCGCGCTTGATCCAGGCCGGTTTTTGCTCAAATCGCGTCGTAAAACTGTCGCAAGCGCGCCATAGGTCCCCGATAAACCCTGATTTCATGCGGCTTCGCAGATATAATTGCCGCACTGAAACTTTGCGGGGTAACGATCATGGAGGATGGCAGCGGCTCGCCCGAGCTGTTCGTGTTCCTGGCTTCCACGGTGCACGACATGAAGAATTCCATTGCCGTGCTGGGCGGGACGCTGGAGAACCTGCTCGATAAAGGCGATGCCCGGGCCGCGCAGGACGCCTCGCACCCGCAGATGGCACACATGCTGTACCAGACGCGCCGGCTGTCCGACAACCTGATGCAGCTGCTGGCGCTGTACAAGGAAGTGGGCAAGCCGACCTATCCGTTCGAGCCGGTGACGGTGCCGCTCGGCGAGCTGGTGCACCAGGTGGCCAGCCAGTCGCGCGTGCTGCTGGCGGCGAAGGATATCCGGCTCGACCTCGAGTTCGCCGAGGACCTGCTGTGGACGCTGGACGAGGATCTCGTCATCGGCGTGCTGTGCCACGCCATCAACAACGCGGTGCGCTACACGCGCGACCGTATCCGCCTGTCGATCGCCGAGCGCGACGGCATGCTCGAATGCCGTGTCGAGGATAACGGCATGGGTTTTCCGCCATCGATGATCGAGGCCGGCGCCTCGGTGGGCAAGGGCGTCAACTTCCTGACCAACAGCAGCGGCCTCGGGCTGTTCTTCGCCAGCGAAGTGGCCAGGATGCACAAGCGGCGGCAACGCGGCGGCGCCATCCGCCTCGAGAACGGCGGCCCGCTGGGCGGCGGCTGCTTCGTGCTCCAGCTGCCATGACCCCGCTGCCATGACCCCGGTGCCATAGCCTCATCCCATAATCCCGTCGCCAAGACCCTTTTGCCATGAGCCTGCCGCCATGACCAATACCTACATCACCGCGAGCGGTGCGCCGGTTGCCGAAATCTCCGGCGTGGAATGGAGCGAAAAGCGCTACCTGATCGTCGACGACTTCGTCGGCATCCGCCAGCTGCTGCGCGAATCGCTGCGCAACATCGGCGCCCGCCACATCGACCAGGCATCGAGCGGCGGCGAAGCGATGACGCTGCTCGGGCGCACCCATTACGACGTGGTGCTGTGCGATTTCAACCTGGGCGAAGGCAAGAACGGCCAGCAGGTACTGGAAGAAGCGCGCGTGCGCAACCTGATGGTCCCCAGCAGCGTATGGCTGATGGTGTCGGCCGAGAAGAGCGTGGAATCGGTGATGGGCGCGGCCGAGCACCAGCCGGATGCCTACATCATCAAGCCGATCACCGAAGGCGTGCTGCTGACGCGCCTGAACCGCGTGTGGCACAAGAAGCAGGTGTTCCAGGAGATCGACGCGGCCTACATCGAAAAGGATTACCTGCGCGCGGCGCGGCTATGCGACGAGCAGATCGCCCGCCACAAGGTGCACGAGATCGACCTGATGCGGATGAAGGCGGCGCTGCTGCTGAAGGCAGGCGAGCCGGAAAAGGCGCGCATCGTGTATGAAAAGCTGCTCGAGGAACGCGAATACAACTGGGCCCGCACCGGGCTGGGCAAGATCAGGATGGCCAACGGCGACCACGACGCGGCACGCCAGATGTTCCAGGGCGTGATCGCCGAAAACCGCTTCTACATCGATGCCTATGACCAGCTGGCCGCGGCGCTGGAGTTGATGGGCCGGCACGAGGATGCCTGCGGCGTGCTGGAAAAGGCCGCGAAGCTGTCGCCGAACTCGGTGCCGCGCCAGCGCAACCTGGGCAATACCGCGCTACGCATCGGCAACGTGCAGCTGGCCGAGCATGCGTTCCGCAAGTGCGTGGCGATCGGCGAATACTCGATCCGCCGCACCGTGGACGCCTACCTGGGCATGGCGCGCGTGTGCGGCATGAAGAACGACACGAAGGAGGCGTTGCGGCTGCTGGCCATCGCCCAGCGCGACTTCCCGGGCGAGGTGGTGCAGCTGCGCAGCAAGGTCACCGAGGGCATGGTCTACCACGAGAGCGGCGATTACCGCCGCGCGCGCAAGTCCGGCGACCAGCTCGAAGCCATGCTGGAAGCGGAAAAGCAGCGGCCGCATACCGCCACCTGCATCGAGATGGCCACGCTGCTGTTCGCGGTCGGCGTCAAGGATGCGCCGGTGGAGCTGCTGTGCCATGTGGTGCGCAACAACCACGACAACACGGTGCTGCTGGACGAGGTGCAAAAGATCTTCGACAAGGCGCGCATGAGCGAGGAGGGCGTCGACCTGATCGCCGCGGCGCGCAAGGAAGCCTCGGAGATGATGAACATGGGCGTGCTGCTGTGGAAGACCGGCCGGCTCGGCGATGCCGTGGCATGGATGCGCGATTCGCGCGAGCGCCTGCCGGACAATATGCGCATCCTGTTCAACTCGGCGCAGATGCTGATCAACCACATGCAGCAGCAGGGCTACGACGAGGCCCTGATGATCGAGGCGAACGGCGTGCTGATGCACGTGGATGCGCTGGCGCCCGGCCAGCAGCGCTTCGCGCAACTCGTCGAGCAGCTGCAGGAGCTCATACCGGGCCGGGGAACCGCCGAGGCCAGCGCGGCGGAAGACAGCGGGGCGCCGCAGTAACCTGACCGCGCCGGCTCCGCGATTACTCTTTCTTTGGCGCGGTCTTGCGGACCGGCGCCTTGCGGGCCGCGCCGGCTTCCGGCCGGGTTTCCGGTTCCGCCTGGGCGGCACTACCGCCGCTGTCGCCGGTACCATCGCTGCCGGCGGTGCCGTTGCCGTTTCCGTTACCAGGCGCCTGGAAGGCCGCCGGTTTCCCCTCCGCCGTCATCGCGGTGGTGACCGCCTGCTTGAACTGGTCCTGCAGCATGTTCCACCAGATGGCCGGATTGGCCATCTGCGCGGCCGCCGCGGCGGCCAGGTCCGGCTTCGGCCCCCCTTCCTCGGCCGGCTTCGGCTCCGGCCTGGCTTCCACCTTCGCTTCCGGCTTCACCTCCGGCGGCTTCGGCACGGATGTGGCGGCGGGCGGCTTCGGCGTCAACCTGGCCGGATCGAACTGGCTGAAAAACGCCGCCGCGTACGGGTTGGCATCGTACAGCGATTTTTCCGGTTTCCCCGGCTTCTGCTGCATCGAGTCGGCCAGGCTCTGGCCCATCGACTTCAGGGTTGCAATCGTGCCGCGCTGCACTTCGAGCGCCTGGATACTGCTGCGCAGCATCGTCGAATTCATGCTCAGCCATCCTTCGACGGCCTTCAGCTCGTTGATCTTCTTGTCCAGTTCATCCACCGACAGCGTCGGCGTCGCCAGGCCGGGCACGCCCATGCTGCCCCACAGCGATTTCACGAAGTCCAGCGTGTCGGTCATCACGGCGGCGCCGGGAATGTTTGGCATTTGCGGTGTGCTCATGGTTGTCTCCAAAGCTTGGGTTAGAACGCGTCGCTTAGCGTAGCAGATTTCCACTCTGCTCACGGCAAAAAGCCGGAGCCGTTACACTACGGGGATGACGATCGTTTCCTTCCTGTCGCGGCACCGCCGCGTGCTGGTGCTGTGCGCGGCCACCGCGGCCCTGCACTTCGTGACGATCGGCTGGCTGGCCGCACGCATCGGCACTACCGAAACGCCGCGCGCGCTGGTGCCGATGACGGTCACCGCGCAGCTGCGGCCCGCACTGCCGCCGCGCACGCAAGCCGCGCAGCGCCAGGCGGAAGCGCCCGCCGCCGACACCGCGCCCGTGCAGCCCCGCCCGCACCGGCCGGCGGCGCCGGTATCGGCACCCCGGATCGCGGCACCCTTCGACGCCGTTCCCGAACCGGTGCCGGAAGCGGCGCCCGAGACGGTAACGGAACTGGTGCAGGCCGCGGCAGCGGTGCCGCCGCCGGCCAATATCGGCCCAGTGCCGGCGCAAGCCGGCGCTGCGCCGGAAGCGCCCGCGGTACAATCGCTGGCTGCGGCGGCCGAGCCCATTGCCGGTCGCCGGTTCCGCGTCAACCTGCCGCCGAGCGCGAACTTCGAGCTGGAGGTCAGGCGCACCGATGCGGACGGCACGAAATGGAACGGCAGCGCGGACATGCACTGGCAAACCGACGGCAGTACCTACAAGGTGGGCCTCGAAGTGGGTATCAGCATGCTGGTCGCGCGCGTGGCGCTGCTGGAGCTGGCCAGCGAAGGCACGATCGACGATGCCGGCATCGCCCCGGTGAAATTGACGGAAAAGCGGCGCAGCCGCTCGCAGACGGCCACGCACTTCGACCACGAAGGCAAGCGCATCACGTTTTCAGCCAGCACGGCCGCCGTGCCGATGGCCACCGGTGCGCAGGACAAGGCCACGGTGCCGTTCCAGCTGGCCGCGATCGGCCGCGGCGATGTCAACCAGTTCGGCAGCGATATCGATATCCAGGTGGGCGAGGACCGCGAAGCGATGGTGTACCGCTTCGTGCTGGTGGGCGAGGAAGAACTGGAAACGAAGATGGGCCGGCTCGTGACGTGGCGCCTGGCGCGCCCGCCGCGGCCCGGCAGCTACAACGCGCGGCTCGATATCTGGCTCGCGCCGAGCCTGGACTGGTACCCGGTGCAGATCAGGAACACGGAACGCAGCGGCGCCGTGACGACGCAGACCGTCACGAAGATCCTGCGGCCGGCAAGCTGAAAGGAAACACGATGAAAAGCACCCTGCGCAAAAAGACCCTGCAATGGGCCGCCCTGGCGGCCCTGTTCGCCGCGGCCGGCCCGGCCGCCGCCCAGGAAGACCATCCGAGCGTGAAGCGGGCGTTCGACCTGCCGCCTTCGGCGGAACTGACCTATGCGATCAAGGCCAGCAACCACGGCATCCCGCTCGCCGGCAACGGCACCATCACGTGGCAGCAGGGCGGCGGCAAGTATTCGCTCGTGACGGAAGCCCGCTCGGCCCTCTTCGGCAAGGTGCTCGAATACCGCAGCGAAGGCGCAGTGGACGCCTTTGGCCTGGCGCCGGACACGTATCACGAGAAGCGCCTCCGCAAGGAGGCCGGCACCACCACGTTCAGGCGCGACACCAGGACCATCGACCTGGCCGACAGCGACAACACGGTGCCGATCCATGGCGGCGAACAGGATCGCAGCAGCGCGCCCTGGCAACTGGCCGCCGTGGCGCGCGCCGCGCCGCAGAAATTCGTTCCCGGCTCGGAGTGGAAGTTCTACGTGATCGGCCGGCGCAGCGCCGAAACCTGGAGTTTCAAGGTCGTCGGCACCGAGACCGTCAAGACCGGCGCCGGCGACCTGAAGGCCGTCCATTTCAGCAAGGCGTCGCCGAAGGGCAAGGGCCAGCAGGTGGACCTGTGGCTGGCCCCGTCGCTCGAATGGTATCCGGTGCGCCTCGTGTTCCAGGAAGACGATGGAGATTCTTTCGAGCAACTGCTCGACAAGGTAAACAGGAAGCAGTAATGACAGCGGTGTCCGACACCATGATTTCGCCGCCGCTACCTGCCTCGGATAAAGGAAAAATAGGGACGGACCCTGTTTTATAAGAAATATTTCCTGAAAAACAGGGTCCGTCCCCATTTTTTGCGCGGCTCCCAGAGTGCCAGCAACCGCGGTTTTGCTGGCCGGAACTGGTATACTCACGTCCCCGCCTGAGCCCACGAGCTTTTCAGGCCGCCCAGAACCCCGGAGCGCGATGAGTAATACCGCAAATGCGACAGCCAGCGCAGCCACGGCTGCCGAACACAATTCCAGCGAGCAGGAACAGGCACTGCAGGCCCACTTCCAGCCGCACGTTTCCGTCGACGAGATCGAGCAGGTTTTCCACCTGAAGCGCGCACAGCCGCTGCTGCAGGTATTTACCGCGCTGTTCCACGGCGGCTTCGAAAGCGTGCTGGTGCGCCTGCTGGTGCTGCGCGAGCTGGCCAACGACACGGTGTCCACCGCCTTCTCGCGCGCCGATATCAACACCCGCCTGGCTTACCTGCTGCCGGAAAGCCTGGAAACGGTGCTGATGCGCCTGCGTACCAACCAATTGCTGGCCTGGGACGCGCAGCAGGGCGTCTACCGCGTGACGCCGATGGCGCGCAACGTGCTGTCGTCGATCGACAGCCTGCTCGGCCTGGGCCAGCAGGAGGACGACGCCGGCATGAGCTTCCTGCTGTCGCAGGTGGCCGGCGCGCAGGCGGTGGGCGGTGTCACCACCGAACAGCTGCAGCACCTGCTGGGCCGCCTGACCGACCTGACCGAGGAATTCCGCGACGCGATCGCCTCCGGCTCCGAATTCCAGCTGCGCGAATCGCAGGCCAAGTGGCACACCGCGTGCGACTGGGTGGAAAAGGGATCCGAGATCCTGCGCGCGATCACCAGCGACGAGAACGCCGATGCGGCCACCCAGCGCGCCGCCCAGGCGATCGGCCGCGCCCAAAGCTCGCTGCTGAACATGCAGGGCATGTTCTCGCGGGCGCTGAACCAGATCGAGCGCCAGCGCGTGCACCTGGGGCAGTCCGGCCTGTCCACGACCGACATCAAGCGCTGGCTGCTGGCGCACCAGGACCTGGCCTCGCTGGCCGAGGACGCCATCGAGCAGCCGGTCAAGCCGCTGTTCATCACGCCGGCCGAAATGATCGACGTGGCCGAAACCGAATTGCTGACCGAGCGCGTGGCCACCGCCGTCTCCGGCCTGCCGACCGGCGAGAACGCGCCGCTGACGGTCAATGAAGACCAGGTGATGCAGCGCGAGCTGGACGACTGGCTGGCGCGCCTGTCGGATTTCGCCACGCTGAACAACTTCCCCAGCATCGCTTCCGAATCGCCGAAGGCCATCCAGGCGCACGAGGCGCTGCTGCCGGCCAGTTTCGCGGTGGCGTCGTACCGCGCGTCGATGCTGCCGCTGCTCGGCGACGAGGGCGAGGCCAGCCTGCAGGGCGCGACCGCCGAGCTGGCGCGCCTGCCGCTGCAGTTCGCGCCCACCGACATGATGGTGCAGCTGGAGGACATGGAAGTGGCCGCCATGACGCTGGCCAACCTCTCCCTCGATTTGAACGACAACGGCAAGGCCGCGAACTGACCCATGCGAACCGACCCATGCGAATTGGACTCATGCAAGCTGAATCATGCAATTGAATCATGCGAATTAAACGATGAATGACGATTCCCAAATCCTGATCGCGCGCCTGCTGACGCATCAGACGCTGCGCCGCGACGACAAGCTGGTGAAACGCGCGCTCTCCGACGAACTGTTCCGCCAGGAGGTGGATGCGCGCCTGCTCGCCACCGGCCTGAAGCTGCTGGACAACGTGTATGCGGACCATGTGACGCTGGCGCTGCACCGCGCTATCGAGCCGAAGATCTTCGGCGCGCGCGACACGTGGCAGAACAACAACTTCGGCCTGGCCCGCGACGGCGTGGCGCTGCTGGTGGTGCTGTGGGCTCTGATCATCCTGCCCAAGCGCGAACGGCAGGAAACGCACCAGCACGCGGACGACAACCAGGACGACATGTTCGGCAGCGAAAAACCGGTGCCGCGCGCGGAAGACACGTCGATCGGCATTCCGTACAAGGCGCTGCTGGCCGACTTCGGCGACAAGCTGGGCAAGAAGACGCGCATGGACATGAACCTGGGCATCCTCTCGAAGCTGGGCTTCATCGAGCGGCGCGGCGACATCCTCGTCGAGGGCCCGCTGCTGGACCTGCTGATGGATACCGACCTGCTGAAGGAGCGCATCATCAGCGGCGCCCTGGCGGACGTGTTCAAGCGCGCGCCGGCGCAGGTGGTGCACATTCCGCGCGCCGTGCTCGCCGCGGCCAACGACACGCCGGTCGACGACACGGTCATCGACGAAGTGGAAGCGGCGATCCGCGACGCCGGCCTGGCATCGCCTTCCGCCAACGAACCCGAGAACCGGAGCTGACGCATGTTTCACATCAAATCGCTGGAGCTGGTCCACTGGGACTACTGGCAGCGCATCAAGAACATTCCGCTCGACGCCAAGATCATCACGATCGCCGGCCAGAACGGCTCCGGCAAGACCACGCTGCTCGATGCGTTGCGCACGCTGTTCGGCCTCGATTGCTCGATGGGCCGTACCTACAAGCACTATGCGCGGCACTCGGGCCAGCAGAACGCCTGGCTGCGCGCCGTGGTCGACAACAAGGCGACCGGCCGGCAACTGTCGAACCGCCCGTTCCGTTCCAGCGGCTTCTTTTCCGAAGATGAAGTGACGCTGTTCTGCCAGATCCAGAAGAACGGCGGCGACTGGAAGCGCCAGTACCTGATGCGTCCGGGGAACGTCGAGATCGAGGAAGTGACGGAAGCGAACGACTGGCTCGGCGTGGAGAACTACCGGAAACGCCTGGCGAATGCGGGCCTGTCGCCGGCGATGGCGAAGGTGCTGGCGCTGGAGCAGGGCGAAACCGACAAGCTGTGCGAATACGCGCCGCGCCAGTTGCTGGACCTGGTATTCCAGGTGTTCGGCGACAAGGAAGTGCTCGATGCCTACGACGAGGCGAAGCGCCACCAGCGCGACACCGAGGAAGAGTTGAAGCGCTTCGAGGCGGAGCTGGAAGGCTCGCGCGCCAACCTGGAGGGCCTGCGCCTGCGCGTGGCCAACTACCACCAGTGGGAAACGCTGCACAAGGAGCGCCGCAACCTGCAGGAAGAAGTGCTGCCGTCGCTCGAATACCACGAGGCGCGGGAGAAGGCGGCCAATGTCGGCCGCCAGCTGCGCGAGGGGAAGAAGCCGCTGGCGCAGGTGGACCAGCAGATCGCCGAGCGCCGCCGCGAAGTCGAGCGGCAGGCATTGCTGCTGCAGGGAGCGCAGCAGCAGGAAACGGTGCTGGAGCAGGAATCGACGGTGCTGCAGACCCGCCTGTCGGCGCTGAACGCCAGGCTGAAACCGCTGGACAGCCTGATCGAACAGAAGTCGCGCCTGCAAAAGCTCGCCGCCGAAGCGGGCGCCGATATCGCCGACGTGGCCAAGCAGCTCGAAGAGAAGGAAGCGGAACTGGCGCGCCTGCGCGCCGCGCGCGATACCGTGTCGACCCGCATCGCCACCGACAAGGCTACGATCGCCGCGCTGCAGGGCAAGACCGCGATGCCGGAGCCGGACAACGTGCGGCAGATGCGCCGCGTGCTGCGCGATGCGAACATCCCGCACGCGATGCTGTCCGATATCGTGGAAGTCACCGATCCGAAGTGGCAGGGTGCCGTCGAGGGCGTGCTGGGCGGCTACGCCTCCGTGGTGCTGCTCGAAAATGGTTCCGATGCGGCCGCCGCCTACCGCCTCGCGGAGAAGGAGCGCTATCGCCACTTCATCGTGCCCGAATGCGTGAAGGCGCACGAGCCGAAGAACGAGAGCCTGCTGTCGGTGGTGCGCTTCACGGCGCGCGCGCCGGAATGGCTGATCGAACAGCTGTCGCGCATCACGCGCGTCGACTCCGTGGAGCAGGGCGCCAAACTCGGCAACATCGAGGAATGGATCACGCCGGATGCGTATCACAAGGAACGCCGCGGCGGCCGTTCGCTGTTCGTGGAAGTGTCGCGCTACCGCTTCGGTTCCGCCGGCCGCACGCAGCGCCAGGAAGCGATCGCCCGCAACCTGCCGTCGCTGGAAGCGGAAGAAGACAAGTTCACGCTGCAGATCAGCCGGCTCGTTTCCGAAACCAGCGCGCTGAAGGCCCGCGTGGCCGGCGTGGACGCGGTGAAGGAACTCTCGGCACGCGCCGATGAATTCGACGAAGCCGCCCGCGCCTCGGTGCCGCTGCGCGCCGAACGCCTCGAAGTGGGCTCGCGCCTCGGCGAGCTGCAGGGCCTGATGAAGAGCGCCACGGTGGCGCGCACCCGTGCCGATGGCGCGTGGAATGGCGCGCGCATGGCGCTGTCCGAAGCGGAAGCCGGCATGCGCCTGAACTACAAGCGCCAGCTCGACCAGCGCTCCGACCACGCCCGCGCGCTGCTGGCGCTGCGCCGCCAGTGGCGCCACCTGCCGGCCGGATGGCGCCGTCCCGCCCGCCGCCAGGCACTGGTGGCACAGCACGTCAATGCGCACCAGGTCGACCTGCGCATCGCCAGCCTGCAGGCCAGCCTGGCGCGCGACGACTGGGAACTCGATGCCACCGTGATCGACCAGTACGCCCGCCTGAACGAGCAGCTGTCGAGCCGCAAGAGCGAAACGGAAGAGCGCCGCTACCAGAACAACCGCGCGATCGAGGCGACCGGCAACGCCCGCGGCGCCTACATGGACCGGCTGCGCTACACGATCAAGCAGTACACGAAGAACATCCGGGAGCTGGGCGAACTGGCCAAGATCGAAGTCAGCGCCGACCCCGTCAAGCTGGAGAACGACGACCTGCTGCTGGCGCAGGCCGGCCTGCACGTGCGCTTCAAGTTCGACGGCAAGGGCGTGATCGGCATGAACGACGGCGAGGCTTCCGGCGGCCAGCAGGTGATGAAGTCGCTGGTGCTGCTGATCGGCCTGCTGAAATCCGACGAAGGCTCCGGCGGCTTCGTGTTCATCGACGAACCGTTCGCCCACCTGGACATCCGCAACATCCAGCTGGTCGGCGAGTTCCTGAAGAACACCGATGCCCAGTACCTGATGACGACGCCGCTGACGCACAATACGGACGTCTACGATCCTTCCGAACTCACGCTCATCACGAGCAAGAAAAAGAAGGATACGCCGTGGGCGCAGCCGATCTTCGTGCTGCAGCGGCGCAAGGAGGAGGCGGCCGATGCCGCCAAGGCCGCCTGACCGGCTGCTTTCGCCAACGAAAAGCCGCGCACTGCGCGGCTTTTCGTTTTTGGAGCCGGGCGGCTCGAAGCTGGACCGGTCCCGTTGCTGGCGAAATCGTTTGACAGATACCTCAATTTGATCTCTAATTTCTGTAACAACAGAAACAAGAGAATTTCATGACCCTGAGTCCGACCGAACAGAAATACATTCTCCACTGGGGCGAGATGGGCACGCGCTGGGGCGTCAACCGCACCGTGGCGCAGATCCACGCGCTGCTGTTCCTGGCCAACGAGCCCCTGAACGCCGAGCAGATCGTCGAAACGCTGGCCGTGGCCCGCTCGAACGTCAGCAACAGCCTGAAGGAGCTGCAAAGCTGGGGCCTGGTCAAGGTGGCGCACGTGATGGGCGACCGCCGCGATCACTTCGTGGCGCTGCAGGATGTGTGGGAGATCTTCCGCGTGATCGTCGAGGAACGGAAACGGCGCGAGATCGATCCCACGCTGTCCGTGCTGCGCCAGTGCGCCATCGAGGCCGAGGAGGACCGCGGCATGCAGCCGGCCACGCGCGAGAAGATGGCGCACGTGCTCGATTTCCTGGAAATGCTGGCCGACAGCTATGACGACTACAAGCACATGCCGCCCGTCACGCTCAAGCGCTTCCTGAAAATGGGCGGCAAGGTGGCCAAACTACTTGGATGACCGATCATGAGCACACCGAAGACCGCTGAACCCCTCCATTTCGGCACGCCGGGCCAGACGGTGCTCGTCACCGGTGCCACCGGCTTCGTCGGCCGCCGGCTGGTGGCGGCACTGCTGGCCGATGGCCAGCGCGTGATCGCGATGACGCGCGACACGGCGCGGGCCGCGCGCACCCTGGGAAATGCGGGCGGCGCCGTGCGCTGCGTGATGACGATGGACGAGCTGCCGGACACGGAGAAGATCGACATCGTCGTCAACCTGGCGGGCGCACGCATTCTCGGCCCGCGCTGGACGGACAAGCGCAAGGCCGCGCTGCGCGCCAGCCGGGTGGCGCTGACGCGGCGCGTGGTGGACTGGATCGCCAGGGCGCGGCACAAGCCGCGGCTGCTGGTGTCCGCGTCCGCCATCGGGTACTACGGCGTGCAGCCGCAGGATGGGGCGGCGCCGCTGACGGAAGACAGCCCGCCGCAACCGGTTTTCATGTCGCAGCTGTGCCAGGAGTGGGAAGCGGCGGCGCAGCGCGCCGCGCAGCATGGCGTGCAGGTGGCGACGACCCGCTTCGGCCTGGTGCTGGGCGATGGGGGCGCGTTGCCGCCGATGCTGCTGCCTGTGAAGCTGGGCGTTGGCGGGCCGATGGGCGGCGGGTGCCAAAGGCTGTCGTGGATCCACATCGAAGATCTGTTGCGGGGCCACGCGTGGCTGGCGGCGCGCAGCGAAGCGATGGGCGAGGAGTCTGGCGTGCAGCCTGCGGGCTTGCAAGCGGGCGTGCACCAAGCGGGCGTGCAGGGCGCCTGGAATTTCACCGCGCCGCAGGTCGTGACGCAGCGCGAATTCATCGGCACCGCGGCCAGGCTGCTGCATCGGCCCGCATGGTTACCGACACCGGCCTGGCCCGTGCGGCTGCTGCTGGGCGAGCAGGCGGACCTACTGCTGGAAGGCCAGAACGTGGTGCCGGCCAGGCTGCTGCGCAAGGGCTTCCGGTTCCGTTATCCGCAGCTGGAAGGCGCCCTGCGCAGCCTGGTGTAGGCCGGTGTCAGGCCGCTTGCGGCTGCGCGGAGACGTGCAGCGCGCCCAGCAGGCTGTTCGCCTTCGCCAGCAGTTCGAGTGCGCGCACGTGGTGCAGGTCGCCCGGGCGCCGCCGCCCGTCGCGGTAGCGCACGCACAGCCCGAGTGCTTCCTGCTGGCCCTTGGCGGCGTTGCCGGCCACGGTAATGCCGGCCCTGCGCAGCGTGTCGGCCACCAGGTTGAACAGGTCGGGCGGCATCGCCGGCCCGTTCAGCACATCCGCGCTGGAAGCGAAACCGCCGGCCAGTGCCAGCTCGCCCATGTAGGCCGCATCGGCTTCGATGCGCACCGAGCCGCCCGGAACCAGCATGATCAGCGGCGCATACGGCGCAAGGGCGGGCAGCACATGGTTCGGATAGACCGTGGCATGCCACGCGCTTTGCGCCAGCAGCGCGAAATGGCGATGGTCGCGCACCGGTGTCATGCGGGCTTGCCGGAACGGCGCGATGTCCACTGTCGTACCGCCGGGCGCGATGCTGTCGGCCGCCACGTCGACATACAGCGTGCCGAACAGGAAAGCATTGTGGAAGTGCGTGCCGTGCAGCGCGCCCCACACCTGGCGCAGGCTGCCGCCAAGCGCATGGAAGGCGCTCAGCGCCGCGTAGCCTTCCGCGGCCCGGCCGGGCAGCGTGCCGGCATTGAGCCCGCCCAGCATTTCATGGAGCGCCTGCGCGATCTCCATGCTCTGGCCCAGTGGATAACGCCGCCCCAGCTTGACGGGCGCGCGGGCGGACAGCACCGGGTCGAGCCGGGCGCGCAGTTCGACAAGCAGGGACCGCAGCGCCGGCAGCGCCGGCAGCAGGTACCGCTCGGTCAGGGTTTGCTGGAGCTCGTCGGCGATGCGTGGCTCGTTGGGTAACAAGGCGCGGGGCAAAAGGGGAGGGGGCAGCAGGTTCATTGGAGCTCCGGCAGTGGCGGCTGCGCGCGGCGCCAGCGCAGCATGCCTATCGAGAAAGTGGCGAGATAGCCGGCGAGGAGGCCGAACGCGGCGCAGGACAGTGGATGCGCCACCAGCATCTCGCGCGTGATCGGTTGCGGAAAATCGGACTGGCGGTTCATGTACAGCTCGACGCCGATCTGCAGCACGCGCGCGGCGAACAGCATGCAGACCAGGATGCCGAAGCGGGCATACGGTGTGAAGTAGTAACGGCGGCCGACGGTCTCGAAACGCGTTTTCTTCAGCGCGAAGAACGCCAGCCAGCCGCCGGCCACCGTGCCGCCGACGAGCGCCGCCAGCGCCGGCCCGCCGGTCAGCAGCGAAGCGGCCGCCGCCAGCAGCATCACCGGGAACAGTACCGCACCGGTCCAGTGTTTCCACATCAGCGATTCCTGCCTGACAAAGAACTGTCGCAGGCGCAGGTAGACCCGCCAGATCAGCAGCGGAATCAGGATCAGCAGGGCCAGGGTTGTCAGTTGCATGGATCGATATGGTCGGGAAAACGGAAATTGTAACGCTGCGGCGCGATTACGGGGAGCGTGGTACCGTGATGCCGTTCACCACAGGAGGAAACATGGAGCATTATCGCGCGACGGAACCGGTCCATCCGTACCGGGCACACCGGGCGCCGGACCTGCCGGTGCCTGTCGACGAACCCGCCCCGGACCCGCAGCCGCACCATCCGCACCATCCGGATGCGCCGGTGGAGCAGGATGATCCGGTGCCGGATCACAAGCCGGAGTAGGTTTCGCCGCAAGCCGCAGACGGCGTTGGCGAAAACCGGTGCCGGACACTATTTTCTGGATGAATCTTCCACAAAATAGTGTCCGACGCCAGGCGGCGCAAGCGTTCCGGCGACTGCCGGCAACCGTCAATCAAACGCCCACGTATACAGCACATCCAGCGCGTTGTTCGTGCCGGTCTGGAACTGCAGCGTGATCCGCTGGTTCAGCTTGTAGCGCAGCTTGACTAGCGAGGTGGCGCTGCCGGCGCCCTGCTCGAAGCCGAGGTAGGCGCGCGACGACAGCTTCTTGCCGACCGTGACGACGGTGTTTTCCAGGCCGGTGGCGGTGCCGCTGCCCTGCGAGACGCCGAGCTCGTCCAGCCCGATCTTGTTGGCGAAGCTGCCGCCGCCCTTGCCGCCGAACAGCGCGCCGGCGGCGGTGCCGAGCAGGCCCATCTCGTTGCCCTGCATGTCGTCCATGCCGTGTCCCAGCACGAGCCACGACAGCTTCTCGCTGTCCGGCACGGTTGGCGTGGACACCAGCCGCGCGGTCGGCGACAGCGCCGTGCCGCGCACTTCGACGCCGGCTTCCACGTTGGTATCGGACAGTTCGGTGCCTTCCGGCCGCTTGCGCACCGCGAGGATGTTCAGGCCCGGGTTGTCGTAGGCGCCCGTGAAGTTGATCACGCCGCGTTCGATCGCCAGCTTCTGGCCATAGGCCGCGTAGGTGCCGCTGGCCACGCGGATGCTGCCGTTGATGCGCGGCGGCCGCCGGTCCGCGATGCGCACGTGCACGCCGCCGGCCAGGTAGGCATCCAGGCCCTTGCCCTTCAGGCGGAAGTCGTTGCCCAGGTCCGCTTCCAGGTCCACGTTCAGCGGCATCGCCTGCGCGGTTTCCTTGATCGAGGGCTTGGTACGGCCGAGGATCACCACGTCGTCGCTGATGGTCGGCGAGTTCTCGTCCGGCAGCTCGATGTCGGCGCGGTCGGCGCGGAACTTGCCGTTCAGCTGGAAGCGCTTCGCATCGCGCACGATGTCGCTGGAGCCGGACAGCACCAGCGTGCGGTCCGGGCGCGACAGCGCTTCGAGCTTGTCCGCCGTGAGCTTCAGGTTCATCGTCATTTCCTTGCCCGCCAGCTTTACCCAGCCTTCGGCATCGGCGCGGCCGGTACGGCCTTCCAGGTGCAGCTTCTGCAGCGTGAGCTGGTCGCCGGCCACGCGCGCCTGCAACTGGCCGTTACGCAGGCGCACGCCCTGGTCGGCCCAGTTGATCACCAGGCCATTGCCCGATACGTCGCCGTTCAGCGCCGGATTGGCGACGGTGCCGCTGCCGGCGATCGCCGCTTTCAGGGCACCGTCGAGTTCCAGGCCCTCCATGCCGACGAGCGGCGACAGCCATGCGATCGACGGCACGTCCACGCTGCCGGTCACGGCCAGCGGGCTGTCGCCGGGGATACGGCCATCGCGCAGCTGCGCGGTGGCATCGAGCGCGATGCGGCCGGCGCGCGTGCCGGTCATGCCTGCCTGCACCTTCAGCGTGCTGCCGGAAACGTTGACGCCGGCCTGCAGCTGCGACAGGCCCAGCGCCAGCGGCTTGGCGCCGCCCGTCACCGTGATGTCGCCTTTTTCACGGAACACGCGCACCGAGCCGTCCAGCGCCGGTGCCGAATTTGCAGAACCGGCGGCAGTGGCCGGCATCGTCATGTCGATGCCCCAGTTCGCGCCCAGCGTCAGGTCGCTGACGACGCGGCCGCGCCACGCGTCGGACAACTGCGCGAGATACGTGGCCGGCACGCCGGCGGCCGCGCCGCGGCTGCGCCAGCGCGGGCCGTTCTTTTCCAGGCTTTCCACGCGCAGGCTGCCTTCCGGCAGGCCGATGACCGCATTCGACAGCGCGATCCGGTCCGGATTCGCCAGGCCCGCCACGCCGCTGCCTTTCGGCGCCGCGATCACCAGCGGTGCCGGCGCCTGCAGGGTCAGTGCGAAGCGGCCGCGGTTCTGCAGCGTGTCGATGCTGCCGGTCCACGTGTCGTTGGCCCAGCCGCCCCTGATGCGCAGTGCCGCGTCGAAGTCCGAATTCGCCGCGGACAGCGCGATCGTGTGGGCGCTGCCCGAGCCGCTGCTCTGCAGCCGCGCGCGATCCACCGAGAGCGTGGGCGAGCTGTAGCCGGTCACGTTCACGTCCGCCACCAGCGCGTCGACGTTGCCGAGCGTGCCGGTGGCCTTGATCGAGCGCACCTGGTGCTGCGTCATGAAGCGCAGGGAGTTGCCTTCGATGCCGAACGACAGCGTGGGTTTCTGCATCGTGCCGCCCAGCGTGCCGGTACCGCGCAGCACGCCGCCGAAGCCCGCGCCCAGGCTGGACAGCTGGGGCGCATCGAGTTTCCAGTTCAGCCGGTCCGCCGGTGCGCCGAACGCGCCCTGCGCCCGCAGGCTGTTCGGGCCCAGGCGCAGGTCGACATCGGCCTTGTCGACGTGGCGGTGGTCGGCGGCCACTTTCGCGTGGCCGGACAATGGCGCATCGACCAGCGTCGAGGGCGCCAGGTCGAGGTCGACGTTGGCGCGCCAGTCGGCCGCCAGCCGCGCATTGCCGGAGAACGTGGCGTTCAGGTTGCCGGCCGGGGCCGAGGCCGCGAACGCGGCCGGGTTCACCCGCCGCAGGCTGCCGGACATCGTCACTTCCGGCTGCTTGTCCTTGCCGGCCAGCGCGAACTGGCCGGCGGCGCGGATCGAACTGTCCAGCGCGCGCACCTTCGCACCCGCGAGGCCGAGGCCGCGCGCATCGATGTCGAAGCTGGTGCGCGGCGCGGCATAGCCGCCGGTGGCCACGCCGCTGCCGCTGACCGAACCTGCCAGGTCCGCCTGCAGCGCCGCCAGGTCCTTCGCGTCGAGCTTCCAGTTCAGCTTTTCGGCCGGCAGGCCGAAGGCCCCGCGTGCCTCGACCGTGTTGCGGCCCATCGCCACGCTGGCGGCGATGTTCGTCAGGTGCTGCGCGTCGGCATCGAGCTTGCCGCTGCCGCTGAGAGGTTGCCCCATCAACTTGCTGGGCCGGATCGTGAAGTCGACGGCGGCCTGCAATTCGGGTACCAGCTTGCCGGCCACGTTGGCCACGGCATTCAGGTCCGCCCTGGGGAAGTCGCCGAGGGCCGCCGGATCGAAGCGGTCCACCGTGGCCGCCGCCTTGAACGCGCGGTCGTCCGCCAGGCTGGCGCGGCCCGTCACGCCGATGGTGCCGCGGCCAGCCTGCAGGCGGGCGCGCTCGATCGTCACCAGCGTGTCTTCGAGCTTCGCGTGCGCGTCCAGCCGCAGGTTTTTCTCGGCAAGGTTGACGTCGAAGGTCTGGATCTTGCCGGTGCTCCGTGCCGACACGTCGCCGGCGATCGCCGTGGTGTTCGCGGCGCCGTGGATGGCGCGCAGGTCGATGCGGTCCGTGTGCAGCCGGATATCGGCCGTTTCGATGCCGCCGTCCGGGCCGGTGCGCTCGATGCGGCCGTTGCCGGTGAAGCGGCCGGCATTGCCCAGGTCGATCAGCAGGTTGTCCAGCGTGGCCGTCGTGAGGTTGCCGCCCAGGCGTGCCGTGACGGCCTTCAACGGCAGCAGTTGCCGGTCGATCGGGCCCGGCGTGGCCGTGTTGGTCAGTTCGAGCAGGCCGCTCACCTGCTGCTGCGTGCCGATGTCGGCCTTCACGCGCAGGTCCAGGCTGGCCTTCGGCCATGCCGACTGGAAGCGCGACGGATCGACGCCATGCGCGCGGATGTCCGCCGTGCGCAGCGGGATTTTCTCGAACGGCGTCAACGTCACCACGCCGTCGCCGTTGGCGTTCGGGGACGTGCCCTTGATCGCCAGCGTCATCAGCGACAGGTTGCCGGTGGCGGCGGCCGTCAGTTGCGCCGAAGGCTGGCCCGGCGCGATGCGCACCTCGGTCAGCGCGGCCTTCGCCTGCAGCGCGAACGGTTTTTGCGCGCCGATGGTGCCGTCCGCCGCCACGCGGCCGATCGGCGTCACGGCGCTGGCGCCCGTCAGCTGCCATTGCGTCTTGTCGCCATACAGCTTCGCGCGGATGTCGGTGATGTTGTTGCGGGTGCCGGTCAGGCCCACCATCGTCAGCTTCAGCAACTGTGCGTCGTCCACCGAGATACGGAACGGCGGCGCCAGCGATGCCGGCACTGTCAGCGGTTCGTCGTCTTCGCCGGTGGTCTGCATCAGCACGGACGCCACGCGCAGCTGGCTGATCTCGATGCCGGACGAGAAGAACTGCAGCGGCGACCAGTCGATGTCGATATTGTCGGCCGTGATCGTGCTGGTCTTGCCCTTGTAGACCACGCGGCCGATGTGCATGTGGTTGTACAGCGAGCCGGTCACGCCGGTGATCGTGATGGCGCCGCCGCTGGCGCTGGCCACGCGCTGGGCGATCTGCTGCAGCGTGGTTTCGCGGCCCAGCAGCCAGATCGCGCCGCCGAGGACGACCACGGTGATGCCGGTGCCGATCAGCGTGCGGCGCAGCCAGCGGCGTTCCTTGCGGGGCAGGGGCGTGGTATCGCCGCCGGTTTCGGCCGGGTTCTGCGGGGTGTTGGTATCGTCGGCCATCAGAACGTGAATCCAAGTGAGAAGTGCAGGCGCGCCTTGCGCACCGCGTGGCCATAGGCCACGTCGACATTGATCGGGCCCACCGGGCTCTTGTAGCGCGCGCCGATGCCGTAGCCCGATTTCGGGTGGATGTCGGACAGCGAATCGGCGGCATTGCCGGCATCGTAGAACACGGCCGCGCCCCAGGTGGGGCGGAACCAGTACTGGTATTCGGCGCTGGCGGTGGCCAGGTAGCGGCCGCCAACGGTGGCATCGCCTTCCTGCACGCCCAGCTCCTGGTAGGCATAGCCGCGCACCGAATTGTCGCCGCCGGCGCGGAACAGGTAGGTGGTGGGCACGCCATCCTTGCTGCCCGAGCGCAGCGCGCCGATTTCGCCGCGGAAGATCAGCATGTTCTTCGCGTCCAGCGGGCGGTAGGTGATGCCGCGTGCCGTGACGCGAATGAATTTCTCGTCCGTCAGGATCGGCAGCAGCGCGCCGCCGGCGGTGGCGTTGAGCACATAGCCGCTGGTCGGGAAGATCAGGTTGTCCAGCTTGCGCCACGTGACGGCATAGGTGATCGGCACGCTCATCGCATGTTTCGATTCGGCGCCGGCCACCGACGTGCTTTCGTTCAGGTACTCGGCCGAGATGCTGCGCTCCAGCAGCGGCGTGCCCCAGGCGCGCTTGCCGTATACCGATGCGGTGCGGGTGATCTCGCCTTCGATGTCGTTGCGCTCGAGCGCGCCGCCGAAGCTGTCGTTGTAGCCATCGGCCGTGGTGGGGAAGTAGAAGTCGCCGTTGGCCTTCTGCTTCTTCTGCTCCACCGTCAATGCGCTTTTCAGGCGCAGGTTCCAGATCGCCAGGTCGTCGTAGCTGACCGACGTGCGCCCGCCCGTATTGGTGGAAAAGCCCACGCCGACGCTGACGTTCTTGCGCTTGTTTTCCACCACGTGCACCAGCAGCGGCACCGGCGGCAGGGTGGCCGGCGCCGGCGCGCCTGCGCTTTTCTCTGCCTGCGCTTCCTGCCGTTCGCCGATCAGCGTGTTCAGGTCCGCCGTCACTTCCACGTACGAGAAATAGCCAGTGTCCTGCAGCTTCGCCTGGAATGCCTGCAGCGCCGCTTCGCTGTACAGGTCGCCCGGGTTGATCTTGTTGAGGTTGCGGATGACCTCCTCGGGGTAGCGCTTCAGTCCGTCGATCCTGATTTCGCCGAAGCGCATCTCCGGGCCGCTGTCGAGCGCCACGCGCAGCAGCGCGCGTCTGGTATCGGGATCGACGGTGGCCACGCTTTCCGTCATCTGCGCGCGCGGGTAGCGGGTCTGCACCACGGCGCGCAGGATCGCGCGCTTGGCGGTTTCCCAGTCGCCCTGGCGGAATACCTGGCCCTCGGCCAGCGGCCAGCTGGCCTTCAGCGCCTCCTTGTCGAACGGCGATTCCGGGTTGGACGCGAAGCCGTTCAGCACGATCTCGACCGAACCGACCAGCACCGGCTCGCCGGGCGTCACGTCGACGACGACCTGCGGCGTGGTGCCGCTTTCATCGAGCCGCACGTTGACGGTGGGGGAGTAGAAGCCTTCGGTCGCCAGCAGCGTGTTGGCCTGTGCCGGCGCCGTGCGCACCATGCGGCGCAGCTGTTCCAGGTCGGTGCGCGGGTTGCCGCGGTACTTGACGAGATCCAGGTTGGCTTCCAGCAGCTCGTCGAGGTCGCCTGGCGCATTGATCCGGACGTTGTACTGCAGCCCCTCCGCGGCATAGAGAGCCAGCGGCGCCGCAAGCACCGCCGCGCAGGCCAGCCGCATTACATTTGTGACGAGTTGTGCCAAAATTCGTGATCCCGGTGATGGATGGTTGAGTGTTATCGGCCTGGATGTTACCGGATCGGTAAAAAAGATGGCGTACCAATAAGAGTTTTAGTATTTTCTGAAGGATTCGATGATGACACGCGATGCCGCCCTGGTGCTGTTCTCCGGCGGGCAGGATTCCACCACATGCCTGGCCTGGGCACTGGACCGTTACGAACGGGTTGAAACGATCGGTTTCGATTATGGCCAGCGCCATGCGATCGAGCTGACGATGCGCCCGCATCTGCTGCAGAAGCTGCGCGCGCTGCGCCCGGACTGGGATGCCAGGCTGGGCGAGGACCACATGATCGACCTCGGCCTCATTTCCCAGCTGTCGCAGACGGCGATGACCGAGGATATCGAGATCACGATGCAGGCCAACGGCTTGCCGAACACGTTCGTCCCCGGCCGCAACCTGATGTTCATGACGGTGGCGGCCACGCTGGCCTACCGCCGCGGCCTGAACGTGCTGGTGGGCGGCATGTGCGAGACGGATTTCTCCGGTTATCCCGACTGCCGCGACGATACGATGAAGGCCCTGCAGGTGGCGCTGAACCTGGGCATGGATACCCGCAACAAGCTGGAAACGCCGCTGATGTGGCTGGACAAGGCGCAAACGTGGGAACTGGCCGAGGATCTCGGCGGCCAGCCGCTGGTGGACCTGATCCGCGCCGACACGCATACCTGCTACAAGGGCGAGCGCGGGGCGCTGCACGACTGGGGCTATGGCTGCGGCGAATGCCCGGCCTGCGCGCTGCGGGCCAGGGGCTACAAGAACTACGTTGCCGGGAAGGCCGCGTAAAACGACAGGGGCCGCGATCGCGGCCCCTGTTTTTCATTGCGCGGCGGATTTCAGACCGCGGCTTCCTTCGGTGCCGGCACGCTCTTCCTGCCGCGGCGGTTGAAATACCACACCAGTCCGATGACGATCGCCAGCGGCAGCAGCAGCGGCGACAGCGCGGCGGCGATCGCGATGCCCAGCGCGGCGAGGCCGACCACCACCAGCATGCCCAGGCCGGCGAACAGCAGGCCGGCCAGCATGGCCGCGCACACCAGCACCACGGCACCGACCAGCACCCCGCCGCCGGCCAGCAGCACGCCCAGCAGCCAGCCGAACGGCCCGCCGAATTCGTCGCCGTCGACGTTCACGTGGAAGTCATGGCCCCACGGATGGTCGAAGGTATTGCAGGCCGCGATGAACAGCAGCACGACGATGGTAACGGCGAGAAGTTTTTTCATGATGGCTCCGGGTGAGTGGCTGTGGCGATGATTGGACTTTACGCGGCCATGCATGGGGAAGCGGGGGGAAGCGACGAACGGCTGGTTTTGCGGGGTGAACTGAAGGGAATCGGTGCCAGGTGCGCTGGCGAACACCGGTGTCCGACACCTTTTCCGGGCAAATCGTCCGGAAAAAGTGTCCGACACCAAGGCCTCGGGCTGCCGGGGTTCTAAAAACTGTGCCGCATGCCGAGCGACGTGGCCGAGATGCGCGCGCCGGTCAGCGACGCCGCCAGCATGCCCACGCCGTTGATCGGGAAGTCATACGCTGCATTGCCGTCGTTGCGCAGCCGCGTGTGATAGGCATACACGGTGGTGCGCGGCGAGAACCCGTACTCGTAGCCGGCGGTCGCATGCAGGGCGCCGGTGTCCGCGCCGCCGCGCACGAAGCCGACGGTACCGCCGCCGTGGCCGTCGCCGGCCTTGCCGATGCTGGCGCGCAGGCCATGGCGCCCGGCCTGATGGCTCAGCGACAGGTACAGCGCATTGCGGGCCAGTTGGCCGGCCGGCAGTTCGTATTCGAGGCGCTCGGCGACCAGGGCCACCCGCGTGGTTCCGAAGGTATAGCCGGCCGCCGCCTTCGTGCCGGTATCGGCAGTGCCGGGGCCGTGGTATTCGTGGTGGCGCTCGTGGGCCAGCGCCAGGTACAGCGGCCCGGCGTCGTGGATCAGCGCCAGCGACAGCAGCGAGGGCCGCGCGCCACTGGCCGGGCGCTCTTCGGCAAGCCCGTGCGTGGCGCGCAACGTCCAGCCATGCCAGCGGGGCGACCACCAGTGCACGCTGTTGGCCTGGCGGCGGTCGAACGAGGCCACGTCGGCGACGTTGTCGGTGGACGATGCGGCGCCGTTGGCCAGGATGCTCATGTAGCCGGCCGTGGTCGGGTAGAACGGATCGAGGCTCGATGTGGCGCCGTTGTAGGCCGTTACCCAGTGGCCGGCGAACACGGTGCCGAACGGACCTTCCAGCCCGATGCGCGTGTCGCGCCGGGCGATCTCGCCGGCCCCGGTGTCGGGCGCCAGCGTGCCTTCGACCTGGAACAGCGCCTTCAGGCCGCCGCCCAGGTCTTCGCTGCCGCGAAAGCCCAGCACCGAGCGGTTGTTGACCATGCGCTCCACGTGCGCGCCGGGCGCGCGGGCCGCTTCCACGGAAACGTTCAGGCGGCCGTAGACCTGCACCTGCTGGGCGTGGACCAGCGATGCGGCGGCGCAGCCGGCAATGACGGCAAGGCGCGCCAGGCAATGGCAAAGAGTAGTAGTTTTCATGGATGCCATTGTCCGGTGCCGGCGGGCCGCCCGGCATCCCCCATACGTGGCGCCCCGGAGGCTCCCATTTTTCCTGCCGGAGCTGCTATACTACTGGATATTTATACAGTAATCACCGAGAGGACCCATGCAAGATCTGATCGAGCCGCAGGACCAGAACGGACAGCAACAAGGCGGCCATGAAACGGGTGGCCATGACGACGACGCCCATGAACCGGCGCATGAAGCCGAAGATGCGCTGATCCAGGAAGCCCGCGTATGGCAGGGCCAGGGCTGGACCGCCCGCGTCATCAAGAACGATGACGATGAAGGCTGGGCCGTGGCGATGATCAAGGATGGCGAACCGGAACCGGCGCTGGTGGGGCCATGGACGATGGGCCGCGACAAGAAAAACCCGAAGCCGCTCGATGTCTCCGCGTTCCACACGCTGGTCAAGACCGCCAACGAGGTGCTCCGCCGCCACGAGCAGCAGCTGCACGCGCGGCTGCACAAATCGGTGCGCGTCACCACCGAGGAGGGCGCCGCGGTCACCGTCAAGCTGGTCATCACGCCGGACGAGGATGAGCCGTATGCCACGCTGACGGCCGTCGACGAGTATGGCGACGAACTGGCCTCGGTGCGCACGCGGCCGGACTTCCGGCTGTCCATCACCAGCGCCACCGACTGGATCGAAGGCGGCTACCGGAAACCGTCTTAAGGGAAGCCCCGGCTGTTGCTTTTTGGGCGGCGCGCTGGCCCCGGGGTGGCCCCTGGCTGGCGTGGCTGGTATATTTCCCTATTGCATTATTTTTCCGGGAAATTCATGGAAGACCGCCTTCGCCGCCTTGAAACCGTCCAGGCCATGCTGCTGGAAATCGGGCAGCTGTCCACCCGCTGTACCGATATCGTCCAGTTCCTGCGTGCCGTGCACGGCGCGCTGGGACGCCTCATGTATGCGGCCAATTTCTACGTGGCGCTGAACGACCGCGACGGCGAGCCCAACGCGGTGCGCTTCGTCTATTACGTCGACGAAGCCGATGCGCCGCCCGATCCCGAAGAAGTCACCCACCTGGCCTCGCCGGACGAGTCGCCCACCGCATGGGTGATCCTGAACCGCCGCTGCCTGGCGATGACGGCGGCCGAGCACATCTCGCGCCGGCAGGTGGCCGCGTATGGCAGGGGCACCGTCGCCGAACACTGGATCGGCTGCCCGCTGATGGACCAGAACCACCAGCCGATCGGCGCGATCGTCATTCAAAGCTATGACAGGGAACATACCTACAGCGAGGAAGACCAGGCGCTGTTCGCGCTGATCGCAAACCAGGTGTCGTCCGCGCTGCAGGGACTGCAAAGCATGGACCGGCTCGAACGCGCCGTGCAGGAACGCACGCTGCGGCTGGACCAGGCCAGGGCTTCGCTGGAACAGCGGAACGAGGCGCTGAACCATGCGCTGACGCAGTTGCAGGATGCCCAGTCGGAACTGGTGCGGCAGGAAAAGCTGGCGTCGCTGGGCCGGCTCGTGGCCGGCGTGGCCCACGAGATCAACACGCCGCTGGGCATCTGCGTGACGGCCACGTCGCACCTGGTGCAGGAACTCAAACTGACGCGCGAAGACCTGGCCGAAGGCCGGCTCGACGAAGAGACGCTGAACACGTTCTTCGATACCGTCGACCAGTCGCTGCGGATCATGACCACCAACACGCAGCGCGCCGCGGCGCTGGTGCGCAGCTTCAAGCAGGTGGCGGTGGACCAGTCGTCGGAAAACATCCGCCACTTCAACCTGGCGAAATACGTGGCCGAGGTGCTGCTGTCGCTGCAGCCCAAGCTGAAAGGCAAGGCGGTCAAGGTCGAGGTGGACTGCCCGGCGGACATCGACCTGGACAGCTTCCCCGGCGCGGTGTCGCAGATCGTCACGAACATGATCGAGAATTCGCTGGTGCACGGCTTCGGCGAAGACCAGCCGGGCGCCATCCGGATCGCCGGGCGGCTCGACGGCGATCACGTGACGTTCGACTACAGCGACGACGGCATCGGCATGGACCAGCACACGCTGGGCCAGATGTTCGACCCGTTCTTCACCACGAAGCGGGGCAGCGGCGGCTCGGGGCTGGGGGCGCACATCCTGTACAACCTCGTCACCGGCCCGCTGGGCGGCACGATCCGGGCGACCAGCGCGCCCGGCATGGGCCTGCACTACAAGCTGCGGTTCCCGCGCGACCAGCGCAAGCGCTGATCCCGGTCAGTCCGGCAGCCGCGCGGTGATCGCCAGCGCCTCGTCCACGTTCTCGATCAGCAGTTCGACGAAACGCGGATCGAGGTGGTGGCCGGCGACTTCGCGCAGGTGGGCGATCACGCGGTCGACCGGCCAGGCATCCTTGTAGACGCGCTTGTGCATCAGTGCGTCGAACACGTCCGCCACGGCGACGATGCGGGCATACACGTGAATCTCCTCGCCCTTCAGTCCCTGCGGATAACCGGTGCCGTCGTATTTCTCATGGTGCTGGTGGGCGATCACGGCGGCGGCCTTCAGGATCGGGCGCTGCGAGCCGTCGAGGATCGACGCGCCCACGGCCGGGTGCTGCTTCATGATTTCCCATTCATCCGCATCGAGCTTGCCGGGTTTGAGCAGCACGGCATCGGGCGTGGCGATCTTGCCGATGTCGTGCATCGGCGCGGCATGCTTGAGCACCGCGGTTTCGTCGTCCGGCATGCCGGAGGCTTTCGCCAGCAGGTGGCACACCTCGGACATGCGGCGCACGTGGTTGCCCGCTTCGTGGGAGCGCGATTCGACCACGTCGCCGAGGCGCATGATCAGTTCGGCCTGGGTATCGGTGATCTCCTGGCTCAGCAAGATGTTGTCGAAGGCGATCGCCACGTCGCTGCAGAAGATTTCCAGCAGCTTGGTATCGATCTCGGAAATCTCGTCGACGCCTTTCAGCACCAGCAGCGAAGCCTTGCCGCTGTGGTTCGGGAAATAGCCGACATAGACGTCGCCCTCCAGCCGCGAAATGCGGTTGCGTTCGGCCGCCTGCAGCTGGGCGATCAGTTCCGGCGTCAGCAGCGTTTCCTCGCCGATCTGTGCCAGTACCTCGAAATCGCCTTCGCCGGCGATCGCGGTGGCGCCGCGCAGCCGCAGCAGCATGCTGTGCTCGAGCCGCAACAGCGCCACGACCTGCTGCAGCAGGCCGCTGGCAAAGTCCTTCAGGTTGCGCTGCTTGAAGATGTGGGTCGATGCCGCGATCACCCTCTCCAGCCCCTCGCGGTAGTGGACCTGCTGCTGGCGCGCGTCCTCGACCTTCATGATGTCGCGGTAGGCGCGCAGCGCCGCGAACGTGGTGGTGAACAGCTTGGTGCGGTCGAGCTCCGTCTTTTCCTTGTAGTCGTTGATGTCGTAGTCGACGATCACGCGTTCCTCGGGCGCCTGGCCCGGCTGGCCGGTGCGCAGCACGATGCGGGTGAACTGGTTGTCCAGGTCTTGCCGCATCCAGCGCGCCACTTCCAGGCCGCTGTCTTCGCGCTCCATCACCACGTCCAGGAACACCAGCGCGATGTCGCTCTCGCGTGTCAGCACGGCCTTGGCCTCCTGGCCGCTGTAGGCATGCAGGAACGTCAGCCCGCGGCCATCGAGGCGGAAGCGGGCCAGCGTCAGTTTCGTGATGTCGTGGATGTCGGGCTCGTCGTCGACCAGCAGGATTTTCCAGGGCGGCAGTTTGGGCGATGCGGTAGACAGAAAGGACATGGCACGGGGTTTCAGGAAGGGGAAAACAATAAAATACTGCCCGGATTACGGGCATGATGACCGATTGTATGCGTCGCCTTCCTTATTAACAACAGGAAATAGTGATTGCGCTACGGCTTTACAACACCTCGCCGTAGCGTTTCTGGCAACGTTCGCACCAGAAGGTGCGGCGCTTGGTCTTGCCCAGGTGCGCCTTGTGAAAGGCAACGTTGCAACGCGGGCATATCCGTTTCGTGTGGGCGAGCCAGTGCTGCTTCAGCACGTAGGCCTTCTTCCACTCGAGGAATTCGAAACTGTATTGCCGGGCCTGCTTTACGAGTTCGCGCAGCCTGGCGGCCGGCAGCGCGCCCACTGTCGACAGCGGGTGGATCTTCAGGCGGAACAGCACTTCGTTCTTGATGATGTTGCCCACCCCGGAAAAGATCGTCTGGTCGAGCAGCGCATCGCAGACGAGCGTTTCCGGCATGGCCCGCAGTTTCTTCAGCGCGGCGGCCGGCTTCCACGCATCGGCCATTACGTCGGCATGCCATTCATAGGCCTTGTCGAGGTCGCCTTCGATCAACTGCACCGCGCACGTGTAGAAATTGAGCTCGCCGCCTTCCTCGAACGCCAGCGACAGCCGTTCGGGACTGTTTTCCTTGCGTTCGTCGATCCGGTAGCTGCCGAACATCAGGAAGTGGATGCGCAGGGTGAACAGCGGCAGTTCGATCAGGAAGTGCTTGCCCCAGGTGCGCAGCGACAGGACCGGCTGGCCGGGCAGATCGTCGAACGGCACCGCCTTGCTGTTGCCGTGCGCCGCCGCGATCGTGCGGCCTTCGTACGGCTGCACCAGTTCTTTCAGGATGACGAGGGAAGGGCCTTCGGGCATGTGGTGGACTCCATGTGGCTGAGGAGCAGAGTGTGCGCCAGCCATGGTAGAAGGGCCGTTAGGAAACGCACAGAAAACTGCGCATGAGCCGGATTCGACACCATCTGGGAGGATCACGGAAAACCGGTGTCGGACACCAGGCGCATCTTGCGCTGTCGAAAAAAAACCGCACGCGGCGCGAGCCGGGTGCGGCGAAGGATTGCGCCGTGAGCACGACGCATCAGGACTCCGTTGTGCGGGCTTGCCGCCCGCGGGCCTCCCTCCGGGGAGTGGGGCTTACGACAGGGACGGCATGCCGGTCAGGTAACCGACGGCGGCACCGTAGCCGTCGCGGTAGTTGGCGCGGATCAGCGGGTCGAGCGTGGTGACCACGTTCTTGTGCAGGCCGCCCGTGATGGCGCCCGACGCGTTGCGCGATACGTTCCAGTCGCCGGCGTGCTGGAAATTGCTCATGATGTAGGCGAAGCCGTTGATGTCGTCCACCGCGTGCAGGCCGGTCGATTCCGCGCCGGCCGGGTTCGACAGCACGCGGGTCAGCACCTTCGTGTCCACGTTGTAGGCCCACAGGAAGTTGTTGACGTGCGTGCTGGAATCCTCGCCCACGAACAGCGTGCGCAGCTTTTCCGAGAACTTGATGTTGTCCGGGTTGGCCACCTTGTCGGCATTGGCGGTGTTGCCCAGCGCGTCCGGCGTGGCCAGGTCCTCGGAGAGCAGGGCCGGGACGGCGGCCATGTCGACCGGTACCCATTCGCTGTCGATCGCCGTACCGGCGGTATCCTTCTGGCCGCCCTTCATGTTCAGCGCATAGACGGCGCCGGCGCTCGGCCCCTTGATGGCGATGCCGCCCGAGCCATCCTTCATCTGCGAGCCGATCGCCGCGATCGCGGAGTAGGCGATCTTGTCCTTGGCGTTGACGGTGGTGCCTTCCATCTTCGTGAAGCCCAGGCTGCCGCCCCTCAGCGCCGCATAGCGGTGCGTTTCCAGGAAGGCGGCCGCCAGTTCCATGCCGGGCTTGACCTTGACCCAGTTGCTCTTGCCGCTGAACGGGATCTTCGTGTACGTGGCGTCGGCCGGGTCGGCGGTCCGGATGTCCATGATGTCGGCCGCCTTGTAGCGGTCGGCCAGCGCCTTGATCTCGGCGCTCGTAGCCTTGCCCAGGCGAATCCACGTCAGGTCGGCCGAACCGCCGTTATCGGTGGTCTTCTGCTGCCATTTCGCCACGAACAGCGTGCCGGACGACAGGTCCTGCGCCTTGTCGGCAACGAACATGAACAGGCCGCCATTGGTGGCGTCGTCGCCCATCAGCACGGTGCGCTCGTCCGGCATTACCTGCACCAGTTCGTGCGAGATGCGGCCCAGGCAGTAGTGCTTCCTGATGCTGCCGGTGCCGTCCGGATTGACGGTCACTTCCGGCAGGTGGCCGTAGTGGTACGGGTTGGCCTTCGCGGCGTCGCCGTACAGGTTCAGCGAGAAATCGCGGAATTGCGCATCGGTGGCGATCGTGCTGGCATCGGGCTCGTATTCCTCGCTCGACAGGTGGGTGTTCCACGGCGAGCGGCTGGCGCCGCAGGTGATCCACAGGCCGTTGGCCGGGCTGGTATCGACGTTGTGGTATTTCACCAGCGTCAGGGCGCCGGTGGCCTTGTCCTGGTCCAGCGTCAGGATCGCGATCGGCGACGGCAGCAGGCCGTACATCGAGTCGCCCTTCACGTTGCGGCTCGTGTATTCGAACTGCACCACGGCGAACACCGGGTTGCCTTTCACGCCGGTCACGGTGGCATTGGCAAGCTTCAACAGCGAACTGCCGTCCGGGCAGTCGGAGAAGAACTGCCGGCGGTTCGGGTCGGTCTTGTCCAGGATCGGCTGGTTGTTGATGTCGTAATAGCCGCCGGAAAGGATCGTGCCGCCGCTGCCGTTCGGCACCATCGCGCCGGTGATGAAGAACGTCTCGTACTTCAACGCGTAGGTGGTCTTGCTGGTGTCGCTGTAGCTGGCCACCAGCGACGATCCCACGGTGGTGGTCGCCATTTTCGCGGCGTCGGCCAGCGTCGGCGCGGCCATCGCCGAGAACGTCACGGACGTCAGCGTGGCCGGCGTCGGCGTGGCCGGCGGCGTGAACGTGGACGTGTCGTCGCTGTCGCCGCCGCATGCGGTCAGCAGGGCGGCAGCGGCGCTGCCCCCGGTCAGCGGCAGCAGCAGCGGGGTACCCGACAGGAACTTCAACAGGCGGCGGCGGGAAGGGTCGAGGTACTCGGACATGAACAAGGCATCCAGGTTGTGAAAGATGCCAGCATGGTAGTTGCGACTTGTTACAACATCGTGACACCGGAAACGATCCGGCGGAGCAATCGGAGTATATTTGATGCCTCGATCACCAGAGAAACGCCTGAAAGGAACGATGATGCGACTGCAACCTCGCACCTGGCTGGCCGCGGCGCTGCTGGCAGCGGCAGGCGCCGCCAGCGCCGGCGTGACGGTCAACTATGAAAAGCCCGATGAATTCATCGACATGCCGCGCTCGCTGCACGAGCGCGACCAGGTCCTGCGCGAAATGACCCGGCATTTCGACAAGCTGGCAAAGGACTTGCCCCCCGGGCAGGAGCTCAAGATCACCGTGACCGACATCGACCTGGCCGGCCGCGAGGAACCGCGCCGCTGGGCCATGGACGATATCCGCATCATGCGCGGCGGCGCCGACTGGCCCACGCTCAAGCTCAGCTATACGCTCGAGGAAAACGGCCGGGTGATCCGCATGGACACCGAGGGCCTGAAGAACATGATGTACCAGCAGCGCATCAACCGCTATTCATCGGGCGACGCGCTGCGCTATGAAAAGCAGATGATCGACGACTGGTTCCAGAAATCGGTCATGGGCGCGCAGGTAAGCCAGCGCTGACCCGGCCTCCACGACTCGCCCGCTGATCGATCATGGGGCGATCACGCATCGACCCAGTTGACGCGCGGAAACTTCGCGCGGAAATCGTCCGGCATCGGCACCACTTCCTTCAGGCGGTAGTTGAAGAACACGAAACCGTACTTCGCCATCGCCACCAGCACGCCGTCCGCCGGGCGGGTAACGCGGAAGATGATGTCGCCGCCGTACTTGTTGAAGTCCATTACGCCCACTTCGAACAGCAACTGGTCGCGCGCATGGGCTTCGGCGCGGTAGGTGGTGGCCAGGTCGGTCACGATGATGCCGCAGCCGTCGTCCCCGGTTTCGCGCACGCCGTTTTCATACAGGAAGCGCGCGCGTGCCTCGGAAATCATCGAGATCATCGAGTCGTTGCTCAGGTGATTGCCGTGGTTGATGTCGGTGATGCGCACCGACATCAGGGTCGAGTAAATGAACTGCTCTTCGGGGAATGCAAGCTTGAGTCTGGCCATGGCTGGAGCGCGCCCGCGCGGGGCGTCCGGGATTGAAAAATCCATTTTAGCGCGGGCGCCGCCATTTGCCGCGGCGGGACGAGCGTGCGGCGGTGTGCCTACAGGTTTTCGGAAAGGAACAGCAGCGTGTTGCCGCGCGCCTCGGCGGCCGAACGCTGGTGGTAGCTGCCGCGGTGCGAGCAGTTGAAGCCGTGCTCCGCTTCCGGGTAGACGTGGATTTCCACGTTGTCCCGCTCGCCGAAGCGTTCCGCGATGCTTTTCACGGCATCGTTCGGGATGTGGCTGTCCTTGCCGCCGAAATGCAGCAACAGCGGCACTTTCACGTCATCGGCCTTGTCCAGCTGGTTCTGGATGCCGCCGCCATAGTAGGCCACCGCCGCATCCACGTTGCCGGCGGCCGCCGCCAGGTAGGACAGCAGTCCGCCCCAGCAAAAACCTACCGAGGCCACTTTCTGCACGCCGTCGAGGCCGCGCAGCGCTTCGATCGTGGCCGCCACGTCCGCCACCGCCTTGCCGTTGTCCGAGGCGCCTTTCAGCGCCACGGCCTTTTTCCAGTCCGCCTCGTCGTACGTCAGTTCGATATGGGCGCCCTGGCGCCAGAACAGATCCGGTGCCAGCACCACGTAGCCATCGGCCGCGAACTGCTCGGCCACGCTGCGGATGTGCGCATTGACGCCGAAAATCTCCTGGATCAGCACGATGCCGGGGCCCTTGCCGCCGCGCGGCAACGCCTGGTAAGCCTGGAAGGTGCCGTCGGCACCCTCGATGTCGATCCATTTCGTATCGCTGTCCAATGTGTCCTCCTGTATGAAAATCGGTCCTCCCGGCAACGCGTGCCGGGAAAGTCAGTATAAGCCGGCAATAAGTTATGCGTCGCCTTCCATCCCGGCGCGAGCGTGACTGCAACCGTGCTACTCTGGTGTCCCGTCCAACCTGTTCCCAAGGTGGCCCGAATTCCCGACACCAACGTTCTCGCCCGGGCCAGGAATGCACGGCAACACGTGCCTGCACTGCTGGCGTTGCTGTGTGGACTCGGCCTGACGGGTCTGCTGTTCACCGGCATCAGCCGGCTGGAGCAGGACCGCATCGTGCTCACGTTTACGCAACGCGCGCACGTGAGGGTGTTTGCGCTATCCGAAGGCATCAACAACGTCATCGACAGCCTGCGCAGCGTGAACCAGCTGTTCGCCAGCAAGCCCGCCGTCACGCGCGACGAGTTCCACCGCTTCGTCGTTCCGTTGACGACCCGCTATCCGTTCGTGGTGGGCATCAGCTACCTGCGTTTCATCGACGATGCCGAGCGCGATGCGTTCGAGGCCGGGCTGCGGCAAGTGCTGCCCGGCGCCCAGGTGACGGAATTGCGCAACGGCCGCACCGTGCCGGCAGCGCGGCGTGCCCGCTACCGCGTGATCGAATACGTGGAGCCGTTCGGCGCCAATGCCTCGGCGCTGGGCCTGGATACGATGTTTTCCGGCGACGAAGCCAGCCGGCAGCGCGCCTACGACACCGGCGCGCCCGCAGCCGGCCGGCTGACGGCGCTGGCACAGTTGCCGGGCACCGTGGCCGGCATGGTGGTGTCGATGCCGGTCTACCGCTTCGGTGCGCCGCTCGATGGCATGGCGGCGCGCCGTGCGGCGGTGATTGGTGAAACCTCGGTGGCGCTCGATCCCGGTGCGATGGTGGCGCACGTGCTGCAGCCTTCCGGCTTGCCCCATGTGCTCAATGCCCGCGACCAGCGCATGCAGCGCGTGGGCCTGCATGTCTATGCCGACAGCCGGGAGATCCCGGAAAGCCTGGTCTATCGAACGCCGCCGCCGGAACTTGACCAGCCGGTCGTGATGGCGCCGGTGTCGTGGCTGTACCCGCGGCCGCCCGCGCCGCTGTCGGTACCGATCGACGTGGCCGGACGCCAGTGGCAGGTGGTGGCGGACATGGATCGCGCGGTGGGGCTGGCCGATCACCTGGCATCGCTGTCGGCGCTGGCGCTGGGGGTCGTGATGACGCTGCTGGGCACGGCCTGGGCCCACACGCTCGCCACGCGCAACCGCACGGTGCGGCGCCTGGTCGAGGAGCGTACGGCGCAACTGGCCCAGGCGAACCGCTCGCTGCTGCTGCGGGAACGCGCGATCGAATCGTCGACCAACGTGATCATGATCATGGAGGCCGGCGCCGGCAATCCGATCGTCTATGTCAACCCGGCGTTCGAGGAGCAGACCGGCTACACGCGCGACGAGGTGATGGGCCAGAGCCCGCGGCTGATGTACCGCGACGATACCGGCCAGCCGGGCGCGCAGACGCTGCGCACCGCCGTGCGCGAGCAGCGCGACGGGCACGCGGTGCTGCGCAATTACCGCAAGGATGGCACGCAGTTCTGGGTGGAGGCCCATATCTCGCCGGTGCGCGACGAGCATGGCGTGGTCACCCATTTCGTGGCGATCCATTACGACATCACGGCGATGAAGGCTTACGAGACGGAACTGCACCACCAGTCCACGCACGACGCGCTGACCGGCTTGCCGAACCGGCTGCTGCTCCACGAGCACCTGCATGGCGCGATCAGCCAGGCGATGCACGATGGCCGCGCGCTGTGGGTGGTGTCGCTCGACCTGGACCGCTTCAAGTTCACCAACAGCCGCGTGGGCCACCGGGGCGGCGACCGGCTGCTGCAGATCGTGGCCGCGCGGCTGCGCGAAACCCTGGGGCCGGACGATACGCTGGCCCGGCTGGGTGGCGACGAATTCGCATTGACGCTGCTGCCCGAGAACGGTGCGCGCCATCCCCGGCCCGAGCAGGTACAGCGGCTGCTGGCCGCGCTGGCCGCCCCGCTGATGCTCGACGACAAGGAGCAATTCATTTCCGGCAGCGCCGGCGTGGCGATCTGCCCGGACGACGGCACCGATGCCGCCGTGCTGATGGAACGGGCCGATATCGCGATGTTTCGCGCCAAGGAAATGGGCGGCAACAATTACCAGTTCTATACCACCGCCATGCGCGAGCGGCTGGGCGAGCGGGTGCAGATGGAAACGGCGATGCGCCGCGCGCTCGAACGCCGCGAATTCGTGCTGTATTACCAGCCGCAGGTGGACATCGCCAGCGGCCGCATCGTGGCAATGGAGGCGCTGGTGCGCTGGCAGCATCCGGAAATGGGCATGGTGGCGCCGGGCCGCTTCATCCCGCTCGCGGAAGAAACCGGCATGATCCTGCCGCTGGGCGCGTGGGTGCTGGAAAGCGCCTGCCGCCAGCTGGTCGAATGGCAACGGGAAGGGCGCCCTTACCTGCGGGTGGCCGTCAATGTCTCGGCGCGGCAGATGGCGGAACAGGATTTCGTGGCGGACGTGGCGCGCGTACTGGCCGAAACGGGGCTGGAACCGGCAACGCTGGAACTCGAATTGACGGAAAGCGCGGTGATGAACGACGTGGAGCACGCGATCGGCGTGATGCTCGAACTGAAAAAGCTCGGCGTGAAGCTGGCGATCGACGATTTCGGCACCGGCTACTCCAGCCTGGCCCACCTGAAGCGCTTCGCGGTGGACGTGCTGAAGATCGACCAGGCCTTCGTGCGCGACCTGACGATCGACCCGGACGATGCGGCCATCGTCACCACCATCATCGCGCTGGCGGCGAACCTGAACCTGCAGGTGATCTCCGAAGGCGTGGAAACGCTGGACCAGCTGTCGTTCCTGCGCGAGCACGGCTGCTCGCAGATGCAGGGCTACTACTTCAGCCGCCCCGTGCCGGCCACCGCCATCAACACCGTGCTCGACGAGAACGAGGCGCAGCTGGCGGCCGGCAACGGCATGACGGTGGGGGCGGGCGGCTGAGCGATACCGTACCGGAGAGCGCTTACTGCGCCAGTGCCTGCAGCAGCGCCTTGTGGAATCCCGCCGGATCCTCGATCTGCGGCGCATGCCCCAGGCCCGGGAACTCGACCAGGCGCCCCTGCGGGATGCGCTTGACGGCTTCCTTGCCCAGCACCTTGTAGTTGCCGATCTTCGCCTTTACTTCCGGCGGGGCGATGTCGCTGCCGATCGCCGTGGTGTCGCCGTCGCCGTTCATCAGGATCGTCGGCACCTTCAGCTGCGGGAATTCGTGCACCACCGGCTGGGTGTAGATCATGTCGTAGATCAGCGCCGAGTTCCACGCCACCAGCCGCTGCCCCGGGCCGGCGTTCAGGCCGGCCAGCATGTCGACCCATTTTTCGTACTCGGGCTTCCAGCGGTTCATGTAATAAGTGCTTTTTTCATAATTGCGTATGCCCTCCGCCGACACCTTCAGCTCGCGCTCGAACCACTGGTCCACGGTGCGGTACGGCACGCCGAGCTGTTTCCAGTCTTCCAGGCCGATCGGGTTGACCATCACCAGGTGCGACACGTTCTGCGGATACATCAGCGCGAAGCGGGTGGCCAGCATGCCGCCCGTGGAGTGGCCGACCAGCACCACCTTGTCGATACTGGCCTTCTTCAGAAGCTCCATCGTGTTGGCGGCCAGCTGCTGGAAGCTGTACTGGTACTGCGGCGGCTTGCTGGAGGCGCAGAAGCCCACCTGGTCGGGCGCCACCACGCGGTAGCCGGCCTGCGACAGCGCGGCGATCGTGCCTTCCCACGTGGCGCCGCAGAAATTCTTGCCGTGCATGAGCACCGCCGTGCGGCCGTTCGCCTTGCCGGCCGGTTTCACGTCCATGTAGGCCATCTGCATCGTCTGGCCCTGCGAATTGAAGCGGAAATGCTGCACCGGGTACGGGTACTTGAAGCCCTGCAGTTCGGGGCCGTAGGCGGCGCCGGCGGCATGGACGGCGCTGCCGGTAACGGCGGCCAGGGCCAGGAAGAACGAAGTCGACAGTTTGAACATGATGATTCCTGCGAAGTGTTGGGCGGGCGGATTGCTGCCGTGCTGCTGCTTTCCAGCGCAAGTTCGGGCCGGGGGCCGGGGCCCGGGCAGGGCGGCAACCGGCAAATATAGCCGAAAAACGGCTGAGCCGACGCGGCCGCGGCGCCATCCGTGAGACGGCCATGGCGCGGACAGGGTAAACTATGCCCTTTCCTGTCGCATTGGGCGATTCGAACAATAATTTATCGCGAGTGCCGTCATGACTGCCATACCTTCCCTGTTTTCCGAACTGAACCTGTCCGCCCCGCTGCTGAAAGTACTGAGCGACGTGGGCTACGAAGCCCCGTCGCCGATCCAGGCGCAGACCATTCCCCACCTGCTGGCCAACCGCGACGTGCTCGGCACCGCGCAGACCGGCACCGGCAAGACGGCCGCGTTCGCGCTGCCGATCCTGTCGCGGATCGACATCCGCCAGGTCACGCCGCAGGCGCTGGTGCTGGCACCGACCCGCGAACTGGCGATCCAGGTCGCCGAGGCGTTCCAGCGCTATGCCGCCAATATCCCGAATTTCCACGTGCTGCCGATCTACGGCGGCCAGAGCTACGGCCCGCAACTGTCCGCGCTGCGGCGCGGCGTGCACGTCGTGGTCGGCACGCCGGGGCGCGTGATCGATCACCTGGACAAGGGTTCGCTCGACCTGTCGAAGCTGAAGACGCTGGTGCTCGACGAGGCCGACGAGATGCTGCGCATGGGTTTCATCGACGACGTCGAGCGCATCCTGCAGGAAACGCCGGCATCGCGCCAGACCGCGCTGTTCTCGGCCACGATGCCGTCGGCGATCCGCCGCATCGCCAACACCTACCTGCGCGACCCGGCCGAAATCACGGTGGCCGCCAAGACCACCACGTCCGAGAACATCACCCAGCGCTACTGGCTGGTATCGGGCATGCACAAGCTCGACGCGCTGACCCGCATCCTGGAAGCGGAGCCGTTCGACGGCATGATCGTTTTCAGCCGCACCAAGATCGGCACCGAGGAACTGGCCGAACGCCTGGCCGCGCGCGGTTTCTCCGCCGCCGCGATCAACGGCGACATGCAGCAGGCGGCGCGCGAACGCACGATCGGCCAGCTCAAGGATGGCAAGATCGATATCCTGGTGGCCACCGACGTGGCCGCGCGCGGGCTGGACGTGGAGCGCATCAGCCACGTGGTGAACTACGATGTGCCGTACGACGCGGAAAGCTACACGCACCGCATCGGCCGCACCGGCCGCGCCGGCCGCAGCGGCGATGCGATCATGTTCATCACGCCGCGCGAACGCACGCTGCTCAAGACGATCGAACGCGCCACGCGCCAGCCGATCAAGCCGATGGACCTGCCGACGCTGCAGGCCGTCAACGACGTGCGCATCGCCAAGTTCAAGGACCAGATCACGGAAACGCTGGCCGAAGGCGGCCTGGAGCAGTTCCAGGCGCTGGTTGCCGACTACGAGCGCGAACACGATGTGCCGGCCAGCGAAATCGCCGCCGCGCTGGCGAAGCTGGCACGCGGGAACACCCCGCTGCTGCTCGACAAGAAATCGGAAAAAGGCTGGCACGAGGATGGCCGCCCGGCGGCGCCCCAGCGCGAAGAGCGCGGCGCCCGCCCCGATCGTGGCGACCGCGGTGACAGGTTCGAGCGCCCGGAACGTGCCGAGCGCCCGGAACGCCCGGCCTATCCCAAGAAAGAGCGCATCGCCCGCGAACCGGAGCCGGGCATGGCGACGTACCGCATCGAAGTGGGCTACGAGGACGGCGTCAAGCCGGGCAACATCGTCGGCGCGATTGCCAACGAGGGCGGCGTCGACTCCAAGTTCATCGGCCGCATCGAGATCTTCGAAGACTACACGGTGCTCGACATGCCGGCCGACCTGCCGGCCGACGTGCTCGACACGCTGACCGGCGTGCGGGTGGCGGGCCGGCCGATGCGGATTCGCCGCGACGGCGAGCCCGCTGCGAACGTGGCGGGCGCACCGGCGCCGGCACCGGCCAGGGCGGCGCCGAAAGCGGCGCCGAAGCCGGCACGGGAGTCGGCGCCCGAAGCGGCACCGAGGGCCGCGGCACCGAAGGCAGCGGAATCCAGGGCAGCGGAACCCAAGGGCCTCGATGCCGTGGTGGCCGACGCCGTGGAGGAAGAAGCGCCGAAGAAGAAGCGCGTCAAGGCGCAGGACGGCCTGGCAATGCGCGCCTACCGGATCGAAGTGGGCACCAACCACGAGGCCACGCCGTCGAACATCGTGGGCGCGATCGCCAATGAAAGCGGGCTGGAAGCGCGCTACATCGGCCGTATCGAGATCTTCGAGGACCACACGGTGCTGGAAATGCCGGACGGGATGCCGGACGAGATCTTCCGCCACCTGGGCAAGGTATGGGTCGGCGGCCAGCAGCTGAAGATCAGCAAGGCCGATGCGATGCCGCCGCAGTCCGGCAAGCACACGCCGCCGAAGAAGCCGGTCGCCGGCAAGGCGAAGGCCAAGCGCTAAGCGCTAAGCGCCAAGCGCCAAGCGCCAAGCGCCAAGCGGGCACCGGCCAGGCGCCGACACGGATGGGCCGCCCGCATGGGCGGCCCATGTTCATTATGGACACGCCCTGTAAGCCATTAGTAAGATTGGTGCACGGACACGGTGCCGTGCCTGCACCACGATAATGCCCATCGCGCCCGCCGAAGGGTGTTTCAGGGCCCAATGACCTCGGCAGAGGCTGGCCCGATACTTGCATAGACATCTGCATTATTACTCTCCACCGAGGAGGGCGGATGTTACTGCGAAACGACTTACTTCAATATGGCGCGCCACGGCGCCGCACGATGCGGGTGCTGTGGATCGACCCGGCGCGCACGATGGCCTGGCTGTTCGACATGGACGGCAAGGGCTGCGACGTGGAGCCGGCGCGGCTGCCGGAACTGGAAGCCGACCTGGCTTCGGGCCGCGCGCGCCGCCTGGCGGACGATCCCTGGCTGGTCGTGGCGGACCAGGAGGCGATCAAGCCGGGCCACCTCGCGCTGCGCGAGCGGGCCTGGGCCATCGTCGCCGAGCTCACGGGCGACGAACCCGGCATCTACGAATCGCGCCGGCGCGGCCAGATGATCGCCGACTACACGGCACGCCACGGCGTATCGCACCCCACGATCTACCGTTACCTGCGCCGCTACTGGCAGCGCGGGCAGACGCCGAACGCGCTGCTGCCGGACTATTCGAACAGCGGCGCGCGGGGCAAGACACGCGCCTCCACCGCCGGCATCAAGCGCGGCCGGCCGCGCCGCGAAGGCGCGCCACCGGGCGTGAATGTCGACGAGCCGATGCGCCGCGTGTTCCGCGTTGCCGCGGCCACCTATACCGGCACGCGTTTTTCGCGCCGCGGCGCGTATGAAGCGATGCTGCGCGAATTCTTCTGCGAACGCCGCGTCGTGCCCGACACGATGCACGTGGTGCGCGCCGCCGCCAGCGATGCCGTGCCGAGCTTCGGCCAGTTCAGCTACTGGCTCGACCAGGGACGCATCCTGCGCCCGGCACCGCGCCCTCTGCCCCTGGCGCCGCATGCGCTGGTGGATGCGGAAGGGCGGCCGGGTGCCGCCTTCCAGGTGGCCGCCGTGCGCGCGGACGTGCAGCTGCTGGCCGGCGGCGACCGCCGCCGGCTGGCCGGCCGGCCCGTCGTCTACCTCGTCAGCGACATGTTTTCCGGCATGGTCACGGGCTTTCACGTGAGCCTGGAGGCACCCGCCTGGCAGCATGCGCTGACGGCGCTCGCCAACTGCGCGGCGGACAAGCCGCGCCTCGCGCTGCGGCACGGCCGCGCGATCGCCGCGCAGGACTGGCCCTGCCGCCACCTGCCCGACCGGCTGCTGGTGCCCGGCGCGCTGGCCGGCGGCGACGGCGGCCGCGCATTGCAGGACAATTTCGGCATACGCTGCGTGACGGGCATTCCGGCCGAGGTGCCGGCGCGAACCGCGCTGGAGCGCCGTTTCGGCCTGCTGCGCGCCGACGCGCCCGCGCTGCCGTCCTCCACCGCGCCCGAACTGGGTGCGCTCGATGGCGCGCTCGACATCGGCCAGTTCCGCCGCCTCGTCATCGACGCCATCCTCGAGCACAACCTGCAGGGCGACGGCAAGGGCCCGGCGCCATTGCAACTGTGGGACTGGGGCATGCGCGAGCGCGGCACCGCTCTGAAGCAATACGCCGAAGACCTGGTGCGCTGCGCGCTGCTGCCGCTGCAGGATGCGCTGGTGACCGAGGAGGGCATCAGCGTCAACGGCCAGCTGTACACCTGCGCCAAGGCGGTGGAAGAGCGCTGGTTCGAACGGGCGCGCCAGCGCGGCCGCTGGGTGGTGCGCGTGGCATGCGACGACAATGGCGAGCACGACGGGATCATCGGCGATGGCGTCTACCTGCCCGACCCGGCCGCGCCGATGCGTTTCCATGCCTGCCAGCGCAGCACCGCCACGGCGCGCCCCTTCCCGCAGCCCGAAGCGCCGGTCCGCCGCCCGCAGGCGGCCGGCCAGTACCCCAGCTTCGAACGCATCATCGCCGGGTTCGTCGGCTGACCTTTTTTCAACCTCGTCGTATTTTCAGCGCGCCACCCGGCGCGCTTTTTTTTGGCCTGGCGCCGGACAGCCCGGCTTCCGCCCGGTGGACATCTTTGATCTTGCACAGACTTTGACCTGGCGTCTGACCCCAGGCCATTCTTTGATCTTGCACAGTCTTTGACCTGGGGCCTGGCCCCAGGACATTTGCTGCGCTACATCAAGGAATGCGCGATGGCCCCGCTGCGTCGTGCTGGTGCATGGCCCGGCGCCGAACGGACTGTCGCGCTTTCGCACCCATCGAACAAAGTGTGACGCCCATGTCGGCCCGCCCTCCGCGGCACGCGCCGCCATGCCACGCCAGGCGCCGTGGCCGAAACGACTTCATTCGCCTCGCCGAAAAGAGTGCTTTCCGGACAAGCCGTGGCACACCGATTGCTAGATACCTATGTGCAAGCAAGTTCACCAACACAAGGGGCTGCGATGACGAGTGGATTGATGAAAGCGGTAACGCGGCGCGATTTCCTGTACCGTGCCGCCGCGGTGGGCGGGACCGGGCTGCTGCTGAACGCGATGAATGCCTGGGGCATGGGCATCGGGTCGACGATGTCCGGCCCGCCGGCGCTGAGCGGCAGCGGCAAGGGCAAGTCGGTGGTGATCCTCGGCGCCGGCCTGGCCGGCATGACGGCCGCTTACGAGATGGCCAAGCTGGGCTACCGCGTGCAGGTGCTGGAAGCGCGCGGCTTTGCCGGCGGCCGCTGCCAGACCGCGCGCAACGGTTTCGAGCTCACGGAGCTGGGCGGCGAAACGCAGCGCTGCGCGTTTGAAAAAGGGCAGTACATCAACCACGGGCCGTGGCGCATTCCGCTGCACCACCAGTCCACGCTGCACTACACGCGCCAGTTCGACGTGCCGCTGGAAGTGATGGTCAACGATAACGACCATTCGTTCGTCTACCTAGAGAATGGCGGCCCGCTGTCGAACCAGCGGCTGCGCCCGGCGCAGATCAAGGCCGACCTGCGCGGCCACGTGGCCGAGCTGCTGGCCAAGACGGTGCAGGGCAACGGCCTCGACAAGCAGCTGACCGGCGACGACCAGCGAGCGCTGCTCGACTACCTGAAGCACGAGGGCCACCTGGAAGCGGGCGACCTCAGCTACAAGGGCCGCAGCGGCCGCGGCTTCGCCGTCAATCCCGGTGCCGGCATGAACCCGGGACCGGGTTCGTTCTCCGATCCGCTGGCCTTCCACGACCTGCTCGCCTCCGGCGTGGGCAAGATCTACAGCGCGGTGCAGGATTACCCGATGCAGAACACGATGTTCCAGCCGGTGAACGGCATGGATTCGATCGCCAAGGCATTCGAAAAGCGCGTGGGCCGCCACATCCGCTACAACGCGGAAGTGCAAAAGATCAGCCACGGCGAGAACAGCGTGACGATCGCCTTCAAGGATACGAAGAGCGGCAAGGAAAGCACCGTCACGGCCGATTTCTGCCTGTGCACGATGCCGCTGTCCACGCTGCGCATGGTCGATACCGATTTCTCGGACGCCTTCAAGGCCGCGATCAAGTCGGTGGCCTATGCGCCGGTGGGCAAGATCGGCCTGCAGATGAAGCGCCGCTTCTGGGAAGAGGATGAACACATCTACGGCGGCCACGTGCTGACCGACATGAAAGGCATCAACACGATCTCTCTGCCGTCGACGAGCTGGCAAAAGAAGAAGGGAGTGATCCTCGGCTACTACAACTACCAGAGCGCGGCGATCGAAGTGAGCGGCCTGAGCCCGGCCGAGCGTGCCGAGTTCGCGCTGGCCGCCGGCGAAAAGATCTTCCCCGCCTACCGCGATTCGTTCGACAACGCCTTTTCGGTCGCCTGGCACCGCGTGCAGTACAACCTGGGCGGCTGGGCCGAGTGGAACGACGACAGCCGCAAGAACGCCTACCCGACGCTGCTCGAAGGCGAAGGCCGCGTGCTGCTGGCCGGCGAACACCTGTCCTACCTGACGGGCTGGCAGGCCGGCGCGATCGAATCGGCATGGCAGCAGATGGCGCGCATCCATGAAAGGGCGATGGCATGACGCACCATGTTTCAGCCTTGATGGCATTGGTCGGCTTCGTGGCCGCCACGCCGCTGCACGCGGCGGCCGCCGACGGCAAGGCCGTCTACCAGAAGAATTGCGCGGCCTGCCACCAGGCCAGCGGCAAGGGCATTCCGGGCGCGTTTCCCGCGCTGGCCGGCAATTCGCTGGTGCAGGGGCCGGCCAGGGAACCGGCCACCGTGCTGTTGAAAGGGCGCGGCGGCATGCCGGACTTTTCGCAGAGCCTGAACGATGGCGACATCGCCGCCGTGCTGACCTATGCGCGCTCCAGCTGGGGCAACCAGTCGCCCGCCATTGCCGAAGGCGATGTCTCCGCACTGCGCACCGAAATTTCGGCCGAGGTTTTCTCGGCCGGACAACTGTCCAACAAACACTGAAAGAGAGGCTTCATGAAACAGCACATCGCCGCCGCCCTGTTGATGGCCGCCGCCGTCGCCACCACTTCGGCCAGCGCGCAGGAAATCGTGCGCCACAAGATTCCCGGCTCGGATTTCCCGATCGCGCAGGCCGTCACGCTGCCGGCCAGCGCCACGATCCACTTCATCAGCGGCCAGGTGCCGCCGATGATCGACAAGGCCGCCAGCCCGGACTCGATCGCCGCCTACGGCGATACGAAAACGCAGACCGTGGGCGTGCTGAAGAAGATCGAGGAGATCCTGAAGGGCATGAACCTGACGATGGGCGACGTGGTCAAGATGCAGGTGTTCCTCGTGGGCGATCCGTCGAAGGGCGGCCGCGCGGACACCAAGGGCTTCATGGAAGGCTACACGCAGTTCTTCGGCGGCACGCAGCCGAACCTGCCGGCGCGCGCCGTGATGCAGGTGGCCGGGTTGAACTCCACCGGCTGGCTGGTCGAGATCGAGGTGGTCGCCGCCAAGAAATAAACCCGCAACGCTGCAAGGACTGAGAGGTCCGGGGAAACTGCCGGCGCGCATGCCGGCAGGGGGACCCTTTTTCGTCCGTTTTTCGCTGCATCCAGTTTTCCATCTTCACTACAAGAAAAGGAATCACAATGCACAAGGCCATCATCAAGTCGGGCGCCGCCGCCATGCTGCTGCACACCGGATTATCGTTCGCCGCCGATCCGGTCGGCGCACCGGAGCCCGAACCGCAAGCGGAAAACATGGCCGGCGCCGCCGGCGCACCAGTTTCGATGGGGGCCGTGATCGTGACCGGCACCCGCGCCAGCGGCCTGAAAGCGGAAAACAGCGCCTCGCCGATCCAGGTGCTGGACGCGGCCTCGCTGCAGCGCACCGGCCAGCCGGACCTGATCCAGGCGATCGCCCAGAACATCCCGTCGTTCACCGCACAGGCCTTCGGCGGCGACACGGCCAACCTCACGCTGTCGGCCCGGCTGCGCGGCCTGTCGCCGAACAACACGCTGGTGCTGGTGAACGGCAAGCGCCGCCACGGCACCGCCAACCTGGCCGTGCTGGGCGGCCCGTACCAGGGCGGCGCGGCGGCCGACCTGAACTACATCCCGGTGGCCGCGATCGACCACATCGAAGTGCTGCAGGATGGTGCCGCCGCCCAGTACGGCACCGACGCCATCGCCGGCGTGGTCAACATCATCCTGAAATCGAACAACCAGGGCCTGTCCGGCAACGTCAACGGCGGCGCCTATGTCGACGGCGGCGGCCACACGGGCGACGGCACGGCGAACATCGGCTTCCGCCTGACCGACAAGGGCTTCCTCAGTCTCACCGGCGAATCGCGCTACCACGGCTACAGCGACCGCGGCAACATCGACCCGCGCGTGACGGCGCCGCAGAACATCGCCAGCATGCCGCTGCTGCAGATCCCCGGCTACCCGCACCTGAACAAGATCGCCGGCGATGCCCAGTACCACCTGAACACGCTGGCGGCCAACGCGGGCTACGACATCGACGACGACACGTCGCTGTATGCCTTCGCCACCTGGGGCAAGAAGGAAGCGCGGGCCTACGAGAACTACCGCATGCCGAACCGGCTGCCGGCCGTCTATCCGCTGGGCTTCAGCCCGAAGGAAACGATGAAGGAAACCGACTACGCGATCACGGCCGGCGCGCGCGGCAAGTTCGGCGGCGCATGGAACTGGGAAGTTTCGAGCACGTACGGCCGCGACAAGGCGGAAATCGGCGTGGTGGATTCGGCCAACGTTTCGCTGTACAACGACACCGGCTTCACGCCCACCGTGTTCCATGCCGGTACCTTCATCGCCAGCCAGTGGACCAACAACTTCGACGTCTCCCGCGAGATCGAGATGGGCTGGGCCAAGCCGTCGACGTTCGCGATGGGCCTCGAGCACCGCGTGGACGAGTACGAGATCCAGGCTGGCGACGAGTTCTCGCGCTACAAGGAAGGCTCGCAGTCGTACCCCGGCTTCTCGCTGACGGACGCCGGCAAGCATGACCGCAACAACAAGGCGATCTACGCGAACTTCATCACGTTCCCGATCGCCGGCCTGACGGTCGACCTGGCGGCGCGCTATGAACACTTCAGCGACTTCGGCAACGCCAAGGTGGGCAAGCTGACCAGCCGCTACGACTTCACGCCGACCGTCGCGCTGCGCGGCACGTTCTCGAACGGTTTCCGCGCACCGACGCTGGCCGAATCGTACTACTCGGCCACCAACGTCGGCCCCACCAGCGCCTTCGTGCAGCTGGCGCCGAATTCGGCCGGCGCGAAGCTGGTCGGCATCGACGGTCTGAAGCCGGAAGCGTCGACCAACCTGTCGGCCGGCATCGTGCTGAACCCGGCGAACAACGTCTCCGTCACGCTGGACGCCTACCAGATCAAGATCCGCGACCGCATCGTGGGTTCGGGTTCGGTCTACGGTTCCGGCGGCGCCGTCAACTCGCCGGCCGTGGTCTCGGCGATCCTCGCCAACGGCAACATCCTCGACCCGACGGTCAGCGAGACGGGCATCAACATCTTCACCAACGCCGTCAACACCCGCTCGCGCGGGCTGGAGCTGGTGGCCACGCTGAACAGCAACTACGGCCAGTACGGCCGGGTGGACTGGTCGCTGGCGGCCAACTGGAACCAGGTACGGGTAACGAAGATCAACCAGGCGCCAACCCAGCTGCAGCCGCAAACGCTGCTGGACCGCACGGCGATCTCGAACCTGGAGACCGCGTCGCCGAAGACCCGCGTCAACCTCGGCGCACTGTGGCGCTCGGGTGCCTGGACGGTCAACCTGCGCGAGGCGCTGTACGGCAAGGCCTTCACGTGGGAATCGCCGAACGGCGGCACCTACTACAAGAACGAGATCGGCTTCACGGCGATCACCGATCTTGAAGTGAGCTACAAGCTGAACCCGAACTGGACGCTGTCGGCCGGGGCCAACAACCTGTTCAACGAGTATCCGGACGAGGTGAACAGCGAACTGATGGCCGTGTACCGCGCGAACCTGGACAACGCGGGCGTGACGAAATACCCGTCGTTCTCGCCGTTCGGCATCAACGGCGGCTACTACTACGCGCGCGCCAGCTTCAAGTTCTGATCGAACGCAACGCGATGGGGCAGGGCGCTATACTGCGCCTTGTCCCGTCTTTCATTGGCCGCCATGTTCAGGATCCTCCGCCACTCGCTGCTCGCCGCCGCCACGATCGGCACCGCCGGCGCCGCCCCCATGACGCTGCAGGATTACCAGGCGCTGGACGGCCCGCCGCCGGAGCGGCGCATCGCCTACGGCAACGCGCCTTCCCAGTTCGTGGAGCTGTTCCGGCCAAAGGGGGACGGGCCGTTCCCCGTCGTGGTGCTGATCCACGGCGGCTGCTGGACCGTGCAGTACGGCGGCATCACGCAGATGCGCAATATCGCCGGCGCGCTGGCCGCGCAGGGCATCGCCGTATGGAACGTGGAATACCGCAGGCACGATGAGGAAGGCGGCGGCTATCCCGGCATGTACCGCGATGTGGCCACCGCGGTCGACCTGCTGCGCGACGAATCGAAGCACGACCCGCGACTCGACCTGCAACGCATCGTCGCCGTCGGCCACTCGGCCGGCGGCCACCTGGCCCAGTGGGCCGCCTCGCGCCACAGGCTGCCGCAATGGAGCCCGGCATGGGTGGCCGATCCGCTGCGCATTCCCACGGTGATCAGCCTGGGCGGGCTGGCCGACCTGCGCAACGGCGCCGCATTGATCCGCGCCAGCTGCGACCGCGAGACGGCGCAGCTGGCCGGCGTGCCGAGCGCGGGCCGGCCCGACGTGTTTGCCGACACGTCGCCGGCCGAGATGCTGCCGGCCGGCATCCGCACGGTTCTGATCCACGGCGAACTCGATGCCGTGGCGCCGCCCTCGGCCGGCGAGGACTATGCGCGCCGCGCCCGCGCCGCCGGCGACGCGGCCGAGGTGATCGTACTGCCGGGCGCTGGCCACTACGACGAAGTGGCGGCCGGTTCGCCCGCCTGGCCCGTCGTCGATCGCGCGATCCGCAACGCGCTCGGCCTGCCGTAGCACCCGCCGCGCCTACGGCGCGATGCCGAACAGCTCCATCCGCATGCCCTTCATGCCCGACGGCGCATAGATCGCGATCGTCTGCGCCTTCAGCATGTTGTCATACAGGGTGCCTTTCGCGGTGAGCGAGAAGTAATACGTGTTCGGCCGCACCGGCACCTCGCCGGGCACCTGCGCCATGTGCACCAGTTCCACGCCCGGCATCGCACTGCTGATCAGGCGATCCACGTCGTCCGGCGAACCGATCTTGAAGCGCAGCGGCACGGCGGCCACCAGTTCCAGTGCCGGCATGTCCGCGCTGACCGCCAGGCACAGTTCGGTGCGGCGCTCCACGCGCGCCGGATCCAGCACGCCGTAATGCAGCGAGGTGCGCGCCGGATCGTTCGTCAGCGGCAGCGTGAAGTAGCGCGACGAGATCACCGTGTCGATCAGGTCGCGGATCATGTCGTCCAGCCTCTGGAATGCAGGGCCCGGATCGTCGTGCTGGTACGACGGCAGGTCGGCCAGCGTGTACTTCGGCGAGAACGTCATCAGGCCGCCGGCTAGCGCCATCAGCTTGTCGAACACGTACTCGGGATGGTGCTGGCGATAGCGCGCGCAATGCGTGAGCGGCGCCGCCGCCGTGCAGATCACGTTGAGCATCCAGAACGACGACGCGTCGCCCGTATGGACCTCGAACGCCTGGCGGCCATTCTGGCGATGGCGCTCGTACAGCGCCGCGATCTTGGCATTGAGCTTGGCCAGCAGGGCATCGAGCATGCCGGGCAGGCCTGCGGCCGTGGCCAGCGTGACGGAGGGCGGGATGAAGATGGGGTCGAGTTCGAAGCCGCCGGTGGGGGAGCGCTTGATGCGGATGACGGGGAAGGAGAGGTACGCGGTGCGCGCCTCGGTGTGCGGCACGAGCGTCACATTCTTCGTCAGGTAATCGACACCGAGCGACAGCTCGCTGGTGAACAGGTCGGCGGTCTCGACATCCTTCATCCTGTAGCGGCCGGAACTTTCAAGGTTTCCTCCATGGTGGTTCAACAGCGGCAGCGCCGCGTAGAACGTGAATACCTGCTCCTCGGCATCGAGCGTCGAAAGATTGACGGACGGCGGTGCCGGGTCGGAAATCGGCGCATCGTAAATCTCGCCGTCCTGGAACAGCAACGACAATGCCTCGGCCGTTAGCATGTTATTGGCGAGCATATCCTCGTTCCATTCCGCCTTGCGTACCCCCCACAGGCTGGGACTGATGGTCAGGACCAACTGCTGCAGCCGGGTCTCGTGGTACAGGTCCAGCCGCTGCATTTGCTGCGGCCCGATGGTGAGGCCTTCGCCCCACAGTACTTTCGAATGAATGCTCATGGTTCTCCTTCCAGGAATGAATGAAGCAAGCATGATTGTTTCTCGGTAGCATTCTATTGATCTGACTCAAATTGCCGTTTGGAAAGCTCACGATAATGAGCTTTCCCGACACTACGGCACCGATCATGAAAGACTTGCTCCCGTATTTCGAACGCGAACTGGTGGTATTGCGCGCCTACGCCGCCGAGTTCGCCGCCAGGTTCCCCCGTGTGGCTGACAGGCTGCGCATTGGCGATGGCGATTCCCATGTCGAGCGCTTGATCCAGGCCCTCGCGTTGCTGGCGGCCCGTATCATGAAGCGGGTCGACGATGGCTTTCCACAATTCACCGAGGCGCTGCTGGGATCGCTGTTCCCGCACTACCTGCGTCCATTTCCGTCGTGCGCGGTCATCCATTTCGGCCTGCCCGACAAGGGGCTGCAGGAGATGTCCGGCGTGCGGGTAATCGAGCGCGTGACGCTGCTCGAGACACAGCCCGTACAAGGCACTCGATGCAAGTTCTGCATGGCGACAGACGTTACGCTGGCGCCCCTGGCAATCACGTCGGCGAAATTCGAGCCGCTGATTCGGGCACCTTCCGGCACCAGGCTGGCTGCGGATGCGACAGCATCGCTGTCGATCACGATCGCTTCCGTGTCGTCCCGGCTTACATTGCCTCAAGTACTGCTCGATACGCTGCGTGTACTGGCCGATGGCGATCCGTCGTTCTGCGCCGCGCTGCACGATACGCTGTTCATGCATGTAAGCGGGGCGTTTGTCGAAGGACTGGGCGGCAAGTGGCTGCCGTTGCCGGCAGTGCCGCTGGCTCCGGCTGGCTGCGCGGATGACGATGCGCTGATTCCATTCGGCGACCGTTCGCACCGTGCGTGGCGCATCCTGACTGAATACTTCTGCTTTCCCGACAAGTTCCGCTTCTTCGACATCGACCTGGCGGCGCTGCGCGCATTCGTGCCACCAGATAGCCAAAGCGTGACGCTCCATCTTGCACTGTCGCGCATGGCACCGGACAGCAATACTGCCCGCATGCTGCGCACGCTGCAGCCGTCGAACCTGCGCCTGTTCTGCACGACGGTCGTCAATCTTTTCAGGCAGCCGGCCAGGCCAGTCGCCGTTACCGGCATGGCATCGGAATATTCTCTGGTTGCCGACGGCCCGCGGCCGCAAGCCTACGAGGTGTATTCGGTCGAAGCCGTGCGCCAGCAGGTAAGCAACGCGGAAACGGTGGAATACACCCCGCTGTATGCACGTGGGCACGGCGGGGCAGGAGGCGGCCGGCATTGGGTGCTGCGTCACGACGACGTGCTGGCCGTGATCAGCCCGGGACATGAAAAACGGATGACGCTGGTAGATATCAATGCCGCGGCGCTGGAGGTGGAGCGCAGCACGCTGTCGATCGACGTGACATGCACCAACCGCGAACTCCCGCACCAGTTGCCCTACGGGACGTCCGCCGGCGACCTGTTAGTGCCGGGCGCAACAGGCGGCCTGATGGCACGTCTGCTGACCAAGCCCAGCCTGCCGCTCCGGTTCGCCGCAGGGCAGAACCACTGGCGGCTGATCTCGCACTTGACACTGAATCACCATGCGCTGGTGCCCGGCGGGCTGCAGAAATTCAAGGACGTGCTCTTGCTGCACGACCTGCCCGCCTCCCCGGTGACGACCCGGATGATCAACGGTATCGTCAATCTCGACCACACGATCACCACGGCGTGGATCAAGCACACGCGCGGCTCGTCGCTGGTGAAAGGCCTCGAAGTGCACATCACCGTGGATGAAGAAGCATTTGTCGGCAGCGGCATCCACCTGTTCGCGCAAGTAATGGACCACTTCCTCGCGCTGTATGTGCAAGTCAATAACTACGTCGAACTGGTGCTGCTGTCGCAGCGTGACCAACGGGAGATCCTGAGATGCAAACGTCGCAGCGGCAACGCGAGCCTGGCGTGAAAGGCGGCGTAATTTCGCGGCTGCTCGCCGAACCCTGGCGTTTCGGGTTACTGCCCGCAGTAACGCTGCTGCTGCGCTGGTGCGCGCGGCGCGGCGTGCCCGGTGACGAGGCGCTGACAAAAGCACTGCGCTTCGAGAACAGCATGTCGATGGCATTTCCCGCCAGTGAGATCGAGGCGCTGCGTACGGATGATCATTCGGAAGAAACGGTAGCTATTCCTCGCATCGTGATGACACCGACCTGCTTCGGCCTGCTCGGAGCTGCCGGCACGCTGCCGTTGCACGACACCGATCGCTGCGCCCATGCGGCCGCAGCAGGGGAACCCGGTGCACGCGCGTTCCTGGACTTCCTGTCGACGCGCATGGTGGCGTTGTTCTGGAAGGCATGGGCGTTGAACCGGCCGGAGGTTTCGCTCGACATACAAGGCCGTGACGGCTGGCGCGGACGGTTGCAGGCAATTGGCGGCAGGGATGAGTCCGACGACGACACGGATGCATGGTATGCGGGGCTTCTTCGGACACGCCCCGCATCTGCGGCCACCCTGGAGTGCATCCTGGCAGGAGAGCTGGGTCTGCCTGTACAAGTCGAATCGATGGTCGGATGCTGGCAAACACTGCATCCCTCGCGGCGCAGTACGCTGGGCACGGAGAATCCGAAGCTCGGTACCGGCGCCACATTGGGCCGGCGGCAGTGGCGGATCGACCAGCGGGTGCGCATCGTCATCGGACCGCTGGGCCGCGCGCAGTACAACTGGCTGCTTCCGCGCCGGGAGGGCTCGCGCGTGCTGTCCAGGCTGCTTGCACTTGCAATGCCCGAGATACTGGTCGAGTACGAGATTTGCCTGCTTCCCGGCCCCGACTGTATCCGGCCCCTGGTCCTGACCGCCAAGCCGGGCGAGGGATGCCGGCTGGGGTGGGACACGTTTATCGCCGACGCACCAGGCAAAAGCCGCCAGCGTGAAATCCGCTACCTGTTGCAACCCAAACTCTACGGAGACATCCAATGAACGTGCCGCAACCGAGCTTTGCCTCGCTGGATCGCCTGCAGCAGACGGGCAGGCTGTTGCGTTCGCAATTCCCGAACGGGGATGGACCCGACGCCGCGCTCATCGTCAACACGTTCAACGCTCAGGAAGAACTGTCGAGCGGTTTTCGCTTTGAAGTGGAATTATTGTCCGATGACGTATCGATCCCGCTGAAATCGCTGATCGGCAAGATGATGACGGTCTCGCTGGTACGCGATAACGGTACCGAGCGGCATTTCAACGGCTACATCACCGAGTTCCGTTATGTGAAGACGGACGGCGGATTCGTCTACTACCACGCCGTGCTGGAGCCATGGCTGGCGTTCGCGAAGCTGCGCAAGGACTGCGTTTCGTTCCTTGCCCGCAGCGTGCTGGAGATGACGGAAATGACCTTCGCGCATTACAAGCAGCATGACTGGAAGCTGCGCATGCGGGGGGAGGATCCGAAAGTCACCTGCATGAACCAATACAACGAAACCGACTACAACCACCTGCACCGCCGTTGGGAAGCAGCGGGCCTGCATTACTGGTACGAACATCGTGGCGACGGACACACCCTATGGCTGTCGGACGACAGCACGATCGCCGATTCCATCGATGCATGCGGCACGCGCGAAGTGGAACCGGGCACGATTCCTTACCGTTCCTTCGCCGGTTCGGCCGAGGGCGATGGCATTCACCAGTGGCAGGCGGTGCGCCGCGTCGGCTCCGCCACAATGGCGTTAGGCAGTTTCGATTTCAAAAAACCGATGCCGCAGGCGGTGATGTCCGAATCGATGAACCGGCAGGGCGACGCACCGCCGTATGACGTCTACGAAAACCTGGGCGCCTACGGCTACCGTGACTGGCAGGATGGCGAGCTCCTGGCCAAGCGCCGGATGGAAGAAGCGGACCAGATGGCGCAGACCTTCGAGACGGCCGGTAACGACCGTTGCGCAATGCCCGGCCGCAGCTTCGTGCTGGCGGATCACCACAGCGGTTCCATGCCGTGGCCTTTCCGGAAGGCGATGATCAGCGAACCGATCGGCAAACGCGAATACCTGATCGTCGCCGTCCGCCATTCGGCGGGGAACAACCTCAATTCCGCGAAGCGCGAGCCGTCGTACTACAACAATGAATTCACCTGCCTGCGCAAGACCATTCCATGGCGGCCGGGGCGGCATTTCCATAGCGAGCCACCACCGGCACCCGGGCTGCAGACGGCCATCGTTACCGGCCCGCAGGGCGAAGAGATCCACACTGACGGACACGGCCGCGTAACGATCCAGTTCCACTGGGACCGCCAGGGCAAACGCAATGAGAACAGCTCGGCGTGGGTGAGGGTGGCGATGCCGATGGCCGGCAAACAGTTCGGCCAGATCGGGCTACCGCGGGTGGGGCAGGAAGTTGTCGTGCAGTTCCTCGGCGAGAACACCGACAGGCCGATTGTTACGGGTGTCGTCTACAACGCCGAGCACGCCGTGCCCTGGGAGCTGTCGAGCCAACGGGCGCTCTCCGGGTTGCGCTCGCGTGAGCTTGAAGGAATACGCGGGAACCAGCTCGTTCTGGACGATACAAAGGGAGAAATCCAGGCGCAGTTGCGGAGTGATCACTTGCATAGCCAGCTGTCGCTGGGGCAGATACATCGGCTGGAGAGTAACGGAGGCCATAAAGAAAAGCGTGGTGAGGGATTTGAATTACGTTCAGATGGCCATGGTGTGGTGCGTGCAGCTGAAGGTTTTCTACTGACGACTGAATCGCGGCCACAGGCCGTCGGCGCAGTTAAGTCTATGAATGAAACCACGAAGCTTTTGAAGAAGGCACACGAGCATCATGAGGCGCTGGCAAGGTTTGCGCACCACTATGCTCCGACAGGTGGGAATGTACAGATGGATGTGGCAACAGTCTTGGGAATTCAGAATGATGCCATCGAAGGCACTGGTAGCGATCTTCCGGAACTGACTGCACCTGACATTGTGTTGTCCAGTACCGCTGGCGTTGTCGCTACGGCTGCGCAGTCGGTACACATCGCCAGCGGTGAACAGCTAGCGATAACTTCTGGAGCGAATGTCTCAATTGCAGCACAAGGGGGATTATTTGCCAGCGTACGGCAGGGAATGTTAATGCTAGTTCAAAAAATGGGGATGAAATTGGTCGCGGCTTCGGGAAAAGTAGAAATTAGAGCAGATAGCGACGAAATGGAGATTCTGGCGCAAAAAGTTCTACGGTTCATCAGCGATTCGGATTGGATTGAACTACATGGCAAGAAAGGTATCCGTTTGCACGGCTCTAATTCGCTAATCGAGATTAGCGACACAGTGCAGGTATTCTCTCCTTCCCCGACACTATTTCACTGCAATTTGGAAACTTTTGGACCAAAAAATAACTTGCAGTCAATGCCGCGACAGGCTAAAGCTGAGGAGAAATTGGAAGATTCCCATCGGGAAAGCATCAGCATCCTTCTCCAGTCGCATTCCGCACTAGGCGAAGCCTATGCCAACACACCATACGTTTTGTACAAAAATGGGGTTGAGATGAAGATTGGCCTGACTGACGCGCATGGGCGGGCGCATTTCGAATGTGAAAAAGGAACCGATGAATACAGGATCAGGCTAGGTAATGGAGATGAGTTTGCCCTGAAAATTCGCGACGGCCTTTCTGCTGAAAATGATAGTAATGAGATGACGTATTCTAACCAGGGATTCCGTGCTTTGAACGACGCAGCCGATGGGCGCGAGCACAATAATTAAATCAGGAGATTATTATGTCTGATGACATTAATCGTTGTGAAACGACTTACATAGACTTGGCAAGTAAAAATGGTAAGTGCACTACGCAGTGGCTTTTGGAAAATCGAAATTTAAAAGGTAAGGCTACTCATCCAATAACTAATAATAATAAAATAACTATGTTTATATGCGGCAAAGATGGTTTTGATAACATAGCCAAAGAAATAAAAAATGCTAAAAAAAGCATCGATCTGTGCTGCTGGGGCTTCGATCCCGGTATGGAGCTTGTTCGTGAACAAGGCTCGTGGCCGCGAGGGGAAACTTATGGTGATATGTTGATATCGGCAGGGCGCCGCGGTGTTAAGGTCCGGTTACTTGTATGGTTTGACTGGTACGCTAAACAAGCTGGTAGCGTTAATAATATGCCTGGATTCACTCATGAAAATGCCGTGTGGCGCATCGATGGGTGGCAAGAGAAAATTTCTATTAATATAAGTGCTGAAAACAGTATTTTGGCTCTGCGCAAGGAGCTAAAAAATAGTGCGCCACATAATGAGAACATGGTTTCAGCTCTCGCCGCGCTTGGTATATATCGGAAATTGAAAGAAGAAGATGTCGCTCTCTTGGCAAGGCGTGAGTATTGTTTTAGCTGGTATCGTGCTGCATTTTCGAATTTTCTTACCAATGTAGAAGTTCGTACTCATACTGGGGATACGAAAAGCATCAAGCGTCAGTTGGCGGGGGGGGGGGAATCAACCGCGAGGTATCGAGCGTTATTTTATTGAGCACTACGGCACACATCATCAAAAGCCAGTTTTGATTGACTTTGATTATGACGGAGGTAAAAAGGCCGTTGGGTATGTCATGGGTCTAAATTCAGTCACAGATTATTGGGATACTGGAGAGCATCAACTTGACGATCCTAGGCGTGAAGCATTTTCGCCGGCCCAAGTAGCTAAATCAGATATGGGTAATAATTTTTGCAAAACCTTTAAACCCTTCCGTGATTACGCGTGCCGGATTGATTGTGGTGGTGCGCTGATTGGTTTGTACAATAATTTTGTTTCTGGATGGAATCGGGCTGGGCAAAATGCCGACCAGAAGATTTTGCCAATATCACTTAATTTTGAAGCTGGAGGATTGCATCCTCCAGCCGCACTGTTACATAGTCCTGGTCCAGAAGATAGTACGGTACAAATAATTCGAACTCAACCAACAGAGCGTGATCATACGATTCAAGAGATTATTTTAAGGCGGCGGACAATGCTAGTCTTGCGTTCCGTTATGTATATATTGAAAATCAATATTTCCAATATGAGGAATGGACTCAGCGCTTGATTGAAAAACGTAGAGAAATTATTGAGCTTTGGAATAAAGCTAGGGCGCAAGAGGGAAGATCACTTTCCGAAATGCCTATTTTGCATGTGTTTTTAGTTATCCCCATGCCAGAGAGAGCTGAGATGATTCCAAGAACATACGATGCTCTTGCGCACCTGGGCCAGCAGGACGCCATGATCGGTCAGCAGAAAATTATCGATAAAGAGAGCGATCGTGTGAAAGCGCAGGATTTTGCACCTTGGTACAAGCGGCGTACTGCCTTACCTGCTGTCGTAAGCCATGCAAATGAGATTCAAAAACCAGATACGAAATCCCTTGAGAAGCTTTTTGGGATAAAGGTTTGTACTGTTATGCTCAATGCATGCGGATCTGATGGAAAAAAGTGGCTGTGCCGCGAAATATATATCCATTCCAAGCTTTTGATTGTTGATGATGTTTTCTGTACACTTGGTAGTGCCAATTTGAATCAACGCAGTATGATCGGAGATAGCGAGTTGAATATGGCTACAATTGATCAAAAAATTACTGGCGATCTTCGTAAAAAGGTTTGGTCGCAACTTAGTGGTGGAGAAGCCGATGGAGGAGTGGGAACAAAGCAAGAGATGTCAAGATCGTTTGATCAGTGGAAAGATATTATGAAAAATAACCATTTATTTAAATTGAAACATATGAAAATAACTGGTTTTATCTTGCCGTTGTATGATGAGCGCAGTTCAATGACTAGGTTGGGGTAAGTAATGAATTGCTATAATGGAAATGAGGTAGCTTTTTCGGTAATTTATTTTATATTTGTTTGTTTTTTAGGAGGGTGCAACGTGGACGCTAAAAATAGTCGAGTTCATCCAAGAGATCAAGAGCTTATGTTATTTCAGCCGCATATGAGAAATTTTGATTGCAAAATTGAAGCTGAATATGTTCCATCATTCGATGAGGAAGCGAATCAATGGTTTCGCGAAGCGCGGAAGCTCGAAGACCCTGAAATATACATTGGTGACAGGGATTATCCTCGTATAATTCAATTGACTCGCCAAGCTGCCGAGCGAAATCATTGGAAGGCAATGTTAAATCTAGCTAGCTTATACGTAGAGGGACGCGAGCCTGGTCGAGGTGGTGAAGACGCGATTAAAATGGTTGAGAAGGCAATGCAGTTAGGGATTCCGGCAGCCTATGATCGAATGGGTACTTACTATATGAACGGCACAGGCGTGTCAGCAAACGCTACCAAAGCATATGCCTTCTGGCAGCATGCTGCTGTGATGGGAAATCCTCAAGCGATGGCCTTTTTAGGTTCAAAATTAGTTGCGGTATCTGATGACATAATTCCTGGTTACTGGTCAAATCCTTCTGTTGCATTAAAGATGCTTGAATGTGCTGTATCCCAAGGATATGGGCCGGCCGCATATGATTTATATGATCTTTACCTTCAGCCACGGTCATCTCAAGGGCAAGTGGTAGACGCGATTACTGATGAGACCAAGGCTCGTGCTATCAAGGTCCTGCATGATGGTGTTAAATATGGATGCAGTGATTGCGCGATAAAATTATATCTGGAGTTCGATCCGTCGAAACCTTCGAAAATGATTGCGCCATTTATAGATAAAGCCCGCAGTGAACGTTACCGCATACTTGCCCGGGCACTGGAATTTAACCCTGACCTTCGTTTTCCAAATCTCGATCAGGCGCTTCCTCTACCACCCGCAACTATTCCGGCATGGAATGGCGAGCAACAGACACTTCTTGACGCCGTAATAGGTGTAAGTCTTGTGCCTCGCCAAAATGAAGAGATCAATTTTTTAAGCACGACAGGCAGGCAATCCGTAAATTCCCCATATCGTCTTCGCTGCAGCGATGAGAGAACCAGCGAGCCTTGTGCACCTTTTGCCGGGTATTGGCAACCGACGGCTCCTGGGCATCCCGAACAAATTCAGCGCCAGCTGTCCGCTATCGGCCCTGGTTTGTATGCGATAGACGAAGCATTCGATGTTCCTCATTACATTGATAAACGGACGTTGGTCTCTGGTCTTCCCATAATATGGAAGCATTGGTTGACAGTGAATCATGACTATCCAAAAGTTCGAGTAGACGCGACTTCTGGATTAATACGTACAGTTCAACATTCGGAAGCGCTCATCCAATGTCAAGGGAATAAAATGTGCCAAGTTACAGGCGTGTGGCAGCCATGGATTGATGCGAAGCATCCGATTCATCTCGCTGTCAATCAGTATTGGCGGCAGAGCTGGGTGCGAGAAGGGCAGTTTTTTCCAAATCCACAGCGGGATTGGCTTTTAGATCTTCCAGCTAATCTTATTACTTGGCACCTTTTGGATTCACAGGGTGTAGAGATGGATTGTGAAATTTAATTGTGACACGTTAGGAGATGAGATGAAACACAAGGGAAAGGGTGTTATCAGATTGAATGATAAGACCAGTCACGGCGGGACAGTTATATCAGCAAGTTCGGGCACCATAGTAATAGGAAAGCCAGCGGTACTCGCGGGAGATATGACTTCCTGTCCCATATGCAAAGGGACTTACCCTATCCAACCCGGTGAGGCTACTAATAAAAACGAAGGGAATGTATATGCCTACGATGGCGATTCAACCGCCTGCGGAGCGAAGCTGATCTCATCGCTCAAATGACCTTTTCCGCATGGTAGCTGGCTTAAGCCAATAAGCCGGCTACCAGGCAAATTTCAATACTCATCATACTTCCGCGCATCCCCCTTCACCTTTTCCGCCGGATACTTCTCCCCATTCATCCGTAGCTTCTCCAGCGCAGCCGCCCGCAAGTCCACCCCCGTCCGATCCGCCAGCTGTACCAGATACAGCAGCACATCCGCCATCTCATGCCGGATGCCGTCAAGTTTGCGCTCATCCAGCTCATCGAGCTCCCCGGTCCGCAGCCACTGGAAATGCTCCGCCAGCTCGGCAACTTCCACCGACAACGCCATGGCCAAATTCTTCGGCGTATGAAACTGTCCCCAATCCCGCTCCGCCGCGAACGCGCGGGTCAGTTCGCGCAGCTCATCCAACGTGTCGATGGAAGCGGAAGCGGGAACGGAACCGGAAGTGAAAGTGGAATTGGAATCGGCAGCAGAACCAGACGCCAAAGCCGACCCTGGATCAGCATCCAGGCCCGTAGAGCAAGAAGAAGTACTCCCCGCAGCACTCACACCACATCCTTCTGCATGAACACCGACAAAGGATCCTCCGGATAATCCCCGAACGCGCCCCGATACCTGTACCCCATCCGCTCATACAGCGCCAGGGCCTCCGGCTGCGTCGGCCCCGTCTCCAGCATGAACGCCGAGCACCCCTGCACCCGCGCCTGCTCCTCCAGCGAAGCGATCAGCCGCCGCGCCACCCCTTGCCCACGCGCCGCGGGCCGCACATACATCCGCTTGATCTCGCCATATTCCGGGGTCACCACCACCGCGGCGCAGCCCAGCGCGGCGCCGCCGGCATCCCGCGCCACGGCGAACACCACGTTCGGTTGCAGCAGCGAAGTCAGGTCGAGGGCATACACGTTTTCGGCAGGGTAGAGCGAGTACAGGTAGGAATCCAGTTCGGCAATCAGGGCGTGCACGTCGGGCTGGTCGGGGGTCTCGAAGGCGATCTGCATGGGCGATATGGCGGTTGATAGAGGAACCTCAAATGTTATCATTCCGCGCCGCCCGCTCGGTGGTCGACTGGGGGCACCACATCTCACAAGGATAACGATGAAACCGCTTTTAAGGAAAGCTGTCGCCCTGACTCTTGGTTCCTCGCTGCTGATCGCCGCGCCCGCCGTGCTGGCGGCCAGCGCGCCCCGCGCGGAAAAAGAGTGGCTGTCGCAAGTGGATGCGCAGGCGCGTTCCGGGCGCGTGTCGAATGTCGCCTACCAGCTCGACTTCACGCTGACCGGCAAGGAAACCTTCGCCAACACGACCACGCTGCAATTCGACCTGAACGATGCGTCGGCGCCGCTGACCATCGACCTGAACAAGGCCACCGTCAAGTCGCTGACCGTCAACGGCAAGACCGTCGCGCCGCAGTACAACAACTGGTTCATCACGCTGGCGGCCGCCGACCTGAAGCAGGGGCGCAATACCGTCGTGGTCAGCTTCGAACGGCTGCACAGCACCAATGGCGAAGGCCTGCACCGGATGGTCGACCCGGTCGACGGGCGCGTCTACACCTATTCCCATTTCGAGCCCGCCGCCGCGCAGCAGATGTTCGCGCTGTTCGACCAGCCGGACCTGAAGGCCACCTACCAGGTCAACGTCACTGCGCCGGCCGACTGGACGGTGGTCTCCACCCGGCGCGAATCGAAGGTCGAGGATGTGGCCGGCGGCAAGCGCTGGACGTTCCCGGTAACGAAGAAGCTGTCGCCCTATAACTTCTCGCTGCATGCGGGGCCGTACAAGATCTGGGAAGACAACAGCGCCAAATATCCGATGCGGCTGTTCGCGCGCCAGTCGGTGGCGGCGCAGGTCGATCCCAGGGACTGGTTCACGTTCACGAAGCAGGGCCTGGCGTTCTTCGACGAATACTTCGGCATTCCGTACCAGTTCGAAAAATACGACCAGCTGCTGGTGCCGGACTTCCTGTATGGCGCGATGGAAAACGCCGGCGCGATCACGTTCGCCGAGCGCGGCTTCCTGCACAAGGACAAGATGACGACGGACCAGCGCCACTCGCTGGCATCCGTGATCATGCACGAGATGGCGCACCAGTGGTTCGGCGATCTCGTCACGATGAAATGGTGGAACGGCCTGTGGCTGAACGAGAGCTTCGCATCGTTCATGGGCACGCTGGGCACCGCCGAGTCCACCGAATTCAAGAACGCGTGGCAGTACTTTTATGCCGGCGGCAAGACCGCCGCCTACCGGCAGGACCAGTCGCTCGGCACGCACCCGATCGAAGTGCCCGTCGCCACCACCGCGAACGCGTTCGACAATATCGATGCCATCACGTACTCGAAGGGCGCGTCCACGCTGAAGCAGCTGCGGCACCTGCTGGGCGAGGAAACCTTCCGCCGCGGCGTGCACAACTACCTGGTCAAGTACCAGTTCCAGAACGCGAAGCTCGATGACTTCATCGGCAGCCTCGGCGAAGCGGCCGGCCGCGACCTGTCGCAATGGACGCAGGACTGGCTGTACCAGCCGGGCGTGAACACCGTCACCGCGAACTACAGCTGCAAGGGCGGCAAGATCGACGCCTTCAGCCTGGCGCAGACGGCACCCGCCGAGTACCCGGTGCTGCGCGAGCAGCGCGTGCAGGTGGCGCTGTTCCGCAACGCCGGCAAGGGGCTGGCGCTGGACCGCAAGGTCGCCGTCACGTACAAGGGCGCCGCCACCGAGGTGCCGGAACTGCGGGGCGCCGCCTGCCCGGACCTGGCTTATCCGAACTATGAAGACTGGGGCTACGCCAGGGTAAAGCTCGACAGCCGTTCGTTCGGCACCGCGCGTTCCAGCGTCAGCAAGGTGGCGGAGCCGCTGTTGCGCGGCATGCTGTGGCAGAGCATGTGGGATGGCGTGCGCGACGGCGAGCTGCCGCTGAACGATTTCCTGCAGACGGCACTGAACAATGCGCCGCGCGAGACCGACTATGCGCTGCTCGGCAATGTGCTCGACAAGGTGCGCTCGGGCGTCGGCTACCTGCAGAAGATGGCGCCGGATGCCGCGTACACGAACAAGACCATACAGGCGCTGGAAAAGATGGCGTGGCAGGGCGTCCAGAATGGCAAGGATGAGAACTTCCGCCGCCGCTGGCTGGCCACCTACGTGGACTTCGCGGGCAGCAAGCCGGCGCTGGACCGTCTCGCCGGCCTGCTGCAGGAGCGCGGCGTGCCGAAGGGCGTGACGATCAACCAGGATGTGCGCTGGGCCATCGTCAGGCAGCTCTCCGAGCAGGACTATCCGGGTGCGGAGAAGCTGCTGGCCGCCGAAACGGCGCGCGACAAGTCCGATTCCGGCCAGGCCGCCGCGCTGGCGGCGCAGGTGGTGCGGCCCGATCCGGCGGTAAAGGCCGAGTGGCTGGCGACGATCGGCGACCCGCAGACCAAGCTGCCGTTCTCGCGCGTTCGCACCGCGATGGAGAACCTGTATCCGTCCGCGCAGGCTTCGCTCAACGAGCAGAGCGCCGCCCAGCGCCTGGCGCAACTGCCGGAACTGGACAGGAACGCCGGCCCGGTCTTCATGCGCAGCTTCGGTGCCACGATGATCCCGGCCACCTGCACGCCGCAAAGCGTGCAGCGGCTGGCGGATGCGGCCGCGCAGCAGAAGGAGCTGTCGGCCGGTACCCGCCGCGCGCTGCTGGAAACGCAGCAGGAGGATGCGCGCTGCGTGTCGATCCGCAAGGCCATCACGGTGCCCCTCGGCTGAGCGGCCCAGCCCCGAAAAACGCCGGCGCAAGCCGGCGTTTTTTTCTTGTCCGTTGCATCCTGCCAGTCCCGCGGTATTGTCAAGGACAATATTTTTTTGATAGTCACCCCCGCAATGTTGACGCTCCAGCACAGGGCGCGATACTTTTTATGCCGATAACACCGCGGCGCGCACGGGCACAGCGGTTCAAGCAAAGCAGTTCAGGCACAACGGTTCAAGCAAGCGGTTGTAGCACAACAATTCAGGCACGACAGTTCAAGCCCACCTCTGCCGCCTTCATTTTCCCTTCCACGTGCGGCAGGCGTGACGCGACGGCCAAGGAGCAGGCCGATGAAAACAATGCACCTGGCACAGGGCACCGGAAGGGATCACCTGAAGGAGAAGGCAATGAACATTTACCAGGCGATCTGGGATGCCGACCAGTCGGGCAGCGGCATCAGGCCGCTGCTGGCCACGTCCGACGAAGCCGGAGACGAACAGCACGGGTCCATCCGGGTCATGACAAGGACCGAGTCGCTGCAGGACCCGAACATCCTGTTCGATCTCAAGCTCCCCCAGCACAAGCGCACCACCTATGAGCTGGTGCATGCGCTGTTCGACAACTACGCGCTGGCCGAGCCGGATGCGGAAACGGAAACGCCGCAGGAGCGCGAAGAAATCCATGACCTGCTCGACGCGGTGGTCGACAGCCCGCCGATGCTGGTGGCCCGGCGGTATCTCGAAGAAGCCACGGGCACGTCCGTCAGCAGCGCGCGGTGGTACGCCACCCTGCTGGAAATGTGGTTCCGCACGTTCAGCGAGGGCGGCGATCCGGCACTGTCCGGCTTCGAGCACGTGTTCGTCGGCGAGCAGCAGGGGCCGAAAGTGCAGGGTTACCACTTCTGGTACAAGTACTACCTCGACGACGGCATGGCGCAGCGCGAGGGCACGCGGGCGGCGTTCCCCGGGCTGGACGACGACCGCATCGTCTACCTGCGCGGCGCGTACAAGGATGGCCAGGAGCGCTTCGCCGAATCCGTCACGATCTCGTATAAATGGATGGCCCCGGATTACGATGCCCAGGTGCTGCGGCCGCTGACCAAACCGACCGGCGGCTTCTTCGTGGGTTGCAGCGTGGAAGGGCTGATGGCGCTGGGCACCGTGCGCGCCCACCTCGGTGCGCGTGCGCCGAAAGAGGCGGTCATCAACGGCGCGCGCTACGAGCTGAAGGTGTTCCGCAGCGCGAACAACCAGCACATTCGCACGTTCTACCCGATGTACCTGGGCCCGGCGACGGACGTCACGCCGCCACCCGACGGGCAACCGCTGCCCGACCCCATCGGCAACAGCAAGGTGCGCATCCTGGCCGCGCTGGTCAATCCCGGCGGGAACGACCAGGGCGAGGAGCACGTCATCCTCGCCAACGGCGGCGCGGAAGAGGTATCGCTGGCGGGTTACGTGCTGCGCGACGTGAACCGCAAGCGCCTGCCGATACCGGACGGGTCGGCCCCGATCCCGGCAGGCAGCGCGGTCACCGTGCGCCTGCCGCGCGGCTCGATCGAACTGTCGAACAAGGGCGGCGAAATCACGCTGCTGGCGCCGGACGGCAGGGTGGCCCACCGGGTCAGCTACTCGAAGGCGCAGGCGAAGCGGGAAGGCGAGCTGATCTACTTCTGATCGCGGCGCGACAGCGCGACGAAAACGCCGGCGCCTTGCCGGCCGGCGTTTTTGCGGTGCGCCCGGTTACAATGCGCCCTTACCCGGAGCACCCAAACATGACCTACGAAGAATACCTGGACGAAGTGACAACGCTCATCTTCGAGAAATACGACGTACCCGAGAACGACGCCGTCAAGATCGTGATGGCCGCGCAGGACAAGGAATTTTTTGTGCGGCACGACAGGAACGTCAAGCTGCGCACAGTCGACCAGGCGCACCTGGATGCCAAGACGCTGTTCGACGCCGCCGCGGCAAAAGCCGGCAAGGTAGCCGCGAAGCAGGCAGGCAAGCCGACAGGCCAGTAAATAGCCCAACGAGCAGGCAAGCCGGCAGGGCCGGCAAGCCGGGAAATTATGCTCAGCCGGCCGCGGCGCGCCAGCCGGCCAGGCCGTCGATCGCGTCTTCCTTCGACTTGGCCTCGATCTCGATCCACGGCGCGCGGGCATAGGATGCCGGCATCGTGGTGATCAGGTCGGCATGCTGGCGGTCGTTGAACGACGCGCGGCCGTTCGAGATGTGCACCAGCTGGTGTTCCGGCACGGCCCAGGTGGCGCGGGCCTTGTCCAGCATCTCGCCCACGCTCGGGTCGTCGTAGCTGTCGAGCTTTTCGTGCACGATGTGATGGTGGGCATCGAATACCATCGGCACGCCGGTGCGCAGGCAGATGGCGTGGATTTCGGCGGCGCTGTACGCATACTCGTCGTTTTCCAGCCCGAGGCGGCAGCGGATCGCGTCCGGCAGGCGGGCGATGGTGGCCACCAGCGCGTCGTCGCGGTTGGCCTTGCCGCCGTGGATTTCCAGCAGCGCCCAAGGCGTGCGAGGCTGCGCCAGCAAGTCCATGATGTCCGCGTGCATCTGCAGGATCTTGATGCTGTTTTCCACCACGCCGGCCGAATCCGAACTCAATACCACGAACTGGTCGGGGTGCATGACCAGGCGGATGCCCCGCTCGAGCGCCCGCGTGCCCGTGCGCGCCAGCGTGGCCGCGAACGGAGCCAGCACTTCGCGCCCGATGTCTTCATCCGCAAACGGAAAGATGGAAGAGGGCATGCGGTACAGCGCGATGCCGGCCTGCTCGCAGTAGCGCAGCGCGCCATCGAGCACCTGGATGTTGCTGCGATATAGCTCGTCGAGCAGCCGGCGCTGCGCATCGGGCGAATGTTCGAGCAGCCGCTTGCGCGTGATCGTGCGATAACGCACGGCGTTCGACACGGTGATGCAAACGAGACCGAGGTTGGGTGGCATGGCATGGTGGATTGGGATGGAGCCCGGGATTCTAGCCCGGCACCCGCCCGGCACGGCGCCGCGCACGATTGCCATGGGCTGCATGCGGTGGGTTGTATCGTGCGGAAACCGCAAGGCATTCCATGGTCCAATATCGATCCTGTTCAACCCCGGGGGAACGCATCATGGCGGACGAATTCAAGGCCGGCGACAAGGTGCAATGGCACTCGTCGCAAGGCATCGTGCACGGAACCATCAAGAAGAAACTTACCTCGCCCACCGACATCAAGGGCCATCACGTGGCCGCGTCGAAGGAAAACCCGGAATACCTGGTCGTCAGCGACAAGACGGGTGCCGAAGCCGCGCACAAGGGCGATGCGCTGAAAAAAGCCTGAGTCCGGCGGTCGAATTCGCAACCAGATGGGCAGTTCTTGTGTAAGGTTATGCCTATCCACCACGATGCACACCACGGAACATGACCAGCGAAGCGCCGCTTTACAAAAACCATGCATTGCTGCTGTCGCAGAGCTTCTTCATCAAGGACAACAAGGATGAACTGCTGCTGCATGCGCACAAGTACGACTTCGACATCACTTTCTTCAGCGAAGTCAGCGATTTCGCCCATGCCGTGGAAGCCAGCGGCAACAACAGCCTGTTCGTGATCGATCTCGACGCGCTGCATAACATGCAGGCCGATATGCAGTCGTCCCGCAAGACGCTGATGCTGGGCGAACTGCTGGCGCGGCTGCCGGGCGGCCACAGCTATGTTTACCTGCAATCGGTGCGCCAGGGCGGCCGCTTCCTGCTGCAGCAGCGCCTCGTCGACAGCGATTGCCTGGCCTACGCGGAAAAGCCGATCGCCAACGATGTGCTGGTCGACAAGCTGTTCAACCTGTTCGTGCAAAAGAAGCGGGGCGACCTTGTGCGCCTCATGTACCTGGGCGATGCGGCGCAGCTCGATGGCGCCGCGCTGCTGGAACAGCGGGTCGAGGTGCTGTCCCACGACGATGCCCATACGCTGCACCTGCGCGTGAAGGACCTGCAGCCGGATATCGTGCTGATCGCCGACGCGGAATATGAACGCACCGAGGCGATCGTGCGCGTGCTGAAGAAAAATATCGAAGCCGACCCGGTGCGCGAGATCGTGCTGCTGCAGCATCGGGTCGACGTGGAACTGACCCGCCGTGCGCTGGCCAGCGGCTTCGACGGCACCATTCCGCTGGTTTCGCCCGAGCTGCTGACGGCGCAGCTGGTCAACCGCGCCAACAAGATCCGCGTCAGCAAGGACCTGATCGGCAAGGACCGCGCCACGGGCCTGCTGAACAAGGTGGGGCTGCAGAAGAAGGCGCAGGAGCTGATCCGTCGCGCCGCGCGCGAAGGCGTGCCGCTGTCGTTCGGCGTGGTCGATATCGACAAGTTCAAGACCATCAACGACACCTGGGGCCACTACTTCGGCGACATCGTCATCAAGCGGCTGTCGCTCACGCTGGCGTCCCAGGTGGGCGAAGCGGACCTGCTGAGCCGTTTCGGCGGCGAGGAATTCGTCGTCGTGTTCTGGGATTGCCCGCTGGAAGAGGGGCGGCGCCGGCTCGATGCGATGCGCGAGGCGTTCGGCGCGATCCCGTTCGAGGTCAGGCCGGGCGAAGTGCGCCGCTTCTCGTTCAGCGGCGGCGTGGCGGCGTATCCGGAATACAAGACGGAAAACGAACTGTTCCTGCGCGCCGACGCGATGCTGTATGAAGCCAAGCAGGGCGGGCGCAACCAGATCCGCATCGCGCCCAACAGGTAAGATCAACCCTCGATCAGGATCGCCCGGAAGTCGTTGACGTTGGTGAGCGTGGGGCCGCACACCACCGAATCGTCCAGCGCCTGGAAGAAGCCGTGGCCGTCGTTGTTGGCCAGGCTGTCCCGGGCGCGAATGCCCTGCTGCCGGGCGCGTTCCAGCGTTGTCGGGCCGATACAGGCCCCGGCGATTTCCTCCTGCCCGTCGACACCATCGGTATCGCAGGCCATCGCATGCACGCCTTCGAGCCCGTTCAGCGCCACCGCCAGCGACAGCAGGAATTCCACGTTGCGCCCGCCGCGGCCGTTGCCGCGCACCGTCACCGTGGTCTCGCCGCCGGACAGCAGGATGCATGGCGCGGCGAACGGCTGCCCGCGGGTGGCCACCTGCCGGGCGATCCCGGAAAACGCGATGCCCACTTCGCGCGCCTCGCCCTCGATGCCGTCGCCAAGGATATGGGCCGGAACGCCGGCTTCGGCGGCCACCGCGGCGGCCGCTTCCAGCGCCATCTGCGGCGTGGCGATGAAGCGGATCTCGTTGCCCGCCAGGCGCGGATCGCCCGGTTTCACCGATTCGCCGCGGCCGCTTTCCAGCACCGCGCGCACGTGGGCCGGCACGTCGATGTCATGACGGCGCAGCACCGCCAGCGCATCCTCGCAGGTCGTGATATCGGCGCAGGTGGGGCCGCTGGCGATGTCCACCGGATCGTCTCCCGGCACGTCCGAAATCAGCAGCGTGAGCACGCGCGCAGGGTGGCATGCCGCCGCCAGCCGGCCGCCCTTGATGCCCGAGAGGTGGCGCCGCACGCAGTTCATCTCGCTGATCGTGGCGCCGCTGGCCAGCAGCGCGCCGTTCAGGCGTTGCTTGTCGGCGAGCGTGAGCCCTTCCGCCGGCAAGGGCAGCAGCGACGAGCCGCCGCCGGAGATCAGGCAGATCACCAGGTCGTCGGCCGACAGGCCGGCCACGAAATCGAGCATGCGCCGCGCGGCGGCAAGCCCGGCTTCGTCCGGCACCGGGTGCGCCGCCTCCACGATCTCGATGCGCTCGCACGGTACCGCATAGCCATAGCGCGTGACGACCAGGCCGGTGAGCTCTCCCTGCCAGTGCCGCTCCAGCACGCGCGCCATCTCGGCCGACGCCTTGCCGGCGCCGATCACCAGCGTGCGCCCGCGCGGCGGCAGCGGCAGGTGCCGCGGCAGGCACAGCGCCGGCTGGGCCGCCGCCACCGCGGCATCGAACATCGCGCGCAGCAGGGCACGAGGGTCGATATGCGGCGGCTTGAGAATCGGCTTCAGGAGCGCCGGCGACGGAGGCTGCTGCGTCGAAGTCGGCGGCGTCATTCCGGTACCGCGTCGCCGATCTGGAAATTGGCCAGGGTTTCCAGCGCGCGCACCAGCGCCGAATGGTCCCAGGCCTTGCCGCCGTGCGCGGCGCAGGCGCTGAACAGCTGCTGCGCGGTGGCGGTGTTCGGCAGCGAAAGGCCCAGCTGGCGCGCGCTGGCCAGCGCCAGGTTCAGGTCCTTCTGGTGCAGTTCGATGCGGAAGCCCGGATCGAAGGTGCGCTTGACCATGCGGTCGCCATGTACTTCCAGCACGCGCGACGCGGCAAAGCCGCCCATCAGCGCCTCGCGCACCTTGCCGGCATCGGCACCCATGCGGGAGGCGAACAGCAGCGCCTCGGCCACCGCCTCGATGTTCAGCGCCACGATGATCTGGTTGGCCACCTTGGTGGTCTGGCCGTCGCCGTTGCCGCCCACCAGCGTAATGTTCTTGCCCATCAGGTCGAACAATGGCTTGACCCTGGCGAAGGCTTCGGGCGTACCGCCCACCATGATCGTCAGGCTGGCGGCGCGCGCGCCCACTTCGCCGCCGGAGACCGGCGCATCCAGGTAATCGCAGTTGAGCGCATTGACGCGCGCCGCGAACGCCTTGGTGTCGATCGGCGAGATCGAGCTCATGTCGACCACGATCTTCCCGGCCGACAGGCCCTGGGCCACGCCGCCTTCGTCGAACAGCACGGCCGCCACGTGCGGCGTATCCGGCACCATGATGATCACGATCTCGGCCTGCTCGGCCACTTCGCGGCCGGAGCCGATCGCGTGCGCGCCCCCGTCGAGCAGTTCGGCCGGGATCGGCTTCACGTCATGCACATACAGTTCATGGTCGCCGCGCAGCAGGTGGCCCGCCATCGGGGTGCCCATGATTCCCAGGCCGATGAATCCGACTTTGCTCATTTGTTGTTCCTCGTATTGAAAGTGATTGGTCAGGCGACGTTCTTGAATTTCGCGGCCAGCTGTTCGGCACCACGCGCCAGCAGGCCGGTATCGCTGCCCACGGCGATGAAGTCCACGCCCAGTTCGATGCAGCGGCGGGCCAGTTTCTCGTCCGAGGCCAGGATGCCTGCCGGCCGGCCGGTGGCGCGGATGCGGGCTATGGCGTCCTCGATCGCCGCCACCACGTCCGGGTGGCCGATCTGGCCGATGTGGCCCATGCTGGCCGCCAGGTCGCCGGGGCCGATGAAGATACCGTCCACGCCATCCACCGCGGCGATCGCCTCGATATTGGCCAGGGCAGTCGGCGTTTCCACCTGCAGCAGCACGCACAGCTGTTCTTCGCACGCGTGCGGATAATCCTTGATGCGGCCGAAGTCGGAAGCCCGCGCCGCGGCGGCATAACCGCGCACGCCCAGCGGCGGGTAGCGGGTGGCGGCCACCGCGCTCCGCGCTTCCTCGGCGTTTTCCACGAAGGGGATCAGCAGCGTCTGCGCGCCGATGTCAAGCAGGCGCTTGATGACCACGGCATCGTTCCACGTCGGCCGCACGATCGGGTGGGTCGCGCCCCGGGTGATCGCCTGCAACTGCGAGTGGACCATCGGCAGTTCGTTGGGCGAGTGCTCGGTATCGATCAGCAGCCAGTCGAAGCCGGCGTTGGCCAGCACTTCCACCGTGACATGACTCGACAGGCCGGACCACAGACCGAGTTGCATCTCGCGGTTGCGCAGCGCCTGCTTGAAAGGATTGATGGGAACGTTCATGTCTTCCTCCGGGGATGGATGATCCAGTTTTGGGAAATTCAGTTATAAATATTTTAAGACATCGTACAACTAGGGGATGCCAAGGCAAGGCGATCCAGTCCTCTATAAGATATAAGATACTTAATAAACAAGGACTAAGTGGAATTCACCCGGTATGGCACTGTTCTGTGCGTGTCTTGCAGGCACTACGATAGCATGTATTTGTACGACGTCATACAACTTAAGTTTTAGATAATTTGATCTATCTCAAAGTGCATGCGACAGTTTTGCGCTTGGTGCGGCGGCAATGCGTTCTTAAGATCCGCTTCACCTTGCCGCGGCAGATTGGCCGCTTCCGGCATACTTTCATCTTCACTGACGACGATTTTTCCCATGCGCATCCTGCTGGTCGAAGACGACACCTCCCTTGGCGACACCATCGGGTCCTGGCTGCGGATGGACCAGCATGCGGTCGACTGGGTAACACGCGGCGATTCCGCCGAAACCGCGCTGATGACGCACCGCTATGACTGCGTGCTGCTCGATCGCGGCCTGCCGGGTCTGTCCGGCGACGACCTGCTGGCGAAGCTGCGCACGGCCGGCAACCGCGTGCCGGTCATCCTGATCACCGCCTTCAATGCGCTGGCCGACAGGGTCGAAGGCCTCGACCTGGGAGCGGACGATTACCTGGTCAAGCCGTTCGAGCTGGAAGAAATGTCGGCGCGCATCCGGGCCGCCGTGCGGCGCGGCGCCGACCAGGTGACCAACGAACTGGCGCACGGCGACATCGGCCTCAATCTGGAAACCCGGCAAGCCACGCTGGCCGGCCAGCCGGTCGCGCTCACGGCGCGCGAATACCATGTGCTGTATGCGCTGCTGCTGCGCAAGAACAGCATCGTCACCCGCGCGCAGATCGAGGAAACGCTGTATGGCTGGGGCGATGAAGTGGAAAGCAACGCCATCGAGGTCTATATCCACAACCTGCGCAAGAAGCTGGGCAGCGACAGCATCGTGACCGTGCGCGGCCTCGGCTACCGCCTGAAAAACGATGGCGGCTGAGGCGCCTGGCATGGCGAACCGGCCGCCATGGTCGCTGCGCCGGCGCCTGCTGGCCGCGATCGTGGCCGCCAGCACCGTGCTGTGGCTGGCCAGCCTGGGCATCGTGACCGTGATCGCGTGGCACGAGACCAACGACGTGTTCGACGACGCGCTGGAAGAATCCGGCTACATGATCCTGGCCGCCACCACCGACTGGGAGGAGCGGGGCCTGCTCGCGCAGGCGGGGCCCGGCAGCGCGCAACGACGCAAGGTGGACATGCAATACCAGGTCGTCGTCGGCGGCCGGGTGATCCAGCGCACCGGCGGGGCACCGGCGCAGCCGTTCGTGAACGGCTTCGACGACGACGGCTTTGCCGACATCGAGGTGGAGCGCCGCAGCTGGCGCGTGTTCGTGGTGCGCGACGAAGCCCGCAATGTCGAAGTGCAGGTGGGCCAGAAGCAGTCGAAGCGCTACGACATCCTGGAAGAACTGCTCGAACACCTGTGGCTGCCCGTGGTGGGCATCCTGGCGCTGCTGGCACTGGTGTGCTGGCTGCTGACGGGCAGGGTGCTGCAGCCGCTGCGCCGTACCGCTTCGGCCATCGCGGCCAAGACGCCGGACGACCTGGCGCTGGTATCCCTGGCCGGACAGCCGAAAGAATTGCTGCCGATCGTGCAGGCGCTGAACGGCGTGCTGGGGCGCCTCGGCGCGGCGCTGCAGGCCGAGCGCCGTTTCACGGCCGACGCCGCGCACGAACTGCGCACGCCGCTGGCCGGGCTGCACATGCACGTGCAGCTGCTGCAGCGCCAGCACCCGGACCTGGCCGCGCCGTTCCGCAAGCTGCGCGAAGACATCGGCCGCGTGACGGCATTGGTGGACAGCCTGCTGGCGCTGGCCCGCATGGACCCGCTGTCGCGCGAACACCTGGTGCGCGAGCCGGTGGCGCTGGCGCCGCTGCTGGAGGGATTGCGCGCCGCGCACGAACAGGATGCGGCGCAACGCGGCATCACGTTGACCGTGCGTTGCGAACTGGATGCCGTGGACGCGAACCCGCCGATGCTGCAGATCGCATTGCGCAACCTGGTCGATAATGCGCTGCGCTATTGCCCGGCCGGCAGCCGGATCGAGGTGGAGGCAACACTGGTCGCGGGCCGTCCGCGCATCGCCGTGCGCGACGACGGCCCCGGTGTCGACGACGCGAGCCGGCAGCGGCTGACGGAACGGTTCTTCCGCGTGCTCGGGCAAGGGCAGGGCGGCAGCGGCCTGGGGCTGTCGATCGTCCGGCGCATCGCCGACCTGCACGGCATCGGGCTGGCATTCGGGGCGGGACTGGACGGGCGCGGGCTTGGCGTCACGCTCGATTTCCCATCCGCGAACCTTTCTTAAGATTCGATTCATGTTCGGCCGGTGTAATGCGTCCATGCCTGCCGCCAACGGCAGCTCCCACACAACACTTCGGAGGACCGACCATGAAACGCTTCATCCAACTTTCCTGCATCACTGCCGTGCTGGCCGTTTCGGCCGTCGCCATTGCCCAGACGGGCGGCTACAGCGGCCCGAACGCCGCGCCGGCCGCCACGGCGCCTGCCGCCAAGGCGGCAGCCGGGGGCTACAGCGGCCCGTCGGGCGTGCCTTTGATGACCGCGAAGGACTTGCTGGCCAGCGGCAAGGACGACCAGCACGTGCGCCTGAAAGGCAGGCTGCTGAACCACAAGGGCGACGAAGAGTATGAATTCGCCGATGCCAGCGGCAGGATCACCGTGGAAATCGACGACAAGCTGTTCCCCGCCGGCGTCAAGGTCGATCACACCACCGAGGTGGAACTGGTCGGCGAGTTCGACAAGGAAATGATCGGCGAATCGAAACTGGACGTCGACCAGCTGAAGGTCGTGGCCAGGTAAGCGCCGGCCCGGCAATTCCACCCATGCAGCGCGTTGCTGGCCCCGGCCGCAATGCGCTGTTGCATTCGGGGCCGCGTCGCGGCGCTTCCAGATACCGGGCGCCGCGGCAAAGCCGGTATCATCACGGTCGGAAGGCCGCATCCTGGCGGCCGTGCTCTGGAGATTGACCGATGGTGATCGTGACCCACAGCGGCAAGTTCCATGCGGATGACGCATGGGCCGTGGCCGTACTGAACGTGCTGTTCCCCGATAACGAACTGGTGCGCACGCGCGACCCGGCGATCGTCGAGGCCGCCGACTTCGCGGTCGATGTCGGCGGCATCTGGGACCCGGCCACCGGCCGCTTCGACCATCACCAGAAGGGCTTTTCGGGCGCACGGCCGACCGGCGTGCCATATGCCAGCGCCGGCCTGGTATGGCGCGAGTATGGCGCGCGCTGCGTCGCCGCCCTGGCCGCCACCCATATCGGCTGCGACCTGCCGCACGATACGGCCCGCGAGATCGCCTACGCCATCGATGCCGATATCGTGCAATACCTGGACCTGTCCGATGTCGGCGCCGCCAAGAACGCGCCCGGCGGGTACGGGCTGTCGGCGGTAATTTCAGGGTACAACCCGAACTGGCTCGACGAACAGCGGCTGGGCTATGGCGACCCGGCGGACGAGTACCGGCTCACGCAGTTCCGCCGGGCGATGGGCATCCTGACGGATATCCTCGTCAACGCCGTCAAATACCGCGTCGGCGCATTGCTCGCCGTGGAGCAGGTGCGCGATTCGGAAGTGCTGGAAGGCGGCAAGCTGCTGTTCCTGCGCAACAGCGCACTGCCCTGGACCCAGGTGGTGCGCAAGGAAATGCCGAAGGTGCTGTTCGTCATCAGCCACAGTCTCTCCGAAGACCGCTACATGCTGCACACCATCCCGGTCAGCGCGGAAAGCTTCACGGCGCGCGCCGACCTGCCGGCACCGTGGGCGGGCTTGCGCGATGCGGAGCTGGCGGCCGTGACGGGCGTGCCGGATGCGGCCTTCTGCCACAATGGCCGGTTCATCGCGGCCGCGAAGTCGTACGAAGGGGCCCATGCGATGGCCTTGCAGGCGTTGCAGGCTGTCGTGGACGAGCACCGGTAATCGCGAATGCCCGCCGTGGCGGGCATCGCCAGCCGGGTCATACCGCGCCGGGCAGCGGCAGCGGCGTGACCGTTACCTGCACGTCGAGCTCCTGCTGCCCGCCACCGAGCACGATGCCGCGCATGGGCGTGACGTCGCTGAAATCGCGGCCCCAGCCCAGCGTGATGTGTTCATGCTGCACCAGGCAGTGGTTGGTCGGATCGAAATCGATCCAGCCCAGCTCCGGGCAAAACACCGAAACCCAGGCGTGCGAAGCGTCGGCGCCGACCAGGCGCGGCTTGCCTTCCGGCGGGTGGGTCAGGATGTAGCCGCTCATGTAGCGCGCCGGCAGGCCGATGCTGCGCAGGCAGCCGATCATCAGCTGGGCGAAATCCTGGCAGACGCCGCGCCGGCCGCGCAGCACCTGTTCGAGCGGCGTCGAGATGTCGGTCGCCCGGCCATCGAACTCGAAGTCGTCGAAGATCCGTTGCGTCAGGTCCAGCGCCGCATCGAGCTGCGGCCGGCCGGGCGTGTAGCTCAGGCGCGCATAGGCCTGCAGCTCCGGGAAGCAGGTCACATGGGGCGACGCGTACAGGTAGCGGCAGGCTTCCAGCGTGGCGGCGCTCTTTTCTTTGCCCATCATGTCGCGCACGCTCTCCCATGGCAGCGTGCCGGCGATGTGCGCCAGGGTAGGGCGCGGGCGCAGCGCGACCGTCGACTCGGCATGCACCAGCAGACTGTCGTGCGGCATCGTGAGCGCCACGTGCCGGGTGCAGTTGCCGAAATAGTCGACGCCGTCCCGGCTCTCGTTGACGACGGGATCGAGCCAGATCAGGTGCGATTCCGTCTGCTGGTGGGCAAACGAGCGGGGCGTCATGTGCAGGTATTGCTGCGACAGGCTGACCGTGCTGTGATATTTGTAGCGCGTTTCATGCACCACGCGATAGCGCGCACACACACCGGCGCTCGCCGGTAAATCGGTCATGATGTGCGGCTCCTTTGCTGGCCGTTGTCGGTATAGCTGAAAAATTGTACGCTGATCTGCTCGGACAGGGCGGCGCTGGCCAACTGGATCCGGTTCAGCAGCCCGCTCAGCATCGCATTGCCGTAGTTCAGGTCGGTGCCTGGCTCCAGCGCGATCAATTCCTGCTTCAACGGCGCCAGCAGGTGTTCGCCGCAGTCCCCATGGGTTTGCGCGATCTTGTGCAGGGTGCCCAGGATGCCATGGATCTGGAACAGGATCGAGCGCGGGTTGGTCTCGTCGCGCAGCAGCAGGTCGAGCACCGGCAGCCATTCGGGCTGGGCGCGGTAGCGCGCGCGGTAGGTGATGATGCTGTCGGACAGTTCCAGCAGCCAGTCCAGGTTGCCGTTCTCGTCCATTGCAAGCGCACGCTGCAGCACAACGCTCTGGAATTGCAGCCGCTCCAGGCGGCGCCCGATCGACATGAAACGCCAGCCGAGGTCGCGCGTCATGCCGTCGAGTGCGAAGCCGGCCAGCGTCATCAGCGCGGCGGCGGCATCGTCGAGGATCGTCATCACTTCCGACTGCGACGGCCGCTCGCCTGGAGGGGCGGCGGGCTGCACCATCCGGTTCAGCGCGCGCCAGTTGTCGACCGAGAAGCGTTCGTGCAGCTGGCCGGCGATCCGGTGCAGCTGTTGCTGCTGCCGGGCCAGCCCGGGCACGGTTGGCGACACCACGGCCAGCAGCAGGGCCGACTCGATCTCGGCATCGGTGAAGATGGCGGCGGGCTGCGTGCCGGCCTGGGACTGGGTCTGCGCCTGCCCACCCTGGCCCTGTACTTGGGCCTGTACCTGGCCCGAGGCGGGCGCCGCCGGCTTGCGTTCCTCGTCGAGCAGCTGGAACCAGATGCACAGCGCCTCGACGGTCGGCCATTCCGCGCCACGCTGGTCGAAGCGCACGTTGAACAGGAACGTGAGCGCCACCCGCAACAGGCGGGCGATGTTGTCGCAGCGTTCGGCATGGCGCCCGAACCACAGCAGGTTTTCCGCCACGCGGCTGGACAGGTTGCTGTCTTCGCGCACCAGGTCGGCGCTGGTGATGCTGCGTTTCTGCAGGCTGTGCACTTCCACCCTGGCGCGCGCCTGCACCCAGGTGTCCTTGCTGGCGCCGCCCATCTGCATGGTCAGCACGCGCGCATCCGGCCCGGTGGCCACCCGGGTCAGGCCGCCCGGCATCACCGCGTAGCCATTCGGGGTGGCGCAGGCGAACACCCGCAGGCCGATGGCGCGTGCCTGCAGGCCGGGCGCCGGGCCGGCCTTCCACACCGGCGCCTGCGACAGCCGCACCAGTTCCTGGGCAACATAGTTGTTGGGATTGGCGCGCAGCGCGGCGATGAAGTCCGTGCGCGCGGCGCCGGCCAGGTCCTGGCCGAATACCGTGAAGGGCGGCAGCTGCGAAAAGCCCGGCTTGATGACCAGCCGGTCCAGGTTGCCGACCACCGCTTCCAGCGCGGCCGGTTCGCCGCACCACCAGGTGGCCACCGACGGCATCTTCAGCGGTTCGCCCAGCAGTCGCCGGGACAGCGCCGGCAGGAAGCCGAGCAGTGCGCCCGATTCGAGCAGGCTGGAACCGAGACTGTTGGCGACCAGCACATTGCCGCGCCGGGCGGCCTGGGTCAGCCCTGCCACGCCCAGCATCGAGCTTTGCAGTTCCAGCGGATCGCACGATTCGTCGTCGACCCGGCGCATGATCACGTGCACCCGGTGCAGGCCGGCCAGGGTCTTCAGGTAGACCACGCCGTCGCGCACGGTGAGGTCGCCGCCTTCGACCAGCGGCAGGCCGAGATAGCGCGCCAGGTAGGCCTGCTCGTAGTAGCTGGCGGTGCGCGGGCCCGGGGTCAGCAGCACGATCAGCGGCATTTCGCCCTCGCGCAGCGGCGCCGGGGCATCGCCCTTCGCCGCGCACAGGCGCCCCCAATGTTCCAGGCTGTCGCGCATGGTGCGGAAAAAACCGGACAGCGGCTGTACCTTCAGCTCGCGCAGCAGGTCGGGAAAGGTGGGGGTGATGATGGAGCGGTTTTCCAGCGCATAGCCGGCGCCGGACGGCGCCTGCGTGCGGTCGGCCAGCACCCACCAGCGGCCGTCCGGTGCGCGCGCCAGGTCGACCGCGTAGAAGTGCAGGGCGATGTCGTCGTGATGCCGCATGCCGTGGCACGGGCGCAGGAAGCCGGCGTGACCATGCACCAGCGCCGGCGGCAACAGGCCTTCGCGCAGCATTTCCTGCTTGCCGTAGACGTCGCCGAGGATCCTGTTGAGCAGGGTGGCGCGCTGGATCACCGCCGCCTCGATGCCGCTCCATTCCTCGTGCGGCAGGATCAGCGGCAGCACGTTCAGGTCCCACGGCCGCTGCTTGCCGTCGGCATCGGCCGGCACGTTGTAGGTCACGCCGTTCTCGCGCACCTGGCGCTGCACCATCTCCAGGCGCTGGCGCATCATGTCCGGCGCTTCGTGCTCCAGGTTGGCGAGCATCGCGCGCCAGTGCGCGCGCGGCACCTTGGCCGCGTCGAGCATTTCATCGAAACCTTCCGGCGCGGCGAGATAGTGGGCAAGTAGTGGATTAGGCATGGGCGTGGGCGCCAGCGTGGGCATGGGCCCACGGCTGCTTTGCGGTTGGTACGGAACGATAGGTCAATATGCCTGCCAGCGCAAATCGAGCGTCATCGGGAAGCTCGGATTGCGCTCTTCCTTGTACACCGTCATCGGGCCCGGCGTGTGGCCATGCGGCCAGAACCGCGCGAAACGGCGCGCCTCGGCGGCATTGGCATTGACCGGCGATCCCTCTTCGCTGCGTCCGCCGGGATGCACCACGTGGTAGGTGCAGCCGCCGATCGCGCGGCCGCTCCAGGTATCGACCAGGTCGAACGTCAGCGGCGCCTGCACCTTGATGGTCGGATGCAGCGCCGACCACGGGCTCCAGGCACGGAAGCGCACGCCGGCCACGTATTCGCCGGGAATGCCGGTCGGATGCAGGGGCAGCATGCGGCCGTTGCAGGCGACCACGTGGCGGCCGTCCGTCAATCCGCGCACCAGCAACTGCATGCGTTCCACCGACGAATCGACATAGCGCGCGGTGCCGCCGGCGCTGACTTCCTCGCCGAGCACGTTCCATGGTTCGATCGCCTGGCGCAACTCCATTTCGACGCCCTCGTAGACGACGGTGCCGAAGCGCGGGAAGCGGAATTCGATGAACGGCTCGAACCAGTGATCCTCGAACGCGTAGCCGGCCGCGCGCAGGTCCCTGGCGACATCGCGGATATCCTGGGCAACGAAGTGCGGCAGCATCCAGCGGTCGTGCAGCGCGGTGCCCCAGTGCACCAGCTTGGCCTGGAACGGCTGGCGCCAGAAGCGTGCCACCAGCGCGCGCAGCAGCAGCATTTGCAGCAGGCTCATGCGCTCGTGCGGCGGCATCTCGAAGGCGCGGAATTCGACCAGGCCGAGGCGGCCGGTCGGCCCGTCCGGCGAATACAGCTTGTCGATGGAAAACTCGGAGCGGTGCGTATTGCCGGTCAGGTCGACCAGCAGGTTGCGCAGCAGGCGGTCGACGATCCATGGCTTGTCGCCTTCGTGCAGAGTGGGCAGCACCTGGTCCATCTGCTGGAAGGCGATCGCCAGTTCGTACAGGTTGTCGTCGCGCGCTTCGTCGACGCGCGGCGCCTGGCTGGTCGGCCCGATGAACGTGCCCGAGAACAGGTACGACAGGGCCGGGTGCACCTGCCAGTAGGTGATCAGGCTCTTGAGCAGGTCCGGCCGGCGCAGCATCGGGCTGTCTTCGGCGGTGGCGCCGCCGAGCGTGGCGTGGTTGCCGCCGCCGGTGCCGGTATGGCGGCCGTCGAGCATGAACTTCTCGGTGCCCAGCCGGGTCAGGCGCGCTTCCTGGTACAGCGTCGACACGTTGTAGACCAGTTCATTCCAGCTCGCCGCCGGATGGATGTTCACTTCGATCACGCCGGGGTCCGGCGTGACGCTGAGCAGCTTGATGCGCGGATCGCGCGGCGGCGCATAGCCTTCGATGCGCAGGCGCATCTTCAGCCGGGCGGCGGTGTTCTCGACCGCCGTGACCAGCGCCAGGTAATCCTCGATGCGCTTGAGCGGCGGCATGAAGATGTACAGTCGGCCGGCGCGCACCTCGATGCACAGCGCCGTGTGGATCACGTCGCGCGCATCCGGTTCGGCGGGGCGGGCGGGCGCCGGCGGCGCGGCGGGCTTCCTGGCCTTGTCCGCGGTCTTGTCCGCGCCTTTGCCGGCCGCCAGGCCCAGCACGGGCCGCTTTTCCTTTTCCTTTTCCTTCTTGCCGACCGGCAGGGCACCGCGCGGCGCGAACGGATCGACGTCGAAGTCCTCGTCGCGTTCCTCCGGCAGCACCCACGGCAGCGTGGCCAGCGGCAGCCGCAGGCCGATCGGCGAGTCGCCCTCGATCAGGTACAGGTGCTCGCGCCGCAGCGGCCATGGCGAGGTGCGCCAGCTGGTGCCGAGCATGACGGACGGATCGTAGTCCCGCGCCTTCAGAGGCAGCACGTAGCCGGCCACCCGGCCAAGGCCGCGTTCGAGCAGGCGCGCCAGCCGGCGGCGCTCTTCCGGGGCGTCCAGGTCGGCCTGCAACGGGTCCAGGTTGCGCGGCAGCGCCTGTTCGCGCTGGGCCTGCAGCAGCACGTCTTCATACGCGGGGATGGCGCTGTCGGCCGGCAGGCCGAGCGACTTGACCAGCTCGGCGGCGAAGCGGCCGGCGTCCTCGCTGCCATAGCCGTCGTCGACATGTTCGTCCGAGAACAGCGAGGCGTCGAGCCACATCGGCTGGCCGTCGACGCGCCAGAAGATGTTCAGGGCCCAGCGCGGCAGCGGCTCGCCCGGATACCACTTGCCCTGGCCGTAATGGAGCATGCCGCCCGGTGCAAAGTGGTTTTTCAGCCGGTGCATCAGGTTGCCCGCCAGCTCGCGCTTGCGGTCGCCGTGCGCGAGGGTGTTCCATTCCGCGCCGTCCATGTCGTCGATCGACACGAACGTGGGTTCGCCGCCCTGCGTCAGGCGCACATCCTGCTGTTTCAGGTCGGCATCGACCTGCTGGCCGAGGCGGTCGATCTTTTGCCAGTCTGTTTCGGAATACGGCTTGGTCACGCGCGGGTCTTCGTGGATGCGGGTGACCGTCATCTCGTGGAAGAACGTGACCTCGGCCTTGTCGGTGTAACCCGATACCGGCGCCGCCGAGGACGGCATCGCCGTGCAGGCGAGCGGAATGTGGCCTTCGCTGGCCAGCATGCCCGACGTGGGGTCGAGCCCGATCCAGCCGGCACCGGGAACATAGACCTCGGTCCAGGCGTGCAGGTCGGTGAAGTCTTCGGCCGGGCCGCTCGGGCCGTCGAGCGCTTCCTGGTCGGCGCGCAGCTGGATCAGGTAGCCCGAGACGAAACGCGCCGCCAGCCCCATCTCCCGCAGGATCTGCACCAGCAGCCAGCCGCTGTCGCGGCACGAGCCGGAACGCTTCTGCAAGGTCTCTTCCGGTGCCTGTACGCCGGGCTCCATGCGCAGCAGGTAGGCGATGTCGCGCTGCAGGCGCTGGTTGATCGCCACCAGGAAGTCGTTCGTCCCCATCGGCTGCGCCAGCAGGTCGCGGCGTGCGGCGGCGACCCATTCCTGCAGCAGCGGGCCCGATGGCTCCACCTGCAGGTAGGCGGTCAGTTCCGTGGTCAGCTGCGGCGGATACGCGAACGGAAACGTTTCGGCATATTTCTCGACGAAGAAATCGAACGGGTTAATGACGGTCATGTCCGCAACCAGGTCGACCGTGAATTCCAGCATGTCCGCTTTTTCGGGGAACACGAAACGGCCGATGTAATTGCCGTAAGGGTCTTGCTGCCAGTTGATGAAATGGTCTTGCGGCGTCACTGACAGCGAATACGACAGGACCGGCGTGCGGGCATGGGGCGCGGGCCGCAGGCGCACTTCGTGCGGCGACAGATTGACCAGGCGGTCATAGCGGTAACTGGTCTTGTGATGCAGCGCGATACGGATAGCCATGCGGGAATGCCTTTCGAGATGAGTCCGAGATTAGTCCGAGATTAGTCCGGGATTAGTCTGATATGTGAGCAGGTAAGCATGATCCATACCTGCAACTACAGCAACGGTACCTTATGTCGCGTGATAAACCTGGCACGTTTCTTGATAGCACTGCTGGGACAGGAGGAATCGATGCCGAACTTTTACGACGAGATGTATTCCACTGAAGCAACCGTACGGCCACATTATCATGCGTTCGCGGATTGGCTGGCACAGCAGCCCCCGCACTTGATCGACCAGAAACGGGCCGAAGCCGAACTGATCTTCCAGCGCGTGGGGATCACGTTTGCCGTCTATGGCGACAACGCCGGCAAGGAACGCCTGATCCCCTTCGACATCATCCCGCGCGTGATCGATGCCGCCGAGTGGGCCAGGCTGCAGGAAGGCCTGGTACAGCGCGTGACGGCGCTGAACCGTTTCCTGCACGATGTCTATCATGATCAGGATATCCTGAAAGCCGGCATCGTTCCGCGCGAACAGGTGTTGAACAACGCGCAGTACCGGCCGGCGATGCAGGGTGTCGAAGTGCCGTCCGATATCTATGCGCACATCGCCGGGGTCGACATCGTGCGGGCCGGCGCGGGCGAATTCTACGTCCTGGAAGACAACCTGCGGGTGCCCTCCGGCGTTTCCTACATGCTGGAAAACCGCAAGATGATGATGCGGCTGTTTCCCGCGCTGTTCGCCAGCAACCGGGTGGCGCCGGTCGACCACTATCCCGACCTGCTGCTCGACAACCTGCGCACCGTGGCGCCGCCCGGCATCAGCGATCCGACGGTGGTGGTGATGACGCCCGGCATGCACAACTCGGCCTACTTCGAGCACGCGTTCCTGGCCCAGCAGATGGGCGTGGCGCTGGTGCAGGGGCAGGACCTGTACGTGAAGGACGATACCGTCTACAAGCGCACCACGCGCGGCCCGAAGCGGGTCGACGTCATCTACCGCCGCATCGACGACGACTATCTCGATCCGCGCGCGTTCCGCGCCGATTCCACGCTGGGCGTGCCCGGCCTGCTCGACGCGGTGCGCGCAGGGCGGGTCGGCCTGGCGAACGCCATCGGCACCGGCGTTGCCGACGACAAGTCGATCTACCCGTTCGTGCCGGACATGATCGAGTTCTACCTGGGCGAGAAGCCCATCCTCAACAACGTGCCCACCTACCAGTGCAGGAAGCAGGAAGACCTGGCCTACACGCTGGCGCACCTGCCCGAGCTGGTGGTCAAGGAAGTGCACGGCGCCGGCGGCTACGGCATGCTGGTCGGCCCGGCCTCGACCCATGCCGAGATCGAGGCCTTCCGCGAGCGCCTGCTGGCCAACCCGGCAGGCTACATCGCCCAGCCCACGCTGGCGCTGTCGGCTTGCCCGACCTATGTCGAATCGGGCGTCGCGCCGCGGCATATCGACCTGCGCCCGTTCGTGCTGTCGGGCAAGAAGGTGACGATGGTGCCGGGCGGGCTGACCCGCGTGGCACTGCAGGAAGGATCGCTGGTGGTCAATTCGTCGCAGGGCGGCGGAACCAAGGACACCTGGATATTGGAGAACTAGCATGTTGAGCCGCACCGCAGATCATTTGTTCTGGATGGCCCGCTACACCGAGCGGGCGGAAAATACCGCGCGGATGCTCGATGTCCGCGTGCAATATTCACTGATGCCGCAATCGGCGCTTGCCGCCCAGCAGGGCTGGCGCACCATGCTGGGCGTTTCGGAACTGGACGCGCAATTTGATGCCAAGTACAGCGCACTGACCCAGAAAGAGGTGATCGACTTCATGGTGCGCGATCCGGACAACCCATCGTCGATTGCCAGTTGCCTGACGGGCGCGCGCGAAAATGCGCGCGCCGTGCGCGGCACATTGACCACGGAAGTGTGGGAAACCGAAAACACCACCTGGATCGAGCTGCAGCAGCACCTGAAGAACCGCATGTTCGAGCACCATCCGGGCCAGTTCCTGGAATGGGTCAAGCACCGCTCGCACCTGTCGCGCGGCGTCACGCTCGGCACCATGTTCCAGGACGAGGCGTTCAACTTCATCCGCCTCGGCACCTTCCTCGAACGGGCCGACAACACGGCGCGCATCCTCGACGTCAAGTTCAAGTTCCTGGCCTCCGACACGATCAAGGCGGGCGCCCAGGACGAATTCTATTACCTGGCGGCCCTGTTGCGCTCGGTGTCCGCGTTCGAGACCTATCGCAAGGTCTACCGCGACGCGATCACGCCCACGCGGGTGGCCGCGCTGCTGATCCTGCAGGCGAAAATGCCGCGTTCGCTGGTAGCGTGCATGGCCGCCGTGGTCGCCAACCTGCAGGAGGTGAGCAACGACCAGTCGCGCGAAACCGAACGCCTGGCCGGAAAGCTGCACGCCAAGCTGCAACTGGCGCTGATCGACGACATCCTGGAAGAGGGCCTGCATGAATTCCTCACGGCATTCCTGGCATCGATCGAACGGCTGGGCAATGGCATCAGCAGCGATTTCCTGCTGCCGGCGCCGGAAGTCGATGCCTGATGGCCGCGGCACGACGGCTGCCTCATGAAGCTGCTTCAGCACCATGCTGGCCACGATGTCTGCACCAATAATGCCCAAATATATTGTGCGCCGCACCAATATGAATAAAATTATAATTATTGCGCCATAGTGGTGCAATTGTGCCCAGCATGGAAAGCGAGCGTGCCATGTGGATAAGAACCGGTTGTTACCTCAGTTTCACCGTCGCCCACCCGGCGCCTTTCATCCTCATGCTGCGTCCGCGCAGCGGTGCACAGCAATGGGTGGCGCGGGAATCGTATACGTTGACGCCCAGCGTGCCGGTGCTTGAATTCACCGACGCCTACGGCAACCTGTGCCAGCGCCTGATCGCGCCGCAAGGCCAATTCTCGATTCATACCTCGGCCGATGTGCTGACCCCCGACGTCATCGATGTCGCGCCCGGTGCGCCGTTCGACGAAGTGCAGAACCTGCCCGATGCCGTGCTGACCTACCTGCTGCCGAGCCGCTACTGCGAGTCGGACCGCTTCTTCGACATGGCCAGCAGCATCGTGGCCGGCCTTGCTCCAGGATACGACCAGGTTGCCGGCATCTGCGACTGGATCCGGCGCCAGGTGCGCTACAACTCCGCTTCGAGCCACGGCCACATGGCCGCGACCGATGTCAACTTCCGGCGCGAAGGCGTGTGCCGCGACCTGGCGCACCTGGGCATCGCCCTGTGCCGCGGCCTGTGCATTCCGGCCCGCATGGTGGTGGGATACCTGCACGGGCTCGCGCCGATGGACCTGCATGCGTGGTTCGAGGCCTATGTGGGCGGCCGCTGGTACACGTTCGATCCGACCCAGGATGCGCCGCGCGGCGGCCGCGTGACCGTCGCCTATGGACACGACGCCGCCGACGTGGCGATCTTCAACCAGTTCGGCCCGGCGCTGGTGCCGCATCACATGCACGTAACGGTTCAATTGCTGGAAGCAGCGCCGGCCTGATCATGCGGGCCGGCAAGGATGCCCGGCCTTCGACCGGCCGGGCATTCAAGCCGGGCACAACAGGGGATGGTTACGATGCGGCGGGCGCATCGGCCGGCATGTTGGTCGGCACCTGCGCAGGCGCGTTTGCCGGTGCGCTGGCCTTTGCCAGCGCCTTCGCCTGCTTCATCTGGGCGCGCACCACCTTGTGCACGAATTCCAGCTTTTCCAGCACTGGCGTGCTGAGCTTGAACGGATAGGAATCCGGCGTGCCGATGCTGCGGTTCAGGCTGTTGAGCACGTAGGTCAGCGCGAACCAGTCGTTCAGGGTTTCGTCGAACGAATCGGTCCTGGTTGGCAGGGTCACGCTTTCCAGCGACGGCTCATCGGGTTTGCGGGGCGTGAGCGACAGGCCGCACGCATGCGCCGTTTCCAGCGTATCGAGCATGTGCAGGTAGTGGGCCCAGGTCTCGGCCCAGTCTTCCCACGGGTGCGAGCTGGCATAGCTGCTGACGAAGCGCGATTCCCAGTCGGCCACCGGGCCTTCGCTGTAGTGGCGTTTCAGCGCCTCGCCGTAATCCTGGCGCTCGTCGCCGAACAGGGCGCGGAAAGGCTCGATCCACTCGCTGTCGGCCACCAGCCGGTCGAAATAATAGTGCCCGCTTTCGTGGCGGAAGTGCCCCAGCAGCGTGCGATAACGCTCGTGCATCTGTTCGCGCGTGCGTTCGCGCTCGGCCGGGTCGGCTTCGGCGATGTTCAGGGTGATCAGCCCGTTGGCGTGGCCGGTCATCACGCACTGGTCCGTCACGCCGTCTTCCAGGAACTGGAACGCCAGGCCCGTTTCGGGCTCGGTCTCCTTCGATACCGGCGTCAGGCTCAGCGTGGCCAGCGAAAACAGCAGGCGGCGCTTGGCTGTTTCCAGGCGCGACCAGAGAACGCGGTTCTTTTCCGACGACAGCGCCGGAATGATGACGGTCAGCTGGCACGACTCGCACAGGTCGTGCGGGTCGTCCGCCGGCAGCACCCAGTTGCAGACATTGTGCTGCACGTAGTTGGCGCATGGTTTGTACAGCTTGCCTTCGTCCCTGCGGTTCAGGCTGCGCCATTGGCCTGTTTCCGTCTCTTCGAAGCTGTTGATGGAGCGGTGCAAGGGCTGGTAGCCCAGCTTGCTTTCGCAGTTGAAGCACAGGGTGTTCTCAAAAAAAACTTGCTGGGCGCACTTGTCGCAATGAAACGTTTTCATGGGGGCAGTACCAATAGATGAGAGGGAATAGATGAAGAGGTTGTGGGTGTTTTGTAATTAACAATCTAACAGCAAATTCGATTCCGATATCGCCGTGTCGGACAACGCCTCATCTATCGTGCGCACCCCCGCCGGACTAGAACCTGGCGGCCACGCTCATGCCGATACTGCGCGGCATCAGGCGGTAACCCTGCACGATGGAGGCCACCTGCGGATGCTGGATGATCGTGTCGTCGTCCAGCGCGTTCTTCACGAACAGGCTCAGCTTGTAGCGGTCGAGCGTGAGCCCGGCGCTCAGGTCCACCGTGTGGTATGCCGGCCGCTGGTAGTCGGTCTGTTCCGGATTGAGCGAGCCCTTGCTGGAGCCCACCCACTGCACGCCGCCCGCCACGAAGGCGCTCCTGTCGCCGAACGCGGCGAAGTTGTACTGCGCGCTGACGGCGGCGTTGTATTTCGGCACACCCTGCACCTGGGCACCCTGCACGGCGCCGATCACGCCGTTGCGTATCCCTTCGTCATTGGACAGTTCCGCCTTCACGTAGCCGCCCGAGGCGCTGAGCGTGAGGCCGGCGAACGGCCTGGCCTTGATGTCGAACTCGACGCCCTTGCTGACCGCGTCGCCGGCATTGGCGTTGTAGGTGTAGGCGCAGGTCGGCAGGTACACGCCTTGCTGGATATTGGTCCACTTGACGTAGAACACGTCGGCGTTGATCGACAGGCGGTTGTTCAGGAAGCGCGACTTGCTGCCCACCTCGTAGCTCCACAGGCTGTCCGGCGCGTAGGTGGCGGGGCCCTGTTCGAGCCCGTTCGCTTCCAGGTCGGGCGCGCAGGTGGTCGGCGGCACGAACACGTTCGATCCGCCCAGGCGAAAGCCCTTGGCGGCGGTGGTGTACACCGTGTGGGCCGGGTCGACTTCCCAGGTCAGCGCATACTTGGGCAGGAAGGCCGTGGAGGACAGGCGCGAGGAGCCCGTGTTGCCGGCTCCCGCCAGGTAAAGGCTGTTGCGCTGGTCCAGCGACGAGCTGCCCTTCAGGTAGCGCGCGCCGACGGTGGCATGCAGCGACGGCGTGAAATAGTAGTTCAGTTCGCCGAACACCGAGCTTTGCCTTTCGGTGTAGTGGAAGGTGCCGGAAAACGCGTTATCGCCGGGGAAGGAACCGGCATTGGCACCCGGCAGGATGTCCGGATCGCTGCTGCTGAAGCCGAATTGCGCGAAGGTGTCGTTCACGCCGAAGATCGGATCGTTTTCGTTGATGTCGGTGTGCTGCTTGGAGACATACAGGCCGCCCAGCCAGGTCAACGGCGAGCGCGCCGGATCGTAGGGCTTGGACGCCAGGCGCAGTTCCTGCGCCAGCTGGCGCACCCGGTTGTTCAGGTACACCGCCGACGGCAGCGCGGCGACCGCCTCGATCAGTTCCGGCGGCGCCGTGCCGCCATCTTCCGTCGACGTGAGGAAGGTCGACAGCGAATAGCTGTTGTACGCCGAGCCGTTCTGGGTGCGGTCGAACTTGCGCCGGAAGTGGCTGGTGCTCGACGTGAGGTCGGCCGCTCCCAGGTCCCAGCCGACCAGCACGTTCGCCGTCTGCAGGATATCCTTCGACGGTTCGCGCACCTGTTTCTGCGCCTGGTAGCGGGGCAGCTCGATATTGAATGCCGCAATATCCCTGGCATCCACCTTCTGGTAGTACACCGACGGCGTGACGGTCAGCGCGGCCGTCGGCTTCCACTTGAGCGCGATCCGCACTTCCTGGTCGTCGACCTTGTTGATATTACCGGCCAGCACACTGCCGCCATTGCCGACCTGGTCGATGAAGCCGCCGGCGCGCTGCGCCTGCACGCCGATGCGCAGCGCCAGCTCGTCGCGCACCAGCGGGATATTGGCCACCGCATTGGCCAGGTAGCCGGCGCTGCCGCCCTCCAGCGACGACGCCTCGGCATAGGTGCTGAACTCGCGCTCGGCCAGGTCCGGTTCGTTCGGCACGAACTTGATGGTGCCGCCCATCGAGCTGGCGCCGTACAGCGTGGCCTGCGGCCCGCGCAGCACTTCCACCCGGTCGATATCGAAGAATTTCGGCTCCACCGCGCCCATCGTGTAGACATTGCCGACCGTGAGCGACACATCGCCCAGGTAAATGCCGACGGTGGCGGCGCCGGCGCCCGAGCTGATGCCGCGGATCTCGATGTTGGACGTGCCGGGTCCGGCGCCGCCATTGCCGGTGGCGGCGGTGAACGAAATATTCGGCACCGTGCGGGTCAAGTCGGTGATGTCGTTGACGTGCTGCGCCTGCAGCTGCGCGCCGCTGATGGCGGAGATGCTCATCGCGACCTTGTTGGGGTCTTCCTTGCGCTTCTGCGCGGTGACGGTGACGATCTCGATCTGTTCCGACAATGCGACCGGTCGCGCCTGGCCCGCGCTGTCCGGCGCGTCGGCGGCTTGCGCGAACGCCGTGCCGGGCAGGGTGGCTGCAAGGGGGCACAGGGCGGCAAAGGCATAGCTCAGCGCTGCAGGCGGGCGGATTGTCATGCGCATCCTTCATGGTTGGAGACCGGTGGGGCCGAATGTCGGCCGGCGAGAAGCGTCAAAGAATTCTAGCAATAAGGATGCCAGTATTTTTGCCGCACCGGCGCGGCCTGTTCGCGCCGTACCGGATTGACCACGGCGGTGCCGAAGAAAGGCGGGCCGGCGTGCTATCTTGTTAAGGTCATAAGGTCAGGTGCCTGGCCCGTCGTCAGGCGCGATCTCCGCGGCAGCAATCAATTCAACGTCAGGAAACGAGCATGCAACAACTTTCTCCAGCGGGGCAGCAGGTCATCGACGACATTGCCAGGCGTTACGGATACAGCACCGATGCGGTCCTCAGCATGCTGCAATCGGTCATCAACGGCAATGGCAGGATGGCGCAATTCAACCACCCGGAATTCTCCGGCTCCGGCCAATGGATGAGCGGCGGCATGACGATGGTGTCCGACATGTTCAACAACAACCTCAAGAACAGTGTGAGCAACCTGTGTTCCGAGCTGTCGCAGCTGGTCACGGCGCAGCCCGACCTGCTCCGGAGCGGCAGCTTCCAGTCGCAAAGCCAGGGCGGGCAGCAGCAGGACAGCTATTCCGGCGGAACGCATTACGGGGCAGGGCAGGGCGGGGCCGCCGGCGGCGCCAGCCTGTTCGTGCCGCCCGCGCCCGGCAGCAATGTGGACTGGTGGGGGGCCGACCTGCGCTGGCCCAACAGCACCGGCGCCCAGAACGGCGTGCGGTATGCCTACTTCGCACAGGCGCGCCGCCTGGCCATCGAAGTCAACGGCAGGGTCACGATCTACGACACGCTGGACCACCAGATCGGCGGCTTTTCCCAGCAACAATCGTATGGCGGCTCGCTCGGCTTCAACAGCCAGCATGGCCTGATCGATGTGGCACGCCTGCCGATCGTGTCTGTCGATGGCGTGGTGCAGGAATCAGGAGCAGGATCTGGGCCAGGAGCCGGGGCAGGCTACGCGCCGGCTCAGGCATCGGGCCAGGCAGCGCCGGCGGCACAGGGAGCAGCGCCGGGTGTGTCACCGCAGCGTGGCGCCACGGGCAATGCGAAGGACTCGGATATTTTCGCAACGATCGACAAGCTTGCCGAACTGCGCAGCCGGAACATCCTGACGGACGCCGAATTCGATGCGAAGAAGGCCGAATTGCTGGCCCGCCTGTAACGCGGGGCGCGGTCGAATTGCGCGCCGCGGAACGGTGGCCGCCTCCCCCTACCAGGGCAGTTCCGCACCGTTATAGGACCGGAACGAGCCGCTGTCGGCAGGCGCCAGCGCATCGATTACCCGCAGCATGTCGGCGGCGGCATCCTGGGCGGGTCGCCCGATGGTCTCGCCCCGGAACGGTTGCGACAGGCGTGAGTTCACGGTGCCCGGATGCAGTGCCACCAGCACACTGTCTTTCCGGGTGCGCGCGACTTCGATCGCGGCGGTCCTGACCAGCATGTTGAGGGCGGCCTTGGAAGCGCGATAGCTGTACCAGCCACCCAGCCGGTTATCGCCGATGCTGCCCACCTTCGCCGACAGCATGGCCATGATCGCGCGCTCGCCGGCCAGCAGCGGAACGAAATGGCGCATCACCAGCGCGGGGCCGAAGGTGTTCGCCTGGAAGGTTGCCTGCATCTGCGGGTAATTCAGGTCGGCCAGGCGTTTCTCCGGCATCATTCCTTCATTGTGCAGGATGCCTGCCGCATTGATGATCAGGTGGTAGCGCCTGCTGCCGCCAAGGACGCGTGCCGCTTCGGCGACGCTGTGTTCGTCGGCGAAGTCGATGGGCGGCATCGACCGGCGATGCAGGCCCTGGACCGATGCGCAGCGCGGCGAATTTCCGAGCAGGTCGACAAAGGCCGCCCCGATCGTGCCCGATGCGCCGATGACCAATGCGTGAAACCCGTGGGGAAGACTGTTCATCATGATGGCTTGCTCCGTCGTCGACAGGACAGCAGTGTAACGCCATGGCGCAACGCAAAACGCCACCCGAAGGCGGCGTTTTGTTTTTCCTGGCGGCCCGGCTTGTAATCGGGCTGCCGGTACAAGGATGTTCAATCCTCTGCCGTGTTGTCCGGGATCTCCGGCCAACGGGCAGGATGACAAGGGACCGGTGCCTTGTTCAAGCCGGTCCCGGCATGTCAGAACTGGTTCATCGTGTTGTGCTTGCCGGAGGCTTTCAGCGCCGCTTCGCCGCTGAAGTATTCCTTGTGATCGTCGCCGATGTCCGAACCCGACATGTTCTGGTGCTTGACGCAGGCGATGCCTTCGCGGATTTCCTTGCGCTGGACGCCGGCGACATAGCCCAGCATGCCTTGCTCGCCGAAGTATTCCTTCGCCAGGTTGTCGGTCGACAGTGCCGCGGTATGGTAAGTCGGCAGCGTGATCAGGTGATGGAAGATGCCGGCTTCGCGCGCGGCGTCGGCCTGGAACGTGCGGATTTTTTCATCCGCGGCGATCGCCAGTTCGGTGCCGTCGTATTCGACGCTCATCAGCTTGGAGCGCTCATACGCGGACACATCCTTGCCTTCGCTCTTCATGCTGTCGTAGGCCTGCTGGCGGAAGTTCAGGGTCCAGTTGAACGACGGGCTGTTGTTGTACACCAGCTTGGCGTTTGGAATCACCTTGCGGATTTCGCTCACCATGCCGCCGATCTGGGCGATGTGCGGCTTTTCGGTCTCGATCCACAGCAGGTCGGCGCCGTTCTGCAGCGAGGTGATGCAGTCCAGCACGCAACGTGCTTCGCCGGTGCCGGCACGGAACTGGAACAGGTTGCTCGGCAGGCGCTTCGGGCGCACCAGCTTGCCGTCGCGCTTGATGACGACATCGCCGTTGTTCATCGACTCGGTCGAGACTTCTTCCACGTCCAGGAACGAGTTGTATTGATCGCCCAGGTCGCCGGGCTCGCGGGTGAAGGCGATCTGCTTGGTCAGGCCGGCACCCAGCGAATCGGTCCGCGCCACGATCAGGCCATCGTCCACGCCCAGTTCCAGGAACGCATAACGAACGGCACGAATCTTGGCGAGGAAATCCTCATGCGGCACGGTGACCTTGCCATCCTGGTGGCCGCACTGCTTTTCATCGGAAACCTGGTTCTCGATCTGGATGCAGCAGGCACCCGCCTCGATCATCTGCTTGGCCATCAGGTAGGTGGCTTCGGCATTGCCGAAACCGGCGTCGATGTCGGCGATGATCGGCACGACATGCGTGACGTGGTTGTCGATCTGCTCCTGGATCGCCTGCCTCGCGGCGCCTTCGGCCCCGTCCAGCTGGCGGAACAGGCCGCCCAGCTCGCGCGCATCGGCCTGGCGCAGGAAGGTGTACAGCTCGCGGATCAGGCCGGCAACGGCCGTTTTTTCGTGCATCGACTGGTCGGGCAGGGGGCCGAACTCGGAACGCAGGGCGGCAATCATCCAGCCGGACAGGTAGAGGTAGCGGCGGTCGGTGTTGTTGAAGTGCTTCTTGATCGAAATCATCTTCTGCTGGCCGATGAAGCCGTGCCAGCAGCCGAGCGACTGGGTGTATTTCGATGAGTCGGCATCGTAGTTCGCCATGTCGTCGCGCATGATCTTCGCCGTGTACCGGGCGATATCGAGGCCCGTCTTGAACCGGTTCTGGGCGCGCATGCGTGCGGCGGACTCGGGATTGATCGCGTTCCAGGCGCTGCCTTCCTTGTCCTTCAGGGCAGCGATGGCTTGGATATCGTCTTGATACTGTGGCATGTGAATCTCCCGGGTAGATAAAAGGATCAAAAAATCGTATCTTCGTGTGGTCGGGCCTGCTCACTGTCCGGTTTCGGGAACGGTGAATAAAGCAAAACTCCATGTACACAGAATAGTCGTTTTTCGGTGAGGATGTGAGTCTTATATAAGACAGATGACTAAATTTATTTTGATATGAAACAAAGACTTATCATGCAAGTTCCATGATGTGAAATAACTATTCAAGAAATGGAATGAGGCAACGGTTTGTCTCGCGGCGAGAGTCCACATTGTGAAATGAATTTTCAGTTGCAGGGAAATGAAGCATCGTGTCGAGCATGCCAGGCGCCGCGGCAGAGCGGACCCGGATCCCCCAGGGAGGTGATTCATGCAAGCCGCCAGCGGTGGGTATAGACTGGATCCTGCAACAACCTCGTAACAATCAACATCCTGGGAGGCAATATGCCCTGCGTTGATCATGACTATAGAAATTGCCCCGCCTATATAGAATTGCGCGATGGCCAGAAATGCAAGCAACCTGGATGCCAGCGTCAAAAGGCGCTCCTGCAGAGTGCTCCGGCCTTGTTCGAGCATGTCGACGATGACCTGGACAGCGTTGTCATTCCCGGCAAGACCGGAGGAAGGCAGGGCACGATCTAGATTGCTCGCCGAACCAGCTCGCTCACCGGTCTTGTCGCCTTACTGCAGGCGAACGCATGTGGGAAACGGGCAGGAGGCTTTCCTGTTCCGCAAACAAAAACGCCACCCGAAGGTGGCGTTTCAACTACCGCTGAACTCCTGGCGGACCAGGGTGAAATCGCCACAGGCACAACGATGCTCAATCTTCCGCTTGCCGACAGGCGACCAGGCGGCTGGCCGCCTGTCGGTAAAGCCGCGGGAACTATGGGTTCTGCCACAAATCCAATGAAATCGGTCGCGGTTTTTGCCCGGTGGATGTCGGCACCGTGTCGCGGCGGGCGCCTGCGCTTCTCGGCGCGGACTGCCTGGCCGTCCGGATCGGATGCCACGGAAAAGGAGGAGTGACGGCCATGCAGCAAGCTGCGCCGGATGGAACGATTCCGGCTGAACTGGAACAGAGCTGGAAATCGAAGTGACCGAGTCGTGCGTCATGCGCGATCTAGGCCAGACCCAGAGCGTTCTGCGATCCCTTAACGATCGTGGCATTTCCACTTCGCTGGACGATTTCGGCGCAGGCTATTCGTCGCTCAGTTACTTGCGACAACTGCCGCTGCAGTGCCTGAAGATCGACCAGTCCTTTGTGCAGACCATGCTGACTGATCCGAACGCGGGGAAGCTCACCCAGGCCATCATTGCCATGGGAATCGCCCTGGACATGGTCATCGTGGCCGAGGCGTGGAAACCAGGGAACAGATGGACTGGCTGCTCGCCCATGGCTGTCACATCGGACAGGGTTATTTTTCAGCCCGCCCGTGCCGCCGGAAGATGTGCACGATGTCATCGAGCGGGTCGAATTGCGGCTGCTCGCCTGAGCATTGCGCGCGCGGTCATGCATGTTGCGGCAGGAACCCGGCTTTCCGTGAGCGGAATGAAAAACGCCGACCTGCATGGGTCGGCGTTTTCCTGAATCTTGGTGGCCCGGGGCGGAATCGAACCACCGACACAAGGATTTTCAATCCTCTGCTCTACCAACTGAGCTACCAGGCCAAGGCGCGCAATTATAGCAGCCCTGTTGCGGGTTTGCCTAGTCCCATCTCTCGACTGTTGACCGGCAGCCGGCCACGGGTGTAATTTGGGCTTTTGCGCGGAGTTCCGGATGCCGATCAACTATGCCCGCCGCCTCACCGGCCGCCAGCGCGAGGCGCGCGGCAACCGGCAGCTCGGCATGGTGCTCGCCTTCGTGGCCGGCGCGGCCAATGCCGGCGGCTATGTCGCCGTTCACCGGTACACCTCGCACATGACGGGCATCGTCTCCGCGATGGCCGACGACGTGGCGGCGGGCGCCTTCGGCCTTGCCGTGGCGGGGCTCGGCGTGCTGGCCGCCTTCGTCGCCGGCGCGGCGAGCTGCGCGCTGATCGTCAACTATGCGCGAAGGCGCGAGCTGCACAGCCTGTATGCGCTGCCGCTGCTGTTCGAAGCGGTGCTGCTGCTGGCGTTCGGCATGCTCGGGACATGGCTGGCCTCTGTAGCGCTGGTGATCGTGCCCGCCACGGTCACGCTGCTGTGCTTCATGATGGGCTTGCAGAACGCCGTCATCACGAAGCTCTCGAACGCCGAGATCCGCACCACGCATGTCACCGGGATGATGACGGACATCGGCATCGAGCTGGGCAAGGCGCTCTACCCGAACCGCGCGGGCAGCGCGGCGCCGGTCGTGGCGAACCGGGACCGCCTGCGCCTGCTTGCCACGCTCGCGCTGTGCTTTTTCACCGGTGGCGTGGCCGGTGCCATCGGCTTCGCGCGGCTGGGCTATGCGGCCACGGTGCCGCTGGCATTGACGCTCGTGCTGCTGGCCATCGTGCCGGTCGTGGACGATCTGCGCCAGCGGCGCATGTACTTTTAAGGAAGCGTACGTCCGCGCAGCCGGCTCTTGAGTACCAGTCCGCCGGCATCGAACAGCACCAGGTATTCCGGCCTGCTTTCGGAGTGCCGGTCGTCGGAGCGGGGATACAGCCAGGCTTCGCGGCCATCCCGGAACGCGACCGTGGTGCCGGGGCCGAGCAGGGCACGCACCTGTTCGCGGGTCTGCCCGGCCGTCACGCCGGGTACCGCGGGCGCACCCGCCGGCGCCGGATCATCCATGTATTCGAACGACAGCAGCGTGTCGTCCGGCCAGGCGCGGTCCCATATCGGCGCGTGGAAGGCGCGGTCGAGCAGCACCTGGCAATCGCAATACGGCAGGTCCGCCGCCTGTACGCTGCCGCCGGCATACACGGAACGCAGCGGTGCCGGCACGGCGCCGCCGCCGCCGGAATGCAGCGTCATCGCGAACACCGGGCGCGCGGTGAAGAACAGGTAGCGCCCATCCGGGTCTTCGCACACCCGGTCGGGATTCGACAACAGCTCGCCCAGCCACGCGAACAGGTGCGCGTTGTTCGATACCAGTCCCGCTTCCATGCCCACGCGGCATTCCAGGCGCAGGTCGCCCAGCCGCCGCATCCCTTCCGGCACGCCGGGGCTGCGCACCTCCGCGCGCCACGTCATGCTGGCGGTGCGGCGGTTGGCCACCAGCGCCGCGTCCTCGCGCCACGCGCGTTCGTCGCGCGCCAGGGTAAAGGTATTGTCGGCGTCGACCGGTACCGGGAGGCCCAGCGTGTCGCCCACCACCTTCATCTCGATGTCTTCCATGCGCGTGCCGGGCAGCCGCGGCAGCAGGCGAAAGCGCAGCGCCGCACCCAGTGCCAGCGCCGGCGCTTCGCGTGCGAAGCGGTCCATGCCGCGGATCATGCGGCGATAGGATTTGTCGACCGGATCGCGGGTCGACGTCACGGCAACGCTTGGCATTGCCTGGGCGGCGGCCGGCGCGGTCCAGAGTGACAGGAGCACCGGGAGTACCAGGGTGTAGCCGTATTGCAACATGCAATCCTCCGTGTCCTGAACAGGCCCGATGCCGCGCGTGTGTCCCCCATATGCTCGCACGGTTGGCGGTACAATCGCCGCATAATAATCCACAGCGAAAGACCCGATGAGCGAAAACTCACTCACCAGCTCGTCGCTGCCCCCGCCCCGCAAACCTGTCTTGCCCGACTTCCAGCAGCGCTACGAGCTGCTGGTCGCCAGCATCAGCGACTACGCGATCTACATGCTGGATACGGAAGGTTATGTCAGCAGCTGGAACGCCGGCGCCGAGCGTTTCAAGGGGTACAAGGCGCACGAGATCATGGGGCATCACTTCTCCCGTTTCTACACGGAGGAAGACCGCGCCGCCGGCCTTCCCGCCAGGGCGCTGGCAGCGGCGCGCGACGAAGGCCGCTTCGAAGGCGAAGGCTGGCGCGTGCGCAACGACGGCACGCGCTTCTGGGCCAGCGTGGTCATCGACCCGATCCGCAACGGCGCCGGCGAGCTGCTCGGCTTTGCCAAGATCACGCGCGACATCACCGATCGCCGCGCCGCCCAGGAGGCGCTGCGGCAGAGCGAACAGCATTTCCGCCTGCTGGTGCAGGGCGTGACCGATTACGCGATCTACATGCTGTCGCCGCAGGGAGAGATCACCAACTGGAACGTGGGCGCGCAGCGCATCAAGGGTTATTCGCAGGAGGAAGTGCTCGGCAGCCATTTCCGCCGCTTCTTCACCGACGAGGACCGCGCCGCCGGAACGCCGGAGCGGGCGCTGGAAACGGCCGCGCGGGAAGGGCGCTATGAAAGCGAAGGCTGGCGCATGCGCCGCGACGGCACGCGCTTCTTCGCCCATGCCGTGATCGACGCCATCCACGACGAGCAGCGCACCCTGATCGGCTTTGCGAAGATCACGCGCGACGTGACCGAGCAGCGCGCCACGGCCGCCTCGCTCGAGCAGACCCGCAACGCGCTGTTCCAGGCGCAGAAGATGGAAGCCATCGGCCAGCTCACCGGCGGCGTGGCGCACGACTTCAACAACCTGCTGGCCGTGCTGTCCTCCGGCGTCGACATCATGCATGCGCAGCAGCCGGGTCCCACCACGCTGCGCGTGCTCGACAGCATGCGCCGCGCCATCGACCGCGGCGCGCTGCTGACGCAGCAGCTGCTGTCGTTCGCGCGCCAGCAGCCGCTGTCGGCCGCCTTGCACCAGGCCAATGCGCTGATCGGCAGCTTCGAGCAGGTGCTGCGCCGCGCCAGCGGCCCGCAGGTATCGTTCATCTTCGACCTGGCCCCGCGGCTGGCCAGCATCGTCGTCGACGAAGCCCGCTTCGAAGCCACGCTGCTGAACCTTGTGGTCAACGCGCGCGATGCGATGCCGGCCGGCGGCACGCTGACGCTGGAAACGCGCAACGTGCGGCTCGCCGAGAACGAGGTGGGCACGCTGCCGGTCGGCGAGTACGTGCGCGTGACGGTACGCGATACCGGTACCGGCATGACGCCGGAAGTCCTGATGCGCGCGTTCGAGCCGTTCTTCACGACCAAGCCGGTCGGCAAGGGCACGGGCCTGGGCCTGTCGCAGGTTTACGGGTTCATCACGCAATCGGGCGGCGACGTGCAGATCCGCACCGAGCTGGACAAGGGAACCGCGATCAGCGTGTTCCTGCCGGCGCAGCAGGGCGGCATCGAAGAAGCTCCCGAGGCGAAGCCGCATGCCGAGCGCGTGCTGGTCGTGGAAGATGACCAGCTCGTGATGGCGGTGGCCTGCGACCTGTTCGAAACGATGGGTTACGATGTGCTGAGCGCGCCCGACGGCGTGGCCGCGCTGCGCCTGCTGGAACAGCATGGCACGATCGATACGGGCGTCGATGTGCTGTTCACCGACCTGATGATGCCGAACGGGCTGACCGGGCTGGAACTGGCGCGCATCGTGCGCGAGCGCTGGCCGGGCATCAAGATCATCATCGCTTCCGGCTACCCGCAGCAGGCGCTGCAGGGCGAACCGGCGGATTTGCGGGATTTCGATTTCGTCGGCAAGCCATACCGGCTGGCGGACCTGGCGCGGCACCTGCGCGCCGCGGGGTGACCGCAGGGTGCCCCTGCAACGGGGCGCCCTGCAGCGAAATCAGCTGCTGCCGTAGTGTGCCGCCTGCGCGGCACCCACATGGGTGTCGCCCTGGCGCCGCACTTCTTCCACCGACTTCAGGTAGCGTTGCAGCGCATCGTCCAGCGTCGGCAGCAGCGTGCCCCGTTCGCTGGCCAGCGCCGAATAGCGCGGCTGTGGCGCCTGGCCTTCCAGCGCGGTCGCCGGCTGCGCATCGACGAGCGCATCGACAAGCGCATCGTCCAGTCCGGCCAGCGTGCCCACGCGCCGTGCCAGGTCGGCCCACGATACCGGCTCGCCGTTCGACAGGTGCCAGATGCCGTGCTCGCCGTCGATCAGCAGGTCGAGGCAGGTCTGCACCAGGTCCGGCACGTAGGTGGGCGACACCACCAAGTCGCTGGCGGCCGTGAACGTGCGGCCTTCCTGCAGCGCCTGCAGCGCCTGCGTCACGAAGTTATGGCGGTCCCACGGGCCGAAGAATGCGCTGGTGCGCACCATCAGCACGTCGGGATTCACCGCCAGCACGCGCCGCTCCGCTTCCGCCTTGCTCTGGCCATACACGTTCAGCGGCGCCACAGGGTCGCTTTCCACATAGGCGGCGCCCTTCGAGCCGTCGAACACCAAGTCGCTCGAGAAGCTCAGCAGGCGGATCGCGTGGCGCGCGCAGGCATTGGCCAGCACCACCGGCCCGTGCGCGTTTTCACGCAGGCAGCGGCCCGAGTCCTGCTCGGCGTCGTGCACCCGCACGTAGCCGCCGGCATTGATGATGGCCCACGGCCGGTGCAGCCGCACCGCGGCTTCCACCGAAGCCGGATCGGCAATATCCATCTCCTGCCGCGTGAGGACCTTGAATGCCAGGTTGCGCTCCTCGCAGATGCGGGCGAAGGCGCTGCCCAGCGTGCCGGTGGCGCCGCTGATCAGGATCGGCTGCACCGGGCGGTGCGCGTGGTGGCGCTCCGCCGGCAGTGCCGCCACGGTGGCGCTGGTGGCCACCGGCGGGCACAGGAAGCGGCCCGGCCGGCGCCACCAGCCCAGGCCCTGCAACACGGGCGACGACGGCGTGCGGCCGCTGGCCAGCTCCTGCATCAGCCGCGCCAGCGCGGTGGGGCGCGGCTCGGGCGAGCGCAGGTCGTAGGCGCCGTTTTCGTAGTAGCCGCGGCATTCGGTGACGAGGCAGTTCCAGTCATACGAGCCGAGCAGCGACCACACGGTGACGGCGCGCAGGTCGGCGCCCTTGCGGCGCACGTCGTGCGCCGCATTCCACACTTCGTACAGCCAGCGCAGCTGGTCTTCGCGGTTGGCGTCGATGTGCGCCTCGGTCACCGCCATCGGCAGGCCGTAGCGCTCCCAGGTTTCTTCCAGCAGCGGACCGATGCCGGGCGTGGGCGTGGCCAGCGCGCGGGCCGTTTCGATGTCGGCAAAGCCGTGCGGGCCCACGTGCTGGGCCGGATAGCGGTCGCCCCGGTGATCGAGCCAGCGCTCGCTGGTGATGTAGTAGTTCAGGCCCATCACGTCCGGCGGGCAGGGGTTATCGCGGAACCACAGCACGTCTTCGGCGGGAATGCCGCTCTTCAGGAAGTAGTTCCACAGCGTGTGGTCTTCGTCGATCATGCCGCACAGCAGGTCCCAGGCGAGCCAGCGGCGCTCGTTATAGAAGTCGGCCCACTCGGCCATTTCCGGCGTGCTATAGGTCTTGCCCAGGTCGTCTGTCTGCACCAGCTTGGCGTTGGGATTGACCTCGCGGATCGCCCGCATCGACAGCACCACGCCCTTGCACTGGTTGATCAGCGCCTGCAGGAACGTGAGATCGTCGCGGCCATGGGGGTACCATACGCCATACAGGCCGGCGAAACGCGCCGTGGTACAGGGTTCGTTGACGGGCGTGTAGTACTCCACCCAGGGGAAGCGGCGCGCCACCGCGCCGGCGAATTCGGCCAGCCTGGGGCCGAACTCGGGATCGACAAGGCTGGTATCGCGCGGGCCGCTGCCGTGGTGCACCAGGCCCACGATCGGGTTGACGCCCAGGTCGCGCAGTGCCGGCAGGCGCTCGTCCGCCCATGTCCAGTCGGCGTTTTCAATGCCATCGGGAGCCGTGAGCTCCCACAATACAGGGTAACGGATTGCGGTGATGCCCAGTGCCGCGAAGCGGTCCAGGTCGCCCATCCGCTTGCCGTGTCCGTTCTGGTCCATCTGGCTGAAATATTGATCGCGCACGCGGTTGACCGTTCCTTCCAGTCCGCCCCAAAGCTCGATCCCCCGGGCAGGGAATGCGTCATCTTTTTTCATATAGTCGGTGAGCTAGTCGAACGAGCGGCAAAGTATGGCAAAAAAATTAAAATCCTGGCGCCGTATTGCCGGGCGTCACTGAACAGTTGCGCCGATCCACGTGTTGCCCGGCGCGGTTCGCGGCGGCAAGGGGTGCGCGCCGGGAGGGATGGCTTCGGTACACTCTCGCGAGCAAAAAGGAGAGTGCATGCGTTATGTTTTGTTGGGCAACCCGATCCAGGACTGGGCGACCGCGCTGGCCGTGGCGTTTGCCGCCGCGGTGCTGGTGATCGTCGCGCGGACCTTCCTCATACACCGGCTCGACGCCATTGCCGAGCGCACCGAAACGCGCATCGACGACTGGTTCGTGCGCATGCTGCGCAACACCTACAGCCTCGCCATCGTGATCATCGCGCTGTACCTGGGCTCGCTGATGCTGGAGTTCGCCCGCAAGTATGAAGTCTGGCTGTGGCGCGTGGCCGTGACGACGATGCTGGTCCAGGCCTCGATATGGGCCGACACCGGCGTGCGTGTGTGGCGCCGGCGTTACCGGCAGGCCGCCATCGGCGGTGCCGACAGCGCGGCCGGCGTGGCGTCCACGGCGATCATCGACTTCATCCTGCGCATGGTCGTCTGGCTCGTGTTCGTGCTGATGATCCTCGATAACCTGGGCTTCAACATCACCACGCTGGTGGCCAGCCTGGGGATCGGCGGCATCGCGGTGGCGCTGGCGGTGCAGAACATCCTGGGCGACCTGCTGGCCTCGCTGTCGATCGTGCTGGACAAGCCGTTCGTCGTGGGCGACTTCATCATCGTCGGCGAACAGCTCGGCACCGTCGAATATATCGGCCTGAAGACGACCCGGCTGCGCGGCCTGGGCGGCGACCAGATCATTTTCGCCAACGGCGACATGCTCAAGTCGCGCATCGCCAACCAGACCCGGATGTTCTCGCGCCGCGTCGCCTTCCTGATCCGCGTGCGTTACGGCACGCCGCCGGACCGGCTGGCCGCCATTCCCGGGATGGTGAAGGAGATCATCGACAGTCTCGAGGAAAACGCGTCGTTCGAGCGGGCCCACCTGCGCAACCTGGGCGAGTGGGCGGTGGAATACGAGGTGGTGTACTGGATCAAGACCGCCGACTATTTCGTCTTCATGGATACCAACCAGGCGGTGCTGCTCGGCGTGATGGGCGGACTGGCCGAACGGGGCATCGAGATTGCCTACCCCACCCAGCTCAACCTGCGCGCGCCGGAGGATTGCGGCGAGCCTGCGCCGCCACTACACTGGCCGATTGCGGAAAAGCGGGAGGAGAAGGCATGAAAAAACTGGTGGCGGGAGGACTGGCGATGATCGTCGCGGGCGGGGCGCTGGCCGCTTCGGTGCAGGATGTGGCGGAGCGTTACCGCAAGCTGGTGCTGGCGGTGGGCCAGCATGATGCGAGCTATGTCGACGCGTACTACGGCCCGCCGGCGCTGCAGGCGCAGGCGCAAAAGGAACAGCGCAGCCTGGCCGCGATCCGCGCCGATGCGCAGGCGGCGCTGGGCGAGCTGGCCGGCAGGCGGGCCGCCGGCGGTGACGAAGCGCTGCGCGTGGCCTTCCTGCAAAAGCAGCTGCGCGCACTTGGTGCCCGCGTCGACATGCTGGATGGGAAGAAGTTCCGCTTCGACGAGGAAACCGCGCTGCTGTACGACGCCGTCACTCCGCATCACGACCGTGCCTACTACGAGGCGCTGCTGAAGAAGATCGATGCGCTGGTGCCGGGCGAGGGCCCGTTGCCGCAACGCGTGCAGGCATTTCGCGCCCGCTTCGCGATTCCGAAGGAGCGCCTGAAACCGGTGTTCGATGCGGCGATCGCCGCCTGCCGCGCGCGCACCGCGCCGCACCTGGCCTTGCCGGCGAACGAGAGCTTCGTGCTGGAGTTCGTGACCGGCAAGCCCTGGTCCGGCTACAACTGGTACAAGGGCGATGCGCACAGCCTCATCCAGATCAATACCGAATTCCCGATCTATATCGAACGCGCGGTGGACCTGGGCTGCCACGAAGGGTATCCCGGCCACCATGCCTACAACGCGCTGCTGGAGAAGCACCTGGTGAAGGACCGCAACTGGGTCGAATTCAGCGTCTATCCGCTGTACTCGCCGATGTCGCTGATCGCCGAGGGCAGCGCCAACTACGGCATCGAGATGGCGTTCCCGGACGAGGAACGGATGGCTTTCGAACGCGACGTTCTGTACCCGCTCGCCGGCCTGGACCCGGCCCTGGCGGGCAGCTACGCCGCGCTGCAAAAACTGCTGGCGCAGCTTTCCTATGCGGACAACGACAACGCGATGCAGTACCTGGAAGGGCGCTTCAGCCGCGAGCAGGCGATCGAATGGCTGGTCAACGTGGCGCTGTATCCGCCCGAAAAAGCCGGGCAGCGCGTGCAGTTCTACGACGCGCTGCGCGGGTATGTCATCAACTACAACCTCGGCAAGGATCTCGTGAAGGCCTGGGTCGAACGGCAGGTGACCGCCACCGACCCGCGGCAGGCGCGCGCGCAGCGGTGGGCGGCGTTCAAGACATTGTTGTCGTCGCCGCGCCTGGCCGGCGACCTGCGCTGAAAGCCATTGAACGGACCGGCTGCTTCATACTAAAATAATTGCAAGTAGGTTACAAAAATTGCATAAAAATAATTTTAGGGGAGAATCCATGTCCATCGACGCCGCCCGCAGCTTCCGTCATCACGTCAACCGCATGAGCACCTTGCAGGCCGAGGTCGCGCCGTGCTTCGGCAACGGCATCATCGATTATGCCGGCTTGGCGCAACTGGGCAGCCGCAGCGGCTTCGACTTCACCGCCGCCGAGGCGAGGAAGGTGCTGGCCGTGCGCGGCGAACTGTCGGACTTCGAACGGGAGATCGCGGTGGGCGGCATGCTGGCATGCGGTTTGCCCGGCGCCATGCACCGCTGAGCCGCGCCGAAGGTCAGGCAACGACAGGGGCGCGGCAGCGGCCTGGCGGCGAGCCGTCAGGCAACGACGGCGGCGTGCGGCGCGGTGCGCTCCAGCAGCGCCAGCATGTCCTGCAACGGCATCGGCCGCGCGAACAGGTAGCCCTGCATGCCGGGACCGCCGTGCGCGGCCAGGAACGCGGCCTGATCCTGCGTTTCCACGCCTTCGGCCACCACGCGCAGGCCCAGGTGCGCGGCCATCGCCAGGATCGATTGCACGATGGCCGTGCCGTTGGCGTCGCCCGGGGTATCGTGGATGAAGCTGCGGTCGATCTTCAGTTCGTACAGGGGCATGCGCTTCAGGTAGGCCAGGTTCGAGTAGCCGGTGCCGAAGTCGTCGATCGAGAAGCGGATGCCCAGTAGCGCCAGTTCGTGCATGCGCGCGATCGTATCGTCCAGGTTCTCGATCAGCAGCCCTTCGGTGACTTCGAAGATCAGCTGCGCGGCAGGTGCGCCCGTCTCGTGCAGGATCGTGCGCACCTGCGCCACGAAATCGGGCTCGCGGAACTGCGACGGGCTCACGTTGACCGACAGCGGCAGCGCGTGGCCGGCGGCGGAAAGGCGCAGCCATGCCAGGCAGGCCTGGCGCAGCGCCCAGTAGCCCAGCTTGACGATCAGGCCGCTGGCCTCGGCGGCGGGGATGAAAACGTCCGGGGGAATCGACGTGCCATCGGCGCGGCGCCAGCGCATCAGCAGTTCGGCGCCGACCGGCCGCTCGTCGCGGTCGACCTGCAACTGCACATGCATCTGCAGTTCGCCGTTCTCCAGCGCCTGGCCGAGATCGCGCTCGATCGTCAGCCGCCGTTCCACTTCGGCGCGCATCGTGTCTTCGAACAGCGCTACGCCGTTGCGGCCGCCGGCCTTGGCACGGTACATCGCGATGTCCGCCTCGCGCAGCAGGTCGTCGACCGTCTGGCCGGCGCGCGGCAGCAGCGTCACACCGATGCTGGCCGACGACTGGTAGCACTGGCCGCCGATATCGAAGGGTTGCGCCAGCGCCGCGCGAACGCGCGCGGCCATCGCCAGCGCGCCGTGCGCGGCTTCGGCATCGCCCGTGTCCAGGCCGGCCAGCAGCATCACGAATTCGTCGCCGCCCAGCCGGGCCACCGTGTCGGTGGTGCCGGCCAGTTGCGCCAGGCGCTGCGCCGCGGCGCGCAGCAGCAGGTCGCCGGTCGCATGGCCGCGCGCATCGTTGACATTCTTGAAGTGATCGAGGTCGATGAACATCACGGCCGCGTGCGGCGCCGCGGCGCCGGTATCGAGCTGCTGCTGCATGCGGTCCATCAGCAGGCGGCGGTTCGGCAGGCCGGTCAGCACATCGTAGAACGCCAGCTGGTGGATCGCGTCGGCAGCCTTCCTGCGTTCGGTCACGTCGCGGCCCACCAGTACCCAGTGCGTGTTGACTCCTTCCTCGTCGGCGAACGGCACCAGTTCCATCTCCACCCAGAACGGTTCGCCGGCACGGGTGTAGTTCACCAGTTCCACCGTCACGGGCTCCAGCGTGTGCATCGCGTGTATCACCCGTGCCACTTCGCGGTGATCGGTTTCGGGGCCGTGCAGCATGCGCATGCTTTGGCCCAGCATCTGCTCGCGGGTGTAGCCGCTGCGGCGCAGCAGCGCGTCGTTGACGAACACGATCGGCTGCTCCACGCTCGGCAGGGGATTGGCCTTGGCGATCATGACCATGTCGTTGAGGCGGGCCACGGCGGCGGCGGTCAGCCGCAGTTCGCCGTTGGCCGCCTGCAGCGCGCTGCGGCCGTCTTCCAGCGATCCGGCGAACGTGCGCAGGTCCGCCAGCGAGCGCGACAGGCGCTGCAGCATGGCGCTGCAGGTCAGCGTCAGCAGCAGGCCGATGCAAAGGTAATTGAGCACTACGGCCAGGCTCGGCAGCACGTCATGCCCTGGAATGCCGTTCACATAGAGGCTCGAAAGCCCCGTCAGCCCCAGTACGCCGATCGTCGCGCCGGACAGCGTCAGTGTCAGGAGTGCGGGCCATGTGCCGAGCAGTACCGCAGCCAGTACCGGCGGCGCCAGCAGGAAAGCCTGGCTGATCGGGCCAGCCGTGAGGATCATCGCGACGCCGATGAAATACAGGATCGCCAGGAAATTGAGCACCCGCGCGCGGTATGACAGGCCACGGGCGCGCCACAGCACCAGGATCCAGGCCAGCGCGATCGCATCCACGACGGCGATATTCCAGCGGCCGATGTAGAGCGTGATGGCGATGCTGGGCAGTGCCGCGATCGTGCCGAGCACGGCGACGATCGAAAGCAGCAGGGTAAAGATCTGGTTACGCCAGTGCGCGATGTCGTTGAAGGGCACGATGCTGCTGCTGTTGGTTAAATTTCCTATAAGCAACACAGGATAGCGTGCCCGGCAGTACAAGTCATCCATTAACTGCCAACTTGTTGTTGGGTACTCACAGTCGTGGCAAAGAAGGAAGTAGCACCAGGCATGCCGTGCCGGCTTGCCGTCCTGGACACGGCGCCGGGCGGACGATGCCGCCGCCCCGGCTGATACCGGGCGGCGATGTGGCGGAGTGGCACGCGGCGTTCGACCGCCACTCCGCAGCCGTGGCATTACAGCAGCGACAGTGCCGGCGGCCCGTCGCGGCCGAGCCAGGTGGACTCGAAGCGTTGCTGCGCCGCAGACAGTGCCGCCCGGTCGCCACGCTGCCGGTAGACTTCGACGAGCCCGCGCAGCGCCCACCCGTTGCTCGGCGTGCGCGCCAGCGAGGCACGGAACGTCTGCTCGGCGGCGTCGAGCCGGCCGGCGCGCAGCTGGGCCGCGCCCAGCGACTGGCGCACCGGGTAGTACCAGTACGGCGGTTCGGTGTAGGGCAGCGTATCCTGTACGTCCACCGCTTCCTGGTATGCCTTGATCGCCGCCGGCAGGTCATTGCGCGCATCGGCCACGCGGCCCGCGGCAACCGCCCGGGCCGTGCGCACGATATCCCGCGCCGGCACGTTCGCCGCCTCGATCGGCTTGAAGTCGGCCGTGCGTTCCAGCGCGGCCAGCGCGGCGATTTCCCGGCCGGCCGCGGCCTGCGCGCCCTTGCGCGCATGGCCCACGGCGCGCGCGTAATGCCACATGGCCTTCACCAGCACCAGGTCATTGCCGGGATCGGGCAGGGCCAGCAGCGTATCGGCGCTGGAGAACTGTACGTGCGAGAAATACGGTGCCGCCTTGACCGGTTGCATCATCGCGAATTCCTTCACGAGCTCGACCGGCAGCGACCGGTCCAGCTTGGCTGCCGCATCCAGCGCCGTGCGGCCATCGCCGCCCATCAGCGCCGACACCATCACGAAGTGGATGTTGTGCGGGTAGTACGCGCCCTTGTAGACGGGATCGCTCGCGGCGTTGCCGAAGTAGGCTTCATCGGCCGCGATCGCATCGAGATTGGACTGCAGCGCCTCCCTGTACAGGCCCACGCGGTAGTAGATGTGGGACGGCATGTGCACCAGGTGGCCGGCGCCGGGGGCCTGCGCCGCCAGCAGGCGGGCGGACGGCAGCGCCTTCTCGGGGTGGGTCGAGGCTTCCATCGCATGGATGTAGTAGTGGGCGGCGCCCGGATGGCTCGGATTGCGTTCCAGCACGCGCTCCAGCGCATCGACCATCTCCGCCGTGCGGCCTTTCGGACGGCTGCCGGCGGCTTCCCAATAATCCCACGGCGCCAGGTCCATCAGCGATTCGGCGAACAGCACCTGTACCGTGTCGTCGTTCGGGAAGGCGCGCGCGGCTTCCGCCATGGCCGTCGCATAGGCCTTGTCCAGTGCCGCCCGGTCGGCGGTCGGCGACGCATCGTAGCGCCGTGCCACGGCGCGGATCAGCGCCTGCTCGACCGGCTTCGCCTTCGGCGCCAGCCGCACGGCCGCCTGGGCCGCGGCATGGGCCGGTGCGATCGCCTGAGGGAACATCGGTGCGTTGATGTTCGGGCCCAGGACGAGCGCCTCGCCCCACCAGCACATCGCGCAGCCCGGATCGATCGTACGTGCAGCGCGGAACGCACGCGCCGCTTCGGCATGGTTGAAGCCGAATGTCAGCCGCAGGCCCTGGTCGAAATAGGCCTGCGCCTTCGGCTGTTTCGTTGTGACGGGCACATGCAGCGTGCCCAGGTTGTCGTAGAGCGGCGGCGCAGGGCCAAGCGATTCAGGGGCCGGCTGTGCCGACGGCCTGGCAGACGGCCGGAACGGTGCCGTTTCGGCCTGTGCCAGCACCAGCTTGTCCAGTAGCGGCGGGCGGCCCGCCTGGGTCGACATGCAGGTGGCCGTGCCGGCCAGCACGGGATCGAATCCGCCGCGCCGCTCGGCCAGCGAGGGCGCCAGTACCGCCGTGCCGGCGGCGAGGGCGGCCGCGGCCGCCAGGATCGTTTTACTCTTCATCATCATCATCCCCCTTCCTGTAGACTGGGTTAGAGTGACGGCGATGGCGCGGGTTCCGATCTGGCTGGTACGGGCTGCGCGGAATGGATCAATAATGGATCAACGACCATCCATCGAGCAACCATCAAGTGACCGTCGTTCGCGGGAGGCGCCATGCCGAAGCTCGCCTGGGTTCTGTTGCCGCTGGCGCTGTATGGCGCCTGGCTGGGCGCCGCGCTGGTGCGCGGGCGGAAGCCATCGCGTCACGCGCTGAACGTTCATCTCAGCGTACTGCTAATGCTATACCTGCTGTCCACCGCCGGGCTGGGAATTTTTTGGGTGGCCAACCAGCAGTTGCCGGTGTTCGACTGGCACTACCTGTTCGGCTACGGCACGCTGCTGCTGGTGGCGCTGCACCTGTGGTTCAACCTGCCCGTGGTGTGGCGCACGCTGCGCGGCGGCGCTCGCGCAGCGGCCGGGACCGCGCAACCGCGGCGCTCGCCGGCGGCGCTGGCCGGCTTGGTCGGCTTAGCCGCGCTGGCGCTCGTGGCGGGATACCTGGCCGGCACGATGCGTGCACCGGCACCGGCACCGGCCCCCTCTGCCGCACCCGACGAGGCCGTGGCCGCGGTGGTGCGCTTTCACCAGCACTCTTCCTTGTCGCGCACCGGCGTGTTCGGCAGCGCGCCCGGCATCGACTGGGGCGACGCGCCGCTGCCGTTCAAGCGCTATCCGGATGTGCCGGGCATTGCGCTCGACATCGCGCTCGGCCGTGGCGCCGCCGCCACGGCTGGCCTGTCGGCGGCGCTGCGGGCGCCGGCGCCGCGGCCGCGTACCGGGCCGCCGCAGCTGGCGGAAGTGGCCACGTTGCTGTACCTCGCGGCCGGCATCACGCAGCGGCGCGGCGGGCAGGCACTGCGCGCCGCGCCGTCGTCCGGCGGACTGTTCCCCAGTGAGCTGTACCTGCTGGCACGCCGGGTGGGCGGGCTGGCACAGGGCATCTACCACTACGATGCGGAACGCGAGCGCCTGGTATCGCTCGGGCCGCTGCCCGCGGCGACCGGTGCGCCGTTCGCAAGCGATGCCGATGCCGCTGTCGTGCTGACTTCCATCTTCCACCGCAGCGGCTACAAGTACCGCGAACGCGCCTGGCGCTACGCGGTGGCCGATGCCGGGCACGTGCTGGAAAACCTGCGCGTGGCGGCGCACGCGGCCGGGCTGCACGCCGTGCTGTCGCCGCGTTTCGACGAAAGCCGCCTCGCCGCCACGCTGGCCATCGATGGCGAACGCGAGGCGCCGCTGGCGGTGATGGAACTGGGCAGCGCGGCCGGCAGGCCGCCGCCGGCCGTGTTTTCGCCGGTGGAAGGGGGCGCTGCCGCGCTGGGCGCCACCAGCCGCGTCCAGCAGGCCACATCGCTGCGGCTGCCGTCCTCTCACGGTGCCGGCGGCATCGCATTGCCGGCACCGCAGCCATCGGCGATGCCGGTGGCGCGGGCGATCGGCGAGCGGCGCAGCAAGCGCCGCTTCACGGCCGCAGCGGTGCCGCTGCCGGTGCTGGCCGCGATCCTGGCCGACATGCGCCAGCCGCCCCAGCTGTCCACCGCGGTGCGCATCCACCTGGTCGTCAATCGCGTGCAGGGCCTGGCGCCGGGCGTGTACCGTTACGGGCGCGGCCATGCCCTCGAACGCGTGCGCAGCGGCGATTTCGCCGCCGCGGCGCAGTCGGCCGCGCTGGCGCAGGCCGTGATCGGCGACGCCGCCGTGGTGCTCGTGCTGTCCGCCGACCGCCGGGCACTGTTCGCCGAAGGCGCACGCGGCTACCGGCATGCGTTCCTCGAGGCCGGGCTGGTCGGTGAACGCTGGCTGCTGGGCGCCACCGCCCGCGGCCTCGGCGCCTGCCCGGTCGGCGCGTTCTACGACGACGCGGCCGCCGCGCTGATCGGCGTCGACGGCCGGCGCGAATGGGTGTTGCACTTCGCCGCGCTCGGCCTGGCGGCGGAATAATGTCTGGCGCCTTATACTTGTGATTCACCCCGGAGCTTCGCCACCGTCATGCCTGAAATCCCTGCAGCCGACATTCACCTGCGCAGCTATGGTGCGCAGCGCGAGTCCGATCGCCATGCGTTCGCGCAGCTGGTGCTGCCTGTCGCCGGCGTGGTGATGCTCGACATCGAGGGCCGGGCAGGGCGGCTCGATCCGCTGCACGGCGCGCTGGTGGCGCCGGGCGCGTGGCATGCGCAGTGCGGCGCCGGCAGCAACCGGTCGATCGTCGTCGACATCGAAGCCGGTACCGGCTTCTTCGCGCAGGGCGACTGGCAGCGGCTGCTGGAGCGGCCGTTCACGCCGCTCGGGCCGGCCGCGCGCAAGCTGCTCGAGTACATGGCGCTGATGGCGGGAGCCTGGCAGGTACGTCCCGGGCTGGTACAAGGCTGGGTGCCGCTGCTGCTCGACGCGCTGGCCGACACGCCGGTACGGCCGGCATCGCGGCTGGCGATGCTGTGCGCGCAGATCGAGGCCGAACCCGCGCAGGCGTGGACCACGGAATCGATGGCGCGCCATGCCGGCATCGGCGTGAGCCGCCTGCATGCGCTGTTTCGCGCGGAACTCGATGCCAGCCCGCATGCCTGGCTGATGGCGCGGCGGCTCGATCGCGCCTGCGAATTGCTCGTCGCCGGCAACCTGTCCATTGCCGAGGTGGCGCTGGCCGCCGGTTTCGCGGACCAGAGCGCGCTGACGAGGGCGCTGCGCGCGGCGCTGGATACGACCCCGGCCGCCTACCGCCGCGCCAGCCTGGAGAACGGGACAAAAACGCTGTAGGAAACATCAAGAAATCCCCATCGCGACCGTCGAGAATCCCTGTTTTCAGGAGGTTTCACGATGGTCAAGGATCACCGCCGCGGCATTGCCGCGGGCATTGCCGCCGGCGCCCTGTGGGGGCTGATCTTTCTCGCGCCGGAACTGGCGCCGGGCTTTGCGCCGATGCAGCTGTCGGCAGGCCGTTACCTTGCCTACGGCATCATCGCCGCCGTGCTGGTCGCGCCGTCGTGGAATGCGCTGCGCCAGCGCCTGGGCCGGGCGGAATGGCGCGCGCTGGTCTGGCTCGGCCTGGCCGGCAACATCGTCTACTACGTACTGCTTGCCGCCGCCGTGCAGTCCGGCGGCGTGGCGATGGCGTCGCTGGTGATCGGCCTGGCGCCCATCGCCGTCACGCTGGCCGGCAGCCGCGACCGGCATGCCGTGCCGCTGCGGCGGCTGGCGCCATCGCTCGCACTCAGTGCCGCCGGCCTGGCCTGCATCGGCTGGGATGCGCTGTCCGCCCCGGGCACGGGTTCGCTGCCCGGCCTGCTGTGCGCGCTGGGGGCGCTGGTATCGTGGACGCTTTACGTCGTCGGCAACAGCCGCGTGCTTGCGCGCATCACGACGGTGTCGGCGCGCGAGTGGAGCCTGTTGACGGGCGTGGTGACTGGGATCGAGGCGCTGGTGCTGGCCGTGCCCGCCTTTCTGCTGGCGGACGGCATGCATGACAGCGCTGCATGGTGGAAGTTCGTTGGCATCGTCGGCGCCGTTGCCATGCTCTGTTCGGTGCTCGGCAACGCGCTGTGGAACCATGCCAGCCGCGCATTGCCGCTGGCGCTGGCGGGGCAGATGATCGTGTTCGAGACGCTGTTCGGCCTGCTGTACGGCTTCCTGTGGGAAGGCCGCTGGCCGACGATGTCCGAGAGCGCGGCGATGGTGCTGCTGACCGGCGGCGTGGTGTGCTGCGCCGCCGCGCACGCGCCGGGCAAGCCGGGGCGGGGGGCGATGCTCCTGAAAGTTGCACCATGAAAAAAGCCCGCCACCAGGGCGGGCTCCGATACCGGCCGGCGCCGGCTCAGCGCTTCGCCGCGCTGGCGTCGCGCAGCACGCGGAACTCCGAATCCTTGCCCCAGTTCGGCCAGGTGCGCGAGTCGGCCAGGTCGCGGCCCACGCCGTACAGCAGTTCCAGGTCGCTGGCCAGGCCGGTGAAGGTCCACGTCGGATTCCATTCGTCGGCCGGCTGGTGGTAGCGGTCCTTGGTGTAGTTGTCTTCCTCGGCCTTGCCGGCGGCGGTGCCGCCGGTGGTCCAGTCCTCGCCTGAGCCGAACGAGAATGCCGGCACGCCGCGCTTGGCGAACGAGAAGTGGTCGGAGCGGAAGAAGTAGCCCGCTTCCGGCTTCGGATCCGGCGCGTAGGCCTGGTTGCGCTGGCGCGCCTTGGCGATCAGCAGATCGAGCAGGTCCAGTTTCGCGCTGCCGGAGATCGTGAAGTTGCGCGACGGGCCGTGCGGGCTCAGCGCATCCACGTTGATCACGCCCACCGTCTTCTCCAGCGGGTAGACCGGGTTGGCCGCATAGTATTCGGAGCCCAGCAGGCCTTTTTCCTCGGCCGTCACGGCCAGGAACACCACGCTGCGCTTCGGCGCCGGTGCTTTCGCGTAGGCGCGCGCCAGCTCGATCAGCGCGGCCATGCCGGTGCCGTTGTCGACGGCGCCGTTGTAGATCTTGTCGCCCTTCGCATCCGGAGCGCCCACGCCCAGGTGATCCCAGTGGCCGCTGTAGATGATGGTTTCGTCCGCGCGCTCGCTGCCGGGAATCCGCGCGATCACGTTGCGCGACTTGATCACCTGCGCATCGACCGCGTAGCGGGCCGACAGGGTCACGCCGTTGAGCGCCACCGGCTTGAAGTCGCGGCCCTGCGCGGCTTTCTTGGCCGCGTCGAAATCGAGGCCGGCGCGCTTGAACAGCTCCACCGCCGCATCGCGCTGGATCCATGCTTCCATCGGCGCATGCGATTTCGCCGGGTCCTTGCGCACGATGTCGTACATCACGTTGGTGTTCGAATTCTTCACGGTGGCCCAGCCATACGAAGCCGGCGCCGTTTCATGCACGATGAGCGTGCCCAGCGCGCCGCGGCGCGCCAGTTCCTCGAACTTGTAGGTCCAGCGGCCGTAGTAGGTCATGGCCTTGCCGCCGAAGTCGCCGGCGCCCGTTTCGAAGTCGGGGTCGTTGATCAGCACCACCGCCAGCTTGCCCTTCAGGTCCTGGCCCTTGAAGTCGTCCCAGTTGCGCTCCGGCGCCGTCACGCCATAGCCGACGAACACCAGCGGCGCATTCCTGAAGTCCACCAGCGGCTTGCCGTTCATCGACGCGCGCACGGCGATCTGCTCGCCCTGCGTCCAGCTCAGGGCATCCTTGCCGGCGTTGACGGTGAGGGCGACCGGTCCCTTGATCTGGAAGCGGCCCAGCGGCACTTCCTGCGTCCAGCCATGCTTGCCGCCAACGATGTCGCCGCCGGGCTGCGCACCCGCCGCCTTGAACTGGTCGACCAGGTAATCCACCGTTTTCGTTTCGCCCGCCGTGTGCGGCTCGCGGCCCTCGAATTCGTCGGAGGCCAGCACTTTCACGTGCAGCGACAGGCGTTGCGGATCGAACTTGGGCGTGTCGGCATGCGCCGCGAAGGCGGCCAGCAGCAGGGTGGCCAGCAGGGTTTTTTTCACTCGGACTCTCCTCGGGCAAGACAATGAAGGGATAAGTATCGTTCGAATGACGGCCGCAGTAAAGGGCGGCACTGTCCGGTGGGCGTGCCCGGAAAGTTCACGGCAATCCGGCGCCGGCCGCGCCTTTGGCTGCGGGCTTGCCTTGCGGGCGCAGGTTGATCCGGTCGTGCTCGAACGATTGCGCCAGTTCCTGCCGCGCTTCTTCCTGGATCGAGATCATCTGCGATTCGTCGCGGAAATGCGGGAACATCGCATCGAGCGTGGCCAGGTTGTGCGCCCGGAAGCTGGAGCGGGCCAGTTGCGCGCTGGCGTCGTCGATGCCCAGTTGCCTGAGCGCGCGCTCGCCGATCAGCAGCGCCGATTCGAAGGTTTCGCGCTCCACCATGTCCACGCCGCGTTCGCGCAGCTCGAACAGGTGCGTCACGTTGCGCGCCCGGCCGATCATTTTTATGTGCGGGAAATGCTCGCGCACCAGGTCGGCCAGGCGCAGGCTGGTGTCCATGTCGTCGATCGCATTGATCAGCAAAACCGCCTTGTCCGCTTCGGCGGCGCGCAGCAGGTCCAGCCGGGTCGCATCGCCGTAGAACACGTGCAGGCCGAAGCGGCGCAGCATGTCGATCAGGTCGGGGTCGTTGTCCAGCACCGTCATCCGGATGCCGGAGGCGGCCAGCATCCGGCCGGCGATCTGGCCCACGCGGCCGAAGCCGGCGATGATCACGCGCGCGCCGTCGGGCTCGATCGTATCGGCCGGCTTCGGCTCGCGCCTGTCGATGCGCCGGCTCAACCGGTCGGCGGCGGCCATCGCCAGCGGTGTCAGCGCCATAGAGACCGCCACCACCAGCACCAGCGTTTCGTGCCACGGCCCGGCGACCACGTTCGCGTCGTGCGCCACGGCGAGCACGACGAACGCGAACTCGCTGCCTTGCGCGAGCAGGGCGGCAAATGGCCAGCGCTGCACGGCGGGTACCGGCAGCGCACGTGCCGCGAGCCCGAGCAGCACCATCTTCAGCACCACGTAGCCGCCCGCCAGCGCGGCGATGCGCGCCGGCGCCTCCGCCAGCAGGCCGAAATTGACCGACATGCCGACCGATGTGAAGAACAATCCGAGCAGCAGGCCCTTGAACGGTTCCAGGTCGGTTTCGAGCGCCTTGCGGTACTCGGAACCGGCCAGCAGCACGCCGGCCAGGAAGGCGCCCAGGCCCATCGACAGGTCGGCCAGTTCCATCAGGTGGGCGATGCCGAGCACCAGCAGCAGCGCGAACGCGGTGAAGATCTCGCGCAGGCCGGTGCGGGCGATCAGGCGCAGCGCGGGACGCATCGCATAGCGGCCCACCACCAGCACGCAGATCACGGCGCCGATCGCGAACAGCCAGTTGAAGTCGGCCGCGCCGCTGCCGCCCAGCAGCGGCACCGCCACCAGCAGCGGGATCGCCGCCATGTCCTGGAACAGCAGGATCGCGAACGCCGCCTTGCCGGCCGGCGTGTTGTCCAGGTGGCGCTCGTTCATGTTCTGCACCGCGATCGCCGTCGACGACAGCGCCAGCGCGATGCCGGCCACCAGCGCGCCCACCCACGGCATGCCGAGCAGCCAGGCGGCGGCACCCAGCGCGATGCCGCCCGTGGCCATCTGCAGCGCGCCGCCGCCCAGCACCAGCTGCCGCATTTCCATCAGCTTGGCCGGCTGCAGTTCCAGGCCGATCAGGAACAGCATCAGCACCACGCCGATTTCCGCCACGTGGCCGATCAGTTCCACCTCGTGGATCAGGCCCAGGCCCCACGGCCCGATGATCGCGCCGCCGATCAGGTAGCCGAGAACGGAACCGAGGCCGAGGCGCTGGGCCAGCGGCACCAGCAGCACGGCGGTAACGAGGAAGACGATGGGCGTGAGCAGCAGGTCGTGCATGGCGGGCGATCGGGAATGGCAATGTTGCAATGGTAAGCGTTTTACCACGGAGCGGCCCACCAGCACCGGCACTTTTGCTATGCTGCGAAGTTCACGATTGAATGCCGGAGTTGATGATGGTCTCGTTGCAGGAACAATTAATGAAAGCTGGCCTGGTCGACAAGAAAAAGGCCGCCAAGGTCCACCAGGACAAGAGCAAGCAAAAAAAGGAAGCGCTACGCACCGGCGTGGTGGCCGTCGATGAAACACGCGCGGCGGTCCAGGAAGCGCAGCGCCGCAATGCCGAACGGGCGCGCGAACTGAATGCGCAGCGCGACGCGGCCGCGCAGCAGAAGGCGATCGCCGCGCAGATCACCCAGCTGGTCAGGCAAAACCGCCAGGCCAAGGGCAATGGCGATATCGCCTACAACTTTACGTATGGCACGAAAGTCGAGCGGATCCACGTGTCCGCCGCCGTGCGCGACCACCTGGTGGCGGGCCGGCTGGTGATCGTTGCTCAAGGCGAAACGTTCGAACTGGTACCGCGCGTGGTGGCGGACAAGGTCGCCGAACGCGATGCCGCGCTGGTGGTGCGTGTGAACAAGCCGGCGGCCACTGCCGTGCCGGAAGACGATCCTTATGCGGATTACCAGATCCCCGACGATTTCACGTGGTGATGCCTGGACGGGAATTTTGTCATAAGGCAAATATAGTGTTGCGTTCGTGTCGCCTCGGTGCGCGCGAACGAGAAATATTGAAATACGGAAACTAGCGACTGCTACCATGTCGGGTCAGGCTTTTCGGCCGCAAGGACACCATGGGTTCGCTTTTTCACCGTATCAGGACGTCACTGGCTGCGCGCGCGCTGCCGGTGGCCGTATTGGTCGCCGGTGTCATCGTATCCGGCTATGCGGGCATGGCGCGCTTCGACCATGCCGAGGCGCAGCGGATCGCGGAGCGGACGGACGCCGCCGAGGATTACCTGTTCCTGCTGCGTCACCGGCTCGACCTGTACACGGGTGCGAGCCGCGACCTGGCCGCGCTGTTCAGCGCATCTGATGCGATCGCGGCCGCGGAGTTCTCCGAGTTCGTCGCGGCCAGCCGGGTGTTCGAGCGGTTCGACGGCATTCGCGCATTCGGCTACCTGCCGCGCGTGCCGGCGGCGGAAGCGGCACGCTTCGAAGCGGACATGCGGCGCCGGGTCCCCGGTTTCCATCTCGTCGGCCGCCGCCCCGGCGCGCATGACTACTATCCGATGGCGTATGGCGAACACGCCTTCGATCCAGACCGGATGAAACAGTTGCTGGGCGTCGATTTTGCCGCGTTCCCCGAGCGCTCGGCGGCGATGCGGGAAGCCGCCGGGCGCGACGAACCGGTGGCCACGCGGCGCATGCCGGCCATCCTGGATCAGCAGCGGCGCGCCATCGTCCAGATCTACTCGCCGGTGCACACGCCGGGCCAGGGAAACGGCCCGCTGAAGGGCTTCGTGTTTTCCACGATGTACCTGGACCGCATGTTTTCCGGCTTCGACAACGGCCGCATGGCGCGGCAGTTCGATCTCGAAATCTACGACGGTTCGGTCGCGCGCGGGAATGTGGTGTTCGACGCCGCCAATGCCGCGCGTGCGCTGGATGAGGCACGGCACGGCCGTGCCGCGCACCGGGCCACGCTGGTTTTTTCCCACCGTACGTGGCTGGTTCATTTCTACGCCAAACCCGGCCTGGCCGACAACGGGCCAGCGCATGCGGCAGCGCTGTTCGCCATGGCGGGCACGCTGCTGTCGCTGATCGCCGCCTGGACGGCGGCGGCATGGCCCCGGTACCGTGCGCGCCGGCGCGCGATGCACGATCTGCGGGAGCGCTTCGCCGGTTTCTTCGAACACCACCCGTTCGCGGTGTATGCGATCGATGCGCGGCGGCGCTTCGTGCATGCGAATCACCAGATGCTGAAGGAACTCGGCGTCGAGCGGCACCAGCTGCTCGGCACCCTGGCCGACGAGTATGTGGGCATCGAAGACCGCGCCGAAGTGGGGCGGCACCTGAGCGATGCGCTGGCCGGGCAGGCCGTGGCCTACACGGCCCGCATCGCCGATGCGGCGGGGCGCATGGCGGACATGTCGATCGTGCTGATCCCGATGAGTACAGGCGACCAGGTCACGCAGGTACTGGGGTTCGCCGAGAACATCACTGAGCGCAAGGAAGCCGAGCGGGCCCTGTATGCGTCGCGTCAGATGCTGCAGCTCATTCTCGACAACATCCCGCAGAGCGTGTTCTGGAAAAACGCCGACAGCGTGTATGAAGGCGGCAACCGGGCGCTGCTCGCCGATGCCGGGCTGGCCACCGATGCGGAACTGATCGGCAAGACGGATTTCGACCTGCACTGGAAGGACCGGGCCGCGCACTACCGGCAGATGGACCTGGAAGTGATGCAATCCGGTGTGCCGCGCATGCGGATGCAGGCGCTGGACCGCGGCATCGACGGCACCGAACGCTGGGTCGAGACCAGCAAGATCCCGCTGAAGGACGATGCCGGCAACATGGCCGGCGTGCTCGCGGTAACCGAGGACATCACGGCCCGCAAGTACATGGAACAGGAACTGTTCCGCCGTGCGCACCACGACCCGTTGACCGGCCTGCCCAACCGCGGCTATTTCAACAGCCAGCTGGACCAGGCGGTCGCGCGGGCCCAGCGGCAGGGCGCACTGGCACTGATGTATTTCGATATCGACCGCTTCAAGCTGATCAACGATACCCATGGACATGACGTGGGCGACGATGTGATCCGCATGTTCGCCGACCGTGTACGCGGCGTGGTGCGGGAAGCCGACTTCGTGGCGCGCCTGGGCGGCGACGAGTTCGTGCTGGTCGCCGAAGGCCTGCAGGGGCCGCAGGCGGCGACCGTGATCGGGCAGAAAATCATCGCCACGATGGCGTCGCCATTCCAGCTCGGCACGGCCACGCTGCAGGTGACGACCAGCATCGGCATCGCCTTGTTCGAGGCGGGCATGACGTCGCGCACGCTGATCCGCGCGGCCGATCAGGCAATGTATGACGCCAAGCGTGCCGGGCGCGATTGCTTCCGGGTGGCGCCTTCGGGGTGGGACCAGGGCGCGGCATAGCAATCGCGGAACGGCAAAAAAGGCGCCCACGGTGAACCGTGGGCGCAAGCCCGCGGCACGCCATGGGCTCGTGCCGCGGGGGTTCAGCCGGTTGCGTTGCCGCTTGCCCGGAGCCTGTCCGGCGTTACTTCGGCATCACCACCGTATCGATCACATGGATCACGCCGTTGTCCGCCGCGATATCGGTCTTCACCACGTTGGCCTTGTCGACCATGACCTTGCCGCCCTTCGCGGTCACGGTCAGGTCGGCGCCCTCGACCGTCTTCACGGCGCCGGGCTTCACGTCCGCCGCCATCACCTTGCCCGGTACCACGTGGTAGGTCAGCACCTTGGCCAGCGCGGCCTTGTCCTTCAGCAGCGCGTCCAGTTTCGCCTTCGGAATTTTGGCGAAAGCCGCGTCGGTCGGCGCGAACACCGTGAACGGGCCCGGGCCTTTCAGCGTGTCCGTCAGGCCGGCGGCCTGCACGGCCGTCACCAGCGTGTTGAACGTGCCTGCACCCTTGGCGGTGTCGACGATGTCGGCCGCATGCGCCGCGTTGAAGGCCAGTGCGCAGGTTGCCGCAAACAGGATCTTTTTCATTTCCATTCTCCTCATTTCGATTGATCGAACAGTGATTGAACCGCTGTGTGGACATAATTTACGGGTCGCACCATTGAATGTCCATGCAATGTCGCGGTATCATCGACACATTAGTGGTTCAATTACGGGTCAATATGACAAGCACATCACCTCAACCGGTCTACCGCAGCGGCGTGGCCGCCCGGCTTGCGGGCCTCAGCGTGGAAACGCTGCGCGTGTGGGAACGGCGTTATGGCGTGTCGGACACGCAGCGCTCCGAGCATGGCCAGCGGCTGTATTCGGCCGAGCAGGTGCGCCGGCTCGGCCTGCTGAAGCAACTGGTGGACAATGGCCACCCGATCGGCACGCTGGCGGCGCTGCCGCTGGAGCGGCTCGAGGAAATGGCGGGCGTGCGCGATGTCCAGCCCGCGGCCGCTGCCGCGGTGCCGAAGGGGCCGGTGCGGGTGGCGCTGGTGGGCGAGACGCTGGCGCGCAGGATCGCTGCGGCCGCCGGTACCGGCCTCGACGTGCAGCGCGTGGCGAGGCGCCTCGATGGCGCCGCCGCTGCGTTGCAGGGCACGCCGGTGGATGTGCTGCTCGTCGAACTGCCCGAGCCGGATGAAGCGGCGCTGCCGCTGCTGGCAGCCGCGCGCAGCGCGGCGGGCGCCACGGCCGTGGTGGTGCTGTACCGCTTCTGCGCCAGCGCCACGATTCGTGCGCTGCGCGCCCAGGATTGCATGGTGGCACGGGTGCCGTCGGAGATGGGCGAACTGGCGCAGCTGTGCCGCGGCGCGGTATCCGGGCGGCAGTTGCCGCCGGCGGAGCGTTCCGCCACCACGGTGCCGGCGCTGCGTTTCGACGAGGCGGCGCTGGCCACGATCACCGCGGCCGGCAACCGGCTGGCCTGCGAATGCCCGCGCCACCTGTCCGACCTGCTGCTAATGGTCGGCAGCTTCGAGCGCTACAGCGCCCAATGCGCATCGCGCAACGAGGCCGATGCGCAGCTGCACCAGGAACTCGGCCATGCCGCCGGCCTGGCGCGCAGCATGCTCGAGACGGCGATGGAGCGGCTGGTGCTGGCCGAAGGCCTGCCGCTGCCGCCATTCCCGTTGCAATCCTCTTCCAGCTAGTTTCATCCAGTAAGGAAAGCGCCGATACAAGTCGCAGGGCAAGGCGCATCGTCGAAGACAGTACTTTAGTACGGCGAGACGAATGCAACGCAGCCATGCCGCTTGTGTCAGCGGCGCTACTACGTCACCTTACGTATGTCCTTTCGCGCCCCGGTTGGTGATGATGTCTGCACAACATCACACAACGAAAGGGATGCGCATGAAGTCGATCTGCACGGGAGTGCTGCTGGCCACCGCCTCGCTGGCGGCCTCACTGGCCACATCCGACGCCCACGCCGGCGCCACGATTCCATTCGGCGAGGACAAGTCGGTCAGCGTCGGGTTCGGCATGCGGGGCAGCTATTCCAGCATCGAGAACGGCGCGCCGGACGGCTCGCATGCCAACGACTTCAACCTGGACAGCGCGCGCATCTTCCTCGGCGCCTCGCTGAACAAGAACATCAAGGGCATGTTCAACACCGAGTGGGACGGCGACCGCATCCGCGTACTGGACGCGGCGGCGCAGTTCGCCATTTCCCCGGAACTGAACGTGTGGGCCGGCCGGCTGCTGTCGCCGAGCGACCGCGCCAACATGGCCGGCCCGTACTATTCGCTGGGCGGCGGCTACTGGGCCGGCGTGGCTTCGCGCTACGGCTACAACGGCGGCATCTTCCGCGGCCGCGATGACGGCATCGTCGTCTGGGGCAACGTGGCCGGCGACAAGCTGGGCTACTCGTTCGGCGTCTTCGAAGGCCACACCTTCGGCATCGGTTCGCTGACCGACGACGGGGCGAAGGCCGTGGGCCTGAAGGCCGCCGACAAGCCGATGTATGCGGGCCGCGTGCAATACGATTTCTGGGACGCCGAACCAGGCTACTACGGCACCGGCACCTACCTGGGCAGCAAGGACATCCTGGCCATCGGCCTGGCCGGCCGCCAGCAGAAGGACGGCGTGCTCACCGTGGCCGGCATCGGCGACTACGAATCCTGGAACGTCGACTTCCTGATGGAGAAGCGTCTCGGCAGCGGCGGCGCCGTCTCCGTCGAAGCGGCTTACTACGACTACGACACCGGCAACGTGGTCCTGTCCGAGCAGGGCAAGGCGTGGTCGGCCGGCGCCGGCTACATTTTCCCGATCGGCCGCGGCAGCCTGCAACCGTACGTGCGCTACCAGAAATTCGAAGCCGATACCGCCATCGACACCCGCCAGCAGGACGTGGGCCTGAACTGGATCCTCGACGGCTACAACGCCCAGGTGGGCGCGGCATATTCGCGCACAAAAATGACCGGCACATCCGACCAGTCGCGCTTCGTCGTCGCCCTCCAGCTGCAGTACTGATCTTCCGCACAACCCAACGTTCATGAGGAATACCATGCAAACCCGCCGCCATTTCGTTACCACGATCGCCGCCGCTGCCGCCATGCTGGCCGCCGGCATGCCCGCCCACGCCGCCGACACGATCAAGATCGGCATCCTGCACTCGCTGTCCGGCACGATGGCGATCTCGGAAACGTCGCTGAAGGACGTGGCCCTGATGACCATCGACGAAATCAACGCCAAGGGCGGCGTGATGGGCAAGAAGCTCGAAGCCGTGGTCGTGGACCCGGCATCGAACTGGCCGCTGTTCGCCGAGAAGGCGCGCCAGCTGGTCTCCAAGGACAAGGTCGCGGCGGTGTTCGGCTGCTGGACATCGGTCTCGCGCAAGTCGGTGCTGCCGGTATTCAAGGAAACCAACAGCCTGCTGTTCTACCCGGTGCAGTACGAAGGCGAGGAACTGGAGAAGAACGTGTTCTACACGGGCGCGGCGCCGAACCAGCAGGCGATTCCCGCCGTGGAGTACCTGATGAGCAAGGATGGCGGCGGCGCCAAGCGCTTCGTGCTGCTCGGTACCGATTACGTGTACCCGCGCACCACCAACAAGATCCTGCGCGCCTTCCTGAAAAGCAAGGGCGTGAAGGACAGCGAGATCCAGGAAGTCTATACGCCGTTCGGCCATGCCGATTACCAGACCATCGTCGCCAACATCAAGAAATTCTCCGCCGGCGGAAAGACGGCCGTGATCTCCACCATCAACGGCGATTCCAACGTGCCGTTCTACAAGGAGCTGGGCAATGCCGGCCTGAAGGCGACCGACGTTCCGGTCGTGGCCTTCTCGGTCGGCGAGGAAGAACTGCGCGGCGTGGACACCAAGCCGCTGCTGGGCCACCTGGCCGCATGGAACTACTTCGAATCGGTGAAGAACCCTGCCAACGCCGCCTTCGTGAAGAAGTGGAAGGCCTACGCGGTGGCGAAGAAGCTGCCGAACGCCGGCACCGCGGTCACCAACGACCCGATGGAAGCGACCTATGTCGGCATCCACATGTGGGCGCAGGCGGTGGAGAAGGCCAAGTCCACCGACACCGACAAGGTGATCGCGGCGATGGCCGGCCAGACCTTCAAGGCGCCATCGGGCTACACGCTGACCATGGATGCGACGAACCACCACCTGCACAAGCCCGTGATGATCGGCGAGATCAAGGGCGACGGGCAGTTCTCGGTGGTGTGGAAAACCAAGGAGCCGGTGCGCGCCCAGCCGTGGAGCCCGTTCATCCAGGGTAACGAGGGCAAGCAGAAGCTGTAACGAAAAGCCGTAAAAGCTGTACTACCCATGGATGCGGGCACTGCCCGTATCCTACTTGACGGATCCCGACATGGCGCCCTTCCTCCGAACTCTCGCGGCACTGCTGGTGCTGGGCCTCGCGGCCCTCTCGGCCCACGCAGCGATCGACCCTGCTCTCCTGAAACCCCTGGCGGGCGACGACCCCGATGCGCGCATCGAGGCCGTCGCCCGCATCGCCGCGCTGGCCAGCGGCGATGCCCGCAAGGTGCTGCAGGCGCTGAAGGACGACAGCCTGTACGCCACGCCCGACGGCGGCATCCTCGTGGTCACCGACGACAGCGCATGGAACCCGGCCACCGGGGCCACCGGCCCGATCCCGGACGGGGTGGACGGCGTGGTCGTCAATAACCGCCTGCGCGGCGCGGTGGACGGCGCGCTGTCCGGCATGGCGCTGCTGTCGCCGGATGTGGAACAACGCCGCGCCGCCGCGCGAGGCCTGCTGGAGCGCGGCGTGGCGCCGGAGCAGTTGCCGCTGATCGAAAAGGCGCTGGTTGTCGAGTCGGACGCCAATATCAAGGCCACGCTGCGATCGGCCAAGGCCGTGGCCGACCTGCACTCGGCCGACGCGGCCACGCGCAAGGCCGCGGTGATCGCGATGGCCGATACCGGCACCGCATCGCTGCGCCCGCAACTGCAGGCGATGCTGGCGAAGAACGCCGACGGCACCTACACCGAGCCCGATGGTGACCTGCGCCTGGCCGCCGCCAACACGCTGAACACGATCGATGGCCGCGTGTCGCGTGCCGAGTTCGTCGGCAACCTGTTCTACGGCCTGTCGCTTGGCAGCGTGCTGCTGCTGGCGGCGCTCGGCCTGGCGATCACGTTCGGCCTGATGGGCATCATCAACATGGCGCACGGCGAGCTGCTGATGATCGGCGCCTACACCACCTACCTGGTGCAGTCGCTGTTCCGGGCGTATTTTCCGGATGCGCTCGACTGGTACCTGGTCGCCGCGCTGCCGTCCGCCTTCTTCGTGGCGTTCGCGGTCGGCGTGCTGCTGGAGCGCACGGTGATTCGCTGGCTGTACGGCCGCCCGCTGGAAACGCTGCTGGCCACCTGGGGCATCAGCCTGATCCTGATGCAGGCGGTACGCACCGTGTTCGGCGCGCAGAACGTGGAAGTGGCCAACCCGTCGTGGATGGCGGGCGGCGTGACGGTGCTCGGTTCGCTGGTACTGCCGTACAGCCGGATCGCCATCATCGTCTTCGCAGCGCTGGTCGTCGCCGCCGTCTGGCTGATCCTGAACAAAACGCGCCTCGGCCTGTTCGTGCGCGCCGTGATGCAGAACCGCCGCATGGCCGACTGCGTGGGCGTGCCCACCAGCCGCATCGACATGATGACGTTCGGCCTCGGCTCCGGCATCGCCGGTCTCGGCGGCGTGGCGCTGTCGCAGATCGGCAACGTGGGGCCGGACCTGGGGCAGGCCTACATCGTCGATTCGTTCATGGTGGTGGTGCTGGGCGGCGTGGGCCAGCTGGCCGGCACCGTGATCGGCGCGCTGGGCCTGGGCGAAGTCAACAAGTTCCTCGAACCCGTGGCCGGCGCCGTGCTGGCCAAGATCGCCATCCTCGTCTTCATCATCATCTTCATCCAGCGCCGGCCGCAAGGCATGTTCGCGCTGAAGGGAAGGAGCATCGAATGACCCGAACGTCCACCCGAACGTCGGCCCGGGTTCCAGGCCGGTCGCGCACCGCGCTGTTCCCGAAATCCGTCTGGACCGCGCTGGCCGCGGTCACCGTGGTGGCCGCCATGCTGCCGCTGCTGAACCTGGCATTCCCGGCCGGGCATGCGCTGCATGTTTCCGGCTACGCGCTGGGCCTGGTGGCCAAGTTCATGTGCTTCGCGCTGGCGGCGCTGGCGCTCGACCTGGTGTGGGGCTACACCGGCATCCTGTCGCTGGGCCACGGCCTGTTCTTCGCGCTGGGCGCCTATGCGCACGGCATGTACCTGATGCGGGCGATCGGCCGCGATGGCGTCTACCAGAGCCACCTGCCGGACTTCATGGTGTTCCTCGACTGGAAAGAGTATCCGTGGTACTGGGCGATGACGGACAATTTCTGGTACTGCATGCTGCTGGTGGTGCTGGTGCCGGGGGTGCTGGCGTTCGTGTTCGGCTATTTCGCGTTCCGCTCACGGATCAAGGGCGTGTATTTTTCCATCATCACCCAGGCGCTGACCTACGCGGCGATGCTGCTGTTCTTCCGCAACGACACCGGTTTCGGCGGCAACAACGGCTTCACCGACTTCAAGCGCATCCTCGGCTTCGACATCACGGCGCCCGGCACCCGGGCGGTGCTGTACCTCGTCACGCTGGCGCTGCTGGCGGGCTCCCTGCTGCTGTGCCGGTGGATCGTCACGTCGCGGCTGGGCCGCGTGCTGCAGGGCGTGCGCGATTCCGAGTCACGGCTGATGTTCATCGGCTACGACCCGCTGTGGTTCAAGCTGTTCGTGTGGACGCTGTCCGCCGTGCTGTGCGGGATCGCCGGCGCGCTGTACGTGCCGCAGGTGGGCATCATCAACCCGTCCGAGATGTCGGCCGCGAACTCGATCGAGATGGTGGTGTGGGTGGCGATCGGCGGGCGCGGCACGCTGATCGGGCCGATCATCGGCGCGTTCACCGTCAACGGGTTGAAGAGCTGGTTCACCGCCACGTTCCCGGACCTGTGGCTGTTCGCCCTGGGCCTGCTGTTCATCCTCGTCACGCTGTTCATGCGCAAGGGCATCCTGGGCCTGCTGGACAACCTGAAGCACCTCCGGCGCACCGCGAAGAGCGGGGCACCGGCGGCGGAAGAAACATCGAAGGAGGCCGCATGAATGCTCTCAAGCGCGAGGGGCTCGACACCACGCACGGCGCGATCCTGTACCTGAGCGACATCACCGTGTCGTTCGACGGCTTCCGCGCCATCAACAAGCTCAATCTCGACATCTCGGTGGGCGAACTGCGCTGCATCATCGGCCCGAACGGCGCCGGCAAGACCACGATGATGGATGTCATCACCGGCAAGACCCGGCCTACTTCCGGCACCGCGTTCTTCGGCCAGAACTACGACCTGGCGAAGATGACGGAATACGAGATCGCCCACGCCGGCATCGGCCGCAAGTTCCAGCGTCCCACCGTGTTCGAGCAGCATACGGTGTTTGAGAACCTGGAAATGGCGATGAAGATGGACAAGCGCGTGCGCCCCACGCTGTTTGCCCGCCTCACGTCGGAACAGGAAGACAAGATCGACGCGATCCTGCGGCAGATCCGCCTGAACGGCCAGGAAGACCGGCTGGCCGGCCTGCTGTCGCACGGCCAGAAGCAGTGGCTGGAGATCGGCATGCTGCTGATGCAGGAGCCGCAGCTGATCCTGCTCGACGAGCCGGTGGCCGGCATGTCGGACGCGGAAACGGCGCGCACGGCGGAACTGCTGAATGAACTGCGCGGCAAGCACTCGATCATGGTGGTCGAGCACGACATGGGGTTCGTGACCGAGATCGCGCAGCAGGGCAAGGTGACGGTACTGCACGAAGGCTCGGTGCTGGCCGAGGGCCGCATGGACCAGGTCCAGGCGGATGAGCGCGTCATCGACGTCTACTTGGGACGATAGGGAATCATATGCTGCAGGTCGAAAGTGTGAACCAGTACTACGGCTCGTCGCACACGCTGCGCGGCGTGTCGCTGGCGGTGGAGAAGGGCCAGTGCATGGCGCTGCTGGGCCGCAACGGGGTGGGCAAGACCACGCTGCTGAAATGCCTGATGGGCGTGCTGCCGGTGGCCCGCGGCAAGGTCACGTGGAACGGGCGCGACATCACGAAACTGAAACCCCACCAGCGTGCCAAAGCGGGCATCGCCTACGTGCCGCAGGGCCGCGAGATCTTCGCACGCCTCACCGTCGAGGAAAACCTGACGATGGGCATGGCCACCCTGTCGTCGCGCGAAGCCGCCACCATCAGCGGCGAAGTCTACGAGCTGTTCCCGGTGCTGAAGGAAATGCGGCACCGGCGCGGCGGCGACCTGTCCGGCGGGCAGCAGCAGCAGCTGGCGATCGCCCGCGCGATGCTGCAAAAGCCCGGGCTGATCATCCTCGACGAACCGACCGAGGGCATCCAGCCGTCGATCATCAAGGATATCGGCAGGGTGATCCGGCTGCTGCGCGAGCGGGGCGACATCGGCATCCTGCTGTGCGAGCAGTACTTCGATTTCGCGCACGAGCTGGCGGACACGTTCGTGGTGATGTCGCGCGGCGAGGTGGTGGCCAGCGGCGGGGCGGAGGAGATGGGTGGGGAACATGTGCGGCGCCACCTGGCGGTTTGAAGAAAACCGGTGTCGGACACCAGGCCCTTCATCGAATCCTGCGAGGCTCCCCGGCTACACAAGCTCCGCAGGCGCAGGCGTGCTGGCGCGCATCCGGTTCAGCGCCAGCGCGGCGGCGGCCGTGCGCGTTTCGACGCCCAGCTTGTGGAACACATGCTCCAGGTGCTTGTTGACGGTGCGCGGGCTGGTGCCGAGGATGTCGCCGATATCGCGGTTGGTCTTGCCCATGATCACCCAGTGCAGCACTTCGGACTCGCGCTGGGTGAGCTTGAGCAGCGCCATCAGCGCCTGCACGCGCGCGGTATCGGATTCCTCGCGCAGCACGATCATCCACTGCTCGCTGCTGTGCATGTCCGCCACGGTGAACACGAGCCGCGAGGCGCCGCGGATGACGGTCAGCGGCGCGGCCTTGTCGCCGGCCAGCCATGAAACGAGCGACCCCGGCGTGCCGTCTTCCACATCAAAATATTGTTGCATCCATTGCCGCGCGAGCGGCGTCTGCCACACGATGCGGCCGTTGTGCGGCGTCACCGCCAGCATCGCGTTGCCGAACGCATCGAGCGCGCTGCGCGCCTGGTTCATCAGCCGCGCCGTCTGCAGGTGGGCGCCGATGCGCGCCAGCACCTCGCTCTGGCGCACCGGCTTCGTCACGTAATCGGTGCCGCCGGCATCGAAGGCGGCCACCACGTGCTCGGGCTCCGTGAGCCCCGTCATGAACACGATCGGGATCGCGCGCGTGACGATGTTGGCACGCAGGCGGCGGCAGACCTCGAAGCCATCCATGCGGGGCATCATCGCATCGAGCAGGATAATGTCCGGTACCAGCTGCTGCGCGCGTTCCAGCGCGGCCGGGCCGTTGTTGGCGACGAGGACGGTGAAGCCCGCTTCATCGAGCGCGTCGTGCAGCACGGCCAGGTTTTCCGGCACGTCGTCGACGATCAGGACAGTATGGCTGAGACGGCCGGGATGGCGGTCAAGTGGTTTGTCGGACATGGTGTTCTCCCTGTTCCAGGAATCGTGACATCGCCTCCAGGTCGAAGCGGGCGGCATGGCCGCGCATCGCCGTGACGAAGGCATCGTAATCGGGGCCGAGCGCTGCGATGTCGTCGAGCCGGGCGCGGATGCCGCGCACGTAGCCGGAGGCGACCTGTTCGCGCAGGGCGTCGAGCTGCCCGGCCGGCGGCAGCCGCATCGGCGCAGGCGCGGTGCTGGCTGGAGGCGGGGGCGGGGCTTGCGTCAACCACTCCAGTTGCAGTCGCCGGCCGATCCGCTCCAGCAGCTCGGCCACGTTGACGGGCTTGACGATGAAATCCTCGGCCGGAATGCCGGCCGGGTTGTCCAGCGACTTGTCGAAGGCATTGGCCGACACGATCAGGATCGGTACGGTGGAATGGTGTTCGTGGCGGATGATACGGCTCGCCTGCCAGCCGTCGATGCCCGGCATCGCCAGGTCCATCAGGATCAGGTCCGGCTGCCAGGCCGGATACAGGCCGAGGCATTCCTGGCCGGACTGCGCCTGCGCCGTGTCGAAGCCCAGCGGCGCCAGGATGTTGACGAGCAGTTCGCGGTCGACCTGCTCGTTGTCCACCACGAGGATCCGGCGGCGCGGGCCGGCATAGCCGGTGCGGGCGGGGCCGCGCGTGGCGGCCGGCGTGGCGCCATGCACGCGCGGCACGCGCACGAGGATCCTGAACGTGCTGCCCACGCCGGGCGTGCTGTCGAGCGTGAGCTCGCCGCCCATCATCTGCGTGAGCATCTTGCTGATCGGCAGGCCGAGCCCGGTGCCCGGTGCGGCACCCGGCCCGTGCCCGGCGCTGCCGCGCGAGAACGGCTCGAAGATGCGCTCCATTTCGTCGGGCAGGATGCCGGCGCCGGTGTCGCCGATCTCGAACGTGACGAGGTCGCGCGCATGGCGCACCCGGAACGTGACCGCGCCGCGCTGCGTGAATTTCACCGCGTTGCCGAGGATGTTGATCAGGATCTGGCCCAGGCGCCTGCGGTCGGCCCGCACCACGGGCGGCAGTTCGCCGGCCGGTTCGTAATGGAATGCCAGCCCCTTGGCGGCGGCCTGCTGTTCGAACATCCGTACCAGCTGGCCGATGAAGTCATGGAAGTCCAGCTCGCGGATGTCGAAGCTGAACTTGCCGCCTTCGATGCGGGCGATGTCGAGCGTGCCCTCGATCAGCGACAGCAGGTGTTCGCCGCTGCCGCGGATCACGCGGATCGCCTGTTGCCGGTGGGCGGGAATCGCCGGATCGTTGTCGAGCAGCTGCGCATAGCCGAGGATGCTGTTGAGCGGTGTGCGGATCTCGTGGCTGATGCCGGCGATGTAGCGGCTCTTGGCCTGGTTCGCGGCCTCCGCCACCTTCCTGGCCTGCTGCAGTGCGGCGTCCGTGCGGCCGTGCAGCTCGATCTCGCGCTGCAGCAGGCTGGTTTGCCGGTTCGATTCCTCCTGCGCCACGCGCCGGCTGGCGCCGGTAAGCACGAGCCACCACGCCACGATGCCGCTGACCAGCAGCAGCGCCGCGAAGATCTTGATGTACGCCAGCCGCAGCGCGGGCAGCAGCGCCGCCCCGGCCGCGCCAAGCGCGTTCTGCTCGTGCGCGTACAGCAGGCCGAGCAGGGCGCCGACGAACAGCATCGTAGCCAGCATCAGCATCAGGTAGTGACCCAGCCCGCTCGTCATGTACGGCCACATCGACGCGGGCAGCAGTTTCTTCATCGCGCCTTCCCACTGGTGCGCGAAGCGTGCGTGCGGCTTGCAGGCGTCGTCGCAGCGGGCGTCCAGGCAGCAGCACAGCGAGCAGATCGGCCCCTGATAGGCCGGGCAGTGCGCCATGTCCTCGGTTTCGTATTCCTTTTCGCAGATGCAGCAAACCTTTGCTTTTGCCTGCCCCCAGCCGTGTGCCGGCCGGGAAAGGTAATAGCGTCCGCCGGTGGCCCAGGCGATCAGCGGCGCGGCGACGAATGCGGTGACCAGCGCGATGAAGGCGGAGAAGGCTTGCGCCTGCTCCCCGAACAGGCCGGCGAACGCCGCGATGGACAGCACGGAGGCCAGCAGCATCGCACCCACGCCGACCGGGTTGATGTCGTACAGGTACGCGCGGCGGAACTCGATGCCCGGCGGGCTCAGGCCCAGCGGCTTGTTGACCACCAGGTCCGCGACCACCGCGGTAATCCAGGCGATCGCGATGTTCGAGTACAGGCCCAGCACCTGGTCCAGCGCCTGGAACACGTCCAGCTCCATCAGCAGCACGGCGATCAGCGCGTTGAACACGGCCCACACCACGCGGCCGGGGTGGCTGTGCGTGAGGCGCGCGAAGAAATTCGACCACGCCAGCGAACCCGCGTAGGCATTGGTCATGTTGATCTTCACCTGCGAGATGATGACGAACAGCGCGGTCGCCAGCACGGCCAGCGTGCCATTGCCGAACACCTCCCGGAAGCCGGCCAGGTACATCTGGTTCGGGTTCACCGCCTCGGCCAGCGACGCGCCGCCCTTGATCGCCAGCAGCGCGAGCAGCGCGCCGCCCAGCATCTTGAGGATGCCGAGCACGATCCAGCCCGGCCCGGCGACCAGCACGCCGAGATGCCAGCGCACGCGGTTCTGCGCCGTCTGCTCGGGCATGAAACGCAGGAAGTCGACCTGTTCGCCGATCTGCGTGATCAGTGCCACCCCCACCGCCGTGGCCGCGCCGAACATCAGCATGTTGAAGCCGCCGTTGGCCGGCGACTGGCCGGCGAAGCGCGCCAGTTCGCCCAGCAGTTCCGGCTGCTTGTGGAAGATCGCGATGAAGGGCAGCGCCAGCAGGACCAGCCAGACCGGCTGGCTGATCATCTGGATGCGGCTGATCAGCGTGACGCCGTGCGTCACCAGCGGGATCACGGCCAGCGCGCTGACGAGGTAGCCGAGATACAGCGGCAGGTGGAAATACAGCTCCAGCGCATAGGCCATGATCGCCGCTTCCAGCGCGAACAGGATGAACGTGAACGACGCATACACGAACGACGAGATCGTGGAACCGATGTAGCCGAAGCCGGCGCCGCGCGTGAGCAGGTCCATGTCCACGCCATGGCGGGCGGCGTAGTAACTGATCGGCAGGCCGGTCAAAAAAATGATCAGGCCGACGGCAAGAATGGCCCAGAAGGCGTTGACGAAGCCATAGTTGACCGCGATGGTGCCGCCGATCGCTTCCAGTACGAGGAACGAGATCGCGCCGAATGCCGTGTTCGACACGCGGAACACCGACCATTTGCGAAAGGAACGCGGCGTATAGCGCAGCGCATAGTCCTCGATCGTTTCATTGGCGACCCACGTGTTGTAGTCGCGCCGGATCTTGATGATGCGCTGCGGCGGTTCGGTGTCGGCAGGGATGCTACTTTTTGGTGCGGCAGTCGTCATGTGCAGCTCATGTACTACATCGACGCCCCAATTTGGGGCAGCAGGAGGGCAGGCGAGCCGGGTTGGCGCCATTGCCTGTCCTGTATGCAAGAACTCTGCCCGCTCAGCCATTGTTCGTTAGGATAATTCCTCGATATCACGCAGCAAGTTACTGACGTACAATCGTCGATCGACGAAAAGTTCCTGCAGGAAGCAACCATGTATAAAAAGAATCCCATTCTGCGCGAACTGGCGGCCTGGCCGTCGCAGCGGGTTTCGCCGGCCGGGCCGTATGCGATCCTGCTGCGGATGTTGTTCATCGGCCTGGCCGTGCTGTCGCTGTCGCGCATCGCGCTGATGGGCTGGCAATGGGACCGTGTCATGGCCGAAGGAATCCCCGGCCAGATGCTGTTGCAGGGCGTGCGGGCGGACCTGATCCTGCTCGGCTACCTGCTGGCCGTTCCCCTGTTGCTGGCGCCGTTGCTCGCGCACCGGTCGACGATCGGTTTGTGGCGCCGGCTGACGCTGGGATGGGCCACGGCCGCGCTGGTCTTCGTGGTGTTCATGGAATGCTCCACGCCGCAGTTCCTGATGCAGTACGACGTGCGGCCGAACCGCCTGTTCGTCGAATACCTGGCCGCTCCCGCCGAAGTCTTCGCCACCTTGTGGAACGGCTTCCGCACCGCGGTCATCGCCGGCATGGCCGCCACCATCGCGCTGGGCGTGGCAATGCATCGACTTCTGCGCGGCGCGGCGCGGACCGTGGCGCCGTGGTCCGCCAGGAAGCTGCTGCTGACATGGCCGCTGGTCTGCTTCGTCGTCTTCCTGCAGATCCGGTCGACGACGGCGCACCGGCCCGCGAACGCCGCCCTGTTCGCGCTGACGGGCGATGCGATGGTCAATTCGCTGGTCATCAATTCCCCATGGTCGGTGCTCGAAGGCGTGGCATCGCTGATGGAAGAAAAGACCTCGTCCGAAATCTACGGCGACATGGACCGCGGGCGCGTGCTCGCCGAAGTGACGGCCGCGCCCTGGCTGCGCGATTACCGGTTCGCGCATCCGGAACTGCCGACACTGCACCGCCAGGAGCCGGCGATCTTGCGCGACAGGCCGCTGAACCTGGTGATCGTGCTGCAGGAAAGCCTGGGCGCCACGTTCGTCGAATCGCTCGGCGGCCTGCCGCTGACGCCGGAACTGGAAAAGCTCAAGGGCGAAGGGTGGTGGTTCGAGCAGCTGTATGCGACCGGCACCCGCTCCGTGCGCGGCATCGAAGCGGTGGTGGCCGGGTATGCGCCCACGCCGGCGCGCAGCGTGGTCAAGCTGTCGCTGTCGCAGACCAATTTCTACACGCTGGCGGCAGGGCTGGGCGAGCAGGGCTATCACACGGAATTCGTGTACGGCGGCGAAGCGCATTTCGACAACATGCGCAGCTTCTTCACGGGGAACGGCTTCCAGAAGATCGTCGACCGCAAGCAGATGAAGCCGAAGTTCACCGGCAGCTGGGGCGCCTCCGACGAAGACCTGTTCGACAAGTCGCTCGAGCGGCTGAATGTCCTTCACGCGCAGAACAAGCCCTTCTTCAGCCTGATCTTCACATCGTCGAACCACGAACCGTTCGAGTTCCCGGACGGTAAAATCGCGCTGCACGACCGGGACAAGCAGACCGTCAACAACGCCGTCAAGTATGCCGATTTCGCGCTCGGCAAATTCATCGCGACGGCCAAGCGGCAGGACTACTGGAAGGACACGGTCTTCCTGATCGTGGCCGACCACGACAACCGCGTATACGGCAACAGCCTGGTGCCGATCAAGAAGTTCCATATTCCAGGCCTGATCCTGGGCGCCGATATCGCACCGAAGCGCATCGCCACGCTGGCCAGCCAGATCGACCTGGGGCCCACGCTGCTGTCGCTGATGGGCGTGGCAAGCGAGCATCCGATGATCGGCCGCGACCTGGTGCGATACGACAAGGCGCCGGGCCGCGCGCTGCTGCAGTTCAACGATTACTTCGCCTACCTGGAAGGCAAGACCGCCACGATCCTTCGGCCCCAGGGTAGCCCGCTGCTGGGGCGCTACGATGCCGCGACGGGGGCGGTCGATACGGATAACGGCGGCACGCCCACCGCCGCGCAGGTGAACCGGGCCTTGGCGCACGTGATGCTGCCGTCGCTGCTGTACAAGGAAGGTTCCTACCGGCTGCCGCCGGCAACCGTGCCGACCAGATAAGGCGGGGATCGGTACACTCGCCCCATCGACAACGCATGACGGGGTGGAAGTGCGCTACATGGATTTCAGTTCCTGGCAGACGGTGCTGACGACGTTTCTCGGCCTTGCCGTGTTCACGCTGGTCGGCGTGGGCATCCGCATGCTGCTGATGCAGACGGTGCAGCAGCGCCGCGAGCGGATGAACCGCCAGATCAACGAGCGGCTGAAAACGCTGATCGCGGCGTACCGGACGCTGGGCGGTTCGTTCACCGGCGAGCTGACCGTCGATCCGCGCCATTTGCGCGACCTGAAGACGGAGGACCCATCGAACGTTTCGGAGCGCTCGCGTCGCATCCGCGACGCGGTCGAAGCCGCGCTCTCCGACATCCTCCTGCTGGGCACCGAAGAGCATTGCCGCCTGGCGGGGCAAGCCGCGGCCGACATGGCGGCGGGCAGGCCGATCCACACGGCGGATCTGGTGATCTCGCTGCGCGACTTCATCCGCGAGGCGCTCGACCTGGGGCCGATTCCGGCGGACGTGACGATTCCATTGCAGGGGCCGACGCGCGCGCAGAGTAGTGGTGCCCGTGGCAAGGGCGAGGCCGGCAAAGGCAGCGGGGGAGGGGGCGGTGGCGGAAATGCCGACGGCGGCGGAGGCGGCAGTATCGGAAGCGGGAGCGGCTTTGGCCTGAGCCTGGGCCTGGGCCACAAAACCGATCGCGACGCCGGCTGACGGTTCGCGTGGCACGGCACCGGCGAGGCGCCGATGCCTTGGCACGCCAATGCCGCCTCGCATGGCGGCATTGGTGCGGCCGATCGTTACTCCTGCTTGGCCTTGTGCGCCTGCAGCTGCTCGCGCAACTGGGACACGTTGACGTGCGTGTAGTCCTTGTTGAATTCGGTCTTGATCAGCTCTTTCACATGCGGATCGATGTTCGAGCGCAGCACGCCGAGGAACTGCGGCGAGGCGGAAATGACCAGCTGGCCGAAGCGGCCTTCCTGGTGTGCTTTCACCAGATAACTTGAAATATCCTTGGCAAAATGTTCGGCTTCCTGCTCGGCCGGCGTGACGGCGGGCTGGTACTGCTTGTTCGGCGCGCCCGAGTTGGCATTGTGGGCAATGCCCGGGGCCTGGTTGCCGCTGCTGATATTGTGGCCGCTCTTGGCGGCGGCCGTGGGGCCCGCCTTGTCCGTGACGACATCGGAGATGTTCTGCTTGGCACCGGGACTGACGAGGTCTTCGATTTCCTTCAGTGGCTCGGTCAGGGACGATTCTTCGTAGAATCGCGCGCGGCCAGCATTGGCCGTGATAATCCAGGTTGGTTTCATGCTATTCCTGTCAGTTCTGTGATCGTGAATAGTGTGTTTCCGCGACGCTGCTACTGCCGGAAACGGGCGTAATACCATGAGCCGCGGGCTGCGGGCGCAATTGCCGCGTGCCTTGCAGCCGCGCGTTCCATCTCCCGCCGGGCGGGCAGAAATACCGCATGCCATTCGCATGCCGGTCATGGCGAACCCAGTATAGCCATGGCGCGGAATTCGCGGCGCACCGACGCGAACGGCCGCAGACTACCGCTGCGCCATGCGGCCGCCATTGCCTACGCGCGCCCTGTTCCGCGTCTTGCGCAATCAACCAAACCATGACGACCCTACCCGTTTCGGGTGGGGGCGCTTTCAGACGACGGTTTTGCTCAGCCGTATGGCGTGTAGCCGATGCCATGTGCCAGCACACCGGTGAGCTGGGCGATGTTTTCAGGACTTTCGCTGAAGCTGGCGAGGACGTGCGCAGCGTCGGCGGCATGGCTGTCGAGCGCACCGACCCAGAAGTCCAGGCCGCCCTGGTCAGGGGCGCGGTGCAGGACATTGGCATAGAAACCGCTGACGATTTCAAGGTTGGAAGCGTCGCTGCCGTAGCGCAGCTGGAATTCATCCGAGCCGATAAAGGACGCGGCCACGCTGTCCAGCGAGACGCCATTGTCCATCGCACCGATCCAGAAGCCCAGCCCCGTGCTGTCCGGAGTGCGGTCGAACGCGGCCTGATACAGGCGATAAGCCTGGCCAGCCACGCCATCCACATCCAGCGCCACCACCTTGTCCGCGAACTGCAGCCGTTCCACGTTGATCAGCGTATCCGAACCATCGACGCCAGTGTTGCCGGCAACGCGCGCGCCAACCGGGGAAGCCGTGATCTGATAATCGCCGCTATTGCCGCTATAGGCGACCACGTCCCGGCCGGTGCCGCCGTTGATGACGTCGTTGCCGGCCGTGCCGGCAAGGCTTTCCGCGGCATCCGTGCCGGCCAGGTTGATGCCGCCCGCGCTGCTCATGCCGGCAATGATCTTGTAGATGCCGCCATCGTCATAGATGGAGGTGCTGCCGTCGCTGACCTTCAGGTAATACTCGCCGGCGTTGGCCAGTGTCACGTTGACCAGGTCGCTGCCGCGCTCGGTCTTCGTGAACACGGTCTTGCCACCGCTGTCGATAATGGCGAGGTCGATCCGACTGCCCGCGGTGCCCGCCCCGTCGGGATGGCTGAAGTTGACGGTCAGAGTGCCGCTGGTGGCCGCTGTGAACTTGAAGTAATCGATATCGCGGTTATCGATGCTGCCCATGATCGTTGTCGACAGCGGCGCGGCCAGGGCGGTGGCGGCGGTGATGTTGGCTGCGCCGTCGTAGACCACGCCGGGCTGGCCGAGCAAGGTGGGCGTGAGCGTGTAGACGCCACCGTCGTTGTAGGTATAAATGCTGTCGTCGGCAACTTTCAGGTAATAGTCGCCAGCCGAGGCCACCGTGGTGACAAAGGCGCCGGTGCCTTTCAGGGTCTGCGTGGCGACCACCTTGCCGGCTGCGTCGAGCACATCGACCCTGATCGGTGCGCCGCCGCCATCGACACCGTCGGGATGCGACAGCGCCAGCGTGAGTATGCCGCCGCTGTCCGCATGCACCTTGAACATGTCGACATCCCTGTTATCCAGGCTGCCGGCGATGGCTGTCGCCATCTCGCTGGACAGGGCGGTTACCGTGGTGTTGTTCGCCGCGCCATCGTACGTGATGCCCGCTGCGGCGGACAATGTTGGTGTCAGTGTATAGAGGCCCCCGTCGGCATACGTGTAGATACTGCCGTCGGCGATTCTCAGGTAATAGTCGCCGGCGGTGGCCACGGTGGTCACAATGCTGCCGTCGCCGGTCAGCGTCCTGGTGGTAACGATATTGCCGGCCGAATCCAGCACATCGACCTTGATCTGTTCCCCGCCGTTGCCGGCGCCATCGGGATGCAGCAGCGACAGCGTCAACACGCCGCCGCTGTCGGCATGCACCTTGAACATGTCGACATCCCTGTTGTTCAGGCTGCCGACGATGGCCGTTTCCATTGCGGCGGATACGGCGCTCGCCGTGGTGTTGTTGCTGCCGCCGTCATAGCTGGTACCGGCGGCAGTCTTCAGGGTTGGCGTCACGCTGTATGTGCCGCCGTCGGTACGGTCGCTGGAATCGCCGTCACCGATCTTCAGTGAATATATGCCCGCGGAAGCCACGGTGGTGACAAAGCTGGCATTGCCGCGCGTTGTTCCGCTGAAGACGACATTGCCAAGGGCATCGACCACCGATATGACGATGGGCGCACCTGTGTTGCCCGCGCCGGCGGGATGGAGGAAATCGAGCGTTACGATGCCGCCGGCCGCAGTGGTCAGCTGGTATGTATCCGTGGCCCTGTTGGTCAGGCTTCCCTGTAGAACGTTGCCGAAAGATGCGTTGGTCGTCATGTCGATATCTAGTTGATAGTTATGAAATATAAAAAGACAACTAAATATATTATCTGAAATGCATTACCCAATGGCGAATTTGCGGAATTTCGAACATGCGCATCCAGTCGCACATGACGGGAACGCGGCGGCCGGAAACGACAACGCCAACCTGCATGGGTTGGCGTTGTACGGGTACCGATATCGTCGGGAGAAAGCCGCGCGAGAGGTTTTTCGGGCTGCCCTTATAGACGCGGGAAGATCAAATGACCCCTTGGGCCAGCATCGCATCGGCCACCTTCACGAACCCGGCGATGTTCGCGCCGTCCACGTAGCTGATGCTGCCGTCCGCGCGCGTGCCGTACTTCACGCAGGCTTCGTGGATGCCTTTCATGATCTGCAGCAGGCGGGTATCCACTTCCTCGCGCGGCCAGCCGATGCGTTCCGCGTTCTGGCTCATCTCCAGGCCCGACGTGGCGACGCCGCCGGCGTTGCTAGCCTTGCCCGGCGCGTACAGCACGCCGGCCGCCTCGAACGCCTTTGCCGCCTCGATGGTGGAGGGCATGTTGGCGCCTTCGGCCACGCACAGCACGCCGTTGCCGATCAGGGTGGCGGCATCGGTCGCATCGAGCTCGTTCTGCGTGGCGCAGGGCAGTGCCACGTCGACCGGCACGTGCCATGGACGCACACCCGCTTCGAAGCGGCTGCCGGTGCGTGCGGCGTAATCGCCGACGCGGCCATACAGGTGGTTTTTCACGTCCATCAGGATGGCCAGCTTCTCGGGGGTGAAGCCATCCATGTCGATCACGGTGCCGCTCGAATCCGATACCGTGACGACCCTGGCGCCGAGCGACATCGCTTTTTCGACGGCGTATTGCGCCACGTTGCCCGAACCGGACACGCTGACGCGCAGGCCGTCGAACGAGCGGCCGCGCGTCCTGAGCATTTCCTCGGCAAAGTAGACGGTGCCGTAGCCGGTCGCTTCGGGGCGCATCAGCGAACCGCCGAAGCTCAGGCCCTTGCCGGTGAACACGCAATCGGCGCGATTGCTGAGCTTTTTCATCATGCCGGCCATGTAGCCCACTTCACGCCCGCCCACGCCGATATCGCCGGCGGGAACGTCGGTATCGGAGCCGACGTGGCGGAACAGCTCGCTCACGAACGCCTGGCAGAAGCGCATCACCTCGCCCTGGCTCTTGCCCTTGGGATCGAAGTCGGAACCGCCCTTGCCGCCGCCCATCGGCAGCGTCGTCAACGCATTCTTGAAAGTCTGCTCGAAGGCCAGGAATTTCAGGACCGACAACGTGACCGACGGGTGGAAGCGCAGGCCGCCCTTGTAGGGGCCGATCGCCATGCTGTGCTGGATGCGGTAGCCGCGGTTGACCTGGACCTGGCCATGATCGTCCACCCAGGAGACGCGGAACATGACCACCCGCTCCGGCTCGACCAGGCGGTCCAGCAGGCCCTGTTCGGCATACCTGGGGTGCTTTTCAATGAACGGCCACAGGCTTTCCATGACTTCGGTAACAGCCTGCAAAAATTCCGGCTGGCCTGCGTTGCGGTCGGCAACATGCTGCAAAAACTGATGTACGGATGCGTATTTCATGGTGGATTCCAAAGAACGAAAGGCGCCGCTGCGAGAGAGACGACGGGTGCGGTGCACCAAAAACGTGCGTAGCCTCGGGATAGTAACAAATAAAGATGTTTCGGCAATAGCCTCGATGGCAAAATAAAAGTGGGCTGACCACAGTCAATCGTTGGAATGATTGCCAGAAACTGCAACGTGGATTGCTTGCCGGATACCGCCGGCACTGCCGGGCATCCCGTAAAAAAAAGAGCGCCAACCTTCGCAGGTTGGCGCTCTGTTTCGGCAATTCTGGTCGGCCGGAGTTCGAAAAGGACTGGACGGCACACTTTCGATACTGCAAACAAAAACGCCACCCGAAGGTGGCGTTTGCTTGTTCTTGGTGGCCCGGGGCGGAATCGAACCACCGACACAAGGATTTTCAATCCTCTGCTCTACCAACTGAGCTACCAGGCCAAGAGGCCGCATTATAGCAGGTCAATGCAGAGTTGCAATAGACACTGCAGCCTTTTCTGAATCGTTGCGCCTGGATCAACTATCAATTGTAGGGATGCTGCTTTTTCTCAACAACGAATCCCGGCATCATGTTCTCCATCGACACCAAGGAGAACACCATGCAAGACAAGATCCCCGCCATCGGCCTCGGCACGTTCCGCCTGCAGGGCCGGGTGGTCATCGATTCCGTCCGTGCCGGGCTGGAGCTCGGTTACCGCCACATCGATACCGCGCAGATCTACGGCAACGAGGCCGACGTGGGCACGGCGATCGCCGAAAGCGGTATCGCCCGGGATGAACTGTTCGTCACGACCAAGGTCTGGACGGCGAACCTGGCCGGCGACAGGTTGATTCCCAGCCTGCAGGAAAGCCTCGACAAGCTGCGGCTGCAGCAGGTCGACCTGGCGCTGATCCACTGGCCGTCGCCACGGGACGAGGTGCCGGTCGCCGAATACATGGCGGCGCTGCTGGCGGCAAAGCGGGCGGGCCTGGCCCGCCGGATCGGCATCTCGAACTTCACGCTGCGCCATATGGGGGAGGCGATCGATGCCGTGGGCGCGGCGGAGATCGCGACCAACCAGGTTGAAATCCACCCCTACCTGCAGAATCGCGCAGTGGCGCGGTTCGCCCGCGAGCACGGACTCCACCTGACGGCCTACATGCCGCTGGCCTATGGCAAGGTCATGAAGGACCCGGTCATTGCCCGCATCGCCGCGAAGCACGAGGCGACGCCGGCCCAGGTGGCGCTGGCCTGGTCGCTGCAGCAGGGCTTCGCCGTGATTCCTTCGTCGACGAAGCGGGAGAACCTGGCGGCGAACCTGCTGGCGGCACGGATCACGCTGTCGGAAGAGGAAATGGCCGCCATCGCCGCGCTGGATGCCAATGACCGGATCGCGAACCCGGAAGGCATCGCGCCGGCATGGGATTGAGGTAGCAGGCGTCCGAGCAGGCCTGCACGGATGCGTCGTTCCTCAGGCGAGAAGCAGTGCTCCTCGAATTCAATGCTCCTCGAATTCCCTGCTGCATCCTGCCCAGCGCGCCCCCAGGCGCGCGAAAGTTATAATGGCGGCATGAACATGCCATCCTCCTCCAAGCACCACGTGCAGACGGCGGTCTGCATCGTCGGCAACGGCGCGATCGCCAAGACGGCCGCGCTGGCATTCGCCCAGGCCGGCCAGAGCGTCACGTTGCTCGGCCCGCCCGCGGCGCCGAAACCCGACGGTCTGGAACCCAGCTGGGACGTGCGCGTGTATGCGCTGAACCATACCGCGCACGAGCTGCTGTCGAACCTCAAGGTATGGGGCGCGATGGACCAGCAGCGCATCGCCCCGGTCGACGGCATGATCGTCAAGGGCGACGGCGAGCAGCCCGGCCACCTCAACTTCGACGCCTACGGCGCCCATGCCGATACTCTGGCCTGGATCGTGGAGGACCGCAACCTGAACGGCGCCCTCGATGCCGCGCTGCGCTTCGCGCAGAACGTGCATGTCGTGACCGGCCGCGCGGTGGCGCTGAAATGCGACGAGCATGGCGCCGCCGTGCAGCTGGAGGATGGCACTGCCGTCAAGGCATCGCTGATCGTCGGCGCGGACGGCGCCCAGTCATGGGTGCGCGGCCAGTGCGATATCGGCCTCGACTACAAGCCGTATGGCCAGAAGGGCGTGGTTGCCAACTTCGAGACCGAGCTGCCGCACCACGGCGCCGCCCTCCAGTGGTTCACTTGCACCCGCGGTATCGTGGCGCTGCTGCCGTTGCCCGGCAACCGCGTATCGCTGGTCTGGTCCGCGCCGGACATGCTGGCCGACCAGCTGTGCAGCGAAGGCGCGCAGGCGCTGGCCGACCGCCTGGCGGAATTCGCCGCCGACAAGCTCGGCAGGCTGACCCCGGTATTGCCGGAGGGCGTGCGCGCCTTCCCGCTGGCGCTGGTGCGCCCCCATTCCCTGGTGGCCCAGCGCGTGGCGCTGATCGGCGACGCGGCCCACGTGGTGCATCCGCTGGCCGGCCATGGCATGAACCTGGGCTTTGGCGACGTGCGCGACCTGGTGCGCGCCGTGACCGAACGCGAGGAACACCGTTCCATCGGCGACGAGCGCGTGCTTGCCCGCTACGGCCGCTCGCGCAGGGAAGAAGTGCTGCTGATGCAAGCCACCACTGATGGCTTGCAACGTTTGTTCGGCGCCAATCTCGAACCGCTTCGCGCGGCGCGCAATTTCGGGCTAAACTTGCTGGATAAATTGCCGTTCGTCAAGCGCACGCTGATGTCCCACGCGCTGGGCCGGCACTGATCACACCCTGGCGGCGCGGCGATCCCGTGCTGTCCCCTCGGAGAGTCTATGAAGTTCATCAAGACCGGCCTCGTGCTGGCATCGGCGTTGCTGATGTCGTGCGCGGGCGCCGACAACGGCGTCGAAGCCACCATCCGCAAGAACGTCGAGCCGAAACTGGGCGACAACGTCAAGATCGACTCCGTACGCGAAACGCCATATGCCGGCCTGTACGAAATCCGTATCGGCAGCGAGATCCGCTACACGGACAAGACGGGCACATACCTGTTCGCGGGGCACATCTTCAACCTGAAGACCAAGGAAGATGTCACGCAAGCCCGTATCGACGACATCAGCCGCATCAAGTTCTCGGACCTGCCGCTGGAACTGGCGCTGAAAACGGTCAAGGGCAACGGCAAACGCGTGGTTGCCATCTTCGAAGACCCGAACTGCGGCTACTGCAAGAAATTCCGCCAGCAGACGCTGTCGAAGGTCGACAACGTCACCGTCTACACGTTCATGTACAACATCCTGTCGCCCGATTCCACCGTGAAATCGCGCAATATCTGGTGTGCGGCGGACCGCAACCGTGCATGGGACGACTGGATGTTGTCCGGCAAGCAGGCGCCGGCCGCGCCGGCCGGCTGCACGGCGCCGAACGACAAGGTGCTGGCGCTGGGGAACAAGCTGGGCCTGCAAGGCACGCCGGCGATCTTCTTTGCCGACGGCAGCCGCATTCCGGGCGCGATCGACGCCGCGGCAATGGAAGAGAAATTCGCTTCCATCAAGTGAGGCGGCATTAACCGCAACGACTGCATCGACGCGGCGCGCCAACGAAGCGCGCCGTTTTTACATCCGCTTTTTCGATTTCTCCGCCAAAACCAGGAGCAAACATGGTCATCCTGAACATCAACGGGCGCGACACCCAGGTGGACGCCGATCCGTCGACACCCATCCTGTGGGCGTTGCGCGACAACCTCAACATGACCGGCACGAAGTTCGGCTGCGGCGCGGCGCTGTGCGGCGCCTGCACCGTGCACCTGGCCGGCCAGCCGATCCGTTCGTGCGTGACGCCGATCTCCGCGGCCGTGGGCCGGAAGGTCACCACGATCGAGGCGATGGAACACGACAAGGTGGGCAAGGCCGTGCAGGACGCCTGGGTGAAGCACGATGTGCCGCAATGCGGCTACTGCCAGAGCGGGCAGGTGATGAGTGCCGCCGCGCTGCTCAAGACGAACAGGAAGCCGACCGACGCCGACATCGACAGCGCCATGGCCGGCAACATCTGCCGCTGCGGCACCTACCAGCGCATCCGCCTGGCGATCAAGGACGCGGCGAAGACGCTCGCCTGAAGGAGAACACATGCGCACTGAATGGATCACTCCGGAGGAAATGGCGGCATTGGCGGCCGGCGACACGGCCGGCCCGTCGCGCCGCGGCTTCCTGAAGGCCGCCGGCACCGGGCTGGTGCTGGGCTTCACGTTCGCCGGCGGCAGCCGGATGGCGCGCGCGGCCGATGCGTCCGCTGCCGGGCCAAAGCCTTCGCAACAGCCCAACGCGTTCCTGCGCATCGCGCCGGACAACACCGTCACCGTGCAGGTGAACCGGCTCGAATTCGGCCAGGGCGTGCAGACGGCGCTGCCGATGCTGATCGCCGAGGAGCTCGATGCCGACTGGTCGCAGATGCGCGGCGCGCTGGCGCCGGCCGGCGAAGCGTACAAGGACCCGGCGCTGGGCATCCAGATCACCGGCGGCTCCGGCACGGTGGCCCACTCGTGGGTACAGTACCGCGAGATCGGCGCCAGGGCGCGGGCGATGCTTGTCGCCGCGGCGGCCGAACAGTGGAAGGTGCCGGTTGGCCAGGTCAAGGCGTCGAAAGGTTTGCTGACCGCTCCTGGCGGCAGGAAGGCGACCTACGGCCAGATGGCCGAAGCAGCGATGAAGCAGCCCGTGCCGCGACACGTGGTGCTGAAGAACGCCGATAAATTCCGCTTCATCGGCAAGCCGATGCCCCGGCTGGACGCCCGGGCGAAATCGGACGGCAGCCAGCAGTTCGGCATGGACTTCAAGCCGGCCGGCACGAAAGTGGCCGTGGTGGCCCGCCCGCCCGTGTTCGGCGCGAAGGTGAAAAAATTCGACGCCGCCGCGGCGGGCAGGATCAAGGGCGTGATCGCCGTGCTGCCGGTGGACGTGGACCGCGGCGGCACCGGCGTGGCCGTCATCGCCGATGGCTACTGGCAGGCGAAGCAGGGCCGCGATGCGCTGGCGATCGACTGGGACACGGACGGCCTGGAGAAGGTCGGCTCCGCGGAACAGTTCACGGCGTTCCGTGCGCTGGCCGCCAGACCCGGCATCGTGGCGAAAGCGGCCGATACCGCGAAACTGGCCGCCGCGCCGAAGAAGATCTCCGCCGTCTACGAATTCCCCTACCTGGCGCATGCGCCGATGGAACCGCTGAACTGCGTGGTCGACCTGCGGCGCGATGGTTGCACGATCTGGGCCGGCAGCCAGTTCCAGACGCTGGACCAGGCCGCGGCCGCGAAAACGGCCGGCCTGAAACCGGAACAGGTCACGCTGCACACGATGACGGCCGGCGGCGGCTTCGGCCGCCGCGCCACGCCGGGTTCCGACTACATCGTGGAAGCCGTGAATGTAGCAAAGGCGCTGGCCAAGGCTGGCAAGGCCGGCCCCGTGAAGGTGATCTGGAGCCGCGAGGACGACATCAAGGGCGGCTACTACCGCCCGTCGCACGTGCACCGCGCCGACCTGGGGCTCGACGCCAGTGGCAATATCGTCGGCTGGGATCACGTGATCGTCGGCCAGTCCATCATCGCGGGCACCTCGTTCGAGCCGTTCATGGTCAAGAACGGGGTCGATTCCACGATGGTCGAAGGCATGGGCGGGCCGTACCGGGTGCCGTTGAACCTCTCGGTGCACAACGCGCAGGCCAACGTGCCGGTGCTGTGGTGGCGTTCGGTGGGTGCGACCCACACGGCGTTCGTGATGGAGACGCTGATCGACGAAGCCGCGGTGGCGGCCGGCGCGGACCCGGTGGCCTACCGCAAGCGGCTGATCCCGGCCGAACACAAGCGCCATCACCTGGCGCTAGACCTGGCCGTCGGCAAATCGGGCTACCGTACCGTCAAGCTGCCCGAAGGGCAGGCCTACGGGGTGGCGGTGCATGAGGCATTCGGCACCGTCGTCGCCTACGTGGTCACGGCATCGGTGGAGAACGGCGCGCCGAAGCTGCACAAGGTCACGGCGGCCGTGCATTGCAACCAGCCGGTCAATCCCCTCACGATCGAGGCGCAGGTGCAGGGCGCGGTGCTGATGGCCCTGGGTACCACGTTGCCGGGCGCCGCCATCACGTTGAAGGATGGTATCGTGGAACAGGGCCAGTTCAGCGACTACGCGGTGGCGCGCATGCCGGACATGCCGCTGGTCGAGGTGCACATCGTGCCGTCGGTCGAGGCGCCGACCGGCATGGGCGAACCGGGCCTGCCGCCGCTGGCGCCGGCGTTTGCCAATGCGGTGTTCCGGGTAACCGGCAAGCGGCTGCGCAAGCTGCCGTTCGACCTGGCCTCGGCCGCCGCGCCGCAGGTGGCATAAGAGCATGGACAGGAATGTCGGCATGGGCGGCATCATCGGTATCCTGCTGGCCGCGGGCCGCGGCCGGCGCTTCGATCCGCTGGGGCGGCGCAACAAGCTGCTGCAACCGTTCGAAGGCGAAGCGGTCGTCGTGCACAGCGCGCGCCACCTGCTCGCCGCGCTGCCACGCGTGGTGGCCGTGGTGCGCGACGGCGAAGATGCCGTCGCCGCGCAACTGGCGTCGCTCGGCTGCGAGGTGGTAGTCTGCGCCGATGCGGACAGCGGCATGGCCGCTTCGCTGGTTCACGGCCTGCGGCACGCGCAAGCGGCGCAGGGGTGGGTGGTGGCGCTGGGCGACATGCCCCGCGTGCGGCCGGCCACGATCGCCGCGCTGGCACGGGCGGTGGAAGGGGGCGCCGATATCGCGGTGCCCGTGCTTGCAACGGAGCGCAACGGGGAAAGCGGACCGGAGCGCGGCAATCCGGTCGCCTTCGGCCGCCGCCATTTGCCGCAGCTGCTCGCGCTGACCGGAGACCGGGGCGCGCGCGGCATCGTGAGGGATAATATCGTCAACGAAGTGGCGGTGGACGATCCGGGCATCCTGCTCGACATCGATACGCCGCCGGACCTGCAATGAAAAACAAGACACCACTGAAAAAGACCAGGACGCCGCGCGCCGCGGCACCCGCCGTGGCCTATGCCATCGTGCCGAAGGATCTCGCCGCCCACCTGTTCCAGGTGACGCTGACCGTGCAGCAGCCGGCCGGCGGTGGACCGGACGGGGGCCAGGTGCTGGCGTTGCCGGCCTGGATTCCCGGCAGCTACATGATCCGCGAGTTCGCCCGCAACATCGTGCAGATCCGCGCCGAGGCGAACGGCGAACCGGTGCCGCTGGTGAAGCTGGACAAGCATTCCTGGCAGGCGCCGGCCGTCGAGGGCCCGCTCGTCGTACAGTACGACGTTTACGCGTGGGATCTTTCCGTGCGCGCCGCGCACCTGGACCAGACCCATGGCTTCTTCAACGGCACCAGCGTGTTCCTGCGCGTGGCCGGCCAGGAGGATGTGCCGCACGTGGTCGATATCGTGCGCCCGGCGGACGAAGCGGCCCGCAACTGGCGCGTGGCCACCGCGCTGCCGGAACTGAAGGCAAGGCGCTACGGCTTCGGCACCTACGTGGCCGCCGACTACGACGAATTGATCGACAGCCCGGTCGAGATGGGCGACTTCGCGCTGGCCACGTTCACCGCGCATGGAGTGCCGCACGACGTGGTGATCACCGGCCGCGTGCCGAACCTTGACATGCCGCGGCTGTGCGCCGACCTGAAGGCGATCTGCGAAACCCAGATCGCGTTCTTCGAGCCGAAGACGAAAAAGGCGCCGGTGGACCGCTACGTGTTCATGACGCTGGCCGTGGGCGACGGCTATGGCGGCCTCGAACACCGCGCGTCGACGGCACTGATCTGCGCCCGTGCCGATTTGCCGACGACCGCAAGGGCCGGCACAGACCCGGGCAGCGAGAGAAGCGAAGGCTACATCAGGTTCCTGGGCCTGTGCAGCCACGAGTATTTCCACACCTGGAACGTGAAACGCATCAAGCCGGCGGCGTTCGCGCCTTACGACCTGCAGGTCGAAAACTACACGCCGCTGCTGTGGCTGTTCGAAGGCTTCACCAGCTATTACGACGACCTGTTCCTCGTGCGCGCCGGCATGATCAGCGAAGCCACGTATTTCAAGATGCTGGGCAAGACGGTCGGCAGCGTGCTGCGCAGCGCCGGCCGCACGAAGCAGAGCGTGGCCGAGTCCAGCTTCGACGCCTGGAGCAAGTACTACCGGCAGGACGAGAACGCGCCCAACGCCATCGTCAGCTACTACGCCAAGGGTTCGCTGGTGGGCCTCGGCCTGGACCTGACCATCCGCCAGAAATCGGGCGGGCAGCGCTCGCTGGACGACATCATGCTGGCGCTGTGGCAGCGCTACGGCCGCGATTTCTACCCGGATGGCCGCCGCGGCGTGACGCCGGGCGAAGTGGAAGCGCTGTTCGACGAGGTCAGCGGCATGCGGCTGAAGAGCTACTTTGAAAAATACATCCGCGGCACCGACGACGTGCCGCTGGCCAGGCTGCTGGCGCCGTTCGGCGTGAAGTATGTGGACGAGCGCAAGCTGGCCAGGCCCAGCCTCGATGCCAACATCGGGCGCGACGGCGCCGATGCGAAGCTGTCCGCCGTCCACGAAGGCGGCGCCGCGCACCGTGCCGGCCTGTCTGCCGGCGACCTGCTGGTGGCGATCGACGGCTTGCGCGTGACCGGCAACCCGGCCAACCTGGAGGCGCTGCTGTCGCGCTATCGCGTGGGCGACACGGTGCAGGTGCATGCCTTCCGGCGCGACGAGCTGATGACGTTCACGGTGCAGCTGCAAGGCGACCGGGTGCCCGGCATCGGGCTCACGATCGATACGGCGCACAAGCCGGCGGCAACCCGCCCGACCACGCTGCGCTGACGTGAGGCTGCTGGATCCGTTCAGCGTCGTACTGATGGCGGCGCTGATGTGCGCCGTGATGAGCCTGGTACTGTTCGGTGCCCGCCGCAGTTTTCCCGCCGAAATGCGCGGCATCGGCTACTGGAGCGCCGCGCTGGCGGTGCAGGTGTTTTCCGTCATCTGCTTCGCACTGCGCGGCACCTTGCCTGACATTGCCGTGCTGCCGTTGGCCAACGTGCTGTTCGTGATCGGCAACGGCCTCTCGGTGATCGGCCTGCAGCGCTTCTACGGCGTCGATCCCGGCTGGAAGATGCTGGGCGGCGCGGCCGCCTTTTCCCTGGCCGGCATGGTGTACTACCTGCAGGTCGCGCCGGACTATGCGGCCCGCGTCTTCTGGATGGCGCTGCCGATGACGCTGCTGAACGGCACGCTGCTGTACCTCGTGCTGCGCCATGGCCGGCGCAAGCTGGCCACATGGTTCTTCGGCACGCTGATCGCCGTGAACACCGTATTGATGGCGGTGCGCGGCGTGATGGCGATAACGCATGGCGAGGCAATGGTGGACGTTGCGCGGCCCGGCCTGTTCCAGAGCTTCTATCTCGCGGCGACCGCGCTGCAGCCGGCATTGCTGTCGGTAGGCTTCCTGATGGTGGCCAACGAGCGGCTGCGCCGCATCCTCGAGCGCCGCTCGGCCAGCGATCCGCTGACCGGCGTGTTGAACCGGCGCGGCTTCGGCGATGCCTACGCGCGCGAAGTGGCGCGCATGGCACGCATGCGGCAGCGTTCCCGGTCGCTGGCGCTGCTGTCCGTGGACCTCGATTTCTTCAAGAAGATCAACGACCGCTTCGGCCACGCCGAAGGCGACCGGGTGCTGGTGAGCGTGGCGCAGATGATCGGCTCCGCATTGCGCGAATCCGACGTGCTGGCCCGCTTCGGCGGCGAGGAATTCATCGTGCTGTTGCCGGATACCGACCTGAAGCGCGCGCTGGCCGTCGCGCTGCGCGTGCAGCGGCTGCTGCGCGACGCCTCCGCCGGCGACCTGCCGTCGTGCACGGCCAGCATCGGCGTGGCCGTGCAGACCGATGCGGACGAAGAGCTCGATGCGCTGCTGTGCCGCGCCGACGAGGCGCTGTACCGCGCCAAGGAAAACGGCCGCGACCGGATCGAAACCTGGCGCGCGGCCGCGTAATTCACGCCACGGGATGGCGGATGGGGTCTGTCCCCGGTAAGAGTCGGCGTCAGTGCTTGCAGCCAGTGTCTCAAGGGGGCTGACCCCGGTTTTTCAGGCGAACAGCCGGTTCAGCTCCGTTCCCGGATCTTCTGCGCGCATGAACGCCTCGCCCACCAGGAAGGCATTCACGTTCGCTTCCCGCATCCGCTGCACATCGCTGCGGCCCAGGATGCCGGATTCGGTCACCACCAGCCGCTCCGCCGGGATGCGCGGCAGCAGGTCCAGCGTGGTGTCCAGCGACACGTCGAACGTGCGCAGGTTGCGGTTGTTGATGCCGATGAGGTTGGTCTTCAGTTTCAGCGCGGCGGCCAGCTCGTCGCCGTCGTGCGATTCCACCAGCACGTCCATGCCCAGCTCGTGGGCGCACGCTTCCATTTCCGCCATCAGGCCGTGATCGAGGCCGGCCACGATCAGCAGGATGCAGTCGGCCCCCATCGCCCGCGCTTCATAGACCTGGTACATGTCGACCAGGAAGTCCTTGCGGATGACCGGCAGCGCGCACGCGGCGCGGGCCTGTTGCAGGAACTCGGTCGAGCCCTGGAAGAACTGCTCGTCCGTCAGCACCGACAGGCAGGCGGCGCCGCCTTCGGCATAGCTCTGCGCGATGGCGGCGGGGCGGAAGTCCGGGCGCAGCACGCCTTTCGACGGCGAGGCCTTCTTGACTTCGGCGATCACGCCGGCCTGGCCGGCGGCGATCCTGCCCCGCAGGCCCGCTTCGAAGCCGCGGATCGCGGCGCGCGACTCGCGGTCGGCCTCCACTTCGGCGCGCAGGCTGGACAGGCTGCGGTGCTTCTTCGCCGCGGCCACTTCGTCGGCCTTGACGGCCAGGATCTTGTTCAGGATGTCGGACATGGGTTTGCTTTTAATGACGGTCGGCGAGGGCGAGGCGGGCGCCCAGCACCAGGAACAGGCTGCCGGTAACGCGGTTCAGCCACAGCGCGACGATCGGTTTGACTTTCAGGCGGGCGCTGGCGAATGCGGTGAACAGCGCCAGGCCGTTACACCACAACATGCCGTTGAAGTTGAAGATGCAGCCGAGGACGATGAAGGCCAGCGGCTTGTTCGGCGCATCGGCATCGATGAACTGGGGCACGAAGGCGAGGAAGAACAGCGCGACTTTCGGGTTCAGCACGTTGGTGAGGAAGCCCTGGGCGAAGATGCGGCGGTAAGGCAATGGCGCGGGAGCGGGCGTGGCCGTATCGCCGGGCGAGCCCTTCAGCTTCGCCCGCAGCATGCCGATGCCGCACCAGACGATATACGCCGCGCCAACCCATTTGACGACATTGAATGCGGCAGCGGAAGTGGCCAGCAGTGCCGACAGCCCAACAGCGGCGGCCAGCACATGCACCATCGTGCCGGCGCCGATGCCGAGCGAGGCGGCCACGCCGGCGCGCCAGCCCTGCGTGGCGCTGCGCGCCATGATCAGCAGCGAATCCGGTCCCGGCATGATGTTCAGCAGCAGCCCGGAAACGATGAACAGCGTCAGGTCGTGGATGCCGAACATGGGCCGGTCCTTATCAGGCGTTGGCGGCGCCGAGCGCCTGGGTGACTTCGACGAACTGGCGCAGCTTCGCCAGCGCGGCGCCGGACTCGATCGCCTGCCTCGCCTTGACGAAGCCCGTCTCGATCGACGGCGCGACACCGGCCGCATACAGCGCGGTACCGGCATTGAGCGCGACGATATCGGTGGCGGCGCCGGTGTCGCCGGACAGCACGCCCAGCACCTTCGCCTTCGATTCGGCGGCGTTGGCCACCTTCAGGTTGCGGCTGGCCACCATCTGCAGGCCGAAGTCTTCGGGATGGATCTCGTATTCGCGGATTTCGCCGTCGACCAGTTCGCCGACCAGCGTGCCGGCGCCCAGCGACACCTCATCCATGTTGTCGCGGCCATACACCACGATCGCATGTTCGGCGCCGAGGCGCTGCAGCACGCGCACCTGGATGCCGACCAGGTCGGGATGGAACACGCCCATCAGGATGTTCGGCGCGCCGGCCGGATTGGTGAGCGGGCCGAGGATGTTGAAGATCGAGCGCACGCCCAGTTCGCGGCGCACCGGCGCCACGTGCTTCATGGCGGCGTGGTGGTTCGGCGCGAACATGAAACCGATGCCGGTCTGCGCGATCGATTGCGCGATCTGCTCCGGCTTCAGGTTGATGTCGGCGCCCAGCGATTCGATCAGGTCCGCGCTGCCGGAGGACGACGAGACGCTGCGCCCGCCGTGCTTGGCGATGCGCGCGCCGGCCGCGGCGGCCACGAACATCGCGGCGCTGCTGATGTTGAAGGTATGCGCGCCATCGCCGCCGGTGCCGACGATGTCGAGCAGGTTGGTGGTGTCCGCCATCGGCACCTTGGTCGAGAACTCGCGCATGACCTGCGCCGCGGCGGTGATCTCGCCGATGGTTTCCTTCTTCACGCGCAGGCCCATCGTCAGCGCGGCCACCATCACGGGCGACATTTCGCCGCTCATGATCTGGCGGAACAGGTGCAGCATTTCGTCGTGGAAGATCTCGCGGTGTTCGATGCAGCGGATCAGCGCTTCCTGGTGGGTGATCGGCATGGTCATTCCTTCGCGCCCGGGGCTGTACGTTCGAGGAAATTCTTCAGCATGGCGTGGCCATGTTCCGAGAGGATCGATTCGGGGTGGAACTGCACGCCTTCGATGTCGAAGTCCTTGTGCCGCACGCCCATGATTTCACCGTCGTTCGTCCAGGCCGTCACTTCCAGGCAGGCGGGCAGGGAAGCGCGCTCGATCGCCAGCGAGTGGTATCGGATCACCGTGAAGGGGCTCGGCAGCTCCTTGAACACGCCTTCGCCGGTGTGGGCGATCGGGGATGTCTTGCCGTGCATGACTTCCTTGGCGCGGACGATCTTGCCGCCGAACGCTTCGCCGATGGCCTGGTGGCCGAGGCAGACGCCCAGGATCGGCTTCTTGCCGGCGAAATGCTTGAGCACTTCGACCGAGATGCCGGCCTGCGCCGGATCCTTCGGGCCCGGCGAGATGCAGATGCGGTCCGGGTCCAGCGCCTCGATCTCGGCGATCGTGATTTCATCGTTGCGGTGCACCCGCACGTCTTCACCCAGCTCGCCGAAATACTGCACGATGTTGTAGGTGAAGGAATCGTAATTGTCGATCATCAGCAGCATGTCAGAACTCCCCATCCAGGCCGTCTTGCACTTGTTCGGCGGCGCGCAGCACGGCGCGCGCCTTGTTTTCCGTTTCCAGCCATTCCATCTCGGGAACCGAGTCGGCCACGATGCCGGCCGCGGCCTGCACGTACAGCATGCCGTCCTTGATCACGCCGGTGCGGATCGCGATCGCCACGTCCATCTCGCCGCCGAACGACAGGTAGCCGCAGGCGCCGCCGTAGATGCCGCGCTTGGAGATTTCCAGCTCGTCGATCACTTCCATCGCGCGCACCTTCGGCGCGCCGGTCAGCGTACCGGCCGGGAAGGTGGCGCGCAGCACGTCGAGGTTGGACATGCCGGACTTCAGCTTGCCCTCGACGTTCGACACGATGTGCTGCACGTGCGAGTATTTTTCGATCACCATCTTGTCGGTGACCTTCACGCTGCCGATCTCGGAAATGCGGCCCAGGTCGTTGCGGGCCAGGTCGATCAGCATCACGTGCTCGGCGATTTCCTTCGGGTCGGCCAGCAGTTCCTCGGCCAGCTGCGCATCCTTGTCAAGCGTGGCGCCGCGCGGGCGGGTGCCGGCGATCGGGCGCAGCGTGACTTTCTTTTCCCCATCCGGCAGGGTTTCGTTGCGCACCAGGATCTCCGGCGAGGCGCCGACGATCTGCATGTCGCCGAAGTTATAGAAGTACATGTACGGCGACGGGTTCAGCGACCGCAGCGCGCGGTACAGCGTGAGCGGCGAATCCACGTAGGGCTTGCGGATGCGCTGGCCGATCTGCACCTGCATCAGGTCGCCGGCCATGACCAGCTCCTTCGCCTTGGCCACGGCGGCCAGGTACGCATCCTTGTCGAAGTCGCGGATCGCCTCGGTGCGCACCGACGACGACGTGACCGGCGCATCGACGCCGCGGCGCAGCAGCGCCTTCAGGTCCTTCAGCCGCAGGCGCGCTTTCGAGAACGATTCCGGCTGCGTGGTATCGGCGTAGACGATCAGGTACAGCTTGCCGGACAGGTTGTCGATGACGGCCAGTTCCTCGGTCACCATCAGCTGGATGTCCGGCAGGCCCAGGTCGTCCTTCTGCGCGCTGTTTGCCAGCTTCTTCTCGATGTGGCGCACGGTGTCGTAGCCGAAATAGCCTGCCAGGCCGCCCACGAAGCGGGGCATGCCGGGGCGCAGCGCGACCTTGAAGCGGGCCTGGTACTGCTCGATGAATTCGAGGGGATTGCCGTCGTGCGTTTCGACGACTTCGCCGTTCGTGACGATCTCGGTGCGGGTGCCGTGCGTGCGCAGCAGCGTCCTGGCCGGCAGGCCGATGAACGAGTAGCGGCCGAAGCGCTCGCCGCCGACGACGGACTCCAGCAGGAACGTGTTCTTGCCCGTTTGCTGGCTCTGCGCCAGCTTCAGGTACAGCGACAGCGGCGTTTCCAGGTCGGCGAACGCTTCCGCGATCAGGGGGATACGGTTGTAGCCTTGCGTGGCCAGCGAGCGGAATTCGAGTTCGGTCATGGTTCTCTCCAATCCGCCACGCGAACCCATTTCGGGCGTGATGGTGGCGGTGAGGTTTTTAAAAACCTGCCGGGAGAGCGAAGAAGTCAGCGATGAAGGGTGGTCGCGCGCAATCTCCGACGGCAGCAATCAATGTGGCTCAGTTTGCCAAGGATTGCCAGCGTCGCCACAGCCAGGCCTCGATCGATCCCTGGTGAGTAACGTTGTGTCTTTTATTGAGAAACATCGTTGATGACGAGCGTTCGGTTAAGAGTTTTGCTTAAGGTTTCGCTTAAGGGGTCTGCGCGTCGTTCGCCGGATTACTTGGCGAATTATGGGCATTGATGAGCTGCGCAGCATGCAGCAGCGTTTCCACTATACCATCCGAATCCGTATCGTGTATAGGCTCTCCGTGGTTATAACCATAAGGCACGGTGAGCACCGGACAACCCGCGGCGCGGGCCGCCTGTGCATCGTTCGACGAGTCGCCGATCGCCACCACCTGGTGCGGCGGCAGGCCGAAGTATTCGCAGGCCTTCATCAGCGGCAGTGGATGGGGCTTCTTCTTTTCGAACGAATCGCCGCCGTAGATCACTTCGAAGTAGCCATCGAGCTCCTTCAGCTTCAGCAGCGGCAGCGCGAACGCCAGCGGCTTGTTGGTCACGCAGGCGAGGCGGATGCCGGCATCCTTCAGCTCCGTCAGGCCGGCGGCCACGTCCGGATACAGCGTGCTGTGGTGGCCGTTGATCGCCAGGTAGTGACGCTGGTAGGCGTCCATCGCGGCGGCGAAGTGCTGTTCCACGGCCGCGTCGTCGTGGTCGAGGGAGAGCACGCTGCGGATCAGGTTCTCGGAACCCTTGCCGACCATGTTCTTGATCTGTTCGGCCGTGATCGCTTCCAGGCCCAGCTCTTCACGCATGCGGTTGATGGCCACGTGAAAATCGGGCACGGTGTCGAGCATCGTGCCGTCCAGGTCGATGATGGCGGCGCGCACGCCGGCCAGGGGGTGGGCAGCCGCCGTCATGCTTATACCGCCGCCAGCTGGGTGCGCATCGCGTCGATGACCGCCTTGTAGTCGGGCTGGCCGAAGATCGCCGAGCCGGCCACGAAGGTGTCCGCACCGGCTTTCGCAGCCGCGGCGATGTTGTCGATCTTGATGCCGCCGTCGACTTCCAGCAGGATGTCGCGGCCCGATTCGTCGATCAGGCGGCGCGCCTGCTCGATCTTCTTCAGCGCCTGCGGAATGAACGACTGGCCGCCGAAGCCCGGGTTGACCGACATGATCAGGATCATGTCGATCTTGTCCATCACGTGTTCCAGGTACGACAGCGGCGTGCCCGGATTGAACACGAGGCCGGCCTTGCAGCCGTTGTCGCGGATCAACTGCAGCGTGCGGTCGATGTGCTCGGACGCCTCGGGGTGGAACGTGATGATGTTCGCGCCGGCCTTGGCGAAGTCGGGAATGATGCGGTCGACGGGCTTGACCATCAGGTGCACGTCGATCGGCACCTGCACATGCGGGCGGATCGCCTGGCAGACCAGCGGGCCGATCGTGAGGTTCGGCACGTAGTGGTTGTCCATCACGTCGAAATGGATGATGTCGGCACCGGCGGCGACGACGTTTTTGACTTCCTCGCCCAGGTGGGCGAAGTCGGCGGACAGGATGCTGGGGGCGATGCGGAAAGTTGTCATGACAGGCGTGGCAAAGAGGAATAAGCAAAAAGTCAGCCGCTATTTTACGCTGCCGCCCCGTATTCTGCGGAGTGCAGCTTGCATGTGTGCGGGATTTGCGGTGCAATGTGAAACTGTATTAATAAAACGCTACATTTGAAGTTTCGGCACATTTGCCCAGCAATAAAGGAATACCGATGGCCCAATATGAATTCACGGTGTCGGTCAGGACCCAGTTCCTGCCCGAGCAGTCCGACCCCGAACGCACCAATTTCGTGTTCACCTACTCGATCACGATCAAGAACACCGGCACCGTGGCGGCACAGCTGATCTCGCGCCACTGGATCATCACCGACGCGAACAACCACGTGCAGGAAGTGCGCGGCCTCGGCTTGGTAGGGCACCAGCCGCTGCTGCAGCCGGGCGAACAGTTCGAATACACGAGTGGCACGGCGCTGCAGACGCCGCAGGGCTCGATGGTGGGTGAATATTTCTGCGTGGCCGAGGATGGCCACCAGTTCGAAGCGAAGATCCCGGAATTCGTGCTGACGCTGCCGCACTCGCTGCATTGACCTTCAGTACCTACCCCGGCGCCGGCCTGCGGCGCCGACCTTGAGCGCCGGCCCGCGGCGCCGGCCCCCAGCGATTATCATCCGTTTTTATCCGCTCATTTGTCGGGCTGGTCCGGCCGCTTGGCCGGCGGCGTCTTTTTCTTGCCCGGCATCGTCCACCAGACGATGAAGACGAGCAGGAACAGCGCCACGAATGCCTCGACCATCAGAATCCACATACCGCCTCCATGATTTTTGTACGCCATAGTCTACCTCGTAATATCCGCCTGTCGGGCGGGACCGCCTTGCTCGCGGCGCTGCTGGCCGGTTGCGTTACAACGCCCGCGCCCCAGCCCGCTTCCCAGGCAGCTTCCCAGCCCGCTTCCCAGCCATCCAGTCAGCCGACACCCCAGCCGTCCGTGTCTCCGGCCGAGCCGGCGGTGCCGCCATCGAAGACCGCCTTCGTACCCGGCTCGTTTGCCGACCTGCCGGGCTGGTCGCGCGATGACGTGCGCGCGGCCTGGCCGGCCTTCCAGTCGTCGTGTTCCGTGATCGGCAAGCGGGCGGACTGGAAGGAGCCATGCACGATCGCGCGCACCGTCAACGGGAGCGACGAGCGCGCGGTGCGGCTGTTCTTCGAAACGTTCCTGGTGCCGCACCGCGTGGTCGCGCCGGACGGCGCCGACAGCGGCCTGGTGACCGGATACTACGAGCCTCTGCTGCGCGGCGCCCGCAAGCAGGGAGGCCCGTACCAGACGCCGCTATACAAGGTGCCGGACGACATGCTGACGATCGAGCTCGCCGGCATCTACCCGGAACTGAAGGGCAAGCGGCTGCGCGGCCGCCTGCAGGGCAAGAAGGTGGTGCCGTATGCCAGCCGCGAGGAAATCGCCCGTTCGGCCTTCGGCGGCAAGGAACTGCTGTGGGTCGACGACTCCGTGGAAGCATTCTTCCTCGAAGTGCAGGGCTCGGGCCGCGTGCAGCTCGATACGGGCGAGACCGTGCGCGTGGCTTACGCGGACCAGAACGGCCATCCCTATAAATCGATCGGCAAGTGGCTGATCGAGCAGGGCGAGCTGACCTCCGAGCAGGCGTCGGCACAGGGCATCAAGGCATGGATCGCCGGACATCCCACCCGCAAGCAGGAATTGTTGAATGTGAATCCGAGCTATGTGTTCTTCAGGGAAGAGCGGCTGCCGGACCCGAATGTGGGGCCGAAGGGCTCGCTGGGCGTGCCGTTGACACCGCAGCGCTCGGTGGCGGTGGACACGACGCAGATTCCGTCCGGCGTGCCGCTGTATCTGGCCACCACCCAGGCCGCCAGCGAGATTCCACTGCAGCGGCTGGTCATGGCGCAGGATACGGGCGGCGCGATCCGGGGCGCCATCCGGGTCGATTTCTTCTTTGGATTCGGTACCGAGGCAGCCGAGAACGCGGGCTGGATGAAGCAGCGCGGGCAGGTGTGGGTGCTGCTGCCACGCCCGACCCGCTAGAAGCCGGTCCTTGCTTCATCAACGCAGGACGAGTACCGGCAGTGTCGTGTGCGCCAGCACCTTTTGCGTTTCGCTGCCGAGGAACAGCTTGTTCAAGCCCTTGCGGCCGTGCGAGGCCATCAGGATGATGTCGCAACCGTGCTTTTCCGCGGCGGCGACAATCTCTTCATAAGGGCTGTGGGATGCGGTAACGATCCCCTCGAACGGTACGCCGGCCGCAGCGCACGAGGCCGCCACCTTGTCGATATTGATCTTGGCGGCCGCGTTGATCTGGGTTTCGAACACCGCGGTATCGGGCACCACGGCGCCCTCGGCCATCGGCACGAACGGGAACGGCTGGGCGACGCAGATGGAAACGATGCGCGCGCCGTGCACCTGGGCGAAGCGGATCGCTGTGTCGGTCGCCTTGACCGACAGGCCGGAGCCATCGGTGGGTAACAGGATGTTCTTGAACATGACGGTCGCCCTTGCAAAGTTGGCAATAGGTAGTCTAGATCCGCGCCGGCATCATGGGCGCACGCTTCGGATCGGGCGTGACGAAACGGCCCCGGCGGCCAGCAGCACGCCGCCCACGGCGATGCAATACAACGCCGGGCGTACGCCGAGATGGTCGCCCGCGTAACCGGCGACCAGGGCCCCCAGCGGTGCCACGGCCACGGTCAGGAAGCGCATGGTGGAGATCATCCTGCCCAGCATTTCGTCCGGCGTCACTTTCTGGCGCAGTGCCTGGTAGGGCACGAAGAACAGCATTGCCCCCAGGTCGAAGCAGAATACAAGAGCGGCGTAGGCCGCCGCGCTGCAGCGTGCATCGCCGAACAGGTCGCGCGGAATCAGCGGCATCAGCACGAAGCCCAGTGCCATCGACGCCGTGCCGATGATCATCGTGATGCCGGCGCCGTAGTGCCGGTTCAGCGGCCGCAGCAACAGCGAACTGACGAATACGCCAATCCCGCCCAGCATCTGCGCCATGCCCAGCGTGCCCGCGCTCATGCCCAGTTCGCGCGTGGCGAACAGCACGAGCAGCGCCGAGTAACCATAGAACAGGATATGCCAGGCGCCGGCCACCCATGCCAGCGCGCGCAGCAGCGGCTGGCGCCAGATGAAGGCGAATCCGGCGCGGACGTCGTGCAGCGGATGGCGGTTGCTGCGCGGCGGTACCGTTTCACGCATTTTCACGCGCGCGACATTCCACACCGAGATGAAGAACGTGGCCGCGTTGACGACGATCGCGACGGGGGCGGTCAGCCATTGGATCAGGATGCCCGCGAGACCGGGCGCCAGCAGCCGGGAGATGGAATCCGTGGTGGCGAAGCGGGACTGCGCATCCACCATGCGGTCGCGGCCCACGAGCAGGGTGAGATAAATCTGTTCGGCGCCGCCGCCGATCACATTGCAGGATCCCTGGACGGCCGCCACCGCATACAGCCACGGCATGCCCAGCAGGTCGAACCACCACGCAACGGGAATGGAGGCAAGCGAAATGCCCTGGGCCGATTTACTGGCCAGCAGGATCGGCAGCTTGCGGCTGCGGTCGAGCAGCACGCCGGCGGGCAGGGCGAGGAAAGCAAACGGGATCGCCTGGCATGCGGTCAGGATGCCCATCTGCGCCGGCGTCGCATGGAGCAGCAATACGGCGCACAGCGGCAGCGCAAGCGTCCCGATTTGCGAGCCGAAGCTCGTCAGCACCATGCTGGCCCAGTAGCGGCGGAAATCGGTATTCGCCAGCAGCGCATCGGTGCGCCAGCGTTCGGCGATCGTGGAGAAGAGAGGGAGCGGCATCGGCCGCCGATCATAGCAGCCAATGGCAACGGCGCGCCGATGAGGCTACAATCGCCCGATCGAACCGTCCCGGAGGCACGCATGCAATATGAAGACCTGATCGTCGAAGTCCACGGCAAAGTGGCGCTGATCCGCCTGAACCGGCCGAAAGCACTCAATGCGCTGAACGACCGCATGATGAACGAACTTGGCGAGGCACTTGCCGGATTCGACAGGGATCCCCAGATCGGCTGCATCGTGCTGACCGGCAGCGAGAAGGCTTTCGCGGCAGGGGCCGATATTCCGGCGATGATCGATTACACCTACCAGGATACCTACCGCGACAATTACATCACGCGCAACTGGGAACACATACTGAAGGTGCGCACGCCGGTGATCGGCGCCGTGGCCGGCTATGCGCTGGGTGGCGGCTGCGAACTGGCGATGATGTGCGATTTCGTCATCGCTGCCGATACGGCCAAGTTCGGCCAGCCGGAAATCAAGATCGGCGTCACCCCGGGTGCCGGCGCCACGCAGCGCCTTCCGCGCGCGATCGGCAAGGCGAAAGCGATGGACATGCTGCTGACGGCACGCACCATTGATGCGGCGGAAGCGGAACGTTCAGGCCTGGTGTCGCGCGTGGTTCCTGCCGACAAGCTGCTTGAAGAAGCGTTGGCCGCCGCCGCAACGATCGCTTCGATGCCCCTGTCAGTGGCCATGCAGATCAAGGAAGCAGTGAATGTCGCCTATGAAGTGCCGCTGACGGAGGGCGTGCGTTACGAACGCCGTTTGTTCCATGCCGCGTTCGGCACGCCGGCCCAGCGCGAAGGCATGCATGCGTTCCTCGAAAAGCGCTTGCCAAACTTCGAGGGGCTTTGATATAGTTCTGTCCCTCGCAGCAACGCGTTGGCACGAAAGTGGCAGCGGTAAGTTGAAGCGGGGCAAAAAGAAGCTTGACGGTTATCGCGAAACACCAGATAATCTCGCTCCTCTGCTGACAAACACAACGCTTTGTCAACCAGGCAGAATCGCTGAAAAGCGCAGAATTCTTTAACAATCAACAGTCGATAAGTGTGGGCGTTTGATGATGTGCCCGGGGCTTCGGCCCCGACAGCTCAAAATATAGCATCAAACGCTCACAAGAAATAAACGTAACCTTCGCAAGGAGGTTCGTCAGTATCTTGAGAGTGAATTTCCGCCAATGGTGGGAATTCAAGACAAGTCAGCAATGACTTTAAACAGAGATTAAACTGAAGAGTTTGATCCTGGCTCAGATTGAACGCTGGCGGCATGCTTTACACATGCAAGTCGAACGGTAACAGGGAGCTTGCTCCGCTGACGAGTGGCGAACGGGTGAGTAATATATCGGAACGTGCCCAAGAGTGGGGGATAACGTAGCGAAAGTTACGCTAATACCGCATACGATCTAAGGATGAAAGTGGGGGATCGCAAGACCTCATGCTCCTGGAGCGGCCGATATCTGATTAGCTAGTTGGTGAGGTAAAGGCTCACCAAGGCGACGATCAGTAGCTGGTCTGAGAGGACGACCAGCCACACTGGAACTGAGACACGGTCCAGACTCCTACGGGAGGCAGCAGTGGGGAATTTTGGACAATGGGGGCAACCCTGATCCAGCAATGCCGCGTGAGTGAAGAAGGCCTTCGGGTTGTAAAGCTCTTTTGTCAGGGAAGAAAAGGGTACGGCTAATATCCGTGCCTCATGACGGTACCTGAAGAATAAGCACCGGCTAACTACGTGCCAGCAGCCGCGGTAATACGTAGGGTGCAAGCGTTAATCGGAATTACTGGGCGTAAAGCGTGCGCAGGCGGTTTTGTAAGTCTGTTGTGAAATCCCCGGGCTTAACCTGGGAATGGCAATGGAGACTGCAAGGCTAGAGTTTGGCAGAGGGGGGTAGAATTCCACGTGTAGCAGTGAAATGCGTAGAGATGTGGAGGAACACCGATGGCGAAGGCAGCCCCCTGGGTCAAGACTGACGCTCATGCACGAAAGCGTGGGGAGCAAACAGGATTAGATACCCTGGTAGTCCACGCCCTAAACGATGTCTACTAGTTGTTGGGTCTTAATTGACTTAGTAACGCAGCTAACGCGTGAAGTAGACCGCCTGGGGAGTACGGTCGCAAGATTAAAACTCAAAGGAATTGACGGGGACCCGCACAAGCGGTGGATGATGTGGATTAATTCGATGCAACGCGAAAAACCTTACCTACCCTTGACATGTACGGAATCCCGGAGAGATTTGGGAGTGCTCGAAAGAGAACCGTAACACAGGTGCTGCATGGCTGTCGTCAGCTCGTGTCGTGAGATGTTGGGTTAAGTCCCGCAACGAGCGCAACCCTTGTCATTAGTTGCTACGAAAGAGCACTCTAATGAGACTGCCGGTGACAAACCGGAGGAAGGTGGGGATGACGTCAAGTCCTCATGGCCCTTATGGGTAGGGCTTCACACGTCATACAATGGTACATACAGAGGGCCGCCAACCCGCGAGGGGGAGCTAATCCCAGAAAGTGTATCGTAGTCCGGATTGTAGTCTGCAACTCGACTGCATGAAGTTGGAATCGCTAGTAATCGCGGATCAGCATGTCGCGGTGAATACGTTCCCGGGTCTTGTACACACCGCCCGTCACACCATGGGAGCGGGTTTTACCAGAAGTAGGTAGCTTAACCGCAAGGAGGGCGCTTACCACGGTAGGATTCGTGACTGGGGTGAAGTCGTAACAAGGTAGCCGTATCGGAAGGTGCGGCTGGATCACCTCCTTTCTAGAGTAGGCACGGTTCTTCGGAACCCTTGCTCATTAAACGTCCACACTTATCGACTGTCGAATGAAGAAGAAACAGTAGTACCGCAATCGTGTTGTAGCGCGGGTCTGTAGCTCAGCTGGTTAGAGCACCGTGTTGATAACGCGGGGGTCGTTGGTTCGAGCCCAACCAGACCCACCACGTATCAGGCACAAGAAAATCCCTGGGGGATTAGCTCAGCTGGGAGAGCACCTGCTTTGCAAGCAGGGGGTCGTCGGTTCGATCCCGTCATCCTCCACCAACGCATCTACTCAAGATATTAAACGTAAGCGTGACGAGTTCACTTTTATGTTTAGTCTTTTAGAGACTACTGCTGTTTCGTTCTTTAACAATCTGGAAGAAGTAAAGTTTTATTGAATGTGCGAGACATCGCATGTTCAGGGTAGTAATAAAGCTCATCAAAACACAGTAGTAAATGCTTGATACCGATAGCCGTCAAGGTTATAGGGACAAGTGAATAAGTGCACATGGTGGATGCCTTGGCGATTACAGGCGATGAAGGACGTAGAAGTCTGCGATAAGCTTCGGGGAGCTGACAAACGAGCATTGATCCGAAGATTTCCGAATGGGGAAACCCACCCTTTTAGGGTATCACTCACTGAATACATAGGTGTGTGAGGCGAACGCGGCGAACTGAAACATCTAAGTAGCTGCAGGAAAAGAAATCAACCGAGATTCCCAAAGTAGTGGCGAGCGAAATGGGATGAGCCTGCATATGATAGTCGGACTGGTAGTGGAAGCCTCTGGAAATAGGCGCCATAGTGGGTGATAGCCCCGTACGCGAAACCAGACCGGTGGTACTAAGTATGCGACAAGTAGGGCGGGACACGAGAAATCCTGTCTGAACATGGGGGGACCATCCTCCAAGGCTAAATACTCGTAATCGACCGATAGTGAACCAGTACCGTGAGGGAAAGGCGAAAAGAACCCCGGGAGGGGAGTGAAATAGATCCTGAAACCGTGTGCATACAAACAGTCGGAGCGGACTTGTTCCGTGACGGCGTACCTTTTGTATAATGGGTCAGCGACTTACATTCAGTAGCGAGGTTAACCGAATAGGGGAGCCGCAGAGAAATCGAGTCCGAACAGGGCGTTAGTTGCTGGGTGTAGACCCGAAACCAAGTGATCTATCCATGGCCAGGTTGAAGGTGCGGTAACACGCACTGGAGGACCGAACCCACTAATGTTGAAAAATTAGGGGATGAGCTGTGGATAGGGGTGAAAGGCTAAACAAACTTGGAAATAGCTGGTTCTCTCCGAAAACTATTTAGGTAGTGCCTCAAGTATCACCATCGGGGGTAGAGCACTGTTATGGCTAGGGGGTCATCGCGACTTACCAAACCATTGCAAACTCCGAATACCGATGAGTGCGAGCTTGGGAGACAGACATCGGGTGCTAACGTCCGGTGTCAAGAGGGAAACAACCCAGACCGCCAGCTAAGGTCCCAAAGATTGGCTAAGTGGAAAACGAAGTGGGAAGGCTAAAACAGTCAGGATGTTGGCTTAGAAGCAGCCATCATTTAAAGAAAGCGTAATAGCTCACTGATCGAGTCGTCCTGCGCGGAAGATGTAACGGGGCTAAGCCAGTCACCGAAGCTGCGGATATCTAGCAATAGATATGGTAGGAGAGCGTTCTGTAAGCCTGCGAAGGTGTCTTGTAAAGGATGCTGGAGGTATCAGAAGTGCGAATGCTGACATGAGTAGCGATAATGCGGGTGAAAAGCCCGCACGCCGTAAGCCCAAGGTTTCCTGTTCAACGTTCATCGGAGCAGGGTGAGTCGGCCCCTAAGGCGAGGCAGAGATGCGTAGCTGATGGGAAGCAGGTTAATATTCCTGCACCGTCGTATGATGCGATGGGGGGACGGATCGCGGAAGGTTGTCTGACTGTTGGAATAGTCAGTTTCTGTTTCATAGAAGGTGCTTAGGCAAATCCGGGCACATAATTCAAGGGAATGGGACGAGCGGCCAAGTGCTGCGAAGCAATCGGAAGTGGTTCCAAGAAAAGCCTCTAAGCTTCAGTCATACGAGACCGTACCGCAAACCGACACAGGTGGGCGAGATGAGTATTCTAAGGCGCTTGAGAGAACTCGGGAGAAGGAACTCGGCAAATTGGTACCGTAACTTCGGGAAAAGGTACGCCCCGGTAGCTTGAATGGTTTACTCCATGAGGGTGAAAGGGTTGCAATAAAATGGTGGCTGCGACTGTTTAATAAAAACACAGCACTCTGCAAACACGAAAGTGGACGTATAGGGTGTGACGCCTGCCCGGTGCTGGAAGATTAAATGATGGGGTGCAAGCTCTTGATTGAAGTCCCAGTAAACGGCGGCCGTAACTATAACGGTCCTAAGGTAGCGAAATTCCTTGTCGGGTAAGTTCCGACCTGCACGAATGGCGTAACGATGGCCACACTGTCTCCTCCCGAGACTCAGCGAAGTTGAAATGTTTGTGATGATGCAATCTACCCGCGGCTAGACGGAAAGACCCCATGAACCTTTACTGTAGCTTTGCATTGGACTTTGAATCAATCTGTGTAGGATAGGTGGGAGGCTTTGAAGCGGGGACGCCAGTTCTCGTGGAGCCAACCTTGAAATACCACCCTGGTTCATTTGAGGTTCTAACCTTGGTCCGTTATCCGGATCGGGGACAGTGCATGGTAGGCAGTTTGACTGGGGCGGTCTCCTCCTAAAGTGTAACGGAGGAGTTCGAAGGTACGCTAGGTACGGTCGGACATCGTGCTAATAGTGCAATGGCATAAGCGTGCTTAACTGCGAGACCGACAAGTCGAGCAGGTACGAAAGTAGGACATAGTGATCCGGTGGTTCTGTATGGAAGGGCCATCGCTCAACGGATAAAAGGTACTCTGGGGATAACAGGCTGATTCCTCCCAAGAGTTCATATCGACGGGGGAGTTTGGCACCTCGATGTCGGCTCATCACATCCTGGGGCTGTAGCCGGTCCCAAGGGTATGGCTGTTCGCCATTTAAAGTGGTACGTGAGCTGGGTTTAAAACGTCGTGAGACAGTTTGGTCCCTATCTGCCGTGGGCGTTGGAAATTTGAAGGGGGCTGCTCCTAGTACGAGAGGACCGGAGTGGACGAACCTCTGGTGTACCGGTTGTCACGCCAGTGGCATTGCCGGGTAGCTAAGTTCGGAAGAGATAACCGCTGAAAGCATCTAAGCGGGAAACTTGCCTTGAGATGAGATTTCCCAGAGCCTTGAGCTCTTTGAAGGGTCGTTCGAGACCAGGACGTTGATAGGTCAGGTGTGGAAGTGCAGTAATGCATTAAGCTAACTGATACTAATTGCCCGTAAGGCTTGTCCCTATAACCTTGACGGTTATGGAGCATTTGCCTGTGTTTGATGATGCAGCTTGAACTACCCTAACTTTACTTCTTCCAGATTAGTAGCTGCGCTGCCCGACAGGGAGCGACGCTACGTACAAGTCATGCCTGATGACCATAGCAAGTCGGTCCCACCCCTTCCCATCCCGAACAGGACCGTGAAACGACTTTGCGCCGATGATAGTGCTGCAACCAGTGTGAAAGTAGGTTATCGTCAGGCTGTTATATAGAAAAACCCCCATCAGCCTGAACGCGCTCAAGATCGCGTTCAGTGCAGATGGGGGTTTTTTGCTTTGGGGGCGCTGCTTCAGCAGGACGCTGCGGACTGGGCTCGCTGTCCATGGTTTTTGTGCTCCGCCGGGCATTGCCCGACGTCGCTCCACTCACAGGACCGTGAAACGACTTTGCGCCGATGATAGTGCTGCAACCAGTGTGAAAGTAGGTTATCGTCAGGCTGTTATATAGAGAAACCCCCACCAGATGAATCTGGTGGGGGTTTTTTGCTTTGGAGCGCTTCTTCAGCAGGGCGCTGCGGACTGGTTCGCTGCCATGGTTTTTGTGCTCCGCCGGGTATTGCTGATTAATCGCGCCGATTGCTCAGCCCAGCATTGCCGGGCTTCGCTACTGCAACCAGTGTGAAAGTGGGTTCAATCAGGCGGTTATATAGAAAACCCCCGTTAGCGATCGCTGGCGGGGTTTTTTGCTTTGCATGGCCGAACGCAGGGGGAACCTCCTTGGGAAAAAGTGTCTGGCACCTATGCTCGGCGGCCAGTGTTCAGCTTTGTTTTCGTGCTTTTCACCACACCATAGTCGTGATGCACTTGCCACGATTCTCCCTGGGCGCTCTCCAGGCAATATTAAATTCTTTAAATAAAAGAATATTTCCTTAAAAATCCAATTAATTCCAAACAGAAATCCATATAATGTTTCTCTAACCGCAGCATTTCGCCAAATACAATGCGCCATGCAATGAAATTATCCCGTCACACTACTGCCGGATCGGTCCGTGTTGTGTGAAAAATATTTATTTGCAAGTGCTTCCTTAGAGGACAATAGCCGCCTGATATCCTCCAGATACAAATTTTAATAACGATGTATCTGGAGGATTAATGAAACTCTCGAATGTTTCAATACTGGCCGCGCTTCTCGTTTCCGGCTATTCCACGGCTGCCGCCCCGGTCCGCAGTGAGGTAACGCGCACGACGAATGGTGTCGTGCATGTCAAGGCCACCGACTACCGCAGCCTGGGATACGGTGCCGCGTATGCCTACGCGGAAGACAACGTCTGCATGTTCGCCGACACAGTGCTTACGGTGCGGGGTGAACGCTCGCGCTATTTCGGCGGTGCCGTTTTCGCAACCCAGCCGAAGAATGGCGAGTATGGCGCCGCGATGGACACCTTCTTCAAGCTGCCGAACGAGCAAAGCGACTTTTTCTTCAAGGCTTATCTCGACCTCGACCAGTTACGTGCCGGCTATGCTGCCGGTTCGGCCGATGTACGCGAACTGCTTGCCGGTTTTGCTGACGGATATAACCGTTACCTGAAGGATAGGAAGGGACGGCTGCCGGCGGCCTGCAATGCCGCCGCCTGGGTAAAGCCGATCACCGCCGATGACGTTTACCTGCTGATTGCCGAAAAGGCGATCCATGCGAGTGGCGAAGCGCTCGCCGCTGCCATAGTCGGCGCGTCGCGCGATCCGGCCGAGCCGGTAAGCCTGGCGCGGACAATGCCGAAGGCAGTCTCCGCGATGCCGACCGGCATTCCGACCGGCGTGGGCAGCAACGCGCTTGCGATCGGCAGCGAGGCCAGCGCGAACGGGAAGGGCATCCTGCTGGGTAACCCGCACTATCCGTGGAGCAGCGCCGACCGCTTCTACCAGCTGCACCTGACCATTCCGGGGCGTTACGACGTGATGGGTGTCAGCCTTGGTGGCCTGCCGGTCGTCGCGATCGGCTTCAACAAGAACGTGGCGTGGTCGCACACCGTCACCAGCGCGCGGCACTTCACGACATTCCGCCTGGCGCTCGATCCGTCCGATCCCACGGGAACGACTTATATCCATGACGGTGCGGTGCGCAAGATGACGGAAAAAACCGTCAGCGTCGACGTGCTGCAACCGGATGGTTCGTTGTCGGTGAGCAAACGCACGTTCTACTTCAGCCACCAGGGTGCGGTGATCGTATTGCCGCAGGCCGGTATCGGATGGACGGCCGAAAGCGCATTCGTGCTCGGCGATGCAAACCGGTTCAATACCCGCCTCACCGAACAGTGGCTGAAGATGGGCCAGGCCGGCAATGTGAACGAACTGCAAAGTGCGATCCACGCGGTGAAGGGCCTGCCGTGGGTGAACACGATCGCGGCCGACCGCCGCGGCGATACGCTGTACAGCGACGGCAGCGTGGTACCGCACGTGACCACCGACAAATTCATCTCCGGTTGCCTGCTAGTGCCCGAACTGCTTGCATTCGACGGTACGCGCAGCGAATGCGGCTGGGGCAAGGACGATGACGCGCCGGCGGGTGTGTTCGGCGCAGCCAACGCGCCGGCGACGATTCGCCAGGACTACGTGGGCAACTCCAACGATTCGTACTGGCTGACCAATGCCAGGGAGCCGCTGACCGGGCCCGGCCCGTTCGGATATTCGCCGCTGTATGGCCAGGCCGGCGCCGTGCAGTCGCTGCGCACCCGCATCGGCTTCACGCAGATCGAAAGCCTGCTGGAGCAGCGGCAGTTCCTGCGCATGGATGACCTGCAGGAACTGATGTTCACGAACCGCGTGTATGCGGCGGAACTGGTGATGCCGGCGCTGGTCAGGGCCTGCATGAAGGCGCTCGATGTACGGCTGCTCGCACCGTGTGCGGCGCTGGCCACATGGGACAGGAAGGCGGATGTCGACAGCCGCGGTGCCGTGCTGTTCCGCGAATTCTGGAACGTGGCGCGGACGACGCCGGACCTGTGGTCGGTGCCGTTCAATCCGGCCGATCCGTTGAACACGCCGCGCGGGGTCGCGGCCGCCGCAGAACCCGCATTGCTGGCGGCGCTGCGCACCGCGAGCGCCAAGCTGCAGGGGGCAGGCGTACCGTTGTATGGCCGGCTGGGCGACTACCAGACGGAGACGCGCAACAACAAACGTCATGCACTCCATGGCGGACAGGGCGATGAAGACGGCACGTACAGCACCTTGCACATGCGGGGCGACCTGACGTCGTCGGGATACCGGGATGTCGAATGGGGCACCAGCTATATCCAGCTGGTGGGCTTCGATAATTCGGGTCCGGTGGCGAAGGGGCTGCTGGTCTACGGCCAGTCGGTCAACCCGCAGTCCTCGTGGTATGCCGACCAGTTGCCGCTGTTCACGCAGAAGCGCCTGCCGTCGCTGCCGTTCACCGAGGCGCAGATCAAGGCCGCGCGCATCGGTTCGCAGGTACTGACGGAACGATAAGGTCCGTACATGTCCACGCGCAGGTGACTGTCAAGCGACAAGTCGCTTGCGCAAGTTTGAGGGCGCTCAAAATCGCCGCCGCCTTCTTCCCCATGATGGATTGGATCTCGTGGGGGTTATCATGCGGATATCGACGCTCGCAATACTGTTCTGGCTGCTCGTGGGCTGTGATGGGAGCAACCGTGGAGATGATCACGGGGGCACGCATGGCGGGGGAGGCGGTACCCCGCACGCCGGACTGAGCGCCGAACTGACGCGCACTTCCTACGGCGTCGTGCACATCCGGGCGAACGATTTTACCAGCCTCGGCTTTGGCCTTGCCTATGCCTATGCGCAGGATAATCTGTGCATGCTGGCCGACAGCTTCCTCACCGTGCGTGGCGAGCGATCCCGCTACTTCGGCGGCAATGCCTTGCCCACCGCCACCGATGGCGAATACAGCGTCGTCATCGATTATCTCGACGAGCACAATTTCAACCTGCGTAACGAGGACAGCGATTTCTTCTTCAAGGCTTACCTCGATCCGGTCCGGCTGCGCGCGGGCTACGCGAATGGCAGTGCCGAGGGAGCGGCGCTGCTGGCCGGGTATGTGGCGGGATACAACCGCTATCTGCGGGAGCATGTGGCCGACCGGCCCGCGGCTTGCCGCGACGCCCCCTGGGTCAAGCCGATCACGGTGGAGGATGTCTACCTGCTGATCGCGGAGAAAGCGCTGCATGCTTCCGGCCAGTTGTTCCCGGACCAGATCCTGGCGGCCGCACGCGACGAGCCCGCAAGTCAGGCTGCCATCGACCTGCCTTCGATCAGCTGGACAAGCGGTGGCCTGGGCAGCAACGCCATCGCATTGGGTGCGGAGGCCACGGAGAATGGCAAGGGAATGCTGATGGCCAACCCTCATTATCCGTGGTTCAGCACGGACCGTTTCTACCAGGTGCACCTGACCATTCCGGGCGTGTATGACGCGATGGGCGTGAGCCTGGGCGGCATACCGATCGTCGTCATCGGCTTCAACAAGGATGTGGCGTGGACGCACACGGTAACGAAGGCCGCGCATTTCACCACGTTCCGGCTGCAGCTGGATGCCGCCGATCCCACTGGCTTGACCTATCTGGTGGATGGCGTGCCGGTAAGGATGTCGGAGCGGACAATCGAAGTCCAGTCGTTGCAGCCCGATGGCACGCTGGGCACGCGGCGCCGGGTCTTCCGCGAGACGCCCCTGGGCATGCCGATGGCGGTGGCGAACCTGCCGCTCGGACCCGGCGGCATGCTGGTGCTCGGCGACCCCAATCGCTACAACACGCGCCTGATCGATCAATGGATCGCGATGGGCAAGGCGGATAGCGCCCCGGCACTGCAGGCGGCGCTTGCCCGCACGATGGGGCTGGCCTGGGTCAATACCGTTGCGGCCGACCGGCATGGCAACGCGATCTTCGCCGACTACAGCGTGGTGCCGCATGTCACGGCGGAACAGTTCGCATCCGGCTGCCTGCTGATTCCACCGCTGCTGACATTCGACGGGTCGCGCCAGGCCTGTCACTGGGGGCGGGATGCCGATGCGCCACCGGGGATTTTCGGCAGCGTCAACGCACCGTCGCTGGCGCGCCGCGATTATGTGTCGAATTCGAATGACGGTTACTGGCTCACGAACAGCCGTCAATTGCTGATCGGCCCCGGGAGCGGATACTCACCGCTGTATGGGCCGGTCGGTGTACCGCAGCACCTGCGCACCCGGCTGGGGTTCGTCCAGCTGGATGGCTTGCTGGCCGAGCGTGGCCGGCTGAGCATCGATGACCTGCAGGCACTGCTGTTTTCAAATCGCGTTCACGCCGCGGAGCTGGTATTGCCCGACCTGCTTGCCGGATGCCGCGGCACGTCGGATCAAACGCTCGCCGCGGCGTGTGCCGCGCTGGAAAACTGGGACAGGAAAGTGAACCTGGATAGCCGGGGCGCAATCCTGTTCCGTGAATTCTGGCTGCAAGCGAAAGACATCCCCGACAAATGGGCCGTGCCGTTCGATCCGGCCGATCCTGTACACACGCCGCGCGGCGTGGCAGCAACAGCGGTCGCGCCCATGCTGGCCGCATTGCGTGCGGCGGCGCTGCAGTTGCAGGAAGTCGCAGTGCCGCTCGATGGTCCACTGGGCGAACACCAGGTGGAAGTGCGCAATGGCACCCGGTACCCCATCCATGGGGGAATCGGCGATGTAGACGGCGTCTATAACGCACTGCACATGAAAACCGGGTTGACGGAGCAGGGATACCTCGGCGTGGCGTGGGGAGCGAGCTATATCCAGTTAGTTGCCTTCGATGACCGGGGCCCAGTGGCGCGCGGGCTGCTGACCTATGGCCAGTCGACCGACCCGGCCTCGCCTTACCATTCCGACCAGTTGCCCCTGTACGTGGCGAAGCAACTCTTTCCCCTGCCGTTCACAAGGGAGCAGGTGGAAGCAGACGGGCGCGGGCGAAAAGTGAGAGTATCGGAACGATAGGGCTTGCAGACAGCCGGGGTGTTTGCTATAGTTCTGTCCCTCGCAGCAACGCGTTGGCACGAAAGTGGCAGCGGCAAGTTGAAGCGGGGCAAAAAGAAGCTTGACGGTTATCGCGAAACACCAGATAATCTCGCTCCTCTGCTGACAAACACAACGCTTTGTCGAACTAGCAGAATCGCTGAAAAGCGCAGAATTCTTTAACAATCAACAGTCGATAAGTGTGGGCGTTTGATGATGTGCCCGGGACTTCGGTCCCGACAGCTCAAAATATAGCATCAAACGCTCATAAGAAATAAACGTAACCTTCGCAAGAGGGTTCGTCAGTATTTTGAATGGGCGACCAAGTCAGCAATGACTTTAAACAGAGATTAAACTGAAGAGTTTGATCCTGGCTCAGATTGAACGCTGGCGGCATGCTTTACACATGCAAGTCGAACGGTAACAGGGAGCTTGCTCCGCTGACGAGTGGCGAACGGGTGAGTAATATATCGGAACGTGCCCAAGAGTGGGGGATAACGTAGCGAAAGTTACGCTAATACCGCATACGATCTATGGATGAAAGCAGGGGACCGCAAGGCCTTGTGCTCCTGGAGCGGCCGATATCTGATTAGCTAGTTGGTGAGGTAAAGGCTCACCAAGGCGACGATCAGTAGCTGGTCTGAGAGGACGACCAGCCACACTGGAACTGAGACACGGTCCAGACTCCTACGGGAGGCAGCAGTGGGGAATTTTGGACAATGGGGGCAACCCTGATCCAGCAATGCCGCGTGAGTGAAGAAGGCCTTCGGGTTGTAAAGCTCTTTTGTCAGGGAAGAAAAGGGTACGGCTAATATCCGTGCCTCATGACGGTACCTGAAGAATAAGCACCGGCTAACTACGTGCCAGCAGCCGCGGTAATACGTAGGGTGCAAGCGTTAATCGGAATTACTGGGCGTAAAGCGTGCGCAGGCGGTTTTGTAAGTCTGTTGTGAAATCCCCGGGCTTAACCTGGGAATGGCAATGGAGACTGCAAGGCTAGAGTTTGGCAGAGGGGGGTAGAATTCCACGTGTAGCAGTGAAATGCGTAGAGATGTGGAGGAACACCGATGGCGAAGGCAGCCCCCTGGGTCAAGACTGACGCTCATGCACGAAAGCGTGGGGAGCAAACAGGATTAGATACCCTGGTAGTCCACGCCCTAAACGATGTCTACTAGTTGTTGGGTCTTAATTGACTTAGTAACGCAGCTAACGCGTGAAGTAGACCGCCTGGGGAGTACGGTCGCAAGATTAAAACTCAAAGGAATTGACGGGGACCCGCACAAGCGGTGGATGATGTGGATTAATTCGATGCAACGCGAAAAACCTTACCTACCCTTGACATGTACGGAATCCCGGAGAGATTTGGGAGTGCTCGAAAGAGAACCGTAACACAGGTGCTGCATGGCTGTCGTCAGCTCGTGTCGTGAGATGTTGGGTTAAGTCCCGCAACGAGCGCAACCCTTGTCATTAGTTGCTACGAAAGAGCACTCTAATGAGACTGCCGGTGACAAACCGGAGGAAGGTGGGGATGACGTCAAGTCCTCATGGCCCTTATGGGTAGGGCTTCACACGTCATACAATGGTACATACAGAGGGCCGCCAACCCGCGAGGGGGAGCTAATCCCAGAAAGTGTATCGTAGTCCGGATTGTAGTCTGCAACTCGACTGCATGAAGTTGGAATCGCTAGTAATCGCGGATCAGCATGTCGCGGTGAATACGTTCCCGGGTCTTGTACACACCGCCCGTCACACCATGGGAGCGGGTTTTACCAGAAGTAGGTAGCTTAACCGCAAGGAGGGCGCTTACCACGGTAGGATTCGTGACTGGGGTGAAGTCGTAACAAGGTAGCCGTATCGGAAGGTGCGGCTGGATCACCTCCTTTCTAGAGTAGGCACGGTTCTTCGGAATCCTTGCTCATTAAACGTCCACACTTATCGACTGTCGAATGAAGAAGAAACAGTAGTACCGCAATCGTGTTGTAGCGCGGGTCTGTAGCTCAGCTGGTTAGAGCACCGTGTTGATAACGCGGGGGTCGTTGGTTCGAGCCCAACCAGACCCACCACGTAGTACCCCCAGGGGGATTAGCTCAGCTGGGAGAGCACCTGCTTTGCAAGCAGGGGGTCGTCGGTTCGATCCCGTCATCCTCCACCACGTTTTTGAGATGTCAAATCTAAGTCCCGAGATTTAGATTTGATCTTTTAGAGATCACTGCTGTTTCGTTCTTTAATAATCTGGAAGAAGTAAAGTTTTATTGAACGTGCGAGACATCGCATGTTCAGGGTAGTAATAAAGCTCATCAAAACACAGTAGTAAATGCTTGATACCGATAGCCGTCAAGGTTATAGGGACAAGTGAATAAGTGCACATGGTGGATGCCTTGGCGATTACAGGCGATGAAGGACGTAGAAGTCTGCGATAAGCTTCGGGGAGCTGACAAACGAGCATTGATCCGAAGATTTCCGAATGGGGAAACCCACCCTTTCAGGGTATCACTCACTGAATACATAGGTGTGTGAGGCGAACGCGGCGAACTGAAACATCTAAGTAGCTGCAGGAAAAGAAATCAACCGAGATTCCCAAAGTAGTGGCGAGCGAAATGGGATGAGCCTGCATATGATAGTCGGACTGGTAGTGGAAGCCTCTGGAAATAGGCGCCATAGTGGGTGATAGCCCCGTACGCGAAACCAGACCGGTGGTACTAAGTATGCGACAAGTAGGGCGGGACACGAGAAATCCTGTCTGAACATGGGGGGACCATCCTCCAAGGCTAAATACTCGTAATCGACCGATAGTGAACCAGTACCGTGAGGGAAAGGCGAAAAGAACCCCGGGAGGGGAGTGAAATAGATCCTGAAACCGTGTGCATACAAACAGTCGGAGCGGACTTGTTCCGTGACGGCGTACCTTTTGTATAATGGGTCAGCGACTTACATTCAGTAGCGAGGTTAACCGAATAGGGGAGCCGCAGAGAAATCGAGTCCGAACAGGGCGTTAGTTGCTGGGTGTAGACCCGAAACCAAGTGATCTATCCATGGCCAGGTTGAAGGTGCGGTAACACGCACTGGAGGACCGAACCCACTAATGTTGAAAAATTAGGGGATGAGCTGTGGATAGGGGTGAAAGGCTAAACAAACTTGGAAATAGCTGGTTCTCTCCGAAAACTATTTAGGTAGTGCCTCAAGTATCACCATCGGGGGTAGAGCACTGTTATGGCTAGGGGGTCATCGCGACTTACCAAACCATTGCAAACTCCGAATACCGATGAGTGCGAGCTTGGGAGACAGACATCGGGTGCTAACGTCCGGTGTCAAGAGGGAAACAACCCAGACCGCCAGCTAAGGTCCCAAAGATTGGCTAAGTGGAAAACGAAGTGGGAAGGCTAAAACAGTCAGGATGTTGGCTTAGAAGCAGCCATCATTTAAAGAAAGCGTAATAGCTCACTGATCGAGTCGTCCTGCGCGGAAGATGTAACGGGGCTAAGCCAGTCACCGAAGCTGCGGATATCTAGCAATAGATATGGTAGGAGAGCGTTCTGTAAGCCTGCGAAGGTGTCTTGTAAAGGATGCTGGAGGTATCAGAAGTGCGAATGCTGACATGAGTAGCGATAATGCGGGTGAAAAGCCCGCACGCCGTAAGCCCAAGGTTTCCTGTTCAACGTTCATCGGAGCAGGGTGAGTCGGCCCCTAAGGCGAGGCAGAGATGCGTAGCTGATGGGAAGCAGGTTAATATTCCTGCACCGTCGTATGATGCGATGGGGGACGGATCGCGGAAGGTTGTCTGACTGTTGGAATAGTCAGTTTCTGTTTCATAGAAGGTGCTTAGGCAAATCCGGGCACATAATTCAAGGGAACGGGACGAGCGGCCATGTGCTGCGAAGCAATCGGAAGTGGTTCCAAGAAAAGCCTCTAAGCTTCAGTCATACGAGACCGTACCGCAAACCGACACAGGTGGGCGAGATGAGTATTCTAAGGCGCTTGAGAGAACTCGGGAGAAGGAACTCGGCAAATTGGTACCGTAACTTCGGGAAAAGGTACGCCCCGGTAGCTTGAATGGTTTACTCCATGAGGGTGAAAGGGTTGCAATAAAATGGTGGCTGCGACTGTTTAATAAAAACACAGCACTCTGCAAACACGAAAGTGGACGTATAGGGTGTGACGCCTGCCCGGTGCTGGAAGATTAAATGATGGGGTGCAAGCTCTTGATTGAAGTCCCAGTAAACGGCGGCCGTAACTATAACGGTCCTAAGGTAGCGAAATTCCTTGTCGGGTAAGTTCCGACCTGCACGAATGGCGTAACGATGGCCACACTGTCTCCTCCCGAGACTCAGCGAAGTTGAAATGTTTGTGATGATGCAATCTACCCGCGGCTAGACGGAAAGACCCCATGAACCTTTACTGTAGCTTTGCATTGGACTTTGAATCAATCTGTGTAGGATAGGTGGGAGGCTTTGAAGCGGGGACGCCAGTTCTCGTGGAGCCAACCTTGAAATACCACCCTGGTTCATTTGAGGTTCTAACCTTGGTCCGTCATCCGGATCGGGGACAGTGCATGGTAGGCAGTTTGACTGGGGCGGTCTCCTCCTAAAGTGTAACGGAGGAGTTCGAAGGTACGCTAGGTACGGTCGGACATCGTGCTAATAGTGCAATGGCATAAGCGTGCTTAACTGCGAGACCGACAAGTCGAGCAGGTACGAAAGTAGGACATAGTGATCCGGTGGTTCTGTATGGAAGGGCCATCGCTCAACGGATAAAAGGTACTCTGGGGATAACAGGCTGATTCCTCCCAAGAGTTCATATCGACGGGGGAGTTTGGCACCTCGATGTCGGCTCATCACATCCTGGGGCTGTAGCCGGTCCCAAGGGTATGGCTGTTCGCCATTTAAAGTGGTACGTGAGCTGGGTTTAAAACGTCGTGAGACAGTTTGGTCCCTATCTGCCGTGGGCGTTGGAAATTTGAAGGGGGCTGCTCCTAGTACGAGAGGACCGGAGTGGACGAACCTCTGGTGTACCGGTTGTCACGCCAGTGGCATTGCCGGGTAGCTAAGTTCGGAAGAGATAACCGCTGAAAGCATCTAAGCGGGAAACTTGCCTTGAGATGAGATTTCCCAGAGCCTTGAGCTCTTTGAAGGGTCGTTCGAGACCAGGACGTTGATAGGTCAGGTGTGGAAGTGCAGTAATGCATTAAGCTAACTGATACTAATTGCCCGTAAGGCTTGTCCCTATAACCTTGACGGTTATGGAGCATTTGCCTGTGTTTGACGATGCAGCTTGAACTACCTTAACTTTACTTCTTCCAGATCAGTAGCTGCGCTGCCCGACAGGGAGCGACGCTACGTACAAGTCATGCCTGATGACCATAGCAAGTCGGTCCCACCCCTTCCCATCCCGAACAGGACCGTGAAACGACTTTGCGCCGATGATAGTGCTGCAACCAGTGTGAAAGTAGGTTATCGTCAGGCTGTTATATCGAGAGAGCCCGTTGCGTGAGCGCAGCGGGCTTTTTCACTTAGTGAGCAGGTGGATTTAATACAGAATTCCGGTACCGCGCGTTGCGCGAGCCGAGCAGGTCAAGTCTGATGACCATAGCAAGTTGGTACCACTCCTTCCCATCCCGAACAGGACCGTGAAACGACTTTGCGCCGATGATAGTGCTGCAACCAGTGTGAAAGTAGGTTATCGTCAGACTAGTAATTAGAGAGGCCCCGCCAGTACATGCTGGCGGGGCTTTTTGCTTTGGTGCGCTACCTCAGCAGAGCACCGCGGACTTGGCTCCAGGTCCCGAACCGTCGTCATGCCGGCCATTGGCCTACGTGACACTTTGCGCCGATTGCTCCGTCTGGCATTGCCAGACGTCGCTACTGCAACCAGTGTGAAAGTAGGTTATCGTCAGACTAGTAATTAGAGAGGCCCCGCCAGTACATGCTGGCGGGGCTTTTTGTTTTGGTATGCTACCTCAGCAGAGCACCGCGGACTTGGCTTCAGGTCCCGAACCGTCGTCACGCCGGCCATTGGCCGACGTGACACTTTGCGCCGATTGCTCCGTCTGGCATTGCCAGACGTCGCTGCTGCAACCAGTGTGAAAGCAGGTTATCGTCAGATTAGTTATACAGAGAAAAGCCGCTGCGTGATCGCAGCGGCTTTTTCCATTTTCAGCCCGGTTTTCCCTACCAACGGGGCGCTAGCTGCTCGCCCGGCATTACGTCATACGGTGCCGCCCAGCCTGGAATACCCTTCAGCCGCTCGCCCCAGGCGGCGATATTCGGCCAGCGCTCCGTCACGTCGATGCCGCTTTCCTCGACCGGGAAGAAGCGGTAACCGCTCAGCGAGAAGTCGGCGATGGTGGGGCTGTCGCCGACGAGGTATTCGCGGCTGCACAGGTGCTTGTCGACCACATTGAAAGCACCTTCGATGCGGCCCAGCAGGAACTTCATCACGGCCGGATCTGGCGCGGCTTTCCCGAATGCCTTCAGGAACCGGTAAGTGGCAAAGTAGCTGGTAAATTTGTGGTTGTCGAACAGCAGCCAGCGCAGCACTTCCAGCTGCTCGTTTTCCGTGGCACCGCCGAACCGCCCATGCTTCTTCGCCAGGTACGTGAGGATGGCACCGGATTGCGTCAGGCGCAGTGCACCGTCTTCGAGGATCGGTACCTCGCCCATGTCGTTATGTTCTTCGCGCCAGGCCGGGTCGGTGCTGATCCCCTTGAAGAAGTCCACATGCACGGTGTCGAACGGCACATCCAGCGCGCGCAGCATGAAGGCCACCTTGAAGGCGTTGCCTGATTGGGCGAAGCAGTGAAGACGATACATGGAATCTCCGATTGATTGTCGATTCATCATCATAATTCACATCGTCCCCCTTGAGGACACCTGCTTTACTGCGCCGCCGACTGCTCCGTTGCCGCCACCACCGTCGCCGGCTCGGCAGTCTTTGTGCCGCGGCTGATGCTTTCGCCATCGTTTTTTCGCAAGGTCCAGAACATGCCGGCGGAGAGGATCGTCAGCCCGGCCAGCGTCAGGAACGCGTGGTGCAACGCGCCCGTCAGCACCACTCGATCCGTCTGCGGCATGTCGCCCAGGTACCAGCCGGTGATCAGCGACCCGCAGGCAAGACCGAAGCTCATCGACAGCTGCTGCATCGAGCTGGACATCGTGCTGGCCATGCTGGAATCCTTCTGGTCCACGTCGGCGTAAGCGAGCGTGTTCATGCTGGAGAACTGCAGCGAATTGAAGAAGCCCTGGCACAACGAGATCATCACGATCATCCATAGTGGCGTGCCCAGCTGGACGAACGAGAACATGGCGATGGTCACGCCAATGAACGCCGTGTTCACGACCAGTACCAGGCGGTAACCGAAACGCGCCAGCAGCCGCGCCGAGAAGAACTTCATGAACATTGCCGCCGCGGCGGACGGCATCATCAGCAGGCCCGACTGCCATGCCGGCAGGCCGAGACCCAGCTGGTACAGCAGCGGCAGCAGGAACGGCAGGCCGCCGACCCCGAGCCTCGTGAAGAACCCGCCGAGCACCGACACGCGGAACGTGCGGATCATGAACAACTGAAGTCGAAGCAGCGGATACTCTTCACGCAGCGCATGCAGGCCATAGGCCACCAGCAGGCACACGGAAATCACGAACAGCACGCCCCAGGACGTGATGTCGAGCCGGTGTTCGCCGAAGATCTCCAGCAGCCATGACAGCAGCGCCACACCGGTGCCGAACAGGATCAGCCCGATCACGTCGAGCGGACGGGTCTCGCCGCGATAATCCGGCATGTGCTTGTGCGCCAGCCAGATCGCCGCGAGGCCGACCGGCACGTTGATGAAGAAGATCTCGCGCCACGACATCCAGTGCACGATCAGGCCGCCGACCGTGGGGCCCAGCAATGGCCCGATCAACGCGGGAATGATCACGAAGTTCATCGCCGTCAGCAACTCCGCTTTCGGGAATGTGCGAACAATCGCCAGCCGGCCCACCGGCATCATCATCGCCGCGCCGAATCCCTGCAACAGCCGCGATGCCACCAGCATCGGCGAACTCACCGACAGCCCGCAGAGCACCGACGCCACCGTGAAGATGCCGATCGCCGTCATGAACACGCGACGTGTGCCGTACCGGTCGGCCATCCAGCCGCTGATCGGAATGGCCACCGCGAGACTGAGGATGTAGCTGGTGACCACGGCCTTAAGGCTCAGCGGCGTTACCAGCAGGCTGGCGGCCATGCTGGGAATGGCGGTGTTGACGATCGTGGAGTCGAGTTGCTCCATGAAGAGGGCCGTGGCGACGACCCAGGGCAGGTAACGCTTGGTGTTGGTTTCAGGACTGGACATGGAACGGTGCCGTAACGATTCGTCCAGCGATTGTTGCACAAAGCGGCCACGGGCGAAGCCGCCGTGCCGCCTGCCACTACCTTCGGGTGAGCAGCGCCTCCAGCAGGGGAGCGGTGGCATCGGCCAATCGCTCGAGGCTGGCCTCGCGCAACGCGTCCAGGTCCACCGTGCGCTCGCTGGCGAGTCCCGCCCAGCGCAACAGTGCGGAGCAGGCGCCCGGGGTATCGAATACGCCGTGCAGGTAGGTGCCGAGCACCTGGCCGTCAGGCGAGCATGCGCCTTCGGGGCGGCCGTCGATTTCGAATACCGGATGCGCCAGCGCCTCGCCGGTCGATACGCCCATATGGATTTCATAGCCCCCGACAGGCGTATCGGCGAACAGGCACTGGCCTCTCACCTGCTGCAGCCGCTTTTCCCGCGACATCACCGTCGTCATGTCGAGCAGGCCGAGCGCCGGCGAGTCGCCCGGTGCGCCTTCCACGCCGTGCGGGTCGTGCACGGACCGCCCCAGCATCTGGAAGCCGCCGCAGATGCCGATCACCTTGCCACCGTAGCGCAGGTGACGGGCGATGCGCTCCGGCCAGCCCTGCGCGCGCAGCCATGCCAGGTCGCCGCAAGTGTTCTTGCTACCGGGGAGGATGATCAGGTCGGCCGGGGGAATGGCATGGCCTTCGCGGATGAACTGCAGGTCCACGTCCGGGTGGGCACGCAGCGCATCGAAGTCCGTGTGGTTGCTCATGCGCGGCAGGCTCGGCACCACGATGCGGAAATCGCCCCTGTGCTCCTGCACCGGCTGCACCGCATCCTCGGCATCCAGGAACAGGCCGTGCAGGTAGGGCAGCACGGCCAGCACCGGCTTGCCGGTCTGCGCTTCCAGCCAGTCGAGGCCCGGTTCCAGCAGCTTGATGTCGCCCCGGAACCGGTTGATGACAAAGCCGATCACGCGCGAGCGTTCGCTCTCGGACAGGCAGGACAGCGTGCCGACCAGGTGCGCGAATACACCGCCCCGGTCGATGTCCGCCACGATCACCACCGGGCAATCGACGGCTTCGGCAAAGCCCATGTTGGCGATATCGCGGTCGCGCAGGTTGATTTCGGCCGGGCTGCCGGCCCCCTCGACGATCACGGCGTCGTATTGCGCGGCCAGCCGCGCATGCGATTCCAGCACGGCCGCCATCGCCACAGTCTTGTACTGGTGATAGTCGCGCGCGTTCATTTCGGCGCGTACCTTGCCGTGGATGATCACCTGGGCACCGATGTCGGACGAAGGCTTGAGCAGCACGGGGTTCATGTCGGTGTGCGGCGCGATGCCGGCCGCCTGCGCCTGCAGAGCCTGCGCGCGGCCGATTTCTCCGCCGTCCGCGGTCACCGCGCTGTTCAGCGCCATGTTCTGCGGCTTGAAGGGCGCCACCGATAAACCATTGCGCTTCAACAGGCGGCACAGCGCCGCCACCACCGTGCTCTTGCCGGCGTCGGACGTGGTGCCTTGCACCATCAGCGTTTTGTAGGGGAGCCGCATGGGTCAGCGTTTCCGGTGCTGGCGGGCGACTTCCAGTTTTTCGCACAGCGATTCGGTGCCCTCGATCATGCGCGGTCCGGCGCGATTGACCAGGTGGCCGTCGATCGTGAACAGGTTGTCGTTCCTCGTGGCCAGCAGGTTGGGGTACTGCCGCCACATGCCGGCACCGCCCTGTTCCTTTTCCGCCGTGCTGAACACGGCTTCCGGGTTTTCCTTCAACACCGCTTCGATGCCGACCACCGGTGCGGTGACCTTCTGCGATGCGAAGATGTTCTCGCCGCCGCACAGGCGCAGCGCATCGCTGACGATGTGCGCGCCGTTCAGCGTGTAAAGCGGCTTGTCCCATACCTGGTAGAACACGCGCACCACCGGGCGTCCCGCATAGTGCGTGCGCACCGTCGCCAGGCGCTTGCGCAGCGCCTCCGCCGCTGCCTCCGCCGCCGGCTCGGTACCGGCCAGCTTGCCCATTGCGATCACATTGGCGGGAATCGCATCGAGACTGGCCGGTTCGCTGTGGAACAACGGGATGCCGAGCTTGCGCAGCATGTCGATCTGGCGCTCTGAGCTGCCGTGGCGCCACACCACGATCAGGTCCGGCTTCAGTGCCAGCACGCGCTCCAGGTCCACTTCGCGGTTGCTGCCCACACGGGGAATCGCCTTCGCCGCTTCCGGGTAATCGCTGTAGTCGACGGCGCCGACGATCTTGCCGCCCGCGCCGGCGGTGAACAGCAATTCCGTGACGTGCGGCGCCATCGAGATCACGCGCTCCGCCGGCTTGGCCAGGGTGACCCTCTTGCCGTCGTCGTCACGCACGGAAACGGCGGCATGCGCAGCCAGTGCCATGAGCAGGCCCGGCAGGGCGGGAAGCAGTAGCAGTTTCTTCATCGTTGTTCCTTGTTCCATTCTTTCAGCGCGCCAGCGAGGCGCGTCCATGCTGTTTCGTCCGGCGGCAGGCCGATGCGGATGCCGCGCGGCCCCTCGCGGAACAGCCGCACCCAGATGCCGCGCCGCGCCATGTGTTCGTGAAACGCTTCGGGCATGCGCGCCGGCCACCAACGGAACAGGTTCGTGCCGGAGGACGCAATGCCGTGCGCCGCGAGCAGTGCTTCCAGTCGTTCGCCCCCGGCACGCAACACGATGCGGGTCCGGCGCTGCCAGGCCTCGTCCAGCAGCGCGGCCTTGCCGATCAGTTGCGCCGGGCCGCTGACCTGCCAGGGTCCCAGTTCTTCTTCCAGTGCGGCCAGCAGGGACGCATGGGCCGCGACAAAGCCGAGCCGCACGCCGGCCAGTCCGAAGAACTTGCCGACCGAGCGCAGCACGATGAGGCCCGGCCGGTCGGCCCGGTCCGCCACGCTGTGCGTGTTGTCGGTGTCCGCGAACGCTTCGTCGACGACCAGCCAGCCGCCCCGTGCCGCCAGGGCATCGGCCCACCGCAGCAGCTCATCACGCGGCACCATGGCGCCTGTGGGGTTGTTCGGATTGCAGACGACCACCACATCGCTGCCGTCGACCGCGCTTGCCAGCCCGGCGTACGGCACCAGCCGGGCACTGTGGCCATGGCGCGACCAGTGATGGGCATGCTCGGCGTACGAAGGCATGGACACGGCGATGCGCGACGACGCTCGCAGCCGCGGCAGCGCCTGGATCGCCGCCTGCGTTCCCGCCACCGCCAGCATGCGCGGCGCGCCATAGTAGCGGCAAGCCGCCGCCGCCAGTTCCAGGTCCGGCTCCGGCAGCCGGTGCCACGCATTGCCCGGCAGCTCCGGCACCGGGTACCAGTGCGGGTTCAGGCCGGCGGACAGGTCCAGCCAGTCCGTGCGGCAATACAGCCGTTGCGCGTCGCGCAGGTTGCCGCCGTGTTCAGGCATGCCGCACTCCTGCTCCCGTCATCACCGCCGATACCGCCGATACCGCCGCCAGCATGAGCCAGAGCAGCGTGGCATGCCACACCAGGCGCCAAGCGCGTTCGATGTCGCCGGCGGCGGCAGGTGCGCCGCGGCCCAGCGGCGGCCGCTGTTCGATCTCGCCGTCATAGCGCGCGGCGCCGCCGAGCGACAGGCCCAGTGCGCCGGCGCCGCTGGCCATCACCGGCCCGGCGTTCGGGCTGCTCCATGCGGGTGCCTGCTCGCGCCAGCAGCGCCACGCGGTGCGCTTGCCCGCCGCGCCGGGCGCCAGCAGCACATAGGACAGCGCGGTCAGCCGCGCCGGCACGTAATTCAACGCATCGTCGACGCGGGCGGCCACGCGGCCGAACAACAGGAACCGTTGATTGCGGTAACCCCACATCGCATCGAGCGTGTTGGCAAGGCGGAACAGCAACGCGCCGGGGCCGCCGGCCACGGCGAACCAGAACAGCGTGCCGAACACGGCGTCGTTGCCGTTCTCCAGCAGGGATTCGGCGCTGGCCTTGGCCAGGTCGGCTTCGCTGGCGTCGAAGGTATCGCGGCTGACGATGCGGCCTGTCAGTTCGCGCGCCGCAGCAAGGTCGCCGCCGCGCAGCGCCGCGGCGATCGGCAGGTTGTGGTCGCGCAGGCTGCGCAGGCCGATGCAGAAGTACAGCAGCAGCCCATGGGCGACGGCGCCGGCCAGGCCGCACAACCAGACGGCAGCCGCGGTAAGCGGCAGCACGGCCAGCCCCCAGCCGAGCGCACCGCGACCGATACGCATGCCACCCTTGTTCATGCGGCGTTCGATGGCGCCGGCCAGGTTGCCGAAGCCGACGAGCGGGTGATAGCGCCGCGCTTCGCCAAGCAGCAGGTCGAGCAGCACCCCGGCCGCCAGCAGCACCGCCACGGCCGGCCACGACAGGCCGCTCAGCATGAGCCGCCCTTCAGCACCAGCGGCAGGCCGGCCGCGACGAACACGACGCTGTCGCATGCGGCAGCCACTGCCTGGTTGAGCCGGCCCGCTTCATCCGCGAAGGCGCGCGTGACGGCGCCGAACGGTACGATGCCCATGCCCACTTCGTTCGACACGAACACCACATCGCCTTCGTCGCGGGCCAGTTGCGCCAGCAGCGCGGCACGCTCGTCGTGGAAACGCCGCGGCAACGCGATCTCGCCCACGTCCGGGTACTCGATACCGTCCGCGAACAGCAGGTTGCTGAGCCACAGTGTCAGGCAGTCGACCAGCACCAGCCGGTGCGGCGCGCGCCATTGGTCCAGCACCGCCGCCAGCGCCAGCGGTTCCTCGACCGTGATCCATTCCGCCGGCCGGCCGGCGCGATGCGTGGCGATGCGCTGCGCCATCTCGGCATCGCCGGCGCCGGCCGTGGCCACGTACACCACGCCCTTGCCCGATTGCGCGGCCAGCCGTTCGGCATGGGCGCTCTTGCCCGACCGTGCGCCGCCCAGTACCAGCGTGCGGCTCACGGCGTCTTCCTCGACAGCATCGCCGCCGCCGCTTCCGGGTTCGACGGGAAGTAACCGTGGAAATAGGACGCCGTCAGCGATCCGATCCGGTACACGGCTTCGCCCTGCGTGCCAGAGGGGTTCTTGCTGGTGTATTCCAGCACCGGCGCCTGCGTTTCAAGCCTTGAATAATGGAAGGTGTGGCCGCGCAGCGTTCCCTGCGGAGTCGGCATCGCCTGCGGCCCGAGGCCGGCCAGGCGCTTCTGCACGACCACGCGGCCCGGCAGCAGGCCGGCCATCGGCCACGGGTTAGCGGCATCCACCGCGCCGTCGTCGAGCGATTCGGCCAGCGCCATCATGCCGCCGCATTCGGCCAGGATCGGCATGCCGCCGGCATGGGCGGCCCGGATCGACGCGCGCCACGTGGCCGCTTCGGCCAGGCGCGGCGCATGCAGCTCCGGGTAGCCGCCGGGCAGGTAGACGGCATCGGCCTGCGGCGGCACGGGCTCGTCCGCCAGCGGCGAGAAGTACACGATATCGGCGCCGAGGCGGCGCATCACTTCCAGGTTGGCGGCATAGACGAACACGAACGCGGCATCGCGCGCGATCGCCACGGTCTTGCCGGCCAGCGTGGCCACAAGGGGCGTCTCCGGGGCAGGGGCGTCGAACGCTACCTGCGGCAGCGCATTCCAGGCCGCTTCGTCGAACGCCAGCTGGTCGGCCAGCTCGTCGAGAATGTCGTCCACTTCGTCCACTTCGTCCGGCAGCACCAGGCCCAGGTGGCGTTCCGGCAGCGAGCGGCCCTGCTTCGGCAAGGTGGCAAGCAGCGGGATGTCGCGCAGGGATGTCTTCACCATCAAGGCGTGGCCGGCGCTGCCGACGCGGTTGGCGATCACGCCGGCCATCGTCACCGGCCCGTAGTCGCGCAGGCCGTGCACCAGCGCACCGGCGGTTTGCGCCATCGCGCCCGCGTCGATCACCGCCAGCACGGGCACGCCGAACTCGCGCGCCAGGTCGGCCGCGGAAGGCGTGCCGTCGTACAGGCCCATCACGCCTTCGATCAGGATATCGTCCGCCTCCAGCGCCGCCTGGGCCAACAGCCGCTGGCAGCGTTCGCGGCCCACCATCCACAGGTCCAGCGATTCGACCGGGGCGCCGCTGGCGCGGCCGAGCACCATCGGATCGATGAAATCGGGGCCGCACTTGAACACGCGCACGCGGCGGCCGGCACGCACCAGCTTGCGGGCCAGTGCCGCGGTCACGGTGGTCTTGCCCTGGCCGGACGCGACGGCGGCGATCAATACCGCGCGGGTGCCCATCACCACTCCGTTCCGGCCTGCGCCGCGATACCGGCCTTGAACGCGTGCTTGACCACGTTCATCTCGGTGACGGTATCGGCGATCTCGATCAGCTCGGGCGGCGCGCCGCGGCCGGTGATGACCACGTGCTGCATGGCCGGGCGCTCCAGCAGGTCGGCGATCACCGTGTCGACGTCCAGGTAGCGGTACTTCAGCGCGATATTCAGTTCATCGAGCACCACCATGCCGATTGCCGGGTCGGCAAGGAAGCGCTTGGCCTGTTCCCATGCTTCGGCGGCCTTGGCGACGTCGCGCTCGCGGTTCTGTGTTTCCCACGTGTAGCCTTCGCCCATCGCGTGGAAGCCGACCTCGTCGGGAAAGCGGCGCAGGAACTGTTCCTCCCCGGTGGCCATCGCACCCTTGATGAACTGCACGATGCCGACCCTCATGCCGTGGCCCAGCGCGCGGATCGCCATGCCGAAGCCGCTCGAGCTCTTGCCCTTGCCGTTGCCGGTGTTGACGATGATGATGCCGATCTGCTTGTCGGCGGCGGCGATCTTCGCATCGATGATCGCCTTCTTGCGTTCCATCCGCGCGCGGTGGCGCTCGTTCAGTGCCGCGGTATCGTCGGGAGTGGTCATGCGGTAGCCTCTGTGGGAATGAAGATCGTGCGCGCGCCGTGGCGCACCGTTTCGATCGGATGGTGCAGGTAATCGGACAGGATGCCGGCCTGCATCACGTCGTCGCGCGCGCCGGCCAGCCAGCGGCCGTCGCCCATCAGCAACAGCGCGTGCGTGGAAATGCTGTGAGCCAGGTTCAGGTCGTGGCCGATCATCACGATGGTCTTGCGCTGTTCGCGGCACAGTTTCGCCAGCAGGCCCATCACGCTGACCTGGTGGGCCAGGTCGAGCGCGTTGGCCGGCTCGTCGAGCAGCAGCAGCGGGGTGTCCTGTGCCAGCAGCGCGGCGATGGCCACGCGCTGGCGCTCGCCGCCGGAGAGCGTGCGCACGTCGCGCGAGGCGAGGTCGTCGACCTCCATCGCAGCGAGCATGCGCAGCGCGATCGTGTGATCGTCGCTGTCTTCCCAGTAGCGCTTGCCATGGTACGGGTGGCGGGCGGACAGCACGGTTTCCAGCACCGAATAGGCAAAAGCGTCGCTGCGCGACTGCGCCAGGAAGGCGCGTTCGCGCGCCAGCGCTTCGAGCGGCCAGTCGCCGAGCGCGCGGCCATGCAGCAACACGCGGCCGCCGTCCGGTTCGCGCAGGCCGGCCAGCGTGCGCAGCAGCGTGCTCTTGCCGGCGCCGTTGCGGCCGATCACGCTCCAGCATTCGCCGTCGCCGACCTGCCAGTCGAGGTGTTCGGCCAGCACGCGGCCGCCGGCCGTCAGGCGCAATCGTTCCGTGGCGATCATGTTTGCGGTGGCGATCGTCATTTGCGCAGCCGGTGCAGCTGATACAGGAAAACGGGTGTGCCGATCAGCGCCGTGACGACGCCCACCGGCAACTGCTGCGGCGCGATCACGGTGCGCGCCAGCGTATCGGCCAGCACCAGGTAGGCGCCACCGGCCAGCGTGGCGGCCGGGATCAGCAGGCGGTGATCCGGCCCGAACGCGAAGCGGACCGCATGCGGCACGATCAGGCCGACGAAGCCGATGCTGCCGGCAGTGGTGACGGCGCTCGCCGTCAGCAGGCCGGAACAGAAGAACAGGCCCTTTCGCAGCGCGCCGACGCGGATGCCCAGCGTGCTGGCCGCCTCGGCGTGCAGGGCCAGCACGTTCATCGAGCGCGCGGTGCGCAGGGCGAACGCCAGGCCGGCGGCCAGCACGATCCACGGCAGCCAGCGCAGCGGCGCGCCGCCCAGGTCCCCGATCATCCAGAACACCATCGTGCGCAGCCGGCCGTCCGGCGCGATCGACAGCATCAGCGAAATCAGGGCCGAGCATGCGGCGGACAGGATGGTGCCGGTCAACAGCAGCAGTGCCGTACCGCCTTCGGCCGCGCTGCCGCCGCGCATGTCGCGCCGCGCCAGCAGATATAACAGCATGGAGACGGCCACCGCGCCGATGAAGGCGGACAGGTCGACCATCCAGGCGGCGCACATCATCATCATGGCGAACAGCGCACCGACGGCCGAACCGGCGGAAATGCCGAGCACGTAGGGGTCGGCGAGGGGGTTGCGCAGCAGCGTCTGCATCATGACGCCGGCCAGCGACAGCGTGGCGCCGGTCACGAAGGCGGTCAGCGCGCGGGTGGCGCGCAGGTCGAGCAGGGTGGCCGCGAGCGAATCGGCGCGGCCGTGCAGCAGTTCATGCAGCGCGCCGGGCAGCTCGGCGAGCGGAATGGCGACGGAGCCCGTGGCGCCCGCGAACAGCAGGCTGGCGATCGACGCCAGCAGCAAAGCGGCGGTGACAATGCCGGTGCGGTAACGCAGGTGGGCGGAAATTGGGTGCATGCTCTGCCTTGATGATGGGTTGCCCGGCGCGGCGGCACCAGGCAACCCGGCACTGCTTATTTGAAGCCGTAGCGAAGGGCGGCGAACACGTTCGAGCCGCCGGTCTGGTAGTAGCGTGCCAGTTCGTAGTTCCTGTCGCCCACGTTATTCCAGCGTACCAGTGCCGACCAGTCGCCGCTGAAGCGATAAGTGGCATACAGGTTCACCAGGCCATAGCCCGCCAGGCGGTTGCGGTTGCCCGCGTCGTCGAAGCGGTCGGACGACAGCTGCAGCTCGGCGCCAGTCTTTACCGCGCCCAGGTCGTACTCGGCGATGAAGTTGGCGTGACGCTTGGCGCGGCGCTGCAGGCGCTTGCCGGTGGTCTCGTCCTTCGGGTCCTGGAAGTCGGCGTTCGCCGTCAGCAGCAGGTTGCCCATCTTGCGCTCGGCCGACAGCGACAGGCCTTCGAGCAGCGCCTTGTTGACGTTGTAGGCGCAGCCGAAGCTGTAGGTCACTTCCGGCGTGTTCGGGAATGGACACGGGCTGGTGCTCAGCAGCAGGTCGGACAGCTTGTTGTGGTAGTACACGGCGCCCAGCTGCGTGGTGCCGTCGTCGTAATGAATCCCCCCTTCGGCATTGCGGCCTTTTTCAGGACGGTTCGCCGGGTTGCCGTAGCTCGGGTAATACAGTTCGTTGTACGACGGTGCACGGAAGCTGGTGCCGAAGCTGGCTTCGGCGCGCAATGCACTGTTGAAGCGGTAGCCATAGCCCACCGAGCCGGTGGTCTTCGAGCCATACTCGGAATTGTCGTCGTGGCGCACGCCGATGTTGGCAAGGTGCGCGCCGCGCTTGACGCTGTAGCTGGCGGCGATCGCATTGGTGTGGCGCTTGCGGTTCAATGCCGTCGTGGAGCCGTCGACCTCTTCCTTGCGGTGTTCGTACAGCACCTGCAGGTTGTCGGCGCCGATGCGGAAATCGTTTTGCCACGTCAGGGTGCTGGTCGTGGTGTCGATCTGGCTGAAGCCGAACGGGCCGGCGCCGTAGAACGAGCCGGACTTGTCGCGCGCCTGCGAGGCCTGCACCAGCATCGTCCAGAACGGCAGGATCTGGTTGCGCGCATAGACGCCCACGTTGCTCAGCTTTTGCGTGTTGTAGGCGGCGAAGTCATTGCTGTCGTAATCCGACTCGGTGTCGGTGTACAGGAACATCGCGCCCAGTTCATGGCCCGGGGAAAGCCGGTAAACCACCTGGCCGGCCGCACTCTTGCGGTCGTAGCCGTCGTCGTCGGGATCGAAGCTGAAGCTGCCGCTGCGGGTTGCCGAAAAGCCGTCCGAACGTTCCTTGGAAACCGAGAACGAGTAGCTGAGCTGGTCGGTGCCGCCGGAGACAGCCGCATCGGCGGCGAACGTGCGGTCGCTGCCGCCGCCCACCGATGCGGTGACCGATGGCGCGCCCTTGCCCTGTTTCGTGAACAGCTGGATCACGCCGCCGATCGCATCCGCGCCATACAGCGTGGACAGCGGGCCGTAGACGATCTCGATGCGGTCGATGGCCGACAACGGAATGCCGTTCCAGCTGGCCGAACCGGTCGAGGCGGAGGCGATGCGCACGCCGTCCACCAGCACCACGCTCTGGTTGCCGTTGGCACCGCGGATGAACACGTTCGACGTGGTGCCGGGGCCGCCCGTGCGCGAGACCTCGAGGCCGCGCTGGCGCTGCAGCAGTTCGGTGATCGAGCCGGCACCGGAGTTGGCGATCTGTTCGGCGGTGATCGTGACGGTGTCGCTGATCACTTCGCTGGCCAGCGTGGGCGTGCGGGTGGCGGTGACGATGATCGAATCGATGGCGGTGGCCTGGGCGTGGGCGGCCGGCGCGGCAATGGCGAGCGCCAGCGACGCGAGCGCCGCCTGGGATGCGAGAGGAGAGGTCATGGCAAATCTTTGTAAAGTGGAGCAACCGGTCAACGTCCCCGCAGGCCGGATTGAACAGAGCCGCTCTCTGAAAAGCGGCTCCACCTGGATTGGCCGGTATCCGGGCTGGCGGGCATCACCGTCCGACCTTCCCATGCGAACGCACAGTGGTTGTCGCGGACGGCTGCCGCGCTGCGATCGCTCGCGCGCGGCTGCCTGCTTACCGTTGCGGGGGCAGCATACGTTGGCCGAGGGCGGCTTCGTATTTCCCGTTTAACTGCGCTCGAGGACTCGAACGCGGGCACCAAAACGGCGCCATTATAAAGGATTAATGCCAGGTATCAGGCTGCAATCAATCGGGCCCGACGCCCACGGCAAGGCGCAGTACCTCGCCGTAGGCGATGCGGTGCGGGATCGCGGCGGCGGCCAGCGCGGCCTGTTCGGGCGGGGCGCCGCCGGTCATGGCGGCCAGCAGGCGCATGGTGCCTGCATGGCAGATGACCACGGCGCGTTCGCCGGCGCGCAGGCGGATGTCCGCCAGCGCGCCGGCAACCCTGCGGGCCACGTCGAGCACGCATTCACCGCCGCCGGGCCGGTCGTGCAGCAGGTCGGCGGCCCAGGCATCGACTTCGGTGCGCGGGATATCGTTCCAGCTGCGCAGCTCCCAGCCGCCGAAATCCATCTCGGCCAGCCTTGCGTCGAAGCTCACGTTCGCCGCCAGCAGGCGCGCCAGGGCGGCGCAGCGGCGCAGCGGGCTGGAAAAGACCATGGCGTCGCCCGGCAGGCCTGCGGCTTGCAGTGCCGCGTGCACCCGCGCCAGCTCATCCGGATCGGGCGGCAGGTCGCTGCGGCCATAACAGAGGCCCTCCGCCGCCAGCGGACGGGGATGGCGGACCAGGATCAGCTCCACCGCGTCAACTCCACCGCGCCAGCACGCACAGGTAGAACACCGCCTCGGTCAGCTGCTGAACCGCGCCGAGGCAATCGCCGGTGTAGCCGCCGAGGCGTCGGCGCAGCTTGCGGGCGAACCACAGCGTGACGAGCGCCATCGCGAAGCCGCCCATGGCGATGCCGCGCCATTCCAGCCAGCCCAGGGTCGTTGCCGCCAGCACGGCCGGCGCGCAGCAGGCGGCGGCGATCAGGAATTCGATGCCGGTCATCTGCTGTGCCATCGGCTTGGCCTTGCCCTTGGCGCGCGCGTAGTCCATCCGCCAGATCAGGCTTGCCGCCATCAGCCGTGACAGCGGATGCGCGACGCATAACGCGGCAACCGCCGCCAAGGGCCCCAGGTGTGCCAGCGCGGCGCACTTCACGGCCAGCAACAGGATGATGCCGATCGCGCCATAGGCGCCGATGCGGGAATCCTTCATGATGTCCAGCGCCCGTTCGCGTGTCATGCCGCCGCCCAGGCCGTCGCAGGCATCGGCAAAGCCGTCTTCGTGGAAGGCGCCGGTGAGATAGATGCCGGCAGCGGTGGACAGCAACACGGCCACGGCCGGCGGCAGTACGAGCGCCGCGGCCCAGTAAACGGCCGCGGCGACGAGGCCAACGACGAAGCCGACCAGCGGGAAATAACGCGACGCGTGGTGCAGCCAGTGCGGCTGGAAGCCCACCCAGCGGGGAATCGGCAGGCGCGTGAAGAACTGCAGCGCGATGAAGAACAGCCGCAGCTGCAGCACGGCATCGGGTCGCTTCATCAGCTCTTTTCGCTGACCTGGGCCGATGCGAAGGTGGCCATGCGGTTCAGGAAGTTGACGGCCGCGTGCACCAGCGGCAGGGCCAGCGCGCTGCCGGTGCCTTCGCCGAGGCGCAGGTCCAACTGGAGCAGCGGCTTGCCGCCCAGCGCCTCGAGCATTTGCCGGTGACCGTGTTCATTGGAACAGTGCGCGAACACGCAATAGTCGAGGATCGCCGGCTGCAGCCGCGCCGCCACGAGCAGGGCGCTGGTGACGATGAAGCCGTCGATCAGCAGCACCATGCGGCGCTCGGCGGCGCGCAGCATCGCGCCGGCCATCATGGCGATCTCGAAACCGCCGAAGGTGGCCAGCACGTCCAGCGGTTCCGTCACGCCGGCATGCCGCGCCGCGGCGGCTTCGATCACGCGGCCCTTGCGCAATACGCCATCCGGCGCCAGTCCGGTGCCGGCGCCCACGCAGGCGGCTGCCGGAATGCCTGTCAGCTTGTGCATCAGCGCGGCGGCGGCCGTGGTGTTGCCGATGCCCATCTCGCCGAAGCCGATCACATTGCCCGGCAGTGCATCGACGAGCGCCGCGCCAGCGCCCCGCGCCTGCGTGCACTGGCCGGGCGTCATCGCCGGCTCGACCGCGAAGTTGCGCGTGCCATGGGCGATCTTGCGGTCCGTGAGGCCGTCGCGCGGGCCGAAATCATGCGCCACGCCCGCATCGACGACCTGCAGCGTGCAGCCGTTCTGCGCGGCGAACACATTGATCGCGGCGCCGCCGGCGAGAAAATTCTCGACCATCTGCCATGTCACGTCCTGCGGGAAGGCCGAAATGCCTTCGGCCACCACGCCATGGTCGCCCGCGAACACGAGGATCGCCGGCGCTTCGATCGCCGGCGCGGTGGTGCGCTGGACCAGGCCGATCTGGTGTGCGAGGGTTTCCAGCACGCCCAGGCTGCCGCGCGGCTTGGTCTTGTTGTCGATGGCGTGCGCGAGGCGCGCGGCCAGGCCGGCGTCGGCCGTGGGTGCGATGAGCGGCACGACAGCGGGCGCGGTGGAGGGCAGGTTCATGGATGGAGGGCCGAAGGCAAAGCGGGAATTATAATGGCGCAATGCGCATCCTTATCATTGAAGACAACCCCGACATCGTTGCCAACCTGTATGGCTTTCTCGAGCCGAAGGGGTATGTGCTCGATTCGGCCTCGAACGGCTACGGCGGGCTGGCGCTGGTCACCCAGCACGATTACGACGCCGTGGTGCTGGACGTGATGCTGCCCGGCCTGAACGGCCTGGAGCTGTGCCAGAAGCTGCGCGGCGAGTTGCGCAAGGACATACCGGTGCTGATGCTGACCGCGCGCGATACCCTGGAAGACAAGGTGGCCGGTTTCGACAGCGGTGCCGACGACTACCTGGTCAAGCCGTTCTCGCTGGTCGAGCTGGAAGTGCGTCTGAAGGCGCTGGTGCGGCGCGCGAAGGGCGCCCATGCCGCCAATGCCGTGCTGGCGTTCGGGGACCTCACCTTCAACACCGATACATTCGAGGCGAAGCGTGCCGGCCGCGCGCTGGCGCTGACGAAAACGGGTTACACGATCCTGCGGCTGATGATGCGCGAGGCGCCGAAGGTGGTGTCGCGCGAACAGATCCTGCATGAGGTGTGGGGCGACAACCCGCCGGATACGGATGCCCTGCGCGTGCACATCCACGCGTTGCGCCAGGCGCTGGACAAGCCGTTCCCGCACCAGATGCTGCGCACGATCTCGAAGATCGGCTACCGGCTGGTGGCAACCGATGGTTAAGGAAGCGCCGCTGAAAAAAGAAGATTCGCTGCGTCGCCGCATCACGGTCGCGTACCTGACGTTTGCCACCGTGTCGTCGGTGTTCTTCGCGGTCATCGCTGCCTTGGCGGTCGAAGGGATCGAGGTGCGCCTGGTCGATGAACGGCTGGAGGAAGTGGCCGCCTGGGCGGGCCCGCGCCACGCGGGCGGGCTGCCGGTCGAGATGCCGGCGGGGCTCAGCTACCATCTCGGCGACGGCATTCCGCGCTCGCTGCGCGCGTTGCCGGAAGGCGTGCATGAAGTGACGATCGAGGGTGTCGACCTGCACGTGCTGAAGGGACGCAGCGCCGCCGGCGAATATGCCGTGGTCGATCACGACAGCGCCTACGAAAAGATCGAACTGGTCGTGTATTCGATGTTCGCGGTGGCCTTCCTGGGGTTCATGGGCTTTGCCGTCGTGCTGGGGCGTTTCCTGGGCAACCGGATCGTCAATCCGATCGTCGAGCTGGCCGCGGCGGTGGATGCGCGGACGGCGCAGCTGCCGTTGCAGGAGCGCGGCGATGAGCTGGGCCTGTTGTCGCGCACGATCGCCGGCCATACGGCGGAGCTGAAGCAGTTCCTGGATCGCGAACGTTTTTTCACGGGCGACGTCAGCCATGAACTGCGCACGCCGCTGACCGTGATCGCCGGCGCGGCCGAGGTATTGCTGGCGCAGACCGGCATCGACCCGGTGGTGCGCGCGCCGGCCGAGCGGATATACCGGGCCGCGCGCGAGGCCAGCGATACGACGTCCGTGCTGTTGCGGCTGGCGCGTTCGCCGGAGCGGCTGGAATGGACGCCAATTTCGGCCGATGCGCTGGTGCGTGAAGAGGTGGCGCGTTGCCAGGTGCTGGTGGCCGGCCGGCCGGTGGCGTTGCGCTATGCCGGCGGCGACGACTTCGTCTTCCAGGGAGTGCGCGAGCTGGTACTGGCGGCTGTCGGCAACCTGGTGCGCAATGCATGCCAGTACACGGAACGGGGCCACGTGGAAGTCAGGCTCGAAGGACACGGCGTGATCGTCGAAGACACCGGACCCGGCCTGCCGCCGGCCGCCCGGGCACGCTTGCGCAATGAGCCCATTCCCGCCGAAGCGCGGGGCTCGTCGGGCACCGGACTCGGGCTTGGGCTGGTGCAGCGCATCTGCAGCCACCTGGGTGCCACGCTCGTACTCACGGAACAACCACCGGGGCAATATTCGCCCGGCAGCTGTATCGAGATCCACTTCCCGGAAAAGCCGGCGCCTGTTAACCCGTCCTTAACCGGTGCTTGACGCGAAGTTTACTTGCAGATCGGTATCGTTGAAGCTTCGAATCCGGAGCTTCAACGGTGAACATCACGACACTGCCGCGCATTGGCGCCCCCACGCTGACATTCGGCGCCTCCGTCTTCCTGGTTCTGGCCTATAACACCAGTTTCTGGAAAACGTTCCTTTCCGCCACAGGCGGCGCACGGCTGGGCAACCTTCCCGTGTACCTGGGCGCGTTCATCGCCCTGGTGCTGCTGTTCAATGCGCTCCTGACGCTGGTCAATTTCCGTTTCGTCATCAAGCCGGTGCTGATCACCCTGTTCCTGGGGGCGTCGGCCGCGTCGTATTTCATGAACCATTATGGCGTGGCGATCGATGCCTCGATGGTGCAAAACGTGGTCGAGACAGACCCGAAGGAAACGCATGAACTGCTGAGCTGGCAGATGGTGCAGACCGTCACGCTGCTGGGCATCCTGCCATCGCTGCTGGTATGGCGGCTGCCGCTGCGCTTTCCGCCGGTGCGGCGCGACCTGCTGGTCAAACTGGGCACGCTCGCGCTGTCGCTGCTGGCGATCGCCGGCCTGCTGATATTGCTGTTCAAGACGCTGGCGCCGGCCGTGCGCGAGCATCGTGAACTGCGCTTCCTGCTGACACCCACCAATATGTTCCAGGCAACGCACGGTTACCTGAAGCGCAAGTGGGCGACCCCGGCCGTGCTCGCACCGCTGGGAACGGATGCGAGCAGGGGCGGCAAATGGGCAGCGGTGCCGGGGCGGCGGGCGGTGACGATCATCGTGGTGGGGGAAACCGCGCGGGCGATGAATTTTTCGCTGAACGGGTATGGCCGGCAAACCAATCCGCTGCTGGCGGCGGAGCCGGGGCTGGTCAATTTCACGAACGTCGGTTCATGCGGCACGGCGACGGCGGTTTCGGTGCCATGCGTATTTTCCAACCTGGGGCGCGACGACTATGCCGCCGACAAGGCCGCCAGCCAGGAAGGGTTGCTCGATGTACTGAAGCACGCCGGCTTCGATGTACTGTGGCGTGACAATAATTCCGGCTGCAAGGGCACGTGCGACCGCGTTCGTTATGAAGACGTATCGCAGCCGGTACCGGGCGATCCCGCGTGCACCGCGGAAGAGTGCTACGACGAGCGTTTGCTGGCTGGCATGCGGCAGATGATCCGGGATGCGAAGAAAGACCTGGTCATCGTGCTGCACCAGAAAGGCAGCCACGGCCCCGAATATGCGAAGCGCTATCCGGCCGGGTTCGGGAAATTCGGCCCCGTGTGCCGGACCAACGAGCTGGAAGACTGTTCACGCGAATCGATCGTGGCGGCTTACGACAATACGATCCTGTACACCGACTTTGTGCTGAGCAAGACAATCGACCTGCTGCGCGCGGCGGCGGCGGAAGACGGTGTCGATACGGCCATGCTGTATTTCTCGGACCATGGCGAATCGCTGGGCGAACACAATATGTACCTGCATGGGGCGCCCTATATCATTTCGCCGGCCGAACAGCGGCGCGTGCCGATGATGATGTGGCTGTCGGACAGCTTCCGCGAGCGCTTCAAGATCGACAACAGCTGCCTGGCCGCACGAAGGACGCAGCAGTTTTCCCATGACAACGTGTTCCATACAGTCCTCGGAATGTTGAATGTAAGTACGGCTGTCTATAACCCGAAGCTGGATGTGATCCACCCCTGCACGCGGGACAATTGACATGTTTCGTTCACGTACCGCCTGGATGACGGGCAGTGGACTATTGTTGTCCGCAGTAGTGATCCTCTGGATCGGGAATGCCAGCGATATCGACATCCTGCTGGCCGATGCCGCCTTCGATCGCATTTCGCGCAGCTTTCCCATGCAGCATGCGTGGCTGGCCGAGACATTCAACCATGTGATCCTCAAGGGGATCCTGTCGGTGCTGGCGGCATCCGCCGTCCTGATGGCATTGTGGGATGCCGTGCGTCCCTGTCACGGGTGGAAGGATTCCCGCCGGACAGGGATAAGGGTCGTTGCGATGTCGGCGGTATTGGTACCGCTGGCAATCAGCCTGCTGAAACATGCGAGTACGTCGCATTGCCCCTGGGATCTGCAGCGCTATGGAGGCACCGAGCCTTACATTCGCCTGCTGGAGCGGATGCCTGCTGGAATCAGCCCGGGCCATTGCATGCCGGGAGGGCATGCATCGAGCGCGTTGTGGCTGATTTCCATCGCGGCGTTCTGGTGGCCGCACAGTCGCCGCAAGGCCATGGGCGTCGGCGCATTGATGCTGATTGCAGGAATAGCGACAGGGTGGATGCAGCAGCTACGTGGGGCACATTTCCTGACCCATACCTTGTGGTCGGCATGGATCGCATGTGCCCTGGTAACAGGAATTTACTTGGCGGCTACAAAGGGGCTTGCAAGGCAGTGCGGCGCTGGCTATAATTCCGTCCCTGCCGCAACGCAGACGTGAAAACGAAACGCTGCGACAGGCAAGTTTGGATCGCTGATGCAACATTGCGATACAAACCCAGGGGTTGACGAGCTGCACGAAACACCGCATAATCTCATCTCTCTGCTGCTGACAAACACAACGATTTGTCGCCGGGTCTGCAAGATCCGCAGCAAGCCTTCAAGGGCAGAATTCTTTAACAATCAACAGTCGATAAGTGTGGGCGTTTGATGATGTGCCCGGGGCTTCGGCCCCGACAGCTCAAAATATAGCATCAAACGCTCATAAGAAATAAACGTAACCTTCGCAAGAAGGTTCGTCAGTATTTTGAATGGGCGACCAAGTCAGCAATGACTTTAAACAGAGATTAAACTGAAGAGTTTGATCCTGGCTCAGATTGAACGCTGGCGGCATGCTTTACACATGCAAGTCGAACGGTAACAGGGAGCTTGCTCCGCTGACGAGTGGCGAACGGGTGAGTAATATATCGGAACGTGCCCAAGAGTGGGGGATAACGTAGCGAAAGTTACGCTAATACCGCATACGATCTATGGATGAAAGTGGGGGATCGCAAGACCTCATGCTCCTGGAGCGGCCGATATCTGATTAGCTAGTTGGTGAGGTAAAGGCTCACCAAGGCGACGATCAGTAGCTGGTCTGAGAGGACGACCAGCCACACTGGAACTGAGACACGGTCCAGACTCCTACGGGAGGCAGCAGTGGGGAATTTTGGACAATGGGGGCAACCCTGATCCAGCAATGCCGCGTGAGTGAAGAAGGCCTTCGGGTTGTAAAGCTCTTTTGTCAGGGAAGAAAAGGGTACGGCTAATATCCGTGCCTCATGACGGTACCTGAAGAATAAGCACCGGCTAACTACGTGCCAGCAGCCGCGGTAATACGTAGGGTGCAAGCGTTAATCGGAATTACTGGGCGTAAAGCGTGCGCAGGCGGTTTTGTAAGTCTGTTGTGAAATCCCCGGGCTTAACCTGGGAATGGCAATGGAGACTGCAAGGCTAGAGTTTGGCAGAGGGGGGTAGAATTCCACGTGTAGCAGTGAAATGCGTAGAGATGTGGAGGAACACCGATGGCGAAGGCAGCCCCCTGGGTCAAGACTGACGCTCATGCACGAAAGCGTGGGGAGCAAACAGGATTAGATACCCTGGTAGTCCACGCCCTAAACGATGTCTACTAGTTGTTGGGTCTTAATTGACTTAGTAACGCAGCTAACGCGTGAAGTAGACCGCCTGGGGAGTACGGTCGCAAGATTAAAACTCAAAGGAATTGACGGGGACCCGCACAAGCGGTGGATGATGTGGATTAATTCGATGCAACGCGAAAAACCTTACCTACCCTTGACATGTACGGAATCCCGGAGAGATTTGGGAGTGCTCGAAAGAGAACCGTAACACAGGTGCTGCATGGCTGTCGTCAGCTCGTGTCGTGAGATGTTGGGTTAAGTCCCGCAACGAGCGCAACCCTTGTCATTAGTTGCTACGAAAGAGCACTCTAATGAGACTGCCGGTGACAAACCGGAGGAAGGTGGGGATGACGTCAAGTCCTCATGGCCCTTATGGGTAGGGCTTCACACGTCATACAATGGTACATACAGAGGGCCGCCAACCCGCGAGGGGGAGCTAATCCCAGAAAGTGTATCGTAGTCCGGATTGTAGTCTGCAACTCGACTGCATGAAGTTGGAATCGCTAGTAATCGCGGATCAGCATGTCGCGGTGAATACGTTCCCGGGTCTTGTACACACCGCCCGTCACACCATGGGAGCGGGTTTTACCAGAAGTAGGTAGCTTAACCGCAAGGAGGGCGCTTACCACGGTAGGATTCGTGACTGGGGTGAAGTCGTAACAAGGTAGCCGTATCGGAAGGTGCGGCTGGATCACCTCCTTTCTAGAGTAGGCACGATTCTTCGGAATCCTTGCTCATTAAACGTCCACACTTATCGACTGTCGAATGAAGAAGAAACAGTAGTACCGCAATCGTGTTGTAGCGCGGGTCTGTAGCTCAGCTGGTTAGAGCACCGTGTTGATAACGCGGGGGTCGTTGGTTCGAGCCCAACCAGACCCACCACGTATCAGGCACAAGAAAATCCTGGGGGATTAGCTCAGCTGGGAGAGCACCTGCTTTGCAAGCAGGGGGTCGTCGGTTCGATCCCGTCATCCTCCACCACGTTTTCGAGATGTCAAATCTAAGTCCCGAGATTTAGATTTGATCTTTTAGAGATCACTGCTGTTTCGTTCTTTAACAATCTGGAAGAAGTAAAGTTTTATTGAATGTGCGAGACATCGCATGTTCAGGGTAGTAATAAAGCTCATCAGAAACACAGTAGTAAATGCTTGATACCGATAGCCGTCAAGGTTATAGGGACAAGTGAATAAGTGCACATGGTGGATGCCTTGGCGATTACAGGCGATGAAGGACGTAGAAGTCTGCGATAAGCTTCGGGGAGCTGACAAACGAGCATTGATCCGAAGATTTCCGAATGGGGAAACCCACCCTTTTAGGGTATCACTCACTGAATACATAGGTGTGTGAAGCGAACGCGGCGAACTGAAACATCTAAGTAGCTGCAGGAAAAGAAATCAACCGAGATTCCCAAAGTAGTGGCGAGCGAAATGGGATGAGCCTGCATATGATAGTCGGACTGGTAGTGGAAGCCTCTGGAAATAGGCGCCATAGTGGGTGATAGCCCCGTACGCGAAATCAGACCGGTGGTACTAAGTATGCGACAAGTAGGGCGGGACACGAGAAATCCTGTCTGAACATGGGGGGACCATCCTCCAAGGCTAAATACTCGTAATCGACCGATAGTGAACCAGTACCGTGAGGGAAAGGCGAAAAGAACCCCGGGAGGGGAGTGAAATAGATCCTGAAACCGTGTGCATACAAACAGTCGGAGCGGACTTGTTCCGTGACGGCGTACCTTTTGTATAATGGGTCAGCGACTTACATTCAGTAGCGAGGTTAACCGAATAGGGGAGCCGCAGAGAAATCGAGTCCGAACAGGGCGTTAGTTGCTGGGTGTAGACCCGAAACCAAGTGATCTATCCATGGCCAGGTTGAAGGTGCGGTAACACGCACTGGAGGACCGAACCCACTAATGTTGAAAAATTAGGGGATGAGCTGTGGATAGGGGTGAAAGGCTAAACAAACTTGGAAATAGCTGGTTCTCTCCGAAAACTATTTAGGTAGTGCCTCAAGTATCACCATCGGGGGTAGAGCACTGTTATGGCTAGGGGGTCATCGCGACTTACCAAACCATTGCAAACTCCGAATACCGATGAGTGCGAGCTTGGGAGACAGACATCGGGTGCTAACGTCCGGTGTCAAGAGGGAAACAACCCAGACCGCCAGCTAAGGTCCCAAAGATTGGCTAAGTGGAAAACGAAGTGGGAAGGCTAAAACAGTCAGGATGTTGGCTTAGAAGCAGCCATCATTTAAAGAAAGCGTAATAGCTCACTGATCGAGTCGTCCTGCGCGGAAGATGTAACGGGGCTAAGCCAGTCACCGAAGCTGCGGATATCTAGCAATAGATATGGTAGGAGAGCGTTCTGTAAGCCTGCGAAGGTGTCTTGTAAAGGATGCTGGAGGTATCAGAAGTGCGAATGCTGACATGAGTAGCGATAATGCGGGTGAAAAGCCCGCACGCCGTAAGCCCAAGGTTTCCTGTTCAACGTTCATCGGAGCAGGGTGAGTCGGCCCCTAAGGCGAGGCAGAGATGCGTAGCTGATGGGAAGCAGGTTAATATTCCTGCACCGTCGTATGATGCGATGGGGGGACGGATCGCGGAAGGTTGTCTGACTGTTGGAATAGTCAGTTTCTGTTTCATAGAAGGTGCTTAGGCAAATCCGGGCACGTAATTCAAGGGAACGGGACGAGCGGCCATGTGCTGCGAAGCAATCGGAAGTGGTTCCAAGAAAAGCCTCTAAGCTTCAGTCATACGAGACCGTACCGCAAACCGACACAGGTGGGCGAGATGAGTATTCTAAGGCGCTTGAGAGAACTCGGGAGAAGGAACTCGGCAAATTGGTACCGTAACTTCGGGAAAAGGTACGCCCCGGTAGCTTGAATGGTTTACTCCATGAGGGTGAAAGGGTTGCAATAAAATGGTGGCTGCGACTGTTTAATAAAAACACAGCACTCTGCAAACACGAAAGTGGACGTATAGGGTGTGACGCCTGCCCGGTGCTGGAAGATTAAATGATGGGGTGCAAGCTCTTGATTGAAGTCCCAGTAAACGGCGGCCGTAACTATAACGGTCCTAAGGTAGCGAAATTCCTTGTCGGGTAAGTTCCGACCTGCACGAATGGCGTAACGATGGCCACACTGTCTCCTCCCGAGACTCAGCGAAGTTGAAATGTTTGTGATGATGCAATCTACCCGCGGCTAGACGGAAAGACCCCATGAACCTTTACTGTAGCTTTGCATTGGACTTTGAATCAATCTGTGTAGGATAGGTGGGAGGCTTTGAAGCGGGGACGCCAGTTCTCGTGGAGCCAACCTTGAAATACCACCCTGGTTCATTTGAGGTTCTAACCTTGGTCCGTCATCCGGATCGGGGACAGTGCATGGTAGGCAGTTTGACTGGGGCGGTCTCCTCCTAAAGTGTAACGGAGGAGTTCGAAGGTACGCTAGGTACGGTCGGACATCGTGCTAATAGTGCAATGGCATAAGCGTGCTTAACTGCGAGACCGACAAGTCGAGCAGGTACGAAAGTAGGACATAGTGATCCGGTGGTTCTGTATGGAAGGGCCATCGCTCAACGGATAAAAGGTACTCTGGGGATAACAGGCTGATTCCTCCCAAGAGTTCATATCGACGGGGGAGTTTGGCACCTCGATGTCGGCTCATCACATCCTGGGGCTGTAGCCGGTCCCAAGGGTATGGCTGTTCGCCATTTAAAGTGGTACGTGAGCTGGGTTTAAAACGTCGTGAGACAGTTTGGTCCCTATCTGCCGTGGGCGTTGGAAATTTGAAGGGGGCTGCTCCTAGTACGAGAGGACCGGAGTGGACGAACCTCTGGTGTACCGGTTGTCACGCCAGTGGCATTGCCGGGTAGCTAAGTTCGGAAGAGATAACCGCTGAAAGCATCTAAGCGGGAAACTTGCCTTGAGATGAGATTTCCCAGAGCCTTGAGCTCTTTGAAGGGTCGTTCGAGACCAGGACGTTGATAGGTCAGGTGTGGAAGTGCAGTAATGCATTAAGCTAACTGATACTAATTGCCCGTAAGGCTTGTCCCTATAACCTTGACGGTTGTGGAGCATTTGCCTGTGTTTGATGATGCAGCTTGAACTACCTTAACTTTACTTCTTCCAGATTAGTAGCTGCGCTGCCCGACAGGGAGCGACGCTACGTACAAGTCATGCCTGATGACCATAGCAAGTCGGTCCCACCCCTTCCCATCCCGAACAGGACCGTGAAACGACTTTGCGCCGATGATAGTGCTGCAACCAGTGTGAAAGTAGGTTATCGTCAGGCTGTTATATAGAGAAACCCCCACTAGATGAATCTGGTGGGGGTTTTTTGCTTTGGGGCGCTGCTTCAGCCGGGCGCTGCGGACTGGGCTCGCTGTCCATGGTTTTTGTGCTCCGCCGGGCATTGCTGATTAATCGCGCCGATTGCTCAACCCAGCATTGCCGGGCTTCGCTACTGCAACCAGTGTGAAAGTAGGTTATCGTCAGGCTGTTATATAGAGAAACCCCCACCAAATGAATCTGGTGGGGGTTTTTTGCTTTGGAGCGCTGCGTCAGCAGGGCGCTGCGGACTGGGCTCCCTGTCCATGGTTTTTGTGCTCCGCCGGGCATTGCAGATTAATCGCGCCGATTGCTCAGCCCAGCATTGCCGGGCTTCGCTACTGCAACCAGTGTGAAAGTGGGTTCAATCAGGCTGTTATATAGAAAAACCCCCATCTGCACTGAACGCGCTCAAGATCGCGTTCAGTGCAGATGGGGGTTTTTTGCTTTCGAGAGTCGAAACGCATGGGAAAACCGTTGTCAGACACCTTTTTCCTGTGAAAAAAAGTGTCTGACACCAGCATCAGACCAATCAAACACCCCAGACGATATTGTCGTTGGCATCCCGCGCGGCGCGCAGCATTTCCAGCAGCGGGAATGCACGCTGGGCGAAACCGATATGGTTTTTCTCGGCCATCTCCGCCGTTTCATCCACTTCCGGGAGGTGATGGGGATGCGAATGACTCGCGTGTTCGGCATCCACTTCCGGGTGTAATTTGCTTAACGCAATTTCCTGCTCCAGCAATGCCACTGCCTGGGCAGCCTCGGCAGCCGTAATGACGCCTCGTGTGTGGTTCTTGTTGAGCACATCCAGGATCCGTTGTGCGTGTTCCTGGTACATCGTGACTTCGGATGAGGATTGGGATTTGAATGTGATTAACATGGCGCTTCCTGATGTGTTGTTTTAGTAATCCAACGATATCATGACTTGCCGGGGCACACCGGCGACACACGTCGCCTTTCAGTTCAGCTTAAAAGAGCGTATGAAGGTGTCAATGTTTTCCGCATCGACCGCCTTTTCCGGTCCCATGACAATTACCTGGTACGCCCGGCTGTCCCGGGCGACGAACCTGGCATGCAATTGCATCGGGCGCGCATTGCTCACGCCATGGGCCTCGACTTCCAGCCCGCCTTCGCGTTCGGCCTCCTTCGTTATGTTGCCGCCGATATTGCGCACCATTGCCGTGCGCATCGCCCCGACGGCATGCCTGGCCTGGGCTGCATCGGGGAGGGCCGCGGTGCCGACAGCAAAAATGGTACCGTCGACCTCGGCCGCAGTCATTGTCATCGCCGCCTGGCGGCCGTCGAGATTGACCGTGCGTGTGTGCGTCGCAGGCTTGTCCGGGAACAGCACCGAATACGATGCCTCGGCACTACGATAATCACGCCAGTCGAACTTGGGGCTGCACGCACTCACCGTCGCGGCAACGGCAACCGCCATGGGAATCGAAAAGTGGAGTCTCATGCACCGATGGTAGCAGCCTCGGAAGCCCGGCGCCATCGGCGCGACTGTCGAATCGCCAGTCAGGTCTGGCGCAGTACGCGGCGGAATTGAACGGCCTCGGCCACATGCTTCGCTTGCACGGCTTCGGAATCGGCCAGGTCGGCAATCGTTCGCGCCACCCGCAGCACGCGGTGATAGGCGCGCGCCGACCAGTGGAACTGCAGCATGGCCTTGTGCAGCAAGTCTTGTCCGGCACGTTCGGGCTTGCAATGGCGGTCGATTTCACGCGAGCTCAGGTAACGGTTGCTCTTGTGCTGCCGGTCCAGCTGCCGCTGGAATGCCGTCTCCACCCGCGCGGCGATCACTTCGGAAGGTTCGCCATCTTCGGCGGTGTGGAGCGTATCGGTCGGCACCGGGCCAACTTCGATCTGCATGTCGATGCGGTCGAGCAGCGGGCCGGAGACCCGGCCCTGGTAGCGCACGATCGCATCTTCCGAGCATTTGCATTTGCCCGAGACATGCCCATGGTAGCCGCATGGGCAGGGGTTCATCGCGGCGACAAGCTGGAACCGTGCCGGAAACTCGGCCTGGCGGGCGGCGCGCGAGATCGTTACACGTCCCGATTCGAGCGGCTCGCGCAGCACTTCGAGCACGCGGCGATCGAACTCCGGCAATTCGTCGAGGAACAGCACGCCGCAATGCGCCAGGGATATCTCGCCGGGCCGGGGCACGCTGCCACCGCCAACCAGTGCCACGCCGGACGATGTGTGATGCGGCGCCCGGAACGGCCGCAATTTCCACGCTGCGGCCGTAAACGTGCCTGTCAGCGACTGCACCGCCGCCGCTTCCAGCGCTTCGTCGTTCGTCATCGACGGCAGCAGGCCGGCGAAACGCGATGCCAGCATTGTCTTGCCTGCGCCCGGCGGGCCGACCATCAAGATGCTGTGCCCGCCGGCCGCCGCCACTTCCAGCGCTCGCTTGGCATGCCATTGCCCTTTCACTTCGGCGAAATCGGGACGCTCGGCGATCACGGCCCTGGGCGCGCACCGGTGCCGCGCCAGCCTGGCGGTATCGTCCGCCGCACAAAAATGGTTGCAGACCTCCAGCAGCGTGGCGGCCGGGTACACGGCCGCGCCATCGACCAGTGCCGCTTCGTCCGCGTTCGCCAGAGGCAGGACGAACGCGCTGCGGGCCTGGGCGCGTTGCATCGCGAACGTCATGGCCAGTGCGCCGCGGATCGGGCGCAGCTCGCCGGTGAGCGACAGTTCACCTGCGAATTCGTAGCGGGCCAGTGGTGGTGTGGGAATCTGGCCGGAAGCAGCCAGGATGCCGAGAGCGATCGGCAGGTCGAAGCGGCCCGATTCCTTGGGCAGGTCGGCCGGGGCCAGGTTGACGGTGATGCGGTGCGCCGGCATTTCAAAGCCGGCGTTGAGGATGGCGGCGCGCACGCGGTCGCGTGCTTCCTTCACTTCCGTCTCGGCCAGTCCGACGATGTGAAAGGCCGGCAAGCCGTTGGCCAGGTGAACTTCAACGCTGACTTCAGGCGCTTCGATGCCGTTCAACGCACGGCTTTTCAGGACGGCCAGGCTCATGATTCCCCGCTGCGACTCGACGATCCTGCATCGTAGAGCCGTGCAGCGGGTGGGGCATTGCGGCGCGACAAGCGCGCCCGGGCATTACAGGGGTGCTTTTTCCGCAGCGATTTTCGCTTCCAGTTCGGCCAGGCGCGTTTCCAGCAGTTCCAGGCGCGCGCGGGTCTTGGCCAATACCTGCGCCTGGATGTCGAATTCCTCCCGCGTTACCAGGTCCAGCTTGGAAAAGCCCTGCGTCATCATGGCTTTCACGTTGCGTTCGATATCCTTGGCGGGCGAGTTTTCGATGGCGTGGTTGATCTTGTTCTGCAGGTCGTTGAAAAAGGCGTTCATGTCCACAATGGGCTCCGGTGAGTTTTTCGTTCAAATGCACCAGAATGGTGCCAGTACGAAGATTATTTGGTGCGAAACAGATGTCCCGGTCGGCGGCTCGGCTAGCAGCTCAGCAACTACTTGCTGGCACGCATTCTGCTTTAGGTAACGAGACAACGCGTCAGACGAATTTTAAACCGCAATAAAAGTTCACTCAAAAGGAAATCGCCATGACCCACCCGAGCAAGCGCTCCGCCCTGTCCATCGCCGTACTGTTCGCATGCATCGCGACAGGCCAGGCCCAGGCACAGGAAGCCGCCGCGGCACCCGAGGCGAAACCGGACAATGAGATCAGCTTCAACGCGGCCATCACCAGCGATTACCGTTATCGCGGTATCTCGCAAACCCGCCTGAAACCGGCGCTGCAGGGCGGCGCCGACTGGGTCAACAACCCGACAGGTTTCTACGCGGGCACCTGGCTGTCCACGATCAAGTGGGTCAAGGACGGCGGCGGCGACGGCAGCGTCGAATGGGATGTGTATGCCGGCAAACGCGGCGATATCGGCTCCGGCTTCACGTACGACGTGGGCGGCCTGGGCTACATCTACGCATCGAACTCGCTGCCGACCAGCGCGAACACGTTCGAATTGTACGGCCAGGTGGGCTTTGGTCCCGCCACGCTGAAATACTCCCATTCGCTGACGAACCTGTTCGGCTTTGCCGACAGCAAGAACAGCCAGTACCTGGATGCTTCCGTCAACCAGGAACTGGCCCAGGGCTTCATCCTGAACCTGCACGTGGGCCACCAGAAAGTCAAGAATAACGGCTATGCCGATTACACCGACTGGAAAGTGGGCATCACCAAGGACTTCGGCGTTGCCACGGTATCGCTGGCCTATGTCGATACCAACACCGAAGCCTACATCGCACCGACGAACGGCAAGAACCTGGGCAAATCCGGTGCCGTGCTGACCCTGTCCAAAACCTTCTGAACCACAAACGAGGCCTGCCATGAAAATGATTACCGCCATCATCAAGCCGTTCAAGCTGGACGAGGTGCGTGAAGCCCTGTCCGCGATCAACGTGCAAGGGATCACCGTGACCGAAGTCAAAGGTTTCGGTCGCCAGAAAGGCCACACGGAGCTGTACCGCGGCGCCGAATACGTGGTCGACTTCCTGCCCAAGACCAAGATCGAAGCGGCGGTCGACGATGCCATCGTCGAGCAGGCCATCGAAGCCATCGAAACGGCTGCCCGGACCGGCAAAATCGGCGACGGCAAGATTTTCGTTTATAACCTGGAACAGGTCATCCGTATCCGGACCGGCGAAACCGGCAACGATGCGCTTTAAATAAAAAAGGGGAATCCGATGAAGAAAATGATAACGAAGTGGCTGGCCGGGGCAGCCATGCTGATGGCGTTCAGCGCGGCGCCGGCCTGGTCGCAGGATGCCGCCACGGCCGACGCGCCGGCGGCCACCGCCGCCGCGCCGGCCGCGGCCGAAGTTGCACCCGCCGCGGCACCTGCTGCCGCCGCGCCCGCAGCAGCAGCAGCACCCGCCGCCGCGCCAACGCCGCACAAGGGCGATACCTCGTGGATGTTCGTCTCCACGCTGCTGGTCATCATGATGTCGATTCCCGGACTGGCCCTGTTCTACGGCGGTCTGGTACGCTCCAAGAACATGCTGTCCGTGCTGATGCAGATCTTCACGATCTTCTCGCTGATCATCGTGCTGTGGTGTATCTACGGCTATTCGATCGCGTTCACTGAAGGCAATGCGTTCTTCGGCGGGTTCAGCCGTGCGCTGCTGAACGGCATCTATGACCCGGTCGCCGGCACGTTCGCGTATGCCGCCACCTTCAGCAAGGGCGTCGTCATTCCCGAATTCATCTTCGTGGCGTTCCAGGGCACGTTTGCCGCGATCACCTGCGGGCTGATCGTCGGCGCCTTTGCCGAGCGCGCGAAATTCGCCGCCGTGCTGGCCTTCATCGTGCTCTGGTTCACGTTCGCCTACCTGCCGATGGCGCACATGGTCTGGTTCTGGACCGGCCCGGACACGATCACCGATGCCGCCTCGCTGGCGACGGCAACGGCCAAGGGCGGTTACCTGTGGGGCCACGGCGCGCTGGACTTCGCCGGCGGCACCGTGGTGCACATCAACGCCGCCGTTGCCGGCCTGGTGGGTGCCTACATGATGGGCAAGCGCGTCGGCTACGGCCGCGAATCGATGGCGCCGCACTCGCTGGTGATGACGATGATCGGCGCCTCGCTGCTGTGGGTGGGCTGGTTCGGCTTCAACGCCGGCTCCGCGCTGGAAGCGGGCGACGTGGCCGCGCTGGCCTTCCTGAACACGCTGCTGGCCACCGCCGCCGCCACCGTGTCCTGGCTGTTCGCCGAATGGATCTTCAAGGGCAAGCCTTCGATGCTGGGCGCCGTATCCGGTGCCGTGGCCGGCCTGGTGGCGATCACCCCGGCGGCCGGTTTCGTCGGCCCGATGGGCGGCCTGGTCATCGGCCTGCTGGCCGGCGTGGTCTGCCTGTGGGGCGTGAACGGCCTGAAACGCATGCTGGGCGCCGACGACTCGCTGGACGTGTTCGGCGTGCACGGCGTGGGCGGTATCCTCGGCGCGGTGCTGACCGGCGTGTTCGCCGCACCATCGCTGGGCGGCCAGGGCGTGTGGGACTACGTTGCCAACAAGGCCTCGGCCGACTACTCGATCGGCAGCCAGGTCATCAACCAGCTGATCGGCGTGGGCGTCACGATCCTGTGGTCGGGCATCGTGGCCTTCATCGCCTACAAGCTGGTGGACGTGGTGATCGGCCTGCGCGTGCCGGAAGAGCAGGAACGCGAAGGCCTGGACATCAACAGCCACGGCGAAACGGCGTATCACATCTGACCTGTCGCCGATTCACGCGGTTTTGCCGCCAGAAGCGCCCTCCGGGGCGCTTTTTTGCGTTCTGGACCTTTAAAATGACGTTTTTGCCCTGATTTGGTGAGCTCGTCTTCCCGGCCGCCGGTTCAGTCCATCGACCGCTTCCCCGACGACGCGCAGTCCCAATCACTACAAGGATGTAAGCATGGTTCCCCACCTCGTCACGGCCCTGACCGGACCGCTGCTCGATCTCGAAGAAAAAATCCTCGCCGCCACCCCCGCCATCGAGCGCTGGTTCCGGCTGGAATGGCAGGAACACACGCCACCGTTCTACTGCTCCGTCGATCTGCGCAATGCCGGCTACAAGCTGGCCCCGGTGGACACCAACCTGTTCCCCGGCGGTTTCCACTACCTGGCCAGCGAAATGCTGCCGCTGTCGGTGCAGGCCGCGATGGCCGCGATCGACAAGTACTGCCCGGATGCGCGCAACCTGCTGGTGATTCCGGAAAGCTACAACCGTCATCCCACCTACCTGGAAAACATCGCGCGCTTGGCGCAGATCTTCCGCCAGACCGGGCTGCACGTGCGCCTGGGCACGCTGAACCCCGAGATCACGCAGCCGACGCCGCTGGCGCTGCCCGATGGCAACATGCTGGTCGTCGAGCCGCTCGAGCGTTCGGCCAACGGGCGTCGCGTGGGCCTGAAGGATTTCGATCCCTGCACGATCCTGTTGAACAACGACCTGTCGGCCGGCATGCCGGACATCCTGCAAAACATCCACGAGCAAAGCCTGCTGCCGCCGCTGCACGCGGGCTGGGCCCTGCGCCGCAAGCACAACCATTTCACCGCCTACGATGAGGTGGCGAAGAAGTTCGGCAAGCTGATCGGGGTCGATCCCTGGATGGTGAACCCGTTCCACGCCCGCTGCGGCGAGGTCGACCTGCAAACCGGCGAAGGCCAGGATTGCCTGGCCGGCAATGTCGATGCCGTGCTGGCCAAGATCCGCAAGAAATACAAGGAATACGGCATCAAGGAAAAGCCGTTCGTCATCATCAAGCCGGATGCGGGAACCTATGGCAAGGGCATCATCAGCATCCGCGATGCCGCCGAGCTGAAGGATTTGTCGCCGGCGCAGCGCGAGAAGATGTCGGTGGTGAAGGATGGCCAGGTCGTCAGCGACCTGAACATCCAGGAAGGCGTGCCCACGTTCGAAAGCATCAAGGATGCCGTGGCCGAGCCCGTCGTCTACATGATCGACCGCTACGTGGTCGGCGGCTTCTACCGCGTGCACGGCGAGCGGGGCGTGGACCAGAACCTGAACGCGCCCGGCTCGGAATTCGTGCCGCTGGCGTTCGCGCAGCAGCACGCCGTGCCCGACCTGAAGGCCAAGCCCGGCACCGCCGCGCCGAACCGCTTCTACGTGTATGGCGTGGTGGCCCGGCTGGCGCTGCTGGCGGCGTCGCTGGAAATGGAACGCACCGATCCGAACCCGGAAGTGTACTGAGCCGGGGTGGCCTGGGCCGGGCCCGGTGCCTGCCGGGAAACTCGGCTAAAATCAGCCATTACTTCGAATGGATGCGCCCATGAAAATCGCTTTTCTTGCCGACCCGTTGGCGAACTTCAAGATCTACAAGGACTCCACGTACGCCATGATGGCCGAGGCCGCCAAGCGCGGCCACGAGGTGTACGCGTTCCAGCAGCGCCACATGGCGCTGGAGAACGGCGTCGTCCGCGCCTGGGTATCCCGCATCACGATGACGGGCGGCGGGCAGGACGACTGGTACGAGGCGGCGCCGTCGGAAGACGTGGCGTTGTCCACGTTCGACGCGATCCTCGAACGCAAGGACCCGCCGTTCGACATGGAATACGTGTACGGCACGTATCTGCTCCAGCTGGCGGAAAAGCAGGGCACCAAGGTGTTCAACAGCCCGCAGGCGATCCGCGACCACAACGAAAAGCTGTCGATCGCGCAGTTCTCGCAATTCACGTCGCCGACGATCGTCACCTCCGATGAAACGCGCCTGCGCGCTTTCCATGCCGAACATGGCGACGTGATCTTCAAGCCGCTGGACGGCATGGGCGGCACCGGCATCTTCAGGGTCAAGGCCGATGCCCTGAACCTCGGCGCGATCATCGAGACACTCTCCGACAACGGCCGCCGCACGATCATGGCGCAGCGCTACATTCCCGACATCGTCAAGGGCGACAAGCGCATCCTCGTCATCGGCGGCAAACCGGTGCCGTTTTCGCTGGCACGCATTCCGCAGGGCACCGAAGTGCGCGGCAACCTGGCCGCCGGCGGCATCGGCGTGGCCCAGCCGCTCACCGAACGCGATCGCGAAATCGCCGAAGCCATCGGTCCGGTATTGGCGGAACGCGGCTTATTGCTGGTAGGATTGGACGTGATCGGCGACTACCTGACCGAGGTCAACGTCACCAGTCCGACCTGTTTCCAGGAGATCACGGAGCAGACAGGTTTCCAGGTTGCCGCCATGTTCATCGACGCTCTCGAACAAGCGGTTTGACGGGGACCGGCATGGTTGGCATTTTGCTCATGACGCATGCGCCGCTGGGGGAAGCATTCCTGGCGGCGGTGGCCCACGTGTTCCGTTCCAGCGTGGAGCACCTGGAAGCGATCGACGTGGTGGCGGACCAGGACCTGGGCGATGTCCAGGCGCTGGCCGCGGCGGCGATCAAGCGGCTGGACGATGGTTCCGGCGTGCTGGTCATCACCGATGTGAAGGGCGGTACGCCAGCCAACTGCTGCAACAAGCTGGCCGATGCGGGCCACGTCGAAGTCATTGCCGGCATCAGCCTGCCGATGCTGCTGCGGGCGATCACCTATCGCATGGATACGCTGGACGTGGTGGTGGAAATGGCGCTGGCCGGTGCGCAGAGCGGGGCGGTGCGGGTGGATAACCGGATCAGGGTCAATTAAAGAAATGCCATCAGGCGCCGATAGGATCATAAGTGGCGACGGAAGGCGCGCGGCGGCGCTTCGGGACATGACAACGTAAGTACTAAAACGATAAAAACATGATTCAGCAAGAACTCGAAATTATCAACAAGCTCGGTTTGCATGCGCGTGCTTCCGCCAAGTTCACCCAACTGGCCGCCAGGTTCAAGAGCGATGTCTGGCTGACCCGCAACGGCCGGCGCATCAACGCGAAGTCGATCATGGGCGTGATGATGCTCGCTGCCGGCAAGGGCGCCAAGGTCACCCTGGAAGCGGATGGGGCCGACGAACAGGAGTGCATCACGGCGCTGGCCGGACTGGTCAACGACAAGTTCGGCGAAGGCGAGTAAATGCCGTTTGACCGGGGAGCACCGATGGCATCGTTCACACTGCATGGCATACCGGTTTCGCGCGGCATTGCCATCGGCCGCGCGCAGATCCTCGCGCCCGCCGCACTGGACGTCAAGCATTACCTGATCGCGGAAGAACACGTAGAAGCCGAGGTGGTGCGCCTGCAGACGGCGCTGGCCACCGTGCACCGCGAGCTGCAGACGTTGTGGAACGAGCTGCCGAAGGATGCGCCGACCGAACTGGGCGCGTTCATCGACGTGCACGCGCTGATCCTCTCCGATCCGATGATCTCCGAGGCGCCGCTGGACATCATCCGCGGCCGCCACTACAACGCAGAATGGGCCCTGGTCACGCAGATCGAGGAACTGTCTGCGCAGTTCGACGAGATCGAGGATCCCTACCTTCGCGAGCGCAAGGTCGATATCCAGCAGGTCGCCGAGCGCGTGCTGAAGGTGCTGATGGGCAGCGAACCGCTGCCGGCGCCGGTGGAGCCGGACGATGACGAATTCATGGCGCAGATGGTGGTGGTGGCGCACGACATCTCGCCGGCGGACATGCTCAAGTTCCGCGACCGCTCGTTCATCGGCTTCGTCACCGACGTGGGCGGCCAGAACTCGCACACGGCGATCGTGGCCCGCAGCCTCGATATCCCCGCGGCGGTCGGCGTGTCGCAGGCTTCCAACCTGATCGAGCAGGACGACTGGGTGATCATCGACGGCGATGCCGGCGTGGTCATCGTCAGTCCCAGCGCGCTGGTGCTGGAACAGTACCGCGAGCGGCAACTGGCCGCGCAGCGCGCCCGCAAGAAGCTTTCCAAGCTGAAGAAAACGCCGGCCGTGACGAAGGACGGCACGCCGATCACGCTGCTGGCCAACATCGAGTTGCCGGACGACTGCGGCCCCGCGCTGGAAGCCGGCGCCGGCGGCGTGGGGCTGTTCCGCTCCGAGTTCCTGTTCATGGGCCGCGCCAGCGACATGCCGTCCGAGGACGAGCAGTTCGAACAGTACCGCCGCGCCGTCATGGCGATGAAGGGCAAGCCGGTCACGATCCGCACGCTCGATATCGGTGCGGACAAGCCGCTCGACACCACCGAACACACGGCGCTCAATCCCGCGCTGGGCCTGCGCGCGATCCGTTACTGCCTGTCGGAGCCGCAGATTTTCCTGACGCAGCTGCGCGCGATCCTGCGCGCTTCCGCGTTCGGCAAACTGCGCATCCTGATCCCGATGCTGGCGCACGCGCACGAAATCGACCAGTCGCTGGCCATGATCGAACTGGCCAAGTCGGAACTGCGCGAAGCGAACATCAAGTATGACGCCAACGTCGACGTGGGCGCGATGATCGAAATCCCCGCCGCCGCGCTGGCGTTGCCCATGTTCGTGCGGAAGATGAAGTTCCTGTCGATCGGCACCAACGACCTGATCCAGTACACGCTGGCGATCGACCGGGTTGATTATGAAGTGGCGCACCTTTACAATCCCCTGCATCCCGCCGTGCTGCAACTGATTTCGATGACCATAGCCGCCGGCCACAAGGCCGGTATCGATGTTGCCGTGTGCGGCGAGATGGCGGGCGACGTCAAGTTGACGCGCCTGCTGCTCGGCATGGGCCTGCGCGATTTCTCGATGCATCCGGCGCAGCTGCTGTCGGTGAAACAGGAAATCCTGAACACCGACATGGGCCTGGTCGTGCCGCAAACACGCAAGATACTTCGTTCCATGGACCCGGACGTCATCGCGGATGCCGTCGTGTCGCTTCAGACGATGTAACGGCTGATGCTGTAAAAGCCAACGCTGTAATTAGCTGTACCTGCAGCGGGTGCCCTCATTCGGGCCCCGCCACCATCACTGGCCCGCGGGGCCGCCGCAGTAGACAATCCAAAAATCCAAGAACATGTCCTCAATAGGAATCGTTTCCCCGCAAACCATGGCGTTCGCGGAACCCCTGCCCCTGCAAAGCGGTGCGTCGCTGCGCGACTACATGCTGATGTATGAAACCTACGGCACCCTCAATGCCGACAAGTCGAACGCGGTGCTGATCTGCCATGCGCTGAACGCATCGCACCACGTGGCCGGCTGGTATGCCGACGACCCGAAGAACGTGGGCTGGTGGGACAACATGGTCGGTCCCAACAAGCCGGTCGATACCAACAAGTTCTTCGTCATCGGCATCAACAACCTCGGCTCGTGCTTCGGCTCCACCGGCCCGATGCACACCAATCCCGCCACCGGCAAGCCTTACGGCGCCATGTTTCCCGTGGTGACGGTGGAAGACTGGGTCGCCGCGCAGGCCCGCCTGGCCGACCGCCTCGGCATCAGCCAGTTCGCCGCCGTGATGGGCGGCTCGCTGGGCGGCATGCAGGCGCTCGCCTGGAGCATCATGTACCCGGACCGGTTGCGCCACTGCGTGGTCATCGCGTCCACGCCGAAGCTGTCGGCACAGAACATCGCGTTCAACGACGTGGCGCGCCAGGCCATCCTGTCCGACCCGGATTACCATGGCGGCGACTTCTACGAACACGGCGTGGTGCCGAAGAACGGCCTGAAAGTGGCCCGCATGGTCGGCCACATCACCTACCTGTCCGACGACGACATGGCCGAGAAATTCGGCCGCAAGCTGCGTTCGATGGCGGAAAAGGGCGGGGCCGAGACTGCAGGCTACAAGTTCGGCTTCGGTATCGACTTCGAGATCGAATCGTACCTGCGCTACCAGGGCGACAAGTTCGCCACGTACTTCGACGCGAACACGTACCTGCTGATCACCAAGGCGCTCGATTACTTCGACCCGGCGCGCCTGCACGATGGCGACCTGACGCGCACGCTGGCGAAGACGACGGCGAAATTCTTCCTCGCGTCGTTCACGACCGACTGGCGTTTCTCGCCGGAGCGCTCGCGCGAGATCGTGCAGGCGCTGCTGGCCAACCGCCGCGAAGTGACCTATGCGGAGATCGATGCGCCGCACGGCCACGACGCCTTCCTGCTGGAGGATCCACGATACCTGAGCATGGTGCGCGCCTATTTCGAACAGATCCGCGGCCAGATCGCCAACCAGCCGAAAGGAGGCACGGCATGACGTTCGACGACCTGAAAACCACGCGGCCCGACCTCGCGTTCATCGCCCACTGGATCCGGCCCGGCACCCACGTGCTGGACGTGGGCTGCGGCGACGGCTTCATGATGGATTACCTGCAGACCGACAAGGGCTGCACCGGTTACGGCCTGGAACTGGCGGACGACAAGGTGCTGGAAAGCACCCAGCGCGGCGTGCGCGTGGTACAGCAGGATTTCGAGAAAGGCGGGCTGGCGCTGTTCGGCGACAACTCGTTCGACACTGTGCTGTGCCTGTCCGCGCTGCAGATGATGCAGCACGTGGAGGCGCTGCTGCGCGACATCGTCCGCGTCGGCAACGAGGCCATCGTGTCGTTCCCGAACTTCGCCTACTGGCCGCACCGCGTGGCGCTGCTGAAAGGCCGGATGCCGGTGTCGAAGACGCTGCCGTACCAGTGGTACGACACGCCGAACGTGCGCTGCGCGACGATCGAGGATTTTCGCGCGCTGGCCGCCGAGGTGGGGGTCGAAGTGCTGGAGTACGTGGCGCTGGCCGAGGGGCGGATCGTCGATTTCCTGCCGAACCTGCGCGGCGAACTGGCCGTGTTCCGGCTGCGCAAGCGCGGTGGCGAAGTCCGGCCATGATGTGCCATGTGATATCGTGTGGCGAATGACCACAAAATTTGTCAAAATGTCACGGTTGCACGGATATCCATCATGAAACGACTGAAACACAGCCTTGCCCTGATCGCCCTGGCCGCCACCATGCAGGTGGCGCCGGCCCAGCAACCCGCCACCGCGTCCCCCGCGGCGGACGGGATTCCCGTCACGCGCCTGTCGCGGCTGCGCGTGCTGTCCGATGAGCAGGCCGTCAACCAGCAGTCGAAACTGCAGTACGACGCGCTGTTGAAGGAAGCCGACCAGAAGAACGCGCTGGTTCCCGACAACGATCCGCAGCTGCAGCGCCTGCGGGGGATCGCGAAGCGCATCATCCCGCACGTGGGCCGCTGGAATGCCGAGGCGGCCGAATGGAAGTGGGAAGTCAACCTGCTCAATTCCGACCAGGTCAATGCGTTCTGCATGCCCGGTGGCCGCATTGCCTTCTTCACCGGCATCCTGCGCAAGCTGAACATGACGGACGATGAAGTGGCGATGGTGATGGGGCACGAGATCGCCCACGCGCTGCGCGAGCATGCCCGCAAGCGGCAGGGCGAATCGCAGCTGGCGGCGATCGCGGGCAAGGTGGGCGGCATTGCCGCGTCGGCGCTGTTCGGCATCGATCCGAACCTGACCGACTTCGGCGGCCGCATGGCGGCGCAGGCGGCCGTGCTAAAATTCTCGCGCGGCGAGGAAACCGAGGCCGACCTGGTCGGCATCGACCTGGCGGCCCGCGCCGGCTTCGATCCCCGTGCCGGCATCGCGCTGTGGCAGAAGATGGGCGCCGTGAATGCGCGCGCGCCGATCGAATTCCTGTCCACCCACCCGAGCGGCGATACCCGCATCGGCGAAATGAACAAGAGCATGCCGCTGGTGCTGCCGGTGTATGCGCGCACGCGCGGCACCACGGTGGCGAAGCTGCCGGCCTACCGCACCACGCCGCTGCCCAAGTCGTAACGCGCCATCGCCCTGCCTGCATGTCTTCCACCGTCAAGTTACACGGCAAGGCGCCGTTGCCGATGCGCGACGGCGTCACGCCCAGCTACCTGTGGCTGCCCGAGGGCGACTGGCCCGACCTGATCACTTTCATGGTGGCGAATTACCCGGCCGTGACCGAGGCGCAGTGGCGCGAGCGGATGGCGCGCGGCGACGTGGTCGACGCGCAGGGCAGGGTGCTGGCGCCGGCTTCGCCCTACAAGCGCAACCTGCGCATCTTTTACTACCGCGAGCTCGATGTCGAAACGCCGATCCCGTTCGCCGAAGAAGTGCTGTACCAGGACGAGCACATCATCGTCGCCGACAAGCCGCATTTCCTGCCCACGATTCCCACCGGCCGCTTTCTGAAGGAAACGCTGCTGGTGCGGCTGCGCGCAAGACTCGGCATCGAGGAACTGGCGCCGATCCACCGGCTCGACCGCGAAACGGCCGGCATCGTCGTCTTTTCCTGCAACCTGGACAGCCGCGGCGCCTACCAGTCGCTGTTCCAGCAACGCCTCGTGCAGAAGGAATACGAAGCGCTGGCCGGCCCGCTGCCGGGCCGCGAGTTTCCGTTCAGCTACCGCAGCCGGATGGTACAGGGCGACAAATTCTTCACGATGAAGGAAGAGGCGGGCGAGCCGAATTCGGAAACCATGCTCGACGTGATCGAGCGGCGCGGCGAGCACGTGCTGTACCGGCTATGGCCGCACACGGGCCGGCAGCACCAGCTGCGCGTGCACCTGGCGGCGCTGGGCATCCCGATCGTCAACGATGCGTTCTATCCGGTGGCGCTGCCGTGCAAGCAGGACGACGTGTCGTCGCCGCTGAAACTGCTGGCAAGGGCGATCGGCTTCCCCGATCCTTTAAGCGGGGAATGGCGCTACTTCGAAAGCCGCCGCAGCCTTTAATGAAATTCAGCGCACGTACTGGATGATCAGCGGCGCGTGATCGGAAAACTTCACATCCTTGTAGACCGACACTTCCTGCGCACACTTGGCGATGCCGGGGGTGGCCACGTGGTAATCGATGCGCCAGCCCACGTTCTTGGCGTAGGCCTGGCCGCGGTTGCTCCACCACGTGTACTGTTCCGGGCGCGGATCGATGCCGCGGTGCACATCCACGTAGCCGCATTCGTCGAAGATGCGGGTCAGCCATGCCCGTTCCTCCGGCAGGAAGCCGGAATTTTTCCGATTGCCCTTCCAGTTCTTCAGGTCGATTTCCTTGTGGGCGATGTTCCAGTCGCCGCAGATGACGACTTCGCGGCCTTCCGCGCGCAATTCCATCAGGTGGGGCAGGAACAGTTCCATGAAGCGGAACTTGGCCAGCTGGCGTTCGGGCGATGAGGAGCCGGACGGGCAATATACGGAAATGATCGTCAGGTCGCCGAAATCGCAGCGCACGTAGCGGCCCTCGGCATCGAACTCGGGGCTGCCGAAGCCGATCTTCACGGCATCCGGTTCAATCTTGCTGTAGACGCCGGTGCCCGAGTAGCCCTTCTTCTCGGCATAATGGAAATGGCCATGGTAGCCGTGCGGATTGCGGAACGCATCCGTCATGTCGCTGGCCTGGCACTTGAGCTCCTGCACGCAGATGAAATCGGCGGACTGCGTGCCCATCCAGTCGAAAAAGCCCTTCTTGGCGGCGGAGCGGATGCCATTGAGGTTGGCGGAAATGATCTTTGGCATGGATTAAAATACGGGCACTTTTGAGAACAGGACCAGCATATGAATAATTTGAGGCAACAGTTTATCGCGTTTTCCGTCTCGGCGGGAGTGCTGAAATTCGGCCAGTTCACCACCAAGGCGGGGCGCCAGTCGCCGTATTTCTTCAACGCGGGCCTGTTCCACGACGGTGCCACGCTGGCGAAAGTGGCCGACTTCTATGCGCAGACGCTGCTCGATTCCGGCGTGGATTTCGACATGCTGTTCGGCCCCGCCTACAAGGGCATCACGCTGGCCTCGGCCACGGCGATGGCGCTGGCCGCGAAGGGCCGCAATACGTCGTTCGCGTATAACCGCAAGGAAGCGAAAGACCACGGCGAGGGTGGCACGCTGGTGGGCGCGAAGCTGCAGGGCAAGGTGGTGATCGTCGACGACGTGATTTCGGCCGGCACCTCGGTGCGCGAATCGGTGGAAATGATCCGCAATGCCGGCGCCGAGCCATGCGCCGTGCTGATCGCGCTGGACCGGATGGAGCGGGGCGGCAAGGATGGCCAGCTGTCGGCGCTTTCCGCGGTACAGGAAGTCAGCCAGAACTATGGCATTCCCGTCATCTCGATCGGCAACCTGGCCGACCTGTTCGGCTACCTGTCCACCGATCCCGCACTGGCGCAATCGAAGGACGCGGTGGCGGCCTACCGAGACCGGTACGGCATCGCCTGACCGCCGCCGCGCCGTTCCCGCGGCACGTGCCGCCCACCGGGCGCCCGATGCACGTACCGTCCACCTCGACGGCACCTTATGTTTAAATAGGGTTAACAACGACAAGGAGCCCGCGATGAACAAAGCATCCCTGAAGGTTTATGGAGACGAGGCCGCCGTTGCCGACGCGCGCGACGGCCTGCCCAGCGAGCCGGAATACAGCTGGAAGAAGGGCGACGTGCGGCCCGATGGCCGCGTGCGCATCGATGCCGGCTTCTACGTGGACCTGGGCCAGGACGAGGATCCCGTCACGCTGCTGCGCCAGCTGCGTGCCTGGCTGCACGAATGCGAAGCGCGCAACATCACGTTCGACGTGCCGCCGCTGGCCGCGGAACTGCACATCGCGATGACGCACGTGGGGCCGGAGGATGCGCTCGATTTCTCGATCGCGGACCTGACCCTGCTCGTCGACATGGGGATAACGCTCAGCATCACGGGCTGATGCGCTTCGCCGAAGACAGGCTCGATTCGTGCCCCGGCCGTGCCGGCGCACGGCGCATCGTGCATGTCTGGGAGCCGGCCGCGCCTTCGGCCGGGCCTGTCGCCATCCTGCTGGCGCTGCATGGCGGCATGGCCCATGGGGGCGACTGGGTCGCGCCGGCGCTGTACTTCCGCGAACGCGGCATCGCCACGGTTGCCATCGACCTGTGCGGCCATGGCGCCGCCCGGCGCGCGGACATTCCCGATTTCGGCATCTTCGTCGAAGAAACCGGCCTGTTCCTCGACTGGGTGCGGGCACGCTACCCCGGCATTCCCGTGTTCATCATCGCCCACTCGATGGGCGGCCTGATCGCCACGAAGTTCGGGCTGGCGGGCGGCGATGGCGTCGCCGGCTTCATCTTTTCATCGCCGTATTACGTGAACGCGGTTGCCGTGCCGGCCACGCTGCAAAAGCTGTCCGGCGTGCTGGCGAAGCTGGCGCCCACGATGAAGGTGCCGCTGGCGCCGCTGACCGACGTGCTGACGCACGATCCGGCGATCACCGCGCGCCACCACCGCGACGAGGCGGACGGCATCCGCGCCAGCGAGATCACCGTGCGCTTCGGGCACGCGCTTCAACAGGCGCAGCGCGGCCTGTCGCTGGCGGGATGGCGGCACCCGCTATATGTCGTGCTGGCGGGGCAGGATCGACTGGCCGATACGAACGCTGCCGTGCGGCTGCTCCGCGGCGTGCCGCAACACCTGCTGACCTGCCGTGTCGAGCCGGGCAACCGCCACGAGAATTTCAACGAGCTGAACCGCAATGACATCTTCGCGGGGATCGCCGCGTGGATCGCCGGTACGCTGGAGAGCCGTTCGCCTGGTACCTGAGTGCGACGTCGATGGATGGTTAAAAAGACCACATACCGATCCGGTAAATGCCGTTAGCATCGAAGATTCCTACAGGAGGATGCCATGGATTCCATCAATCGCAATCAGCCGGAACACAATCACCAGGACCTGGCCGGGCAGGAAGCGGTCAAGCGCATCAGGCATATCGTGGACGACGCGGAAAGCTGTTTTCTTGTCAGCAGCGGCACCGATGCGCGGCCGATGTCGGTGCTCGATGCCGACGAGCTGGGCAACCTGTGGTTCATGAGCGCCGCCGACAGCCACAAGAATGCCGAGATCGCGGCGGACCCGAAAGTGCGCCTGTATTTCCAGGCGTCCAAGCACGCCGGATTCCTTTACCTGGACGGCATCGCCACGATCTCGCGCGATCCCGAACGGATCCGGGAGCTGTGGAGCCCGGAACTGGCCACGTGGTTCACGGAAGGGCTGGGCGACCCGCGCATCACGCTGATCCGCGTGGTGCCCATCGACGGGTACTACTGGGACAACAAGCACGGCAACCTGGTTGCCGGCCTGAAGATCATGGTGGGGGCCGCGATCGGCAAGACGCTCGACGATTCGATCGAAGGGCGCGTGGCGCCGTGAGTGTTGCAGGGGCGTTCAGCGCGCCCCGCGCGTGACCCGCGCCACGAAGGTGGGCAGGTGCCATGCGCCGCCTGCCGCCACGAGCCGGCACATGCCGGTGGTGGCCGCCTGCGTCAGCGCGAAGCGGCGGCCGTCCCATACCCATTCCCTGGTGGCCCAGCAGTCGCCAAGGCCGCGGCCTTTCTGCGACGACGAGATCGTGCCGGCCGCATAGTCGCTGCCGCCCGTCGTCACCAGCACGGGATTGAACGGCGCCGCCTTGTCGGCGACCCAGTAGCCGGTGCCTTCGTTGTAGGCGCCGGTCCAGCAGGGCGCCTGCACCAGCAGCTTGCCGGTGTTCAGGCGCAGCACCGCCAGCTGCTCCGGCGCGAACGCGTTGCATTCGTCGGCCTTGAGCGTGCCGCGCAGTTCGCGCAGCAGCGCCGCGCGCGCCGCCGGCGGCAGGGCCACCTCGGTGGAACCGGCCGATGCCGGCGACACTTCAGGCATCGGCAGCGACACCGGCACGGCGTCTTCGGCCTTGTTCCCCTTGCGCATCAAGGCGCCCGTGGTGCCGAGGCGGCCCTGGAACTCGTCCATCTTCAGCAGCACGGCGGCGGCACCCTTGCCGGACAGCGTCCACGCGTGGCTGCCATCGGTCCATTGCACGGTGCCGGTGCCGGATACCGCCGCCAGCAGCGCCTGCGTCTGCGCGGCCGTCAGCACGCCCGTCATCGCTTCGCGGTCGATCTTTACCGGGCCCAGCGCGCGGCCGTTCACCTGCATCGCCACCGTGCCGGCCTTCGGCAGCGGCGCCGTTTCATCATAGGTGCCGATCTTCAGCGTTGCCGTCACGGGCCGGGCCGGGCCCGCCTCACGCTCCAGCAATACGGAAATGGCCGGCGTGGATGCATCGTCGGCCTGGTAACCGGCGGCGCGGCAGGTGCGCGTGTTGTCGCAGGCGACTTCCCAGTCGTTGTGGGTGAAATGAATGCCGGCCGGCTGTCCGGCGAAGGCGGGCAGGGTGGCAACGGCCAGCAGCGCGGTGACGAGGATTCTCATGGCGTGACGATAGCAAAAAAGGCGCCGCGGCGCCTTTTTTGCAGGGTCTGGCGTACCGCTCAACCCGCCAGCTTGGCCTTCAGCAGCTCGGTCAGTTGGGCTGGATTGGCCTTGCCCTTGGATGCCTTCATCGCCTGGCCGATCAGCGCGTTGATCGCCGCTTCCTTGCCGGCGCGATATTGCTCGACCGACTTGGCGTTGTTCGCGAGCACTTCGTCGACGATGGCTTCCAGCGCGCCGGTATCCGAGACCTGTCCCAGGTCCTTGTCCTTGATGATGGCATCGACCAGGCTCGCGTCGTCCGAGTTCGCTTCCCACAATGCCTGGAAGACTTCCTTGGCCGCCTTGTTCGAGATCGTGCCGTCGGCGATGCGCTTGAGCATGCCGGCCAGTTGCGCCGGTTTCACCGGGGCATCCGCGATATCGACATCGTTGCGGTTCAGCGTGGACGACACGTCGCCCATCAGCCAGTTGGCGGCCGCCTTGGCGTTCTCCCGGCCCGCTGCCGCCACCACGGCTTCGAAGTACGTGGCCATCGCCTTGGACGACGTGAGCACCAGCGAATCGTATTCCGGCAGCTTGTACTCGTTCACGAAGCGCTCGCGCATCACGGCCGGCAGTTCCGGCATCGATGCCTTCACGCGCTCGATCCATTCCTCGGAGATCGCCAGCGGCGGCAGGTCCGGGTCGGGGAAGTAGCGGTAATCCTGCGCGTCTTCCTTGCTGCGCATCTCGCGTGTTTCCTTGCGATCCGGGTCGTACAGGCGCGTGGCCTGCACCACCTTGCCGCCATCCTCGATCAGTTCGATCTGGCGGCGCACTTCCACGTTCACGGCTTCCTCGATGAAACGGAAAGAGTTCAGGTTCTTGATCTCGCAGCGCGTGCCGAATTCCGTTTGTCCTTTCGGCCGCACGGAAACGTTGACGTCGCAGCGGAACGAGCCTTCCTGCATGTTGCCGTCGCAAACGCCCAGCCACATCACCAGGCCGTGCAGCGCCTTCGCATACGCCACCGCTTCCTGCGCCGAGCGGATCTCCGGTTCGGACACGATCTCCAGCAGCGGCGTGCCGGCGCGGTTCAGGTCGATGCCGGACATGCCGTGGTAATCCTCGTGCAGCGACTTGCCGGCGTCCTCTTCAAGGTGGGCGCGCGTCAGGTTCACGGTCTTGGTGACGAACTTGCCGTCCTTTTCAAAGCCGAACGTCAGCGAGCCGCCCTGCACGACCGGGTCGTCCATCTGGCTGATCTGGTAACCCTTCGGCAGGTCGGGATAAAAATAGTTCTTGCGCGCGAAGATCGATTGCGGCGCGATTTTCGCGCCCACGGCCAGGCCGAGGCGGATCGCCCGGTCCACGGCCTGCTTGTTCATCACCGGCAGCACGCCCGGCAGCGCCAGGTCCACCGGGCTGGCCTGCGTGTTCGGCGCGGCGCCGAACGCCGTCGGCGAGCCGCTGAAGATTTTCGAATCGGTCGTGAGCTGCACGTGGTTCTCGAGACCGATGACGACTTCCCATTCCATAACTAGTTTCCTTGTGATCTCTTGGATGCGGTCAGACACCGGCCGGAGCGCGCGTGTGCCAGTCGGTCGCCTGCTGGAACTGGTGGGCGATGTTGAGCAGCTTCGCCTCGGCGAAGTAATTGCCGATGATCTGCAGGCCCACCGGGCGGCTGGCGTTCTTGTCGCCCTGGCCGAAGCCGGCCGGGATCGACATGCCGGGCAGGCCGGCCAGGCTGGTCGACAGCGTGAAGATGTCGGCCAGGTAGTTCGCCACCGGGTCGTCCGCCTTCGAGCCCAGGTCCCAGGCCACGGTCGGGGCCACCGGGCCCATGATCACGTCGCACACGGCATCCGGGCCGCTCAGCACTTTCGCGAAATCGTCGGCGATCAGGCGGCGGATCTTCTGCGCCTTGACGTAGTAGGCATCGTAATAGCCATGGCACAGCACGTAGGTGCCCACCATGATGCGGCGCTGTACTTCGGGGCCGAAGCCCTGCGCGCGCGTTTTCCGGTACATGTCCTGCAGGTCCTTGTAGCCCTCGGCGCGGAAGCCGTAGCGCACGCCGTCGAAGCGCGACAGGTTCGACGATGCCTCGGCCGGCGCGATCATGTAGTAGGCGGGGATCGACAGCGCGGTGTTCGGCAGCGAGATGTCGACCAGCGTGGCGCCCAGCTTCACGAACTGGTCCAGCGCGGCGCGCACGGCCGATTCCACGTCCGCCGACAGGCCTTCGCCGAAATACTCCTTCGGCACGCCGATGCGCAGTCCATCGAGCGGTTCGTTCAGGTTGCGCGAGAAATCCTCGTGCACGCCGCCCTGTTCCGGCGTCAGGCTGGTGGAGTCGCGCTCGTCGTAGCCGGCCATGGCCGACAGCAGCAGCGCGCAGTCCTCGGCGGTCTGCGCCATCGGGCCGCCCTGGTCCAGCGACGAGGCGAACGCGATCATGCCGAAGCGCGACACGCGGCCGTAGGTGGGCTTGATGCCGGTGATGCCGCAGAACGAGGCGGGCTGGCGGATCGAGCCGCCCGTGTCGGTGCCGGTCACGGCCGGCGCCAGGCGCGCGGCGATGGCGGCGGCCGAACCGCCGGACGAGCCGCCCGGCACCGCGCTGGTGTCCCATGGATTCTTCACGGCGCCGAAGGCCGAATTCTCGTTCGACGAACCCATCGCGAACTCGTCGCAATTGAGTTTGCCCAGGTGTACCATGCCCGTGGCATGCAGTTTCTCGACCACGGTGGCATCGAACGGGCTTACGTAATCAACCAGCATTTTCGAGCCGGCGGTCGAGCGCCAGCCGCGCGTGACGAAGATATCCTTGTGCGCGACCGGCACCCCGGTCAGCGCATGGGCGTTGCCGGCGGCGATGCGGGCATCCGCGTCCGCGGCCTGGGCCAGCGTGAGCTGGCGGTCGACGTGCAGGAAGGCGTTCAGGTCGCTGGCCTCGATACGGTCGAGGTAATGCGTCGCCAGCTCGGTGGCGGAAATCTCTTTCGACTGCAGCAGCGCGGACAGTTCTTTGAGGGTCTTGGTATGGATCATGGTTTTTTCTGCGGTCCCGCCAGGCTGCGGCGGGATGAATGAATTAGTCGATCACCTTCGGCACCAGGTACAGGCCGTCCTCGGTCTTCGGCGCCACCTGCTGGTATTCGTCGCGGCGGTTCGGTTCGGTGGGCACGTCTTCGCGCAGGCGCAGGGCAACCTGCATGTGCGCGGCCAGCGGGTGCGCCAGCGGGGGCACGCCTTCGGTATCCACGGCCCGCATCTGCTCGGCCAGCGCGAAGATGCCATTGAGCTTGTCCAGCATCGCCGCGGAATGCTGCTCGTCCAATTCCAGTTGTGCCAGCTTGGCAATACGGTTTACGTCGGTGGGTGTCAGGGCCATTTTCGGGGCGCGCGGAGCGCGAGATATAAATACTGGGGGTTTCGATAAGACTTTTGTAAGATCGGCCATTTCGGCCCTAAAACCCCGGCAAACCTGCATAAACACCGGCTTCGGGGTCCGCACATTTGAGTGGATTGAGGGCAAATAGCCCGTGAATTATAAGGTAGAATGCCGGGTTGATGCGTTGCCGGCATCCCGGTGGCCGCCGCGTCCGGCAGGACCCCGCTCCCAGGGCACCGCATTACGCTCCGTATCTATGCTCCATATCGCAGGTATGCAGCACAGGACAAGCAGCACAGGACAATTCGACAATCGCCCACGCGCGGGCAGCGCTACAGGATACTCATGTTTGGTTTTTTACGCAGGTACATCTCGTCCGATCTGGCCATTGACCTCGGCACGGCAAATACCCTTATTTACGTCCGCGGTTCCGGCATCGTGCTCGATGAACCCTCGGTGGTTGCGATCCGCCAGGAAGGCGGCCCGAATGGCAAGAAAACGATCCAGGCGGTAGGCAAGGAAGCCAAGCAGATGCTGGGCAAGGTGCCCGGCAACATCGAGGCGATCCGCCCGATGAAGGATGGCGTGATCGCCGACTTCACCGTGACCGAGCAGATGCTCAAGCAGTTCATCCGCATGGTGCACGACTCGAAGTTCTTCCGTCCCTCCCCGCGCATCATCATCTGCGTACCGTGCGGTTCCACCCAAGTGGAACGCCGCGCGATCCGCGAATCGGCGCTGGGCGCCGGCGCTTCGCAGGTCTACCTGATCGAAGAGCCGATGGCCGCCGCGATCGGCGCCGGCCTGCCGGTCTCCGATGCCACCGGCTCGATGGTCGTCGACATCGGCGGCGGCACCACCGAGGTGGGTATCATCTCGCTGGGCGGCATGGTCTACAAGGGTTCGGTACGCGTGGGCGGCGACAAGTTCGACGAGGCGATCGTCAACTACATCCGCCGCAACTACGGCATGCTGATCGGCGAACAGACGGCCGAGGCGATCAAGAAGGCGATCGGCTCCGCGTTCCCCGGCTCCGAAGTGAAGGAAATGGAAGTCAAGGGCCGCAACCTGTCCGAAGGCATTCCCCGTTCGTTCACGATCTCGTCGAACGAGATCCTGGAAGCGCTGACAGATCCGCTGAACAATATCGTGTCGGCGGTGAAGAACGCGCTGGAGCAGACACCGCCGGAACTGGGCGCGGACATCGCCGAGAAAGGCATGATGCTCACCGGCGGCGGCGCGCTGCTGCGCGACCTGGATCGCCTGCTGATGGAAGAGACCGGGCTGCCGGTGCTGGTGGCCGAAGACCCGCTGACCTGCGTGGTGCGCGGTTCCGGCATGGCGCTCGAGCGCATGGACCAGCTGGGATCGATCTTCTCATACGAGTGATCGCTGCCACGAACGTGGGACCGGTCGACTCTCGCGGGTGACCGCTGCCAGGCGTTAGCAATACCCGAGCGGCCGCGCCGCCCATATTGGGCTCACCGCGGCCGCTCACGTCCTTTCAGGATTTATGGAATACAGTCCGCCGCCACTCTTCAAGCAAGGGGCGTCAGCGCGCGCCAAGATGATGATTTGCGCGTGCATTTCGATCGCGTTGCTGCTGTTCGACTCACGCGTGGGCGCGCTGACCGTGGTGCGCCAGGTCGTCGGCACCGTGCTGTACCCGCTGCAGGTGGTGGCCATGCTGCCGCGCGATGCGCTGGCGGGCGTGGGCACCTATTTCTCCACGCTGTCCGGGCTGGAAAAACAGGTGCGCGAACTCAAGACCCAGCAGATCGCCATGGCGCAGACGCTGCAGCAGGCGCAGCTCGCGCAGGCCGAGAACGCGCAGCTGCGCAAGCTGCTCGAAGCGCAGGAAAAAGTGCCGGGCAAGACGATGCTGGCCGAGATCCTGTACGACGCGCGCGATGTCTTCACCCGCAAGGTGATCCTGAACCGCGGCACGCAACAAGGCGTGACGGCCGGGCTGCCGGTGATCGACAACCAGGGCGTGGTCGGCCAGGTCACGCGCGTGTTTCCGTTCACCTCCGAAGTCACGCTGCTGACCGACAAGGAGCAGGCGATTCCCGTGCAGGTGCTCCGCAACGGCCTGCGCAGCGTGGCTTACGGCCGCGGCCAGTCGGGCAACCTCGACCTGCGCTTCATGGCACCGAACGCCGACGTGGTCGTCGGCGACATCCTGATCACTTCCGGTATCGATGGCGTCTACCCGGCCGGACTGGCGGTGGCGCGCGTCACGCAGGTGGAAAACAGCGCGAACGGCATGTTCGGGCGCGTGGTGTGCCAGCCGCTGGCTGGCATCGAGCGCAATACGCAACTGCTGGTCCTGATGTCGCCGCCGGAAATTCCGCCGCGGCCGGTGGAAGAAGATACGTCCAAGCCCGTGAAGAAGAAAAAGGCGGCCGATACCGCCGCGGTGCCGGCGCCGACGGCGGCGGCAGCGGCCGTGGCGCCGGCGAATGCGCCGGCATTGCCGGCCCCGGCCACGGTGCCCGGCCTGCGCCCGGCAGCCCCGCCGCAGCCCCTGGCCGCTGCTCCGACTACTACTCCAGCCGCCGCACAGGCGCCGGCGCGCACGGCCGCGCCGGCACCGTCCACGCCGCCCGCCGCCGCGCCGGCCGCCAACCCGCCGCGAACAACCGCGCCGGCCGCCGCCGGCTCCAATATCCCGGCCGCAGCGAGGGAAACCCGATGAACCGTCCGCAGTACATCCTGCTGCCCGTCAGCCCGATCTTCATCGCGATCAGCCTGATCGCGGCATTCCTGCTCAACCTGATGCCATGGGGCCAGTTCATTGCCGCGCCGGATTTCGTGGCGCTGGTGCTGGTGTTCTGGGGCGTGCACCAGCCGCGCCGGGTCGGCATCGGCACCGCGTTCTGCCTCGGCCTGCTGATGGACGTGCACGATGCCACGCTGCTGGGCGAGAACGCGCTGGCCTACACCCTGCTGTCCTATTGCGCGATCATGATGCACCGGCGCGTGCTGTGGTTCCGCATCAGTGTACAGGCGATGCACGTGCTGCCGCTGCTGCTGCTGGCGCAGGCCGTGCAGTTGCTGGTGCGCTTCCTGGTATCGGGCAAGTTCCCCGGCTGGTTCTATTTCGTCGAAAGCTTCGTGTCGGCGCTGCTGTGGCCGCTGATCACGATGCTGCTGCTGGCACCGCAGCGGCGCGCGGTCGACAAAGACCATACCCGTCCGATCTGACCCTGCAACGATGACTGAGCTGAAGAACAACGAACGCGAACTGCACCTGTTCCGGGTGCGGCTGACGGCGCTCGGCCTCCTCGTGTTCGTCTGCTTCGCCCTGCTGCTGGCGCGGCTCGTGTGGCTGCAGGTGATCCGGCACAACGACTACATGGCGCAGGCCGAGGACAACCGCATCGCGGTGGTGCCGATCCAGCCGAACCGCGGCCTGATCCTGGACCGCAACGGTGTCGTCCTGGCGCGCAACTACTCGGCTTACACGCTCGAGATCACGCCTTCCAAGCTGCGCATCCCGCTCGAGGAGATGATCGATGCGCTGGCCCTGATCGTGGAAGTGACCCCGAAGGACCGCCGCCGCTTCAAGAAGCTGATGGACGAGTCGAAGAACTTCGCCAGCGTTCCGTTGCGCACCCGGCTGTCTGACGAGGAGGTGGCCCGCTTCACCGCCAACCGCTTCCGCTATCCCGGTGTCGAGGTGCAGGCGCGCCTGTTCCGCAACTATCCGCTGGGCGAAACGGCGTCGCACGTGATCGGCTTTATCGGCCGCATCAACCAGAAGGAAGCCAGGGCGATCGAGGAACGCGAGGATGCGGCCAACTACAACGGCACCGATTACATCGGCAAGGAAGGCCTGGAAAAGAGCTATGAAAAGCAGCTGCACGGCATCACCGGCTACGAGGAGGTGGAAGTCTCGGCCGGCGGCCGGGCGATCCGCACGCTGTCGCGCACGCCGCCGACCTCCGGCAGCAACCTGATCCTGTCGATCGACATCGAATTGCAGAAGGTGGCCGAGGAAGCGTTCGGTGAATGGCGCGGCGCGCTGGTGGCGATCGAACCGGCCACCGGCGACGTGCTGGCCTACGTGTCGCGCCCCGGCTACGACCCGAACCTGTTCGTGGACGGCATCGATAGCCAGAGCTGGAACGAACTGAACACGTCGCTCGACCGGCCCATGGTGAACCGGCCCCTATCCGGCACCTATGCGCCCGGTTCCACCTTCAAGCCGTTCATGGCGCTGGCGGCGCTGGAGCTGGGCAAGCGCACCCCGTCGCAGGCGATCTTCGATCCGGGTTTCATGTACCTCGGCACCCACAAGTTCCGCGACGACGTGCCGGGCGGGCATGGCACGGTGGACCTGCGCAAGTCGATCGTGGTCTCGTGCAATACCTACTACTACCAGCTGGGCCGCGACATGGGCATCGACGCGATCCACGATTTCATGAAGCCGTTCGGCTTCGGCCAGCGCACCGGCATCGACCTGGAAAACGAGAAGACGGGCGTGCTGCCGTCGCGCGAATGGAAGCAGGCGCGCTACAAGAAGAACCCGGCGGCCGGCCGCTGGGTGGGCGGCGACACGATCTCGGTATCGAACGGTTCCGGCTACAACTCCTACACCCCGTTGCAGATCGCCCACGCGGTGGCGAACCTGGCCAACAACGGCGTGGTGATGAAGCCGCACCTGGTGAAGATCGTCGAGGATGGCGGTACGCGCGCGCGCACGCTGACGGTGCCGAAGGAAAGCTATCGTATTCCGCTGAAGCAGCAGAACATCGACCTCATCAAGGATGCGATGGTGGGCGTGGTAAGCGAGCAGGGCGGCACCGCGACCCGCGCCTTTGCCAATGTGGGCTATACGGTGGGCGGCAAGACCGGTACCGCGCAGGTCGTGGGCATCCGCGCCAATGAAAAGTACAACGCCAAGAACCTGGCCGAGCGCCTGCGCGACAATGCGCTGTTCACCGCGTTCGCGCCGGCCGACAAGCCGCGCATCGCGATCGCGATGGTGGTCGAGAACGCCGGCTTCGGCGGCGCCGTGGCGGCGCCGATCGCGCGCAAGGTGCTCGACTACTACATCCTCGGCAAGCTGCCGACCGAGAAGAACACGGCCAGGGTGCCGAAGGAAGACGCCGAGCTGATCGAGCCCATCGAGGGCCCGATCGCCGAGGAAGAGGCGGCGCTGGCGCGGGAAGAACTGGCGGCGCAGCAGGCCGTGGCCGGGCAGGCCGCCGCGCCGAACGCCGCGCGCAAGCCGGCCGCCGCGCCGCCATCGCTGGGACTGATGCCGGTACGGCCGGCCTCTGGCGCGGCCCCGGCCGCGACCCCGCCGGCGGCTGCGCGGCAGCCCGTGCCGGCGCCTGCCCGGCCGGCGCCGCAACCGGCGGCCGTCCCGCCAAGGAACAGGGAATAACATGCGCATCAATGAACGACGCTCGCTGTGGCGGCGCCTGAAACCCTATGTGGCCGTATTCGATCCGCCGCTGCTGCTGCTGCTGGCATTGCTGCTGACGACCAGCCTGGTCACGCTGTACTCGGCCAGCCTGGGCATTCCTGGCAAGATCGAAGACCAGCTGCGCAACATCGCGATGTGCGTGCTGGTGATGTGGATCACGGCGAACGTGTCGCCGCAGAACATGATGCGCATCGCCGTGCCGGCCTATGGCGTGACCGTACTGCTGCTGGTGGCGGTGGCGCTGTTCGGCACGATCAAGCTGGGCGCGCGGCGCTGGCTGCACATCGGCATCATCGACATCCAGCCCTCCGAACTGGCCAAGATCGCCGTGCCGCTGATGCTGGCCTGGTATTTCCAGAACCAGCAGGGCCACCTGCGCTGGCATTCCTACCTGGTCGGCGCGCTGCTGCTGATGGTGCCGGTGGGGCTGATAATGCGGCAGCCGGACCTGGGCACGTCGCTGCTGGTGGTGGCCGCGGGCTTCGCGGTAATCTACCTGGCCGGACTGCCCTGGCGGGCCATGCTGGCGCTGGTGGTGGCCGGCGCCTGCTTCATGCCGGTGGCCTGGTCGATGATGCACGACTACCAGCGCGAGCGGGTGATGACGCTCATCGATCCCACCGCCGACCCGCTGGGCAAGGGCTTCCACATCATCCAGTCGACGATCGCGATCGGTTCCGGCGGCCTCGCGGGCAAGGGCTGGACCAAGGGCACGCAGACCCACCTCGAGTTCATCCCGGAACGCACGACCGACTTCATTTTCTCCGTGTACTCGGAGGAATTCGGGCTGATGGGTAACCTGTTCCTGATGCTGCTGTACCTGTTGCTGATCGGCCGTGGCATGATGATCGCCGCGAGCGCCCCGAATTTCTTCACTCGCCTGCTGGCGGGAGCGATGACGATGATCTTCTTTACCTATGCATTCGTGAACATGGGAATGGTGAGCGGCATCCTGCCCGTGGTGGGCGTGCCGCTGCCGTTCATGAGCTATGGCGGCACCGCCTTGCTGACGCTGGGGATCGTGTCCGGCATCCTGATGAGCGTGCAGCGCCACCGCAAGCTGGTGCAGACCTGATGGCGGCGCATATCGTGCAACGTTCGATCCAACGCGCGGCGGCTTGCACGCTGCTGGCCGCCATGCTGGCGCTGGCCGGCTGCGGCGGGCCGGAAATCGTCGGCCATCTGCCGGGGGCGCCGAAGGTCAAGCCGAAGCACCGCGAACCGGGCGTGCCCGACCTGCCGCCGGCCGGTTCGGGGCGGGGCGGCTATTACAAGGACGACGGGCCGGGCGACGACCCGCCGCCGAACCTGCTGCAAACGCCCGATGCCGAAGTGCGCAACGATCCGCTGCTGCCGCGCTCGAACCGCCCCTACACGGTGTTCGGCACCACCTACGAGCCGATCGCGAACGACAAGCCCTACACGGTGCGCGGCATGGGCACCTGGTACGGCAAGAAATTCCACGGGCAGCGCACGTCGTCCGGCGAGCTGTACGACATGTACAAGATGTCGGCGGCGCACCCGACCCTGCCGATACCTTCGTATGCGCGGGTCAGGAATCTCACGACCGGCAAGACCGTGGTGGTGCGGGTCAACGACCGCGGGCCGTTCAAGTCGTCGCGCGTGATCGATGTTTCGTACACGGCGGCGCTGAAGCTGGGGCTGCTGCTCAACGGCAGCAGCGAGCTCGAAGTCACGCGCATCATGCCCGATGAAATCGACAAGATCGTCGCGGCGCGCAAGGCGGGCATCGTCATCGCGGCGGTCGAGGGCGTGCCGGTCAGCGCGCTGCAGCCCGGCGCGCCACTGCTGGCGGGCGCCGGACCGGACGAGCTGGAGAGCTTCATCCTGTCGCGCGGCACGGCGTCCGATACCTCGGCGCCGGCATCGGGCGGCTTCTACCTCCAGCTGGGCGCCTACGCCAGGGAAGCCAGCGCCGCCGCCATGCGCGAGCGCCTCGCCGGCGCCACCCGCGGCAGCGACTTCGCCGTGGTGCAGGCCGGTTCGGTGTACCGGCTATATGGCGGCCCGTTCGTCTCCCGCGAGGAAGCCGCCGCCGCCGCCGCGCGGCTCCCCAGCGGCCTGCGGCTGCGCCCGCTGATCGTGCAGCGCGAAGTCAATTAGTTGCCAGGAACCGGGGTCAGACCCCAATCCAAGGAAATAATTTCCTGAAACTGGGGTCTGGGCGGGGAGTGGCTGGTAGGCCATCACCCGCTTCGCAGGCGCGGAGCACGCTCCGCGAAACCCCTGCTTCGCCCCCGGTTTAGGAAAGTTTCATTGGCACTTGCGGATCTGCTGTTCCTTGAAACCGCCGACGATCTTTTCCAGCCGGGCGCGCGTGGTCGTGCCGATGTCGCGGAACTGGAAGGCCAGCTGTTTCGACGGGGCGTAGCGCGGCGTGATGCGGGCGCCGGTGACGCCTTGCTTGACGAGTGCCGCGAGCTGCGTCTGCGCGGCGGCTTCCTGCCGGAACACGCCCAGCGAGATGGCCAGCTGCAACGGCTGGTTGTCGGGCACGATGTAGAAATTGGTGATGCCTTTCGCCTTCAGCTCGGCGGCCTTGCGGTTGGCAACTTCCCGGTTCGGGGATGGGGGAATGTTGACCACGTAGCTGGACACTTCCTGGCCCGGCAGGTTGCGGCGCGACTGGCGGTCGCCCAGTTCGAGCGGCGCCAGTTCGGCTTCGAAGCGGCGCGCATCGGCGAGCACGAAATTGCCGACTTCGATGCAGGCAACGGCCACCGTTTCATCCTTCGGCGGCGGCCCCGGCGGTGCGGCGGCCGCGGCGGCGGCATTGGCCTGCGCGGCCGGGATCACTTTCAAGGCTTTCGCGTTGAGCTGCTTCTCGAGGCGCGCGGGCTCCCGCTCGCCGTCGGCCAGGTTGCCGACGTAGCCCTGGCCGACGGCGAACAGCGCCGCATTCGCGGCCAGCAGCGCAAGGAAAACGAATTTCAGCATGATCCCTTCAACATGTTTCATCCATTCCGCCGGCCAGCAGCGCCGCGTGCAGGCCGAGCATCACGATATTGTCCACGTGGCGCGCCGGCACGGCCAGGACCGGGGCGATCAGCGGTGCGGCTCCGCCGGAGATGATACATGTTGCGCCGCCATGCGCGGCAACCGCGCGCCCGATCGCGCCCGCCTGCGCCGCCAGGCAACCGGAGAGGATGGCATCGTGCGTGTTGTCCGCGAATACCGGCGGCAGCACGGTGCCGGCATCGATCTGCGGCAGTTGCGCGGTGTTGCGTGCCAGCGCGCCGGACATCAGCCGCAGCCCCGGCAGGATCATGCCGCCGATAAACCTGCCGTCGGCCGTGACCGCATCCACGGTGGTCGCCGTGCCGCAGTTGGCGATGACGATGTTGCGCCCCGGTGCCAGGGCCCGTGCGCCGATCGCGGCGGCGAAGCGGTCGCAGCCGAGCTGCGCGGGGTTGGCATAGCCATTGAGCACGCCGGCGCGCCACGGCAGGGAAGTGAACCATTCGAGCGCCGCACCGGGCGCGCACACCCGCAGCGCGCCTTCGATCGCGGCGCGCACGCCGCCGCCGGCCACGTTCGCCGCAAGCACCCGCGCCGGGACGCGTCCTTGCTCGGCCTGGGCCGCCTGCCATTCGGCGATCAGCGTATCGAGCAGGCCGTGCGCCATCGCTCCCTGGGCAAGCCAGCTGCCCAGCGGCGCAGCGGCATCTGCCAGCGCCCATTTGACGCGGGTATTGCCGGCGTCGACCAGCAGCCAGGTGTCGACGGGAGCCGGCGTCATGCGAGCCTCAGCGATACGTCGCCGGACAGCACGGCCACGGTGCCGGCCGGCGTGTCGAGCAGCAGCCGGCCGGCGTCGTCCACGCCGGCCGCCAGGCCCTGTTGCCGCACGGCGCCATGGTCCAGGATGTTGACCGGCTGGCCGCGCCACGCCTGCAGCGCGTTCCACCGCTCGCGGAACGGGGCAAAGCCGGTGTCGTCGAATTCGGCCAGCACGGCCGCCAGCCGCGACAGCAGCAGTGCGACCAGTTCATCGCGGTCCATCCGCGCCAGCCAGGGCGCCGACGATACCGCGCGGCCGATCCGCGCTTCCATCTCGTCGGGCATCGTCAGGTTCATGCCGCAACCGATCACGGCCCACAGCACGCCATCGGGCGCGGTGCCCGTTTCCACGAGGATGCCGGCCAGCTTGGCGCCATCCTTCATCAGGTCGTTCGGCCACTTCAGCTGCACCGGCACGCCCAGCGATGCCACCGTTTCGGCCAGCGCCACGCCGACCGCCAGCGGCAGCCCCGCCAGCCGCTGCAGCGGCCCCTTGAACGGCCACGCCAGCGAGAACGTCAGCGAGGCGCCGGGCGCCGAGAGCCATGGCCGGCCGGCGCGGCCGCGCCCTGCGGTCTGCACATCGGCGATCCGCAGCACGGGGCCAGCCAGTTCGCCGGCGGGCAGCCGTGCCAGCAGGTCGGCGTTGGTGGAACCCGTTTCAGGCACGGCTTCGATGACCACGTGCGAAGCACTGGCGGCGCAGCGTGCGCGGATAGCCGCTGGGTCCGGCAAGGAAGTCGATACGGTCATGGTGCGTTCCGGGACATGCTCTTCCGGGCCTTGCGCGGCGCGCGGGCAAAGGCCAGATCATACAGCGCGTCCGGCAGCCAGCGCAGCAGCCTTGCCACCACGCCCATCTGCCACGGGATCACGCGGTAGCGCACGCCGCCGCCGATCGCCCGCACCGCCCTGGCTGCAAAGCGTTCCGGCGTCATCAGGAATGGCATGTGGTACCTGTTTTGCTGCGTCATCGGCGTATCGATGTAGCCGGGCGCGATCGTCACCACGCGGATGCCGTGGCGCCGCATTTCCAGCCGCAGCGATTCGCAATAGGTGACGACAGCCGCCTTCGAGGCGCTGTAGCCGCCGCCACCCGGCAGTCCGCGCACGCCGGCCACGCTGGCAATGCCGACCAGGGTGCCGTGGCCCTGCGCGCGCATCGTTTCGATGAACGGCGCGAACGTGGCCACCGTGGCCGTCACGTTGGTGGCGATGATCGATTCGAACACGGGCAAATCCTCGGGAACCTCGGTCAGCGTGCCGTGCGAGATGCCGGCGCTGGCGATCACGATGTCGATGCCGCCGGCATGCGCGATGAAGTCGCGCGCGGCGGCGGCGAGTGCCGCGTGGTCGCATACGTCGCCGGGATAGGTGCGGTGGGCGGCGGGTGAAATACGCGAAGCCGTTCCGGGAGAGGGCAGGGTGGCAACCAGCTCCTGCAGCACCGCCTCGCGGCGGGCGAACAGGCCAAGGGTGGCGCCATCCGCCGCGTAGCGCGCGGCGAGGGCGGCGCCGATGCCGCTGGAGGCGCCCGTGATGAAGACGCGCGGCCCGGCAGCGGCCATTACTTCTTCTCGGCCTTCGCCTTGGCAACCAGGAAGTCGAGCACCTGCGTGGTGGCCTGCTGCTGCGCTGCTTCGGTATTCAGGTCCTTGTTGGCTTCGCCCGTCAGGCTGGGGGATGCCTGCCAGCGGCCGTCGACGATGATCAGGGGCCAGTACTCGACCTTGTAGTTCTCCATCATCGCGCTGGAGCGGCGCACCTTGCCGGCCACGCCGAACGAGCGGTAGGCATCGATGAATTTCTGCCTGTCGATGCCGTTCTTCGCAACCCAGTCGAACACCTCCTCGTCACGGGTGAAGTTCTGGCCGCCGCCGTGCACCGCGGCCAGCACTTTCGGCTGCAGCTGTTCGGCCAGGCCGAGCGATTCGAGCGTGTAATACAGCTTCTGCTGCGGCGCGAGGCGCTCGTTGTACGGCACGTGCACGCGCCTGAAGACGATGTTGTCGCCCTGCTTCTTCACCCAGGCCGACAGCGTGGGGTCGAACGTGTGGCAGTGCGGGCACCAGTAGGCGAAGAACTCGATCACTTCCACCTTCTTGCCGCTGTCGGTCGGCTGCGGCGTCGGCAGCGCCTTGTACTCGGCGCCTTCCTTCGGCGCGGCGGGCGAGGCGGCCACGCCGGCGGAGGCGATTGCCACCGCGGCGAACACGGTGGCGGACAGGATCTTCTTCAACATGTGCATCGATTCTCCATTATTTCTGGTTGCGGACGACGGCGACGTCGACACCGTTTTCGGACAGCTTGCCGCGCACCTTGTTCATCGCTTCGACCTGCGTGAACGGGCCCACGCGCACCCGGTGCAGCACGCCGGAATCGGTGGTGCGGTCGGTGACCGAGGCTTCGAAGCCAAGCAGCGCGAGCTTGGCGCGCACCGCTTCGGCATCGGCCGTTTCGCGGTAGGCGCCGGCCTGCAGATAATAAACCCACTTTTCCTCGCCCGCCGGGGAGGGCGCCGGCGCGGCCGACTGTGCCGGCGGTGCGGCGGTGTTCAGCGGCGCCGGTGCGGCTGGCGCGGCAGCTTTCTTCTCCTGGCCGTTCTGGATGCGATCGACCACTGCCTGCAGCGGATCGGCCGCGGGCGCGGGCGCCGGCGCGGGTGCCGGCGTGGCGGGAGAAGCGGGTGCCTGGCGCTGCTGGTCGCGCTCGAAGTCGCGGTTGGCGCTGCGCGCCGCTTCGCGGTTGCCGTACATCGGCTTGTTCGGATCGGCGATCTTGCCGGCCGATTCGGCCGGCTTGGCACGGGCCGCGCGTTCGGTGAACGGGGACTGTCCCTTGGTGATCATCAATGCCACGATCACCGCGATGACCAGGCCGATGACCAGGCCGATGATGATGCCGACCAGCGTGCTGCCCTGCTGGCGTACGCGCAGCCGGGGGGAAGAGCGGAAACTCATTATGCGGGAAGTCCTTTCAGAACGATTTACATTTGCTCCGGCGCGGAAACGCCGATCAGCGCGAGGCCGTTGCGCAGCACCTGGCGGGTGGCGACCGCCAGCGCCAGGCGGGCCAGTTTCAACGCCTCGTCGTTATCGAGCAGCCACTTGTGCGCGAAATAGTAGCTGTGCAGTTCGCTGGCCAGGTCGCGCAGGTAGAACGCGACCTGGTGCGGGCCCAGCTCGCTCTGGGCGCGCTGCAGCATTTCCGGATACTCGGCCAGCTTGGCCAGCAGGCTCGCTTCGTGCGGCGCGGTCAGCAGCGACAGGTCGACGCCGGCCAGCTGCGCTTCGTCGCCGCCCCAGTTCGCCAGTGCCGAGCAGATGCGCGCGTGCGCGTATTGCACGTAATAGACCGGGTTCTCGTCATTGGTCTTCAGCGCCACGTCCACGTCGAACACGAATTCCGTGTCCGCCTTGCGCGAGATGAGGAAGAACCGCACGGCATCGCGGCCCTTGCCGATGTCGCCGCCGCCGGACCATTCGATCAGGTCGCGCACGGTCACGTAGGAACCGGCGCGCTTCGAGATCTTCACCTCGGCGCCATCCTTCATCACGGTGACCATCTTGTGCAGCACGTAGTCGGGGTAGCCCTGCGGGATGTCCATGCCCACCGCCTGCAGGCCGGCGCGCACGCGCGCGATGGTGCCGTGGTGGTCGGAGCCCTGCACGTTGATGGCCTGCGTGAAGCCGCGCTGGAACTTGACGATGTGGTAAGCCACGTCCGGCACGAAGTACGTGAAGGTGCCGTCGGTCTTGCGCATCACGCGGTCCTTGTCGTCGCCGTAGTCGGTGGTGCGCAGCCACAGCGCGCCGCCTTCCTCATACGTGTGGCCGTTCGCCACCAGCGCATTGACCGCCGACTCGACCTTACCGTCCTTGTACAGCGACGATTCCAGGTAGTAATTGTCGAACTTGACGCCGAACGCCTGCAGGTCGATATCCTGTTCGTTGCGCAGGTAGGTCACGGCGAAGGCGCGGATCGATTCCAGGTCGGCCACGTCGCCCGAAGCGGTGACGGGCGCGCCGTCGCTGGCGGAGACCGTCTTTTTCTGCAGGAAGTCGGCCGCGATGTCGGCGATGTAGTCGCCGTTGTAGGCCGATTCGGGCCATTCGGCGTCGCCCGGCTTGAAGCCGCGGGCACGCGCCTGCACGGAGGTGGCCAGTGTCTGGATCTGCACGCCGGCATCGTTGTAATAGAACTCGCGCGTCACGCCGAAGCCCTGGGCCTCGAACAGCGACGACAGCGCGTCGCCCAGTGCCGCCTGGCGGCCATGGCCCACATGCAGCGGGCCGGTCGGGTTGGCCGACACGAATTCGATGATCACGCGCTTGCCGGTGCCGGTATCGCCGCGGCCGTAGGCCGCGCCCTGGGCCAGCACGGTGTTGACGACGGCCTGTTTGGCGGCATCCGTCACGCGCAGGTTGATGAAGCCGGGGCCGGCGATGTCGGCCGAGGCGACCAGCGCCTTGCCTTCCGGGTTTTCCAGCAGCGCGCCGACGACCTTGGTGGCCAGTTCGCGCGGATTCATTTTCAGCTGCTTGGCCAGTTGCATGGCGATATTGCAGGCAATGTCGCCGTGCGCCGGGTCGCGCGGGCGCTCGAGCACCACGTTGGCGGTCACGGAGGTGCCTTCCAGCAGCGGGGCGAGGGCGGCCTGGAACAGGGCGGCGATCTGTTGTTTTTGTTGGGCGAGCATGGGCGGTTTTGTACGGATCTGGACGGAAGTAAATCGGTGTAAAAAACGCGCAAAACGCGTCTGAAAGATCGGACATTATACCGGTTTGCGCTTCCTGCAAGTGAATGAGGAGCCCCGTGCCGGCGCCGGGCCCCGGCGCGGCGCTGCTACAATCCTGCCCTTGATAGAGCACCACGAAAGAACACGATGAACAAGCGCCCGACGCTGTCGTTGAAGAGCAAGCCAGCCCCGGCCGTGAAAAAGCCGGCACCCCGCAAGCCGGCGGCCGCCAATACCGCGGCGCCAGCCAGGCCGGCGGTCGCCAATACCGCGGAACCGGCCAGGCCGGCCGCCGCGCCAGCGGCACGTGAGCCGGCGAAGCCGGCCGCCAAGCCGGCCCGGCGCCCTGAGCCGGCGGAACAGTTCGGCGCCGGCGCCAGCCCGTGGGATGCGACCCGCGCCAAGGGTGCGCAGCGCAGGGCCGAGCAGCGCGCGGCCGAACAGCGTGCCGCCGACCAGCCGCGGCCCCGGCCCGAAGCACCGCCGGGCCCGCGTGCCAGCCACCACCGCGACCTGAAGCCACGGCTGCAGACGGAGTTCCAGGCCGAGTTGAAAGCCGATTCGCTGGCGTTCGCGCTGCTGGGCGCGGCCACCGCCGTGGTCCAGGTGCGCAGCGGCATGGCGCTGCCCGCGGCGCTGGCCGGCGTGTTCGCCAATCCCGCCGTCACGCCACAGGCGCGCGGCGCGATCCAGGATGTGGCTTACCGCGCGATGCGCCAGCTGGGGCGCAGCGATGCGCTGGTGGCCGCGATGGCGCCGAAGGCACCCGATCCGCTGGTCGGGGCGCTGCTGGCCGTGGCGCTGCCGCTGATGCAGGCCGGCGACGACGGTCCGGCGCCTTATGAAGCGTTTACCGTGGTCGACCAGGCCGTGACGGCCGCCGGTGCGCACCCGGATACGGCGCGCGCGAAAGGCATGGTCAATGCGCTGCTGCGCCGCTTCCTGCGCGAGCGCGATGCCTTGCTGGCGGACGTGATGCAGCAGCCGCAGGCGCGCTGGAATTACCCGCAATGGTGGATCGATGCCGCCATCACCGCGTATCCGCAGGAATGGGAGCAGGTGCTCGCGGCCGGCAACCAGGCGCCGCCGCTGACGCTGCGCGTGAACACCCGCAAGGGCACGGTCGAGGCTTACCTGGCGATGCTGGCCGAGGCCGGCATTGGCGCGCGCCGCATCGGCGAGCATGCGGTCCGGCTGGACAAGCCGGTGGGCGTGCACCTGATCCCCGGCTTCGATGCCGGCCTGGTGTCAGTGCAGGATGCCGCCGCACAGCTCGCCGCGCAACTGCTCGATGTCCAGGACGGCATGCGTGTGCTGGATGCCTGCGCCGCACCCGGCGGCAAGACCGGCCACATCCTCGAACTGGCCGACGTCGACGTCACCGCCCTGGATGCGGATGCGCAGCGCCTGTCGCGCGTGCGCGAGAACCTGGAGCGGCTCGGGCTGTCCGGCACGCTCCAGGCAGCCGAGGCGCAAGGCCGCGACTGGTGGGATGGCCGGCCGTTCGACCGCATCCTCGCCGATGTGCCGTGCACGGCCTCCGGCATCGTGCGGCGCCATCCGGATATCCGCTGGCTGCGCCGCAAGGGCGATACGCTCCAACTTGCAACACTTTCCGGGCAAATTCTCGACAATCTTTGGCAGATGCTGCAGCCCAATGGTAAATTGCTGTTCGTGACATGTTCGTTGTGGCCGCAGGAATCCGAGGCGCAGGCGGCCGCTTTCGCGGTGCGCAATCGCGCCACGCGACTCGATGCGCCCGGTCAGCTGCTGCCCGTGGGCGGGGCCGAACAGGATCACGATGGACTGTTTTACGCGTTGTTCCGGAAAGACGAGTAGATCGAGGAATGCGTAGAAATTCCGGCCAGCTGTCTTGCCGCGCCTTGCGGCATGGCTCCTGACTTTTTAGTTCCTGTTTTCGCCCCTAACCAACCCAAGCGCAAGTGATCCCCCGATTCGTTCGATTCCTCTGCTGGCAAATGCTGCTGATGCTGGCCTGCGCCCTGCCGCAGGCGGCGCGCGCCGCCGAGGGAACCGTGGAGATCACCCGTGCCTATATCGAAGCGGCGGAAGAGGGCTACCGCCTGTCCGCCGCGTATTCGTTCGACCTGAACCACGGCCTCGAAGACGCGCTGCAATACGGCGTGGCCCTGAATTTCTCGACCCAGATCACCTTCACCCGCCCGCGCTGGTACTGGTTCGACGAGAAGGCGGTCACCGCCAGGCGCACGCACAAGCTCTGGTACAACGTGCTGACGCGCCAGTACCACGTGCAGATCGAAGGCAGCGTGCGGCAGAATTTCGATTCGCTGGACGATGCGCTGTTCTTCATCCGGCGCCCCACGCGCTGGGTGGTGGCGCCGCGGGGAGCGCTGAAGGTGGGTGAAATCTACAATGTCACCCTCAGCATGGGCATGGATCGCGACTACCTGCCCAAGCCGATCCAGGTGAATGCCTTCAACAACCGCGACTGGAACCTGGCCTCGCAGAAGCGAACCTTCCAGTACAGGGCGGAGTAAGTGGCCCAGACCTTGCGGTATCTGTTCGTCGTCGCAGGCGCCGTCTGCAGCATCCTGCTGTTCCTGCTGGCTTCCGCGTCCGACAATTCCGGATTCTTCAATCGTTATTATTCCTGGCTGCTGGGGCTCAACGCCGCGGTGGCCGTGGCATTGCTGTTGCTGGTCGGCGTTTCGCTGTACCGGCTCTATGCGCGCTACAAGAGCGGCAAGTTCGGCTCGCGGCTGATGACGCGGCTGGTGATGCTGTTCGCCGCCATCGGCGTGCTGCCCGGGCTCGTGATCTTCCTGGTTTCGGTGCAGTTCGTGTCGCACTCGATCGAGTCGTGGTTCAACGTGCGGGTGGAGGAGGCGCTGGAAGCGGGGCTCGACCTGGGCCGCTCGGCGCTCGACGCTTCGCTCACGGAACTGAAGACCGAGGCCGACAAGACCGCGCAGGAACTGGCCGCGCTGCCGTTCTATGCCGCGCCTTCGGCGCTGGCGCGCTTCGTCAAGGAACACCCCCGTACGCAAAGCGCGATCATCGTCGATGCCGAGGGCGGCCTGATCGTCTCGGCGATGGGCGAGCGGCGCGTCAACCTGTCGGCCGACCTGCCAACCGTCGCGATGATGGCCAAGGCGCAGGAAGAACCGCCTTACGCGGTGCCCGAAGGCGGCAGCGAAGCGCGCGACGAGCGCGCCGCCGGCACCCCGCCGGATCCGAACAACGTACTGCGCCTGCGTATCCTGATGCCGGTGCCGGATCCGGTCCAGCCTTCCGGCGGGCGCCTGGCGCCGCGCTACCTGCAGATCATCCAGGCGGTCTCGCCGCAACTTGCCAACGACGGCGAGATGCTGCGCACCGCCTACAGCGAATACAAGGAACGCGATGTGGCCCGCTTCGGCCTGCGGCGGATGTACATCGAAATGCTGACGTTGACGCTGCTGCTGGCCGTGTTCGGCGCGATCGCCGCCGCGTTCCTGATCGCGAACGACCTCGCGCAGCCGCTGCTGCTGCTGGCCGAGGGCACCCGCGCCGTCGCCGAAGGCGACCTGTCGCCGCGCCCGATCGTCGCCAGTTCCGATGAACTGGGCACGCTCACCCAGAGCTTCAACGCGATGACGCGCCAGCTCTCCGATGCGCGCAGCGCGGTCGAGCGCAATCGCATCGCGCTGCAGAATGCCAAGGCCCACCTGGAATCCGTGCTGGCCAACATGTCGGCCGGCGTGATGGTGCTCGATGGCGAATTCCGGCTGGTCACCTGCAACGATTCGGTCGAACGGATCCTGCAGAAAGCCGGCGTCACGCTGATCGGCAGGCCCCTGGCCGAAGTCGATGGCATGCACGAATTCGCCGCCGCCGTCATCGCCGCGTTTTCGGCCCAGAGCGCGCAATCGGCCGCCGGCCGCAATATCCAGCGCCTGCACTGGCAGCGGCAGATCGAGATCCCGCGCCTGGCCGGCAATCCTGACGACAACGACCTGATCCTGCTGACGCGGGGCTCGCGCCTGCCGCTCGAAGGCGGCGGCGGCTATATCGTGGTATTCGACGACATCACCGACGTGATCTCGGCGCAACGCTCGATCGCCTGGGGCGAGGTGGCGCGCCGGCTGGCGCACGAGATCAAGAACCCGCTGACGCCGATCCAGCTGTCGGCCGAGCGGCTCCAGATGAAGCTTGAAAGCAAGCTGGCCCAGCCCGACGTGGACCTGCTCAACAAGAGCACCAACACGATCGTCAACCAGGTGGCGGCGATGAAGCGGATGGTCGACGACTTCCGCGACTACGCCCGCACGCCGCCGGCGCAGCTTGGGCCGCTGGACCTGAACGAGCTGGTGGAAGAGATCCTTCACCTGTACGTGGCCGGCGACGGCAACGACATCATCCGCGCGCAACTGGCGCCCTACCTGCCGCTGGTGATGGGCGACGAGACGCAGTTGCGGCAAGTGATCCATAATCTGCTGCAGAATGCGCAGGATGCGCTGGCCGACCTGCCCGAGGGGAGCCGGCCGCCGCGGGTGGACGTGGTGACCGAGGCGATTCATTACCAGAGCGCGGACGGCGGCACGCGCATTGCGGTGCGCCTGTCGATCTCGGACAATGGCCCCGGCTTTGCGCCGAAGATCCTGGCCCGCGCATTCGAGCCCTATGTGACTTCGAAGGCGCGCGGCACCGGCCTGGGCCTGGCGATGGTCAAGAAGATCATCGACGAGCACGGGGGGAGGATCGATATCCAGAACCATCCGGACGGTTGTGGCGCTTCGGTACTGATTTTGCTGTTAAAGTTGGCACCGGTGCAGTTGGCATAATATTGAAGCCTGAATAAAATCATTGTCAGTACCAGAACAAGGCCGGGCAGCCGGCGAAAAAGAACAGAAGGGCAGGCATAGATGGCAAATATTCTCGTAGTTGATGATGAAATGGGTATCCGCGAGCTTCTCTCGGAAATCCTCGGTGACGAGGGACACGCGGTCACGCTGGCGGAGAACGCGCAACAGGCCCGCCAGGCCCGCGCCGCCGGAGCGCCGGACCTGGTGCTGCTCGATATCTGGATGCCCGATACTGACGGTGTCACGCTGTTGAAGGAATGGCAGCGCGATGGCCTGTTGACGATGCCGGTCATTATGATGTCCGGCCACGCAACGATCGATACGGCGGTCGAGGCCACCCGCATCGGCGCGCTCAATTTCCTCGAAAAGCCGATTGCGATGCAAAAGCTGCTCAAGGCCGTGCAGGCGGGCCTGGCGCGTGGGCAGGAAGTGGCGCGCCCGCCGGTGATGGCGCAGCGCCCGGCCGCCTTGCCGCCGGTCGAGGAAGCGGCGCCACCGAGTTTCGGCGCGCAGCCGGCGCCGCCGCAGGGCGCGCATGGCATCGCCGTGGCGCGCGGCAGCGGCGGCGAAGGCCACATGTTCAGCCTGTCGTTCGACCTGCCGCTGCGCGAGGCGCGCGATGCGTTCGAGCGCATGTACTTCGAACACCACCTGGGGCGCGAGGGCGGCAGCATGACGCGGGTGGCGGAAAAAACCGGCCTGGAACGCACCCACCTTTATCGCAAGCTCAAGCAGCTCGGCGTGGAACCGGGCAAGCTCGCCAAGAAGAACCAGCAAGTCTGAAATTGTCCAGGGTACCTGCCACACTGGTGACCGGCCGGTGCGCGCTCGATCGCGAAACGTCGATCGCTGCGCGCCTGGCCGTCGTCCCGGCGACCTGCGCCGCCCCCGGCGGCCCTTCGTCCGGGATTGCCCCATCGAGCGCTTCCCCGAATGCCGCCTCTCCATCCGCGATACCCGGGCCGGTGGCGGTCATCGTCGAAGGCCTGGCCGACCCGCATTCCCCGCTCGCCGACGTGGCCGGCGTGCAAATGCACCGGATCGCGCCCGGTTGCCTATGTTGCGCCGGGAACGTGGTGTTGCGTGTTACATTGAATCGTCTCTTGCGGCGCCCGCCGGCGCAGCTTTTTATCAGCCTGGCTGATGCCACCCATGTCGGACAGTTGCGCGCGATGTTGTCGGCGCCGCCCTACGATACGCTGCTGTCCCTCTGCGACGATGTCGCGGCACCTGTCAACGCTTCCTGACTTCGCCGGCACGCCTCTTGAAATGGGCTGGCACAGCCCCATTTCGATATCAAACGCTACACTGCAAACGCTATACGAGCTGTACAGAGTGCGAAGCCCACTATACGGAACCTGCCGGTTCTGCCCTTGAGAGAAGGAAGCGATATGAACCTCATCTATAACAGCGAGCAGTACAGCGTCGTCGAATTCGGACCTGATCGCGATCTCGAATCGTTGCGTTTCGGCGGTTATGAAATTGTCGACAAGGGCGGCAAGCGCGAAATCTTCATCGCCGGCGTGCTGGCGCAGAATTTCCGGCGCGACGTCAACCAGCTCATCGCCAACGAACCCACGATGGAGGAAATCGACGAATTCCTCGGCAACTACGATTCGCTGATGAGCCAGCCCGTACTGTTGCACTGACCCTGCTGTACTGACTCTGCCGCGCTGACGGGTTTTATCGCCAGCTGGCAGCTTCGCCGGTCCGCGCTCCCCGATCAACCGGAGGCGCACCTGTGGTAAGGTGACGGTCGGCAAGACCTTACCACGTCATACCATGTGCCAACTCCTGGGAATGAACTGCAATGTGCCGACCGACATTGTGTTCAGCTTTACCGGCTTCGCCCTGCGCGGCGGCCGTACCGATGTCCACCACGATGGCTGGGGCATCGCCTTCTTCGAAGGCGCCGGCGTGCGCCATTTCGTCGATCACCAGCCTGCCGTCGATTCGCCGGTGGCCACGCTGATCAAGACGTATCCGATCAAGTCACGCAACGTCATCGCCCATATCCGCAAGGCCACGCAGGGCGAGGTCTCGCTCGAGAACTGCCATCCGTTCATGCGCGAACTGTGGGGCCGGTATTGGGTGTTTGCCCATAACGGCGACCTGAAGGGGTTCAATCCTCCACTCGACGGTCCCTACCGCCCGGTCGGTACCACCGACAGCGAGCGTGCCTTTTGCTGGCTGTTGCAGGAATTGCGCAGGCGTTTCGGCGACACCCGCCCGGCGCTGGCCGAGATCGCCGCGGCGCTGGGCCGGCTGGTGCCCCATGTCGCCGCCCATGGCACATTCAACATGATGCTGTCCGACGGCTCGGCACTGTTCGCGCATTGCTCCACGAATTTGTTCTGGCTGGTGCGCCAGCACCCGTTCGATACCGCGATCCTGTCGGACGAGGATGTGCGCGTGGACTTTTCCCAGGTGACCACGCCGCACGACCGGGTGGCGATCATCGTCACGCAGCCGCTCACCACCAACGAGCGCTGGACCGCGTGCGCAGCCGGCGAAATGCTGTGTTTTGTGGATGGATTACCTCAGAAAAACATATTTCCACCAACGGCCGCGCCGGGAATGTCAGAATAAACAAAAGAATAGAGAGAACGTTTTCCCATGATCGACCTGTCCGGCACCGCCGACCTTTCCCGCTCCCTGCGCGTGCGCGAGTTCTATCTCGGCCGCCAGCCAATCCTCGACCGCGGCGGCGCGCTGTTCGGCTATGAACTGCTGTTCCGTAACGGGCCGGTCGGGCCGGCGCAAATCGATACCAGTGAATTGTCGGCCACCGCCGCCGTGCTGGCGCACGCGTCGCAGCTGGGGGTGGAAAAGGTGATCGGCGACGGCCTCGGTTTCGTCAACGTCGACGAAGGTGCGCTGATGAGCGACATCTTCGGTTTCCTGCCGCGTGAGAAGATCGTGCTGGAAATCGTCGAGACGCTGCAGGCCACGCCGGCGGTGCTCGCGCGGATGGCGGACCTGGCCGGCCACGGCTTCCAGTTCGCGCTCGACGACGTGCGCGGCGACAGCGCGCAATTGCAGGCAATGCTGCCGATGACGCAGTTCGTCAAGCTGAGCATGCGCGGCCTGGAGCATGGGCGGCAGGACGGCCTGCCACCCGATGCGCTGGCCGCCCTGGCCACGCGCCTGAAGGGCGACGGCAAGCGGCTGGTCGCGGAAAAGGTGGAAACGCGCGAGGAGTTCACGGCATGTCTCGACCTGGGCTTCGATTACTTCCAGGGCTACTACTTCGCCAGGCCGCTCATCATGAGCGGCAAGAAGCTGTCGCCGTCGCAACTGGCGGTGATGGAACTGATGACGCTCGTGGTATCCGATGCCGACAATATCGTGATCGAGCGCGCCATCAAGCGCGACGCGTCGCTGGCGATGAACCTGCTGCGCCTGGTCAACACGCCGGCCGTGGGCGCCCGCCAGCGCATCGATTCGCTGAGCCAGGCCGTGACGATCCTGGGCCGCCGCCAGCTGCAGCGCTGGTTGCAGATCATGCTGTATGCGGAACCCGGCAAGCGGGGCGGCGGGCAAACGCCGCTGCTGATGCTGGCGACCACCCGCGGCCGGCTGCTGGAACTGCTGGCGCACAAGCTGCGTCCGGCGCACCGCCACGTGGCCGATATCGCGTTCACGGTCGGCATCATGTCTCTCATGGACACGCTGTTCTCGATTCCGATGGCCGAACTGCTGATGCAGATCGCCGTCGGCGACGAAGTGGCGGAAGCGCTGCAATACCGCACCGGTTTCTTCGGCGAGCTGCTGAAGCTGGCCGAATGCATCGAGCGCATCGAAGACATGGAAGAGGCCATCATGCCGGCGCTGCGCGACCTCGAAATGTCGACCGATGACCTGGTGGAACTGGAAATGTCCGCGTTCGAGTGGAGCGACAACGTGGTGCGCTACGCGACCTGACCGGTGCGCAACGCTTGACGAACAGACGGCATCGCATGGGCGGTGCCGTTTTCACGTGAGGGAAAGTGATGCGGGTAGCAAGGCAGGAGGCAGGACAGGAAGCAGGGCAGGGAGGGGCGGCGGAGGTACTGCTGGAGGTACGCAACCTGGCCAAGGCCTATGGCGGCCGGCGTGCCGTGGATGGCGCATCGTTCCAGGCGCGGCGCGGCCAGACGGTGGGCTTGCTGGGTCCGAACGGCGCGGGCAAATCGACGATCGTCGGCATCATCGCCGGCATTCTCGATGCCGATGCCGGCGAGGTGCTGGTGGATGGCCGGCCGACCGGTACCGGCCACCATGACACGCGGCGCCGCATCGGCCTGGTGCCGCAGGAGCTGGCGCTGTACGACGACCTGTCCGCCCTCGACAACCTGAAGCTGTTCGGCGCGCTGTACGGACTGAAGGGCGCGGCCCTGGCTGGCCGCTGCGGCGCGGTACTGGCGCTGGTGGGGCTGGCCGACCGCGCGCGCGACAAGCCCGCCACGTTCTCCGGCGGCATGAAGCGGCGCCTGAATATCGCCGCCGCGCTGCTGCACGAGCCGGCGCTGCTGATCCTCGACGAACCCACCGTGGGCATCGACCCGCAAAGCCGCAACGCGATCTTCGACACGCTCGAAGCGCTGCAGCGCGCGGGTACCACGCTCGTCTACACGAGCCACTACATGGAAGAGGTGGAGCGGCTGGCCGATCACATCGTGATCATCGACAATGGCCGGGTGCTGGCGGACGACAGCCCGGCCGCGCTGTATGCGCGACTGCCGGCCCGGGCCGCGCTGCATGTCGAGCTGGCCGGACCGCTGGCCGCCGCGCTGGCCGCCGCGCTGGCGCAGCTGCCGGGTGTCGCCGGCGTGCAGGGCACCGGCGCCGCACTCGACATACGCCTGCAGGACGGCGCGCACGCCATCGCCGTGCTCGACTGGCTGCGCGAACGGGGGCAGGTGCCGGTGCACTTCGCCACCGCGCGTGCGCGTCTCGAGGATGTGTTCCTCGACCTCACCGGCCGCACGCTGCGCGACTGAAGGAACCGCCATGACCGCCATCCTCGCCCTGATCCGCAAGGACCTGAAGCTGTACATCAACGACCGCCGCGCGCTGGCGATCCACCTGCTGGTTCCCGTCATCGTGGCCGCGTTCTTCGGCGCGCTGTTCGGCGGCGGTGGCGGCGGCTCGGGCAGGGGGCAGACCGGCAAGATCGACATCGCCCTGGTGCAGCAGGACAGTTCCGATATCGGCTTGAAAATCGCGGCCGGCCTGAAGGCGGAGCCCAGCCTGCGCGTGCAGGAGCTGACGCTGCAGGAAGCCAGGGCCAGGGTCGCCGCCGGCAAGGTCACCGTTGCCGTCGTGATCCCGGATGGCTTTGGCGGCGCAGCCGGCGGCGCGCTGTTCGGCGCCGGCGAAAAACCCGCGCTGCCGTTGTTCTACGACCCGTCGCAGTCGACCGTGCTGGCGATGGTGAAGGGGTTGTTGACGAAGGAAGTCATGCAGCATGTCAGCGCGGAAATGTTCAACGGCGAAACCGGACGCGCCTTCACGGACAACAGCCTGGCGCAGATCGAAGAGGCCGCCACCAGCGATCCGGAGCAGGCGGCACTGCGCGACATGCTGCACGGCGTGCGTGCCTTCCAGGCGCGGCAGGAGCAGCGGCGGGCAGCGGCCGGCGTGGCGGCGGGTCCGGGGCAGGGCGGCCTGAGCATGCCGTTCGATACCCGCGACGAAGCCGTCAGTTCGGGCCCGGCCTACAACGTGTATGCGCACACGTTCGCCGGCATGGGGGTGCAGTTCATCCTGTTCATGGGAATCGACCTGGGCATCGGGCTGCTGACGGCGCGCCGCACGGGCATCTGGAACCGCCTGCTGGCCGCGCCCGTCACGCAAGGCCAGGTACTGTTGTCACGCATGCTGTCCGGCACGATCATCGCGGCCGGACTGCTGGTGGCGATTTTCGTGTGCGCGGTGGTGCTCTTCGGCGTGGAAATCACCAACCCCCTCGGGTTCGCGTTCGTGACGCTGAGCTTCGCGCTGATGACGGCCACGTTCGGCCTGCTGATCGCCGCGCTGGGCAGAACGCCGGACGCGGCGCGCGGCATCGCCACGTTCGCGACGCTGATGATCGTCATGCTGGGCGGCGCCTGGGTGCCGTCGTTCATTTTCCCGGAGTGGCTGCAGGCGGTCTCGATGGCCATGCCGGCCCGCTGGGCGATCGATGGCCTCGACGCCGTGACATGGCGCGGCCTCGGCCTGGGCGCCGCGCTGCACTGCGCCGCAGTGCAGCTGGGCTTCGCCGCGCTGTTCGGCGCCCTGGCCGCCTGGCGCTTCCGCGCCAGGGCCCTGAACGCCTAACTCGCCGGAGACCGGCGCGGCAAGGAGCGGGGATGGTTCCGGACACCCGTCCGGATGCCCGGAACCGGTCATGCCCTGCCGGCGCCGGATGTGGTTTTCATCCGCGCACCGGCCGGCTCAGGTGGCGGCGCCGGCGCCTGGCAGCTTCCTGTGCAGGTCCGGATCGGTTGCCAGTTCCCATGCCGCCAGGATCGCCACGGCGACACCGACGAGCAGGTTGTTCAGCATGATGCCGCCCTGGCCGTAGTCGGTTTCCAGCACCCACGGCGATACGGCGACCCAGATGCCGAGCGCGAGGTTGACGACCACCGCCCACACGTAGGTCTTGTACAGGTCGAATGCGGCCAGCAGCGCCAGCACGGCGCCGCAGAGCATCGCGTTGATGCCGTGCGGCGAATCGATCGCGTAGGAAAAGATCCACGGCGTAACGAACAGCCATACGCCGAGCAGCAGGATCAATTGATCCTGCCAGCGTTTCAGTAAAGTTGCCATGATGCCTCCCGCCGATTGAAGCATCGGCGCGGCATGCCCGGCGGGCATGCCCGCCGCCTGATGCGTACGGGTTAGATCCGGCAAGCGATATAAAGTTCCCGCGTGGGTTCCTTACAGATTCGGTGCCAGCCAGCTTTCCAGTTGCGCCTTCGGCACGCCACGGCGCGCCACCATGTCTTCCAGCTGGTCGTCGTTGATCTTGCCCACCGTAAAATACTTCGATTGCGGATGGGCGAAGTAGAAGCCTGCCACGGCGGCGCCGGGGAACATCGCGAACGATTCCGTCAGTTCCATGCCGATCTCTTCGGCGGCCGTCACGCGGAACAGGTCGGCCTTCACCGTATGCTCCGGACACGCCGGGTAGCCGGGGGCCGGGCGGATGCCGGCATATTCCTCGCGGATCATCTGTTCGTTGGTCAGCCGCTCGTCCGCCGCATAACCCCACAGGTCCTTGCGCACGCGCTCGTGCAGGTACTCGGCGAATGCCTCGGCCAGGCGGTCGGCCAGGGATTTCAGCATGATCGACGAATAGTCGTCGTGCGCATCCTCGAAGCGCTTTTCGTACTTCTCGATGCCCAGGCCGGCCGTCACGGCGAACATGCCGATGTAATCCTTCACGCCCGATGCCTTCGGCGCGATGAAATCGGCCAGGCACTGGTTCGGCCGCTGCACGCCGTCGATCACCGGTTTCACGCCCTGCTGGCGCAGGCCGTAGTAGGTGAACGCCACTTCGCCGCGGGAGTCGTCGGTATAGACCTCGATGTCGTCGTCGTTGACGCTGTTGGCGGGCAGCAGCGCGACCGTGCCGTTGGCCGTGAGCCAGCGGCCCTCGATGATCCGCTTGAGCAGCGCCTGGCCTTCTTCAAACACCTTGGTGGCGGCCTCGCCCACGACTTCGTCGGTCAGGATCGCCGGGAACGGGCCGGCCAGGTCCCAGGTCTGGAAGAACGGGCCCCAGTCGATGTACTGCGCCAGCAGGGCCAGGTCGACGTTGCGGAACAGGCGGCGGCCGACGAACTTCGGCTTGACCGGCGCGAAGTCGAGCTTTGCCTTGTTGGCGCGGGCCGCGGCCAGCGTCACCGTCGGCAGCGCCTTCTTGTTCGCATGCTGCTCGCGGATGCGGGCGTAATCGGTATCGAGTTCCTGCACGTAGCGGTCGCGCGCTTCAGGCGTGAGCAGCGACTGCGCCACCGACACGGAACGCGAAGCATCCGGCACGTACACCACCGGGCCATCGTAGTTGTGGGCGATCTTCACGGCCGTGTGGGCGCGGCTGGTGGTGGCGCCGCCGATCAGCAGCGGGATCTTCAGCATGCGGAAATGTTCGTCGCGCTGCATTTCCTTGGCCACGTGCGCCATCTCCTCGAGCGACGGCGTGATCAGGCCCGACAAGCCGATGATATCGGCGTTCTCCACCTTGGCGCGCGCCAGGATCTCGGAGGCGGGCACCATCACGCCCATGTTCACCACCTCGAAATTGTTGCATTGCAGGACCACGGAAACGATGTTCTTGCCGATGTCGTGCACGTCGCCCTTCACGGTGGCGATGACGATCTTGCCCTTCGGTTTCGCGACGATGCCGGTGCGCTGTTCCTCGGCCAGCTTTTCTTCCTCGATGTACGGGATCAGGTGGGCCACGGCCTGCTTCATCACGCGCGCCGATTTCACCACCTGCGGCAGGAACATCTTGCCCTGGCCGAACAGGTCGCCGACGATGTTCATGCCATCCATCAGCGGGCCTTCGATCACGTTGATCGGCCGGCCGCCGCTGTCGAGCACCTGCTGGCGCATTTCCTCGGTGTCTTCCGTGATCCACTGCGTGATGCCGTGCACCAGCGCGTGCGCCAGCCGTTTTTCCACCGGCGCGGCGCGCCATTCCAGCGTTGCCGCTTCCTGCTTGCCGCCGGCCTTCAGCGTGCCGGCGATCTCGATCATCCGTTCCGTCGCATCCGGGCGGCGGTTCAGCACCACGTCTTCCACGCGCTCGCGCAGTTCGGCCGGCAGGTCGTCGTACACGCCGACCATGCCCGCGTTGACGATGCCCATCGTCATGCCGGCCTTGATCGCGTGGTACAGGAACACGGTATGGATCGCTTCGCGCGCCGGATCGTTGCCGCGGAACGAGAATGACACGTTCGACACGCCGCCGCTGATCTTCGCGTGCGGCAGGTTGTCCTTGATCCAGCGCGTGGCGTTGATGAAGTCCACCGCGTAGTTGTTGTGCTCCTCGATGCCGGTGGCGACCGCGAAGATGTTCGGGTCGAAGATGATGTCCTCGGGCGGGAAGCCCACTTTCTCGGTCAGCACCTTGTAGGCGCGCTCGCAGATCTCGATCTTGCGCTCGAAGGTATCGGCCTGGCCGGTCTCGTCGAACGCCATCACGATGACGGCGGCGCCGTAGCTGCGGCACAGCCGCGCCTGGCGGATGAATTCCGCCTCGCCTTCCTTCATCGAGATCGAGTTGACGATCGACTTGCCCTGCACGCACTTCAGGCCGGCCTCGATGACGGACCACTTCGACGAGTCGATCATGATCGGCACGCGCGAGATGTCCGGCTCCGAGGCGATCAGGTTCAGGAAGCGCGTCATCGCCGCCAGCGAGTCGAGCATCGCCTCGTCCATGTTGATGTCGATGACCTGGGCGCCGTTCTCGACCTGCTGCCGCGCGACCGACAGCGCTTCGTCGTATTGCTCGTTCAGGATCATGCGCGCGAACGCCTTCGAACCGGTGACGTTGGTGCGCTCGCCCACGTTGACGAACAGCGAGTCGTCGTCGATCGTGAACGGCTCCAGGCCGGACAGGCGCTGCGCCACGGGAATGCGCGGCGCGGTGCGCGGCGGCATGTCCTTCAGCAGGTCGACGATGGCGGCGATGTGGTCGGGCGTGGTGCCGCAGCAGCCGCCGGCCATGTTGATGAAGCCGGCATCGGCGAACTCGCGCAGCAGTGCCGACGTGTCGGCCGGCAGCTCGTCGAAGCCGGTGTCGCTCATCGGATTGGGCAGGCCGGCATTCGGGTAGATGCACACGAACGTATCGGCGATCTGCGACAGCTCTTCCGCGTACGGGCGCATCAGCGCGGCGCCGAGTGCGCAGTTCAGGCCGATCGTGACGGGCCGGGCATGGCGCACCGAGTTCCAGAACGCCGGCACGGTCTGGCCGGACAGGATGCGGCCCGAGGCATCGGTGACGGTACCGGAGATCATCAGCGGCAGGCGCTCGCGCTCGGGATGGGCCTCGAAATACTGGTCGATCGCAAACAGCGCCGCCTTGCAGTTCAGCGTGTCGAAGATGGTTTCCACCAGCACCACGTCGATGCCGCCTTCGACCAGCGCGCCGAGCTGCTCGTAATACGACGTCACCAGCTGGTCGAACGTCACGTTGCGGGCCGCCGGGTCGTTGACGTCCGGCGAGATCGACGCGGTCTTCGGCGTCGGGCCCAGCGCGCCGGCCACGAAACGCGGCTTGTCCGGCGTGCTGTACTTGTCCACGGCCGCGCGGGCCAGCTTCGCCGCCTGCAGGTTCATCTCGCGAACGAGATGCGCCATGTGGTAGTCGTCCTGCGCGATGCCGGTCGCGCCGAACGTGTTCGTTTCGATCAGGTCCGCGCCGGCCGCCAGGTAGCGCTCGTGGATTTCCTGGATCACGTGCGGCTGCGTGAGGTTCAGCAGTTCGTTGTTCCCCTTCACGAACAGTTCGCGCGCGCCGCTGCCGGCCGGCGCGGCGAAGTCGGCGAAGCGCTCGCCGCGATATGCCGCTTCATCGAGCTTGTATTGCTGGATGATCGTGCCCATCGCGCCATCGAGGAACATGATGCGGCGCGACAGGATGTCGCGCAGTTGCGCTTCGGTCTGGGAGGCGGGACGGTTCTGGTTCATGGCTGTGGTTCGGGAACTGGAAGGGGGTACAGATTATACGGTAAAGCGCGATTTCCACCCGGCCGGAGGGCGGCCGGCCTGGCGCGCGGCGACAAAATGAAACAGCCACCGGGCCGGAAGGCCGGGTGGCTGTTTTATTTTGGTATGAAATTGCGGAGGCGGATCAGCGATTGCGGCGCCGGCGCAGCGTCGCGCCCGATACGACGAGCAGTCCTGCCGCCAGCATGGCCCAGGTGCCCGGTTCAGGCACGGCGGGAAGCGGATTCGCGGCAGTGCCGTCCGTGATCGAAAACTGCGTGTCGTCGGTCCAGTAGTAATCCTTCCGCGATTCCGACGAACCGGTATAACGGTATTCCCATTCGCTCTTGCCGGTCTGGTAGAAATGCGCGCCGCCGCGATAACCTTCCGGGTCGCTGCTGGTCGTGCCGGCGATAAAGTGCAGCTTGCCGCCGAGCTGGTAGCTGAAAGCCTCGGTGCCGCAGGAAAAATACGGGCTGCCGCCGGCGCCGCAGGTCATGTAATCGACCCCGGCAATGATCAGCGAACTGATTTCCGCCTTGTCGATCGTACCATTGCTGTCTGCATCGTATCCGGAAAAGGTTCCCGATAGTTCGCGATCGCCGAGGAACCCGACATAGTCCTCGTAAAATCCGGTGTAGGTGAAAGTCCAGGTGCTTGGCGCAGCGCTTGCTGCGAAGCTGGCTGCCAATAACCCGGCAAAGGCGACAGACTTGAACATGATACTTCTCAATAAAGTGGAATCGAGTAAGTATATTAGCTGGCCATGCGTTGCTTTGAAACAAATAAAGCGTGCTTTTGTGCGGATACAACGATGGCCTGATAAAACAGTTATGCCCATTCGTTCGCATGAATGCATGGCAGGCGATTTAAAACATTTTATTAAATTACCGATAGGAAAATAAAATGTTCAATGTGAATTGTTGACGAGGACGGCAGCCGGTGCCTCGCCAATCCGCCAACGCCGGCTTCAGGCGAAACGCAGGCCTTCGAGCGCGAAGCCCTTGATGAACTCCGCGGCCGGCAGGCGCTTGCCGCCCGGCTTTTGCAGTTCCGTCAGGCGCAGGGCGCCCTGGCCGCACGCCACCACGATGCCAAGCTGCGCATCGGCGGCCAGCACCTGCCCGGCCGGAGAGTTGCTGCCCTCGTCCAGCAATTCGGCGCCCCACAGCTTGATGACGGTGCCGTTCACCAGGGCATGCGCGCCGGGGAACGGGTTGAATGCACGGATCTTGCGGCCGACATCGCGCGCCGGTTGCGTGAAGTCCAGCGCCGCCTCGTCCTTGGCGATCTTGGTGGCATAGGTGACGCCGGCCTCGGGCTGCGGTACCGCCTCGATCACGTCGTGCTCCATCTTGCGCAGCACCTTGACCACCATTTGCGCGCCCATCGATGCCAGCCGGTCGTGCAGCGTGGCGGTCGTATCCTGCGGGCCGATCGGCGTGCGCTCGATCAGCAGCATCGGGCCGGTGTCGAGTCCTTCTTCCATCTGCATGATGGTGACGCCCGTTTCATGGTCGCCGGCCTCGATCGCGCGGTGGATCGGCGCGGCACCGCGCCAGCGCGGCAGCAGCGAACCGTGAATATTGATGCAGGGCTTGATATCGAGCGTGCTGCGCGGCAGGATCAGGCCATAGGCGGCCACCACCATCGCATCGTAATCCGTGGCAAGCAGGCGTTCGTGTGCTTCCCGCGCTTCCTGCGCGCGCTGCGGATCCCTGGCATCCATCCGCAGCGACAGCGGCTGCGCCACGGGAATGCCATGCGCGACCGCGTATTGTTTCACGGCCGAGGGCTGCAGGTGCAGGCCGCGGCCGGCCGGGCGGTCCGGCTGGGTCAGCACCAGCGGGATCTCGAAGCCCGCCGCATGGATGGCCCGCAGCGCCACGGCTGCGAACTCGGGAGTACCGGCAAAGACGACCTTCATCGGGCGCCCGTATCAGCGGCGGCCGGCCGCGCGCAACTGGCGCTCGCGTTCGATGCCGCGCTCTTCCTTCTGCAGCTTGGTCTTGATGCGGTTGCGCTTGAGCGGCGACAGGTACTCGACGAACACCTTGCCCAGCAGGTGGTCCATCTCGTGCTGGATGCACACGGCCAGCAGGCCATCCGCATCCACCTCGAAGAACTCGCCTTTCTCGTTCTGTGCGCGCACCTTCACTTTCGCCGGGCGCTCCACATCGTCGTAAACGCCGGGTACCGACAGGCAGCCTTCATCGTAGACCTGCTTCTCGTCGCTGGCCCACAGCACTTCGGGATTGATGAAGACGGTCAGCTGGTCCTTCGTCTCGCTGATGTCGATGACGATGACCTGCTCGTGCACGTCCACCTGCGTGGCGGCCAGGCCGATGCCGGGTGCGTCATACATCGTCTCGGCCATGTCGGCAACCAGACGGGCAATTCGCTCGTCGAACTCGGTGACTGGCTTGGCGACCTTGTGCAGGCGCGGATCGGGAAAACGGAGGATGTTCAGTTTCGACATTGGTGATCTGATAAAAGAGGGGCGGGTAAGGTAAGAATCGTAAGAATCGTAAAAGTCGGAGTGGCAACCGGCGCGTGAATCGATGCAAGGAATGCGTGGACTGAATGATTCCAAAGTGATTCGAAATCTCCTGCCTCGCAAAAAAGCAACGCCTGAACGACGGCCCGGCACGCATCACGGCAGCGTTTGGCTTGTCAGTTCAGGGTAAGTTGGGCAGAATTGATTCTGTTCGGCAACTTCTCGGCGGGGTTGGTATTACTTCAGCAAGCAACATGGAAGTAATGCAAGCAATCGCAGAGAAGCAATAACCGGGAGCTTTCTCGAGCCGAATTAACGGACATATTCAATGAAAAATTTTAGCACAGTCGGCGTGCGCCTGTTGATCGCAGCCGTGTTTTCCGGTGCCACCGCGGTGTCCGCCGGGGCACAGAACACCCGCTGCGAATTCCGGCCGAACGCGCCGGACCAGCATACCGTGGCCCGCGGCGATACGTTGTGGGACATCGCTGGCACGTTCCTGCAAAAGCCGTGGTGCTGGCCGCAGGTATGGGGCATGAACCGTGCCGAGATCGCCGATCCGCACTGGATTTATCCTGGCCAGGTCATCTGGTTCGACCGCGTGGCCGGGCGCCTGCGGCTGGGCAGCAAACTGGGGAATGCCGAGCCCGGCACTGTGAAACTGGCGCCGCGGGTGCGTACCGAAGGCCTGGGCAAGGATGCCGTTCCGGCCATTCCACCCGGTGCGATCGAGCCGTTCCTGTCGCAGCCGCTGATCGTCGAGGCCGATGAGCTGAAGCACGCGCCGCGCATCGTCGCCACGGCCGGCAACCGGGTCTTCCTCGGCAAGGACGACAAGGCCTATGTGCGGGGCGACCTGAAGGGGGCCACGTCGTTCCAGGCATTTCGGCCCGGCAAGCCGCTGCGCGACCCGGTCACGCGGGCGGTGGTGGGCCAGGAGGCGCATTACCTGGGCACGCTGGCATTGCAGAAGGAAGCCGCGCCTGGTACGGACGTGCACACATTCATCGTCACCGGCGCGAAGGAGGAGATGGGTGTTGGCGACCAGTTGATGCGCACCGAGCCGGTGCCGATGCAGAATTATGTGCCGCACCCGCCGGCGGCGCAGGTGGATGCGCGCGTGCTGGCCATCTACGATGGCGTCGTGCATGCCGGGCAAAACCATGTGGTGTCGATCAATCGCGGCAAGCTTGACGGGCTCGACGTCGGCTCCGTGCTCCAGCTGTACCATGTCGGGCAGACGGTAACCGACAAGTCGGCCGACAAGGGCTGGCACAATCTCGGCAATCCGCAGGTCAAGCTGCCGGACGAACAGGTCGGTACCTTGTTTATCTTCCGCGTGTTCAGCCATGTTTCCTATGGCCTGATCATGCAGGTGACGGAACCGGTCGTGGTGGGCGACGTCGCCAGAACTCCGGAGTGACCCCGCCGTGCAGGACACGGAATCCCTCTTCTCATGCGGCAGCGCCGATGGCAGCGATGCGCTGCTGCCATGGCTGCGCCTGGCGCAGATGCCGGGCCTGCCGCGCCACCTGTCGGCCCGGCTGGTGCGCGAGCATGGCACGCCGCATGCCGTGATCGACGCGGCGCGTCAGGGCGTTCTCGACAACCCGTTCGGCGAGTTGCCGCTGGCCGCCATTGCCGCGCCGTTCTCGCCGCGGCTGCGCGCGCTGGCCGAGGCCACGCTGCACTGGGCCGCGCAGCCGGGCAATCATTTGCTGATGCTGAACGATGCCGCCTATCCACCGCAGCTGAAAGAGATTGCCGATCCACCAGTGCTGTTGCATGCCCAGGGCGACGTGTCGCTCCTGTATTGCAAGGCAATCGGCATTGTCGGCAGCCGCAAGGCAACGGTACAAGGCATGGCCAATGCAAGCCGCTTTGCACGGGCCTTGTCGGAGGCGGGCATCACGATCGTCTCGGGCCTCGCGCTCGGCATCGACGCGGCCGCGCACCAGGGCGGCCTGTGCGGCGATGGTTCCACCGTGGCCGTCGTCGGCACCGGCATCGACGTGATCTATCCGGCATCGAATGCCCCGCTGGCCGCGCGTATCCGCGAAGCCGGTTGCCTGCTCAGCGAATTCGTGCTGGGCACACCGGCGCGCAAGTATTATTTTCCGATCCGCAATCGCATCATCAGCGGCTTGTCGTGCGGCGTGCTCGTGGTGGAGGCAACGGAAAAATCGGGCTCGCTGATCACGGCGCGCCTTGCCAACGAGCAGGGGCGAGACGTGTTCGCGATTCCCGGATCGATCCATTCCGCGCTGGCGAAAGGTTGCCACCAGTTGATACGCGATGGCGCCAGGCTGGTCGACTCCGAGCACGATATTCTCGACGCGTTCGGCATGCGCCGCGGGCGCTGCGAATCGTCGATGCTGGAAGAATTGACCGGTGCGGCGGACGTGTTGCTAACGGCATTGACGTACGATCCGGTACCCGCCGATGAACTTGCACAAAGGTTGAAACTCGATCCCGCTGACACACAGGCAAGTTTGCTTGCATTAGAGTTAGCAGGTGTTGTGGAACGGCTGCCGGGTGGTGCGTTTCAGCGCCTCAAAAGGTAGAAAGCAAGGGTGCGGGTCTTGTGCCGCGCCGATTTATGCTGATAGAGTAGCGCCATGTTCGACATCCTTGTTTATCTCTACGAGACCTATTATCGCCCCGATGCGTGCCCCGAACCGGCTGCGTTGGCGAAGAAGCTTTCCGCTGTCGGTTTCGACGACGTGGAGATTTCCGAGGCGCTGGTATGGCTTAACGACCTGACCGAAATCGCCGGTGCCGAAGAGGCATCGACTTCGGCGTCGACAGGCACGCGTTTCTATGTCGAACGCGAACACGATGCCCTGGGCACGCAAGCCATCGGCTTCATCGCGTTCCTGGAAAGCGCGCGCGTGCTGTCGCCGCTGCAGCGCGAGATCGTCATCGAACGCGCGCTGGCGCTCGAGGAATCGCCCGTCAACCTGGGCAAGCTGAAGATCATCGTGCTGATGCTGCTGTGGAGCCAGGGCAAGGAGCCGGACGCGCTGATGTTCGACGACCTGTTCGGTTCGGACGAAGAGCAGGCGCCTCGTCTCCTGCACTGAAGCGCCGCAGCGCGGCTCGCCCGACCGGCAACATTCGGGCATCGATATTCGAGCAGCACCATTCGAGCCGCATCATCTGATCAGTAACGCGCAGTACCCGCCCGGCCGCATTTGCGGCCGGATTGCATTGGTGCGCATGCTTGCTGTTTTGCCGTGGTCGCGCTTATGATTGGCCCCTTGACAATAATGGCGGGGGCGAAAAACTCGGCACGAAGCACGATGCCCATGTATCATGCGCCTGCCATACCCCGACAGACCGCCGACGCGCCGCGCGCGAGGCCAGGCCCGTCGCAGCAACCGAAACCGAGAACAACAATCATGAGCAAAACCCTCATCATTGCCGAGAAGCCTTCTGTCGCGAACGACATCGCGAAGTCGCTTGGCGGCTTTACCAAGCACGATGAGTATTTCGAATCCGACGAATACGTGCTGTCTTCGGCCGTTGGCCACCTGCTGGAAATCGCGGTGCCGGAAGAGTACGACGTCAAGCGCGGCAAGTGGAGCTTCACGCACCTGCCGATGATTCCGCCGTATTTCGCCCTGAATCCGATCGCCAAGACGGAAAGCCGGCTCAAGGTCTTGAACAAGCTGATCAAGCGCAAGGACGTCACGGCCCTGATCAACGCATGCGACGCGGGCCGCGAAGGTGAACTGATCTTCCGCCTGATCGCACAGAACGCGAAAGCCAAGCAGCCGGTCAAGCGCCTGTGGCTGCAGTCAATGACCCCCAACGCGATCCGCGATGGTTTTGCGCACCTGCGCAGCGACGAAGAGATGCTGCCGCTGGCCGATGCCGCGCGCTGCCGTTCCGAGGCCGACTGGCTGATCGGCATCAATGGCACCCGCGCGATGACGGCCTTCAACTCGAAGGAGGGCGGCTTCTACCTGACCACCGTTGGCCGTGTGCAAACGCCCACGCTGTCGATCGTGGTCGAGCGCGACGAGAAGATCAAGAAATTCGTGCCGCGCGATTACTGGGAAGTGCGCGCCGAATTCGTGTGCGCCGCCGGCGTGTACGAAGGCCGCTGGCTCGACACCGGTTTCAAGAAGGACGAGAACGATCCCGAGAAGCGCGCCGAGCGCCTGTGGAGCCGTGCCGCCGCCGATTCGATCGCGCTGGCCTGCAAGGGCAAGCAGGGCAACGTCACCGAGGAATCCAAGCCGACCACGTCGATGGCGCCCGCGCTGTTCGACCTGACCAGCTTGCAGCGCGAAGCCAACGGCCGCTTCGGTTTCTCGGCCAAGAACACGCTGGGCCTGGCCCAGGCGCTGTATGAGAAGCACAAGGTGCTGACGTATCCGCGTACCGATTCGCGCCACCTGCCGGAAGACTACCTGCCGACCGTGAAGTCGACGCTGGAAGTGGTCAAGCAAAACCCGAACTACCACCAGTTCGCCAAGCAGATCCTGGACAAGGGCTGGGTCAAGCCGAACAAGCGCATCTTCGACAACACCAAGATCTCGGATCACTTCGCGATCATCCCCACCGGCATCGCGCCGAAAGGCTTGTCGGAACCGGAACAGAAACTGTACGACCTGGTCACGCGCCGCTTCATGGCCGTGTTCTTCCCGGCCGCCGAATTCCAGGTGACCACGCGCTTTACCGAAGTCTCCGGCCACCAGTTCAAGACCGAAGGCAAGGTGATGACGAACGCCGGCTGGCTGGCGGTGTACGGCAAGGACACGACCGGCGACGACAAGGAAGGCGGCGGCAACCTGGTGCCCGTGGCGAAGGGCGAGAAGGTTCATACCGACAAGGTCAACGCGAACGCCCTGGTGACGAAACCGCCCGCGCGCTACACGGAAGCGACGCTGCTGTCCGCGATGGAAGGTGCCGGCAAGCTGGTCGACTCGGACGAGTTGCGTGACGCGATGGCCGGCAAGGGCCTCGGCACGCCGGCCACGCGCGCCGCGATCATCGAGGGCCTGCTGACGGAAAAGTACCTGATCCGCGAAGGCCGCGAACTGATGTCCACCGCCAAGGCGTCGCAGCTGATGACGCTGCTGCGCGGCCTCGGCGTCAACGAACTGACCGCCCCGGAACTGACCGGCGAGTGGGAACACAAGCTGTCGCAGATGGAGAAGGGCCGCATCTCGCGCGAGGAGTTCATGCGCGAAATCGCGCAGATGACGCAGATTATCGTCAAGCGTGCCAAGGAATACGACAACGACACGATCCCGGGCGAGTACGCGACATTGAGCACGCCTTGCCCGAACTGCAGTGGCGTGGTCAAGGAAAACTACCGCCGCTTCGCCTGTACCAAATGCGAATTTTCGATGGGCAAGACGCCGGGCAGCCGGCAGTTCGAGATCGCCGAGGTGGAAGAGCTGCTGAAGAACCGCACGATCGGGCCGCTGCAGGGCTTCCGCTCGAAGATGGGCCGGCCGTTCGCGGCGATCCTGCGCATCGTGCGCGACGAGGACATCAACAACTTCAAGCTCGAATTCGACTTCGGCCAGAACGACGAAGAGGGCGAGGATGGCGAAGGCGTCGACTTTACCGGCCAGACCGCGCTCGGCCCATGCCCGAAATGCGCCGGCGGCGTGTACGAAATGGGCCTGGCCTATGTGTGCGAACACAGCGTGGCCAAACCGAAGACGTGCGACTTCCGCAGCGGCCGCATCATCCTGCAGCAGGAAATCCTGCCGGAGCAGATGGCCAAGCTGCTCAACGAAGGCAAGACCGACCTGCTGCCGGGCTTCGTATCGCAGCGCACGCGGCGCCCGTTCAAGGCCTTCCTCGCGCGCGGCAAGGATGGCAAGATCAGCTTTGAATTCGAGCCACGCAAGGAAAAGCCGGCCGCCAAGGGCAAGGCCGCCGCCGCGCCGGAAGGCGCCGAAGGTGCTGTCGATGAAGCCGCACCGGTGAAGAAGCCGGCGGCGAAGAAGGCTGCAGCGACGAAAACGACCGCCGCAAAGAAAGCGCCGGCCAAGAAGGCACCGGCGAAGAAGGCTGCTGCAAAGAAAGCCGTCGCCACCGAGTAACTCTGCAACAGCCGAAAAACGGGGCCCTGGGTGGCCCCGTTTTTTTTGACGGTCGCGCCGGTGTTGATAGTGGTCATCGAAACAACGGTGTGGCGGCGTCATCCAAGAATCGCTTGAGGCCTTTGATTACCGGTATGGCCGGCGCGCGACAGCCCGGAATAAATTGCTTTGTGGCAAATTACTCCTGTGCTAGACTGCCGTTTTTTCAGGCAACCTTCCGCGCCCGCCGCGCCCTTCCTCATGAAAAACCTGACCATCGGCACCCGCCTTGCCGCGGGCTTCGCTCTCGTGCTGGCCCTGATGACCCTGATGACCGCGTTCGGCATCTACCACATGCAGGCCGTTGCCGAGGCAACGCAGGACATGATGCGCGAACCGCTGGCCAAGGAGCGGCTGGTGGGCGACTGGTACCGCCTGATTCACACCAGCGTGCGCCGCACGTCGGCAATCTCGAAGAGTTCGGACAGTTCGCTGGCCGCGTTCTTCGCGGAAGACACTGCCAATTCGACGCGCACGGTCAACGAACTGCAAAAGCAGGTCGAGGCGCTACTGGCGACGCCGGCGGAAAAACAGGTGTTCGGCGATATCGGCGCCGCCCGCAAGCGTTACGTGGCCTCACGCGACGACATCGTGGCACTGAAGAAAGAGGGCAAGCTCGAGGAGGCGAACGCCGTGCTGATGGGGCGTTTCCAGCCTGATGGCCAGGCTTACCTGGCGGCGCTCGAAGCGCTGCTCGAGCTGCAACGCAAGGCGATCGACACGGAAGCGGCACGCATCGACCACCTGTTCCAGGGCAACCGCCGGTTCCTGATTGCCTGTGGCGCGGCGGTGCTGGCGCTGGGGGCGTTCTGTTCGTGGTGGCTGACCCGCGGCATCGTGGTGCCGCTGACCCGGGCAGTGGAAATCGCCTGCAGCGTTGCCGACAACGATCTGCGCAGCGAAATCGTGGTGACGTCGAACGACGAGACGGGCCGCCTGCTGAGCGCGCTGAAAACGATGAACGAAGGCCTGGCCCATATTGTCGGCCAGGTGCGCAGCGGTACCGAACACATGACGAGCGCATCGAGCCAGATCGCAGCCGGCAACATGGACCTGTCGGCACGCACCGAGCAGCAGGCCGGCGCGCTGGAAGAAACGGCATCGTCGATGGAAGAGCTGACCTCGACGGTGCGCCAGAACGCGGACAATGCGCGCCAGGCGAACCAGCTGGCCGCCAGCGCATCGGAAGTCGCGGTGCGCGGCGGCGCCGTGGTCGGCGAGGTGGTGCAGACCATGGAATCGATCAACGCGTCGGCGAAAAAGATCGTCGACATCATCTCGGTCATCGACGGCATTGCGTTCCAGACCAATATCCTGGCGCTGAACGCGGCAGTGGAAGCGGCCCGGGCCGGCGAGCAGGGACGCGGCTTCGCCGTCGTGGCCGGCGAAGTGCGCAACCTCGCGCAGCGCTCGGCCGCCGCGGCCCGGGAAATCAAGGCGCTGATCGGCGATTCGGTCGGCAAGGTGGATGCGGGCAGCAGGCTGGTCGAGCAGGCCGGCGCCACGATGGCGGAGGTGGTGCAGAGCATCCAGCGCGTGACCTGCATCATGGGCGAGATCACCACCGCGAGCGTGGAACAGAGCGCCGGCATCGAGCAGGTGAACCATGCCATCGCGGACATGGACGGCGTGACGCAGCAGAACGCCGCGCTGGTCGAGGAAGCAGCCGCCGCCGCCGCATCGATGCGGCAGCAGGCAGAGGCATTGGCGGCTGTGGTGGCGGTGTTCAAGGTGGATGGGGCGATGACGCCGGATACGCCGCGGGCGGCGTTGCGGCTGGCGGCTTGAGGCCAGCACGCCGACAAGGCATGCATTTACCCCAAGTCGAAGTACCGGGGTCAGACCCGGCGGGTCCGACCCCGGCATCTGCCATTGGGGTAAAGGGGCGCCGCGCTTTCAGGCACTAACGCCCCGCATTGCGAGGCGCTTCTGATCGTGCCCATCGGGTACGATCAGTCCTTCAGATCGGCCGGTACCTTGCCGCCGTTGGCGGCCAGCTTGTTCATCACCTGCCGGTGCAGCCACACGTTCATCGTCGCCGAATCGCCGGTATCGCCGGTATAGTGCAGCTCCTGCGCGAGTTCCTTGCGCGATTGCAGGCTGCTGTCCAGGTCCAGCAGTTTCAGCAGGTCGACGATCGACGTGCGCCAGTTCAGCGGCTGGCCGGACTGCTGGGCCTTGCCGTTCAGGATCGCTTCCACGTCCACTTCGGACAATGCGGCCGGGGCGGCAGCGGGCTGCGCCGCGGGCGCCGCAGCAGGCGCGGCAGGAGCGGCCTGTGGCTGGGCCGCCGGCGCGGCGGCAGGCGCCGGTGCAGGCTTCGCTGCCACGGCCGGATGGGACGACGGGAAGATCTTGTGGAAGATGTTGCTGAGGATACCCATGGAATGCTCCTTCAGGAATGGTTCAAGTGAGTGGATCGGTTGCGTGGACCAGTTGCGCGCAATAATGGCGCGCATTGATCCCCCGCATCAATTCCGGTTCGATTGGGCGATCTTGCCCAGCACGATGGCCAGGGCTGCGCCGCCCAGGGCCTGCACCAGTTGCGGGTGCTCGGCATAGAAGTCGCCGATACGGTCGACAATGCCCGGATTGTGCTGCTCGGCCGTGGTGGCGATTTCCTCCACCTGCTGCGGCGTGATTTTTTCAGCCTGTTCCGGCGTGACCTGGGGCTGGCCGTTCTGGCCGAACACGCTGCCGATACTGCCGGCCAGCGCCGTCAGCATGGCCGGGCTCACGTTGGACAGCAGCTGGTTGAGCATGCCGGCCCGCTGGTTCGGGTCGCTGCGGCCGAACATCTGGCTCACCATCTGCGCGAACGGTGGCGTCTGGTCGGAGCGGAGTGCTTCGGTGACGCCCTGGGCCACCACGCCGCGCGGCGCATTCTGTGCCGCCTGCGGAAAATCCTGTTCCGCGCGGGCGGGATCGATGGCCCCGCCGAGGTATTGCTGTAACAGATTACCGAGATCGAATCCCATTGCCGGCTCCTGTGTGAATGACAGACGCCAGCATAACGGCAGCCCCGGCGCGGGTCTGTTCGCGGACTAACGATAAACGTCAGCGATGTCGTCGACGAAAAACGCCGCGGCGGGGAATGTGGAAAGCGGCGGAACGCGGCGGTCAGGGCTGCGCCATCTCCACGGCAATCATGTTGTCGTCCGGTTTGCGGTCGATCAGCTTGTTGTCCGGGTCGATGCCGGCACGGGCCGGCCGGCCGTTCACGACCAGCGTCACCGTGGTTTCGCGGCGGTCGATGAGCCGGCGTTCGCGCAGCAGCGGCTTGCCGTCCCTGGCGTCGATGCCGATGTCGATCAGGTCGGCGAGCGGGGTGTCCTTTTCCGCGCCCAGCCCGTCCGCGCGCAGCTTCGCCGCATGCACGGTCAGCCGCACCTCGTAGCGGCCGTCCTTGCGGCGCTGCGCCGTGGCCGCCAGCGCGCGGTTGTCGTACAGGACGATCGCATTGAACAGGTCGTCGATCAGGTAGGCCTGGGCGGGCGGCACCACGGCGCGCAGGCCGTCCACCAGCGCCGTCACGCTCGGATACGGATCGCCGCGGTAGGCATATTGCTTCAGCAGGTTGCGCAGCACGGCGTTCACGCGGTCTTCGCCGACCACATCCTGCAGCTGGTACATCGCCAGGCTGCCCTTGCGATAGTGGATGTAGTCCTGGTTCTCGTTGTCCGCCAGAGGCAGCTCCTTCCTGTTTTCCATGGCCCGGCCATGCAGGTACATGTCCAGGTCGTAGCGCAGGAAGCGGCGCATGCGGTCGGCGCCGAACGTGCGCTTCATCACCATCAGCGCCGAGTACTCGGACAGCGTTTCGGACAGTACCGTGGCGCCGCGCGTATTGCCGCCCACCAGCTGGTGGCCCCACCACTGATGCGCCAGCTCGTGCGCCGTCACATAATACGGATAGTCGATGTCCTTCGGATTGCGGTCATCCACCTCGGCGATGAAGCCCATGCCTTCCGAGAACGGTACAGTGTTCGGGTAGGACTGCGCATAGGACCGGTAGCGGGGAAACTCCACGATGCGCAGGATCTTGTGCTGGTACGGGCCGAAGTTGCGCGTGTAGTAGTCGAGCGCATCCTTGGCGCCTTTCGTCATCCGGTCCAGGTTGTACTCATGACCCGGGTGGTAGTAGATCTCGATGCCCACGTCCTGCCACCAGTCGTGCTTGATCACGTAGCGTGCCGACTGGAACGAGTAGAAGTTCAGGATGGGCTTGTCCATCCGGTAGTGGAACCAGCGGCGGCCATCCTTCGTCCATTCCTTTTCCAGCGTGCCGGGAGCGATCGCGGTCTGGTCGGCGTCCGTGCCGATCACGGCATCGAACGTTACCCAGTCGGCGTCGCTGCCCAGCATGTTATTGGCCAGCCCTTTCGGGTCGTCGCGCGGCAGCTCCCGTTCCTGCGCCGGCAGGCCGTGCCGCCTGCGGTCGCGCGGGTCCGTCAGTTCGCGGTCGCGCTGGTAGCCGATGTGCGGCAGGATCGTGTTGTTGAAGAAGGTGCCATTGGCCACCACCGGGGTATCCTTGCCCAGGCCGAAGAAGCCGTTCGGCGCATACGACATTTCGAACTCCAGCGACAGCGTGGCGCCCGGCGCCAGCGGCTGCGACAGCGTGTAGCGATGGAAACCAAGCTCCCGGTCGGTCAGCGTGACACGGCTGGCGGTGCCGAAGCGCAGCGGGCGCAGGTCTGCCTGGGGATCGGTGCTCACATAGATCGCGGTAAGCGGCACGCCGCCGCGGTTGGCCAGCAGGTAGCGGCCCTTGACCAGCAGCCGTCGCTGCTCCGGCATGATTTCCACGTGCAGCTTCACGTCGGTGATGCGCGGTTGCGCCACGCCGGCCGTGGCCTTGTACTTGCGTTCGTAATCCGCGCGGTCGGCGTCCACCCGGAACGTGGACTGGAACCGGTTCGCCACGTTCAGGTTGTAATACAGGATTGCGCCGGTGCCCGTCATCACCGCGAGGCCGAGGCCGAAGCCGGCCAGTACCGGCACGGTCAGCGCGCGGCGCGCCAGTTGCACGCGGATGCGCCATTCGTCGTTCGCGCCGCGCGGCCAGAACACGCGCGTGGCCACCGCCAGCATCAGCGCGGCGCCGGTCCAGTACAGCACATACCAGTGTTCGCGCACCAGGTAGTGACCATAGCCGTTCATGTCCGAATACCGCATCTCGGGCGTCCATGCATACAGCACCATCGGATGGTTGAAGCCCACCGTGGGCATCGCGACCGTGGCCACGTAATACAGGATCATCAGGAAGAACGCCACGTACTTGTGGCCAACCAGCACCTGCATCGCGATGGCCAGCACCGCCAGCAGCGCATACAGGGGCAGTTGCACCGCGTACAGCGTGTGCAGGTACTGCATCGGGTCCAGGTGGAAGTAGCCGCGGAACACCTGCACCGACATCCCGCACAGCATCACCAGCAGCAGCAGCAGCGCCTGCAGCGCCACCAGTGCAATGAGCTTGGAAACCATCGGCAGCCAGCCCGGCACGGGCAGCGCATCGAGCATCAGCGCCATACGGTGTTCCCGTTCCCTCCACACCAGCTCTCCCGCGTAGAACGTGGTCACCACGGCCATCACCAGCGCGAACGCCTGCGACATCGTTTCGATCACCATGTACGTGACCGGGTAGGTGGTGGTGCCCCACATCGATCCCATCTCCAGCGCGCTGGCATACATCAGCAGCACGCCGGCCAGCACCAGCACGAAGAAATAGACGTTCTTCACCGTTTCGCGCAGGTTCAGCCAGCTGAACTGGAACAGCAGCAGCGTGAGGCTGCGCGACTTGAAGTCCGGCGTTTCGACCGTGCGTGCCGCGGTGCCGGTGATGCGCAGCGGCACATCGCCTTCGCCACGCGCCGCCGCGCCGCTGTCGACGGTGCTCACGAAATGGAAGCGCCAGTAGCCGAGCAGCAGCGCCACCAGCGCCAGCGAGCACCAGATCGCGCGGTTCAGCAGGTACACCCCCTCGGGCAGCACCAGGCGCGTATTGCGCTCGGCGATCGGCCAGTATTCGGTGAGCCGGATCAGCGCGGCGGTGCCGAACGGATCGATCAGCGCGGCCAGCGTCTTGTAATCCAGGTCGCGCGCCAGGCCCGGCGCCACGATGTAGCCGACCAGCATGACCACGCTGCCGATGTACACCGGCAGCATGCGCCGTGTCAGCGCCGCCATCACATAGAAGATGGCGCCGAAAATGAACAGGTTCGGCAGCAGGATGATGAAATAGGCCAGCAGGTAGGCCTCGGGCACGAAGCGGCCCACCCGTTCCGGATCCACGCCGGGCAACCAGCTGCCGAACAGGATGCCGAGCAGGATGCTGGTGAAGATCGCCGCCAGCACCAGCCAGGCGCCGATGAAGCGGCCGAACATGTACTCGAACTTGCGGATCGGCGCCGAGAAGAAGAAGTGGTGCATGTCGTATTCGAAGTCCTGCTGCACCGCGCGCCCCATCACGGCCGCCACCACGATCACGCCGAGGCAGCCGAGCGCGCTGGTGGTCAGCATGACCGAGCGCGGCGCGTTGATCAGCACCTTGCCGCCGAACGTTACCGTGAAATCCTTGAACACGCCGCCGGCGCCCGCCATCCACAGCATCGCCAGTGCCAGGAACAGCAGGAAGTACACCCAGGTCGACAGCAGCCGCAGCCGCTGCTTCGCTTCAAAGAGCGCGATCGCCAGCATGGTGCCCTTTCAGTCGCAGGCGTCGGCCACGTGGCGGCCGGCGATCGTGGCGAAGTAAACGTCCTCGAGGTCGCCGATGGCTTCCTCGAAGCCGTCGCCCGGATCGTCGTCGCTGTAGGCATGGATCAGCGTGCGGCCGGACAGCAGCCGCGTGGAAATGATCGTGTGGCGCTGCTGGAAATAGGCCAGCTCGCGCTTGTCGATGAAGCGCGCCCAGATCTTGCAGCTGATATCGTCGATCAGCTCCTGCGTGGCGCCGGTGACCAGCAACTGGCCCTTGTTGATGATCGCCATGTTCGAACACAGGTCGGCCACGTCGCTGACGATGTGGGTCGACAGGATCACGGTGCGGTCGTCGCCGATGTCGGACAGCAGGTTATGGAAGCGTACGCGCTCCTGCGGATCGAGGCCGGCCGTGGGTTCGTCGACGATGATCAGTTTCGGGTCGCCCAGCAGCGCCTGGGCGATGCCGAAGCGCTGGCGCATGCCGCCGCTGAATGTGCCGAGCTTCTGGTTGCGCACGTCGAACAGGTTGGTCTGCTGCAGCAGGCCGTCGACCACCTCGCGGCGGCGCGTGCGGTGCGACAGGCCCTTCAGCACGGCGAAATGGTCCAGCAGTTCGTAGGCGGTCACTTTCGGATACAGGCCGAAATCCTGCGGCAGGTAGCCGAGCAGGCGGCGCACCGCATCCTTTTCATCGAGTACGTCGAGATCGCCGAGGAATACGGAGCCGGTATCGCATTCCTGCAGCGTGGCCAGGATGCGCATCAGCGTCGACTTGCCGGCGCCGTTCGGGCCCAGCAGGCCGAACATGCCGGCTGGGATCATCAGCGTGATGTTGTCCAGCGCGACCACGCCGTTGGCGTAGGTCTTCGACAGGTTGCGGATGCGTAGTTCCATGCTTACTCCCGGGGTCATGCGGCGCAGCATGGGGTGTCGCTGCCATCCGTTTCTCTCTTACATGATGGCATTGTATTGAATCGTCGACATAAGGGTTGCCGCCTTGCGACAGCCGGCGCAATCCTTGCACCAGAGTGCGCAAACACGGGATCGGCGGCGGGCGGCATTGCAGGCATCGGATACTGTCGAGTTGGAAGGTGGCCAAGGGTAGCAAGCGCGACCGCCGGTGACAAGGCGGGAAAAGCTTCCGGGTTGAGATATAGTGCTGCCATGAGCCATGAGAACAGCAAACTCGACGCTGCCTTGCAGGAGCAGATCCTCACGGTCACGCGTTGCGGCCTGACGACCCGCGAATCCACCGACTTTTTCCGGCTGGCGCTGGGCCTGTGCTACCTGGCCACGCTGATGACCAAGGAAGCGCTGGATTTCAAGAAGCTGGACAAGGCATTCAACCGTTTCATCTACCGCTCGATCGGCCCCGGCCACAGCATCACCAGCATCCTGCAATGGATGAGCGGGGAGGGCGTGGTCGACGTGCTCGATTCGAAACGTTTTACACGCGCGTTCGGCGACTACGTGCCGCACGTGCCGGTGGAGACCATCCCGTTCCTGCTGGGCCTGAACCTGGGCGTGGCCAAGGATTTTTCCGGGCTCGACGTGCGCGGCCCCGTGGCCGACTGGATCGAGCGCCAGCGCATTTTGCGAGAAGGCGAATAGCGTCTTCGAGCGGGCCCTGGCTTCGCATCGTTTGCCCACGGGAAGGCGAATGACGCCTTCGGGCGGGGACGAAATGTCCGCCCATCGTGCGTCGTCCTCCGGTGCCCGGCCTTTATAATCGTGGCTGTCCAAACAAGCTGGATCGCATGCCATGAGCTCGAAATTCCATTTCCATTCTCCTCTCGACCGCCTCATCTGCAGTACCGACAAGGCCCTGCGCGTGCTTGCGGGTGTGGCCTCCGCATCGCGCCCCACGCCGGCCGCCCGCATCGATGACATGGCGCTGACGGACGAGGAACGCAAGCACAGCGCCGGCCTGATCCGCGTCGACCACGTGGGCGAGGTGATGGCACAGGCGCTGTACAACTCGCAGGCCCGTTTCGCCAGGAGCGACATGCTGCGCGAAAAATTCGAGGAAGCCAGCCGCGAGGAAGAGGATCACCTGGCATGGACGGCGCAGCGCCTGAAGGAACTCAATTCGCAGACCAGCGTGCTGGCGCCGCTGTTCTATGCCGGCGCCTATGCGCTGGGCACGGTGGCCGCCAGGATGGGCGATCCGCACAGCCTCGGCTTCGTGGTGGAAACGGAGCGCCAGGTGGAAAAGCACCTGGAGAGCCACCTGGAAAGCCTGCCCGCCAACGATGCGAAGTCTCGCGCGATCGTCGACCAGATGCGCCTCGACGAGATCGCGCACGGCAAGGCCGCGCAGGAACTGGGCGCCGCGCAGACGCCGTTGCCGGTTCGGCTGGCGATGACCGCGATGTCGAAGCTGATGACGGGTACCGCATACCATATCTGACACGGTGCCGGCAGGCGGACGTCGCTGCGCCGGGCCGCGATAAACTTGCCGCTCCATAACATGCGCCGGGCGCCGTGCTTGTCAACGTATAGTGTGATCAAATTGATCACGGAGTAATACTATGCGTTGGGACGGCAACCGCGAAAGCGATAATGTGGAAGACCGCCGCGGTGGCGGTGGAGGCGGCGGGGGATTCGGCTTCGGTGGCGGCTCGCTGAGCATCGGCGGCGTCGTCATTGCGCTGATCCTTTCCTTTGTGTTCGGCATCAATCCGCTCACCCTGCTGGGCGGCATGCAGGGCGGCGCCCCGCAGCAGGCCACGCAGCAGACAACACCCGCCAACGACACCGAAACCCGCTTCATGCGAACCGTGCTGGCCGACACCGAGGACACATGGGGCGCGCTGTTCAGCGCCCAGGGCGCCCAGTACCAGCCGCCGAAGCTGGTGCTGTTCACCGGCCGCACCGCCACCGGCTGCGGTACCGGCCAGTCGGCCACCGGCCCGTTCTACTGCCCGGCCGACAGCAAGGTCTACATCGACCTCGATTTCTACCGGCTGATGAAGGAACGCTTCAAGGTCTCCGGCGAGTTCGCGCAGGCCTATGTGGTCGCGCATGAAATCGGGCACCACGTGCAGCACCTGCTGGGCGTGTCCGACCAGGTGCACCAGGCGCAGCAAACCACCAGCGAAACGCAGGCGAACGCATTGTCGGTACGCCTGGAACTGCAGGCGGACTGCTATGCCGGCGTGTGGGCATTCCATGCCAACCGGTCGCGCCAGATCCTGGAGCAGGGCGACGTGGAAGCGGCGCTGTCGGCCGCCACCGCGATCGGCGACGACGCGCTGCAGCGCCAGTCGCAGGGCCACGTCGTGCCGGATTCGTTCACGCACGGCACCTCGGCGCAGCGCGCCCGCTGGTTCCGTACCGGGCTCGATAGCGGCGACGTGGCGCAGTGCGATACCTTCAAGGCGCGGCAGCTGTAATTTTGCCGGTTGCAAGGTGTGGCTGTTGTCGCGCCGCGCATGGCGCGGCGCGGTCGTCAAGGCTCCCGGAGCCTACGCTTCGACGATTTCGAACGAATGCGTGATCTCGGCCGTCTTGGCCAGCATGATGCTGGCCGAACAGTACTTGTCGTGCGACAGGTTGACGGCGCGTTCCACCGCTTCCGGCTTCAGGTCCTTGCCCGTGACGGTGAAGTGGAAGTTGATCCGCGTGAACACCTTCGGGTCGGTGTCGGCGCGCTCGGCGCGCAGCGTCACATCGCAACCGCGCACGTCGGCCCGGCCGCGCTTGAGGATCAGCACCACGTCGTAGGCCGTGCAGCCGCCCGTGCCCAGCAACACCATCTCCATCGGGCGCGGCGCCAGGTTATGGCCGCCGCCTTCCGGCGCGCCATCCATCACGACCATGTGGCCCGATCCCGTTTCGGCGCGAAAACTCATGCCCGACGGGCCGTTCCAGCTGACTTTGACTTCCATTAGATTCTCCGAATGATCCAGTAAAAATATCCTGCGGTGCATTTTAAATCAGCGCGCCGGCGGCTGCCGGCGGCGCCGCGGCATTGCGGGTACGTTGGTCACACACCCATCATGTAGCGCTCGCTCTTCATCCGCCACACGGTAAACGCCACGCACAGCAGGGCGATCGCCAGGCTGCTGCCGAAAGTCAGCACGAATGGCAAAAGGCCCACGGCCTGGCCCTTGGCCAGTTCGCGCAGCAGCGTCTGGTGCGCGAGCAGCGGCACCGCGTACATCCACGTCTTCGTTGCCAGGTCCATCATCGGAACCACGATCACGGGCACCATCGGTATCAGCATTGCAATGCTGGCGGTGGTCTGTGCTTCCTTGAACGACTTGGCATTGATGGCCAGTGCGATCTCCAGCGCCGCGGCGAGCAGCGGCAGCGCCAGCGAAACGAGGCAGACCAGCGCCAGGTCGCTCCAGGACAGGCGCCACGACATGCCGATTTCCTCCAGCGGCAGCCATTTCAGGATGCCGTGCGCCACGCACAGTTCCAGCGTGAGTCCGGCCAGCGACAGCGCCGAGGCGGCGAACCACTTGCCGGCCACCAGGTCGATCGTGCGTGCCGGCTGCGCCAGCAGCACCTCCAGCGAGCGGCGTTCGCGTTCGCCGGCGGTGCTGTCGACGGAGGGGCTGAGCGCGAAGAAGAACGCGGGAACGAAGAACATGCCGAGCATCGCGCCGATCACCGTGGCCGAGCGCGAGGCGCTGGTGCCGGTGTCGTAGCGCTGCACCTGCACCGGGAACAGCGTGGCGGGCGAGACGCCGTGTGCCAGCAGGCGGGCGCCGGCGATCGTGTTGCCGTAGGCGCGCAGCACGTTCTCGATGTCGGCCACCTGGCGGCCATGGTCGGTGGCCGAGTCATGCCACAGCTCCAGCCGCGCCGGGCGCATGTCGCGGTAGTCGCTGCCGTATGTATCGGACAGACGCAGCACCGCCGCCACCTTGTTCGCGCGCAGCAGGGCGGTGATGTCCTCTTCCGACATCGGTTTCGCCTCCGTCACGTTGATGTTCTTCTGCTTCAGTTGCGTCATCAGCGTGGGCGCGCGCTGCGCGCCGATCACGGTCAGCTCGATGCCGTCCTTTTCGGGGGCCGTGGCGCGGTTGATCTGCTGGTACAGGATGCCTCCCACCAGCGCCGGGTACATCAGCACGAAGATCAGCAGCAGCGACAGCGCGCGCCGGTCGCGCAGCGTTTCGAGCAGTTCCTTCAGGAAGACGGTGACGAACAGAGGCTTCAGGCGGGGCCTCATGCGGAGATTCCTTCGTCGGTGCCGACCAGCTTCACGAACGCGTCTTCCAGGCTGGCGATGCCGGTGCGCTCGCACAGCGATTGCGGCGTGCCCTGCGCCACCGTGACGCCGCCGGCGATCACGATCACGTCATCGCACGAATTGGTCACTTCCTGCATCACGTGCGTGGCCATGATCACGCAGCAGCCATCCGCCCGCAGCGCCGCCAGCGCGCGCCGCAGGGCACGCGTGCTCATCACGTCCAGGCCCCGGCTCGGTTCGTCGAGCAGCAGGTTGCGCGGGCGGTGCAGCAGCGTGCGCGCCAGCGCCACCTTGATGCGCTGGCCCTGCGAGAAGCCCTTCGACCGGCGCTCCAGGATGTCTTCCAGCGACAGCAGCGCCGTCACCTCGTCGATCCTGCTGTCGATGGCGCGGCGGTCCATGCCGTTCAGTTCGCCGAAATAGCGCAGGTATTCGCGCGTGGACAATTTGTCGTACAGCCCGAACTGGTCGGTCAGGAAGCCGATGTTGCGGCGCGCCGACAGCGGATCGATGCCGGGATCGATGCCGTCGATGAGGATCGTGCCGCGGTCGCGCCGCAGCAGGCCGACGAGCAGGCGCAGCAGCGTGGTCTTGCCGGCGCCATTGGGGCCGAGCAGCGCGGTCACCTGGCCGTCGCGCGCCGTGAAGCTGGCGCCCGCGAGCGCCTGCACCTTGCCGAAATGTTTCGTGACGTCGTGGACTTCTATCATCGTTTTCTTCAACTGATCCGTTCAGGGTTGCGGGCCGGCGCTGTTCAGCTGGAACGTGGGCGCGGGGATCTCTTCCAGGCAGGCGGCATCGACACGCGCGTCGGGCCGGTCGAGGAACTCGCGCATCAGGCGCGGCACGCAGCCCAGCGGCGAGACGATGTGGCCGCCGTTCTTTACCACCAGGTGCTGCGCGGATTTCATCAATCTTGCCGCCGCCTCCGCGCGGCGCGGCGGCGTGACCGGATCCTGCGCGCCGGAAAGCAGCAGCGCCGGCGCATCGATGCGGGCCGGCGCGGCGTAGGCCACCGGCTTGACGCCGACGATCGGGCACAGTTTCGCCAGTTGCGTCACCTGCGGCGCGCCGAGGAACGAGTCGCGCGTATCCTCGGCCACCAGCTGCGGCGACAGCCGCGGGAAATCCTCGGCGCAGACCACGGCGAGGTAGAGCGGGCCCGCCATCGCGCCATCGGCCGAGAAGTCGCTGTCGCGGTTGCTGCGGGCGACGAACGGCTCCCAGCGGCCGCGGTACGCGCTGTGGATCAGGAACGGCAGCGCGCGCGCATCGGCCTGCGCATACAGCACGCGGTGCACGGTGGCGATGAATCGGCGCAGGCTGATCGTCACGGGCCGCACCGCCGCCGTGCGCGGGTCGGCCATGTCGAGCGTGACAGGGCCTTTGCCGAGCTTGCTGGCCAGCGCCTTGAATTCGTCGCGCAGCGCGGGAAACGCGCGCGCGCAGGCTGCCTCTTTTTCACACTGGCGGAACGTGGTTTCCAGCGCGGCCTGCGCATCGCGGCCGCCGGCGGGAATCACCTGGTCCGGCGCGGCCACGCCGTCGAGCACCAGCGCACGCACGGCCGACGGATACAGGCGCGTGTAATGCTGCGCGAGGCGGGTGCCGTACGAGCCGCCCCACAGGTTGACCTGGCCGTAGCCAAGCGCCAGGCGCACCCGCTCGATGTCGCGGGCCGCCGCGTCCGTCGTGTAATGGCCGTAGCCGGTGCCTTGCCGCGCAGCGAGCGATTCGATGCAGCGCTGTGCATCCGCATCGAGCTGTTCTTCCGTCATCGTGTCGATCTCGGGCGGGCTCTTGCAATCGAGCTTGCCCGACAGGCCCGTGCCGCGCTGGTCGATCAGCACGATGTCGCGGGTGGCGCGCACGCGGCGCATCGCGGCCTGCACGATGGGCAGGATATCGCTGCCGGCCTGGCCGGGGCCCCCGGCCAGCACGAACAGCGGGTCGGGGCGTGCCGCTTCGCGCCAGGCGGGTGCCACGGTGGCGTGGATCGATATCGTCTTGCCGGGCTTGCCGTAATCGAGCGGTACCTGCACGGTCAGGCAACGCAGCGCCTCCTGGGCGCCAGGCAGGTGGCAAGTGCGGCCTGCCTGGGGCGCCGCCTTTGCCGGCGTGGCGAACGGCAGCAGTTGCGCGGCAAGCAGCAGGGGCAGGGCGGGGACGAAGCGGAATCTCACTGCATGGCCTCTCGACAGTATCGGTCGGGCAATACTAGCGCGGGTTTTGCATTCTGGGCAACTGATGGGCAAGCGGAAAGAAAAAACGGTTGCGCCTGCATGGCAAGCAACAGGCAGCCGCGGCGAAATCGCCGGCGGGTGTCTTGACCCGGCTATGTACATGCCGCTATAATTGCCGGCTTTCCGTTCGCTCAGGAAAAGTCATAAGAAGGCTGCGTCCGCTTGGTGTGATGGGCGGAACCACCGTTTTGAGCGTTTAAATATTATTTTCTTCATTAGGAAGTCAAACATGAAAACTTTTTCCGCTAAGGGCCATGAAGTCCAGCGCGACTGGTTCGTGATTGACGCGACGGACAAAGTCCTCGGCCGTGTTGCCAGCGAAGTGGCACGCCGACTGCGCGGCAAGCACAAGCCAGAATTTACCCCTCACGTCGACACCGGCGATTTCATCGTCGTCATCAATGCAGGCAAACTGCGCGTGACCGGCACCAAGGCCACCGAGAAGACGTACTACCGTCACTCCGGCTACCCGGGCGGTATCTATGAAACGAACTTCTTGAAAATGCAACAGCGTTTCCCGGGCCGTGCCCTGGAAAAAGCCGTCAAAGGCATGCTGCCGAAGGGCCCGCTGGGCTACGCAATGATCAAGAAGCTGAAAGTGTACGCCGAAGGTTCGCACCCGCACGCTGCTCAGCAACCAAAAGCACTCGAATTCTAAGGAACTGACATGATCGGTAACTACAACTACGGCACCGGCCGTCGCAAGAGTGCAGTTGCTCGCGTGTTCATCAAGGTCGGCACCGGCCAGATCATCGTGAACGGCAAGCCTGCTTCCGAGTACTTCTCCCGCGAAACCGGCCTGATGGTGATCCGTCAGCCGCTGGAACTGACCGGCAACGTCGAGCGTTTCGACATCAAGGTCAACGTGCATGGCGGCGGCGAGTCCGGCCAGGCAGGTGCAGTGCGCCACGGTATCACCCGTGCACTGATCGACTACGATGCAGCCCTGAAGCCGGATCTGGCCAAAGCAGGCTTCGTCACCCGTGACGCGCGTGAAGTCGAGCGTAAAAAAGTCGGCCTGCGCAAAGCACGTCGCGCAAAGCAGTTCTCGAAGCGTTAATCGGTTTTCGATTCCCAGCTTCATTGCCCAGTCCGGCCATGCCGGGCTGGCATCGAAAAGCCGCAGGCCATTGGTCCGCGGCTTTTTGCTTTTCAGCCTCCCTAGGGTAAAACCTCGGTCACAATAGACTGATAAAATTCGTCCTCATCCAAAACTTTTTGCAAGGAACAAGAACATGATCAAAGTTGGCATCGTCGGCGGCACCGGTTACACCGGCGTGGAACTGCTGCGATTGTTGGCAGTCCATCCTGAGGTGCAGCTGACGGCAATCACGTCGCGCAAGGAAGATGGCCTGCCCGTGGCCGACATGTATCCGTCGCTGCGCGGCCGCGTGAACCTGGCGTTTTCCGCGCCGGACAAGGTGGACCTGACGCAGTGCGACGTCGTGTTCTTCGCCACCCCGCACGGCGTGGCGATGGCGCAGGCACCGGAGCTGCTGGCCAAGGGCGTCAAGGTGATCGACCTGGCGGCGGATTTCCGCATCAAGGACCGTGCCGTGTTCGAGAAGACCTACAAGATCGACCATACCGCGCCGGAACTGCTGGAACAGGCCGTGTATGGCCTGGTGGAGCTGAACCGCGAAGAGATCAAGGGCGCGAACCTGATCGCCAACCCGGGCTGCTATCCGAACACGATGCAGATCGGCTTTGCGCCGCTGCTCAAGGCCGGCGTGATCGATGCGGGCAACCTGATCGCCGACTGCAAGTCCGGCGTGTCCGGTGCCGGCCGCAAGGCCGAGATCGGTATCCTGTTCTCCGAGTCGAGCGACAATTTCAAGGCTTATGGCGTGTCCGGCCACCGCCACACCCCGGAAACCACCGCCCAGCTACAGCGCCTGACCGCCGAGAAGGTATCGCTGGTGTTCACGCCGCACCTGGTGCCGATGATTCGCGGCATGCATTCCACGCTGTACGGCAAGCTGACGAGGGACATCACCAACGAAGAGCTGCAGAAGCTGTTCGAAGACGCGTATGCCGGCGAGCAGTTCGTCGACGTGATGCCGTTCGGCTCGCACCCGGAAACCCGCACCACCAAGGGTTCCAATGTGCTGCGCCTTGCCGTGCATCGCCCGGACAACGGCAACACCGTGATCGTGCTGGTGGTCCAGGATAACCTGGTAAAAGGCGCCTCCGGCCAGGCCGTGCAGTGCATGAACCTGATGTTCGGGCTGGAAGAAAGCCTGGGCCTGAACACGATTGCGCTGCTTCCTTGACGTTCTGCCATTGAAGTGGTGTACGGATGCCTCATATCCGTAGAGAAATGAGGCAGGCCGAAGCAGGCCCTCGCGCAAAGGTCTATAATGGCCGCAACGATTATCAGTAGGAGTTTCCAATGAATGCAGTAGCCGAAGCGCAAGACGTGATCCCCGCGCCGATCATCTTCACCGACAGCGCGGCCGACAAAGTGGCTCAGCTGATCGAGGAAGAAGGCAATCCCGACCTGAAACTGCGCGTATTCGTGCAGGGTGGTGGCTGCTCCGGATTCCAGTACGGTTTCACGTTCGATGAAATCGTCAACGAAGACGACACCACGATGGTCAAGAACGGCGTGCAGTTGTTGATCGACTCGATGAGCTACCAGTACCTGGTTGGCGCCGAGATCGATTACAAGGACGACCTGGAAGGCGCGCAATTCGTCATCAAGAATCCGTCGGCCACGTCGACCTGCGGCTGCGGTTCGTCGTTCTCCGTTTAAGCCGGTTCAGCGTCATCGAACGGCGGCCAGCGCAAGCTGGCCGCCGTTTTTCGTTGTGAAGGTTTAAAAGATCGGGCGATGCCGGAATCCGGCTTCGCCATGGCACGAACCGAACCGCAGAGTCATGCGGCCGCTGCGAGGCGGGCATTGGCCGCCAGGCGCTCCTCGAGGCGCGCCCATGCGCGATCATGGTACGGCAGCGCGATCACGTTCAGGACCGGCTCGAGCACGGCAACCAGCCCGCCGAGGACCAGCGAGCCGGTCGCCCAGTACATCACCGCGACGGCGACGAGGAAGTGGAACAATGTCTGGCTGACTTTTTCCGCCGCCAGCAGGGTGGTGGCATTGCGCATCGAGCGCGACCGTACGCGATGCCAGAATCCCTCATGCAACGGCAACAGCGCCACATTGATGATCGGCTCGATAATCGCCGCCAGGCCGCCGAATGCCACCGAGCCGGTCACCATGTACATCAGGCTGAACGCGATGCCCATGTGGGTGGCGACCTGGCTGACTTTTTTCGCTGCGATGATCATGGCTGCCTCTGCAATGGATAACTGTTGAGACAGATGATAACGATTCTCGTTCAATCCGCAAAATTGTTTATATTCACCAGTTCGATAGATAAAAGCGATTGAAGAATAATTTCCGATAGTTATCGAGGGTAGAGCGCGCCCAGGATGCGCTCGCCACATGCCCCGGTGACCGAGGCCAGGTTGCCCGGCTTGCGTTCATCGAAGCGCCATGCCAGCCATGCCCAGCACAATGCCTCGACGTGCGAAGGATCGACGCCGAGCGCCGCGGTGGTTTGCACGCTGACATGCGCCCCCGACTGTTGTGCCAGTTCGTCGGCCAGCATGCGCAGCAGCGTCCCGTTGAAAGCGCCGCCACCGCAGACATGCAACGCGTCCGTATCCGGCGCATGAGCGCGGATGCCCTGAACGAGCGATACGGCCGTCAGGCGCGTCAGCGTGGCCGCCACGTCGGCCGGGGCGGCACCGGCGAAACCGCCCAGGCGCGTACGCAGCCAGTCCAGGTGGAACAGGTCGCGGCCCGTGCTTTTCGGCGGAGGCAGAGCGAAGTAGGGTTCGGCCAGCAGCGCCGCAAGCAGGTCCGGCAGCACCGTGCCGGAGGCGGCCCAGGCGCCGTCGGCATCATAAGCCTCGCCCCGGTGCAGGCGGGTCCACTCATCGATCAGCACGTTGCCGGGGCCGGTATCGAAGCCCGTCACGTGACCATCGGCCCGCAGCACGCTGATATTGCCGATGCCGCCGATGTTGGCCAGCACCCGCGTCTTGCCCGGCTCGCCGAACAGCGCCAGGTGCGCCGCCGGCACCAGCGGCGCACCCTGGCCGCCGGCCGCCACGTCGCGCGAACGGAAGTCGACGATCGCATCGATGCCGGTCAGTTCGGCCAGCAGGGCGCCATTGATCGTTTGCCGCGTAAAGCCCAGTTCGGGGCGGTGCCGGATGGTCTGCCCATGGGCCCCGATCGCCCGCACGTCCGCCGCCTGCACGCCGGACCGCTTCAGCAGCGCGGCCACGCACTGCGCATAGACCTGCGCGATGCCGTTGCCGGCCAGCGCTTCGCGTTCCAGTTCGTTGTCGCTGGCGGTCTGCAACGCGCGCAGCTCGTCCAGCAAGGCAGCCGGGTAGGGCACGTGATGCGCACCCTTCGTGCGTACGGCGCCTGCCGCGAATTCGACCAGCACGCCGTCGACGCCATCGAGGCTGGTGCCCGACATCAGGCCAATAAACAAGCTCATCAAATACCCGTGGAGTGAAGGTTGACGTTAAGGTTGTGGCTATTTTGCCCGATGTGTTTCAGTGTTAGCCAGCTAACGGTCGCGCCCATGGGGCCGGCATACACTGTATTCACAGTGAGGGCGGAATGAAAAACGGCACCCCTCGGGGCGCCGTCTTTTCATCGGATACCTGGCAATACACAGGCGTACTTCGGCGTTATTTCTGCGCCAGCGTATCGGTCGGGGCCGAGCCTTGTGGACGCAGCAGGGCGAAGCGGTGAGCGATTTCGCCGGAAACAGTCTTGAAGCGCGCCAGTTCGGCGGCGGTCAGCGGTGCCTGCGCGATCACGTTCAGCTTGGTCGGGTCCTTGGATTCGCCGCCGACGCGGAACTCATAATGCAAGTGCGCGCCGGTCGACCAGCCGGTCGAGCCCACGTAGCCGATCAGGTCGCCCTGGCTGACTTTCTGGCCTTTCTTCAGGCCCGAAGCAAAGCGGCTCATGTGCGCATACGCAGTGCTGTAATTGTTCCAGTGCTTCAGCACGACCACATTGCCGTAGCCGTTCTGCGTGCCGGCGAAATCCACCACGCCATCGCCCGCCGCGCGGATCGGCGTGCCGGTCGGGGCTGCGAAGTCGATACCCTTGTGCGCCTTCCAATTGCCGGAAATCGGGTGCACGCGCATCGAGAAGCCGGACGAAATGCGGGAAAACTCCAGCGGCGATTTCAGGAAGGCCTTTTTCAGCGCCTTGCCGTCGAAACTGTAGTAGCCGCCGCCGGCCTTGGTGGTCGGATCTTCGAACCATACGGACTGGTGCGTCACGCCGCGGTTCGTGAATTCGCCGGCCAGGATGCGGCCCGCCTTGACGAACTCGCCATCCTGCCAGAACGTCTCGTACACCACGTTGAACCGGTCGCCGCGCTTCACGTCGGAGCGGAAGTCGATGTTGGTCGAGAACATTTCCAGGATCTGGCGCACCACCGAATCCGGCAGGCGCGCGCCATCCGCATCGGAATCGGTGGCCGCAAACAGCGTCGTCCTGATTTCACGCGCATGCATTTCGACACGGCGCTCCAGCTTCACGGGCGTTTCCGCCGCCACGAAGCCTTCACCCTTGCGTGCTACCGAAATATTCTTGACCGGCACGTCCTGCGCATCGACGACGCTGGCGCGCAGCCACAGCAGGCTGCCGTTGTCGTCGGTCTGCGCGAGCACGCGCTTGCCGCTGCGCAGCTGCATGATGGCCTTGGCGGTCTTGTCCTTCTTGATGAAGGTTTCCGCGGCGGTGTCGTCGACGCCCAGGCGATGCAGCAACGTGGCAAGCGTGTCGCCGGCACGGATGCGCTCTTCGCGCATGTATTTTTCCGTGCCGTCCTGTGCTTCGAGCGCGTCGATCTGGGAAGTGAGGTTCGGGGAGGCAAGATCTTGCGTGACCGTGGTCACCGGCAGGTCGCCGGCATCCGGAGCAAGCGGCGCAACACCGGCGGCGCCGAAGGCGCACAGGGCGAGAGCCACCGCGGACGCGCTGACGATGCGGGCCTTGCGGGTCGAACCTAGCAGATGATACAAGCGCGAGCTTGTGAACTTATGTATAGGGTTCATGCAATCAGTTAAAATTTGCCGCTTGAACTTGTGGGTTTTTGCTTTTTTGTTCTAACTTATTGATTTGTTTAGTTTTCGTTGGGCAAGATTGAAGGGATCGGGCATTATAACAAACTCCTGCGCTAAGCCAACATTTTGAGAGAATTTTCGGATACATGGATACAAATTCCCCAGCGCAAAACATTGCCGCTGCTGCTGCGACCGCCGTGCTGCCCACCAAATTACCGGCGAATCTGCCGATAAGCGACACCGTACAAGAAGCTCTGGCGATCGCCAAGAGGGGTGTCGACGAACTGCTGATCGAAAGTGAATTCGCTCAGAAACTTGCGCGTTCCGAACAGACCGGCGTGCCGCTGCGCATCAAACTGGGCCTGGACCCGACCGCACCCGACTTGCACCTTGGCCACACCGTGGTGCTGAACAAGATGCGCCAGCTGCAAAACCTGGGTCACCAGGTGATCTTCCTGATCGGCGACTTCACGTCGATGATCGGCGATCCTTCCGGCCGCAACGTCACGCGCCCGCCACTGACGCGCGAACAGATCGAACTCAACGCGCAGACGTACTTCAAGCAGGCATCGCTCGTGCTCGACCCGGCGAAGACGGAAATCCGCTACAACTCCGAATGGTGCGACCAGCTCGGCGCGCGCGGCATGATCCAGCTCGCTTCCCGCTACACCGTGGCGCGGATGATGGAACGGGACGATTTCGCCAAGCGCTTCAAGAATGGGACACCGATCTCGGTGCACGAGTTCCTGTACCCACTGATGCAGGGCTACGATTCGGTGGCGCTGAAGAGCGACCTGGAGCTGGGCGGCACCGACCAGAAGTTCAATCTGCTGGTCGGGCGCGAGCTGCAGAAGGATTGGGGCCAGGAGCCGCAGTGCATCCTGACGATGCCGCTGCTCGAAGGCCTCGACGGCGTCGAGAAGATGTCGAAGTCGAAGAACAACTACATCGGCATCACCGAGCCGGCCAATACGATGTTCGCGAAAGTGATGAGCATCTCGGACACGATGATGTGGCGCTACTACGAGCTGCTGTCGTGGCGCTCGCTGGACGAGGTGGGCGCCTTGAAGAAGGCCATCGAAGGCGGCGCCAACCCGCGCGACGCGAAAGTGGCGATCGCCCAGGAAATCGTCGAGCGCTTCCATTCGCGCCAGGCGGCCGAGGATGCGCTGGCCGATTTCGTCAACCGCTCGAAGGGCGGCATTCCGGACGATATCGCCGAGATCGCCGTCACCGGCGCGCCGCTGGGCCTGGCGCAACTGCTCAAGCAGACCGGCCTGTGCGCATCGACATCCGAAGCGATGCGGATGATCGACCAGGGCGGCGTGCGCATCGACGGCACCGTCATCAGCGACAAGGCGCTGAAGGCCGACGCCGGTACCTTCGTGCTGCAGGTGGGCAAGCGCAAGTTCGCGCGCGTCACGCTGTCGGCATGATCGCGCTGTAATGATCGGTTTATTGCAGAGGGTGATGGCGGCCCAGGTCGTCGTCGACGGCGCCGTGGTCGGCGCGATCGATGGCGGCCTGATGGTGCTGGTGTGCGCGGAGAAGGGCGATACCGAGCGGGACGCCGATGCGCTGCTGGCCAAGCTGCTGTCGTACCGGGTCTTTTCGGACGATGCCGGCAAGATGAACCGCAGCGTCGCCGACGTGGCCGGCGGCCTGCTGCTGGTGCCCCAGTTCACGCTGGCGGCCGATACCCGTTCCGGCACCCGCCCGTCGTTCTCGCCGGCTGCCGCGCCGGCCGATGGCAAGCGCCTGTTCGACCATTTCGTGCAGCAGGCCCGGGGGCGGCATGCCGTCGTCGAGACCGGCCGGTTCGGCGCGGACATGAAAGTCACGCTCACCAACGACGGCCCGGTAACCTTCTGGCTCCAGACAGGTCCAAGTAATCAATAACATCTCGTTAAAGGACGATTCATGAAGCTGTGGAGCGATTCATTCAAGAACGGCGCGGCGATTCCTGCTCAATTCGCGTTCGCGGAACCCGACCCGGCAACGCACGTGCGGCTGGCCGGCAATCGCAACCCGCACCTGGCGTGGGACGACATCCCGCCCGGCACCGCCTCGCTGGTGCTGCTGTGCATCGACGGCGACGCGCCCACCGTGGGCACGGACGTCAATCAGGCCGCCAAGACGCTGCCTGCAGACCTGCCGCGGGGCGATTTCTATCACTGGGCGCTGGTGGACATTCCGCCAACCGTGCGCAGCCTGCCCGCCGGTTCGCATGCCGAGGGCGTGACGCCGCGCGGCAAGCCGGGGCCCGCGATTGCCGATACCGGCGTGCGGATGCGCCATGGCCTGAACGACTATACGGGCTGGTTCGACGGCGATCCGGACATGAGCGGCCGTTATTTCGGCTACGACGGCCCGTGCCCGCCATGGAACGACGAGCGGGTGCACCACTATATTTTCCGCCTGTATGCGATCGACGTGCCGCAACTGCCGGTCGAAGGCGACTTCACGGCACAGCAGGCGCTGGCGGCGCTGCACGGCCACATCCTGGACGAGGCGCAGATCATAGGCACCTATACATTGAAACGCGCATGAGCGGGCGGATGACTGAGCGGATCGGGGAAAGCATGACGGAACAGGCGGGTACGGAGCTGTTATTGATCCGTCATGGCGAAACGGCATGGAATGCCGTGCGCCGGCTGCAGGGCCACCTCGACATCGGCCTGAACGATGCGGGCCGGCGCCAGGCGGCCGCGCTGGCACGGGCGCTGGCCGCGGAACCGCTGGCGGCCATCGTCGCTTCCGACCTGCAGCGGGCCATGCATACGGCCGAGGCCGTGGCGTCGTTCCACCATGTGCCGTTCCATACCGACCGTGAACTGCGCGAGCGCGGCTACGGCGTGTTCGAAGGCCTCTTGTATACAGAGATCGAGGAGCGCTATCCCGACCACTTCGCTGCCTGGCAGGGGCGGCACGTGGATTCGGTGATGCCGCACGGCGAACGCCATGCCGAAAGCTTCCGCCATTTCTACGAGCGCTGCATCGCGGCCATTGGCCGCTGGGCCGGACAATATCCCGGCCGCAAGCTGGCGATCGTCGCCCACGGCGGCGTGCTCGAATGCGCTTACCGGGCCGCCCGTGAAATGACGCTGGACAGCCCGCGCGACTTCCAGGTGCGCAACGCCAGCATCAACCGCTTTACCTTTGCCGGCGGCAAGCTCGCGCTGACGCAGTGGGGCGAGGTCGACCACCTGGCCCAGGCGCTGGACGACATCGTCTGATCGGTTGCAAACAAACCGGTGACAGGCTCCGATTGACTTGAAATGTTTCTTGAAAATCGAGCCTGTCACCGGTTTTTGCTTTCAGCGCCCGATGACCTTCACCAGCTTCGGTGCCGAGGCGGCGAAGCCCGGCGCACCGCCGGTGGCGCTCAGCGTACCGTCCGATTCCTTCCAGCGCAGCTTGCCGGTGACCACGTTCCTGCCCTTTTCGTAGTCGTACGTCAGCCCGTCGTCGTCATACAGCGCGAACTCGGCATCGCCCTTGCCCGGATAGACGAGGATCTGCTCGATCGCCTGCCGGCCGGCGGTGGACTGCACGGCGGCGCCCAGCGGCACGATCGAGCCGGCTTTCACGAACAACGGGATCTGGTCGATCGGCGCGGCCACCTTCACCCACTGGCCGCCGGCCAGCTTTTCGTTGGTCCACCAGTTGTACCAGTCGGTACCGGCGGGCAGGTAGACGTTCTTTTCCGTCTGGCCCTGCTCCGTGACCGGCGCCACCAGGAACGCCGGGCCGAACATGTACTGCGTGCCGATGTTGGCCACGTTCGGGTCGCTGCCGAAGTCCATCCACAGCGGCCGCATGAACGGCGCGCCGGTGTCGTACGTCATCTTCGCCTGGCTGTAGATGTAGGGAATCAGCTGGTAGCGCAGCGCGTTGAACTTGGCCATGACCGCTTCGGCCCCCTTGCCGAACGACCACAGTTCCGCTTCCTTGCGTGAGCCGTGCAGGCGCAGGGTCGGCGTGAAGGTGCCGTACTGGAACCAGCGCGTGTGCAATTCCGGGTAGTCGTGGTTCTGGCCGACGACGCCCCGCGCGTCCGATGGATCGAGCAGCGGCGCCTTCGTGGCTTCGGTGGTCTGCGGCAGGTTCTGCCAGCCGCCGATGTCGTTGCCCCAGTAGGCGATGCCGGAGGCTGTCATGTTCAGCCCGGTCGGGATCTGCCGCGCCAGCGCTTCCCAGGTGGATTTGATATCGGACGACCAGAACAGCGCGCCGGTGCGCTGCGACCCCAGGTAGGCGGCGCGCGACAGGATCAGCGCGCGGCGGTTCGGCTTCCATGCGCGCATGCCTTCCGCAAAGCCTTCGGTGTGCACCAGCGGGAACAGGTTGCGGTAGCGGTCGCCCGTGCCGACCGAGTAATGGAAGCCATCCGGCACCAGGTCGGGTTCGGTCTCGTCCAGCCACGGGTAGTCGAAGCCGCGCGACAGGATGTTGTCGCGCACTTTTTCAAAGAACCACTTGCGGGCGGCCGGGTTGGTGGAGTCGATCAGGCCGCCGGTACGGTCCGAGCGGAACGGCAGGCCGTCGACGGACTTGCCGTCCTTGTCCTTCAGCAGGTAACCCTTGGCATCGAGCTCATTGAAGTAGCGGCCCGAGGTTTCGAAGCGCGGCCAGATCGAAATGATCGACTGCATGCCAAGGTCGTGCAGCTGCCTGTTCATGCCTTCCGGATCGGGATACTGCGCCGGATCGATGTCGAGCTGGCCCATCCGCGTCCAGTAGAACCAGTCGACCACCATGATGTCCAGCGGATAGCGCTTCTGGCGATACGTGTTGGCGATGCGCAGCACTTCCTGCTGGCTGTCATAGCGCGCCTTCGACTGGATCAGGCCGAACGCGGCCTTCGGTGGAATCGGCGTCCTGCCGGTCAGCCGGGCATAGCCGGCATACAGTTCCGCGGCGTTCTTGCCGGTGATGACGAAGAAGCTGACCCGCTCGCCCACATTCGACTGGAACCTGGTAGTGCCCAGTACCGCCGCGCTGAACCGGGTGGCGGACGGGTTGTCCCACACGATACCGTAGCCCTTCGACGACACCATGAACGGTACGCACACCGTTTCGCCGCCCGGCGCGTCGTACCAGTGCTTGCAGTCCAGCGTGCGGCCGCGCAGGTCCAGCCCGGACAGCGATTCCTGGTTCTGGCCCATGCCGTAGTAATGCTCGTCGGCCGGCGCGGCGAACTCGGCGCCGACCTGGTACGTCTTTTCTCCATTGACGGTCTGCGGCGACATTTCCCAGCCCGTCATCTTCAGGATCTGCCGGCCCTGGGCATCGCGCACGTCCAGGCCGACCGGCGCCAGCGACGGCGCGAAGTACTTCTGGCTTTGCGTGGGAATCTGCGGCGCCGGCGCCGGATTGATCCGCAGCGTCATGCCGTTCGAGCTGAACGTGTCGCCGTCGGCGGCGGGGCGGTGCTGGAATGCCTTGTTGTCCGTGTGCTGCGCGATGATCCCGTAGCCCGGTCCCTTCAACACCTCGGCCTTGTCCACCGCGATCGTCACGTGCAGGATGTTGGGGCCGTACGCCTCGACCGAGACAAAGGCGCCATTGCGGTCCAGTGTCGCCAGCGGGGCTGCCGAGACATTGCCGGCAAGCAGGAAGGCTGAAGCAATCGCTGCCGCGAGCCGGGTAGGGGTGATCGTCATGCACATCTCCATGGTTGTTTTTGTTGCCACGTCCAGCGCCGTTGTTAGCGCTATCTAAATGATCCCGTAGCGTTTGTTTTATGTCAACCGGGGAAAAATACCTGCTTGGCGCGCACGCCCGTCCGAAAAATTTCCTTGTATAACTCATTGTTTCATAACCGGAAAGCTGCACACCCACCTGTTTAATACAAATTCGTGCGTATTAAATGAGCAGTGCTTGGGTTAGAATTGCAGGTTCCTCCGGCAATTCTCATTTGATACCCCAGTGCAAATCGGTCCTTATCAGTTGCGCAATAACGTGTTCGTCGCCCCGATGGCGGGCGTTACCGACCGGCCGTTCCGGCAACTCTGCAAGGAACTGGGGGCCGGCTATGCCGTCTCCGAAATGGCGGCGGCCAATCCGCGCGTGTGGGCCAGCGAAAAGAGCTCGCGCCGCACCGACCATACCGGCGAGATGGAGCCGAAAGCGGTGCAGATCGCCGGTTCCGATCCGCAGGAACTGGCCGATTGCGCCCGCTTCAACGTGGACAAAGGCGCCCAGATCATCGACATCAACATGGGTTGTCCCGTGAAGAAGGTGTGCAACAACTGGTGCGGCTCGGCGCTGCTGCAGTTCGAAGACCTGGTGGAAAAGATCCTGCATGCCGTGGTGGGAGCGGTACCGGTGCCCGTCACGCTGAAATTTCGCACCGGCTGGGATCGCGCGAACAAGAATGCATTGAATATCGCCCGCATCGCCGAAGACGCCGGCATCCAGATGCTCACCCTGCATGGCCGCACCCGGGCCGACGGTTACACCGGCGACGCGGAGTACGACACCATCGCCGCCGTCAAGGCCGCCGTGAAGATCCCGGTGGTGGCCAACGGCGACATCACCACGCCCGAAAAAGCCCGCTTCGTGCTCGACCGGACGGGCGCGGATGCCGTGATGGTCGGCCGCGCCGCCCAGGGCCGGCCATGGATCTTCCGCGAGATAGAACATTACCTGCGAACGGGCACCCACATGCCGCCGCCGCTGGTGCTCGAGGTGCGCAAGCTGATGGACGAACACCTGCGCGCCCACTACGCCTTCTATGGCGAATACCTCGGCGTGCGCACCGCGCGCAAGCATATCGGCTGGTATGTGCGCGACCTCCCGGGCGGGGAGGATTTCCGGCAGGAGATGAACCGTCTCGAGTCCACCGTCGAACAATTGCGCGCCGTGGACAGCTTCTTTGAATCCCAATGGAAGCATGGCGAGCGGTTACAATACCGCCTCGCCGAAGACATGCTGGCCGCCTGACTTGGCGCCAGATCGGCAAATTATTTCGTTAAATAGAAGAACATGAGCAAAGAAAGTATCCAGGAAGTTGTCACGAAGAGCCTCGAAGAGTATTTCAACGACCTGGGCGAACAGCAACCGTCGAACATCTACGACATGGTCGTGATGACCGTCGAACGGCCGATCCTGCAAGTGGTGATGCACCGCGCCGACGGCAACCAGTCGCACGCCGCGCAGATGCTGGGCATCAACCGCAATACGCTGCGCAAGAAATTGCAGGAGCACGGCCTGCTGTAAAGCTTTTTGTCCCGCCCGGCGAGGTTTCGCGACGTGGCTGCGACCGGCCACCAGCGCCGGCGGCTGCTCAACGACAAGATTTTCAACCTGGACCACAGCCATGATCAAACAAGCTCTCATCTCCGTTTCCGACAAGACCGGCGTTCTGGATTTCGCCCGTGCCCTGTCGGCGATGGGCGTCAAACTCCTGTCCACCGGCGGCACCGCCAAGCTGCTGCAGGAAAACGGCCTGGCCGTTACCGAGGTCGCCGATTACACCGGCTTCCCGGAAATGCTGGATGGCCGCGTGAAGACGCTGCACCCGAAAGTGCACGGCGGCATCCTGGCCCGCCGCGACTTCCCGGAGCACATGGCCAAGCTGGATGAGCATGGCATTCCAACGATCGACATGGTGGTCGTCAACCTCTACCCGTTCCAGGCCACGGTGGCCAAGGACGACTGCACGCTGGACGACGCGATCGAGAACATCGATATCGGCGGCCCGGCGATGCTGCGCTCGGCGGCCAAGAACCACAAGGACGTGGTGGTGATCTGCGATCCGTCCGACTATGGCGTGGTGCTGGCCGAGCTGAAGACCACGGACAACTCGCCCGGCTACATCAGCTACGAGACCCGCTTCAACCTGGCAAAGAAGGTGTACGCGCACACTGCCGCCTACGACGGTGCGATCACCAACTACCTGTCCAGCCTGGGCCCGGACCGTGCGCACGCCAACCGCGGCGCCTATCCGCAAACGCTCAACGTGGCGTTTGAAAAGGTGCAGGACATGCGCTACGGCGAAAACCCGCACCAGGGCGCCGCCTTCTACCGCGACACGAAGGCCGTGCCGGGCGCGCTGGCGAACTACCGCCAGCTGCAGGGCAAGGAACTGTCGTTCAACAACATCGCCGACGCCGATGCCGCGTGGGAATGCGTGAAGAGCTTCTCCGGCATGGACCAGCCGGCCGCCTGCGTGATCGTCAAGCACGCCAACCCGTGCGGCGTGGCGCTGGGCGGCTCCGCCGTCGAAGCCTACAGCCGCGCGCTGCAGACCGACCCGACCTCGGCGTTCGGCGGCATCATCGCCTTCAACGTGGAAGTCGACGGCGCTGCCGCCACCGAGCTGGCCAAGCTGTTCGTCGAAGTGCTGATCGCACCGTCGTTTACGGATGAAGCGAAGAAAATCATGTCCGCCAAGCAGAACGTGCGCCTGCTGGAAATCGCCCTGGGCGACGGGGTGAATGCGATGGACTTCAAGCGCGTGGGCGGCGGCCTGCTGGTGCAGGCGGCCGACTCGAAGAACGTGCTGCTGGCCGATACCCGCGTGGTCACGAAGAAGCAGCCGACGCCGCAGCAGCTGGTCGACCTGATGTTCGCGTGGAAGGTGGCGAAGTTCGTGAAATCGAACGCGATCGTCTTCTGCGGCAACAACATGACGCTGGGCGTGGGCGCCGGCCAGATGAGCCGCATCGATTCCGCGCGCATCGCTTCGATCAAGGCGCAGAACGCCGGCCTGACGCTGGCCGGTTCCGTGGTCGCCTCCGACGCGTTCTTCCCGTTCCGCGACGGCCTGGACGTGGTCGTGGATGCCGGCGCCACCTGCGTGATCCAGCCGGGCGGCTCGATGCGCGACCAGGAAGTGATCGATGCCGCCGACGAGCGCGGTGTCGTGATGCTGTACACGGGCACGCGTCACTTCCGCCACTGATAAGCGTTCAGTTCGTGTCCACCTGGGGTCAACCCCGTTTTCGGACACGGGCTCATCGTTAGTACAGTTGAGCTCGTGTCCGTTTACGGGGTTGCCCCCGTTGTGGACACGAACCCGGCAGTAACGCTGCACCATTCGGCGCCCGCGAGTTGCGGGCGCTTTCTTTACTGCATACAATCAAGCGATGATCATTCTCGGCATCGACCCTGGCCTGCGCACCACCGGCTTCGGCGTCATCCACAAGCAGGGCACGAAGCTGCGCTACATCGCCTCCGGCACCATCAAGAGCGGCGAAGGGGACCTGCCCACGCGCCTGAAGGTCATCCTCGACGGCGTGACCGAACTCACGGCCACTTACCAGCCCGATTGCGCCGCCATCGAAAAAGTCTTCGTCAACGTCAATCCGCAATCGACCCTGCTGCTGGGGCAGGCGCGCGGCGCCGCCATTTGCGGCCTCGTGAGCGGGGCGCTGTCGGTGGCCGAATATTCGCCCACGCAGATCAAGCAGGCCGTCACCGGTTCCGGCAAGGCCGTCAAGGAGCAGATGCAGCTGATGGTGTCGCGGCTGCTGGCGCTGCCGGGACTGCCCGGCACCGATGCGGCCGACGCGCTCGGCGTGGCGATCTGCCACGCCAACTCGCACGACACGCTGCTCGCCATCGCCGCGACCGGCATGACCGGCTTGCACATGAAGCGCGGCCGCCTGGTCGGCTAAACTTCACCCAACATTCAATTTAAGGCCTGGCCATGATCGGACGTCTCTCCGGTGTTCTGCTTGAAAAAAATCCGCCGCAACTCCTGGTCGACGTGCAGGGCGTCGGCTACGAGGTCGATGTGCCGATGAGCACGTTCTACAACCTGCCACACACGGGCGAACGCGTTTCCCTGTTCACGCACCTGACGGTGCGCGAGGATGCGCACCTGCTGTACGGCTTCGGCCATGCCGAGGAGCGCGTCGTCTTCCGGCAGCTCATCAAGATCAGCGGCATCGGCGCGCGCATGGCGCTGGCGATCCTGTCCGGCATGTCCATCGCCGACCTGGCGCAGGCCGTCACGCGCCAGGAAGCGGGCCGCCTCGTGAAAGTGCCCGGCATCGGCAAGAAAACGGCCGAACGCCTGCTGCTCGAACTGAAGGGAAAGCTGGGCGCGGACCTGGGCGCGGTGGGCGGCGTCGCCGCGGTGCCGGATGCGCAGTCCGACGTGCTGAACGCGCTGATCTCGCTGGGCTACTCCGACAAGGAAGCGCTGCTGGCGCTGAAGTCCGTCCCGGCCGGTGCTTCGGTCTCCGACGGCATCAAGCAGGCGCTGAAGGCACTGTCCAAAGGGTGAATGAGCAATGAGCATCCAGACCGATAACTTCACCGAACAGCGCATCATCGATGCCGCGCCCTCGTCGCCGAACGAGGAAGCGATCGAGCGCGCGCTGCGCCCCAAGCTGCTGGACGAATACGTCGGCCAGCAAAAGATCCGCAACCAACTGGAGATCTTCATCTCCGCCGCCAGGGGCCGCAGCGAGGCGCTGGACCACACGCTGCTGTTCGGCCCGCCGGGCCTGGGCAAGACCACGCTGGCCAACATCATCGCGCGCGAGATGGGCGTGAACCTGCGCCAGACTTCCGGCCCCGTGCTGGAACGCCCGGGCGACCTGGCCGCGCTGCTGACCAACCTCGAAGCGAACGACGTGCTGTTCATCGACGAGATCCACCGCCTGTCGCCGGTGGTCGAGGAGATCCTGTACCCGGCGCTGGAGGATTACCAGATCGACATCATGATCGGCGAGGGCCCGGCCGCGCGGTCCGTGAAGCTGGACCTGCAGCCGTTCACGCTGGTTGGCGCCACCACCCGCGCCGGCATGCTGACCAACCCGCTGCGCGACCGCTTCGGCATCGTCGCCCGCCTGGAGTTCTACACGACGGAGGAACTGGCCAAGATCGTGCTGCGCAGCGCCACGCTGCTCAAAGCGAACATCGACGACACGGGCGCCGTGGAAATCGCCCGCCGCGCGCGCGGCACGCCCCGTATCGCCAACCGCCTGCTGCGCCGCGTGCGCGACTATGCCGAAGTCAAGGGCAATGGCGACATCACGAAGGATGTCGCCGATGCGGCGCTGGTGATGCTCGACGTCGATACCGTGGGCTTCGACGTGATGGACCGCAAGCTGCTCGAAGCCGTGCTGTTCAAGTTCAACGGCGGCCCGGTCGGCGTCGGCAACCTGGCCGCCGCGATCGGGGAGGCGGCCGACACGATCGAGGACGTGCTCGAACCTTACCTGATCCAGCAGGGCTACCTGCAGCGCACGCCGCGCGGCCGCGTGGCAACGCCCGTCGCCTACGAGCACTTCGGCCTGAAGCCGCCGCGCACCAGCCTGACCGGCGAACTGTGGTAACCGCGGACGATGCAGGCGCCGCGAACGGGCGGCCGATGAAGATCTGGGTCGATGCGGATGCGTGCCCGGGCGCCGTCAAGGAAATCCTTTATCGGGTAGCCGAGCGTGTGCGGATCGACGTCACGCTGGTCGCCAACCAGTTGCTGCGCGTGCCGCCGTCGAAATTCGTGCGCTCGGTGCAGGTGCCGTCCGGCTTCGACGTGGCCGACCGCGAAATCGTGCGGCTGGCCGAACCGGGCGACCTGGTAATCACGGCTGACATTCCGCTGGCAGCCGATATACTGGAGAAGGGCGCCCATGCGCTCAATCCGCGCGGCGACTTCTATACGCCGGACAACATCGCGCAACAGCTGACGATGCGCGCGTTCATGGACGAACTGCGCGGCAGCGGCGTCGACACCGGCGGCCCGTCCGCCTACGGGCAGGCGGACCGGCAGCGCTTCGCCAACGCGCTCGATGGCCACTTGCGCCGCCATCTGCCGAAGTAATCGATAACAATTGACTGGAGGCCGACCATGCTGCCCATGTTGAACCGCACCTTTTTCGCCACGCTGGCCCTTGCCTGCTGCGCGCTCGCCGAGGCCGCCGTGCCGGTGTATGGCTATTCCGTCAGGAATACCTACCCGCACGATGCGGGTGCGTTCACGCAGGGCCTGTTCTACCGCGGCGACGTGCTGTACGAAAGCACCGGCCAGTATGGCGCCTCGACGCTTCGCAAGGTGGACATCGAAACGGGCGAGGTGCTGCAAAAGCGCGACCTGCCGGCGAATGTCTTCGGCGAAGGCATCGCGCCCGCCGGCGAGCGCATCGTCAGCCTCACGTGGACCAACGGCGTCGGCTTCATCTTCGATATCGATTCGTTCGAACAGCTGGGCAGCTTCGCCTACCAGGGCCAGGGCTGGGGCCTGACGAGCGACGGCAAGCGGCTCTACATGAGCGACGGCACCGAGTTCATCCGCGTGCTGGACCCGCAAACGATGCGCGTGACACGCCGCATCCGCGTCACGGTGGAAGGCGTGCCCGTCACGCGGCTCAACGAACTCGAGTGGGTCGATGGCGAAATCTACGCGAACGTGTGGCAGACCGACCGCATCGCCCGTATCGACCCGTTCGCAGGCCAGGTGCGCGGCTGGATCGACCTGAAGGGTCTCGACGAGCTGGCCGACGTCGCACCCGGTTCGGATAACGTGCTGAACGGAATTGCCTGGGATGCCGACCACAAGCGCCTGTTCGTCACCGGCAAGCGGTGGCCGAAGCTGTTCGAGATCACGTTGAAGAAGAAACTTTCTCTGGGCGACTGATCCGCTTCCGGCCGGTGATGGGAGCAGGGTGCCGGCGTTGTTGTACCGCTTCCATCAGCGCCCAATTTGTCGCTTCCGGCTTACAAATTTCAGGCAATCTCGCTGAATCCTTGCGCCGCCCTTATCGGCATAATGCCTTGCATGGAATGCGCCAGGTTTAGCGACAGCACCAAGCTGACCGGCGAGCAACCGACAGGAAAGTCCCTGCAAGGCAGTTCACTGAACGCGACAGGCAAGGCGAACGATATCGCTGCCGGTCGTGAAAGCTGTACTGCATGTGAGGGATCATTCCGCCAGCGCCAAGTGGCAGGAAGTGTTGTGATTCAGGGGGCTTCGGCCCCCGTTTTTTGCCCGGGAAGCGTTGCCGCTATTCCTGCCGCACCCACGTCTGCGACCGCCCCAGCACCGGCACCCCGATATACCCGCGCACCTCGAGTTTCCTGCCGCCCTCCACCAGCTTCATCTTGCTCTTGTACACCTTGCCGTTTTCCGGATCGAGGATCGTCCCGCCCGCATAGCCGTCGCCATCCTTCTTCATGCCGTCGATGATCGACAGCCCGATGATCGGCCGGCCCTTGTCCTCGCCCGTGCACTTGTCGCAGATCGGATGCTGGTCCTCGCCGGCGGGCCGGTACAGCTTTTCGATGCGGCCGTGCAGCACGCCGTTCGATTCGCTGATGCGGATCTCGGCTTTCGGCTTGCCAGTCTGGTCGTCGATGTTCTTCCACAGGCCGACGGCGGAAGCGTTGTCGGCGAGAGCGGGCAAGGGGGCAAGCAGGGACGCGGTGAACATGGCAGCGAAAAGCAGCGCAGGGGAAGTCAGGGCAGGCATCGGGTCTCCTTGAAATGGTTATCCCGGCAGTGTAGCGCAGGCGATAAAAAAGCCAGCGCGGGCGAACCCGGGCCGGCTCCATGTATCGCAAGGAACCTGGGGAAGCGCCTCGTTCTCGATCAGCCGAGGACGCGGCGGCGCCATGCCACCAGGCCAATGCCGGCCAGCAGCATCGCGTAGGTGCCGGGTTCCGGAACGGCAGATACCAGCGACATGGAGGTCAATGCTCCCCGGAAGATGAAGTTTGTCTGGCCTTCATCGGTGAAGTAGCTGTAGCTGTACTGGAACCATCCGTTCATTCCGTACAAGCCCGTAGTAGGCACTGCCAGGCCATTCAAGGTGTCGAATGGCGCCACGAAGGACAGGTCGACAACCGAGATATAACCTGGATGGTCGAGCCACGTGGGGGCATTGAACGAGACGCTGTCATTACCATAGGTGCTTACCTTTCGGTCGAAGACCCAGACGGTACTGATACCCGGGCTAGAAGCCTGGCTGTAGCCGCTTTTGTCGAACTGGACAACGCTCGTCGTGGCTTGATCGTATCCGTACTCCGCAAGCCCGGTCGCGGCTTGGTCCGAGTATTGGAGTACCTGCGATTCGGTATCGAAGGTAAAACGGCCGGTGACGGTGTCGCCGAGGCTGATTACGTGATCGCCGGCAGTAGCCGATGAGAATGATCCGGTAGGAGACTCGCTGTTCTCGATCGTCTGGATCGATGTAGTGTAGTGGATCGTGTAGCGTTCGGCCTGGGCGGCGCCTGCCATGGCTAGGCCTGCAAGGAAGTAGAGGGTTTTTTTCATGAAGTCGCTCATTATGTTGTTTTATTAATAAGACTTTAATTAGATCACAGATCCTTGTTTTCCTGGCCATATTTCGAGTTCATGATCCGTGCATCCGGCCAATAAAAAAGCCGGAGCGGGCAAACCCGGTCCGGCCAATAAAAAAGCCGGAGCGGGCGAACCCGGTCCGGCTTTTGCAGGCGGCGAAAAACTTACGCGGCCGGCAGCTTGGCGAACTGCTCGCGCAGTTTATCGAGCGTGGCCGAGAACGTGGCGACGCGTTCCTGCTCCTGCGCGACCACGGCGGCCGGCGCGCGTGCCACGAAGCTTTCCGACGACAGCTTGCCGGAAGCCTTGGCCACTTCGCCTTCCAGGCGGGCGATTTCCTTCGACAGGCGCTCGCGCTCGGCCTTCACGTCGATTTCCACCTTCAGCATCAGCTTCGTGGTGCCCACCACGGAGACGGCTGCCGGCGATTCCGGCAGCGCGGCCACGATCTGCACTTCGGACAGCTTGCCCAGCATCTGCACGTATGGTGCGAACGCGGTGATCTTTTCACGGTCGGCGTCGGTCGTTTCCACGATCAGCGGCACGCGCACGGAGGGCGACAGCTTCATCTCGCCGCGCAGGTTGCGGGTGGCGTCGGTCATGGCCTTCAGCTCGGCGATCCAGGCTTCGGCGGCCGTGTCGATGGCCGACTCGTTGGCGATCGGGTACGGCTGCACCATGATCGACTTGCCTTCCGTCTCGCCCTTGCCGGCAAGGGGAGCAACCGTCTGCCACAGCTGTTCGGTCACGAACGGAATCACCGGGTGCGCCAGGCGCAGCACCACTTCCAGCACGCGCAGCAGCGTGTGGCGGGTGGCGCGCTGCTGGCCTTCGGTGCCTTGCTGGACCTGCACCTTGGCCAGTTCCAGGTACCAGTCGCAGTACTCGTCCCACACGAACTTGTAGATCGCGGTGGCGATGTTGTCGAAGCGGTAGTCGGCGAAGCCCTTGGCCACTTCCTGCTCGGTGCGGTTGAGCAGCGAGACGATCCACTTGTCCGCCTGCGACAGGTCGGCATCGCTGGCGCTGCAATCCTTGCCCTCGGTGTTCATCAGCACGAAGCGGGTGGCATTCCACAGCTTGTTGCAGAAGTTGCGATAGCCCTCGGCGCGGCCCAGGTCGAAGTTGATGTTGCGGCCCAGCGAGGCGTAGCTGGCCATCGTGAAGCGCACCGCGTCGGTGCCGTAGGCCGCGATCCCTTCCGGGAATTCCTTGCGGGTGGCCTTCTCGATCTTCCCTGCGGCGCGCGGGTCCATCAGGCCGGTGGTGCGTTTCGCCACCAGTTCTTCCAGGCCGATGCCGTCGATCAGGTCGATCGGGTCGAGCGTGTTGCCCTTCGACTTCGACATCTTCTGGCCCTGCGAGTCGCGCACCAGGCCGTGCACGTACACGGTCTCGAACGGCACCTTGCCGGTGAAGTGGGCGGTCATCATCACCATCCGGGCAACCCAGAAGAAGATGATGTCGAAGCCGGTCACCAGCACGGAGGAGGGCAGGAAGGCTTTCAGGTCGGGCGTCTGTTCCGGCCAGCCCAGCGTGGAGAACGGCACCAGCGCGGACGAGAACCACGTATCGAGCACGTCGCTGTCGCGGCGCAGCGCGCCGGTACTGCCGGCGGCCTGCTGCTTGGCAACCGCTTCTTCCTCGGTGCGGGCAACGAAGATGTTGCCGGCTTCGTCGTACCACGCCGGGATCTGGTGGCCCCACCACAGCTGGCGCGAGATGCACCAGTCCTGGATGTTGTTCAGCCACTGGTTGTAGGTGGTGGTCCAGTTTTCCGGCACGAACTTGATCTCGCCCGAAGCCACCTTTTCCAGCGCCACGTCGGTGATCGACTTGCCCGGATTGTGCGTGCCTTCCGGCGCCGGCTTGCTCATCGCCACGAACCACTGGTCCGTCAGCATCGGTTCGATGACCACGCCGGTGCGGTCGCCGCGCGGCACCATCAGCTTGTGGGGCTTGACCTGTTCCAGCAGGCCTTGCGCTTCCAGGTCGGCCACGATCTGCTTGCGCGCGGCGAAGCGGTCCAGGCCGCGGTAGGCTTCCGGCGCGTTGTCGGCGATCTTCGCATCCAGCGTCAGGATCGACGGCATGTCCAGGTTGTGGCGCAGGCCCACGGCGTAGTCGTTGAAGTCGTGCGCCGGCGTGATCTTCACGCAGCCGGTACCGAACGCCTTGTCGACATACGAGTCGGCGATGATCGGGATTGCACGGCCCACCAGCGGCAGCGTGAGCATCTTGCCCACCAGCGCTTCGTAGCGCTCGTCGGTCGGGTCCACGGCCACGGCCACGTCGCCCAGCATCGTTTCGGGACGGGTGGTCGCCACGGTCAGCGAGCCGCTGCCGTCGGCCAGCGGGTACTTGATGTACCACATCGAGCCGTCTTCCTCTTCCGACGCCACTTCCAGGTCGGAAACGGCGGTGCCCAGCACCGGGTCCCAGTTGACCAGCCGCTTGCCGCGGTAGATCAGGCCCTGCTCGAACAGGCGCACGAACACTTCGGAAACGATCTTCGAGCGCGGCTCGTCCATCGTGAAGTACTCGCGGTCCCAGTCCGGCGACGTGCCCAGGCGGCGCATCTGGCCGGTGATCGTGGAGCCCGATTTTTCCTTCCACTCCCAGACTTTTTCGATGAACTTTTCGCGGCCCAGGTCGTGGCGCGAGATCTTTTGCGCGTCGAGCTGGCGCTCCACCACGATCTGCGTGGCGATGCCGGCGTGGTCGGTACCCGGGATCCAGGCCGTGTTATGGCCCAGCATGCGGTGGTAACGCGTCAGGCCGTCCATGATGGTCTGGTTGAACGCGTGGCCCATGTGCAGCGTGCCGGTCACGTTCGGCGGTGGCAGCTGGATGCTGAAGGCGGGCTGCGAAAGGTCCATCGACGCGGCGTAGTAACCGCGCTTTTCCCATTCGCTGCGCCAGAACTGTTCAATGTCGGCGGGCTCGAAAGACTTGGCTAATTCCATGATCGGGGCGTGAGATTTTGGCGAAAACGACCATTATAAAACAGGCAGGGGCCCCGGCATCGGCCGGCGCCCCATGATGTGGAAATCGCGCACGGTTCCCCGGCGCCCGGCGGGCGCGGTCGTTATCCAGTCAAGCTGCCAACCTCGGCTGTCCGCGGGACATGCCCCGCGTCGCGGCCTGGCCCTGCACCTTGAACACGGCGATCGCCTGTGCCACGCAGCGGGTTTGCTGGACCAGCTCGCCGGCCGCGGCGGCGGCCTGCTCGACCAGCGCGGCATTCTGCTGCGTGATGTCGTCGATCGAGGCGACCGCCTGGTTGACCTGGCCGATGCCCGTGCTCTGTTCCGTGGCCGTTTGCGAGATATCGTTCATGACCTGCTTGACCTGCGCCACGGAGGCGATGACATCGGCCATGATCGCGCCGGCGCTGCTGGTGAGCTGCGTACCGGCATCGACCTTGTCGATCGACTGGTCGATCAGCGTCTTGATTTCCTTCGCCGCCGAGGCGGAGCGCTGGGCCAGCGCACGCACCTCGGAAGCCACCACCGCGAAACCGCGGCCCTGTTCGCCCGCGCGCGCCGCTTCCACGGCCGCGTTCAGCGCCAGGATATTGGTCTGGAACGCGATGCCGTCGATGATGCCGATGATGTCGAGGATGCGGTGCGACGAAGCGCTGATGCCGCCCATCGTCGCCACCACCTGCGATACCACGTCGCCGCCCTGGCCGGCCATGTCGGCGGCATGCCCGGCCAGCCGGTCCGCGTCCGCCACGTTGGTGGCGCTTTGCCGCACCGTCGAATTGAGCTGCTCCATGCTGGACGCGGTTTCCTGCAGGCTCGATGCCTGCGATTCGGTGCGGCCCGACAGGTCCATGTTGCCGCTGGCGATCTCGCCGGTGGCCCGTTCGATCAGTTCGAAATTGCTGCGCACGTCGCCGATGATGCTGCGCAGGTTGACGTTCATCTGGCGCAGCGCGGCCAGCAGCTCGCCCGCTTCGTCGTCGCGCGTCACATCGACGGTCGCGGTCAGGTCGCCGCCGGCCATCTGCCGCGCATGGTGGGTGGCCGCGCGCAGCGGCGCCACGATCGCGCCATGCAGCGTCCAGCCCAGGTACAGCGCGGCCAGTGCCGCCAGCACGGCGAACGTGGCCAGCACATTGCCGCCGTTGTTGAACAGGCTGGCCGCGCAGGCTGCCAGGGCCACGGCCGGCAGTACGCCGGCCAGCGCCACGCGCGCCGCCAGCGACAGGCGCATGCCGGTCCACAGGCGCTGCAGCGGGCCATCCGCCACCACCTTGCCGCGGCTGATGCGCTGGCCCTGTGCCTTGCCATCCCGGAATACCGCATATGCCGCGGCGGCCTGCGCCACCATGTCGCGGCCCGGCTTGGTGCGCACCGACATGTAGCCGACCGGCTTGCCGTTCTCGATCACCGGCGTGACGTTCGCCGCCACCCAGTAGAAATCGCCGTTCTTGCAGCGGTTCTTGACCATGCCGGTCCAGGGCAGGCCCTTGCGCACCGTCGCCCACATGTCGGCGAACGCCTCGACCGGCATGTCCGGATGGCGCAGGATATTCTGCGGCGCGCCGATCAGCTCTTCCTCGGTAAAGCCCGAAATGTCGATGAAATACGGGTTGGCGTAAGTGATGTTGCCTTGCAGGTCCGTCGTCGAAACGATGGTCTTGCCTTCTTCGAGAAGGACTTCCTGGGCGGTGACGGGCAAGTTGGTCCGCATGGTCGCTCGCTTTCTTGTGGATTCTGATAAGGGACGATGGGCATCCGGATGCGTCGCGCTGGCTGGGCGACGGTCGGCGATGCGATATGGCGATGCGGGTCGGCATCAGTCACGGCTGGGACAGGGCCGTTGGAGGTCTGATGCAAGCTTATCAGAGAGGATGAGCGACGAACAGTAGGTTGTGTCCTGGGAGCAACGGCCACCTGTTTCCGTCAGCGCGGGCCGGCGCAGGCCACGCTCCACGGCAGCAGTTCGTTGCGGCTGCGGCGCACCGATACGCGCGCCTCGCCGGCGATGTCGCTTTCGAATACCAGCACCGGCAGGCCGTCCTTGCCGCGATCGAGGCCGGTGAGGCGGTACCCGCGCGAACGCGACGGCGCGCAGGAGGTGTTCCCGGCCATCAGCAGGCGGGCGCTGCCGAGGATGGATGCATGCTGCTGGAGCAGCATCAGGATTTCCATTTCCGGCAACGGCTGGAGCAGGCGCACCGGCGTTTCGGGCTGGGCGCCGCACCGGCTGGCGTGGTGGATCCAGACCAGCGTCTGCGCCGGCCCGGCTTCGCGCCAGCGGTTTTCCTTGCGACCGCGCGGATCGTGCTCGTACACGGCGCGGGGCTGGCGGCACAGCGGCAGTACCGCGCGCTGTGCGCCGCCATCGACAGTGGCGGTGACGCGGCGCTTGCCGCGCTTGCCCTTTTCACGGGTCACATTGAACTGCGGCCGCAGCAGGCCGCGGCCTTCATGCGTGCTGCCGTACCAGTCGATGAACGATTCCTGCTCGGCCGGCGTGGCCGTCCTCGATTCCGCCTGCGGTTCCGCCGCAGCCGCGGCCCCCATCACCATCACCGCCGCCAGCGCGGCGGCCACCCGTTTATGCATCGTTATCCTTTCGTCGAGATACCGATTATAGGCGTTGGGGCTTGCAGTTAAGGCACGGTTCGTGTCTATAATGGCGTCGCTGCTTTCAACGAAGGCGGCAAAACGCTAGGGGTCCTGCGCGTGGCTACAGCCGTGCGCGGGTGAGAAATACCCTCCGAACCTGATCTGGATAATGCCAGCGAAGGGAAGCATAAGGATCCTTGTACCCATGCCGCACGGGTGCACGCATCCGGACCTCCTTTGCTGGCTCCTGCCCAAAGGAGCCAAATGAACGCCCACCAAAAATTTTTGGCCAGTACGGCCGAAGTCGACAGCGCCGCCGTTGCGCCGCTGCCCAATTCCCGCAAGATCCATGTGACCGGCAGCCGGCCGGACATCCGCGTGCCGATGCGCGAAATCGCCCAGGCCGACACGTCGGCGTCGTTCGGCCACGAAGTCAATCCGCCGGTCACGGTGTACGACACCTCCGGCCCCTACACCGATCCTGCGGTGCCGATCGACATCCGCGCCGGCCTGGCGCCGCTGCGCGCCGGCTGGATCGCGGAGCGCGGTGATACGGAAGAACTGGCCGGGCCCACGTCCGACTACGGCAAGGCGTGGCTGGCCGACGCCTCGCTGGAAGCGCTGCGCTTCAACCTGCACCGGCTGCCGCGCTGCGCCCGGGCCGGCGCCTGCGTCACGCAGATGCACTACGCGCGGCGCGGCATCGTCACGCCGGAGATGGAATTCGTGGCGATCCGCGAAAACCTGCGCCGGCGCGAGTACATCGCGGAACTGGCGGCATCCGGCCCGATGGGCACGAAGATGGCCGAACTGCTGGGCCGGCAGCACCGCGGCGAATCGTTCGGCGCCGCCATCCCGGCCGAGATCACGCCGGAATTCGTGCGCGACGAGATCGCCCGCGGCCGGGCCATCATCCCCGCCAACATCAACCACCCGGAACTGGAGCCGATGATCATCGGCCGCAATTTCCTCGTGAAGGTCAATGCCAACATCGGCAATTCGGCCGTCACGTCGTCGATCGGCGAGGAAGTCGAGAAGATGACGTGGGCGATCCGCTGGGGCGGCGATACGGTGATGGACCTGTCGACCGGCAAGCACATCCACGAAACGCGCGAATGGATCGTGCGTAACAGCCCGGTGCCGATCGGCACGGTGCCGATCTACCAGGCGCTGGAAAAGGTCAACGGCAAGGCCGAGGACCTGACGTGGGAAATCTTCCGCGACACGCTGATCGAGCAGGCGGAGCAGGGCGTCGACTACTTCACGATCCACGCCGGCGTGCTGCTGCGCTACGTGCCGCTGACGGCGAACCGGCTGACGGGCATCGTCTCGCGGGGCGGCTCGATCATGGCCAAGTGGTGCCTGGCGCATCACAAGGAAAACTTCCTGTACACGCATTTCGAGGACATCTGCGAAATCATGAAGGCGTACGACGTGTCGTTCAGCCTGGGCGACGGCCTGCGCCCAGGCTCGATCTACGACGCCAACGATGCCGCGCAGCTGGGCGAACTGAAGACGCTGGGCGAGCTCACGCAGATCGCCTGGAAGCACGACGTGCAGGTGATGATCGAAGGCCCCGGCCACGTGCCGATGCAGCTGATCAAGGAAAACATGGACCTGCAGCTGGAGCAGTGCGCGGAGGCGCCGTTCTACACGCTCGGCCCCCTGACGACCGACATCGCGCCGGGCTACGACCACATCACTTCCGGCATCGGCGCCGCGCAGATCGCCTGGTACGGCACCGCGATGCTGTGCTACGTGACGCCGAAGGAGCACCTCGGCCTGCCGAACAAGGACGACGTCAAGGAAGGCATGATCACCTACAAGATCGCCGCCCACGCCGCCGACCTCGCAAAGGGTCACCCGGGCGCGCAGATCCGCGACAACGCGCTGTCGAAAGCGCGCTTCGAATTCCGCTGGGAAGACCAGTTCAACCTCGGCCTCGACCCCGACCGCGCCCGCTCGTACCACGACGAAACGCTGCCGAAGGAATCGTCCAAGGTGGCCCACTTCTGCTCGATGTGCGGCCCGCACTTCTGCTCGATGAAGATCACCCAGGAAGTGCGCGAATACGCCGCCAGCGGCATGCAGGAAAAAGCCATCGAGTTCGTGAAGACCGGCAGCCAGCTGTACCAAAAAGCGTAGCAAACCCACAACAGGGACAGTCCCCGATGTGACCGTCCCTGTTTTTCGCGATCTTTAGAGGTTCAAGAATGGAAATCGTGCTGAACGGAGCGCCCCGGGTGTTGCCGCCGGGGCAGACCTTGAACGAACTTGTGGTGGCGCTGCAACTGGAAGGGCAGGCGCTGGCGCTGGCGGTCAATCGCAGCGTGGTGCCGCGGCAGCGCTGGGACGACGTGGCATTGCAGGCGCAGGACCGGGTCGATATCGTGCGCGCCATCGGCGGCGGCTGAATTGAGGAGAAATCATGCTGGACCAAAACGAAAACAGTGACCTGCTGACCATCGCAGGCAAGCAATACCGTTCCCGCCTGCTGGTGGGCAGCGGCAAGTACCGCGATCTCGACCAGACCCGCGCGGCCACGCTGGCGGCCGGCGCGGAAATCATCACGGTGGCGATCCGCCGCGTGAACATCGGCCAGGATCCGCATGCGCCGAATTTGCTGGACGTGGTGCCGCCGTCCGAGTTCACGATCCTGCCGAACACGGCCGGCTGCTACACGGCGAAGGATGCCGTCTACACGCTGCAACTGGCGCGCGAGCTGCTCGATGGCCACAAGCTCGTCAAGCTCGAGGTGCTGGGCGACGAGAAAACGCTGTTCCCCAACATGCCCGAAACGCTGGTCGCCGCCAGGGAACTGGTGAAGGATGGCTTCGACGTGATGGTCTACTGCAGCGACGATCCGATCCAGGCGCGCATGCTGGAAGACATCGGCTGCGTGGCGGTCATGCCGCTGGCGTCGCTGATCGGTTCCGGCATGGGCATCCTCAATCCATGGAACCTGTCGCTGATCATCGAGCAGGCCAACGTGCCGGTACTGGTCGATGCAGGCGTCGGCACGGCATCCGATGCGGCGATCGCGATGGAACTCGGCTGCGACGGCGTGCTGATGAACACCGCCATCGCGGCGGCGCGCGACCCGGTGCGGATGGCGCGCGCGATGCGGCTGGCCGTCGAGGCGGGACGGGATGCCTGGCTGGCCGGCCGCATGCCGCGCAAGTTCGCGGCGTCGCCATCGTCGCCGATGGCCGGCCGCATCCTGTGACGTCGGCCATGGAAGAGCGGAAGCCATGAAGGACCAGCCATGAAGGATCAGTTATGAAGGATCAGCTATGACCCATCGCCCCTGCGTGCTGGTGTTCGCCGGCGCCGATCCTTCGGGTGGCGCCGGCATCGCCGCCGATGTCGGCGCCATCGCGGCGCTCGATGCCCACCCGCTGCCGGTGATCACGGCGCTGACCGTGCAGGACAACAACCGCGTGCACGAAGTGCTGCCGGTCGAGCACGACGTGGTGATGCGCCAGGCGCTGGCGGTGGCCGCGGCGTTCCGCATCAGTGCCGTCAAGATCGGCATTCCGGGCAGCGCCGAGAATGCGCTGGCGATCGCCCGCGTGATCGCCGGCCTGCGCGAGGAAAACCCGGCGCTGCCGGTGGTGCTGGACCCGGTGCTGGCCAGCGGCAACGGCGACCGGCTGGGGCGCGGCAATGCGATCGCCGCGCTGGCGCCGCTGCTGCCGCTGGTGACCGTGATCACGCCGAACGGCCCCGAGGCCGCCGCGCTGGCCAGGGCGCACCGGCAGGACATTCCGCCGCCGTCGAGCGACGTGGCGGAACTGGCGCATGCCCAGGTGCTGCGGCACCTCGGCTGCGAACACGTGCTCGTCACCGGCGGGCATGCCGACGGCAATTCCGTGATCAACCGCTGGCTGGGCCCGGCACGCCAGCAGAACTGGCACTGGCCGCGGCTGGATGGCGGCTTCCATGGCAGCGGCTGCACGCTGGCCGCCGCCGTGGCCGCGCTGCTGGCCCAGCAGATCTCGGTCGCCCAGGCACTCGCCCGGGCGCAGGCCTATACCCACCGCACGCTGGAGGCGTCGTATGCGATCGCCATCGGCCAGCGCATACCGCTGCGCTAGCGCATACCGCCGCGCTGCCACACCACAGGAGACAATCATGCAGGGACTCTATCTCGTTACTCCCGATTGGGACGACACCGCCGCGCTGCTGGCGCGCACCGAGGCCGCGCTGGGCGCCGGCGTGGCGCTGCTGCAGTACCGCCACAAGACGGCGACGCCGGCCTTGCGGCTGGAGCAGGCCGGCGCGCTGCTGGCGCTGTGCCGCCGCTACGGCGTGCCGTTCATCGTCAACGATTACGTGGAACTGTGCCGCGAGCTCGGCGCCGACGGCGTGCACGTGGGCGGCACCGACGCGTCCGTGGCGCAGGCCCGCGCCATCGTCGGGCCGGACAGGATCGTCGGCGCTTCGTGCTACGGCGACCTGCAGCTGGCCATCGATGCCGAGCGCGCCGGCGCCAGCTACGTGGCGTTCGGTGGCTTCTATCCGTCGCGCGTCAAGCGTTACGCGGTGACCACGCCGCCGTCGATCATCGACGACGCCCTTGCCGCCGTGCGCGTGCCCTGTGTCGTCATCGGCGGCATGACGCCGGAGAACGCGGCGCCCTTGATGGCGCGCGGCGCGCACATGGTGGCGGCGATCAGCAGCGTGTATGGCGCGCCGGACGTGGCAGCCGCGGCCGCGGCCTTCGGGAAACTGGCAGCACGGCAATGAAGGAGCGGGTGTGGTGCCCGCCCATCGTCCGCCCCATGCGACAGTAAATCCCCTTGCCGGAGAGTTAAACGCCCGTATAATCGGTCCAAGTTCATTCATCCGACTCCTGACATGCCCGCACCCGCCGCCGTGAAACGCCTGATTCTGATCGTCGACGACGACCAGCTGCTTGCCGAATTCCTCAGCGTCGTCCTGCGCAATGCCGGTTATGAAACGGTGCAGGCCCATTCGGCCGACCATGCGCTGCGCCTGGTGGCCGAACGCGAGCCGGACATGGCGCTGCTGGACATCCACATGCCCGGCATGTCCGGCCTGGAACTGGCCAAGCAGCTGAACCGTGAAACGTCGGTGCCGTTCATGTTCCTGTCCGGCCGCGGCGATGCCGATGCCGGCAAGCAGGCGGCGGCGTACGGCGCCGTCGGCTTCCTCGTCAAGCCGGTCGACGAGAAGCAGCTGATGCCCGCCTTCGAAGCGGGCCTGGCACGGGCGGACGAGATCCGCCAGCTGCGCCGCACCGAACTGAACCTGAACGCCGCACTGGCCGCCGGCCGCGAAACGAGCCTCGCGGTGGGGTTGTTGATGTGCAAGTTCCAGACCGACCGCAATACCGCGTTCGAAGTGCTGCGCGATCACGCCCGTTCGAGCCGGCGCAAGGTCAACGAAGTGGCGGACCAGTTGCTGACCGCCGAAGAAACGTTGAACAGCCTGCATGCGGCATTCAATTCCCGCTACAAGAAATAATTGTTTCCAATAGGAATTAAGTAGAGTAAGCTTTCCTCTGTGCACTAGCTTACTTGGTGCAACCATCAATGTTACGGCTGCCTCACCATCGCGGCCGTGTCGTAATTTTCATCGGCCCAGCTCCGCCGACTGCAACCTGGATACCAACCGACCCCGCATCCGCGGCGCATGGCTCCAGCTCCTGCATCTTTCGTACGCGGAGAAAACCATGAACATGACCGATGCCTTCGAGGCCTGCAAGCCGCTGGCGCCCGCCCCCCACGTATTGCACGTGGATGCCGACGATTCCACCGCGCTGATTCTTGCCACGCTGCTGGTGCCGGAAATCCGTGTCAGCCGCGCGCCGACGATGGAAGCGGCCGCCGCCCGGCTGGCAGACGAGAAATTCGACCTGATCATCCTCGACGCCGACCTGCCGGACGGCGACGGCCAGGTATTGACGGATGCCGTGCGCGCGCGCGGCTGCCATACCCCGGTGCTGCTGTACTCGGCACGCCAGCCCAGCCTGCATCACCAGGCGCATGCCTACCTGCCGAAACCATGGACCTCGCCGCGCCAGCTGTGGCAGTCGGTGTGCCGCCTGCTGGAGCTCGATCTCGCCGTTAGCCGTTAGCCGTTAGCGCTTCCGCTGGCGCCGGCTTCAAATAAGCGTTTGCAAGTGAGCGTTTGCGGATTTGTCGTTATCATGGCGGTTTTTCCCAAAACAGGAACGAACAATGAAAACCAGGGCAGCAGTGGCATGGAAGGCGGGCGCTCCGCTGACGATCGAAGAGGTCGAACTGGGCGGGCCGAGGGAAGGCGAAGTCCTCGTCGAGATCAAGGCCACCGGCATTTGCCACACCGATTACTACACGTTGTCCGGCGCCGATCCGGAAGGCATTTTCCCGGCCATTCTCGGCCATGAGGGCGCCGGCGTCGTCGTCGACGTCGGCCCGGGCGTGAAAAGCCTGAAGAAGGACGACCACGTCATTCCGCTGTACACCCCGGAATGCCGGCAATGCAAATTCTGCCTGTCGCAGAAGACCAACCTGTGCCAGGCGATCCGCTCCACGCAGGGCCGCGGCCTGATGCCGGATGCGACCAGCCGCTTTTCCATCGACGGCCAGCCCATCTTCCACTACATGGGCACCTCCACCTTCTCCAACTACATCGTGGTGCCGGAAATCGCGCTGGCGAAAATCCGCGAAGATGCGCCGTTCGACAAGGTTTGCTATATCGGTTGCGGCGTCACCACCGGCGTGGGCGCCGTGCTGTTCACGGCCAAGGTGGAAGCGGGCGCGAACGTGGTCGTGTTCGGCCTGGGCGGCATCGGCCTGAACGTGATCCAGGCGGCGAAGATGGTCGGCGCGGACAAGATCATCGGCGTGGACATCAATCCGGGGCGCGAAGCGATGGCGCGCAAGTTCGGCATGACCCACTTCATCAACCCGAACGACGTGGAAAACGTGGTCGACGCGATCATTCAATTGACCGACGGCGGCGCCGACTACAGCTTCGAGTGCGTGGGCAACACCACGCTGATGCGCCAGGCGCTCGAGTGCTGCCACAAGGGCTGGGGCAAGTCGATCATCATCGGCGTGGCCGCGGCCGGCCAGGAAATTTCCACCCGTCCGTTCCAGCTGGTGACCGGCCGCGAATGGAAGGGCTCGGCCTTCGGCGGCGCGCGCGGCCGCACCGACGTGCCGAAGATCGTCGACTGGTACATGGACGGCAAGCTCAACATCGACGACCTGATCACGCACAAGCTGTCGCTGGACCAGATCAACGAAGGCTTCGACCTGATGAAGAAGGGCGAGTCGATCCGCTCGGTCGTGATGTATTGATGCAATCCGGCGCCGCCCGCCCGCAGGGCTGGCCGGCGCCCGGGCACGGCGCCTGACAGGGCGCAAGTACAACGGGCATGCCATCAGGCTTTGAAATGTGGCATAGTGCAGATTATGAAAGCGCTCAAAAGCCAGCTGGCATCCGAAGTCCTTGCCGATCCGGTCGCCCGGAAGCATTTGCGCGAGTTTCTTACCCGCGGTGCATCCGATGGGGCACCGCGCAGCGAATTCGAATTTCGCCGGCCTAACGGTGAAACAGTAAAAATCAGTCCCCGGATCGTTCCCAAAGCCAAAGCTGCCTGAACAGGCCGGCGGCTTCGATCCATGAACGTGGCCCTGCCTGCGCTCATCGTCTTTCTCGTTCTTCTTCCCGGCTTCATTTTCCGCATTCGCTTCAAGCGGGTCGAGCGCACCTCCCTGGATTTCTCGCCGTTCGGCCGCATCGCAGCCGGTGCCGTGATGTCCGCCGCGGTCGCTCACCTGGCATGGCTGGCGCTGTCGTACCTGCTGTTCGGTCAGCAGTTCGAGCCCATCGTGCTAATGCAGCTTCTGTCGTCCGCTCCGGCCAGCCAGATCGCAGCGGTCGCTGCCGTGGCGGAGGACTTCAGCTGGATCGCGGCATATTTCGTGACGTTGTTGTTTGCGTCATTTGCTTTCCCGATGCTGTTGCGCTGGGCGATAACCACCTATCGCCTCGATCGAGCCTCGTCGCCGCTGCGTCCCATGTTGCGGTTTCACGAAGCGCCCTGGTATTACCTGCTCACCGGCGCGGATTTCCCAGAGGAAGAGGCACCGGATTTCGTCATCGTCGCTGCAATCGTCGAGGTCGGAAAGGAAGCGATGCTGTACACCGGCGTGCTGGATAATTTCTACTTCGACTCGGAAGGTCAGCTCGACCGGCTGGTGCTGCAGGGCGTTGCCCGCCGGCCATTGGCAAACGACAAACCCGGTACCGCTGACGGCGCGGCGGAGGCCAGCCGCTTCTATGCTGTCGATGGCGATTCGTTCGTACTGCGCTACAGCGAGATGATCACCCTGAACGTGCAGTACGTGCATCTCGGCTGAGGTCCCTGCGTTCCACTCCGCCAATCCTGCAATCCGTCGCAAATCCCCGCACGTCCCATCGGCCGATGACTACAGTTCAATGAGCCCGTCGCACGGCAATGTAGACAAAAAGTTCTAGACAAAGTTTTCTACTTGCCTTAATCTGGTTTTCACTTCACCAGGAGCCGCGTCATGACGAATCACGACAACCGGTCCGCGCTCACGCGCGCGGCCACAAGCGCTGCCGCGCGAGGCGCGGCATGAACAGCCTGTTCGATACGCTGGTTCCCGCGATTGGCTGGTCGCTGCTGCACTTCGTCTGGCAGGGGTTCCTGATCAGCTGCGCCGCCGCGCTGGCCCTGCACCTGCTGCGCAACGCCCGGCCGCAGGCCCGCTACGCCGTCGCGTGCGCGGCACTGCTGCTGTGCGCGGCGCTGCCGGTGGGCGGCATCGCCTGGCGCATGCAGGAAGCGCTGCAGTCCGGCTACGCAATGCCGGTGCCGCACGATCCGCTGCTGGGGGCCGTGGGCGCGGGCGCGATTCCCGCCGCGCACGTGCCGGTGCTGGTCGACGCGGACCAGCTGACATCGTTCGAATACCTGCTGCGCCGGCAGATGCCATGGCTGGTGCTGCTGTGGGCCGGCGGTGCGGCGCTGATGACGCTGCGGCTGTCGCTGGGCCTGCAGTGGATCCGGCAGCGGACGCTGGCCGGCCATTACCAGCCGGATGCCGGGTGGCAGGAGCGGCTGGACCGCCTCGCCTTGCGCATCGGCATCCGGCGCCCGATCCGCCTCGGCGTCTCCGGCGAAGACCTGGAAGGACCGATGACGGCCGGCTGCTGGCGCCCGATCGTGCTGCTGCCGGCATCGCTGGTCACCGGCATGCCGCCACATTTTCTGGAAGCGTTGCTGGCACACGAACTCGCGCATATCCGGCGCCACGATTACCTGGTGAACCTGGTGCAGAGTGCAATCGAGATCCTGCTGTTCTACCACCCCGGCGTGTGGATGTTGAGCAAGCGCATCCGCATCGAACGGGAACAGATTGCCGACGACCTTGCCGCAAGCGTGCTCGGCGAGCCACGGCGGCTGGCCCTGGCCTTGTCGGAACTGGACAAGTTCCAGTTCTCCACTTCGCATTTTGCCCCCGCGGCACACGGAGGAGACCTCATGTCCCGTATCAAACGCCTGGTGCGCCCCGCCGCGCAGCCGCTCAGCTGGAAGATCGCCACTCCCTTGCTGGGCCTGTGCACCGCCTGCATGATGCTGTATGCCCATGCGCAGCCGGATGCGCAGGCCATGTCGCCGGCCCGCGCGCCGGCACTGCAGGATGCCGGCTGGTCCGCGCCGCCGGAAGTGCCCGAAGCACCCGAGGTACCCGAGGCACCCGAGGCACCCGAAGCACCCGAGGCACCCGAAGCACCCGAAGCACCCGAAGCACCCGAAGCTCCACCGATGGCCAAAATGGCTGTGCCTGCCGTTCCCGCGCTGGCGGCACCAGCCGCACCGGCCGCGCCAGCCGCCCCGACTGCTCCACCGGCCCCAGCGGCACCAGCCGCCCCGGCTGCCCCGGCTGCTCCACCGGCCCCGCGGCTCGGGCTGAACGAAGGCATCCACATCGTCCATCCGGGCCGGTCGCTCGAATCGTATGCGATCGTCCGCGGCGGCAGTGCGCCGATGCGGGTGGGCGCGTTCGACACGCGCGACATCGACGACCTGCAATGCGCGAAGGAAGGATTCAAGGGCGATTTCATCTGGTTCAGGAAGGATGGCAAGTCCTACGTCGTCAAGGATCCCGCGCTGGTGGCCAGGGTGCGCGATGCCTGGGCACCGACCGAAAAGCTGGGCGCCGCCATGGAAAAACAGGGCGCTTCGATGGAACGGCAGGGCAGGCAGATGGAAGCGCTCGGCGAGCAGATCAGCGCCCACGTTGCCGCCGCGTTCGACGACAAGCTGGCGCACAACACCGAGCATCAGTTGAGCGCGCTTGCCCGCATGCAGGAACGCCTGGGCCGGCGGTTGGAGGAGCTGGCCGGGCGGATGGCATCGACGGACAGCGTGCAGCGCCGCGAAGCATTGTCGCGCCAGATGGAACTGGTGCAGAAGCAGATGGAGCCACTGCAGCAGCGCATGGCCCGCCTGTCGGAAACGATGGCCCATGAAGCCGGGAAAGTGGATGGCAGCCGTGAGCCGCTGAAAACGCTGCACGCGCGGATGGCCGAGTTGTCGGCGCCAATGGATGTGTTGGGGCGGAAGATGGATGAACTGGGCCGCGAGCAGGGCCGGTTGAGCACCGCGGCGGACAGGGCAACGCGGGCGCTGATCGATGAGGCGCTGCGCAAGGGGCAGGCTGCGGAGGTGGGGGGCAAGCAGGGATAACCGGAACGATCGCAAATTCCGGTGTCAGCCGCCCCGAAGGGCCCCGGCAAGGCAATGCCTGGCCGGGCGACACCGGTTTTCACGCACCGCCAGCTACCTGCCCAGCCGCTCCAGCTTCGCCACCGACAGATCCAGCACCTTCATTCCGGCGCTGCCGAAATTGATCTGCGCGCGGCAATTGGCGCCGCTGCCCTCGAGGTTGACGATGACGCCCTCGCCGAACTTGGCATGCGCCACCGATTCGCCGATGCGCCAGCCTGAGCCGGTGGTGGCCTTTTGCGCGATGCGCTGGGCGATCGCGTTGTCGCTGCCGCCGTCCAGTTTCACGTCTTCCCACTGCGCCTTCTTGTTCGCGAACCAGTGCGACTGCACGCGCGGCGACAGCCACTTCAGCGATTCCTCCGGCAGTTCGTCGAAGAAGCGCGACTTCGCGTTGTAGCGGGTTTGCCCGTGCAGCATGCGGGTCTGGCAGAAGCACATGTAGAGGCGCTTGCGGGCGCGCGTGATCGCCACGTACATCAGCCGCCGTTCCTCCTCCACGCCGCCTTCTTCCTTCGAGCTGCTTTCGTGCGGGAACAGGCCTTCTTCCAGGCCGGTGATGAACACGTTGTCGAATTCCAGGCCCTTGGCCGAGTGCACCGTCATCAGCTGCATCGCATCCTGGCCGGCCTGCGCCTGGTTGTCGCCCGCTTCGAGCGACGCGTGCGCCAGGAACGCCGACAGCGGCGACATCACGGTGGACAGCGGCGCATCCGCATCCATGATCTCCACGCCATCGGCATTGACGATGGCCGCTCCCGCCTGCGCGTCGGCCGGCGGGCCCAGGTGCGCGGGCGCGCCCTGGCCGTAGCCTTCCTCGCCCACGAACTGGGTGGCCGCGCTGACCATCTGCTCCAGGTTTTCCACGCGGTCGGCGCCTTCCTTCTCGTTGGCGTAGTGCTGCAGCAGGCCGGAAGATTCCAGCGTGATGCGCACCAGTTCGGGCAGCGCCATCTGCTGCGTTTCGAACCGCACGCCTTCCACCAGCTTGACGAACGCTCCCAGCGAGGAGCCGGCCTTGCCGACCATGTAGGGCACCGCCGCATACATCGAGATGCCATACGTTTCGGCGGCGTTCTGCAACTGCTCCAGCGTGCGCGCGCCGATGCCGCGCGTGGGGAAGTTCACCACGCGCAGGAATGCCGAATCGTTGTGCGGATTGTCCATCAGCTGCAGGTAGGCGATCGCGTGCTTCACCTCGGCGCGCTGGAAGTAGCGCAGGCCGCCATACACCGTGTAGGGAATGGCGGCCGAGAACAGCGCATGCTCGATCACGCGCGATTGTGCATTCGAGCGGTACAGCACCGCGATCTGGCTGCGTGGCGACCCTTCGCGGATCAGGTTCTTCGCCTCGTCGACGATCCACTGCGCTTCCTGCAGGTCCGATGTGGCCTCGTACACGCGCACCTGTTCGCCATGGCCCGCGTCCGTGCGCAGGTTCTTGCCCAGGCGGCGGCTGTTGTTCGCGATCAGCACGTTGGCCGCATCGAGGATGTGGCCGTGCGAGCGGTAGTTCTGCTCCAGCTTGATCAGGTTCTTCACCGAGAATTCGGACTCGAACGCGGCCATGTTGCCCACGTTGGCGCCACGGAACGCATAGATGCTCTGGTCGTCGTCGCCCACCGCGAACAGCGCGCCGCCGTGCCCCGCGCCGTGGCCGGCGATCAGCTTCAGCCACGCATACTGCAGGTTGTTGGTATCCTGGAACTCGTCGACGAGAATGTGGCGGAAGCGCTGCTGGTAGTGCTCGCGCAGCGGCTGGTTCCGGCTCAGCAGTTCATACGTGCGCAGCAGCAGTTCGGCGAAATCCACCACGCCTTCGCGCTGGCACTGGTCGTCGTACAGCTGGTACAGCTCCACCAGCCTGCGTTCGTTGGCGTCGTACGCCTCGACCTGGCCGGCACGCAGGCCTTGGTCCTTGTTGTTGTTGATGAAGTACATCACCGATTTCGGCGGAAACTTCTCGTCATCCACGTTATGCGCCTTCAGCATGCGCTTGATCATCGACAGCTGGTCTTGCGTGTCGAGGATCTGGAACGACTGGGGTAGGGCGGCATCGCGGTAGTGGGTGCGCAGCAGGCGATTGCACAGGCCGTGGAAGGTGCCGATCCACATGCCGCGTGTATTGATCGGCATCATTCCCGACAGGCGCGCCAGCATTTCCTTGGCCGCCTTGTTCGTGAAGGTGACGGCCAGGATGCCGCCCGGCGACACCTGCCCGGTCTGGATCAGCCAGGCGATGCGCGTGGTCAGCACGCGCGTCTTGCCCGAGCCGGCGCCGGCCAGGATCAGGGCGTTTTGCGGCGGCAGGGTGACGGCGGCGAGTTGTTCGGGATTGAGGTTGTGGAGGAGATTCTGCATCCTCCCATTATACTGGTCGATGCGCCGGGGCACCTGTTGAAACCCGCTTGAGGCCGGGCAGTGCGGCGCCTGCGCGGCAACCGCAAACCCGGCCGCGCGTCAGGGCACCGGGGGCGCCGCCTTGTCGTCCGGTAACGGCCCGAAGATATGTGTATAGGGGAAATACAGTGCGATATGGCCGATGCCGAACAGCAGCACCGATACCATGCCCATCAGTGCCTGCCCGACCGCGCCGGCGCCGAACACCAGGCGCAATACCATCATGGTGCCGAACGCGATCGCGCCGAGGCTCAGCACGAACACGAGAAATGCGCCGGCGGTGCGCTTGATCGCGAAGAAGCTGTAGAACAGCCCCTTGCCCGGGCCCATGCCGTTCCAGCAGACAATCGGCGCGGCGAACGTGATCACCAGCAGCGCCGCCACATACAGGAAGAAGCCGACCTGCAGGCCCGGGAAGCGGATCACTTCCTGCATCAGCGCGAGGGACGGCTGCAGGTCTTCGGGCGACTTGCCTTTCAGCACGTCCGTATCGGCGAACAGCATCATGATCGTCACGGCGGCAAGGATCGCCAGGATGTGCAGGCCGCCCAGCTTGCACAGCCTGCCGAAGGCCGGTTCCCGGAAGCCGGTGATCAGCGTGCGGGGCAGTACCATCCGGCCCGCCTCCACGTCGCGCGCGGCGCGCAGGAAACCGATCACGAACACGGGCGTCAGCACCGCGTGGGCGATCGCGCCCACCAGCGGCAGGATGTTCAACAACATCGATACCAGCATGTAGCCGAAGAACAGCGCCGTCAGCCCGGCCGGCTGCTTGCGCAGCATGCCGAAGCCCTGCTTTACCCAGTCCCATCCCATCCTTGCCGGTGTCGGGTTCATGCGGCGAGACCCGGTGCCGGCGTGGCGATGCGTTCGCGCAGGATACGCTCGAAGTGCGTCGGATCGTGCGGTGTCAGCATTTCCGCCGCGCGCGGCTGGTGCAGGTCGTACAGGCGCGACAGCCAGAAGCGCAGTGCGCCGGCACGCAGCATCGGCTGCCATGCTTCCTGCTCGTCCGCGGTAAACGGCCGCACCGCGTGGTATGCATCCAGGAACGCCCGTACGCGCGCCTCATCGAGCACGCCGGTATCGAGGTCCACGCACCAGTCGTTGACCGTTACCGCCACGTCGAACAGCCAGGTGTCGCAGCCGGCAAAGTAAAAGTCGAAGAAGCCGGTCAGGCGCTCGCCGTCGAACATCACGTTGTTGCGGAACAGGTCGGCGTGTACGGGCCCCTGCTGCAGGCGCTTGTACAGGTCGCTGCCATGGAACGCTTCCTGGAAGTGCATTTCGGCGCGCAGCAGCGCGGCTTCCGGCTCCGGCATGTGCGGCAGCACGGCCGGCGTGGCGAAGTGCCACCATGCCAGGCCGCGCAGGTTCGGCTGGTGCAGCGGGAAGTCGCGGCCGGCCAGGTGCATCCGCGCCAGCATCGCGCCCACCCCGGCGCAATGGACCGGCTGTGGAGCAAGTTCGGAACTGCCTTCGAGCTTCGACACGATCGCGGCCGGCTTGCCGTGCAGCGCCACGCACAGTTCGCCCTTGTCGTTCGGTACCGGCGCCGGCACCAGCACGCCGTGGCCGGCCAGGTGGCGCATCAGCTGCAGGTAGAACGGCAGCTGCTCGAAGTCGAGGTTTTCGAAAATGGTGAGGACGTATTCGCCGCGTTCCGTCGTCAGGAAGAAATTGCTGTTTTCAATGCCGGATGCGATGCCTTTGAGGGCCAGCGCACGGCCGAGGGGGAATTGCGCGATCCAGGGCTGGACGTCGTCCAGGCTGACCGAGGTAAAGACTGCCATGAGAATCTATGAAAGTTCGGGTGGGAATGACTGCCCCGGGCGCGATCGGGAAGGTGCCGCGCCCGGGCCGGAACGCCGCATCACTCCTTTACGGGTGGCATCGGGGGAGGCGGCGGCACGTCGGCCGCGTTTTCCGCCGCGGCTGCGGCATCGGCACTGCGCTGTTTCTGTTTTTTGGCGATATCGAATTCCATCACGGTCCATTGCGGCCCGCGCACCTGCGGGCCGCCTGCGTCGCCCTGCAGCTGGGTGCTGTTCGGGCTGGCCGGCTTCACCGAATAGGTGCTGCCGCCGGCGTGCACGGTTTCCTCGGCGATGCGGCCGCCTTCGCGGCGCACCGTGGTGGTAGTGCCTTCGCGGCCCGATTTCGGCGTGACGGTGATCGGCGTATCGCTATCCTGCACCGGTTCCAGCTTCGGCGGCGTGCCGGACTGGGCACTGGCGGAGCCGGCGGCCAGGATGAGCAGGAAGGCGGCGCAGGGGAGGGCAAGGCGGGACGGGCGCATGGGCGGAACCTTTTAGGAGAACCATGATATTGGTGTACGGACCATTGTAACAAACTGACACCCGTTTCCGCTGCGAACTGCCGATTTCTCCGGCGGGAGCGCACGATTCGCCGCCGGATGTTCTCTGCGATAATGCCTGATTAGCCGCGAGCCGCGGTTGTTCCCCATTTGTTATCCATTACTTGCACTCATGCAAAAGACTTTGTTGCTGGTCGACGGTTCCAGCTATCTCTACCGTGCCTTCCATGCGCTGCCGGACCTGCGCAGCCCGGACGGCCATCCGACCGGCGCCATGCACGGCATGGTCAACATGCTGCGCCGCTTGCGCGCCGATTACCCGGCCGCGTACATCGCTTGCGTGTTCGACGCCAAGGGCAAGACCTTCCGCGACGACCTCTACCCGGAATACAAGGCCACGCGGGCATCGATGCCGTCCGACCTGTCGCTGCAGATCGAGCCGATCCATGAAGCGGTGAAGGCGATGGGCTGGCCGATCCTGATGGTGGAGGGCGTGGAGGCCGATGACGTGATCGGCACGCTGTCCGTGGCCGCCGAGAAGAACGGCATGGACGTGATCATCTCCACCGGCGACAAGGACCTGGCGCAGCTGGTCACGCCGCACGTCACGCTGATCAACACGATGAGCAACGAAAAGCTCGACGAAGCGGGCGTGATCGCCAAGTTCGGCGTGCCGCCGAACCGCATCATCGATTACCTGACCCTGATCGGCGACACGGTCGACAACGTGCCCGGCGTGGCCAAATGCGGGCCGAAGACGGCCGTCAAATGGCTGGCGCAGTACGACAGCCTGGAAGGCGTGATCGCCAACGCCGACAAGATCGGCGGCGCGGTCGGCGCCAACCTGAAGGCGGCGCTGGAATGGCTGCCGAAGGGCCGCGAACTGATCACCGTGAAGACCGATTGCGACCTGGCGCAGCACATGATGTCGATCTCCGAATCGCTGGTGGCGCGCGAGGAAGACCACGAATCGCTGCTGGCGTTCTTCAACAAATACGGCTTCAAGACGCTGCTGCGCGAGCTGAAGGCGCTGACGCCCTCCGCGCAAGTGCCCGGCCAGACCGGCCCGGCCGCGCCGGAAGGCCCGACCGGCGACATGTTCGCCGAACCGCCGGCCAACGTGCGCTACGACCTGGTGGTGACCGAAGCCCAGCTGGACGAATGGCTCGAACGGATCGATACCGCCGAGCTGGTGTCCGTCGACACGGAAACCACATCGCTCGAACCGATGAACGCGCAGCTGGTCGGCATTTCGCTGGCCACCGAGCCGGGCCTGGCCTGCTACATCCCGGTGGCGCACCGCTATGCCGGCGTGCCCGACCAGCTGTCGCGCGAGCGCGTGCTGGAAAAGCTGAAACCCTGGCTGGAAGACGCCACGAAGCCGAAGCTGGGCCAGAACCTGAAGTACGACGCGCACATCTTCGCCAACCACGGCGTGAAGCTGCGCGGCGTGGTGCACGACACGCTGCTGCAGTCGTACGTGTTCGAATCGCACCGCACGCACGACATGGACAGCCTGGCGATGCGCCACCTGAACCACAAGACCATCGCCTACGAGGAAGTGTGCGGCAAGGGCGCCGGCCAGATCTGCTTCGACCAGGTGGAACTGCAGCGCGCCACCGACTACGCCGCGGAAGACGCCGACATCACGTTGCGCCTGCACATGGCGATGCATGGCCACGTGGCCGGCGACGAAGGCTTGACGAAAATCTACCGGAACATCGAGCTGCCGACCGCCGTGGTGCTGCAGACGATCGAGCGCAACGGCGTGCTGATCGACGCCGGCCTGCTGGCCACGCAGTCGAACGAACTGGGTGCGCGCATCGTCGAACTGGAACAGAAGGCCTACGAACTGGCCGAGGGGCCGTTCAACCTGGGCTCGCCGAAGCAGATCGGCGAGATCTTCTTCAACAAGCTCAAGCTCCCGGTCGTCAAGAAGACGCCGAGCGGCGCGCCGTCCACCGACGAGGAAGTGCTGCAGAAGCTGGCCGAGGATTACCCGCTGCCGAAGGTGCTGCTGGAATACCGCGGCATGGCCAAGCTGAAGTCCACGTACACCGACAAGCTGCCGAAGATGATCAACCCGCAGACGGGGCGCGTGCACACGAACTACGCGCAGGCCGTGGCGGTGACCGGCCGCCTGGCATCGAGCGATCCGAACCTGCAGAACATTCCGATCCGCACGGCGGAAGGGCGCCGCATCCGCGAGGCGTTCATCGCGCCGGAAGGCAGCCATATCGTCTCGGCCGACTATTCGCAGATCGAGCTGCGCATCATGGCGCACATCTCGGAAGATGAAGCGATGCTGCGCGCGTTCGCCGAAGGCGTGGACATCCACCGGGCCACGGCCGCCGAAATCTTCGGCGTGCCGCCGGATGAAGTAAACAGCGAGCAGCGCCGCTATGCGAAGGTGATCAACTTCGGCCTGATCTACGGCATGAGCGCGTTCGGCCTGGCCGCCAACCTGGGCATCGACCGCACCGCCGCGCAGAACTACATCGACCGTTACTTCCAGCGCTTCCATGGCGTGAAGCGCTACATGGACGAGACACGCCTGGAAGCGAAGGCGAACGGCTACGTGAAGACGGTGTTCGGCCGCCGGCTGTGGCTCCCGGAGATCAATTCCCCGAACGGCCCGCGCCGCCAGGGCGCCGAACGCGCCGCGATCAACGCGCCGATGCAGGGCACCGCGGCGGACCTGATCAAGCTGGCGATGATCGCCGTGCAGGGCTGGCTGGAAACGGACAACCTGAAAACGCGCATGATCATGCAGGTGCACGACGAGCTGGTGCTCGAAGTGCCGGACGACGAACTGGCGCTGGTGCGGGAAACCCTGCCGGAACTGATGGCCGGCGTCGCCGAGCTGAAGGTGCCTCTCGTCGCCGAGGTGGGCGTCGGGAAGAATTGGGAGGAGGCCCACTGACGACGCATGCGTCGGCAGGGGCCTCCGTCCATTGAATTTGCGCATGCGTCGGCAGGGGCCTCCGCCCATTGAGTTTGCGCATGCGTCTGCAGGGGCCTCCGTACATTCGGCACTGCATTTCGGGTACCCGGGCCATGAAACCCGGGACAGACCCCTGTTTAAAGGAAATTTCTTCTAAACATAGGTCTGTCCCGGGTTTTTTGTTGTTGGCTTTTTACTACCGCTGTGTTTCAATTTCCCAATACATTACTCCCGGAGAATCCATGAAAGACCTGCACAACGATGCCGCCAGCCTGATCGGTGAAGCGGAAGGCATCAGCCGCCGCGACCTGCTGAAGGCCGCGCTGGGAACCGGCTTCGCCGCCGCCGTGCTGCCCGTCAGCGCCGAAACGGTGGTGAAGACCGACAGCGAAGGCCTCACCGCCGGCACCGTGACGGTGACCGTCGACGGCTATCCGGTCCCGGTGTACCGCGCCCAGCCCGCCGGCAAGGCCGGGCTGCCCGTGATCCTCGTGATTTCCGAGATCTTCGGCGTGCACGAACACATCGCCGATGTGGCGCGCCGTTTTGCAAAGCAGGGCTACCTGGCGCTGGCGCCGAACCTGTTCGCGCGCCAGGGCGATCCGCAGAAGGAAGCGTCGATCGCCGACCTGCAAAAGAACATCATCAGCAAGACGCCGGATATCCAGGTGTTCAAGGACCTGGATGCGATCGTGGCATGGGCCGGCCAGAACGGCGGCTCGGCGGACAAGCTGGGCATCACCGGTTTCTGCTGGGGCGGCCGCATCACGTGGCTGTATGCCGTGCACAACCCGGCAGTGAAGGCCGGCGTGGCATGGTACGGGAGGTTGCTAGGGGAATCCACTCCCAATACGCCCAAGCATCCTGTCGACGTGGCTGCCACGCTGAAGGCGCCGGTCCTGGGCCTGTATGGCGCCAAGGACACCGGCATTCCGCTGGACTCCGTGGAAAAGATGAAGGCCGAGCTGGCGAAAGGAAAGTCCGGTTCCACGTTCGTCATCTATGAAAACGCCGGCCACGCCTTCCATGCCGACTACCGCCCGAGCTACGTGGAAGCGGATGCGAAGGATGGCTGGAAGCGGGCGCTGGACTGGTTCAAGCAGCACGGCGTGGCCTGATACAGCCCGGTTGCCGCCCCTGTTTTTCTCTTATTGATACTGTATTTTCAGCAGAAGCGCGGGCTGGACGGTAAAATGTCCGGTTTGCGCGCTGCCCGGGCCCCGGTGTTGCGCGCGCAGTAAAGCGCACAAGAGGCTCCAAAATCGACCCCGTACTCATTTCAATCCTGCTGGCGACCACGCTCGCCGGCGCGGCCAGCATTACGGCGGCGGCGCTGTTTTCATTCACGCTGCTGTCGCGGGTCGTCGAGCGGATGGTCAGCCTGTCGGTGGGCATCATGCTGTCCACGTCGCTGCTGCACGCGCTGCCGGAGGCGTTTGAATCCGGCGCCGACCCGCGCACGCTGTTCGCCACGCTGCTGGCCGGCCTGCTGACATTCTTCATGCTGGAAAAGCTGGCGATCCTGCGCCACTCGCACCACCACGAAGGCGACGGCCACCATCACGCGCACGGTCACGACGCGCACGAAGCCGGCCGCGCCGGCTGGATGATCCTCGTCGGCGACGGCATGCACAATTTCACCGACGGCATCCTGATCGCCGCCGCGTTCCTGGCCGACCCGCACCTGGGCATCGTGGCCGCCGTGGCCATCATCGCCCATGAAATCCCGCAGGAGATCGGCGACTTCATCGTGCTGCTCAACGCCGGGTTTTCGCGCACGCGGGCCTATATCTACAATCTGCTGTGCAGCCTGCTGGCCGTGGCCGGCGGCCTGCTCGGCTATTTCACGCTGGACCGCGCCAGCAACCTGATTCCCTATGTGCTGGTGTTCGCGTCGTCCGGCTTCATCTATATCGCCGTCAGCGACCTGATGCCGCAGATGCAGCGCCGCGCCACGATGAAGGAAACCGTGCCGCAGGTGCTGCTGATCGCGCTGGGCGTGGCAATCGTGCTGTTCCTGACGGCCGGGCGGCACTGAGATCGGTTATCGAATGCGTTTTCTTTATTTGCCTGCAGCGCAATTCGATACAGGCAGCAATGGTGCGTGTTTTGAATAAACGACCGGGTGCTTTGCTTCATTAGTAGTAATATAAAAGTCACGAATTACTTCCTAATAAGTAGTTATGAAAAAAATAACATTTCTTATGAAGTGTTATATAATTTTTAATGTAGTTCTCTACACATAACTTCAAGCCATTAGGATAAAAATGACTTCTTTGATGAAACTGTTTCGATTCGCTCCGATCGCCGCATTGCTGTGCTCGTCGCTGAGCCATGCCGCGATTGCCAATAGCGCCAGTGTTTATCTGCACACGGAACCGGGCAGCTATGTCGGCGGCGGTATCGGCGTGCCCGAAGTGACATGGACGCATGGCGACCAAGGGATTTTCTTTTCCAGTGCGAATTACGGCACGGCGGAAAGCGGTGTTCAGATCAGCTACGATGGCGGCGACTCCTGGACTTTCCAGTTCGCGGCGCCAAGCTATAATCCGGTCACGAATACCAACGATGGCCAGGCATTGCAGGCCGGTTTTTACGACCGCGCCACCCGCTTCCCGTTTAATTCGCCGACCCGTCCGGGTCTGGATGTGTCCGGCAACGGCCGCGGCAACAATCGGCTGTACGGCTGGTTCAATGTGCTGGAAATCAGCTATGGCGTGACCGGCGATCTGGAAAGCTTCGCCGTCGACTTCCGTCAATATGACGAGGCAAATGGCCCATACGGTCCAAGCCTGTACGGCTCGCTGCGCTTCAATTCCGATATCGCCATCAATCCAGTGCCGGAACCGGCAACGTATGCGATGCTGGCCGGTGGCCTGGCGCTGGTCGGCTTTGCCGCGCGCCGCCGCAGGAAGGAAGTTGAAACGGTCTGAGCGACTTTTGTCGTCACGTGGCGCCGGTCATGCCGTTGGCATGCCGGCGCCATTTTTACATCACGCAGCCCTTCCATATCGTTGTCGCACTTCCGCCCAATAAGTAGAGCAACCTCCAGGTAACGAACGCAATCTCGACACGCCCCTGCGCAGGCGCTCCTGACGGCCGCGCGGCACAGGGCTGACGCCGGTCAAGCACGGCTTCGCATGTCACGGACCCGTCATGAACATGGCCTAGCATGACCTCAAGAAAAACGACAAAGGAGATCAGCATGCTGAAGCAGCTTTCAAGTACGCTTCGCGCCGCCCGCGCCATCGGTCTTCGCATCACTTCACCCCGGCGCAGGCTGCTGTGCGACATGCCCCCCGGGCTATACGATTACTGGTCGCGCACCGCGCGCTTCGAATTCCAAGGCATCCCGAGCGATGCCTTTTTTTACGCCCGTGCCGCCGACGCGCTGCTGGTTTTCTTCGAGTGCGTCGAGCGCAGCAACCGTCCTTGTGCGTTGCCTTCCAAGGCGGCGGACTCGGTCTGGCACGCATGGCTGCGTTACTCTCCCGCCTCGCTGGACGACTTTTGCGAACGGCATTTCGGCCGGCGAATTCCCCATGTAGAAGCGGCCGACATGGGCGGCGGCATGATGCTGCCGATGGCAATGTCCCTGGTCACCGCTCGCGCGCTGGATGACCTTGCACTGGCGGGCCCCTACGTGCCGAGCCTGTTCGCCACGGACCACGCGCTGCGCATGCCGGACGGCTTTGCCTGGCAGGCGCGCGGCAATTCGGTGATTTTTTCGCCGATGAACCGGCGGGGACGGCCAGCCGATACGGCGCAAGCCCATCCCGCGGCGGAGCCGGATTTCCTGCTTGCCGCAGGGCTGATCGCGCAGGAGGATTACGACCAATGGCTGCAGCGCTGCAGACAGCATGAGGGCAACGGGACTTTCGCCAGCGTCGTGCACGGCGCCGGCGATGCCTGCGATCCCGCCACCGCAGGCTGCGACAGCAGCGATGGCGGCAGCAGTTGCGGCAGCGGTTGTGGCGGCGGCTGCGGCGGTGGTGGTTGCGGCAGCTGACGCGATCCGGCAGCGCACCACGGCGCACCGAGACCGATAAGTAAAAAGCATTCTTCAAGCAGCGAAACGCAATCGTGGCCCGAAAGGGCCCGCATATACTTTCCTCGACACAGCCGTGGCCGCAGCAGGTGCACCCGGCGCAAACACCGGCAGCCGGTCGGCCGCCGCGAGGAGACGAACATGACACCGCAGTTCCACCGCACCGCTCCGATTCCGTTGTCCGCCCCGGCGGCCTGCACATAGCCGCGCCACCCGGCTCGCCAGTTTTCCCTTTTCGCCCTTTTTGCCCGGCATCGTCGTGCCAGGGCAGCGTGCGCCTACGCGCATTCACCATTACAACCAGGAGACTTCATGCATCAAAAAAACACCCCGTTGAAAGCCTGCGCCGCCGCTGCGGCCATGCTGCTGGCACTGACCGCATGCGGATCGGATAACGACAACGCGCTCGTTGGCGTTTCCGACAGCGCACTGGCGTTCGACAGCACGAAATACACCACGATCAACATCACGATCGACGGCGTGCAGGTGCCGGTGCGCTGGTACAAGGAGGTGTGCTATGTGGCGAAGCCGGTCGCCATGTCGGCTACGCAGACAAGCCTGACAGGGGCCAGCAGCACGATCGCCAACCCGACATGCGGCTACCAGAGCATGAACATCTTCGTGCCGGAAAGCGTTGCCGCCAACACGGATACGGCGCTGTACTTCGCCGTCAACAACAGCGGCTGGTTTGCCAGCTACATCAAGGCCAGCGTCGCCGATGGCGCCAGCTTCAACAGTACCACCAGCAACGTGGGCGCCGCACTGAAGGCTGGTTACGTCTATATCGACGTGGCCACGCGCGGCCGCGGCCTGACGGCGGCGGACGGCAGCTATCCCGGCAAGGTGCCATCCCAGGTGGTTGATGCGAAAGCGGCAATCCGCTACCTGCGCCTGAACGATGCGCGCATGCCGGGCAGCGCCAGCCGCATCGTGGTCAACGGCACCAGCGGCGGCGGTGGACTGTCGTCGATCATCGGCACTTCCGGCAACAGCCCCGATTACCTGCCATACCTGGCCTCGGCCGGCGCCGCGGGCATTGACGCGAACGGCGGCAGCACACTGCGCGACGACGTGCTCGCGATCAATGCGTATTGCCCGATCACGGACCTGGGCAATGCCGACCTGGCCTACGAATGGCTGTACACCACGTTCGGCACGCGCGCCGCGGTGGGCCGCAATCCCAATCCAGCCGGCAGCGCGCAGCTGGCGGCAAAATTCCCCGCCTACCAGCAGGGCCTGAAGCTGGCCAACGGTAGCGGCGCCGCACTCAACTCCGACAACATGATGGACCAGATCCGGCAGGAAGTAACCCGTTCGGCCGAGGTGTACATGGCCGCCGGCGGCACGATTCCGGACCTGGGCGAGCAGATGACGTATGCGAGCGGTCCCACAACCGGCACCTATACCAACGACTGGCTCGACGTGGACAACGGCACGAAGAAAGTGGTATCGATCGACATGGCCAAATACCTGAAGTTCGTGGCCACGCAAGCCACGCTGAAGGCCGCGCCGGCGTTCGACCAGACCGGCATGACAATCACGGCGGCCAGCGGCGAATCGAACCTTTTCGGCACGGCCAGCCAGAAATACAGCAACTTCACCGAGTACGCCTGGGACAACAACGACGTGCACGGCGACGGCATCGGCTACGACGATACCGGCATCACCGGCAGCCGTCACTTCAGCCTCGCCACTACGCCGGTCATGGGGCAGGTGAAGCTGATCAACCCGCTGGCCTATATCGGTACCACCGCCGAGACGGCGCCATACTGGTACGTGCGGCACGGCACCCGCGATCGCGACACGGCCTTCACCGTGTCGATCAATCTCACGCGCGCCCTGCAGGCCGATCCGAAGGTGCAGGAGGTGAACTACCGGCTGGCGTGGAACCAGCCGCATGCCGGCAATTACGACGTGCCGGAAGCGATGGCGTGGATTGCGCAAACGCTGAAGGCCGCCGCGGCGCGGGGGCTGTAAAAAAGGTTCTTCACGGATTGATGTGAAGACGAGGCAGTTCAGGCGTCGAGGCCGGCAAGATCAAGACGGTTACCTACCCCTCGGGCAACCGGCTCGTGTACAACTACGACAGTGCGGGGCGGCTGAGCGCTATCACGCTCAATCCTGCCAATACCAGCGGTACCGGCACGAACACTGCCGTGAGTACGCCGCTGCTAAAGTGGATCACATATACCGCGACGGGGCAGACGCGCTGGTGGGCGTGGGGAGATCACACTGCTGCCAAACCGAATGAATACGCCCGGGGCTTCGATCTCGATGGCCGGATGAACTGGTACTGGCTCGGCGATCCCGCGAAGACCGGATTGCGTCGCGTGCTGACCTTCGATGCGGCCAATCGCATCACGGCGACGACCGACACCGGAACGAGCCTGCCGACCAGGAAACAGGCGTTCGATTACGATAACCTGGACCGGCTGGTCTCGGCCACGGGCACGTCCACGTACCGCTACAGCTACGACCTGAACGACAATCGCCTGTCGATGACAGCCGGCACCACGACCCATACGCTTACCATCAGCCCGTCGAGCAACCGGCTGGTAAGCACCACGGGCCCGGCACCGGCCAAGTCGAACACTTACGACGCTGCCGGCAACCTGCTGAACGACGGTACGATCCAGTACGGGTATAGCCCACGCGGGCGGCTGATCAAGGTGACCAACGGCAGTACCGTCATGCAGTCGCGCTACAACGGCCTCGGCCAGCGGGTCGAGAAAAGCAACGGCGACGTGTTCGTGTACGACGAAGAAGGCCACCTGATCGGCGAGTACAGCAAGAGCACGGGTTGGATGCAGCGCGAAATCGTCTACCTGGGCAATGAACCGGTAGCCCTGCTGACGCAGACCGTGACCGGCACGGCACCGAGCCAGGTGTTCACGCCCAACGTGTTCTATATCTTCAACGATCACCTTGGCACGCCGCGGATGATCACACAGTCCACCGATGGCGCCATCCGCTGGCGCTGGGATGACGGCGACCCGTTCGGGTTGCAGCCACCGAACGAGAATCCGAGCGGCAAGGGCGCGCTGACGTTCAACCTGCGCATGCCGGGGCAGTATTACGATCGCGAGAGTAATTTGTTCTACAATTACTTCAGGGAGTATGATCCGCAGCTGGGTAGGTATGTGCAGAGTGATCCGATCGGTATCGATGGCGGGGTTAATACATATGCCTACGCTGGCGGTAATCCAGTCATATTTATTGATCCGGAAGGATTGGCTGCAACTGGTGCCCAGCTGGGAGGTATTATTGGTGGCGCAATCGGTGGCCGTTTTGGCAACCCTGGCATAGGAAGAACAATTGGTTCAGCAGCCGGCAGCGCTATCGAAGATTTTTGCACATCCGGTCCAAAATGTGATGAGCTCAATAAAAAGGTCCAAGATGCAAAATATCGAGCCGGAAAGTTGGGCGCTTGTAAGGCAGGTATGTCTCGAGGTCAACTGCAGGAGCGTTATCGCGCATGGATCGATCTTGCATCCGCAAGAGCGCAACGTGACCAGAAATGCTGGAGTGGAGGGGATTTGGGGCACCAGCAAGCCCAAGCTGACGCTTGGAAAAATGTTGGCAATTGTGGGAATTTTTTGAAGTGAAAATCTTGACTGAGATAGCCGTAGCATTTTCTAGTCGTACAGTGCCGGCCAATGTCGTTCCGTCGACCCATGCTGCGACGTTTGAGTATGACGAGGCCTCATATTTTATTGGTCGAAATTGGCAGTCTATAACTTATGAAGAGTGGCATATTCATTCAGATTCGATCTATGCGTTTACTCCGCTGGCATTTTGTTATTTTTTGCCTAGTATTTTATCTGCCGTAGTTAAAGAAAATAATTCAGATTTGCTGGTGGTAGCTGCTCTCATCAATATGTTGGATCGTAGCCCGGACGTCGATTTGTGGGATGACTTCTTCACTGATCGATGGACTCTTCTTACCGTTGCAGAGTGTAGAGTTGTTCAGCTATGGATTCTTTGGTTAGCAGAGCAACAGGAATATGATGATGATACCTTGACGCGCGCATATGAGACGCTAGAAATGCTAGTTCTTCGGTGCTCAGACGATCGCAGCTGCGACTAGTTTCTTCTGTAGAGCCGTCTGACAAGTACACTATCGCCTTCCTCCAAAGCGACGGACACCTCCAATAGGTATTATGTTCCTATCGGAGGTATTGCATAGCACGTGAAAGACGGTTGTTCTCAGAAAATATTAAGCGTGAAGCAGTCAAGCTGATAGGACAGCTTGGTGCGAGCAAGGCGGCGATCGCCCGCGACCTTGGCATCGGTGCCAATTTGCTAGGACGGTGGTACAGAGATGCCAACGTCGATGCAGATGTCGCAGTCGGGCGCGAGAAGGTATCTGCCTAATGCCGAAGCGAGGTCATCAGTCTATTTTGATAAGGTTTTGCTAGAACCCGTACCTGAAGGCGCATATGTTTAGCGATGCTAAATTTCGATGTCAGTTCCAATAAGGCAGGCCGGCAGAGGCACCGTCATGCAGTCCCGCTACAACGGCCTCCGCCAGCAGGTTGCGAAAAGCAATGGAAACATGGTTGTGTACGACGAAAAACGCTACCTGATCTGCCAGTAAAGCAAGGGCACGGACTGCATACAGCGAAAAATCGTCTTGGGCCTAGCTTGGGAAGGCTTTCTATTATGCTCTCTAGGAATGGAAAAAAAGAATTGCGCATGGCCGACAATCAGCACGCCTTGGTACGGGGCATAAAAATACGGTGCATATAACACTAAATATATTAAATCAGAAATGACTATTACGACCTGAACTACAATTGCATCATGTTGATGGCCAGTGCCACGACGCACACGCTGACCATCAGCCCGTCGAGCAACCGGCTGGTGAGCACTACGGGCCCGGCACCGGCCAAGTCGAACACCTACGACGCTGCCGGCAACCTGCTGAACGACGGTACGATCCAGTACGGGTATAGCCCACGCGGGCGGCTGATCAAGGTGACCAACGGCAGTACTGTCATGCAGTCCCGTTACAAAGGCCTCGGCCAGCGGGTCGAGAAAAGCAACGGCGACGTGTTCGTGTACGACGAAGAAGGCCCCCTGATCGGCGAGTACAGCAAGAGCACGGGCCGGATGCAGCGCGAAATCGTCTATCTGGGCAATGAACCGGTAGCCCTGCTGACGCAGACCGTGACCGGCACGGCACCGAGCCAGGTGTTCACGCCGAACGTGTTCTATATCTACAACGATCACCTGGGCACGCCGCGTGTGATCACGCAGGCGACCGACAATGCGATCCGCTGGCGCTGGGATGACGCCGATCCGTTCGGGTTGCAGCCGCCGAACGAGAACCCGAGCGGGTGTGCTGACGTTCAACCTTCGCATGCCGGGGGACAACTACATCAGGCACGAAAAAGAAAGTAAAAGCTTCAATCGGAGAAAACCATGCTGTCGTATGTGATTGTTTTTGTGCTTGCGGCTAGTCTGACGTTTGTCTTTGAAAAGTACGTCAAGAACGCGTGGTTCGTTCTGCCTTTGACGGCATTCTGCGCCGCAGCTCTCTTTCAAGTTTTCGTATTTCTGCAACTCGGGCATATTGATCCATTTTTTTTAATTGGATTCCTTATGTCTTTCCTGATTGCGCTTTCGGCGACAGCAGTGATGCTTCTGATTATCAGGAAGTTGCGTGCCAAAATGACCAAGCGTAACTCATAATTTACAAAAGAAAGCGTCGGATAGCCGCGTGCTATCTGATTCTTGCCGAGAACGAGCTTAGGTTGTTGCATAGTGATTGACTTCTAGTATTGCAGGCCTTCATATGACAAAGAAAGATGTGCTGAATATCAAGTCAAGTGATGGGAGCGCACTTCATATCGAAGTACGATCTCTTGCGGATAAAGATTTCGATGGACCAGATTTCCGTAATGCAGATCTGCGAGGCGCACAATTGGAGGGTGCAAATTTTTGTGATGCAGTACTCGACCACGCAAACCTTAATGGGGCTGACTGTTGGACTGCCACATTCTACCGTTGTAGCATGAAGAATGTGAGTATGAAATCTGGGATATTTAGTGGTGCAGACTTTCAGTATGCTCAATTGATAAGTGCCGATCTTCGGAATGGAGATTTTTCCAATGAAAATGGAATATATGGCGCGGATTTCTCGAACGCTAATTTGGTCAATGCGATGTGGGAAGGCGCAAAATTTAGCGGTTGCAAATATAATGGAAATACAGTATTTCCTGACGGCTTCGATCCCTTGGTTGAAGGAATGATATTCAACGATGTGGTTTGAATTGGAATGTTCGTCGAAAGAACGATAGCTGCAATGAAATAAAGGCGATTTAAGGGTTTGATGGTTTCGATATTGTTAAGCACCGCAATTGTAGTTTTGACAGGTGCTGTAGCAGTGCTTTTTAAACCAACCGCTTTCGCCGTGATCGCATCTTGGTTCACGTGCCGGAAGCAATGGCGTGGACTGTGTAAACGCTGAAGGCCGCTGCGGCACGGGAGATCTGAAGGTATCGCATCGGTCAGTGGGGAAAATAGTGGTGGTAATTACAGGGTAGCTGGAATCAACCGCGTCATGACGGATACATAATTGCTCGAAAAATTGTGTATTCGCTCAGTTTCGTGCGAGCATGTTTGCATCGCCCAGCTACATGCAGATAAAACGTGAGTCTCAGCCACATCTTACGATTGCCGACATCCCGCCCTGTCTACGCGCTCGCTGTCATCGCCGCCCTCCCGGTCGTCGCGCTCAGGGCCTTCGGCTATGTTTTCTTCCTGAACTCCACGTCCAGCTGGGCGATCGTGCCGGCGCTTTCACTCATCGGCCTGCTGCTGATTTCGTTGAACGTGTCTTCACTGCCCAGGGCGCAAGATGTGGAACCGCAGGGCTCCTGGTCGGCTGTTACGTGGCCAGCCTCTGCTGGAACGGATGGTGGACGGTGATGCAGCGGCTCGCCGACGGGGGCAATGCGTTATTCGAGATCGGGGAAGCCGTCCTGATCGCCCTGCTGGCCGTGCAGTGCTGGTTTCCCCGCCAAGAGACGTAATAAACGCCGTACTGCCGTTCAACGGAAGACGGCTGCAGGGGCTCAGGCCCCCGTCGCCACCGGCCGTTCCGCCGAAGCGCACCACTCCGACCACGAACCCGGATACAGCGCGGCACCCGGCAAGCCGGCCACTTCCAGCGCCAGCAAATTGTGGCAAGCCGTCACGCCCGAGCCGCACTGCATCACGGCTGCGGCAGGGGAGGCGAACAGCGGCGCGAACTCTTCCTTCAGCTGCGCGGCGGGCTTGAACGTGCCGTCGGCCTGCAGGTTGTCCTTGAAGAACCGGTTCTTCGCGCCGGGGATGTGGCCGCCGACCGGGTCGATCGTTTCATTCTCGCCGCGGAAGCGGTCATTGGCGCGGGCGTCGACCACGGTGAATGCCCCCGTGGCCAGGTTCGCCACCACATCCTCCACCGACACCGCGCGCGTCAGCGCAGGCCGTTCGGCGATCGAGCCGGCGGGACGGACCGGCGCCGGTTCCGTCGTCAAGGACTGGCCCGCGGCCTGCCATGCCGGCAGGCCGCCATCGAGCACGGCCACGGCTTCATGCCCCACCGACCGCAGCAGCCACCACAGCCTTGCCGCATACATGCCGCCGTGCGCGTCGTAGGCCACCACCTGGCTGTCGTCATCGATGCCGAAGCGGCGCAGCGTGGCGACCAGCGCCGCACGGTCCGGCAACGGATGCCGGCCGCGGAACGTGTCGCCGGTGCCGGTCTTCGGGCCCGACAGGTCGTCGTCGATGCTGGCGAACTGCGCGCCGGGAAGGTGCCCGGCGGCGAACGCTTCGCGGCCGAAGGCCGGATTCATCAGGTCGTGGCGGCAGTCCAGCACGAGCCATTTCGGGTCGTCGACATGGCTGGCCAGGGTGGCGGCATCGATCAGGGTGCTATGCATACGGTCTCCTCAAACTTCGCTGGCAATCGGATCCGTCGCGGCAACGGCCTTGCCGCGCTCGGTGCTCTTCGTATTGTAGAACGTGGCGGCGCTGCCGGAGGCGAGGATGATGGCGATGCCCAGCCAGCTGTGCCAGTCGAACGTGTCGGCAAACACCAGCACGCCCCAGATACTGGAAAACACGATGCCGGTGTATTGCAGGTTGGCGACGACCAGCGTGTTGCCGAGGCGATACGCGCGCGTCATCGTGATCTGCGCGGCCGTCGCGAACAGGCCGATGCCCAGCAGCAGCAGGAAGCCGTGGCCCGTGTTCAGCGAATGGAAGACCACCGGGCCGCCGCCGGCTTCGGCCACGTGGCCGCCCAGGCCGGCCACCACGTTCATCAACGCGAAATAGAACACCACGCGGTATTCGGGCTCGCCGGCCAGGCCCAGCTTGCGTACCTGCATGTAGGCCATCGCCGTCAGCACCGACGAGCCGATGGCGATCAGCGCATACACCAGCTGGTCGGACTGGAAGGCGGGCTGCAGCAGCAGCACCACGCCCACGAAGCTCATCGCCACCGCCACCAGCAGTGGCCAGGCGATCCTGTTCTTGGCATGCCACCAGCCGTGCGCGAACAGCCAGACGGCGATCCAGATCGGCGACAGATAGTTCAGCGTCATCGCGGTGGCCAGCGGCAGCTTGGCGATCGAGAAGAACCACAGCCACAGCGAGATCACGCCGATCACGCTGCGCCACAGGTGGCCCATGCCGAAGCGGGTCTTCAGGGTGCCGCCCTGGATCAGCACGAGCGCCAGCAGCACCGTCACGCCGACGATCCCGCGGTACATCACGATCTCCGAGGTGGAGAACATGTCCGAGGCGAGCTTCACGCACACGCCCATGGCGGCAAACAGGAAACTGGCGAACAACATCCACAGCGATTGCATTAAAACTTCCTTCCCGGAAAAATTCGAGGGGACAGTCCGTTGCGATCCGGATCTGTCCCCTCGATGATTGATTTTATTTTATACGGCGATCTTACTTCGGTACCACTCGTGGAAGTGCTGCATGCCGTCCTCCATCGGGCTCTGGTACGGCCCCGCATCCGATGTGCCGCGATCCAGCAGGATCTTGCGGCCGGCGTCCATCCGCTGCGCGATTTCGTCGTCCTCGACGCACGTTTCCATGTAGGCCGCGCGTTCCGCGTCGACGAATTCGCGCTCGAACAGCACGATCTCTTCGGGGTAATAGAACTCCACCACGTTTTTGGTGCGGTTCGGGCCTTCCGGCCACAGCGTGGACACCACGAGCACGTGCGGATACCACTCCACCATGATGTTCGGATACAGCGTCAGCCAGATCGCGCCGTACGGCGGCGCCTCGCCGTTGCGGAACTTCAGCACCTGTTCATGCCAGCGCTGGTACACATCGGAGCCGGATTTCTGCAGGCCGCGGTTGACGCCCACCGTCTGCACCGAATAGTCGGCGCCGAATTCCCAGCGCAGGTCGTCGCAGGAAACAAAGCCTCCCAGGCCGGGGTGGAAGGGTTCGACGTGGTAATCCTCGAGGTAGACCTCGATGAAGGTCTTCCAGTTGTAGTCGCAGTAGTGCACTTCCACGTGATCGAGCATGTAGCCGGTGAAGTCCAGGTCTTTTGTGACCGACATGTCCTTCAGCTTGTCCATCACGTTGAAGCCGTTCTGCTCGAACAGCAGGCCGTTCCAGCTTTGCAGCGGGGCTTTCGGCAGGTTCAGGCACGGCGTTTCCGGGAAATGCGGCGCGCCGATCAGTTCCCCTTTCAGGTCGTAGGTCCAGCGGTGCAGCGGACAGACGATCGTGCTGGCATTGCCGCGCCCATTGAACATCAGCGCCTGCCGATGACGGCACACGTTCGACAGCAGTTCGATGCCGTTCGCGTTACGAACCAGCATGCGGCCTTCGTTTTCCGCGGCGAGCGTCGCAAAATCGCCGGCATTCGGTACCATCAGTTCATGGCCCACGTAACGGGGGCCATCCTGGAACAATTGCTGCATTTCACGCCGCAGAAGCGCTTCGTCAAAATAGACGTGGACCGGAAGTTGCGCATTCGAGCGCGCGAGCCTGGCGTGGGTACCCAGATCGGACATCCCAACCCCCCTTAATTTAAAGTACGGCAACCAAGAAGAGACAGAATCCGCAAAGACCTGAATTCAAAGTATGAGAACGGTATTTCGGACAGAACCGGAGATTATAGCCCGACTGGCATAGTTCTGCCGATAAATCTTCGTTCCATCCCCCGCGGTGCCCGGCATTGTGCCCGGTTTCGATTCCCGGTGGAGTCCGCCTGGTCATTGTGGACAGGCGCAGCTCTTGCAACGTGCAGCCGTTATGCAGGGGCAGGGCGGCGGAACGCGAAGGGCCAGGCTTGCATGGCTGTACCGTTTCGCAAGCGCTGGGCACGTTCCACGAATTGAATGCTTCACTCGCTGCTTTACGCCGTGTTCCACCAATTGCAACATGCCAAGCCCGGCCGGGTTGCCATTTTGGACCGTCCGCGACACTTTGTTCTAAAATAACGGGCTACACTGGCGATTGAGTCCAATTTACGTACCATGGTCAAACAAATTAACGGCGCAAACGACGCGGCTTCGAACACCGCGCCCGCTTCCTTTGAGGAAGCGATGGCCGAGCTCGCGCAGCTCGTCACGCAGATGGAATCCGGGCAGCTGCCGCTGGAGGCGTCGGTTGCCGCCTATGCGCGCGGTTCCGAACTGGTGAAATATTGCGCGGGCCAGCTGGACAAGGTCGAATCGCAGGTCAAGATCCTGGAAGGCGACATGCTCAAGCCCTTCGCCGACGGCGACGAGGGCGCGCCATGACGGAAACGTTCGAAGCGGTCACGTTCCAGGACTGGATGCGCGGCGTGCAGGCGGGCATGGAGGCGGATATGTCCGCCTACCTGCCGGCGGCCGAAGCGGCGCCCGCGAAGCTGCACGAGGCGATGCGCTATGCGCTGCTGGGCGGCGGCAAGCGGGTGCGCCCGCTGCTGGTGTATGCGGCCGGCGCGCTGTTCGGCGCGGATGCGGCGGCCCTGTCGCGCGCCGCCGCCGCCGTGGAAATGATCCATGCGTATTCGCTGGTGCACGACGACATGCCGTGCATGGACGACGACGACCTGCGCCGCGGCAAACCCACCGTGCACGTGGCCTACGACGAGGCGACGGCGCTGCTGGTCGGCGACGCGCTGCAATCGCAGGCGTTCACCGTGCTGGCCGGCTGTGAAAACGTGCCACCGGCGCGGCTGCTGGCGATGGTGCGGCTGCTGGCCGATGCCGCCGGCTCGGGCGGCATGTGCGGCGGCCAGGCCATCGACCTGGACAGCGTAGGCATCAGCCTCACGCTCGAACAGCTGGAACGCATGCATCAGCTCAAGACGGGCGCGCTGCTGCGCGCCTCGGTCGTGCTGGGCGCGCTGGCCGGCAAGAGCCTGGACGATGCCGAGCTGCACGCGCTGCATGCCTACAGCCGCGCTATCGGCCTGGCATTCCAGGTGGTGGACGATGTGCTCGATGCAACGGCCGATTCGGCCACCCTGGGCAAGACGGCCGGCAAGGATGCGGCCGACAATAAACCCACCTACGTCTCGATCCTGGGGCTCGACGAATCGGTCGCCCTGGCCGAACAACTGCGGCGCGAAGCCCATGCGGCCCTTGCCGCCTTCGGCGACGACGCACTGCGCTTACGCGAACTCGCGGACCTGATCGTGCAGCGGAAGGCATAAATGAAACTCCTTGAAACCATCAACAACCCGGCCGACCTGCGCAAGCTGCCGCGCACCCAGCTGACGCCGCTGGCCGACGAGCTGCGCAGCTTCCTGCTCGATTCCGTGTCGAAGACGGGCGGCCACCTGTCGTCGAACCTGGGCACCGTCGAACTGACCGTCGCACTGCATTACGTATTCAACACGCCGCACGACCGCATCGTGTGGGATGTGGGCCACCAGACCTACGCGCACAAGATCCTCACCGGCCGGCGCTGCCAGTTCCACACGCTGCGCCAGTTCGACGGCATCTCCGGCTTCCCGCGCCGCGTGGAAAGCGAATACGACACGTTCGGCACCGCGCACTCGTCCACGTCGATCTCCGCCGCGCTGGGCATGGCGCTGGCCGCCAGGATCAAGGGCGAGCAGCGGCATGCCATCGCCGTGATCGGCGACGGCTCGATGACCGCCGGCATGGCGTTCGAGGCGCTGAACAACGCCGGCGTGGAAGAAGACTGCAACCTGCTGGTGATCCTGAACGACAACGACATGTCGATCTCGCCGCCGGTGGGCGCGCTGAACCGCTACCTGGCGCGGCTGATGTCCGGCCAGTTCTATGCGGCGGCGAAAAATGTCGGCAAGTCGGTGCTGCCGGCGCCGATGCTGGAACTGGCGAAGAAGCTCGAAGAGCATGCCAAGGGCATGGTGGTGCCGGCCACGATGTTCGAGGAATTCGGCTTCAACTACATCGGCCCGATCGACGGCCACGATCTCGATTCGCTGATCCCCACGCTGCAGAACATCCGCAACCTGAAGGGGCCGCAGTTCCTCCACGTGGTGACCAAGAAGGGCCAGGGCTACAAGCTGGCCGAGGCCGAGCCGGTGCTGTACCACGGCACCGGCAAGTTCAACCCGGCCGAGGGCATCAAGCCGGCCACCGCGCCGGCCAAGATGACGTACACGGAGGTGTTCGGCAACTGGCTGTGCGACATGGCGGCCGCCGACAAGCGCCTGGTCGGCATCACGCCGGCGATGCGCGAAGGCTCCGGCATGGTGCGCTTCCATGCCGAATACCCGGACCGCTATTTCGACGTGGGCATCGCTGAGCAGCATTCCGTCACGTTCGCCGGGGGGCTGGCCTGCGAAGGCCTCAAGCCGGTGGTGGCGATCTATTCGACATTCCTGCAGCGCGCCTACGACCAGCTGATCCACGACGTGGCGCTGCAGAACCTGGACGTGACGTTCGCGCTCGACCGCGCCGGCCTGGTGGGGGCCGATGGCGCCACGCACGCCGGCAACTACGACCTGGCGTACCTGCGCTGCATTCCGAACATGGTGGTGATGGCGGCGTCGGACGAGAACGAATGCCGCCAGATGCTTACGACCGCGTACCAGTATCCGGGCCCGGCCGCCGTGCGCTACCCGCGCGGCGCCGGCATCGGCGCGGCCATGTCGACGGCGCTGACGACGATCGAGCTGGGCAAGGGCGAACTGCGCCGCCAGGGCGAACGCGTGGCGATCCTCGCGTTCGGCGCGATGGTGGCGCCGTCGCTCAAGGCCGGCGAGCAGCTCGACGCCACGGTGGCGAACATGCGTTTCGTGAAGCCGCTGGATGTGGCGCTGGTGAAGGAACTGGCCGCGTCGCACGACTATCTCGTCACGGTGGAAGAGGGCTGCGTGATGGGCGGCGCCGGTGCCGCCGTGGCCGAAGCACTGGCCGAAGCGGGCATCGTCAAGCCGCTGCTGATGCTGGGGCTGCCGGACAAGTTCATCGATCACGGCGACCCGGCCAAGCTGCTGGCCAGCGTCGGACTGGATGCGGACGGCATCGCCAGGTCGGTCAAGGCGCGCTTCCTGGGCGGCGAACCGCGGCTGGTGGTCAGCAACGGCTGACCGTGATCGCCACCGGCGATGTTTGTCCGGCAAACACGACAGAACGGCGCCGCGGCGCCGTTTTTATTTGTCATCGACATGTGCTCGACCGGCAGCCGGGTGCCCCGGTTACTCGCGGCAAGTTGAAACATTGCCGTTCGGTTAAGTGGGCTGCAATAATCAGCCGCCCGAATGGCTGGCTTACCCCCTCTTTTACTTTTTCCTGTAGCATACCGACTTTCGTCTACGCAAAACGTTGACGAAAATCAAAGCAAGGCTTGTGGCACATCATGGCACGCAAGCCGGTATTCATATTGGGCGGGGAAACACGGTATCTGTTCTCATGTCCACCTTTCGGGAGACGGAATGGGAGCAGGGCGCCCACCTGTCCGGCGCACCACTCGCCTGGTCGCGCTGGCTTGCATCATTGCCGCAGCGAGCGCCATGGCGGCCGAAGCGCTGCGCTGGAGCCACGGCACACGGCAGGTCGAGCGGCCCGCCGTCGCCACGGTCGCCGCACCAAAATCCATTACCTTGAGCGAAGTCAGCCGGGCCATCATCCCGATGCCGCGCGGCGTGCCATCCGCCCACGCGAGCGCGCTGGCCGCGCTGCCCGGCGGAAAACTCGTGTCGTTCTGGTGGGCCGGCAGCCGCGAAAGCGGGCCGGATGTGAAAGTCTATGCATCGCGCTGGGTCAACGGCGCGTGGAGCGACAACTGGGTGGTGGCCAGCCGCGAATCGCTGGGCCAGGCACTCGGTTACGGCATACGGCGCATCGGCAACCCGGTGGCCTGGACCGCGCCCGACGGTACGCTGCACCTGTACGTGGTGGCCACCGGCCTGGGCGGCTGGGCCGCCGCGCGCATCGTGCAGCTGCTGTCGCACGATGACGGCGCCAGCTTCACCGTGCGCCGCGTGCTGCCGATGTCGCCGCTGTTCAACACCAGCACGCTGGTGCGCACGGCGCCCGTGGCGCTGGCCGACGGCGGCTGGTGGCTGCCTGTCTATTTCGAAATCGGTAACAAGTACCCGATGCTGATGGCGTTCGATGCCGGCGGCGAGCCGCGGCGCATCGCCCGGATCGGCAGCGGCACCTCGTCGCTGCAGCCGGCGATCGTGCCGGTATCGGCGACCGAAGTGCGGGCCTGGATGCGCGACGCGGGCGAGGGCCAGCGCGTGCAGCAGGCGATCAGCCGGGACGGCGGGGCGAGCTGGGAAGACCTGGCGCCCACGCAACTGGCGAACCAGAGCACCTCGCTGGCGGCGCTGCGCCTGTCCAGCGGGAGCTTCCTGATGCTGTACAACCATGTGGCGGCGGGCGGCTCGGACCGCAACGTGCTGTCGCTGGCGCTGTCGACCGATGCGCGCACGTGGCGCCCGCTGGCCGACATCGTCAGCGGCAAGCCGGGCGACGAGTTCTCCTACCCGACGATGCACCAGGTGGGCGACAAGCTGCACATCACCTATACGCACCAGCGGCGGTCGATCGCCCATCACCTGCTGCGCATCACCCCTGGAAAGGACCGGTTATGACCCTGCCCGATCTCGCCTTGCAGATCGTCTATGGAAAAGTGGCGTGGGCGCTGGTGCTGGTGGCGATGCTGGCCGCGTTTGCGGCCCGCTTTCTGAACGCATATGTGCCAGCTTCCCTGCACGGGTCCGCGCCCCGGCGCCAGGGCGCGGCGGCCGCCGCCGTCATCGTGCTGGCGTCGCTGCCGGGCGAATGGTCGCCGGCCTGGTGGCTGACACTGGCCTTCCAGTATCCCAGCGGCCTGCTGGCGGGCTGCGCGCTGATGTCGCTCCTCGCGGCGCGCCGGCAGGAGCCGGCTCCCCGATTCATGCTGCCGCTGGCCGTGGCGCTGCCGCTCGTGCTGATCGGCGTGGTGCTCTACCTGGATACGTTCGGGGTGGTGGCACTGGGCCTGTACTATGGCGGCTTTGGCGCCGTCGGGGCGCCGCTGCTGGGCTGCTGCGCGATCGCGGCATGCGCGTTCGCCATCTTCCGCGGCCATGCCGTGCAGCCGGCGCTGGCGCTGATGACGGGCCTGTTGCTGCATGCGCTGCTGCGCCTGCCGACGGGGAACCTGTGGGACGCGCTGCTCGATCCGCTGCTGTGGTCATGGGCGCTGGTCTCGTCCGTCGTTGCCGGCATGCGCCAGGCCGCCGGTGCCCGCATGCCCGCACTGGAGCCGGGCCACGAACCCGCACCCGAGCCGGCAATGGCAACCGCACTGGCCACCCCGCCGGTGCCGGCCGCCGTCATCGAACAACTTCAAACCGTCAGGGAGTAATACGTGGTACAGAACAAGTGGTACATTCATCCGGTGATCGCCGTGGCGGTCCTCATCAATGTGTTCGTGATGGGCCTGGCGATCGCGTGGTCCGGCGACCAGGCGGCGCTGTGGCGCCTGCTGGTGGAAGACGGCATCGTCGAATGGATGCAGTTCCTGTGCTTCGCGGTCACGTCGGGCCTGCTGGCCTTCGCCGCGGTCGAGCACTGGCAGCGCGGGCGCAGAGTGGACCTGGTGCTGCTGGCGCTGGCCGGCCTGGCCGGTATCGTGGCGCTGGCCGCGCTGGAGGAAATCAGCTGGTTCCAGCGCATCCTGAACATCGCCACGCCCGAATACTTCGCCCACAACAACCGCCAGGGCGAGACCAACCTGCACAACCTCGCCATCGGCGAGAAGGGCAGCATCCACAAGACGATCCTGCTGAAGATCATCGCCATCGTCGGCCTCACGCACAACATCGTGCTGCCGCTGCTGGCGCGCAAGCGCCCGGCGATCCGCGACTTCGTCGAGAAATTCGGCCTGTATCTGCCGCCGCTGTCGGCATCGGTGATCTACATCGTGCTGGTGGCCATTTCCCACCTGGTGATCGATCACCCGCGCAAGGGCGAGCTGGGCGAGATGTTCGGTGCCGTGCATTACCTGGCCACGGTCTTCGCCGCGTACTTCCTCGGCATCGGCTATGGCAAGCGGCCCGTCTTCGAAACGCCCGCCGACGCACGCCGTGCCGGCACGCTGTTCGCCATGCTGCTGGTCTTCCTGCTGATGACCGCCTGGCTGCTGAGCGCCGGCGCCGGCGCCGGTTCGTACCTGCAGGTGCATCCGGATGGCGGCAAGGGCTGATCGAACCCGCCGACCTTGCGCAGTTGATCTTGCGCAGTAAATGTCCTGGTGCCTGGCCCCAGGACATTCGTTGATTTTGGCGCTGTTCGCATTAGCTGTGCAATGCTCCAAGGAACGGAACTTTTTCAGCAAGCTGGTCTTTAGCGATGGCTTCCGGCGACGCCCACCCACAGCCATTGGGCCGGTAGCGCCAGCCGGGCCGCGTCGAGCACGCGTTGCCAGCCGGTGTAGTTGGCCAGGTAGCAACTGGCCACCCCGTTGAAGCGGCGCAGCCAGGTCTTGAAGCGGCTGTGCCACCCGTTGACGTTATTGAGGTGCATTGCGCCCCGGGCACGGACGCCGGCGCGAACGTTGAGGGCTTCGTGGGTAATATTGGCCGCGTGAGCAAAAGTTCCGTATGCCTTGGCACCATCGCTGATCAGCAGCACATCGCAACGCAACACAGGGAGCAGGTGACGCGCCAGCTGCCGCGCGCTGACCGGGCCTCGCCCGGTAACGAATTCGTGCGTCACCCTGGCACGGTCGCGGGCGACCAGGATGCAGTCCAGTTCGTGGCTGACGCCGCGGCGTGCCGCCTTGCCGCCACGCTGCCGCGCCGGGCGGTTCAGCGTTCGCGAGCCTTTTTGCGATTCCAGTAAATATGTTTCGTCCACCTCGACCATGCCTGCCAGTTGCGCCGGGCGTTCGCGGCGCACGCCGGCGATAAACCGGTGGCGCCATCGGAAGCTCGTCGAACGGGCGACGTCGACGCGCCGGGCCGCATCGCGCACGGTACGCGAATCGATCAGGCACTGCAGGTATGGCAGCCATTTGTCGCGATGGCGCAATCGTGCCAGCGGCGTGCCGGTCAGCGCGTTGTAGCTGCGCGTGCACGCCATGCAACGATAACGCTGAAGGCCATTGGCCTGCCCGCAGCGATGCCGCCGCCCGCAGCCACAGTGCGGGCAAGGACACGCGCGGGCGGCCTGTTCAACAATGCCGAGGCAATTGCCACGCGACGACAGTGCCACGAGCCACGCTTCCAGGCTGGCGACCTGCTGATCAGTCAATTGCTCCTGGGTGAGTGCTTGAAACAGTCCGGCAAAGCCTGCGGGATCCATGTTCGCTCCTCGTCTGCATGAGTTACCTCAACAAGGAGTAAGACAACGACCAGTTCGACTGGTTCCCCGATTTACCGCTAACAGCGCCTTGATTTTCCGCAGGTTTTCTATTAACTCCGCTTGCGCTCGTGGTGCCACAGCACGTCACTGCCGCCGGCAAAGCGGTTCAGCACCCGGGCCAGCACGAACAGCAGGTCCGACAGGCGGTTCACGTACTGCCGCGGGTGGTCGTGGAGCGTTTCCTCGCTGCCCAGAGTGACGATGCTGCGCTCGGCGCGCCGGCACACGGTGCGGCACACATGCGCCAGCGACGCGGCGCGCGAGCCGGCCGGCAGGATGAATTCCGTCAGCGCAGGCAGCGTGCCGTTGTATTTCTCCAGCAGCGCATCGAGCCGCTCCACGTGCTCTTCCTTGATCAGCTGGTAGCCGGGAATGCACAGTTCGCCGCCGAGGTCGAACAGGTCGTGCTGGATCGCCACCAGTTCGTCGCGCAGCTCGTCTGGCAGCGGCTCGCACAGCAGCACGCCCAGGTTCGAATTCAATTCGTCGACATCGCCCATGGCGTGCACGCGCACGCTGTCCTTGCGGGTGCGGCTGCCGTCGCCCAGGCCGGTGGTGCCGTTGTCGCCCGTGCGGGTCGCGATCTTCGATAGCCGGTTGCCCATGCTCGTCTCCGTATGATGAAAGGTGCGAGCATACGCCAGAATCGCCCTGGCTGGCCCCATGCGTTGCCGTTTCGCCCTACAATCGGTCCATGACCACGCCGCACGCCAGCCACGCGCCGTTCACTGAAAGCCGCCAGCGCGACGTGGCGCGGGCACTGTGCGCCGTGCTGCCGGCCCATTGCGTGCTGTCCCGCCTCGAGGATACCCGGCCGTACGAGTGCGACGGCCTGTCGGCGTTCCGCCAGCCGCCGATGATCGTGGCGCTGCCGGAGGACGAGGCGCAGGTGGTGGCGGTGCTGGGTGTCTGCCGCGCGATGGACGTGCCGATCGTGCCGCGCGGCGCCGGCACCGGCCTGTCCGGCGGCGCGATGCCGATCGCCGATGGCGTGGTGCTGTCCACCGCCAGGCTGAACCGCATCGTGCGGCTCGACGCGTATTCGCGCACGGCCGTCGTGCAGCCCGGCGTGCGCAATCTCGCCATTTCCGAGGCGGCCGCGCCGCATGGGCTGTATTACGCGCCCGATCCATCGTCGCAGATCGCCTGCACGATCGGCGGCAACGTCGCCGAGAATTCCGGCGGCGTGCACTGCCTGAAATACGGCCTCACGGTGCACAACGTGCTGCGCGTGCGCGTGGCCACGATCGGGGGCGACATCATCGAGCTGGGCAGCGCGGCGCCGGATGCGCCCGGCCTGGACCTGCTGGCGGTGTTCATCGGTTCCGAAGGGATGCTGGGCATCGTCATCGAGGTCACCGTGAAGCTGGTGCCGAAGCCGGCACTGCAGCGCGTGATCATGGCTTCGTTCGGCGACATCGTCACCGGCGCCAACGCCGTTGCGGACGTAATCGCGGCCGGCATCATTCCCGCCGGCCTGGAGATGATGGACCGGACGTCCGCGCGCATGGTCGAGCCGTTCGTCCACGCCGGCTACGATCTCGACGCGGCGGCCATCCTGCTGTGCGAGGCGGACGGCACGCCCGAGGAAGTGGAGGACGAGATCGCGCGCATGACGGCAGTACTGCGGGCGGCAGGCGCCGGCGCCATCGCCGTATCGTCCACCGAGGCCGAGCGGCTCAGGTTCTGGTCCGGCCGCAAGAACGCGTTCCCCGCCGCCGGCCGCATCTCGCCCGACTATTACTGCATGGATGGCACCATCCCCCGCAAGCACCTGGCCCACGTGCTGGCCGGCATCGCGCAGATGGAGGTCAAGTATGGCCTGCGTTGTGCCAACGTGTTCCATGCCGGTGACGGCAATTTGCACCCCTTGATCCTGTTCGACGCCAACGTGCCGGACGAACTGGCCCGCGCCGAAGCCTTCGGCGCCGAGATCCTGGCGCTGTGCGTGGCCGTGGGCGGCACGATCACCGGCGAGCATGGCGTGGGCATCGAGAAGATCGACTCGATGTGCGTGCAGTTCCGGCCAGCCGAACTGGCCGCGTTCTTCGGCGTCAAGCGGGCGTTCGATCCGCCGTCGCTGCTCAATCCCGACAAGGCGATTCCCACGCTGCACCGCTGCGCCGAGTTCGGCCGCCAGCGCGTGACGAACGGCGTGCTGCCGCATCCCGGGCTGCCGCGTTTCTGACCGTGCCGGGACACGGTCGGCTTCGATGCCGTGCGCGGTCGCATCCCGGCCGCCGCCGGGTCTAGCCCGCCAGCAGCGCCTCGATATCGCCGGTGATCTCTTCCGGCTTGGTCGCCGGCGCATAGCGCTTCGCCACGGTACCGTCCTTGCGAACCAGGAACTTCGTGAAGTTCCACTTGATGGCTTCGGTGCCCAGCAGGCCGGGGGCATCCTTCTTCAGGTGCTGGAACAGCGGGTGGGCATTGGCACCGTTGACGTCGATCTTGGCGAACAGCGGGAACGTGACGCCATAGTTCTTTTCGCAGAACGCGCCGATTTCCTCGTGGGTGCCCTTTTCCTGGGCGCCGAACTGGTTGCACGGGAAGCCGAGCACGGCGAAGCCGCGGCCCTGGAAGCGTTCATGCAGCTTTTCCAGGCCCGCGTACTGCGGCGTGAAGCCGCATGCGCTGGCGGTGTTCACGATCAGCAGCACCTGGTCGTGGTACTGGGCCAGGTTGACCGGCTGGCCGGCCAGGCCGACGGCGGAAAAATCGAATACGGTGCTCATGGGGTCTCCTTCGCCACTAGATCAGGCCGAGATGCTCGGTGCCGGAAGATAAATCGCGGTCTTTCGCGCCCTTGCCTTCGAGCTTGATCGCCAGGCGCAGGTCGTTGACGGAATCGGCGTTGCGCAGCGCATCCTCGTAGCTGATCCTGTCGGCTTCGTAGAGATCGAAGAGCGCCTGGTCGAACGTCTGCATGCCCAGCTCGCGCGATTTCTTCATCAGTTCCTTGATCTCGTGCACCTTGCCCTGGAAGATCAGGTCGGAAATCAGCGGCGAGTTCAGCATGATTTCGATCGCCACCGCGCGGCCGCGGCTTTCCTTCAGCGGAATCAGCCGCTGCGAAATCATGCCCTTCAGGTTCAGCGACAGGTCCATCAGCAATTGCTGGCGCCGCTCTTCCGGGAAGAAGTTGATGATGCGGTCCAGCGCCTGGTTGGCGCTGTTGGCGTGCAGCGTGGCCAGGCACAGGTGGCCCGTTTCGGCGAACGCGATCGCGTGGTCCATCGTCTCGCGGTCGCGGATCTCGCCGATCTGGATCACGTCCGGCGCTTGGCGCAGCGTGTTCTTCAACGCCACTTCCCAGTCTTCGGTATCCACGCCCACCTCGCGCTGCGTGACGATGCAGTTGCGGTGCGGGTGCACGAATTCGACCGGGTCCTCGATCGTGATGATGTGGCCGTGGCTGTGCTCATTGCGGTAGCCGACCATCGCCGCCAGCGTGGTCGACTTGCCCGAACCGGTGGCGCCGACCATGATCACCAGGCCGCGCTTGGACATCACGACGTCCTTCAGCACCGGCGGCAGGGCCAGCTCGTCCAGGTCGGGAATCTTGCTGTTGATCGTGCGCAGCACCATGCCCGTGGCGCTCATCTGCACGAACGCCGAGACGCGGAACCGCCCCAGGTCGCCCGGGCTGATCGCGAAGTTCGCTTCCTTGCTTTGCTCGAACGTGGCGGCCTGCTTGTCGTTCATGATCGAACGGGCCAGGTCGGCGGTGTGGGCGGCCGTCAGCGGCTGGCTTGATACGGGCGTGAGCTTGCCGTCGATCTTCATCGCCGGCGGGAACCCGGCGGTGATGAACAGGTCCGATCCCTTTTTGCTCACCATAAGGCGCAGCAGGTCGAACATGAATTTACTGGCCTGGTCGCGTTCCATGGCCGCTTATCCGGGGAAGTTTTCGGGGATCTTCGCGGCCGAGCGGGCGGTGGCGGCGGAGATCACGTTGCGCCGCACCAGGTCCGTCAGGTTCTGGTCCAGCGTCTGCATGCCGGCGTTGCTGCCGGTCTGGATCGCCGAGTACATCTGTGCGATTTTCGCTTCGCGGATCAGGTTGCGGATCGCCGGCGTGCCCACCATGATCTCGTGCGCGGCCACGCGGCCGGCGCCATCCTTCGTTTTCAGCAGCGTTTGCGAGATCACTGCCTGCAGCGATTCGGACAGCATGGCCCGTACCATTTCCTTCTCCTCGGCCGGGAATACATCGACGATGCGGTCGATCGTCTTCGCGGCCGACGATGTGTGCAGCGTGCCGAACACCAGGTGGCCCGTTTCCGCGGCGGACAGCGCCAGGCGGATCGTCTCCAGGTCGCGCAGCTCGCCGACCAGGATCGCATCCGGGTCTTCGCGCAGCGCCGAGCGCAGCGCATTGCTGAACGACAGCGTGTGCGGCCCCACTTCGCGCTGGTTGATCAGGCACTTCTTCGATTCGTGCACGAATTCGATGGGATCCTCGATCGTGAGGATGTGGCCGTATTCATGCTCGTTCAGGTGGTTCACCATCGCCGCCAGCGTGGTCGACTTGCCGGAACCGGTGGGGCCGGTAACGAGCACCAGCCCGCGCGGCTTCAGCGCGAAGTCGCCGAAGATCTTCGGCGCGTTCAGGTCTTCCAGCGTCAGGATCTTCGACGGGATCGTGCGCAGCACGGCCGATGCGCCGCGGTCCTGGTTGTAGGCATTGACGCGGAAGCGGGCCAGGCCGGGGATCGCGAAGCTGAAGTCCACTTCCAGCATTTCCTCGTAGGCCTTGCGCTGCGAATCGTTCATGATGTCATAGATCATGCGATGCACTTCCTTGTGATCCAGCGCTTCCACGTTGAGCCGGCGGACATCGCCGTGCACGCGGATCATCGGCGGCAGGCCCGCCGAGAGGTGCAGGTCGGAAGCCTTGTTCTTCACGGAGAACGCGAGCAGATCGGAGATGTCCATTTATAATCCCTGTGCCTTAAAAATAATGCCAGCTGTCCGCTGGCGCTTCTGATTATGTCCGGAATACCAGATCGTTTGCAAGCTGTCGAAAATGCCATTGTGGCCGCCTGCCGCGAGGCGGGGCGCGCGCCTGGGAGCGTGCAGCTGCTGGCCGTATCGAAGACCTTCGGGCCCGATGCCGTGCTTGCCGCCGTCGAGGCCGGACAGCACGCCTTCGGCGAAAACTATGTGCAGGAGGGCGTCGACAAGATCGCCGCCCTGGCCGGCCGCGGCCTGGCGTGGCACTTCATCGGCCCGATACAAAGCAACAAGACGCGGCCCATTGCCGGGCATTTCGACTGGGTCCATACGGTCGAGCGCGAGAAGATCGCCGTGCGGCTGTCCGAACAGCGGCCGGAAGCGCTGGGGCCGCTGAACGTGTGCGTGCAGGTCAACATCAGCGGCGAGGCCAGCAAGAGTGGCGCCGCCCCGGGCGAGGTGGCGGCGCTGGCCGAAGCGGTGACGCGGCTGCCGAACCTGCGGCTGCGCGGGTTGATGGCGATCCCGGAACCGGTGGAGGACTTCGCGGCGCAGCGCGCGGCCTTTGCCGCCGTGCGTGAAATTTTCGAAACATTGCGCGGCCGGTTCGGGCCGGATTTCGATACGCTGTCGATGGGCATGTCCGCGGACCTGCGGGCAGCCATCCTCGAAGGCGCCACGATAGTGCGCGTCGGCAGCGCCATCTTTGGCAGCCGCACGTATGACAAGTAAATACAACAAATAAACGACAAGCAGGAACGTCAAACTAGAGGAGATCCAATGAAGATTGCATTCATCGGCGGCGGCAACATGGCCGCCGCGCTGATCGCGGGCCTGGCGGGCAAGGTCACGCCGGGCGCCGGCATCCACGTCGTCGATCCGAGCCCGGCCGCGCTGGAAGCGCTGCATGCCCGGCATGGCGTGACGACGGCCGCGTCGATCGATGCCGCCGTGACCGGGGCGGAGGTGATCGTGCTGGCGGTGAAGCCGCAAAGCATGCGCGAAGCCGTGGCGCCGCTGGTGCCCCTGCTGGCCGGCGCGGCGCATGCGCCGCTGGTGCTGTCGATCGCGGCGGGCATCCGCAGCGCCGACCTGTCGCGCTGGCTCGGCGGCTACGGCGCGATCGTGCGCTGCATGCCGAACACGCCGGCGCTGATCGGCATGGGCATCTCCGGCCTCGTCGCGTCGGGCGGCGTGACCGAAGCGCAGCGCCTGGCGGCCGACCAGGTATTGCGGGCGGTCGGCGGCACGGTGTGGCTCGACGATGAAGCGAAGATCGACGCGGTGACCGGCGTGTCCGGCAGCGGGCCGGCCTACGTGTTCTATTTCATCGAGGCGATGCAGCAGGCCGCCGTCGAACTGGGGTTGACAGCGGAGCAGGGCATCGAGCTGGCCAGGGCCACGTTCAGCGGCGCCGCCGAGCTAGCGGCCCGTTCCGACGAACCGGTGAACGTGCTGCGCGAACGCGTCACGTCGACGGGCGGCACGACCTACGCGGCGCTGACCAGCATGGAAGAGAGCGGCGTGAAGGCCGCGATCGTCACCGCGGTGAAGGCCGCCGCCGCGCGCGGCAGGGAACTGGGCGAGCAGCTGGGCAGGGACGATTGATGGACGGGTTGGAAAAGAAGCTGTGGTTCGTGGCGCTGGTCAGCCTGCTGGCCACGTTTGCGACGGGCTACCTGATCGACAGTGCCGGCTTGCCCGGCCCCGCCGCCATGAATGCCAGCCAGGCGATGCTGTATTTCCTGAGCTTCGGCGCGTGCTGGAAGCTGTTCTCGTTCGGCGGCTGGCTGCTGGCGCTGTGCTTTCATACGCCGGCTTGCACGCCGGACCTCACGCGGAACAAGCGCCGCTGACATGAAAACGGCCCGCGGTGCGGGCCGTTTCCTGCATAGGCTGACGAGGTCAGTCGCGCGAGATGATCACGCCGGCCAGCAGCCCGACGACGCCACCGATGACCACGGCGCGCCACGGATTATCGTGCACGTAGGTGTCGGCGCACTGTGCCGCGGCCTTCGACTTGGCCAGCACGGTGTCTTCGACTTTCAGCAGGTCTTCCTTGGCGGTGCGCAGTTTTTCCTGCAGTCTGGATTTTACTTCGCCCAGGTCCGCGCCATTGCCGCCGGCCGCGCCGCGCAGCCATTGCTCCGCATCGCTGATCGCGGTCTTCAGGTCGCCTACCAGGCGGTCGCGCGCCTCGATCACGTCGTTGGCGGTCTTGCTGGTGTTCGTGTTGTTCGTCGTCTGATCCATGGTCGCCTCATATTGTGTTGGCTGGAAAGTCCAGTATAGGCGGCGGCAGCCTGCCGGCTGTGTTCGATTACCGATTGCCTGATGGTGTTGCTGTATTAGCAACATGATGCGCGAACGAATTGCGCAAATAAATTGCTACAACGAATTGCTGCAACGAATTGCTGCAACGAATTGCTGCAACTTAGCGTCAGCGCAGTGCGTAATCGAGCGCGATGCCGGCAAATACGGCCGCTCCCAGGTAGTTATTGTGGCGGAATGCGGCAAAACAAGGCGCACGTTCGCGGCCACGGATCAGGAACCAGTGATACACGGCGCAGGCGGCAGCCACCGCCAAGCCCGCCGCGTACCAGATGCCGAGGCCGAAATACGCGCCGGCGGCCAGCAGGATGGCCAGGTGCACGCCATAGCACAGCATCACGATGGCCACGTCGAAGCGGCCGAAGGTGATGGCCGAGGTCTTGATGCCGATCTTCAGGTCGTCGTCGCGGTCGACCATCGCGTACTCGGTGTCGTACGCCACGGCCCAGAACACATTCCCGAGCAGCAGCACCCAGGCCCAGGCCGGCACGTCGTTCCGTACGGCGGCGAAGGCCATCGGAATGCCGAAACCGAAGGCAATGCCGAGGTACGCCTGGGGGATCGCGAAGAAACGCTTGAAGTACGGGTAGGTGCCCGCGATGACCAAAGCCGCCACGGACAGTTGCTTGACCAGCGTGTTCAATGGCTGGATCAGCAGGAAGGCCACCAGCGCCAGGCCGGCGGCCAGCGCCAGCGCCTCCTTGCCGCTGACGCGGCCGCTGGTGATCGGGCGGTCCGCCGTACGCTTGACGTGGCGGTCGAAGTCCTGGTCGGCATAGTCGTTGACGGCGCAGCCGGCCGAGCGCATCAGGAACGTGCCGAGGGTGAAGATCGCGAGCAGGCGCCAGTCGGGCACGCCGCCTGAGGCGAGCCACAGGGCCGACAGGGTGGGCCACAGCAGCAGCACGGTTCCGATCGGCTTGTCCAGCCGTACGAGACGGAAATACAACTGGAGCTTGCTGGCGGCGGGGGCGGGCGCGTGCATGGTGCGGGCTCCTCAGGCAGTGGCTTCGACGCCGATCACGCCGGGCAGGTGGATCTGGCCGATGGCTTCGCACAGCGCGTCGATCGCGGCCTTGCGCGTGAAGCTCTTGCGCCAGACGATCACCACGCGGCGCGACGGCTGCGGTTCGTCGAAATGGCGGAACTGCAGCATGCCGTCCTTTGCATCCATGTCCGGTACCGAGGCGCGCGGCAGCACCGTCAGGCCGATGCCGGAGGCCACCATGTGGCGGATGGTTTCCAGCGACGAGCCCTCGAAGGTGCGCTGCATGCCGTTGCCGGGCGAGGAAAAACGCGCCATCTCCGGGCACACCTCCAGCACCTGGTCGCGGAAGCAGTGGCCGGCGCCGAGCAGCAGCATCGTTTCGCTTTTCAGGTCTTCGGCGGGAATGCTCTTGCGCCTGGTCCACGGGTGGTGGTTCGGCATCGCCACCACGAACGGCTCGTCGTACAGCGTCTGCATCGCCATGCCGTGTTCGGGCAGCGGCAGCGCCATGATAGCCGCGTCCAGCTCGCCCTGGCGCAGCAGTTCCAGCAGCTTGACGGTGAAGTTCTCCTGCAGGATCAGCGGCATCTGCGGGGTTTTCTCGATCATCGTCTTCACCAGCGGGGGCAGCAGGTAAGGGCCGATCGTGTAGATGACGCCGAGGCGGAGTTGCCCGGCCAGCGGATCCTTGTTCTGCTTGGCCAGCTCCTTGATCGCGGCGGTCTGCTCCAGCACGCGCTCGGCCTGGGCCACGATCTGCGCGCCCAGCGGCGTGACGGAAATCTCGGCGCCGCCGCGCTCGAACAGCACGACGCCCAGCTCGTCCTCGAGTTTCTTGATCGCGACCGACAGCGTGGGCTGGGCCACGAAACACGCCTCGGCGGCGTGGCCGAAGTGCCTGGCGCGCGCGACGGCGACAATGTATTTGAGTTCGGTAAGTGTCATAAAGTCAATGCAACCTGGGCGATCCGGACGGCGCTATTGTAACGGAATGGTTTTCAGGGGCTGGCCATGTATCGCCAGTCGTGGCCGCGGCGGCGCCGGCGGCACGCCTGACTTTATAATGCGGGTCCACCCTTTGCGCGAATTTTCCCATGCCCCAGTTCGAAGACAAGATCTGCTCCCGTGAACAACTGCGCGCCCGCGTTGCCGCGCTGCCCAAGCCCGTGGTGGTGACCAACGGCGTGTTCGACATCCTGCACCGCGGCCACGTCACCTACCTCGCGCAGGCGCGCGCGCTGGGCGCCGCGCTGGTGGTGGCCGCCAATACCGATGCTTCCGTCAAGCGCCTGGGCAAGGGCGACGACCGCCCCCTCAATACGCTGGACGACCGGATGGCCGTGCTGGCCGCGCTCGAGTCGGTGGCCCTGGTGGTGCCGTTCGACGAGGACACGGCGCTCGAAGTGGTGCTGGAAGCGCGCCCGGAAATCTACGCCAAGGGCGGCGACTACGACATGACGGCGATTCCGGAAGGGCAGGCGGTGCTGGCCTATGGCGGCAAGGCCGTGGCGATCGACTTCGAGCACGACCGCTCGACCAGCAAACTGCTGGCCAAGGTGCGCGAATTCAGTTCTGCAGGATCGTGATCTTGCCATCCGCTTCGAGGAACGCGCATTTCATCTTGTGGAGCGGGCAATCGGCCTCGCGCAGCGCCTGCTCGACATCGCCCGCCGACATGCGGCACTTCTTGACGACATCATCGTAGATCGTGCCGTCGCGGCCCAGCAGCACGGGGCGGCCGTCGACCAGGTCGGCGATCTTCCGGCTGCGCGATGAGGCGACCGCGATGGCCACGTTCAGCACGATCAGCGTGGTGGCAATGATCAGGCCGCCCGGCAGCGACTCATCGCCTCCCGTCATGGAATTCGACACCGCCTCGGACAGCAGCATCACGATCAGCAGGTCGAACGGTGTGAACTGGCCGATCGTGCGCTTGCCCGTGATGCGCACCATCAGCAACAGGAAACAGTAGACGATGGCGCCACGCGCGATGAATTCCCACCATGGCAGGTCCATGTCGAACATAGCAGCTCCATCCACATGATGATGGGATACTTATACGGTGTTTCGTGCCTTTATGCCAACACCGGACGCCGTGTCACGAACCGCCGTCGTAGCCGTTCTGACGCCAGGCCTCATACGCCACCACGGCCACGGTATTCGACAGGTTCAGGCTCCGGTTGCCCGGCCTCATCGGCAGCCGGATGCGCTGCGATAACGGGAACGTCTCGCGGAACTCCGGGGCCAGCCCGCGCGTCTCGGAGCCGAACACGAACACGTCGCCCGGCTGGAACGACAACTGCGCGAACGGCGTGGAGCCATGCGTCGTCATGGCGAACATGCGGGCCGGGGCAGGGGCCACGGCGGCCAGGAACGCATCCCAGTCCTTGTGCACCTGCATCCGCGCATACTCGTGGTAATCGAGCCCGGCGCGGCGCATCTTGGCGTCGTCGAGCGGGAAGCCCAGCGGTTCGATCAGGTGCAGCTGCGCGCCCGTGTTGGCGCACAGCCGGATGACGTTGCCGGTATTCGGCGGAATCTCTGGATTGACCAGTACTACGTGGAACAACGCATTCTCCTTGCTATCGACGTCACCCATGGACGTCACTTCATTGTCATGACCTGCTACCTGCGCGGCGGCGTGCGGGCAAACACCAGGTTCGTTACCCGCGCGGCGCCGTGGCGCTTGAACACGGCGGCCAGTTCGCCCAGCGTCTGGCCGCTGCTCATCACATCGTCGACGATGCCGATATGCCGGCCCTCGACGAGCGCGCGGTCCGGCACGGCGAACACGTGGGCGACGTTGGCGCGGCGCCGGCTGCCGTGCAGCGTGCTCTGGGCCGACGTTTCCTGCACCCGTACGGCCAGCCGCGGCGCCACGGCGATACCCAGCAGGCGCCCGAGCGGCCGGGCGATCTCCAGCGCCTGGTTGAAGCCCCGCTCGGCGAGACGCCCCGGCCCCAACGGCACCGGGCACAGCAGCGTCGGCGCAACGAAGGGAGGCACCGCGGGCGGGAGCGCGGAGGGCAATGCGCGCACCGCATCGGCCAGCAGTTCGGCGAACAGCCGCGCGTGCGCCAGCTGGCCGCCGAATTTCAGTTCCAGCACGAGCCGGTCCCAGGGCGGCGCGTACGCTGCCGCGACCAGGGTCGCATCGTAGGCAGGGCGGCGAGCCAGGCAGGTGCCGCAGACGAGTACCCCGGAGCCGGCGGGCAGCGGGTCCGCGCACACCGGGCAGCGCACTTCGGTGGCGCCGGCGAACTGCGCGCGGCAAGGCGGGCACAGCGCCTGCCGGCCGTGGGCGCCGCACAGCACGCACGGGCAGGGCAGCAGGGCGCTCAACGGGCCCGCCAATGCCTTTGCCATCGCCGTCGCCATCGATTCGCTCCAAGCATGTAGACTGCGCACATTATCGCACTCAACCCAAGAATTCCCATGCAAGCCCCCGCCCGTCCCCCGAAACTGTCCGCCCCGATCGACCTGGAGCGCGTCCGTTCCCTGTTCGCCCGCCCGGAGCGCCTGCGCGACGCCGATTTCCTGCGCCGCGAGATCGCATCCCGGATGCACGACCGCCTGCAACTGGTGCGCCTGGCGCCGCAACGCGTGGTGGACGCCGGCTGCGGCGGCGGTGGCGATCTCGCAACATTGCAGAAATCGTATGCCGCCGCCCAGATCCTGGGCATCGATGCTTCCGTGCCGATGCTCAGGACGATCGACGGCCAGGGCGCCAGGGGCCTGAATCGCCTGATCGGCAGGCTGCTGCCGGCCAAGAGCGGCATCGACCTGGTATGCGGCGATTTCGCCGACCTGCCCCTGGCCGCCTCCAGCGTCGACCTGGTCTGGTCCAACCTGGCGCTGCACTGGCACCCGCAGCCGGACCGCGTGTTCGCCGAATGGCGCCGCGTGCTGCGCACGAAGGGCCTGCTGATGTTCTCGTGCTTTGGTCCGGACTCCTTACAGGAAGTACGTTCTGCGTTTACCGATATCGATCTTGCACCCCATACACTGCCATTTGTCGACATGCATGATTTCGGCGATCAGCTGATCGAAACGGGCTTCTCCACGCCGGTGATGGACATGGAAAAAATCACCGTCACCTACGACGATCCGGCCAAACTGCTGGCCGACGTGCGGGCACTGGGCGGCAACCCCTTGAACACCGTACGTAAAGGCTTGCTCAGCCGTTCAGCCCGTGAGAAGCTGTTCGCGGGACTGGAAAAACAACGCCGTCCGGATGGCAAGATCGCACTGACGTTCGAGGTGATTTACGGGCATGCTTTCAAGCCCGAAGCGAGACTTACGAAGGATGGCGAAGCCATCATTCATTTCAGCCCGAAGCCGCCAAAACGGTAGCGGGAGTTGTGGCATTGCAGCATTAACAGAGGAGCAATTTACCTTGAAACTGCTCAGAAATACTGCTTATAATCCTTGACTGTTTTGGCTACCTTTTTCCATACGGACAACAAGATCCTGACATGGACTGGCCGGAATTCAGCAAGGCATCAATCAGCAAGGCATCAATAGCCCGCGTCATCGGCGATATCGGGTCTGCCGGTGGCAACGGTCGTGGTTCCAACAAGGGGCCACAGGTGTTGAATGCACGAGACTGTACGACGGCGACTTACTCACTCAAGTCGCCGCATAAAAAATTTTTCTTATATCTTGGGTTGGTTTTGGGGATCATATGAAACTTGCGAAGCGACTTACATCGTTGCTGGCCGCATCATTGGCGGCGTCGGCCAGCTTGCCGGCCATGGCAGCGACGGCAGCGACGACACCGGCGACGAGCGGCACCTACACGGCGGCAACGGGCGGCACCGGCGGGCCCATAGCGAACCAGCTGGACCTGCAGCCGGCCGCCACCCAGATCGCCGCGGAAATCTACACGCTGCACAACTGGATGATGATCGTCTGCCTGGTGATCTTCGTCGCCGTGTTCGGCGTGATGTTCTATTCGATCCTGAAGCACCGCAAGTCGGTCGGCCACAAGGCGGCCACGTTCCATGAATCCACCCTCGTCGAAATCGCCTGGACGGTGGTGCCGTTCCTGATCGTCATCGGCATGGCGCTGCCCGCCACGCGCACCGTGGTCGGCATGAAGGATACGTCGAATGCCGATGTCACCATCAAGGCCACCGGCATGCAGTGGAAATGGGGCTACGACTACCTGAAGGGGGAAGGCGAGGGCATCTCGTTCCTGTCGAACCTGTCCACCCCGCGCGCGCAGATCGGCGCGCCGGGCGCGCCCGCCACCGAGGCGCGCGGCGAGAACTACCTGATGGAAGTCGACAATGAAGTGGTCGTCCCCGTCAACAAGAAGATCCGCATCGTCACCACCGCCACGGACGTGATCCACGCATGGATGATCCCCGCGTTCGGCGTCAAGCAGGATGCGATTCCCGGCTTCGTGCGCGATACGTGGTTCAGGTCCGAGCATACCGGAACGTTCCGCGGCAATTGCGCGGAACTGTGCGGCAAGGAACACGCGTTCATGCCGATCGTCGTGAAGGTCGTCACGGCCGACGAGTACACGGCCTGGGTCAACACGAAGAAGGCGGAAATGGCCGCGCTGGCCGACGATCCGAACAAGACCTGGACCATCGACGAACTGAAGACCAAGGGCGAGAAGGTGTACTCCGCCAACTGCGCCGTGTGCCACCAGGCCAACGGCAAGGGCGTACCGGGCGCGTTCGCACCGCTCGACGGCTCGGCCGTCGTCAACGGCGGCAAGGGCGACCAGATCCACATCCTGCTGAACGGGCAGAAGTCGGGCAAGTATCCGGCCGAGATGCCGGCCTGGAAACAGCTGTCGGACACCGACATTGCCGCGGTCATCACCTACACGCGGAACAACTGGTCGAACAAGCCAGCGGAAAACATCGTTCAACCGGCTGAAATTGTGGCAGCACGTAAGTAAACAGGAGCTTTACGATGAGCACGACTACGATCGAACACGGCCACGATGTGGCCAATGATCACGGCCACGACCATTCGCACGATCACGGCCACGATCACGCACATGATCACCCGAGCGGCCTGCGCCGCTGGCTGTTCGCCACCAACCACAAGGATATCGGCACGCTGTACCTGTGGTTCTCGTTCATCATGCTGCTATCCGGCGGTGTGCTGGCGCTGATGATCCGCATGGAGCTGTTCAAGCCGGGCCTGCAGTTCTTCCAGCCCGAGTTCTTCAACCAGCTCACCACGATGCACGGCCTGGTGATGGTGTTCGGCGCCATCATGCCGGCGTTCGTCGGTTTCGCGAACTGGATGATCCCGCTGCAGATCGGCGCGTCGGACATGGCCTTCGCCCGCATGAACAACTTCAGCTTCTGGCTGTTGCCGCCCGCGGCGCTGCTGCTGGCCGGCTCGTTCTTCGCGCCGGGTGGCGCCACCGCCGCCGGCTGGACGCTGTACGCGCCGCTGTCCACCCAGATGGGCCCGGGCATGGACATGGCGATCTTCGCGATGCACATCATGGGTGCGTCGTCGATCATGGGTTCCATCAACATCATCGTCACGATCCTGAACATGCGCGCACCCGGCATGACCCTGATGAAGATGCCGATGTTCTGCTGGACCTGGCTGATCACCGCCTACCTGCTGATCGCCGTGATGCCCGTGCTGGCCGGCGCCATCACGATGACGCTGACCGACCGTCACTTCGGCACCTCGTTCTTCAACGCCGCCGGCGGCGGCGACCCGGTGATGTACCAGCACATCTTCTGGTTCTTCGGCCACCCCGAGGTGTACATCATGATCCTGCCGGCGTTCGGCATCGTTTCCCAGATCATCCCGGCATTCGCCCGCAAGCCGCTGTTCGGCTACGCATCGATGGTGTACGCCACCGCGTCGATCGCGATCCTGTCGTTCATCGTCTGGGCACACCACATGTTCACCACCGGCATGCCGGTCACGTCGCAGCTGTTCTTCATGTATGCCACGATGCTGATCGCGGTGCCGACCGGCGTGAAGGTGTTCAACTGGATCGCCACGATGTGGAAGGGCTCGATGACGTTCGAGACGCCGATGCTGTTCGCCGTGGGCTTCATCTTCGTGTTCACGATCGGCGGCTTCACCGGCCTGATCCTGGCCGTGACGCCGATCGACATCCAGGTGCACGACACCTACTACGTGGTGGCGCACTTCCACTACGTGCTGGTGGCCGGTTCGCTGTTCGCGCTGTTCGCCGGCTTCTATTACTGGGCGCCGAAATGGACCGGCCACATGTACAACGAAACGATGGGCAAGATCCACTTCTGGGTGTCGCTGGTCACGTTCAACATCACGTTCTTCCCGATGCACTTCCTGGGCCTGGCCGGCATGCCGCGCCGCTATGCCGATTACCCGGCACAGTTCACGGACTTCAACGCGCTCGTGTCGGTCGGCGCGTTCGGCTTCGGCCTGATGCAGGTATTCTTCCTGTTCTGCGTGGTGCTGCCGACGATCCGCGGCGGCAAGCAGGCCGCGGACAAGCCGTGGGAAGGCGCCGAAGGCCTCGAGTGGACCGTGCCGTCGCCGGCGCCGTTCCACACGTTCGAAACGCCGCCGCTGGTGAAGTGAGCGCCGGTTCGCTGGAGGTAACGATATGAGCCCGAAAAAGAGCAACCTGCGGCTGGCCCTGATCCTGGCGTCGATTGCGCTCGTGTTCTTCGTTGCCGTGATCGCCCGGCGCCTGCTGGGCTGAGCGGCCGGCCATGAACGAAGACAACCGCAAGCTGCTCGGCAAGCTGGTCGTGATCGCGGTGGCGATGTTCGGGTTCGGCTACGCGCTGATCCCGGTCTACAAGCACATCTGCGAAGTGCTCGGCATTAACGTGCTGACGCAGAAGGATGGCACGGTGGCGCCGCCGGACAACACGCAGGTCGACCGTAGCCGCAAGATCACCGTGGAGCTGGACAGCAACGTGCAGGGCACGCTGCGGTTCCGTCCCACGACCAGCAGCGTGACCGTGCACCCGGGCGAGATGGTGACCGTGGTGTACGAAGTGGTCAATTCGCAGGGCCGCGTGGTGAATGCGCAGGCAGTGCCGAGCTATGCGCCGCAGAGCGCCACCCCGCACTTCAAGAAAGTGGAATGCTTCTGCTTCAAGCAGCAGACGCTGCAGGCGCACGAGGCGAAGCAGATGCCGGTGATGTTCTACCTGGATCCGAAGCTGCCGAAGGAAGTGCAGACGATCACGCTGTCGTACACGTTCATCGAGATCGGCGGCCTGGCAGAGGCACCGAAAGCGGCAGCTGCTGCAAGAGCGGCGCAATTGTGAACGAGCGCAAACCGTCCTTTCTCTATTCATTGAAGGCGGTGCTGTGGTCGTTCGTGGGGCTGCGCCGCAAGAGCGATTTCGAGCAGGACCCGGGCAAGCTGAACCCGATCCACGTGATCGTCGCCGGATTGCTCGGTGTCGCGGTGTTCATCGGCATCCTGATCGTCATCGTCAAGATCGTGGTATCACCCTGATAAGTTCGCAATACTGAATACAAGAAAATCGAAAGTCAGTAGGGCGTCCCGATAAGAAGTTTGTAAATTCGAAAGTTCGCGAGGAGATGAAGATGAATTCGAAGCAAGCACCGTATTACTTCGTGCCCGGCCCGTCCCGCTGGCCGATGCTGGCCGGGATGTCGATGCTGGTGACGATGATCGGCGCGTCGGCCTGGGTCAATGACAGCTCATGGGGCAAGCTGGTCTGCCTGGTCGGCATCGCCGCCATGCTGGCCGTGCTGTACGGCTGGTTCGGCGACGCGATCCATGAATCCCAGGACGGCCTGTACAGCAAGCGCATCGACAACTCGTACCGCTGGTCGATGGGCTGGTTCATCTTCTCGGAGGTGATGTTCTTCGGTGCGTTCTTCGGCGCGCTGTTCTATGCGCGGGTGATCTCGATGCCGTGGCTGGGGGACCTGGACCACAAGATGATCTGGCCGGACTTCCTGCCGCAATGGGGCAATGCCGGCCCGGCGGGCGTGGTGGACACCTTCAACACGATGGGCCCGTTCCCGATCCCCACGATCAACACGGCGCTGCTGCTCGCTTCCGGCGTCACGCTGACGATCTCGCACCATGCGATCCAGGCCGGCAAGCGCAGCAAGTGCGCGCTGTGGCTGGCCGCCACGATCCTGCTGGGCGCGGTGTTCATGGGCTTCCAGGTCTACGAATACATGCACGCCTACCAGGAACTGAACCTGAAGCTCACGTCGGGCATCTACGGTTCCACGTTCTTCATGCTGACCGGCTTCCACGGTTTCCACGTGACGATGGGCGCGATCATGCTGTCCGTGGTGCTGTTCCGGGTACTGAAAGGGCACTTCACGCCGGAGAACCACTTCGCCTTCGAAGGCGCGGCCTGGTACTGGCACTTCGTCGACGTCGTGTGGCTGGGACTTTATGTCATAGTCTACTGGCTGTAAGGCGGCGCTATAATCGGCTGCGCTGACAGCAAGGCCGCAGTGGCTCAGTCACTGCGGCTTTTTTGTTTGTGCCTTACCGGATCCCCGTCGGCTGGATGTACCCCATCCGGTTCAGCACGAGAATGATGATGAACAGCGCCACCGACAAGCCCACGCGCAATGCCAGCGAGCGCACCATGCGGGGATTGCCGCCTTTGCCGCGCATCAGGTAGAACAGCGCGGAGCCCAGGCTGCCGATGATCAGGATGAATGCGATGGCAACGAAAATTTTCATGGTGGCTAAGGGCCGGAAAGGTGGAGCTTCATTGTAATGCGTATCGCTTTCCGTTTTAAACCCGTGCCGTTCGTGGCAACGCTGCTGCTGGTCGTGCTGGGCATCGCGCTGGGGCAGTGGCAGGACCGCCGTGCCGACGAAAAAGTGGCGGTTGCCACCGAGCTTGCCGGCGGCAGCGCCGCCGCGCCGCTGGTGGCGGGTGCGGCGCCGATCCCGCTGGCGCAGGCGCAATTCCGGCGCGTGTCCGCCACCGGAACGTTCGTCGACTGGCCGCTGTACCTGGACAACCGCCCGCATGACGGCCGCGCCGGCTTCTACGTGCTGATGCCGTTCCGCATCCAGGGCACGGCGATGCACGTGCTGGTGGCGCGCGGCTGGCTGCCGCGCGACGCGGCCGACCGCCAGCGCATCGCGGCCTATCCAACGCCACAGGGCCCGGTCACGATCGAAGGCGTGGCCAAGCCGACCGCCGGGCATGTGATGCAGCTGGGCGAAGCGCCCGCGCTCACCGCCGGCGCGATCGTGCAGAATGCCGACGTGGCGCAGGTGGCCGCCGCCAGTGGCCTGGCCATGCACCCGTTCGTGCTCGAGCAGACCTCCGCCGACGGCAGCGAGGGCGCGCTGCTGCGCGACTGGCCAAAGCCCGACCTGGGCGTCGACAAACACCGTGGCTATGCGTTCCAGTGGTATGCGCTGGCGCTGACGGCCTTCCTGTTCTTTATCATCAGCGGATTTCGCAGTGGCAGAAAAAACCATCAATAGGGCGCGCGGGCGCTGGAAGCTGTTCGCGGTGCTGGCGGTCTGCGCATCGCCGCTCGTGGCGTCGTACATCACGTATTACGTGATCAAACCCAGCTCCCGCAACAATTACGGTACCCTGATCGACCCGCGCGAGCGGCCCATGCCGGTAATGGCCACGCGCACGCTGGCCGGCGACCCGGTCACGCTGCAATCGCTGAACGGCAAGTGGATCATGCTGAAGGCCGGCGGCTCCGATTGTGGACAGGCATGCCAGGACCAGCTGTTCACGATGCGCCAGCTGCGCACGATGCAGGGCAAGGAGATGGACCGCGTGGAGCGCGTGTGGCTGATCACGGACGAGCAGCCGCTCGACACGCTGCTGATGCGCGTGAACGACGGCACCCGCATGCTGCGCGCGCCGGCCGGCACCGTCGACAAGTGGCTGCCGGTGGAAGCCGGCGGCAAGGCCGAGGAGCACATCTACATCATCGACCCGCGCGGCAACCTGATGATGCGCTTCCCGAAGAACCCCGACCCGGCGAAGATGAAGAAGGATATCGGCAAGCTGCTGAAGGCATCGGCCATCGGTTGATGCGCGGGCTGGGCCCGCCGTGCCCGCCGGCCCGGTGGCGGCACCCGATCCGGCCGGACCACGAGTCCGGCCTGACCCGTATTCAGGCTGACTCGTTCAGCCGGCTCTTCCAGCCGGATCTTCCGGCTGAATCATGACAGGAACACCATGCATCACACCACGCTGGCCCAGATGGCCATCACCGCCCTGATCGTCGCGCTGCTGCCGCTGTCGATGGTCTGGATTTCCAGTGACGTCAACAAGTACCGCAAGCTGGTGTGGATCAGCGTGTTCATCACCTTCGACCTGATCGTGTTCGGCGCCTTCACGCGCCTGACCGACTCGGGCCTGGGCTGTCCCGACTGGCCCGGCTGCTACGGCCTGGCCAACCCGTTCCTGGCGCACGCGGAAATCCGCGCCGCCGAGCTGCTGCAGCCGACCGGCCCGGTGACGATGTTCAAGGCGTGGGTCGAGATGATCCACCGCTATTTCGCGATGGCCATCGGCGTGCTGATCATGGCGATGATGTGCGTCGCCTGGTACCGCTGGCGCCGCGAACGCAAGGCCGGCTACCGGCCGGGCTATCCGACCATGCTGTTCCTTGTCGTCTGCCTGCAGGGTGCTTTCGGTGCCTGGACCGTCACGCTGAAGCTGCAGCCGGTGATCGTGACGACCCACCTGCTGCTCGGCATGGGCATGCTGGCCTTGCTGACCTGGTTCGGCGGCCTGCAGGACCATGCAACGCATCCGTTCGGCAACGCCGGCGTGACCCCGCCGGCGCTGCGGCGCATCCGCTGGCTGGCCGCGCTGTCCGGCGCGGTGGTGCTGGTGCAGCTGTTCCTGGGCGGCTGGGTGAGCACCAACTATGCGACGCTGGCCTGCACCGAGTTCCCGCTGTGCGGCGGCGGCAAGGTGATCCCGGAGATGGATTTCGAACACGGCTTCCACCTGTGGCGCGAACTGGGCAAGACCTCCGCCGGGCACTACCTGCCGTTTTCCGCGCTGACGGCGATCCACTGGGTGCACCGCAACTTCGCGCTCGTCGTCTTCATCGTGCTCGGCTATACATGCTGGCGGGCGTGGCGGGTGGCGGTGCTGCGCAAACCGGTGATCGGCATCGGCATCGTGCTGGTGCTGCAGGCCCTGACGGGCGTGGCCACGATCTACCTGAGCTTCCCGCTCACGATCGCCGTGCTGCACAACGCGGGGGCGGCCGCCCTCGTGCTTTTCCTGACCATGGTAAACTACCGGGCCAGTTTTTTGACCCCCACTCCATGACCGCCCAAGCCGCAACCCATCGCCAGACCAGCCGCATCGCCCAGTACTGGGCGCTGACGAAGCCGCGCGTGACACAGCTGGCCGTGTTCTGCGCCGTGATCGGCATGTTCCTCGCTACCGACGAATTGCCGGACTGGCGCGTGGTGGTGGCCGGCACCATCGGCATCTGGCTGCTGGCGGGCGCCGCGTTCGCCGTCAACTGCCTGGCCGAGCGCGAGATCGACGCGCGCATGGCCCGCACCGCGCGCCGGCCGATGGCGCGCGGCGAGATCACGCCCACACAGACGATGATCTTTTCGAGCATCATTGGCGGCGCCGGCATGTGGATCCTGTATGCGCTGGTGAACCCGCTGACGATGTGGCTCACGTTCGTCACCTTCGTCGGCTACGCCGTCATCTACACGATGATCCTGAAACCGGCCACGCCGCAGAACATCGTCATCGGCGGGCTGTCGGGCGCGATGCCGCCGGCGTTGGGCTGGGCCGCCGTGGCCAACGACGTGCCGATGCAGGCCTGGCTGCTGGTGCTGATCATCTTCCTGTGGACGCCGCCGCATTTCTGGGCACTGGCACTGTATCGCCGCGACGATTACGCCAAGTCCGGCCTGCCCATGCTGCCCATCACGCACGGCATGGCGTTCACGCAGTTCCACGTGTTCCTGTATTCGATCGCGCTGGCGGCCACCACGCTGCTGCCGTTCGCCGTGGGCATGAGCGGGACGATCTACCTGGCCTGCGCCGTCGTGCTCGATGCCGTCTTCCTGTGGTACGGCTGGCGCATCTGGCGCAACTACAGCGACCTGCTGGCCCGCAAGGCCTTTGCCTTCTCGATCCTGTACCTGGCGCTGCTGTTCGGCGCGCTGCTGCTCGATCACTACATCCGGATCTGACATGAAAAAACTGCTTGCCGCGCTGTTCTTCCTGAGTGTTCTGCTGGGGTGCTCCGAAAAACGCGCCAATTTCGTCAACGTCGACATCACCGGCGCCACCCATGCCAAGGGTTTTTCGCTGAAGGACCACAACGGCAAGCCGGTCACGCTGGAAAGCTACAAGGGCAAGGTGGTAGTGATGTTCTTCGGCTTCACGCAATGCCCGGACGTGTGCCCGACCACGATGGCCGAAATGGCCGCCGTGATGAAGGAACTGGGCCCGCAGGCCGACCAGGTGCAGGTGCTGTTCGTGACGCTGGACCCGGAGCGCGACACGCCCGAACTGCTCAAGCAGTACGTGCCCGCGTTCGATCCGCGCTTTACAGGCCTGTACGGCACGCCGGCCGAAATCGCCCAGACGGCCAAGGAGTTCAAGGTGTTCTACCAGAAGGTGCCGGGCAAGGACGATCCGGCCACCTACTCGATCGACCACACGGCAGGCAGCTTCGTGTTCGACAAGCAGGGCAAGGTGCGCCTGTTCCTGCGCCACGCGCAGGGCACGAAGCCGGTCGTGCACGACCTGAAGCAGCTGCTGTCCTGATCCGCTAGCCCCTTCCGCATTGCAAGCCCTCGCGGCCCCTCCACGGGGCCGCGCTGCATTCGTGCCAAGCTTGCATCCCTGGCAGGTCGTCCCCATTTGCGGCGGCATACCCCGGAGGATGCCGCCGCATGGAAAAACGCTTTCAACCCTATACCCGCCTCGCGGCGATCGTGTTCCTCGTCATCGGCTGCCTGTGGGTGCTGCGGCCGTTCCTGCCCGCCGTGCTGTTCGCCTGCGCGATCACGATTTCCAGCTGGCCGATGTTCCAGCGGCTGCTGCACCGCCTGCGCGGCCGGCGCACGCTCGCCGCCACCGTGATGACGGTGTCGCTGATCCTGCTGATCATCCTGCCGTTGGCGCTCGTCACATGGAACGTGGCGGACAATGCCGGCAATGTCTACCGCGCGCTGCGCGACGCGCTGGCATCCGGCACGATGGTCGCGCCCGACTGGCTGCGCGGCATCCCGGTCATCGGCGAGACGGCCTACCACTATGTGCAGAACCTGATCAGCAGCCGCGAGCAGCTGATCGACACCGCCAAGCGCTTCATGGAACCGGCACGCCACTTCCTGCTGGGCGGCGGCCTCGTGCTGGGCAGCGGGGTGGCGCAGGTGAGCCTGGCCGCCTTCGTCAGCTTCTTCCTGTACCGCGATGGCGATACGCTGCTCAGGGCGCTGTCGATCGGCATGGGCAAGATCATGGGCGAGCATGCGCCCGAAGTGGCCGATACCGTCAGCCGCACGGTACGCGGCGTGATGTACGGCTTGCTGGGCACCGCGCTGGCGCAGGCCTTTGTCGCCGCCGCCGGCTTCATGATTGCCGGCGTGCCGGCCGTCGCGCTGCTGGCCGTGGCCACGTTCCTGTTCTCGCTGATTCCCGTGGGCCCGCCGCTGATCTGGGGCGGCGCCGCGATCTGGCTGTTCTACCAGGGCAGCACCGGCTGGGCGATCTTCATGGCGGTGTGGGGCGTGTTCCTGATCAGCGGCGTCGACAACGTCGTCAAGCCGATGCTGATCAGCCGCGGCTCCAGCCTGCCGTTCCTGCTCGTGTTGCTGGGGGTGATGGGGGGCGTGATCGCCTTCGGCTTCGTCGGCCTGTTCATCGGCCCGACCCTGCTCGCCGTGGCCCTCGGCCTGCTGCGCAACTGGACCAATGTCAACCCGGTCAGCCCGCACCGGCCGGAGCACGAACAGGGCGAGGCGGCGCCATAGGAACAACGTGCCGTGCGCGAGGACCGGTGTCCGACACCGAAGTCCTCGACAGCCACACTCAGTTCAACAGCGTCTTGACCAGCGTGCGCCCATCCGGCAACGGGCTCTCCTGCTTCACCATCAGCTGTGTGCCCTTGGCGTACCAGAATTTCGACAGGCTGCCCGGCACGTTGTAGTCGGTGGTGACGATCCAGCAGTCGACCGGGCCGGCGGGGCCGGCGATCGCTTCGCTGCCGGCCACCCTGAAGGTATACCGCGCCGGGGCGGCGGCGCCGCCGGCATGGTAGAACACCAGTTGGGCCTCGTAGCCGTCGGCCAGCGGCAGCGCCTGGAGCAGTTCCATGTCGGCCTCGAAGTTGAACGCCGCTTCCTTCGATTCCACCGCCAGGTTCTTCTGCGTGTTGTCCTGCAGCTCGGCCATGCCGGTGATCTTGCCGGCGGCGAACGCAAAGCCTTCCACGGTCTTCCTGCCATCCTTTTCCGTGATGCGCACGTGCGTGTACGGGCGAAAGGTGCCGGCCTCGAACGTGGATTCGAGGCGTTTCACGGAAGGCGCCTTGCCGACCGCGTCCCAGCGCTGCCGGATCTGCATCTGTTTGCCGTCGAAGTGGATGTCGCGCTGCCAGATGTCGAGGGCGGTATTGCCGTCGGCGGAGCGGAGGTAGCGCAGGTAACGGTGGCTGCCTTCCTTCAGCAGGTGGAAGCGCGGCAGCGGCGTGCCCACTTCCACGTATTGCGGCGCGGCGTGCGCCGACGCGGCGGCGGCCAGCAGCAGGGCAGGGAGAATGAATCGGAGACGGGGCATGCGGGTCCTCCACGGCGGGTGAAAGACCCCATTATATGGAATGCAACGTCAGTCCTGCTCGTCCTCTGACGTGCGGCCCGTGCGCGGGATGACTTTCACCAGCAGGATGCGCGGGCCGTTCATCTTGCGCACCACCAGGTCGAATGCGTTGAAGCTCACGCGCTGCCCCTGTTTCGGGATGTCGCCCAGCTTCAGCATGATCAGGCCGCCCACCGATTCCACCTCGTCCAGGCCCAGTTCCTCGTTTTCGATGTCGATGCCCAGCATCCGCTCCAGCGAGAAGATCGGCAGGCTGGCCTTGCCGATCAGCGCGCCGTCCTCCTGCTTGAGCCAGTCGTTTTCGTTCAGGCGGAATTCATCGTGGATCTCGCCGACCATCGCGCCGAGCAGGTTGTCCAGCGTCAGGAAGCCCACCGGGCGCTTGCCCTTTTCGCCGATCAGCGCGAAGTGCGGCGCACCCTCGCGGAAACGGCGGAACAGCTCGATTGCCGGCGTGCGCGCGGAAATCGTCTCCACCGGCCGCAGGAACGGCGTAAACGTGGTGATCGGCTTGCCGGACTGCTGCGCGAAGAACAGGTCCTTCAGGTGCACCACGCCCAGCACCGAGTTGCCGTCCTCGTCGAAATACGGGTAGCGCGAGAAGCGGTTGCGCACCACGGTTTCCAGGTTCGCCGTCAGCGGGCGGGAAGCGTGCAGCGCGATCACCTCGTTGATGGGCCGCATCAGGTCCGATACGCGCAGCTGCGAGAAATCGAGCGTGTTGGCGAGGATGTTGCGCTCGTCCTTGTTGAATTTCTCGCCGGGCTGGCTGGTGCGCAGGATCAGCTTCAGTTCGTCCGTCGAATAATGCGAGTCGTGGCCGCCCGTGCCGCGCAGGCCGGCGAGATGGAGCACCATGTTGGCGCTCTTGTTCAGCACCCAGATCGCCGGGTACATCGCCCAGTAGAAGCCGTACAGCGGCAGCGCGCACCACACGGCGACCGCTTCGGGCACGCGGATGGCCAGCGACTTGGGCGCCAGCTCGCCCACGACGATGTGCAGGAACGAGATCGTGACGAAGGCAAAGATGAACGAAATGCCGTGCACCACCTCGTTGGACGTGATGCCGATACCGAACAGCAGCGGTTCGAGCAGCCCGGCAAACGCCGGTTCGCCGATCCAGCCGAGGCCCAGCGAGGCCAGCGTGATGCCCAGCTGGCAGGCGGACAGGTAAGCATCGAGCTGGCCATGGACTTTTTCGAGGATGCGGCCCCTGAGCCCCTGTGTTTTCGCGATGGCGCGCACGCGGGTGCGGCGCAGTGTCACGATGCCGAATTCGGCGGCAACGAAAAAACCGTTCAGTGCGACGAGGAAGAAGGCAAGGAGGACCAGCAGTAGATTATGCATAGGACGCACTTCGACTGCTTTCGTCACCGCGCGGCATGGCGCGCAATGGTGCGGAATTCATCGAAGCGGGTAGTTAAAACATACATCTTATCCGACCCGGACCGAAGCGGCGCAATTCCGGGGCGGCGCGGGGTGCGCCCTTGCACCCCTTACACCGTGAACAGCCCCGTGTTCGCCGCCATGATCGCTTCCACCGCCGGATGCTTGATGCGCCGCTCGCTCGAGATCGCATAGAACTGTTCGCGCAGTTCGGTGGCCGTGCCGGCGGGGATCGCGCCGTATTGCAGTTCGATATCCTTCTCCAGGCTGGCGTGGGCGAAGAACAGGCCCAGGCCGTCGCGCGCGAAGGTGGTCAGCATGGCGTTGTCCTCGAATTCGCCCACCACGTCCGGCCGCACGTCGTGCTTGAGCAGCCATTCGTCGATGCGGCCGCGCAGCGCGTTGTTCCGCGTCGGCAGCAGCAGCGGCGCGCCGTTCAGTGTGGCGGGGAACTCGCGGCCATACCGGTGCGCCAGCTCGGGTGTACCGAACAACAGCATCTCGCTTTCACCCAGCAGGTGGTTGTACACGCGCAGGCTGGCCGAGGCGCGCACCGAACGGTCGGTCAGCACCACGTCCAGCTTGTGCAGCGCCAGATCGGCCAGCAGCGATTCGAACTCGCGCTCCACGCACACCAGCTTGACCGGCACTTTCATGTCGAAGGCCGCGCGCAGCAGGCGGTAGGCGATCAGCTTGGGCAGCGAATCGGAGATGCCCACCGTCAGCCGGGTGCGGCCCGCATCGGCCTCGTTCAACGCTTCCTGCATGCGGTCGCCCAGCTCGAAGATCTGCTCGGCATAGGTCAGCGCGACGCGGCCGGCTTCGGTGGGCACCAGGCGGCGGCCCTGCTGCGTCAGGAGCTGCTTGCCCACCGATTGCTCGAGCGCGGACAACTGCGCGCTGACGGTCTGGATCGCCAGTCCCAGGCGCTCGGCTGCACGCGTCACGCTGCCTTCCGCGGCCACCACGCGAAAGAAATACAGGTGGCGGAAATTGATGCCGCTGGTTTTCATGGTTCGGGTTTTACGCAGTAAAGTTCACATTATCTTCTATTTTTCAATTGGAAGCCTTCCTCTACACTACGTGACATTGATCAAACAGACAATTGATCGTTACAGGACGGCCCCTATCGCATACGAGGCTGGCAGGCGTGGCCGGCGTGGCCTTCATCGCCGCCCCGGATGGCCACCGGCTTGCTGCCGTAAATGGCAGCAAGCCGCAGCCATCGTATGACGGGATTGGGGATTTAAGGGAAAAACAAGTAAATAAGTGGCAAACTTGGTGGCAAACTAAGTAGAACCAGGCGGGGGTTCCCCGCAAGAACCGCGGCGCACGCACGACACCGATGCGCCGTGTCGGGAAGAAGGGTGTCTTTTATTTCAAGGAGTAATCGATCATGGCAATCAGTCTGCAAAAAGGCGGCAACGTCAACCTGAGCAAGGAAGCCCCCGGTCTGTCGCAACTGACCATCGGCCTGGGCTGGGATGTGCGCAACACCGACGGCGCGGCATTCGACATCGACAGTTCGGTCTTCCTGCTGAAAGCCGACGGCAAGGTGCGCAGCGACCAGGACTTCATCTTCTACAACAACCTGAAGTCCACCGATGGGTCAATCGTGCACTCCGGGGACAACCGCACCGGCGAGGGCGAGGGCGATGACGAATCCGTGCAGGTGGACCTGGCCCGGGTTCCCGCCGATGTGGACAAGATCGCCGTCTGCGTGACGATCCACGATGCCGAAGCGCGCCGCCAGAATTTCGGCCAGGTGCAGAAGGCCTTCGTGCGCTGCGTGAACAGCGCCAACAACCAGGAAGTGGCGCGCTACGACCTGTCCGAAGACAGCTCGACGGAAACGGCGATGGTGTTCGGCGAACTGTATCGCAACGGCAGCGACTGGAAATTCCGCGCCGTCGGCCAGGGCTACAAGGGCGGCCTGGCCGCGCTGGCCACCAGCTACGGCGTGGCGGTGTAAGCATGCCTGTCTTTTCCATTACCGGCGAAGAGGATCCGTTCCTGCACGTCTCCCTGCGCCATGGCGAGAAGATCTATTGCGAATCGAACGCCATGGTGATGATGGAGTCGGCCCTCGAGCTGAAAGGCAAGATGAACGGCGGGCTGGGGGCGGCGCTGATGCGCACCTTCGCCAACGGCGAATCGTTCTTCCAGCAGCACATCGAGGCCGTCAAGGGCGATGGCGATTGCCTGCTGTCGCCCACGCTGCCGGGCGCGATGCAGGTGCTCGACGTGGGCCAGCGCCAGTACATGATCAGCGACGGCGCGTTCGTGGCGGCCACCTCGAGCGTTGACCTGAAGGTGCGCACCCAGAACGTGGGCACCGCGCTGTTCGGCCAGACCGGCGGCTTCTTCATCACGGAGACTGCCGGCAACGGCCAGCTGGTGGTATCGGGCTTCGGCTCGGTGGCCACGCTGGACGTGGTAGCCGGCAAGGACATCACGATCGACAACTCGCACGTGGTGTGCTGGGACAGCTCGCTGCGCTACGAGATCTCGGTGTCGACCAACCGCAGCGCCGGTTTCCTGGGCAACCTGGTCAACAGCGTGACGAGCGGCGAAGGGATGGTGCTGCGCTTCTCCGGCAACGGCAAGGTCGTGGTGTGCTCGCGCAGCCGCGCGGCATTCCTGTCCTGGCTGTCGAGCAGCAAGCCGCAGTAACAAACATGGCAGGGAGCTCACCGGTGAATCCATCGGTGAGCGCAATGACGAGGAGGATGACATGTCGGTCAATCTGACGAAGGGCCAGAAGATCTCTCTGGACAAGGAAGCCGGCGGCGCGCTGTCGCAGGTGTCGATGGGGCTGGGCTGGGATGCCGTGAAGAGCAAGGGTTTCCTCGGTTTCGGCAGCAAGAGCGCCGACATCGACCTGGATGCGTCGTGCCTGCTGTTCGACGAGGCCAACAAGCCGGTGGACGTGGTGTGGTTCCGCCAGCTGAAAAGCCGCGACGGCAGCGTGATGCACTCCGGCGACAACCGCACCGGCGCGGGCGACGGCGACGACGAGCAGATCAGCGTCAACCTGGCGCAGGTACCGGCCAGCGTGAAGAGCATTGTGTTCACCGTGAACAGCTTCACCGGCCAGAGCTTTGCGCAAGTGCAGAACGCCTACTGCCGGCTGGTCAACGCGGCCAACGGCAAGGAAGTGGCGCGTTTCGACCTGTCCGTGCAGGGTTCGCACAATGCCCAGATCATGGCCAAGCTGTATCGCCACGGCGGCGAATGGAAGATGCACGCGATCGGCGAAAACGGCAACGGCCGCACGTTCGAGGAATTGCTGCCGCAGGTCGCGCCGCACCTGTAAGGAAAGCGCTGCTGCGAATGAAGGGCTGTAACAGCAGCGTGGTAGTGCGACGTCGCGGCGGTCCCGGGCCGCCGCGCAGAGACACGCAACAGATACCGTGTTCGACCCGCGCCTGTCCCATGGCGCGCTGCCTTGCGGTGGCCCGGGCAACCGGCCACCGCTTTCGATATTCCGGCAGGCCGCGCCGCGCGGCCTGCCGGTTGCTTGTCTACACCAATATTTACGCCAACGAGGGCATATGCGAGTCTGGTACAACAGAACATTTTCATCGATCTACAACGCGATGACCCTGATCCGGCAGTACGACAGCGCCGGGCGCTACCACCTGGTGTACTCGGCGGGCAGCAAGACGGTCGCCGCCCATGCGGCCCACCAGTTCGAGCTGGAGCCGCCCGTCAGCGGCAATGACTACCTGGAATGGTGCCTCGAATTCTGCCAGCGGTGGGATATCGGCATCTTCGTTCCCCATCGCGAGGCGGCCCTGGTCAGCGGTGCCAGGGAGCGCTTCGCCGCGATCGGCACCCGGGTGCTGGCCGTGGCCAGTCCCGAAGTGCTGGCGCTGCTGCACGACAAGGCGCAGTTCTACGCAACCGTGGAATTGCCCATCGCGGCACCGCCGGAAACCGTGCCGTTCACCACGCTGGCGGAGTTCGATGCCGGCCATGCCGCGCTGCGCGCGAAGTACCCGAAGCTGTGCGTCAAGCCGTCGAAGTCCGTGTACGGTCTGGGCTTCGCCGAACTGGACGAGGAACGCAGCAGCGCGCAGATCCTGATGGCCGGCGACCAGTACCAGATCGGCCTGAAGGACCTGCGCGCCGGCCTGGCCGGGCTGGAAAAGTTCCGCACGATGCTGCTGATGGAGTTCCTCGAAGGCCTGGAATACAGTGTCGACTGCGTGGCCGACGACGGCCGTCTCGTCTGCGCGGTACCGCGCCGCAAGCTGGCGAAGGAGGGGACCGGCCAGGTCATCGATCCGCAGCCCGTGATCCTCGACGCCGTGGCGCGGCTGGCCGCCGCGTACTGCCTGAACGGCGTGTTCAACGTGCAGTTCCGCGAAAGCGGCGGGCAGATGCGGCTGCTGGAAATCAATCCGCGCATGTCCGGCGGCGTCGGCATGGCCTGCATGGCCGGGCCCGCGCTGCCGTACCTGGCACTGGCCGGGTTCGACCGGGGCTACGGGCAGCTGGAAATTCCGGCGGTGCGCGCGGGCGTTCGTGTCGGCGAGTGGTCGCATGCCATCGAACTGGAGGGCATGCAATGAACGACCGCTGCATGGACGACGAACTCGGCAAGCGTGCGGGCGATTTCCGCGAGGTCGCCATGCCGACCGGCGTGTTGCGGGTGTCCACCGATGCGGCGGCCAGCCTGCCCGCCTATCCGCTGGACGCTTTGCTCGGCTTCGGCGCGCGCGCCAATGCCAAGCGCGGCTTCCTGTTCGTCAGCAAGGTGCTCGGCAAGCACTGGCCGTCGCGGCCCGGCGTGATGGCCGGGCTGCACGATGCGCTGGCCGCGCAGCTGCCCCCCGGCCTACCCGGCCCCGCGGTGTTCATCGCGCTGGCCGAGACGGCGATCGGCCTCGGGCAGGGCGTGTTCGAGGCCCACCTGCGGCGCGCCCCGGAACACGAGGCGCTGTTCCTGCACACCACGCGCTACCGGATCGAGGGCGCGCCCCTGATCGAATTCGCCGAACCGCACAGCCATGCGCCGCGCCAGTTCCTGCACCTGCCCGCCGACCCGGCGCTGCACGCCCTGTTCCTGCGCGCCCGCACGCTCGTGCTGGTCGATGACGAAGCCAGCACCGGCACCACGTTCCGCAACCTGGCGGCGGCCTGCCGCACGCTCAATCCGGCGCTGGAACACGTGCACCTGGCCACGCTCACCAATTTCATGGGCGCGCAGGCGGCCAATGCGCTGGCCGGCGGCATCGGCCTGCCGGTGTCGCACGGTGCGGCGCTGAACGGCAGCTTCGAATTCACCGCCGGGGAAAGCTTTCCGGAAACGGCGCCGGCGCAGGTGGTCGGCGCGGCGGGCGGCGTCGCTGTCGGCGGTGCCTTCGGCCGCGCGGGATTGTCGCAATCCTTGACCGTCCCGGCGGCAACCGTCGACACGCTGGCGTCGATGGCCGCTCCGGGCGAACGCGTGCTCGTTCTCGGCACGGGCGAATTCATGCATGCGCCGTTCCTGCTGGCGCGCGCGCTGGAAGAGCGCGGCATCGACGTCCGCGTGCAGTCGACCACCCGTTCGCCGATCCTCGAATGGGGCGCGATCGGCAGCCGGCTGGCGTTTGCCGACAATTACGGCGAAGGCATCGCCAATTACGTCTACAACCTGCTGCCCGGACAGTACGCGCACGTGTTCGTCTGCCATGAAACCCCCGCAAACGACGCGTTGCGCGACCTGGCCGCGCAGGTCGGCGGCCGGCTGGTGCATTTCCGGTCCGGCCGGCAGGTCGACGTCGCCGATGGAGCCGCGTCGTGAACAAGTTCCTGTTTGTCGACCTGGACGACACGCTGTTCCATTCGCTGCGCAAGTGCGATACCCGCGATGAGCTGCGCCCGATCGCGTTCCTGAAGGATGGCTCGGCAAACTCGTACACCAACGGGCGGCAGCGCGCCTTTCTCGCCATGGTCGGCCAGGGCATGACGCTGATCCCGACCACGGCGCGCGATCGCGACGGGCTGGCGCGCGTGGATTATCCGTTCACGCACTACCGGATCGTCGACTTCGGCGGCATCATCCTGGCGCCCGACGGGCAGCCGGACCCCGTGTGGCTGGCGCGCATGCGCGACGACATGGCCACCGCCTTGCCTGGCCTGCGGCAGGTGCTGGCCGTGATCGACGACTACGCGCGACGGGCCGGCATGCCGGCGCGGGCGCGGCTGGTGGAGGATCTCGGCCTGCCGTTCTATGTGAACGTGAAGGACCCGGAGCGGGACATGGCACGGCTCGACGCGATCGAACGCGAGGCCGTGGCGCCATGGCTCGCCGGGCAGGGCGGCGACTTCTGCCTGCACCGCAACGGCAACAACCTGGCGGTGCTGCCGAAACGGCTGAACAAGGCCCGCGCGGTGGAATACCTGCAAGCCCGGCTGCGCGACGAGCATGGCGAGATCATGACGTTCGGCATGGGCGACAGCCGCTCCGACGCCCGCTTCATGGCGGCCTGCGATTACGCCATCATCCCGAACGGCACGCAGTTGTCGGCACTGACGGTGGGCGCGCTATGACCATGGCCAATGCGGGCGCGTCCGCGGGATTTTCGGGGAGCTACCGGCAGGACGACGTGCGCTTCCTGCTCAAGCGGCTGCCCGGCCGTGCCTTCGTGTCGGTACGGGAGAAGGAGGCATTGATCCAGTCGGGCCGCAGGCACTACAGCGAAATGCTGTCGGCTGAGTCGCCGCCGTCCAGCCGGCACCTGGCCCTGTTCGACGCCGCATGCCATGCCAACCGCGCGCGGATGGCGCACGATTGCCTGCGCCTTGCACACCTGATCGCCGCGCGCCGGGCCGGCCCGGTCACGCTGGTGTCGCTGGCGCGGGCCGGCACGCCGGTCGGCGTGATCGTCAGGCGCCTGCTGGATGGCGTGCTGCGGCGCGAGGTCGTGCATTATTCGGTATCGATCATCCGCGACCGGGGGATCGACGAGGTCGCGCTGCGCACGATCGTGGCGCGGCATGCGCCGGAATCGATCGTGTTCGTCGACGGCTGGACCGGCAAGGGCGTGATCGCCCGCGAGCTGGAGCGGTCCGTCGGACTGTTCAACGCGCGGTACGGCGTGGCGATCGACAGCGGCCTGTTCGTGCTGTCGGACCTGGCCGGCGCCGCCGCCTGCGCCAGCTCGGCGGACGATTACCTGATCCCGTCGAGCATCCTGAATGCCACCGTATCGGGCCTGGTCAGCCGTACCGTGGTCAATGGCGACATCGGGCCGGAAGATTTCCATGGCTGCGTGGTCTACGGGGAACTCGCCGCGCACGACCGGTCGCGCGCCTTCGCCGACGACATCGCCGCCGCCGCGCTGGACATCGCGGCAAGCGGTGTGCCCGCCGCGCTGGACATCGCGGCAAGCGGTGTGCCCGCCGCGGTGCCCCTCGACAGGGAGCGTGCCGCGGCCACGTCGCGCGCCTGCCTGGCCGCGCTGGCGCAGCGCTACGACATCGCCGACATCAACCTGATCAAGCCGGGGATCGGCGAAGCCACGCGCGTGCTGTTGCGGCGCGTGCCGCGGCTGCTCATCCTGCGCGACCGCGAAGCGGCCGACGTGGCGCACCTGAATTTGCTCGCGCACGAAAAAGAAGTGCCGGTCGTGGTCGACCGGACATTGCCCTACCAGGGCGTTTCACTGATCAGGAGGGGAAGCGATGCATGACAAACCCATAGGCGCATCGCTGTATGTGCCGGCGACCCACAAGCACCTGCCCGGCATCGCGAACGGCGAGCGGATGGCGTCGCTGCGGTCGGTGATCTTCTGCACGGAAGACGCGGTGGCCGAACGCGAACTCGAATTCGCACTGGCCTGCCTTGCCGATACGCTGGAGACGATGCACCCGGACGCGCGGCTCGACCGCTTCGTGCGCGTGCGCAACGCCGAGGTGCTGAAACGCGTGCTCGCGATGAACGGCGCCGGGAAACTGACCGGTTTCGTGATTCCCAAGGCCACGCGCGACAACCTGGACGACTACCTGGGTCCGCTGGCCGATACCCGCCACCTGCTGATGCCCACGCTGGAAACGGCCGAAGTGTTCGACCCGGCGGAAATGCGCGCGATGCGCCTGCGCCTGGCGGCACCGGACGTGGCGCACCGCATCCTGGCGCTGCGGATCGGCGGCAACGACCTGCTGGCGCTGCTGGGGCTGCGCCGGTCGCGCGACATGACCATCTACCAGTCGCCGCTGGGGCCCGTGATCGCCAGCCTGGTGACGACGTTCCGGCCGCATGGCTTCCGCTTGACGTCGCCGGTGTTCGAGCACCTGGATTGCCCGGCGCTGCTGGCGCAGGAAGTGCAGCAGGACATCGCCTACGGGATGGTGGGCAAGACGGCGATCCACCCTTCACAGATCGAGTTGATCGAGCAGCATTTCCGCGTACAACCCACCGAGGTGGCAATGGCGCAGCGCATCCTGGAGCGCGACGCGCCCGCCGTGTTCAGGATGGACGATTCGATGTGCGAAGTGGCCACGCACCGCAACTGGGCCAACGCCGTGATCGCCCGCGCCCGGCATTTCGGCACGCACGTCGCGACGGCGGGCCTTGCCGCCGAGGTGCCGGGGGCGGCGCAACTGCCCTGATGGCTTGCCCGATGGAAGCTGATGCTTCGGTTTTTACGAAGTCAGGTTCACAGAATCTACTATTTTTCTAATCGATGGTTTTCTCTACACTGCGTGACATTGATCAATAAAGAAAGAAGTATCCGATGAAACATTTCAGGATCTCATTCCTGGTAACGGCCCTCTGCCTGGCGATCGCCGGGTGGTGGGGTTACCGGAACGCAGGCATCGCGGGCGCGCTGTCCGCACTGGGCGTTGCCGTCATTCTCGCGGTGATGGAAATCTCGCTGTCGTTCGACAACGCGGTGGTCAACGCCTCGGTGCTGAAGACGTGGGACGACTTCTGGCGCAAGCTGTTCCTGGGCGTGGGCATCATCATCGCCGTGTTCGGCATGCGGCTGCTGTTCCCGCTGGTGATCGTGGCCGTGGCGGCCGACATCGGCCTGACGGAGGTGTGGACGCTGGCGCTGAACAACCCGGACGAATATTCGCGCCACCTGACCGAGCACCATGCCGAAGTGGCGGCTTTCGGCGGCATCTTCCTGCTGATGGTGTTCCTGAACTTCGTGCTCGACCATGAAAAGGAAACGCACTGGCTGGGCAACTTCGAGAAGAAACTCGGTTCGCTGGGCAAGATCTCGTCGATCTCGATCATCGTGGCGCTGGGCACGCTGCTGGGCTGCATGTCGCTGGTGGGCGAAGGCCAGAAGCTGGCGGTGCTGCTGTCCGGCTTGTGGGGCCTGCTGATCTACGTTGGTGTCGATGCGCTGTCGAGCTACCTGGAAGCGGGCGAGGAAGGCGACAGCGGCGTGGGCGAGATGGTCAAGCGCGGCGGTATCGGCGGCTTCCTGTACCTGGAAGTGCTCGACGCATCGTTCAGCTTCGACGGCGTGATCGGCGCGTTCGCCATCACGAAGGACGTGGTCATCATCATGGTGGGCCTGGCGATCGGCGCGATGTTCGTGCGCTCGATGACGGTGTACCTGGTGGAGAAGGGCACGCTCGATGCGTATGTGTACCTGGAGCATGGCGCCCACTATGCGATCGGCATCCTGGCCGTGATCATGCTGGCGAGCATGAAGTTCCATGTACCCGAGATCTTCACCGGCCTGATCGGCGTGGCCTTCATCGCGGCCTCGGTGTGGTCTTCGCTGCAGTACCGGAAACGGCAGGCGGCCCTCGCCATGGCGTGAGGGCAGGAGGGGGTAAGCTCCCTCCACAAGGAATCGCGGCGCGCTACATGACACCAGTCGCGCTGCGTATGCAAGCAAGGTGTCTCAATCAACGAAGGAGTAATCGATCATGGCAATCAGTCTGCAAAAAGGCGGTAACGTCAACCTGAGCAAGGAAGCTCCCGGTCTGTCGCAACTGACCATCGGCCTGGGCTGGGACGTGCGCAACACCGACGGCGCGGCATTCGACATCGACAGTTCGGCGTTCATCCTGAAAACGGATGGCAAGGTGCGCAGCGATCAGGACTTCATCTTCTACAACAACCTGAAGTCCACCGACGGCGCCATCGTGCACTCGGGCGACAACCGCACCGGCGAAGGTTCCGGCGACGACGAGACGGTGAACGTCGACCTGACGAAAGTGCCGGCCGATGTCGACCGCGTGGCCGTCTGCGTGACGATCCACGATGCCGAGAGCCGCCGCCAGAACTTCGGCCAGGTGCAGAAGGCCTTCGTGCGCTGCGTGAACAGCGCCAACGGCCAGGAAGTGGCGCGCTACGACCTGTCCGAAGACAGCTCGACGGAAACGGCGATGGTGTTCGGCGAGCTGTATCGCAGCGGCACCGACTGGAAGTTCCGCGCCGTGGGCCAGGGCTTCCAGGGCGGCCTGGCCGCCCTGGCAACGAGCTACGGCGTGTCCGTTTGAGTCTTCAGTAAAACGCATGGCTGCCGGCGGCCTTTCAGCCGCCGGCATTGAGAAGGAGTATGTGATGTCAGTGAATTTGACGAAGGGCCAGAAGATCTCTCTGGACAAGGAAGCCGGCGGCGCGCTCACGCATGTGACGATGGGCCTGGGCTGGGATTCCGTGAAGAGCAAGGGCTTCCTGGGCTTCGGCGCGAAGAGCGCCGACATCGACCTCGACGCATCGTGCCTGCTGTTCGACGAGGCCAACAAGCCGGTGGACACGATCTGGTTCCGCCAGCTGAAAAGCCGCGACGGCAGCGTGGTGCACTCGGGCGACAACCGCACCGGCGCCGGCGATGGCGACGACGAGCAGATCAGCGTCAGCCTGGCGCAGGTGCCCGCCAACGTGAAGAGCATCGTGTTCACCGTGAACAGTTTCACCGGCCAGAGCTTCGCGCAAGTGCAGAACGCGTATTGCCGCCTGCTGAATGCCAACAACGGCAAGGAAGTGGCGCGTTTCGACCTGTCCGTGCAGGGCTCGCACAGCGCCCAGATCATGGCCAAGCTGTACCGCCACAACGGCGAATGGAAAATGCACGCGATCGGCGAAAACGGCACCGGCCGCACCTTCGAAGAGCTGCTGCCGCAAGTCGCACCGCACCTGTAACAAGCGCCGCAACCGCAGCGCTGCAATGCAGTGGCTGTAGAAGCAGCGCCGCAAGTGAGCCACGGCGGCCCCGCGCCGCCGTGCACGAACATGCAGCATGTACCGAGTTTCACCTGCGCCTGCCCCATGGCGCGCTTCCCTTCGCGGTGGTCCGGTTTCCGGCCACCGCTTTTTTTGCCCAGAAATATTCCTGCATTACTGGCGGGTGGCTGCAGTATGCTGACAATTTTCCAGGAATGACCAAGAATGCGCCTGCTGCAACTGATCCTGATCGTCGCCGTGTTCCTGGCCGTGCTGTGCGGGCCGGTGGTACTCGTTGCGCGCAACCTGTACCGGCGCGGCTATCCGCTGGCGCCGCGGCGCCTGCGCGTCATCGTGCCGCTTCAATTGATCGTGGCGCTGGGCACGATCGTGCTGGCCGATGAGCTGGCCGAGCACCACCTGCCGCTGATGATCGTGGTGGTGACGGCCGCCGTCAGCGCGCTGGGCGCACTGACGCTGTGGGCGATCGGCGCGCTGTTCCCGCAGCGCCTGCTGTAGCCGCGCCCCGGCCGTTCAGGCCTGGATGAAGATCATCACCCCGTTGTACAGCGCGTGCGTGACCACCGGGGCCAGCAGGCCGCCATTGCGCCCGTAGGCGCACGCGGTGCACAGGCCCAGCACGAACACCGGCAGCATCGACAACGGCGGATGCACGACGGCGAACAGCGCCGCGCTGGCCACGGCTGCCGCCATGAAGGGCAGCGAGCGGCGCAGGCCGCCGAACAGCAGGCCGCGAAAGATGAATTCCTCGGAGAACGGCGCGGCCACGCACGCGATGGCCAGCAGCAGCGGCAGCGCGATGGCGCCGTCCGGCTTCAGCTGGCCGAGGCCGAAGTGACGCACCACCAGCAGCCACAGCACGCCGGCCGCGATGGCCGGCACCGCCCACGTGGCGCCGGCCAGCACGGCCGGCAGCACCGGCCCGTGGCGGAACACGGGCACGCCGTTCGTGCCCATGCGCCAGTACACGAAGCGCATCAGCGCCCACACGGTGGCGCCGCTGATCGCCAGTGCCAGCGCCAGCTCCGACAGCGAAGGCAGGCCGCCGCCACGGTGGATGACGGCGAGCGCGATCACCTGCGCGGCAAAGAACAGCAGCGCGGCAATCATGGCGTCCGCCGCGGAGACGCGCGGCGGCGACGCCGACGTCGGGTCCAGCAGATAGGGCAGGTGGTCGCGTGCCTTTTGCCACAGCGCCAGCGCCAGCCCGGCCAGGAGCACCACCACGGCCGCGCGGTGCGCCCACTCGGTGGTGTACAACGCGTAGCCGTACAGCGCCGCGAGCACCGAATACAGGTACACGTACGTGGGCCGCACGCGCGCCCCGGCTTCCTGCGCCAGCGGATCCGAAGCGAAGACGCCCAGCGCCACCGCGATCAGCGCGAACACCGGAACGCCGAGCGCCACCAGGGCGATCCGCGCAATCAGGTCGACATCGATGGCCGGCCCCAGGCCGATGCCGACCGCGAACACGGCGGCGGGATAGACCATCGCCAGCGCCGCCCACAAGCGGGCCTTTTCCAGCAGCATCCGCTCCAGCGTGGCGGGGAAGGTGTACAGCAGCCACAGCGACTGGCCTTCCGTGTTGATCGTCTGGAATGCCGACAGCAGCAGCACGTAGCTGCCCAGCCCGAACGCGATCGATGCCAGCAGCGCGCCGTCCGTGGCCAGTTCCGTCATCGCATCCATCCGGCCCGTGAAGAACAGCTGGCTGCCGATGATCACCAGCGGCACCACGAGGCTCTGCACGAGGAATGTGCGATCGCGCGCCAGCAGTTGCAATTCGCGCCGCTGCAGCGCGGTACCGGGCAGGGCGCGCCGGGTCGCGGGCGGTGGCCGCTGCGCCCGTGCCGCCTCGCGCGAGCTGGCGGCCACCACCCCGGTCGACAACTGGCGCTCCAGCAGCGCCAGGGCGGCCGCCAGCAACAGCGCCGCCTGCAGCGCCAGCAGCGCGCCGAAGCCGATCGCCGCCGGCGCGGCGCGGGCATCGAGCCACTGCACCACGAGGCCGGGCGGAGTCCATAATGTCCACGCCGGCCACGCGCGCGCCCAGCCCATGGTCATGCCGTTGGCGCCGGTCGACAGCGCGATGACGAGGTAAATCAGCGGCATCGCCGCCACCGAGATCGCCGCCTGCAGGTTGCGCAGCTGCGACGGCGGCAGCGACAGCCGCAGGCCCGTATCGACCAGCGTGCGCACTGCCGCGGCCAGCGCCAGCAGGGCCAGCGCCGCCACCGTGGCAGCCAGCGGCGCCGTCCAGTCCAGCCCGGCATGCCAGCCGATCATCAGCGCGGCCGGCCACAGCACCAGCCAGCCCGTGGGGTTGGTGACCGTGCGTTCCAGTACGCGTGCCCACAGCAGCCCCTTGCGGCGCACCGGCAGCGTGACCAGCCATTCCAGGTCCCAGTCCGGCTGCGCCAGTTCGCGGCTGCCGAGGGGCACCAGCAATGCCACGAGCCAGAGCAGCCACAGTTCCATCGCCAGCCCGCGCGCCAGTCCGGAAGTGAAGGGAGCTTCGCGCATGTCGTCCGTGGCCACGCGCTCGCGGCCGGCCGCATCGACCTGGCCGGCGCACACATCGCCCGGTGTCAGCTCGCAATGCAGGTTTACGACGATCTGGTGCGACAGGTGCGAGAACGCCAGCGTCATCATCAGCGCCATCACCAGCGGCAGGATCCAGCGGCCGCGGCGCTTGCCGGCGGTGGCGGCGCGGCCGGCGCCGGGCTTGCGCCGCAGGGACACGGTGGCCAGGTTCAGCAGGCGGCGCAGCCGCAGCCGGGCCAGCAGCCAGGCGGCGCGCACGGTGCCCACGGGCGGGTGGCCGTTCATTGCGGCGCCACTTTGTCCGTTTCGTCCGTCAACCGCAGGAACACTTCCTCGAGCGACGTATCGCCGTCGTCGCGCAGCTCGTCGAGCGCGCCGGTCGCCACCAGCGTGCCGCGGTGGATGATCCCCACCCGGTCGCACATGCGCTGCGCCATGTCCAGCAGGTGGGTGGAGACGAAGATGGTCTTGCCGGCGGCCGCGCGGCCTATCAGCAGTTCCTGCACGTCGCGCGCGGCACGCGGGTCCAGGCCGTTGATCGGCTCGTCGAGGATCAGCACGGCCGGGTCGTGCACCAGCGCGCATGCCAGCCCCAGCTTCTTCTTCATGCCCATCGAATAGTTCACGGCGAATTCCTCGGACACGTCGTCGAGCCCGAATTCGGCCAGCAACCCTTCGGCGCGGGTGGCGGCGGCATGCCGCGGCAGGCCGTGCATTTCGCCGACGAATTGCAGGATCTCGCGGCCGCGCAGGTAATCGTAGAAGATGGGATTGTCGGGCAGGTAACCGACATGGCGCTTCACTTCGGCGGCGCCCGCATGGCAATCGAGGCCGTCGACCAGCACCCGGCCCGCGCTGGGCACGAGGATGCCCATCATCATCCGGATCGTGGTCGTCTTGCCGGCGCCGTTCGGGCCGAGAAAGCCGAATACCTCGCCGCGCCGCACCGCGAGGGTCAGGGGCCGCACCGCTTCATAAGCGCCGTAGCGCTTGGCCAGGCCATCGAATTCGATCATGTCGCTCGCCGTTCAGCTGGGGAGCGCCGATCTTAACATTGACGCAAGTGCGCGCGCCAACGCCGGCATTACTCCTGGCGCAGGCTCATGCCGATACGGTCCGTGCGCGGTTGCCAGTTGCCCTTGATGTCGGCGGAAACGAGGATGCGTTCGGCGCGGCCGATCAGCAGCGCGCGCGGTACCGTGCCGAACACGCGCGAATCGCCGCTGTTGTCGCGGTTGTCCCCCAGCATCAGGTAACTGTCGCGCGGTACCTGCACCGGGCCGAAGTCGCGCATCGCGCTGACCTGCGGCAGCACCTGGATACGGTAGTCGGCATCGCCGCTATGCTCGCGCAGGTGCAGCGCCGCCAGGTCGCCCAGCGCGTCGATATGTTCGGTGCCGTTGCCCAGCACCGTGTAGGCGGCCTGGCGGCCGTTGATCAGCAGCCGTTCGCCGCGCATCTCGACCGTGTCGCCGGGTAGCGCGGCGATGCGCTTGATCAGCCGGGTGCCGTCCTTCGGCGACGAGAACGTGACCACGTCGCCCCTTTGCGGCTCGCCGGTGCGCGCCAGCGAAATATCGGTCAGCGGAACCTTGACGTCGTAGGCAAGGCGGTTGACGAACACCACGTCGCCCTCGAGCAGATTGGGGCGCATGGAAGCGGACGGGATCGGGTTCCAGTCCGCCACCGCGGTGCGGAAGATGCCGAACAGCAGCAGGAACGCGATGAAACCCTTGTTGGCACGGATGGCTTCTTTCATGTCGACTCTTCCCTGGAAATGGTTGTGGAATTCCATCATCGGGCGCGAGTCTTAATCCGTGCTTATTCCTGCACCTGCGATTTAGGCTTCGATTCACGCTGCGATTCACGCTGCTATCTACAGCGCGTCCAGTTGGCCCAGCGCGGCCTGCATGCGGCGCCGGCCCGCCGGCGGCACGGCCAGGGCGCGGCTGTCGAGGTCCTGCTCGACCCAGCCTTGCCGCAGTGCCAGCGCCAGCAACGCGGCGCCCAGCGCGCCGCCCAGGTGCGGCCGGCGTTCGCTCCAGTCCAGGCACGGGCAGGCGAAGCGGCGGCGCTGGCGGCGCAGCGCGGGAATGTCCAGCCCCAGCGCCGCGAACCGTTCCTCGCCTTCCGCCGACAAGATGTATTCGCCGTCGTGTTCGGCCAGCCAGCCCGCCGCCACGAAGCCATCGTTCAGTGCCACGGCCACGGTGCCGGCCATGTGGTCGTAGCAGGTGCGGGCTTCGCGCAGGCGATCGGGCGTGCGCGGCTGGAACGGTGCGCGCCGTACCCCCGCAACGACGAGCAGCGCTTCCAGCGCGGCGGCCACTTCGCCGCCGGCCAGGCTGTAATAGCGGTGCCGGCCCTGCGCGAGCTGCCGCAGCAGGCCGTCCTCCTGCAGCCGGGCCAGGTGCGCGCTGGCGGTCGACGGGCTGACGCCGGCCACCGCCGACAGTTCGGTGCTGGTGCGCGCATGGCCGTCCAGCAGGCTGCACAGCATGCGCGTGCGGGCCGGTTCCGCAATGGCGGCGGCGATGCGGGCCAGGCGCCCGTCGGTATCGGAATCGGTATCGGTATCGGCGTGCGAGCGTGCTGCATCCATGGTTCGGTCTCCGTCGAAGTATCGCTGGGGGTTTTTCAGGATACTGCATCCGTTCAATCAAGCAAAGGAGCAGCATGCACACCGATCACTGGCCGGCCGACGCCGTGGCCGCCGTCACGCACCCGGACCCGTATCCGTATTACGCGGCCCTGGCGGAACACGAGGCGCCGCGCCGCGACGAACGGCTGCGCCTTTGGGTGGTGGCGCATCCTGCCACGGTGCGCGAAGTGCTGGCGCATCCGGATTGCGGCGTGCGGCCGGTGCATGAGCCGGTGCCGGCGGCACTGGCCGGGGCGGCGGCGCGACTGTTCGGTGCACTGGTGCGGATGAACGACGGCGCGCGTCACGCGGCGCCGAAGGCTTCGCTGCAAGGCGCACTGGCGCGCCTGCCGCCAGCGCAGGTGGCTGAACGTGCGGGCACGGTTGCCGCCAGGATTGCGGCCCATATTGCCGCCGGCGCGGCGCATGCCGTCGACGATGCCGCCGCACTGAACGCGTTCGTGTGCGGCGTACCGGTGCAAACGGTGGCGAGCCTGCTGGGCTTTGCGGATGAGCAGTTGCCGGATGTCGCGGCAGCGGTGGGCCGGTTTGTCGCATGCCTGTCGCCGCTGGCCACAGCCGCCGAACTCGCGGCGGGGGCGGTGGCGGCACAGGCATTGCTCGATGCCTTGCGGCGGCTCGTGCAATGCGGGCCACGGACGGCGCTGCTGGCTGCGCTGGTGCAGGCCCCATGGCCGGACGAGCACACGATGCTCGCCAACCTGGCCGGACTGATGACGCAGACGCATGAAGCCACGGCGGGGCTGCTCGGCAATTGCATTGTCGCCCGCCTGCGCGGCGCGGCTGCCGGTCCGGCGGAACTGGTGGTGGACGTGATGGCACGCGATCCGGCGATCCACAACACGCGCCGCTTCGCCGCGCGCGACGTGACGATCGCCGGCGTGCGGGTGCCGGCCGGACAGGCGTTCCTGCTCGTCCTTGCCGGTGTACGGGGGAGGGACACGGCCGGCTTCGGGCATGGCCGCCATGCGTGCCCCGGCCACGCGACGGCACGAGCGATCGTCGCGCAGGCCTTGCACGTATTGCCGGCGCTGCGGCCGCTGTCCCGCGTGGCCTGGCGCTACCGGCCATCGGTCAACGCCCGCATGCCGCACTTTATCGATGAGCAGGAGGCAACATGATCGCCGTGATTTTCGAAGTGACGCCGCATCCGGAACACAGGCAGGCCTATCTCGATCGCGCCGCGTCGCTGCGGCCGCTGCTGGAGAGGATCGACGGCTTCATCTCCGTCGAGCGCTTCCAGAGCCTGGCCGATCCCGGCAAGCTGCTGTCGCTGTCGGTGTTCCGCGACGAGTCGGCGCTGGAACAGTGGCGCGATATCGAGGCGCACCGTGCCGCGCAGAAGGCGGGGCGCGATGCGCTGTTCGCGGATTATCGTTTGCGCATCGCCGCCGTGATGCGCGATTACGGCATGCACGAGCGGGCCGAAGCCCCGCCCGACCTGCGCGCCAGGAATGGATGAGACGTGGATGAAGCGTGAATGAGTCGCCGGCTCAGTACTTCCAGTTCAGCGTCACGCTGGCATTGCGCGGCGCCGCGTAGTAGCTCTGGCTCCAGTACAGGCTGGTCAGGTACTTCTTGTCCGTCACGTTGTTGACGTTGACGGCCACCGACAGTTGCCGGTTGATGTCGTACCGTCCCATCAGCCCCAGCGTGGCGTACGACGGCTGGCGGATCACGGCGCCGTCGGCCTCGTTGCGGTAGATATCGTCCTGCCAGTTGGCGGTGGCGCCGACGCGCAGCTGCGGCAGCATCGGCAACTGGTACGTGGTGGACAGGCGCAGCAGGCGGCGCGGCATGTACGTCTTGGCGGCGTTGCCGGCGTCGTCTTCCAGGTTCATCACGGAGAAGCCGGCGCTGGCCTGCAACCCCTTGGCCACTTCGCCGGACAGGTCGAATTCGATGCCCTTCGATTCGGCATCGATGCCGCGATAGTAGGCCTTGGTGCCCGTCTGGCCGACCTGCTCGGCGGTGTTCAATTGCCTGGTCTTGTACACCGAGGCGGCGGCGTTCAGCCTGCCGTCGAACCATTCGCCTTTCAGGCCCGCCTCGACCGTCTTGCCGTCCATCGGATCGAGCGTGACGCCGTTGACATCGGTCTCGCTCTGCGGATTGAAGATCTCCGTGTAGCTGGTGTACGCGGTCAGCGCCGGCGTCAGGTCATAGGTCAGGCCCACGTACGGCGTGGCCTTCGAGGCGGACTTGAAGCGGGTCACGCCGTACGCGGTGCCGGTGCTGTCGGCCTTCGTGTACGTGACGCCGGTGATCAGGTTCAGCGGATCGGCGAGGTTGAAGCGCGCGGCCGCGTAAACGGACCTGCGCTTGTCGACATACGAACTGCCGTCGGTCGAAGCGTCGAACGTGGGCTCGGTGTACGCGCCGGTCCACTGGTCCAGCGACACCAGGCCGGTGCCGATGCCCTGGCCGTAGTGCGACACATCGTCGAGCGTGGAGCGCGACCAGTTGGCGCCGAATGTCAGGTCGTGCTTGCGGCCGCCCAGCGTGACCTGGCCGGTGGCCGAGGCGTCGAGCAGGTTCTGTTCGAGGTCCGATGCATACAGCGACGGGTAGGATTTCAACCCGAGGCCCGTGGCGCGGTCCGGCGTGCCGTAGGTATAGAACAGTTTACCGTCGGACCTGGTGGTGGAGCGCGTGGCGGTGGCCTGTGCGCGCCAGCCGTTACCGAACTGGTGGACGAGTTCGGCGAACGTGCGCTGGTCGCTGACGTGGTTGCGCGCCCAGTCGGCGGCTGTCGAATAACCGGTCGGCAGGTCGGTCGGCGTCAGGTCGGTGTAGTACAGCGGCAGCGCGCCCCACATGCCGCCTTTCGTGTCGTTGATCTGGCTGGAGTGGCCCACGGTGAGCGTGGTGTCGTCCGTCAGCTTCGCTTCGACCACGCCGTAGAACACCTTCTTCTTCGAGGAATAGCGGTCGATGTACGAATCGCCGTCCTCGTAGGCGCCGACGATGCGGGCCGAGATCGTGCCTTCCTCGTTCAGCGCGCCGGAGATGTCGGCTTCCGCGCGTTTCGTGGCCCACGAGCCGTAGGTGACGTTGGCCGATGCCTGGAACGGGATCGTCGGGCGCTTGCGGATGAAGTTGACGGTGGCGGACGGATTGCCGGTGGCAGACATCAGCCCGTTGGCCCCGCGTACCACGTCCACGCGGTCATAGATCACCGTGTCGAAATCGCCCGTCACGAGGCCGGATACGAACGGGGTGCCCACGCCGTCGTACTGGAAGTTGGTGATATCGAAGCCGCGCGACGTATAGTACGTGCGGTCGTTCTCGACGCGCTCGACGGTGACGCCGGTCACGGTGTCGAGCATGTCGTTGACGGAATCGAGCTGGAAGTCGTCGAGCTTCGCGCGCGTGACCACGGACACCGATTGCGGCGTTTCGCGCAGCGACAGGTCGAGGCGCGCGGAACCCTTGCTGCTTTTTGCGGTGTGGCTGTCATCGGCCGCGGTGCCCTGCACGACGACCGTCTGCATCTGCTGCTCGGCTTCTTCCGGCGCCGGGATGTCCGGAGCTGCCTGGACGGCGCCGCACAGCAGCGCGGCGGCCAGGGCAAGGGGAGTGGGGCGCACGGAGAGGGTCTGGGGCAGCATGGCTTCCTGTCGATGAGAATGAGAACGATTCTCATTGTAGCGACAATGTCAAGCGCTGCCTAGGTGGCAAGGCCCCCTGGAGGGGTAAATCCGCGTGAACAACTGTGACCCGATGTAAGCCGACAGGGCCGGCGGAAGCGGGCCGCATCGGCCAGCCGCCCGGCGCGGCTGCCCTGGTCTGGCTGCCTCAGTGCGCTTTTTTCTGCACCAGTGCGCTGCCGGTACCGTGGCGATGGCCTTCGCTGACGGCGGTCACCGTGCCGTCCTGGTTGAACACCAGCGCGTTGGCGGCGCCGATCTCTTCCGGCTGGTTCGACCAGCGTTGCGCGAATGGCGCCAGCGCGGTGGCCTGGGCACTGCCGGCAAAACCCGGCTCCACGTCCGTTGCCGCGCCGTTGCGCTCTGACAGGCGGGGCGCGTCGACCGCCTGGTCCATCCGCATGCCGAGGTCGACGTGGTTGACGATCGTCTGCAGCACCGTGGTGATGATCGTGGCGCCGCCCGGACTGCCGATCGTGAACGCCGGCCTGCCATCCTTCAGCGCGATCGTGGGCGCCATGCTGCTGCGCGGGCGCTTGCCCGCTTCCGGCACGTTCGGTGCGGGGCCGGAAAAATCGAAATCGGTCATCTCGTTATTGAGCAGGAAGCCGTGGCCGGGCACCACGATGCCGCTGCCGCCCCACGATTCGATCGTGAACGTGTACGACACGATATTGCCCTGGCTGTCGGAGACGGCCAGGTGCGTGGTGTGCGCGCTTTCCTGCTGCAGCTTCGCGGTCGCGGGGCGCAGCGGCACGCTGGCATCCTGCTGGAACGGATACGGATCGCCGGCCGGCACGGGGCCGGCGGCGGCGCGCGCGGGATCGATCGTCTTCCTGCGCTGCGCCGCGTACTCCTTGCTGAGCAGGCCAGCCACCGGCGCATCGGTGTATTCGGGGTCGGCCAGGTAGGCGTTGCGGTCGGCAAACGCGAGGCGGCTCGCTTCCAGGTACAGGTGCTCGGCCTGCGCACGCGGCAGCGCCTTCAGGTTCCAGCCTTCCAGGATGTTCAGCGCCTCGAACGCGGTCACGCCGCCGCTGCTGGGCAGCGGCATGCCGTACAGCTCGTAGCCGCGGTAGGTGCCGCGCACCGGCTGGCGGATGCGCGCTTCGTAGTCGGCGAGATCGGCCAGCGTCATCGTGCCGCCGGGTACCGTCATGCCGGGGGCGGTAGCGGGGCGCCTCGCGGCATCGACGATCGCGCGCGCCAGCGGCCCTTCATAGAACGCCTTCGCGCCGCCCCTGGCCAGCGTGCGGTAAGTGCGCGCCAGGTCGGGATTCTTCAGCAGCGTGCCGGGCGGCAGCGCCTTGCCATCCTTCAGGTACAACGCCGCAGTGGCGGGAAAACGGCGGAATTTTTCCGTGTTGCCATCCACCAGGCGGCTGAAGTTTGCGGTCACCGTGAACCCTCTCGAGGCCACGTCGATCGCGGGGGCCAGCACATCCTTGAACGACATCGTGCCGTAGCGACGCAGCGCTTCATCCCAGCCGCGCACGGTGCCGGGCACGCCAATCGACTGGCCGCTGGCCACCACGGTCTCGAAATCCATTTCCTTGCCGTTGTCGAGGAATACCGCGGGCGTGAAGGCGGCGGGCGCCGTTTCGCGGTGATCGATCGCGATCACACGCTTCTCCCTGGCCAGGTACACCACCATGAAGCCGCCGCCGCCGATGCCGCAGCTGAACGGGTCCGTCACGCCCAACGTGGCCGCGGCCGCCACGGCCGCGTCGATCGCATTGCCGCCCCGGTTCAGGATCGCCATTGCCGATTGCGACGCCTGCTCGCTGATCGTGGCGACTGCGCCGCCGGTGCCGGTGGCGACCGGCGTTTTCGCGATGGCGACCGTGCCGATGGCGGTCAGGAGGATCGTGGCGACGAGACGCTGGGTCATGTTTTGGCGGGCTGGGCCCGTTGGGCCGGTTGTGCCGGTTGTGCTATCGATACACGCAAGCTTACCCGATAATCCGGCGCCGGCGCGTGCAGGGCGGGCGGTTCGGGCGGTTCCAGTTTTTCCAGCGCGAACGTCAGGCCATCCTGCGTGACGACGGGCTTGGCGTTCGGCATGTTCTCGGCCAGCACGAAATTGCGCGTGCCGTGAGGGCTCGTTAGCGTGAACGAGTAGCTGATGTAGCCGGCCCACACGCAGACGGCGCCCTGCTTGCAGCGGCTGTCGTTGATCCGTTCCAGCTTCAGGCGGGTGCCGGGCGCCAGCATCACGCTCTCGCCCTGTCGCAGCGCATAGACGGCGCTGGTCTTGCGCGGCTTGCCCGTCGCAGCTTGCCCGGCAGCTTCCGCTTGCGTGCTGTCGATCGAGCAGGCAGCCACCACGCCGAACGTCAGCATGCAGCCGATGATTCCGTAGAGCCTGGCTTGCATATCTCCTCCATGCGGCTAAGGCTGAACGGCAAGGTTATCAAATTGCTACGGCAGGCGTCGCACTGCTGAGCTATGGCTGCCAGGAAATCACTGGTTCGCGAAATAAAGTTGCAAAAAAGTCGGTGACAGGCTCCGATTTTCGAGAAATGTTTCAAAAATATCGGAGCCTGTCACCGGTTTTCGGCAATAAAAAACCCGGCGCGAAGGCCGGGTTGGGGAAGGAGGCAGGCGCGTTATACGAACGCGGCCAGCGAACCCTTCATTTTCTTCAGCGCGGCGGATTCGATCTGGCGGATCCGCTCGGCGGAAACGCCGAACTCGTCGGCCAGCGTGTGCAGCGTGGCGCCGGAGCCGTCGTCGTTGGCCAGCCAGCGCGCTTCGACGATACGGCGCGAACGCGGGTCCAGTTTCGACAGGGCCGTTTCCAGGCCTTCCGACTGCAGGCGCGTGACCTGTTCCGCTTCCAGCACCTTGGTCGGCTCCGACAGGTCGGACGACAGGTAGGCGATCGGCGAGAACTTGTCGTCTTCATCGTCGGTCGGCGATTCCAGCGCGATGTCGCGGCCGGACAGGCGGGTTTCCATCTCGATCACTTCCTCGCGCTTCACGTCCAGCGTTTTCGCCAGCGCGTCGATCTGGTCCGGTGTCATCGCATCCAGGCCGGTCTTGTGGCTGCGCAGGTTGAAGAACAGCTTGCGCTGCGCCTTCGTCGTCGCCACCTTCACCAGGCGCCAGTTCTTCAGGATGTACTCGTGCATCTCGGCCTTGATCCAGTGCATCGCATAGGATACAAGGCGCACGTTCTGGTCCGGGTCGAAGCGCTTCACGGCTTTCATAAGGCCGATATTGCCCTCTTGGATCAGGTCGGCGTGCGGCAGTCCATAGCCCAGGTAACCGCGGGCGATCGACACCACCAGCCGCAGGTGCGACAGCACCAGCTTTTCGGCCGCTTTCAGGTCGTTGTTTTCCTTCAGGCGGCGACCCAGCGATACCTCTTCCTCGTGCGTCAGCATCGGCAGGCGGTTGACGGCGGAAATGTAGGCATCCAGGTTGCCCAGGTTGCCGCTGAACCCGAGTCCGAGCGCAGTCGTACCGGTTGGGACCAGGGCGGAAGGTGCGGACATGGTAGTCATTTTCATTTCCTCACTCGAAGGGTATTGCGTGGCTCCGCGGCGGGATTGCAGCGAACCTTTGCATACAGCATGCAGTGTTGAACTTAATTCGGTCTTAACACCAGGCAAGTGCCTTCTGTCAAGATACTTACCATTCAACGTTGCGTTTGAACATATCTTAGCACTCTCCCTGGTCGAGTGCCAATGACCAGAATTCTATGGCTTCGATAGCCTAAGTACTATGGACAGATACTAACCGTTAGGGATATGGCGGGGTTTCATTCGATCCGCTCGCCGGCGTGTTACTGATCAGAACTTGAGCTGGACCAAAGGATGTATGACAAGATTATCGAGAGGCGACAACGGGCTCTGTGCGTGAACGCACGATGGCCCGGGCAGGCGTGTAGGAGCGCAGCCAACGATGTTGTACGCCGGCAGGAGGGTGTGAACAAACAGATAAGGGCGGCCCGCCCGATTGCAAGGGCGGGCCGCTCCCGGATCAGGACAGGCGGGCGAGCTGGCGCCGCACCGACAATGCCGCGCCGACCAGGCCAAGGCCGGCTGACAGGGCCAGCAGCAGCCCCATCGCCACCGGTTCCAGCGGCGCCAGCTGGAATTCCGACGCGTACAGCCGTGCGAACTCGGCGATCGCCGCGTTCAGCGGCTGCAGCGACAGCGCCACCGCGCCCAGCGCCACGGCGCCGGCGCACAGCCCCAGCAATGCCCCGGTGTAGTAGAACGGGCGCTGGATGTAGGTATCGGTGGCGCCGATCAGCCGCGATACGAGGATTTCCTCGCGCTGCGTCAGCACCTGCAGGCGGATGGTGTTGAACACGACCGCCACCACGACCGTGCCCAGCGTGGCGGCCAGCAGCAGCAGCCCCACGCGCAGCACGCCCAGCAGCGCGGCCAGCCGCTTGACCCACGCCGAGTCGACCTGCACCGATTCGACGCCGGGAATGGCGCCGATGCGGTCCGCGATCCTGTCCACATCGTTGCCTTCGGCCGCGCTCTGGAAGGCGTTGAGCCGCACGATATAACTGTCCGGCAGCGGATTGTCGCCGAGCGTTTCGATCACGCCGGCCACGCCGTTCTTTTCCTGCAATTCCTCGAGGGCTTTTTCGCGCGGCACGAAGATGATCTTGGCGTCCTTGGCCACAGCGCGCAGCGAGCCGGCCATGCCTTCGGTGTGCTCGCGTGGCAAGTCCTGCTTGAGGAACACGGAAAGTTCCGGGTCCACGGCCAGCTGTTCGGACATCGGCCGGATATTGTCCAGCACCGTCACGCCGGCGAACGGCAGCGCCAGCGCGATCGCCACCACCAGGATATTGAAGAAGAAGGAGCCGGGCGCGCGGCGCAGGTGCACGAGCGCCGACCCCAGCGCAAACCCGTGCTGGCGCAGCCATACGCTCATGGCGCCTCCGCCACGGGATCGCCCTGCAATGCACCCTGTTTCAGCTCGATCACGCGGCTGGCGCCCTCCAGCACCAGTTCGTCGTGGGTGGAGATCAGGCACGTCACGCCGGCCTTGTTGAAGGCTCGCAGCGCATCGAACACCTTGTTGGCGCTGGCGCGGTCCAGGTTGGCCGTCGGTTCGTCGGCCAGAATGATCTGCGGCCGGTTGACGATCGCGCGGGCGATCGACACGCGCTGCTGCTCGCCGCCGGACAGCGCCAGCGGGCTGGCGGCGGCCCGGTCCAGCAGGCCCACCTTGTCCAGCGCGGCGCGGGCGCGGTCTTCCGCCTGCGCGCGGGTGCGGCCCGTCACCAGCATCGGCAGCATCACATTGGCCAGCACGGAACGGTCGGTCAGCAGCCGCTGCTGCTGGAAGATCAGGCCCAGGTTGCGGCGCAGGAACGGCACGCCGGCGCTTTTCAGCCGGCCGATATCGGTGCCGTTGACGGTGACCTGGCCCGAGGAAGGGCGCTCCATCGCGGCGATCAGTTTGAGCAGCGTGGACTTGCCGGCCCCGGAAGGGCCGGCCAGGTAGACCAGCTCGCCCTTGCCGACGGTCAGCGAGACGTTGCGCAGCGCGGTGACATCGGTCGTGTATTGCTTGGTGACGTTGACGAATTCGATCATGGTTTTTTCAGTTCGTCACCCGAGCAGCGCTTCGACGAATTCCTCGGCGTCGAACGGTTGCAGGTCCTCGATCTGTTCGCCGATGCCGATAAAGTACACGGGCACCGGGCGCACGCGCGCGATCGCGGCCAGCACGCCGCCCTTGGCGGTGCCATCGAGCTTGGTGATGATCAGGCCGGTCAACTGCAGCGCATCGTCGAACGCCTTGACCTGTGTCAGCGCGTTCTGGCCGGTGTTGCCGTCGATGACGAGCAGCGTTTCGTGCGGCGCCTCATCCATGCCCTTGCCGATCACGCGCTTGATCTTCTGCAGCTCGTTCATCAGGTGCAGCTGCGTCGGCAGGCGGCCGGCGGTGTCGATCATCACCACATTGGTGCCCTTGGCTTTGCCGGACTGCACCGCGTCGTACGACACGGCGGCCGGATCGCCGGACTCCTGCGAGATGACGGTGACGTTGTTGCGCTGGCCCCAGATCATCAGCTGCTCGCGCGCGGCGGCGCGGAATGTGTCGCCGGCGGCCAGCAGCACGGACTGGCCGTGCGCCTGCATGTGCTTGGCGAGCTTGCCGATCGTGGTGGTCTTGCCGGCGCCATTGACGCCGGAGATCATCATCACCGTCGGCTGGTGCCGGCCCAGCACGAACGGTTTTTCCAGTGGCCGCAACAGGTCGATCATCAGCGACTTCAGCGCCACCTTCACCGCGGCGGCATCGAGCAGCTTGTCATCCTTGACCTTGCGCTTGAGCGCTTCGAGCAGGTATTCGGTGGCGTCGATGCCGGCGTCGGACATCAGCAGCGCCGCTTCGAGCTCGTCGTACAGCTCGTCGTCGATGCGGGCACCGACGAACAGCACGGACAGGTTGGCGGAGGTCTTCGACAGGCCGGCCTTGAGCCGGCTCATCCAGGATTGTTTCGGTTCCGGGCGCGGCGCCGTCTCGACGTCGAACGCGAAGGGCGCGGCCGGTTCGGTGGGCGCAGGCGCTGAAGGCGCCACGGGAGGGGGCGACAACGGGGCCAATGTGGGTGCCACGCCGGCAGGTGCGGCCGGCGGCACGTCGGGCGTGACGGTTTTTTTCTTGAAGAAGCTGAACATGTGTCGTGGAGGCTGCGGCCGCTCGGGGCCGGAAACACGCTGGGAATGGTTTTCTTGCGCCGGCTATTCTACCAGAGCGCCCTTGAAAACCTTGTTGAAAGGGTATTTCCCGGATTCACCGGGTTGTTCGCGGCCGTTTTTCGCTCACATCCGTCAGGCCGCCGCAGTGTTGCCGCGAGGCCGCCACGACCCGGCTGCCCGATCAGGCCGCGGTACGTGCGCGCGCCTCGTGGCGCCAGTCGGCCAGCATGTCGCCCACGTCGCTCAGCGTCAGCACCTGCACGAACGACGCTGCGCGGCGGCGCAGCGCGACATTGCTGCCGCCGGCCCACAGCGCCACCGTTTCCGGCAGCCGGGCCCGTAATTCCTTCAGCGCATCGAGTACATGGCGGGTGTTCATCGATGTCGAGAACGACAGCGTCACCACGTCGACCCGCAGCGCGCGGGCGGCGTCGACGATATCGGGTAGCGGTGTCTGCGGCCCCAGCGAGTAACAGCCGGCGCCTTCGGCCACCATCAGGGCCTCGGCCATCAGCAGACCGAGACCGTGTTTTTCCTGGGGGGTGGTGGTCAGCAGGATGCGCGGGCTCGGCGCGCCTCCCGGCGCATTGGGCGGCGGCATCGAGAAGATCGCGCTGCGCAGCACCATCTGCAGCGTTTCCGTGATCAGGTGTTCCTGCCACACGCCGAGGTCGCCGCAGGCCCAGGCATCGCCGATCGCCGCCGTCAGCGGGGCCATCAGGTCGATGACGAAATTGCGCAATCCCATTACCAGCAGCGCCTGCGACAGCTTGCGGCGCAGCGCGTCGCTGTCGTGCGCGCGGCACAGGTCGAGGTAAGGTTGCAGTTCGGCCGCGCCGCGCACCACCGGCCGGTTGCCGACCGCCGCCTTCTCGGCCAGCGCCTGCAGCTCCTGTGCCGTATAACCGATCACCTTGCCGGGCCGGAAGCCCAGGTCGATCAGCCGCTTGACGAGGCGCAGCTTGTGCACCTGGTCGACCGGGTACAACCGCTCGCCGAACGGATCGCGTTCCGGCCGCGGAAACGCGTACCGCCGTTCCCATACGCGCAGGGTTTCCTTGGCCACACCGGTATCGCGCTCGACATCGCTGATCGTGCACGGCATTGGCGAAAAAGGCATCGGGTTGTTCATCTGCGCGGGGTACTCCAGCATTGGGCGTGCAGCATTCTAATGCCTTTTCCTGGGGAAAAATTACAGCGCTCTCCCGAAGGATATGGGCCGATCGCCACCCCATATGACTTGTCCATGACATAGAAAGACAAGCGGGATGGATGCATTTTATTTACTGTTTTCGTCCACCTGTGTCGTGGACAAACGAAACGTAAAAAATTGTTGCGCTAGTGTTAAATGGCGGGGGTCAGGCGCCCAGCCATGGCATGAACTGCCGGCTCAACGGCACGGTGATCACGGCCAGCAAGGTCTGCAGCGTAATCAGCGAGGCCATCAGGCGGGCATCGCCTCCCAGTTGTTTCGCCATGATATAGGCGTTCGGCGCTGTTGGCAGCGCGCAGTAGAAGCACGCAGCCAGTGCCGCTTCCGGCCCCACGTCCAGCAGCAGGCACACCTGGGCGGCCAGCAGCGGCATCACCAGCAGTTTCAGCACGGAAGTCACGGTCAGCGCCGCCGGGCGCGTGCCTTCCAGCGAGAACACGAGACCGCCGCCCACGCACAGCAGGCCGAGCGCCGTGGCCGCCTTGCCGAGGATGTCGAGCGTATTCATCAGCTCCTTTGGCAGGCTGATGCCTGCAACGCTGACGATCACGCCGGCCAGCGTGGCCTGGATGATCGGGTTTTTTGCCAGCGTTCTGGCGACGGTGCCGAAGTTCGGCTTGCTGCCGCTCCACCATGCCAGCGCGACCACGGACAGCGCATTCACCACCGGCAGGCACAGCGCCAGGGCCAGCATCACCAGCGATGACGTTTCCGGCGGGAAGAACAGTGCGGCCACCGCCAGCCCGAAATACGTGTTCGGGCGCATGGCGCCCTGCATCACCGAGGAGCGGCTGGCACCGGGCAATGCCGGCAGCAGCAGCAGCGCTGCCAGCGTCAGCAGCACCACGGCAAACGTGGGCAGCAGCGTGGCCAGGGCCAGCTGGGCAACTTCGCCGCCTTCGAACGACAGGCGGGCCGTGCCGGCGAACAGCATGGCCGGGAAGGCGATGTTGTACGAGAACTTCTCGATCGACGGGAAGAAGTCGGCCGGCATCCAGCCGAAGCGGCGGATCGCCACGCCCAGCAGGATGATCAGGAATACGGGAATGATGGAAGCAAGCATGGTGTGATTCTATGCCGATCAGTCCGCCGAAATACCGGACGGGCCGATGCGGTGTGCGTTCGGCGTGGTCGAAATGCGGATGCGGATCAGGTGGCGGCCCGGGTCCGTGTACGTGGCGCGGCCATGCAGCGTGCGGTGATTGTCGGCCCACAGCAGCGTATCGTCCGGCAACTGGCGCACGAAGCGGGGCGCGTGCTCCTCGATGATCCCGTTGAGCAGGGTCAGGGCGGCCACCAGATCCGGCGTGGCCAGTTCCGGGCAGGCTGCAAGTCCTTTTTCAATCGAATCGTAGCGCCACCGCATCGCCAGCCCGTCGGCATGGAAGACCGGTGCGTAGAATAGCTCGACCTGGTCGTCGCCCGCGGCATACACCGATGGTACGCGGAACGGCACTTGCGCCGTGCACAGCAGCGCATAGGCAGCACGGCCTTGCTCGGTTTTTTTCAGCTCGGCCACGATGTCTTCCACGTCGATCAGCAGCGATTCGCCGCCGTTGCAGCGGGCCGACGAGACGACGTACAGCAGGAACTGCTCTTCGGGCATCGGGTAGAACGACGAGTCGGTGTGCATGTCGGCATTGCCGGTGCGTTCCGAGAACGTGACGAACTTCGACTGGCTGCCCGGGCGGGCTCGCACATCCCACGCCACGCGCTTGGTGCGCTGGTCGGTCGAGGTGGGAAAGCCCTGCGTCAGCGCGATCGCGTACAGCACGGCATTGCGATGCGCTTCGGACAGGCCCGCCAGGCCCAGGCCCGTGATGGCCAGGCCGCGTGCCTTGCGGCCTTCCAGGCTGGCGGCGAAGTCGCGCAGCGTCGGCACTGCCAGCAGTTCGCGCTGCAGCGCTTCCTCGTCGGGATGCGGATAGAAACCGTTGCCGTTGAAGTCGTCGAAATGGCGCTCGACGATGGCAATTACGCGAGGCAAGTCCTCGCCCCAGGTGAAATTGGTTTGTACAACTGCGATATTGCCGGACTGCTCGATAGACGAAAACATGAAGGCTCCTGAACGGGATTGCACTGGGCTGAACTGAAATTGCCGTACGGCAATGAATGACCGCATTCTGAGCTAGCTCAACATTTTGTTCAAGCTGGATTGGTGCGGTGAGGCAACTAATTTATTTCATAAGTGAAATATATAGGCATGAAGCCTGCAACGACGGGGAAGTTTGTCTGCTCTACAAGATGTTGTAGCAGGACATCAATGTAACTCTGAGCACGCGGAAAAACGACACATTTAAATTTGTGCTGGACATAAAGCCAATGGAACGACACATCGCTTCCTGCGATGCGCTAAAATTTTGCCACACAGCAACTCGTCTTCTATCTTCACAAGGAATTCAAATGAATTGGCTTACCGAGCGCAAGCTCTCCACCAAGCTGGGCCTGGCTTTCGCGGTCGTCCTGCTACTGACCGCCATCGTCGGTCTCTTTTCGATCAACCAGCTGGCCAAGGTGAATGCCACGGCCAGCAACCTGTCGTCGCGGTGGATGCCGGCGATGCGCGTGATCCAGGACATCAAGTCGCAGATCGCCCGCGTGCGCACCCGCGAATTGCAATACATCATCTCGGAAGACGTGGCCGACCTGGACAAGTACGACAAGGTGATCGCCAACGACCTGGTCGACCTGAAGAAGATGCAGGACGAATATGTGGCCCTGATCAAGACGCCTGAAGAGCAGGCGCTGTACAGCGAATTCCTGACGTTGTGGGATCGCTACATGGCGGAAGACGCGAAGCTGCGCGCCGCCGTGCGCGCCGGCGACATGCCCCTGGCGAAGAAGCTGATTCGTGGTGAATCCAACAAATTGATCGTTGCTTTGCGCGGCCAGGTAGACAAATTGGTCAAATATTATGGCGAGGGCGGCAGCGAGGCGGCAAGTTTTGGTGATCAGGTATACAATGCGTCGCGCGCCTGGATCGCAGGCTTGCTGCTCATGTCGGTGGTGCTCGGCGCGCTGGCGGCGCTGCTGATCACCCGCTGGCTCGTGAAGACGCTGGGCGGCGAACCGCAGTATGCGGTGGCGCTGGCCAACCAGATCGCGGCCGGTGAACTGAACGTGGAAGTGCGCACCCGCGCCGGTGACGATACCAGCCTGCTGTTCGCGATGAAGTCGATGCGCGACAGCCTGGCCAACATCGTCGGCCAGGTACGCCACGCTACCGACACGATCGCGAGCGCGGCCCAGCAGGTGGTGGCGGGCAATATGGATTTGTCGGGCCGTACCGAGGCGCAGGCCAGTTCACTGGAAGAGACGGCGGCATCGATGGAAGAACTGACGTCGACCGTGCGCCACAATTCGGACAACGCGCGCCAGGCCAACGAGCTTGCCGTGAATGCTTCGGCGATCGCGGAGCAGGGCGGCCAGGTCGTATCGCAGGTGGTCGAGCGGATGGGCTCGATCAACGAGTCGGCGAAGAAGATTTCGGACATCACCGGTGTGATCGACGGCATCGCCTTCCAGACCAATATCCTGGCGCTGAACGCGGCGGTGGAAGCTGCCCGTGCCGGCGAACAGGGCCGCGGCTTCGCGGTCGTGGCGTCGGAAGTGCGCAACCTGGCACAGCGGTCCGCCGCGGCGGCCCGTGAAATCAAGGAATTGATCAGCGATTCCGTCGGCCAGGTCGAGGCCGGCACGCGACTGGTCAACCAGGCCGGCAGCACGATGGAGGAAGTGGTCGTCAGCGTGCGCCGCGTGACCGACATCATGGGTGAAATCACCGTGGCTGGCCAGGAACAGAGCGCCGGCATCGTGCAGGTGAATGAAGCGATTGCGCAGATGGACGCCGTGACGCAACAGAACGCGGCGCTGGTGGAAGAAGCCACTGCCGCATCGCACAGCATGCAGGATCAGGCCTCCAGCCTGGCCCAGCTGGTGAGCATCTTTACACTTGATGGATTGGCAAACCATCAGTATAGTGCCGCCTCCAGTGCCAAGCGCACTGATAACAAGACGGTGCGATTGAATCGGCCGCGACAATAAGTGAACGCCGCACCCTTACCAGGGGATCGCGGCACAGTGGCAAATCGGGGTTTGCCCTCACCAATAAGCGGTCCGGAGCCAGCTGGGCTACCGGCACCGCAAGACCGAATTTAGCCGTTGCTGAATCTTTTTACACGCAACACAACTGAAGGAAATGTAATGAAAAAAACTCTAATCTCCGTTGCAGTTCTGGGCGCCATGAGCAGCGCCGCCTTTGCACAGTCGAATGTAACGATCTACGGTATCGTTGACGCCGGTATCGTCGCCGAGCGCGGCGGTAAAGACGGCAACGTCACCAAGGTGTCGTCCGGCGTCGCCAATGCTTCGCGTATCGGCTTCCGCGGTACGGAAGACCTGGGTGGCGGCCTGTCCGCGATCTTCACCCTGGAAACGGGCTACAAGGTCGACGACGGCCAGCTGGACGCGTCCAACACGCTGTTCAACCGCCAGGCATTCGTGGGCCTGCGTTCCACCACCGCCGGCACGCTGACGGTCGGTCGTCAGTACACTCCTTGGTACAACGCGCTGGTGCAGGTTGGCGACCCGTTCGCCGCCGGCCTGGCCGGCTCGGCCAAGAACCTGTTCCCGGCCAGCGGCATCAACGTGCGTAACAGCAACGCTGTCGTGTACCAGACCCCGGTCTTCAACGGTTTCTCCGGTGAAGTGTTCTACGGCTTCGGCGAACAGTCCGAATCGTCGGCCGGCCGCCAGCTGAGCGCTGCCGTGTCGTACACCAACGGCCCGCTGAACGCCCGCCTGGCGTACAACAACCGCAACAACGACACCGCTTCCACCGCCACCACCGTGGCAGTCGAGCGCGGCATCGGCCACAACAGCCTGCTGGCAGTGAACTACAACTTCGAAGTGGCGAAAGCCTACTTCATGTACAACGCCAGCAAGGGCCTGAACAGCATCGCCTACCCGAACAGCGGCACGATCAACGGCGTGACCGGCGGCATCGCCTACACGACCGTGGCGATCCCTGCATCGCGCGACAGCCGCGACGGCCTGCTGGGCGTGCAAGTGCCAGTGGCTGGCAACACGGGCAAGGTCATCGCTTCGTTCATCTACAAGGATGACCGCGAAGCCGTCAACCGCGATGCCAAGCAGTGGGCCATCGGCTACATGCACGACATCTCGAAGCGCACCACCGGCTACGTGTCGTACGCCAAGATCGACAACAAGAACGGTGCAGCATTCACCGTTGGTGGCAACACCGAAGTCGGTTCGGGCGACAGCGCCTTCAACGTGGGCGTGCGTCACTCGTTCTAAGCTTCCTTCAGTACCACATGAAAACCGGCCCTCGCGGCCGGTTTTTTTTCGTGCGTTAGAATGACGCCAAATTCACTTCGCCGACCGTCCAATGAAAACAAGATCCCGCGTCGCCCTTGGCCTGTGGTTCGCCTGTACCTTCGCCGCCACGCTTGCCGCCGCCGCGCCGCCGGGTGCGAAGAAAGCCGTGCCGGAGAAGGGCGGCCTGCCGCGCTACGGCATGGCGGTGTATTCGGACCTGTGCGTGCAGCCCGGCGGCGAGTTCGGCGGCCAGCGCATCACGCTGCAGCGCTTTGCCGAGGTGGATACGGTGATCTATGAATACACGGCGGGCGGCCTGTCGTGGCCGGTAGTGGCCAGCGATGTCAATATCGACCCGCGCGGCAAGCTGATGTATTTCACGGTGCAGCCGCCCGAGGAGGCGGAGCGCACGCTCAGCGGCAAGTTCTCGGCGGACGGCAACACGCTGACGCTCGACGGCGGCTACTGCGGCGACGAAGCGCTGCCGATGACATTGCAGAAGGTGCGCGACTTTGCGCAAAAGCCGAAGGCTTGCCGCGCCTGCCCGGTCGGGAAGAAGGCGCCGACAGACGAGCCGGCGGCACCGAAGTGGGAAGCGGTGCCGCCGTCGCAGGGATGATTTTTTACCTTGGCTTCGACGCCTGTGCATTCGCGCGGATCGTCTCCAGCGTGGCGCCCGGCGTGATCAGGTTGCCGTCGTAGCGCAGTTCGATCACGGCCGGCAGCCTGCGTTCCCGCGTAAAGGCCAGCGCGCGCCCGAATGCCGGCGCGAACTGCGCGGTATGTTCCACCACTTCGCCCTGGCCGCCATAGGCTTGCGCCAGCGCGGCGAAATCCGGGTTTTCCAGGTCCGTGCCCGACACCCGGCCCGGGTACTCGCGCTCCTGGTGCATGCGGATGGTGCCGAACATCCGGTTGTTGAACACGATGACGATCAGGCCCGCGCCATACTGCACGGCCGTGGCCAGCTCCTGGCCGTTCATCATGAATTCGCCGTCGCCGGCAAACGTGACCACCGTACGGCCGGGGTCGACGATCTTGGCGGCCACGCCGGCCGGCACGCTGTAGCCCATCGCGCCGCTGGTCGGCGCCAGCTGCGTGCGCATGCCGCCATAGCGGTGGAAGCGGTGCGCCCACGTGGCGTAGTTGCCGGCGCCGTTCGTGATGATCACGTCGTGCGGCGCCAGCGCATCGATCTCCTGCACCACCTGCCACAGGTCCAGCGGCGCCTGGCCGTCCTGGAAGATGGCGGGGCGCTGTTGCCATGCGTTCAGCTCCGCTTTCGCCGCGGCCACGCTGTCCGCCCATGCCGGTGCCTCGACCGGCGCCATGGCGGCCAGCATCGCGGCCGCTTGCGGCATGCCGCTGGCAATCATCAATTCCGCCTGGTACACGCTGCCCAGTTCTTCCATGCTGGCGTGGATGTGCACCAGCCGCTGGCGCGGCAGCGGCGCCTCGATGACGGAATAGCCGCCCGTCGTCATTTCGCCCAGGCGGGGGCCGAGCGCGATCAGCACATCGGCATCGCGCACGCGCGCGGCCAGCTTCGGGTTGATGCCGATGCCCACGTCGCCGATGTAGTGGGGATGGTCGTTGTCGAGCAGGTCCTGGTAGCGGAACGCGCAGGCCACCGGCAGGTGGTTCGCTTCGGCGAAGCGGGCGATGTCCGCGCAGGCCTGTTCGTTCCAGCCGCTGCCGCCGATCAGCAGCAGCGGGCGCCGTGCCCCGGCCAGCATGCCGCGCAGCGTGTCGACCTGCGCCTGCGACGGACTCGCCTGCACCGGCTGGTAGCGGTGCGTATCCGGCACGGCAGCCTGCTTCACCAGCATGTCTTCCGGCAGGGCCAGCACCACGGGGCCCTGGCGCCCGCTGGTGGCCACCTGGAAGGCGCGCGCGAGATACTCGGGAATCCGGTCGGCGCGGTCGATCTGCGCCACCCACTTCGCCATCTGGCCGTACATGCGGCGGTAGTCCACTTCCTGGAACGCTTCGCGGTCGATGAAGTCGCCGCCCACCTGGCCGATGAACAGGACCATCGGCGTGGAATCCTGGTAGGCGGTGTGCACGCCGATCGATGCGTTGGTGGCGCCGGGACCGCGCGTGACGAAGCAGATGCCGGGCTTGCCGGTCATCTTGCCGTAGGCATCGGCCATGAACGCAGCGCCGCCTTCCTGGCGGTTGATCACGAAGCGGATGCCCGATTCATGCAGCGCGTCGAGCACGTCGAGATAGCTTTCGCCGGGCACGCCGAAGGCGGTATCGACGCCGTGGATTTTCAGTGCATCGACCAGGATCTGGCCGCCGGAACGGGAAGGGTGGGTCATGTGGGCCTCGTCAAGTGATGCGGCATTCTAGAGCCGGTGCCGGCCATGGGCTTTTGAAATGGCGACAACAATTTTCGCTTTCCGGCCCGGCCGGCGGCCATGCGGTACAATAGCGCCCGAAGCAAGCCAGACAGCCGCTGGCCGGCGCAGCAATGCGTTGGCGGGAGGAAGGTCCGGACTCCACAGAGCGGGGTGACGGTTAACGGCCGTCCGCCGAAAGCCCTTCAGGGGGTATAAGGCGAGGAACAGGGCCACAGAGACGAGCGTATTAAGTTACGGTGAAACGCGGTAACCTCCACCTGGTGCAATTTCAAATAGGCACGCGATGATGCTGCTCGCGGAGCGTGCGGGTAGAAAGCTTGAGCGGCGGAGCAATCCGTCGCCTAGAGGAATGGCTGTCATAGCGCTTCGGCGCCGTAACAGAATCCGGCCTATCGGCTTGCTTCACTAAATTCGGTCATGAAGAACTACATCCTCGCCCTCGACCAGGGCACCACCAGTTCGCGCGCCATCCTGTTCGATCACGAAGGCCGCATCCGCGGCTGCGCCGCGCAGGAATTCCCCCAGCATTTCCCCCGGCCCGGCTGGGTCGAGCACGATCCCGGCGATATCTGGACCAGCCAGCTCACCGTGGCACGCCAGGTGCTGCGCGAAGCGGGCGTGCGCCCCGCCCAGGTGTGCGCCATCGGCATCGCCAACCAGCGTGAAACCACCGTGCTGTGGGAGCGCGCCACCGGCCGCCCCGTGGCGCCGGCCATCGTGTGGCAGGACCGCCGCACGTCGGACCAATGCGAGGCGCTGCGCGCCGCCGGCAAGGCGGCGCTGATCCGCGACTGCACCGGCCTCGAACTGGACGCCTATTTTTCCGCCACCAAGCTGGCCTGGCTGCTCGACAACGTGCCGGGCGCCCGCGCGCGCGCCGAACAGGGCGAGCTGTGTTTTGGTACCGTCGACAGCTGGCTCGTGTTCAACCTGTGCGGCGGCCACGTGACGGACGTGAGCAACGCTTCGCGCACGATGCTGTTCAACATCCATCTGATGCGCTGGGACGCGGACCTGCTGGCGCTGTTCGGCATTCCCGAAGCGGTGCTGCCGGAGATCGTGTCCTCCAGCGGCGAGATCGGCGCCACCCACGCGGCCCTGTTCGGCAGCCCGATCCCCGTGGCAGGCATCGCCGGCGACCAGCAGGCGGCCACGTTCGGCCAGGCCTGCCACGTGCCCGGCATGGTCAAGAACACCTATGGCACCGGCTGCTTCATGCTGATGCATGCCGGCAGCCAGCCGGCCGTGTCGCACCAGCGGCTGCTGTCGACGGTGGGCTGGCGCCTGCACAGCGGGGAAGGCATGCAGCCGTGCTACCTGCTCGAAGGCAGCGTGTTCATGGGCGGCGCCACCGTGCAGTGGCTGCGCGACGGCCTGGGCATCATCGAGAAATCGAGCGACGTGGAAGCGCTGGCGGCATCCGTGCCGGACAGCGGCGGCGTGATGCTGGTGCCCGCGTTCGTGGGCCTGGGCGCGCCGCACTGGGACCAGTATGCGCGCGGCACGATCGTCGGGCTCACGCGCGGCAGCACCGCCGCCCACATCGCCCGCGCCGCCGTGGAAGCCATCGCCTACCAGAGCGCGGAACTGCTGGCGGCGATGCAGCGCGATGCCGCGCGCCCGGTGCTCGAAGTGCGCGCCGATGGCGGCGCGGCGCGCAACGACATGCTGATGCAGTTCCAGGCCGATCTGCTGGGCGTGCCCGTGGTGCGGCCGCGGGTGACGGAAACCACCGCGCTGGGCGCCGCTTACCTGGCCGGGCTGGCGGTGCATTTCTGGGCTTCGCAGGAGGAGATTGCCGCGCAGTGGCAGTGCGAGCGGCGGTTCGAGCCGGCGATGTCGGAGGACCGGCGCGGTGCCTTGCTGGCGCGGTGGGGCCGGGCGGTGGAGCGGTCGCGGGGGTGGGAGCTGGATTGATTATCGGGCTACAACGGCATATTGAGCAGCCGCTTCCGGGTTTATCTGGCTGCGCCAGACCCGGTTATATCGCAGCACGGGCTCATTAATAGCGCGGCTGAATTCGTACATGCCTTGCCCATTTCATAAGTGCCGTCTATTCATCGAAGCTGTATGAAAATCATATAGTTGCTATTGAACTGCAAGCCAAAAAACATGCGTATAATCCCGCGGTTCCGGTTGGCCAAAATCATGAATTTGTCTATACAACTCATTTCCATGAAGAACTTTCAGGGAATTTGAAAACTGCCGAACGCCATCGAAAATATTGTTTTATTGATATCTCCAAGAACTCCCGCCGATAGCGCTTACTGCGCCTCCAACCCCGCACCTGCGCCGTCCACGTGTCGGGAAACGGCGACACTTCCTGCTTTGAACCCCTTTGCGGTCACCGTTGTCAACTCGCCACTAAGCCATTGCGCTAGATCAATATTGTCTTTCCTTCAAATTTTATTTTTTGCCACTTGGATTTGTTTCATGCTGTGTTGCAGATGAGGTAGCACATGCACTAAATGGCATAGGTACCTGATTTGTCGATGTTTTCTGACGTGAGACTGCTTGAACGATACGCGCTAAGTCCTTAATTTCATTAGTAAAAATCGGGATTTACCTATTGGAAATCGCTTGACCACTGTCGTGCCGTCCACTAAAGTGGGCACCTGTGTGAAAAAGTGTGGTTTTGTGGGATACCGGGGCGGAAACGGCGCCACCCAAATCAACGACAGTTAATTCCAAACCTTAGTTCCAAAGAGAAAGTACAGCCGTGTTCCAGGGCGCTTCCGCGATCACTCTCGATGCGAAAGGCAGGATGTCCATTCCCGCCAAGCATCGTGACGCACTGACGATCCAGTGCGAAGGTCGCCTCACGCTGACGAAGCACCCGGACGGCTGTCTGCTGATGTATCCGCGCCCCGTGTGGGACGCCAAGCGCGACCAGATCGCCGCGTGGCCGATGTCCGCGCGCGGCTGGCAGCGCATTTTGCTGGGCAATGCCAGCGATGTCGAAATGGACTCGGCTGGCCGCATCCTCGTGGCCCCGGAACTGCGCGCTGCAGTCGGACTGGGCCGCGAGATCGTACTGTCCGGCATGCTGACGCACTTTGAAATCTGGGACCCGGTCAAACGCGCCGAAAACGAGCAGGCCACGATCGACGTCGGCATGCCGGACACACTCTCCGATTTTTCCTTCTAAAGGCCCGCAAGATGATGACAACAGCGGTGCCAGAATTCCAGCATCGTACGGTGCTGTTGGACGAAGCGGTCGACGCGCTTGCCATTGCCGGCACGCGCGCCGACGGTATCTACGTCGACGGCACGTTCGGCCGCGGCGGCCACAGCCGCCTGCTGCTGTCGCGCCTGGGGGCCAACGGCCGCCTGGTCGCGTTCGACAAGGACCTGCAGGCGATCGCCACCGCCCGGCAGGTGGACGATGCGCGCTTCACGATCGTCCACGACAGTTTCGCCACCATGACATACGCCCTCGCCGAGCGGGGCATCTACCAGGTCGACGGCGTGCTGCTCGACCTGGGTATCTCGTCGCCGCAGGTGGATGACGCCGCGCGCGGCTTTTCTTTCCGGAACGACGGTCCGCTCGATATGCGGATGGACACGACGCGCGGCATCTCCGCGGCCGAATGGCTGGCCACGGAATCGGAACAGACTCTTGAAAAGGTGATCAGGGATTATGGGGAAGAACGGTTTGCTTTTCAGATTGCAAAGGCGATTGTTGCTCGCCGGGCAGTCGAACGGATTTCAAGCACACGACAGCTTGCCGGCATCGTGGCAGGCGCGGTCAAAACCCGGGAGAAGGGCAAGGATCCGGCCACACGCACCTTTCAGGCTATCCGGATTCACATCAATCAAGAGCTTGAGGACCTCCAGGCCGGATTGAAGCAGGCCTACGACGCGCTGGCGCCGGGCGGCATCATCGCCGTCATCAGCTTCCATTCGCTGGAAGACCGCATCGTCAAGCGCTTCCTCGCCGAGCGCGCCAATGTGCCGCAGCCGGACCGCCGGCTGCCGATCCGCGCCGCCGACCTGCCGCAGCCGGAAGTGAAGCTGCTGGCCAAGATCAAGCCGTCCGAGCGGGAGGTTGATGAAAACCCGCGCGCCCGCTCGGCGGTGATGCGGGTGGCCATGCGCCTGCCCAAACAGGAGAAGCCGGCATGACAGGCAAGCTCAGCGCCGTATTGGCCACGCTGCTGGTGGGTTGCGCGCTGTCGCTCGTCAACGCGCAGTACCAGGCGCGCCATTTGTTCATCGAACTGGAGCGGGCGCAGGCCAAGGCGCGCCAGCTCGACATCGAATGGGCGCAACTGCAGCTGGACCAGTCCACGCTGGGCAAGCATGCCCGCATCGAAGATATCGCCCACCGCGACCTGGGCATGACCCAGCTCACGCCGGCGCGCACCCAGTACCTGACGGAGGACGCAGAATGAGCCGCTCGAATGCCGCAAGTTCCCGGGTAGCCGCCTCGAAAGGCGTGTCGTTCTCGAAAAGCCCCGTGCTCGCGGTGCGGCTGCCGACCTGGCGTTCGCGCGTGGTGCTGTTCGTGCTGTTCGCCGCGTTCGCGGCGCTGGGCGTGCGGGCCTTGTGGCTGCAGGGCGTGTCCACCCAGTTCCTGCAGAAGCAGGGCGAAATCCGTTACGCGCGCACCATCGAACTGCCGGCCACGCGCGGCAAGATCATGGACCGCAACGGCCAGGTGCTGGCATCGTCGGTGCCCGTCAAGGCCATCTGGGCGATTCCGGACGATGTGCTGCAGGCGCCGCCGGAAAAGATCCGCGCGCTGGCCGGCCTGCTCGAGATGAGCGAAGCCGACCTGCGCAAGAAGCTCGATTCCGACCGCAACTTCGTCTACCTGAAGCGGCAGGTCGAGCAGGACGTGGCCGACCAGATCGCTAAACTGAAGATCGACGGCATCGACACCCGCAAGGAATACAAGCGCTTCTACCCGCAGGGCGAAGTGATGACGCACGTGGTGGGCTTCACCAACGTGGAAGACGTGGGCCAGGAATCGATGGAGCTGGCGCACCAGAAAACGCTGGTGGGGCAGACCGGTTCGCGCCGCGTGATCAAGGACCGGCTCGGCCACATCGTCGAGGATATCGGCGCCAAGCACGAGCCGCACGACGGCAAGGACCTGGTGCTGTCGGTGGATTCGAAGATCCAGTACATCGCCTTTACCCAGCTGAAGGCCGCGGTCGAGAAATTCGCGGCCAAGGCCGGCGCCGCCGTGGTGCTCGACGTGCATACCGGCGAGGTGCTGGCGCTGGCGAACTATCCCAGCTACGACCCGAACGACCGCCGCAAGCTCACCGGCGCGCAGTTGCGCAACCGCGTGATGACGGACTCGTTCGAACCGGGTTCCACGCTCAAGCCGGTGACCGTCGCGCTGGCGCTGGACAAGGGCGTGGTCACGCCGCACACCAATATCGACACCGGGTCCGGCCGCCTCACGATCAAGGACCGCACCATCAGCGACACCAAGGCGCACCACGTGATCAGCGTGCAGCAGGTGGTGGAGATGTCGTCGAACATCGGCACCTCGAAGATCGCCCTGTCGATGCCGGCGCAGGACATGTGGGAAATGTTTACCAAGGTCGGCTTCGGGCAGCAGCCGAAATGGGGCTTCCCCGGCGCCGTGGCGGGCCGCGTGCGCCCGTACAAGAACTGGCGGCCGATCGAGCAGGCCACGATGAGCTACGGGAACGGCATTTCCGTGTCGCTGATCCAGCTGTCCCGCGCATACATGATGTTCGCGCGCGACGGCGACACGATCCCGCTCACGTTCGAGAAAAGCCACGAGATTCCACAGGGCCAGCAGATCATCAAGCCGCAGACCGCGCGCCAGATCCGCGAGATGCTCGAGATGGTCGTCACCGGCAAGGATGGCACCGCCAAGCAGGCCCAGGTTCCGGGCTACCGCGTGGGCGGCAAGACCGGTACCGCCTACAAGGCGGAAAACGGCCGCTACGCGATGCCGCGCAAATATATTGGCTCCTTCGTGGGCATCGTGCCGCTGTCCGCGCCGCGCTTCATCATCGCGGTGATGATCGACGAGCCGACCCAGGGCGGCAAGTACGGCGGCCAGGTGGCCGCGCCCACTTTCGCCAAGGTCGCAGAGAACGCGCTGCGCGCCATGAATGTGCCTCCCGATTCCACCGTGACGGAAATCGTGGCCCCGACGGGCAACGAAGGGGAGGCCATGTAATGACAGACATGAACAATAACGACGACACCAACACCATCGGCAACTGGATCAGGGAAGCCGCGCCGAACGGCCAGCTGGCCTCGGACTCGCGCCGGATCGGCGCCGGCGACGTATTTTTCGCCTATCCGGCCAACGGCACCGGCGATGCCGGCGACGGCCGCACCTATATAGAGCAGGCGATCGGGCAGGGCGCCGCGGCCGTGCTGTACGACCCGGAAGGCTTCACCTGGAATTCCGCCTGGAAGGTGGCCAGCCTGCCGGTGGCGAACCTGAAGCTGCGGGCCGGCCCGATCGCGCACGCCGCCTACGGCATGCCGGACGCCGGCATGTTCACCGTGGGCATCACGGGCACGAACGGCAAGACGTCGTCCGCCGTGTGGCTGGGCCATGCGCTGTCGCGCGCCGGCGAAACCGCCGCCGTCATCGGCACGCTGGGCGTGGGCCTGTTCCCTGGCGCCGCCTCCGGCCGCGCCGAGCCCGAATTCATGGCCACCGGCTACACCACGCCGGACCAGGTGCTGCTGGCCCGCACGCTGGACGAATGCCGCGCCGCCGGCGCCCGCTCGCTGGCGATCGAGGTATCGTCCATCGGCCTGGAACAGGGGCGCGTGGCCGGCATGCATTTCGACGTGGCGCTGTTCACCAACCTGACGCGCGACCACCTCGATTTCCACGGCTCGATGGAAGCCTACGAGGCGGCCAAGGCGAAACTGTTCGCCTGGCCCGGCCTGAAGACTGCCGTGATCAACCTGGACGACCCGGCCGGCGTGCGCATGGCCGGGCAGGCCACGGCTGGCCAGGTAATCGGCTACACGCTGAAGAACGATACCGAGGCGGCGCAGCTGGCCGCGCAACTGGGCGCGCGCTTGCCCCGGTTCGCCATGCTGCGCGCCAGCCAGGTCAAGAGCCGCAGCGCCGGCACCGAATTCCACCTCGAGTCGCCCTACGGCGCCGCGCAGGTCAAGACACGCCTGGTCGGCGCGTTCAACGTCAGCAACGCGCTGGGCGTGCTGGGCGCGCTGCTGGCCAAAGGCATGCCGCTGCGCGCCGCCGTCGACGCGATCGAGGCCCTGACTCCGCCGCCGGGCCGCATGCAGCTGGCGGGCGGCAACGATGCGCCGATGGTCGTCATCGATTACGCCCACACCCCGGATGCGCTGGACAAGACCCTCGAAGCGCTGCGGCCGGTGGCCAGCGACCGTGGCGGCGCGCTGTGGTGCGTGTTCGGCTGCGGCGGCGACCGCGATCCGGGCAAGCGCCCGCAAATGGGCCGCATCGCGCAGGCGGCGGACCATGTGCTGGTCACCAGCGACAACCCGCGCAGCGAGGATCCGCACGCGATCATCGCGCAGATCGTGGCCGGCATGGATGCCGCCCGCCCGGCGCAGGCCATCGAAGACCGCGCCGCCGCGATCCTTTCCGCCGTCAGGCACGCGGCGAAGAACGACGTGATCCTGGTGGCCGGCAAGGGCCACGAGCCGTACCAGGAGATCAAGGGCAAGAAGCTGCCGTTCTCCGACGCCGACCATGCCCAGCTTGCATTGACCGCCCGACTGACGATGATGAGGCAGAACTGATGCGCGCCACGCTGGACCAGATTCTGGGCGCGCTGGACGACGCGCGCCTGTTCGACACCACATCGGGCCAGCCCGTTGCCGGGGTGGCCTTCGACGGCGTTTCGACCGACAGCCGCACCGTGGCGCCGGGCGCGCTGTTCGTCGCGCTGCGCGGCGAAACGTTCGATGCCCACGATTTCCTGCCGCAGGTGGCGCGGCAGGCGGCCGCCGTGGTCGTCGAAAAACTGCCCGACGGCTGGACCCCGCCCGCCACGCTTCCCGTCATCCTCGTGCCCGACACGCTGGCGGCCCTCGGCCAGATCGCCCGCTGGTGGCGCAGCCAGTTCGACCTGCCGGTGATCGGCGTCACCGGCAGCAACGGCAAGACCACCGTCAAGGAAATGATCGCCGCCATCCTGGCCGCCGCCCATGGCGAAGAAGACCGGCTGGCCACGCGCGGCAACCTGAACAACGAAATCGGCGTGCCGCTGACCCTGTTCCGGCTGGCCACGCACCATTCCTCGGCCGTGATCGAACTGGGCATGAACCACCCGGGCGAGATCGGCCGCCTGGCGCGGATTGCCGCGCCCACCATCGCCCTGGTGAACAATGCCCAGCGCGAGCACCAGGAGTTCATGCACACCGTGGAAGCGGTGGCGCGCGAAAACGGTTCCGCGCTGGCGGCCCTGCCGGCCGACGGCACGGCGGTGTTCCCGTCGCACGACGAGTTCACCCCGATCTGGCGCGAGCTGGCCGGCAGCCGCCGCACGATCACCTTCGGCCTGACCAAGGAGGCCGATGTGAGCTGCACGTTCCGCCCGGCCGATTTCGGCAATCAGATGTTCGTGTCGATCCGCTGCAGCGATGGGGAACTGGTCCAGTTCTATGTCGGCCTGCAGGCAGCCGGCGAACACAACGTGCGCAACGCGCTGGCCGCCGTGGCCTGCACGGCTGCCGCCGGCATATCGTTCGACCGCATCAAGGCGGGGCTGGACAGCTTCGCGCCGGTCAGCGGCCGGCTGCAGAAAAAGGCGGCCGCCTGCGGCGCGGTCGTCATCGACGATACGTACAACGCGAACCCGGATTCGGTGCGCGCCGCGATCGACGTGCTGGCGGGCAGCCCGGCGCCACGCGTGCTGGTGCTGGGCGACATGGGCGAAGTGGGCACCCAGGGCAGGGAATTCCACGAAGAGATCGCCGCTTACGCGGCACAGAAGGGCATCGAACAGGTGCTCGTGACGGGCGCCCTGGCGCAGCACATGACGAAGGTCACTGCGGCGGGCATTCGTCATTTCGAACAGTTCGACGCATTGCTCGCGGCGGTCGACGCGGCAGTGACGCCGGACACCACGGTGTTGATCAAGGGCTCCCGTTTCATGAAGATGGAGCGCGTCGTGCAGCATTTGATTGGATCGCAACAAGCTAACAAGGAACCACACTGATCATGCTGCTTTGGCTCGCACAGTACCTGCAGGACGATATCGGCGCATTCCGCGTCTTCAATTTCATCACTTTCCGCGCCGTGTTCGCCACGATCACGGCGCTGCTGATCGGCCTCGTCGCCGGCCCCGCCGTCATCCGCAAGCTCACGGCGATGAAGTACGGCCAGGCCGTGCGCACCGACGGCCCGCAAACGCACCTGAAAAAACATGGCACGCCCACGATGGGCGGCGTATTGATCCTGATCGCGATCGGCGTTTCCACGCTGCTGTGGTGCGACTGGTCGAACCGGCTGATCTGGCCGGTGATCGTGGTCACGCTCGGCTTCGGCGCGGTGGGCTGGGTGGACGACTACCGCAAGGTGGTGCGACAGGACCCGGAAGGCATGCGCTCGGCCGAGAAGTATTTCTGGCAGTCGCTGGTCGGCGTGGCCGCCGCGCTGTACCTGGCGTTTTCCGTATCGGCCCCCACGCCGGCCGAAGTGTTCAAGCTGTTCTTCAACTGGGTGCAGTCCGGCTTCTCGATGGACCTGCCGCCGAAGGCCGACCTGATCGTGCCGTTCTTCAAGACGATCAGCTACCCGCTGGGCGTGTGGGGCTTCATCGCGCTGACCTACTGCGTGATCGTGGGCTCGTCGAACGCCGTCAATTTCACCGATGGCCTCGATGGCCTGGCCATCATGCCGACCGTGATGGTCGGTTCCGCGCTGGGCCTGTTCGCCTACCTGACCGGCAGCGCGAACTATTCGAAATACCTGTTCATCCCGCACATCCCGGGCGCGGGCGAATTGATCATCTTCGTGGGCGCGATGGCCGGCGCGGGCCTGGCCTTCCTCTGGTATAACACGCACCCCGCGCAGGTATTCATGGGCGACGTGGGCGCGCTGGCGCTGGGCGGCGCGCTGGGCACCATCGCCGTCATCGTGCGCCAGGAAATCGTGCTGTTCATCATGGGCGGCATCTTCGTTGCCGAAACCGTGTCGGTGATCATCCAGGTGGGCTGGTTCAAGTACACCAAGAAGCGCTATGGCCAGGGCCGCCGCGTGTTCCTGATGGCGCCGCTGCACCACCACTTCGAACAGAAGGGCTGGAAGGAAACCCAGGTCGTGGTGCGCTTCTGGATCATCACGATGATGCTGGTGCTGGTGGGCCTCTCGACCCTCAAACTGCGATAGAAGACGAGATTCGACGAACATGATCTATAACGGCAAAATCGCGCTGGTGCTGGGCCTTGGCGAATCGGGCCTGGCCATGGCGCAGTGGCTCGCCCGCTGCGGCGCGCTGCTGCGCGTGGCCGATACGCGCGGCGTGCCGGACCGCCTGCCGGCGCTGCGCGAAGCGGTGCCCGGCACGCAGTTCGTTTCCGGCCCGTTCAATGCCGCGCTGCTCGACGGCGTGGACTTCGTCGCCGTCAGCCCCGGGCTGGCGCCGGACCGGGAACTGTCGGAAATCCTGCCGGCGGCCCGGGCGGCGAACATCCCCGTCTGGGGAGAGATCGAGCTGTTCGCGCAGGCGCTGGCCTGGCTGAAGGCCGACCGCGCCTACGCGCCGAAGGTCATCGCCATCACCGGCACCAACGGCAAGACCACCGTCACCACGCTCACGGGCCAGCTGTGCGAACGCGCCGGCCTGTCGGTGAAAGTGGCCGGCAACATCAGCCCGGCCGCGCTCGACGTGCTGCGCGAGGCGATGGAGGCCGCGCAGTTGGAACACTGCCTGCCGCAAGCCTGGGTGCTCGAACTGTCCAGCTTCCAGCTGCACACCACGACTTCGCTGCAGGCCGATGCCGCCACCGTGCTGAACATCACGCAGGACCACCTGGACTGGCACGGCACCATGCAGGCCTACGCGGACGACAAGGCGCGCATCTTCGGCGAGCACACGGTGCGCGTGCTCAATCGCGACGATGCGTGGACGATGCGGATGGCCAACCCGGCGGGCACCAATGTCACCTTCGGCACCGGCGAACCGGAAGGCCTGCACGGTTTCGGCCTCGTCAACGAGCGCGGCATCTGGTGGCTGGCCACGGCCGAGCCGGCGGACGATGCCGAGCCGGCAAGGAAGCGCCGCAAGCACGAGCCCGCGCCACCGGTCGAAACCACCGTGAAGAAGCTGATGCCTGCCGATGCGCTGCAGATCCGCGGCACGCACAACGCCGCCAATGCGCTGGCAGCGCTGGCGCTGTGCCGCGCGATCGGCCTGCCGTTCGCGCCGCTGCTGCACGGCCTGCGCGATTACAAGGGCCAGCCGCACCGCGTGGAACTGGTGGCGTCGCTCAACGGCGTCGAGTTCTACGACGACAGCAAGGGCACCAACGTGGGCGCCACCGTGGCCGCCATCGACGGCCTCGGCAAGAGCTTCGGCGGCGAAGGGCAGAAGATCGTGCTGATCGCCGGCGGCGACGGCAAGGGCCAGGAATTCGATCCGCTGGCCGGCCCGGTATCGCGCTACGTGCGCGCCGTGGTGCTGATCGGCCGCGATGCGCCGGGCATCCGCGCCGCGCTCGAAGGCACCAATGTGCGGCTGGAAGATTTCGGCACGCTCGAAGAAGCCACGAAGCGCGCCGCGGCGCTGGCCCATGCCGGTGACGCCGTGCTGCTGTCGCCGGCCTGCGCCAGCCTGGACATGTTCAGGAACTACGCGCATCGCGCCCAGGTGTTCATCGACACCGTGCGCGACATCGCGCTCGACGCCGGGCAGGAGATCTGATGGCCTTCCAGCTGCCATTCAAGTTTTCCGGCGCGGCATCGGTCACCCCGATCGATATCCGTTCGCGCCAGTCGCGCATGATGGAATACGACAAGCCGCTGCTGTGGGTGATCATCCTGCTGCTGCTGCTCGGCATGGTGATGGTGTATTCGGCGTCGATCGCCTTGCCCGATTCGCCGAAGTACGCCACGTTCAAGAACTCGTATTTCCTGACACGCCAGGCCACGTTCCTCGTCATTTCGGGCTTGGTGGGGCTGGTGGCCTTCCGCATTCCCGTCGCCATCTGGCAGCGCTGGGCGCCGTACCTGTTCATCGGCACGCTGTTCCTGCTGGTGCTGGTGCTGATTCCGGGCGTCGGCGTGGTGGTCAACGGCGGCCGGCGCTGGCTGTCGCTAAAGATTTACAACCTGCAGCCTTCCGAGCTGATGAAGCTGTTCATCGTGCTGTACGCGGCCGACTACACGGTGCGCAAGCAGGAATACATGCACAAGCTGACCAAGGGCTTCCTGCCGATGGCGCTGGCGGTCAGCGTGGTGGGCCTGCTGCTGCTGCTCGAGCCCGACCTGGGCGCGTTCGGCGTGATCGTCTGCATCGCGATGGGCATCCTGTTCCTGGGCGGCGTGAACGCGATCTGGTTCGGCGGCATCGCCGGCATGCTGGTGACGATCTTCGTCTCGATCATCGCGCTGTCGAAATTCCGGCGCGACCGCTTCTTCGCCTACCTGAATCCGTGGGAAGAAGAAAACGCGCTGAACAAGGCTTACCAGCTCACGCACTCGCTGATCGCGTTCGGCCGCGGCGAGATCCTCGGCGTGGGCCTGGGCGGCAGCGTGGAGAAGCTGCATTACCTGCCGGAAGCGCATACCGACTTCCTGCTGGCGGTGATCGGCGAGGAATTGGGGCTGATCGGCGTGCTCGCTGTCATCGGAATGTTCTACTGGATCGTTAAACGCGCTTTCGAGATCGGCCGCCAGGCGATCGCCATCGACCAGACCTTCGCCGGCCTGGTCGCCAAGGGCATCGGCATCTGGATCGGCATCCAGACATTCATCAACATGGGGGTCAATCTGGGGCTGCTGCCCACCAAGGGCTTGACGTTGCCGCTGATGAGCTATGGCGGCACCGGCATTGTCGTCAACTGCCTCGGCCTGGCGATCCTGCTGCGCATCGATTACGAGAACCGGGTACTGATGCGGGGCGGCCGTACATGAGCAAGCCAATGAAGAAACTGGTGATCATGGCCGCCGGCACCGGCGGCCACATCTTCCCCGGCCTGGCGATCGCGCAGACGATGCGCGCGCGTGGCTGGGACGTGACCTGGCTGGGCACATCGCACGGCATGGAAGGCGACCTGGTGCCGAAGGCCGGCGTGATGATGGACGTGGTCCACTTCTCCGGCATGCGCGGCAAAGGCCTGGGCCATACCGTAAGCGGCGCGCTCAAGATGCTGAAGGCATTCTGGGATTGCTACGGCATCATCGGGCGCCGCAAGCCCGCCGTGGTGCTGGGCATGGGCGGCTACGTGACCGTGCCGGGCGGCATGATGACGAAGCTGCGCGGCGTGCCGCTGGTGCTCGTCAACGCCGATGCGGCGTTGCTGTTGTCGAACAGGACGCTGGTGCCGGTGGCTTCGAAGGTGTGCTTCGGCTTCCCGGCCGATTTCGGCCGCGCGGCCGGCAAGGCGGTGGTGACCGGCAATCCGGTGCGCAGGGAAATCCTCGACCTGCCGGCGCCGGCCCGGCGCTTCGAAGGCCGGGAAGGCGCGCTGCGTATCCTGGTGGTCGGCGGCAGCCTGGGCGCGAAGGCGCTGAACGATGCGCTGCCGGCCGCGCTGGCCCTGCTGCCGGAAGGCGAGCGGCCGATCGTGACGCACCAGTCCGGCAAGAAGAACATCGATGCGCTGCGCGCCGGCTACGCGCAGGCCGGCGTGCAGGCCAGCGTGGTCGACTTCATCGACGACATGGCCAGCGCCTACGCCCAGGCGGACGTGGTGATCTGCCGGGCCGGCGCGATCACCGTTTCCGAACTGACGGCGGCCGGCGTGGCCAGCGTGCTGGTGCCGCTGGTGGCATCGACCACCAGCCACCAGCGCGACAACGCGCAGTGGCTGGCGAAACAGAACGCGGCGATCCACATGCCGCAAACCGAACTGACTGCGCAGGGCCTCGCGGCGCTGCTGCAGACGCTGACGCGCAACGCCTGCCGCGGCATGGCCGAGGCGGCGCACGCGGTGGGCAAGCGCGACGCGAACGACGCGATCGCGAACGTACTCGAACAACTGGCTTGAGAAGATAAATGCAACACAAGGTCAAAAACATTCACTTCGTCGGCATCGGCGGCAGCGGCATGAGCGGCATCGCCGAGGTGCTGCTCACGCTCGGCTATAACGTCACCGGCTCGGACCTGGGCAGCTCGGCTGTCACGCAGCGCCTCGGCGACATGGGCGCGAAAGTGTTCCAGGGCCACGCGGCGGAACACATCGGCGCCGCGGATGCCGTCGTCACGTCCACCGCCGTCGCGGCCGACAACCCCGAAGTCGTCGCCGCGCGCGCGAAGAAAGTCCCGATCGTGCCGCGCGCCGTGATGCTGGGCGAACTGATGCGCCTGAAGCGCGGCATCGCCATCGCCGGCACGCACGGCAAGACCACGACCACGTCGCTGGTCGCATCGGTGCTGGCGCAGGGCGGCCTCGATCCCACGTTCGTGATCGGCGGCCGCCTGACCGCGGCCGGCGCCAACGCGAAGCTGGGTTCGGGCGAGTACCTGGTGGCCGAGGCGGACGAGTCGGATGCGTCGTTCCTGAACCTGGCGCCGATGATCGAGGTGATCACCAACATCGATGCCGACCACATGGAGACGTACGAACACGATTTCGACAAGCTGAAGCAGGCGTTCGTGCATTTCACGCACCGGCTGCCGTTCTACGGCCGCGCGATGCTGTGCATCGACGATCCGCACGTGCGCAGCATCCTGCCGAAGGTCACCAAGCCGGTCACCACCTACGGTTTCTCGGAAGACGCCGAAGTGCGCGCCGTGAATGCCCGCGCCATCGGCACGCAGATGCATTTCACCGTGCTGCAGGAAGGTTTCCCGGATCTCGACATCGTGCTGAACCAGCCCGGCATGCACAATGTGCAGAACGCCTGCTCGGCCGTGGCCATCGCGCGGGAAATCGGCGTGGAAGACAGCGCCACCCAGGCCGGCCTGGCCGGTTTCGCCGGCGTGGGCCGCCGCTTCACCAGGTATGGCGACATCGCCATCCAGGGCAACGGCAACGCGGGCGGTACCTTCACGCTGGTCGACGATTTCGGTCATCACCCGGTGGAAACGGAAGTGACGCTGGCCGCCGCGCGCGCCGCGTATCCGGGCCGCCGCCTCGTGCTGGCGTTCCAGCCGCACCGCTACACCCGCACGCGCGACCTGTTCGAGGACTTCGCCCGCGTGCTGTCGGTGGTGGACCTGCTGGTACTGGTGGAAGTCTACCCGGCCGGCGAAGCGCCGATCGTGGGCGCCGACGGCCGCTCGCTGGTGCGCGCGATCCGCGCGCGCGGCAAGACCGAGCCGGTATTCGTCGAAACCATCGGCGACGTACCTGAAACGATCATGAACCTGGTGCGGGACGGCGACGTGGTCCTGACGATGGGGGCGGGTTCGATCAGCGGCGTTCCCGCGAAACTGGTCAATTACAAGGCATGAGCACGAACATGGGCACGAACATGAGCACGAACATCGGCACGAGCGCGGCCATCACGAAGGAAGAAGCGCAATCGTTCGGCAAGGTCGGCGTGCTGTTCGGCGGCAGTTCCGCCGAGCGCGAGGTTTCCATCATGTCCGGCACAGGCGTGCTGGAAGCGCTGCGCGGGCAGGGCATCGATGCGCACCCGTTCGATCCGGGCCAGCGCTCGCTGGGCGAACTGGAAGCGGAAAAATTCGACCGCGTGTTCATCGCGCTGCATGGCCGCCTGGGCGAGGACGGCACGCTGCAGGGCGCGCTGGAACTGCTGGGCATACCCTACACGGGCAGCGGCGTGATGGCCAGCTCGGTGGGCATGGACAAGATCGCCACCAAGATCCTGTGGCTCGAAGCCGGGCTGCCGACACCGGAGTACGCGTTGCTCGATGCGCAGTCCGACCTGCCGGCCGTGGCGGAAAAGCTGGGCCTGCCGCTGATTGTCAAGCCGCCGCACGAGGGGTCCTCGATCGGCATCACCAAGGTCGGCGCGGTGGAGGCGTTCCAGGCGGCGTACGACGTGGCGGCGAAGCTGGACGACGACGTGCTGGCTGAGAGCTTCATCACCGGCCGCGAATTCACGGTTGCCGTGCTGGGCACCGGCGCCGCTGTGCGCGCGCTGCCGGTCGTGGAAATCGCCGCGCCGGAAGGCAACTACGATTACCAGAACAAGTATTTCACCGACAGCGTGCAGTATTTTTGCCCGCCTCAGCTCGATGAAGCGGTGCAGGCGGAAATGCGCCGCATCGCCGTGGCGGCCTATCGCACGCTGGGCTGCGAGGGCTGGGCGCGCGTGGACGTGCTGCTGCGCGACAGCGACAGCCGGCCGTTCCTGCTGGAAGTGAACACGTCGCCCGGCATGACGAGCCACTCGCTGGTGCCGATGGCGGCGCGCGCGGTAGGCCTGTCCTACGAAGCGCTGTGCGTGGAAATCCTGCGCACGGCGCGGTTGAAGAACAAGAGGGCATAAGCACCGATGTGGCACGACGCGAAAGCCTTGAACGCAACCGCCAGCGGCATTGTCGCGCTGGTGTTCGCCGTTTGCGTCGCCGCCGGCATCTGGTGGATCGCGCACCGGCCGGTGTTCGACCTGCGCATGATCCGCGTCGAGGCCATGCGGCAGGCCGAGCTGCGCCACGTCAACCTGCTGACGCTGACGAACGGCACGCAGGGCCGCATCCGCGGCAACTTCTTCACGGCGAACCTGGAGCAGGTGCGCCAGGTGTTCGAGGCGGTGCCGTGGGTGCGGCGCGCCACCGTGCGGCGCGAATGGCCCGACCGCCTGATCGTCGAAGTGGAAGAGCACGAAGCGCTGGGCACGTGGGGTGAAGACGGCCGGCTGCTGTCGGTGAAGGGCGATGTATTTACCGCCAACCTGGCCGAGGCGGAAGAAGATCACGAGCTGCCGCAGTTTTCCGGACCGGACGGCAGCGAGAAGGAAGTGCTGTCCCGCTACGCCGAGCTGCGCAAGTGGTTCGCGCCGGCGAAGCTGGTGCCGGAAGGCCTGGCCCTGTCGAGCCGCTACGCGTGGACGGTGATACTGAACAACGGCACCAGCGTGGCGCTGGGCCGCGAGCAGACGCCGACGATGCTGCGCGACCGCGTGGCGCGGCTGGTGTCGGTCTGGCCGCAGCTGGCCACGCGCGTGCAGGACATTGAAACGATCGACATGCGGTACCAGAACGGGCTGGCGCTGTCGGCGACGAACTTGAAGATACCGGCCGAAAAGACCAAGAAATAAGCTGCAGCAAGCCAGGGCAGAGCGAAACGAATTTAACGAGCAAAACAATGACAAAAGACGCGAAAAACCTGATCGTCGGCCTCGACATCGGCACCTCGAAGGTGGTGGCCGTGGTGGCCGAGGTGATGGGCGATGGCCGCCACGAAGTGATCGGGCTGGGACAGCACGAATCGAAGGGCCTGAAAAAGGGCGTGGTGGTCAACATCGAAGCGACCGTGGAGTCCATCCAGCGCGCCCTCGAGGAGGCCGAGCTGATGGCCGACTGCAAGATCCGCAATGTGTACGCGGGCATCGCGGGCAGCCATATCCGCAGCTTCAATTCGAGCGGCATGGTGGCGATCAAGGAAAAGGAAGTCACGTCCACCGACGTGGCGCGCGTCATTGAAACGGCAAAGGCCGTTAACATTCCTACTGATCAGCAGCTGCTGCACACGGTGCCGCAGGAATTCATCGTCGACAGCCAGGAAGACGTGCGCGAGCCCATCGGCATGAGCGGCATCCGGCTGGAAGTGAAGGTCCATATCGTTACCGGCGCGGTGAGCGCGGTGCAGAACATCGTCAAGTGCGTGCGGCGCTGTGGGCTCGAGGTCTCCGACCTGATCCTGCAACCGATGGCATCGGCCGATGCCGTGCTGACGCCGGACGAAAAGGAACTGGGCGTCGTGCTGATCGATATCGGCGGCGGCACCACCGACGTCGCGGTGTTCTCGGACGGCGCGATCCGCCATACGGCGGTGATTCCGATCGCCGGCGACCAGATCACCAACGATATCGCGATGGCGTTGCGCACGCCCACCTCCGAAGCGGAAGAGATCAAGATCCGCTACGGCGTGGCCAAGCAGGTGCTGGCCGATCCGGGCGAGCACCTGGAAGTGCCGGGCCTGGGCGACCGGGGCACCCGCAACCTGTCGCGCCAGGCGCTGGCCGCGGTCATCGAGCCGCGCGTGGAGGAATTGTTCGCCATGGTGCACCAGGTCGTGCGCGAATCCGGCTACGAGGGCGTGCTCTCCTCCGGCATCGTGCTGACCGGCGGCTCGTCGATCATGCCCGGCATGGTCGAAATGGCGGAAGACATTTTCCTGAAACCGGCGCGCCTCGGCACGCCGGACTATCGCGGCCAGCTGGCCGACGTGGTGCGCAGCCCCCGCTACGCCACCGTGCTCGGTCTTTTGCTGGAGGCGAAAAAGCAGTATTTGCGCGGGCATATCGTGACGCGCCAGGATGGGTCCGTGAAGGCGGTCTGGCAACGCATGAAGGAATGGTTTCTCGGTAATTTCTGACGGGGAGCCCGCCAACCCGCTGCGCGTGGCGGTTCAAGTTATCGGATGCTGGCTGTGCATTGGCAAAGTCCAGGCGTCTTAATTTGAACTACTGCAGCTTTAGCGGCCTGCGGGGCACCCGGGACGGTAACAAAGAGCGTATTATTTTCAAGGTACAACGTGATCTTCAACCTGCTGGCCTTCTACCGATATGAAGGACGGCGTTCAAGAGCGCATTCAAACTAGGAGCACATCATGGAGTTCGATATGGTCGATAACGCGTCACTGGGAACGGTGATCAAAGTGGTCGGTGTTGGCGGCGCGGGCGGTAACGCGGTGCAGCACATGATCAACAAGGGCATGAGCGGGGTGGAATTCATCGCCGCCAATACCGATGCCCAGGCGTTGTCGGCTTCCAAGGCCGACAACATCATCCAGATCGGCGAGACCGGCCTGGGGGCGGGCATGAAGCCCGATGTCGGCCGCAAGCTGGCCGAGGAATCGCGCGCCCGCATCGAGGATGCGCTGCGCGGTGCGCACATGGTGTTCATCGCCGCGGGCATGGGCGGCGGCACCGGCACCGGCGCCGCGCCGATCGTGGCGGAAGTGGCGAAATCGCTGGGCGCCCTGACGGTGGCGGTGGTGTCGAAGCCGTTCTCGCACGAAGGCCAGAAGTGCATGGAGATCGCCGATGAGGGCCTGGAGCAGCTGTCGCAGAATGTCGACTCGCTGATCGTGATCCTGAACGAGAAGCTCGAAGAGATCTACGAGGACGAATCGCTGATCGAGTGGCTGCAGCATGCCGACGACGTGCTGAACAACGCGGTGGCGGGTATCGCCGAGATCATCAACGTGCCGGGCCACATCAATGTCGACTTCAACGACGTGAAGACGATCATGGGCGAGCAGGGCAAGGCGATGATGGGCACCGCCACCGCCGCCGGCGTGGACCGGGCGCGCATCGCCGCCGAACAGGCCGTGGCGTCGCCGCTGCTCGACGGCATCGACCTGTCCGGCGCGCGCGGCGTGCTGGTCAACGTGACCGCCAGCCGCGGCCTGAAGGGCAAGGAGATCAAGGAAGTGATGGCCGCCGTGCGCGCCTTCGCCGCGCCCGATGCCTCGATCGCGCAGGGTATCGCCTACGACGATTCGATGGGCGATTCGATCCGCGTCACCGTCGTGGCCACCGGCCTGGGCAAGAACAAGAAGCACGTGCAGCTGGTACCGCAGCAGATGCTGCGCACGGGCACGCACAACAACCCGTTGAACCCGCAGGCCGGCCTGGGCGGCGCTGCCGCATCGGTCGCGGCGGGCATGGGCGCCGCCGGCGGCCATTCGTTCGAAGGCATGAAGGCGCCGGCCGTATGGCGCCGCGAATCGGCTTCCGAGCAGGTGCGCGCGATGGAAAAGAACGGCATGGAAACGTACGACATTCCGGCGTTCCTGCGCAAGCAGGCGGACTGAAGCAGTATTTGCGGGGTTCCTTCGGGAGCCCGCGCCGCGCCGGCCTACGTGAGAGGGGACGGCGCCTTCGAGCGGATTCGCTCGCGCTCTGGCATACTTGCCGGAGCTGCCGCCAGGGTGCAGCCACCCTGGTCGGCTTTTTTTTTGTCTGCACGAGATCAGAGGAGAACCACCATGACCATCAAGATCGGCGACAAGCTGCCGGAAGGCACGCTGTCCGAATTCGTCGAAGTCGAAACCGAAGGCTGTTCGCTGGGCCCGAATACCTTCAACGTGCAGGACCTCGTCAAGGGCAAGAAGATCGCGATCTTCGGCCTGCCGGGCGCCTACACGCCAACCTGCTCGGCCAAGCATGTGCCGGGCTTCGTGCAGCATGCCGAGGAATTCAAGGCCAAGGGCGTGGACGAGATCTGGTGCGTCTCGGTCAACGACGCCTTCGTGATGGGCGCCTGGGGCCGCGAGCAGAAGGCCACCAACATCGTGCGCATGATGGCCGATGGTAATGCCGCGTTCGCCAAGGCGCTGGGCCTGGATGCCGACTTCTCCAAGTTCGGCATGGGCACCCGCTCGCAGCGCTACTCGATGCTGGTCGAAGACGGCGTCGTCACGCAGCTGAACATCGAACAGGGCGGCAAGTTCGAGGTGTCGAACGCGGAGACGCTGCTGGGCCAGCTGTAAGCGTCCACGAATGAACCGGCGTGGCGCTGACTTCGGCGCCATGCCCCACGATGGCGCCTCCGGGCGCCATCGCCGTTTCAGCCGGTCAGACTGCGGCCTGCCGGCGCCGTGCCGCGGCGCCCAGCAGCGCCAGGCCGCCGAGGAGCATGCCGTACGTGGCCGGCTCGGGCACCGCACTGACGACCGAATTTCCACCGATGACGCCTTCGCTGTACAGCGACGCCACCGTGCCGCTCGCACTCCGGTTCGAGAAGCTCACGGACAGCTGGCCGGCCCAGTGGTAACTGTCGCCCAGCACATTGCCGGCGTCATCCAGCCGGTATCCTGCCAGCAGTTCCTGCCATTGCTCGTCGACGACATTGGCGCCATCGGCGTCCAGGCCGTCGAACGCCATCAGGATCCGCCCCATCGCGCGCTCGGCATTGCCGGCCGTATCCAGGCCCACCGTCGTCGCCACGTCGATGCTCGCGTCGAACGTGACCGTGACCCGGGTATTGGCCGCCACCTGCACGTTCATCGATGTGTACGGCGCGGCCGTCGCACCGTACTCGCCATACCCGGCGGCGGTGCTCAGCGCGCCGCCATCGAGCGCGATGCCGGAAAAGCCGACGATCGACGACTGTCCGGCGATCGTGGCGGACGAGTGCGCGAATGTGGTGCCGACCGAACCGGCGAGCCCGCTGCCGCCGTGCGTGCCCACCGCCGCGTAGGCGTCGTTGCTGTAGGCGGGGTCGAAACTGGCCGCGCCGATGTTCAGGTATGGCTGGCTGCCGTGCATCATCGTGGCCGATGCGGCGATGCCGTCGTTCGGGTCGAGGTCGGTCAGCGTGATCGTCACACCGTTGATGTGCACGCTGCTGCTGGCGGCGGCCATGGCGCCGGAGGCGGCCGCCATCAGGCACGCGGCGGCAAGGAGACGGCGTGTCATGCGCTCTCCTTCCCGGTGCGGCACATGGCTGGCCGGCACGTGCGTTGCCGGCGCACGCCGGCGCCGACCAGGCCCAGGCCGGCAAGCAGCATCACGCCCGTTGCCGGTTCGGGCACGGCGGAAACGGCGGAGTGGCCGAACGCGCGGACTTCGGCGGTGAAGATGCCGTCCGCGCTGGCGCCCGTCGCGTTGCTGAACGAGACCCCCAGCAGGCCGCTCCACGACTGCGCGTCGCCGTGCACGTTGCCGGCGCCGTCGAGCGTGTAGCTGGCGGTGGCGATCCGCTCGTCGTCGTCCCACACGATGCTGCCGCCGCCATCGGGGCCGCCCGCGCTGAGCGCCACCAGCGCGCCGCCGGCCTCGTCCCAGCCGGTGGCCGGGTCGCCGCCCGTCGATGTCGATCCCTGCGCCCAGCCGCTGGCCGAGAATTGCACCGCCGTGTTGGCGGACAGCGTGAAGCCCACCCATGCCGACTGCGCGCTCACGTCATACGAGCCGCGCGCCGTGGCGCCGCTGCCGGCCTGGCCCTGTGCGGCAAGCGCTGAAAAGCCGGCGCCCGCCAGGCCCGTGACGCTGCCGCCGGCCGAGGCCATCGCGGTATCGCGCCCGGCGGCGACGAGCGACGCGGGGCCCGTTCCCTGGCTGCGGAATTCGCGGAAGCTTTCGCCATCGGCCGTCCACGAACGCAGTTCCCCGCTGACCGTGCCGCCGTCGATCCCGTCGGCGTCGGTCGCGAAACGGATCGAAGGGGTGATGCCGTCGTTGGGATCGAGGTCGACCAGCGTGATCGTGACCGCCCCGAGCCCGCCCGCGCTTGTGGCGCTGGCCACGGCGCCTTGCGCCATCCCTGCCAGCGCGGATGCGGCCAGCAGGTGTAATGCCAAGCTTTTCATTGTGAATCCTTGTTGTTTGCAGGGATTTCATTATGCGGAGCGGCGGCGTGGCTTGCGGTAGCGCTATCTCGACCGTTACAAAGTTATTGACGGCAATGATTTACATGAGAAATATGATTTTTCTGCATGGAATTTTCACGACATACGTGTAATGTGCAGGAAGACGGCAACGAGGGGTCCGGCAAAAAAACCATGCCCCTTCCGGGGGAATGCCGGTGCGTCGCCGAATTCACAATCGTGCGATATGGCAACGTTGTAGATTGGCTACGATTGTAACAATCAGCCGGCCGCCTTCTTGCCGCGGCTGCGTTTTTTCGGCGCCAGCATCAGGCCTGTGCAGTTGGGGGCGCCGCAACGGCAGGCAAACGCCTTCTTGACGGCCGGCGTGTGGCGTTCGTCATAGATCAGGCCGTAGTTGTAGCGCAGTTCCTCGCCTTTTTCGATATCGCGCAGCGTGTGGATGAACACCCGATCGTCTTCTTCCATCGCTTCGCAGTTCGGGTCGCACGAATGGTTGATGAAGCGCGAATCGTTGCCGCCGGCGCCGCCGTCGATCAGCAGGCCGCTGGCCAGCGTGAAGAAAAACGTATGGTTGATCGGTCCGCCTTTTTCGGCTGTGCGGCGGCAGGTTTCATCCCAGTCGACGATCTCGCCGGTATATTCGATGATCCGGGTACCCGCCGGGATCTTGCGGCGGGCAAATACGCCCTTGCCGTGGATCGGCGAATCGTGCACGTCGAACAGGGCAGGGGTCTTTGGCTGGGAGGTGGGCTTGGTCATCCGAATATCATACCGTCCCCGTGCCGCGCACGTTCGGCCCTTCCAATAGTAAATATCCTGAAGACGGAGTCCGGAAGAGCTGGCCTGCATGCCATCTCCGCTGCGCAGGCGGAGAACAATGCTCCCGAATCACTGCGATGCTCCCGGATTCCGGAAATATTTCCATCGCGACGGCTACAATGTCCAGCCCGCCACGACATGGAACAACCCTTGAAACCGCACGCCAAGGAAAACCTGCACAGTATTTACGCGATGATCGCCGCCGTCGCGATGTTCTCGATCATGGACACTGCGATGAAGCTGCTCGCTGCCCGCTATCCCGCGATGCAGGTGACGGTGCTGCGGGCGTTTTCATCGATGCCGCTGGTATGCTCGTACATCGCCTGGCGTGGCGGGTTCCGCGGCATGCTGGACGTGAACTGGCCGCTGCAGTTGCTGCGCGGCGCGCTGGGCATCGCCATGCTGACCATGTTCGCCTACGGCCTGAAGTCGCTGCCGCTGTCGGAAGCCTATGCCGTGTTCTTCATCGCGCCGGCACTGATCGCGGCGCTGTCGGTGTTCATCCTGAAGGAGCGGGTCGACGGCATGCAGTGGCTTGCCATCGGCGTTGCGCTTGCCGGCGTGCTGGTGGTGCTGCGGCCGGAAGGCACCAGTTTCATTTCCCTGGCCGGGCTGGCGGTGCTCGGCGCGGCCACATGCTATGCGGTGTCCGCCATCGCCAGCCGCATCCTTTCCCGCACCGATTCGAACCAGCAGATCATGTTCTGGCTGCTGGTAATGATCGGCGGCGGCGCGCTGCCGCTGGCCTGGCCGGGGTGGGTGGCGCTGCGGTGGGACGACTGGCCGGTGATCGCCACGCTGGCACTGTCCGGGTTTTTCGGCCAGCTTGCCATTACCAAGGCGTTCAGCATCGGCAAGGCTTCCATCGTGGCGCCGTTCGAGTACACGGCGCTGGCCTGGAGCGTGGCGATCGACTGGGCGCTGTGGAACACGCTGCCCGACCGGTGGACCCTGAGCGGGGCGGCGATCATCATCGGCAGCGGCATTTACCTGGTACGGCGCGAGGCGGTGCACAAGGAGGCGGAACACCCGTGAAACCCGCATATTGTCTTGCCTTTATGCCTTTTTGCAGAGGGAACGCGGGTGGGGGAAACTCGATATAATCGTGAAATGAAACAACGTACGATCAAAGAACAAGTCCGCACCACCGGTGTCGGCGTGCACTCCGGCACCAAGGTCGAACTGACCTTGCGCCCGGCTCCGCCCGACACGGGCATCATCTTCGCACGCGTGGATCTCGATCCGCCGGTGGTATTCCCTGTGGGGCCCCTGGAAATCGGCGATACCCGCATGGCCACCGTGATGATCAAGGACGGCGCACGCGTGTCGACGATCGAACACCTGATGTCCGCCTGCGCGGGCCTTGGCATCGACAACCTGTACATCGACGTGACCGCCGAAGAGATCCCCATCATGGATGGCTCGGCATCGTCGTTCGTCTACCTGCTGCAGCAGGCCGGCCTCGCCGAGCAGGGCGCGCCGAAGAAATTCATCCGCATCACGAAGCCGGTCGAAGTGCGCGAAGGGCAGGGCGCCGGCGAGAAATGGGCGCGCCTGGTGCCGCACAACGGTTTCAAGCTGGACTTCTTCATCGAATTCAACCACCCGGCCGTCGACGGCACCGCGCAGCGCGCGCAGATCGATTTCGGCAGCCAGTCGTATATCCAGGCGGTGGCGCGCGCGCGCACGTTCGGCTTCATGCAGGACGTGGAAATGCTGCGCGGGATCGGCCTGGCGCGCGGCGGCTCGCTGGAAAACGCGATCGTGATGGACGAGTACCGGATCCTCAATCCCGACGGCCTGCGCTACGACGACGAATTCGTGCGCCACAAGATCCTCGATGCGATCGGCGACCTGTACGTGATCGGCCACCCGCTGGTCTGCGCCTACGAGGCGCACAAGTCCGGCCACGCGCTGAACAACAAGCTGCTGCGCGAACTGCTGGCCAATCCGGATGCGTACGAGATCGTCACCTACGATTCCGCCGAGCAGGCGCCGCCGTCGTATGCCAGGCAGATGGACCAGGAATGGTCTTATAACTGAGAAGAGAAGGGTTAGCGGCGGTGCGCCACCAGGGCGCGCAGCGCCGCGATCAGCGTCGCATTCTGCTTGCTCGGTTCGAGCGCCTCGGACAGCTGCGCGAACGATTCCACCCCCACCTCGGGAATGACGAGCTGGCGCCGCTCCACGGGCGGCGTGGTCATGACCCGCATCATTTGCACCTTCAGGCGAATGTTGTCGATCTGCCACCCTTTTTTAGCGAGCGCGTCTTGCAGCTTTGGCAATTGCTGTTTAAGCTTGGCGGCAAGCGACGCATTCGGCGTCGACAGCACCAGTTGCCCGGCCTCGAACGACAGGATTTCGCAAAAGCTGAAGGCGGTCGGCAAGACCTTCGCGCAATCCTGCTGCAGCTTGGCCATGCGCTGCACGGCCGGCAGCAGCGGGGCCAGGCGGTCGTGACGGCGCAGGAAGTCCGTGGCTTCGACCGCATTCCGGTTCTGGTTGGGGGAGTTGAATCGCATGCGCGAAACATAGCATAGCCGCGCCGTGCGTGCAGCATCGGCGGTGCGGGCCGCTGCCGGTGCCGGACGATAATGGCCAGGGCCGCGGTGCAGGCGGCGATTTGCATTTAGGCTATTGTCTTTCCGGCGGGCCATCCCCAAGTACCCCCGTGCTAAAATCATGGTCTTTTGCCACAGGCTTTGGGCGAGGTCGCGAAGCGAGCTTCTTTTAAACGGCATTTACTCAAGAATTCAAGCATGTCCTTACTGACCGCGATTTTCGGCAGCCGTAACCAACGGCTGCTCAAGCAATACCAAAAAACCGTCAAGGCAATCAACGCCCTCGAACCCGAGTACGAAAAGCTGTCGGACGCCGAACTGCAGGCGAAAACGCCTGCCTTCAAGGCACGCGTCGCAGCCGGCGAAGCGCTGGACGATTTGCTGCCCGAGGCCTTCGCGGTATGCCGCGAAGCGTCGAAGCGCGTATACAAGATGCGCCACTTCGACGTGCAGCTGCTCGGCGGCATGGTGCTGCATTACGGGAAAATCGCCGAGATGCGCACGGGTGAAGGCAAGACGCTGACGGCAACCCTGCCGGCCTACCTGAACGCGCTGTCCGGCAAGGGCGTGCACATCGTGACCGTCAACGATTACCTGGCACAGCGCGACGCCGAAACCATGGGCAAGCTGTACCGCTGGCTGGGCCTGACCACGGGCGTCAACCTGGGGCAGATGGAGCATTCGGTCAAGCAGCAGGCGTATGCCGCCGACATCACGTACGGCACCAACAACGAGTTCGGCTTCGACTACCTGCGCGACAACATGGTGTTCGACCTCAACGACCGCGTGCAGCGCGGCCTGAACTACGCGATCGTCGATGAAGTCGACTCGATCCTGATCGACGAGGCGCGCACCCCCCTGATCATTTCCGGCCAGGCCGAGAACCACACCGACCTGTACCACAAGATCAACGAAGTGCCGAAGATGCTGACCCTGCAGATCGGCGAGGAAAAGCCGGACGGCAAGGGCAGCATCGAAGTGCCCGGCGATTACACGAAGGACGAGAAGGCGCACCAGGTGCTGCTGACCGAAGCCGGCCACGAGAAGGCCGAATCGATCCTGACGGGCATGGGCCTGCTGCCGGAAGGCGCCTCGCTGTACGACTCCGCCAACATCACGCTGGTGCACCACCTGTATGCGGCGCTGCGTGCGCACGCGCTGTACCACAAGGACCAGCACTACGTGGTGCAGAACGGCGAAGTGGTGATCGTCGACGAATTCACGGGCCGGATGATGACGGGCCGCCGCTGGTCCGACGGCCTGCACCAGGCCGTGGAAGCGAAGGAAGGCGTCAAGATCCAGAACGAGAACCAGACGCTGGCCTCGATCACGTTCCAGAACTACTTCCGCATGTACGGCAAGCTGTCCGGCATGACCGGTACCGCCGACACGGAAGCCTTCGAATTCCAGGACATCTACGGCCTCGAGACCGTGGTGATCCCGCCGAACCGCCCGTCCGCCCGCAAGGACAAGCAGGACCAGGTGTACAAGTCGGCGCAGGAGAAATACCAGGCGATGGTCACCGACATCCGCGACTGCTACGAGCGCGGCCAGCCGGTACTGGTCGGCACCACGTCGATCGAGAACTCCGAACTGCTGGCGTCGATCCTCGACAAGGCCAAGCTGCCGCACAACGTGCTGAACGCGAAACAGCACGCCCGCGAAGCGGAAATCATCGCCCAGGCGGGCTCGCCGAAGGCCATCACGATCGCCACCAACATGGCCGGTCGTGGTACCGATATCGTGCTGGGCGGCAGCCTGGAGAACCAGATCAAGCTCCTCGAGGCGGATGCGAACCTGTCCGACGCCGACAAGGAAGCCCGCGCGCAAAAGCTGCGCGACGGCTGGCAGGCGCTGCACGAGCAGGTGGTGGCGGCCGGCGGCCTGCACATCATCGGCACCGAGCGCCATGAATCGCGCCGGGTCGACAATCAGCTGCGCGGCCGTTCCGGCCGCCAGGGCGATCCGGGTTCGTCGCGCTTCTACCTGTCGCTGGACGATCCGCTGCTGCGCATCTTCGCCGGCGACCGCGTGCGCGCGATCATGGAACGCCTGAAGATGCCGGAAGGCGAACCGATCGAGGCCGGCATCGTCACGCGGTCGATCGAATCGGCGCAGCGCAAGGTCGAAGCGCGCAACTTCGACATCCGCAAGCAGCTGCTCGAATACGACGACGTGGCCAACGACCAGCGCAAGGTGATCTACCAGCAGCGTAACGAGCTGCTGGAAGCCACCGAGATCTCGGAGATGATCCAGAACCTGCGCCACGGCGTGTTCACCGACCTGGTGCGCCAGTACGTGCCGGAAGAATCGGTCGAGGAACAGTGGAACGTGCCGGCGCTGCAGGCCGTGCTGGCTTCGGAGTGGCAGATCGACGTGCCGCTGGCCGGGATGCTGGAAAAGGAAGGCAACCTGACCGACGAGGACCTGGTCGAGCGCGTGACCGCGGCTGCGGACGAGCAGTACAACACCAAGATCGCGATCGTCGGCAAGGAAGCGTTCGGCGGCTTCGAGCGCAGCGTGATGCTGCAGGCGGTGGACAGCCACTGGCGCGAACACCTGGCCGCGCTCGATCACCTGCGCCAGGGCATCCACCTGCGTGGCTATGCGCAGAAGAACCCGAAGCAGGAATACAAGCGCGAAGCGTTCGAACTGTTCGCCCAGATGCTGGACATGATCAAGAACGAAGTGGTGCGCCTGGTGATGACGGTGCGCATCCAGTCGCGCGAGGAAGTCGAAGCGGCCGAAGCGGCATTGTCCTCGTCGCATGTGGAAAACATCCACTTCCAGCACGCCGACTTCGATCCGAACGCGGCGCCGGAAGAACTGCTGGCCCCCACGTCCGCCGGCATGCCGGATGCGCAGGTGCAGATCGGGCCGAAGGTCGGCCGCAACGATCCGTGCCCGTGCGGCAGCGGCAAGAAGTTCAAGGCTTGCCACGGCAGGCTGGCTTGATGTCGAGTTGAAAAAAGCCGGGGCGCGCCCCGGCTTTTTTTTCGCCTGCAGTCTTTCCATCCCAACCGCGAGGTCATCCGCGATGACGAAGCCATTCCCAACCGACGTGCCCGCGATACGGGTAGCGCAACCCGATGATCACACCGTACTGGCAGGCCTGCTGCGCCAGCTCGGCTATGAGCTTGCGCCCGCGCAGGTCCGGGACAAGCTGCAGGCGCTGGGTGCCAGCCCGGCGGACCGTATCCTTGTCGCGGTCCTGCATGGCGAAGTCGTCGGCAGCATCAGCCTGCATGCGCTGCCCCTTTTCCACATGGCCGGCCAGCTGGGGCGCATCACCAGCATGGTGGTCGACGAGCGCCACCGGGGGAGCGGGGTCGGCGGCGCGCTGATCGGCGCTGCCGAGCAGTGGTTCGCAGCGGCGGGCTGTGTGAAGGTGGAAGTGACGAGCAGCGATCGCCGGCTCGATGCGCACCGCTTCTACGAGCGGCACGGCTTCCTGCGCGATGGCCAGCGGCTCGCCAGGAACATCCCTGGAGACTGAATGCAAGAAGCCCGGCGCATGGCCGGGCTTCTTGCATCCGCACAGGGGGCTTGCTGCGGGGCTTACTGCAGCGTCAGGATGACCTTGACGGTATCGTCGACGGCCGATTTCTCGATATACCCGATCGCTTTCGGATCGTCGGCCACGGCCTTCTTCACCTCGGCGCTCGTCTTGAACTCCTTTGGCGCCTGCGCCTTGCCGGTAAAGACCAGTTTCGACCAGATGGCTTTCACCTGGGCGGCGTCCTTGTCGGTGACCTTCTTGTAGAACTCGTTGCGGATCGCCGAGCCGTCGGCCTGGTCGACCGGCGTGAACATCGTCGATTTGCCGAGGAAGAACTGGGATGCCTGTTCGGAGAACATGCGGGTCGCCGGGTTCTTGGCGCTGACGATGACAACCGTCTCCGCGAAAGCCGAGGCGGGCAATACTGCGGCCGCCGCGGTGAGGGCGGCGATGGCCAGGGTGATGGTGATCTTTTTCATGTGTAGTCCTTAGAAAACGAAGTCCACGCCAGCGGCGACCACGGTGACCTTCTTGCCCACGCCGGCTGGCGTCACATCGGACAGGAAACCGTTCTTGGCGCCCGGCTTCACGCGGTCGACCTGCACCTTCAGCGCGGCCGACGAAGCGAAGTCCCAGCGCACGCCGACCAGGTCGGACGACTGGCTGGCACCGGCCAGCAGGTTCTTCACGCCGGCGTTCAGCGCGGGGATGCGTGCCAGCGTGGCCGGTACGGTAATGTTCGAGCCTTTGCCGTCCAGCTTGGCGTGCGCGAAGTACGGCAGCACCTTGCCGAAGCGGTAGCCGACCATCGTGTACCAGGCGTTGCTCTCGCTCAGGTAGGACGGATCCTTGGCGCGGCGCATGCCGTATTCGGACTGCACCACGATGTTGTTCCAGTCGGCCAGCAGGCCCACGGAGGTGAACGCCACGCGCTTTTCTTCCTTCAGCGTGATGTCGCTGGCCAGTTGCGCGAAGCCCACCGAGGTCAGCGTGTTCGTCAGCGAGTTGATCGGCTTGACGTTGGTCGCCTTGATCTTGCCCTGCACGTGCGCGAAGCGCAGCGTGACGGGGCCATGCTCGGCGCTGACGGCAAAGCCGGCGGCCGGGGCCTGGTAGCGCGGTTCGGAGCGGTCGGACGCCACGTACGATTTGCCGCGTGCCACGCCCACGAATGCCTGGGCGGTCACGTTGGTGTCGCCGAAGCCATGCTGCCAGTTGACGTCCACGCCGTCGACGTTTTCAATGATGTTCTGGCCGTACATCTCGATCGGCGGACGCATCATCGTGTTCGCGTAGCCCACGTTCTGGTAGTCGGAGATCAGGAACGCCGGCACCACCACGCGGCCCAGGCGGAGCGACACATCGTCGTTCAGCTTGTACTTGACGAAGGCCCACGCCAGTTCGGTCGTGAAGCTGTCGCCAGTCGTTTTGCGCGACAGGATCTGCGTGGTGGCGGACAGCTTGTCCGAGAACGTGTAGGTGGCTTGCAGGCCCAGGTTGGAGTCGAGGCCGATCGTGTTCGTGCCGGCCGTGCCTTCGCGCTGGTTGGCGCGGGTGAAGCGGGCGTCGTCCGTGTTGCTCCTGGCGGCGGCCAGGGTGCCGAAGCCGGTGATCGACAGGTTGTCGTTGCCGAGCGTGGCGGCGCTGGCCTGCATCAGGCACAGGGCGCCCAGGACGAATGCTGCTGACAGTTTCAATTTCATGCTGAGGAGTCCGATTCGAAGAATGTTTTGTATGGGGTAGTGCTTGCCGCGAGGCCGCTGCGGAGGTAAGGGAGCGGCGCGTTGTCTACGACAGAGTGCATGCGGTCTCTACCTTATTGGATATTGCTGAGGGGCATCAAGTTTTATTTCCTAAAGGATATAAAACATGAAAGTCACTGTCGCATTTTGTGAACTTTTGCCGACATTCCAGGCAGGCCAGGACACTATTTCTACAAAAAAATACAAGTCATCAGACGACCACCGGTCACCTGCAGCTTCCTGTTGTCACAGGTATTACAATAGCGATTCCACCAACCCGCACGAGAATACACATGGCCGTCAATTCCCCCATTCCTGTCGCCGCTGAGCTGAAACCTGTCGCCGGTATCGAAATCGGCTACGCCGAAGCGGGCATCAAGAGACCGAACCGCAAGGATGTGCTGGTGATGAAGCTGGCCGAGGGCGCCACGGTGTCCGGCGTGTTCACGCTGAACCGCTTCTGCGCGGCGCCGGTGCAGATTTCAAAAGAAAACCTGGCGGCCGTGAATGCCGGCGGCAAGCCGATCCGCGCGCTGCTCGTCAATACGGGCAACGCCAATGCGGGCACCGGCGAGGCGGGCCTGGCCAACGCACGCGCCACCTGCGAAGCGCTGGCGGCCGAGCTGGGCATCGATGCGCAGCAGATCCTGCCGTTTTCCACCGGCGTGATCCTGGAACCGCTGCCGGTGGCCAAGATCACGGCCGGCCTGCCCGCCGCCGTGCAGAACCTGAAGGCGGACAACTGGTTCAACGCGGCCGAAGGCATCATGACCACCGACACGCAGCCGAAAGCCGGCTCGCGCACGGTCACGATCGCGGGCCACGCGGTCACGCTGACCGGCATCAGCAAGGGCGCCGGCATGATCAAGCCGAACATGGCCACGATGCTGGGCTACCTGGCGTTCGACGCGAAGGTGGCGCAGAACGTGCTCGACGTGCTGGTGAAGGAAGCAGCCGACCAGTCGTTCAACTGCATCACGATCGACGGCGACACGTCCACCAACGATTCGTTCATGCTGGTCGCCACCGGCGCCGGCACGCTCGAAGTGAACTCGGTCGATTCGGCCGAATACCGCGAACTGGCCGCCGCCGTCACCGAACTGTCCGTGTTCCTGGCGCAGGCCATCGTGCGCGACGGCGAAGGCGCCACCAAGTTCATCACGATCTCGGTGGAAGAAGGTGAATCCGTGGAAGAGTGCCGCAAGATCGCCTACTCGATCGGCCACTCGCCGCTGGTGAAGACGGCGTTCTTCGCCTCCGACCCGAACCTGGGCCGCATCCTGGCCGCGATCGGCTATGCGGGCGTGGATCTCGACGTCTCGAAGATCAACCTGTGGCTGGACGATGTGTGGGTGGCGAAGGACGGCGGCCGCAACCCGGACTACAAGGAAGAAGACGGCCAGCGCGTGATGAAGCAGAGCGAAATCGCCGTGCGCGTGAAACTGGCGCGCGGCAGCGCCGCCGCCACCGTGTACACCTGCGACCTGTCGCACGACTACGTGTCGATCAACGCGGATTACCGCTCCTGATGGCGGGGCCGGAAGACTCGTTGGCGACCTTCCTCGCCCGCGCCGAAAGCGTGCTGGCGCGGGTGGAGGCCTTGCTGCCGCCGGCCGTGCCGGCACCGGACTGGAATGCGGCGTTCGCATTCCGCTGGCGCAAACGCAGCGGCATCGGCGGCACCGCCGGGTGGCTGCAGCCGGTCGCCCACGCATCGAAGATCACGCTGGACGACCTCCATAACGTGGCGGTCCAGAAGGCGCAGATCGAGCAGAACACCCGCCAGTTCGTGGCGGGCCGCCCGGCCAACAACGTGCTGCTGACGGGCGCGCGCGGTACCGGCAAATCGTCGCTGATCAAGGCGTGCCTGAACGGGTTCGCCGGCCAGGGCCTGCGGCTGATCGAAGTGGACAAGGCCGATCTCGCCGACCTGCCGGACATCATCGACCTGGTGGCCGGCCGGCCCGAGCACTTCGTGGTGTTCTGCGACGACCTGTCGTTCGAGGAAGGCGAGAGCGGCTACAAGGCGCTGAAGGTGGCGCTGGACGGTTCGGTCACCGCGCAATCGGACAACGTGCTGATCTACGCCACGTCGAACCGGCGGCACCTGCTGCCGGAAAAGATGTCCGAGAACATGAGCTACCGGCACGACGAGGACGGCGACCTGCATCCCGGCGAAACGGTCGAGGAAAAGATCTCGCTGTCCGAGCGCTTCGGACTGTGGCTGTCGTTCTACCCGTTCAAGCAGGACGATTACCTGGCCATCGTTGCGCACTGGCTGTCCACGTTCGGCTGCACGCCGGCGCAGATCGAGGAAGCCCGCGGCGACGCGCTGCGCTGGGCGCTGCAGCGGGGCTCGCGCTCGGGCCGCGTCGCGTGGCAGTTCGCGCGCGACCATGCCGGCAGGATGGCACCGGAGGCGGGCGCGGAAGGCGCGGCATGACGGATAGCGCCAGGCCGATCGACGTGGCGGTCGGCATCCTGATGAAGCCGAACGGCGACGTGCTGCTGGGCCAGCGCCCGGCGGGCAAGCCGTACGCCGGCTACTGGGAATTCCCCGGCGGGAAGGTGGACCCGGGCGAGACCATCCTCGCCGCGCTCAAGCGCGAATTCATGGAAGAACTGGGCATCGAAGTGATTGCCGCCGACGAATGGTGCGGCGTCGAGCACGTGTACGAACATGCCCACGTGCGGCTGCACTTCTTCATCAGCCGCGCGTGGCGCGGCGAGCCGCAAAGCCTGGAAGGGCAGGCGTTCGCGTGGCAGGGGGCGGTGAGCGTGGAGCCGCTGCTGCCGGCCACGATCCCGCTGCTGCAGTGGATCGAGCGTTCCTGAAAATCGGAAAATCGGTGACAGGCTCCCATTAATTTGAAATGTTTCTCAAAATTCGGAGCCTGTCACCGGTTTTGAGGCACCGATGTTCGTCGAGCGTCCCGGCAGCCACTGGTGGACACCAGCAACGCTACTGCTTGTCTTCCTCGAGCGGATCGGTGGGAATGGCGCCGGGGATCGTGTATTTTTCCTCGGCCCAGGCACCCAGGTCGATTTGTTTGCAGCGTTCGGAGCAGAAGGGGCGGAACTTGTTTTTCTCGCTCCACTCCACTTTCTTGCCGCAGGTGGGGCAGTCGACAACGGTTGGCATAGTCAGAAATTACAAAGGGTCAATTCGAACGGCACGTCCTCTTCCAGCGGCTTCGGCTTGCAGTCGCCGCCCTGGCTGGTGAAACGTACCCACAGCATGTACTTGTTGGCCGAGATTTCCGGAATCGCACCCAGCGACGCATCGACCGTCAGCCTCAGCATCTGGAACACCTTACCCTGCAACATCTGCTGGTAGCTGCCGGCGTTGGCGATCATCTTCTTGGTCGAGCCGGAATCGCGCAGCAGCCGCAGCACGATCGCCAGCGCGTCGAACAGCGGCGCCAGCGGCGCGAACCACGTGACGATGTCGCCGTAGCGCTGCTCGAACGGCTGCTGCTGCCACGCGTAATACGACGGCAGATCGAAATCGCAGGCGCCGCCGGGAATGATCGTGCGGCCCCGTATGCTCATCAGCCATTCGTTGTCGCGCACGTTCTGGCCCGTCTTGCCCTGCGAGGCGACCAGCGCGGACGACACGCTGTCGAGTTCCTCGAGGATTGCATCGAGCATCTCGGCCTGCACGGCGGGGTTGGAACGGTAGCCCATCAGCGTCTGCTTCTGGCGCTCGATTTCCTGCAGCAGGTCGGATTTCAGATCGGCGCGGCCGGCCACTTCGAGCATGTCGAAGATCGTGGCGAGCGCCACGTGGTGCTGCAGCGCATGTTCCTGGTTCAGGAAAAACTTGAACTTCTCGTACAGGTCCTCCAGGCGCAGCAGCGTGCGGATGCGCTCGTTGAAAGGATATTCATAGACGATCAAAGTGAATCCCTCGTTGGTGGGCCTGAAATATGCCCGTGATTCTGAACCATGCGAGGCAAAAATACAAACGTTGTTAATTGTTTTTTACCAGTTCTTCACCCCTTCTTCAGCCATCGTTAAGTAAGTTGCATGCAAGCGGTCGACTTGCGGCGCCAGCGCGGCCAGTTCGCCGCCGTTGTCGATGACATCGTCCGCGGCGGCGAGCCGCACCTGGCGGGGCGCCTGCGCCGCCATGATGGCCTGCACCTGCGAGGCCGGCAGCGCACTGCGCGCCACCACGCGCGCCGCCTGCACCGCTTCGGGACAGTCGACCACGAGCACGCGGTCCACGCGGTCCTTCCATGTGCCGGACTCGACCAGCAGGGGAATATCGAAGATCACATACGGCCCCGTGCCCAGCAGGCTCTCGGCCAGCACGGCATCGCGGATCATCGGGTGCAGGATGCCCTCCAGCCGGCGCTTCGCATCGGGCTCGGAAAACACCAGCGCGCGCATCTTCGCGCGGTCCAGCGCGCCGTGCGCATCGGCGAAGCCGTCGCCGAACGCGGCCAGCACCGCCGGCATCGCGGCGCCATGCGGCGCGGTGAGACTGCGCGCGATCCGGTCGGTATCGACGATATCCGCGCCCCGTCCGGCGAACAGCCGCGCGACCACGCTCTTGCCGCTGCCGATGCCGCCCGTCAGGCCGACGGTGAACCTGCGCGTCGTGCCCACTTCCACGCCCCCTTCCACGCCCCCTCCCAGGCCACCGTTCATGCCACGCCCAGCAGCCGGCTCGTGAACGCCGCGATCTGCGGACCGAACATCAGCGCGATCATGCCCGCCGCCGCCAGGTACGGGCCGAACGGGATCGGGTTGTCGCGCCCGCGCTTGGCGAACAGGATCAGGCCGATGCCGACCAGCGCACCCACGATGGACGACAGCAGGATGATCGTCGGCAGCATCGTCCAGCCCAGCCACGCGCCCAGCGCGGCCAGCAGCTTGAAGTCGCCGTAGCCCATGCCTTCCTTCCCGGTCAGCAGCTTGAACAGCCAGTAGACGGACCACAGCACCAGGTAGCCGGCGGCGGCGCCGATCACCGCGTCCGCCAGCGGCACGAAGGTGCCGTTCAGGTTCACCAGCAGGCCGGCCCACAGCAGCGGGTACGTCAGGTCGTCCGGCAGCAGCCTGGTATCGGCATCGATGAACGTCATCGCGACCAGGAGGTAGGCGAACAGCAGTGTGGCGAGGCCCGTCCAGCCGCTGCCGAACTGCCACACCAGCGCCGCCGACAGCGCGCCGGTCAGCGCCTCGATGACCGGATAGCGGCCGGAGATGGGTGTCTTGCAGCTGCGGCACTTGCCGCCCAGCGCCAGCCAGCTGACCACCGGGATGTTTTCCAGCGCCGTGATCTGGTGCCCGCAGTGGCCGCAGCGCGAGCGCGGCACCATCAGGTTGAAGCGGTCCGTGTGCGGCAGTGGCAAGCCCGATTCGCTGGCCACGTAATTGTCCGATTCGCGCTGCATCATCTTCGGCATGCGATAGATGACGACATTCAGGAAGCTCCCGACCAGCAGGCCGAAGATGGCGGCGACGATCGCGGCGGGGAGGGTGGCGGGAGGGGAGAAAAGAAAGAGTGACTCGAGCATGTGTGGGTTCCGTGGCGCCCTGCGCACCAGGCCGGCAGATGAAAACCAGAGCTTACACCACCGCTCGCCATTTGCAGACGGACTCTCTGCAGATGGCTCCACGCCGCCACTGTGCGACGCGGCGGGGCCGAAGCTCCTGTAGCGGTACCGGCTCCGGCCTCAGCTATGCGACAGGATATTTGTAATATCGATACGATTCGCCAAGCGAAACCTACGACGAGGACCATGCAATGTCAGCACACATAACGAACGGCCCGATTCATCGACACCCGCCGGGACGGCTGCATGCCATCCTGCTCTCCGGAACGGTTCCCCTGTTTCTCGGTGCATTGGCGAGCGATGCGGCCTACTATCGAAGCTACCAGATCCAGTGGAGCAATTTTGCATCGTGGCTCATCGCCGGCGGCCTGCTCTTCGGCGGTCTTGCCCTGCTACTTTCCGTGGCGGGCCTGCTCCGTGCCCGGCACAGGACAGGGCGTCCATTGATCGGCCTGCTGCTGTTGCTGGCAACCTGGGTACTGGGACTGGGCAACGCCTTCGTCCATGCCAAGGACGCCTGGGCGGCGATGCCGGAAGGATTGATCGTGTCGGTGATCGTTGCCGCATTGGCCTGCATCGCGACGTGGATCAGCCTGGATACGCGTCCGGAGGTGGCGAAATGAAGCCGATAAAGCCGATAAAGCCGATAAAGCCACTGGCATTGCTGGGCATGGCGCTGTTGCTGACCGCATGCGCCGACAAGGGAGATGGCCAGCAGGCGCGCGGGCCCGACCCCACGCTGCCGCAACCCGAGCGCGGTTTGCTGCCCAGCATGAAGATCGCCGAGCCGGTGGCATGGGGCAGTCAAAAGCCGACCGTGCCGAAGGGCTTCAGCATCGCCGCGATCGCCACCGACCTGAAGATTCCGCGGCAGACGCTGGTGCTGCCCAATGGCGATATCCTCGTCGCGGAAGGGCGCGGCGGCCATGCCGCGAAGCTTAAGCCCAAGGACGTCATCGCCGGCTACATCAAGGCGCAAGGCAATACCAAGGTGGAAGGCGGCGATCGCCTGACCTTGCTGCGCGATGCCGATGGCGACGGCCAATACGAGTTGAAGACCGTCTTCGCGGAAAAACTCGACGCGCCTTACGGCCTCGCGTTCGCCAATGGCAAGGTGTACGTGGCAAACCAGGGTGAACTGGTCAGTTTCAACTACCAGGAGGGCCAGACCAGGGCCGGCGGGCCGCCGGCCAGCATCGCCAGGCTGCCTGCCGAAATCAATCATCACTGGACGAAGGCGCTCACCATCAGCCCCGACGGGCGCACCCTGTATGTCGGCATCGGCTCGAACAGCAATATCACCGAACGCGGCATGGAGGCTGAGCTCGACCGCGCGATGGTGTGGCAGATCGACGCCGCGACGGGCGCCCACAAGCCCTATGCGACCGGGCTGCGCAACCCGACGGCATTGGCGATGCACCCCGACACCGGAAAATTGTGGGCGGTCGTGAACGAACGCGACGAACTGGGACCGGACCTGGTACCGGACTACCTGACCTCGGTGCGCGAAGGCGCCTTCTACGGCTGGCCGTACAGCTACTGGGGACAGAACGTCGACACGCGCGTCATGCCGCGGCGCCCCGACAAGGTCGCCGCCGCCGTCAAGCCCGATTACAGCCTGGGATCGCACGTCGCAGCGCTCGGCCTGAGTTTTTCCCTGCCGGCGATGGGAGAACAATATGCCAACGGGGCATTCGTCGGCGAGCACGGTAGCTGGAATCGCAGCCAGCCCGTCGGCTACAAGGTGATCTTCGTGCCGTTCAGGGGCGGCATGCCCGCCGGCGAGCCGGTCGACTTCGTTACCGGCTTCCGCGATGCCGATGGCAAGACGCGCGGGCGTCCGGTCGGCGTGACGGTCGACCCGCGCGGGGCGCTGATCATCGCTGACGACCTGGCCAATACCGTGTGGCGGGTGGTGCGGAGCCGTTGATGCCGGCCTGGCCGGGCAGCTGCCGGCAGCAGCGCAAAGTCGCTGCCGCATCTCGTGGGAACACTGCGCATGCACCGCGCAGTGTTCCTGATACCGTGACGTCTTCCGGAAACCGCGGCGGCCAGGCTCAGACCACCGACCCCAGCTTGAAGATCGGCAGATACATCGCCACCACCAGCCCGCCGATCAGCACGCCGAGGATCACCATGATCGCCGGCTCCATCAGCGACGACAGGGAAGCGACCGCCTCGTCGACCTCTTCCTCGAAGAAGTCGGCCACCTTGCCCAGCATCGCGTCCAGCGCGCCGGATTCCTCGCCGATCGCCACCATCTGCGTGACCATGTTCGGGAACACTTCCACGTTCTGCATCGCCACCGTCAGGCTCACGCCGGTGGAGACGTCGCTCTGGATCTTGCGCGTGGCCTCCAGGTAGACGGCATTGCCGGCGGCGCCGCCCACCGAGTCGAGCGCCTCGACCAGCGGCACGCCGGCGGCGAACATGGTCGACAGGGTGCGCGTCCAGCGCGCGATCGTCGCCTTCCTGATCACGTCGCCGAACACGGGCACGCGCAGCAGGAGCCGGTCCAGCGCCTGCTGCATCCCGAGGGATCGCCGCCACGCCTGGAAGAAGAAGTAGATCGCCGCGAACAGGCCGCCGAAGATCATGTACCACCAGTCGACGAAGAATTCGGAGATCGCCATCACCACCAGCGTGGGTGCCGGCAAGTCCGCGCCGAAGCTGGAGAACACTTCCTTGAACGCCGGCACCACCCAGATCATGATCACCGCCGTGACGATGAACGCCACCGCCAGGATCGCGATCGGATACGTGAGCGCCGACTTGATCTTGGCCTTCATCGCCAGCGTCTTTTCCTTGTAGATCGCCAGCCGGGTCAGCAGGTCTTCCAGGATGCCGGCCTGCTCGCCGGCGCCGACCAGGTTGCAGAACAGCGGATCGAAGTACAGCGGGAACTTGCGGAACGCCTGGTTCAGGCTCGTGCCGGTTTCGATATCCGCGCGCAGGTCCATCACCAGCTTCGACACGGAGGGATTGGCGTGGCCCTTGCCCACGATGTCGAAGGACTGCAGCAGCGGCACGCCGGCCTTCATCATCGTCGCCAGCTGGCGGGTGAACAGGGAAATGTCCTTGTCCGTGACCTTCTTGCCGGAGCGGTACACCTTCTTCTTGACCTTGGTGACCATGATGCCCTGCCTGCGCAGGGTCACGTTGACCACGGCCTCGCCGCCCGCGCGCAGTTCGCCGCGCACGGTCTTGCCCGTCTTGTCCTTGCCTTCCCAGGCAAAGATGGATTCCTTGATGCCGCCCGCGTGTGCCATGTCCTCTATCCCTATTCGTTCGTGCAACCCAGCACTTCTTCCAGGCTCGTCAACCCTGCCTTCACCTTCACCAGCCCGGACTGGCGCAGCGACTTCACGCCTTCGGCCTGGGCCTGGGCGGCGATCTGCATCGAATTGCCGTGCGCGAGGATCAGGGCCTCGATCGCCGGCGAGATCGGCATGATCTGGTAGATGCCCACGCGGCCCTTGTAGCCGGAGCCGTTGCAGCGCTCGCAGCCCACCGGGCCGTAGGGCTTCCAGCCGCCGTCCAGGTCCTCGTCCCGGTAGCCGGCGCGCAGCAGCAGGTCCGGCGAGATGTCGACCGGCTTCTTGCACGTGCACAAACGGCGCGCCAGGCGCTGCGCCGTGATCAGGATGACGGACGAGGCGATGTTGAACGGCGCCACCCCCATGTTCATCAGGCGCGTCAGCGTCGATGGCGCATCGTTCGTGTGCAGCGTGGAAAACACCATGTGGCCCGTCTGCGCCGCCTTGATCGCGATGTCCGCCGTTTCCAGGTCGCGGATCTCGCCGACCATGATGATGTCGGGATCCTGGCGCAGGAACGATTTCAGCGCCACCGGGAAGGTCAGCCCGGCCTTGTCGTTCACGTTCACCTGGTTCACGCCGGGCAGATTGATCTCGGCCGGGTCTTCCGCCGTCGAGATATTGATGCCGGGCTTGTTCAGGATGTTCAGGCACGTGTACAGCGACACGGTCTTGCCGGAACCCGTCGGTCCGGTCACGAGCACCATGCCGTAGGGCCGGGCGATCGCATCGAGCAGCAGCGCGCGCTGGTCCGGCTCGTAGCCCAGCGCATCGATGCCCATCTGCGCCTGCGTGGCATCGAGGATACGCATCACCGTTTTTTCGCCGAACAGCGTGGGCAGCGTGGAGATGCGCAGGTCGAGCGTTTTCGTGGGCGACACGATCAGCCGCATGCGGCCATCCTGCGGCACGCGCTTTTCCGAGATGTCCAGCCGGGCCAGCACCTTGATGCGGGACACCAGCTTGTCCTTGATCGCGATCGGCGGCTGCGCATGCTCGACCAGCACGCCGTCGACCCGGAAGCGGATCCGGTAGAACTTCTCGAACGGCTCGAAGTGCAGGTCCGAGGCGCCCATGTTGACGGCATCGATCAGCATCTTGTTCAGGAATCGCACGATCGGCGCATCCTCGATGTCCGTCGACGGCGCTTCCGCAGCCGCCGCGTCGCCTTCCTCGGCGAACTGGATCTCGCTGTCGTCGCCGGCCAGCTCGCCCATCAGCTGTTCGCTGTTCTTGCTCAGTTCATGCAGCAGCCGCAGCAGCGCATCGTGCGGCACGATCACCGGCTCCACCGACGATTCGGTCTGGAACTTGATCTGGTCCAGCGCCTGTGTGTTGGTGGGATCGGAAATCGCCACCGACATCTTGTTGCCCCGCTTGGCCAGTGCCACCACGCGCCCGCTCTGCATCAGCTTTTCGTCGATGATCTTGTGGGGCAGGGCGGCCACGTTGACCGTGTGCAGGTCGAGCATCGGGTAGGCGAACGTTTCGGCGCAAAAGGCGGCCAGGTCGCGCGCGCCGATGACGCCGCTGCCGAGCAGCACGTCGATAAACGGCTGCTTTTCCGTACCCGCGCGCTTGAGCAGCGCATCGGCCTGCGCGGAAGTGAGGCGGCCGGCCTGCAACAGGGCCCGCGCCAGTCCCGGCAGGGGAGCGCCTGATGCCGTCGTGGGTTGGACTGCTGCCATAGATGTAGGAACGACGATGGGACCGCGCGTGAAAGATGAGGGCAATCAAGCGATGATGCCCGCAGGCATCACTTTTGTAAAGCGGTGTTACCTGTCCAGCTGTCGCAATTTGGCGACTTTCACGCGCTGATTTTGCACCTGTACAACCTCTATGGTGCAATTGCCAATCCGCACGCTGATCGGCGCGTCCGGGATATCCTGCAGGTATTCCAGCAACAGCCCGTTCAGTGTTTTCGGACCGTCCAGCGGAAAGTTTAATCCCAGCCGCTTGTTGATGTCGCGCAGGGCGGTGGTGCCCTCCAGCAGGCAGGTGGACCTGGCATCCCAGCCGAAGGTGTCGGCCCGGCTGGCCGATGGTGTCGACGTCGTGAATTCGCCGATCATTTCCTCGATGATGTCGTCCAGCGTGACGAGACCCTGCACCTCGCCGTATTCGTCGACGATGATCGCCAGCCGCTCGCGCAGCTCCTGGAAGTTCTGCAGCTGCGCGAACACGGCCGTGTCCTGCGGGATGAAGTAGGGTTCGGACAGCAGCGCGCGGAAGTGCGCCACGGTCAGTTCGTCCTCCTCGTTGAGCAGCGCGATGGCCTTGCGCACGTGCAGGATGCCGACCATCTGGTTGATCTCCCCGTCGTAGACGGGCAGCTTGTTGTGATAGCAGGTGGTCAGCTGCTGCTTGATCTCGTCGACCGGCACCGCCAGGTTCAGCGCCTCGATCTGCGCGCGGGGCGTCATCACGTCCTCGACGGAGATCTTGTCCAGGTCGAACAGGTTCAGCAGGATGCTGCGGTGCTTCTGCGGGATGAAGTTGCCCGCTTCCAGCAGCACCGAGCGCAGCTCGTCCGCGGACAGGCCCGATTCATGGGGATTGCCGGCCGGCTTGACCCGGAACGCGCGCAGCAGCGTTTCCACGAACAGGTGCACGAACCAGATCAGGGGCCTGGCGGCGCGCAGCAGCGGCCGCAGCACGAGGCTGGCCGGCAGCACGACCTGGTCCGCATAGCGGGCGCCGATGATCTTCGGCGAAATCTCCGCCAGCACGATCAACATGAACACCACCGCGCCGGTCGAGATCAGAATCACGTGTTCCTCCAGCCCGAAGCGGTTGATGGCGATCGCCGTCACCAGCGCGATCGCCATCGCGTTGAGCAGCGTGTTGGCGATCAGTACCAGCGACAGCAGGCGCTCGGTACGCTCCAGCAGCCACAGCGTGGCAATCGCGCGGCGGCTGCCCCGCTTCGCCTCGTGGCGCAAACGGAAGCGGTTGGCCGCCATCAGGGCGGTTTCGGCCATCGCGAAAAAGGCCGACAGGAAGATCAGGCAGGCGAGTGCAAGGAGCTGCACCCATAAGGGAATGTTGTCCAAGGCGTGGGGAAGGTATCGCGGCAAATGCGGCCGCAGAGCCGCAAATTCTACGGGAATGATGTACGTGGTGCAACCTCGCACCTCCTGCCGAGCTCGTGTCATGGGGTCTGGCTCCTTGACACAGGCTCGGCAGTTGCGCACATCGTTCAGCACACTGAGCTATGATCGGATGTTATCGGGGAGATATCACATGCGCAAGCTCGCGGCCGGCATTTCGCTGGCATTGGCAACACTGGGAGCAACACCGGGAACGGCGTCGGCCAACCCCGCGCTGCTGAAGCAGGCGGAAGCGCAGCAGCCGGCCGCCCTGGCGCTGCTGGAGAAGCTCGTCAACATCGATTCCGGCACGTTCAACGCGAAGGGGCTCGATGCGGTGGGCGCCATCGCCGCGGCCGAGCTGGCGCGGCAGGGCTTTCGCATCGAGAAGCTGCCGGCCTCGCCGGCGGCCGGCCACAACCTGGTGGCCACGCGCAGCGGCACGGGGAAGGGCCGCGTGCTGCTCGTTGCCCACATGGATACCGTGTTCGCCGACGGCACCGCCGCGAAACGCCCGTTCCGGGTGGAAGGCAGGCGCGCCTACGGCCCCGGCATCATGGACGACAAAGGCGGCATCGTCATCGCCATCGGGGCCGGCAGGCTGCTGACCGGCGCGGACTTCGGCAAGCTCACCATCCTGCTCAACACGAACGAGGAGACCGGCTCCGAGGGCACGCGCGCGCTGATAGAGCGGCTGGCGCGCGAACATGACGTGGCCTTCAACCTGGAACCGGGCCGCGCGGCCGATGGGCTGGTGGTGGCGCGCAAGGGCAGCGGCGAGATCGAGCTGGAAGTGACCGGCAAGGCTTCGCACGCCGGCGTGGCGCCGAAGCAGGGCGTCAACGCGGCGCTGGAAGCGGCGCACCAGGTCGTGCAGCTGTCCCGCCTCGGCGACGATGGCAGGGAAACCACCGTCAGCTGGACCGTCATCCGGGGCGGCGACCGCAGCAACGTGATCCCGGACCACGCGAAGGCCACGGCGGACGTGCGCGTGAAGACGCCGGACGAATTCGACCGCGTCGAGCGCGACCTGCGCCGCATCGCCGCGAACCAGCTGGTGCCGGACGCCAGGGTGGCGCTGGCGCTGAAACGGGGCTTCCCGCCGATGCCGCCCAGCCCCGTCACCGATGGGCTGGCGCGGAAAGCCGCCGCGGTCTACGCCGAGATCGGCCGCAAGCTGACGCTGGAAAGCACCGGCGGCGCAGCCGATGCCAGCCTGGTCTTCGCGGCCGGCGTGCCCACGCTCGATGGCCTGGGCATCGTCGGCGGCGGCATCCACACGGCCGACGAATACGCAGAAGTGGACAGCATCGCGCCGCGCATCTACCTGCTGGCCCGGCTGATCCAGGAATACGGCCGCCCCGGTGCGGCGACAAAACCATAACCACGATGGAGACAACACGATGAAATCAGCATCCGCCGGCATCCTGCTGGCCGCCGCGGCCACCATTGCCCAGGCCGCGGCGCCTTCCACCACCGCCGCCACCGTAAAAATCGAGGGCGGCCGGATCGAGGGCCGCGTCGAGGACGGCGTGCGCGCGTTCAGGGGCATCCCGTTCGCCGCGCCGCCGGTCGGCGCGCTGCGCTGGCAGGCGCCGCAGCCGGTGCGGCCCTGGCAGGGCGTGCGCCAGGCGGGCGACTTCGGCAACCGCTGCCTGCAACTGCCGCTGTTTTCCGACATGGTGTTCCGCTCGCCCGCGGCCAGCGAAGATTGCCTTTACGTTAACGTCTGGGCACCCGCGAAGGCCGCCGCGAAAAAACTGCCGGTGCTGGTGTACTTCCACGGCGGCGGCCTGGTCACCGGCGACGGCTCCGAGCCCCGCTACGAAGGCGCGGCCATGGCAAGGCAGGGCATCGTGGCGCTGACGGTCAATTACCGTCTCGGGGTATTCGGCTTTCTGGCCCATCCCGGACTGACGGCCGAAAGCAGGCATAAAGCGTCCGGCAACTACGGGCTGATGGACCAGGCGGCGGCACTGGCCTGGGTGAAGAAGAACATCGCGGCCTTCGGCGGCGATCCGGCGCAGGTGACGATCGCCGGCGAATCGGCCGGTTCGTATTCGGTCAGCGCGCAGATGATCATGCCGATGTCGAAAGGACTGTTTGCCCGCGCGATCGGCGAAAGCGGTTCCGTACTGGGCCGGCGCGGCGCGCCGCCGCTGGCCGAAGCGGAGCAGCAGGGCGTGGCCTTTGCGCAAAGCCTGGGCCTGGCCACATTGCAGGACCTGCGCGCGGCGCCGGCCGAAGCCTTGCTGCAGGCACAGGGCAAGCCGGACGCGCCGCGCTTCGGCATCGTCACCGACGGCCATGTGCTCGACCGTGCGCCGCTGGACAGCTACACCGCGGGCCGCCAGGCGCCCGTGCCGCTGCTGGCCGGCTGGAATTCGCAGGAAATGCATGCCGGCGCGATCCTGGACAACCAGGAGCCGACGCCGGAGCGCTTCCAGGCCGTGCTGCAAAAATTCTATGGCGCCGAGGCCGCCGAGGCGGCACGCGTCTACGACTACGACGTGGCCGACGCCGCGCGCGACCTGTCGGGCGACCGCTGGATCGTCTACGGCACGTGGAAATGGATCGACCTGCATGCGAAGGCGGCACCGACGTGGCGGTATTACTACACGCGCCCCCGGCCGGCCACCGTCGACGGCCAGCCGGCCGCCGCCGGCGCTGTCCATTCCGCCGAGATCGAATACGCGATGAGTAACCTGGACGGCAACAAGGTGTATGCGTGGACGGACGACGACCGCGCCGTCTCGCGCACCATGCAGGCCTACTTCGCCAACTTCATCCGGCAGGGCGATCCGAACGGCGCCGGCCTGCCGGCCTGGCCGCGGGTGTCCCGGGCGGGTGCGAACGTAATGCGGCTCGATGTCCAGTCGGGCGCGTACGATCCGAAAGACCGTGCCCGCTTCGAGTTCCACGACCGGCAGTTCGCCAGGCCGTGAAACGTTGGCACAAGCGCAAATGAGCCCGATCGCATAAAGTTGCTTCATGCGCTGTCGCTGATAAGGCTCATCTGCAATTGCTTATAGGTGGATTGGTCGCGGGTGTTAGGCTTACAACCTGATACTACCGCGAGGCCAACATGTCCGAACCGATCCGCTTTTACTTCCGCGGCGCCGTGCACGAAGTGCAGGGTGTCGATACCACGCAGACGGTGCTCCAGCACCTGCGCGAAGACCTGCATTGCACCGGCACCAAGGAAGGCTGTGCCGAAGGCGACTGCGGTGCCTGCACCGTGCTCGTCGGCACCCTCGTCGACGGCAACGTCGAGCTGAAGGCCGTCAATTCCTGCATCCAGCTCACGCCCACGCTGGACGGCAAGGCGCTGTTCACGGTCGAGGACATGCAGCAGGCCAATGGCGACCTGCACCCGGTGCAGCAGGCGCTGGTCGAATGCCACGGTTCGCAATGCGGCTTCTGTACGCCGGGCTTCGCCATGTCGCTGTGGGGCATGTACATGAAAGTGGAAGGCCGCACGCCGGAACGGAAGGAAATCGACGATTGCCTGTCTGGCAACCTGTGCCGCTGCACCGGCTACCGTCCGATCATCGACGCGGCGCGGCGCATGACGGAACTGCCCGCCGTGCAGTTCGACACGACCGGTGTGGCGGCGCAGCTGCAGGCGCTCAAGCGCGACAAGCTGGCCACCTATGCCGCGAACGGCCAGACGTTCCACGCGCCGCGCACGCTCGAAGAGCTGGCGCAACTGCGCGCCGAGCGCCCGGGCGCCACGCTGCTGGCCGGCTCCACCGACGTGGGCCTGTGGATCACCAAACAGATGCGCGTGCTGAACGACATCATCTACCTGGGCCACGTCGATGCGCTGAAGAACGTGTCCCTCGATGGGACTATGCTGGAAATCGGCGCCGGCGTCGCGCTGGACGAGGCCTACGGCAAACTGTGCGAGTACTATCCGGACGAGCTGGGCGAATTGCGCCAGCGCTTCGCGTCGCTGCCGATCCGCAACGCCGGTACGCTGGGCGGCAACGTGGCCAACGGCTCGCCGATCGGCGATTCGATGCCGTGGATGATCGCGCTGGGCAGCGAGGTGGTGCTGCACGGCGCCGAAGGCGACCGCACGCTGCCGATGGACGCGTTCTACCTCGACTACATGAAGAAGGACATGCGGCCGGGCGAATTCGTGCGCGCCGTGCGCGTGCCGCTGCCGCGCCCGAACGTGGCGTTCCGCACCTACAAGCTGGCCAAGCGCTTCGACCAGGATATCTCGGCCGTGTGCGCCGCCTTCGCCTTCGAGTTCGACGGCGACATCGTCAAGGCCGCGCGCATCGCGTTCGGCGGCATGGCCGGCACGCCGAAGCGCGCCGCGCTGGCCGAAGCCGCGCTGAACGGCCGCGCCTGGACCGAAGAGGCGCTGGCCGATGCGATGGCCGCGCTGGCGCAGGACTACGCGCCGCTGTCGGACATGCGCGCTTCCAGCACCTACCGGATGCGCACCGCGCAGAACCTGCTGCGCCGCTTCTGGTTCGAAACCCGACTCGATGCGCCTCTGGCGGCCAGCGACGTCAACGCCTTTGCCGCCTGAGGAGACAGCCATGAACCATCCCGCCATCCCCGAACTGAAAGCCGCCGCCTGGGCCGGCGTCGGCCTGTCGCGCAAGCATGAATCGGCCGAGCTGCACGTGCTGGGCCAGGCCACCTACACGGACGACATCCCCGAGCTGCACGGCACGCTGCACGCCGCGCTGGGCCTGTCCAGCAAGGCGCACGCCAACATCACGGCCATGGATCTCGACCCGGTGAAGAATTCGCCCGGCGTGGTCGCCGTGTTCACCGCCAAGGATATCCCCGGCGTCAACGACTGCGGCCCGATCATCCACGACGATCCCGTCCTGTCGCCCGGCCTGGTGCAGTACGTGGGTCAGCCGATCTTCATCGTCGTTGCCGACACGCACACCAATGCGCGCCGCGCCGCCCGCAAGGCCGTCATCACGTATGACGAACTGCCGGCCATCTTCACGCCGCAGGAAGCCAAGGCCGCCGGCTCGTACGTGCTGCCGCCGATGCGGCTCGAGCGCGGCGATGCGCAAGCCGCGTTCGAACGCGCCAGCCGCGTGGTCAAGGGCGAACTGTTCGTCGGCGGCCAGGAGCAGTTCTACCTGGAAGGCCAGATTTCCTACGCGATCCCGAAGGAAAACCGCGGCATCTTCCTGCAATGCTCCACCCAGCACCCGAGCGAGATGCTGCACGTGGTCGCGCATGCGCTGGGCCTGCACTCGCACAATATCCAGGTCGAGTGCCGCCGCATGGGCGGCGGCTTCGGCGGCAAGGAATCGCAGTCGGCGCTGTGGGCGGTCGCCGCCTCCCTCGCGGCGTTCAAGCTGAAGGTGCCGGTCAAGCTGCGCGCCGACCGCGACGACGACATGATCGTCACCGGCAAGCGCCACTGCTTCTACTATGAATACGAGGTGGGCTACGACGACGAAGGCCGCATCGTCGCCGCCCGGGTGGACATGACGTCGCGCGCCGGCTACTCGGCCGACCTGTCCGGCCCCGTCGCCACCCGCGCCATCTGCCACTTCGACAATTGCTACTACCTGTCGGACGCCGATATCCGCGCCGCCGCCGGCAAGACCAACACCCAGTCGAACACCGCGTTCCGCGGCTTCGGCGGCCCGCAGGGCGCGATCGCGATCGAATACATCATCGACGAGATCGCCCGCGAGCTGGGCAAGGATGCGCTGGACATCCGCCGCCTGAATTTCTACGGCATCGAGGAACGCAATACCACGCCTTACGGCCAGCTCGTGGCGGGCAACGTGCTGCCGGCCCTGACGGCGCAACTGGAAGCGACCAGCGAATACCGTGCCCGGCGCGAAGCGGTCGAGAAATTCAACGCCACCAGCCCGGTGCTGAAGAAGGGCCTGGCGTTCACGCCGCTCAAGTTCGGCATCGCGTTCAACGTCACCCACCTGAACCAGGCAGGCGCGCTGGTGCACGTGTATGTCGACGGCTCGGTGCTCGTCAACCACGGCGGCACCGAGATGGGGCAGGGCGTCAACACCAAGGTGATGCAGGTGGTGGCGCACGAACTGGGCCTGGACCTGAGCCATGTGCGCATCACCGCCACCGATACCAGCAAGGTCGCCAACACGTCCGCCACGGCGGCATCGACGGGCGCCGACCTGAACGGCAAGGCGGCGCAGGACGCGGCGCGGCAGATCAAGGAGCGGCTGGCCGCCTTCGCCGTCACGCTGCACGGCGGCGAAGCCTCGGCGGTGAAGTTCCACGACGACCACGTGCACGTGAACGGCGAATCGATCCGCTTCGCCACGCTGGTGGCGCAGGCCTACCTGAAGCGCGTGCAGCTGTGGTCGGACGGCTTCTATGCCACGCCACACCTGTCGTGGGATCCGAAGTCGATGAACGGCAACCCGTTCTCGTACTATGCCTACGGCGCGGCGGTGGCCGAGGTGGTCGTCGACACGCTGACCGGCGAATGGCGCCTGGTGCGCGCCGATGCGCTGTACGATGCCGGCACGTCGCTGAACCCGGCCATCGACATCGGCCAGGTCGAAGGCGCGTTCATCCAGGGCATGGGCTGGCTGACCACCGAGCAGCTGTGGTGGAACGCCGGCGGCAAGCTGATGACGCATGCGCCGTCCACGTACAAGATCCCGGGCATCTCCGACTGCCCGCAGGACTTCCGCGTGAACCTGTTCGACCAGCCGAACGTGGCCGACAGCATCCACCGCTCGAAAGCCGTCGGCGAACCGCCGCTGCTGCTGCCGTTCTCGGTGTTCTTCGCGATCCGCGACGCCATCTCGGCCGTGGGCAACCACCAGGTGAGCCCGCCGCTGAACGCGCCGGCCACCAGCGAGGAAATCCTGCGCGCGATCGATGCCGTGACCGCGACGGTCGGCCGATAGTTGGCTGATTATCCGGTGTCGGACACCGTCTCGACGGTGTCCGACACCGGTTTTCTGCAGCGCTTGCCATTGCCCTGGAAAAATTGGTGAAATCATGAACGAATGGCTGACGACAGCCGCCACCGCGGCGGTGCTGGTGACGGTGGCGCGGGTCGAGGGATCGGCGCCGCGCGAGCCCGGCGCGAAGTTCCTCGTGACGGCGCGCACGCTGCACGACACGATCGGCGGCGGGCATCTCGAAATGCGCGCCGTGGAAATCGCGCGCGGGATGCTGGCGTCCGGCGCGGCGGAAGTGCGCTACGAACGCTTCGGCCTCGGCCCCAGCCTGGGGCAGTGCTGCGGCGGCGTCGTCTGGCTGTCGTTCGAGCCGGTCGCGGGATCGGTGGCCGAGGCGCTTGCCACGCTGCGCAGGGTGCAAACGGAGCGGCGCGGCGATTACTGGCGCGTGGCGTCGATCGCCGGCCGGCCGCGTAACGCCGTGTTCGATGCGCAAGGCACGCTGGTCGCCGGCGAAGCGGAGGTGCCGCGGCACTTCCCGCGCACTGCGAGCGCTATCGTCCTGCCGGACGGCTGGCTCGTCGATCCGGTTCCCGCGCCGGCCTCGCACCTGGTGCTGTTCGGCGCCGGCCACGTCGGCGCGGCGATCGTTCGGGCACTGGCCCATCTGCCGTGCACCGTCACCTGGGTGGACGAGCGCGACGACATGTTCCCGCCGGACGTTCCCGCCAACGTGGTCATCGAGGCGACCGATACGCCGGAAGCCGTGGTAGCATCGGCCCCGCCCGGCGCCAGCTATCTCGTGCTGACCCACAGCCATGCGCTGGACGAGCGCCTGTGCGCGGCGATCCTGGCGCGCGAGACCGTGGGCTGGTTCGGCCTGATCGGTTCGAAGACGAAGCGCGTGCTGTTCGAACGCCGCCTGGCCGCGCGCGGCTTTCCGGCGGACCGGATCGGCGCGATGGTCTGCCCGATCGGCGTGCCCGGCATCACCGACAAGGCCCCCGCCGCCATCGCCGTCTCCGTGGCGGCACAATTACTGATCACCTGGGAAGCGCAGGCACTCGCCGCCGCCGCGATGCCGCGCCAGCCCGCCCTGCAAGAGAGTTGACATGTCCATTACCCCCAACGTGCAGGCCTACCGCGCCGGCCTGCTGACCTTCCATGCCGACCCGGCCTTCAGCGAACGGGCGCACTCGTGGTACGAGGATGGCCTGCTGATCGTTGCCGACGGCAAGATCCGGGCCGCCGGCGACTGGTCGCAGCTGCACGACACGCTGCCGCCGGACACGCCGGTGACGGATTACCGCGGCAAGATCATCACGGCCGGCTTCATCGACGCGCACATCCACTACCCGCAGACGGACATGATCGCCTCCCCGGCGCCGGGCCTGCTGCCATGGCTGGAAAAGTACACGTTCCCCACCGAGCGCGCGTTCGCCGACCCGGCCCATGCCGGCGGCGTGGCCGAATTCTTCCTCGACGAGCTGCTGCGCGTGGGCACCACCACGGCGCTGGTGTACTGCACCGTGCACCCGCAATCGGTGGATGCCTTCTTCACCGCCAGCGAAGCGCGCGGCCTGCGCATGATCGCCGGCAAGGTGATGATGGACCGGAACTGCCCGGACTTCCTGTGCGATACGGCCGAGCAGGGAGCGCGCGAAAGCGAGGAACTGATCAAGCGCTGGCACAACCACGGCCGTTCGCAATACGCGATCACGCCGCGCTTCGCGCCCACGTCCACCGAGGCGCAGATGGAGCTGGCCGGCGCGCTGGCCCGCCAGTATCCGGATACCTACCTGCAGACCCACGTCTCCGAGAACGAGGACGAATGCAAGTGGGTGCAGCAGCTGTACCCGAAGGCGCGCAGCTACCTGGACGTGTACGACCATTACGGCATGCTGCGCCCGCGCGCCGTGTTCGGCCACTGCATCTGGCTCGATGACGGCGACCGGGCCCGCCTGGCGGAAACGAAGTCGGCGGCGGCCGTCTGCCCCACGTCGAACCTGTTCCTGGGCAGCGGCCTGTTCGATTTCGAGGAAGCCGACAAGGCCGGCATGCTGATGGCGCTGGCCACGGACGTGGGCGGCGGCACGTCGTTCTCGATGTTGCAAACGATGAATGAAGCCTATAAAGTAGCGCGCTTGAAAGGCAGCTACCTGCCCGCGCTGCGCATGTTCTATTTGTCCACGCTGGGCGCCGCGCGCAGCCTGCATCTCGACGGCACGATCGGCAGCCTGGCCGCCGGCAACGAGGCCGATTTCATCGTGCTCGATCCGCAGGCCACGCCGTTGCTGGCGCGCCGCACGGCCCGCACGGAAAGCCTCGAGGAGATGCTGTTCGCGCTGGCCCTGCTGGGCGACGACCGCGTGATCGCGGCCACGTACTCGGCCGGCAAGCCGGTGCACAAGCGGGAGAGCTGACTTTCTCACCATACGGAGAGAGTCCCCATGCAACGAGCAGGTAAAACCGGCATCACCCCACGCCTCATCGCCGCGGCGCTCGCCGCCGCATTCGCCTGCGGCGCCCATGCGCAGAAGGGCGGCAACGAAGAGATCGTCAAGCGCCATTTCGCCACGCTGGTCGCCAGCCCGGCCAGGACGGCCGAACTGACGATGTTCATGACGATGATGCCGAAGGGCGGCGACCTGCATCACCATTACTCCGGCGCGATCTACGCCGAGCAGTACCTGGAGTGGGTGGACAAGCAGGGCTATTGCGTGAGCAAGGTCAACTTCCGCATCACCAGCGACAAGGCCGCGCTGGAAGCCGAGCGCGCCAAGCCGGCGCCGCTGCGCACCTGTGTTTCCGGCGCCGACCTGGTGGCCGACAACGACACCTACCGCAAGCTGCTGCAGAAATGGTCGACGGTCGACTTCGATAACCACGGCGGCGACCGGGTGCCGCCGGACCAGACCTTCTTCGATACCTTCGGCTACTTCGGCCCGGTGGCATCGACCAACACGAACGAAGGCCTGCGCACGCTGAAGGCGCGGGCGATCGCCGAAAACCTGTCGTACATCGAGACCATCTTCGAGCTCGCGCCGATCACGCCGGACCCCGCCTTCGACAACATGATCGCCGCGCCGGGTTTCGACCCGGCGCAGCTCGATGCTTCGCTGGCGAAGCTGACCGCGCAGCTGGAAGGCAATCCCGCCTTTGCAAGGGGCATCGCCGACTACATCGCCAACGTGGAGAAAAGCGCCGCCGGCATCGACGACGAACGCTTCACGATGCGCTACCAGCCTTACGTGCTGCGCTTCCTGTCGCCGTCGATCGTGTTTTCGCAGATGCTGGCCAGCTTCAAGCTGGCACAGGCCAATCCGCTGATCGTCGGCGTCAACATCGTGGGGCAGGAAAGCCTGCACGTATCGATGCGCGACTACAGCCTGCACATGCGCATGTTCCGCTTCCTGAAAGCGAAGTATCCGGACGTGAAGACGGCGCTGCACGCCGGCGAACTGCGCCTCGGTATCGTGCCGCCGGAAGGGCTGACGTTCCACATCGCCGAGGCGGTCAACGTGGCGGGCGCGAACCGCATCGGCCACGGCATCGACATCGCCCACGAGAAAAATGCGCTGGCCGTGATGAAGACGATGCGCGAGCGCCGTATCCCGGTCGAGGTGAACCTCACCAGCAATGAATTCATCCTCGGGGTGAAGAACGAGGAACACCCGATCGAGCTGTATCGCCGGTACGGCGTGCCGTTCGTGATCTCCACCGACGACGCGGGCGTCACGCGCCACAGCCTGTCGAGCGAGTACATGCTGTTCGCCACCCGCTACAAGACCGACTACGCCGAAGTGAAGAAGCTGTCGTATGACAGCATCCGCCACGCGTTCCTGGGCGAGGCGGACCGCAAGCGCCTGCTGGGGCAGCTCGACGAGCGGTTCGCGAAGTTCGAAGCGGAAATCGCCGGCGCGCTGCCCGGTAGCCGCAGGTAACGGGAGCCAGCCAGGCGCCGCCGACGAAGGCCGGGGCCTGGGCATCCATGGGAATCGGGCCCACGATTCCGGCTGCAACGGCCGTGATCGGACCCGATTCCTTGTCTCATTATTCCTTGCCTCATTTGCTTTCTTTCCTGCTAATAGTGTGGCCATTGCGCTACAGTTTTGTAGCAAGCCTGCACCATTTTTATTATTTCTAAATGAAATAATTTCACGTAACGGTGCCGCACTTATAATCCCGCCGACAGCCCCCCGAGAGAGAAATAAACGTTTTTACGCGCTCAGCGCATCGATTTATTGCGTCCGCATATAAATGCGATTGCTAAATCGAATTAGTCACGTTTTTAACACTCATGCATAGTTGACTGGTAGTCATGCACGAACGTGAAGGTTCCAGGCATGTCATGAAACTGAAATAGAGATGTCACGGAGATGACATTCTGTCCAGCTAAGCTCTCGGGTTGGCAAAGCAGTTTGCAACACAAAGTAAAGCGTGACAGCAAGTGTGGATTCACCAATCTTGCACTTAACTGTCATTAAATTCGTCCATTTTGGGGTAAATATGATGAATCACAAACGGCTCCGGCTTACGCAGATCGCACTGAGCCTGTCTATCGCACTGGCGGCGCTGCCAGCCGTCGCGCAGAACACGACCTCCGCCATCGGCGGTCGTATCTCGGGCGCGGACGGCAACCCGGCCGCCGGCGCGCAGGTCACCATCCTTCACGTGGAGTCCGGTTCCGTCAGCAACGTCACCACCGATGCCCAGGGTCGCTATGTCGCCCGCGGCCTGCGCGTGGGTGGTCCGTACACGATCACGATCACGCAGAACGGCGTGACCGAAAAGCGTGACGGCGTGTTCATCGCGCTGGCCGAAACGGCCGCCGTGGATGCGCAGCTGGGCCAGGCAATGCAGACCGTGACCGTCACGGGCACCAACGTGCGCAACGACCGCTTCTCGAAGACGGCGATGGGCACGGGCACCAACATCGGCCCGACGGAACTGGCGATCCAGGCGTCGATCAACCGCAACCTGCAGGACTACGCACGCACCGACCCCCGCGTGTCGCAGACCGACAAGGAACGGGGCGAAATCTCTGTGGCCGGCCAGAACAGTCGCTACAACTCGCTGACGATCGACGGCGTGGCCGTTTCCGACACGTTCGGCCTGGAAGCTTCCGGCTCTCCGACCGCCAAGCAGCCGATCTCGATCGAGGCGATCCAGTCGGTGCAGGTCAACGTCGCCAACTACGACGTCACCCAGAAGGGCTACACGGGCGGCAACATCAACGCCGTGACCAAGTCCGGCACCAACGATGTCAAGGGCAGCGTCTACTACATCTTCCGTAACGACAAGATGGCCGGCGAGCGCTTCAACCAGACCGACGGCACCTATTACGATCCGGCCAAGTTCAAGGAAACGACCAAGGGCGCCACGGTCGGCGGCCCGCTGATCAAGGACAAGCTGTTCATCTTCGCCAACTACGAAAAGCTGGAATCGACCCGCGCGGCGCCGTCGTTCGGCCCGATTGGCAGCTCGATGACGAACGTGGGTGTGACGCAGAACACGATCGACCAGGCCACGGCCATTGCCAAGAATACCTACGGCCTGGATATCGGCAGCTCCGTGGTTCCTGGCGGCACGATGCTGTCCGTGACCGACAAGCTGCTGAAACTGGACTGGAACATCAGCGACGATCACCGCGCGATGTTCCGCTGGTCCAAGACCGAACAGTCCGAGCCGTTCTTCTCCGGCCTGACCGCCACCGGTATTTCGCTGAACTCGCAGTGGTACCAGCAGAACAAGACGATCGAGACCAAGGTTGCCCAGCTGACGTCCGACTGGACGCCGACGTTCTCGACCGAGATCAAGCTGTCCACCCGCGACTACGACAGTGTGCCGAAGGTGAATGCACAACTGCCGACGGTGGGCCTGCGCATTTCCGGTCCGCTGGCCGCCGGCGCGCCGGCCGGCCTGTCGACCGGCAACCGCTTCGTCAACTTCGGTACCGACAACAGCCGCCACCGCAACGTGCTGGGCACGAAGACGGACGACTACTACGTGGGTGCCAACTGGCTGCTGGGCGACCATGAAGTGAAGTTCGGCGCCGACTACCAGAAGAACGACATCTACAACGCGTTCCTGCAGAATGTGTATGGCAATTATACGTTCGCCTGCCAGACGGGCCTGGCCTACGAGTTCCTGGGTGGTGCCACGATGGGCTCGACCGGTTGCGGCAATGCCACTTCGGTCGAGCAGGCCGTGCTGGAAAACTTCCGCCGCGGCCGCCCGCTCTCGTACCAGACCCAGGTCGCCAACGCCGGCTACACGCTGGAAGACGCGGTCGCCAAGTTCACGATGAAGAATACGGGCGTGTTCGTGCAGGACACCTGGACCGTGACGCCGCAGCTGACGGTGTCGGCCGGCGTGCGCCTGGACAAGGTGGATGTGCCGGAGCGTCCGTTGTTCAACGCGGCCCTGGCGGCAGCGCCGGGCGCGGTGAATGCGGCGGGCCGTGCAACGGGCGGATTCGGCCTGAATAACAGCAACACGCTGGACGGCCAGAAGCTGTGGCAGCCGCGCGTGGGCTTCAACTACAAGATCGACGGCGAACGCCGTACGCAGATCCGCGGCGGTGCCGGCCTGTTCCAGGGTGCGGCAATGAGCGTCTGGCTGGGCAACCCGTTCCAGAACGCCGGCGTGGCCACGGCGACGGTCGGTTGCGGCATCACCGGCTTCGCCAACTGCGCGACCACCGGCGGCATCTTCAGCCCGGACATCAACAACCAGCCAACCTTCACCGGTACGCCGTCGGCCGCTTCGGTCGACGTGCTGGCCCCGGGCCTGCGCAACCCTTCCGTGCGCAAGATGAACCTGGCGCTCGATCACGAACTGCCATGGTATGGCATGACGCTGAGCGCGGAATACCTGCAGACGGATGCGCGCGACGCGATCTACTACCGCAACCTGAACATCGGCGCACCGACCCGTACCGGCAAGGATGGCCGGAATCTGTACTACACCGCACAGGGCTACAACCAGGCTTGCTGGGATGCCAGCGGCAACAGCCTGACGAGCGGCTCGTGCAGCACCCTGCGCAGCCGTGCCGGCTCGAACCAGAGCTTCGCCAACGTGCTGGTCGCCACCAACACCAAGCATGGCGGCAGCAGCCTGGCCACGCTGCAGGTCAGCCGTCCGATGGTCGGCGGCTTCGCCTGGAACCTGGCGTATACCTACACCGAGTCGACCGAAGTGTCGCCGCTGACGTCGTCCACGTCGAACTCGAACTGGGCCGGCCGTTCGGTATTCAACCCGAACGAGGAAGTGGAAGCCAATTCCAGCTACCTGGTGAAGGATCGCATCAGCGGCTCGGTCAGCTTCCAGAAGCGTTTCTTCGGCGCTTACCGCACCACGCTGGGCGTGTTCTATGAAGGCCGTTCCGGCAAGCCGTACAGCTGGACCACCAACAACGACATGAACGGCGACGGCCTGGCCGGCAACGACCTGATGTACATTCCGACCGCGTTCGGTTCGGGTGAAGTGGCCTTCGCCGGCGACAGCGCCACCAGCCACGCGAACGAAGAGAAGTTCTGGTCGATCGTCAACCAGTACCGCGGCCTGCGCAACTCGGCCGGCGGCGTGGTGAAGCGCAACAACAGCTTCTCGTCGTGGACCAACAGCTTCGACATGCGCATCTCCCAGGAAGTGCCGGGCCTGTGGCAAGGTTCCAAGGGCGTGTTCACGTTCGATATCCTGAACGTGGGCAACCTGCTGAACAAGAAATGGGGCCGCATCAACGAAGTGGCGTTCCAGTCCAACGGCGCGCAAGCCCGTTCGTTCGTCGACGTGGTGGGCCTGGATACCCAGGGCCGCTACATCTACCAGCTGCGCGACAAGGTCGAAGACCTGGACGTGCGCCAGGTCAAGGGCGAATCGCAGTGGGCCCTGCAGGCATCGGTCAAGTACGAATTCTAAGATTCGGCTCCGTATCGCCTGAAAGAGGAAACCGGCACGCTGTGCCGGTTTTTTTTCATCTGTAACGTAATGTCTCCACGGCCCCGCGGCGCTTTTTTCGCCCGGCCCGCGCCGGTACAATACATGGTCACGTCTCCCATCTTCCTCATGAAACATTCACCCCTTTCACTGGCCCTGGCCGCGGCGCTGACCGCGCTGGCCGGGTGCGCAACGCCGCCGTCCAACCCGACCGCGGAAGTCAACCTGGTGGCGCTCAACGACCTGCACGGCAACCTCGAAGCGACCAGATTCACGTATGCCGGCGTGGGCGACACGGCGCCGCGCACCGTGATGGCGGGCGGCATCGACACGCTGGCCGGCGCGCTGGCCCAGTGGCGCCGCGAAGACGGCGAACTGCTGCTCGTGGGCGCCGGCGACATGGTGGGCGCCAGCCCGGCGCTGTCCGCGATGTGGGCCGACGAGCCCACCATCGCCGCGCTGGACATGCTGGGCCTGGCCGTCACCTCGGCCGGCAACCACGAATTCGACGGCGGCCGCAAGGAACTGCTGCGCCAGCAGCATGGCGGCTGCGATTCGCCGCGGCCGGAGAAGGCCTGCCGGTACGAGGCCCGCTTCGGCGGCGCGAAGTTCGGCTATCTGGCGGCCAACGTCGTCGACGCGCAAAGCGGCAAGACGATCCTGCCGGCCTACCGCATCCTCGAAGCGAAGGGCGTGAAGATCGCCTTCATCGGCACCGTGCTGAAGGGCACCACCGACGTGGTGGCCGCCTCCGGCATCGCCGGCCTGCGTTTCGGCGATGAAGCCGATGCCGTCAACCGCCTGCTGCCTGAACTGCGCGCGCAGGGCGTCGGCGCGTTCGTCGTGCTGATCCACGAAGGCGGCCGCACCGAATCCGAATACAACAAGCAATACTGCGACAACCTGGAAGGCGACCTGGTGCCGGTGGTGCAGCGGCTCGATCCGGCCATCAGGCTCGTGATCAGCGGCCACTCGCACAAGGGTTACCTGTGCAAGGTGGGCAACACCGTCGTCACGCAGGCGCAGATGGGCGGGCACATGCTGTCGCGTATCAGGCTGGTGGTCGACAAGGCCACCGGCAACATCGTCGATGTCGGTGCGCGCAACGTCGTCATCGAGCAGGGCGCTTTCCCGGCCGAGCCGAAGGCCGCGGCATATCTGGCCGCGCTGCGCGAACGCAGCAACCGCGAACTGGCCAGGCCGGTAGCGCGCATCGCGGTGCCGGCCGTCACGCGCGGCGGCGACAATGCCGACGAATCGGCGCTCGGCAACCTGGTGGCCGATGCCGCGCTGATGGCCGGCAGGCCGTTCGGCGCGCAGATCGGCTTCATGAACCGCGGCGGCATCCGCCAGAACCTGGAAACGGGCGCCGGCAACGTGGTGTCGAAAGGCCAGGCGCTGGCCACGCTGCCGTTCGGGAATACGCTCGTGGTGATGGACCTGGCCGGAGCGCAGATCCGTACGCTGCTCGAGCAGCAGTGGGTGGCGGACAAGGTGAAGGTGCGCGGCCTGTTGCAGGTATCCGAGGGCTTCACCTACAAGTACGATGCCAGGAAACCGGAGGGCGCGCGGGTGTCGGATATCTCGGTGGGCGGCGTGCCGCTGGACGACAACGCCATGTACCGCGTGGCCGCCAACAACTTCCTTGCCGAAGGCAACGACGCGTTCCCGGAGTTCGCGAAAGGCACCAACCGCGCCGAGACGGGCATCCCCGACTTCGATTCGCTGACCGCCTACCTGGTGCGCCGCGAGCGGGAAGGCAAACCGGCGGGCCAGGCGCCCGCGCAGCCGCGCATCCAGCGGATTCAATAAGGAACCAGTGATGAAACCGCAGTTCAGACATGTGATCCTGTGCGGCGTGCTCGCCGCGTGCTTCGGCAGCGCCCATGCCGACTTCCGCATTCCCGGCTTCGAACTGGTGCAGACCGCGCCGGTTGAAACCACGCTGGCCAACGCCGACCTGCGCGATCCGGTCACCGTCTGGTGCGAACTGTTCGACAACGCGAAAAGCGACATCGCGATCGGCCAGTTCTACGCGGCCAGCCAGCCCGGCGCGCCGTTCGAGAAGGTGATCGACCGCCTGGCGGCCGCCGGCAAGCGCGGCGTGAAGATCCGCTTCCTGCTCGACAAGAAGGGTGTCGGGCTGTCCGACGCCGCGACGCTGGACCGGCTGCGCGCGATCCCGAACCTGGAAATGCGCATCCTCGACTTCAGCCAGCTCACCGGCAACGGCATCATCCACGCCAAGTACGTGATCGCCGACGGCAAGCGGGCATTCGTGGGCAGCCAGAATTTCGACTGGCGCGCGTTCACGCACATCCATGAAACGGGCCTGCTGGTCGACGATGCGGCCATTGTCGGCCAGATCCACGCCATCTTCGAGCAGGACTGGCGCGCGCAGGCGCAGCTGGCGCAGGGCCGCGCGGTGGCGCCGCTGCAGCAGAAACCGGCCGCGGCGCCGGCCGGCGCATTGTCCACCGCGTTGGCGCAGCCTTCCTACCTGCTGGCCAGTCCGGCGGCCTACAACCCGCCCGGCGTCGCCGATTCCGAGACCGGCCTGCCGGCCTTGCTGGCCGAGGCGAAGGAAGAAGTGCGCGTGCAGCTGCTCGATTACGCGCCGCTGTCGTACGGCCCGAAAGGCACGCGGCCGTACTACGCCGTGATCGACAACGCCGTGCGCTCGGCCGCCAACCGCGGCGTGAAAGTGAAGCTGATGGTGTCGAACTGGAATCTCGAACATGCCACGCTGCCTTACCTGAAGAGCCTCGCGGTATTGCCGAACGTGGAGATCCGCGTCGTCACGCTGCCGAAGGCATCGACCGGCTTCATTCCGTTCGCGCGCGTGATCCATTCGAAGACGATGGTCATCGACGGCAAGCTGGCGTGGGTGGGCACCAGCAACTGGGCCGGCGGCTACTTCGACCTGTCGCGCAATCTCGAAATCGTGATGCGCAACGAGCAGATGGCGCGGCGCCTGGCCGCGCTGCAGGAACAGGTGTGGAGCTCGCCGTATGCGCAGCCGCTCGACATCAACAGGGACTACCCGAAACCACAGAAAGCTTCCGAACAATGAAACGACTCGCATGCATGCTGGCGCTGGCCGGCGCCTTCGCCACCGTTGCACCATCGACCGCCCTGGCCTGGGGCGCCGATGGCCACCGCGCCGTGGGCGCCATCGCCGCCAAGCTGCTCAAGGGCAGCGTTGCCGAACGACGCATCGCCGCGCTGCTGCTGCCGGGCGAAACGCTGGAATCGGTCGCCGTGTGGGCCGACTGCGTGAAGGGCAACTGGTGCGGCCCGCAGACGCCGGAAATGGCGGCCTACGTGGCAGCCAATCCCAAGCATTCCGAGTATCACTACACGGACGTGCCGTTCCAGCTGGGCGCCTACCACGACCACGCCGCCGGCACGTTCGAGGACGACATCGTGCAGACGCTCAAATCCGCGATCCTGGTCCTGCAGGGCAAGGACACGCCGCAGACCAACCCGCACAGGTTCACGCCGCGCCAGGCCTTGCTGGTGGTGGCGCACCTGGCCGGCGACATCCACCAGCCGCTGCACGTGGGCGCCGCGTTCGTCGGCAAGGATGGGCGCTTCGTGGTGCCGAAGACCAAGGCCGAGATCGACGAACTGAACATCTTCGATTCGCGCGGCGGCAACAACCTGCAGCTGGACGATGCCTTCATCACGTCGATCGGCAACAGGGCGATTCCGCCCGGCGCGCCGAAGGAGGCGCCGGCAGGTGCGATGGCAGGTGCGCCAACCGGCACGCCGAAGACGAAGCCGTTCCACTCGTATTGGGACAGCACCGTGGTCGACTATGCGTTCCGCCGCTCCGGCACCCGCACGCCGGAGCAGTTCGCGCAGTACGCGATCGACAGGAAGCCGTCGGTACCGGTGAACACGGGCGACGCGGCCACCTGGCCCTACCAGTGGGCCAACGACTCCCTGGCAATCTCGAAACTGGCGCACATGGATGTCACGCTGGGTGCCGCCAGCACGGTGAAGTCGAAGAGCAGCGGCGAAAGCTACAAGGTATGGGCGCTGGTCGTGCCGGACGACTACCCGGTGCCGTCGTCCGCGCTGGCGCGGCAGCAGCTGGTCAAGGGCGGGTACAACCTGGCCGCGCTGCTGAAGGAGATCTGGCCGGAGGCGTGATCATTCGCGGCGGCTGAGCATCCGGTGTCGCAGCTTCCATGCCGGCGTCACGAAAATCGGTGACAGGCTCCGGTTTTACGCCAGCGTCACCTCGATCCCCATCTCCCGGTACGGCGCCAGCAGCGCGTCGTCCACTTCCCGGTTCACGACGATGTGGTCGACCGTCGCCAGCGGCGCGATCTGGAACGGCGCCGCGGTGCCCAGCTTTTCCGGCGACGCCAGCACCACCGTGCGCGCGGCCGCTTTTGATAACGCGCGCTTCATCGCCGCCTCGTCGAAATCCCCCGTCGTGATGCCGGCTTCCGGGTGCAGGCTGCACACGCCCATGAAGAACAGGTCCGCGCGGAACTGGCTCACCGCCTCCACCGCCGCCGCGCCCATCGCCACGATCGAGTGCTTGAACAGGCGGCCGCCGATGATGATCACATCGATGTCCGGATGGCCGACCAGTTCCACCGCCACCGACGGGCTATGCGTGATCACGGTCGCGCGCAGGTCGCGGGGCAGGGCGCGCGCCAGCTGCACGGCCGTGGTGCCGCCATCGATGAACACCACCTGGCCGCGCTGGATCATTGCCGCCGCGGCACGCGCGATGGCCGGCTTGGCATCGGTCGACAACGTGGCCCGCACGGCGAAGTTGCCTTCGGCGGGCGACGCGGGCAGGGCGCCGCCGTGCACGCGCTGCAGCAGGCCTTCCTTCGCCAGCTCGCGCAGGTCGCGGCGGATGGTGTCCTCGGACAGGCCCAGCGATTCGCTGAGCGTCTTCGCGACGATCTGTCCTTCTTCCTTCAGGAGGCGGAGCAGCAGCTCCTTGCGCTGGCGGGTCAGCATTGCACGAAATTCCTTGAAATTACACGATATCGCATGATACGCTAAAAACAGTTCAACGCCGAGGAGCCATCATGCACGTGCGCATTCGCGACGTCACCACGCTGTCCAACGACTGGTACCTGCTGAAGAAAACCACGTTCGACTACCGCCGGCGCGACGGCAGCTGGCAGACCATGTCGCGCGAAACGTACGACCGCGGCCATGGCGCCGTGATCCTGCTCTACAACCTGGCGCGGCGCACCGTGGTGCTGGTGCGGCAGTTCCGCTTTCCCGCATTCGGCTACGGCGGCACGCATGACGGCTACCTGGTCGAAGCCCCCGCCGGCCTGCTCGACGCCGCGTCGCCGGAAGAACGCATCCGCGCCGAAGCGGCCGAGGAAACGGGCTTTCGCGTCGACCGCGTGCAGCGCGTGTTCGACGCCTTCATGAGCCCCGGCTCCGTCACCGAGCGGCTGCACTTTTTCGTCGCCGAATACGAATCCAGCCAGCGTGCCGGCGACGGCGGCGGCATCGCCGCGGAAGGCGAAGACATCGAAGTGCTCGAACTCGACATCGACACCGCCCTCGCCATGACCGCCGACGGCCGCATCGAGGACGGCAAGACCATCATGCTGCTGCAGCACGCCGCCCTGCACCTGTTCGCGACCCGCTGACCGTTGTTTCCACCAAAGTGTTGCCAAAAACCGGAGGCGGGAGCAGGGGTTTCGGAGTGCATTGCACTCCGCCTGCATAGCAGAGATGGCCTGCTGGCCGTCTCTCCTTCCAGACCCCAGTTTTGAGAAACATTGCCCAGAACCGGGGTCTGACCCCGGTTCTGGGCAATATTGCGGCAAGAAAAAAGCCTGCGGGTCGCGCAGGCTTTCGGTGGGGCAGGGACGGCTTAGCGCGACTTCACGAACGGCACGCCGATCGCCTTCGGGGCGACCGACTTGGCCATCAGTCCGGCCAGCACGATCACGGTGACGACATACGGCACCATCTGGATCAGCGCGCCCGGAATGCGGCCGACGACCGGCAGGTCCACGCCTTCCAGCTGGATCTGCACGGCGCCGAAGAAGCCGAACATCAGGCAGCCGAGGAAGGTGTAGAACGGGCGCCAGTTGCCGAACACCATGGCGGTCAGCGCCAGGTAGCCGGCGCCGGCGGACATGTCGCGCAGGAAGAAGCCGCTCTGCACGATGGCGAGATAGGCGCCGGAGAACGAGCACAGGATGCCGGCGATCAGCATCGCCGCATAGCGGGTGCGTTCGACGGAAACGCCGGCCGCGTCGGCGGCGTGCGGGTTCTCGCCGCAGGCGCGCAGCCGCAGGCCGAAGCGGGTGTGGTACAGCACCCAGTGCACCAGCGGCACCAGAGCGAACGCCAGGTAGACGAGCACCGTGTGGCCGCCCAGCAGCTGCGTCCAGATCCAGCCGATCACCGGCACGTCCGCCACCGCGGCGCTGCCGGGCAGCACGATTTCCGACAGCCGCGCCTCGCCCAGGTCCGGCGTGCGGCCGCCCTGCTGGAAGAAGTACTGCGCCACGACGAACGTCAGTCCGCTCATCGTGATGTTGATGGCGATGCCGGCCACCAACTGGTTGCCCTTTTGCGTGATGGCGATGCAGCCCTGCAGCAGCGCGATCGCCACCGAGACGGCGATGCCGGCCAGGATGCCGTACCACGGGTTCTGCGTGGTGAAGGCCACCGCGGCGGAAACGAATGCCGAGGCCAGGATCTTGCCTTCCAGGCCGATGTCGATGACGCCGGAGCGTTCCGCGAACAGGCCGGCCATGGCCGCGAAGATCAATACCGGCGCGTTGCGCACGGTGGAGACGACGATGCTGCCCAGGTGGAGGTCTTCGAAGCTCATGCTTGTTTTCCTTTGATCAGTTTGATCAGCGCCGGTGCGTACAGGTATTCCATCGCGCCGCAGAACAGGATGATCAGGCCCTGGATGAGAATCACCATCTCGGGCGGGATGTTCGGCTTCTCGAGCGACAGGTCGAAGCCGCCCTGGGTCAGCGCGCCGAACAGCAGGGCCGACAGGAAGATGCCCACCGGGTGCTGGCGGCCCATCAGCGCGATCGCGATGCCGATGAAGCCGGCGCCGCCGACGAAATTCAGCGACAGGTAATGCGTGGAACCCATCATCGAATTGACGGCGCCCAGGCCCGCCAGCGCGCCCGAGATCAGCATCGTCACGATGATCGTCGTCGAGATCTTCACGCCGGCATAGTGCGCGGCATGCTTGTTCAGGCCCGTGGCGCGCAGCTTGTAGCCCCACGACGAGCGCGACACCATCACGCCATACACGGCCAGCGCGACGATCGCCAGGAACAGGCTGATGTTCAGCGGCGTATCGCCCAGCCACGGCAGCCAGTCCGACAGGCGCGGCAGTTCGGCGCCGGCGGAGAACACGCGCGAGGCGGTGTTCTGCTCGCCCGGCGGGATCAGGAAGCGCACGATCACGAAGTTCATCAGCGAAGCGGCGATGAAGTTGAACATGATCGTGGTGACGACGATGTGGCTGCCCCGTTTCGCCTGCAGGTAGCCGGGAACGAACGCCCACAGCGCGCCGAACAGTGCCGCGCCGATCATGCCGGCGGGGATCAGCAGGAACCATGGCAGCGTGGCGTCGAACGCCAGCATCGCCAGCGTGATGCCCAGGCCGCCCAGGTACATCTGCCCTTCGGCGCCGATGTTGAACAGGCCCGCCTGCATCGCCACCGAGACCGCCAGGCCCGTGAAGACGAAGGTCGACGCGTAGAACAGCGTGTAGGCCAGGCCTTCCGGATTGACGACGGCGCTGTTGATCAGGATCTGCATCGATTCGACGGGATTCTCGCCCAGCAGGTGGATCACCAGCGCGGTGACCAGCAAGGCGGAAAGCAGATTCAGGATGGGCAGGACGATGCCGGTTGCCCAGCGTGGCATATCGTTGGTTGTCATGATTTGTGCATCCCGCCCATCAGCAGGCCGATGCGGGTGGTGTCGAATTCATTGATCGGCAATTCGCCGGTGATGCGGCCGCCGCACATCACGAGGATGCGGTCGGCCAGCGCGCGCACTTCTTCCAGCTCCACGGACACCAGCAGGATCGCCACGCCGGCATCGCGCAATGCAAGTAACTGCGTATGAATGGCCTCGATGGTGCCGATGTCCACGCCGCGCGTGGGCTGGCCCACCAGCATCAGCTTCGGTTTCGCCAGCACCTCGCGGGCGATCACCACCTTCTGCTGGTTCCCGCCGGAGAGCAGGCCGATGCGCAGGTCCGGGTTCGGCGGGCGCACGTCGAATTCCTTCAGCAGGCCGGCGCAGCGCTCGGCGATGTGCTTGAAGTCGAACAGCCCCCAGCGGCCCTTGATATGGTCCTGGTAGCCGAGGAAGGTGTTGTGCATGACGGAGAAGTTCTTCACCACGCCGTCGCGCAGCCGGTCTTCCGGCACGTGGGCGATGCCCAGGTTGCGGAACACCAGCGGCAGGCCGTCCGCGTCGCCGCGCCTGAAGGGCAGCGCCTTGCCTTCGAAATCGGCCTGGCCGCCGGTCGGCAGGCGCATGCCGGACAGGATTTCCATCAGCTCGCTCTGGCCGTTGCCGGAAACGCCGGCGATCGCCACGATCTCGCCGGCGCGCAGCGTGAAACCGATGTCGTCGAGCAGCGCAACGCCGGCGCTGTCCTTCAGCTGCAGGCCTTTCACTTCCAGCACCGGCGCGCCCGGCTTGTAGGGGCCGCGCGGCAGGTTGTTCTCGATCGGCCGGCCCACCATCATGTTGGCCAGCTCTTCCTTCGAGGTTTGCGCGGTCTGCACGGCGCCCACCACGCGGCCGGCGCGCATCACGGTCACGGTATCCGTGATGTCCATGATTTCCTGCAGCTTGTGGGTGATCAGGATGATCGTCTTGCCCTGTTCCTTGAACAGCCGCAGGATCTCGAACAGCGATGCCGTTTCCTGCGCCGTCAGCACGGCGGTCGGCTCGTCCAGGATCAGGATGCTGGCGCTGCGGTAGATCTGCTTGAGGATTTCCACGCGCTGCTGCGCGCCCACGGACAGGTCGTGGATCGTGGCCAGCGGGTCGACGTCGAGGCGGTAGCGCGCGCAGATCTCGCGCAGCTTCGCCTCGGCTTCGGCACGGTGCGAGGCCAGGCGGAAACCACCCTCGGTGCCCAGCATCACGTTGTCGAGCACCGTCATGTTCTCGACCAGCATGAAGTGCTGGTGCACCATGCCGATGCCGAGGCGGATCGCCTCCTGGCTGGAACGGATCTGGCATTCGCGGCCGTCCAGCAGGATGGCGCCGCCATCGGCATGGTAGTAGCCGTACAGGATGCTCATCAGCGTGGACTTGCCGGCCCCGTTCTCGCCCACGAGGCCATGGATGGCGCCCTTGGCGATCGAGAAGCTGACGTCCGTATTCGCCTTCACGGCGCCAAAGTGCTTGGAGATGCCGCGGAATTCAACAGCTGGCTGCATAGGAGTTTTCAGGTCGTGTTTTACTGAAAAACGCGCCGCGGAGCAGGGCTCCGGCGGCGCGTTTCTTTTCGTGATGCAGGTGGATCAGACCGGGCAGGCAGTGCCCGAGCGGATATCGATGACACGGGTCTTGCCATCGATGATGTCCTTGCGGGCACCGAGCACGCGCTTTTCGATTTCCGGCGTGATCAGCTTGCGGTTGTTGGCGTCCAGCGCCCAGTCCACGCCGCCTTCCTTGATGCCCTTGGCGGTCACGCCGCCTTTCCAGGTGCCGTTCTTCATTTGCGTGAAGCTGTCGTACACGGCATTGTCCACGCGCTTGACCATCGAGGTCAGCATCGTGCCCGGGTACAGGTGGTTCTGGTTCGAATCGACGCCGATCGCCAGCTTGCCTTTTTCCTTGGCCATCTGCAGCGTGCCCATGCCGGAACCGCCGGCCACGGCGAACACCACGTCCACGCCGCGGTCGAACTGCGAGCGGGCCAGTTCGCCGCCCTTGGCCGGATCGTTCCAGGCGGCGGCGGTGGTGCCGACCATGTTCTGCACGATCTCGGCTTTCTTGTCGACGGATTTCGCGCCCTGCGCGTAGCCGCAGGCAAAGGTGCGGATCAGCGGGATGTCGATGCCGCCGATGAAGCCCAGCTTCTTCGACTTCGACGCCATCGCGGCGGCCACGCCGGCCAGGTAGGAGCCTTCTTCTTCCTTGAACGTGATCGAGTTCACGTTGGCGCCTTGCGCAACGCCGTCGATCAGCACGAAGCGCACGTTCGGGAATTCCTTCGCCACCTTCTGCACGGCCTGCGTCTGCGCGAAGCCGATCGAGGCGATCATGTCGAGCTTCTTGCGGGCCAGGCCACGCAGCACCTGTTCGGCCTGGGTATCCGAAGAAGCCTGCACTTCGATGAAGTTGATACCGGTATCTTTCTTGAAACGCGAAGCGCCTTCGAAGGCGGACTGGTTGAACGACTTGTCGAACTTGCCGCCCGCGTCGTAGACGATGCCCAGTTTCGGAGTGGCCGAGAATGCGCTCGTCGAAACCGCAACTGCGGCGATCATCATGGAAAGTTGTTTGATTTTCATGAAAAGGCTCCTGGAAGTCCGCTATTGTATAGTTTTTGCGAGCGCAACATGTAGGCCGCCGGGCGTCGGCGCCATGAAAGGCGCATGTTTAGAAGCTTTGCTCAGCATTTGTCTTGCCGTCCAGTTTTCCGTTCATTGCATTTTTTTCCACGGTCCACATTCGCTGTTGGAATCACGCAACAGCCGGTGAGCTGCCATGTGCAGGCCGCCGTACCCTGCCGCTGTTGTTTTCGCTCCACTTCTGGTGTCACGACAAAACCCCGAAATGATCGCTTCCACTGGGGCCGCCTGGCGGCCGGGCCGGGGCTGACTGCGCACTATTGCATGGGGGTGATATGTATGACAAATACCTTTTTTTTAAAGAATTTATATTGAAAACATCTCAATAAGGTTGTTGGTAGGGCCAGTTTCGTTCGTGTAGCATCGGCGGTTATTACCCAATTGCCATGATGTAACGCCAACAATAAAGGAACTGGCACCCATGAAATCGACCCACCGGACCCTGATGGCGCTGGCCATCGCAACCGCCTTCCCGTTCGCGTCGGCACAGGAAACCCAGGCGACGGACACCGCCGCCCAGGCCACCCAGCCGGGCCAGCTCGAAACGGTGATCGTCACAGCGCAGCGCCGCGCGGAAAACATCAAGGATGTGCCGATGTCCATCGCCACCGTGAAAGGCGAGAAGCTCGACGTGCTGACCTCCGGCGGGCAGGACATCCGCTTCCTGTCCGGTCGTTCGCCATCGGTCAGCATCGAATCGGATTATGGCCGCACGTTCCCGCGCTTCTATATCCGCGGCCTGGGCAATACCGACTTCGACCTGAACGCGTCGCAGCCGGTGGGCCTGGTGATGGACGACATCGTGCAGGAAAACCCGATGCTGAAAGGCTTCCCGGTGTTCGACGTGGACCAGGTGGAAGTGCTGCGCGGCCCGCAGGGCACGCTGTTCGGCCGCAACTCGCCGGCCGGCGTGATCAAGTTCGATTCGGCCAAGCCCGTGTTCAAGCAGGAAGGCTACCTGGCCGCCGGCTTCGGCAAGGACCGCGTGCGCAACGTGGATGGCGCGTACAACATCCCGGTCAGCGACACGGTGGCGATCCGCTTCGCAGGCTCGTCGCAGCACCGTGGCGACCGGGTCGACAACAACCGTGCCACCGGCACGCGCGAATTCGAAGGCTACAAGGACAACGCCGCGCGCCTGCAGGTGCTGTACAAGCCGTCGGCCGATTTCTCGGCGCTGTTCAACGTGCACGGCCGCGACATGGACGGCACCGCCACGCTGTTCCGCGCCAACATCCTGAAGGCCGGCACGAACGAACTGGTCGACGGCTTCGACTTCGGCAGCTACCCAAGCGACGGCGTCAACGAGCAGCACCTGAAGAACAAGGGCGGCAATGTGCGGCTGCGATGGGACCTGCCGGGCATCACGCTGCACTCGATCACGGGCTACGAAAAGCTCGAGTTCTTCAGCCGCGCCGACGTCGATGGCGGCTACGGCGCCGTGTACGCGCCGCCGTACGGGCCGGGCTTCATCCCGTTCGTGGTCGAAACGGCCGACGTGATCCCGAACCACCGCCAGATCTCGCAGGAACTGCGCGCCGAGTCGAACACGAAGAGCCCGCTGCAGTGGATCGCCGGCCTGTTCTACTTCAAGGAAGACATCACGATCGACAGCATCGCGTTCAACTCGCTGGCGCCAGGCAATCCGCAAGTGCCGAACTACGCCACGCAGACGCAGAACGCCAGGTCGTGGGCGGCCTTCGGCTCGCTGAACTACGCCGTCAGCGACCGCCTCAAGCTGCGCGGCGGCCTGCGCTACACCAGCGACAAGAAGGATTTCGTCGCGCAGCGCATCGAGACCACCGGCCGCACCTACCTGCCGCTGTCCGACGATTCCACCAACATCAGCTGGGATGCATCGGGTACCTACGTGGTCAACCGCGACACCAACGTGTTCGTGCGCGTGGCCACCGGCTACCGCGCGCCGTCGATGCAGGGCCGCCTGAACGACCTGACCAGCCAGCCGTCGATGGCCGGCGCCGAGAAGGTGCTGTCGTATGAAGCGGGCGTCAAGCAGGACCTGTTCGACCGCCGCGCGCGCCTGGCCGCCACCGTGTTCCGCTACCGCGTCAAGGACAAGCAGCTGACGGCCGGCAGCGGCAACGTCAACATGAACCAGCTGCTGAACGCGGACAAGGCAATCGGGCAGGGCGTCGAGCTGGACCTGCAGGCCAACCTGTCGCAGAATTTCTCGGCCACGTTCGGCACCAGCTACAACGATACCGAGATCCAGGACGGCAGCCTGTTCGTGCTGCCGTGCGGCAGCGGCTGCACGGTGACGAACCCGGTCTCGTTCGTGAACGGCAGCCGCGTGGCCCTGATCGACGGCAACCCGCTGCCGCGCGCGCCGAAATGGCAGCACAATTTCACGCTGAAATACGCCACCCCGGTGGCCAACGGCGAAGTGTATGCGTTCACCGACTGGTCGTACCGCTCGTCGTATAACTTCTTCCTGTACGAAGCGGTCGAGTACAAGGCCAAGGACCTGCTGGAAGGCGGCCTGCGCGTGGGCTACAAGTGGGGCGACGGCAAGTACGACCTGGCCCTGTACGGCCGCAACATCACCGACGAAGTGCAATCGGTGGGCGCGATCGACTTCAACAACCTGACCGGCATCCTGAACGAACCGCGCACGTATGGCGTGCAGTTCAAGATGAATTTCTGATGTTGTCGTTGGCGTAAAAGAACCGGTGCCTGACACCTTTTTCTGGATGAGTCATCCAGAAAAAGTGTCGGACACCAGGCTGCCCGAATCCTGTGGCAGCAAGACCTGCCCCGGGTTTCTTACCGCTCCGGCGGCCGCAGGATGTTCAGGAACGCCCGCACCACCGGCGCATCGTCGGTGGTGGTGTACGTGATGTACAGGTTCGCGGAAGGCGGATTGGTGCGGATCGGCAGGAACACCACGCCGGGCCAGCCAATGCGGCTGGTGGTCTCCGGCATCAGCGTGACGCCGAGCCCGGCGCCGACCATCGCCAGCAAGGTCTGCGGTTCATTGGCTTCCTGGAAGATGGCCGGCTCGAACCCGGCGTTCACGCAGCACTGCAGCAGGTAGCGCGGGAACGCGGACTTGTCCAGCGCCAGGGTCAGCATCGGCTCGTCGGCGATGTCGGTCAGCTCGATCGCCTCCTGCTTCGCCAGCGGGTGGTGCTCGTTGACGGCCACGCACACGTTCTCGCGAAAGCACAGTTCCTGCCGCAGGCTGTCGTTCTTCAGGTCCGTCTCGTCCAGCCGCGGCTCGCGCCAGAATCCCACGTCGATCTGCTTGGCGCGCAGCGCTTCGTATTGCACGGTGGGGCCGAGCTCGTGGATCGTCCACGTCACGCGCGGGTACTTGCCCTGGAATTCCTCCAGCAGGCTGGGGATCGGGCCCCACATCGCCGAGCCGACGATGCCCACGCGCAGCCGGCCCACCTCGCCACGGTCGATCTGGCGCACGGTGTCGATCGTCATCCGCATCTTCGCCAGCAGCTCGGCCGCTTCGTTCATCAGCGCGCGGCCGGCCACCGTCAGCTCGAAGCTGCGGGTGGTGCGGGCGAACAGCTTCACGCCCAGTTCCGCCTCCAGCTTCATGATCTGCTGCGACAGCGGCGGCTGCGAGATGTGCAGCCGCTCGGCGGCCCGGGAAAAACTCTTCTCTTCGGCGACGGCGAGGAAATACTTCAGTTGCTTCAGGTCGATCGACATGGCGGCGGTTCGGTCAGGCAATCAGGTGATGGGATGCTCGAGCAGCGCGCGGGCCAGCGCGGCGCCCACGCGCGCGTTGTTCTTCACCAGCGCGATGTTCGTGGCCAGGCTGCGGCCGGCCGTCAGCGTCTTGATGCGGGCCAGCAGGAACGGCGTCACCTTCTTGCCCGCCACGCCGTTTTCCTGCGCTTCCTGCAGTGCCTGCAGCGTGATGGCGTCGATTTCCTCCTTCGGCATCGCGTCGCTTTCCGGCACCGGCGCGGCCACCACCACGCCGCCGTTCAGGCCCAGCGCCCACTTGGTGCGGATGAACGAGGCCTGCTCGGCGGGCGTGTCGAGGCGGAAGTCGGCGTTGAAGCCGCTCTCGCGCGTGAAGAACGCCGGAAAACCTTCCTGGCCCACGCTGACCACCGGCACGCCATGCGTTTCCAGGTATTCCAGCGTGAGGCCGATATCGAGGATCGACTTCACGCCGGCGCAGACGACAGCCACGTTGGTCTGCGCCAGTTCCTGCAGGTCGGCCGAGATGTCGAAGCTGGTCTCGGCGCCGCGGTGCACGCCGCCGATGCCGCCGGTGACGAACACGGAAATGCCGGCCAGCTGCGCGCAGATCATCGTGGCGGCCACGGTCGTGGCACCCAGCTTGCCCTGCGACAGCACGTAGGCCAGGTCGCGGCGGCTCACTTTCAGCGCCTCCGGCGAATTGCCCAGCAATTCGAGCTGTTCCGGCGTCAGGCCGATGCAGATCCTGCCTTCGATGACGGCGATCGTCGCGGGCACGGCGCCGCCGTCGCGGATGATCTGCTCGACTTCCTGCGCCGTCCGCACGTTCTGCGGGTACGGCATGCCATGCGAGATGATCGTCGATTCGAGCGCCACGACCGGCTTGCCGGAGGTGCGCGCGTTCGCCACTTCGGGCGAGAAGGAGAGGTACTGGTGCATGGTCATTCCTGTTCTGTGAGAGTGGGTGCGCCGAGCAGGGCGGCCGTCAGCGCGGGGAATACGGTATGGGTGCTCTGCACGGTCAGCGCGGCGGCGCGCAGGCCGCGGGCGCAGGCTTCGGCGAGATCGGCTTCGCCCTGGGCGAGCGTCCAGCAGACGGCCGCCGAGAACGCGTCGCCGGCGCCGGTCACGTCGACCACGTCCACGTCATGGGCCGGCAGCCATTGCAGGTCGCCTGCCTTGGCGGTATCCGTGTCGCCGTACGTGTTGCCGTACGTGTAATACACGCCGGCCGCGCCGCAGGTGACGATCACGTCGCGCGCGCCCTCGGCCTGCACGGCGCGGCACGCATCGCGCAACGCCGCCTCGGTGGGCAGCGGGCGGCCGGCGCGCTCTTCCAGTTCGCCGCGGTTCAGGATCAGCAGGCGCAGGCCGGCCAGGTCGCGCGGCAGCCGCGCCATTTTCGGTTGCGACACGGCCACGATCGCCAGGGGAATGCCGTCGCGCCGCGCTTCGTCCAGCAGCAGCGCGACGGTATCGTGCGGCAGGTTCAGGTCCGCGATCACCAGCGACGCCGCATTGCGCTGCGCCTGGCGGCTAGCGATGAAGCCGGGCGTGAGCTGTTCATACAGCGCCATGTCGGCCAGTGCCACGGCCATTTCGCCGCCGGCGTCCAGCACGGCCGTATAGGTGCCGGTGGCGGCGCCCGGCAGCACCGGCGTGCCGGTCATGTCGATGCCGCAATGCCGGGCGTGCGCCCGCAGTGCCTGGCCGGCGCTATCATCGCCCAGCGCCGTCAGCAGCGCGCACGGCGTGCCGAGGCGGGCCAGGTTCTCGGCGATGTTGCGGGCCACGCCGCCGAAGGTTTCGCCGGCGGTGGCCGGGTTCGAGGTGCCCATCTGCAGCGGCGCCACCGTGCGCAGCTTGCGATCGAGGTTGGCGGCGCCGATGCACAGCACGCCCCGTTCCTGCGGCAGCACGTAGGCGCGGCCCACCAGCCGGCGCTCGCGGATCAGACTGGCGACATGGCCGGCCACGGCGGAACGCGACAGGCCGAGCGCCTCTGCCATCTCCTGCTGGGAGATGAACGGATTGGCACGGATCAGGCCGTAAAGTTGTTCTTTCTTGCTCATGGTTCCTTGCCTGTCGCTTCACGAGGAAATGCTTGCAAACATATGTCGACCATCGTAAACAGATGTTTGTTCGCTGTCAAATGGCTATAATAGTGGCCAATTTATACGTACTGGATATAAATGACAAAGAAAATTGGTATTTGTTATACATATCGCCCATGATGCATAGTGTCGCGTGCCCCAGCCCGCCATCGACCAGTCATCGGCGTGCCCATCCAGAAGAACCTTAGCGAGAACCTATGTCGAACAATTCCCCCTTCCAGGCCGCCGCCATCGTGCGCTCCCGCATGCCGGCCGGCTTCGCGCCGCGCGCCGCGCTGATCCTCGGTTCCGGCCTCGGCGTGCTGGCCGACCAGATGACCGATGTCGTCTCGATCGGTTTCGACGAGCTGCCGGGCTTCCCGATCAGCACCGTGCATGGCCACGCGGGCCAGATGGTGCTGGGCAACCTGGCCGGCGTGCCGGTCGTGTGCCTGAAGGGCCGCGGCCACTTCTACGAAGGCTATGGCCTGGGTGTGATGACGAGCGCTGTCCGCACGCTGAAACTGCTGGGCTGCGAATTCGTGTTCGTGACCAACGCGGCCGGTTCGCTGCGCGCTGAAGTCGACGCCGGCTCGCTGGTGGCGCTGAACGACCACATCAACTTCCTGCCGGGCTCGCCGATGATCGGCCCGAACGACGAACGTTTCGGCCCGCGCTTCTTCAGCATGGCCAACGCGTACGACGCCGACCTGCGCAAGCAGCTGCAGGACACCGCGGCGGCGCAGAACATCACGCTGCACGAAGGCGTGTACATCGCCTACTCGGGCCCGAGCTTCGAAACGCCGGCCGAGATCCGCGCGTTCACCCGCCTGGGCGCGGATGTCGTCGGCATGTCGGTGGTGCCGGAAGTGGTGCCGGCCCGTCATTGCGGCCTGAAGGTGGTGGGCGTGTCCGTCGTCACCAACCTGGCCGAAGGCCTGTCGCCGTTCCCGCTGTCCCATGAGCAGACGCTGAAATACGCGGCCGTGGGCGCCGAAAGCCTGGTGAAACTGATCCAGGCGTTCTTTGCGAATCTCGCAAAAGCGTAACGAACCACAGGGCGGCTTCGGCCGCCCTTGAACTTTCAGGGACCACACCATGTCACGCGCATTCATCCTCCTGCTCGATTCCTTCGGCCTCGGCGCCACGCCGGACGCCGAAAAATATGGCGACGCCGCCACCAACACCTTCGGCCACATCGCCAAGTGGGCTGCCGATCAGGGCAAGCCGATGGCGCTGCCGGCGCTGGAAAAGCTGGGCCTCGCGGCCGCCGCGCATGCCGCCTGCGGCACCTGGGCGCCCGGCTTCGACATGCGCGAAGGCTTTACCGCCGCCTACGGCGCCGCGCGCGAACAGTCGACGGGCAAGGATACGCAGAGCGGCCACTGGGAAATCGCCGGCGTGCCGGTGCTGTTCGACTGGGGCTACTTCCCGAAAATGGTGCCCACGTTCCCCAAGGAGCTGACGGACCAGCTGCAGGCACTGACCGGCGTGCCGGGCTTCCTGGGCAACTGCCACGCATCGGGCACCACGATCATCACCGAGCTGGGCGACGAGAGCGTGGCCACCGGCAAGCCGATCCTGTACACGTCCGCCGACTCGGTGCTGCAGATCGCCGCGCACGAGGAACTCTTCGGCCTCGATCGCCTGTACGACATGTGCGAGAAGGCCTATGAACTCGTGAAGCCGTACAACATCGGCCGCGTGATCGCGCGCCCGTTCCTCGGCAGCGACGGCAACTACAAGCGCACCGCCAACCGGCACGACTACGCCGTGCCGCCAACCGGCCCCACGCTGCTGGACCACGTGAAGGATGCCGGCGGCGAAGTGATCGCGCTGGGCAAGATCAGCGACATCTACGCCGGCCAGGGCGTGTCGCGCGTGGTGAAGGGCCCGGACAACATGGCCCTGTTCGAGCGGCTGCTGGAAGTGGAAGGGCAGGCCGGCGACAAGTCGCTGACGTTCGTGAACTTCGTCGACTTCGACATGCATTTCGGCCACCGCCGCGACGTGCAGGGCTACTCGCAGGCGCTGCACGAACTCGATGCGCGGCTGCCCGAGTTCATCGCCAGGCTGAAGGACGGCGACCTGGTCGTGATCACCGCCGACCATGGCTGCGATCCCACGTCGCCCGGTTCCGACCACACGCGCGAGCATATCCCGATGATCTTCTTCGGCCCCGGCGTGGCCGGCCGCGCGCTGGGCATCTCGGAAACGTTCTCCGACATCGGCCAGACCATCGCGCATCACCTTGGCGTGAAACCCCTTTCCAACGGAACCAACCTGTTATGAGCAACCCCTCCGGCAAAGACTTCAAGCGCAACGAGGCCATCGGCCTCGACCTGGGCTGGCTGAACCACATCCACGTCAACAAGGCGGCCGCCGAACGCCGCGCCGCGTCGCTGGCGAACCGCCGCACCGTGAAGAAGGAATACCAGGCCGCGTGGCTGGTCAAGGCGATCGAGCTGATCGACCTGACCACCCTGTCCGGCGACGATACGCCGGGCCGCGTGGAGCGCCTGTGCATGAAGGCGATGCGGCCGCTGCGCACCGACCTCGTCGAAGCGCTGGGACTGCAGGAGCGCAACCTGAAGACGGGTGCCGTCTGCGTGTACCACGAGATGATCCGCCACGCCGACAAGGTGCTGCGGGGCCGCCTGCCGATCGCCGCCGTGTCGACCGGCTTCCCGGCCGGCCTGACGAGCATGGAAACGAAAGTGCGCGAGATCGAACTGTCGGTCGCCGACGGTGCGCAGGAAATCGACATCGTCATCACCCGCCAGCACGTGCTGACCGGGAACTGGCAGGCGCTGTACGACGAGATGCTGGCTTACCGCCAGGCCTGCGGCGAAGCGCATGTGAAGGCGATCCTGGCGACGGGCGACCTGGTCACGCTGGAAAACGTGGCCAGGGCATCGTGGGTGTGCATGATGGCCGGCGCCGACTTCATCAAGACCTCCACCGGCAAGGAAGGCGTGAACGCCACGATCCCCGTATCCCTCGTGATGGTGCGGGCGATCCGCGAATACTACGAGCGCACCGGCTTCCAGATCGGCTACAAGCCGGCCGGCGGCGTGTCGACGGCCAAGGCCGCGCTGCAATACATGACGGTGATGAAGGAGGAACTGGGCAACGAGTGGCTGGAACCGCACCTGTTCCGCATCGGCGCATCGAGCCTGCTGACCGACATCGAGCGCCAGCTGGAACACTACGTGACCGGCAATTATTCGGCCGTCCACCGTCACGCGCAACCATAAGAGAATCGCCATGCCAACCGCACTTACCATCAACGAGATCCTGAATACCATGGAATACGGCCCCGCACCCGAGAGCCAGAAAGAAGCGCAAGCGTGGCTGGACCAGCATGGCCGCAAGTTCGGCCTGTTCGTCGACAATGCGTGGTCCGAGCCCGAGGGTGACGCGAACGAGCTGTTCGCATCGACCAACCCGGCCGACGGCAAGCCGCTGGCCGAGCTGACGCAGGCAACGCCCGACGACGTGGACCGCGCCGTCGCGGCCGCGCGCCGCGCCCAGCCGGCATGGGCCGCACTGGGCGGCCATGGCCGCGCGAAGATCCTGTACGCGATCGCGCGCCTGATGCAGAAGCACGCGCGCCTGTTCGCCGTGCTGGAAACGCTGGACAACGGCAAGACCATCCGCGAAACGCGCGATGCCGATTTGCCGCTGGTGGCGCGTCACTTCTACCACCACGCTGGCTGGGCGCAGCTGCTCGATGAAGAATTCCCGAATCACCGCCCGGTGGGCGTCGTCGGCCAGATCGTGCCGTGGAACTTCCCGCTGCTGATGCTGGCGTGGAAGATCGCCCCGGCGCTGGCCGCCGGCAACACGGTCGTGTTCAAGCCGGCCGAGTACACGCCGCTGTCCGCACTGCTGTTCGCCGAGATCTGCGTGCAGGCGGGCGTGCCGGCCGGCGTGGTCAACATCGTCACCGGCGATGGCCGCACCGGCGAAGCGATCGTGAAGCACGAAGGCATCGACAAGCTGGCGTTCACCGGCTCGACCGAAGTGGGGCGCCTGATCCGCGAAGCCACGGCCGGCACCGGCAAGAAGCTGTCGCTGGAACTGGGCGGCAAGTCGCCGTACATCGTGTTCGACGATGCCGACCTGGACGCGGCCGTGGAAGGCCTGGTCGATTCGATCTGGTTCAATCAGGGGCAGGTATGCTGCGCCGGTTCGCGCCTGCTGGTGCAGGAATCGGTCGAGGAACGCTTCCTGAAAAAACTGAAGAGCCGCATGGACAACCTGCGCCTCGGTTCGCCGCTCGACAAGTCGATGGACATCGGCGCGCTGGTCGATCCGGTCCAGCGCCAGCGCATCCATGGCCTGGTGGAAGCGGCGCGTTCCGAAGGCTGCGAGATCTATCAACCATCGGCCTGCGAAATCCCGGCCGACGGTTCGTGGTTCCCGCCCACGCTGATCCTGGGCGCGTCCACGTCGGCTGCCGTGGCACAGGCCGAGATCTTCGGCCCGGTGCTGGTGGCGATGAGCTTCCGCACGCCGGCCGAGGCGGTGCAGCTGGCCAACAACACCGTGTACGGCCTGGCCGCGTGCGTCTGGTCCGAGAACATCAGCCTGGCGCTGGACGTGGCGCCGCAGATCAAGGCCGGCGTGGTGTGGATCAACACGGCGAACCAGTTCGATGCCGCGTGCGGCTTCGGCGGCTACAAGGAATCGGGCTATGGCCGCGAAGGCGGGCGCGAAGGGCTGTATGAATACCTGGTGCCGGTGAGCGAGGATGCGCGTCCGGCGCTGCCAGCGGTCGTGAAGGCGGCTTCGAAGGCCGTGGCGCCGGTTGCCGGCGCCTTCGCCATCGACCGCACGGCCAAGCTGTACATCGGCGGCAAGCAGGCCCGCCCGGATGGCGCCTACAGCCGCGCGGTCCACGGAGCCGACGGCGCCTTCATCGCCGAAGTGGGCGAGGGCAGCCGCAAGGACATCCGCAACGCCGTGGAAGCCGCGCACAAGGCCGCCGGCTGGACGAAAGCCACCGCGCACAACCGCGCGCAGGTGCTGTACTACATCGCCGAGAACCTGGCCGCCCGCGGCCGCGAGTTCGCCGAGCGCATCGCCGCCCAGACCGGTTCGAAGGACGCCGAAAAAGAAGTGCAGGCTTCCGTGGAACGCCTGTTCTACTGGGCCGCGTGGGCCGACAAATATGACGGCGCCGCGCACCAGCCGCCGATGCACGGCATCACCGTGGCGCTGAACGAAGCCATCGGCGTGATCGGCATCGTCTGCCCGAACGAGAACCCGCTGCTGGGCTTCATCTCGCTGGTGGCCCCGGCGATCGCCGTGGGCAACCGCGTGGTGGCCGTGCCTTCCGAGGCATACCCGCTGTCGGCGACCGACCTGTACCAGGTGTTCGATACGTCCGACCTGCCGGGCGGCGTGGTCAACATCGTCACCGGCAGCGCCGACGAGCTGGCGCGCACGCTGGCCACGCACGCCGATATCGACGCGGTATGGCGCCACGACGGCTCGGCGGAAGGCTGCGCCGAAGTGGAGCGGCTGTCGGCCGGTTCGCTGAAGCGCACGTGGACCGGCGGCGCGAAAGGGCGCGACTGGTTCAGCACGCAGCAGGCCGCCGGGCGCACCGTGTTGCAGCACGTGACGCAGGTGAAGAATATCTGGATTCCGTACGGGGTCTGAGGGAAGCCTGCCAAACCTGCTGCGCGTTGCATTTCCGGCCTGCGGTGCTCGTCGTACTTGAGTACGACTGCGCTTCCTGGCTGGAACTGCTGCCGCTCGCGACGGTTTTGCAGGGCTTCAAAACGTTCGTTGAAGATCGATCCCCAGGCTGCGACGCTTTGGCAGGCTGGATTAAGCAGGAAAGAAAAACACATGTACCTCCCCCAGGAAATCATCCGCAAGAAGCGCGACAAGGGCACCCTGACCGCCGAGGAAATCCGTTTCTTCGTCGGCGGCATCACCACCGGTGAAACGACGGAAGGCCAGATCGCCGCGCTGGCGATGGCCGTCTACTTCAACGACATGACGATGGACGAGCGCGTTGCCTTCACGCTCGCCATGCGCGATTCCGGCGACGTGCTGGAGTGGCAATCGCTGGACCTGCCCGGTCCGGTGATGGACAAGCATTCGACCGGCGGCGTGGGCGACCTGGTATCGCTGCTGCTGGGCCCCATGATCGCCGCGTGCGGCGGCTTCGTGCCGATGATCTCGGGCCGCGGCCTGGGCCACACCGGCGGCACGCTGGACAAGTTCGACTCGATCCCCGGCTACACCACCGTGCCGGACAACGAACTGTTCCGCAAGGTCGTGAAGGAAGTGGGCGTGGCCATCATCGGCCAGACCGCTTCGCTGGCACCGGCCGACAAGCGCTTCTACGGCATCCGCGACGTGACCGGCACCGTGGAATCGGTGGCGATGATCACCGGGTCGATCCTGTCGAAGAAACTGGCCGCCGGCCTCGATGTGCTGGTAATGGACGTGAAGGCCGGTAGCGGCGCGTTCATGCCCACCTATGAAAAATCGGTGGAGCTGGCCGAGTCGATCGTCCACGTCGGCAACGGCGCCGGCACGCTCACTTCGGCACTGCTGACGGACATGAGCGAATCGCTGGCGCCCGCCGCCGGCAACGCCGTCGAAGTGCGCTGCGCGATCGACTACCTGACCGGCAAGTCGCGCCCGGCGCGCCTGCACGAAGTCACGCTGGCGCTGTGCGCCGAGATGCTGGTGCTGGGCAAGCTGGCCGCCAACGAGGAGGAAGCGCGCGGCAAGCTGCAGGCATCGCTCGATTCCGGCGAAGCCGCCGACCGCTTCGGCCGCATGGTCGCCGCGCTGGGCGGCCCGGCCGACCTGATGCAGGACCCGGACAAGTACCTGGAAAAGGCGCCGATCATCGTGCCGGTACCGGCACTGCGATCGGGCTACGCCTCCGCCACGAACGCCCGCGACATCGGCCTGGCCGTGGTCGCCCTGGGCGGCGGCCGCACCCGCCCGCAGGACACGATCGACTTCGCCGTCGGCCTGACGGAACTGGCCGAACTGGGCCAGCGCATCGAAGCAGGCCAGCCGCTGGCGTACGTGCATGCCCGCACCGAAGCCGCCGCCCGGCGCGCGATCGCCGACGTGCAGGCCGCCTACACGATCGCCGACACGGCCCCGGCCGCGAACCCGATCGTCTACCGCACGATCCGCCCATAAAAATAACAGGGACAGTCCCCGATTTTTAACAACAACAGGGACAGTCCCCGATTTTACAGTTCGGTCGTAAAACAACACCGGGGACAGTCCCCAATTTGCAATCGGTTGTTTCGCAACAGCGGGACAGCCGGTTCGCCGTACCGCCCCGCATTCAGGAAACATGATGATGAACACCGAACAACTGATCGAGGAAGCCAAGGCGGCACGCCTGAAGGCTTATACGCCGTACTCCAGCTTCAAGGTGGGTGCGGCGCTGCTGGCCAGCGACGGCAGGGTTTTCCATGGCTGTAACGTGGAGAACGCTTCGTACGGCCTGTGCAACTGCGCCGAGCGCACCGCGTTCTTCAGCGCGATCGCGCATGGCTACAAGCCGGGCGATTTCGACAAGCTCGTCGTCGTGGGCGAGACCGATGGCCCGATCGCGCCGTGCGGCGCCTGCCGCCAGGTGATCCTGGAACTGGGCGGCAACGCGCTGCCGGTGGTGCTGACGAACCTGACGGGCGACGTGTTCGAGACTACCGCCGCGGCCCAGCTGCCGAACGCGTTCGGCGGCCAGGACCTGCAGCGCAGGTGATCCTTCCGCGACCGGGCGCCCCGTGAAAAAAACCATCGACGTCCAGGCGGCCGTCACCATCGCATCGCTCGAGGCCATCGCCGCGAAGACGCAGGGCACGTTCGGCGTCGGCGCGGTGATGCTGGACGGCTTCGGCAACGTGCTGCAGGCGGTGCACAACCAGGTGATCCGCGATGGCCTGATCTGGGACCCGACCGCGCACGGCGAGCGCCAGCTGGTCGACTGGTATTACGCGGAAGGTGCGAAGGGCAGGGCGCTGCCGCCGCCGCGAGAGATCACGATCGTCACGTCGCTCGATCCGTGCTGCATGTGCGCGGGGGCGATCCTGGCGGCGGGGTTCAACGTCGTCGTGGCCGCGAACGACGGCAAGGCGGGCATCAATCACGACGGCGCGGGCACCTTCGCCGCGCTGCCCGAAGCGCTGCGCGCGCGTGCGCGCGAGACCTTTGCCTACCCGGCCGTGCTGGGATCGTCGTCGTATGCGCGCGACGCCGGCGGTGCGCCGCCGCCGCCGTTCTTCATCGGCAAGACGATCGCCGAACCCACGCAAGCCCTGTGTTCGCTGGTGTTCGAAGCCACCACCGAAGCGGTGATGGACCTGTTCGACACCGATCCGCCCCGCTCCGGCCTGCTCGATCCCGCCACGCTGCCGGCGGAACACCCGATCGTGCGGGCACTGAAGCGTGCCTGCCCGGATGCGCTGACCTACCGCGCCACGCCGCAGCGGCCCGATGCCGGCCTGGCCCCCTACCTGCTGCACGCGATGGAGCGCGACCGCGCGCAGGGCGGCTCCGGCAACGCGGTGGCGTTGCTCGATGCGTTCGGCAACCTGCTGCTGTGCTGCCATGGCAGGCAGACGCAATCGGGCATCCGCACCGCGTTCATGGAATGCACGCGGAATTACGCGCTGCTGCGCCATAAATTGATGGCGGGAGCCGGCGTGGAACGCCAGCAGGAAGTGCGCCGCTACCTCGGGCACCCGAAGGACGGCACCTTCGTGTGCGCGGTGGGGCCGGACGAGGGCGCGCACAGCTTCATGGAGCTGGGGGCCTACGGTTCGACAATGGAAGGGGCGCTGCGGCCGGAGAACCCGGCGCAGTTGCAATACGTTCGGCCCGCGATGGCGCCCGGCGCGCTCGAAGCGCTGTGCCGGAGCCTGCCGCCGCTGTATCGCGACCGTATCGGCATCCGCCCGGTACAGGTGGCCGACTGCGAGCTGGTCGCGGCGCTGGAACGCGAAGCGGGCTGAGCCGGTAAAGCCCGGTCAGCGCGGCCGTTCGGCCTCGGCCCACGGATCGTAGGTGCCGATGCTCCACACGTGGCCTTCGGGGTCGCGGCACGTGAAGCCGCGGCCGCCATAATCCTCGTCCTGCAGCGGCAGCACGACTTCGCCGCCGGCATCCATGACGCGCTCGTGCACCTTGTCCGCATCGTTGACGGCAAGGTAGGAACTTTGCGTGACGAACCTGCCGGTTTCCGACGGCTGCTTCAGCAGGCGACCATACTCGGTATCGAAGACCGATCCCAGCATGATCATGCCGTTGCCGAACGTGAGCTGGGCATGGGCGACCGTGCCATCCTCGTTGCGCACCACGAGGGTGGCTTCGAATCCCAGCGTGCTGCACAGCCATTCGATGGCGGCGGGGGCATTGCGGTAGCGCAGGCAAGGCATGATCGTGGCACGCGTATTACTGGGTATCGTCGTATGGGGGCTGGCCGTCTTGTGGGGCGTCTTGTGGGGCGTCATGGGGGTCGTCATGGAGGTCGTCATTACGCTGCTCCCTGTCTGTGGCGGGTTCGGGTAACTGGTAGGCGAAACCCCAATATAGACCAGTGCACAAGGCGGGGCAAGCGGAGTCGGGCATTGCCGGCCGGCCGGCGGGCGGACGCGCAACAGCGTTACATTTGCTGGAATAAATGGGTGTTGCCGCGACTGACTTCGAGCTGTTCCGCGCAGTGCTTCACGCGCACCATCTGCCTGCCGCGCAGGTCGCGCGTGACTTCGGCGATCGCATCCACGCGCACCAGCGTGGAGCGGTGGATGCGCCAGAATTCGTCCGGATCGAGCTCGTCCGCCAGTTCCTTCAGCGTCTTGCGGATCAGCACTTCGCCCTGCGCCGTCTGCACCCGGGTATATTTTTCGTCGGCCTGGAAGAACAGGATCTCGCGCGTGCTGATCATGCGCAAACTGCTGCCCACCTGTGCCTGGATCCAGTGCAGGTACTCGCGCCTGCCGCCATGATTGCCGCTGTTGCCGCCGCCGCCGCGCCCGTCGAGGAGCCGCGACAGCTGCACCGCGATATCGGCCGGCCGTTGCCCGATGCGCTCCTTCAGCCGCGCGCAGGTGGTCTTCAGGCGCTCGCCGCCGACCGGTTTCAGCAGGTAGTCCAGCGCACCCTGCTCGAATGCCTCGATCGCATACTGGTCATAGGCGGTGACGAACACGATGTGGCAGCGGTTGAACAGCATCCGCGCGGCCTCGATGCCGGACAGCCCGGGCATGCGGATATCGAGGAACACCACGTCCGGCTGGTGCCGGCCGGCCAGCGCGATCGCTTCCACGCCGTTCGCCGCTTCGGCCGCGATCGCCAGCTCCGGCCAGCATTCGGCCAGCCGGGCGCGCAGCATGTCGCGCATCGGTTCCTCGTCGTCGGCGATCAGCGCGGTAGGGTTTTTCATCTGCGGGCCCTCATTTATGTTGATCGGCAAAGATATCCGGTGCGAACGGCACCCGGATCGACGCCCGGCAGCCGCCTTCGGCCGGCGTTTCGATCTGCAGTTCCGCGCGCGTGCCGTACATCAGCTTGAGCCGCTCGCGCACGTTGGCCAGGCCGATGCCGTCGCCGGCGTAGCGCGAGAAGCCCACGCCGTCATCCTGCACATCCACCTGCAGCATCGTGCCGGTACCCGACGCCCGGATATCGATCCGGCCGCCTTCGATCTTCGGTTCGAGCCCGTGCTTGATCGCATTCTCGATCAGGATCTGCAGCATCATCGCCGGAAACGTGGCGCTCTCCAGTTCGGGCGGCACGTCGATCGACACGGCCAGCCGCGTCTTCATTCGCGCCTGCATGATCGCCAGGTAGGAGCGCGACAGGGCGATCTGCCGGGCCAGCGTGCCGTTGCCGCGCGAGCGCATCTGCGGCAACGTGGAGCGCAGGTAGTCGATCAGGTGCTGGTGGATCTGCGCCGCCTGCGGCGGATCGGTCTCGATCAGCTGGCCGATCAATGCCAGCGTGTTGAACAGGAAGTGCGGCTCCACCTGGGCCTGCAGCGCGGCCATGCGCGCTTCGACCAGCCGGCGTTCCAGCTCCTCGGTGCCGGCCTGCTCGGATGCGCGGCGCGCCTCGATCTCGGCCTTGCGCTTGCCGCCCGCCAGCACCTTCAGGCCCAGCGAGATGAAGATGAACGCCACCGCCTGTTCCGGATGGATCGCCGGCGTGGCGGTCAGCAGCAGCGCCAGCAGCCATGTCATCACGAGCTGGCGCATCGGCACCTGCGCCAGCCAGTCGAAGAACTGCCACCACAGCGAGCTGGCGGTTTCGCCCAGCTCGCGCACGAATCCCAGCGCGCCGCGGGCGCCTGTTGCGGCTGTCTTCATCGGCGGCCTATTGTCCATGCGGCCGGGCGTGATCGTGCCGGTGCGCCTGGTGCCGGTTCGAACCGAGCGCATTGGCCGCCAGCTTCACCAGCAGGAACAGCACGAACAGGGTCAACGCCAGCGGCAGCGCCGTGATCAGCAGCGCCAGCATCACGCACACGACGAGCAGTGACGGCCAGGGCATCCGCTCCAGCCGGCGCATCGCGTGCCGCACGATGCGCACGGTGCCGTCATACGCTTCGCGCAACGTCTCGGTGCAGGTTTTATTGACGGTCTTCATCGATGGCCCCCATGGTTTGCAGTGGGTTCACTGTAGCGCGAGGCCCGGCGCGGCGGAACGGCGATCCGACGAACGGGAATTTTCGCGGGATGACCTGCGGCGGCGGAGGATGAGTGGGGCTTGCAAGCAACATGAATGCGCAATAAGAACCGGCATTTTCGTTGAGCTGCGTTAATCGAGATATAAATATGCTATCCTATTGGAAACAAAAATTGCATATATAAAATAATCACAAGGGAAATCATGTTACGCCAACGCCTGCTCGCCGCCGCACTGTCCACTGTATTTTCCATGCCATTCGTGGCTGTCCAGGCGGCGCCCGCCGCCGCGCCCCTGACTGCGACCCAGGTGCTGAACCAGATGAATGCCGTGTCGCTGACGAACATCACCGCCACGCCGGGCGGCCACGTGCATGGCCGCACCTGGGCCGCCGGCAGCGTGACCGGGGGCGAATACGGCAACCAGCTCGACAGGGCGCCGGCATCGGACTACGCGGGCCTGACGGCCGGCAGCGTGACCTATGCCACCGATGCATGGGGCAACCGGAACCGTGTGACGGTCAACCGTGGCGGCCTGGTCACGGGCGGCTCGATCGATGGCGTGACGGTCAACGAGGGCACGAATGTGGTTGGCGGCAACGTGTCGAACTCCACGCTGAACCGCGCCTCGCAGGTGGCCGGCACGGTCGCGAACTCCACCTTCAACGGCGGCGCGACGATCGCCGGCAGCGTGGCCAATTCGAGCATCAACGGCGGTGCCTATGTGGGCGGTGCCGCGGCGAACACGAACATCAACGGCGGCGGCACCGTGGCCGGCGAGAAGGCCAATACCACCATCAACGGCGGCGCATACCAGGGCCTGGCGGCGGACTTCACGACGGGCAGCGCGGCCGCCGCGTCGACCGCGTTCGGCACGGTGCTGGGCAATCTGTCGAACTCGATGGCGCAACTGAAATCGACCGGCAGCAACGTCGACATGAGCGGCTCGAAAGCCGTCTTCACGGCCAGGGCCGATGCCACCGGCGTGGCGGTGTTCGACCTGACCGGCTTCGACGACACGCTGTTCACGCTGAACGAATTCGAGTTCAACCTGAACGGCGCCACCACGGTGATCATGAATTCGAACGTGACGACCGCATCGATCCATGCCAATTTCCTCGGCGGCGGCGCGCGCAATATCGGCAGCCAGGTCATCTGGAACTTCTACGATGCCACGAGCCTGACGATCAGCTCCCAGTTCGGCGGCGCCGTGCTGGCCACTGATGCGCTGGTGACGAACACGGCGGACATCGAAGGCGGCCTGTTCGCCCGCGCGCTGGACCTGCAGGCCCAGGTGCACGTGCAGCCGTTCACCGGCAACGTGGATTTCCTGTCGCCGGTACCGGAGCCGAGCATCGTGGCGATGATCATGGCGGGCCTGGCGGTGTTCGGCATCGGCGGCCTGCGCCGCCGCCAGGAACAGTTCACGCGCAACGAATAGAATGTCGGCCGCTGTGCGGCCGGGCAGGGAAAGCCGGCCGCCATGTGGCCGGCCGGGGCAAGAAAAGCCAGGGAGAATTCAGCCGCCGTGCGGCTGGATCAGCGCCAGCACCAGCCCCACGATCGTTTCCTCCGCTTCGTCGAAATCCTTCTTCTGCAACTGGCGCCGGTCCAGCACCAGCGCCATCTGCGCGGCGAAATCGGCGTACGATTGCGTCATCGCCCAGATGGCGAACAGCAGGTGCGTGGCATTGACGGGCGCCATGCGTCCCGCCGCGATCCAGCGCTCGAACACTTCGATGTCGCGCTTGAGCACCGGCACCACGCGCTCCCTGATCTGATCGCCATACAGCTTGGCACCGCCGATCACTTCCATCGCATACACGCGCGACGCATACGGCTGCTCGCGCGAGAACCTCAGCTTGGCCTGCACGTAGGCGCGTAAAAGATCAGCCGGATGCGCGGCCGGCGCATCGTCCTGGCCCGCCTGCGCCAGGCTGGACATGCGCTCCAGCCAGTCGTCGAGCACCCCGTCCAGCACGCGCGCGTACAGCTCCTGCTTGGTGGGGAAGTAGTACATCAGGTTCTGCTTCGACAGGCCGGCGCCTTCGGCGATCGCCGCCACGGACGTGCCTTCGTAGCCGCATTCGGCGAACACGCGCACGGCAACGGCGGCGATGTCCGCTTCGAGCCGGTCACGGTTCTGCATGCGGCGCGAGGCGGCGCCGGCGCGCACTGCGTTCTTGCCGGTCATGGTTTCTCCATGGTCATTGCCGCAATGCGGACGGCCGTGATACGGACTGCAGGAAGGCGCGCAGCACCGGGTCGTGCGCATACGCCACGTTGAAGCGGAACCAGATCGTGGTGCTGGGCCGCAGCAGGAAGAATTCGTCCGGCGACAGCAGGATGCCGGCACGCAGCGCGGCATCGGCGATCGTGCGGGCGTTGTAGCCGGGCGCCGGCGGCACGTTCCAGCCGGCGCTGACGAACATGCCGCCGCGCGGCCGCGCCACCGGTTCCATGCCCACCTCGGCCAGCGCCTCGATGGTGCGTTCGCGCCCCTCGTCGAGCTGGGCCACGAGCTTTTCCACCATCCTGCGATATGCCCGCGCCGTGACCGCGTGGTACACGGCGCGTTCGTTCACTTCCGACGTGGTCAGGCCCGTCAGCATCTTCACCCGCACCAGCTCCGGCATCAGCGGGCCCGAGGTGCAGATCGATCCCACGCGCAGCACCGGCGACAGGATCTTGGAAAAGCTGCCCACGCGGATCACGCGGCGCAGCCCGTCCATCGCCGCCAGCGATGCCTCGCCCTTGCCGGCGAGATCGCGGTAGATGTCGTCCTCCACCAGCCAGAAGTCGAACTGCTCGGCCATCGCCAGCAGCCGGTGCGCCTGCGCCTGCGACAGCGACGTGCCCAGCGGGTTCTGCAGCACCGTGTTGACGAACATCAGCTTGGGCTGCGCCTGGCGCGCCTCCCGCGCCAGCGCGTCGAGATCGAGGCCGTGTTCGCCGCGCGGAATGCCCACGGCGTTGCAGCCATGGTGGCGGATCAGCGACAGCAGGTTGCTGTAGCCGGGGTCCTCGACGAACACCGTGTCGCCGGGGCGCGTGAGCGTGCGCAGAATCAGGTCGAACGCGTGGGTGGCGCCGTGCGTCAGCAGCACCTGATCCGCCTCGACGGGGAACAGCTCGTCCGTCAGCACCGCCGCCACGTGCTGGCGCAGCGCCGGAAAACCCAGCGGATGGCCGTAGCCGCGCAGCCGGTTGGCGGGAATGCGCATCGCATGGCGCACCGCGTCGAGGATCGTGTCTTCTCCATACCATTCGGGCGGCAGCCAGCCGGCGCCCACCGGCAGCGCGTCGGAGACGCCCGAGTACAGGTCGGAGGTGAGGGCATCCACCGTGACCGGCCCGGCCACGATGACGGGCGGCAGGTGCGCGGCGATGTCGTGGCGCGCCACGTAATAGCCGGAACCGCGCCGCGACGACAGCAGACCCAGGTTGACGAGCCTGTCATAGGCCTCGACGACTGTAAAGGTGCTCACGCCATTACACTTCGCGAACTGCCGCACCGAGGGCATCTTGGTGCCGATCCGCAGTTCCTTGCTCGAAATCATGGCCGTCAGCACGGCCACGATCTTTTCCACCAGGCTGCCCTTGCCGGCCCGCTCGATGGCGATCGCCGGCCAGGCGACGACTTCATGGGTTTCCTGCGATTTGATGGGTCTGGCTGCCATGCTGTAACTGTAGTGGTTTTATGACCTGTACGGTTGGAACGCCTTGCCGATTGTGTATATTTGCCGGAGTGAACGGCGTGTCTATTATTGCATCATCATTTTGCCAACTGGTAAAGAATTTTGCGGGCCACGTGCCCCGAGGAGAATCCATGAACCGACCCGAGCATTCACCCGAATCGATGGCAGCCTTCTGGATGCCATTCACGAACAACCGCGACTTCAAGGCCAGCCCCCGGCTGCTGGCCTCGGCCGCCGGCGTGCACTACAAGGATGTCGACGGCAACGAAGTGCTCGACGGCACCGCCGGCCTGTGGTGCGTGCCGTGCGGCCACGCGCAGCCGAAGATCGTGGCGGCCGTGCGTGAAATGGTGGGCACGCTGGACTTCGCGCCCACGTTCCAGATGGGCCACCCGACCGCGTTCGAACTGGCCGAAAAGCTGATGGCCTACACCAATCACCGTTTCGGCCACGTGTTCTACACGAACTCCGGGTCGGAGGCGGTGGACACGGCGCTGAAGATGGCGCTGGCCTACCACAAGGCGCGCGGCGAAGCGTCGCGCACCCGCCTGATCGGCCGCGAGCGCGGCTACCATGGCGTGGGCTTCGGCGGCATCTCGGTCGGCGGCATCGCCGGTAACCGCAAGCAGTACGGCACCCTGCTGCCGGGCGTCGACCACCTGCCGCACACCCACAACCTCGAAAAGAACGCCTTCACGCGCGGCGAGCCGGAACATGGCGCGCACCTGGCCGACGAGCTCGAACGCATCGTCGCGCTGCACGACGCTTCCACGATCGCCGCCGTGATCGTCGAGCCGGTGGCCGGCTCCACCGGCGTGCTGATCCCGCCGAAGGGTTACCTGAAGCGGCTGCGCGAGCTGTGCACGAAGCACGGCATCCTGCTGATCTTCGACGAGGTGATCACCGGCTTCGGGCGCATGACCACGCCGTTCGCCTCCGACTACTTCGACGTCGAACCGGACATGATGACCACCGCGAAAGGCCTCACCAACGGCACCGTGCCGATGGGCGCCGTGTTCACGAAGGCCTTCGTGCACGACGCGTTCATGGATTCGCCGGCCGGCATCGAGCTGTTCCACGGCTACACCTACTCCGGCCACCCGCTGGCCTGCGCCGCCTCGCTGGCCACGCTGGAAGTGTTCGAGGAACAGAAGATCCTCGAGCATGCCGCCGGCCTGCAGGAATACTGGACCGACGCGGTGTACTCGCTGAAGGACCTGCCGCACGTGATCGATCTGCGCTGCATCGGGCTGATCGCCGGCATCGAGCTGGCGCCGATTCCCGGCAAGCCCGGCGCCCGCGCCTACGCGGCATTCAAGAAGGCGTTCGCCGACGGCGTGCTGATCCGCGTTACCGCCGACACCATCGCGCTGTCGCCGCCGCTGGTGTTCGAGAAGCGGCATATCGATGAACTGTTCGGCAAGCTGGCGAAGATCCTGAAAGAGCTCGAGTAAGTTTTGGCGGTTAAACGGAATCCGCCGTTTCATTGGCGGCATGCGTATCGATCGCCACAAGCGATAGTGGTTGGCCGCTGAACACCGGCCACCACTGGATGCGCCGCAATACTGCAACACCGCAAGACCGCAACACGCCTCCCCACCCCAAGCCAGCCAGGAGACATACCATGCTCATCGGCGTACCCAAGGAAATCAAGATCCAGGAATCGCGCGTCGGCCTCACCCCGGCCAGCGTGAAGGAACTGACACTGCGCGGCCACCCCGTGCTCGTCGAACGCAACGCCGGTGCCGCCATCGGCCTGAGCGATGCGATGTACGCGGCATCCGGCGCCACGATCGTCGACACCGCCCGCGAAATCTTCGAGCGTGCCGAGATGATCGTCAAGGTCAAGGAACCGCAGCCGCAGGAATGCGCGTTGCTGCGCGCCGGCCAGATCCTCTACACCTACCTGCACCTTGCCCCCGATCCGGCGCAAACGCAGGCATTGGTCGAATCGGGGGCCGTCTGCATCGCCTACGAAACCATCACCGGCCCGAACGGCGGCCTGCCGCTGCTGGCGCCGATGAGCGAAGTGGCGGGCCGGATGGCGGTGCAGGCCGGTGCCGCCCACCTGGAAAAATCGAAGGGCGGCATGGGCCTGCTGCTGGGCGGCGTGCCCGGCGTGGCACCCGGCCATGTGGCCATCATCGGCGCCGGCGTGGTCGGCACCAATGCGCTGCAGATCGCCGTCGGCATGGGCGCGCGCGTGACGGTGCTGGACAAGAACGTCGATCGCCTGCGCCAGCTCGACCTGGTGTTCGGCAACCGCGTGCAGACGATGTATTCGAACGCGCACACGATCGAGGAAGCGGTGCTCGATGCCGATCTCGTCATCGGCGGCGTGCTGGTGCCGGGCGCCGCGGCGCCCAGGCTCGTCACGCGCCAGATGGTGGCGAAGATGAAGGCGGGCGCCGTCGTGGTGGACGTGGCGATCGACCAGGGCGGCTGCTTCGAGACGTCGCGCCCGACCACCCATGAACATCCCACGTTCGTCGTCGACGGCGTGGTGCATTACTGCGTGGCGAACATGCCGGGCGCCGTCGCGCGCACGTCCACGTTCGCGCTGAACAACGCCACCATCGCCCATGCGGTGGCGCTGGCCGACAAGGGATGGAGCAAGGCCCTGCAAGGCAACCCCCACCTGAAGAACGGCCTCAATGTCTGCCAGGGCAAGGTCACGTACGAAGCCGTGGCCCGCGACCTGGGCTACGACTACGTGCCGCCCGATACGCTGTTAGCCTGACCCTCTGCTGTCCTGAACCTGTCCTGATTTGTCCTGAACCCCTGTCCGACCCTCTCCATACGACAACCTGAACGAGACTCTCCATGAGCGACATCGATACCATTACCCATTACATCAACGGCGCGAAAGCGGATACGCGCAGCGGCCGCTACGCCGACGTCTACAACCCCGCGCTCGGCGAGCCGGTGGCCCGCGTGGCGCTCGGCACCGTGGAGGAAGTGGACGCCGCCGTGCAGGCCGCGCATGCCGCGTTTCCCGCCTGGGCGGACACGCCGCCGCTGGCTCGCGCCCGCGTGCTGGCGAAGTACCTGCAGCTGTGCCAGCAGCACACCGAGGAATTCGCGGCGATGCTGACGCGCGAGCACGGCAAGACGCTGGCCGACGCGCGCGGTGAGGTGGCGCGCGGCATCGAGGTCGTCGAATTCGCGGTCGGCATCCCGCAGTTGCTGAAGGGCGAATTCACCGACCAGATCGCGCGCGGCATCGACGCCTGGTCGATGCGCCAGCCGCTCGGCGTCGTGACCGGTATCACGCCGTTCAACTTCCCCGTGATGGTGCCGATGTGGATGTTCCCGGTGGCGATCGCATGCGGCAATACCTTCGTGCTCAAGCCTTCCGAACGCGATCCTTCGCCGGCGCTGCTGCATGCCGAACTGCTGAAGAAGGCCGGCCTGCCGGATGGCGTGTTCAACGTCGTGCAGGGCGACAAGGATGTGGTCGACGCGCTGATCGAGCACCCGCACGTGCAGGCCGTGAGCTTCGTCGGTTCCACGCCGATCGCAGAATACATCTACGCGAAAGGCAGCGCGCACGGCAAGCGCGTGCAGGCGCTGGGCGGCGCGAAGAACCACATGGTGGTGATGCCCGACGCGGACATGGACATGGCGGTCGACGCGCTGATGGGCGCGGCATACGGCTCGGCCGGAGAACGCTGCATGGCGATCTCGGTCGTCGTCGCGATCGGCGATGCGGGCGACGCGCTGGTGGGCGCACTGGAACGGCGCACGGCCGCACTGAAAGTACGCGACGGCATGGCGCACGATGCCGAAATGGGGCCCGTCGTCACGCTCGCCGCCAAGCAGCGCATCGAGCGCCTGATCGGCGAAGGCGTGGAGCAGGGCGCGAAGCTCGTCGTCGATGGGCGCAACTTCAAGGTCGCGGACCGGCCGAACGGCTTCTTCGTCGGCGGCACCCTGTTCGATCACGTCACGCCGGACATGACGATCTACAAGGAAGAAATCTTCGGCCCCGTGCTGTGCGTGATGCGGCTGCCGGACGTGGGCAGCGCCGTGGAGCTGATCAACCGCAATGAATACGGCAACGGCGTGGCCGTATTCACGCGCGATGGCGGCGTGGCGCGCGAATTCGTGCGCCAGATCCAGGTGGGCATGGTGGGCGTGAATGTACCGCTGCCGGTGCCGATGGCATTCAACAGTTTCGGTGGCTGGAAGCGCAGCATGTTCGGCGACCATCATGCATACGGCCCCGAAGGCGTGCGTTTCTACACGCGGCACAAGGCCGTGATGCAGCGCTGGCCGAACACTGCCACTGCTGGCGCGGAATTTGCATTCCCACAGATGAAGTAAGCGTTGGTGCGCGCCGCGATGGCGCTGCCCGGCACCGCAGGGCAGCACGCCATCGCACAGGGAAGCAGCAACCAGGTTTTTCAGCCATTCAGCCAGGAACCAGAACCATGCTCGACTCACTGAACTACATCCCCCATCCCAGCGCCACGAACGGCGAGCTGGCCACCCACTTCACCGACCTCGCCCCGCCGCTGAATGCCCGCCAGGCCGCGATCGAAGCGGCACGCTGCCTGTACTGCTACGACGCGCCGTGCACCCGCATCTGCCCGTCGGACATCGACGTGGCCAGCTTCATCCGCAACATCCACGACAGCAACGTCGATGGCGCCGCGCTGGGCATCCTGAAGCAGAATATCTTCGGCGGCAGCTGCGCCCGTGTCTGTCCCACCGAGATCCTGTGCGAGGATGCCTGCGTGCGCAACCACGATGCCGAAGGCCAGCCGGTGAAGATCGCGCTGCTGCAGCGCTATGCCACCGACAACATGAGCTTCACGGCGCACCCGTTCCAGCGCGCGAAATCGACCGGCCGCAGGATCGCCGTCGTCGGCGCCGGGCCCGCGGGCCTGTCGTGCGCGCACCGCCTGGCAATGCTGGGCAACGACGTCGTCGTGTTCGAGGCGCAGGACAAGGCCGGCGGCCTGAACGAATACGGCATCGCCAAGTACAAGCTCACGGACGATTTCGCCCAGCGCGAAGTGGATTTCCTGATGGGCATCGGCGGCATCGAGATCCGCCTGGGCCAGAAGCTGGGCGACAACCTGCACCTGAAGGACCTGCATGCCGATTACGACGCCGTGTTCCTCGGCCTGGGCCTCGGCGCCAGCCGCCGGCTGGGCCTGACGGGCGAGGACGCGCCAGGGCTGCTGGCCGCCGTCGACTACATCGCCGAACTGCGCCAGGCGCAGGATCTCGCCGCGCTGCCGGTACCGAAGCGAGCGATCGTGATCGGCGCCGGCAACACGGCGATCGACATGGCCGTGCAGGTGCAGCGCCTGGGTTCGGAAGAAGTGACGCTGGTCTACCGCCGCGGCTTCGATGCGATGAGCGCCACGCACCACGAACAGGAAATCGCCAAGGCCAACCAGGTGCGCATGGTCACGTGGGCACAGCCGCAGGAAGTGCTGCTCGATGCCGCCGGCCGCGTGCGCGGCATGCGCTTCGAGAAGACCCGGCTGGAAGGCAACCGCCTGGCGGGCACCGGCGAGACGTTCGAGATCGCCGCCGACGCCGTGTTCAAGGCGATCGGGCAGACGATGGCCGACGCATCGCTGGCCGATCCGCTGGCCACGCTGCTGGGGCGCGACGGTGACAGGATTCATGTCGACGAACACTTCCGCACCGCGCTGCCCGGCATCTACGCCGGCGGCGACTGCGTCGCGCCGGGACAGGACCTGACCGTGCAGGCCGTGCAGCACGGCAAGCTGGCCGCGCTGGCGATCCACGCCGAACTTTCATCGAAACTGGAGGCTGCATAATCATGAGTGCCGAATTCAATAACCTCGCCATCGACTTCTGCGGCATCAAGTCTCCGAACCCGTTCTGGCTGGCCTCCGCGCCGCCCACCGACAAGGCCTACAACGTGATCCGCGCCTTCGAGGCGGGCTGGGGCGGCGTGGTCTGGAAAACGCTGGGCGAGGACCCGCCGGCCGTCAACGTGTCGTCGCGCTATTCGGCCATCTACGGCAAGAACCGCGAAGTCATCGGCTTCAACAACATCGAGCTGATCACCGACCGCTCGCTGGAAATCAACCTGCGGGAGATCACCGCCGTCAAGGAAGCGTGGCCGGACCGTGCGATCGTGGTCTCGCTGATGCTGCCGTGCGAGGAACACTACTGGGCCGACATCCTGCCCAAGGTGGAAGCCACCGGCGCGGACGGCATCGAGCTCAATTTCGGCTGCCCGCACGGCATGCCCGAGCGGGGCATGGGCGCGGCCGTGGGCCAGGTGCCGGAATACGTGGGCATGGTCACCGCGTGGTGCAAGAAGCACAGCAAATTGCCGGTGATCGTGAAACTCACGCCGAACATCACCGACATCCGCCAGCCGGCCCGCGCGGCCCACGGTGGCGGCGCCGACGCGGTCTCGCTGATCAACACGATCAATTCCATCACGTCGATCGACCTGGAGAGGATGGTGGCGCTGCCCACGGTCGGCTCGGCCAGCACGCACGGCGGCTACTGCGGCACGGCGGTGAAACCGATCGCGCTGAACATGGTCGCCGAGATCGCCCGCGATCCGCAAACGCGCGGCCTGCCCATTTCCGGCATCGGCGGCATCAACAACTGGCGCGACGCCGCCGAGTTCATCGCGCTGGGCGCCGGCTGCGTGCAGGTGTGCACCGCGGCGATGCTGCACGGCTTCCGTATCGTCGAGGAAATGAAGGACGGCCTGTCGCGCTGGATGGACAGCCAGGGCTACCGCACGATCGAGGAATTCCGGGGCAGGGCGGTGCCGAACACCACGGACTGGAAGTACCTGGACATGAATTTCAAGACGATCGCGCACATCAGCCAGGCGGACTGCATCGGCTGCGGCCGCTGCCACGTGGCTTGCGAGGATACGTCGCACCAGGCCGTCGCCCGGCTGGTGGACGAAGCCACCGGCAAGCGCACCTACGAAGTCATCGACAGCGAATGCGTGGGCTGCAACCTGTGCGAGATCACGTGTCCCGTGCAGGGCTGCATCACGATGGTCCCGCAGCAGACCGGCAAGGGATACCTGAACTGGACGCAGGATCCGCGCAATCCTCGGGCGGAGCAGGTGCCGACCGCGGCGTAAGGCAGCTCCATAAAAAAAACCGGTGTCGGACACCTTTTCGGGAAACGCCTCCAGAAGGTACCCGACACCATACAGTACGCACCTGTTCAGCAATCGAGGAGAGTCCAAGTGAATCACGACATCAAAGCCAACCCCCACCTGTGGAACGAAGACCTCGCGCCCACTTCCGCCGCACAGCGAACGTGGCTCTGGTACCACTTCGCGGCGCTGTGGGTCGGCATGGTGATGTGCATTCCGGCCTATACGCTGTCGGCCAGCCTGGTCGAAGCGGGCATGTCGGCGTGGCAGGCGGTGATCACCGTGTTCCTGGCGAACGCGATCGTGCTGGTGCCGATGCTGGCGATCGGCCATGCCGGCACCAAGTACGGCATTCCCTACGCGGTGCTGGCGCGCGCCTCGTTCGGCACGGCCGGCGCGAAGCTGCCGGCGCTGATGCGCGCCATCGTGGCCTGCGGCTGGTACGGCATCCAGACGTGGTTCGGCGGCCAGATGATCTACACGCTGCTGGGTGTGCTGATGGGGCACGAGATCGGCGGCGACAAGCTCGCCGTGCTCGGCATCAACGGCGCGCAGCTGGCATGCTTCCTGGCATTCTGGGCGATCCAGTTCTGGTACATCGTGCACGGCATGGATTCGATCCGCAAGCTCGAAACGTACACCGCGCCATTGAAGATCCTGATCTGCTTCGTGCTGCTGTACTGGGTGTACGAAAAGGCGGGCGGCTTCGGCCCGCTGCTGGACAAGCCGTCGCAGTTCGCCCCCGGCCAGCCGAAGGAAGGCCAGTTCTGGATCGCGTTCTGGCCGTCGCTGACGGCGATGGTGGGCTTCTGGGCCACGCTGGCACTGAACATTCCCGACTTCACCCGCTTCGCCAAGTCGCAGAAGGACCAGATCGTGGGCCAGTCGGTCGGCCTGCCGGTGCCGATGGGTTTGCTGGCCGCGCTGGCCGTCATCGTCACGTCCGCCACCGTCGTCCTGTACGGCAAGGCGATCTGGGACCCGGTGGACCTGGCCGCGCGCATGACCGGCGTGGCCGTGCTGGTCGCGCTGATCGTGCTGCTGGTCGATACCGTCAGCGTCAACCTGGCCGCCAACCTGGTCGGCCCTGCGTATGACTTTTCCGCGCTGGCGCCGAAACGCATCTCGTACCGCACCGGCGGCTACATCACGGCCGGCATCGCGCTGGCGATGATGCCGTGGAAGCTGCTGGAAACCACGCAGGGCTACATCTTCACGTGGCTGATCGGCTATTCGGCGCTGCTGGGCCCCATCGCCGGCGTGCTGATCGTCGACTACTACCTGGTGCGCAAGACGGAGCTGAACGTGGCGGAACTGTACCGCGACGACGGCGCCTACTCGTACCGCAACGGCTGGAACACGGCCGCCATCGCCGCCTTCGTGGCCGGCGTGCTGCCGAACATTCCCGGCTTCCTGAACGCGGCGTTCCCGGCATCGTTCCCGGACGTGGGCGATGCGTTCAAGACGATCTACACGTATGCCTGGTTCGTGGGCATCGCCATCGCCGCCGCCGTCTACGGCGTACTGATGCGTGCTCCCGCGCGCGCAGGCAAGCTGCACCCGGCAACGCCGGTCCTGAATGGAGACACAAAATGAGCCTGATCATCCGAGGCGGTACCGTCGTCAACGCCGACCGCGCCTTCCGCGCCGACGTGCTGTGCGACGGCGACAGGATCGTCGCCGTCGGCGACAACCTGGACGTTCCCGCCGGCGCGCAGACCGTCGACGCATCCGGCCAGTACGTGATGCCCGGCGGGATCGACCCGCACACGCACATGAACCTGCCGTTCATGGGCACCGTGACGGCCGACGATTTCTACACGGGCACGGCGGCCGGCCTGGCCGGCGGCACCACGACGATCATCGATTTCGTGATCCCGAACCCCCAGCAGCCGCTGCTGGAGGCTTACCACCAGTGGCGCGGCTGGGCCGCGAAATCGGCCGGCGACTACACGTTCCACGTGGCGATCACGTGGTGGTCCGACCGCGTGCACGAAGAGATGGGCGTGCTGGTGCGCGACCATGGCGTGAACAGCTTCAAGCACTTCATGGCGTACAAGAACGCGATCATGGCGGACGACGAAACGCTGGTGAAGAGTTTCAGGCGTTCGCTGGAACTGGGCGCCATCCCCACGGTGCACGCGGAGAACGGCGAACTGGTGTACCAGTTGCAGCGCGACCTGCTGGCGAAGGGCATCACCGGGCCCGCGGCCCATCCGCTGTCGCGCCCGCCGGCGGTGGAAGCGGAAGCCGCCAACCGGGCCATCGCGATCGCCGGCGTGCTGAACACGCCGCTGTACATCGTGCACGTGTCGTGCAAGGAATCGCTCGATGCCATCACCCGCGCCCGCGCGCTGGGCCAGCGCGTCTACGGCGAGGCGCTGGCGGGGCACCTGATCATCGACGACAGCGTGTACCAGAACCCGGACTTCGATTTCGCCGCCGGCCACGTGATGAGCCCGCCGTTCCGCAGCAAGGAGCACCAGCGCGCGCTGTGGCAAGGCCTGCGCGGCGGCAACCTGCACACGACGGCGACCGACCACTGCACGTTCTGCGAGGCGCAGAAGGCGGCCGGCCGCGACGATTTCACGAAGATCCCGAACGGTTGCGGCGGTGTCGAGGACCGGATGGCCGTGATCTGGGATGAAGGCGTGGGCGGCGGATTGCTGACGCCTTCCGAGTTCGTCAAGGTGACGTCGGCGAATGCCGCACAGATCTTCAATATCTACCCGCGCAAGGGTGTCGTGCAGGCTGGTGCCGATGCGGACCTCGTCGTGTGGGATCCGGCGGGCACCCGCACGATCTCGGCGAAGACCCAGTTCGCGAAAGGCGGCTTCAACGTCTTCGAGGGCCGCACCGTGAAAGGCATTCCCAGTACCACGATCGCCGCCGGCAAGATGGTGTTCCACCGCGGCGAGCTGATGGCCGTCGAAGGTGCCGGCCGGCACGTCGACCGCCCCGCATTCACGCCGATTTCCCCGAACTGAAGGGTACCAGATGAACGACATGACGGAAGCGGTAAAGACTGAAACGACCACGGATGCGCTGCGGGTCGACGGCAAGCGGCTGTGGGATGCGCTGATGGAGCTGGCGCAGATCGGCGCCACCGAGAAGGGCGGCGTGAAGCGGCTGGCGCTGACGGACCTGGACCGGCAGGGCCGCGACCTCGTCGTCGGCTGGGCGAAGGCGGCCGGCATGACGGTCACCATCGACCAGATCGGCAACGTGTTCATGCGCCGCGCCGGCACGGACGATGCGCTGCCGCCCGTGATGACGGGCAGCCACATCGACACGCAGCCCACCGGCGGCAAGTTCGACGGCAACTACGGCGTGCTGGCCGGCCTGGAAGTGGTGCGTACGCTGAACGACCACGGTATCCGGACCGAGGCGCCGATCGAGGTGGCCTTCTGGACCAACGAGGAAGGCTCGCGCTTCGTGCCCGTGATGATGGGCTCCGGCGTGTTCTGCGGCGCGTTCACGCTGGAACATGCGTACGCGGCAAAGGATGTCGACGGCAGGACGGTCGGCGAGGAGCTCGAACGTATCGGCTATCGTGGCGACCAGGCGCCGGGCGACCATCCGATCGGCGCCTATTTCGAAACGCACATCGAGCAGGGCCCCGTTCTGGAAGACGCGGACAAGGTGATCGGCGTGGTGCCGGCCGTGATGGGCCTGTCGTGGTACGACTGCACGGTGACCGGCATGGAAGCGCATGCCGGCCCAACGCCGATGCACCTGCGGCGCGACGCGATGCAGGTGGCGGCGAAAATCGTTCCCGAGGTGGTGGCGATCGCCAACCGCTACCCGCCATACGGCCGCGGCACGGTGGGCATGATGCAGGTGTTCCCGAACAGCCGCAACGTGATTCCCGGCGAAGTGAAGTTCTCGATCGACCTGCGCAACGTGAACGACGAGCTGCTGAACCGGATGCACGAGGAAATGACGGCGTTCATCGACAGGACCGCGGCCGAGTCGGGCCTGGGCATCAAGCTCGAACGCGTGTCGTACTACCCGCCGTGCCCGTTCCATGAGGACGTGGTCGGCGCCGTGCGCAGCGCCACCGCGAAGCTCGGCTATTCGACGATGGACGTGGTGTCCGGCGCCGGGCACGATGCGATCTACGCGGCGCGACTGGCGCCATCGGGCATGATCTTCGTGCCGTGCAAGGACGGCATCAGCCACAACGAGATCGAGGATGCGCAGCCGGCGCACCTGGAGGCCGGCTGCAACGTGCTGCTGCACGCGATGCTGGAGCGGGCGAAGGTGGTCTAGCCTTCGGCAATTATCGCCGCCAGCTCGGCGGCGATCTGCTGCGCCAGCTGGTGGATGTGGAAGCCGTCCACGAAGCCGTGGTGCGCCTGCACGGAGAACGGCAGCAGCAGTTCGCCCGGCGCGCCGTCGCGGAACTTGCCCCAGGCGATCGATGGAATGTCGGGGCAGGCAAGCGTCGCCACCGGGTGCTGGATCGAGGTGAAGGCGAGCCAGGGGATGCACGTGACATGCACCTGGTGCTTAGCTTCGCGTGGCGACAGGGTGCTGTAGTGGGCGTTCAGCGCCGTCATGTTCGATGCCGCCTCGCGGGCGGCGCTGCCGCGCGCCACGAACGTGCGCAGATCGTCCGACCAGTCGAACATCGCGAAATTGAGGTCGTTGTTCTCGTTGATCACCGTGAACGCAGGAATCAGCCGGTCGATCATGAACACCTCGCCATCGTGGATCCGGTAGCGGAAGTTTTCCACCTTCAGCACCGCGCGCAGGATGGCGCACAGCAGCACGTGGAACGGCGGCAGGCCGTTGGCCTTGCACCATGGACGCGGATCCGGCAGCTCCAGCGGGAACGAGAGGTTGACGGCCGGGCTGTCCATGCCGTCGAAGAGGTCGAAGCGGTCGCGCCGCCGTGCGAAGTTTTCCATGCTGTGGTCCGGTAAATGCAAGCACGGGATTGTCGCACAGCTATGCCGTCGCGGACTGCGCGACCGCCAGCGCATCGACGAGTTCCCGCGCATAGCCCGGCAGGTCCGCGTAGCTGCGCGTGCACAGCAGCAGGCGTCGCTTCGTCCACGCATCCGCCAGCTTCACCACCCTCACGTTCGCCGCGTCGCGCGAGCGCACCACGGCCGATTCGGGCAGCACGGCCAGCCCGGCGCGGCTTGCCACCATCCGGCACACGGCATCGAAGCTGCGCACGCGGACGCGGTAGCGCAGCCGCCTGCCCAGCCGGGTCGCCTGCTCGCCGAGGTACATCTGCAGCGCGCTGTCGCCGGCCAGGCCGATGAAGTCGTGCTCCACCGCGGCGGCAAAGGGCAGGGCGGCATTGCGCCGCAAACCCTTGCCGAGCGGGTGGCCGGGATGCAGCGCGAGCACCAGGCGGTCTTCGCAGAACAGCCGCGTTTCAAGGCCGCTGCTGTCGACCGAATCGGTGACGATGCCGATATCGGCCAGGTCGTCGCGCATCGCCTGCACGATGTCGCTGGACAGGCGCTCCTCGAGATCGACGTTGACGTGCGGATGCGCGGCCATGAACGCCGCCAGCGCATCGGGCAGGAACTCCGTCAGCGCCGAGGTATTGCACAGCAGGCGCACGTGGCCTTTCAGGCCCGTGGCGTATTCGCCCAGGTCGGCGCGCATCTTTTCCATCTGCTGCGCGATCAGCCGCGCATGGTGCAGCAGCGTGCGGCCGGCGGCGGTGGGCTCCACGCCGCGGCGGCTGCGTTCCAGCAGCGGCACGCCGAGCACGTCTTCCATGCCGCGCACCCGCGCGCTGGCCGAGGCCAGGGCCAGGTTGGCCTGGGCGGCGCCGGCGGTGATGCTGCCGGTTTCCACCACGCGCAGGAACAGTTTCAGGTCGGTCAGGTCGAATCGCATGTTTTTCTCCAGCTTTGTTTTCTTGCCCTTCTTGTCGCAGCCTTCGTCCGGGACGAAGGCTGGAGCAGTATATTCCACATTTCCAGGGGCACTGGCCGGCGGCATACTGGCTTCCATGGAAAACCATCTTCTCTACATTTGCGTGGTGTTCGTGCTGGCGGGCATGGTGAAGGGCGTGACCGGCATGGGCCTGCCCACGGTGGCGATGGCGCTGCTGGGCCTCGTGATGCCGCCGCTGCAGGCGGCCGCGATCCTCGTGGTGCCTTCGCTTTTGACGAACATCTGGCAGATGCTGGAGCGCAAGGGCCTGTATGCGGCGTGGCTGCGCCTGCGGCCGATGCTGCTGGGTGTGTGCGCCGGCACGCTGCTGGGCGGCGCCCTGTTCGCCGGCGGCGAAGGCAAGGCGATCCTCGGCGTGGCGCTGGTGCTGTATGCGCTGCTCGGCTTGTCGTCATGGCAGTGGCGGGTGCGCGCGGAACAGGAATGGTGGCTGGGTCCGGCGGTCGGCGTGGCGACCGGCATCCTGACGGCGGTAACCGGCGTGTTCGTGCTGCCCGCCGTGCCTTACCTGCAGGCGCTGCGGCTGGAGAAGGAAGCGCTGGTGCAGGCGATGGGGCTGTCGTTCACCGTGTCGACGCTGGCGCTGGCGGTATTGCTGGCCGGGCATGGCGCGTGGCAACCGGCCGATGCCGGCATGTCGTTCGCCGCCCAGTTGCCTGCGCTGCTGGGGCTGGCGCTGGGCACCCGGCTGCGCGAACGGCTCGAACCGCGGGTGTTCCGGCGGTGCTTCTTCGCGACGCTGCTGCTGCTCGGCGTGCACATGGGCGTGGGCGGATGAGCAGGCGGCATGCGAACGGGAACCGGTGCCGGACACCACACAAGACGTGGTGTCCGGCACCGGTTCCTTCAATCCTTAGCGCCCCTTCACCAGCGCCTTGGCGGCGCTCGTCACCTGGTCGCGCAGCCACTTGTGCTCCGGCGACTGGTGCACCCGCTCGTGCCACAGCTGGTAGAAGCGCATCGGCGGGAATTTGACGGGCACGGTGAAGATCTTCAGCGGCAGCGTCTTTTCGTAGAACTGCACGAACTGGCGGCCGGTGGTCAGGATCAGGTCGGACTGCACCAGCATGTAGGGGATCAGGCCGAAATAGGCCGACTCCACCGCCACGTTGCGGCGCAGGCCCTGGCGGTCGAGAAAGGCGTCGATCACGCCGATCGTACCCTGCACCATCTGCGACGGCGCCACGTGCGGCAGCGTCAGGTAATCGTGCAGCGTCATCGCATCGTCGGCGGTGCGCTTCGCATACGGGCTGGCCGCGTGCATCGCGCACACGATCGGGTCCTCGAACAGCTTCGAGATATGCAGGTGCTGGGGCGGCTCGTCCCAGTTGGCGATCACCAGGTCCATGTCGCCGTCCGACAGCAGGCGCACGTAATCGACACCCGGCCCCAGGCTGTGGATGACCACGCGGCTCTTCGGCGAGCCGCGCCGCAGCAGCGCGACCACGCTGGGCAGGAACTGGCTGTCCAGGTAATCCGGCGCGGCGATGTGGAACGTGCGCGCCTCTTCCTGCGGGGCGAAGGGCGCTTTCTTGACGAACAGGTTCTCCGTCTCGTCGAGGATGCGCTTGGCCGGCTTGAGCAGGCTTTCGCCATGTTGCGTGGGCACCATGCCGCGTGCGCCGCGCACCAGCAGCGGATCGCCCGTCAGTTCGCGCAGCTTGCGCAGCGAGGCGGAAATCGATGGCTGCGGCTGGTTCAGCTTCAGTGCCACGCGTGAAACGTTTTTCTCCACCAGCAGCAGGTACAGGATGCGGATCAGGTGCAGGTCGAGATGTTGCGGCAGGGCGGACATGGCAATGGCTGTGTCTATACGGATACGGATATGGCGAATATACGTGAACTTTCATGTCGCGTGCACGACAATCGGTGTATCGACTGAAGATAGCCACAATCCGCACAACGGCCACAACATCGGCAATAACGTGGCAAAAGCGTGGCCATGACGCGGTCCCATCCAAGCCAAGACGCGACGACAAGCCCATGGACACCATTGATTACCTCATCCCCTACGGCCTGGAATGGCTGAACATGCTCGTGCGCTGGCTGCACATCATCACAGGCATCGCCTGGATCGGCGCCTCGTTCTACTTCGTCTGGCTGGACAACTCGATCCGCCCGCCGGCGCCGGATTCCGACCTGGCGAAGAAGGGCGTGACGGGCGAGCTGTGGGCGGTGCACGGCGGCGGCTTCTACAACCCGCAGAAGTACCTGGTGGCGCCCGCCGAACTGCCGGAGGAACTGCACTGGTTCAAGTGGGAGGCGTATTCCACGTGGCTGTCGGGCTTTGCGCTGCTGACGATCGCCTACTATTTCAACGCGCAGGCGATGATGATCGACCGGGCGGTGGCGGACGTCACACCATGGCAGTCGGTCGGTATCGGCCTGGGCTCGCTGGTCGCCGGCTGGATCGCGTACGACCTGCTGTGCCGCTCGCCGCTGGGCAAGCACGACCTGTGGTTCGGCATCGTGGTCTTCGCGCTGCTGACCGGCGCCGCGTGGACGCTGACGCACCTGCTGTCCGGCCGCGCCGCCTACATCCACGTGGGTGCGATGATCGGCACGATCATGGTGGCGAACGTGGCGATGCTGATCATTCCCGGTCAGCGCAAGATGGTGAACGCGATGCTGGCCGGCGGCAGGCCGGACCCGGTGCACGGCCTGCGCGCCAAGCAGCGCAGCGTGCACAACAACTATTTCACGCTGCCGGTGCTGTTCATCATGATCAGCAACCACTACGCGATGACGTACCGGCACGAACATGCATGGCTCGTGCTGGCGCTGATCATGGCGGCCGGCGTGTTCATCCGCCACTTCTTCAATGTGCGGCACAAGGGCCGCGTCGAATGGCGCTATCCGGCCATCGGCGTGGCGCTGCTGCTGGCCGTCGCCGTGATGATCGCGCCGCCGAAGCCGGCCGCTGTCGCGCGGCAGGCCGATCCCGCCGCGCAGTTCGCGCGCGTCAAGGCGATCGTCGACCGGCGCTGCGTGTCGTGCCACGCCGCCCGCCCCACGCAGCCCGGCTTCGCCACCGCGCCGGCCGGTGTCGTGTTCGACACGCCCGACCAGGTGCGGCGGCAGGCGCTGCAGATCCACAAGCAGGTGGTGGAGCTGAAGGCAATGCCGATCGGGAACCTGACCAATATGACGGAGGAGGAAAGGGCGGAGGTGGGTGCGTGGTTTGCGGCTGGCGCCAGGTAAGGAAAAGCGGGGGCCGTCATCGCGTGATGGGGAACGCGACGGAAAACCGGTGTCGGATACTACTTCCTGGGAGATTCATCCAGGGAATGGTGTCCGACACCCGCCGCTCGGCAGTCGTTCGCGGCGTCCAGGTTCAGGTTTTTCAAGTTCCGACACCGGCCCCTTGCCGGGGTGCCGTTACCGGCGCATGAACGTGCGCACCGTGTCGTTCAGCGTTTCCATGTTGACCGGTTTGGTCAGGTGGTGGTTGAAGCCGGCGGCCATCGCGCTCATCCGGTCCTTGTCCTGGCCGTAGCCGGTCAGCGCGATCAGCACCGTTTTCGCCAGTTCCGGGTAGCCGCGCAGCTTCTCCGCCACTTCCACACCGCTCATGTCGGGCAGGCCGATATCGAGGAACACCACGTCCGGCCGCAGCCGCAGCGCCGCCTCGATCGCGCCGGCGCCGTCGTGCGCCATGTGCACTTCGTGGCCGGCGAATTCCAGCAGCGCCGACACGATCTCGGCCGAATCCACGTTGTCGTCGACGACCAGGATGCGGTGCGCGTCCGCCGGCTTGCCGGGCACCGGGGCGGCGCTGCAATCGGTATCGTCGGCCTGCGGCGTGCGTGCCAGCGTGGGGAGCCGCACTTCGAACGTGCTGCCCTTGCCAGCGCCTTCGCTGTGCACGGCGACGGTGCCGCCATGCAGGTTCACCAGCGTGCGCACCAGCGACAGGCCGATGCCCAGCCCGTCCTGCACGCGGTCCGGCGAATGGCCGGCCTGCGCGAACAGGTCGAAGATCGAGTCCGCCAGTTCCGGCGCGATGCCGATCCCGTTGTCCGTCACGCGGATCACGGCCTGGGTGCCTTCGAGGCAGGCGGACAGCACGATGCGACCGCCCGGCGCCGTGAACTTTGCCGCGTTGTTGAGCAGGTTGCCCACCACCTGGGTCAGGCGCACGCTGTCGCCATCGACCCAGATCTCGTGATCGGGCAGCTTCACGGCCAGCACATGCTGGCGTGCGGCGACGTTCGGCTCGGCCGTTTCGGCCGCGCTTTTCAGCAGGCCGCACAGTTCCACCTCGGAACGGCGCAGCGCGATCTTGCCTTGCGAGATGCGCGAGACGTCCAGCAGGTCGTCCACCAGCCGCACCATGTGGTCGGTCTGGCGCAGGATCACGCGCCGGGCATTCTCCTGCGCCGGCGACGAATGCGGATCGAGGCTGCGCAGCAGTTCGACGGCGTTGCGGATCGGGCCCAGAGGGTTGCGCAGCTCGTGCGCCAGGATCGCCAGGAATTCATCCTTGCGGCGATCCATGTCGCGCAGCTCGCGCTCCACGTGGCCCAGCCGCAGCAGCGCGCGCACGTTGGCCACCAGTTCTTCCGGTTCGATCGGCTCGAACAGGTAATTGTCGGCACCGCTGTCGAGCGCGCGCACCTTGTCCGGCGACGACAGGTACGACGCGGAAGTCTGCAGCACCAGCACCATCGACGTGTGCGGATCCTGCTTGAGCTGGCGGCACACGTCGAAGCCGTTGATGTCCGGCAGCTTGGTATCGAGCAGCACCAGGTCCGGCTTCTGTTCCAGTGCCAGCTGCAGCGCCAGGCCGCCGCTGCCTGCTTCGATGACATGGAAGCCGGCGCGCTGCAGGATGCGGGTTTTCGCATAGCGGGCGGCGTCGGTATCGTCGACATTCAGGATCACGGGCCTGAGCGGGGTTGCCTTCATGATGGTCTCACTTGATGACAGAGAGCGTTCAATTGCGCCAGCAGTTCGTCGCGCCCGACGGGTTTGCCGAGATAAGCATCCGCCCCCAGCGAAAACGCCTTCTGGCGGTCCGCCACTTCGGAGGCGATGATGACCGGCACCCCCTTGCGGCGTTCGTCGTCCTTGATCTTGGCGAGCCAGTGCCAGCTGTCGCCGCCGTTCAGGTAGAGATCGAGGATCACCGCGGCCGGCTGCTCGACGGTCCACGCCTGTTCGGCTTCCCACACGCTGCGCACGGCGATCACGCGATAGGAAGTCTTGCGCAGGTAGCTGCGGTACAGCAGCTGGGTCGAGCGGTCGTCTTCCACCACCAGCACGGGGGTGCCGCCGCCCTCGGCCATGTCGGGCTGGAATATCTGCGGCTCCGGCATGTCGTCATGCAGCACCGGGATCACGGCCGAGAAGGTGGAGCCCACGCCGGGTGTGCTCTTCAGGGTCACCGAACCGCCCAGCAGGGCGGCCAGCTTGCTGCACAGCGGCAGCCCCAGTCCGGTGCCCTTGACGCGATGCTGCAGGCGGTTTTCCACCTGCGAGAATTCCTCGAAGATGAGCTGCTGGTGCTCGGGAGCGATACCGAGGCCGGTATCCTCGACGTCGAAGCGCACCGCGTCGCCTTTCGGGAGTAGCGTTGCCGATACGCGCACATGGCCGGTTTCGGTGAACTTCAGCGCGTTCGAAATGAAATTTCGCAGGATCTGCGACAGCTTCGCCTCGTCCGTCATCATCGTGACGGGGCCTTCCGGCTCGTCGAAGATCAGGTCCACGGTGGTGGACACCAGCAGGGGGCGCAGCATGCCGCGCAGCGCCGAGAACATGTCGTTCACTTCGAACGGCGCGGCGCGCACGTCGATCTTGCCCGCTTCGATCTTGGCCAGGTCGAGCAGGTCGTCCACCAGTTCGGTCAGCGATTCGGCGCCCTTCAGGATGAAGCGCACCTGTTTTTCCTGTTCCGGCGACAGCTCGCCATCCACGCGCTCGAGCAGCAGCCGGGTCAGCGCACGGATCGACGACAGGGGCGTCCTGAACTCGTGGGTCATGTTCGACAGGAAGCGCGTCTTCATCTCGTCCGCGCGGCGCAGGTGGTCGGCCTTTTCATCGAGCTCGGCGTACAGCGCGACCACGCCGCGGTTGGTATCCTCCAGCTCGCGGGTCAGCTGCATCAGCTCGTCCTGCCGCGTCTTCAGCTCGGCCAGCGTGGCCAGCAGCTCCCTGTTCTGCTGCTGCACTTCGGATACCGACACGTCCGGCGACAGTACGGCGAACTGCGCGCTCATTTCGCCCACGCTGGCCGCCGTCATCAGCGGCGCTTCGTACGGCAGCAGCTTCTTCAGCGTGACGACGGTGCCCGTACCCGTGCCCGTGCCGGCGCCGCCGTCCGTCGCGGTCTGGATGTCGAACTGGTCCATCAGCCGGCGCGCGCCGATGATGCCCATGCCCATCCCGGTGCGCGACTGGTAGCGGCCGGCCAGCACCACGTCCAGGTGCGCGATGCCGGGGCCCTTGTCCTCGATGCGGATCACCAGCAACTGCGGCGCGGTGACGCCTTCGACGGCGAACTCCACGCGGCCGCTGCCGGCATAGCTGTAGACATTGCGCGCCAGCTCCGACACGGCGGTGGCGATGCGCGCCTGGTCCTGCGCATTGAAGCCGCACAGCGCGGCGATCTGGCGCGCCCGCTGGCGCGAAGCGACCACGTCGATTTCACGCTCGATGCGAAGGTTGAGGATGCGCAGGGTCATGGCCATCCCGCCGGCGTCGCCCGCGATCGCGCGTGCGCGGCGTTGGCCGCCACGGCGCCGGCCAACGCCGGAATCATGGCCGCCATCCCTGGCGATCCTGCAGCACGAACACCGTGACGTCGTCGCGGCCGCGGCTGAAATCGCGGTACAGCACGCCCGCCACGATGGCCGGGTGGCAGGCGGCGAGGCCGGGATAATCGCCCAGGTGCCAGCGCGAATTGATGCCGTCCGAATGCAGCACCATCAGCGTGTCGTCCGTCCACGGCGCATCGAAGACCTGCACCTTGCGCATGTTGCTGCCCACGATGCCGTTGTGCGACACCATCTGACGGCGCTCGTCACCCGTGATCAGGTGCGCGGCGATGTTGCCGACGCCGGCGAACGTCAGGCTGTCGCCCAGCATGTCGATGCGGGCCACGGCGGCCGCGGCGCCGCGGGTGGGCCGCAGCGCCGCGTGCATGTCTTCCAGCAGCGTGCCGGCCGGCAGTTCTGGCGCGCCGGCGAGGGTGGTGGCGGCCAGCTCGGAAGCCTGGGCCGCCAGGGGACCGTGCCCGAGACCATCGGCCACCATCACCGTGGCCGAGGTGGCGTCGTGCGCCAGCGCCCAGCTGTCGCCGGACAGGTATTCGCCATCCATCGGCAGGCATACCGCGCCCCAGCGCAGCGCCGGCGCATCGCGGGCCGTATCGGCGGGCGTGGGGGGCGTGGCCGGGCGCGGCCACAGCGTCATCATGACGGCGGTGCCGCGGCCCGGGGCGCTGTAGATGTCGAAATCGGTGGACAGGCGGCGCATCGCGCCCAGCCCCACGCCGTAGCTGCCGGCCGTGGAGCGGCCGTCCGCCAGGCTGGCGGCCACGTTGGCCATACCGGGGCCGCTGTCGAGCGCAAGGATCTCGATGCCGTGCACGCCCCGGTGGACCAGCGGGCGCAGCACGATCTCGCCATGCCCGGCATGCTTGAGGATGTTGGTGGCCGCCTCGGTGACGGCGATCGCCACCTCGCCGGCGGCGGTTTCGTCGAAGTCGAGTTTGATGCACAGCTCGACGGCTGCGCGGCGCACTGCCGCGACCTGGCTGCTGTCCGCAAGCGGATGGCAACTCTGGCGGTAGTGCGCGGCTAGTATGGTTTCCATTTGCAGATTCTTACGGTAGTGCCCTGGCCGGGTGCTGATTCAAGTTCGAACTCATCGGCCAGGCGCTTCGCGCCGGACAAACCGAGCCCCATGCCGCCGCCGGACGTGTAGCCGTCCGTCAGCGCGCGGGGAATATCCGGGATACCGGGACCGTGATCGACGAACGTCAGGCCCACGCCGCGCCGCGCGCCTTTCAGCAGCTTTTCCAGATAGGCCTCGCCGCCGCCGCCGTAACGCAGCGTGTTGCGGGCCAGCTCGCTGGCAGCCGTGATCATCTTGGTCTGGTCGATCAGCGAAAAGCCGGCGGCGATCATCTGTTCGCGCACGGATTGCCGCAGCCGCACGACATCCTCGTCGGAACGGACCGGCAGCACTGTCGCATCGACGTCGTTATAGCTCAAGGCGCGCCTTTCCCGGTTATTCCGCGGTCTGTTTCAGCAGCTGCACGCCTTTTTCGACGTTCAGTGCCGTGCGCACGCCATGCAGCGTGAGGCCCAGCTCGACGAGCGTGATCGCCACGGCCGGCTGCATGCCGACCAGTACCGTGCGCGCATCGAGGATGCGCGCCATCGCCGCCGTGTTGCTGATCATGCGGCCGATGAACGAGTCGACGATATCGAGCGCCGAGATATCGATCAGCACGCCGCGGGCGCGGTCCTTCACGATGCGCGATGTCAGGTCGTCCTGCAGCGTCATCGCGAGCCGGTCGTGCATGTCGACCTGGATCGTGACGAGCAGCATGTCGCCCATTTTCAGTATCGGAATGCGTTCCATGGCTGCCTCAGAAGGCCGTTTCGGCGCGAACCACGGTGGCGCCGACCCGTTTCAGCGCCACCAGGAAGGCATCGGCCAGCGTGGCCTTGGTGGTCACGTCTTCCAGGTTCACGCCGAGGTGCACGATGGTCTGGGCGATCTGCGGGCGGATGCCGCTGATGATGCAGTCGGCACCCATCAGGCGGGCGGCGGCCACTGTTTTCAGCAAGTGCTGGGCCACCAGCGTATCGACGGTCGGCACGCCGGTGATGTCGATGATCGCGATCGATGCGCCCGTTTCGATGATCTTCTGGAGCAGGTTTTCCATCACGACCTGCGTGCGCGCGCTGTCCAGCGTGCCGATGAGCGGCAGCGCCAGCACATCCTTCCACAGCTGCACCACCGGCGTGGACAATTCCAGCAGTTCCTGCTGCTGGCGCATGATCACGCTTTCGCGGCTGCGCTGGTATTCCTCGACCGTGTACAGGCCCATGCGGTCGAACAGGGTGCCCGTTTCGGTCACTTCGGCCGCCAGCGCGGCCTGGTCGCCCGCCAGGTAGGTGCGCAGCTGCGTGAACAGCGGTTCCTTCAGCGAGAAGATGAACGTGGCGGTCTCGGTGGGCGTGAAGCCCTGGCGGACGCGCGCGGCCGACATTTCGGCCAGCAGGTGGCGCACTTCGGTCCATGCCGATGCTTCGAAATCGTAGGTCGGGTCCTTTTCCACGGCCTTGACGACCAGTTGGATGAACCGCCCGGCCTGCTGGCGGATTTCGCCCTCGGCCACCTTGTCACGGCGCACCATGCGGGACAGCATCCCGCCCAGCCAGCCTTCCAGCAGTACATCCTGGTTGTCGGTCAGGATCTTGGCCAGGTGGCCCGTCGTTGCCATGCTCATGCGATCTCCGAAAATAGTCTAACAAACTAGTGTAACAGCTCCACCCAACACGCAATGATACGGTTTGAAACATTTCCTCGCCACACAATAGAAGCTTCCGTATAGAAAAATTTCGCTTGCATATGCTAGAGCTCGTGTCACATTGGTGCCTGGCACCAATGTGACACGAGCTCGACAGTATCAGCGAGCTTGTATCAGCAAGCTAGTATTAGTAAGCCTGTTAACCGTTGCGGTAGCGCTCCAGCAGTGCGTGGTGCAGGGCGGCAACTTGTTCGGGGTCGACTTTCGGCTGGCGGTCGAACGTGAGCAGGCCGTTCTTTTCGTGTTCGACGTCGGTGAACTGGGTGTAGCAGGCGCCGGCCAGGAAAGTGAGGGTGCCCAGGGTCTCGATCAGGTCGCGGTAGCGCTCCAGCAGCTCGTCGCCGGAACGCACGCTGCCGTAGTAGTCGAACAGCCGGTCGCGCGGCGCATCTGCCGCTTCCGGTTCGCTGAGGAAGCCGCCGACTTCGGACAGCACCACCGGCTGCCCCCGGTACTGGCCGCCGGCCAGGAACAGCGGCTTGTCCTTGTACCAGCCTTTGGCCGGCGGCACGCCGGTCGCCAGCGTTTCGGCATAGCGGTCGCGCAGCTTTTCGCCGGGCTGCGTGTAGTCGTGGATCGAGCAGATGTCGGTGAGGTCGGTATGCTCCCAGCCGTCGTTGTCGACGACCAGGCGGCCCGGATCGAGCCGCCGCGTGCGCAGCACGAGTTTCTCGATGAACGCCTGCTGGCCCGGATGGCGGTACAGGGCGGGGAAGCCGAAGCTTTCCACCAGCGGTACCCAGGCCACGATGCACGGGTGCCCCGCATCGCGCGTCACGGCGCGTTCCCATTCGGCCAGCAGCGCCTCCTCCGCTTCCAGCGACCAGTTGCGCGTGCTCGGCATTTCTTCCCAGACCATCAGGCCGAGCCGGTCGCACCAGTACAGCCAGCGCTCGTCCTCGATCTTCTGGTGCTTGCGCACGGCATTGAAGCCCAGCCGCTTGATCCATTCCACGTCGTCGCGCAGCGCCCCGGCCGACGGCGCGGCCAGGTTGGTATCGGGCCAGTAGCCCTGGTCCAGCACCATCAGCAGGAACGTGCGCTGGCCGTTCAGGTGGAAGTGGCTGTCGTGCGCCTCGAAGCGGCGCAGGCCGCAATAGGAGCCCACTTCGTCGAGCACCCGGCCGCCGGCGGCGAGGCGCACGCGCACGCCGTACAGGTACGGCCGGTCGGGCGACCAGGCTTGCGGCGCGTCGATCCGCACATCCAGCGTGGCGGTGGCGAAGCGTGTTTCCGCCTGCGCGAAGGCGACCCGGTTGCCGGCCTCATCGATCACGTCGGCTTCCACGGTCCACGCGGCGGCCGGCCCGTGCAGGTGCACTTCGAACGACAGGCGGCCGTCCGGCTCCGTCTCCAGCCAGCGCAGCGCATCGATGCGCACCGGCGGCGCCGGCTCGAGCCACACGGTCTGCCAGATGCCCGTGGTGCACCAGTAATAGATGCGCACCGGCTTGCCGGACGCCGACTGCTTGCCGCGCGGCTGGTACATGTCCTGCCGGTCTTCCACGCGCAGCGTGATGCGGTTGGCGCCATCGACGAGGAACGGCGCGATGTTGAACGAGAACGGCACGTGGCCGCCGCGGTTGCGGCCCGCCAGCCGGCCGTTGATCCAGACCTCGGTGCTGTAGTCCACCGCGCCGAAGTGCAGCAGCAGGTCGCGCGGTTCCGGTTCGTCGCCGCGCCACGCCGGCGGCACCTCGAACGTGCGGGCATACCAGACGATTTCATGCACGTCCTTCGTGCCGATGCCGGAGCGCTCGCTCTGGTAGGGGAACGGCACCTCGATCGACCGCGGCAGTGCGCGGCCGTCGTGCCAGCCGTCGCCGCGGCCCAGGTCTTCGTCGTCGAACGCGAATTCCCAGACGCCATCGAGGCTGGTCCAGTCGGGACGGGTCAGTTGGGGGCGGGGGTGGAGGGTGTCGGTCGTATCCATCGGGGCATGGTAGCGCGATACCGCGTTTCCCTGTCGGGACGGTCCAATCGGACGCGGGATTGTTCATGACAAACAACCAGGATGATCGATCGCCGGCAAATCCGGCGGAACAGGGAGACAGTGCCAATCCTCCGCTCAGCAGTGTGAGTATTTCCACGCGCCGCCATGCAAGTTGCCGGGATTGCTTTATCTTCGCTGCAAAGGACCCGGCCAGGACGCTGGCGGCCCGATTCTTCGGCCACTTCCGCCTGACGGACTTGCGTTTGCCGGCAAGGTGCGACCATCCATTCGACTGCCTACCCATGATCATTCCCAAGCTCCTTCCTGCAGTAGCGCTCACCGCCGCCTTCGCCGCCGGCGCCGTGTGCGCCGCCGAGGCGTATCCCGCCAGCGACCGGGCGTTCTCGCGCTCCCTGAACGGCGACTGGTCGTTCCGGTACCTGCCCGGCGCCGCGGCCGGCACCGACGCCGGCACCGACGCCGGCTTCAAGGCGCGCCAGTTCGATGCCGCGGCGTGGCAGACCATCGCCGTACCGTCGAACTGGGAACTGCAGGGATTCGCCGAACCGTCGTATGGCGACGACCTGAAGGAAGGCACGGGCCTGTACCGCCGCACCTTCCGCATGCCGGCCGGCTGGCAGGGCCGGCGGGCCTTCCTGCGCTTCGAGGGCGTGGCGTTCGGCTACGAGGTCTGGGTCAACGGGAAAAAGGCCGGCCAGTCGTCCGCCAGCGCCTTCAACCGGCACACGTTCGACGTTACCGACATGCTCGAACCGGAAGCCGACAACGTGCTGGCCGTGAAGGTAGTCACCAGGCCGCACGGCTACGAGTTCGACCTGAACGACGACTGGTCGCTGTCGGGCATCTACCGCGACGTGACGCTGTTCTCGGTGCCGGCCACGCACGTGCGGGACCTGGCCACCGCCACGAAGCTGCTGGCGGACGGCGCGGCGGAATTGTCCGTGGACGTGGCGCTGGGCGGGGCCGGCGGCGAAGTGCGCGCCCGGCTGCTGGCGCCCGACGGCAGCGAAGCGGGCGACGTCGTGCTGCCGCGCGGTGGCGAGTCGCGGCATGCCGGCAAGATCCGTGTCGAGCAGCCGAAACTATGGACGGCCGAGACGCCGTCGCTGTACCGGCTGCGGCTGACCGTGTCCACCGGCGGCAAGGTGGTGCAGGAGGTCGAAGAACGGATCGGCCTGCGCGAGGTGACGATCGCCGGCCAGGTGCTGCTGCTGAACGGCCGGCCCGTCAAGCTGCGCGGCGTGAACCACCATGACCTCGATCCCGTGCGGGGCCGGGCGATCGGCGAAGCGCGGATGCGCGCCGACCTGGCGCTGATGAAGAAGGGGAACGTGAATTTCGTCCGCACGTCGCACTACCCGCCGGACGCGCGCCTGCTGGAACTGTGCGACGAGATGGGCTTCTACGTGATGGACGAGGTGTCGATCGGCCATGGCGAAAAGAACCTGGACAAGCCGGAATACCGCGAGAACATCCTGGCGCGCGTGGAACCCACGATCGCGCGCGACCGGAACCGCGCCTCGGTGCTGGTCTGGAGCATCGGCAACGAGAACCCCGTCAACGACGCGGAACTGGAAGCGGGGCGCCTGGCAAAGCGGCTCGATCCTTCGCGCCCGGTCACGTATCCGAAGATCGGCAGCTATTTCGCCGCCAATTACGGCAAGATTCCCGAGTGGGTCGATATCCACGCGCCGCATTATCCGGCCAATGCCAAGGTGGCCGAGTATGCGCGCACGTTGACCCGGCCGACCATCTTCACCGAGTATGCGCATGCGCTCGGCCTGGCCACGGACCGGCTGCAGGAGCAGTGGGAACTGATCCAGCGGCACCCGGTGTTCGCCGGCGGCGCGGTCTGGCACTTCATGGACCAGGGCATCCTGCGCACCAGTGCCGAGCCGGTGGACCCGTCGAAGCCCACGCGGCAGGCCTGGCTCGACGCGCACCGGTTCTACGATACCCACGGGCTGGACGGTACCGACGGCGTGACCTACGCCGACCGCACGCCGCAGGCGGACTACTGGCAGATGCGCAAGGTGTATGCGCCGGTGCGGTTCACCGAGCGTAGCGCGAAGGTGGTGCCCGGGCGGCAGGACATCGCGCTGACGGTGGAAAACCGCCACGACTTCCGTTCGCTCGGCGGCATGCGGCTGTCCTGGTCGCTGCTGCGCAACGGCGGCGAGATCGGGCAGGGCAGCACCGCGCTGACGGCGGCGGCGCACGGCAGTGAAACGGTGCGCATCCCCGTGGACATCCCCGCCGGCGCGGGTGACGATGTGCTGGCGCTGGACGTGCGGGCCGTGGACGAAAACGGCATGCAGGTCAGCGAGCGCGCCGTGGCGCTGGAACTGCCCGGTGCCGCGCGCGACCGGTGGACAAGCAAGCTGCCGGCGCAGGGCGTGCCGGTGGTGCGCGAAAGCGCGGCGCAGGTGACGGTGACGCTGCCGGGGTGGACGCTGGCGGTGCAGCGCGCTTCCGGGCAGGCGACGATCCGCGATCGCGCCGGCAATGTGCTGGTGGACGGCATCCATCCGCACAGCGGGCGCAAGCCGTTGATGGCGGAAGCGCTGCGGGCGAAGCAATCGGGGTTGTGGCTGCCTTCCATGCTGACCCGGCTGGAAAATGCGCAGGTGAAGGTCGAACGGCACGACGGGAACGTCGTGGTGGCGGTGTCCGGCCGCTATCCGCTGCCCTTCGATGCGAAGCTGCAGCCGGATGCGCCGGCGGGCGCGCCGCAGCGGTTCGACGACCTGGTGCAAGGTGCCGCCCCGGCGCCTTCGCAGGCAGTTGACCGGCCCCGGGACAAGGAAGGCCTGCAGGGCGGCTACCGGCTGGAGATCGGGCGCAACGGCGCCATTGCCGTCAGCTACTCGTTCGCGCCCGTGAATGCATCGGGGCTGCTGTCGGAAGCGGGGCTCTCCGTCGTGGCGCCGGCCGGCACCGGCGAGTTCCGCTGGATCGGCCAGGGCCCCCATGCCGGCTATCCGGGCAAGGACGTGCTGAACGAGTTCGGCGTATTCCACCTGAACCGTGCCGACCTGCGCTTCCAGGGCAACCGGCGCGGCACGGAACTGGCGCTGTTGACGGGCGCGCGCGGGCGCGGTTTCGCCCTGTCCATGGCGCCCGGCGACGTGGCCGTGGAGCGCGACGGCGAGCGCACGCTGCTCAGTCATAACGCGATCATCGGCAGCCTGGGCAACAAGGGCACCACGCCCGAGCTGGCCCATCCCGCGGAAACCACGCCGCGTATCGCCGGCACGTTCACGCTGGTGCCGGTGGGGGAGCAGTGGCCGGCGGCGCTGGCGCGGTGGTTCGGCAAGCCGGAGCCGGCACGGGACGTCTACCAGCCGTTCTTCCATAGTTACGACCAGTAGCCGCCGGCGCCTGCGATTGGCAGACGTGGGGGCCGCAATACTGTTGCTCTTCTTTCGAAAGTGCGGTTACGACCAGTAGCCGCCGGCGCCTGCGATTGGCAGACGAGGGGGCCGCAATCCTGTTGCTCTTCTTTCGAAAGTGCGGTTACGATCAGTAGCCTCCGGCGCCTGCGATTGGCAGGCGTGGGGGCCGCAATCCTGTTGCTCTTCTTTCGAAAGTGCGCGACCATGCAGTGAAAACGATTTCATCATGGCGCATCGCGAAGGAATGAAACATTGAGACACGACACACTGACCAACCGCCGTCCCGGCGGACTTCCGGCATTGCTGGTACCGCTGCTGGTACCGCTGGTACCGCTGGTTCCACTGGCCTGCATCGCCGCTCCCGCCTGGGCAGCGCAGCCGGCCACGGCCGCCATCCACGTCAACCAGCTCGGTTTCATGCCGGGCGCCGCCAAGGTCGCCGTGGTACCGGAAGGCGAAGCGCGCACCTTCGCCATCGTCAAGGCCGGCACCGATACCGTGGTGCAAACCGGTACCCTGGCGCCGGCAACAGCGGCGCCGGAGGCCGGCGACAGGGTGCGGCTGGCCACGTTCACGCAGCTGGCAACGCCGGGCCGCTACCAGGCAAGGGTGGCCGGCCTGCCCGATTCGCCGCCGTTCCACATCGGCCCGGCCGTCCTGCAGGCGGTGAACGCCGCGTCGATCAAGGCGTTCTATTTCAACCGCGCGGGCATGGCGCTGGACGAACGGCATGCCGGGGTGTTCGCCAGGGCGGCGGGACATCCGGATACGCGCGTGCTGGTCCATGCCTCGGCCGCCTCGCCGGGCCGGCCGGCCGGTACCGTCATCGCCAGTCCCAAGGGCTGGTATGACGCGGGCGACTACAACAAGTACATCGTCAACTCCGGCATTTCCACGTACACGCTGCTGGCCGCGTTCGAAGATTTCCCCGATCTGTTCCGGGCGCAGGCACTGAACATTCCCGAAAGCGGCAACCGCCTGCCGGACCTGCTCGACGAGGCGTTGTGGAACCTGGAGTGGATGCTCACGATGCAGGACCCGGCGGACGGCGGCGTGTATCACAAGCTGACCAACCTGGGCTTCGACGGCATGGTGATGCCGGACCGGGCCACGCAGCCGCGCTACGTGGTGCAGAAGACCACGGCCGCCGCGCTCGATTTCGCCGCGGTGATGGCCACCGCCAGCCGCGTGTTCGCCCCGTACGAACAGCAGCTGCCCGGCATGCCGGCGCGCATGCTGGCGGCGTCGCAGGCGGCATGGCGGTGGGCGCAGGCGCATCCGAAGCAATATTACCGGCAGCCGAAGGACGTGGCGACCGGCGAATACGGCGACAACGACGCGAGCGACGAATTCGCCTGGGCCGCGGCCGAGCTGTTCATCACCACCGGCGACGCCGCCTTCTACAAGGCGATGAACGCGCCGGCGCTGCAGGCGACGGTGCCGTCGTGGGCCGAAGTGCGAGGCCTGGCGTGGATGTCGCTGGCACGTCACCGCAAGAGTCTCGGCGCGGCGGCGGACGGGGCGCTGATCGCCAGCCGGATCGACACGCTGTCCGCCAGCCTGGCCGCGGCCTGGAAGAAGTCGGCGTACGGCATCGCGATGCAGCCGGCCGACTATGTGTGGGGCAGCAGCGCCGTGGCGCTGAACCAGTCGATGGTGCTGCTGCACGGCTACCGGCTCACCGGCAAGCGCGAATACCTCGATGCGGCGCAGGCGGGCCTGGACCATGTGCTGGGGCGTAACGCGCTGGGCATGTCGTTCGTGACCGGCTACGGCGCCAGGTCGCCGCTGCACCCGCACCACCGGCCATCGGAAGCCGACGGCATCGCGGCGCCGGTGCCGGGCTGGATCGCCGGCGGGCCGCAGCCCGGGCAGCAGGACAAGAAGGATTGCCCGGCGCCGTACCCGTCGCCGCTGCCGGCCAGGTCGTACCTCGACCACGCGTGCTCGTATGCCAGCAACGAGGTGGCGATCAACTGGAATGCGCCGCTGGTCTACGTGTCGGCCGGGGTGCAGGCGCTGACGCCGGGCGAAGCGAAGTAAGCCGGAGGCAGGGCCCATGCCCTGTCCCGTTTTCAATCCGCCAGGCCGAGGTCCGTTGTCACCTGCTGGCGCAGCAGGTATTTCTGGATCTTTCCCGTCACCGTCATCGGGAAGCCGGGCACGAAGCGAACGTAGCGGGGCACCTTGTAGTGCGCAATCTGCCCCCGGCAGAAGTCGCGGATCTCGTCCTCGTTCGCTTCGGTTCCGGGCCGCAGCACGACGCAGGCGCACAGTTCCTCGCCATACTTCGGGTCCGGCACGCCCACGCACTGCACGTCGAGCACTTTCGGGTGCCGGTACAGGAATTCCTCGATCTCGCGCGGATAGATGTTCTCGCCGCCCCGTATCACCATGTCCTTGGCGCGGCCGACAATGGCCGCGAAGCCCGCCTCGTCGATGACGGCCAGGTCGCCCGTGTGCATCCAGCGCGCCGCGTCGATCGTCTCGCGGGTCTTTTCCTCGTCGCCCCAGTAGCCGAGCATGACCGAGTAGCCGCGCGTGAGCAGCTCGCCCTTGACGCCGCGCGGCACGATGCGGCCGTCCGCGTCGACGATCTTCACTTCCAGGTGCGGGTGCACGCGGCCGATCGTGGCCACGCGCAGCGCCACCGGATCGTCCACCGAGCTCTGGAAACTCACCGGCGACGTTTCCGTCATGCCATAGGCGATGGTGATCTCGGCCAGGTGCATCCTGTCGATCACGCGACCCATCACTTCGGCGGGGCAGGGCGAGCCGGCCATGATGCCGGTGCGCAGTGTCGCCAGGTCGTAGCTGCCGAAGTCGGGATGGTCCAGCAGGCTGATGAACATGGTCGGCACGCCGTGCAGGCCCGTGCACCGTTCCGCCTGCACCGTTTCCAGCACCGCCTTCGGCTCGAAGCTCTCGCCAGGGAACACCATGGTGGCGCCATGCGTCACGCAGGCGAGATTGCCGAGCACCATGCCGAAGCAGTGGTACAGCGGCACCGGAATGCACAGCCGGTCGCGGTCCGTGAGCCGCATCGCCTCGCCGATGAAGAAGCCGTTGTTCAGGATGTTGTGGTGCGTGAGCGTGGCGCCTTTCGGGGACCCGGTCGTGCCGGAAGTGAACTGGATGTTTACCGGGTCGTCGAACTGCAGGGCGGCCTCGATGGCGGCCAGGTCGGCTAGCCTTTCCGCGCAGGGTGGCGCAAGCAGGTCGTCGAAGTTCAGCATCCCCGGGGTCTTGCCGGCGCCCAGCCGGATCACGTGCCGCAAGTGCGGCAACCGCGCCGACCGCAGCTTGCCGGGCGGGCTCTGCCGGAGTTCGGGCACCACGTCGTCGGCGATCGCGAGGTAGTCGCTCGACTTGAATGCCGGGGCGAGAATCAGCGCCGCGCACTGCACCTTGTCGAGCACGTATTCCAGTTCGGCGCGCCGGTAGGCCGGGTTGATGTTCACCATGATCAGGCCGGCGCGCGCGGTGGCGAACTGCACCAGCACCCATTCGGCGCAGTTCTGCGACCAGATGCCGACCCGGTCGCCGGGCCGCAACCCCAGCCCGAGCAGGCCGGCCGCCAGGCTGGTGACCCGCGCGTTCATTTCCGTATAAGTCCAGCGCACGCCCTGGTGCGGCACCACGAGCGCTTCGTTGTCGCCATGGCGTTGCGCGATGCCGGCGAGGAAGGGGCCGATCGTTTCACCGATGAGCGGAACGTCGTGCGCTCCGTGTACATAGCTCAGGCTTTGGTGCATGTTGTCTCCATGTCGTTGTTGTCCGTGCTGTACTGCCCATTCTAAGGCCGACGGTGCCCTGGAGCGTGGTCCCATGGCAACCCGCATCGGCACTTGCCCGTTCTCCCCGTCCCTTCCGGCGTAATAGTCACTATGTCTGTTTCCGCACTGAACGGGTGCGTGCCAGGTCGTATGCTTGAGCATCGAGCCGGCGAGTTCGAACCCTGGACGTTTAATGGAATTACCGAAAATGAGCACCCCTGCCTCCCCGAACACCGACGCTGCAACTGACGAGGCTTCGCCGGTACCAAAGAAAAGACGCCGCCCGGCGCCCTTGTCGCTTGCGGCATGGAAACAATTCGTCAGCGTGGCGAAACCCTACTGGCAGGAGGAAGAAAAAAAGAAGGCCTGGTTCCTGCTGCTGCTCCTGATCGTGCTGATGCTGGTCGAGACCCAGCTGGCGGTCATGCTGAACAACCAGGCCGGCGAAATGACGTCGGCGCTGGCGGGCAAGAATGGCGACCGCTTCTGGACATCGGTGCACACCTGCCTGTTCATCCTGGCGTTCGCGGTGCCGATCTACGCGTTTTACTACTACATGCGCGACCTGTTCGCCAACCAGTGGCGGCGCTGGCTCACCAGCCGCTTCCTCGATGGCTACCTGAAGGGGCGCAAGTACTACGAGCTCGGTTCGGACAGCGAGATCGACAACCCGGACCAGCGCATCAGCGAGGACATCAACACGTTCACCGGGCGGTCCACCCATTTCCTGCTGATCTTCCTGGGTTCGATCATGCAGCTGGTGGCGTTCAGCGCCGTGCTGTGGTCGATTTCGCACCTGCTGGTGGGCGTGCTGGCGGTGTATGCGCTGGTGGGCACCGTCGTGGCGCTCTATGTGTTCGGCACCCCGCTGATCCAGCTCAATTTCTGGCAGCTGCGGCGCGAGGCGGATTTCCGCTTCAGCCTCATGCGCCTGCGCGAAAATGCCGAATCGATCGCCTTCTACCGCGGCGAAGCCCAGGAGCGCGCCCACATCGACAGCAAGTTCGACAAGGTCATCCATAATTTTTCCAGGCTGATCAAGAAGCAGCGTTCCCTCAACCTGTTCCAGCGCACCTTCAGCCAGCTCACGCTGGTGCTGCCGTTCATCATCCTGGCCAAGGGCGTGCTGTCGGGGGAGCTGGAAGTGGGGCGGGCAATCCAGGCGGCCGGCGCATTTACCGCCGTGCTCGCCGCCGTGGGCATCATCGTCGACAATTTCGAAAGCCTGAGCCGCTTCGTGGCGGGCATCGGCCGCCTGCAGGCCTTGTCCGCGCTGATGCTGCCCGATGCGGAACCGAAGACCGCGGTGGCCGACAGGCACCCGCGCATCCAGACCCGTCCCGGCAAGCATCTCGCACTGGAGGCCCTGACGCTGCATCCGCCGCAATCCGAACGGGTGCTCATCAAGGACCTGACGCTGGTACTGAAGCCGGGCGACGCCCTGCTCATCACCGGCGACAGCGGTTGCGGCAAGAGCTCGCTGTTGCGGGCCATCGCGGGCTTGTGGCACACGGGCAGCGGGGTGATCCACCATCCGCCGCAGGAAGATTTCTTCTTCCTGCCCCAGCAGCCCTATCTGCAGTCGGGCACGCTGCGCAGCCAGCTCATCTACCCCAGCACCACGTCAAGCCTGAGCGACGAACAGTTGCTGGAAATCCTGGAACAGGTTCACCTGCCGCGGCTGGCCGAGCGCGTCGGCGGCCTCGATGCCGTGCAGGATTGGGAAAAGAAATTGTCCGTCGGCGAGCAGCAGCGCCTGGCTTTCGGCCGCGTGCTGGTGCACGGGCCGAGCATCGTCATCCTCGACGAAGCGACCAGCGCCCTCGACAGCGGCAACGAAGCGTCGCTGTATGCGCGCCTGCGCGACAGCGGCACGACCCTGATCAGCATCGCCCACCGCCCCGCGGTGCTGCGCCACCATACCCACGTGCTGCATTTGCTGGGCGATGGCGCCTGGGAGGTGCACGATGCATGCGGTTACCAGTTCGACGGGCAGGCGGCCTCGGTGCGCGGCAGCGGCATCGCCTCGCCGCTGGCGGCGCCGCCGCTGAAGGTGGCGGTGGCGGGGTAGAAGACCCCGTCGCCGCGCATTATCGCCAAGCGGCGCCGGCAATCCAGCGCAGGGCGGTCAGCGACGGCATGAACAGGTATTCGCCGCCCCGCAGCCGGTTGAACGTGGTGATGCCGTCGACCCGGCGCCGCACGGGGCTTTGCGGCATCGTGAAGCTGCCTGCCGTTTCGTGCAGCCCCACGATGGGGTCGCGCTCTTCGGCCAGGTCGATGAAATTGCCGCGATTGATCCACTCCTGCTGGAAAAACTCGATCGTGTCGTAGGCGCGCGCGCTGATGAAGATGAAGAAGATGCCGCGCTCCTGCGCGGCATCGTCGCTGGCGGTCAGGTCGCGGCGCCATTTGGGCCCGAAGGTGGAAGAACGCCGGATGATCCGGTGGATATTGACATCGGTCAGGATGGTGAGATGGCTGTCGCGCGGGTTCAGCCGGCGCATGTGCGCGGCATGCGGGCAGGCCAGGCCGCGCGGATCCCGCGAAAAATCGAAGCCGTTGTTGCGCGCCGGGTCGGCGCCGAGCGCCGCGTCGTCGTGGTCGGGCGCCAGGGGCAATGGCGCGCCGCTGCGCCAGCGGCCGACCATCTTGGCCGCCAATAATTCCTCGCCGGCCTCGCCGTCCGCATGCGCGCGAACGAAGTCGTTGAACGCCCCGGCCCGGCTCTCATATTTGCGCAGCACGACGAAAGAGCCGTTCCTGCCCAGCTCCAGCGGATCGGGCATGGCGACCGGCGCGCCGGTTTCGCTGTTCTCGCCCAGGATGAACTCGCCGGCGGCGATCGACCGCTCCTGTCCCGGCAGCGGCGCCACGCCGCTGCCGGCGATCGCCGGTTGCGAGATCGAGTCGCGGAAGCCGAAGGGGTTCTTCGCATCGGCATCGGCCCCGAACGCATGCCTGCCGACCAGCGTAACGCCGTGCGATCGTTCGAGCTCGGTCATCGCCCTGGCCAGCGCTACTTCGAGCGCGGCATCGTCGCGGGCATAGATCGTCAGCGCGACATGGCAGGTGCCGGGCCGGAATGCCTCGTCCCAGTGCTCGGGTGCGTTTTCGCCGACGTCGCGCAGCTGTTCCGCGCGCCGCGCCATGCCTTGCTGGAAGGGCAGGGGAAAGCTGGCCAGCGACGCCTCGGGCACTTCGAGCGCCTTCAGGCCCTCGAAGCTGAGCGCGATGCCCATCCAGGCTTCGCGTTCGTCGGTCCAGCCGGCCGCGGAAGGAATATGCGCGGCAATCCGGCCAAGCAGATCGCGCCCTCCCGCGGCATCGTCGATATGCAGCATCGCATGGATGCCCACATACGGTTCCGGGCGCGAGCGCAGGATCAGCGCCTGGATGTCATCCAGGGCCAGCGTGACGTGTTCGCGCCGCAGGCGCGCCGTGAAATCGCTCAGCATGCTCATCAGTAATCCACTCCTTCCGGCTGCGACAGCGCCGCGCCCAGCTTTTCGAGCGCCTGGCGCGTCGCTTCATCGCGCGGCGGATTGGCGGCCATCGCGTCCAGGAAGACGGCCAGCGCCTTGTCCATCCGCTGGAAGCGCCGCGTGTCGACGACGGTGACCTGCGGATTGGCGACGAACCAGCCCGCCGCATCGATCTGGTGCGCGGCGATGAAATCCTTGACCGCGGGGCTGTCGATGCCCGGCCACCCTTCGATATTCGCGAACAGCAGATCCATCAGTTCCGGAATCTTGGTGGCGAAGTCGTTGATGTAGCTATCCCAATCGCCGTCGTAGGTCGTGGCGAACAGGATGCGCGTATCGTTGTCGAAGAAGACAAAGCGCATGTCGTGCAGCGTGGACACGCGCTGCGCGCCATCCATGTTGCCGTTGGTGAGATCGAAGATGCGGCGCAGGCGCTCCGCGCCGCCAGGCTTAAGCGGCGCGATCGCCGTCAGTTCCGACACGTTGCCGGACTGTCTGCCGACGCGCCCGGCCGAATCGGCGCTGCCTTTCAGGTCGGGATTATGCTTGCGCACCATCGCTTCGAGCGCGATCTTCGCAAGGTGCGGCGCATCGTGCGCCACGGCGTCGATCCTGCGGCGGATCGCCTGCAGCGTGGTTTCATCGTCCAGGCGCGGGTCGGTGGTTTTGTCGGTACTTTTGTTTTTACGTTCGTCGGTCATGGGAGGCCTTAATCGGGGATGTCGGAGTGCCGGGAGGGCTCGATGCGAGGCCGCGCATTCATCGCATGGCGGAAGGCGCTGGAGCGTTCGTAGGCGGCGCGCCGGATGCGCATGATGCCGCCCAGCGGGCGATGCGCTTCGACAGCGTTCCACGGGTTGAACGAGAGCGTGTCGTCGCCATACACCTGCCGCGCCGGACTCGCACTCGCTTGCGGCGGGAAGCGCAGCGTGGCGATCGGCCGGTGTGGGGACAGCTCTTCCGGCCAGGCGATGGCGGCATCCTCGACCGGCATCCGTTCGAGATCGACGCACAGCTGCGCCGCCAGTTCGTACTCCGCACCCTGCCGCGCGAAGTGTTCCGAGATCACGTCGCGCATCGTCGCGTAGCCAACGTCCGGCACATCCTTTCCGGTCAGGCTGCGCACGCCGTCCGACACCGGGCGCAATGCCAGCTTGGCGACATGGCTACCGAAACGGATCGCCGCCTGCGTGTGATAGGTCTCGCCGAGCGGATGGTGGTTGTCGCGCGCCAGCCCGTCGAGCGTGGCGCCGGCCGTGCCGCCCACCGCTTCGAGCAACCCCTTGGCGCCGTGCGCGGTGCCCGCGACCAGGCGCTGCAGCGTATCCGGCGCGTGGGCATTGGCCTCCAGCAGCGACAGCATCGTCTTGTACTTGGCGATCGTGCCGAATGCCAGGGCCGGGAAATTCACCATCAGGAAATCCTGGTTGGCGCCGCCGAGCTCCGGCGTCAGGCGTTCGCCATCGACGCCCATGATCTTGACCGCAAAGCCGCGCGGCGCCGGGATCTTGTCGGAGTGGATGTCGCTGGGTGCGGAGGACAAGCGGGCCACGACCTGGTACGTGCGTGGCGTGGCGAAGATGCCTTGCCGGAGTTCCGGAGGGAGGTTGGGGTGAACGACGAGTTCGCCTTTGAGCACGCCGTTCGACTTCGCATGGGCGTCGCGGATCGCGTGGCGGTGGCGTTCGAAGGCGCAGCGGGAGGAGGCTGCCATCTGCTCCAGGATGTCATTGGCGAGGGTGGCTTCGTCTTCGGCGATGGCTTCGATATCGGGGGTGTAGGGTATGGGATGCAATAGTTGCCTCAGGTTGATGAGTTGGTTTGCCCGGTAGCCGGCAGTGCGAAGTGCGGATTCCCGAATGAAAGTGACAACGTTGTATTTTATTTATGAACATAATAATAGGACGGTTGTGCTTTTTCTGCAAACACGGTTCTATCGTGTGGGCCGCTACATGCAGGCTGTCACACCGTAGCGAGATACAAGGGTTTCCTTGCCATGCGCACAGCTCGACGGATTGAACGAATTTCCGGGTTGCGTTCACGTGTTGCCCGTCCCTTTCGGCACCAATCTCATCCACGAGCATTGAATCAGCGCTTCGTTAATATGAGCGGACTGGCTATCTGGGGTCGGGCTCCTGCCGGGTCACATATGCAATCGCGTCCGCAAGTTCTTCGATGGGTACGGGCTTTGTCAAATGCATTTCAAAGCCGGCATCGCGTGCTTTTTGCTGATCCGTAGCCTGCCCATACCCGGTCACGGCAATAAGCTTGATCCCTTCTGTCGCGCAGTCGCTCTTCAATTTTTCAGCAACTTCATACCCGGATATGCCGGGAAGGTCGATGTCAACCAATGCGACGTCGGGCAGGATTGTCGATGCTGCCTGGAGACCGCTTTCGCCATCGACTGCGGTATGAACCGCGAACCCGAGTTCGCAAAGAATCAGTGACGTCATTTCTCTTACGTCGCGGTTGTCTTCGATGATAAGCACCCGGGCGGTACCTGCCGCTCCTGCTGTTCGCTGCGGTAACGCTGCAGGGTCGGCGGCGGCGAGCGGGAAACGTAACGTAAACGTGCTGCCCTGGTTGATTCCTGCGCTGTATGCCGTCAGCTCTGCTCCATGCAGTTTGGCAAGCGAATTGACGACCGCCAGTCCGATCCCCAGGCCGCCTTTCGCTCGATTGATCACTTTGCCTTGCACAAACACATCAAAGGCTTTGTCCAGCAGCTCCGGTGACAGGCCGATGCCGCTGTCGGTCACTTCCACAATCGCGTCCTCGCCTTTCGCCAGGACCCTTAAAGTAATGGATCCCCCTTCCGGAGTGTATTTCAGCGCGTTGTCGAGCAGATTACAGATCATCTGCTCCAGGCGCGTGGGATCGGCCTGGACCACAGCGGAGGACGCGAAAACGCTCACTTCATGTGTCCTGGTCGCGCCGCGGGCTTCAAGCGATGCCAGGCAGGATTCAACGACAACCTTCAGATCGGTTGGACTTTTTGCGAGCCTGATTTTGCCGCTGAGAATGCGATGAGCGTCAAGCAGCTCGTCGACCAGATGGCTCAAATGCCGGGTCTGTCGCTGTATGATGGCTTTTACTTTTGAGAAGCGTTCGCTCCCGATGTCAGGCATGTTGAGCAATGTGACGCCCGATGCGATTGCCGCCAATGGATTACGTAGTTCGTGCCCCAGCATCGCCAGGAATTCGTCTTTCGCCCGATTCTGGTCCTCGGCAATTTTTTGTGCCTGTTCTGCATGGATACGAGCATTCTTTGCTTCTTCCAGGCTCCGTTGTCTGGTTGCTTCGCCGGCCACAAGCAGGTGCCCCGCACGATGCAGTGCCATTTGCAGCCGGTTCATCTCTTCGACACGGAGGTCTGCGACAGGAGGAATACGATATGCCGGTAATGCCTCGGCCGAAGCGGATGCCTGATCTATCGCACTGATCAGCCTTCGGCTGAACAGCATGGCGCCTGCAACGGCCAGAAGTATCGTAATGAGAAATCCACCTGCTGTCAGTGCAACGGAATGCACGGCGATTTTTTCGATCTCGGATACCGGCACACCTACGCCAACCGACCATCCTGTGATGGAAGAACGCTCCCAGGCGCCATGCATCTCGATACCGTCACGGGTATAGGCTCGCGAAAGCCCTTCGAATCCGGCAAGGATGGTGCGCAGCCTTTCGGGCCTTGGAGGTTTGCCGACGAATTTGTCCGGGTTGATATTGCGCGCAATGGTGATGCCCCGTTTGTCGAACACGGAAATCAGCCACGATGCCGGGATATCGTTTGCTGGCAGGAGTGCATTGAGGTGTTCGGAAAACATCCATTCGTTGACGACAAAACGTCGCCCATCATGGATGGTGACCGGATATTCAACGCTGACCACGAACTTTCCTGTTGCGCTGCCCTTGATGAGGTCGCTAAAGACCGGCCGGCCGCCATCGATCACTTTCTTGACACGTGCCTTGGCTGCCGCATTGGGGGCGGGTATGCGTGTTCCAAATGGACGGACGGTATTGAAGACCTGCTGGCCGGTTTCATCGATGAGGGCGGCGCTGATGGCGCGATCTGAATTGGTCGTTTTCGCTTGGGCATAAAACGCTTCAAAATTTCCCTCATGCAGGTTTCGTGACGTACTCAAGGCCTGCGCAGTAGCCATGGCAAACGTCATTTCACGATCCATCACATTGACAGAGGCACGTGCCAATTCCTGCATGCTGCGTAGTGCCGCCTTGCGCTCGGCGGTAAGCAATACGTTCAACACTGCTGCCGAGAACAGGATCGTAGGCACCAGGATGGCTGCGACAAGCAGTGCGATGTGCGTTCTGACCTTCATTGTCGGAAAAGTGATGGGTAAAAAGTTGCCATTATTGCAGAGCTTTAGTGTTCTGGCGCTTGGAATCGTACTGTACGGCCGACAGCCGGTTAAGTTGCACGAAGGAGTCTCTGAACCCGGATGGTATCTCCACAGTACCGGTTTGGCTGCGGTGAACCAGTCAGAGGCCTGTTGGTGGGGCTTGCCAGATCGCTCCCGAGAGCGTTGCGTAATTTGACGATTTTGACGAAATTGAGTTGACGTACGGCAATATGTGATGCAAGATTGCTTCCGGTTGCTCAAATTACTCATTTCCTGGATCCCGCCATGCTTGACAAAATCTCTGTACGAACGCTGATGATCGGTACCCTCTGTGCCCTCATTGCCCTGGTAATTGCCGTTGGCATGTCGGGCCTCAGCCTGACACGCTACGCAGTGAATGCATTGCAGGAAATTCACCTGTCCGATGTTACGGCGCAGGCAACAGTAGACAAAATTCGTCTCCGCATGGAAGGAAGCCGTAGCCAGGTTCTGCAGGCCCTCCAGCACAATCCCGGAACCCAATACGCGGCGATGCATGATCACCCGCTCGACATCCACTACGGTGTGATTGACCGGAACGTCGTCGACATTCGCAAGCTCTGGGAGACCTACCGGAGTGGCATCACGTCCGAGGAGGAGAAGGTACTTGCTGACAAGTGGTTCGAGACAAGTGGCAAGCTTGGTACCGAAAGTACTTCTGCTGCAGCGCGTGCCATCGGAGCCGGTCAATGGGATGAGGCTCAGACCATTCTCATCAGGACGATCAACCCGACATACCGTGCCGGCGATGCGGATGCAAAAGCGCTCACCGCCTACCTGCACGAACGGGCCGAAAAGAATCGTCTTCTCATCGATTCCCGCATTGACTCCGCTACGATGTGGTTGGGCGCAGGCCTGGTGGCAGCCCTGATTCTGAGCATTATCGCGGGGCGGTTCATGACCAACACTGTCACCCGGTCGCTCGATCAAGCCATTACGGTGGCACGCCGTGTGGCAGAAGGAGATCTGAGCACGCGCGCCGAAGTACGTGGCAATAACGAATTCGCCCGGCTGTTGTCGTCCCTGAATACGATGTCTGAAAAACTCGCAACGATTGTTGGCCAGGTCCGCAATGGAACAGACGGGATTGCCGCGGCATCGGCACAGATTGCAGATGGTAACCGCGATCTGTCCGTTCGTACCGAACAGCAGGCCGCATCGCTCGAAGAAACCGCCTCGGCAATGGACGAGCTCACTGCAACGGTAAAGCAGAATGGTGAGGGTGCACGTGAGGCGAGTCGCCTGGCCAGGCTTGCCAGCGACGTCGCCAACAGGGGCGGCGCTGTCGTAGGGAAGGTTGTGGCAACCATGGGTACCATCGACAGCAGTGCACGACGGATCGCCGAGATCACGAGCACCATCGACAGCATCGCGTTTCAAACCAACATCCTCGCCTTGAATGCGGCAGTGGAAGCTGCGCGTGCAGGTGACAATGGACGTGGCTTCGCCGTGGTTGCATCGGAAGTCAGGGCGCTGGCGCATCGTTCGGCAGCCGCTGCGAAGGAGATCAAGGAACTGATCGGAGACTCGCTGGCAAAAGTCGACGCCGGTAGCGCCTTGGTCGCCGAGGCTGGCCGGACAATGGATGAAGTAGTGGACAATATCGAATCGGTGACACGGATCGTTACGGAAATCAGCGATGCCAGTACCGAACAGGCCCAGGGCATCGAATTGATCAACCGCGCGGTTTCGGAGATGGACGCTGGTACCCAGCAAAACGCTGCCTTGGTTGAAGAAGCATTTGCTGCATCGGCATCGTTGCATGAACAAGCTGCCGAGCTGGCGGCACAGGCGGCGGTTTTCCGGATTCAGCCAGAGATTGCATCGTTGAGGAAGCAAAAGCTGGCGCCGTCCCAATTGGGCAGGCCAGCATCAATCACATTGGCAATCCATTAAGGATGCAGGACTGGCGGCGATCCGGTGTGGCATCGGATCTTGTGGCAGCTGATGGAAGGATATACCGGTTTTGGACAAGGATAGTATTCTTACTACCACGGCAGTGGCACGGATCCTGGGCGTAGCGACGAGCACTGTACAGGCGTGGATGGAAAACGGCCTGATCGTTTCCTGGAAAACTCCGGGCGGGCATCGTCGGACAAGGTTTGATGAAATTGGGCATTTGCTGCAACTGGCCCCGCTCCCCGATGAGGCCCGGTATGCCGTCGCCGGTGAAATGAGTACCTCCACGATACCGGCTGCTGAATTTTTGGCCAAGGCACATCCTGGCTACCCTGTCAGTCGGAGCGAGCAGGATCGGCTGAAAGCCCTGTATGGTTCCGGGCTTGTCGATACCGCTGCGGAACAGCGTTTTGATCGAATAGTGCGGCTCGCATCGCTCGCAACCGGGTCACCGATTGCACTCATTTCCCTGCTGACATCTACACGGCAGTGGTTCAAGGCGCGCGTAGGGCTCGATGCACAGGAAACCCCACGCGAATGGGCATTCTGCTCGCATACAGTACTGGGTACGGAGCCCTTTATTGTCGAGGATGCCGCAAGTGATCCACGATTTTTCACCAACCCTCTTGTCCAGAACGAACCACGCATTCGCTTCTACGCCGGCGTTCCGGTAAGTGGCAAGACCGGCCACGTGCTTGGTACGCTGTGCGTCATCGATCGTGAGCCACGAAAGCTTCGCAGTTCGGAACTGCATGCCTTGCTTGACCTGGCGCATATCGCATCCGAAGAACTCGGGAAGTCCTCATAGATAGCCCGCTCTGACCGGTATCAGCAGGTTTGGATAGGCGTGCCGTACGATCGGCTAACCGCGTTGACACGGCAATTGCAATGTTTCACCCCCCAATTCAGCGGAGCTCCGCGCAATCTGATGACTGTACTTTGTCCGCTGGGATTTGGCCGATTGACGTGGGCAGGTTTACGACACCGGCGAGACAAGCCCCATTGCCATAGCCAAGCATTGTGTCGTCCTGCTGATCCCCTGTTTGTGCCGATCGCGCAGCCAAAGTCGAACCGCCGAAGAGTCGTATCAATTGGCCGTTCAGCAGGATGGACATGAGAAGCCAGAAAGCTGGCTTCGTAAGTGATTGATTTGAAGCGAGGAATTTGGTCGGGGTGAGAGGATTCGAACCTCCGGCCTCTACGTCCCGAACGTAGCGCTCTACCGGGCTAAGCTACACCCCGACGGTGTAGGCATTATTACATCAGATTTCACGATTGGTGACAACTGTCCGGCACGAAGCGTCGAGTGCCCGGCTCCCACGAAGCCTTTGCGCACCTGCTTCCGTTATCATCCGGCCCTGTCAAAACAACGCCCGGAGTTCCCATGCCCATTACCATCTACCACAACAACGCATGCAGCAATTCGCGCGGCGCACTCGCGCTGATCCGCGAAGCGGGCATCGAACCCGTGATCATCGATTACGTGAAGAATCCGCCGACGCGCGCCGAACTGGCGGACATCATCGCCCGCGCGGGTCTCACGCCGCGCGGCGCGATGCGGGACAAGGGCGACTTGTACGAACAATTGAAGCTCGCCGATGCGGCGCTGACGGACGACCAGCTGCTTGACGCGATGAGCGCCCATCCGGCGCTGATCAACCGCCCGTTCGTGGTCACGGAGAAGGGCGTGCGGCTGTGCCGGCCGCCCGCCCTGGTGCATGAAATCCTGTAAGGAAAAGCAAAGGGCCGGCGCAACTCCAATTGCGCCGGCCCTGCCGGAACGGGGTCTGTAACCTTCAGGCCATCGTGTTCAAGGCTGCGCCTGCAGGTTCACCTTCACCGGGCTCGCGGCCCGCTTCGCGAAGTCGGCCACGTAAGCCTGCCACTGCGCCGCGGTGGTGATCTCCTTCGCACCGCTCCACGCGCCGCCGGCGTAATAGCGCAGCGGCTCACCCGATTTCACCTGCGCCAGCACGAGATTGTTCAGCGCGTCATCCGTGAATTCCTGCGCGCCCGGCAGGATCACGGCCGTGCCGAACGCGCCCTTGCTGCGCTGCTCGATCCACTGCAGCAGCGTGCCGGATGCCTTGTCCCGCTTGACGTCGACCACGCCGTTCTCGCCCTTGTCGGTCGGCGTCTTGTTCAGGCCCACGGCCACCGTCAGCGTGGACGGGCCCTTGAACTCGAACGTGCTGTCGATGCGGTCCAGCTGGTGGCCGGCATCCACCGTGAAGCGCTTGACTTCCGTGACCGCCGTGCCGGCGGCGTCCCAGCTGTCGTAGCGCAGCTCGAAGATCGAGCGGATCGGGCCATTGGCCAGCACCTTCCAGCCGGCGTAGTTGGCCGACACGTGCAGCGTCTTGCCATCCCACACGCCGGTGCCGCCGGCACCGCGCGACTTGCCGACGTTGTAGAAGTCCATGCCTTCGCCTTCGTCCTTGTGGTAATGGTCATGGCCCTTGTTGTACCAGCGGTCGACGATCGGATACGGCACGCGCTTGAACCACAGGTCCAGGCCGGAGGTCTGCAGCACTTCCTTGCCGCTGCCCGCCGGCGCCGGCGCCATCAGCGCGGGGCCGTAGGTGCGGTGCGCCAGCTTGTCGTTCTCCCAGCCGAAATCGTCCAGGCGTTCCTGGATGTAGCGGGCCGATGTCTGCGCCGGGAACACCGGTGCGATCGTCTCGGTTTTTTCCACCGTGTAGGTGGCGCTCTTCTCGCCGGCCCTGAAGCTGTGCTGGAAGATCAGGTCGCCGTAGGCGGCGCCCACGTTCTGCGGGTCCTTGGCGTGCGGCGCCACGTTGGTCACCTGGAACGGCACCACCTTGCCGCTGGCATCCTTCACCGCGATGCGCTGGATCAGGGCGCCGGGCAGCGCGGCGTTCACGTCCTTCCACGCGATCGTCACCGTCTCGGACGGGCGGGCGCTGTCCAGGTCATGCGACAGCGTCACGCGCAGGCCGGCGGCATTGCCGATGTTCGCTGCCAGCAGCAGCGCGGAAACTGTCGCCAGCTTGAAAGTGGTACGGGTCATCGTCATCCCTTATTGGTGTTCGCGGTAGTCGGTCTTGCCGCCATCCTTCGGTTGGTAATGGTAGGTGCGCAGCTTGTACTCCACGCTCACCTTCGGGTTCTTCAGCAGCTTGATCATCTCGGCGCCGGCCAGCAGCACCGGGCCGTAGCCGTGCAGCGCGTGCACGCTGGTCGGGCGGTTGTAGTAGTAGACCTGGTCCGATGCGAGGGTGGTGCCCACGCAGGTGCCTTCGACCTGGCCCTTGTCGTTGATCTTCGTGGTCAGGGCCACCCAGCCGGCCTGCGCGACCGAGCCATACGTGGTGGGGTTGATCCAGCCCTGGTTGATCGCGTGGGCGATCACGTAGGTGAACATCGCCGAGGCGGACGTTTCCAGGTACGAGTCGTTACGGTCGATCATCTGGTGCCACAGGCCGGTGCCGGACTGCAGTTCGGCGATGCCCTTCAGCGTGGAGCGCAGCTGGTTCAGCACCTTGTCGTAGCCGGGGTGGTCTTTCGGCAGCACGTCGAGCAGGTCGCTCATCGCCACGACCGCCCAGCCGTTCGCCCGGGCCCAATAGAAGCGCGGCGCGTTCGGCACGTGCTCGTGCCAGCCGTGCGTGAACAGGTTCAGCTGCGGGTTGTACAGACGCTCGGACATGCCCAGCACATTGGCCACCGCCAGGTCGAAGTACTTGCGCTCGCCCGTCATGCGGCCCGCCTCGGCCAGCGCGGGAATGGCCATGTACATGTCGTCGCCCCACAGCGAAACGGCCTGCGGGCGCTTGCGGGCCATCGTGCCGTCGGCCAGGCGGAACTGCTTGTTCGACACCCAGTCGTTGCAGCTGTTGATCATCCACGACAGGTCCGGGCCGATCTTCGCCGCCTTGGCGCGCATCAGCGCGGCGCACATCGAGCCGGTGTCGTCCAGCGAACGGGGATCGATGAAGCGCGCGAAGCTGTTCTGGCGCTCCAGGTGGAACTTCGATTCCTGCGCGCGGAAGTAGGGCAGCGTCTGGCCGAAGAAGTCGAAGTGGCGCTTGGTCATCGCGGTGAAGCGCTTGTCGCCGGTGGCTTCCGCGGCGCTCATCAGGCCAGCATGCACCACGCCCATCTCGTACACCATGATGCCGTAGTCGCCGGCCGCTTCCGCGAAGGCCGCGTCGGCCACGGGGGTCTTGAAGTCCGTGATCGGCGCGCCGGTCTTGCGGTTGACGACGGACGTCGGCGTGGCGTGATCCATGTAGGCGCGGATCCGGTTCAGCTGCTCGGTGATCTCGGCCACGACCGGCATCTTGTACGGCACGGGATAGGTGCCTTCGGAGACATCCTTCAGGTTCTTGTTGTCCGTATTGCGGAAGGGGCCTTCGGCATGGGCGGCGCCCAGCAGCGTGCAGCAGGCCAGGGCGGCCAGCAGTTTCTTCGAGTTTTTCACCTTGTCTCCGTCGGGTTGGCGTGGCTTTTTGGTCAGGCCATTCTAGATTGGTCTGGCCAGTTAAGCAAGGTGGGCGACCACGGATGAACCTGATCCGTGGTGCGGGAAACTCGAAAATTACTTGCGGGGCCAGCGCATGCCTGAATATGGCCGGGCTCGTGTCACATCGGTGCCTGGCACCAATGTGACACGAACCCGGCAGGAGCAGGTATGTCAGAAGCGGGGAATCAGCCGCGCGAGAACGTGCGCGTGACGCGCTCCAGGTGGGCACGCATGGCGTGCCGGGCGCCGGCGGCGTCGTGGGAGGCGATGGCTTCGAGGATTTTACGGTGGTCCGGCAGCGTCTGCAGCCGCAGTTCCTCGGTCTGGTAGTGTTCCTTCAGCTTGTGCCACAGCGAGCCGCGGTTGTTCCACAGGTATTCGACCACGCCGACGAGCGCGGTGTTGCCGGTGGCGCGGGCGATCGCCAGGTGAAAGTTGCGGTCGGCCATCTCGTTGCTGGCGCGGTCTTCGTGGTGGCGCTCCATCTGCTCCACGGCCTTCAGGATCGCATCGACGGCGGCGCCGGTGGCGGCCTTGGCGGCGATGGCGGCGATTTCCGATTCGATCATGCGGCGCGCGGCCAGCACTTCGAAGGGGCCGGGGCCGGTTTCCGGCACGTCCGCCGGCAGCGGCTGTTCGCAGACATAGACGCCGGAACCGCCGCGCACTTCGACCACGCCGCCCAGTTCCAGCGCGATCAGCGCCTCGCGCAGCGAGGCGCGGCTGACCGACAGCCTGGCGGCCAGTTCACGCTCGGCAGGCAGGCGTTCGCCGGGGCCGATGTTGTCGTCCTGGATCATTTGCTGGACGCGGCCGGCAACGACGCGGTACAGCCGCGGTTCGGCGGCGGGGGATTCGCCCGGGGCGGGGTTTTTTCTCATGGGTGGACGTCCTCTGTGGGAACGCCGATTATAGTTGTGTTCCAGCCAATGCGGTGGAAGGGGCGCGGCTTTGCCGGAGACGGGTGGAAACGATCACCATCTTGCTCGGGGCGCCATGCCGGCACGCCCGTGATGAGCAAATGCGGCGCAAGACCGCGGCCGGCGTTCAGTGCGATCCGCTCAATGCGTGCGGTCCACCGCGAAGCGGGCCAGCTGCAGCAGCGAATCCTTGTAGCGGCTCTCCGGCATGCCCGCCAGCGCCGCGGTGGCGCGGTCGGCCTGCACTTCGGCGGCGCGGCGCGTGTAATCGAGGGCGCCGCTGGCGGTGATTGCCGAGAGCACGGCGTCGAAGTGCTGTTCGTCGCCCGTTTCGATGCACGAGCGCACCAGCTGGCGCTGCTCTTCCGTACCGTGTTCCATCAGGTAGATCAGCGGCAGCGTCGGCTTGCCTTCGCGCAGGTCGTCGCCGACGTTCTTGCCGATCTCGGTGGCGTCGCCGGCGTAATCGAGCACGTCGTCGATCAGCTGGAACGCGGTGCCCAGCGAGCGGCCGTATTCGCCGGCGGCGGCGATCAGCCCGTCGTTCGCGCCGGCCACCAGCGCGCCCAGTTCCGCGGCCGCCTCGAACAGCTTGGCCGTCTTCGAGCGGATCACCTTCAGGTAAGCTTCTTCGCTCACATCCGGATCGTGCATGTTCAGCAGCTGCAGCACTTCGCCTTCGGCGATCACGTTGGTGGCGTCCGACAGGATCTGCATCACGCGCATATTGTTCAGCGAGACCATCATCTGGAACGAGCGCGAGTACAGGAAATCGCCCACCAGCACGGAGGCGGCGTTGCCGAACAGCGCATTGGCCGTGGCGCGGCCGCGGCGCAGCGACGATTCGTCGACCACGTCGTCATGCAGCAGGGTGGCCGTGTGGATGAATTCGACCACCGCCGCCAGTTCATGGTGCGCCGCGCCGTCATACTTGTAGGCATTCGCCACCAGCAGCACCAGTACCGGGCGGATCCGCTTGCCGCCGGCGCTGATGATGTATTCAGCGATCTGGTTGACCAACGCCACCTCCGAGTGCAGTCGCTGGCGGATCACGCCGTTGACGGCGTCCATGTCGGCCGCGATGGTGCTGATGATGTTGTTCTGGCTGGTGGATTGGGTGGACAAGGCGAGCCTGCTACGGTCGGGTTTGAAGTGCCGCGATTATACGACATGCACGTCTTTAGTTGCCGACATACCACGAGCGCCAGGCTTTGTGAATTAGTTTTTGACGGCATTTTGGCATGCATGTATAATCGTTGGTTCTCTGAGTTCCGCCCACGTCAAGGTACCGTCGACGCGGGTGTCGAGCAGGGGAATTTTCTTAACATTTGATGAGGTTTCAAATCATGTACGCGGTCATAAAAACCGGTGGCAAGCAATACAAAGTTGTCGCTGGCGAAAAACTCAAAGTAGAACAGATACCTGCTGACATTGGTTCCGAACTCACCATCGATCAAGTCCTCGCCGTTGGCGCGGGCGACAGCATCAAGTTTGGTGCTCCACTGGTTGAAGGTGCAACGGTTCTCGTGAAAGTGGTTTCCCAAGGTCGTCACGACAAGGTCAAGATCTTCAAGATGCGCCGTCGTAAGCACTACCAGAAGCACCAGGGCCATCGCCAGAACTACACCGAAATCCAAATCGTTTCGATCAACGGCTAATCGCTGTTATCTGAATTCTTCAATCAAGGAGCAATAAATGGCACACAAAAAAGGTGGCGGTACTACCCGCAACGGCCGCGATTCCGAATCAAAGCGCCTGGGCGTTAAGGTTTACGGCGGTCAAACGATCAACGCCGGCGGCATCATCATCCGCCAGCGTGGCACCCCAGTCCGCGCCGGCGAAGGCGTTGGCACCGGCAAGGACCACACCCTGTTCGCACTGGTCGACGGCGTGGTCAAGTTCGTGGTCAAGGGCGCAGGCAACAACAAGTTCGTTACCGTCGTTCCGGCTGCTCAGTAATTCAGCCCACACGGTGATGTAAGGCGCGAGCCTTTGTTATCGAAAGGCTCTGCCATCGGTGGAGCCTTTTTCATTTTCAGGCGGTAGATATGAAGTTCATCGACGAAGCACGCATCGAAGTCATTGCCGGTAACGGCGGCAACGGCTGCGCCTCTTTCCGGCGTGAGAAGTTTCGCCCATTCGGCGGCCCGGACGGCGGCGACGGCGGCACCGGCGGCACCATCTGGGCCGTGGCCGACCGTAACATCAACACGCTCGTCGACTACCGCTATTCGAAAATGCACCGCGCCGACAACGGCGAACCGGGCCGCGGCTCCGACTGCTACGGCAAGGGCGCGGCCGACGTGACGCTGCGCGTGCCGGTCGGCACCCTGATCATCGACGACGTGACCGGCGAGATGCTCGCCGACATGACCGAGCATGGCCAGGTCGAAATGCTGGCCAAGGGCGGCGAGGGCGGCTGGGGCAATATCCACTTCAAGACGTCGACCAACCGCGCGCCGCGCCAGAAAACCGACGGCAAGGAAGGCGAACGCCGCGAACTGCGCCTGGAACTGAAGGTGCTGGCGGACGTGGGCCTGCTGGGCATGCCGAACGCCGGCAAGTCGACGTTCATCACGGCCGTGTCGAACGCGCGCCCGAAGATTGCCGACTATCCGTTCACGACGCTGCACCCGAACCTGGGCGTGGTGCGCGTGTCGCATGAAAAAAGCTTCGTGATCGCCGACATTCCAGGCCTGATCGAGGGTGCCGCCGAAGGCGCGGGCCTCGGCCACCAGTTCCTGCGCCACCTGTCGCGCACCGGCCTGCTGCTGCACATCGTCGACCTGGCGCCGTTCGAAGCCACGGTGGACCCGGTGAAGGAAGCCAAGGCGCTTGTGAAAGAGCTGGAAAAGTACGACGAAGCGCTGCTGGACAAGCCGCGCTGGCTGGTGCTGAACAAGCTCGACGTGGTGCCGGAAGCGGAGCGCGCCAAGCGCGTGAAGGACTTCGTCAAGAAGTTCGGCTTCAAGGGCCCGGTCTTCGAGATTTCCGCGCTCGGCCGCGAAGGCACGCAGGAACTCGTCAACGCGATCTACCTGTACCTGGAAAAGATGCGCCACAGCGAGCAGCGTGCCGGCGAAACGCAGATGACCGAGGAAGCGCGCGGCATCTCGTCGATCGATCCGGACGATCCGCGTTTCAAGATCCTCGACTGATCGCCGTCCGTTACCTCCCAAGGGCCCGCCACGCGGGCCCTTTTTGCATCCCGCCCCGGTAAGCGCACGCGTTACCGGTTAAAATTCTCTCAACTGTTACCTGCCCGATCCGTCACCCGCGGAGCGGGCGGCGTCAGCGGCAAAGCAGGGCGACCGGCCCGGCGACTTCAGCACTTGATCCAGTCCTTCAATAAGAGTTTGCCGCCCCATGAATTCGCGCATCACACATTCCGTTGTCCAGAAAGCCGGCCGCGTCATCGTCAAGGTCGGTTCCTCGCTCGTCACCAACGACGGCCGGGGCCTCGACCAGGCCGCCATCGCGCGCTGGGCCGCACAGATCGCCACGCTGCGAACGCTGGGCAAACAGGTCGTGCTGGTCAGCTCCGGCGCGATCGCCGAAGGCATGCTGCGCCTGGGCTTCGAGCACCGCCCCACCGACATCCATGAACTGCAGGCCTGCGCCGCCGTGGGCCAGATGGGCCTGGCACAGATCTACGAAACGAGCTTTCGCGCGCACGGCATCGGCACCGCGCAGGTGCTGCTCACGCACGCCGACCTGGCCGACCGCGAACGCTACCTGAACGCGCGTTCCACGCTGACCACGCTGCTGTCGCTGGGCGTGGTGCCGATCATCAACGAGAACGACACGGTCGTCACCGATGAAATCAAGTTCGGCGACAACGACACGCTGGGCGCGCTGGTGGCCAACCTGATCGAGGCCGATGCGCTGATCATCCTGACGGACCAGCGCGGCCTGTTCTCCGCCGATCCGCGCAAGGACCCGGCGGCCTTCCTGATCACCAGCGGCATCGCCGGCGACCCGCAGCTCGAAGCGATGGCGGGCGGCGCCGGCTCGAGCCTGGGGCGCGGCGGCATGCTGACCAAGATCCTGGCCGCCAGGCGCGCCGCCAAGTCCGGCGCGCACACCGTGATCGCGTTCGGGCGCGAGGACGAGGTGCTGACGCGGCTGGCCTCCGGCGAAGCGATCGGCACCGAGCTGCAGGCGCAGACCGGCCACCTCACCGCGCGCAAGCAGTGGATGGCCGATCACCTGCACACGGCGGGCCAGGTCGTCATCGATGCCGGCGCCATCGAAAAGGTGTCGCGCGAAGGCAAGTCGCTGCTGCCGATCGGCGTCACCGAGGTGCGCGGCGAATTCGGCCGCGGCGCCGTCATCACCTGCATCAGCCAGGGCGGCGTGGCGATCGCCCGCGGCCTGTCCAACTACACCAGCGGCGAAGCCCGGCGCATCCTGCGCAAGCCGTCGGCGGAGATCGAGTCCATCCTCGGGTATGTCGAGGGGAAGGAACTGATCCACCGGGATAACATGGTGCTGCTATAAACGTCGGGCAGCAGGGGGCAGGTGTCTTACACCATTTCCGGGTGAGCCGCAGGGGGCTGTCCCCGGTAAGTGTGGACATCCAGTCCAGCTGGCAGCTCGATCCCTGCCAACGACTGCGTCACGGCCGCCAACCGGCGGGGATGGGCCCCAGCTGCTCAACCGCCAGCTGCACGCAAAAAAACCGGGGTCAGTCCCCTCGATCAACGCCGGCAGTTGCGTTCAGCGGCAACGACTGGCGGGGACAGACCCTGCAGCGCAACCGCCCCCAGCTGTCGCTTCAAACCACCTTCGGCGCCGGCGTCTTGTCCCTGTATTCGCACAGATCCACGATCATGCAGTTCCAGCACTGCGGCTTGCGGGCGATGCACGTGTAGCGGCCGTGCAGGATCAGCCAGTGGTGGGCATCCTGCAGGAATTCCTTCGGCACGAACTTCAATAATTTCTGCTCGACGATGTCCACCGTCTTGCCCGGCGCGATATTGGTGCGGTTCGAAACACGGAAGATGTGCGTGTCCACCGCGATCGTCGGTTCGCCGAAGGCGGTATTGAGCACCACGTTGGCGGTCTTGCGGCCCACGCCGGGCAGCGCTTCGAGCGCCTCGCGGTCGCGCGGCACTTCGCCGCCGTGCTGGTCGACGAGGATCCGGCACGTGGCCATCACGTTCTTCGCCTTGGTGTTGAACAGGCCGATGGTCTGGATATACGCGATGAGCCCGTCCAGGCCCAGGTCGAGGATCGCCTGCGGCGTGTTCGCCACGGGGTACAGCTTGCGCGTGGCCTTGTTGACGCCCACGTCCGTGGCCTGCGCCGACAGCAGCACGGCGATCAGCAGTTCGAACGGCGTGGTGTATTCGAGCTCGGTGGTGGGATGGGGATTGGCTTCGCGCAGGCGGCGAAAGATTTCGTGGCGTTTGGCTGCGTTCATTGGTCGGGTTTGTTGTCCTGGGCGGCGGCGGCCTTGGCTGCCTCCGCCTTCAGGCGGGCGCGTTCCATCGCGGCGGCGATGATCGCGCGCTTGCGTTCCTTTTCCGCCAGCTCGGCATCGTTCGCCGGCGCGAGGTTGTCGACGGCCGCCATCTTGGCCTGCGCCTTGGCGGCGAGCCGCGCATCGTTTTCGTCGCGCTCGCGCTTCAGGCGGGCCAGGCGGAAATCGTGGCGGTCGCGCGCGGCATCGGCGTCGGCCTGCGACCAGGCATTCCAGCCGGTGGCCTCGGTCACCGGGTACATCACGATGCAGTCTACCGGGCACGGCTTCACGCACAGGTCGCAGCCGGTGCACAGCTCGGGGATGATGGTGTGCATCTGCTTGGCCGCGCCCATGATCGCGTCGACCGGGCAGGCCTGGATGCACAGCGTGCAGCCGATGCACAGCGCCTCGTCGATGAAGGCCACCGCGCGCGGCCGCTCCAGCCCGTTCTCGGGGTTCAGAGGGATGACGGGGTAACCGGTCACGGCGGAAAGGCGTACGATGCCCTCGTGGCCGCCGGGCGGGCACTGGTTGATGGGCGCCTCGCCCGCCGCGATCGCTTCCGCATACGGCCGGCAGCCGGCATAGCCGCACTTCGTGCATTGCGTCTGCGGCAAGACGTCTTCGATACGGTCGGCGAGGGGCTTCTGGTCGGTCACGGTGTGAGTCAAGGTGGGCGTCACTGCTGCAAAGCCGCATTATCCTTCATTCGCGGCGGGTCGTGCCATATCGGGCCGGCGCGTTCTGTTGCATAACGCAAGGCGCGCTTGGCTTTGGCTGCGCTTTGTGGGAGCATCGGCTCATGACCAAAGCAAAGCCGACCTTTGTCGAGACACGTCCCGCATGAGCGCGCGCCGCCTGCCGGCTGTCTTCATGCCCGATTTCATGCCCGATTCGATGCCCGGATTGTCGCGCAAGATATGGCATGGCGTGTTCCATCGGGCACTGCCAGGCCTGCGCGCTTGCGCACTCGCCTGTGTGTGCGCTGGCGCTGTCACTCCTGTCGTGGCGCAAACGCCGCAAACGATCCGCTTCGCGGCCGAGGAATGGCCGCCCTTCGTCAGCGACGACCTGCCGGACGACGGCCTGTCCGGGGCGATGCTGCGCACCGTGCTCGACCGCCTTGGCTACACCGCCCGCATCGATTATTTTCCGTGGAAGCGCGCGATGGAACTGGGCCTGAAAGACAGCCGCTACGCCGGCTTCCTTGCGGTGTGGCGCACCCCCGAACGTGAAACGCTGTGCCATTTCTCGGCGCCGGTCGGCAACACGCTGACGGTGCTGGTCTACCTGAAGGACAAACCCGTGCGCGCCGCGCAGGTGGCCGACCTGCGTGGCGTGCGCATCGGTACCGTGGGCGGCTTCGCCAACGGCGACGAGTTCGATGCGCTGGCCCGCCAGGGGCGGCTCGACGTGGAGGAGGCCGTCAATGACGAAACCAACCTGCGCAAGCTGCTGGCGCGGCGTTTCCCGGCGATCCTGATGGAGCGGCGCGTGCTGCGCTACCTGCTCGCCACGCGGTTCGGCCCGGTCGATCGCGATCGCGTCGCCGTCAACGAACGGCTGTTCCGCGAGCGGCCGGTGCATGTGTGCTTCAAGCGCACGCAGGCCGGGCTCGTGCAGCAGCGGGCGTTCAACGACGCGGCGAAGGGCGTCGACTTCGGCCAGGTGGAGAAGGATTACTGGCGGCGGGTCGGAGAGCTCGGGGTGCCGGGAAATTGATGCCGGTAGCCGCGCCCTGGCGGCCCAGGCGTTACTGCCTGCCATGAAAAAGGCCGCCCCGGGAGGGCGGCCAGTCGTTGCGGATACCCGAAGATATCCGCGAATACGTGCGGCTCAGGCGTGTTGCCGGATGAACGAGGTGATCTTCGGGCACACCAGCTCGCGCCAGCGGCGGCCGGAGAAGATGCCATAGTGGCCGGCGCCCGGCACCACGTAGTCTTCCTGCTTGTCGGCCGGAATGCCGCTGCACAGCTCGTGGGCGGCCTGCGTCTGGCCGGCGCCGGAAATATCGTCCAGTTCGCCTTCGACGGTCAGCAGCGCGACGTTCTTGATATCCTGCGGGCGCACCAGCTGGCCGCCCACTTCCCACGTGCCGTTCGGCAGGCGGTGTTCCTGGAACACGGTCTTGATCGTATCGAGGTAGTACTCGGACGGCATGTCGAGCACGGCGTTGTACTCGTCGTAGAACTTGCGGTGGCCTTCGGCCGAGTCGTCGTCGCCGCGCACCAGTTGCATGTAGAACTCGCGATGCGATTGCGCGTGGCGGCCCGGGTTCATCGCGATGAAGCCGGCATGCTGCAGGAAGCCGGGGTAGACCTTGCGGCCAAAGCCCGGGTAATTCGGCGGCACCGGATAGATCACGGTGTTCTCGAACCACGAGAACGGTTTTTCGATGGCCAGGTTGTTCACGGCGGTCGGCGATTTGCGCGGGTCGATCGGGCCGCCCATCATCGTCATCGTCTTCGGCAGCTTCGGATCGTTGTTGGACGCCATCAGCGAGATCGCGGCCAGCACCGGCACCGTTGGCTGGCACACGGAAATCACGTGCACGTCCGGTCCCAGGTGGCGGATGAAGTCCTGTACGTAATAAATGTAATCGTCGAGATGGAACGCGCCATCGGACAGCGGCACCATGCGCGCATCGGTCCAGTCGGTGATGTAGACGTCGTGTTCCGGCAGCAGGCCGCGTACCGTGTCGCGCAGCAGCGTCGAGTGGTGGCCGGACAGGGGCGCCACCAGCAGCACGGTCGGCTGCTTCAGGTCGTCGCGCACATCCTTGCGGAAGTGGAGCAGGCGGCAGAACGGCTTCGTGACTTCGGCATGCTCGATGATCGATACCGGCTTGCCGTCGACGGTGGTGGTATCGATGCCGAACTGCGGTTTTTCGTAATCCTTGCCCAGGCGGTACAGCAACTCGTAGCCGGCGGCGATCCGTTGCGAAAACGGCGTGTGGGCGAGCGGCGATACCGGGTTGCTGAACAGTTTCGAAGAGGCTTCCGCCCACTGCATCAGCGGGTTCAGGAAGGTACGTTGCATCTCGTGAAGTTGGTAAAGCATAGGTATTCCCGGGTCATGTGCACTGCAACAAAACGTGCAGCGCAGAAATCATAAGTCCATTATAGGCCGTTTGTTCTTGACGTAAAGCATTTTCAGATTGCTGTCAGGAACGTGCAGTAAAGCAACAAAATGAGGAAATGAACCCCTTGGTTCTCACGATAATAGTGCCCGTGAAACAAAAAAAGCAGCGTTTCCGCTGCTTTTTTGTAGGACTCGTCTGAAGCCCCGGTAAGAGATACTTATATCAACCTAAGTTCACTCCCAGGTGGCCGGTTTTCAGTCGAAGACCGGCGATTCGACGCCCAGAACTTTGTGGAGTTTTGGCGACGTGGTGGTGTACTGCATGTGGATCTTCTTGTCCGGGAAGATGTAGGGCGCGGCGCCGAAGGCGGCCAGCGCGGCCTCGTGGAAGCCCGACAGGATCAGTTTTTTCTTGCCCGGATACGTATTGATGTCGCCCACGGCGAAAATACCCGGCACATTGGTTTCGAACTTCTCGGTCGACGTCACCTTCAGCTGCTTGCGTTCGATGTCCAGGCCCCATTCGGCAATCGGACCCAGCTTCGGCGACAGGCCGTAGAACACCAGCAGCATGTCCAGCGGCACGCGGCGGGTCACGCCGTCCGCGCCGGTCACGCGCAGTTCGGACAGCTTGCCATCCTTCTGCTCGATGCCGGAAACCTGGCCGATGATCAGCTGCATTTCATAGTCTTCGCACAGCTGCTTCATTTTCGCAACGGATGCCGGTGCTGCACGGAAATCCTCGCGGCGGTGCAGCAGCACCACGGACTCGGCCTTGCCGACGAAGTTCAGCGCCCAGTCCAGCGCGGAATCGCCGCCGCCGCAGATGACCAGGTTCTTGCCTTCGAACTGCGCCGGGTCCTTCACGCGGTAGAACACCTGCGAGCCGTCGAAGGCTTCCAGGCCGTCCACCTTCATCGTGCGCGGCTGGAACGAACCGACGCCGGCGGCGATGAAGATGGTTTTCGTGATGAGCTTGGTGCCCAGGCTGGTTTCAACGTCGAAACGGCCGTCTTCACGCTTGTGCACCAGGGTCACTTCCTGGCCCAGGTGGAACGTGGCGCCGAACGGTTCGATCTGCTTGAGCAGGCCGTCCGTCAATTCCTGGCCGGTGCAGGAAGGGATCGCGGGAATATCGTAGATCGGCTTGTCCGGGTACAGCTCCACGCACTGGCCGCCGACGGCCGCCAGCGAATCGATCACGTGGGCCTTGATTTCCAGCAGGCCCAGTTCGAAGACCTGGAACAGGCCGACGGGGCCGGCGCCGATGATGACGGCGTCCGTTTCATGGAAGCCACCTGGAGGGGTGCTGACGATATTCATGACGATTTTCTATCCTGTGAATTCAAATGCGGCACGCCTGCGCGCGAGGGCATGAAACCATGCCCGGCGCAAAGGTGCCGGAGGGAGCTGCCGTTAGCGCACCAGCAAATTGAGCTTTTCCTTGACGTCCTTGAACTGCTCGGCTTCCGGCAGGGCTGGCTTGGTCTTCGTGATCGAAGGCCAGTTGCGGGACAGGTCCGCGTTGAGCTTGATATAGTGCTGCTGGTCGGACGGCACATCTTCTTCCGCGAAAATGGCGTTGACCGGGCACTCGGCCACGCACACGGCGCAGTCGATGCATTCATCGGGGTCGATGGACAGGAAGTTCGGGCCTTCGCGGAAACAATCTACCGGGCAAACATCGACGCAGTCCGTATACCGGCAGGCGATGCAAGATTCGGTGACAACGTGGGTCATAGCAGTCCTATCAATGTTGGTGTGAAGCGGTCGATAAAACAATCCCAACTTCAGCAAAGCACTGTATTTTAGGGCAATTTCCCCTTTCTCACAATTCAGGCTTAGACACAATACATATAAGCAAATGCGCCGCGCGCCGTTGCCCGCGCGCGGCGCCGGCCGCCCGAATCACCCTGCAAACTCCAGGCTGTCCGTCTTGCGTCGTCATTGCCGGCTTACAATGTCGAGCTGACTGTTTCGGAGGAAATGCATGACGCCCAGCACCATCGAGATCGCCGGCGCGGCGCTGTTCGCGGTCGCCATCCTGCACACGTTCACCGCGAAGGTGTTCGAACGGGGCGCGCACCGCTTCCCGGTGCATGCGGGCATCTGGCACCTGCTGGGCGAAGTCGAAGTGGTGTTCGGCTTCTGGGCGCTGGTGCTGGTGGCGTTCATCGGCAGCACGGCCGGCACCGGCTCCGCGGTGGCTTACCTGGACAGCCGCAATTTTACCGAGCCGATGTTCGTGTTCGTCATCATGGTGATCGCCGCCACCCGGCCGATCCTGCAGACGACGAAGGGGGCGGTGGCGCTGCTGGCGCGGGCGCTGCCATTGTCCGGCAGCGTGGGGACCTACTTTCTCGTGCTGGCGCTGGTGCCACTGCTGGGCTCGTTCATCACGGAGCCGGCCGCCATGACGCTGGCCGCGCTGATCCTGGCCGAACGCATCTTTTCCGGCAACATTACGGAACGGCTGAAGTACGCCACGCTGGGCGTGTTGTTCGTCAATGTGTCGATCGGCGGCACGCTGACGCCGTATGCCGCGCCGCCGGTGCTGATGGTGGCGGCGAAATGGGGCTGGGACCTGCCGTTCATGATGGCGCACATCGGCTGGAAGGCGGCCCTGGCGGTGCTCGTCAACGCGGCAGGCGTCACCGCGCTGTTCGCGCGCGAACTGGCGGCGCACCGTCCCGCCGCCACCGCCGCCGAGGCGCCGGTGCCGTTTCCGCTGGTGCTGGTGCACCTGGCATTTCTCGCCGGCGTGGTGGTGTTCGCGCACCATCCGCCGGTGTTCATGGGACTGTTCCTGTTCTTCCTCGGCGTGGCCCATGCCTATGCGCGCTTCCAGGACCGGCTGATCCTGCGCGAGGGCTTGCTGGTGGCGTTCTTCCTGGCCGGCCTCGTCGTGCTGGGCGGGCAGCAGCAGTGGTGGCTGCAGCCGGCATTGATGAGCATGAGCAGCGACGCCGTGTTCTACGGCGCCGCGGCGCTGACGGCCATCACCGACAACGCCGCGCTCACCTACCTGGGTTCGCTCGTGGAAGGCCTCGGCGACGAGTTCAAGTATGCGCTGGTGACGGGCGCGGTGGCCGGCGGCGGCCTCACGGTGATCGCCAATGCGCCCAATCCGGCCGGCATGTCCATCCTCAAGGGGTACTTCGCGCTGGAGACGGTCTCGGCGGTGAACCTGCTGCTGGCGGCACTGCCGCCGACAGCCGTGGCGCTTGCCGCGTTCCGGCTGCTGTAGGGCGCGAGCGCCGCACGGACCGCGTTGCTCGCCAGACAGGTCTTTATGGCATCATTGCGCCTTTTGCCCGGCGCCCGAATGATCAACATCACCCAACCCCACAACCTTGCGCCCGACGTCGCGCGTGCCGCGGCCCAGCAGGTGGCCGACAAGCTGGCGCACGAGCTGGGTCTTTCCTGCCGGTGGCAGGGCGACGTGCTGAGGTTCGAGAAAAGCGGTGTCGAAGGTACCCTCACGCTGCTGGAAAACCAGGCGCAGATGCGGATCAAGCTGGGATTCCTGTATGGCGCTTTCGCGCCGGCGATCCGGAGCAAGGTCGCCGAGAAGATGCGCAAGGTGTTTGCCCCCGGCTGACGAGCTGGCCGGCGGGAGGGAGGCCGGCGGCTGCCGGCAATGGCGGACCGGCCGGTCAGCCATCGATCGTTTCGACCCTCAACCTTTCAGGTCGGTGATCAGGTCGATGTATTGCTGCTGCGCGTCATCCTGCGACGTGCCCTGCAGGCCCGCCCAGGCATCGTACTTGGCGCGGTTGACGAAGTCCGTCATGCCGGGACGCTCGCCCGTCGCGTCGCCGCTCGAGCCCTGCTTGAACAGCGCGTAGAGCTTGAGCAGCGTCATGTTGTCCGGGCGTTCCGGCAGGTTTTTCGAATCGGCGACCGCCTGGTCGAATTGTTGTTGCAGGCTCATGGATGTCCTCGTGGGTTTCGGTCTGCGCATCATACAAAACGGCGGCGCATCCGGCGGTGGAAACTGTAGAGCAACCCTTCCAAATGACTACGGCGGTTCAGGACCCGAGGCGACCGGGCCCTGAACCGCCGTATGGAAATCCGCGCGATTACTTCTTCTTGGCCGGGTTCACTGCCGCTTTCAGCGTGGCGCCCGCCGAGAACTTCGGCGTCTTCGACGCGGCGATCTTGATCGCTTCGCCGGTTGCAGGATTGCGGCCTTTGCGAGCAGCGCGCTTGGCAACCGAGAAGGTGCCGAAGCCGGTGATGCCGACCGTGTCACCCTTTTTCAGGCGCTCGGTAACGATGGCAATCAGGGTGTTCACTGCGTCGTTGGCGGCGGCACCGGACATTTCGGTACGCTTCGCGAATTCTGCAATCAGTTCGCCTTTTTTCATTACTACCTCCGTGGTTAATAGAGGCCGCAGATTAGCACAATATTTGCGGAAAGTAATCCTTTGAAACAACAGAAACCCATATGGCTACTGGGCTGCTGCGGTGCACACCGAACCCATGGCATGCCGGCGCGGCGGCCGGGGCCATGATGCGCGACACGCGGCTGCAAGACGGGCGCGGGACCGGGTCGAGCCGGTGCTAATATGAAGGTTCGTTGCGTGAACACAGGCGGGCCTACATCATGAGCTTTTCCGACGAAACCCTGATGGCATATGCCGATGGCGAACTGGATGCGGCCACGCGCCGCGCGGTGGAGCAGGCCTGTTCCAGCGATCTGGCGCTGGCCCGGCGCGTTGCCTCGTACAAGACGCGCCGCAGCAACGTGTTCGCCGGTTTCGCGCCCGGCGACGATGCGCAGCGCATGCGGCCGCAGCGCCAGGCCACCGTCGTCAGCCTCGACACCGTGCGGGCGCGGCGCGAAGCCACCCAGCTGGCGGCGCGCAAGGCCACGCGCGAGCGCCGCTGGGCGTGGCCGGAATGGATGGCGTTGGCCGGGGTGCTCGTCTTGGGCTTGCTGGCCGGCACGTTCGGCCTGTCGTACATGACGGCCGACGACGGAAAAATCGACCTGATCGCCAGCCGCGACGGCACGCTGACGGCGCAGGGCCGCCTCGTTACCGCGCTCGAGCAGCAGCCTTCGGTGCCTCCCGGTGCCGCGGGCATGGCCGCCAGCGCGGCGGCGCGGGCGGCCGGCGCGGTGCGGATCGGCATGTCGTTCGTGTCCGCGGACGGCAGTTATTGCCGCAGCTTCGCCAGCGGCACCGGCACGGCCGAAATCGATGGCCTGGCCTGCAAGACCGGGCAGGAATGGCGCCTGCCGCTGGTAATGCACAATCCGCGGCCGCTGCAGGCCGCCCCCGCCAACACTGCCGCCAATGCCACCGCCACCGAGCTGCCGCCGCCGGTGGAAGCGGCGATCGACCAGCGCATATCCGGCGACCCGCTCGATGCGAAAGCGGAGCAGGAGGCCATCCAGCGCGGCTGGCAACGCTGATAGCCGCTGATACAAACCACATGGCGGCGTTGCATCGCCTCGCCGTACTGAAATACTGTCGACGATGCGCCTTGCCCTGTGGCTTGTCTCAGCGGCTATAAAACGATTGGGGAAGGCGTGAAAAAAGGCGCCGCAGGGGCGCCTTCGCTGAATCGACGGTTGTCCCGTCTTCCTTACTTCTTCTTGTCCTCTTCGTCGTCATCGTCCGACAGGGCGGCCTTGCCCACGTAGACGACTCCCTTGCCGGCAGCGACACCCACGTCGACCGCGGTCGAGGCGACCGTCACGCCGGCACCGACCACGGCCGCGCCGACGGCGACCACGGTGCAGCCGGACAACGCCGCCATCAGCAGGGCAGCCGCGGCGAGCAACGGCCAGCGCATCGGTGCCGGCAGCCGCATCAGACGCCCAGCAGTTCGACGTCGAAGATCAGCGTGGCGTTCGGCGGAATCACGCCGCCGGCGCCGCGCGCGCCATAGCCCAGGTCGGCCGGGATGATCAGCTGGCGGGTACCGCCGACTTTCATGCCCTGCACGCCTTCGTCCCAGCCGCGGATGACCATGCCGGCGCCCAGCGCGAATTCGAACGGGTCGTTGCGATCCTTGCTGGAGTCGAATTTCGCGCCCTTGCTGCCATCGGCATTCTGCAGGTATCCGGTGTAATGCACGGTGACGTTCTGGCCGGCTTTCGCCTCGGCGCCTTCGCCGGTCGTGACGTCGTCGTACTGCAGGCCGGATGGGGTGGTGGTGATGGACATGGCATTCCTTAAAAATGTTCGTTCGGGTTGACGATTGTAGTGCAAGGGGCCGCCGGGGGGCTAGTGGAGCGCGGCAAGGCACCCGCGCAGCGGCATGCGCCGGCATTCCTTGAAGAATATGGCCAAGGCGGCAATGCCATTATGGAAAGCCGTTGTATTCCCCGCGCACCGACGCAATGAATGCCCATGCAAAGGTGTGGGATATACCTGTCGCGTTCGGTATTGGCCTTAAAATGAAGGCTTCCTACCTCCTTGCCGCGAGTTCCCATGTTCCGCAATTTCCGCCGCGTCCTGCTTGCCACCAGCCTGACAGGCGTTCTGGCCGCGCAGGCCGTCCATGCCAATGTCGTGGTCGTGCTCAATTCGCGCGATGCCACCGTGCAGCTGCTCGACCAGAAATCGTACCGCAGCCTGCAGACCTTCCCGGTCGGCAAGGAGCCGCACCACCTGATGCCCACGCCGGACAACAAATCGGTGATCGTGGCCAGTTCGATGGGCAACGAACTCGTGTTCCTCGATCCGAAATCGGGCCAGGTGCAGCGCCGCATCAAGGATGTGCTCGACCCGTACCAGATCGGTTTCACGCCGGACCAGAAGTATTTCGTGTCCACGGCGCTACGGCTCGATCACGTGGACCTGTACCGCTACAACGGTCGCGACTTCACGCTGACGAAGCGCATTCCGTTGCCGAAACTGCCGAGCCACGTGGCCTTCGATGCGAAAAGCACGATGGCGTTCGTCACGCAGCAAGGCAGCGACCAGGTCAGCGCGATCGACCTCGCCAGCGGCACGGTGCGCTGGACGCTCCCCGTCGGCAAGCTCCCGGCCGGCATCGCGATGACGCCGGACGACCGTTACCTGCTGGTGGGCATCATGGGCAGCGATTACGTGGAAGTGATCGACTGGCGCGCCCGCAAGACCGTGAAGCGCATCAAGGCCGGCGCCGGCGCCCACAACTTCCGCGCGCAGGGCGACGGCCGCTATACCTACGTGTCGAACCGGGTCGCCAACTCGATCAACATCATCGACCAGAAAACGCTCGAGAACGTTGGCCAGATCAACGTGCCCGGCGGTCCCGACTGCATGGAAATCACCGCCGACGGCAAGACGATGTGGGTCACGCTGCGCTGGATCAAGAAGGTGGCGGTGATCGACCTGGCGACCCGCAAGCTGACGAAAATGATTCCGGTCGGCCGTTCGCCGCACGGCGTGTTCTTCGCCAATTCGTCCGCGCGCCTGTAGATCCCGCATGGCCCTTCGCCTGATCTGCGCGGGTGCCGCCGCCGCCCTGGTGGCGGCCCTGCCTGCCTTCGCCGGCGCACCGCAGTGCCGCGGCACGGTATACCTCACGTTCGATACCGGCAGCCAGTCGCAGGCCGAACTGATCGCGGCCACGCTGAAGCGGCACAACGCGAAAGCCACATTCTTCCTGGCCAACGAGAAAACGGTGCGCGGCGACTGGTCGCTCGACCCTTCGTGGGCGGCGTTCTGGCGGGCCCGCGTGGCCGAAGGCCATGCGTTCGGCTCGCATACCTTCGACCACGTGTATTACGTGAAGGATGGCGCCAACGGCGAGATCGTGGTCCGGCCGCAATTCGGCGGCGGGGCGGGCAGGCAGGCCAGCTGGGACGCCGCACGGTTCTGCGACGAGATCCGCCGCGTCGACGCGCGGTTCATGGAATTGACCGGGCATGGCCTCGATCCCCTCTGGCGCGCCCCGGGCGGCAAGACGTCGCCGCGCACGCTGGCCGCCGCGCGTGGTTGCGGCTACGCGCACGTGGGCTGGTCGCCAGCCGGATTTTCCGGCGACGAGCTGTCATCGGCCCGTTACCCGAACGCGTTATTGTTGAAGCAGTCGCTGGCCGGGCTCGGCGATGGCGACATCTTCATGGCGCACATGGGCATCTGGTCGCGCAAGGACCCGTGGGCGCCGGCCAACCTGGAGCCCCTGCTGGCCGGACTCGAACGCAAGGGCTTCTGTTTTGCCACGCTGCGCGAACATCCCGGCTATTCGGATAAAATGCACAAAAAAACAAACTGAAATGATGCAACTTCTTATCGACTGGTTCGCACAGGCCCAGGGCTGGCTGTTCCAGGCCGTGATCGAACCGGTGATGTACCACGCCGGCTTCGGCGACCTGCTCGAGGATGCGTTCGAAGGCACCGAGTGGTTCCTGATCGGCATCTGCGAGATCGCGCTGATCTTCCTGGTGCTGCGGCCGCTGGAAGCCGCGATCCCCGTACACGCCTTTGCCGACCGCCGCGCCCGCTGGAACGATTTCACCTACACCTTCCTGCATCGCATCGGCCTGTTCCCGGTGCTGGTCTTCTTCACGCTCGATCCGCTGATGGACCACATGACCGCCTGGCTGCGCCTGGAAAACGTGCGCCCCTTCAACCTGGAAAACCTGGTCACGGACATGCATCCGCTGGCCAGCTTCTTCGTGTATTTCGTGGTGCTGGACTTCTTCGATTACTGGTATCACCGCGCCCAGCACGGCATCGGCTGGTGGTGGGGACTGCACAGCCTGCACCACAGCCAGCAGGACATGAACCTGTGGAGCGACGACCGCAACCACCTGCTCGACGACCTGCTGCGCGACCTGTACCTGGCGCTGATCGCGCTGGCGATCGGCGTACCGCCGGGGCAGTATGTGCTGCTGGTGTCGCTGTCGCGCATCCTGCAAAGCCTGCAGCACGCCAACGTGCGCATCCATTTCGGCCGGATCGGCGAACGGCTGCTGGTCTCGCCGCGCTATCACCGGCTGCACCACGCGGCCGGCATCGGCCATGAATCGCGCGGCACGGGCTCGCTCGGCGGCTGCAATTTCGCCGTGATCCTGCCGGTGTGGGACCTGCTGTTCCGCACCGCGAACTTCACGCCCGCGTTCGCCCGCACCGGCGTGCGCGACCAGGTGGCCCGCACGAACGCCGACGGCACAGTGGTGCCCGGCCGCGATTACGGCCGCGGCTTCTGGCGGCAGCAATGGCTGGGGATGAAGCGGATGGTCGAATTCGCGCGGCGGCGGAGGGCGCACTGATGCGCGGTGTATTGAATGCCTATGGCCGCGCGGTGCTGTCGCAGCTGCACGGCCGCATGCTGATCCTGTCGGCGGTGCCGTTCCTGCTGTCGATCGGGGTATGGGGCGTGGTGCTGTATTTCACGCTGCAGCCCCTGCTGGATTGGCTGACCGGCCACTTCTTCGATTTCGAGCTGTACCAGTATTCGAGCCAGTGGCTGGAAACCATCGGCCTGGCCATGCTGAAGACCGTGGTGGTGCCGCTGTTCGCGATGCTGCTGCTGTTGCCGCTGATGATCCTGACGGCGCTGATCTTCATCGGCGTGGCGGCGGTGCCGGCGATCGTGAAACACGTGGGCGACCGCCACTACCCGCATCTGGAGAAGAAGCAGGGCGGCAGCCTCGTCAAGGGCATCGGCAAGGCGATCTCGCTGTTCCTGGTGTTCATCGTGATCTGGCTTTGCCTGCTGCCGCTGTATGCGGTGCCGCCGCTGGCGATCGTGTCGTCGGCCCTGCTGTGGGGCTGGCTGACGTCGCGCGTGATGAGCTACGACGCCCTGTCCGAGCATGCCAGCGCGGAGGAAATCGGCGTCCTCCAGCGCGAGAAGAAATGGCCGCTGCTGGCCATCGGCGTGGCTTCCGGCATGGCCGGTTCGCTGCCGGCGATCGTGTGGATCGGCGGCGCCGCGATCGCCGTGGTGCTGTTCCCGTTCCTGCTGGCCGCGGCCGTGTGGCTGTATGTGCTTATTTTTATCTTCACCGGATTATGGTTTCAGTATTATTGTCTTGAAGCCCTGTCGCAACTGCGCGCCCGCGGCGGATCAACGAAGGACCTGGAGACGACATGAGCAATAGCGTCAGCGAAGTCAGCAAAGTGAGCAGCAAAGCGAGCGGCAATGTGGACAATACGGCGGACAGCAGGACGATCGGACTGATCATCGTCGGCGACGAAATCCTGTCCGGCAAGCGCGTCGACGCGCACCTGCCGAAAGTGGTGCAGCTGCTGGCCGCGCGCGGCCTGCAGCTGGGCTGGGCCGAGTACATCGGCGACGATCCAGCACGCATCACCGCCACCTTGCGGCGCACGTTCGCCAGCGGCGACATCGTGTTTTCCACCGGCGGCATCGGTGCCACGCCGGACGACCACACGCGCCAGGCCGCGGCCGCCGCGCTGGGCCGCCCGCTGCTGCTGCACCCGCAAGGCGCCGAGAACATCCGCCAGCGCGTGCTGCAGGTGGCGCGCGACGAGGGCAGGGAGGCGGACCTGAACGCGCCGGACAACCTGCAGCGGCTCAAGATGGCGGAGTTCGCCGAGGGCGCCGAACTGATCCCGAACCCCTATAACAACGTGGCCGGCTTCTCGCTCGGCAGCCACCATTTTGTGCCGGGCTTTCCCGTGATGGCGTGGCCGATGATCGAATGGGTGCTCGACACGCATTACGCGCACCTGTTCAACCGCGCCCCGCACACGGAACAGGCGGTGCTGGTGTACGAGGTCGCCGAGTCGGCGCTGACGCCGCTGATGGTGGAAATCGAGGCCACGTGGCCGCGCGTGAAAGTGTTCAGCCTGCCCAGCGTGGGCGATGCGCAAACGCGCCGGCACATCGAGCTGGGCGTGAAGGGCGATCCGTCACAGGTGGCCGATGCCTTCGTGCGGCTGTGCGCCGGGCTCGATGCGCAGCGCGCCGAATACGCGCCTGTGTGAAAACGGCGTGGCCGGATGACGGCGGGATGACAGCCCGGTGACGGGCCGGTGACGAGACTGTTGCTTGCAGATCAGTCTCGTTGTTTTTTTGCGAAAATAATGGGACCTTCCACAATATTCGTCCTGTTGACCCGTGCACATCGATGCGATGTGGTGCAATGGCAATAAGCTGTGCGCATTCCGCGCCGCACAACGCGGCTGCCGGACACCGGCGGCGGAATCCGGATGGCGCAATCCCCGGGAGCGGAACTTCCCGGCAGAACCGGCAGCAAAACTCCTTCAGCAGAACCCAGTAGCAGAACCAAAGTAGCAGAACCTATGTCTTCCCAATACGACCAAGAAAGGCCGGGCCTGGACGACGAACAGGCAGCCACGCCGCCGCCGTCCGAGCCCAAGAGCCGTCGCTCCCGTAACGCATTCATCGTGCTGATGCTGGTCCTGCTGTCGCTGGCGATCTGGTGGATGGTGCACGAATCCCGCACTTCCACGATGCAGGCGAAGTACTTCACCGGCGTGGTCAAGCAGCTCAACTACAAGGTCGAACCCGGCCCCAGCAACGCGATCCGCTTCCCGCACGACAGCCCGTACGACGAGCGCCTGGGCTATGCCAACATTCCCGATTACCTGGAGCGCCTGAAACAGCGCGACTACCAGGTGCAGGCGCAGTCGCGCTTTTCGCCGAAGATGGTGCAGCTGGCGGACATGGGCGTGTTCACCACGTTCCGCGAAAAAACCCGCACCGGCCTCACGATCTACGACTGCCGCGCTCAGCCGCTGTTCACGGCCAGCTACCCGGAGCGGATCTACCCGGGCTTCGAGCAGGCGCCGGCGGCACTGGTGCACAGCCTGCTGTTCATCGAGAACCGCGAGCTGCTGGACAACACCTATCCGAAGCGCAACCCGGCCGTGGAATGGGATCGCCTGTCGAAGGCGATCCTGGAAAAATCGGCCAGCGCCGTGGGCCTGGGCAGCAGCCGTGCCGCCGGCGGCAGCACGCTGGCCACGCAGATCGAAAAGTACCGCCACTCGCCGGAGGGCCGCACCGGCTCGATGAAGGACAAGCTGCAGCAGATGGTCTCGGCCACCCTGAGGGCCTACCAGCAGGGCGAGGACACGTCGGCGGTGCGCCGCCAGATCGTGGTCGATTACCTCAACACGGTGCCGCTGTCGGCCAAGCCGGGCTACGGCGAAGTGAACGGCATCGGCGACGGCATGTGGGTCTGGTATGGCCGCGATTTCAACGAAATCAACGCGCTGCTGTCCGGCCGCATGGACCAGCCGGGCAGCGCACTGGCGTTCAAGGAAGCGCTGTCGCTGCTGATCGCGCAGCGCCGCCCCAGCTATTACCTGGGCGACGGCGACCAGGACCTGGAAACGCTGGCCAACAGCCACCTGCGCCTGCTGGCGGACAACGGCATCATCACGCCGGCGCTGCGCGACGCCGCGCTGAAGGAGAAGCTGCGCCCGGCCAAGGGCAACGGCCTGCAGGCCGCGCCGCCGGTCAGCTATGTCACGAAGAAGGCCGCCAACACGGTGCGCGTGCACCTGGCGAACCTGCTGGGCGACAACCGCATGTACAACCTGGACCGGCTCGATTTGTCGGTGGTCAGCACGCTGGACGCCAACGCCCAGCGCGCCGTCGCCACCATGCTGCGCGACCTGAAGGATGCCACCGTGGCCGAGGCCGCGGGCCTGACCGGCAAGGGCATGCTGGGCAACGGCGATCCGGCCAGCGTGGTCTACAGCTTCACGCTGCTGGAGCGGGGCGACAAGGTGAACTACCTGCGCGTGCAGACCGATAACTACGACCAGCCGCTGGACATCAACGAAGGCGCCAAGCTGGACCTGGGTTCCACGGCCAAGCTGCGCACGCTGGTCACCTACCTCGACATCGTCGACCAGCTGTACAGGAAGTACGGCGGCAAGAGCGCGGACGAACTGGGCGCCGTGCAGTTCGACCCGAAGGACCGGCTGACCGCCTGGGGCATCGAATGGCTGTCGATCACGCCGATGGACAAGCGCGACCTGACGGCGATGCTGAACGCGGCGATGGAACGCACCTATTCCGGCAACCCGGGCGAGGGCTTCTTCACCGGCGGCGGGCTGCATTACTTCGGCAACTTCTCCAAGGAAGACAACGGCCGCATCCTGACGGTGCGCGAAGGCCTGCGCCGCTCGACCAACCTGCTGTTCGTGCGGCTGATGCGCGACGTGGTCAAGTACTACATGTTCCAGATGCCGGGTTCCTCGGCCAGCCTGCTGGCCGATTCGGACGATCCGCGCCGCGCCGAATACCTGGCCCGCTTCGCGGACAAGGAAGGCAAGGAGTTCCTGAACCGCTTCTATGCCAAGTACAAGGGCAAGCCGAAGTCGGAGCTGGACAAGATCCTGGTCGACAGCATCCGTCCCACGCCGCTGCGGCTGGCGAACATCCACCGCACGCTGTTCCCGCAGGCATCGATCGGCGAGTTCGCGATGTTCGTCAACGGCAACCTGCTCGAACAGAACGAAGTGCCGCAGGAACGGCTGGAAAAGATGTACGAGCAGTACGCGATGGACAAGTGGAACCTGGCCGACCGCGGCTACCTGGCCAACGTGCATCCGCTGGAACTGTGGCTGGTCGCCTACCTGCGCCAGCACGAGGGCGCCACGCTGTCGAAGGTGGTGGCCGCCTCGGAGAAGGAGCGCCAGGAAGTCTACCAGTGGCTGTTCAAGACCCATCGCAAGCATGCGCAGGATCGCCGCATCGCCGGCCTGCTGGAGATGGAGGCATTCATCGGCATCCATAGCCAGTGGAAGAAAATGGGCTACCCGTTCGGCTCGCTGGTGCCGTCGTATGCCACCACGCTGGGCGCGTCGGCCGACCGCCCGGCCGCGCTGGCCGAGATGATGGGCATCATCGTCAACGGCGGTGTGCGCAAGCCGATCCAGCGCGTGGAATCGCTGCACTTCGCGGCAGGCACGCCGTACGACACGAAGGTGGTGCGCGCCGAGAAGGTGGCGGCGGAACGCGTGCTGGCGCCGGAAGTGGCGCGCGTGGCGGCCGACGAGATCCGCGGCGTGGTGTCGGACGGTACCGCGAAGCGCGCCAAGACCGCCTTCGTGGCGGCGGACGGCACCAATATCCCGGTCGGCGGCAAGACCGGTACCGGCGACCAGCGTTTCGACGTGTATGCCGGCGGCGGCCGGCTGATCGAATCGCGCTACGTGAACCGTTCGGCGACGTTCGTGTTCAACATCGGCGAGCGTTTCTTCGGCAGCATGACCGCCTACGTGCGCGGCCCGGAATCGAAGAACTACGACTTCACCAGCGCGCTGCCGGTGCAACTGCTGACGGTACTGGCTCCGAGCCTGATGCCGCTGATCGAGCCGAACCAGGCCGCCACGCCGCCCGCCGATTCGTCGGTGGCGGCTGCCGCCGCCGCGCTGGGCGCGCCGGTGAAGGCCTGCGGCGGCTGAGCCGAAGCGGCCGATGAAACCGGCGACGGATACCCCCCAGGGGTTCCCGCCGCCGGTTTTTCGCTTTCAGCGGGTGTCGAGCGAGCGCCCGGGTTCGCCGAGCAGCCAGCGCTGCGCCACGTAATCGAGCGTCACCTGGCGCGCGCCCACGGATTTCACGCCGAGGATGCCCAGCAGCGGCTGCGCCAGCTGGAACGGCCGCCCTTCGCAAAAAGACACCATGCCCGGCGCGATCGTGTACGCCCCCACCACGATCGACTCCGGATAGGCGGCATCGCGGCACGCGAGCGGGGACCGGTCCGTCACGTTCCCGGCGCCGAAGGTGCGCAGCAATGGCCGGTCGCCCGCCAGCTGCCGCCAGCCCTGCGCGTCGATCGCGGCCAGCCCGAAGCGGGCCGCGCCCGTGTCGAACAGCAGGTGGCCGCTGCGGCCGTCGGGCAGCGTGGCAGGCAGCAGCGGATGGCCACCCGGGCCGCCCGAGCGCAGGTACAGCATCGGCTGCGCGGCCGCCACGTCGCGCAGCGCGGAACCCGGCGCGAAGGCCAGGCGGCCGTCCCTGAAATCCAGCGCCAGCGTGCCGTGTTCGAAGAACGCGTTGCCGGCGGTGCCGATGACACCGCAGGAAGGCTGCCGCAGCGGTGCGAGATTGGCCGCATCGGCCGCCAGGGTTTTTTCCACGTCGCCGATGCGCACCGTCACGGTCACGGGAGCGGGCGCCGTGCCGTCGGGGCGAAGCGTGTGCCAGTGGACGGCGGCCGGGGCGCCGGTATCGAGCTGCAGCCAGCAGCTGGTGCCGTTCACGCTGGCCCGCAGCAGCAGCGCGAGGCGTTCTTCGCCTTCGCCATGCACGCTGCCCAGGACGTTGCCCTTGTAGTAGTCGAATTCATGCCACCGCGCCGCGCCGGCCAGGCCGGGCAACGGCGCGGCCAGCAGCAGTGCCAGCGTCAGTTCCAGAAGCGGTGTCCTCATCGGTTCCCTGCGGTTGCGAAGCCAGCGCGTATCATAAGGATGATCAACCGGTCTTGCATCTTTTATCATTCTTTGGCATCGTGCCCGCCATGATGAAACCCGTCCTCCGCTCCACGATGAACCGCCTGAAGAAGTTCACCAGCTTTTCGCTGCGCGACCTGGCCGCTTCCGCCGGTCCCACGATCCTCGGCATCGCCGCCGTGTGCGTTGCCGCCTACCTGATCGTCGACCCGGCGCCGCCGCGCAAGGTGGTACTGGGCACGGGGCAGGACAACAGCGCCTACGATGTCTTTGGCAAGAAGTATCAGGAGTTGCTGAAGAAGGAAGGCATCGCCGTCACGCTGCAAGGCTCGCACGGCTCGCGCGACAACCTGAAGCTGCTGGGCGAAGGCAGGACCGACATCGCCTTCGTGCAAAGCGGCTCCACCGACCAGGCCGAGGCGGAGCGCCGCGGCCTCGTGTCGCTGGGCAGCCTCTTCACGGAACCGGTGTGGCTGTTCCTGCGCACGAAAGAGGGCGCACCGCCGTTGAACCAGCTCACGCAGCTGCGCGGCCTGAAGATCAACATCGGCGCGCGCGGCAGCGGCACGCCGCGCCTGGTGCGCCAGATCCTGGAAGTGAACGGCGTCGATCGGGAAGAACTGCAGACCACGCAACTGGACAACACGCCGGCCACGGTGGAACTGCTGGAAGGCCGCATCGACGGCCTGGTGTTCGCCGCCGCCGCGGACGATCCGCTGATCCAGATGCTGCTGCAGACGCCCGGCATCGTCCTGTTCGATTTCAGCCAGGCGGAAGCCTACACGCGCCGCCTGCCGTTCCTTTCGCACGTGACGCTGCCGCACGGCATCGTCGATTTCGGCCGCGACCTGCCGGCGCGCGACTACCACCTGATCGCGCCGACCGCCACGCTGGTCGCGCGCGACGACCTGCACCCGGCGCTGGTCGAACTGTTCGTGCAGGCCGCGGCGAAGATCCACGGCGGGGCGGGGTGGTTCCAGCAGCAGGGCCAGTTCCCTTCCGCGAAGTACACCGAGATTCCCGTGGCCGACGAAGCGGCCAAGTACTACAAGGATGGCGCACCGTTCCTGCAGCGCTACATGAGCTTCTGGCTGGCCAATTTCCTCGACCGCATGTGGGTGCTGCTGCTGGCGCTGTCGGCCCTGATCCTGCCGCTGTCGAAGATCGTGCCGCCGCTGTATGTGTGGCGCGTGCGTTCGCGGATCTACCGCTGGTACGGCCAGCTGCGCACGGTGGAGGGGGCGATCGAGGATGCGGTGGAGGTGGCGAAGGAAGACCGCGGCGCGATCTACGCCGCGCAACTGGAGCGGCTGAACGAGATCGAGGACCGCGTCAACCACCTGTCGATCCCGCTGTCGTTCGCCAACGACCTGTATGGCCTGCGCAGCCACGTGCATTTCGTGCGGCAGCGGATCGTCGGGTTGATGGGCGGCACGCCGGAAGGCATCGTGGAGACGTCGGCGTAAGGACTTTGTTCGGCGCGATTACGTGTTAATACCGTGTAAATCTTACGACAATTTCATGTTCCGGTAGCGCTACAGGTTTGACACTCCGCCACGCTGGCCCCGATGATGGGCTCGTTATTCTTCACGCCACATCACTTACACAAGGGATCAGGATGCACCGGAATACGTTACCAGCCAAGGCACTTCTCGCCGCCGCCATCGCTTCGCTGTTCGCCGGCCACGCCGCCGCCCAGCAGACTTCCGCCCAACAACCCGCCGCCGAAGAAAACCAGGCCACCGTCGTCGTCACCGGCACGCGCGTCTCGAACCGCACCGTGCTCGATACCACGGCACCGGTCGACGTGATCTCGGCCGACATGATCAAGAACACCGGCGTGCCGGAAATCACGCAGGCGCTGTCGGTGGCGCTGCCGTCGCTGAACTTCCCGCGTCCCGGCCTGGCCGACGGCACGGATACGATCCGCCCCGCCACGCTGCGCGGCCTGGCCCCCGACCAGACGCTGGTGCTGGTCAACTCGAAGCGGCGGCACACGTCGTCGCTGGTGAACCTGAACGGCACGATCGGCCGCGGCTCGGCCGCCGTCGACATGAACACGATCCCCACCGGCATCGTGAAGAACATCGAAGTGCTGCGCGACGGCGCCTCCGCGCAATACGGTTCCGATGCGATCGCCGGCGTGGTCAACATCCGGCTGCGCACCGATAAAACCGGCGGCGAGGCGACGGTCAGCTACGGCAAGCGCATCACCGAATACGGCTTCGCGGTCACGCCGCCGGTGGCCGGCGCCAACTGGGGCACCGAGACCGACCGCGAGCGGCGCGACGGCGGCACCGGCACCGTCAGCCTGTGGAAAGGCCTCGCGCTGGGCGAGACCGGGTATCTCACCATCGCGGCCGAGTACAAGGACCAGGAACACACGGAGCGCAGCGGCTACGACACGCGCCAGCAATATCCTCTGGTGAACGGGCAATTCGATCCGCGCGAGGCCACGATCAACCGCTTCAACGCGTGGTACGGCGAACCGGAGCTGAAGCAGTCCACCGTGTTCGCCAACGCCGGCGGCCAGGTCAGCGAGAACCTGAAATGGTACGGCTGGGCGAGCTACCAGAAGCGCGAAGCGGAATCGGGCGGCTTCTTCCGCCGCGCGCTGCAGGACAACAACACGATCCAGATCTACCCGGACGGCTTCCTGCCCATCATCGCGCCGGAGGTGGACGACTTCTCCGCCGCGGCCGGCTTGACGTGGACGCTGGACGGCTGGGACATGGATTCGTCCTTCAGCTACGGCAAGAACAAGATGGACTTCACGATCCAGAACACGCTGAACCGCTCGCTGGGCGCCGCCAGCAAGACCGAGTTCGACGCCGGCGGTTTCTCGTATGACCAGCTGACGTACAACATCTCCGGCGTGCGCCAGTTCGAGGTGGGCCTGGCTTCGCCGCTGAACGTGGCGCTGGGCGCCGAGGCGCGCAGGGAAGGGTACAAGCTGGAAGCGGGCGAGCCGGATTCGTACCGCAACGGCGGCGCGCTGCTGGCGTCGGGCCTGCCCACCGCCTCGGGCGCGCAGGTGTTCCCGGGCTTCCGTCCGAGCGACGAATCGGATAGCCACCGCACCGCGTACAGCGTGTTCGCGGACGTGGAAGCGAACCTGCTACCGGCGCTGCTGGCATCGTTCGCCGTGCGCGGCGAGCATTACTCGGACTTCGGCAGCAACTGGTCCGGCAAGCTGGCCGGCCGCTACGACTTCACGCCGTCGTTCGCGCTGCGCGGCTCGGTGCAGAACGGCTTCCGCGCGCCGTCGATGCAGCAGCAGTTCTTCACGTCGACGTCGACCAACTTCATCAACGGCGTGCCGTTCGACATCACCACGTTCAAGCCCACCGATCCGGCCGCCGTGGCGCTGGGCGCGAAGCCGCTCGATGCCGAGAAGTCCACCAACTTCTCGCTGGGCGCGGTGACGAAACTGGGGCGCGGCAGCCTCACGGTCGACGCGTTCAAGATCGACATCCGCAACCGCATCGTGCTGTCCGAGAACCTCACGCAGGCCAACGTGCGCAACTTCCTGACCGCCAACGGCTTCCCCGGCGTGGGCGGCGGCCGCTTCTTCATCAACGGCGTGGACACCACCACCAAGGGTGTCGACGTGGTGCTGAACTACCCGTGGAGCCTGGGCCAGGCCGGCCGATTCGACCTGACGCTGGCGGGCAACTACACGGATACCGAAGTGACCAAGGTGCCGCAGACGGCCGAACTGGCCGCGCTGGCCCCGGCACCGGTGCTGTTCGACCGCGTCAACGTGCTGACGTTCGAGCAGGGCACGCCGAAGACCAAGTTCACCGCCAGCGGCACGTGGAACCTGGGCCCATGGGGCGCCACGCTGCGCGCCACGCGCTACGGCAAGGTGCTCACGCCGGGCACCACGGCGTCGCTGGACCACGTGATGGCGGCGAAAACGCTGGTGGACCTGGAAGGGCGCTGGGCCGTCAACAAGCGGCTGTCGCTGGCGCTGGGCGCGGAAAACCTGTTCGACCAGTACCCGGACGCCTACCCGGCCGCGCTGAACACCACCGGCAACGCCCCGTTCACGAACTACTCCCCGTTCGGCCGCTCCGGCCGGTTCGTGTACGCCCGGGCGACGTATGCGCTGTAATCGCACGGCTGAGTCCATGTCCCACTGGTGCCTGGCACCGATGTGACACGGCCTCGGCAGTTGGATGTCCCACCGGTGCCAGGCACCCATGTGACACGGCCTCGGCAGTCAGATGTCCCACCGGTGCCTGGCACCATGTGACACGGCCTCGGCTATTGGATGTCCCACTGGTGCCTGGCACCAGTGGGACACGGCCTCGGCAGTTTAGGCGCCCACCCACGGCAATCCCGCCTTGCACCACCCGCCCACGCTTTTCCGGTGTCCCTCGCCGTCCTTGTCCCCCTCGAAACCTTCCAGGATATCGAAGCTGTTGGCGAAGCCGTTCTCGGTGGCGAGCCTGGCGGCATGCCGCGAGCGCACGCCGGAGCGGCACAGGAACAGCAGCACGTCGTCCTTGCCGGCGACGGCGGCGAGCTGCTCGATGAATTCCGGGTTCGGCACGCCGCCCGGATAGGTGCTCCACTGCACCGCGCCATGCTGCGCCTCGGCAATGGCCACGCGGCCGACCCAGTCGCGTTCGGCGTCGGTGCGCACGTCGATCAGGCGTACGGTCGGGTTACTCCGGATGAGCTCGTGGGCTTCCCGGGGCGTGACTGCTCCAGCATAGGGCAGGCCATTGCCGCGTTCGCGGGCGCGCTCGAGTATGTCGTTGGTGCTCATTTGGCGTTAATTCCTTAGGATTTGTGTCTATCGTCGAAAGCCCGAATGGGGCGTAGAATGCCGCCTGGACATTGATGCTACATTTTGGGGCGAACTGTTCAAAACTGGTGCAAAATGATCGCCTTGCACCAAAACTGGGCGCACGATGCGTTGCGCAATATTGGTGCGTTCCGGCTAGTGTTTCCGTACGGATGATTTTAGTTTCCGTAGGGAGCAAGATCAATGTAACTCGCTGCATATCGATAGAAGCTTCTTGCTGGCACGCTTCGTGCATTAAGAGCTACAAGTTTTCGCCGCACTACGTGACGGCAGCCCTTTTCACTTAGGAGATACGTAATGGCATTGACCGCCGAAGAAGTCCTGAAGATGGTAAAAGACAACGAAGTCAAATTCGTTGATTTCCGTTTTGCCGATACCCGTGGTAAAGAACAGCACGTCACCGTGCCCGTATCCCACTTCGATATCGACAAGTTCGAAAGCGGCCATGCCTTCGACGGTTCCTCCATCGCCGGCTGGAAAGGCATCGAAGCATCGGACATGATCCTGATGCCGGATCCATCCACCGCCAACATCGACCCGTTCTTTGAAGAGACCACGCTGTTCATGCAGTGCGACGTGATCGAACCATCGGACGGCAAGGGCTACGACCGCGACCCGCGCTCGATCGCCAAGCGCGCCGAAGCCTACCTGAAATCGTCCGGCCTGGGCGACACCGCCTACTTCGGCCCGGAACCTGAATTCTTCATCTTCGACTCCGTGAAGTGGAAGATCGACATGTCCGGCGCGATGGTCAAGATCGATTCCGACGAAGCGTCGTGGTCGACCGACAAGGACATCGAAGGCGGCAACAGCGGCCACCGTCCGACCGTCAAGGGCGGCTACTTCCCGGTACCTCCGGTCGATTCGTTCCAGGACATGCGCTCGGAAATGTGCCTGATCCTCGAATCGATGGGCATCCCGGTCGAAGTGCACCACCACGAAGTGGCCGGCGCCGGCCAGAATGAAATCGGCACCCGCTTCTCGACGCTGGTCGAGCGCGCCGACTGGACGCAGAACATGAAGTACGTGATCTGGAACGTGGCGCACAGCTACGGCAAGACCGCCACCTTCATGCCGAAGCCGGTCGTGGGCGACAACGGCTCGGGCATGCACGTGCACCAGTCGATCTGGAAAGACGGCAAGAACCTGTTCGCCGGCGACGGCTATGCCGGCCTGTCCGACTTCGCGCTGTACTACATCGGCGGCATCATCAAGCACGCCAAGGCGCTGAACGCGATCACCAACCCGGGCACCAACTCGTACAAGCGCCTGGTGCCAGGCTACGAAGCGCCGGTCAAACTGGCTTACTCGGCACGCAACCGTTCCGCGTCGATCCGTATCCCGCACGTGGCGAACCCGAAAGGCCGCCGCATCGAGACGCGCTTCCCCGACCCGCTGGCGAACCCGTACCTGTGCTTCGCCGCGCTGATGATGGCCGGCCTGGATGGCGTGCAGAACAAGATCCACCCGGGCGAAGCAGCGTCGAAAGACCTGTACCACCTGCCGCCGGAAGAAGATGCGCTGATCCCGACCGTCTGCGCCTCGCTGGAAGAAGCGCTGGATCACCTGAACAAGGACCGCGAGTTCCTGACCCGCGGCGGCGTGTTCAGCGACACGATGATCGATGCCTACATCGAACTGAAGATGACGGAAGTGACCCGCATGCGCCAGACCACGCACCCGGTCGAATTCGACATGTACTACTCGCTGTAATGGCGACGCTGCCGGTCTCCAATTACCGGTAGCCACCAGCGCGGGGAGGGCATCAGCCTTCCTCGCGTTTTTTTTCGGTTGTTGTATAGTCGGGGCATGATCGCACGCTGCTCGTTGTTACTGGTTTTCATGTTGGCCACGGCTGGTGCCGGGGCGCAGATTTACCGCTGTTCGGATGCCGAAGGGCGCAAGGAATACACGGATCGCCAGATCAGGGGCAAGAAGTGCGTGCTGCTCGATCTGCCGGGCGCGGCCATTCCCGCGCCGCCAAGGGAGCCGGCACGGCCCCGGGCGCAGGGTGCCGGGTCGTCCGCGAACCCGGGTGCGCCGGCGGCCGCTGCGCCCCGCGCCGCCGGCCCGTCCGCGTTTCCGCGCGTGGACACGGCCGAACAGCGGGCCCGCGATGCCGACCGCCGCCAGATCCTCACCGACGAACTGAACGCCGAAATGCAGAAGCTTGGCGAGTTGCGCCGCGAATTCAACAACGGCGAGCCGGAACGGCGCGGCGACGAGCGCAACTATGCCAAGTACCAGGAGCGGGTGGCCAGCCTGCGCGACGCCATCGCCCGCTCGGAACAGAACGTGGCAGCACTACAGCGCGAGATCGCGAACATACGATGAAAATTGTGACCAATATCGCCCGTGCCGCGGCGGCGGCGGCGGGTGCCATCCCGCGTTCGCACACGCTCGCGGGCCTCGACCTGCTGGCTTCGGCCGTGGTAATCGTCGACAAGGACGGCCGCATCGCCTTCGCCAACGCGGCCGCCGAGAACATGCTGGAAAGTTCGATGAAGGCGCTGTCGCGCCAGCGGCTGTGCGACCTGTTCTCCCATCCCGCAGAGCTGGAGCACGTGATCGGCCAGGCGCGTGCGCACAAGTTCTCCGACCTGCGCCAGGAACTGACGCTGGAGCGCCCCACGCGCGAATCGCTGCACGTGCACGCGATCGCCAGCGCGATGGACGAGCCGGACGGCAACGTGCTGCTGGAACTGCGCGAAACCGTGCAGCAGATGAAGCTGGACCGCGAGGAGCGCCTGCTGGACCAGAGCCAGGTCAACAAGGAACTGATCCGCAACCTGGCGCATGAAATCAAGAATCCGCTGGGCGGCATCCGCGGCGCGGCGCAACTGCTCGAGATGGAACTGCCGCCGCTGCACCTGCAGCAGCTGCGCGAATACACCCAGGTGATCATCAAGGAGGCGGACCGGCTGCAGACGCTGGTCGACCGCCTGCTGGCGCCGCACCGCCGCCCGCACATCGTGGGCGACGTCAACATCCACGAAGTGCTCGAGCGCGTGCGCAGCCTGATGCTGGCCGAATTCCCCGCCGGCCTGGCGATCGTGCGCGACTACGACGCCTCGCTGCCCGAGTTCCGCGGCGACAAGGAGCAACTGATCCAGACCGTGCTGAACATCGCCCACAACGCGGCGCAGGCCCTGGCCGACCGCGTGGAAACGGGCGATGCGCAGATCACGTTCAAGACCCGCGTGGCCCGGCAAGTGACGCTGGCAAAGGTCCGTTATAACCTGGCATTAGACTTGCATATCATCGATAACGGACCGGGCATTCCGCCCCAGATCCGCGACCGCATCTTCTACCCGCTGGTATCGGGCCGGGATGGCGGCAGCGGCCTGGGTCTGACGTTGGCGCAAACCTTCGTGCACCAGCACATGGGCGTCATCGAATGCGAGAGCAGGCCCGGCTATACGGATTTCCGCATCCTGCTGCCTTTGCCATAAGCAGCGGGGCAGGTTGCCGGAATCCCTGATGAATCCAAATTGCGGGAAGCACATCACATATGAAGCCAATCTGGATTGTCGATGACGACGAATCGATCCGCTGGGTACTAGAAAAAGCGTTGGCGCGGGAAAACCTCGTCACCAAGAGTTTTGCGAATGCGCGCGATGCGATCGCCGCGCTGGAGTACGAAACGCCGCAGGTGCTCGTATCCGACATCCGCATGCCGGGCGACTCCGGCCTCGACCTGCTGCAACTGGTGAAGTCGCGGCTGCCGGGCCTGCCCGTGATCATCATCACCGCGTTTTCCGACCTGGATTCCGCCGTGGCGGCCTTCCAGGGCGGGGCCTTCGAATACCTGGCCAAGCCGTTCGATATCGACAAGGCCGTGGAACTGATCCGCCGCGCGCTCGACGAGAGCCTGCGCGAAGCCAGCGTGGAATCGGGCCCGGCCGACACGCCCGAGATCCTCGGCCAGGCGCCGGCGATGCAGGAAGTGTTCCGCGCGATCGGCCGCCTGTCGCAATCGAACGTGACGGTGCTGATCACCGGCGAGTCGGGCTCCGGCAAGGAACTCGTGGCGCGCGCGCTGCACAAGCACAGCCCGCGCGCGGCGCAGCCGTTCATCGCGCTGAACACCGCGGCGATCCCGAAGGACCTGCTCGAATCGGAACTGTTCGGCCACGAACGGGGTGCCTTCACCGGCGCCCAGACCACGCGGCGCGGCCGCTTCGAACAGGCCGAAAACGGCACGCTGTTCCTCGACGAGATCGGCGACATGCCGTTCGACCTGCAGACGCGGCTGCTGCGCGTGCTGTCCGACGGACACTTCTATCGCGTCGGCGGCCACCAGCCGCTGAAGGCGAACGTGCGCGTCATCACCGCCACGCACCAGAACCTGGAGCAGCGCGTGCGGGATGGCCTGTTCCGCGAAGACTTGTACCACCGACTGAACGTGATCCGGCTGCGGCTGCCCAGTTTGCGGGAGCGCCGCGAGGATATCCCCATCCTGGTGCGCCACTTCCTGGTGCAGAGCGCCCGGCAGCTCGGCGTGGAAACCAAGCGCATGAGCGATGCCACGCTGACGTTCCTGCAAGGCCTGGACTTGCCGGGCAACGTGCGCCAGCTGGAAAACCTGTGCAACTGGATCACCGTGATGGCCCCGGGCCAGACCGTGGAAGTGAAGGACCTGCCGCTCGAACTGTCCGAAGGGCAGAGCGCGATGCAGGCCGCGCCCGAGCTGCCGGTGCCCGCGGCGCACAACGCGTCGCACCACCTGCCGTTCGCCTCGGCGGCCGCCCCGGCCGCGCAAGGGCCGGATGGCTGGCTGTCGCTGCTGGAACTGCAGGCCGCCACGATGCTGTCCGACGGGCAGCAGGATGTGATGGACGTGCTGGGCCGGCAGTTCGAATCGGCGCTGATCCGCACCGCCCTGAAATACACGCACGGGCGCAAGAACGATGCCGCCGTGCGGCTGGGCATCGGGCGCAATACGATCACGCGGAAGATCGCCGAGCTGGGGATCGACGGGGCGAAGGAGGATTGAGCCGCAGTGCGGCTTAGAGGGCGTAGACAAATCAATAACGTGGGTGTGGCATGCTATTCCGATGTGAAAGGAGCATGCCATGGCAACGAAAGATCCACTTAACGGTACCAAGCGGGCATTCAATGTTGGCGGCAGACCACCAGCATTGAATGCTCGCGGCAGACCGCCAGCATTGAAGCATGAGCATAGTGCAGTTTTGCGGGATATCGTGGCAGAGCGTACACAGGCCCGCTTGCAAGAAATCGCCGACGAGCTGCAACACCGATGTGGCTGCGGGTATGCGCTGCAACGATTCGTCGCGTTAGCTGCGCAAGGAATCGTACGACTCAAGTCGACGCGCAGGATATATGCGGGACGAGCCGACGGTGCTGAGCGTAATGGCTAGACGGCAGCGCACCGGCGTGAGGACATATCGCCGTACACCACCAACCTGACAAACCCCGAATGGGAGCAGGTCGCTGATCTATTCGAGCATGTAGCAGGGCAGAGAGGAGCACCCGTGCATTACAGCAGCCGGGAGCATGATCAAGGCTGACGCCCAGCGTCAACAATCTCGCCCAGGCGATGCCGGTATCGATTGGGGTAACCCAGCGCAGGCAAGTCGGCCGCTGCGCGAGTATTTGGCAGCGTTGGAGCATGCCAATCCGGTGCCCCACCACCGAAAAGAATTTCTTTAAGTGCCCCAGCGGTAACTTGGACTGCGGCTGCAGGACTGGCAATTTTTGCCTACTCCACTGATGACCTCATCGATTTAAAGGCTGGAATAATTGTCGCTTCCGAGGCTTCGGCAGTGAGCAAAACAGCAGAGGTCGAAGCCACCAAAACAATGATTGATCGTGCCGAGAAAAGTGCGCGATTAAACCGCGTCGTCTAGTGGGTGACACGAACTACCGTGTTGCTACGGGGATGGCTGGTCAACAAAGAGATTGCTCCTTACGCCCGGTATGGGATAAATTGGAGCATCACAACGGCACTTTCAGTCGTCCCGATTTCATCTTCGATGCTAAAAGCAATCGCCAGACGCGGGCCAAGCCAAGTGCCAACAGAACAATACAAAATTAATCAAATCGTGAAAGCAGGCTTTTTCAAAACGGCGTATAGTTATAGAAACGGTTTGGTAGAAGCCACAACGGAAAAGGGGAGCATGATGACGAACTTAATTCGGAAACTAGCGCTTACCAGCTTGCTGGCGCTGGGCGCAGGCGGTGTTTGCGCAGAAGTAGTAGTTAACTACGTTCAGCCCGAGCGTTTCTCAGACTTTCCCTCCGATCAGCGTGACCGCGATCGGGCCTTGCGAGAGCTGACCAAACACTTTGGCAAGCTAGGCGCAGAGTTACCTCCAGGGCAGACTTTGCGCATCGATATTAAGGATGTCGACATGGCTGGCCGTGAAATTCCGAGACGCTCAGTTAGCAGCTTACGTACCTATAGCAGCTTGGACTGGCCTCGTATCGAGTTGCAGTTCGAAATCGAAAGCAGCGGGCAAACAGTGCATAGTGGTGAGGTGACATTACGCGACATGGGTTTTTCCAATCGAGCGAACCGCTATTACAATGGTGACGTACTGCGTTTTGAAAAACAAATGCTCGACGAATGGTTTTATGCCACGGTACTACCGAGCGAACGCTCTGCTCGACGCTGAGTAAAAAAGCGCATCTGCCACGGGTAGCCATTTTTGGTTGGAAGCGGTTGAATATTTTCAGTAGAACGTTTACTTCGGGTGTGGATGCGGACGTACATGGCCGCAGTCCGGGCATTAGGAGGACGGCTGTGTTCGCAACCGGGCTGATGCATGGTCCAAGCGCTTCTCCCCAACGACCTTCGGTCGCTATAGAAGCTCATCTTCCTGCTCACAGTCGATCGCCAAAAGATGGGCGACCGCGAATCAACGATCATGCAGTTCTGACACGCATTCTGTTTGTTCCCAGAACCAGAATACGTTGAAGTACTGCCGCGTGAGCTTGGGTACGGGAGCGGCATGACGAGCTGGCGTTCCCTGCTCGAATGGATGCAAGCCGGTGTTTGGCAGCGCGTCCATGAGCCCGTTATGCGGCGCTTGGGACATTATGATTAGATTGTGTGGGATCGAGCTTACATTGATGCGTCGAGCGTACCGGTACTGGGTAGCGGTGAGCATACTCACTGAAACCCGGCGGAGTGAGGCAAACTCGGCTGCAAACACGATTTACTAGTTGATCAGCGTAGCCTGCCACTGGCATCTCCAATGACGAGCGTTCAATTCCACGATTCGCGACTGCTCATCTCGCTCATAGAATCGATCCCAGCTATTAAAGGATTGGCCGACCGCGTGCGGAAACGTCCAGGTAAGCTACACGCTGATCGAGCGTGCACTTCGAGAGCACATGCGCTCCGGCTGTGCCGGCGGGAAATCTCAGCACGGATCGTACGCTACAGCATCGAGTCACACGCGAAAGGATTGAGCGATCATGATGGGTCGCTGAACGCACCCTGGGCCGCTAAACCGTTTTTGCAGACTGCGCATCCGTTATGAACGGCGAGCCTACATCCACCAAGCTTTTCTCTCACTTGCCTGCTCACTCATCTGTTGGAGGTATGCGAGAGGTTTTGTTAGGCGCTCTTTTAATCTAACTGATCAGCCTGTGGACATGGACTCAGCAATAAGCGAATTTCAGGTAAGCTCCCGGTGTCACAGCCGGGGGCTTTTTTCTTGGAATTCACAAATGCTGATCAACTGCGTCGCATATCAAAACGGCCGCAAGCTGGCCGACCTTCCGGTGGCCGACATCAGCGACTACGTGGCGCGCGACGATACGTTCGTGTGGGTGGCGATGCGCGATGCCAGCGCGCCCGAGATCGCCGAGATGCAGCACGAGTTCGGCCTGCACGAGCTGGCCGTCGAGGATGCGCAGCGCGGCCACCAGCGTCCCAAGATCGAGGAATACGGCGATTCGCTGTTCGTGGTCGTCAAGACTGTCGAGATGGAGAAGGACGAGCTCGTCCTCGGCGAGATCGACATCTTCGTCGGCCACAACTACGTGCTGTCTTCGCGCCAGAACAGCTCGCACGGTTTCCTCGGCGTGCGGGCGCGCGCGGAACGCGAGCCGCACCTGCTGCGGCACGGCGCCGGCTTCGTGCTGTATGCGCTGATGGATGCCGTGGTCGACCGTTATTTTCCGCTGGTCGATGCGCTGGAATCCGAGCTGGAGCAGATCGAGGACCGTATCTTCACGGGCGATTCCCAGCGCGACAACATCGAGCAGTTGTACGAACTGAAGCGGAAAGTGATGACACTGCGCCATGCGGTGGCGCCGCTGCTCGACGCGATCGGCAAGCTGCACGGCGGGCGGGTGCCGGCCGTGTGCGTGAGCAGCCAGGAGTACTTCCGCGACGTGCACGACCACCTGGCCCGCATCAACGGCATCCTCGATTCGATGCGCGACACGATCGCCACTGCGATCCAGGTGAACCTGTCGATGATCGCGCTCGATGAAGGGGAGGTGAACAAGCGCCTTGCTGCCTGGGCCGCGATCTTCGCGGTATTGACGGCATTCGCCGGCATCTGGGGCATGAACTTCGAGGTCATGCCGGAGCTGAAATGGAAATACGGCTATCCGGTGGCGCTGGCGACGATGTTCTCGGCCAGCTTCTACCTGTACCGCAAGTTCCGCAAGGCCCGCTGGTTATAGCCGAGCCACTGATACCGGCCACATGCCTGCGTTGCACCATCTCGCCGTACTGAAGTACTGTCTCGACGATACGCGTTGCCCTGCGGCTCGTGTTGGCGGCTCTCCGGGCCTCAGCAATGATCGGCTTGCGCCATCGACAGCGCCACGGCTTCCGCCACCTTGATGCCGTCCATGCCGGTCGAGAGAATGCCGCACGCGTATCCAACGTCTTCGCCTGGGCACATACATTTACTCCAGTCCCTTAACGAATATTCCTGATACCACTTGGATAATTTCAAGAGCGTGTTTAAACATTATTATTTGACTATTATATCGCTAGTTTAAAAATTTGTTGACCGTTATGCAGGTTGCGTTAGAATTGGATGCCGGGTAATGGTGCCCGAATGGATTGCGGAGAAAATGATGATGAAAAAGCGTTTGGCTTTGGCAGTCGGTCTGTTCAGCTTGGGTTTGGCAGTTCTCGGTGCCGCGAATGCCATGAGGATGTATTCTACTGACTACGAGTTCATGGATGAGCAGGGAAACCCGGCCGGTTGGGGACATATGCCATGTTACGGGCCTATGGTGATGGAATGGGGCATCAGAACTACGAACTATATAGCGTCAAATCAGCTGCCTTGCCGGACCGCCTTGCCTTGCGCTGGAATTCTGTGTCCAGAGTATCCAGACGCTAAAGAAGAGGAGATTCAATAGAACGATAGATTTTTCATGGGATGTATAGCGCACCGATGGCTGGCCCTGCCATCGGTGCGCTGGTAAGAGGGCATGGCCTGATGAAACTGCTGTCGCTGCGTTCGCCTGCGGCCACTGGGGCATTTTTCATCATGTATCTCCAGATTCCATCTTTGCATTCGGGGTGCGCCGATGTCGGATAAGATCGAAAGCAGCTCATATCGGCTTGCCAGATGTTACCTTGGCAGGTTCTTTATCATTCATGATTGGATAAATCTCAATTCTCGCGCTATGCCCTTGCCACACGAGCTCATGCTGCTCATGGCCTCATACGGCCGATGAGAATCTAAATATTGATCATGTTTGCTGCCGCATCGGTAAAGCGTACCCCGCCCAAGACGTTCACCGAAATTTCAATCTATCATTCAGTGTTATATTGAATATAATTCGAATGAAAACCATTTTCTCTGTTTGATAGGAGTCTTTTTCCCCTATTGCAGGTTTTCTAAAAGTGACTAACAGTCCAATGGATTATCGCGCCGTAGTCAGCGTACGCGAGCAGGCAGTAAAGCTTCACGACGAGCATATTCGCCGTAAGCGCGGGGTGGACCGCAGCTTGCGCTGCGATTTTGCCGGTTCCGTTCTGTCGGTACCAGCGCTTTCGCAAGGCGCTGGTTGTAGCTATGGCCTGACCGTCAGGCGTTGTCGGCTTGCGCCATCGACAGCGCCACGGCTTCCGCCACCTTGATGCCGTCCACGCCGGCGGACAGGATGCCGCCCGCGTAGCCGGCGCCTTCGCCGGCCGGGAACAGCCCGCGCGTGTTCATGCTCTGCAGGTCGTCGTCGCGCCGCTTGATGCGGATCGGCGACGACGTGCGCGTTTCCAGCCCCGTCAGCACCGCGTCGTGCTTGAAGTAGCCGCGCACCTGGCGGTCGAACGCGGGGAACGCCTCGCGCAGCGCCTCGGTGGCGTAGTCCGGCAGGATCTCGGCCAGGTCGGTCAGGTGCACGCCCGGTTTATAGGATGGCACCACGGCGCCGAACTCGGTGGACGGCCGGCCGGCCACGAAGTCGCCCATCAACTGGCCCGGCGCGTTGTAGTCCTCGCCGCCCAGCCGGAATGCCGCTTCCTCCAGCCGCCGCTGGAATTCGATGCCGGCCAGCGGCCCGCCCGGATAGTCGTCCGGCGTGATCGATACCACGATCGCGCTGTTGGCGTTGCGTTCCGCCCGAGAGTACTGGCTCATGCCGTTCGTGACCACGCGGCCCGGTTCGGAAGCGGCCGCCACCACCGTGCCGCCGGGGCACATGCAGAAGCTGTACACGGCGCGGCCGTTCTTCGCGTGGTGCACCAGCTTGTAGTCGGCCGCGCCCAGGATCGGGTGGCCGGCATTCGGGCCGAAGCGGCAGGTGTCGATCAGCGATTGCGGGTGCTCGACGCGGAAGCCGATCGAGAACGGCTTGGCCTCCACGTACACGCCCCGATCGAACAGCGTCTGGAACGTGTCGCGCGCGCTGTGGCCGACGGCCAGCACAACGTGGTGGGTGGCGATGCGCTCGCCGGTGGCGAGCTGCAGGCCGCGCAGCTGGCGCACGCCGTTCTTTTCCTCGATATCGAAGTCGGTCACGCGCTGCTCGAACCGGATCTCGCCGCCCAGCGCCACGATTTCCTCGCGCATCGCTTCCACCATCTTGACGAGGCGGAAGGTGCCGATGTGCGGCTTGCTGACGTACATGATCTCTTCCGGCGCGCCGGCCTTCACGAACTCGGTCAGCACCTTGCGGCCCAGGTGGCGCGGGTCCTTGATCTGGCTGTACAGCTTGCCGTCCGAGAAGGTGCCGGCGCCGCCTTCGCCGAACTGCACGTTCGATTCCGGGTTCAACGCACGCTTGCGCCAGAAGCCGAACGTGTCCTTGGTACGTTCACGGACCGTCTTGCCCCGTTCCAGCACGATCGGGTTCAGTCCCATCTGCGCCAGGATCAGCGCGGCGAACAGCCCGCACGGGCCCATGCCGATCACGACAGGGCGGGGCTGGGCGCCGTCGCGGTTCACGCCGTGGGCCACGAACCGGTACGCCATGTCCGGCGACGGCATCAGGTGCACATCGCGCCCGTTGCGGGCCAGCACGCCGGCGTCGTCGGTGGTTTCCAGGTCCACCGAATAAATCAGCACGATCTGCGATTTCTTGCGCGCGTCGTAACTGCGCTTGTGCACGGTGAATTGCAAAAGGGCTTCGGCTGGAATGCCCAGCCTTGCGAGAATCGCTTCTTTCAGAGCGGGTTCTTCGTGGTTCAACGGCAGTTTGATTTCATTTAAACGGAGCATGGCATTTATTTCGAGAAGTCGGCTGGGCGCCGGCAGAAGGGCGGCGCGCGGAACCCTCCATTGTACCCGGCACCGGCCGCAGAGTCAGCCAGGGAGCCATGTTCCAGGATGGTGCATGCCCCACAACAGACAGGAATCGCACCACTTCCGCGCCTTTCTGTATGTATTTTGTCGCAACTGTTGTATCTGAGCCGCAAAAAAATCTTTCCCAATTGACACGCGAATTAGCCGTGTGGTCAGATTTGCTATCGGACCGCAATTGACGGTGATCAATGAGTGTCTGGTGGAGTCGTCCAAAAGGCGATTCGGCAGGAATTGTTGGGACATATAAATCGAGCTGTGCCGGTTATGGCGGATCCGCCAAGACGGTTTCGCCATAAGCTTTTCTACCGAACAAGCTTATAAATTGAGGAAATACAAAAATGTTGAGAAAAACTGTTCTGGTTCGTGCGCTGCAAGTAGCGTTCACGGCAGGCACGCTGTCAATGGCAGTTGCGCCAGCAGTCATGGCGCAGTCGAATGCCGCCGGTTCCGTCTATGGCAAGGTTTCCGCGGGCGCGGGCGATACGATCATCGTGAAGAGCAACGACACGAACCAGACTCGTACCACGACCATCGAGCCCAACGGCACTTTCCGCGTCACGAATCTCCCGATCGGCAGCTACACCGCTACCCTGCAAAAGGGTGGCACTGCCGTGAGCACCACGCAGCTCGAAGTGCTGGCCGGCTCGGGCGTCGAAGCCGTCTTTGCAACCGGGGAGCTGACCGCGGTCCAGGTGACCGGACGCCGCAGCCGCATCGATATTTCCAACTCCACCAATGGCGCCACGTTCACTGCGCGTGAACTGGAAAAACTGCCGATCGCCCGCACTGTCGAGGCGATCGTCCAGCTTGCACCGAATACCACGCGCGGCGACCCGACCTACTCGGCCGGCGCCAGCTTCGGTGGCGGCGGCGCCTCCGAGAATGCGTACTACATCAACGGCTTCGCTGTCACCAACCCGCTGACCCAGCTGGGTGCGTTCGAACTGCCGTTCGGCGCCATCGCCCAGGCGCAGGTGCTGACGGGTGGCTACGGTGTGGAATTCGGCCGTTCGGTCGGCGGCGTGATGAACATCACCACCAAGTCCGGCACCAACACGTGGGAAGCAGGCGGCCTGGCTTCGATCACGCCGAAGTCGACCCGCGCGAAATACCAGGATTACTATTACGCCAACACCGGCGCATTCCCGACCACCACGGATGGCACGCTGCGTCTGCGCCGCGAAGACAACCAGGTGCAGCAGAAGCAGTACTCCGCCTATGTCGGAGGCCCGATTATCCAGGACAAGCTGTTCATGTTCGCCGCCTTGGAGCAGACCAGCCTGGAAAGCAGTGGCGTGTACCTGGCGCGCACCGCGCTGACGCTGGCTGACAACGGCTGGCGCGACTACGAGACGAAGACGAACCGCTATTTCTTCAAGCTCGACTACAACATCTCCGACAACCATCGTCTTGAGTTCACGACGCTGGGTGACCTGCCGGAAACGGACACCCAGTACCGTTCGTACAATTACGCCACGCGAGCCGTGGGCAGCACCGTCAATTCGGCTACGCATGAGGAATACGGCCCGTTCAACCCGAACGGCGGCGAAGCGAAGATCCTGCGCTACGTGGGCAACCTGACGGAAGACCTGACGGTGACTGCGCTGTTCGGCAAGTCCGAGGCTGAGCACATCTATGCACCGGAAGGCTATAACCCGACCCTGGCACAGGTGTCGGCACTGCCGGATACGCAGGTGCCGGGCCTGAACTATAACGGTGGCCAGACGTTCTCCGACGACCAGCCATTCAACGGCGCGCGTGACGAAGTCATCTCGAAGCGCCTGGATATCGAATACCGCATTGGCGACCACACGCTGAAGGCCGGTATCGATAACAACAAGATGAAGTCGATGAACGCCGGTGACCAGCTGGCTGGTGGTGCATTGTGGATCTACGGCAAGACGCCGACGCCGGGCCAGAGCTTCGCCGTGCCAGGTGGCGAAGTGCCGGCCCTGGCCGGGCTGGGCGGCTATGCTTCCCAGGGCTACTACGTTCAGCGTAACCGCAGGTCGACCGTGTCGAACGCGTTCGCCGGCCAGGATGCCCAATACCTGGAAGACCGCTGGCAAGTCACGAAGGACATCGCCGTCACCGTCGGCGTGCGCCGCGAAGGCTTCTTCAACGCCAACCAGGATGGTACGAAGTACATCGAGATGAAGAACCAGATCGCTCCGCGCGCTTCGGCCGTGTGGGACGTGAAGGGTGATGCATCGTTCAAGGTCTTCGGCAGTGTCGGCCGCTATACCGTGCAGATGCCGACCATGATCGCGCTGCGTGGCGCCAACGGTTCGCTGGGCGTCGACGAGTACTTCACGTACACCGGCACGGATGCCAACGGCGCCCCGACCGGCCTGACCCCGGTCACCGGCGTGCTGTCGGCCAACAGCGAATTCGGCCAGGCCAAGGATCCGAACACCGTTGCCGCACTGGACATGAAGCCTTCGTTCCAGGACGAGCTGACGCTGGGCCTGGAGAAATCGCTCACGCCAGACTTCAACTTCGGCGCCAAGGTCACCTACCGCAAGCTGCAGTCGACTATCGACGATACCTGCGATGGCCGTCCGTTCGAAGCCTATGCCGCCGCCAACAATATCGCCGTGTCCGGCGACTGGCACTTCGCTTGCGCATCGTTCAACCCGGGCGAAGCCAACGACTTCCTGGTCGACTACGGCTTGAACGGCAACTACACGAAGGTGCACCTGTCCAAGGAAGACCTGGGCTTCGACAAGGCGAAACGTACCTACACGGCGCTGGACTTCTTCCTGGAACACCCGTACCGCAACGGCTGGTATGCCAAGGTGAACTACACGCTGTCCCGCAGCAAGGGTAATACCGAAGGCCAGACGCTGTCCGACACATCGACCGGCCAGGGCGACGTGGCGGCCACGCAGACGTGGGACTACCCGGAGCTGATGGATTACGCGTACGGCCTGCTGCCGAACGACCGCAAGCATCAGGTGAAAGCGATCGGCTTCTACGACGTCACGCCGCAAATCACCGTTGGCGGCGCCGCCGTCCTGGCTTCGGGTCGTCCGCGTTCGTGCTCGGGTACCAACCCGACCACCGTGGGGACGGACTACAATTACCAGTCCGCTTCGCACTACTGCTTCGGCGCGACCGGCAGCCAGAACACGCCGTCGCCGCGCGGGACCGTGGGCCGCCTGCCGTGGGAAAAAACGCTGGACCTGAACGTGGTGTACAGGCCGACGTTCATCAAGGGCCTGGCGCTGAAGGTCGACGTATTCAACGTGCTGAACGACCAGAACGTGCAGAAGGTGTACGAACGCTACAATACCAACCAGGCTCGTTACGCACTGTACGAAGCACAGATCTACCGTTCGGCTCCCCGTTCGGCACGTTTCTCCGCCGAGTACAACGTACGTTTCAACTGATCGAAGCCTTGCTGCCGGCTTGCCGGCAGCAACAAAGAAGCCCGCGGAATCGCTCCGCGGGCTTTTTTATGGCTGCCGCATTATCGTTACATCCCGCCCCACAGCGCCGCCAGCATCGACACCGCTGCCAGCGCCGCCGTTTCCGTGCGCAGCACGCGCGGCCCCATCGTCACCATCACCGCCCCGCCGCGCACCGCGGCATCCTCTTCCTCGTCCGTGAAGCCGCCTTCCGGCCCCACCAGCAGCGTCACCGCCTGCGGCCCCGCGTCCCGTGCCCATGCCGTCAGCAATTGCGTGCCGCGCGGCGACAGCAGCAGCCGCGGCCCATCCGCCGGCGTGCCGATCCAGTCGCGGAACTCGGCTGGCCCGGCCACCGTGGCCAGCCGGTTGCGCCCGCTCTGCTCGGCGGCGGCCACCACGACGCCGCGCCAGTGCTCCAGTTTTTTTTCTGCCCGCTCGGCGGACAGGCGCACCACGCAGCGCCGCGCCGCCAGCGGCTGCACGGCGGCCACGCCCAGCTCGACGGCCTTCTCGACGATCCAGTCCATCTTGGTGCCTTCGGGCAAGCCCTGCGCCAGCGTCACGGGGTAGGGCAGCTCGGCTTCGCGCGGGTCGAACGCGCGCAGCTCGGCCGTCGCCTTTTTCTTGCCGACTTCCGTCAGCACCGCGTCGTACTGGCCGCCTGCGCCGTTGAACAGCGTCAGCGTATCGCCCGGTGCGAGCCGGACGACGTGGATGTGGTGCGCCACCTCGGCCGGCAGGTCCAGCAATTGGCCGCAAGCAAGGGGGGCGTCGATGTAAAAGCGTGGCATCGGTATTGAAGTAAGTCCAAAATGCACTGATTTTAAGCTGCGGCCGCGGCCTCTGGTAAAATAGCGGGCTACGCAGCCAAGGCGGTTTCAGCATGGTGTCAGTACGGTAGCCTGCTCGAAACGGCTTGTAGCCCCCGGAATTCCCAACCTCCCGCTCCAACTGATTATGAACGCTAAGCTTCCCCACACCCAGATGGCCAACGCGATCCGCGCGCTGGCGATGGACGCCGTCCAGAAAGCCAACTCCGGCCACCCCGGCATGCCGATGGGCATGGCAGAGATCGCCGTCGCGCTGTGGAGCGGCCACCACCGCCACAGCCCGGCCAATCCGAAGTGGGTCAACCGCGACCGCTTCCTGCTGTCGAACGGCCACGGCTCGATGCTGCACTACGCGCTGCTGCACCTGTCCGGCTACGATGTGTCGATGGACGACATCCGCGGCTTCCGCCAGCTGCACTCGAAGACGCCGGGCCACCCGGAAGTGGACATCACGCCGGGCGTGGAAACCACCACCGGCCCGCTGGGCCAGGGCCTGGCCAACGCGGTCGGCATGGCGCTGGCCGAGTGGCTGCTGGCGAACGAGTTCAACAAGCCGGGCCATGACGTGGTCGATCACTACACGTACGCGTTCGTCGGCGACGGCTGCCTGATGGAAGGCATCTCGCACGAAGTGTGCTCGCTGGCCGGTACACTTGGTTTGCGTAAATTAATTGCGCTGTACGACGACAACGGCATCTCGATCGACGGCAAGGTGGAAGGCTGGTTCACCGACGATACGCCGCAGCGTTTCGAAGCCTACGGCTGGAACGTGATCCGCGACGTGGATGGCCATGACGTGACCGCTGTCGACGCCGCCATCGAAGCGGCCAAGAAAGCCGACAAGCCAACGCTGATCTGCTGCAAGACCGTCATCGGCAAGGGTTCGCCGAACCTGCAGGGCGGCGACAAGGTGCACGGCGCCGCGCTGGGCGACAAGGAAATCGCCGCCGTCCGCGAATACATCAGCTGGGGCCACGAGCCGTTCATCGTGCCGGAAGAAGTCACCACCGCGTGGGACTTCAAGGACAAGGGCGCTTCGTACGAAACCGAATGGAACACGAAGTTCGACGCGTATGCCGCCGCCTTCCCGGCCGAGGCTGCCGAACTGAAGCGCCGCATGAACGGCGACCTGCCGGCCAGCTTCGACGACACGCTGAAGGCCGCCATTGCCGCCTGCGTCGAGAAGAAGGAAACCATTGCCACCCGCAAGGCCTCGCAGAACGCGATCCAGGCGCTGTCGGCGATCCTGCCGGAATTCCTGGGCGGCTCGGCCGACCTGACCAGCTCGAACCTGACGAACTGGAAAGAGTCGACCAACATCCGGTCCGGCAAGCCGGGCAACCACGTCAACTACGGCGTGCGCGAATTCGGCATGAGCGCGATCATGAACGGCGTGGCCCTGCATGGCGGCTACATCCCGTTCGGCGCCACGTTCCTCACGTTCTCCGACTACAGCCGCAACGCGCTGCGCATGGCCGCGCTGATGAAGCAGCGTTCGATCTTCGTGTTCACGCACGATTCGATCGGCCTGGGCGAAGACGGCCCGACCCACCAGTCCGTCGAGCACGTCTCGTCGCTGCGCCTGATCCCGAACCTGGACAACTGGCGCCCGGCCGATACCGTCGAATCGATGGTGGCATGGGGCGAAGCGGTCAAGCGCAAGGATGGCCCGAGCACGCTGATCTTCTCGCGCCAGAACCTGCCGTTCCAGGAGCGCACCGAGCAGGCCATCGCCGACATCGCCAGGGGCGGCTACATCCTGGCCGATGACGCCGACGCGAAAGTCGTGCTGATCGCCACCGGTTCCGAAGTGGAACTGGCGATGGGCGCCGCCTCCGCGCTGAAGGCCGAAGGCGTTGCCGTGCGCGTGGTGTCGATGCCATCGACCGACGTGTTCGACCGCCAGGACGCCGCCTATAAAGCGGCCGTGCTGGGCAAGGGCATTCCGCGCGTGGCGATCGAAGCGGGCGTGACCGCTTTCTGGTACAAGTACGTGGGCCTGGAAGGCGCCGTGGTCGGTATCGACACGTTTGGCGAATCCGCGCCGGCCAGCGTGCTGTTCAAGCACTTCGGCTTCACGGTGGAGAACGTGGTGGCCAAGGCTAAAGCCGTAGTTAAAGTATAACCTTCGCTGCATAAAGAACCTCGCGCCCCAATCCTGTATTGGGGCGTTCCACGATAAGGAGCCGCCAGCATGAGCCTCAGGGCAAGGCGCATCGTCGAAGACAGTACTCTGGTACGGCGAGACGAATGCAACGCAGCCATGGGGCTCGTGCTGGCGGCTATAAAAACCGATTTTCTTTAATCAGGAGTACATGTAATGACGATCAAGGTAGCTATCAACGGCTATGGCCGTATCGGCCGCAACGTGCTGCGCGCTTTCTACGAAGGCGGCAAGAAACAGGACATCCAGATCGTGGCCATCAACGATCTGGGCAACGCGCAGTCGAACGCGCACCTGACCCGCTACGACACGGCCCATGGCAAGTTCAACGGCACCGTGGAAGTCGACGGCGATTTCATGATCGTCAACGGCGACAAGATCCGCGTGTTCGCGCAGCGTAACCCTTCGGAAATTCCATGGGGCGAGCTGGGCGTGGACGTCGTGCTGGAGTGCACCGGCTTCTTCACCACCAAGGAAAAGGCTTCGGCCCACCTGAAGGGCGGCGCCAAGAAAGTCATCATCTCCGCACCGGGCGGCAAGGATGTCGACGCGACGATCGTCTTCGGCGTCAACGAAGGCGTGCTGAAGGCGTCGGACACCGTGATCTCGAACGCATCGTGCACCACCAACTGCCTGGCCCCGCTGGTCAAGCCGCTGAACGACACGATCGGCCTGGAAAACGGCCTGATGACCACCGTGCACTCGTACACCAACGACCAGGTGCTGACCGACGTGATGCATGAAGACCTGCGCCGCGCCCGTTCCGCCACCCAGTCGATGATCCCGACCAAGACCGGCGCCGCCGCCGCTGTCGGCCTGGTGCTGCCGGAACTGAACGGCAAGCTGGACGGCTTCGCGATCCGCGTGCCGACCATCAACGTGTCGCTGGTCGACCTGTCGTTCATCGCCAAGCGCGACACCACCGTCGAAGAAGTCAACCAGATCATGAAGGATGCTTCCGAAGGCGCGCTGAAAGGCGTGCTGACGTACCAGACCGAACCGCTGGTCTCGGTGGACTTCAACCACAACCCGGCATCGTCGAACTTCGACGCCACGCTGACGAAAGTCTCCGGCCGCCTGGTGAAGGTCTCGTCGTGGTACGACAACGAGTGGGGCTTCTCGAACCGCATGCTGGACACCACCGTCGCGCTGTTCAACGCGAAGTAATCGCTCCCGCAGCAACGCAAAAGGCGCCTCCCGGCGCCTTTTTTGTTGCCTCCCGGCGAAACTGGGGACGTACCCTGGTTTTAGGGAAACTTACTGGGTGAGCGACCCTGCCTAAGAATTTCCTGGAAACAGGGGTACGTCCCCAGTTTTTCTGAACAGAAAATTTTGGAAAGGGGAACCGGTTTCGGGGCTTGGTTATGCAACGTTCAGCCTGGAATCGGTAGAAATGCGTACGTCGAATGTCTTGGCCGGTCGCTTCAGCGGATCTCGTTCGCCACTTCGGCTGCGCGCTTCTGGATCTTTGCAATCTCTTCGTTTTCTTCACGCTGGGCGTCGATCGCGTCTTCCACCGTCATCTTGTAGTCGATATCGTTTTTCATCGTGTGCTTGATGACATAAGTCTGCAACAGCTTCCGTTCTTCCGGCGTCAGTTCCTCCTGCAACTCCTTGGCAATTTCCGGCTCGTTCATTTCCGAGAGCTTGGCGTCCTTGCTGTCGCCGCAGCCGGCCAGCAATGCGGTTGAAATGAAGAGCGTTGCAACGGTGGAGCGTTTGTTCATTGTTTTTTCCTTGGTGAGGTGGCTTTATTTGAACAGCTTCATCAATACATCCTTCGTGTTGATCTTGCCCGGCTGCGCGGCGGGGCTGGCCGGCGCTGCAACGGCCGTGCCGCCGGCAACCAGGCCGGCATCGGCAAGCCACACCGGCGCCGGGGATGCGGGCAGGCCGGCCAGGCCGGCAGGGCCGAAGGCGTTGCGGAATGCCTCGATTTCCTTCGGGCGCTTGAGGATCGTGCCATCCTCGCGGATGACGGTAGGCGTTCCGACCACCTTGATGCCCACCGAATACAGGATGTCGCGCAGCAGCACATAGCTGCGCTCCGCCGACTTCGGATCGATATCGCAACTGCGCGCATCCGGCACCGTCTTGTTTGCCCAGAAGTTTTTCCAGGCGGCTTCGTTATCCGCGGCACACCAGATACGGGTTACCGTTTCCATCTTTTGCAGCCCGCCCTGGGCGATGTCCTGCAGGGTGCCCGGCATCACGTAGTACGTCGTGTCCAGCTTGCCGATCTTGGCGGTGACGGTTTCGAAGCTGTGACACGCGGGGCAATCGATGGCCGAAAAGAGCAGGATTTTCCGGCCGCCGCCGTCGCCATACTGCACCTTGATCAGCTTGCCGACATCGAGGTTGTCCATCATCTCGCGGCGTAATGCCGCCATTTCGCCATCCGTCATTTTTCGCGGCAAGCCCGTTGCCTGGATGACCTGGTAGCCGCCGGTGCCGCCGAAGAAGGTGCCCGCTTCATTGATCAACGACAGGAATTTGCCTTGCGAATCGCTGAGCGAATACAGGTGCCTGATCGGCGTGGGCGCCGCCTTCGCGCCCGCCATCTGCGTCGTGTCGAGCCCTGCCTGGCGCATGTTGGCAACCAGGTTCTGGCGGGCCGTCTCCGGACTGGCTGTCGCATTCGCCGAAAGCAGGGCGCCGGCCAGTGAAAGGGAGATCGTCGCCATTCCGGCCATTGTGTAGTGCTTCATGATCGTGTCGAGAGGAAGAGTGGTCGGGAGAAGAGTGGGTCGGGCGTCATCGTCCGGCGGAGAGCCGGCGTATCGACGGCATGCGGTAGGTGCATGCGCCGGCGAGCTTATCAGAAAAATAATGCTGCAAAATTCACCAAATGTCACACGGCGCAACTTCGGTGTCCAGGACGGCAAAGGCTGGCGTGCTGGAAACGGCAGGCATGAAAAAGCCCCGCCGGCGCGAACCGGCGGGGCTGCATGGAACAACGTTCAGCTTAGAAGCTGTACGAAGCGCGCACGTAGAAAGTACGGCCGGTCGCCGAGGCGAAACGCGGGTCGTAGCCGGCCTGGAAGGTGTCTTCCTGGTAGGACAGCGGCGGTTCGCGGTCGAACAGGTTGCGCACGCCGTACGTGATCGCGTAGCCCTTCGGCTGCGTCCACGACAGGTAGCCGTCGAACGTGGTGTACGACGCCACGCGGTGGTTTTCCTCGAAGGCGTTGTCCGCGTCCAGGTAGCCCGACTTGTAGTTCGCCGTCAGGCCGGCGCTCAGCTCGCGCAGGTTCCAGCGCAGGTTGGCGGTGTTCTGCCAGCGGAACACCGGGCCGGTGCCGCGGTAGGCGCCCAGGCGGTCGATCCATTCGCCGCCTTCGGAGGCCTGGTACTTGAAGCCGTGCACCCACGTGCTGTTCAGCGCGAAGTTGTACGTGCCGTAGGCGCCGGTGCGCAGGCGGTACTGGGCGGCCAGGTCGACGCCGTGGGTCTTGATGTTGCCCAGGTTCTGCGTGCGCAGGTCGACATAGCCGCAGTTGGTGACCGTCACGCACTGCGAACCGTCGATCGACAGGTTGCCGGCCGCGTTGCGGTGGTACAGCGCGGCGTACTTGGCGCCGTTGGCGAACACGTCGTCCTCGGACAGGCTGTCGATCTGGTGTTCCAGCTTGATCGCCCACAGGTCGGCCGACAGCGTCAGGTTCTTCACGCCTTCGTAGACGATGCCCAGCGTGGCGTTCTTCGACTCTTCCGGATCCAGGTTCTGGTTACCGCCCAGCAGTTTCTGGAACTGCACGCGGCAGTTGGTGGCCGAACCCTTGCCGGGGATCGGCGTGCCGTTCGGGCAGTTCACCGGATCGTTCTGCGTGGCCGTGTTGGTATAGGTCTGCGAGGAGTTGATCTCGTACAACGACGGCGCGCGGAAGCCCGTCGAATACGAACCGCGCACCAGCACTTCCTGCGCCGGCTGCCAGCGGAAGCTGACCTTCGGATTGGTGCTGTTGCCGAAGTCGCTGTATTTGTCGTAGCGCACGGCAGCGGTCACATCGAGCGTCTTCAGCAGCGGCACGTTCAGCTCGGCGTACGCGGCATAGACATTGCGCGAACCTTCGTTATGCGCGGTCGGATCGATGCCCGTGCTGGCCACCACTTTCTCGGCGTACTCGGTGTTCGACGCCATCACGAAGTTCTCGCGGCTCGCCACGGCGCCCACGGCCAGCGCGGCGGAACGGCCGGCGCCAAGCCAGTCGGACAGTTCGCGGCTGGCGTTGAAGTCCAGCGTCTTGGTGGTGCCCTTGGCGTTCTGGATATTGCCGTTCAGCGCAGCGGACCGGATCAGGTCCAGGCCCGCCGCGGTCTGGTCGCCGAACGGATTGATCACGCCATCGAGCACACCCTGGGTGATGATGTTGCCGTCGCTGTAGCCATTCAGGTTGACCTTGACCTTGTTCTCGTTGTACGACAGCGCGGTCTGGTAATCCCAGCCGGCCACGTTGCCGGACAGCGAAGCGACGAAGCGCTGCTGGCGGTTGATGTTTTCGTCGGCGCGCGAGCCGCCCGGCAGGTTACGCCACATTACGTTGATGTAGCCGGGCTGGGCGCCTTCGGGCAGGCCCGTTTCGCCGGTGAAGGCCGGATCGAGCTCGATGTTCGGCGTTACGGCGCCAGGATTGCCCGGGTAGTAAGGGTTGAGCGAACCGTTGGCCAGCGTGCGGTTCATGATCAGGCCGCCGTACGGCACCGGCGCGATCGCGCTTTCCACCTTGCTGCGGCTGACCAGGTATTCCAGGCCCAGCTCGTGGTTGTTCGGCAGCTTCAGGGTGCCCTTGAACAGGCCGGTGGCGCGCTCGGAGCGCGGCACGTAGTCGACGAAGCTCGACGTCGTCATCTTGCAGCTGGTACCGTCCGGCACCAGGTTCGGCGCGCTGGTACAGCTCGGCGAGGCCGGATTGCCGGAATCGCCGGCCTGGTAGTAGTTGGCCGGACTCGTGCTACCCGACAGACCGCCCGCGTAACGCGTGTTGAAATCGCGGTCCAGGCCGCCGATGGCGCGCTGCTTCTGGAAGTCGCCCATGGCGAAGAAGTTCCAGCCGTCCGTGTCCAGATTGCCATAGCCCAGGCCGATATTGGTGTTCAGGCTCTGGCCGCCCTGGTGGTGCGGCGAATCGCCGCCGACCGTCACGATGCCACCGGTGAAGTCTTTCCTGGTGATGAAGTTGATCACGCCGCCCACGGCGTCGGAACCGTACAGCGACGAAGCGCCGTCGCGCAGCACTTCCACCCGTTCGATCGCCGCGAACGGAATCATGTTCAGGTCGGGCGCCGAGCTGTCGAACGCGTTGTTCGCCAGGCGGCGGCCGTTCAGCAGCACCAGCGTCTTGTTCTCGCCGATGCCGCGCATGTCGGCGAACGAGGCGCCGCCGGTGCCCAGGCCCACGACCTGGCTGGTGCCCTGCGTGGCCTGCATGGCCGAGACGGTGGACAGCACCTGCTCCACGGTGGTGATGCCCTGGGCCTTCATGTCTTCCATCTTAACGACGGTGACGGGCACGGCGGTTTCCGCATCGATGCGCTTGATCGCCGAACCGGTGATCTGCACGCGCTGGACCGGCTGGTCCTCGGGCGCGGCCGTTTGCGAATGGGCGGGAAGGGCGAACAGGCCAACGGCGCCAGCGGCGCAGATCAGCCTGACCGAACGGGACAGGGTGGTTTCTTTCAACATTCATTAACTCCGGCAGTTGTCACAGGGCCGCCCCGGTGCATGGTCGCGCACAGGACGATCTTGCATCTGACAACGTCGGGTTAATCTACGTCAATAATATTTATAAAGTAATTGTTACTTTCATGTTACATGCAACACTTTCGTAAAATATTGTTATGAATTGTTTGTGAATGTAACCATTCGACCCGGAATCACTGTGGCTCGTCGCCGAAGATTTCGCTCCACAGGCGCCGCACATTCGCCGCGTGCACCGCCACCCGCGCCGGGGCCACCCGCGACTGCTCGCCGCCCTGCAGCCGGATCTGGTGCTGCAGTTTGCGCATCGCCCGGTAGGCATCGCCGACCTGCTCCGCCAGGGCGACATCGACCAGCCCCAGCGCGCCGCAGATGCGCAGCAGCGCGATATTGCCCCGGTTGGCCGTCAATTCCTCGTACTGCCCGGCATGCTGCAGCACCAGGTATTGCACGATGAATTCGATGTCGATCATGCCGCCGGCATCCTGCTTCAGGTCGAAGCTGTCGGGCCGGTCCGGGTAGGCCTCGTGCATGCGGCGGCGCATCGACAGCACCTCGCGCTTCAGTTCTTCGCCGGTCACGCGCGGGTTGCGCAGCACTTCGCGGCGGATTTCCTCGAAGCGCCGGCCGATGCCGGCATCGCCGGAGCCGAAGCGGGCGCGCGTGAGCGCCTGGTGTTCCCACACCCATGCCGACTGTTTCTGGTAGCGCTCGAACGCCGTCACGGACGATACCAGCATGCCGCTGGCGCCATCCGGCCGCAGGGCGGTGTCGATGTCGAACAGGATGCCGGCCGATGTGTGCGTGGTCATCCACGTGATGAAGCGCTGCGCCAGCTTGGCGTACAGGCCGGGCGCTTCCTGGTCGTCGTCGTCGTACAGGAAGATCACGTCCAGGTCGGACACGTAGCCCAGCTCCTTGCCGCCGAGCTTGCCGTAGGCGATGACGGCGAAGCTGGGGATCTCGCGGTGGCGTTTCGCCACCGTCTTCCACGCGGCATGGACCACGGCGGCCACGATCACGTCGGCCAGTTCGGACAGGTAATCGGCCAGTTTTTCCACCGTCAGGTCGCCGGCCAGGTCCTGTGCCAGCAGGTGGAACAGCTGCGCGTGGTGCACTTCGCGCAGGATGTCGAGCTGGCGCTCGGTATCGCCTTCGTACACGGCCAGCTGGCCGTCGAGGTCGCGCGCCAGCGTCACCGGGTCGAACACGGCGTTGCGGATGCGCTCGTCGAGCAGCTCGTCGAGCAGGATCGGGTGCTGCGTCAGGAACGTGGCGGCCCAGGCGCTGGCATGCATCATGTCGATCACGCGCTCCAGCGTGTGCGGGTATTCGGTCAGCAGCGACAGGTACGAGGAGCGCCGCGCGATCGCTTCCAGGAAGTCCAGCAGCCGGCCCAGCGTGCCCAGCTGCGTGCCGACCGGGTTGTTCTCGGCCGCGCGGGCAATCCGCGGCAATGCCGAGTTGATCAGCGCCACGAACAGCTGGCGGCTCGCTTCGGGCATCGACTGCACGCGCGGCGCCGTCCACGTGCCGATCAGCCGGCGCGCCGCGGCGGAGGGATTGTCGTAGCCCAGGCTGGCGAAGCGCGATTCGATCGCCTCGATGTTGTCCGGGTCGGCGCAATCGTTGCTGGTGGCCGGATCGATCTCGTCGTCGCCCGCCTTCTCGGCGAACATCGCGTCGAACTGCTCGGCCACGAACAGGCGGTGGCCTTCCAGCTTGGCCAGTAGGGTGGCCGTATCGGGCAGGCCCATCATGCGCGCCACCGTTTCGCGGTCGGCGTCGTTCGGCGGCAGCGTGTGGGTCTGCGCATCGTCCAGGTATTGCAGCCGGTGTTCCAGGTTGCGCAGGAAGGTGTACGAGCCCAGCAGCTGCGCCACGGTTTCCGGTGCCAGCAGGCCCTTCTCGGGCAGCTGCCGCAGGGTGGCGCGGGTGGAGCGGTCGCGCAAGCTGGGGTCGCGCCCGCCGCGGATCAGCTGGAACACCTGGGCCAGGAATTCGATCTCGCGGATGCCGCCCCGGCCCAGCTTCACGTTATGGCTGCGCTCCGGGTGCAGCCGTTCCTGCCGGTTCACCTCGGCGCGGATCTGCGCATGCATCGTGCGGATCGCGTCGATCACGCCAAAGTCCAGGTAGCGGCGGAAGCAGAACGGCCGCACGATCGCATCGAGCGCGGCGATATCCTCGGCGCGGCCGGTCACGGCGCGCGCCTTCACCCACGCGTAGCGTTCCCACTCGCGGCCCTGCACGATCAGGTACTGCTCGACCATGCCCAGGCTGGCCGCCAGCGGGCCGGAACCGCCGTTCGGCCGCAGCGCCATGTCCACCCGGAAGGTAAAGCCGTCCTCGGTGATCTCGGCGATCGCCGCGATCAGTTTCTTGCCGAGGCGCACGAAGTACTCGTGGTTCGACAGCACCCGCTGGCCCGGCTGCGTGGGCACCGTGTCGCCATCCTCCGGATAGACGAAGATCAGGTCGATGTCGGACGACACGTTCAGTTCGAAGCCGCCCTGCTTGCCCATCGCCAGCACGATCAGTTCCTGTGCAATGCCGGACTCGGCCCCGGTGGGCACGCCATGCGCCGCGCGCATCTCGGCATCGAGCTCGGCCAGGTGGGAGCGGATCGCGAAATCGGCCAGCCGCGTCACGGCCGTCACCACCTCGTTCAGCTCGGCGTTGCCTTCCAGGTCGCGCCGGATCAGGCCGGCGATCAGCAGGTTGCGCAGCCGGCGCATGCCGCGCGCCAGCGGCAGGGGAGACGGCCCCGCGCTGTCGCGCTCCACGGCCAGCATCGCGTCCAGGTCGGCGGTGTCCAGCGGCTGTCGGACCAGCGCATCGATCTTGGCCTGGCGGTCGGGCGCCGCGGCGAGCCAGCGCTGGTAGAAACGGGAATCGGAAACGGAAGGCGAGTTGGGCATGGAAGAGGGAGATGAAGGGGCGATAAGGATCAATAAGCTTCGTAACGTTGTGTAATGGTCAGCTTCGTGCGGGCTAGTTTAACCGGGCCTTGGGGTAGAATGGGCACCTCTCGCGCCCGGGCAATCGCCAGGCGTGCACGAACAGTATCTTTTTATTGCCGCCGAACCATATTCAAGGGCGGCCGGGCCTGGGAATCAGTGTTGACGGAACAAACGGCAGAACAGAAGGCGAGCGACGCGGGCCCGCCGGGCGAAGGCCTGTTGGTTGCGCGCTGGCACCGTCTCCAGACTGCCTACCGGCTGTGCAACCTGGCCACCCACCATGTGCTCGGCTTCACGATCAAGCTGGTGCTGGTCGTGTATTTCGCGCTGGCGCTGCTGTTCCTCGCGCTGCGCTGGGTCGTGCTGCCCAACATCGACCACTACAAGGACGATATCGAGCGCCTGGCCAGCCGCGCCGCCGGCAATCCCGTCACGATCGACCGTATCTATGCTTCCTGGTCCGGCCTGCGGCCGAACCTGTTCCTGGGCGACGTGGTACTGCGCGACGGCACCGGCCGGCAGGCGTTGCGGCTGCCCAGCGTGTCCGCCACGCTGTCCTGGTGGAGCCTGGCGTCGCTCGGCGTGCGTTTCGAATCGCTGGAACTGATCCGTCCGGACCTGGACGTGCGGCGCGATGCCGATGGCCGGATCCATGTGGCCGGCGTGCTGGTCGACGGCACGCGCAAGGATGACGGCCGCGGCGCCGACTGGCTGCTGGCGCAGCGCGAAATCGTCATCCGCGAAGGGCGCGTCGCGTGGACCGATGCGCTGCGCGGCACCGCGCCGCTGGCCTTGCAGGATGTGAACGTGGTGCTGCACAACAGCTGGGGCCGGCACCGGTTCGGCGTCAAGGCCGCGCCGCCGCGCGCGCTCGGCGGCCTGCTCGACATCCGCGCCGATTTCAAACAGCCCGCGTTCACGCAGCACGCGGCCGATGTCAGGCAATGGCGCGGCACGCTGTATGCGGCCGTGAGCGGGGCCGACCTGGCGGCCTGGAAACCGCACATTCCCTACCCGCACGAGATGGAATCGGGCCGCGGCGGCCTGCGCGCCTGGCTCGACATCGATCGCGCCCGGCTGACGGGGGTGACGGCGGACGTGGCGCTGGAAAACGTGGTGGCCACGCTCGGCGCCGGCCTGCCGCGGCTCGACGTGGCCGCGCTGGGCGGACGCCTGGCGTTCAGCGAGGACAAGGCGCCGCGCGGCGCCGACCGCGATGCGCCGCCGGGCACGTACGGCCACCGCGCCAGCGTGACCGGCCTGACGCTGCGCACGCGCGACGGCGCCACGCTGCTGCCGACCACCGTGGCCGAGCGCACGACCCCGGCAACGAAGAACACGCCGGCGCGCACCGAGGTGTCGGCGCCGGCGCTGGACCTGAAGACGCTGGCCGAGCTGGCCACGCGGCTGCCGCTGCCGGCCGCGCAGCGCGACCTGCTGGCCGCCCTGGCGCCGCGCGGCCGCGTGGAAAACCTGCAGGCGCAGTGGCAGGGTTCGCTGTCGGCGCCCGGGCAGCCGGGCCCCGTGAAATGGCGTGTCAAGGCGGACCTGCGCGAGCTCGGCATGAACGCCCTGGCCGCGCGCGCCGCCGTCGTGAACGACGCGGCCGGCGGCAAGGCCGGCACGGCGCTGCCGGCGCTGCCCGCCTTGCCGGGCTTCGAGCGGCTGACCGGCAGCATCGATGCCGCCAGCGACGGCGGGCGCATCGCGCTCGATGCGCCCGGCCTGGTGCTCGACATGCCGGCCTGGTTCGACACGGCGGCAATGCCGTTCAGGAAACTGCAGCTCGACGCCAGCTGGGCACGCGAAGACGATGGCCTGCGCATCAAGCTCGGCAGGCTGGAGTTCGACCAGGAAGGCTTGACGGGCGTGCTGGCCGGCACGCACTGGCTGCCCGACAGTCAAGGCAGGGACGGCAAGAACGGCAAGCCAGGCGGCCCCGGCATCGCCGACCTCACCGGCTCGCTCGACGGCTTCACGATCAACAGCATCGGCCGTTACCTGCCGGTCGCCACCCCGCCACACCTGAAGGCCTGGCTCACCGGCGCGCTGCAGGGCGGCACCGCGCACGATGTGTCGCTGCGCCTGGCCGGCGACCTGGCGCGTTTCCCGTTCGCGGCCGACACGCCGGATTACAAGGCGGGCGAATTCCGCATCGCGGGCCGCATCCTCGACGGCAAGCTGAACTACGAGCCGGCCCATTTCGCGCCGGACGGCAAGTCGCCGCTATGGCCGCTGGCCGAGGGCATCCGCGGCGGTTTCGTGTTCGAGCGGGCGCGCATGGAAATCCACGCCGACACGGCAAGGACCGGCAACGTCAACCTGGCCGGCGTGAAAGCGGTGATCGCCGACCTGATCCACCACGACAGCATCCTGGAAATCGACGGCAACGCGGCCGGCGCGATGGGCGATTTCCTGCGCTATGTGACGCACAGCCCGGTGCTGGAATGGATCGGCCACTTCACCGACCAGACCACGGCCAGCGGCAACGCGAAACTGGCGCTGAAGCTGAACCTGCCCCTGGCCAGGCTGCGCGAAAGCAAGGTCAACGGCACACTGCAATTGCAGGGCAACGACGTGACCCTGTGGAACGACATGCCGCCCGTGCTGCTGGCCACCGGCAAGATCGAGTTCGACGAGCATGGCGTCAACCTGAACGGCCTGAACGGCACGCTGCTGGGCGGCCAGCTGACGGTGGGCGGCGGCACGCAGCGCGACGGCACGATCGCCGTGCGCATCGGCGGCAACGTCACGGCGGACGGCCTGCGTCGCACGTATCCGTCGGCCGCCATGCAGCAACTGGCGAAGCACTTCAATGGCAGCGCGCGCTACAACGGGCTGATCACGGCGCACAACCGCCAGTACCAGGTGGTGGTCGAATCGCTGCTGACGGGCGTGGGGCTGGATTTCCCGGCGCCGCTGGTGAAGAACGCCGCCGACGCGCTGCCGCTGCACTTCGTGCTCAACGGCGCGGCCGCGAACGACGCCGGGCTGGCGCGCGACGATATCCGCCTCTCGCTGGGCAATACCGTGGCGGCCGCCTGGCAGCGCCAGCGCGAGGTCCATGGCCTGGAACGCGGGCCATGGCGGCTGGTGCGCGGCGGCATCGGCGTCAACGTGCCGGCGCCGGAACCGGACAGCGGTATGGCGCTCAATGTCAGCACGAAGTCGCTGAACGTGGACGACTGGCTGGCGCTGGGCACCGATATCGCCGGCGCGAACAGTGGTGGCGGCACGGACGGCGGCGCCGCTGGCGACGGCCCGAACCTGTCGCAATACGTGATCCCGGAAACGATGGCGGCGCGCACCGAGGCGCTGATCCTCGGCGGCCGCAAGCTCGACGGCGTGGTGCTGGGCGCCACCCACCGCGCCGGCGCGTGGCAGGCCAGCATCGATTCGAAGCAGGCCAACGGCTACATCACATGGAACGAGGCGCCGACCGGCCGCGGACTGGGCAAGGTGACGGCCCGGCTGTCGAGCCTGATCATCCCGGAATCGGCCGCCGGCGAAGTCAAGGACCTGCTGGAAAAATCGGCCGGCTCGCCGGCGATCCCGGCGCTGGACATCATGGCCGAGCGCTTCGAACTGTTCAACCGGCCGCTGGGAAGCCTGGAATTGCAGGCCTATAATGCACTGATCACATCGTCGCGCGAGTGGCGCGTGTCGAAGCTGGCGCTGGTCAACGCCGACGGCGCGCTGCACGGCACCGGCCGCTGGGTGAGCCGCGGCGGCGGACGAAGCGACCAGGGCAATGAGCGCAACAGCACGGCGCTGAACTTCAATCTGGACATCGCCGATGCCGGCAAGCTGCTGGAACGCTTCGGCTTTGCCGATACCGTCAAGGGCGGCAAGGGCAAGCTGTCCGGCGACATCGCATGGAACGGGTTGCCGTATTCGCTCGACATCCCCACGCTGGCCGGCAAGCTGGAACTGAACGTGGAAAAGGGTCAGTTCCTGAAGCAGGACCCGGGCGCGGCGAAGCTGCTGGGCGTGCTGAGCCTGCAGGCGCTGCCGCGGCTGCTGAAGCTGGACTTCCACGACGTGTTTTCGGAAGGCCTGGCGTTCGACGGCATCACGGCCGATGCCGTCATCGACCGCGGCATCGTGAAGACGGAGAACCTGAAGATGCATGGCGTGCAGGCCACCGTGCTGATGGCGGGCACGGCGGATATCGCCAACGAGTCGACGAACCTGCACGTCGTGGTGATCCCGGAGCTCAACTTCGGCACCGCGCCGCTGGTGTATGCGCTGGCCGTGAACCCTGTGATCGGGCTCGGCAGTTACCTGGCCCAGCTATTCCTGTCGGCGCCGATGATGAAGGCGCTGACCTACCAGATGCAGGTGACGGGGCCGTGGAAATCGCCCGTCATCACCAAGCTCGCCACGAACAAGGCCGATCCGGGACGGACCGCCGTGCCGGATGGGCAAACATCCAGTCGAACCCAGTGAGGAGAAGCGCATGACCGAATCAGCCAACCCAGCCAGCGCCGTTGCCGCCATCCAGATGGTTTCCACCCCGAGCGTGGAAGAGAACATCGCCACCGCCCGCCGCCTGGTCGGGCAGGCCGTGGCGGACGGCGCCGGCCTCGTGGTGCTGCCGGAATACTGGCCGATCATGGGCCGGGCCGATACCGACAAGGTGGTCGTGGCCGAGCAGCTCGGCAGCGGCATCATCCAGCAGGCGATGGCCGGCCTGGCGCGCACGCACGGCGTCTGGCTGTTCGGCGGCACGCTGCCGCTCGTCAGCGGGGAGGCCGGCAAGGTCCTCAACACCACGCTGGTGTTCGATCCGGCCGGCGCGCAGGTGTCGCGCTACGACAAGATCCACCTGTTCGGCTTTGCCAACGAGAGCGAATCGTACGATGAGGCGCGCACCATCGTGCCGGGCAGGCACGTGGGCACGGTCGATACCGGCGCCGGCAAGGTCGGCATGGCGATCTGCTACGACCTGCGCTTCCCCGAGCTGTTCCGCGCGATGGGGCCGGTGGACCTGATCGTGGTGCCGGCCGCGTTTACGTACACCACGGGTGCCGCGCACTGGGACACGCTGCTGCGCGCCCGCGCGATCGAGAACCAGTGCTACGTGCTGGCCGCGGCGCAGGGCGGCACGCACGTCAACGGCCGCCGCACGTGGGGCCACAGCCAGCTGATCGACCCGTGGGGCGAGGTATGCGCGATCGTCGAGGAAGGCGAGGGCGTCGCCGGCGGGCGCATCGACCACCAACTGATCGCCAGCGTGCGGCAGAAGCTGCCCGCGCTGCGGCATCGCACGATGTAATCGCGGGGATGTGCTGCACGGCGGCCGCGCTGCCAATCCACTACAATGACACCCAGTCATAGCTCGGGAACTCCAACATGAAACCATTCGAACCGAACCTCTCTTCGCTGGCCGTCGCGCGCGACGTGCTGCTGACCCCGTTCGGCCTGGACGAAGGCAAGCTGATCAAGACGCTCGGCACCATGTTCACGCACAAGGTCGACTACGCCGACCTGTACTTCCAGTTCACTAAGAACGAAGGGTGGAGCCTGGAAGAAGGCATCGTCAAGACCGGCAGCTTCTCGATCGACCAGGGCGTGGGCGTGCGCGCCGTGTCCGGCGAGAAGACCGCGTTCTCGTACTCCGACGAGATTTCCGAAGCGGCGCTGCTGGACGCGGCGGCCGCCACGCGCACCATCGCGCGCGCCGGCGCCGGCAAGATCAAGGTGGCCGGCGGCCTGTCGCAGCAGGGCGGCCGCTCGCTGTACCTGCCGCACGATCCGCTGGGGTCGCTCGACGCCGCATCGAAGGTGAAACTGCTCGAGCGCGTGGAAAAGATCGCCCGCGCAAAAGATCCGCGCGTGGTGCAGGTGATGGCCGGCCTGGCCGGCGAATACGACGTGGTGCTGGTGGTGCGCAGCGACGGCGTGCTGGCGGCGGACATCCGCCCGCTGGTGCGCGTGTCGGTCACCGTCATCGTCGAACAGGATGGCCGCCGCGAGATGGGTTCGTCCGGCGGCGGCGGCCGCTACGACTATGCCTACTTCACCGACGAACTGCTCACGCAGTATGCCGAGGAAGCCGTCAAGGGCGCCCTCGTCAACCTCGATTCGCGCCCGGCGCCGGCCGGCCCGATGACGGTCGTGCTGGGCCCGGGCTGGCCCGGCATCCTGCTGCACGAGGCGATCGGCCACGGCCTGGAAGGCGACTTCAACCGCAAGGGCTCGTCCACGTTCGCCGGCCGTATCGGCGAGCGCGTCGCCGCCAAGGGCGTGACGGTGGTCGACGACGGCACCCTGCAGGATCGCCGCGGCTCGCTGAACATCGACGACGAAGGCAACCCCACGCAGTGCACCACGCTGATCGAGGACGGCATCCTGCGCGGCTACATCCAGGACACGCTGAACGCGCGCCTGATGAAGATGCCGGTCACCGGCAACGCCCGCCGCGAATCGTTCGCGCACCTGCCGATGCCGCGGATGACGAACACCTACATGCTGGCCGGCGACAAGGACCCGGCCGAGATCCTCGCCTCGGTGAAGAACGGCCTGTACGCGGTGAACTTCGGCGGCGGCCAGGTCGACATCACGAACGGCAAGTTCGTGTTCTCGGCCAGCGAAGCCTACATGATCGAGGACGGCAAGGTCACCTACCCGGTGAAGGGCGCCACCCTGATCGGCAACGGCCCGGACGTGCTGAACCGCGTGTCGATGATCGGCAACGACATGAAGCTCGACCCGGGCGTGGGCGTGTGCGGCAAGGAAGGGCAGAGCGTGCCGGTCGGCGTCGGCCAGCCGACGCTGCGGATCGACGGCGTAACCGTCGGCGGCACCGCTTGACGCCGTTCCGCTCCCCATGAAAAAGGCGCCTCCGGCGCCTTTTTGCATTAGCCGACAGCTGCCGCATGCTGGTGTCGGACCGCTGCGGCGGACCGACCGTCAGGTGTCGGACACCGGTTTTCAGCGCCGAAGCCGGCAAAATATCGGCGAAAACCGGTGTCCGACACCGATGAAGCCGGTGTCCGACACCAGTGCTTCCGGCTTCGCCTAGAACGTGTACGACCCCCGCAAATACAACGCCCGCCCGATCGCATCGGTATACCGCGGGTCGTACCCCTTCTGGAACAGCGTGCCCTGGTTCGAGAACGGCGGTTCCTTGTCGAGCACGTTCTTGATGCCGGCCGTCAGCGAGATGTTCCGGAAGCCGGTGTAGGTGCCGGAAAGGTTTACCAGCCCGTACGACGACACCCGGTTGAAGTACTGCGGCTCGACCAGGTTCTGGTCGTCGTAGCGCGTCTTGAAGTTGTGGGCGATGGTGGCGCTCCACGGGCCGCCGCGCCACGTCAGCGCGGCGTTGTGGCGCCAGCGGAAGACCACGAAGTTGTCCGCGTAGCGGCCCACGTTCTGCACGAATTCGCCATCGCGCTCGTTCTGGTATTCATAGCTGTGCACCCACGTGCCGTCGAGCGTGAACGACAGCGCGCCCCAGCTCTGGTTCGGCGTGCGCGCCGTCAGGCTGACGTCGACGCCGTCCGTTTTGACCTTGCCGAGGTTTTCGTTCAGGTCCAGGATCGCGTTCGGCGAGCCGTCCGGGAAGCGCAGGAAGCGGTCGCGGTACTTGGCGAAGTCGCCGAAGATGGTCTGCTCGGGCAGCGCGCCGATCTTGTCGCGCAGGCGGATGTCCCAGTAATCCACCGTCAGCGTCAGCGCGGGGATCGGCTCGATGACGGCGCCGATCGAGTAGGTGCGCGATTTTTCCGGCTTCAGGTCCGAATTGCCGCCCTCCAGCTTGAACTGCTGCAGATCGCAGTCGCGCAGCGGGTTGGCGCCCGGCTGCGGCACCCCGCCCGGGCACAGGATCGGATCGTCGTAGGTATTGCTGGTGTCGTTGCGCGACAGCGGCGCGTTTTTCTCGAACAGCGTCGGGGCGCGGAAGCCCGTGCTGGCCGAGCCGCGCAGCACGAAGGCCTGGCTCGGCTGGAAGCGCAGCGAAGCCTTCGGGTTCCACGTGCTGCCGGCATCGCTGTAGTGGTCGTAGCGGGCGGCCAGCGACGCTTCGACGTTCTTCAGGAACGGCGCGCTGAGCTCGCCGAACACGGCCTGCACGGTGCGGCTGCCGTCCTTCGACAGCGAGCCGGACAGCCCGGAGCTGGACGCCTGCCCGGCGATGTCGCGGTTGACGTTGAAGTCGGCCTTCTCGTGCCGCAGCTCGGTGCCGAACGCCACCGCGAACTTGCCGCCGGCCATATCGAACAGCTCGCGGCTGGCCTTCAGGTCGAACGACGTCTGCCGGTTGCTGGCATCCTGCACGCGGCCGCGCAGCGCGGTGCTGGCCAGGTAGGCGCGGCCCGCTTCGTTCTGCAGCCCGAACGGGTTCAGGATGCCGTTCAGCACGCCGGCCGCGAACGTGGCGTCGGTCACGTAGCCGCCGGTGAACTCTTCCTCGGAACGGCTGACGGCGAAGCTCAGGCCGCCCTGGTAATCCCAGCCGGCCACCAGGCCTTCGAGCGCGCCGGTCAGCCGCGTGCCCGAACCTTTCGACCTGATCTGGCGCTGGCCGGCCTCGGTGGGGCGCCAGTTCACGCTCAGCGGCTCGCCGGACAGCCCGGCCTGCGCCGGCACGCCGCCCGAATTGCCCGGGTAGTACGGGCTGGTAATCGGCAGTACCAGGCCGGTCTGCGGCGGCGGCGCGGTGCGCGCATTCACGTTGTTCACCGAGTACAGCAGTTCCACCGATGCCGTGTGGTCGGCCGCCACCTTCATGCTGGCCTTGCCGTAGGCCGTCACGTGTTCCTGCTCGGGCGTGTTGTCGATCTGGCGCGTGTAATCCTGCCGGCAGGTGCCGTTGGTGGGATGCGGCACGGACAGCGGCGGGTTGCAGCCGGTGGCATTGCCCGGGTTGCCCTGCGCTTCGGTGACCGGATCGAAATAATTGCCGGGGAAGGTGGTGCCGGAGGTGATGTTCAGCCCGCGCGACGGAATCACGCCGGTGGCGGAAAACGGCCGCTGCTGCGATGTCAGCACATCCTGCTTGTGCCAGTCCAGCACGCCCAGCACGGCCCAGCGGTCGCGCTCCAGGTCGCCGCCGCCGGCGGTCAGGTTGGCGCGCCGCTCGCGTCCGCCCGTCTCTTCCGGAAAGGTGGCTTCCAGCGCGATGGTGGCGCGGTCCACGCTGCGCTTGGTAATGAAGTTGATCACGCCGCCGATCGCATCGGTGCCGTAGATCGCCGAGGCGCCGTCGCGCAGCACTTCCACGCGTTCCAGCGCCGCCACGGGGATCAGGTTCAGGTCGACGCTGGCGCCGTCGTACGGGTGGGTGGCCAGCCGGCGGCCGTTCAGCAGCACCAGCGTCTTGTCGCCGCCCAGGCCGCGCAGGTCCGCCGTGGCCTGGCCGCCGGTGGGCAGGCCGCTGGCATTGCCGCCCACGGCATTGGCCGCGCCGAAGCTGGTCTGGTTCGACGGAATGCGGTCCAGCACTTCCTGCGCCGTCGTCAGGCCCTGCTTGATGAATTCCTCCGCGCGAAACACCGTCAGCGGCGTGGCCGTTTCGGACTGGATGCGCTTGATCGACGAGCCGGTGATTTCCACGCGGGCGATCTGGCCTTCCTCGGCCTGCTGGGCGTAGGCGGCAAGCGGCGTCAATGCAAAGGGAAGAATGGCGAGGCCGAGGGACAGCGGGCGGATGGAGTGGAAAGGTCGGGGCAGGCGGGGATGGTTCATGAACGGGGTTTCTCCTCAAGTAGTCGCATGGGGAACTGCTCAGAAGTAGCCGATGTTTTCACTTATGGTCATCAGCTCGCAATGACACTTTGACACGGTATTGATCGGTCACAAATCAGTAATAAAAAAAATGGGCCCGAAGGCCCATTTTTGTTGTAACGATGACAGTTTTGCCAGCTTAGAACGTGTAGCGCATGCCTACCTGGAAGTAACGGCCCAGTGCGCCGCTGTAGTCCAGCGGGTTGTAGCCGGCGGCGCCGTAGGTCAGCGGATCCAGCGGCGGTTCCTTGTCGAACACGTTCTGGATCGTGGCGAACAGCTCGGCCTTGCTTGTGAAGCGGTACTTCGCGGTCAGGTCCAGCGTCGTGAACGAACCGATCTTGCAACCGTTCGGCGAGTCGTCGCCGTTGGCGAAGTGGAATGCGCAACCGTCGGGATCGTCCTTGAACAGCGTGTTGTCGAACTTGCCGCGGTAGTTGACCACGCCGTTGATGCGCAGCGGGCCGCGCTCCCAGCCCAGGCCCAGGTTGACGCGGTTATCCGGCGTGCCCATGCAGTTCGTCGCGTCGCAGTTGCCGTGCGTGCCGGCGTAGTCGACCGTGTTGCCTTCCAGGTCGGTACGCTCGAACTTGAGCATGTGCGTCCAGGTGACATTGGCCGTCAGCGTACCGGCATCGCCCATCGTGTACGAGGTACGTGCGTCCAGGTCGATGCCATTGACCTTGGTCGAGTTGGAGTTGATGTAGTTCGTCAGCACGGCCACGATCGCGCCCGGGTCGCCGGCGAACTGCGAGCTGCCCGCATCGCGTACCACGTTACCCGCGGCAATGGCGGCCGAGGTGGTTTCCTGGTTGATCTCGTTCTTGCGTTCGATCTGCCAGGCGTCCAGCGAGATGCTGGTGCGTGGCAGCGGATCCCACACGGCGCCGAGCGAGAAGCTCTTCGATTTTTCCGGCGACAGGTCCGGGTTCGGCGACGTGATCACGGCCACGGACGACGATGCACAGGCGGACGTGACGCCCAGTGCGCAACGGACCGGGTCGTCCGACGTGGAGAATGCCGCCAGGCCGCCGCGGCCGTTCTCGGCCGCGCTCGGTGCGCGGAAGCCGCGGGCGAACGTGCCGCGCAGTGCGAAGCTGTTCACCGGCGTCCACTTGAAGCCCGCTTTCGGCGTGTACGAGTTGCCCACGTCGTTGAAGTGGTCGTAGCGCAGCGCGGCGGACAGTTCCAGCGTGGAGTGCACCGGCGCCAGGAACTCGGCATACAGTGCCGCCGAGTTGCGCTGGCCTTCGTAGGCCGAGTAGCCCAGGCCGATGATGTTGCCGCGGTCGGTGCCCGACGTCGGATTCAGCTCCGTCTCGTCATGGCGGAACTCGGCGCCCATGGCGATGCCCATCGCACCACCCGGCAACTGGCCGAACTCACGCGACGCTTTCACGTCGGCCACGGCGATGCTGGTGGTAGCGTCGTTCGAGAGCGTCGGCGACAGTGCGTCGTACAGGGCTTGCGAGTTCAGGCCCGAGTTTTCACCAATGCGCCAGAAGCTGCCCGCCGGCAGGCCTGCGTAGGCGGCACTGGTGGCGCGGGCAGATGCCACGTTTGCAGCATCGTTCGGGTTCAGCAGCGCGAAGGCCACGTCGCGCTGCAGGTAGCCGCTCTGCTGGCGGTTGGTCTTGCTCTGCGAGTACAGCAGGGCGCTGTCGATGTCCCAGCCGCCTGCCGTGCCGCGGATGCCGGCCACGGCGCGCGTGAAGTTCGTTTCGATGGCGCTGGTACGCGGGCCCACGTCCCATGCGATGTAGCGCAGGCGCGCGGCGCTGCCGAAGTATGGATTGTCCGGGTGCGTGGCGCCCAGCGACACATTGGCGTTGTTGACCGGGCCGCCGGGATAGCCGACGCTGCCGCTGATGCCGGACGGCGTGGACGAGGAGTCCGAATCGCTGTGATAGCCGTTCAGTTCCACATAGGCCTGCCAGTCGTTGTTCAGCTGGAAGGTGGCGCGACCGAACAGGTTCAGCGTTTCCTGGCGCGGCTGGATCTGGTTGTACTGCTGCGTCGCATCCGTCAGGCAGCCGCCGCCTGGATCACCCTGCGGGTGGTTCGTGAAGTTCGAGCACGCCGCGCCCGGGAAGGTGCGGGTAAAGCCGTTGCCGGCCGCCGTACTGCCGCGGCTGTAATAATTGTTGTTGAGCGGATTGCGCACGTTGCCCACCACCGAGCTGCCGGCGCTGTTGTTGGCAACGATCGCGCCGGTACCGCCCAGCGCTTCCTGCGCCGAGAAGCCGAAGTCGCGCAGGTCGGCGCGGCCGACGGCGCCACGGTCGGCGCGGTCGCGGTTCCACACTTCACGCTTCTTGCCGTATTCGGCCGAGAACAGGAAGTTGTACTTGTCCGTTTCCAGGTCGCCCACGCCGTGCGTGACGGCCAGGCGGGTGTCGCCGCCGTCGCTTTCGTTCGACAGGCCCTGGGAGAGGCGCACGGTGGTACCCACGTAATCCTTGCGCAGGATGACATTGACCACGCCGGCGATGGCGTCGGAACCGTAGATCGCGGAGGCACCGTCTTTCAGGATCTCGACGCGTTCGACAGCTTCGGCGGGAATGATGTTCAGGTCGGCAAACACTTTCTGGCCGTCGTCGGCCAGGCCGTACGGCGCGATGCGGCGGCCGTTCAGCAGCACCAGCGTGGAAGCGGAACCCAGGCCGCGCAGGGAAATGCCCGAAGCGCCTGCAGCGAAGCCGTTACCGAACGTGGTCGGCACCGAACCCTGGTTGTCGACCGCCAGCGTCTGCAGCAGTTCGGCCACGGTGGTCTTGCCGGATTTTTCGATGTCGGCGCGGTTCACGGTCTGCACCGGCGAAGCCGTTTCGGCCTGCGAGCGGCGGATATTCGAACCCGTGATCTCGACGCGCTGGATCGGTTGTGCGGCGGCCGCGGGCGTGTTGGTCACGGTCTGGGCCTGTACGTGTGCCGACAGCACTGTCAGCAGCAGCGGCGCGGCGATCGGGAAGGCCCGTCGCAGCATGCCCGTCATTGGGCGGATTTTTATAGGTTTCATCGTGATACTCCGGAAAAGTTGTCCAATGTTTTCGTGAGAGGAGAAAGTTATATAGGAGTTAAAGATTTTGCGAAACCGTAATGTCTCATGTGCGCAACAACAAGATTCGTGGCGATACTGCATTGGATCGCAATTTCATATCTAAATGTTAAATTTTGTTTAATCAAAGAATTGTTCTCTGGGAAGTACGAAAAGGTAATAAAGCATCCGGATGATGGGAGATGGGTGCAAGAAGACTGATCTTGTAGTCATGTGATGCGTATGAGAGCAGATGGTGGCAGCCTCGAAAGCGGAGGATTTTTTATGGAGAACAGCCTCTATTTTGGCAGGGGCTGGACCATTGCAATTTCGTGCTGTTTTTCAATAACGAGAACGCTACCGCGCTGCGGGGAGCGCGGAATTTACCGGATAAAAGCTTAATTTAACCTTAAATATAGATTTTTCGGCACTTTGAAGCTGGTGATGCGTTGTAACCGCGTTTCTGGTTGATAAATGAAGTTCCCTGCTGTCACATATATGAAAATTTTCGCCTGGTAATAGCTTGCCGGCGGCAACGGCGTCATGGCACGGCGGTCCAGGCCACCATTGCTCGACCGCCGCAGCCGTGTTGCTCCACGGTGGTGGCACACGCTGGCAGGTGCTGAGCATGGCGGTCAGCATCGTTCTGCGGAAATGCGGCGCCGGCGCCAAACAATATCTTGCCAAACCTCAGATCTTGTTGTTATAGTGAACTCAACTCCAAGGACCCGATCCATGCACCGCTTCGTTTTCTTTACCGGCTTTTTTTACTTTTGGCTCCCTGCCTCCAGGCGGTTGAGTAAAGGCCGGTGCACGTAAGCAGAAGCAGCGAACGAGTCCAGCAGATACGAAGAAACCGCCAGCGATGGCGGTTTTTTTTTACCCCGATTTCTACCCCTTACGTTGTTCAAGCCGAATTTTTCCAGGAGAGCACCATGCAACGCACCGACGACCTGCGCATCCGCGAGATGAAGGAACTGACGCCCCCCTCGCACCTGATCCGCGAATTCCCCTGCACCGAAGCCGCTTCCGCCACGGCCTCCAGCGCGCGGGTGGCATTGCACCGCATCCTGCACGGCCAGGACGACCGCCTGATGGTGGTCGTCGGCCCGTGCTCGATCCACGATCCGAAGGCGGCGATGGAATATGCGCGGCGCCTGGTCAAGGTGCGCGAGCGGCTAAAGGGCGAGCTGGAAATCGTCATGCGCGTGTACTTCGAGAAGCCGCGCACCACGGTGGGCTGGAAGGGCATGATCAACGACCCGTACATGGACAACAGCTTCCGCATCAACGACGGCCTGCGCATGGCGCGCGAGCTGCTGCGCGACATCAACGAGCTGGGCCTGCCGGCCGGAACCGAGTTCCTCGACGTGATCAGTCCGCAGTACATCGCCGACCTGATCGCCTGGGGCGCGATCGGCGCGCGCACCACCGAATCGCAGGTGCACCGCGAGCTGGCATCCGGCCTGTCGTGCCCGGTGGGCTTCAAGAACGGTACCGACGGCAACATCAAGATCGCCGTCGAAGCCATCAAGGCCGCTTCGCAGCCGCACCATTTCCTGTCGGTGACGAAGGGCGGCCACTCGGCGATCGTGTCGACCAGCGGCAACGAGGATTGCCATGTCATCCTGCGCGGCGGCAAGGCGCCGAACTACGACGCCGCCAGCGTCGAGGAAACCAGCAAGGCCATCGCCGGCCATGGCCTGGCCGCCCGCCTGATGATCGACGCTTCGCACGCGAACAGCTCGAAGAAGCCGGAAAACCAGGTGCCCGTCTGCGCCGACATCGCCGGCCAGGTCGCCGGCGGCGACACGCGCATCGTCGGCGTGATGATCGAATCCCACCTCGTCGCCGGCCGCCAGGACCTGGTGCCGGGCAAGGAACTGACCTACGGCCAGTCCGTCACCGACGGCTGCATCGACTGGGAGTCGAGCGAACAGGTGCTCGACCAGCTGGCCGACGCCGTACGCCAGCGCCGGCTGAAGGGCGAGTAACAACAAGAGTTGCCAAAAACCGGGGTCAGACCCCGGTTTTAAGAAACATTTCTCAAATTCGGGGTCTGACCCCGGTTTTAGGAAACATTTCTCAAATTCGGGGTCTGGGAGGAGTGCAGGCTTGCAAGCCTGCACCGTTTCGCAGGCGAGGAACATGCTCCTTGAATCCCCTGCTTCACCCCCGGTTTTTGGCAATAAAAAAAGCGGCGCACGAGGCGCCGCTTTTCGTTTGACCGCAGGGGCCGTCAGGCCCCGGGCCATCAGAACCGGTACGAACCGGACAGGTACAGTTGCCGGCCCAGCGCGCTGGAGTAGGCAGGGTTGTAGCCCATCTGGTGCGAACCGGCGTTGCGCAGCGACAGCGGCGGGTCGCGGTCGAACAGGTTCAGCACGCCGGCCGAGATTTCCACGTTGGACATCGGGCGGTACGCCACCTGGTAGTCGAACGTGGTGTAGCTCGGCACGTCCAGCGTGACGGCGGCGCATTCGCCGGCCGAACCGGCCACGATCACCACGCAGTCGTCCACCGTCCACGCCTTGTCGACGTAGCCGTTGCGGTAGCTGGCGGTCAGCGTGTGCGTCAGCTGCTTGGTTTCGAACGACGTCGACGCGCGGATCACGTGGCGGAAGCTGACCTTGTCGTTGATGCCGTAGCGGTTCAGGCTGGTGGTCCAGACGTCGTCCGTGCCCGGCTCCGTGTAGCGCGAGCGCAGCAGGTACGTGCCGGCCAGGCGGTTCGTCAGGCGGCCGCCCCACACGTTCATCTTGTACGTCAGGTCGTAGTCGATGCCGCGGTTTTCCGTCTTGCCGATGTTGATCGGCGCGTAGATGACCGCCAGCTCGTTCGACTTGGTGGAGTTCACGTACTTGGTCGTGTACAGGTCGGCGTACTTGGCCGGGTCGGCGAAGATCTGCGACTCGGCAACGTCGGTTACCTGGTCGCGGATTTCCACGTTCCACAGGTCCAGCGCCAGCGACAGGCCGTTCAACGGCTCCCACACGGTGCCGATCGACCACTGCTTCGACTTCTCCGGCTTCAGGTTCGCGTTACCCGAGCGGAATGCCTCGAACTGCGTGCGGTTCACGCCGGTGCAATACGATGCCAGCGGATGGCCGGTGCCGGCCAGCGGGCACTGGTAGGTGCCGGCGGTGACGCCCCAGTCTTCCTGGACGCCGGCGATCTGCTGCATGTTCGCCACGCGGAAGCCGGTGCCGGCCGCGGCGCGGAACATCAGGTTGTTGGTGGCCGAGAACTTGCCCGACAGCTTCCAGGTGTTGGCGCTTTCGGTATTGCCGTAGGTCCTGCCGCCGTTGTTGTCCTTGGTGGCGCCGATCCGGTCGTAGCGCGCCGAGGCGGTCACTTCCAGTTTCTTCGTCACGGGCATCATCAGTTCGGCGTAGGCGCCGGCGTTCGCACGGTGGTAGCCGCTGTCCACGGCGCCGCCGTCGTACAGGATCTCGACGTTTTCCGCGACCTTCTCGCTGTCCATGTGGAAGTTGGTGTCGCGGTAGTCGACGCCCACGCCCAGCATGGCCGAGCCGCCCGGCAGCTTGAACGCTTCACGCGAGCCGCGCGCATCCCAGCCCTTCATGATCACGGTCTGGGTCTGGTACAGGCCGGAGAAGCCGGTGCCCAGCAGCGTGTTGCGCATCGACTCGGGCATGTCGCCCAGGCCGTAGCTGAACGGATCGAGCTGGCCCGCGGCGATCGCCGCTTCGAACTTCGATGCCAGCGGGAAGCCGCTGACGTAGTCGGTCTTCTGGCGGTTGCGCGACCAGGTGAACGCGGAGTTCAGGTCCCAGCCGAACGCATTGCCGTCGACGCCGGCCACGATGTGGGTCGCCTTGGTGCCGTAGTCGTACGTGCGGTTGCCCATTTCCATCAGGCGGTAGTTGGCGTTCACGCTCGTCACGCCGGCCGCCTGCTCGGCGGTCAGGTACGGCAGGATGTACTGGTTGTACAGCCCGGAACCCTGGGCGATCGAGAACTGCGCCGGGAACGGCGCGATGGCCGACGTCACGCTGGCCTTCGTGAAGGCCAGATCGTAGAACGCCTTGAAGCCGCTATTGCCCAGCTTCAGCTCGCCCGAGCTGAACACGCCGTCGCGCTTCGTTTCCGGGTTGATCTCGATGGTCGACGAGGAATCGAAGTAGCAGTTGCCGTCGCCATACAGGTTGGCGTTCAGCGGCGCGCAGGCGCCGTTGTGCGACAGCGCATACGGGTTCAGGTTGACCGATTTCGACGTGCCGTCGGCAGCGGTGTAGCGCACCGCGGCGTTGGCCGGCAGCGCGCGCGAGGAACCGGTCGCGAACTGCAGCGCACGGCCGGTGGCCGGGTCGGTGAAGTCGATGAAGCCGCTCTTGGCGAAGTCGCGCTGCGAAGCCTTCAGCGACTTTTGCACGTCGTGGCTGGCCGAGAAGAACACGCTGTAGCCGTCTTCGTCGATGTCGCCGAAGCCCTTCGAGATGGACACCGAGTTCGATGCGCCGCCCGAACGCTCCGGGTTGTTGTACTTGGCGTCGATCTGCCAGTCGGATGCACCCTTCTTCAGGATGAAGTTGACCACGCCGGCAATCGCATCGGCGCCATACAGCGCGGAGGCGCCGTCGGTCAGCACTTCCACGCGCTGCACGGCCGACAGCGGGATCGAGTTCAGGTCGATCGTGGTGCCGGAATTGGACGGCGCGATGCGGCGGCCGTTCAGCAGCACCAGCGTGTACTGCTCGCCGATGTCGTGGATCGATGCGGTGGTGATGCCGCCGCCGCCGCCGCCGACCGACGCGGCCGCGGACGTGAAGCCCTGCATGGCAGGGATCTGCTGGATGAAATCGGTGACGGTGGTGACGCCGGTCTTCTTGATGTCCTTCTCGGAGAAGGACTGCACCGGCAGCGACGCTTCGGCGGCGATGCGCTTGATGGACGAACCGGTGATTTCAACGCGCTGCATGGGCTGCTCGGCGGCTTCCTGCGCGGTCGCGGCATGCATGCCCATCGCCAGGCTGCCCGCGAACATCACGCGCAGGGAGCGAGACAAAACTTTCTCAATCATGAAACTTCTTTCAGGGGTTATTGCGAACGACAAAACGGCCGCCGCCCGGGTAAGGCGGAGACCGGCGCAGCCCACGCTGCAACTGGAAGTTACTGTTATTCAGTGACCGTCAGCCCCTGCAATTCTCACAAATAATCACGGGGGTGCGTATGAAACCATCTACACATGCTTCTTGTCAATTTTTGTTCGGCTGATGTAAGCAAAAGTGACGGGCTTCTGCCAAAAAATTGCCATGGAAGCAAAATGGTTATGGAAGAATGGTAAGTACATAGATGGATGATTTATCTATGTATTCAACCATGATCGTTGCAAAGGCGATGCGGGAAGTGTTGTAAAAATCGGGGCGGTACGGCGTCCCGGTTGTCCCGTTGTTGGGATGCCACAAAAAGAAAGCGGCCCCGCAAGGGGCCGCCTGTAGCGCTTCAGATGGGGATCAGAAGAACTTGTACTGCGCGCCGAACTTGAAGTAGCGGCCCACGGCGCCGGAGTTGTCCAGCGGGTTGAAGCTCATGCCGCCGTAGGTCAGCGGGTCCAGCGGGGCGACGCGATCGAACAGGTTCGAGACCGAGGCGAACAGCGTGAACTGCTTGCTGACGTTCCAGCGGGTCGACAGGTCGACCGTCGTGAACGATGCCAGCTCGCAGTTGCCTGGTGCCACGGTGCCGTTCGCGTATTGCGATGCGCACGGTGCGCCTTCGTAGCGGATGTTCTTCATGCTGTCGCGCCAGTTGGCGCTGCCGCTGAAGTTCCACGCGCCGATGTCCCACGAAGCGGTGAAGTTCACCTTGTTCTTCGGCGTGCCCATGCAGTTCGACGTGTCGCAGTTGCCGTGCGTGCCGGCGAACTCGTATTGCAGCGTCGGCGATTCGGCGCGCAGGAACGAGTGGATGTGGGTCCAGGTCAGGCCCAGCGTGGCGCGGCCGTAGTCGCCCAGGCGCAGGCGCTGCTTGACTTCCATGTCCACGCCTTCCACCTCGGTGAACGACGAGTTGCGGTAGGCGCCCGACACCACCAGCAGCGTGCCCGAGTTCGGGATGATCGCGCCGTTGGCGTCACGCAGGTTGTTGTCGTTGCGGACCGCGGTCGGCGAGGCGGCCGCTTCGGCATACGACACCGGGTTGATCTCGTTCTCGCGCTTGATCTTGAACGCATCGACGGACAGGCTGGTGCCGTCGAACGGGTCCCACACCATGCCCAGCGTGTAGCCTTTCGACTCTTCCGGCTTCAGCGCCGGGTTGCCGATCTTGATCGACGACACGGAGACCGAGCAGTCGCCCTGGCTGGCGCCCGGGCGCGCGGTCGGCACGCCGTTCACGGTCGGGCAGCGCACCGGATCCTGCGCCGAAGCGGAACCGACCGCCTGCGACAGCACGCTGTTCTCGGCGGCCGATGGCGCGCGGAAGCCTTCGGTGTACGTGCCGCGCAGCGCGAAGTTCTTCGCCGGCGTCCACTTGACGCCCAGCTTCGGCGTCGTGGAATTGAAGTTTTCGTAGTGGTCGTAACGCAGCGCGCCCGTCACTTCGACGGTCTTCCACACCGGCAGCAGCGCTTCCATGTAGACGGCCGATACCTTGGTGTCGCCGAATGCCGCGGTGTAGCTGCTGTTGATCAAGCCGTTCTCCGAACCGGACAGGCTCGGGTTGTCCAGCTTTTCCTGGCGGTGTTCGCCGCCGATCGCCAGGCCGATGTTACCGCCCGGCAGGGCCACCGGCAGTTCGCGCGATGCCTTGAAGTCCACCGTGGTCAGGCGGGTGGTCGAGTGCGACGTGGCCGTGCGGCGCAGCGCATCGTAGAACGCCGCCGAGTTCTTGCCGGCTTCGGCGCCGATGTAGTACGGGAAGAACTGGCTGGCCGGGTTCGACAGCGCGGCGTTCAGCACGTTCATGTTGATCATGTTGGTCCACGCCAGGTCCAGCTTCGACTCGGAGCGGGTGAAGCCCGTTTCCCAGTCCCAGCCGGCGTTGGTACCCTTCAGGCCCACGACGAAGCGGTTGAACGCGTTCTTGCCGTTACGCACCGACGGGCCCAGGTCCCACAGCGAGTAGCGCAGGCGCACGTCCTGGCCGTACGGGTTTTGCGGGTGGGTGGCGTCCATCAGGATGCCGGAACCGTAGTTGATCAGCTGGTTCGGGCCGCCGTTCGCGCCCGGGAACACCACGGTCGAGGACGTCGCGCCCGGCGTCATCGTGAACGACGTCTTGCGCTCCGAGTAACCCAGTTCGGTGAACGCCTGCAGGTTCTCGCTGATCTGCCACGTGCCGCGGGTGTACAGGTTGACCGATTCGATCTCGGGATTCATCGAACGGAACTGGTCCTGGTGCCACACGCAGCCGCCGCGCGGGTCGCCCTGCGCGGAAGTGGAGAAGTTGGCGCAGCCTGGCAGCGCCACGTACTGGCCCGTCGAAGGATTGAGCAGCGCACCGGTCGGGCCGGCCGAGGCGGCGCCGTTGGTGATGTAGCCGCCCGCGTATTGCGTGGCCAGGCCATAGCCCCACGGGCGGATGTCGCCGTGGCCGATCCAGTCGCGCCCGGCGCGGTCGGCCGCCTTCAGCTCGTCGCTCTGGTTGTATTCGGCGTTGAACACCCAGTTGTACTTGTCCGCATCCAGGTCGCCCTGGCCGTAGGTGATCGAAGCCTTGTTCTGCTTGGCGTCGTCGTAGCGCGACCAGCCGGTCTCGCCCCGCACGGTGAGACCCGTGAAGTCCTTGCGCAAAATGATGTTGACCACGCCGGCGATCGCGTCGGCGCCGTACAGCGACGAAGCGCCGTCCTTCAGGATCTCGATGCGTTCGACGATCTGCATCGGCACGGTGGACAAATCGGTGAAGCTCTTCTGGCCGTCGTCGGCGCGGGCGAACGGCGCCATGCGGCGGCCGTTCAGCAGCACCAGCGTGGACGTGGCGCCCATGCCGCGCAGCGAGATCGCCGTGGAGCCGGCGGCGAAGCCGGAACCGAAGCTGGCCGGCAGCGAACCGGCGCCGTCCACGGTCAGCGTCTGCAGGTATTCGGCGACGGTGGCCTTGCCGGAGCGCAGCAGCTCGTCGCTGTTGATCACGGTGACCGGCGATGCGGTCTCGGCGGTTGCGCGCTTGATGCTCGAACCGGTGACTTCCACGCGCTGCATCGGCGCGTCCTGGGTCTGTGCCAGTGCCGGCACGGCGGCGGCGCTCATGCCGGCGGCCGCGAACAGCAGGCGGACCGAGCGGGCCATCATTTTTTCCATCATGGTTACTGCCTCCAAAAGTGGTTCAGCGAGCGGTACAACTGATCTGCTGCGTGGCTCCCGATCTGGAGGAACACTGGGTTGGTTTCTCCAGGGGGGCGATGAAACCATTCGTGGCGGCGGGCCGTCAATCGTAAAGACCGCGCAGTTTTTGTAACAGGATGTGACCGAGAGGAATTTCAAACGATCAATGATGTGATTGAAACACTTTCTGCTGGTAAATCTTGCCAACATCGCTCTTCTTGCATTGATGGAGTAAACGATGGATAGCCATTGGAGGTGTGGAAATTCAACAACGAATTGTAGTGTTGCTACAACAAGAAGGCGCAAAAAAAAGGCGCCCCTCGCGGGACGCCCTTGCTTTTTTGCTACAGCTTCAGGTTAGAAGAACTTGTAGCTCGCGCCGATCTTGAAGTAACGGCCGATCGCGCCCGACGAATCCATCGGGTTGTAGCTGATGCCGCCGTAGGTCAGCGGATCGAGCGGGGCGATCTTGTCGAACGCGTTGTTCACCGAGGCGAACAGCGTCAGCTGCTTGTTGACGTTGAAGCGGGTCGACAGGTCCAGCGTCGTGAACGAGGCGATTTCGCAATCCTTCGTGCCCGGCTGGCCGTTGGCCAGCGTGGAGGCGCACGGGCCGCCTTCGAAGTAGATGTTCTTCATCTTGTCGCGCCAGTTCAGGTTGCCGCTGAAGTTCCAGGCGTTGATGTCCCACGATGCGGACAGGTTGACCTTGTTCTTCGGCGTGCCGGCGCAGTTCGACGTATCGCAGTTGCCATGCGTGCCCGCGAACTGGTAGACGGTCGTCGCGCTTTCATGGCGCGACCACGATGCCACGTGCGTCACCACCACACCCAGCGTGGCGCGGCCCCAGTCGCCCAGGCGCAGGCGCTGCTTGACATCCAGGTCGACACCCGAGATCTCGGTGTAGCTGGAGTTGCGGTACGGTGCCTGGGTCAGCACCAGCGTGCCGGTACCGGGTTGCACGACGCCGCCCACGACCAGGTTGTTGTCGTTGCGGATCGCGGTCGGCAGGGCCGCCGCTTCGTTGTACGGCAGCGGGTTGATCTCGTTTTCACGCTTGATCTTCCAGCCGTCCAGCGCCACGGACGTGCCTTCGAACGGATCCCAGACCATGCCCAGCGTCACGCCTTTCGACGTTTCCGGCTGCAGCTTGGCATCGCCGACCTTGACGGCGGCGACAGGAATCGCGCAGTCGGTCGAAGTGGCACCGCCGGCGGCCGGAACGTTGTTCGGGCAGCGGATCGGATCGCGCACGGTGGAGGTGCCGGTCGACTGCGAAGCGGAACTGCCTTCGGCGGCGCCCGGAGCGCGGAAGCCTTCGGTGTACGTGCCGCGCAGCGCGAAGGTGCGCACCGGCGTCCACTTCAGGCCCACTTTCGGCGTGGTCGAGTTGAAGTTGTCGTATTTGTCGTAACGCACGGCGGCGGACAGTTCCACCGATTTCAGCAGCGGCGCCAGGATCTCGGCGTAGATTGCCGACACCTTCGCGTCGCCGAACGCGGCCACGTAGCTCGAGTTGATCGAGCCGTTCTCGGAACCGGCCAGCGACGGGTTCGACACCTTCTCGCGGCGGTGCTCGGCGCCCAGTGCCAGACCGATGTTACCGCCCGGCAGGGCGATCGGCAGTTCGCGCGAGGCCTTGAAGTCGATCACGGACAGGCTGGTCTTCGAGTGCGACATCGCGTTGACCACCATCGCCTGGTACAGCGAGGCCGGGTTGCGGTAGGCTTCCGTGCCGATGTAGTACGGGAAGTACTGCGATGCCGGGTTGCTCAGCGCCTGCGTCAGCACGTTCATGTTCAGCATGTTCGTGTACAGCAGGTCCAGCTTCGAATCGGAGTAGGTGAAGCCGGTGTCATAGTCCCAGCCGGCGGCCGAGCCCTTGACGCCGACGACGAAGCGACGGAATTCGTTGTCCGCGTTGCGCTCGGACGGGCCGATGTCGCCGGCGATGTAGCGCACGCGTGCGGCCGCGCCGACCGGGTTTTGCGGGGTGACGCGGAACGGGTTCTGCGGGTGGGTGGCCCCCATCAGGTTGGCGTTGCCGTAGTTGATGAAGCCCTGCGGCGTTTGCGCGTTAGGCGGGAAGGCCACGGTCGGCGTGATCGACGGCGGCGTCATCGTGAACGCGGTCGAGCGCTTCGAGTAGCCCACTTCCACGTAGGCCTGGGTGGCCGGGTTGATCTGCAGCGTGCCCTTGGTGTACAGGTTCAGCGACTCGATCTCTGGCTGCATGTCGCGCCACTGGTCGGCGTAATACAGGCAGCCGCCGTTCGCGCCGGTCTGGTTCGTGGTGGCCGACAGCGTGGAGCAGCCCGGCAGGTTCACGTAGTTCGTGGTTTTCGGATCGCGCACCATGCCGGTGGTCGACGGGCTGACGCTGTTGGGGCCGTTGATGTAGCCGCCGGCAAACTGGGTGCCGACCGGGAAGCCGTAGGCGCGCAGGTCGCCGTTGCCGATGTGGCCGCGGCGATTGGCGCGGTCGCTGTTCTTGATGCGGTCCGACTGGTTGTACTCGGCGTTGACCACCCAGTTGAACTTGTCTTCATCCAGGTCGCCGATGCCGTACGTGATCGAGGCCTTGTTGGCCTTGCCGTCGTCGTAGCGCGACCAGCCGGTGTCGGCCTTGATTTCCAGGCCTTGCACGTCCTTGCGCAGGATGATGTTGACCACGCCGGCGATCGCGTCGGCGCCGTAGGTCGACGAAGCGCCGTCCTTCAGGATCTCGATGCGCTCGACGATCTGCATCGGCACGGTGGACAGGTCGGTGAAGCTTTTCTGGCCGTCGTCGGCGCGGGCGAACGGCGCCATGCGGCGGCCGTTCAGCAGCACCAGCGTGGAGGTGGCGCCCAGGCCGCGCAGCGAAATCGCGGTGGAACCGGCGGCGAAGCCATTGCCGAAGCCGGTCGGCAGCGAGCCGGCGCCGTCCACGGTCAGGGTCTGCAGGTATTCGGAGACGGTGCCTTTGCCTGAGCGCAGCAGTTCGTCGCGGCCGATCACCTGGACCGGCGATGCGGTTTCGGCGCTGGCGCGCTTGATGCTCGAACCGGTGACTTCGACGCGTTGCATCGTCGTGCTGTCCTGGGCGGCGGCCGTGCCTGCCAAGCCCAGCGTGGCCATCATGCTGCCCGTGAATAACAGGCGAACTGAACGTGCCATCATTTTCTCTACCATGGGTGCTACCTCCACTAATAATTTCCGATGAGCTACAAAAGCCTGCCTTGTGTGCGTGTTCCGTGGCTCGTGTTCAGGAAGCGCTCAGCTTCCTTGAGGCTGCATGTAATCACCCGGCGAGATGGACGGTCAAATAAAAAGTTGTCTGAGTGAATCCATTTCTATGGTCGCGCATGCCATGATCGGTATATGGAATGCAATTAATTCGCGGCTATATTCGTATCTTGGTCACTTCTGTGTTGATCGTCGGCGATTTTGAATCTTTGTTAATGAAATATTTAAGGATCAAAACCCTGTGGATGAATTGATACACTTCTTTATCCAAATTTTCGCGTAGCAACTTTGTTCGGTTAAAACGCAAAACTGCCGTGTTGCAAGGTTTTACGTTATCGTGTGGTTTTCGTCCCGGCCTGCGCGCTGTTCCATCCATTCATGCTTCCATTCCTGTTGCGCCGCCTGTGGCAGATGCTGCCCACGATGCTCGGGGTCGTGCTGCTGGTGTTCGTGCTGTTCAACTGGGTCGGCGGCGATCCGGCCTATGTGCTGGCCGGGAAGATGTCGAGCCTTGATGCGATCGCCGGTATCCGCCGCCAGCTCGGGGTCGACGAGCCGTACCACGTGCAGCTGCTGATCTTCGCGAAACAGGTCGTCACCTTCGATTTCGGCCAGAGCTGGGCCACCGGCGAAAGCGTGGGGCACATCATCTCCTCGCGCCTGGGGCCGTCGCTGACGGTGCTGGTGCCGCTGACCATCCTGGAAACGCTGATCGGCATCGCGCTGGCACTGGCGGTCGGATTCGTGCGCGGTTCGCTGACCGACCGGGCGGTGATGGTGGCCTGCACGGCGGCCATGTCGGTCTCGATCCTCGTCTACATCATCGCGTTCCAGTACGGGCTGGCCTACCGCCTGGGCCTGTTCCCGGTGCAGGGCTGGGGCGACAGCCTGGGCGAAAACCTGCTGCGCTACGCGCCGCTGCCGGTCCTTATCGGCCTGGCCGTCTCGGTGGCGCCCACGCTGCGGCTGTACCGCAGCTTCGTGCTCGACGAGGCAAACCAGGATTACGTGCGCACCGCGCGCGCCAAGGGGCTGCCGGAACGGCGCGTGATGTGGGTGCACGTGCTGCGCAACGCGGCGATCCCGATCATCACGCACGTGATGGCCAGCCTGCCGGCGCTGCTGATCGGCGCCTTCCTGCTGGAACGCTTCTTCGGCATTCCCGGCATCGGGCGCGAAGTCATCCTCGCCGTCGAGCGCAGCGATTTCCCCGTCATCAAGGCGATCACCGTGTACGTGGCCTTTGCCACGATGGTGTTCAACCTGCTGACCGACCTGCTGTACCGGGCCGTCGACCCGCGGGTGCAGCCGGGATGAGCGGCCTGCACGCCCACCTCGCCCACCTCGCCACCACCCCGGCCGGGCTGTGGACGCTGGCGTGGCGCCGGTTGCGCGCCGACCGGCTGGCGATGGCGGCATTGGCCGTCGTCGCCGGCTGGCTGGTGCTGATCGCCCTGTCGGGCGCCGGCCTGGTGGCCGCCGACTGGGAGCGCGAGGCGGGCGTAAACTACGCGCCGCCGTCGTTCCTGGGTGCCGCGGTTGCCGATACGGCCGCCGCCGGCGCTGCCGCCGCGCCGGCGGTGCCGGCGCGCGCGAACCCGTTCGATCCGCTGGCCGGCGACCTGGCGGTCTTGCGCGCCGCGCTGCCCGATGGGGGCGCGGCGCCCGAACGCCGGCCCACGCTGCCCTTCGGCGCCGACAAGTGGGGGCACGACATCGTGAAGAAAACGGTGAAGGGCGCCGAGACCTCGATCGTGATCGGCATCGTCGCCGCGTTCCTCGCGGTGGGCCTCGGCACGCTGCTCGGCGCGTTGTCCGGCTATTTCGGCGGCATCGTCGACGACCTGCTGACGTGGCTGTACAGCGTGTTCACGTCGATCCCGTCGATCCTGATGATCCTGACGGTGGCCGCGGTGCTGCAGGCGAAAGGCGTGGCGACGATCGTGCTGATCCTGGGCCTCACCGGCTGGACCGGGCCTTACCGGCTGATCCGCGCCGAGTACATTCGGCACAAGGCGCGCGAGTACGTGATGGCGGCCGATGCCATCGGCGCCTCCGCGTGGCGCCGGATGTTCGTGCACATCTTCCCGAACGTGAGCCACGTGGCGCTTGTGCAGGTGTCTATCCTGGTGGTGGGCTTCATCAAGGCCGAGGTGATCCTGTCGTTCCTGGGCTTCGGCGTGCCGGCCGGCGTGGTGTCGTGGGGCTCGATGCTGAACGAGGCGCAGAATGAACTGTTGCTGGGCAAGTGGTGGCAGCTGGCGGCCGCCGCGGCCGCGATGGCGGTGCTGGTGACGGCATTCTCGCTGTTCGCCGACGCGCTGCGCGATGCGCTCGATCCGAAGGTGAAATGATGGATGACTTTCCGGACCAGCCTTCGAGTGAACCGGGCGGGGAGCCGCTGCTGGCGGTGCGCGATTTGCGCATCGCGTTCCGGGTCGACAGGCGCACCACCGCCGAAGCGGTGAAGGGCATCTCGTTCGACGTGCCCCGCAATGCCACGGTGGCGCTGGTGGGCGAATCGGGCAGCGGCAAGTCGGTCAGCTCGCTGGCCGTGATGGGGCTGCTGCCGCCGGAGTCCACGGTCATCGATCCGGCCGGCAGCATCCTGTTCGACGGCCGCGACGTGCTGCGCCTGCCGGCGGGCGAACGCCGCGCGCTGTGCGGCCGCGACATCGCGATGATCTTCCAGGAACCGATGTCCTCGCTCAATCCCGTGTTCACGGTGGGCTTCCAGGTGGGCGAGGTGCTGCGCCGCCACCTGGGCATGACGCGGCGCCAGGCGCGGGTGCGCACGCTGGAACTGCTCGACGAGGTGGGCATTCCCGATCCGGCCGTGAAGATCGATGCGTATCCGGGGCAGATGTCGGGCGGGCAGCAGCAGCGTGTGATGATCGCGATGGCGATCGCCTGCGGGCCGAAGCTGCTGATCGCCGACGAACCGACCACCGCGCTGGACGTGACGATCCAGAAGCAGATCGTCGAGCTGATCGCCCGGCTGCAGCGCGAGCGGGGCATGGCGGTGCTGTTCATCACGCACGACCTGGGGCTGGTGGGCGAGATCGCCGACCATGTGATCGTGATGCGCCACGGCGAGATCCGCGAGGCGGGCCCGGCACGCCAGGTGCTCGGCGCGCCGCGCGACCTGTACACGCGGGCGCTGCTGCATTGCCGGCCCACGCTCGATGCGCGGCCGGTGCGCCTGCCCGTGATCGCCGACTACATGGCGCAGGGCCGCGTGGCCGAGGCGGTGCCCCAGCGCACGCGCGGCTATGCACCGGACGACGAGATCATCCTCGATGTGCGCAAGCTCTCCAAGAGCTTCTGGAGGGGGGAAGGGCTGTTCGGCAAGCGCGAATTCCGGGCGGTGAAGGATGTGTCGTTCCAGCTGCCGCGCGGGAAAACGCTGGGCGTGGTCGGCGAATCAGGCTCCGGCAAGACCACCGTGGGCCTCACGCTGCTGCGGCTGCACCGGGCCACCGGCGGCAGCGCGCTGTTCGAAGGGCGCGACCTGCTGGCCATGCCGGACCGGGAGTACCACCCGTACAAGCGACGCATCCAGATCATCTTCCAGAACCCGTATGCGTCGCTGAACCCCCGCTTCACGGTCGGGCAGATCCTGCTCGAACCGATGCGCCTGCATCGTATCGGCACGGATGACGCCGACAGGGTGGCGATGGCCACGGGGTTGCTGGAGCGCGTGGGATTGCCGGCGCAGGCGCTGCACCGCTACCCGCACGAGTTCAGCGGCGGGCAGCGCCAGCGCATCGCGATCGCCCGCTGCCTGGCGATGAAGCCGGAAATCCTCGTCTGCGACGAATCGGTGTCGGCGCTGGACGTGTCGGTGCAGGCGCAGGTGCTGAACCTGCTGCAGGACCTGCAGGACGAATTCGCGCTGTCGTACATCTTCATCTCGCACGACCTGGCGGTGGTGAAATACATCTCCGACCAGGTGATGGTGATGCACGGCGGCGAGGTCGTCGAATATGCCGGTGCGGACGAGTTGTACCGCAACCCGCAACACCCGTATACGCGCAGGTTGTTGTCGGCGTTTCCCCGTGGCGTGGAGTAAGATGGCGGAACTATGGCGAACTTGATCTATCTGTTGCAGGAATACGGCGTGCTGATCGTCTTTTTCGTCGTCCTGGTCGAACAGATGGGGGCGCCGATTCCCGCGTATCCGGTGCTGATCGTGTCCGGCGCGCTGGCGATGAACGGCGGCACGCCGCTGGCCGGCGTGCTGGCGGTGGCGCTGTGCGGCTGCGTGATGGCCGACCTGTTCTGGTTCAGCGCCGGGCGCCGCTACGGCAAGCGCATCCTGAAGGTGCTGTGCAGGATCTCCCTTTCGCCCGATTACTGCGTCTCCCAGACGGAAGACAATTTCAGGAAATGGGGCCCGAAATCGATGATCGTGGCCAAGTTCATCCCCGGCTTCAACACGATCGCGCCGCCGATGGCCGGCGCGATGGGCACGTCCCTGCCGCTGTTCATGTCCTTCAGCCTGCTGGGCGGGCTGCTGTGGAGCCTGACCGGCATCCTGATCGGCGTGTATTTCAACGAAAACATCGACGAAGTGCTGGAAGTGCTGTCGACGATGGGCGGCACCGCGCTGGCCGTGCTGGGCACCCTGCTGGTGCTGTTCGTGCTGTTCAAATATATCGAACGGCGCCGCTTCCAGCGCGCGATGCAGACCGAGCGGATCAACGTCGACCAGCTGCGCGACCTGCTCGATGCCGGCCACGAGCCGGTGATGGTCGACGCCCGCAGCGCCACCGCCCGGCAGCTGGACCCGCCGGTACCCGGCGCGCTGCCCGTCGACGGCAACCTGGCCAGCCTGCTGGCCGCGCTGCCGCGCGACCGGCACATTGTGGTCTACTGCAGCTGCCCGAATGACGTGACCGCCGCCAGCGTGGCCAAGCAGCTGCACGGCCAGGGCTACACGCTGGCCAGGCCGCTGCACGGCGGGCTGGAGGCCTGGAACACCGCTTTCCGCGCCGGCGACACGCTGGTCGTCGCCGAGCAGATTCCTGTAGCCGACGGACAGCGGTGAACCTGAACGGCGCTGAACCTGTATAGATGTTGCCCAAAACCGGGGTCAGACCCCGGTTTTGGGCAACATTCAGCATTCGGCGCCAGCCTTGAAGGCAGGACTGCCCGGTTTCGGTCATTGCGGGATTCACCTGCCACTGCTCGCACGGGTTTTTACGGAAACACAGGGCGTAGTCATACTACCAATCAGTTTTTTGGTATATCAGGGTGATGACCGTGATTTTGTACCCAAACTACACTCAACTCTTGCGCGTTCGCCAAGAAATCCGCTAGCATTGAGCTTCATCCTTCTTCTCACGTGCCATGAACGCCATGTCGACACCCGCGCAGCAGACCCTCGTTTCCGTATTTCCCGGCGGACCCCGGCTGCTGGCCGACGTGGGCGGCACCAATGCCCGCTTCGCGCTGGAGTCGGCGCCGGGCCAGGTGAGCCATATCCATGTGTTGCCGGGCGCCGGGTATCCCACGCTGGCAGCCGCGCTGAAGGCTTACCTCGCGCTGCCCGATGTGGCCGCCGCCGCGCCCGCCGTGCGCCATGGCGCGATCGCCATCGCCAATCCCGTCAACACGGATTTCGTGCAGATGACCAACCACCACTGGGCATTCTCGATCGAGGCGATGCGCCAGGAAGTGGGCTTCGACGTGCTTGCGGTGGTCAACGACTTCACCGCGCTGGCGCGTTCGCTGCCGTTCCTCGGCGCGCACAAGCGCCAGGTCGGCGGCGGCACCCCGGTGCCGGATACGCCGCTCGGGCTGATCGGCGCCGGCACCGGGCTGGGCGTATCGGGCCTGATCCCGTCGCCGTCGGGCTGGACGGCGCTATTGTCCGAGGGCGGCCATGTCAGCTTTTCGCCCGTCAACGAGACCGAAGTGGCGATCCTGCAGTTCGCCTGGCGCGAGTTCGAGCATGTGTCGGCCGAACGGCTGATGTCCGGCGCCGGTATCGGGCTGATCTACCGAGCGCTGGCCGATATCCGCAAGGTGCCGGCCGAGGCGCTCACGCCGGCCGAGATCGCGCGCCGCGCGCTCGAGGGCGACTGCGCGCTGTGCGACGAGGCGATCGAGGCGTTTTGCGCGATGCTGGGCACGATCGCCGGCAACCTGGGCGTCACGCTCGGCGCGCAGGGCGGCATCTATATCGGCGGCGGCATCGTGCCGAAGCTGGGCGAGCGCTTCGACCGTTCGGGCTTCCGTGCCCGCTTCGAAGCGAAGGGCCGCTTCCGCCAGTACCTGTCGGCGATCCCCGTGTTCGTCATCACCGCCGAATACCCGGCGTTCCTGGGCGTTTCCGCGATCCTGGCCGAACGGCTGGCCGGCTGACCTTTGCTGTCCCACGCAAACCCGGCGTGATGCCCGCGCCGTTTTGCGCCGCCCTTGCTGTTTCAATTCACCGCCACGAATTGCACCACGCATGGTTTTATGGAGTACAATGCGCGACATTGGATGAAACGGCGCCACCCGATCCGGCAATTCTTCCGGGTAAGCCCGACAAGGTTTTCAGGTCTTGAAAACACTTCTCTCCACTTTGACCTATTTGCTCCTCTGAACTTGATCTTGATCCCGGCATTGTTGATCCCGGAATTTCCGGCATGAGCGTTTGCCGCAATGTCGCTGCTGCCGCCGCTGCCGGCGGCGACCACAATTTGGCATATGGATACAGCTGAGGCGAAAAAAGTCCTCGAAACCGCGCTGCTTTGCGCGCGTGAGCCGTTGTCGATGCACAGCCTGCGACGGTTGTTCGTCGATGTCGACGAGGCCGGCCGCCCGTTGGGCGACGGCATCGGCGCCGATGAGATCCGTGGCCTGCTGGAACAATTGCGGCAGGACTGGGAGGGCAGGGGGATCGAAGTGGTGAGCCTGTCATCCGGCTGGCGCTTCCAGAGCCGGCCCGGAATGAAGCAGTACCTGGACCGCCTGAATCCGGACAAGCCGCAAAAGTATTCGCGGGCCACGCTCGAGACACTGGCGATCATTGCGTATCGCCAGCCTGTTACCCGTGGCGATATCGAGGAAATCCGCGGCGTGGCCGTGAATTCGCAGACCATCCGGATGCTGGAAGAGCGCGGCTGGGTCGATGCCGTCGGCTACCGCGACGTGCCGGGCCGCCCGGCGCTTCTCGGTACCACGAAACAGTTCCTGGACGACCTGGGCTTACAGTCGCTGTCCCAGCTGCCGCCTCTGCAGCAAATCAGCGATCCGCAGAACGCCAATTCGATCGAGTTGCTCGAAGCCGCGCTGCAGGAGAATTTCGAGAAGGCGGCACATGCCGCCGATGCCACTGACAATGTAGCGCCCGGGGAAGCACCCGCCACCGATGCGGTGCAGGCGCCTGACGCTGAGCCCACCCAAGAAAACACGCATGAACAATACTGACAATATCTCCGAGACCGGCACGCCGGCTGAACCGGCCGTGAAGCCGAAGCGTCGCACCAAGGCGCAGATCGCGGCGGAAGCCGCTGCGGTACCAGCTGTATCGGCTGCACCGGCGGCGCCTGCCGAAGTGGCGGCCGCACCGGCCGAGGCGCCGGCAAAGCCGAAACGCACCCGCAAGAAGGCGGAACCCGCCGCCGCGGTGGCCGACAGCGCACCCGTGGAAGCCCTGGCCCCGGCGGACGCCGCCGCGCCCGTGAAGAAGCCGCGCGCCCGCAAGCCGAAGGCCGAGACGGCCGAAGCCGTGCAGGCGCCGGCGGCCGACGTGGCCGCGGCCGCGCCGGTAGCGCAACCCGAAGCCCAGTCGGCTGCGGAAGCGGATGCCGATGCCGCGACCAGGAAACCCCGCACCCCGCGCGGCCCGCGCCAGATGCGCGCCGAGCGCGCCGTGCGCGAGGCCCTGAAGGCCGAGGCGGCACCGGCGGTGGCCGATGCGCAACCGGCGGTGGCCGAGCTGCAACCGGGCGAGCAATCCGCACCGGTGCAGGCCGAAGCCGCGCCACAGGAAGGCGCCGCGCGCGACGAGGCGCCACGCCAGGATGGCGGCCGCAACCGTGGCAATGGCCCGGGCAACAACCAGGGTGCCGCGCAAGGCGGCAACCGCAACGACAAGAACGCCCGAGGCAAGGGCAAGGGCGCCCAGGTCCGCGGCCAGGGGCGCCAGGGTGCGCAAGGCGCCAATGGCAAGCCGAGCGAAGCCGATGCCGTGTTCTCGTTCGTCACGTCCGAAGCGTTCGACCGGGAAGACGGCGCCCGCGGCAAGGGCCAGCCGAAAACCGTGCGCCGCGACTTGACGGCCGAGGATGACGCGCCGAAGCTGCACAAGGTGCTCGCCGAGGCGGGCCTGGGTTCGCGCCGCGACATGGAAGACCTGATCGTTGCCGGCCGCGTGTCGGTGAACGGCGAGCCGGCCCATATCGGCCAGCGCATCCTGCCGAACGACGCGGTGCGCATCAACGGCAAGCTGATCCAGCGTAAGGTCAGCAAGAAGCCGCCGCGCGTGCTGGTGTACCACAAGCCGGCCGGCGAAATCGTGTCGCACGACGATCCGGACGGCCGTCCATCGGTGTTCGACCGCCTGCCGCAGATGAAGGTCGGCAAGTGGCTGGCCGTGGGCCGCCTGGACTTCAACACCGAAGGCCTGCTGCTGTTCACCACCTCCGGCGACCTGGCGAACCGCCTGATGCACCCGCGTTACAACATCGACCGCGAATATGCCGTGCGCACGCTGGGCGAGCTGGAAGAAGGCATGCGCCAGAAGCTGCTGGCCGGCGTGGAGCTCGAAGACGGCATGGCGCAGTTCTCGAAGATTGTCGATGGCGGCGGCGAAGGCGTCAACAAGTGGTACCGCGTGGTGATCGGCGAAGGCCGCAACCGCGAAGTGCGCCGCATGTTCGAGGCGATCGGCCTGACCGTCTCGCGCCTGATCCGTACCCGCTATGGCGCGCTGACGCTGCCGTCGAACCTGAAGCGCGGCCGCTGGGAAGAAATGGAAGAGAACACCGTGCGCGACCTGATGGCGTTCGTGGGTGTCGAGAAGAAGGCCGCCGGCGGCGAGCCGAAGGCGGCCCATGCCGGCGAACGTGGCAACGAACGCAACGGTAACGAGCGTAACGGTAACGAGCGCGGCAACGAGCGCGGCAACGAGCGCAATGGCGGCGAGCGCAACGGCAACGGGCGCGGCAATGCCGGCGAGCGGGGCGAGCGCGGCGAAAAGCGCAGCGGTGGCGGCCGGGATCGCGAGCGCGAGAACGAACCGAACTTCAACCGGATGGATGTTTCCAACAAAAACGCCGATCCGTTCCCGCAGGCCCCGCGTGGCCGTCCGGGTGGCCAGGGTGCCGGCAGCTACTTCGGTGCCGGTACCGGCGGCCGTCCCGCGCGCGGTCCGGCCGGTGCCGGCCGCGCTGGCCTGGGCGACCAGGGCGGCCGTCCGCAGCAGGGCAGTGGCCGTCCGCAACAGGCCAAGAGCGGGCGTCCGCGCCAGCCCGATCCGCTGCAGACCACGTTCGGCTTCGGTGCCCAGCCGCAACGCCGGGGCGCGCAGCCGCGCGGCGGCGCGACGGATCACGGCATGCCGCGTAGAAGAAAAGGTTGATTTCTGATAAAGCAGCCTCATATCAGAAGTCTGCAGGCTCGTGGCGCCATACTGGGCGCCATGGCAGGCCTTGTATCCTCCCGGGTTTTACTGCTTCCGGCAGTATCAAAAACCAACCTTGACTCTGTTGTAACGGCGTCCGCGTTGCCTATGCGGCATTGCAGCGTAATGGATATGCCGTTATAATAAGCGGCCTAATAAAAGTTTCTGACGAGGGGTTCGCCCCTGATAGTGCTTTCATCTGGCGGGCAGTGGTAGGGCCGTAGTACAAGAAGATGGGCAGTTGCCCATTTTTTTTTTGCCTACTGAAAAGTACGCGAAAGTCAGCTGTTCAGTAAGCTATTTTTTTACGGGTCCGCGGCAGCCATGCGCGCCGACCCCGATCTGGAGATTTTCCTTTGCAACTGCCGGAACTGATTGAGAAGACCGTCGCGGGTCTCGGCTATGACCTGGTCGATTTCGAACGGGCCGAACGCGGCCTGCTGCGCGTGTATATCGATTTCCCCCCTGCGGAAGCAGAGGAAAAGGGCCCGATCACGGTGGAAGACTGCGCCACGGTGAGTTACCAGCTGTCGCACGTGCTGACGGTGGAAAACGTGCCCTATGAGCGGCTCGAGATTTCGTCGCCGGGCCTGGACCGGCCCTTGAGCCGCCTGGCCGACTTCGAGCGCTTTGCCGGCTCCGAGGCCATCGTCAAGCTGCGCGTCGCGCTGCCGGGCACCGCCAACCGCAAGTCCTACCAGGGCATCCTGCAGGCACCCGAGGGTGACCAGCTGGGAATTGAATTTGAAAGTAAAGATGGTCCTGCGGTGCTGAATTTCACGCTCGCGGATATGGATAAGGCACGTTTGGTGCCACAGGTGGATTTTAGGAGCCGCAAAGCATGAGTCGCGAAGTTTTGTTATTGGTGGACGCGCTTGCGCGCGAGAAGAACGTCGACAAGGACGTGGTATTCGGCGCGCTCGAATTCGCATTGGCGCAAGCCACGAAGAAACGCTATGAAGGCGAAGTGGACATCCGCGTCTCGATCGATCGCGATTCCGGCGAATTCGAATCCTTCCGCCGCTGGCACGTGGTACCCGACGAAGCCGGCCTGCAGCTGCCCGACCAGGAAGTGCTGCTGTTCGAAGCCAAGGAGCAGATCCCCGATATCGAAGTCGACGAATACATCGAAGAGCCGATCGAATCGGTGGAATTCGGCCGCCGCTTCGCGCAGGATACCAAGCAGGTCGTGCTGCAGCGCGTGCGCGATGCCGAACGCGAACAGATCCTGCAGGACTTCCTCGAGCGCGGCGACGCGCTGGTGACCGGCACGATCAAGCGCATGGAACGCGGCGACGCGATCGTCGAATCGGGCAAGATCGAAGCGCGCCTGCCGCGCGACCAGATGATCCCGAAAGAGAACCTGCGCATCGGCGACCGCGTGCGTGCCTATATCCTTCGCGTGGACCGCAACATGCGCGGCCCGCAGGTGATCCTGTCGCGCACCGCGCCGGAATTCATCATGAAGCTGTTCGAGCTGGAAGTGCCGGAAATCGAGCAGGGCATGCTGGAAATTAAATCCGCGGCCCGCGATGCCGGCGTGCGCGCCAAGATCGCCGTGTTCACGGCCGACAAGCGCATCGACCCGATCGGCACCTGCGTCGGCATGCGCGGTTCGCGCGTGCAGGCCGTGACCGGTGAGCTGGGCGGCGAACGCGTCGACATCGTGCTGTGGTCCGAAGATCCGGCGCAGTTCGTGATCGGCGCGCTGGCCCCGGCCAACGTGTCGTCGATCATGGTCGACGAGGACAAGCATGCGATGGACGTCGTCGTCGACGAGGAAAACCTGGCAATCGCGATCGGCCGCTCCGGCCAGAACGTGCGCCTGGCTTCCGAGCTGACCGGCTGGAAGATCAACATCATGACGGCCGAGGAATCGGCCAACAAGGCGGCCCAGGAAACGGCGGCGGTACGTTCGCTGTTCATGGCAAAGCTCGATGTGGACCAGGAAGTGGCCGACATCCTGGTCGAGGAAGGCTTCAGCAGCCTGGAAGAGATCGCCTATGTGCCGATCTCCGAGATGCTGGAGATCGAAGCATTCGACGAAGAGACCGTCAACGAACTGCGTACCCGGGCACGGGATGCGCTGGTCACGGAAGCGATCGCGTCGGAAGAAGGCCTCGAAGGTATGGACGAAGGCCTGGTCGGCCTGGAAGGCATGGACCGCATTACGGCGGGCAAGCTGGGTCTGGCGGGCATCAAGACGCTGGAACAGTTCGCCGGCCTGGCCTACGACGAATTCGGGGCCATCCTGGCGCTGTCGACGGACCGTGCGAGTGAACTGATTAAAAATGAATTTGAAGATGTGACCGACGATGAAATGAAGCTGGTCGATAGCAAATACGACGATCGCGCCAAGGGTCTGCAAGCCAAGGCATGGTCGCTGGCCGAGGCGGCACGGGCCTGAGCGCCCTGGCCCCCACACCAGCAAGCTTAATTATCATCTACGCGACACATAGAAAAGAGGACTGAATGGCGAGTAACAACGTAGCCCAATTTGCCACCGAACTGAAGATGCCTGCAGACCTGCTGCTGACGCAGCTGCGTTCTGCCGGCGTCGAGAAGAGCTCGGCGTCAGATCCATTGTCGAAAGATGATAAGGACAAGCTGCTGGAGCACCTGCGCCGCGCCCACGGCGCCGGTGGTCAATCGGAAAAGAAGAAGATCACCGTCACGCGCAAGGAAACCAACGAGATCAAGCAGGCCGATGCCTCCGGCAAGACCCGCACGATCCAGGTTGAAGTGCGCAAGAAACGCACCTTCGTGCAGCGCGACGACCTGCCCGCGACCACCACGCCCGCTCCGGCGGCACCGGTGGTCGACGAGGCCGAGAACGCCCGCCGCGAGGAAGATGCGCGCCGCCAGGCCGAGCTGATCGCTCGCCAGGAGGCGGACCTGCGCGAGAAACAGGAGAGCCTGGCTCGCCTGGACGCGGAGAAGGAAGCGCAAGCCAAGGCCGCCGCTGCTGCAGAAGCGGACGCCAAGCGCCGCGCCGACGAGGAAGCCAAGAAAGCGGCTGCCGACAAGGCCGCCGCCGAGAAGGCCGGTGCCCGCGACGCGCAGAAGCAGGCCGATACCGAAGCCGCCGACAAGAAACGCGCGGCCGACGCCGAGGAAGCCAAGAAAAAGGCCGAGCAGGCCACCAGGGAAGCCGCAGAGCGCGCCGAAGCAACCGACCGTGCGCGTAAAGCCGTGGCCGACGAAGTGGCCCAGATCAAGGCCATGATGGCGCAGCCGCGCCGCGTGATCAAGGCGCCGGAACCGGCACCCGTGGTCGCCAAGCCGGCAGCACCGGCCGGCACGCTGCACAAGCCGGCCGACAAGAAACCTGGCACCACCACGCCGGCCACGGCCGACAAGAAAGACGATAAAAAGCCGGGCGATCGCAAGTCGATCAAGTCGGCCAACGTGTCGTCGACCTGGTCGGACGATGCCAAGAAACGTGGCGCGCCGGGCGGCGGCAAGGGCCGTGGCGGCAATGCCGCGCCGACCGGCGGCCGCGATGGCTGGCGTGCCGGTGGTGGCCGTGGCGGCCGTGGCCGCAACTCGCACAGCGATGACCGCGAATCGAACTTCCAGGCACCAACGGAAGCGATCGTCAAGGAAGTGTACGTGCCGGAAACCATCACCGTGGCCGAACTGGCCCACAAGATGGCCGTCAAGGCTTCCGAGGTGATCAAGCAGCTGATGAAGCTGGGCCAGATGTGCACGATCAACCAGGTGCTGGACCAGGAAACGGCGATGATTCTCGTCGAGGAAATGGGCCACAAGGCATTCCCTGCCGCCGAGGACGATCCGGAAGCGCTGCTGGCCGACCAGGGCGAGCAAACGCACTACGAATCGACGTCGCGCGCACCGGTCGTTACCGTCATGGGTCACGTCGACCACGGCAAGACCTCGCTGCTGGACTATATCCGCCGTGCGAAAGTCGCGTCGGGCGAAGCCGGCGGCATCACGCAGCACATCGGCGCTTACCACGTCGACACGCCGCGCGGCATGATCACGTTCCTGGATACCCCGGGCCACGAAGCCTTCACGGCAATGCGTGCCCGCGGTGCGAAAGCGACCGACATCGTCATCCTGGTGGTGGCGGCGGACGACGGCGTGATGCCGCAGACGAAGGAAGCGATCGCCCACGCGAAAGCGGCCGGCGTGCCTCTGGTGGTGGCGATCAACAAGATCGACAAGCCGGGCGGCAACCTGGAGCGCGTCACGCAGGAACTGATCACCGAAGGCGTGGTGCCGGAAGAATACGGCGGCGAAGCGCCGTTCGTGCCGGTGTCCGCGAAAACGGGCCAGGGCATCGACACGCTGCTGGAAAACGTGCTGCTGCAGGCCGAAGTGCTGGAACTGAAGGCCCCGGTCGCAGCGCCGGCCCGTGGCCTGGTGGTCGAGGCACGCCTGGACAAGGGCCGCGGCCCGGTCGCAACGATCCTGGTGCAGTCTGGTACGCTGAAGCGTGGCGACGTGGTGCTGGCCGGTTCGTCGTATGGCCGTGTCCGTGCAATGCTGGACGAGAATGGCAAGTCGGTGGCCGAAGCCGGGCCATCGATCCCGGTCGAGATCCAGGGCCTGACCGAAGTGCCGGCCGCCGGCGAAGAAGTGATGGTGATGGCGGACGAGCGCAAGGCGCGTGAAATCGGCCTGTTCCGTCAAGGCAAGTTCCGCGACGTCAAGCTGGCCAAGCAGCAGGCCGCCAAGCTGGAGAACCTGTTCGACCAGATGGCCGAAGGCGAAGTCCAGAACGTGCCGCTGATCGTCAAGACCGACGTGCAGGGTTCGCAGGAAGCACTGGTGGGTTCGCTGCAAAAGCTGTCGACCTCCGAGGTGCGGGTGCAGATCGTGCACGCGGCCGTGGGCGGCATCACCGAATCCGACGTCAACCTGGCGACGGCTTCGAAAGCGGTCATCATCGGCTTCAACGCCCGTGCCGATGCACAGGCGCGCAAGCTGGCCGAAGCCAACGGCGTGGACATCCGCTACTACAACATCATCTACGACGCGATCGAAGAGGTGAAGGCGGCAATGTCGGGCATGCTGGCACCGGAGAAGCGCGAGCACATCACCGGCCAGGTCGAGATTCGCCAGGTCATCCTGGTGTCGAAGGTCGGCGCGATCGCCGGCTGCCTGGTCACCGATGGCGTGGTCAAGCGTGCTTCGTCGGTTCGCCTGCTGCGCAACAACATCGTTGTGTGGACCGGCGAGATCGAATCGCTCAAGCGCTTCAAGGACGACGCGAAAGAAGTGCGCGCCGGCCTCGAGTGCGGCCTGTCGCTGAAGAACTACAACGACATCCAGGTTGGCGACACCCTGGAAGTGTTCGAAATCCAGGAAGTGGCACGTACCCTGTAATCGGGGCACGCGGTATCCGTGGCGGGTGCCGCCCCCTTCCGCGTAACAGCGGAGGTGGGCGCCACCCGCCATTATTTTTTTGGTAAATACATCATGGCAAAACACAGTAAATCGATCCCGTCGCGCGGCCTGCGCGTGGCGGACCAGATCCAGAAAGACCTTTCCGAGCTGATCGCCTTCGAAGTGAAGGACCCGCGCGTGGGCATGCTCACGCTGGCCGAGGTGCAGCTCACGCCGGACTACGCGCATGCGAAGATCTACTTCACGATGCTCAAGGACGATCCCGATACCGTCAAGGCCACGCTGGCCGGCCTGCAGGCCGCCGCCGGCTACCTGCGCAACCAGCTGGGCAAGCGCCTGCACATCCACACGCTGCCGCAGCTGCACTTCGTGCACGACACCTCCGCCTCGCGGGGCATTGCGATGTCGGCGCTGATCGACAAGGCCAACGCCACGCGCGCGGCCGACTATGAAGAAGACGCGGGCGGCTCAGCCGGCGACACTGGCGGCGCGGCGAAAGAATGACGGAAGACGTGAAGCCGCAGGCGAAGTCGAAGGACCAGCCGGCGCGCGTGAAGCGGGTGCGCGACCTCGTCGACGGCGTGCTGCTGCTGGATAAACCGGTGGGCCTGTCGTCGAACGATGCGCTGATCCGCACCAAGCGCGTGCTGAACGCGAAGAAGGCCGGCCACACCGGCACGCTCGATCCGTTCGCCACGGGCCTGCTGCCGCTGTGCTTCGGCGAGGCCACCAAGTTCTCGCAGGACCTGCTGGAAGCGGACAAGACCTACGTGACGACGGTGCACCTGGGCGTGCGCACCGATACCGGCGACACCGAAGGGCAGGTCGTCGAGCCCGACGAGACGCTGCGCCGCGACGCGGCCACCATCACGGTCGAAGAAATCGAAGCGGTGCTGGCCCGGTTCCGCGGCCCGATCGCGCAGGTGCCGCCGATGTATTCGGCGCTCAAGCGCGACGGCAAGCCGCTGTACGAATACGCGCGTGCCGGCATCACGCTCGAGCGCGAAGCGCGCGCCGTCGTCGTTCACAAACTGGTCCTGCTGTCGTACGAGGCGCCGTTCCTGCGGCTGGAAACCACGGTCAGCAAGGGCACCTATATCCGCGTGCTGGGCGAAGATATCGGCGCCGCGCTCGGCTGCGGCGCGCACCTGAACGCGTTGCGGCGCACCGGCGTGGGCGCGCTCGATGCATCGAACATGGTCACGCTGGAAGAAGTGTCGGCGCACGCCGCGCCCTTGTCATTGCTGGCCCCGGTGGACGCGTTGCTGTCGACCTTTCCCCGCATCGACCTGACCGCCGAACTGGCCAAGCGCTTCCTGCAGGGCCAGCGGCTGCCGCTGGGCAAGGAGCCCGGCATGGTCACGCCGGCGCCGTACGAAGGCCGCGTGCGCGTGTATGCGCCGGCGGAAGAGGGCGGGCGGCTGCTCGGCACCGGGCTGTTCGAACAGTGGGCCATCCTCAAGCCCGAGCGGCTGATCGCCGCCGCGCAGTGAGCTGCGCACCCGCCGGCGGAACATCCGTGGGCGTCGGAGAAGCCTGATGCCGGACACCCCGCAGGGGTTGTCGGACACCGGTTTTCGCCCGTATTTCGCCGATGTTCTCGTAAAGAACCGCCGGTCCGTCGTCGCGGCTGGCCACCGATCTTCGTCTGGATTCCCGTGTCATCCGGCCGGCAATGTCAATTCCCCCATCAGGTGCCTTTGACCAGCCAGCAACGATCCGCCTGTAACTAATCATCATTATTATTGTTTCCGAAATTCCTGTTGAGCCGGCATGTTGGTAGCGCTACATTGGGGATTCTCCGGCCGGAGAGCAACCCGAAAGTCTTCCTCATCCACTTCCACAAGGAGCACACTGTGCGCAAGACGCATCGCCCGGTTACCACCGTTCTCGCTTCCGCCGTCCTTTCCACCACGCTGCTGCTGGCCGCTTCCGCGGCTCGTGCCGAACTCACCACCTACACCAGCCAGTCCGCCTACCTCGCGGCGGTCGGCACCACCGGGGTCGACACGTTCGACGACCTTGACATCGAACCGTACGACACGCCGTTCCCCCGCACCGCGGGCGACATCAGCTATGTCGCCACGACCGGTCCCGGCAACACGCGCGCTTATGGCGCCAGCGACGACGATATCGACTGGTACCTCAGCTCCAGCCGCCGTACCGACTCGATCACTTTCGACACGTTCGGTACGCCGATCGCGGGGGCCGGCGGGTATTTCTGGGGTTCCGATATCGCCGGCTACACGGTGTTCGCACCGTACATCACCGTCACCGCCACGGACAGCACGGGCGCCACGCTGACCTACACGATCACCGATCCGGTGCCCACCTCCTTCCTGGGTTTCGTGTCCGATGCGCGGATCGTGTCGCTGTCGGTGGCCACGGGCGACCAGCTCGGCGCCGACGGCTACGGCATCTGGCCGACCGTGAACAACCTGCACCTGTCCGTGGCCGCCGTGCCGGAGCCCGGCACCTGGGCGATGCTGCTTGGCGGCCTGGGCATGCTGTGCTGGACAGCGCGGCGCCGGCAGAACCAGGGATCGTCCAGCCCGCGATAGCCGGCACCAGCGCGCAATCATGCGCCGGAAGGCCGCTCATGGGGCGCCTTCCCGATGCCGCGGCGAACGCCGGCGCACACGATGCGCCCCGCGTCCGCAAGCGGCACCCTTCGATCATCTTCCTGGAGTTCCATCTTGCGTCCAATTCCTTCCGCCGCGGCCGTTGCCGCGACCATCGCTTCCGCATTGCTGCTGTGCGCCGGTTCCGCGCAGGCAGAAATCACCACCTTCACGAACCAGGCGTCGTACCTGGCCGCCGTCGGCAATACCGGTGTCGACAACTATAACGACCTGATCCAGCAGATGTACTTCGACCAGATACCGCGCCAGGCCGGCGACTATGCGTACAGCGTGAGCGCGGGGCCGAAAGCCCCGGCCATCTGGGCCGGCACCAGCGATTACGTGGATTTCTGGCTGACTTCGCAGAACCGCACCGATACCACCACGTTCGCGCTGCAGGACGGCGTGGCCGGGGCCGGCGGCAATTTCTTCGGTTCGGACACCTACAGCCATCCGACCGCCGCCGCCAGCCTGCTGCTGACCGCCACCGACAGCACCGGCGCCACGGTCTCGTTCACGCTGGAGAACCCGGACGTGCATTCGTTCGTCGGCTTCGTCTCCAGCGCGAACCTGGTCTCGCTGACCGTCACCGCCGGGCAGCAGCCGGGCGTGTGGTCGTCGATCGACAATTTCCATGTGTCGGTCGCGGCCGTGCCGGAACCGGGCACGTATGCGATGCTGCTGGCCGGCCTGGGCATGCTTGGCTGGACGGCGCGGCGCCGGGGCAAGGGGGCCTGACGCAGGGCCGGCTTATACCGCCTGCAGCGCCACCAGCAGTTCGGCCGGGTCGGCGGGCTTGACGAAATGCCGGTTGAACCCGGCGGCGTGGGACTGCGCGCGGTCGCTGGGCTGGCCGTAGCCGGTCAGCGCGATCAGCGTGGCACCGGCGGTGGCCGGGTCGCCGCGCAGCAGCCGCGCCAGCGTGTAGCCGTCCATGCCGGGCAGGCCGATGTCGAGGATGAAGGCGTCGATCGCCGCCAGGTCGGCGCGGCGCAGCGCGGTTTCGGCGTCTTCCGCCACGGCCACGTCGTGCCCTTCGGTGCGCAGCAGTTCGGCCAGCACGCCGGCGGCGTCCGGATTGTCTTCCACGACCAGCAGGCGCAATGCGCGCGCCGCCGCGGGCGTGTCTTCGATGGGGGCCGCCAGCGCCGGCACGGCCGCTTCGCCGCGCACCGGCAGGCGGATCGTGAATTCGCTGCCGCGGCCCGGGCCGTCGCTGTGCGCCGTCACCGCGCCGCCGTGCAGCGTGGTGATGCTTTTCACTAGTGTCAGGCCCAGCCCCAGGCCGCCCTGGGCACGGTCGGGGTTGCGTTCGCCCTGGATGAACAGGTCGAAGATGTGCGGCAGCAGCGTGGGGGCGATGCCGTTGCCGTTGTCGCGCACCGCCACGCGGGCCTGGCCGTCCGCCACGTCCAGCCGCAGCGCGATCCGTCCGCCGGGCGGCGTATACTTGGCCGCGTTGTTGAGCACATTGGCGATCACCTGCACGAGCCGGGTGCGGTCGCCCTGCACGGCGGCCGGATGATCCGGCAGGTGCAGGTCGAGCGCGTGGCGGCGTTCCTCGATCAGCGGCAATGCCTGCTCGACGGCGCTGGCCACCACGTCCGCCATGTCCAGCTCCGCCATGTTCAGCTGCACCAGCCCGCGCGTCACGCGCGACACGTCGAGCAGGTCGTCGACCAGGTGCGCCATGTGCCGCACCTGCCGGGTGATGATGTCGCTGGCCACCACGCGGGTCTTTTCGTCCGCCAGCCCCGTCTTCAGCAACTGGGCGGCGGTGCCGATCGGCGCCAGCGGGTTGCGCAGCTCGTGCGCCAGCATGGCCAGGAATTCATCCTTGCGCAGGGCCGCCTCGCGCAGCGCAGCCTCGGCCAGCTTCTGCGAATGGATGTCGGTGCAGGTGCCCATCCAGCGCGCGATGCGGCCGCTTTCGTCGCGCACCGGCATCGCGCGGCCCAGTGTCCAGCGGTATTCGCCGGAGTGGTGGCGCAGCCGGTACTGGATCTCGTACACCTCGCCGGTGGCCAGGCTGTCCCGCCAGGTCGCCCAGGCACGCTCGCGGTCGTCCGGGTGGAACATGTCGTTCCATCGCGGGCCGTCCGTCGTGCCGGGCGGCATGCCGGTGTATTCGTACCACTGCTCGTTGTAGTAGTCGTGGTAGCCGTCCGGCAGCGTCGACCATACCATCTGGGGCATCGCGTTCGTGATCGTGCGGAACTTCGCCTCGCTGGTGGCCAGCGCCTCCATGCTGCGCGCCCGTTCGCTGGCGGTGCGGATACGCTCGGCGAATTCGCGCATCAGCGCCACGTCGTCCGGCGCCCAGTGGCGCGGCAGCGTGTCGCTGATCACGAGGATGCTCTTCAGCCGCCCGAGCTCGATCACGGGAATGTCGACGAACGCCTGCGCATGATGGCGGCGGAACGGTTCCGCGTGGGCCGCCGTGCGGGGATCGCGCGCCACGTCGTCGATGACCACCGCGTGGCCCAGCTGCATGTCGTCCACGAAAGTGCCGAATTCGCGCAGCCGCACCGTGCCCTCGAGCGAGGGGATGCCCGGTCGGCACCAGTCCGGGCCCACGTAGAGCGTATCGGTGGCGTCGTTGTAGCGCCCGTAGGACACCCGGTCCACGCCCAGCAGCTCGCCCAGCATGGCCAGCGCCGTGAACACGATCTCGCGCGGCGAGCGCAGGTCGCGCCAGGCGTCGGAGAGGCGCACCAGCGCATCGCGCCGCGCATAGCCGCGCACCCGCGCGCTCACGTCCTTCACGTAATGCACGATGGCGGTAACGTTGCCGGCGTCGTCGAGCACCGGGGTATTGACGGGACTCCAGTGCCGCTGCAGGAATTCGCCCGGCCGGTCGGGCGCGGGAATGTCATAGCGCTGCACCGGCATCGCATCCGGCCGCCCGGTCTCCAGCACGCGCGTCAGCGAGGCGCGCAGGTTCGCCATCGTCAGGTCGTTGTCCAGCCGATCGACGGGATTGCCGCCGAACACGTCGAAGACATTCCTGCCGATCAGTTGCGCGCGCGTGGTGCCGTTGGCGCGCAGGTAGAGATCCGTGGCCTGCACGATCGTGAAATCGGCGGCCAGCAGCAGGTAGGGCGTGGGCAGGGCATTGAAAACGATGCCCAGGTCGGGTGTTCGGTCGCTCATGGGGTTCCTGGCGGAGAATCACATTAGCATGCCAGTAATACAACGGCAGTTCCGTTGGACAGGTCACACAGCGGGAACTGAAAGAGCCCTGTCTTTGAGCTGTCACAACGCCATGCTATACTAGTGGGTTCAGTGCATCCGCATTTGCCGGGGCGCCTGCTCAGCAGCCGTTCGCATTCATCAGTACCCAGCAGCTTCGGCGTCCCATCAGTTTTACTAAACACAACGACTATGTCTACTACTAAACGCGCAATTCGCAACATCGCCATCATCGCCCACGTCGACCATGGCAAAACGACCCTCGTGGACCAGCTGCTGCGCCAGTCCGGTACCTTCCGTGAAAACCAGCAGGTCGACACCCGCGTCATGGACTCGAACGACCTCGAAAAGGAACGCGGCATCACGATCCTGTCGAAGAACTGCGCCGTTGAGTATGAAGGCACGCACATCAACATCGTCGACACCCCGGGCCACGCCGACTTCGGCGGCGAAGTGGAGCGCGTGCTGTCGATGGTCGACTCGGTGCTGCTGCTGATCGATGCCCAGGAAGGCCCGATGCCGCAGACCCGCTTCGTGACCCGCAAGGCGCTGGCGCTGGGCCTGAAGCCGATCGTGGTCGTCAACAAGATCGACCGTCCGGGCGCGCGCGCCGACTGGGCGATCAACGCCACGTTCGAACTGTTCGACAAGCTGGGCGCCAACGACGAGCAGCTGGACTTCCCGATCGTCTACGCATCGGGCCTGAACGGCTACTCCGGCCTGACGGAAGATGTGCGCGAAGGCGACATGAAGCCGCTGTTCGAAGCGATCCTGAAGCACGTGCCGGTGCGCGACGACAATCCGGACGGCCCGCTGCAGATGCAGGTCACGTCGCTGGACTACTCGTCGTACGTGGGCAAGATCGGCATCGGCCGCATCTCGCGCGGCCGCATCAAGGCCGGCCAGGACATCGTCGTGGTCGATGGCCCGGGCGCTACCCCGATCAAGGGCCGCATCAACCAGGTGCTGAACTTCAAGGGCCTGGAGCGCGTGCTGGTCGATGAAGCCGTTGCCGGCGACATCGTGCTGATCAACGGTATCGAGGAAATCGGCATCGGTTCGACCGTGTGCGCACCGGATACCCCGGACCCGCTGCCGATGCTGACCGTCGACGAGCCGACCCTGACGATGAACTTCATGGTCAACAACTCGCCGCTGGCCGGCCGCGAAGGCAAGTTCGTCACGTCGCGCCAGCTGCGCGACCGCCTGGACAAGGAACTGAAGGCCAACGTGGCACTGCGCGTGGCACCGACCGACGACGACACGATCTTCGAAGTGTCCGGCCGCGGCGAACTGCACCTGACGATCCTGATCGAAAACATGCGCCGCGAAGGCTTCGAGATGGCCGTTTCCCGTCCGCGCGTGGTGTTCAAGATGGTCGATGGCGTGCGCCACGAGCCGTATGAAAACCTGTCGGTGGACGTGGAAGAAGCCAACCAGGGCGGCGTGATGGAAGAACTGGGCCGCCGCCGCGGCGACCTGCAGAACATGGAATCGGACGGCAAGGGCCGCGTGCGCCTGGAGTACCGCATTCCTGCCCGTGGCTTGATCGGCTTCCAGGGCGAGTTCATGACGCTGACGCGCGGCACCGGCCTGATGAGCCACGTGTTCGACGCCTACGCGCCGGTCGACAACACGCGCGGCGAGCTGGCTGGCCGCCGCAACGGCGTGCTGATCTCGCAGGACGACGGCGCCGCCGTGGCCTACGCGATCTGGAAACTGCAGGACCGCGGCCGCATGTTCGTGTCGCACAACGATCCGGTGTACGAAGGCATGATCATCGGCATCCACTCGCGCGACAACGACCTGGTCGTGAACCCGATCAAGGGCAAGCAGCTGACCAACGTGCGCTCGTCGGGTACCGACGAAGCGGTGCGCCTGGTGCCGCCGATCCAGATGTCGCTCGAATACGCCGTGGAATTCATCGAGGACGACGAACTGGTCGAGATCACCCCGAAATCGATCCGCCTGCGCAAGCGTTACCTGAAAGAGCACGAGCGTAAAAAGGCTTCGCGCGACGCGTAAGCCGTTCGGCCTGGCCGAATCGAAAAACCCGCCGGGTCGCAAGACCGGCGGGTTTTTTTTCGCCTGCATGATCCACGCAGGAACCGCTCAGATGTTGCACTGCAATAAATATCGAACGTGCGAAAACACGACAGCCGGTAACATCTTGATACAAATTGCGCGAAAAACTGCGCAAGAATTTACATCGACTGATCATTTCGGTGAGCAAAAGTCACTCTTGCTCATGTTGGTGATTTGTTGCTGAGTTGAAGTTGTACGACGACGTACCTCACATAGAATCCTCCGGAGTTGATTCAAATATAAAAGGCTCTATCAGGAGCCGCCATTCGGAGGAGAAGCAATTGACCAGGCACACCAACAACGTGCAGGCGGCCGGCCGCCTGAACCGCAGGACCGTTTTCGCGATCGCCGCATTGATGCTGGCCGCGCATGCCGCCATGGCGCAGGAGGCAACCGCCACGGCCGCACCCGTTACTGCGCCTGCGGCCCAGGAAGCGCAGCAGGCTGCGCCGGCCGCCGCGCCGGCTGCCGATCCTTCGCAAGGCAGCGTCGTGGTCGTGACCGGCACGCGCAAATCGGTCGCTTCCGCGATCGACCGCAAGATCCGCAACGCCACGGTGTCCGATTCGATCATCGCCGAAGACATCAACCAGTTCCCCGACAAGAACGTGGGCGAGGCGCTGTCGCGCATCACCGGCGTGCAGCTGTCCCGTTCGTTCGGCGAGGGCTCGCAGGTGGCCATCCGCGGCGTGGAGCCGGACCTGAACCGTGTCGAGATCAACGGCATGTCGGTGCTGTCCACCGGCGGTGGGGCCGGCCGCGGCGCCGAACTGCGCGAACTGGCTTCGGAACTGATCCAGTCCATCGACGTGTACAAGGGCGTGACCGCGGACATGACCGAAGGCGGCGTGGGCGGCACCGTCAGCGTAAAGACCCGCAAGCCGCTGGACTTCAAGAAGCCGACAGTCGCCGCCACCGCGTCCGGGCAGCAGTCGTCCAGCCGCGGCGGCGTGCAGCCGCGCGGCAGCCTGCTGCTGGCCGACAAATACTTCGACAACAAGCTGGGCCTGATGGGCAACTTCGTCTACGACAAGGTGCTCACGCAGCAGGACTATGCGCGCAACACGTCGTGGCGCTTCCTGCGCGACTGGGATGCATCGGCCGAAAAAACGGTGGTGAGCAAGGACCCGGCGCTTGCCGCGATCGGCAGCCAGGCCGGATGCGACGCGCTGACCGGCACGCCCAAGACCGATTGCCTCAAGCAGTGGTACGACTACTCGCCCGGCATCGCGCGCTACGGCATGTGGACGCGCGATCACAAGCGCTCGTCCGCCGAGGTGACCGCGCAGTATGAGTTCTCGAAAAGCTTCAATGCCTACGTGAGCTACCAGGACAACAAGCAGGACCAGCGCCTGAACGACCGCAACTTCGGCACGGCATTCGAAAACGTCAACCGCCTGGCCAGCGCCGGCAAGGCGCCGGTGTACAACGCCAGCGGCATCGGATCCGGCGGCACCTGCACGGCCATCCCGACCACGGGCACGCCGGCCGGCATGACGGTGCAGAACCACTACGTCACCGAATACACGGTGGGCAACTGCCTGAACGTGGGCGGCCAGGGCGGGCAGGGCGCGTTCTCCACGTCGGCGCGCGACTATGAGCTCGATATCCGTTCGCGCTACCTGTCCAGCGGCTTCACCTTCAAGCGCGACCGGCTGGAAGTGGAAGGCCTGGTCGGCACGTCGTCGTCCGACTACTTCAGCGACAGCAACAACGTGGTGCTGACGCAGAACGCGCCGGGCCTGAAGGTCGCGCTCGATGCCCAGGGCCTGCCGCACTTCACGTTCCCGAGCGGTTATTCGCCGGATGACGCCAGCTCGTACACGCAGGTGCAGTTGCAGTACCGTCCGTCGGAAACGCGCAATACCGAAGACCAGGCCAAGATCGACGCCAAATACCGCCTCGACGGCTTCTTCTCGAAACTGTGGGTCGGCGCCCAGGCCCGCAAGTCGACAGGCCGCCAGTACAACGGCGGCGGCTACCTGAACAGCAACGATCTCTCCACCACGGCCGACGACGTGGGCATCATCAGCGCCAACGTCAACCAGACGCTGATCTACGATCCGCTGAACACCTCGGGCGTGATCCGCTCGCCGGAGACGCAATCGTTCCTGAACAACAGCTACGCGACGAATTACGCCACCGCGGCCCAGATGCAGGCGCTGGTCAGCTCGATCATCGGCCGCACCCCGGGCACGTTCTTCAATGGCTACGACAAGGTGAGCAACCTGCCCGCCGGCTGGACGACGCCGAACTACGCCGCCGCGGCGCCGAACTTCGACACGTCGCACTTCAACCACGACTACCTGACCAGCGCGCCGGGCAGCGACGGCAAGACCTATCCGCAGATCCCGGCCTACAAGTCCGAGGAAAACGTGCGCTCCGCCTACGCCCGCCTGGACTTCGACTCCGAACTGCTCGGCTACGGCTTCACCGGCAATGTCGGCGCCCGCTACACGGGGACCCGCAGCCGCGCGACGGGTTCGTCGTCCTACCGTTACCGCCTCCGCACCGGCGCCAACAACTCGACGGCCTACACCGACTACATCATCTCGAACAGCATCGCCACGGTCGACAACGAGTACCACGACGTGCTGCCGAGCGCCAACCTGATGGCCTGGCTGGTGCCGGACACGTTCCTGGTGCGGTTGGGCTGGGGCAAGGTGATGTCGCGGCCGCGCATCGACCTGCTGGCACCGAACATCTCGTGCATCGCCAACAGCGGCAGCGAATTGGTGGGCGGCGACGGCACGGCCGACGACTGCACGGCCGGCAATCCGAAGCTCAAGCCATTCCGCGCCACCAATACCGACCTGTCGCTCGAGTATTACCCGAGCGCCGACACCCAGGTCAGCGTGGCGTTCTTCAACAAGAAGATCTCCAGCTACATCCTGGAGAAGAACCTGCAGAAGGATGTCGACGTGTACGGCGATGGCCGCCTGTGGGACGTGACGGGGGCGGTCAACGGCGAGGGCGCCACCACCAAGGGCATCGAGGTGACGGCCCGCACGGCGTTCACGTTCCTGCCGGGCTGGCTGGGCGGCTTCGGCGTGGATACCAACTTCACGCGCATGAACTACAAGTATGCGCCGGGTACCGAACGCCTGAACACCCTCGATGGCAGCGTGCTGCCGTATCCGGGGCTGTCGAAGAACAGCTACAACGCGGCACTGTGGTATGACCGCGGCCCGATCAATGCGCGCGTGGCCTACAACCACCGCGACCGCTACTACACGGGCGGCAACGACGTGTCGGGCAACCCGAATTTTTCGGAAAAAACCGGTTACCTCGATGCTAAACTGCAGTACCGCTACAGCGAGAACATCACCTTCTCGCTGGAGGGCAAGAACCTGACCGACCAGGCTGAAATCACCGATGCGGGCGACCAGTTCCGCGTCAACGAGCTTGCGTTCCCGGGCCGCCGTTACTACCTGAGCGTCTCCTTCAAGAACTGAATATGCCATCAGCGTTCCAACGGACCGCGGGCTTCATGCCCGCGGTTTTTTTCGTGTGCGCCGCGGCGGGTGCCACGGTCCTTCCCGCCACCGCCCTTGCCCAGGCCACCCCTGTCCCGGCCTTCGACAATCCCCTCGTGAAGCAGCGCGCCGACCCGCACGTCACCCTGCAGCCGGATGGCTGGTACTACTACACCGCCACCGTGCCGGAATACGACCGCATCGAAGTGCGGCGCGCTCGCTCGCTCGATGCGCTGGGCGCCGCCGAAGCGCACACGGTCTGGCGCAAGCATGCGCAAGGTGAAATGGGCGCGCACATCTGGGCGCCCGAGATGCATAAAATCGACGGCAAGTGGTTTATCTACTTCACCGCCGGCCGCGCCGACAAGATCTGGGAAATCCGCCTGTACGTGCTCGAATGCGAATCCGACGACCCGCTGCGCGGTCCGTGGAAGGAACGCGGTCAGTTGAAGACCGGCTGGGAGTCGTTCGCGCTGGACGCCACCACGTTCGCGCTGGACGGCAGGCGCTACCTGCTGTGGACGCAGAGGCCGAAGGAGGGCGACAAAAAGCAGACCGACATCTACATCGCGCCGATGGACACGCCGCTGTCGATCTCCGGCCCGGCCGTGCTGCTGACCGAACCGGAATACGACTGGGAGAAGGTCAGGCACGCCGTCAACGAGGCGCCCGCGGTGCTGGTGAAGAACGGCCGCGTGTTCCTCACGTATTCCGCCTCGGCCACCGACGCCAACTATGCCCTCGGCATGCTGACGGCACCGGCAGGCGCCAACCTGCTCGACCGCAAGTCATGGACCAAGTCCGCCCAGCCGGTGTTCGCCAGCAGCGCGGCGAACAGCCAGTACGGCCCGGGCCATAATTCGTTTACCACCACGCCGGATGGCAAGACCGATATCCTCGTCTACCATGCGCGCAATTACCGCGACATCGCGGGCGACCCGCTGCGCAACCCCGACCGGCACACGCGTGCCCAGGCGATAGCATGGCGGGCCGACGGCACGCCGGACTTTGGCGTCCCCGTCCCCGACAAAAAATAGCGCCACCTAAAAAATAGGGACGGACCCTGTTTTACAGGAAATTTCCTCTAAAACAGGGTCCGTCCCTACTTTTGCGTCCCTATTTTTTTGGGAAAAGTGAAACCTGGAAAAACTGGGGACGTACCCCTATTTAGAGGAAATTTCTTCTAAATAGGAGTACGTCCCAGTTTGTTTTCAAAGCAACTGCGCCAGCCACCGTTCGCGGTACTGCGGCCATCCCTGCAGCGCGATCGGCTCGGCGGTGTGCGAGCGGGTCGAAGGGGCGGTGCCCCAGTGCGCCAGCATCCAGCCGCCGCACGTGGTGCCGCTGGCGTCGTCGGTGACGGTCACCTGCTGGCCGCGCCGCAGGGCGGCGAGCAGCGGGGCGAAGTGGGGGTTGTTGGTGAAGCTGCCTTCGATGACGATGTCGCCCGCCGAACCGAGCGCGGTCAGGCACCAGTCGCTCATCAGCACGCAGTACAGCGTGGCCAGCGCGGTGCGTTCGGCATCGGTCGGCAGCGCGGGGCCGACGACGGAACCGGTGCGGCCGGCGAACGGGCCGCCCGCTTCGGCGAACGCGGGCAGGGCGTACGAGTCCTGGTCGATGATCTGCTGCAGGTCGGCCACGCTGCACGGCGCGGCGTCGGTGCCGGCCAGCGCGCCGAATTCGCGGCCGCCCATGAAGCGGATGCACGGCACCGGCTGGCCCAGCGCGCTGCAGTTGGCCAGCATGTCCGACGCTTCCCGCAAATCGTCCAGCGGGCCGCCGGGCAGGGCGGCGATCACCCAGGTGCCGGTCGACAGCACGGCCGGCGGCGCCGCATGGCTGCCCTTCGCATCGAGGTGGCGCAGCAGCGAGGCATTGCTGTCGTGGATGCCGCACACCACCTGGCAATCGGCCGGCAGCCCGGTGCGCTCGATCAGGTCGGGGCGCAGCGGCCCCAGCGCATCCCAGGCATTGCGCAGCGGCGGCATCAGCGGGTTCCAGCCCATCCGCTCGACCAGCTGCGAATACTGCTGGCGCGACGGCTGCCACAGGTCCGTATGGCAGCCGAGCGACGTGACTTCGCCGGCCGCCACCCCGGAGAGGCGCCATGCCCAGTACTGCGGATACATCAGGATGTGTTTCGTGCGCGCGAAATCGGCCGGATAAGCCCAGGCCAGCCACGCCAGCTGCCGCCCCAGGTTCAGGCCGGCCGGCAGCGACGGCGAATAGGTCGTGTCATACGCGGGCCGCTGCGCGATGTAGTCTTCCCGCTGCGCGGCCGGCGGCTCGAACTCGTAGTCGAGCACCGGCAGCACCAACCCGGCATCGTCGACCAGCGCCGCGGTGGCGCCATGCGTGACCGGCACGATCGCCCGCACCGGCGTGGTCGCCGCGAAGTCGCGGATCGTGTCGAGCATCCAGTTCCAGATGCCTTCGGTGTCGTGGTGCGGATACGGCCCGTCGCGCAGCACCGTGTTGGCGCGGCGCCGTTCGGTCAGCTGGTTGCCGGCGGCGTCGATCAGCGCCAGCTTGACGTTGGTCTTGCCAATGTCGAGCACGATGATTGCACGAGCTTCCGATTGATCCCTGGTCATTTGGCCACCTCTCATTTTGCCACCTTCCTGCCGCGCAACAGCCGCGGCAGCGCGATCGTCACCAGCAGCAGCAGGCCGATCACGATCGTCATGTAGATGCCCGGGATGTTCGCCATCGACAGGCCGTAGGTCACCGTGCCCAGCGTCAGCACGGCCAGCATCACGCCGCCGATCGTGCCGGCGCCGCCGGCGATGGAAACGCCGCCCAGGATCACCATCGTGATCGCTTCCAGTTCCCAGCCCATCGCGATGTTCGGGCGCGTGGAACCGATGCGGCCCGTCAGCAGGAACGCCGCCAGGCCGGCCATCGCGCCGGTGAGCATGAACAGCACCAGGCGGTAGCGGTCCACCTCGATGCCGGAAAACCGCGCGGCGATCGGGTTGTTGCCGATCGCGTAGATGCGGCGGCCCCACCGCGTGGCGTGCAGCACGAACGCGAAGATGGCCGCGAACACCAGCAGGATCACGAATTCGCGCGGGATGAAATCAAGAAAGTACCCTTGCCCCCAGTCCGTCATCAGCTGCGGGTAGCCGGTGAAGGCCTTGTCGCCCAGCACCACCGACGCCAGGCCGCGGAACAGCGACACGGTGCCGATCGTGACCACGATCGCGGGCAGGCCGAAGCGCGTGACCAGCACGCCGTTCAGCGTGCCGCAGGCGATGCCGGTGGCCAGCGCCACGAACAGCAGCGAGGCGGGCGGGAAGCCGGCGTTCATCGCCAGCCCCATCGCCACCGACGACAGCGCCAGGATGCCGGCCACGGAGATGTCGATCTCGCGGCAGATGATCAACAGCGCCATCGGCAGCGCGATCAGGGCCTTCTCGCTGAAGTTGAACGTGCCGTCCGCAAGGTTGTACGGATCCAGGAAGTGCGGCAGCAGCGCGCCGTTGACGATGAAGACCAGCAGCAGGAGCAGGGCGAGCAGGGTTTCCCACTTGCCCAGCACGCCCTTGATGCCGAAGCGGGGCTGGTCGAGGATCGTGTAGCGCGAGCCGCTGGCGGCGGGTGTTTGCGGCGGCGTCGTTTCGGGTGTTTTGGTGGTGGCGGTCATGGTGTTCACGCGGCACTCCGGACTGGCGAGTGATGGTTGTCGAGGTGCAGCGGCAGGATCTGCCGGCCTTCCTTCTTGCGGTCGCGGGCGTTGATCAGCACGGCGACCAGGATCACGGCGCCGGTCAGCGCGCTTTGCCAGAACGGCGATACCTTCACCACCGGCAGCGCGTTGCCGATCACGGCCAGGAACAGCGCGCCCAGCACGGCGCCGAACACGGAGCCCGTGCCGCCGGCGATGTTGATGCCGCCGATCACGCATGCGGCGATCACGGTGAATTCGAAGCCGTAGGCGATCTCGGTGTAGGCCACCGCGTAGCGTGCCACCCACAGGTAGCCGCACAGGCCGGCCACCAGGCCGGAAATCCCGTAGGTCCACAGCAGGCGCTTCGCCATCGGGATGCCCACATAGCGGGCGCTCGAAGGCGCGTTGCCGATCGCGAACAGGTCACGGCCGAAGCGGCTGTGGCCAGCCAGGTACCATGCCGCCAGCACGGCCAGCGCGGCGATCCACACCAGGTGCGTCACGCCCAGCAGGCGCGCCAGCGGGAAGGCGATGAAGTCGGCCGGCATCTGGTGCGACGACACCCATGCGCCGCCGGACAGCACGAACACCAGCCCGCGGTACACGCTCATCGTGCCCAGCGTGACGACGATCGCCGGCAGGTCCAGGTAGCCGATCAGGTAGCCGTTGACGAGTCCCAGCACGAGGCCCAGCGCCGCGGCGGCCAGCACGATGGCCGGCAGCGGCAGGCCCGGGTTGTGCGCCGCGAGCAGGGCGGCCGCCATGCCCGACAGTGCCAGGTTCGACGCCACGGAAAGGTCGACCCCGCGCGTGACGATGACCAGCATCTGCGCCAGCGCCAGCATGATCAGCAGGGTGCTGTCCGTCAGCAGGTTGGCCAGGCTCGCACCGGTGACGAACACCGGCGCGCGCAGGCCCACGCCGACGATCAGCACCACGATCGACCCGGCCAGCAGCAGTTCGCGTTTCATTGACTTCAGATTGAATGCGTTCACGCCGCTTCCTCCAGCACGGCACCCGAGGCGGCCGCGCACACGTTTTCCGGGGTCGCTTCGAGGCGCGAGAATTCGCGCTCCACGCGGCCCTGGTGCATCACCACGATGCGGTCCGACAGGCCCAGCACTTCCGGTAGTTCGGACGACACGAGGATCACCGACAATCCCTGCCTCACCAGCTCGCCGACGAAGCGGTGCACCGCCGCCTTCGAACCGATGTCGATGCCCTTCGTGGGTTCGTCGAGGATGATCACTTTCGGATTCGTGGCCAGCCACTTGCCCAGCACCACCTTCTGCTGGTTGCCGCCGGAGAGTTCGGAAACGTTCTGGCGCAGGTGGTGCGCCTTCAGTTCGAGCTGCTCGCTGTACAGCCGCGCCACGGCCAGCGATTCACGCTTTGCCTTGCCGCCGCGCAGGAACCAGCCCATCTTGTCCAGGATCGGCAGCGTGATGTTGTGCAGGATCGGCAGCGACAGGTGCGCGCCCTGGTGCTGGCGGTCTTCCGGCACGTAGGCGATGCCATGGGCGATGCCGTCGGCCGCGCAGCCGATGTTCACGGGCTTGCCGTCGATCGTCACGGTGCCGCGCGAAGGTTTCGTGAGGCCGAAGATCGCCTGCATCACCTCGGAGCGGCCGGCGCCGACCAGGCCGTAGAAGCCCAGGATCTCGCCTTTTCGCAGCGAGAAGCTGACGTCCTGGAATTCGGTCGGGTGGCAGAAGTCCTTCACTTCGAGCAGCGTGGCGCCCGGCGTCACATCCGCCTTCGGGTAAGCCTGGCTCACGGCGCGGCCCACCATCAGCGAGACCAGCTCGCCTTCGGTGATGTCGGCCAGCACGCCTTCGGTGATGTACTGCCCGTCGCGCAGCACCGTGTAGCGGTCGGCCACGGCGTAGATCTCGTCGAACTTGTGGGTGATGAAGATGATGGCCGTGCCGGCCGCCTTCAGCTGGTTGATGATGCGGTACAGCTCGCCGATCTCGCGCTGCGAGAGGGCGGCGGTCGGTTCATCGAGGATCACCACGCGGGCATCCTGCGACAGCGCCCGGGCGATTTCCACGAAGTGGCGCTGGGCCACCGACAGGTCCTTCACTTTCGTGCGCACCGGCAGCGGCACTTCGAGGCGCGCGAACAGCTGCTCGGCCTCGTGCTCGATGCGGCTCCAGTCGATCCGGCCGCCCTTTTGCGGCTGGCGCCCCACGTAGATGTTCTCGGCCACGGTGAGCTCGTCGAACATCACGCTTTCCTGGTGCACCGCGGTGATCCCCACGCGCATCGCATCCTGCGCGTTGGCGAACGATACGGCTTCGCCGCCCAGCGTGATGGTGCCTTCGTCCGGCTGGTAGATGCCGGTCAGCGTTTTCACCAGGGTGGACTTGCCGGCGCCGTTCTCGCCCAGCAAGGCCATCACCTCGCCGGCGCGCACCGTGAGCGACATCTTGTTGAGCGCGGTCACGCCACCGAACCGCTTGCAGATGCCTTCGAGGCGTAGCACGGCCTCGCCCGCCGGGATGGCACTCCCGGCAGGTGTGTTCGTTGTCTGTTGCATGGCTTAGAAAATCTTGGCGAATTGATCAACGTTGCCGCGGTTGTACGTGAACGGTTCGGCCATCGCGGCCTCGCCTTTCGCGTCGATCGCGATGGTGCCCATCCGGCCGGCGGCGAACTTGCCGCCCGCTTTCGCATCCGCCGCGCCCTTGACGAAGTCGTAGGCCGCGTAGGTGGCCGCATACCCCAGGTCGATCGGATTCCAGATCGCGAATTCCTTGACCGCGCCGCTCTTCACGTGGCCGGCCATTTCGGAAGGCAGGCCCAGGCCGGTGACGAACACCTTGCCCACCACGTTCTCGTCGACGATGGCCTTCGATGCCGCCACGATGCCCACGGTGGTGGGAGCGATGATCGCCTTCAGGTTCGGGTAGCTGCGCAGCAGGCCGATCGCCTCGCGGTAGCTCTTGTCGGACTGGTCGTCGCCGTAGGTGGTGGCCACCAGCTTGAGCTTCGAGAATTCCGGCCCGTTCAGCTGCGACTTCATCACGTCGATCCAGATGTTCTGGTTCGTGGCCTGCGCCGAGGCGGACAGGATGGCGATCTCGCCGGCGCCGCCGATCGAATCGGCCGCCATCTGCAGCTGCTTGCGGGCGATCAGTTCGGCGTTGGACGGGTTCAGCTGCATCAGCCGGCCTTCCTGCGCCAGGCCGCTGTCGAACGACACCACCTTGATGCCGCGCTGCATGGCCTTCTTGGCGATCGGCACCAGCGCGTTCGGATCGTTGGCCGAGATGACGATGGCATCGACCTTCTGGCTGATCAGCGAATTGACGATCTCGATCTGGCCCTCGGCCGAAGGCGTGGTGGGGCCCGTATAGATGATTTCCACGTCCTTCAGCTGCGCGGCCGCTTCCTTGGCGCCCGTGTGGGCGGCATCGAAGAAGCCGTTGCCCAGGCTTTTCACGACCATCGCAATACGAATTTTCTGACCCTGGATTTTCTCACCGTTCGCGCCGGCTGCCGGCTGGTCGCTTTTCTGGCCGCAGCCGGTCATGCCGGTCATCGAGACCGCGGCAGCCAGCGCTGCGAGGATAAAAGTCTTGCGTTTCAATGTGCAGCCTCCGGATGGAACAGCGATGAAGCCGGGAAGTCGAACCCGTGCGAGAATTGCAGCGACCCGAGCTGGGGCGGCACCGCTTCCGGCGCCACGGTCACCACCTTCACGCCGGATTGCTCGAGCAGCTGGACGGCGGCATCGGAGGCATAGGTATCGGTGATCACGCAGGAAACGCGGTCGAGGCCGCACAGGATCAGGCCGGCCTTCTTGGCGAACTTGGAGCTGTCCGCCAGCACGATCAGTTCCTCGGCCTGGCCGATCAGGCGCTTCTCGGCCTGGATCAGCAGCGGGTCGGCTTCCATCAGGCCCAGCAGCGACAACCCGTAGACGCTCATGAACATCTTGGCCGCGTAGTGGTGCTGCGTGATATCGTTGTCGAACGGCGAAAGAATCACGTTCTGCTCACGGTACACCTTGCCGCCAGGCAGGATCACTTCGTTTTCCGACGACACCAGCAGGCGCTCGGCCATCAGGAACGAATTGGTCAGGATCTTCAGGTGCTTGTCGACCAGGAAGTCCGCCATCATGAACGTGGTGGTGCCGCCATTGATGACGATCGTTTCGCCTTCCTCGCACATGCCGGCCGCGTAGCGGGCGATGGCGCGCTTGCGGTCGGCGAAGCACTGGATGTTGTGGTCGAAAGTCTCGCTCGTCAGCGTGAGGTTGCGCTTCTTCTGGGCCAGGTTCGCCGCGCCGCCGCGGGTGCGGGTGAGCAGGTTGCGCGCAGCCAGCCAGGAAATGTCCCGGCGCACGGTGGCGGGGGAGGCGCTCAGCCATTCGACCAGCTGGGGAACGCTGGCGGTGTGGTGCTCGGCGAGCAGCTTGAGCAAACGTTTACGGCGCTTGTGATTCACCATGTTTCCGTCTCCTTGTGTGATCCTACTTCGCAGCGGGGTGCCGTGAGTGGTCTATTTATTAAGGGCAAGGCTACCCCCTTTCAAACCATCCGGTCAATCACCCTGCGATCAATTATGTGATTTTCTGTGAAACCGTTGCGTCACGTTCTAATCATTTCGCTCAAGTAAATGATTAATTCATTCTTGGTCACGATGTTGAGCGCTTGTGCATTGACACCCCCGCGGGCTCTGATTTCTACTGACTCCGCTTGCTCCAAAGGCGATTCATTGCAGCCGAAGCGGGGCAAAACCGAATGCAAATCAACGATGGAGACCACATGAACCAACCGAAGCAGAAACAGCCCATCACGTCGCTCTGGGACGACGAGAAGGCCTCGACGATGAGCGAACCGGAGCTGCTGCTGTACCGCTCCAACCTGCTGGGCTCGGACCTGCGCATCACCAACTTCGGCGGCGGCAACACGTCCGCGAAGGTGGTGATGGAAGACCCGCTGACGGGTGAAGAGGTCGAGGTCCTGTGGGTGAAGGGTTCGGGCGGCGACCTGGGCAGCATCAAGCTGGACGGCTTCTCGACCCTCTACCTGGACAAGCTGCACGCGCTGAAGAAGCGTTACCGCGGCCTGGAGCACGAAGACGAGATGGTGGCCTACCTGCCGCACGCCACGTTCAACCTGAACCCGCGCGCCGCCTCGATCGACACCCCGCTGCATGCCTACATCAACAAAAAGCACGTCGACCACATGCACCCGGATTCGCTGATCGCGATCGCCGCCACGGCCAACAGCCGCGCGCTGACGGAAAAGATCTTCGAAGGCGTGCTGGGCTGGCTGCCATGGAAGCGCCCGGGCTTCGACCTGGGGCTGGACCTGGAAAAGCTGTCCACCGAGCAGCCGCACCTGAAGGGCATCATCCTCGAAGGCCACGGCCTGTTCACCTGGGGCGATACCGCCAAGGAAGCGTACGAAACCACGCTGGCGATCATCAAGCGCGCCGAGGAATGGCTGGAAGCGAACATCGCCCAGCCGGTGTTCGGTGGCCAGGCAGGGCAATCGCTGCCGGCCGAAGAGCGCGCCGCGTTCGCCGCGAAACTGATGCCCCTGCTGCGCGGCAAGATCAGCAAGACCGAATACAAGCTGGGCCACTTCGACGATTCCGACACCGTGCTGGAATTCGTCAACAGCGCCGACCTGGCGCCGCTGGCAGCGCTGGGCACGTCCTGCCCGGACCACTTCCTGCGCACCAAGATCCGCCCGTTCGTCGTCGACTTCGACCCGGCCAATCCGAACTTCGATGCCGTGGCCGCCAGCCTGGACGACAGCCTGGAAGCCTACCGCAACGACTACAAGGCTTACCATGAGCGCTGCAAGCGCGACAACAGCCCGGCGGTGCGCGACGCCAACCCGATCATCTACCTGATCCCGGGCGTGGGCATGCTGTCGTTCGCGAAAGACAAGGCCACCGCGCGCATCGCCGGCGAGTTCTATGTCAACGCGATCAATGTGATGCGCGGCGCGAACGGCGTGGACACCTACGTGGGCCTGCCGGAGCAGGAAGCGTTCGACATCGAATACTGGCTGCTGGAAGAAGCAAAGCTGCAGCGCATGCCGAAACCGAAAAGCCTGGCCGGCCGCATCGCGGTCGTGACCGGCGGCGCCGGCGGCATCGGCCAGGCGGTGGCGAAGCAGCTGCTGTCCGAAGGCGCCTGCGTGCTGCTGACCGACATCGACGGCGGCGCGCTGGAAGAAGCCAAGGCGGCGCTGGCGAAAGTGGCCGGCAAGGACAACGTGGCCACGATCACCGGCAACATCACCAGCGAAGAGCAGGTGGAAGCCGTGTTCACCGAGGCCGCGCTGCGCTTCGGCGGCGTGGACCTGCTGATCTCGAACGCCGGCATCGCCTCCTCGGCACCGCTGGAAGACACCACGGTCGAAGTGTGGGACCGTAACCAGGATATCCTCGTCAAGGGCTACTTCCTGGCCAGCCGCGCCGCCTTCCGCATGATGAAGACGCAGAAGCTGGGCGGCAGCATGGTGTTCGTCGCCTCGAAGAACGGCCTGGTCGCATCGGCCGGCGCATCGGCCTACTGCACCGCGAAAGCCGCCGAGATCCACCTGGCGCGCTGCGTGGCGCTGGAAGGCGCGCCGCTGGGCATCCGCGTCAACGTGGTCAACCCGGACGCCGTGATCAAGGGCTCGAAGATCTGGGACGGCAAGTGGAAGCAGGAACGCGCCCAGTCGAACAAGATCGAGGAAGGCGACGTGGAAGCCTTCTACCGCGACCGCAGCATGCTGAAGCGCTCGGTGCTGCCGGAAGACATCGCCGAAGCCGTCTACTTCCTGTCCAGCGACAAGGCGGGCAAGAGCACCGGCAACGTGCTCAACGTGGATGCCGGCAATGCCGGTGCGTTCACCCGCTGATCGCAGCGCTCCAGCCAAAGTAGAATAAATAGCCAAACGAAAGCCGCCGCGTCCCTACGCGGCGGCAGTACTGAAGGAGACGAAATGACCGATATCAAGAACGCAGTAATCGACGTTGGCCTGGTAGGCGACCATAACGCGCAGCAGCAGGCCACGCTGCAGGCCGACTACGACGCGCTGGGCGGCATCCTGGCCCGCCGCGGCGTCGACATCGAACGGCTCACGGCGATCGCCGGCACCTTCGCCGTGGCAGTGCCGAGCTGGGGCGCCGGCACCGGCGGAACCCGCTTCGCCCGCTTCCCTGGCCGCGGCGAGCCGCGCAACGTGTTCGAAAAGCTGGAAGACTGCGCCGTGATCAACCAGCTCACGCGCGCCACGCCGGCCGTGTCGCTGCACTTCCCGTGGGACCGCACCGACGACCCGGCCGCGCTGAAGGAACTGGCCGACGGCTATGGCCTGGGCTTCGACGCCGTGAACTCGAACACCTTCCAGGACCAGCAGGGCCAGGAACACACGTACAAATACGGCAGCCTGACGGCGCAATCGGGCGCCGCCCGCGCGCAGGCCGTGCAGCACAACATCGACTGCATCGAACTGGGCCGGAAGCTGGGTTCCAAGGCGCTGACCGTGTGGGTGGGCGACGGCGCCAACTTCCCGGGCCAGAGCAACCTGCGCGGTGCGCTGGAACGCTACCTGGACAGCATGCGCGACATCTACGGCGCGCTGCCGGCCGACTGGAACGTGTTCATCGAACACAAGCTGTTCGAACCGGCGTTCTACGCCACCGTGATCGCCGACTGGGGCACCAGCTTCGCGGCCGCCACGGAACTGGGCCCGAAGGCGAAATGCCTGGTCGACCTGGGCCACCACGCGCCGAACACGAACATCGAGATGATCGTGGCGCGCCTCGCGCAATTCGGCAAGCTGGGCGGCTTCCACTTCAACGACAGCAAGTACGGCGACGACGACCTGGATTCCGGCTCGATCAACCCGTTCCAGCTGTTCCTGGTCTTCAACGAGCTGGCCGATGCGGCGGAACGCGCAAAGAGCGCGGCCACCGACTTCGCGCCGGCCTACATGCTGGACCAGTCGCACAACGTGACCGACCCGATCGAAAGCCTGATGTCTTCCGCCGTGGAAGTGCAGCGCGCCTTCGTGCAGGCCGCGCTGGTGGACCGCAACGCGCTGCGCGCCTTCCAGGAATCGAACGACGTGCTGAACGCCGCGCAAACGCTGAAGAAAGCCTACCGCACCGACGTGTCGGCGATCCTGGCGATGGCCCGCGTGCGCGCCGGCGGCGCCGCCGACCCGGTCGCCGCGTACCGTTCGTCCGGCTACCGTGACGGCGCCGCCGAGCGCCGCCCGGCCAAGGCCGGCGCCAGCAGCAGCGGCATCGTCTGATCCTGCGCCGAGGAAGCCTGCCCACGCCGTGGGCAGGCTTTCGTGCGCCCGGGACGCCTGAGTAACTGGTGTCTGACACTATTTCCGGACGACTCATCCGGAAATAGTGTCATCCTTTTTCCGGATAAAGCGTCCGGAAAAAGGTGTCCGACACCAGGCACGCTGCACCTATAAAAACACGGAGGAGACCCCATGACCAGATGGCTACGCGCGCTCGCGGCAATGCTGCTGACCGCCGCGATCGGCATCGCCCACGCCGCCGATTTCAGCGTCGACCAATACGGCGCGAAGGCGGACGGCAAGACCAAAAACACGCAGGCGATCCAGGCCGCCATCGACGCGGCCGCGAAACAAGGCGGCACCGTGGTATTCCCCGCCGGGACGTATCTCACCGGCTCGATCTTCGTGAAGAGCGGCGTCACGCTGCGGATCGGCAAGGGCGTCACCCTGCTGGGATCGCAGGACATCAGGGATTACCCGGTACTGCCCACCCGCATCGCCGGCATCGAGATGAAATGGCCCGCGGCGCTGGTCAACGTCTACAAGCAGGACAACGCCAGGATCGAAGGCGAAGGCACGATCGACGGCGACGGCAAGGTGTTCTGGGACAGCTACTGGACCCTGCGCAAGCAGTACGAACCGCGCGGCCTGCGCTGGGCCTCCGACTACGACGCGCAGCGCCCGCGCCTGATCCAGGTGTTCGACTCCAAGCAGGTGAAGCTGGGCGGCGGGCTGCTGCTCAAGCGCGCCGGCTTCTGGACCGTGCATATCTGCTATTCGGAAGACGTGACGATCGACGGCGTGATCATCCGCAACAACCAGGACGGCCTGGGCCCGTCGACGGACGGCATCGACATCGATTCGTCGCGCAAGATCCTGGTGGCCAATGCCGACATCGACGTCAACGACGATGCGCTGTGCATGAAGGCCGGCCGCGATTCGGACGGCCTGCGCGTGGCGCGCCGCACCGAGGATGTCGTGGTGCGCGATTCGATCATCCGCTCCGGCGCGGCCGGCTTCACGTTCGGCAGCGAAACGTCGGGCGGCTTCCGCAACATCGAGGCCTACAACATCACCGTGCTGGACAAGGTGCCCGTTGGCATCCTGTTCAAGTCGGCCCACACGCGCGGCGGCTTCGGCGAGAACATCCGCCTGCACGACTTCACGATGAAGGGCACGCCGGTGGTACTGCGCATTACGATGAACTGGAACCCCAGCTACAGCTACGCGAAGATCCCGGACGACGTGAAGGATGTTCCGCCGTACTGGAAGGTGCTGGCCACGCCGGTGCCGAAGGAGCAGGGCATGGCGCAGCTGCGCGACGTTCGGATCTGGAACATCAAGGCCACCGGCGCGAAGACGGCGTTCGAGGTGGACAGCTTCAAGGAAAAGCCGGCAACGCGCTTCACGCTGAAGAACCTGGACATCCAGGCCGAGCAGGGCGGCCACATCCACGACATCGCCGGCTGGACGTTCGAGAACGCCCGCCTGGCGCTGGGCAAGCCGGTCGAACTGGAAGACGGCAAGGCCGTGCGCGGCCTGCCGGCCGGCAGCTTCGTGGTGCAGCCGCGCGCCGTGAAGGAAGACCCCTCGAAGAAGAGCTTTGAAGAACAGGACAAGTCATGAAAAAAACCATGCAACCGCGTTTCACCAGGCTGGCCTTTGGCGTCCTGACCCTGTGCGCCAGCTGCGCCCTGCATGCGCAGGATGCCCGGCAGGATTACCCGCAGCCCACGCCGGCGATGCAGGCGATCATCGACAAGGATATCCGGCGCAAGTTCGGCGACGCGCCGGAAGATGCCGGCCCGCTGGCCACCGACCTGTCGCCGGCGATCACGAAGAAGGATGTCGACAAGGTGCTGCGCAAGGTGGCCGACTGGCAGCTGCGCCGAACGAAGGAATATACCGACCAGATCTGGACGGCCAGTGTGGCCTACGCCGGCTTCATGGAAGCCTCGAAGGCCACCGGCGACACGAAATACCGCGATGCGATGCTGAAGCTGGCCAAGGGCTTCGGCTGGTCGCTGCGCGCCGGGCCGTATCCGAACGCGGACGACATCAGCATCGGCCAGATGTACCTGGACCTGTATCTGCAGGAGCCGAGCCCGGAAAAGATCGCCACGCTGCGCAAATACCTCGACGTGCTGATCGACCTCGACACGCTGCGCCCGGGCGACCCGCGCCTGCCATGGTGGTGGTGCGATGCGCTCTTCATGGCGCCGCCGGTGTGGCTGAAGATGGCGCAGGCCACCGGCGAGCAGAAGTATGCCGACTACGTGCACGAGCAATGGAAGAAAAGCTACGACCTGCTGTACGACAAGGAAGAACATCTGTTCGCGCGCGACACCGCATACGAGGCGCCGGACAAGCGCGAGCCGAACGGCAAGAAGATCTTCTGGTCGCGCGGCGAAGGCTGGGTGATGGCCGGCCTGGCCAAGGTGCTGGAACTGACGCCGAAGGACGATCCGAACCGGCCGTTCTACGTGCAGCAATTACGCGAGATGTCCGCCAAGCTGGCATCGATCCAGGACGACAACGGTGAGTGGCATGCCGGCCTGCTCGATCCGCAGGCGTGGCCGCTGGCGGAAACTTCCGGCGCGGCGATGTTCATCCATGGCATGGCCTACGGCGTGAACAACGGCTACCTGGACGAGAAGACGTACCGCCCGGTGATCGAAAAAGCCTGGACCGCGCTGGTGACGAAGCACATCTACGCCGACGGCCGCCTGGGCGGCATCCAGCAGACGGGCGCCGAGCCGGCGCACTACCGGCCGTCGTCGAGCTATAACTATGGCGTGGGCGGCTTCATGCAGGCCGCCGCCGAACTGAAGAAGATGGCGATCAAATGACCAATCAGGTAACGACATACACCACGAAGGCATTCAGGATGCAGTTGAAGCCCGGCGTGGTGGAGGAATACAGGCGCCGGCACGACGAGCTGTGGCCCGACCTGGCCGAGGCGCTGGGCAACGCCGGCATCTTCGATTATTCCATCTTCCTCGATGAAGACACGCTGTCGCTGTTCGCGGTGCTGAAGGTGAGGGATGGCGCGCCGATCGCCGAGCTGCCGGGGCAGCCGGTGATGAAGCGGTGGTGGGACTACATGGCGGATCTGATGGAGGTGGACCCCGACGGCGAGCCGAATACCCGGCCGAAGGAATGGGCGCTGCCGCGGCTGTTCCATTTTGCCGGCAAGGGTGCATAACGGCGGCCAGCCCGGGTTTGGAGTATCGTTCGCTGACGATCAAACAACAACGGCGAACGGAAGACCACATGGGCAAGAACCGGCTGGAAGCCTTCAGCGACGGCGTCATCGCCATCATCATCACAATCATGGTGCTGGAACTGAAGGTGCCGCACGATCCCGATTTCGGCGCGCTGCTGCCGCTATGGCCCGTCTTCATCAGCTACGTGCTCAGCTTCATCTACGTGGGGATCTACTGGAACAACCATCACCACCTGCTGCATGCCGTGAAGGAGGTCAGCGGCGGCGTGCTGTGGGCCAACCTGCACCTGCTGTTCTGGCTGTCGCTGATTCCGTTCGTGACCGGCTGGATGGGCGAAAACCATTTCGAGACGGCGCCGACGGCCGCCTACGGGGTGGTGCTGTGCATGTGCGCGTTCTCCTACTCGCTGCTGGCGCGGCGGCTCATTTCCAACCATCCGAAGAACGCCACGCTGGCCGAAGCCATCGGCGAAGACCACAAGGGCAAGTATTCCATCTTCCTGTACCTGGCGGGCATCGGCCTGTCGTTCGTGACAGCGTGGTTCGGGTTCCTGGCCTACGCGGCGGTTGCCGTGATGTGGCTGGTGCCGGACCGGCGCATCGAGGAAAAGGTCGAGGAAGAGATCGAGGAAGAGGAGAAGCAGGAGGAAGAGAAAGAGGCGCGGGCCGAACGGGCTGTGGGAAACACGGATGGCCGGCCCGCCGGCCCGGGCCCCGGCTGATCGCGCCGGGCGCCCTCCGGGTCCGGCGGGGATTACTTCGCCGGCGTGGCGGGCGTCAGCAAACCGCGGGCGCGCAGCCATTCCTCGGCCCGGCGCGGCCATTGGGAAGCGTTGGCCAGGCCGTCGCGCATGCCCATGCCGTGCGCACCCTGTTCGAACAGGTACATCTCGGCCGGCACCTTCGCTTTTGTCAGCGCCTGGTAGAACAGGATGCTGTTCTCGACCGGCACCGCGGTATCGGCCTGGGTGTGGATCAGCAGCGTGGGCGGCGTGCGCGACGTGACCTGGCGGTCGACGGACATCAGCTGCACCAGTTCGGCCGAAGGCTTGTCGCCCAGCAGGGCCTTGCGCGAACCCATGTGCGCGGCCGGGCCTTCCATCGCGATCACCGGGTACATCAGCACCAGGAAATCGGGGCGGGCATCGACCTTGTCCAGCGCCGCGCCGGTGCGGCCTGCCGGGTGGTCGAACAGCGTGCCGGCGCTGGCCGCGAGGTGGCCGCCGGCGGAGCTGCCCATCACGCCGATGCGCTGCGGGTCGATGCCGAATTCGGCCGCGCGCGAACGCAGCAGGCGCACGGCGCGCAGCACGTCCTGCAACGGGGCGGGGTGGCCATACTCCTGCATGCGGTAATTCAGCACGAACGTGGTCACGCCTAGTGTGCCGAGCCAGTTGGCATACTGGGTTCCTTCGCGATCGACCGACTGGCGCACGTAGCCGCCACCCGGCGCCACGATGACGGCGGTGCCGTTCGGGCGGTCGACCGCGGGGCCGACCAGCGTGAGCGTGGGGTTCGACGTGTTCTGGATATACCCCTTGCCGTTCTGCTCCGGCCCGATGTTCTTCAGGCCGGGCACGCCTTCGGGCCACAGGGGAAGGACGGTCGGCGCGGCGGCGGAGGCGTTGATGGAGCAGGCGAAGGTCATGGCGAGCAGGATGGGCAGGACAATTTTTTTCATGAGCGGGGAGTGTAATGGTCAAAAGGATATTGTGCACGGGACTGCTGGCGTTGTGTGCGTCCGCCAGCGCGGATGATCTGTTCAATTTGCGGGATGCGGGCCGCGCCTTCGCCGGCTGGGAATTGCGTACCGACCCGGCCGCCGCGGCGGGCGATGTGTTCACGCTGCGGCCGGACGGCGTGATCGCGTCGGCGGGCAAGCCCGCCGGTTTCCTGGCCACCACCGCCAGCTACCGCAACTACCGGCTGCACGTCGAATGGCGCTGGACGGAAAAGCCCGGCAACGGCGGCGTGCTGCTGCACATTTCGGACGGGCCGATGGACCGCGTGTGGCCCACCAGCATCCAGGTGCAGACCAAGCACGGCGCCGCCGGCGACCTGCTGCCGATGGCCGCCGCCACGTTCGCCGAACCGCCGACCAGCGCCCCCGGCGCCCAGCCCGTCATCAAGGCCCGCACCGGCCAGGACAGCGAACGCCCCGCCGGCGAATGGAACAGCGCCGACATCGTCAGCCGCGACGGCACCATCGACGTCACGATCAACGGCATCGCGCAGAACCGCATCACCAGCGCCAGACCCGCCGAGGGCCGCATCGGCTTCCAGCTCGAAGGCGCACCGTACCAGCTGCGCAATGTGACGCTGGAAAAGCTCTGATGGCATCGTGAACTGCCGAGGCCGTGTCACATTGGTGCCAGGCACCAGAGTGACATGCCACATCGAAAATGGCTGAGCTCGTGTCACATTGGTGCCAGGCACCAAAGTGACACGAACTCAGCCGTACTCGCATCACTTCCGCTTCAGCCACTCCTCCGGCACGGGCACGACGACGATGTTCATCGACTTGCCGTCCGCCGACAGCATGGCAGACTGGATCTGGATCTTCGTGCCGTCGGCGTTGAAGGTGGGGTGGGGGTGGTCGGCGGCGGTGTCCTTGTGGCCGGTGGTAAGCAGTTTCATCTCGCGCGTCTTCCGGTCGATCAGCCACAGCGAGCGCGAGAAATCGTCGCCGACGGCGAAGCGGCCGTCCGCGGAGCCGTGCACGTGCCACAGCCCGCTGCCCGACGGAGTCTGCCCGGCGATCGTCATCTCGCGGGTGCGCAGGTTGACGATGGCCAGGCCGGTCGGCTTTTCGCGCGTGCCGGCGTCGCCCCAGGCGGCATCCTGGCCGGGATTGGCGCCGTAGACGCCGGTGGCCGGCGCGGCCACGCCGCCGCCGCCGTCCTTCACCGGCCGGTGGCCCATCAGCGCCATCGCCACTTCATCCTTCGTGATCACCGCCTCGTGCGTCACCCATTCGTACGGCGCTTCCGGATAAAGCGGGCGCAGGCCGCTGCCGTCCGAGCGCACGGTCCAGGTGCGCTGCGGCGACTTGCCGCCGGTCTCCCAGCAGAACACGATCTCGCCCGGGTTCCACAGGTTGGCCTGGATATGGCCGATCTGGAAGCCGACAGACACCACGTGCCGGATTTCGCCAGTCTTGACGTTCATCCGCGCGATGCCGTTCGGCCCCGCGCCCATGTTGCGCGGGCCGAAGTTCGCCTCGATCTTCGCGCCCGGCGCCAGGTGCTTCGCCGCCGCGTCGCGGCCCACGCGGAAGTAGACCCATTCCTCGTCGGCGTCGAGCGCCATGTCGCCGCCCGCTTCCAGCCCGGCCGGCGTGGTGCCGGCGACGCGCTGGTAGGCGCCGGGCGCCTTCATCTTTCCGGCCGCGCTGTCGCGGAACACGGCGGCCAGGTCCACCTCCACGATCTGCAGCACGCCCTTCTCGGGTGCCTGGCGCATGAAGAACAGCTTCATCGACTTTTGCGCGATGTTCAGCATGCCCGTGAAGCCGCCCTCGGTCACCTGCACCAGGTCGCCGGTGGCCTCGTTGACGGCCATCGCCTCGCCGGCCACGCGGTTCGACCGGAACACCAGCCACTTGCCGTCGGACGTCCATTGCGGGTGCGTCGGGTAGATCTTCGAGTCGCCCTTGCCGGGCGCGCTGGTGAGGAAGGTCAGCGCGGTGCCCGTGACCGGGTCCTTGACGATCTTGCGTTCGGAAGGAAAGCGCTGGCCGATGCCGGCATGCGCGGCGGTGGTCAGGCAGAGCGCCGCGCACACGGCGGCACGCAACAGCAGGGAAGTTTTCATCGGTGTGTGCACGTTCGGGTGGAAAATGGCCGATTGTGCGCGCATTCGTACAAGGGCTCCACTCATCTTCCTGATCGTTTGAAAGCCGGCGCGGCCCTCGTGAAAACCGCTGCCGTAGAATGGGTTCATGAAACGATACCTCCAGACCCTTTTCCTTTTCACCCTCTTCAATGCCTTCGCCAATGCCCAGGCGCCATTGCCGGCGGCGGTGAACACCGACCCGGCCAAGGCCCGGGTGGTGCTGCCGGAACCGGCGAATCCCGCGCTGCCGTCGCTGATCCTGATCGGCGACTCCACGGTGCGCAACGGCCACGACGACGGCCAGGGCAAGGGCCCGGCCGGCCAGTGGGGCTGGGGCAACCCGATCGCGAACTATTTCGACGCGGCGAAGATCAACGTCGTCAACCGCGCCGTCGGCGGGCTGTCGAGCCGCACCTATGTCACCAGCGGCCACTGGCAGCGCACCCTCGCGCTGGTCAAGAAGGACGACGTGGTGCTGATGCAGTTCGGGCACAACGACGCCAGCCCCGTCAACGACACCAGCCGCGCGCGCGGCACGATCCGCGGCACGGGCGATGAAGTGGAAGAGATCGACAACCTGCTGACGAAACAGCGCGAAACGGTGCACAGCTACGGCTGGTACCTGGGCCAGTACATCGCCCAGGTCCGCGCGAAGGGCGCCACGCCGGTGGTGGTTTCGCCCATCCCCCGCAAGCGCTGGAATGACGATGGTAAAGTGCGCCGCAACGCCGACGACTATGCCGGCTGGGCGAAGGAGGTGGCGCGCCGCGAAAACGCCGGCTTCATCGACCTGAACGAACTGGCCGCGCGCCGCTACGACGAGATCGGGCGCGACGCGGTGATGAAGCTGTTCCCGCTGGTGACGCCGGACGAATCGGTGCACACCAACCGGGCCGGCGCCGACCTGAACGCGCAGATCGTGGTGGGCGGCATCAAGGCGCTCGGCCTGCGGCAGCTGGTCGCCGCGCTGAACGAGCGCGGCAGGGCGATCCCGACCAACGAGGACGAACGCCCGGTCGTCGACGCGAATGCCGTCAAGGCCGAGCAGGCCGCGAACGCCGCATTGCCTACGCTGCACCTGGTCGGCGATTCCACCGTGAAGAGCGGCGGCGCCAGCGGCCACACCGGCTGGGGCGAGCGTATCGCGCCGTACTTCGATGCGGGCAAGGCCAACGTCGTCAACCACGCGATCGGCGGCCGCAGCACGCGCACGTTCTACAACGAGGGCCGCTGGCAGAAGGTGCTCGACGCGCTGAAGGCCGGCGACGTGGTGCTGATCCAGTTCGGCCACAACGATGGCGGCAGGATCGGCGACCCGGCGGGCAAGGGCCGCGCCTCCGGTCCAGGCACCGGGCCCGAAACGGTGGAAGACCAGAAGCCGGACGGCACGGTCGAACAGGTGCACACGTTCGGCTGGTACATGGCGCGCTTCGTGCAGGATGCGAAGGCGAAGGGCGCCACGGTCGTGCTGCTGTCGCCGATCCCGCACCGCGATGCGTGGGAAGACCGCCGCGATTTCGAGAACTTCGCCAGCTGGGACCGCGAAGTGGCGCAGCGCCACGGCGCCCGCTTCGCCGACCTGACGATGGTCATCACCGAGGGCTACCGCCGCGCCGGCGCCAAGGTCGTCGACACGTATTTCAGCGATGCGCGCACGCATACGAACGAGGCCGGGGCCGAGTTCAATGCGCGGAGCGTGGTGGCCGCGGTGAAGGGCTTGCCGGGCGGAGTGGTCGATCAGTGGCTGTCGGGCAAAGGCCGGCAGGTACCGGCTGCCGCGCCGGCGGTGAAAGAATAGAAGAACCTGTGACCGCCGCCTGGTGTCGGACACCCGGGTCGCGGGTGTCGGACACCGGTTTTCGTCAGCCGGTTGCAAGCGCATCAGAAAACCGGTGTCTGACACCAGAAGCTCGACGGCTGCGGAAAACAGCTACTTCGGCATGCCCTCGCCGATGTAATACGAAGGCCACGGCGGCTGGTTGTACGCCGTGTTCTGCCACGCGATGGCGGCGCGGTACTGCGGGTCGTGCATCAGCGTGGTCAGCTTGTGCGTGGTGGGGATCGGGGTCGAGTAGATGCGCAGGCTGTTGTTGTCCGCCGCGCGCCAGATGATTTCCTCGCGCCAGTCGCCGAACAGGTCCGCCGACAGCGCGGGATTGGCCTTGGTGCCGTTGTTGGAGGCCGTGCCTTCCGCGTCGAGCACGACGTTCGACTGCGAGGTCCGCCAGTCCCACTTCGACACCTTCGTGCCATCGAGCAGTTCGCGCTGCAGGTCGCCGTCCCACCACACCATGAAGTTCACCTGCCGCGGGTGCGTGGGTGCGATCACGTTGCCGCGCGCGTCGTACAGGTTCGGCGAGGCGGCCGACCAGGCCTCGGCGCCGGGGAAGCGGGGATCGATGTCCCCGGCCACGCCGCGGCCCGTGTCCTTCGTCGCGGGCGTGGACCACAGCACCTGGCCGGTGCGCGCATCGAGCATGGCGGCGCCCACGTTCTTCGACATCGTCATGTTCTCGTGCACGCCCCATTTTTCCAGGCCGGGCCGGATGGGGTCGAGGTCGGAGACATGCATCGCGTCGCCGTGGCCCATGCCGGTGGTCCACAGCGGCTTGCCGTCCTCGTCCAGCGCCATTGCGCCGTACAGGATCTCGTGCCGGCCGTCACCATCGAGGTCGGCCACGCCTAGCTGGTGGTTGCCCTGGCCCGAATAGCCCTTCGGCACCCCGGACGCTTCGGAATCGAAGTACCAGCGCTGCTTCAGCTTCCCGCCCGAAAAATCGACGGCGGCGATCGTGGTGCGCGCGTAATAGCCGCGGGCGAAGATGGCGCTCGGATGCCTGCCGTCCAGCCAGGCGGTGCCGGCCAGGTGGCGGTCGCTTCGGTTGGCGTAGCCGTCGCCCCAGCGCGCCTTCAGCTCGTCGGCGGAAGGACTGTCGCCGTTTTCTCCACGGCGCGAAGGGTATGGGATGGTGTCGAGCACGCGCCCGGTGGCGCCTTCGAACACGCTCAGGAATTCCGGACCCTTCAGGATGCGGCCGACCAGGCCGGCCATCAGCTTGCCGTCTTCCGTGCGGCGCGAACCGGTGCGGTCGCCCTGTTCTATTTCGCCGCTACCGCTGACCCAATTGGCCGCCGCGTCGCCGATCACCTTGCCGGCGCCGTCGCGCGTGCCGTCCGCCGTCTTGACGATCACTTCGGCCTTGCCGTCGCCATCGTAGTCGGCCACCTGGAACTGCGTGTAGTGCGCGCCGGCGCGGATGTTCGGGCCCAGGTTCACGCGCCACAGCAGCTTGCCGTCGAGCCGGTAGGCGTCGAGCAGCACGTTGCCGGTGAAGCCCGCGCAGCAGTTGTCCTGCGATGCGGAAGGGTCCCATTTCAGCACGATCTCGTACTGGCCATCGCCATCGAGGTCGCCCACCGACGCGTCGTTGGCGTTGTACGTGTATTCCTTGCCGTCGGCCGTCGTGCCGCCGGGAGGGCGCTGCAGCGGAATCGTCAGGAAGCCGTCGATGGCCAGCGCCCTGCTGGCCATACCTTCCACGCCGTTGGCCACTTCGCGCACGTCGTAGTTGCCCGTGCCGCCGGTGGTGTCCGTGAAGTTGGTCGACGTGGCGATCGGCGCCGCGTTCAGTTTCCTGCCATCCCGGTAGACGTTGAACGCCAGGCCCGGCGCATCGGTGGCCAGCGCGCGCCAGCTCACCAGCACGCCATCCTTGCCGCGCACCGCGACGGCGCCGCGGTCCAGTTTTTCCAGCTGCATCGCGGTCTTCGCCGGCACCATCGCCGTGGCGATCGTTGCCGCCTGGCCCGGCGCGGCCACGGTGGCCGTGGCCTGCGTGCCGGAGGTGCCAGAGGTGCCGCATGCGGTCGCCGCCATCGCCAGCGCCACGGCTGCCGCGCAGCGTGTCATCGTTGTTTTCATTTCCTGATTCCTCTCCCGCGGATAAAAAACGGCTGCGGTCCCGCAGGGGAGCGCAGCCGCATGGTCGTCAAATCGACAAGTGTTTAACGCTGGCCCTGGTACATGAAGCCGCTGTCGTTCAGGCCGTACTTGAACTTTTTGTTCATCTCGATGATCTCGGCGCCGGCCAGCAGCAGCGGGCCGTAGCCGTGCGCGGCGCGGGTGCTGGTCGGGCGGTAGTAGTAGAACGCCGGGTCGAACGCCATGCCGGTGCCCACGCAGATACCTTCGATCTCGCCCTTCGCGTTGACCTTGCCGGCCACCGCGTTCCACGCCAGGTTGGCCATCGGGCCGTACGATTCCTTGTCCAGGTAGCCGCGGTTGACGGCGCGCGCGATCGCATACGTGTAGATCGCGGTAGCCGACGTTTCCAGGTACGAGTCGTTACGGTCGATCAGCTGGTGCCACAGGCCGTCCTTGTGCTGGTAACTCGCCAGGCCCTTCGCATGGGCACGCAGCTGCGCTTCCACGGCCTTGTAGCCCTTGTGGTTCTTCGGCAGCACTTCGAGCACCTCGACCATCGCCATGATGGCCCAGCCGTTGGCGCGTGCCCAGTGCAGTTCCGGGTGGTCGCGCAGGCCTTCCACGTAGCCGTGCATGTAGATGCCCAGCTGCGGGTTGAACATGCGCTTCGAGAACTGCAGCACCTGCTTCACGGCGTCGTCATAGTATTTGGCGTTGCCGGTGTGCTTGCCCATCAGCGCGATGGTCGGCACGCCCATGAACATGTCGTCCAGCCACAGCGTGTTGGTCAGCGGGCGCTGCTTGTTGCCGCCCTTGCCATCCGGGCCGCCGCGCGCCAGCGTGCCGTCCGGCAGCCGGTATTCCTTCTCGGTGACGAACTTGCCGCAGATGTCCACCAGCTGGGTGTAGTCCACCTTCGAGCCGGCGTTCTTCGCCTGCAGGAAGCTCATGCACAGCGCGCCGGCATCGTCCAGCGCGTGCGGATTCAGGAAGCTCTTGATCGGCGCCTGCGAGTTGACCGGATCGGCCTTCACGCCCGGCAGGTACAGGCGCGTGAGATCGGCCAGCAGCTGGTGGCGCTTGGTCGTGTACTCCGTATAGCGCTTGTCGCCGGTGGCGGCGCCGGCGGCCAGCATGCCGGCATACGTGACGCCCCATTCATAGCTGGTCAGGCGGAAGTCGCCGGGTTTCAGCACCGCTTCCGGATCGGCCTTGTCCAGCTTCGCGATGGGGGCGTGCGACGTCTTGTTGATCAACTCGGCGGGCGTGGTGGCGTCGAGGTAGGCGAACACGCGGTCCAGCACCGACTTCACCTCGGCCGCTTCCATCGCGCGGTACGGGTTCGGGTACTTGACTTCGAGCGCGTGCAGCATCGCATCGGCCGCGGCCGGGCCTTTTTCCTGCGGGGGCGGGGCTTCCTGCGCCATGGCGGACAGGGAGGTGCAGGCGATCAGGGTGCCGATCAACAGCCGGCCGGCCTTCATTTTGAACAGGGTCTTCTTCACTTGAACAATCGTCTCCGAGGTTGAATGTGGCCGCGCGTGCGATTCGCGCTTGTAGTTCGTACGCTTGTGTCACGGCATGACAGTAGCCGATATGAAAGAGCGGTGCAATGCGGTGAGCGGATTGCTCGCATTGTTGATTGGAGAGGAGAGGAGAATGAGTGAAGGGGAAGAGCGCAGGAGAAAACCGGTGGCGAAACCGCAAGGGAAAACCGGTGTCTGACACCAGGTTGTTACGCCGACGATATCGGCGCACCGGGAAAAAAGGCAGCCGGAGGCTGCCTTTGTGCTTACATGCCGGGGCCGAAGCCGCCGCCTGGCCCGCCCGGCCCGAAGCCGCCGGGCCCCGGCCCGCGCGGGCCGTCGCCCGGGTTGCGGAACATGCCGGGGTTGTTGCGCAGGCTCGGGTCGCCCTTCACGCCGCCCCAGTTGTAGCTCAGTGCGACCGAGAACGTGCGGCCCTGCTGCTCGCTGTAGCTGAACTGCCGCACTGTTTCCGTGATCTGCGAAGTCTTGTTGACGTTGCTGTCGAAGATGTCGCGGATGCTGGTGCGCAGCGAGATCTGGGGCGTGAGGCGCCACATCCATGCGGCATGAACCTGCCAGTTCGCCTGGGTGACGTACAGGCCGTTCAGCTGCGTGCCCGTGTAGTTGCCGTTCAACTGCAGCCGGTGGCCTTCGAAGCCGCTGTATTCCGCCCGCAGCTGCAGGGTCGGCGTGTTTTGCGAGCGCTCCGTCTCGACCGAGTACTTGGCGCCGTCGGCGTTGGTCTGCGTGGCAAGGTAGGACTGGTTGACGCGCCGGAAGCCCAGCGTGGCATTGAGCTGCACTTCCCGAGATGGCTTGGCCTGCAGGTTCCAGCTGATGCCGTCGTTGGTCTTGGCGCCGAAATTGACGGCCTCGCTGACGACGGCGGTGCTGCCCGGCACCGGCGTCAGGAAGCGGCCCAGCAGCGGACTGTCCTTTTCGCGGAACAGCGACATGTTGCTGTTCACCCAGCCCCACGTATCCGTGTACTTCAGTTCGTACTTGTCGCCGTAGGTCGGCGCCAGGCGCGGATCGCCCTGGCTGTAGTTCTGGTCGTCGACATACTGCAGGTTCGGGTTGATGTCGTTGAGCGACGGCCGGCTGATGCGGCGGGAGTAAGCGCCGGTCACGGTGGCGCCCCGTTCGCCCCAGCCATACTGCAGGTGCAGGCTCGGCAGCAGCTTCTTGCTCGAATCGCTCGTCGAATTGTTCTGGTTGATGTAGTCGATATGGCGGCTCACGCTCTCGTAGCGCAGGCCTGGCAGCACGGTCCAGTTGTCCGTCAGGCGGATGTTCGGCGATATGTAGACGGCATACGTCTTCTCGGTATTCTTGAAGGCGCTGGCACGGTCCTCGTCGATCACTTCCTCGCCCGTCAGCGGATCGATGTTGAAGTAGTCCGCATCCGACGTGCCGCTGGTGCGGCCCACTTTCGCTCCGGCCTTGAAGTTGAAGCGGGGGCTGATACGCTGCGAGTAATCGACGCTGAACTCCGTCACCCGGTTCGATACGTCGTTGCCGTTCGTGCTCTCCGGCCGCGCCCCGGTGGGCGGTGCCACCACGTAGCTGTTCAGGTTGTGGCTGCTGGTATCGGAGCTGTTGCCGGACGTGCGCAGGTCGAAGTTCAGCTTGTCGGTGGCATTGAGCTTGCGTTCGTAGCCCAGCGCCACCTGGTACATCGTGGAGCTGTTGTCGCGGTCGATCGAGCGGTTGTATTCCTCGTACGGCGAGGCGCTGCCGTGATAGGTCTGGTAGTACTCGTTCGAATCGGTGCTGCGCTGCGACCGGTTGAACATGATCGCGGCGGTGGCGCGGTCCGTCTCGCCCACGTTGTAGCTGATGGTCGGCGTCAGGTTCAGCATGTCCATCGGCGTGCGGCTGCTGGTTTCGCGGTGCGTCTTCCACACCGTGTTGCCGACCTGGGTATCGGTATCCGACCAGCCCTTGCGCTCCGCGATATTGCGCATCGCGCGCATGTTGCCTTCCACCTGCAGGCGTCCGTCGTTGTAGCTGCCGTTCAGGGACGCACCCTTGCGGCCCTCCGGCCCCGCGTCGACGGACACACCGCCCTGCGAACCGGGCGGGCGCACGCGGCGCGTGACCAGGTTCAGGATCGGGCCGCTGCCGCCTTCGGAACCGAATTCCGCGCCCGGCGTGGTGATGACTTCGATGCTTTCCAGCGCCTCGGCCGGGTAGCTGTTCAGCGCATCGCCGGCATTGGTGCCGGAGAACATGGCCGAGCGCTTGCCATTCACGAAGATCTGCGCGTTCTGGTTGCCGCGGATGGCGACCTTGCCATCCTGGTCGACGGTGACGTTCGGCACGTTGGCGATCACGTCGGCGGCCGAGGCGCTGGGCGTGACCACTTCGGCCTTGACATCGTAGACGGAGCGGTCGATCTGCTCGGCCGGGCGTTCCGCCACCACGGTCACGGTCTGCATCGTGCCGGCGGCCGCGGGTTCAGGATTTTTCGGCGATTCTGGCGTTACGGCCGGCCTGGCGGTGACGGTACCGGTGGTGGTACCGGCGGTGGCTGCGGGACCGGTTGTACTGGTGGCTTGCTGTTGCGCGGAAACCAGCGCTGGAAGGCACAGCAAGGCTGGAGCCACCAGGGTCAGGGCTGCATGGCGGCGATATCGGCTTTGCATAAAGGGGACGGTAGTAGGTGAATGTGCGCGATTGTACAGCGCACGGATACCGCTATTATTTCCCGCTTCATACATTAAGTAACATAGTGTTCACCGGGCTTTACGCGTTTTTACTTTTTCGCTTTGCCTTCCTGTGCACCCAGCCTTGCCAGCACCTCTTCCGGCACCGCGATCACCGTGCCATGCCGCATGCGCACCGGCGTGCCTTCGTCCGGGAAGTGCATCCGGTCCGTCACGTCTTCCCACGTCTTCAGATCGCGCGAGCGCAGCGCGCCGTAGTGCTTCGTGGTGTACGCGTCGAAGTACATGATCACGTCCTGCCCCGCCTGGATCGCGGTCGGGCCTTCCACCCACAGGTCCGGCGGCGTGATCGGCGCCGACAGCGGCTTGAACGGCCCGCGCAGGTCCGGCGCCTCGGCCACCTGCAGGTACTTGCGCGGCGGCTTCACCGTTTCGTCCTTGACCACCAGCCAGTTCCGGCCGTTCGCCTTCACAAACGTGGCGTCGATGACGGAAAAGCCCGGATCGTAGAACAGCTGCGTGGGCGCGAAGGTGACGAAATCCTTCGTCGTCGTGTAGTACATGCGGTGGTTGTATTTCTGCTCCGACGAGCCGGCGGTCTCGGTGAACTTGCCCGGCACCGTGGATGCCCAGAAGATCAGGAATTCCCCGCGCCTGTCGTCGTACACGATCTCGGGCGCCCACGCGTTCAGCACGCCCGGTTCGTGCGCCATCACCGGCAGGGCCTTCTGCTCCGACCAGTTCATCAGATCCTTCGACGAGGCATAGCCGATGTTGTCCTCGTTCCAGCCGGATGTCCACACCATGTGGTACGTGCCGTCGGGCCCGCGCACGATGCACGGGTCGCGCATCAGTTTCGCGTTGCCCACCTTCGGCGCGAGGAAGCTCCTGCCACCGCCGACCTTCTCCCACCTGTAGGCGTCGGTGCTGGCGGCGAAGTGCAGGCCGTCCTCGCCGTTCTTCGTGAAGTAGGCGAACAGGTAGCCGTCGGCGGCCATGCAGGGCAGGGCACAGATCATCAGGCTGAAAGTCGGCAATGCCGCCGCGAGGAGTGTCCTGATCATCGGTTGGCTTCATCGCCCAGCGGGCGTTCGTTGGTGTAGCGGGGGCTCGGCACGACGGCGAACCTGTCGAACGGATCTGGGTGGGCCGGATCGAATGCGAAGCCGTCCACGATCTGCAGGGCCACCGGCAGCTTCGCGTCCTGCAGGCCGTTGACGATGGCCTTGGCCAGCAGGTAGGCGCCGTAGTTGCTATGGTGCGTGTTATCGAGCTTGTCGGGTGCCGGCAGCGCGAACGCGGCCTTGGAGCCTTCCACGCCGAGCGCCTGGTAGATCACCTTGCTGGTGGCGTTCAGGTCGATGTACGGCACCTTCAGTTCCGCGGCGGACTGGCTGGCGGCGGCGGCGTAATCGGTCAATGTCGATTTGGCCTTGCCGTTGGCATCGAAGCGGCGGCGCTCCATCGACGACACCACCACCGGCAGCCCGCCGGCGGCGCGCACCATCTCCACGTGCTGGCGCAGCTCGGCCTTGTAGGTGGTGAACGGCCCGCCGTTGCCCGCCTTGATCTGCTTCTGGTCGTTGTGGCCGAACTGGAGCAGCACCACGTCGCCCGCCTGCAATTGCGAGACGATCTTGTCGATGCGGCGGCGTGCCAGCGAATCGCGGAAGGTCTCGCCCGATTGCGCGTGGTTGGCCACGGCGATGCCCGGCTTGAAGAAGCGCGGCAGCATCTGGCCCCAGCTGGCATACGGCTCGCCCGGCTGGTCGCTGACGGTGGAATCGCCCAGCAGGAAAATGGTGGGCAGCGCCACGGGCCTGATCTCGACCTTGTCGGCGCCGCCGTGGATTTCCAGCGTGAGCCGCCTGTCCCAGTTCCACGCCTCCTGCACCGTTTCGCGCGGCACCTTCAGGTTGACGATGCCGGCCTTCACGCCGTTGTGCGCGGCGATCGCCGGCGTGCGCGTGTTGACGACGAACGTGCGCGTGACCGTCTGCCCGGCGGGTACCACGACGTTCTCCAGCATCAGCCGGCGCACCTCGGACTTGATCGTGTGCGTGCCCGGGCCCAGCGTGACGGTGACGGCCACGTTCCCTTCCGGGACGTCAGCCGAGAAGAACGTGGCGGCCGCCGTGTTGCCGGGTTCGAAGCCGAAGCCGCGCGCGGCGTCGTACGGGGCGGCGGGCGGCACGGCCGTGTAGCCCGGTGCCGGTTTGGCGGAGAAGTCGAAGCGCCACCCTTCGACGGGCATGGCGGCGAAGGCGGCGGGTGTGGCCAGGGAGAGGAGGAGGGCGAGGGGAAGTGTCTTCATGAGTAGAAGGGGAATGGTTGGCTGCGTTGTGTTCAAGGGCGTGGAGGCCAGGAGCCATGCGGGCGCTGGAAGGAATCAGCGGAGTACGGATGGCACGCGGGGCACCGGCGGCGCTTGAGGGTCTGGTGTCGGACAATTTTTTCTGGGCGGGTTATCCAGAAAAATTTGTCGGACACCGGTTTTCGGTGCCCCGTGCCGGTGCTCCTGAAAGCCGCTATGCCGGGGCTGGCTGCAAGCGCATGGGAAAACCGGTGTCCGACACCTTTTCTGGATGAACCGCCCAGAAAAAGTGTCCGACACCAGAAGCACCGGCGACACCGGAAGCTTCAGCTTACTTCACCGCCGCCAACTCCACCTTCACCGGCGCCTTCGCCCGCGCGGCCTGCAGCGCCACCTGCCGCGCCCACTCCTCCTTCGTCCTGATCTCGCCGGCACGGCTCCACGCGGCGCCCACGTAGTACGTGAGCGGCTTGCCGGAGGTGACCGGGGCGATCACGAAATCGTTGGCCCCGTCGGAGCCGGCTTCCTTCGCCGTCGGCACCACCACGGCCACGCCGAACGAGTCGTTGCTCTTCTGCGTGACCCACTGGCGCAGCGAGCCGTCGGCCGGCACGCGGTCGGTGGCGATCGACGGGTCCTGGCCCTTGTCGGTCGGCGTCTTGTTCAGGCCCACGACGGCGTTCAGCTGCGGCATTCCGGTGAAGGTAAACGTGCTGTCGATCCGGTCGAACCAGTGGCCGGCATCCACGGTGAAGCGCCGCACTTCCGATACCTTGGTGCCGGCCGCGTCGAACGCGTCGTAGGAGAGCTCGAAGATCGCGCGCACCGGGCCGTTCGCCAGCACTTTCCAGGTGGCGTAGTTGCGCGCGGAAACCAGCTTCGAGCCATCCCAGATGCCGGTGCCCCCGGCGCCCAGCGTGCGGCCCACGTTGTACATGTCCATGCCTTCGCCCTGGTCCACGTGGTAGTGGTCGTGGCCCTTGTTGTACCAGCGGTCCACGATCGGGTAGGGCACGCGCTTGAACCAGATGTCGTTGCCGCTGGTGACCAGCACTTCCTTGCCGCCGCCGGCCGGTGCCGGCGCGCCCAGGGCCGGGCCGTAGGTGCGGTGCGCCACCTTGTCGTTCTCCCACGCGAAGTCGTCCAGGCGCTCCTGCACGTAGCGCGCGTGCACCTTGGTCGGGAACGGCGGCGACACGGTTTCCGTTTTCTCCACGGTGAAGGTGGCGTTCTTTTCGCCGGCCTTGAAGTCGTGCTGGAAGATCAGTTCACCATAGGCGATGCCGCGGTTTTCCGGATCCTTCGCCTGCGGCGCCACGTTCGTCACCTGGTAGGGCAGCAGATTGCCGGCGGCGTCGCGCACGGCGATCTTCTGCAGCGCCGCGCCGGGCAGCACGCGGTTGACCTCCGACCACGGCACCGTGATCGTCTCGGCTGGGCGGGCCCCGTCGAGCGGGTTGGTGACGGTGATGGTCAGCTTTTCGGCATGGGCGGCGGGAAGGGCGAAGGCAGCGGAGACGACAAACGCGGCGGCGGCAGGCAGGAATCGATTGGTCATGTGTTCTCGCAGGTTGACAGCATGCTTGCAGGAATGGCAAACGAGTATCGGGAGTCGATCAGCAAGTGTCAACGCAAACGGATGATTCAATCAATAATGTGAGCAGTAAGCCAGCCGGTCCGGAACGGGCAGCTGGCCGCCTGGCCGCACCCGGCACGTGACCGATTGGGGCGCGGGTGATAAGCTGCCCGGATGACGGCCACGATCATCAAACAACCGGTTCCAGCCGCGAGCCGGCTGCACGGCGCCACCGCAAGTGCGCACTTCCACGACAGCTACCGCATGGCGCTGGCGCCCGATCCCCGTTCCGCGCTGCAGTTCTATCTCGACACGGTGGTGCACACGCCGCGCTGGGTCGACCGTCTGATGGCGCTGCGCAATGCCATCGTTTCGCGGCTCGGGCTGAAGGATCTCGGCGCGCTGGGCGCCATCGACCGCGCCAGGCCCGCCAGCGCCTACCGCCCCGGCGACCGGATCGGCATCTTCACGCTGCTGCACGTGAGCGACGACGAAGCGATCCTCGGCGACTCGGACCGGCACCTGGACGTGCAGGTGTCCGTCTACCGGCGCGATGGCGAAATTTCGATGTCGACCGTGGTGCATGTTCACCGGCTGCTGGGCCATGTCTACATGCTGTTCGTGGCGCCCGTGCACCGGCGCATCGTGCCGGCGGTGATGCGGCGGATGCGGTAGGCGGGCTGGCAGTCAGGTGGGCGTGTATGCGCGCCGCCACTGCTCAGCCATAGTGTCGCAGTGCCGCAACGGGGGCGTCTGTAATGATGCCGAGCAGCCTGTTCCGTACTCTGTCGATCAGCTCCTGCGGAGCATTTTCATTGGCGAGAATTTTCTCGGCTCGCGGATAGCCTGATCGAAGCGCCGCGTTGACATAGGCGGCGAGCAGGTAATTTTTCCTCCGGCAATCGTAGTGCAGGTCTGGCCTTCGCCGGGCGCTGCGCCGGTCGTTCAATACGGAAATCGTTTGCTCCGCAGTATCCGTGTTCTCCTGGAGAGAACGGCGATCCGGATCGCATTTGCGCTTGTGGGCGGAAAAAAGCACACGGCTTACGACATGTCCTGGAACATTTGCAGTCTGCAGGTACGCATCCGCTTCGGGCGTGCTGAGCATTTCCTGGAAGATCAGGCCGACGACCACATGCTGCGCGGTCAAAAGGTCCAAGCGTGCCTTCGAGTTCATGGCATTCACTACGGTCATGAGAGGCTTGAGTATGCTCTTGCCTGAGGCCGTTGTGTTACCAATTCCTCCAGTACGGCTGCCTTGTTGTTCCCGAAAGGCCTGGCAGCGCGGATATCTTCGTGCCGGGGCCGATCAGGCCAGCCACAGCCATTTTTGATATGATGCGCACCTGTCCGTGCCTTGGCGCCGTCCGCTTCGCCCGTCGCGGGCCCCGCCGTTGCCCATCCTTCGTCGGGAAGGTCTGTTTCGGCCTGCAGCGCCCGCGCCTGGCCTGGACGCGCCATCGACCTCGAATCCTTATTTCCGATGCCATTTCGTAGCAAATCCGCCGCACTGCGTCGTGAATTCAGGTGATTAATCTTCATACCCAGTGATACCAGCCATGCAGCCAGACACCTCCGCCCCAGACGCGAACGCAGAAGAATCCAGTCCCTACCGCGGCCGCCGCATCAGCGTGGCCCCGATGATGGACTGGACCGACCGCCACTGCCGCGTGTTCCACCGCCACATCACGAAGCACACCTGGCTGTACACGGAAATGGTGACCACCGGCGCGCTGGTCTATGGCGACGTGGAGCGCCACCTGCGCTTCAACGACGAAGAGCACCCGGTGGCGCTGCAGCTGGGCGGCAGCGATCCGAAGGACCTGGCCACGTCCGCGAAGCTGGGCGAGAAATGGGGCTATGACGAGATCAACCTCAATTGCGGCTGCCCGTCCGAGCGGGTACAGAAGGGTGCGTTCGGCGCATGCCTGATGGCCGAGCCCGAACTGGTGAGCGACTGCGTGAAGGCGATGCGCGACGCGGTATCGATCGACGTGACCGTCAAGCACCGGATCGGCATCGACGAGACGGAAAGCTACGATTTCGTGCGCGATTTCGTCGGCAAGGTAGCCGATGCCGGCTGCACCACGTTCATCGTGCATGCCCGCAACGCGATCCTGAAGGGACTGTCGCCGAAGGAAAACCGCGAGATTCCGCCGCTCAAGTACGAATACGCCTATCGCCTGAAGCGCGATTTCCCCCAGTTCGAGATCCTGATCAACGGCGGCATCAAGACCGAAGCCGAGATCGATGCGCACCTGGCGCACGTGGATGGCGTGATGCTGGGCCGCGAGGCGTATCACAACCCTTATTTGATGGCCACGTTCGACAGCAAGTATTACGGCGATACCGCGCCGGTGAAGAACCGCGAGGAAGTGCTGCGCGCGATGATGCCTTATATCGCCGCGCAGCTGGCGAAGGAGGGCGGGCGCGGGCTGAAGCTGAACACGATCACGCGGCATATGCTGGGGCTGATGCAGGGCCTGCCGGGGGCGCGGCAGTTCCGGCAGACGCTATCGGATTCGAAGCGGCTGGCGGCGGGGGATCCGGGGTTGCTGCTGGAGGCGTTCAGGCGGTGAGGGCACGGGTGGTACGTCCAGGATAGTAGTGTCCGGCATCGGACCTGAGTGCTTGTTCGACGCCAGGCCAACCGCGTGGTTGGCTGGAAAACCTTTATCCGATATCGGTTTCGTCTAAATGATTGGCACTGAAACCGGTGTCAGACACCAGAATCGAACACCCGAATCCGGGCTGAATCGGCCCGCACCAGAATCGCCATCACGCGCCATTTCAGGGCATTAATGCCCTGTTTTAGTTCATAAATGACGCGAAACGCTCACTTTTACGATCATTTCGCGCTGTTTGTCGTAATTTCCCCATAGAAAATCTCAATACGCATTTCTGCGTAGGATTTCGCTTGCCGCTCGGCAATCACCAGAACTATAATTTCCTTATGGACACATTTTTACTGGCCTTCATCCAGGCCGCGAAAGTGTGTCGCAGGAAGGAAAAACCACAGCCGTTTCGCGTTTTCTTCCTCTTGTTTTGCATTCGCAGTCAATCTTTGTTACTGTCAGTAATTGCGCAGTGGCAATTTTAAGTGAGTTGGGTAAATCTTCTCACCGGGCATCTACAACAACCGCTAACAACGAAGAGCCGAAATGAATTTGAGCAAAATGAAGGTGGGTAGCCGTCTGGCACTCGGTTTCGCACTGGTACTGGCTTTCCTGGTCGCCGTGACCGTCGTCGGCATCTTCCGCCTGGCGCAGATCCAGGATCGCCTCGATCACGTGGTAACCGTGAACAACGTGGTGACCCGCATCGTGATCGACATGCGCAACAACGTGGCCGACCGTATCGGCTCGCTGCGCGTGCTGACGCTGATGTCGGACGCGGCCGACATGGAACCGGAATTCGCCCGCCTGAAGGAGCAGACCGCCAAGTACGAAGCCGAGCTGAAAAAGCTGGAAGCCAAGTTCGCGGTCGAAGCGTCGCAGGAAGAAAAGAAACTGCTGGCGCAGATCAAGGAGCATGAAGCCTTGGCGATGCCCGCCATCGAACGCGCTTCGCAGTTCTGGCTGGCCAACGACGCGATGAGCGCCACCCGCGTGCTGATCAAGGAAATCCGTCCGGCGCAGAAGAAATGGATGGAAGCGCTGGACCAGCTGGGCGCGCTCGAAGACAAGGTGAACAAGCAGCTGACGATCGATGCCCGCGAAGGCTTCGTCAGCGCCCGCAACTTCATGATCGGCATGGGCGTACTGGCCGTGCTGATCTCCGTGATCGCCGCCATCGTCATCACCCGCGGCCTGCTCAAGCAGCTGGGCGGCGAACCGGATTACACCGCGTCGATCGCCGGCAGCATCGCCGACGGCGACCTGTCGGTAACGATCGACACCTCGGCTGCCGCCAAGGAAAGCCTGCTGGCCGAGATGGCGGCAATGCGCGACAGCCTGGTGGGCATCGTCAGCCAGGTGCGGGTGGGTACCGAAACGATCGGCACCGCTTCCCGTGAAATCGCGGCCGGCAATATCGACCTGTCGTCCCGTACCGAAATGCAGGCATCGTCGCTGGAAAAGACCGCTTCGGCGATGGAAGAACTGACCTCCACCGTGAAGCAGAACGCCGACAACGCCCGTGAAGCCAACCAGCTGGCCGCCAGCGCCTCCGACGTGGCCAGCAAGGGCGGCGCCGTGGTGTCGCAGGTGGTGGACACGATGAGCTCGATCAACGAATCGGCCAAGAAGATCGTCGACATCATCGGCGTGATCGACGGCATCGCCTTCCAGACCAACATCCTGGCGCTGAACGCCGCCGTCGAGGCGGCACGTGCCGGCGAACAGGGCCGCGGCTTCGCCGTGGTGGCCTCCGAGGTGCGCAACCTGGCACAACGCTCGGCCAACGCCGCGAAGGAAATCAAGGGCCTGATCGGCGACTCCGTCGAGAAGGTGGAGCGCGGTTCGAAGCTGGTGGGCCAGGCCGGCGTGACGATGGACGAAGTGGTGGCCTCGGTGCGCCGCGTGACCGACATCATGGGCGAGATCGCCAGTGCCAGCCAGGAACAGAGCGCCGGCATCGAGCAGGTGAACCAGTCGATCATCGAGATGGACAGCATGACGCAGCAGAACGCCGCGCTGGTGGAAGAAGCCGCCGCCGCCGCGCAAAGCCTGCAGGACCAGGCCGGCGAACTGACCCGCGTGGTGTCGATCTTCAAGCTGGAAGCGGGCGAAGAGCGCGCCGTGATCGCCGCCGTGGCCACCGCCGCGAAGGCCGTGCCGACCACCGCCAGCGTGAAGCAGGTGGCCAGGCCGGTGGCGAAACCGGCACCGGCCCGCAAGCCGGCGCAGGCCATCGCTCATAGCGCTACCACGGCCAAGCCGAAGAAAGTGGCTGCCGCGGCCACCGCCGGCGACGAGTGGGAAGAATTCTGAGTATCGAAGCGAAAGCTTCAAGCCGCAAGCATCGAATCACAAAGTATTGAGTCACAAAGTATTGAATCGCAAGCATCGAATCCGCAGTACCGAAATTTAAACTTTAACTAATCTCTGGAAAAAAACATGAACAAGCACCTGATCGGTTTTATCGCTGCAACCCTGGTTTCGAGCGCCGCTTTCGCCGCCGAAGTGCCGGCATCCGTGGATGCCCGCAAATGCCAGGCCGAATATCCAAAGGCCTCGCTGATGAACGAAGAGCAGGGCGCCGTGTCGATGGCCTTCCTGGTATCGGCCAGCGGTGAAGTGGTGGAATCGAAGGTGGAAAAGTCGAGCGGCTTCAAGAACCTGGACAAGGCCGCCGTGAAGGCGCTGTCCGCATGCAAGTTCAAGCCGGGCACGAAGGATGGCGCCGTGGCGCAGACCTGGACCAAGGTCGACTACGTCTGGGCACTGTAATCAACTGAACTGAATAAAAAAGGGGAAATCAGATGTCTGCAAACAAGCGTTGGATGGGTGTGATGGCTGCGGTGATCTTCGCGGGTGCTGCATCCGCCGCGGAAGTGCCGGCTTCTTTCGACAGCAAGAACTGCAAGGCGGATTATCCGAAGGCCTCGCTGATGAACGAGGAGCAGGGCACCGTGTCGATGTCGTTCCTGGTGTCGGCCGGCGGCGATGTGAAGGATTCCAAGCTCGACAAGTCGAGCGGCTTCAAGAACCTGGACAAGGCGGCGATCAAGTCGCTGTCCGCCTGCAAGTTCAAGCCGGGCTCGAAGGACGGCGCGCCGGCCGAGACCTGGGCCAAGGTCGACTACGCCTGGAAGCTGGACTGATTTCCCCTGGTTTCACATTTTTGTTTGCCTCCCGAAGCCGGCGCATGCCGGCTTTTTTTCGTCCTCTGCTTCGTCCCCTTTTTCGTCTTCTTTCCGCCGGCGGTTGCGCCGTTTGGTTACACGCGCGCACATCTGTTAATCTCGGTGTAGTAAATCGTTATAGATAAGTGACCCGAATCAATCGACTGCGATCCATGAAAACGCCGCTTTGCCTGTCCCTGATGTCCCTGACGCTGCTGTCCGGTTGCAGCATGATGCGCAACCAGAACGACCCGGTGCGCGCCCAGCAGACCGTTTCCGTCATCAACGCGATGACGTGGACCAATCCGCTATCCGGCAAGCGCGACGGCGTGCGCACCACCTGGCCGCTGGCAACGCTGGCCGGCCACGAGGAAATCTTCCCGCTCGCGCAGATCAACAACTGCCCGGCAAAGGCGGGGGCCGCGGCGGTGCCGTGCGCGTGGGGCGTGCTGAGCGCATCGCGCAATATCAGCCGCTATGACTACATGAACGGCGGCATCACGCTCGACCTGGACCTGCTGGTGGACGTGCACCGGCGCCAGCAGGACCGGCGCCGCAACTTCCACACGTCGATGGCGATCCCCGCCGACGTGCCCGCGCTGCAATACCGCAAGGCCACGCAGCAGGGCGTGGCGCTGCCCTACGGAAAGGTGTACCGCATCGATCTCGACTACGGCATGCGCTTCGAGATCTGTGCCCAGCGCCTGGACCAGAATGGGCGCGCGCTCGACCAGTGCGACATACCGTATATCTAGTTCGATTCATGGACGGATTCCGATGCAGGCATCGAATCCGCACCCCCCGCACGATACAAACGAACGTGCGCCCGTTAATTGCCACATACCGTATATTGAATTTTACAAATCAACCAACGGAGGAAGCGATGGCGCAATCGAAATCGACGGGGTCCCAGAACAAGCAGTCCGCCACCGAAGCTGATGCCAAGGCAACGCCTTCGGACAAGAAAGCGAAGCAGGGCAAGGACGCGGCGAGCCACACCAAGGCCGGCAGCAACGAAGGCGCCGGCGGCGGCAAGAAGCAGGACAGGAAGCACTAATTTGTTTGACGATTTACGGCCGCGCGTTCATTGAGAGAGGAACGCGCGGTTTTTTATTCGACGTCCGTATGCCGTCATGTTTTTCCAACGCCTGTTGCGCCCGGTTTTCCGCATTCGTTTCAACGTTGTTGGCCGCTGTAACCGTGTGTAAATCCACGGCACGCACGCCAAAAATTCCCTATAGTTCATTATTGGGAAGGAGATTCATCATGAAGAGATCGTTGATTTTGCCTGCGGGCTTGCTGGGCGTGGCGGCATTGCTGGGCGGCTGTGCCGTGCCGGGCCCGTATTACGCCGCACAGCCCGTCGATCCGTATGCGTGGCGCACCGTTTCCGTCACGCCGGTGGCGCCGGGCACCGCGGCCCGCGCTGGGTCGTCGGTGACGTACACCACCGAGCCGATGCCTGCGCCGACCGTCACTTACGTGCAGCAACCGGTCTACGTACCGCAGCCCGTATATGCACCTGCGCCGGTATATGGATATGGCGGACCGTCATACTGGTACCCGCCGGTGTCGATCGGCCTGGACTTCGTGTTCAGCAATCGTAGCGGGCGCGGCTGGGGCCATGGCGGCTATGGCCGCGGACGTGGCTGGGGCCGGCGCTGATCGCGAACGGTCTTCCTGCTGCCGAAGGGCTTAGTGCAGCAGGAAGAACGTCGCGTTATGCATCATATCGGTGGAGCACAGCAGATAGGTGGATGCGCCGACGATGCCGAGCAGCAGGGTACCGAAGGTGAGAGGGATGTGCCGTAACATGATGTGCTCCTTTTGACTTAAAGCTATCTTAAGAGAGCGGCGCTGCGGAATCATCGGTAAAAGGTTCGCGAAATTGTAGGAATAATGCTCGTGGAAATGCGCAGCCCGTCAGGCCTGCGCATTTTGCTTTTACGCTGTTGTTTTTCGGTCGCGTTCAACGCCGGCCGAACGTGATCACGTTGCTTTCCGGCGCCGTGTCGAGCGCGTCCGACTGCTTCAGCCAGGCCACCAGGAATTCCGGATGCTTGATGCTGATGCCGGCGCCGTCGATGTGGCCGACCAGCTCCATCGTGGAGGCGTTCATCTTCGCCTTCGATACGGTGGGCGCCACCATTACCAGGCGGTCATACGCCTTGCGCACCTTGTTTTCCCACTTGTGCAGGCTGCTGTCATCGAAACGGTTGGCTTCGAAGTAGACGGTGAGCGTGCCGTCGGGATTACCAAACCCGACGATGCCGGCACCCTTGCGGATCGCCGTCGTGCTGCCCATGTCCATCAGTTCGGTCGGAACGAACACGCCGGCCCGCCCATCGAGGCCCGGGCGCTCGGTTGGGGTGTCCTTGCTGTACGTGGTGAATTCTTTCGAGAGGGTAGCGGCTTCGGACATGATGGGAGGCTTATTGGTATTTGGTAATACCAATATTCTACCGGCAAAAAAGTTCCGTAGCGCAACTTGGTGGAAATTTTTAAAACGATCGTCCGGCGGAACAACGGTTCGGATGACGCGTCGTGTCAGGCGACCCGCAAGCCCAGCTCGCTGACCAGTTCGGCGGCCTGGCGCGGCGTGATCCAGGCACCCTGGAACAGTTTCACATCGGCCAGGGTAAGACCGCCGAGATCGGCTTCGCGCAGGTCGGCATTGTCGAAGCGTGCCTGCTTCAGGTTCGCATTGCGCAGGCTGCCGCCTTCGAACACGGCGTCGCGGAAATCGCACGCGGCCAGGTCGGCATCGGAGAAATCGAGCTGCGGCAGCTTCGCCTTGCGGAACGACATGCGGCGCAGGTCCGCGCCGATCAGCAGGCATTCGTCGAACGTGAGGCCAAGGTGGGCCGCTTCCTCGAAACTGGCACCCGTGAGCTTGCAGCTCTTGAGCGTTGCCGAAGCGAGGCGCGTGCGGCGCCAGCTGCTGTTGTTCAGGTCGCAGCTGTGGAATTGCGCATCCGTGAGATCGGCCGCCTCGAAATCCGCCTGCCGGCCACGGCAGCGCCGCCATGACGTGTGCGCCAGCGTGGCCGCGTAGAACGACGTCTCGGCGATGCTGCAGCCGGTGAACGAGGCGCCGCGCAGGTCGAGCCGGGACAGGTCGGCACCGTCGAGGTCGCAATCCTGGAAGGCGGGCGTACCGTGGGCGAGGGCCGCTTCCACATCGGCGCGGGTGAGGGTTTGTCCAGCGATTTGCATCTCGATGCTCCGGAAAACAAAAAAGGCCACCTGCCGGAGCGGGTGACCTTCTTCATCGAATTCGGTGGGGTGGCTGATGGGGCTCGAACCCACGACAACAGGAATCACAATCCTGGACTCTACCAACTGAGCTACAGCCACCACTGAACTACATTTTCTGTTTCACCAGTTGTGCAACAGAGGCCGCATTATATACAGCCGATTGGCATTTGGCAAACCCCTATTTTCGTGAAATTTCCTCAAAACCAGGGACGGACCCTGTTTTTCAGGAAATTTCCTCAAAAACAGGGTCCGTCCCTATTTTTTAGACTTCGATGCCTTCGACTTGCGGGGTGAGCGCGAGCAGGGTGCGGAAGGCTTCGGCGAGCACGGCGGGGCTGGCGGTGGTGTAGCCGCGCAGGTGGGGCACGCCGGCGGGGCGCTGCAGGCCGGCGCCTTCGAGCAGGCGGGCGAGCTGGCGGGCGACGGCGTCGCCGGTGTCGATCAGCGTGACGGGAGACGAAGCATCGTGCGACGCATGCCGCGCGGCCACGTCGCGTATCTGCTCTTCGACGAACGGGTAGTGCGTGCAGCCCAGCACCAGCGTATCGGCTCCGTCATCGAGCAGCGGCGCCACGTACTGGTCCAGCAGTGCCATCGTCGCTTCCGAGCCCAGCTGGCCCAGCTCGATCTGGTCGACGAGCCCGATGCACGGCTGCAGCAGGAACTCGGTGCCGGTGGCGCTGGCGACCTGGTCGCGCAATGTGAGGAATTTTTCGCTGTGCAGCGTGCGGTCGGTGGCGAGCACGCCGACCTTGCCGGAGCGGGTGGCCGCGGCGCCGGGTTTCAGGCCCGGTTCCACGCCGACGATCGGCATGCCCGGCCACTCGGTGCGGATCGCCTTGATGGCGGCCACGGTGGCGGTATTGCAGGCCACCACCAGCGCCTTGCTGCCTTGCCCGAACAGGAATGCGGCGATGGCGAGCGAGCGCTGCACCACCCATTCTTCCGAGCGGCCGCCGTAGGGCGCGTGGCCGGAATCGGCGAAGTAGATCAGGTGCTCGTGCGGCAGCTGCGCATGGATATGGCGCAGCACGGAGAGCCCGCCCAGGCCGGAATCGAACACCCCGATCGGGGAATTCGCATTCACGGCAGTTGTATCGCGGACGGGCTGGGTCATCACGGGCTCCAGGTTAAAGATGAAGAGAGATCAAGCCTGTGCAAGACGCAAAACCGGTGCCCGAAGAGTAATGTCGTGCACCAGGGACGTTCGAGACTGCATGCAGCGTCGAGGGACTGGTGTCGGACACCGGGTTTTCGGTGTCGGACACCGGTTTTCAGCACCGGAGTCGACAAACGCTGGCGAAAACCGGTGTCCGACACCTGAAGGTGTCCGACACCAGTAGCTCGAGCGGTATCGAAATCCGCTTACCTGGCAGGCAAGGAGCGTGCTACTTGAAGTCAAGCCGGCACCGCAGCAGCCGCCGCGTTCTTCAACGACTCGATCTTCACCGACCACTCCTTCGGCCCCGTGGTATGCACCGAAGTACCGGTGGAATCCACGGCCACGGTCACCGGCATGTCGACCACGTCGAACTCGTAGATCGCTTCCATGCCCAGGTCGGCGAAGCCGACCACGGTGGCGCTCTTGATCGCCTTCGAGACCAGGTAGGCGGCGCCGCCCACGGCCATCAGGTAGGCCGAGCCGTGCTTCTGGATCGATTCGATCGCCACCGGGCCGCGCTCGGCCTTGCCGACCATCGAGATCAGGCCGGTCTTCTCCAGCATCATGTCGGTGAACTTGTCCATGCGGGTGGCCGTGGTCGGGCCGGCCGGGCCGACCGCCTCGTCGCGCACCGGGTCCACCGGGCCCACGTAGTAGATCACGCGGTTGGTGAAGTCCACCGGCAGTTCCTCGCCCTTGGCCAGCATGTCCTGGATGCGCTTGTGCGCGGCATCGCGGCCGGTCAGCATCTTGCCGTTCAGGAGCAGCGTCTGGCCCGGGGTCCACGATGCCACTTCTTCCCTGGTCAGCGTATTCAGGTCCACGCGCTTCGATTTCTCGGTATCTGGCGCCCACGACACGTCCGGCCAGTCCGACAGCTTCGGCGGCTCGATGTAAGCCGGGCCGGAGCCATCCAGCACGAAGTGCGCGTGACGGGTCGCCGCGCAGTTCGGGATCATCGCCACCGGCTTGGAAGCCGCGTGGGTCGGATACATGTTGATCTTCACGTCCAGCACGGTCGTCAGGCCGCCCAGGCCCTGCGCGCCGATGCCCAGCGCGTTGACCTTGTCGCACAGCTCGATGCGCAGCTCTTCGAGCTTGTTCTGCGGGCCGCGCTTTTTCAGCTCGAACATGTCGATGTCTTCCATCAGCGATTCCTTCGCCAGCAGCATCGCCTTCTCGGCGCTGCCGCCGATGCCGATACCCAGCATGCCCGGCGGGCACCAGCCGGCGCCCATCAGCGGCACCGTCTTGAGCACCCAGTCCACCAGCGAGTCCGATGGGTTCAGCATCACGAACTTGGTTTTGTTCTCGGAGCCGCCGCCCTTGGCCGCGACGCCCACTTCCACCGTGTTGCCCTCGACCAGTTCCATGTGCACCACGGCCGGCGTGTTGTCCTTGGTGTTCTTGCGTTCGAAGTGCGGGTCCGCCACGATCGATGCGCGCAGCTTGTTGTCCGCGAAGTTGTACGCGCGGCGCACGCCTTCGTTGACTGCATCCGTGACCGTGCCCCTGAAACCTTCGAAGCGGACGCCCATGCCGATCTTCAGGAACACGTTGACCATGCCGGTATCCTGGCAGATCGGCCGCTTGCCCTCGGCGCACATGCGCGAGTTGGTCAGGATCTGCGCGATCGCATCCTTGGCGGCCGGGCTCTGCTCCGATTCGTAGGCGCGGGCCAGGTGCTGGATGTAGTCGGCAGGGTGGTAATAGCTGATGTATTGCAGCGCTGCCGCCACGGATTCGATCAGGTCGTCTTGCTTGATGATGGTCATGACTTTTCTCTTGCGATTGGCTGGATTAGTGATGCTTGGAACCGTTTTGCGTGCCAGTCATCAAGCGGTCGGTATAAGCGATCGCCATGGCGGACAGCAGGAATGCAACGTGGATGCCCGTTTGCGCGAGCAGCGTCTTGGCGTCGTACACCTGGGCGTTGATGAACGTCTTCAGCAGGTGGATCGACGAAATGCCGATGATCGCCGTGGCCAGCTTGGTCTTGAGGACCGAGGCGTTCACGTGCGACAGCCATTCCGGCTGGTCCGGATGGTCTTCGAGGTGCATGCGCGAGACGAAGGTTTCATAACCGCCCACGATCACCATGATCAGCAGGTTGGAGATCATGACCACGTCGATCAGGCCAAGCACCACCAGCATGATGGTGGTCTCGTTGAGTTTTGTCGGCGGCGGCGCGTTCGGCACGGTGACGGCCGCGATGATGTGCTGCAGCGCCGCTTCGTTGCCCAGTGCGGCACCGATCAGATCCTTCAGTTCGACCCAGAAGTGGAAGACATACACGCACTGCGCCAGGATGAGACCCAGGTACAGCGGCAGCTGCAACCAGCGGGACATGAAGATAAACGAGGCGATCGGATTGATGCGGCGTGCGTGCGGGTGATTCGGATCGGACATCGAGTAGCAACTCCTGTGATAAATGCGGATAAAAACCCCCGACATTCTACACTCGTCAGCTTCTTGCCGCAGCTCAAGGCCCCATTTTCAGCGGCCCGCACGGGCCCCTGTGGCGCCGTTTCATCGCTGTTTAAGAAATGTGACTAAAATGAAAGTATTGCCCTTGCCGACAGCGGCGCCGGTGAAAAATGCCCTGTAAGGGCACTGTAAGCGCCCCGCCGTACTGTCATGGCAAACAACTACCACAATGGAGACAAGCATGAACGCACCAGCACAAACCACCGAGCAGCAAGGCCAGCCGGAATCGCGCGTGTTCGCGCCGCCCGCGCGGTTCGTCACGCAGGCCACCGTGTCGGGCATGGAAGCCTACAACGCGCTGTGCGCCGAAGCCGAGCGCGACTACGAAGGCTTCTGGGCCCGCCTGGCGCGCGAGCACGTGGAATGGCAAACGCCGTTCACCCGCACGCTGAACGAAGACAACGCGCCGTTCTACAAGTGGTTCGAGGACGGCAAGCTGAACGTGTCGTACAACTGCCTGGACCGCAACCTGGCCAACGGCAACGCCGACAAGACCGCCATCATCTTCGAGGCGGACGACGGCAAGGTCACCAACGTCACCTATAAAGAGCTGCACGAGAAAGTGTGCAAGTTCGCCAACGGCCTGAAATCGCTCGGCATCAGGAAGGGCGACCGCGTGGTGATCTACATGAGCATGTCCGTGGAAGGCGTGGCCGCCATGCAGGCCTGCGCGCGCATCGGCGCCACGCACTCCGTGGTGTTCGGCGGCTTCTCGGCCAAGAGCCTGCAGGAGCGCATCATCGACGCCGGCGCCGTGGCCGTGATCACCGGCGACGAGCAACTGCGCGGCGGCAAGCAGCTGCCGCTGAAAGCCATCGTGGACGAAGCGCTGGCGCTGGGCGGCTGCGACACGATCAAGAACGTGGTCGTGTACAAGCGCACCGGCGGCAACGTGGGCTTCACGGAAGGCCGGGACATCTGGCTCTCCGACCTGGTGGACAAGCAGAGCGCCGAGTGCGAGCCGGAATGGGTGGAAGCGGAGCACCCGCTGTTCATCCTGTACACCAGCGGCTCCACCGGCACGCCGAAGGGCGTGCAGCACGCCACCGGCGGCTACCTGCTGTGGGCCGCGCTGACGATGAAGTGGACCTTCGACCTGAAGCCGAGCGACGTGTACTGGTGCACCGCCGACATCGGCTGGGTAACCGGCCACACGTACATCGCCTACGGCCCCACGGCCGCCGGCGCCACGCAGATCATCTTCGAAGGCGTGCCCACTTACCCGCACGCGGGCCGCTTCTGGGAAACCGTGCAGAAGCACAAGGTATCGATCTTCTACACGGCCCCGACCGCGATCCGCTCGCTGATCAAGGCATCGGAAGCGGACGACAAGGTGCATCCGAAGAGTTTTGATATCTCCTCGCTGCGCCTGCTGGGCACCGTGGGCGAGCCGATCAATCCGGAAGCCTGGATGTGGTACTACCGTAACGTTGGCCAGGAAAAGTGCCCGATCGTGGACACGTTCTGGCAAACGGAAACGGGCGGCCACATGATTACGCCGCTGCCGGGCGCCACGCCGATGGTGCCGGGGTCCTGCACGCTGCCGCTGCCGGGCATCATGACCGCCATCGTGGACGAATCCGGCGCCGACGTGCCGAACGGGCAGGGCGGTATCCTGGTCGTGAAACGCCCATGGCCTTCAATGATCCGCACCATCTGGAACAACCCGGAACGTTTCAAGGCCGGCTACTTCCCCGAGGAGCTGGGCGGCAAGTACTACCTGGCCGGCGACGGCGCGATCCGCAACAAGGACACCGGCTACTTCACCATCACCGGCCGCATCGACGACGTACTGAACGTGTCCGGCCACCGCATGGGCACGATGGAAATCGAATCCGCCCTGGTGGCCAACCCGCTGGTGGCCGAAGCGGCAGTCGTCGGCCGGCCGGACGAGACCACCGGCGAATCGATCTGCGCCTTCGTGGTGCTGAAGCAGGCGCGGCCTACCGGGGAGGATGCCAAGAAGCTGGCTGCCGACCTGCGGAACTGGGTAGGCAAGGAGATCGGGCCGATCGCCAAGCCGAAGGAGATCCGCTTCGGGGACAACCTGCCGAAGACCCGCTCCGGCAAGATCATGCGGCGCCTGCTGCGCGTGTTGGCCAAGGGCGAGTCGATCACGCAAGATGTTTCCACGCTGGAGAACCCGGCGATCCTGGAGCAGCTCAAGGAAAGCGCCTGAGCTGCTTGCTGGCTGGGTTAACCCGCGGCGGTAGGGGACGGGTCCCGGTTCTCGCGGTTGGGACCTGTTCCCGGCTCTTCAGCCCGGGGCTTTCGAGGCCTGCTTTCGGCTGTCGAGCCCGCCGCATTGATGCCTGCGTACCTTTCTTCGAAAAAACTTTGCACTCTACAACCCAACTGCTATAATTTGCGCCTCTCGCGATGCGGGAGAGCAGGAGAGATGGATGAGTGGTTTAAGTCGCACGCCTGGAAAGCGTGTTTAGGTTCATAGCCTAACCGGGGTTCGAATCCCCGTCTCTCCGCCAGGAATACAGAAAAAAGGCCACCCTCGGGTGGCCTTTTTCATTCCTGCCGGAGAGAAGTAGGGCCCCTGCGGGCCCTGCGGCGGGGATTCGAAGGGCGCACGCTTGCAAGCGCAGCCCTATCCGAATCGCCCATTTGTCGTTGAGGCGCCGGCGCCCGCTTGCGGGCGGCGGTGGCTCAACGGCGGCGCGCGGCAAGGGCGCGCGTCGTATGCTCCGCTCTGTTCTGGCAAGGATTTTTGCGCACATGCTTTTCTACATGCTGTGCTGAAGCACAAGCATCTTCACCTACCGCACTTGCCGATCACCACGCACCGGCCCATTGAGCAACCTCAAAAAAACCGCCACCTCTCCATGTAATCATCACTTTTCCCACCGGAAAGTGCCGCATGGAAAAACTCCTCCCATACTACGAACGCCAGCTCTTCCTCCTGCGCCAGCTGATGGCCGAATTCGCCCAACGCTTCCCCAAGCTGGCCAGCAAGCTTGGCATCTCCGGCGAAGAATGTTCCGACTCCGGCATCCAGCGCCTTCTCCAGGTCACGGCGCTGCTGTGCGCCCGCATCGCCCGTAAGATCGACTACGGCCATGCACGATTCACGAACGACCTGCTCGGCATCCAGGCGCCGTTCTACCTGCGTCCCATTCCCTCATGTTCGGTAGCGCAGGTGGAAGACACTGGTAGCCCCACGATCACCACCATCCCGCGCGGCACCCACCTGCGCACCAAAGGCTCAACGCCGTATGGTTTTCGCACCGCCTACGAAGTGACGCTTGGCCCTATCACGATCACCGCCCGGTTCATTCCCCGCCCCGATGTACCAACCACGCTTCGCCTTCCACCAGGAATTGGCTGCGGAATCGCGATCGCGATCGAAGCCACCGACCCGGCCATCACCCTCGATGAAGTCGCACGTTCCCCTGTACGCGTGTTCATCGATGCTGATGGCCCAATACGCACCGCACTGTATGACGCGCTGTTCATGCGCAACAGGTGCACCTGCGTCGAGTCGGATCAGCAATGGCGCAAGTTGCCGGCGCTGCCGCTCTTGCCGGTAGGCTTCTCGAAAGAACACGCGCTGCTGCCAACGCCATGGCAACAGGAGGAGAGCATGCGCCTGCTGACGGAATATTTTGCGTTCCCCGACAAGTTCGACTTCTTCGATATCGACCTGAAGGCGGTTCTGGCAAACGGCTCGGCCGACCCGCGCCGTCTTGTACTGCACCTGCTCCTGCCGGACCTGCAACACACGACCACGCCCGAGCTGTTGCGCACGCTCCCGCCAACGGCACTGCGGCTGGGCTGCACGCCCGTCATTAACATGTTTGCACACGCGGCAACGCCGATCCGTCTCCGCAAGCGCCGCAGGACGTACGACCTGATTGTGCCCCGTATTGGCGACGCGAAAAGCACCGTGTACAGCATCGATACCATGAAACTGCTGCACAAGACGGACGCCGGCAGCATGGCCATCGACATGCAGTGGTTCTACGAAAAAGATTTCCATACCCGGCATTGCTGGCTGCTCGAGCTCGCGGATGCATCCTTTGGGACGACGGACACGGTGTCGTTCGTCAACGAGGTGCAAGAGCCGTTGGACCTGAATGCGGGCACCGTGGACGTGCAGGTGACTTGCACCAACGGCGACCTGCCATGTTCGCTGCCGATCGGCCGTCCGGAAGGCGATCTGGCCAGCGACCAGGATATCGGCGGCCGTCCGATCCGTCTGCTGCGCAAGCCATCTTCCTCGCTGCTCCTCGCGGATACGCCGAAAGGCCACTGGGAAGTGATCAGTGTCGGCCACGCAAGCCACCGGAGCCAGACGCAGGTCGACCTGAAGGCTTTGATGTTCCTGCTGCGCATGCATGCCCGGCCCGAGTGCGCCATAACGGCGCGGCAATTGACCGGCATTCTCGGCGTGTCGCGCTGCGTGGTGCAGGAATGGCTCAAGTTCAAGGTGGGCTCCGCGCTGACAAAAGGGCACGAGGTAACTCTCATCATCGACGAAGCGGCGTTCGCTGAACGCAGCATCTCCGTCTTCGCACGGGTAATGGAACGGGTTTTTGTCTACTACCTGGTCTGGCCGCATTTCCTCCGCCTCAACGTGGTTGGGATGGATGGCCAAGTGTTGATCAAGGGCGCGCTGCTGTATGGGCCGCAGTCTCCGGCCTAGGAGCGCTACCCGTGAGTACCAAAAGCATATTCATCATTTAGCTGGTCGTAAATAGTTGCAGTGCGATCAGTTTGCGGGCTGTCGCCGCATCTTGTCGCCTGCCCTGCAGCGCAGGCATTTCCACTACCCCGCTGACTGATGCCTATGCACGCGACACCTGCGCAGCATCAAAAAACCTGTAGTTCTCCCATGCAATCATCAGCTTTCTTACAGGAAAGTGCCTCATGGAAAAAATTCTTCCGCACTATGGACGCGAACTCACCCACCTGCGCCACGGAATAAGTGAGTTTGCCTATTGCTTCCCCGATGCTGCCGGAATGCTTAAGATCTCTGGCGGAGAAAGCTCCGATCCCGGTGTGCAGCGTGTCATGCACGGCACCGCATTGCTATGCGCCCATCTCGCCAGGAAGCTGGAATATGGCTATGTGCGACTCACGAATGACCTGCTCGGTATTCAATCGCCGTTCTACCTGCGTCCAATCCCGTCCTGCTCGGTAGTGCAGATCGGCGCCATGGCTGGCTCTTCGGTCACATCCATTCCGCGCGGCACCGAGCTGCGCAGCAAGGGCACATCGTCGTGCGGGTTCCGCACCGTCTACGATGTGGTCCAGGCACCGATCCTGGTCACCGCCCGGTTCATGCCGCGCGTCGACGTGCCAGCCACGCCTGACATCCCAACCGGTGTCGGCTGCGGTATCGCGATCACGATCGAGACCACCGATCCGGCCATCGCTTTCGGTGCAGCCACCAATTCGCCAATGCGCGTGTACATCGATGCCGATGGCCCGGCGCGTGCTGCACTTTACGACGCGATCTTCATGCGTTCGCTGTGCACCTGCGTGGAATCGGAACAGCAATGGCATAAATTGCCTGCGCCGCCGTTTTCACCTGTGGGTGCTTTGAAAAACGAAGCGCTGCTGCCAACGCCATGGCGCCAGGAAGGTAGCCTGCGCCTGCTGACGGAATACTTTGCATTCCCCGACAAGTTCGACTTCTTCGATATCGACCTGAAAGCGGTGCTGGCGCACTGCCCGGCAGGCACGCGGCGCCTGGTGCTGCACCTGCTCCTGCCCGACCTGCACCATACGACGGCTGACCTGCTGCGCGCGCTGCCGGCGACGGCGTTACAGCTAGGCTGCACGCCCGTCATCAACATGTTTTCGCACGCAACTACACCGATCCGCCTCCGCAAGAGCCGCAACAAATACAACCTGGCCGTGCCACACGTGGGCAATGCGAAAGCCGTCGTGTATAGCATCGATGCCATGCAGCTGTTGCAGAACGCGACTCGCGGCGGCGCAGCCATCGATTTGTCATGGTTTCTTGCGAAGAAGCTCAACACCCCGTACTTCTGGCTGTTCGAGCTTGCGGATGCCACCTACGGAACGCCGGACACCGTGTCGTTTGTCGACCGTGTACCCAAGCCGGTCGAGCTCGACGAAGGGACGGTGGACGTGCGGGTGACCTGCACCAACGGCGATCTGCCATGTTCCCTGCGGATCGGCAGCCCCGACGGCGATTTGACCAGTGACCAGGATATCGGCGGCCGCCCGATCCGCATGTTGAGCAAACCGACCGCACCGTTGCTCCTGGCAGACCAGCCTGATGCGCACTGGGAACTGGTTGCCTTCGCTCACGCCAACCATCAGAGCATGACGCAGATGCACTTGCCGACCCTGCTTTCTTTGCTGCGGATGCATGCACGACCCGATTGCGTGGTGACGGCGCAGCAGCTATCCGGCATTGTTGATGTCTCGCGTTGCAGGATCCAGGAGTGGGTCGAGTTCCTGGATCACTGTACCCTGCAGTACGGATACGAGGTAAGCCTCACCATCGACGAGGCGGCTTTCAAGGGCCGCAGCATCTCGGTATTTGCGCAGTTAATGGAACGCTTCTTCGCCTATTACTTGACTGCGCCCAATTTCCTCCGTCTCCACGTGCTCGGGAAGGATGGCCAGGTATTGATACGGGGCACGCAGCAGCTTGGCCCGCAATCTCCTGCCTAGGATCCACCATGAACATCACCGGTGCCTTCGTCAATTTCCTGGTGGCCCATCGCGACCTCGTCACCGCAGCCCGCCCGTTGCGGCTGCGGGTGGATCATCCCTCCATGATGATGGAAGACGTGCTGCTGCCACAGCGCGTGGACGGCCACGAAACCTTCTGCGGCGGTTTCGAGTACCGCGTGCAGTGCATGGCGCTGGACGCCAACCTGCCACTGAAGGAGTTCATCGCGCTGCCCGCCGCGATCGACATCGTGACCGACCGAGGCAAGCTGCGCAGCGTTTGCGGCGTGGTCACCGAAGCCTGGGCCGGCGATAGCGACGGCGGCCTGGCCAGCTACCAGCTCGTGATCCGCGACGTGCTCGCCGTGCTTGAAAAGCGCATCAACACACGTGTGTTCCGCAACCTCACCGAACCGGAGATCGTGCAGGGCATGCTGAGCGAATGGCTGCGCCAGAACCCGATGCTGGGCACGGTCATCGCTTTGGAGACGGACAACATCTTCGACAACATGCAATACCCGCGGCGGGAATTCACGATGCAGCATAACGAATCGGATGCGGCATTCATCCGGCGACTGCTGAAACGCCGCGGCATCGCATGGTTCTTCCGACCCGACGCTACCCAAAAACTCCCGGCACACCGCATGTGCCTGCTGAACCGCTACGAGAGCGCGCAGGAAAACGCGGCCGGCACCGTGCGCTACCACCGTGACGCATCGACCGAGGAGCGCGACAGCATCACCGCCTGGAACGCGGTGCGCACGTTGCAGCCTTCGTCCGTGGCGCGGTACAGCTGGGATTACCGGGCACCGCTCGCATCGGACCTGATGCACATGCGCACCGAAGGCGAAGCGAGGCAGGGCCCGAAAGAACACAGGCTGGGCGCTGTGCTGGATGACTACCAGGTGCTGATGCCGCATGCCGGCGACAGCCCTGCCGACTTCAGGGCGCTCGGCGGCCTGGCGATGAAGCGGCACGATTTTGAAACGAAGTGTTTTACCGGCGAGGGCTCGGTACGCGATTTTCGTGTGGGCGAATACTTTGCATTGGCCGGCCATCCCGAGATCGACCGGCACCAGGATATCGATCGGGAATTTGTCATCACCGAATTGCACATCGCCGTGCAGAACAACCTGCCGAGGGATTTGTCCGACCGGGTTGCAGGGCTGTTCGCCCGCAGCGGCTGGGCGAATGACGACCTGAACAGGCGGCCAGTGAAGATGCAGTTCACCGCGGTACGGCGCGGCATTGCGCTGGTGCCAGCATATGACCCGCGCGTGGATCTGCCGCCCGTGCACATGCAGAGCGCCATCGTGGTCGGGCCGGAAAGCGAAGAAGTGCATTGCGACGCGATGGGGCGGGTGAAGATTCGCTTTCCAGGCACGCGGGAGGAAGACCACATTTCCAATCCGGGTGCGTCGAACCGTGAATCCGATTCGGCATGGGTGCGCGTGGCAACCAGCTGGGCGGGGAATGGGCCTGGCTATGACCAGTGCGGATCGCTCTCCCTGCCGCGGGTGGGCAGCGAGGTGCTGGTTTCCTTCCTGGGCGGCGATCCGGACAAGCCCGTGATCGTGGGGCAGATGTACAACCAGCATGCCACGCCGCCGGCATTGAGCAAGGCGGGGGACTTGCCGGGAAACCGGTATCTGTCCGGGATTCGCAGCAGGGAAGTGAAGGGTGGGCGGCGTGGGAATCAGTTGCGGTTTGATGATACGAAGGGGCAGATCAGTGCGCAGCTGGGAAGTGACCACAGCGCTGCACAGTTGAATCTGGGCATGCTGACAACGCCGCGAGCGAGCGGATACGCAGAGCCGCGAGGCGATGGTGCCGAATTGCGGGCTGAGAGTGCTGTCGCAATCCGTGGGCCTGGCGGCATCCTGATATCTGCAAGGGCTGATCGTGATGGCAGCCAATTGAGCCGCAGTGAATTGATTGGCACCGCGGCCATGCTTAATGCAGTGGCTGAACAACTGAGCAGCATGGCCCAGACGCATTCAGGTGATGACGCTTTGCAGGGAGAGCTGGAACGCCTCTGCGAAAAAATCAGCAAGTGGGACGGTGCAAAGGCGCCGGCCGCAGTCATCGCCGCCAGTGCACCGGAAGGCATTCTGCTCGCCAGCGAACGCAACGTTGCCGTCGCTGCACAGACCGCACTCGATTTGCTATCTATAAAAGATGCCCAGGTCGCCGCTGGCGGCAATGTGCTGGTGCGCGCCATGCGCGGTATCAGCCTGTTTGCCCACAAGTTGGGCATGAAGTTGATTGCGGCGTCGGGCAACGTGGTGATCCAGAGCCATAACGGTGATATCGAGCTTACTGCTACCGGCACTGTGAAGATCAACGCTGGCAAGCGGATCGAGCTGCAGGCTCCGGAGATCCGTCTGGCGAGCAAGGGAGCTCAGGTCGACTACGGCGACGGCAAGGTGATCCAGCAGTGTACCGACGCCTATACGATCAGATCCGCGTCATTCGAGCATGTCAAAGGCGGCGGTGGAAGTGCTGCGGACATCAAGTTTCCTAGCACGAAGATGGAGACCGATGAACGTGTCGTACTGATCAGCTCGCAGAATGACAAACCAGTAGCCGGGCGTCGGTATCGACTTGAGCTGCCGGACGGCTCTGCAATTGAGGGCATTACAGATAGCGAAGGACGTACTGAGCTCGTTACTAGCGAAGAGCTTGGCGAAATAAATGTGATTATCTATCCGGAAGACAAACCCTTGTGAGGTCATTATGGCATCGAACGGTAAAGAGCCTACTCGGCCAATTGGTCATCTATCGGCTTTAAAGGATGGCACGTTACGAGCTACAACCACGCTGTCGCCTAAAGCCTGCCGCGTTCGAGCCCGGATTTCCGTGCCACCAACAAAGGTAATGCCGATTATTGTTGTGCCAGGAATAATGGGGACGAACTTGAGGGCTAGCATGAAGAAAGGCGCGCAGAAGAACGAAATTTTGAGACCAGGAGAGGCAGCTTGGCGTCCACCAAATGGGGCAGCAGAAGGGATGAATGAAGTTGGTGTATGGAAAAAGCGCGAGCCAGCCGAGCGTCAAAAAATACTGAACGGTCACACCCTTGAAGTGGATTCAAGTGGAGCCATTGAATTTGAAGGTCATATGACTCTTGGTGAAGTTGATGAAGGCTATGCACGAAGTCACGGGTGGGGCGAAATACATTGGTCAAGCTATGGTGGCCTACTTATCGCTCTAAAGCTGCAGTTTGGTAAATTTTTGCAATGCGGCTGGGAGAGCCAACCACCTACAATTAGTTCGAATTGGATTGGCTTAAATCAATATGATAGAAAGCTTTGGCGGGGAGTGAAAAGCGAAATTCTTGCAGATTTTCAACTTGCAGAGATTGAGAATCTTGCTGGGTACTGGTATCCAATTTATGCGTTTGGATATAACTGGCTATTGTCAAACGAAAACTCTGCGGATCGGTTAAGTCAGCGTATAGAACAAATTATTTCTCACTACAGTTCTCTAGGGCGAGAGTGTGAGAAGGTTATGGTGGTTACCCATTCAATGGGCGGCCTAGTTGCACGTGCTTGTGCAAAAAAGATTCCTGAAAAAATAAGGGGCATTATACATGTCTGTATGCCAGCCTTAGGTGCGCCTGTTTGCTATCGGAGGATTGCTTGTGGTACAGAAACATTCAGCCCAAGCAACGGAAAACTCGAAAACGCAACAGCAGATGCATTTGCTGAAATCGCAGGGCGTACTTCGGCAGAAACGAATGCAGTTATGGCTCATGCACCCGGGGCATTGGAGCTTTTACCTACACATCTGTATCCCAAGCCTTGGTTGTTTATTCGGCAGAATGATGAAGAAAACAAGAGTGGTTTAGTAGAGAGAATTCCTATTGAAAATCCTTATAAGTTCTATCGAGATGTAACTACTTGGTACCGATTGTTTCAGCCTGAGTTAATTGATCCAGCTAATGAGCATAAAGAGCATGCAGTAAAGAAGATGCAGCAATCGGTTGATCAAGCAGCCAAGTTTCATGAAAAAATATTGGATATATATTATCATCCGAATTCATTTGCTATTTATGGATCTGATTCTCAACACCTATCTTTCGGCCGTTATACATGGATCGAATATGGCAGTCAGAGAGTAACGCCAGATATTCTATTTTTAGGGAAGCAAATTTCGAGTACCTTCAATGGTCATCGGTCAGTAGAGATTAAAGACGGTCGCAATTTACTATTTACTCCTTCTATCCAGGATGAGGATGGGGATGGAACTGTGCCTGCGACTTCTGGTGCTGGAGTTTTGGGGGGAGTCAAGAAGACATTTATGCTTTCCGGATTCGATCATCAAAACGTATTTTCTAATTCTTCAGTAATGATGTTGACCTTTCAGTTGATAGCTAGGGCTATATTGGAATCATGAATATCTCAATAAAATTATTATTTTTGGCGTCTATGGTTGGAATGCCGACTGTGGGAATATCAAGGAATTTTTCTGTTGGGAGGTCGGATATGCGAGTTGATGAGAAAAACATGGCGATTAAAACAATTTGCGTAGGAAGGTTTGCAGTAGATGTTCCGGAAAAATTCGAATTTTCTTACGGTGATGCTAGGGTTTCTGGTGTGCAAATTTCGTCAGATAAGTCTGAAACTATGGAGGAATTCAATGCCAGGATTATTGAGAGAAATATAGAATTAGCTGCGCAAAAAAATGAAAGAGATTTAGCTAGTCTGGAGAATGTGCGTGATTTAAAAATGCAGCATGCTACTGGTAAAATATTCTCCTTCGGTCGCAACTGGAGTTATCATATTGCCCATGGAAAACGAGTGGATAATGAATGGTTTTCGATTGAAGCCCTAGTCAGAATTCAGGAAGTCAGCTTTCGTCTTTTCCTTGAGATCGCTGATAAGGAAGATTTTGATGAGGTTATGAAGATTATTGTAAATATGAGATACCGACAATCCAATGATCTGCCTGGTAAGCCAGGTTTTTGTTTTGATAATGGGATTATCCTTGACACAGTGCCTGTGCCTCTTCCGGCTCATGATCAAGTGCCACGCGAGTCTGTCGTAATGTTTACTGGCGACTCAAAACATCCTGATGTTGCTATTGCCCTTAATTCAATGAGTGGTGTAACAAAGCAAAAAACATTGCTGCAGCGATCAGCGGACAGTTCAGCGCGAATTGATTTTCCGTTCGCATTTCAACCAATATTCGAGGGCCGCCGTTCGATCAATGGCATACCGGGAGAAGAGTCTTCGGAGCGGGTAAAGGAAAATAACGGAACGCGTGCTCATAGTTACAGGTGGGAATCGGATTCGATAAAGACCGACGCCATGAAGCCATTCTTGGTACTTGAGCTCACTACAGGTATCGGCCGCCCCGGTAAACCAGTTAATTCGAGCCTGTCCGACAAGGAAGTACAAGCCTTGTGGGACCAGATATCTGGCTCCCTCCGCCCGCGGCCCGTCAAGGTCGAAACAGCGAAGCCGGAACCTTCAATGCCTCCCGAACGCGCCGAAGCCGGCACGCCTTGTCCTGCAAGCGGCCAGTGGTCATGCGTGGACCACGCCAATGGTTACGATGTCGTCGGTGGCACCACGCAAAAATTTGTCCAAGGCGTCAAAATGCCGCAAGCAGAATTGCTGGGCCCGGAGCCGCTTTTCGGCCGTCGCAAAACATTCACGCTGAGTACACCAACTGTGTGGAAACTGGTCAAGGAGCCGTCATGAAAAACATCATCCGGCTCGGCGATCCAACCTCCCACGGCGGCATGGTCATCTTTGTAAAGGCGACATACTTCCTCGTGGATGGCAAGCCTGTCGCCTGCGTGGGCGACCAATGTTCGTGCCCGGTGCCGGGCCATGGCACATGCACCATCGTGGAAGGCAGCGATAGCAACTCGGTCGACGGCGTGCCAGTCGCCTATGACGGGCACAAGACTTCATGTGGGGCGACGCTGATCGCTACATGCGGAAACTTCAGCGCGGATTAGCGAAAGCTTGCCACCAGCAGCGGCAATTTCGTCATGGTGGCGACATCCCGCGTCAAGTATTCCGCAACCTGCGGCGTCTTATGCTTCTCGGAATCGGCCAACGCGGTGCACGGCACATTGCGCACTGACCCAGAGCGCCCGCTCGTTTGATCTGGCCGATAGCCAATCCCGCGCCCCACATCGATCCCATCCTTGCCCCAACTACCCCAACAACGCTACCATTGAGAATAATTCTCCGCGAGCGCCAGCGCCGTTATTCACAAACGAGCTCGCAGGCCTTGAGCCGGATTCCACGTAAAGAATTCGTGAGTCAGGATGGCTTCCCGGCGAGCTACGCCTTTCGCCGACCTTTCCACCCACCCAACATCACCACCCCGACCAGCAACATCATCCAGCCGCCCGGCTCGGGCACAAGCGCCACGGGAAAATCCACCAGCATCGAGGCATCGTTGAAGAGCATCGTCAGCGTGTGGGAAGAGTCCACCGAGCCGCCGCAGCACACGTTGGCATCGATGAAGGCGCCGACATAAAAGGTCTGGCCGGGAGACAACGTATAGGAAAGGGTTGCTACCGCGGTTCCCGTATCTTCCAGGAACTCGTGGTAGTGCGCGTACATCGCAGGGCCCTGGCCGCAGAACTGCGGGTTGATCGGGCCGGTAATCGGGCAAGTGCTGCCGGTACGGGTGGCCGGATCGTAATTGAATGTGTAGTTGTCGGTGCCGAACAGGCTGACCGCCAGCAGCGAATGATTGCCGGCGAAGTTGGCCGCGTTGGCCGAGATGACGGTGTCGAGTGTTGCGGTCAGCGTCAGGGTGAACGCCGTGGTGCCGGTGTAGCGGTAACCTTGCACCGCCCAGACATTGGCATCGGCCATGCTGGTGCCACCCGATGGACTGACGTAGTTCGGGTTGCTCGAAGCGTATGTTTTCAGGAGCGGCAGGTACGAGCCAGGATCCGCAACCGCCAGCGACCAGGCTTCGCCGCGGATATCGGAGGCGCTGGAACTGGCGCCGGTTGCCCACTGGGTCGTGGTCCCGTTCGGCGGGGTGAAGGTGCCTTGACTCGAACATGACCCTCGATCGGGGAGGTAGCGGCAATCCCAGGTATTGGAGTCCGCATCGGCGGCGAAACTGCTTTGAACGGGCGCGGCGCGAGCTGCCCCGCAGATCAAACCAAAGAGTACTGCGATCGATACAAGCAGCTGGCGCATGGTTCGCTCCCCGGGAACACGGCACATGGATGTCGTACTCTCCGGATAGTAATCCTTGTACATCCCTGGCGCACTCAGCAGTAATAAAATCTCAACGTGCCAGCAACAGGTCCTTCATGTTGACCGCCGCGGACATCGATCTGGGCAATCAAGTCTCCGAATCGCCGCTTACTTTCGCCCGAAATGCGCCTCAATCTCCTCCAACGTCTTCCCCTTCGTCTCCGGCAACAAAAACGCCGCCGTCAGGAAATACACCACCGTACACCCCGCCCACGCAAAGAACATCGTCGCATACCCATACTGCCCCACGGTCGGCAGAAATAGGGCAGCAATCATGGTCGACACAAACTGGTTCACCAGCAGCGCAATGCTCATCCCATTCGAGCGGATGCGAGTAGGCATCAACTCGGAAAGCGCCAGCCAAACACAAACCCCCGGCCCCACGGCAAAGCTGGCGACAAACAAACACATGGCCAACGCCACCTGCCATCCATGCGCGCTGGACGGCACGGCGGCGATATCGGCGCGCTCGATCGTCAACGGCGCCCGCAGCCCCTCGGCCGGATCGGCAAACGGATTCAGATGCAGCTTGCGGAAGAACGCCCCGATCACGCTGTCCGGCTGTACGGTATCCTCACGACGCATGCGCAGCTCCGGCAGCGCCGCATCGTCACTGCGCCGCGTCTGCACATTGGTGAACGGCCCATAGGCATAGGCAACCGTCAGCTGCACCGGCGACCCATCACTAACGCCAAGAGACCGCAGCGTGTCGTCGGACAGCCGCAGCGCCAGCCCATCCGACTGCACGCGCGCCTGCAGCACCGGCCGCACATCCCGCTGCTCCCCCTCGGCGCTGCGGAACAGCAGCCCGGCCGCCAGCAGGGCGGTCACGATCCCCCAGTCCCCAGCATCAGCAGAAACCTGCGCCCCTTCCGGTCGACCAGCACCACGGCAACAACGGTCATCAGCGCATTGAGCACTTTCAGCGCTACATCGGCGGTATTCGCGGCGCTGCCAGGCAAGCCAGCCTGATTCAGGATATTGACCACATACGCCAGCACCGAATTGATACCGGTAGCCTGATTCAGCGCCAGGATCAGGCAAGCCAGCAGGAAAGGCAGCACATAACGGCGGCTCAGCAGCGGTTCGACCGCACGGCCCGAAGAACCCGACGACGTAGCGCCAGCGCCAGCGCCCACACCCGGCGCCAGCGCCAACTGAATCTCGCGCAGCTCAACCTCGACTTCATCCGCAGGCCGCGTACGCAGCAGCGCAGCCCGCACATCCTCCATCCGCCCCCGCCGCGCCAGCCACCGCGGCGACTCGGCCAGCAGCAGGCATCCGACCGTGAACACGATCCCCGGCGTGAGACACCACCAGAAAATACTCCGCCACGCATGATCCTTGGCCGCAAACACGGCCGCCGCGCGTTCCGCCTCCGCCAGCTGCCCCGCCGCGACGGTCGCCGACTCCACCGAATGTGCCTGCAGCAGCCCGATTACCGCCGCCGCCACCAGGCCGATCGTCAGCAGCAGCTGGAACAAGGCAGCGCCGCGCCCGCGATGCCGCGCATGCAAGCACTCGGCCAGATACAAAGGCACTATCACGCCGATCAGCCCACCGCTCACGCCCTGCAGCAAGCGCCCGAGCAGCAGCGGTACGTAGCCGTCCGACAGGGCGATCAGCGGAATGCTCAGCGTGAACAGCACGCCGGCCAGCGTCATCGCCCAGCGCCGCCCGATCCAGTCGGCCAGGGCGCCGGCGAACAGCGACGACAGCACCGACCCCAGGAGCACCGCGGCCACGATGAAGCTGAGCTGCTGCGCGCTCAGGCGCCACGCCATCGAGGCGGTGGATTCGAGATAGGGCAGGGCGCCTGCGATGATGCCCACGTCGATGCCGTACAGCAGGCCGCCCAGCCCCGCGATGAAGAGTAGGAATCCCATGGCGCCCTATCGTTGTAAGTTTTACGGCTGGTTGGAGGAAAGGTCGATGGCTTCGCCTTCGACGAAGACGGCCACCGGTTGCAGGTCGGCGTCGAGCACCACAATGTCCGCCCAGGCGCCGGGCGCCAGGCGGCCGCGTGCGGCCTCGCCGAGGTAATCGGCCGGGTATAGCGACAGGCGGTTCGACGCGTCGGCCAGGTCCAGCCCGAGGCCGACGAAATTGCGCAGCGCCTGGTCCATCGTCAGCACGCTGCCCGCCAGCGAGCCGGTGGCCAGGCGCACGCAGCCCCGGCACTTGTAGACCAGCTGGCTGCCCAGGCCGTATTCGCCATCGGGCATGCCGGTGGCGGACGTGGCGTCGGTAATGCCATACAGCCGGGGGATGGCGCGCAGGGCGGCGAGGATCGCGCCCGGCTGCACGTGCTGCAGATCGGGAATGATCTCGGCATACTCGGCATGGGCCAGCGCCGCGCCGACGATGCCGGCCTCCTGGTGGCGCAGCCCCGTCATGCCGTTATACAGGTGCGTGAAGCCGGCCGCGCCGGCCTTCAGCGCGGCCACGCCGTCTTCATACGTGCCGTTGCTGTGGCCGATCTGCACGCGGATGCCCAGCGCGTTCAGCTGCGGGATCAGCGCCAGGTGGTCGGCCACCTCGGTCGCCAGCGTCATCACGCGGATCGGCGCCAGCTCGTGGTAGCTGCGCACCAGGTCCATGCTGCCCACCACCACCGCGTCGGCGGGCTGCGCGCCCAGCCGGTGGATGCTGAGGAACGGGCCTTCCAGGTGCGCGCCCAGCATGCGCGCGCCGCCCGCTGGCCGCTGTTCGATAACGGGCGCCATGCCGCGCAGCGCGCGGCGGATCGAGTTGTCGGTGGCGGTCATCGTGGTGCCCAGCATCGCCGTGGTGCCGTGCCGCGCATGCGCTCGCGCGATGGTGGCGGCGGCATCGCCGCCCTGCATGATGTCCGCGCCGGCCGCGCCGTGCACGTGCAGGTCGATGAAGCCGGGCAGGATGGTCAGCGCGGTGTCCACGCTGCTGTCCGCGCGGATCTCGCTGATGCGCTGGCCGAAGTCGATACTGCCGTCGATCCAGCCGCCCGGCGTGAGAATGCGTCCGCTCAGCATGGCGTCATCCGGCGATCTGCAGTTCGATGCCGGCCTGCAGCAGGCCGTCGCGGTATTCGTCGCTGATGCCGGCGTCGGTGATCACGGTGTGCACGCGGTCCAGCTGCACGATGCGGTGCAGGCTCACGCGGCCGAACTTGGAGGCGTCGGCCAGCACGATGATTTTTTTCGCCCGCTCCACCATCTTGTGGTTCAGGCTGGCCTCCGCCTCGTGATGGGTGGTCACGCCGAACTGCAGGTCGAAACCGTCCACACCGAGGAACAGCTTGTCGAAGCTGTAGGCCTGCAGGCAGGCTTCGGCCTGCGTGCCCTGGATGGACAGCGACTGCTTGCGCAGCAGCCCGCCGGTGAGGATCAGGTCCACGCCGGGCGCGTCGGCCAGTTCCCAGGCGATGTTCAGGCCGTTGGTCATCACGGTCACGCCCTGCGCATCGCGCAGGTGGCGCGCCAGCGAGATGGTGGTGGTGCCCGAATCGATGATGATGTTGTCGCCCGGTTCCACCATGCGCGCCGCATGGGCGCCGATGCGCGCCTTCTGCTCGTGGTTGATGGCATCCTTCTGTGGCACCGTGTGCTCGGTGGGCGGCGTGCGCGCCAGCGTGGCGCCGCCATGGCTGCGCGTGGCCAGGCCTTGCGCTTCCAGCGCCGAGAGGTCGGTGCGGATCGTTACCGCCGAAACGCCCAGCCGTTCCACCAGTTCGTTGACCTGCACCGAACCATGTTGGGTGAGCGCCTGCAGGATCGTGGCGCGGCGTTGGCTGGTATGTCGCATGTTCGTGGTACCGATATAAAAAAAGTTCGCGGATTGTGTTCTAGAAGATCGCCGCCGCGGTTTCCGCCGACGCGCCGGCGGGCACTACGTCATCGGCCGCCGCATTGCGGTTGCAGGCGCGCGCATACTGCGCCAGCAGCCGGCCGATCTTGTGCTCCAGCAGCGCGCCCGCGCTGGCCGCCAGCCGGCCCTGCAGCACCTCCAGGTACTGCTCCGGCAGGTGCTGGCTGAGCAGCGAAAGCGGCATGTCCACCGCATCGAGGTTGGCCAGCAGCTTCGCCACCGCGGCGGCCACCGGCGCCTCGCCCCAGTAATACCGGCAACGGTCGCTCAGGCCATAGCGGCGCAGCAGGCGCTGCTCGGCCATGGTACCCGGATAATGCCTGGCCCAGTGCGCGGGTTGGCGCTGCATCGCTTCGTCCAGCACCTGCATCAGGCGCGAGGCCTGCCCGGGCGGCACCAGCTCCGCCTCGATGTGGCACAGCGAAGCCAGGCCTTCCCGCAGCGCGAACGTGGCGGCCGGGCCCACCTTGAGGATGGCGAAATGGTCGCGCACCATCCGGTGCAGGGCCGACTCGCGCTGGTAGTCGGTGGAGTGCGCCTCGAACACGATGCCCGGCTGCCCCGCCACGAACGCCGACAGCGCCGCCGCCTGCGCCGCATCGTAGTGCTGGATGTTGCTGTGGTCGAAGTCTACCCCCGGCTGCACCACCATGGCAATCACGCGGCGCCAGGCGGCATGCAGGCCCCGGGCCAGGAACGCCTGGCGGTGCACGTCGAGCGTGCGGCGCGCCGCTTCGGGCGCGGTCACGGCGCCGGCCTGCGCCAGGTTCGCCTCGCCGCCCGGCACCGGCACCTCGGTGCCGATCACGTACAACGGCGGCGGCAGGCCCGCATCGGCCGCGGCCTGTTCGGCCACGATGCACAACTGCGCCGAGCGCGTCGCGATCAGCTCGTCGCTCAGAACCTGCGGATCGTCGGCGCAGCGCATCGAGCAGTCGAGGTGGATCTTGTGGAAGCCGGCCGCCGCGTAGGCCGCCACCAGCGTTTCCGCATTGTCCATGGCCGTGGCGGCATCGAGCCCCTGCCACGCGTTCGGCCCGAGATGGTCGCCGCCGAGCACCAGCCGCTCCAGCGGAAAACCCTGCGCGCGCGCCAGCTCGTGCACGTAGTCGCGGAATTGCGGCGGCGTCATGCCGGTGTAGCCGCCGAACTGGTCGACCTGGTTCGACGTGGCCTCCACCAGCAGCACGGTGCCGTAGGTGGCGGCCACGCGCATGGCGGCGCGCAGCACGCTCGGGTGGCTGCAGCACACGCTGTACAGACCCGCGGCTTCGCCGCGGCGATGGGCAGCGATGACCTGCTGGACGGGGGAGGGGGAAACGTTATTCGTCATGATCACTAGCTCAGTCAATCTCGGTCGTCATTTATCGGGTTGTTGCCGCGCCAGCAGCGCCGCGCCGCGCGCGCCGCCGGCGTCGCCGAAGGCGGGCGGCAGCACGGCGGGCGTGCACACGCCGTGGAACAGGTGGCGGCCGATCGCCGCCGGCAGCCGCTGGTACAGGTGCGCCAGCTGCGACAGGCCGCCGCCCAGCACGATCGCATGGGGATCGAGCGACAGCACCAGGCTGGCCAGCGCATGCCCCAGCAGGTCGGTGTGCACGTCGAGCGTGCGCAGGGCGATCTCCGATCCGCCCTGCGCGCGGGCGACGATGGTCAGCGGCATTTCGTCGCCGCCGCCGAAATGGCGGTGCATGCGACTCAGGCCGGGGCCGGACACATAGCGCTCCAGGCAGCCGCGCCGCCCGCATGGGCAGTCCAATAGGGGCAAGCCGTACTGTTCCAGCTGCGCCGCCGGCAGCGTCCAGTGGCCCCATTCCCCGGCCACGCCGTTCGCGCCGCGCAGCAGGCGGCCGCCCACGCAGTAGCCGCCGCCGGCGCCGGTGCCGAGGATGGCGCCGAACATCGTGGGCAGGCCGTCGGCCGCGCCGCCCTGCGCCTCGGAGAGGGCGAAACACTGGCAATCGTTGCCGATGGCGACCGGGCGCCCCAGGGCCTGGCGCAGCGACTCGGCCACCAGCCGGCCGTTCAGTGCCGGCACGTTGGAGCTGAGCTGGCGGCCGGTGGCGTTGTCGACCACGCCGGGCAGGCCGATGCCCACCGGCGCGCGCAGGCCCAGCGCCGCGTCGGCCCGGGCCACCAGGCCCTGCATGGCCCCAACAAATTCGGCGAAATCGGTGCCGGGCGTGGCGATCCGCTCCCGATGCGCTTCATGCAGCGATGCCCCGTCGCCATTGCCGGCAACGAAGGCCACCAGTTCGATCTTGGTGCCGCCGATGTCGATGCCGTGGTAGCCGCGTTCAGGATTCGTCATGGCGATGGATGGTTACGCCCTGCACCACGCGGTTCACGATGCCGCCCGTGAACGGATTGTCGGGCCGCAGCCCCAGCAGCGCCGACTGGTGCAGCGCGTACTGCTGCGCCGCCAGCAGCCACAGGGGCGCCAGCCAGGCGTCCGGCCAGGGCGGCGTGTCGATGCCGAACTCGCCGCCCGTGCCGATGGCGAGCACGGCGTGGGCCACCCCATCGCGCCGCAGTTCGGCGAGCAGGTCTTCCTCATAACGGCGCGACAGCGCATCGGCACTGCGGAACAGCAGCACCAGCGTTTCGCCGTTCACCGCGGCCTTGGGGCCGTGGCGGAAGCCCAGCGCGCTGTTCGCCATCGTCATGACCCGGCCCGCGGTCAGTTCCATGATCTTCAGCGCCGCTTCCCGGGCCAGCGCCTCGAGAGGACCGCTGCCCAGGTAGATCACGCGCGAGACTGGTTGCGCAGCCAGCGTGGCCACCGGTGCCGACCACCCGTCGATGGCCTGCCGGCCCAGCTCCGCCAGCGTGGCCATGTGCTCCGGCTGGAAGTCCGGATCGAGCGCGCACAGGGCCGCCAGCAGCATGCAGCTGAAGCTGCTCGTCATGGCGAAGCCCCGGTCGCAGCTGGCGGCGGGCATCAGCAGGTTCAGGGTGCCGGCATCGTGCTCGCCTTGCCGCGCCAGCGCCCCTTGCGCATTGCAGGTGATGTTGAGGAAGCGCGCGGCCGGCGCCAGGTCGCGCACCAGCTGCACGGCGGCGGTGCTTTCCGGGCTGTTGCCGCTGCGGGCGAACGACACCAGCAGCGTGGGCGCGCCGGCTTCCAGGTACAGGGCGGGGTGGGTCAGCAGGCTGGTGGTGGGAATCGCACGCACCTGGCACGGCCAGGCGGCATTGATTTCGTCCGCGATGATCTCGCCCACGTAGGCGGAGCTGCCCGCGCCGGTGAGGATCACGGTCTGGCGCGGGTCGCGCAGGCTGTCGCCCAGGAATGCCTGGATGCGCTCCCGCATGGCGCCCAGGTGCGTGGCCAACGCTTCCCAGAGTGCGGGCTGGTGGGCGATTTCTTCCGCGGTATCCAGGCCGCCGATATCGCGCCAGCCGGTGCTCGTTCGCTCGAATAAGGTAGTCATCGAAAGAATTTTCTGTTGAGGTTGGAACGATAGTGAAGTTTTATTTTCGAAAAGTCAAATACGAAAGCAAAAAGAAAGTTCGTGACACGATGGCGTTCCAGTCGTGTACCAGTTTTGCCACGAATTCGAAAGTAATCAAATCGATTGCGAGCCAATACGAAAGATATGAACGAATTTTCTTTTATTTTTTCTTTCTTTTTGTTGACCCCGTTTGCTTTTATTTCTAGAGTAATTACAGGGTCTTTCGAACGTAAAACGAAAACATAAACCGACGGAGAGTTGAGCATGCATCACACCCGCTTCAGATTACGCAACAACGCGATTCGCCAGGCGACGGCGGTCCTGGCCGGGCTGGCCATGGCCGCCGCGGGCAGCCCTGCCATCGCCCAGTCGAACGCCACGACCACGATCTACGGCGAGGTGGCGTCGCCCGCGGGGGCCACCGTGGTGCTGGAAAACCTGGATACCGGCGCGCAGCGTTCCCTGGTGCCCGATGCGGCGGGGCGCTACGTGGCCAACTCCATGCCGCCCGGCCGCTATGCGCTGCGCGTGCTGCGCAACGGCACGGTGGACGATACACGCGAGATCGAGGCGGTGGTGGGCAGCGGCGCGGAAGTCAACTTCCGCGGCAAGGAGGAAGCGGGGCAGACGGTGGTGGTGCGGGGCGCACGCACGGTGATCGATGTGTCCAACACGAACAACGGCGTGGTGTTCACGGCGAAGGAACTGCGCACGCTGCCGGTGGCGAACGACGTGGCGTCCGTCGTGCAGCTCACGCCCGGCGTGGCGCGCGGCACCAACAGCCAGTACGGCAACGCGCCCTCCATCGGCGGCTCCGGCCAGTCGGAAAACGCGTTCTACGTGAACGGCTTCCCGGTCACGAACATCCTCACGCAGGTGGGCGCTTCCGAACTGCCGTTCGGCGCCATTTCCAACCTGCAGGTGCTGACCGGCGGCTATGGCTCGGAATTCGGGCGCTCCACCGGCGGGGTGGTGAACATCACCACCAAGAGCGGCGGCAACGACTTCAAATTCGGCGGCAAGCTGTCGACGATACCGGGCGGCCTGAAAGGCTCGCCGAAGAATACTTACTACCCGAACACCGGCGCGAACCCGGCCACCGACGGCAAGCTGCTGTACTGGAACGAGGACAACACCAGCACCAGCAAGGTCGCGGGCCTGTACGGCAGCGGCCCGATCATCCGCAACCGGCTGTTCGCCTTCGTCGCGCTGGAGCGCACGAAAACCGACAGCGAAAGCATCGGCGCCACCAGCGACGCATCGGCCACCGCCCTGAGAACCGGCTGGAGCCGCGGCGAATCCACCGTGGACCGCGCCACCGCCAAGATCGACTTCAACCTCACCGAGGACCACCGCTTCGAATACACCAAGCTGTACGACCGCACCAGGTCGAGCAGCCGTGCCTACGGCTTCAGCTACGACACCAAGGCGCGCAACGACGTTCCCGGCAACGCCGGCGAAAGCACCACCAACTGCTGCGGCGCGGCGGCGGCGCCGGGCGCCAACATCGATATCTTCAAATACACCGGCTACATCACCGACAGCCTGACCGTGACGGCCCTGTACGGCAAATCGCGCACCGGCCACGTGCGCACGCCGGCCGGCTACGATCCATCGCTGCCGCAGGTCTCGGCCGGCACCACCGTGCAGGTGCCGGGCCTTGCCTACCCGACGCCCCAGACGGTGACCGGCAACCTGGTCGACCCGGCATCGAGCGACCGCCAGAAGGGCCGGCGCCTCGATATCGAATACCGCCTCGGCAACCATTCGCTGCGCGGCGGCATCGACCGCATCGACGTCGATTCGATGGTGGGCTTCACGCTGGCGGGTGGCTACCGCTGGAGCTACCGCAAGGCCGCCGATCCGAGCCGCCCGATCAACGGCGCGTTCGAGACGCCGGCGCAGGGCGGCGGGTTCGGCGCGCAGGGCTATTACGTGAGCCGCGACGTGTACTCCAACCTGGCCAATCCCACGAGCGAGCAGTCGGCGCAATACATCCAGGATCACTGGCAGGTCACGCCGCGCGTGCTGCTGGACCTGGGCCTGCGCCGCGAACAGTTCACCAACTACACCAGCACCGGCGACGCGTTCATCTCGCAGCGCAACATGCTGGCGCCGCGCCTGGGCGCGACGTGGGATTTCAACGGCGACGGCTCGGTGAAATTCTTCGCCAATGCCGGGCGCTACCACCTGCCGGTGCCGTCGAACCTGTCGAGCAACATGGCGGCGCCGTTCACGTCGACCAGCGAACTGTTCACCTACACCGGCGTGGACCCGGTCACCGGCGCGCCGACCGGCCTGCACCAGATCGGCAAGCCGTATTCCGCCAATAACGCCTATGGCCAGAGCCGCAACGCGCGCGAAGTGACCGCGATCGGCCTCGAACCGCTGTCGCAGGACGAGCTGTCGCTCGGCTTCGAGAAGGCGCTGAGCAAGCAGCTGGTGATCGGCGCGAGCGGCCTGTATCGCCGCCTGAACGATACCAACGACGACACCTGCGACCAGCGCCCGATCGACGCCTGGGCCGCGCGCAACAATGTGGACACGGGCAACTGGGGCGGCTTCCAGTGCGCCATCATCAACCCGGGCCGCGACAACGCGCTGTGGATCGACTTCGCCGATGGCCAGGGCGCGCGCCGGGTGGATATTTCGGCGGCCGAGTGGGGCACGCCGAAGCCGGCGCGCACGTACAAGGCGCTGAACTTCTTCGTCGAGCACCCGTTCTCCAACGGCTGGTATGGCAAGCTCACCTACACGCTCTCCGCGCTGAAGGGCAACATGGAAGGCCAGACCGATACCATCGGCGGCGGCGACGTGGGCCTGACGGTCAGCGACGACCACAAGGAGCTGATGTACAACGCCTACGGCTACCTGCCCGGCGACCGGCGCCATTCGATCAAGGCCTACGGCTTCGCGCAGGTGGCGCCGGAATGGACCGTCGGCGGCAACCTGAACGTGACCTCGGGCGCGCCGCGCAACTGCATCGGCGAACTGCCGGCGGACCTGAAGTGGGACCACGACTACGGCGCCGCCTACTTCTACTGCAACGGCGTGGCCACGCCGCGCGGCAGCCAGGGGCGCCTGCCGTGGCAGGCCCTGCTCGACGTGAATGTGGCGTACATGCCGCGCTTCGCCAGGGGCCTGAGCCTGAAGGTGGACGTGTTCAACCTGTTCGACCGCCAGACCGTGCAGCGCTACAACGAAACCCGCGAAGACGGCGGCGCCATCGCCAAGAACTACCTGCAGGTCGCCAGCCGCACCGCGCCGCGCTCCGTGCGCCTGACCGCGGAATACCAATTCTAGGAGGAAGCCATCATGAAACAACGTCGCACATTCCTGTATTGCGCTGCACTGTTCCTGGCCGGCTGCGGTGGAGGTGGTGCCAGTACCGGCACCGGCCCGACGGCCGCACAGACGCAGGCCGCCGTGTCGCAACCGGACGCCGCGCCAGCCGCCAGCGGTACCACGTCCACCGTGGCGCTGGCCGGCAACGCCTTCATCACCGCGGCGCCGGCGTCGGCGGAAATCAACGACAACGGCCTGGCCAACTGGACGAACGCCGGCACCGTTGCCAGCGCCTGGTTCCGTATGGCTTCCGCGGGCGCCGTGACGCTGGCGCTCGATGCGCGCCTTGCCGGCAGCAATAACAGCACGATCCGCGTGACGGTCAACGGCACGCCGTTCACGGTGGCGCTGGCCGGCGCCACGAGCAAGACCTACCCGGTCGGTACCGTCAACGTGGCGGCGCCCGGCTACGTGAAGGTGGACCTGCAGGGCGTCAGCAAGGATGGCGGCTACTTCGGCGACGTGTCCGCGCTGAAGGTGACGACAGCGTCCACCGTGAACTACGCCAGCGACCCCGCCAATTACTACTGGTCGCGCCGCGGACCTTCCGTGCACATGGGCTACACCACGCCGGCCAATACCGAGTACTTCTACAACGAGATGACCATCCCGGTCGGCCAGGATCCGGCCGGCTCCTACTTCATGGCCAACGGCTTCAGCGGCGGCTACTTCGGCATTCAGGTCAAATCCGCCACCGAGCGCTGGATCCTGTTCTCGGTATGGGATGCCGACAGCGGCGCGAAGACCACGCTGGTGGGCAAGGGCGCGGGCGTGGTGGACAACAGCTTCGGCGGCGAGGGCACCGGCGGCCAGGCCTACCTGGTGTACAACTGGATCGCTGGCAATACCTACCGGTTCATTACCCGCGCGCGGCCGGACGGCGCCGGAGCCACCCTGTTCTCGGCGTGGTTCTTCGCACCGGAGACGAACAGCTGGCGCTACATGGCAACGTGGAAGCGCCCCGCCACGAATACCTATCTCACCGGGAACCACTCGTTCCTCGAGAATTTCATCGACACCAACGGCTTTGCGGGGCGCCGCGTGCTGTACGGTAACCAGTGGGCGCGCAACGCGAACGGCACGTGGTCCGAAGCGACCGCCGGCCGCCTGACGGGCGACGCCACCGTGACCAACGCGCAGCGCATGGATTACGCGGGCGGGCTGGAGAATGGCCGGTTCTACCTGCGCAACGGCGGCTTCTTCGCGGATTATGTACCGGTCAACCAGAACTTCAGCCGGCCGGCGACCGGCCAGCAACCGGCGGTGGACGTCAATAGCCTGCCGCAATAACGACAACAAGGAGAACCATGAAACCAGTTTTTACCCGACGTGACTTTATCGCGGCAGGCGCCGCGCTTGCCGGCACCATGATGCTGCCCGCGGCCCTGGCGGCAACGCGCAAGAAGGTGCGCATCGGCATGATCGGCACCGGCATGCGCGGCCAGGTGCTGCTGCAGGAACTGCTGCGCCGCGACGACGTGGAGGTGGCGGCGCTGTGCGATATCGAACCGGTCATGCTGGGCAAGGCGCTCGGCCAGGTCGCCAAATTCGGCAAGCCCAAGCCCGTCACCTATGGCGAAGACCGCGACCCGCAAGCCTACAGGCGCATGCTCGATGCCGGGAAGCTCGATGGCATCGTCATTGCAACGCCATGGGAGTGGCATGCGCCGATGGCGATCGCCGCGATGCAGGCGAAGATTCCGGTCGGCTGCGAGGTGGTCGCCGGCATCACGCTGCAGGATCACTGGGATGTGCTGAACACCCAGCTCAAGACCGGCACACCCTACATGCTGCTGGAGAACGTGTGCTTCCGCCGCGACGTGATGGCCGTGCTGCGGATGGTGCGCGCCGGCGTGTTCGGCGAGCTGGTGCACCTGCAGGGCGGCTACCAGCACGACCTGCGCGCCGTGAAGTTCAACAGCGGCGATCCGGCCCGGCCGTATGGCGGCGGCGTGGAATACGGCGCCAAGGGCTGGTCGGAAGCACGCTGGCGCACGGAGCACTCGGTGCGGCGCAATGGCGATTTGTATCCGAGCCACGGCATCGGCCCGTGCGCGATGTACACCAACATCAACCGCGGTAACCGGTTCACGCGCATCAACACGTTCGCCACCAAGGCGCGCGGGCTGCACGACTATGTCGTCAAGCAGGGTGGCGCCAGCCATCCGAATGCGAAGACCGCGTTCAAGCTGGGCGACGTGGTGACCACCACGCTGGCCTGCGAGAACGGCGAGACGATCATCCTGCAGCACGATACTTCGCTGCCGCGCCCTTATTCGATCGGTTTCCGCGTGCAGGGCACGCACGGCCTGTGGATGGACCTGAACGAATCGATCCATATCGAAGGCCAGAGCAAGCCGCACGAGTGGGATGCGTTCCAGGCGTGGCAGGACAAATACGAGCACCCGCTGTGGCGCAAGTATGCCAAGACCGCGGAAGGCGCGGGCCATGGCGGCATGGACTTCTTCGTCATCCACGCGTTCGTGGAAGCATTGAAGGCACAGGCGCCGATGCCGATCGACATCTACGATGCGGTGACGTGGAGCGCCATCACGCCGCTGTCCGAGCAGTCGATCGCGCAAAATTTCCAGACGCTGGACTTTCCGGATTTCACGGCCGGGCAGTGGAAGTCGCGCAAGCCCATCTTTGCGTTCGACGACAGGTATTGACCGCGGCGCGGCCCGGCGGCAGGCCGGGCCTGCAAGCCCGTAGCGGATCGGGCGTGGCGAGCTCTCCGGCTCGCCACGGTGCCGGACAGTCAGGCGAGCGTGGCCCCGCCATCCGGCACCAGCCGCCCCTCGCCGGCCAGTTCCCTGGTCCGCTTCAGCGTCGACAGCAATGCCGTCCGATAGCCGTTGTCGCCATCCATCCACGCCTGCTCCTGCTGCTCTTCCAGCCCGCCCGGCTCCTTTCCCCGCAGTCCCAGGTAGCAATAGAAGCGCAGCCACAGCAACCCGTGCTCGTCTTCGAACAGCTCGTTGACGATCACGCCTTCACGCGGCCCGCCGGCCTGGAAGAACGACACCTTGGCCAGCGGCTCGAAGCTGATGATTTCCCTCAACGCATCCCCGGCGATCGTGGCCTCCCGCACGATATGCGTCGCACTTTCCTCCACCACGTCGCACCGGGTGCAAAGGCCGGGCGGCAGGAACAGCCGCGCATCGCGGGCCTTGAGCACCAGCCCTGCCCAGGCCTGCTCGCGCGTCAGCGGCGCTTCGCCTTCCGGATTCACGACAACGGCAGCAGTCGAATAGATCATGATGAACTCCTCAAGAATGTAAATGGCAACAGGGTGGAAGATCAGGCCGAAGCCGCAACCGGCACGACATCCACGCCGCCGGGGAAGGCGGCTTTCGAAGGATCGCGAACGAGTACGCCGGTAACAGGGATGGTCATTTGAATACTCCGGGTTGTGGGTTGATGATGTTTCACATGTTAGGCGTCCCAGCCGTGGCCCGATAGACGGTATATTTGGACATGCTGTCTCAATGGTGGAACATATGGATTTGCTTGCACTCGCCGATTTCAACCTCGTTGCCCGCCACGGGGGCTTTGGCCGCGCCGCCCGCGCCAGCGGCCGCCCGAAGGCCACGCTTTCCCGCCGCGTGGCGGAACTGGAAAGCGGCCTGGCGCTCCGCCTGTTCGAACGGGGCGCGCGTGCCCTGAAGCTCACGGAAGAGGGGCGGGCGCTTCACGAGCGCACGTCGGCCCTGCTGACCGAACTCGACGAAACGGCCGCGGCGATCTCCTCGGGTGCCGGCAAGCCGCGCGGCAGCCTGCGCATCAGCGTGCCGCTGCTGTTCGCACAGACGGCCATGGGCAAGCTGGCGGCGCGTTTCGCGCTGCGCTATCCGGAAGTGCGTGTGGAAATCACCACGGAAGACCGGGCGGTCGACATGGTGGAGGAAGGCTATGACCTGGTGATCCGCGTAAACCCGCGCCCGGATGAAAGCCTGGTGGGGCGGGTTTTCCTGCGCGACCGGCTGGTGGTGGTTGCGAGCCCGGCGGTAGTGCGCCCGGCGGACGATTCTCCCGTGCCCGCGGTGGTGCGCGGAACCCCCGGCGGGGTGGCCGCCTGGGAGGTCGTCACGCCGGCGGGGCGATCGCGCATCACGGCCGATCCGGTGCTGTGCCTGTCATCGCTCGTGATGGTGCGCGACGCGGTGCGGGCCGGCGTCGGTGTGGCGTGCCTGCCCATATCGCTCGCAAGCCGCGACCTGGCGGACGGCACGCTGGTGCACTGGGGCGACATCGAGGAGCCGCCTGTCGAACTGTGGGCGCTCTATCCGTCGCGCCGGCTGCTGAGCGCCCGCGTATCGGCTTTCCTGGAATTCCTGAGGGAGGCGTTTCCGATGGGGACGCCGGAGGAGCTTGCGGCCCTGCTGGACTGATCGGGCGACGGACCCGTCTCCGGGGCCGGCAAGCCGATCACGCCGCCACGACCACCGCGTGAATCAGTATGCCGACCAGACCGCCGACCAGGGTGCCGTTGATCCGGATGAACTGCAGATCCCGCCCGATCGCCAGTTCGATGCGCGAACTCATCTCTTCCTTCGTCCACTTCTCCAGCTGCTTCTCGATGAACTTGCCCACCTCGCCGCGATACCGGCGAACCAGCGCCGCGCTTCCCGATTCGATGGCGGCATTGACCCAGCCCCGCACGCCCTCGTCGGCCTCCAGCAGGCGCCCGCATTCCTGCACGACCTGCCGCACGGTTGCGGCGATCACCGGCTCCGGGCCCGCCAGGTCCGCCTGCACCCGCGCCCGGATCGCATCCCAGATCCCGCCCAGCGTGGCCTGCAGTTCCTCGCCGTGCAGCGCATCCACCTGGTACCGCGCCACCGACGCCTTCCACTCGGGATCGGCCTTCAAGCGCAGTGCGCTCTCCGCCAGCCAGCTATCGACCCGCGCCCGCAGCGGATGCGCGCGATCCATCCGCACATTGACCGCCTGCTCGCGCAGCGAGCCGATCACCTTCGGCGTATAGCCGAGCAGCATCGACTTCACCATGGCATTCTCGATCGAGAAGCACTGCACGAGGAAGTCGCCCACCGTCTCGTGGTTGTTCTCGTCGCCCAGCCAGGTGATCAGCTTTTCCAGCAGCGGGTCGAGCAGCGCCTGCGGCGCGCCCTTGCCGATCATCGTGTCCAGGTAGCCGCCGGCCAGCCCGGAGAAATCCAGCTTGCCCAGTTCCGCGGCTGCGAAATCGCGGATGCGCTCGCGCATCGATTCGTCGTCCACCTTGTCCAGCGCCTGCGCCAGCACGCCGGTGAGTACCTTGCCCACCTGCGCGGCATTGGCCGGATCGCGCAGCCATTCGCCGGCGCGGCCGGCCAGGTCGGCTTGCCGGATGCGCTCCGCAACGTTTTCCTCGGTGACGAAATGGTTTTCGACAAAGCTGCCCAGGTTGGTGCCGATGCTGGCCTTGCTGTTCGGGATGATGGCCGTATGCCACAGCGGAATGCCGAGCGGGTGGCGGAACAGGGCGACCACGGCGAACCAGTCGGCGATCGCGCCCACCATCGCCGCTTCGGCGAAGGCTTCCAGGTAGCCCCAGAAAGGATGCTGCCCCTGCTGGGAGCGGGCAACGGCAAACAGCGCGGCCGCCACGAGGAGCAGGCCCAGTGCCACGCGCTCCATGGTGCGCAGGCGGCTGCGTTTGTAGGTGTCTTCGGCAGCGTCGAGCTGGCGAACGATTTCGGAGTCGTGTTTCATGTTCAGGATTTTTTTTGTTGCGGCGCGGCCCGTGCCGCGCCAGGATAGCCATGATCGAACCGTGCCGATATGACAGGGAGCCTGGCGAACGGATCGATCGGAGGGGTGTAGTGTAACTTGTGCGCGAAAAAAATTGGCCGTTCCGCCCGCTGCCGGCGGGTGCGACACGGAAAATTTCGTGGCCAGCCCTCGCGAGACCGGCTTAGTTAAAAGTACCTACCGCAAGGCCCCGTCCCCCCTCAACCTCTGCACCACCAGGTCCACGAATCCGCGCACCTTGGCCGCCGACTGCCGCCCCTCCCGGTGGATCACGTGGATCGGCAGGGCCGCCATCTCATGCTCCGCCAGCACGATCCGCAGCTCGCCGCTCGCCACGAGCGAGGCAATCTGATAAGACAGCAACCGCGCGATCCCGAAGCCGCTGCGCGCAGCCTCGATGGTGCTGTCGTTCGTCGACATGATCAGCCGCGGCTGCACCTTCACCGACACCACGCTTCCATCCCGCATGAATTTCCAGGCAGGGTCCACGGACGAACCGCTGGAGCTGATCAGCACATGTTCCGCCAGGTCTTCGGGAAGCTCCGGCACCCCGTGCTCGGCCAGGTAGGCCGGCGCGGCGCACAGCACGCTGCGCACCTGGCCCACCCGGATCGCCTGCAGGCTGGAATCGGGCAGGTGGCCGATCCGGATGCCCACGTCGAGCCCTTCCTCCACCAGGGCCACCACCCGGTCGACGAACAGGGCGGACACCGTCACTTCCGGATGCCGCCGCAGGTAGTCCACCACCACCGGCGTCACGAACATCCGGCCGAACAGCACCGGCGCGGTCACCATCAGGCGCCCGCGCGGCACGGCGTTGATGCCGATGGCCGCTTCGTCCGCCTCGTCCACCTCGGCGACGATGCGGCGCGCGTCTTCCAGGTAACGCAGGCCGGCTTCCGTCGCACGCACGAAACGGGTGGTGCGGGTGAGCAGCCGCACACCCAGCCGCTTCTCGAGGGTGGCGATGGCGCGGGTTACCGCCGGGGGCGATATGGAGAGGCGCCGCGCCGCGACGGAAAAGCTCTCGGCCTCGGCCACGGCGATGAACACGGTCATCAGGTACAGGCGGTCCATATTATTCCAGCTGAAGAAAGAGTCTTCTGCATTCTATCGGTATTCTTATTCCCGCCATAAAGGAGCATAGTTATCTCAACGGGAAATCAAACCATCACCTTTCACAGGAGTCGACCATGGCACGCGCTTTTTCGACCATTGCCTACACACCGTCCGTCCGCCGCGTCCAGGAGCGCAACGGCAGCCGCGCGATGAATGCGCGCCTCGAGGCCGACGTGCCGGCGCACGACAGCGTGACGGCGTATGACAAAGCATTCATCGAGGACGTGGATACCTTCTTCATGTCCAGCGTGGGCGAAACGGGCTGGCCCTATGTGCAGCACCGTGGCGGCCCGCGCGGCTTCCTGAAGGTGCTCGACGAGCACACGGTCGCCTTCGCGGACTTCGCAGGCAACCGCCAGTACATCTCGGCCGGCAACCTGGAACATGACGGCAGGGTGATGCTGATCCTGATGGATTACCGCATCCGCGGCCGCGTCAAGATCTGGGGCAGGGCGCGCATGGTGGAAAGGAAAGACGACCCGGAACTGCTCGCGCGCCTGGAAATGCCGGGTTATCGTGCACGGGTCGAGCACGCCTGCGTGATCACGGTCGAGGCGCTCGACATCAACTGCCCGCAGCACATCACGCAGCGGTTTTCGATACCGGAACTGGCGGAACTGGCCGCCGATCCGGATGGCCTGGCGATGCTGCGCGAGCTGATCGGCACGGCACAGGCACCCACCCAATGAAAGGAATACCCATGAGCAGCAGCGAATCGCGTCCACCCGTTCCCCCGTTCACCCGCGAAAGCGCGATGACGAAAGTGCGCCTGGCCGAAGACGGCTGGAATGCCCGCGATCCCGAACGGGTGAGCCTGGCCTATACGCCGGACAGCAGCTGGCGCAACCGCGCCGAGTTCGTCACCGGCCGGAGCGCCATCGTGCAGTTCCTGGGCCGCAAGTGGGCCAAGGAACTCGACTACCGCCTGATCAAGGAGCTGTGGGCCTTCGACGGCAACCGCATCGCCGTCCGCTACGCCTACGAATGGCACGACGATTCCGGCAACTGGTTCCGCTCCTACGGCAACGAGAACTGGGAGTTCGACGAAAACGGCCTGATGGCGCGCCGCTTCGCCTGCATCAACGACCTGCCGATCAGGGAAGCGGACCGCAAGTTCCACTGGCCCCTGGGCCGCCGGCCCGACGATCATCCTGGCCTGAGCGAGCTCGGTCTCTGATGCGCTGGTGCCCCCGGCGGGCACCACTCCACGGAGGCATGGCGGCCAGGTATCGTTCAGTTCCCGATGATCGCCCGCAATTCGCGGGCGATCGTTTTATTTCGCCTAGCTTTCCGTTTCAGGCAGCAGCGGGCCGAACCACGCCGACATGCGCTCTTCCGCCTGCCGCTTCACGCTGTCGTCGATATATGACGCCACGCTCACGATTGCCGCGGCAAGCGCGGCCAGGTCGTCCGTATAGCCGGCCACGGGTATCAGATCGGGGATCGCATCGAACGGCAGCACGAAATAGGCCAGGGCGCCGTAGATGGTGGCCTTGGCCCACTTGGGCGTTTCCGGTCGCTGGGCGGCGAAATAGAGCCACAGGGCTTTTTCAATGACTTCGTGGCCGGCGGCCTTGGCGAACCTGCCCACCTTGTTCCAGAAGCCGGTTTCGTCGAATGACTTGGACATGCTTCCACCTTTCATGAATGGATTGGCCGATCTTGCGCGGCGATAGAGTGAATCACGGCCGGATTCATGCAGCCGGATCGTCTACGCAGCAATCGCAGTAGGGATAGTGTAACTTGGGTGTGGAAAGAAATCGCCGTTCGGCCGGGCATTGCGCTACCGGACGCGCCCGGGTTCGTCACACGGTACCTGCGTGACCATCCGACGCCCGGTATCAGCGGGTTGCCGCACCTGCTATATAGGCGTGTAGTAGCGGGATATACTCGCACCCTTACGACAACGCAGGCCTACCCGGTGACCGAATGACTGGCACGAACCCCATCTCTGGAATGCTGGCTGCCGCGGCGCTGCTTTCCATCGCACCCCATGCCGCGGCCCTGGACAGGCTGGTCACTTGCCCGACGGAGCTTCAGCCGCAGGCGATCAGGATCACCGCCGCGGCGGGCTGGGTGCCGCGCATCGAAGCGCCATTGAAGCTTTACGCCGCCGGCATGTCGGCCGGGCCTCCCGGCAGCTCGCAGACGCGGCCCGGCAAGGAAATACACAAGGACAAGGAACTGGTCTCGACCAGCTACGGCTTTGCACCGGATGCACGCCCGAACCATGTCTGGCTCGATTGCACGTATGGCGAGGGTGGCGAGATTTCGATCTCGCGCCGGCTCGACGAACGAACCAGGGAATGCACGATCACGATGTTCAAGCCTGTGCCGGGTGAGCCGCGGAAGATCGAAATGAAATGCAGTTGATCGCTGGAGTGCCTTCGCGCGTAGCGGGTACTGTGCAATTCGCGGCGTTGCGGGAACGGGAATTTTCTTGAAAGCTATTGCAGAGGTGAGGGGCGTTTGTTATAGTTCTGTCCCTCGCAGCAAGCAACGCAGTAAAGCAGGTGCAGCGAGGTGTTGGAAGCGCGAAGCGCTGAAAACAAAGAGTTGACGAGATGCATGAAACACCTGATAATCTCGCCTCTCTGCTGCTGACAAACACAACGATTTGTCGACAAAGTGGCAAGGCCTTCAAGGGCAGAATTCTTTAACAATCAACAGTCGATAAGTGTGGGCGTTTGATGATGTGCCCGGGACTTCGGTCCCGATCGCTCAAAATATAGCATCAAACGCTCATAAGAAATAAACGTAACCTTCGCAAGAGGGTTCGTCAGTATTTTGAATGGGCGACCAAGTCAGCAATGACTTTAAACAGAGATTAAACTGAAGAGTTTGATCCTGGCTCAGATTGAACGCTGGCGGCATGCTTTACACATGCAAGTCGAACGGTAACAGGGAGCTTGCTCCGCTGACGAGTGGCGAACGGGTGAGTAATATATCGGAACGTGCCCAAGAGTGGGGGATAACGTAGCGAAAGTTACGCTAATACCGCATACGATCTATGGATGAAAGTGGGGGATCGCAAGACCTCATGCTCCTGGAGCGGCCGATATCTGATTAGCTAGTTGGTGAGGTAAAGGCTCACCAAGGCGACGATCAGTAGCTGGTCTGAGAGGACGACCAGCCACACTGGAACTGAGACACGGTCCAGACTCCTACGGGAGGCAGCAGTGGGGAATTTTGGACAATGGGGGCAACCCTGATCCAGCAATGCCGCGTGAGTGAAGAAGGCCTTCGGGTTGTAAAGCTCTTTTGTCAGGGAAGAAAAGGGTACGGCTAATATCCGTGCCTCATGACGGTACCTGAAGAATAAGCACCGGCTAACTACGTGCCAGCAGCCGCGGTAATACGTAGGGTGCAAGCGTTAATCGGAATTACTGGGCGTAAAGCGTGCGCAGGCGGTTTTGTAAGTCTGTTGTGAAATCCCCGGGCTTAACCTGGGAATGGCAATGGAGACTGCAAGGCTAGAGTTTGGCAGAGGGGGGTAGAATTCCACGTGTAGCAGTGAAATGCGTAGAGATGTGGAGGAACACCGATGGCGAAGGCAGCCCCCTGGGTCAAGACTGACGCTCATGCACGAAAGCGTGGGGAGCAAACAGGATTAGATACCCTGGTAGTCCACGCCCTAAACGATGTCTACTAGTTGTTGGGTCTTAATTGACTTAGTAACGCAGCTAACGCGTGAAGTAGACCGCCTGGGGAGTACGGTCGCAAGATTAAAACTCAAAGGAATTGACGGGGACCCGCACAAGCGGTGGATGATGTGGATTAATTCGATGCAACGCGAAAAACCTTACCTACCCTTGACATGTACGGAATCCCGGAGAGATTTGGGAGTGCTCGAAAGAGAACCGTAACACAGGTGCTGCATGGCTGTCGTCAGCTCGTGTCGTGAGATGTTGGGTTAAGTCCCGCAACGAGCGCAACCCTTGTCATTAGTTGCTACGAAAGAGCACTCTAATGAGACTGCCGGTGACAAACCGGAGGAAGGTGGGGATGACGTCAAGTCCTCATGGCCCTTATGGGTAGGGCTTCACACGTCATACAATGGTACATACAGAGGGCCGCCAACCCGCGAGGGGGAGCTAATCCCAGAAAGTGTATCGTAGTCCGGATTGTAGTCTGCAACTCGACTGCATGAAGTTGGAATCGCTAGTAATCGCGGATCAGCATGTCGCGGTGAATACGTTCCCGGGTCTTGTACACACCGCCCGTCACACCATGGGAGCGGGTTTTACCAGAAGTAGGTAGCTTAACCGTAAGGAGGGCGCTTACCACGGTAGGATTCGTGACTGGGGTGAAGTCGTAACAAGGTAGCCGTATCGGAAGGTGCGGCTGGATCACCTCCTTTCTAGAGTAGGCACGATTCTTCGGAATCCTTGCTCATCAAACGTCCACACTTATCGACTGTCGAATGAAGAAGAAACAGTAGTGCCGCAATCGTGTTGTAGCGCGGGTCTGTAGCTCAGCTGGTTAGAGCACCGTGTTGATAACGCGGGGGTCGTTGGTTCGAGCCCAACCAGACCCACCACGTATCAGGCACAAGAAAATCCCTGGGGGATTAGCTCAGCTGGGAGAGCACCTGCTTTGCAAGCAGGGGGTCGTCGGTTCGATCCCGTCATCCTCCACCAACGCATCTACTCAAAATATTAAACGTAAGCGTGACGAGTTCACTTTTATGTTTAGTCTTTTAGAGACTACTGCTGTTTCGTTCTTTAACAATCTGGAAGAAGTAAAGTTTTATTGAACGTGCGAGACATCGCATGTTCAGGGTAGTAATAAAGCTCATCAAAACACAGTAGTAAATGCTTGATACCGATAGCCGTCAAGGTTATAGGGACAAGTGAATAAGTGCACATGGTGGATGCCTTGGCGATTACAGGCGATGAAGGACGTAGAAGTCTGCGATAAGCTTCGGGGAGCTGACAAACGAGCATTGATCCGAAGATTTCCGAATGGGGAAACCCGGCCTTATAGGTCATCACTCACTGAATACATAGGTGTGTGAAGCGAACGCGGCGAACTGAAACATCTAAGTAGCTGCAGGAAAAGAAATCAACCGAGATTCCCAAAGTAGTGGCGAGCGAAATGGGATGAGCCTGCATATGATAGTCGGACTGGTAGTGGAAGCCTCTGGAAATAGGCGCCATAGTGGGTGATAGCCCCGTACGCGAAACCAGACCGGTGGTACTAAGTATGCGACAAGTAGGGCGGGACACGAGAAATCCTGTCTGAACATGGGGGGACCATCCTCCAAGGCTAAATACTCGTAATCGACCGATAGTGAACCAGTACCGTGAGGGAAAGGCGAAAAGAACCCCGGGAGGGGAGTGAAATAGATCCTGAAACCGTGTGCATACAAACAGTCGGAGCGGACTTGTTCCGTGACGGCGTACCTTTTGTATAATGGGTCAGCGACTTACATTCAGTAGCGAGGTTAACCGAATAGGGGAGCCGCAGAGAAATCGAGTCCGAACAGGGCGCTAGTTGCTGGGTGTAGACCCGAAACCAAGTGATCTATCCATGGCCAGGTTGAAGGTGCGGTAACACGCACTGGAGGACCGAACCCACTAATGTTGAAAAATTAGGGGATGAGCTGTGGATAGGGGTGAAAGGCTAAACAAACTTGGAAATAGCTGGTTCTCTCCGAAAACTATTTAGGTAGTGCCTCAAGTATCACCATCGGGGGTAGAGCACTGTTATGGCTAGGGGGTCATCGCGACTTACCAAACCATTGCAAACTCCGAATACCGATGAGTGCGAGCTTGGGAGACAGACATCGGGTGCTAACGTCCGGTGTCAAGAGGGAAACAACCCAGACCGCCAGCTAAGGTCCCAAAGATTGGCTAAGTGGAAAACGAAGTGGGAAGGCTAAAACAGTCAGGATGTTGGCTTAGAAGCAGCCATCATTTAAAGAAAGCGTAATAGCTCACTGATCGAGTCGTCCTGCGCGGAAGATGTAACGGGGCTAAGCCAGTCACCGAAGCTGCGGATATCTAGCAATAGATATGGTAGGAGAGCGTTCTGTAAGCCTGCGAAGGTGTCTTGTAAAGGATGCTGGAGGTATCAGAAGTGCGAATGCTGACATGAGTAGCGATAATGCGGGTGAAAAGCCCGCACGCCGTAAGCCCAAGGTTTCCTGTTCAACGTTCATCGGAGCAGGGTGAGTCGGCCCCTAAGGCGAGGCAGAGATGCGTAGCTGATGGGAAGCAGGTTAATATTCCTGCACCGTCGTATGATGCGATGGGGGGACGGATCGCGGAAGGTTGTCTGACTGTTGGAATAGTCAGTTTCTGTTTCATAGAAGGTGCTTAGGCAAATCCGGGCACGTAATTCAAGGGAATGGGACGAGCGGCCATGTGCTGCGAAGCAATCGGAAGTGGTTCCAAGAAAAGCCTCTAAGCTTCAGTCATACGAGACCGTACCGCAAACCGACACAGGTGGGCGAGATGAGTATTCTAAGGCGCTTGAGAGAACTCGGGAGAAGGAACTCGGCAAATTGGTACCGTAACTTCGGGAAAAGGTACGCCCCGGTAGCTTGAATGGTTTACTCCATGAGGGTGAAAGGGTTGCAATAAAATGGTGGCTGCGACTGTTTAATAAAAACACAGCACTCTGCAAACACGAAAGTGGACGTATAGGGTGTGACGCCTGCCCGGTGCTGGAAGATTAAATGATGGGGTGCAAGCTCTTGATTGAAGTCCCAGTAAACGGCGGCCGTAACTATAACGGTCCTAAGGTAGCGAAATTCCTTGTCGGGTAAGTTCCGACCTGCACGAATGGCGTAACGATGGCCACACTGTCTCCTCCCGAGACTCAGCGAAGTTGAAATGTTTGTGATGATGCAATCTACCCGCGGCTAGACGGAAAGACCCCATGAACCTTTACTGTAGCTTTGCATTGGACTTTGAATCAATCTGTGTAGGATAGGTGGGAGGCTTTGAAGCGGGGACGCCAGTTCTCGTGGAGCCAACCTTGAAATACCACCCTGGTTCATTTGAGGTTCTAACCTTGGTCCGTTATCCGGATCGGGGACAGTGCATGGTAGGCAGTTTGACTGGGGCGGTCTCCTCCTAAAGTGTAACGGAGGAGTTCGAAGGTACGCTAGGTACGGTCGGACATCGTGCTAATAGTGCAATGGCATAAGCGTGCTTAACTGCGAGACCGACAAGTCGAGCAGGTACGAAAGTAGGACATAGTGATCCGGTGGTTCTGTATGGAAGGGCCATCGCTCAACGGATAAAAGGTACTCTGGGGATAACAGGCTGATTCCTCCCAAGAGTTCATATCGACGGGGGAGTTTGGCACCTCGATGTCGGCTCATCACATCCTGGGGCTGTAGCCGGTCCCAAGGGTATGGCTGTTCGCCATTTAAAGTGGTACGTGAGCTGGGTTTAAAACGTCGTGAGACAGTTTGGTCCCTATCTGCCGTGGGCGTTGGAAATTTGAAGGGGGCTGCTCCTAGTACGAGAGGACCGGAGTGGACGAACCTCTGGTGTACCGGTTGTCACGCCAGTGGCATTGCCGGGTAGCTAAGTTCGGAAGAGATAACCGCTGAAAGCATCTAAGCGGGAAACTTGCCTTGAGATGAGATTTCCCAGAGCCTTGAGCTCTTTGAAGGGTCGTTCGAGACCAGGACGTTGATAGGTCAGGTGTGGAAGTGCAGTAATGCATTAAGCTAACTGATACTAATTGCCCGTAAGGCTTGTCCCTATAACCTTGACGGTTATGGAGCATTTGCCTGTGTTTGACGATGCAGCTTGAATTACCCTAACTTTACTTCTTCCAGATTAGTAGCTGCGCTGCCCAGCAGGGAGCGACGCTACGTACAAGTCATGCCTGATGACCATAGCAAGTCGGTCCCACCCCTTCCCATCCCGAACAGGACCGTGAAACGACTTTGCGCCGATGATAGTGCTGCAACCAGTGTGAAAGTAGGTTATCGTCAGGCTGTTATATAGAAAAACCCCGTTAGCGATCGCTGGCGGGGTTTTTTGCTTTGGGACGCTGCTTCAGCAGGGCGCTGCGGACTGGGCTCGCTGTCCATGGTTTTTGTGCTCCGCCGGGCATTGCCCGACGTCGCTCCACTCACAGGACCGTGAAACGACTTTGCGCCGATGATAGTGCTGCAACCAGTGTGAAAGTAGGTTATCGTCAGGCTGTTATATAGAGAAACCCCCGCCAGAAGAATCTGGCGGGGGTTTTTTGCTTTGCGCCGTCGAATCGACATTAACCCCAGCGGCAGAATCCGGGGTCAGACCCGGCGGGTCTGACCCAGCCCCTGGTCTTAGGGTTGCTTGAAATTCGGCTGCGGTATCGTGGCAGTAGAAATGCAATGTTGTAGCATGCTGCGGCTACAACCCCGAGCACAGGATGCTGAATATCTACGGCATCCCATCCATCTTCCTGAACATCTTGCCCATCGTTTGCGCATCCATCGCGTGCATATCTATCAGCCTCAACGATTTAACCATGGGGAGTGTTGTAGTTTTGTATTTTTGAAAATGTGGAGTCTTGAGATGGGCCTCATACGCTTGACGATCAGCATACATTTCAAGAATCCTGACCTGGGTAGGATCTTCTTGCTGATACATCGGGAAAATGGCAATCACTCCCGCTTCGAGCCTGATCGACGCTTCCGCTTCTTCTACCAGAATCTCCTTGTACCGCTCGAGATATTCTGCATGTATCTGAATCTCAGAGATCCGAACCATCATTTGTCGCTCCTGGGCATGGGCGTAGTCCAAAGTAAGCAATAACCAGGCAGCGACGATCGGGGCAAGGAGTCTTCGAGCCAGCTCCGCCATCGACCGGGGCCGGGCTTCACGTTTCCGAGCGTGTTTTGTATTGAAACCAATCATTCTTCACTCCTTCATTGAACGCAGCGTCAGTAAGTACTCGGGCCGATATCAGTACTTTATTCACGATCTCCCACCACGCGTAGGGCGCGCACATCACGTAATGGAGGTTGGCCAAAGGCGCGACTGTACTCGCGGTTGAACTGGCTGGCACTTTCGTAGCCCACCCCGAAGGCCGCGCTTGCGGCATCATGGCCATCCATCAACATAAGCCGCCGCGCCTCATGCAAACGGAGCCGCTTCTGATACTGGAGCGGGGTCATCGATGTCAGCGCCCGGAAATGGTGGTGTAGTGTCGATACGCCCATGCATGCGACGTGGGCCAGTGTTTCCATGCGCAACGGTTTTCTATAATTATCGCGGATCCATTCGACTGCCTTGGCTGTTCGTTGGCCGCTGTCCCCCATGCTTGCAATCGAGCGCAGGCGCTGTCCTTCAGCACTTTGCAAGATCCGGTAAACGATTTCACGTTGAATCAGCTCGCTCATGAACTCGATGTCCTGCGGAGCACGCTGCAGGTCGATCAGCCGACAAAATGCATCGAGAAATTCGGCAGTCGTCTCGGCGGTCGTCATTGCGGGCTGACTGTTGTGCCACCGCGTAGCTAGGTCCGGCTGCCGGCTGAGCAGTTCCCTCACCATCGCAATATCCAACTTCAGTCGCAAGCACAGGTAAGGCACCTCCAGACTTGCTTCGATGACTTGGCTGGTGACGGGCAGGTCCAGCGAAGTCAGCAGGAAGTGGGAAGGCCCGTAGTCGAAACTGGTGCGGCCCAGCGTCACGCGCTTCCGCCCCTGCACGACCACCGCCATGCTGGGCTCATACGTTACCGAATCCGGCAACGTGGGAGCTGTATAGCGATACAGGGTCAGTCCAGGGATCGAGGTTGGCAAGTTCGATGCCGAGCCAATCAGCGATGCAGCGCGACTGGCTAGTTGCGCCCGTAATTCTTCACGACGAGTCGGTGAGAACGGCGTAGAACCGGCAAGCAGGTGCATGGTGATGATCTCCAGTTTCGTCACAAGGATAAGGCGGGACGAGATTACTGCCTATGGATTTGCAGCACGGCCAGAGGATCGGGCAAGAAAGCGGCAGGATGAGGATACCGTGTGAAGCGTGCTGACACGCAAGCTGGCCGCATCCGCGGAAAACGCAGCTCTACTGGTCACAAGGAGATCCATGAAAATGAAATACGGCATGCGGCGTTTGATTACAACAGCCGTCCTCGCCCTCGCCGCCAGCATTGTCCTGCACGTGTAGGAAATACCTTCAGGCACACCGCGGGCATTCTATATCTCGGAATTCGTCGTGACTGACCGTGAGGGAATGAAGCCATACAGCGCACAGGTCGAATCGACATTCCTGCCATTTGGCGGTCGCTACATCGTACGCGGGGGAAAAATCCGCGGGCTTGAAGGAGATGGTCCCAACGGCGGCATGGTTGTCATCGAATTCGACAGTAAGGAAAAGGCGCAGGCTTGGTACGACTCTCCTGCCTACCGGAAGTTGATGCCTATACGCCATCAATCTGCTACCTCGCGCGTGTACATCGTCGAGGGTACTGTCATCCAGCCTGGCCACTAGTTAACACAGCAGTCCGGCCAGGGGCGCCATACGCCAGCGATTGGAAGACGCCGGACGTTAGTCTTTGCCGCAGGGGATTTTGGCTCTTGAAGGGTATTGCTGCCAATCAATTTCAAACGATATTGGCCGAGGTAAGCTCTGCTCTTTCCAGCGAGTAAGGAGTGACCATGGCCCGACAACTTCCAGATGCAGCCGCTGCCGTGGTTGCCGCTTTGGCTTGTGCTGGAGCATGTATCGCAAGCCCGGCCTCAGTCGGGATCAAGGGCGCACTGGAGTCGGAATCAATTGGATTACTGCGGACCGACACCATGCTTCTGCGTACCGGCAAATGCGCCGACTGCGCGGTGCCGAAACAAGGGTTGTGGTATTTCGAAAACGAGCTGATTGCCGTGCCCGGACCGGGCGTTGCGGTGTCCGGCTTTGCGCGAGGGGCCGACAGGCGAAGCGATGTCGCGCAGTGGGCCGCAGCATCGGCGAATGAAAAGCTCGCATATCCCTCCCTGGTATGGATCGGCGCGCCGAACATCCTCGAGGATGCGGTCATGCTGCCCGATGCCAGGCGTGTTCGCACCGCGGCAGGGAGTGAACTCGATATCCGGCTCGTGCCAAGGCTCGCCACCAACCTCTCCTATGCCAATGGCGATACCGCGAGGTTTTTCGCCGGGCGCGAGGTGCGCATGCGCGGCGCGATCGATCGTACGGGCGCAAAGGAGGTATTTGTCGCCCGCACGATCTGGCCCGCCGATTTCAGGTTCGAGCCAGCCGCGATGGGAGGCAGGCCGCAGCCGCAGTCGCCGGACTTGGCCGCGTTCGTGCGCGAGCCGGTGAAGGCGATGCGCGGGATCGAAACGCGCCTGCTGTGGCAACGGCACCCCAGCCAGCCCGGCGACTGGAAGCGGAAGGCGGTGCTGGGGTTCGTGCTCAATGGCGCACAGGGCGACGACGACGAATCGCTGGGCGGGCACTTCGCCGTGGCGACCGGCCGTATCGGCAACCGCGGGGAATGGTCCGACTGGGCCGTCAACAATTTCTACAACCTGGACTCGGTCAGCGAAAAGGGCATCGTCGCCGCGACGCTGCCGATGGATAACTACCTGATGGACCTGAACAGCGGCCAGCAGTACTACCGCCCATCCACCATGCTGGTCGCGGTGCTGAACAACGAACGCACGGCGGCGGCGTTCCAGGGCGGCGTGCAGCGCGTGTTCAACCATTTCTACCGCCATGATTTCCAGTACCGGCACACGAGCGCGAACTGCGCGGGGATCAGTATCGACGTCTTCGATTCGCTTGGCTGGCACATTCCGAAGCGCGGGCCGACCGCGCCGCTGAAATCGCTCGCGGCATATGCCTATGTCGCCGCCACGGATGGCAGCCTGCAGGGCGGCCGCAAGATCTACGATTACCTGAACGAGGAGCAAACGCGGCTCTTGCCTGCAGTGGCGTTCGAGGCCGCGGGGCTCGACCTGCTGCGGATTGTCGGCGCTGCCGGCGCGCAGCGCACGCTGACCGCGTACGAACAGCAGCTCAGGAGCGATGTCGACGCCATTTTTGTGGTGCGTATTCCGCAAATTCCGTCCAGCCGTGCGACGGGTTCGGCGCCGGTCTTCTCGTTCGATGAATTCCGCGCGCGGGTGCCGGCGAATCAGGCCGACTGGAAAATCGTGCCGGTCGCGCCACGTCCGTTCCCCGCGGCGCTGCGCGATCGCTCCAGCGTGGCGGAGGCGGAGCCGTTTCCGATGCCGCTGCCGGTCGCCGGTATCGGCATCGGCCTGTGCTGCATGCTGGGAGGGTTCATCTTCCGGCGGCGCAGGACGGCATCGAAAGCCGCTGGCAAGCTGCCCGCCCCGGTGCCGGAAGAACTCGTGCATTGATGCGCACGGCAGGGGGCCGCGTTCCCGCACCCGGGTACGTGTTTCCGATCCGGATCGAAGCGGGCAGCGGGCGGCGACCGGCCCCCGCTCACACGTGAACGATGCCCGCCTTTGCCGCCCACTGTTCGAGGCTCGTGCGCTTGATCGCCGCCGCCATCAGGTCGGGGAACAGGTCGGGCGTGCAGGCAAAGCAGGGCGCGCCCATCGCCACCAGCTGCGCGGCGTTGCTCTTGTCGTACGAGGGCGCGCCCTGGTCGTCCAGGGCCAGCAGCACGATGAACTGCACGCCGCTGGCGATCATCGCCGCCGCGCGCCGGAGCATCTCGTCGTTGCGGCCACCCTCGTACAGGTCGCTGATCAGCACAAAGATCGTGTCCTTCGGCCGCCGGACCAGCCCCTGGCTGTACGCCAGCGCGCGGTTGATGTCGGTGCCGCCGCCCAGCTGGGTGCCGAACAGCACCTCGACCGGGTCCGACAGCAGCGGCGTGAGGTCGACGACGGCGGTATCGAACACCACCACCGACGTGCTGACGGCCCGGATACTGGCCAGCACGGCCGCGAACACGCTGGCATACACGACGGACGGCGCCATCGATCCGCTCTGGTCGATGCACAGCACGATGTCGCGCAGCGACTGGCCCTTGCGGCCGAAGCCGATCCGGGTTTCCGGGATGATGGTTTGATAGTCCGGCTGCCAGTGCTTCAGGTTGGCGCGGATGGTGCGCATCCAGTCGATCTCGTTATGGCGCGGCCGGCGGTTGCGGGTGGCCCGGTTCAGGCTGCCCGTGACGGCCTGGCGCAACGGGCTGGCCAGCTTGGCCTCCAGCTCGCGCACGACCTTGCTCACCACCGCGCGCGCCGTGCTGCGCGTCTTGTTCGGCATGATGCGGTTCAGGCTCAGCAAGGTGGCGACCAGGTGCACGTCGGGTTCGACCGCCTGCAGCATTTCGGGTTCGCACAGCATGCGCTGCAGGCCGAGCCGGTCGAGCGCATCCTTCTGCATGACCTGCACGACGGTGGAAGGGAAGTACTGGCGGATATCGCCCAGCCAGCGTGCCACGTTCGGCGCCGAGGCACCCAGCCCGCCGCGCGGCGTGCCCGGCTCGGCGCCATACAGCGCGTCGAGCGCCCGGTCCATGGCCAGGTCGGCCGGGGCCAGCGGCGTGTCGGCGGCGGTGCCCCCGAGCACGAGGCGCCAGCGGCGCGCGGCTTCCGTCCGGTCGAAATCATTGGTCATGCACTGCCTCCCGCGCCGCGGCGCCGCCGAATATCGTTGCCAGCACCGGCAGCACGCGCCGCGCGCGCACCGGATCGACCGCGTGCATGCCGCCGCGGGCCGATGCGATTGCCGCTCCGGCCGCCCCCGCGGCGCCGGCGCTCGCGCGTTCCGCCAGTTGCCGCCGCTCCGGCGCCTGGAAGCTGCCGAAGGTGCGGCGCAGCAGCGGCAGCAGCTCGATGAACGTCTCCGCCGGCAGCGACAGCACCCAGCCATCGATGGCGTGCCACAGTTCGTCGTTGTGCACCAGCAGGGGGCCGCTGCCCTGCAGGAAGCCTTCCAGCCACTGGGCCGCCGCCAGCGGTGCCACCGCGCGCGAACAGAGCAGCACCAGGTGGCGCGACGCTTCGCCCATCGGCCAGTGGCCCTGTTCGGTGAGGATGCGCACCGCGCGCCCGGCCAGCAGCGGATGCGTGGCTTCGCTGCGCACGGCGCTCGCGAGCGCCGCGAACCAGGCGGCGCCATGTTCGTCGTTCTGCAGCAGGCGGATCGCGCCGTCGCCGGCGATGAGCCGTGCCAGCAGCTGTGCCGCCGCTTCATCGGCCAGGCCCCGCACGCCGAAGGGCAGGGCGACGCACGCGCGCGCCACCAGGCCGTCGACCACGTTCGACAGCGCGGCCGTGTCGGTGCCGCGCACGCTGCCATAGCGCAGCACGTTGACCAGCGGCGGCAGGGCGGCCAGCAGGAAGCCCAGGTCGGTGGTGAGCGCGCTGGCATCCTGGATGCGGGCCATCAGCGGCGCCACCGCGGCGCGCAGGTCGGCCAGAAGTACTTCCTCCATCAGGCCGGTGAGCGCCGCCAGGTCGGCCACCGCCGCGCCGCGGCTTACCGCGCGGGCGGTGGCGGCATCTTCCAGCGTGGCACCCCACAGGCTCGCCTCGATCAGGCCGATCGCGAACTCGGGCTGCCATGCCAGGCGCCACAGCTCATGGAAGGTACCGCTCTTGCCGCGCACGACCTGGCGGCTGCCCCACGCGATGCCGAGCATCGCCAGCCGGTGCAGCAGCACGCTTTTTTCCAGGTGCGGCGCCTGGCGCAGGTCGAGATCGAGATCGACGGTATCCGCGCGCACCGGCATGCGCAGGCGCTTTTGCCGGGCCTGCACATCCTGCACCAGCGGCAGCGTCGGCACCGAAGCCGGTACCTCGCCCAGGCGGTCCTTGACCAGCAGCTCGCGCCGGATCAGTTGCAGCGGCAGCTCGCTGTCGTGGCAGAACACGGCGCGCACGGCTTCCATCAGTTCGTCCAGCCCGGCGCGCGGGCGTTCGCGCAGGGCCGCCAGCGTGTCGGCCAGGCGCGAGGCTTCGATGATGTGCGCCGGCGAGGCGTCGAGGTCGTGCCGGCGCAGCAGCGTGGCGACGTCGGTCAGCCAGTGCAGGCTGGCCTGTTCGCGCCGCTCCCACACATGCTGGTACCAGCCCGGCGCCACCACTCCGGCGCCATAGCCGCTGGCGAAGGTGAGCCTGCCGTAGCTCCACGGCGCCCAGGTCGCGGCCAGCTTTTCCTTCGGCAGCGCCTTGAGCAGGTCGTTGTCGCGCTTCGCCGCCGGCATGCGCGCCAGCACAGGCACATGCCAGGCGCCGCAGACCACCGCGATGCGCTGCCATCCCTGCTTCTCGGCGGCCCGGATCGAGTTGCGCATGTATGCCTCGCGGCGCAGCTCGAGAAGATCTTCCTGCACATTTTCCCGCCCGCCGATCTGCTCGCGCACCACCGTCATCATTTCCGCGATCGCGGCAAACAGGTCCAGGCCGTCGCTGCGCTGTTCCACCAAGTGATCCCACCAGGTTTCGGTGTCGCTGAAGCCCGCCGCCTCCGCCAGCCAGGCCAGCGGGTCGCTGCGCAGGGTGGACGGCGCGGCCTGCTCATCGGTCCGAACATCAGCCGGAACATCGGCCGCAACATCTGCTTGTACATCGGCCGGAATATCGGCCGCAATCTCAGCGAGAACATCGGCCACGTCGGCCGGCGCATCGCCATCCTCCGCACCTTGCGCGCCGGCCAGCCGGTACCCTTGCGGCAGGTCGCACCAGCGCACCGGCACGGCGTGCTCGTTGGCGTAACGGATCGCCTGCCATTCCGGCGAGTACTCGGCGAACGGATAGAACACGGCGCGTTGCGGCGCCGCCGGCGCATAGACCAGCAGGGCGCACGGCGGGACCAGCCCCGGTTCGCCGACATGGGCCAGCAGCGCATCCGCTTCGGGCGGACCCTCGACGAGGATGCAGTCCGGCTGCAAGGCCTGCAGCGCGTCGACCAGGCTGCGAGCGCAGCCGGGGCCGTGGTGGCGGATGCCGAACAGGTGTACGCTCATCGCTTTCCCGGCGTTACGCCATCACGTCGCGGCAGGCGCGGTACAGGTCCTTCCAGCCGTCGCGTTCCTTGACCACCGTCTCCAGGTATTCGAGCATTACCACGCGGTCCTGGACCGGGTCCTTGACGATCGCGCCGACCATGCCGGCGGCGAGATCGGCGCCGCGCAGCACGCCGTCGCCGAAGTGGGCCGCCAGCGACATGCCGTGGGTAATGACGGAAATCGCTTCGGCCGTGCTCATGCTGGCGGTGGGCGCCTTGATCTTCACCTTGCCGTCCGCCGTGAGGCCTTCACGCAGTTCGCGGAACACCGTCACGATGCGGCGGATCTCCTCGAGCGCGGGCAGCTCGCCCGGCAGTTCGAGCGCGCGGCCCATGCTGGCCACGCGCGTCTGCACGATGCGCACTTCCTCGTCCGCGGTGCGCGGCGGCGGCAGCACCACGGTGTTGAAGCGCCGCTTCAGGGCGCTGGAAAGTTCGTTGACGCCGCGGTCGCGGTCGTTCGCGGTGGCGATGATGTTGAAGCCTTTCTGCGCCTGCACTTCGTCGTCGAGTTCGGCGATCGGCAGCACCTTCTCGGACAGGATCGAGATCAGGCTGTCCTGCACTTCGCCGGCGATGCGCGTGAGCTCTTCGACGCGCGCGATCTTCCCTTCGCGCATGGCGCGCATCACCGGGCTGGCCACGACCGCCTCCAGCGACGGGCCTTTCGACAGCAGCTGCGCATAGTTCCACCCATAGCGCATGGCTTCTTCGCCGGTGCCGGCGGTGCCTTGCACCACGAGGGTCGAATCGCCGCTGATGGCCGCCGCCAGGTGTTCCGATACCCACGACTTGGCCGTGCCCGGCACGCCCAGCAGGAGCAGTGCGCGGTCGGTCGCCAGCGTGGCGACGGCGATCTCGATCACGCGCGGGTTGCCGATGTACTTGGCGCTGATCTCCACGCCGTTTTCCAGTTTCCCGCCCAGCAGGTAGGTCGATACCGCCCAGGGCGACATCTTCCAGCGTGGCGGGCGCTGGCGCGTGTCGCTGGCGATCAATGCCTCCAGCTCGGTCGCGTACTGGTCCTCGGCGTGCTGGCGAAGGACGGTGGTGAGTGCGGTCATGCGGGCTCCTGGAATGAAAGGATCATCTCGTGGCGAAAACGCACGAGGTGGAAAAACTGGTCGACGGGGGCCTGCCAGCCATGCGGATCGTCCGCCAGGCCAGGCCACTGGTGCGCGGCTTCGAGCACCGCGGCCGGGTCGAGCACTGCCGCCAGCGCGGGCAGGGCGGAGCGCAATTCCCATTGGCGCGCCGACAGCACGGGCAGGGCGCCCAGCAGGCGCCGCGCGATCGCATGCGAGAGGTCCGCGGGCCACGGCGCGGGCGTGGCGTCCGCCAGCTGGTGCAGCAGCCCGGCCAGCGCGGCGTCGGCCTCCTCCCAGGGGGCGCGACTGGCTTCGACCAGCTGCAGCAGCATCGCGTGCACGGCCGGCGCGGGCAAGGCGGCATACGCGCCCACGAAGGCGGATGCATTCTGATAGCGCACCGTGCCGTCGGCCTTGAGCCAGATCCGGGTCCACGCTTCCAGCCAGGCCAGCAGCTCCGGCGCGGGCGCGTGCGCCAGGTGCAGCTGCAGGGCGCCCGTCCAGCCGAGCAGCAGGGCTTCCTGGTAGTCGGTGGCGGCGCTCAGCGCGATGCACTCGTCCGGCGACAGGTTCAGCACCGCGGACCAGTGCGATGGGGCGATTGCCGCGAGGATGTCCACCAGCCACCCGGCCTTTTCGCCGAGCCCGGGATATTTTCCATCGCCGACGCCGTCGCGGATCATTGCCGCATCGCGCTCCGCGGGCGGTGTCACCACCAGCCGGGTACCGCGCAGGATGCGCTTTTCGGCATACAGCAGCGGCGTTGCGCGCGTCACCATGCGTTGCGACAGCTTCGAGCCCGGCAGGCCCGCCAGCAGCCGTTGCGCGGCCTGGCGCACGGGCTTGCGCCGGTCGTCCAGTGCCGCTTCGAGAAAAGTTTCGTCGGCCGTCTCCAGGCCGGTGCCGAGGCACGGGAGCAGGGCCGCCCGGTTCTCGGGCGGCTCGCCGGGCCAGGTCGATTCCAGCGCCGCGCGCGCGGCGGCTGCATCCACGTGCCGCCAGCGTTCGAGGGCCGCCACGCGCTGCTCCAGCGTGCCGTCGTGCCATGCCTGCTGTACCTCGGCGTCATCCTGCCGGCGGGCCGCCCACGCCCATGCCGGTTCGAGCGCCGCGAGCCACTGGCCGCGCATGCCCAGCACCGGGTGCACGCGCGGCCTGAGGCCGGGCTGGCGGGTGGCCAGGGCCAGGACGTCGGGCAGGAAGCGTTCCGGCAGGCGTGCCGGCTTGCCGGCAAGGAGATCGAGCCACTCGGCCTGCAGCGACGGCGGGTGGCCATCCTGCAGCAGTCGCCGGAGGATGGATTCCGCCGGCAAGGGGCAGGCCGGCTGCCGTTCCGGCGCGCTGGGCGAAGGCGGGGCGGCCGGCGCCGGCGGCGGCAGGTAACCGGCGCGTGCCCACAGGTCAGCCGCGCCCGCGGCGAGCAGAAGGCGCCGCTCGGGCGCGATCCCGGGCGCATCGAGTGCCGTGCCGGCGGCACCGGCCAGCTCCGCCTCCAGCAGCCCGGCGGGCAGCGGCGCGCGGGCGGTGCCGACGAGCAGGTGCTTGTGCAGCGGGACGGGTGCCGTCATGACCTGAACTCCGTGCCGAAATTGAACAGCCGGCCGCCGTGCCACACGCTCAGGGGCAGCAGGCAGGCGCCGTCCCATTCGCCGAAAACGGTGACCGGATGGCCGCCGCTGAGCGCAAGCAGGTGCAGCGCATGCCGGAACGAGGAATGCAGCGCGACCAGCCGCCCGTCGGCGCTGCGCAGGGTGTTGCGGCTTGCGCTGTCGGGCACCACGGCGTCGAGCATCATGGGGTAGCGGTCGATGAAGGGTTGCACCGCCAGTGCGGCGGCGTAGCCGTCGAGCGCGGTGTCGAATTCGGGCGATGAAGCGATCGACCCGATGGGGCGCGTTCCCGACTGTTCACCGATCAGCGCACGCAGCGGCCAGGCGCCCGGGTAGAAACACAGGGCACCATCGAATTCGGTTCCCGCCACAAGCGGCACATCGAAGCCTTGTTCGCCGGCCGCGTAGTGCAGCAGCATCGCCCAGCGTCCGCTGCCGGCACCTCGCAGCCAGGTCGTGCGCGAGCGCACCCGGGCTTCGTCCGCCGTGTACTGGGCCAGTACCTGCCAGCGGTCGGCAAGGGGCGGCCCGGCCAGCACGGTTTCCTGCGGCACGGTCCAGCCGACCAGCGTGCGCACATCGGCTTGCAGGGGCGCCGGCAGCGCGTCCAGCCGGCCATGGGCTTCGCACAGCATGTACAGGGAGGTGAGCTCGGCGGCCAGCTGGCGCTCCCAGTCGGGATTGGCCGCCTGGAAGCACAGGCCGGATGCGCGCCGCAGCCGGTTGCCGATCGCGCCGGCCTGCACATCGACCATGCGCGCGGCCATGGTTTCCCAGAAGGCGGGGCCGCGCTCGCGCACCGTGGCCAGGCCGTCGCGGGCCAGGTCTTCCAGCCAGGTTTGCAGGTCGGCCAGGCCATTGGCGATGTTTTGCGCGCGCTTGTCTTCACGCTTGCGTGCCTGGGCGGCGGCGGCGGCGGCGGCTTCGGGAGATCGTTCGCTTGCCGGTTCCTCCTTCTTCTCGCGGCGCGCCTTGCGCCCGTCGAGCCAGTCGCTTACCCATTGCGGCGCTTCGCTTTCGTTGAAGAGCGAAGGTTCGGCCGCGCGCAGAAGATACAGGCCCAGGCCATGCTTGCACGGAAACTTGCGGCTCGGGCAGGAGCATTTGAAGGCGGGTTCGCCGAGGTCGATCTGGGTGCGATAGGGAAGCTTGCCGCTGCCCTGGCATTCGCCCCACAGTGCGTTGCCGTTCAGGCCTAGCCCGCCCCATTTGGCGGGAGCGGCAAGCTGCGATCCTGCTTTCGCGGATGCGGCATCGGGAGCAAGCGCAAGGATCTGGTCGGCTTTCAGCATCAGTTGGGCACGATAAGGCGTCGTAACGAGAGCAGTGGCCTGCCGGTGTGCGGCAAGGTTAAGTTGTGTTGCGGAATCTTGTCGAAAGAATAGCCGTATTTTCGCCGATGGAAAACTGTTATCGGGAGGGCGGCGGACTGGAATGCGATTTGTTGCGGAGCCTCTTGCAGAGCTCAGGGAGCTTTGTTATAGTTCTGTCCCTCGCAGCAAGCAACGCAGTAATGCAGGTGCAGCGAGGTGTTGAAGGTGCTATCGAATTGGAAAGCACTGGAAACAAAAGAGTTGACGAGATGCATGAAACACCTGATAATCTCGCCTCTCTGCTGCTGACAAACACAACGATTTGTCGACAAAGTGGCAAGGCCTTCAAGGGCAGAATTCTTTAACAATCAACAGTCGATAAGTGTGGGCGTTTGATGATGTGCCCGGGGCTTCGGCCCCGACAGCTCAAAATATAGCATCAAACGCTCACAAGAAATAAACGTAACCTTCGCAAGAAGGTTCGTCAGTATCTTGAGAGTGAATTTCCGCCAATGGTGGGAATTCAAGACAAGTCAGCAATGACTTTAAACAGAGATTAAACTGAAGAGTTTGATCCTGGCTCAGATTGAACGCTGGCGGCATGCTTTACACATGCAAGTCGAACGGTAACAGGGAGCTTGCTCCGCTGACGAGTGGCGAACGGGTGAGTAATATATCGGAACGTGCCCAAGAGTGGGGGATAACGTAGCGAAAGTTACGCTAATACCGCATACGATCTAAGGATGAAAGCAGGGGACCGCAAGGCCTTGTGCTCCTGGAGCGGCCGATATCTGATTAGCTAGTTGGTGAGGTAAAGGCTCACCAAGGCGACGATCAGTAGCTGGTCTGAGAGGACGACCAGCCACACTGGAACTGAGACACGGTCCAGACTCCTACGGGAGGCAGCAGTGGGGAATTTTGGACAATGGGGGCAACCCTGATCCAGCAATGCCGCGTGAGTGAAGAAGGCCTTCGGGTTGTAAAGCTCTTTTGTCAGGGAAGAAAAGGGTACGGCTAATATCCGTGCCTCATGACGGTACCTGAAGAATAAGCACCGGCTAACTACGTGCCAGCAGCCGCGGTAATACGTAGGGTGCAAGCGTTAATCGGAATTACTGGGCGTAAAGCGTGCGCAGGCGGTTTTGTAAGTCTGTTGTGAAATCCCCGGGCTTAACCTGGGAATGGCAATGGAGACTGCAAGGCTAGAGTTTGGCAGAGGGGGGTAGAATTCCACGTGTAGCAGTGAAATGCGTAGAGATGTGGAGGAACACCGATGGCGAAGGCAGCCCCCTGGGTCAAGACTGACGCTCATGCACGAAAGCGTGGGGAGCAAACAGGATTAGATACCCTGGTAGTCCACGCCCTAAACGATGTCTACTAGTTGTTGGGTCTTAATTGACTTAGTAACGCAGCTAACGCGTGAAGTAGACCGCCTGGGGAGTACGGTCGCAAGATTAAAACTCAAAGGAATTGACGGGGACCCGCACAAGCGGTGGATGATGTGGATTAATTCGATGCAACGCGAAAAACCTTACCTACCCTTGACATGTACGGAATCCCGGAGAGATTTGGGAGTGCTCGAAAGAGAACCGTAACACAGGTGCTGCATGGCTGTCGTCAGCTCGTGTCGTGAGATGTTGGGTTAAGTCCCGCAACGAGCGCAACCCTTGTCATTAGTTGCTACGAAAGAGCACTCTAATGAGACTGCCGGTGACAAACCGGAGGAAGGTGGGGATGACGTCAAGTCCTCATGGCCCTTATGGGTAGGGCTTCACACGTCATACAATGGTACATACAGAGGGCCGCCAACCCGCGAGGGGGAGCTAATCCCAGAAAGTGTATCGTAGTCCGGATTGTAGTCTGCAACTCGACTGCATGAAGTTGGAATCGCTAGTAATCGCGGATCAGCATGTCGCGGTGAATACGTTCCCGGGTCTTGTACACACCGCCCGTCACACCATGGGAGCGGGTTTTACCAGAAGTAGGTAGCTTAACCGTAAGGAGGGCGCTTACCACGGTAGGATTCGTGACTGGGGTGAAGTCGTAACAAGGTAGCCGTATCGGAAGGTGCGGCTGGATCACCTCCTTTCTAGAGTAGGCACGATTCTTCGGAATCCTTGCTCATCAAACGTCCACACTTATCGACTGTCGAATGAAGAAGAAACAGTAGTGCCGCAATCGTGTTGTAGCGCGGGTCTGTAGCTCAGCTGGTTAGAGCACCGTGTTGATAACGCGGGGGTCGTTGGTTCGAGCCCAACCAGACCCACCACGTATCAGGCACAAGAAAATCCCTGGGGGATTAGCTCAGCTGGGAGAGCACCTGCTTTGCAAGCAGGGGGTCGTCGGTTCGATCCCGTCATCCTCCACCAACGCATCTACTCAAAATATTAAACGTAAGCGTGACGAGTTCACTTTTATGTTTAGTCTTTTAGAGACTACTGCTGTTTCGTTCTTTAACAATCTGGAAGAAGTAAAGTTTTATTGAACGTGCGAGACATCGCATGTTCAGGGTAGTAATAAAGCTCATCAAAACACAGTAGTAAATGCTTGATACCGATAGCCGTCAAGGTTATAGGGACAAGTGAATAAGTGCACATGGTGGATGCCTTGGCGATTACAGGCGATGAAGGACGTAGAAGTCTGCGATAAGCTTCGGGGAGCTGACAAACGAGCATTGATCCGAAGATTTCCGAATGGGGAAACCCGGCCTTATAGGTCATCACTCACTGAATACATAGGTGTGTGAAGCGAACGCGGCGAACTGAAACATCTAAGTAGCTGCAGGAAAAGAAATCAACCGAGATTCCCAAAGTAGTGGCGAGCGAAATGGGATGAGCCTGCATATGATAGTCGGACTGGTAGTGGAAGCCTCTGGAAATAGGCGCCATAGTGGGTGATAGCCCCGTACGCGAAACCAGACCGGTGGTACTAAGTATGCGACAAGTAGGGCGGGACACGAGAAATCCTGTCTGAACATGGGGGGACCATCCTCCAAGGCTAAATACTCGTAATCGACCGATAGTGAACCAGTACCGTGAGGGAAAGGCGAAAAGAACCCCGGGAGGGGAGTGAAATAGATCCTGAAACCGTGTGCATACAAACAGTCGGAGCGGACTTGTTCCGTGACGGCGTACCTTTTGTATAATGGGTCAGCGACTTACATTCAGTAGCGAGGTTAACCGAATAGGGGAGCCGCAGAGAAATCGAGTCCGAACAGGGCGCTAGTTGCTGGGTGTAGACCCGAAACCAAGTGATCTATCCATGGCCAGGTTGAAGGTGCGGTAACACGCACTGGAGGACCGAACCCACTAATGTTGAAAAATTAGGGGATGAGCTGTGGATAGGGGTGAAAGGCTAAACAAACTTGGAAATAGCTGGTTCTCTCCGAAAACTATTTAGGTAGTGCCTCAAGTATCACCATCGGGGGTAGAGCACTGTTATGGCTAGGGGGTCATCGCGACTTACCAAACCATTGCAAACTCCGAATACCGATGAGTGCGAGCTTGGGAGACAGACATCGGGTGCTAACGTCCGGTGTCAAGAGGGAAACAACCCAGACCGCCAGCTAAGGTCCCAAAGATTGGCTAAGTGGAAAACGAAGTGGGAAGGCTAAAACAGTCAGGATGTTGGCTTAGAAGCAGCCATCATTTAAAGAAAGCGTAATAGCTCACTGATCGAGTCGTCCTGCGCGGAAGATGTAACGGGGCTAAGCCAGTCACCGAAGCTGCGGATATCTAGCAATAGATATGGTAGGAGAGCGTTCTGTAAGCCTGCGAAGGTGTCTTGTAAAGGATGCTGGAGGTATCAGAAGTGCGAATGCTGACATGAGTAGCGATAATGCGGGTGAAAAGCCCGCACGCCGTAAGCCCAAGGTTTCCTGTTCAACGTTCATCGGAGCAGGGTGAGTCGGCCCCTAAGGCGAGGCAGAGATGCGTAGCTGATGGGAAGCAGGTTAATATTCCTGCACCGTCGTATGATGCGATGGGGGGACGGATCGCGGAAGGTTGTCTGACTGTTGGAATAGTCAGTTTCTGTTTCATAGAAGGTGCTTAGGCAAATCCGGGCACGTAATTCAAGGGAACGGGACGAGCGGCCATGTGCTGCGAAGCAATCGGAAGTGGTTCCAAGAAAAGCCTCTAAGCTTCAGTCATACGAGACCGTACCGCAAACCGACACAGGTGGGCGAGATGAGTATTCTAAGGCGCTTGAGAGAACTCGGGAGAAGGAACTCGGCAAATTGGTACCGTAACTTCGGGAAAAGGTACGCCCCGGTAGCTTGAATGGTTTACTCCATGAGGGTGAAAGGGTTGCAATAAAATGGTGGCTGCGACTGTTTAATAAAAACACAGCACTCTGCAAACACGAAAGTGGACGTATAGGGTGTGACGCCTGCCCGGTGCTGGAAGATTAAATGATGGGGTGCAAGCTCTTGATTGAAGTCCCAGTAAACGGCGGCCGTAACTATAACGGTCCTAAGGTAGCGAAATTCCTTGTCGGGTAAGTTCCGACCTGCACGAATGGCGTAACGATGGCCACACTGTCTCCTCCCGAGACTCAGCGAAGTTGAAATGTTTGTGATGATGCAATCTACCCGCGGCTAGACGGAAAGACCCCATGAACCTTTACTGTAGCTTTGCATTGGACTTTGAATCAATCTGTGTAGGATAGGTGGGAGGCTTTGAAGCGGGGACGCCAGTTCTCGTGGAGCCAACCTTGAAATACCACCCTGGTTCATTTGAGGTTCTAACCTTGGTCCGTTATCCGGATCGGGGACAGTGCATGGTAGGCAGTTTGACTGGGGCGGTCTCCTCCTAAAGTGTAACGGAGGAGTTCGAAGGTACGCTAGGTACGGTCGGACATCGTGCTAATAGTGCAATGGCATAAGCGTGCTTAACTGCGAGACCGACAAGTCGAGCAGGTACGAAAGTAGGACATAGTGATCCGGTGGTTCTGTATGGAAGGGCCATCGCTCAACGGATAAAAGGTACTCTGGGGATAACAGGCTGATTCCTCCCAAGAGTTCATATCGACGGGGGAGTTTGGCACCTCGATGTCGGCTCATCACATCCTGGGGCTGTAGCCGGTCCCAAGGGTATGGCTGTTCGCCATTTAAAGTGGTACGTGAGCTGGGTTTAAAACGTCGTGAGACAGTTTGGTCCCTATCTGCCGTGGGCGTTGGAAATTTGAAGGGGGCTGCTCCTAGTACGAGAGGACCGGAGTGGACGAACCTCTGGTGTACCGGTTGTCACGCCAGTGGCATTGCCGGGTAGCTAAGTTCGGAAGAGATAACCGCTGAAAGCATCTAAGCGGGAAACTTGCCTTGAGATGAGATTTCCCAGAGCCTTGAGCTCTTTGAAGGGTCGTTCGAGACCAGGACGTTGATAGGTCAGGTGTGGAAGTGCAGTAATGCATTAAGCTAACTGATACTAATTGCCCGTAAGGCTTGTCCCTATAACCTTGACGGTTATGGAGCATTTGCCTGTGTTTGACGATGCAGCTTGAATTACCCTAACTTTACTTCTTCCAGATTAGTAGCTGCGCTGCCCGACAGGGAGCGACGCTACGTACAAGTCATGCCTGATGACCATAGCAAGTCGGTCCCACCCCTTCCCATCCCGAACAGGACCGTGAAACGACTTTGCGCCGATGATAGTGCTGCAACCAGTGTGAAAGTAGGTTATCGTCAGGCTGTTATATAGAGAAACCCCCATCAGCCTGAACGCGCTCAAGATCGCGTTCAGTGCAGATGGGGGTTTTTTGCTTTGGGGCGCTGCTTCAGCAGGACGCTGCGGACTGGGCTCGCTGTCCATGGTTTTTGTGCTCCGCCGGGCATTGCTGATTAATCGCGCCGATTGCTCAGCCCAGCATTGCCGGGCTTCGCTGCTGCAACCAGTGTGAAAGTGGGTTCAATCAGGCTGTTATATAGAGAAACCCCCGTCCGCTCACGATGAATCGTGAGCCTGGTCGGGGGGTTTTTGCTTTGGAGAGTCGAAACGCACGGGAAAACCGGTGTCAGACACCTTTTTCCTTTAGAAAAAAGTGTCTGACACCAGTGCTCGAGCGTCGGCGATCTGACAATCGCGCGTACATTTGGACATGCTGTCGGAGCGATCCTGCGTCGTCGAAAGACGCGCACAAGCCCGTCTGCGACGAGGCTATGGAATCAGCTTGCGGAAGAACACCACGCGTTCCGTTTCCGTGAATCCGAGGGCGCGGTGCATGGCCTGGCTGCCTTCGTTGTCCAGCAGCGCATCCGAAGCGAGCTCGGTGCAGTGGCAGGCCTTGGCCCATGCGATGACGGCGGCGATCAGCAGTGTGCCGATGCCCATGCGGCGGTACCCCGGGGCGACATAGAGCCCCTCGAGGAAAGCGACGAGCGAGCTGTCAGTGCCATTCACGTAGTCACCGCGCAACGCTGCTTCGACAAAGCCAGCCGGCTGATTATCGCCTTCATACGCCACGAGCTGGAAGAACCTGCCAGGGTGATCGAGGAAAAACTGCATCTCCGCGATGTGCTCGGCCGGCACTCCTTCGGGCCAGAGTGCCTGTCGGAGGCCGAGCCAGCCATCTTGTCCGGTGGACGTGCATTGAACCAGCTTCATGGTCGATCCTTCGCGCATTGCAAGCTCATCGGCTGCCAGGCTTCAGCTTACACCCACTACGGTGGTGCATCAATCACCCATCTTCGAGGCGCGCCCTCCAGAGAAGCCGCGTGAACCTCGCAGCTCGGCAGCAGCCAGGCGATTGCGGGGATTTGCATGGATCGACGCCCCTTTGCCCCGGTTTCCGGCCCGCGCACACCCCAAGCCGCTATTCATTGACGCTCCAAAACGCCCAAACTTATTATCTATCTACCGATAGATAAACCTAGGAGTTCCAATGAAACTGTACCAACGCCCCGGCTTTCCCAACCCCGCCCGCATCCACATCGTGCTCGCTGAAAAGCGGCTTGCCAGGGATGTCGCATATGTCGATGTCGACCTGATCGGCGCGGAGCACAAGGCCGGGCCATTTCTGGCGAAGAATCCGCTCGGTGTACTGCCCGTGCTGGAACTGGACGATGGCACTCTGCTGTCGGAGTGCACCGCGATTACCGAATACCTCGACAATCTCGATGGCAACCCGGTGCTTACCGGCCGCACGCCGCGCGAGAAGGGCCTGATCCACATGATGCAGCGGCGCGCCGAGAGCGAGGTGCTGGACCCGGTCGGCCACTATTTTCACCACGCCACCCCGGGGTTGGGCAATGCGCTGCAGGCGTTCAAGAGCCAGGATTGGGCGGGCCGCGCCGAGTGGGGCGAGCGCGAGGGACGCCGTGCGGCCGAGGGCCTGCGTTACTTCAATGACGTGCTGCGTGCCGCCCCCTGGGTGGCGGGCGAACGTTTCTCGATGGCCGATATCACGCTGCTGGCCGGGATCTGGTTCGCCGGTGCCGCGGGCATCGCGGTGCCGCCGGAGCTCGATGCGCTGCACGAATGGCTGGGGCGCGTGTCCGATTTGCCGAGCGTGAAAGGGCGCGGCGGGCAGCAGATGCTGCCGGAAGACCTGCGGCGCCTGGGATTTTAGCTTCTCCCAGGCCAGCGGTAATCAGTCGAACAGCCCCGTGTCGGCGAATGCCCCCATGATGGCGTCGTAGACGGCGATATCGCTCCGTCCGCGCGCCACCAGCTGGGCACCCGCCACGGCGGCGTAGATGGCTGCGCCGCGGGCGCGCGCCAGTTCGGGCGATGTACCGGGCCGCCGTTCGGCCGCCAGCGTGGACAGCCATGCCACGTTGGCATTCGTGAAGGCCGCCACTTCGGCGCGCACCGCTTCCGGCAAATCTTCATTCTCCGCTGCCATGATGCCGCACAGGCACATGCGGTTGCCGTCTTCCAGCGCGCGTCGGAACACCGCCACGTAGCGGGCCAGGCATGCGCGGTAGTCGAGCCCTTCGCCCGCCAGGGCATCCAGGTATGCCACGCCATCCTCGGTATAGCGCTGTGCCAGCGCGGCGCCCAGGTCGCCCTTGGTGGGGAAGTGGTAGTGCACGCTGGCGCTCTTGATGCCGACACTGCCGGCCAGGTCCCGGAAGCTGAGCGCGTTGTAGCCGCGCGCCTGCACCATCCTGCGGGCGGCAACCATGATCTGTTCGCGGGTATCGGCCTGGGTGCGCATCGTGATGTCTTCGTGGATGATCGGAGATGCAAGTGTACACCAGCCTATCGATAGATAGACTGGTGGCCGGTTCAAAGCTGCCGCCGCCACGCGCCCGGCGGCATGCCGACCACCCGCGCGAACGCGCGCGTGAAATGCGCCTGGTCGGAAAAGCCCGCGGCCCTGGCGATTTCGGACAGCGAAAGGTCGTGGCGCCTGAGCAGCGCCCGCGCGTTGTCGATGCGCTGGCTGGCCAGCCACGCCGTGGGCGAACAGCCGGTGCTGCGCTTGAAGGCCGTGGCGAAATGGCCTGGCGACAGGCGGCATTCCGCCGCCACGTCGGCGATCCGGACATGGCCATCGGCATGCGCGCGCAACTTTTCCTTGGCGCGCTGTTCCTGCCACGGCGCCAGCCCGCCACGCCCGACCGCCACGGCCCGGCCGCCATAGGTATGCAGCAGGTGCGCCGCCAGTGCCTGGGTGGCGTGCGAGACGAACAGCGGCGAAACCCGCGCCGGCTTTTCGAGGGCCGGCAGCAGGGCGCCGGCCAGGGCGGCGACCGCGGGATCGCAGGTGCCGGGCGGAGGAAGGCGCAGCGGGCTCGGTGCCGGCATGCCGTGTGCCGCCGCCCATTCCTCCAGCGCGCGCTGTGGAAAGTCGAACTGCACCATGTCGAATGGCGCATCGAGCGCCAGGCGCACGCCTGCTTCGCGCGGCACCAGGCACAGGCTGCCGGGTTGGCCCGCCTGCTCCCGTACGCGCAGGCGCGGCTCGCCGCCGACGAACAGCTCGAAGCTGTGCGGCGGGCGCAGTTTCACCATCAGGATATAGGCGTCGCCGGGCTGCTCCTGCACCAGTTCCACATGGGCGCCGCCATGCTGCGTGAGGCGCGTGATGGCGTAGTCGCCGCTGTGCAGGCTGCGCGTGCGCAGCGCGCCGCGGCCGTGGCCGGTTTCAGGAAGCGTCATCGCCGGAGGTCAGGTGCGCCAGCAAATGCGCGCGCACCAGGTCCAGGATCTGCGCGGATGCCGCCTCGGTCGGCGCCAGCCGTGCCAGCGTCATCGCGCCCACCATGGCCGACAGCGCCACCACGGCATCGGCACGGCTGGCCCCCTGGCCGAATACCTCGATCAGGCGTTCCATGCCGGTACCTGCCGCGACCCGCACGGCTTCGCCTTCGCGCGCCAGTTCCGGACCCAGCGCGGCGAAGGCGCAACCGGTTTCCGGATGATCGCGGTGCTGCGTGGTCAGATAGGTGTCGATGGCGCGCCGCAGCGGCACGTCGCCCTTTGCCGTCGCCTGCGCCATGGCGGCGCCGATGGTCTCGCTCGTTTGTTCAATGGCGCGCGCGCCGGCCTCGGCGACCACCTGTTCCTTGGACGCGAAATGTTTGTAGAAACCGCCGTGTGTCAGCCCGGCGCCGGCCATCAGGTCGGCCAGTCCGGTGGCGGCGATGCCCTGGCGGCGGAAGGTTGCCGATGCCGCTTCGACGATGCGTTCGCGTGTGACGGCCGCTTCGGCGCGTGATTTCCTCATGTTCCTGTCCTCCGTTGCGATAATTTGGATGTTGAGTGCATTCTAATCAAATCTCCACTTCAGCGCCCGCATGAGCCGCGCGACGCGCGGCCAGTCGCAGGGCGAACGTGCGCAGCAGTACATAGAAAAGCGGTGTGAGGAACAGGCCGAAGAGCGTCACGCCCAGCATGCCGGCAAACACGGCAACGCCCATCGCGTGGCGCATTTCGGCACCGGCGCCGTGCGAGAACACCAGAGGCAGCACTCCCATGATGAAGGCGATCGACGTCATCAGGATCGGCCGCAGGCGCAACCGGCATGCTTCCATGGCCGCCGCCGCCACGCCGCGACCGTGCTCTTCCAGCTCGCGCGCGAATTCCACGATCAGGATCGCGTTCTTCGATGCCAGCCCTACCAGCACGAACAGCGCGATCTGCGTGAAGATGTTGCGGTCGCCGCCCGTTATCTTCACGCCGGCCAGCGCGCACAGGATCGACATCGGCACGATCAGGATCACGGCAAGGGGCAGGGTCCAGCTTTCGTATTGCGCGGCGAGCACCAGGAACACCAGCAGCACGCACAGAGGGAACACGTACAGCAGCGTATTGCCGGACAGGATATTCTGATAGGTCAGCTCGGTCCACTCGAAGCCCATACCCTTCGGCAGCCTGTCGCGCGCCAGCCGTTCGAGCGCGGCCTGCGCCTGGCCGGAAGAGTAGCCCGGCGCCGGCGCGGCGTTGAGGTCGGCCGCCGTGTAGTTGTTGTAGCGCTGCACGCGGTCCGGTCCATAGGTGTCGCTGATGCGCACCAGCGAGGAAAGGGGCACCATTCCGCCGCTGTCGCTGCGCACCTTGATCTGGTCGATCTGGCCCACCTGCGAGCGGAATCGCGCATCGGCCTGCACCCGCACCTGGAACGTGCGGCCGAACCCGTTGAAGTCGTTCACATAGTAGGAGCCGAGGTTCACCTGCAGCGCCTGGTAGATGGCGGGCAGCGGCACGCCGAGCTGGCGGGCACGGGTGATGTCGATGTCGGCGTACAGCTGCGGCACGTTGATCTGGTAGCCGGAAAACACGCTGGCCAACTCGGGGGCCGCGCGTGCCCTGTCGACCAGCGCCTGGGTAGCGTGGTACAGCGCATCGTAGCCCAGATTGGCGCGGTCTTCCACCATCATCTTCAGGCCGCCGATCGTGCCCAGGCCATTCACCGGCGGCGGCGGGAACACCATGATGAACGCATCCTGGATCGCGCCGGCGCGCCGGTTGATCCCAGCCGCGATGCCGGGGCCGCTCGTCTCCTCGCTGTTGCGTGTTTCCGGTGCCAGTTCGCCCACGAACGTGATGCCGGAGTTGGGTGCGTTGGTCAGGTCGTTGACCGACAGGCCGGGAAAAGCCACGGTATTGCGGGCACCCGGCACGCCGAGCGCCGTATCGGCCAATCGCCGGATCACGGCCTCGGTGCGGTCGAGCGAGGCGGCTTCCGGCAACTGGGCAAAGCCGACCAGGTAACCCTTGTCCTGCGATGGCACGAACCCGGCCGGCACCACCTGGAACATCACCACGGCGCCGGCAACGAGCACCGCGTACACGCCGAGCGAAGCGGACTTGCGGTGCAGCACGCCCTTCACGCCGGCCTCGTAACGGTGCGAGACGCGGCCGAATACCCGGTTGAACCAGCGGAAAAAGCGCCCGAACAGCCGATCCATCCAGCGTGTGAGCAGGTCGGGCGGCGCGTGGTGCGGGCGCAGCAGGGCGGCCGACAGCGCCGGCGCCAGCGTCAGCGAACAGAACGCCGAGATCACCGTGGAGATGGCGATCGTCAGCGCGAACTGGCGGTAGAACTGGCCGGTCAACCCTGCCACGAACGCAATCGGCACGAACACGGCGCACAGCACGAGTGCAATGGCGACGATCGGGCCGGAGACTTCCTTCATTGCCTGGATCGTTGCATTGCGCGGCGACAGGCCCGCACCGATGTTGCGCTCCACGTTTTCCACCACCACGATGGCATCGTCCACCACGATGCCGATCGCCAGCACGAGGCCGAACAGGGTCAGTGTGTTGATCGAGAAGCCCAGGCCGAGCATCACGGCGAAGGTGCCCACGATTGATACCGGTACCGCCAGGAGCGGAATGACCGAGGCGCGCCAGGTCTGCAGGAACACGATCACCACGATCACCACCAGGGCGATTGCTTCGAGCAGTGTGCCGATCACGGCCCGGATCGAATCACGGACGAACATCGTGGGGTCGTAGGCGATGCGGTACTCCACGCCTTTGGGGAAATCCCTTGCCAGTTCATCCATCGTGGCACGCACATCGCTCGATAACTGCAGGTCGTTCGCGCCGGGCAGCGAAAAGATGCCCATTGCCACCGCCGGCTTGTTGTCGAGCAGGGCGCGCAGCGCATAGGAGCCGCTGCCCAGTTCGATGCGGGCGATGTCCTTCAGGCGCGTGGTGGCGCCGTCGGTATTGGTGCGCACGATGATGCGGCCGAAGTCTTCCTCGGTTTTCAGGCGCCCGCGCGTGTTCATGGTGAGCTGGAACTGGCTGTCGCGCGAGGGCGCTGCGCCGATCGCGCCGGCCGCCACCTGCAGGTTCTGCTCGCGGATCGCCGTCACCACGTCGCCGGCCGTAAGGTTGCGCGCGGCCACCTTTTGCGGGTCGAGCCAGATACGCATCGCATACTCTCCCGAGCCGAGCAGGTTGACGTCGCCCATGCCGCCAATGCGCGCCAGCCGGTCCTTCACGTTCAACACGGCGTAGTTGCGCAGGTACAGGTCGTCGTATTCGCCGCCCGGCGATACTAGGTGCACCAGCATGGTCAGGTTGGGCGACGTCTTCGCCGCTGTCACGCCGATCTGGCGCACTTCGTCCGGCAGGCGCGGCAGCGCGCGCTGCACGCGGTTCTGCACCTGCGTCTCGGCCTGTTCGATATCGGTGCCGATGCGGAAGGTGACGGTGAGCTTGAGCGCGCCGTCCGACGTGTTTTGCGACGACATGTAAAGCATGTTCTCGACGCCGTTGATCTCCTGCTCTAGCGGCGTGGCCACGGTTTCGGCAATCACTTTCGGATTGGCGCCCGGGTACTGGGCACGCACCACCACCGAAGGCGGCACGACGTTCGGGTATTCGGAAACCGGCAGGTTCAGGATCGAGAGCAGGCCGGCGACGAACACGATCACCGACAGCACCACGGCAAAGATCGGCCTGTCGACGAAGAAGCGCGGGAAGTTCATGCTGTTCCTTTCGAGGTGCGTGCGTTCAGCCGAATGCAGCGGCATGCTTGCGGACGAATGCCTGCACAGTCATCGGCCCCTTGCCGGTGAGCGATCCGATGATCCGGTCGGTGCCCCGGAATACGCCGTTGCTGCAGTCGATCCCCACTTCGACCAGGTGCTGGATCAGGTACGGCCACAGGCCGGTGGCGGCGAGCCGCGCGCGGTACTCGTCGATGGAAATCGGCTGGTAGCTGATGGTGCGGCCGAGCACCTCGCCGACAGCGGCGGCGATGCCATGTTCGTCCATCTCTTCCGGGCCGTTCAGCGTGTAGGTGCGGCCGAGGTGCGGTGCCGGATCGGCCAGCAGGGCGGCGATGGCGCGGCCCTGGTCTTCGGCGGCGATCGGCGCGTGGCGCCCGGTGCCGAACGGCAGCTTGATCAGGCCTTCGTCGCGGATCGCCGCGCGCACGTGCGGATACAGCAGCCACTCGGCGAAATAGGTGGGGCGCACGTGCACCACCGGCACGCCGGACCAGTCGAACACCCGCTCGGCGATCCAGTGATTGCGCGCGGCATTGCTGGCGGCATCGCGTCGAGCCGAGATCTGCGACATGTTGACCACGACGCCGGTGCCGGCTTCGCGCGCCGCCTGGGCGAAATACGCGGTGGCATCGAGCAGGCCGGGGCGCAGCGGGTAGACAAAGTAGGCGCCGTGCACGCCATCGAGCGCCGCGCGCACGGCATCGATATCGAGCAGGTCGCCGGTCACGATGTCCGCGCCTGCGGCGCGCAGCGCTTCCGAGCGCTCATCGACCCGGTGCACGAAGGCGCGAACCGCGTGCCCGCCGGCTAGCAGCTCGTGCGCGGTATGGCGGCCGGTATCGCCGGTGGCGCCGGCAACGAGAAAAGTCCTGGTACCCATGAAAACTCCCTGGCAAGTAAGATGATGATCAACATCCAAATTAGAATTCAATCGACATCTAATTGTCAAGGTAAACATTTTCTCGTTTCAGCGGAGGAAATCCGCCCGCCGTTCGTCAAATCATGTGAGACAACAGAGCGAGGTGGGAATGAATACTGGAACAGCCGAACGGGTAACGCCCGACACCGAACGCCTGGCCGGCCGGACATGGCCGGGCGCCATGCCAGCCCGCTCCCATCCGGTGGCGGAGCCGCGCGCGCCGGCCATGCCCGCACCGCCGGCCGCGAGCGCCGATCCGCTGGCCCGCGGCATCGCCGCCCTGGCCCCGTTCGGCCGCGACACGCGCCGCCGCGAGCGCTTCCTGGCGGCCCGCGAACAGGGCTGCTGCCACCAGTGCCACGCGCCGCTGCAGAATCTGCTGAACGAGTGCCCGTGCCCGCACTGGTTCATCACGTCGGCCAGCACCATCGAGCGGATCGCGCCCGTGCTGCGGATGTATTCGGTGGCCGATGTGCTGCACTTCATCCTGCTGCACCTGGCGGCGGATAACGGCGGCCGGGCGCTGCCCCGCACCCAGCTCGGCGTCTCGACGTGCGACGATGCTCCCGAACTCGTGGTGCGCATCGGCAGGAAGCAGTGGAACTTTCGCGCCACGCACAGCGAGGGCGAACCCGCCCGCTTCAGCGTAGGGCTGTTCAATCCGCGCACCGGCAAGCGCTGCGCCATCGAGCTGCCGGCTACGGAAGCCGATCTCGACGTGATGCGTGCGGTCACGCGGGCCATCGGCGCCAGATAACCATGACTGGGGCGATAAGATTGCACGGATGTTTCCGCATCATCCTGCTGGTCGAAGCTACCGTGCGCCTGCCCGACGCCGGCGGGCCGCCGATCGCGCGGCAGGCGGCAAGCGCTTCGACGGCCGATCTGCAGCAGGTGACGGCCCGCCCCTCAGTTCCCCAGCCTGAAATCCTTCACGCTTTCCTTCGTCAGCACCGGCGCCGTGAACGCCGTGCCGCTGCCGTCGCCCAGCGGCGATTGCGCGCTCAGCCCCAGCCACACGGTGGCCGGATAGCTGTTCCTGTAGAGCCGTGCGAGGTGCCAGGTGGTCTTGTCCTTCGAGTAGTAGAGGCCCACGGTCTTCGTGTCGGACGACAGTTTCAGGTAAGTGGCCTTGTCGCTGACGGGATCGTGGTTGGCGTCATCGGAGGTGTCGATCGTGCGCACGCTCACGATCCGCGTGGTGCCGCGTTCGTCCAGTTCGAAGGCGAACTTCTGCCACAGTTTTTCGGTCACGAACAGGTACAGCGCGCCGGCGTCATACGTGGCCTTGAACTGCGGCGCCACCCGGGCCACGAACGTGAACGGCCTGGTGTTGTCGACTCTGGTCAGCAGCACCGGCGCCGTGTTGTTCGACAGCTTGTCGTCCGGGTCGTTGAAATAATCCTGCTTCGCGCCGGCCACGATGGTGACCGCATCGCCGGCCACGGTGGCTTTCCGGTCGGCGTCGTTCAGGCACTTCGTGAAGTGGATGCCGGGCAGCTTGACGGAGCACTCTTTTTCCATGTTTCCAGCCCTTGCGGTGTGAATGAACATTGTCGTTGCGATCAGCGTGGAGCACAGCAGCGTGCTGCCGGCGGTCGTGGCGAATTGCATGGTTGAACATCTCCAGGTCAGGTTGTCGCGTGCGGAGTTGCCGGTGCAGGTTCACCGGTCCAGCGTCACCCCCATCAGGCCGATGACGACATCGTTGGCCAGCGTGCGCACGGTCACGCTCTTCAACGTCTTCGAACGGTCCAGCGGCACCTGCAGCACCGTGGCGGCGCCGCCGTCGATGGCTTCGCGGCCGGCGCCCTTGAACGTGGCGGGGTCGGGCACCCGTACCATGGCCGTCTTCAGGTCCACGCGCACGGGCAGCGCGCCGCACAGCGGGAACTGGTAGTCGTCCGTGAAGTAGTCGCGCTCGACGGGCCACCAGTTGTCCGGGTTGCGCAGCGGCGTGCGCGCGGTGGTGCCGTCGGCATACGCCACCACGATCTCGCCGTTGTCGATGCGGCTCTGCATGTGGTTGGTGGAACCGGCCATCAGCAGGAATGCGCGCGCCGCCCGGCCGGACAGCGGCACGGTGGTATCGCGCGGGTAGTTGTCCCACAGCGAGGTGAATGCCACGTTGGCGCCGGCGACGGGCGTGGCGAACGACAGCCCGTTCGGCAGCCGCAGCGTGCCGCCGAGCGCGCGCAGGCCGGCATCGTCGACGACCGGCAATTCGTTGACGTGGCCGGCCCAGGCGCCGGCGCCTTGCGCCGGCAGGGCCAGCGTGACGTGCGCCGAACGGGGCGACAGGTATTTGAACGGCTTGAACAGCTCCGTCACGCGGTCGTTGAACGCCAGTTCGACGTGCCGGGAACGCACCGGCGCGCCGGCAGTCCAGCCGGGGCCTTCGAGGGTGCAGGCCGATGGCGGCGGCGCGGACGGCGCGGCGCGCCACCAGGTGAAGTCGCCCTGGCGCATTTGCGTAAAACCTTCTTGCGTAAAACCTTCCCGGGTCGAGCCGTCCCGCATGAAACCGTTGCCTGGAGCGGCCGCCGCCGGGGCCGCGCGCGCGTCCTCGATGGCGTCGCCGCGCCAGGCGATATCGATCGTCACGGCGGCGTGCAGCGGCACCTCCACCAGCAGGCGCGGCGCACCGACGGCGCCGGCTTCCGCTTGCCAGCGGGCCGGCTTGCCATCCACCGTCACGGCCGCGATCTCGGCGGCGCGGGCGGGTACCTGCAAGGCCAGCGTCCGGAAGCGCTTGCCGTGCTGGCTGACCGTCCACGTTTCGTGATTGCCGTCGCGGCGCCAGGCCACGGCCACGTCCGGGTGCGCGAGGCGCGCGTGGTGCCAGTCGTGGGGGAAGCCCGGCCGCACCGTCAGCACGCCCGCCAGCGCATCGGGCCGCACGCCGAACAGGCCTTCGACCAGCGCGCGGGACATCACGCCCGAGCCGTCCGCGAAGTCGCGCTGCGATTCGCGGCGGTAGACGTCGAGGTAATTCATGCTGCCGATGTTGCCCGGGCTGATGCCCATATACAGGCTGGCCAGCAGCGCGCCTTTCGCGAGGGCGAACGCGGTCTCGGCGCGGTCCGCCTGCCAGTAGGCGAGGGCCGTATGCAGGTTCTCGGACATCACCACGTTGTTGATCGACCAGGAATACGGCATCCAGTCCGTGGTGGGCAGCACCGCATACGGGCGGTCGGCCGGCACGCCGGGGCCCCGTACCGGGATCGGGCGCAGGTGGCGGTCCAGGTCGGCCGCCATGCGCGCCGCCTCGAACGGCGTGGGCACACGCGAATCGAGCGTGTGATAGAAGGTCCACAGCGCGTAGCTGGGGTGCAGCTGCCGGCCGCCCAGGGCGTCGCGGTATTCGGCGAATGCGCCGCGTTCCGGCATCCACAGCTGCTCGCGCAGCGCGCGGTGGATGGCCGCGGCTTCCGCTTCGTAAGGCGCCGGGTCCTTGCCGATCAGCCGGGCGATACGCGCGGCCATCGTGTTGTGCCAGGCGTTGTAGGCGGTGGTGTGGGTGGCGCCGCCGCCGTTGTAGAACAGGTCGTCGCTGGCCCAGATGGCGGCATAGGCGTCGTACAGCGGCAGTTTCGACGGGCCGAACTCGCGGCGGAACAGCCGGCGCTCCCACGCCAGGTGGCGCTCCAGCACGGGCCAGGCGGCGAGCGCGTAATCCATGTCGCCGGTCCACAGCAGGTGGCGCAGCAGCGCGTCGACGAAGCCGATGTTCATGTCGTAGTGCGACTTGCTCATGTCGCCGTTCGAATGCAGTCCTTCCTCGTTGCGGGCGAGGTTGGTGGCGCGCTCGGGCGGCGGCGGCGAGCCGGGAACCGGCGATGTATCCTGGCGCACGGTCCACGCATCGGCATTGCGGCGGAAGCGCTCGTGCCAGCCCAGCGCATCGAGCGCATATGGGCCGCGCCAGCCCAGCAGTTTCGTGCGCCACGCCACGGCGCCGTGCATGATCGCCTGCTGGGTATCGTCCCACACCGCATCGGCCGCCACGTTCAGCGCGCCCATCGCGGCGTCCAGGTAAGGGTCCGGCGTTTCGATGCGCACGTGGTTGCGCAGCCGGGCGAAGTGGCCGGTGGCGTCGGCGAAGCGTTGCGGCAGTTCGGCCGGCGTGAAGCGTGGCAGCAGGGTTTGACGCTTGCCGCTGTCGTCGCTGGCGCCCGCTTCCCGATAGACCTGCTGCTCGCGGGGCTGTTCGCGCGCCACGACCTGCAGCGCCAGGTGCACCGGTGCCGCGCCGAGCGGCACGCGGCCGACGGCGACGTTTTCGTCGCCCGCCCCGATGCCGGCGGAGGCGAGCAGCGTGGGTAACGCATTCCACTGGCCGGCGGGCGCTTTCCATACTTGCGGCGCGGCGCCGGCGGTGGTGCCAACGCTGGTGCCAACGCTGGTGCCCATTGTCATGCTGATGGTGGCCTTCGCGGTGGCGACCGTGAAGCCGTGGCCGGACACGTCGAACTTCGCGCCGCGCGCGAACGCGGGCGAGAACTGGAAGAATTCGCCGATGGGCACGCGCTCGGTGCCGATGTCGCCGTCGCGGCGGCCGCGCTGGCCGTTGCCGGGGCCGAAGGCGAATACCAGTTCGGCGCCCGCGGCCAATCCTTCGCCCCGTATTTCCACCGCCAGGCCTTCGGTCGCGGCATAGGCCACGGCCGCCACCCGGATACGCCCGTTCGGGCCCAGCAGACCGTCGGCGATCTCGTAATGCAGTTCCCCGGGGCGATAGCGGGTCTGCACATGCCGCGCCTCGTGCAGCCACAGCGTGCCGCCCTTCGTGCGTACCCCGAGGCGCAGGTTGCCGCCGCGGCCCGGCAGGTACAGCGCGAACTCGGGGCGGTCGCCGCCGTCCACGCGGAACGCCGTGTTGCCGCCGTAGAGCGGGCGGTTGAAGAACTCGCGACCCTCGTCGATGACGAAGTCGGCGCCCTCTGGGCGGTAGCGCAGCGGCCGGTCGAGCCGGCCCTGCAGGTTGGGGACGAGGGACGGTGCCTCGGGCTTGTAGGCCGGCGCCGCGTGCGCCGCGCCCTGGCCCATGCCAACGCCTGCGAGCAGGCAGGCGAGGGTGACTGCGAATCGTATGCTCATCGGGGAAAGGTAGCGGAAAACGGCGGGGTCATGGATGGCGGGGCGGGAATAGTCATCGGCTTGATCGATGGATTCCGGCGAAGCATCCTCCTCGCCTGCGTAGCGGGTGAGGCTCGGCCTTACGCTCCCGCGACCCGGTTTTCAGGAATATTTCCAAAAACTGGGGTCTGACCCCGGTTTTGAGAAATATTCCTGGATTGCCCGGTCCTGAGGAGCGGGCTTGCAACAGCCTCCCCGCGAAAGCTTGCCAAAAATAAAATAACAAATGACAATACCTTTTTTACCCGGCAGGAGGCCGCATGCGCTCCGAACAGCTCACGTACCTCGACGGTTGGCGCGGCCTGGCGATCCTGCTGCTGCTGGTCGGCCACTATTTGCCGGTGCCCGGCGTGAACATGGGGGCGGTGGGCGTGCGGCTGTTCTTTGCGCTGTCCGGCTTCCTGATGGTGCGGCTGCTGATCACGCAGCGCGTGCCCGTGGGGCACTTCCTGCGCCGCCGCGTCGCGCGCATATTCCCGGCGGCGTACGTGTACCTGGCCGTGGTGGTATTGGGCTGCGCGCTTGCCGGCATGCCGGTTTCATGGTCCGAGCTGCTGGCCGCGGCCACGTTCACGTTCAACTACTTTCCGGGCGAACTGGGGCATGCCGTGCTGCCGGTCGGGCACTTCTGGTCGCTGTGCGTCGAGGAGCACAGTTACCTGCTGCTGGCGGGGATGGCCGTCGCGGCGGGGCGCTCGGGCAGCCGGATGCTGCTGGCCGTCACGCTGTGCATGGGCATCAGCATCGTGGCGGGCGCATGGTACGTGACGCACCACGAAGGCCGCGCGCTGACGGGCATGCTGCTGCATACGGAGATCGCCGCTTTCACGCTGTTCGCCTCGGTGTTCCTGTACCTGCTGATCGGCCAGCGCCGCATCGCGGTGCCGGCACCGGCCTGGGGCGCGATCTTCGGCGCGGCGATGCTCACGCAATGGTGGTCGGTGCCGGTGCTGGTGCAGACCTACGCGGGCGGCCTGCTGTTCGCGCTGGCGGTGAACCTGCTGCCATCGGCCACGCCGCTGGTGCAGCGCGTGCTGTCGTGGAAGCCGCTGCGGATGCTGGGGCTGTGGTCGTATTCGCTGTACCTGTGGCAGCAGCCGGCCTACCTGTATGGCGACGGCTCGTGGGCCCAGCGCCTGGCCGGGCTGGCGCTGTCGCTGTGCCTGGGGGTAGCGAGTTTTTATCTCATCGAGGGGCCGGCGCGGCGCTGGCTCAATCGTAAATGGTCGGGCGGCGATGCGCCGCGGCCTGAAAGGATCGCCGCATGAACGCCGCTGCGAAGGGCACGGGCCAGGCAATGCACCCGGCCGGCGCCAACCTGGATTTCGTGCGCGCGGCCGCCGTGCTGTGCGTGTTCTGCTCACATGCGGTCATCATCGTCACGCGCCAGTCCAGCGAACTGCTGCACCATGTCGGCCAGCTCGGCGTGATCATGTTCTTTGTCCACACCAGTTATGTATTGATGGGCTCCCTCGAGCGCAGCCGCCTGTGGGGCTGGCCTCGCGTGGCCGAGTTCTTCGTGCATCGCGTGTTCCGCATCTATCCGCTGGCGATCGTGTGCGTGCTGGTCGCGGCGGCGCTGCCCGGATCGGCATGGACGCCGCGCCAGCTGCTGGCCAACCTCACGCTGACGCAAAACCTGGTCTTCGAGGAATCGATGGTGGGCGGCCTGTGGACGCTGCCGCTCGAATTGCAGATGTACTGCGCGCTGCCGTTCCTGTTCATGGCGTTTCGCCGCCGCCCCGCGTGGTGGATGGTTGGCGCCTGGCTGCTGGCGCTGCCGATCGCGCACCTGCGGCCCGAGATTTCCGGCCGGCTGCTGGTGCTCGATTACGCGCCGTGCTTCCTGCCGGGGCTGGTCGCGTGGCGCTTCGGCCGGCACGGCGTGCTGCCCGGGTGGCTGTGGCCGCCGGCGGTGTTGCTGGCCGCGCTACCGTGGGTGGCGTCCGACGGAAACCAGATGGGTCCGCGCTGGATCACGTGCCTGCTGCTCGGGCTGGCGATTCCATGGTTCGGCGAACTGTCCGCGCGCTGGCTCAATCGCGCCAGCCATATCGTGGCCAAGTACAGCTACGGTATTTATCTCACCCATTTCGCTGCGCTGATGGTGGCGTTCCGCTCGTTGGACCACCTGCCGCTCGCGGTGCAGGCGGGGGCATTCGTGGCGATGGCGCTGGTCTTCCCGTACCTCGCGTTCCACCTCGTGGAGCAGCCGATGATCGCCGTCGGCAAGCGCGTCGGCGGCAGGGTGGCGGGCGCCATGATGGCGCGCCGCCACGGTGCCCTGGCCTGAATATGTACCGGGAGCAGCTTTAGAAAGGCGGCGGCAGCTCCAGGGTCAGCAACGCGGTGCCGATCGCCGCGTTGTCGCCCGCGGCGCGCACTTCGAACACGCAATCGCGGAACGTGAGCCAGGCGGGAATGCTGAAGATGTGGTCGACGGTGTAGGCCGGCCCGTGCCGGCCTTCGGGCGGCGCCACGGCCGCATCCTCGTAGGTGATCCAGTCGATTTCCATGCCGTGCGCCCACAGCGACAATGCCAGCTTGCGCAGCGGCGCCGCCGCCTGGGCCTCCACGCTGACCCAGATGCACAGTTCGGCCACGGCGCCGGGCACATCGAGCAGGATGTGGTCGTGCGCGCCGCCGATGAAGTGCAGCGACTGGGTGCCGGCGTTTTCCACGCCATCGACGAACATGCACGCCAGGCGGCGCTCCGGCATCAGATGTTCTCGCTTTTCTTCAGCACCACGCGGCCGATCAGCAGGCATGTGGCGCCATCGCACAGCTTGCGCGGGAAGCGGCGCACGTCCGGGTTGTCGGAGGTGAGCCACCAGTTGCCGGCATCGCGCGTGAGCCGCTTGACCACCGTTTCACCCTCGTAGTTGACGGCGAAGACCTGGCCGTCCGCCGGTGTCTTGTCGGCCGTGTTGACCACCACCAGGTCGCCCTTGTACAGGCGCGGTTCCATGCTTTCGCCGGTCACTTCGAGGGCCAGCAGCTCGTCCGGATCGAAGCGGTTGCGCGCCAGCCAGTCGGTTTCCACGCCGAACGAGGCGCCCGCTTCTTCATCGGGTTCGACGGCAAAGCCCACGATGCCGGCGGACAGCCGCAGGCGCACGCGGCGGATCTGCACGATGCCGGGGCTGTGCGCATCGAACGGGCGCACGCGCAGGAAATTGGGCGCCATCGATGGCTCCTCGGCCGGGGCGATCGCGCCATGGTCGAAGAACATCGCCGGCAGCGACAGGTCGTTTTCAAGCTTGCGGGCGATCTTTTCGCTGAACGCGCGGCCCTCGCGGTAAGTGGAGGAAAGGATCTGCGAGATGCGTGCCTCGCTCCAGCCGCTGGCCTCCGCCAGTGCCTTGCGCGTGCCGCCATGCTGGTCGTGGATCAGGGAAGCAAGTCGCTCCCGCCGATGTCTGTAGATGTTCATGCAGAAGGTGTCATGCAAAGGAAGGCATGCAAAAGAAGACATGCAGACGATTGATAAAAACCGCCGTGGAAAATCGATCCATGGGGCGCCGTTTTCGATAGATTAGCAAACGCTTGACTCGGACTATATCAATTGATAAAGTCGATTGCAAGCGGTCTGATGCTTTTTTGAGTTCACTCAAGCAACAGCTGGGAACTTCCGGGCCGCGACATCCACCAGGAGACAGGCACCATGACCATCGTAATCGGCGCGGCCGGCAGCGCGCTTCTCACACTCTTTGCAGCGCCGTTGCTGGCCGGCGCGCTGGCCTGTGTGCTGACGTTCCTGTTCATGTGGCCCCGCACCCGCCGGGAAGGATGGGTGCGGTTCATCTGCGCCACGTCGATGGCGGCGATCATCGGGCCGTTCCTGCTGGTGGCGCTGCATTCCTGGTGGCCCACGCTGTTCGTGTCGGCCGGCTCGGTGATGGCGCTGTGCGGCATCGATCCCGCGCTGGGCGTGGCGGTGGTGGCCGTGCCGCTGCTGGTGGTCGCGGGGCTGCCCGCGTGGTGGCTGCTGGGCGGCGTGGTGCGCTGGCTCGACCGGCGGAAGGACCAGGACATCGCCGAAATAGCCCGGGCCGCGGCGCAGGCGGTGAAGGATGTACGAAATTCCCTCTAGGCGCCGCATCGCGCCGGCACGTTCAGCGGGCCAGCACCTGGGTCCAGTACAGCGTGCCGCGGGCCGGGTTGACGGCATAGCCGACCCCCATTTCCACGAAGGCCGCGTTCATGATGTTGGCGCAGTGGCCCGGGCTGTCCAGCCAGCCTTCGACCGCTTCCTGCGCAGTGCGCTGGCCGGAAGCGATGTTCTCGCCAATCGTGCGCCACCGGTAGCCGGCGCGCAGCGCGCGGTCGCCGACCACGCTGCCGTTCTTCTGCTGGTGGTTGAAGTAGCGCACTTGCGCCATGTACTGGCTGTGCGACAGGGCCGCCGCGTCGAGCGCGCGGTTCAGGCGCAGCGGCGGCGCGGCGCCGAACTGTTCATCGCCGCACTTGCGCGGCGCGGCGCGGGCAGCGTTGACGGCGGCCAGGGTTTCCTCGCCGATGCCGTCGGCTTGCGGCAGCTCGCGCTTTTCGGGGCGTGCCAGCACCACGTGCCAGCCATCGGCCACGCGGATGGTGCCGACGGCGGAGATCCCGTCGCCCAGCAGGCGCGTGCAGTATTTGTCGCGCAGCGCCTGCATCGCTTCGGCCGGTTCGCTGGCGCCCGAGACGAACAGCGCCTCGGCATGTTCGACCGGATAACCGGCGCGTTCCAGCGCCGGTTCGAGGAAGGTGCCGGTGGCGATGTGGATCTGCGACAGGGCCGGTTCCACGGCGAGGGGCGGTACCGGCGTGGCCGGCATGCCGGCGCACGTTCCGGGCGCGGCACGGTACGCGTTGATCAGGGTGGCGAGGCCCGGCGCATGCCGGGCTTGCGGCGCATGCGCGGGCAAGGCCCTCACGGCCGCCGGCAGCAGCGCAGCCATCAGCGACAGTACCGGCGTCGCAAGCCGAAATCGTGAAGGATGCATAATATTGCCGAAAGATGAATGAAGTATCGCGAAGTTGTGCATGTAAAAGACGATTTTGCCGTATACCGGGTCTGTGTCGCAAGCGAAACGGCGACGTGCGAAGGCGGGGTAATAGAGGCGCCGGGATCGTGTCCGATACCGGCCTCGCATGGCGCCGGCGGTGGTAAGCTGGCGGCTCATAACGAACCTGCCAGCAGATCTTGTCCTTGCCGTCCGCCACACCCTTTCATGACGACCGCGCTGCCTGCGTGGAACTGGTGCTGCACACCGCTTACAGTGCAGCCGGTTCGCCATGGGGCGTGCGTGCCTGGCGCTGGCACATCGTGGCGGGCGGCATCCGCGTGGGCACAATCAGCCTGCGCAACGGTCATACCCACGTCTTCACGCACCTGCTGGGGCAGATCGGCTTTGCCGTCGAAGCGGCGCACCGTGGCCACGGCTTTGCCGGGCTGGCGGTGCGGGCGCTGCTGCCGGAAGTGGCGCGGCTCGGGCTCGATCCGGTGTGGATCACCACCACGCCGGACAACGCCGCCTGCCGGCGCACGCTGGAAGGACTTGGCTGCGAGCTCGTGGAAGAAGTGCCGGTGCCGCCATCGTATGCCACGTATTCGCGCGGGGAGCGGAGCAAGCTGCGCTACCGGCTGGCGCTGCCATAGACCGGCCCGAACCGGCAGAAATCCGGCGCAGATCAGGTAAAAAAAATGGCCCGCCGAAGCGGGCCACCGGTTCAATCGCAACGCAACGTTATTTCTTGACCGAGTTGTCGTCGGCGTTGCTCGGATTGGTAGGCGACGTGCCCGGCGTGGCGGTGGCCGGCGTGTTGCCGGTTTGATTCCACTGGCTCGAATCGGTCGAACCGGACGTGCTGGAACCGGAGGTGGTCGAACCCGCGGTGCCGGAATTCATGGAGCTGCTGCCGGACGTTGCGCCCGCGCCGGTTGCCGAGCTGTCGCTCGCGCCGCTGCTGGAATCCGTGCCGGTGGTGCTGCAGGCGGCCAGGCCGAAGCACAGGGCTGCTGCGAAAATCGCTTTGGTTGCTTTGGTCATGGTCATGATGCGTTCCTTTTCCAGTGAGTTAATGGGTGACTCGAAGTTTGATGCTAGCATCGTATGGAGCCGGACCGCGTTTCGTTACCCTCGGCAAAAGCCTGTTTCCAGAGGGGGAAAATAGTAACTTTCAACCGTGCGTGGATTGACAGGCCGATATGCACGTGTCAGCATCTATTGCCGCGCATCAACCTGACTTGCTCAGGTTCGTGGTGCTTGCGCCAGATCCCTTGCGCTTTTTTACACGGAGTGACGATGAACGCCCTAGCATTCGACCAGCCCGACCTGGACCAGCGGCTTGCCGCGCTCACCGACGAACAGCTCGACGAGCTGGGGTTTGGCGTCATCGGATTCGACGAGGCGACCGTGGTGCGGCGTTACAACCGCTTCGAGTCGCAGGCGGCCGGCCTGTCGCCGCAGAGCGTGGTGGGGCAGCCGTTCTTCACCAGCGTTGCGCCGTGCATGAACAACTTCATGGTGGCACAGCGTTTCGACGATGCGCAGGCCGACGGTGCTACCCTCGACGAAACGATTTCCTATGTGCTGACGCTGCGGATGCGCCCGGCCAGGGTGCGCCTGCGGTTGCTGGCGCTGCCCGGCGCCGCCACGCGTTACGTGCTCGTGCAGCGGCAGCCGTGAACGACAGCCCCATGTCCGGCCCCGGCCCTGCTTCCGGTCTCGCGCCGGAACCGGTTCCCCGCTCCTGCGCCGACGCGGGCGTTGATGCCGGTGCTGATGCCGGCGCCGCCGCGGGCCTGGACCTGGCGGCCGAACACGAGGCGCTGATGCAGTTCCTGTACCTGGCGCCGGTGGGCCTGGTGCAGGCCGGGACCGATGGCGCGATCACGCTGATCAACCCGATTTCGGCCCAGCTGCTGATGCCGTTGTCGCGCGACGGCTGCCTGGACAACCTGTTCACCGCTCTGCAGGACGTGGCGCCGGAAGTGCGCACGCTGTGCCAGCAGTTCACGGCGCCGCGCGGCAAGATCTGCGATGGCCTGCACATCCACCTGCACGGCGGCGGCGGGCGTGCCGGGCCGCGCATCCTGGCCCTGTCGATCGTCAAGCTCGACGCGGCGCGCCTGATGGGCGTGTTGCAGGATGTGACCTTGCAGGTGCAGCGCGACCGCCAGCTGCGCCAGAGCGACGCGTGGCTCAACGCTCTGCTGGCCAGTGTTTCCGACTACGCGCTCGTGAGCCTGGATGGCGCCGGCCGGATCGAGCAATGGAACGACAGCATCGGCCGCGTGACCGGCTACACCCGGTCGGTCGTCGGCCAGCCGTACGCGGTGTTCGAGCCCGGCGACACGACCACGCCGGAACATGCGCAAGACCTGCTGCGCGAGGCCGACGGCAGCGGCTGGAGCCTGGATGAAGGCCTGCGCCTGCGCGCCGACGGCACGCCGTTCTGGGCCAGCGCGATGATTTCGCCGTTGCCGGAGCGCGACCCGGCGGCACCGGACACCGATCCGGCCTATTGCCTGGTCCTGCGCGACATCACCGACCGGCGCGATGCCAGCGAGAGCTGGCGCCAGGCCGTGTTCAGCGACCACCTGACCGGCGTTGCCAACCGCCGCGGCTTCTTCCACGCCGCGGAGCTGGAACTGGGCCGCGCGCGCCGTTATCCGCGGCCGGTGGCGGTGGCGCTGTTCGACCTCGATCATTTCAAGCTCGTCAACGATACGCACGGCCACCCGGTGGGCGACGCGGTGCTGCGCGCCTTCGCGGAAGCGCTGCGCACCACGTTCCGCGCCGTGGACGTGGTGGCCCGGCTGGGCGGCGAGGAATTCGCCGTGCTGCTGCCGTCGACCGGGATCACGCAGGCCTGCGCCGTGGCACGGCGCGTGCTGGCGGCCGTCGAAGGCCTGACCGTGCGTGCGGACGGCGCGGCGGTCACGTTCACCGTCAGTGCCGGCGTGGTGCTGGCGGACGCGCAGGCAGGCAACATCGACGACCTGCTCAAGCGCGCCGACCGCGCGCTGTATGCCGCCAAGGCCGGCGGCCGCAACCGCGTGGTCTGCTGGACCGCCGACCTGCCGGGCGTCGCCGCATGATGGAGCACGACGACAAGCTCGCCTACGAGGCGCTGATGCAGTTCCTGTACCGCACGCCGATCGGCCTGCTGCAGGCCGACATCGAAGGCGCCATCGACATGCTGAACCCGATGGCGGCGCAATTGCTGATGCCGCTGGCGCCGCAAGGCGCGCTCGATAACCTGTTCGCCATCTTCGGCGCCGCGGCGGCGGATCTGCGCGACAGGGTTGCCCGTTGCGACACGCCGTCCGGCGTGGTCGTCGAAGGCTTGCGGATCGACGCGCCGGACGGGCGCGACGGCCCGCAGGTGCTGTCGCTGTCGGTGATGAAGATCGACCGGAACCGGCTGATGGCCGCGGTCACCGACATCACGCTGGAGGCGCAGCGTGAACAGGAGCGGCTGGCCACCCGCCTTTCGTCCGCGGCGCGCACCGATGCGCTGACGCGGATGCCGAACCGCAGCGCCGTCCACGAGGAGCTGCGCAGGATACTGGAGCGGGACAGCGGCGGCAAGGACGATGGCGGCTTCGCGGTGCTGTTCATGAACTGCGACCGGTTCCGCCAGGTGAACGACACGCTGGGCCAGGCAACGGGCGACCAGTTGCTGGTGATGGTGGCCGAGCGCATCCGCAACGTGCTGCGTCCCCCCACCGATCGCCTTCCGCTGGGCCAGCGCAGCGGCCAGCTGGCGGCGCGCGTGGGCGGCGACGAATTCGTGGTGGTGCTCGACGGATTGCGCCGCGTCGAGGATGCCGAAAGCGTGGCCGCCCGGCTGATCGGCGCGATCGGCCGCGCCTTCCATCTGCAGGGGCACGACGTGGTGTGCAACATGAGCGTGGGCATCGCGTGGGGCGATGGCCACGAGCCCGACGCGCTGCTGCGCGATGCCGGCATCGCGATGGTGGAAGCCAAGCGTGCCGGCGGGGCCCGCTTCGTGCGCTTCGAAGCGGAGATGCGCGAGCGGTCCGCCCGCCGCACCGATATCGAGACCGACCTGCGCCTGGCGCTGCAGGCCGAGCAGCTGTTCGTGGTGTACCAGCCGGTGGTGGCGCTGCGCTCCGATGGCGGCACCGACCGCTCGGCCGGCGTCGAGGCGCTGGTGCGCTGGCAGCACCCGGTGCGCGGCGTCGTGCCGCCGTTCGAGTTCATCGGCGTGGCCGAGGAGTGCGGCCTGATCGGCGCGCTGGGCGATTTCGTGCTGGAGCGGGCCTGCCGCGATTTCGTGCGCTGGCAGCACGAGCTGGGCGAGCTGGCGCCGCGGCTGCTGGCGGTGAACCTGTCGCGCGCGCAGCTGGGGCAGCGCGAATGGGCCGGCACGGTGGCGCGCATCCTGGGTGAAACGGGCATGGATCCGCAGCGCCTGCAGCTCGAGGTGACGGAAAGCCTGGCGGCACAGGATACCGACGTGCAGCTGCGGCTGCACGAACTGAAGGCGCTCGGCATCACGCTCGCGCTGGACGATTTCGGCACCGGCTATTCGTCGCTGGCCAGCCTGCACCTGCTGCCGGTGGACACGGTCAAGATCGACCGTTCGTTCGTCAGCCAGAGCGAAACGAGCCATCACCATCGGGTGCTGATCGAGGCGACCGTGAAAGTGGCGCAAAGCCTGGGCATGAACACGGTGGCCGAGGGCATCGAGACGCTCGAACAGGCCGACGTGGTGCGCGCGCTGCAATGCGACAAGGGGCAGGGCTACCTGTACAGCCGCCCGCTGCCGCAGGATGCGCTGGCCGAGTGGCTCAGGCAGAGCGCCGTTTCCTGAGCAGCGCCATCGTGCGCGCGGCGAACGGCAACGGCAGGCGCGGCAGGCTGGCCGGGTTGGCCGGGTCGGCCAGGAAATCGCCCAGCACGTTTTCGAACAGCCAGGCATCCTGCGCGTATTGGCGCTGGCGCATCGCGCCGGGCTCGCCGAGCCAGCGCAGCGCGAACCAGTCCGCCAGCAGGTCGCCCTGCGCTTCCATGTTGAAATCGCCCAGGCGGCGGTCCGGCAGCAGCAGGTAGCGGTAGGAAAGGCCGGCGCGCAGCGCGCCGCGGCACATCACCGGATAACCCAGCTGCCACTGCCACACGTGCACCATCTCGTGGATGAACCACAGCAGCCGCCACGCCGGCTCGCGCGAAAAATCGTCGCGGTAATCGTCGCGCAGGAACCAGATATGGCCATCCGGCGCCATCGCCGTGTGGCGCCACTGCCAGCCGAAAAACCAGCCGCGCGCATGGATGCGCACCCGCGTGTAGTCGACCGCCGTGCCGAACAGCTTGCTGCAGCAGGCGATTTCGCCATCGGTCAGGGGACGCGACTGTCTGCGCGATCCGACATTATTCGTTTTCTTCAATTTTGTTGCATTGCGTCATTTGTTGCGGGATAGAATCTTCGTCAGCATGCCGTGTCGACTGGAGATTACCCGATGTTCGCGCCGTTCCTTTCCCGCCTGAAGCTTTCCCACAAATTTCTTTTCCTGGCCGTGCTGTCGCTTGCGATGGCGGCGATCCCCGGCTGGCTGTACCTGCATGAGGCGGGAAAGGCGCGGGCCGCCTACGAAGCCGAGCTGGCCGGCATGCCGGCGGTGGCCGATGTGCTGAAAGGCGTGCGGCTGGCGCAGCAGCACCGCGGCCTGTCGGCGATGGTGCTGGCCGGCGGCGATGCCGAAGCGCGCCGCGCCGCCAAGCAGCGGGAAGCCGACGCGGCCTTCGACGCCATCGATGCGGCAGTCGCGGCCACCGGCGATGGCGAACTGGCCGCCTTGCGGGATGGCGCAAGGCGCGACTGGCAAGGCGTGGCCGCGGCGGTTGCGCGCAAGGACATCGCGCCGGCGGACAGTTTTGCCGTCCATTCCTCGATCGTGCTGCGGCTGATGCGGCTGCAGGAACTGATCGGCGACCATTACGGCCTGTCGCTCGACCCGGAGCGCGACACCTACCAGCTGCTGCAGGCGACCGTGTTCCAGATGCCGGTGCTCACCGAGGAACTGGGCAAGCTGCGGGCGCGCGCAGCGGTTCTGCTGACGCGCCATGAAGGTTCGCCGGAAGAGCGCTTCGCCGTCTCGGCGCTGCTGGCGCGTGCCGAAGACCGGCTGGCGCAGACCATGAACGCCTTCGACAAGGCGGCCCGCGCCAATCCGCGCTTTGCCGCCGAACTGGGGCCGCGGATGAAGGAAAGCGCCGACGCGGTGCGCGCATTGACGCGGCGCGCCGGCGACGAAGTGGTGGCGGCGGCCGAGATCACGGCATCTTCCGATGCCTTCTTCGGCGACGCCACGAAAACGATCGACGCGCTGTTCGCGCTGAACGACGCATCGCGCGCAGTGCTCCATACCGTGTTCGAGGAACGCATCGCCGACTTCGAACGCGACCGTGCGCTGATGATCGCCGCGCTGGCGGTGCTGGTGGGCCTGGCCGGCCTGGCCGGGCTGCTGGTTGCGCGCTCGGTGACGGTGCCGATGAATCGCGCGGTGCTGGTGGCGCAGCGCGTGGCCGCCGGCGACCTGGCCGGCGACATCGACGTGGGCCCGCCGAACGAAGTGGGGCAGATGCTGCGCGCGCTGCGCGACATGAACGAAAGCCTGCGGGGCATCGTCGGCGACGTGCGCGTGAGCGTGGACGCGATCAGCGCCGCCACCGCCGACATCGCCAGCGGCAACGCCGACCTGTCGACGCGGATCGAATCGCAGGCCTCCAACCTGGAAGAGACGGCGGCATCGATGGAGGAACTGACGGCGACGGTGCGGCAGAACGTGGAGCATGCGCGCAATGCCGATACGCTGGTGCGCGCCGCTACCGGCGTGGCTCGGCAGGGCAGCGACGCGGTATTGCGCGTGGTGAGCACGATGGGCGAGATCGACGCAGACTCGCGCCGCATCGTCGACATCATCGCCGTGATCGACGGCATCGCGTTCCAGACCAACATCCTGGCGCTGAACGCCGCCGTGGAAGCGGCGCGTGCCGGCGAGCAGGGGCGCGGCTTCGCCGTGGTGGCCGGCGAAGTGCGCACGCTGGCGCAGCGTTCGGCCGCCGCCGCCAGGGAAATCAAGGCGCTGATCGATGCCAGCGTGGCCAAGGTGGGCGCCGGCAACGCGCTGGCCGGCAGCGCGGGCGAAGCGATGGCGAAGATCCTCGACAGCGTGCAACGCGTGGCCGGCCTGGTGCAGGATATTTCGCAGGCGTCCAGCGAGCAAAGCTCGGGTATCGAGCAGGTCAACATCGCGATCACGCAGATCGACGACGTCACCCAGCACAACGCCGCACTGGTCGAACAGACCGCCGCCGCCTCGGCCAGCCTGGAAGAGCAGGGCCGCGCACTGGTGCGGACGATGAGCGTGTTCCGGCTGGAACCGGCCAGCGCCCGCTGATGATTCCAAAAAACCGGGGAAGATCCTGATACCGTTCAGATGAGCGAATTTCGACATTGCAGACAGCTTGCGTCGCTGTCGTCGGATACCGGTTTTTTTGCGTGAATATCGGCTGCACGCTGGCGAAAACCGGTGTCCGACACCTTCAGGTGTCCGACACCGGATAGCTTGAACAGTAGCGCTGCCGGAATGCCGGGCAGGCCGGATCGCCGGACGGCGCGCTTTCAGGAAACCTTTTGCAGGAAGTCGACCAGTTCGCGGTTGACGTCGGCGGCGTGCGTGATGGGGGCCATATGGCCGCCGGGCGTCCGGGCGGTGGCGGCGCGGGGGAGGGCGGCGGCGAGGCGGGTGGCCACGGCGCGGGTGGAAGCGGGGCCGGCGCGGCCGGTGAGCACGAGGGCGGGGATGCCGATCGCCGCCATGTCGCGCAGCGTGGCGGGGTCGCCGGTCAGGGCGACGAAGTCGAGCTTCACCTTGGCCACCTGGGCCGTGAAGCGCTCGCGCACGGGAGCCGGCATCGCGTCGAAGGCGCCGGGCCCGTTCCAGTAGTCGATGAAGCTGCGCGTCGCTTCTTCCGCCGTGGCGGCGGCTTCGATCGCGGCGATGACGGCGCTCACTTCGGCACGGCCGGGATCGGCAGCCTCAAGCAGGTGGAAGGCGACGGGTTCGAACACGGCCAGCGAGCGGATCCGCGCGGGCGCCGTGCGCGCCAGCCGCAACGCGATGGCGCCGCCGTAGGAATGGCCGATCAGGTGGAACGGTTCGTCTTCGCCGAGGTGCGATGCCAGCGCGGCCTGCACGGCCGCCACTTCGTGCGCCAGCGAAAAGTTCGAACGCATCGCTTCATCGGGGAACGGCGCCTTGCCGTAGCCTAGCAGGTCGAGCGCGATGAAACGGTAGCGCGCTTCGTGCGCGGCCATCAGCGCGGCCCACTGGCTGCGCGAACTCATCGAACTGTGCAGCAGGACGACGGCGGGACGGGGATCGGGTGTGCTCATGGCTCTCTCGCGGAATCGGCAGACCGCGCATTATAGAGCCGGCATCGAGCGAAACGTGACGGCAGGGAACGACGGCAACAGAGGGCAACAAGAGCGGCATCAGGCATGGCAGCGGGCACGGCCTGGAGTACGACTGCAGCCGGGAACGCAAGGATGACGGCGATCCGCACCAGGCGATCGCCGTCCCGTTCCCCGGCGCGTGCGGCCGCGCCGCGCCGGGGAGCATGATCAGGCGTCAGGCATCAGCCACGGCGGCGGCGGGCGGCGGCGCCCACCAGGCCCAGGCCGGCCAGCAGCATCGCGTACGTGCCCGGTTCCGGCACGGCGCTGACGCTGATGTTGTCGACGGCAACGTCGAAGTCGGTGAAGCCATACGCAAAGCCCGGCTTGTAAGTGGTGAAGGCGATTTCATCGACGCCGGCCAGCACGCTGGCGAACGTGCGGTCCGCCGGCAGGAACGGATTGCCGACCGCATCCTCGGCGCCGTAGCCGCCCCAGCCCGACGGCAGGCCGCCGGCCGACGTGTCGCCGATGGTCACGGAGAAGTGCTGCCAGCCACCCACCGAGGCGTCCAGCGTGCCGATCGTGTACCACACGCTGGTGTAAGGCAGCCCGTTGCCGGCGTTGTCATAGTCGCGCAGCTCGAGCACCAGGTCGCGCGTGACGTCCTGGCCGAAGTAGCTGACCTGCTGCGTCAGCACGTCGATGCCGAATGTTACTGCCGAGGTCGCCGTATAGTCGCGCACGAATTCGGCGTTCGTGCTGTTGGCGAACGTGATACCGAAGTTGTTGATGACCGTGCGGTAGGCCGGTGCGTCATTGCCCAGCGACGTGTCGATGGCCGAATAGCCATTGCCGTCCGCCGGCTGGGTTCCCTGCCAGCCTTGTGTGCCGGAAGAAAAGTCCGTCGTGGCCGCGGCGGCACCGCCCGCAGCAAACGCCAATGCCAACACCATGTAAGCCTGCTTCATCTTCATGTGCATTCCTTGTTGTGGTTGAGTGAGCACCAAAATTGCCGCGACCGGGGTCGCCGGTACGGTTGATTTTTGATCAACGCGGCAAACCATTCTCGGCAGGCAGCCAACCATGTGTCAAAGAGGAAAGATGAATTATTTGTAACAAAGTGCCACGTCAATACGGATGTGTCCGCCAGGGAATGCGGAGCGATGAACAAACTTTGGTAGCGCTAGCGGCAAGGGCGGGAGACTTCACTCTGCAAGCCACCGCAGTACTGGTGCGGACGGCCGATGCGCGCAATGACTTAATTCATGCAAGCCAGGGTGTCGCCCTGGCGCCACACTCAGTCGAGGCTGGCCTGGCGCAGCGACGCCGTCTTGTCTTCCAGTTCCAGCTTCAGCCGGGCGGCCTTCAGCGTGGCCACGTCGACCTTCGGCGGGGTGCTGGCGAGCGGTTTCCTGTTCCATTGCCCTGGTCGACTTCAGCCGTCGGCAGCTTGTAGTATTCCTTGGCGACTTGCCCGCGCCCCTGCTCGACGGCGGGCTGCGCGGCAACGTCGCCGGAAACCGTTACGCCTTCGGCCGGCGCCGTGTCGGCCGGCACGGATTCGATCACGGCGCATGGCTTGTCGGATAACAGCGTGGCGCCGTTCGGATCGATGCATTTGTAGATCTGGTCGTTGGCGAGCGCGCCCGAGCCGGCCAGCAAGGCCAGGCTGAGGGCAGCGGGAAGAATGGCACGGCGCATGATTCACCTCCTGTTCGAACGATGGAGGCAGTGTGCGCCGGAGCCATCCATGGGTCTGTTCGCCAGCCCACGATCGCGCGGAGGACCAGTCCTACAAAGGCACGCGCTATTGTTCCGCTGAGTTCACCGCAGGCCTGGGCAACGCGTCGACGACACCTGGAATCGGCGTCGTTGGCCGGGCGAACTTGCCCTTCAGCGCATCCACGCCCGGTTGCGGCCTGGCCAATGCCCGAAGGTCGGCGCGGTCGCGCCGTTTCGCCGCGCTGTCGATGCCGAGCTTGCGGTCGCGCTTCTGCACCATTGCCGGCATTGCTTCGCCGTCGCGGCTGAACGACCATGCCAGTTGCGCCTCGCCCAGCGGCAGCGCTTCGCCGGTATGGCCTTCGTGGCCCGTGTTCCAGGTATGCCAGGTCTTGCCGTAGCTGTTCATCTTGGTCTTCATCAGCGCTTTCTCGGCCGCATCCGGCAGGCCCGGCGCCACCAGCTGGCCGCTGAGGATCTCGCCGTTGTGCGGGTGCCAGAATTTGCGCTCGGCTACCGGCAGCAGCTGGTAGGCCTTCTCGGAAATGATGTACTCGACGCCGTTCATGTTGGCCGCGGCCGTGTTGCCGTCGAACAGGATGCACTGCGCGAAATCCTCGTTGCGCTGGTGGCACCAGTGGTGGGCCTCCATCTGCAGCTCGGGCGCGTCCTTCATCGGGTGGAAGCCGACGAGGTAAATGTCGAAGCCGCGCATCGGCGCCGCGCTCTGCAATACCTTGGCGCCGGCTTCCAGTACCTGGGTTTTGGTGCTTTTCGGCGCGCCGGCCGGACCGACGGACGGCGGCACGGATTGCTGGGCAAGGGCGGGTGCGGCCAGCGCGCACAGGAGAATGGAAAGTGGTTTCATGAGGGGCTCCTTTGGGGCGCCCATGCTACGACGGCGCGGCGCGGGCCGGCGCACCGCTACAGTACCGTTTTGCTGCCCGGCCATGCAGCCAAGCTTTACAGGCCGGCTTTACAGGCCGCCGCGGTCGCGCAGCAGGTTTTCCCACGCCGGCACGGCGGCGCGCCAGAACGCGGGGATGGTGCCGGCCTGGATTTCCATGCCGAGAAAGCGGGCCGCGGGCAGTAGGCTGCCCGCCAGCAATTGCGCCGGCGGCGCGCCGTTGTCGAACGCCGCCGCGCCGGTCTGCTTCGACAGTTTTTCGCCATCGGCATTGACCACCACGGGCACGTGCAGGTAGCGCGGGTGCGGCGCGCCCAGCAGCTCCTGCAGGTAGAGCTGGCGGGGCGTGGAGTCGAGCAGGTCGGCGCCGCGCACGATGTCGGTGATGCCTTGCGCGGCGTCGTCGACGACCACGGCGAGCTGGTAGGCCCAGAAGCCGTCCGCGCGGCGGATCACGTAATCGCCGACTTCGGTCGCGATGTCCTGCTCGACATGGCCGTGCCAGCGGTCTTCGAAGCCGATCACGCAGGTGGGCAGCGGCGTGCGCAGCCGCAGTGCGCGCGGCGCCTTGCCCGGCGCCAGGCCGGCGCGGCACGTGCCCGGATAGACGAGGGTGGCGTTGGGTGGCAGGGCCAGCCGCGTTTGCAGGCGGGTCTGTGAATCGGCGATTTCCCGGCGCGAGCAGCCGCACGGGTAGACGTGCGGCGCCAGTTGAAGCAGTGCCGCTTCGTACAGGTCCCCGCGGCGCGTTTGCCACGTGACCTCGCCATCCCACGCCATGCCGCAGCGCCGCAGCGACGCGAGAATGTGCTCATCGGCGCCGGGCACGTTTCGGTCGCGGTCGACATCCTCGATGCGCACCAGCCACCGGCCTTCGTGCACCTTCGCGTCGAGGTAGCTGGCCATCGCCGCCACGAGCGAGCCGAGGTGCAGGGGACCGGTGGGAGAGGGGGCGAAGCGGCCGATGTACGAAGTCATGCGCGAAGTATCGGTGAACGCGCGGCCGGGCGTCAACCGGACGCCGCCCGTTGTCACGCGGCCGCCAGCGCCGCCGTGAGCGCGTCGAGGAAGATGCGCACGCGCAGCGGCGTGTAGCGGCGCGTGGGCAGCAGTGCCCACACATCCTGCTCGCCGGGATCGCCATCCCGCAGCGCGATCGATACCAGCTTGCGCTCGGCCAGCGGCTGGCGCACGTCCCACCAGGTGAGGCGGGCGATGCCGAGGCCCTGCTCGGCGGCGGCGCGGATCGCGCCCACGCTGGTGCTGGCGAACGCGCCGTCGACCTGCACGGTGCGTGCGCCGTCGTTGAACGTCCACCCGTTCAGGCCCTGCAGGACCAGGCATTGGTGCGATGCCAGTTCCTGCACGGTGCGCGGCGTGCCGTGCCGCTTCAGGTAGCGGGGCGATGCGCACAGGATGCGGGGGTTGCCCGCGATGCGCCGCGCCACCAGCGCCGAGTCGCGCAGCGGGGCGATGCGCAGCGCCACATCGAGGCCTTCGCCGACCAGGTCGACGATTCGGTCCGTCAGGCGCAGGTCCACGCGCAGCGCCGGGTGGTCGGCCAGCAATTGCGGAATCAGCGGCATGATGGCGCTCTGGCCGAACACTTCCGGCGCCGTGGCGCGCAGCACGCCGCTGGCGGTGACGCTGGCCGGCGCAAGCGCGGCGCGCGCCGCGCGATCGGCACGGCCGCATTCGACGGGATCGAGATCCATGGCGCCAACGGCTACCTGCTCGACCAGTTCCTGACCGCGCACACCAACCTGCGCACCGATGGCTGGGGCGGCACTACCCACCAGCGCCTGAAACTGCTCGTGGCCGTGTGCGACGCGGTGCGCGCGGCGGTGGGTGACGATATGCCGGTGGGCATGCGCATCTCGCAGGGCAAGGTCAACGACTTCACGCACAAGTGGGGCGGCGGCGAGGCGGATGCGGAAGCGGTGTTCGGCACGCTGGCGGATGCGGGCCTGGACTTCATCCACGTGACCGAGTTCGAAGCGTGGCAGCCGGCGTTCCCGGGCGGCGCCGACAGCCTGGCGACACTGGCACGCCGGTATGCGCCGGGCACCACCCTGATCGCCAACGGCAATCTGCACGACCCGGCGCGCGCCGCGCAGGTACTGGACGGCGGCGCGCACATCGTGGCCCTTGGCCGCGGCGCGCTGGCCAACCCGGACTTCCCCCGCAAGCTGGCCGAAGGCACCGGCCGGGCCGCGTTCGACAACACGATCCTCGGCCCGATCGCCGACATCAAGGCGCGCGAGCTGGCGTGACCCGGGGCGCCGGGGCGCGGCGATGGACAGCGATGACGGCGTGCTCTATATTCGGCGCTCGACCATGCCCGGGGATTCCAGGATGCCTTCGCAACGCTTGCTTTCCCTCGACGCCTTCCGCGGCTTCACGATCGCCGCGATGCTGCTGGTGAACAATCCCGGCGATTGGGGCAACCTGTATTCCCAGCTGGCGCATGCCGACTGGCACGGCTGGACCTTCACCGACTGGATCTTTCCCTTCTTCCTGTTCATCGGCGGCGTGTCGATGACGCTGTCGCTGGGGCGCCAGGCCGATGCCGGCGCCGACCGGCCCGCGCTGCTCGCAAGGCTGTGGCGGCGGGCGGCGCTGATCTTCGCGATCGGCCTGTTCCTCAACCTGTTTCCCGCGTTCGATTTCGCCACCGTGCGCATTCCCGGCGTGCTGCAGCGGATCGCGCTGTGCACCGCGCTGGCGGCGCCGATCGTCGTTTACTTCGGCTGGCGCGCGCAGCTCGGGTGGATCGCCGCGCTGCTGGCGCTTTACAGCGGCGTGATGCTGCTGTTGCCGGTGCCGGGCGCCGACGGCGCCATCGCCGCGGGCGTGCTGGAGAAGGGCGGTGACGCGGCATCGTGGATCGACCGCATGCTGATGCCCGGGCACTTGTGGGCGCCGGCGAAGACATGGGACCCGGAAGGACTGTTTACGACCGTTCCCGCGCTGTGCAGCCAGCTTTTCGGCGTGCTCGCCGGCAGGTGGCTGGCCGCGCATGTCGATGACGCCGGGCGCACCGTCTGGATGCTGCTGGCCGGGCTGGCGTTCGTGCTGGCCGGCGCGATGCTGGACGTGGTGCTCATGCCGGTCAACAAAAGCCTGTGGACCACGTCGTTCTGCGTGATGACCACGGGCTGGGCGCTGCTGGTGTTCGGGGCCTTCTACTGGCTGCTGGATGCGGCGCCGTCCACCGCGCTGCGGGCGCGCGCCGCGGCGCTGGCGCGACCGCTCGTCATCTTCGGCATGAATGCGCTGTTTCTGTATGCGCTGTCCGGCCTGGCGGCGAACGCGATCGGCCACTTCGGCTGGAGCGCGGCGCTGTATGCGCCGATCGCGGCGCTGCCGGTGTCGCCGAAGGCCGCTTCGCTGCTCCATGCGGTGGCGTTCGTGCTGGCCATGTTCGCCGTCGCCTGGGGGATGTGGCGACGGCGCTGGTTCATCAAGGTATGAGCGGCGGGTCCGGTTACCTGCGCTCGGTGGCGAACACCAGCAGGCCGGCGGCGGGGAACATCAGTCCCGTCGCCAGCACGCCCTGCCAGCCATGGTGGGCATACATCCAGCCGCCGGCCGACGAGCCGATCGCGCCGCCCAGGAAGAAGATCGCCATGTACAGGCCGTTCAAGCGCGAGCGGATGTCGGCGCCGAGCGCGTAGATCGCCCGCTGGCCGGTGACCAGGCTGGCGGAGACGGCGCTGTCCAGCACGATCGACGCCGCCACCAGCAAGGCCAGTTCGAACGTGCGGCCGCCGTGTACCAGCAGCGGCGCGGCGAACGACAGCACGCCGGCGATCAGGGCCATTGCCGTCGTCGAGCGGGACTTGCCCTGGTCGGCACGGCGGCCGGCGATCGGCGACGCGAGGGCGCCGGCCACGCCGGCCAGCGCGAAGAGCGCGATGCCGGTCTGCGACAGGCCGAACGCGGGGCTGGCGAGGATCAGCGGCACGGTGGTCCAGAACAGGCTGAAGGCGCCGAACATGCAGAACTGGTAGGCGGCACGGCGGCGCAGGATCGGCGTGGTCTTCAGCAGGTGCCACAGCGATGCGAGCAGCGCAGGGTAGGTGCTTTCATGGTCCGGTTCGCGTTGCGGCAGGCGGCGGTGCAGCACCAGCGCCAGGCCGGCGGTCAGCACCGCGGAGAGCACGAAGATCACGTGCCAGTTGGAGGCATCGGTGACGAGGCTGGACACGGGCCGCGCCAGCATGATCCCCAGCAGCAGGCCGCTGACGACGGTGCCCACCGTCTGGCCGCGGGTTTCTTCCCTGGCCAGGTGCGCTGCGAACGGCACGATGATCTGCGCGGCCACCGAGCCGAGGCCGATGCAGAACATCGCCACCAGGAACAGCGCCGCGCTGGTGCTGAACGCGGCCACGGCCAGCGCGCAGGCGGTACCGGCCAGCGCCATGACGATCAGCTTGCGGTTTTCGACCAGGTCGCCCAGCGGCACGATGAACAGCATGCCCAGGCAATAGCCCATCTGCGTGAGCGTGACGATCAGGCCTGCCGCGCCCGGATCGAGCCCCGTCGCCCGGCTGATCGGCCCCACCAGCGGCTGCGCGTAATACAGGTTCGCGACGATGAGGCCCGTCGCCGTTGCCATCAGCCACACCATGGCGGCGGAAATATCTTGTTGTTCTTGTTGTTGGACGTGCACTGCTACTCCTTCTGTTGCTTTAAAACTTCGGGGGACAGTCCCCCATAATAGGAAATATTTCCTGAAAACGGGGTCTGACCCCGGTTTTGGGAAATATATTCAGGCGGTACTAAATTGAGGTGTCCAAGGGCGCCAGCTGGAGAGCCGGACGGAAAGCGCAGCCGGGCCGTTGTTTTGTCCGCAAAAATCCTGCTATCCGTTGCGCAAAAAGCCCCGGGGACTGTCCCTATTTTCTGGAATATTTCCAGAAAATAGGGACAGTCCCCGAATTCAGGCAATATTGCCGGACGCCTAGCCGGCCGCGAGGATCTCGCCGAGGATTTCGTACGAGCGCAGCCGGGCCTGGTGGTCGTGGATTTGCGAGGTGACCATCAGTTCGTCGGGCCGGGTGCTGGCGATGAAGGCGTTCAGCTGGGCGGCCACGGTGGCGCGGGAGCCGGTGGCGGTGCACGACAGCACCGAGTCCAGCATGGCGTTTTCCTGCGGGCCGAGGGTGGCGCGGTAGTCCGCCTGCGGCGGCGGCAGTTTCGACGGCCGGCCGGTGCGCAGGTTGACGAAGGCCTGCTGCATCGACGTGGCGAGGAACTGCGCCTCTTCATCCGTGTCGGCGGCGAACACGTTGTAGCCCAGCATGACGTAGGGCTTGGCCAGCTGCGGCGACGGCTTGAAGTTGTCGCGATAAAACGCCACCGCCTGCATCATCATCTGCGGCGCGAAGTGCGAGGCGAACGCGTAAGGCAGGCCCAGGTGCGCGGCGAGCTGGGCGCCGAACAGGCTCGAACCGAGGATCCACAGCGGCACCTTGGCGCCCAGGCCCGGCACGGCCAGCACGCGCTGGCGCGGCGAGTCGCTCATGTAATCCTGCAGTTCCAGCACGTCCTGCGGGAATTCGTCCGCATCGGAGCCGAGGTTGCGGCGCAGCGCGCGCGCCGTGGTCTGGTCCGAGCCGGGCGCGCGGCCCAGGCCCAGGTCGATGCGGCCGGGAAACAGCGCTTCGAGCGTGCCGAACTGCTCGGCGATGACGAGCGGCGAGTGGTTCGGCAGCATCACGCCGCCGGCGCCGACGCGAATGGTCTTCGTGCCGCCGGCCACGTGGGCGATGACGACGGCCGTGGCGGCGCTGGCGATGCCCGGCATGCCATGGTGTTCGGCCAGCCAGTAGCGGTTGAAGCCCCAGCGTTCGCCGTGCTGCGCCAGCGCCAGCGTGTTGCGCAGCGATTCGCCGGCGTCGCTGCCTTCGGCGATGGGGGAAAGATCGAGTATCGACAGTGGAATCATATGGTATTCGAGGGCTGCGCCGATGGATGGACGCGACCCCTGCCTTTCATTGCAAAGTTCCCGTTTCGGGCGTGGCCGGAGGCAAAACTCAAACGGAGTCGTACATTGTCCCACGGCTGGCGCGATCCTGCAGGAGGGCGCGCAGCTGGAACGGCGGCAGGGGTTTGACGATGTGCCGGTCGAAACCGGCCGCTCGCGAGCGTTGCTGGTCCTTGTCCTGGCCCCAGCCAGTGACGGCCACCAGAAGGCAGTCGCGGTGCCGCGGCTCGGCGCGCAGCCGCCGCGCCAGCTCATAGCCATCCATGCGCGGCATGCCGATGTCGAGGAAGGCGATGTGGGGATCGAAGCTTTCGGCGCAATGCAGCGCTGACAGCCCGTCGTAGCACACATTGACCGTTTGTCCGGCGGCGATCAGCAGTGTGCGCAACGTATTGGCATGGTCGATATTGTCATCGGCGACCAGCACGCGCAGGGGCGGCAGCGGCGCAGCGCCGGCATCGTGCTCCGGCGCGGGGACGGCATCGGCATCGGCCAGCGGCAGCTCCAGTGCGAACGTGCTGCCCAAGTCCTTCCCGGCGCTCGATGCCGTCAGCGTGCCGCCATGCAACTCGACGAGCCGTCGCGCCAGCGACAGCCCGATGCCCAGGCCCGCCTGGGCGCGGCCCAGCGAACGGTCGGCCTGGAAAAAGATGTCGAACACGTGCGGCAGTACGTCGGCGGCGATGCCGATGCCGTTGTCGCTGATTTCGATGCGCACGCGGTCCGGCCCATGCAGGCACACTGCCTGCAGCGCGATGCGGCCGCCGTTCGGCGTGTACTTGGCGGCGTTGTTGAGCAGGTTCGACAGCACTTGCGCGAGGCGGGTCGCATCGCCGTGCAGCACCACGGGTGCCTCCGGCACGTGCACCGACAGCGCATGGCGGCGCTGCGCCACCAGCGGGCTGGCCGTTTCCAGCGAATGCGTGACGACGTCCTGCAGCAGCATCGCCTCTTCGCGGATGCTCAGCTTGCCCGTGGTGATGCGCGAAACGTCGAGCAGGTCGTCGACCAGGCGCACCATCTGTTTCAGCTGGCGTTCGATAATGTCGAGCACGTTCGGCGGCGGCGGCTTGCCGGGCCCGCCGAGGCGCATGATCTCGAGCGCGTTGACGAGCGGCGCCATCGGATTGCGCAATTCGTGCGCCAGCGTGGCCAGGAACTCGTCCTTGCGGCGGTCCGCCAGTTGCAGCGCTTCCTGGGCCGCGCGGCGTTCGCGCAGTTCGTTGTCGGCGCGACGACGCGCATCGTCCAGCGCGGCGGCAACGCGCACCAGCGAATCGGCCACCTGCTGGGCCTCGGAAAAATCGACCAGCGCGGGCCTGGCGACCTGCCCGGTGCCCAGCGCGGTCGCCGGCTCGATCAGTGCCTGCACCGAGTGGGCGATGCGTCCGCCCACGAGCCAGGCCATGCCCAGCCCCAGCGCCAGGATCACGACGGTGGCGATGATCAGCGATTCGAGCGTTCGCATCAGGCCGGCGGTCAGGTTCGCGTGCGGCACGCCCAGCGTGACGCTCCAGCCGGACTTGATGGAGCGGCTGTACAGCATCACGACGCGATTGCCGTCGACGGTGGCGCCCTCGAACGTGTCCTCGATCTGGCGGCGCATGCGCTCGACCACGTCGGCCGAGGGCAGGGTGCCGAGGTAGCGCTCGATGTCGACATTGCGCGCGACGATGCGCAGGTCGCCATCCAGGATCGCCGCGCGCCACGTGGCGGGCACCTGCTGGTCGCGCAGGATCGCGCCCAGCGAGGCCGGCAGCACCTGCGCCGCCAGCATGTAGCGCACCGCGCCGTCGCGCACGACCGGCACGCCGACCGTGATCGTCTGCCCGGCGCGGCCTGGTGTCAGGCCGGTGACGACCGGCTGGGTGGTGCGCAGCACTTCGTGCAGCAAGCCGGCGTTGCCGGGGGCGGCCGCCTGTTGCGCCTGCTCCCGCCGGGCCGTGTTCATCAGCTGGCGCCCGCTTTGCGCCTCGTACAGCACGATTTCGGTGATCGGCAGGATCGCATGCACATTGCCGGCCTGCCGGCGGAATTCTGCGATGTCGGCCTCGTCGATATCGTCGGACACCGACAGCGCCGTCAGCGCCGTGACGACGGTATCGAAATCGCGGTCGACCACGGAAACCATCGAGCGCGCGGTCGCCATCGCCTCGCCCAGCAGGCTGGCGCGTTCGACACGGTAGTGATCGTAGATCAGGAATGCCGAGACAATCGCGGCGGGCAGCACGCAACTGAGCACCAGCAGCGCAAGCCTGAAACGGATGGTTGGCAGGCGCGGATAGGCGAGGGATGGTGGCTGCACGGGGACGGGGAGCGGCGTAAACGCTGATGAATGTTGTGCGAAGGTACCATAGCTTGAGCACCGGTGACAGCGGGTAATTGTTTCGCTGTCCTGTCCGGGCGGGTATATGCCGGATCTCGGGTCATGAGTCCACTGGTTGCGCAAGTTCGCGTGACGGCGTGCGGAAGTTAATGCGGGAAGTCGAAAATCGATTGTGTACCGCAGAAGCGCTGATCCATTCGTAGCGGCGATCCTGGCCCCGGGAGACTAATATCATCGACCAGAATTAAATCGGCGCTTCCCTGGGCGTGACAAAATGCCAGCAATGCTGGCAATCGAATAAAGATATTAGATAAATATTTATCCGATGACCATGTGGCCGAAGTCGAAACACATTGTTGTTTCAACCCGGCCTTTTTTCTTCGCCCTCCACAAATAATTTTCCTCAGGGCGCAAATTCCTTTACCATCAGCAATAGAACCGCTTTTACGCGGTCGCCAGCCAGTGCCCGGCGGACTCCAGGGCATTACCGTTCATCTTTCGGATCGATGCCGGCCTTATTCAAAAGGCGGGCCGGGAATCTTGCATGCTGCGCTATCTGACTTTCGTTGTTGCCCTGTTTATTTCGTGGTCCGTCAACAGTATGGAAATGAATGTCCCCAACGCGGTGGCAGCCGCGGAGCCGATCGAACTGAAGCCCGTTCCCCGGCGCGGTGCGCTGTACCGTGTGCAGCATGACGGCAAGACCAGCTACCTGTTCGGTACCATCCACGTGGGCAAGCAGGGCTTTTTTCCGCTCGAGCCGGAAGTGACCCGCGCGCTGGATCATGCCAGCTCGCTCGTGCTCGAACTCGATACCCGTGCCTCCGAGCCATTCCAGCGGGCGCTGGCGAAGTACGGCAGTTATCCGGCCGGCGAGTCCATCACGCGTCACCTGTCGCCGTACGCGCTGGCACGGCTGCAGGGAGCGCTGGCAAAGGCGGGCATTCCGCTTGCGACGGTCGAGGGATACCGCCCATGGCTGGTGGCCAATATCCTGGTGGGCGGCGAGATCGAAAAGCACGGTTACCACCGCAGCAATGGCGTCGAGGGTTTCCTGCTGTCTGCCGCGGTAAAGCAGCGAAAGCCCGTGCGCGAGCTGGAAACGGCCGATTACCAGCTCAGCCTGTTTGCTTCGCTGGACGATGCGCAGCAGGAGAAATACTTGCTGGAAAACCTGGACGACCTGGAAAACGGCAAGGCCGTGCAAAAGTCGGCCGGCCTGATCGATGCATGGAGCACCGCCGACGCGGCGCGGATCGCCGCCCTGGCGCGCGAGCTGACCGCGGGCGACTCGGTGACGGCCACCTTCATGGACCGCACGCTGCTGCGCCAGCGCAACCCGCAAATGACGGCGCACATCGAAGCCATCATGCGTAGCGACGACGTGGCCTTCGTGGGCATCGGCCTGCTGCACCTCGTGGGCGAGGACAGCATTCCCGAGCTGCTGCGCCGCCGCGGCTACGATGTCGAGAAAATGTACTGAAGGAAGGCGGCCGCAAGTCCTGACGCCGGGCTGCCGCCTGGAACTGCCCGCCTGGCGCCGGTGCATTATTGCCGGGCGATAGCGCCATTGCTGTAGGTGACACGCTCGCCGACATTGAAGTCCGGCTGTGTTGCCACCACAACGCTCTGCACGCTGCCGTCATCGGTGCGCAAGGTGATGCGGTAGCCTCCCGGCGCCCCCATGCCGGGGACGATGCCGCCCGCGGCAGCCGCGCCCAGGGCGCCGCTGACGCCGATCTCCGCCTCGCGGACCGGTATCCATTCGATCTGCTGCACCACCCCCTGCAATCTCTGCATGGCCGCATCCTGCCCGGCGGGCGGGCAGCCGGGCTCTCCCGGCCGGGGGGCATCGCTGCCAATTCCGGGGCATCCCTCCGTGCCGATCCGGGTGGTGTCCGTGGTGCCCGTTGCGGTGGCGGCGATCCCGGCGCCATCGCTCCGGCCTTCGGCATGGCCGGTGGCCATGCCCGCGTTATCCGCCACGCCCGATCCGCCCTGCGTGCCGGCGCAGCCGGCCAGCAGCACGCATGCGGCCAGTGCAATGCGCGGCAGGGCGGGGTGGCCCGCGAAACGGCTTGCTGCGTTACCGGGTATATTTTTCACGGCTGTCTCCGAATGGGCTCCATGCCCGAATATATTGTGGACCGTCACGGACCGATGCGTTCGCGCCATGAAGATGACGCTTGATGCAAATCAAACTGTTGGGTTCGATGCAGCTTGATAATTACTCGCATAAGTATTGTATTAGACAACTATAAGGGTAATTATGCTCAAGCATCGGACGGAAACGGTGATCGCGGATCTTGTCGACGCAGCTTATGGCGGGCCGGGTGGCCGGCGCAAGCGGCATGTGTTGCGCCAGGCGCTGTATGCGCTGGTCCGGCTGGCAAAGGTGGAACAGTTGGTGGACATGCGCCTCGATGCCGAGCATGCCACCGGCGGCATGGTGGGGTTGCAACGGCAACGCCAGACGAAAGCCATGCTGCGCAAGATCGACATGGATGTGCAGGCCGGCCGGATGCGCCTAGGACACGATTGGGATTCTGCCCGTGAAAACCGTCGCCGGCAAGTGTTTGCCGATATTGAAAACGATTGCCGGAAGCGTTGACGCGACCGGGAGCACGGCCCCCGGCCGGCATCCAGGCCGGTTCTGCGCTGGCATTCAGCCCGCGATGGCGCGGAGTCTGCCGTTCAGGTCGGAACCTTGCGGGTGGTCCACAATGTCCACAGCAGCGTGGACGTCACGATGGCGGAAGTGCAGTCGACCATCCAGTCGCCGACCGCGCCGTGGCGGTAGGGCAGGAAGCTCTGCACCATTTCATCGAAGGCACCCATTGCCGCGATCGTCAGCACGGCTTTCGAGGTGCGCTGGGCCGGCGTGCCGCTACTGCCGGTAAACACCAGGAATGTCAGTACCGCGTACGCGCACGAGTGCAGCACGACGCCGGACGCGACCTCGGCCGCATCGGCCCGGGCGCCGGGAATCGACCCGATGATGACGATCAGCGCGAACAGCACCATGGCGCCCCAATAGCGCAAGCGGGAATGGACGGAGGTCAGCAGCAGGAGATGGAGTAGTTTCAGCACGGGGCGATACATCGTATTGGTAAAGCGTAACCATAGCATGGAAGGGAAAAAGAGCCCGCCGGTGCGGCGGGCAAAACCCTGTCCGGGCCAAGAGATGGTGGATCGACCGGCAATCGCCGGATCGACGATCGAGGCATTGACGATCGACGTATCGACAATCGATGCAGCGATAATCGATGCAGCGATAATCGATGCAGCGATCATGAAGCGACCTCGGGTGCATCGACGCCGGTGCACTTGCCAGTACGCCGAAGGATGGCGGCAATGGGAATAATGCGAATTCGGAGCGGTGTGCCGAAGCACACCTGAACTGCCACCACGCATATCGGTTGCATGTGTGGCAGATGAATTCAGTATAAGGAATCAATGTGACGTCGCCATGACAGCGCGCAAACTCCCTTGATCTGGCGCTGGCCGCGCCAAAAAAAAAGCCCGCTGGTTTGGCGGGCTTCAAACTATTATCTTGGAGGAGAATAGTGGAGACAGGTGTAATCATGCTGCATCGCCACATATTCGTCCAATTTTGATTTTCGATAATAGATATTATTTTTTCGAATAACTGTGCGGGTAACTCCGCCTTTTCGCCGGACGCGCCTGGCGCTCACTTGGCGATAATGCCTGGTTGCGCAGGAATCATCGCAGCGACGGGAGGGCAGTTCACAGGATCACGGCTTCGTCGGGCAACTGGTTGGGTCGCGCGCCGTCGGCCGGGAAATGCCGTTCCAGCAGGTCGGCCAGGGCGTTCAGGGCGGCCACGGTGCCACCGCCGAACTCGCCGCGCTTGTAGGCTTGGGTCATCGTGCGGCATACGGCCTGCCATTCGTCTTCCGCGATCCGGCGCCCCACATTGCGGTCGGCCACGATGTCGACTGCGTGGTCCGCCAGGTTCACGTAGATCAGTACGCCGCAGTTTTCTTCCGTGTCCCACACGCCGTATTGCGCGAACAGTTCGCGGGCGCGGTCGCGGTTGGCGATGCCGTCCAGCGCCGCGCCGAATGGCAGCGCAGGCTCGACGACCAGCCGCACTTCGGCGCGATGGCGCTGCTCGCCTGCCGCGATCGCGGCGGCGATATCGGCCAGTACCGGTTCGGGGAAGCAGCGCCGGCCGGTACCGGAGCCTGTCGTCAGGTGGCGCAACGCGCGGCGCCAGCGTGCAATCGCATCCATTACCAGTCTCCCGAGGCGCCGCCGCCGTCGAATGTGCCGCCGCCGCCGCCGCCAAAACCGCCACCGAAGCTGCCGCCGCCAAAGCCGCCGCCACCGCGGTGGGCATTGCCCAGGGCGCTGCCGAGCGCGCTGCCGATCAGTACGCCGGCGGCATTCGAGCCCCAGCCCGAGCGGTGCAGGCCGCTGCTGCGTCCGCGGCCACGGCCGCGAAACATCGGCAGCAGCACGAATGCGCCGAACAGGATGGCCGGCCAGATCCACCCGCCGATGCCGTCCGCCTGCGCCTGTCGCGCCTGTTGCGCGGGTTTGGCGGCGGGGGCGGGGAATTGTTCCTTGTCCAGCAAGGTGGCGATGGCCGATACGCCCGCGCTCAGCCCGCCGTAGTAATCGTTGTTGCGAAAGTGTGGCGCGATCACATCCTGCAGCACGCGCTTCGACTGGGCGTCGGTCAGCACGCCCTGCACGCCGCGGCCGGCCTCGATGCGCAGGCGGCGCAGCGAGGAAGGATTATCCTTCGCCACCACCAGCAGCACGCCGTCGTCGACACCCTTGCGGCCCAGCTTCCAGGCATCCGTGACGCGGATGCTGTATTGCTCGATCGCCTCCGGCGCGGTGCTTTTCACGAGGAGGATGGCGATCTGGCTGCCGGTGCGGGTTTCATGGTCGGCCAGCACGGATTCGAGCGCGCCGCGCTGCTGTGCCGTCAGCATGCCGGCCTGGTCGGTGACGCGCGCCTTCAGTTCCGGCACCGGCACGAAAGGATCGGCCTGGGGGGCCTGCGCCCGGGCCGCTTCGACGAACAGCAGCGCACAGCACAGCAGCACGACCAGGACCAGGTAGCGCACCATCCAGTGGCCCAGCCAGCCCTTCGACGGCCGGCGCACCAGACCGCGCAAGCCGCGCCGGCGGCCGGGGCCGCGCACGTCGCGCTCGTTGGTGGCCTCGGCGGTACCCAGCCATTTGCCTTCGGAAGGGTGTTCGCGCGTGCGCCGCCGCGGGGCGGCGGGTGGTGCATTGTCCTGCGGACCCAGCGGCATGACGTTCTCAGCTCCCGCAATCACTTGTTATCACTCGTTTTACTTCTTGGCACCGAAGTCGACGGTCGGCGCGGTCGAGATGGCTTTCTCGTTTTCCACCGTGAAGCTCGGCTTGACTTCATAGCCGAACATCATTGCCGTCAGGTTGGTGGGGAAACGGCGCGCGAGCACATTGTAATCCTGCACCGTGGTGATGTAGCGCTGCCGTGCCACCGTGATGCGGTTTTCCGTGCCTTCGAGCTGCGATTGCAGGTCGCGGAAACTGGTGTCGGCCTTCAGGTCCGGATAGCGCTCGGACACCGCCATCAGCCGCGACAGCGCCGACGACAGTTCGCCCTGGGCCTGCTGGAATTTCTGGAAGGCGGCGGGATTGTTCAGCACCTCCGGCGTCACCTGGATGCTGGTGGCCCGCGAGCGTGCCGCCGTGACCGCCTCGAGCGTCTCGCGCTCGTGCGAAGCATAGCCCTTCACCGTGTTGACGAGGTTGGGAATCAGGTCAGCCCGGCGCTGGTACTGGTTGACGACTTCGCCCCAGGCTGCCTTGGTGGCTTCATCCTTGCTCTGGAAGTCGTTGTAGCCGCAGCCAGACAATACGGCCGTCAGCAGGCCCATCATGATCCAGCGTACGAAGTTGTTGCGCATGCTTCCTCCTTGAAATGACACGTTCCGGTGTTGAAGGCACTATACATGCTCGGCCAGGATCGTATTGTTCGGTGCAGCACATAGCTGGAAGGGCGGGGGCCGGCCGCTATAATGCGGGGTTTGCAAATTTTCTGACTAAGGGGCCGCCGTGAATTTCATCAACAAACTGAATGCCGCCTGGGCCGCCAACGACTCGCTGCTGTGCGTGGGCCTGGACCCGGACATGGAGCGCCTGCCGGCGCAATTCCGCGGTACCCCGGACGGCATCTACCGCTTCTGCACCGCGATCATCGACGCCACCGCCGACCTGGCCTGCGCCTTCAAGCCGCAGATCGCGTATTTCGCGGCCCTGGGCGCTGAAGGGCAGCTCGAGCGCATCAGCGCCTACCTGCGCGACAAGTACCCGCATATTCCGCTGATCCTCGATTCGAAGCGGGGCGACATCGGCGCCACCGCGAAGCAGTATGCGCGTGAAGCCTACGACCGCTACGGCGCGGACGCCGTCACGGTCAGCCCGTACATGGGTTCCGATTCGGTCGAGCCGTACATGGAATGGAACCGCGGCGTGATCGTGCTGTGCCGCACGTCGAACCCGGGCGGTTCCGACCTGCAGTTCCTCGAGGTGGACGGCAAGCCGCTGTACCAGCACGTGGCGCAGCTCGTGGCCGACAAGTGGAACAGCAACGGCCAGTGCGCGCTGGTGGTGGGCGCCACCTTCCCGGAAGAGATCCACGCCGTGCGCGCGATCGTCGGCGACATGCCGTTGCTGATCCCGGGCATCGGCGCGCAAGGGGGCGACATCGAAGCCACGGTGCGCGCCGGCCGCACGGATGCCGGCACCGGCATGATGATCAATTCGTCGCGCGCGATCCTGTACGCGGCGCCGCGGGCGGGCGAGGACTTCGCCGCCGCCGCGCGCCGCGTGGCCGAAGAGACGCGCCTGGTGATCAACGCCCACCGCTGAAACAGCGCTGAAAAACAGGCTCGCGAACAAGGACGGACCGCATCGCGGGGCCGTCGAAAACAGGGTCCGTCCCCAATTTTCCAAACAGGGTCTTTTTTCCTTCGGTATCAATACGACTGCGGCACGATCATCTCGGCGTACTCGTACAGCGCGCCCAGGATCGCTTCGGCGCGCTCGTCGGCCGATTGCGCCAGGTGGTCGATCTCGCCGAACAGCTGGTCGACGCTGCGGGCGCCGCCGGCGCCTTCCAGCAGCCGCGCGGCGCGGTGCTGCTCCCAGTGCTCGTGTTCCTGTTCCGACAGCGTGTCCGGGAAATTGCGGGCGCGGTAGCGGAACAGCAGTTCGGCCAGCCGGTCGTCCTGGAAGTGCGGCGACGCCACTGCCAGCTTTTGCGGCGTTTCGCGGCGCAGCGTGTCGAGCAGCCGGCGGTCTTCCTTGCCGATGAAGCCGCCATACAGGTCTTCGTCGACATCGGCCGGCTCGGCCGGCGGCCGGTGGAACACCTGCTCCCAGAGCGCGGCCAGGTCGGGGCCGTCGGCCGCGTATTGCGCGTGCGTCAGCGCCAGTTCCATGTCGATGCCCCAGCGCTGCGCCATCTCCGGGCTGAGCGTCTTCAGGTTACCCACCAGCATGGGCGACTTGTTCAGGTGCACGCTCTTGATCGGCAGCCGGCTCATGCCTTCCGGCAGCGCCTCGGCGCGGCTGAACAGCCGGGTGCGGATGGTGTCCGCGTCCAGCGTGAACAGTTCGCGCGGGTCGTGGCTGCAATCCCAGACCAGTACTTCATTCTTGTTGGTCGGATGCTGGCCCAGCGGCCACACGAGCGCCAGGCAGCCCCGTTCGGCCGGAAACATGCCCGAGACATGCAGGAACGGCTTGCGCAGCTCGCGGGCGAGATGCAGGCCCATTTCATCCGCCGCGCGGCCCTTGTCGCGCAGCGCCAGGCAAAAGTCCCACAGCCGTGGCTGGCGCTGGCGGATCAACCGCGCCAGCGCGATCGTGGCGCGCACGTCGGACAGTGCGTCGTGCGCCGCCTCGTGCGTTAAATTGTTGACTGATGTCAATAATTCAAGTTTGAAGCTGGTCTTGCCGTTATCACCTTGAGGCCACTCGATGCCGTCGGGCCGCAGCGCGTGGCACATGCGCACCACGTCCAGCAGATCCCAGCGGCCGCAGCCGTTTTGCCATTCACGGGCGTAGGGATCGATCAGGTTGCGCCAGAACAGGAAGCGCGTGACTTCGTCGTCGAAGCGGATCGTGTTGTAGCCGACCCCGACCGTGCCCGGCTCGGCGAACAGCGCCTGGATCGTGGCGGCGAACTGGTGCTCGGGCACGCCTTCGCGCAGGGCATGCTGGGGCGTGATGCCGGTGATCAGGCAGGACTGCGGGTCGGGCAGGTAGTCGTCGGCAGGCTTGCAGTACAGCATGACCGGCTCGCCGATCTCGTTCAGGTCGGCGTCGGTGCGGATGGCGGCAAATTGCGCGGGACGGTCGCGGCGCGGCACGATGCCGAACGTTTCGTAGTCGTGCCAGAGAAAGGTGTGGTTGCTCATGAGTGGCTTAGTCGTGTCATAACCGGAGATTATCGTGGCAAATAGCGTTTCCCTCAATTCAAAGGCCATCTCCACCGATTCGAAGGTGGCGAACCAGGGCGAAGTGACCGCCGCCCGGGCGAAGCTGCAGCTGAACGTGTCGATCATGGAAGCGTCGGCGACGATCTCGATCGGCGTCGGCGGCAACCCGCAGGCGTTGCTGTACAAGTCGGCCATCACCAGCATCAACGAAGCCCTGCGGGCCGAGCTGGGCGAGAACGCGGTGCAGAACGCCGCCCGCCAGGACAATTCGCCGCAGGCGACGGCCGACCGCATCGTGTCGCTGGCCAGCGGGTTTTATGAAGTCTTCAAGCGGCAGAATCCGCAGATGGAAGACGACGCGGCGCTGCAAAAGTTCATGGACGCGGTGAAGGGCGGCGTCGAACAGGGGTTCAAGGAAGCGCGCGATATCCTGAAGGGCCTGAATGCGCTGGGCGGCGACGTGGCCGCGAACATCGACAAGACCTACGAATTCGTCACCAGGGGGTTCGACAGCTTCGCGGCCAGGATGGCGCAGCCGAAGGAAGAGAAGGAAGCCGCGTAACGCGTCGCCCGGCACGGCCGCCATGGCGCAACCGGCACGGCATCTCCACGGTCAGGCGGCAACCGCCACGCGGTCGCGGCCGGCGGCCTTGGCGCGGTACAGCGCACTGTCGGCCGCGGCGATCAGCGCGTGATCGTCGCCGCCATCGAGCAGGCAGGCCACGCCGAACGACGCGGTGATATGCGGCAGCGGCAGGCGCATGTCGTCGAACACCACGGCTTCTCGCATGCATTCGCACAGCCGCTCGGCCACGCCCGCCGCCACGGGGCCGGCCGTGTCCGGCAGGATCACCATCATTTCCTCGCCGCCGTAGCGCACGGCGAAGTCGGCGGGGCGCAGCGCCCCGGCCAGTACCCGTGCCGCCAGGCGCAAGGCGCCATCGCCCTGCAGGTGGCCATGGCGGTCGTTGAAGCCCTTGAAGTGATCGAGATCGAGCATGATCAGCGACAGCGGCGCGCGGGTCGCATGAGCGGTGGAAACCAGCCGCGGCAGCACGTCGTTCAGCCAGGCGCGGTTGTACAGGCCCGTCAGGCCATCGTTGAGCGACAGCTGGCGGTAGAACTCGCCCAGCTTCTGGCGCCGGCGCAACTGCATGCTGGCCGCGCGGATGCGGAACGACAGCAAGCGCAGCAGGTTGCGCGCCACGCCGTCGGATTCTTCGATCAGCCGCCACGCCAGGTCGGCATCGACCAGCAGCAGTTCGCTTTCTTCCAGCGCCTTCAGGCCGGACAGGTCGGCCTCGCCGTCGAGCACCGATTGCTCGCCGGCGCTTTCTCCCGGCAGGATCCTGGTCGTGGCACCGTCGCCGGTGGCATCGGCCAGCGCGCCGCGCAGCACGATCACGAGCTGGGGGCTGGCCGGGCTCGAAATCACTTCGCCGGCGGCCGCCAGCATGACCGGGCAGTGCGCAAGCAGGGTGGCGGCACTGGCGGCATCGGCATCCCGGAACAGCTGCAGGGCGGCGATGTCGTATGGGGAGGCGGCGAACGTGCTGAGTAGTTTCACGGCGGGGGTTCCAGGAAGTCATGCCATGATAGCGCATGAAAGCCACTGCAACGCGGCTGAACTTGTTTCAAACCATTACTTTTACTTACTCTTACAACATGAGTCTCATCGACGCTCTCGGCCAGCCGCACCGCCCCGATCCGAACGCCCGCATCGTCTCGCTGGTACCCTCGATTACCGAGATGCTGTGCGACTTCGGGCTGGCCGGCCGGCTGGTGGGGCGCACCGGCTTCTGCATCCATCCGAAGGACGTGGTGCGCGACATTGCCAAGGTGGGGGGCACCAAGGACGTCAACCTGGACCGGATCCGCGCGCTGGCCCCCACCCACGTGGTCGTCAACATCGATGAAAACGAAAAGCCGACGGCCGACCTGCTTGCCGGGTTCGTGCCGCACGTGATCGTCACCCACCCGCAACAGCCCGAGGACAATCTGGCGCTGGCCCGCCTGCTGGGCGGCGTGTTCTGCGTGGAAGAGGCGGCGCGGCGCTGGTCCGATGCCTTTGCCGCCGGGCTGGCCGCGCTGCGCGCCATGCCGAAAGGGCCACCGCAACGCGTGCTGTACTGCATCTGGCAGGATCCGTGGATGACGGTGTCGCGCGATACGTATATCGCGGCGATGCTGGCGGAAATCGGCTGGAGCGTGCCGGCGATGGCGCCGGCGACAGGCCAGGACCACGGCGCCGGAGCGGCGCGCTATCCCCGTTTCGACTGGAGCGATGCGCTGGTGGCGGACATCGACCAGGTGCTGCTGTCCACCGAGCCGTACCGGTTTACGGAAGCGCATGCCGACGCGCTGGAAAAGCAGCTCGGCAAGCCGGTGCAGCTGGTGGATGGGGAGATGATGTCCTGGTACGGCAGCCGGGCACTGGCCGGGCTGTCGTACCTGCGCGCGCTGGCCGGGGGCTGATCAGTCGTCGGCCGGGACCGGATCGGGCTCGACCAGGTCGGCGACGGGCGTATTGTGCTTGACGTCGCTGCGCTTGCCGAGGGCGGTGTCGAGTGCGCGCACCAGTTTGCTTGAAGCACCGGAAATCGCCTGGCGCACCTCGCTTGCATGGTCGGTCACCGCGATCGGCTGCAGGCCGGCCACGCGGGCTTCCATCATGCAGCGCTTGTCGTTGCCGCCCGATTTCTGGCTGCCGTTGACGTCGCCAAGGTGGACTTCGACCCGGGTGATGTGCTCGCCGAAGCGCTGCAGGGCGGACTGGACCACGTTTTCCACGTGCTGGTCCAGGCTGGCATCATGGGTGATGGACTTGTCGGTGTTGACTTGAACTTGCATCGTTACTCCTCCTCGTTGTGCTGTTGCTCGATATTACGCGGTACGGTGCCTTCCTGTTGTTAAGTGCAGCACATTGTCCGGTTTTCAAGAGCAAGTCGCGAGATTGGAGGAAATCCGCCGCGCAGGCCATAACACTTACTTCGCCTGCCCGGCCAGTTCCTTTTCGTGGTGCGGGAAGCGGTCCATCTTCGCGAGCACGGGGAACAGTTTGATCCATGCGCCGGTGACGACGAGGGTGGCGGCGCCGCCGAACACGATGGCGCGCGACAGCCCCATCCAGCCGGCGGTCACCCCCGATTCGAATTCGCCCAGTTCGTTCGAGGCGCCGATGAACACGGAGTTCACGGCGCTGACGCGGCCGCGGATCGCGTCCGGCGTTTCGTACTGCACCAGCAGGTGCCGTACGTAGACGCTGATCATGTCGCCGGCGCCCATCAGCAGCAGGCAGGCAAGAGCGATGGCGAACGTGGTGGTGGTGCCCAGCACCACGGTGCCCACGCCGAACACGGCCACGCCGCCGAACATCCAGGCGCCGACCCGCCGCGTGATCGGGAAGAACGCCAGCGCGACCGAGCACAACGCGGCGCCGGCGCCGGGCGCGCTGCGCAGCAGTCCCAGCGCTTCCGGGCCCGCATGCAGCACGTCGTGGGCCAGCGCCGGCAGCAGGGCGGTGGCGCCGCCGAACAGCACGGCGAACAGGTCCAGCGAGATGGCGCCCAGCACGATCGGGCGCGACATCACGAAGCGCAGCCCTTCCAGCACGCTGTGCCATGTGGCCGGCTCGCGGTGCGAGGCTTGCGGTGGCGCCTTCGTGCTCGCCATCAGCACTGTTGCGACCAGCAACAGCACGGCGGCGATCGAGTAGACGGCGGTCGGGCCCTGGATGTACAGCAGGCCGCCCAGCGAAGGCCCGGCGATCACGGCCACGTGGAAACTGGAGGAGGAGAGGGCGACGGCCTTGCTGAAGTCTTGCTGGGGCACCAGGTTCACCAGCATCGCCTGCGTGGCCGGCCCCATGAACGCGCGGGCGCTGCCGAACAGCACCAGCACCGCGAAGACCGGCCACACCGCGGTCATGCCGCTGTGGGCGAACGCGAGCAGCAGCAGGCCGACGACCAGCTGCGTGGCCAGGCAGGCGGTGACGATGTTGCGGCGGTTGTAGCGGTCGGCGGCATGGCCGGCCGGCAGGATCAGCAGCAGGAATGGCGCGAACTGCGCCAGCCCGATCATGCCCAGGTAGAACAGGTTGTGCGTCATCGAATACACCTGCCAGCCGACGGCGACATTCTGCATCTGCACGGCGAGGGTGCCGAGGATTCGGGCGGCGAGGTAGAACGAGAAATTGCGGTGGCGCAGGACGGCGAAGCCGTTGGATGTGGACATGAAGCGATCAGGGTGAGTATTCAGTGAAGAATACGCGGTCCCGCCCGGCCGGGCGGGCCGGCGGGGACCGGGATCGCGCTCGGGATCAGGGTTGGGCCAGGTCGGCTTCGGTAGTGAAGGCGTCGGCGTAGAACTCGTCTTCCGGCAGCGCGCATTGCGCAACGAAGTCGCGTTTGGCCGATTCGACGACGATCGGCGCGCCGCAGGCATAGACCTGCCAGCCCGAGAGGTCGGGCAGGTCGGCCACCGCGGCCTGGTGCACGTAGCCGGTGCGGCCGGTCCAGCCATCTTCGTCGAGCGCATCCGATACCACGGGAACGTAGCTGAAGTTCGGCAGTTCGCGCGCCCATTGCTCGCACAGCGCGTGCATGTACAGGTCGCGGGGCCGGCGGCCGCCCCAGTACAGCACCATTTTGCGATCCGAACCGGAAGAGCGCATCTGCTCGACGATCGCCTTGATCGGCGCGAAACCGGTGCCCGAGGCCAGCAGCACCATCGGCTTGTCGGAATCTTCGCGCACGAAGAACGTGCCCAGCGGGCCTTCGAAGCGCAGGATGTCGCGCTCTTTCAGCGTGCCGAATACCTGGTCGGTGAACAGGCCGCCCGGCATGTGCCGGATGTGCAGCGAGACCGGGCCGGTGCCGGGCGCGCTGGCCATGCTGTAGCTGCGGCGCTTGCCGTCGCGCAGCAGGAATTCGATGTACTGGCCGGCGCGGTATTCGAGCACCTCGTTGGCAGGCAATTGCAGCGTCATCACGATGACATCCGGCGCCACCTTTTCCAGCGTGGTCACGCGCGACGGCATTTTCTTGACGGGGAAATCGCCGCTGCCGGCCACTTCGCGGGCGGCGATCACCAGGTCGGAATGGGGAATCGCGCAGCAGAACAGCGATATGCCCTGCGCTTCTTCTTCCTCGCTCAGTGCGCGGCGCTGGTGCGGCTTGTGGGTGATCGAACCGGCCACCACCTTGCCCTTGCAGGAACTGCAGGCGCCGTTCTTGCAGCCATACGGCAGCCCGACGCCCGCCCGCATCGCGGCCGCCAGCACGGTTTCGTCATCGTCGCACGCGAACTGGTGGCCGCTGGGCTGAACAGTAATCTGAAACGTCATACAATCCTTGAGATGAAAATCCATAGCAAACAAAAATCCGCCCGGCGGCGCGGCAAGCCGCACCCCGGCAAGCCGCGCCTGCTGGTCCTCGGCTGCGGCGACGTGGGCATGCGGCTGCTGCCCCTGTTGCGCGCGCGCTACCGCGTCTTTGCCGTCACCCGCGATGCCGCCAATGCCGGCGAACTGCGCGCGGCAGGCGCGGTGCCCGTGCTGGCGGACCTGGACCGGCCCGCCACGCTGCGCCGCCTTGCCGGCCTGGCCCACACGGTGATCCACCTGGCCCCGCCGCCGGGTACCGGCGAGCTCGATACCCGCACGCGCAATGTGATCGCCATTCTACCCGAGGCGGCAAAGGTCGTTTATGTAAGCACGACCGGTGTGTATGGGGACCTCGGCGGCCGCCTGGTCGACGAAACGCAGCCGGTGGCGCCCCGTAATATCCGGGCGCGGCGCCGGGTCGATGCCGAACGCGTGCTGCGCGACTGGGCCCGCCGCGCGCGCGGCCGCCTGTCGATCCTGCGGGTGCCCGGCATCTATGCGGCGGACCGGCTGCCCATCGAGCGCCTGCGCCAGGGCACGCCCGCGCTGGCCGAAGCGGACGATGTCTACACGAACCACATCCACGCGGACGACCTGGCCGCGCTGGTGCGGGCGGCGCTGCACCGCGGGCAGCCGCAGCGCGTCTATCACGCGGTGGACGACAGCCGGCTGCGGATGGCCGATTACTTCGATGCGGTGGCCGACGCGGTTGGCCTGCCGCGCCCGCCCCGTCTGCCGCGCCCGGCGCTGGCGCAGGTGGTATCGCCAACGCTGCTGTCGTTCATGTCGGAGTCGCGGCAACTTGCAAATGGCAGGCTCAAGCGTGAGTTGCGCTTGCGCTTGCGCTATCCGACTGTTGCCGAAGGTCTACAAAGCGTAACGGCGGGCCGGTAGGGTTGACGTCGCGCAAACGTGTGGTTGTCGCTTGCGACTAACGTAGGCAGACATCTTCAGGAGGTCGTATGGAAGCGAACCGCCGGCACCCCAGCAAGGAAGAAGTACGGGCATGGATGGCCCGGCGCCGGGTTTCTTCCCGCGCCGGCGTGCCGCTGCCGCTGCCGTCGCCGGCCGAACTGCGGCGCGAGCTGGGCTGGCATCAGTTGCCGGCAGCGCAGCCGGAGGCCGCGGCGATGCTGTTGCCGATCGTGCTGGCCGAGCTCGCCGCGCTTACGGCCGTGACCTGGTACTGGCTGGTGCTGCCGTTCCCCGCCGATCGGCCGGCCGGTTTTCTAGCACATAAAAACGCGGGAAATCTCTCACATTCTCACAAAAGTTGCCAAAATTAAAGCAATCGCGTGTACCATATTGTCCGAATGCGAACCAACCCGCCGTGTGCGGTTGTTTTATCGCGCGCGAGACCGATCATAAATCGGCGAACACCTGGTAAACCTGCTGCTTTTATACAAAGTCTGAACATGTCATTCCTGAAAGATCTGACCGCTTCCCCTTCGTACAACCCGAATCGCGTGCTTGACGCCATCATCTCGAAACTCGATTTGAAGAACGATGCGGCCCTGTCCCGCGCGCTCGAAGTGGCGCCTCCCGTCATCAGCAAGATCCGCCACAACACGTTGCCGATCGGTGCCACGATCCTGATCCGCATGCACGAGGTCAGCGATTATTCGATCCGCGAACTTCGCGACCTGATGACGCATTGAGCGTCGCGCCATCGCCATGAAAAAAGGCCGGCCCTGTTCAGGGGCCGGCCTTTTTTTCGTGCGGATGCGTGGATCACGCCAGGCGCGGGCGCTCCGTGTAGAAGCCGTTCTGCGCCGGTGCGGCCTCGATGCGGCCCGAATAGGCGGTCGTGGTTGCGATCGCGGCTCGGCCGGAATAGGCCGTTTCAGCGCCGATGCGGCCGGAATAAGCCGTGCTGGCGCTGACATTCTGCTCGCTGATCCGGCCTGAATAGGCAGCCTTCGCCGCGATGGTCGGCTCGCTGACGCGGCCCGAATACGCAACGCGGCCGGAGTATGCGGTGCCGCTGGCGATACGGCCGGAATATGCCGTTTGCGTACCGGCCTGGCCAGCGGCGCCGATCCGCCCGGAATAAGCGGTTTCGGTGCCGATGCGGCCGGAATAAGCCGTGGCGGCGTCGATGCGGCCCGAGTAAGCGGTTTCGGTGCCGATCCGGCCGGGATAGGCGGCATCGGTGCTGATGCGGCCCGAATAGGCGGCGTCGGCGTTGCGCAGGTAAGCCTCGCCGAATGTTTCCTCGTACAGTTCCTTCATCCGGTCGCCCACGCGCTGGTGCGCCGCCACATCATCCTCGCCGCGCAGGCCGATGTAAGGGAAATGGTGCAGGAAATAGCCGAACACCTTGTCGCAGTCCACCGCGTACTTCATCGTGTCGAGAATGTGGTAGTGCCAGAAAGTGTCCACATCCATCAGAGGTGCGGTCTGTTCGTTCGGGAACATCTTCATCAGGTACAGGAAACGGCGGTACTCGAACTCGACGGTATCGGCCTTTTCCAGCGACCAGCCTTCGCCGGATTCCTGGTGCATCAGCTTGACCTTGATCGGCTCCAGGTCGAGTTCGGCGATAGGGTTGAAATGTTCTGAAGAAATCATGGGGGTCCTCTCTGATGGTTGATGGCTCTGAGTAACGATGCCACAATCGAATTGATGTTGACGCGTGGAAATATCAACAAATCCCAGTATAGGTAATGGATCGCAGATTGCAAGGAACTGTTTCAATCGTGCGCGGGGCTCAGAGAGGAGCCACGGGAGCGATGCGCGGGACAGCCGTTGCAATCCCGCAACAAAGCGTTGTGCTACGGTATCAGGCGACGGATTGCGTCAGCCGAGGGCGCACGGTGTACAGCGGGTAGACCGTCGGCTGTGCGGAACCCTTCATTGCCTCCGGTGCCGCCGGGGAGGAGGTGGCCGCACCCGACCATGCGGTCCGTGCCGCCGGTGACGTTGTAGCCGCACCCGACCATGCAGTCCGTGCCGCCGGTGACGTTGTAGCCGCACCCGACCATGCAGTCCGTGCCGCTGGGGAGGAGGTGGCAGCACCCGACCACGCGGTCTGTGCCGCCGGTGACGTAGTGGCCGCACCCGACCATGCGGTCCGTGCGTCCGCCGATGCCAGGGCACGGCCCGACCAGGCAGTCGCCCCCGTACGGATGTAATCCTCGCCAAAGGTCTCTTCGTACAGTTCCTTCATGCGCGCACCCATGTTGTGATGCGCTTCCTCGTCGTCCTCGCCGCGCAGGCCGATATAGGGGAAATGATGCAGGAAGTAACCGAACACGGCCTGGCAATCGGCCGCGTATTTCAACGTATCCAGGATGTGATAGTGCCAGAACGTATCGACGTCCATCAACGGCGCGGTTTGTTCGTCGGGGTATTTCTTCATCAGCACCAGGAAGCGGCGGTATTCCTTTTCCACCGCGTCGGCATGTTCCAGGCTCCACCCCTCGCCGGATTCCGCGTGCATCAGCTTGACCTTGATGGGGTCCAGGTCCAGTTCTTCGATTGCTTTGAAGTCAGCCATATTCATCTCCTGTTGTTGAGGTGGGTCAATGTTTTCAAGACAGGCCTATTGTTGCCTTTGCTTGAAAATGACTATTGACCTACCTCAAACTATAGAAGACTTCTATGGAATAAGTTGCTATATCGAACTATCACTTTAATTGACGAATTCTCCGGCTGCCGGCTGCGTTGCGCGCCACGCTACGGGTACCGTGACGGTGACGGTGGTGCCGCCATGCGGGCGGCTGATGATCGAACAATCGCCACCCAGCAGGCTCATGCGCTCTTCGATGCCGACCAGGCCGAACGAGCCATTCTTGTTGCGGCTGCCGTCATGCAGGCCGATGCCGTTGTCCGCGATGATCATGCGCAGCGTGCCGCCGAGCTGGCGCAGTTCGACCCGCACGTGCGTGGCGCGGGCGTGCTGCTGGATATTGCTCAGCGACTCCTGCAACACACGGAACAGGGCCACGGCGCAGCGGTCGTCCACGTCCGGGGTGCCGTCGGGGTCGAGTACTTCGCACTCGATGCCGGAGCGCTTGCGGAACTGGGTGATCTGCCATTCGACCGCGGCGGACAGGCCGAGGTCGAGCACATTGGGCCGCAGGTCGTTGATGATGTTGCGCACGCTGCGGATCGTGTCGTCGATCTGTTTGAGCGTGGCACTGGCGCGCGCATACAGCCGCGGATGGCGCACCGATGTGCGGTTGGCCAGGATATCGGCCTCGATCCGCAGTGCCAGCAGGTTCTGGCCGAGGTCGTCGTGGATCTCGCGCGCGATGCGCTTGCGCTCCTCTTCCTTGATCTGTTCGGCGTGCGCGGCCAGCCGGCGCAGCCGCTGGTGCGACAGTTGCAGCTTGGCCTGGCTGTCGCGCAGTTCGCGCGTCATGTCGCGCGCCATCTGCAGCGCGCGCCGCCGCGACGATACCTGGGCATGGAACAGCGCGTACATCAGCAGCGTGCTGACGAAGCCGACCAGCGCGGCCAGCCACGGCAGGTAACCATCGAAACTGGAGAACAGCGCCGCGCGCGGCGCATCGAAATACACCTGCCACAGCCGGCCATTGAAATTCACCGGCAGGCTCAGCTGCACGTGATGGCCGGGCGGCGCCTGTCCGGCGGACGCTTCCACACTGTCGAACAACAGGTGGCCGTTCGGCTGGTTGCCGTTCGTCGCAGCGCCGGCGACGGTGCTGTACAGCCGCACGCGAATTTCGCGCACCGGTGTATCGACCATTGCCGCCTCCACCAGGCGCGGTACCGAAAAGCCGATACCCACCGAGCCCACGTAGGCGGCCCGGCGGTCGGCCACGGTATCGACCGGCATCTCGGCCCGGTAGACCGGCAGGCGCAGCGGCATGCCGAACTGCGTGGGCGCTTCCGGCAACTGCACCGGCAAGCCGGAAGTGGAAATCGCGCCCGTGTCGCGCGCCTGCTCGAGCGCCTGCGCGACCTGCGAACGGGCCGACAGGTCGTAGCCGAACTTGCCCTTGGCGCCGTACATCGGCTCCAGCAGCGTGATCACCGTGTAGTACGGGCGCTTGCCCGGCGGCGAAATGCGGAATTCGGGATAGCCCAGTTCGCGCACTGCCGCGCCGCGGATCTGCTCCTCGAACGCGGCGCGGCGCTCGTCCGGTACGTACTGCGCGAAGTTGATGGTGGCGATCGACGGGAAGTTGTGCGGAATGTCGAGCCCCCGCACATAGCGGTGGAAGCTCTGCGGCGACAGGTCTTCGCTGGCCTGGAAATGGCTGGCGGTGCCACGCAGAACGTCCGTGCACGCCTTGATGCCGCCGGCGATGTTGTACTGGATGCTGCGGGCCTGGTTGCGGAACCGCTCCAGCGCCTCGCTTTCCAGCGAATTGGCCATCCACGCGTAGAAACCCGCGCCGACCAGCATCGACAGCAGCACGCCGCTCCACCAGGACGGTTTGGCTTCGTGCAGTTTTCCGGACAGTGGCTGGTTCATGGATGGCGTGGCAAGGGCAGTGTGCGTGGTCAAAATATAGGCAGTCGACATGAGCTGCGTCAAGAACAAAGCCACTATCGGACACTAACCGTTGCGGCGGACGCAGCCCTCATCTCCGCTGTCGTGGACAACCGGCCGTGGCTGTGGTGTTGTAACCACCGCCAACGGCCGGCGCATGAGGTGGCGGGTGGGGGGCTGCAAGCCGGCCCATCCGCCACACTTGGAAAAAAGCCGCCTCATGGGCGGCCTTGCTTTACAGACTCTTTATCTTGCGTTGCCCCAGCTGTCCTTCAGCGTGACGATCCGGTTGAACACGGGTTTGCCCGGCGTGGAGTCGACGCGGTCGGCCACGAAATAGCCGTGCCGCTCGAACTGGAAGCGCTGCTCGGCTTGCGCATCCTTCAGGCCAGGCTCGAGGTAGGCGGTCACGACTTCCTTGGCGTTCGGATTCAGGAATTCCTTGAAATCCTTGCCGCCGGCATCCGGCTGCGGGTCGGTGAACAGGCGGTCGTACAGGCGCACTTCCGCCTCCAGTGCCGTGGCCACGCTGACCCAGTGGATGTTGCCCTTGACCTTGTAGCTGTTGGCGCCTTCCGTGCCCGATTTGCTGTCCGGGAAATAGTTGACGTGCACCGCGACCACCTTGCCGTGTTCATCCTTGTCGTAGCCGGTGCATTCGGCCACGAAGCCGTATTTCAGGCGCACGCGCGCGCCCGGCTGGTCGCCGATCGGCGGATAGAAGCGGAAGTAGCCTTTCGACGGTACTTCCATGAAATCCTCTTCCTCGATCCACAGTTCGCGGGTGAATGGGAACGTGCGGTTGCCCAGTTCCGGGTGGTGCGGATGGACCGGCGAGCTGCACTCGACGCTCTCGCCGGCGGCAAAGTTGTCGACAATCAGTTTCAACGGTTTCAGCACGGCGATGGCACGCGGCGCCTTCGGGTCCAGGTCTTCGCGCACGGCGCCTTCCAGCACGCTGAAATCGATCCAGCCATCCGATTTCGTCACGCCGGTGCGTTCGGCCATCAGCTGGATGCCTTCCGGCGTGAACCCGCGGCGGCGCATGCCGACCAGCGTGGACAGGCGCGGGTCATCCCAGCCGTCGACGATGCCTTCCTCGACCATCTGGCGCAGCTTGCGCTTCGACGTGACGATATAGGTGAGGTTCAGGCGCGAGAACTCGTACTGTTTCGGTACCGGTTGCGTGAAGAAGCCGCCTTTCGACAGCGTGTCGAGCAGCCAGTCGTAAAACGGGCGGTGATCCTGGAATTCCAGCGTGCAGACCGAGTGGGTGATGTTTTCCAGCGCATCGGAGATCGGGTGCGTGTAGTCGTACATCGGGTAGATGCACCACTTGTCGCCGGTGCGGTGGTGGTGCGCATGGCGGATCCGGTAGATCGCCGGGTCGCGCAGGTTCATGTTCGGCGACGACATGGCGTCTTCCGACATCTTCGCGCGCAGGATGTGTTCGCCATCGGCATACTTGCCGGCCTTCATGTCGCGGAACAGTTGCAGCGATTCCGCGGCGGGGCGGTCGCGGAAGCGCGAATTCACGCCCGGCGTATTGAAATTGCCCCGGTTGGCCGCCATTTCTTCCGCGCTCTGGCTGTCCACGTAGGCGTATCCGGCCGTGATCAGGTATTCGGCCATCTCGTACAGGCGGTCGAAGTAATCGCTGGCATAGTACAGGTGGTCGCCGCCGCCGGCGGGGTCCTTGCTCTGCCAGTCGAAGCCCAGCCACTTCACGCTGTCGATGATCGAGTCGACGTATTCCTGCTCTTCCTTGGCGGGATTGGTGTCGTCGAAGCGCAGGTGGCAACGGCCGTCATAGTCCCGCGCCAGGCCGAAGTTCAGGCAGATCGACTTGGCGTGGCCGATGTGCAGGTAGCCGTTCGGTTCCGGCGGAAAGCGGGTGATCACCGAAGGCAGCCCCTCGCGCTGGTGCGCGCCGGTGGCCAGGTCGTGTTCGACGATGTTGCGGAGGAAATTTGGTGCGGGAGCAGCGGCTGCTGCCCCTTTGGCGCTGTTTTTGTCGTTGCTCATGTACGAAGGCAAGTAGGGGAGTCGATTGGCGGCCATTTTACCGTACGCACGCCTGCGCGGAGGACGGCCGATGGTTTTCTATAGGATAATTCGCCCTTACGCCCTCGTTTTTACCTGAGAGTTACACCATGGATAATTTGTACAATGTGCTCGGCGTGGCCCCCAACGCGACGGACGACGAGATCAAAAAGGTCTACCGTTCGCTGGCGATGCGTTTCCACCCGGACCGTAATCCCGAGCCGGGCGCCGATGCCCGTTTCAAGGGCATCGTCAAGGCCTACGAAGTACTGTCCGACCCGGTGAAGCGGGAAGAATACAACCAGAGCCTGAACCACCGGATCATCATCGATCCGGAAGCGGAAGCGTACCAGCTGTGGCGCTCCGTTTTCGGCCTCCACGGCGTCACGCTCCCGGCCAGCTGAGGCCGAACGACGTCGCATCGGGCCGACCATGGCCGAACAAAGCAATTTTAGAGAGTTAGCAATGAGAAGAGTACACCCCGAGTTCGCCTTCCAGGCGCGTGAGCTGGCCGAACAGGTCGAGGGCATCCTCGGCGATCCGCCGGACCGCAAGAATTACCAGGCCATGACGAAGGCGCTGGTCACCGAGTACGCCAACGGCGCCGGCATCGAGGACCTGAACATGATGGCGTTCGCGCTGGTGGACGTGATCGACATCGCCGATCCGAAGGCGCTGCTGGCCGATGCCGAGGATTTCGAGTTCGGCGACACTGCGCGCGTGTTCGGCGCCGTCTCGTGCCCGGCGGGCGAAGCGGCGAAGATGCTCGAAGCCATCGAGGAAAACCATCCCGACCTGGGCCGCCAGGCCATCGTCACCGCATTCCTGCACAAGCATCCGCGCATGTGGGACGACGACGACATGTCGCTCGACCAGCTCGCCGAAGGCGATGACGGCGACGACGATGAAGAAGAAGGCGGCGCCAGCGACGACTTCACCCAGATGTTCGACCAGGAAGGAGAGCGTTGATGTCCGACGAAAAGTCCTATCTGCCCGCGATCAGCAAGCAGGTCACGGAACTGGTGCTGGCCGGCTCGCTGAGCCACGCCGAGCAGGCTTTCGCCGAAGCGGCCGAGCAGCACGGCGACCTGGTCGTGTCCGAAGTATTGCAAACCCTTCCGCCGCACGTGACGGCGCTGCACATGGCCGGCTTCGACGGCGGCAAGCTGTCGCTGGCCACGCTGCTGGTGCCGCCGAAGGCATGGGCCGAGAGCCTGGCCTACATCGCCGCCACCTGGAACGAGGATATGATCGAGGACGATCCCGAGCGCATCGCCGAGGCGCTGTTCACGCACATCCACAGCGTGGTGTTCGGCACCGACGACGAGGAGCGCCGCCGCGAACTGCTGCAGGAAGCTTCCGCATCCGACTGGGGCGCCACCGCGTTCGCGATCGTGTTTTCGCTGGCACCGAAGGAAATGCTGGAAGTGGCCGGCGAGGTGATCTCGAAGGGTTCCTACATCACGGCGCAGTCGTCGTCGGACAGCGATGTGGTACCGCTGGCCGTGGCGCTCGCGCAGGCCAGCGAGGATGGCTGGGACCGCGCTCTGTTCGAGCTGTTCCCCGAATTCCGCCACAGCGCCGACCTGGCCGATGCCGAGTACTCCGACGACCCGGACGACGAAGAACCGGCAGTGCTGCAGCGCTCGACGAAAGAGCTGCTGTACCGCCTGCGCAAGCAGGTGCCGAGCACCCGCACCGCCAGTGCCCGCGGCAACCGCCGCACCCTCGGAACGGGGATCTTCAGCTGATGCTGCCGGCACTCGTACGCGAAAACCTGCCGAGACTCACGCGCGTGATCAAGCTGCTGCCGGGCGATACCCGTCCGGACGCCGCGGTGACGCTGGCCGACGAGCTGGCCGGCATCACCGTGATGGTCGCCGAGAAGTTCACCAACCACCGGACCGTCGAGGGCATCCAGAAAGCCGTCAACCTCACGGTGGGCGGCGTGTCGCTGGGCCTCGAGGAACTGCTGGCCGTGGACAGCGACGAAGCCGCGCTGGACTTCCTCGTCGATAACGGCGCCGAGGCGGCGTTCCAGGCGGGCTTTCGCCAGCTGAAGGACCTGGCGGCGATGCCCGAAGACACGCTGGTGGGAGAATACGACCAGGATCCGGTATACGCCCAGCGCCGCCTGCGCGACATCTTCTTCGACATCTGCCTGACGGACGCCAACGCGAACTGGACCGGCCCGGCACGCTACCAGGAACAGTTCAAGCAGCGGCAGGAGGCGCAGGCCGTGGTCCGCTTCGCCAACTGGCTGCGCCGACACAACACCGGTGGGCCCGTCAAGGATGCCGACCTGAATGCGGAAGGCGTGATCGCGCTGGCGATCATCTTTGCCGTCGAAGGCGCCGGGCGCATCGTGGCCCGCACCGGCCAGAAGGATTTCGAGCGCTTCGTGAAAGCGGTGCGCGCGAAGAAGCCCGATTTCGAGACCGGCTGGGCCGAACTGGTGGCCGCCGTGCCGGTGCAGCACCATCCGGTGCTGCTGCACCGTATCGACCTGTATCGCCAGGGCTGCACCGTGCTGCAGCACATCCCCGGCCGCACCGCGATGAAGACCCTGTTCGCCGAACTGGAAAACTACGCCGGCTCGGAACTGGACCCGGATTACGACTGACGGTCGTCCGGGGCCGGGCAAGCCGGATCGAAGCCATACCCGAATCGGAGCCCGGCTCCGATTTTTTTGGCGCTGTTAGCGGTAAATCGGGGAACCAGTCGAACTGGTCGTTGTCTTACTCCTTGTTGAGGTAACTCATGCAAACGAGGAGCGAACATGGACCCCGCAGGCTTTGCCGGACTGTTTCAAGCACTCACCAAGGAGCAATTGACTGATCAGCAGGTCGCCAGCCTGGAAGCGTGGCTCGTGGCACTGTCGTCGCGTGGCAATTGCCTCGGCATTGTTGAACAGGCCGCCCGCGCGTGCCCTTGCCCGCACTGTGGCTGCGGGCGGCGGCATCGCTGCGGGCAGGCCAATGGCCTGCAGCGTTATCGCTGCATGGCGTGCACGCGCAGCTACAACGCGCTGACCGGCACGCCGCTGGCACGATTGCGCCATCGCGACAAATGGCTGCCATACCTACAGTGCCTGCTTGATTCGCGCACGGTACGCGATGCCGCCCGGCGCGTCGACGTCGCCCGTTCGACGAGCTTCCGATGGCGCCACCGGTTTATCGCCGGCGTGCGCCGCGAACGCCCGGCGCAACTGGCAGGCATGGTCGAGGTAGACGAAACATATTTACTGGAATCGCAAAAAGGCTCGCGAAAGATGAACCGCCCGGCGCGGCAGCGTGGCGGCAAGGCGGCACGCCGCGGCATCAGCCGCGAGCTGGACTGCATCCTGGTCGCCCGCGACCGTGCCAGGGTGACGCACGAGTTCGTTACCGGGCGAGGCCCGGTCAGCGCGCGGCATCTGGCGCGTCACCTGCTCCCTGTCTTGCGTTGCGATGTGCTGCTGATCAGCGATGGTGCCAAGGCATACGGAACTTTTGCTCACGCGGCCAATATTACCCACGAAGCCCTCAACGTTCGCGCCGGCGTCCGTGCCCGGGGCGCGATTCACCTCAATAACGTCAACGGGTGGCACAGCCGCTTCAAGACCTGGCTGCGCCGCTTCAACGGGGTGGCCAGTTGCTACCTGGCCAATTACACCGGCTGGCAACGCGTGCTCGACGCGGCCCAGCTGGCGCTACCGGCCCAATGGCTGCGCGTGGGCGTCGTCGGAAGCCATCGCTAAAGATCAGCTTGCTGAAAAAGTTCCGTTCCTTGGAGCATTGCACAGCTAATGCGAACAGCGCCATTTTTTTCGAGCATTCGACAACATCGGACCGTCCGCCGTTGCGACCTGTGACTAACCTTCCGCGGAAGCGGCCTCGGCCAGGGCAACGAACGCCTCGACGAGCGGCCCGGCGCCTTCGCTGCGCCGGGCGAGCATCAGCGCGGTGGTGGCCTGCGGGTCGGCCAGCGGCCGGTAGACCACGCCCTCCATGTGGATGCCCTCGAAGGAACTCGGCAGCACGGAAATGCCGCAGCCGGCGGCGACCAGGCCGATGATCGTCGATGCTTCGCCCGCTTCCATCGCGATCTGCGGCGTGAAGCCGGCGGCCCGGCACATGCGGAACAGTTGCGGGTGGATGCCGGTCCCGGCATCTTTCGGGAAGATGACGAACGGCAGCCCTTCCAGGTCTTTCACCGTGACCGTTGCCATCGCGGCCAGCGGCGAATCCGAGGGCAGCACCAGCCGCAGCGGGTCGTGGCGCAGTGTCGTCATCGTGATCGTGTCGGGAATCGGCACGCTGACCGAGCGCACGAAGCCCAGGTCCAGTTCGCGTGCCTCCAGCTTTGCCAGTTGCGGCAGCGTGGCCATCTCGTGGAACGTCAGCAGCACGCCGGGATAGCGCTGCCGGTAGCGCCGCACCACGGAAGCGAACAGCGCCGTGAACGGCGTCGAAAACGTGAAGCCCACGCGCAGTTCGCCGGCCTCGCCGCGTTGCGCGCGCCGGGCGGTTTCCTTGGCCTGCTCGGCCAGCGCCAGCACCCGCCGCGCATCGGCCAGGAACAGTTTGCCGGCCTCCGTCAGCCGCACCCAGCGCTTGCTGCGCTCGAACAGCCGCGCACCCACTTCGAGCTCCAGCGCCTGGATCTGCTGGGAGAGCGGCGGCTGGCCGATGTGCAACCGCTCGGCCGCGCGCGTGAAACTCAGTTCCTCGGCCACGGCAACGAAATAGCGCAAGTGTCGCAGCTCCATGTTATCGCTTTAAAGTATTAATGATGACTCAAATATATATTGGACTGTAGTACAGGGCAAGCCTACGATGGCTGCATCGTATTTGGAAAGCACATCACCATGGAGCGCATCTCTCCCGCCAGTCCCGCCTTCAGGCGCACCAACCGCGCGCTGTTCTTCGGCGGCTTTTCCTGTTTCTCGCTGCTGTACTGCGTGCAGCCGCTGATGCCGCTGCTGGCGCACCAGTTTTCGCTGACGCCGGCGCAAAGCAGCCTGTCGCTGTCGGTGTCGACGGGCGCGCTGGCGGTCTCGCTGCTGCTGTCGTCGATCGTGTCGGACCGCATCGGCCGCAAGGGCCTGATGGTCACGGCGCTGTTCCTGGCTGCGGTGATGACGCTCGTCTGCGCGATGGCCGGCAGCTACCCGCAACTGCTGGTGGCGCGGGCGCTGCTGGGGCTGGGGCTGGGCGGCATGCCGGCGGTCGCGATGGCATACCTGAGCGAGGAGATCGAACCGGAATCGCTGGGCCTGTCGATGGGCCTGTACATCAGCGGCAGCGCGTTCGGCGGCATGCTGGGGCGGGTGGTGACGTCCACGCTGTCCGACGCGTTCTCGTGGCGGGTCGCGCTGGCCGCGATGGGCGTCGCCGGCCTGTACGCGGTATGGGAATTCTGGCGCAGCCTGCCGCCGTCGCGCAACTTCAGGCCGGCGCAGGGCGGCCTGACCGGCATCGCGGCCGGACTGCGCCGCCACCTTGCCGACGATGGCCTGCCATGGCTGTTCGCACTGGCGTTCCTGCTGATGGGCTGCTTCGTGAGTGCGTACAACTTCATCGGCTTCCGCCTGCTGGGCGAGCCGTTCTCGCTGCGCCAGGGCATCGTCGGCGGCATTTCGTTCCTGTACCTGCTGGGCATCTACAGCTCGGTCTGGGCCGGCCGGCTGGCGGACCGGCTGGGCCGCAGGAAGGTACTGTGGGCCACCATGGGGGCGATGCTGGCCGGCCTGCTGCTGACCCTGGCCAACAACCTCGTGGCGATCGTCGCCGGCATGGCGCTGTTCACGTTCGCCTTCTTCGCCTCGCACTCGATGGCCAGCAGCTGGGTAGGTCGCCGTGCCCGTGCGCCGCAGGCGCTGGCATCGGCGCTGTACCTGTTCTTCTACTACCTGGGGTCGAGCGTGGTGGGCTGGCTGTGCGGCGTGCTGTGGGCATACGGCGGCTGGGCGGGCGTGGTGACACTGCTGGCCACGCTGCTGGCATCGGGCCTGCTGATCGCGCTGCGGCTGCGCAGCCTGGTGCCGGTCGGGATGGCGCCGGCCCCTTTGGCGGCCTGACCTGGAGACCGGCGCCCGAAGGCCGGGACCCTAAAGGTTGAGCCCGCTCAAACGTAAGGCGGACTCATGCAACCTTCCCGGCTCCCGCCCCTCCAAGCATGCAGCGGCGCATCGGGTGCCGCGTCAATCGAGGGAGGAAACATGGGAGAACAGGAAATCCGAAGCCGACTCGACAGCATCCGGCTCGCCGTCGCTCAGGCCGCGCACGCGCTGTCCGCCGAGCGCCATTTGCCGGGCGAATTGCGCGACTATATCCAGAAGCTGGACCGGCAGTCCGACCGCATCGGTGAAATCCTGGCGTTGCGCGATCCCCTGCGCATCGCCAAGCTGGTGGCCGACATGGAACTCCTGGGCGCCCGCGCGCGCCGTGTATGCACCAGCGGCCTGCCGCTGTCGGGCCAGATGAAATCGGCCGTGAATCACATGCACAATGAATTGATCGAGTTCAAGCAACACCTTCATTGAGTTGGGGCGACGGCGCCGGGGTCCATGTCCCGGACCAGCGCCGCGGCAGACCCCGCCGTGGGGACCATCTGCGGGCTCGACCGGCGCTTTGCAGGGCCGCTTCGCCAACAACGAAGCGGCCTTTTTTCGCCTCGTTCCTGCTTCGTTCGTCATGACGCATGGTAGTGTGGCAACCATGTGGCCCTATCCAACCATGATCGCGCACCGCGGCGGCGGCACGACCGCGCCGGAAAACACGCTGGCAGCACTGGCCGCCGGCCTGCGCCACGGCTACCGCGCCGTCGAGTTCGACGTGATGCTGTCGCGCGACGGTATCGGCGTCGTCATCCACGATGCAGATTTCGGCCGAACCGTACCCGGCTCCGGCAGCGTGCCGGACACGGATGCCTTCGACCTCGTGAAACGCGATGCCGGCGGCTGGTTCGGCGCGGCGTTCGCCGGCGAGCCGGTGCCGCTGTTCGTGCCGTTCGCCGAATACTGCAAGGCCCACGGTATCTGGATGAATGTCGAGATCAAGCCGGCGCCGGGGCACGACGAGGCCACCGGCCGGTGGGTCGCCGGGACCGTCCGCACGCTGTTCGCGCGGGAGACGGACAGCGCCGGGCTGCCGCTGCTGTCCTCGTTCAGTACCGCCGCGTTGCGCGCCGCCCGCGCCGCGGCCCCGGAACTGCCCCGTGCGATCCTGTTCGGGGCGTTGCCCCCCGACTGGGAAGGGCAGGCGCGTGAACTGGGGGTGGTGGCGGTGCACGCCGACCACCGGAGACTGACGCCGGCGTTGGCGCAGGCCGTGAAAAGCGCCGGGTTCGGCCTGTTTTGCTATACCGTCAACGACCCGGCGCGGGCGCGCACGCTGCTCGACTGGGGCGTGGACGCACTCTGCACCGACCGGATCGACCTGCTTCCGGCCGACTTCATTTGACGCCGAGCGTTATATAATCAACGTTTTGCATTCGAGCCAGGGCGCGCGCGCCCGCCTTCAGCGTACCTAAGCCACCAACATGAAATCATCCGAAATCCGCGAGAAGTTCCTCAAATTCTTCGAGTCCAAGGGCCACACGATCGTCCGTTCCAGCCCGCTGGTGCCGGGCAACGATCCGACCATGCTGCTGACGAACTCGGGCATGGTGCAGTTCAAGGACGTGTTCCTGGGGCTGGATACGCGTCCGTATTCGCGCGCCACCACCGTGCAGCGCTGCGTGCGCGCCGGCGGCAAGCACAACGACCTGGAGAACGTGGGCTACACGGCGCGCCACCACACCTTCTTCGAGATGCTGGGCAACTTCAGCTTCGGCGACTATTTCAAGCGCGACGCGATCGCCTACGCGTGGGAACTGCTGACCAAGGTGTACGGCCTGCCGGCCGAGAAGCTGACCGTGACCGTCTACCAGGAAGACGACGAAGCCTACGACATCTGGGCCAACGAGATCGGCGTGCCGAAAGAGCGCATCATCCGCATCGGCGACAACAAGGGGGCCCGCTACGCGTCGGACAACTTCTGGCAGATGGCCGACACGGGCCCGTGCGGCCCGTGCACCGAGGTCTTCTACGACCACGGCGCCGATATCTGGGGCGGCCCTCCGGGCTCGGCCGAGGAAGACGGCGACCGTTTCATCGAGATCTGGAACCTGGTGTTCATGCAGTACAACCGCGACGAAGCGGGCAACATGACGAAGCTGCCGAAGCCGTGCGTGGACACCGGCATGGGCATGGAGCGCCTGGCCGCCGTGCTGCAGCACGTGCACAGCAACTACGAGATCGACCTGTTCCAGAGCCTGATCAAGGCCGCCGCCCGCGAAACCCGCACGGAAGACCTGGAAAGCAAGTCGCTGCGCGTGATCGCCGACCACATCCGCGCCGCCGCGTTCCTGATCGTCGACGGCATCATCCCGAGTTCGGAAGGCCACGGCTACGTCCTGCGCCGCATCATCCGCCGCGCGCTGCGCCACGGCCACAAGCTGGGGCAGACAAAACCGTTCTTCTACAAGCTGGCCGAGGACCTGGACAAGGAAATGGGCACCGCCTATCCGGAACTGTCGGACAAGCTGGCGTACGTGCAGCAGGTGCTGAAGACCGAGGAAGAGCGTTTCGGCGAAACGCTGGAAAACGGCATGAAGATCCTCGAAGCGCAGCTGGTGAAGGATCCGCACAAGCTCGATGGCGGCACCGCCTTCACGCTGTACGACACCTATGGCTTCCCGCTGGACCTGACGGCCGACATCTGCCGCGAACGCGGCGTGACGCTCGATGAAGCGGGCTTCGCCGAGGCGATGGAAAACCAGAAGCGCACCGCGCGCGCGGCCGGCAAGTTCAAGATGGCCGCCAACGTGGAGTACACCGGCGCCAAGACGAGCTTTGTCGGCTACGAGCAGCTGGCATTCGATTCGACCGTGATCGCGCTGTATTCGAACGGCGCCTCCGTGCAGGAACTGCAGGCCGGCGAAGCGGGCATCGTGGTGCTGGACAGCACGCCGTTCTATGCCGAATCCGGCGGCCAGGTGGGCGACCAGGGCCTGATCCGGAGCACCACGGCGAAGTTCACCGTGGACGACACGCTGAAGATCCAGGCGGACGTGTTCGGCCAGCACGGCGTGCTGGAAAACGGCGCGCTGAAGGTGGGCGACAAGGTGTCGGCGCAGGTCGATACCGTCAAGCGCGGCCGCACGATCCGCAACCACTCCGCCACGCACCTGATGCACAAGGCGCTGCGCGAAGTGCTGGGCGGCCACGTGGCGCAAAAGGGCTCGCTGGTCGATCCCGACAAGACCCGTTTCGACTTCAGCCACAACGCACCGCTGACTGCCGAGCAGATCGCGCAGGTCGAGGCGATCGTCAATGCCGAGATCCTGGAAAACCATCCGGTCAAGGCGCAGCACATGTCGTTCGACGACGCCGTGAAGCACGGCGCGATGGCGCTGTTCGGCGAGAAGTACGGCGATGAAGTGCGCGTGCTCGATATCGGCTCGTCGAAGGAACTGTGCGGCGGCGTGCACGTCACCCGCACCGGCGACATCGGCCTGTTCAAGATCGTTTCCGAAGGCGGCGTGGCGGCCGGCATCCGCCGCGTGGAAGCCGTGACGGGCGAGGGCGCGCTGGCGCTGGTGCAGGCGATGACGCGCCGCCTCAACGAAGCGGCATCGGCGCTGAAATCGACGCCGGAAGAGATCACGTCCCGTATCGGCCAGGTGCAGGACCAGGTCAAGTCGCTGGAAAAGGAACTGAACGCGCTGAAATCGAAGCTGGCGTCCGGCCAGGGCGACGAGCTGGCCACCCGGGCGATCGACATCAAGGGCATCAAGGTGCTGGCGGCCACGCTGGAAGGCGCCGACGTGAACGCGCTGCGCGAGACGATGGACAAGCTGAAGGACAAGCTGAAGACGGCGGCGATCGTGCTGGCCTCCGTCAACGGCGACAAGGTCAGCCTGATCGCCGGCGTGACCGCCGATTCGATCGGCAGGGTCAAGGCCGGCGAACTGGTGAACTTCGTTGCCCAGCAGGTGGGCGGCAAGGGTGGCGGGCGGCCGGACATGGCGCAGGCCGGCGGCACCAATCCGGCCGCGCTGCCGGAAGCCCTGGCAGGCGTGCAGGGCTGGGTGGAACAGCGCGTGTAAGTGCGCATGCTTCAATGAAAAAGGCGGCCGAGGCCGCCTTTTTCATGAGGCTGCGCCGCCGCGCCCGGCGTGAATATTGCCGGCGCGGGCAGGGTTCAGTGCTTCAGGACCACGCGGTAAACTGCCTCGCCAAACACGACAAGCGAGGCACCGCTGAGGGGAAGCACCTTTCGGGCATCGGTACCCAGGCAACCGGCGGTCGAACCGGCAGGCCGGTCCTTACAGTACAGCACGCCCGTGACCTCGTCGGCTTTGCCGTCGGGCGATATGCGCAACAATTTGTCCTCGGAGATCCTGTAGGTGTTGCCGTCCATGTCGGCATTCAGGCTGGCCGGCAAAGCTGGCAGCGTCGTCACGACACCGGCCGGCGTCACCTTGCGTGGCGTATTGCCGTCCAGAACGTATATATTGTCTTCATTATCAATGCCGGCAATTCCCGGATACAGGAATTGAGCCTCGCTCCCGGTGCCGTCCTTGATCGCGGTGGTCGCGCCGCCGCCCGCCAGTACGGACCAGGCGCCCGATGGCGTGACCTTCAGGATCAGCGGGCCAGGATAATTGCCCAGGCCATACAATGGAATGCCAAGATACACATTGCCTGCGCGATCGGCCGTGACGCCCGATGTGGCGCTGATATCTTTACCGTTCTCGGCGGGCTGACCGAACCACGTCGTGCCGATCAGGGAGGTGATCGTGCCGTCCGGCGCGATCTTGGCCAGGTTAACCGGCCCTTTTCTGCTTGGCGTGACGCGGACCTGCAGCAATACATAGGCATTGCCTGCCATGTCCGTCCCCCCATCCTGTACTTGAAGCATTGTCGGGTCGGTTTCGTTGCGCCATCGTAGCCAGGTCACGCCAGGCTGGCCGGGCTCCGGTGCCACGGCCAGCGTCAATGCCGTGCTGGCGCCGTCGCCGCTGGCGGTCACTGTCACGGCGGCGGGCGTGCCGGACCAGCTTGCCGGCGGCAGGTAGCGCACGGTCTCGCCGGTGCTTGCGCTGAGCGTGCCCGGCGCGCCGGGTGCCAGTTTCCAGTTGATCGTGCCGGCGGTGGAAAGCTTGGCGGTCAGCGGAATGGCGCTGCCATTGCCGATGGTCCGGATTGTCGGGCTGGACAGGGTCAGCACAGCCGCAGGGACAGGTGCGGGTGCAGGTGCTGCCGTGACCGGGCTGGTATCGTTATTGCCGCCGCCGCAGGCCGACAGCAGGGCGCAAATGATCAGTGGAGTAAAAATTTTATTCAATATGGCCTCCTATAGTGATCTAACCAGCCATTATAGGTAGCGGAACGACATGAAATTCTATTCAATTCTATCCGTCAAGCAGCCTGCAGGAGCGTTTTTTCTTTTGAGCATCGCATGCTGGAAAAGCGTCAACTCGACGCGCGTCAGCTGCGTTATAGAAAGCACTGCGATAAAGCAATGCGAAGGAGCAGGGCCAATGCTACCAGGAGGCACCGCGGGCGGCAGGGAGGCGCTGCCGGGCAACACTTTACTGCCATGTGAGGAGTCAATAGCGCAATCTGTGCACTCATCCGCAAAATAAGCTATACCCGTCCGCATTGCGTGCTGCTCCAAGATCATGGGAACAGTTCCCGGTTACCAAAAGTAGTCGGGTCAACCATGGTATGAGCCAGTTTCATGGGTGCAGTGCTACCCCGCGGTGCATCCAGGCTTGTTCATGACGCACTGCGGCAGGGCGCATTTTAGGTCTATACTGCGGCCTTTACCCGCTGTCTCCAGCTCGTCTTTCCATTAATGAATCATACGTTGCAAATTTGCAACGAGATGGGAACTCTTTTGGTGCACTGCGTCAAGGCGCACTTTTTGGAGTAGACTGTCCTGAATCAGCACAACATTTGGTGAGAATCTGATGAGCGAAACTTTACTCGATACCGAAATTATGGAATTTCACAAGGAAATCGACGCACGCGGGCTGAATTGTCCGCTGCCGATCCTGAAGGCGAAGAAGGCCCTGGCCGAACTGGAGAGCGGTCAGGTGCTGCGCATCGTGGCAACCGACCCCGGTTCCGTGCGCGACTTCCAGGCGTTCGCCAAGCAGACCGGCAATCCGTTGCTGTCGCACGTGCAGCAGGGCGCTGAATTTACTTTCCTGATGCAGCGCAAGTGAGATTGCGGCACCGCTGACGCATTTCCGGTGGCGCCTGGCTGCGGCCGCCGTCACCAGCACACAAGGGGACAGTTTCCTGGCAGCAGGACTGTCCCTCGTTGTTTGTCCCACGCAAAATCTTTCGTTGCTGTCGACCCGATTGCACGAACAATCTTCTTTTTAGAGGCGCGCTTCTAACCTAAAATCGTACGGTCGTGCTTTAATTCCGTACCGGCCTAGAAAAACTTCTATAATCTAGCCCATTTCACTATCATTTTTCCCAAAGGCATCCCATGAAAGTCCTGGTACCTGTCAAGCGCGTGGTCGACTACAACGTCAAGGTGCGCGTGAAGTCCGACGGCACTGGCGTCGATATCGCCAACGTCAAAATGTCGATGAACCCGTTCGACGAGATCGCCCTGGAAGAAGCCACGCGCCTGAAGGAATCGGGCAAGGTGACGGAAGTGGTGGCGGTTTCCGCCGGCGTGGCGCAGTGCCAGGAAACGCTGCGCACCGGCATGGCGATCGGCGCCGATCGCGGCGTGCTGATCGAGACCACGGTCGAACTGGAGCCGCTGGCGGTGGCCAAGCTGCTGAAGGCGCTGGCCGACAAGGAGCAGCCGCAGCTGATCATCCTGGGCAAGCAGGCCATCGACGACGATTCGAACCAGACCGGCCAGATGCTGGCTGCGCTGCTGGGCTGGCCGCAAGCCACGTTCGCCTCGAAGGTCGAGCTGGAAGACGGCAAGGTCACCGTGACCCGCGAAGTGGACGGCGGCCTGGAAACCCTGGCCCTGACGCTGCCGGCCATCGTCACCACCGACCTGCGCCTGAACGAGCCGCGCTACGTGACGCTGCCGAACATCATGAAGGCCAAGAAAAAGCCGCTGGAAACGGTCAAGCCGGAAGACCTGGGCGTGGACGTGACGCCGCGCCTGAAGACGCTGAAAGTGGCCGAGCCGGCCAAGCGCTCCGCCGGCGTCATGGTGCCGGACGTTGCCACGCTGGTGTCGAAGCTGCGCACCGAAGCCAAAGTCATCTAAATACAGGAATCACACATCATGGTCGCACTCGTCATCGCAGAACACGACAACGCCAGCCTGAAAGGCAGCACCCACCACACCGTTACCGCGGCGGCGCAAGCCGGCGGTGAAGTCCACGTCCTGGTCGCCGGCTCGAACGCCGCGGCCGCCGCGCAGCAGGCCGCGCAGATCGCCGGCGTCACGAAAGTGCTGCTGGCCGACGCGCCGCATTTCGCCGACGGCCTGGCCGAGAACGTGGCCGAGCAGATCCTGGCCGTGGCCGGCAACTACTCGCACATCCTGGCTCCCGCCACCGCCTACGGCAAGAACATCCTGCCGCGCGTGGCCGCCAAGCTGGACGTGGCGCAGATCTCCGAAATCACCAGGGTCGATTCGCCCGATACGTTCGAGCGCCCGATCTATGCCGGTAACGCGATCGCCACCGTGCAGTCGTCCGACAAGGTCAAGGTCATCACCGTGCGCACCACCGGTTTCGATTCCGCCGCGTCGACCGGCGGCTCGGCTGCCGTGGAAAACCTGGCCGCCGTCGCCGATTCCGGCAAGTCGAGTTTCGTGGGCCGCGAAGTGGCCAAGTCGGACCGTCCGGAACTGACGGCCGCGAAGATCATCGTGTCGGGCGGGCGCGGCATCGGCTCGGCCGACAACTTCAAGGTGCTCGAACCGCTGGCCGACAAGCTGAACGCCGCCATGGGCGCCTCGCGCGCAGCCGTCGATGCGGGCTACGTGCCAAACGACTGGCAGGTGGGCCAGACCGGCAAGATCGTTGCCCCGACGCTGTACATCGCGGTCGGTATTTCCGGTGCGATCCAGCACCTGGCCGGCATGAAGGATTCGAAGACGATCGTGGCGATCAACAAGGACCCGGAAGCGCCGATCTTCTCGGTGGCCGATTACGGCATCGTCGGCGACCTGTTCGACATCGTTCCGGCACTGGTCAAAGAACTGGGCTGATCCCCACCAAGCAACGAGCTGACAACGAGCCACGCTGGCCAGGCACCACCGCCCGGCCACCGTGGCTTTTTTTTGGAGACGACAATGAGCTATACCGCCCCGATCAAAGAAATGCTGTTCGTGATGAACGAACTGGCCAACCTGGATGCCGTGAGCGCGCTGCCCGGCTGCGAAGACGCCACGCGCGACACCGCCGAAGCCGTGCTGGAAGAGAACGCCAAGTTCGTCAGCGGCGTGATCGAGCCGCTGAACCACGCCGGCGACAAGGAGCCGAGCTACTGGCACGACGGCCAGGTCACCACGACGAAAGGCTTCAAGGAAGCGTTCCGCCAGTTCGCGGACGCCGGCTGGCAAGGCCTGCAGCACCCGCAGGAATTCGGCGGCCAGGGCTTGCCGAAATTGATCGGCACGCCGTGCGTGGAAATGCTGCATGGGGCGAACCTGTCGTTCGCACTGGTGGCGCTGCTGTCCGACGGCGCCATCGAGGCGCTGCTGACGGCCGGCAGCGACGAACAGAAGGCCACGTACCTGGAGCCGCTCGTCACGGGCAAGTGGACCGGCACGATGAACCTGACCGAGCCCCAGGCCGGCTCCGACCTGGCCGCCGTGCGCACCCGTGCCGAGCCGCAGGGCGACGGCACCTACAAGGTGTTCGGTACCAAGATCTTCATCACGTACGGCGAGCACGACATGACGGAGAACATCGCCCACCTGGTGCTGGCGCGTACGCCGGACGCGCCGCCGGGCGTGAAGGGCATCTCGCTGTTCATCGTGCCGAAGTTCATGGTGAACGCCGATGGTTCCCCGGGGGCGCGCAACGACGTGCACTGCGTCTCCATCGAGCACAAGCTGGGCATCAAGGCCAGCCCCACGGCGGTGCTGCAGTTCGGCGACCACGGCGGCGCGATCGGCACACTGGTGGGCGAGGAAAACCGCGGCCTCGAATACATGTTCATCATGATGAACGCGGCCCGCTTCGGCGTGGGCATGCAGGGCATCGGGCTGGCCGAGAACGCATACCAGAAGGCTGTCGCATTCGCCCGCGACCGCGTGCAGTCGCGCGACGTGGCCGGCTCCAGCGGCCCGGTGCCGATCATTCACCACCCGGACGTGCGGCGCATGCTGATGTCGATGCGTGCGCAGACCGAGGCCGCGCGCGCGCTGGCCTACGTGGGCGCGGGCTTCCACGACATCGCCCACCACCACCAGGATGAGGAAACGCGCGCCGCCCACCAGGCCGTGTACGAGTACCTGGTGCCGGTCATCAAGGGCTGGTCGACGGAGATGAGCGAGAACGTGGCGCGCGACGGCGTGCAGGTGCACGGCGGCATGGGCTTCATCGAGGAGACGGGCGCCGCGCAGCACTACCGCGATGCCAAGATCCTGACGATCTACGAAGGCACCACGGCGATCCAGGCCAACGACCTGGTCGGCCGCAAGACGCTGCGCGACGGCGGCAAGGTGGCGAAGCACCTGCTGGCGCAGGCCCGCGCGACCGCCACGCAGCTGGGCGAGCTCGAAGGTGGCGACTTTGCCGCCGACTTTTCGTCGATCCGTGCGCGCCTGGAGCAGGGCGCGGCCGACCTGGAAGCGGTGGTCGACTTCGTGCTGGGCAATGCGAAAAGCGATGTGAAGGCCGTGTTCGCCGGCAGCGTGCCCTACCTGAAGCTGGCCGGCATCGTGCTGGGCGGCTGGCAGATGGCCCGCGCCGCGCTGATCGCACAGCAGAAGCTGTCGTCCGGCGGCGGCGACGCGGCCTTCTACCAGGCCAAGATCGCCACCGCGCGCTTCTTTGCCGACCACTTCGTGGCGCAATCGACCGCGATGCGCGCCGCCATCGTCGACGGCCATGCCGGCGTGCTGGCGCTGCCGGAAGCGATGTTCTGAGTCGCCGAAGGCTGAGGCAGCCATAAAAAACGGGGCGCTCCGGCATTTCGGAGGCCCCGTTCTTCCAGCTATCCATTCACACCAGGCCCTGCCGAGGCAATAGCGCCTCGAACGCAGAGCGTGGCGCCATGTTCATGGCGCCTGATCAGCCCCGCACGATCCCGTTGCCATCCTTGCGCACGCGGTCGCCCTTGCGCATGTGCGGGTCGTCGGCGAAGCTGTACGTGCCGGTGCGGCCGTTTTCGTAACGCACGCTGACCTTCCAGGTCTTGTCGGTTTTCATCCGGCCTTCGATATGCTTGCCGGCATAGGCGCCGCCGACGGCGCCGGCCACGGTGGCCAGGTCGCGGCCGGTACCGCTGCCGACCTGGTTGCCCAGCAGGCCGCCGGCCAGGCCGCCGACGATGACGCCGGTGGCGCCACCCTTGCCATGCTGTTCCACGACGCGCACGCCGGTCACCTTCCCGCAATCGTTGCAAACGCGTTTCTTGTGGTGCGGATCGGCGTGGGCGCCTGCCATCAGCGTGGTGGACAGGGCGAGCGTGGCGAGGGTCGTGGAAAGTGCAGTGCGGAATTTCATGATTGCTCCAGGTAATGTCTGATGGGCGCAGTATAGGCGCCCTGCAGCCCCGCACGCTTGGCAAATTGTAATCTGTTGTAATTGCGAAAATGCCGTGGACTCAACCGTAGGCGCCGCCCGTGTACAGCAGGTCGAAAAAGCGGGCGAGCGTGGCGATCAGCAGGCCGGCACCCACCATCAGCGTGGCGACGATGATCACCGCCAGCGGCCAGCGCGAATCGCTGCGGCGTCCGGAGCCGGCGTTGTATCGGCCATCCCACTTTTCATCCGGCATCAGGCCCAGCACCAGCGCCTCGATGCACGCGGCCAGCACCGATAGTGTCAGCGGCAGGTACCAGAAATACCAGTCCGCCCGCGGTGCCGCGCTCATCACGATGCCGCAGGCGGGCAGGGCGGCGGCATGCAGCCAGCCCCAGCGGTCCTTGCCGCCCTTCAGGTAAAAGCGGTGGATGCCCACTCCGCCGAGGATGAAGGCAAGCAGCGTGGCCAGTGTCTTGTTTTTGTGCGACATGCTTGAATGGCAAAGTTTCCGGGAACCTCGCAGTATCGGGCAAATTTCGCCGTTTGTGTCGGGCGGAACGACTGCCGATACCCGGGCGACGCCAATTTACGATTGCCGATCGCCGTTAAGTAAGCGATAATCATGGATTGCCCCAACTCTCACCATCGTCATTAATTCTTGCTGGGCAATGAAGAAGCACGCTATAATCGGCGGCTTTTTTCGTCTCAGCACACTTTTTGGAAATATTATGGTCGTTATTCGTTTAGCTCGTGGTGGTGCCAAGAAGCGCCCTTTCTACAACATCGTTGCAACCGATTCCCGCAATCGTCGTGACGGCCGCTTCGTCGAGCGCATCGGTTTCTACAACCCGATGGCATCGGGCCAGGAAGTGCCTCTGCGCGTTGCTGCAGACCGTCTGGCTTACTGGCAAGGCGTGGGCGCACAGCTGTCCCCGGCTGTCGAGCGTCTGATCAACTCCGGCAAAGCAGTTTAAGTTTTCGCAGGTTTGAGCGGTTTGAGCAGCAAGAGCGAGTCCGGGAATAACGCAGCGGTGGTTGCTGCGCAGAGTCCCGCGCAGGTTCCGGACGACCTGGTACAGGTAGGCTTCATTTTCGGGGCCTACGGTCTGGTTGGCGGAGTGCGGATTCGTCCGTTCTCCACGGATGCCGATGCCTTGCTGCACGCTAAAACCTGGTGGCTGGACAAGCCGGGCCTGCATGGCGTCGAAGTCAAACGGGCCAAGATGCATTCGGGCGACGTGGTCGCCACACTGGTCGAGATCGCCGATCGCGACCGGGCGGAAGCGCTGAAGGGCGCCGCGGTCTTCATCCCGCGCAGCCAGTTTCCAAAACTGGACGATGAAGATGAATTCTACTGGTCCGACCTGATCGGACTGGCAGTCGAAAACCAGCAGGGCGAAAGCCTGGGCGTGGTGCACGACATGATGAGCAACGGACCGCAATCGATCCTGCGCGTGACGCCTGCCGCCGCGCCGGACGGTTCGCAATCCACCGATGAACGTCTCATCCCGTTCGTTGACCAGTTCATCATCACGGTGGACAAGGCTGCGAAGAAGATCGTCGTGGACTGGGGCCTCGATTACTGAGTGCCGCGCCAGCCGCGAAGATCCGAATCCGATGCAGTTCGACGTTGTTACCCTGTTCCCCGAGATGTTCGCCGCGCTCACGCAGTCCGGCGTTACGCGCCGTGCCCACGAGCAGGGGCGGTGGGGCCTGAACCTGTGGAATCCCCGTGATTTCACAACCGACAACCACCGTACCGTGGACGATCGCCCTTACGGCGGCGGCCCCGGCATGGTGATGCTGGCGAAGCCGCTGGAGGCAACGATTGCCGCCGCGAAAACGCGCCAGGTCGTGGCCGGGTTGCCGGCGCCGCGCGTGGTGTTCATGTCCCCGCAAGGCCGGCCGCTGACGCATGCGAAGGTGGTGGAGTTGAAGAGCGAACCCGGGCTCGTGATCCTGTGCGGCCGCTACGAGGCGGTGGACCAGCGCTTGCTGGACCGCTGCGTCGACGAGGAAATCAGCCTCGGCGATTTCGTCCTGTCCGGCGGCGAATTGCCGGCGATGGCGCTGATGGATGCGGTGGTGCGGCTGTTGCCCGGCGTGCTGAACACCGATGCATCGGCCGTCGAGGACAGCTTCGTCAACGGCCTGCTGGATTCGCCGCATTACACGCGGCCCGAAGTGTATGAAGGTGTCGCCGTGCCGCCCGTGCTGATGGGCGGGAACCACGCCGAGATCAACAAGTGGCGCCGCGAGCGGATGCTCGAGGCGACATCGGACAAGCGTCCCGATCTGCTCGAGAAAGCCCGCGACGCCGGGCTCCTGAGCAAGCAGGATGAAAAGTTTTTGGCAGGTTCGGCAAAACCTGCGCAGTAGTAGCAGTTTGGTAGTGGAAGTGCTGTAACCGTGCTGTAACCGTGCGGGCCAATCGTGGCCCGCTTGTATAACCCCATCCTCTACCGGGCTACCGAAACGTGCGCCGGCAAGATGGTTACTGGAGTCATAAAATGGATCTGATTCAGCAACTCGAGCAGGAAGAAATCGCTCGCCTGGGCAAGAGCATCCCCGATTTCGCCCCTGGCGATACCGTGGTGGTGAACGTGAACGTGGTCGAAGGCACGCGCAAGCGCGCCCAGGCTTACGAAGGCGTCGTGATCGCCCGCCGCAACCGTGGCCTGAACTCGAACTTCATCGTTCGTAAAATCTCGTCCGGCGAAGGCGTCGAGCGTACCTTCCAGCTGTATTCCCCGCTGATCGCTTCGATCGAAGTGAAGCGTCGTGGTGACGTCCGTCGCGCCAAGCTGTACTACCTGCGCGAGCGTTCGGGCAAATCCGCACGTATCAAGGAAAAACTGCCACAACGCCGCGTTGCCGTGGCCAAAGCAGCAGAGTAATCGACGGTCTTCGTCGGTACTTGAAAAGGGGGCCTTCACAGGCCCCCTTTTTTTCGTGCAATGCGCCCATACCTGCAGGAATTGTTACCTGCGTAACCATCCTGGAGACCACCTTGGCCAAGCCGCTCTTCGATCCCGCCCAGTTGCCCATCGACGCCCATGCCGGCGAACCGCCGGTCGCGCTCGACCGCCTCGACGCCGGCTGGCTGCGCGAACGCTTCGCAGCGCCGGTCGCCTGGGACCCGGAGAAAGTCGACGAATCGCAATCCGTCACGGCGCAACCCACGCCGGCGTCGGTGCTGGTGCCGCTTGTGCAGCGCGAGCATGGGCTGACGGTGCTGCTGACGCGGCGCACCGCGCACCTGAACGACCATGCCGGGCAGGTCGCCTTTCCCGGCGGGCGGGCCGAGCATGACGATGTCGATGCCGTCGATACCGCGTTGCGCGAAACGGAAGAGGAAATCGGCCTGCACCGCCGCCACATCGAGATCCTGGGCAAGCTGCCCCTTTACCACACGGGAACCGGCTACGCGGTAACGCCGGTGGTGGCCCTGGTGAAGCCGCCGTTCGCCATGAAGGCCGACCCGTTCGAAGTGGCCGAGATCTTCGAAGTGCCGCTGGCGTTCCTGATGGATGGGGCGCACCACGAGGTGCGTTCGATCGCGCTGCCGGGCGGGCAGGAGGGGCAGAAAAGGTCGTTCTACACGATGCCTTACGAACGCCATTTCATCTGGGGCGCCACGGCGGGGATGCTGCGCAATCTGTTTCATTTCTTGCGCGCTTAGGCTATCGTAGCGCACATTGCACCCCAAGGGATTTAGATGACCTTTCTTTCGATTCTCTGCGCGCTGCTGCTTGAGCAGATGAAGCCGCTGCGCGCGGATAACCCGATCTACGCCAACATCAAATTGTTCGCGGTGCGCATGGAAACCTGGTTCAACGCCGGGCATGCGAGTCATGGCCGCATCGGCTGGTTCCTGATGATGGCGGCGCTGATGGTGCCCACCGCGCTGGTCTACTGGGTCCTGCTGCGCTATAACCTGATCCTGGGCGCATTCGCCTGGAACGTGCTGATCGTCTATCTCACGCTGGGCTTCCGGCATTACAGCCACTATTTCACGTCGATCCAGCTGGCGCTGAACGCGGGCGACGAAGCCGCCGCGCGGGCGCTGCTGGCCGAATGGACCAGGCAGGATACCGTCGGCCTGGAAACGAACGAGATCGCCCGCATCGCCGTCGAAAAGGCTTTGATCACCACGCACCGCAACGTGTTCGGCGTGTTCTTCTGGTTCCTGCTGCCGCTGGGCCCCGCCGCCGCCGTGATGTACCGCGTCTCCGAATACCTGGCGCGCGCCTGGAACGAACCCGATCACATGCGCAACGAGGCATTCGGCCAGTTCGCCGCGAAGGCGTTCTACTGGATCGACTGGATTCCCGCGCGCCTGACGGCGGTGGCCTTTGCCATCGTCGGCAATTTCGAGGATGCGATCTACGCCTGGCGTAACTTCGCTCACCGCTGGCGCGACGAGGCGATCGGCATCATCCTGGCAGCCGGCGGCGGCGCGATGGGCGTGCGCCTCGGCACGCCGCAGGAAAACGCCGCCAAGATGGTGCCGGCCGATGCCGCCACCGTCGACATCAGCGACGTCGAAGTGGAAACGCTGCCGGGCGACGAGCCCAGCGTGCGCGCACTGCAGAGCACCGTGGGCCTCGTGTGGCGCGCGCTGCTGCTGTGGATGCTGCTGTTACTGCTGATGTCGGGCGCGATGGCGCTGGGCTGATGGCCCGTGCCTGCCGGCCCGCGTCCGCCGACCCGCATTCCCGGCAGATCGCCATTCGCGCAATGCGGAAAGCCGCATTCGCGCCAACCCGCTTACAATGCTGGTCGTGCGTGCCTTGCAATCGCGCAGCCGGCACGGCGCGCCGGCGGCCCCGGGACGGCGGATGGCGAGCGGACTTTATTTGCCATTCCCTCCCGCGGCAGTCGGGTACCGGGGCGCCCAGGTCTTCTATAAGATATAATACTCAGCGCTTTCTCCACGACCCTGCATCCAGCCTATAACAGCCTATGGCCAGCGAGTTCTTCATTCTTGGGCTTACCACCGACGGCAAGCAATTCCGTCCCAGCGACTGGGCCGATCGCCTGTGCGGTGTGATGTCATGCTTCCGGCCCGCGGGCACCGGCGGCCGCAATGCCCACCTGCAGTACTCGCCGCTGGTGCGGCCGACGATGATCGAAGGCGTCAAGGCCGTTGTCGTCGACGAGGCGCTGAAGGGCATCGAGCCGATGGCCTATCACTTCGTCCGGCAATTCGCCACCGACAACAAGCTGCAGGTGGTGGACGCCTGCCTGCTGCCCGACTCCGGCGACAAGAAGGTTCCTTAAGCGTCGGTCACTTCCACGCCGGGCATCGTCGGCGTAGGATACGGTTTTGCCAACACGACCGCGAAACCACATGACCCTACGCCGTGCCTCCCTTCCCGCAGCACTGCTGTCCTCGAATTTTTTCATCCTTACCCTCACGTTCGTTGCTCCCGTGGTCCATGGCCAGGCCCTGCCGCCCGGCGTGGTGAAAGGCCCGTCCGTCGAAGGCATCACCGAGTACCGCCTGCCGAACGGCTTGAAGGTGCTGCTGTTTCCCGATTCCTCGAAACCCACGGTCACCGTCAACGTCACGTACCTGGTCGGCTCGCGCCATGAAAACTATGGCGAGACGGGCATGGCGCACCTGCTGGAACACCTGATGTTCAAGGGGGCGCCGAAGAACCGCAACATCCCGCAGCAGTTCGCCGAACGGGGCATGAACTTCAACGGCACCACGTCGCAGGACCGCACCAATTACTACGAAGTGTTCCCGGCCAGCGCCGGCAACCTGAAGTGGGCGCTGGACATGGAAGCGGAGCGGATGACGAAATCGTTCATCGCGAAGAAGGATCTCGACTCCGAGATGACCGTGGTGCGCAACGAATACGAGTCCGGCGAGAACAGCCCGTTCGGCGTGCTGATGAAGCGCATGGAAAGCGTGGCCTTCGACTGGCACAGCTACGGCCGCTCGACCATCGGCAACCGCAGCGACATCGAGAATGTGAAGATCGAGAACCTGCAGGCGTTCTACCGCACCTGGTACCAGCCGGACAACGCGGTGCTGCTGGTGGCCGGCAAGTTCGATCCCGCGCAGACCCTGGCATGGATCGGCAAGTCGTTCGGCGCGATTCCGAAGCCGAAGCGCAAGCTGCCGCCGTTCTGGACGGTCGAGCCGGCGCAGGATGGGGAGCGCCAGTTCGCCGTGCGCCGCAAGGGCGACGTGCAGCTGGTGCTGGTGGGCTACAAGGTGCCGGCCGGCCTGCATCCCGATGCCGACCCGCTGCAGTTCATGAGCGACATCCAGGGCGATACGCCGAACGGCCGCCTGCACAAGCTGCTGGTGGAAACGGGCAAGGCGGCGCAGGTGTTCAGCTTCGGCCAGACCGGCTATGCGCCGGGGCTGCAGATGTTCGGTGCCGTCGTCAAGGCCGGGCAGCCGGTCGAGCCGGTGCGCGACGCGCTGGTGGAAGCCGTCGAAGGTTTCGCGAAGACGCCGCCGACCGCCGAGGAAATGGAGCGCACCCGGCGCAACTTCGCCAACGGCATCGAGAAGGCGCTGAACGACCCGCAGCAGGTCGGCGTTGCGCTGTCCGAGCAGATCGCGCTGGGCGACTGGCGCCTGCTGTTCCAGGGCCGCGACAGCCTGCCGAAGATCACCGCGCCGCAGGTGGCCGAGGCGGCGGGCCGCTACCTGAAACGCGACAACCGCGTGGTGGGGCTGTTCCTGCCGGAAGACGCGCCGCAGCGCGCCACGATCGGCCCGGCGCCCACCGTGCAGGAGGTGATGAAGGACTACCAGGCGAAGGAGAGCGTGCTCACGTCCGAGAACTTCGATCCGAGCCAGGACAACATCATGAAGCGCACGGAGATCAGGAAGATCGGCGGGCTGGAAGTGGCGCTGCTGCCGAAGAAGAACCGCGGCGAGACGGTGGCGGTGGACCTGCGCCTGCACTGGGGCGACGAGAAGAACCAGTTCGGCAAGTCGATGGTCTCGGCGGTCGCCGGCGAGATGCTCACCCGCGGCACGGCCAAGTACACGCGCGCGCAACTGGCCGATGCGATGTCCAAGCTGAAGATGAGCGGCGGCAGCGTCTATCACTTCGATACTACCCGGGAACACCTTGACGAAGCGCTGCGGCTGATGGCGCACGTGCTGAAGGAGCCGGCTTTCCCCGAGGCCGAATTCGAGCAGCTGCGCCAGCAGTGGATCGTCGGCATCGAGGCCAACCGCAACGAGCCGCAGGCGCGTGCCAGCCAGGCGATCGAGGAATATTTCGATCACTGGCCGAAGGGCGATCCGCGCGACGTGATGACGGTCGACGAGCAGCTGGCCGCCCTGAAGACGATGACGCTCGATGACGTGAAGGCTTATTACCGCGAGTTCTACGGCGCCTCGCACGGCGAGATGGCGATCGTGGGCGACTTCGACAAGGAAGCGGTGAGCAGGACGATCGGCGAGACGCTCTCCGGCTGGGACAGCAAGGCTGCGTATGCGCGCATCCTCGATGCGAACGCGGAACGTGCCGCCACGCGCAAGGCGATCGATACGCCGGACAAGGAAAACGGCTTCTACACGGCACGCGTGAACCTCGACCTGCGCAGCGACGATCCCGACTTCCCCGCGCTGGAACTGGCCAACTTCATCTTCGGCGACGGCGGCCTGAAGTCGCGGCTGATGGACCGCATCCGCCAGAAGGACGGGCTGTCGTACGGCGGCGGTTCGAACCTGGCGGTGGGCGACATCGACCGCGCATCGCACTTCTCGATCAGCGCGATCGCGGCGCCGCAGAACCTCAAGAAACTGGAAGCGGCGGTGCGCGAGGAACTGGCCCGCGCGCTGAAGGAAGGCTTCACGGCCGCCGAAGTGGCGGGCGCCAAGTCGGGCCTGCTGCAGCAGCGCCTGCAGAACCGCAGCCGCGACGGCGTGGTCGCCAGCGCGTGGAGCAACTACCTTTACCTGGACCGCACGTTCGAGTGGAGCAAGCAGCATGAACAGAAGCTGCAGGCGCTGACGTTGGAGCAGGTCAATGCCGCATTCCGCAAGCACGTGGACCCGGCCAAACTGGTGGTGGTGGTGGCAGGGGACGAGTCGAAGGCGAAGTAGGCATGCCGGCCGGCCGGGCAGGCGCCTGGCCGGCAATTCCTTCCGCGGCAGGGCTGCGGAGGCCGATGCCGGCCTCTGGCAGCGACGCGGGCAGTAAAACCCGCAGCAAAGCCTGCAGCGATACCGGCTGCGCCTATGGTGCGTTCAGCTCCGCCACGAAGTCATACATGTCGCCGCGGAAGATCGACCGGCAGAATTCCACCGCCCGGCCGTCGCGCAGGAATCCCAGGCGTTCGACGGCCAGGCCGGCATCGCCCTCGCGCGTTTGCAGCAACTGTGCCTGCTCGGCGTTGAGCAGCAGCGCGGACAGGCGCTGCAACGCGCGCACGGGCCGGTGGCCGGTCTTCTCCAGCGCTTCGTACATCGACACGTCCACCACATCCAGCGAGGGCAGGGCGCCGGCGGCGATCGTCGCATATTCCAGGCACATCGGCATGTCGTCGGCAAAGCGGATCCGGTTGAAGCGGTAGACCGGCGCGCCCGGCGACAGCCGCAGGCGCAGCGCTTCCTCCGGCGTCACGGTGCCCTCCGAGCGCTTGAGCCACACGCTGCGCGGAACGCGGCCGCGTGCGCGGATGTCTTCCGAAAACGAGGTCAGCTTTGCGAAGTTCTTTTCGATGCGGGTGTTGATGAAATTGCCCGAACCGGGGCGCCGCACCAGCAGGCCCTCGTCGACCAGGCCGTCGATCGCCTTGCGCACGGTGATCCTGGAAACGCACAGGCCGGCGGCCAGTTGCCGCTCGGCCGGCAGCGCTTCCTCCGGGCCAAAGACGCGCCTGTCGATCGCTTCCCGCAGCGCCCGCTGCAACTGCTGGTACAGCGGCAGACCGGTCTGCCCCATGCCGCGCATGATTTCCGCCAGCGAAGTCAACGTGTTCTCCCCGAATGGTCCATTTCCATCGCGCCGCAACGCCGTGCGGGATGCCGGCTGATGCCTCGATGGCCGCGTCGATAATACCAAAAAAAGACCATACATAAAGCGGTCCGCATGATGCCTCGCCCCGTCTTAGGGGCAGTTAGCGCTATCTGCTGCCATTTTGAAGACAAGTGGTATGTATTCCCGATACAACATTATAAAAAAAGCTGGAAATTGGTAGTGTTGTGGTATTGGATGGGGTTATATTGGCGCTCGATTGGTTTTGAAAGTTGCAAGGGATTCGCAGCCGTGCCGCTGGCGGCGTACCGGCGGCGCGGCGGACGGGAATCTGGGAAACGGACTGGCCCGAGGGAACTACCAGGGCTCACATCAAGGGGGAGTAAATGAAGCGCATCCAGGCAGCACAACAACACAACCACCGCCCGGCGATCAATCGCCTGACGCCCGCGGCGGCTGCCGCCGCGATCCTGGTACTCGGCATCGCCGCACCGGCCCAGGCACAACAGGCCGCGGCACAGCCGGCGGGCCCGCAGGACGAGCCGCAAGCGGTGATCGTCACCGGCATCCGCGCCGCGCTGCAGCAATCGCTGGCCGTCAAGCGCAACGCGGCGGCGAACGTGGAAGTCATCACCGCCGAAGACGTCGGCAAGATGCCGGACAAGAACGTGGCCGATTCGCTGCAGCGACTGCCCGGCGTGAATATCAGTTCCTCGGCGGCCGGCTCCGGCGGCTTCGACGAGAACGACCGCGTGAGCCTGCGCGGCACGGCGCCTTCCCTGACGCAGACCACGATCAACGGCCATGCGGTGTCGTCCGGCGACTGGTTCGTGCTCGACCAAGTGGGCGGCGCGGTCGGGCGCACCACATCGTATTCGCTGCTGCCTTCGGAAATCGTCGGCCAGGTCATCGTGCGCAAGGCGCCCACCGCCGACATGATCGAAGGCGGCGCCGCCGGCTCGGTCGACGTGATCACCCGCCACCCGCTCGACTTCAAGGAACAGCTGTCGCTGGAAGGTTCGGTGCAGGCCGTGTACTCCACGCTGGCCGAAAAGACCGACCCGCAATTCTCGGGCCTGATCAACTGGAAGAACGCCACCAACACGTTCGGCGTGATGGTGCAGGGCTTTTCCGAGAAGCGCAGCCTGCGCCGCGACGGCCAGGAGCTGCTGCAATACACGCAGATCGCGCCGACGAGCGCCCTGGCGCAGGCCCGGCCGGACCTGGCCAACGTGTGGTATCCGCGCCTGATCGGCTCCTCGCTGTTCACGCAGGAACGCCACCGCAAGGGCGGCCTGGTCGCGGCGCAGATCAAGCCGTCGCGCGACTTCTCGATGGAAGCCACCTACTTCAATTCGAAGCTGGAAGCGTCGAACTACAACCGCAACTACATGACCGACATGAACGGCAGCGGTGCCATCGGCGGCAACGTGGTGCCGGATTCGTACACGGTGCGCAACGGCACGCTGACGTCGGTCAACTACAGCAACAAGGGCACCGCGGCCAGCCCGCTGCGCTACGGCATCGTCGATGACATCGTGCGCGAAGGCGCATACGCGAAATCCGAGTTCCTGGACCTGCAGGGCAAATGGCGCGTCAACGACAGGCTGACCCTGTCCGGCCTGGTGGGCAAGACGCGCGGTACCGGCGCCACGCCGTCGCAGGGCGTGTACGAGGGCGACATCAACAACTCGGGCGTCAGCTACCAGCTGAACGGCCTGGGCTCGCCGGCCACCGTCAAGTTCCCCAGCATCGATACGTCCGTCTTCACCGGCACTGTGCTGGACTGGGTGTTCGGCTACAGCCCGGCCACCACGTCGGACGAAGAGACCTACGGCCAGATCGATGCCGCCTTCCGCCTCGACAACGACACGTTCAGGGAAATCAAGTTCGGCCTGCGCGGCACCGACCACGAGCGCAGCAACTTCGCCATCTCGCAGGGGCCGAACTGGGCCAACACCGTGCCCGGCTCGGCGTCGACCAACCCGGCCTGGAACGGCAACACCTATCCGGGCGACTTCGCGGCCGACCTGGGCGGCGACTTCCCGCGCAACGTGTGGGAACTCGACCCGGCGATCCTGCAGGCCTGGGGCAACGAGCACTCGAACCGCAGCGCCGAGCGGATCTACTACCCGGACATGTTCAACCTGAAGGAAAAGACCAAGGCCGCCTACGTGGCGACCGAGATGGAGGGCGAGGGCTGGAGCGGCAACCTGGGTGTGCGCGTGGTGCGCACCGAGGGCGAGTCGAACGGCTACCAGATCCTGCCGAACCAGCTGCCGGGCGCGAACCTGCCGGCGTTCCCGTGGGGCGGCTTCGTGCAGCAGACGCGCATCGAGAACAACCACACGGAAATCCTGCCGAGCCTGAACCTGCGGTTCGACGTGAAGAGCGATCTCGTCGCCCGCTTCGGCGCCTCGCGCACGATGACGCGGCCGGACTTCGGCGCGCTGGGCGGCACCGTGTCGCTGACGGACGAAACGCATACGGGCAACGGCGGCAACGCGGCATTGAAACCCACGCTGTCGAACAACCTCGATGCCACGCTGCAGTGGTACTTCGCGCCGCGCGCGCTGGCCTCCGTCGGCCTGTTCTACATGGACCTGCACAACTACGTGGGCTACGGCAGCAGCACCGGCACCTTCATCGACAGCCGCGCCTCGCAGCAGTCCGGCCAGCCGACGTTCGCCACCTACACGATCACGTCGCCGATCAACGTGGATGCCAGTGTGAAGGGGCTGGAGCTGGCGCTGCAGATGCCGCTGGGCGCGGGCTTCGGCGTGGACGGCAACGTCACGCTGTCCGACTCGAAGCAGGACTTCGGCAGCTGCCCGGCCACGCAGACGAGCACCTCGTCCGAGCCGTGCGACATGCTGGGCGCATCGAAGACCACGGCCAACGTCGGCGCGTACTACGAGAACGACCGGTTCAACGTGCGCATCGGCTACGCGTGGCGCTCGTCGTACCTGGCCGCGCAGGACCGGGGCACGCCGCTGTACCAGGATTCGGTGGGGCAGCTCTCCGCTTCGCTGAACTGGAACATCACGAAGAACGTGGTCCTGACCGTCAGCGGCCAGAACATGAACGAGCCGATCCTGAAGAACTACGTGTACAACAAGGACCAGCCCGCCCGCTTCTACGCCAACGGCGCGCAGTACTACGCCGGCCTGCGGTTCAAGTACTGATCCCACCCGCAATGTTTCCTGAAACCGGGCGGTCCGGCGCACCGGTCTGACCCCAGTTTTGGGAAATATTTCCTGGAACCGGGCAGTCCGGCGCACCGGTCTGACCCCGGTTTTTGGCAATTTATTTGTTCCGTGATGACCACTCCAGCGCCTGAACTGTTCGATGTCGATGCCTGCCGCCTTGTCGAAACGCTGGCGGCGCAGCGACCCGTGGTATTGCGCGGGCACGTCGGCCACTGGCCGGCCGTGGCGATGGCGCGGCAGTCGCCGGAGGCGCTGTGCCGCTACCTGTTGCGCTTCGACAAAGGCGCGGCGTGCGACACGGTGCTGATGCCGCCGCAGGAGAAGGGCCGCCTGTTCTACTCGCCCGACATGCGGGGCTTCAACTTCGTGCGCGGCAAGCGCACGGTGGCGGCGGTGCTCGAGCAGGTGGCGCGCTATTCGCAGTTCCCGGCGGCGCCGGCGGTGGCGATGCAGAGCGCGCTGCTGGACGAGTGCCTGCCCGGCTTCGCACAGGAAAACCGGGCGCCGCTTGTCGATCGGCTGGGGGATCCGGGCATCGCTCCGCGGCTGTGGCTCGGCAACGAGGTGGTCACGCCGGCGCATTTCGACGAGTCGCACAATCTTGCCTGCGTGGTCAGCGGCCGGCGCCGCTTCACGCTGTTCCCGCCGGCGCAGGTGGCGAACCTGTATCTCGGTCCGCTGGACTTCGCGCCCACGCCCACGCCGATCAGCCTCGTGTCGTTCCGCGCACCGGATTTCGAACGTTTCCCGCGCTTCCGCGAAGCGCTGCGGCACGCCATCGTCGCCGAGCTGGAACCGGGCGACGCGCTGTACATTCCCTCGCTGTGGTGGCATCACGTCGAATCGATCGGCGTGCTGAACACCATGGTCAACTACTGGTGGACCGCGCCGGCGGCCGGCGGCCTGACCAAGGCCGGCGTGCTGGCGCAGGCCATGGAGACTCCGTGAAGACAAGAAAATTCGTGATTGCCGCGCTGCTGGCGCTGTGCGGGCCGGCCGTGCTGGCCGCGCCGCGCGTGATCGTCAGCGCCTACAAATTCCTGCCTGTGAACGCCGCGCCGGACAACGTCATCGGCGCGCGCGATGCCACGCCATACCTGGCCGGCAAGCCTGCGGCGCTGACCTGGGCCTTCGCCACCGGCGAATGCGGCAGCGAAGCGTGGCGCGCGCAGGGCGGCGCGCAGGTCGCCTCGGCCAACGTGGCGGCGTTTGCAAAGGCGGGCGTCGACTACATCATTTCCACGGGCGGGCAGGGCGGCGTGTTCACCTGCGCCACCGACGAAGCGATGGAACGCTTCATCGCCCGCTACGATTCGAAACACCTGGCCGGCATCGACTTCGACATCGAGGCGGAGCAGACGAAGGAGCAGATCGCCTCGATGGTGCAGCGCGCCGCGGCCGCGCAGAAAAAGCGCCCCCACCTGCGCTTCTCGTTTACTGTCGGCACGCACGCGGCATCGGACGGCAGCGGGCGCAGCCTGAACGCGCTGGGCGAGACGATCCTCGCCGCGGTGCGCGCCAGCACGCTGAAGGACTGGACCTTCAACCTGATGGTGATGGATTACGGCCCGCCGGCGGCCGACGTGTGCGTGCTGCGCGGCGACGTATGCGACATGGGCCGGTCGGCGGTGCAGGCGGTGCGCAACGTGCACGCGAAATACGGCATCCCGCTTGCGCAGATCGAGGTGACGCCGATGATCGGCGTGAACGACGTGCCGCGCAACGATTTCACGCTCGACGATGCGCGCATGCTGGGCATGGCGGTGAGGGAGATGGGCCTGGCCGGGCTGCACTGGTGGTCGCTGGATCGCGACAGGCCGTGCGAGGTGCCGGTACAGGGGGCCAGCGACCGGTGCAGCGGGATGAGCGGTCCTGCCGGGGCGTTCGATGCGGCGTTTCGCACGGGGTTTGCGGGAGGGCGCTGAAGCTTGGCGGGGTCGCCAGGGAGAACCGGTGCCTGATACCTTTTTCAGGTAAAGCATCCGGAAAAATGTCAGGCACCAGGGCTTCGGTGGCGCCGGCACTTTCTGGCGCGATAAAAAAAGCGGGAACGGCCATCGGCCGTTCCCGCTTTTTCATGCGCGAAGCGCGTGGGGATTACTGGGCAGCCTGCGCCTGCGCCGCGCCGGCGGCAGGGCGGTTCACCCACATGATCCAGTAGCGCGCCAGGTCGCCGCGGCCGTCGGCGCCGGTCACGCCCTGCAGCGTCTTGATGGCATCGTCCTTGCGGCCGGCCAGCGCGTACGAGTAGCCCAGGCGCAGCTTGGCATCGTCGGCGTTCTGCAGGCCGCCCTTGGCGATGCCTTCCTGGATCAGCGCGATGCCCTTGTCGAACTGGCCCAGCGTCACGTAGGCGTAGCCCAGGTTGATCAGGCCGGTGCCGTTCTTCGACTTGCGCGCCGAGGCTTCGCCGGTGCCGATGTTCTTCGTGTCGTCCGCGGCCTGCTTGTCGGCCTGCGCGCGCAGCTTCTTGTGCTCGCCAGCCTTGTTGCCGGTGCCCAGCACGCCGTTGGCGAAGCCGGCATCGAGTGCCTGCTTGGCTTCGATCGGCTGGCCCGCCAGCAGCGCCAGTTCGGCCAGCGCGGTGTACTCTTCGGCGGCCATCTTCGACACGGCGGCCTTTTCCAGGCGCAGCACGTCCAGCGCGAAGCGGTTCGAGTAGCTGGCCTTGCCCTGCGTGCGGCTCAGCAGGTCGAGCCAGTAGTCGTCGCTCGGGTAGTAGCGCACCAGGTTTTCCAGGGCCAGCAGGTAGGTGGCCTGGTCCTTCGTCTTGGCGCCGGAATTGGCCAGCAGCTGCAGCTCTTCCACCTTCGGCGTGGTGCCGGCTTTCTGGTGGGCTTCGAGGTCCTTCTGCAGCTCGGTCTTCGCGGTGGCGAAGTCGTTGTTGAAGTAGTGCGCGCGGATGATGTACTGGCGTACCTTGGTGTCGCCCGTTTCCGTCTGGTAACGGTTGAACCAGGTGATCGCCTTGGCGTAGTCCTTGCTGTTGTAGTACTGGTTCGCCAGCGCCAGCACGAAGTCGCGCTGTTCGGCCGCCTGCAGCTTGCCGGAGTTGATCACCGCTTCCAGCGCCTTCGTCAGCGTGGCGTTGTCGTTGGTGGCGGAAGCGAGCGAGATGCGCATGCGGTTCAGCACGAAGTCCTCGTACACGCTCTTGTTCGGCAGCGCATCGGCCTGCGCCAGCCGGTTCTTCACTTCGTCGTAATTCTTGGCATCCATCAGCGGCTTGATCTGGGCCGGATCGACCAGCTTGAAGATCTCAGGACGCACGGTGTCCTTCGGTGCCTCGGCCGGGGCTGCGGGCTTGTCTTGAGCGTAGGCCGCGCCGGTCAGCGCGGAAGCGGCATTCAGGCCGATGGCAGCCAGCAGGAGGCTGATGCGGGCGAGACGGAACTGGGGCATGATGAAAAAATCCTTCAATCAAGGGACAAACACTTATTGTCCCATAAATTTCAATAACGATAGTGTTTCTACTTACGCAATTGCCGCGACGCGTAAAGATACTACGGAACCTTCCCCGGCGCTATTGGTAGCGCACTCAAATCGTCGTGGGTCACGCCTTATCGTGCCGTCGCGGCCTCCGGCTCGCCGCCCGGCTGCTCGGCATCCTGCGCCACCCGCGAATCCATCGGAATGAACTGCGACAGCACGGCCACGGGAATGGCCGCCAGCAGTACCCAGACGAAGAACCGCTGGTAGCCGAGCGCCGCCTGGATATCGCCGCTGACCCACTTGAACAGCACGAAACCGAGCTGCATGATGCCGGTCGAGAACGCGTAATGGGCGGTCGTGTACCTGCCCGGCGCGACCACCTGCATCATGTACAGGATGATGCCGACGAAGCCGAAGCCGTAGCCGAACATCTCGGCCGACAGCGCGGCGCCGATGATCACCAGGTCGTGCGGATGCCAGGTGGACAGGTACCAGAACACGAGGTTGGGCAGGTTCACCGCCAGGATCAGCGGCAGGATCGCGCGGCGCAGTCCCAGCCACGAAGTGAAGTACCCGCCGGCGATCGAGCCGACGATGAACGCCACCGTGCCCGAGGTGCCGTACACGAGGCCCACTTCGGCGGTGGACAGCCCGAGGCCGCCCTTGTCGATCGCATCGCGCAGGAACAGCGGCCCGATGGTCTGTACCTGCGCCTCGCCGGCCCGGAACAGGATGATGAACAGGATCGATACCCAGATACCCGGTTTCTTCAGGTAGTCGACGATCACTTCCTTGAGCGTGCGGGCGATGCCCGCCGCCGTGTGCTGCGCGCCGGCGGCGTTGCGCGCCGCCGGCAGCGACCAGGCGTGGTACAGGCCCAGCGCGACCATCGTCGCCGCCAGGATGCCGAAGATGATCGTCCATGCCGCCACGATGCCGCGGGTCTTTTCCAGGTAGCCGGCCAGGATCACCAGTCCGCCCATCGAAATGAAGCGGCCGGCGTTGAAGAAGGTGCCGGTCCAGCCGGCATACTGCGCCTGCTGCTTCTTGCTGAGGCTGGCGATATACAGGCCGTCGCACGCGATGTCGTGGGTGGCGGCGCTGATCGCCACCAGCCACAGCATCGCCACGCAGGCGGCGAACCAGGCCGGCAGCTGCAGCGCGAGCGCGACCGCGCCCATGCAGGCGCCACCGACCAGCTGGAAGGTGACCACCACGCTCTTCTTGCTGGGCGCCAGTTCCAGGAACGGGCTCCACAGCGGCTTGAGCACCCATGCCATGCCGATCGCGGCGGTCCAGTGCCCGATCTCGTCGTTGGCCACGCCCATGCTCTTGAACATCTGCGCCGCGATCACGGCGATCGCATAAAAGGGCAGGCCCTGGGCGAGGTACAGCGTGGGCACCCAGAACGGCGGGTTGCGTCCTGGGCTGGCTGCGGCGGCGTTCGGCATCGTCTCTCCCGTGATGTTGGTGGTTATGCGAAGCCCGGCACCGGGCACGTGCCGGCCGCTTCCAGCTCGCCGGCCAGCCAGGCGTTGACCGCTTCCAGCGCCGGCGCGGCGAAGCCGTAGGTCAGCAGTGCCGGCGCATCGATGTCGAGCGCCTGGTAAGGGTTCCACAGCGCCAGGTGCAGGTCGGGGCGCCACGTGGCGCGCGCCCGCGGGCCGTACCGCAGGCGGGACGTGGAAGCCAGGATCGTGTAGCGGCCATCGCGCGGCAGCGCGGGCCAGTCGAAGCTTTCGGCGTCGGCGAACGTCACCAGTTCCACGTCGTACAGCCGGCCCAGCGATTCGGCCACCCTGGCCGCCGGCACGCCGGCCTCGGAAACACCATCGCTGACGACATCCTGCCGCACCACCAGCCGCACCTTGCCGCCGGAGGCGGGGCGTTGCGGGTTGCCGCGGCCAGTGAGCGCGCGGCGCCAGCCTTCGGCCATCACTTCGCGGTCGGCTGCCTCTTCGTGGTAGGCGCGCGGCTCGATCGGATATTTGCCGGCCAGCGCGTCCAGCCGGGCCAGGCTCGCGTCGACCCGGGCGCGGGTGATGGTGCCGCCGGCGATGGCCAGCGCGATGGCGTCCAGCGTTTCGTCCTGCGTTTGCGGGGTGCCGAGCGCCATCACCATGTCGGCACCCGCGGCCAGCGCGCGCACGGCCGCGTTGCCCACGCCGTAGCGGCCGGCGATCGCGTGCATGTCCATGCCGTCGGTGATGATCACGCCGTCGTAGTGCCATTCGCGGCGCAGGATGCCGTCCAGGATCGCCGGGGACATCGTGGCGGGGTTGTCGGCATCGATGGCGGGATAGACGATGTGCGCCGTCATCACCGCCGGTGCCACGGGCGCGGCGATGCGGAACGGCGCGAACTCGAACGCTTCGAGCTCGTCGCGCCGCTTGTCGACGGTGGGCAGGTCGCGGTGCGAATCGACGCTGGTGTCGCCGTGGCCGGGAAAGTGCTTGACGCAGCAGGCGATGCCTTCGGCATGGCTGCCTTCCATCCACGCCATCGCCAGTTCGGCCACGCGCTGCGGCGCGGCGCCGAACGAGCGCTCGGCGATCACCGGGTTGTGCGGGTTGTTGTTCAGGTCCAGCACCGGCGCGAAGTTCCAGTTGAAGCCGAGCGCCTTCACGGCGCGGGCCACGGCTGCGCCGGTGCGGCGGGCCAGGCCGGTGTCGTCGGCCGCGCCGAGGCCCATCGCCGCCGGCGGCGCCGGTACCCAGGTGGAGCGCACCACGGCGCCGCCTTCCTGGTCGATCGCGATCAGCGCCTCGGGGCCGAGCACGGCGCGCAGGTCGGCCGTCAGCTTCGACAGCTGCGCGGCATCGGTCATGTTGCCGCGGAACAGGCACACGGCGCGGATGCCGTTGTCGCGCAGGAAGCCGGCGGTGGCCGCGTCGAGTTCGGTGCCGGGAAAACGGATCATGATCAGCCGGCCCGCCAGCTTGCGCAGTGCGCTGTGTTGTTCATTCATTGGAGATGCTCCATCCATGCCGGGCACGGAATGACGTTGAGAGGGGAGGGCCGGCGAGCATGCCGCCGCCAGCCGTGCCGCGCCGGGCGCCAGGCGGCTGGCGATGCCGGTTGGCGATTCCAGTTCGCGATTTCAGTTCGCCGATCCGGCGTGCGAATTCAGTTTGTTCTTGTAACCTTGGACAGGTGCCTCGGCTTGTCCGGATCGAGCCCGCGCGCGGCCGACAGCCTCGCCGCCATCACGTAGAAGGCCTGGATCGCCACGATCGGGTCCAGGTCCGGCGTGGCCGCCACCGGCAGCGTCAGGTCGCGCTGCGCCACATCGTCCGGCGCGGCCAGCAGCACGCGCGCGCCGCGGCCGCGCATCTCGTCGGCCAGCGCCAGCAGGCCGGCCTGCGTGGGGCCGCGCGTGGCGAAGATCAGCAGCGGATAGCCTTCCTCGATCAGCGCCATCGGGCCGTGCTTGATCTCAGCGCCGGAGAAGGCCTCGGCCTGCAGCGCCGAGGTTTCCTTGAATTTCAGCGATGCTTCCAGCGCCACGGGGAAGCTGATGCCGCGGCCGACCACCATGATGTTGCGGGCCGGCGCGAGCACGTCGATGGCCTGCTGCCAGTCGGCCTGCGTGGCCGCGGTCAATGCATCGGGCAGCGCCGCCAGGCCGTCCTTCAGTTCCGGATCGTCCTGCCAGTTGGCCACCAGCCGCGCGCCCGCCACCAGCGACGTGATGAAGCTCTTCGTCGCGGCCACGCTCTGTTCCTTGCCGGCGCGCAGCGGCATCGCCCACTCGGCGGCGTGCGCCAGCGGCGAGTCGATGTCGTTGACCAGCGCGATGGTGGTAGCGCCGCCGTCGCGGAAATAGCGGATCGGCTCGACGACATCCGGGCTCTGGCCCGACTGCGACACGGCGATCGTCAGCGTGTCGCGCGTGATCAGGGGCGACTTGTGCAGCGTGACGAGCGACATGGGCAGCGATGCCACCACGCGCCCCAGCCGCGCCATGATCAGGTAGGCGATGTAGTTCGATGCGTGGTCCGAGCTGCCGCGCGCCACCGTCAGCGCCGTGGCGAACGGCGTGCCGGCGAGCCGGCGGCCCAGCTCCGCGTAGCGGTCGGCGTCGTGCGCCAGTTGCCCGGCCACGCAGTCGGCCGCGGACAGCGCTTCCTTAAGCATCATTGAGGTCAATGCATTCTCCTTCGATGTAGACGGCTTTCAGTTTCAGGTTCCGGTCGAGCACCACGATGTCCGCCCAGGCGCCGGCCCGCAGGCGGCCGCGTTCTTCCAGTCCCAGGTAATCGGCGGCATGCGTGGAAACCCGGGCCGACGCGTCGGCCAGCTCGAGCCCCAGGCCCACCAGGTTGCGCAGCGCCTGGTCCAGCGTCAGCGTGCTGCCGGCCAGCGTGCCGTCCGGCAGCCGCACGCCGCCCATGCATTTCTGCACCGTGTGCCGGCCCAGCATGTATTCGCCGTCCGGCATGCCGGTGGCGGACGTGGAATCGGTCACGCAGTAGAGCCGGGGGATCGCCCGCAGCGCGGTCTTGATCGCGCCGGGATGCACGTGCAGCAGGTCGGGAATCAGCTCGGCGAACTGGGCATGCGCCAGCGCCGCGCCCACCATCCCCGGTTCGCGGTGGTGCAGGGGGCTCATCGCGTTGAACAGGTGGGTGAAGCCGGCCGCGCCGTGTTCGAGCGCGGCGACGCCGTCTTCATACGAACCCAGTGTGTGGCCGATCTGCACCCGCACGCCTTCGTCGGCCAGTTCGCGCACCAGCGCCAGGTGGCCGGCGATTTCCGGCGCCACCGTGATCACGCGCAACGGGGCCAGCGTTTCCAGCCGCTTGACCTCGGCCAGCGTGGCGGCGCGCGCGAAGTTCGGTTGCGCTCCCAGCTTGCCCGAATTGATGTACGGCCCTTCCAGGTGCGCGCCCAGCACGCGCGATTCCCCCTTGCCGCGTTTCTCCACGGCGGCGCCGATCGCGCCCAGGGCCACGTCGATGTCTTCCGGCGGCGCCGTCATCGTCGTGGCCAGGATGCTGGTGGTGCCGTGGCGGGCGTGGATCGCGGCGATCGCGCGGACCGCGTCGCCGCCTTCCATCACGTCGCGCCCCGCGCCGCCATGCACGTGCAGGTCGATGAAACCGGGCAGGATGTAGTCGTCGGCATTGCCCTGCGGGTCGGCGGCGTTGCCGGCGATATCGCCGATGCGCTCGCCGAAGGCCACGGTGCCGGCGATCCAGCCGCCCGGGGTGAGGATATTGCCCCGCAGGGTATTGGTCTTGCTTGCTGCCTTGCTGGCATCGTTCATCGACGCGACTCCGCTACGAATTCGTAATAATCACTGCGGCACCACGAGTGGGTCAGTTCCACCGCGGCGCCGCTCTCCAGGTAGCTCACGCGCGTGATGTGCAGCATGGCCGTGCCGGGCGCGATGTTGGCCAGCCGCGCCTGTTCGGCGCTGGCGTTGATCGCGCGGATATGCTGCAGCGCCCGCATCGGCACCGTGCCGTGCGCTTCCAGGTAGCCGTACAGCGAATCGGTGACGCGCTGCGGATCGGGGATGTAGGTGGCGGGGATCGTCGACGTCTCGATCGCCATCACCACGTCGTCCGCCGTGCGCAGCCGTTTCAGGCGCGCCACCGGCACGTTGGGCGACAGGCCGAGCGACAGCAGTTCCAGCGGCGCGGCGATGCCGATCTCGCGCTGCAGCCAGCGCGAGCCGGCGGTGAAGCCGCGCTGGCGCAGTTCTTCGGAAAAACTGGTCAGGCGCGACAGCGGCTGTTCCAGCTTGGGCGTGATGTAGGTGCCGGAACCGCGCCGGCGCGTGAGCATGCCGCGGTCGCACAGCAGGTCGATCGCCTTGCGCGCCGTGACGCGCGAAATCTTCAGCGCATCGGACAGCACGCGCTCGGAAGGCAGCGCCTCGTTGGCGCGCCAGTCGCCCCCGGCGATGCCGTCGGACAGCCGGTTCGCCAGCTGCATGTACAGCGGCGTGTCGCTCGCCGCATCGGGATGGAAATCGCGCAGTCGGGCCGGCACGGTCTACTCCTTGGGGGAAGGTTGGGCCGGACGGGTGGGCTCGCCCTCGGCCAGGCTGCGCCGGACCAGCCGCAGCGCGCCGGCGGCGGAATCGCCGTTCGCCGGCACGATGCGGGCCAGCAGGTCGCCGGGCAGGAAAGCGCGCATCGGTTCGGCCAGGCCGCCGCACAGCGCGATCGGCAACCTGCCGGCCAGGTCCAGCGCGCCGGCGATCAGCCCCACCTGGCGGCCCGCCTCGATCATGATCGCGCGCGCCGTATCGTCGCCGCCAGCATGCGCCAGCACGATGCGCGCCAGTTGCGCGTAGCGGGTCTGCGTGGCGCCGGCGAGCCAGCGCTGGACGGCATCGCGCCGGCCGGCGCCTTCGCCGATGCCCGGATCGCCCCTCTCGCCGGCCCCGGCATCGACGCCATTCTCGCCGCACTCCCCGATGACGGCATCGGCGAACGCACTGCCGGCGGCGCGGCCGTCGATCACGTGCTGCGCGTGGTTCACGGCACGCATGCCGATCCACGCGCCGCCCGCCTCGTCGCCGGCCGGGAAGCCCCAGCCGCCCACTTCGCACCGGCTGCCATCCTCGCGCAACGCCTCGCCAACGCTGCCGGTGCCGAGCGCGATGATCGCGCCGGGCCGGCCTTCGTGCGCGCCGAGCACCGTGGTGTAGGCATCGGTTTCCAGCGCCACCGCCGCGTAGCCGGGATTGGCGCCGATGAAGTCCGCCGCCCACCCCTTGTTGTGCACGCCCGCCAGGCCCAGCCCGATGGCGATGGCCGCGCGCCCGGGCATCGGGATCGCGGCCGCGGCGAATGCCGCCGCGACCGCCTGCTCGACGGCGTTCCAGGCGTTCGCAATGCCATGCAGCAGGGCGGAAGGGCCGCTGCCGCCCTCGGCCAGCAAGGTGCCGTCGGGACGGGCAAGTCGCACGCGGGTGCCCGTGCCGCCGCCGTCGACGCCGATCAGGTATTCGATCATGGGTATGGTCAGTTAAGAGTCGTGCTGACTATAGGGTTGGGCAACCGGCTTGTCAACAGGTATTTAACTGGTATTGTATATGTGTATGGGGCGGTATTGCGCGAAACCGAAAAACTGAGCATAGCCTATTGTTTTTAAACGACTATTATGAATCTTAAAATGGTATGGTCTTTGGTATTCGATGGTACCGGTTTGCCTGCCCCCAGATGCAAGAACCCGGCGCGCGGCCGGGTTCTGGTCCGGCACGGTGCCGGGCGGTGACGGGGAAACGTCAGTGCGTTTCGCGCATGCCGTCGCGGTCGATCGTGACCAGGCGCGACGCGTCCGACCGGTGGTAGGTTTCGACCTTGCCGCGCACGTTGACGACCGCGTTGCCGGGACCGCGCACCGACACCTGGGCCTGCTCCGCCTGCAGCGTTTTGCCGTCGACATTGCCCGACCCGGTCAGCTGGGCCGTCAGGCGGGCGGTGCGGCCTTCGAGGTGCACGCCGCCCGGGCCGGCCAGCGTCAGGCGCACGCTTTTCGCGTCCACCCCGGCGGTCAGGTCGCCGGAGCCGCGCAGTTCGGCGTCCAGCGTGTCCGTCACGCGTTGCAGGTCGATATTGCCCGGCCCGTGGCCCCGGACGACGGCGCGGCCGGCGGTGAGTTCCTGGCCGTCGAAATCGCCCGAACCGCTGACGGAAACTTCCAGCAGGCCGGTCGTGCCGCCCAGCTTCATGGCGCCGGGCCCGTCCAGCGCCACGCGCACGCTTTGCGTCTGCAGGCCGCGCGCCTCCAGGTCGCCGGAACCGCGTACCTGGGCATCGAACTTGCGGATGGTGCCGGCCACACAGGCGCTGCCGGGGCCGGAGAGGCTGGTGCTGGCGCTTTCCACCGCCAGGCCGCAGGCATCGAGGTCGCCGGACCCGGCCAGCGTGGCGTGGATCGCGCGGCTGCGCCCGTGCAGTGCGACCGAGCCGGGGCCGGTGAGCGTGGTGCTCACCCTGTCCGCCTGCACGTCCCTTACGTCGAGGTCGCCGGAGCCGGTGACGTCGGCCGCCAGTTCCTGCGTGACGCCGGCCGCTTCCACGTCGCCGGGGCCGCTCATCTTGACCCGCAGCGTGGCCGCGCGCAGGCCGCGCAGGTCGATGTCGCCGCTGCCGCTGCCGCGCACGGCCAGTTCGCGCACATTGCCGTTCGCCTCCAGGTCGCCGGGGCCGGTTACCGTCAGCTGCAGCGTTTCGCCGCGCGCGCGGTCCAGCCGCACGTCGCCGCTGCCGCCGTTCTTCAGGCTTTTCAGCAGCGGCGCGCCGATCGTCACGATCACCGGCTCGGTGTGCTTGCCGAAGCTGAAGTGCCAGCCGTTGCGGGCCTTGCGGCGCACCACCAGCGTGTCGCGCTCGACGAAGGTCTCGATGTCGGCCAGGTCTTTCGCCGTGCCGCTCAGCCGCAACGCGCGCGGCGCCTCGGCATCCACGTGCACATCGAACGGCCCGGCGATGTCGATCGCGCTGAAGGCGCCGATGTTGCGCGTCTCGGTGGCGCGCTCCTGCGCGGGAGCGGCAAGGATGGCATGCGGGACGGCGGTCAGGGTCAGCAGGGCAAGCGCGGGCAGGAGTCGGTTCATGGTGATGGCCTCGTTGGTGGAAGCATGACGATAAGCCAACGGCAGGCCCGGCGCGAGGGTGGCGGGACAAAGTGGAGAAAACGCGGTGCCGGCCGCGTTATCGCGCGATGGATGGCGCAAATAGCACAGAAAAATGGAGGGCGTAGCGTGCCGCGATGCCGATTCCGGGCACGGATACCGCTCAGCCGAACCGTTCTTCCTTGCGGTTCACGCGCAGCAGGATCAGTACCAGCCCGACCAGCAGCATCGATGCCATGCGCGGTTCGGGGATGGTGGGTGGAACCACGACCTGGGGCGGCACTGCCGGCACGGCGGGCGGCGGCGATGCCAGGTCGGCATCGGCGTGCCGGAGGAGGGGGCGGTCGCCGGCCCACGGCGCGCCGTCGCGAGCGTGGCTGGCCAGCGCTTCGCCGGTGAAGTACCACGCCTGGGTTACATCCTGCAGGTCGGCCATGTGCCAGGTGACGAACGGGGCGGCATTGCGGACAGGATGGCGGACGGATGCAGGAGCCGCGTGGACGGTGGCGGCGGCAAGCGATAGTGCAACTGCACGAAGAATTTTCATCACGATCCCGTCCCGACTTGAGCCTTCTTATTAGAGCACAGTCTGGCGCATGGGTCGTAGCGAATTGATAACGATCGGCGGAAATCGGCTGGCCGGAATGCCGGGCGTTGCACGAAGGTGTCATAATGCACTCCGGAGGAATGTCGTAAATGATCAAGTACATAGGGACCAGAAAAACCGATCAGGGCGGAACGCTTTATGTTTTCCTCATCAACGGGCAGGAAAAGCAGGTGAGCGAAAGCGCGTTGAAGCAGTATCCGGGCTGCTACGAAGCACTGCCGGAATCGGCCAGGGCCAGGATCGCCGCCAACCGCAAATGGCTGCAGAAGCTGTAGCGGCATTGGAAGCAACTGCGGCAACTGCGGCAACTGCGGCAACTGCGGCAACTGCGGCAACTGCGGCAGCCGCGGCTACAGGGCTGGCCAGGTACCTGGCCGCCGTCGCCAGGGTGGCTTGCATGGTGGCGCTGGGCGTGGCCGGCATGCCTTCGCATGCGAAGGTACCCACGCATTTCGGTGTCGTGCTGGGCAATGGCCTGCTGTGCCGCGACCAGACATCGAACCGGTATTATTTCGACTACATGGTGCGCTGGTTCGGCCAGCCCTACAAGCGCGAGGGCGGCGCGTGGTGGTTTCGCACGCCCGAAGCGAAGCTGTGGGGCTTTCCCGTGCGGGAAGTGATCGTCAGCGATGAAACGTTTCCCTATCGCTTCATCGGCGCGGTCGCCGACACCACGCCCGAGAAGCTGGCGGCGGCGATCACGCAGCGCGACGGCCTGCGCTATGCGGCGGTCGCCGGTTCCGCCACGCCGGTGCGCGAGACGTCCACCGGCGGGCGCATCGCCTACGCGGACCGCCGTGCCAAGATCTACTGCGCCAAGTTCAAGCCGCTGCCGCCCGCGCTGCGCTAGGAAGCGCTGAGCCAAGTTACGCCAAGTTGCCACCAGAACGGCCCCGGAATTTTCATGTACAACCGATTCTTCAACCTCACCCGCAGCCCGTTTTCCATCGCGCCCGATCCGCGCTACCTGTTCATGAGCGAACGCCATCGCGAAGCGCTCGCGCACCTGCTGTACGGCGTGGGAGGCGGCGGCGGCTTCGTGCTGCTGACGGGCGAGATCGGCGCCGGCAAGACCACCGTGTGCCGCTGCTTCATCGAACAGGTTCCGGCCGGTTGCCGGCTGGCCTATATCTTCAATCCGAAGCTGTCGGTGGAGGAACTGCTGCAGTCGGTGTGCGACGAGTTCCGCATCGCCCTGCCCGAGGGAGAAGGCGCGGCCACCGTGAAGCACTACGTCGATGCGATCAACCGGCACCTGCTGGAGAGCCATGCGCGCGGCGAGAACAACGTGCTCGTGATCGACGAGGCGCAGAACCTGTCCGCCGCCGTGCTCGAGCAGTTGCGGCTGCTGACCAACCTGGAAACGAGCGAACGCAAGCTGCTGCAGATCATCCTGATCGGCCAGCCCGAGCTGCGCACGATGCTGGCACGGCCCGAACTGGAACAGCTGGCACAGCGCGTGATCGCGCGCTACCACCTCGGTTCGCTGACGGCCGCGGAGACGGCGCAATACATCGCGCACCGGCTGGCGGTGGCCGGGCTGGCGGGGCCGCCGCCGTTCCCGGCCGACGTGACGGCGCGGGTCCACGCGCTGACGAAAGGCGTGCCGCGCCGCATCAACCTGCTGTGCGACCGCGCGCTGCTCGGCGCCTACGTGGAAAACAGGGCGCAGGTGACGCGCAGGATCGTGCGCCGCGCCGCGCAGGAAGTATTCGGCGCGCACGATGCCCCGCGCGAACGCCCGCGCTGGCCACTGGTCGCCGGCGGCGTGCTGGCCGGCGCCGTGCTGACCGCCGCCGCATGGCAGCTGGCGCCGCGCCAGCCGGCACCACGGGCGGCCATGGGCGCCGCGTCAGCGGCGGCTGCATCCGCCCCCGCATCGGCTACCGTGCCAGCGGTGGCCGTACCCACCCGGCTGCAGGGCAGCGGCAGCGAAAGCACGCTGCGCCGCCTCGCCGCGCTGTGGGGCGTGACGGCGGGGCAGGGCGATGTCTGCGCCGGGGCGCCGCGGCACAACCTGCGCTGCCTGTCCACGCGCGGCACGCTGGACGAGCTGCGTCTGCTGGACCGGCCGGCGATGGTGACGCTGAACGACGATCCCGCAACGCCGACCCATGCGCTGCTGCTGGCGCTGGGCGAACGGGAAGGCACGCTCGATATCGGCGGCCGGCGCCAGGCGGTCACCCGGACGGCGCTGGAGAACCGTTACGGCGGCACCTTCACCACGTTCTGGCGCGCGCCGCCCGGCTGGCGCGAGCAGCTGGCCCCCGGCGACCGCGGCGCCGAAGTCGACTGGCTGGCGCGCCGGCTGGCCCAGTGGGCCGGCGGCACCCGGCCGCGCGACGGCGCACCGCTCGATGGCGAAACGCTGGACCGGCTGCGGCGGTTCCAGGCTGCCCAGCAACTGAAGGCCGACGGCGTGGCCGGGCCGAAAACATTTATCCGGCTGAGCCTGTTGGGTGACGTCAGCATGCCCAACCCGGAGCCGCGACTGGCGCCGGCGGCCGGGGGGAAGTGACATGTCCTATATTCTCGAAGCATTGAAAAAAGCGCAGGCCGAGCGGCAACTGGGCGAAACGCCGACCATCCACGCGCCGGTGCCCGATGCCCCGGCCGCGCCCGCCACGCCGCGCAAGCCGCTGCTGGCCGTCATGGCGGTGATGGGTGTCGTCATCGCCGGCCTGGCGGCCGTCGTATGGCGGCAGGCTGCCGCGCCCGCGCAACCGGACCCAGGTGCGCGAGCGCCAACGGCTGTCGCGGCGCCTGTTATGACGGCGCCATTATCCGCGGCGCCGGCCGCCGCTCCCGCGTCGGCTGCCCGCCCCCGGCCGCAGCCGCGCCAGTGCCGGCGGCGCCTGTACCGGCAATCTCCGCCCCCGCGCCCAGGGAGCAGCCGCCCGCGGTTGCCGCCAGGCCGCCGGAACCGGCGCGACGCGCCGAACCACCCGTGGCTGCCGCCCCGGCTGCCGTGGCCAAGGCGGACGAGCCGGCGCGCGAAGAGCCGGTGCAGGCGCTGCGCGACCTGCCGGAGCCGATCCGGCGCGCCATACCGCCGGTGGCGATGAGCGGCTACATGTATTCGCCCAACCCGGCCGACCGGCTGATCCTGATCGACAAGGTGCTGCGGCGCGAAGGCGACGAAGTGGCGCCGGGCCTGGTGCTGGAGCGGCTGGAGCCGAAAGGCGCCGTGTTCGCATTCCGGGGCTACCGCTACAGGATGCCGTACTGAGCGAACGGAACGGCGAGGCGATCACCGGCGCGGGAAGGAAGGCGGGCGGCGGTGCCGGCCGGCCGAACCGTGGCGCACGATTGGCAACGTCATCGTGCCGTCATACAGGATTGTCATGCTTGGCATCTCGATAACTTCTCGGAATGACCTCATGAAGCCTTCCTTCCTGCATGCGTTGCCCCTGCTGGCCGCCGCCGCGCCGGTACGTGCCGCCCTGCCCGACGGTGCCGCGGCCGAGCCGGGCGCGCTCGTTGTCGTATTGGCCTGCGTGGTCCTGCTGTGCCTGATGGGCAAGGGGCGCCGCGACGGCCCGTTCCGCCCCGAGCCGTAAACCGTTCAGCCGCGCGGAGCCGGCCGCCCACCGCGCCGGCCCCCGGTTTCGTGTGTCGCCCCACCGCGCCCGACGCGCGGTGCTTCCCGCTTCCTTGCTCGTATAATTGCCCCATTCGTACAGGAGCAACAATGGAGCAAACACCTGCGGGCGCTGGGCCGGTCATCGGCATCGTCGGCCGTTCGGGCAGCGGCAAGACGACGTTGCTGGAATATCTCATCGGCCGGCTGGCGGCGCAGGGCCGCAAGGTCAACGTCATCAAGCACAGTCATCACGATCTCGAACTGGAACCGCCCGGCAAGGACAGTGCGCGCCTGCGCCGCGCCGGTGCCGCCGAGGTGATGGTGGCGTCGCCGTACCGGTTCGCGATCATGCGCGAACTGCGCGGCGCCGCGGAACCGGGGCTCGACGAGCAGGTCGCCCGGCTGGCGCCCGCCGACCTGACGCTGGTGGAAGGCTTCAAGGCCTGGCCGATCGACAAGCTGGAAATCCACCGCGACGTGGGCGACAAGGGGCCGCTGTATCCGGACGATCCGCACATCGTGGCCGTCGCCTCGACGCTGCCGCGCCCGGCCGGCCTGGCGCGGCACGTCGAATGGCTCGACCTCGACGACCGCGAGGCCGTGCTGGCTTGGCTGCTGAAAAAAATGCCGCCGCCGGCATCAAGTTCGACGTGACTCTTCCGTAAAGGTATGACAGGCCTCGTGGCGAGGCGCAGCAAAGTGGAGGAATGATGGACGCAATGAGCATTGCACGCCTGTCGACGACGATAGCCGAGACCAATACCAGGCAAGACGTCAGCATGGCCGTGCTGAAGAAGGCGATGGATGTACAGGCGTCGTCCGCGGCGGCGCTGCTGGAAGCGTTGCCGGCCACCCCGAACCTGCCTTCGCACCTGGGTAATCGCGTCAATACTACGGCTTGAGATGCGCAGCTTGAACAACCCGGCTTGAGCGTGCCCCCGAGCGCGCTGACCCGCTGTCCCTCGTGGACCGCGGGTTTTTTTGTTGCCGAAATACGGGGTAGGACCCCATTTCCAGGAAACTTTTCGCTAGAATCGACGGGTTTGGCGCGCCGGGCGGCATGCTTGCGTTTCTCCGCATGCTGCTGCCCGTGCCGATGCCCGTCACGTACTCGAACAGGAATGCAATGATGAACAAGGCAGCAATGATTGCCGCGGCGCTGGCGGCGACCTGCGCCGCGGGTTCCGCGAACGCACAGATGGGCGGCGGCGCCGACAAGGAAAAGTGCTATGGCGTGGCGAAAGCCGGCCAGAACGACTGCGCGTCGTCGGACGGCAAGCACGGCTGCGCGTCGATGGCCGCCACCGACAACGCGCCGACCGAGTGGAAGTGGGTACCGAAGGGCTCCTGCGAAAAGCTGGGCGGCAAGCCCACGCCGCCGGCCAAATAAGCGGCCGGCCGGTTGAACCCGATGGCCGCTCAGGCAGTTCTCGCCGGCGTCGGCCTGCGGGCGCCGCACTACCGCGATTTCCTCGCGGGCCGGCCGCGCGCCGGCTGGCTCGAGGTGCACACCGAGAATTACCTGGCCGAAGGCGGCCGCGACGTGCACGTGCTGCACCGGCTGCGGCGCGACTATCCCGTCAGCCTGCATGGCGTCGGCCTCGGGCTGGGCTCCGCGCACGGCATCGCGCCGGACCACCTGGAGCGCATCCGCGCGCTGGCCGAACGCATCGAGCCGTTTCTCGTCTCCGAACACCTGAGCTGGGGCGCCGTGCCCGGCCGGCACCTGCACGACCTGCTGCCGCTGACGCTGGACGACGCCACGCTCGATCTCGTGGCAGGACGCGTGGCGCGCGTGCAGGATGTGCTGAAACGGCAGCTCCTGGTCGAGAACGTGTCGGCCTATGTGCGCTTCGCGGCCGATGCGATGAGCGAGGCGGAGTTCATGGCGGCGCTGGCACGCCGCACCGGTTGCGGACTGCTGCTCGACATCAACAACCTGTATGTCAACCAGTGCAACCACGGCGAAGATGCGCTGGCCGCGCTGGCGGCCATCGAACCGGGGCAGGTCGGCGAATTCCATCTCGGCGGCCACCTCGTGACACCGGACGCCGTCATCGACCACCACGGTGCCGCGATCGCCGCGCCGGTATGGCGCCTGTACGAGGCGGCGCTGGAGCGCTTCGGCGCCATTCCCACGCTGATCGAATGGGATGCCGGCGTGCCGCCGCTGGAGGTGCTGCTGGCCGAGGCGGACCAGGCCGCCGCGCGGCTGGCGCTGGCGCCCATGGTGCCGGCGCAGGCGGCACGGCCGCTGCCGGCACGGGTACCCGCGCGCGAACCTGATCCGGGCGGGCTGGCCGACCTGGCCGCGATGCAGTACGACTTTGCCGGGGCGCTGCTGTCGCCGGACCGGGAAGGCGCGTTCGCGGCTGCCTTGCAGCCGGCGCCGCCGGCATCGCGGCTGGCGGTCTACCGGCGTAACCTGGCCGGGACCTGGACCCGGGTGCTGGCCGCGGCCTGTCCCGTCGTCGCACAGCTGGTCGGCGACGATTTCTTCGCCGCGCTGGCCCGCGAATACGGCATGCGCCACCCGGCCGCGGACGCCGACCTGAACACCTTCGGCACCGGCTTTGCCTCCTTCCTCGACGACTTTCCGCACGTGGCCGGGCTGCCATACCTGCCGGACATGGCCAGGCTGGAATGGCTGCTGCACCGCGCCTCCCATGCCGCCGACGCGGAACCGCTGGCACCGGCGGCGCTGGCCGGGCTTGCGCCGGCGGCGTTCGAGGGGTGCCGGCTGGTGCCGCATCCGGCCGCGACCGTGTTTTCGTCGCGCTGGGCCGTGGTGCCGCTGTGGCAGGCCCACCAGCCTGGCCGCGGCGTGCCGTTCCCGGACGACATTGCCCAAGCGAGCCATGGCCTGGTGCACCGGCCCGGATGGCAGCCGGACGTGCTGGCGCTGGATACGGCCGGGTACCGCGCGCTGTCCGCGCTGGAAGAGGGGGCGACCGTGGGCGCGGCGATCGATGCGGCGCTGGCGGCGGATGCGCGGTTCGATTTCGCCGCCTGGCTGCAGCGGTCGATGGCGCATGGCGCGTTCGCGGCCCTGCGCATGGCGGATGACGGGGAGCAGTAGCAACAGGCTGCCGGAGCAGCTCCGGGGGCCTTTGCGAAAGCAGCTCCTGTGCGGCGCGCCCAGGTTAGCCGGATCAGGCAACTCGATCAGGCAGCTCGATCAGGCAGGCCGATCGGCTGTGGGCCGGGCAGTCCGCTCAGAACCCGGCGATGCGGGTCAATGGAAGGCGCGGAACAGCCGTGCTTCGCCGGTGCAATCGTTATGGCGAAGGCTGGCCTCGTGCGTGGCGGCGATCATGCGCTCGATCTGGGTATCTTCGAAGCGTTGCAGCTCCTCGTTCGCCACGGCCAGCGCGTGGGCCAGCTTTTCACGGGCAGCGCGATAGGCGCCATCGCGCGCGCCATCGGTGCAGTGGAGCAGGTCTTCCGCGGTGTCGATTACCTGCTGCAGATCGCCGATCAGGCGCTGTTGCACGGGCTGCGGCTGCGAGGGCAGGTGGGCTTGCGACTGTGGCTGTGAATGTGGCTGGGAATGCGATTCCGATGCCGACCGCGAAGGTTCGGGATATCGGGAAGGGTCGAGGTGGTCCATGCGCGCGCTCCGGATAGGTGATCCTGTCCACTATAGCCGCCGCCGTGGCACAGGGATTGCGACAGGTTAAGCCCCGCCGGCACCTTTCTGACCCAGCACGGCGATGCGCACGTCGCCGATGGAGACCTTCTGGCCGGCGCGAATCTTGGCGGTCTTGCGCAATTCCTGCTTGCCGTCCACCCGTACTTCGCCGCTGGCCACGATCTGCTTGCCGGCACCGCCGCTGTCGCACAGGCCGACAAGCTTCAGTAACTGGTTCAGTTCGATGAATTCCGACGTTAACTCAAAATCTACTTTTTCCATTTTAACCTCATCCGATGGCGGCCGGAAATTAATTGTTTAATTGTACACTTTACGCCACGGCGTGCATGTCGCATGCCGGTCCGGCACGCCGGTTCCCCATCCGGTCCAGACCCTGTTTCGTGACATGCACGCCGCGGCGTTCCGGCCACGGCGAGGGGATCAGCCCCTGGCGCCCGGCTGCGTCATCGCCAGCGGCACGATCCACTCGTCGAACTGTTCGGCCGTCACGAAGCCCAGCGCCAGCGCCGCCTCCTTCAGCGTGGTGCCTTCGTGCTGGGCGTGCTTGGCGATTTGCGCGGCGCGATCATACCCGATGTGAGGGGCGAGCGCCGTCACCAGCATCAGCGACCGTTCCATCAGCTCGCCGATCCGGGCCCGGTTCGGTTCGATGCCTCGGGCGCAGTGCTCGTCGAAGCTGCGCATGCCGTCCGCCAGCAGGCGCGCGCTCTGCAGGAAGTTGTGCGCGATCAGCGGTTTGTACACGTTCAGCTCGAAATTGCCGGAAGCGCCGCCGAAGGTGATCGCCACGTCGTTGCCGAACACCTGCGCGCACAGCATCGTGAGCGCCTCGCACTGCGTGGGATTGACCTTGCCCGGCATGATCGAGCTGCCCGGCTCGTTTTCCGGGATCGTGATCTCGCCCAGGCCCGAACGGGGGCCGGAGGCCATCCAGCGCACGTCGTTGGCGATCTTGAACAGGCCCGCCGCCAGCGTTTTCAGCGCGCCATGCGCGGCCACCAGCGCCTCGTGGCCGGCCAGCGCGGCGAACTTGTTGTCCGCGCTCTTGAACGGCAGCTGCAGCCGCGCGGCCAGCTCGGCGGCGATGCGCGGCGCGTATTCCGGATGGGAGTTCAATCCGGTACCGACCGCGGTGCCGCCGGCGGCCAGCTGCAGCACCGCCGGCAGCGCGTGTTCGATGGTGCGCTCCGCAAGGTCGAGCTGGGCCACGTAGCCGGAGAACTCCTGGCCCAGCGTCAGCGGCGTGGCATCCTGCAGGTGCGTGCGGCCGATCTTCACGATATCGGCGAACGCCTGCGACTTGCCGGCCAGCGTGGCACGCAGCTGGCGCAGTGCCGGCAGCACGTCGGTGGCCAGCGCCACGCCGGCCGCCACGTGCATCGCGGTGGGGAAGATGTCGTTCGAGGACTGGCCCTTGTTGACATCGTCGTTCGGGTGCAGCCGCCGCTCCTCGCCGCGCACGCCGCCCAGCAGCTCGGAGCCGCGGTTGGCCAGCACTTCGTTCATGTTCATGTTCGACTGGGTGCCGGAACCCGTCTGCCACACCGACAGCGGGAACTCGCCCGCGTGCCGGCCTTCCAGCACTTCGTCCGCGGCGCGCACGATCGCATCGGCCTTCGCGGCATCGAGCACGCCCAGCTCGACGTTGACCCTGGCGGCCGCGCGCTTGACGTTGGCGAGCGCAGCGACCAGTTCGGGCGCCATCTTTTCGGTGGAGATGTGGAAGTGATGCAGCGAACGCTGCGTTTGCGCGCCCCACAGTTGCTGTGCCGGCACGTCGATCGGTCCAAAACTGTCACGCTCGGTTCTGTAGTCCATGGCTTCCTCTGTCGGATGTGATTGCAATAAGTGTAACCCAGGGACGAATTTCGGTTCGGGCGCTCAAAGATTGAGAATTTCCGCCGTTAAACACTTACGCTCCGGAAATTTTCGATTCTGAATCCAACAAACATGTCGCTCCTGCTACGTTCTTCCCGCCTGGCCGTGCTGGCGCTGGCCGCCGCCGGCGGTACCCAAGCCGCCGAACTCGGCGACGCCTCGGTGCGTTCTTTCGCCGGCCAGCCGCTGGCCGCCGATATCGAACTGACCGACCTGACCGCCCAGGAGATGGCGGACCTGCAGGTACGCCTGGCACGACCGGACGTGTTCCAGGGGGCCAGCGTGAAGATGAACCCGGCGCTGGCGGGGGCCGCGATCTCGATCGTCCGGCGCGACAGCCGCCGTGTGCTGCACGTGACGACGAGCGCGCCGGTGCAGGCCGAGGTGCTGCACCTGTACTTCCAGCTGGTCTCGGGCGGCAAGGAACGTGTACGGAGCGTTACGCTGTGGCTGTCGCCCGCGCCCGCCGTTGCACCTGTTGTTGCAGCCGTTCCGGCGCCTGCGCCTGCCGTGGCCGCCAATGCGCCGGCGGCGGCCGCGCCGGCCCCGTCCACCGTCGGGCGTGCCGGCAGGCCGGCTGTGCATCGCGCCGGCAGCGACAAGGTCGCGGGCCTGGTGGCGCTGGCGTCGCCCGGCAAGGAAGCGACCGGCGGCGAGAGGGAAATGCTCGACGCCGTCGAACGGGCTTTCAGTGCGCGCGGCGGCAAGGTCGCGCTGCGCGAGGAAAAGAAGGATGCATCCACGCCAGGCCGGCAGGAGGTACGCAAGGAGGCCCTGAAGCACGCATCCTCCGCCGACGATTTCAGGCGTGGGGCGAAGCCCGCGAAGCCGGCCGTGGCGAAGAACGAACCGGAGAAGGAAACGGCAACGGAGCAGGCAAAGGAAGCGGAACCGCAAGGCGAGAAAAAGGTCGCGGCGCGGTCGATCCTGCCATCGAAGGCCGACCTGGCCGAGGCGGCACGCGCCACGCGGGCCAGCGTGGAAGCGGGAGTCAGCGCGAGCAAGGGCGCAGCAGGGCAGGAAAAGCTCGCCGCGGCACCGGCATCCGTTTCGCCGGCCAGGCCGGCCGCGGGCCAACCTGCCACTGTTCAACCAGCTACCGTTCAACCTGCCGCGGCCCAGGCCGATGCCGCGATGCTGAACAAGCTGGCCGAGCTGGAAGGCAAGCTGAAGACCCTGCAGGCGCAATTGGGGATATCGAACACGGCCGGTGCGGCACGCGTGGCCATGCCCGCCGCGGGCAAGGCGGAGCCGGCGGCTCCCGGGGCACCGAAGGCCGCCGCACCGGCCAACGCGCCGGCGCAGATGGCCGGGGCAGCCAAGCCTGGTGCCGCGGCAATGGCGGCGGCACCAGCAGCAGCGACAGACGGACCGGCACAGGCTCCGGCAGCGCCAGCCGTTGCCCACGCTGCGGTCCAGGCCACGGCGGCAGCGGACGAAACCGTCAAACCCGGTGCTGCGCAACCTGGGGAACCCGGCGGCGAACAGGTAACGGCCAGCGCCGCGACCACCAGCGCGGCGGTGGCCACCGTCGAGGAACCCAAACCGAAGCCGGAGGAAAAAAAGGCGGCCGAACCGCCACCCCCGGAACCGAAGAAGGAAATCAAGATCTCCCGCCCGAAGCTGCTCACGTTCCTGTTCGCCGGCAGCCTCGTGCTGCTGGCGATCTTCGGCGTCATCGTCCACTTCATCCGCAAGGCAAAAATGCGGCGCAGTCCGATCGTGCGGCAAAGCTGGAGCCGCGACGACGACGATGCGCCGGCGCGCACCGAACCCACCGCCGGCCCGGTGCCGGCCCCGGGGGTGGCCGCGCCGCTGAAAGGCTGATGTCGCGGCGAGGGCAATAAAAAAAGCGCCCGCGGGCGCTTTTTTCAAATCCAGGAAACTATTCGGCGGCTTGCTCCTGCCGAGCGCCGCCGCGGGTCAGCCGTTGAGCCGGCCCATCCACGGTTCCGTCACGTCGCGGATCGCGCGGTCGTTGGCCATGATCTGCTTCAGCAGGTCGATCTTGCGCTGGCGGGCGTTTCCTTCCAGTGCCGGCACGCCGCCCAGCGTGGCCACGGATTGCGCGGCGCAACCGTTCTCGAGGCGGTCCAGCGTGTTCCAGTCGCCGACCTGCGCGGCCACGACCATTTTATTGGTCAGTCCGGCAATATTTTCGTACATCGAGAGGACTTCGGTCGAGGTCATGGCATGCCCGCTTTTCAAAACGTAATCGTGATCGGAGTACTGCTTGTCATGATTTACGTCGGGCGCGGAAAAAACTTTAGGCCTTTTTGAAAAATTTTGAAAAGAAATTTTGCCATGGCCGGCTGCACAATAACTTGCTATTTCATCATCTCGTCCAGGCCCGCGGCCAGCTCGTCCAGCGGCGGCATTTCCTCGATGACGTCGGCGTCCAGCCCCAGCATATCGGCCACGTCCTGCGGGAAATCCCCGGTGGGCTGCCCACTGTCCGCTTCCTCCATCGCCCGGGCGCGCCAGGCCGCCAGGTGGACGATCGCCGCCAGCCGGTCCACCGCGCCGCGCTCGAGGGGGGCCGGGAAGGCGGCGATGGCATCCGAGAACACGGCGGGGAACTGCCAGCGCCGTGCCAGTTCGGCGCCCACGGCGGCATAGGTAAAGCCCAGGGCTTCCCGTTCCACGGCAAGGCGCCGCCCGTCGAGCGGTGCCGCGATCGCGTCCAGTGCGGCCGCCTTGGCCGGCATCGATGCATGGATCACGAGCTGGCCGATGGCGTGCATCATGCCGATCGTGAACGCCAGTTCGCCGTTGTCGCGGGTCTTTTTGGCGATCCACTTCGCCGCCACGGCGGTGCGCATGCTGAAGCGCCAGAAGTGCCCAAGGTCGAGCCCGGTCACCGACTTGAAGCCGTTGACGAGCCCGGAACTGATGACGAGCGTGCGCACGGCCACGAAACCCAGCATCAGCACGGCATCCTCGACAGTACCGATGCTGCGCGACAGGTTGTAATAGGCCGAGTTCGCCAGGCGCAGCAGCTTGGCGCTCAACACCGGGTCGAGCGCCACCAGCCTGGCGATTTCCTCGGTGGATACGGATGCCTTGTCGAAGCTGGCGACCAGTTCCTGGACGACCTTCGGCGCTGTCGGCAGCGCGGTGGCCTGATCGAACAAATCCTCCAGTGTCATCGTGCTCTCCTCATAATTGTTGCTCCAGGTGAACTATAGCGGATTTTCCGGCGCGGGGAAGGGTATTCCGGCTGCCACTATCCTGCGCGCCAAAATTCCAGACCTCTGCAGCCTATCCACGATTTGTGCAGCCTGTCGCACGGCGCTCGCCGCGATGCCGCGCCAGGGGCTACAGTGCAGGCTGGCGTACCACGCCACGAAATTCATTCACATCAATAATAAGGAACTTTATGCAAGCATTCCGCGTACTGCGCCGTCCGCCGCGGACGAGTACCCTCGCCGTGGCACTGTGCGCCGCGCTGGCGTTTACCAATGCCCATGCGCAGCAACCCACCGCGGCCCCGGACCGGCAGCAAGCCGCGGCGGCCGCCGTGCTGCCGGGCGACGATTTCTATGCGTTCGCCAACGGCCAATGGCTGGCCGCCACCGAGATCCCGGCCGACCGCAGCAGCTGGGGCGCCGGCAATGCGCTGGTCGAGGAAACCAACCAGCGCATCCTTCAGCTGATCGAGGCCGCCGGCCGTCAGCCGGGGGCGAGCGATGCGAAACGGGTCGCCACCTACTACAGCGCGCTCATGGATGAAGCCGGCATCGAGGCGCGTGGGACCGCGCCGCTGAAACCGGTGCTGGACAAGATCGCGGCGATCCGCGACAAGGCCGGCCTGACGCGGGCGCTGGGCGCCAGCCTGCGCGCCGATGTCGATCCGCTCAACGCCACCGATTTCAATACCGAGAACTTGTTCGGCGTGTGGATCGCCCAAGGCTTTACCGACCCCGACAATTACGTGCCCTACCTGCTGCAGGGCGGCCTCGGCATGCCGGACCGGGCGTTCTACCTGGAAGAAAACGAGCGGATGAGCCGCCTGCGCACGGCTTACCAGGCGCACATTGCCGCGATGCTGAAACTGGCAGGGTTTTCCGAGCCGGAAGAGCGGGCGGCCCGCGTGTTCGAGCTGGAACGCAAGCTAGCGCAGGCGCATGGCGCGCGCGAAGAATCGTCCGATATGCAAAAGGCGAACAATCAATGGGACGCCAGGGAGTTCGCGGCCAGGGCCCCGGGCCTCGACTGGAAGGCATTCTTCGCCAGCGCCGGCCTGGGCAAGCAAAAGAAATTCATCGTCTATCATCCTCGCGCAATCATCGGCGCCGCCGCGCTCGTGGCCGAGATGCCGGTGCAGACATGGAAGGACTGGCTCGCCTTCCACACTGTCAACCAGTATGGCGGTACGCTGCCGAAGGCGTTCGTGGACCAGCGCTTCGAGTTCTATGGCCGCACGCTGAGCGGCACGCCGGAACTGTCGGCGCGCTGGAAGCGCAGCCTGGTGTGGCTCAACGAGGCGATGCCGGAAGCGGTGGGCAAGATGTATGTCGATAAGTATTTCCCGCCGGCAGCCAAAGTCAAGGTGGAGCAGATGGTCACCAACATCGTCGACGCCTTCCACGCGCGGATCGACCGGCTCGACTGGATGGCGCCGACCACCAAGCGTGAAGCGCATGCCAAGCTGAAGGCGCTGTACGTGGGCGTGGGTTACCCGGAAAAATGGACGTCCTACGATGGCCTGGAGGTGAAGCCGGACGATGCGTTCGGCAATGCGTACCGTGCCGACCAGTTCCGCTACCGGCTCAAGCTGGCCAGGCTGGGCACGAAGGTCGATCCGAAGGAGTGGTCGATGCCGCCGCAGCTCGTCAATGCCGTCAACATGCCGATGCAGAATGCGCTTAATTTCCCGGCCGCGATCCTGCAACCGCCGTTCTTCGATCCGAACGGCAGCGACGCGGTGAACTATGGCGCCATCGGCTCCGTGATCGGCCACGAGATCAGCCACAGTTTCGACAACATCGGCGCCGAATTCGATTCGAAGGGCCGCCTGCGCGACTGGTGGACCAAAGCGGATAGCGAGCACTTCGCCAAGGCCACACAGTCGCTGGTGGCGCAGTACTCGGCCTACGAGGCTTTCCCGGACCTGAAACTGAACGGCCAGCTCACGCTGGCGGAGAACCTGGCCGACCTGGCCGGCCTGGCGGCCGCGCTGGATGCCTACCATGCGTCGCAGGGCGCCAAGGCCGGCCTCGAGACGGACCGGCAGTTCTTCATGGGCTACGCGCAGGCATGGCGCACGAAGCCGCGCGAGGCCGCGCTGCGCAACCAGGTCACTACCGACGAGCATGCGCCGGCCCAGTGGCGCACCTATACCGTGCGCAATATCGACGACTGGTACAAGGCGTTCGACGTGCAGCCCGGCCAGAAGCTGTACCTGCCGCCGGAGGCGCGCGTACGGGTCTGGTAAAGCTGCCGCGGCCCTCGAGCGACCCTTAAGCAGGCCTTAACCCCGACCGCCGGTAGCTGATTGTTTTTGCAATGTTAGGGAACGAACGGATGATCGCGCTTGCGGATCGTATTATTTCTCCATGCACACGCACTACAGCGTGTGCCAGAGGCAGCGAACCATCGGGGTTCGCCGAGCCGCACTACATAAAGGAGCTCACCATGAACAGCGATCAAATCAAAGGCAAGGCAAAGGAAATCGGCGGCAAGATCCAGCAGGAAGCCGGTGAGCTGGTTGGCAGCTCGAAGCAGCAGGCCAAGGGCGTGGCAAACCAGGTAGAAGGCAAGGTCCAGAAAAAAGTGGGCGATGCCCGCGAAGCTGTCGAAGACGCAGTCGACGATGCCAAGGTCGTGAACCGCGGCAACCGCCAGGGTCTGTAAGGTTCGATCTGATGCCGGAAGTGAAACAGCCGCCCGAGGGCGGCTGTTTTGTTTTGCGGTGCCCGCTATCGAATGCATCGGCGCAGGGCCTGGTGTCCGACACCGGTTTTCGGTTGCAGACCGATAGCATGTGAAACGGGGCTGATACGCATGGAAAAACCGGTGTCCGGAGAGGGCCATGCTTGCATGACGCGCCGCAGGCAAGGAGCATGCTCCTTGAAACCCCTGCTTCGCCACCAATAAATCAAGCGCCGCCGGTTACTGCACCGTCTCCGGCTTCAGGTGCTTGCGGAAGAACGCATCGATATTGACCTGCACGTGCTTGCGCTGCTTGCGGTCCGATACGCCGTGCTTGGCGCCCGGGTAGGTCATCAGTTCGAACTGCACGCCGCGGTTGACGAGGGCGTCGATCATCTTCGTGGTGTTGGTGAACAGCACGTTGTCGTCCGCCATGCCGTGGATCAGCAGCAGGTTCGATTTCAGCCCGTCCACATGCGCGAACACGGTGCTGTCGGCGTAGCCTTCCTTGTTCTCGGATGGCTTGTCCATGAAGCGTTCGGTGTAGTGCGTGTCGTACAGCGCCCAGTCGGTGACCGGCGCGCCGGAAACGCCGGCGGCGATCCTGTCCGATCCCTGGGAAAGCAGGCGCAACGCCATGAAGCCGCCATAGCTCCAGCCATACACGCCGATGCGCTTCGCATCCACGAAGCCCTGCTTGCCCAGGAAGTCGATGCCGGCCAGCTGGTCTTCCACTTCCACCTTGCCCAGGTTGCGGTAGATCGCATCGGAAAACGCGCGCTCGCGGCGGCCGGAACCGCGGTTATCCAGGCGGAACACCACATAGCCCTGCTGCGCCATGTACATGTCGAACGTGTCGCCCCACTTGCGCGTGACGTGCTGCGCGGTCGGGCCGCCGTAGGTGGACAGGTACACCGGATATTTCTTCGCCGGATCGAAGCGGTATGGCTTGATCATCGACCAGTACAGCGTTTGCCCGTCCTTCGCCGGCAGCGTGCCGTATTCCACCGGCAGGTGATCGGACTTGTACCTGTAGTACGGGTGCGCGGCGTTGACCTCGTTCTTTTCCAGCCACGTGAGGATCGCGCCATCCGGCTTGCGGATCGATACCTGCGGCGGGTTGGCCGGGTCCGACCAGGTGTCCACGAACAGCTGGCCGTTGCGCGCGAACGTGGTGTCGTGCCAGCCGTCGGCCTGCGTCACGCGTACCGGCTTGCCGGCATTGCCGCCGTCGAGCGACACGGAATAGGTCTGCTTGTCGATCACCGCGTCCTTGTTGGACGAGAAGTACACCTTGCCCGCCTTCTCGTCGACGGCCAGCAGGTTGTCGATACCCCATTCGCCCTGCGTCAGCGCATGCCTGACGTTGCCGTCCATGTCGTACAGGTACAGGTGGTTGCGGCCGGTGCGGTCGGACGACCAGATGAATCCCTTGCCGCCGGACAGGAAGCGCAGGTCGTCGCTGATGTCGGTCCACGTCTTCGACGTTTCGGTGACGAGCACCTTCTGCGCCAGCGTGGCGGTATCGACGGCGACCAGTTCCAGCTTCTTCTGGTCGCGCGCCTGGCGCTGGAACAGCAGCTTTTTCGCATCGGCGGAAAAGTCGGCGCGCACCAGGTAGATGTCCTTCTCGGCGCCCAGGTCCACGTTCTTCGTTTCGCCGGTGACCGGGTTGACGATGCGCAGTTCCACGACCACGTTTTTATCGCCGGCGGCCGGATAGCGCTGCTCGATCACTTCGGTGCGGTCGGGATAGATCTCGAAGCGGCGCGCGATCGGCACCTGCGCTTCGTCGTAGCGGCGGTAGGCCACCGCGGAATCGTCCGGGGCCCAGTAGTAGCCGGTGAACTGGTGCATTTCTTCCTGCGCCACGAACTCCGCTTCGCCGTTGTGCAGCGTGCCCTTGCCATCGGTCGTCAGCGCCTTTTCCTGGCCGGTGGCCAGGTCGATCACGTACAGGTTCTGGTCGCGCACGAACGACACGTATTTGCCTTTCGGCGAGATCTTCGGATCGGTCACGTTGCCCGAGGCGACCAGGCGCGCCGCATCCGGCCTGGCTACGTCGATCAGGTACAGGTTGCCGGCGATCGGTACCAGCAGCCGCTTGCCGTCCGGCGACCAGCTGTAGTTGATGATGCCTTTCAGCGCGGCGGTGCGTTCGCGCTCGCGGCGCGCCTTTTCGGCGTCCGACAGGTTTTCCTCGGCGACCAGCACTTTCGAGTCGACCAGGCGGCGGGTCGACTTGTCCTTCAGGTTGAACTCCCACAGGTCCATCTGGAACTGGTTGTCCGGGCGGCCGCGCAGGAACGTCACGCGGGCGCCGTCCGGCGATACCTTCAGCGCGCGCACGCCGTTGCCGGCAAGCGCGGGATCGCTGTAGATGCGGTCGAGGGTCAGGCGGTCGGCGGATGCCGTGCCGGCGGCCAGCAGGGCCAGGATACTGAGAGCGGTGCGCATGGAAGTCCCGAAGTGAACGATCTGTTATGGTCTGTACATCGCAAAACGATACCAGGCTGTACCGGGAGCGGCGCGGCTGCGAGCCTGGTGTAAACGATTTGCTGTTGCGAGTAAATCGCAAAACGATACCAGACTCAGCAGCCTCTGGCGAGGCGCGAAAGTTCGGAATGCAAGGGCTACCGCCGACTTTCCTTCGGCACGTTTTGGCGGTCCTCAGGCCGGAGCGAGCGCGCGCTGCCGCGACAGCCGCTGCAGGAACAGCGTCAGCAGCACGGCCGCGATCGTCAGGCCCAGCACCAGGCCGATCCAGAAGCCGGTGGCGGACATCGGCTCGTCCGGGGCGAACGGAATCCATTGCGGCGCCAGCCCGAGCACGCAGCCCAGCGGCAACGCCACGCCCCAGAACGCGATCAGCTGGATCACCATCGGCCCACGCGTGACCTTGTAGCCGCGGATCGCGCACGACGCCGCCACCTGCGCGGCATCGGACAGCTGGAACAGCGCGGCGAACAGCAGCAGGTGCGCGCACATTTCGCGCACCGCCACGTCGGACGTGTAGGCGGCGGCGATCTGGTGGCGGAACAGCGCGATGAACAGCGCCGACAGCACCGCGAAGCCGACCGACATCCACAGGCCGACGAACGAGGCGAAGCGGGCGCGCTGCGGATTGCCTTCGCCCAGCGCCTGCCCCACGCGGGCGATCATGCCGATGCCGAACGACAGCGGCACCATGAACGTGAGCGACGAAAAGTTCAGCGCGATCTGGTGCGCCGACACGGTGACCACGCCGAAGCGCGCCACCAGCAGGCTGACGGCGCCGAACACGCTGACCTCGGCGAAGTACGTGACGCCGATCGGCACGCCCAGCTTCAGCATGTTCCATACCTCGGGCCAGTGCGGCCATTCCCATTTGTCGAACGGATAGGAATCCCGGTAAGCCGGCGCGATACGAATCCACATCACGATCGCCAGCAGGTCGAGCCAGACCACGGTGCCGGTGGCCACCGCGCAGCCCAGCGCGCCCATCTTCGGAAACCCCAGGTTGCCGAACACCAGCAGCCAGTTGACGGCGATGTTGACGGCCAGGCCGATCAGCGCGATCACCATCACGGGCTTGGTCTGGTTGATGCTGGCGCTGTAGCCGTACAGCGCCCGGTAGGCGGCGAACGGCAGCAGGCCGATGCTGACGATGTGCACGAACATCGAGGCGCGCGCGTTCACTTCGGGTTCCAGCTGCAGGTGATCGAACAGCAGCGTGGCAAGGTTGGCCGCCAGCGCGGCCACGATGCCCACGCCCACCGCCTTCCACAGCGACTGCCGCACCGAGTGCGGGATCCTGTCGAACGCCCCGGCGCCCACCTGGTGCGCGACAACGGTGTTCACCGCCATCATCGTGCCGTTGACGGTGACGAGGATGATCGACCAGACGGAGGCGCCGAGCGACACGGCGGCCAGTTCGGCGGCGCTGGTGTGGCCCGTCATCGCCACGTCCGCCACGCCCATACCCACGGTTGCCAGCTGCCCGATCAGGACGGGCCAGGCCAGCTGCCACAGGGCTCTGGCTTCCTGGCGGATATTGGGCAACGTGAACGAATAAGGCATTGGCTGCGACTCGACGATAAGGAACTTGGCATTCTACCCACAGATGGGGGGTGCGGGCACCACCCTGGTGCATGAATGCCGCGGCGACGATTTTGTTGTAACCTTCTCATCAACGAAAAGCGGCAGCAGAGGAAACCCGACAAGGAGAACCGATCGTGGAGTACAAGGATTACTACGCCGTGCTGGGCGTGCCGAAGACCGCGGACGCCGACGCCATCAAGAAGGCCTACCGCAAGCTGGTGCGCAAGTACCACCCCGATGTCAGCAAGGAAGCCGACGCCGATGTCAGGACCAAGGAACTGAACGAAGCCTACGGCGTGCTGGGCGACGCGGAAAAACGGGCGGCCTACGACGAACTGGGCAGCGCGCAATACCGGCAGCCGGAAGGTGGCGGATTCCGGCCGCCGCCGGACTGGGGCTCGGGCTTCGAATCGGCCGACGGCGGGGCCGACAGCGATTTCTTCAAGGACCTGTTCGCCCATGTCGGCGGCGGCCGCCGGCACGGCTTCGCGATGCGGGGCGATGACACCCATGCCGTCATCGAGATCGCGCTGGCCGATGCCTATCACGGCGCCAGCCGTACGATCGGCCTGCGCGTGCCGCAGGCCGACGAGCATGGCCGCGTGGTCACGCGCGAGCGCACGCTGGACGTGACGATTCCGAAAGGCGTGACCGAAGGCCAGCAACTGCGGCTGGCTGGTCAGGGGCAGCCCGGCAGCGGCGGTGCCGCGGCGGGCGACCTGTACCTGGAGATCCGCTTCGCCGAAGACCGCCGCTACCGCGTGGAAGGGCGCGACGTGTACCAGACGGTGCCGGTGGCGCCGTGGGAAGCCGCGCTGGGCGCCGGCATCGAGGTGGCCACGCCGTCCGGCCGCGTGTCGGTCACCGTGCCGCCCGATTCGCAGGGCGGGCGCAAGCTGCGTCTGAAGGGCCGCGGCATTCCCGGCACGGCCGCCGCGCCGGCGGGCGACCTGTACCTGCTGCTGGAGATCGCGCTGCCGCCGGCGAACACGCCGCAGGCGAAAGCTTTGTATGAACAGATGGCGCGCGACCTGAAATTCGATCCGCGCCGCGGGCTGTGAGGAGGGTGATCCAATGACTGGCGAACTACCGATTCGCGCGGTGCCGCTCGACGAGACGGCGCTGACGCTCGACGAACTGGCGCAGGCCTGCGCCGTGGAACCGGGCTGGGTGGTGCAGCGGGTACGCACCGGCATCCTGCTCGGCGGCACCGAAGCGGCGCCGGAAGCCTGGCGCTTCACCAGTGTCGACCTGGTGCGCGCGCGCAGCCTGCTGCGCGTCGAACGGGATTTCGATGCGAACGACGAAGTGGCCGCGCTGGTGGTGGACCTCACCGAAGAGGTCCGGCGGTTGCGGCGACGCTTGCGGGCCGCGGGCTTGAAGTCGACGTGAAAGTGCCCGGCATCGATCCGGAAGGGATCGGTGCCGGGCACGGGGGCCGGTGACGCCGGGCACATCCGGTGCCATGCACCGGATCGCGCTTGCCCGCCTACCGCTGGTCTTCGGTCCCGCCCCGCGAGCCGCCGCCGCCGGACTGCTTGTTGCCCAGGTCGTCGATGTCATGACCCGGGTCGCCCTGCGAACCCTGCATGCCGAGCTGGCGGTCGGCCTGCTCATTGTCGCTACGGTTGTTCGGCACGGTCTGGTTTTGCCGCATGCCGCCCTGGGCATTGCCGGCCTTGTCGGACTGCTGGCTGTTGCCGCGCTTGCCCATGCCGGCGCGTTCGCCGCCCGTCGCCCCGGCCTGCAGCGTGTCGAGGTCGTCATCGGCCAGGCCGCTGTCGCCCATGCTGTTGCCAGGATTGTCGCCGGACTGCTGGTTGCCCTCGCTGCCGCCCTGCATCCCGGCATTGTTGCCGCCCAGGCCGCCACGGCCCGTCTGGCCGCTTTGCGCACCCACGTTGTGCAGCGCGCCGCCGCTTTCGCCGCCCATGCCGCCCGAGTGCTGGCCGCCGTGGCCGCCGCCCGTGCCGGCGCGCGGCTTGCTTTGCTGCTGCTGGACAGGCGTCGCCTGCGTCAGGCCGCCTTCGCCCGTGCCGTCCGTGCTGTCGACGGACTGCGGGTTGCGGCCACCTTTCGGCAGCGCGCCGTCATCGCGCCCCTTGCTGTGCTGCGTGGCCTGGCTGCCGCTGACGGCGACCTGCTGCCGGCTGCGGCCATCGCCCACTTCGCCCGACGTGGCGCCCGTTTCCTGGTCGCCGTATCGATCGCGGTTGCTTTCCTGTGGATCGAGCTGCACCGAGCCGCTGTTGGTGATGCCGCCCTGCATGCCGCCCCGGTTGCCCGGCGAGGCTACGGAATGGTCCGTGTGGCCCTGCGAGCTCTGCTGGTTCTGGCCGCCCTGGTTGATGCCCTGGCCGCTGTCGGCACCCTGCGTGCCGGATGGAGTGCCGCTGATGCCGTCCTGTGCGTTACGGCCGCCGATGGATTGCTGTGTCATTTCCGTTTCTCCTTTTCCAAGTCGGTTCCGCCCGAGGTTTCCGCCTTGTCGCGTTGCCTGGTCGATGCCGGATCGATGTTGGGTGCCCTGTTGACCTGCGTGGTGTCGTTGGCCGGTCCGCCCGCGGCATGGTTGCCGCTTTGCGTGAAGTCGCCTGCATCCTTCGTCGTGGTCGTGTCCTTTTCCCTGGTCATGGGATCTCCTTTTCCGAAGTCGTGGTCCGGGGCGGTCTGTGGTGCGCCCCGGCAGGGGTTTATCGTAGGACTCCGACGCGTTCGGGGGTGTCAGCGCACACGCCGTAGCCGTGTAGGAAGCATCAGGAAAGCAGTCAATACGCGCCGTGCGGCAGCGTGTAGTCGACATCGAGGATCCGCTGGCGCAGCCAGCGCGCCGCGGGGCCCGGCTGATGGTCGCCGCGGTGGATGACGAACAGCGGGTATTGCAGCGCATCGCCATCCTGCAGCTTCAGCCGCACCAGCCGGCCGCGTGCCAGGTCCTCGGCGATCATCGCCTCCGGCATGCTGCCCCAGCCGAGGCCGCCGCGCAGCAGCGCGTGCTTCGAATGCAGGTCGGCCAAGCGCCAGTCGCGCCGGCCCAGCACGCCGAAATCCTGGCCGGCCGTGAGCGGGCTGCGGTCGGTGAGCACGAGCTGCAGGTGCTCGCGCAGCGCGGCGGTGGGCACCACGCCCTCGAACCGCGCCAGCGGATGGCCGGGGGCGCAGACCGGCATCATCGTCACGTGCCCGGCCAGCTGCCGGTCCACGTTGTCCGGCAGGTGCACCGGCATGCCGCTGATGCCCAGCTGGCAGCGGCCGTCGAGCACCATCTGCGCCACGCCGCCCAATGCCTCCGTGTGCAGCCGCAGCGCCACGGTGGGGTATTCGCGCTGGAACGATTCGAGCAGCGTGACCAGCAGGCACATCGGGAACATCACGTCGACCACCAGGCACAGCTCCGCCTCCAGCCCGGCGCCGAGCGCCTTGGCGCGGGCACGCATGTCGTCCACCTTGGCCGACACGGCGCGCGCATCGGCCAGCAGCGCCTTGCCCGCCTCCGTCAGCGTGACCTTGCGCCGGCTGCGGTCGAGCAGGGGGACGTTCAGCTGCTCTTCGAGGTTGGCGATGGTATAGCTGATGACCGACTGCGTGCGGTGCAGCGCCCGCGCGGCGTGGGCGAAGCCGCCATGGTCGATGACGGCAATGAATACGCGCAACTGGTCGAGGGAGGGAAGGCCGGGGTCTCGCATATCAAGAAAATCGATTGTAAAGATTGAAAATAAGTGGATTTCATCGATATTAATCCCGTTCTATGATGGCTGCAATTCATCACTTTTCGAGGAGTTCATCATGGCAAACGTCCTGTACATCAACAGCAGCGTGCGGTCTTCCGGTTCGCTGTCGCGCCAGCTGTCGGCCGAGTTCATCGCCAAGTGGCAGGCCAGCCACCCGCACGACACGATCGTCGAGCGCGACCTGGCCGCCAGCCCGGTGCCGCACCTGACCGAGGAAATGCTGGGCGCGTTCTTCACGCCGCCCGAGGCGCGCAACGCCGAACAGGCGTTCACCGTGAAGCTGTCTGACAAGCTGGTCGACGAAGTGCTGGCCGCCGACGTGATCGTGATCGGCGCGCCGATGTACAACTTCTCGGTGCCGTCGGGCCTGAAAGCCTATATCGACCACATCGCCCGCGCCGGCCGCACGTTCAAGTACACCGAAACCGGCCCGGTCGGCCTGGCCGGCGGCAAGAAGGTCTATGTGTTCACCGCCAGCGGCGGCGTCTACAGCGAAGGGCCGGCCGCCGGCTACGACTTCCTGGCCACGTACCTGCGCGCCGTGCTGGGCTTCCTTGGCATCACCGACATCACCTTCATCCAGGCCGAGGGCGTGGCGCTGGGCGAGCAGGCGCTGGCCGCCACGCTGGCGAAAAGCCGGCAATCGATCGATGCGCTGGCCGCCTGATGCCGCCAGCAATCCGGGGCGCAGCGCCGGATCTTGTTTGATTTGACGCAAAAAATGTCCCGGGGCCTGGCCCCAGGACATTTTTTGATCTTGCGCAAAGGTTGTCGCCCGGCAGTGCGGTTTTGTGCATGTTTTGTACGATCCCGTGCCAGCCGGTATGATGGGGGTTGCCGTTCAACGGAGCCCATCCATGAAAGACCGTCTGCACCTGCTGGTCATCGATCCACAGAACGATTTTTGCGACCTGCCGCCCGGGCACCTGCCGGTCGATGCGGCCACCGGCCGGGCGCACATGCCGGCGTTGCCGGTGCCCGGCGCGCATGCCGACATGCTGCGGCTGGCGCAGCTGATCGAACGGGGGCGTGCCGGCATCGCCGCGATCACCGTCACGCTCGACTCGCATCACCGCTACCACGTCGCGCATCCCACGTTCTGGGTGGCCGGCGATGGCGGCCCGGTCAGCCCCTTCACCGAAATCACCGCGGCCGACGTGCGCGCCGCCCGCTTCCTGCCGCGCGATCCGCACGGGCGCGAACGCGCGCTGGCCTATCTCGACACGCTGGAAGCGGCCGGCCGCTATCGCCTGATGGTGTGGCCGGTGCACTGCGAGATCGGCACCTGGGGCCATAACGTGCACGATGCCGTGCGCGCCGCCTATAACCGCTGGGAAGATGCGGCGCTGGGCGTGGTGGCGAAGGTCGCCAAGGGGTCCAATCCATGGACCGAGCATTATTCGGCCGTGATGGCCGAGGTGCCCGTCGCCGGCGAGCCCGATACCCAGGAAAACCGCCGGCTGCTCGACAGCCTGGAGGACTCCGACCGCGTCTACATTGCCGGCGAGGCAGGCAGCCACTGCGTGAAGTCGACGGTGGAGCACATCGCCGAACGCTTCGGCGCCCATGCGTCGAAACTGGTATTGATCACCGATTGCATGAGCCCCGTGCAGGGTTTCGAGGCGCAGCAGGCGGCGTTCTTCGAACGCATGCGCACCGCCGGCGTGGGGTTTGCCCAATCCTCGGACGTGCTGCAGGAACTGCTGCTGAACGCGGGGCGCTGACATGACCGGAACACCGATGCCTGCGCAGTTGCCCCGGCAGTTGCCTCCCCAGTTGCTACCTCAGTAGACTTCCTATGACATCCTACGCGACCACGCAGTTGACCACCCCGTTGAGCCCTCGGTTGATCCCCCAGTCGAGCCCGCAGCCGATGCCTTTCCAGCCCGTCGTCCGCAGTCTGCTCGAAACCGACCTGTACAAGTTCTCGATGTGGCAGGCGCTGTTGCACTGGCATCCCGGCGCGAACGCCGAGTATGAATTCAAGTGCCGCAACCAGCCCGCCTATCCGCTTGCCGAGCTGAAGGATGAAATCGAACGGCAGCTCGATCACCTGTGCACGATGACGTTCCGCGAAGAGGAGCTCGAGTACCTTCGCTCGCTGCGCTACATCAAGAGCGACTTCGTCGACTTCCTGACCGTGTTCCGCTTCCAGCGCAAGTTCATCACCGTGGAAACGGATGGCGACGAGCTGCTGGTCCACGCGCGCGGCCCGCAGGTGCACGTGATGGGCTTCGAGATCTTCGTGCTGTACATCGTCAACGAACTGTATTTCCGCCGCTTCGACGGCGAAGCCGCGCTGGCCGAAGGGCGCCGCCGGCTCGATGCGAAGATCGCGGCATTGAAGGTGTTCGGCCAGCAGCCGATGCAGCGCAACCCGTTCGAATTCTCGGACTTCGGCGTGCGCCGCCGCTACTCGGGCGCGTGGCACGACGAGGTGGTGCGCCGGCTGGCCGCCGAGGTGCCGGAATTCTTCAAGGGCACGTCGAACGTTTACCTGGCGATGCGCTACAAGATCCACCCGATCGGCACGATGGCGCACGAGTACATGCAGTCGTTCCAGGCGTTCGGCGTGCGGCTGCGCGATTTCCAGAAGGCCGCGCTGGAAGACTGGGTGCAGGAATTCCGCGGCGACCTGGGTACCGCGCTGACGGACGTGGTGGGCATGGATGCGTTCCTGCGCGACTTCGATCTGTATTTCGCCAAGCTGTTCGACGGCCTGCGCCATGATTCGGGCGACCCGGTCGAGTGGGGCGAGAAGGCGATCGCGCACTACGCGCGGCTGCGCATCGACGCGCATACCAAGCGCCTGGTGTTTTCAGACGGGCTGGACCTGGACAAGGCCATCTTCCTGTACCGCCACTTCGCCGACCGCATCATGACCGGCTTCGGTATCGGCACGTGGCTGACGAACGACCTGGGCGTGAAGCCGCTGAACATCGTGATGAAGCTGGTGCGCTGCAATGGCCAGTCGGTGGCGAAACTGTCGGATTCGCCGGGAAAGACGATGAGCAAGGATGAAACGTTCCTCGCCTACCTGCGGCAGGTGTTCGAGCATCCTGCCGCATGAGGTGAGGTGAAGCGCGGGTGACGGCGGATCAGGCTTCGGCGCCGCCGTAGCGCAGCATGATCGTGTTGGCCTGTTCGCGCCTGTCGTCCGTGTCGACATCGACCGACAGCAGCGCGGCGGGGCGCTGCGCCGGGTGATCGGTATTGTCCGCGTCGTCCGGCGTCAGCGAGTCCATGATGTTGTCGACCGCCAGCGTGGCGGTATCGGTGGCGCGCGTGTCGTGCAGGTTCAGTTGCACGGCCGAGCCGTGAAAGCCGGCGTCCAGCAGCGCGGCGCGGGCGGCCTCGGCATCCTCGACCGTCTTGAAGTTGCGGTGAATGGTGTCTGGCATGGCAGTTCCTGTATTGGTTGTCCTGCCACCATTGTGCTGCAATAACAACAAGAGCGGCGCCCGATGCGCAGGCCGGCCAGTGCCGGGCCCGCACGATCCCCAGCAAAATGCCTCAGAAGCCGTTCACGACCGTTTCGGTGTGTTCGACCCTTGGCGGCTCCGCGAAGAAGCCGCCCACCAGCGCGCGCCACGCCTGGAAATCGTCGCTGCCGCGGAAGTCCACCGTGTGATTTTCGAGCGTTGCCCAGCCAATCACCAGGCGATAGGTTTCCGGGCGCTCGATCGTGCGCTCGATGCGTATCGACAGGCAGCCGGCGGCGCGCTGGAACAGCGGCACGGCTTCCCGCACGGCGGCCTCGAAGGCTGCGTGCGTGTCGGGCTTGATGGTGATTTCGGCGATTTCATGGATCATGAACGGCTCCCTGATGAGTAGAGGGGGCATTCTGCCTGAACATCGGGGAAGCGTGTCGGACTGCCGGGAATGGCGGCTATGCGGCACGCGATATGCCCGGGGCGCCGGTGGGGGCGGGCCGGGCCTGGAAGCGGCATTGCCCAACGCGGCGCTCGGCGCACCGGGCGGCGGGACTGGTCAATGGGGCCTGAATGCGGGCCGTTTCGTCAGCTTGACTAGCCGCTTGACTGCCCGCGCTCAATTACTCGCGCTTGACTACTTCATTAACTACCCGATTGCTGGTTGCCGGCGGCACCCTGCAGGCCGGTCGGATCGTTGGCGCGGCCACCGCCGGACAGGCTTTGCTGGCGATCGTCCTGCTGGTCCGGCGCCTGGCCGCTCTGCTGGTTGCCGGCGCCCGCACCGGTACGGTTGCGCATATCGCCGCTGCCTTCCGCATCCTGGTCGCGCGTGCCGCCGGCGAATCCTTGCCCGTCGCGATCGGCGTCGCTGCCGTCGGACAGCAGGTCATCCGTGCGCCCGGCCGACTGCTGGCTGCCTTCCCACGGGCGGTTTACCGCTTCGTCATAACCCTTTTCGGCTTCCGTGCGGGTATCCGAGCGGCCGGTGCCGCCGGTGCCCATCGATGCCGCACTGCCGGTGCCATCCTTGGTGATCTGCTCCAGCTTGCGGCCTTGCTTGTCTTCGTTCGACATGATGGTCTCCTTGTCAGATTTGCGTGGCAACCATCTTAGGACGAGGTGCATCGTGCCGGCATAGGCGCGCGCGCGCACGGGATGTAGGAGGACAGGCAGACGAAAACAGCGGAGCCATCGCTCCGCCGCTGTCCGTCAAGCCTGCGATGTTTTGCGCCGCGCCGCGTACCCTACGGCGGCCAGGCCGATGCCGAGCATCAGCCATGTCGATGGTTCGGGTACCGCCAGCACGGGTGCACCGATCGTGACAGGGCCGGGAATGATATTGCCCGGCCCGCCGATCGTGAACGTGTAGGCGCCATATTCAGAATCATTAAAGCCGGTGATGACGAACGTGTATTGCAGGCCGGCCGTCAGGCTCGTCACGAAACCGGATGTGTTGGGCGAGAGGATATCGTCATTGAACCGGATCCGGTTCTGGTTGGGCGCCGAGGCATCAAAGCCGCCTTCGTAAAGGATGATCATGCTGTCGAACCTGGCGGCGGCCAAAAATTTGTAAGCGCCGCCCGCGTCGACATGGAAATCGAACGATTCATAGGGCACCATGGTTCCAGGGGCGTCGAAGGCGGCGTCCACGTCCCAGGTTGGCGCACCGGTGGAATCGCCCACATGCGAAAAGAATTCCGCGCTGGCCGTGCCGGCAAAGCCGGCGAACAGCACGCATGCGGCAAGCGCGGTACGGAGAATTTTTTTGATGGTCATGACGTTTCCTTGCAAGATGGATGGCGAAGTCGGGAACGGCGGGGCATCAGCGCTGCACGGCGCCGCGCCGTGCAAACGAGACGGCCGCGAGGCCGAGGCCCAGCATCAGCCAGGTGGACGGTTCTGGAACTGCGGCGATCACGCTGCCGGGTCCGCCAATGGTCAGGCTGTACTTCCCGAAATCGTTGTCATGGAGGCCGCTCACGACCAGCGCGTAGCGCACGGTCGGTACCAGGAACTCGACGAATCCCGAGGTGTCCGGCGACAGCAGGTCGTTATTGTGGCGAAGCAGGTTGCTGGTCGGAGATGTCACATCGAAATCGCTTGCATAAAGGAAGGTAGCGCTATCATATTCGGCCATGACAAGAAACTGGTAGGTGCCGGCCTGGCTTACCTCGAACGTCAGCACATCGTATGGCACGGCGTTGCCGGCGTCTAAGTAAATGGCACCAACGTCCAGTGTCGGACTATTGGTCGTATCACCGCGCTGGATGTGGAAATCGGCTTTCGCTGTACTCATGAGTCCGAACAGCGCGCAGATCGTGAGCACTGCACGGAGGAGCTTGTCAAAGTTCATTGCGTTTCCTTATGGGAATGATGGGTAATCACGTGGCAAAGAATCGAACAGACATAAAAAAAGCGGAGCACCCGGCTCCGCTCTGGTCGCTTACTTCAGTGCCTTGCGGCGGCGCGCCGTGAAACCGACCGCTGCCAGGCCCAGGCCCAGCATTGCGTAGGTCGAAGGTTCCGGTACGGCGGAGACGCTGGCCAGGCCAGGGCCTTCGATCGTCACGCTGTACTTGCCGAAGTCGGTATTGTTGTAGCCAGTTACCACGAATACATAGGTGGTGCCGGCGGTCAATTCCTCGGCGAAGGAGGAGGTGTTGATCGTCACGTCGTCATCCGACCCGTTCAGGAAGTTGACGGTCGCATCCGACGAGTCGAACGAGTTCTCGTACAGAAGCGTGACGGTGTCGGTACCGTACGTGCCCGTCAGCAGGAACGAGTATGGACCATCGGCATCGACGGTGAAGGTCGTTGCAAAATAAGGAACTGCATCGCCATCGATTTCGAAGGGGGTCAAATCCACCGTCGCGCCGCCAGTCGTATCACCGGTCCAGGTAACGATCTCGGCGCTGGCAGTGGATGCGAGACCGACGAACAGCGCGCTTGTGGCGATTGCTGCACGGAAGAACTTCGTGACGTTCATAAGGTTCTCTTTTCTTCAAGTGGGGAGGGATATTTGCCGAAGAGATAACTCAACGGACGATATCAGTATGGCATGAACTTTTACCGTGTAAGCAAGCGGCATTAAGTATTTTTTAAGTTTTCGATATGCGATTTTTTATAGGAATTTAAATTTTCCGCATGGCTATGTCACTGCTGGGGAGCATGCTGAAATCCGCGAACATTGTATGCTCGCGGAGGTGTTGGCCAAAAACCACAGCGGTGGTAACGCCGAACCGCTAGTGCACCTGCGAGGCTGGCTTGAAAACCCGACACCGCTCCGCTGCGCGGCACTTCCTGCAGAGTCAACGCTGCGGTTTGCAGCGCTGCCTGCAGGCCAGTGCCGTGAGACCAAACGCGAGCATCAGCCAGGCCGATGGCTCCGGCACTGCGCTGATCGTGCCGTCGCCGCTGACCGTCAGCGAGTATTGGCCTGCTTCTCCCGCTTCGAAACCCGTTACGACGGCAAAATATTGCGTGCCGGCACTCAGCTCGGCAGGGAAACCGGAAGTCCTGGTATTAAGCAGGTCGTCGTTCGCCGCCACGCCATTCGTCAGCGCGGCGTTCGGATCGAACGCGTTCTCATACAGCAGCAGGAAAGTGTCGAACCCCAGTCCATGCAGGGTGAAGGCATATTCCCCATCCTCGTCCACCGCGAACGCGATGGTGTTGTAGCGAACGCCGGGTCCGTTCGGGGAAAGATCCGAAAAGTCCGCAAACGGGCGGTCGAATGTTGGCCCGGCGGTGGTGTCGCCGGTCCAGGTAACGATGTCGGCCTGCGCGGTGTGCGCGAACCCGACGAGCAGCGCGGTGGCGGCGATCGCCGCACGGAAGAACTTCGTGATGTTCATGGCGTTCTCTTTCGTTCAAGGGTGGATGGGAGGAGGGGCCCGACGGGATTTCCCGACGGGTGACTTCAGTATTGCAGGTAACCCCCGCATATTCGAGGAGCCGATCGAGCGATTTGTGGATGAGCACGGCAGGGCGATGCATGCGGGGATGGCGCCGAGTCATCGAACTTGAAACACGACAACTCGACAACCTGCCTGGCGGCTATCCTTGCTGGGATGGTGCCGAACTGCGCAAACCGTACGGTTGCATGCTTGCCGCGGCGTGCATTCGTCCTGCGCTTGCTGGAGAGATTCGTACAGTCGGTTACTGCGCGGGTTGCCGGGCGAACGGCGACATGGCCGGAGTGCCTGGAGTCAAACGATAGTGTCTAAAAGAAATTAATTATTGTTATTGTTTCAACAATTTCATAAGGCAATCGATTATAATCGGCGCAGTTTTGTCTTTTTTTTACCGCTATTTCCTTTTTACTGGAGGCTACATGAACGTTTTGATGGTTGGTGCCGGCAACGCTGGCTGCGCCCATGGTGCAATCCTGTCGCAGGCGGGGCACCGGGTGACGATCCTGAAGACGTCCCACTCCCTGCACGACGAAAACTTCAACCTGTTGCAGGAACGTCGCGAGATCACCGTAGTCAGCGATCCGGAAGATGGCGCAACGTCGACGGCGAAATATGCGCTCGTCACCCGTGACGTGAACGAGGCATTCGAAGTGCGCCCCGACTTTGTCATGATCACCACCCAAAGCACCCAGCATGCCGCCGTGGCCGAACTGATCGGCCCTTACCTGAGCGCGGGCCAGCTGGTACTGCTGGCGCCGGGATACATGGGAACGTGCTACTTCCTGCCGTACCAGGAAAAGCAGGCCTTCATCCTGGCCGAAGGCGAGAGCCTGCCCTACGATGCGCGCATCATCTCCCCGGGCGTCGTCAACGTGCTGTTCAAGAACGTGCGCAACGCGCTGGCCTTCCTGCCGAAGGAGCGCAGCACGGAAGGGCTGGCCATTGCAGCCAGCCTGTTCGAGACCTACGTGGCGGCACGGAACAACGTTGTCGAGTCGGCCCTGCATAATCCGAACATCATCGGACATACGCTCGGCACCTTGCTGTCGGCCAGCCGGGTCGAGTTCGCGCAAGGCGAGTTCTGGATGTACCGCGAAGGCTTCACGCCATCGGTGATGAACCTGGTGCACCGCCTCGATGCGGAAAAAATGGCGGTCATCGCCGCCGCGGGCGGCAAGCCGACGCCTTATTTCGACGAATGGCAGTTCCGTACCGGCGACGACCTGTCGAAGCCGGCACTCGAGGCGTTCCTCCATTACGCGCAGGAAGGCGGACCGAAAGGCCCGTCGACCCTGCAGACGCGTTACATCACCGAAGACGTGCCGATGGGCCTGGCACTGATGGCTTCGCTGGGACGCCTGCTGGATGTGCCGACCCCGAACGCGGATGCGTTGATCGTCATCGCGAGCGGGTTGCTGGATCGCGATTTCCACGCCGAGGCACGCACGCTCGAAAAGCTGGGACTGGGCGGGCTGAGCGCCAGCGAGTTCGTGGCGCGGATCAACGGCGGGGCCAAGTAATCGGATTGTGCTTGCCGGGACCCCGGTTCCGGCAAAGGTGGTATCAGCAAAAAGCCCGGGCATGCCCGGGTTTTTTTATTGCGGGCCGATGCTTATTCTGGGCCGGATACTTATTCTCGGGCCGGATGCGTGCGGGCGCATCGGCCATGCAGCCGCCTGCATCGCATCGTGCGAGCAAGCTTTGCGCTGCCGCCGTTCAATGCCGACCTGCGGGGCAACGAATCGATTTGGGGCAGATGTGTGTACGTGCCCGCTACCTGCGACAATCGGGCAGGGCAGGATGTCTTGCCGGCATCGATGCCCGGCGCCTGCGTTGCCCCTGGATGCCGAGTAACCGGGGAATGCAGCTGCGTTTCACGCCGAGCTGATGGAGGGTCGTCCACGCATGCACAGCGCTGACGGATGCGTCGAGAAGTATGGCGCTGTCGATGGCGCGCGCGAGTTCGGTATTTCGTCGTCGATCCAACTGCATGAAAAGCTCCCGGGGGCGTATCACTGAAGCGGGGCATTCTAGATTGGTTTGCAATACTGGGTGTTTCGATTGGTTTGCAACTGAAAGTGTTGGATATTACAGACAGGTTTTTGGCTGTAAGCGATGGGATGGGCTCAAGCAAGCCTGCCGGGCGGTGGCGGCATCGCCAAGCGATATCGGGAATGGGCGAATGGGAGAGCTCGGAGGGTTGTGCTGGCAAGCGCGATCCGCTTTGGCGGTTGCGAGCGGTGCTCGCTGGAATGCTGCCAAAGCCCCGCATTCGTCGGAGACGGACGCGGATTCCATTCCCGCATTCGGAACCGTAAGAGCAATGCAGTAGTTCAAGCAAGCCCGCCGGGCGGTAGCGACATCGCGGAGCGATGTCGTGAATGGGCGAATCGGAGAGCCCGGAGGGTTGCGCTGGTAAGCGCAACCCGCTGTGGCGGCAGCGAGCAGTGCTCGCTGAAACCCCGCCAAAGCCGCTTGCAAGCGCACGTCGCTTTGGCGGCGCCGAGCAGTGCTCGGCGAAACCCCGCCAAAGCCCCGCGTCCGATGGACGCGGCTTCCATTCCCGCGGTCGGAACCAGAGAACAAAAGAAAAAGCCCCTAGCGAGCTAGGGGCTTTTTCTTTTGTTCGGTGGTGGAGACGGCGGGAATCGAACCCGCGTCCGCAAGCACTCCACAGACAGTTCTACATACTTAGCACTGCCATTTAATTTAACCCGTACAACGCGGACGTGCACGCTGTGTACAGGCGATTCACCTTAGATTTAGCGCTCTTCGAAGTGACCCCTCCGAGCGCGAGTCCCTGTAAATGACTCCACAGCTTTTGACGGCCCACCCCAGGGACGAGGTGTTGTGGAGCTAACAGCGATTAAGCTGCCAGTGCGTACGAGTTATCGTTTGCAGTTAGTTTGTTTCTGGGTGTATTTACGAGGTAACCAGCCCTCGGTATGCCCTGCGCTGCTTTGCAACCCACGTCGAAACCAGGTCGTCCCCACAGAAGGAAAGGTGATTGTACTCCAAACGTGGCCGCCGTGCAGGCCGATGTGCGCTGTCGTGCGCCACGGCCCGCTCAGGCATGCCTTCAGGCACGCAGGACGGGGAGGGGGCGGGCGTTGTCGCCCAGGCGCCGGGTGACGGGCCGGCCGGCGGTGAACACGCATTCGAACAGGTGCCGGCGCGACAGCGCGGCCACGGGAGAGCCGAGATCGTGGAAGTGGTCGGCGCCCTGGAATCCCAGGTCGACCGTGAGTTTTTCGAGCCAGTACGTATGCTGCAGTTCCGCCAGGTGGTCGCGGCGGTTGCCCTGTTCCATTTCACTGCGCAGCCGCGACGTGGGCCCCTCGAAGTAGCCGATCAGCGCGCCCTCGAGCATGTCCACGTGCGTGCGCATCGATGCTTCCTCGGAAAGGTCGGTCGCGGCGGTGTCCACCTTCACATCGAAGCGCTGGATCAGCAGGAACATGTCGCTGTCCAGCATGCCGGCGTTGCGCGCGCGGTTGACCGGCGAGTGCTGGCCCTTGGCGAGCCGGCCTGCCGGGTCGTGCGTCTGGCCCACATACAGGACCGTGGACGGAAAAGTCAGCCCGGTATCGAAGCGCTGGATCAGGTCGTGGATGCTGAACGTCTCCACCAGCGCGCCCCAGTTCAGCAGCAGGAACTTGTCCTGCAACTGCACGAGAGGCTTCTTGTAGGTGGCTTCGAACGGCACGTCGAGATCGATCGTGATCGTACTCTTGCGCTCTTCCTCGCCGATGAGCACGGGAACCGTCAGCTTCAGCGAGAAAAAGCTCCAGCTGACGTTGCGCTGCACGTCGATGCGCACGCGCGGGCGCGAGACGAGCAGGTACAGCAGGCGCTTTTCCATCGTGCCATCGATGGCGAATTGCATGCGGCGCAGGTAGCGGCCCACCGGATCGCGGAAGTCCGGGAGCGGACCGCCGCCGACCAGCAAGTCGTACCAGTAGAATTTGGTTTCTGCGACCGAGGCTGTCCACTCTTGCGGCGCACTGCTGCGCGGAATGCGGGGCTGTTCGGTTGCGTCTTCACCAGGCATTGCTGCCTCCCCGGGAAAGTTGCTGACTAATTATCGTGTATGACCACTATGGTACGCTGTTTTATTGGCGTACGGCAATATAATCTTGCATGGCGTCACCGGCGGCCAGCCTGCTCACGCGGCCAGCGTGACACCGTCGACGGATTCGAGCACCAGGGCCAGCAGCGTTTCCGGGGTATCGACCAGGTGATCGGCGTTCCAGCTCGCCGGCTCGGTCGTGCCGCAATAGCCCCATTGGCACGCCACGGTGCGCATGCCGGCGGCGCGGCCGGCCTGGATGTCGCGCAGGTCGTCGCCCACGTACCAGCACTGCTCCGGCGCCAGGCCCAGGCGCCGTGCCGCCTCGAACAGCGGCGCGGGGTGCGGCTTCGGATGCGGCGTCGTATCGCCGGAAATCACGCAGCCCGCGTGATCGAGCCCGATCAGCGGCATCAGTGGGTCGGTGAAGCGGGCCGCCTTGTTGGTGACGATGCCCCAGGCCAGGCCGTTGTCGGCCAGGCCCGCGAGCAGCGTGCCGACGCCGGCGAACAGCGAGCTGTGCACCATCAGCGCATTCTCGTAGTAGCCGAGGAATCCGTCGCGCAGTTCGTCGAAGCCGTCATCTTCCGGCTTCAGTCCGAATGCGGCGCCGATCATGCCGCGCGCGCCGGCCGAAGCGGTCGGGCGCAGGATCTCGTAGGCCGTCGGCGCCAGGCCGCGGTCGGTGCGCAGCCGGTTGACGGCGGCGGCCAGGTCGGGGGCGGTATCGGCAAGCGTGCCGTCGAGGTCGAACAGGATGGCGCGCGGTGCGGTCGTGAAGCTCATGGTAGGAATCGGGAAGAAAGAGGGCGGCCGGGCCGCCCGTGGATCATGCCTGGCGGGTGCACGCCACCAGGTAATTCACGCTGGTGTCGTTGTTCAGCGAATAGAACTTGGTCAGCGGGTTGTAGCCCATGCCTTTCAGGCTTTCCACCTGCAGGCCGGCGCTGCGCGCATACTGCGACAGTTCGGCCGGCGTGATGAATTTTTCATAGGTATGCGTGCCTTTCGGCAGCAAGCGCAGCAGGTACTCGGCGCCGAGCACGGCAAACAGGTACGACTTCGGGTTGCGGTTCAGTGTCGAGAAGAACACGTGGCCGCCCGGCTTCACCAGCGTGGCCGCGGCGCGCACGATCGCGGCCGGGTCCGGCACGTGCTCGAGCATTTCCATGCACGTGACCACGTCGAACTGGCCCGGTTCGGCGGCCGCCATCTCTTCGGCGGCGATCAGCTTGTAGCGCACCGGCACGCCCGATTCCAGGCTGTGCAGGTCGGCCACCTTCAGGGCCCGCTGCGACAGATCGATGCCGGTGACGTTGGCGCCTTTCTTGGCCATGGATTCGGACAGGATGCCGCCGCCGCAGCCGATGTCGATCACGTTCTTGCCCGCCAGCGGGGCGCGCGCGTTGATCCATTCCAGGCGCAGCGGATTGATGTCGTGGAGGGGGCGGAATTCGGACGTCGGGTCCCACCAGCGGTGGGCCAGCTCGCTGAATTTCTGCAATTCAAGTGGGTCGGCGTTTGCGTTCATGTCGGCATCATAACGGGTATTTGCCGGGTTCCAAAGCACAGCTGAAAAAGTTCCAGGTTGAAATGTTGTCAAAATTCGGGGACTGTCCCCGATGTTGTTTTACAACCAGCGAGCTCGGCGGCTGATCAGTGCCTGAAGACAAAAAGTTTCCTGAAACCGGGGTCTGACCCCGGTTTCAGGAAATTGACTGCCATTTTGGGGGGCTGGCTTCGGCTCCGGGAAATCTTCAAACAAAAAAAATCCCGCCGGAGCGGGATTTTCATGGCATGAGCCGGGGATTACTTGTTGCGGGTACCGACGACTTCGATTTCCACGCGGCGGTTCTTCGCGCGGCCTTCGGCGGTCTTGTTGTCGGCGACCGGCTGTTTCTCGCCCTTGCCTTCGGTGTACACGCGGTTCGCATCGGCACCTTTCGACAGCAGGTATGCCTTGACGGATTCGGCGCGACGCACGGCCAGCTTCTCGTTGTAGGCATCCGAGCCCACGGAGTCGGTGTGGCCGACGGCGATCACCACTTCGACGTTGATGCCGCCCAGCTTGCCGCTCAGCTCGTCCAGGGCCTGCTTGCCTTCCGGCTTCAGCACGGCCTTGTCGAAGTCGAAGAACGCATCGGCGTTGTAGCTGACTTTTTCAGACGTTGGCACCGGCGCGACGACCGGAGCCGGGGTGGCGGCCGGAGCCGGAGTCGGTGCGACAGGCGGCGGCGGGGCCACGCACTTGCCGTTTTCCAGGCGCTCGGGTTCCACGCAGATCGGCAGGTCGCAGCCTGGCACCGCGTCGGCCGGCGTCCAGTAGCCGGTGCGCCAGCACAGGCCGAACGGATTGCGGGCGATCACGCCGCGCGCATCCTGCACGTAGGCGCTGGTCGGCTTGACTGCCTGGATATCCTGGGTCACGGGCGCGAAAGGCGGCGCGGTCGGCTTGTCCTGCGCGGCCACGGAGCCAGCAAGAACGGCCGACGCTGCGAAGATGCTGGAGATCAGTTTTTTCATGTTTTTGTTTCCTTTCGGGGTGATATCGGCAGCCTGCGCCGCGCGACATATGGTGCTCAAGTGTGCGAACGGCGCGAATACTAACATGTTGCCCGCCGTTCATCACAGTGAGTCTGTTACGCGACGAGGGTGGCCGACTGCCGTTTTGCGATTCAGCCAAGTTTGTATTTCCGTCATTTTGCCATACGCATCAGCATCGCACGAATCGCGCTCCGATCAGGACGCGTGCCGCATTCGACCAAGATGTTGTTTTGTTGCAACGTCGACAATAATGATCGGGGATCATAAGGCGTGAATATGTCGGCACGATTACATGAGGCCGGCATGCGGGCCTCCCGGCGGCCTGCATGCGTTCCTTGCCGCGAAACCGTGCCAGGGGGCCTCGACGGGACCCATTGTGCCGCGCTTTTCGCGGGCATGGCGCCGTGTGGCCGAGGGGAAAGAACCGGATCGGCCGGGGTACATGCCCCCATGGTAAAATCGTGCGATTGTCTGCACGCCCAAGCAGCCTGAACCAACGTCAGAGAAGATCGACCCGCCAATGGATCAATTCGCAAAAGAAACAATCCCTATTTCCCTCGAAGAAGAGATGCGCAAGAGCTACCTCGATTACGCCATGAGCGTGATCGTGGGCCGGGCCTTGCCGGATGCACGCGATGGCCTGAAGCCGGTACACCGCCGCGTGCTGTACTCCATGCACGAAAGTAATTATCACTACAACCGCGCCTACGTGAAGTGCGCCCGCGTGGTCGGCGAAACGATGGGTAAATACCACCCGCACGGCGACGCGTCGATCTACGACACGCTGGTGCGGATGGCGCAGGATTTCTCGCTGCGCTACACGCTGGTCGATGGCCAGGGCAACTTCGGCTCGATCGACGGCGATGCCGCCGCCGCCATGCGTTATACCGAGTGCCGCCTGGACAAGATCGCCGGCGAACTGCTGTCGGATATCGACAAGGAAACCGTCGACTTCCAGCCGAACTACGACGGCAAGGAAAAAGAGCCGACGGTGCTGCCGACGCGCGTGCCGAACCTGCTGATCAACGGCTCGTCCGGTATCGCGGTGGGCATGGCGACGAACATCCCGCCGCACAATCTGGCCGAAGTGATCAGCGGTGCGCTGCACGTGCTGGCCAACCCGGATTGCACGATCGACGAACTGATCGAGCTGATCCCGGCACCGGACTTCCCGACCGGCGGCACGATCTACGGCGTCTCGGGCGTCCGTGACGGCTACCGTACCGGCCGCGGCCGCGTGGTCATGCGCGCCAAGACCCACTTCGAGGAATACGGCAAGGATGGCGGCCGCACGGCGATCATCGTCGACGAGCTGCCTTACCAGGTCAACAAGAAGTCGCTGCTCGAGCGCATCGCCGAGAATGTGCGCGACAAGAAGCTCGAAGGCATTTCCGATATCCGCGACGAGTCCGACAAATCGGGAATGCGCGTGGTGATCGAACTGAAGCGCGGCGAAGTGCCGGAAGTCGTGCTGAACAACCTGTACAAGCAGACGCAATTGCAGGACACGTTCGGCATGAACATGGTGGCGCTGGTGGACAACCAGCCCAAGCTGATGAACCTGAAGGACCTGCTGTCGGTGTTCCTGTCGCACCGCCGCGAAGTGGTCACGCGCCGCACCGTGTTCGAGCTGCGCAAGGCGCGCGAACGCGGCCACGTGCTGGAAGGCCTGGCCGTGGCGCTGGCCAACATCGACGATTTCATCGCCATCATCAAGGCCGCGCCCACGCCGCCGGTGGCGAAGAGCGAGCTGATGACACGCGCCTGGGATTCGTCGCTGGTGCGCGAAATGCTGGCACGCACCGGCGACGGCGACAAGGTGGACATCAATGCGTTCCGCCCCGAGCACCTGCCGAAGCACTACGGCATGCAGCCCGATGGCCTGTACAAGCTGTCCGACGACCAGGCGCAGGAAATCCTGCAGATGCGCCTGCAGCGCCTGACCGGCCTGGAACAGGACAAGATCGTCAACGAATACAAGGACGTGATGGCGCAGATCGCCGATCTGCTGGACATCCTGGCCACGCCGGCCCGCGTGACGACGATCATCAGCGACGAGCTGACGGCCGCCGTCACCGAATACGGCGCCAAGGATGCGCGCCGCTCCGTGATCGAGCACAACGCCACCGACCTGGGCACGGAAGACCTGATCACGCCGCAGGACATGGTCGTGACGCTGTCGCACCTCGGCTACATGAAATCGCAGCCGATCTCCGAATACCGCGCGCAGAAGCGCGGCGGCCGCGGCAAGCAGGCCATGGCCACCAAGGACGAGGACTGGATCGACCAGCTGTTCATCGCCAACACGCACGACTACATCCTGTGCTTCTCCAACCGCGGCCGGATGTACTGGCTGAAGGTGTGGGAAGTGCCGCAAGGCTCGCGCAACTCGCGCGGCCGGCCGATCGTCAACATGTTCCCGCTGCAGGACAATGAAAAGATCACCGTGGTGCTGCCGCTGTCGGGCGAGAACCGCTCGTTCCCGGAAGATCACTACGTGTTCATGTCCACCAGCCTGGGCACCGTGAAGAAGACGCCGCTGCGCGACTTCTCCAACCCGCGCAAGGCCGGCATCATCGCCGTCGACCTGGACGAGGGCGACTTCCTGATCGGCGCCGCGCTCACCGACGGCAAGCACGACGTGATGCTGTTCTCCGACGCCGGCAAGGCCGTGCGCTTCGACGAGAACGACGTGCGCCCGATGGGCCGCACGGCGCGCGGCGTGCGCGGCATGAACCTGGACGAAGGCCAGAACGTGATCGCGCTGCTGGTTGCCGAAAACGAGCAGCAGACCGTGCTGACCGCCACCCAGAACGGCTACGGCAAGCGTACCCCGATCACCGAGTACACCCGCCACGGCCGCGGCACCAAGGGCATGATCGCGATCCAGACGAGCGAGCGCAACGGTAAAGTCGTTGCCGCCACGCTGGTCGAACCGAACGACGAGATCATGCTGATCACGACCGGCGGCGTGCTGATCCGTACCCGCGTGTCCGAGATCCGCGAGATGGGCCGCGCCACGCAGGGCGTCACGCTGATCGCCGTCGAGGACGGCACGCACCTGTCCGGCCTGCAGCGCATCGTCGAGCCGGATGCGGACGAGGTGGAAAGCCTGATCGAAGCGGCCGCCGAGATGCCGGTCGTGGCGGGCGCCGCCGGTACCGTGGACGACGATTCCGCGGGCGACGATTCTGCGGACGACGATGCGGCCGGAGACGATTTGCCAGCCGACGATTCTCCAGCGGAATAAGCCAGCCCGCGGGCCCGTCCGAGCGATCGAACGGGCCCGCGGTTTTTCAGACCAACGAAATGTGCATAAGAATATGAAAAAAATCGCCGCAGTCCTGTTGTTGTCCGTTGCCGCTGTTGCTTCCACCGCCAGTTCGTCCGCGCTGGCCCAGGCCGCCGTCCCGGCGCCGGCCGCCCAGGCCGCCGTCGATCCCGCCGCCGCCGCCGCCGTGCGCGAGCTGCTGGTGGCCATGGATTACCGTAACGTGGTGTCGGCATCGTTCAGGCAGATGACCGCCGCGATGCCGGCCATGATCAAGTCCGGCGCCGAGGGCGCGGTGCGCAACGATCCGAAACTGTCCGATGCGGAGCGCACGAAAAAGCTGGCCGAGCTGGAGCAGGGCTTGCCGAAGGTGGTGGACGCGATCGGCCGCATGTACGCCGACCCGGCGCTGGTGGACGAGATGCTCGAAGCCATGGTGCCGATCTACGCGCGCCACTACACGGTCGACGAGATGCGCCAGCTGGCCACCTTCTACAAGACGCCGGTGGGCGTCAAGTCGCTGCGCCTGATGCCGCAACTGATGGGCGAAGGCATGCAGGTCGGGCAGCAGATCATCACGCCGCGCATGAACAAGCTGATGCAGGAACTGAACCAGAAACAGAAATAAGGAAACACCGTGAGCACGATCTACAACTTCTCCGCCGGCCCGGCCGTGCTGCCGAAAGAAGTGCTGCAGCAGGCCGCCGCCGAAATGCTGGACTGGCACGGCAGCGGCATGTCGGTGATGGAGATGAGCCACCGCGGCCCCGAGTTCATCTCGATCTACCGCGCCGCCGAGCGCGACCTGCGCGAGCTGCTGGCCGTGCCGGACAACTACCGCATCCTGTTCATGCAGGGCGGCGGACTGTCGCAGAATGCCGTGATCCCGCTGAACCTGGTGGGCAGGAAAGGCGAGAGCGCGACGATCGACTTCATCCGCACCGGTTCGTGGTCCGGCAAGTCGATCAAGGAAGCGGCACGCTACGCGAAGGTGAACGTGGCCGCCTCGGCCGAGGCCAGCGGCTTCACGACGGTGCCGCCGCAGTCGGAGTGGAACCTGACGCCGGATGCGGCCTACCTGCATCTGTGCACCAACGAGACGATCGACGGCGTCGAGATCGATTTTGTGCCGGATGTGCCGGCCGGCGTGCCGATCGTGGCCGATATGTCGTCGCACATCCTGTCGCGCCAGGTCGACGTGGCAAAATACGGCCTGATATTCGGCGGCGCGCAAAAGAACATCGGCCCGGCCGGCGTGACCGTCGTCATCGTGCGCGACGACCTGATCGGGCACGCATTGCCGGTCTGCCCGTCCGCGTTCGATTTCAGGAACGTGGCCGACAACGAATCCATGTACAACACGCCGCCCACCTACGGCATCTATATCGCCGGCCTGGTGTTCCAGTGGCTGCTGAAGAACGGCGGCGTGGCGGCGATGGAGCAACGCAATATCGAAAAGGCCGGGCTGCTGTACGCGGCACTGGATGCGGACGATTTTTACCGGAATCGCGTCGCCCCACCATACCGTTCGCGGATGAACATACCGTTCTACCTGCGCGACGAATCGCAGAACGAAGCATTCCTCGCCGGCGCCAAGGCGCGCGGCCTGCTGCAGCTGAAGGGCCACAAGTCCGTCGGCGGCATGCGCGCATCGATCTACAATGCGATGCCGATCGAAGGCGTACAGGCGCTGGTCGATTACCTGAACGAGTTCGCGGGGCGGTGAGGCAGGGGGCGAGGCAGGGATTTCGTAGAGCACGCTCTACGCCTGCTGAGCGGTTCAGCCATGTAAGGCTGAACCTTCGCGGAGCATGCTCTGCGCCTGCTGAACGGTCCGGCCTTGCAAGGCCGGGCCTCCGCCGGTAACTCTCACTTGCATTTGCCGGCTCCGGCCGGCGTTTCGCAAAGATCAAAGCCAACCATGACAGACAAACTGAAACCCCTGCGCGACCAGATCGATTCGATCGATGCGCAGATCCTGTCCCTGCTGAACCAGCGCGCCAAGGTCGCGCAGGAAGTGGGGCATGTAAAAGCCGAAACCAACGCGCCGGTGTTCCGTCCCGAGCGCGAAGCGCAGGTGCTGCGCGGCGTGGCCGAGCGCAACCCCGGCCCGATCGGCGACGCCGAGGCGCAAACGATCTTCCGCGAGATCATGTCGGCCTGCCGGGCACTGGAGAAGCGCGTCACCGTCGCCTATCTGGGCCCGGCCGGCACATTCAGCGAGCAGGCCGTGTACCAGCAGTTCGGCCATGCGGTCGAAGGGCTGCCGTGCGCGTCGATCGACGAGGTGTTCCGCGCCACCGAGGCCGGCACCGCCGAATTCGGCGTCGTCCCGGTCGAGAACTCGTCCGAAGGCGCGATCAACCGCACGCTCGACCTGCTGCTGCAGACACCGCTGATCATCAGCGGCGAAGTGGCCATCGCCGTGCACCACAGCCTGATGACGAAGACCGGCACGATGGAGGGCGTCACCGCCATCTGCGCGCATTCGCAGGCGCTGGCGCAGTGCCAGGTCTGGCTCAACGAGAACTATCCGCACGTGGAGCGGCGCGCCGTCGCGTCGAACGCCGAGGCGGCCCGCCTGGCCAGCCTCGATCCCACGGTGGCGGCGATCGCCAGCGAGATCGCCGGCGGGCAGTACAACCTGGGCGTCGTCAACGGCCACATCCAGGACGATCCGCACAACCGTACCCGCTTCGTCATCGTCGGCCAGTTGCAGCCGGGGCCTTCGGGCAGCGACCGCACGTCGCTGGTGCTGGCCGTGCCGAACAAGGCCGGTGCCGTGTACCAGCTGCTCGCGCCGCTGGCGAAACACGGCGTGTCGATGACGCGCTTCGAATCGCGCCCCGCGCGCGTGGGCACGTGGGAGTACTATTTTTATGTCGACATCGAAGGCCACGTCCAGAACCCGGCCGTGACGCAGGCGCTTGCCGAACTCAACAGTAACGCCGCCTTCTTCAAGGTGCTGGGCTCCTACCCGACCAGCCTGAACTGAATTTACAAACAGAGAGAGAAACCATGTCCAAGCAGTTCGGTCCCGACTACGTCCGCGCGATCGCTCCCTACCAGGCAGGCAAGCCCATCTCGGAAGTGGCGCGCGAGTTCGGCCTCGACGAAGCGAACATCGTCAAGCTCGCTTCCAACGAAAACCCGTTCGGCGTGCCCGAATCGGCCCGCCAGGCGATGGCGCAGGCCATCGCCGAACTGGGCCGCTACCCGGATGCCAACGGTTTCGACCTGAAACAGGCGCTGGCCAAGCGCTACGACGTGCCGGCCGAGTGGGTCACGCTCGGCAACGGCTCCAACGATATCCTGGAAATCGCCGCCCACGCGTTCGTCGAGAAGGGCCAGTCGGTCGTCTACGCGCAGTACTCGTTCGCCGTGTATGCGCTGGCCACGCAGGGCCTCGGCGCGCGCCACATCGTGGTGCCGGCGAAGGACCACGGCCACGACCTGGACGCGATGCTGGACGCGATCGAGGAGGATACCCGTCTGGTGTTCATCGCCAACCCGAACAACCCGACCGGCACGTTCGTTCCCGGCGCCGAGATCGAAGCGTTCCTGCGGAAGGTGCCGCCGAACGTGGTGGTGGTGCTGGACGAGGCCTACAACGAATTCCTGGCCGCACAAGACCAGTACGAGTCGGCCGCCTGGGTGCGCCAGTACCCGAACCTGCTGGTGTCGCGCACGTTCTCGAAGGCCTATGGCCTGGCCGGCCTGCGCGTGGGCTTCGCCCTGGCCCAGCCGCACCTGACGGACCTGATGAACCGCATCCGCCAGCCGTTCAACGTCAATTCGCTGGCCCAGGCCGCCGCGATCGCGGCGCTGAACGACACGGCATTCCTGGAGCAGGGCGCGCGCAACAACGCCGCCGGCTACCGGCAGTTCGTCGAAGCGTTCGAGCAGATGGGATTGCAGTACGTGCCGTCGTACGGCAACTTCGTGCTCGTCAAGGTCGGCGACGACCCGGGCGCCGGGGCGCGCGTCAACCTGGCGCTGCTCAAGCAGGGTGTCATCGTGCGCCCGGTCGGCAATTACGGCCTGCCGGAATGGCTGCGCATTTCCATCGGCCTGCCGCAGGAGAACGCGGTGCTGATCTCGGCGCTGCAAAAGGCGCTGGCCGAAGGCCAGGCAGAGTGATGGTGGCATGAACAAGGTCGTCATCTATGGCGTCGGCCTGATCGGCGGCTCGTTCGCGCGTGCGCTGAAGGCCGCGGGCCGCGTGCGGCACGTGGTCGGCATCGACCGCTCCGAAGCCTCGGCGCTGCGCGCGGTGGAACTGGGCATCGTCGACGAGGCGGCCACCGCGCCGGAAGCGGTGGCGAAGGCGATAGCGGGGGCCGATCTCGTGGTGCTGGCCACCCCCGTGGCGCAGACCGGCCGCATCCTGGCCGCGCTGCTGCCGTACCTGGACGCGCACACGGTCATCACCGACTGCGGCAGCACCAAGGCCGATGTCGTGGCGGCCGCGCGCGCCGCGCTGGGCGCGCGCATCGGCCAGTTCGTGCCGGGCCATCCGATCGCCGGGCGCGAAACCAACGGGCCGGATGCGGCGATCGCCGACCTTTATGTCGGCAAGAAATTCGTCGTCACGGCGCTGGCGGAAAATCCGCCCCAGGCCGTGGAGCGCGTGACGTCGGCATGGCAGGCCTGCGGTGCGATCATCCATCGCCTCACGCCGGAAGAGCACGACAAGGTGTTCGCCTCCGTCAGCCACCTGCCGCACCTGCTGGCCTATGCGCTGGTCGACGACATCGCCGGCAAGCCGCACGCGGACCTGCTGTTCCAGTATGCCGCCAGCGGCTTCCGCGATTTCACGCGCATCGCCGGCTCGTCGCCGGAAATGTGGCGCGACATCAGCCTGGCCAACGGGGCCGCGCTGCTGGCCGAGCTCGACGCCTACATGGCGCAGCTGGCGCACCTGCGCGAACGCCTGGCGGCAGGCGACGGCGCCACCCTCGAAGCCGTGTACGGCAACGCGCAGCGCGCCCGCCGGCGCTGGATCGAGGCGATCGAGGCGGCCGAAACGCCGCCCCCCAAAGACAATGCAGAATGATCCTGCACGCATCACAAAGTACAAAGGATATCCATCATGGCTGAGCAGAACCACCCGCCCTACATCGACCTGAAGCCGGTCATGCACGTGGAAGGCGTTGTCCGCCTGCCGGGCTCCAAGAGCATCTCGAACCGCATCCTGCTGCTGGCCGCGCTGGCCGAAGGCGAAACCAAGATCGTCGACCTGCTCGATTCGGACGACACGCAGGTGATGCTGGCCGCCCTGCGCGCGCTGGGCGTCGAATGGACGGAAGAACCCACGTCCGCCGTGAACGGCACCGCGCGCACGATCCACCGCGTGCAGGGCGCCAACGGCAGCTTCCCGAACCGCCAGGCCGAGCTGTTCATGGGCAATGCCGGCACGGCGATCCGCCCGCTGACGGCGGCGCTGGCCGTGATCGGCGGCGACTATAAAGTGAGCGGCGTGCCGCGCATGCATGAACGGCCGATCGGCGACCTGGTCGACGCGCTGAACGCCGTGGGCGCCAGCATCGAATACACGGGCAACCCCGGCTACCCGCCGCTGCATATCCGCGATGGCCGGTTCGATACGAACAAATTGTCGGTACGCGGCAACGTGTCGAGCCAGTTCCTCACCGCGCTGCTGATGGTGGCGCCGCTGATGGCCGATGCCCATGCCGTGACGATCGAGGTCGAGGGCGAGCTGATCTCGAAGCCGTACATCGAGATCACGCTCAACTTGATGCGCCGCTTCGGCGTAACGGTGGAGCAGGATGAATGGCAGTCGTTCACCATTCCATCCGGCCAGCGCTACCAGAGCCCGGGCAACATCCACGTGGAAGGCGATGCGTCGTCGGCCTCGTACTTCATGGCGGCCGGCGCGATCGCCGGCGGCCCGGTACGGGTGGAAGGCGTGGGGCGCGATTCGATCCAGGGCGACGTGCGCTTCGTGCACGCGCTGCAGCAGATGGGCGCGCAGATCACGATGGGCGACAACTGGATCGAAGCGAAATCCTCCGGTCCGCTGCAGGCCATCGACGCCGATTTCAACCACATCCCGGATGCCGCGATGACGATCGCGATCGCCGCGCTGTATGCCGAAGGCACGAGCACGCTGCGCAACATCGCCAGCTGGCGCGTCAAGGAAACCGACCGCATCGCCGCCATGGCCACCGAGCTGCGCAAGCTGGGCGCCGACGTGGAGGAGGGCGCCGACTACCTGAAGGTGACGCCGCCGAAGGTGCTGTCGGCCGCCGCGATCGACACCTACGACGACCACCGGATGGCGATGTGCTTCTCGCTGGCCTCCCTCGACGGCGCCGCGCGCCGTGGCGCCGAGGTGCGCATCAACGATCCGAAATGCGTGGCGAAGACGTTCCCCGACTACTTCACCGCGTTCGCGGGTATCGCGCACGACGCCAAATATTAAAAGCAAAAAATAGGGACGGACCCTGTTTTTGAGGAAATTTCCTTAAAAACAGGGTCCGTCCCTCATTTATAAGCGGGTTAAAATCCGCTTCATGCCTACCACGAACATTCCCGTCATCACGATCGACGGCCCCACCGCCTCCGGCAAGGGGACCGTTGCCCACAAGGTCGCCGAGAAACTCGGCTTCCACCTGCTCGATTCCGGTGCGCTGTACCGCCTGACGGCGCTGCAGGCGCTGCGCCGCCAGACGCCGCTGACCGATGAGCATGCTCTTGCGAAACTTGCCGAGCACCTCCATATCCACTTTTCCGGCGATGCCATTTTCCTGTCCAACGAGAACGTGACGGAAGCGATCCGCGCGGAGGAGGTGGGCAATACGGCGTCGAAGATCGCCGCCTTGCCCGCGGTGCGCCAGGCGCTGTTCGGCCTGCAGCTGGGGTTTCGCAAGGCCCCCGGCCTGGTGGCAGACGGCCGCGACATGGGCACAGTAATCTTTCCCCACGCACAATTAAAGGTGTTCCTGACTGCAAGTGTCGAAGCGCGCGCGGATCGCCGTTATAAGCAATTGATCGGCAAGGGATTTTCTGCTAACATGGACGACCTCCTGATGGATTTGAAAGCGCGCGACGACCGGGATACCCACCGGGCCATCGCACCTCTCGTCCCCGCAGAGGGGGCGCATGTACTCGATACCTCGAACATGACGGTGGAAGCCGCCGTAGAACAGGTGCTGGGATGGTATGCGGCCGCCGGGAGGTAGCTGAGTAGAGTCGTAGTCGAGCAGTGTGAGCTTGGAGCCGGGGCGTGCTCTGTCCGCCCCCGGCATGTATCAACCCCTAACCCAGTTGAAGTCGCATTTTGCGAGCCTTGCTGGATAACCTGGAATTAATTTAAATGGAAAGTTTCGCAGCCCTCTTCGAAGAGTCCCTGTCACGTCAAGACATGCGCTCTGGCGAAGTGATCTCCGCTGAAGTCGTGCGTCTGGATCACAACTTCGTGATCGTGAACGCCGGCCTGAAATCGGAAGCTTTCATCCCCGTTGAAGAATTCAAGAATGACCAGGGCGAACTGGAAGTCAAAGTAGGCGACTTCGTTTCCGTGGCCATCGAATCGCTGGAAAATGGTTTCGGCGATACCATCCTGTCGCGCGACAAGGCCAAGCGCCTGGCATCGTGGCTGGCACTGGAAAAAGCAATGGAATCGGGCGAGATCGTCACCGGTACCGTGAACGGCAAAGTCAAGGGCGGCCTGACCGTTCTGACCAACGGCATCCGCGCATTCCTGCCGGGTTCGCTGGTCGACACCCGTCCGGTCAAGGACACGACCCCGTTCGAAGGCAAGACCCTCGAATTCAAGGTCATCAAGCTGGACCGCAAGCGTAACAACGTCGTTCTGTCCCGCCGCGCCGTCATCGAAGCATCGATGGGCGAAGAGCGTCAGAAACTGATGGAAACGCTGAAGGAAGGCACGGTCGTGACCGGCGTCGTCAAGAACATCACCGACTACGGCGCGTTCGTGGACCTGGGCGGCATCGACGGCCTGCTGCACATCACCGACCTGGCATGGCGCCGCGTGCGTCACCCGTCGGAAGTGCTGACGGTTGGCCAGGAAATCACCGCGAAAGTCCTGAAATACGATCAGGAAAAGAACCGCGTTTCGCTGGGCGTGAAGCAGCTGGGCGACGATCCTTGGACCGGTCTGTCCCGTCGTTACCCGCAAGGCACCCGCCTGTTCGGCAAAGTGACGAACCTGACCGACTACGGCGCGTTCGTGGAAGTGGAACAGGGCATCGAAGGCCTGGTGCACGTTTCCGAGATGGACTGGACCAACAAGAACGTGGCCCCGAACAAGGTCGTGCAGCTGGGCGACGAAGTCGAAGTCATGGTCCTGGAGATCGACGAAGAGCGTCGCCGTATCTCGCTGGGCATGAAGCAGTGCAAGGCCAATCCTTGGGATGACTTCGGCGTCACCCACAAGAAGGGCGACAAAGTGCGCGGCGCGATCAAGTCGATCACCGACTTCGGCGTGTTCATCGGCCTGGCCGGCAACATCGACGGCCTGGTGCACCTGTCCGACCTGTCCTGGACCGAAGCCGGCGAAGAAGCCGTGCGCAAGTTCAAGAAGGGCGACGAACTGGAAGCCGTTGTTCTGGCCATCGACGTCGAGCGCGAGCGCGTCTCCCTGGGCGTGAAGCAGCTGGAAGGCGACCCGTTCAACAACTTCGCAGCCCTGAACGACAAAGGCTCGCTGGTTACCGGCACCGTGAAATCGGTGGAGCCGAAAGGCGCCGTGATCCAGCTGAACGAAGAAGTCGAAGGCTACCTGCGCGCTTCCGAAATCTCCCGCGACCGCGTGGAAGATGCCGGCACGCACCTGAAGGTTGGCGACTCCGTCGAAGCCCTGGTCATCAACATCGACCGCAAGGCACGCAGCATCCAGCTGTCCATCAAGGCCAAGGACAATGCTGAAACCGCCGAGCAGATGCAGAAGATGGCATCCGACAGCAACGCCGCATCGGGCACCACCAGCCTGGGCGCACTGCTGAAGGCCAAGTTCGATAATAAGAACTAATTACCGACAGACTTTTTTTCTGGAACGCAGATGACCAAGTCCGAACTGATCAACCGCCTGGCTGAGCGTTATTCGCAGCTGGTGGCAAAGGATGCGGAGTATGCCGTGAAGACCATTCTCGACGCGATGACCGGTGCCCTGTCGGCCGGCCAGCGCATCGAGATCCGGGGCTTCGGCAGCTTTGCCCTGAACAGCCGGCCACCGCGCATCGGCCGCAACCCGAAATCCGGCGACAAGGTGATGGTGCCCGAAAAACGGGTGCCGCACTTCAAGCCGGGCAAGCAGTTGCGCGAGCGTGTGGATGCGATGGTCGGGCAACCGATCATCGAGGATTGAAGTCTCTGCACCGGATAGTCGAAAAGGGGCGGGCGCGAGCCTGCCCTTTTTTATCGTCCGGACGTTTCGGGATCGGCCCCAAAAGCGGTAATATCCGGTCTTCTGATACGGGAAGCAAACGGGAACGCTAAAGCATGAAAATCATTTCCACTGTCGTCGGCATCGTGCTGTTCGTGCTGTTCTTCGGCTTCGCCCTGAAAAACACGCAGGAAGTCGACCTGCACCTGTTCCTCAATTACGAGTTGCGCGGCCCCCTGGTGCTGCTGCTGCTGGCCTTCTTCGTGGCCGGCGCCGCCCTCGGCGTGCTCGCCCTGACTCCCTCGATCGTTCGCCAGCGCCGCGAAGCGACGCGGCAAAAGATCACCATCGCCACCCTGCAAAGCGCCGCGCTGCAGGTCAACCGCGCGCCCGACAGCGTGAACGCGCAGCAGTGATGCCGCCGCGCGACGATATGGTCCGGTGCGCGCCCTCACGTTTTATCGAAGCACAAACAAGAACAAACAAGAACACATGGAATTCGAACTCTGGTGGTTACTGGGTATCCCGGCATTCTTCGGCCTGGGATGGATTGCCGCGCGCGTCGATATCCGGCAACTGGTATCGGAATCGCGCACGCTGCCGCGCGGCTACTTCAAGGGCCTGAACCACCTGCTGAACGACCAGCCGGACAAGGCGGTCGATTCGTTCATCGACATCGTCAAGCAGGACCCGGAATCGACCGAGCTGCACTTCGCGCTCGGCAACCTGTTCCGCCGCCGCGGCGAGACCGAACGGGCGATCCGCATGCACCAGAACCTGCTGTCGCGCCCCGACCTGCCGGCCGACGAGCGCGCGCACGCCGAATATGAACTGGGCCAGGATTACCTGAAAGCCGGCCTGCTGGACCGCGCCGAGGAAACCTATACCCGCCTGCTGGACACCTCGTACGCGGTGCAGGGCCGCCGCGCGTTGCTGGAAATCTACCAGCGCGAAAAGGAATGGCAGCGCGCCATCGAAGCCGCGCTGGCGCTGCAGGAAGCGGGCGCCGGTTCGCGCCAGAAGGAGATCGCGCAGTTCTACTGCGAGCTGGCGCAGGATGCGCTGGTGCACATGCATCCCGACGAAGCGATGCCGCTGCTGGACAAGGCGCTGCAGGCCGACCGCACCAGCGTGCGCGCCACCATCCTGTGCGGCGACGTGCATCTGGCCCGGGGCGATGCCGAAGGCGCGCTGGCGATGTGGCGCCGTGTCGAGCAGCAGAGCGTGCCGCACGTGGCGCTGGTCGCCCAGCGGCTGATGGATGGCTACAGGAAGGTCAATCGTTCGGAAGAAGGACTGTCGCTGCTGAAGTCGTACCTGCAGCAGGCCTCGTCGATCGACCTGCTGGAAGTGGTGTTCAAGGCCGTGCTGGACCTGGAAGGCGTGGAAGCCGCGCGCAACCTCGTCGGCGACGAGCTGCGCCGCACGCCGACCCTGCTGGGCCTCGACAAGTTCCTGGAAGCCCGCATGCTGGACGCCTCGCCGACCGTGCTGGCCGAGCTGTCGCTGGTGCAGAACCTGGTGCACGGCTACACGCAAAAGCTGGCGCGCTACCAGTGCAGCCACTGCGGCTTCAAGGCGCGCCAGTTCTACTGGCACTGCCCGGGCTGTAGCCGTTGGGAAACCTACCCGCCGCGCCGCACCGAAGAACTGAATGTGATGAACTGACCCATCTGCACGCCAGCCCCGACGGCGAACGGCCGGGGTTGGCATTGTTGAATCAACGATTCGCCTCGGCCCGAGACGCGAAATCTGAAGGATCCGCCTTGACCCTCACCACCTACACTCCTCCCGCCCTCGACAAAGTCCGCCTCCTCGTCGTCGGCGACGTCATGCTCGACCGTTACTGGTTCGGCGAAGTCGCCCGTATTTCGCCGGAAGCGCCGGTGCCGATCGTGCGCGTCGAAAAACGCGAAGCGCGCCTGGGCGGCGCCGCCAACGTGGCCCGCAACGCGGCGGCGCTGGGCGCCCGCGCCGGCCTGCTGGGCGTCGTCGGCGCCGATGAAGCGGGTACCGAAGTCGAACAGCTGCTGGCCGGCGGCAGCATCCACAGCTACCTGAAGCGCGACGAGGCGATCTCCACCATCATCAAGCTGCGCGTGATCGGCCGCCAGCAGCAGATGCTGCGCATCGATTTCGAGGAACCGCCCAGCGACGTGGTCCTGCGCGACAAGCTGCTGCAATACCGCGCGCTGCTGCCCGACCACGATGTGATCGTGCTGTCCGACTATGCCAAGGGCAGCCTGGTCAACGTGTCCGACATGATCATGGCCGCGCGCGCCGCCAACAAGATCGTGATGGTCGACCCGAAGGGCGACGATTTCACCCGCTACACGGGCGCCACGGTGCTCACCCCGAACAAGGGCGAGCTGAAACGCATCGTCGGCAGCTGGAACAGCGAGGAGCAATTGACGGCGAAGGCGCAGAACCTGCGCGAATCGCTGCTGCTCGAGGCATTGCTGCTGACCCGCTCGGAAGAGGGCATGACGCTGTACACCAAGGATGACCGGTTCCATATCCCGGCCGCCGCGCGCGAGGTGTTCGACGTCTCCGGCGCGGGCGACACGGTGATCGCCACGATGGCGGCCATGCTGGGCGCCGGCGCAGGCTGGCAGGACGCGGTGCAGACGGCCAACCGCGCCGGCGGCATCGTCGTCGGCAAGCTGGGCACCGCCACCGTCACGCGCGAAGAGCTGTTCGGCGGCTGACCGGCCGGCGCGTTCATCGCGCCGGTGCGGCGTTCGTCCGGCGGGCGGCGCGCCCGTCGCATCGCTGCCACAGGGGCAGGTCAGGCGGCACAGTAACGGCATGACACCTTTGTCATGCCTTTCGGAGAGCACCGTATGAAACCGCATCTCGTCGTCATGGCGGCCATTGCCGCCGCTTCAGTCGTTGCCATTGCCTCGCCGGCGAAGAGCCTGGGCGACCCCTGGGTCAAGGCGGGCCAGGCGCCCGACCAGTATGAAATCGGCATCGATGCCGACGGCTTCGCCCGCGGCGGCAATGCCAAGTTCCTGCGGCAGGTGCGGGGCGACGGCGATGGCTGGGGCACGCTGATGCAGCAGATTTCCGCCGCGGATTATGCGGGCAAGCGGGTGCGCTTCACGGCGCAGGTCCGCACGCGCGATATCTCCAAATGGAGCGGCCTGTGGATGCGGGTCGATCGCCCCAGCCAGCCCGGTGCCGCCTTCTACAACAGCGCCGACAAGCCGATCAGCGGCACCACGGGCTGGCAACCGCGCAGCGTCACGCTGGACGTGCCGCAGGATGCCAGCGTGGTGGCCTTCGGCGTGATCGGCGCCGGCAAGGGCACCGTGTGGATCGACGATCTCAAGCTCGAAGTCGTCGGCAAGGACGTGCCGGTCGACAGCCTGCGCATGGACAAGAACCTGGCCACCAGGCCTTCGCTGTAAATGGGCGAACCGGCGGCGGCCACGCCGTGGCCCGGCCCGCAGCAGGCGCTGCGCCAGCTCGCCGGCACGCCGCGCCATGCCTTCATCAGCGCCGCGCTGGCGGCCGGCCTCGCGGGGGCTGGCTGGCTGCTGCATGCCGAGGCATGGTGCGCGCTGTTCGCGGCCTTGCTTGCCGCGGCGGCAGTGGTCAACGCCGGCGTGGCATTGCTGCGCCGCGTGCTGCCGCCCGCCGCGCGCTGGCTATGGATCTGGCTGCTCATCCCCATGGCGCTGCCGGCGGGCGCGTGGGTTGCCGTGCGCGTGTATCGCGCGTGCGACACGGCCACTCCCGCCATGCTGGACGACACGCAGCTGTTCGGCTGCGCGCTGGCATTCGGCGTGGCGATGTTCGGCGTTCCGCTGGTGAACGCCCAGCGCCAGGCCCAGGCGCTGCAGCTGGCGAACCTGAAGCACGCCGCATTGCAGGCGCAGCTGAAATCGCTGCAGGCCCAGGTCGAGCCCCATTTCCTGTTCAACACCCTGGCCAACACCCGCTACTTGGCGCTGCACGCGCCCGACCAGGCGGTGCGCATGCTCGATCACCTGATCGCCTACCTGCGCGCGGCGCTGCCCGACCTGCGCACCGCGTCGTCCACGCTGGGCCGCGAGTGCGAGCTGGCCGAACACTACCTGGCGCTGATGGCGATCCGCTTCGGCGACCGGCTCGTCGCGCAGGTCGATTGCCCGGCCGGCCTGCTGGGAGCGGATTTGCCGCCACTGGTTTTGATGACGCTGGTGGAGAACGCGATCCGTCACGGCGTGGAGCCCAAGCCCGGCAAGGTGAACGTGCGGGTATCCGCCTCGGCCGGCGATGGCGTGCTGCGTATCCTCGTCGCCGACGATGGGGCGGGCCCCGGCGCCACCGTGCTGGGCAGCGGTATCGGCTTGCGCAACCTGCGCGAACGGCTGGCCGCGCTGTATGGCGGGCGCGCCGGCTTCGCACTGCGCACCGGCACCGGCGGCTGGACCGAGGCCGAGCTCACATTGCCGCTGAAGGAAGGAGCACAGGCATGACGATACGCCCCCGGATGCTGATCGCCGATGATGAGCCACTGCTGCGCAGCGCATTGCGCGAGCAGCTGCAGCAGCTGTGGCCCGAAGCGGAACTGGTCGCCGAGGCGGCCGACGGCTACGAGGCGCTGCGGCTCGGGCGCGAGCTGGCACCCGACCTGGCGTTCCTGGATATCCGCATGCCCGGCATCTCCGGCCTCGACGTGGCGCGCACGTTCGGTGGCCGCACGCACGTGGTGTTCGTCACCGCCTACGACGAGCATGCGGTGGCCGCGTTCGACCAGGGGGCGCTCGACTACGTGCTGAAACCGGTGGAGCCGGTGCGCCTGGCGCGCACGGTGGCACGGGTGCGGGAGCGCATCGCGTTGCCGCCGCCGGACCTGGCGCAGGTCGCGCAGCGGCTGCAGCCGGCCGCCGCGCCCGCGTGGATCCAGGCATCGGTCGGCCAGACCATTCATTTCATCGACCTGCACGACATCGTGTATTTTGCCGCCGAGGCCAAGTACACGCGCGTGGTTACCGACCGCCTTGAAGCCCATATCCGCACGCCGCTGAAGGAACTGGCGGACATGCTCGCCGATGCCGGCTTCTGGCAGGTGCACCGGGGCTACGTGGTGGCGGTACGCCGGATCGCCGCCGCCATGCGCGATGCCGACGGTGCCATGTGGCTGACGCTGCGCAATCATCCGGCACGCCTGCCGGTCAGCCAGCGGTTCCAGGCGCGCTTCCGCGGCATGTAGCCGGGCAAAAAATGGCGCCGGGTGGAAGTTCCTCTCATCGATGAGCCCGCTGACCGGCCGCAATGGCGCGTGTTATCCGGCTGTGCACTCCACTTCAGTCCGCTATTCTGTGTCGGGGCGCAAATGCGTCACCATCAACTCACGGAGGTCACCATGCTGAAAAAACTATTGCTCGCCGTTGCCGCTGTCGTTGCCACGATGGGCATCGCCTTTGCCCAGGTCGACATCAACAAGGCCGACCAGGCCGCGCTGGACACGATCAAGGGCATCGGCCCGACCAAGTCGAAAGCGATCCTGGATGAGCGGGCAAAGGGTGAGTTCAAGGACTGGGCCGATTTCGAGAAGCGCGTGAAAGGCGTCGGGGAGAAGAACGCCACCAAGCTGTCCGAGGCGGGGCTGCAGGTGAATGGCAAATCGCGCGACGGCGCGCCGGTGAAGGTGGCGGAAGCGAAAAAGGACACGGCGAAGAAGTAAGCTTTGCCGGCATCGGACGACCCGGGCCCCGTGCCCGGGTTTTTTTGCTTCATTCAAAGCGGCGATCCGCCGCCCCTTGCCGCCGGCCGGGCCGCGTGCCCGATACGCCACAGCCGATATCGCCAGCCTGCAAAACAGCTAATTGATTGAGGGAATATATTTCTTTCTGTATATAATACTTGCCATTAGTAACTTTTAAACCTGGCGAGGATTCCCATGTTCAAACCGTTCGGCACCCTCACCGCGGCGCTGCTGCTGGCGCTGGCCGCTCCAGCGCAGGCCGCCAATGTCGGCATGGGCTGGAGCCATTTCCATACCCCGACACTGGCCGACAATCTCGCGCAGCGCGGCGACACCGTCAGCACGTTCACGCGGCTCGACGAGCGCGACTGGGCCGGCCTGGACGTGTTGATTCTCGACGGCACGTTCGATACCACGTTTTATGGCGCGGCCCTCGACGCATTCGTCTACAACGGCGGCACACTGATCCTGCAGCCGCTCAGCATGACGTACAAGGGCATCGGCGCCGGCCTGTCGGTCGTCGGCGAATACCACCATGCCGTGCTCGCCGAAACCCAGCCGGGCATCACCGCGCTGGCCGCCGGCGACCGGCTGCTGCAGGGCGTGACCCTGCCGGAAGCGGGCGGCGCGACGATCGGCCGCGAGGTCGGCACGGCGTTCGCCGAAGGCGCGACGCCGGTGCTCGAGTGGGAGGACGGCGCGGCACTGCTGGGCTACCGCCAGTATGGCGCCGGTACCGTGGTCGCGTTCAACGTCAACCTGGTCACGTCCGACGGCAATCCGCTGGACGCGGCCTGGTCGAACCGGATCGTCTACAACGCCATCGATGCGGCGGTCAGCCCGGTTCCCGAGCCCGCCACGCATGCGATGCTGGGCGCCGGCCTGCTGGCCCTCGGCGCCGCGCGCCGCCGCGCCCGCGCCGGCGGATAAGCCGATCAGCGCCGGCCCCGCCGGTGCTTACACCGCCAGCGGCAGGTTGGCCAGGAACGCGTGGATCTGCGACACCACCTGCGCGCCTTCGCCCACGCCGGCCGCCACCCGCTTGGTCGAGCCGGCCCGCACGTCGCCGATCGCGAACACGCCCGGCACGCTGGTCTCCAGCGCCGCGCGCTGCGGCTGGTCCTTCGGATAGATGCCCTGGTCGAAGTTGGCGCGGCACTGCGCCTTCGTCACGTCGTGGCCGGTGCGGATGAAACCCTGCGCATCCACGTCCACGCCGCAGTCGCCGAGCCAGTCCGTGTTCGGATCGGCGCCGATGAACAGGAACACGCGGCACACGCCGGAGTCATGTTCTTCGCCGGTGCGGTTGTTACGCAGGCGCACGCCTTTCAGCCCGTCGTCATCGCCTTCGAGCCGCACGATTTCCGTGTGCGCGTGCAGCTCGATGTTCGGCGCGGCCTTGATCCTGTCGATCAGGTAAGTCGACATCGTTGCCTTCAGGCCCTCGCCGCGAATGACCATGTGCACCCGCTTGGCGTGGCCGGCCAGGAACACGGCCGCCTGGCCCGCCGAATTGCCGCCGCCGACCAGGATCACATCCTCGCTCTGGCACAGGTTGGCTTCGATGCGCGAAGCCCAGTAGTAGATGCCACGGCCCTCGAATTGGGCGATGTTGTCCAGCGCCGGGCGGCGGTAGCGCGCGCCGCACGACAGCACCACGGTGCGCCCCTTCATCCGCTTGCCGTCGGCAAGCTGCACCTCGAGCGGATAGGTGTCGCAGATCAGCCGCGCCGACGGCGCCGGGATCGCCATCTCCACGCCGAACTTCTGCGCCTGCACGTAGGCGCGGCCGGCCAGCGCGCCGCCCGAGATTCCTGTCGGGAAGCCCAGGTAGTTCTCGATGCGGGCACTGGCCGCCGCCTGGCCGCCATACGCGCGCTGTTCGAGCGCCAGCACCGACAGGCCTTCCGAGCCGGCATACACGGCCGTGGCCAGCCCGGCCGGGCCGGCACCGACGACGATCACATCCCACACCTTCTGTTCATCGAGCTCCGGCAGCAGGCCCAGGCAGCGGCCGATATCGGCATTGGTCGGGTTCTTCTTCACGCTGCCGTCCGGGCACACCACCAGCGGCCAGTCGTCGGGCCCCGGCTGGTAGTACTCGCACAGGCTGCGCGCCTGTTCGTCCAGCTTCGGGTCGAGCACGGTATGCGGATAGGCGTTGCTCGACAGGAAGCTGCGCAACTGGTGCAGCCGCTGGTGGCCGGCCGGCGCCACCAGCACGGGGCCGCCCGAATTGGCTTCCAGCAGCCCCACGCGGCGCAGGATCAGCGCGCGCACGATGCGCTCGCCCAGTTCGGCCTCGGCGATCACCAGCGCACGCAGGTTCTCGGGGGAAATCACGAGCGCTTCGACTTCGCCGACGGCGAACGCGTTGACGAGGGTAGGGCGCCCGGCCAGTTGCGAGACTTCGCCGGTGAACTCGCCGCGGCCGTGTTCCGTGATCGGCCATGAGTTGCCCAGGCCGTCGTAGCGGCTGATCGCGATGTGGCCGGACAGGGTGACGATCAGGCCGAACGTGGTATGCCCCGCTTCGAGGATGCGCACGCCGTTGTCGTACGTGCGCAGCGTGCCGAAGCGCTGCAGCTTCCTGATCTCCGCCTCGGCCAGCACGGGGAACATCTGGTACCGCCGCGATTCCAGGTTCTGCGGCATGTGCGGCGCCGCCTCCCCGCGCGGCGACGAAGGAATGAGTTCGGGATCGATCGGGGGTGGGGAAAGGTGCATGTCGGCCATTGCTGGTTCCTGCGTGGTGGATGGTGGCTGCGCCAGTGTAGCCGATCACCTTGGCCGGAAGTGCGGCGAGCGGGCCGGTTAACCCGTTCGGCAGATGTGGCGCGATGCCTACATTGCAAAAATAAAGTCTTTGCATGCCCAAATGTAAACGCTTACATTCGTTCAAAAGAACGCGGCCTTCGGAGGGCCGCTTTTATAATGCCGCGCTGTAACCGGTTACATGAACATGAAACACGAATCATGGGCGATGAGCCATGGGTCATGGATCATGAGGCAGGAAGCAGGGCCGGGCACCCGGGGGAGCGATATGGCGGTCACCATCAAGGATGTGGCGCAGGCGGCAAACGTATCGGTGGCTTCGGTCTCGCGCGTGCTGAACGGCCACGCCACCGTGACCGATGAAACGCGCGCCCATATCCTTGCCGTGATGAAGGAGCTGCGCTATGTGCCGCACGTGGGCGCGCGCAGCCTGTCCACGAGCCTCACCAATACGGTGGGGGTGCTGCTGCCGGACCTCTATGGCGAGTATTTTTCCGAGATGATCCGCGGCATCGACCGCGCCGCGCGCAGCAGCGGGCTGCACCTGCTGGTGGCCAGCCTGCACGGCGGCGCCGACGAGGCGGTCGCCGCGATCCATGCGATGCGCGGGCGGGTCGACGGCCTGCTGGTCATGTCGCCGCATGTCGACGCGGCGTTCCTGGCGGCCAACCTGCCCGAGCGCCTGCCGATCGTGCTGCTCAACAGTGGCGCCGGCGGTGGCGCCTATTCGTCGGTTTCGATCGACAACTACAGCGCGGCCTGGGCAATGGTGGAACACCTGGCGCCCTACCGCAGCATCGCCTTCATTACGGGCCCGGCCGGCAATTTCGAGGCGCAGGAACGCCTGCGCGGCTATCGCGCGGCGCTGGCGGCGCTGGTACCCGGCGCGCGCGCCACCGTGTACGCGGGCGACTTCACCGAGGAATCGGGCACGCGTGTCGGCGCCGCGCTGGCGCAAAGCAGGCGCCATCCGCGTGCCGTGTTCGCCGCCAACGACATGATGGCGATCGGCGTCCAGATCGCCTTGCAGGCGGCCGGCGTCAGGGTGCCGGACGATATCGCGCTGGCCGGTTTCGACGATATTCCCGTGGCCCGCTACGTGACCCCGGCCCTGAGCACTGTACGGGTGCCCATCGCCGACATGGGCGCGCAGGCGCTGCGCCGGCTGATCGCCCAGGTAGGAACCGGCATTGCGAACGTCGCCGGTGCGGTACCCGGCGCCGTCGCGGATACGCTGGACGCGCAGCTCGTCGTGCGCGCTTCCAGCGGCACCACGTCCGTATCCCCGGCAACGGGCAGGATTCCAAGAAAAGGAGACTGACATGAAGAGCACTTCGTTCCACCGCCCGCTGCGGCTGTCCGCGATGGCCGCGGCGCTGGCTTCGGCCCTGCTGGCCACCGTGCCGGCATCGGCGCAACTGTCGACCGCCACGCTGCGCGGGCAGGTCACGGCCGCCGGCGCCGCCAGCCCGGCCGGTACCCCGGTCGTGGCCGTCAACGAGGCCAACGGCTACGCATACCGCACCGCCACGCGCGGCGACGGCAGCTACGTGCTGACCGGCCTGGCGCCGGGCTCGTACCGCATCCAGGTGGGCACGCAGGCCACCGAGACGGTCACGCTGGCCGTGGGCCAGACCAGCACGCTGGACCTGAACACGGCGGCCCCCGCCGACGGGCAGCCGCAGCGCATCGTCATCACCGGTTCGGCGCAGCGGCGCGACGTGAGGACGTCCGAGGTCGGCACGTCCGTCTCGCGCGAGCAGATCGAGCGGCTGCCGCAGGTCACCCGCAATTTCCTGTCGTTCGCCGACCTGGCGCCAGGCGTGCGGTTCGATGTCGACCAGTCCGGCAACGTCACGCTGCGCAGCGGCGCGCAGAACCAGGACAACGTCAACGTGTTCATCGACGGCGTGAGCCAGAAGAACAACATCCTGCGCGGCGGCGTGTCGGGCCTCGATTCCAGCCGCGGCAACCCGTTCCCGCAGTCGGCCATCGCCGAATACAAGGTGATCGCGCAGAACTACAAGGCCGAGTTCGACCAGGTGTCCAGCGCCGCCATTACGGCGGTCACGAAATCGGGCACCAACGAACTGCACGGCGACGTGTTCTGGGACCATACCGGCACCAGCGTGACGGCGATGAACCCGTTCCAGAAGAAGGCCGAGGCGCAGGGCATTGCGCGCCCGGACTCGAAGCAGGACCAGTTCGGCATGACGCTGGGCGGCCCGATCAGGAAGGACGTGGCGCACTTCTTCCTGGCCTATGAAGGCAAGAAGATCGACGATCCGCGCCAGGTCGTCGCCCAGAACGCCAACCTTCTGCCGAACGCGGGCATCGTGCCGTCGCTGCTGGCGCAGCAGGGCCCCACCGTGTCGAAGTTCGACGAGGACCTGTTCCTGGCCAAGCTCAACGCGCGCATCTCCGACGAGCACGAGCTCGAAGCCACGCTGCGCGTGCGCCGCGAAACCGACCTGGTGCCGGAAAACAGGCTCACTTCGCTGCCCGGCAACGAGGTGGCGCGCGACAACGACGAGGACCGCCTCGACGTCAAGCACACCTGGACCACGGACAACTTCGTCAACGAAGCCCGGATCGGCCACGAAAAGTACACGTGGAATCCCCACTCGTCGGCCACCGACCCGTATATCAAGTACCTGATCTCGCCCAGCAACGATCCCGCCAACGTGAAGGAAGTGCTGATCGCCGGCGGCTCGCCGAATGCCCAGTTCCGCCAGCAGAAGGGCCTGCTGCTGCAGGACGACCTGACGTGGACGGGACTGGACCGGCACACGATCAAGGGCGGCATCAAGATCAAATGGATGGAATACGACCTGTCCGGCACGGCGCGCGCGGTCGACATGCTCGAGCAGCTGATCGACAACGTCACCGGCGTGCCGCGCGTGACGAAGACCGACCCGGCGATTCCACCGGTGGGCGTGAACTTCAAGAACACCCAGTACGGCATCTACCTGCAGGACGACTGGCAGGCCACGCCGCAGCTGGAACTGAACCTGGGCCTGCGCTACGACTACGAGAACAACATGCTCAACGACGGCTACGCGACGCCGGCGGACCGGATGGCGATCTTCGGCCGGCAGGACCCGCGCGAAGGCGCGCCGGCCGGCCAGACCTATGCGCAATCGCTGGCCAGGGGCGGTGTGGAGATCGGCAACTACATCAGCACCGGCAACAGCCGCAAGGCGTTCAAGGACGCGTGGCAGCCGCGCCTCGGCTTCTCGTACGACCTGAAGGGCGACCGCAGCTCGGTGATCTTCGGCGGCTGGGGGCGCGCGTACGACCGCGCCGTGGCGAACTACGCGCTCGACGAACTGCAGAAGAATGCCCAGACCAACGGCGAGGTCTGGCTGATCCGCAACGACCACAAGGCACCCTATACCGACCAGTTCAGTTTCGGCCTGCGCCAGGCGCTGGGCATCTGGAACGGCGAGGTGGGCTACACGAACTCGCGCAGCCGCAACCAGTTCAACTGGTTCGGCGGCAACCGCGATCCGCAGGGCGGCTGGGGCACCCAGAGCCCGATCGATCCGCTGTGGGGGTCGGTGCCGCCGTACAGCACGCTGGTGCTGGGCGACTTCATCAGCCAGGCCCGGGCGGAAAGCGTATACCTGAAGGTGGACAAGCCGTATTCGCGCGCCTCGCGCTGGAGCGTGTCGGCCACCTACACGTACAGCGACGCGCAGACCACCAACAAGGAATGGACCAACGACATCTTCAACTGGACCTACGGCCGGTACCCGGGGCAGTGGAATCCGTCGACGGTGGTGGAAAAGCACCGGCTGGTGGTCGCGGCCACGTCCGGCGACCTGCTGCCGTGGGGCCTTCTGTTGTCGGGCAAGGCCACGTTTGGCTCGGGCCTGCCGTACCGGATAACGGATTGCCATGTCAGCTTCAACGACTGCGTGTCGATCAAGGGCGACGGCGACAACTTCAAGCAGGTCGACGTGGGCCTGGCCAAGGACGTGCAGTTCCGCTTCGGCGCGCTGACGCTGCGGGCGGACGTGCTGAACCTGTTCAACAGCATCAACTACGGCGGCTACGACGGCTGGACCGGCGGGCCGGGCGCGGCGAGCCCGAACCGCTACGGCGGCGACAACCCGAACGTGACACTGGCGAACTCGATGGGCGGTCCGATGCGCACGCTGAAGCTGTCGGCGCGGTACGCGTTTTGAGGGGCGGACCATGCGCATGCGCCGCGAACTGGCCGCCGTTGCATTCTTGCTCGCGGGCGTGACATCCGCGCCCCCGTTGGCGGCCAATCCCCTGCCGCCGATGTTCGACGACCTGCAGGAGCGTACCTTCCGCTATTTCTGGGAGACGGCCAACCCGGCCAACGGCCTGGTGCCGGACCGGCACCCCGCGCCGTCGTTTTCCAGCGTGGCCGCCGTCGGCTTCGGGCTCACGGCGTATCCGATCGGTGTCGAGCGCGGCTACATCACGCGGGCGCAGGCGCGCGAGCGCACCCTCGTCACGCTGCGCTTCTTCCGCAATGCGCCGCAGGGCGACGCACGCACGGGCATGGCCGGCCACAAGGGCTTCTTCTACCACTTCCTCGACATGCAGACGGGCCAGCGCCATGGCAACGTGGAACTGTCGACGATCGACACGGCGCTGTTCCTGGCCGGCGCGCTGTTCGCGCAGTCGTACTTCGACCGCGAGGAAGACGAGGAAGTGGAAATCCGCCGCCTGGCCGCCGAGATCTACGCGCGCGTCGACTGGAAGTGGGCGGCGGCCAACCCGCCGGCCGTCACGCTGGGCTGGCGGCCGGAGAAGGGCTTCATTCCGTACGACTGGCGGGGCTACAACGAGGCGATGCTGCTGTACGTGCTGGCGCTGGGCTCTCCCGAGCCCGCGCACGCGCTGGGGCCCGAGGCGTGGCGGGCGTGGACCGGCACCTACGAGCGCAGCTGGGGCGCGCCGCCGTATGGCGCCGAACCCCGGCCGCACCTGACGTTCCCTTCGCTGTTCGTGCACCAGTACAGCCACATGTGGATCGATTTCCGCGGCATCCGCGACGAGTACATGCGGGGCAAGGGCATCGACTATTTCGAGAACAGCCGCCGCGCCACCTACGCGCAGCGCGACTACGCGATCGAGAATCCGCTCGGCTGCAAGGGCTACGGCGCGGACATCTGGGGCATCACCGCCAGCGACGGCCCGGTGGATGGCACGTTCGCATGGCAGGGTCGGAAGATCCCGTTCCGCACCTATGCGGCGCGCGGCATGGGCGGACTGGCGCACTACGACGACTGCACGCTGGCGCCGACGGCCGTGGCGGGCTCGCTGCCGTTCGCGCCCGAGATCACGATTCCCGCCGTGGTGGCCATGAAGGAACGCTACGGCGACCTGATCTACGGCCGCTACGGCTTCCTGGATGCGTTCAATCCCAGCTTCGAATTCAAGGCCGTGCTCCGCCACGGCAAGGTGGTGCCCGGCAAGGGCTGGGTGGCCGGCGATTACCTGGGTATCGACCAGGGCCCTATCCTGGCGATGACGGAAAACTACCGCAACGATTTCGTCTGGCGCGTGATGCGCACCAATCCCGCCATCCGCACGGGGCTGGTGCGGGCCGGCTTCACCGGCGGGTGGCTCGACAAGTGAAGCCGGCCCGCCGCCGCGCGTTGCACGCCATGCTGGCGGGCGGCCTGTCCGCCGGCCTGCCGGCGTGCTCGCGGTCGTCAGGCGACGGCGCCACCGTACTGAAGTTCTGGGCCATGGGGCGGGAGGGCGAAGTGGTCACCGCGCTGATCCCCGAATTCGAGCGGCTGCACCCGGGCGTGAAGGTGGCGGTGCAGCAGCTGCCGTGGACCGCCGCGCATGAAAAGCTGCTCACGGCGTTCGCCGGCGATGCGATGCCGGACCTGTTCCAGCTCGGGAACACGTGGGTGGCCGAGCTGCAGGCCCTGCGCGCCATCGAGCCGCTCGACGCGCGGGTGGCGGCATCGGCGACGCTCGACCCGCAGGACTATTTCCAGGGCATCTGGAACACCAACGTCGTCGACGGCCGGCTGTACGGCGTGCCGTGGTATGTCGACACGCGGGTGATGTTCTACAACCGCGAGCTGCTCGCGCGGGCCGGCTACGCGCGCATGCCGTCCACCTGGGAGGGCTGGATGGCAGCGATGCGCGCGGTGAAGAAGCTGGTGGGGCCGGACAAGTACGTGATCCTGCTGCCGCACGAGGAGTTCGCGCCGCTGCTGGTGCTGGCGCTGCAGCAGCCGGAGGAACTGCTGCGCGACGGCGGCCGCTACGGCAACTTCCGCAGCGCGTCGTTCCGCCGGGCGCTGCAGCTCTATGCCGACATGTACCGGGAGCGGCTGGCGCCGATGGAGCGCGTGTCGAACGTCTACCACGAGTTCAGCACCGAATACATCTCGTTCTACATGTCCGGCCCATGGAACATCGGCGAGTTCCGGCGGCGCGTCGCGCCGGACAGGCAGCACACGTGGGCCACGGCCCTGCTGCCGGGGCCGCACGGTCCCGCCGCCTCGCTGGCAGGCGGCTCCAGCCTGGCCGTGGCGGCCGGATCGCGGCACAAGGGGGCGGCATGGCAGCTGGTCGAGTACCTGTCGCGGGTCGACACGGCGGCGAAGTTCAACGCGCTGACCGGCAACCTGCCGCCGCGCCGCGCCAACTGGGCCGATCCCCGCCTGGCCGGCGATCCGCATGCGCGGCCGTTCCGCGCGCAGCTGGAAAACGTGCGGCCCGAGCCGCGCGTGCCGGAATGGGAAAACATCCTGGCCGAACTGCGCTCGATGGGCGAGCGGGTGGCGCACGGCGACATCGCCGTCGATGCCGCCGCCGCCGAGCTCGATGCGAAGACCGACCGCATCCTGGGAAAGCGCCGCTGGATGCTCGACCGGGAGCGGCGCGCGTGAACGGGCGGGCGGCATGGTGCTTCGTGGCGCCGGCGCTGCTGGCGATCCTCGTGTTCTTTTTCCTGCCGGTGGCCGCCGCGCTGGCGATGAGCCTGACCGACTTCGACATCTACGCGCTGGCCGATATCGCCAACCTGCGCTTCGTGGGCCTGCGCAACTACATCGAACTGCTGCAGACGCCGCTGTTCTGGCGCGCGCTCGGCAATACGTTCTACTTCGTCGCCGCCGGCGTGCCGCTGTCGATCGCCGCTTCGCTGGGCGCCGCGCTGCTGCTGAACTCGCGCGTCACGTGGCTCAAGGGCCTGTTCCGCACCGCGTACTTCGCGCCGGTGGTCACGTCGCTCGTCGCGGTCGCCGTCATCTGGCGCTACGTGCTGCACACCCGCTACGGCATGCTGAACTACGCGCTGTCGTGGTTCGGCATCGGGCCGGTCGACTGGCTGGGAGATCCCGACTGGGCCATGCCGGCCATCATCCTGTTCGCCGTGTGGAAGAACTTCGGCTACAACATGATCATCCTGCTGGCCGGGCTGCAGAGCATTCCGCGCGACCTGTACGAGGCGGCCGAACTCGATGGCGCGCGCACGTGGGCGGCGTTCCGCTGGGTGACATGGCCGATGCTCGGCCCCACGCTGGTGATGGTCAGCATCCTCAGCATGGCCGGCTATTTCCAGCTGTTCGCCGAGCCCTACGTGATGACGCAGGGCGGCCCCGTGCAGAGCACCGTCAGCGTGCTGTACTTCATGTACGAGCAGGGCTTCAAGTGGTGGAACCTGGGCGTGGCGTCGGCCGTGGCGTTCGTGCTGTTCGCGATCATGTTCGCCGTCACGCTGCTGCAGCTGCGCGTGGCGCGGGGGATCGACGGATGAGGAAGATCCTGGTGAACGGCGCGGTGCTGCTGGCCGGTCTGCTGGCCGTGTTCCCGCTGGCATGGATGGTGTCCGTATCGTTGATGCGGCCGGGCGAGGCCAGCGCGTTTCCGCCGCCCCTGTTGCCGGCGCAAGCCACGCTGGCCAACTACCGGGCCCTGTTCGCGCATGCCGGCATCGGGCGCTACGTGTTCAACAGTGCGCTGCTGTCGACCGGCGCCACGGTGCTGTCGCTGATGTTCAACGTGAGCGCCGGCTATGCGTTCGCCAAGCTGCGCTTTCGCGGCCGCGAGCGCATCTTCCGGACGCTGCTGGGCGCGCTCGTGATTCCCGCCCAGGTGGCGATGCTGCCGCTGTTCCTGCTGCTGAAATACCTGGGGCTCGTCAACACGTATGGCGCCGTGCTGGTGCCCGCGCTGGCGTCCGTGTTCGGCATCTTCCTCGTGCGGCAGTATGCGCTGACGATTCCCGACGCGCTGCTCGAAGCGGCGCGGATGGACGGGGCGGGGGAGTGGCGCATCTTCCGGTCGATCGTGCTGCCGCTGCTCACGCCGATCCTCGTCACGCTGGCGATCTTCACGTTCCTCGGCACATGGAACGATTTCATGTGGCCGCTGATCGTGCTCACCGACCAGGAACTGTACACGCTGCCGGTGGCGCTGGCCTCGCTGTCGCGCGAGCACGTGCAGGACAGCGAACTGATGATGGCCGGCGCCGTGCTGACCATCGTGCCGGTGCTGCTGCTGTTCCTGGGGCTGCAGCGTTATTACATCCAGGGCCTGCTGGTGGGGAGCGTGAAGGGATGAGGGCATGGCTCGCGATACCGCTGTTGCTGCCGGCGCTGGCCCAGGCCCAGCAGGTGCTCGACGATTTCGAATCGCTGGCGCCGTGGCAGGCCCGCGCGTCCGACGGCGTGGCGGCCGCCGCCGCGCCGGTCGCCGGCTACAAGGGGCGGGCGCTGCGGCTGGACTTCGACTTCGGCGGCAAGGCCGGCTACGCCTTCGCCCGCCGCCCGCTGCCGCTGGAGCTGCCGGACAATTACGAAATCTCCTTCATGGTCAGGGCGGATGCGCCTGCCAACCATTTCGAATTCAAGCTCACCGACGCCTCCGGCGACAACGTGTGGTGGTACCGGCTGCCGGACCACGCCTTCCCGGGCGACTGGACGCGGGTGCGCTTCAGGAAGCGGCAGGTGGCGTTCGCCTGGGGGCCGGCGAAGGACCGCACGCTGCGGCGGGCGGACAACATCGAATTCGTCGTCAGCGCCGGCAGCGGCGGCAAGGGCTCGATCGATATCGACGAGCTGGAACTGCGCGTGCTGCCACCGCCGCCTGCGGCGTGGCCGGCCTTGCGGGCGGACGCGGGTTCCGCCGCGGCCCCGGCGGCGCTGGCGGTCGACGGCAAGGCCGGCACGGCCTGGCGATCGTCGGGCGGCCCGCGCGAGGAGCTGACGGTGGACCTGGGCACCGTGCGCGAGTTCGGCGGCCTTGTGCTGCACTGGCTGCCGGGCCGGCATGCAAGCCGCTACGACGTGGCCCTGTCGCCGGACGGGCAGGCGTGGCATGCCGTGCGCAGCGTGCGCGACGGCAACGGCGGCACCGATGCGCTGCGGCTGCCGGAATCGGAGGCGCGCTACGTGCGGCTGCTGCTCCGGGAAGGACCGGCCGAAAGCTACGCGCTGGCCGAAGTCGAGCTCAAGGACCTGGCGTTCGGCGCCACGCCCAACGACTTCGTCGCCGCGCTGGCCGTCGGCGCGCCGAAGGGCCGCTATCCGCGCGGCTTCTCGGGGCAGCAGCCATACTGGACGCTGGTGGGCATCGACGGCGGCGGGCGGCACAGCGCCTTGCTGTCCGAGGATGGCGCGATCGAACCGGTGCGGGGCGGCCCCGCGCTGGAGCCGTTCGTGCTGGCCGGCGGCACGCTGCACGGCTGGGCGGACGTCGACATCACGCATTCGCTGCAGGACGGCTACCTGCCGGTTCCGTCGGTGCACTGGCGCACTCCCGGCTGGACGCTGACGACGACCGCGGCGGCGGCCGGCACGCCAGCGTCGTCGCAACTGCTGGCCCGCTACGAGCTGCGCAACCTGCGGGACGTGCCGCAGGCGCTGGAACTGGTGCTGGCGGCGCGCCCGTTCCAGGTGAACGCGCCGCGCCAGTTCCTGAACACGCCGGGCGGCCATGCGCCGATCCGCGACATCGCGTGGGACGGCGCCGCGCTGACCGCCGGCGCCAGCCGCTTCGTCCCGCTGGGCGCGCCGGTGAACGGGCCACCGGCGGTGCGGCTGTCCTCGCTCGACGCGGGCCTGCTGCCGTTCGAAGGCGGCGACACGAACCGCGTGGTGCGCGACGACACCGGCATGGCTTCGGGCACGCTGCGCTGGAAGGTGCAACTGCCGCCACGGGGCGCCGCCGTGTTCGGCGTCGTCGCGCCGCTGACGGGGGAGTTCGCGGCGCCGGCCGACGGCATCGCCTGGCTCGACCGCACGCAGGCCGGCGTGGCGCAGGCATGGCGCGCGCGCCTGAACGGGGTGGGGCTGCAGGTGCCGGCGGCGGGGCAGCACATGGCCGATACGCTGCGTTCGTCGCTGGCGCACATCCTGATGACGCGCGACGGCGCGGCGATCCAGCCCGGCACGCGCTCGTACCTGCGCTCGTGGATCCGCGACGGCGCGATGATGTCCGAAGCGCTGCTGCGAATGGGCTTGCCGGAGATCGCGGTCGATTACCTGCGCTGGTATGCCCCCTACCAGTTCGGCAACGGCAAGGTGCCGTGCTGCGTGGACGCGCGCGGCGCCGACCCCGTGCCGGAAAACGACAGCCACGGCGAACTGATCTTCCTGGCGGCGGAGCTGTACCGCTACACCGGCGACAGGGCCGCGCTGAAGGCTTTGTGGCCGCGGGTCGACGCGGCGGCGCGCTACATGGAGACGTTGCGCCAGTCCGAACGCACGGCGGCGCAACGGGGCACGCCCCTGTTCGGCCTGATGCCCGCCTCGATCAGCCACGAGGGGTATGCCGAAAAGCCGATGCATTCCTACTGGGACGACTTCTGGGCGCTGCGCGGCTACAAGGATGCGGCGACCATTGCCGGGGCACTGGGCCGCCGCGCCGATGCGCGCCGGCTGGCCCGGCAGCGCGATGAATTCCGGAGCGACCTGCTTGCCTCGCTGCGCGCCGCGGCAACGCGGCACGGCATCGATTACCTGCCCGGCGCGGCCGAGCTGGGCGACTTCGATGCCACGTCGACGACCATCGGGTTGACCCCGGGGGGCGAGCAGCGGTACCTGCCGGGCGATCTGCTGGAGGGAACCTACCGCCGTTACTGGAATTTCTTCATCGCGCGGCGCGACGGCACCATGGCCTGGGAGGACTACACGCCGTACGAACTGCGCAATGCCAGCGCGTTCGTGCGGCTGGGCTGGCGCGCCCGGGCCGAACAGCTGCTCGCGTATTTCTACGCCGGCCAGCGGCCGCGCGCATGGAACGGCTGGGCCGAGGTGGTCGGCCGCGACCCGCGCACGCCGCGCTTCCTGGGCGACATGCCGCATGGCTGGATCGCTTCGGACTTCATGCGCGCCGCGCTCGACTCGTTCGCGTACGAACGCGAGCCCGAACATGCATTGCTGCTGGCCGAAGGCATCCCCCTGGACTGGCTGGACGGCCCCGGCATCGCGATCCGCCGGCTGCGCACGCCGTATGGCCCGCTGAGCTACAGCCTGCGGCGCGGCGCGGGAGAACTGCTGCTGCGCATCGAAGCCGGCATGGCTGTCCCGCCCGGCGGCCTCGTGCTGCGCTGGCCTTATGACGGGCGGCCCGGCCCCGCGCGGCTGAACGGCAGCCCGGTGCCGGTAACGAATGGCGCCGTCACGATCCGCAAGCTGCCCGCCACGCTGGCCATCCGCATCCCGGCCGGGAAGGCCGGTCCATGAACCCGGTGCCATGCCCCTGCCGGCACGGCGGCCCTGGCCGCGGCGCGCGAGCGGGGCGTCGGCACGCGCGCACGCATGGTATCGTCGCTGCTGGACAGCGCGCCGCCCGTGAAGACCGCCGCAGCAACGGCACCTGTTTGAAACACGAAGAGTGAAGGAAACCCCATGGCCACCGCAAGCCCGACCGGCACCCACCTGAACGCGGCGCACCTGCCGCCCAACGCCCGGCTGCTGTCGAACGGCCGGCTGACCACGCTGATCACCGAATCCGGCAGCGGTTTCGCCCGTGCCGGCGATATCGCGCTGACGCGCTGGCACGGCGACCGCGTGACGGACGCCGAAGGCTGGTTCTTCTACCTGCGCGACGCCGAAACCCATGACCTGTGGTCGATCGGCGCCCAGCCGTGCGCCGCCACGCACGACCCCGACCTGCAGCGGGCCGCCGGCGCCGGCGGCGCCAGCATGTGGCTGGAGGTATCGGCGCACGGCATCCTCGCGCGCATGGAAGTGGCCGTGCACCCGGACAAGGACGTGGAGCTGCGCAGCATCGTCGTCACCAACCTGTCCGGCCGCTCGCGGCTCATCGAGCTGACGGGCTACCTCGAGGTCGTGCTGGCCCGCCAGGCGGACGAGGCGTCGCATCCCGCATTCTCGAAGCTGTTCGTGCAGACCTGGCACGATGCCGCCACCGGCGCGCTGCTGGCGCACCGCCGGCCGCGCGGCGCGAATGAACCGGGGCTGTGGATGGTCAACGCCGCGCTGGGCGGCACCGATCCCCAGTTCGAGACGGACCGCGCCCGCTTCATGGGCCGCGGGCGCGGCCCCTGCCATCCGCGCGGCATCGACGAGGAAACGCTGTCCGGCACCGCCGGCAACGTGCTCGACCCGGCGATGGCGCTGCGGCGCACGCTGGCGCTCGGTACCGGCGAACAGGCGCGCCTCGTGTTCATGCTCGGCTCCGCGCCTACCCGCGACGAGGCGCTGGCGCTGGCACGCGAACTGCCGGGCATGAACATGCCCGCGATACTGGGCGACGCGCAACTGCGCGAAACCGTGCTGCTCGAACAGGTCGGGCTGCCGGCTGCGCAGGCCGAGTATTATCACCAGCTGGCCGCCGCCGTGATGTACGGGCAGTCCGCGGTGCGCGCGGCAGGGGGAAGCACCGCCGCGGCCGGGCCGGCGATCTCCCCCGGCCCGGCCGATACGGCGCGGTACGAGGTGCCGTCCGGCGAGCTGGCCGTCGTGCACACCGCCGGGCAGGACGACCTGATGCTGCGGGCACTGCTGTCGGCGCGGCGCTACTGGCAGGCCAAGGGCCTGAACCTGAACATGCTGGTGCTCGACGAGCACGGCAACGGCACCGCCGTCGAGCAGGGACTGCTGGTACGGCGTACCGCCGACTTCGCGCCCGGCCACCTTGCGCACTTCGAGCGCACCGCGCACCTCGTCATACGCGGCAATCTGCCGGCGCTGTCGCGGCCCGACGGCCATGCGGCGAAGCCGCCGTCGCGCCGTACACCGGCCTTGCAGGGCGTTTCCGCGCCGCGGCGGGAAACCGCGCACGAGGAACTCCGGTTCTTCAACGGCTATGGCGGCTTCAACGCGGCCGGCGACGAATACGTGATCCGGATGGACTGGGACCGCCACACGCACCAGCTGCGCCGCCCGCCGCTGGCATGGAGCAATGCCATCTCGAACGAGACCTTCGGCTGCCTGGTCAGCGACGGCGGCGCCGGCTATACATGGAGCCGCAACAGCCGCCTGCACCGCCTCACCCCATGGTTCAACGACCCGGTGGCCGATCCGCACGGCGAGGCGCTGTACGTGCGCGACGAAGATACCGGCGAATTCTGGTCGCCGCTGCCCGGCCCGGTGCCGGCCGCCGCGCCCTACGAAGCGCGGCATGGCTTCGGCTACAGCCGCTTCGACCATGCCAGCCACGGCTTGCGGCAGGAAACGACGGTCTTCGTGCCGCGCCACGATCCGGTGAAGATCGTGCGGCTCACGGTCACCAACGACAGCGGCCGGCCGCGCCGGGTGTCGCTGTATTCCTGCCAGCAGCTGGTACTGGGCGCCACGCCGGCCGACAGCAGCCCCTACGTGGTTACCGCGCTCGCGGCGGCCGGGAGCGATGTCCTGCTGGCCACCAATGCGCAGGCCGGTGTATTCGCCGACGGCATCACGTTCGCGGCGGCCGTGGCGCCCGGCGCCCGGGCCACGCATTTCACCGCCGACCGCGCCGCGTTCCTTGGCCGGCACGGCGCCACCAGCCGGCCTGCCGGGCTGGCCGTGCCGGCGCTCGACCATGCGTCCGGCGGCGGGCTCGATCCGTGCGCGGCGTTCCAGGCCGTGTACGACCTGGTACCGGGCCAATCGGTCAGCTGCGTGTTCCTGCTGGGCGAAACGCAGGAAGGCGATACGGGCGGGCGGGAAGCCGCGCTCGCGCTGGTGGAGCGCTATCGCGAAGAGGGAGCGGTACAGGCCGCGCTGGAGGGGGTGCTGGCCTTCTGGCGCGAAACACTGGGTGCCGTGCGCATCGATACGCCGGTCAAGGAACTGGACCTGATGATGAACGGCTGGCTCACGTACCAGAACCTGTCGTGCCGGATCTGGGGCCGCTCGGCGTTCTACCAGTCCGGCGGCGCATTCGGCTTCCGCGACCAGCTGCAGGACGCCTCGGCAATGATCTATGCACGGCCGGACCTGGCGCGCGCACAGATCTGCCTGCATGCCGCCCACCAGTTCGAGGAAGGCGATGTGCTGCACTGGTGGCATCCGGCACCGGTGGAGCAGGGCCTGCGCACGCGCTTCTCGGACGACCTGTGCTGGCTGCCGTACATCACCGCCTTCTACATCGACACGACTGGCGACCTGGGTGTTCTCGATGAAGTGGCGCCATTCCTCGCCGGGCGCGGGCTCGCCGAAGGGGAGGACGAGCATTACCTGAAGCCCGCGCTGTCGGGCACGAGCGCCGACGTGTACGAACATTGCTGCCGTGCGCTGGACCGCTCGCTGACGCGGGGTGCGCATGGCCTGCCGCTGATGGGTACCGGCGACTGGAACGACGGCATGAACCGCGTGGGCCGCGAAGGCAGGGGGGAGAGCGTGTGGATGGGCTTTTTCCTGACCCGCATCCTGCGCGACTTCATCCCGTTCTGCGAGGGGCGGCGCGACACCGCGCGCGTGAAGGCCTACGGCGAGTACCTGGCGCACCTGGCCCAGGCGCTGAACGATGCCGGCTGGGATGGCGAATGGTATCGCCGCGCCTATTACGACAACGGCGCCGTGCTCGGCTCGAAGGACAGCGACGAGTGCCGCATCGATGCGCTGGCCCAGGCCTGGGCGGTGATTTCCGGCGCGGCGCCGCCGGACCGCGCGCGCCAGGCACTCGATGCGATGGAGGCGCAGCTGGTCTCCGAGGACGACAAGCTGATCCGGCTGCTCACGCCGCCGTTCGTCGACACGCCGCACGATCCCGGCTACATCAAGGGCTATGTCGCCGGCGTGCGCGAGAACGGCGGCCAGTACACGCATGCCGCCTGCTGGGCGGTGCGGGCGCTGGCCGAGGCGGGGCGCCGCGACCGTGCCGCGCGGCTGCTGCGGATGCTCTCGCCCGTCAGCCATGCGCTCGACAAGGCGGCGGCCGACATCTACAAGGTGGAGCCGTACGTGATCGCGGCCGATGTGTACGGCGCCGCGCCGCACGTGGGCCGCGGCGGGTGGACATGGTACACGGGCTCCTCGGGCTGGATGTTCCGGGTGGGCCTGGAATCGGTGCTCGGCTTCACCATCGAGAACGGCGATACGCTGGTGGTGGCGCCGCGCATCCCGGACGACTGGCCGGAATTCCACGTGCACTACAATTTGCCGGGCGGCGGTTCCTGCAACGTCGCGGTGCGCAGTCCGAACGGCACGGCGGCGAAGGTGATCGCCGCCACGCTCGACGGCGTGCAGCTCAATATCGCCGATGGGGTGGCGCGCATTCCGCTGCTGCGGGATGGCGGACCGCACGGCGTCGACATCCTGCTGGGAGGAGCCTAGAACATGGCGGACCTGAAGATTCGCGGCGTGCGCAAGCAGTTCGCCGAAACCACGATCCTGCACGGGATCGACCTGGACATCGGCGACGGCGAATTCGTCGTGTTCGTCGGACCGTCGGGCTGCGGCAAGTCCACGCTGCTGCGCACGATCTGCGGGCTCGAGGAGCCGGACGGCGGCACCATCGCCATCGGCGGCCGCGACATGACCAGCGTGCCGCCGGCGCAGCGCGGCATCGCGATGGTATTCCAGAGCTATGCGCTGTATCCGCACATGACGGTGTATGACAACATGGCGTTCGCGCTGAAGCTGGCGGGCACGCCCCCCGCAACGATCCGCGACAAGGTACTGGCCGCCGCCGCCAGCCTGCGCATCGAGGCGCTGCTCGAGCGCAAGCCGAAGGAACTGTCCGGCGGCCAGCGCCAGCGCGTGGCGATCGGCCGGGCGATCGTGCGCCATCCGGAAGTGTTCCTGTTCGACGAGCCGCTGTCGAACCTCGACGCGGCGCTGCGCGTGCAGATGCGCATCGAACTGAAGAACCTGCACCGGACCCTGAAAAGCACGATGGTCTACGTGACCCACGACCAGGTCGAGGCGATGACGCTGGCCGACCGCATCGTGGTGCTGCGCGGCGGGAAGGTCGAGCAGGTGGGCGCGCCGCTGGACCTGTACAACCGGCCCGACAACCTGTTCGTCGCCGGCTTCATGGGTTCGCCGGCGATGAACTTCCTGCGCGGCGCGGCCGACGGCAGTGGCGGCATTACGCTGGCCGCCGGCGGCGGCATCGCGCTGCCGACCGCGGCCGGCCTTCCCGCCGGCGCCCCCGTCACGCTCGGCCTGCGTTCGGAGCACGTGGTGCTGGCCGGCGCAGGCGACGGCATCGCCGCGGTGGTGCAGACCGTGGAACTGCTGGGTGACTTCAGCTACGTCTACCTGCAAACGGAAAGCACCGGCGAAGCCCTGGTCGCCCGCGCCGACAGCAACAGCACCTGGGACCCCGGCCAGCGCGCCACCGTGGGCGCCGCTCCGCAGTATTGGCACCTGTTCGACAGCGACGGCAAGGCGCGGCGCTGAAGCCATGCCGGTAACGTAATACCGCAGAGGTCGTGTCCACCTCGGGTCAACCTCTTTTCCGGACACGGGCTGAACCGTACCAGGGCTGAGATCGTGTCCTATTTCAGGGTTGACCCCAGGGTGGACACGGGCTGAGCCTTGGAGCCATCGCGAGCAACCAAACGGCAACCGGATTAAAATGCTTCTTTTGGCGAAGAGAAGAAGCGAACGCATGGCCTACAAAACTATTGCCGACACGATCGGCAACACGCCGCTGGTCCAGCTCGTGCGCCTGCCGGGCGCGGAAGCCGCGGCGCGCAACAACATCATCCTGGGCAAGCTGGAGGGCGACAACCCGGCCGGCTCCGTCAAGGACCGCGCGGCGATGTCGATGCTGCGCCGGGCGGCCGAGCGGGGCGATATCAAGCCGGGCGATACGCTGATCGAAGCCACCAGCGGCAACACCGGCATCGCGCTGGCGATGGCGGCGGCGATCAGCGGCTACAAGATGGTGCTGCTGATGCCGGAAAACCTGTCCGAAGAGCGCCGCCAGAGCATGGCCGCGTACGGCGCGCAGATCGTGCTGACACCGAAGACGGGTGGCATGGAATACGCGCGCGACCTGGCCGAGCAGATGCAGCGCGACGGCAAGGGCATCATCCTGGACCAGTTCGCCAACGGCGACAACCCGCGCGCCCACTATGAATCGACCGGTCCGGAAATCTGGCGCGATACCGAAGGGAAGATCACGCACTTCGTATCGGCCATGGGCACCACCGGCACGATCATGGGCGTGTCGCAATACCTGAAGGAGCAGAACGGCAACGTGCGCATCATCGGCGCCCAGCCGGAAGAGGGCTCGTCGATCCCGGGTATCCGCAAGTGGCCGGAAGCCTACCTGCCGAAGATCTTCGACAAGGCGCGCGTGGACCAGATCGAATCGGTGTCGCAGGCGGCGGCGGAGCGCATGGCGCGCCGGCTGGCGGCCGAGGAGGGGATTTTCTGCGGCATTTCCGCGGCTGGCGCCTGCGAAATCGCGCTGCGCATTTCGCAAACGGTCGAGAACGCGACGATCGTGTTCATCGTCTGCGACCGGGGCGACCGCTACCTGTCGACCGGGGTCTTCCCCGCATAAGGAAAAAGCCGGGCTAGCCCGGCTTTTTTTACAATCAGCTGTTGCTGTTGTTGTTCGTGCTGCTTGCCGCCGGCGTTTCGCCTTCCTTCGGCTTGAACTGCTTGTCGCTGATGCGGAACTTGTTGCGGCGATCGCCCATCAGGTAGCGCAGGTCGCGGATCGACAGATCGCTCACCTCGTGCATGCGGATCAGCAGCGAAGCGCCAACGGGCAGGCGATGGTGGCGGATCTTGCTGATCACCGGTGGTGCCACTTCAAGCGCGCGGGACAATGCGGCGTCGTTTTTCAGGCGCAGATTTTCGATCAGCGTATCCAGCAGACGGTTCGGATTGTACTGCAGCAGATCATCGCCGTCCGAATCGTTGTTCATATCAATGCCGACTTGGTTTGTCATGATGCGTCTGTTCCTTCTGTAAAGTTGTTCTGCAAAGAATCACTCGGAGCTCATGCTGGGCGTGGAAGTTTCTCTTCACTGAGGAACGATCGACACACGATTCCGGGATAACAAGTTTCATAATATATACACAATTGTACAACAATCAGCAATCTCATACTCAAGAGCAATAAAAAAATATGTCTCTTTGATGACGCCGTTGTCGCATTGCAACAATCTGTGAGAATTCTACCGTACTTATTGTGGTAGATAAACCGAATGAGCAGCCCCGACTTTGTCAATCATACAAGTTTAAGTGTAATATAAAACTTATCACCAATGCTGCATTGGAAGCAATAGTGCGAGCAACGAATTTGAGCAATGAATTTGCTCATACGTTACATTCTAAAAAGCAACTTTTCAAGCGGCATTACGTACCTTTACACCTGGCCACCCGGCCATCATGGCCTGGCCAGGCGGATCGAGCGTCCCAGTTCCACCACCGACATCGCATAGAAATAGCTGCGGTTGTACTGCGTGATCGTGTAGAAGTTGTTGCTTCCCACCCAGTATTCCGTCGGCTCGGAGCCGTTCTGCAAATCCACCAGGCCATACAACATGTCCGGCGGCAATGTCGACGTGGTGACGATGCCTGCCGCGGTCAAGTCTTCCGGCCGGAATTTCGCTTCCAGGCTGCCGTCCGCGAAGCGTTCCCATGCCCGCGCCGGCGATACCGTGGCCGGGTAGACGATCTGTCCCGGCTGTTCGCGCTGCCAGCCATGGCCCACCAGGAAGGACGCCACGCTGCCGATCGCGTCCGCCGTGGAATTGCGCAGATCGATGTGGCCGTCGCCATCGAAGTCCACCCCGTACTTCAGGATATTGCTGGGCATGAATTGCGGCAGGCCCACGGCGCCCGCGAAGGAGCCCTGCAGTGACTGGGGATCGATGCCGGTCTGCCGCGCATACAGCAGCGTGGCTTCCAGTTCGCCACGGAAGAACGCCATCCGCGCCTCGCGGTTCGGCGCCACCGGGTAGGCGAACGCCAGCGTTGTCAGCGTGTCGATGACGCGGAAGCGCCCCGTGTCGCGCCCATAGATCGTTTCCACGCCGATCACGCCGGCGAGGATCTCGGCCGGCACGCCGTACAGCGCTTCGGCGCGTGCCAGCGTCTCGGCGTTCTCGTTCCAGAAGCGCACCCCGGCGGCAATGCGGATCGGTTCGATGAATCGGCTGCTGTATACCGTCCAGTTCTTCGGCTTGCCCGGGGGCGCCGGCTTGACCAGCTGCACCACCGAATCGAGGTAGCGCACATTGCCCATCAACGTTTCCAGTTCGGAGCGGGTGAAGCCGTGCTTCGTCGCCATCTCGTCCGTGAATTGCTGGACTTCCTTCCACTGGTTGAAATTGACGAATTCGCCTGTGTAGTAGTCGCTTACGGGGGCGGAAACGGCCTTCCTGGCCGGCTTTTTCTTTCCTTTCGTTGCGGCCTTGGCTTTTTTCGCCTTGGCCGTTTCAGCGGGCGCGGCCAGCAACTGGGACGGGAACAGGCTCGTGGCGGCGACGCTTGCCGCCAGCAGCAGGGTAAGCAGGGTCTTGTTGTTCATGACATTCATCGTGACAGGCTCAGCAGTTTGGCCAGCCGGCGAGCCGACCGGGTTCGTTCATCGTCATCCAGCGCGCGGTAGCGCAGCGCGGCATACAGTGCCAGAAATTCGGCCATCGCCGCTTTCTTGTCGTCCGGCAGCGGCAACGCCGCCACACGGCACGCGAGGCTGTGCGGTCCCTCGTCGGGCGCGCGCCGCACGCCACGCCGCGCCAGCAACACGCAGAACCGCTCCCACGCAGTCTGCACGGGATCGCGGCGGTGCCGCGCACGAAGCTGGCGCCACAGCCAGGCCAGCGCCAGCAGCGCGGGCACGGCGGCAAGGGCGCGCCAGTCGACCACCCATCCGGTTAGTTCCGCAAGGAAATTTCTTTGCCGTTCAGGATTGTAATCCAGCACCCATTGATTCCAGGCATTATTTGCTGCATTGAACCGGAAGCGGAGTTGCGAAAACCACGAATCCTTGTCGCTGCGCAAAGCGGCCAGTCCGAACGGCGACTGTTGCGGCAGCGCGCCGCGCAGGCCCAGCGTCACCCGGTCGGGCGCCACCGCGGCCGTGGGATCGATCCGCACCCAGCCCCGGTGGGCCAGCCACACCTCGGCCCACGCATGGGCATCGGATTGCCGCACCGTCATGTAGCGGTCGACGGGGTTGAGTTCGCCGCCCTGGTAGCCCGTTACCACGCGTGCCGGAATGCCGGCGGCCCGCATCAGCACGACGAAGGCGCCGGCGTAGTGTTCGCAGAAGCCCTGCCGGGTGACGAACAGGAACTCGTCGACGGCATTGCGCCCCAGCAGCGGGGGCTGCAGCGTGTAGGCGAAGCGTTCCTTGCGGAACATGGCCAGCACCCGCGCGATCACGCGGCCGTCGTCGACGCCGGCATCCCTGCGCAGCGTGCGGCCCAGTTCGTAAGCGGCCGGGTTGAAGCCGGGCGGCAATTGCAGCCACTTGCCCGTCAATGCCGCATCGAGCGCCGGCTGCACCGCGTACTCGGGATAGGCGGCGGCACGGTAGCGCACGCGCCGGTGCAGCGGACGCACCGTGAAGCTCTCCAGTTCGTCGGTCACGCCGACCCGTTCGCCGGGCACGTCCAGGGCCGGCGGCGTCAGCTCCAGCGTGAACAGCCAGCGCCGCGCGCTGGGCTCCAGCGTCACCTCGTAGGGGGCGGGCTTGCCGGTCACGCGCAGGGTCATCGCGTCGCCGTCGCGGCGGTACAGGCGGCCGCCGATGCGGGTCCAGGTGCGGCCGTCGTAGTGGCTCAGCACCACGCCGCGCCAGTACAGCCGCCGCTGCGCCGGCGCCGCGCCATCGAAGCGCGCGCGGAACGCCACATCTTCCGACAGCGCCAGGTTCGTCATCGTGCCGGGCGCCATCGTGTCGGAGATGCCGCTGCTCGGGCCGGGCGTGTCGGTCGGCATGCCCCACAGCGGCCCTTCGACGCGGGGGAACAGCACGAACAGCGCCGCCGCCAGCGGCGCGGCGAGCAGGAACATCCGGCCGGCCAGCCGCAGGCGCTGGCCCAGCGGCGGCACGATGCCCGTGTACTGGAACGTGATCTGCGCCGCCAGCAGCACCACGACCGTGGCGGCCATCGCCAGCCCCGTCAGCATGCTCTGCGAGTAGAAGAAATTCGTCAGCATCAGGAAGAAGCTGAGGAACAGCACCACGTACAGGTCGCGCTTGGCGTGCATCTCCAGCAGCTTGAAGGCGAGCAGCAGCGCCAGCATCGCCACGCCGGCGTCGCGGCCCAGCAGCGTGCCGAACGACCGGAACACGCCGCCCATCGCGATCAGCGCCACCGGCAGCAGCAGCCAGGCGGAGGGCAGGCGGCGCCCGCGCCAGGTCAGGAGCACGCGCCACAGCAGCGTGACGCAGACGGTGCCGATGATCCACCACGGCAGGTGCGCGAAGTGCGGCGCGATCACCAGCAGCGCCGCGGCGACCAGCAGCAGCGTGTCCTGCTTGTCGCGCGTGAGGGGCCCGGCGCCCATCATGGCAAAGCCTCCCGGCCATGCAACGCCAGCGCGGCAAGGCACGCGGCGCGATGGGCGTCGCCGAGAGCGGCCACGTAATGGTGATGGCCGAGGCGGAACGAATAGGGCAGCGCACGCTGTTCCGCGTCGAGCACCCAGCGGGTCATGCGCGCCAGCCGCAGCTCCAGGTCCAGGTGCGGCGGCAGCTGCGCGAAGTCGAGCGCCAGCTCGGCCACCGCGCCGCCTTCGAAATGCTTGGTGACGAGCTGGCCGCCGTCTTCCGGCGCCAGGCGGGCGATCTGGCGCCACGCCAGGTGGCGCAGCGGATCACCCGGCTGGTAGCTGCGGATGCCGGCGAAGTTGTCCAGGCCCACTTCGCCGTGGCCTTCCTCGCTGGCGGCGCCGCGCACCGGCAGCGGCTGTGCCGGGCTTTCCGGGCGCGGGTAGACCAGCACGCGCAGGTCGGGCTGCCACCAGCTCCAGGCGCGGAACAGGCCGAGCGGAAAACGGGTCTCGAGCCGGATGCGCGGGGCGCGCAGCCAGCCCCGTTCGGGGGCGGGAAGGGCGAGCGCCAGCGCGGCGCTGCCGTGCGCCGGCACGTCGGCCGGGTGTTCGGTGGCGCCGTCGGTACCGAAGCGCACGCGGATCGCATAGCGGCCGGCACTGCCGCCGTTGTGCAGCGCGATCTCGAACCGGGCCGCGTCGCCGGCGAACACCGGGGCGGCGCGGCCGCCGGCCAGCCGCAGGCCGGCCAGGTTCTTCACAGTCAGCACCATGTCGGCGATGGCGCAGGCGCCGGCCAGGAAAGTGAGCGCGAAGCCCAGGCCCAGCGTGTAGTTGGTGGCGCCGATCAGCATCAGCACCAGCAGCACCGCGAACGCCATGCCGGCGCGTGCCGGCAGGATGTACACGCGGCGCAGCGTCAGCACCACGTCGCCATCGCGCGCCTTGCGGCGCTCGAACCGGAACACGCGGCGCCAGAACGCTTCGAGCATCGCTAGACCGGTACCGACTTCTGGAGCTGCAGCACCAGCTCGCGGCTGGCCAGCGCCACGCCCTGGCTGGATTTCACGGGCCGCAGCCGGTGCGCGCACACGGGCACCAGCACGGCCTGCACATCTTCCGGTATCACATGGTCGCGGCCTTCCAGCGCCGCCCAGGCACGGGCTGCCTGCACCAGCGCCAGCGCGGCGCGCGGCGAAAGACCCTCGGCGAACGAGCCGTTGCCGCGCGACGCGAGCACCAGCGCGTGCACGTAGTCGATCAGCGCCGCCGACGTGTGGATCGCGCGCAGGCCGCGCTGCGCGGCCGCGAGCTCCGTGGCGGTCATCGCGGCGGGCAGGGTCCCGAGCATGCTGCGGCGGTCCTCGCCGGCCAGCAGCGCGCGCTCGGCGGCCGGGTCGGGGTAGCCCAGCGTGAGGCACATCAGGAAGCGGTCGAGCTGCGATTCGGGCAGCGGGAACGTGCCGATCTGGTGGGTGGGATTCTGCGTGGCGATCACGAAGAACGGCTCGGGCAGCGCCCGCGTCACGCCATCGGCCGTGACCTGCCGTTCTTCCATCGCTTCCAGCAGGCCCGATTGCGTTTTCGGCGTGGCGCGGTTGATCTCGTCGGCCAGCAGCACCTGCGTGAAGATCGGGCCGGGGTGGAAGGCAAAGCCGTTCTTTTCACGCTCGTAGACGGAAATGCCCACCACGTCGGCCGGCAGCAGGTCGCTGGTGAACTGCACGCGGTTGAACTGCAGGCCGAGCGAAATCGCCAGCGCGTGCGACAGTGTGGTCTTGCCCACCCCCGGCACATCTTCCAGCAGCAGGTGGCCGCCGGCCAGCAGGCAGGCCAGCGACTGCCGGATCTGCATGTCCTTGCCCACGATGAGGCTGCCCACCTGGCGCGCAACGGCATGCAATTTCGTGTACATGGTTCCTGTTATAGTTGGCCCTGATGAGGACCATTCTACCCTGCATGAGTCACGATCGATGCGTTACGATCAGCAAGACTGATGCATTAAAGAAATTTGCGACATGAGCACAGCCATCTACAGCCACCCCGATTGCCGGCGCCATGAAATGGGCGAGTGGCATCCCGAGTGCCCCGCGCGGCTGCAGGCCATCGCCGACCAGCTGATCAATGCCCACATCGACGACCTGCTCGATCATCGCGAAGCGCCGCTCGCCGACATGGCGGCCATCGCGCGCAACCACACGCCGAACGCGATCGCCATCGTGCAAAGCCAGCCGCACGAGGGCGACGATTACTATCCGATCGACGGCGACACGTCGCTGAACCGCCACAGCTGGACGGCCGCGCTGCGCGCCGCCGGCGCGGCGGTGGCGGCCACCGACGCGGTCATCGACGGCGAGATCGACAACGCATTCTGCGCGGTGCGTCCGCCCGGCCACCATGCGCGGCCGTCGGTGCCGATGGGCTTTTGCCTGTTCAACAACGTGGCGATCGCGGCGCGCCATGCGCTCGACGCGCGCGGCCTGGAACGGGTGGCGATCGTCGATTTCGACGTCCATCACGGCAACGGCACCGAGGAAGCGTTCCGCGACGAGCGGCGCGTGCTGATGGCGAGCTTTTTCCAGCACCCGTTCTACCCGTACACGGAACCGCTGCCGGTCACGCCCAACCGCGTCAACGTGCCGGTACCGGCCGGCACGAAAGGCGACGTGGTGCGCCGGCTGGTGCTCGAACAGTGGCTGCCGGCGCTGCATGCGTTCAGGCCGCAGATGATCTTCATTTCCGCCGGCTTCGATGCGCACCGCGAAGACGACCTGGGCACCATGGGCCTGGTGGAAGCGGATTACGCGTGGATGACGCAGCAGATGATGGAAGTGGCGAAGCTGCATGCGAAGGGCCGCATCGTCAGCTGCCTGGAAGGCGGCTACAACCTGTCCGCGCTGGGGCGCAGCGTGGTGGCGCACGTGAAGGCGCTGGCCGAGATCTGAACCGCCCGGGATCAGCCCCGCAGCGGCAGCGACCGCACCGCTGCCAGCGCTTCCATCAGCCAGGGGCAGGCGCCGAGGATGGCTCCGCAACGGGCGGCGTGATCGTGCATGCGTTCAGCGCACGTAGTGGAATTCCACCAGCGTGTCGTCGCTCCACGAGCGGTCCGCCAGCGGCGGGTTGAACACGCGCCGGTAATGGCGGTTGACGGGAATCGGTTCGCGGCGTTCGCCGTCGCGCAGCCAGGCGCCCTGCAGCGGCGCCGGCGCATCGAAGCCCATGTGCATCGTCATCGAGCGGCACGGTCCGCCGGTAGCCGACAGCGCGGCGCGCGCCGGCGGCGCAAGCTCTTCCTGCTCGATCGCCCACTGCACGGCGCACTGCACGCGCAGGTCGCCCAGCCGCCGGGCGGCCGCCGGCACGCCCGGGCTGCGCACTTCGGGCCGCCAGCGGAACGAATGGCGTTTCCTGTTCAGTACCAGTTCGGCATCGTCATCGAGCGCCGCCGTGCTGCGCGGCAGGCTGAAGCCGCCGTCGGCATCGAGCGCCACCGGCAGCGTCACCCGGTCGCCGACGATCTTCAGTTGCAGGCCCTGCAGGCTGTCCTCGCGGCTGGCGGGCCGCAGGAGGAAGCGCAGCGTCCCCTGCGGCGCGCGGCTGCGCTCGGCGTCGAACGCGTCGAGGCCCTTGACCATCGTCGCGTAGGATTTCAGTTCCGGGTCGCGCACGGTGCTTACTTCGACGACGGGTTGCGCCGATGCCGAAACGGCAACGAACAGGAGGAGGGCGGCGGAGTATTTCATGGATACGGCGGCTGTGGACGGAAAACAGGGGAGACGCAGATGGTACCAGCGCCGGCAGTGCCGGTAAAATAGCGGATTGTTTCAGACATTCAGAAGGTAACAGCATGGCCATTCAATGGTTCCCCGGGCACATGAACGCCGCCAAGAAGAAGGCGGCCGAACAGATGGCGGATGTGGACGTCGTCATCGAAGTCGTCGATGCCCGCCTGCCGGAGGCGAGCACCAACCCGCTGGTCGAGGAATTGCGCAAGTTCCGCGCCAAGCCGTGCCTGAAGGTGCTGAACAAGATCGACCTGGCCGATCCCGATGCCACCGCCGCGTGGGTCCGGTACTTCGAGCAGGACGACGCGGTGACCGCGTACGCGATGACGACCAAGAAACCGGCCGACGTGGCCAGGGTGATCGACAAGGCGCGCGCGCTGGCGCCGCACCGCGGCGTGCCGACCAAGCCGCTGCGGCTGATGATCATGGGTATTCCCAACGTGGGCAAGTCCACGCTGATGAATGCGCTGCTGAAACGCCGCGTGGCGAAAGTGGGCGACGAGCCGGCCGTGACGAAAACCCAGCAAAAGATCTACCTCGACAAGAACACCGCCATCATCGATACGCCGGGCCTGCTGTGGCCGAAGATCGCCATGCCGAGCGACGGCCTGGCGCTGGCCGCCAGCCATGCGATCGGCGCCAATGCGCTGATCGAGGAAGAAGTGGCCGAGTGGCTGGCCGGCGAACTGCTGCGGCGCTACCCGCAACTGCTGGCCGCCCGCTACGGCTTCAAGACGGCGGAGATGGATGCCATCGCCGTCGTCGAGGGACTGGCGCAAAAGCGCGGCTACCGCATCCGCGGCGGCGACTGGGACTATGAAAAGGCCTCGCACATGCTGCTGCAGGATTACCGCAGCGGCGCGCTCGGCCGCATCTCGCTGGAAACCCCCGAGACCCGCGCCGCCGCGCTGGCCGCGTTCACCGAGGCTGAGCGCGTCAAGGCGGAACTGGCCGCGGCGAAGGCCGCCGAGAAGGAAGCCGAGCGGATGAAGGGCAAGCGGGGGACCTGATCCGGCCGGCGCATGCTCCGTGCCTGCCAAGCGGCGATGGCAGGCATTCCGTCGCTCCTGACACCATTTCCTGAATGGGTGAAGAAAACCGGTGTCCGGCATCCTTTTCCCGGATGAAGCGCCCGGAAAAAGGTGTCGGACACCAATGCTTCGGCTTCGAAGGTGTCGGACAATTTTTCCGGCTTTCTGGAAAAATTCGTCGGACACCAGACGTTCAGGCGCGAACGTCACCCATGCCGTTGCTGCTATCCGAACCGGAAACTGCTGACGGCCAGGGCGCCCATGAACGCGTCCTCGTGGTACACGACGGCGGCCGCTTCCTCCTCGGCGGCGCCGAGCGCCACCATCAGCGGCAGCAGGTGTTCCTCGCGCGGATGGGCGGCGCGCGCGGCGGGGGCGTGCTCCCAGTTCATCAGCGCGATGCCGCGCTCCTTCGGCGGCAGTGCCATCGCTTTGCGCAGCCAGTCGTCGAACTGGTGCGAGGCGGCCGCGCCGGCGCCGTTGAAGGCGCGCAGGTTGTGGTAACTGAGCCCGCTGCCCACGATCAGCACGCCTTCGTCGCGCAGTGGCCGCAGTGCGCGGCCCGCTTCCAGGTGTTCCAACGGATCCAGCCCGCGCTTGAGCGACAGCTGCACGATCGGCACGTCCGCTTCGGGGAACACCGGGTACATCGCCGAGAACGTGCCGTGGTCGAAGCCGCGTTCGGCATCGAGTCCGGCGGCGATGCCGGCTTCCCGCAGCAGCGCCTGCGCGCGTGCGGCCAGCGCGGGGGAACCGGGCGCGCCGTAGCGGATCTGGTAGGTGTGCGGCGGGAAGCCGCCGTAGTCGTAGATCATGCCGGGCTGCGCGCCGGCCGACAGCCCGAATTCCGGCGTCTCCCAATGCGCGGTCACGACCAGCACCGCCGCCGGCTTGCCGCCGGCCTGGCGGGGAATGTCGCGCAGCGACGCATCCAGCACGTCGTACGCGCCGCCGAATTCCTGCTTCATCCAGGGCCAGGGTCCGCCGCCATGCGACAGGAAATAAGTGGGCAACATGCTGCACTCCATCGTTTCGAACGCCATGAATATACGGCCGGCGGCGCGCCGCGGCAACCCGCAAAATCTCGATACTGATGTTCGAATCGGTCGGCGCAGTCTGACGGTGAACTGGTAACCGTCCGGTCCCGCAAGGCGCTCAGTGCAGCTGCGCCGGCCCCGCCTGGCGCCGCGCCAGCGCCACCAGCGCGAACAGCCGCGTCATCCGCATCCACGCCAGCACCAGCACGATCAGCTGCGCCAGCAGCAGCGCGCCGGCCGTGCCGGCAAGGCCGATGGCCGGCACGTGCAGCCGGCCCCAGGCCAGCAGCGCGGCAAGCAGCAGGCCGGCGACGGTCGGCCCGGCCCACGCCAGCAGCACGCCGCCCGGCCGCTGCCGCACCAGGGCCAGCCCGCGCCACCACGCCTTGACGGCCGACGTGCGGCGCAGGTCGATCGCCAGCGCGGCGCGGCCGGTGTCCAGCGTCAGGTTCGCCAGCAGCACCAGCAGCACCGCCGCCACGGCCGCGCCCACCTGCCATGGCTGTGCATCGCTCCAGGCGATCGCCCGCTCCATGCGGCCGTCCGCCGCCTCGGCGAGCCGGCTGCCCAGCGCAGCCGCCACGCCGAGCGGGACCGCGCCCCACAGCAGCATGCGGAACATGCGCGGATACTGGATGGCGGCGCCGGCGAGCAGTTCCCGGCACCGCAGGCGTTCCGGCGCGCGTGCCGCCGCCACGGCGGCGCCCGTCAGCAGCGGCGACAACAGCAGCGTCAGCAACACCGCGGCGGCGGCGGCGGCAGTCAGCGGCTTGCCGTTGCGGTCGATTCCGGTGCCGAGATCGGCGATCGCCACCAGGTCGAGCGCGCGGGCCAGCGCCGGCGCATGGACCGAGTGGTCGAGCTGTTCCGACAGTACCAGCCCCACCGGCACGGCCAGCAGGGCGGCAGGCAGCAGCAGGCAGGCCAGCCAGAGCAGCAGCAGGCGCCACTGCAGCGCGGTGCGCGCGGCGTGCAATGTTGTTCGCAAAGGTTTCATAACGTGGCGATCAGGGCGAGGAGGGTCTGGAAGACGGCGGCAAGATCGAAGGTCCAGCGGCGCGTGGCGCCGGCATCCGGTTCGAGGGTACGCGAATCGTCCAGCTTGTTAACGTCGAGCAGGTGGCGCCGCTCGGGGTCCAGTTCGGCCGACACGGCGCGTACCGGTTTGTCCCATGCGAAGCGCCGCCAGCTTGCCGCGCCGTCGAAGCGCACCGTTTCGCGGCTGCCGTCGGCAAACGTGACGGCCAGTACCTGCGGCACGGCGGCCCCGCCACGGCGCACCACGACGGTCGTGCGGTACCGTGGTGGGCCGGAGGCGCCTTCTTCGAGCATGCGCTGCGTGACTTCCACCAGCTTGCCATCCCTGGCCGCGTAGCCGGGCTGCGGACCTATTTCTTCGCTGGCCAGCGAGGCGATACGGTCGTCCACCGCCTGCGCCGCGTACACCTGCTGTGCGAACACCGCCTCGACCAGCGCCCGTTGCCCGCTGACCTCGGCCAGCGTTTCGCGCAGGTCGGCCACGCCGGGATGGCGGAACTTCCAGCGCCGGTAGTATTCGCGGAAAGCGCGGTCCATCGTTTCGGTGCCCAGCTGCGCTTCCAGGTCGTGCAGCATGACGGCGGAGCGGGCGTAGACGGAATTGATGCCGTCGATCCGGTCGTACGCGTTGGCGCCGAGCGGATCGGCCGATGCGGGACGCGGCATGTCGAAGCGTTCGCCGGGAAAGCCGCCGAAGGCGAACGCGCCGCCCCGCAGCGATGCCGCGAGGCGCAACGTCACGGGCCGTTCGCCCAGCATGCGGGCGTTCCAGTATTCGTTCAGCCCTTCGTCGAGCATCGGTTCCTCGAACTCGTTGCTGGCAATGATGCCGTAGAAATAGCTGTGCGCGAACTCGTGCACGGTGACGAAGTCCAGGTCGTGCCGGTCGCGCGTGCCTGGCGACGGGTCGCGCACGCTGTCGGCGGTGAAGAAGGTCGGGTATTCCATGCTGCCGGCGTGCGCCGCGTTGAAGGGCGCGATCACCACGGTCAGCGTGTCGTAGGGGTAGGGGCCCAGCTTGCGGGCGAAATAGTCCAGCGACTTTTTCGTCATCTCCAGCACCGGCGCGGCGTTCGATGCATAGTCGGGCGGATACAGCACGGTGATGGCGACCGGCCTTGTCTTTCCTGCCGGATCGCGTCCTGTCCACGTGGCGCGCAGCGGCGGCGCGGTGCGGCTGTCGGCCGTCCAGGCGAAGTCATGCACGTCGCCCTGCGCGTAATGGTGCGTGACGAGGCCGTCCCGTTCCACCGGAGGGCCCTGCAGCGCGCCGGTGGCGCCCACCGTGTATCCGCGCGGCACGGTCAGCTTCACGTCGTAATGGCCGAAGTCGGCGTAGTACTCGGAATCGGTGTGGTATTCGTGCACGTTCCAGCGCACGGCGGTGGCGCCGCGCTCGCCCGGCAGTTCCAGCACGCCGATCTTCGGGAACCATTGCGCCACCAGGTGGAAGGTGCCGAACCAGCCGGTGCGGGCCGTCACGCGCGGCAGCTGGTCGAAGAACGCGATGTCCAGCATGGTGGCGGCACCGGGCGCCACGCCGCGGGGCAGGTCGAGGCGTACCACGGTGCGGTCCGTCTTCGGACCGCCGTCCGGTTGCACGAATGTCCACGGTACGGCCGCCCCGTCCTGGCGCACGTCGCGCAGCTCGATGTAGCCCCATTCGCCTTCGCCCATGCCGTCGGCAAGCCCCTGGGCGCGCAGCTCGGTGTTGAACGTGCTGTCGCCGTTGCGGAACGCATTCAGGTACAGGTGCAGGTACACGCTGTGCACCGTGCGGTCGCTGCGGTTGCGCCAGGCGAGCTGCTGGCGGCCGTCGATCGTGTGGCGCACCGGATCGAGCGTGGCTTCGATCCGGTAGTTCGCCACGCGGTCGGACAGCGTGGCTTCGGTGCCGGTGCGTATCCCGCCCCAGGCGCCGGGACTGCTTGGCGTGGCCACGGCTGCCGCGTGGGGTGGTGCGAACGGGATGTCCCGGGGCGGCTGGGCTGGCACGCCCTGTGCTCGCGGCACCGGCTGGAACAGCAGGAGGGCGGCTGCCGCGGCGGCCGCGAGGGATTGCAGGACGCGCATGCTGCTCCTGGTTCGGATGATGGTATGGCCACTATAACGATGGGCATGCTTGTCCGGCAACCCTTTGTCCTCGCCGGCGCGCGCGAACCCGGCCTTAACCCAGCCTTAACCCTTCAGAGCTAAATTCGCGCCACGCTACTTACGTTGCCGCAAAAAATGGTAATCTCGCGGCGTTTGTATTTTCATGCGACCTTAACCTGGAAGGAAGATCATGCGTTCCACGCGCCGCCTCATGCTTGCCGCCACCGCGATGCTGGCGATGTCCGCCACGTTCACCGCCACGTCCCATGCCGCCGGGCCGGGCTACACGACCCTGAGCACGCCGGTGCCGGTGGCCGCGCAGGGCAAGAAGGTCGAGGTCATCGAGTTCTTCATGTACACGTGCCCGCACTGCTACGCGCTCGATCCGCTGCTGGAAGAGTGGGTGAAAAAGCAGGGCGACAAGATCTCGTTCCGCCGCCTGCACTTCGCCCAGAGCCCGACCGATCCGCTGGCGCATGCGTACGTGACGCTGGAAGCGATGGGCCAGACCGAAGCCGTGCACGGCAAGATCCTGCGCGCCATCCACGGCGAGCGCCAGCGCATCTACCGCAGCGATGACGAAGTGAAGCAGTTCCTGCTCAAGAACGGCATCGACAAGGCGCGCTACGAACAGCTCTTTAATTCGTTCAGCGTACAGACTAAGATGAAGCAACTGGGCACGCTGATCTCCAAGTACCAGGTCAGTTCCGCGCCCACGCTGGTCGTCGATGGCCGCTACATGACCTCGCCGACGATCGCCGGCGGCGCCGGCGCTTCCGAAGTCCAGGCCGGCCGGCAGACGATCGCCGTGCTCGACCAGCTGGTGGCCAAGGTCGCGGAGAAGAAGTAACTGCGGAAACGTAACCGCGGAAGTAACCGCGGGTAATTTCGGTTAGCTTGAGTAACTTAATAATTTGAGTACTCCAGGTAATTGTAGATTAGCAACTGAAGAAACGAAGTTGAAACTGGGGTGTAGCCATGACGGATCGCGAAGAAGGCATCATGAAGCTGTACGATGCGCTGGAACCCGATGAAAAGCGGTTGTTCAGCGTCAGCAACGTCAACCATCTCGCCTGGAGCCTGGTGATCCTGCTCGTGATCCTGGCCGGCTGGATGGGCGCCGCGCTGGTCAATGCGGAAAACCAGCGCCATGCGCTGATCACGAAGCAATGCCAGGACCGCGTGTTCAAGGAGGAGGTCAACAAGACCTGCCTGCTGACCGTGCGCTCGCGCGAGCACTGGTGGCAGCACCTCGGCTATGCGATGGGGCACCTGTCGCCGGAAAAGTAAGCGTTGTTCGCCAATGAAAAAAGCCCGCGTCGCGGGCTTTTTTCATGGCGGATCGACACGTCGTCGAAAGTCGCCGCATTGGTGTCGGACACCTTTGAAGCGGCGCGCCGGCGCTGTTTGCGGGGGCAATCGACGCGTCAGCCCACCAGCAGCTTCACCGACTTCAGCTGCACGCTGTCCGGCCCCGCATGGATGGTGAAACTGCCGGGTTCGACCACGCGTTTCATGTCGATGTTGTGGAACGCCAGGTCGGCCGGTCGGATGTCGAAGACCAGCGTCTTCTTCTCGCCCGGCCGCAGCGTCACACGCCGGAAGGCCTTCAGTTCCAGCACCGGGCGCGTCACGGACGAGATGTCGTCGCGGATATAGATCTGCACCACCTCGTCGCCGGCAACCGGGCCCACGTTGGCCACGTCGACTTCGACCTGCGTCGATTCGTCCGGCCGGATCGTGGCCTTCTTCAGCCGAGGCGCGGACATGTCGAACTTCGTGTACGACAGGCCGAAACCGAACGGGTACAACGGCTTCGTGCTGCCGTCGATGTAGCCGCGCCGGGCCGAAGGCTTGTGGTTGTAGAAGATCGGCAGCTGGCCCACGCTGCGGGCGAACGATACCGGCAGCTTGCCGCCCGGGTTGGCGCGCCCGAACAGCACATCCGCCGCGGCATTGCCCGTCTCCTGGCCCAGGTACCAGCCTTCGACGATCGCATCGGCGCGCTCGGCCAGCAGGTTGATCGTCATCGGCCGGCCGTTCAGCAGGAACACCACGGTGGGCTTGCCCAGGTCGAAGATGGCCTTTGCCAGGTCGTTCTGCTGGCCCATCAGGTCCAGCGTGGCGCGGTCGCCCAGGTGCCCGTCGGCCCACGCTTCGCGGCTGGTCTGTTCGTTGTCGCCCAGGACCATGACGATCGTGTCGGCCGATTTCGCCGCCGCTACCGCTTCGGCGATCAGCCTCGCGTTGACGTCCGGCGCCGTGAACCGGATCTCGTCCTTGCCCCAGATGCGCTCCTCGGTGATCCGCACGCCTTCGCGGTAATCGAAGCCGAAGCCCTGCGCCTTCGCTTCCGCGGCCAGCGCCTCGTGGATCGACACCACCTTGCGCGGCACGTCGGAATAGCCGCCGATCGGCGTGTCCTTCGCGTGCGTGCCCAGCAGCAGCAGCTTGCCGACTTTCTTCGGCTGCAACGGCAGCACGCCCTTGTCGTTCTTCAGCAGCACCATCGAGCGGGCCGCCGCTTCGCGCGCCAGCGCCACGTCGGCGGCCGTCGCGGTGCGGGCGTCCGCCGCCTGCGCATCGGCATACGGCTGCTCGAACAGGCCGGCGTTGAACTTCAGCGCGAGGATGCGGCGCACCATCGCATCGATCTCGGCCTCTGCGACCTTGCCTTCCCTGACCAGCTCGGCCAGGTGGCGATAGCCGTGGCCATCGGGGGTTTCGATATCGACGCCGGCCTTCACCGCGTAGTATCCCGCTTCCTTCGGCGTGGCGGCCATCCTGTGGCGCGTGACCAGTTCCTTGATGCCCATGTAGTCGGACACCATCACGCCCTGGAAGCCCCATTCCTTGCGGGCGACATCGTTCAGCATCCACCGGTTGGCATGCGACGGCACGCCGCCGATCTCGTTATACGACGGCATGATCGCGGCCACGGTGGTCTCGCGCACGAGCCGCTCGAACGGCGGAAAGAACTCTTCGCGCAGCGTGCGCTCGCTGACCTCGGCCGGGCCGATGTTGGTGCCCGATTCCGGCTGGCCGTGGCCCGTCATGTGCTTCAGCGTGGTCAGCACCTTGTCCCCGGCGAGCTGGCGCGACGTGCCGGAAAAGCCGATCACGGCGGCCTTGCCGATTTCCGCGCACAGGTGCGGATCTTCGCCGAAGGTCTCTTCGATGCGGCCCCAGCGCGGCTCGCGCGCCACGTCCACCACCGGTGCCAGCGCGAAGTTCGCGCCCCGCGCGCGCATCTCGCGCGCCGCCACCGAGAACACGCGCGTCACCAGGTCGGTATCGAACGATGAAGCCAGCCCGATCGCCTGCGGGAACGAGGTGGCGTCGCGCGCGGCGTAGCCGTGCAGCGCTTCCTCGTGCATGAACAGCGGGATACCCAGGCGCGTCTGCTCGACGGCCCATTTCTGCACCGCGTTCACGTAGTTCGCCGTCTCCTGCGCGCCGCGGTTCGGGCGGGCGCCGTCGTCGCCGGCCGCCACGGCACCGCCCGCGTCGGACTTGCCCTGGCGGTCCGATGGCCGCGCCAGCATGCCGATGCCGTTCGGATAGACCTTTGCCGCCTTCGGGGCGGAGAAGGCGCCGTTGTCCTCGATCTTGCCCTTGTCGTTCCACACGCAATCCATCTGCGCGATCTTTTCTTCCAGCGTCATCCGCTTGAGCAGGTCGTCGACCCGCTTCGGCACGGGCGCGGCCGGATCCTTGTAGAGCGGGCGGGCGGCCGCTGCAAACGACATCGCGGGGGCCGCGCCGGCGGCACCGGCCGCGGCCACGGTGGCCAGGAAGCGCCGCCGGCCGTTGTTTGAGTCTTGGTGCATCGTGTCTCCAATTTTTATATTTACCGCTTGCCTGCAGGATGGAATGGCGCCCGGGCAAGCGCGCCGATCAGCGCTTGCCTGCAGGATGGGATAGCGCCCGGGCAAACGCGCTGTGTCAGCGCTTGCCTGCGCGGGTGGCCACATCGACCCAGACCGCCAGGGTCAGGATCGCGCCCTTGACGATCATCTGCCAGTACGTGTCGACGTCCAGCATCGACATGCCGTTGTCCAGGCTGGCCATGACCAGCGCGCCGATCAGCGCGCCGTACACGGTGCCGACGCCGCCGCGCATCGACGTGCCGCCGATGAAGCAGGCGGCGATCGCATCGAGTTCGGCCGAGGTGCCGGCCGATGGCGCGCCGGCCGCGAGGCGCGCCGTGTTGATCAGGCCGGCGAGGGCGCACATCAGGCCCATGATGCCGAAGATCCACAGCTTGACGGCTTTCACGTTGATGCCGGAAAGGCGCGTCGCTTCCATGTTCGAGCCCACCGCGTAGATGCGGCGGCCGAACACGGTCTGCGTCGTCATGTAGGTGAAGATGCCAAGCAGCGCGAGCAGCAGCAGCACCGGCAGCGGAATGCCTTCATAGCTGTTCAGCGTGGTCACGAAGCCGAACAGCACGGCGCCGATGATGGCCAGCCGCAGGCCGTCGCGCCAGACCGGCGCCTGCTCCAGCCCATGGTGCGCGCGGCTCTGGCGCTGGCGCCAGGTGAGGAAGACGGCGACCGCGAACAGCGCCACGCCCAGCACGATGCCCCACAGCGGCGGCAGGTAGCCCTGGCCGATGTAGACGAATTCCTCCGACACGGGAGCGATGGTCACGCCATCGGTCACGCCGAGCAGGATGCCGCGGTAGGCCAGCATGCCCCCCAGGCCCACGATGAACGACGGGATATGCAGGTAAGCCGTCAGGTAGCCATTGAACAGGCCGATGAACAGGCCCACCGCCAGCACGGCAATCATGTTCACGGGCAGGCTCATGCCGTGCGTGACGTCCAGCACGGCGGCAACGCCGCCCAGCAGGCCCAGCAGCGAGCCGACGGAAAGATCGATCTCGCCGGCGATGATCACCAGCGACATGCCGCAGGCCAGGATGCCGGTGACCGCCATCTGCCGCATCAGGTTCGACATGTTGCGCGGCGTGAGGAAGCCGCCCTCCGTCATCGACGTGAAGAAGCCCCAGATCAGCACGATGGCGACCAGCAGGGCGAGCATCTTGTACTGCGTGAACAGTTTTTTAAGGAGATTACTTTTCATGGGATATATCCGTGAAGCCCTTCAGTGGAGCGGTTGCGCCAGGGCGGCGGCCAGCAGGATTTCCTGCGTCAGGTTGGTGTTGACGAAGTCGCCGCGCAGTTCGCCCTCGCCGATGACGAGCACGCGGTCGGAAACGCCCAGCACTTCCTGCAGTTCGGACGACACCATGATGATCGAGATGCCTTCGGCGGCCAGGTTCAGCATCAGCTGGTAGATCTCGAACTTGGCGCCCACGTCCACGCCGCGCGTGGGTTCGTCGAGGATCAGGATCTTCGGATTCGTCAGCAGCAGTTTCGACAGCACGGCCTTTTGCTGGTTGCCGCCCGACAGGCCGGTGATCGGCAGGAACGGGCTGGCGGTCTTCAGTTTCAGCCTGCCGATCTCGCCGCGGATCACCCGCAGTTCCTCGTCCTGGTCGATGCGGCTGCCATGCGAGAACTGCTGCAGCACGGCCAGCGTCATGTTCTGGCCCACCGACAGGTCCGGCACGATGCCATGGTGCTTGCGGTCTTCCGGCACCATCGCCAGGCCGGCGCGGATCGATTTCAGCGGCGTGCCGGTATCCAGGCGCTGCCCGTCGTACCACACCTCGGCCTGGTACTGGCCTTCATACGAGCCGAAGATCGCCGACACCAGTTCGGTGCGCCCCGCGCCGACCAGTCCGGCGATGCCGAGGATCTCGCCGCGGCGCAAGGTGAACGACACGTCGTCCACGCGCTTGCGCTGCGGATTGTCCGGGTCCCAGCACGTCACGTGCTTCGCCTCGAAGATCACGTCGCCCGGCGTGTGCCGCCGTTCCGGGTAGAGCTGGTTCATCTCGCGCCCGACCATCTGCGCGATGATCTTTTCCACGCTCATGTCGCGCATCGGCGTGGTGGCGATGTGCTGGCCGTCGCGGATCGTCACGATCGTGTCGCAGATCGCCGCGATCTCGTCGAGCTTGTGCGAAATGTAGATGCAGGTGACGCCCTTGGCCTTGAGCTTGTGGATGATGTCGAGCAGGATGCGGATCTCGGACGTGGTCAGCGAAGACGACGGCTCGTCCAGGATCAGCAGCCGGGCGTTCTTGTTCAGGGCCTTGGCGATCTCGATCAGCTGCTGGTGGCCGCCGCCGTACTGTTTCACGGGCAGCACCACGTTGACGTCGCGGATGTTCAGCTCGGCCAGCAGCGCGTTGGCGCGGCGGTTCATCGTGTCGTAGTCGAGCCGCCCGCCGGGCAAGGTGATCTCGTTGCCGAGGAAGATATTTTCAGTCACCGACAGTTCCGGCACGAGCATCAGTTCCTGGTGGATGATGACGATGCCGGCGGCTTCCGTTTCACGGATCGACGTGGCTTGCAGCGGCGTGCCATCCCAGACGATCTCGCCGTCCCAGGTGCCGTGCGGGTAGACCGCGGACAGCACCTTCATCAGCGTGGATTTGCCTGCGCCGTTCTCGCCGCACAGGCCGACGCATTCGCCGGCCTTCACCTTGATGTCGATGCCGTTCAGTGCGCGCACACCGTCGAACTGCTTGACGATGCGGCGCATCTCGAGAAGGTAGTCGCTCATGCGCTCAGTTATCCTTCCCGGTCAATTGGCGGTCAGCTGGGCCTTCGAGTAGAACCCGTCGTCGGCCAGCACCTGCACGTTGGCCTTCGTCAGCGGGATGGGTTTGAGCAGCAACGTGGGCACCTGCTTGCTGCCGTTGTTGTACTGCGAGTTGAACGCCGGCTTCTCGTTGCGCACCAGCTGCACGGAAAGTTTCGCCGCCTCGGTGGCGATGAGTTTAAGGGGCTTGTACACGGTCATCGCCTGCGTGCCGGCGATCACGCGCTTCACCGCCGCGAGGTCGGCATCCTGGCCGGACACGGGCACCTTGCCCTGCAGCTTCTGCGAGGTGAGGGCCTGGATCGCACCGCCGGCCGTCGCATCGTTCGACGCGACGATGGCGTCGATCTTGTTGTTGTTCGCGGTCAGCGCGTTCTCGACGATGGACATCGCCTCCGATGCGCTCCAGTCCTTGACCCACTGCTTGCCGACCACCTTGATGTCGCCCTTGTCGATCAGCGGCTGCAGCACTTTCAGCTGGCCCTCGCGCAGCATCTTGGCGTTGTTGTCGGTCGGCGCGCCGCCGAGCAGGTAGTAGTTGCCCTTCGGCTTGATCGCCTTGATCGCCTCGGCCTGCAGCTCGCCCACCTTCTGGTTGTCGAACGAGATGTAGGCGTCCACGTCGGAATTGAGGATCAGGCGGTCGTACGACACCACCTTGATCTTGGCCTTCTTCGCTTCGCGGATCGCGTTGTTCAGCACCGTGGCGTTGTAGGGCACGATCACCAGCACGTCCACGCCGCGCGAGATCAGGTTCTCGATCTGCGAGATCTGGCGCTGTTCGCTGGCGTCCGCCGACTGCACGTACACCTTCGCGCCGAGGCGCTCGGCTTCCTTGACGAAGTAGTCGCGGTCGCGCGTCCAGCGCTCGAGGCGCAGGTCGTCGATGCAGAAACCGATTTTCGGATTTTTCGCGTCGGCCAGGGCGGCGCCGGAAGAGAGGGCGAGCAGGACGCTCGCGATGGCGATCTTCAACTTCATGTGTGTCTCCTGAGATGGGTGGCCTGTGGCCTGTTGTTGTTATCTTTGGATGGAATGGATGGTTCTTGTCAGTTCATCGTTCAATGTCGAATTGCTGGTTGGCGCCAGGGCACCGCTTCAACGGTGTCAGACACCGGTTTTCCCTGCCGTAGCCGGACGCATGCGAAAACCGGTGTCCGACATCCTTTTTCCGGAAAAGGCGCCCGGAAAAAGGTGTCCGACACCAATGCGTCAGTGGTTATGCCGCGGCAGGACCTCGCCGATATTCCTGTACTCCAGCGCCAGTTCCATCACGGCACCCGACTGCATCTGCCCCACGGTGGAGCGGTAGATCTGCTGCCATGGCGTCTGGCTGGCCGGGAACGGCGGGATGCCGTCGCCCTTGCGCCGCTCGATCTCGGCCTCGTCGACCAGCATGTTGGCGGTGCCGTTGTTCAGGTCCACGCGGATCGTGTCGCCGGTGCGGATCCAGGCCAGGCCGCCGCCCACGGCCGATTCCGGCGAGGCGTTCAGGATCGACGGGCTGTCCGACGTGCCGGACTGGCGGCCGTCGCCCAGCGTCGGCAGGTTCTTCACGCCGCGCTTGATCAGCGCATCGGGCGGCTGCATGTTGACCACTTCGGCCGAACCGGGCCAGCCGATCGGGCCGGCGCCGCGGATGACCAGGATGCAGTCCTCGTCGATGTTCAGCGACGGATCGTTGATGCGCTTGTGGTAGTCGTCCGAACCGTCGAACACGATGGCGCGGGCTTCGAACACGCCTTCGTTGCCCGGCTGGCTCAGGTAGCGGGCGCGGAACTCGTCCGAGATCACCGACGTCTTCATGATCGCGAAGTCGAACAGGTTGCCCGACAGGACGAAGAAGCCCGCCTTCGATTTCAGCGGCGCGGCGAACGGCCAGATCATCTCGCGGTCGCCCGTTTCGCGGTTCACGAGGTTCTCTTTGAGCGACTTGCCGGTGACCGTCGGGCGGTCCGAACGCAGCAGGCCGTTCTGTTCCAGTTCCCACATCACGGCCGGCACGCCGCCGGCGCGGTGGAAGCGCTCGCCCAGGTATTTGCCGGAAGGCTGCATGTTCAGCAGCAGCGGCACGTCGTGGCCGTACTTCATCCAGTCTTCCGTGTGGATTTCCACGCCGGCGTGGCGGGCCATCGCCATGATGTGCTGCTGCGCGTTGGTGGAGCCGCCGATCGCCGCGTTGGTGACGATCGCGTCCAGGAACGCGTCGCGCGACAGGATCGACGAAGGGCGGATGTCCTGCTCGGCCATCGCCACGATGCGGCGGCCCGTCTCGTAGGCCATCTGGCCCCGTTCGCGGTACGGCGCCGGGATCGCCGAGCAGCCGGTCAGCGACATGCCCAGCGCTTCGGCGATCGCGTTCATCGTCGACGCGGTGCCCATCGTGTTGCAATGGCCGGCCGAAGGGGCCGACGCGGCGGCGATTTCCAGGAATTTCTCGTTGTCGATCTCGCCGGCGGCCAGGCGGCGGCGGCCTTTCCAGATCGCCGCGCCGGAACCGACCAGCTCACCGTCGAGCCAGCCGTCCAGCATCGGGCCGCCGGACAGCACGATGGCCGGGATGTCCACGGTGGCGGCGGCCATCAGCTGCGCTGGCGTGGTCTTGTCGCAGCCGGTGGTCAGCACCACGGCATCGATCGGGTAGCCGTGCAGGATCTCCACCAGTCCCATGTAGGCCAGGTTGCGGTCGATCGCGGCGGTGGGGCGGCGGCAGTTCTCGAAGATCGGGTGCAGCGGGAATTCCATCGGGATGCCGCCGGCATCGCGGATGCCGTCGCGCACGCGCTTGGCGAGCTCCAGGTGGATGCGGTTGCACGGGCTGATGTCGCTGCCCGACTGGGCGATGCCGATGATCGGCTTGCCGCTGCGCAGTTCGTCCGGGGTGATCCCGTAATTCATGAAGCGCTCGAGGTACAGCGCGGTCATGTCGATGTGGTCCGGATTGTCGAACCAGTCCTGGGAACGGTAACGGCGGGTCATTTTGCTGGGTCCAATGCGATCAGGTGCTGCGGCAGCCCGGGCACGTCGACGGGGAACGCGAACACGCCGCCGGCAAGCGGTGCGGCGGCGCGTTCTTCGTCGTTCAGGCCTTTCGTGGCGGTCGTGGCGAATGCGGTTTTCAGGTCCGGGCCGCCGAACGCGATCTTCGTCACGTTCGGTACCGGGAAGGCGATGGCCTGGAGCAGTTCGCCGGCTGGCGAGTACTGTTCCACGCGGGCGCCGCGGAACACGGCGACCCACACGTTGCCGGCGGCATCGACGGCCGTGCCGTCCGGCCAGCCGGGTTCGGCGATCGTCGCGAACACGCGCTTGTTGGCAAGCGTGCCGTCCGCCTCGACGTCGAACGCGTGGACGGTCTTGCCGAACGTGTCGGTGTGGTAGAAGGTCTTGCGGTCCGGGGAAAACGCCGGGCCGTTGGTGATGATGATGCCGTCGTCGTGCTTCGTCAGCTCGCCGTCATAGCGATACAGGGCGCCCGAGGCCGACGTTTCGGCATTGTCCATCGAGCCGAACCAGATCGCGCCGTCATGCGCCACGTGGCCGTCGTTCAGGCGGTTGCCGGGACGGTCCGCTTCGAACTCGGTAACGGGCGTGAATGCGCCGGTCGCCGGATCGAATCGCACCAGCTTGCCGGCCAGGCCGCAGACGAAGCCGCCACCGTCGACGGGCAGGGCAAAGCCGGTCTCGCCGGGCATGTCCCATGTCCGCGTGTTGCCGCCGTCCGCATCGACCCGGTGCAGCTTGTGCTGCTTGATGTCGACGAAGTACAGCGCCTGCTCGGCCGGATGCCAGACGGGGCCTTCGCCCAGCGTGGCGCCCAGCGGCCAGATGCAGCGCGGGGTCGCGCCGGTTCCCGCCGTCATTTGCCGTCTCCGTACCAGCCGGCGTCCACGAAGTAGTCGCGGCCGGTGCAGCGCGACGCCTGGTTCGACGACAGGAACAGCGTCAGCGCCGCCACGTCTTCCGGTTCGATGCGTTCCTTCAGCAGTTGCGAAGCCATGATCTGGGCTTCGCCTTCCGGCGTGTACCACAGCGCCATCTGCTTCGGCGTCTTGACCGAACCGGGGATCACCGTGTTGACGCGGATGCCGTCGCCGCCCAGGTCGCGGGCCAGGCCGCGCGTGAGGCCTTCGATGGCCGCCTTGGCGGTCATGTACAGCGTGAGCTGCGGGAGCGCCAGGTACCACGAGATCGAACCGAAATTCAGGATCACGCCGCCGCCGGCGGCCTTCATGCCGGGCGCCACGGCCTGCGCGCAGAAGAACTGGTGGCGCAGGTTCACGGCCAGGCTGTCGTCCCAGTATTGCGGGGTCACGTCGGCCACGGCGTGGCGGTGGTCATTGGCCGCGTTGTTGATCAGGATATCGACGCCGCCGATATCGCGTTCGATGTCTGCAAACGTTTTCTTCAGCGCTTCGACATCGGTCATGTCGCAATGGATGAAGCGCGGCTGGTGCGCCGCGCCGGGATAGCCGGCGGCCAGCCGCTGCGACGGTTCGTCGTCGATGTCCAGGAACACCACCTGCGAGCCCTGCCTGACGTACGCATCGACGATGCCGGCGCCGATGCCGGTGCCGCCGCCGGTCACGACGACACGCTTGTTCTTCAGGTCCGGATAGGTGGCATATTCAAACGGTGTCCGTTCGCCTTGAGTCGTTTCGCCAGCCATCGTTACTTACCTCCAGTTGCATCACCCAGCAAGCCGCGGCGGGCCAGGTTGTTGTACAGGGCGCGAACGCCGAACGTCCATGGCGCGATTTCATCGCTGCGGTGGACATGGTTGATCAATGCGCCAAGCGCGGGGCTGGCGATCGTGACGCGGTCGCCCTTGTGGTGCGTGAACCCGCCGCCCTTGGCGTCGCGGTCCTTGATGGGGGAGAACATGGTGCCGAGGAACAGCATGAAGCCGTCCGGGTACTGGTGGTGCGCGCCGCAGGTCTGGCCGACCAGGTCGAGCGGGTCGCGGCTGATCTGCTTCATCAGGCTCACGCCGTCGAGCACGAAGTCGTCGTCGTCACCTTCGATCGTCAGGCGCACTTCGGCATTGCGCACGCTGTCGAGCGAATAACTGTCGTCGAACAGGCGGATGAACGGGCCGATCGAGCAGGAGCCGTTGTTGTCCTTGGCCTTGCCGAGCAGCAGCGCGCTGCGGCCTTCGATGTCGCGCAGGTTCACGTCGTTGCCCAGCGCGGCGCCGATCGGCTTGCCCTGGCTCGTCACGGCCAGCACGATTTCCGGTTCCGGGTTATTCCACTTCGATTCCGGATGCAGGCCCACGTCGGCGCCGAAGCCCACCGCCGACATCGGCTGCGACTTCGAGAACACTTCGGCATACGGACCGATGCCCACCTCCATGTACTGCGACCAGGCGCCACGGCTGATGAATTCCTTTTTCAGCTGTTCGGCCTGCGGCGAGCCGGGCTTGATGCTCGACAGGTCGGCGCCGATCGATGCCAGCAGTTCGCCGCGCAGCTGTTCGGCGCGGGCGGGCACGCCGCCGGCCTGTTCCTCGATCACCCGTTCCAGCAGGCTCACGGCGAACGTCACGCCGCAGGCCTTGATGGCTTGCAGGTCGTTCGGTGCCAGCAGGCGCGGCACATCGGCGGCCGGAGCGGCCGACAGCGCGTTCTCGATCAACACTTCGACGCGGCCGAGCGATTCGCCCGGTGCCGAGCGCACGATATTGACCAGGTCGTTCCGTTCGAACAGTTCCGATACGGTCGATGCGTGGCGGGTGATGTCGAACACCTCGCCGTTACGGACAGCCACGACGGCCGGGCCGTCGATATCACCGGTCCGCCATACGCGGCCCACGAGCAGTGCCTGCGGCAGGTCGGCGGGCAGCAGTGACGAAATTGGCGCTTCCTTCATGTGAGTCTCCTCTTGTTCTGGTTATGGATGAAATCTGAATCGGGTTCAGCGGCCCAGGCTGGGGAGCTTGGGCGAATACGTCCATCCGGGAATCAAATATTGCATGGCCATGCCATCGTCGCGCGCGCCCGTTCCCACCTTCAGGTACAGCGCGTGCGCGGCGGCGATGCGGTCCAGGTCGGGTTCGATGCCCAGGCCGGGGCGATCGGGCACGGCCACTTCGCCGCCCACGATCTGCAGCGGTTCGCGGGTCAGGCGGGCCTGCCCTTCCTGCCAGATCCAGTGCGTGTCGATCGCCGTGATGCGGCCCGGCGCGGCGGCTGCCGCGTGCGTGAACATCGCCAGCGACACGTCGAAGTGGTTGTTCGAATGGGAGCCCCATGTCATGCCCCATTCCTGGCACAGCTGCGCCAGGCGCACCGATCCCTGCATGGTCCAGAAGTGCGGGTCGGCCAGCGGGATGTCCACCGCGCCCAGCAGGTGCGAGTGCGCCATCTGCCGCCAATCGGTGGCGATCATGTTGGTGGCCGTGGGCAGCCCGGTGGCGCGCTTGAACTCGGCCATGATCTCGCGGCCCGAGTAGCCGTTTTCCGGGCCGCACGGATCTTCGGCGTAGGCCAGCACGTGGCCCTGGTTGCGGCACAGGCGGATCGCTTCGTCCAGCGACCAGGCGCCGTTCGGATCGAGCGTCACGCGCGCATCGGGAAAGCGTTTCTTGATCGCGGCGACGGCTTCCATTTCCTCGTCGCCACGCATCACGCCGCCCTTCAGCTTGAAGTCGCGGAAGCCATAGCGCGCCACGGTCGCTTCGGCCTGTTCGACGATCGCCTGCGGCGTGACCGCTTCGCGGTGGCGCATCGCATACCAGTCGTCGCCCGTGCCGGAGCTTTCGAGATAGGGAAGGTCGGTACGGGTGCGGTCGCCGATGTAGAACAGGTAGGCGAGCATCGGCACCTTGTCGCGCTGCTGGCCGGAGCCCAGCAGTTCGCAGACCGGCACGCCGAGGTGCTGGCCGAGCAGGTCGAGCAATGCGGCCTCGATCGCCGTGACGACGTTCTCGAGGCGCAGGTTGATTTCGTGGGGTTGTTTCAGCACGGCCGCCTCGGCGGCCGAGGTGACCTGGTGCCGCAGCGTTTGCGGGCCTTGCGCTTTACCGGCAATGCCCTCGCGCACGGCGTTGAGGGTGCGGTTGAAGCGGCCGACCTGGGTGCCGACCACGCGGGGGATCGAATTTTCCAGCGCCCTGGTGATGCCGGCGCCGCCGGGCACTTCGCCGATGCCGGTATTGCCCGCGCTATCCTTCAGCAGCACCAGCGTGCGCAGGAAATAGGGGCCATGCGCGCCGCACAGGTTGAACAGCATGCTGTCGTGGCCGGCCACGGGAATCACCTGCATCGAGGTGATCACCGGGGTCTTCGCCGCCACATTCGTCTCGTTATTATATGTTGCCTGTACCATCGCCCTGGCCTAAAATGAATAGCGCTAACATTTTGCAGTTTGCGCGAATTAACGTGGCAAGTCAACATCTCCGCGATGTAAAGCTCGGCAAAGCCGGAGAGTGAAGATAGCGCTACAACATGCACCGCGTGCTGCACGAAAAAATGCCGGGCAGTGCCCCCTGAGCGGCACGCCTGCGATAAAACCGATAACAAGCGGAGACAAACATGCAAGGAACTTACACCGGGCTGCGCGCCCGCGGCGCCGCCCTGTTCGCGGCCGGCCTGCTGCTGGCTACCGGGACAAACCCGGCCAGCGCGGCCCAATCCCCGAAGGACTGGCACTGGGTGGCCTCGTGGGGGGCGGCCCAGATGGCGCCGGAACCCCAGAACGAACTGCCGCAGGAGCACTGGCGCGATGCGACGCTGCGCCAGGTCGTGCACGTGGCGCTCGGCGGCGACAGGCTGCGCATCCGCATCAGCAATGTGTTCGGCGTCACCCCGCTGGTAGTGGAAGCGGCCGGCATCGGCCTGGCGAAAGGGCCCGGCAGTCCGGATATCGATCCGCAGTCGGCGAAGGCGCTGACCTTCGGCGGCCGCACTTCCGTGATGATTCCCGCCGGCGCCGAGTATTACAGCGACGTGGTGGCGATGCCGCACAAGGCCGGTGCCGATATCGCCGTCTCCCTGTACTTCAACGGCGCGCCGTCGAAACAGACCGGCCACCCCGGTTCGCGCGCGACCAGCTTCGTGGCGAAAGGCCAGCGCACGCTGGATGCCGCATGGAGCGGTGCGGAGAAGATCACGCGCTGGTACATGTTGTCCGACGTCGAAGTGCAGGCGCCGCGCGACGTGGGCGCCGTGGTGGCGGTCGGCGATTCGATCACCGACGGCTACGGCACCACGACGGACGGCAACGACCGCTGGCCGGACGTGCTGGCCGGCCGCATCGCCCGGGGCGGCAAGCCGATGGGCGTGGTCAACGTCGGCATCGGCGGCGGCCGGATGCTGCGCGACGGGCTCGGCCCCAACCTGGCGTCGCGCTTCGACCGCGACGTGATCGGCCGCGCCGGCGTCACGCACGCGGTGGTGATGATCGGCGTGAACGACCTGGGCGTATTGCGCCGCAACGGCGAGGATATCCCCGCCGCGCGCGCCAAGCTGGTCGAGGACTTGCAGCTGGCGCACAGGCAGCTCGTCGAGCGCGCGCATGCGCACGGCATCTGCGTGATCGGCGCCACCGTCACGCCCTATGCCGGCAGCGACTATTACCGGCCCGCCGCCGCGAACGAGGCGGACCGCCAGCAACTGAACGACTGGATCCGCAAGTCCGGCGTGTTCGACGCCGTGGCCGATTTCGATGCCGCGCTGCGCGACCCGCAGCAGCCGGACAGGCTGCGCAAGGAATACGACAACGATGGCCTGCATCCGTCGATCCCGGGCCTGCGTGCGCTGGCCGAGGCGGTGCCGCTGCAGGCGCTGCGCACCACTTGCGGCGGTGCCAAATGAGGGCGGCGCTGTTTGCATCCGCGCTGCTGCTGGCGGCGGCGCAAGCTGCCGGAGCGCCGGGCGCGCCCGCCTACCGCAATCCCGTCATCACGGGTTTTCATCCGGACCCCAGCATCTGCCGGGTCGGCAAGGATTACTACCTGGCCAACAGCACCTTCGAGTATTTTCCGGGCGTGCCGATCTTCCATAGCCGCGACCTGGTGCACTGGAAGCAGATCGGCCATGCGCTGACCCGCGAATCGCAACTGCCGCTGAAGGGGCAGCGGGCATCGCGCGGCATCTATGCGCCCACGCTGCGCTGCGAAGGCGGCAATTTCTACCTGATCACGACGAACGTCGAGAGCGGCGGCAATTTCATCGTCCATACGAAAGATCCGGCCGGCGAGTGGTCGGAACCCGTGTGGATGGAGGAAAAGACGCCATGGATCGATCCGTCGCTGTTCTTCGACGACGACGGCACCGTGTACTACACGCGCCACGACGGCGGGGAGAAGGGCGGCATCGTCCAGGCCCGCATCGACATCAAGTCCGGGAAACTGCTGGAAGAACCGAAACCGGTCTGGCGCGGCACCGGCGGCGTGTGGCCGGAGGGACCGCACCTGTACAAGGTAAACGGCTGGTACTACCTGGTGATCGCCGAAGGCGGCACGTCGTACGATCACAAGATCACGGTGGCGCGCTCGAAGTCGCCGTCCGGCCCGTTCGAGGCGCACAAGGGCAACCCGATCCTGTCGCACCGCGATCATCCGGAACTGCCGCTGCAGGCCACCGGCCACGGCGACCTGGTGCAGGCCGAAAACGGCACGTGGTGGATGGTACTGCTTGGTGTGCGGCCGAACAGGGAGGATGGAAAAAACAGGCACCACCTGGGCCGCGAAACACTGCTGGCACCCGTGACATGGAAGGATGGCTGGCCCGTCGTCAACGGCGGCAAACCGCTGGCGCTGGAAATGAGCGCGGCCGGGTTGCCGCCGTCGGCGCCGTGGCCGAAAGAACCGGTGCGCAACGGGTTCGACGGGCCGAAGCTGGACCTGTACTGGACGTTCCTGCGCGGTCCGTCCACCGGGCTGTACTCGCTGACGGAGCGGGCCGGCTTCCTGCGTGTCAACGGCAACAAGGCAACGCTGGACGACGTGGCGACGCCGGCCTTCGTGGCGCGGCGGCAGCAGCACCTGAACGCGCGGATCGCCACGCGCGTGGAATTCAGGCCGGACGGGCCGGGCCAGTATGCTGGCCTGGCATTGCGGCAGAACGAGAACAACCACTACCAGCTGCGCATCGGCGGCAGCGACGCGGCGCGCCGCGTGGAGCTGGTTACGCGCATCAAGGGCGAAACAAAGGTCGTGGCATCGGCGGCGCTGGCGGCCGGCGCCGTCGACCTGCAGGTACGGGCGTGGCCGGATCGCTACGAATTCAGCTACGCGCAGGACGGCGGGGCGCCCGTGGTACTGGGCAGCGCGCCGACCGCGGCGCTGTCGTCGGAAGACGCGGGCGGCTTTACCGGTGTGTTCGCGGGCATGATGGCCGTGGGCGCGCCGGCCGATTTCGACCGGTTCGACTACGAACCGCTGGGAGACTGAGTGACGATCGCACGTTTCATCCTGCTGGCGCTGCTGCTGCAGCTTTCCTCGGCCGGGCAGGCACTCGGCCTGGCACCGTTCATTGCCTTCGAACGCGACAACGCCGACGCGGTCGAACTGCTGGCGAAAGGGCGGGCCGCGCCGATCTTCGTCGATGCGAACGATCATGCGGGCGTGCTGCGCGCGACCGGCGACCTGCAGGCCGATGTCGCCCGCGTGGGCGGCGTGAAGCCGGCGCTGCACAAGGTCCGGCATCCGGGCTCGCCGATCGGCATCGACGCCGTCATCGTCGGCACCGTCGGCAAGAGCGCGCTGATCGACGGCCTGGCGAAGTCGGGCATGCTCGACGTGGCGCCGATCCGCGGCAAGTGGGAGGGCTACCTGGTGCGCACGGTGCGCAACCCGATGCCAGGCGTGCAGCGCGCGCTGGTGATCGCCGGCAGCGACAAGCGCGGCACCATCTACGGCATCTATCAAGTCTCCGAGCAGATCGGCGTGTCGCCGTGGTACTGGTGGGCCGACGTGCCGCCCGTGAAACGCAAGGCGCTGTACGCCCGGGCCGGCACCGCGGTCGACGACGCGCCCGTGGTGCAATACCGCGGCATCTTCCTGAACGACGAGGCGCCGGCGCTGACCGGCTGGGCCAAGCAGCGCTACGGCGGCTACAACAGCAAGTTCTACAAGGGCGTGTTCGAACTGATCCTGCGCCTGCGCGGCAATTACCTGTGGCCGGCGATGTGGGATGCGGCCTTCTTCGACGACGATCCGGAAAACGGCCGCCTGGCCGACGAATACGGCATCGTGATGGGCACCTCGCACCACGAGCCGATGATGCGCGCCCACAAGGAGTGGTCGCGCTACGGCAAGGGGCCATGGGACTACAGCCGCAACGAGGGCGTGCTGAAGGACTTCTGGCGCGACGGTTTGAAGAAGACGCGCGATTACGAAAAATTCGTCACGCTGGGCATGCGCGGCGACGGCGACGAACCGATGTCGCGCGATTCGAACGTGGCGCTGCTGGAAAGGATAGTGGCCGACCAGCGCAAGCTGATCGCCGAGGAACTGGACCCGGACGTGACGAAGGTGCCGCAGGCCTGGGCGCTGTACAAGGAAGTGCAGGACTACTACGAGCAGGGCATGCGCGTGCCGGACGACGTGCTGCTGCTGTGGTGCGACGACAACTGGGGCAACATCCGCCGGCTGCCCACGCAGCAGGAGCGCAAGCGCGCCGGCGGCGCGGGCGTCTACTACCATTTCGACTACGTGGGCGGCCCGCGCAACTACAAGTGGCTGAACGTGACGCCGTTGCCGAAGGTGTGGGAACAGATGCACCTGGCGTGGAAGCACGAAGCCACGCGCATGTGGATCGTCAACGTGGGCGACCTGAAGCCGATGGAAGTGCCGATGGAATTCTTCCTGGCCTACGCGTGGAATCCCGCCGCGTGGCCGGCCGACCGGCTGCAGGAATACCAGCGGCTGTGGGCGGCGCGCGAGTTCGGTCCGCGCCACGCCGCCGATATCGCCGACATCGTCGCGAAATATGCCAGGTACAACAGCCGCCGCCGGCCCGAAATGCTGGAACCGGAAACGTACAGCCACGTGAACTACGATGAATCGGCCCGCATCGTGGCCGAGTACCGTGCCCTCGAAGCCCGCGCGGAAAAGATCTCCGCCGCGCTGCCGAAGGAGCGCCGCGACGCGTTCTACCAGCTGGTGCTGCATCCGGTGAAAGCGGGCGCCATCGTCAACGAACTGTATGCGGCGGCGGGCCTGAACCGGCTGTATGCGAAGCAGGGCAGGGCGGCCACCAACGACATGGCCGACCGTACCCGCGCGCTGTTTCGCGACGATGCCGCGTTGACGCGCCGCTACCATGCGATCAACGGCGGAAAATGGAACCACATGATGGCGCAGACGCACCTGGGCTACACGTATTGGCAGCAGCCGCCGCGCAACGTGATGCCGGCGGTCAGCGAGGTCCAGGTGCCGAAAGCCGGCGAGCTGGGCGTGGCCGTCGAGGGCAGCGAAGGCGTGTGGCCGGATGCGCAGGGGCTGAAGCTGCCGGCGCTCGATGCCTTCGAGCGCAAGCCGCGCACGGTGGAACTGTTCAACCGCGGCGGCACGCCGTTCAGGTATTCGGTGCGCGCGAGCGAGCCGTGGATCGTGATCGACAAACCCTCCGGCACGGTGGACAAGGTGCAGCGCATCGCCGTCGATGCGCGCTGGGACCAGGTGCCGCCGGGTGCCGCCAGTGCGACGCTGTTCGTCACCGGCCCTGCCGGCGAAGCGAAGATCGAGGTGCCGGTGCACAAGCCGGCCGGCACGGGGCCGGTGCGCGGTTTCGTCGAGACGCACGGCGTGGTGTCGATCGAGGCGGAGCATTATGCCCGCGCGGTCGCCGCGCCGGGCCGCGAATGGCTGAACGTGCCCGACCACGGGCGCACCCTGTCCGGCATGACGACGTTGCCGGTGGATGCGCCGGCGCTGGCGCCGGGCGACGGCATGCGGCTGGAATACGACATGCACCTGTTCAGTACCGGCAACGTGAACGTGCAGGTCACGGTGGCGCCGACCCTGAAATTCCAGCCGGGGGCGGGCCTGCGCTACGCGGTCGCGTTCGACGACGAGGCGCCGCAGATCGTCAACCTGCATGCGGATGCATCGGAGAAGTTCTGGGAAAAGATCGTCGGCGATGGCGCCGCGCTGTTCACCACGAGGCATGTGGTGGCCAGACCGGGTGCGCACGTGCTGAAGATCTGGGCCCTCGATCCGGCCGTGGTGCTGCAGAAGGTGGTGGTCGACGCGGGCGGGATGAAGGCCAGCTACCTGGGGCCGCCGGAGAGCCCGCGGGTGAAGTGAAGGCCGGGGAGGCGGGCCGCCGCCGTCATTCGCGCGGTCGCGGCAGTTCGACGCTCACCAGGCGCCAGGTCGCGAAGCCGCGCCGCTCGAACACGAACCCGACGGCCGGCTCGTTCCGGCTGTCGAGCGCCCGGGCGATGAAGACGTCGGCGCCGTCGCGTTCGAACGTCCAGCGTTTTTCCGCCTTCCCGGCGGTAGCCGCCTGTCCTTCGTTTTCGTCTTCCGCCTGCCCTGCGATCTGTCCTTCGCGCATCGCATCCGCCAGGCGCTCCGCGGTGACCAGCGAATCGACCAGCTTGTCGGCGACAAGGTTGCCCAGCATTGCGCCGAAGGCGGCGCCGGCTTGCGCAAGACCGGTCCCGGTGCCGGCGGCGTCCCGTGCCTTGCGCTCCGTCGCAGCGTGAAGCTGGCGCTTCAGGCTCTCGCGCACCCGCGGGAAGTCGACGTGCGGCGCCAGCGCCGCCGCATCGTGCGCCCTGGCCGCGCTGCGCATCGCATGCAGCGTGAGGTAGGGCGAGAAATGCCAGAATGCCGCGGCCAGCAGCAGCAACAGCGCGATGGCGATGGGGACGATACGTTGATTGGACATGGACGGCCTCCTGCTTGCAAGAGGCGTCACTATACCTGCAGGAACCCGGGCGGGCGGGAATGGGCACCGCGCATCCGCGCATTGCCGTCAAGGCCGAGTCCGTGTCACTTTGGTGCCAGGCACCAAAGTGACACGGACTCGGCAGTTGACGTCAGGCGGTGCGTTGCGGCATCGCCCGCAGCGAGGCGGCGATGGCGTCGCGCAGCGGCTTGGCGCGCAGTTGGCCGTCGTAAGGGCAGGGCCGTTGCGGCAGCTTGTCCTTGCGCGGGGCCTCGTCCCACGTCTGCAGCCAGCTGACATTGTCGGACAGCCCCCACAGCAGGAAGTCCTTCAGTTGCGGGTAGGAGAGCGTGACGTCGAGGTAATCCTTCGCCAGCGCGGCCACGCCGGCGTCGCGCATCGCGAAGTCGGCCGGCAGCATGCGGTCGTTGACGTCGAACTCGGTGATCAGGAGGTCGAGGCCCATGCCCGTTACTTCATCGAGGAAGGCGCGCCAGTCGCGCAACGGGTCGGTTTGCTGCCGGACGTCGTCCCAGGAACCGATATGACTCTGGATGCCCAGCGCCTGCACCGGCGTGCCGCGTTTCCTGAGCTCGCGCAGCAACGTCAATACGCCCGCGCGGTGCTTCGCGCTCCCGGCATCCTCGCGCATGTAGTCGTTGTAGACCAGCTGCGCGTGGGGCGCCTGTTCGCGTGCCACGCGGAACGCGAAGTCGACCTGCTCGACCGCGCCCATCCGCTGCGTGAACACGTTGGCGCGCATGCCGCCCGTGGTCGGGTCGACCGCCTCGTTGACCACGTCCCAGCTGTAGATAGCGGTGCCGTAATGCTTGCAGACAGTGGTGATGTGCTCGCGCAGCAGGCGCTCGGCTTCGCGGGAGCCCTGGCCGAAGTCGTGCGCGGCGACCCATGCCGGCAGCCATTTCTCCGGCTGCCACACAAGGTTGTGACCGCGCACCTGCATGCCTTCCTTGCGGGCCCATGCGTACATTTCGTCGGCCGGGCCGAAGTTGAACTGGCCCTTCTTCGGTTCGAGGGCCGGCCATTTGGTCTCGTTCTCGGCCACGATGACATTGCATTCGCGCGCCATCAATGCGCGGTGCGCGGGATCCTTGAAGTACTTGTAGCCGAGGGCATTCCCGAAACGTAGCCCCTTGGCCGCGCCGATGGCCTTCAACGGCTGCGGGTCGGCGGCGAACAGCGGAGTCAGGGTGGCGGCGCAGGCGGTGCCGGCCAAGAGGCGCAGCACGTCGCGGCGGTTGGTGGTCATGTTGTCTCCTGTACGGCTCGATGGCCGTGTTTATTTATGTGGCGTGCGCTTGAAGGTTACGCTAACATCGAAAACGGTGCAAACGGTTGCGCTACCAAAAAACAACGGAGACAACATGTGGATTTGGAACCGGAGCGCTGGCAGCGCCAGTGCTACTGCGGTCTGTGCCCGAGCACGCGGCGCAGGAGACAAAATGCGGATTGTCGGCGGAGCGCTGGCGGCGGTATTGTCGCTGGTGGTCGTGCTGGCGCCCGCGCATGCGGTGGAAGAGGACGGCTACGAGCTTTGGTTGCGGTACCGTCCATTGCAACAAGCCGGCCAGGTGCAGCAGCACGTCAGGGCCATCGTCTACAACGGCGCGGCATCGCCCACGGTCCGCGCCGCCATCGACGAACTGCGCCGTGGCCTGCAGGGCATGACGGGCAAGACGCCCGGTTCGGGCACGCAGGTGGCCGACGGCGCCATCGTGCTGGCGAAGTCGGGCGCGCTGCCGCAGGGTTTCAAGGCCGACGGCCTGGCGGAGCTGGGCCGCGAAGGCTACCTGCTGAAAAGCGCCACGCTGGCGGGCAAGCGCGTGACGGTGATCGCGGCGAACGATGATATCGGCCTGCTGTACGGCGCCTTCGGCCTGCTGCGCGCGATCGGCACCGGCAAGGCGCTCGCCGCCATCGACGAACGCTCGGCGCCGAAACTGCAGCTGCGCGTGCTGAACCACTGGGACAACCTGGACCGCACGGTGGAACGGGGCTACTCGGGCCAGTCGATCTGGAACTGGTGGGAGCTGCCGGATATCCGCGACCGGCAATATGTCGACTATGCGCGCGCCAATGCGTCGCTGGGCATCAACGGCACGGTGCTGAACAATGTGAATTCGAAGGCCGAGATCCTGACCGCGCCATGGATCGCCAAGGTGGCCGCGCTGGCCGATGTGCTGCGGCCGTACGGCATCAGGGTCTACCTGTCGGCGCGCTGGTCCACGCCGCTCGAGCTAAAGGAAACGAAGACGGCCGATCCGCTGGCGCCGGAAGTGGCGGCATGGTGGCGCGCCAAGGCCGACGAAATCTACCGCGTGATTCCCGACTTCGGCGGCTTCCTCGTCAAGGCCAATTCGGAAGGCCAGCCCGGCCCGCAGGATTACCACCGTACCCACGCCGACGGCGCCAACATGCTGGCCGCCGCCCTGGCGCCGCACAAGGGCATCGTGATGTGGCGCGCATTCGTGTACGCGGCGGAAAAACCGGACGACCGCGCCAAGCAGGCCTACGACGAATTCAAGCCGCTGGACGGCAAGTTCGCCCCGAACGTGATGGTGCAGGTGAAGAACGGCGCGATCGACTTCCAGCCGCGCGAACCGTTCCACCCGCTGTTCGGCGCCATGCCGCACACGCCGCTGATGATGGAGTTCCAGATCACCAAGGAATACCTGGGCTTCGCGATGCACATGGCCTACCTGGGCCCGCTGTTCGAGGAAGTGCTGAAGGCCGACACGATGCAGCGCCCGGGCGGCCTCACCGTCGCCCAGGTGCTCGAGGACACGGAGCACGGCAAGCGCCCCACCGGCATGGCCGGCGTGGCCAACATCGGCAGCTCGCGCACCTGGAGCGGCTCGCACTTCGACCAGGCCAACTGGTATGCCTACGGCCGCTTCGCGTGGGATCCGCAGGGCGACTCGCGCGCCTTCGCGCGCGAGTGGGCGGCGCAGACCTTCAGCCGCGATCCGCAGGCCGTGGCGCAGATCGTCGACATGATGATGCGCTCGCGCGAGGCGGTGGTGGACTACATGACGCCGCTCGGCCTGCACCACCTGATGGATACCGGCCACCACCATGGCCCCGGCCCGTGGGTGGACAACCTGGGCCGGCCCGACTGGAACCCTACCTACTACCACAAGGCCGACAAGGAGGGCATCGGCTTCGACCGCACCGCGCGCGGCAGCAAGGCGCTGGCGCAGTATGCGCCGGGCGTGGCGGCGCGCTGGTCCGATCCGCGCACCACGCCGGAACAGTTGCTGCTGTGGTTCCACCACCTGCCGTGGGATTACGCGATGCCGTCCGGCCGCACGCTGTGGAATGAACTCGTCGCGCGTTACGACCGCGGCGTGACCGAGGCGGAAGGCTTGCGGGCCCGTTGGGAGAAGCTGAAGCCGCTGGTCGACGAGCGCCGTTACGACGAGGTCGCACAGCGGCTGGATACCCAGGTGAAGGAGGCGCGCTGGTGGCGCGATGCCTCGCTGGCGTACTTCCAGTCCGTCTCCGGGCTGCCGCTGCCGCCGGGCGTGAAGAAGCCGGAGCGCACGCTGGAACAGTACAAGGCGATCAAGTTCCCGTACGCCGCCGGGCATCACTGAAAATCGGGATAAAGGGCCGATGTGCGCGCAAACATCGGCTCCCCCGAATGCTAGAATGCCGGCTGCGGATACGCCTGGAAGCGCGTATGTTAGAGTCCGCGAATAACAATTCGATAAGTACAGTCCGATGACGAAAATACAGGCGAAGGCGCATGGCACGCCGGGGGATGGGGCGGCGCCGGTGGCGCGCAAAGGCGAGAAGCCCGGCGTGCCGACGATGTCCGACGTCGCCAAGCTGGCCGGCGTGTCGCCGATGACGGTATCGCGCGTGATGAACGGCGACCCGAACGTGCGCCCGGCCACGCGGCGCAAGGTCGACGAGGCCGTGGCGGCGCTGAACTATGTGCCGAACCAGGCCGCGCGCCGCCTCGCCGGGGCGCGCGCGATCCGCATCGGCTTCCTGTATTCGAACCCGTCGGCCGGCTACCTGAGCGAGTTCCTTGTCGGCCTGCTGAACCAGGCCAGCATCCATAACGTGCAGCTCGTGGTGGAAAACTGCGAGGACGGGCACACGTGGGAAGCGCATTCGCGCCGCCTGATCGAGAACGGCGTCGACGGCATCATCCTGCCGCCCCCGCTGTGCGATACGCCCGAACTGATCGAACTGATCGCGCAGGCTGACATGCCGGCGGCCACCGTCGCCTGCGGCCAGCCGGACCTGCGCGTGGGCGCCGTCTCCATCGACGACTACCATGCCGCCTACGAGATGACGAGCCACCTGATCGCGTTGGGCCACCACCGCATCGGCTTCATCATCGGCCACCCGAACCAGACCGCTTCCGCGCGCCGGCTCGAAGGCTACCGTGCCGCGATCGCCGACAAGGGCGCCGACGGCGCGGCCGAGCTGGTGGTGCAGGGCATGTTCACGTACCGTTCCGGCCTCGACGCGGCCGAGATCCTGCTGGGCCTGGCGCAGCGCCCCACGGCGATCTTCGCCAGCAACGACGACATGGCCGCCGCCGCCGTGGCCATCGCCCACCGCCTGGGCCTCGATGTGCCGGGCGACCTGACCGTGGCCGGCTTCGACGATACGGCGCTGGCCACCACGATCTGGCCGGAGCTGACCACCGTGCGCCAGCCGATCGCGCAGATGGCGGAAATGGCGGTGCAGTTCCTGGTCCGGCAAATCCGCGCCCAGCGCGATGGCGCCGTGCAGGCCCCGGAGCATATCGTAATGGACTTCTCGCTGATCCGGCGCCAGTCGGATGCCGCCCCGCGGCGGCGGCCGAAGCTGGGCGGCAAGGGGGCCGAGAGCTGACGAGCATTTTCAGGAATTCCGTCTGGGAGGAGTGCAGGCTTGCAAGCCTGCACCGTTTCGCAGGCGCGGAGCATGCTCCGCGAAACCCCTGCTCCACCCCCGGTTTCAGGCAACTTTCTTGCGTGGCGGCTGCGTGATCGTCACTGTGCATGTGGTGCCGGCGACCAGCGGCACGTGTTTCGGCACGGTGTCGAGGGCGATGCGCACCGGGATGCGCTGGGCCAGGCGTACCCAGTTGAACGTGGGGTTCACGTCGGCCAGCAGTTCGCGGCCGGTGGCGGCGTCGCGGTCGGTGATGCCGCGGGCGATGCTTTCGATGTGGCCGCGCAGCGCCACGCCATCCATCATCCGCACGTCGACGAGGGCGCCCGCCTTCAGCAGCGGCAGTCGCGTCTCCTCGAAATAACCCATCACGTAATACGACGCGCCGTCGATCAGCGCCAGCTTCGGCGCGCCCACGGCGGCGAAGTCTCCCGGGTGCACGTGCAGGTTCGTGACGTAGCCGGAAACGGGGGCGCGCACCACCGTGCGTTCGAGGTTCAGCTTCGCCAGCCGGCGCGCGGCCAGCGCGCCGCGGTACTGGGCGCCGGCGGTACCGGCGGCATAGGCGGCCGACTCGCGGCTCTCGAGCGGGATCACGTCGTCGTCCAGGCCGGCGCGTCGTTTCGCCTCGCTGCCGCGGCGCGTCTTTTCCACATGCTGCGCGGCCAGCGCGGCATCGGCGGAAGCCAGCGCGCTCTCGTAACGCTCGTCATCCACCGTGAACAGCACGTCGCCCTTTTGCACGAACTGGTTGTCGCGCACGCGCACCCCGGTGACAACGCCGGCCACGTCGGCGCCGATCGTCACCACGTCGGCCCGCACGCGGGCGTCGCGCGTCCATGGCGATTCCATGTAGTGGTCCCAGCCCGCCTTGCCGGCATACAGCGCGGCGGCGGCGAGCAGCAGGGTGACGAGGGTGCGAAAGAGCTTGACGGCGAAGGTCACGGTGAGGTTTTCCGGTTGAGGTTGATGAAGAAGGGAACGTAGCGTCAGTGGTACAGGGCGGCGGTCAGGCCGCCGAAAATGCAGGCGAACAGCGCCAGGCGCGCCAGCGCCGGATGCCAGATGTGGCGATACACGCCGGCCGCGCCCAGCAGCCGGTCCAGCACGCCCTGCAGCAGCATGCTGGCGAAGAACAGCGGCAGCAGGGTGGGGATCAGCAGGCCGAAGATCGACAGTTCACGGGGCATCGGGGGTTCCATTCGGGTTGACGGGTGGGACAGCAGGAGCGGCAACAGCGGTAGCGGCGGGCAGGGGCTGCGGCGCCTGGTCCAGCAGCGAGGTATGGATCGAGTGCAGGCCGGTCAGCGCGAGCCGCAGGCGTGCCGCATCGTCGCCGGCGGCTTTGTCCAGGCCGGCGCGCACGGTGGGGCCGGCGGCCTGCACGGCGTAGATCGCGGCGGTGCGGGTGTCCTCGCGCGGCGCGGCCAGCCAGGCGGCCAGTGCGCGCAGCGTGCCGTCGAGCACCCCGGCAACGGGGCCGGGACTGGTCGCGCGCAACAGCGTGCGCAGCTCGATGATGGCATGGCCGAGCTCCAGCAACGTCAGGCCCTGGCGCACCACCGCGCGCGTTTCCGGCGACGGCGCGGAACCGGCCGCCGCGTTCAGCTGCGCCAGCAGGTCGCGCACCCGGTTGTCGAAGCGGTGCCGCAGCCGTTCGCCGCGGCCGCGCAGCCGCGCCGTGCACGCCGCCAGCGCTTCGCGCCACAGCGCCGCCGCCACGTGCGCGCGGTTGCCCATCGTGTGCCCGGGCAGCACCACGTGGAAGATCACGAAGGCCAGCAGCACGCCGCCGAGCTGGCTCAGCATGTTGTTGATGACGGCACCGGCGTCATAGTGCATCACGTTCGCCGGTGCCAGGAACTGGCTGCTGAACATCGCCATGCCGATGCCCACGCCGGCGCGTTTCGGATCGGTCATCAGCCAGGCGGCGAAGGCCAGCAGCGGCGCCGTGGCCAGCATCATCATCGGATAGCCGTCGGCCCGCGCGACGAGCAGGAACTCGGTGGCATAGATGAGCGGGGCGCCGATCACGAAGCCGGTTAGCACCTGCCTGACCATCGCCGTGGGGCGCGGCGAGCCCGATGCGAGGGCGCAGAAGATGGTGGTCATGACCAGTGCGTTGGCCATCGCCGGCCACGCCAGCCAGTACCACAGCGTGGCGGCGGCCAGCATCGCGCAGGCGGCGCGCAGGCCGCTGGCGGCAACGATGCCGGGCGGCGTCTTCGGCGCGTACGCCAGCGGCTCGCTGACCTGCATGCACTTCCTGTGCGCCAGGCTGTCGTGGATGCCGTTGAATGCTGCCAGGTCGTGCGCGAAGCGCGCGGCCAGTTTGGCGGCGGTATCGAAGTCGATGCGCCAGCGGCGGGCATCTGCGCCGTCGTCCGCGGGCAGCTCTGCGCGGCCGGCTCCGGCCGCCTGTTCCAGTGCGGCGGGCAGGCCGGCGAGCGAAGCATCGGCACCCGGGGCCAGTGCCTGCGCGACCAGTGCCTCCAGCGGTTCGATCAGCGCCGGCACGGGCGAGGCGGTTTCGTGCCGTTGCCGGTGCAGCAGCCGATGCAGCGTATGGAAGGTGGTCAGCGCCGTCATGAAGGCGCCGTTGAAGGCGTGCAGCTGGCGCGTGTGCGCCGGACCGGCTTCAAAGAATGCGGCCGCGCGGCCCGATTCCAGTGCCGCGATGTCCGCCGCGAAACGCAGGTGGTTCAGCTCCGCTTCGGCGGGCGGCAGCCGGTGTTCGAGCACCTCCCGGCAGAAGCCGAGGAAGCGGTCATGGCGCGCCTGCACGGTGCGCATGACCTGCAGGCCCTGGCGGCGGGGCAGCAGTACGTCGTGCACGGCCGCCGCCACCAGCACGCCCAGGCCGACGCCGGTGGTGCGCGTGACCGCCAGCGCGAACACGCCCGCCGGCGCATCGAGCGCGGGCACGACGATCATGCAGGCCGTGTACCCGGCCAGCACGAAGCTGTAGGACTGCTGGTTGCGGTGCATCGAGGCGCCGGCCGTGCACAGCGCGATCCACAGCGCCAGGCCGGCGAACAGCGGCGGCGCCTGCTGCGGGAACAGCGCGGTAAGAGCCAGTGCCGCGGCGCAGCCGACGATCGTGCCCAGCAGGCGGTACAGCGCCTTTTCCAGCACCTGGCCGGAGGAGGGCAGCGCGAGCACGAAGGTCGTGGTCATCGCCGTGGCCGGCGAATCGAGCCCGAGGCGGAACGCGAGCCACAGCGCGGCATACGCGGCGGCCAGCGTGCGCACGACGAACAGCACGCGCTCGCCGTCGGCGTCGGCCCAGCCGCGCAGTTCGCGGCGCAGCCAGTGCAGGCAAGGAAGGGCGGAGGGGGCTGCGGGTTCGGGTGTCATGTTCTTCTTGAACAGCCCCGCCGCAGCAAGGGACCGTTATATGTTGTCCAGGTTTTCCAGCTGCCGGGCAAACAGCTGCTCCTGCAAGCGCAGGTCTTCCGCCGAAAGGCCCTCATAGGCGCGCGTGGTGCGGCCCCACACTTCGGGCATCACCTGCTCGATCAGGCTGCGGCCGCTGTCGGTCAGCGAGATCATCACGCAGCGGCGGTCGCCAGGGCGGTTGCCACGCGTGATCAGCCCCTGCGTTTCCAGGTCGTTGCACACCCGCGTCAGGTTGGCCGGCTTTTCCATGCATGCCTCGCCCAGCGTCGAGGCGGTGGATGTTTCATTCTCCGAGCCGTACAGCACCGCCAGCACCATGTAGCTGGCATCGACCAGGTCGTACTTGCGCAGCACCGCGTTCGACAAGTCCTTCATGCGTTTTTGCACGTGGTAGGTCATGCGGAGCAAGCGCATCAAGTCTTCCGGAAATGCCGGCATCCGTTCGTGGATGGTCTTCAACCGCTTGTTTGTCGCGTCAAAACTGCTCATTGGCGCACTCCTGTGCAATAGATCTGTCAATACATGGATTGTACTAGTGGTTGCACAAAGGTAAATTGTTTTTAGATGCCTTCCTCCATTCCGGCACCCCCGCCGAGCGCCGCCATCAGGCTCGCATAATTGTCCAGCCGCTCGCTTTCCACGCGCAGCAGCTGGTCCCGTTCACCCAGCAATAACAGCTGTGCCCGCAGGGCGTCGGTAGCATCCGTGATGCCACTCCGGTACGCCTTGTCGGCCAGCGCATGTGCCCGGCTGGCGGTGGCCAGCGCATGCTCGGCAAGGTGTTGCTGTTCATCCGATGACTGTATCTTTGCTACAACATTTGCCACCTCGGCCAGGGCGCCGACCAGCGTGCCGTTGTATTGTTCGACGGCCGCGTCGTACGCGGCTGTTTCGGCCGCCAGCTGGCTGCGCAGCCGGCCCCCTTCGAAGATGGGCAGGTTGAACGCCGGCGTGAAACCGAGCGTGCGGGCCGATGCGTCGAAGAAACGGGTGAAGCCGAACGACTGCAGGCCGGCGAATGCGACCAGGTTCAGGTTCGGATAGAACGCCGCGCGGGCCCCCTCGATGCGCTTGCCGGCTGCCTCGACGCGCCAGCGCATGGCGGCGATATCGGGGCGACGGCCCAGCAGTTCCGCAGGCAGTGCACCGGGCAGCGTGGCGGCCTGCCGCAGGGCCGGCGCTGGCCGGGCGATCGTCTCGGCGTCGCCCGGTCCCTTGCCGACCAGTGCCGCCAGCTGGTTGCGCAGCACCGCGATCGATTCGCCGACCTGCTCGTGCTCGCGCCGGCCAGCCGGCAACGTGTTTTCGATGGTGGCCACGTCGATCATGCTGGCCAGCCCGGCAGCCTGCCGGCGGCGCACGATCTCGAGGATCCGGTGCCGCTGCGCGAGGCTGTCGGCAATGCTGTCCTGCAATGCATGGCGGTACCACAGCTGGATGTAGGTGCGCACCACCGCGGCCTGCAGCGACAGGCGCGCCATCTGCGCTTCGGCCGCGGCGGCGCGCGCATCGCCCAGCGCGGCGGCCAGCATGTCGTGATGGCGGCCCCACAGGTCCAGGTCGTACGAGCCGTTCAGCGTGGCCGAGTTGTACCAGGCCCAGTTGCCGGCCAGCGGTGCCGGCACGGAAGCATGGGCCGCAAAGCGTTCGCGGGTGGTGCCCGCGTTGGCGGCGAGCTGTGGCTTGCCGGCGGCATCGACCAGGTCCGCAAGCGCGGCGGCTTGCCGCACGCGCGCCTGCGCCGCCTTCAGGCCGGGATTGCCGGCCAGCGCCGCGTCCATCAGCCGGTCGAGCTGCGGATCGCCGAAGGCATGCCACCACTGTTCGGCCGGCCATTTCGCATCCGGCGCCACGGCGGCGCCGATCGCGGCACCGGCCGCCAGGTCATTGGCCGGCAACAGGTGCGATTGCGGCTTGACATTGCCCATGTCCGCGCAACCGGCAAGGACCAGTGCGAACATGATGGCGACAGTACCGGCAAAAGCGGGGGCCGGCCGCGGCGAACACGGCGGCGAAATTCGGGCGGCACGCGGCATCGGCGCTGACTGCAGGGGTTTTACTGTGCGTAGTGCTTGCGGGTCTGGGCGACGTCCATGTCGGCTTCGGTTTCGATCAGCGTGCCGTTCCTGCGCGCGGCGATCACTTGCGCCTTCACTTCGGCGCGGGTCCGGCCCTGCTGCCTGGGTGCCTGCTGCGTGATGGCGACCGTGGTCGTGCCGGCGGCAGCGGCGGTCGAGGTGGCGACGGCAGCCGCGTTGGCAGGTTCTTCCGCGGCAAAAGCGGCACCGGCCGAGGCAAGGGTCAAAGCGGCGATCAGGGTGGTTGCGGTTTTCATGATGTTCCTCCAGTTGATGAACACAGTATATGCCTGAATTATTCATTACTGAAATAACGTTTTTTGATATGTGAGATTCAGCGCCTGAATGGGTGCCGGACATTCGCCGGGCGAGTTTTGGAATCGCATCGGGAACGGCCGGAGCGACAAGGGTATGGGTTCTGAAGTGCGACGTGGTTCGGATCGGGCTGTTACAGTCTTTGCAACGCCGCAGTGGCGGCCACGCAATCAACAGGAGGCACTATGTCAGGCAGCAGCACACTCGATCCCGATAACTTTCCGACCGCGCCGGACCGCGTGCTGGGCCGCGGCCACGGCACCGGGGCGCTCGGACCCAGCGATACGTCCGATTCCGGCAGCGATGTCCAGGGCGGATCCGGGCTGGCCCAGCAGATCGAGGAAACCAATCTCGACGGCGGTACCAACGAGGATGACGACCTGGGCACGGCCGGCGGCACGGCGGGGCCGGACTTGGGTGACGCCGATCTCGACAGCGATTCCGATTCGGGCGGCACCGGCGAGCGGGCGACGGCCGGCCGCGATACCACGGCACCGGATGGCGCCGACATCGACGTCGACCATATCGAAACCGTAACGCTGGACGGCGAACGCGAAGCGGACGATATCGAACGCGGCGCGTGATGCAGGCAGGCGCGGCGGAGATGCCGCGCGGGTAACACGCACAAAACGCGCAGGGAACGTAAAACGGGGCCGCCAGGCCCCGTTTTACGTCTTGCAATCCGTCGTCAGGCAGCGGCGGCCGTCTTGATCACCGGCTTGCTGAACTCGAACCGCTTGATCTCGCCCACCAGGAACAGGTAGCACAGCACCGTCACCAGCGCGTTGGCGCCGACGAACACGAGCGCGCCGTAGAACGAGCCGGTGGCCTGCAGGATGAAGCCGATGACGATCGGCGTGGTGATGCCGGCCACGTTGCCGAACATGTTGAACAGCGAACCGCTCATGCCGCCTGCCTGGCTTGGCGATGTGTCGCCGACCACGGCCCAGCCCAGCGCGCCGATGCCCTTGCCGAAGAATGCCAGCGCCATCACGGCCACCACCACCCAGTCCTGTTCCACGTAGTTACACAGCACCATCGTGGTGGCCAGCAGCATGCCGCCGATGATCGGCGTCTTGCGCGCCACCGAGGTGCTGTAGCCCCGCTTGATCATCCGGTCCGAGATGATGCCGCCCAGTACCCCGCCCAGGAAGCCGGCGATCGCCGGCAGCGCGGCGATGAAGCCGGCCTTCAGGATCGTCATGTGGCGTTCCTTGACGAGGTATACGGGGAACCATGTCAGGAAGAAGTAGGTCAGCGTGTTGATGCTGTACTGGCCGATATAGATGCCCAGCAGCATGCGCGAAGACAGCAGCTGTTTCAGGCACGACCAGGTGTCGATCTGCGGCCGGTCGGCGGCGAGCAGGCCGGTCGTTTCCAGGTCGACGAGTGCGCCGCCTTTTTCGATATGCTGGAGTTCCGCCGCGTTCGCGCGCGGGTGCTGGCGCGGGCCATGGACGAATTTCAGCCAGGCGAACGCCATCAGCACGCCGAGCGAGCCCATCACGAAGAACACGCTTTCCCAGCCGTAGGTATGCACGAGCCAGCCCATGATCGGCGCGAACAGCACGGTGGCGAAGTACTGTGCCGAGTTGAAGATGGCCGCCGCCGTGCCCCGTTCCGCGGTTGGAAACCACGAGGTTGTCAGACGACTATTGCCCGGAAACGACGGTGCCTCGGCCGCGCCGACGATCAGCCGCAGCGTGAACAGCATGGCGACGGCGGCGCCGCCGCTGAAGAACCCGACCCAGCCCTGGGCCAGCGTGAACAGCGACCACAGGAAGATCGAGAAGAAGTACACGATCTTGGTGCCGAAACGGTCCAGCAGCCAGCCGCCGGGCAGCTGGCATAGCACATAGGACCATGAGAAGGCCGAGAAGATCAGCCCCATCTCGACCGGCGACAGGCCCAGCTGCTTGCTCAGTTCCGGGCCGGCGATCGAAATCGTGGCACGGTCGGCGTAATTGATGGTGGTGACGATGAACAGGATCGCGAGGATCGTCCAGCGCGCGCGGGTTGGTTTGATACTGGGAATGCTGTTGCCCATGGTGCCTCCGGTAAGCCCCTTATGGATTGATTATGGTGGGGTGGTTGTCAGTTGTCGTACAACATTGCGCAGTATAGCGATTGCAATCTGACCGGAGCAAGAGGTTTATTGTTAAAAACTTGATTGGTGAATGATGGTTATTGCGTCAAGAGTTCGCCACGAATGATGGCTCACGCAGCAAGCACTGTTCAGCCACTACGGCAGCGCCAATAAAAAGGCCGGCCCGGATGACTCCGGGCCGGCCTCGCGTGCCTGTTGCTTGCGGCGTCAGCTGTTGCCGCGCTGGCCCGCCTCGCCATTCTGGCGGGTCAGGAACCATGCCGCGGCCAGCGCGCCGCCACCGAGCAGTGCCAGCTTCAGAGGCGACCTGGCGCGGTAAGTGGTGCCCCCATCGACCGTTTGCGTGCCGAGCCGCTGCTGCAGTTCCTGCTGCGGGTCGGAAGAGTGCAGCGCGTCGCTGCGGGTCCAGCGCGACGGCTTGTTCGTGCGCTGCTGGTTCCACATGGCCGTGGCGCCCAGCTTGTCGAACAGGCTGGGCAGCGTGAAGCCGCCGATGGCGTTCGCTTTCGCCGCATTGCCGACGAAGACATCGCGTTTCGGGTGCTGCGCCGCGTCCAGGATCGCCTCGGCCACCATTTCCGGCGGGTAGATCGGCTCGGGCAGCTTCGGTTCCACGTCCATGTAGTTGCGCGCATGGACCGAGAACATCGTGTCGATCGCGGCGGGCTTGATCAGCGTGACGGAAATGGGCAGCTTGTCATGCTCCAGCTCCATCCGCAGCGCATCCGTGTAGCCCTTCACCGCGTGCTTCGATGCGGCGTACATGCCCTGCAGCGGCACGGCGACCTCGGACAGTTCGCTGCCCAGGTTGATCAGCGCGCCGCCATCCTTGCGCAGGTGCTTCACCGCTTCCAGGGAGCCGTTCACCACGCCCCAGAAATTGGTCTGGAACAGGCGATGATTGTCTTCTTCCGTCACTTCCTCGGCACGGCCGAAGATCGAGATGCCCGCGTTGTTGATCCACGTATCGATGCGGCCGAAGCGCTTGATGGCGGCCTGGGCCAGCGCATGCACTTCATCCTTCTTGCCGACATCGGTCGGCACGGCCAGCGCTTCCGCGCCGCGCTGGCGCAACTGCTGTTCCAGCTGTTCCAGGGCTTCCTCGCCGCGTGCTGCCAGCACCACCTTCGCGCCGCGGGCGGCCGCCATGCGGGCCGTGGTCAGGCCGATGCCGCTGGTGGCGCCGGTGATGACGATGACCTGGTCCGAGAGTCGTTTCAAACGCATGCTGTGCTCCTTCGTCGTATTGACTGTGATCGGTTGGCTGATGCGCGCCGGTTATCGGTTGGCCGATGCGTGCGCGTTGCTGAAACGCTATCGTACCCGGCGGCACCCGCTGGACGACGCACCATTCCGCCAGTCAAGATCGGCGGCACCGGCCATCGCTTCGGCCAGCCGGTCGGCGAACACGCGCACCCGCGGCAACCCTGCATGATTCATACTGGCCTGCATCGAAACCAGTCACGGAGCCGTTAAATGAGCAATCAAAGCAGTGAAATGAACAATCAAGCAAGCACGGAGCGGCAGGTCGCCATCGTCACCGGGGCATCGCGGGGCATCGGCGCGGCGATCGCGCAGCGCCTCGCCGCCGACGGCTACGCGGTCATCGTCAACTATGCGGGCGGTGCGCGGGAAGCCGCGCAGGTGGTGGCGGCGATCGAGGGGCAGGGTGGCAGGGCGGCCGCCGTGCAGGCCGACGTCGCCGACCCCGCCGCCGTGCGCACGCTGTTCGATGCGGCCATCGAACGCTTCGGCCGCGTCGATGTGCTGGTCAATAACGCCGGCATCCTGCCCCCGGCATTGCCGCACGTCGCGGACACTGACGACGCCACGTTCGACCGGCTGTTCGCCGTCAACGTGAAGGGCACGTTCAACGGTTTGCGCGAAGCCGCGACGCGGATGGCGCACGGCGGGCGCATCGTCAATTTCTCCACCAGCGTGGTCGGGCTGGCGCTGCCCGGCTATGCGGTCTATGCCGCGACCAAGGCGGCCGTGGAGACGATGACGAACATCCTCGCCAAGGAGTTGCGCGGCAAGGGGATTACCGTCAACGCGATCGCGCCGGGGCCGACCGCGACCGACCTGTTCCTGACCGGCAAGACGGACGAGCAGGTCGAGCGGCTGGCGAAGATGGCGCCGCTGGAGCGGCTGGGCCAGCCGGAAGACATCGCCGAGGCGGTGGCGTTCCTGGTGCGGCCGGGGAGCTGGGTCAACGGCCAGACGCTGCGCGCCAACGGCGGGATCGTCTGACGACGGTCCGGCGATCGACTGACGCGGCCGTGATTTACTGACGCGGCCGTGTCCACTTCCGGGGTTGATCCCATGGTATTCACGGGCTCATCCGTGCACGGCCGCATCCGGGATCAGGTCGCCGACGACCCGGCCCACAGGTTGATGCCGCCTTCCTGGGCCAGCGCATCGATGGCGGCCAGTTCCTCATCGGTGAACGCAAGGTACTCCAGGGCACCGATGTTCTCGCGGATCTGCGCGCTGTTGGAGGCGCCGATCAGCGTGGACGTGATGCGCGGATCGCGCAGCACCCAGGCCAGCGCCATCTGCGCCAGCGACTGGCCGCGCGCACTGGCGATATCGTTCAGGCCGCGCACGCGCCGCAGGTTTTCCTCCGACAGGTGGGCCGGCAGCAGCGAGCCGCCGCCGGGGCGGTTCACGCGCGCATCGGGCGGGATGCCGTTCAGGTACTTGTCGCTGAGGATGCCCTGCGCCAGCGCCGTGAACGTGATGCAGCCGATACCCTGGCGGCCCAGCGTGTCGAGCAGTCCCTCCGTTTCGATCCACCGGTTCAGCATGTTGTAGGACGGCTGGTGGATCAGGCACGGCACCTTCCATTCCGCCAGCAGCCGCTGCGCTTCCGCGGTCTTGTCGGCGGAGTACGACGAAATGCCCACGTACAGCGCCTTGCCCTGCTGCACGGCGTGCGCCAGCGCGCCCATCGTTTCTTCCAGCGGCGTGTCCGGATCGAAACGGTGGGAATAGAAGATGTCCACGTAGTCCAGTCCCATGCGCTGCAGGCTCTGGTCCAGGCTGGCCAGCAGGTACTTGCGCGAGCCGCCGCCCTGGCCGTAGGGGCCGGGCCACATGTCCCAGCCGGCCTTCGTGGAAATGATCAGCTCGTCGCGATAGGGCTTGAAATCGTCGCGGAAGATGCGGCCGAAGTTCGTTTCGGCACTGCCGTATGGCGGGCCGTAGTTGTTGGCCAGGTCGAAGTGGGTGATACCGTGGTCGAACGCGGTGCGCAGCATGTCGCGCTGCGTGGCCGTGGCCGTGGTATCGCCGAAGTTGTGCCACAGGCCCAGCGACAGCACCGGCAGTTTCAGGCCGCTGCGCCCGCAGGTGCGGTATTGCATCGTTTCATAACGGTGGCGGGATGCGGTGTAGGTCATCGTTTCTCCAGCAAAGAAAAAGCCCGCCGGGCGGCGAGCTTTCGGAAGATGATAGCACGGGTGCAGGCCGGCTTGCCGCACCGCGCTGCCCCGCCGTGGCGTTACCGGTCCGGGCTGGCCAGCGTGACATGCAGCCTGACTTGCGCGCCCCCTTCGAGCAGCAGGCAGGCGCCGGACGGCGCGCCGGCGGGAGCGGTCAACCGCAGCCGGATCTGCGTGACGCCCGCCCTGTTGATCGCTTGCAGGCCGGCCTGGGAGAAATCGTCGGACCGGCACGTGCCGGGCGACAAGCCGCCGATCTGCGCGACGCCTTCGGCCGTTGCCGCGGCATCCCAGTCGCCCGCATGCAGGTTGCGCGACGAACCGAAGTAGCCGCGTTGCACGTCGATCGCGACCGTCCCGCCGCCGCCCCACGGATCGCCGGACTTGCCATGGAAAGTCACTTCCAGGCACGCATTGCCGATTGCCGCGTTGTCCGGCAGGGATGAGGTGTCGAAGTGCACGAAGGCCCTCGCCTCGGCGCGCCCGCCGCCATCGTCGCCGATCCTGAGCAGGCTTCCCGTGCCGGCGAATATCGCCTCGCCGGCGTGGCCGGGAGCGCCGGCACCGGCGCCGCGCCGGGCGACCAGGTAGCCGGTGTGCCGCGGGTCGCTGTCGAATGCCAGCTGGTCCGGGTGCCGGGTCACGATGAAGTCCGCGCTGCGCACCGGTTCCAGCTGCCCCGCCGGGCCCATCGAACGAAAGCGCAGGCGCGCGCAGCGGTCGAGGAGGATCGGCGCCGTATAGGTTTCACCGTTGGTGTCCGACGGTTCGCTGCCGTCGAGCGTGTAGCGGGTCCATGCGCACGGTCCGGCGGCTTCCAGTTCGATGCGGACCCCGTCGACGAAGCTGCCGCCGGCCGATGGCGCGATCCGGGTTTCCGGATACCGGTGATCGTCGATCCGCCAGCCGAAGGCGCCGGCGGTCTCGCCGCCGGCGCCGTCCTTCGCATGGCACAGGATCGCATGCGGACCATTGCCGCGGATGTGGAAGCGCTTGCTGCCTTCGAAGGATTTCCTGCCCGGGTTCCGGCCATCGGCGGGGTCGGAGCCGTCTTCGGTGTAGTACACGATGGCATGCTCGTCGGGGCCGGAGATCACGGTATGGAACGCGCGTCCGTAAACGCCGCCGGGCCTGTCGCACCGGATCGCCGGAGGCTGGTGGCCGAACTCCAGCCGGTAGGTCCTGGTTACCGTGTCGGACCAGTTGCCCGCCGCGTCGCGGGCACGGCATTTCAGTGTTTTCGTGCCGGCCGTATCGAACACGATTCGCCCCGGCGACGTGAAGCCGCGCGAGCGGCGGGTCGGCGTGGAACCATCGAGCGTGTAATGAATGGCCGGCGCCGCATCGGTGGCATGGTGCGCGGCCACGGTCAGCGTAAACGGCCCGGTCTTGACGCCGGAATCGTCCGACAGCGTGATGCCCGGCGGCTCGGGCGCCACTTCGGGCGTGTCGGGATCGCGCACCCAGTCGTTGTCGATGAAATACAGTGTGATCACGGCATTGCCGCCGAGTTCCACCGTCAGGTCGACGTATTCACCCACGTCGAGCCGGTGCGCGAGGAAATGCTCCGTCAGCGTGGCCTTCACGAATTCCACCGGCTTCTTCAGGAACGAGCGCGACACGATGGGCGACGCCAGGCCATCGGCATCGATCGCGATGAAATGCAGCGTGGCGGTTTCGCGGATGAAGACCGTGGACTGCGCCAGCCAGCCCACCTTGTCGGTACTGTAGTACACCGTTCCCTTGTCGGTGCTGGTCACCACTTCCAGGCTGACCTGGAAGGGCGGGTTTTCCGGTGTAACGATGGTCAGGTTCGGGATGGCTGCGTTGACGCCGTACGCGCGTTCGAGCGCGTCGCCGGTGCCTGACGAGAAGCGCACGTCCCAGGCGCCGTCATGGGCCAGTGTCAGCGTGCCGTTGTGCGGCAGCGCGCCTTCCAGCGTTTCGGCCACCGACTCGGCGAGGTAGCCCGCCGTCACGGCTTTCGTGACGCGGCGGGCGGTATAGGCGACCGTGGCACCGGGCGGCGATACCGTGACGGTGACCTGCAGGTTCGTGCCGTAGTTGCCGCTGTTCCTGTCGACCGTGAACGTCACCGGCGGGATGGGCGGATAGCGGTTCAGGTAACCCTTGAACGCGTCGAACACGGCCTGGCTCTTGATGACCTTTTCATGGCCGCCGAGCCCGGCGCCAAGGTCGCGCACCAGGTTGAGATGGGCGCCGTGGCGCCGGCTCGTGTCGCGATGCTGCTGGTCGACGAAGTCGCCGCGCGCGATCACGGCGACATAATTGACGAGGTCGTCGTCCAGCGACGTGGCGACCTTCCATGCGTCGATCGGCGCGATCTGTGCCGAGCTGTCGCTGCTGCCGGACGGGGTGTCGTCGCTGGATACGTCGCGAAATTGATGCGACAGCGTTTCGAATTCGCCGCCCGTGCGGAATTCGTCCGAACTGAACTGTCCGAGACCGTACTGGGCGCCGGCCAGGCTGACGAAGGTTCCGGCCGCATGCAGGCGGTGGTCGGCGCTGTTCCACTGGCCGTCCGGCTGCAGCCCCCGCAGGTAGCCGTTGACCATCCCGCAACCGAGCGAGTGGCCGATGAAATCCACCCTGGCCACGCCCAGGTAGGCACGCACGTCGTCGATGAAGCCGCGAACGGCGTCGATGTGGTCGCGGTGCACGCCCGGTATCGGCGCGGCCTCGTTGTTTTCGCCGAGGTAATCGCAGCACCACAACTCGCAATCCTGGTAGCCGGCCTCCTTCAGGAACCCTTTCATGATCACCATGCCGTACTTGGGATGCACCGAATTGCCGCCGTTGCCGTGCATCAGGATGACCGGGCATTTCCTGCAGGCTTCCCGGTGCTGGGCCTGGTTCAGGGACGGATCGCCGCCGAAACCGGTGAGGGTGTGCGGGAAATCGCGGGGGAACTGGTTCATGTCGGTCTCCTGCCGCATGGTTGCGGAATGGGTTCGAGGCGTTCAGGAAGGCGCGGTGCTGCCTGCCAGCCAATGTAATCGATGCGAACCGCCAGCATGCGATCAGGAGGGACGGTTGGGCTTTGATCTATATCAAGGCAAAGCGGGGAAGGGAGGGGGCCACGAAGCGGTCGCGCTACGAAGGTTATGGCTGATCAAGGCGCTTTTCGCGGGAAGTCGGGCCAGTTTGCTGAAAAATTTCCATTCCTTGAAGCATTACACAGTGAATGCGAACAACGCCCCGATCAAACGACACGGCCCGCGCGAGGCGGGCCGTTTGCCGAACCGTGCCCCGGAACCGGAGCACGTCACATTCAGGCGAAGTTCTGGTTCACGAATTCCCAGTTGACCAGGTTCCACCACGATTCAACGAACTTCGGACGCGCGTTGCGGTAGTCGATGTAGTACGCATGTTCCCACACGTCCACGGTCAGCAGCGGCTTGTTCTCGGTGGTCAGCGGCGTGGCGGCGTTCGACGTGTTGACGATGTCGACGGAACCGTCGGCCTTCTTCACCAGCCAGGTCCAGCCGGAACCGAAGTTGCCGACGGCCGACTTGGAGAATTCTTCCTTGAACTTGTCGAACGCACCCCACTTGGCGTTGATCGCGTCGGCCACCGGGCCGGTCGGCGCGCCGCCGGCGTTCGGTGCCATGCAGTGCCAGAAGAACGTATGGTTCCACACCTGCGCGGAGTTGTTGAAGATGCCGCCGGAGGATTTCTTGATGATTTCTTCCAGGGACAGGTTCTCGAACTCGGTGCCCTTGATCAGGTTGTTCAGGTTCGTGACGTAAGCCTGGTGGTGCTTGCCGTAGTGGTATTCCAGCGTTTCAGCCGAGATGTGCGGCAGCAGGGCATCCTTGGCGTACGGCAGGGGAGGCAGAGTATGTTCCATGTGTATTTCCTTATGAGGGGACTGAAGAATCAACGTTTTCAAAACGCCCATCATTGTAATGCGTCCCCCGCCGCCCTGCCGAAACCCTTTCGAATAGTGAGCCTGCGCGACCGCGTATATCGGATCGACTGCGTTTTCCCGCTTGCTTCAGATAACTGCGCCAGGCCGCCGTGCCGTGCAAGGCGCGTCAGCGCGGCAGCGTGGTCTCGCGGATCACCAGTTCGACCGGCGGTACGCGCGTGGGCACCCGGTCGCCGCTGATCAGCCGCAGCAGCGCGGTGATCGCGGTCAGGCCGATCTCGTACAGCGGCTGGCGCACCGTGGTCAGCGGCGGCGTGGTGAACGATGAACCGGGCAGGTCGTCGAAACCCACCAGCGACACGTCTTCCGGCACGCGCACGCCCTTGCGATACAGGGCCAGCCGCACGCCATAGGCGCTCTGGTCGTTGGCCGCGAACACGGCGGAAAACTCCTGGCGCGTCTCGAACAGGTGGTTGATCGCGATCAGGCCGCTGTTCTCGTGGAAGTTGCCTTCTACGACCAGTGCCGGGTCGACGGCGATGCCGGCGCCTTCCAGCGCCTTGCGGTAGCCGCGCAGGCGGCTCGATGCATCCGCATGGCTGGGCGGCCCCGACACGAACGCGATGCGGCGGTGGCCCAGTTCGATCAGGTGCTGCACGGCCAGGTAGGCGCCATGCTCGTTGTCCATCGTGAAGCCCAGCGCATTCGGCGCATCGAGTGCGCGGCCGGTAACGACGATCGGCCGCTGCGTGGCGAAGTGCAGCAATTCTTCGTCCGGCAGGTTGCCGGAGAGCAGGATGATGCCGTCCACCTTGCGCGCCAGCAGCAGCCGGATCCGGTCCGCTTCCTCCAGCGCGCTCCAGTGGCCGGTGACGATGACGGACGCATAGCCGGTGCCTTTCAGGCCGTCGTCGACGCCGTGCAGCGTCTCGTCGAAGAACGGCGACGAGATGTCCTGCACGATGATGCCGATCGTGTGCGAGCGGCCCTTTTTCAGGCCCTGCGCCATCAGGTTCGGCGCGAAGTTGGTGCGCGCGATGGCCTTCATCACGGCTTGCCGCTTGTCGTCGGATACGCGGGCCGTGCCGTTCAGGATGCGCGATACGGTCGACGGTGAGACGCCCGCCTCCCGGGCGACGTCGAGCAGGGTCGAAGGCCCGGCTGCCACTGCTGGCGCTGTTGGTTTGTTCAATTGTTATCTCGTGGGTGTACCGACAGGCAAGATTAACATACTAGAACGACTTTAAAGCGTGGGTTGTACCCCGGACACGGTGATGTCGGCACTGCCTTCGGCCAGCCGCACGCGCAGCTTGCGGCGCGGCTGCAGCTGTGCCGGCGAGCGCAGGATCGCGCCCTTGCTGTCGGCAATGATCGCGTAGCCGCGCTCCAGCGTGCGTTGCGGGTTCAGCATTTCGAGCTGCGCGGCCAGCGCGCCGAGCGCCTCGCGTTCGCGCTGCACGCGGCTGGCCATGTTGACGGCGCAGCGGTGCTGCAATGCGCCCAGGTGCGCCCGCGCGGCGCGCGTGTCCGGTCGCTGCGCGGCCAGCCGTCCGGCCAGGCGTTCCAGCGCGTGGCGTGACTGGTTGACGGGTGTGCGCGTGGCATGCATCAGCGCCGTCGACAGCGCCAGCAGGGCCAGGCGCTGCTGGCGGATCCGCGCCGTGGGGCTGAGCAGGCGGCGGCTCTGGTGGTCGAGCGTTTGCGCGGCGTCGTTCAGCGTGCGGCGCATCGCGCGGTGCAGGTCGGTGGCGTCGGCCCGCAACGATGCAAGCCAGTCGCCGCGCGGTGTGGCGGCCAGCTCCGCGGCCGCGGTGGGCGTGGCGGCGCGCAGGTCGGCGGCGAAATCGGCGATCGTGAAATCGGTCTCGTGGCCCACGCCGGAAATCACCGGCATGGCGCATTCGGCGATTGCATAGGCCACCGCCTCATCGTTGAAGCACCACAGGTCCTCGATGCTGCCGCCGCCGCGGCAGACCAGCAGCACGTCGCACTCGGCGCGCGCCGAAGCGGTGCGGATCGCCAGCGCGATCTGCTCGGCGGCCAGCTGGCCCTGCACGAGCGTGGGATAAAGCACCACCTTCACGTGCGGCGCGCGGCGGCGCAGGGCGGTCAGCACGTCGCGCAGCGCCGCCGCCTGCGGGCTGGTGACGATGCCGATCGTGCGGGCAAACAGGGGCAGGGCGCGCTTGCGGTCCTCGTCGAACAGGCCGGCCGCGGACAGGCGCTCCTTCAGGCGCATGAAGGCTTCGAACAGCGCGCCGACGCCGGCGCGGCGGATCGCCTCCACGTTGATCTGGTAGTCGCCACGCGGGCCGTACAGCGTCACCAGCGCGCGCACCTCGACCTTGTCGCCTTCGCGCGGCACGAAGCCGGCATACTGGGCACGGCCGCGGAACATCACGGCGCGCACTTGTGCGGCGTCATCCTTCAACGTGAAATACCAGTGCCCGGAACTGGCACGCGTGAAGTTGGAAATTTCCCCGGCGATCCAGGTCAATGGAAAAGACCGTTCCAGCAGCCGGGAGACGGCCTGGTTCAGCGCGCTGACAGTGATCACGGCGCTCTGGCCGGGGGCTGAATCGGGGCGGTCGAAGGTAGTCATCGGTTAGTCATCGCGGATTCTGTCCACAGAGTCATCAAGCGGTCATGCTTATGTCATATCTCGCTTAAAACAGCAAGGTGTATTTCCAACCTGCTGATTTATAAGGATAAAAACGATTGCCGCATTCGTGGGCAGCGTAAGATTATTCTTACAAATCAAGGACTTCCCCTACAGTGCAGATTCTTACACACAAAGATATCCACAGAATCTGTGGGGAACGTGGACAACTTCCAGGCGCTTGCCAAAAATTTCCGCACGAAAATATTTATCAGGAAAATCAACGGGTTGCGCTCCGATTTTCCTGCTTTCCCACAATTTTATCCACACAAGCTGTGCAGAAAGGCCATCTTTTCGGGGGTACCTGCAACCGCATCGTCTTCGCCGCGTCTGCCTAATTTTTGGGCGTTGACGTTTTTTCCTTAAGAATCAACAGGGTTGCGGCTTACCAGCCGCATTGCGCACAATATTGTCCACAGATTTTGTGCAGAAGGAGAGCAGCCCGGCCAGTCGAGCAAAAAAACCGGCAATTTCCTGCCATTGCCTCATTTTTGAGCTTTGTTATTTTATCCTTATAAATCAAAGACTTTCCAATCTCCGGAGTGCCTTGCCAACAATCTTATCAACAGTTACTGTGCAGAAGGCCGCCTGCCCGGGACGGGTCTTGCCGCGGTACTGCAAGCATTTTGCGCACATTGAAAATTACCTGCTTAAACAACGACTTGCATGCATGCCGGCAGCGTTGCCAACAATATTGTCCACAGAAGTTGTGAAGAACCCCGGGCGGCTGGCGGCATAGCCTTTGCTCAAAAAATGTGCTACAAAGTATTTTACTTATAAATCAATGACTTATAATGTTGAGTCGGCATTGCGCACAGTCTTTTCCACAGAATTTGTGCAAAACATGGCAGGCGATGGTGGCGCAGCGGCGCGCACGGGGTCCCAGGCGGGGACATCGTGCCTGTCCACACTTGCCGCCACCTCGGCAACACGCTACATTGCGCGTCTGCGCTTTTACAAGGAGTTCGTTTTGCTCGCCATCTTTCAAGCCGCCGGCTGGCCGATCTGGCCGCTGCTGATCGCTTCCATCGTTGCCACCGCGCTGGTCATCGAGCGTCTGATGACGTTGCGGCAGGCCCGGATCATTCCACCCAACCTGCTCGACGAGGTGGTGCGCGTCTACCGCAGCGGCAACATCACGCCCGAGATCCTCGGCAAGCTCGAGACCAGTTCGCCGCTGGGCGTGGTGCTGTCCGCCGCGCTGCGCAACGTCAGCGCGCCGCGCGAGGTGATGAAGGAATCGATCGAGGAAGCCGGCAGCGGTGTCGCCCACACGCTGGAGCGCTTCCTGACGACGCTGGGCACGATCGCTTCGCTGGCGCCACTGATGGGCCTGTTCGGCACGGTGGTCGGCATGATCGAACTGTTCGGCGCGGGCTCCGGCAGCAACAACCCCACGCAGCTCGCGCACGGCATTTCGGTGGCGCTGTACAACACCGGTTTCGGCCTGGCGATCGCGATGCCCACGCTGGTGTTCTACCGCCACTTCCGCGCGCTGGTGGACGGCTACGTGATCCAGATGGAGCAGCAGGCCGTGCGCTTCGTCGACGTGGTCCACGGCGCGCGCCAGTGAGCGCGCACATGCGTCCAGGTACAGGGGGGCAAGGCACATGAATTTTCGCAAGGGTGCGCGCCGGGAAGACCCGGAGATCAACCTGATCCCGTTCATCGACGTTCTGCTGGTGATCCTGATCTTCCTGATGGTGACGACGACCTACAGCAAGTTCACCGAGCTGCAGATCACGCTGCCCACGGCCGATGCGCAGAAGGCGGCCGAAAAGCCGGAGCAGATCGACGTGACGGTCGATGCCAAGGGCAACTACACGATCAACGGCGAGCAGGTCTCGTTCCGCGACGTGGCCGGGCTGGCGTCGGTGCTGAAAGCGGCGGCGAAGCCGGGCAGCGACCCGGTGGTCGTGGTCAATGCCGACCAGTTCGCGATGCACCAGATGGTGGTCAACGTGATGGAGGCGGCGCGCATCGCCGGTTTCGGCAAGCTGACGTTCGCGGCGCAGACCGGGGCCGGCAAGTAAGCGTGGAAAACAAGGGTGGAAAACAAGCGTGGAAAACAAGCGTGGCCCGTCACGCCATCCCGTTCGCCCACGGCCGGCGGCTTCCGATCCACTGACTCGCGACCAATGAACCTCGAATCGACCCTCACCCGCGCCTGGCTCAGGCGCGGCCCGCTGGCTTGCGCGCTGTATCCCGTATCGCTGCTGTTCCGCGCGCTGACGGCCCTGCGCGGTTGGCTGTACCGGGCCGGCGTGCTGAAATCGAGCCGGCTGCCGGTGCCCGTGATCGTGGTGGGCAACATCTTCATCGGCGGCACGGGCAAGACGCCGCTGACGATCTGGCTGGTCGAGCGGCTGCGCGCGGCGGGCCTGACGCCGGGCGTGATTTCGCGCGGCTTCGGCGGCAAGGGCGGCGGGACAAGCCCCGCCGGGCCGCGCGCCGTCACCGCGCTGTCCACGCCTGCCGAGGCGGGCGACGAGCCGGTGCTGATCGCCACCCGCGCCGCCTGCCCGGTGTTCGTCTGCCGCGACCGCGCCGAGGCGGGCAGGGCGCTGCTGGCCGCGCACCCGGAAGTGAACGTGATCGTCACCGACGACGGCCTGCAGCACTATGCACTGCAGCGCGATGTCGAAGTGGTGCTGTTCGATGGCCGGGGCGTCGGCAACGGCTGGACCCTGCCGGCCGGGCCGCTGCGCGAACCGCCTTCGCGCCGGCGCGACGTCACCGTGGTCAATGCGCCGGCGCTGACGCCGCGCCTGGCGGCCAGGGTGGGCGGCCGCCCCTGGCAGATGGTGCTGGCGGGCGACTGCGCCGAACGCCTCGGCGACCGCCGCGACCGCGTACCGCTGCGCCATATCGGCGGGCGCGGGCGCGTGGTGGCGGCCGCCGGCATCGGCAACCCGGGGCGCTTCTTCCGCATGCTGGCCGATGCCGGGCTGGCGTTCCAGGAACTGCCGCTGCCCGATCATCACGATTTTCTCGACCGCCCCTTCGCGCACGTGGAGGCGGAAGTGATCCTGATGACCGAGAAGGATGCAGTAAAATGTGCGCACATCGAAGAACTGAGGAACGACCCCCGGCTGTGGGTCGTTCCGGTGAACGCGCAGATCGATGCCGCGCTCATCGAACACATTGTGGAGAAATGCCGTGGACGCACGTTTGCTTGACATCCTGGTCTGCCCTGTTTGCAAGGGCCCGCTGGAATACGATAAAAAAGCCCAGGAAATGATCTGCCGCGGCGACCGCCTGGCCTATCCGGTCCGCGACGGCATCCCGATCATGTGGGCCGACGAGGCCCGCACGCTGCAGGACACCGTCGAATAAGCGGGCGGCTGCCGTGACCTTCACCGTCATCATTCCCGCGCGGCTGGCATCGACCCGGCTGCCGGACAAGCCGCTGGCCGACCTTGGCGGCAAGCCGATGGTCGTGCGCGTGGCCGAGCGCGCCGCGCTGTCGGGCGCCGGCCGCATCATCGTCGCCACCGATCACCCGTCGATCCTGGCAGCGTGCGCCGCGCACGGCATCGCGGCGATGCTCACGCGCGACGATCATCCGTCCGGTACCGACCGTATCGCCGAGGTGGCGCGCGCCCTCGACCTGCCGCCCCAGGCGGTGGTCGTCAACCTGCAGGGCGACGAACCGCTGATCGACCCGGCGCTGCTGGCCGCCTGCGCCGCCCGCATCGGCGCCGATGTGCCGATGTCCACCTGCGCGCATCCGCTGCACGAGGTGGCCGATGCGTTCAATCCGAACGTGGTCAAAGTGGTACTGGACCGGGCAGGCCGCGCGCTGTATTTCAGCCGCGCCACGATTCCCTGGGCGCGCGACGCGTTCGCACAGGCGGCGCAGTCTCGTCCTGCCGCGCTGCCCGACGGCTACCTGCCGTTGCGCCACATCGGCCTGTATGCCTACCGCAACGATTTCCTGCAGGCGTATCCGCGGCTCGAAGTCTCCCCGCTGGAGAGCATCGAAGCGCTCGAACAGCTGCGCGTGCTGTGGCATGGCCATCCTATCGCCGTGCACGTCACCAACGCGGCGCCGGCACCCGGCGTCGATACCCCCGAAGACCTGGAACGGGTCCGCGCTCACTTCGCTTGAGCGTTTGACGTTTTTGCATGTCAAACGGCCTCCCGAAGTGGCGTAGGGCCGGCGTTTTGTGGTAAGTTTCGTCACAACTGACACACGTACCATCAAATTATTAAAATCGTTTTAGGAATCTTCATGCGTCTCATTCTGTTAGGACCACCCGGTGCCGGCAAGGGTACCCAGGCCAACTTCATCAAGGAAAAGTACAGCATTCCCCAGATCTCGACCGGCGATATGCTGCGGGCCGCCATCAAGGCCGGCAGCGAGTTGGGGATTGCCGCGAAAGCGGTGATGGATGCCGGCCAGCTGGTGTCCGACGACATCATCATCGGCCTGGTCAAGGATCGCCTGAAAGAAGCGGACTGTGCCAATGGCTACCTGTTCGACGGCTTCCCGCGCACGATCGCCCAGGCCGACGCGATGAAGGACGCCGGCGTGAAGATCGACTTCGTGCTTGAAATCGACGTGCCGGACGAGCAGATCATCGAACGCATGGATGGCCGCCGCTGCCATCCGGGCTCCGGCCGCGTGTACCACGTCAAGTTCAATCCGCCGAAGGTCGAAGGCCTCGACGACATCACCGGCGAGCCGCTGGTGCAGCGTGACGACGACAAGGCCGAGACCGTCAAGAAGCGCCTCGAGGTGTACCACAACCAGACCGAAGTGCTGCTCGGTTATTACAACGAGTGGGCCAAGTCGGGCGACGCAGCAGCCCCGAAATACCGCAAGATCGAGGGGGTCGGCGCCGTCGACCAGATCCGCGACCGCGCGTTCGCCGCGCTGGCGGAATAAGATTTCAAAAACGGACCCGCGCGGTCCGTTTTTTTTGCCGGCCCCCTTTGGCCGCAGCCGCAGTTTTCGTTTGCATCGTTTCGTTTGCCGCCCCGCGCGGCGTGATGAAGTTTGCGTAATTCGATAACGTTGGTTCACAAGAGGGGGACATATGGCAGCAGGTCTGTGGTTTGCGGTGGCGTGCGGCGTCATCGCGGTGATATACGGGCTGTGGTCGCGCAGCTGGATCCTGGCGCAGGATGCGGGCAACGCCCGCATGCAGGAGATCGCGGCGGCGATCCAGCAGGGCGCCGGCGCCTACCTCGCGCGGCAGTACCGCACCATCGCCATCGTCGGCGTCATCCTCCTCATTGCCATTTTCTACCTGCTCGGCGTGCAGACGGCGCTGGGCTTCCTGATCGGCGCGGTGCTGTCCGGCGCCTGCGGCTTCATCGGCATGAACGTGTCGGTGCGCGCCAACGTGCGCACGGCGCAGGCCGCCTCGATCGGCCTGAACCAGGCCCTGAACGTGGCCTTCAAGAGCGGCGCGATCACCGGGCTGCTGGTGGTCGGCCTGGGCCTGCTGGGCGTGGCGCTGTTCTACTGGATGCTGACCGCGTTCGCCAGCGGCGCCTACCCGGCGCCGAACCTGTCGCACCATGACGTGATCAAGCCGCTGATCGGGCTGGCGTTCGGCGCCTCGCTGATCTCGATCTTCGCCCGTCTCGGCGGCGGCATCTTCACGAAGGGCGCCGACGTGGGCGCCGACCTGGTCGGCAAGGTGGAAGCCGGCATCCCCGAGGACGATCCGCGCAATCCCGCCGTGATCGCCGACAACGTGGGCGACAACGTGGGCGACTGCGCCGGCATGGCGGCCGACCTGTTCGAGACCTACGTGGTGACCCTGATCGCGACGATGCTGCTCGGCGCGCTGATGATCACCGACATGCCCAGCGAGGCCATCCTGTATCCGCTGCTGCTGGGCGGCGTGTCGATCCTGGCGTCGATCGTCGGCTGCCTGTTCGTCAAGGCCAAGCCCGGCAAGAAGATCATGTCGGCGCTGTACACGGGCCTGTGGTGGTCGGCGATCCTGTCGCTGATCGGCTTCGCCGTCGTCACGTGGCTGGTGTGGACCGACTACGACATGCGCTGGCAGATGATGGGTGCGACCGTGGTGGGCATCGTGCTGACCGGGCTGATGGTGTACATCACCGAGTTCTACACGGGCACCGACTTCAAGCCGGTACGGCATATCGCCGAGGCATCCACCACCGGGCACGGCACCAACATCATCGCCGGGCTCGGCGTATCGATGAAATCGACGGCCTATCCGGTGCTGGCCGTGTGCATCGCGATCCTGGTGTCCTATGAGCTGGCCGGGCTGTACGGCATCGCGATCGCGGCCACGTCGATGCTGTCGATGGCCGGCATCGTGGTGGCGCTCGATGCCTACGGGCCGGTCACCGACAATGCCGGCGGCATCGCCGAAATGGCCGGCATGCCGGAATCGGTGCGGGCGATCACCGATCCGCTCGATGCGGTCGGCAACACCACCAAGGCCGTGACGAAAGGCTATGCGATCGGTTCGGCCGGCCTGGCCGCGCTGGTGCTGTTCGCCGACTACACCCATGCGCTGGACTCGCGTGGCATCGACATCCGCTTCGACCTGTCGAACCCGATGGTGATCGTGGGGCTGTTCATCGGCGGGCTGATTCCCTACCTGTTCGGCGCGCTGGCGATGGAGGCGGTGGGGCGCGCGGCGGGCGCGGTGGTGATCGAGGTGCGCCGGCAGTTCCGCGACATCAAGGGCATCATGGACGGCACGGGCAAGCCCGAGTACGACAAGGCGGTGGACATGCTGACCGCCTCGGCGATCCGGGAAATGATCCTGCCGTCGCTGCTGCCCGTGGTGGTGCCGGTACTGGTGGGCATGCTGCTGGGGCCGGCCGCGCTGGGCGGCATGCTGATGGGAACGATCATCACCGGCCTGTTCGTGGCGATCTCGATGACTACCGGCGGCGGCGCGTGGGACAACGCCAAGAAATACATCGAGGACGGCAACCATGGCGGCAAGGGCTCCGACGCGCACAAGGCGGCCGTGACCGGCGACACGGTCGGCGACCCGTACAAGGATACCGCCGGCCCGGCCGTGAATCCGCTCATCAAGATCATCAACATCGTCGCGCTGCTGCTGGTGCCGCTGCTGCCGACGACGGGCTGGCTGGCCGTGACGCCCGACCGGATACAGGCGAGAATGGTGGAGAAGAGCCACGTGGCGACGGGGGCGCCCCAGGCGCTGCCGGCGGCGCCTGCCGTCAGGCGCTGAGCGGACAGCCGGCGCCAGCCGCGCAGCGGTGCGGCAGGGCCCGGGAAGGGCGGCGTATCATGAGGACGCCGTTCCGCCTGGGGTCTGTCATGCCGCCATTCCGTTTCCCCGCTTTCCCTTTGTTCGCCGCCGTGCTGGCCGCCGTACTGGCATGCGCGCTTGTTTCGATGCCCGTGCTTGCGCGGCAGGATGCCGCGGCCGACCGGCAAGCCTATGCCAGCCTGCCCGTCTGCAGGCTCGGCGCGGATGGCCGCAGCCTGGAAACCGAGCCGTGCCGTACGGCCCCGGCGCAGCGGCCGATGCCCCGAAGACCGGTGCCGCAGCAGGACTACCGGGGTACCCACATCGGCATTCCCGATACCACGCCTGAAACACGGCCGGTGCTGCCTTCGGCCACGCTGGAGCCACGCTCGCCGTATCCGGCCGCCCCGGTGCCGCCGGTGCCGCCGGCCGTCAATCCATCCCCCGGCAATCCCTCTCCCTACACCAGTCCCGCCCCCGGCGCGTTCGCCACGCCGACGCCGACCCGGCCGTCGCCCACTGCCTGCGTGGGTAACGTCTGCCGCGATGCGGCCGGCACCACGTTCCAGGGCAACGGTACCGGCGTGACGAGAAGTGCGACGGGCCGGCATTGCACCACCGTGGGAGGCTTTGTCCGCTGCATGTAATGACGCTACAATGCTGTCAATTGACGCTTACGTAAACGTAAACCAAAGGAGACGGCATGCAGATCAGGGACAACGTATTCATCATCACCGGCGGCGCTTCCGGACTGGGCGCCGCGACGGCACGCACGCTGGCCGAAGCCGGCGGCAAGGTCGTGCTGGCGGACCTGCAGGCGGAGACCGGCGCGGCACTGGCGCTCGAGCTGGGCGGCCGGTTCGTGCGCTGCGACGTCACGCAGGAAGCGGACGGTATCGCCGTCGTGGCCGCCGCGCAGGAGCTGGGACCGTTGCGGGGCATCGTCAACTGCGCCGGCGTGGCGCCGGCGGCGAAAACGGTCGGCAAGGAAGGTCCGCATCCGCTCGACGCGTTCGCGCGCACGATCGGCATCAACCTGGTCGGCACGTTCAACATGTGCCGGCTGGCGGCCGATGCGATGAGCCGGCTGGAGCCGCTGGAGCACGGCGAACGGGGCGTGATCGTCAACACGGCCTCCGTGGCCGCGTTCGACGGCCAGATGGGGCAGGCCGCCTATGCCGCGTCGAAGGCCGGCGTGGCCGGGATGACGCTGCCGATGGCGCGCGACCTGTCGCGCAGCGGCATCCGCGTGATGACGATCGCGCCCGGCATCTTCGAGACGCCGATGTTGCTGGGCATGCCGGACGAGGTGCAGGAAGCGCTCGGCAAGATGGTGCCGTTTCCGCCGCGGCTGGGCAAGCCGGCCGAGTATGCGCACCTGGCGAAGGCGATCATCGAGAACGTGATGCTCAACGGCGAAACCATCCGGCTCGACGGTGCCATACGGATGCAGCCGAAATAAGGTAGCATTCAGTCACTGACACAGGCCACATGGCTGCGTTGCATTCGTCTTGCCGTACTGAAGTACTGTCTTCGACGATGCGCCTTGCCCTGCCTGTGTTAGCGGCTATAGTTACCAATCACCAAGAACGCGCGACCGCCGTCGCGCGTTTTGCTTTTTTGGGAGAACCGATGACCCGACTTTATTCCACGCGCGTGGCGCTGGCCGCGGCGCTGCTGTGCATCGGCCCCGCCGCGCTGGCGCAGGATGCCGCAGCCTTGCAGCGTGCCCCCGAAATCGCCACCGGCTATGCCGAGAAGCAGGGCGCCGTCGCACGTCGCTACATGGTGGCCGCGGCGAATCCGCTGGCCACCGAGGCGGGCTACCGGATGCTGAAACAGGGCGGCAGCGCGATCGATGCCGCGATTGCCACGCAGATGGTGCTCACGCTGGTGGAGCCGCAGTCGTCGGGCATCGGCGGCGGCGCATTCCTGGTGCTGTACGACGGCAGGAAGGTGCATTCGTACGACGGCCGCGAAACGGCGCCGATGGCCGCCACCGAGCGGTTGTTCCTCGACAAGGACGGCAAGCCGGTGTCGCGCGAGCAGGGCATCGTCGGCGGCCGCTCGACCGGCGCCCCCGGCGTGGTGCGCATGCTGGAACTGGCACACCGCAAGCATGGCAAGCTGGCGTGGGCGAAGCTGTTCGAACCGGCCATCGAACTGGCCGACAGGGGTTTCGCCGTGAGCCCGCGCCTGAACGCGCTGCTCAGGTATGACCAGGCGCGGCTGCCGCGCGACCCCGTCGCCGCGGCTTACTTCTACGACAGGGACGGCCAGCCGCGTCCGGTCGGCCATGTGCTGAAGAATCCTGAGCTGGCGAAATCGCTGCGGGAAATCGCCCGCGGCGGCGCCGACGCGTTCTACAAGGGCCGCATCGCGCGCGACATCGCCGCCAAGGTGGCGAACCATCCGACCAATCCGGGCCTGCTGACGGTGAAGGACATCGCCGATTACCGGGCGAAGGAGCGCGATCCCGTGTGCGCCGACTACCGCAAGTGGAAGGTGTGCGGCGCGCCGCCGCCGTCGTCCGGCGGCATCGCCGTGGCACAGATGCTGGGCATCCTCGAAAACACGCCGATCGCCGCCCATCCGCCGGTGGAGGGCCAGCTCGATGCCGAAGCGATCCACCTGTTCTCCGAGGCGGGGCGGCTGGCCTATGCGGACCGCAACCGCTACGTGGCCGACACGGACTTCATCCCCTTGCCGGGCAAGGGCATCGCGTCGATGCTGGACAGGAATTACCTGGCGCAGCGCGCCGCGCTGATCGGCGACAGATCGATGGGCAGCGCGCAAGCCGGCACGCCGCAGGGCATGCAGGTGGCGTGGGGCACCGACACGGCGCTCGACCGGCCCTCGACATCGCACCTGGTGGCGGTCGACCAGTACGGCGGCGGGCTGTCGATGACCACGTCCGTGGAAGACGCCTTCGGCTCGCGCCAGATGGTCGACGGCTTCATGCTGAACAACCAGTTGACCGACTTCTCGTTCGACGCGGCCGACGAGAACGGCCCGATCGCCAACCGCGTGCAGCCGGGCAAGCGCCCGCGCAGCGCGATGTCGCCCACGCTGGTATTCGAGCGTACGGGCGGGAACGAACCCGGCCGGCTGGTGCTGGCCACGGGTTCGCCGGGCGGCTCGACGATCATCAACTACGTGATGAAGGTGCTGGTGGGCACGCTGGACTGGAACCTCGATGTGCAGCAGGCCATCAGCCTGCCCAACTTCGGCAGCCGCAACGGCCCCACCGAGCTCGAAGCGGGCCGCGTGGGCGCCGACGTGATCGCCCGGCTGAAGGCCAGGGGCCACGAGGTGCGCGAGTTCGACCAGAACTCCGGGCTGCAGGGTATCGGGCGCATCCGCCGCGATGGCCAGGAGCTGTGGTTCGGCGGCGCCGATCCGCGGCGCGAGGGCATCGTCCGGGGCGACTGATCGCCCGGCTGGACCGGGTGACGGACTGGCGCGGCGCCGGCGTCAGGCTGGCGTGCCCGACGCGCCGGGCAGCCTGGCTGCCAGGCGCGGCAGGCGCAGCGTGAACGTGCTGCCCTGGCCCGGGCCGTCGCTGCGCGCCGAGATCGTGCCGCCATGGGATTCCACCAGGCGCCTGGCCAGTGCCAGGCCGATCCCCAGCCCGCCCTGGGTCCGGTCGGGCGTACGGTGGCCCTGGGCGAACAGGTCGAAGATCCGCGTCGCGAGCCCGGCGTCCAGGCCGATGCCATTGTCCGTGACCGACAGGCCGACATCGTCGCCGGCGACCGACAGCCGGATGTTGATCCGGCCGCCGTCGGGCGTGAACCTGGCCGCGTTGTCGACGATGTTGGCAAGCACCTGGATGATGCGCTTGCGGTCGCCGTCGATCATCGCCGGTTCCGACGGTAAATCCAGCACCAGTTCGTGGCGGCGCGCGTGCATCGATGGCGCAGCCTGTTCGAGCGCCTCGGGCAGGACATCGCGCAGGTCGAGCGGGCTTCGCACCAGCACGACCAGCCCGCGCGTTACGCGCGCCACGTCGAGCAGGTCGTCGATCAGCCCCTTCATGTGCCCGACCTGCCGCGCGATGACGGCGGCCGCGTGCCGGATGCGTTCCGGATCGTCGATGGCCAGCGTCAACAACTGGGCGGCGGCGCTGATCGGTGCCAGCGGGTTGCGCAGCTCGTGGGCCAGCATTGCCAGGAATTCATCCTTGGCACGGTTGGCATGGGAAAGTTCCGCGACCAGCGTCTCACTGTGCCGGTGCGCCTCCTCCAGCAGGCGGCGCTCGGTGGCGTCGCGCGTGAAGCAGCGGGTATAGCGCAGCGCGCCGTTTTCGATGCAGGCATTCGAATTGATGACGACGTGCCGGATCGATCCATCCCTGCAGCGCAGCCGGGCCGGCTGGTCGTGCAGCGTTTCGCCCGCCTGCAGGCGCCGCAGGATGTCGCCGATCACGGGCTGGTCGGCGTGGAACCTGGCGATATGGTGACCGATGTACTCTTCCCAGCGGTAGCCCAGCAACGCCAGTTCGGCCCGGTTTGCCCACAGGATCACGCCATCCGGGCCGACCCGGTGCAGCCCTTCGGCGGCATTTTCGACGAAATCGGCCAGTTCCCGTTCGCGCTGCCTGAGCGTGTACTCCGCTTCCCTTGCCCGGGCGACTTCGCCGCGCAGCGCGCGGTTTTCCTGCTCCAGCAGGGCCTGTTGCAAGGAGGCGTTCCGCCGGGGCGCCGCGTCCTCGTGGTGGTGCGGGCAGGCATGGTCGTGTTCCGCGCAGATGCGCCCGAAGGCGGCGGCCTGTTCACCGGTCGGGAACAATTCCCACGGATAGGCGCAGCACAGCGAAAACCGGCATTCCTCGCGCAGCGCGTTCCACAGCTGCTCCAGGCGCACCGCTGCGTCGTACAGGCCCTGCGCGCACAGCAGCGCCACCATTTCGCCAAAGGCATGTACCGGCTTTCCCGCCGCGGCGGCCCGGCGCACGACGGTGCCGATGGCGTCGTCGAAGCGCCGTTCGTCGGGCCAGTCGTCGATCATGAATTGCGCCAGCGCATCGGCTGCTTCCAGCATGACCAGTTCGCCCGGGAACCAGCCGCGCCGGCCGTCGAGGGAGCCGAGCCCCGCCAGCCGGCGGCGCAGCGCGCAGAGGTGGTCGTGCGTGGCGATGACGATCGCCGGGCCGCCCCCGCGCAAGCCGCGATCGAGAAACTCGGCGACCTCGGCCAGCAGCGCCTCGTCATCCTGGTAGAAACGCACGAAATGGGTCGCCCCGCTTGCGTCTTCCCGTACTGGCGGCGTATCGGTAATCATCTGGACTTTCCTTCCATGGACACCTGCTGCATGGCCGCGGGCGATTTGCTGGATCAGCTTGGGAAAACGCCCGGGGAGAGCGGTGGCCCCGGAGAAGGGGCGCCGGGTGCCTGCAACGCCGCGGTCATGTGTCCGAAATCGCGCTTGCGCCGCCTGCCTGGCTTTTGTGGGCAGAATATGCCCGTATCATATCACCCGGCCCAAGCGGGCGAGATACCCCTGGTTCCGATGATCTGCTCCGCAACCGACGCGGCCGGGGGGAGCAGCCGGAAGAGGCAACCAGGCAACAGTGCGGCACCGGGAGACCCTTCGGGACGTTCCCTGTCGTGTTACCCTTGGTAAATGGGAATGAAAAAAAAGACCGGCCTGATCCTGACCGGTGGGGGCGCGCGGGGCGCCTACCAGGTCGGGGTATTGCAGGCGATTGCGGAGATCCTGTGGGACGAAGGCTGGGCACCGGCGCGTTGCCCGTTCCAGATCGTCTGCGGCACCTCGGCCGGCGCCATCAATGCCACCGCGCTGGCCTGCCGTGCCGACAACTTCGGCGAGAGCGTGGCCAAGCTGATGGATGTGTGGTCCCACATCACCGTCGAGCAGGTGTACCGCGCCGATTCGCTCGGCGTGCTGCGCTCCGGTGCGCGCTGGCTGTCGCTGCTGTCGTTCGGCTGGCTGCTGCGCAAGTGGCGGGCGGCGCCGCCCGCGTCGCTGCTGAACAACACACCGCTGGTCAACCTGCTGCACCGCATGCTCGACCTGCCGCGGCTCGACGGCGTGCTGCAGGAAGGGCTGCTGCACGCGGTGGCCGTCACCGCGTCGTCCTACACGGGCGGCCAGCACATCACGTTCTACCAGACCGCCGCCGAGATCGCGCCGTGGATCCGCATGCAGCGGGTGGCGCTGCAGGACCAGATCGGCGTCGAACACCTGCTGGCCTCTTCCGCGATCCCGTTCATCTTCCCGGCCACGCCGCTGTATGTGGGCGGCCAGCGCGAGTACTGCGGCGACGGCTCGATGCGCCAGCTGGCGCCGATCTCGCCGGCGATCCACCTGGGCGCGACCAAGGTGCTGGTGGTCGGCGCCGGCCGGCTCACCGAGAAGGCGCGCAACGGCGGCGGGGAGGCGGCGCGCTATCCCAGCCTGGCGCAGATCGCCGGCCATGCGCTGTCGTCGATCTTCCTCGACGGCCTGTCGATGGACATCGAACGCCTGAACCGCATCAACAGCACGCTGTCGATGCTGCCCGCCGACCTGCTCGAACGCACGCCGCTGCGGCCCGTGGAGCTGCTGGTGATCGCGCCATCCGAGCGGCTGGACGATATCGCGGCGCGCCACGTGGGCAGCCTGCCGGCGCCGATCCGGGCCATGCTGTCGGGGATCGGCGCGACCGAGGCGCGCGGCGCCGCGCTGGCATCCTACCTGCTGTTCGAATCGAGCTACACCAACGAGCTGATCCGCCTGGGCCAGCGCGACACGCATGCCCGGCGTGCCGACGTGCTGGCGTTTTTCGGTAACTGACGGCTTGACATGATGACCTGGAGCGTGCGCCACTTTCTGCCGTGCCTGCTGCTGGCGCTGCCCCTGTTCTGCCAGCTGGCGGCGGCCGCGCCGCCGCGCACGCTGCGCTTCGAGCAGCTCAGCGTGCAGGATGGCTTGCCGCAGGAATCGGTGCTGGCCATCGTGCAGGACCGCCAGGGCTTCATCTGGTTCGGCACGCAGGGCGGCCTGGCGCGCCATGACGGCTACCGCACGGTGATCTACCAGCATGCGCTGTCCGATCCGCACAGCCTGTCGCAAAACTGGGTGCGCGTGCTGCACGTGGACCCGGCCGGCCGCCTGTGGGTCGGCACCGACAACGGCCTGGACCTGTTCGACCCGCTGGCCCAGCGCTTCACGCACTACCGCCCGGTTGAGCCGCGGCAGCGCGGCAACGGCAACCTGCACGTGCGCGCGATCGTCGACGACGGCGCCGGCGGCCTGTTGATCGGCACCGCCGACGGCCTGCAGCAATTCGACCCGGAGACCGGCCGGTTCACGATCCGCCACCACGTGCCGGGCGACGCGGGCAGCCTGGCGCACGACCAGATCAATGCGCTGGCACGCGACAGCGCGGGCCGGCTGTGGATTGGCACCCCGGCCGGCGTGGATCTGCTGCTCCCCGGCGCTGGCGGGATGGTGCACTTTACCGTCAGGGCACCCGGCAGGCAGGCCGTGGCGGTGCAGTCGCTGCTGGCCGACCGCGACGGCACGCTGTGGGTCGGCACGCACGCCGGCATGGAGCGCTGGCGAATGACGGCGCAGGCCGACGCGCCGCGGCGCGAGCGCCTGCCCGACAGTGCCGGGCTGCCGGCCGGCAGCGTGACGAACATCTACCAGGATCCCGACGGCACCGTGTGGGCCGGCATGCGCAACGACGGGCTGTTCCGCTGGCAGCCCGAAACGGGCCGCTTCGCCGGCTACCGCCATGAGCTGGGCGATGCGCACAGCCTGGCCGACGATTACGTGTCGGCCCTGTTCCGCGACCGCACCGGCACGTTCTGGGTCGGTACCTGGTTCAACGGCGTGAGCCGCGTGGACCTGTCGAGCGGCGGCTTTGCCCGGCTGGTGAAGAACCCGGACCAGCCGGCATCGCTGACCGACAACCGGGTGCGTGCGATCGTCGATGCCGGCGGCGGCAAGCTGTGGGTGGGCAACAACGACGGCCTCAGCCTGTACGATCCGGCCACCGGGGAGAGCCGGCTGTATCGCATGCCGCACGTCGGCAACGGCACCAGCGACGCGAACGTGACGGCGCTGTGGCGTACGCCCGGCGGCACGCTGTGGGTCGGCAGCCGCGCCGGGGTGCGCCGCTTCGATCCGGAAGATGGCCGCTTCGGGCCGGCGCTGCTGTCGCGCGGGAACCCGGAGCTCGACACGGTGCGCTATGTCTACGGCGACCGGGCCGGCACGATCTGGGTGTCCAGCAAGGCGGGGCTGTATGCGCTCGATCCGGCCACCGGCGCGATCCGCGCGTTCCGCCACGACCCGCGCGACCGCGCCAGCCTGGCCGACGATGTCGTGCGGCCGGTGCTCGAGGACAGCCGCGGCAACCTGTGGGTGGGCACCTTCAACGGCGTGGCGATGCTGGAGCGGGGCACCGGGCGCTTCCGGCACTTCCAGCACGATCCGCGCGATCCCGGCAGCCTGTCGCACAACGAAGTGCACTACCTGCACGAGGATGCGCAGGGCACGCTGTGGGTGGGCACCGCCTCCGGCCTGAACCGGATGCGGCAGACCGCCGCCGGCGTCACCTTCCGCCGCTACACCCGGCAGGACGGGCTGGCCGACGATGCGATCGCGGCGATCCTGCCGGACCGCCAGGGCAAGCTGTGGCTGTCGACCAACAGCGGCCTGTCCAGCCTCGACCCGGCCACCGGCCGGGTGCGCAACTACTCGGGTGCGGACGGCACGATCGAGGGCGCGTATTTCGACGGTTCGGCCTTTGCCGCGCCGGACGGCACGCTGTACTTCGGCGGCTTCAACGGCATCACCGCGTTCGACCCGGCGGCCGTGCGCCCGAACGGCATGGCCCCGAGGGTGGCGATCACCGATTTCCAGATCTTCAACCAGACGGTGCGCCCCGGCGTGGCACGGCCGGACGGCGATGTGATCCTGCGCCGCGCGATCGAGGCCACGTCCGCGTTGACGCTGGATCACCGCGATTCCGTGTTCTCGCTCGAATTCGCGGCGCTGCATTACGCGTGGCCGCAGAACAACCGCTTCGCCTACCAGCTCGAAGGCTTCGACCGCGACTGGGTCAGCACCGGCGTCGCCAAGCGCTTCGCCACCTATACCAATCTCGACCCGGGCCGCTATGTGTTCCGCGTGAAGGCCGCCAACAAGGATGGCGTGTGGGGCGAGCCGACCGAGCTGGCGATCACGATCCTGCCGCCGGTGTGGCGCACCTGGTGGTTCCGCACGCTGGCGCTGCTGGTGCTGCTGGGCGGCGTGTTCGGCCTCTACCGCGCACGGACGCACGTGCTGCGCAGCCAGCACATGCGCCTGGAGCAGCAGGTGAGCCTGCGCACGGCCGAGGTGGAGATGAAGAACCGGCTGCTGATCGAGCAGAAGCACGAACTCGAGCAGCGCGACGAACGGCTGCGCCATGCGGCGCAACGGGCCGAGGACGCCACGCGGCAGAAGTCCGAATTCCTCGCCAACATGAGCCACGAGATGCGCACGCCGCTGGCCGGCGTGATCGGCATGCTGGGCTTCGCGCTGCGCGACCGGTCGCTGCATGCCACGACCCGCGAGCAGATCGAGCGCGGGCAGACCAATGCGCAGTCGCTGCTGTCGATCATCAACGACCTGCTGGACTTTTCCAAGATCGAAGCGGGCAAGCTCACGGTCGAGACGATCGACTTCGCGCTGGCCGCCACGGTGGAGAACGTGGCCAGCCTGTTCGAGGAACAGTCGGCGGCGCAGGGCGTGGAATTTCGCATCGACTACGGGCGCGACCTGCCGCACTTCGTCGTCGGCGATCCGACCCGCCTGCGGCAGGTGCTGGTCAACCTGGTGGGCAACGCGTTCAAGTTCACGCAGCGCGGCCATGTGATGCTGCGCGTGGAGCGCATCGGCAGCGGCGACGGGGGCTGCGCGCTGATCCGCTTCACGGTCGAGGATACCGGCATCGGCATCCCGCCCGCCGAACTGCCGCGGCTGTTCGAGAAATTCGAGCAGGCCGATGCCACCACCACGCGGCGCTACGGCGGCACCGGCCTCGGGCTGGCGATCTGCCGCCAGCTGGTGGGGCTGATGGGCGGCACGATCGGCGCGCTCAGCACGCCGGGCGCCGGCAGCGTCTTTTCGTTCACGCTGCCGCTGTGCGACGGCGTGCCGCCCCTGCTAGCGCCGCAGGCGGCCCGCGAACCCCACACGCACCGGCTCAAGGTGCTGTGCGCGGAAGATTTTCCGACCAACCAGATCATCATCCGCATGATGCTGGAAGACCTGGGCCACGGCGTGGACATCGTGGGCAACGGCGCGCTGGCGGTGGCGGCGTGCGCGCAGACACGGTATGACCTGATCCTGATGGATGGCCGCATGCCGGAACTGGACGGACCCACGGCCACGCGCGCGATCCGCGCCGGCGGCCCGGCCGGGGCGCCCGTGTGCGACCGCGACCTGACGATCATCGCGCTGACGGCCAACGCCAGCGAGGAAGACCGCAGCCGCTACCTGGCATCGGGCATGGACGATTTCCTCACCAAGCCGATCGACGAAGGCGCGCTGCACCTGCAGCTGGCGCGGGCCATCGAGCGCCAGCTGGCGCGCGGCATCGTGCTCGACCCGCTGCCGCCGCTGGTGCCGCCGCACGGGGCGGCGCCGCGCCCCACCGTGGCGGAACTCGATGCGATGTTCGGCATCGACGGCGGGCAGCCGCCGGCGGCGCCGGCGCCCGGCATCGACGCGGCCGGCGCGCTGCGCCTGCGGCTGCGCGATGCCTTCCTGGCCGACCTGCCGGGCAAGCTGGACGAACTGGACGCGGCCCTGGGCGCCGCCGACGCCGACGCCGCCGGCCGCCTGTTCCACGGCATGAAGGGCAGCGCCGCCTACCTGCAGGAGATCGAACTGCAGGCCCTGTGTGCCGAGCTGGAACGTGCTGCCGACCGCGCGCTGTGGCCGGCGATCCGGCACAAGCTGCCGCGGCTGCATGCGCTGCTGGGGCGGCTGGTAGCGCCGAGCGGCGGCAGCGCATGAGCTCGTGTCACATCGGTGCCAGGCACCGTGTGACATGTGTCGGGCTTGCGGATGAGCTCGTGTCACATCGGTGCCAGGCACCGTGTGACACGGACTCGACTGCAAGGCGGCATTTCCGTGCGCCGGCCCTGTGGTTATAATCGCAGCGCGCCGGCGCGTGGCCGGATGGGGAGAGTGATGAAAGTTCTGGTAGTCGACGACGACGTGGTGTCGCGGATGATGCTGATGCACCTGATCGACAGCTGCGGCCGCTATGACATCGTCGAAGCGGAGGATGGCGCCGATGCGTGGCAGCAGCTGGCAGCGGGCTTGCGGCCGGCCGCCTGTTTCTGCGACCTGCGCATGCCGCGGCTGTCGGGCATGGAGTTGCTGCAGAAGGTGCGTGGCGACAGTGCCCTGGCCGCGCTGCCGTTCGTGGTGGTGTCTTCCGCCAACGACCGCGACACGGTGGAACTGGCCCTGCAGGCCGGCGCCACCGGATACATCGTCAAGCCGTTCGAACCGGCACAGGTGCGGGCGCAACTCGCGGCCCTCGATGCTCTCGATGCGGCGGCGCCGCTGCACGCCGAGGCGCCGGCCGCCACGCTGGCGCGGCTGGGCATCGATGCCGACCGGCTGCAAGCCTACCTGGCCGGGTTCGAGACGCAGCTGCTGGCCGCCAGGACGGAAATCGAAGGGCTCCTCGCAAGCGGCGCGCGCGACGAGGCCGCTGTGCGGCTGGAGCGGCTGCGCGGCGGTTGCGCCATGCTCGGCCTGCACGGGGCCGCCGCGCTGCTGGCCGAGGCGCCCGCCACCGCGGCCGCGCTGGCCCCCGCGCTTGCGGCCGTGCTCGACATGGTGCGCCGCCAGGCACAGCGCCTGCGTGGCTGAGTGTTCCCGAGTGTTGCCCAATCTTCCGCATGGTCCCGGATACCCGCGTGACCGCGCCCGGGCGGGCAACGGCGCGCGGCGCGGTCCGCGCTTGTTCGCCGGCTGATTCGCGCCTACAGTAAGTGGCCAGTCCAACCATCCATCACGGGGCGATCATGGACCATTCCCTCCACGGTTCGGCCAGTGCGCACGCCGATCCGTTCGCGCACGCCCACCTGCCGCCCGCCGGTCTGTGGCCCGAACTGCTGTGCGAACTGCCCGGGCTGTGCTATCCGCCGAGGATCAACTGCGTTGCCGAGTTGCTGGATCGCCAGGTGGCGGAAGGATGCGGCGCGCGCCTGGCGCTGGCCGGCGACCATGCGCAGTGGACCTATGCGCAGCTGCAGGAACATGTCGACCGAATCGCCCATGTGCTGCGCGGGCCGATGGCGCTCGTGCCTGGCAACCGCGTGCTGCTGCGTGGCACCAATACCTTGTTGATGGCCGCCGCCCTGCTGGCCGTGCTGAAGGCGGGGCTGGTCGCCGTGCCCACGATGCCGCTGCTGCGCACGCGCGAGCTGGCCGCGATCGCGGCGAAGGCGCAGGTCGATGCCGTGCTGTGCGCGGCTGCGCTGCGCGCCGATCTCGATGCCGTGCCGGACCTGCCGCCTGTCGTGTATTTCGGCCCCGGCAGCGATGCCGGCGACGGACTCGAAGCGCTGATGGCGCAAGTGCCGGCCACGTTCGCCCCCTGCGACACCGCGGCGGACGACGTGTGCCTGATCAGCTTCACTTCCGGCACCACCGGCGTGCCGAAAGGGACCATGCATTTCCATCGCGACGTGCTGGCGATCTGCGACTGCTTTCCGCGTTACACGCTGCGCTCGCGGGCGTCGGACGTGTTCATCGGCACGCCGCCGCTGGCCTTCACGTTCGGCCTGGGCGGGCTGCTGCTGTTCCCGTTGCGGGCAGGGGCATCCGCGGTGCTGCTGGAAAAACTCACGCCCGAAACGCTGCTGGCGGCCATCGAACGGTACCGCGCCACGGTCTGCTTCACGGCGCCCACCTCGTACCGGCAGATGGCGGCGCTGGCGCCGCGGTACGACCTGTCCAGCCTGCGCGAAACCGTGTCGGCCGGCGAAGCGCTGCCGGTGGCCACGCGCGAGGCCTGGCGGCGGGCGACCGGGCTGGCCATGATCGACGGCATCGGCTCGACCGAGATGCTGCACATCTTCATCTCCGCCGCCGGCGACGAGGTGCGTGCCGGCGCCATCGGCAAGGTAGTGCCCGGCTACCGCGCCTGCGTGCTCGACGCGCGGGGCAACCCGGTGGGGCCCGGCGTGGTGGGACGGCTGGCCGTGAAAGGGCCGACCGGCTGCCGGTACCTCGACGATGCGCGGCAGAAGGATTACGTGTGCAACGGCTGGAACCTTACCGGCGACGCCTGCGAGATGGATGCCGACGGCTATTTCTACTACCGTTCGCGCACGGACGACATGATCGTCTCCGCCGGCTACAACATCGCCGGCCCGGAAGTGGAAGACGCGCTGCTGCGCCATCCGGCCGTGGCCGAATGCGGCGTGGTGGGGCGGGAGGACGCGGAGCGCGGGCAGGTCGTCGAGGCGCACGTGGTGCTGCGGCCCGGATTCGACGCCACGCCTGCGCTGGCGGCGGCGCTGCAGGCATTCGTCAAGGGCGAGATCGCGCCCTACAAGTACCCGCGCCGCGTGGTGTTCGCGGCCGCGCTGCCGCGCACCGAGACGGGCAAGCTGCAGCGCTTCCGGCTGCGCCAGTCATGAACGTGCTCTGCATCGGCGGCGGCCCGGCCGGGCTGTACAGCGCATTGCTGCTGAAGAAGGCGGTGCCGGCACGGCGCGTGGTCGTGGTCGAGCGCAACCGGCCGCACGACACGTTCGGGTGGGGTGTCGTGTTTTCCGACCAGACGCTGGACAGGCTGGTGGCGGCGGACGAGCCGAGCGCGCGCGGCATCCTGGCAGCGTTCAACCACTGGGACGACATCGAGGTGTTCTTCAGGGGCGAACGGGTGCGCTCCGGCGGCCACGGGTTCGCCGGCATCGGCCGCAGGCGGCTGCTGGCCATCCTGCAGCGCCGCTGCGAGGAACTGGGCGTGGAGCTGGTGTTCGAAACGGAAGCCACGGACGAGCAGGCGCTGGCGGCACGCTACGGGGCCGGCCTGGTGATCGCCGCCGACGGCCTGCACAGCCGCATCCGCGCACGCCATGCCGAAACGTTCGCGCCGCGGGCCGATGCACCGGAAGCGCAGCCGCGGTGCCGCTTCGCGTGGCTGGGCACCACGCAACGGTTCGACGCCTTCACGTTCGATTTCCGCGAGACGCCGCATGGCTGGTTCCAGGCCCACATCTACCAGTTCGAGGCCGGCACGTCGACCTTCATCGTGGAGGCGCCGGAAACCGTGTGGCGCGCGGCCGGGCTGGAAGAGATGACGCAGCAGGAATCGATCGCGTTCTGCGAGCGGCTGTTCGCCGACCGGCTCGACGGCCACCCGCTGCTGTCGAACGCGGCCCACCTGCGCGGGCCGGACATGTGGCGCCGCTTTCCCCGCATCGTGTGCGATCGGTGGGTGCACTGGCATGCCGGGGCAGCCGCCGCGCCGGTCGTGCTGGTGGGCGACGCGGCGCACTCGGCTCACTTCTCGATCGGTTCCGGCACCAGGCTCGCGCTGGAAGACGCGATCGCGCTGGCCCGCTGTATCGACGGTGACGGCGACCTGCGCGCGGCGCTGGCCGCCTACGAAGCGGAACGCGCCGTCGAGGTGCTCAAGCTGCAGAGCGCGGCGCGCAATTCGATGGAGTGGTTCGAGAACGTGGCGCGTTACGCCGCCCTGGCGCCGCCGCAGTTCGCCTATGCGATGCTGGCGCGCAGCCAGCGCCTCTCGCATGAAAACCTGCGCCTGCGCGACGCGGCGTACGTGGCGGACTACGAGCGCTGGTTCGCGCGGCGGGCCTTTGCGCAGGCGGGACTGGCGCCGCCCGCGGACCTGGCGATTCCGCCGATGTTTACGCCGTTCAGGGTGCGCGGCCTGGTGTTGAAGAACCGTATCGTGGTATCGCCGATGGCGCAGTACAGCGCCGTGGATGGCGTGGTCGGCGACTGGCACCTGCTGCACCTGGGCGCGCGCGCGGCCGGCGGCGCCGCGCTGGTGATGGCGGAGATGACCTGCGTATCGGCCGATGCGCGGATCACGCCCTGGTGCCCCGGCCTGTACGCGCCGGAACACACGCGCGCATGGCGCCGCGTCGTCGACGCGGTGCATGCCGCGAGCGATGCGATGATCGGCATCCAGCTCGGCCATGCGGGCGCCAAGGGTTCCACCCGCGCGATGTGGGACGGCATCGACCGGCCGCTCGCCGAGGGCAACTGGCCGCTGGTGTCGGCATCGCCGCAACAGTACCTCGAAGGCGTGTCGCAAATATCGCGCGAGATGACCGAAGCCGACATGAACCGGGTGGAAGCCGATTTCGTGCACGCCGCGCGCGCGGCGGACGAGGCGGGCTTCGACTGGCTGGAACTGCACTGCGCGCATGGTTATCTGCTGTCGTCGTTCATCTCGCCGCTGACCAACCAGCGCGCCGACGAGCATGGCGGCAGCCTGGAAAACCGCTGCCGCTTCCCGCTGCGCGTGTTTGCCGCGATGCGCGCCGCGTGGCCGGCGCACAAGCCGATGAGCGTGCGCATTTCGGCGCACGACTGGGTGGAAGGGGGCATCACGCCGGATGACGCGGTGCTTGTCGCCCGGCTGTTCAAGGCGGCCGGGGCGGACGTGATCGATTGCTCGTCCGGCCAGGTCAGCAGGCGGGAACAGCCCGTGTTCGGCCGCATGTACCAGGCCCCGTTCGCCGACCGCGTGCGCAACGAAGCCGCCATCGCGGCCATGGCGGTCGGCGCCATCCACGAGGCGGATCATGCCAACGGCATCATCGCGGCTGGCCGCGCCGACCTGTGCGCGGTCGGGCGGCCGCACCTGGCCAACCCGGCCTGGACGCTGACGGAAGCGGCGCGCATCGGCTACCGCGCGATGCCGTGGCCGAAACAGTACCTGGCCGGCAAGGCACAGCTGGAACGCAATCTGCAACGCGAACGATCCTGAACAACGAGAATCGATCGGACAAAAATCGGGCAAAAATCGGGCACCCCGACGCCCGCGAGGAGAAACCATGAAATACCTGCAGGGGCAACCGCATGCGCTGCCCGGCCACCGCGCCACGCTGGCGGACTACGCCGCGCGGCACTTCCTGTTCGCGGTGGAAGGGGGCGTGGCCACGGTCACGCTGAACCGGCCGGAACGCAAGAACCCGCTGACGTTCGATTCGTATGCCGAACTGCGCGACCTGTTCCGCGCATTGGCACAGGCGGACGACGTGAAGGCCGTGGTGATCGCCGGGGCCGGCGACGACTTCTGCTCGGGCGGCGACGTGCACGAGATCATCGGCCCGCTGACGCGGCTCGACATGCCGGGCCTGCTGGCCTTCACGCGCATGACGGGCGACGTGGTGAAGGCGCTGCGCGCCTGCCCGCAGCCGGTGATCGCCGCGATCGACGGGATCTGCGCCGGTGCCGGGGCGATGCTGGCGCTGGCGTCCGATATCCGCCTCGGCACGGAGCGCAGCAGGACCGCGTTCCTGTTTACCCGGGTGGGGCTGGCCGGCTGCGACATGGGCGCGTGCGCGCTGCTGCCGCGCGTGATCGGCCAGGGCCGGGCCGCCGAGCTGCTGTACACGGGGCGTTCCATGTCCGGCGCCGAAGGCGAGCGCTGGGGCTTCTTCAATGCGCTGCACGCACCGGAGACGGTGCTCGATGCCGCCCGCGCGCTTGCCGGCAACCTGGCCCGCGGACCGACGTTCGCGCACGGCATGACAAAGAAAATGCTGCAGCAGGAGTGGAACATGGGCGTCGATGAAGCGATCGAGGCGGAAGCGCAGGCGCAGGCGATCTGCATGGCCACCAACGATTTCCACCGCGCCTACCACGCGTTCGTGGCGAAACAGAAACCGGCCTTCGAAGGAGACTGACATGGCGGACAAGGCATACCTGGACTGGCCCTTCCTGGAACAGCGCCACCGCGACCTGGAACGCAGCCTGGATGCGTGGGCGGCCACGCGCCTGCACGGTGCGCACGGCAGCGACGTCGATGCCGCCTGCCGCGCGCTGGTGCGGCAGCTGGGCGAAGCGGGCTGGCTGCGGCACGCGGTCGGCGGCAAGCGATACGGCGGCAGTGGCGATGCGCTCGATACGCGCGCGCTGTGCCTGATCCGCGAGACGCTGGCGCGGCACGAAGGCCTGGCGGACTTCGCGTTCGCGATGCAGGGGCTCGGTTCGGGCGCGATCAGCCTGTTCGGCAGCGCGGCGCAGAAGGAGGCGTACCTGCCGCGCGTGGCGCGCGGCGACGCGATCGCGGCGTTCGCGCTGTCCGAACCGCAGGCCGGCTCCGACGTGGCGGCGCTGCAATGCGCGGCGGTGCGCGACGGCGACCATTACGTGCTCGATGGCGAAAAGACCTGGATCTCCAATGGCGGCATCGCCGATTTCTACGTGGTGTTCGCGCGCACCGGCGAAGCACCGGGGGCGCGCGGCATCAGCGCCTTCATTGTCGACGCCGACGCGGCGGGGCTGGCGATCGCCGAACGCATCGACGTGATCGCGCCGCACCCGCTGGCGCGCCTGCGCTTCGAGGGCTGCCGGACCCCCGCGCATTGCCTGGTCGGTGCAGCGGGGCAGGGCTTCAAGGTGGCGATGGCGACGCTCGACGTGTTCCGCACGTCGGTTGCCGCGGCGGCTCTGGGCTTCGCGCGGCGCGCGCTCGATGAGGCGCTGGCCCATGCCGCCTCGCGCACGATGTTCGGGCAGACGCTGGCCGACTTCCAGCTGACGCAGGTCAGGCTGGCCCAGATGGCGACGGACATCGATGCGGCCGCCTTGCTCACCTGCCGCGCGGCGTGGTTGCGCGACAGCGGTGCAAGGATCACGAAGGAAGCGGCAATGGCGAAGATGACGGCGACGGAAACGGCGCAGCGGGTGATCGACGCGGCGGTACAGATGTTCGGCGCGCAGGGCGTGGTCAGCGGCACGACGGTCGAGCGCCTGTACCGCGAGATCCGCGCGCTGCGCATCTACGAAGGCGCGACGGAAGTGCAGCAGCTGATCATCGCGCGCGAGCTGCTGCGCGCAGCGCCGCCAAAAGGACGATGATGGAGATCCTGCAACCACCCGGCTGGCCACGGCCGAAGGGATATTCGAACGGCGTGGCAGCCAGCGGACGGATGGTGTTCGTCAGCGGCATGGTCGGATGGAATGCCGAAGGCGTATTCGAGAGCGACGATTTCGCCGCGCAGACGCGGCAGGCGCTGCAAAACATTGTGCAGGTGCTCGCCGAGGCTGGCGCGGCGCCCGCGCACATCGTGCGGATGACCTGGTATGTCGTCGACCGCGAGGAATACCTGCTTGCCCGGCACGCCGTCGGCGCTGCATATCGAGCGGTGATCGGCAGCCACTACCCGGCGATGTCGGCCGTGGCGGTGGCCGGGCTGATGGAGGCGCGTGCGCGGGTGGAAATCGAGGCGACGGCGGTGGTGCCTGGAACGTAGGCGCGGCTGCGGGAACGGGTGTGCCACCGGATCCGGTGCTTGCCGGTGATGCAGCCGCCATCGTATCCGGCGTGCCAGGCGGGGCGCGCCCATCGCCTCATGTGCGAACGATGGGCGCGTGCCGTCATGCCTTGCGTTGCGTAGTCCTGCGTTTGCGGAGCAGGACAGGCACGAGACCTGCGAGAAGCATCGCATGGGTGGCCGGTTCCGGGACCGCGGACAACACCCGGAAACTGGTGATGTTGCCGGTCACGTTCACGCCCGAAATGAATTCAAAGGTACTTCCGGTTGTCGAGTAGTTTTGCCATTCGCCCGCCGTCGGCAGGAAGTATGGCCGTGCCACGCCGCTTTGCGTCACGTTCTCGAACCGGTTGCGCAGGATCGCGTAGGTACCGGAAAGATCGGTCCGGTCGTAACCTTCCGTGAGAATATGGTCGTAATTGTCCGAGTCGCTCATGTGGATACCGTGACCGTAGCTCGCTGAAACCGTGGCCCCGCTGCCGAACGTGAGCGACTGCGTAAACTGGCCGACCAGCAGGCCCCTGTAGGGATAGCCCAATGCGTCTTCGGTCATCCGGGTGGCATCGTCATAGCTGAAGCGCCCGGTAACCTGCTCGCCGACCGCGATGGTGAAACCGGGGGCGGCAGAACTGGCCATGCCGACACAGGTCTCGCCTTGCCAGGCGCAAATATTTCCGATTGAAGCCGTGTATTCCACGACTACCGGTGCACCACTGGCATTGACGGTGGTGAGCAGTGCGAATGCAGCAAGAGCAAGTGGTTTTTGATATTTCATGCGTCCCTTTCATCGATTGTCACGAATGTCATGGACGCCATTGTAGCGTTGAAAAGTTGTCTAATTATCACCAATTATCACGCGCCACGGTTATTTGATGCGATGCTGGCCGGGCTGACGGAAGCATGTGCCCGGATTTGAGATGGAAGCCGCCGCGGTGATGCCGGAGCCCGGCGGGCCGGGCCGGCGGCGGAATGACATCAGACTCGCCTGCGCACCTGTGACCGCGGAGCGGCGTCGGCTGCCCTGCGCGGCGTCAACCGGTCTGCGATGCGGTTGAAGTAACCCCGCCAGGGGGCCTCGATCCACCGGTAACTATAGCCGGCGATCCAGATCGCGATGCAGACATACGCGACCAGCAGCAGCGCGTCACCGCCCGGCAGCTGGTGCAATTTCTTCCGCACCGGTTCGAGCACCATCAAGAGGATGGGATGGACCATGTAGATCGAATACGAGCGTTCTCCCAGCAACTGGAACACGGGGCGTTGCAGCAGGGTGCCCAGCGGGCCGGTGTCGCGCTCCAGGGAAAATACCAGCAGCGCGAATACCAGCGGACATGCGAAAGTCAGCACCGGCATCCGTTCGACGAGTGAAAAGATCAGCACGAGGGCCGTCAGCGCAATCCATTGCAGGCGCGAACGTGTCCGGTCATTCACCTGCCCCAGGCCCCGGCCCGCATGCCAGGTGAGCGCACCGAGGAAGAACGCCGCCACGCACCGCGCAAAGCCGAAATCATAGGTAACGTCCATGCAATGACCTGCTGCAAAACAATCGTGGCGCACCACGCTGGCGATGACGGTCACGATGTACGCGGCGATTGCCAGCATCCCGAACACAACCATGCGGAATCGGGCGGGCGCCAGCAGGCACATGGCGGCAAACAGCAGGTAGGTGTAGAACTCGACGCTGATGCTCCAGCTGACTGAATTGAGGATCAGCCGGTCGAACAGTCCCAGTGCGTGGGTCATCGTCACCGTGGCCGACAGTTCGGCCAGCGTGGGTACCGTATATGGCACGGCGGATATGCCGCTGGAGAACTTCGTCAGCCCGCGTGCCACCGCCTCGTTCTTGACGAAGGCAACGCCATTGACGACCAGCAGGTAGACGATCGTGGAGGCGATCAGCAGCGGAAACAGCCTGCCGAAGCGCCGGACGATGAATGGCGCGAACTGGTCGCGCTGTGTCAGCCGCTCCGTGTAGATCGAGCAGATCAGGTACCCGCTGAGAACAAAGAACAGGTCGACGAACAGGTAGCCTTGCGCGATGAACGGCACGAACAGGGCAAGATGCAGGTGGAACAGCGCCACCAGCAGCGCGGCCAGCCCGCGTGCGCCTTCGAATGAGCGGATCATCGTGCGATCCTGCCGCACTCGGCCGGGTTTTGGAATGTATCGCACTGCTTCAAACAATTGCAGTCGCGGGCGGGGGCGGCGTGCCAGGTAATGCGCATGTCGGCTCCAGAAATCAAAAGATGGAAATTTTACAATAAAGCGATGGATGGGTGTTTCATTAATTCCTGATTATCCTGATATTGGTATAAGCAACTGAGAATTTTATTGTGATGAAGTATACGCATGTCCTTCATATGTAATATTAATTTCTTCAAGGTAATTTGTCAGATGAAATTTATTGTTTGGTCGAATACTGCTTGCGCCAGCAGCCCATGCAACCCGAAGCGGGCTGGCTTGATTTGCACGTATTAACCGAATTTTCGGAACTGAACGGAATGCCGTTTTCATAGTTTCATGAAATTTACGATGTTGATCACGAGTCATTACTTGTTCTTCTCGAGATTCTATTATTTCCATATTCCAATATTGAATGCACCACTTGGCTGGCCTGGCACAGCTGCAGTGCAATCCCGGTTGCATTGCGGAGGGGGCGAGCCGCTGCCGGTACATCTTCCCGATGTGGTCGCGGGCCGCGAAGATGCAGTCGGGTCGCCACCGGATTACCGCGCTGTACGTCCAAGTAACGCAATCCTCTTTTTGCACGAAATATATAAAGCGAACTGGACAATAAAGCATGGATCCAGACTGTCCCGGCTGGCTGGCGGGCAGCGTATTTCCGCGTATTTCAACGAAAAAATAGTAATTGTATGATCGACATCTGGTGCATCGAACGCCAGTTTGTGACCGAAACGCTGGCCGATTCGTTGCACATGTGCGGCTATCCGATTCTCCTCGTTCCAGGCAAACAACAGAGAACAAAAAAAGCAACGCCGGTTGTATTCTTGTATTGACTTTCTGTTATCTTCTGTCGACGGGATCGGCATTCGCCGGGAGCCCTGCACATCTTCTCTAGGGGATCAAAATGAAACATTGCGTATCGCAATACATCGCAGCAGTGCTCGCATTGGCTGCCGGTGCGGCCCAGGCAGCAGATTATGTCAAGGTCAGTGGAACGAACGTCGACTTCTATTACGATGCCGATTTCTGGACCCTGGGGGCCACGGTAAGCGGCAATTCGATTTCTGTCAGCCCGGGCAATGTCTACGAGCGCGCGAACGTCAGCGAAGGCGCGGCCGATCCGTACCAGGGACCGGTCTTCACGGCTGGCGTGGATTTCACGCGTACATTCGAACGCAGTCTGATCGCCGTCGCTCACACGGGATATCGACTGAACAACGATATCGCCTCGACTGGCTCCGCCACGGTAGAGTCGACCGGCAGCAGCGGATTCGGCACCTACGATCTTGAAAACGTCTATACAAGTGGCGCGTTCAGCAGTGGGGTTTTCGCCCCCGGCGAGGAGATCGGCGGCAGCGTCGAGTGGGCATACTTCTACTACGAGATGTACTCGGGCGGCTCGGATTCGGGCACGGTTCCGCTGGCGGTCGGCACGCCAGTGACGTCCCATTCGGCAATCGCCGTCGACGGCGCATTCCGGGGCGCTGCCAGTGTCACCGGACTGGGCTACGCGGCAGCGGGGCTCAACAGCGTCAACTACAGCTTCGGCGTTACGGCGGTGCCGGAACCAGGTCAGTATGCGATGCTGGGCGTGGGGCTGGCGCTGGTCGGCCTGGGCGCACGCCGCCGCCGCGGCAAGGCTCGCCAGGCTTGATGGACAATAAAAAAACCCGCCATGCCGGAAGGGTGGGGCGGGTTCTAGATGCAAGCCGATGTTGATGCAGACCGAAGTTTGATGCGGACCTATGTCATGCCGGTCGGTGGTCCCCCCGACTGGAATCGAACCAGTATCCCACGCTTAGGAGGCATGTGCACTATCCATTGTGCTACGGGGAGGACGCAAGGCGAGCGCAATTATAGCCGAGGCGATGGAAATTTTTCGTGCTGAATGCAGGGTGTCGGTACAATGCCGGGTTCCACGCATTAAAAAGTTGATCATGGCAGTCCTTTCCCTCTCTTCCGCGCAGCTGGCCTTCGGCCACCATGCACTCCTCGACCATGCCGAGTTTTCGCTGGAAACCGGCGAGCGCGTCGGCCTGATCGGCCGCAACGGCACCGGCAAGTCGTCGCTGCTGAAAATTATTTCGGGTCAGCAAAAGCTCGACGACGGCCTGCTCGTCATGCAGCAGGGGCTGCGCATCGCGTATGTGGAACAGGAGCCCGTGTTCGATCCCGAAATGTCGGTGTTCGATGCCGTCGCGTCCGGTTTGGGCGAATTGCCTGCACTGCTCAAGGAATACGATGCGCTGACCGGCCAGTTCGGGCAGGGCGACGACGATGCGCTGATGGAGCGGATGCACCAGATCCAGGTGCGCCTCGATGCGGCCGATGCGTGGAGCATCAACAACAAGGTGGAGCAGACGCTGGAGCGGCTGAGCCTGGGACCGGATGCGCTGATGAAGACTCTTTCGGGCGGCATGCAGAAGCGCGTGGCGCTGGCGCGCGCGCTCGTTGCCGGCCCCGACGTGCTGCTGCTCGATGAACCGACCAACCACCTCGACTTCACGTCGATCCAGTGGCTCGAAGGCCTGTTGCGCGATTTCCGCGGCAGCGTGCTGTTCATCACCCACGACCGCTCGTTCCTCGACAACGTGGCGACGCGCACCGTCGAACTCGACCGTGGCAAGTTGATGTCGTATCCCGGCAACTTCAGCGCCTACCAGGAGCGCAAGGCCGAGCAGCTGGCGATCGAGGAAATCGAAAACGCCAAGTTCGACAAGTTCCTGGCGCAGGAAGAAGTGTGGATCCGCAAGGGCGTGCAGGCGCGCCGCACCCGAGACGAGGGGCGCGTGCGCCGGCTGGAACGGTTGCGCGACCAGCGCGCCGTCCGTCGCGACCAGCAGGGACAGGTCAAGCTGGAAGTGGCATCCGGCGAACGTTCCGGCAAGATCGTGGCCGAACTGGACAATGTGCAGAAGGGCTTCGGCGAGCGCTCCATCGTGCGCGACTTCAGCGCGACGATCCTGCGTGGCGACAAGGTGGGCCTGATCGGCGCGAACGGCGCCGGCAAGACCACGCTGCTCAAGCTGATCCTCGGCGAGCTCGCGCCGGACGGCGGTACCGTCAAGCAGGGTACCAAGCTGCAGGTGGCGTATTTCGACCAGATGCGCGCCCAGCTGAACGAGGAAGCCAGCCTGGCCGAAACCATCGCGCCGGGCAGCGACTGGGTTGAAATCAACGGTCAGAAAAAGCACGTGATGAGTTACCTGGGCGACTTCCTGTTTGCACCAGAACGGGCCCGTTCGCCGGTGCGCACGCTGTCCGGTGGCGAGCGCAACCGCCTGTTGCTTGCACGCCTGTTCGCCAAGCCGGCCAACGTGCTGGTGCTGGACGAGCCGACCAACGACCTCGATATCGATACCCTCGAGTTGCTGGAAGAGCTGCTCGAGGACTTCAAGGGCACCGTGTTCCTGGTCAGCCACGATCGCATGTTCCTCGATAACGTCGTCACGCAGGTCATCGTCGCCGAAGGCGGCGGCGCATGGCGCGAATACATCGGCGGCTACAGCGACTGGGAGCGCATGCGCGCGAGCGCTCCCGCGGCGGCGGTATCGAAGAAGGGCGAAGCAAAGGCCCGGGAGGCCGTGCCTGCCGCGCCGGCCCCGGTGGCAAAGAAAAAGCTGAGCTTCAAGGAGCAGCGCGAGCTCGATGCGCTGCCCGGGCTCATTGCCGCGCTCGAGGAAGAGCAGGGCACGCTGAACGCCACGCTCGCCGATCCCGACTTCTACAAGAAGACGCCGGCCGAGGCAACGGCGGTGCAGCAACGCATCGCCGCCATCGACACGGAACTGATGAACGCGCTGGAGCGATGGGAGACATTCGAGTCGCGCGCATGACAATGTGGCGATTTCATCGCAGTGCAACAAATATTCGTCAGAATCGGCGGTTGCTGCCCGCTTGATTGCTATGATGCACGTTTTGCTTCGTCATCTGAATGATGATGTTGTAAAATAGGCAAAAACTGGGCCCGCGGGAGTGGCCCGCAATCACACGAGAGCAACTGTTCATGACGGCCCAGCAAAAACGATCTCCCACCCCCGCCGCCATCCCGACCGCCGAGGCTGCGGGCTTCTTCCAGCGGGCTTCCACCGCACGTATCCTGCCATTCGCCATCTACATGGCGTTCATCGCCATTGCCGATCTGCTGGCCCGGCTGGGCCTGACCACCGACGACCTGCGCTGGCTTTACCCGGTGAAGATCGCCGCGGTGGTCGCGGTGCTGTGGATATACCGCCGGCATTATGCCGAGCTGGCATGGCAGCCGGTCCGTTGGACGGCGCTCGCTGCTGCTGTCGCCGTCGGCGTACTGGTGCTGGTGCTGTGGGTCAACCTGGATGCGGCCTGGATGCAGATGGGCGTTTCCGCCGGTTTCAACCCGACCGCGGCCGATGGCCGCATCGACTGGCTGCTGGTAACGCTGCGCATTGCCGGCGCCGCGCTTGTGGTGCCGGTCATGGAGGAACTGTTCTGGCGGTCGTTCCTGATGCGCTGGATTGAGCGGAACGACTTCCTCAACGTGATTCCTGCTGCCGTCGGCCTGAAGGCGTGTATTGTCAGTGTGATATTATTCGGGGTCGAGCATAATCTATGGCTCGCCGGCATCGTTGCCGGGATCGCCTACAGCCTGCTCTATATGCGAACCGGCAATCTCTGGACCGCGGTCCTGGCGCACGCCGTCACCAACGGCCTGCTTGGCGTCTGGGTCGTTGCGACTGCCAACTGGACGTACTGGTAAGATTGCAGGTTAGTTAATACTTGGAAAGACCACATCATAATGTTGAGTTCTAGTGCATTCATCCGGTGCCGCCTGCTGCCGGTGGCTTGTGCCGCAGCGTTGTATTGCGGTGCAGCATCCGCGGAAATCAGTGACACGATTCATCCCTTCGTCGCGATCGGCTATACCTACGATGACAATCTGCTGCGGCTGGCGGAGGAAGCGTCTGCCTTTACGCAGATGTCGGACCGGATGACGCAAAGCCAGGCAGGGATTATTGTGGATCGGCCGTTCGGCAGGCAGCGCCTGACCGCTACCGCCAAGATATCGCGGGTCACGTTCGATCATTACGACCAGTTCGACTACAACGGCAAGGATTTCAAGGCGGATCTGGCGTGGGAGGTGGGCAACCGCCTTTCCGGCAATGTCGGCGGTAACTATGTAGAGACACTCACGCCGTTTTCGGATTACAACACCAGCCAGCGGAACCTGCGGACATCGCGCCGCGCCTATCTCAATGGCGCCTGGAAATTGCATCCCAGGTGGCAGGTGCGTGCCGGATACGCACGGAACAAGTACGAGTACGAGCTCGTCGTGCAGCGCGTAAACAACCGCACCGAGGACGCGGCGGAAGCAGGTGTGGATTACCTGGCGCCGAGCGGCAGCCGGGTCGGCCTGGTGGCCCGCCAGCTGAAGGGGGAATATCTGAACCCGCGCACGATCGGCGGTGTCACGCTGGACAGCAACTACACGCAGGACGAGCTCAAGGCCAACATCAACTGGCGGTTCTCCGGCGTCACGAACATCCAGGTGCTGGCGGGCTATGCCAAGCGCAAGTACGAGCGCACATCGAGCCGCGATGCGAGCGGTGCGAACGGCCGTGCGACAGTCGTGTGGGCGCCGCTCGGCAAGGTCAAGTTCACCGCCGATCTGTGGCGCGAGTTTGCCGCCGTGGAAAGTCTGGTTGTAAGCAACAGCCTGAACAAGGGCGGCAGTCTTGGCGCCGCATGGGATATCTCGGCAAAAGTACAGGCCACTGCCAACGTGCGGCACGAGACGCGCGAGTTCGAGCAGCTGTCCACCTCCACCTTCACGGGCGAAACGCGCGACAAGCTCAACAGCGTGCAGCTGGGCCTGAGCTATGCGCCGACCCTGCGCAGCCAGCTCGGCGTGACGGCGTTCCGCGAAAACCGCAACGGCAGCCCCCTTGCCGGCACCAGCGACTACCGCGCAAATGGTATCTCGATCAATGCCAGCGTGCAGTTCTAAAGAAGCAGTGTAATGACCATTAACGATATTCCCCTCATTTCGTTTTTCCAGCGCGTTCTCGATCCCCTGATCATCATGGGCACGCTCTACGCGTGTTCGATGTTGTTCGGCGACCCTTTCACGGGTTATTCGCTGGTGCTGATGATCCTCGCATTCTTCATTTCGTCCGCCGTTTACCAGCACATCGATCCCTATCGCACCTGGCGCAGCGGCCGCATGCTGGCCTATTCGCGTGACATCATCGGCGGCTGGCTCGTCACGGCCGTGATCCTTGTCTTCCTCGGCAACGTGAGCGGGCTCGCGTATCATTACGAGGATCGCGTGGTGCTCGGCTGGTTCATTGCCACGCCCTTCATGCTGCTGGTGAGCCACCTGGCGGTGCGCAAGGTAGGTTCGGATCCGGCCAAGGCCAGCGAGGTGCGTTCCGTGCTGGTCGTCGGGGCCAACGATGTCGGCATCAAATTCGCGAGCACGATCGAGCGTTATCCGAATCTTTTCATGCAGGTACGTGGATTTTTCGACGACCGCATGGAAGACCGGCGCCCCCACGACCTGCAACATCCGATCCTGGGCAAGATGTGCGATGTGGCTGCTTATGTGCGCGAGAACAACATCAAGATGATCTTTGTCAGCCAGCCGATTTCGGCGCAGCCGCGCATTCGCAAATTGCTGGACGATCTGCAGGATACGACAGCGTCGGTCTATTTCCTGCCTGACATTTATGTGTTCGACCTGATGCAGGCCCGGTTCGACAACGTGGGCGGCATGCCGGTCATTGCCATTTGCGAAACGCCGTTTACGGGCTTTAACAGCCTGCTGAAACGGGCCAGCGATATCGTGCTGGCCCTGGTCATCCAGTTGCTGCTGTTGCCGATCATGCTGGCCATCGCGATCGCCGTGAAGTTGAGCTCGCCAGGTCCGGTGATTTTCCGCCAGCGCCGCTATGGCTTGTATGGCGAACAGATTTATGTCTACAAGTTCCGCTCGATGACGGTGACGGAAGACGGCGCCGCCGTCGTGCAGGCCAAGAAGAATGACCAGCGGGTGACGAAGGTCGGCGCCTTCCTGCGCAAAAGTTCGCTGGACGAGTTGCCGCAGTTTATCAATGTGTTGCAGGGACGGATGAGCATCGTCGGCCCACGCCCGCATGCGGTCGCGCACAACGAGCAGTACCGCAAGCTGATCAAGGGATACATGTTGCGCCATAAGGCCAAGCCGGGCATCACCGGCTGGGCGCAGGTCAACGGCTTCCGTGGTGAAACCGAGACACTCGACAAGATGGAAGCGCGCATCCGGTACGACCTCGATTACCTCCGCAATTGGTCGCTATGGCTGGACCTGTGGATTATCCTGAAGACCGTGAAGGTCGTGCTGGCACGGGAAAACGCTCACTGAAGCGAACCTTAAGCACCGTTAATTTGAATCGACTGGCGAAAGTTATTCGATACAATGCCAGATGTTGCAATACTAGCCACTTTGGGCTGATGCCTATAAGTAATATATGTTGTCAAATTGATTCTAATCTGATATCTTGTAAATTTACAGAACCGCTTGCCCGGCTGTCTGCCACGGCGCAACTCATGGAACCGGAGAAATCTCTTGAAACAATCTGAATACCACAGCCTGGCATCCTCCCATGGCCGCTTCCGTCATCGCCAGGTATTGCGTGCCGGCCTGCTCGTACTGGCTGCCGCCGCATTGACCGCCTGTGGCGAAAAGGCCGAGAAAAAGCAGGGCCAGGCACTGGCGAGCGTGAATGGCGAAGAGGTCACCGTCATGCAGTTGAATGAGGAGTTGACGCGCGTCAATCCACAGGTGGCTCAGCAGGAAGCTGCCCGCAAGCAGCTGCTCGAGTCGCTGATCGACCGACAGCTGCTGCAGGGCGAAGCCGTCAAGGAAAAGATGGACCGCGATCCGAAGGTCGTGCAGGCCATCGAACGTGCCAAGGCGACGATCATCGCCCAGGCTTACCTGCAAAAGCGGGTTGGCACGGTGGCGCGGCCCACGAAGGAGGAGGTTCAGGCCTACTACACCCAGAACCCGCAGCTGTTCTCGAACCGCAAGCAATTCGACATGCGGCAGCTGGTGCTCGCCACCGCGGACCTCAACGACGATGTGAAGAAAGCCATCGATTCCTCCAAGTCGCTGGAAGAAGTGGCAGTTTTCCTGGACCAGAACAAGGTCAAGTACGCCCGCGCCCAGCTTGTGCGCAGCACGACGGAACTGCCGCCTGAATTGAGCACGCGCCTGCTGGCGATGCCGAAGGGCCAGTTGTTCATCGTTCGCGAAGGCACGCGCAGCCTGCTCATTTCGATCGCCGACACGAAGGATGCGCCGATCGCACTGGAACAGGCCGGTCCGCAGATCGAACAGTTCCTGTTCAACAAGAAGAACAAGGAAGCCGCGGATGCGGCGATCAAGCAGTTGCGCGCGACGGCGAAGATCGAATACATGAACCAGCCAGCCAAGCCTGCGGCGGCAGCGGCGGCGGGAACGGCGCCTGCCGCCGCTCCTGCACCGGCCACGGCCCCTGCGCCGGCGACGGCAACGAGCCCGGCAACGTCCGAGGACGTTAACGCGCGGGGCGTTGCTGGTCTGAAATAAACATCACGATATCAACGAAATCGGGGAAAACTAATATGAAACGTATCGTTATGTGGGTTTTGGCAGGGTTGATGACTTTTGCCATGGGTTTGGCCAATGCCGCCGATGCAACGCTGGGTGCCGGTGACGTGGTGCGGATTTCCGTCTACGGCAGTCCGGATCTGAACGTGGAGACGCGTATCGGCCAGAGCGGCATCCTGACGTTCCCGCTGATCGGGCCGGTGCAGGTGGGCGGCCTGGAAATTCCGGCAGCCGAGAAGAAGATCGCCGGCCTGCTGGAAAGCGGCGGGTTCCTGCGCAAGCCGCAGGTAACGATCCTGGTCACTTCGCTGTCCAGCCAGCAGGTATCCGTGCTGGGCCTGGTCAACCGTCCTGGCCGTTATCCGATCGAGGGCAAGCGTACCGTGCTCGACATGCTCGCCCTCGCCGGCGGCGCCAATCTCGACGGTTCCGATATCGTGACCCTGATCCGCAAGCGCAACGGCGCCGTGACCAAGGAAACCCTGGATATCGTCGAGATGCTGCGCACCGGCGAACTGCAGCGCGACGTCGAGCTGTCGGCCGACGACATCCTGTATGTCGAGCGCGCGCCACGGTTCTATATCTACGGTGAAGTGCAGCGCCCGGGCGCCTTCAAGCTCGAGCGTTCGATGACCGTGCTGCAGGCGCTGGCGGTAGGCGGTGGCCTGACGCCACGCGGCACCGAACGCGGCATGCGCATCAAGCGCCGCGATGCGGAAGGAAAGATCCAGGTCATCGATGCCAAGCACGACGATCTGTTGAAGACCGACGACATCGTTTATGTCAAGGAAAGCCTGTTCTGACACAGATTCCGTTTCTCAAGTTTAAGGTGTATTCATGAATCTCACTCAACTGTTGCTGATCCTCTGGGCGCGCAAAAAAGTGATCATCGGCACACTGCTGGTGGTCGTTCTAGCCGCGCTCGCAGTCAGCCTGCTGCTGCCGAAGTCCTACAAGGCCAGCAGTACCCTGCTGCTGAACTACAAGGGCGTCGATCCGTTGACCGGCGTGATGATGCCGGGCCAGCTGCTGCCCGCCTACATGGCAACGCAACTCGACATCATCGGCAGCAAGAACGTTGCGATCCGTGTGGTCGAGCGTCTGCAACTGGCCAACAGCCCGGCTGTCCAGGCCCAGTTCCAGGAAGCGACGGGCGGCGTCGGCTCGATCAACAGCTGGCTTGCCGGCCTGCTGTTGCGCAAGCTCGACGTGACCCCGTCGCGCGAGAGCAGCGTGGTCGATGTGGCTTTCAGCGGCTCCGAGCCGCAATTCGTCGCCGCCGTGGCCAATGCCTTCGCGGAAGAATACATGCGCGCCACCGTGCAGCTGAAAGTCGACCCGATGCGCCGCGCGTCGCATTATTTCGACCAGCAAACCAAGCTGTTGCGCGACAACGTGGAACAGGCGCAGAGCCGCCTGTCGAAGTATCAGCAGGAGCATGGCATCGTCAGCGTCGACAACCGCCTCGATGTGGAGTCGAATCGCCTGAACGATCTGTCCGCGCAGCTGGTGGCGGCCCAGGCGCAGTTGATGGAAGCCAGCTCGCGCAAGAGCATGGCCAGCGGCAGCATGGCGGCATCGCCGGACGTGGCGAGCAACCCGGTCATTCAGAACCTGCGCCTGACCCTGGGCGGCGCCGAAGGCAAACTGGCCGAAGCAGGGCAGCGCCTGGGCCGCAATCACCCGCAATACCTGAGCGCACAGGCCGAAGTGGCCAAGCTGCGCCGCGAACTCGACGAACAGATCCGCCTGACGTCGCAAAGCGTCGGCAACAATGCCACGGTGCTGAGCCAGCGCGAGGCGCAGATCCGCGAAGCACTGGCGGCGCAAAAAGCCAAGGTGCTGGAACTGAACCGCACGCGGGACGAAATGAACGTGCTGTTGCGAGATGTCGAAAATGCCCAGCGCGCATTCGATGTGTCGTCGCAGCGCGGTTCCCAGACCCGTATCGAGGGCCAGGCCGAACAGTCGGATATCGCCATCCTGAACCCGGCGGTCGTGCCGACCGAACCGGACGGTCCGAAAGTGTTCCGCAATGTGCTGCTGTCCGTATTCCTCGGCATCCTGCTCGGCTTTGGCCTTGCCTTCGTGCTGGAACTGCTGGATCGCCGCGTACGTTCCGCGGGCGACCTGTCCGATTCGCTCGATATTCCGCTGTTGGGCGCGATCGAGTGGAACAAGACCAGCCAGCGCCGTACCGGTGCCCTGGGATCCCTGCTGCCGCGTCGTCCGCGTTTAACCTGATTTGTTGGAGATTGTGATGAACCAAGCAACTATTCCCTTGGCCGCCGCTACCCCGGCCCGAAATGCCGGGACGAGCATCGGTGGCCTGTTGCTGGAGACGGGCAAGATCACGCCGGAAGGCGCAGAACGCGTGCTGCGCATGCAGAAGGAACTGGGTATCCGCTTCGGCGAGGCGGCGCAGCGCCTCGGCCTCGTCACGGAAGCCGATATCCAGCAGGTGCTGGCACGCCAGTTCGACTATCCCTACCTGCAGCCGGGTGAAGGCAAGTACTCGCCGCAACTGGTGGCTGCCTATAACCCGTTCAGCCCGCAGGTGGAAGCACTGCGCGCAGTGCGCAGCCAGCTGATGCTGCGCTGGTTTGCCCGGGGTCACAAATCGCTGGTGATCATGAGCGCACAGGCCGGGAATGGGGCAAGCCTGTTCGCGGCCAACTTGGCGGTCGTGTTTTCGCAACTGGGTGAACAGACCCTGCTGGTGGACGCCAACCTGCGCAAGCCGCGCCAGCATGAAGTGTTCAACCTCGCGCAGCGGCAGGGGTTGTCGGACGTGCTGGCCGGCCGGGCCGATCTGAACGCGGTAACGCGGATCGAGTCGTTCGTCGATTTGTCGGTGCTCGGTGCCGGCACGCTGCCGCCGAACCCGCAGGAATTGTTGAGCCGTGACGGCTTCACGGCGCTGGGCGTGCAGCTGGAAAGCCGCTTCGACGTGGTGCTGTATGACGTGCCGGCGGGCGGCACGGGATCGGATGCGCTTGCCGTTGCCGCACGTGCCGGCGGTGTTTTGCTGGTTTCCCGCAAGGATGTCACACCCCTGAACGAGGTCATCAAGCTGAGCGATCAGCTGGCCCAAAATGGGGTGAAGATCGTTGGTTCCGTCCTGGTGAGCTTCTGATGGACATGGCCGAGAAACTGTCAGCGCAGGAAGACCAGGCCGTATGGCGCAAGCCGGCACCGGAATTCCTGCCCATCGCCGCGGGCTTCCTGTGCCTGCTGGGTCCAACGCTCTACCGCCTGTTTACCGGCACCTGGACCACGGAAGAACAGGCGCATGGCCCGATCATCCTGGCGCTGTCGCTGTGGCTGATATGGCGCAAGACGCCGCTGATGATGACGAAGCCGGCCGAGCCCACATCCAGCGGCTGGGTACTGCTCGCCATCTCGCTGCCACTGTACGTTCTCGGCCGCTCGCAGCATATCCTGTCGTTCGAAATCCTGTCGTTGCTGGTGCTCTCGGTGGGTCTGCTGCTGCTCACGCGCGGCAAACCGGCAATGCGCGTGCTGTGGTTCCCGTTCTTCTTCATGCTGTTCCTCGTCCCGCTGCCGGGCCCGGTGGTCAGCGCCCTGACAATGCCGATGAAGATGGCGGTTTCGTACGTGGTGGAGCACATCCTGTACTCGGCCGGGTTGCCGATTGCCCGCAGCGGCGTGATCCTGCAGATTGGCCAGTACCAGTTGCTGGTGGCCGATGCGTGCGCCGGCCTGCAGACCCTGCTGACGCTGGAAGCGCTGGGCCTGTTCTACCTGAATGTCGTACGGCATACCTCGGGGTTTCGTAACCTGACGCTGGCGCTGTTGATCATCCCGATCTCCTTCACCGCCAACGTGATCCGTGTGATCGTGCTGACCCTGGTCACGTATTACCTGGGCGACGAGGCGGGGCAGGGCTTCCTGCACGGGTTTGCCGGCATGGTGCTGTTCATAACGGCGCTGATCCTGATCCTTTCCGTCGATACGCTGTTGCAATGGTTTGTCCGTCGTCGCGCGCCGCATGGAGCAAAAGCATGAAAAGAATGACCTTGAGCGCAGTGCTGTTCGTGTTGATGGCATCGACTGCGGCCGTTACCTATGGCGTGGCACCTACCGCCAAGATGGCGGATAAACGCGCCCGGTTCGATCTGGAAACTCAGATCCCGCAAGCCTTCGGCGAATGGCGCCTCGATCCGACGGTGATTCCCCTGCAGGTCGACCCGGATACGCAGGCGCGCCTGAACCGCATCTACAACCAGACGCTGTCGCGTACTTATATCAACCGCGAAGGCGCACGGGTGATGCTGTCGATGGCCTATGGCGGTGACCAGAGCGACCAGATGGGTCTGCACAAGCCCGAGACGTGCTATACAGCCCAGGGCTTCGATGTGCGCAGCAATGTTCCTGCCGAGGTGCAGTTGCAGCAAGGCGTGCTGCCCGTGCGGAACCTGCTTGCCGTGGCTGGCGGGCGCAGCGAACCGATCACATACTGGGTCACCATCGGCGACAAGGTCACCCGCAGTGGCATCGACCAGCGTATCCAGGAATTGCGCATCGGCCTGACCGGCACGATCCCGGATGGGATGCTGGTGCGCGTATCGACGATCGATACGGACACCACGCGCGCGTTCGGCATCCACAAGGATTTCGTTCGCTCGCTGATCGCCAGCCTGCCGCCGCAGGAGCGCACGCGCTTGATCGGCACTTTCTGATGGGTAAAGTTGTGCAGGCAGGTGGCTTCAAATGAGCAGCGATATCAACCGGAAGAGCGTTACCGCCGTCAAGTGGGCGGCGGTAGGAACAGTCATCCGCTTTGGTCTCCAGATACTGACCCAGGTGATCCTGGCCCGCCTGCTGGGGCCGGAAAGCTATGGTCTGTTCGCAATGGGGCTGCTGGTCCTGACCCTCAGCGCTTTTCTTGCCGATTTCGGCATTTCATGGGGGCTGGTGCAGCACAAGACGTTGACCGACGAGGACATTCGGTTTGCCGTGACCTGGCAGATGGTGTCAGGCATCGCATCGGCCGTATTGCTGTTCACGCTGGCCCCATGGATTGCCAAGTATTTCAACGAGCCCCGCGTGGTGGAGATTATCCGCTGGCTGAGCTTGACATGCATTTCAAGTGCATTGGTAACGCCTGGTACCAATCTGTTGCGCCGCAAGCTCGATTTTCGTATGTTGAACATCATTCAGATCACCAGCTACGTAATCGGCTATCTGCTCGTCGGCGTTACGATGGCGTGGCAGGGGGCAGGGGTATGGGCACTGGTTGGCGCATGGCTTTCGCAATCGGTATCTGCGCTGGTGTTGACCTTCATCAAATCACCGCATTCGCTCAAACCGCTGCTGTGGTACGAAGGTGCGCGGCGGTCGACTTCGATCGGCGTGACCGTATTCTTCACCAACCTGTGCAACTGGTTCCTGAACAACCTTGATCGCTTCTTGCTGGGGCGCTTCCTGAACGCGCATGCAGTAGGGCTGTACACGGTGGGTTATAACCTGGCGAATACACCCAACTCCTTGTTCATCTCGGCGCTACAGCCAGCTTTCCTTGCCACCGGCGCAAAGTTGCAAGACGATCCCGGGCGTTTGCGTTCCGCCTACCTGTCGGTGCAGGCCAGTGTGTGGATCCTGATCGCGCCAGCGTTCGTGCTGCTGTCGTGCGTTGCGTCGCCGCTCATTGCAACGATGTACGGCCCCGCATGGAAAACCTCCGGCTCCGTGTTGTCGATCCTGGCGCTTGCGATGCCGGCCTATGTATGCTGGGGATTGTCGACGCCTATCCTGTGGAATACCGGCGGCAAGCACCTTGAGAGCCTGTTGCAGGTGCCGGTCCTGCTGGGTGCAGGGGTGGCACTGTGGCTTTTTGCCGGGCAGGGGCCGGTAGCCGTAGCATTCGTTGCCAGCGGTACCCTGCTGGCGCGGGCCCTCGTCATCGCCACGACGGCTTGCCTTCGTGTCAAGGCCGATGCTGCCAGCCTGCTGGGCATCGCATGGCGAGCGGCACTGTTAATGGCGGTTACCGCGGCCGGCTGCATGGGCGGAATGGGCGCGGCGGCGGGCGAGATCCCGGCAGTGCAATTCGCCGCAGGAGCCCTTTGCGGAACCCTGCTGCCAGTGGTCCTCGTACTCGCGTGGCCAAATGTACTCGGCCGTACGGTGATCGAGCTGCTCGGGCGGTTCAGCCCCCCGGTTCCTGCGCGGCTGGACGGCTATTTACGCTCTAAATGCGGGTGAGAAACTGCCATGGCGGAAATGGTAGTTACTGTCATTGCCGCCAATGCGGCGCCGCTGGTCAGAGGCTCCTGTATTAGTCCTGCATCGGGAGCACGACAGTACGGAAAGCCCTGGTCAATACGTCTTGCACTTCCCGGCGGCAGTGGCGGGGACAAGGCTGTCGAAACAGGCTTCGTGGCTGGCGGTTAATCCCGCCGCCACCGGTGACGGACATCCGCCAGACAGCCGGCTGCAGCGTTCAAGGTCGATTTTCCACTGCCCGCACGTGGCGGGAAGTTGTCGCCCGGGTTTGCCGCCAAGGCGATCCGGCACCCGGTACGAGGATTGGGGACAAGCGGGTTCCTGGCATTTGCTTAATAGGCGCAGACTGGCTTCCGTATTGAAGAATTGCTGATTGTTATTAACTTTCGTGCTGACTGGATGCAGTTTGCCAATCGCCCACAATGCGCGCGCCGGAGCAGGAAGTCAATTATGCGAAATAGAGGTTTTTCATAATGTTATCGTTTTCCGTTGTTATCCCTTTGTATAATAAGGGAAGATATGTATATGACACTATCCAGTCGGTGCTGGGGCAAACCTATCGGCATTTCGAGATAATTGTCGTCGATGACGGCTCTACCGACGATGGACCTTCCATCGTAGGTGCGATCGACGATGAACGTGTAAAACTGATCAGGCAGCCCAACGGCGGGGTGTCGCGGGCGCGTAATCGCGGTATCGATGCCGCTACGGGCGACATCGTGACTTTTCTCGATGCCGACGATTGGTACGGACCATATTACCTGGAAACTGTTGCAGCGCTCGCAGCCGAACATCCGGAGATTGTTTTCTTTGGTTGTGCTTATCACCGGGCTCTGGAATATGTACCGGGCGATTTGTCCAGGCCACCACAGCCTTTGCCGGTTTCAGTGCAGAGTAATTATTACGAGTTGTTGCGCCAACATCATCCGGGGGTGCATACCAACTCAGTGGCGATCCGGCGCATGCAGCTGGCGGCAATGCAGCCATGTTTCCCGGTGGGCGAATCCCATGGGGAGGACCAGGACTTATGGTTCCGTCTGAGCGAAAAATTCACGCTCCTTTATTGTTCGGTAATGCTTGTGGGCTATCGGATCGATGTGCCCGGAAGTTTGATGATGCTCCGTCCCAAAGGCATGTTGCCTTATTTTGAACGTCTGCAGCAGCGCGCATTGAGCGGGCAGCTGACCGGGGAACAACGTCGTTCCGCATTAAGGCTGGTGGGGGATTCCCGCTCCGCGTTGGCACGCGAGTACCTGGAGTATGGTGATCGCGCCGAGGCATTCCGTCAATTACGGCTCGGCTGGCGCGCATGTTCCCAGCATTGGCTGATTTCCCTGCTGATGGTGGCAGGATTTTCGCCAAAAATGGCACTTCGGTTCCGAAAATGGCGGGGCGGAAGAGCACAGGCGGGTTAGCAGGAGGCACTTGTCACGGGAAATCAGTTCTGGCAGCGTTCGTATTTGTCCAGTCGCGTTGTACAGGCCCCACCGGAATGCATACCTTTTTTAACCCCGTTTGACATGAGCATCTCGCGCTGCGCCTTCGTCGTGACCTGCGATAACAGTTGCCGTTCAGTATCCACGACGAAATGGTCAAGCGCCCGGATACGCAGCTTGCAGCGTCGCGCCCGCCTGCATCGCTGGCACCGACAGCACGGCACGGCATTGCCATTGTCGGGCATGCTGATTTTCACTGGCCGCGAATGAATTGAATAATGAGGAAATAATGCGGATTGCTTATATGATACTGGCCCACGACCAGCCGGAACTTTTCGGGCGGCTTGTTGCTGCTGTCCATGCGGAGGACGTGGCAATATATGCGCATATCGATGCAAAAAGCGATCCCGCACCATTCGCTGCCGCATGTCCCGGCGTGCCGGTCGCTTTCGTGCCAAATCCGGTAAAAGTGAGCTGGGGCGGATATTCGCAAGTCGAATCGATGCTGCGATTGCTGGAGCAGGCCGTGCGGGCCGGTGCTCACGATTATTATATATTCCTCAGCGGTCGCGACTATCCCCTGTACTCGCATAGCCATCTTCTTGAAGTTCTGGGCCGTCACCCGGGCCGCAGCTATATGAACTTCTATGCTTTGGCGGACGGGACCGCTATGATCAACAAGATTCGAAAACATTGCTTCTACGATGCATATGCCATGTTGCCTACTCGCTTCTTGCAGCGCGCGGCTGGCAGGATCGTCAAGGAGATTTGCTCGCGCATGCCTGACCGGAAATTCATCGACGGCATGCAGCCCTACCGCGGTTCGACTTCCTGGTGCATCAGCCAGCCGATTGCACGCCATATCGTCGATTTCACGCATGAACCACGTAATCGCGGATTTATCGATTTCTTTCGCAGCGTTTCCTGTAGCGATGAGATCTTTTTCCAGACCATTGTCCTGAACTCGCCCCATGCATCCACGTTGAACCTGTTCGATGTGGATGGCCACCGCCCACCCGGCGAAATGAAGAACGAAAACAAGGCGTCGCTGCATTACATTGATTGGAACCCGGAACGCGAAGACCCCGCGATCCTCGTTGACCGCGATTTTGACCAGCTGTATGCATCCGGCAAGCTGTTCGCCCGTAAGTTCGATCATCGCCGTTCCGCCAGCTTGCTGGACAAGATCGACGCATCGAGAACATCGCAAGGTCGTGGGACTTGACTGCGGGCCGAATCATCGGCACCTGCACGCGCCTAGTATCCGTGGCTCGTAGTTGTTGCAAGAAAGAACTTATTTCTTATAATCACTAAATAATCGCATCATGAAATTACTCGTTGTCACTGTGATATGATCGAAAACGCTTGCAGTACACCGCAGTGTCATTGATGTCAGGCGCGACAGCTCTATAGCGCATCGCAGAAGGCAGTCATGGTCGGCCAAGGATGAACATCGATAACCGATCGCGTGATTGCCGGGCGGACCACGGGTCGGGTTCTGGTTTTGTTGTTCGATGCTTCGGCAAGTAATCGTATCGTCACAGTACGTTGCCACGAAATATCGGCAATGTAATTCGGCCGTTGTTCTGGTGGCTGCACCGGATAACGGATCGGGCGTTGCCGGCATGCCTCCGCTGTCTTTGGTATTCGCTTCCTTGCCGGCCGACTGTCGGGCCATGGGTATCGAGCGAGTCGTAGTACGGAATTTTTAAATCACTGGATGCCATGTGGTTAACATTTGGCACGTTTCACTGAACTGATACGCTGCAGGCTACGCCTGTACATTTTGTTCGAGAGCACTGTATCACCGAGATCCTGCCATGACTGAAATATTGCTAACCCTGATCGTTGCCCTCTTGGCATTCGCCACGCTGGGTTGTCTCGCACTAGCAATGCACTGGGGTAATAAGCGGGAGCATGGGCTTGTACCGTATGTTTTCTATGCAATGCTCGCAGCTGTCGCGCTCGGTATTGCGTTGTCGAGCCGCAATCTGAATCTCGGTTCGGATTTGCCGTCGATGGTGCCGGGCGGTAATCACCCGATCGCAACCTGGTTCAGCCGGTTGAGTTCCGTATTCGTGCTTCTGGCTTGTGGTGAACGAATTCTGCATCGTCTCGTGCACCTGCGCGAAGCAAAGCCGATACCGAAGCTGCTTGCCATCGGCTTTTGGGTATTTGTGCTGACGAATGTCGTTGCGCCGGCTTTTTTCGGCCGATACCCCAGCTTGTCGCATGAATATATCTACATGGCGTTGTTCGGCCAGTGCATATTGTTATTCAGCGCCAATGATGCCGAGCTGACGATAAAATCGCTCCGCAATGCCTGCCTGATGTTCCTCCTGGCCAGTGCACTGATGATGGTCATTCGACCGACGAAAGTCCTCGAGTTTTCTTACCACGGGCTGATCCCTTTCATGCCGCGTTATTCAGGCCTTGCCCCTGGACCAAACTCGATGGGGCCCTTGTCCGTCGTATGCCTGTTATGCCTGTGGCACCATCCATTCATGCGTAGCTGGCTGAATCGTTGCGCCTGGGCACTGGGTATATTTTCACTGTTGCTGACTCAGTCGAAAACCAGTTGGGTAGCTTTCATGCTTGCCGCGGCCTGTATTACTTTCTATCGTTATCGGCCCGTATTGGCCGCGCGCTTCGGAGATCCACGCAGGCCTGAACTGCCGTTGTTAATCATTCTCGCCGTAATGTTGGGATCGACCATGGTCGGTTTGCTCTTTATGTTCGGCGACGTCGGCGGTGCCATCGACCGGATGTCTTCGACGAAGGCCGGTGCCGATCTTGCATCCTTTACCGGGCGCGATGCGATATGGCGCGTTGCGATGGAGGAATTCTACAGAAACCCGATCTTCGGCCATGGTTTGACTATCTGGAATCTGCCGTTCCAGATCAGCATTGGTATCCCGGGGGCGGTGCATGCCCATAGTCAGTTCTTTCAAAGCGCATCGAGTGCCGGTACGGTGGGGTTGATCGGGCTCGGCATTTATGTGGCAATATTGCTTGTGTTATCGCTGCGTACTGCCCAGGCAAGTGGCGGTCTGTCAATAGCCTTGTTCCTGATCATTGTGATGCGAGGAGTCAGTGAAGTTCCGCTGGATATGACGGGTTTTAATCTGGATACCATGGCCCATTTGCTCCTGCTTGCAGTCTTGACGGCTTATAGGCTTCCGCAGGCAAAAGCCATCCAGTCGCCGACGGAGATGGAACCACAATGGCAACACCTCCCGCAGCAAAGGGAGAAGAGGACTGCTTTATATCGATGACAGTAGACAAGCGTTTGGCGTCGAGGAATTGTTTGGCAATAGCATTGCACTTGGCAACTCGGGCATGCCTTCCCCTTCAGGGGCAGCCGTTACCGGTGCCTGATATTAAAAGATTAGCAGAGGAACAGCAGTAGATGAAACGCGTTGAAGCGCTGGATATCGCTAAAGGCGGGGCGATTATATGCGTCGTGCTGGGGCATGTGGTGTCACGAGGTACTGTCCCGGGGGCGGAGTGGTACATGACGCTCAAATGGGCGCTCTATAAATTCCACATGCCTCTGTTCATGGCTCTTTCTGGCATAAGTTTGGGCCTGTCGTGGCGGCACCGGCAATCGTGGTCAGCAGTAGGGGAGTTGGTGGCCAAGCGGGTCCGCACTCTGATGATTCCCTACCTGCTGTTCGGGGTGATTATCGTCGGCGGTAAATTGTTTGCGCATCAATTTATGCATGTAGACAATCTTCCCGATGGTATGGTCAGTGGCATCGTGAAAATCGTGCTGTACCCGATGCAATCTCCCTCGGCTTTTTTATGGTATATCCAGGTTCTGGCCTGGTATTTTCTTCTCATTCCATGGATGTTGCAGATGGATGAGCGCCGCGTCCCATGGTATTTGCTGGGTGCCGGTATCCTGCTCAATCAGTTCCAGTGGCCTGAATTGCTCAATATTTCGGCGATCGTCGAATATATTCCGTTCTTCGCCGCCGGTATTCTTATTGGGCAGAACTGGAATCGCCTGGCGTCGGGCGTTCTTTCCACGCGCTATTTGTTGTTCTGGGTGGCACCGTTTGTCATCGCCATTGCCTATTGCATTCTGGTGGACTGGCTTCCGAAATGGTTTGTTGGAACGCTCTCGATTCCAGCCGCGTTGGTAGCTGCGCAAGCCGCCCGGGGCATCGTGGCCGAAAAACTGGTTTTCCTTGGGAATCACACGTTATCTATTTATCTGATGAACACAATCTTCATCGGCTTGATGAAGGGGATACTCTTGCCGCTGGTTCCCTATCGCGACGCCTGGTTTATTATCTATTTCGTTTTGCTCGCGCTGTGCGGAACAATAATGCCTGTGGTAATAAAATTAGCTCTCAACCGATTTTATCCGCGTGCGGCCGTATATATCTGACGATGTATGGAATGCCGAGGAGGGCAGGGGGCAGGCGCCTGCCTTCGAGTATCTTCAAGCTGAAGAATGCGGTGTTGCTGGCGTATGGCATTACGCCTTCGCCTCGATGCGGTCTGAAGCCTGGAACCATAGCCGCGCGATCCGGCCACTGGTTGTTAGCAAGATTCTTGGACGTCTCGCCGGTCCGGACGCCGGCCTGGACGCCAAACCGATGCCGGCAAGCCTGGCAATCGCGCAAGCTTTGACGGCCGGGAATGACCGGCGTCCGAACTACTGCGCGTCGATGCCTTGCCGGGCAGACTTACGGGCGGCAGGCCGTAGACATATGGCACGGTTCGCATTCTCCAGGTCCGAAAGCCCTTCCCGCAGACTTCGAAATGGACTTTTCGACCGTTGCTGCTGTCATGTCTGTCTGCTGTCCACGGTGCCAGGTGCTACGCAGCCCGGCTCTCCGCACCGAGGCGATATACAGCGCATTTCGCTGGGCCGTAGCTTGTGACGCGCCCGTGTGGTCTGGGCTGAAGACTCAATCTTTCCGTTCACCGGCGATATCGCTCGCCGAAAGGGCTGCCACGATGACGGCGACGGTTGTGGGGCCTGGGACGGTGTTAATTACTGATGGCATTGTCTTCTCTCCACTCCGGTTACTGCACGCATGCCTGCCGCCTGGAAGAGGCAGAGTTCCGTCGCCCGGCCCGGCCCGGGGGCGGACGGTACAACATGCCCGTGAAGTTGCATTGAAGAAATTTTTGTGTCCATGCGGGGCGTTGCGCCATGGGCGATACCTTCCGTATGCCGGACATCACCTGTTGTGGCTACGTGCTAGCCTATGCCGTCATGTCGCATAAGGTTCTTGACATTTTTGAATTGCCAATCTTTTTTTCGCAGAAGTGTCGTAATTTTGAGCGCTGACTTAGTTGGCGTACGGCAACCCAAGTATAATTGGGGCTTCCTGTGATGGCGCGCATGTCGAATGATCGTGCTGCGAGACTTTGCCACGCTCCTACCTTCCTATGTAGCGGAGAACCCCTAGATGACACAACTTTCCATACGAACCTTCGGCATGGCTGCGCTTACCACGGCGATGCTGTTCTGCGGTTCAGCACATGCAGACTGGGCAAGCTCTACGGATCCGCTCGTTGTCGCACCGAATCCATCGAACTTGCAGCTGCAGATCCAGAATCCGCCAACGTTCAGGTGGGCCCGTCATAGTACGAACCCGGCCTCCTACATCATCGAGATTCGCTCGGGAACGACCGTGGTGAAAACCGCGTCGGCGACGCGAAACTGGTATCTGCCGTCCGTGGCGTTGCCAAACGGTACTTATACGTGGCGCGTCAGGCCTGCCAATGGAACGATCTGGTCCGATGATCGCGGCTTTATCATCTCCGATGCCTCGAAGCAGTTTGTCGTGCCGGAAGACAGTGACTTGGTGAAGCGGATCACTGGCCGGGAGCGGCCGCGCAGCCTGCAGGAACGCATGCCCCTGTACAAGAACTGGGATGCCGCGCTGAAGGCGGAGCGTGGGCAATATGTGGTATGGCTGAGCAACGAAGTCATCCGTCTGGCAGCCGATCTGCCCCAGGCGAAGGATTCCGACTGGCCATTGGTGACTGGTACGTTGCAAACCGCGGCGAACGTTGCGCAGACGAGCGCCATCCGCTCGGCAATCCAGAAGCTCTCGCGCCAGCTGGAAGCATCATCGCTGCTGTATGCCATGACGAATGAGCAGCGTTACCTGACCGAAGCCATCCGGCGCGGCGACGAGATGGCCGCCATGAGCCCCACTGGTCCTACCAGTTATGTCAACCAGGATCAGGCGACACGCCAGATTGCGCTGATGCTGGCCAAGAGCGTGGACATGCTTTCGACCGGGCTCGATGCCCCGCGCCGTGCGCGCTGGCTCGAGATCGTTCGCGTGCGCGGACAAGAGATCTATACCCAGCTTTCCAAAAGCAAAGCGGACATGGATCAATACCCTCTCGACTCGCACGGCGGCACCAATGTGGGCGTCCTGGCGCTGACGTCCGCGCTGGTCATGGGCGAATTCCCGGAAGCCGAGACGTGGTTCCATTTCGCCTACCGGCACTACGTGTCTTCGCTCAGCCCATGGAGCGGCCCGGAAGGCGGCTATGCCAACGGTACGGCCTACGGCGAATACTCGATCGACATTTTCCTGCAGATATGGCAGCCGCTGGCACGCGCCACTGGCGTAAAAATGCTCGAACTTCCGTGGGTGAATGGTTTCCTGAATTCCTTCATGCAGTTCATGCCGCCTGGCTCGAAAAACCATCTGTTTGGCGATTCACATGAGTCGAAGCCGGAGATGAAGTTCATGAAGGCTCTGGCCTTGCGGGTGCCTACCCCCCAGGCGAAATGGTATGCACAGAACCTGACGAGTGGCGAAGATCCTGTCTCCTATCTGCAGGGCGAGTATCCAATGCCGGTAAACAAGGTCACGACCACGGTGGCGCCGCCGAATTCGGCAGTCTTTCCTACGATCGGCTGGGCGGCATTCCACAGCAACATGAGTGACAGCAACCGTACTTCGGTATATTTCAAGTCGAGCCCTTACGGTTCGTTCAACCACAGCCACGGCGACCAGAACTCGTTCGTGTTGAAAAAGGGGGGCGTGGCCCTGCTGACGGAATCGGGCTGGTATGACTGGTATGACTCTCCGAACTGGAACAACTGGTATCGCCAGACCAAGGCCCACAATGCGATCACTTATGACGGCGGCGTCGGTCAGCTGATTACCGGCTACCGCGAGACGAAGGCGAATAACGGGAAAGTCGTCTCGTTCTCCGATACCGGTGCAATTGGCTATGTGGCCGGTCTCGCCGAAGCTGCCTATGGCAAGGCGCTGACCAAGGCTGAACGTCGCCTTTGGTACGTCCGTGGGTCCGATGCCGTGATTATCCTTGACCAGCTGGCGTCGCCTGTTCCTCGCAAGTTCGAGTGGAATTTCCATACACTGTCTCCGATCGTCGCGGATGCGAACGGCAATGTCACGGTTACCACGCAAGGCAAATCGGTCTGTATTCGTCCGATCTCGACCGGCCAAAGCTTTGAAAAACGGGCTGGGGGCTTGGTTCTTGCCGGCAATGTCGAAGACCATGGCACGTACGTCCGCACCACTTCGGCAACGACGGCTGAGTTCCTGATGCTGCTGGACGTTGGATGCAAAAACCTCACAGTGCAAATGAGCACCACGGCAACCGGGCGCACGCTGAAGATCGGTACCCAAACCATTGCCTTGCCGCGCTGATCCAGGTCGGGTCGGACATTTTAGCTGACCGGTCTCATCAACACGGCCGCCTTCGGGCGGCCACCGGTCGCCAGGCCGGTCGGGCCTTGGCAACCGATGTCCTTGATCCCACACGGCGACGATAGTTGTCTGTCTTTTGACGTGGGACTGGCGAAGGGCTTGCCGCGCAGAAAAGTGGCATGTATTTCAAATCGCCCCCAATACCCCGTATTGGGGGCGATTTGCGTCTCGACTGCCACTTTCTGGAGCCATGTCCTCCCGCCGGAAGCACGCCGGCACTTCCTCGGGCATGGCGGGCGTAAGCATTCCCTGTTGCAGGGGGCTGCGCTACGCTGTTCGCCCAATGCCACGTCCCCGTCAGCCGGTAACCGCGCCGGCAGGCATTCGATCCGGCATACCTCGACGAAGGCGCTGTCAGCGCTAACTCAGGGAGCCAATCGAGTCAGACACTGTCTTACTCCTTGTTGAGGTAACTCATGCAGACGAGGAGCCAACATGGACTCCGCTGGCTTTGTCGCACTGTTTCAAGCACTTGCCCAGGAGCCGTTGACCGATCAACAGGTGGCCAGCCTGCGGAGTGGCTCACTGTATCGTCGTCGTATGGCGATTGTCTCGGCTTTCATCGAACAGGCGGCCGGCCAGTGTCCTTGGCCGCATTGCGGATGCCCGCGGCATTACCGCTGCGGCCAGGCCAATGGCCTGCAACGGTATCGCTGCATGGAATGCGGGCGTAGCTACAACGCGCTGACCGGCACGCCGCTGGCGCGGTTGCGGCATCGCGGCAAATGGCTGTCGTATCTGCAGTGTCTGCTCGACTTGCGCACCGTGCGCGATGCCGCCCGGCGCGTCGCCGTGGCCCGCTCGACGAGTTTCAGATGGCCTCACCGCTTTATCGCCGGAGTGCGCCGCGAGCGCCCTGCGCAATTGTCAGGCGCCGTCGAGGCGGATGAGACCTGTCTTCTGGAATCGCAAAAGGGTTCACGTCAGTTGAACCGCCCTGCGCGGCGGCGCGGTGGCAAGGCGGCACGCCCTGGCATCAGCCGCGAAATGGACTGCATCCCCGTGGCGCGCGACCGAGGCAGGACGACACACGAATTCGTTACCGGCCGCGGGCCTGTCAGTGCCTGGCAACTCGCGCCGCATCTGCTGCCTGTACTAAGTCGTGACGTTCTACTGATCAGTGACGGCGCAAAGGCCTATGGGACATTTGCCCGAGGGGGCCTTGTCACACACGAAGCGATCAACGGACGGGGTGGCATCCACGTCCGGGGCGCGATCCACCTGAACAATGTCAACGGCTGGCACAGCCGCTTCAACACCTGGTTGCGCCGCTTCCATGGCGTGGCGAGCCGCTACCTGGCCAACTACACGGGCTGGCAACGCGTGCTCGATACCGCCGAATGGACCCTTAGCGGCCCATTGGCTGCGAATCGGTGTCGCCAAAAACAGTTGCTAGAGACCAGGCTGCTAAAAGATTCCCTGCCTTGGAGCATTGCATAGTTAATGCGAACAGCGCCTCGACGAATGATCGAATCAAGGCAACTCGCTGTCCGCTCGTCTCCGGTACATGCACAACCGCGTGGATACGTACGTGTGGATGCTGTTGACCGCCCCAGTTCCACGCATTGCAAGTACAAGCCCGTGATCCGGCCCGGCCGGCGGCAACCTGTACAACCAGACCCGCTGCGTTGCCGCGGACCGCTTTCACCGCCAATGCCGGTCTATTGTCGGCCTGCGTTGTACCCGATCTGCCGCTATCTGGTCTTTACGAAATCTGCATTGGACAAGACAGCGATGGGGGTGTCGGAAATCGCAAGCGGGCGCGGTAATTTCTGCAGACTTTGGCTGGTGTGGTTATGCAACCCCCCGTGCCAAAGCGATATCACATTCTTATGGTTTGCGGAAGATTAGCCTCGTCCAATAGTGCAAACACGTCAACCCAATATTCGTTGTCAATAATGCATCGTCAACTAGTGTCGCCAATTCCCGACACTAAATGCGGTCTTCGTACTGAAAATTTCATTAGTGTGCAGGCATTTACCGCTATCTTCAGCAGAAGCACAAAGCCGCAAAAATACCCTGATATACACCGTGGAAATCACACAGCGACGGTAGGTCGTAAAATGAATCAAAAAACGTGTGGTAAAACAACAGTTACAAAATATTTTCTACTGTCAACATTCCAAGGCAATTTTCCATGAAGAAACAGATCAACTAACTTCTGCCAAAATACCTATTACTTCGCCCATAAAAATATAAGAATTTTAACTTTTAGTTTGGGTAATATTTGTTGCCAAACCTCAAAAGTACTCGGAGCTCTAGAATTCGCTCGTTGACAAACATATGAGGCAGGCATGACAAAATTGAGTTTCGGGAAACTCATGCTTATGGCTGGGCTGTTGCTGACAGGGTGTGGCGGAGGCGATCAGTCCGGGCAGTCGGATTCCCAGGCGGCGGCACAAGGATCGGGCAGCGTTACGAGCGCTACAGTAACGCAAGGCGCAGGCGAGGAGCAGAGCGTTCTTGAAGCCATCGGCGCAAAGATGGCCGGCGTGCGGCTGGCAGCCCGGGCGGTCGTAAGCGATGATCAACTGACGTTAAAGCAAGCATCCGCGTTCCTCAGCCGGGCGACATTTGGCCCGACAATGCCGGAAATAACGCGGGTGAGCCAGATTGGCATGAATGCCTGGCTCGATGACCAATATACGAAGCGGCAGATTCTGCATAAATGGTGGATGGGAAATACCGCACTGCGGCTGGTCCCCGGCGCCGTGCTCCATGAAAACCATTTCTTCCAGACGTTCTGGAAATATGCGATCGTCGGAGAAGATCAGCTGCGCCAGCGCGTCACTTATGCACTGTCGCAGATATTTGTCATTTCGTTCCAGGACGGCGCGGTCGGCATGTATCCCCGTGGCGTGGCGTGCTACTACGACATGCTCGGTACGAATGCGTTCGGGAACTTCCGCCAACTGCTGGAAGGCGTGGCAACCAGTCCGATGATGGGTATTTACCTGTCCCATATGCAAAACCGTCCGGAAAGCGACTCCACGACGCCGGACGAGAATTTTGCACGCGAATTGATGCAGTTGATGACGATCGGTCTGCATCAGCTGAACCAGGACGGGACAGTGAAACTCGTCAACCAGCAGCCGGTTCCTACCTACACACGCGACGACGTCGTAGGCCTGGCAAAGGTATTTACCGGCTGGAGCTGGGGCGGCGGAGCGCGTACCGAAAACCGTTTTCTCGGCATGTACAACTACTCGGATCCCTACAAGGATTGCCTGCCGATGCAAAACTATCCGACCTATCACTCGACCTCGGAGAAACGCGTGCTCGGCAGCGTCATTCCGGCCGGCGGAACCGGGGAGTCGGATTTGGCGCAGGCGTTGGACATGCTGTTCAACCACCCCAATGTCGGGCCTTTCATTGGCCGCCAGCTGATCCAGCGGCTGGTGACCAGCAATCCCAGCCCGGGGTATGTAGGCCGCGTGGCGGCTGCGTTTGCCAACAATGGCGAAGGCGTTCGCGGCGATATGCAGGCTGTTATCCGTGCAATTCTCACCGATCCTGAAGCAGCGTCGGGAACGCAATCCGAACTGGGCAAACTGCGCGAACCTGTATTGCGCCTTGCTAACTGGCTGCGCTCTTTCAATGCGCGGTCGACATCGGGCCTGTACGACATCTGGACGCTGGAAGACCCGCTCAACGGCATTGGTCAGAACGTCATGCGTTCGCCATCGGTATTCAACTTTTATCGGCCCAACTATTCGCCACCTCAGACAGGGCTTGCGGCAGAGGGCTACGTCGCACCGGAAATGCAGATTGCCGGCGAGAGTTCCATCGTGGGATATCTGAACTTTATGGAAATCGCCATCCCGTATGGCATTGGCCAGAACGCCAATATCAAGCCCGATTATGTCGCCGAGATCGGCCTGGCGGACGATCCCGAGGCCCTGCTCGACAGGATCGATCTGCTGCTTACCAATGGAAACATGTCGGAATCGTTGCGAGAACAGATCATCGCGTCGGTCGAAACGCTGCCGATTCCCCAGCGGGTCAATGCCCTCACGTTGCGCAACGCCAGGCTCAGGCGTGTTCACCTGGCCATTTACCTGACCATGGCGTCTCCTGAATATCTTGTAATGAAATAAGGCACATATGAATCACTTCAATTCACGTCGCCGGTTTCTCGCGTCGGCGCTCACTCTGGCCGGCCAGCAGTCGCTTCCACTTCTGGCAGGCCTGGGGGCTGCGGCGAATGCCTCCGCAGCGGACGATTACAAGGCGCTGATCTGTATTTTCCTGAACGGCGGCAACGATGCCTATAACACGGTGCTGGCATGCGATCCCGACTCGTGGCGGCAATACCAGCGCTATCGCGCCAGCGGTGCCAGTCCCATTGCACTTGGTGCGTCCGATGCGCTGCGGCTTTCGCCGGTCACCGCGCAGGCAGGGCGCGAATTCACGCTTCATCCCGCACTGGGTGCGCTGAAGAAAATGTTCGATGATGGCCGTGCGGCGATCGTGGCCAACGTCGGCCCACTCGTTCAGCCAACCACGGCCACAGCCTTTCGAAATGGTACGGCCGTATTGCCGCGCGAACTTTTTTCGCATAACGACCAGCAATCGGTCTGGCAATCGTCCAAACCCGAGGGGGCGGCATACGGCTGGGGCGGGAGGATCGCCGACATGGTGGCCGCCGGCAATTCGAACAATATGTTCACGTGCATTTCCACGGCTGAAAATGCCGTCTTTGTCAGTGGCCGGACCCTCACGCAATACCAGCTCGCGCCTGCCGGCGTGACTGCCATCCGCCCGATGACCACCACGCTGTTCGGTGCACACAACCACCCGCTGGCGAACATCATCACTGCGCCGTCGAACAACCTGATTGCCAAGGAATATGCGGCGACCACCCGTCGCGCGATGGAGGCCCAGGCCTACCTGTCCAGCGCGATGGCCGCCAGTGGCTCGGGAGGCATTCCCGAGCCGTCGTTGTATCCGCACCCGGTAACCGGTGTCGCTACCGTCAACCCGCTGGCTGTCCAGCTGCAGACCGTGGCACGGGTCATTGCCGGCCGTAGCAGCCTCGGCGTGCGCCGACAGGTTTTCTATCTCAGCCTGGGTGGCTTCGACACGCATGCCGATCAGATCGCGCGCCACGGCGATCTGATGGCACGCCTGGCGCATGCACTGTCGTACTTCGATAAGCTGTCCGGCAATATCATGGGAACGAACATGCGCGAGCAGCTGACCATGTTCACCGCCTCGGATTTCGGCCGCACGCTCGTTACCAACGGCGATGGCACCGATCACGGCTGGGGCGGACACCACATCGTGGCTGGCGGCGCGGTTCGGGGCCGGGATATCTACGGCGCGTTTCCAGCGATCGGTCTCGGGCACGAGCAGGAGGTGGGGCGCGGGGCCCTGTTGCCATCCATCTCGGTCGAACAATATGGCGCGACGATGGCAAAATGGTTCGGCCTGTCCACGAGCCAGTTGCGGGATGTCTTCCCGAACATCGGCAACTTCAGTCAATCCACCCTCGGATTCATGAGCTGATAGTGCAATGTGGTCACGCCCCGGCGCGGGCGGACCATTGAAAGTCTTCTAACAACTGCTGGCAATAAACGTTATACTTGTGTTAGCAAGATTTAGCGACGATTGCAGCCCGCTGGGCGTTATACGGCAGTTTCGCCACTGCTCGCAACCGTGTCCTGTCCGGCGCCGCCTGCGGCGCCCGGGCCAGTCCGCACCAGGGCGGCGCCCGTCATCCGAGAATATCAGGTCGGTCATCATGGATCCCGCTGGCGCTGGCCATGATGTAGTGGATGTCGGCGCGTGCGTTCATGCACGCCGGTCTGCGTCGTCGCGAAGCAAGTTTAAGGAAGACAGAATGCAACAAGAGCGGCAACCACAGCAGCATCCACAGCAACAGCCACAACTCGCACCGGCAGGCGATACGTCCAGCAGCGTTCAATCATCGCCGGTCAGAATTCTGCAGTTCGTGCCGGAGGCCTTGCCGACGTTCCGGGTGGACGTGGCAACCCTGTTCGGTAAATACCTGCCTCGCCATGGCGTGCAGTGCGACGTGGTCGGCATGCCTTCCCAGGCGGTAGCCGCGCAGCAGGGCTTCAATCGGGCATCCCGGCCGTCCTACCATGGCAGCCGGCTGCGCAGGGAGCTCGCGTATGGGTGGTTGTGCCTGCGCATGTTGCTGTCGGCGCGGCGGGGCGAATATGCCGCCGTCCAGGTGCGCGACATGGTCACGATCGGCCTGCTGGCATTGTGCGTGGCGCGCCTGAAAGGGATCCCGTTCTATTACTGGGTTTCCTACCTGATGAGCGAAGGGCGGGTCGAGCGTGCCGAGGCGAATCTGGCCCGCCGCCGAACCTTCCGCAATTATCTTGTCCTGCTGAAAGGACGGGCGGAAGAAGCCTTGCTGTACAAATGCGTACTTCCGGCTGCCGACCATGTTTTCGTCCAGAGCGATGCAATGCTGCATTATGTTCGCGACCGCGGCATCCCGGCCGAACGCATGACGCCGGTACCGATGGGGGTGGATACCGAGCTGCTGGAAGATCGCACTCTGGCGCCACGGCGTCTCCCGGGCTGGGAGCACGTGCCGCTGATTGCCTATCTCGGCACGCTGGACAAGGCACGCAACCTCGAGCGCGTGGTCGACGCGCTCGTGCTGCTGCGGGCCCAGCATCCGACGGCCCGCCTGCTCATGATCGGTAATTCGGCCACGTCCTCGGACGAGATTGAATTGCTGGAATATGCGAAACAGTGCGGGGTGGGCGACGCCATGCTCATCACCGGCTGGCTGCCATCGATCGAGGCATGGCAACTGCTGGCCGCCGCCGATGCCGCCGTTTCCTACATCCCCCGGGGCCGGCTGTACGACGTCAGCTCGCCGACCAAGTTGCTCGAATATCTTGCGCTCGGCATGCCTGCCGTGGGCAACGATATTCCGGACCAGCAGATCGTGCTGCAGAGCAGCGAAGCCGGTTGGCTGACGGCCAGTGAACCTGCCGCGATGGCCGAGGCGCTGGGCCGGATCCTGCGCGACCCGGAGGCTGCGCGCCGGCGTGCCGGCCGGGGCCCCGCGTTCATCGAGGCGGAACGCAGTTACCGCACCATCGCTGCACGCGTGGCCGCGCGTTATCGCGCACTGGCTGCGAAGTAGTCGATATACTGCTGGTGCTGCGCTGCACAATCCTTGCTGCCGGGCCGGGTAAAACGTTTATAATTAGACATGTAGTACGTACCGCCCGCTCTCGTAAGGTGCCAGGCATGTGGACCCGGCTTTTGGGAGCGGACCTGCAAGACAGCCGGACGGAAGTCCGTCTCCAGCCGTACCGCCGCAAGCACCCCAATATTTGTATTCCATAGGTTAACGGATGAGTTACATCGATTTTCTTGAAAAGAAATACTACGCGTACCGAAAGTACATCCCCGGTCGCGTGCTTTATCATCCAGCCTATTTCAAGGTAATGAAATTGCTGGACGCGGATCAGGAGACGATCCGCGCCGCCGCGGATGCCCGCTTGCGGCACATCCTGACAGTCGCGTGCACCCATGTGCCGTATTACCGCGAAACGATGAAATTGAGCGCGGCGCAACTGGCCAACGAATCGCCGCGCGAACTGCTGCAGCGCTTCCCCTATCTCACCAAGGCAGAGGTGATGAGCCGCCAGCGCGATTTCCTCGACGAGCGCCTCAATCCCCGCTTCCTCAACTACGTGACCAGCGGCGGCTCGTCCGGCCAGGGCATCGGCCTGTGGCGCAACAAGCGCCTGGCCGACATCGAGAAGGCCTTCCTGACCCACGAGTGGGGCAAGACCGGCTTTACGTTCGACAAGAGCATGTACCTGCGGATCGGAGCGGATGCGCGCCGGCAGGCGCATGAAGATCCCACGCGCGTGATCGGCAACCGCCTGATGCTGTCGCCGTACCATATGGACCCGAAGCACCGCAGTCATATCCTGAGCGCGCTGAACACGGTCAAGCCAGCCTACGTGCACGCGTATCCGAGCTCGGCCTCGGCCCTGGCCGAAATCATCCGCGACAGCGATCTGGACTTCAAGGTCAAGGCCGTGTTCCTCGTTTCCGAGCCGGTGACCCAGCAGCAGCTCGCGGCGATCGACGGCCTGTTCCATGCGCCTGCATCGATGAGCTACGGACAATCGGAGCGCACCAACCTGGCGTTCGGCGGTTACCAGGGCGGGCGCTACCTGCCGTACCGCTTCGAGCCGCTGTATGCCGTCAACGAAAACCGGGTGGAGGGTGCTTCGTCCGAGATCATCGGCACGTCGCTGTGGAACGATGTCATGCCGCTGATCCGGTACCGTACCAACGACTTCGGCAAGATCGATGCGAATGGCGTGTGCGAAGTGATCGACGGCCGCGAGCAGGAATTCCTGATCGACCGCACGGGTAACCGGATTCCGGGGCTGTCGGTCGTGATCGACGAGGTGACGTGGGACTTTGTCCGCCTGTACCAGATCCAGCAGAAGCGCCCCGGCGCGATCCGGCTGGCGGTGGTCGGCAAGCACGGGCCGCTGAGCGCCGAGCAGAAGGATTTCGTGCTCGGCGCGCAGCTCAAGCGCTGGGGCACGTTCTTCGATATCGATCTGGAGGAAGTGCAGGATATTCCCCTGGCGCCGAACGGCAAGCGCAAGCTGGTCGAAACCCGCGAGCGTACCGCGGCCTGAGGGCTCCCGGCAGTACCCGCCCCGGGTCGCTGCCGGTCTCCACGAATGAACATGAAGAAGATCCTAATGATCGGGACCCATCCCGATACGATGGGCGGCATTGCGTCGGTCATCAACGTCTACCGCGATGGCGGCGTATTCGATCGCTATCCGGTCGAATACCTGTCGACCCACCGCGACGGCAATGCCGCCGTCAAACTGAAGACTTTCGGCGGCGCGCTGGTGCGTTTCGCCTCGATGTTGCTGCGTCGCCAAGTGTCGATGGTGCACGTGCATACCGCATCGCGCGCCAGTTTCTGGCGCAAGTCGATGTTCATGCTCGGCGCGCGCCTGTTCGGCATTCCGTCGATCCTGCACTTGCACGGCGCCGAATTCCATGTGTTCTACGGCAAGGAAAGTGGTGCGCTGAAGCAGCACCTGATCCGCTCGACGTTCCGTCATGCGTCGCGGGTGGTCGTGCTGTCCGATACCTGGCGGCAGTGGATCGAAGGCGTATGTCCGGAGGCGCGGGTGTCGGTGATCTACAACCCGGTACTGGTGCCGCAACCCGCCCCCGACTGGAATCGCCGCACGCCGGGCCGTACGCTGTTCTTCGGCCGTGTCGGTCCCCGCAAGGGTACATACGACCTGCTGGGCGCCATGGCCACGTTGCCGGATGGGCAGGCGCTGTCGTTGCACATGGGCGGCGATGGCGAGGTTGAAAAAGCCGGCGCGGCGGCGGCGGAGCTGGGCGTGGCGCAGCAGGTCCGCTTCCTGGGCTGGGTGCGCGGCGATGCGAAGCGCCAGGCGTTGAGCGAGGCGATGATTTACGCGTTGCCGTCCTATAACGAAGGCTTGCCGATGAGCGTGCTCGAGGCCATGGCGGCCGGGTTGCCGATCCTGAGCACGCCGGTCGGCGGCATTCCCGAAGCGGTCAGCGACGGGGTCGAGGGGTTCCTGGTCGAGCCGGGCGACGTGGCCGCGCTCGCCGCCCGCTGGCAGCAATTGCTGAGCGATCAAGGGTTGGCCCGCCGCATGGGCGAGGCGGCGCGCCGCAAGGTCGAACAATCGTTTTCAGCCGAGGCGATCCTGCCGCAGGTCGAACGTCTTTACGAATCGCTGGGAGCGGTGAAATCATGAGTACACTGGCATGGAAGGTCAATCGCCTGAAATTGATGGGCGTGCCGGAAATCCTCTGGCGGGTCCAGCAGCTGGCGCAAAAGAAGGCCAGCAAGGTCGGCATCGGCCTCGCGCACACGCCGCCAGCCCCGGCCATGGCACGCTTCGGCGCCACGTTCATCGGCGATCCGGCGCAGGGCGTGGACGCCGCCGCGTTGCGCACCGCGGCCGATGCGATCCTCGCCGGGCGCTGGAATGTCTTCGCGATGCGCGGGCTCAACCTTGGCTTCCCGCCACAATGGAACCGCGATCCGAAGACCGGTACCGTGGCGCCGATGAAGCTGGGCAAGGCCATCGACTACCGCCGCGAATCGGTCGTCGGCGATATCAAGTACCTGTGGGAGCCCAGCCGGCACCTCGAGCTCGTCACGCTGGCACTGGCATGGCGCGCGACCGGCGACCAGCGCTATGCGGCCGGCGCGCGCCTGCTGCTGGAATCCTGGTTCGATCAATGCCCGTACCCGATCGGCGTGCACTGGACCAGTTCGCTGGAACTGGCTGTGCGCCTGTTGAACTGGGCCTTCGCATGGCAGCTGCTGGGCGGCGCCGACAGCGCCCTGTTCAAGGGCGACGACGGCAAGCGCTTCCAGCGCCGCTGGCTCGACAACATCTATCAGCACTGCCATTTCATCCGCGGCTACTTTTCGCGTCATTCGTCGGCCAATAATCACTTGTTCGGTGAATACATGGGCTTGTTCGTGGCCAGCGTGCAATGGCCGTGCTGGCCGGAAAGCGCGCGCTGGGAAGCCCTGGCGCGGCGCGGCATCGAGGCGGAGGCGATGGAGCAGAACTTTGCCGACGGCGTCAACAAGGAGCAGGCGATCTATTACCAGCACGAGGTGATGGACATGATGCTGCTGTGCCATCGCATCGGCCTGACGAACGGCGCCGGCTTCTCGGCGGCCTACCTGGAACGGCTCGAACGGCTGGCCGAATTCGTGGCGGCGCTGATGGATGTGAGCGGCAATGTTCCCATGACGGGCGATGCCGACGATGCCCAGATGGTCCGCCTGTCCTACGAAGCCGGCTGGAGCCCCTATCGCTCGCTGCTCGCCAGTTGCGCGCTGCTGTTCAAGCGCGGCGACTTCAAGCGCAAGGCTGGCGGACTCGACGACAAGAACCGCTGGCTGTTCGGCGCCGGCGGCGTCGGGCAGTGGGACGCGCTGGGCGAGGCGCCCGAACGGCCGGTATTGGCCTTCCCCGAAGGCGGTTATTATCTGCTGGGCAAGAACTTCGGCAATCCCGGCGAAGTGCGCATCGTCGTCGACTGTGCGCCGCTGGGCTACCTGTCGATTGCCGCGCACGGCCACGCCGATGCGCTGTCGTTCACGCTGTCGGCCGGCGGCGAAGAGCTGCTGATCGATCCCGGTACATATGCCTATCACACGCAAAAGGCATGGCGCGATTATTTCCGCAGTACCGCCGCACACAATACGGTGCAGGTCGATGGCCAGGACCAGTCGGAAATCGGTGGCAACTTCATGTGGTTGCGCAAGGCAAATGCACGCCTGCTGGCCCATTCGGCTGATGCTGATTTGCAACAATTTGAAGGCGAGCACGATGGCTACGGCAGGATGGCGGACCCCGTATTGCACCGCCGCATCATACAATTCGATGCAAATTGTAACGCTGTTGTTGTAAAAGATATATTAGAATGCCGGGGCGACCATGATATCGCCCTGCACTGGCACTTCGGCGAAAGCTGCCGGGTGGAGGCGGACGGGAACGGCCTGGTTGCGCATGGCCGGCACAATGGATTAAGGATGAGCTGTACGTTCGGCGACCGGCCCGAATTGTTGCGTTGCAGCGAAGCCCCCATCAGTGGCTGGATCTCGCGCAGGTTCGACGAAAAAGCCGCGATCACGACAGCCGTGTGGCGCGGCCGGATCGGCGGCACGACCGAGATCGAAACCCGGATCACGCTGGACGTGGCAGGCGACATCGCAAGCGGTAAATCAAACATTTAAGGAGCAGTATCTTGAAAATCAGTATCTTTGGCCTGGGCTACGTGGGGGCGGTGTCTGCCGGCTGCCTGGCAACCGACGGACATGAAGTGATCGGCGTCGATCCAAACCAGACGAAAGTCGACCTGATCAACGCCGGCACCACGCCGATCATCGAGAAGGATATCGGCGAGATGATCGCGACGACCGTCAAGAGCGGCCATCTGCGCGCCACCACCGACGTGCGCGATGCAGTGCTCGGCAGCGACATGTCGCTGATCTGCGTGGGCACCCCGTCGCAGCTGAACGGCAACCTGGACCTGTCGCACGTGCGCAAGGTGTGCGAGCAGATCGGTGCCGCGATCAAGGACAAGGATAGTTTCCACGTGGTGGTCGCACGCAGCACGATGCTGCCGGGCTCGATGACTTCGGTCGTGATCCCGTCGCTGGAAGCCGCTTCCGGCAAGAAGGCCGGCGTTGATTTCGGCGTCTGCAACAACCCGGAATTCCTGCGCGAAGGCACCGCGGTCTACGATTATTACCATCCACCGAAGACCGTGATCGGCGAGTCCGACGAGCGCGCCGGCGAGATGCTGGTCAAGCTGTACGAGAAGATGGACGCACCGCTGGTGCGCACCGATGTCGCCACGGCCGAAATGGTCAAGTACACGGACAACACCTGGCACGCCGTCAAGGTGGCGTTCGCCAACGAGATCGGCAACATCTGCAAGGCGGTCGGCATCGACGGCCACAAGGTGATGGAGATCTTCTGCCAGGATACCAAGCTGAACCTGTCGCCTTACTACATGAAGCCGGGCTTCGCCTTCGGCGGCTCGTGCCTGCCGAAGGACGTGCGCGCCCTGACTTACAAGGCCCGCTCGCTGGACCTGGAACTGCCGCTGCTCGATTCGATCCTGCCGTCGAACCGCAAGCAGGTGGAAAAGGGCGTGAAGATGATCGTCGACAAGGGCACCCGCAAGATCGGCATCCTCGGTTTCTCGTTCAAGGCCGGCACCGACGACCTGCGCGAATCGCCGCTGGTCGACGTCATCGAGACGCTGCTGGGCAAGGGCTACGAACTGAAACTGTATGACAAGAACGTGAACCTGGCCGCGCTGACCGGCGCCAACCAGGACTACATCCTGAACCACATTCCGCACATCTCGAAGCTGATGGTAAACTCGATGGAGGAAGTGCTGGCCTTCGCCGATACCGTGGTGATCGGCAACGGCGCCGCCGAATTCAAGCAGGTCCCGGGCCTGTTGAAGGATGGCCAGAACATCGTCGACCTCGTGCGCATCAGCAAGGAGCAAAGCGGAGGCCAGTACGATGGTATCTGCTGGTAAGGGCAAAGCAGGGGGCAAGCCCCGCCGCGTCCTGATCCTGGTCGAGAACCTGCCATCGCCATTCGACCGGCGCGTGTGGCAGGAAGCGACCACGCTGCATGCGAACGGCTACGAAGTCTCGATCATCTGCCCGACGGGCAAGGGTTACGAGGGCCGTTACGAAGAAGTCGACGGCATCCATATCTACCGCTACAAGCTCCCGCTCGAAGCGGAAGGCGCGAAGGGCTACGCGATCGAATATTCGGCGGCGCTGTTCCACACCTTCCGCCTGGCGTGGAAGGTGCTGTTCAAGCACGGCTTCGATGTGATCCACGCGTGCAACCCGCCCGACCTGCTGTTCCTGATCGGCGGCTTCTTCAAGCTCACGATGGGCAAGAAGTTCCTGTTCGATCACCACGACATCAACCCGGAACTGTACGAAGCCAAGTTCGGACGCCGCGATTTCTTCTACAAGCTGATGGTGCTGTTCGAGCGCTGGTCGTTCAAGACGTCCGACGTGTCGATCGCCACCAACGAGTCGTACAAGCGCATCGCCATCGAGCGCGGCGGCATGGATCCGGATCGCTGCTATGTCGTGCGCAGCGGCCCGAAACTGGACCGCCTGCGCGTGCTGCCGCCCGTGGAAGCGCTGAAGAAGGGCAAGCGCTACCTGGTCGGCTATGTCGGCGTGATGGGCGCGCAGGAAGGCATCGACCTGCTGCTGGAAGCCGCCCGCCACCTGATCGTCGACATGGGCCGCAAGGACGTGCATTTCGGTCTCGTCGGCGGCGGTACCTCGCTCGACCAGATGAAGGCGCTGGCCGTGAAGATGGGCATTGCCGACTACGTGACGTTCACCGGCCGCGTGCCTGACCAGGACCTGCTGGAAATGCTGAACACGTCCGACGTATGCGTGAACCCGGACGTGGCGAACGACATGAACGACAAGTCCACGATGAACAAGATCATGGAGTACATGGCGCTGGGCAAGCCCATCGTGCAGTTCGACCTGGTCGAAGGCAAGGTGTCGGCACAGGAGGCATCGCTCTACGCGAACAAGAACGACCCGGTCGACATGGCGCGGAAGATCGCCGAACTGCTGGACGATCCGGCGCGCCGCGAACGCATGGGGGCCTATGGCCGCCATCGCGTGGTCAACGAGCTGGAATGGCAATACGAAGCGCCGAAACTGCTGGCGGCGTACGAGCGGCTGTACTCGGCCAATGCTCCGCTGCCCGGTGCGGTTCCCCCATCATACAAAGGAAGCTGAATGAACATTCTCGTTACCGGTGGCATGGGTTATATCGGCTCGCACACCGTCGTCGAACTGGTCAAGGCCGGCCATGACGTGGTCGTGGTGGACAACCTCGCGAACGCCGACCGCTCGGTGCAGGAGCGGGTGCAGAGCATTACCGGCAAGGCGTTCGAATTCGTCGAGGCGGATATCCGCGACCGCGCCGCACTGGAACGCGCCTTCGCGCTGCGCAAGTTCGATTCCGTGATCCACTTCGCCGGCCTGAAGGCGGTGGGTGAATCCGTGGCGCAGCCGCTGCGCTACTACGACAACAACGTGTCCGGCAGCGTCGCGCTGCTGGAGACGATGGCAAAGTTCGACGTCAAGTCGATCGTCTTCAGTTCGTCGGCCACGGTGTACGGCGACCCGGCCTCGGTGCCGATCACCGAGGATTCCCCGCTGTCGGCAACGAATCCATATGGCCGCAGCAAGCTGATGATCGAAGAGATCCTGCGCGACCTGCACAAGTCGGACGACTCGTGGCGGATCGCGCTGCTGCGCTACTTCAACCCGGTGGGCGCGCATGAGAGCGGCCTGATCGGCGAAGCGCCGAGCGGCATCCCGAACAACCTGATGCCGTACGTGGCGCAGGTGGCCGAAGGCAAGCGGGAATCGCTGTCCGTGTTCGGCAGCGATTACCCCACGCCGGACGGCACCGGAGTGCGCGATTACATCCACGTGGTCGATCTCGCGATCGGTCATGTGAAGACGCTGGACAAGCTGGCGACAGCTCCTGGCGTATATACCTACAATCTGGGGACCGGCCGCGGCAACAGCGTGCTCGAGATGGTGCGTGCGTTCGAAGCTGCAAGCGGCCGTCAAGTCCCCTACAAGATCGTTGACCGACGACCTGGGGATATCGCCGCCTGCTATGCGGATACGGCGAAGGCCGAGCGCGAGCTCGGCTGGAAAGCACAATTCGACATTGCCCGTATGTGTTCCGACACGTGGCGCTGGCAGTCTTCATCGAAATAACTATCCAGGGGGCTTCACATGAAAGCAATGATTCTCGCGGCCGGCAAAGGCACGCGCGTGCGGCCGTTGACGTACGAACTACCGAAACCGATGATCCCGATCCTCGGCAAACCCGTGATGGCATACCTGGTCGAGCATCTGGCCCGGTACGGCGTCACGGAAATCATGGTCAACGTCAGCTATCTGCACGAAAAGATCGAAGATTATTTTGGCGAAGGCCACCAGTTCGGTGTGCAGATCGGCTATTCCTTCGAGGGCTACACCAACGACGACGGTGAAGTGGTACCGGAGCCGCTCGGTTCGGCCGGCGGCATCAAGAAGATCCAGGAATTCGGCGGTTTCTTCGACGAGACCACGATCGTGCTGTGCGGCGATGCGCTGATCGACCTCGACCTGAAATCGGCCCTGTTCGAGCATCGCCGCAAGGGCGCGCTGGCAACCGTCATCACGCGTGAAGTGCCGTGGGACAAGGTGGCGAGCTATGGCGTCGTCGTCAGCGACGAGGATGGCCGCATCCGCGAGTTCCAGGAAAAACCCGACCCGTCGGTGGCCAAATCGAATTGCGTCAGTACCGGCATCTATATCTTCGAGCCTGAAGTCATCGACCTGATTCCGGTCGACCAGCCGTTCGACATCGGCTCCGAGCTGTTCCCGCTGCTGGCCGAAAAGGGCCTGCCGTTCTACAGCCAGACCCGCAAGTTCAACTGGATCGACATCGGCAGCGTTAAGGATTACTGGGAAGTGCTGCAAAGCGTGTTGCTGGGCGAAGTGGCCAATATGGCAGTGCCCGGCATCCAGGTCGACGAGGGGCTGTGGCTCGGCCTGAACACCAGCATCGACTGGAGCGGCGGCACGAAGATCGAAGGGCCGGTGTATATCGGCTCGGGCGTGAAGGTCGACGCCGGCGCCCACATCATCGGTCCGACATGGATCGGTCACGGCAGCCACATCTGTTCCGGCGCAACCGTCACGCGCAGCGTTCTGTTCGAATATACGCGTGTGTTACCGGATGTTACGCTGGAAGAATTGATTGTCTTCAAAGATTATAGTGTCGACCGTGCCGGCGAAATGAAACACGTGTCGCAGTACGACTCCGATGAGTGGGCCAACGCACGCGACCGCCGCGCTGCCCGCCGCCGGGACAACGAACAAGATATCCCAACATTGGAACAGAAAAAAGCATGAAAATTTATCCCGTCATCCTGTCCGGCGGCGCCGGCACCCGCCTGTGGCCACTGTCGCGCGCGGCGCTGCCGAAGCAGTTGCTGCCGGTGGTTGCCGACAAAACGATGCTGCAGGACACGGCCCTGCGCCTGAATGGCCGGGCCGAACTGATGCAGCCGCTGATCGTGTGCGGTAACGAACACCGCTTCCTGGTCGCCGAACAGCTGCGCGAAATCAACGTCAAGCCGCTGGGCATCCTGCTCGAACCGGAAGGCCGCAACACGGCACCGGCCGTTGCCGCCGCCGCGCATTACCTGAAGGCGGTGGATGCCGACGCGGTGATGCTGGTGCTGCCGGCCGATCACGTGATCAGCGACACCGAGGCGTTCTATGAGGCGATCATGCGCGCGGCGGAACTGGTCGAACATGGGTCGCTGGCCACGTTCGGCATCGTGCCGACCGCCCCGGAGACGGGATACGGCTATATCAAGAGCGGCGAGCCGCTGCCGGTCGGCGACAATTGCTTCAAGGTCGATCGATTCGTTGAAAAACCGGATCGGGCGACTGCCGAAGGCTTTGTCGCGGCGGGCAATTACTTCTGGAACAGCGGCATGTTCCTGTTCCGCGCGGAGAGCTACCTGAAGGAACTGCAGCAGTTCCAGCCGGCGATCGCCAGCGCGACCTTCGATGCGGTGTCGAAGGGCTACCGCGACCTGGATTTCTGCCGCCTGAACGAGGAAGCCTTCGCGGCCAGCCCGTCCGACTCGATCGATTACGCCGTGATGGAGCACACCCGTCATGCCGTGGTGGTGCCGGCCGCGATCGGCTGGAACGATGTCGGCTCCTGGTCCGCGCTGTGGGAAGTGCAGCAGCATGACGAGAACGGCAACGTCTCCCGTGGCGACGTCTACCTCGATGGCGTGAGCAATTCGCTGGTGCGTGCCGAAAGCCGTTGCGTGGCCGTGGTCGGCCTCGATAACGTCGTGGTCGTCGAGACCAACGATGCCGTGCTGGTAGTGCACAAGGACCAGGTGCAGCGCGTGAAGCAGGTGGTGGACCACCTGAAGTGCCAGGATCGCACCGAGCACCTGCACCACACGAAGGTTTACCGTCCGTGGGGCTGCTACGAAGGTATCGATATCGGCGATCGTTTCCAGGTCAAGCGCATCACCGTCAATCCGGGCGGCAAGCTGTCGTTGCAGATGCACCATCATCGCGCCGAGCACTGGATCGTGGTGTCCGGTACGGCCAAGGTGACGTGCGGCGACAAGGTCGAGCTGCTGACGGAAAACGAATCGACTTACATTCCGATCGGCATGAACCATCGGCTGGAAAATCCGGGCAAGCTGCCGCTGCACCTGATCGAGGTGCAGTCCGGCAGTTACCTGGGCGAAGACGATATCGTGCGGTTCGAGGACGTCTACCAGCGCACCTGACGCCAGGGCGCCGCCGCGCCCGGAGCGAAACGGTATAATCGAAAACGGAAGCTTCGGCTTCCGTTTTTTTCGTCTGCTTCTGGAGCCCCATGATCTTGCGTCCCTTCCTCATCCTGCTGGTGCTGCTGGCCGCGGCTGCCGCGCAGGCGGCACCGGCGCTGCAGCCTGCCCAGCTGGGCATCGTCATCAACGACGATGAACCAAACAGCGTCGAGTTGGGCGAGTACTACCGTATCGCGCGCGGCATTCCCGAAGCGAACATCGTGCACGTCCGTATCCCGGGCAAGCCGCGCAAGCTCACCGAAGAGCAGTTCAGCAGGTTGAAGGCGGAGATCGACGGAAAGCTGCGGCCGGATGTCCAGGCCGTGCTGATGGTCTGGACGGCGCCTTATGCGGTGGAATGCAACAGCATCACGGCTGCCTATGCACTGGGCTTCGACGCCGCCCAGTGCGCCAACACCTGCGCGGCCGGCAAGCCCAGTCCGTACTTCAATGCCACGGGCTTGCCCGGCGCGGCGGAGAAGGGCATGCGGCTGGCAATGCTGTTGCCGACCGGCTCAGTGGAGGAGGGCAAGGCCTTGATCGATCGCGGCAAGGCCAGCGGTTTTCGCACCCCCGCCGCCGGGGCCTACTACCTGTTCACCAGCGAAATGGCGCGCAACAGCCGCGCCCGGTTCTTCCCGACGGCCGGCACCATCCCGCAACGCAAGCTGACGATCCATACGCTGCGCGATGACGCGCTCGAGGGCAAGCGCGACATCATGATCTACCAGACCGGCAAGGCGAAGGTGACGGGGCTGGAAACGCTGCAATTCCTGCCGGGCGCGCTGGCCGATCACCTGACATCCACCGGGGGCGACTTGCTCGGAGAGGGACAGATGAGCAGCCTGCGCTGGCTGCAGGCCGGTGCCACCGCCAGCTATGGCACCGTGAGCGAGCCGTGCAATTTCTGGCAGAAGTTCCCCAATCCGGCAGTCCTGCTGCGCCATTACGTTGCCGGCAGCACGGCGATCGAGGCCTACTGGCGCAGCGTTGCCTGGCCGGCGCAGGGGGTATTCATTGGCGAACCCCTGGCGGCCCCTTACCGGCGCTGAGCCGCCGGGGCGGCACGGTGCATCGGCAGCGGCCGCGCGGCCCTGTGCCGGTCACCGGTCAATGCAGGCACAGCCGCAGCGCATCGCGCCAGTCCGGCAACCGCACGAAGCGTTCCTGCAGGCGGTCTGAACACAGCGCCGAGTACTGCGGCCTGGCCGCAGGCAGGGGGTAATCGTTCGTCGTGATGGGCACCAGGTTGCAGGCAATGCCCGCTTCTTCCAGGATTGCCGCGGTAAAGCCGAACCACGTGGTGCGGCCCTGGCTCGACAGATGATAGGTACCGCCGTTTTCCTGCCACCAGTCCGGCCCGCCTGCACGCGCCTGCGCCAGGATCAGCGCCGTGGTGTCGGCGATCGTGCGGCTCCAGGTGGGCGCGCCATGCTGGTCGTCGACGATGCGCAGTTCGTCGCGCTCTTTCGCCAGGCGCAGCATTGTCAGCAGGAAGTTCTTGCCGCGCATGCCAAACACCCAGCTGGTGCGGAAAATCAGGTGCGGCACGCCCGAGGCGGCGATCGCCTGCTCGCCGGCCAGCTTGCTGGCGCCGTAGACGTTCAGCGGACCGGTCGCATCGTGTTCGCCGCGCGCGGCAGCGTCATAGCCGGAAAACACGTAATCGGTCGAATAATGTACCAGCGCCGCGCCCAGCAGCCTGGCTTCTGCCGCCATGACGGCCGGTGCTTCGGCGTTGATGCGGTGCGCCAGCTCGGGCTCGGTTTCGGCCTTGTCCACGGCCGTGTAGGCGGCCGGGTTGACGATCAGCTGCGGCCGCGTTGCCCGGATCACGTCGCGCACCTGGTCGAGGTCCGACAGGTCCATCCGGCCACGGTCGACGGCGATAACTTCGCCCAGGCCCTGCAGGCTGCGTTCGAGTTCATAACCGACCTGGCCGGTGCTGCCAGTGAGTAAGATCTTCATCGCCGCGGTCATTCGAACACTTCCGCGTCGGCCAGCGGCAGGCCCTTCCGGTCCTTGGCGGACAGCAGGGGGGCGCCATCGATCGGCCAGTCGATGCCCACGGCCGGATCGTTCCACAGCAGCGCGCGCTCGTGCGCAGGCGCGTAGTAGTCGGTGGTCTTGTACAGGAATTCGGCAAAGTCGCTGGTGACGACGAAGCCATGCGCGAAGCCGGGCGGAATCCAGAACTGCCGCTTGTTTTCGGCCGACAGCTCGACGCCGTGCCACTTGCCGAATGTGGGCGAGCTCGTGCGAAGGTCGACGGCCACGTCGAACACGCTGCCGGCCGTCACGCGCACCAGCTTGCCCTGCGCCTGCCGGATCTGGTAATGCAGGCCGCGCAGCACGCCGCGCGCCGAGCGCGAGTGGTTGTCCTGCACGAACGGCAGTTGTACGCCGGTCAGTTCGGCGAACCGCTGCGCATTGAAGCTTTCATAGAAAAAGCCGCGTTCGTCGCCGAACACGTTCGGTTCGATGACCAGCAGGCCATCGATGGGGGTGGGGGTGACTTTCATCGAGGGATCACTTTATCTTGCAGGATCTGCAGCAAATACTGGCCGTAGCCGTTTTTCCTGAGCGGTTCGGCAAGGCGGCGCAGTTGTTCGGCGTCAATGTAACCCTTGCGGTAGGCGATCTCTTCCGGGCAGGCCACTTTCAGGCCCTGGCGTTTTTCGATGGTGGCGATGAATTGCGACGCATCGAGCAGGGAATCGTGCGTGCCGGTGTCCAGCCAGGCCATGCCGCGGCCCATCAGTTCCACGCGCAGGCTGCCCGCTTCGAGGTAAGCCTTGTTGACGTCCGTGATCTCCAGCTCGCCGCGGGCCGACGGCTGGATCGAAGCGGCGATGTCGCATACCCGCTGGTCATAGAAATACAGGCCGGTCACCGCATAGTTCGATTTCGGCACGGCCGGCTTCTCCTCGATGCTGACCGCGCGGCGCCCGCCGTCGAACTCGACGACGCCGTAGCGCTCCGGATCGTGAACGTGGTAGGCGAACACGGTGGCGCCATCGGCCTGGCTGGCGGCGCTGCGCAGCAGCGCATCGAGATCGTTGCCATAGTAGATGTTATCGCCCAGGATCAGTGCCGAAGGCGCGTCGCCGACGAATTCGCGGCCGATGATGAACGCCTGCGCCAGGCCATCGGGCGAGGGCTGCACCGCGTACGACAGTTGCAAGCCCCACTGGTTGCCGTCGCCGAGCAGCTCGCGGAAACGGGGCGTGTCCTGCGGCGTGGAGATGATCAGGATCTCGCGCATGCCGGCCAGCATCAGGGTGGTCAGCGGATGATAGATCATTGGCTTGTCGTAGATCGGCAGCAGCTGCTTCGACACGCTGGTCGTTACCGGATACAGGCGGGTGCCGGACCCCCCCGCCAGGATGATCCCCTTGCGCTGGCTGATCGGGTCGATGGTCATGCGGCGCCTCCACCTGTCGTCTCGTGCCTGGATTCATCGCGCGCGAATCCATCGCGGTTGAAATAATTTGTTTCCACCCACTTTGCATAGGCGCCGGACTGCACGTCGGCCACCCATTCGGGGTGATCGAGGTACCACTGCACCGTCTTGCGGATGCCGGTCTCGAACGTCTCGGCCGGCTTCCAGCCCAGTTCGCGTTCGAGCTTGCGCGCATCGATCGCGTAGCGGCGGTCGTGGCCCGGCCGGTCCTTCACATAGGCGATCTGGGCACGGTAGCTGGTGCCGTCCGGCTTCGGTTTCAGGCTGTCGAGGAGATCGCACAAGGCATGCACCACATCCAGGTTGGCCTTCTCGTTCCAGCCGCCCACGTTGTACACCTCGCCCGGCCTGCCGTCGGCCAGCACGCGGCGGATCGCCGTGCAATGGTCGGCGACATACAGCCAGTCGCGCACCTGCTGGCCGTCGCCATAGATCGGCAGCGGCTTGCCCGCCTGCGCGTTGGCGATCGCCAGCGGAATGAGCTTTTCGGGAAAGTGATACGGGCCGTAGTTGTTCGAGCAGTTCGTCGTCAGCGTCGGGAAACCATACGTGTGGAAGTACGCGCGCACCAGGTGATCCGAAGCGGCCTTCGAGGCCGAATACGGGCTGTTCGGTGCATACGGCGTGTCCTCGGAAAACGGCGGGTCGCCTGGTCCCAGCGTGCCGTACACCTCGTCTGTGGAGACGTGCAGGAAGCGCCATGCCGCCTTGTCCGCGTCCGGCAGCGCGCTCCAGTAGGCGCGCGCCGCCTCGAGCAGCGCGAACGTGCCGTTGATATTGGTATTGATGAATTCGGCAGGGCCGTGGATCGAGCGGTCCACGTGGCTCTCGGCGGCGAAGTGCACGATCGCGCGCGGCTGGTGTTCGCGCAGCAGCGCCAGCACCTGTTCGCCGTCGCAGATGTCGCCGCGCACGAACAGGTGGCGCGCGTCGTCCTTCAGCGATGCCAGGTTGTTCAGGTTGCCGGCATAGGTGAGCTTGTCGAAGTTGAGCACCGGCTCGTCCGTTTGCGCCAGCCAGTCCAGCACGAAGTTCGAGCCGATGAATCCGGCCCCGCCTGTCACGAAAATCATTTCATATCCTGTGCAGAATTAATCGGTTGCAGTCGGTTATTGTAATCAAAGTTATCATGGTTTCTTGCGAAAGTTGAAATGATCTTGCCGGAGATGTCGCTTATTCATTGATGAGCAGCCGTGCCTTGTCCACCGCCACTGTTCCTGCCGCTGCCGTGTGCGGCGATCCGCCGCGGCCGTTTGCTTGGCCCGATCGGACTAACGAGTTGTCATTAAGGAGTCATATCGTTTAGTTAATATGTAACTGGCAATATTCGATTCATATCTTCAACATCGCAGGGATCACAATGAATTCACACGCTCCTACGCCGGGCCGCAAGACCGTGCTCGCCGCCGCCATGGCAACCGCACTGGCCACCTCATTGGCCGGGCTTGCCGTGCCGGCACTTGCCGCTTCCGACGTCGTCATCAGCCAGGTCTACGGAGGCGGCGGCAACAGTGGCGCCACGCTGAAGTCCGATTTCATCGAACTGTTCAACCGGAGCGACGCGGCGGTCAAACTGACGAACTGGAGCGTGCAATACGCCAGCACCACGGGCGGCACCTGGCAAGTCACGAAGCTGCCGGCCGTGACACTGGAGCCGGGCAAGTATTACCTGGTCCAGCAGGCCACCGGCAACGGCGGCTCGGTCGCCCTCGAACCGGACGCGACCGGCACCATCCCCATGGGCGGCAGCGGCGGCAAGGTGGCGCTGGTCAGTTCCGATGTGGCGCTGTCCGGCGCCACGCCGACCAGCAGCGCGCTGGTCGACCTGGTGGGCTGGGGCAGCGCCGGATTCTTCGAAGGCACCGCGCCGGCCGGCGGTACGGCCAACGCCACGGCGGTGCTGCGCAACCAGGCCGGCTGTGTCGATACCGACGACAACCGCGCCGACTTCACGGTGGCCGAGCCGGCGCCGCGCAACGCCGCCGCGCCGGCACTTTCGTGCGGCGCGCCGATCGTCAAGCCGATCGTGCTGCAATGCCCGGCCAGCCTGGGTGTCGCCGTGGGCTACGCGGGCACCGCGCTGCTGGCCGCCAGCGACGCCGACAGCATCGTCAACGCCGCCGCCATCACGTCCGCGCCGGTGCCGGGCATCAGCCTGGCGTTCACGGCCGCCAGCGAGACGGGGGGCGGCGCATCGGGCAGCCTGACGGTCGCCGGGACCGTGCCGCAGGGCGACTACCCGGTCGTCATCCGCTTCACCAACAACGATGCGCAGGAAGCCAGCTGCACGGTCAACGTGGCCGTGCGCCCGCTGGCGGCGGTGACCCGCACCATCCCGCAGATCCAGGGCGGCGGCGCCGCCAGCCCGGTCGCCGGCACGGTGCAGACCACCGAGGGCATCGTCACGGCCAAAGTGGCCGGCGGCTTCTTCGTGCAGGACGCGAACGGCGACGGCGATCCCGCCACGTCCGACGGCCTGTTCATCTACAGCGCTTCGGCCGCCGGCGGCGTTGCCGTTGGCCAGCGCGTGCGCATCACCGGCAAGATCACCGAATTTACTCCGAGCGGCGCGAACCGTTCGTATACCGAGATGACGGACGTTACGGCCACCTCGGTGCTGTCATCCGGCCACAGTCTGGTGCCTGCCAACATCGCCCTGCCGAACGCCCGCCTGGACCAGGTCGAAGGCATGCTGGTGCGCTTCGCCGGGCCGCTGACGGTGTCGCAGACCACCTACCTGGGCGCGCGCGGCGAGCTGACGCTGTCCGCCGGACGCCTCGAAATCCCGACCAACCGCTATGCGCCGCGTTCCGCGGAAGCGCTGGCGCTGGCTGCCACGAACGCCGCCAACCGCATCGTGCTGGACGACGGCATTTTCGTGACGCCGACCGTGATCCCGTACATCGGCGAAGGCAATACGGTGCGCGCCGGCGACACGGTGCACGACCTGACCGGCGTGATCGATTTCGGCGCACTGGGCGGCGGCGGAGCAGGCTTCAAGCTGCAGCCGACGGTGGCGCCGTCGCTCGTCCGCGCCAACCCGCGCGAGACCGCGCCGGCGCTGCCGGCCGGCAACGTGAAGGTGGCCAGCGCCAACGTGCTGAACTTCTTCACCACGTTCACCAACGGCACCAACGCCGCCGGCCAGACCGGCCAGGGCTGCACGGTGGGCAACTCGACGAGCCAGGGCAACTGCCGCGGCGCCGACAACCTGGCCGAATACGTGCGCCAGCGCGACAAGATCGTCAACCAGCTGAAAGCCATCGACGCCGACGTGGTCGGGCTGATGGAGATCCAGAACGACGGCGACAGCGCCACCAGCGTGCTGGTCAACAGCCTGAACGCCGCCTATGGCGCACCCGTCTACGCGGTAGTACCGAAGCCGGGCGCGACCGGCACGGATGCGATCCGTGTGGCGATGATCTACAAGCCTGCCAGCGTCGCGCTGGTCGGGGGCGCACTGGCCGATGCGGACAGCGTCAACAACCGGCCGCCGATGGCGCAGACGTTCCGCGCCGCCAACGGCGAGAAGTTTTCCGTGATCGTGAACCACCTGAAGTCGAAGGGCAGCTGCCCGTCCGGCTCCGGGCTCGACGCCGACAACGGCGACGGCCAGAGCTGCTGGAACGCCACCCGCGTGGCGCAGGCGCAGCGCCTCGTGAATACGTTCGTGCCGCAGGTGCAGGCCGCCGCCGGCGACCAGGACGTGCTGCTGATCGGCGACATGAACTCATATGGCAAGGAAGACCCGATCACCGCCATCACGGCCAAGGGCTTCGTCGACCAGCTGGAACGCTTCGCGCGTCCGGCCGGCGTGCCGTATTCCTACGTGTTCGGCCATGAAGCCGGCTACCTGGACCACGCGCTGGCCAGCGCATCGCTCAGCGCGCAGATCGCCGGCGCCGCCGAGTGGCATAACAACGCCGACGAGCCGGAAGTCATCGACTACAACACCAACGGCAAGCCGCAGGACCTGTACGACGCGCAGCCATATCGCGCGTCCGACCACGACCCGCTGGTCGTCAGCCTGTCCCTGCAGTCGGCACCGGCCTACAGCAACGTCACGTCGAGCGTGCAGGTCAGCGCCACCGGCCTGGGCTTCAACCGTGTCACGCAGCTGTTCACCGGTTCGGTCACGCTGGTGAACCGTTCCGCCACCGCGCTGCAGGGACCGCTGTCGCTGCAACTGGACGGCCTGCCGGCCGGTGTCACGGTCGTCAACGCCGCCGGCACGCATGACGGCGCGCCCTACCTGCGCGTCGCCGGCGGCCTGGCCCCGGGCGCCTCGGTCACCGTGCCGCTCACGCTGCGCAATCCGGCCAAGGTCAATCCGGCATACACGGCAAAAATCTTCAGCGGTAACTTCTAAGGAAACATCATGCTTGCAAACATTCTGACACTGCGTACCGCCGCCGCCGCGCTGGCGCTGGCCTTCGGCAGCACCGCCGCGCTGGCCGACACCACGCTGGCCGTCACCATCGACACCAGCCTGTTCGGCGGCGCCGGCTGGCTCGACTTCCAGTACAACCCGGGCACGCTGGGTGTATCGCCCGCCACCAGTGTGACGCTGAGTGGCTTCCAGGGCTTCGACGCCAATGCCGCGGTGGAAACCACCAGTCAGGTCTCCGGTTCGCTGGCGTCCGGCTACGTGATCCGCAACGGCGAGAACTTCAACAGCCTGTTCCACGCCGTAAACTTCGGCGGCGTGCTGAGCTTCAACGTCACCTTCAGCGGCGACAACGTCAACCTGTCCGGCGCCGCCGACGGCTCCGACTTCGCGGTGTATGCCTTCAACGCCGGCGTGACCACGGACCTGGGCAACTCGACCGCCGCTGACAAACGTCTCGTCAGTGCCATGTGGACCCCGGCCGCGGCCGCGGGCGGCACCGGTGTGCTCTCCTACCAGAGCCATGCCGCTGTCGCCACGATCTCGGCCGTGCCGGAACCATCGTCGTGGCTGATGGTGGGCATCGGCGCGATGCTGGTCGCCGGCGCCGCTCGCAGGCGTGCCTGACAGGCGGCACGCATAGCGTGCCATGAAGAGGCATGCGATCGCCGGCCTTCATGAGGCCGGCGATCGTCGTTTACGCTGCCGCCGGAGCGCGTGAAGCGCGTCATGCCGAAGGGCGCCGCCCCGCCGGATCGAAACACCGGCGAGCGAAACGGTCGCTGCCGGTGTCCGGGTGAAATTCCCGGCAAACCCGGATAAAAATGTTTGTTTTTTCGCAGACGCCAGCCGTGCCGATGGCTATCGTCATGACATTCATGCCAGGATTTTTGCTAAAATGTCAAGTAAGTTGTAATTCCCATACCCAGCACAGAGAGCGTAATGGCATGCGCACCCTTCGTCCAATCAGTTATCCCGTCAGCAATGCAAGCACGCTCGAGCTGCTGATGCGCCGGCGATCGACGGCCGTGAGCGCGCAGGGCACCGGTGCCGGCATCGCAGCCGACCGAATCGGGCAGCCGGATGCGGCGGAAGTGCACCATGCAGGGTATGTAAAGCTCGGCGATGACGCAGCCGTGGTTCCACTGGCAACCCGAACCGATCCGACCCTGGCCTGCTGGGTCGCCCTGGTGCAGGCATGGGACGGTATCGAGGGCACGCTCCAGGAAAACGATGCAGCCGCCGGTGCGAAAGACGCCGCGCCGATGACCAGCGTCAGGCCATTCGGCTGACATTCGGCCGTCGTGGCCAAGGGTGCAATATCGGTCCGGCATGGCTCGGGGGCCGCGCCCGCATCGGGAGCGCTGGCAGCGCAAAGTCGCTCGATGATCATTGTCGGGCGGGTTCTTCCCATTTAGTCGCGCAAGCTATCAATGGTCGCGCCAAATTGTATTTGCCCGGACACCGGCCCTTCCTGCATAGTTTGATCCACGTCAATTCGTCACGCGGCGACCCATGTCCATCCAGGTACTCCTCATCGACAACAATCCGGCCGTGCAGCAGGTGCTCGGCCATAACCTGCGCCAGGCCGGCCATGCCGTGCGCGGTACCTCCGACGCGGAAAGCGCGCTGGTGCTGATCGACGAAACGGTGCCCGACATCGTGCTGCTCGAATGGGACCTGCCAGGGCAGTCCGGCCTGTCGCTGATCCGGAGGTTGCGCGCCCGGGCCCGTACGGCCGACCTGCCGCTGCTCATGATCGCCATGCGCGCCGCCGAACAGGACAAGGTGCTGGCGCTGGAAGCGGGGGCGGACGATTACCTGACCAAGCCGTTCGGGCCGCGCGAGACGCTGGCGCGGATCAACGCGGTGATGCGGCGGCGCTGCCCGGCTTTGCCGGCGGCCGGCCTGCGGATCGATCCGGGCACCCGGCGCGTGATGGCAGGCAGCCGCCAGATCGTGCTGGGAAGCGTCGAGTTCCGGCTGCTCGATTTCCTGATGCGTCATCCGCAGCGCGTGCACACACGCTCCCAACTGCTCGACGGCGTATGGGGGGTGGACGCCTATCTCGACGAACGCACCGTCGATGCCCACGTGGGCCGCCTGCGGCACGCGCTGGCACCCTGCGGCTGCCATGCCCACATCGAAACGGTGCGCGGCAGCGGTTACCGCTTCGTGCCCGCGTGACGGCGATGGACGCCCTGGTCATCCTCAGCCGCCAGGAGCAGGAATACCTGCTGCACGCGATCGAAACCAGCCTGGACCTGGCTGAACCGCGCGAGCTGTTCCTGTGGTCGCAGGGCCAGCTGCAGGCTGTCCTGCCGCACCGCCTGCTCGTTTGCGCGCAACTGGACAGCGCCGGCGATGTGCTGCGCGCCCAACTGCTGCACGGCGGCGCCGGGGCGCCGGCGTTGGCCGAGGCCATCCGCGATCCCGGCAGCGGATGGCTGCCGGCAGTAACGGCGCGCTGGCGCGGGGGCGGCTGCCTGCCGCTGGCCCTGCAGGCGGAGGACGACGGCGGGCTGCCGGCGCTGGGCATCGGCAACCTGCTGGCGCACGGCAGCGCGCCGGTGCCCGGCGGCTCCACCTTCTTCATGCTGTGCGACCTGCCGCAGCGCCCCGGCGCGCGGCAGGCCCACTTCCTGCGTCTGTTGCTGCCGCACCTGCACCTGGCACTGCTGCGGCTGGCTCCCGCGGAGGTGCCGCTGCGACGGCCATTGTCGTTGCGGGAAACGCAGGTGCTGCGCTGGCTGCGCGAAGGCAAGAGCAACGAAGAGATCGGCGGCATCCTCGGCATCAGTGCGCTCACCGTGAAAAATCACCTGCAGCGATTGTACCGGGTGCTCGGCGTCAGCAACCGCGCCCACGCTGTCGCGCGGGGCACGATGCTGCGATACTGCGAGGAGAATGCTCCGCGCTTTTGTTGATGGAGTGCCCTGTATACGTCGTTCAGCCTGTCGGGCATCCTGTGCACAGGCGCAGGCGATGTTTCTTATATTTGTTTGCAACATGCCGAGTAAAAATTTATCATGTCGCCATGTCAATATCTGCTCAAATAAATCCCACACCGGCCGTGTCCGGGTCTTCGAAATTGCACGAAAGAAATGTTTCGCTTGATTTCTTGAAGCTGGCACTCGCCTGCATGGTGGTCAGCCTGCACGTGGGTATTTTTTATGACGTCAGTCCGGTGCTTGGATTTCTCACGGGCGAGGGGATCTTCCGGATCGCCGTGCCGATTTTCCTGATTATCAACGGATACTACTTTTTCCCGGTCTTGCAAAGAAATGGCGCGCGGGGATGGTTTTCCCGCATTGGCGGATTGTATCTGTTCTGGTCGGCGGTTTATCTGTTTTTCTGGGTGCCGGAAATCGATCCGACAGTCTCCGGATTAATAAAGGCGGTGCGTATCCTGGCGGTTGGATATTATCACCTGTGGTATGTTGCAGGAATGATCGGGGCCGGCTTGCTGGTTCTGGCGTTCAGGCGGTTGCCAGGATACCTGGTGCTGGCTGCCGCGCTGCTGCTTTATGTTGCCGGCGTGGGAATACAGTATGCCGGAAATTATCACGTTTTCACAAATACCCAGCTCGATCGATTCGCCAATATTACCTGGATCCACAGGAATTTTCTGTTCCTTTCCTTCCCTTTCTTCTATATCGGATATTTTATAAGCGAGACCCAGTTGCATCGGAAATTCACCGTACTGCAGATGATGTGCGTTTCGGCAGCGGGCCTGGGTTTGCTGGTGCTGGAGGCGTATTTTAATTTCGGAAATTATCGGAATGATGGGTCGGTTGATAATTATATGGCGCTGTTATTGGTGTGCCCGGCGATATTCATCGGTATCTTCAATATGAAAATTCATGGATCTGGTGGTCATGTTGCACTCTATTCGAGTGCGATATATTTCGTCCACATTCTTGTCCTGTATGCGCTGCGTCCTTTCCTGGATATCGGGTCGACATTGATGGCAATAGTCGTCCTGCTTGTTTCGATAATTGTTGCAAGTGCCCTGGTGCGGCTGAGTCGGAAGTTCCGGTTTATTCTTTGACGTAAAATCAATGAACGGCATTCGGCAGGGGGCAAGCGGGAAGTGAATGGGTGCGATATTGAGCGGTCGTGCCTGACTATCTTCCCGGCTTCGCCACGGATCGCAATGGCCTCTCCCATGAGCATTCCAGGCGGATTGCAAGATTGCGTATAGGACAATGTGCAAACAAAAAATTGTCTAAACCTTAAATGGCGTGGTAGCCTTCCCCGTCAACTCGGCAATCGGAGGTTGTTTCGGATGTGTGCAGCAATGGATGTAAAGCGTGGTAAGCAGCCGGATGCGGGCCAGCACTGGAGCCTGCCGGCGCGCCGGAATGGCGTGGCGAATGACGTGCCCTGCGCAGCCGGGCACCGGCGCGCCGGTGGTTTCACACTGCTCGAGCTGCTGGTGGTGATCGTCATCATCGGCCTGCTCGCGGCATATGTCGGTCCCAAGTATTTCTCGCAGCTTGGCAAGTCCGAAGTCACCGTGGCGAAGGCGCAGATCGAGTCGTTCGAAAAGTCGCTAGACACCTACCGGCTCGACGTGGGGCGCTATCCCACCACGGAAGAAGGCCTGGCCGCGCTGCTGGTGGCGCCCGCCACCGCGGGCGCCAAGTGGAACGGCCCGTACCTGAAGAAAAGCGTGCCGCCCGATCCATGGGGGCGCGTGTACCAGTACAAGGCGCCGGGCACGCGCGGTGAATATGAAATCACGTCACTGGGCAAGGACGGCCAGCCGGGCGGCACCGGCGACAACGCCGACATCTCCTCGCAATAGCCGGCGAATCTACCGCGTATCCCCGAATCGTCCCGCGAATTTTCCTAATCAACCCGTCCCAGCAGCGATCCCATGCAGTTCGACGTTCGTACCCTGTCGCCGGAAATGGTGATCGGCCACCTCGTGGTCGATGGCCGCGACGAAGCCGATGCGCGGCGCCAGGTCGAGGCGCGCGGGCTGTTCGTCAGCGCCATCCGCCCGGTGCGCGGCGCGCTGCGGCGCGGCAAGGCCGCGGCGCTCTCACTCGTCCTGTTCAGCCAGGAACTGCTGGCGTTGCTGAAAGCGGGCCTCGGCATCGTCGAGGCACTCGAAGCCTTGCTGGAGAAGGAAGCCAGTCCGGCCACCCGCGGTGTGCTGGAGCGCCTGCTGGGCGGCCTGCGCGAAGGCCAGCGCTTTTCCACCGTGCTCGCTGAACAGCCCCAGCTGTTTCCGCCGCTGTACGTGGGGATCGTGCGTGCCGCCGAAGGCACCAGCGACCTGCCGCGCTCGCTGGCGCGCTACATTGACTATCAGCAGCGCATCGACATCGTGCGCGCCAAGATCGTGTCCGCCGCGATTTATCCGTGCATCCTGCTGCTGGTGGGCGGCGGCGTGTCGATGTTCCTGATCGGCTACGTGGTGCCGCGTTTCGCCGAGGTCTACCAGGGCGCCGGCCGCAACCTGCCATGGATGTCGCAGGTCATGCTGGCCTGGGGGCAGTTCGCCGGCGAACACACGGGCGCCTTGCTGGGCGGCCTGGTATTGACGATCGCGGCCGTGGTCGCCGGCGTGCGCAGGCTGATGGCGAGCGGGGGGCTGATGCGCCTGCTCGGGCGCCTGCCCGCGGTCGGCGAGCGGGTAAAGATCTATGAGCTGTCGCGGCTGTACCTGACGCTCGGCATGCTCAACGAAGGCGGCGTCACGATCGTGCAGGCCATGGAAACCGTACAGGGCATGGTATCGGCCAATGTCAAGAGCGGGCTGCAGCTGGCCAAGGGGGCGGTGGAATCGGGCCTGCCGCTGTCCACCGCGTTCGAAGCCAACGGGCTCACCACGCCGATCTCGCTGCGCATGCTGCGCGTGGGCGAGCGCACCGGCGACCTCGGGCCGATGCTCACCCAGTCGGCCGCTTTCTACGACGGCGAGATCACCCGCTGGATCGACCGTTTCACGCGCACCTTCGAGCCGCTGCTGATGGCCGGCATCGGCCTGATCGTCGGCGCCATCGTCGTATTGCTGTACATGCCTATTTTTGACCTTGCCGGAGAAATGTCTTGAACGATCCGGCCCTCAATTCCACCATCGCACCCGCCGTCGCGTCGGTCGCTGCCATCGACCACGCGCTGCTGACGCGGGCACGCGCCGCCCAGGCCGCCTCGAAACGCACGCTGGTGGAAGAACTCGAAACGCTGACCGGCATGGAGCCGCGGCTGGTGGTGCGCGCGCTGGCGCTGCCGTTCGGCCTCGCGGTGCTCGAAACGGTGGAGATGCTGGCCTTCACGCCGGCCTTCGACCTGTTGCCGCTGTCGCAGGCGATGGCGCGCAAATGCGTGCTGCTGCGCACCCAGGAAGGCGTGCTCACCGGCGTGATCGCCGATCCGTTCGACCTGGACCTGCAAACGTGGCTGTCGGCCCAGGCCCGCGCCACACCGCACGCGCCGCTGCACGTGCGCCTGGCGCTGCAGTCCGACATCGCCGCCTACCTGTCGAAACAGGAAGAATCGGCGCGCGCCACCGACTCGCTGCAGCCCGGTACCGAAAACGGCCGGCGCGACGGCAAGACGGCCGCCGTGCTGTCGTTCGCCTCGGTGTCGGAAGCGGCCAGTCCCGCGGTGCGGCTGGTGAACTCCACGCTGTACGACGCGTTGAAGGCCGGCGCTTCCGACATCCACCTGGAAAGCACGGCCGGCGGCCTGGCCGTCAAGTACCGCGTCGACGGCGTGCTCGATCACGCCACCGCCGTCGGCGGCATCGAGGTCGCCGAGCAGATCATCTCGCGCCTGAAGGTGCTGGCCGAGCTGGACATCGCCGAGCGGCGCGTGCCGCAGGACGGCAGCTTCCGCGTGTCGTCGGCCGGGCGCGAGATCGACCTGCGCGTGTCGATCATGCCCAGCATCCATGGCGAGGACGCCGTCATCCGCGTGCTCGACAAGCGCGCCATGATCGAATCGTACGGCTCGCTGTCGCTCGAGTCGCTGGGCTTCGATGCGCCGTCGCTGGCCACGCTGCGCACGCTGGCGCAGGAAGCCTACGGCATGCTGCTGGTCACGGGGCCGACCGGTTCCGGCAAGACCACTACGCTGTACGCGGCGCTGACCGAGATCCACAACGGCCGCGAGAAGATCATCACGATCGAGGACCCGGTCGAGTACCAGCTGCCCGGCATCCTGCAGATCCCCGTCAACGAAAAAAAGGGCCTGACGTTCGCCAAGGGGCTGCGCTCGATCCTGCGGCACGACCCAGACAAGATCATGGTGGGCGAGATCCGCGACCGCGAAACGGCGGAAATCGCGGTGCAGTCGGCGCTGACGGGCCACCTGGTGCTGACCACCGTCCACGCCAACAACGTGTTCGACGTGTTCGGCCGCTTCACGCACATGGGCATCGACCCGTATGCGTTCGTGTCGGCGCTGAACGGCATCTGGGCCCAGCGCCTGGTGCGCATCAACTGCCCGCACTGCGCGGTCGAATACACGCCGGACGACAACGAACTGGCCAGCGTGGGCCTGGCGCGCGCCGACGTGTTCGATTACGAATTCAAGGCCGGCAAGGGGTGCGGCGACTGCCGCGGCACCGGCTACAAGGGCCGGCGCTCGATCGCCGAGATCCTCACGCTGAACGACGAGATCCGCGAACTGATCGTCGAGAAGCGGCCGATCCGCCAGGTCAAGCAGGCCGCCTACGCGAACGGCACGCGCAGCCTGCGCCACGCGGCGCTGGAAGTGGTCAAGCGCGGCGGCACCACGCTGGCCGAGATCAAGCGGGTAACCCTCCATGCGTAGGCCGTTCGGACAGGTCCTGCGCCTGGGCGTCGCCACCGGCGCCGTGAGCCTGCTGGCGGCATCGCGCTGGGGGGGCGGCAAGGCGACCGTGCTGGCCGAGCAGCCGGTGGCCGGCCCCGGCAACGAGCCGCTGGGCCAGGCACTGCGGGCGCTGGTGGCCGGGCAGGCCGTGGCCGGCCGGCCGGTCACGGTGGTGCTGGCCGATGAACTGTGCCGGCTGTGGCAGGTGGCGCCGCCGCCCGGTGCCGCGCGGCTGCCGGACATCGAGGCAGCGGCGGCGCTGCGCTTCCATGCGTTGTATGGCGAAGGGCCGGCCGCCTGGCACGTCACGGCCGACTGGCATTGCACCGAACCGTTCTTTGCCGCCGCCGTGCCGCGCGCGCTGCTGTCGCTGGTGGAAGCGGTGGCGGCGGAGAGCCGGCTGCAGGTGGTGCAGGTGGTGCCGCATTTCGTCACCGCCTGGAACCGCTGGTGCCGCGCGATCCGCCCGGGCGCCTGGTTCGGCCAGCTGCACGACGGCCTGCTGACCGTGGCCGCGATCGAGGGCCGCCAGCTGCGCGCCGTGCGCGCGTTGCAGGTGCCTCCCGGCGCCGATCATTACTGGCTGGCGCAGATGTTGGGGCGCGAGGCGTTGCTGCTCGGACTGGAAGCGCCGGCGCAGGTGCAGTTGTGCGGCCCGCTGCCGGCCGCGCTGGCGAAACCGGGGGCGGCAGGGCAGATTCCGGTGACGCGGCTCGATGCGGGACAGGGCGACGAGCTGTCCGCCGCCGGCCGCCTGGCCCTTGCCGGGAGCGCACCATGAAGCCGATGCAGATCGATTTCGCACCGGCCACCTGGCGGCGCGCGCTGTACCGGCTGCATCCGGCGTTGCTGGCGGCGGGCATCGCCGGCCTCGCGCTGTGCGCCGGCGGCCTGTGGTTCGCCACGCAGATGGCCGAACAGCGTGCCGCGCGCGAACAGCAGATCGAACGCATTCGTGCCAGCCAGGCAGCGCTGTCGAAGCGCCCGGCACGGATAGCCGAGGTGGCGATTCCCGAAGCGCAGGCGAGTGCCGTCAACGCCGCGATCCTGCGGCTGAACGTGCCGTGGCGCCAGCTCGAGGATGCGATCGGCGCCGCCACCCCGGCCAATATCGCGCTGCTCGCGCTCGACCCCGATCCGAAGAAGCAGCTGCTGAAGATCACGGCCGAGGCCCGCAACAGCGACGACATGGTGGGTTACGTGCAGGTGCTCAAGCAGCAGGAATTCTTTACCGGCGCGGCGCTGGTGCGGCATGAAATCGGCGAGCAGGATCCGAACCACGCGATCCGGTTCCAGGTCGAAGCGCAGTGGAGGGCGCAATGAAGGGGCAGTGGAATGATGGATGGAATGATATTCAGCTGGCACCGCTGATGCTCGCGCTGCGCCTGGCCGCGATGCGTGCCGGCGCCCCGGCCTGCATCGCCGTGGCGCTGCTGGCGGCCGGCCTGGCCACCTGGGCGTGGCTGTTGCCGCAGCGGGCGGCACTCCAAGAGGAACTGGCGCGGCCGCTGCCGGCCGCTTCCACCATGGCGGAGGCGCCCGCGCCGCCGACCGCCAATGAAAACCTGGCACTGTTCTATGCCACGCTGGGCGAGAAGCGCCACGCCGAACAGCAGGTGAAAACGCTGTTCGACCTGGCCGGCAAGTCCGGCCTGGTGCTGCGCCAGGGCGAATACAAGCTGGCATTCGACAAGGCCAGCGGCGTGACCACGTACCAGATCGCGCTGCCCGTGAAGGGCACGTACCGCAACATCTGGCAGTTCGCGCTGGAGGGGCTGGCGGCGGTACCGTTCGCCGCGCTGGACGAAGTGAGCTTCCGCCGCGAAACGATCGCCGACCCCACCGTCGAAGCCCGGCTGCGCATCACGTTGTACCTGAAGGAGACACCGTGAAGGAAGCACCGTGACACCCCGGCACCTGCTGATGGTGGCCGCGCTGGCGATCGCGGCCGGCCTCGTCGTCTTCGGCGACAACACGCCGGAAAGCGACGTGGCCGAACCGGTCGAGCGCGCCCGGGCACCGGTGGCCGCGCCGCGCGCCGCCGAGCGTGCGCCGGCAGCGGCGCCGGCCGGCGGTGCGATCCTGCGGCTGGTGCCGCGCGCCGAACTGATCGGCGCGACCGGGGAGGGCGCATTCCAGGGCAGCGGCGGCGTGTTCGCCGGCCAGGACCTGAACCCGCCGCCCGCGGCAGCCGAAGCGCCGAGCGGCCCGCCGCCGGCACCGCCGGCTCCGACCGCGCCGCCGATGCCGTTCACGGTACTCGGCAAGGGCGTGGCCGATGGCGCCTGGGAAGTCTACCTGGCCCGCCCCGACCGCACCTATATCGCGCGCGTGGGCACCGTGATCGACGGCATGTACCGCGTCGACGCCATCGCGCCGCCCACGCTGACGCTCACCTACCTGCCCCTGAAACAGGTGCAACAGCTTAATATTGGAGTCATGGATTGAACACGCACATTCCCGGTGGCCGCGCTAGCCGCGGTGGCACGATACGCCGCGTATTGACGCTGTCCGCGCTGGCGCTCGCGCTGTCCGGCTGTGCCGCCCAGATGGCGTTTCGCGACGGCCGCGACCTGATCGAAAAAGACCAGGTGGAAGCGGGCCTGCTGAAATTGCAGGAAGCGTTCACCAAGGAGCCCGGCAACGCGCAGTACCGCGCCGCGTACCTACAGGCGCGCGACCGCGCCGTCACGCGCTACCTCGACCAGGCCGAACGCCAGACCGCCGAAGGCCAGCGCGAACTGGCGCTGCAGAACATCCAGCGCGTGCTGGCGCTCAATCCGCAAAACGAACGGGCGCGCATGGCGCTGCGCACGCTCGACATGGCGGAACGCCATGACCGGCTGCTGGCCGAGGCCGCCACGCTGGTCGAAAAGAAGGAATTCGACGCGGCGAAGAAAAAGCTCGAGGCGATCGTGGCCGAAAAGCCCGACCAGCCGCGCGCCAGGCTGCTGCTGCGCGAGATCGCCGAAAAGAATCCGCCGAACGGCGGCGAAACGGCACTGGCCAAGGCCTTCAGGCAGCCGATCACGATCGAGTTCCGCGATGCGCCATTGAAACAGGTGTTCGACGTGATCTCGCGCCGCTCGGGACTCAATTTCGTGTTCGACAAGGACGTCAAGGCTGACGCCCGCACCACGATCATGCTGAGGAACAGCACGGTCGAGTCGGCGGTGTACTACCTGCTGATGACGAACCAGCTGGAACAGCAGGTAATGGATGCGAACACGATCCTGATCTATCCGAACATCGCGGCCAAGCTGAAGGAATACCAGGAAACCGTCGTCAAGACTTTCTTCCTGGCCAATGCCGAAGCCAAGCTGGTGGCCAATACGCTGAAGACGATCCTGAAGTCGCGCGACGTGGTGGCCGACGAAAAGCTGAACCTGGTGATCATGCGCGACAACGCCGATGCCATCCGCCTGGCCGAGAAGATCGTGGCGGTGCAGGACATGGCCGAGCCGGAGGTGATGCTGGAAGTGGAGATCCTCGAGATCAAGCGCACCCGCCTGCTGGAGCTGGGCATTGCCTGGCCGACCGGTGTGACGCTGACGCCGCTGATCAGCAGTTCGGGCTCGGTGCTGACGTTGAGCGACCTCGACAACCTGAACCGGCGTACGCTGGGGATTTCCAGCCTCAGCGCCACGGCGACCGCGAACCGAACCGATTCGGATTCGAATTTGCTGGCCAACCCGCGCATTCGCGTGCGCAACAAGGAGAAAGCCAAGATCGTGATCGGCGACAAGGTGCCCGTGATTACCACCACCCTGACCGGTGGGGCGTCTACCTTCTCGCAGGAAAGCGTCAGCTACATCGACGTGGGTCTCACGTTGAACGCGGAGCCGACCATCTACCTGAACAACGAAGTGGCGATCCGCATCGCCCTCGAGGTGTCGAACCTGGTGCGCACGATTACAACGGCCTCCGGTACCACGGCATATCAGATCGGTACGCGCCAGGCATCGACGATGCTGCAGCTGAAGGATGGCGAAAACCAGGTGCTTGCGGGCCTGATCAACAGCGAAGAGCGTAACGGCGGCGACAAGATCCCGGGGCTGGGCGACCTGCCGATCCTCGGTCGCCTGTTCGGCACGCAGACCGATGACAACCAGAAAACGGAGATCGTGCTGTCGATCACGCCACACCTGGTGCGCAACCTGCAGCGCCCGGATGCTGCGGCCACCGAGTTTTCGGCCGGTACCGAAGCGAACTTCCGCCGCAAGCCCGAGCTGAGCGTGCGCGAGCTGGTGCCCCTGCCGCAGCGTGGCGCGGCGCCGAACGGCGTACCCCAGGTGCCTGCACAGGGAACTTTGCCGGCCCCTGCACAGGGAACTCCGCAGGAGTCCGGCACATCGAGCGGCGTGCCGTTGTCGACGTCGCAGCCGGGGCCGGCATCGAGCGTCACGCAGCAGCCGGTGCAGGTGCTGCCGATCACGCCGCCGCCACAGACCACCGTGCCGCCCGCTGCCACGCCGCAGCCCGCGCAGAACCAGTGATGCAGGTGCCGTTCGCCCGCCGCCGCGGCTTCACGCTGATCGAGCTGCTCGTCACCGTGGCCATCCTTGGCCTGCTGGCGGCGCTGGTGATCCCGACGGCGCAGGTGACGGTGCAGCGGCGCAACGAACAGGAACTGCGCACGGCGCTGTACCAGATCCGCAAGGCCATCGACGACTACAAGCAGGCATACGACGATGGCCGCGTCGCGAAGACCACCGGCGGCACCGGGTATCCGAAGAACCTGGAAATGCTGGCCGACGGCGTGACCGACCTGCGCGACCCGAAACGTGGCAAGATCTTCTTCCTGCGCCGCGTGCCGCGCGATCCGTTCGCGACGGACAGCGAACTGGCCGCCGCGCAGACCTGGGGCAAGCGCAGCTACGCGAGCGAGCCCGAGGAGCCGCGCGAAGGCGAGGATGTGTACGACGTGTTTTCGAATTCCGACAGGGTGGGGCTGAACGGCATCCCGTATCGCAAATGGTAAAGAAACAAATTACCCGTGCCGGCAAGCCGGGCAGGGGCTTCACGCTGATCGAGCTGCTGGTGGTGCTGGGCATCATTGCCCTGCTGCTGACGCTGGCCGTGCCCCGTTACTTCCCCAGCGTGGACAAGACCAAGGAAATCATCCTGGCCGATAACCTGCGCAACACGCGCATGGTGATCGACCAGTTCTACGGCGACACCGGGCGTTATCCGGAATCGCTGGAGCAGCTGGTGGAAAGAAAATACCTGCGTGCGCTGCCGGTCGATCCGATCACGGAGACGGCCGACAGCTGGCAACTGCTGCCGCCGGAAGATCCTGCCCAGGGCGGCATTGCCGACATCAAGAGTGGAGCCCCCGGCAATGACCGCAGCGGCAAGCCGTATTCGGAATGGTGAGCGGCCGGGCGCGGCCGGCGGCTTCACCTATATCGGGCTCATCATCCTGGTCGCCATCATCGCGCTGGTCGGTGCCGCCACCGTGCGCCTCGGCGTCACGTTGCAGCGGGCACAGGCCGAACGGGACCTGCTCCATATCGGCGAGCAGTTCAGCAATGCGCTGAAAAGCTATGCCGCCGCCACGACAGCCGGGCAGCCGCAGCAGCCGCCTACGCTGAAGGACCTGCTGAAGGACCCGCGCTTCCCCGGCACGCGCCGCCACCTGCGCAAGATCTTCGTCGACCCCATGACGGGCAAGGCGGAATGGGGCATCGTTTACCTGGCGGGCGACAAGGGTGTGCTGGGCATCTACAGCCTGTCCACCGCGAAGCCGGTCAAGATCGGCAATTTCCCGTCGCGCTTCCAGGCTTTCGGGGGCAAGCAAAAGATCTCGGAATGGGTATTCACGTTCGACGGGCAGGATCCGTTGCTGCCGGGGCAGGGCAAGCCCGGCCAGGCGGGCCAACCAGGTCAGTCAGGCCAGCCAGGCCAGCTCACGCCGGGTACCGGTGGTGCAACTCCGGGTACGCCCGCTGCCGGGACACCGACGCCGCCTCCCGGGACACCGCCGAAACCCGTCGAACCATCCGAGCCAGCCGACCTGCCGCCTGCCGAGCCGGCCCAGCCCGAGCCCGAGCCGGTCCAGCCCGCCGAGTCCGGAGAGCCTGCCGAGTCGCCGGCCGAGCCTGAACCGGTGCCTGCCGACCCCAACGCTGCCTGACCTGTCGAAGGACGCGTCGACACGCAGAAGTGCCTGATGCGCACTCATTGTTGCTAAAAAAATACTTGAGATAAAAAAGTTACAATTGATTCTTGTAATCTTAAGATGTTCTTATGCTATGATCTTACTCAGCAGTTCAGCAATGTACTGACCAGCGACGAAACAAGAACTAACTACTACTACTCTCTGCTACTACTCTCTCACGGATAAATCATGAAACTGAAAAACTTTGCTGTTGCTTCCCTGCTGGCCGCCACCTCCTTCGGCGCTTTCGCAGCTGACCAGACCATCGAACTGAATGCTGAAGGCTACGCTCAGTTCTCCAGCGCCGACGTTGCTGGTATCGTCCTGGAAGGCAACAACGATGTCCTGACCTTCACCGGCGCAGTTGCTGGCGGTGTGTACGACGTGTACATCGGCGTGGCCGGCCAGTACCTGAACTGGGACCTGTCGAAGACCACGCTCAATGGCGTGTCGGGCGACTGGACCTCCGGCGGCAAAGTGGTGAAATTTGTCGGCATCGAAACGTCCGCCACCGCCCCGTTCGTACTGAACCTGGCCGGCACGACCAAAGGCGCAGCCTTCTACGACGGCAACATCAGCGTGATGGCTGCTGTTCCAGAACCAACCACCTACGGCATGCTGCTGGGCGGCCTGGGCATCATGGGCTTCCTGGCCCGTCGCAAGTCGAAGCAGGCGTAATTAGTTTCACCCATAAAAAACCCGCTGCTTCGGCAGCGGGTTTTTTTTCGTCCATTAATTTGCGTGGTTGCGTGCTGCGTATCGTGTGTGGCGTGCCGGGTGTCGAGTTCGTCGCATGGCCGGTGCGGCAGCGCTTCCCGGCGGCATGGCGCGCATCCTCTTTCCTGCCGATCGCTTCAGTACGGCGCCGGGAAGGCGCTTGCCCTGCAGGCAGGGTGTTACTTGCCGGTGCGCCGGAAGTCGCGCACCCGGAATCCCAGCGCGAACAGGGCACCGAAGTACACGGCGCCGCAAGCACCGATCAGCACGAACAGCGCACCCGCGCGCAACAGCGGCGTGGCGCGCATGGCCAGCCAGTCGAACTGCTGGCCGCCGAACCAGGCCGCGGCGCCCATGATCGCCACCGCGGCAGCCAGCCGGGCGAAGAACTTGCCCCAGCCGGGCAGGGGGCGATAGATGTCGCGCTTGCGCAGGCCGGTAAACAGCAGCGTGGCGTTGACGCAGGCGGCCAGGCCGATCGACAGGGCCAGGCCGGCCACCTCGAGGTAAGGCACGAACACCAGGTTCATCAGCTGGGTGGCGATCAGCACCCCGACCGCGATGCGCACCGGCGTGCGGATATCCTGTTTCGCATAGAACGCCGGTGCCAGTGTCTTGACGAGGATGATGCCGATCAGGCCGGCCGCGTAGGCGACCAGCGGCCGCGCCGACATCAGCGCCGCCTCGTCGCTGAACTGGCCGTAGTGGAACAGCGTGGCCACCAGCGGCAAGGCCAGCGCGGCCAGCCCGACCGCAGCCGGCAGCGCCAGCAGGAACGTCAGGCGCAGGCCCCAGTCCAGCAATGCGGAATATTCCTGCGGATCGCCGTCGACACTGGCCTTCGACAGGCTGGGCAGCAGAATCGTGCCCAGTGCCACGCCCAGCAAGGCAGTGGGAAATTCCATCAGCCGGTCGGCATAGGTGAGCCATGAAATGCTGCCTTCGCGCAAGTGCGAGGCGATGGCCGTGTTGATCATCAGGCTGATCTGCGCGGCGGCCACGGCGAACACGGCCGGGCCCATTTTCTTCAGCACGCGACGTACGCCGGCATCGCGCAGGCCCGCCAGGGGGTTGATCGACAACCGCGGCAGCATGCCGATCCTGACCAGCGCCGGCACCTGGATCGCCACCTGCAGCAGGCCGCCGACGAACACGGCGATCGCCTGCGCGTAGACCGGTTGTTCCAGCCATGGCGCCAGGAACAGCGAACCCGAGATCATCGACAGGTTCAGCAGCACCGGCGTGAATGCCGGAATCTTGAACTGGCGCCAGGTATTGAGAATGCCGCCCGCCATCGCCACGAACGACATGCAGGCTATATAGGGAAACATCAGGCGGGTCATCCAGACCGCGGCATCGAACGCTTCGCCATCCTGCTTCAGGCCGCCCGCGATCACCGCCAGCAGCAGTGGCGCGCCGATGATGCCGGCGGCGCTGACGAGCAGGGTGGCCCAGACCAGGCAGTTGGCCACATGATCGGACAGGGTCTTGCTCGCCTCGAAGCCTTCGCGGTTCTTGTATTCGGCCAGGATCGGCACGAAGGCCTGCGAAAACGCGCCTTCGGCAAACAGGCGGCGCAGCAGGTTGGGCAGGCGGAAGGCCACGTTGAAGGCGTCGGTATAGGCGCCGGCACCGAAAGCCCGGGCGAACAGGCTTTCGCGCAGCAGCCCGGTGACACGCGACAGCATGGTCATGCTGGAGACGGCGGCAAGGGTTCTGAGCAGGTTCATGGGGCGAGATTATAGCGGCGCTGCTGCAGTGCAAGTCTTACAATTTCGTGAATGGCACCGTGTATGAATTCAGCAAGTTTGTAGCTTTTTGAATTGCCCCGGCATCGAAAGACCGTTATAATTTAAGGCTGTACAGAATTCAGTGACGCAGACATCGATGTTGACCAGCTCTGCGTTGGCCTGCGTGGTCAGACTGAACGCACCGGTTTGGCAAACGCTGTTGTTTGCAAACGAACTTTGACAACGATTTAGGAAATTCCATGGCAAATACCGCACAAGCGCGCAAACGCGCTCGTCAAGCAGTCAAGCAAAACGCCCACAACTCGGCACAGCGTTCCACCCTGCGTACCGCCATCAAGGCTGTCCGCAAGGCGATTCAGGCTGGCGACAAAGCTGCTGCAACGCAAATCTTCCAGTCCTCCGTGTCGACCATCGACTCGATCGCTGACAAGAAAATCATCCACAAGAACAAGGCCGCTCGCCACAAGAGCCGCCTGGCAGCTGCCCTGAAGGCACTGGCCGCCTAAGTTCGCGTGCGGCGGCAACAGCCGCCAGACAGGTGTACACCTAAAACCCGCATGGCCTGGCCATCGCGGGTTTTTCGCTTTGATCCGGCCGCACCTTCCGCATTATTTGGTCGGCAAGTTGCCGATCTTCATACCCGGCTTGATGTGCTTCTGCCGGAACCAGCCCTGGTTCATCTCCAGGGCGTACATCACGGGCACGCCTTTGGTCGAGCAATGGCTGTCGAGCGTTTGCGGCTGCATGTCGCGGATGTTGACGATCTTGCCACCGGCATCGATGAAGGCAACCGACAGCGGCAGGGGCGTGTTCTTCATCCACATGCATTGCGGGGCTGGAGCGTCGAACACGAACACCATGCCGGCGTTGGCGGGCATGGCCTCGCGGAACATCAGGCCTTGCGCGCGCTGCGCATCCGTGGCCGCGACCTCGGCCTTGATCAGATGCATGCCGGCCGTCAGCGTAGCCGTGCCAAAGCGCTGGGTCTGGGCGCAGGCGCCGCCAGTGGCGAACAGCGCGGAAAGGGCAAAGCCGAGGGCAAGGGCAGTCTTCATCGTCGACAGGGGCAGGGGAAGCGGAAGGGGCGGGCCGCCTGCTTGGCAGCCCGCGATTTCAATGTGGCGCGATCAGGCCGCATGCTGGCGCTTGCGCGCCTTGGCGTGGGGCTGCTGTTTTACATGCTTGCTGTGCTTGACTGCGTGCTTGTGCGGTGCCGCATGCGCGTTCGTGGCATGCGCGGCCTTGGTGTGATGCATCGTCGCCGGGGCGGCGAAGGCGGAAGTGGATGCGACGAGCAGCGTGGCTGCCAGTGCGGCAATGATTTTCGACATGATGATCGGTTCCTTTGGCTGAGCGGGGAATGTCCCACGGCGCAATGATAGCCGGGCCGTTGCCCTGTTTTCCTTAACCTAAGCGCTTCTTAAGCGTTGGGCTGGCTCTGCGGGTCGGCCTTCAATTCATCGGGTTCGATTTCCCGCCATTCGCCCGGCATCAGCGGGTGCGTGGCCAGTGACACGGCGCCGATCGCGCTGCGCACCAGCCGCAGCGTGGGCAGGCCCACGGCGGCCGTCATCCTGCGCACCTGCCGGTTTTTCCCTTCCTGCAGCGTGATCGCCAGCCACGAGGTGGGCTTGTCGGCCCGGGCGCGAATCGGCGGGTTGCGCGGCCATAGCCATTCCGGCTCGGCGATCCGTACCGCGCGGCACGGCTTCGTCATGAAGTCTCCCAGGTCGAGCGGCGCCTGCAGCCGCGCCAGTGCGCTGGCATCGGCAACGCCATCCACCTGCACCAGGTAGGTCTTCGCTTCCTTCCGGTCCGGGTGGGCGATCGCGTGCTGCAGCTTGCCGTCGTCGGTCAGCAGCAGCAGGCCTTCGCTGTCGGCATCGAGCCGCCCGGCAGGGTACACATTCGGCACCGGCACGCAGTCGGCCAGTGTCAGCCGCTCCGGCTGCGGGGAAAACTGGCACAATACCCCGAATGGCTTGTTAAGTAAGATCAGCATTGCAGAATTGTACCGACTAAACCATGGCGGGCATTAAAATACTGATGCATAATCGGCAGTTGTCTTATATCTTATAGAAGACATTCACAAGACATTCGCGGATGACACACCATGGCGCCGCCAGCGTCGCTTCACTTCGGAGAACTCGATGTACCAACATATCAAAGTACCGGTCGACGGCGAGAAAATCACCGTCAACGCGGATTTTTCGCTGAACGTGCCGGACCAGCCGATCATTCCGTTCATCGAGGGCGACGGTACCGGCGTCGACATCACCCCGGTGATGCTGAAAGTGGTCGATGCCGCGGTGGCGAAAGCCTATGGCGGCAGCCGCAAGATCAGCTGGATGGAAATCTATGCCGGCGAGAAATCGACCAATGTGTATGGTCCCGATGTGTGGCTGCCCGAGGAAACCCTGCAGGTGGTCAGGGATTACGTGGTGTCCATCAAGGGGCCGCTGACGACGCCGGTCGGCGGCGGCATCCGTTCGCTGAACGTGGCGCTGCGCCAGGAACTCGACCTGTACGTCTGCCTGCGCCCGGTGCGCTGGTTCGCCGGCGTGCCGTCGCCGGTCAGGGAGCCGCACAAGACGGACATGGTGATCTTCCGCGAGAACTCGGAAGACATCTATGCCGGCATCGAATACGCGGCAGGGTCGGAAGGTGCGAAGAAACTGATCCGCTTCCTGCAGGAAGAACTGGGTGTGCGCAAGATCCGTTTCCCGGAGACGTCCGGACTCGGCATCAAGCCGGTGTCGCGCGAAGGCACCGAGCGGCTGATGCGCAAGGCGATCCAGTATGCGATCGACAACGACAAGCCGTCCGTCACGATCGTCCACAAGGGCAACATCATGAAGTACACCGAAGGCGGCTTCCGCGACTGGGCCTATGCGCTGGCGCAAAAGGAATTCGGTGGCGAACTGATCGACGGCGGCCCGTGGTGCAAGGTGAAGAATCCCCGCACGGGCAAGGACATCATCGTCAAGGATTCGATCGCCGACGCATTCCTGCAGCAGATCCTGCTGCGCCCGGCCGAGTACAGCGTGATCGCCACGCTGAACCTGAATGGCGACTACATCTCCGACGCGCTGGCGGCTCAGGTGGGCGGCATCGGCATCGCGCCGGGTGCCAACATGTCCGACTCGGTGGCGATGTTCGAAGCCACGCACGGCACCGCGCCGAAGTATGCCGGCAAGGATTACGTGAACCCGGGCTCGCTGATCCTGTCCGCCGAGATGATGCTGCGCCACATGGGCTGGACCGAGGCTGCCGGCCTGATCATCTCGTCGATGGAAAAGGCCATCACGTCGAAGCGGGTCACCTACGACTTTGCCCGGCTGATGGAAGGCGCCACGCAGGTGTCGTGTTCGGGCTTTGGTGAAGTGATGATCGAGAATATGTAAGGTGCGCCGATGCCGCCTTTGCACCCCGCGCCACGCGCGGGTTTTATATTGGAGCAAGCAAAATTGGGCAAAAAAAACCCCGCTGAAGCGGGGTTTTTTCAATCGAGGGAGTTGATCAGCTCGACTGGATGTTGGAAGCTTGCTTGCCTTTAGGGCCCTGCGTGACTTCGAACTGAACTTTTTGACCTTCTTTCAGGGTCTTGAAGCCGTTCATGTTGATTGCGGAGAAGTGAGCGAACAAATCCTCGCCGCCATCATCAGGAGTGATGAAGCCAAAACCTTTGGAGTCATTGAACCACTTAACGGTACCTGTTGCCATAATAAAAAGAACTTTCAAATATTAACGAATCACACGAGCCATAAAAGCAAGAAGCTTCCCTGCCCCCTCCTCGACAACTCACTTCTCATCAACATGTACATTTCTGCACGAGTCGATATGTCATTGTTGGCGGAACAATTTTTTGTGTCAAGCGCTTTGTCGCGGCAATAGTACGATTTTTGCAACAGGAGAAATCACCGGGGGACTTGATTTTGCGCCACAGGGCGCCATCTGCGCCCAGTCGGGAAAGCGCGTAAGATTGAGGACAAATGGAAACGCCCAGTTAAACGGGCGTTGCATCGACCACGAAAGCATTAGAATATAAGCGTATGGCAACCAAGCATGACACCGAGACCGTCCTGGAGCGGCAGACGCTGAAGCCGCCCCCCATGTACCAGGTGGCGTTGTTGAACGACGACTACACTCCGATGGAATTTGTGGTCGCGATCATCCAGGAATATTTCAACAAGGATCGGGAAACGGCTACACAGATCATGCTGAGTGTGCATCGCTACGGCAAAGGCGTGTGCGGCGTGTTCTCAAAAGATATCGCATCAACCAAGGTGGAGTTCGTTTTAACGCATGCGCGCAAGGCGGGGCACCCCCTGCAGTGCGTGATGGAGGAAGTATGATTGCGCAGGAATTGGAAGTAAGTTTGCACATGGCGTTTGTCGAGGCTCGGCAGGCACGGCATGAATTCATCACGGTTGAGCATTTGTTGCTGGCGCTGCTGGACAATCCTTCGGCGGCCGAAGTGTTGCGTGCCTGCGCGGTCAATATCGAGGACCTGCGCAAGACACTGACCAACTTCATCGGCGACAACACCCCCACCGTGCCCGGCACCGGCGAGGTCGACACGCAACCCACGCTCGGTTTCCAGCGCGTGATCCAGCGCGCGATCATGCATGTGCAGTCGGCCTCGAACGGCAAGAAGGAAGTCACCGGCGCCAACGTGCTGGTGGCCATCTTCGGCGAAAAGGATTCGCACGCGGTGTACTACCTGCACCAGCAGGGCGTCACGCGCCTGGACGTGGTCAATTTCATCTCGCATGGCGTACGCAAGGACCAGTCCGGCGAAGCGGCCAAGGCATCGGAAGGCGTCGAAGAAGGCGCCCAGGCCGAAGGGCAGGCGAAGGAAAGCCCGCTGGACCAGTTCACGCAGAACCTGAACAAGTCCGCCGCCGAAGGCAAGATCGATCCGCTGATCGGCCGCGAGGATGAGGTCGACCGGGTGATCCAGATCCTGTGCCGCCGCCGCAAGAACAATCCGCTGCTGGTGGGCGAGGCCGGCGTGGGCAAGACCGCGATCGCCGAAGGCCTGGCCTACCGCATCACGCAGGGCGAGGTGCCCGAGATCCTGGCGAATGCCGTCGTGTATTCGCTGGACATGGGCGCGCTGCTGGCCGGCACCAAGTACCGCGGCGACTTCGAGCAGCGCCTGAAGGCCGTGCTCAAGCAGCTCAAGGACAATCCGAACGGCATCCTGTTCATCGACGAGATCCATACCATCATCGGTGCCGGTTCCGCTTCGGGCGGCACGCTCGACGCATCGAACCTGCTGAAGCCGGCACTGGCCAACGGCCAGCTGAAATGCGTCGGCGCCACCACGTTCACGGAATTCCGCGGCGTGTTCGAGAAGGATCACGCGCTGTCGCGCCGGTTCCAGAAGGTCGATGTCAACGAGCCGACCGTCGAGCAGACGGTGCAGATCCTGCGCGGCCTCAAATCGCGCTTCGAAGAGCACCACGGCGTGAAATATTCGGCGTCGGCACTGTCGACGGCGGCCGAGCTGGCGGCCCGCTTCATCAACGACCGCCACCTGCCGGACAAGGCCATCGACGTGATCGACGAAGCCGGTGCCGCGCAGCGCATCCTGCCGAAGTCGAAACAGAAGAAGACCATCGGCAAGACGGAAATCGAAGAGATCATCTCGAAGATCGCGCGCATTCCGCCCCAAACCGTCAACCAGGACGACCGCAGCAAGCTGCAGACGATCGACCGCGACCTGCGCAACACGGTGTTCGGGCAAGACCCGGCCATCGAGGCGCTGGCCTCGGCCATCAAGATGTCGCGTGCCGGCTTGGGCAAGCAGGACAAGCCGATCGGCTCGTTCCTGTTCTCCGGCCCCACCGGCGTCGGCAAGACGGAAGTGGCAAAGCAGCTGGCCTTCATCCTCGGCATCGAGCTGATCCGCTTCGACATGTCCGAGTACATGGAGCGTCACGCCGTGTCGCGCCTGATCGGCGCGCCGCCGGGCTACGTCGGTTTCGACCAGGGCGGCCTGCTGACCGAAGCGATCACCAAGAAGCCGCACGCGGTGCTGCTGCTCGACGAGATCGAAAAGGCGCATCCGGATATCTTCAACATCCTGCTGCAGGTGATGGACCATGGCACGCTGACGGACAACAACGGCCGCAAGGCCGACTTCCGCAACGTGATCATCATCATGACCACGAACGCGGGTGCGGAAGCACTGCAGCGCGCGCCGATCGGTTTCACGAACACCAAGGAAACCGGCGACGAGATGGCCGACCTGAAGCGCATGTTCACGCCGGAGTTCCGCAACCGGATCGACGCGATCATCAGCTTCCGCGCGCTGGACGAAGAGATCATCCTGCGCGTGGTCGACAAGTTCCTGATGCAGCTCGAAGAACAGCTGCATGAGAAGAAAGTGGAAGCGATCTTCACGGAACACCTGCGCAAGTTCCTGGCCAAGAAGGGCTTCGATCCGCTGATGGGCGCGCGGCCGATGTCGCGCCTGATCCAGGACATGATCCGCAAGGCGCTGGCCGACGAGCTGCTGTTCGGCCGCCTGGTCACTGGCGGCAGGGTCACGGTCGACCTGGACGAGAAGGACCAGATCAAGCTGGACTTCCCGGAACCCGATGCGGCACCGCTGCCGCCGCCGGAAACGGTGGAAGTGGAGTAATCCTCCGTAAGCAAAACCCGCTCGGCCAGAGCGGGTTTTTTTTCGTGCCTCCGCTCGGCCGGAGCGGGTTTTTTTTGTGCCTCCGCTCGGCCGGAGCGGGTTTTTTTCGTGCCTCCGCTCGGCCGGAGCGAGTTTTTCTCGTGCCTCCGCTCGGCCGGAGCGGTTTTTTTTTCGTGCGTCCGCTCGGGCAGAGCGGTTTTTTCATGCACCGGTCGCGGGGAGCGGGCTCAGCCGTTACGCCGCCGCCGCCGCGCCGCTATGCCGGAGACCGCGAGCCCGGCCAGCAGCATTGCATACGTGCCGGGTTCCGGCACGGTGGGCACGGTCGACAGCGTTAGTTCGATAAACGGCTCCGCCCGGATGCCGCCCAGGTAGATGCCCCCGTCGCCCGCATCGGGCGACACGGCATTCAGTGTCTGGTTCGTGAAGCCGATGACGAAATACGATCCGGCGACGCCGTTGATGTCGGCCAGCGCGGCGCCGTTCAGCGTGATGGCGACGGGGCTGTCGTACAGCGTGGCGGCAGCGTATTGCGTCCCGCTACCCAAGTCGTCGTAGACGCCGGTGCCGGGGTGGAACGTGTTCAGGAATGGCTGCAGCCCGCCATCCACATCGAACATGCCGATCACGCTCGCCGGCGCATCACCGTAAGCCGAGGGCGACAGCGACAGGGTGGCCGAGTTCCACGTGGTGCCGGCCGGGATGAAGAAGGCCGCCCAGCTGTTGAAGCGCAGGCCGGTGTCGTTGCCCGTGTAGGTGTTGTTGAGCGGTGCGGCTTCATTGCTGCCGCCGTTGCTGTTGACCCAGCCCTGCAGCTGCGCCACGGCGGTAACGGAATCGGCGTGGGCGGGCAGGGCGGCGGCAAGCGCCAGGGCGCAGGCGGCAAAGCGGGCGAGGATGACAGGGGGTGTGCGCTTCATGGGCGATTCTCCTTGACGGTGAGGGGATGCCTGCCATCGTAGAAGTCGACCAGCGAGCCCATCAATGATATTTACAATTGAACATCCCGGGCGTCGGGCTCTGCCAACGCCGGCCTGCTGTGCTACATTCGCGCGCCCGCGCGTTCACCTGTCCCCGTGGCCGCGTCGCCGGCCCGCACAATGAAGATGGCCAGCGCCAGCTCGCAATGCGCTCCCGGGCGGTCGATCCGGCACGCATTGTCAACGTGTTCCTCGCTGGCATACCCAGTGGCACGGTTCCCGGTTCACTTGTTTCCGTTCCAGCGCTGCCATTTCCGAGTCGAAATCTGTGCCAGAATCGGACTCCTCTTCGTTGCCGTGACCGTGCCAAATGCCTGTTTCCCGCCTGCTCCTTTCCATCGCCATCGCCGCCTGCCTGCCCGGTGCGCCGGCCGTGGCCGTTGCCGCCACCCCTTACCTGCGTTACCCCGCCGTGCGTGCCGGTGTCGTGGTCTTCACGGCCGAAGGCGACCTGTGGAAAACCGGTATCGCCGGCGGCCCGGCGCAGCGCCTGACCACGCACGCCGCCGCGGAAACGCACGCGGCCATTTCGCCGGACGGCCAGTGGGTCGCCTTTGCCGGCGGCTACGAAGGCGCGCAGGAAGCCTACGTGATGCCGCTGGCCGGCGGCCTGCCGAAACGGCTGACGTTCGAGAACGGCGGCGTGACCGTGCTGGGGTGGACCGCGCAGGGCGAGGTCCTTGTCAGCACGTTCCGCTCGACCGGGCCGGGCGCGCACCGCATCGTCGCGGCCGTGCAGCCCGCCACGCTGGAACGCCGCGTGTTTCCCGTGGCGGACGCCAACGACGCGACCCTCGACGATGCCGGCAAGACGCTCTACTTCACCCGGCACGGCCTGGTCATGACGGGCGATAACGTGCGCCACTACCGCGGCGGCGCCCACGCGCAGCTGTGGCGCTTCGACCTCGACGGCGGCAGCGAGGCGCAGCGCGTCTTCCCGGACAGCGGCGGCAACGACCGGCGGCCCATGTGGTGGCAGGGCATGCTGGTCTTCGTCAGCGACCGCGGCGGTACCGACAACCTGTGGACGGCCAATCCGGACGGCAGTGCGGCCCGCCAGCTGACGGCCCACAAGGACTGGGACGTGCGCAACGCCGCACTGGGCGACGGCCGAGTCGTCTACCAGCAGGGCGCCGACCTGTACCTGTTCGACCTGGCGCGCAACGCCACGCGGCAGCTGCCGGTCAGCCTGGTTTCGGACTTCGACCAGCAGCGCACCCGCCTGATCCGCTCGCCGCTGGAAGCGCTGACGAACGTGCAGCTCGCCGCGAAGGAGGAGCGCGTGGTGCTGACGGCGCGCGGCCGCGTGACGATCGCCGGGACCGGCAGCCAGCGTCGCGTCGAGATCGCGATCCCGAAAGGCGCCCGCGCCCGCGACGCTGTGTTCTCGGCCGACGAGAAATGGGTCTACGCCATCGTCGACACGACCGGCGAAAACGAGATCTGGCGCTTCGCCGCCGATGGCTCCGGCCACGGCGAGCAGCTGACCCGCGACGGCAACAACCATCGCTGGGCGCTGTACCCGTCGCCGGACGGCAAGTGGATCGCCCATACCGACAAGAAGGGCCGCTGCTGGCTGCTGGAACTGGCCAACCGCAAGCAGATCCTCGTCGATGACGCCGGCAAGGCCGGCATCGACCAGCACGACGACGTGGTATGGTCGCCGGACAGCCGCAACATCGCGTTCGTGCGCAGCGCCAGCACGCAGTTGCGCGACCAGATCGGCCTGTACAACCTGGCGTCGACCGAACTGGCCTTCGTCACCAGCGACCGCTATACCTCGGCCGATCCGGCCTTTTCGCCGGATGGCCGCTGGCTGTACTTCCTGTCGGCGCGCAATTTCAAATTGTCCAACGGTTCGCCGTGGGGCGACCGCAACATGGGTCCCGTGTTCGACAAGCGGACCGGCGTGTATGCGCTGGCGCTGCAGCCCGGCAACCGCTTCCCGTTCAAGCCGGACGACGAGCTGTCGAAGTCCGCGCCGCCGCCCGCTGAAACGGCGGAAGAGAAGGCAGCCGAGAAGGCCGTCGAAAAGGTCGTCGACAAGCTGGCGCAGCCCGGCGACGGCAAGGTAGCCAGGGAACCCGCAGGCGGGGTGAAAGAGCCCCTTCGGCCGGCGAAACCCGCACTGCCGGCGATCGTCTCCAAGGGGCTCGCGGGGCGGCTGTTCGAAGTGCCGCTCGCGGCCGGCAACTACCGCCGGCTGGCGGTGGACGACAAGCGGCTGTATTTCATCGACGCCGATGGCGCGGACGGCAAGCCGGCACTGAAGACGCTGGCGATCGCGCGTACCGAGCCGAAGCCGGAAACGTTCGCCGCGAACGTGCGCGATTTCGACCTGGCGCCGGACCGCAAGCATGTCTATTACCGCACGGTGGCGGCCACCGGCGCGGGCGAGATGTATGTCGTCGACGCCGGCGCGAAGCAGCCTGCCGATCTCGGCAAGGCGCGCGTGCGGGTGGAGGACTGGAGCATCGTCTCGAGCCCCGTGCAGGAATGGAAGCAGATGTTCAACGATGCGTGGCGCATGCACCGCGATTTCCTGTACGACGTGAAGATGCGCGGCGTGAACTGGGTGGCCGTGCGCGACAAGTACGCGCCGCTGGTGGAGCGCGTGACCGACCGCGCGGAACTCAACGACATCCTCGGCATGATGGTGGCCGAGGTGGGCGCATTGCATTCGCAGGTCCAGCCCGGCGATATCAGGAAGGCGCCGCCGGAAGGCACGCCGTCGGGCCTGGGCGCCGTGCTCACGCGCGTGAAGACGGGCTACCGGGTCGACCGCGTCTACCGTACCGAGCCTGAACTGCCGGCCGAACGGGCGCCTTTGGCGCAGCCGGACGTGGATGTGAAGGAGGGCGACATCATCACGGCCGTCAACGGCAAGAGCGTGCTGGAAGCGCGCGACATCGCCGACCTGCTGCTGAACCAGGCGGGCCGCCAGGTGCTGCTGCACGTGCAGCCGAAGGACGGGCCGCACCGCGGCAAGGCGCGCGCCGTGATTGCGCTGCCGGTCACGGCCGCCAGGGAGGACGCGCTGCAGTACGCCGACTGGGAGCAGGGCCGCGCGACGCAGGTGGCCGAGGCTTCCGGCGGGCGTATCGGCTACCTGCACCTGCGCGCGATGGGCGCCGACGACATCGCCGCCTTCGCGCGCGATTTCTACGCGAACGTCGACCGCGACGGCCTGATCATCGACGTGCGCCGCAACCGCGGCGGCAATATCGACAGCTGGATCATCGAGAAGCTGCTGCGCAAGGCATGGGCATTCTGGACCAATCCGGGCGGGCAGGCCTCGCCGAACATGCAGAACACGTTCCGCGGCCACCTGGTGGTGCTGGTCGATGAGCTCACGTACTCCGACGGAGAAACCTTCGCCGCCGGCGTGAAGGCGCTCGGCCTCGGCCCGCTGGTGGGCAAGCGCACCGCCGGCGCCGGCGTCTGGCTCAGCGACCGCAACCGCCTGGCCGACAACGGCATGGTGCGGGTGGCCGAACTGGGCCAGTTCGACAGCGACAAGGGCCAGTGGCTGATCGAAGGCGTGGGCGTGATCCCGGACGTGGAAGTGGACAACCTGCCGCATGCCACGTTCGCGGGCCGCGACCGCCAGCTGGAGGTGGCGATCGAGATGCTGCAGAAGAAGGTGAAGGAAGCGCCGGTGAAGCCCTACAGCCCGCAGGCGATCCCGGCGCTCAACTACTGAGTCATCGTTGATCGGCAGGCCGGCGATCTACAGGCCCAGGCTGCGCACCTGCGCCGCGCGCCGCCGTGACACCTCCACCGTCATGCCGCCGGGCAGCAGCAGATCGAGCCCGCCGGCCGCGTTGGCCGTCATCCGCTCGACGAACGCGAGGTTGACGATGTGCCGGCGGCTGGCGCGCAGGAAGCATTCCGGGTCCAGGCGTTCTTCCAGCTGCGTCAGGGAGCGCAGCATCAGCGGCCGCACGCCGTCGAAATACACGCGGGTGTAATTGCCTTCCGATTCGAACAGGCGGATGCTGTCCAGCGCGACGAACCAGCAGCGCTCGCCGTCGCGGATGAACAGCTTGCCGGGCGCGGCCGGCTTGCCGGCCTGCGTCATGCCGAGGCGAAGGGCGGCGCGCTGCAGCGCGGCGGCCAGCCGCCCGGCCTGGATCGGCTTCTGCAGGTAATCCAGCGCGTTTACTTCAAACGCCCGCAGCGCGTACTGGTCGAACGCGGTCGTGAAGATCACCTCCGGCGCCGTATCGAGTGCCTGCAGCAGGTCGAAGCCGCTGGCGCCGGGCATCTGCACATCGAGCAGCAGCAGGTCCGGCCGCAAGGCCGCGATTTGCGCGATGGCCTGTTCCGCATTGGCCGCTTCGCCGACGACCGCGATTTCAGGATGGGCCGCGAGCAGGCGCCGCAGCTCGGCGCGCGCGAGGCGTTCGTCGTCGACCAGCAGCACGCGCATCGGTTCCCGATTCATGGCCCCCCCGGCAAGCGCAGCGTGGCGCGCACCCAGCCGTCGTGCTCCGCCAGCGCAAGGCTGGCGCCACCGCCGACCGCCAGCTCGAGTCGCTTGCGCGCATTGGCCAGCCCCAGTTGCGTGGAGTCGCCGATGCGGCGCAGCGCGCCCGCGTTGGCGATTTCGATCAGCGTGGCACCCTCGCCGCGCCAGGCGCGGATGCGGATGTCGCTGCCGGCGGTACTCAGTTCGACCCCGTACTTGACTGCGTTCTCGACCAGCGTCTGCAGCGACATCGGCGGGATCATCACCCGCTCGAGCCCCGGTTCGATATCCACCTGCACGCGCAGGCGTTCCTCGAAACGGATCTTCTCGATCGCCAGGTAGGCTTCCACCGCTTCCATTTCCGCCGCAAGCGGCACCGTGTCCGCGTGCCCGGATTGCAGCGCATAGCGCATCAGGCCGGCGAGCTGGTCGATCATCCGTGCCGCCGCCTCGCGGTCTTCGTAGATCAGCGCGCGCACGCTGTTCAGGCTGTTGAAGAAGAAGTGCGGGTTCACCTGCGCCTGCAACGCGCGCAATTCGATGTCCTTGGCATGCAGTTCGAGCCGCAGCGTTTCGGCCTCGAACCGGTTGGCCCGGCGCAGCGAGAGCGCCATCGTGTACAGCAGGTTCCACACCACGAAATTGCCGGTCCACGAGGCCAGCGCCGGAAGCAGCCAGCGAAAGTTCGTGATCGGCTGCATGAAGATGTGGAACGACGGCGAGATCGCGGCGACGGTCACGGGCGCCAGCACGAAAGCCGATGCGGCCATCAGACGCCAGTCGATACCGCGCTGCCCCCAGCCGCGGCGCTTGATGAATGCGTGCCAGCGGTCGGAAACGAACAGCCCCGTCGCCAGTGTCCACAATGCCACCGCCAGCACGCCCGGATTGCCGGCGAACATGGCGGCCTGCAACAGCGCGATGCCCGACCAGCCCAGCGCCTGGCATGCCCAGTACCAGTTTACGCGTGCAAGGAGGGGGCGGGGCGGGGTCGGCAAGATCGCAGCGGGTGAGTTCACAGCGGGCAATGTCACGGCGGGCAAGCTCACTTCAGGAATCGGTCGATCCGATCATACATCCACGCCGGGTCGTCGTACATGATGAAGTGGCGCGCGCTGTCGGCGATTTCCACCTGCACGCCGGGCAGCTTCGCATACTGCGTCCTGTACACCCCTTCGATCGCGGCACGCGGCGCGTAGTCCTTGTAGGCGATCCAGGTGCCGAGCACCAGCGTCGGGGCCTGGATGCGGGCAATGTCGTCGCGCATGTCGGTCGCGAGCAGCTCGTACATCGCGCCGGCGACGGCCTTGCGGTCGGAGCGCTGGCCCCAGCCGACGATGCGGTCCACGTCTGCCGGCTTGGTCGCCATCGACATCACCGTCTTGCGCTGGCTGGCGGCCAGGGTCGCATCGTCGCCGCTCAACATGCGTTCGCGTGCGGCGGCTGCCATCTGCCTGAGCTGGTCGGCCGTGACGCTCGGCACCTGCGTGGCGCCCAGCGCCGGCAGCGAATCGATGATGACAAGCTTGCCGACCTTGTCCGGGTGTCCGGCGGCAAGCTTCATCGCCACGAAGCCGCCCAGGCTGTGGCCGATGACGACCGGTTTGCCCAGTTTGTTGGCGGCGATGTAGTCGGCCAACTGGCGTTCCACCTGCGGCAGCAGCTCGCCCTCGATGGCGGCCTGGCCGGCGAACCCCGCCAGCGTCAGCACGTGGCATTGGCGCGGGCCACAGAGGTGTTCCACCGTGCCTTGCCAGACGTCGCCGGACGAGGCGAGGCCGGGGATCAGGATCACGGCGGGGCCGCTGCCGGAAACTTCCACGTTGAAAGCGGTGGCCGCGCGCGCGGGCAGGGTGGCGAACAGGACGGCGGCGAAGGCCGCCACGGTGGCGGCAATGATCTTTGGATGACGTTTCATGGGTATTCCTCCTTGCGATGCATCGTCGCACCGGTACGGGGGCCGTGAAACGGCGGCGTGACGAGCGGCAGTAATCGAGGATGAACGGCGCAAGGATGAACGTGCGCCACGGTGCGCAGGCGTGGCGCCGGGTAAGCGATACCTCAGCCGCCGCCTTCCTCGCGCAGCCGGCGCCACAGCGTGGTGCGGCTGATGCCGAGATACGCCGCGGCCGCGTCGCGCCGGCCGTCGAAGCGGCGCAGCACGTCGGTCACGCGTTCCGCCGCGGCGGGCGGCGCGATCCCGTCCGCTCCGGCCGCCAGTTCGGGCCCGACGCCGAGCACGAAGGCCGGCGTCAATGCCTGCAGCGGTTCCGCGGCCAGGAACAGCGCCAGCCGTTCGCACAGGTTGCGCAGCTCGCGCACGTTGCCGGGCCAACCATGGCGTGCCAGCAATGGCGCGCACGCCTGCAGTTCGGCTTGCAGGTTGGGATGCGCGCGAACCCCCAGCGCCGCCAGCGCGTTGCGCAGCAACCATTCCGCCAGCGGCACGATGTCGGCGGTACGCTCGCGCAGCGGCGGCAGGGCGAGGCGCAGCACGGCCAGCCGGTAGAACAGGTCGGCGCGGAAGCGCCCGTCGCGCACGCGCTGCGCCAGGTCGCAGTGGGTGGCACTGACGATGCGCACGTCGACCGGCACCGGCCGCGTGCCGCCCACGCGCACCACTTCGCGCTCTTCCAGCACGCGCAGCAGCCGCGTTTGCAGCGCCAGCGGCATTTCCCCGATCTCGTCGAGGAACAGCGTGCCGCCGCTGGCCGCTTCGAACAGGCCGGCCCGGCCGCCGCGCCGCGCACCCGTGAACGCGCCTTCCTCGTGGCCGAACAGTTCAGCTTCGAGCAGCGATTCGGCGATCGCGCCGCAGTTCACGGCCAGGAACGGGCGGCCCGGCTGATCCCCTCTGCCATGCGGCGCGGCGCGGTGGATCGCCTGCGCCGCCAGCTCCTTGCCGCTGCCGGTCTCGCCTTCGATCAGCACCGTGGCATTCGAACGCGCATACAGCACGACCGCCTGGCGCACTTTTTCCATCGCCGCCGATTCGCCGCGCAGGTCGGCCAGCCCGTGGCGGGCGCGCAGCGTATCCTGCGCGGCGCCGCCGCGGCCGCGGCGCTGGCCGCGCCAGCCCGTCTCCAGCTGCGCCAGCCGGGCGAGTTCCAGGGCGTCGTCGAACGCCTGCCGGATCGAGGCCGACGAATACACGAATACCCCCGTCAGCCCCGCCTGCCCGGCGAGATCGGTGATCAGGCCGGCGCCCACGATGGCGCGGATGCCCGCCGCCTTCAGTTCGCCCACCTGGGCCAGCGCATCTTCCTTCGTCACATAGGTGCGCTGCGCCACGTCGAAGCCGAACGTGGCGGCGAATTCGGCCAGTTCCGGCATCGGATGCTGGTAGGTAACCACGGCGATCCGCTCCGACACGCGGCGCGCCCGCGCCAGCGCGCGCATCATGTCCGTGCCGCTGGCCTTGGCCACCACCACCGGCACCGGCAGGCGGCCCTTCAGGTATGCCGCATTGGAGCCGGCCGAGATGACGGCGTCGCAGCGCTCCGTGGCAAGGCGCTCGCGGATATGGCGCACCGCGTCGTCGAAACCGAGATTGATCGGCTCGATCGTGGCCAGCGCATCGTATTCCGGCGTGATGTCGCGGAACAGATCGGACAGGCGCGACATGGAAACGGTCCAGATGACCGGCTTGTCATGCTCGGCAGAAGGGGGATATATCATGTTTCAATTATAGTTCAGGTATGTTTCAAACGTTTCAAATGAAACATGTGCGCACTTGGTCAAGTTGTTGCAAGCTATTGATTCAACACGGCTTGCAGGCTCCGGGCAGGCCTGGCATGCCCCTTGCGAAGCAAACTCCATCTTCAATGTGTTCGAAAGGTCATCATGAGTGTTCAGTCCGCCGGCGCCGCGTTCCGCCAGGCCGTCCGGGAAGAATCGCCGCTGCAGGTCGTGGGCGCCATCAATGCCAACCATGCGCTGCTCGCGCAACGCGCCGGTTTCCGCGCCATCTACCTGTCCGGCGGCGGCGTCGCCTCCGGCTCGCTGGGCCTGCCGGACCTCGGCGTGCTGAACCTGGACGACGTGCTGGTCGACGTGCGCCGCATCACCGACGTGTGCGACCTGCCGCTGCTGGTCGATGTCGACACCGGTTTCGGCGCCTCGGCATTCAATATCGCGCGCACCGTCAAATCGCTGATCAAGGCCGGCGCCGCCGCGATGCACATCGAGGACCAGGTGGGCGCCAAGCGCTGCGGCCACCGTCCCGGCAAGGAAATTGTCAGCAAGGATGAAATGGTGGACCGTGTGCGGGCCGCCGTCGATGCCCGCACGGACGGGGACTTCGTCATCATGGCGCGCACCGATGCGCTGGCCGTGGAAGGGCTCGACGCCGCCATCGACCGCGCGATCGCCTGCGTGGAAGCGGGCGCTGACATGATCTTCGCCGAAGCCATGACGGAACTGCCGATGTACCGCCGCTTCGTCGACGCGGTCAAGGTGCCGGTGCTGGCCAACATCACCGAATTCGGCGCCACGCCGCTGTTCACGGTGGACGAACTGCGCTCGGTTGACGTGAGCCTGGTACTGTATCCGCTCTCCGCATTCCGCGCGATGAACAAGGCGGCCGAGAACGTGTATGGCGCGATCCGCCGCGACGGCACGCAGCAGAACGTGCTGGCCGCCATGCAGACGCGCGACGAACTGTATGAAAGCATCAACTACCACCACTTCGAGCAGCGCCTCGATGCGCTGTTCGCGGCACAGAAAAAATAACAGGAGACAGCATGACCGAGACCACCTTCAAGCCAAAGAAATCCGTCGCGCTGTCCGGCGTCACCGCCGGCAATACGGCGCTGTGCTCCGTCGGCAAGACCGGCAACGACCTGCATTACCGCGGCTATGACATCCTCGACGTCGCCGATACCTGCGAATTCGAGGAAATCGCCTACCTGCTGGTGCACGGCAAGCTGCCCACCGCCGGCGAACTGAAGGGCTACAAGGCCAAGCTGAAATCGCTGCGCGGGCTGCCGCAGGCCGTGAAGCTGGCGCTCGAAGCGCTGCCTGCCGGCGCCCATCCGATGGACGTGATGCGCACCGGCGCTTCGGTGCTCGGCTGCGTGCTGCCGGAGAAGGAAGACCATAACCTGGCCGGCGCGCGCGACATCGCCGACCGCCTGATGGCGTCGTTCGGCTCGATCCTGCTGTACTGGTACCACTACAGCCACGCCGGCCGCCGCATCGACGTGGAAACCGACGACGATTCGATCGGCGGCCACTTCCTGCACCTGCTGCACGGCGAGAAACCGTCCGATTCCTGGGTGAAGGCGATGCACACGTCGCTGATCCTGTACGCCGAGCACGAGTTCAATGCTTCCACGTTCACGGCGCGCGTGGTCGCCGGCACCGGTTCCGACATCTATTCGGCCGTGACCGGCGCCATCGGCGCGCTGCGCGGACCCAAGCACGGCGGCGCCAACGAAGTGGCGCTGGACATCCAGAAACGCTACGAGAATGCCGACGAGGCGGAAAGCGACATCCGCGCCCGCGTGGCCAACAAGGAGGTGGTGATCGGTTTCGGCCACCCCGTGTACACGGTTTCCGACCCGCGCAACAAGGTGATCAAGGAAGTGGCGCGCGGCCTGTCTCAGGAGGCCGGCTCGCTGAAGATGTTCGACATCGCCGAGCGCCTCGAATCGGTGATGTGGGAAGTCAAGAACATGTTCCCGAACCTGGACTGGTTCTCCGCCGTGTCGTACCACATGATGGGCGTGCCGACGGCGATGTTCACGCCGCTGTTCGTCATCTCGCGCACGTCGGGCTGGGCCGCGCACATCATCGAACAGCGCATCGACAACAAGATCATCCGCCCGAGCGCGAACTACGTTGGGCCGGAAGATCTACAGTTCGTTCCAATCGCCGAACGCAAGTAATCAAGCCAGGCATGGCAAGCAAGGAAACCAAGTGACCATTCAAATGAACACCGCGTACCGGACGAACCTGCCCGGTACCACGCTGGATTACTTCGATGCGCGCGCCGCCGTCGAAGCGATCGAAGCGGGCGCCTACGACAAGCTGCCGTACACGTCCCGCGTGCTGGCCGAGAACCTGTGCCGCCGCTGCGATGCCACGCAGCTCACCGCGTCGCTGCAGCAGCTCATCTACCGCAAGCGCGACCTGGACTTTCCATGGTTCCCGGCGCGCGTGGTGTGCCACGATATCCTGGGCCAGACCGCGCTGGTCGACCTGGCCGGCCTGCGCGACGCGATCGCGGAGCAGGGCGGCGATCCGGCGCTCGTCAACCCGGTGGTGCCCACGCAGCTCGTGGTCGATCACTCGCTGGCCGTGGAATGCGGCGGCTTCGATCCCGATGCGTTCGCGAAGAACCGCGCCATCGAGGATCGCCGCAACGAAGACCGTTTTCATTTCATAGAGTGGACGAAACGGGCGTTCCGCAACGTCGACGTGATCCCGCCGGGCAACGGCATCCTGCACCAGATCAACCTGGAGCGCATGTCGCCGGTCGTGCAGGTGGGCGACGGCGTGGCTTACCCGGACACGCTGGTGGGCACCGATTCGCACACGCCGATGGTCGATGCGCTGGGCGTGATCGCCGTGGGCGTGGGCGGGCTGGAGGCGGAAACGGTGATGCTGGGCCGTGCCTCGTGGATGCGCCTGCCGGACATCGTCGGCGTCGAGCTGACCGGCCGGCCGCAGCCGGGCATCACGGCCACCGACACCGTACTGGCGCTGACCGAATTCCTGCGCAAGGAAAAAGTCGTGTCGGCGTATCTCGAGTTCTACGGCGAGGGCGCTGCCGCGCTGACGCTGGGCGACCGTGCCACCATCGCCAACATGGCGCCGGAATTCGGCGCCACCGCCGCGATGTTCTACATCGACGAGCAGACCATCAAGTACCTGCGGCTGACCGGCCGCGAGGACGACCAGGTGGCGCTGGTGGAACTGTATGCGCGGCAGGCCGGCCTGTGGGCCGGCAGCCTCGCAAACGCCGAGTACGAGCGCGTGCTGCGTTTCGACCTGTCGACGGTGGTGCGCAACATCGCCGGGCCGTCGAACCCGCACAAGCGGGTGCCTACGTCCGAACTGGCCGCGCGCGGCATCGCCGGCGTGGTCGAGAACGAGCCGGGCCGCATGCCGGACGGCGCCGTCATCATCGCCGCGATCACCAGCTGCACCAACACGAACAACCCGCGCAACATGATCGCGGCCGGCCTGTTGGCCCGCAACGCCAACCGGCACGGGCTGCTGCGCAAGCCGTGGGTGAAAACCTCGCTGGCGCCCGGCTCGAAGGCCGTCACCCTGTACCTGGAAGAAGCCGGGCTGCTGCCCGAACTGGAACAGCTGGGCTTCGGCGTGGTCGCGTATGCGTGCACGTCATGCAACGGCATGTCCGGCGCGCTCGATCCCGTCATCCAGCGCGAGATCGTCGAGCGCGACCTCTATGCGACGGCGGTCCTGTCCGGCAACCGCAATTTCGACGGCCGCATCCACCCGTATGCGCAGCAGGCCTTCCTGGCTTCGCCGCCGCTGGTGGTGGCCTACGCGATCGCCGGCACGATCCGCTTCGACATCGAGAAGGACGTGCTGGGCCTCGATGCGGACGGCAAGCCGGTCAGGCTGCAGGATTTGTGGCCGAGCGACGAGGAGATCGATGCGATGGTGGCCGCCAGCGTCAAGCCGGAGCAATTCCGCAAGGTGTACATCCCGATGTTCGCGCGCCAGGAAGACGCCGGTGCCGCCGTCGCTCCGCTTTACGACTGGCGGGGGCAAAGCACTTATATCCGCCGCCCGCCGTACTGGGAAGGCGCGCTGGCCGGCGAGCGTACGCTGACCGGCATGCGGCCGCTGGCGGTGTTGGGCGACAACATCACGACCGACCACCTGTCGCCGTCGAACGCGATCATGGCGGACAGCGCGGCAGGCGAATACTTGGCGAAGATGGGCTTGCCCGAAGAAGATTTCAACTCCTATGCGACGCACCGTGGCGACCACCTGACGGCGCAGCGCGCCACCTTCGCCAATCCCACACTGAAGAACGAGATGGTGGTGGTCGACGGCAAGGTCAGGCCGGGATCGCTGGCGCGGATCGAACCGGAAGGCACGATCACCCGCATGTGGGAAGCGATCGAGACCTACATGGCGCGCCGGCAGCCGCTGGTCGTGATCGCCGGCGCCGATTACGGGCAGGGCTCGTCGCGCGACTGGGCCGCGAAAGGCGTACGGCTGGCCGGTGTCGAAGCGATCGTCGCGGAGGGCTTCGAGCGCATCCACCGCACCAACCTGGTCGGCATGGGCGTGCTGCCGCTCGAATTCATCGGCGGCATCAACCGGCTCACGCTGGGCATCGACGGCACCGAAACGTTCGACGTGACGGGTGCGCGCCAGCCGCGCGCCATGCTGACGCTGGTGATCCACCGGAAAAATGGCGAAAGCGTGACGGTGCCGGTGCTGTGCCGGCTCGACACGGCCGAGGAACTGGCGATCTACGAGGCGGGCGGCGTGCTGCAGCGCTTCGCGCAGGACTTCCTGGCCTCGGCAGGCCAGGCCACGAGCAAGGCGGCATGATGGCCCATCCACCGCAAACAAGAATCCCGGCCACCTACATGCGGGGCGGCACCAGCAAGGGCGTGTTCTTCCGGCTGGAAGACCTGCCCGAAGCGGCCCGCGTGCCGGGGCCGGCGCGCGATGCGCTGCTGCTGCGCGTGATCGGCAGCCCCGACCCGTACGGCAAGCAGATCGACGGCATGGGTGGCGCCACGTCGAGCACCAGCAAGACCGTGATCCTGTCGAAGAGCGTGCGGCCGGACCACGATGTCGACTACCTGTTCGGCCAGGTGTCGATCGACCAGCCGTTCGTCGACTGGAGCGGCAATTGCGGCAACCTGTCGGCCGCCGTCGGCCCGTTCGCCATCGCCAACGGCATGGTCGAGCCGGGCCGCGTGCCGCACAACGGCCTGGCCGTGGTGCGCATCTGGCAGGCGAACATCGGCAAGACGATCGTCGCCCACGTGCCGATGACGGATGGCCGGGTGCAGGAAACCGGCGCCTTCGAGCTGGACGGCGTGACATTCCCGGCCGCCGAGGTACAGCTGGAATTCATGGACCCGGCGGCCGACGAGGAGGGGGCCGGCGGGGCCATGTTCCCGACCGGCCGCGTGGCCGACGATCTCGAGGTGCCCGGCATCGGGACGCTGCGCGCGACGCTGATCAATGCGGGCATTCCGACGATCTTCATCGATGCCGCCAGTGTCGGCTATACCGGCAGCGAGCTGCAGGATGCGATCAACGGCGACCCGCGGGCGCTGGCGATGTTCGAGGCGATCCGCGCGCATGGCGCAGTGCGCATGGGCCTGATCGGCCATGTCGACGAAGCGGCGCAGCGGCAGCATACGCCGAAGGTGGCGTTCGTGGCGCCGCCCGCCACCTACACCGCCTCTTCCGGGAAAACCGTGCGGGCGGCAGACGTCGACCTGCTGGTGCGCGCGCTGTCGATGGGCAAGCTGCATCACGCGATGATGGGCACCGCCGCCGTGGCGATCGGCACCGCCGCCGCGATTCCCGGCACGCTGGTGAACTCGGCGGCCGGTGGCGGCGTGCGCACGGCGGTGCGCTTCGGACACCCCTCGGGCACGCTGCGCGTGGGCGCCGAGGCGATCGAGGCCGGCGGCCAGTGGCACGTGACGAAGGCGGTCATGAGCCGAAGCGCCCGGGTGTTGATGGAAGGTTATGTCCGTGTGCCGGAACCGGCTTCACCGGACGGGGCTTGACTGGCAAGGTTTTAACCTGTAATTCTTCCCGTTTGCAGGCAATGTTGTAACCATCTGTTGTAACGAAGCCCGGCACTGCCGGGCTTCGTGCTTTCAGGATGGCTATTGCGGGATGGCTGGTTTATGATTTCTCGTTGAGTTGCCTTGCGGCAGTTATTTTTGCTTGAAGTAATTCCATGAATCCGATTCCATGAACCCTGTCTCCACGAACGTCGCCCCGATCGCCGAAGCGCTGCAGCTGATCGGCATGCCCGCCTGCGCGTGCGATGGCGACGGGATCGTGATGGCGGCGAATGCCGAGCTCGAGGCGTTGCTGGCCCGCGATCCGCGCGGCATGGTGCTGGAGCAGCTGTTTGCCCGGCATGTGCGCAACGACAGCGCCGCCGCGCTGGCTGCAGCACTGGCCGGCGCGGAAACCGCCGTGTGGGACAGCTGCATGGTCGCCGCCGGCGGCCGCTACGCGGCGGTGCAGCTCACCGCGAAGCCGTTTCCGGCCCCGGTGGCGCAAGCCGGTGCCACGATCCTCTTTCAGGATATCGGCGCGGCCCAGCGCGACCAGCGTGCATTGCGCAAGGCGCTGCTGGAACAGCGCGCGATCCTCGAGAACGCGGCGGTCGGCATCATCTTCAGCAAGCATGACCGTGTGCAGGAGTGCAACCTGCGCGCGGCCGAGATGTTCGGCTATGCGCGCGACGAGATGGAGGGCCGGCCGACGCTGATGCTGTATCCGGACGAGGCGCAGTTCGATGGCCTGCGCGGGCAATGGATGCCGGTACTGAACCAGGGCCGCTCGGTGACGCTGGAAACGCCGATGAAGCGGGGCGACGGCGCTCTTTTCTGGTGCCGCGCGCACGGCCGCGCGGTCGATCCCGCCGACGAATCGGCCGGCATGGTGTGGATCGTGGAAGATATCAGCGAGCAGCGCGCGGCGGCCGAGGCCACCCGCAAGGTGCTGCTGGAACAGAAGGCGATCCTCGACAATGCATCGGACGGTATCCTGTTTTCCAAGAACCGGCATATCCTGAGCTGCAACCCGCGCTTCGCATCGATGTTCGGCTACACGCCCGGCGAGATGACGGGGATGTATGCCGGGGCCGTGTTCCCGTCCGAGGCGGTGTACGAGAAATTCGGCGGCGAAGCCGGCCCGGTGCTGGCCAGCGGCCGGCCGTTCGAGAAGAAGGAGTTCCGCTTCCAGCGCAAGGATGGCTCGCTGTTCTGGTGCCGCGTGCGTGCCAAGGCCGTGGACCAGGAGCACAACGACGGCGGCACGATCTGGATACTGGAAGACGTGACACTGTCGCGGCAGACCCAGATGGAAACCGAGGCGTTGATGAACAATGCGTCGATCAGCATCCTGTTCACGCGCCAGCGCACCATCACGCGCCACAATCGCGGCTTTGCAGAAATGTTCCGCTACGATGGCGACGAGGCCATCGGCCTGGCCTGCGAGGCACTGTATCCGTCGCCCGCCGCGTATGACGAGCTCAGCGCGCAGGCTGCGCCGGCCCTGTCGGCCGCGCGGCCGTTCCAGACCGAGATCGAGCTGCGGCGCAAGGATGGCAGCACGTTCTGGGCCCAGCTGATCGCCTACGTGGTCAATCCCGAGTCGCCCGAGCAGGGCACGATCTGGATCGCCGAGGACCGTACCGAGCACAAGGCCGCCGAGGAATCGTTGCTGCAGGCGGCGGACTCGGTGCGCCGCGCACGCGACGAGCTGGAAGTGCGCGTGCTGGAGCGCACCGCCGAACTGGCCGGGGCGAACGCGATGCTGCAGGGCGAGATCGTCGAGCGCAGGCAGGTGGAGGCGCGGGTGCACCACATGGCTTACCACGACAGCCTTACCGGCTTGCCGAACCGGGCCTTGCTGGCCGACCGTCTCGAGCGCGCCGTGCTCAACGCGCAGCGCACCGGGCGGCTGCTGGCCGTGATGTTCCTCGACCTGGACCGCTTCAAGACCATCAACGATTCGCTCGGCCATGTGACCGGCGATGCGCTGCTGAAGGAAGTGGCCGGGCGGCTTTGCCGGGCGGTGCGCGCCAGCGACACGGTGGCGCGGCTGGGCGGCGACGAATTCGTGGTGCTGGCCCCGCATATCCGCGACGGCGACGAGGCGGCCCAGGTGGCCCAGAAGATCATCGATGCGCTGGCGCTGCCGTTTCCTCTCGACGGGCACACGCTGCACATCACGCCGTCGATCGGCATCTGCATTTGCCCGGACGACGGGCAGGACGTGGAAACACTGATGCGCCACGCCGACGCGGCGATGTATCACGCCAAGGCGGCCGGCCGCAACAACTACCAGTTCTTCACCCAGAAGATGAATGCGGCCGCCTCCTGCTTCGAGCTGGAGAGCAGCCTGCGCAGTGCCCTGGCGCACAACGAGTTCGAGCTGCATTTCCAGCCGATCATCGACACCGGCACGCGCCGGCTGCATTCCCTCGAAGTGCTGCTGCGCTGGCGCCGGCCGGGCGTCGGCCTGGTGGGGCCGGACAAGTTCATCCCGATCCTCGAAGAAAACGGCCTGATCGTGCCGGTGGGGGAATGGGTGATCCGGCGCGCTTGCGAGCAGAGCATGGAATGGAAACGGCAGGGCCTGAAGCCGGTGCCGCTGGCCGTCAACCTGTCGCCGCGCCAGTTCATGCACAGTGGCCTGGTGCCGGCGATCCGCCGCATCCTGATCGATACGGGCATCGACCCGGCCCTGCTGGAATTCGAAATCACGGAAACGGCGCTGATGCAGCACGGCGAACAGACGCTGGACATCCTGGGCCAGATCAACGCGATGGGCATCCGCCTGTCGATCGATGACTTCGGCACCGGCTATTCCAGCCTGGCTTACCTGAAGCGCTTCCCCGTGAAGAAGATCAAGATCGACCGCGCCTTCATCAAGGACCTGGAAAGGAGCGCCGAGGACCGCGCGATCGTGGCCGCGATCATCGCGCTGTCGGACAGCCTGCAACTGTCGGTGGTGGCAGAAGGCGTGGAAACGGAAGGGCACTACGCGCTGCTGCGGAATGGCGGCTGCCAGTTCGCCCAGGGCTACCTGTTCTCGCAGCCGGTGCCCGGCGCGAACGCCGCGAACCTGCTGGAACGCCTGCCGTAGCGCATTGCGCAGTACCCGCGACTTCGGCGCCCGCGTCGTTCAACGTCCTTGTTTCAGCCCAGCGTGGCGATCACCGGCGTGTGATCCGAAGGCTGCTTCCATTTGCGCGGCACGCGGTCGATGGTGCAGCCGGTGCAGCGCGCCGCCAGCGGGCTGGAAAGCAGGATATGGTCGATGCGCAGCCCCTGGTTCTTCTGGAACCGCAGCATCCGGTAATCCCACCAGCTATAGGCTTTTTCCGGCTGGTCGAACAGGCGGTATGCATCGGCAAGGCCCACGTCGAGCAGCGCGCCGAGCGCTTGCCGTTCGCGCGGCGATACATGGACCTCGCCCTCCCATGCGGCCGGATCGTGTACATCGCGGTCTTCCGGTGCCACGTTGTAGTCGCCGAGCACCGCCAGCTGCGGATTGCGCGCCAGCTCGGCGGCCAGCCAGTCGCGGAATGCCGCCATCCAGCCCAGCTTGTATCTGTATTTGTCCGAGTCGACCGCCTGGCCATTCGGTACATAGGCGCAGACTACGCGGATGCCATCGATCGTGGCGGCAAGAATGCGTTGCTGTTCATCGGGGAAAAGCGGATTATTGCGCACGATATCCGTCATTGGCAGACGCGACAGGATTGCCACGCCGTTGTAGGTTTTTTGCCCGGAGAATTCCACCGCGTAGCCGGCGGCTTCGATCGCGGCGACCGGGAATTTGTCATTGGTAAGCTTCGTTTCCTGAATGCAGATAACATCGACAGGGTTTTCTGCGAGCCACTGCAATAAGTGCGGCAAACGGACATTCAGGGAATTGACGTTCCAGGTGGCGAGTTGCATAGTATTCCTTGTGAGCGTGTCATTTCGGGGCGCATATTACCGTAATGAGTACTCCGCAAGTTGCAAAAACCTAATACAATGTACGGAAGTTCAATTGCGCTGCGTCAGCAATTGAAGACAATAAGACTACTCTCAGACGCAACTTCGTTGCAAAATGCGACCACTTTGATAAATTATTGCTGTTTTTGCCTCCACGTTATCAAAATAGTACTAAAATTCGCTTAGCGTCGTCATAAAAGGGCAATATACTTAGCTTGTTCGTAACGAACAGCTTGTGCCCGGGCTGGTTTGCCAAGGCGACGTCGACGCCACGCATTGCGAAATACTGTCATCTTCGGTGTTGTTTTTCGACAATGAATGGTACTATAGAGAAATATTGGTGAAACGTGCAAAGCATTTGTAAAGGAAGAAAATGCGATCTGCATTCGAAACATGGGCTCAGAAGGACGGTCACATCGTCCGTCGCCGCGAAGACAAGCCGGAAGAATATCTGGTATACGAAACGCAGCGCCGCTGGCTGATCTGGCAGGCAGCGCTGGAACACGGCAAGACTCCCGGTGGCCGCAAGGCAGCCAAGGAAGCCGTTGAGAAGGCCGGCGCCCGTGGCGTCACCGCGACTGCCACTGCCACGGCAACACGTCCGCAAGTGATTGCTTCGGACGAGGCAGCCGTGCGCAACCAGGTGCTGAACGAAGTGCTGGATGCATTCTCGGCATTGAAAAGCAAGGACAACACGGCCATGGACGATATCATGCATGTCATCCAGGGCCTGAAGCAAAAGCAGCAGGCCGCCAAGAACGGCGACTGAGCGCTGATGCCAACCCGGTGCAAGCTTTCGGGCGGCAAGGTGCATTCGCACCCTGCCGTATCGACTGCGGCCGGGCTGCCCGAGGCGCCCGTACGACGGGCGCTGGTGGTGTCTCTTCGATCGGCACTGTCTCTCCAATGGTTCGCGCGCGCGGTTTTGCCCGTATTGCCGCGCAGCGCGGTGCCGGCACTGTTGCCCGGCACCGCACTGGCTGCCTTGCTGGCCGGTTGCGCGACGCTGACCGAATCGACCGAACAGTATGTGATGGTGCAGACCGTGCTCGACCACCAGCAAGTGGCGGGCGTGGGCTGCGTGCTCACCAACGACGCGGGGCGCTGGTTCGTCACGTCGCCCGGCCGCGTCCGTATCCGCAAGAGCACGAAACCGCTGGCCGTCGATTGCCGGCTCAATGACGTTTATGTCCGCGACGAGATCTCACCAAGGCAGAACAGCTCGCGCTGGGGCAACATCCTGCTGACGGCCGGTACCGGCCAGCTCGTGGACCGCCAGACCGGAGCGGGCTTCGATTATCCGGGCACATTGACCGTGCTGTTGAAACGTGTCCCACCGCCGCCGCCGCCGGTTGCAGCGGCGCCCCCGCCCGCATTGCCTCCCGCTCCGCCGCCGCCCCCGCCGCCCCCGCCGCCAAAACCGCCGCAGCCTCCCGGCGGTTCCGCTATTTATTGAATCTTTCCTCTACGCCGCGTCTGCGCTAGGTCACGACGCGCTTATGTCGACTGCCTAACATGGCCGTTTCTTTGAAGAATCGGAAATGGAGGCGCGATGGAAGGGTTGATGATCATCGCAGGGGGAATTCTCCTCTTGCCAGTCATCCTGTTGTTTTCGGTACTCGGGGCTTATTCGAGGATCCGGAAGCTGGAAGACGCCGTTGATAAAACACGCAACAGGATCGAGGAGCTGGGTTATCGCCTGCGCGGTATTCCGGTCGGCCCCGCGCCGGAGCCGGCGCAGCGACCTGAACGGACTGCCGCGCCCTCGGCCGGCGTCCCGCGTCCGGAGACTGTAACCGCCGCTTCCGCCGGCTCCGCACAGCAGGCAAAGCCACCGGAAAATGGCGGGCCGCCGCCCGGGACTGTACCGGCGGATGTCGTGCCTGCGCCATCGGCGAATTCGCCGGCCGGGCCGCTTCCGGCAAGCCCGCCGACGTCAAGTACATCTCCTGCGAGTCCATCGCCGGCAAGTACACCACCGCCAAACCTCTATCCCATCAGTCCCCCCGTGTCCGGTCCATCGCGGCCGGTGCCGCCTGAAGCGCCCGCAACGCCCCCGCCAGCGGAGCGCCCGACGGTCGAACTTCCGGATGCGTGGCGCCATCGGATGCCGGACACGGAACCCGGCCCCGGACAACGCGCGCTGAAGGCGGCGCTGCGCTGGCTCGTCACCGGCAACCTCGTCGCCAAGCTCGGGCTGGTCATCCTGTTCATCGGCATCAGCTTCCTGTTGAAGTACGTGGCCGTGCGCATCGACATTCCCGTCGAGTTGCGGATCGCCGCGATCACCGCCGCCGACATCGCCCTTCTGGCCTGGGGCTGGCGCATCAGGACCACCCGCCGAGGCATCGGCCTGCCAGTGCAGGGCACTGCGCTGGCCATCCTGATGCTGGTGGTGTTCGGCATGTACCGCATGGTTGGGCTGATCCCTGGCGGCGCCGCGCTTGCACTGCTGGTCGTGCTGACCATGTTCACCTGCCTGCTGGCCGTCCTGCAGAATGCCGTATGGCTGGCGCTGTTCGGCATCAGCGGCGGATTCCTGGCGCCGGTCCTGACATCGTCCGGAACGGGCAGCCACATCGCGCTGTTCTCGTACTACGCCGTACTCAATGCCGGCATCCTGGCCATCGCGCTGAAACGATCATGGCGCGCGCTCAACGTGGCGGGACTGGCCTTCACCGCGGTGATCGGCATCGCCTGGGCCGTGCAGCGCTACACGCCGGAGAACTATTTTTCGGTGCAGTGCTTCCTGCTGCTGTTCTTCGTGTTCTTTACCGCCATCTCGATCATCTTCGCGCTGCGCCAGGCCGGCGGTGCGAACAGGTACGTCGATGGCGTGCTGGTGTACGGCACGCCGCTGCTGGGCGCGGCCCTGCAATGGGCGCTGGTCGGCGACAGGCCCTTCGGCGCGGCATTTTCCGCGCTCGGCGGCGGCGTTTTCTACGCCGCGCTGGCGCTGGCGCTGTGGCGGCGGCGCGGCGACAAGCTGCGCCTGCTGGTCGAATCGTTCCTGGCCATGGGCGTGGTACTGGGCACGCTCGCGGTACCGCTCGCGCTGGACGGACGCTGGACTTCGGCGGCCTGGGCCGTGGAAGGGGCGGCGCTCACCTGGCTCGGCCTCCGGCACGGCCGCGCCGGCACCTGGCGCTTCGGCCTGCTGGTGCAGCTGGGGGCCTGGTTCGCCTTCCTGCTCGCGGCCGGCACGGTTGCGTCGGGAACGGCGGCCGAGGCGCGGCTGTGGCTGGGGTTCCTGGTCCTGGCGGGCAGCAGCGGGCTGGCATCCCGGCTGTTCAGCCGCGCCGAGGGGGTGGCGCCCGGCACCACCTTCGACACGCTGGGCGTGATGTTGTTGTGCGTTGCCACGGCATGGCTGCTGGCAGGTACCTGGACCGAGATCGTGCTGCGCACGGATGGCGTGGTGCGCGGCAACCTGCTGGCCGGCACGGCACTGCTGCTTGGCGCGGCCCTGTCGGTGATGGCGGCGCGGGCGGGCTGGCGCGGCGCGCGCGGGCTTGGCCTGATGGTGCAGCTGCTGGCCGGCGCGACCCTGCTCGTGGAAATCGCCGGCACGTGGCAATGGTCGTGGCAGGCGGTGCGCGACGGCCGTCCGGTGATCGGCGTCGTGCTGGTCACGGCGGCGGCGTTCTTCACCGCCTGGCAGATGGGCCACACGAGGGAAACGGCGGCACGGCGCGGCGCGCCGGCCATGTTCGCGTGGGCCGCGCTGTGGTGGTTCGGCCCTTTGCTCGATACCGGTGCCGCCCATGTGGCCGGCTGGACCGGCATGGCGCCGCACGGGCGCTTACTGCCGTTCCTCGACCTGTGGCCGGCCTATGCGCTGTGCCTCGCCGTGTCGTCCGTGCTGCTGGCATGGGCCGCGCCGCGCCTGCGCTGGCGTTCGCTGCGCTGGCTGAGCGCTCCCTGCTGGGCCGGGCTGGGGGTGGCAACGATCGAAATGCTGCTGGAGCTGCATGCCGGCCACCTGCCTTTCGTGAAAGACTGGATCGCGCTGGCCGCGCTGCTGGCGGCGGGCGAATACCTGCTGCACCGCTGGCCGCGCAACGGCTGGCACATCGGCCGCGAAGCGCTGCTCGCGGTGCACACGGTGCGCTGCGCGGGACCCTGGATGATGATCTGGCCGCTGGGATTCCTGCTGATCGGCCAGTGGCTGACGGGGGACCCCGGGCAACGCGACCTGCTGGCGCAGGCGGGATGGGAAACCACCGGCTCGTGGGCACGCTTCGTGCCGCTGTGGGTGCAGATGGCGGTGGCCTGCTGGCTGCTGTACCGGGTGCGCGCGGGCGGCTGGCCGGTGAAGCCGGTGCCGGAGTGGTATGGCAAGGCGCTGCTGCCGCTGGCGGCGGCATGGACCGTGTTCCACGTGTTGGTGTGGAACCTGACCCAGGATGGCGCGATGGCGCCGCTCCCGTATCTGCCGCTGGCCAATCCGCTCGATCTCTCCACCGGTTTCGCGGCCGTGCTGGTGGTGATGCTGTGCCGCGGCGAGCCGGGCATCACGCTGCCGCGCTCGTGGGCGCCGCGGCTGCCATGGATCGCTGCGGCGGCGGCCTTCGCCTGGGTGAACCTGATCGTCTTGCGCAGTGCGTCCCACTGGCTGGATCTGCCGTACCGGGCGGATGATCTGTTCGCATCGCGCGCCGTGCAGGCCGCGTTCTCGCTGGTCTGGAGCGCGACCGCACTGATCCTGATGCGCCGCGCCGTCGGTCGCCTGCAGCGCGGGCCATGGCTGGCCGGTGCGGCCATGCTGGGCCTGGTGGTCGCGAAGCTGTTCCTCGTGGACCTGGCCGCCAGCGGCAGCATGGCGCGGATCGTGTCGTTCGTGGGCGTGGGCCTGCTGATGCTGGCGATCGGCTACCTGGCGCCTTATCCTGCGCCACCGCGGCAGGAGCCGCCAGTGCGTGGCGGAAGCACAAGTGCAAGCAAAAGCGGAGGCACGGCATGAAGGCATTCCTCCGCATGATCGCGGCGGGTGTGCTGGCGGCCAGCGGCCTGCCGGCATGGGCGGCGGCCGAGACGCCCGCGCAGTATGCCTATCACCAGCAACTGCACGTCAGCGGCCGGGAAGCAGTGGTGCAATACCGGCTGCCGCGCAACGTCTACCTGCACGCGCGGTCGGCCGAGCTGCACGACCTGCGCGTGTTCGACGCGAACGGCGCGCTGTTGCCGTTCGCGCTGCGCGCACCGCTCGATGCCGCGCAGGCGAGCAGGTCCGGCGTGCCGGTGCGCGTCTTCCCAGTGTTCACCCAGCCCGACGGCGAAGGCATCGATGCCGGTGTCGAGATCCGCCGGGCGCCGGACGGCACCGTGATTTCGGTGGCGGCGCGCACGCTGGGCACGCAGCCGGCGGCGCCGGTGCTGTCGGCGCTCGTTCTCGACATGGGTGCCGGCGGCGCGGCCCGCACCTTCGATACGCTGCAGTTCACGCTGCCGCCGGGCACCAGCCGCTACGACGCCGAGCTCGGCCTCGAGATCAGCGACGACCTGAAGGATTGGCAGGGCGTTGCCGAAAGCCACGTCAGCTGGATGGTCAGCGGCGACGGGCAAGTGCTGGCCAGCGACCGCATCGGGTTCGCGCCGCGCGCCTTCCGCTACGCGCGCATCCGCTGGCTGGCGGGCAAGCCGTTGCAGTTTGCCGCGGTCCGCGCGGAAGCGGTGCGTTACAGCGAGGTCGCGGCCCCGGTCGAAAGCCTGCTGGTGCAACCGGTTGCCGGCAAGATGGGCGCCGACCTGATGTATCCGTCGCCGCCCGCGATTCCCGTGGAGCGGGTAGGGCTGCGCTTCGCCGAGCACAATATCAGCCTGCCCGCCGAACTGGGCAGCTACCGGGAGGTGCCGTCGCTGCGCGGCGGCCGGCGGACGACATGGCGATTCGAACCCGTGCTGCGCGCCACGTTCTACCGGTTCGGGCAGGGCGGCCGCGAGCGCGCGTCGGGGGAAGTGGCGATCGCGCCGCTGCACAGCGACCATTGGGTGCTGCGGCCGCTGATCGCGAGCGGCAGCCGGCCCGCCCTGCACCTGGCGTGGTCGCCGGCGACGCTGGTCTTCCTGGCGAGCGGACGCGCGCCCTATACGCTGGCCTACGGCCGCGGCGATGTCCGGCCGGCGTCGTGGGGGCTGGCACAGGTGGCGCCCGGCCTGTCCGCCGCGGAGCTGGGCAATCTGGAACGCGCCACCGGCGGGCCCGAGCGGGCCGCGGCACCGCCCGCGGCACGGGCGCCGGGGCAGGCGCCGCAGCAGGCGCCCCAGCCGGGCGCCGCCGCGCAGGCAGCGGGTTCCGCCACCACCCGCAAGGGCATCCTGTGGGCCACGCTGGCACTCGGCTTGGGAGTGCTGGGGGCGATGGCGTGGCAGCTGTACCGGCAGATGAAATGAAAACGCCGCCCGGGGCGAGCCGGGCGGCGTCGGTTGCGCAATGCGGTAAGGCTTACACGCGGTTGATCAGGAAGTTTGTCAGCAGCGGTACCGGCCGGCCGGTGGCACCCTTGGCGGCGCCCGATTTCCAGGCGGTGCCGGCGATGTCCACGTGCGCCCATGGGTACTTGCGCGTGAAGTTTTCCAGGAACGCGGCGGCGGTGCACGAGCCGCCGCCCGGCGTGCCGATATTTGCCAGGTCGGCGAAGTTCGACTTCAGCTGGTCGTTGTACTGCTCGCCGATCGGCAGGCGCCAAACGGTGTCGCCGGTGGCGCGGCCGGCCGCGGCGATTTCCTCGGCCAGCGCGTTGTGCTGGTCGTCGTCGCGCGTGAACAGGCCGCTGTGGTGGTGGCCCAGCGCCACGATGCAGGCACCGGTCAGCGTGGCCACGTCGATCACGGCGGCCGGGTTGAAGCGCTCGGCATAGGTCAGCGCGTCGCACAGGATCAGGCGGCCTTCGGCATCGGTGTTCAGCACTTCGATCGTCAGGCCGTTCATCGACGTGACGATGTCGCCCGGCTTGGTGGCGCGGCCGGACGGCATGTTCTCGCACGCCGGCACGATGCCGATCACGTTCAGCTTCAGGTTCATCTCGCCGATCGCACGGAACGTGCCCAGCACCGAGGCGGCGCCGCCCATGTCGTATTTCATCTCATCCATGCCGGGGCCGGGCTTGATCGAGATGCCGCCCGTGTCGAACGTGATGCCCTTGCCGACCAGGACCACCGGCGCATCCTTCGGCTTGCCGCCCATGTGCTTGATGACGATGAACTTCGGCGGCTGGTCGCTGCCGTTCGTCACGGACAGGAAGCTGCCCATCTTCAGCGCCTCGAGCTGCTTGCGCTCCAGCACTTCCACATTGAACTTGTATTCCTTGCCCAGGCTCTTCGCGGTCTCGGCCAGGTAGGTCGGGGTGCAGACGTTGGCCGACAGGTTGGCGAGATCCTTGGTGAGCTGCATGCCGTTGGCCACCGCGATCGCCTGCGCCAGCGCCAGCTTGGTGGCGGGGTTGTTCGGCACGGCCAGCGCGATCTTCTTCACACCGGCCGGCGCCGGGTCCTTCTTCGATTTTTGCGCGTCGGTGCGGTAGACGCTGTCGCGGGCGGCGACCACCACCGTGCGGATCGCCCAGTTCACGTCGCGCTCCTTCAGTTCTTCCAGCGGCAATGCGATAATGGCGTCCGCCGCGCCCAGCGTGGCGAATACCTTCAACGCGGCCTGCACGGCGCTGGTGAAGCCTTTTTCGGTCACGTTGTCCGCGTTACCCAGGCCGACCAGCAGCACGCGCTCGGCGGCCACGCCGCCCAGGCCGCGCAGCAGCAGGGTGGAACCGGCCTTGCCGGTGATGTCGCCGGACTTCAGTGCCCGCGTGATGTCGCCGGCGCCGTCGAGCGCCTGGGCAGCCTGCGAAAGCTTCCTGTTTTCGAATACGGCCACTGCGACACAGCCGGTTTTCGCCGACGCGCTGGTGATTTTTGTGTCGAATGCTTTTATGCTAAAGTCCATTTTTGTTCTCCGTAGGTGCGCGCATGTTCGTCTTGTGGACGAACCGGGTAACGCAGTTGCTTAACCTGGTTGCGCAACTTGTTGGCCTGACTTGTCGGCGGATTCAGTTACGTAACCTCACTTATCGAATTATAAGCTTCGAATGATTTTTCAACGTGCCCTGAGGCGTGAGCTGATCAGCTCCGCGGGGGCTACCTTCACGGTACTGTTCACCATCATCCTGACGTGGACCCTGATCTCCATCCTCGGCAAGGCCGCAGGGGGCAAGGTCGCTTCATCCGACGTGCTCGCGCTGATCGCGTTCGCAGCGCTGAATTATCTGCCAACGGTGCTGATCCTCACCAGCTTTATTTCTGTGCTGCTGGCCGTGACGCGCAGCTACCGCGATTCGGAAATGGTGGTGTGGTTCGCCTCGGGCCAGAGCCTCACCGCCTGGATCCGCCCGGTGCTCACGTTCGGGTTGCCGATCATCCTCCTGACCGGCGTGCTGGCGTTCTACGCCACGCCCTGGTCGAAGCAGAAAAGCGCCGAATACGTGGAACGCTTCACCAAGCGCGAAGACCTGCAGAAGGTGTCGCCCGGGCAGTTCAAGGAATCGTCGTCGTCGAACCGCATCTTCTTCGTCGAGGGCAACGCCGGCGAAACGGCCTCGGTGCAGAACGTGTTCGTCAACCAGGTGGACGAGCGCGGCACCTCCGTCATCGTCGCCAAGGAAGGCGTCATCGAAACGGGCGACAACGGCCAGCGCTACCTGGTGCTGAAGAACGGCCGCCGCTACCAGGGCATGCCCGGCGCGGCGGACTTCCAGACGATGGAGTTCGACAGCTACAGCATGCGCGTGGCGCAGCAGGCGCAGGAGCTCGATGCGGCGGGCCTGCCCGTGAACGCGATCCCCACGATGGAACTGCTCAAGATCCCGACCAACCAGGCGCGCGCCGAGATCCTGTGGCGCATCTCGCTGCCGATCACGTGCCTGCTGCTGATGCTGCTGGCGATCCCGCTCGGCTTCGTCAACCCGAGGGCCGGCAGTTCCACCAACCTGATCATCGCGATCCTGATCTTCTTCACCTATAACAATACGGTCAAGCTGTTCGAGGGCACGGTCAAGCAGGGCAAGCTGTCGTTCGGCATGGGCTGGTGGCCGCTGCACCTGATAGCGTTGCTGACCGTGATCGCGCTGTTCGCCTGGCGCCTGAACGTGAACAGCCGCTGGCATCCGCGCGCGCTGCTCGCGTCGTTCAAGCGCAAGGAGGCGAAATGAGCATCCTCCAGCGTTATTTCGCCGTCTCGATCACGCAGGCGGTCGCCTTCGTGATGCTGGCATTCCTGGGCCTGCTGGGCTTCATGGACCTGACGGGCGAACTGCCGATGGTCGGCAAGAACGGCTACGGCATGCAGCACGCATTCCTCTACGTGGTGGTGATGATTCCCCAGCATATCTACGAGGTGATGCCGGTGGCCGCGCTGATCGGCACCATTTACACGATGGCGCAGTTCGCGCAGACCTCCGAGTTCACGATCATGCGCGCGGCCGGCATGTCGACGCGGATGGTGGGCTGGATGCTGTTCAAGATCGGCATCGGCCTGGTGATCGTCACGTTCATCTTCGGCGAACTGATCGCGCCGCGCACCGCGCCGATCGGCGAACGGCTGCACCTGACGGGGCGCGGCACCACGGTGTCGTCCGAGTTCCGCTCGGGCCTGTGGACGAAGGACATCGTCAAGAGCGAGGGCATGAAGGGTACCGTGCTGGGTTCGCGCTTCTTCAACGTGCGCGAAGTGCGGCCCGACGGCAGCCTGATCGGGGTGAAACTCTACGAATTCGACAATGGCTTCCGCCTGCGCACGCTGACCACCGCGCAGACCGGCGCCTACCGGGGCAACAACGTGTGGCTGCTCCAGGACGTGACCGAGAACCACTTCACCAATCCGGCGCTGCTCAAGGGCGAAGCCACGTCGAGCAACAACTTCGCGCAGGAGACCAGCGCGATCGAAACGCAGCGGCATGCCACCAAGGAGCTGATATCCGAGATCACGCCGAAGATCCTGTCCGTGTCGGCCTCGGAGCCCGAGCGCATGTCGGCCAGCGAACTGGCCGTCTACACCCGCCACCTGCAGGAAAACCGCCAGCAGACGGAGCGCTTCAAGATCGCATTCTGGAAAAAGCTGGTCGACCCGCTGGCGATCTTCGTGCTGATGGCGCTGGCGCTGCCGTTCGGTTACCTGCACACGCGCAGCGGCGGTGTGAGCCTGAAGATCTTCATCGGCATCATGATCGGGGTCAGCTTCCTGCTGGTGAACACGCTGTTCTCGCATATCGGCGTGCTGTCCACATTGCCGGCGTTCGTGACGGCGGTGATGCCGAGCCTGATATTCCTTGCCCTCGCACTGGGGGCCCTATACTGGGTGGACCGGCATTAGCGGATCACCAAACGAAGCGAAACTGCAGATGAAAAAAGCCCTGATCCTCTTCGCGCACGGCGCGCGCGCCGCCAGCTGGGCCGCGCCGTTCGAACGCCTGCGCGACATCGTGGCCGCGCGCGAGCCGGCCGTGGACGTATCGCTTGCCTTCCTGGAGCTGATGTCGCCGCGGCTGCCGGAGCGCACGGCGGCTCTGGTGGCGCAAGGCGTCACCGATATCACGCTGGTGCCGGTATTCCTGGGGCAGGGCGGCCATGTGCTGCGTGACCTGCCTGTCATGATCGACGAAGTACGCGCCGCGCATCCGCAGCTTGCGGTACGCGTGGTGGAAGCGGCCGGCGAGAACGCGGCAGTGCTGCAGGCGATTGCAGACTACTGCGTGGGCGCGCTGGTTGATGTCGACTAAGGCCAACCAAGGCCGACTGATGCCGGTCGATATCGCAGCATTCGCCATTGCGCAGCCGGTCGTCGTCAAGGGCGATATCGCCGCCAACGTCGCGCGCCACGTCGTGCTGGCCGAAGCGGCAGCGCGTCACGGGGCGCGCCTCGTGCTGCTCCCCGAGCTGGCGCTGACGGGCTACGAACCGGCGCTGGCCGCGGGCCTGGCACTGGACGCCGATGATCCGCGACTGGCGCCGTTGCGCCATGCGGCCATGCGGCTTGGCATCGTACTGGTCACCGGCGCGCCATGGAAGACGTCGGGCCTGCCGCGTATCGCCGCGCTGTCATTCCTGCCAGGCGGCACGATGCAGGTCTACACAAAACAGCACCTGCATCCCGGCGAAGAGGCCGCGTTCGCGGTGGGCGAGGGTGGCGCAGGCCTGGTAGCGGGAGATGCGCGGATAGCGCTGGCCGTGTGTGCCGAGATCGCGCATGCGCAGCATCCGGCCGCCGCGGCCCTGGCCGGAGCCGACCTGTACGCCGCCAGCGTGCTGGTATCGGAGAACGGTTACGAACACGATGCCGGCCTGCTGCGCGGCTATGCGCGGCAATACGGGATGCCGGTCGCCATGGCGAACCATGGCGGTCCGACCGGCGGCTGGAGTTGTGCCGGGCGCAGCGCGCTGTGGGATGAGACGGGGCAGCCCGTCATCGCCGCCGACGGGGTGGGCGAGTGCCTGTTGCTGGCCGAACGCGAGCGGGGGCGCTGGCGCGGCTGGCATGCCGGCATCGGCGGCTGAGCCTTCAGGATCGCCGTACCGTCCGGCTTAGGGCCACCGAAGCGGGTCGCCACGAGCGGTGCCGGCGCCGCATCATACCCGCCGCACTCGCGGGCGTCGATGGCCAGCCGGACCAGCCCCGTGTCAGTGCTCGGTCACATTGGCGCGCGCATGCGCCACCATGGCCTGGATCGTGGCGCCCGGCGTTTCGAACTCCCGCTGCACGGCATCGCGCAGCGCGTCGGACTTCAGCTCTTCCAGTGCCGCCCGCGAAACCTGTTCGGCCAGTTCATCCTCGTCCTGGCGGCGCAGCACCTCGACCACCAGCCGTACTTCCTTCGTGTAGTTCAGCACGAACGACAGCAGCGCCGGCGCCGACGACGTGCCGGCCGTCTTCACCAGCTCTGCCGTGTAGGCGTTCAGGTTGGCGGCCAGCGCGCTCACGCGCGCGGCCGGATCGCCGAGGTAGCGGCGTGCCAGCGTGAAATCCTCGGCCGCCGCGATTGCGAGCAGCGCCAGGTCGGCGCATTGTGCCGCCACGGCCGGCGCCTGGATGTCGATGCGCACGAACAGGTCGTGCGTGGCCCGTTCCTCACCCAGCGCGCTGTTGATGGCGACGACGTCGCGGAACAGGTCGCGCGGTGCGACGGTGCCGTCTTCGCTGTCGTTCAGCAGCCGCATGGTGTCGCGGTCGCGCAGGCCCTGCAGCACGCGGCGCGCCAGCGGGAATTGCTCGGCCAGGTAGATCCAGTCGCGCAGCGCGAACGACAGCCGCACGCCTGCCAGGGCCGGCTCCACCGACAGGGCATTCTCGTGGAACCACAGGTGGTCGCGCAGCGCGTCTTCATGACGGCCTTCCAGCCGCGCGGCCCGCGCCCGTTCCAGTACCTCGTGTGCTTGTCCCATGGTGCCCTCGAAAATTTGCAAAGGCGGTATTGTAGCTTCAGTGGCTTATATCCGCGTATTGCGCTTGAGCCAGAGCGGCAGCAGCCACCAGACGGCGGCGACGATGATGCCGATCACCGCGGCCACGACCAGGCCCACGTGGTGCCCGAAGACTTCGGACACGACCAGGTTGGTGCCCAGTACCAGCGCAATGCCGAGCGCGACCGAGCCGGCCACGATCTGCCGCGTTGCCAGGGACTTGAAACGTTCGCGATTCATCAGGGGGCGCATCACGCGATGCTGCACCGCGGGCGCCGACAGCAGGATCAGGCTCGTCAGGGCAAAGAGCAGCGTGGCCAGGAAAACATATTTTTCCGACTGCACGATGTGCCGGAACCCGCCGTTGAACGGCAGGATGATCAGGAACGCGGCCAGCATCTGCGCGCCGGGCAGCACGATGCGCATCTCGCTGAGCATGTCGGAAAAGTCGCCGTCGTCCGGCAGGTCGGCATCACCCGGCAGGTCGCGGTCGGATTTGTGTTCGGGATCGGCTTTCATCGTCTTTCATTATAGGCATCGTGGCGCTGCCGTGGCGCAGGCAATGCATGGGAGCCCGGCAGTATAGGCATGGCCGGCGGGCGCTGCCAGCGTGCGGCACGTACTGGAGGAAGGGAACCGAAGGGAAGGGAAGAAACAGGGGGAAGCAACGGGAGGCGAAGGACGGCGTGTCCTTCGGGATCTCGCGGCCGGTGCCGGCCTGGAAGTCAGGAGCCCTGCAGCGGACGCGCTTCCATCGCTTCGCCCAGCATCACCAGCACCGGGCCGTGCGGCGTGGCAAGGCCGTGGGCCAGCTTCGCCAGCGTGATGCGTTCGATGCGCTGGTCGTGCCGGCTCACGTTTTCCAGCACGAGCACCGGCGTTTCCGGCCGGCGACCCTGCTGCAGCAGCCGCTGCGCCGTGGCGATCGCCTCGCGGCCGCCCATGTACTGCACCAGCGTGTCGGTGGAGGGAATGCCGGACAGGTCGTCCTCGCCGGGCGCGGTGCTGGAGGTGAAGAACGCCACGCTGCGGGCGATGCCGCGCTTGGTCAGCGGTTGCTTGGCCGCCGCGGCGGCGGCGACCGCCGTGGTAATGCCAGGCACCACCTCGACTTCGATTCCTTCCGCTTCCAGCGCCGTCAGTTCCTCGTCGGCGCGGCCGAACAGCATCGGGTCGCCGCCTTTCAGGCGCACCACCCGCGCATACTTGCGCGCGCAGTCGACCAGCTGCTGGTTGATGAAATCCTGCGCCGCGGAGCGCTGGCCGGCGCGTTTGCCGACCGAGATCAGGTCGGCCTGCGGGCACAGGGCCAGCATTTCGGGAGTGACCAGCGCATCGTAGAGAACGACTTCGGCTTCGCCCAGCAGGCGCGCGCCGCGCACAGTGATCAGGTCCGCGGCGCCCGGACCGGCACCCACCAGATAAACTTTTCCGACTGCTGGCAAATGAACTCCCGTGCTGGCCGTGTTGATGACGCGTTAGATTACCGAACGAACCGGGCGCCGAGGCGCGGATTAAAGCCGAGTTACAGCCGAATCATGCCGGCCGCCACGGTCTGGTGCGTGACTTCATCGATCAGGATGAAGGCGCCGGTCGCGCGGATGTCGTCATAGGCATCGGCGGCCAGCGGCTGCTGCACGGTCAACGCAAGGCGTGCGACGTCGTTCAGCTTCAGCGCCTCGGCATCGTGACGCTGCTGCGTGTTGATGTCAAGGATCGAGTCGATCTTCGTGATCTTTGCAGACGTCTGCTTGGTGCCGTGCTTGAGCCAGTACTTGCGGCGCAGGTCCAGCGGTTCCTCGGACAGCCAGCACACGTCCGCGTTCACCTGCTTGAGCAGCGTGGCCGGCTTTGCGGACGATGCCAGCACGTCGCCGCGCGACACGTCCACGTACTCGTTCAGCACGATCGTGACCGACTGGCCGGCGCTGGCCGACTGCAGGGAACCGTCGAACGTGACGATTTCCTTCACAGTGGCGGTATGGCCGGAAGGCTGCACCACCAGCTGGTCGCCCACGCTGACATTGCCGGCTTCGATACGGCCCATGTAGCCGCGGAAGTCGTTGGCTTCGTGGCCGTTGTGGCGCGCCACCAGCTGCACCGGGAAGCGGAACGGCGACTCGTGCGATTCGTCGTAGACGGACAGCGATTCGAGCAGCTCGATCAGCGTCGGGCCCCCGTACCAGCCCATGTTGACGCTTTTCTCGACCACGTTGTCGCCGGTCAGCGCCGACAGCGGAATCGGCGTGATGTCCTTCAGGCCCAGCGTCTGCGCGAACTCCTGGTAGGCCTTGACGATACGGTCGTACACGACCTGGTCGTAGTTCACCAGGTCCATCTTGTTGACGGCCACCACCACGTGCTCGATCTGCAGCAGGTGCGCGATCGTCGAGTGGCGCTTGGTCTGGATCAGCAGGTCCACGCTGCCGTCGTCATGCAGCTTCACCTTCGACACGTCGATCAGGATGATCACCGCGTCGGCCGTCGAGGCGCCGGTGACCATGTTGCGGGTGTACTGCTCGTGGCCCGGCGTATCGGCGATGATGAACTTGCGCTTCGGCGTGGCGAAGTAGCGGTAGGCCACGTCGATCGTGATGCCCTGCTCGCGTTCGGCTTCCAGGCCATCCGTCAGCAGCGACAGGTCGATGGTGTCGCCCACCGTGCGCTTGTGCTTGGCGCGCGACACGGCGGCCAGCTGGTCGGCGAAGATGCCCTTGCTGTCGAACAGCAGGCGGCCGATCAGCGTGCTCTTGCCGTCGTCGACGGAGCCGGCGGTGATGAAGCGCAGCAGACTATGTTGGGACAGGTTTTCGTTCATGGCGTTCATCAGAAGTATCCAGCTTTCTTGCGTTTTTCCATCGAGGCTTCGGAGGTCTGGTCGTCCATCCTCGTCGCGCCCCGTTCGGTGACCTGGGTGACGGCCGTCTCGGCGATGATCGCGTCGACATCGGCCGCATCGGACGAGACCGGGCAGGTGCACGAGATGTCGCCCACGGTACGGAAGCGCACCACCTGGGTTTCCACCGTTTCGCCCTCGCGTGGCGGCGTGATGTCCGTCAGTGGCACCAGCAGGCCGTTGCGCGGAATGACCTGGCGTTCATGCGCGAAGTAGATCGACGGCAGCGCCAGTTTTTCGCGGGCGATGTACTGCCACACGTCCAGTTCCGTCCAGTTCGAGATCGGGAACACGCGCATGTTCTCGCCCGGGTGCACGCGGGTGTTATACAGGTCCCACAGTTCCGGGCGCTGTGCCTTCGGATCCCACTGGCCGAATTCGTCGCGGAACGAAAAGATGCGTTCCTTGGCGCGGGCCTTTTCCTCGTCGCGGCGGGCGCCGCCGATGCAGGCGTCGAAGCCGTGTTCGGCGATCGTTTCCAGCAGCGTCACGGCTTGCGCGGCATTGCGCGAATCGGTTTGCGGGTTACGCAGGCGCACCGTGCCCTTGCGGATCGATTCCTCGACCGAGCCCACGATCAGGCGCTCGCCCAGTTCGGCCACGCGGCGGTCGCGGAACTCGATCACTTCCGCGAAGTTGTGGCCGGTATCCACGTGCACCAGCGGAAACGGGAATTTGCCGGGGCGGAAAGCCTTTTCGGCCAGGCGCAGCAGGACAACCGAATCCTTGCCGCCCGAGAACAGCAGGGCGGGATTGCTGCATTCCGCGGCCACTTCGCGCAGGATGTGGATCGCTTCCGATTCGAGGGCGTCCAGGTGGCGGGAATTCAATTCCTCCAGCCCGGTAATCTTGTTTTCTGCCAGTGCGTTCATGTCTTTTCTCTTGTTGTGGACCAGGGTTCGCAAACCTCAGGCGGCCACGGATTTGATCCGAATGAGCTTGCCGTCGACGACGTGCAGCCCGCATTCCTTCGATTCGGGGTTTTCCCACCACCAGCGGCCGGCGCGGACATCCTCGCCGGGCTGGATCGCGCGGGTGCACGGTTCGCAGCCGATCGACGGGTAGCCCTGCTCGTGCAGCGCGTTGACGGGCACTTCGTTGGCGCGCAGGTATTCCCACACGTCTTCCTCGGACCAGTCGGCCAGCGGGTTGAACTTGTCCATCAGGTGCGCCGGATCGTCCTCGTGTACCTGCAGCGTGCCGCGGGTGTTCGACTGCGCCCGGCGCTGGCCCGTGATCCAGGCCTTGTTGCCGGCCAGCGCACGGCCCAGCGGTTCCACCTTGCGGATGCGGCAGCATTCGCGCCGCATGTCCACGCTGTCGTAGAACGCGTTCAGGCCGTTTTGCGCCACGTAGTCTTCCACGGCTGCCGGCTGCGGGCGGTACAGGGCGATGTCGTAGCCGTAGTGCGCCTTCACGCGGTCCAGCATCGCCAGCGTTTCCTTGTGCAGGCGGCCCGTCTCCAGCGAGAAGATGCCGATCGGCAGCTGCGCTTTCAGGATCAGGTCCGTCAGCACCATGTCTTCCGCGGCGAGGCTGGAAGCGAATACGGCTGGCGTGTACTCGCGTGCGATCAGCTCCAGGGTCTGCCTGGTGGCCGCAACGAGAGAATCGAGCTTGCTCATGCTTGTTCCTTGCTTCCTCAGATGCCCGAGCCGATGTCGTTGTGCTCGCGTACGCCCGTGGTGCGGACATGGCGGCGGAACAGCGGCAGCTTGTCGTCGACCGAGGCCTGGTAGGTTTCGGAGAACACCGTCAGGCCCTTCAGCGCATCCTCGATGCTGCGGTCCGGGCGCGGCGCGTAGGCGTCGAAGCCGGTGCGCTTCATCTGGAACAGCTGGTCGCGCAGCACGTCGCCGATGGCGCGCAGCTCGCCCGTGTAGCCCAGGCGCTTGCGCAGGTTGTAGGCGATCGAGTAGCCGCGGCCGTCGGTGAACTTCGGGAAATTCACGGCGATCACGTCGAACTTATTTTCCGCCAACTCTTCCGTCAGTTCCTCGGGGCGCTCGTCGGAGTTCAGCCACACGCCGATATCGGCGCGGCCGGCCAGCGTTTCCTTCTGCGCCTGCCAGACCTTCAGCGGCACGATCACCTTGCCGGCGGCGACTTCCGCCGTGGCAGGCTCCTGGCCTTCTTCGAGGCGCAGCACGGTCCAGTCGTCGGCGACGATCTGGTTACCCTTGATGATTTTCTGGTCAGGCATATTCGTCTTCTCCTACCAGGCGACCCGGTTCGGTAATCGGCGTGGCATAAACGTGTTCTTTGAACGGGGCGATTCCGAGGCGCTGCACGGTGTCGACGAACTTTTCGTCCAGCGTGCGTTCGCGCAGGTAGACCTGCAGCAGGCGGTCGATCACTTCCGGCATCTGGTGCGCCGAGAACGACGGGCCGATGATCTTGCCGATCGCGGTGGCGTTACCCTGCGCGCCGCCGATCGACACCTGGTACCATTCGCTGCCATCCTTGTCGACCCCCAGCACGCCGATATTGCCCACGTGGTGGTGGCCGCAGGCGTTGATGCAGCCGCTGATGTTCAGTTCGATGTCGCCGATGTCGTGCAGGAAATCGAGGTGGTCGAAGCGTTCCGCGATGGCGGCCGAAATCGGGATCGATTTCGCGTTCGCCAGCGAGCAGAAGTCGCCGCCCGGGCAGCAGATGATGTCGGTCAGCAGGCCGATGTTCGGCGTGGCCAGGCCATGCGCCTTGGCTTCCTTCCACAGGTCGAACAGTTGCGATTGCTTCACGTCCGCCAGCACGATGTTCTGCTCGTGCGTCACGCGCAGTTCGCCGAAGCTGTAGCGGTCGGCCAGGTCGGCCATGAAATCCATCTGTTCGGCGGTGGCATCGCCCGGCGGCACGCCGGTCTTCTTCAGCGACAGGATCACGGCGGCGTAGCCCGGCTGCTTGTGCGCCTTGACGTTGCGGCCGAGCCAGTTCGCGAACGCCTTGTTGTCCTCGTGGCCGGTGCGCGGGTCGATGGCCGGCAGCGCTTCGTACGGGTGCGGCTGGAAGTAGGCGATCACGCGCTCCATTTCTTCCAGCGTCAGGGTTTCCTCGGTGCCTTTCAGGTCCGCCCATTCTTCCTCGACCTGGCGCGCGAATTCCTCGGCGCCGATCGCCTTCAGCAGGATCTTGATGCGGGCCTTGTACTTGTTGTCGCGGCGGCCGTACTGGTTATACACGCGCATGATCGCCTCGGTGTATGTCAGCAGGTGTTCGCGCGGCAGGAACTCCCGGATCGTGGTGCCGATGATCGGCGTGCGGCCCATGCCGCCGCCGACCATGACCTTGAAGCCGATCTCGCCGGCTTCGTTCTTCACCACGGTCAGGCCGATGTCGTGGATCGCGATCGCGGCGCGGTCTTCCAGCGCGCCGTTGATCGCCACCTTGAACTTGCGGGGCAGGGCGATGAACTCGGGGTGGAACGTGGACCACTGCCGCAGCACTTCGGCATACGGGCGCGGATCGATGATCTCGTCGGCGGCCACGCCGGCCAGCTCGTCGGAGGTCACGTTGCGGATGCAGTTGCCCGAGGTCTGGATCGCATGCATCTCGACCGAGGCCAGGTCGGCCAGGATGTCGGGCGTGTGTTCCAGCTCGATCCAGTTGAACTGGATGTTCTGGCGCGTGGTGAAGTGGCCATAGCCGCGGTCGTACTTGCGGGCGATGTGGGCGAACATGCGCATCTGCGCAGTGGACAGCAGGCCGTAGGGCACGGCGATCCGCAGCATGTACGCATGGCGCTGCATGTACAGGCCGTTCTGCAGGCGCAGCGGCAGGAATTCTTCTTCGGTCAACTCACCGGACAGCCGGCGCTGCACCTGGTCGCGGTACTGCGCGATGCGTTCCCGCACGATGAGATGGTCGTATTGATCATATTGGTACATTGGAATTCCTATAATCGCAAAGCGAGGGCTTACCGGCGGGGCTTACCGGCAGGTTGTCCCCAAGGTAGGCCGTATCGTAATAAACTCACGCTTTATTCCAAACTACTTAGTCTTTATTTGCTTATATGCGTAGGCGGTATAAGCTTCAGCGTAAAATAGCGGGCTTACTGCCGGGAACTACATGAATCTTCATCAACTTCGTTTCGTACGGGAAGCCGTCCGCCAGAATTACAACCTGACCGACGCCGCCAAGGCACTGTTCACTTCGCAGCCCGGCGTGTCGAAAGCCATCATCGAGCTCGAAGAAGAGCTGGGCGTCGACATCTTTACCCGCCATGGCAAGCGGATCCGGGGGCTGACCGAGCCGGGCCGGCTGGTATTGCAGTCGGTCGAGCTGATCATGCAGGAAATCGACAGCCTGAAACGCATCGGCAAGGAATACGCGGCGCAGGACAGCGGCAGCTTCACGATCGCCACCACGCATACCCAGGCCCGCTACACGTTGCCGAAAGTGGTGCAGGCCTTCATGGTGAAGTTCCCTAAAGTAAGATTATCGCTATTGCAAGGCAATCCACGCCAGATCGCCGAGATGGTGCAGCGCGACCAGGCCGACCTGGCCATCGCCACCGAATCGATCGCCGGCGTGGACGGCCTGATCACATTGCCTTGCTACCAATGGGAACATGTGGTGGTGGTGCCGCCAGAGCACCCGTTGCTCAAAGGAAAATCCGTCACGCTGGAAGACATCGCGTCGTACCCGCTGATTACCTATGATGGGGCCTTTGCCGGCCGCAGCAAGATCGATCACGCATTTTCGCTGCGTGGCCTGAAGCCGGACGTGCTGCTCGAAGCCATCGACGCCGATGTGATAAAGACCTACGTGGAGCTGGGGATGGGGATCGGCATCATCGCCGGCATGGCATTCGACGCGGAGCGGGACCGCAACCTGCGGGCGATTTCAGTCGGCCACCTGTTCGGCATGAATGTGTCGCGCGTGGCCGTCAAGCAGGGCGCTTATCTGCGCTCCTATATTTATACGTTCATTGAATTGCTGGCGCCAACCCTGAACCGCAAGCTGGTGGAACAGGCGATGCGCGGCGAGCACGAAAACTACGAGTTATGAATCATGAAACACTGGCGCGTTACTACGCGCTGACCGCGGCCGATTGCGAGCGCGTGTACGACAAGCCCGAACGGCAGGCCGACCTGGCCGCGCTGCGCCCGAAGATCGCAGAACTGCTGAGCGGGCACAAGGTGCTGGAGCTTGCCTGCGGAACCGGCTACTGGACGCGCGTGATCGCGCCGGCCGCCGCATCGGTGCATGCCATCGATATCAATGAGGAAGCGCTGGCGCTGGCCCGTGCCCGCCAGATTGAAGGCGGCAACGTCACCTTTGCGCAGGCCGATGCGTTCGACCTGCCGGAAGCCGTTGGCGAATATACGGCGGTGTTCGCCGCCTTCTGGTGGTCGCACGTGAAGCGCGAGGAGCAGGACAGTTATCTGGCCCGGCTGCGTGCGAAGCTGGGCAAGGATGTGCTGTTGGTCCTGCTGGACAACGTTTACGTGGACGGCAGCAGCACCGTCATCGCCCGCACCGACCTGGAAGGGAACACCTACCAGTTCCGCACGTTGCCTTCCGGCGAGCGCCTGGAGATCCTCAAGAATTTTCCGACCGACAGTTTCCTGCGCAAGCGGCTCGGCACGGCGGCACGCGACATCCGCACCAAACGGGTGCCGCATTACTGGCTGGCGATGGCGCGCCTGAAGTAAGGTAGTGCTCGTAAGGAAATTCCCGTTGTGTTTCGGTAATAACTTGCCGATGTCATATTGTTGAAGTATTTGGAAGGCATGATACGCCGCGTCAGACCCGCAGCGGTCTCACAGTCCAACCAACTTCAACAAGAGAACATCAACGTGAAAAAACTTACTCTGGCCGCACTCATCGCCGGCAGCTTCGCAGTCACCGCCCATGCTCAGTCGAACGTGACCATCTACGGTATCGTCGACGCAGGTATCGTCCGTGAAACGGGTGGCGCTGCCGGCAGCGTGACCAAGGTCACGAGCGGCATCGGCAGCCAGTCCCGTCTCGGCTTCCGCGGCACCGAAGACCTGGGCAATGGCCTGTCGGCGATCTTCACGCTGGAATCGGGCTACAAGCTGGACGACGGCACGGTCGACAGCACCGGCACGCTGTTCAATCGCCAGGCGTTCGTGGGCCTGTCCAGCAAGACGCTGGGCACCCTGACCCTGGGCCGCCAGTACAACCCGCTGTACAACGCGCTCTCCAAGATCGCCGATCCGTTCGGCGCCGGCTATGCAGGCAGTGCCAAGAACCTGTTCCCGGCCGGCGGTGTGAACACCCGCGTGTCGAACGCGATCGTGTACACGACGCCGAAATGGTCCGGCTTCTACGTGGAAGGCATGTACGCGCTGGGCGAGCAGTCCGGCGACAACACCGCCGGCCGCCTGTTCTCCGTCGGCTTCAACTACACGCAAGGTCCGCTGAACGCCAGCCTGGTGTACAACAACCGCAACAACGACGTTGCCGCTACCGGTACGACGCCGGCGGCGAACCGCGATGACGGCAAGAACACGCTGCTGGCCGTGAACTATGACTTCAAGGTCGTCAAGGTCTTCGCCGCCTTCGAGCGCGACAAGGGCCTGAACAGCTCGCCGATCCCGGTGACCAACGCCTTCGGCTACGCGGTCGCTCCACGCGCGTCGCTCGAAGCCGACGATGCCCTGCTGGGCGTACAGGTGCCGGTCGGCGACACCGGCGGCACGGTCATCGCTTCGTGGATGAACAAGAACGACAAGACCGCCAACAACCAGGATGCGCGCCAGTGGGCGGTGGGCTACACGCAGGCGCTGTCGAAACGCACGAGCGCCTACATCGCTTACGCGAAGATCGACAACAAGAACGGTGCCGGCTACACGGTGGGCAACAACAATGAAGTGGGCAGCGGCGACACCGGCTTCAACCTGGGCATCCGCCACACGTTCTGATCGCATTCGCAGCGAGTCGCAGCGAGGAATCGCTGTAACGGAGCGCTGCAATGCATTGCAGCCAGGACGCCCGGTGCAAACCGGGCGTTTTTGTTTTTGAAGGCGTGTTATCCGGAGAGCTGCGCCTGCTCCGGCAGGGGCAGGTGTATCTCGATCCTGGTGCCCCGGTGGCTGCCGGTGATCGAGATATCGCCACGAATGGCCCAGACACGCTCGCGCATGCCCAGCAGGCCGAACGACGAGGGCTTTTCCATGTCGGCCTGGGCAATGCCCCGGCCGTCGTCCTCGATGGTCAGGTACAGCGTTGACCGGTGCCGGCGCAGCGTGATGTGCACATGCTGCGCGTGTGCATGCCGCGCAATGTTCGTCAGCGATTCCTGCACGATGCGGAAGATCGCCGTGCTGTAGCGGTCATTGAGCACCAGTTCGTCCTCGCGCGCGGCGAGTTCGCACGCCACGGCATGCCGCTGCTCGAACTCGTGGCGCAGCGATTGCAATGCGAAGTACAGGCCGCCTTCATCGAGCGCATGCGGGCGCAGGTTGCTGGCGATGCGGCGCAGCGACGTGATCGCGGACAGCAGCCGGCCATCCATGCCGTTCAGCAAATCGCGCGTTGGCCCATCGGCAATCGGCAGTTGCAGCAGCAGGCTCATGTCTACGCGCAGCGTGGCCAGCAGCTGGCCCAGGTCGTCGTGCAGTTCGCGCGCGATGTGGGCGCGTTCTTCTTCCCGGATGTTTTCCAGCGCATAGTCGGTCGCGCGGCGCCCGGCCATCCGCGCGCGCGCATCGGCTTCGTGCTGCTCGGCCGACATGGCGCGGGGTGCGGCCAGCCGCCAGGCGAGGCGCACCGCTACCAGCAGTGCCGCCACCAGCAAGGGTCGTGACATGGACATTGGATCTCCTCTCGGCCAAGGGCCGCTCGGAAAACCCTAATACAGATGGGCTCGGTAAGAATTGACGTGGCGCAGCGGCACCGGCCATCCGTCGGTGTGCTTTGCTGTCGCGCTTACATCTGCTTGAACAGGTGAAGGAAACTGCGGCTGACTTCCAGCTTTTCAGGCCGTCCCTTGACCATGACCAGGTGGCGCCCCCGGATATCGCGGGTAACGCCTTCGATCGCATTCACATTGACCAGGGTGGCGCGGTGAATCTGCCAGAACAGCGCGGGATCGAGTTCGTCGGCCAGGTCGCGCACCGGCTTGCGGATCAGCGCTTCGAACTTGTCGGTCTGCACGCAGGTATATTTTTCATCCGAGCGGAAGAACAGGATTTCCTCGACGGGTATCATGCGCAGATCCTGGCCGATGCTGGCCTGGATCCATTGCAGGAACTTCGGTTTTGGCGCGGTGATCTTTTCCGCGAGTTGCGACAGCATCGCGGTCACGCTGGCATTGACGTCGCCGGCAGGCTTGTTCAGCCGGTCCTTCAGGCGCTCGGCGGTGATCTTCAGGCGCTCCTGCTCCGGTGGCTTGAGAACGTAGTCGACCGCGCCGCGTTCGAATGCTTCCACCGCGTAAGCGTCGTAGGCCGTAACGAACACGACATGGCTCTTGTTGCCGATCGCGGCGGCCGCCTCCATGCCTGTCTTGCCGGGCATGCGGATGTCGAGGAACGTGAAGTCGGGCTGCAGTTCATCGACGAGATCGATCGCCTCGTCGCCGTTCTTGGCTTCGCCCACGATCTCCAGTTCCGGCCATACCTGGCCCAGGCGCATGCGCAGCTGGTCGCGCATCAAACGTTCGTCGTCGGCTAAAATCGCGGTAGGCATGGGTTCGCAAAATGAAGGGGCAGTGGATGCCAATTATTCAATGAATCGGCACGCCGCGCAATGGCTCCGCCGTGATTCTGCCGGCGAATTCCACGGCGCCCTGGTTTTCACTTGCGGGTTCCTTCCGAAAGCTGGTAGGGCACCTCGATGGTGGCGATCACGCCGCTCGGCTGGTTCGCTTCGATGCGCAAATGGCCGGCATCGCCGTGCAGCAGCTTGAGCCGCTCGCGGATCGTCATCAGGCCCAGGCCGGTACCGTCGCTGGGCTTGGCGCCGAAGCCGAGACCGTTGTCCGCGACGATCACGCGCAGCTTGCTGTGCGCCACGTCGGCGCGCACTTTCAGCGTGCCGCCTTCCGGTTTGCCCTCGAGGCCGTGCTTGATGGCGTTTTCCACCATCGATTGCAGCATCATCGGCGGGAACGCCGCGCTGCGCAGGCCGTCGGGAATGTCGAAGTCGATCGTCAGCCGTTCTTCCATCCGCATTTTCAGCAGCGCCAGGTAGGCCAGCACCATGTCCGCTTCGCGGCCAAGGTTGGTGATCAGGGTGTTGTCGCGCATTTGCGGCAGCACCGCGCGCAGGTATTTGATCAGGCTGCGCTGCATCGCCGAGGCGCGCGGCGGGTCCGTCTCGATCAGGTGCTCGACCGAAGCCAGCGTGTTGAACAGGAAGTGCGGCTCGACCTGTGCCTGCATCATCTGCATCTTCGCTTCGGAGAGCTGGCGCTGCATCGATTCGCGTTCGGCCGCGGCGTTGGCGGTCAGCGTCTGCGCTTCTGCCTTTTTCTTGCCTCCCATTAGCGCCTTCATGCCGAACAGCGTCAGCACGAGCAGGAAGATGAAGCTCTGGAACCAGGTCGACGCCTGCTCGTGGTAACGCGAGACTTTTTCTTCGGCGGCATTGTCCACCGCTTCTTCCAGCGCATTCGACAGTTCTTCGCCAATCTGCGGCGGCAGTTCGATGTGCACTTCCTCGCCCGGCAGCGCGGTCACGGCCGGCGCGGCGCGTGCAGCCTTCGCGGCAGGGGCGGCAGGGGCAGCCGAGGCAGCAGGAGCAGCAGGAGCAGCAGGGGCAGCCGGGGCAGCCGGGGCAGCCGGGGCGGCATCGTCGGCATCCGGGGCATCCGGCGGGGCCGGTACGGTCGACGCATCCGCGCCTTCCGGCGTTTCCGGTGTCTCGGGCGGCGCCGGGTTGCGCAGCTTGCCGCCGCGCGGATTGAAATGAATGCCGCTGTCGTCGATGACGATGCTGGTATCGCCGCCTCCGGCCGAGCGCTTGTGGGAGCGGATTACCACGTCTTCATCCATCGTCGGCGAGAACAGCTCATCCTGCAGGATCGATGCGGCGATCAGTGCCAGCGCGGCAAACAGGAAGAACTTCCACCACGACAATTGGGTGACCCATGTAGCGGTCTGGTCGAAGCCCCTGTGCAGCGAAGCCAGGACAGTCTTCAGGGTCTCTTGAATTTTTGGCGTGGGAAACATCAACGACGTCCGTTCTCTATATAAGGGAGCAAGTGTAGATAACGTTACGCAAAACTGTCCACCAGGGCGAGCCACATGCGACAGTCTGCGCAAACGCGGGGCTGGAGCGGGAAAGAGGGTGACAGGCGGCAGTCGCGAGAAAGTGCTTGCAGGACGGCACGAGGGTTGCTATAGTTCTGTCCCTCGCAGCAACGTGTTGGCACGAAAGTGACGACGGCAAGTTGAAGCGGGGCAAAAAGAAGCTTGACGGTTATCACGAAACACCAGATAATCTCGCTCCTCTGCTGACAAACACAACGCTTTGTCGAGCTAGCAGAATTCTTTAACAATCAACAGTCGATAAGTGTGGGCGTTTGATGATGTGCCCGGGGCTTCGGCCCCGACAGCTCAAAATATAGCATCAAACGCTCATAAGAAATAAACGTAACCTTCGCAAGAAGGTTCGTCAGTATTTTGAATGGGCGACCAAGTCAGCAATGACTTTAAACAGAGATTAAACTGAAGAGTTTGATCCTGGCTCAGATTGAACGCTGGCGGCATGCTTTACACATGCAAGTCGAACGGTAACAGGGAGCTTGCTCCGCTGACGAGTGGCGAACGGGTGAGTAATATATCGGAACGTGCCCAAGAGTGGGGGATAACGTAGCGAAAGTTACGCTAATACCGCATACGATCTAAGGATGAAAGTGGGGGATCGCAAGACCTCATGCTCCTGGAGCGGCCGATATCTGATTAGCTAGTTGGTGAGGTAAAGGCTCACCAAGGCGACGATCAGTAGCTGGTCTGAGAGGACGACCAGCCACACTGGAACTGAGACACGGTCCAGACTCCTACGGGAGGCAGCAGTGGGGAATTTTGGACAATGGGGGCAACCCTGATCCAGCAATGCCGCGTGAGTGAAGAAGGCCTTCGGGTTGTAAAGCTCTTTTGTCAGGGAAGAAAAGGGTACGGCTAATATCCGTGCCTCATGACGGTACCTGAAGAATAAGCACCGGCTAACTACGTGCCAGCAGCCGCGGTAATACGTAGGGTGCAAGCGTTAATCGGAATTACTGGGCGTAAAGCGTGCGCAGGCGGTTTTGTAAGTCTGTTGTGAAATCCCCGGGCTTAACCTGGGAATGGCAATGGAGACTGCAAGGCTAGAGTTTGGCAGAGGGGGGTAGAATTCCACGTGTAGCAGTGAAATGCGTAGAGATGTGGAGGAACACCGATGGCGAAGGCAGCCCCCTGGGTCAAGACTGACGCTCATGCACGAAAGCGTGGGGAGCAAACAGGATTAGATACCCTGGTAGTCCACGCCCTAAACGATGTCTACTAGTTGTTGGGTCTTAATTGACTTAGTAACGCAGCTAACGCGTGAAGTAGACCGCCTGGGGAGTACGGTCGCAAGATTAAAACTCAAAGGAATTGACGGGGACCCGCACAAGCGGTGGATGATGTGGATTAATTCGATGCAACGCGAAAAACCTTACCTACCCTTGACATGTACGGAATCCCGGAGAGATTTGGGAGTGCTCGAAAGAGAACCGTAACACAGGTGCTGCATGGCTGTCGTCAGCTCGTGTCGTGAGATGTTGGGTTAAGTCCCGCAACGAGCGCAACCCTTGTCATTAGTTGCTACGAAAGAGCACTCTAATGAGACTGCCGGTGACAAACCGGAGGAAGGTGGGGATGACGTCAAGTCCTCATGGCCCTTATGGGTAGGGCTTCACACGTCATACAATGGTACATACAGAGGGCCGCCAACCCGCGAGGGGGAGCTAATCCCAGAAAGTGTATCGTAGTCCGGATTGTAGTCTGCAACTCGACTGCATGAAGTTGGAATCGCTAGTAATCGCGGATCAGCATGTCGCGGTGAATACGTTCCCGGGTCTTGTACACACCGCCCGTCACACCATGGGAGCGGGTTTTACCAGAAGTAGGTAGCTTAACCGCAAGGAGGGCGCTTACCACGGTAGGATTCGTGACTGGGGTGAAGTCGTAACAAGGTAGCCGTATCGGAAGGTGCGGCTGGATCACCTCCTTTCTAGAGTAGGCACGATTCTTCGGAATCCTTGCTCATTAAACGTCCACACTTATCGACTGTCGAATGAAGAAGAAACAGTAGTACCGCAATCGTGTTGTAGCGCGGGTCTGTAGCTCAGCTGGTTAGAGCACCGTGTTGATAACGCGGGGGTCGTTGGTTCGAGCCCAACCAGACCCACCACGTATCAGGCACAAGAAAATCCCTGGGGGATTAGCTCAGCTGGGAGAGCACCTGCTTTGCAAGCAGGGGGTCGTCGGTTCGATCCCGTCATCCTCCACCAAAAGTTTAAACGTAAGTGCGTGTATATCGCTTTTAGGTTTAGTCTTTTAGAGACTACTGCTGTTTCGTTCTTTAACAATCTGGAAGAAGTAAAGTTTTATTGAACGTGCGAGACATCGCATGTTCAGGGTAGTAATAAAGCTCATCAAAACACAGTAGTAAATGCTTGATACCGATAGCCGTCAAGGTTATAGGGACAAGTGAATAAGTGCACATGGTGGATGCCTTGGCGATTACAGGCGATGAAGGACGTAGAAGTCTGCGATAAGCTTCGGGGAGCTGACAAACGAGCATTGATCCGAAGATTTCCGAATGGGGAAACCCGGCCTTATAGGTCATCACTCACTGAATACATAGGTGTGTGAAGCGAACGCGGCGAACTGAAACATCTAAGTAGCTGCAGGAAAAGAAATCAACCGAGATTCCCAAAGTAGTGGCGAGCGAAATGGGATGAGCCTGCATATGATAGTCGGACTGGTAGTGGAAGCCTCTGGAAATAGGCGCCATAGTGGGTGATAGCCCCGTACGCGAAACCAGACCGGTGGTACTAAGTATGCGACAAGTAGGGCGGGACACGAGAAATCCTGTCTGAACATGGGGGACCATCCTCCAAGGCTAAATACTCGTAATCGACCGATAGTGAACCAGTACCGTGAGGGAAAGGCGAAAAGAACCCCGGGAGGGGAGTGAAATAGATCCTGAAACCGTGTGCATACAAACAGTCGGAGCGGACTTGTTCCGTGACGGCGTACCTTTTGTATAATGGGTCAGCGACTTACATTCAGTAGCGAGGTTAACCGAATAGGGGAGCCGCAGAGAAATCGAGTCCGAACAGGGCGCTAGTTGCTGGGTGTAGACCCGAAACCAAGTGATCTATCCATGGCCAGGTTGAAGGTGCGGTAACACGCACTGGAGGACCGAACCCACTAATGTTGAAAAATTAGGGGATGAGCTGTGGATAGGGGTGAAAGGCTAAACAAACTTGGAAATAGCTGGTTCTCTCCGAAAACTATTTAGGTAGTGCCTCAAGTATCACCATCGGGGGTAGAGCACTGTTATGGCTAGGGGGTCATCGCGACTTACCAAACCATTGCAAACTCCGAATACCGATGAGTGCGAGCTTGGGAGACAGACATCGGGTGCTAACGTCCGGTGTCAAGAGGGAAACAACCCAGACCGCCAGCTAAGGTCCCAAAGATTGGCTAAGTGGAAAACGAAGTGGGAAGGCTAAAACAGTCAGGATGTTGGCTTAGAAGCAGCCATCATTTAAAGAAAGCGTAATAGCTCACTGATCGAGTCGTCCTGCGCGGAAGATGTAACGGGGCTAAGCCAGTCACCGAAGCTGCGGATATCTAGCAATAGATATGGTAGGAGAGCGTTCTGTAAGCCTGCGAAGGTGTCTTGTAAAGGATGCTGGAGGTATCAGAAGTGCGAATGCTGACATGAGTAGCGATAATGCGGGTGAAAAGCCCGCACGCCGTAAGCCCAAGGTTTCCTGTTCAACGTTCATCGGAGCAGGGTGAGTCGGCCCCTAAGGCGAGGCAGAGATGCGTAGCTGATGGGAAGCAGGTTAATATTCCTGCACCGTCGTATGATGCGATGGGGGGACGGATCGCGGAAGGTTGTCTGACTGTTGGAATAGTCAGTTTCTGTTTCATAGAAGGTGCTTAGGCAAATCCGGGCACGTAATTCAAGGGAACGGGACGAGCGGCCATGTGCTGCGAAGCAATCGGAAGTGGTTCCAAGAAAAGCCTCTAAGCTTCAGTCATACGAGACCGTACCGCAAACCGACACAGGTGGGCGAGATGAGTATTCTAAGGCGCTTGAGAGAACTCGGGAGAAGGAACTCGGCAAATTGGTACCGTAACTTCGGGAAAAGGTACGCCCCGGTAGCTTGAATGGTTTACTCCATGAGGGTGAAAGGGTTGCAATAAAATGGTGGCTGCGACTGTTTAATAAAAACACAGCACTCTGCAAACACGAAAGTGGACGTATAGGGTGTGACGCCTGCCCGGTGCTGGAAGATTAAATGATGGGGTGCAAGCTCTTGATTGAAGTCCCAGTAAACGGCGGCCGTAACTATAACGGTCCTAAGGTAGCGAAATTCCTTGTCGGGTAAGTTCCGACCTGCACGAATGGCGTAACGATGGCCACACTGTCTCCTCCCGAGACTCAGCGAAGTTGAAATGTTTGTGATGATGCAATCTACCCGCGGCTAGACGGAAAGACCCCATGAACCTTTACTGTAGCTTTGCATTGGACTTTGAATCAATCTGTGTAGGATAGGTGGGAGGCTTTGAAGCGGGGACGCCAGTTCTCGTGGAGCCAACCTTGAAATACCACCCTGGTTCATTTGAGGTTCTAACCTTGGTCCGTTATCCGGATCGGGGACAGTGCATGGTAGGCAGTTTGACTGGGGCGGTCTCCTCCTAAAGTGTAACGGAGGAGTTCGAAGGTACGCTAGGTACGGTCGGACATCGTGCTAATAGTGCAATGGCATAAGCGTGCTTAACTGCGAGACCGACAAGTCGAGCAGGTACGAAAGTAGGACATAGTGATCCGGTGGTTCTGTATGGAAGGGCCATCGCTCAACGGATAAAAGGTACTCTGGGGATAACAGGCTGATTCCTCCCAAGAGTTCATATCGACGGGGGAGTTTGGCACCTCGATGTCGGCTCATCACATCCTGGGGCTGTAGCCGGTCCCAAGGGTATGGCTGTTCGCCATTTAAAGTGGTACGTGAGCTGGGTTTAAAACGTCGTGAGACAGTTTGGTCCCTATCTGCCGTGGGCGTTGGAAATTTGAAGGGGGCTGCTCCTAGTACGAGAGGACCGGAGTGGACGAACCTCTGGTGTACCGGTTGTCACGCCAGTGGCATTGCCGGGTAGCTAAGTTCGGAAGAGATAACCGCTGAAAGCATCTAAGCGGGAAACTTGCCTTGAGATGAGATTTCCCAGAGCCTTGAGCTCTTTGAAGGGTCGTTCGAGACCAGGACGTTGATAGGTCAGGTGTGGAAGTGCAGTAATGCATTAAGCTAACTGATACTAATTGCCCGTAAGGCTTGTCCCTATAACCTTGACGGTTATGGAGCATTTGCCTGTGTTTGACGATGCAGCTTGAACTACCTTAACTTTACTTCTTCCAGATTAGTAGCTGCGCTGCCCAGCAGGGAGCGACGCTACGTACAAGTCATGCCTGATGACCATAGCAAGTCGGTCCCACCCCTTCCCATCCCGAACAGGACCGTGAAACGACTTTGCGCCGATGATAGTGCTGCAACCAGTGTGAAAGTAGGTTATCGTCAGGCTGTTATATAGAGAAACCCCCACCAGCCTGAACGCGCTCAAGATCGCGTTCAGTGCAGATGGGGGTTTTTTGCTTTGGAGCGCTGCTTCAGCAGGGCGCTGCGGACTGGGCGCCAGGTCCCGAGCCGTCGTCACGCCGGCCATTGGCCGACGTGACACTTTGCGCCGATTGCTCCGTCTGGCATTGCCAGACGTCGCTACTGCAACCAGCGTGAAAGTGGGTTCAACCAGGCTGTTATATAGAAAAACCCCGTTAGCGATCGCTGGCGGGTTTTTTTGCTTTGTGTGGCAGAAACGCATGGGAAAGCCGGTGTCAGACACCTTTTCCTTTGGAAAAAGTGACTGACACCAATACTCGGCTACCAGTATTCAGTTTTACAGTCGTGCCTTTCAACATGCCGGAGCGTAGCAAGGTCCGTGGTGTTGATCAGCCGGGCACTGCCCGGCGTCGCTCTTCCATTTTGCCTATCGCACTGTGCTCATCGGATCAAAATTAATTTGCTGCGGTGCTGACGATAAAGCAAGCCTTCGTCGAATTTTGTCCTAGTATCAAAACAGGAACTCCGTCCACCGTGGACTGGAGGCAGGGCGCATGTCCGCTCTGAATTGCGCGTGATGACGTGGTGCTTAGACTAGGGAGGAGGCAGCATGAAAGCGAAACAACAGAAAGGCGCGGCTGCGCCAACGACCGACGGTTGTGGCTGTGCGGAACCCAACGGTGCGACAGGCGTACGAGCCAGCGAGGGCAACGGTTTGTCCCACTTCCAGATGGCCGGCGAACAACCGGCAGGGCTGGTCGACCCGAACGATCGCGGCATGCCAGGTGTATCGAAGCGGGCACCGGAAGGCGGCATGCCGGGCGGCGGCATGACCGAACGGGCGGACAGCCGCAATGACCGCATGCCCGGTGGCGAAATGAACGGTGGCGGCAACAGTCATGGCGGGTCAGGCGGCATGGGCGGATCGGGCGGGTCGGGCGGATCGGGCGGGGCCGGTTTTGGCGGGTCGGGTGGTGCCAATCCGCCCCGGGTGCGGCGTTGCGCAACCATGGACGTGCACCGGCGGCTGCTGTCGACCAATCCCGCTTATGCGCGGGCGCGCGATTTCATCGAACTGCAGGCGCAGCGCTATGAACTGGGCGCAGCCAGTCCGCAGCGCACGGGCGTCACCCGGATTCCCGCCGTCGTGCACGTGGTCTGGAATACCGCGGAGCAAAACATTTCCGATGCACAGATCGCCAGCCAGATCGATGTGCTGAACCGCGATTTCCGCCGCAACAACCCGGATGTGAGCACGACGCCGGCGCCGTTCCTGCCGCTGGCAGCCGATTCCCGCATCGAATTCTTCCTCGCCACCACCGACCCCGATGGCGCACCCTCGACGGGGGTCGAGCGCCGGCAGACCACGGTGGCTTCGTTCAGCGACGACGATGCTGTCAAGTCGGCGGCCAGCGGCGGCCTGGACGCATGGCCGGCGGATCGCTACCTGAACATCTGGGTATGCCAGCTGGGCGGCGGCTTGCTCGGCTACGCGCAGTTCCCCGGCGGCCCGGCCCAGACCGATGGCGTGGTCTGCCTGCAGTCCGCGTTCGGTACCACCGGCACGGCAGCGGCCCCGTTCGACCTCGGCCGCACCACCACGCATGAAATCGGCCATTGGCTCGATCTCTTCCATATCTGGGGGGACGACGGCACCGGCTGTTCGGGCTCGGACAACGTGGCCGATACGCCGAACCAGGGCGGCGCCAATACCGGCGCACCGACTTTCCCCCATGTCTCGTGCAACAACGGCCCGAACGGCGACATGTACATGAACTACATGGATTATGTCGACGACCGGGCGATGGTGATGTTCACCGCCGGCCAGGTCGCACGCATGCAGGCATGCCTGGACGGCGTGCGCGCGAGCATCGGGCTGGACGCGGCGACGTCCAACCGGCCCAGCTCCGAGCCCGTGGTGGCATGGGGGCCCAACCGGCTCGACGTGTTCGTGCTCGGCACGGATCGCGCGCTGTACCACAAGTGGTGGGATGGAGCCGGCTGGGGGCCGTCGGTGACCGGCTATGAACACATGGGCGGCGTCTGCACCAGCGTGCCGCAGGCGGTGGCGTGGGGGCCGAACCGCCTCGATGTCTTCGTCACCGGCACCGATAGTGCGCTGTACCACAAGTGGTTCGACGGCTCCGGCTGGGGCCCGTCGCTGACCGGTTATGAAAACATGGGCGGCATCTGCTCCGGCGACCCGCGCATCGTGTCGTGGGGCCCGAACCGCCTCGATGTATTCGTGCTGGGCACCAACCGGGCGCTGTTCCACAAGTGGTTCGACGGGACCGCCTGGGGGCCGTCGCTCACCGGTTACGAGGACATGGGCGGGATCTGTATCGGGCAGCCGGAAATCGTCTCCTGGGGGCCGAACCGGCTGGACGTGTTCGTCATCGGCACCGACCGGGCGCTGTATCACAAATGGTTCGACGGAACCGCATGGGGCCCGTCGCCGACCGGCTACGAGCGGCTGGGAGGCATCTGCATGTCGGCCCCGCGCGCCGTCGCCTGGGGCCCGAACCGGCTCGACGTCTTCGTCACCGGCACCGATGGAGCGCTGTACCATAAATGGTGGGATGGCTCCGCATGGGGGCCGTCGGCCGACGGCTTCGAACGCATGGGCGGCATCTGCGTGGGCCAGCCGGAAGTGGTGGCATGGGGGCCGAACCGCCTCGATGTGTTCGTCATCGGCACCGACAGCGCGCTGTACCACAAATGGTTCGACGGAACCGCATGGGGGCCATCGCTCACCGGTTACGAGAACCTGGGAGGCATTTGCACGTCGGTACCCCGCGTGGCGTCCTGGGGCCCGAACCGGCTAGATATCTTCGTTACCGGCACGGACAGCGCGCTTTATCACAAGTGGTGGGATGGCGCGGCATGGGGCCCGTCGGCAACCGATTACGAGTTCATGGGCGGCGTGATCTCGGCGTTTCGCGAGAGTGGGGAGGCGCAGGGTAATTTGCCGGTACCGACACCCGTATCCCAGCAACCCGCGCTCCCTGACATCACCAGGGATACGCAGCCCCAGTCGCTGACGTTGCACCACTGACGGGAGACCCATGGAAAACCGTCCACCAACCATGGGCGCGGCACTGACCTGGGCCCACTCGTTCGAAGAAGACGAGGGGGATATCCAGGTCTACCGCCCGCGCGACACCTTTCCGTTTCCGTCCAGCCGGCGCGGGCGGGAAACGCTCGTCATCGATCCGTCCGGCCACGCCATGACCGCCATGCCGGGGCCGGATGACCGGATGTCGGCGCAGCAGCCCGCGCCGCCTTTCGACATCGTGGAAGCCTCCGGGGATGTGCTGAAAGTGCGCAAGCGCTGACGGCTCATGCCGCCCGGCCCCGCGGGCAATCGCCGGCGGGGCCGGCTTCTCGCCCCGTACTGCCCCCGGCGCCGCATCCCGCACCGTACCCTGCACGTACGACTGCCGTTCGGAGGGAACGCTACAATGGACGTTCAATGAAGAGGAACGTCCATGAACGAAGAGCTGGCCCGCAACGTGGTCCTGGTCCGCGCGATCGAGACCACCGACCAGAAGCGTGAAATCCTCAGCGACGACGATCGCCGCTATGCCAACCGGACCGCCCGCGAGCTGGCGCAGTGGCAGGCATCGGAAACCAGGGGGCCTGCCACTTCGGAACATTTCCTGCAGCAGCGCTCCGAACAGATCATCAAGAAGTTGTCCCAGCGGCACGCGGCGTTCGCGGCGTTTGCTAAACGCGTGCCCGGGCTGCATGCGACGGCCTGGCTGCTGCCGTTGCTGGCCCTGCTGCTGGGTGCCGGCCTGGACCGGATCACCGACCCGCACCGCGTCGACCTGCTGTCGGCGCCGCTGCTGGCGATCATCGCCTGGAACCTGCTCGTCTACGTGGTGATGCTGGTCTGGCTGTGCGTTCCGAAGGCCGGCGTCACGCGTGCCCGGGCGGCATGGATCCGCTCGCTGTCGGTAGGCAAGGGCGCAATGCCACGCAAGATGCCGCACGCGTTGTCCTCGTGCCTCCATGCGTTCATGGCCGACTGGGCGCAGCTGAGCGCGCCGCTGAACGGCGCGCGGCTGTCGCGCACGATCCACCTCTGTGCCGCGCTGTTCGCCGCCGGCGCCATCGCGTCGCTGTATGCGCGCGGCATGCTGGCGCAATATGGCGCCGGCTGGGAAAGCACGTTCCTCGACGCCGCGCAGGTGCACGAACTGCTGGCCATCCTGTTCTGGCCGGCGATCACCGTATTCGGCTTGCAGGGTTTTACACTGGCCGATGTGCAGGCGCTGCACTTCGCCGCCCGCGCGCCGGCGGCGGCCGTGGACGGCGCCCGCTGGGTACACCTGTACGCGGCAACCCTGGTGCTGCTGGTTGTCCTGCCGCGCCTCGTGTTCACGGCGTTTGCCGCCAGCCGCGCCGCGCTGCTGGAACGCCGCTTTCCCCTCGATCTCGACCAGCCGTACTTCCGCCAGCTGAACGACGCCGCCGGTGGCGAGCCGGGCACGCTGCGCGTGCTGCCGTACAGCTTCACGGTGGATGAGGCGCGCAGTCGCGGCCTCGAGGCGGTGGCCGCGCAACTGCTGGGCGAGCGGGCCCGCGTGCGCCTGCTGCCCCCGGTGGCGTATGGCGCCGATCCGGCCGCCGCGCTGCGCGAACTCGATCCGCGCGATCCCGGCGTCACATCGACGGCCCTGCTGTTCAGCCTGGCCGCCACGCCCGAGAAGGAAAACCACGGCGCCTTCATTGCCCATGCAACCGGCACGCTGGCCGGGCGCGCCGTCGTGCTGCTCGACGAATCGGCGTTCAGCAGCCGCACGCCCGATCCGCAACGCGTGCGCGAGCGGATCGAGCTGTGGCGCGAGTTCTGCGTGTTCCATGGCGCCGATCCCGTCGTGGTCGACCTGCTTGCGGCGCAAGTGCCGGCCAGGGGGGAGGGCGCATGAGCGAAACCATCCAGCTGGCCCTGATCTCGCACACCAACAACGGCAAGACCACGCTGGCCCGCACGCTGCTGGGCATGGATGTGGGCGAGGTGCGCGACGCCGCGCACGTGACCGCCATGAATGAATCGCACACGCTGCAGGCCACCGAGCAGGGCGACCGCCTGGTACTGTGGGATACCCCCGGTTTCGGCGATTCGGTGCGGCTGATGAAGCGCCTCGCCATGGCCGGCAACCCGATCGGCTGGTTCCTGCGCGAAGTGATCGACCGCTATCGCGACCGCCCGTTCTGGCTCAGCCAGCAGGCGCTGCGCGCCGCGCGCGACGATGCCGACATCGTGCTGTACCTCGTCAATTCCGCCGAGCGGCCCGAGGATGCGGGCTACCTGCCTTCGGAAATGCGCATCCTGGAATGGCTCGGCAAGCCGGTGCTGGTCCTGCTGAACCAGATGGGGCCGCCGCGGCCGGCGGCCGAGGAACAGGCCGAGCAACTGCGCTGGCGCGAGCACATGCGCCAGTATGGCGCCGTGCGCGACGTGCTGCCGCTCGACGCGTTCGCCCGCTGCTGGGTGCACGAGCATGTATTCTACGAAGTGCTCGGGCGGCTGGTGCCCGAACCGAAGCGCCAGGCGCACGAGCGCCTGCTGGCCGCGTGGGAAGCGCACAACGCGCAGCGCTTCCACCAGTCGATGGCCGTGATCGCGCAGCAGCTGCACGACGCGGCCCGCGACCGGCAGGTGGTCGAGACCGCGCAGAAGAGCATGCTGGGCTCCGCGCTGAAGCTGGTGGGTATCGGCAAGGGGGACGACCGCAAGCGTCAGGAGCGGGCCATGAACACGCTCGTCGCGCGCCTCAATCTCGGCATCGGGCAAGCCACCGTCAGCCTGCTGTCGCTGCACCGGCTCGATGCCAGCGCGGCCACCACGATCAATGCGCGCGTCAGCAATAACTTCGTCGTCAAGGCGCCGGTCGAGAAAGGCCAGGCGGCGTTGCTGGGCGCGATCGTGTCCGGTGCCGCCACCGGTCTTTCCGCCGACCTGGCCGCCGGCGGGCTCACGCTCGGCACCGGCGCGCTGCTGGGTGGCGTGATCGGCGCGCTCACGTTCGCCGGCGCCGCCTGGGGCTTCAATGCCGGCACCGACCGCAACACGCCGTCGATCACGCTGTCCGACGAATTCCTGCGCACGCTGCTGGTTACCAACGTGCTGCGTTACCTCGCCGTCGCCCACTTCGGCCGCGGGCGCGGCAATTTCGTCGAAAGCGAAGCGCCGGCGTTCTGGCAGGATGAGGTGGAGCAGGCCATCGCGTTGCGCGAGGCGGAGTTCGGTCCGCTGTGGCGCACGCTGCGCGACCAGGAAGATCCGGACATCGCGCACACCACCGCGCTGCTGGCGGGTATCACCCGGCGGGTACTGGAACGGCTGTACCCGGGGGCCATGCCGGCCGCCGGGCGGCACTGACGGCACCATGAAAAACGGCGCGACCCCTGGAGGGCCGCGCCGTTTCGTTTGCATCGACTGTTCGCATCCGGCCGCGAAGAGAAGTACCCGAACTCCTTAAGCCGCTTCCGCTTCCTCGCGCGCCGGCAGCGCGATCTGGTTGTCGGTGCTGAACTGGTAATCGCGGAACACGTGCTCGGCGCTCAGGAGCTGGTAGTTGCCGTCGGCCAGCTTGTGCGTGGTGTCCTTCAGCCGGTAGGTGTAATGGCCGCAGGTCCAGCAATTGAAGTTGCGCATGTGCGTGCACAGGCAGGTCTTGTCCATCACCTTCACGCCCTTGTCGCTGCCGCCGTTGGCCATCACTTCGCGGTTGTACGAATTGATGTACGAGCAGTTGCCGTTGGCGTCCAGCAGGTAGCCGTACGACTCGCAGCCCGGGCGCGTGTTGGTGCCGATCGCCGGCGTGTTGCGCAGCATCCGCATCGGGTAGCCGGTGGGCGAGATGCCGTTGACGATCACGTCTTCTTCCGTGGCCTTCGCGTATTCCTGCTTGACCTTGTCCGGCAGGCCGCATTCCTTCGTGATCGTGAAGCGCGTGGCCACCTGCACGCCGGCCGCGCCCATCTCGAGGAACGAGACCGCGTCGCTGCCGGTGAAGATGCCGCCGGCGGCGAGCACGGGAATGGCGAGGCCTTCCTGCTTCAGGTAGGCCAGCACCTCGCCGGTGATCTGGTGCAGGTCGTATTCGGCCCAGTCTTCCAGGCCGAAGCCCAGGTGGCCGCCGGCCAGCGGGCCTTCGACGATCACGAAATCGGGCAGGCGGTCGAGCTTGGCGTTCTTGCGCAGGAAGATCTGCAGCGCCCGCACGGACGACACGATGATGCCCAGCTTGGCGTCGCGGAAGCGCGGGTGGTCCGCCATCAGGCCGAACGAATTGAAGTGCAGGCCGGCCGACAGCGTGATGCCGTCGATGCCGGCATCGAGCGCCGCGTTCAGGCGCACGCGCAGCGTTTCGCGCGGGCCGTTCATCGTCAGCTTCTCCATGCAGTTCACGAAGATCAGGCCGGGCCCTTTCTTCGCTTCCATGGTCTTGCCGATGTGCAGGCGCTGCGCTTCGGCCAGGCGCTCGAGGTCGAACTGCACCACCGCCTTGTCCATGTTATTGATGTTGAACTTGTAGAGCTTGGTCTTTTCCTTGACGAAGCTGGTGTCGAAGCGGCGGTCGGAAACGTCTTCCACCATCGCATCGGAAATATGGCCGATACCACCCAGGCGTGCCGCCTCAAGCGCCAGCCCGGCCGTGGAAATATCCACGCCCATGCCGCCGATCATGATGGGCACGTACTCTTTGTCGCCGAACCGCAGGCGGAAATCATCAACACGTTTCATTGCTATCCTCAGGGGCTGCCGGGAGCCGGATCAGTCGCGGAAGTTGTTGAACTCGAGCGGCGTATCGGCCACTTCCTTGCGCAGCAGCGCCATCGCCGATTGCAGGTCGTCGCGCTTGGCGCCGGTCACGCGTACCGATTCGCCCTGGATGCTGGCCTGCACCTTCATCTTGCTTTCCTTGATGATCTTGGTGATCTTCTTGGCCGTCTCCGTCTCGATGCCGTTCTTCACCTTGATCACCTGCTTGACCTTGTCGCCGCCGATCTTCTCGATCTTGCCTTCGTCGAGGAAGCGCACGTCGACCTTGCGCTTGGCCAGTTTGTTGGTCAGCACGTCCCTCACCTGGCTCAGCTGGAAGTCGGAGTCGGCGAAGGCCGTCAGCTCGTGCTCCTTCTGTTCCACGCGCGCGTCGCTGCCCTTGAAATCGAAACGGGTAGTGATTTCCTTGTTGGACTGGTCGACTGCATTGCGCACTTCGATCATGTCCGCTTCGGATACGACGTCAAACGATGGCATGATGTTTCCTTTCGAATTTTTATTGCTCGCGGTAATGCCGCGTAAGAGATGGCGACATTTTAACGGACGCACGCAACGAACGGTCGATCGTTTTTATTACGGCGCTCTATAATCGAGCAAATTACTCAGCTTGCCATGTATCCAGAACCGACCCTCCAGCACGATATTTCCCTGCGCGACTTCAATACCTTCGGCATCGCCGCGCGTGCCCGGCATTACCTGCGCATCACGGCCGAGGGCCAGCTGGCGGCGGTGCTGGCCGATCCCGCGCTGGCCGCGCTACCGCGGCTGGTGCTCGGGGGCGGCAGCAACCTGCTGCTGACCGGCGACTTTCCCGGCTTGGTGCTCCACATGGCCAACAGCGGCCGCGAAATCGCCGGCGAAACGGGGCATCACGTGCTGGTGCGCGCCCAGGCGGGCGAGAACTGGCACGGCTTCGTCGAATGGACGCTGGGGCAGGGCCTCGGCGGCCTGGAAAACCTGGCGCTGATCCCCGGCACCGTGGGCGCGGCGCCGATCCAGAACATCGGCGCCTACGGGCTCGAAACCAAGGATGTGTTCCACAGCCTCACCGCTTTCGATCCCGCTACCGGAACGCTGCGCACGCTCGATGGCGCCGCCTGCCGTTTCGCCTACCGCGACAGCATCTTCAAGCACGAGGCCGGGCGCGGCCTGATTATCGTCGATGTCACGTTCGCGCTGCCGCGCGCCTGGCGGCCGAACCTGCGTTACGCCGAGCTCGCCAATGCGCTGGCGCAAGGGGGAAGCGCCGAACCCACCGCGCGGCAGGTGGCCGATGCCGTGATCGCGATCCGGCGCCGCAAGTTGCCGGACCCGGCCGTGATCGGCAATGCCGGCAGTTTCTTCAAGAATCCCGTGGTGAGCGCCGCGCAGTGCTCCGCGCTGCTGGAACGGTTTCCCGATCTCGTGCACCACCGCCAGGAAGACGGCACCGAGAAGCTGGCGGCAGGCTGGCTGATCGACCAGTGCGGCTGGAAGGGCCGGACCCTCGGCGCGGCGGGCGTGTATCCGAAGCAGGCGCTGGTATTGGTAAACCATGGCGGCGCCACCGGCGCCGACGTTCGACGCCTGGCGCAGGCAATCCAGGCCGACGTGCAGGCGCGCTACGGCGTGCTGCTCGAGCCCGAGCCGGTGTTCGTGTAGACGCGGTTGATCGATCGTCTTAGATCGACGGCCAGGCGCTGACGGCCCGGTTGCGCCCGGCATCCTTGGCCGCATACAGGGCGCGGTCGGCATCGTTCACCAGCTCGGCCGGCGAGCTGCCGGTGACGGGGATCAGCGTGGCGATCCCGATCGACATCGTGACGATGGTGTGCGGCGACTGCGGGTTGTCGATTTGCAGTTCGGCCAGCGCGCGCAGGCAATCGTCTGCCACGGCCTGTGCACCGGCTTCATCCGTATCGGGCAGCACCAGCGCGAATTCCTCGCCGCCGTAGCGTGCCGCCAGGTCGGCCGGGCGCTTCAGGCAGGCCGTCATCACGGCCGCCGCCTTTTTCAGGCACAGGTCGCCGGCCATGTGGCCGAACGTGTCGTTGTACAGCTTGAAGCAGTCGATATCGCACAGCAGCAGCGATAGCGGGCGGCGCTCGCGCTGGCCGCGCTGCCATTCGTTGTGCAGCGTGCTGTCGAAGCGGCGGCGGTTGGCAATGCCGGTCAGGCTGTCCAGCGCGGCCAGCTTCTGCAGTTCGATATTCGCTTCGGCCAGGTGGTTCTGGCTCTCGCGCAGGAAACGGAACGCTTCGTCGCGCTGCAGCCGGCTGATGTAGGCGCCGGAGTGGTAACGCACGCGCGCCAGCAGTTCCAGCCGGTCCGGCAGCTTGACCAGGTAATCGTTGGCGCCCACCGCGAAGCCATGCGCCTTCGATGCGGCCTCATCCCGGGCCGACAGCACGATCACGGGCACATGCTGCAGCTGGGGCGTGGCGCGGTAGCGGCGAATCAGGTCGAAACCGTCCCAGCCCGGCATCACCAGGTCCTGCAGGATCACGGTTGGCTGCAGCCGCTCGGCGCAATCGGCCGCCTTGGCCGGATCGGTCACGAAATGGAATTCGATGTCGGGCTGGTCGGCCAGCATGCGGCGCACGGCTTCGACCACCAGCAACTGGTCGTCGATGAGCAGTACGCGCACCTTGAAGTTCGTGAGGGCAAATTCCGGTTCCGCACCAGCGGAGAAGGCCTGCGACATCGGGCATTCCTAAATCAGGGTTAAGCGCTGGCGGCCCTCAGGATTTGCCTCCAGTAGTGGTGCGCAAGAAGGGGCCGATTTTTTCCAGCGGCAGGATCAGTTGCGCGGCATCGAGTTCGGCAGCCGCCCGCGGCATGCCGTACACAGCGCTGGTGGCCTGGTCCTGCGCCACCGTGGTCTTGCCTGCGCGGCGCATGGCCAGCAGGCCTTCGCCGCCGTCGCGGCCCATGCCGGTGAGCAGGATGCCGATGGCATCCTCGCGCCAGTGCTGCGCCACGCAGCGGAAGAACACGTCGACCGAAGGCCGGTAAGCATAATCCCTCGGCACCGCATCGTAACCCAGTTGGTGATTTTCATCCAGTACCAGATGGTCATTGCTCTTTGCAATCATCACGGTGCCGCCCATCAACGAATCGCGATGCTCGATCGGGCGCACCGGCATCGTCAGCTGGTCGCCCAGCCACCTGGCAAAGTGGTCGGCAAAGTTCTCGTCGATGTGCTGCACCACCACGATCACGCAATCAGGCGGCGCCTGCCAGCCGGCCAGCATGCGCGCCACCGCCACCGGCCCGCCGGTCGACGCGCCTATCGCCACCAGCGTGCGCTTTGCCGGTGCCGCGCGTTCGGCGAGCGGCGGGGAAGGGCGCAGTTGCAGGCCTTGCGTGCCGCCGCTGTGCCGGATCAGCTTTTCCATCGTGCGCAGCTTGGCCAGCAACTGGGCACCGCCCTGGTCGTGGCCGGGCAGCAGCATCGGCGTGGCGGTCACGTCCAGCGCGCCGGCACCCAGGGCGCGGAATACCTTGTTGACGCTGTCCTGCGGCCGCCCGGTAACGATCAGGATCGCGCACGGCGACTCGGCCATGATGCGGCGCGTGGCCTCCACGCCATCGAGTTCGGGCATGTTCAGGTCCATCAGCACCAGGTCGGGGCGGTAATCGGCGCACATGCGCACCGCTTCCAGCCCGGTGCGGGCAATCCACAGCACCTGGTGCAGCTTGGTGGAGGCGATCACGCGGCGCAGCGCCTCCGCGGCCATCGGCATGTCATTCGCGATGCCGATTTTCATCGGAACGCATCTCCGATCAGGTCGGCCACCGCATCGAGCAGCGTCTCGTCATGGAAACTGCCTTTCGTAAGGTAGTAGTCGGCGCCGGCGGCCAGGCCGCGCGCGCGGTCTTCCGGCCGGTCCTTGTACGACACGATCATCACGGGCAATGTATGCAAGTGCAGGTCCTTCTTGATCAGGTTCACGAGTTCGATACCATCCATGCGCGGCATGTCGACATCGGTGATGACCAGGTCGTAATCGCCGGAGCGCGCGGCATTCCAGCCGTCCATGCCATCGACCGCTATATCGACTTCGAAGCCGCGGCCCGTCAACAGCTTGCGCTCCATCTCGCGCACCGTCAGTGAATCGTCGACCACGAGGATGCGTTTCATTTTACGCCTTGCCGCGTTGCCCGCGCGCGCCAATTGGTGTAGGCCGCCTTCGGCCAGCAATTTGTCGATCGACATCAGCAGATCGGATACATCCAGGATCAGCACCGGTTCGCCGTCGTTCAGCAGGGCCGCGGCGGCGATGTTGCGCAGCTTGCCGAAGATCGCGTCGATACTGTGAACGGCCAGGCTGTGTTCCCCGCGGATCGCATCGACCACCAGACCGTAGCGGTGACTGCCGGTGCCGACCACGATCACCGGCAGCAGTTCCTGGTGCGTCATCTCGCCCAGTTCCAGCACCTGCGCGGCCGAGACCAGCCCCACGTTCGCGCCATCGAACTCGAAGAACTGCTTGCTCTCGAGCGTATGGATGGCGCTGCGCGGCACCTGCAGCACGCGCTCCACCTTCACGATCGGCAGCGCATAGGCTTCGCCGCCCACGTCCACGACCAGCGAACGCACGATCGACTGTGTCAGCGGCAGCGTGATGTGGGTCCGGAAGCCATGCCCCGGCTGCGATTCCAGCCGCACCGTGCCGTTCTGCTCGCGGATCGTGTCGTGCACGATGTCCAGGCCCACGCCGCGGCCGGAAATCTCGGTCACCTCCGCCTTCAGGCTGAACGCGGGCAGGAACAGGAACTGCATCAGCTCCGCGTGCGACATCGTGTCCGCCATCGCCTGGGCGGCCATGCGGCGCGCCACCACGGCGGTGCGAATGCGTTCGGGGTCGACGCCGCCGCCGTCGTCGTGGATCTCGATGTTCAGCATGCCCGCCCGGTGGCGCGCTTCCAGGACGATGGTGCCGTGCTGCGGCTTGCCGGCGCGTACCCGCGCCTCGGGCGATTCGATGCCGTGGTCCACGGCGTTGCGCAGCATGTGGTTCAGCGGGCTTTCGATGCGCGCCAGGATGTCGCGGTCGACCAGGGTTTCCTCGCCGCGGATCTCGAGCCGCACATCCTTGCCCAGGCTGCGGGCCAGGTCGCGTACCATGCGCGGAAAGTGGTGCACGCCATCGCGGAACGGCCGCATGCGCAGCGCCAGCACTTCGTCGACCATGCCCTGGGCCACGTTCAGCAGGCGGCGCTCGTACTGTTCCATGTCCGCCACGTGCGCCAGCACGAACTGCTTCAGCGGCTGGCCGCGCTGCAGCACCTGGGCGGCCTTTTCGCGCAGCACCGGGTCGCCGCTGCGGCCGATCGCTTCCTGCAAGTCGTCCAGCGCGGTGAACAGCGCCGCCTGGTGGCGCTTGTGGCGCTGCATCGCCTGGATCAGCGGCTGCATGCGGTGCGCGGCGATGCGCGCCTCGCCGGCCAGCGACAGCAGGCGGTCGGACTGCATGCCCGGCTTGCCGCCGCGCTGCGCCGGTGCTTCGGGCTGCGCTGCCGGCCGCGGTGCCGTATTCGATTCCGTATTCGATTCCATACCCGGCTCCGCCGGCTCCTGCACCGGGTCCGATGCCGCCGGCCGGGGCGGCGTCGGGTGCGCTGGTGCCGGCCCGTCAAGGAACGGTGCCGGTGCCGGAGCTGGTACCGGCACGGGGGTGGATGATGGCGCCGGCGCAAAGGCCACCGGTTCGGGCAGGAACGCAATGTTCCGGATCGCATCCATCGTGCTGCGCAGTGTGTCGCCGTGCGCGCCCAGCCAGCCCTGCAGGCCGCTTTCCTGCAGGTGCGAGCACTGCACGATCAGGTCCACGCCGGCCAGCAGCACGTCGACACGGTTCGGCGTCAGTTTCAGCAGCCCGTGCTGGGCGGCGATGAACGCATCTTCCATGCCGTGCGACAGTTGCACGATCACATCGAGCCCGACGATCGCGGCGGCGCCCTTGATCGAATGGGCGGCACGCATCATCGCCTCCAGGTCCGCCGGATCGGCATGGTGTTCGACGGAGAGCAGGCCGTCGGTCAGCGCCTGGGTCTGGCTCTCCGCCTCCATGCGGAACAGTTCCAGCATCGAGAATCCGGACAGGTCGTCGCTCATTGCAGCATCCTCATCGCAGCGTCCTCGCCAGTTGCGGGCCCAGCAGTGCGGCATCCAGCAGGCCGATGCGCAGGTCGCCCTCCGCCACCACGCCGGCCAGGTAGCGCTGCGTGCCCTTGTTGATGGTGGCCGCCGGCGGTTGCACGCGCGCGCCGGCATAGCGCACGATGCCGTGCAGGTCCGCCACCGGCAGCGCGTAGACGCGGCCCTCCCACTGCACCAGCAGCAGCCGTGCGAACGTATGGCGGCCGGTGCGGGCGCTGCCACCATCGGCGTCGATGTCGAGCAGGTCGGCCAGGGCCACGCACGGGTACAGCTGCCCGCCCACGTTGACGATGCCGCGCAACGCGCGCGCGGTGCGGTGCGGCACCCGGTGCGGCACCACATGGGGGGCGACCCGCAGCAGCATCGGCGTGGGCAGCGCCAGCCATTCGGCGCCCACGCGGAATGCCACGGCGGAAGCATCGGCCAGTTCGGTCTCGACGAGCGGCGCGCGGAAGTGTTCGGCCCATTCGTCCAGGTAGGCGTCGTCGATCGCGCGGCCTTCGCTGCGCGGGCGGTCTTCCGGTACATCGGAGGGTCTGGTTGGTCTCATCGTTCAGGTACTCATGATTCGGCCCGGTCGGCCTGGCGCCGGCGCCACACGCGGGCAGCGCGTTCGCGCAGGGTGTCCTGCGCCGCCGCGTCGCCGCGGCGCCCCGCCAGCAGCGCCAGGTGGCACAGCGCATCGTAATGGTCGGGCTCCAGGTAGATGCAGCGCCGCAGGTGGCCCTGGGCCTCGTCCGGTGCCGTCTCTTCGGTAAGCAATCCCAGCAGGAACCAGGCACCAGCGTTGTCCGGCTCGCGGGTGGTCAGCGTCCGGCAGATGGCTTCCGCGGCGCCCGGTTTGCCCTGGTCGGCCAGGCGCTGCGCTGATTCCAGCGTGCCGGACGCCGGTGCGGCAGGGGCGGCGGCAGGCGGGGGAGCCGCGGCGGGCTGCAGCGCGGGGCGTGGAGCAGGGCGTGGAGCGGGGCGGACGGGGATACCCGGCACGGCCGCCGGCACAGCGCCCCGCAGCGCGGCGCGGCGCTCGCGCAGCGCCGGGTCGTCCGGCAACTTGCGGCGGTCGGACGCCGCAACGTCGTCCTGCACCTTGCGGCGCCGCTCCGGCGTGTCGTTGACCGGCAGCGGCAATCCCGCGAAGGGCCCGTTCTCCGGCGCGCTCTCCTTGCACAACGCGAAAGCCTGGCGGTAGGGCAGCGTCGTGAAGCCGTTCTGCATGAACGACGGTACTTCGGCGTAGCCGGCCAGCAGCACGCCGTCGCCGGCCAGCAGCGCGGCCAGCCGCGCGATCGCGGCGGCGGTGGTCGGCGTATCGAAATAGATCAGCAGGTTGCGGCAGAAGATCACGTCGTACGTGCCAGGCGGCGCCAGCTCGCTCGTCAGCAGGTTGCCCTGGCGAAAGCGCACGCGCCGCCGCAGGCCCGCATCGATGCGGTACCGGTCCTCCCCCTCCTGCGTGAAATGGCGTTCGCGAAAGCCCAGGTCCTTGCCGCGGAACGCGTTGCGGCCGTACAGCCCTTCCTGCGCGCGGGCGATGCACGCGGTGGACAGGTCGACCGCGTCGATCGCGAAGGCGGTGGGCGGCACGCCGGCATCGACCAGCGCCATCGCCAGCGTATAGGGTTCCTCGCCGCCGGCGCAGGGGATCGACAGCATGCGCAGCAGTTGCCGCTCGCCCGCCGCCAGCCGCCGTTTCGTGTAGGCGGCCGCCACCGCAAATGCCTGCGGATCGCGGAACAGCCACGATTCCGGCACCACCACCAGTTCGATCAGCGCGGCCAGTTCGGCATCGTCCAGGCGCTGCCCATACGCCTTGCGGTCGGCGATGCCGATGGCGGCCATCCGGCTGCGCACGGCGCGTTCGACCGTGTCGCGCGTCAGGTTCAGGCCTGTCGCCGCGCTCAGCCGCTGCAGCGTGTTCATCGCGGTCCGTCCTGGAACAGCAGCGCGCGCAGCGCATCCGGCAGCATGCGGTCGGGTGCCACCAGCTGCACGATGCCTTGCGCGTCGCCGGCCACGCGGTCGAGGAAGGGCGCGGCCAGCACGCCGGCCGACGCCAGCGCGGCATCGTCGACATCGCGCACGCCGAGCACGCGTTCCGTCACCAGGCCGAGCGGATGCACGGCCCCGTCCGGACCCGTGTAATCGACCAGCACGATGCGCGTGTCGGCCCGGCGCGCCGCCGCCGCGCCGCCGCCGATCAGCGCCACGTCGATCACGGGAATGCCGGTACCGTGCAGGTTCATCAGGCCGGCCACCGCCTCGGGCGCGCCCGGCAGGGCCTTCAGCGCCATCAGCGGCATCACGCTGCGGATCGCCGCCAGCGGCAAGCCGTAGCGGTCAGGCCCGATATGGAAGACCAGCACCTTCATGGCAGCCGGCTCAGACGTTGACCGCGAACGTGGCGACGGACGTCTGCAGGTCGGTGGCCGCATACTGCAGCTGGTGCACGGCTTCGCTGGTAGCCTTCAGCGATTCCACCGTCTGCTGCGTGGCGTCGTTCAGCTGCATCATCGTTTCGGTGATCTGCTGTGCGCCCACGGCCTGCGACTGCATGCCCTGCAGCACGGCGTCGAACTGCGGCGCCAGTTTGCGCACCTCTTCCATCATGCCGGACAGGTGGTCGGTGACCGCGCGCACCTCGCCCACGTTGCGGCGGATCTCCTCGGAGAACTTGTCCATGCCCATTACGCTGGCGGACACGGCGGACTGCATCTCCTTGAGCATCTGTTCGATGTCCCACGTCGATACCGAGGTCTGGTCGGCCAGGCGGCGGATCTCGGTGGCGACCACCGCGAAGCCGCGGCCGGCTTCGCCGGCCTTTTCGGCCTCGATCGCGGCGTTCAGCGACAGGATGTTGGTCTGGTCGGCCACCTTGGTGATCGTCGTCAGCACGCTGTTGATGTTCGATGCCTTCTCGGACAGCGCAGCCAGCTTGGCGTTGATCGAATCGGTGGCCGAGACCATGTTCTGCATCGTCGCATCCATGCGACGCAGGTTTTCCTGCGCCTCGGCGGTGGCGGTCGTGGTGTAGTCGGCCACGGCGGTGGCGTCTTCCATCGTCTTGAGCAGCTGCGACGTGTTCGACGAGATTTCCTTGGTGGTCGACAGCACCTCGACGCTGGTCTGTGCCTGCTCGACGCCGGTGGCTTCCTGCTCCTTGGCGGAGGCTGCGATCTCGGTGGCCGAGGTGGTGACCTGGATGCCGGCCTTCTGGATGTTGTTGAGCAGCAGGCGCAGGTTGTCGAACATGCGCGCCAGGCCATGGCCGAGCTGGCCGATGGCGTCGTTGCCGCCGATCTCCACCTTGCCGGTCAGGTCGCCGGAAGCGGCCCTGGAAACCACCGCCAGCAGCGAATCGACCTTCGAACGCAGCTCGTCCGTGGTGGCGCGTTCGCGCTGCTGGTTGTCCTGGATCGCCTGCGCCATGCGGTTGAATTCCGTGCCTACCTGGCCCAGTTCGTCGCGCGTGACGACTTCCACGCGGGCGCCCTGGTCGCCGGCCGCGACGCGCGCCACCACGTTCGTCAGGTTGTTCAGCGGCCCCATGATGGCGCGCGTGAGCAGGTACACGATCGCCATGCCCAGCAGCACGCAGGTGGCGCCGCCGGCCAGCAGCACCGTGTTCATGTCGGCGCGCAGGTCGGCGGCGACTTTCGAACGCGATGCCAGCAGGCGGTTTTCATCGGCGCGCATCTCGTCGAGCAGCGCGTGCACGGCGCTGATCGCGGGGCTGCCCTGCTGGAATTGCGGCATGCGGCCGATCACGTCGGCGGCACCGGGCGTGTCGGCCAGTTGCCGCCGGCGTGCGGTGGCCGGATCGACCACGTCGCGCACCCAGGCGTTGATCAGCGATTCGAGCTGGCGCAGGCGGGCCATCTGCGCCGGATTGTCGACCACCAGCTTGCGCAGCGCCTCGATCGTGGCGGGCACCCTGGCGAGCTCCGCGCGCGCCTTGGTCATGCGCACCTCGGAGCCGGTGAGGTAATAGCCGCGGGTCTCGGCCTGGACTTCCATTACGGCGATACTGATGCCGTCGACCGCGTGGATCACCTGCATCGTATGCCGGTCCCACCCGTTCGCTTCGGACAGCCGGGCGAAGTTGTTGTATGCCAGGACCAGCAGGACCAGGATGATGGCAAGGATGGCGCCGAAGCCGGCGTACAGCTTGTTCTTGATGCTCATGTTCTGGATCATCGTGTCTGTCGCATGCGAAGAGTTCGTGTCGTGGGCAATGTATCACTTTCCGCGCGCGCGGCGTGCACGTGCGGGAGTGAATGGATGTAAAAAGGGCTGCCGTGGGGCAGCCCTTGGTGTTCAAGCGAAACTAGATCGCCGGCAATTACTGGCCGCGCTTCAGGCGTGCGTTGGCGGCGATGCGCATGCGCAGCGCGTTCAGCTTGATGAAGCCGCCGGCATCGGCCTGGTCGTAGGCACCGCCGTCTTCGTCGAAGGTGGCGATGTTCTGGTCGAACAGCGAATCGGTCTTCGAATCGCGCGCCACGACGATGACGTTGCCTTTGTACAGCTTGATGCGCACCCAGCCGTTCACGGTCTGTTGCGTGTGGTCGATCAGCGTCTGCAGCGCCACGCGTTCCGGCGACCACCAGTAGCCGTTATAGATCAGCGAAGCGTAGCGCGGCATCAGGTCGTCCTTCAGGTGCGCCACTTCGCGGTCCAGCGTGATCGATTCGATCGCGCGGTGGCCCTTCAGCATGATCGTGCCGCCCGGCGTTTCATAGCAGCCGCGCGACTTCATGCCCACGTAGCGGTTTTCCACCAGGTCGAGCCGGCCGATGCCGTGCTTGCCGCCCACGCGGTTCAGTTCCGTCAGCACTTCGGCGGCGCTCATGCGCTTGCCGTTCAGGGCCACGATGTCGCCCTTTTCGTATTCCAGGTCCAGGTACTCCGCCTCGTCCGGTGCCTGTTCCGGCGACACGGTCCAGCGCCACATCGATTCCTCGGCTTCGGCGCTCGGGTTTTCAAGGTGGCGGCCTTCGAACGAGATGTGCAGCAGGTTGGCGTCCATCGAGTACGGCGCGCCGCCGTTCTTGTGCTTCATGTCGATCGCGATGCCGGCGTCTTCCGCGTACTTCAGCAGTTTTTCGCGCGACAGCAGGTCCCATTCACGCCATGGGGCGATCACTTTCACGCCCGGTTTCAGCGCATAGGCACCCAGTTCGAAGCGCACCTGGTCGTTGCCCTTGCCGGTGGCGCCGTGCGAGATCGCATCGGCACCGGTTTCGTTGGCGATCTCGATCAGGCGCTTGGCGATCAGCGGACGCGCGATCGACGTGCCCAGCAGGTATTCGCCTTCATATACGGTATTGGCGCGGAACATCGGGAACACGAAGTCGCGCACGAACTCTTCGCGCACGTCGTCGATGTAGATGTTTTCCGGCTTGATGCCGAACTTGATCGCCTTGGCGCGCGCCGGCTCCAGTTCCTCGCCCTGGCCCAGGTCGGCCGTGAAGGTGACGATTTCGCACTGGTAGTGATCCTGCAGCCACTTCAGGATCACGGAGGTGTCCAGGCCGCCGGAATAGGCGAGGACTACTTTTTTAATGTCGCTCATTGCAGTTCCAATCTACGTTCAAACAGGGTCGTGGCATACCGCTTCGATGTTGTGCCCGTCAGGGTCCAGCACGAAGGCGCCAAAGTAATTAGGGTGATAGTGGGCGCGGATGCCGGGCGGGCCGTTGTCGCGCCCGCCAGCCGCCAGTGCCGCCGCGTAAAACGCTTCCACCAGCGCACGGCTGGTCACGCGCAGTGCAACGTGTACCGCGGCGTGCACCGTATTGCCGGCAAGTTTGCCTGGCGCGGCTTCGGAAATCCACAAATCGGGCTTGCCGTTCTCGCCGAAGCCGGCCACCCGGACGGTGCCCGTGATCTCCGGGCCCAGTTCCATCAGCCTGCCATAACCGATCGGTGCCAGCGCCTTCTCGTAGAACGCGCGGCTGGTTGAAAAATCGGTGACGATGATTCCAATATGGTCGATCATGACAAGGTTCCGTTCAGGAGTTATTGGCCGTCGATGCGGCCCAGCAGCAGGTATTCGATCAGTGCCTTCTGGATGTGCAGGCGGTTTTCCGCCTCGTCCCACACCACCGATTGCGGGCCGTCGATGACATCGGCCGCGACTTCCTCGCCGCGGTGGGCGGGCAGGCAGTGCATGAACAGCGCATCCGGCGCGGCTCGCGCCATCTTGGCGCTGTCGACGATCCAGCCGTCGAAGGCTTTCAGGCGCGCCGCGTTTTCCTCTTCGTAGCCCATGCTGGTCCACACGTCGGTATTGACCAGGTGGGCGCCGGCGCACGCGTCCGACGGATTGTCGAACAGCGTGAAACGGTTGGTGGAAACCTGCGACATGTCCATGTCATAGCCCTTTGGCGTGGACACGTTCACGTGGAAGCCGAACACTTCGGCGGCCTGCAGCCACGAATACAGCATGTTGTTGGCGTCGCCGATCCAGGCCACCGTCTTGCCCGCGATCGGGCCGCGGTGCTCGTAGTAGGTGAAGATGTCGGCGAATACCTGGCATGGGTGGTGCTCGTTGGTGAGCCCGTTGATGACGGGGACCCGCGAATTGGCGGCGAAGCGCTCGATGATTTCCTGGCCGAAGGTGCGCACCATGATGATGTCGCACATGCGGGACATCACCTGGCCCGCATCCTCCACCGGTTCGCCGCGGCCCAGCTGCGAGTCGCGCGTGTTCAGGTAGATCGCGGCGCCGCCCAGCTGGTGCATGCCGGCCTCGAACGACAGGCGGGTGCGGGTGGAATTCTTTTCAAACACCATCACCAGCGTGCGGTCGATCAGCGGGTGATAGATCTCGTAGTTCTTGAACTTGCGCTTGATGAGGTGCGCGCGCTCGATCACATATTCGTATTCTTCGAGGGTGAAGTCGGAAAACTGGAGATAATGCTTGATACTTTTTGGTATGGACATATTCACGACGAATTGGACGGCACCGGAGTGCTGCGCATTGTTCGAGACTGCCGGGAGGCAGGGCGGCGGTGCGGATCAACGTATGAAACATATAAAACGCACAACGGAAACGCACACCGAAATGCGGATCGGGCCGCGCACCGAAATACGCGTCGAAACATCTCGAACGTGTCAAACCGCCAAAGCTTCGCCCCGGGTAGCCAGCTTAGCAAGTTCATTATAAGGGGTTTTGCGAACGTCTAGTAGACCCGCCGCTCCGGGTCGTGGGCCGGAGCGACCAGCGGCAGCTCCAGCGTGAATGTCGTGCCGGCACCGTTGCTGGCCACGCTGATCCGGCCGCCCAGCAGGCCGGTCACGATGTTGTAGCTGATCGACAGGCCGAGGCCGCTGCCGCCGCGGCCAAGCTTGGTAGTGAAGAAAGGGTCGAAAATGCGCGACAGGTGCTCCCGGGGGATGCCGGCACCGTCGTCGGCGAACACCACGGTCACCTTGCCGTCCGGTCCCGCCACGGCCGTCAGCTGCATGGTGCCGCCGCCGCGCCCTTCGAACGCGTGCAGCAGCGCGTTGTTGATGAGGTTCGTGATCACCTGGCCGAACGGGCCGGGATAGCTGTCCAGCTCGATCCCTTCCGGCACGTCGCAGCCGATCCGGTGGTTCGAGGCGCGGATACGGTTCATCATCGTTGCCACGATCTCGTGCGTCACCTGGTGCAGCTGGAAGCGGCGGCGCTGTTCGGTGGTGCGGTCCACCGCCACCTGCTTGAAGCTGGCCACCAGGTCGGCGGCGCTGTGCAGCCCGCGCATCACCAGCTCGGCCGCCCGGTGCGCGTCGGCGATATAGGCGGCCAGTTCGGAACGGCGCAGGCCTGGCCCGTTCAGCGCGCGGTCGAGCTCGAGTGTCTTCTGTTCCAGCGTGCTGGCGATCAGCAGGCTGTTGCCGATCGGCGTGTTCAACTCGTGGGCGACGCCGGCCATCAGCGCGCCCAGCGCCGCCAGTTTTTCCTGTGCCACCAGCTGCGACTGGGCTTCCTGCAGCTGGCGGTAGGCCTGCGCGTTGTCGAGCGCGATCGCGCCATAGGCGCACAGCGTGCGGAAGATCAGCCGCTCGCGTTCGCCATAGGCGGCACGCTGGCGCGCCTGCACGCTCATGGCGCCCAGCACGCGCTCGCCCAGCAGCAGGGGCACGAACAGCGCGCTGGCGCAGTGCCTGCAGCCATCGATGGCGGGCGCATGCCGCGCCAGGTCGTCCACCACGATCTCGCGCCGTTCGTCCACGCAGCACGGGCTCCATGCGGTGGCGTCGCCCGGCGCGATCGTGAACGGTGCCAGGGGCGCGCCCGCTTCGGTGCCGAACGCCATCTCCAGCGCCGCACCGCCCGGCGCGCGCAGCATGATGGCGAAGGCGTAGGCCGGCAGCAGGGCATGCACGTGGCGGTCCAGCACCTCGTAGATGCCCTTGGCATCGAGATACATCGTGATTTCCTGCCCGATCGCGGACAACCGCTGCAGGATGGCGCTGGTCTGCTGCTGAAGTTCGGCGCGGCCCGCTTCGGACATCGCCAGCGCGCGATGGTGGCGTTCCTCGGCGCGTTCCTTTTCGGTCTGCCGCTGCACCTGCATCGCCATCGCGCGGTGCGTCGCTTCCTGGCTGTGCGTTTTCACGCGCGCGGCGCTGGCGGCACGCGCCGCCATGTAGGCCTCGCAATAGTCGCCTGCACGCGCATATTCTTCGCCGAGCGCGTCGTACAGGTCGCCGGGCACGATGTAGCCCTGGATGGTGGCCGCCACCCGCAGCGCCTGGCGGATGTAATGCAGCGCGGGGCTGGCTTCCGCCATGCCGGCCGGGCCGGGCAGGGCGTGCCGGCCGTGGATCAGCGCCAGCACGCGCAGGCCGGCCACCTGGTTGTAGACGTTGTGATGCCCGCCTGCCAGGCCGACCGCTTCCTGTGCCAGCACCAGCGCCTCGCCGGGCCGGTCCAGGAAGCACAGCGCATGGGCGGCGCCGCGCCGCGCCACCATGCGGAAATCGGCCTGGTCCAATGCATCGGCCCGCAGCGACAGCTGGCCGAACGCATCGAGCGCGCCGGCGTAATCGTGGCGCGCCAGGCACAGGTCGCCCGTGTACTGCAGCGCGATCGCGTACAGGCGGCTGTTCGCATAGGGCCGCAGCAGGTCCAGCGCTTCGCGCAGCAGTTCGCCGGCGGCATCGAGCCGGCCCAGGCGCCTCAGTGTGTCGCCGGTGTGCATCAGCGCCGCCGCCGTGCTGCGCGGCCATTGCTTCGGCCGCGCGGTATCGAGCGCGCGCTGCATCCATTCGAGCGCCGCGTGATGGTCGTTCAGGTGCGAGAATTTTTCACCGATATTGGTGGCGGCGATGATCGCGGTGCGCAACTGGCCGGTTTCCAGCGCCGCTTCCCAGGTGCGCAGGTAGTGGCGCACGGCGCCGCCGAAATCGCTGGCCTGGCTGGCGGCCATGCCGAGAAAGTCGTTGATCCAGCAGTCCAGCGCGGGCGGGCGCGGAAGGGCCGGATCGAAGTGCGCACCCCAGCGGGCGCGTGCCGTCTCCGGGTCGCGCAGCACGGCCCAGCGAGCACTGGCCGCCTCGGCGATCGCGGCGCGTTCCGCATCGCCGGCATCCTGGGCCGCCGCGGCGCTGCATTCCAGCTCGCGGTCGCGGCAGGCGTGGTCGCCCCGGTCGACCGCGATCCAGGCGCACAGCCAGTGCGCATCGGCGCAGCCGGCCATGTCGCCGATGGCGCGGAACGCATCGCGCGCGCCTTCGGCCATCGACCGGGCCCGATCGAGTTCGCCCGTCAGCCAGCGCCCCTCGGCGCGCAGCAGCTGCAGCCGGGCGGCGATGGCGCCCCGGGCCTGCGCATCGAGTTCCGGCAGCAGCAGTTCCGCTTCGTCCGCCAGCGCCATGGCGCGGCTGGTGTCGCGCTGGCGCAGGTGCCAGGCCAGTTCCGCCAGCACCGGCAACCGCGCCGCGCCGGCCAGCTCCGGCAGGGCCAGCTCCCACTGCGCAATCGCGTCGTCGCTGGCGAACAGGTCCATGATCAGTAGAGGGTCTGCGCCGACTCGTGCAGCAGTTGCCCGTACAGCTCATGCCGCATCCTGGCGATCTTGCCGGTGCGCACGGCGTCCAGCACGGCGCACTGCGGTTCCAGCAGGTGCCGGCAGTTGTAGTACTTGCAGCCGCCCAGGTAGGGCTGGAAGTCGCGGAACGCCCGTTCCAGCATGCCTTCGGACAGGTGGTACAGGCCGAATTCCTGGAAGCCGGGCGAATCGATCACCGTCGCATGCGCGTCGAGGTGGTACAGGCGGGTGAAGGTCGTCGTGTGCTTGCCGGTATCGAGCGCCGCCGAGATTTCGCGCGTGGCGATGTCGGCATCCGGTATCAGCAGGTTGATCAGCGACGACTTGCCCATGCCGGACTGGCCGATCAGGATCGTCGACTGGTCCGCCAGCAGCGGCGCCAGTTCGTCGACGGTCTGTTCCGGCCGGCCTTTCGCCGACACTTCATGCACCGGGTAGCCCATGGCGGTATACATCTCGAGCCGCCGGCGGGTATGCGCGAGGTTCTCCGTGACATCCACCTTGTTCAGGATCAGGCGCGCGGCGATGCCGGCCGCCTCGGAGGCGACCAGTGCGCGCGACACCAGGTCGTCGGTGTAGCCCGGTTCGGTGGCGACCACGATGAACAGCTGCGTGACGTTGGCCGCCAGCAGCTTCGACTTGTACTGGTCGGAGCGGTACAGCAGGGTCTTGCGTTCCTGGATCTTGTCGATGACGGCCTGGTCGGGCGACGTGAGCGTCAGCTCGACGATGTCGCCCACCGCCACGTTGGTCTTCTTGCCGCGCGTGACGCATTGCAGCCGCCTGCCTTCCGATTCGGCCAGGTAGTGGCGGCCGTGCGCGGCGATGATGATGCCGGTGCGTTGTTCCTTTTTCATGGACGGCCCGCCACCCGCACCAGCGCGTCGGCCTTGGCGGCGCAGATGAAGTCGTTCAGCGACAGTCCCTTGACGGAATGCGTTTCGAAGCGCACCACGCAGGTCTTGTAGCCGACGATCAGCTCCGGATGATGATCCTCGCAATGGGCGATATAGGCGATGGCGTTCACGAACGACATCGTCTGGTAGTAGTCGGAGAATGAGTAAGCCCGTACAAGCCGGCCCGCTTCGATCGCCCAGCCGTCGAGCAGCGCCAGCAGGCGTGCCGCTTCGGCCGGTGCCAGGGGCTCGGTGGCGTGGGCGCAGTGCAGCGTGCGCAGTTGGTCCGCGGTGGTAATCATGCGTGTGCCATGTTCAGGTGCCGATTCAGGTGCCGGATCCGTATCGATGCCGGTGGGTGGGAGTCATAGAACGCCGAATGCAGCGGATCGGGCGTCAGGGTCGACGCATTGTCTTCATACATCTTGACCAGTGCGGAGACGAGGTCGCGCGCGTCGGTGTGTTGCGCGGCAAATGCGTCCGCTTCGAATTCGTGCTTGCGCGAGCTGAGCGAGCCCAGCGGGGCAAGCAGGAAGGTGAACACCGGCAGGGCCAGCATGAACAGGATCAGCGCCAGCGCATCGTTGCTCTGGCCGGGCGCGATCAGCGGCGACACGCCCAGGCCGGTGTAGAACCATACCTGGTTCTTCAGCCAGCCCAGCAGCGCCAGGAACGCCAGCGACAAGCCGAACATCAGCACGATGCGCTTGACGATGTGTTTCAGCTTGAAGTGGCCCAGTTCATGCGCCAGCACGGCCTCGATTTCCTGCGGCGCCAGGCGGGCCAGCAACGTATCGAAGAACACGATGCGCTTGGCCGCGCCGAAGCCGGAAAAGTAGGCGTTGCCATGCGCGCTGCGCTTCGAGCCGTCCATCACGAACAGGCCCTTGGAGGCAAAGCCCACGCGCTTCATCAGGTTCTCGATGCGCGATTTGAGCGTTTCGTCGGCCAGTGGCGTGAACTTGTTGAACAGCGGTGCGATCACGGTGGGAAACAGCACCATCATCAGCAGCTGGAAGCCGCTCCACACGAACCACGCGTACAGCCACCACAGGTCGCCGGCGCCCGACATCAGCGCCAGCACGATCCACGCCAGCGGCAGGCCGAGCACCACGGCCAGCAGCAGGCCCTTCAGCATGTCGGCGACGAACAGGCCCGGCGTCATCTTGTTGAATCCGAAGCGCTGTTCCAGCCGGAACTGGCGATACCAGTCGACCGGCAGGTCGATCAGCCCCGAGATCGCGGCGAACGCCGCCAGCAGGCCGATCTGGTATGTCATGCCGCCGCCGGTCAGCCCGAACACCTGTACCGACAGCCATTGCAGGCCGCCCAGCAACGTGAAGCCCACCAGCACAACGGCATTGACGAACATCGTCACGATGCCGTACCGGGTGCGGGCCATCGTGTAGTCGGCCGCCTTCTGGTGCGCCGCCAGTGGAATGGTGCCGGCGAATTCGGCGGGCACGGCGCCGCGGTTGGCCAGCACGTGCCGCAGCTGGCGCGACGCCAGCCAGAAGCGCACGGCCAGCGTCAGCACCAAAAATGCGACAAACAATAATGAAAACGCGTGTGAATACATTCTGTGCCTGTGAGAAAATGGCGGTTTAGTTTGGCCAAGAGAGAATTATGTCACAAGCGAACGATACTTCCGTCACCGCGGCGGTGGCCCCGCAGCAGCAGCGTCCCAACGAGATGAACCTGGTCTGGGTCGACATGGAAATGACGGGCCTGGAACCGGAAACCGACCGCATCATCGAGGTGGCGATCGTCATCACCGACATGCACCTGAACGTGCTGGCCGAAGGCCCGGTGCTGGCGATCCACCAGTCCGACGCCACGCTGGACGCGATGGATTCGTGGAACAAGGGCACGCACGGCCGCTCCGGCCTGATCGACCGCGTCAAGGTCTCCACCGTCACGGAAGAGCAGGCCGAGGCCGAGCTGATCGCGTTCATGAAGCAATGGGTGCCGGCCGGCAAGGCGCCGATGTGCGGCAACACGATCGGCCAGGACCGCCGCTTCATGGTGCGCTACATGCCGAAGCTCGAAGCGGTGTTCCATTACCGGAACGTGGACGTGTCGACGCTGAAGGAACTGTGCCGCCGCTGGAAGCCGGAAGTGGTGTCCGGCTTCAAGAAGGCGCAGAAGCACACGGCGCTGGCCGACATCCTCGAATCGATCGAGGAGCTGAAGTACTATCGCGAGCATTTCATCAAGCTGTGATGCGCAGGCCGTGATTCACAGGCCGTGATTCACGGGCTGTGATCCGCAAACTGTAATTCGGAAGCTGTACTGCGCAATCCGGATGCGCAGGCCATGTTGCCCCGTTGCCGATAACAGGCGGTAATGTCCGGGCGTCCGGAATCTTTACAGCCGCGACGTGGTTTGCCGCCGCGCCGCCGCCTGCACGGGCGGCTTCACAGTGCCGGCGTGCCGCTGGTACGGGCCTTGCGAAGAGAGACGAGTGCGCCATCCGGCGCGGTCTTTCCTTGCAAGGAGCCCCACATGACCAACCCATACACGCCAAGGCCACGCTTTCCGGCGGCAGGCATTCCAGCGCTGCGCACCATCTGCGCAGGCATTCTCCTGTGCGCCGCCGCGGCGGCGAACGCCGATTCGTACAGCGGCCAGCTCGCCTGGCACAACGACGTCATACATCACACCTTCACGATCGGGCAGGCATCGGACCTGGTGGCGTGGACGGACTCCTATCTCGACGGACAGAATTTCGATCCGATCGTCGCCGTCTGGCGCGACGGAGCGCAGCTCGCGCAGGTCGACGACAATCCGTTCGTCGCGCCGGGGCAGACGGTGTTCGATTCCGGCCTGCAGTTATATGGGCTGGCGCCCGGCACCTACCTGTTCACGATCGCGGCCTACGACAATTTTGCCAACGGCACCGCGCTGGCGTCCGGTTTCCTGTTCGACCAGCAGGCGCCGGTACCGCTGGCGCAATGGTGCCAGCCGTTCAGCACCTGCGACATGGGGCCGCATGTGGCCCTGAACTGGACGCTGACCCCGGCCGTGCCGGAACCCTCGGCATGGGCACTGCTGGCAGCGGGCGGCGTGTTCCTCGGCGCGGCGGCCCGGCGCAGGCGGCGGGCCGCCTGACGCGGCCGCGTGCCGGCTACGGCACGCTTATTCGGCGGTATCCGCGCCGCAGCACTTCTTGTATTTCTTGCCGCTGCCGCAAGGGCATTCGTCGTTGCGGCCCACCTTCGGCTCTTCGCGCTTGACGGTGCTCACGGCGGCCTTGCGGCGCGGGACCCAGAACTTGTAGATGGTCGGCAGGTTCGCCTCGATCTCCAGCGCCAGCTTGTGCGCCTTGACCGGGTCTTCCACTTCCGGCAGTTCCGCTTCCTCGATCTCGTCGGCGCCGAGCAGGTAGATCGGGCGCATCAGGGCACCGATTTCCGAATCCCAGATCTCGTCCCACGAGCCGGCGCGCAGCTCCATGCCTTCCCAGAAGCCCCAGCACCAGGCCTCGGCATCGATCAGCGTCTGTCCTTCGTGCTCGTGTTCGACGAACAGCGGCTCGAATTCCTTCGGTGCCACCTCGAACGTGACCAGCACTTCGTTCATGAAGCGCATGATCAGGTTGACGATGCGTTCTTCTTCCTTGCCATTCTTGAACTTCGGCGCCTGCTTGCCGTCCTCGCCCCACACGCGCGGCAGCCACTCGGCGGGCATGATGGTTTCCGGCCCGATCGCGATGGCGGTCAGGTAACCGTGCAGGTGGTCCATCGTCATCGAATCTTCCGGGCTGCGCTCGCCCAGCAGGAATTGGTCAAGTTCGTCGAAATCTTTGTCCGACAGGGGCTGATCGAGTTGCATGGTGTTCTTTCTGAAGTAATCCGACAGTATATACGTCAGCGTTGCCGCCCACCGCCGTACAATGGCGAGATGACGACTTCCTCCTCTCATCCATTCTCGGCGCTGGGCCCCGACTGCGTGCTCGATGCGCTGGCCAGCGTGGGCCTGTACGGCGACGGCCGGCTGCTGGCGCTGAACAGCTACGAAAACCGCGTCTACCAGGTGGGCATCGAGGATGGCAAGCCGCTGGTCGCCAAATTCTACCGGCCCGGCCGCTGGAGCGACGCCGCGATCCTCGAAGAACATGCCTTCACGGCCGAACTGCACGAGGCGGAGATTCCCGTGGTGCCGCCGCTGGCGGTCGATGGCCGCACGCTGCATGCGTTCGAAGGCTTCCGCTTTGCCGTCTTCGCGCGGCACGGGGGCAGGGCGCCCGAGCTTTCCGACCCGGCGGTGCTCGAATGGACGGGCCGCTTCATCGGCCGCATCCATGCGATCGGCGCCACGCGCCCGTTCGCCGACCGGCCCGCGCTGGACATCGACACCTTCGGCACCGAATCGCGCGATTACCTGCTGGCCAACGATTTCCTGCCGCCGGAACTGGTGGATGCCTACCGCACCATCGCCGGCCAGGCGCTGGACGGCATCCGGCGCTGCTACGATCGCGCCGGCGACGTGGCACTGCAGCGCCTGCACGGCGACTGCCATGGCGGCAACGTGCTGTGGACCGATACCGGCCCGCATTTCGTCGACTTCGACGATGCCCGCATGGGCCCGGCCGTGCAGGACCTGTGGATGATGCTGTCCGGCGAGCGGCACGAGATGGTGCGGCAGCTGTCCGATATCCTGGCCGGCTACGAGGATTTCGCCGACTTCGACCCGCGCCAGCTGTACCTGGTGGAGGCGCTGCGCACGCTTCGGCTGATGCATTACGCGGCCTGGCTGGCGCGCCGCTGGGACGACCCGGCGTTTCCCGCCGCGTTCCCGTGGTTTAACACGCAACGCTACTGGCAGGACCGCATCCTGGAGCTGCGCGAGCAGGTGGCGCTGATGGACGAGCCGCCGCTGTGGCCCGTGTGACCTGAGCGCCTGGCAGGGCTGCGCGGCTGGCCGCCAATCGCCGGACTGGTACCCATGCCCAGCCGCTCTCGGTCATCCGGCTTGTCCCCAGCTGCCCGCACAGGTCTGCGTTCATCCGCCTGCGTGGCGGCGTGCTGCCAGGTCTGCCAGGTCTGCCAGGTCGGACCTCGTGCTGGCGAAACCTCGACGCTTTCTGCACTGGTCCCAGCCATGCCTTCCGCATCTCCGCGGCAGCGCTTATATTCAGCATGCCTTTACAAGTGGTAACGAGTGATACAGCTCAAGGTCTATTCCATGCGCGCTTCAACCCTTAATCTGCTTCCACAGGCAGATCAATGACCCACGGGAGAAAAACATGGAAAAAATCGCTATCGCAAGCCGTATCCACCCACTGTTCGCGGCCGCTGCCGTATCGGTAATCGCCTTGAGCGCAACCGGTATTGCGGCCCTGACCGGCATACTGCCATCCACCAAAGCCGAACCGGCTGCGAACACTGTTCCAATGAGCCTGTCTGCACAGCAAACTATCGGTGGTCGTCATCCTTATGATGCGCAACAACCGATCCCTGCGCAGCTGGCCGCGCAACAGCCTTCTCCACAAGCGCTGCAGCAGCCGGTCATCGTGCCGGCCCCGGCCCCGGCTGTGCAGGCCGTGCCGGAACGCGCGGTTGTGCGTGAAATCGTGTACCGTGAAGCGCCCCGCAAGCCCGTGCGCGAGGCGCCGGTTCGCAGCCATGAGGCGCGGCATGAGCAAGTGGCGCGCGCTCCCGCGCCCATTGTCCAGGAAAGCAAGCCGAACTATGTGGCCATCGGCACAGGCGCCGTGGTTGGCGGCCTGCTCGGCAACCAGATCGGCGGCGGCGATGGCAAGAAATTGGCCACCCTGGCGGGGATCATCGGCGGCGGCTATGTCGGCAACGAGATTGCCAACCGCAACAAGTAAGCAGATCCGCCTTCAGGTTTGAACGTCCCGTTCCGGTCGACCGGGGGCATCGACCTTCATTGAATCGGGTGACCCCGCTTCATTATCCATCCCGGGAAAATATCGCAGGTAACCGGCAATGCCGGACCCTTTGCGCACAGGGTTGTCCCTGGGATGGATCCGCCCCTCATTCACCGGAACCTCGCTGAAATCGAACGGGCTGATCCCCTCCAGGCATGCCGCATTGATGCCATATTGACCCGGATCGGACCGGCGCTGGTGATGCGTATAGATGCCGCACTTCGAGCAGAAATAGTGCTTTGCCTGCATGGTGTTGAACTGGTAAAGCGTCAGCCATTCCGCACCCGCGGTGATTTCGATGTCCTGCAGCGCCGCCGACACGGCAATCGCCCCGCGCATGCTGCAATAGGAGCAGTTGCAGCGCCGCGCGGTGTCGAGCCCGTCGGCAAGCCGGACAAGAAATCTCACCGACCCGCAGTGACATGCGCCCTGTATCTGTTCCGGTTTGCTGTCCATGCTTTCCTTTCAATGACCGGTCTGCGCCGAAGGCGTCCAGCCGGAATGGCTCAGTGTACGATCTCGTTGCTGCCACGACAAGCAACAGGCCTTGTCAGGTATTTCCGGGTACCAAGCAGCGAATTGGCGGGGAAAACCCGCTTTGCTCGGTCGCTGGCCGCATGCCGGCGGCCGGGATAATACAGCTCGGAAACCCTGAAACCCTCGAGCGAGACTGTCATGCACGCACAACTGGCCCCAACCCTGCACGTCGCCTACTCCGCCGAGGAGGTGGACCACGATCTTGGTGAAGATCTGGCCGAATCCGGCAACGAAGAAGCGATGTCCGAGCCGAAATCGGGCCGTGCCGAAGCGGAAATGCGCGCCATCCAGCAGGCGATCGCGCGGGTGGAAGCAGAGGCCAAGGCCGCCTGCGCCGCCGAGAGCCGCGCCCATGCCGAATCGCGCGCCCGCGAACTGGCCGAGGACCGTGCCGCGATGGATTCCGCCGCGGCCGCCGTCGCGCTGCAGAATGCCCAGGCCGCCGAGGATGTGATCGCCGCCAACCGCGAGCGCCTGGAAAGCCTGCGGGCCGCCGCCAAGGCCAGCGTGGCCAAGCTGGAAGCCGTCAAGCAGGAAACCGCCGAGCTGCGCGCCCGCGTGGAAGCCGATAACCAGATCCGCCAGGCCGCCGAGGTGCGTGCCCGCGCCGAGGAAGAAAGCCGCCGCCGTGCCGCCGAACAGATGGAAGCGGAAGCGCACCTGGCCGAGCAGGCGTCCCGGGCCGCCGACGAACTGCAGATCCAGACCAATCATGCCCGCCTGCAGGCCGCCGAGCGCGTGGCCGCCGTGCAGGCCGCGAAGGAAGAGGTGATCGGCATCGCCACCGCCGATGCACGCATGGCCACGCTGGCCCGCGAGCGCGAACGCCAGGCGTTTTCCGCGCGCCAGACCTCGCAGCAACTGGTCGAAGCCGAAGCCGGGGCGCTGGAAGCCACGCGCCAGCGCGAACGGGCCGACCAGGTGGCGCTGGAATCGGCGTTCGCCCGCGCCGCCGCCGAAGTGCATGCGGCCGAGGAAGCGCGCGCGCTGGCGCACCTGGAACAGGAACGCGAAGCGATCGCGCTGGCCAAGGCCGAATCGGACCGCAGCGCCGCGCTGTCGCTGCACCTGCGCCTGCAGACCGAGAAGGAAGTGCGCGACACGGCCCAGCACCGCGAACGCCTCGAAGCCATGGCGGCCACCGCCGCGCAGGCCCGGCGCGACGCCGATTCGCGCATCCTTGCCGCCACCGAAGCGCGCATTGCCGCCGACCGCGAACTGCACGCCGTTGCGATGGGCCGTGTACAGGCCGAACAGCAGGCCGAATACGATGCGCGCGGCAAGCTCGACGCCGAGCGCCATGCCACCGAACAGGCCAGGTTGCGCCAGCAGGCCGAGCAGGCCGCCGCCGATGCCGCGCATGCCGACGCTGAAGAGCAGCAGCGTGCCGCCCGGCTGGCCGATGAGCGGGCCGAACTGTCGCGTGCCGCCGCGGCGCTGGCACGGGCAACCAACGATGCCGAAGGCGCCGAAGTGGCCACGCTGGCCGAGCATGCCGCGGCGCTGGATGCCGCCAACCAACTGGCGCGCCAGAAAGCCGACGATGCGGCGCGCCTGCTGGAAGCGGAACACGCCCGCGCCGCCGCCGAGCAGGACGCGATCGCCGCGCTGAAGGCTCGCCTGGCCGAAGAAGAGCGTGCCGCCGCGGCCGCCGAAGCCCGTGCCGCCGCCGAGCGCGAGCAGGCCGAAGCCTTTGCCTGCAGTGCCGCCGCCGATATCCGCCGCGCCGACGCCGTGCGCGAAGAAGCCGCCGCGCTGGCGCTGATGGCCGCACAGTGCGAAATGGAAGCGCAACAGAAAAAGGAGGCCGCCCAGGCCGCCGCCGCGCAGGCCCGCCTCGGCGCCGAACTGGCCGAGGTGCACCGCGAACGGACCCGTACCGAGCAGGCCAAAGCCGCCGCGTTGCAGGCGCAGATCGATGCCGAGCGGGCTTTCGTCGCACGCGAACAGGCCGCGCTGGTCCAGCTGGAAGAGCACACCGCGCAACAGCATGCCGCCGCTGCAGCGGAAGAAGAAACCGCGCGTGCGATCGAGGGACGGATGGCCTGCGAAATCACGATCGCCACGACCGCGCGCGAACGTGCGGACGCCGAACTGGCCGCCGCGGCAATGCTGCGCGAACGCGAAATGCTGGAATCGGCCGCCGCCGCCGCCGCGCAGGAGAAAGCGGCGCACCAGAAGTCGCTGCTCGATGCGGCCCGGGCCCACGCCGACATGCAGCGCAAGGCCGCCGACACCACCGCCGCGCTGGCGGCCGCCAAGCAGTCGCTGCTGGAACAGGAAACCGCCCGCTACGAAGCCGCCCAGCGCACGCTGGCCGTGGTGCAGCGCAAGCTGCAAGCGTAAAAAAACCCGATCCTGCTCCGCCGCGGCGGATCAGGATCGGGTCTTCGGTAACGTTTGCCGGTTACTGCACCAGAACCTTCTCGATGTAATATTCCGTTTCGCCGAAGCAATTGGTCGGCACGCCCTTGTGCTGGGCATAGGTCAGCGTCACGCGCTTGCCCATCGCGGCGGATAGCTGGGCGGCCACCGCGTCGTCCCGCACGCTGAACAGGAATTTCTCCGGGATCGCGCCCGGCATCGAGGTCAGCAGCATTTCGCCTTCCCACGTCTTGCAGAACCAGCCCACTTTCGAGAATTTCTGCAAAAAGCCGTTACGCTCGCCTTCCGAATACGAGAAGTTGAGCGAGGCCATGGCCCAGGCCCAGAACAGCAGGGCGGCCACGACAAGAATGCCGATGAGGATCAGGAGGGGTGAGCGTCGGGTGCGTTGGATCATGGCGGCTGGTCAGAGTTGAATTGCTGCGATCTTACTGCATGCGCAACTCGTTCACCATCCGTTTGCGATACTTCACCGACGAGTACAGCGACACGACGATGAACGCCACCCCGGACAGCCCGGTAAACCACTCCGGCACGTGGTACTTCACGCTGGCCAGCATGATCACCGCCAGGATGCCGATCGCGTAGTGGGCGCCGTGTTCCAGGTAGATGAATTCATCCAGCGTGCCCTTGTGCACCAGGTAGACGGTCAGCGAACGCACGTACATGGCGCCGATCGCCAGCCCCAGCATGATGATGACCACGTCGCTGGTGATCGCGAACGCGCCGATCACGCCGTCGAAGCTGAACGATGCATCCAGCACTTCCAGGTACAGGAAGCCGCCGATGCTGCCGCGCTGCACCGCCTTGCCGAGTTCGCCGCCATTGCCGTCTGCATCGTGCTCCTTTTCTTCAAGCAGGCCGGACAGCCAGCCGACGGCGAGATAGATCGCGATACCCACGATGCCCGCGTACAGCACGGCGTAGCGGTGCGCTTCGGACACCAGTTCCGTGCAGATGAGCACGCCTATCAGCGTGAGTAGCACCGACAGGCTGCCGGTGCCGATCCGGTTGGCCGCCCGCTCGATCCAGCCCAGCCAGTGCACTTCCTTTTCGTCATCGAACAGGAAGTTGAGGAAGACCAGCAGCAGGAAGGCGCCGCCGAACGCAGCCACTTCGGCATGCACGTCCATCAGGTGGCGCGAGTACTCGTTGGGCCGGGTGGTGGCCATCGTCCAGACCTGGAACAGGTCCAGCCCGGTTGCCACCGCCACGATCGCCAGCGGGAAGATCAGCCGCATGCCGAACACGGCCACCAGGATGCCGACCGTCAGGAACAGCTTTTGCCAGAACGCGTTCCAGTCCTTCAGCACGGAGGCGTTGACCACCGCGTTATCGAACGACAGCGATACTTCCATCACGCCCAGCACGGCCGTGATCCACAGCGCCGAGAACAGCCCGGCCATGCCGCGCTGGGTGTACCCCCACCAGCAGGCCAATACCATCAGGACGACGGTTACGATGATTGAAAACCTGAAATGCTTCATGCCCCATCCTTCATTGAAATGTTTTATTAGTTATATGTAAAGCCCCGGCGATTTTACTGTGTCTGCTTCCGGAGGGGAGCCGGCTTCTGCGATAATGAAGAATTGCCAAAAAGGAACTCGAAAGTAACCCATGGATATCGCCTATCTCGTCACGCCGCTGCTCACCTGGATCACCGTTGGCCCCATCAAATTCCTGATCAACAGTATTCGTGCCCGCAAATGGGCATTCAACCTGGTGGGCAATGGCGGCTTTCCCAGCAATCACAGCGCCGTGGTGTCCAGCATGGCTACCCTGATCGCGCTGCGCGAAGGCATCGGCCATCCGGCGTTCGGCGCGGCGGTCACGCTGTGCTTCATCGTGATCATCGACGCGAACAGCCTGCGCCAGCACGTGGGCCGCCAGGCGGCGGCGATCAACCGCCTTGCCGAAGGCAAGCCGGGCCATAAATGGCTGCGGGAACGGATGGGCCACACCGTGGTCGAAATCTGCGGCGGCCTGGCGACGGGCATCGCGCTCGGGCACCTTGTGCATGCCGTGTTCGGCAGGGGCTGACGCCGTCGCCGTATAGCGGGGTGGACAACGACGGAGGTCCCCCCGAGTGCGCCGTCGGCTGCCCGCCCGGCGCACCTGTCAGCTCATTCATCAGTCATCGGCCAACTCAGCGGCCAACTCAGCGGCCAACTCAGCGGCCAGCTCATTGGCCAGCTCAGCGGCCAGCACCCTTGCAGCCTGTCCGCGTATTTCAGCAGTCCAGCCACATTTTCCCGCAGTCTGGCCCCGGCCGAATTGACACCTTGTATCGCACTGGACATACTCGGCGCTCCCGGTAGTACAAAAAATATAACGAACGTAACAAGCGGTACTTCAACAAGCTCAGCAGTCCAAAACTCTCGGAGATTCTTCATGTTGCGAAATACCCTGATCGCTCTCGCCGTCGCCACGAGCCTCGTCGCCTGCGGAAAACCACCCGGAGCGGCCGAGGGGGCCGCCAAGGGTGACGATAAGAAGGCAGTCAAACTCCTGATCGCACCTGAAGATGTGCTGACGGTCCACAGCGATGCGCTGGCTTCCGGCCCCGTGATCACCGGCTCGGTCCAGCCGGAACGCCGCGCCGACCTGCGCGCCGAGGTATCGGCCATCGTGCTGCAGGTGCTGAAGGAAAACGGCGAGCCGGTGAAAAAGGGCGACCTGCTGGTGCGCCTCGACGACACGTCGATCCGCGACAGCCTGGGTTCTTCCGAGGAGTCGGTACGCAATGCGAAGCAGGTGGTGGACCAGGCCCAGCGCATGCTCGAACGGAACAAGACACTGCGCGCATCGGGCATGACATCGATGCAGGCGCTGGAAGATGCCGAGGTGCGCCTGAACACGGCGCAAAGCGAGCTGGCCGCCGCCAGGGCGCGCGCCGTGGGCGCCCGCCAGCAGCTGGACCGCACGCTGGTGCGCGCGCCGTTCGACGGCATCGTCAGCGAGCGCAAGGTCTCGAACGGCGACACCGCCCAGATCGGCAAGGAACTGATCAAGGTGATCGACCCGCACAGCATGCGCTTCGAAGGCCTGGTCTCGGCCGACAAGATCGGCGTGGTCAAGGTGGGCCAGCCCGTGCTGTTCCGTGTCAACGGCTATCCCGGCCAGAATTTCCAGGGCAAGGTCAAGCGCGTCGACCCTGCCGCAAACGCTGTCACGCGGCAGGTCGAGGTGCTGGTCGAGTTCACCGACAGCATCCAGCCGCGCGTGGCCGGCCTGTACGCCGAGGGCCGTGTCGAAACCGAGACCAGCGATGCGCTGATGCTGCCTGAAACGGCAATGATCCAGGCCGGCGATACGAGCTACGCCTGGCGCGTGCGCGACAACAAGCTGTCGAAGGTAAACGTGGTGGTCGGCGCGCGCGATGAACGCACCGGGCACTGGCAGGTGAAGAGCGGACTCGCGTCGGGCGACCTGGTGCTGCGCGCGCCCGGCTCCACGGTGCATGACGGCCAGCCGGTCCAGCTGGTAACGCCGAAGAACCTGGCGTCGGCCGGCGACAAGTCGGCGGCGGCCAAAGGAAACTGACCATGTTCCTGTCCAATTTCAGTATCAAGCGGCCCGTCGCGACGATCGTGCTGATCATCGCGATGATGGCGCTGGGCCTGATGGCCCTGAAGAAGCTGCGCGTCAACCAGAACCCGGACGTGGAAGTGCCGATGATCATCGTGGCCATCCCGTATCCCGGCGCCTCGCCGGAAACGGTGGAGCGCGAGATCGTCAACCGCCTGGAAAAATCGCTGCAGAGCATCACCGGCGTGACCGAGACGGTGGGCACCGCGTCGGAAGGGCAGGCGCAGATCCGCATGAAGTTCACGTTCACGCGCAACCTGATCGAAGCGTCCGACGATATCCGCAATGCCATCGCGGCCGTGCGCTACAAGCTGCCGGTCGAGATGCGCGAGCCGATCCTGCAGCGCGTCGACGTTTCCGCGCAGCCGATCATGCAGCTCTCGCTGTCGTCGAAAACGCAGGGCCATGCGGAAATCTCGCGCCTGGCCGAGGACGTGCTGGCCGACCGGCTGCGCGGCGTCGACGGCGTTGCCAACGTCAATGTCGACGGCGCCCTGCGGCGCGAACTGTCGGTGCTCCTGCAGGCCGAGAAACTGCGCGAATACAACGTCTCGGTCAGCGACGTGACCAATGCGCTGCGCATGCAGAATACCAACGCCCCGGTCGGCAAGCTGCGCGGCTCGCTCGACGAAAAGAGCATCCGCCTGGTGGGCCGCATCGAGCGTCCGGAAGACTTCCAGCAGGTCGTCGTCAAGCGCAGCGGCGAAGAGATCGTGCGCCTGGGCCAGGTCGCGACGATCGCGGATGGTTTTGCCGAGATCAACAGCGTGTCGATGCGCTCGAACCAGCCGAACGTGGGCATCTCGATCATCCGCTCGCGCGACGCGTCCACCGTCGCGGTGTCGAAGGCGGTGCACGAGATGGTCAAGGAAATCGAAAAGACCTTGCCATCGGGCACCACGCTGGAAATCACCAATGACGGCGGCGAGGAGGCCCAAAGCAGCCTGAACAATGTGATCGAGGCCCTGGTGCTGGGCGCCGGCCTGACGATCTTCGTGGTCTACGCATTCCTGAACTCGTGGCGTTCCACGCTGATCACGGCGCTGTCGCTGCCCACTTCGGTGATCGCCGCCTTCATCGGCGTGTGGCTGTGCGGCTTCACGCTGAACTTCATGACGCTGCTCGGCCTGTCGCTGGCGATCGGCGTGCTGATCGACGATGCGATCGTGGTGCGCGAAAACATCGTGCGCCACATGCAGATGGGTGCGGACCGCCGCACGGCGGCCATCAACGGCACCAACGAGATCGGCATGGCCGTCGCGGCCACCACGTTCTCGATCATGGCCGTGTTCATTCCGGTCGCGTTCATGCCAGGTATCACCGGCGAGTGGTTCCGCCCGTTCGCGCTGACCGTGACCGCTTCCGTCGCCGTCTCGCTGTTCATCTCGTTCACGCTCGATCCGATGCTGTCGGCCTACTGGGGCGACCCGCCGGGTCATCACGACATGCCACGCAAGGGCTTCGAGAAGCTGCTGCAGCGCTTCAACACGTGGTTCGACCACCAGGCCGACCGCTACGGCAACGTGATCGCCTGGGCGCTGCATCACCGCCGCTGGATGGCCGTGATCGCCGTTGCCAGCCTGGTGGCCGCCATCGGCCTGCAGGCGAAATTCGGCGGTACCAGCTTCGTGCCGTCTTCCGACTTCGGCACGATCATGATCGAAGTACGCACGCCATCGTCGAGCAGCCTGGAGTATTCCCGCATCAAGATGGTCAAGGCGGCCGAGATGGCCCATGCGATCAAGGAAACGAAGAATACCAGCAGCTACGTGAACCTGACGGGCGGGCGCATCTACGTGGACATCGGCAAGAAAAACGAACGCGACCGTTCCGCCGGCGAGGTGGCGAGTGAACTGCGCGGCAAGCTGGCCCAGCTCGTCGGTGCCGAGTACATGGTGCTGGACGACCTGTCGAACAATTCCGGCAAGCCGGTGCAGATCGAGTTCATGGGCGAGGATTCGCGCAAGCTGATGGAAATCACCAGCCGCTTCATGGCGGAATTGCGCAAGGTGCCGGGCGCGGTGGACGTCAGCCTGTCGGAACAGGATCCGAAGGATGAGCTGCAGATCGAACTGAACCGCGGCCTGGCGAACTCGATGGGCATCGGCGCGGGCGATGCCGCTTCCGCCCTGCGGGTGGCTTTTGCCGGTATCGAAGTGGGCGACTGGGTCGATCCGACCGGCGAGACGCGCGACGTGGCGGTGCGCCTGGCGCCCGAAGACCGCATGCGCGCCGAGAACATCGAGCGCCTGCCGATCGCCGTGGCCGGCACCAGCCAGATGGTGCCGCTGGACCAGATCGCCACGATCACGATGGGCAAGGGCCCCGCCAAGATCACCCACAAGGATGGCAAGCGCGTGATTTCCGTGTCGGCCAACGTGCAGGGCCGTTCGCCGGGCGAAGTGACGGCCGACGCGATGGCGCTGGCGAAGAACATGGACTTCCCGCCTGGGTATGGCCTGGCCGTGGCCGGCTCGGGCAAGGACATGCAGGAAGTGTTCAGCGAGATGGGCATCGCGCTGGTATCGGGCATCGGCCTGATGTACCTGATCCTGGTGATGCAGTTCGGTTCGTTCACGGCGCCGCTGGCGGTGATGCTGTCGCTGCCGCTGTCGCTGATCGGCGTGGTGGTCGCGCTGCTGCTGACGAAGGGAACGATCAACCTGATGAGCCTGATCGGCGTGATCATGCTGATGGGCCTGGTGGCGAAGAATGCGATCCTGCTGCTGGACGCGGCCCGCAAGCGCGAAGAGGAGGGCTACGGCCGCGAGGATGCGCTGATGTATGCCGGCCGCATGCGCCTGCGCCCGATCCTGATGACGACGTTCGCGCTGATCGCCGGCATGCTGCCGGTGGCGATCGGCCACGGCGAGGGCGGCGAGTTCTACCGTCCGCTGGCGGTATCGATCATCGGCGGCACGATCACCTCCACCGTGCTGACGCTGCTGATGGTGCCCACGTTCTACGACAGCATCGAGATCACCCGCGACCGCATGGCCGCCAAGTTCGGCCGCCGTGCCCGGCGCTGGAACGTGTTCACCGCCGGCGTGCTGACATTCATCGAAGCCATCCTGGCGCTGACCTTCGTGCGGCTGATCTACCGCCTGGTCATGAAGGGCGTGCACAAGGTCACCGGCCGCGGCAACAAGCCGCCGCCACCGATGGCCGAAGCCGCCTGATCGCCAACGCTTTCTCCATTGGGGCCGCCACAAGCGGCCCCTTTTTTCATTCCGGCGACATTTCCAAGAACCGGGGTCTGACCCCGATTCTTGGAAATGTTGCTTCAAACCGGGGTCTGACCCCGGTTTGAAGCAACTGTGTTGTACAAATTCGGTGCCAGTCCCCGCGGGGTGTTGCAACCAGCTCAGCTATAAGTGCTGTTTTGGGCGGAAAAATCAAAACCAAAAAGGGTGCATTGTCTAGCGGTTTCATCAACCAATTTGTTACGAAAACTGATTTGATACATGTTGCAGTGCGGAAAACGAACGCTCGTATCAAAATTTTCTTTAGTGTAGTATTCTCGGCCCCGCAACTCCGGAAGTTAGAGGGGAGCAATTATTCGAATGGCAAGAATAGACAGCGAGACTACCTTGAACAAAAAATACCTGACCCTGATCATCACGGCCGCGATGGCGACCGTGTCCGCGACTGCCGGCGCATCCGGCTACCGTTTCGGCTCGCAGAGCGTATCGTCGCAAGGCACGGCCGAGGCCAACGGTGCCGAGGCGGCTGACGCTTCCACCATCTTTGCCAACCCGGCCGGCCTGTCGCGCCTGGAAGGCCGCCAGCTCATGACCGGCTTGACGGCACTCGTGCCGCATTCCACCTACTCGGACAGCGGCTCGACCCGCTTCACCGGCACCACCACCGGCGGCCAGAAGCTGCAGGACGAGTACGCGCCGAAAGCGGTCGCCGCTCCCTCGCTGTACTACAGCCACAAGATCAATGACCAGTGGACGGCGGGCTTCGGCTCGTTCGTGCCGTACGGCGCCAACCTGTCGTATGACTGGGATTGGGCCGGCCGCTACGCGCTGACCGACATGAAGCTGACCGCCATCGCGCTGAACCCGTCGGTGTCGTTCAAGCTGAACGAGCGCCACTCGTTCGGCTTCGGCGTGACCGCCGAATTCATGAAGGCCAGCCTGGGCCAGAACGTGGATGTGCCCGGTTCGGTAGCCGCTTCGCAGGCTGCCGGCACCGGCGCCGCCCTGATCCGCCAGATCGTCGCGCTGGGCGGCAATCCGGCGGCGCTGCGCTCCATCAGCGATGGCCGCGCCGAAGTCGAGGGCAAGGACTGGGGTTACGGCTTCAACGTGGGCTACCTGTATTCGCCGGCACCGGGCACGCGCCTGGGCGTGGCCTACCGCTCGCACATCGACCACAATCTGGGCGGCGGCGCGGACTGGGACTTCTCCACCGTCACCACCGACCGCGTCGTGAACGGTGTCATCGAAGCCGCTTCGCACCACGAGGATTCCGCCGCGCTCGTGAAACTGCGCACCCCGGAAACGCTGTCGATCAACGGCTATCACGAGTTCGATGCGCAGTGGGCCGGCATGTTCGATGTGACCTGGACGCGCAATTCGCGCATGCAGAACATCAACATCCAGTTCCTCGATACCGACAATGGCGACCTGGTGATCCGCCAGCAGTGGAAGAACACGGTGCGCGTGGCGCTGGGCGCGAACTACAAGCTGAACGAGCGCGTGATGCTGCGCGCCGGTATCGCGCACGACGAGGCACCGGTGCGCAGCGACGCGCTGCGCCACGCCGCGTTGCCCGATTCCGACCGCAACCAGCTGTCGTTCGGTGCGAACTGGAAACTGTCGCCGAAGTCGTCGATCGACGTGGCGTACACGTACCTGGATTTCAAGGAAGCCAGCAGCAGCTACAAGAACGATTGCCGTCCGGGCCTGCTGACCTGCACGGGCAATGGGGAAACCACGCGCGGCTCCTGGCAGACGCACATGAATCTGCTGGGCGTGGCCTACAACTACCAGTTCTGACGGCGATGCCCCACGCGTGGGGCATTCCGGGGTGAACGTAAAAAAAGCCGGCATCTCCGAAGAGATGCCGGCTTTTTCATTGCCGGGCCCCGATCAGCGGGCCGGCGTGGTACCGGCTGCGTCGGTTGCAGGCGTTTTGGCGCCTTCGATCGGCGGGGTGGTCGTCGTGCCATCGGTCGGCGACGTGGCGGTGCTGCCGTCGGCCGGTGGGGTGGTGGTGGTGCCGCTGTTCATGCCGCCCGTTGCGCCGCCGGTTGCACCCGCGTCGCTGGAGCCGCTGGCCGGCGGGGTAGCCGGTGCGGCCGGGGTCGTGCTCGTGTCCGGCGTTACGGCCGGTGCCGTGGTGTCTGCCGGCGGCGTGTCCGCATCGCGGTTCTTGCAGCCGGTCAGTACGGCGGTACCCAGCACTGCGGCCAGGATCAGGGCGGACGGTTTGCTCAGTTTCATCATTTCGACTCCTTAAAAAGTGGGTAGATTGGCGAAACCACTAGGTATCGTTAGACCGCCAGGATGGTTGCCGGTTCAAGACATGCCTGATTATTGGAACCTCGAAACCCTCCTGCGCGGCGCCAGCCACCGGTCTCCGAGGCGTGCCGTACCAGGGTACGGCGCCGCTTCTCGACCAGGTCCGGCACCGCTCGCGGCGGTTTTTCAAGGTCCCGGTACTTGCCGCTGTCCCCTCAGGCTGGGGCCAGCGTTCTCAACAGGGCCGGTATTTCAGCCGAAATTTCCCGTGCCAGGTAACCCAGCACGCCATACCGGATCGACAGCTGTTCGCCGGCGGACGCATGCAGCGCGATCCCCCAGGCGGCAGCCTGTTCCAGCGTGGCGCCGCGCGCCGCGAGGCCGGCGATGATGCCTGCCAGCGTATCGCCCGAGCCGGAAATCGCCAGGCCGACATTGCCGCCCTGGTGCTGCCACTGCTGGCCGTCCGGCGTGGCGATCACGGTGGTGGCGCCTTTCAGTGCCACGATCGCGTTCCAGCGCCGGGCGGCTTCCTGCGCCGCATCGAGCGGCGCATCGCAGATCTGTTGCTTGTCGCGCCGCGTCAGGTGCGCCAGCTCGCCCGCGTGCGGCGTGATCAGTACCGCTTCCTTGAAGCGGAAATGCTCCATGTCCTTCGGCTCTTCCAGCAGGTGCGGCTCGCCTTGCGCGCGCACCGCGCCCATCGCGGCGGCATCCAGGATCACCCGCGCGCCCGCCAGGCGCGGCAGCAGCGCATGCACCAGTTCCGCCGTGGCCGCATCGTCCTGCATGCCGGGACCCACGAGCACGGCGCTGGGCTTGCCGGGCTTTCCGAAGAGCTCGCCGAGCCGGCGTGCCGCCTCCACGGTGAAACCGCCGCCGTTCGTTTCAGCCAGGCCGATCACACGCGCCTCGGGAATCGCCGCGGCGACCAGCGGTGCCACCGAGGCCGCCGTGGCCATCGTCAGTTTGCCGGCACCGGCACGCAGCGCGGCGGTGGCCGCCAGCATCACGGCGCCCGGCATTTCACGCGAGCCGCCCACGATCAGCACGTGGCCGCGGCCTTCCTTGTCGTCGTCGAACGAGGGTTCGGGCAGCGCCCATTCTCGTAACGTGGCGGCGGTGATCTCGGTTGTCATCGATGTTCCTGTTGTGAGCCTTGGCGTCAAGCCTTGGGTGCGGCGGGCTGGTCCTTGCTTTTCGTCACCGGCGTGCCGGTCGAAGTCAGCGGAGCAACGAAGTTTTCCAGCTCGAGCACGAGCTTGCCGCGCTTGCCGGCATCGGGTTTGAAACGGTAGGAAGTCACGCTGCAGTTCGGCACATCGGCGGCGCGGTCGATCGCCAGGATCGCCTCCTCGTCCATCCGTTCCAGCAGGTAGCGGAAGCAGTTGACGATGACCTGGTGCCCCACGACCAGCACCCGTTCGCCGCGGTATTCGCGGGTGATCGTTTCGAGCATGTTGCGCAGGCGCAGGATCACGTCGCACCAGCTTTCGCCGCCCGGCGGGCGGAAATAAAACTTGCCCACGTGCCGGCGCTGCTCGTGCAGTTCGGGAAACTTGTCGGCGATGCCCAGCGGCGTCAGCCGGTCGATGATGCCGAATTCCTTTTCGCGCAGCCGCTCGTCGGTGGCGACCGTCAGCAGTTCGTCACGCGGCAGGCTGTTGACGATGGTCATCGCCGTCTCGCGGGCCCGCACATAAGGCGAAAACAGCACCACGTTGGGCCGTTCTTCCGGCGGCATGGCGGCAAACCACCCGGCCAGCGCGGCGGCCTGCTGCTCGCCCAGCGCGGACAGCGGCACGTCCATGTCGCGATCCGCGATGTCGATCAGAAACTGCGACGCGGCTTCCGCTGCGTCGCGCGCGACGTTGCCGGCACTTTGCCCGTGCCGCACGATCCAGATCTGTTGAGGCCACTTTTGTTCCATCGCCGTCCGTCCTGGTGATTCGGTTTGCGAATACTAGACGAAACTGCAAAACGGTGGCGCAACCGAAGTGCGCGCGCGGGCCGTGCCCTCAGACGGGGGTGGCGGCCGGTTCGATATCGGCGTCGACGTCGGTATCATTATCGCTGTCGAATACCGCCACGTCGGTCTCGCCCATCACGCGCGAGGTCAGCGTGCCGGCCGTGATCGCGCCCGAAACGTTCAGCGCCGTGCGGCCCATGTCGATCAGCGGCTCGATGGAAATGAGCAGGCCGGCCAGCGCCACCGGCAAATTCATCGACGACAGCACGATCAGCGCGGCGAAGGTGGCGCCGCCGCCCACGCCGGCCACGCCCACCGAACCGATCGTGATCACGGCCAGCAGCGGCAGCAGGAACGCGACGGTGAACGGATCGATGCCCACGGTGGGGGCGATCATCACGGCCAGCATCGCCGGGTAGATGCCGGCGCAGCCGTTCTGGCCGATCGTGGCGCCGAACGAGGCGGAGAAATTGGCGATGCCCTCGGGTGTGCCGAGCCGCTGCACCTGCGTCTGCACATTCATCGGGATCGCGCCGGCGCTGCTGCGGGACGTGAATGCGAAGGTGAGCACCGGCAGGATCTTTTTCGCGAAGCGCAGCGGATTCAGGCCGGTGCCCGCCACGATGGCCAGGTGCACGCAGAACATCAGCGCCAGCGCGCAGTAGGAGGCGGCGACGAAGCCGATCAGGTGCGCGATGTCCGCATAGCTCGACGTGGCCACCACCTGCGCCATCAGCGCGAACACGCCGTAGGGCGTGAGCCGCAGCACCAGCGTGACGATGCGCATCACGATCGCATGCGCCACCTTCACCGCGTGATCGAACGACACGAACAGTTCCGGCTTCTTGTCGGCAATGCCGATCGCCGCGATGCCCACGAACACGGCGAAGACGACGACGGCGATCGTCGATGTCTTGCGCCCGCCCGTCATGTCCAGGAACGGGTTGGCGGGGATGAACGACAGGATCATGTTCGGCAGCGAGATCGCCTGCGCGTCGGCCAGCCTGCCTTCCAGGTAGGCGCCGCGCGCCACCTCGGCCGCGCTCGATGTCAGGCCCGCCGCCGTCAGCCCGAACAGCTTGGCCATCAGGATGCCGATCGCCGCCGCCACGACCGTCGTCGCCATCAGCGTGCCGATCGTCAGCACGCTGATCTTGCCCAGCGACGTGGCGTTGCGCAGTTTCAGGATCGCGCCCACGATGGACACCATGATCAGCGGCATCACGATCATCTGCAGCAGTTTCACATAGCCGGCGCCGACGATGTCCAGGTATTCGCCGGTGGTCTTGATCACGGCACTGTCGGCGCCGTACAGCGCCTGGAGGGCAGCGCCGAACAGCACGCCCAGGCCGAGCGCCGAAAACACGCGGACCGTGAAGGTCGCGTGGCGGCGTTGCTGGCTGTACAGGAACCCGAGCAGGAGCAGGGCGGCAGTGAGGTTGAGCAGAACGGTGAATGTCATCGTGATCCTGACAAAGGATAAGTGAATGAGGGGTAATAAAGTTTGGTAATCAGTTCACGCCCGATTGACAAACCATCGTGTGGGCATTGCTTTGACGAATTTTACCGAAGTCCGGTCGCTCGCGTGCGACTGCCGGCCGGCAAGCGTGAGAATATTGCCGCATATCGATATATGTGGAACATAATGAAATTCATGCTGAAACTGTTTGGCGCCGGCTACATCGCCGTGTCCATCTTCTTCTTCGTCTGCGGCACCGCGCTGGTCGGCATGGCCGGCTGGGAAATCTGGGAAGCCCTGACGGCCGCGGTCGACGCCGAAGCGCCGCCGCGCTTCGTGCGCATCCTCGAGTGCATCGGCCTGTTGACGATCGCCGTCGCCGCCTTCGAGCTGGGGCAGACCGTGCTGGAAGAAGAAGTGCAGCGGGAAACGAGCATCAGCACGCCGACCCGGGTACGGCGCTTCCTGTCGCGCTTCCTGATCGTCGTCGTCGTATCGCTGTCGATCGAGTGCCTGGTGGCGGCGTTCGAATCGCTGCATGGCCACCCCGAACTGCTGGTCAACGCCGGCGTGATCGGTGGCTGCGCGGCCGCGCTGCTTCTCGCGTGGGGCGGCTTCATCTGGCTCAATGTCAGCGCCGAGCATCTCGAACCGCAGGCCATGCGGGAGGCGAAGGCCGAGGATGAAAACGTGGCCTGAGACCGCGCGCCCGGCAGGCGTGGTGCCGCCGCCGGCATCGTGCACCGCGCAGGCGCCGTGCCTCAGCGGCTGACTGCAGTCCGCAATGCGCGCGGCAGCGGCAGGCAACGCAGCGCCCGGCCGGCGAACAAACCGTTGAAGACACCGTACAGCGCGCAGGTGGCGCAGGCAAACCCGGTTTGCGTTGCCAGTTCCGGCCGCACGGTGCACAGCACGGCCACGGTATACTTCGCCGCGAAGATGGCCATGATCAGCGCCAGCGGCAGCCAGCTGCCCCGTTGCAGCACCATGCCCGGTGCGCTGCCGGGTGCCGCCGGCGAAGTGATGCGCCAGGCGGCCAGCATGCCGATCCCGGCGCCGGCGAGCCACAGGACCAGCGGCAGGCCGTGCAGGCCGAAGCGGCCGGCCATGTCCTGCAGCGACAACACCAGCATGACGACCGGCAGCACGGCCAGGCGGCGCAGCGGCACTTCGCCGTCGCGGCTGGCCGCGATGCCGCGCCAGGCCAGGAAGGCCAGCAGCAGCCAGACGTGGATGGGAGTGTGGGCGACGATCTGTTGCAGCATGATGGCTCCTGGTTGGGTTGACGGAGCCATCATGCTGCCGGTCCGCCGGCCGGGCCAGCCGGTTGCGACGAAACCGGTGCCCGGCGCCGCGAAACGGGGTAAAACGGCGGCGGAAGACCGGAAGCCGGATCAGAAGCCGGGCGGCCGCTCGCTGGCGACCCCTGCCAGCCGTTCCAGCGCCATGCCGGCGCGCGCCAGCGTGCCCTCGTCGAACAGGCGGCCGATCAGCGTGACGCCGTGCGGCACGCGCCGCGGCGGCGCGAACTTCGCCAGCGGGCGGGAAGGGTGGGGCGCCCAGTCGCTGCGCGCCTCGCTCACCTGCACGAAGCCGGTACGCAGGGTCAGCGACGGGTGGCCGGTATGGTTCGAGATGACCAGCATCTCGTCGCGCAGCGAAGGCACCAGCAGCACATCCACCTGCGCGAAAATCTGCGCCATGCGCTGCGCCACCAGGCGGCGCATCCGGTCGGCCTGCACGAAGTCGACGGCGGACAGGAAGCGCGCCTCGCGCAGCAGGTTCGGCCAGGCGTCCGGCGTCTGTTCGGACAGTTGCTCCATCTTGCCGGTCAATGTCCATTCCTCGAACGCGGCCGCCGCTTCGGCGAACAGGATCGTGTTCAGCGACCCGTAGGGCCAGTCCGGCAGCGCCACCGGCACCGGTTTCATGCCGGCCTTCTTCGCCAGTTCCAGCGCCGCGCGGTCCACGTCCGTGGCTTCGCGCAGCCACTCGGGCAGGTAGCCGATGCGCAGGCCGCGCACCGGAACGGCCGGATCGAAGTCCAGCTTCGCCGGCACGCTGGCCAGGTCGCCGGCATCCGGGCCGCCGATCGCGCGCAGCACCAGCATCGCGTCTTCCACCGAGCGCGTCATCGGGCCCAGCTTGTCGAGCGACCAGCACAGCGTCATCGCGCCGGTGCGCGGCACGCGGCCGAACGTGGGCCGCAGGCCCGTCACGCCGCAGCGCATGCTGGGGCTGACGATCGAGCCGCCGGTTTCGCTGCCGATGGTGAACGCCACCAGCGCCGCCGCCATCGCGGCACCGGGGCCGGCGCTCGAGCCGGACGCGCCTTCTTCCGGCAGCCACGGGTTCATCGTCTGACCGCCGAACCAGATGTCGTTCATCGCCAGCGCGCCCAGCGACAGCTTGGCCAGCAGCACGGCGCCGGCTTCGCGCAAACGCGTGACGACCGCGGCATCGGTCACCGGGGTGCGGTCCTTCAGCGGCTCGGCGCCCCAGGTGGTGGCGATGCCCGCCGTGTCCAGCAGGTCTTTCACGCCGTAGGGAATGCCGTGCAGCGGTCCGCGGTAGCGGCCCGCGGCGATCTCGCGGTCCGCCGCGCGCGCCTGTTCCAGCGCCTGGTCGGGCAGCAGCGTGATGATGGCGCGCAGCCGCGGATCGAACTGCCGGCAGCGCGCCAGGTAGATCTGCGTGAGCCGTTCGGAACTGAGCTTGCCCGCTTCGATCCAGCGCGACAGTTGCGCCACGCTGGCGTAGGCGATATCGGCATCGGCCGCCGGCAGCGGGCCGGGATCCGCGAAGCCGCGCACGAAGCGCGCCCGTGCCGGACCGGCTTGCGTGCCCGGCAGCAGCGGATCGAAACGTGACATCGGTACCAGGTCATGATCGAGCGGCACCCTGGCCGGTCCGGTGCGGCGTTTCGCCAGCCCCGCCAGCGACGTGGGCCAGGCCTGCGCCGCCATCTGGCGCTGCGCCGGCGTCAGCGCGACCTGCAGCAGTTTTTCCGCCTCGGCGAACGTGGCGGCGGTGACCTGCGGCCCGTCGGCGGGCAGCGTGCCGAAGGTGGGTGGCGCACCCGCCGTGGGCGGCGGTTCGGCGGCAGCGGCGGCGGTTGTAATGCCAGTGCCGGTGGCAGTGGCGGTGGCGGCCAGCAGGCCGAGCGGGGCGTTGATCAGGAAGCGGCGGCGGTCGGTCATCTAATACTGAAGTTTAATTGGCTGGAAGGCGATGCGAGTCTATCATTGGGACGACATGATCGCCGTCATTGCCCTATAGTTACACGTTTTGTGCCAGCTGTATCACCATCAACAGAAAGAAGGAGCCCGCATGCCCACCCTCAACATCAATGGCACCGACAAGACGCTCGACGTGCCGGACGATATGCCCATCCTGTGGGCCCTGCGCGACGTGGCCGGGATGACCGGCACCAAGTTCGGCTGCGGTGTCGCGCTGTGCGGCGCCTGCACCGTGCACCTGGACGGCCAGGCGATCCGCTCGTGCGTCACGCCGGTGTCCGCCGCGGCGGGCAAGAAGATCGTCACCATCGAGGCGATCGGCCAGGACCCGGTCGGCGCCAGGGTGCAGGAAGCGTGGCGCAAGATCGACGTGGTGCAATGCGGTTACTGCCAGTCCGGCCAGGTGATGGCCGCCACCGCGCTGCTGACCGCCACGCCGAAGCCGACCGATACGGACATCGACAACGCCATGTCCGGCAACATCTGTCGCTGCGGCACCTATGGCCGGATCCGCGCCGCGATCAAGATCGCCGCGGGCACCGCGGTTGTCGCCAACACTGTTGCCAAGTAAGGAGACCGCGATGGGATTCATGAACGATATTTCCCCGAGCCGCCGCCGTTTCCTGCGCGTGGGCGCCGCCGCCGGTGGCGGCCTGCTGGTCGCCTTCGTGCTGCCCGGCTGCAACCGCAAGGAAAGCGACCGCCAGGAAGTGCCGTCCGAGAAGGCGGTGGGCCACGCGGCCACCGCGGTGTCGGAGCGCGCGCCCGGGCTGGCGCCGAACGCCTTCATCCGCATCGACCGCGAGGGCCTGGTCACGCTGGTCATGCACAAGGTCGAGATGGGGCAGGGCACCTACACGTCGATCCCGATGCTGATCGCCGAGGAACTGGGCGTGGACCTGGCGAAGGTAAAGCTGGAGCATGCGCCGGCCGACAACAACCTGTACAGCGACCCGCTGCTGGGCGGGCAGGTGACGGGCGGGTCGACATCGATCCGCGGCGCCTGGAAGCCGCTGCGCGAGGCCGGCGCCGCCGCCCGCGCCGTGCTGGTGCAGGCCGCCGCGCAAACGTGGAACGTGGCGCCCGATACGCTGCGCGTGGCCAACGGCGCCGTCACGAATGCCGCGGGCAAGACGCTGCATTTCGGCGAACTGGTGGATGCCGCGGCAAAGCTGGAAGCGCCGAAAACGGTGACGCTGAAGGACCCGGGCGCGTACACCCTGATCGGCAAGAACCATGCTCGCCTCGACTCGGCGCCGAAGGTGGACGGCACCGCGCAGTTCGGCATCGACGTGAAGCTGCCGGGCATGGGCATCGCCGCCGTGGCCGCCAGCCCCGTCGTCGGCGGCAAGCTGATCGCCTCGAACGACCCGAAGGCGCTGGCCGTGCCGGGCGTGCGCGAAGTGCTGAAGATCGGCAGTGCGGTGGCCGTGGTGGCCGATCACATGTGGGCCGCCAAGCAGGGCCTGGCGGCGCTGGCGCCGCAGTGGGAAGCCGGCGCGAATGCCGGCGTGACGACCGCGTCGATCGTGGCCGACATGATGGCCAAGTCGCAGGGCGCCGGTGCCGTCGCCACCGACAAGGGCAACGCGCTCAAGGAGCTGGAAGGCGACTCGAAAGCGGGCCGCAAGATCGAGGCGATCTACGAGGCGCCGTTCCTCGCGCATGCGACGATGGAACCGATGAACTGCGCGGTCGACCTGCGCGCCGACGGCTGCGACCTGTATTGCGGCACCCAGGTGCCCAGCCTGGCGCAGGGCGCCGCCGCGAAGCTGACCGGCCTGCCGCTGGAAAAGGTGAAGGTGCATAACTTCTACCTGGGCGGCGGCTTCGGCCGCCGGCTGGAGGTCGATTACGTGACGCAGGCCGTGGCCTTTGCCAAGGTGAAGGCCAAGCCGGGCCCCGTGAAGTTCGTCTGGACCCGCGAGGAAGACATCCAGCACGACATGTATCGCCCGTATTACCTGGACCGCCTCGCCGCGAAGCTCGACGACAAGGGCATGCCGCACGCATGGTTCCACCGCGTGACGGGCTCCTCGATCATGGCGCGCTTCGCGCCGCCGGCCGTGAAGAACGGCGTCGATCCCGATGCGGTGGAGGGCGCGGCCGACCTGCAGTATTCGATCCCCGAGCTACGCGTGGAATACCTGCGCCACGAGCCGCCGGTGCCCACCGCGTTCTGGCGCGGCGTGGGGCCCACGCACAATGTGTTCGTGGTCGAAAGCTTCATCGACGAGCTGGCCCATGCGGCGAAGCAGGACCCGGTGGCCTACCGCCGCGCGCTGCTGGACAAGTCGCCGCGGCTGCTGGGCGTGCTGAACCTGGCCGCGCAGAAGGCCGGCTGGAATAAACCACTAAAAGCAATCGCCGGCCGCAAGGTGGGCCGCGGCGTTTCCGCCCAGTTCGCGTTCGGCAGCTACATGGTGCAGATCGCCGAGGTGTCGGTGGGGCCGGATGGCGACGTGACCGTCCACCGTGTCGTCGCCGCGCTCGATTGCGGCCAGCCGGTCAACCCCGACGGCATCGTGGCGCAGCTCGAAGGCGGCATTGTGTTCGGCCTGACCGCCGCGCTGTGGGGCGAGATCACGCTCGATGGCGGCAAGGTGGTGCAGTCGAACTTCGGCGACTATCGGATCATGCGCATGAACGAGGCGCCGCGCGTGGAAGTGCACATCGTGGCCAGCCGGGACGAACCGGGCGGCATCGGCGAACCGGGCACTTCGGGCATCGCGCCGGCGCTGTGCAATGCGATCTTCGCAGCCACTGGGCAGCGTATCCGCAAGCTGCCGGTTTCCGCCTCGCTGAAGAAGGCATGATGCCGGTCACCGGCCGGTGCAGTTCCCGGCCGGTGATGCCGGCCTGAACCGCTGCCGGCCTTGAACCGCCGGTTCAGCGCTGCCGGCGCTGCCGGCAGCCTTCCGAATCGATCAATGCCAGCAAACTGTCCGGCCGCACCGGCTTGACGAGGTATTCGTCGAAGCCGGCCGTGATCGCATTGGCGCGGTCCTGCGCCTGGCCGTAGCCTGACAGCGCTACCGCATAGAGGCTGCTGCCGCCGGCGCGCAGGCGCCGGATCACTTCCAGGCCGTCGAGACCCGGCAGCCCGATATCACAGATCAGCACGTCGAAGCCGCCCGCCTGTGCCTGCGCCAGGCCGGCAACGCCGTCGTAGGCCGCTGTCACCTCGTGCGCATCGAGTTCCAGGAAGCCTTTCAGCGTGTCGCACACGTCCACGTTGTCCTCGATCAGCAATACCCGGCAGGCCTCGTGGGCAGCCTGCGCCGACGGAGCGTCTTGCGGTGCGGCGGCCACCGGCGCGCCGGAGGGCAGGTCCACCGTGAAGATGCTGCCGAGGCCGGGGCCGGCGCTGTGGCCCAGCACGGTACCGCCGTGCATGTGCACGAGGTTGCGCACCACGTTCAGCCCCACGCCGAGGCCGCCTTCGGAGCGGGCCAGCGAACGCGGCCCCTGGGTGAACAGGTCGAAGATATGGGGCAGCACGTCGGCGGCGATGCCGGTGCCGTTGTCGCTGACCGTGACCAGCACGCGGCCTTCTCCTTCGCCTGCGCCGGCTTCCAGCGTGACCTGGCCGCCGTCCTGCGTGTACTTGGACGCGTTGGCGAGCAGGTTCGAGAACACCTGCGTGAGGCGCACCCGGTCGCCGTTCAGCGTGAGGTCCGGCGCCGTCAGGCGCACCGCCAGCCGTTGCCCTCGTTCGACAATGCGGGGCTGCACGGTCTCGACGGCACGTTCGACCACGTCCGCCAGCGTGACCGGCGCCACGTCCAGCGTGATGCGGCCGCTGCTGATGCGGGCCGCGTCGAGCAGGTCGTCGAGCAGGCGGGCCATGTGCTCGGTCTGGCGGCTGATAACGCTGCGCAGCGCGACCAGCTCCGGGCTCGGGGCGGGCATGCGTTCGAGCATTGCCGCCGCCATGCTGATCGGCGCCAGAGGATTGCGCAGTTCGTGGGCCAGCATCGCCAGGAACTCGTTCTGGCGCTGGTTGGCTGCTTCCGCTTCGTCCTGCAGCGTTTGGGCATTGACCGTGGCCTGCACCAGGTGCGTGTTGGCCTCCCGCAGCAGGTCGTTTTCGAAGCGGGCCTGCCGCAGCGCGACACGCAGCTCCGCCACGTCCCGCGGATCGTCGTCGCGCTGCTGCTCCAGGTCCGCCATCGTCTAACTGCCGTCGGACTGCGCGGAGGGGTGGCCCGACAGCATGCCGTCGAAGCGCACCCGGGTATCGTCGACCTCGATGCCGGCGTCGGTGATGCGGAACGCGCGCAGCGCGGTGCTGTGCGAGCAGCCGCGCAGCTTGACGACCGAGATCACCTTCGTCAGCTCGCCTGCCATCTCGACGTAGCGGGTGGCGATGATGCCGTCGGCCAGGAACGCGATCTCGGAATCGGAAAAGCGCAGCTCGGTGAAACGGTCCTCGGTGCCCATCGTGAGGATGACGGTGACGCCCCGCTTTGCCAGGCTCGACAGGATACGGAACACGGTCAGGCGGAATTCGCGGCGGAATTCCGGCGCCAGGTACAGCAGGAATTCGGACAGCGAATCGATGACGACCCGCTTCGCGCCCGTTTCGTCGATCGCAGCCAGCAGGTCTTCCAGCAATTCGTCCGCGGTCAGGTCGAGGGCGCGGCTTTCCACGATCCGCACATGGCCGGCCTGCACCATCTCGGCCAGCGCGGCATTGCGCAGCCGCGCCGTGCCTTTCTCGAAATAGCAGGCCACACCTTTCTCGCCCTGTCTCACGCCCTCGGCCAGGAACTGGGTGCCGAGGATCGTCTTGCCGGAGCCGGAGGGTCCGCTGACGAGAATCGAATGACCCTGCGGGATGCCGCCGTGCAGCAGCGTGTCGAGCGACGGCACGCCGATGGAAACGCGGCGCGGATCGCGGTCCACCGGCACGCCGGGCAGGCGGTCCGCGGCCAGTGGCGGCAGCACGCGCGGGAAGATGCGAACGCCGTCATCGCTGATGCGGAACGTGTGCATGCCGGCCATGTGCGCCTGCCCGCGCATCTTGACGATGCGGATCTTGCGCACGATCGAATTGTCCTGCTGGGATTGGGCCAGCGACAGCACGCCGTCGGCCACCGTCATGATCGGATTGGCCTCGGCCTCGACATGCACGTATTCGCCGATCAGGAACGTGGTGGCCTGCCAGCTGGTCATCCGCGTGCCCAGTTCCTGGATGAAGTGCTGCAGGTCGGCGATGCCTTCGCTGCCGCTCCTGGCCGTTTGCGCCACCGAGCGGAACGAATCGACGAAGACCAGGCTGGGCGAAAACGCCTCCACCTCCTGCATGATGCGTTCGAGCACGCCGGAGAAATCGCCGCCGCGCAGGTCATCGGCCAGGTTCACGTAGCGGATCGCGCCGCCGACCTTGTCGAGTTCGAAGAAGCTGTACTGCTGCTGGTAGCGCAGCATCTTCAGCGGCGGTTCGCCCAGCACTGTGAAGAACAGCGCGCGCCGTTCGGTCGTGGCCAGCGCGAACATCATCTGGTGCGCCAGCGTGGTCTTGCCGCTGCCGGGAGCCCCGGCGATCAGGTTGAAGGAATACTCGCCCAATCCGCCGCCCAGCAGGGTGTCAAGCCCCGGCACACCGGTCTCCAGCAATCCCAAACTCACTTTGTCGGTCATTTACTTCTGCTCCCCTGCATTGTTTGGTGCCTGTGCGCCGTTCCACGCGGTATCGATCAGTTGTGTTGTCAGCGCTTCGCCGATCAGCTCGGAAAGCAGCCGCGTAAACGTGGTCAACAGGGCTTCGTTGGCCAGCGCCGCCTGCGCTGGTTCCGCCTTGGCAAGGTCTTCCTTCAGTGCGCTGAACAAGGCGTCCAGTGTCTGCGACGACGTGCCGGCGGTCAGCCAGCCGTGCTGCCGGGCCAGCAGGCGTCCCGTGCGCCCGTACAGGGCGCCGAATCCCATCTCGCCGATCAGGGGGCTCAGGTGTACCGCCAGCGAGCGCCAGGGCAGCAGGTGCCGGTCCGCGGCGTCCGCACCGCCGGGCTGTGCCAGCATCGCGCGAATCACTTGCCGGCGCTTCTCGTCTTTGTTATCCATGCATGCTGATCAGTATGTGGGTGCTGGGCGGTCGAAGATGTGCCTGCCGCCGGTGGCCGCCATTATAGCCGCGCAAGGAGGAATGACCCGGCACGCGGGAGGTGCTGATCGTGCAAGACAGCGTATTGCACAGGAATCGTCGCATTGTTGATTCAATAACGCAATCGGATTTGCTTGCCGTGGCGGCCTCGAGCACGATTTTCCGCACCATGCTATCCTGCCCGGCTTCATTTTTCCGGCGGCATCATGCAAGAAGCATCCCACCTCGATTCAAACCTCCCCACCATCATCGCGCCGCGCGGCGCCGGCATGGCCGAGCTGGCGCTGGCCATCGGCGGCCTGGCCATCGGCACCGGCGAATTCGCGTCGATGAGCATCCTGCCGCTGGTGGCGCAGGACCTGGGCACCACGCTGCCCGCCATGGGCCACATGATCAGCGCCTATGCGCTGGGCGTGGTGGTGGGCGCGCCGCTGATCACGATCTTCATGGCGCGCATGCCGCGCCGGATGATGCTGATGATCCTGATGCTGATGTATGCCGTCGGCAACATTCTCGGCGCGCTGGCGCCCACCCCCGGCCTGCTGATCCTGGCGCGCTTCGTGGCCGGCATTCCGCACGGCGCCTATTTCGGCGTGGCCGCCCTGGTCGCCGCCGCGCTGGTCACGCCCGACAAGCGGGCCCAGGCCGTCGGCCGGGTGATGCTGGGCCTGACGGTCGCCAACATCTTCGGCGTGCCGCTGGCCACCTGGCTGGGCCAGGTGATGGGCTGGCGCTCGGCCTTCGCGATCGTCGGCGCGCTGGCGCTGCTGACCGTGGCGATGGTGTTCGTGTTCCTGCCGTTCATCGCGGCCGGCAATTCCAGCATCCGCGGCGAGCTGGGCGTGTTCCGCCGCCTGCAGGTGTGGCTCACGCTGCTGATGGTGGCCATCGGCTTTGGCGGCATGTTCGCAATGTACACCTACGTGACGCCCACGCTGCAGCAGCTCACCCACGCGTCGCCGCTGGAGATCTCCGTGCTGCTGGGCCTGATCGGCGTGGGCATGACGGTGGGCAGCCTGGCCGGCGGCTGGCTGGCCGACCGCAACCAGACAGCGACGATCTTCGGCGTGCTGATCTGGGAAGCACTGGTACTGGCGGCGTTTGCCTGGACGAGCTCGAACCTGTGGCTGGCCGGCCTGAACCTGTTCCTGATCGGCACCGGCATCGCCGTGGTGCCGGCCGTGCAGACGCGCCTGATGGACGTGGCCGGCGATGCGCAGACGGTGGCCGCGGCACTGAACCATTCGGCGTTCAACATCGCCAACGCGCTGGGCGCCTGGGCCGGCGGCCTGACGATCGCGGCGGGCTACGGCCTGCAATCGACGGCGCTGGTGGGCGCGCTGCTGCCGCTGGGCGGCATCGCCGTGCTGGCAATATCGCTGGCGGTCGATCGGAACAGCGCCCCCCGCGCGGCGGTGCCGGCAGCCTGATTTTCCATATCGACGGCAGCGGTGCCCGCCACGTGAACCGGGCCCGGGGCAAGGTTCCGGCCTGTTCCCTGATGTGCTGCAGGCCGCGGGGCAGGCGAGCTATACTCGTGGCCCCATCCAGACCTCGCGTTGGCAATGACTGAAGAACTTGATGACGACCGGTTGAGCCTCGAGCTCGGCCTGGCGCAGCGCGGTATCGCGCTGATGAAGCTGGAGGGCAGGGTGTTCCTGCGCTTCGACGGTACTGTCGAGACGGCGGGGCTGCGCGTGCCGTATGCGCTGGTGCCGGCGCAGGGCGTGCTGGCCAAGCCGTCGAAATGGCGCAAGCTCGACAGTGAAGCGCGCGCGGCGCTGATCCGCGAACGCTCGAACGAGCGGGCGCTGCGCGAACTGCATGACAGCGCGGCCGCGTTCGTGACCGAACTGGCCGCCGAGTGCGAGGAATTCGGCCTGGCGCCGATGGATTTCCTGCATACGCTGCACGATGTGCAGACCTCCGAGCCGGCCGGCGCGGTGTTCGACCGGATCCGGCAGCGGCTGGGCCACGCGGTGGAGCGGCAGCGCGAGGAGCAGCACGCGGAACGCACCCGCCAGAGCATCAACCTGGCCGAATATCCCGCCTCGTTCGAGGTGGCGCGCCGGCTGCCGCGCAAGTTCATCGCGTTGCTGGGCCCCACCAATTCCGGCAAGACCCACAAGGCGATGGAAGCGCTGGCCAAGGCGGCCAGCGGCGTGTACCTGGCGCCGCTGCGGCTGCTGGCGCTGGAAAACTATGAACGGTTGCTGGAGGTGACGCATCACGGCAAGCCGCTGGCGGTCAGCCTCGTCACCGGCGAGGAACGGCGCCTCGCCGAAGACGCCACGCACGTGGCCAGCACGGTGGAGATGCTCGATACCCGCACCCCGGTCGACGTGGCCGTCATCGACGAGATCCAGATGCTGGCCGACCGCGACCGCGGCGCCGCATGGACGGCGGCCGTGTGCGGTGCCCCGGCCCGCACCGTGTACCTGGTGGGCGCGCCCGAAGCGCGCCGCGCGGTGGAAGCGCTGGCCGAGCGGCTCGAATGCCCGATCGAAGTGCACGTGATGAAACGCAAGGGACCGCTGTCGATGGAAGACGGCGCGGTGCGCAAGGTGAAGAACCTGCGGCCGGGCGACGCGCTGATCGCGTTCTCGCGGCGCGATGTGCTGATGTGGCGCGACATGGTGGCGGAGATGGGCCATTCGGTCGCCACCGTGTACGGCAACCTGTCGCCCGAGGTGCGCCGCGCGCAGGCGCAGCGCTTCCGCGACGGCGAGGCCGACATCGTGGTGGGCACCGATGCCATCGCGATGGGCCTGAACATGCCGATCCAGCGCATCGTGATGACTTCCACGGTGAAATTCAACGGTGTCGAGGAAGAGGAAATCCCGGCGCCGCTGGCACGCCAGATCGCCGGGCGCGCTGGCCGCTACGGCATCCATGAAGAGGGCCTGGTCGCCGGCTACGACGCGGACAGCCACGAGGTGATGCGCTCGCTGCTGAAGGAAAAGCCGGTGCCGCTGAACAGCAGCGGCTTCGCGGTGGCGCCCACGCTGGAACACCTGCACCGGATCGCGGCGGTGACGCAGGAAACCTCGCTCGCCAAGCTGCTCAAGCGCTTCATCCACAACATCGACGTGCCGGACGGCTTCTTCTACCCGCGCATCACGGAAGACCAGATGGAGCGCGCCCAGTGGCTCGACACGCTGCCCCTGACGGTGGCCGAGAAATTCGCGCTGTCGCTGGTGCCCGTGTCGAGCAAGGTGGTGGCCCTGCAGCGCGCGTGGGAAAACTGGTGCGTGGCGCTGTCGAAGAAGCGCGTCACGCGGCTGCAAGCCGACAACTACCAGCTGCACCACATGACGCTGCAGGAAGTCGAGGATACCTGCCGCCTGTATTCCGCCTACGCGTGGCTGGGCTACCGGCTGCCGGAGTATTTCCCCGATATCGAGCTGGCGCTGGACCTGTCGCGCGCGGCATCCGCGCGGGTCGATTCGATGCTGCAGGACCAGAACACGTCGTCCCGGCGGCGGCATCCCCGGCGGCGGTGAGCGGACGACAAGCCGGCGTCAGTGTTCCTGCAGCTCCGCGGCCTGGCACCGGTGTGCCGGGCGCATTTGCCGCTGGTAATTGATAACGATTTCATCGACAATCGTCGGCACCGTTCACTCCCGACAGGACAGCGATGCCGCCCACCACTTCCCGCCTGGATCTCGTCGACGCGCTGCGCGGTTTCGCCATCGTGTCGATCATGTTGCTGCATAACATCGAGCACTTCGACCTGTACCACCGGCCGGCCGGGCAGCCGGCATGGCTCGTGGCGCTGGACCAGGGTATCTGGGATACCGCGTTCTTCCTGTTCAGCGGCAAGTCCTACCTGATCTTCGCGCTGCTGTTCGGGGTGACGTTCGCCATCCAGTTCGGGCGCCGCGCCGCTGCCGGCGAGGATTTCCGGCCCCGCTTTGCCTGGCGCATGCTGTTGCTGCTGGCATTCGGGCTCGTCAACTCGCTGTTCTACCAGGGCGACATCCTGTCGTACTACGCGGTGATGTCGTTCGCGCTGCTGCCGGTGGCGCGGCTGGGCATCCGCTGGGTGCTGGCCATCGCGGCGCTGCTGTTGCTGCAGCCTCTTCTCTGGGTCGATGTTGTGCAGGCGCTGCCGCGGCCGGACGCGAAACTGGCGGACCCGGCCTCCTGGGCATATTTCGGCCGGGCCAACGACTACATGACGCAGGGCACGCTGCTGCAGACCTATGCCGGCAATTTCACGAACGGCAAGGCCGCGGCCGTGCTGTGGAGCTGGGAAAACGGCCGCTTCTTCCAGATTCCCGCGCTGTTCATGCTCGGCATGCTGGCCGGCCGCGCCGGCGTGTTCGCGCTGACCGATGCCAACCGGCTGTTCTGGCGGCGCATGCTGGTGCTGGCGCTGGCGTGTTTCGTGCCGCTCTATCTTGCAACGGAAAATATCGATGCGGCCGTGGCCGGCGAAGCGCTGCGGCGGCCGCTGCTGGCGATCGCCAAGTCATGGTCGAATTTCGCGCTGATGGGGGCGATCGTTGCCGTATTCGCGCTGCTGTACCAGCGCGGCACTTTCCCCCGCGCGCTGAACGCCTTCGCGCCGCTCGGCCGGATGAGCCTGACAAGCTACATGGCGCAGTCGGTGGTGGGCACCGCGCTCTACTACGGTTTCGGTCTGGGCCTGTACCAGGTCACGGGCGCGACCGTTTGCCTGCTGATCGGCATCGCGCTGGCGGTGCTGCAAGGGCTGTTCTCGGCATGGTGGCTGCGGCGCCACCGGCAGGGTCCGCTCGAGGCGCTGTGGCATCGCGCCACCTGGATCGGCGTCGTCCGGGCGCAACCGGCCGCCAGCTGAGACGCTGTTTCAGCCGTACGGCGTGTAGCTGAAGCCGTTGCCGAGCGTGCCCAGTGCGAGCTGCTGGTTTTCGGCGCTTTCGCTAAATCCGATCAGCACGCTGGCGCGGTCGACACCCTGGTCCAGAGCGCCGGTCCAGAAGGTCACGCCCGCCGCCTCGCCCGGCCGGTGGAGGGCGTTCTCGTACAGCGCTTCGACGAACGCTGCATTGCTGCTGTTCGCGCCATACAGGTCGGTGAACTCCTTGCTGGCGATGAATTCGCGTGCGATGGCGTGCAGCGCCATGCCGTCGTCGCGCAATCCCGTCCAATAGCCGAGCCCGGCCTTGTCCGGCGTGCGGTCGAACGCGGCCTGGTACAGGCGGTAGAGCTGGCCGAGGTCGCCATCCAGCGAGAACGCCATCACATCGGCGCTCTTTGAGAAATAGACGCGCTCGACGTCGATGAGCAGGTCGCGGTAGCTGCTCCATGGCCTGCTGACCTCGACCTTGCCATTGCCGATGGTAAACGTGTAATCGCCTGGCTTGCCTCCGTAGATAGCCACGTCTAAGGCGCCATTGGTGCCCTGCAGCGTCGAGCCCAGATAGTCGCCGGTGCTTGACCCGACCAGGTTGCCATCAGAGACACCGTCGACTTTCACGGTCGTGTGATTTCCCTCGGAATAGCTGTCTTTCCGGATATTGCCGGTCAGGTCCGTGAGCGCGCTTGCACTGATGCTAACGATAGGATTCCGGTAGGGCATCAGGTTGAAGCCGGGCTTGAGTGTCAGCGTATTGCCGTCGATAGACACGGCCGCGCTGGCGATGTCCCACGTCGTGCCGTCCAGGGAAATCGTGCCGCTGCCAAGGCGGATCCCTTCGTCGAACGTGATGCGGATCGGGCCGTCGATGGTGCTGGTGGCGGAGACTACCGCAGGCCCGGTCTTGTCTGCGGCCGAGACCGCTACTTGGTAGTGCACCGGCGAGGCTGGCGTCGAGTAGCTCGGCATGCCCACGGTGATGTCGTAGACGCGCGTTTCGGTGGCCAGGAAGGACATGGTAACGGTCGTCCCGCCTTGCCCTCCATAGGCGTTGCCGCCATCTGGCCGCGAGTAAGTAGCGTCCCTGTCGTTGAAGGCGCGCAGCCAGGCATCGGCTTCCATCGTATCCGCCGTCACGGTCACGGTATAGGTGAGGCCGGCTGTTGCAGAAACGCTGTAGTGTTCCCTGTCGCCGGCATAGTCGAAGAAGGCATCCGCCGTGCCACCCGCAGCCAATACCCGGGCGGAGGCGCTGCTGTTGCCGTAGTCGTCCGCTGCGGCTGTCATGCCGATCGTATATGCCGTGGCAATTGCGCTGTCGACCCGCAGGAAGTACTGGTGGCCGGGCTGTATGTACGTGTACGGATTGGCCAGCGGGTTGTAGGTGAAATGGTCTGTCACATTGGTGGACAACGGCCAGTCGGGTTGCGCCCTGTCGATGATGTAGATGGCCTGTTCGGTTCCCGCTGCCGTGGTGGCGGTAAACCGGTATGCATCGTCAGGATCGAGCTCCAGCCGGATCCAGTCCATTTCGCCAACGGTTGCGATCGTGCTGGAAAACCGCCCTCCGTTTGCCAGGGAACCGACGGTGGTTGCCTCGGTAGGGTAATTTGCCATGCTCATGATGCCTCCTTGAATTGGGAGGCGGAACTATACAGGCAATCGTGAAATAGTTGCTAGAAATAATAAACCTGTTGCTAATCTTTAACCCAGGCGATGCGCCCGTTGCCGCTCTCGTTGAGGCGTGCCACCAGGGCTTTTGCCGCGGCTTCCGGCAGGCTGAATTCCAGCGCCACGTCGTGGCCATGGGCCACCGCCAGCAGCGTGGCGCCGGCGGCATCGAGCTCGCGGCGCATCAGGCCTTCCATCGCGTAGGGCACCGAGCAGGCGAGGCGGCACTCCTTGACGATTGCGATGCGTTCCGCCTTCAGCAGCGCCTGCGCCACCCCGTCGGTGTAGGCACGTACCAGGCCGCCGGCACCCAGCTTCACGCCGCCGAAATAGCGCACCACGGTGGCCAGCACGCCTTCCAGGTCCTGGTGGCGCAGCACGTCGAGCATCGGCCGGCCCGCCGTGCCGCTGGGTTCGCCATCGTCGACGGCGGCCGACTGGCCGCCGGCCAGCAGCGCCCAGCACACGTGGGCCGCGCCCGGGTGGTCGGCCTTCAGGCGCGCCACCACGGCCTGCGCGGCGGCGCGGTCGGTCATCGGCTGCACGCAGGCGAGGAAGCGGCTTTTCTTGATCAGCAGTTCGGCGGAGCAGGGGGCGGCGAGGGTGTGCGGCATCGAGGCGGAAAACGGAGGGAGACCGCCGATTGTAACCGGCGGCCCGGCCATGCCGGAAGCCGGCCGCTGGAGGTCGGGCGTCTCGCGTGTCAGGCGTAACTGCGCAGGCGGGCGGCGAAGTCGCGCAGCATGCCGATGCCGGAACGTTCGGCCTGTTCGCACCACTGGCGCAGGTGGGCCAGCAGCTCCTCGGGCCCGGCGTGCTGGCGCTGCCACAGTTCGGCCAGTTCGGCACGCAACTGCTGCATCTTGTACAGGGCGCTGCGGTGGCGCAGGAACAGCGCCAGCGAGGCGGCCTGCTCGTCCGTGACCAGGCCCGGATCGCGGCGCAGCAGGCGGTAGACCTGGGCCAGGAAGGGTTTGTCGAACGTGACGGCGTGCGGCCGTTTCGCATCGTGCCGGCAAGCCCGCCGCAGCATGCGCGCATAGCGGGCCATCACTTCGTGGCGGTTGGCGATGATCGCATGCAGCGTGTGCAGGTCCGCCACCGGCTTGGCGGCCGCGCGGCGCGGCTGCGGCGCCACGCGCGTTACCCGGGCCAGCCCGGCGGCCTGCAGCAAGCGGATATACAGCCAGCCCACGTCGAATTCGAACCAGCGCGAGGACAGGCGCGCCGACGTGGGGTAGGTGTGGTGGTTGTTGTGCAGCTCCTCGCCGCCGATCAGCAGGCCCAGCGGGCCGATATTGGTGGCGGCATGGGGGCCGTCGTAATTGCGGTAGCCCCACCAGTGGCCCAGGCCATTGATGACGCCCGCCGCCGTGACGGGAATCCACAGCATCTGCACCGCCCAGACGGTAACGCCGATGGCGCCGAACAGCAGCACGTCGATCACCAGCATCAGGCCCACGCCCTGCCACTGAAAGCGCGAATAAACGCGGCGTTCCAGTGCGTCGTCCGGCGTGCCGGTGCCGTACTGCGCCACGGTGACCGGGTTGGCCGCCTCGATCCGGTACAGTTCCGAGCCTTGCGCCAGCACGCGGCGAATGCCGAACACGGCGGGGCTGTGCGGATCGCCGTCGAGCTCGCAACGCGCATGGTGCTTGCGGTGCACGGCGACCCATTCGCGCGTGACCATGCCGGTGGTGAGCCAGAGCCAGAAACGGAAGAAGTGGCTGGCCAGCGGATGCAGCGTGAGCGCGCGGTGCGCCTGGCAGCGGTGCAGGTAGATGGTGACGGCGGCGATCGTGACATGCGTCAGCGCCAGCGTGCAGGCAGCGATCGCCCACGCGCTCCAGTCGAGCACGCCATGCGACAAGAAGGCGAGGATCGCAACGAGGATGGCATCGGAGTCCATGCTGTTCCTTTCCGGTAGTGGCAAGATCAGCATAGGCGCTTTGCGGCCGGAAGTCGATGCGTGCACTTCAACCGCCGGAAAAGCACCGGGCTGCACAAGGCAGCCCGGTAATTTCGCGCGGGCCGTGCGGGCCCGTCCGGTTCGGTCAGTCGCCGCTCAGGCGCGGCCGGCCAGCTGGCGGCGGCGCAGCGCGGCCACGCCGATCAGGCCCACGCCCAGCATCAGGTACGTTGCTGGCTCGGGCACGGCACTCACCTGCAGCGAAGCGCTGTTGAGGCTGGTGGCGATGTCGTCGCCGCCGGAGTTGAAGAACAGCGTTTCCGAGAACGTCAGCGCGGAACTGCCGGCGCCGATGGCCAGGAACGAAATCGTGCCCAGGCTGCCGGTGCCGGACACGCCGGGAACCGGACCGATCAGCGTGCCCGCGGCGTACGAAATCTTGCCGGCCGTATTGTCGATGTCGCCGGGGAACGTCTCGCCGCCAAGGAAGTTGCTCGCCGTCACACCCGTGACCTGCAGCACACTCGGGTCGAACGAGAACGAAAACTGGTAGGTGTACAGGTCGGTCACGTCCGACAGCTGGATATCGAGCACGACAGTCTGGCCCACGGTTGCCGGATTCGGCGACACCACGGGAGTCAGCGCCGCTGCGTAGGCCTGTACGCTTGCCGCGCTCAGCAGTGCCGCGCCCAGGTATTTCTTCCATCCACTCATGTTGTTTCTCCTAGTTGCCCGGTCCGGGCAGTCATATGGTATCACCGGCCGGAGACGATCCGGCCGGTTGGCGCTCCAGCGGAACTGGAGGAGCTGGGCAGCGGTCAGTTGCAGGACGTTCCCGACGTTACGCGGCGTGCCACGTAGTTCAGGTCGCGCGCATCGATGACGCCATCGACGACCGCGTCGGCGCGCGCATCGAACCCGGGCTGGCCGGTGCGCTTGCCGAACGCGGCGCGGAGGACGCCAATATCCGCACAGTCTACGACACCGTCCGTGTTGACGTCGCCCGGCAGGCGGATCGTGAAGTTGGTGTTCGACACGTCGAAGAACACGTTGCCGATCGCTTCCACCTTGACGCGCGCGGCCGTCGTCGCCACGGCCGGCAACGTGACGGCGGCGCTGCCGTCGTTCGGCGTGCTGGCGGCCAGCGTGTGCGGCCAGGTCTTGCCGCCGTCGGTGGACAGCGAGATCTTCACGCTGTCGACGCCGACCGGGGCCGCGTTGGTGTTGGCCACGCTCCACGTGACCGTCTGTGCCGTGCCGGCATCGACCGTGGCGGCCGAATTGAGCGACGTGACCAGGAACGGCCCGGCCGCGGGCGCCAGCACCAGTTGCGTGTCGGCGCTGCTGATGCCGCCACGGCCGTCACGCGCCGTCAGCCGGAAGTTCAGCGACGCCGGGGCGGCGTTCGTGCCGGGGCGGCCCACGTAGGCGGGGGTCGGCAGGAACTCGGCGTAGCACTCGATGTCGGCCGCGGTCGGCGTGGCGGCCGGGGTCGGGCAGGCGCCGGTTTCCGCGTTCGTGTTGTTCGCCAGGATCTGGTCCAGGTCGGGGAACACGCGGGTCGGATCGGTCGTGACGTGGTTCTGGCCGGGCGAGTTGTACTTGATCGTGTCGGTGCTGGACACCACCGCGCGCTTGCCGAACTGGCTGAACAGCGGGCCGTTCGTCTTCACGTTGTTCAGCAGTGCCGTGCCGGCCGTCGCGCCGCGGTCGTTCTGTTCCCACAGGTAGGTGACCGTGTCGCCGTCGGCATCGGTGGCGTTGCCGGTCAGCGCGAACGGCGTTTGCACCGGGATCGTGTAGCTGGCCGCCGTCGTGACCAGCGGTACGCTGTTGCCGGTCGATGCGATGCTGCCGCCGCGCGTGGTAAGGCCGCCGGCCGCGATTTCGCCGGTAAAGCCGGTAACGCCGCTGCTGAAGTTCACCAGCTGCAGTTGCGCGGTATTGGTGGCCGCCAGCGTGCCTCCGAACGTGACCGTGAAGCCGTTGTTCGTCAGTGCGCTGATGGTGACGGTGGCGCCGGCCGGCCAGCCCGAAATCGCCTGGATCGCCGCCCGAACGCCGGCGGTCGTGTAGTTGGAGCCGCGCACGATCGGCGCGGACAGGTTACCGTTCCAGCTGACCTGGAATTGCTGGCCGTCGGCGGTGAAGTTGCGCAGCACGCCCGCCTGCACTTCGTTGATCGGCGTCTCGCCGCTGGTGACGTATGCGGTGATTTCATCGAAGCTGCGCTGCGACCAGTACGGGTCGCTGTGCGGCTGGATGTTATCGGCGGCGCAAATGCCCGCGTAGGCCATGATCGACGAGCCGCTGCCCACCTCGACCGAGGTCTCCGGGTTGCGGTTGCCGCCGGCGCAGCTGCCGGTGACGCCGTTGAAGGTGTGGTTGCCGGCGAACTGGTGGCCGATCTCGTGCGCCACGTAGTCGACCGCGAAATAGTCGCCCACCGGCGTCGGCACGCCCGTGCAACCCTGTGCCTTGGCATTGCCGCCCACGACACCCAGGCTGGCGACGCCGCCGCCGTTCAGGCCGAACGCGATGTGGCCGATATCGAAGTTGCTGGCGCCGGCCAGCAGGCCGGTCACGATGCGGTTGCGCTGCAGCGTGGAGCTGGCGCAGCCGGAGGCCTGCGCGGTGGTGTAGCAGGCCGCGCCGCCGCAGGGACCGTTGGTGCCGGTCATCTGCGCGGCGGTATCGAGGTTCAGCGCATCGGTGCCTTCGATCAGCACCAGGCGGATCGAGGTTTCGTCCTCGTAGATCTGGGTGACGCGGTTGATCAGCGTGACCTTGGCGGCCGTCACGTTGGCCGAGCCGCCGAAGTAGGTGGCATACGATGGATCGGTCACCAGTGCCAGGCGATAGGTGCGCAGCTGGTTGCCGGTGGTGGCGCTGGCGGCCGAGGTGGCCTCGACCACGTGGTACGACGCGGTGCTGGTGGCGCGGCCATCGCTGGCGACGACCTCGAAGGAGCCGGTGCTGCCGGCCGGCAGCGTCAGCGACACGACGCCGTTGCGGTCCGCCGTGGCGGCCACGGTCTGCAGCGCGCCTTCCTCGCCCTCGGTACGCACGGTGATGTTGACGGTCGCGCCCGGCGCGAAGTTCAGGCCGCGCACTTCGACGTTGTCGCCTTCCTTGTAGAAACCGCGGGACAGCGTCAGCTGCGCTTCGCCCAGTGCGGCTTCGACGAGCGGGCCATGCTGGTTCGTCAGGTCGCGGCTGTGATAGCTGGCATACAGGCTGTCGTCCAGGTGGTAATAGGGGTCGACATACCAGCCGCCGTTCGGCGAACGCACGGAAGCATGCAGGCCCAGCCTGGTGATGTCCATGCGCAGCGTGGCGGTGGGGTCGTCGATGCCCTTGCCGCGGTAGGTCTTGATATCGGGATGCTTGGCTGCCAGGCCCGGTTCCATGATCGGTGATTCGACCAGCGCGAAACGCTGGTAGCCGCCGTCCGGATGGGGCAGCGAGATGGTCAGGGTATTGGGAACTTCGCCGTCGCCGCGTTCGAGCGGCGCACCCGCGGTCAGGCCCTTCATGCCCGGCTTGTCCAGCGTGGCGGCGTGGAAACGCTTGAGCTTCAGCGACGGCGTTTTCGTCGCGCCGCCAACGGTCAGCGAGGCTGCCGGAATGGCGGTGCTTTGCCAATGAGGCGCGGCGCGCTCGACGGACACTGCCGGATTTTCCGCCTTCGCGGCATGCGCGATCGGCGCAGCGGCAGTAAAGGCAAGGGCGACACATAGCGCCAGGGAGGATTTCACGCCCGGCGCGGTGCGCATCTGCTGCAACCCGCCGTGGTTCGACGGGGTGAACGGCTTGATTCTCATGCAATGTCCTTTCGCGACTTGGTTTGCTCTACTCGGTGGTCTTGTTGTTGTGTCTCTTGTCATGATCCCTTTTGATCCGCTGCTTCCCCCAGCGGCAGTTCGCATTTCTTGATATAAATTAAGCAATGGAACTCAACAATACTATTGCTGATTTATTATTTTGCTCAAGCTTAATTTTTTACTGCGTTGTAAAGAGCATGAAAAAAGCGATTGGTAATTGCATGGAAGTAATATGTAAAGCCATTGTTCGTTGTAGAGATCAGTTTTGTCAGTACCCGCGCGCTTCCCGGAACGGCGATTTTCCCTGCTGAATTGTCGCAGCGATATAATGGCTGCCTTCTTTACTCGTGCCCGCCTACGGCCAACTTCCGGCAATTGCATTGAATCCCGTTCATCTACCTCCTGCAGCTGGCTGTCGCGCGGATCTGGTCCGGGCGCGGCAACTCGTCAGCGCGAACGAACTGGCGGCACTGATCTTGCACGGTGGCCTTGGCGATGGTTGCCGGCTGATCGAAACGGGGTGCGGTGCCGTGCACTTCTTCGAGGCGTCGCATATTCCCGGTGCCGGCTACCTGGATACCTGCGAAATCGAGGAGCCGCCCCTCTGGAACAAGGTGCCTGACGAGGCGCTGCTGCGCGTGCTGCTGTCGCGCGGCATTCGCCACGACACGACAGTCATCCTCTATGGCCGTAACAACCTGGCCGCGGCGCGGGTGGCGCACCTGATGCTGTATGCGGGCGTGACGGATGTGCGCCTGCTCGATGGCGGATTCGCCGCGTGGCAGGCGGGCGGCCATTCCTGCGAGGCGGGGCCGTCACGGTCGTTGTCTCCGGTTGCCGGTTTCGGCATTTCGTTTCCCGCGCATCCCGAGTTCCTGGCCGACATGGCGCAGGCCCGCGCGCTGCTCGGCCGGAACGACACCGCGCTTGTCAGCATCCGCAGCGAGGCGGAATTCCTGGGCAAGGTGTCGGGCTACAGTTATATCGCCGCGCGGGGCGACATCCCCGGCGCGCTCTGGGGCAGGGCGGGTGACGATGGCGACGTCAACAGCATGACCGCTTATCAGCTGGACGACGGCACGATGCGGCCGGCCGCCGGGATTGCGGCGATGTGGCAGCTGGAAGGGATCACGGCCGAACAGCGCATCGCGTTTTATTGCGGCACCGGCTGGCGGGCATCGTTGGCGTTCTTTTATGCGTGGCTGATGGGGTGGCCGGAGATTGCCGTGTATGACGGGGGATGGCTGGAGTGGAGTGGGGGGCTGGTCGAGACATGCGACCGGTGGACAAGCAAATGCTGATGCGCCGATTGAAATGAACCCTGCGAAGACCGGCTTTGCGGTCTTCCTTGTGACACGGGTGCGGGTGCCGATATGCATCGGGCGATTAAATAATTTTCTTTGAGAAATATATTTACGCGGCTTAACGCCGATTTACAGAAGGCGCTCCTATAGTCGTATTTCCATTCTTAATCCTGGAGACGGCCCTATGCGTAGTAACGACCATTTCAATTCGAATCACGGATTCAACCCCTACTCATCTTCCGGTTATGTGTCCGGCAATGTCCAGTTCACGATCACCGACGGCCAGGTGACCGGCCTGGCGCGGGTCGCCGGCGACCATGTCATCCCGGTGAAACTGCCTGCCGATGCAACGTTCACGGTAGGTACCGGCACCGTGACCGAAACCATCACCCGCGGCACGACGACCGAGGTATCGACCTATGCGGTCGATACGGCGGACAGCACGCTGTACCACCTGTCGCAGGACGTGAAGACGTTCGACACGACGGTGGCCAGTGCGCGTTCCTATACCTTCACCGTGACCGACGGATCGGTGACGGCCGTTTCCGAATCCGTTGGCTGGTCAGGCAACGTCCGTACGGTCGATGTCACGAAACTGGCCGCCACGAGCTTCACGGTCGAGGGCGGCACGATCACCGCGACAACGGTGCACGGCAATACGCTGGAGACGCTTCAATTCACGTCGACGGACGGCACCACGTATCACCTCGCATCCGACACGCAGGCATTCGCCGCGTTGGGCAGCGCGACCACGGCGCTCGATGTCGACCCGTACGACCGCCTGAGTTTCACATTCAGCGGCGATACGGTGACGGCGGCCCAGGTCGTCAAGGCGGACGGCACGACGGTTGCCGTGTCGACCCATGGCAATACCACAGTCGCCTATACGCAGCCGGAGGAGGGATACGTGGTGCAGACCGTGACATACGGCACCCGGACCCAGTTTGAAGTATTCCATGACGGTAACGGCGACGGTATCTACACGGAGGTCGCCCATGGCACCGGAGCGACCGTCGATATCGTCGGCTTGCAGGCGCAGATTACGACGGCGATCGACGCGCTGCTGTAAAGCCTGCCGGCCTCGATGGCGCATGGCGCGATATTCCCGGGCGCTGAACTGGCCGGAAACAAAAAAGCCCACGAACGTGAATTCGTGGGCTTTCCTGATGAATCTTGGTAGGCCGTGCGGGATTCGAACCTGCGACCAACGGATTAAAAGTCCGCTGCTCTACCAGCTGAGCTAACGACCCAAGGTAAAACAAACATCTACAACAACTGCGCGACACATTGTGCAAGTGGTAGGCCGTGCGGGATTCGAACCTGCGACCAACGGATTAAAAGTCCGCTGCTCTACCAGCTGAGCTAACGACCCCCTGCAAAACTAGTTACTGCGCTGCTTCTTTCGAGTGGTAGGCCGTGCGGGATTCGAACCTGCGACCAACGGATTAAAAGTCCGCTGCTCTACCAGCTGAGCTAACGACCCTCCGAAAGAAGCGGGATTATAGGATGGCCCGGCCGTTCCTGTCAAATGCTTAGGAGCATCGAATCGTACGAAATTTCATTCGTGCCCGTGTCCACCGGTGCCGGGCGGGCAATGGCGCGCACGCCATTGCCCGCTCACAGGCAAGAAGCCGGCTCCGCGCGACTCCTGCTGCGTTCCATGTGGTCACCCCATGGCGGACGAACCGGACTGTACTGCTGCTCCCCTCGCTTCCTACTTGCTCCCCAGCCGCTCCTTGGCGGTCCGCGCGGCCGCGGTGTTCGGGTAAGCCTTGATCAGCTCGTTCAGCGTCTTCTTGGCGTTGTTGACGGCCTTCAGCTCGGTCTGGCAGCTGGCGATGTTCAGCATCGCGTCGGCGGCCTTCGGGCTGTCCGGGTAGTTCTTGACCACCGCCTGCTGCGCCACGATCGCGGCCTTGCAGTCGCGGTTCGCGTAATAGGCGTTGCCCAGCCAGTACTGGGCATTGGCGGCATAGGCCGAGCCGGGGTAGCGCCGCACGAACGCTTGCAGCGCGGTGGCGGCGCCTTCGTAGTTGCCTTCCTTGAACTGCTGCATCGCCGCGTCGTAGGAGTTCTGCTCGGACTGGTCGACCGATGCGGTCTGGCCGTCGATCTCGACCTGGCGCGGCTCCAGGGCGCGCAGGCGCTTGTCCATGTCGGCGTACAGGTCCTTCTGGCGCTTGGAGGCTACTTCGATTTCGTTCTGCAGCACTTCCACCTGGCCGCGCAGGCGCGCGATTTCCTGCATCGTCTGTTCATGCTGGGCGATCAGGTCCAGCGTGGAGGTCTTGTCCGCCTTGGTGTCCATGCGGGAGGCGAGATCCTTCGACAGCGCTTCCACCTTGGCACGCAGGTCGAGGATCGCGCGGCGCGCTTCGTCGTCGTCGAACACGCCGGCGGAGGCATGCAGGGAGAAGGCGGCGGCTGCCAGTGCGACAGCCGTCTTGGCGAATTTGATCATGTTCGTAAGCGCTTTCAATGAAAAAACGGGGCAGGGCGCAGTATAACTTGCGCGCTGCCCCGTTACGGGTGTCCGAATCGGTGGATTCAGGAATTACTTGTAGACGATGTCGGCACGACGGTTCTGCGCCCATGCCTCTTCGTTGCTGCCGGTGGCTTTCGGCTTTTCCTTGCCCAGCGAAACAGCTTCAACCTGCGCATCCGACACGCCCAGCGCGACCAGCGAGCGCTTCACGGCTTCGGCACGTTTCTGGCCCAGGGCCAGGTTGTACTCGGCGCCGCCGCGTTCATCGGTATTGCCTTGAACCAGGATGTTGCGGCTGGTGTTCTTGGTCAGGTAGCCGGCGTGGTTCGACACCACCGACTTGCCATCTTCGCGCACGACATAGCTGTCGAAGTCGAAGTACACGCTGCGCTGTGCCAGCACGCCTTGCGGATCGTCCAGCGGGTCGAGCGACTTGGTTTCCACCGGTGCCACGGAACGGGTGTTGTCGGCCTGTGGCGTGGTGTCGGTCGGCTTGCTTTCCACTACGGGTGCCGGCTCGGTAACCTTGACGGGGCTCGAGCAAGCTGCCAGCAGGGCGGCGCTGCTGATGATGAAGGCGATGCTTTTTACGTTACGCATATTGATTCTCCTGGTCGTTGTGAAAGGTCTTTACTGCCTGTTTTACTTCATGAAAGGACCCCAGGTGGGTTCCTTGATTGCACCGGCCTGAATGGTCAGGCGTTGCTTGACCCGGCCGTCCACCGACACCACCGCCAGGGCCTTGCGCCCGCCCGATTCGGTCGAGTACAAGATGTACTTGCCGTTCGGAGCGAAGCTCGGGGCCTGGTCGTTGCTGTTATCCGACAAACGTAGCTCCTGGCCGCTTGCCAGATCCATCACATAGAGCTGGAAGTTGCCGTTGCGCCGGGAAATATAGGCCAGCGTCTTGCCATCCGAGGAAAGACGCGGGCTGATGTTGTAGGTGCCCTTGAAGGTCACGCGCTGGGCGTCGCCGCCGTTCACGCTCATGCGGTACACCTGCGGGCCGCCGCTGCGGTCGCTGGTGAAGTAGATCGACTGGCCGTCCGCGGAGAACTGCGGTTCGGTATCGATGCCGCTGCTGTTCGAGATGCGGCGGATGCCGCCGCCGCTGCTGTTGGCGATATAGACCTGCGTGTTGCCCGTCTTCGACAGGGCCAGCGCGATGCGGCTGCCGTCCGGCGACCAGGAAGGGGCCGAATTGCTGCCGCGTTCGTTGGCGATCACGGTGCGCTGGCGCGTGATCAGGTTCTGCACGTAGATCACCGGTTTCTTCTGCTCGAACGACACATAGGCCACCTTGGTGCCGTCCGGCGACCACGACGGCGAAATGATCGGCTCGTTCGACGACAGCGCCAGCTGCACGTTCTCGCCGTCCGCGTCGGCCACTTCCAGGCGGTAGGAGCGGCCCTGCTGCGTCACGTAGGCGATGCGGGTGGCGAAGATGCCGCGCACGCCCGTCAGCTTTTCATAGATGTCGTCGGAAATCTTGTGGGCCGACAGCCGGGTGAACTGCGCCGGCGCCTGCTGGTCCAGCTGCGACAGCTTGCTGTTCTGAATCGTCGACATCAGCTTGTAGCGCACGTCGTACGTGCCGTTCGCCCCCTTTTGCACGGTGCCGATCACCAGCGCGTCGGCGCCGCGCGCCTTGTAGGTGGAAGCATCGACATTCATGTCGGTAATCGTGCCGGCATCGATCACCTTGAAGGCGCCGCTGCGCTCCAGGTCGGTCTTGATGACGGACGAGATCTGCGTGGGCGACTGGCCTTCGTCGACGAAGGCGGCCACGGCCACGGGAATCTGGTTGCTGCCGACGCCGGAAATTTCCACGCGCAATTGCGCCTGGGCGGTGAGACTGGCCAGCATGCCGGCGGTGATGAACAGGGTATTGAGTTTTTTCATGTTTCGCGTCAAGGCAAGTCTTTCAAATTGAAGTTGGCATTGATATCCCGCTCCACCGTGCCGTCTTTCTTTTTTGGCAGAGGCGACGACTTGTTGATCGCGTTCTCCACGGCGGCATCGTAGGCAGGAATTCCGCTGCTCTTGATCTTTCGGACCGAAATGATTTCCCCAGTCGGTAATTGCGAAATCTTGAACTCCGCACGCGGATTGCCCGGAACATCCTGGCTGCCCGCATAGCTGATGTTGCTCTTGATCTTGGCCGTGATGGCGGCCACGTAGCCGCCGTCCATCCGCGGCGCGGTCGATTTCTCGGCCGTGCCGCTGCTGCCGCCAGCGGCGCCGGTAATGCGCCGCATTTCATCCGCGCGCATTTTCGCCAGGCGATCGGATTCCTTCTTCTCCGCGGCCTTCTTCTCGGCCAGCTGTTTCTTTTTGGCTTCGTCGTCTTTTTTCTTTTGCTCGGCCAGTTCCTTCTTCTCGGCCGCCGCTTTTTCCTCGGCCAGGCGTTCTTTTTCTTCCTCGCGTTCCCGCTTTTCCTGCTCTTTCTTCTGCTTCTGCTCGGCGAGCTTGCGCTCCCGCTCGGCTTCCTTCTGGTCCTCGAGCTTCTGCTTGCGCTTTTCCTCGGCCTTTTCCTCGGCAATGCGCTTTTCCTCTTCCTTCTTCTTCTCGCGCTCTTTCCTGAGCGCGATTTCCGGATCGGGCTTCGGCGGCGTCACTTCCTTCGGCGGCGGCGGAGCCGGCGTCGGGGCAGGAGGCGGTGGAGCCGGTTCCGGCTTCGGTTCCGGCGCGGGCGCAGGCTCCGGTTCCGGTGCTTCGGCGGGCGGCGGCGGCGGTGCGGCCTGCTGCGTGGTCAGGTCCCACACTTCCGCTTCCACGGCCACCGGCTGCGTGTTCTGCCAGTTGACGCCGATTACCAGGAACAGGACCAGCAGCGCGTGCGTGGCCAGCGCGAGACCGAACGCGCGCCAGCCGCTGCCATTGCGGGGCACCCGATACGGGCCGCCCGTGTTTGCTTCATTTGTCGCCATGCCTTACTTCGTCGCCAGACCGACGCGGTTGATGCCCATCTTTTTCGCTTCGGAAATCAACTGGATCACGTCGTCGTACTTGCTTTCCTTGTCGCCCGCGATCAGCACCGGATAATCGGGATTGTCCTCGTGCAGCGTTGCCAGCTTGCGCACCAGGGCATCGCGGTTCGGCGCCGTTTCCGGCGCATCGGCATTCTTGCCCGCGATGCCGATCGACAGCGCACCATTGGGCTTGAGCGTGACCTGGATATAGGCATCCGGCGGACGCACCGATTTTTCCGCGTGCGGCAAGTCGATCGAACTCGGATTGTTCGAGCTCGGCATCACCATGAAGATGATCAGCAGGCACAGCATCACGTCGATATACGGCACGACGTTGATCTCGGATTTCAGCTTGCGGCCGCGGCCGCCACGCATGCTGCTGTTGAAGGAAGAAGCCATCGTGGTCTCCGTTCGTTCTAGCGCGACTGACGCTGCAGGATGTTCGAGAACTCTTCGACGAAGCTTTCGAAGCGGATCGCCAGGCGGTCGATATCATGCGAAAAACGGTTGTAGGCCACCACGGCGGGGATGGCCGCGAATAGGCCGATCGCGGTGGCGATCAGTGCCTCGGCGATGCCCGGCGCCACCGCCGACAGCGTGGCCTGCTGCACGTTGGCCAGGCCGCGGAACGCGTTCATGATGCCCCACACGGTGCCGAGCAGGCCGATGTACGGCGACACGGAGCCGACCGACGCCAGGAATGCCAGGTGCGATTCCAGCACATCCATCTCGCGCTGGAACGCCGCGCGCATCGCGCGGCGGGCGCCATCGAGCAGCGCGCCGCCATCGAACGTCTCACGGTTGGCGGCCACCGCCTGCTTGCCCTTGATGAACTCGCCCATGCCGGCTTCGAAGATGCGCGACAGCGCGCCGTTGTTGGCGCGGTTGCTGCCTGCGGCCTGGTACAGCTGGTGCAGGTTGCCGCCGGCCCAGAAGGTCTTTTCGAAATCGACCGTCAGGCGGCGCGCGGCGCGCACGTCGAACAATTTCTTGAAGATATAGGTCCAGCTGACGATGGAAAGGCCAAGCAGCAGCGCCATGATCAGCTGAACGATCAGGTGCGCATTGGAGATGAGGGCAATGAAGGAAAGATCTTGGGACTCGTTCATTTATAAATTAGTTGTACAATAGTAAGCAATTGGTGAGTACGGGCACGGTGCATGCCGGTAATCCGTCGAAGTGCAAAGTGCCCGAGGCCGGCCGGTCAGCTCACGTAGGCGCGCATGTGTCCGGCGACGGCGTCGGGCACCGCGCAGGGGCGCAGCGCGGAATCGACACAACCAACCTTGACATGAGCCGTGTTCAACAGGGTCGAGCCGCACCATGCCTGCTGCCGGAACACGACAGAGGCACGACCAAGCTTCTCGATAACTAGCGTCAAGTGTAGAGCATCGTCCAGTCTGGCGGGCGCATGATAGTCCGCGCTGACATTTTTCACCACGAACATCGCGTCGTGCTCTTCCAGCAGTTTCTGCTGCTCAACACCAATCGCGCGCAGCCATTCGGTACGCGCGCGTTCGAAAAACTTCAGGTAATTCGCGTAATAGACGATGCCGCCCGCGTCCGTATCCTCGTAGTAGACACGGACCTCCCAGGTGAACTCTGAAGCCATGGTGGTATTGTTACAAGTGTTATCAGGCAACATTCTACGCGATTCATGCAAAACCGTTGCCAAAAGTTTGCTGACGTTATGAAAAGCTGATCAGTTAAACAAATTCGTGGGAGCCCACCAATACTTGTAACATTCGCTTACGAATGGTGCACCAAGGCAATTAAATTCCGCCGCATCGTCGCCATGTCAGACACGCTTGATCGCCAGCGGACCGGCAGCCTGGCAAGTGGGCATCAATTCGATCATGTTCACGTTGACGTGCGGCGGCAAAGTGGCGATCCAGTAGGCGGTCGCGGCGATGTCGTCGGCCGTCAGCGGCGTGGTGCCTTCGTAGACCTTGGCGGCGGCGGCGTCGTCGCCCTTCAGCCGCACGTTCGAGAACTCGGTGCCGCCGCAAAGGCCCGGCGCGATATTGGTGGCGCGCACGCCGGTGCCCACCAGGTCCGAACGCAGGTTCAGCGTGAACTGGTCGACAAAGGCCTTGGTGGCGCCATACACGTTGCCGCCCGGGTAAGGGAAGCGCCCGGCCACCGAGCCCAGGTTGATGATCAGGCCGCTGTTGCGGGCCACCATGCCGGGCAGCACGGCGCGCGTCATCGTCACCAGGCCGGTGCAGTTGGTGGCGATCATCGTTTCCCAGTCTTCCAGCTGCGCCTCGTGGGCCGGCCGCACGCCGAGCGCGAGGCCGGCGTTGTTGACCAGCACATCGATATCGCGCCAGCCGGCCGGCAGCGCTTCGAGCGCCGCATGGATCGCCGCCTTGTCGGTCACGTCCAGCGGCACGGCGCGCACGTTCGGTCCCAGCTCGCCGGCCAGGGCTTCCAGCCGGTCTTCACGGCGGCCCGAAATCAGCACGCGGTGGCCATTGGTGGCAAAGATGCGCGCCATCGCGGCGCCGAAGCCGGCGGTAGCGCCGGTAATGAAGACGATCATGAGCATTCCTCGAAAGTGCGGTTGGCGTGGGTCCGCTGGTGGGTCAAGCGCTTCCACCATGCCCGGCAAATCCTCGCGATTGTAGCCGAATTGACAGTGTTTGGTCGCGCTACCACGTCGAGCTCGCCTCGCGGAGCGCCCCTTCCTTGCTCAGACTGGGCACATCACATACAATCTCGGCTCCATTTATGTCCCACGTAACTGGCGAAAAGCGCGCATTTGAACGACCGGGCGGCGGAGGCGGCACCGGCACGGGCATGGCGGGCGAGAGGTGGAGATCCACCGGGGAACGTGGGATGTCACAACGCCGTTCGCCTGGGCAGCCACGATGGAATCGCGCGGATGAGCGTGCGGTCGGGCTGTCTGTGTCTACCCGGCATGTCCTCATTCGATCCTATCTGCCAGTCTCAATCGGAGTTAATTCATGTTCGCAAAAGATCACACCCTCGCCAATGTCGACCCGGAACTGTTCGGCGCCATCCAGAACGAAAACAAGCGCCAGCACGACCATATCGAGCTGATCGCGTCGGAGAACTACACGTCGCCGGCCGTCATGGAAGCCCAGGGTTCGCAGCTGACGAATAAATACGCCGAAGGCTATCCGGGCAAGCGCTACTACGGCGGTTGCGAATACGTGGACGTGGTGGAGCAGCTGGCCATCGACCGCGTCAAGCAGCTGTTCGGCGCCGAAGCGGCCAACGTGCAGCCCAATTCCGGTTCGCAGGCCAACCAGGGCGTGTTCTTCGCCGTGCTCAAGCCGGGCGACACCATCATGGGCATGTCGCTGGCCGAAGGCGGCCACCTGACGCACGGCATGGCGCTGAACATGTCCGGCAAGTGGTTCAACGTGGTGTCCTACGGCCTCACCGCCGAAGAAGACATCGACTACGCCGCGATGGAAAAGCTGGCCCACGAGCACAAGCCGAAGCTGATCATCGCCGGCGCGTCGGCTTTCTCGAAGAAGATCGACTTCGAACGCTTCGCCGCCGTGGCCAAGGCCGTCGGCGCCTACTTCATGGTGGACATGGCCCACTACGCCGGCCTGATCGCCGCCGGCCTGTACCCGAACCCGGTACCGCACGCCGACTTCGTCACGTCGACCACGCACAAGTCGCTGCGCGGCCCGCGCGGCGGCATCATCCTGATGAAGGCCGAGCACGAGAAGATCATCAACTCGGCGATCTTCCCCGGCATCCAGGGCGGCCCGCTGATGCACGTGATCGCCGGCAAGGCCGTGGCATTCAAGGAAGCGCAATCGGAAGAATTCAAGGCCTACCAGCAGCAGGTCGTGAAGAACGCCGACGTACTGGCGAAAACGCTGATCAAGCGCGGCCTGCGCATCGTTTCCGGCGGTACCGAGTCGCACGTGTTCCTGGTGGACCTGCGCGCGAAAAACCTGACCGGCAAGGAAGCCGAGGCGATCCTGGGTTCGGCCCACATCACCTGCAACAAGAACGGCATTCCGAACGATCCGCAAAAACCGTTCGTCACGTCCGGCATCCGCCTGGGCAGCCCGGCGATGACCACCCGCGGCTTCAAGGAAGCGGAAGCCGAGGAAGTGGGCAACCTGATCGCCGACGTGCTGGACAACCCGCAGGACGCCGCCACGATCGAACGCGTCAAGGCCGCCGTCAAGGTGCTGGCCGACAAGTACCCGGTTTACGCTTAATCGACACGGCGTTACTATCGGGGCGCCGGGCTGCGAAGCCCGGCGCCTTTTTTGATCCCACCAGGTTCGCCCATGAAATGTCCGTTCTGCCAGCACGATGAAATCCACGTCCTCGATACGCGCGTATCGGAGGAGGGGGACGCGATCAAGCGCCGGCGGCGCTGCGGCAAGTGCGACAAGCGCTTCACCACGTACGAGCGGATCGAACTTTCGATGCCGTTCGTGGTCAAGAAAAATGGCAGCCGGGCCGAGTACGCGGAGGCGAAGTTGCGCGGTAGCCTGATGCTCGCATTGCGCAAGCGTCCGGTCGCCGCCGCCGCCGTCGACGACGCGGTGAAATCGATCGCGGAAAAACTGCTCACGAGCGGCAAGCGCGAAGTCGATTCCAACTACATCGGCGAACTGGTGATGGGCGAGCTGAAGCGGCTCGACAAGGTGGCGTACATCCGCTTCGCTTCCGTCTACAAGAATTTCGAGGATCTCGCGGAATTCCAGGATGCGATCGAGGAAGCCGGCCAGGAGCGCAAGCGGCAGGAGTGATGCCGGCGGCCTGACGGCGCGCGTCACCGTGGCACGCAGGGATTCCGGCCAGTCGCCGCCATCCGTGCTCACGGGCCGCTGTTACAAGCTGCTGTCACAAGCTGCTGTCACAAGCTGCTGTCACAAGCTGCTGTCACAAGCTGTTATCACAATCCTGTATCACAATCGATCATCGCGATCCACAGTATTCATGCGATAAAGACGGTTCCCTGTTGAACGTCTTGCGCTGATCGTTCTCCCTTCCTTGCGCGAGGCCATTCCGACCTCGCACCCTGCGTTTGCGCAATCCCTTTGCGCAGCTTCCTGCCAGGAATTTTCAAGCTGTCCGACCGGACCTTGCGCCCGCTCAACCTGCCGAGTCCGCTCGCCGTTACCTTGTACGCCTGAGTCGACGAGGGGAGGTTGCCGATGCGCCACGCTGCCGGGTTCACGTTGCTGGAAGTGCTGATCGCATTGCTCGTGCTGGCGCTCGGCCTGATCGGCGGCACCGCGATGCAGTTGCACGCGATGCGCACGCGTCACGAATCGGCGCTGCTGTCGGCGGCGGTGCAGATCGCGGCGGGCATGGCCGATCGCATGCGCGCCAATGCCGCCCAGGTGCCGGCCGTCTACCTCGGCGTCGATTACGACGCCCATGCCAACCCCGTTCCAGTTGCGCCGGAGTCGACTTGCCGGCTCGGCCCGTGCGATCCGGCCGGGATTGCCCGGCTCGACGTCCATGAACTCGGGCGCCAGGTGCGCGCCGCGTTGCCGGCCGGCCGCGCGCGCATCTGCCGCGATGCGCAAATGTATGCGGGCGGCCGGCTGCGTTGGACGTGCACCGGTGGCGCATCCGACCCGGTCGTCGTCAAGATCGGCTGGCGCGGCAGGCGGCCGGACGGCACGCCGGAGCGCGACGGGCAGGGCGGCCGCGCGCCCGGCGTGGCGGTTGCCGTGGCGGGAGCCTGGCCATGAGGCCGGCGATGAACGGCGGCGCGCCGCGGGCCACGCAGCGCACTATCGGCCGGCCGGCATGCCCCGGTTCCCCGCAGGCCGGCGTGGGCCTCCCCGAGATGCTGGTGGCGCTGGGCCTCGGGCTCGCCGTCACGCTGGCGGCATCGGCGATGCTGCTGCTGGCGAACCGCGATTTCGTGCACCATGCGGCCAATACACGCCTCGATGACGGCGGGCGCTATGCGCTGGAGCTGATCGCCCGGGCAGTGCGGCAGGCGGCATGGTCCGATCTCGAAAGCGGCGCACCGCCGGCCGATGGCGACGCCGGGATCGGCGGCCTGGACAACCGCACGCTGCCGCGAATGGGCGCCGGCTTCGGCGGCGCGCTGGCGGCACCGGATGCCGTGCGCGGCAGCGACGTTCTGGCCGTGCATTTCGGCGGACTCGGCAGCGGCAGCGGCGATGGTTCCGTGGTCGATTGCGCCGGCTTCGCGGTCGGCGGCGGTGAGCCGGGCTGGAGCATTTTTTATGTCGGCGTCGCCGACGACGGCGAGACCGAACTGCGCTGCAAGTACCGTGCGCAGTCGGGCAACTGGAATGCCGATGCGATCGTGCGCGGCGTCGATTCGTTCCAGGTCCTGTACGGCATCGATACCGGCGACCCGCGCGACGGCATTGCCGACCGCTACCTGAACGCCTCCGCGGTCCGGGCACTCGATGCCGGCATGGCGCTGGAAGGCGCGACGCCGGCGGAGCAGGCGCAGGACTTGCGCCGCAAGACCCACTGGAAACGCGTGGCGACGGTGCGCGTGGCGTTGCTGCTGCACGGCGAGGCGCGATCGCGCGCCGGTGCGCCGCCGGTGCGCTACCAGCTGTTCGGCACGCCGGCCGAGGCAGGCGACCCCGGCACCGTGGTTGACGAAGCCACGCTGCCCGTGGCGCTGCGGCTGCGCGCGCGGCGGCTGTTCGAGCAGTCCGTGCAGTTACGCAACCAGGACGGCTGAGGATGTACCGCCGGGAATTGCCGTGCAACCGCGAACGCGGCGTTGCACTGATCGTCACGCTGGTGATGCTGGCGGCCGTCCTGCTGCTGGCGGCAACGGCGGCTGGAATGGCCCTGATGGGCGAAAAGGCGGCGCGCGCCGAGCGGGACCGGCACGTGGCGCTGCAATCTGCGGAGGATGCGCTGATGGATGCGGAACGCGATATCGAGCAAGCCGGCACCGCGCGCGCGGCGCTGCTGGCGGCGCCCACGGACTTCGTGCCCGGTTGCGGCACCGGCGCGGCCCTGGGCCTGTGCGCGGCGGTGGAGGCGGGGGCGCCGCCGCCCTGGCAGGCGGTCGACCTGGCGGACGATGGCGCCGGCGTCGCGCTGGGCCGCTTCACCGGCGCGGCCATGCAGACGGGCGAAGGCGCGCTGCCGATGCGGCGGCCGCGCTACATCATCGAGCGGCGGCCCTACCACCGCCCGGGCGAGGAGGCCGGCACCGCGCCGCGCTTCTATTACCGCGTGACGGCCATCGGTTTCGGCAACCGGGAAGGGGTACACGTCGTGCTGCAGTCGGCCTGGCGCCGTCCCGGCGACTGACCGGGAGAACATGATGCGCAGTCCAAACGACATTGCCCGGCCGCCATCGCGCGGCGCTCCCGGCATCCCGCACCGCCGCGGTGGACGGATCATGCCGCGCCTGGCGCTCGTGCTCGCGCCCGGCCTCATCCTGTTCTGCGCCGCCTGCCTGCCGATGGATGGCGCGAGCACGCCGCCGGTCGCGATCGACGATGCCCCCGCCGCAACGGCATGCGATCCCGGCCGCATCGTGCAGGGGCCGGCGCTGGCCGTTCCCGCGGCGCAGCTGCAACCCTACGGCTCCGTGGCCGCCACGGATGCCGGCGTGGCGCCCGCCGATGCGGCCGTCTTCCGCATGGCGAACGACCTGTCGGCCGCCAGCGGCACACTGACCCGGGCGCCGCTGGTGCGCGGTGAAGACGGCGCCGCCACGCTGCTGGCGCCGCAGTGGGATGCGGCGGCGGTCCTTGCGGCCACGCCGCCGGCCGCGCGCCGTATCTACACGCTCGACCCCGGCGCCCGGCCGCCTGGCGCGACCGTGCCGTTCGAGTGGGCGCGGCTGTCGGCGGCGCAGCGGGCCGCGCTGGACCGGCCGCCCGGCGCGGCGGAGGAGGCGCATGGCGACGGGCTCGGCGCGGACCGCATCGCGTGGCTGCGCGGCGAGCGCGCGCTGGAAGGCGGCACCTTCCGCCGCCGGGCCGGCCTGCTGGGCGATGCGGTGCACAGTGCGCCGCTGTATGTGGGCGCCGGCGCCAACGCGCACGGCGATGCGGCTTATGCCGCGTTCCAAGCGCGAACGCTGCGGCGCCCCGGCGCCGTCTACCTGGGCGCGAACGACGGCATGCTGCATGCCTTCGACGCCGATACCGGTGCCGAACTGTTCGCCTACGTGCCGGCGATGCTGGTGCCGGCGCTGAGCGAACTGCCGGCGCCGGGGTACACGCACCGCGCCTGGGTCGACGGGCCGCTGGGCGCCGGCGAGGCATTCATCCGCGACGCGTGGCGCAGCGTGCTGGTGGCGGCCCCCGGCGCCGGCGCCCAGGGGTTGTTCGCGCTCGACGTGACCGATCCGGCCGGTTTCGATACCGGCCTGGGCGCATTGTGGGAGTTCACGCAGCGCGACGACGCGGCCATCGGCAACGTGATGCAGCCGGCGCAGGTGGGGCGCCTGAAGCTGCGCACCCGCGACGGCGTGCCCCAGTACCGGCACTTCGCGCTCGCCGGCAACGGCTTGAACAGCTACGCCGCGGATGGCGCGCAAGGCGCCCCGCATGGTTCGCTGTTCCTGCTGGCGCTGGACAAGCCGGCGGCCGAACGCTGGCGGCTGGACACCAACTACTACCGCCTCGATACGCCGCCCGGCGATCCCATGCTGCCGTCCGGCCTGGGCGCCCCGGCACTGGTAGCCGACGACAACGGGGTGGTGCGCCATGCCTATGCCGGCGACCTGCAGGGCAACCTGTGGCGCTTCGATTTCACCCGCAACGCGCCGTGGCGCACGAACCCGGCATTGCAGCCGGTATTCTCCGCCCGCGATGCGGCCGGCCGTCCACAGCCGATCACGCAGCCGCCGAAGATCGTGTATGCGGAAGGCGGCGGCTACCTGGTGCTGTTCGGCACCGGCAGCCTGTATGGCAGGGCGGAACGCGATCCGGCGCGCTTCGCGCCGCAGTCGTACTACGCGATCCACGACGACCCGGCCGCCCCGCCGCCGGCCGCGCCGCCGGGCCGTGCCGACCTGCTCGAGCGGCGCCTCGAAGGGCGGGCGGGGGATGCGGACTTTGCCGTCGCCGGCCGGCTGGCCCCGATCGGCGCGGGCGGCCGCGCCAGGGGCTGGTTCCTGGATTTCGCCGGTGGCACCGATGCCGGTACCGGTTCGGGCGAGCGCAGCATCGCCGCCGGCGCGATCGTCGACGGCAAGCTGGTATTCACCACCGTCGTTCCCGGGGCCGATGCCTGCGCGGACAGCGCCAGCCGCCTGTATGTGCTCGATACGCTGGCCGGCCTGCCGGTGGACGGCGGCGGCACGGCATCGGCCCGCGGCGTGACCGGCTTGCTGATGCCCGAGCCGGTGCAGGGCGTGCCGCTGTTGTTGCCTGGTGCCCGCCAGCGCACGCCGCGCGCGCCGGCCGGCCGCGTCGACGTCGGCCGCACGACGGCGATCGTGCCTTTTGGCCCGGCAAGCGGCATGCCGCTTGCCGGGGCCAGCAGCAGTGCCACGTGGCCGGCCGGCCGGCTGGCCTGGCGCGAAGTGGCGAACTGGCACCAGCTGCACCGCGCCGCCGCCGCTCTTTCCCCGCGGGGGCAGCGATGAATGCGCGCGGTGGCTTCACGCTGGTCGAACTGATGGTCGCGCTCGCGGTGGCCGGCGCGCTGGCGGCGGTGGCGTATCCCGGCTACCAGCTGCACGTGATCCGCACCAAGCGCACCGAGGCGCAGGTGGCGCTGCAGGCGGTGATGCACCAGCAGGAGCGCTACTTCACGCAGAACAACCGGTACGTTGCGTTCGGCGCGGGCGTGGACGGGCCCGAAGCACGGCTGTTCCGCTGGTGGTCCGGCGCCACACCCGCCGCCAGCGCCTATGAAATCATCGGCCGGGCCTGCGGCAGCGAAGACATCGCCGACTGCGTGGAACTCGTCGCCATCCCCGGCACCGACCGGGTGGACAACCGCTACAGGGACCCCTCATGCGATCGACTGATCCTCACCAGCACCGGCATGCACCTGGCCACCGGTCCCGCCACCCGCTGCTGGCGCTGAGGCGTTCGCCGGCATTCACGCTGGTGGAAATGCTGGTCGCCGCGAGCATCGCCGCCATCCTGCTGGGCGCGGCGGTGCCGGGCTTTCGCGCGATGCTGGAACGCCACGCGGTGCGTGCCGCCGCCGCCGACCTGCTGGCGGCGCTGCACCTGGCCCGTTCGCAGGCGATCGGCCGCGGCGTGAACATCGTCGTGGCGCCCGTCGATCCGGCCGGCGTGGCCTGGCGCGACGGCTGGGCCGTGTTCGCCGATACCGATGGCGACGCGCGGCCCGGGCCGGGCGAAACGGTGCTGTTCCGGCGCGGCCCGGCACCCGACGGCCTGCGCATCTGGTCGCGGCTGACCCACACTGCGCCGCCCTGGTATGTCGCCTATAATAGTGCGGGCCGCAGTTGCCGCGCCGGCAACAGCCTGGCTGCGAACTGGGGCACGCTGTCACTGCAGCTCGGCAGTGTCCAGCGCAACGTCAAGATCAACATGCTGGGCCGTGCGCGGCTGTGCGACCCGCGGGTGGAATCGGGCTGCGACCCGGCCGGCGAATAGGGACCATGGAAACCAACGATCTTCATCAAGGAGAACCGCGCGTGGAACAGCCGGGTGCGGGCGAGCATGTCGCGGACGACCTTGCCGGCATGCGCCTCGCGCTGCAATGGGCGGAGAAGGGCCTGTACACCACGTCGCCCAACCCGCACATCGGCTGCGTCATCGTGAAGGACGGCGTCGTCATCGGCGCCGGCGTCACGCAGCCGGCAGGGCAGGATCACGCGGAAATCCAGGCGCTCAAGGATGCCGGCCGCCGCGGCATCGACGTGCGCGGCGCCACCGCCTACGTGACGCTGGAGCCGTGCAGCCATTACGGCCGCACCCCGCCGTGCTGCGATGCGCTGGTGCGATCCGGCCTGAAGCGGGTGGTGGCGGCGATGGAAGACCCGAACCCGCTGGTGGCCGGCCGGGGCATGGCGCGGCTGGCGCAGGCCGGCATCGAAGTGTCGTCCGGCCTGCTCGCCGCCGAAGCGCATGAACTGAACATCGGCTTCTTCTCGCGCATGACGCGGCAACTGCCGTGGGTGCGGATGAAAACGGCCGCCAGCCTGGATGGCATGACGGCGCTGCACAACGGCCAGAGCCAGTGGATCACCGGCGAAGCCGCGCGGGCCGATGGCCATGCCTGGCGCGCCCGCGCCTGCGCGATCCTGACCGGCATCGGTACCGTCAAGGCCGACGACCCGCAACTGAACGTGCGCGCGGTGGCCACGCCGCGCCAGCCGCGCCGCATCGTCGTCGACAGCCGGCTCGATATCGATCCGGGGGCCCGCGTGCTGCAGGGCGGCGGCACCTGGGTCGTGTCGGCCGTGACCGATCACGACCGCGAGGCGCGGCTGCGCGATACCGGCGCCGAAATCATCACGCTGCCGAATGCGCACGGCAAGGTCGACCTGGCCGAGCTGATGCGCGAGCTGGCGCGGCGCCAGGTCAATGAACTGCACGTGGAGGCGGGCCTGAAGCTGAACGGCTCGCTGATACGCGAACGGTGTGTCGACGAGCTGCTGCTGTACCTGGCGCCCGCGCTGCTCGGCGATGCGCAGGGCATGTTCGCGCTGCCGGCGCTGGCCGACCTGGCCGGCAAGTACCCGCTGACCTTCCATGAGGCGAAGATGCTGGGCGACGACCTGCGCATCCTGGCCCGCTTCACCCGGACAACCCAGTCAACCAACCAATAAAGAGAGTACCCATGTTTACCGGAATCGTCGCCGCTGTCGGCAACATTGAAACCGTGACCCCGCTGCCTGGCGGCCACGACGCAGGCGTGCGCCTCGTGATCAGGGCGGGCGGCCTGCCGCTGGAAGACGTGGCGCTCGGCGACTCGATCGCCATCAACGGCGCCTGCATGACCGTGGTCGAGAAGGACACCGGCAGCTTTGCCGTCGACGTGTCGCGCGAAAGCCTGAACTGCACGGCGGGGCTGGACGACGTCGGCGAGGTCAACCTGGAAAAGGCGCTGACGCTGAACGAGCGCCTCGGCGGCCACCTGGTGTCCGGCCACGTGGACGGCCTGGGCGTGGTGCGCAAGTTCGAGCCGGTCGGCGAGTCGTGGGAGCTGGTCGTCGAGGCGCCCGCCGCGCTGGGCAAGTACCTGGCGTTCAAGGGCTCGATCGTCGTCAATGGCGTGTCGCTGACCGTCAACCGCGTGGACGACGTGGCCACCGGCTGCCGTTTCTCGATCAACCTGATCCCGCACACGATCGAGGTCACCACGCTCAAGCACCTGCGGGTGGGCAGCAATGTGAACCTGGAGATCGACCTGATCGCCCGCTATGTCGAGCGCATGCTGTCGGCCGGGCAGCGCGTCAGCCGCGTGCAGGACTGACCGGGCCGGCACGCCGATGAGGACCGCGCTGGCCGGCCTGCTCGCCGGACTTCTGTCGGCTGCGAGCGGCACGGCCGCCGCGGCCGGCGGCGCCATGTCGTTCGCTGCCGCGGCCAGCGGCAGCATGCCGCTCGTCTTCGAGCCGGCCGGCCCGCAGAAAATGCCGGGCAAGGAAATCTGCAAGGACAATCCCGCGCTGGCCGCCGGCAACGACACGGCGGCGATGACGGCCTTGCTGTCGGCGCCCGAATACGCGTCGGTGCGGCCGCTGTTCGGGGCCGCGCAGCCGCAGGTGATGTGGTGGATCCGCAGCGCGAAGTCGATGGGCCTGCAGGCGCTGCTCACGGCATTCCATGAAGCGAATCACATGCTGGACTTCGCGCTGTCGGCCTGCCACGGCAACCGCGCCGTGTTCCACTTTCGCGGCGAGATTCACGTGACCGACTACCAGCGCGGCCAGGCTCCCGCGTTCGCGCTGGCCGCCAGCGAAATTCCCGACCATATCAAGCAGCAGCCGGAGGGGCGTTACGCCGTGTACTTCGGCAACCGCAACGTCTACCGCGGCGACTTCTTCCCGCTCATCGACGAACTCAATGCCCACGTGGCCGGCGCCGAGTTCGAGGTGGCGATCGCCGACACGCCGGTGTACCGCGAGATGATGGAGCGCGCCAATTCGATCAACGGCAATATCGGCGGCATGGCCGATTTCATGCTCTACACGGTGGCCTACCTGAAGGCGCTGCGGGCCAGCGATCCGGGCGCGTGGAAACGCCTGGTCGCGCGAAAGAAAATGATGGAACATGTGCAGCGGCTGTGGACCGCCGCCGAAGCCGTGCTGGCCAAGGCGGCGCCGCTGGCGCCGGAGCATGGCGGCCTGTACCAGTACCCGGCGGCCGCGCTGGATGCCGCCTATGCGCCGGCGCTGCTGGCCGAACTCGATGCCGCCGGCATCCGCCATGGCGGGCGGGCGCCGGCGCGCAAGAAGGTTGCCCCGGCCGTTACTTCGCCTTCCTCGGGGCGATGAAATCCTGCAGCACGGCCGCTTTCAGCAGGTCCGGCGGCAGGATGCCCTGGGCGATCACGAAGTCGTTGAATTCCTTCTGCCTGAACCTGTCGCCCAGTTCCATTTCGGCCAGCGTCCGCAACGCGCGCAGCTTCACGTAGCCGTAGTAGTAGGAAGTCGCCTGGCCCGGCAGGCGGTACGAATAGCGGTCCACCTCCGACTGGGCGAACGGCTCCGACAACACCAGTTCCCGCATCAGGAAAGCCTTGGCCTGTTCCGGCGTCATCAGGCCCAGGTTGATCGACGGGTCGAGCATCGCGCGCGCCATGCGCAGCATGCGCATCTGCAATGACACCAGCTGGCTTTCCGGCGGCATGTAAGGCAGCATCAGCGCTTCCGAGTACAGGCCCCAGCCTTCCACGTTCGTGCTGTTGAAGGCGAAGTTGGCACGCGCGATCGACATGCCCTGTTCGACCATCGAAGCGAACTGCAGCTCGTGGCCCGGGCGCGCCTCATGGGCGGACAGGGTCCAGGCCATTGCCTCGAAATTGAAGTCGTCCATCTTGCCCTTCGACTTCGGATTCGACAGCGGAATGACGAATTCGCCGTATTCGCCGGTGTTGCCGATCAGGCGCGGGGGGCTCATGAACGGCGCCGGCATGGCGGCCGATTCGGCCGCGGTGGCGGTGCGGATGAACGGCGCGCGTTCCGGCAGGGTCACGATATCGTGCTTGCGAATCACGTCCTCCATCTCCTGCACGCGCTTGCGGTAGTAGGGCAGCAGCTGGTCGGGCGGCAGCGACGTTTTCTTCAGCTCGCGCATCACGTCGCGATAGTCGCTCGATGCCAGCTTGCGCTGCGCGGCGATCGTCGCGGCGACCGCCTGCATCTGGTCGCGCAGTTCCTGGAAGTCGAAGCTGGCGCGCTCGATCATCTGCTCGGGGGTGATGTCCACGCCCACGTTGACCAGCCGGTCGGTGTACACGGCCGGCGGCAGCCGTACTTCCTTGCGCGTGCGCGGCAGGATGCTCGCGCGGGTCCAGTCGTCATAGGCCTTGACCTGGGTCTTGAGGGTCGCGAAGTCCGCTTCCCAGCCGGTGATCCTTGCCGCCTTGAACAGCTCGGCGATGCCGTCGAGATAGGTCGGGTTGTTGTTCAGGCCATCCTCGACCTCGCCCACGTATGGGCCGACGAGCCCTTTCCGCGCGAGCTGTTCCTCGGTGCGCTGGCGCACCAGCGTGGCGATCGGGGCAAAGCCCGCGTCGCGGCCCACATAGCGCTTCAGGCGCACCAGCGCCGCCTTCTGGCGCTCGGGCTTGTTGCGCGGCTCGAGCAGCACCTGCAGGCCGCCGTACACCAGCTCCGCCACGTTCACGTACGTCACCAGGTGCTGGCGCTGCAGCTTCATCGAGGCGATCTTCTTTTCGCGCGAATCGATCAGGATATCCAGGTCCTGGCGCACCTTCGGATCCTTTTCGGCGGCAAGCTGCGCGCGCAGCGACGCCAGGCGCTTCTCCGTATCGGCCAGTTCGCGCTCGTAGTCGCGCGGCTTGAAATCGGCGACTGCCGTGTCGAATTCCTCGCTTCCCAGCGACGATGCATTCTCCGGCTGGTACCTGCCGGTATCCTGGAGCACCGGCTGGGTATAGGCGTCGCTTTTCGCCACCCAGGCGGGGGCCCCGCTGGCGATGGCGGTGGTGAGAAGCAATGCAGTGAGGGTGGCGATACGGGTGGCGCGTGACATGAACTCCCTTTCAGGTTGAGCGAGGACCCGATTGTATGTCGCACGGCGGCCGGATTGTCATAAACTTGCACCCATGACCGTCGCCGATCTTCGCGAAACACTGCTGTTCCTGCTGCTCGCCGGACTGGCCGTGCCGTTGCTGCAACGGCTGCGCATCGGCCAGATACCGGGTTTCCTGCTGGTGGGCCTGTGCTTCGGCCCGCACGGCCTGGGCACCTGGGCCGGTGCCGCGCCATGGCTGGCCGACATCACGTTCCACGACATCGAGGGCGTCAAGATGTTCGGCGAGCTGGGCATCCTGTTCCTGATGTTCATGATCGGCCTGGAACTATCGCCGGCACGCATCTGGGCGCTGCGGCGCGACGTGTTCGGCACCGGCGTGCTGCAGGTGGCGCTGACGGCCGCCGCGATCGGCGCGATCGCCCTGTGGTTCGGCAATCCCCCGGCGCCGGCATTGACGGTAGGCATCACGCTGGCAATGTCTTCCACCGCCGTCGTCATGCAGCTGCTGAGCCGCGCGCAGGCGCTGGCCACGCCGCTGGGGCAGGCCTGCTTCGGGATCCTGATGCTGCAGGACCTGGCCGTGGTGCCGGTGCTGATCCTCGTCGAAGGCCTGGCCGGCAGCAGCACCGGCGCGGCGCTGTGGTGGACGCTGCTGCTGGCGGTGGCGAAGGCCGCGGCCACGATCGCGCTGGTCTACATCATCGGCCGGCGGCTGGCGCGCCCGCTGTTCGCCGCGTTCGCCGTGCAGCGCCAGCCCGAGGTGTTCGTGGCGCTGATCCTGCTGTTGGCGCTGGGCGTTGCGGCGGCCACCGCGGCGGCCGGCCTGTCGATGGCGCTGGGCGCGCTGCTGGCGGGCCTGCTGCTGGCCGACACCGAATTCCAGTACGAAGTGGAAATGATCGTCGAACCGTTCCGCGGCCTGCTGATGGGCATGTTCTTCATGGCGGTCGGCATGGAGCTGGACTTGCGCATCGTGGCGCAATACCCGTTCTGGCTGCCGGCCTCCGTGCTCGGCCTGCTGGCCGTGAAAGGCGGCGTGATCGCGCTGTTGCTGCTGCGCCGGCTTGGCTGGCGCAGGGCGGCGCAGGCCGGCCTGCTGATGGGGCAGGGAGGCGAGTTCGCCTTCATCATCCTCGGCTACGCGGTCGGTGCCGGACTGCTCGCCGGCGCGACCGGCCAGTTCATGCTGGTACTGGTGACCGCCAGCATGCTCGCCGCGCCCGGCGTGGCGGCCCTGGGAGCGCGCATCGCGCGGCGCGCCGGCAGCGTGGATGCTGCGCAGGAGTCGGCGCAAGACTCGACGCAAAAGCCGGCGCAGCAGGCGTTCCGCGAGGGCCACATCATCATCGGCGGCTATGGCAGGGTAGGGCGACTGGTGGCGGGCGTGCTGGCACGGCAGGGCATCGCATGCGTGGCGGTGGAGCGCGACCATCAGCTCGCGGCCGCCGGTCGGGCGCAGGCGTCCAACGTGTTCTCGGGCGATGCGTCGATGCCGGAGATGATGGAGCGCCTCGGCGTGGGCCGCTCGGCCGGCGTGGTGCTGACGATGGACGATCCGCAGGCCGCCCTGCACGCCACGCGCGCGCTGCGGCGGCAGTATCCGGCGGTGCCGGTCTTTGCCCGGGCACGCGACGAACAGCATGCGCGCCTGCTGAAGGACGCGGGCGCGGCCGGCGTGATTTCCGAAACGGTGGAGTCGGGCCTGCAACTGGCCCATTTTGCGCTCGGCGCCGCCGGCATGCCGGAAGGGGCGGCCGGTTTTCATATCGGGGTCGAACGCGCGGAACGCCTGGCGCGGGTGACGGATGACGGGTCGAAGGATAACGCGTTGAAGGATGACGTTTAAAACGGCAGCAGGGTGGAAAAATAACGGGCCGACGGCGCGTTGCCGCCGGCGGCCCGGTAATGTGCCGGCTCAGCGCATCACAGCAGCGTGGCGTCCAGCGTGATCTCGGCCTTCAGCAGTTTCGATACGGGGCAACCGGCCTTGGCCTTGGCGGCCAGTTCCTGGAATTTCGCGTCGTCGGCACCGGGGATCTTCGCCTGCAGCGTCAGGTGCACGGCGGTGATCGCAAAGCCGTCGTCCTGCTTTTCCAGCGTGACTTCGGCATTCGTTTCCATTTTCTCGGCCGTCAGTCCGGCTTCGCCGAGAATCAGCGACAGCGCCATCGTGAAACAGCCGGCGTGCGCGGCGCCGATCAGTTCCTCGGGATTGGTGCCCGGCTTGCCTTCGAAGCGGCTGGCGAAGCCATATGGATAGTCCTTCAATGCGCCGCTGTGGCTGCTGATCGCGCCTTTGCCATCCTTGATGCCACCGGACCAGACGGCCGAACCGTTCGTCTTCATATCGATCTCCTCAACAGGGTTGGTTGGTAAAGCCCCCGTATCTTAAGCCGGCAGGCGGGGAGCTGACGTCCCGCTTGCGGTAGAGGCCCCGTATTCCCCGCATCCGGTCCGGCCCGATCGTACCGATCGCACCGGCAGCCGCCCGCGAGGCTTGTCGTGCGTCAACTCCTCGTTTGCGACCCGAAAGACGCGCCGGCAAGGTGGAGGAGGTCAGCCGAACCTGGCGGCCGGCACGCCGGCGACCCCGGCCTGCACCGAGAACAGCGCCCCGGCCAGCGGGTCGGCCGCACGCTGCGCCGCATCGAAGCCCTGCCAGGCGCTGGTGATGTACAGCGTCTTCAGGTCGGCGCCGCCGAACGCCACCGACGACGGCTGCGCCACCGGCACCCGGATCGTCGCCAGCAATTCGCCGCCCGGGCTGTAGCGGCACACGCGGCCGCCGCCCCACTGGGCGATCCACACGCAATCCTCGCTGTCGACGGTCATGCCGTCGGGCGAGCCTTCGCCGTCGCCGAACTGGCGCCACAGGTGCGGGGCACCGAGGCTGCCGTCGGCCTTCACTTCATACGCATAGGTGCGGTTCAGGAAGCTGTCGTTGTGGTACATCGTGCCGCCGTCCAGGCTGAACGTGGGGCCATTGCAGATATGGTGTTCGGGCAGTGCCACGTGCAGGCTGCCGTCCGGGTCCAGCCGGAACAGCTTGCCGTCCGGGCGGCTCACGTCGCGCGCGTTCATCGAACCGGCCCAGATCCGGCCGGCCGCGTCGGCCTTCGCGTCGTTCAGGCGGATGCCGGTATCGGCGCCGGGCAGCGCGTGCAGGTATTCGAAGCGGTGCGATCCATCTTCTTCCAGCCACAGGCGCACGATGCCGTCGCGCAGGCCCGCCATGAAGCCGTCCCCATCCTTGCGGGGCACCAGCCAGCACACATGATCCGGCAGCGGCCACGCGTGGCGGGTGCCGTCGGCGCCGGTGCCGGCATCGAGCGCGTGCAGCGTGTTGCCGACCAGGTTGACGAAATACAGGCGGTTCTGTTCGGGAATCCAGACGGGGCCTTCGCCCAGTTCGGCGCCCAGCGGCCACAGGTTTTGCGGGGTCATATCGATCAGCTAGTTGACAGGAAGCGTTAACTTAACCGAAAACTCTTGGCGCGGGGGCGTGCAGGGCGCTACCGATCGGAATTGTGATCGCAGGGGCTGCGCAGGTTATCAGTCCAATGAGCGGTAAGCTGCGCAGCAGTCTGCGCGGCCGGGTGGCCGGCTTACGCGACGCGCCGCGGTTGCGCCAGGTCGAACGCTTCGCGCACCGCCTGCCGCAGCTCGTCGTCGTCCCACGGCTTGGTGAGGAACTTGTAGATGGCGCCGCGGTTGACGGCGTCCATGATCGACGCATGGTCGGCATAGCCGGACAGTAGCATGCGCACCGTGTGCGGGTACATTTCGCGGATGCGCGCCAGCAGCTCGGTGCCGTTCATCTGCGGCATGCGCTGGTCCGAGATGATCACCTGCACATCGTTTAGCGGCAGCAGTTCCAGCGCCTGCACGGCGCTGCTGGCCACCAGCAGGCGCCAGCCTTCGCGGCGGAAGACCCGCTCCAGCGCGCGCAGCACGCCGGGCTCGTCGTCCACCAGCAGCAGCGTGCGCTCGGCCGGCGGCACGGCCGCCAGCGGCGCCAGCGTGCGCTGTTCGCGCAGCAGCGCTTCCAGCCCATCGGCCGGCAGCGGGCGGCTGAACAGGTAGCCCTGGATCTTGTCGCATCCCATGTCGCGCAGGAAGGCCAGCTGGCCTTCCGTTTCCACGCCTTCGGCTACCACCACCAGGTTCAGGCCGTGCGCCAGCGCCGTGGTGGCGCGCGCGATCGCCGCGCTGCGCGGTTCGGTGGTGATGTTGCGCACGAAGGTCTGGTCGATCTTCAGCTTGTCGAGCCGGAAGCGCGACAGGTAGCCCAGCGACGAGTAGCCGGTGCCGAAATCGTCCAGCGAGATCGATACGCCGAGCGCGGCCAGTTCGTTCAGCTGCATCTGCGTGTACTCGCTGTCGTTCATCATCACCGTTTCGGTCAGTTCGACCTCGAGCCAGCGCGGCGCCAGCCCGCTCGCGGCCAGCGCGGCTCGCACCACGTCGGGCAGCGTGCCCGCCGTGAACTGCCGCGCCGACACGTTCACGGCCACCGTCAGCGGCGGCAGGCCGGCCGCCTGCCACGCCTTGTTCTGCCGGCATGCTTCGCCGATGACCCAGTTGCCGATCTCGAGGATCAGGCCGCTGTCCTCGGCCAGCGGGATGAAGTCGCCCGGCGGCACGTTGCCCAGCTCGGCGCTCTGCCAGCGCAGCAGCGCTTCCACGCCGCTCACGCGCCCGTCCGGCAGCGATACCTGCGGCTGGTAATGCAGGCGCAACTCGTTGCGCTCGATCGCATGGCGCAGGTGGATCTCCAGCGACATCCAGCGCAGCGCGTGCGCGTTCATTTCGCCGGTGTAGAAGTGGAAGTTGTTGCGGCCGTTGTCCTTCACGTGCGACAGCGCCACGTCCGCGCCGGTCAGCAGCGCGCCCGGCGTGGCGCCGTCGCGGGGGTAGATGCTGATGCCGACCGAGGCCGTCACGTACAGGTCCTGGCCCGCCAGCTGCACCGGCTCGGCCACCTGTTCCAGCAGCCTGCGCACGGTGACGATGATGTCGTCGACGTTCTGGCAGCGCGTCAGCACCAGCGCGAATTCGTCGGCGCCCAGGTGCGCCAGCGTGTCGCCGGGCGGCACGATGCGCGTTACGCGGCGGGCGATTTCCTGCAGGAGCGCGTCGCCGGTGGGGTGGCCCAGTGCGTCGTTGATGCGCTGCAGCCGGTCGATGTCGAACAGCAGCAGGGCCACCTGCATGCCGTCGTGCTCGGCCGCGGCCATGGCCAGCTGCAGCCGGTCGTTCAGCAGGTTGCGGTTCGGCAGCAGCGTCAGCGGATCGTGGTTGCTGAGGAAATCGAGCTGCGTGTGCGCTTCCTTCAGCGCGCTGATGTCGCTCGATACGGAAACGTAGGCCACCACCTGCTCGCGCTGGTCGCGCACCGCGTTGATGCGCAGCCGCTCCGGGTACACCTGGCCGTTCTTGCGGCGGTTCCAGATCTCGCCGGACCATTGTCCTTCGGTTTCCAGCGCCTGCCACATGGCGCGGTAGAACGCGCCGTCATGCCGGCCCGAGCGCAGCAGCCGCGGGTTCTGGCCCACCACTTCGCGTTCGAGGTAGCCGGTGGTCTGCTCGAACGCGGGATTGACGCCGATGATGCTGCCGCGGGCGTCGGTCATCGTGATGCTGTCCTGCGTGCTGTCGAACACCTGGGCCGACAGCCGCAGCCGCTCCTCGAGCGCGCGGCGCGCCGTGATGTCGCGCAGGATGCTGGTAAAGATCGCCTCGCCGTTCACGTTCACCGCCGACAGCGCCAGTTCGCCGGTGAATTCCTCGCCGTCCTTGCGTTTCAGCGTGAGTTCGACGATGCGGTTGCTGTAGGAGCGCTCGCGGTTCTTGCGGTAGCGCTGCACGCGTTCGCGGTGTGCCGGCAGCGAGCTCTCGGCGATCAGCAGGGTGATCGGCTGCCCCACCATTTCCTGTTCCTTGTAGCCGAACATCGCCTCGGCCGCGCGGTTGAAGTGCAGGATGCGTTCTTCCTGGTCGGTGCCGATGATCGCGTCCGGCGCCGATTGCGTCATTGCCCGGTAGCGTGCCTCGCTGGTGCGCAGCGCCGCATCGGCGCTGCGCCGCGCCGATGCTTCCATCTGCAGCTGCGCCGCGTGCCGCTGCACCACCTCGTACAGGTTCATGTTTTCATAGGCCACGGCGAGCTGCGCGGCCAGCATGCGGATGAACTGTTCGTCGGTGTCGTCGAAACACGCGGCGCCACGGCGGTTGGCCGCGTACAGCCAGCCATACAGGTGGAACTGGTCGCGCACGGCCAGGCCCAGCAGGTTGGCCACCTCCGGGTGGCCGCCCGGCAGCGCCGGCATGTCGCCATCGGCCCGGCAGCGGCGCAGCACGTCGCGCCGGTCCATCATCGCACCGGGGAACGCGCCGCGCTCCACCAGCACCGGCTGCACCAGCGCGGCGTCGATGCCCACCGTTTCCACGTGCTGCACGTCGTTTTCATGCGCGTCGAGCAGGCACAGCACCACGATGTCCGCATGCAGGATCGCATCGGCGGCGGCGCAGAAGCGTCGTGCCATCGCGCCGGCATCGCGTTCGCCGTTCAGGCGCAGCGACAATTCGTGCAAGGCGGCCATCCGCTCGACGGTGCTGTCCGGCGCCCGGGGAGGCGCGGCCGGTGAATCCGGGGACGGCGCCGCGGCCGGCGAAGCGGGGAAGGGCGCCGCAACCGGCGGCGCAAAGAAAAGCGCCGTGGCCGGCGGCGCGACGGCGCGGGCGACTTCGTCGTGCAAGTTGGGGTACGCTTCTTCCAGCCCCAGTTCCAGGTTCACCGCTTCCAGGATGGCCTGGGGTTCGGCCGGCTTGGGCAGCACGGTGCGCACGCCGCAGGCAGTGCCCATCGCCCGCAGTTCGGGCAGCGAATAGGTGGCGGAAAAGAAGATGACCGGCGTATGGGCCAGCTCCGGCGTGGCACGCAGGTGCTGCACGAATTCGTAGCCGTCCATCGTGGGCATCAGGATGTCGGTGATCACCAGGTCGGGGCGATGCCGGTGGCACAGCTCGAGCGCCTGGGCGCCGTCCACGGCTTCGAATACGGTGTGCGACGTGAACCCGAGCAATGTCAGCAGGTAGTCACGGTTGGTGGGGCGGTCGTCGACGATCAGAATGGTGGGCATGATGCCTTTTCGGCAAGTCGGTCCTGTGAAATCATGCTACTCCGCCCTCCTGGCGGCGGGCGCACGCCTGTTGTCCTGTTCGCCGATCATAGCTGCCACTGTCCAGCTTGCCTATAGTTTTGTTGGTTTTCAAACAAGCATGACAGCTTGTTCCACGGTAAATGCCAATGCGAACGGGACAGTGGCGCGGGCGCAGCGGATAGTCGGGTGAAAGCGCGCCAAATCCATTAAAATAGCGGGTTGCGAAACACGCCAAGGATTTATTACATGACTATCTCCAGCACCGAAGAAATCGTCGCCGAGCTGCGCGCCGGGCGCATGGTGATCCTGGTCGATGAAGAAGACCGCGAGAACGAGGGCGACCTGGTGCTGGCGGCGGATTTCGTCACGCCGGAAGCCATCAATTTCATGATCCGCCACGCGCGCGGCCTGGTTTGCCTGACGCTGGCCGAAGAAATCGTCGACCGGCTTGAACTGCCCCTGATGGCCACCCGCAACGGTACTTCGTTCGGCACCAACTTCACGGTATCGATCGAGGCCGCGGAAGGCGTCACCACCGGCATCTCGGCGGCCGACCGCGCCCGCACGATCCAGGTGGCCGTCGCCAAGGGCGCCAAGCCGGAAGACCTGGTGCAGCCGGGCCACATCTTCCCGCTGCGTGCCGTCAAGGGCGGCGTGCTGATGCGCGCCGGCCACACGGAAGCGGGCTGCGACCTGACCGCGATGGCGGGCCTGACGCCAGCCTCGGTGATCTGCGAGATCGTCAAGGACGACGGCACGATGGCGCGCCTGCCGGACCTGCTGGAATTCGGCAAGGAGCACGGCCTCAAGATCGGCACGATCGCCGACCTGATCCACTACCGCAGCGCCAAGGAATGCATGGTCGAACGGGTAGCCGAGCGCGAACTGCGCACGGCGCACGGCGACTTCCGCATGATCGCGTTCCGCGACACCCCGAGCGGTTCGGCCCACCTGGCGCTGGTGCACGGCGACCTGGCCGCGGATGCCGAAGCGCTGGTGCGCGTGCACCAGCCCGTGTCGATCCTGGACCTGCTGGAAACGGAAGCCACCACGCACTCGTGGAACGTGTCGGCCTCGCTGAAAGCCATCAAGGCGGCCGGGCAGGGCGTGATGGTGCTGCTGAACTGCGAGGAAACGGCCGACCAGCTGTTCGGCCAGCTGGCCGCGCTCGACAAGGGCGCCAGGCCGCAGGGCCGTGCCGCCAGCATGGACCTGCGCACCTATGGCATCGGCGCCCAGATCCTGCGCGCCCTCGGCGTGCGCCGCATGAAGCTGCTGGCAAGCCCGCGCAAGATGCCGTCGATGGCGGGCTTCGATCTCGAAGTGACCGGCTACCTGGCCAAACCCGAAGCGTAATCCTTCCATACACTATATAAGAGGCCCATCATGACCGTAGGAACCTACGAAACCAATCTGAACGGCGAAGGCTTGCGCATCGGCATCGTCCAGGCCCGGTTCAACGAAGATGTGTGCCACGGCCTGCTGTCGGCATGCCTGGCCGAGCTGAAACACCTGGGCGTGGCGGACGAGGACGTGCTGCACGTGACCGTGCCGGGCGCGCTGGAAATCCCGCTGGTGCTGCAGAAAATGGCCGAGTCCGGCCAGTTCGACGCGCTGGTGGCACTGGGCGCCGTGATCCGCGGCGAAACGTACCACTTCGAGCTGGTGTCGAACGAATCCGGCGCCGGCATCACCCGCATCGGCCTCGATTTCAGCATCCCCATCGCCAATGCCGTGCTGACCACCGAGAACGACGAGCAGGCCGAAGTGCGCATGGCGGGCAAGGGCGCCGATGCGGCCCGCGTGGCGGTCGAGATGGCGAACCTGGCGATCGCGCTGGAAGAGCTGCAGACCGACGGCGCCGAAGACGAATAAACGACGCAATCATGCGACGAAAGCAATACTGAAGGAACAACCATGAATGATAAAGCTGCGCACGCCAACCCCAGCAAGAGCCGCACGCCGCGCCACCGCGCGCGCGAGTTCGCGCTGCAAGGCCTGTACCAATGGCTGCTGAACAATGAGCCGGCGAAGACGGTCGTCAACAACATCCGCGGCGCCCACGGTTTCGAGAAGGCCGACGGCGATTTCTTCGCGGCGCTGCTGTATGGCACGATCGAGCAATCGGTGGGGCTGCGCGAAGGGTTCGCACCGCTGGTCGACCGCGGCATCAACGAACTGTCGCCGATCGAACACGCCGTGCTGCTGCTCGGTGCCTATGAGCTGAAGAACAACCCGGAAATCCCGTACCGGGTCGTCATCAACGAGGCGGTCGAGCTGGCCAAGTCGTTCGGCGGCATCGACGGCCACAAGTATGTCAACGGCGTGCTCGACAAGCTTGCCCCGCGCCTGCGCGCGGATGAAGTGGCGGCCGACAAGAAGCGCTGATCTTCCCGCCAGCCGCCAACAAAAGAGCCACCTTCGGGTGGCTTTTTCGTTGGCCTGGATCAGTTTCTGAAAATGTTGCCTGAAACCGGGGTCTGACCCCGAATTTTGGAAACATCACCGGCATGCAGGCAATAAAAAAGCCACCGTTCGGTGGCTTCGGTTTGATGACTGGGTCCGATCACAGGCCGGCCAGTTGCTCCGCTTCGGTCTTCGGCGTGGCCGGTTCCGCGGCCTTCGGTTCCGCACTTGCCGTGACGGTGGCCGGGGTGGGCGCGGAAGGGCGGGTGAAGGTCGGCACTTTCTTGCCGGCCGAGACCTGCTTCAGGCGCTTGTATTCGGCCAGGACCTTCGAGCCGTAGCCGTCGTCCGTTTCGAAGGCGGCGGCGCCGACGTAGGTCTTCAGCCCCGCTTCCACCGAGCCGCCGCGCGTCACGTAATCCTTCAGGATCAGCGAGCCGACACGGATATTGGCGACCGGGTTCAGTGCGGCCTGCACGCCGCCCAGGTCCTGGAACTTGTCGTGGTGGACCTTGGACATCACCTGCATCAGGCCTTGCGCGCCCACCGGGCTTTCGGCGAACGGGTTCAGGCCCGATTCGATCGCCATCACGGCCAGGATCAGCAGCGGGTCGATCTTGATTTCGCGCGCCGTCACGTAGGCGGTGGAGACGAGCATGTTGGCCGCGTCGTTGGCCACGCGGTAACGTTTCGACAGCCAGGTGGTGACCCATTGCTGCTGCTTGCGGGTACCCACCAGCGCCTTTTCCTCGGCGGCGCTGAGCGGTTTGTCGACATCGGCGGCGGCGGTGACCGCCGGCGCTTCCATCAGCTCGTGCAGCGGCGGTGCCGCGACGGTGGCTGCCACGGGAGCGGGCATGGGGGGCGCTGGATGGGCCAGCGATTGCGTCAGCGTGCGTGCCAGGTCCGGACGGGCCCACAGCACGGCGATGATGACGATGGCGGACACGCCGAACAGTGTGAAGGCGTGTTGCGCGGTGGTGAAAATGCTGCGCACGGAGATGCGCTGCGCGCCGAAGCGCGCGACCGGTCCGGAGACCAGCGAACGGGTGGCCAGGGCCAACCCAGTGAAACGATTATCCATAGAACTCCCTGCAATGACCGTAAAAGCATGCCCCCGCCGCGCGCAGTCGCGCGACACCGTTGCTGTGCAATTGCCGTGCATCAGATGTGTTATCGTCCGCCGCCGCCGGGAAGCGCGCGAGCTGGAACGCCTTCATTGCTTGCCAGAGCTGATTGTTTGTTTGAATCAGTCGCAATACAACTTTGTTCGGGGAGGTAAGGTCAAAAGCCGGTTCAGACTGAACCCAGGCTTGAAACCGGTAAGGCAGACGCCTTGGGAGAACACTCCTTAAAATGTTTGTGGAGCCCCGACTCCGTGAATGAATGAGCGACACGTAGTTGGCATTTTTGCCATGTCCTCTTCAAGTAGGTCGAATTGTAGAAGGCGTTTTATATCAAGTCAATACTAACGCGAGCGTTCTTTATAACTTTTGGATATGACATTGTGTGACGTGCATTAGCAAATTCCAATAGAATCAAGCACTTGTCCGGATTGCCACAGTCCGGCCGTCGAACCAGAAAAAAACGTAAAATTTGTATGAAATATTCAGATCTGCGAGATTTTATTGCCCAGTTGCAAAAAATTGGCGAACTTAAGACAATTTCGTTGCCAGTTTCACCACATTTGGAGATGACGGAAGTCTGCGACCGCACCTTGCGGGCCGGCGGGCCGGCTCTGCTGTTTCAAAATCCGACAAATTTCGCTATCCCGGTGCTGGGTAACCTGTTCGGTACCACGCGCCGCGTGGCGCTCGGCATGGGCGCCGAAAACATGAGCGAGCTGCGCCGCATCGGCCACGTGCTGGCGCGGCTGAAGGAGCCGGAACCGCCGAAGGGTTTCAAGGACATCATGGACATGGGCTCGCTGGTGAAAGCCGTGTGGGACATGGCGCCGAAGGAGCTGCGCGGCGCGCCGTGCCAGGAGATCGTCTGGGAAGGCAACGACGTCGACCTGGGCCGGCTGCCGATCCAGCACTGCTGGCCCGGCGACGTGGCGCCGCTGATCACGTGGGGCCTCGTCATCACCAAGGGGCCGAACAAGAAGCGCCAGAACCTGGGCATCTACCGGCAGCAGGTGCTGGGCCGGAACAAGGTCATCATGCGCTGGCTGGCGCACCGGGGCGGGGCGCTCGACTTCCGCGAGCATTGCATCCGCAATCCCGGCCAGCCTTACCCCGTGGCCGTGGCGCTGGGCGCCGATCCGGCCACGATTCTCGGCGCGGTGACGCCGGTACCGGATACCCTGTCCGAATACCAGTTCGCCGGCCTGCTGCGCGGCAGCCGCACGGAACTGGTCAAGGCGATCGGCAGCGAACTGCGCGTGCCGGCATCGGCCGAGATCGTACTGGAAGGGCACATCTATCCGGACGAAAACCATCCGTCCGGCTATGAACACGCGCTCGAGGGCCCGTATGGCGACCACACCGGTTACTACAACGAGCAGGATTCGTTTCCCGTGTTTACGATCGACCGCATCACGATGCGCCGCGACCCGATCTATCACTCCACGTATACAGGCAAGCCGCCCGACGAGCCGGCGGTGCTGGGCCTGGCGCTGAACGAGGTATTCGTGCCGCTGCTGCAAAAGCAGTTTACCGAGATTACCGATTTCTACCTGCCGCCGGAAGGCTGCAGCTACCGGATGGCGGTTGTGCAGATCCGCAAGCAGTACGCGGGGCATGCGAAACGGGTGATGTTCGGCGTGTGGAGCTTCCTGCGCCAGTTCATGTACACGAAGTTCATCGTCGTCGTCGACGAGGATGTCGACATCCGCGACTGGAAAGAAGTGATCTGGGCGATCACCACGCGCGTCGACCCGACCCGCGACACCACGCTGGTCGACCACACGCCGATCGACTACCTCGACTTCGCTTCCCCGATCAGCGGCCTGGGCAGCAAGATGGGCATCGACGCCACCAACAAATGGCCCGGCGAAACCACCCGCGAGTGGGGCACGACGATCGCCATGACACCCGAGGTGAAACGCAAGGTGGACGATATCTGGCAGCAGCTGGGCCTGTAGTTTCCACTCTTGCGCCGGACAGGGTATAATGACGTCTGGCGGGCCCCTGCGCATTGCGGCATGGTTTACCTGGTCAGGTCGGGAACGAAGCAGCCAAAGCCGTTCACCGCAAGTGCCGCAGATCAGGCTCGCCTCCCGAATTTCAGAAAAAGCTGCCCCGGCAGCTTTTTTTACGCCTCTTGTAAGCCTCTTGTAAGCCTCTTGATGTCCAGCTCGTGTCCACCATGGGGTCAACCCCACGGTGGACACGAACCCGGCCGCGGCAGGGGCGGTCCTATTGTTGGCCTCACGCCGGCCGGTCTGCGGTAAAATCCCGGCATGTCCTATCAAGTCCTCGCTCGCAAGTATCGTCCCCGCAACTTTGAAACGCTCGTCGGCCAGGAGCACGTCGTGCGCGCGCTGACGCATGCGCTGGGGTCGGGGCGGCTGCATCACGCCTACCTGTTTACCGGCACGCGCGGGGTCGGCAAGACCACGCTGTCGCGCATCCTGGCGAAATCGCTCAACTGCATCGGGCCGGACGGCAACGGCGGCATCACCGCCACGCCGTGCGGCGTCTGCGAGGCGTGCGTGGCGATCGACGGCGGCCGCTTCGTCGACTATATAGAGATGGATGCCGCGTCGAACCGCGGCGTGGACGAAATGGCGCAGCTGCTCGAGCAGGCTGTCTACGCGCCGAGCAACGCGCGCTTCAAGGTCTACATGATCGACGAGGTGCACATGCTGACGAACCACGCTTTCAACGCGATGCTGAAAACGCTGGAAGAGCCGCCCGAGCACGTGAAGTTCATCCTGGCGACGACCGATCCGCAAAAGATACCCGTCACGGTGCTGTCGCGCTGCCTGCAGTTCAACCTGAAGCAGATGCCGCCGGGGCACATCGTCGGCCACCTGGAAAACATCCTCGGCCAGGAAGGCGTGACCTTCGAGCAGCCCGCGTTGCGCCTGCTGGCGCAGGGCGCCCACGGCTCGATGCGCGATGCGCTGTCGCTGACCGACCAGGCGATCGCCTACGCGGCCGGCGCCGTCACGCTCGATGCGGTGCAGGGCATGCTGGGCGCGCTGGACCAGTCCTACCTGGTGCGCCTGCTCGATGCGCTGGCGAACCGCGATGGCGCCGACCTGATGGCCGTGGCCGACGAGATGGCCAGCCGCAGCCTGTCGTACAACGGCGCGCTGCAGGACCTGGGCACTCTGCTGCACCGGATCGCGCTGGCGCAGACGGTGCCGGCGGCCGTGCCGCAAGACCTGCCCGAATACGCGGACATCATCCGCCTGGCCGCCGGATTCGACGCGGAAGAAGTGCAGCTGTATTACCAGATCGCGGTGCACGGGCGTAACGAACTGGGCCTCGCACCGGACGAATATGCCGGCTTCTCGATGACGCTGCTGCGGATGCTGGCCTTTCGCCCCGGCGTCGGTGGTGCCGAGGCCGGCCCGTCCGGCGCGCCCGCCGCCACGTTGACCGGGGCCCGCCCGGCCGCGGGCGGTTCGCCGGTCCGCGCCGCTGCATCAGCAGTACCGGCAGCGGCACCGGTCGCGCCGCGCGCCGCCAGCGCCGCCGCCGTCAGCCATGCCTCCGCCAGCGCGCCGCATCCGGCCGTGGTGGCCGGCTCCGCGCAGCGTGCCGCCACACCGGCACCGGCACCCACCCCGGCCCCGGCCCGGCCGGCACCCGCGGCCGCCGCGCCGGTGCGCCCGGCCGGCCCCGTAAGCACGGCGCGCGCGGCGATCAATGCCGCGCTCGAGGCGTCCCGCGCGGCCACCGCGGCACGCACCGGGGCCCGACCGCCGATGAAGATCGGCACGCCGGAAGCCGAACCGGCGTCGTCGCCGGTGTCGCCGCCTTTGCCGCACACTGCCGCGCAGGCCAGGCCCGCGCCATGGGAAGACGCGCAGGCGCAAGGCGAAGCCGCCGTGCTCGAAGCGCCGCCGGCGGTGCAGCCGCAGGCGCGCCAGGCGCCGCCGCGGCAGCAGGACGACGACCTGCCGCCGTGGGTGACGGAATTCTCGGACGACAGCGCCATGGCGTCTCCATCCGCGAGCGCGCCGCCGGCACCGTATCGCGACAATGCGCGCGCCGAAGCACCGGCTTCGCAGTATCGTGCCGATGCGCGCGCCCAGGCGCCCACGGTTGGCGCCCAGCCTGCACCGGCCGTTGCCCCCCAGCCCGCGCCGGCGGCTGCCCGCCAGCCAGTGCCGGCACAGGCACCGTATGCCTACGTGATCACACCCGTTCCCGCACTGGCGTGGGACGGCAACTGGCCGCTGCTGGCCGCGCACCTGCCGCTGCGCGGCGTGGCGCAGCAGCTGGCCGCCCAGTCCGAACTGATCGACTGCACGATCGACGGCAACGCCGCCGTGTTCCGCCTGCGCTGCCCGATCGACACATGGCGCACGCCGCCGAACGTGGAAAAACTGACGGCCGCGCTGGCCGAGCGTTTCGATCGCGTGGTGCGCGTCGAAACGGAGCTCGGTCCGGTGTGGTACACCACGTCCGCCGAGCAGCAGGTGCACCGCGAAGCGTGCCAGCGCCAGGCCGAGGACACGGTCAACGGCGATCCGTTCGTGCAGGCGCTGGTGCGCGAATTCGGCGCCTTCGTCGTGCCCGGCTCGATCGTGGCACCCGTCACGCCGGCTCACTGAGCGGTTCACCCGACAACAACACAGGCAGCCTGACAGGCGGCTCACTGAAGCGGATCACTGAAGCGGATCATTGAAGCCAGCCCACCAATCATTTCAACCGATACGGAGAAAACCATCATGATGAAGAACCAGATCGCCGGCCTGATGAAACAGGCGCAAGCAATGCAGGACAACATGAAGAAGGCGCAGGAATCGCTGGCCCTGATCGAAGTGGAAGGCCAGTCCGGCGCCGGCCTGGTGAAGGTCGTGATGACCTGCAAGAACGATGTCAAGCGCGTGTCGATCGACCCGTCGCTGCTGGCCGACGACAAGGACATGCTGGAAGACCTGGTCGCCGCCGCCTTCAACGACGCCGTGCGCAAGGCCGAAGCCACCGCCGCCGAGAAAATGAGCGGCCTGACCTCCGGCATGAACCTGCCGGCCGGCTTCAAGATGCCGTTCTGACGCTGGCACCGGGCGCGCCATGTTCATCGTCACGCTGACCTACCTGAAGCCCAACGAGGAAATCGACGCTCTGCTCGCCGCGCACCGCGCGTTCCTGCGGCAGCAGTATGCGAACGGCACGTTCGTGATGTCGGGCCGGATGGTGCCGCGCACCGGCGGCATCATCATCGCCAACGCCGACAGCCGCGCGGATGTGGAGGCGGTGATCGAACTCGACCCGTTCCGGCAGGCCGGCGCGGCCAGCTATGCGATCATCGAATTCGTGCCAACGATGGCGGCGGACGGCCTGGAAACCTTCCTGCCCGACCGCCAGGCCTGACGGCGCGGCCCGATCGATGACGAACCCGAGAATGGTCTATTGAAGCATGGCGAAATCGCTGGAGTTCCTCACGGAGGCGTTGCGCCGCTTGCCGGGCGTGGGTCCGAAATCGGCGCAGCGCATGGCGTTCCACCTGCTGCAGCATGACCGCGAAGGGGCGGCGATGCTGTCGCGCGCGCTGTACCAGGCCGTGGAATCGGTCAACCACTGCGCGCTGTGCAATACCTTCACCGAAGCGGAGGTGTGCGACATGTGCGCCGACGAGGCGCGCGATCACCGCCTGCTGTGCGTTGTCGAAACGCCGGCCGACCAGGTGATGATCGAGCAGACGCTCACATACAAGGGCCTGTACTTCGTGCTGATGGGCCGCCTGTCGCCGCTGGACGGCATCGGCCCGAAGGACATCCACCTGGAAAAACTGCTCGCCCGCGCCGCCGACGGTGTCGTGGCCGAAGTGGTGCTGGCCACCAACTTCACCAACGAGGGCGAAGCCACCGCGCATTACATCAGCGAGATGCTGAAGGCGCGCGGCCTGCAGGTCAGCCGGCTCGCCCGCGGCGTGCCGGTGGGCGGCGAGCTCGAATACGTGGATGCCGGCACGATCGCGCGGGCGATGCTGGACCGGCGCAGTACCTGACGCAATCAGGAACCAGAGGCAAAATAATCGGGACGGGCCCTGTTTTTCAGGAAATTTCCTGAAAAACAGGGTCCGTCCCTGATTTTTAGCCGTGATGGCTTGCAAGCCATCCCTCCATCCAGGCACCGGACCTCTTCACCGCGTTGCCGTTGCCGCGGTGTTCATCAGCATCTCCCCGATCACCTCTTCCGTCGACGGCTGTCCCAGCAGGTAACCCTGCGCCATGTCGCAGCCGAACTGCTTCAGCAACAGCAGCTGTTCGTCGGTTTCCACGCCTTCGGCCACCACGGCCAGTTTCAGTCCGTGCGCCATCGCGATGATCGCGCGCGTGATCGCCGCGTTCTCGGAATCCTGCGGCAGGCCGCTGATGAAGCTCCTGTCGATCTTCAGCGCGCGCACATTGAAGCGCTTCAGGTAATTCATCGACGAGTAGCCGGTGCCGAAATCGTCGATCGACAGGTAGACGCCGATCGCCCGCAACTGTTCCAGCGTGGCCAGCGTGGCCTGCGCGTCGTCCATCAGCGTGCCCTCGGTCAGTTCCAGTTCCAGCAGGCGCGGGTCGAGGCCCGTTTCCTCCAGCACCGCGAGCACCGTCTGCGCCAGGTTCTCGTCCTTGAACTGCCGCGCCGACAGGTTCACCGCCACGCGCACGGCGCGGCCGCATTCGTCGTGCCAGGCGCGCGCCTGCATGCAGGCGGTGCGCAGCACCCAGGCCCCGATCGGCACGATCAGGCCCGTTTCCTCGGCCAGCGGAATGAAATCGTCCGGTGAAATCATGCCGTGCTCCGGGTGCCGCCACCGCAACAGTGCTTCCACGCCCACCAGCCGCGCGCTGGGCACGTCGATCTGCGGCTGGTACTGCAGGTACAGCTCGTTGTTCTGCAGTGCCTTGCGCAGCCCGATCTCCAGCTTCACGTGGCTCATGATCTGCGTGGTCAGCGCGGAACTGTACAGCTTGGCGTTATTCTTGCCGCAGTTCTTTGCGTGGTACATCGCCGTGTCCGCGTACTTCAGCAGCGAAGAGGAATCGTCGCCGTCCTCGGGGTACAGCGAAATGCCGATGCTGGCGGTGACGAAGATCTCGTGTCCGTCCAGGTGGAACGGCCGGCGCATCGCATCCTTCACGCGGTGGGCCACGTTCAGCGCATCTTCCGCGCGGTCCAGGTCGGGGATCAGGATCGTGAATTCGTCCCCGCCCAGTCTGGCCAGGTTGTTGCCGCGCCGTTCCGGCCCGCCCCGCGGCGGCACGTCGCCGATCCCCGGATGCGCCACCACGTCGCCGGGGCGGATGGTTTCGTGCAGCCGCTCCGACACCACCTTGAGCAGCAGGTCGCCCACGTTGTGGCCCAGCGTATCGTTGATGCGCTTGAACGAATCGAGGTCCATGAACAGGATCGCGAACTTGCGGCCGTGCTGGCGCGAGCGCACCAGTTCCCGTTCCAGCATCTCGAGGAACGCCTGCCGGTTCGGAATACCGGTCAGGCTGTCGCAGTACGCCAGGCGCCGGATCTGTTCCTCCGTGCGCTTGCGCTCGCTGATATCGCGCACCAGCCCGAGTACCTCGCCGGCACCGGTGCTGACCAGGCGGGCCTCGAAGTGGTGCACCATGTCGTCGCGCTCCAGCGCGTAATCGACCGAGCGGATCGCCTGCGTGTCCAGCACTGTCTGCAACTGGTCGAGCAGGCGGTCGGCGATCGGGCGCGGCAGCACGTCGCGCACATGCCGGCCCACGCACTGCTGCTGCGCGAACACGGCGCCGGGATCGTGGCCCTGTTCGTAGTCGAGGTAGACGCCATCGGGGCTCATGCGGAAGAAGGTATCCGGGATCGCCGCGAGCACGGCACGGTTGTGCGCATCGGCGATCCGCAGGCGGGCGATCGCGTCGCTGGCGCGCAGCACGTACAGCACGCGGTGGCCGAGGATCGGCCAGTTGATCGGCTTCGAGACGAAGTCGGTGGCGCCGGCCTCGTAGGCCTGCGTGACCGCTTCCAGGTCGTCGCCGCCGGTCACCATCACGATCGGCACGCTGGTCATGAGGCCGCGCGCCTGCTCGCGGGCGCGGATCTCGCGGCACACGTCGAAGCCGTCCATCCGCGGCATTTCCACGTCGAGCAGCACGAGGTCCGGCACCATCCGGTCGAAGCAGGCCACGGCCTGTTCGCCGTCTTCGGCTTCGACCGCATCCAGACCCACCTGGGCCAGCATTTCCAGCATCACGAGGCGCATGACGGGATCGTCGTCCGCCACCAGCACGGTACCGCGTCGGGGGTGAGGGGCACAGCCATTCTAGGTCTCCTTGGCGAACATGGAAGAGAGCGTGTCACGCACCGCCGAGAACTCCTGCTCCATCGCGGCGAGCAGGACGGCGGCGCCGCCGGTGGTGTCGGTGCGGCCCAGCTGTTCCATGTCCTTGCTCAGCTGGGCCAGTGTATCGGCGCCGACATTGGCGCTCGAGGATTTGAGGCTGTGGGCAGCCTTGCGGATCGATCCGGCATTGCCGGCGGCGATCGCGTCGTGCAGCGATGCCAGGCGCCGCGGCGTGTCATCGATGAAGGCGTGCAGCACCCGTTGCAGCAGGATTTCGCCCTTGTCCGCGTTGAGGGCGCGGATCGCCTCCAGCGCGCGGCGGTTGATCGAGCCGTCGGCGGGCCTGGCGGCGCCGGCGCCGTCAGGCCGCGGCGGCGCGGTGGCGCCGGTGGCGGCCGGGGCAACCGGCGCCGCGCCGGCGAATCCGGCTGCCTGCGCGGCCTTGCGCACGTCGCCATGGTGCAGCAGCGCGGCGCGCGGCAGCGCAACCCAGCGTGCCAGCGTTTCGCACAGCATCGCCTGCGTGAACGGTTTCGACAGGTAGTCGTCCATGCCCGCCGCCAGGCAGGTCTCGCGGTCGCCCTGCAGTGCGTTGGCGGTGATCGCGATGACCGGCAGGCCGCGCTGATGACCGTGCTGCTGTTCGTGGCGGCGGATCTCGGCGGTGGCCGCCATGCCGTCCATGACCGGCATCTGGCAGTCCATCAGCACCAGGTCGAACTCATCGGCCTTCACGGCGGCCAGCGCTTCTTCGCCGTTGCCGACGCGCGTCACCTCGAGGCCCAGGTTTTCCAGCATCGCGCAGGCCACTTCCACGTTGACCGGATTGTCCTCGGCCAGCAGCACCTTGTGGCGGTGCGGCGCCTCCCGGCCGGGTGCCAGGCGCCGGGACGGCAACAGCTGCTGCGATGCATGCGGCTGGGCATGCAGGTGAGCGTGCAGGTGAGCATGTGAAGCGGTGCGCACCCCTTCGCTGGCGCGCAGCGGCGTGACGATGCAGTCGTACAGGTCGCTTTCGCGCGCCGGCTTGATCAGCTGGAAAGCCACGCCGGCCTCGCGGCGCTGCACGGTGTCGGCGGCGTTGCGTTCGGTCGACAACAGCAGCAGCCGCACCGCCGCCAGCGCCGGGTCGGCCTTGATGTCGGATGCCAGCACCAGGCCGCCGATCTGCGGCAGGTCCATGTCCAGCAGCGCCACGTCGTAGGGCTGGCCGCAGGCGATCGCGGCGCGCTGCATGTCCAGGCATTCGTCGGCGCTTTCGGCGCTGTCGCATTTCAGGTGCCAGCGCGCCAGCAAGCCTTCCAGCGCGGTGCGCGAACCGGCATCGGCGTCGACCACGAGCGCGCGCAGACCCTTGGTGGTCTTCTGGTTGAACGATGCATCGTCGGCATCCACGCGGCGCTTGTCGAAACGCACGGTGAACCAGAAAATCGAGCCGCGCATCGGCGCGTTGTCGATGCCGATCGCGCCGCCCATCAGCTCCACGAGCTGCTTCGAGATCGCCAGCCCGAGGCCGGTGCCGCCGTGCTTGCGGGTGGTGGAGCCATCGGCCTGCGAGAACGAATCGAAGATGCGGGTACGGGCCTCGCGCGACACGCCGATGCCGGTGTCGTGCACCTCGAAGCGCAGCCCCACAGCTTGCGCATCCTCGTTGATGACGGCAATCCGCACCATGATGCGGCCGGCGTCGGTGAACTTGATGGCATTGCCCAGCAGGTTGACGATCACCTGGCGCAGCCGGTTCGGGTCGCCGATCACGGCCACCGGGATATCGTGCGCGATCGCGAAGTCCAGTTCCAGGCCCTTGGCCTGCGCCTGCGGCGTAAACACGTAATCGATGTCGTCGAGCAGTTCACGGAAATTGAAATGGATGTATTCCACGGTCAGTTTGCCCGCCTCGACCTTTGAAAAGTCGAGAATGTCGTTGATGATGACCAGCAGGTGATCGCCGGAGCGCTTCACCATGCTGGTGTAGTGGCGCTGCTGCTCGGTAAGCTCGGTGGCCAGCAGCAGTTCCGTCATGCCCAGCACGCCGTTCATCGGCGTGCGGATCTCGTGGCTCATGTTGGCCAGGAACGCGCTCTTGGCCTGGCTGGCCGCCTCCGCCGCGTTCTTGGCTTTCTCCAGCTGCTCGGTACGCACGCCCACCTGGCGTTCCAGCTGGTCGCGGTATTGCGCCAGCTTGGTATCGCGCTGTTCGATCTGGGCCAGCATTTCATTGAAGCTGTCGATCAGCACGCCCAGCTCGTCGCTGCGCTGGTGCTGCACCTGTGCATACACCTGGGTGGACGACACGCGCTGCGCGGCCGCGATCAGCTGGCCGATCGGCTGCGCGATACTGCCCTTGAAGCGGCCGGCCAGCACCAGCGCCACCACGAACGAAATGCAGGTGGCGAACGCCGTGATGCCCAGGCTTTCCAGCATGCCGAGCCACACGCGTCCGGCACTGGCCTCGATCATCACGGCGCCGACCATGTGGCCGGCCGCGCGCACCGGCCGCATCACGTGGATCGAACCGACCAGCCGTTGTGCATACGGCTGCGCCGGCGGCGATGACGGCGCCGCATCGAGTTCCGCCATGGCTTCCGCCGCGAGCCGCGGCACCGGCACGGTGCCGCCGGCCGGGAAGGTGGCGAACGGCTTGCCGTTGCGGTCGTACAGCACCGCCTGCGTGATCTCGTCCTGCACCACGAGAGCCGCGAGGGTCTGTTCGGCCGTCACGCGGTCGGCATACAGCAGGGGCGCGACGCTGTTGACGCCGATGACGTCGGCCAGCGAAGTGACCTGCCGGGCCTGGTTTTCCGTATGGCTGAACACGGAGGTCAGGGCAAAAGCGGCAAAGACCAGCAACAGCGCGCTGCCGGTGGACAGCACCGAGATCAGGGTCAGTTTCCTGCTCAGGCCGGAACTTTCAAAGTTGAGCATGTCGGCCGCCGCGCATAGGTGTTGGTAATGAATTCCACGCAGCAACTTTATCTGTTCAGGAATCCGACACCTTGAGCTTGCTCTACGTTCCCGGTCTTAATTTTCCTGTTGTAAATACCGCATTGCCAGTTGAATACTTATCAAGCTAGACTCGGCATTTGATCCGGAGACAGGCAGACCATGAGCGAGAATGGAAACAGCAACGGCAATGGCATCGACGCCGCCTTCTGGGAGAGGGCGGACGCGATCATCCACCTGGCCAACGAACAGGGCACCCAGGCGCCGAACAGCAATGTGAGCGCCTCGCTGCTGTACGCCGCCTCGCGCTTCAACGCCTTCATCGTGGCCAACGGCGCCAGCGATGCCGCAACGATGAAGGCCGACAGGGAAGAAGCGATCCGCTACTTCACCGAGGAGTACCGGAAGATGCTCAGCCAGAACCTGGACGACTACATCGAAAATTTCGACGGCTACCTGCCGCGCGCCGCGCAGGGGTAACGCGGGAGTCGTTCAAATAGTGGAAATGCAGGGACAGACCGATCACATGGCGGGTGCCCGAGGCAACCTGCGGCGTCGACGGCCTGGTGTCGGACACCGGCTCTTCGGTGTCGGACACCGGTTTTCAGCGCCGAAGCCGGCAAAGTATCGGCGAAAACCGGTGCCCCCGCCTGGGAGGTCGGTTCGCCGCAGCAGTCCGATATATTAACAACCCGAACGCCAGATCGCGTTACCGACCGGCATCAGGAACCGTCCCTGTTTTGTAATGCGGGCGCCGTTCAAGGCGCGGCCGGCGGCGCGCCCAATGCCTTCAGCCGCTCGACGGCGTTGGCGTTCTTCGGATCGAGCGCCAGCGAGCGCCGGTAATTGTCGATCGCCGCTTCGCGCTGGCCGGCCCTGGCCTGCGCTTCGCCAAGGCTGTCGTACAGGTTGGCGTCCTTCGGGTACAGCTGCGTGCCGAAGCGGAAGATGGCCACCGATTCTTCCGTCATCCCGTCGCGCAGCAATTCGTAGCCCCAGCCGTTGATGTCGTGCGGTTCGAGCTTGAACCCGGCCCCTTGCGCCTTGAACTCCTCGTGGATCGCCGCTGCCTTGTCGAAGCCGCGCGCGGCCAGTTGCCCGACAAAGTTTTCCAGCGTGGGCGGCACGCCGCCGCCGCGCCGCGCCTCGAGCGACGCCATGTGCTTCGGCACGCCGTTCGCGGCAGGCTTGCTGGCCATGAAGGCGCGCGCCGCCGCGTCGTCCTTTAGGTAGGCGTCGAGGAACTGGCGCACGTAGCGCGCCGTCCAGCCATAGGCCTGCGTGACTTCGTCGCGGCTGTATTCGTCGAATTGCGCGTCGCGCGCCAGGTGCAGCCCGTCGGCGGCAAAATTCTGGTGCGCCATCGGGTGCATCGTCATCACATACATGTCGCCGTAGGTCATGCGGTTCAGCAGGCTGAAATCCGTGCTCTTCTCCTTCCGGCTCAGTTCTTCGATCGAGGCGGGGCGCTGTGCCACATACAGCATCGGTACCGCCAGCCGGGCCGGCGTCACGTAAGGAATCGCGGCCTTGCCGCCATCGACCAGTTGCGGAAAGTAGCGCACCGAGCCATCCAGGCTTACAAGAGCCTTGATGCGGTCGTCCTTCGCGGCGGCCACCACGTTGGCCAGCCCGCCCCAGCTGAAGCCCGCCACCGCCAGCCGCCCCGCATCCGCATTGGGCATGGTGCCGGCCTGCGAGACCAGCCAGGCGATGTCGGCGGCCTGGGTTTCCACGCCTTCGATATCGGCCGTCATCGACCGCTGTCGTGCGCCCTGCGAGGCACTGGACAATACGATGTAGCCGTGGCTGGCCAGGTACTCGCACAGGTCGGCATTCTCCGCCGCCGTGGCGCTGAAGCTCGGCGCGTAGATCACGACGGGGAATTTTCCCGCCTGTGCCGGCGCATCGCGCACCGCCCGCATCGGCGCCGCCAGCGCGTGCGCGCCGACCGGCCAGCCTTGCGTCTGCTCGGCCAGCCGGGTGTCGGTCTTGCGCCGCACGGCGGCCGCGTCGAGCGTCAGGTCCGCCTCGGTGGCGGCGGTGACGTAGTAGTCGCGGAAGGTCACGGGCTTGCCGCCGCGCGCCGCCGGATACCACACCAGCACCTGCATCGGCCGCGCCCGTTCGCCGCTGGATGGCTTGCCGGTGACCAGCGAGACGCGCGTCCTGTACACGCGCGAGCGGTCGTACTGCTGTTTCACTTGCAGGCCCACGGCATGGGGGCCCTGCGGGAGCGGGAAGACAAAGGTGTCGGCGGCTTGCGCGGCGGTCGCGGCGCAGAAGATCAGGGCAAACAGGGCGTGGCGCATGGCGGAAGGGAAGGGGAGCAAAGAAACAGTATAGAAGAGCTATGGCGCTGCAAGTCTCTCGGATTGTCACGAGGCTGCCCGCCACGAGCGCAAACGGCCCGGCCGCTTGCGCGACCGGGCCGTCCATCGTCACCGGCGATCGTTACCGGTGATCGCTACCGGCGAATATTACTTCGGGCGCTTCAGCAGCAGCCGCCGCGCTTGCCGGCACCGCCGTAGCGGGCTTCCTGGCGCTCCCTGAAGAACTCCTCGTAGCTCATCACCGGCTGGTCCGGATGGGTGGCCTGGCAGTGCGACACGTAGGTATCGTACTCCGGCAGGCCCACCATCAGCCGCATGCTCTGGCCGAGGTAGCGCCCGGCCTTGACGATTTCATCGAACATCGCGACCTCGCATGTGTCACTTCGCCGGCATCAGCTGCGCCGGCGTCTCCCTGTGGCTCGGATGGGCGGCGGCGTTGGCGCGCAGCGCCATGCGCACGCCGAACACCAGTACCGACAGCACCACCACCATGAAGAACGCGGCCAGGCTGGCATTGATGTAATCGTTGAAGATCACTTGCCCCATCTGGTCGAGCGACTTGGCCGGCGCCAGGATTTCACCCTTGTCCAGCGCCGCCGAGTACTTGTCGGCGTGGGCCAGGAAGCCGATCTTCGGATTCGCGTCGAACACTTTCAGCCAGCCGGCGTACAGCGTGCAGATCAGCAGCCAGATCGTGGGCACGATCGTTACCCACGCATAGCGGGCGCGCTTCATCTTGAACAGCACCACGGTGGCGAGGATCAGCGCGATACCGGCCAGCATCTGGTTGGCGATGCCGAACAGCGGCCACAGCGTGTTGATGCCGCCCAGCGGATCGACCACGCCCTGGTACAGGAAGTAACCCCACGCGGCCACGCACAGGCCGGTGGCCAGCAGGCTGGCGAACACGTTGTTGGTTTCCTTCAGCGCCGGGGCGAAGGCGCCCAGCAGGTCCTGCAGCATGAAGCGGCCGGCGCGCGTGCCGGCGTCCACCGCCGTGAGGATGAACAGCGCCTCGAACAGGATCGCGAAGTGGTACCAGAACGCCATCATGGACCTGCCGCCGATCACGTTGGACAGGATGTGCGCCATGCCCACCGCCAGTGTCGGCGCACCGCCGGCGCGCGAGATGATGGTGTGCTCGCCCACATCCTTCGCGGTCTGGGTAAGCATTTCGGGCGTCACGTAGAAGCCCCACTGCGAAATCGCCGCCGCCGCCGATTCGGCGGTGGTGCCGATCAGCGCGGCCGGGCTGTTCATCGCAAAATAAATGCCCGGCTCGATGGTGGAAGCGGCGATCAGCGCCATGATGGCGACGAACGATTCCATCAGCATCGCGCCATAGCCGATGAAGCGTGCGTGCGTTTCATTCTCGATCATCTTCGGCGTGGTGCCGGAAGAGATCAGCGCGTGGAAGCCGGAAACGGCGCCGCAGGCGATCGTGATGAACAGGAACGGGAACAGGTTGCCGGACCAGACCGGGCCGGTACCGTCGATGAACTTCGTCACCGCCGGCATCTGCAGGGTCGGCGCCACGATGATGATGCCCAGCGCCAGCGCCACGATGGTGCCGATCTTCAGGAAGGTCGACAGGTAGTCGCGCGGCGCCAGCAGCAGCCACACGGGCAGCACGGAAGCGATGAAGCCGTAGCCGATCAGCATCCAGGTCAGCTCGGTGCCGGTGAACATGAACAGCGGCGCCAGCGCCTCGTGCTCCTGTACATACTGGCCGCCGACGATGGCCAGCATCAGCAGCACGAAGCCGATGATCGAGACCTCGCCGATGCGGCCCACGCGGATATAGCGCGAGTACAGGCCCATGAAGATGGCGATCGGGATCGTTGCCATCACGGTGAACGAGCCCCACGGCGAGCCGGTGAGCGCCTTCACGACGATCAGCGCCAGCACCGCCAGGATGATCACCATGATCATGAAGGTGCCGAGCAGCGCGATATTGCCGGGAATGGGACCCAGTTCGGACTTGATCAGGTCGCCCAGCGAGCGGCCGTCGCGGCGCATCGACAGGAACAGCACCATGAAATCCTGCACGGCGCCGGCGAATACCACGCCGGCCAGGATCCATAGCATGCCCGGCAGGTAGCCCATCTGCGCGGCCAGCACCGGGCCGACCAGCGGGCCGGCGCCGGCGATCGCGGCGAAGTGGTGCCCGAACAGCACGTTCTTGTTGGTGGGGACGTAATCGAGGCCGTCGTTGTGCTTGTATGCCGGCGTCATGCGGCGGGCGTCGAGCTGCATCACATCGCGCGCGATGTACAGGCTGTAGAAGCGGTAAGCGATCAGGTAGACGCAAACGGCGGCGATGACGATCCAGATGGCGCTGATCGGTTCGCCGCGCTGCAGTGCGACCACGCCCAATGCACCTGCGCCGGCCAGCGCAAGCGCCGCCCAGCCGAATTTCTTCAAAACGGGATTCATGTGTTTCCTCCAGAGTGTGGTGCCGAGTCACGGTGTTGGTTCCGCGCTAAGCTTATATTAAGTATTCATCAATTGCATATCTATCACAAGAGCACTTCTACGCAGATGCGCTGCGTAGTATTACTTAGAAGCCGCGGGGGGTGCGCAACGTACAATCGCGCCATGAAACTGCGCCAGAAAGTCATCTTCCTCGCGATCACGCCGCTGATCCTGGCCCTGTGCGCGATCGCGCTGGCGGTGTGGCAACAGTCCGCGCTGCTGGCCACGCAGCAGAAAGCCGCCATCGAGCAGGCCTACCGGGCCAGCAAGGAGGCGGAACTGAAGCACTACGTGACGCTGGCCTCCCACTCCATCGCCAGCCTGTATGAATCCGGCCGCACCGATGCCGCCACGCTGGCCGAGGCCAAGCGCATCCTCGCCTCGCTCAGTTTCGGCGACGACGGTTATTTCTTCGTCTATGACATGGCCGGCAACAGCCTGATGCACCCGCGCCAGCCGGAGCTGGTGGGCCGCAACCTGTACGCGATGCGCGACAGCGCCGGCAACCCCACGCTGGTGCGGCTGCTGGCGCGCGCCAGGGCGGGCGGCGGGCTGGAACGCTACCAGTGGGTCAAGCCCTCCACCCGGCAGGAGTCGGCCAAGCTGGGCTACGTTGTGCCGCTGGAGCGGTGGGGCTGGATGCTCGGCACCGGCATCTACCTGGACGACGTGGAGCGCGCGCTGGCCAGGATCGACGCGCAGCAGCGCGGCAATATCCAGAACACCATGCTGTGGATCGCGGCGATCGCGATCCTCTCCGCGCTGGCCGTGGGATTTTCCGGGCTGGCGCTGAACGTTTCCGAATCGCGCGTGGCCGACGCCAAGCTCAAGGCGCTGGCGCAGCGCGTGGTGGAATCGCAGGAAGAGGAGCGGGCGCGCCTGTCGCGCGACCTGCACGACGGCATCAGCCAGTGGCTGGTGTCGATCAAGCTGCAGATCGAGGCGGGCATCGAGCGGCTTTCCGGCCAGCCCGGCCTGGCTGTCCAGCAAAGCGAACAGCAACAGAAGGCCCTGGCCGTGTTCGAGCACACCGCCGAACAGTTGAACAAGGTGCTGGGCGAGGTGCGCCGCATCTCGCACAACCTGCGCCCGGCGGTGCTGGACGATATCGGCCTGGCCCCGGCGCTGGCGCACCTGGCCGAGGAGTTCCAGCACAGCAGCGGCATGCCGGTGCGCCTCGCCGCCGAAGGCAACACGGGGCGGCTGCCGGAAATGGCGAACACGGTACTGTTCCGGATCGCCCAGGAAGCGCTGACGAACATCGAGCGCCACGCGCAGGCCAGCGAGATTGCCATCGCGCTGACCGGCGGCGCGCACGGCGTGACGCTGTCGGTAGGCGACGACGGCGTGGGCTTCGACCCGGCCGACATTGCCCAGCACCCGAAACGCGGCATCGGCCTGCGCAACATGATGGAACGGATGGAGGCGATCGGCGGCCGGCTGGTGCTGGAATCCTCTCCGGCCGGCACCACGGTGCGGGCGCATATCGACTATGGAACTTGAGATGACGATCAGGATACTGCTGGTGGACGACCACCCGCTGGTGCGGGACGGCCTGCGCGCGCGGCTCGAAGCCGTGCCGGGCTTCGAGGTGGTGGCGGAAGCGGGCAGCGCCGCCGAGGCGCTGGAAGCGGCAAGCGTACATGCGCCGGCGCTTGTGCTGATGGACATCAACATGCGCGGCACCAATGGCATCGAGGCGACGGCGGCCTTCCGCGCGCGGTTTCCCGGTATCGCCGTACTGGTGCTGTCGATGCACGACAAGCAGGAATACGTGTCGCAGGCCATGGGCGCAGGTGCCCGCGGCTACGTGCTGAAGGATGCGCCGGGCAAGGATATCGTGGTGGCGATCGAAACCGTGATGTCCGGCGGCATCTACTACAGCGCCGCGCTGGCCCGGCAACTGGTGCGTGCGCCGTCGCAGGAAGAATTGACGGTGCGCGAACAGCAGGTACTGCGCCACATCGCCAACGGCGAGTCGAACAAGCAGATCGCGCGCGAACTCGACCTGTCGGTGCGCACCGTGGAAACGCATCGCCTGAACATCAAGCGCAAACTGGGCATCGAAGGGCAGGCCGGGCTGATCAAGTTTGCAGTGCAGCATGCACGTGACATTTAATCGCTTTAAAGTCACAATTTAATGTTGTTTGTATTGAACAGTAGGTGATGCATATAGGAACACTCTATTGTGCGCTACGGGTAGGGTAATGATTTTCTGATATATTCCTGAGTGCATCTTTTGCCCTTATGAAATATCCGACAAGAAATATTTTACGTGTTGCCCTGCGCAATTAGGGTTTTTGTCCGTTAATCCTGTAATCACCACTGCGCATAACTGCACCGAGAAAACGATGTCCGAACCCGACCTGTTCCCCGTGCTGGGACTGGAAGCCGTAGCCGACGCCAGGCATCAGTGGACCGCCCTGGCGGTCCATCCACACGCATCCACCCCCTGCGCAGCCCTGCTGGCGCTGCTCGCCCGGCCGGATTGGCAGGCCGCGCTGGCGCCCCTCGACTGCATCGTTTCGCTGGCCGATCCGCTGAGCATCGACGCAACGCCCGCGGCGCCGGCGGCACCGCTGCCGGCCACCCGGATCGTGCTGCACGTGCCCGCCGCCGTGCTGCAGGATGCCGCCGTGCGCAAGCATTGCGGCGTGCTGGCCGAGCAGGGTTACCGGTTGCTGGTGGAAGGCGAGGCGGGCATTCATGCCTCGCAGGCGTCGATCCGCGGCATCGCCCATGGCGGCAATGGCCTGCCATCCACGCTCTCGTTGCTGAGTTTGCCAGGCCCGTACTGGGCCCACGACGTGGACGACGCCGCCCGCTACGCCGCCTGCCGCGAAGCCGGCATGGACTGGTTCAGCGGCGCATATTCGCGGCGCCGCGCCCCCGACGCCGGCGACGGCACTTCGCGCAAGCGCCTGCTCTCGCTGCTGGGCCTGCTGGCACAGGACGCCGACTCGCGCGAGCTGGAAACCCTGCTCAAGCAAGACCCGGCGCTGAGCTATCACCTGCTCAAGCTCGTCAACTCCGCGGCCTTCGGCTTCACCAACCCGATCCACCATTTCGGCCAGGCGATCAACGTGCTGGGCCGGCGCCAGCTGCAGCGCTGGCTGCAGCTGCTGCTGTACGCGCGGCCGCAGCACGACGGCACGCCCAACCTGCTGCTGCCCGAAGCGGCACGGCGCGCAGGGCAGATGGAAGCGCTGTGTAAGCTGCTCGGCGGCGACCGTGACCGGCAGGACATGGCCTTCGTGGTGGGTGTATTCGCGCTGCTGGACGAACTGCTGGCCATGCCGATGGCGGAGATCGTGGCGGCCCTCACGCTCGACCTGGAAGTCGTCGGCGCGCTGCTCGACCGCAGCGGCCCGCTGGGCGACATGCTGGCGCTGGTGGAGCAGCCGGTTCCCGACCCGGCCCGCATCGCCGCGCTGGGCCTGACGAACGAGCAGTTCTGGCACAGCCAGCTGCAGGGCTGGCACTGGGCGATCCAGGTGAGCAGGACCATTTGATGTCGCTGCACCCGCCCTCCGTCTATCCTGCCGGTGATTTTCTCGACAGCAGCGCCGCCCTGTGCGACGCCGTGCTGCGCCTGCGGGGCCCGGCGCTCTCCGCCGAACTGGGCCGCATCGCCGGCGAAGTGACGCATAGTCCGTGGGCCCGCTACGTGCCGGCGGACGCCGCACCCGCGGCGCTGGCGCCACCGGGTGCCCTGGTGCAGGAAGTGGCGCACGACGGCAACCGTTTCGGGTGCTTCGAGGTGGCCGGCGGCGGCAACGGCGCGACGGAACGCCGGCACCTGGAAAGCCTGGCCGCCCTGGCGGCCAGCGTGCTGCAGGTGCACTCGCTGGCGCAGCGCTCCACCCATGCCTATGCCCAGGTGGAAGCGCTGCTGCAGCACCAGGCGCAGATCCTCGACCAGATCCACGAATCGGTGGTCACGATGGACCAGCATGGCTTCATCACGAGCTGGAACAAGGGCGCGGAGCGCCTGTTCGGCTACACCTCGGTGGAAGCGATCGGCCGCAACATCCTGTTCCTGTACGACGACGAGGACCCCACCTTCCACGACCCGTTCCTGCAGCAGGGCGGGCGCCTGATGGAAGTGCGGCGCAAGAAGAAATCCGGCGAAGTGTTCTGGGCCAGCCTGTCGCTGTCGCCGCTGTTCGACGCGAACGACAATTCGAGCGGCCTGGTCGCCTTCCTGACCGATATCACCGAGCGCAAGCAGGCCGAGGAGCGCATCCACCACCTGGCCTACTACGACGCGCTGACCGGCCTGCCGAACCGCACGCTGTTCACGAAACTGGTGGATCATGCCGTGGCGGTGGGCCAGCGGCACAAGACGCATGGCTGCGTACTGTTCGTCGACCTGAACCGCTTCAAGCTGATCAACGACACGCTGGGCCGGGTGGCCGGCGACCAGCTGCTGCGCGAGGTGGCCCAGCGTTTTCGCCTGGTGCTGCGCGAGCAGGACGTGGTGGCGCGCCTGAACGGCGACGAATTCGCGGTGGGGCTGTTCGAAGTCTCCCAGCATTACGAAGCCGGCATGGTGGCGCAAAAGCTGATGGCATCGCTGGCGCAGCCGTTCCGCATCGACGGCCACGATCTGCGCGTGGGCGCCGCGATCGGCATCAGCGTCTACCCGCAGGACGGCCTGGATGCCGAAACCCTGCTGCGCCAGGCCGACATCGCCATGTACCGCGCCAAGCAGGGCGCCGAGGTGGATGGCGTGGCGTTCTACAGCGAGGACATGAACGCCGGCATGCACGAGCGCATGCGCATCGAATCGGGCCTGCGCGAAGCCCTCGGCAGCGGCCAGCTGCTGCTGCACTACCAGCCGAAATTCTCGATCGACGAAGGCCGCATCATCGGCGCCGAAGCGCTGGTGCGCTGGAAGCACCCCGAGCACGGCCTGATCCCGCCCGGCGACTTCATTCCGCTGGCCGAAGCCACCGGCCTGGTGGTGCAGGTGGGCGAATGGGTGCTCGAAGCCGTGTGCGCCCAGGCGCAGGCCTGGAAGCGCGCCGGCCTCGCGCCGATCCGGCTGGCCGTGAACGTCTCCGCCCGCGAATTCACCGCCACGCTGCCGCACCGCGTGCAGGACACGCTGCGGCGCTACGACCTGGAACCGGCCTGGCTGGAGCTGGAAATCACCGAGAGCACGCTGATGCACAACATCGACCGCGTGATCGCCATCATGGACCGCGTGTCCGCGCTGGGCGTGACACTTTCGCTCGACGACTTCGGCACCGGATATTCGAGCCTCTCGTACCTGAAGCGGTTCCCGATCGACACCCTGAAGATCGACCGCTCGTTCACCACCGGCATTCCATCGGACACCAACGACTGCGCCATCGCCAGCACGATCATCAGCATCGCCAACCAGCTGGCGCTGCGCGTGATCGCGGAGGGCGTGGAAACCACCGAGCAGCTGGCGTTCCTGCAGCGGTCCGGCTGCAACGAGGTGCAGGGCTACCTGTTCTCGCGGCCATTGCCGCCGCTGGACTTCGAGCGCACGTTGCGGGAGAAGGGCTGGGCGGTTTCCACAGCGCGCTCTGGCGGTGGGGAATGATTTCTGTATAATGCGGGGCACTTCCAGCTTGCGTCATGTGGCTGGGGGATAGAAGGAAGCGTGGCCGAGTGGTTGAAGGCAGCAGTCTTGAAAACTGCCGACGGTGTGAGCCGTTCGTGAGTTCGAATCTCACCGCTTCCGCCAGGAAATAAAAAAGAACGCCGCCCCCTCAGGGCGGCTTTTTTTTATTTCGTGGCGGAAGCGAGGAGAGTGCCTGCGCACTCTCCGCGTGAGATTCGAAGACCAACGCGCCTACCAGCGCGGGGCTCTCCGAATCGCCCATCTGTCGTCGGGAAGTCATTTCCCGCTTTGCGGGCAATGCCTTCCCAACGGCCTGGCGCGCCGAGGGCGCGCTCTTCACTCCGTTCAATGCGCTGGCCGCCGCCGGCTTGCCGGCGGCGGCCAGCGCTCCGAGCTGCGCGGCGAAGCGTATCGCGCCATTTCCAGAAAAATCCAGGTCCCGCAAACGCGTACGAAAGCATCGAGAAGCCGCAGGAAGGTATCGGCTGTGACGCTCGCACAGTGCAAGAACCAGGCTTGCTGTCGCCGTTATGCTGTGGATTTCAAGAAAACCAAACGTAGCGCAAACCACCTTCGCAACCCGCACGCTCAGACGATTCGCAGCCTATCTGGAATCATCCGCAGCAGGCGCTCCCGGGCGTTCAGGTCCCGCAGCGCCGGGCGTACCATGCGCCGTGCTGGAGCCTTGGGTAATGTAATACCAGCTCGAACTGTCATGGCCGCCGCCGACGTCCAACTGTTCGATGCGACCGCAGACGATGCATGTCCTGCGCTGGTCCCATTCGTGAGTCGACATCACCCACTGGTGAACCACAGGTTTCGCACGCTCGGTGGATCGCGCCGCGATCGGCACCAGGGCATGCAGAATCGACTTAATGGAAAGCATTTTTTATTTCCAAATAAAATCATTATGAGTGCATCAGTATGGCGCGGCCAGTATTGGAGTCAAGAAATTTATGTGTCTGCTGTTGCATTGCCGGCATTGCGCAGGCGGGACGATTCGATGGAGACGATCGCCTGTGAATGATCGGCTTTTGAAGCAGTCCCGTCTTGACTGGATTCAATGGTTCGACACGCGGCGCCACGATATTCCGGGCAACTTTTCCAGACCGCCGCACTCGCCGGCGTTAAAATCCCACCATGAACGATCTTGATTTCGCACGGCGTGTCTCGGAACCTGTCAGGGTGCTGTACGCCGAAGCAAAGCGCAGCCGCCATCAATTTCCCCGCAATACGCTGATCGCAGCCAGGTCGCTGGCCAGTCTGTGCTGCGACATCCTGCGCACCGACGCCGCGGGAGACTGGCCCGTGGGCCTCGACGACAAGATCCGCGAGCTGGGCAGGGCGCACAGCATCAATCCCGGAACACGGCACCGGCTCGACCAGTTGCGCAGGTGGGGCAACCAGGCTGCGCATCCCGAGGCGGGCATGGTCGACGCCACGCAATTCAGGGGCCTTGCGGGCCAGGCGCTCGACGTCGTACTGGAACTGCTCGAGACGGCATTTCAGGTGCGGCATGTGGGTGCGGCGCTGCCACGCTATGAGATCGCCGACGAGGACCCGTATGTGCTGTCCGAAGCCTGTTTCCGCGCGGTCATCGAAAATAGTGCGCCCGACCAATACCTGGTCGCGCTGACCCTGCAGGCGCAGCTCTCGGCGCAGATCGCGCACGCAAAGGCACAGCCGGACGCGGATGCGCAACTGCTTGCGCTCGAGGTCGCGACCCGGGGGACGGAGGATCGCGTGCTGGATCTGCTGCGCTATGCCAGCGACGCGGGGCATCCGGCAGCGCGCTACAAGTACGGCCTCGCGCTGTCCGAAGGGCAGCGTGGCGAGAGCATGATGGCATTCGGGCGACACCTGATTGCCCTGGCGGCCAGCGACGATGATATCGACGCGCTCGCCTGGTGTGGCCGCGATGCGATGTTCGGCCTGCACGACAACCCTGTCGATTACGCGCGGGCGCGGCAATACCTGGAGCGCGCAGCGGCGGAAGACCATCCGATGGCCCTGACGCTGCTGGCCGAGATCTGGCGCTCGGGCCTGGGCGTGGCGCCGGACCCGCACGCGGCGTTCAAGCTCGCGTTGCGGGCGGCGGACGCCGGCTATCCATCGGCGCAGTACGAAGTGGCGTTCGCGATGGCGCGCGGGGAGGGCACCGAGCCGGACCAGGCTGAGGCATCGAAATGGCTGCGGCGGGCCAGCGACGCCGGCTTGAGCACTGCGCAGTATGTGGTTGCGAAGAGCATCCTGAGTGGCGAGATGGCGGGAACCCAGGAAGAGGTCGAACGCCTGCTGAAGGATGCGACCCGCACCGTCACCATGGCGCACCTCGATCTGGCCGAGCTCTACATGCAGAAGAACGACCTGCGGCAATGGATGGATGCCGCCGTCATGATCCAGCATGCCTACGAACGGGCCCTGGCCGAGAACAACGAAAAAGTAACGCAGCGTTGCCTGACCATGGCGCCCGGCGCGATCGCGCGGCTGGAAGCGGCGCATGCCAGCCTGCCGGACGAGCTGGCCACGGATTTCCTGCTGGCGCGTTTCATGTTCGACGAAGAGCGCAAGCCCTACCCGGACCGGGGGCAGCGCATCGGCCGCTGGATCGATGTGAGGAATGAACTGTTGCGTGTCAGGCATACCGGGCTGCCGGCGGAACAGCGCTTGATGCGCGAGCTCGCCTCGGGCATGGGTGCTCCGGCGCCGCGTGCCGCGATCGACGTGCGGCCCGCTGTTCCCGAGCCTGTCGCACAGCGCGTCACGGTGGCGAAGGTCGGTCGCAACGAGCTCTGTCCCTGTGGCAGCGGCAAGAAGGCAAAGAAGTGCCCGTGCCCGGTCAACAGGATCCTGTCGCGTTAAATCGTCACGCTGCCGCATGAACAGCCATGCAGGTAGCCGGGCCGCCTCGTCTATTCAGTTGATTCCCTATGGAAATAAAGCCGCATATTGCATTGCTATCGGGAAAAATTCCGTCGCTTGCAAGAGAAAATATTATTTTTCTTAAGGAACTTATAATAAACTGTTGACAAGCAGACGTGCCCTGAATTACATTGGCAGCTCGACAACAAATCTAGCATGAGAGAAAACAAATGAAACTGCAATCCCTGATTCTGGCAGCAATCCTGAGCACCTCCTTCGGCAGCGCGATGGCTGTCGACTACACGTCGCCAACGATCGTCCTGGAAGCCGGCGCCGACAACTGGACCGCCGACTTCGGCACCAGCCACACCATCGGCAACTTCACCGATACGTTCACGTTCAGCTACAGCGGCGTGTCCGCCGATGCAACCGGCTTCGTGCGCAACGTGCAAAACAAGAAAAGCAACATCGACTTCTACTCGGCAACGCTGAACGGCGTGGCCCTGGACCTGGCCAACGGTGCCAAGTACTCCGATATCGATTTCGCCGACCTGCCAGTCAACGGCACGCTGACCCTGGTCATCACCGGCAAGGCAACGGGCGACATCGCCAGCTACGCCGGCACGATCGACGTGACCTCGGCTGTTCCTGAGCCAACCACCTACGGCATGCTGCTGGGTGGCCTGGGCGTCGTCGGCTTCCTGGCCCGTCGTCGCAAGGCATAATTGCCTGCGGTTCTCAGGCTGGATGAAAAAAGACGCCGCGGCGTCTTTTTTTTTCGTCCGTCGGTAAAACGGCACTGTGCAATGCGGCGTGCACAGTAACGTGCAAATCGGCCAGACTTGCGCATTGCATCGGCGCATCAGCCGCCTGCCGCGCGCCCCTTCGCCGCCTGCAGCTTCACGGTCTTCGCCAGGTCCGCCAGCGTCACCCGTCCGAACCGCTCCAGCAGCAGCCGCTCCGCCTCCCGCATCGCGTCGCCCAGTTCCGCGTTGACGGCCCGCTCCACCAGGCAATCGGCGTGTTCGCCGGTGGTCCCCAGTGCGAACACGGGCGGATCTCCCAAGGCATGGTGAATATCGAGCAGCGTGACCTCGGCCAGCGGCCGCGCCAGGGCCCATCCCCCGCCATGGCCCTTGCCCGACTGCACATACCCGTGTTCGCGCAGCCCCGCCATCGTCCGCCGCACCACGACGGGATTCGTGTTCAGCATCCCGGCAATCGTTTCCGATGTGGCGGGAGCGTCGAGGCTGTCCATATGGATCAGTACGTGAAGCATGCGGGAAAGGCGGCTGTCGTGTCTCATGCCGCGATCATAGCAAACACGCGCTAACGTAACAATCACAGTTGCATGATAACGATTTTGCGTTATCATGTAACTCCGTAAAGTACATAAGGAGTGATCATGTTCGATGCCATCGTCGTAGGGGGCGGTTTCGCCGGCCTGGCCGCCGCGCTGCAACTGGCGCGGGCGCGCCGCGCCGTGCTGCTGGTCGACGCGAACCAGCCGCGCAACCGTTTTTCCGCCAGCGTGCACGGCTTCCTCGGCCATGACGGCAAGCCGCCGCACCAGATCCGCGCCGAGGCCCGGCAGCAGCTGGCACGCTATCCGACCGTGACGTTCGCGGACGGAGCGGCCACGGCGGCCATCCGGTCCGGCGGCGGCTTCATCGTGGAAATCGAAGGCGAGGGCGGCCAGCACCAGGAACGCGCCCTCCGCCTCGTGCTGGCCGGCGGCGTGCGCGACGAACTGCCGGCACTGCCGGGCCTGGCGGAACGCTGGGGCCGCACCGTCATCCATTGCCCGTATTGCCATGGGTACGAGGTGGCCGGGCAGACGCTGGGCATCCTGGGCGGCGATGCGATGTCGGCGCACAAGGCGGCGATGATTCCCGACTGGGGGCCGGCGATCCTGTTCACGCAGGGCGGCGAGGAACCGGCGACGGAGCAGGGAGCGTTGCTGGCGGCGCGGGGCGTGACGATCGAGCGCACGCCCATCGTTGCACTGTTGGGCAGCGCGCCGGGACTGGACGCCGTATGCCTGGCGGATGGCCGCATGGTGCCGCTGGGCGCGCTGTTTGTCTCGCCCCGGACGCAGCCTGCCAGCCCGCTCGCCGGGCAGCTCGGCTGCGCGTTCGACGAAGGTCCGTTCGGTCCCTGCGTGCGCGTCGACGAGCGCAAGGAGACCACCGTGCCCGGCGTGTTCGCGGCCGGCGACATGGCGACGCCGGTGCACAGCGCAATGCTGGCGTCCGCCGCCGGCATGCTGGCCGGGGTGCATGCGCACCAGTCGCTGGTGTTCGGCTAGTTCCCCTGGCGTTCGGTAACGCGGCTGGCGCTGCAAGCGCTCATCGGTTACCTTGCAGTTGCCCGTATCCAGTCGCTGACGATGTCGAGCGCCGCCGGCGCGATGGTTTCATCGATGCCGAAATATTCCGATCCGGCGCCCGTGACGGCGGTCTGGAAAAGGTGGTTCAGTTTCGGCAGCGCCTTCACCACGGCGCGCGGATTGTCCTTGAGGGCGGTGCGGATCGCGTCGAGATCCATGGCCGCGGGTACCTGGCGATCGAGCTCGCCGTTCAGTACCAGGACCGGCTGGCGCGTGGCCCGCAGCGCGGGGCCCGGTTCGTGCCTGAGGAACGTATGGAACCACGGCGTCGAGAAGAGCCCGACCCTTGCCTCCGCGTCCGCCGACAGCGTGCCGTTGCGCCTGGCTTCTTCCACGACGAGCTTCGCCCTGGCGCGCGCCGCTTCCAGTTGCGGCTCCGAGGCCATGGCGGCGAGTATCGCCTGGTTCAGCACCCGCTCCTTTTCGACAACGTGTTCCGGCGCGCCGTTCGCGCTGGCGGCCAGGGCCAGTTGCTCGGCCATCAGCAGCTCGCCGCGCACGCCGGGGCCGGCCAGCAGCACCAAGAAGCCGAGACCGGCATCGCGCGATGCGACCAGCGGTGCGATCAGCCCGCCCTCGGAATGGCCGACGATGCCGATGTGCCGGGTGGCGACCTCGGGGCGGCCGCGCAGGAAACGCACCGCGGCCTCGGCGTCGCTGGCGAAGTCGAGCGACGTTGCCCCCGCGTAGACCCCGGACGACTTGCCGATGCCGCGCTTGTCGTAGCGCAGCACCGCGATGCCCTGGCGGCTCAGGTGGTCGGCCAGCACAAGAAAGATCTTGTGCTCGAACACCTTCTGGTCGCGATCGAGCGGGCCGGAGCCATGCACCAGCACCACGGCGGGGAACGGCCCCTTGCCATGCGGGACGGTGAAAGTGCCCGCCAGCGTGACATTGGCCGCGTCGTTGGCGAAGCGCACTTCGCTGCCGGTGTATCCGGGCGCCCGGGCGGCAATGGCTTCTTCCTGCGGGCGGCTGGGCTTGAGGGACCCGGCATCCGTCCGCCTGAGCACCAGCGGGACGCTCCGGCCCTGCTGGCGCCAGGTGCCGTTCCACGCCTTGTCAGCATCGTTCCAGCGGGCCGTGAAGCCGGCATCGAGCGCGGTCATCGCGAAGCTGACCTGGTCGCCGGTAACGGCCAGCTTGTCCACCTTCGACACCATGCCCTGCTGCGGCACCGTCAACGTGCCCGCCCAATGCCCGTCCGGCCCTTTTTGAAACTGCACGAAGACATCGAGTGCGTTGGCGATGCGGCCGCGCCAGTAGCCGCCGGCGTCTTCGGCATGGACGGGGCCCGCCGCCATCGCGGCTGCCGCGGCCAGGCACGGCACCGCGGCGCACAGGGTTCTTCGCAAGCTCATGCTGGGCATTGCTCCTCGGGGTGATGTACGCCCGTCGAGCTTAGCAAATAAGCGCTGCTGAAAATGCGTCGATTGTCACAGCGGCCGGGCAGCCCGGCCCGTCGCATCACGGCTGCGGCGCCGACCAGACCAGGTTCCACAGGTGGCCGTCGAGGTCTTCGAAGCCCTGGTCGTACATGAAGCCGTGATCCTCCGGCGGGTGCGGCGTGCGGCCGCCGGCGGCAACGGCCCTGGCGATCAGGCTGTCCACTTCCTCCCGGCTCTCGCAGCTCAGGCAAATGATGACCTCGTTGGCCTCCTTCGCCCGGACGAGAGGTTTGTCGATCAGCGACTGGAAGAAGGCTTCGGTCATCAGCATGGCGTGGATGCCGCCCTCCACGATGACCATGAACGCCGCGCTGTCGCTGGAAAACCGGGGATCGAAGCTGAAGCCGAGCGCGGCAAAGAAAGCCCTGGATTTTTCCAGGTCCCGGACCGGCAGGTTGACGATGATCTGCTTGTTCATGATGTGCCCTTGTCGAAAAGTGGATGGGTCCTGCATCATGACGACGAACGACGCTGGCTGGAATCGACACGTTGGCGAAAAAAACTGCGTGCCCGGGCACCGCACGAACTCCGTTTCCGTTTGGCATGTTCACCCTGGCCGTGCGGATGCCGCGCGAATCGATACGCAGTCGTAAAAATATTCCTACGACAGCATCCTGCCGGCTTCCCGTTCGGCATATGCAAGCCGCCATGGCACGGTCACCTCGATGTTCGTGCCGAGCCCGGGCCTGCTGTTGATCGCCAGGCTGGCGCCAATCCGCGCGGCCCGCTCGCGCATGCCCAGCATGCCCCAATGGCCTTCTTCGAGCCGCTGGCGAATGGCGAGTTCCGTCATCCCCCGGCCGTTGTCCGACACATGGATGACAAGCCCGGCACTGCCGAACGTGATCCGCACATTCACTTGCGTGCCGCGGGCATGATGGTAAGCATTGCGCATCGCCTCCAGGCAGATTTCCGTCGCTTCTTCGCCGGCCTGTGCCTGCAGCTTGCGCTGCTCGCCGGCAACGGCCAGCGTGAAACGCGTGGCGGCATGCGTTGCCTGCAGTGCTTCGCCGGCCGTGGTCACCGCCTGCACGATGTCGGGTCCGGAACGCAGTTCGTGCACCTGGTCGCGGCCCTCGCCGAGGGTGCGGTCGGCCTGGTCGAGTACGGCCTCGAGCTTGCTCCGGGCCGAGCCGGCGGGCAGTTCCATCGCCATCGCCTGTACGCGCAGCATCACCGCCTGTACGCTCTGCAGGAACGTATCGTGCAACGTACGGGCGATGCGCTCCCGTTCCGCCATGCGCACATGCAGTTTCTCGGCCGTGCGCGCCAGCGCCCGACGCAGGCGGTAGCGGTACAGCAGATACAGCGCCCCGCCGAGCAGCAGGCCGATGGCGCCACGGAACCACAGTGTCTGGGTCAGCGCCGGGGCCACGTCGATGACCGTGCCCGCCTGGGCGGCTCCGGCGACGGCGTCCTCGTTGAAGGCCTTGACTTCGAAGTGATACGAGCCGGGCGGTACGTTCGTGTAGCGCGCGGTGCGCCGTGTTCCGCCGTCCTGCCAATCGGCATCCACGCCGGCCAGGCGGTACTGGAAGCGCACCCCGTCCGCGCGCACGAGGCTCGGGGCGGTGAACGACACCTGGAAATTCTGCGAGCCGGGCGGCAGGCGCACCACGCCGCCGCCGGCATGCGTCGCGCTGCCGACCGTGACGGCGGCAACGCGGACCTGGGGCGGCACGGCATTGCGCGGTACCGCGGCCGGATCGAGCCGGACAATGCCGCCGCTCGACATGAACCACATCTGCCCGTCGGGCGAGGTGAAAATGCTGTGCAGCCGGTTCGCCACCATCGCGCTGCCGGGATAGCCCTCCTGGGCACCGATCAGGCGGTAGCGCAGTGGCCGTTCCGGATGCGCCAGTGCCGCGCGCCAGTCCGCCGCGCGCACCTGCACGATGCCGCGACTGCCGTTCAGCCAGCGATCGCCATTGGACGCGACCGCCAGCCCCGACACGCCTTGCAGCACCTCCGGCACGTCGGCATGCAGCGGGTGGAAGCGCCCGTCGCGCATGACCGCGAGCCCCTTGATCCCGGCCACGACCATTTCGGGGCCCGGCAGCACGGCCGTGAACATGCCCACCGCGGCGCCATCGTAGGTCGTCAGCTTTCCTTCGTCATAGTAGACCACGCTGCCGTCGCCACAGCCCAGCCACAGCGTTCCCGGGCGGCCTCCGTAGGCGGACACGAAGACCTTCGGCGGGAAGTGAAACGCGTCGCGAGGCAGCCATTTGCCATCGACGTAGCCCCTCAGCCCGATCTCTGCGGACGCGATCCATAGCACCTTGCCGTCATCGAGCATGCCGAACAGCGGCACCTCGGTCGGCTTGCCGTCATGGCCCGGCGGCAGGAGAATGCGCGTTTCCTTGCCGTGGAAGCGGCGCACCAGCGCATTGCGGCCCGCCAGCAGCAGGGCGCCGTCGCGATCGTTCGCGACCAGGTAGAACGGTTCCGAGCGGTCCGGCACCAGCGTGCCATCCTGCCGCAGGCGCCATGCCACGGAAGTGGTGGGCTCGGCGACCCATACATTGCCCTCGGTATCGCGCGCCATGCTGTAGTCGCCGCGTTCGCCCGGTATCGGCATCGCCAGGACCTTGTTGCTGTGAAAGCGGTCGAGGCCGTTCTGGGTTGCCAGCCAGATATTGCCCTCGCGGTCTTCCAGCACGCTGTTGACGGCCACCGACGACAGCTGCCAGGACTGGGACAGGTGCTCCGCACCCTTCAGGTCGATCTTCCCGCGCGTCGCACGTTCGGCGGCGCGGGGAAGGTAGCAAAGGCCCGTGCCGCACTGCAGCGACCAGAGATTCCCCGCGCGGTCGAACTGGGCCTGCGAACGCGACGATGCGGAATTGGCATGCCCGGGCCGCGGCAGGCGCGCCTGTTGCGGCGGCATCGGCACGGCGACCAGGCCGTTCTTCCCGGCGAGCCATAACTGGCCATCGGGCGATGCAACCAGGCTGCCCTCGGCCGCGGTGCCCAGCATGCGCCGGAACCTGCCGCTGGCACGGTCGAGCAGGAAAAGGCCTTCGCTGTTGTTGGTCCAGATCTGGCCGTATTGGTCCGCCAGCACGCTCCAGGCCTCCTTTTTCGGCCCGCCTTCGAAGTCGTCGTAGCGCTGCCATGCCTTGCCATCGAAGCGCAGCAGCCCGGAACCGTTGGCGGCCCACACGCTGCCGTCCGGATCGAATGCCACGCCCTGTACGGCAGCGCCTTGCTCCGGCGGCGAGCGGTTGTACACCCGGCCGGCACGCAGCATGTACAGGCCGCCCACTTCATCGGCCATCCAGAGCTCGCCATTGGGCCGTGCGTGCAGTTCGAGGATCTGCTTCATTTCCTCCGCACCGGGCGGCATCGTGTAGGCGCTGAAGGACACGCCGTCGAAACGATACAGCGCGGTGGTGGTGGACAGCCACAACATGCCGTCGCTCGTCTGCGCCATCTGCTGCACCTCCGTCGGCGCGCCGTCGCGCATCGTCCAGGCGGTGTGGGTGTAATCGCGCAGTCTGGTCGGGGCGGCCGCATCGGCCGATACGGCGGCAAGCATTGCGGCCGCAAACAGGAATACGCGCGACAGGCAGTGCCTGGCGAAAGAAAGAGGGCTCATCCTTTCATCTTGCCATCCGGCTGTCGGAAGCGGCAAGTGCTTCCGGGCAGGCCAGGCAGCCCGGCCGGCACATGCCGGCGGATTCAATGCAGCACGGCGCGCAGGGCCGATGCCTCGAAATAGACATGACGGATGGCCGGATGCCCGGCGGCGACCGCCGCTTCGAGCCGGGCGATCGCCTGTTCCACTTCATCGATCCGCATGCCGCGGCGGAACTGCACCGAGGCCGCGAGCAGCACGTCCTCCGGCCCCAGCTGCATCGTGCGCAGGCTGGCCACCGTGTCCAGCGCCGGCTCGCGCCGGAACAGCGCATACAGGGCCGCGAGCTGGTCGGGGTCGATGCTTTCGCCCACCAGCAGGGCGCCGGTCTCCCGCGCCAGCATGAAGGCCGCGCCGATCAACAGCAGGCCGATCAGGATCGAGGCGGCCGGGTCGAAATACGGATTGCCGAAGTACTGGCCCAGCGCGATGCCGCCTGCGGCGATCGCGATGCCCAGCAGGGCCGCCGAGTCCTCGATGAAGACGGTGAATACCGAAGCATCCTTGCTCGCGCGGACGGCCTGCCACAGCGTGGTGCCCGGCTTGCGCACCGCGTTTAGGGCCTTGCGCGACACGTTCCAGCTGTAGCCTTCGAATATGGCGGCTGCCACCAGGACGACATAGTTCCACATCGGGTCTTCCAGCGGAGGAGGGGCCTGCAGCGCGGCGATACCGTGATAGATGGACAGCCCGCCACCCAGCGAAAACACCGACAGCGCGACGATCAGCGCCCAGAAGTACAGCGACTTGCCGTAGCCGAACGGATGCTTGCGGTCGGGCGGGCGCGCGCCGCGGCGTTCGCCCAGCAGCAACAGCAATTCATTGCCCGTGTCCACGGCGGAGTGAATGCCTTCGGCCACCATCGATGCGCTGCCCGTGATGCCCGCCACGATGAATTTGGCCACCGCGATGCCGAGGTTGGCGGCAATGGCGGCGTAGATGACTTTCTGCGAACTGGTGGTGCGGTTGTCTTGCGTGGCTTCGGTCATGGGCTTCTCCGGATCTGGATGACCAGTATGGAGACGCGCCATGGAAGAGTCTGTACGCGCACGCACCTGCACCCCCGCCCCGCATCCGGCGGCAACGGCCACGCTGGCGGTCCGCGCCGCCATGGCCGGTGCCGGGCGCGGGCCCGGCACCGGCCATGGCGCTGCTCAACCCATCACACGCCGACCATCGATACCGCCTTGGTGTTCAGGTACGATTCCAGCGCCTCCGGGCCGCCTTCGGAGCCGTAGCCGGAATCCTTGATGCCGCCGAACGGCAGTTCGGCGCTCGGCGTGGCCGGCTGGTTAATCCACAGCATGCCCACTTCCATGCGGTTCATCAGCAGCTGCGCATTCCTGATCGAGCGGGTGAACGCATAGCCGGCCAGCCCGTAAGGCAGGCGGTTGGCCTCGAGGATCGCGTCTTCCAGGCTGTCGAAACCGCGGATGCCGGCAATCGGGCCGAACGGCTCGTCGTTGAACACGCTCGCATCGAGCGGCACATCGGCCAGGATGGTCGGCGCGAAGAAGTTGCCGGTGTCGCCGACGCGGTTGCCGCCGGTGGCCACGGTTGCGCCTTTTGCCTGCGCATCCTCGACGACCTGCGCCATGGCGCTGACGCGGCGCGCGTTCGCCAGCGGGCCCAGCGTGGTGCCGTCCAGCAGGCCATCGCCCAGTTTCAGGCCCTCCGCGTGCTGCACGAGGGCACGCGTGAATTCCGCCTTGACCGCGTTATGCACGAGGAAGCGGGTGGGCGAAATGCAGACCTGCCCGGCGTTGCGGAACTTCGCCGCGCCGGCGGCCTTGACGGCCAGTTCCACGTCCGCGTCCTCGGCGATGATCACCGGCGCGTGGCCGCCCAGCTCCATCGTCGCGCGCTTCATGTGCGCGCCCGCCAGGGCCGCCAGCTGCTTGCCGACCGGCGTGGAGCCGGTGAAAGTCACCTTGCGGATCACGGGGTGGGGAATCAGGTAGCCGGATATTTCCGCCGGGTCGCCGAACACCAGGCCCACCACGCCGGGCGGCAGGCCGGCATCGACGAAGCACTGCAGCAGCGCCGCGGGCGATGCCGGGGTTTCTTCCGGCGCCTTGCACAGGAACGAGCAGCCGGTGGTCAGCGCGGCGGACAGCTTGCGCACGATCTGGTTGATCGGGAAGTTCCATGGCGTGAAGGCGGCGACCGGACCGACCGGTTCCTTGAGCACCAGCTGTTGCGCGGCCGGATTGCGCGACGGGACGATACGGCCATACACGCGCATGCCTTCGGCCGCGAACCAGTCGATGATTTCGGCGCCGGCCAGCGCTTCGCCCTTGGCTTCGGCCAGCGGCTTGCCCTGTTCCTGGGTCAGCAGGCGGGCAATGTCGCCGGCGCGCTCGCGCAGCAGCGTGGCGGCGCGGCGCATGATGACGGCGCGTTCCGCGGCGGGCACGGCGCGCCAGGTCTCGAAGCCCTTCTGGGCGGCGGCCAGCGCGCGGTCCAGGTCCGCCAGGCTGGCATGGGCCACCGTGCCGATCGGCTGCCCGGTGGCCGGATTGATCACCGGGATGGTCTTGCCGCCGGTCGCGTCGCTCCATTCGTTGGCGATGAGGAGGCGGGTGTCTGGATAGCTCGATGTCGTCATGGCGCAGATTCCTGTAACTGGGGAAAAAAGCAATCTTACCCTTTGCGTCCGATGCGTGCAGAGACACCCCGAAAGACGGATGGCGAACCAGGCCGCAATGGAGACGTGATACCGGCAGTCACCAACCGGACGCCGAACCCATCAGTAACATGCCAGAATAAAACCCGAGGCATCATGCAAGGTCGCGGCACCCCATCTGCTGCCTCGCCATCATCCATTCATCATGCGAGGACAGATTGCGACTTCCACTCATACCCCCCGACGAACTCACCGACGAACAGAAATCCCTGTACGACAGCATGCGCAAGGGCATCGCCAGCAACTTCAATGCGTTCAAGGTCGAGCGCGAAGACGGCGCCCTGATGGGGCCCTGGAATCCTTGGCTGCACGAGCCGGGCATCGGCAAGGCGATCTGGGACCTTACCCTGGCCATGACGGCCGGCGCCGTCCTGCCGGACAACGTGCGCCAGATCGCCATCCTCGTGGTGGGCGCCCGCTACGACGCGGCCTATGAACTGTATGCCCACGTTGCCGTGGCCGAAAAGGAGGGCATGTCGCGCGAGCGCCTGGCGGCGCTGGTGGCCGACCTCAAGCCCGCCGATCTGTCGAAGGAAGAAAACGTGGCCTTCGATTTCTCCTACGCGCTGTGCCGCGGCGGCACGCTGCCCGAGCCCCTGTACCGCCTGGCCGTGGACACGTTCGGCCAGAAGGGCACCAACGAACTGATCTACCTGGTGGGCCTGTATGCGCTGGTCTCGACCACGCTGAACGGCTTCAACGTGCCGGTGCCGGAACGTGAATAGACGGGAAGCCGCGGCGGCCCACGACATCGGCGCAGCGCCCGCTGGGCTCAATCCCACCGAGTTCGATTGCGTCGCCCTCGTGCTGCAGGGCGGCGGGGCGCTGGGCGCCTACCAGGCGGGTGTCTACGAGCGCCTGCTCGAGGAAGGCATCGAGCCGACCTGGCTGGCCGGGATTTCGATCGGCGCCATCAACAGCGCGATCATCGCCGGCAACGCCCGGGAAGACCGGGTGGCGCGGCTGCGCGAATTCTGGGAGCTGGTCAGCGGCAGCGGTACCGGCGCGCCGGGGGATTACTGGACCGGCCTGCCACTGGTGGACACGGCGCGCGCCTGGGTCAACGGGCTGGCGGCGGGGCGCGCGATCGCCGGCGGCGCACCGGGCTTTTTCGAACCGCGCGTGCCGCCGCCTTACCTGGTATGGAACGGCGGCGACGCGACGAGCTACTACGACACGGCGCCATTGCGCGCCACGCTCGAACGCCTGGTGGATTTCGACCGCATCAATGCGCGGCAAACGCGCCTGAGCGTGGGCGCGGTGAACGTGCGCACCGGGAATTTCGCCTACTTCGACAACGCCACGCACCACCTCCGGCCCGAGCACATCATGGCCAGCGGCGCGCTGCCGCCGGGATTCGACGCCGTGGAAATCGACGGCGAACAGTACTGGGACGGCGGCATGGTGTCGAACACCCCTCTCGAATGGGTGTTGTCGTGCCGTTCCGGCCTCGATACGCTGGTGCTGCAGGTCGATCTGTGGAGTGCCCACGGCGAGCTGCCGCGCGACCTTGCCAGCGTGGCCACGCGGATGAAGGAAATCCAGTATTCCAGCCGCACGCGCGCCGCGACCGATGCATTCCGCAGGGTGAAGAAGCTGCGCACCGCGCTGGCGGAACTGCTGGCGATGATGCCCGGCGAACTGGCCGCGTCGCCGCAGGCCCGGTTGCTGGCGGAAGCCGCCGAACCGGGTCTCTACAACATCGTCGAACTGGTCTACCGGTCGGCAACGTATGAAAGCCAGTACAAGGACGTGGAATTTTCGCGCAGGACGATGGAGGAGCACTGGAGCGCCGGCTATGCGGACGCCGACACCACGCTCGCCCACAAGGAAATCCTGCGGCTGCCCGGTATCGACAACAATCCGGCCCTCTTCGACTTCCTGACGAAGCCGGCCCAACCAACATCGAAGGAAACATCATGAGCATGCAGGACAAAGTGGCCGTCGTCACCGGCGCCGCCAGCGGTATCGGCAAGCAGATCGCCACGGTATTTTTCCGGAATGGCGCCAAGGTCGTCATCGCCGACCTGAACCTGGAGTCGGCGCAGGCCGTCGCCAGCGAGCTCGATCCCTCCGGGGCGCGGGCCATCGCGGTGGCGATGGACGTGACGAATGAAGAGCAGGTAGAGGCCGGCATCGCCGCCGCCGCGGACAAGCTGGGCGGGATCGACATCCTCGTCTCGAACGCGGGCATCCAGATCGTGGCGCCCGTGGAGCAGCTGGCATTCGCCGACTGGAAGAAGATGCTGGCGATCCACCTCGACGGTGCCTTCCTGACGACGCGGGCGTGCCTGCAGCGCATGTATGCGCAAAAACGCGGCGGCAGCATCCTCTACATGGGCTCCGTGCATTCGAAGGAAGCCTCGGTGCTGAAATCGCCCTACGTGACGGCCAAGCACGGGCTGATCGGCCTGGCCAAGACGGTGGCGAAGGAGGGCGCCGCGCACGGCGTGCGCGCCAACGTCATCTGCCCGGGCTTCGTGCGCACGCCGCTGGTGGAAAAGCAGATTCCCGAGCAGGCCAGCGAGCTGGGCATCAGCGAGGAGGACGTCGTGAAGAAGGTGATGCTGAAGGAAACGGTGGACGGGGAGTTCACCACCGTCGATGACGTGGCGCAGACGGCGCTGTTCCTGGCAAATTTCCCGACGAATGCGCTGACCGGGCAGTCGATCGTGGTCAGCCATGGGTGGTTCATGCAATAGGCGCGGAGTGCCGGGCAACTTTCCGGCACGGTCGATCGTTTGTTTCCCGCCACGCCGGAGTCGGGAAATGCACCATACACTCGCGCTTGCACCAGTCTGACGCGCCCCGTGGCGGAGCAAACTGCTAGTATCCCCGGATAGCTTGTTGAATTCCACCTCGATCCGGGAACCCATGCTGCCAATCTCCCCGGCAGAAGCAGTCTATTCTCCGACTGCGCTGCATGACAACCTGCCGGCGGGCGTCGTGGTGCACGCCGCGGACGGCCGCATCGTTTCCGCGAACCGCCTGGCCCAAGAACTGCTGGGCCGCAGCGAAGTCCAGATGCTCGGCGTCGCGTCCAGTTCGGGCACATGGATATTCCTGCGCGAAGACGGCTCGCCCATGCCGCCCGACGAGTTTCCTGCCAACCTGGTGTTGCGCACGGGCCAAAAGATTTCCGGGCTCGTCGCCGGCGTCGTCGGTCCCGACCACACATGCTGGCTGCTGTGCAACGCTTATCCCGAATTCGACGAGGCCGGGAGCGTCCGGCAGGTGGTGGTCTGCTTCACCGACTGCACGGCGCTCAAGGATACCCAGCATTCGCTGGAAAAGTCCGAGGAAAGGCTGCGGCTGGTGCTCAAGGGCTCCACCGACGCGCCCTGGGACTGGGACCTGGTCACCGGCGATGTGTATTACTCCCAGCGCTGGTGGAACATGCTGGGCTACGAGGGCAGCGACGGCCTGAGCGATTCGGATGCCTGGCGCCGCATGCTGCACCCCGACGACGCCGCCATGATGAGCGGCTACGTGGCCGAACTGACAGGGAGCCCCCGCGACGGTTTCAGCCTGGAATTCAGGCTGCGCCACCATGACGGCCACTATGTGCCGGTGCTGTCGCGCGGCTACGTACTGCGCGACGACACGGGCAAGGCCCTGCGCATATCCGGCGTGAATACCGATCTCACCGAGCGCAAGCGCACCGAACGCCGGATCTACGAACTGGCGTACTTCGATCACCTGACCGGCCTGCCGAACCGCCGCTTCCTGCTCGGGGAACTGGAGCATGTGCTGGCACGCGGCAAGCGTTCGGGCAACTACAGCGCGCTGCTCTACCTCGACCTGGATAATTTCAAGCTGCTCAACGACACGATGGGGCACGACCTGGGCGACATGCTGCTGTGCCAGGCGGCGCAGCGGCTGCGTTGCACGGTGCGCCACAGCGACCAGCTGGCGCGGCTCGGCGGCGACGAATTCGTGGTCGTGCTGGAAGGCCTGGGAATGTCGCCACAGAGCGCGGCCGCGGAGGCCGGCCGGGTGGTGACCAAGATCCTGTCCGCCCTGGGCCAGCCCTACCAGCTCGGCTCGGTGCTGTTCAAGAGCACCGCGAGCATCGGCACCACGCTGTTCCATGGCGACGGCACCAATATCGAAACCCTGCTCAAGCAGGCCGACCTGGCCATGTACCGTGCCAAGGCCGACGGGCGCAACATCGGCCGCTTCTTCGATCCCAGCATGCAGGATGCGGCCGACCGTCGTGCCGCCTTCGAGGCGGCAATGCGCGACGGCCTGTCGCTGGGCCAGTTCCGCCTGTTTTGCCAGCCCCAGTTCGATGGCCGGGGGCGGCTCGTCGGCGCCGAGGTACTGGTGCGCTGGCAACGCAGCGACCTCGACCTGATCGGCCCGGACCATTTCATCGGTTTCGCCGAAGAGTCGGGCCTGATCCTTCCGTTGGGCGAGCATGTGCTGAAGGAAAGCTGCCGCGCGCTGGCGCGCTGGCATGACGACGCCACGCTGGGGCGCCTGAAGCTGGCGGTCAATGTCAGCGTGCACCAGATGCGCGATGCCGGTTTTCCGGCCGCGGTAGCGAATATCCTCGACGGCACGGGGGCGCACCCGGAACAGCTCTACCTGGAACTGACCGAAAGCGTGTTCGCCGAAGACATGCAGGAGATTACCCAGCGCATGCACGAGCTGCGTTCCCATGGCATCTGCTTTTCGCTCGACGACTTCGGCACCGGTTATTCGTCGCTGGCGTACCTCAAGCGCTTCCCGCTTTCCGCGCTGAAGATCGACCGCTCGTTCGTGCGCGATATCGGCATCGACCCGGGTTCGGCGTCGATCGTCGAAGCCATCATCGCGCTGGCGCGCCAGTTCAAGCTCGAAATCGTGGCCGAAGGCGTGGAGCTCGAGGCCCAGCGCGCTTTCCTGATCCGCGAGGGCTGTTCATCGATGCAGGGCTACCTGCTGGGGCGCCCGATCCCGATGGCCGAGTTCGAGCACAGGTACAGCGCCTCGGGCATCGGCCATGCCTGACAGCCCGGGCCGCACTTCACGGCAACGGGGCGTTACCGCGACCTGGCCCTGGCGATTTCCACTTCCCAGTCCACGCCCGATCCGATCTTGTACTGCTGCGCGAAGTTGCCCCAGCTGATCGCCACGGCCACGTCCAGCAGGCTGTTCAGGTAGACCAGCGGCTTGCCCTTGGCCACGCCGCCGAAGGTATGCTCGAACGGCGCCACCACGCTGGCGACCTGCCTGCCCTTGTGGAGGAACCTCACCTGCACCCGGTCGCCCGCGCCGATCTTCAATTGCTCGAACAGCGGCTTCGGAATATTGGTCCACACATTGCCGTACTTGACGTCCAGCACGGGAACGATCCCGCGGATGACATCGCCGCTCCGCACCGCCTTCTGGTAGGCGATCTTCACCACCGACTCGTTCGGCAGCACCGGCCCGACCTGTTCATAGGTGATCGCACCCGAGGCCAGCCGCGCGCCGACATAGGCATACACGTCGCGCCCATGGAATGTGTACGATTCGGCGGATCCCGGCAACCGGTTGACCTTCTCGTCGATCTCGCGCAATTCGGCCACGCCGTCGCGTTCCGCGATCAGCGTGAACAGGCCGTTGTCCGGGCCGACGAAATAGCGGCCTTCCCGGGTCTTCAGCACCACCGACCTGCGCTGCGTGCCCACGCCCGGATCGACCACGTTGACGAACACGCTGCCCTTGGGCCAGTAGTTCGCGGTCTGGTACAGCCGGTAGGCGCCGAGCCAGATGTCATAGTCGGGAATGTTGTGCGTCAGGTCCGACACCTGCAGCGCCGGGTCGACACCGAAGGCCACGCCGCGCATGGCGGAAACGGCGCCGTCGGAGGTGCCGAAATCGGTCATCAGCACGAGGGCGTTCCTGTCGAAGGCATGCGTCTGGGCAGCCATCAGCATGCCGAAGCAAAGGGCGGAAAAGAGTCTGGTTGGTTTCATGTTGTTCTTGAAAGAGGCTCAGAAGGTGTAGCGCAGCCGGCCGTAGAAATAGGCGCCGTTCAAGCCGATCGGGTTGATGAAGTTGTACGGCAGCGCGCCGCCATAGGTGGCGTTGCTGGTTTCGCGCACGCGTTGCGGATAACGGTCGAAGACGTTGTCGGCGCCGGCCGCGAGGGTCAGCTGCTTCGTCAATCTGTATTGCGCCTCGACGTCCAGCGTCCACACGGCGCCGAAGCGCTGGGCATGCACGCCGTCGATCACTTCGGCTTCGTCGTCGTATGAAAAATCCTTCAGCGAGCCGAAGCGGGTGGCGCGCGCCTGCACGCCCCAGCGGACGGCTTGCCAGTCGGCGCCCAGTACCAGCTTGGTCTTCGGCGAAGCGTTACGGATGCGGAACAGGTTGTTCTCGGTCAGCAGCGTCAGTGCGGGATCGATCCGCGCCAGCGCGTCCGAGCTCTGGTGCACGTCGTCGATGCGCGTCCTGTTCAGGTTGAGCGCGGCGTTCAAATCCAGCTTGGCGCCGGCGAAGGGCAGGTCGTGGTTGACCACCACATCGAGGCCGGTCGTGGTGGTGTCGAGCAGGTTGGCCAGATAGGCCACCGACTCGATGTCCGTGCGGCCGATCGCCGTGAGATACGCGGTGGCGGCATCGCTTTGCAGGTCGCTGGTGCGGGTGATGCGGTCGCGCAGCCTGATGCGGTAGGCATCCACCGTCACGCTGGTGTTGCGCTGCGGGCGCCAGGCTGCGCCCAGCGACAGGTTCGTCGATTTCTCCGGCTTCAGGTTTTCGGCGCCGAACGCGCGCGCCAGCGCATCGCTGGCCGGCAGCAGCGACGCGGTCTGCAGCGCGGTGCCGTCGCTGTTGAAGTTGAGCGTGGAGAAGCGGAAGCCCGTCTGCACCAGCGCCGGCGCGCGGAAGCTGTTCGACAGCGAGCCGCGCAGCAGGAACGTGTCGCTGACCTTGTAGCGGGCGGAAAGCTTGCCGGTGCGGGCGTTGCCGAAGTCGCTGTAGTCGGAATAGCGGGCCGCCACGCCCAGCAGCAGGCGCGAGGTGATGTCGCTTTCGATGTCGGCATGGACCGAACGCACCGAGCGGCTGCCGTCGAACGTGTCCTGCGGGCGCAGGCCCGGGCCGGCCTGCGCACCCGGCGGCGCGCCGGCCACCGTGCCGGCTGCATACGAGGCGGCATCGCCCGGCGAGCTGGTATAGGTCTCGTGCATGTACTCGGCGCCCACCGCCAGGTTGACCGGCGCGCCGATGCCCAGGTCCAGCTCGCGCGTGAGATCGGCGTTGACGGCATCCTGGTCGAAGTCGAAGGTGGCCAGGTGAAAGCGGGTGGGGCTGGCCGCGCCAAGCGAGGCGTTGACGGAATCGGCGAGGTCGTATTGGAACTTGTTGCCGCCGTGCCGGGCGCTCAGGTCCCAGTTCCAGCCGCCGCCGGCCAGGCGCACGCCTGCGACGACGCTCACGTCCGTCATGTCGCCCTTCGTGGTCGGCCGGTAGCCGTCGGGGTAGATCTCCGGCACGTTGGACGGGTCGCCCGGATAGCGGAAATAGGCGCTGCCGTCGGACTTGCGCTTGTTGATCGTGGCGAAGGAGTAGGCATCCACGCCTTCGGCGACCGGCACCAGCGCGTTGTAGAAGGCGTAGGTATTGCGCTGTTCGGAGTCGCCCGACTTGAACACCACCTTGCCGTCGAGCGCCAGGTCGGCCGGCGTGGCGTTCCACGACGTCCAGCCGGCATCGCTGGGGCCGGCGCGGTTGGTGGGATTGCGGCCGCGGTTCTCGGCGCCGAAGCGCAAGTAACCGGCATCGCCCACCGGCAGGCCATAGTCGGCGCTCACGATGGTGGTCTGGCCGTCGGTCTTCGTATCGTTCGTTGGCTTGAAGTCGGTATGGTTGGCGCCGTAGCTGACCGAGGCCGAGCCGCCGGTGCGCGCCTTCTTCAGCACGATGTTGATCACGCCGGCCACGGCATCGCTGCCGTACTGGGCGCCGGCGCCATCGCGCAGGATCTCGATATGGTCGATGGCGCCGGGGGGAATGGCATTGACATCCACCGGTACGATGCCGGCAAAGCTGCTTTCGGTATCGAGCACCGCGCTGGCGTGACGGCGCTTGCCGTTGACCAGCACCAGCACCTGGTCGGGTGCCAGGCCGCGCAGCTGGATGCCGCGCACGGAATCGGCGGCACCGCTCGACTCGATGCGTGGGAAATTGATCGACGGCGACAGCGCCTGCAACGCGGCGCCGAGGTCGCCGCTCGCCAGCGCGTTCTCCACTTCGCGCGCGCCGAAGCGGTCGATCGGCACGGCGCTGTCGAACACCGTGCGGTTGCGCGCCCGCGAGCCGACGATCGTGACCTGGTCGATCGCCGCGGTGGCTCCGGTGGCGGCATCGGCGGCGGCTGCGTTCGACGTTTGCGCCTGGGCGGCCGGCAGTGCTGCCAGCAGCACCGCGCAGGCCATGGCACTGCGGCGCAGCGGCGGGTTCGGGAGGGGAAAGCGCGGCATCTGGATTCCTTGCATGTCTTGACCGGAGTGCAATCTTACGGGCAAGGAATTGTGGAACCAAGTACCGATTGTAAATATGCTTATGTGCGTCGCGGTAGAGAAAACATGGCGGGTAGTGCAGGGTAGAATGCAGCGTCCGGCCGCGTGAACCGCGCCCATGTGGCGACAAGGGACTGTCTGGCGCAACCGAGAGCCGGTGAGCGAAGCCGGCGAACAACATGGCCTTGTTCGACACCCTCGCGCCGGATGCCGGGCGCATGCTCGTGCATGCCGCGCTGGCCGCCATCGTCGGCCTGCCTGCCCTGTCTGCAACAGCCGCGTTCGCCGGGCCGGCCAGCGGGCAGTTCCAGGTGCTGCCGAACGGGCAGGCATTCGTGCGCGCCGCGGTGACGAACTCGCGTCACTGCAGGCGCGATGGCGAATGCAGCCTGAGGTTCCAGGTGGGGCAGAGCACCGGTGCCGTGGTGTATGCGCACGGCGACGTCGAGGGTGTAAAGCCGTGCGGACGGGCGATGTTCGATGCTGCCTGGAACATCCAGGACGGTACCGTCATCGAAGCGCGGGGGCTGCATCGTGATCTGGCCGGCTTCCATCGGATCGACCTGTGCGCCGCGAGCGACGCGTTCCTGCGGCGCGCTCCGTGAAACCGGGGCGTCCGGGGGCTGGCGGCAGGACTTCGACGGCATGTCTTTCCAGGCAACCTGCCCGTGCAGGGCCGCCGGCAAACGGATCACGCCAGTGTATCGATGATCCCGCTGGTATAGGAAGCGCCGACGACGAACGCGGCGGCCGATGGGTTTGCCTTCAGGATCGACGCCCATTCGCTGCTGTTGGCCAGCGTGGACGCATTGCCGCTGCCGGCGGGCGTGGTGCTGCCTGAAGCGAGGGTGCCGGCCTGGGCAAGGGCGTTCAGCATGCCCGCCGACGAGTACACCTGCGCGGACGACGAACCGCCGCCCAGGGTGGCCACGATGCCGGCCGCCGCCGACAGGCTGGCAGCCTTCGCCGCCAGCGCGGGATTGCTGGTGCGGGCGACCGTGGTGGTGGTCGGGGTGTAGACGCCGGAATTGAGCGCACTGGTTGCGGAGATGGCCATGTCTTCATGCTAGACCGATAAATTCCATAATGCAATACCGGAAAGGCAAGTCCCTGCACGGAGGCACTGTTTTCGCGGGCAGCTGCAACGGCCGGCGCGGCCGGCTCATTGCAGCGCGGGTGGTTTCTGGCGGACCGTCTGTCAGCGCAGCTCGCCGCCGGCGGAAGCGCAGTCGAAGGAGCCGCTTTCGAGCTTCACCGCGGTCCCGGTACCGACCGGACGCGCCCATGCCCATGCCCCCATTTTCTGCCCCGTGTTCAGGTTGATGATCGTGTCCGCGCCGATGGCACGGGCGTCGGCGGCCATCAGGGGAAGCAGTTCGCTGACGCTGCCATACGTACGTTTCGAGCTGTTGATGTCGCCGACGACCTTGAATTTGGTATTTGCGGGCAGCGGCGAGCGCAGCAGGCAAACCTGGCCGGAATGGGCCGCCAGTTTCACGGCTTGCGGATCGGCCAGCTTGACCGTGGAGCGTGCGGCACAGGCCGCCAGGGTACCGCACAGGGCGAGCAGGATGAGTGTTCTCATGTCATTTCCATCTGCGTTTATCGAGGTGGCGAATTATGCAACGCCGCGGCGGAAGGAAATGTATTCAATTGTCACAAAATTAATATTTTCGAGACGGGTGCGAACGCGCGGCGCATGCCGCGTGGCCGCGGGCGCGGCTGGAAAGTTCAGCCGGCAAGTCCGGCAAGGCCGACGCTCGCTCGTTGCCGCAATATCAGGTCGACGGCTTGTCTGGTTGATCGATCTTGTCGGTGGCCCGCCGCTGTGCCGGCTCATCCAGGACGCGTCGGATCACGCGTGGCGGCACGCCATCGCGCGCCATCACCAGCGCGGCCTGGTAGCGGCTGATGTTCGGCATCAGTTCGACGGTGGCGTCGACGGCTTCGGCCACCGGTTCGTTCGGCAGGGTGCGGCGTTCATTTTGCATGCTTTACCTCCAGGCGCCAGCTTACACGGGTGAGGGCCGCCGGACAAATCCCGGCGATGCCGTCATTGTGATACCCGTCGTCAGCCCATCCCTTCCAGGCCGGCACCGCTCTGGCCCGGCCCGCAACGAACCGGCGGCATCTCAAGGCTGTGCCAGGCCGGCGGTATGACTGGCCGGCATCGGCGATCCCGGCTGGAGGCTTGTCAGGCCGGGCAGGTGATCCGTGACGAACCGGGCCAGCGGTTCGCCCAGCAGCAGCCCGGCCAGTCCGACGCCGGCAATGACGCCCATCGCCACCGCGATCGACAGCACGAAGCGCCGGTTCGGCACCCGAAGCACGAAGGGGAGGTTGATCGCCACGCTGGCCAGCGAGGCGAGGATCGCGCCGGTGGCGGCCACATCCAGCGCCAGCTTGCCCTCGGCCGCCAGGCTCGCCGCCGCCGCCACCGCGCTGGCGCTCGAGACCGCGCCGCCCATCAGGCTTACGACATAAAAACCCACGTTGCCGAAATACTTCTGCGTCAGCACGCCCACGATGTGCAGCACCAGGAAGATCAGGCCGTATTTCAGCGCGCTCCACAGCGAGAACGGCAGCACGATCTGGTTCTCCTGTGTTTCGGTATCGGGCGCCGTATCCGGTTCGGCCGGGTGGCGCCGTACGAACACGAAGAACGCGGTGGCCGCCAGCATCGCGCCGAACGCGCCGATGCCCGCCACCGCCACGGCCGGTGCCAGCAGCGCGAGGATCACCATGTTGCGCATCACCATCGCCACGGTGGCCAGCAGGATGCCGCGGTAAGCCGCGGCTGCCACGGCGCCTACCGCGCTGACGCGCGAAGCGAGCTCGTTGACGGTAACGCTGCTGTTCACCAGCCCGCCGAGGAAGCCGGCAATGGTCACGCCGCGCGCGCCGAATGCCTTCCACAGCACGTAGTTGACGAAACCGATGCCGGCAATGAGGATCACGGTGGCCCACGCCGCGCGCGGCTGGATCAGGCCCATCGGGCCGATGCTCCCCGTTGGCAGGGCGGGGTAGATCACGATCGCCAGGATCGCCAGCAGCAGCGCGGATCGCAGCTCGCGCTCCGTCAGCCCGATCGAGATACCTTGCAGGATATCCTTCCATGCCAGCAGCGCGGTCGAGGAGACCATGATCGCGGCCGGCGTCAGCGTGTGGCCCTTGCCGCACATGATGCCGGCAACGCAGGTGACCAGCATCGCGGCGGATGTGGTCAGCTCGGTACCTTCATGGGTGCGCATGTCCTGCAGGTTCAGGAAGACCGTCAGCAGGCCCGTCAGGCACAGCACGATGTAGGCATAGGTGTCGCCGAGCGAAGCGCCGACCGCGCCCAGCACGGCGATGAAGCCGAATGTGCGCAGGCCGGCTTCCTTCTTGCGCCGCTCCCGCTCGAGGCCGATCAACAGGCCAAGCGCCAGCGCCAGCGCAAAGCGGGTCAGCATCTCGAGGTAGGGCCAGTCCGTCACGGGGTGAATCACCGCTGGAGCGGCCGGCAACGCGGTTAGCAAACTCATGAGCCGACTGTAACGCCGAACGGGCCGTGCTGCCCACACATTTTGTGACGCGGCAATGCTGTGCTGCGAAAAAATCCGTTCGGCTAAGATGAATATTCGTATAACAGGGAGGCATCATGCAGAACGACGACAAGCAAAGGCCCGACCAGCCGCCGATCCACACCCACCTGCCCGATACCGTGCCGCCGGAGGACGTGAAGAAAATCGTGGGCGACGCGGTACCGCACGGCGCCGACTACAACTCGCCGCCGCCGGAAGGCGCAGGCAAATCGATGGGCAGCGGGCTCGACGACTCGGTCGGCGGCCCCGGACTGGGCGCCAGCCCGGCACAGCGGGGCGAGGCCGCGACAACCCGCGACCAGGACAGCCGTGCCGATGACAGGCACATGGGCAATGGACAGCAGGGCAACCAGGGCAGCGGGCAGCAGGGCGGCGGCGGCAACGCGCAGTCCGGTTCGAACGGATCGGCCACGCCGGGCAATGCCCAGCGCGATGCCGGATCGCGCTCCGAAGGCTTGTTGCCTGCCGGCGGCGAAACGGATGGCCGCTTCGACGTGGCCGAGGAAGTCAGCTTCGACCAGCAGTCGGACCAGGCACGCCGAGTGGGCAGCATGGAGGACGCCGCGAAAGGTCCGCATGGCGACAAGCTGGCCGACGCCGTGGCGCGCTCGCTGGGCAAGGACGGCGGCAACAAGGGTTGAACCTGGAAGGCGGCGCCAGTGCAGGCTTGCCGGTTCGATCACGGCTGGCTCGCCTGGCGCCTTTTGTTTTCCGGACAAGTTTTTAGCGCGCGTGCTTCGCAAATGAACAAACGCGCACGTTTTTATCCGTGACTTTTAAGATGCGTCAAATCTCCTGCTGAGCGCGAGCATGTGCGCTCTGCCTATACTGCGGAGTATTGCGCAACGCAACGTGCGTTGCCTTCCGTTAGGGGGATTTTCTATGCGTCAAGACCCGCTGTTAGCCAGCATCGGCGGCATGCTGCGCCGGTTCAAACGTGCCGAAGCGTGGCTGCGCAACGCCGGCTTGCCCACCTCTCTCGCCCGCGTGCCCGTGTGGCTGCTGTGCATGCATTACTGCCTCATGATGCGGGGGAAAACCGCCCGCATCACGCGCATCGCCGAGCGCATTGCGCGCTGGCTGGAAACGATCACGGAACTCGCCCAACATGAAAGCGCACGTACCGAGCTGATCGACATGGATGGGGGCATGCGCAACGATATCGAATCGACCAAGCGCACGCTGCTGCTGTTGCGCGAGCTGTGCGTGGACGTCGGCGGCATGTTCCGCAGCACCGGCTTCAAGTCCCGGTTCCTGGAGCATACGCAGGAAACGTTCATGGCCGTGGCCGATGAATCCTTCATGACCGCCACAACGCTGCAACGTGCCATTGAAATGCACGATACGCGTGCGCTGTCGCTGCTGCGAGAGATGGAAGAGGCGGAACGGGCATCCGGGACCGTCGTGGACAGCGCGCCCGAGGCTGCGATGGACGAAGTTGTCGACGGTGTAGTCGGGCCGGCAAATGGGCCGGCAACCGCACTGCCGCCCGGCGTGGCGACCGACATGCCGTCCGGGCCGGAATCGCAGCGCGATGCCAGCCAGAGCGTCGCGAAACGTGTCGTTACGCCAGTCCAGGCGTAGCTGCCTGCTGCACCACCGTGGCGGCAAACCTGCCTGGCGACTGCGCCAGGGCAGTCCAGGCTTGCAAATCATTCCAGGCTCGTAAATCATTCCAGGCTTGTAAATCACTTTCCCGCATACGGGCGCTCGTGGCGCCGGCCAATTCACGCCGGGACGTGACCCCCGGCATCTGCACCGGTTGCGGACTGCTGCACTGCGATGGCGGCGGGTGAAGAGGGAGCCGCCGCCATCGTGCCTGCCGCAGCCGCGCGGGTCACGTCCGCCGTGAACGGTACGTCGCACAGTCGAGCCATTGTGCGACACTGCACAGATGGATTACTGTGCTTTCGACAAGATCAGCAACCAGCGGCCGAACAGCAGGATCTCGATATGCCCCGGCTGCACGCCGGTATCGCATTCGATGATCGGGTTGACCGGATAAAAACGCTTGCGGAAGTCGCGGCACACCAGCATTTCGCGCTTGCCGAAACGCACCAGGAAAGACGTTGGGGCGTACTCGAGCCCGAAGCGCGATTCGAAACGCGATGGGAGACGGCGAGGATCCATGTCGGTATTGATGGTGGCCATGACGATTCCTTATCAAAAAAGGATGGGGTGAACGATGAGCTTGCAGTAACCGGCAGCAGACCAGATATTTTCATTCGGTGCTTCCCGCTTGGTGCTTCCAGATTGGTGCTTCCAGAACACTGCCTACTGGATAGAAGCTTAACATAACTACTGTACAAAAACACAGGGCTGTATGAAAAAACAGGTATTTTCTTTCCACGTTGTATTCGAGCGAAACCGATGAGCCGGATCGCATATTCGAAGCTGCGCCAGAAACTGCGTCGGACGTTGCCCCCGGACTGGTTGCCGAAGCTGCTCCGCTTCCTGCAGGCGCGCCTGACGCCGGGCGGCGAACTGGGGCTGCACCTGACGGCAGGAATGGTGCTGCTGGTGGCCGCCGTATCAGTGTTCCAAGAAATAGCCGAGGCCGTTGGTGAAAACGACGACATCGCCCGTTTTGATGTCCATGTGGCCCAATGGTTCAACACCCATGCGTTCGAGCCGCTGACCACGATAATGATGGGCTTTACGCATGCCCACGGCATTGTCGGCATGTCGATCGCATCGAGCCTGCTGGCACTGTGGTTCTGGCGCAGGAAGGCGCCGTACTGGCTGCTGGCGACCGTGATCGCGGTGCCGGGAGGCATGCTGCTGAACGTGCTGCTGAAACTGACCTACGCGCGGCCGCGGCCGGCGTTCGAAGAGCCGCTGCTCACGCTCGGTACCTACAGCTTCCCGAGCGGCCATACGGCCGCCGCCACGCTGTTCTATGGTTTCATCGCCTGCTACATCGTGACCACGTCGCCGAGCTGGCGACGCCGCCTCGCCGTCATGGTGTTCGCCGCGGTGATGGTCGCGCTGGTGGCATTCAGCCGGGTCTACCTGGGCGCGCATTACGTGTCCGATGTGCTGGCGGCGATGGCCGAGAGTGCCGGCTGGCTGGCGGTGTGCATCACCGCGGTATCGACGCTGCGGCGGCGCCGCGCGGCGCGCAAGGATCAGTGATGACGCCGATCGCCGTCATCGTGAATGCCGGTGCGGGACAGGGCCATGGCGGCGACCTGGCGGCATCGCTGCGCGAAAAGTTCGTCGCCGTCGGGCTGGATGCGGAGGTGACGCTGGCCGGCAGTGGCGAGGAAATGATCGGCGTGGCGCGCGAGGCGGTCGACGACGGCATCCGGATCGTGGTGGCCGGCGGCGGCGACGGCACGATGAACGCCGTGGCGTCGGTACTGGTCGACAGCCCGGCCGCGTTCGGTGTGTTGCCATTGGGCACGCTGAACCATTTCGCCAAGGACCTGGGCATTCCGCTGGCGCTGGACGATGCGATCGCCAACATTGCCCACGGCCGGCCCGTGGCCGTCGACGTGGGCGAGGTGAACGGCCGGATCTTCCTGAACAATTCCAGCCTGGGGTTGTATCCGGACATCGTGCGCGACCGCGAAAAACAGCAGCGCCGGCTCGGCCGCGGCAAGTGGCTGGCATTCTGCTGGGCCAGCCTGGCGGCATTGCACCGCTATCCATTCCTCAGCCTGCGCCTGCGCGTGAACGGGGACGAGCATGCGCGGCGCACCCCATTCGTCTTCATCGGCAATAATGCCTACACAATGGAAGGCCTCAACATCGGCGAGCGCACGCGGCTCGACGGCGGACAGCTGAGCCTGTATGTCGCGCAGCGGCCCACCCGGCTGGGCCTGGCGCGGCTGGCGGGTCACGCGCTGCTGGGCCGGCTGGCCGAGGCACGCGATTTCGACGTGCTGCTGGCCGAGGATCTGACGATCCACAGCTGGCGCAAACTGGTGCGCGTCGCTACCGATGGCGAAGTGTCGCTGATGGCGCCGCCGCTCGACTACCGTTCACGCCCGGGGGCGCTGACGGTGATCGTGCCGGACAAGGTGCCGATTCAAGAATAAGGAGCAAGCATGCGAACCCTCGTGCATTTATCGGACATTCATTTCGGCCGCGTCGACGACAGGCTGCTGGCCCCGCTGCGCGCCACGATCGAGGCGGTGCAGCCCCACGTGGTGGTCGTTTCCGGCGATCTCACGCAACGTGCCCGCAGCGAACAGTTCAAGGCCGCGCGGGCCTGGCTCGACACGCTGCCCGGGCCGCAGATCGTGGTGCCGGGCAATCACGACATTCCGCTGTATAACGTGGCCGCACGGTTCCTCACGCCGTTGACCAAGTACCGCCGCTATATCACGCCGGACCTGGCGCCGGAATACGTGGACGACGAAATCGCCGTGATGGGTCTCAATACCGCGCGTTCGCTGACGATCAAGGATGGCCGCGTGAACCGCGAGCAAGTAGATCGGCTGCAGGAGCGCCTGGCCAGGGTGGACCCGAACCTGACGCGCATCGTCGTCACGCACCATCCGTTCGATTTGCCGGAACAGTTCGACGAGGACGATCTCGTCGATCGCGCGCCGATGGCGATGGAAGCGTTCTCGAAATGCGGCGTCGACCTGCTGCTGGCCGGGCACCTGCATGCCAGCCACTCGGGCAACAGCGCGCGGCGCTACAAGATCGCCGGTTATTCCGCGCTGATCGTGCAGGCCGGCACGGCCACGTCCACGCGGGAAAGAGGGGAGTCGAACTCGTTCAACGTGCTGCGCATCGACGGCGACGAGATCCAGGTCGAGCGCTACAGCTGGAAGGATGACACGGCGAAGTTCGAAGTGGCCACGATCGAAGTGTTCCGCCGCGACGGCAATACCTGGCAGCCGCTCGGCACCACGCCGGACATGCCGGAAGCGATCACCAGCAACGAGACGGTGGCGCCGCAGGGGTTGACGGGCTAGAGCGGCGTTCGGGGGCCGCCGATGGCGGGGCCGGGAACCGGTCTCCGGCACTTCTTCCGGATGAGGATCCCGAAAACCGGTGTCTGGCACCTTTTCCGGATGAAGCTCCCGGAAAGAGTGTCAGACACCATGACTTCCGTTCCTGCATTCGCGTCCGGATTTTGTTACAGCCAGTAATCCCATACCTTCGACGCCCACTCCTTCATGCGCGTCACCACCGGCCGGTCGCGCCAGGCCTGCAGCGTGACGACCTTCGAGTTCTTGACGTCGTCGCGGAACGCGCTTTCCATTTCCTTGCCGAAGCTGTCGCCGAGCACGATCACATTCACTTCGGCGTTGTGCTGGAAGCTGCGGCGGTCCATGTTCGCCGAGCCCACGGTGGACCACACGCCATCGATCACCATCGTCTTCGCGTGCAGCACGGCCAGTTTCAGCTCGAAGATCTGCACGCCGGCCGCCAGCAGCCGGTCGTAGAACGCACGGCCGGCGTGGAACACCATGCCGCTGTCGGAGACACTGGGCAGCACGATCTTCACCTGCACGCCCCGTTTGGCGGCATCGGTCAGCGCCTGCAGCGTCTGCTCGTCCGGCACGAAGTAGGCGCACGTGATGTGGATCGACTTTTTCGCTTCCTGGATCGCCAGCAGCATTGCCTTGTAGATCTCGTACCGGCCGCCCGGCTCGCTGCCAAGCACGCGCATCAGCTTGTCGCCGGCGATGACCGGGGCGGGGAAGTAGTCGGCCTCGCGCAGGTCGTCCGCGTCCTGCTCGGTCCAGTGCCGGATGAACAGCCACTGCATCGCGTGCACGGCCGGGCCCTCGATGCGCACATGGGTATCGCGCCAGCCCACGTCCTTCGCGTCGCGCGGCTTGGTCTTCGAGCGGAACGGCGAGCTCTTCGAATAGGTATCGCTGATGTTGATGCCGCCGGTGAAGCCGGTCCTGCCATCGACGATCAGCATCTTGCGGTGGTCGCGGTTGTTCACCTTCCAGCCATTGCCGCGCACCTTGGCGGGGTTCACCGGGTTGTAGGCGACCAGGTGAATGCCGGCGGCGCGCATGCGGTCGAAGAACGCCTGCGGCACCATCAGCGTGCCTACGCTGTCGTAGATGATGTTGACGGTCACGCCGGCCTTCTGCTTGGCGATCAGCAGGTCGGCGAACTTGTCGCCTAGTTCATCCTGGTCGAAGATGTAGGTCTCGAAGTTGATGTTGTTCTTCGCGCCCTCGATGGCCTTCATCATCTCGGCCATCGTGACGGGGCCGTCGAACAGCAGCTTGACCTGGTTGCCGGCAATCAGGGGCACGCCGGTGGCGGCTTCCTCGAGCGCCGCCTGGGCTTTCAGGTCGAGCGTGTTCTTCGACCACCGCTTGGCCAGCAGTGCCTTGGTACGGCTTTCCGACAGCGTGCCGTTGGCCGACTTGACGGCGGGCACGGCCGCGGCTTCGGCCTTGGTCTTGTCCGGGTCGACGGCCGGCAGCGACGCGCACGCCACCAGGCACCATCCGGCCAGGATCACGGCCAGCCAGTGGCGGGGTTTCGTACAGTTCATTTGCTGCCCTCCTTCGATCCAAAGAAAAAGTCCACCGGCGACTTGCGCAGGCGCCTGCCCAGCGCGCGCAGCAGCAGGAAGCCGTGCTCGAACGGGATGCGGCGCGCGCGCAGCGCCACCCATAGCGCAAGACCGAAACTGACCAGCAGGTTGACCGCCCCGATGGCCAGGAAACCCGTAACGGATGTTACGACCAATTGCCAGCTAACCTTATAATCCAACGCGACCATGGCTGTCGCAAAATTGGCGGAAGAGAACGTTACGTGGCGAATGTCGATCGGTAAGCCCAGCAGCAGGCCCAGCGCGCTGGCCATGCCGAGCATGATGCCGAAGATGAAATTGCCCATCAGGCTGCCCAGGTTGTGCTCCAGGTAGCGGCCGAGGCGCTTCGTGCGCTCGCGACCCAGCAGGGCGTTGAGTCCGCGCAGTTGTTCCACACGGCGGCCCCAGCGGGTGTACAGCGCCTGGTTGTCGTAGTAACCGGAAACCAGGCCGGCCAGGAACAGGCACACGCCGGCAATGGCGGCATAGAACAGCGCCGGCGTATGGATCGGGTCGATGTCGCTCAGCAGGTGCATCGCCTTGCCCGGGGAAACCAGGTGATGTCCGCTGAACTGCATCCAGGCCCAGGCGATAAACCAGGCCATCGGCAGGACGGTGGCGATATTGCCCAGCACCGCCGTGACCTGGGTGCGGAATACCTTGTTGATCAGCTCGGCCAGGCTGTCCAGGTCCACGTGGCGGCCATCCGGGCTTTGCAGACTGGCCGCGATGTGCGAGGCCGTCATCGCCGGCTGCTTGGTGGCCACCGTGAAGTGCAGCAGGTGGATCAGCACGAAACCCAGCGAATAGTTCATCGAGAACAGGAATGCTTCCACCAGCGGCGCCGCGCGCAGCGTGCCCAGCAGGATCTTGAACAACGCCATGAAGCCGACGATCACGCCGGCGCCGGCGGCGGACAGGAACATGCCGACCAGCGCGCCGCGGTTCTCCGCGACGTAGTGCTCGCCCGTACGGCTGGCGTTTTCCGTCACGTTGCGGGCCAGCAGATGGATATTGTCGCCGAGCAGATCCCTCACCGTGTACTTGTTGTTGTGCGCCTCGATCAGTTCGAGCGACAGCGACAGCGTGGCCGCGCGCAGCTGCGCATCGCGCGCCGCCGGTGCCCGCAGCGGGGTGGTATCCGCGGGCAGCGCGCTCCCGTAGGTATCGGGCAGTTCGCCGGACACGTCGACCAGGAACAGCAGCTTGCGCATCCGGTCGATGCTCTGCGCCAGCGTCACCAGAAGGTACGTCAGCGCGATCGAGGTGCCCTGTACCAGCGCCTTGCGGCGGATGCGGGCGATCACGGTGTCGCACTGGTCGAGCATCACCAGCAGGTGCCGCGCATCGTCCAGCGCGACCTGCTCGCCGGCCGCCATGCGCGTGTAGCCGTCCAGGTAGTGCAGCACTTCGCGGTTCTGCACCAGGAACGGCGATTCGAACTGTTCCATCTCGGTATGGAAATTGGTCAGCTTCGGTTCCAGCCCGATCGCCGCCACGCGGTAGGAGAGGGTGCGGATCGCTTCCAGCATGCCGGGCAGCATCACCGCGCGGTCGCGGCGGTGGAACAGCGTGTCGAACAGGTCCATCCAGTCCAGCGCCGGCACCGCGCTGATCCATTGCCAGTCGGTCTGCCGGTAGAATACCTGGTCGAGCAGGTCCGCCAGGTACTCGTCGCCCAGCGCGGGCGGCAGGATACGGTAGGCGATACGGCGCTTCAGTTCGGAGAAGAACCCGTCGTTCGACAGTACCCCGACTTCGGTGTAGAGGCTGGTATGACGCCGCGCGTTCAGCAGGCGCAACACATAGGCGCGCAACTGACGCGCGTGTTCGGGGTTGCCGCGCAGCAGCTGGGTCAGCGTGCGGACGTTGGCGGCGGCACGGATGAAATTGCCACGGCGGCGCGGGCGCAGCTGGGCAACGAGCGCGACTAGTGCGGCCACCCCCTTGGTGTGTTCGTCAATGCTGTCGAGGATGGCAAGCATGGGGCAATTCGGAAGGAAAGACCGCAGTATACCGCTCAACCATACGTAGTCTGTACGCCAGCGAACTAAGGGATTCCCGCCCAAATATGCATGGAAACAATTTCTGCAAATAAATTAGCAGTGCGCGGCAGTTTTTTGTTCACACTTCCACCGATGAGGTATATGTTTAGTACATGGTTTTCTTTTTGTGAGTCGCCGCACAGAAATCGCAACATGACAGCGATATGCTGGCAGCAAGCTTTAGGAAAAGCACGCAAGGTGGCGGGGCCGAGCCAATCGGTTGTTGTACCTGGTTTTGTACCCTGAACGGTACGTGCCCGGGTAACTGACCTGACCTAGAGACGCATCATGAACACCAAGTTGATCGCACTTGCCTGCCTCGTTCCACTGGCAGCGCTGGCACAGGAACCTTCGTCGATCCGCATATACGGCGTGCTCGATGCCGGCGCCGTATCCGAGCATGACTGCCCGAACGGCGACTGCCCGAGCACCAAGATTTCACCGGGCGTTTCCACCGGCTCGGTACTGGGTTTTTCCGGCCAGGAAAGCCTCGGCAACGATACGCGCGCCGTGTTCACGCTCGAAGCGGGCGTGCGCAACGATACCGGCCAGTCCGACCAGGGCGGCCGGCTGTTCGGCAGCCAGGCCTACGTGGGGCTGGCGAACCGCTGGGGCGCGCTCACGGTGGGGCGGCAATACGATGTGGGCTACGAAACGCTGATGGAAGTGGCGGACCCGTTCCACGGCGGCACCGCCGGCACGGCCACGAACCTGATCGGCAATGGCGGCAGGCGTTCGGACAACTCGATCAAATACCGCTCCAGCGTGATCCGCGGCTTTTCCGCCAGCGCAATCTACAGCTTCGGCGAATCGGCATTCAGCACGTCGCGCAACCGCGCCTATGGCGCCACGATCGGCTACCAGGGTGGCCTGTTCTCGCTGCGCGCCGCCCACCAGCGCAAGAACAACATGCTGCAGGCCGCGGGCGCCACGGCGCCGGTCGACCTGTCGGCCCGCAACTCGCTGATCGCCGCCAACATGCATGTCTCGAAGTCGGCCACCGTGTATGCGGCATATGCTGTCAACAAGGGCGTGGGCAGCTCGCCGTGGGACCAGGACAATCCCTACGGCGCGCTGGTGCTGGCGTCGCCTTCCACGCGCAGCAACGATGCGCTGGCCGGCGTGTCGTATTCGTCCGGCGCGGCCACGTACATGGTGTCGTACATACGGAAAGACGACCGCACGCTGGCCAACCAGGATGCCGACCAGGTGGCCGTGGGCATGACCTACGCGATGTCGAAGCGCACCGCGTTCTATGCCGCCTATGCGAAGATCAAGGATCACAACGGCGCGCCCTACACGGTGGGCAATTTCAGCGAGCAGGGCAAGGGGCGCAACGCGATCAACGTGGGGCTGCGGCACGCGTTTTGAGGCACGGTACCGGGAAAGGGCCGTGTCGGCCGCGAAAGCGGAAAGACCGATGCCGCATACCGGACCACCAGGGGAGAACGCCAGGGCAGCCGAACGCCAGGGCAAAAAAATCCGGCGCAACCAGCGCCGGATTTTTTTCGGGGCAGGGTGCCCGTTACCGCACCGGCGGCGTGCCGCCGCAGTCGGACGCGAGCCAGCGTCCCGTGCTTTCCACGGTCATCTGCTGAGCCTGGCCCTGCAGCGTGCTGTCGACATTCATCCGCATCGAGTAGCCGCTGTCGCCGTCGAAGATCACCTGTCCGGTGCCGGACGACTGCGGCTTGCTGCACTTGAACGCGATGTTCATGCCGCCGGGGACCGGCGTTTGCGTGTTGCTGCACTGTCCCGGCTGGCCGGATGGCAGCCGCGGGTTCGCAGCCTGTTCCCTGGTCAGGCAGAAGTTAACCTTGACGCCGCCACCTTCGGCCAGTTCCATCTTCACGCCATGCTGGGCCAGCATCTGGTCGATGGCACGCCGCTGGTCCGGCTGAAGCGTGGCCATCTGCTGCTGCGCCAGCGCCAGCGCCTGCATCGTTTCCGGCGTGGCGGCAGCGACCTTGCTGGTCATTTCCCACAGTCCCGGCTTCAGGGCCGCGCCGCCTGGCGCCTGCGCACAGGCGAGCGGGGTGGCAACCGACATGGCGACGGCAAGGAGCGTGGTACAGGCGGGAAGCAGGCGTGGCAACGGCATGGTCGGCCTCCGGAGGTCAGGAACGCGGTGCGGGTTCGGCCACGTAGATTTCCACGCGGCGATTGCGGGCGCGGCCCGAGTTGTCGTCATTCGATGCGATCGGTTCGCGTGAGCCACGGCCTTCCACCACCACGCGCGTTGGCGAAACGCCGCGCGAGGCAAGGTAGTCGCGGGTGTGCGAAGCGCGCTCCACGGACAGCGGCTGGTTGATCGAATCGGAGCCGGTACTGTCCGTGTGGCCGATGATCGTCACGGTCGTGGCAGGATTCTCTTTCAGCGTGGTAGCGAAGCGTTCCAGGATCGGGCGGAAGTTATCCTTGATGTCGGCACGGTTGGTATCGAACGAGATGTCGCTGGGGATTTCCATCCGCAGCCGGTTGTCGGCGGTCTGCGAGACCTGCACGCCGGTGCCCGCGGTGGCCTGTTCCATGGCCTGTTTCTGGCTTTCCATCCGTTTCGACCAGATGTTGCCGACCACGGCACCGGCGGCGGCGCCCAGCACGGCGCCGCCCGCCGCGCGGTTGCCGCCGCCGGGGCCCGTTGCGGCGCCAAGGATCGCGCCCAGGCCGGCACCGACGCCGGCACCGGTCGCGGTACCGCGTTGGGTGGCGGACATGTCGGCGCAGCCGGTGGCAGCCAGGGTCATTGCCGCGGCCACCGTCATGGCCATGGTCTTGCGCATTGATTGGGAAATGTTCATGATTTTATCCTCCTTGTCATCGCATTCTATCTCCTCGATCGCGGATCCGTGGAAGGAGCCGGCGGTTCGGGAAAAGCACGCCTCGAAACGACAGCGGCGCTGCACGAAATGCAGCGCCGCCATGGTGCCCGTCAACGCTACAGGCCTCGTCCGCTGATCAGGCGCAGCAGGATCATGATCACTGCGACGACCAGCAAGATATGGATGAAGCCGCCGATGGTATAGGAGGTCACCAGACCCAGCAGCCACAGGATGATAAGTACTACAGCAATGGTATAAAGCATGATCGTGTCCTCTCGTCTCGGGTTTAGTTATCGGGCTCACGCCGTCATGGGTTCAAGTATGCGACCGACCCCCTCCGGGTTCTGTACGCTGCCGTACAAACTTTACATTTTTTCATTAATTGCTCCCGTGGCCGCATGAGCTGCCGGCATGCATTGCCGCTGCGCGCGCGGTAACGGAATCCAGCCCAGCATGCCGAGCAGCCCGGCAACGCCGAACAGTCCGGCCAGCAGCCCGGCCGTCAGCAGTACCAGGATGACGATCTCCGGCAAGGTGCCGTTCGCCGTGGCAAGCGCGCCCGCATGCAAGCCGATTACGTGCAGATCGGCCGTGCCCGGTCCCGCCACGGTCGCTTCCGCCACATCCAGTTCGGCATATGCCAGCCTTGCCAGCAGCAAGCCCGCGGCGACCAGACAAACCCACAGCATCCTGCTCATATCGCTCTCCATGCGCCCCGATGGCGCTCGGTTCATTGTCGGGTTCCCGAATCCGGCGGCTCTGTTCGATGGCACACGAAGCGAAAAAAAGCCCCGCGCGGCGGCGGGGCTGTGACGGTACAACAACGGCTCAGCGCGATTGCAGAATGCCTTCGACCACCTTGACCTGGTCGCCGCCGCGCCATACCGGCGAATCGGTATAGAACGTGCGCAGTTCGCCGTCATGCATGCGCACCACCACTTCATAGTTGCGCTTGCCCTTCAGGTTGCCCTCCACCTGGTTGCCGACCACGGCACCGCCGACCGCGCCGGCGATCGTTGCCAGGTCGCGGCCGCGGCCGTCGCCCACCTGGCGGCCCAGCAGGCCGCCCACGACCGCGCCGCCGGCCGCGCCCATGCCGCTGCCTTCGCCGCGCGTCTTGCCTTCCTTGACGGATTCGACCATGCCGCACTCGTTGCAGACGGCCGCGGTGGCGCGCTTCGCCTCGCCGGCCTTGGCATGGGCGCGCTCGCGTTCACGTTCGCGCTGCAGCGCCTTGTCGCGCGCCGGGGCGGCGATGCGTTCATCTTCGGCCGGCACCACGGGTGCCGCGATCGTGCCCGATCCGCCGCCGCTTGCGCCGCCGACCGAGCTGCCCGAGGTGGTCACATCCTTCGCGCGTTCGCCATTGATCGTGCCGGCGCCTGCAGCGTATTGGCTCGACTGTGTCGCCGGCGTTGGCGGCACCACGGGTGCGGTGGCCAGCTGTTCGGACGGCGGCGTCATCAGCTGCCCGGGCCGGCCGGCCTGCGAGGAGGAGGGGAGCCAGCCCATCAGCGCGGCGATGCCCACGCCGCCGAACAGGATCAGCACGATGGCTGCGATGATGAAGATGGCAGGCACGTTGTGCTTGCTTGGAGGTGTGCTGGGATGGTTCATGACGGTGTCCTGGTTATGGTTATGGCGGCCGGTTCGGCACGATGAAGCGATTGTCCGGCCACACCGGCAGGTGTTCCGTGCGTCACCGTACATACACTCTCGTAAGAAAAAGTTAACCTTGTTACCAGATGTGCACATGCCAACCAATCAGCCCAACATGAACCTGAACTTTGACACCGCGCACAACAATTCCGCCACCTTGCAGCCGGCGCGCAACCGTCTGCTGGCAAGCCTGCCGGAAGACGACCTGGCGCAACTCGAAGCCCTGTGCGAAACGGTCGAGGCCGACGTCGGCGAAGTGCTGTATGAACCCGGACAGGCGATCGCCTACATCTACTTTCCCATCGATGCGCTGGTGTCGCTGCTGGCCGTGGCGGAAGGCAGGATGACGCTGGAAGTCGGTTCCGTGGGCCGCGAAGGCATGCTCGGCGCTTCCGTCGCGCTCGGTCACCGGCAGGCGCAGGTGCGCGCCGTGGTGCAGCGCGCCGGCAGCACGCTGCGCATGCGCGCCGACCACTTCCGCGCCGAATTTTCCCGCCTGGAATCGCTGCAGCACCTGCTGCACCGCTATACCGACACGCTGCTGGCACAGGCGATCCAGATCGCCGTGTGCAGCCGCTTCCACGTGCTCGAAGCGCGGCTCGCGCGCTCGCTGCTGATCACGCGCGACCGGCTGCAATCGGAAAAATTCCACCTTACACACGAGTTCCTCGCGCATGCGCTCGGCGTGCGGCGCGTCGGTGTCACCAAGGCCGCCAGCGCGCTGCAGAACCAGCGGCTGATCACCTACAGCCGCGGCAACATCGAGATCCTCGATTCGAGCGGGCTGGAAGCCGTCTCCTGCCGCTGTTACGAGCTGGTCAAGGAAAACGGCGCGATCGGCATGGGCACGGTGTTCGTCTGAGGCGCCCGCCTGCATGGGCGGCACCGGCAGCAAGGATCAGGACAGCAAAAACGGAGCCCGCGGGCTCCGTTGTCGTTGGTGCCTGATCGGGCCCGTCCAGGCCCGAATCACTTAGCGGTTGGGCTTGTCGACCTGGTTGCCGATCACGCCGCCAACGGCCGCGCCGCCCACGGTGCCCAGGGCCGAGCCGCCGGACAGCACGGAGCCTGCCACGGCGCCGACGCCCGCGCCGACCGCGGTGTTACGGTCCTGCGACGACATGTTGGCGCAGGCCGTCAGGCCCAGTACGGAAGCGACGATGGTGGCACGCATTGCGATCTGCTTGATGTTCATGATGTTCTCCTTGATTGGTTGTGCGGCGTGGATGCCGGAGCGGCCATGTCACTTGACCTTCAGGTCGTTCCTGACGACTTTCACGCCACCGATGCTGCGCGCGGCCGCGACGGCCTTTTCCGCTTCAGCAGGGCTGACGGCGAAGCCCGACAGGCGCACTTCGCCGTCGTAGACCTCCACCATGATGTCCGCGGGATTCAGGCCGGGCTGGTTCGCCAGGCCGGAACGCACACTGGTGGTCAGCACGCTGTCGCTCGTCTCCACGCTGGCGGGGGTGGATATGTCAGTGGACGCACAGGCCACCAGCATCGCCAGCACCATGCCCGACAGCACGGTGGTGGGGGAAGTCAGGTTGTTCATGGCTCGCTCCTCGTGTGAAAGGGTGCGGCACTATGGCCGTACCGATGAAGCAAGCTTAAGAAAACGGTTTATACCGAACTGTTCGCGAACGCACGCAGTAACGCTTTGTTACGTTATTGCCGGTCGACTTCACTTTTGTAACGGATGCGCGTTTTCAGAGCGCTATTGCAGGCGGTTTTCCCATATGTGCGGCACCGTACCGATGGGATGTTGTTTGTTCGGCTATAACTTCACTACGTTCTGCAAATTCACATTTCTACCAATTGAGGAGAAAAAGAAATGAGCCCTCGCTACACCCTGCCAATGCTGTTAGCCACCGCTGCCCTGCTGTCGGCCTGCGCAAGCCAGAAAACCCCGGCCACCGCCGACGTGGCCGTTTCCCGCGCCGCTGTCGAAAACGCCACTCAGGCTGGCGCCGCCGAGCTGGCGCCGGCCGAATTGCTGGCCGCCCGCGAAAAACTGCAGCAAGCCAGCCGTGCGCTGGCCGACAAGGATTACAAGCTCGCCTCCGACCTGGCCCAGCAAGCCCAGGCCGATGCCAAGCTGGCGCAGAGCAAGGCCACGTCGGCCAAGGCCACCAGCGCCGCCAACGAGGTGCAGGAAAATGTCCGCGTGCTGCGCGAAGAACTCGACCGCGCCAACAAACAGTAAGGAGCAGATCCCATGAAAAGCAAGTTCATCCCCGTACTGCTGTCGGTAGCCATCGCCCTGTCCGCCTGCAGCTCGGCACCGCTGACCACCAGCACGCTGGACCAGGCGCGCAACGACCACGTCGCCGCGCAAAGCAACAGCGCCGTCACCCAATACGCCGTCCCCGAATTCAAGGCCGCCACCGAGGCGCTCAATGCCGCCAATGCCGCCGCGGCGGATCGGCAAAGCACCGAGAAGATCGACCAGCTGGCCTATGTGGCCAAGCAGAAGATCGCCACCGCGCAGGAAGTGGCCCGGGCCCGCAAGGCCGAGGTCGACCTGAAGCAGGCGTCGCAGCAGCGCGACCAGGTGCGCCTGGAAGCCCGCACCGTCGAGGCGGAAACGGCCAAGCGCTCGGCCGAGCAGGCACAGGCTGAAGCGGAAGCGGCACGTGCCCGCGCCGAACAGGCCAACGCGGCCACGCAGAATGCGCAGCAGCAGACCCAGGCACTGGCGGCGCAGCTGGCCGAGCTGCAGGCCAAGCAGACCGAGCGCGGCACCATCATCACGCTGGGCGACGTGCTGTTCAATGTCGACCAGGCCGTGCTGACATCGGGCGGGCAGGCCACCGTGCAGAAGCTTGCCACGGTACTGCGCGAAAACACCGACCGTACCGTGCTGATCGAAGGCTTCACCGACAGCACCGGCTCCACCGCCCACAACCTGCAACTGTCGCAGCGCCGCGCCGAAGCGGTGCGCAGCGCGCTGGCGCAGGCGGGCATCGACCGTTCGCGCGTCGATGTGCGCGGCTACGGCGAAGCCTATCCGGTCGCCGGCAACGAATCGGCGGGCGACCGCCAGCTGAACCGCCGTGTCGAGATCGTGCTGTCCGAGCCGGGCAAGCCGATCCAGGCACGCCGCTGAAATTTATTTAAGGAATGAACATGTCCGACATTAATCCCACCCAGGCCAGCGGTATCGATACCGCGGCCATCCGCGCCGCCGCACAGAACCTGTCGGACGGCCCGGTCACGGCAGGCTACAAGGGCGACCGCGAAGCCGTGCTGAAAATGCTGAACGACGCGCTTGCCACCGAGCTCGTCTGCATCAACCGCTACAAGCGGCACTATTACACCGTCAGCGGCAAGAACAACTCGGCGGTGAAGGCCGAGTTCCTCGAGCATGCCGGCGAGGAAGAAAAGCATGCGGACTGGCTGGCCGAGCGCATCGTGCAGCTCAATGGCGCGCCCGACTACAACCCGGCCACGCTGCACGAACGCAGCCACGCCGAATACGACGAGTCGCTGGAAGTGGCATCGATGGTGCGCGCGAATCTGATCGCCGAGCGCGTGGCGATCGAAGCCTACCGGCAGATGATCGAAAGGATCGGCGACACCGATCCGGTCACCACGGCGCTGCTCGTCAAGATCATGGCGGAAGAAGAAGAGCACGCGGACGATATGCGCGATTTGCTCGAATGACCCTACCGTTGTAAAGTTGTTACTCATCACTGTGAAAAGGAGCTTATATCATGCTGGAAAATAATATCAGTACCGTCAACAACGACGTCAAAACCCTGGTCAAAGACGCCCAAGCCCTGTTCACTGCCGCCACCGCACTGACTGGTGAAAAAGCGGAAGAACTGCGCGGCCGCGGCATGCGCGCGCTGGATTCGGCACTGGCCAAGGCGCAGGACGCACAAGTCAAGGCCGTGGAAACCGGCAAGCAGGTCGCCGCCACCACCGACGTGTATGTGAAAGAAAATCCGTGGCGCTCGATCGCCGTCGCAGCCGGCATCGGCCTGCTGGCCGGCGTGATCCTGGGCCGCAAATAAACGCCCGGGACTGGGAATCGCTATGGAACACTCCGAGCACACCGAGCCCCGCCCGCCCGGCCTGATAGGCTCGGTGTCCGGGCTCGTCAAGACCACCCTGCGCCTCGTCATGTCCCGCGTGGAACTGGCGCTGGCGGAACTGTCGGAAGTGCGTGATCACCTGGTCAAGCTGGCGGTGCTGTTCGCACTTGCCATCCTGGCCGCGTGGTTCGCAATCGCCTTCGGCACCGCCACGCTCGTGTTCCTTGTCTGGGAAACGCTGGGCTGGAAGATCCTGCTGATCCTTGCCGCGGTCTTTGCCGTGCTCGCGTTCGTCCTCGTGAAATCGGCCATGAAGCTGATACGTGGCGGCTTCCTGGGGATGCCGGCGACGCTGGCGGAAATCAAGGCCGACCGCGACATGCTGCTGTGAAAGGAATGCGATGAGCGACAAGGAACAACGCAAGGCCGTGCTTGGCGCCACGAAGGCCCGGCTGATCAAGGAAGGCGAGATGTACCGTCTTGGCATACTGGCCGGCAAGCACAATATCGCGCAGGCCCTGCATCCCGAGGTGCTGTTGCATAGCGCGGTCGACCTGGCGGTCGGCACGGTGCAGACGCGCCTGGCCGGCGTCATCGGCGGTACCGCGGCGGCGGGCGGCGCGGGCGCGCTGCTGGCCAACTACAAGACGATCATGCCGATCGCCATGTCGGTGGGCTCGTTCATCTCGCGCAAGCGCCTCGTCAAACCGGCCATCGGCGTGGGCGCCGTGCTGGCCGCGGTTGGCGCATGGATCTACAAGCGCAAGCAAAGCGGTTCGCTGTAACGCGCGCCTGCTTCGCAACGGAACGCCGCGGACATCCGCGGCGTTTTTTTATGGTTTGCAACGACGCGCTACAATGATCGCCGATGTCTTCAACAATTCCCGGAGGTGCGACTTGAGCGATTCCGACAGCCATCCGCTGAACCCGAACGGCATGCGTGTGGTGCTGGTGTTGCAGGGCGGGGGAGCGCTGGGCGCTTACCAGGCCGGCGTCTACGAGGCGCTGCACGAACACGGGCTCGCGCCGGACTGGGTGGTGGGCACGTCGATCGGTGCGATCAATGCCGCGCTGCTGGCCGGCAATCGCCAGGAAGACCGGCTGCGGCGCATCAGGGAGTTCTGGCAGCGCATGTCGCAACGCGATCCTTACGATCCGAAGTGGATGACGGCTGCCCAGCGCCGGCAGAACATCCGCCTGTCGACGCTGCATGCGATGATTTCCGGCGTGCGCGGTTTCTTCCGCCCGCGCACGTTCAATCCATTCGCGTTCGGCATGTCGGTGCCGGCCGAGCAGGCCAGCTATTACGATACGGATGAACTGACGGCCACCCTCGAGGAACTGGTCGACTTCGATGTGCTGAACAGTCCGGAGGGCATGCGGCTGACCGTCAACGCACTGCGCGTCGCGAACGGCGACCTCGTCAGCTTCGACAGCCTCGACCCCGGCCGCATCACCGCCGATCATATCCGCGCCAGCGGCGCGCTGCCGCCGGGTTTCCCTGCCGTGCGCATCGATGGCGAGCTGTACTGGGATGGCGGCCTGTACTCGAACACGCCGCTGCAGACCGTGCTCGACGACACCCGGCGTCCGGTCGACACGCTGTGCTTCATGGTCGACCTGTGGAGCGCGCAGGGGCCGGAACCCGATACGCTCGAAGAAGTACAGACACGGCAGAAAGACGTGACGTTCGCATCGCGCTCGCAGCGCCACCTGGACGATTACGTGAAAGTGCGGCGGTTGCAGCAAAAGCTGCGCGAGCTGTATGCATCGATGCCGCCGCAGCAGCACACCGCGCAACATGCGCGCGACCTGGCCGATCTCGGTTGCGACACGACGCTGCACGTGGTGCGCATACCGTATGCCGGCCACGACTGGCACATGCCGCTCAAGGACATCAATTTTTCGCAGGGCTCCGTGCAATGGCGCTGGAGCCAGGGTTATGCCGATGCGCAGCGCGCGATCGGCGCGGCCGGCTGGCTCGCCTTCGTTTCGGAAGATACGCCGCTGGTGGTGCACGAACTGCCGCCGCTGCCCGATTCGCCGGCCACCGGCGCGGTGCAGCTGCCGCTGGGCGCCAAGGAGCCGGCACGCTGAACGCAAGGCCCGGCGCCGGCTTTGCGCATGTATCCGCGGCCCTTATTCCGACGGGCCGGCGGTTTCGTGTACGCCGCCCATCGTGTTCGACTGCGCCACCAGTTCCTTCACGTTGGCCATGTCCTGCCGGTAGGTTTCGCGCGCCTGCCGCACGCAGCCGGCGCGCTCGCCCGCTGCCGCTTTCCTGCAATCGTTCAGCGCTTCGTTCAGTGCCGCGCCGATTTCCTTGCGCTTGGTGGCGAGCTGGGCCTGCATGGTACCGTCGTCCTTCAGCCAGCGTGCCGGTTCGCCGCGGGCGATTTCCCGTTGCTGGTGTTGCGCCACGCCTTGCGGCGTGCTCTGTGCACAGGCGGCGCCGGCGGCGATGCCAAGGCTGGCGGCCAGCAGGATGCCGCTTATGATCTTTTTCATGGGATGGCTCCTGGAATGAAAACGGGGCGCTTGCGGCGCCCCGTCTGCTGCGTTACAGCCTGCCTGTCAACAACATGATCAGCAGGACCACCACGATCAGGCCAGCCAGCCCGCTCGGGGCATAACCCCAGTTCTTGCTGTGCGGCCAGGTCGGCAGTGCGCCGATGAGGACGAGAACCAGAATGATCAAGAGAATGGTGCCCATGGGGTACTCCTTATAAATTTTAGATTGGTGTGAATCGTGGCACTCGGGAACAAACGCGCCGCGCACGACGCACTGCATCGCAACCGCGTCTTATGTTGCAAACCCGTAACGCGCCGCGATGACGCGAATGAAGACGGGCATTTATTCCTGGCATCAATACCGGGCATCAATACCGGGCATCAATACCGGGCATCAATACCGGGCATCAATACCGATACACGCGCCCGTCGACCATGCGCACCCGGCTGCCCACGCGCAGGTCATATGCGCTGTCCTGGTTCACGGTGCGGTAATCGCCGTTGTCGAGGCGGATGCTGATCTGGTACATGTCATGCGGGGCATTGCGGTTCGATTCGATCTGGTTGCCGACGACGGCGCCGCCGATCGCGCCGGCCGCCGTGGCCGCCGTACGGCCGCCGCCCGAACCGATCTGGTTGCCGACCAGGGCACCGACCAGGCCGCCGGCTACCGCGCCGGCACCGCTGGTGGCGGGATCCACGCGCACGACCTGGATATTCTCGATCGTGCCGTAGGTGGAAGAATCGGCCTGGGTCGAATAGTTGGTGCCCGTGGGGTAATTGCTGGCGCAGCCCGCAGTCAGCAGTGAGACCACGACCATTGCTGCGCTCAAGGCGTGAGTGGGTTTCATGTTCAGTCCTCCCGAAAGATGTGACGCCAGATTAGTCCTGCTGCGCGGCAGGGGTCTGTGCGATGCCGCACCCTGTCCCGTCGAGTGGCTATTTGTTGTAAAAGTTGCACCCAATGTACGCCAGCGTACAGAACGTGGAGTCAGTTTGGGGCACACTGCATGCATGGAAAACAAGCATGGAGCCAAGAGCATGAAGACGGGCTGGATCGCCGCGCTGCTCCTGTGCATGAGTGCCGCCGCCACGGCGGCCACACCGGAAGCAAAAGCGCTGTATGAGAATGCCAAGGCTGCCGCGGCGGCCGAGTACAAGGCTGCGCGTAGCCGCTGTGACGGCATCGCGGGCAACCCGAAGGATGTCTGCATCGCCGAGGCAAAGGCCGCGCGGGTTCGCGCCGATGCCGATGCCACGGCACAGTACCGCAACACGTTGCGGGCCTACACGAAGGCGCGGGTGGATATCGCCAATGCCGACTTCGCGCTGGACCGTGCCCGTTGCGCCGCGTTGACCGGCAATGAGCGCGATGTGTGCGTGGAGCGGGCAAAAGCCAGCCGCACCACAGCGCTGGCCGATGCGAAGGCTGACAAGAAAGTCATCGAGGCGCGCAGCGATGCGCGAGAAGATAAACGAATCGCCGAGTACAAGGTCGCCGCGGAAAAATGCGACGCCCTGGCCGGCACGGCCAAAGACCAGTGTGTCTCGGCTGCGAAATCCCAGTTCGGTTACTGATCGGTTATTGATTCGTAATCGCTGGACCCAAGCTCGTTCCCGGGCATTTTGACCACACGAAGAAGGAGAATCATATGAAGATCGCTCAGAAAATCGCCACCGCCGTATTCGCCGCCGCCACCATGATGACCGTTGTCGGCTGCGCCGGCTCGGCCACCAAGGAAGGTACCGGCGAATATGTCGACGACGCTGTCATCACCACCAAGGTGAAGTCGTCCATCTTCAACGAGCCGACCCTGAAAGCCACCGAAATCAACGTGGAAACCTTCAAGGGTACCGTGCAGCTGTCCGGTTTCGTGGCCCAGCCAGGCGACATCACCAAGGCCGGCGAAATCGCCCGCGGCGTGAAGGGCGTGAAGTCGGTCAAGAACGATATCCGCGTCAAGTAACCGGAACGCGGCCGGTCCGTCCCACCGGATCGGCACCGGCCGCGGCGCAAGGATGGACCGTCCGCATATCGTTTCCCAACAGCCGGCCCCGCCGGCTGAACCCGTATCAGTGGACGGCGGCGAGCACGCGTCCAAACTGCAACTCCCAATGCACGTGCATGCGAAAGGGATGGCACTGGGCATCATCGCCACTGTCGCCTTCCTGTACGCGCTCCAGTGGGGCAAGAATTTCCTCGTTCCCCTGTTATTGGGGATTTTCATCGCCTACACGCTCAATCCCCTCGTCAACTGGCTGGAACGCATCCGCATCAAGCGCATCATCGGTGCCACGCTCGTGACCGCCGCGATCTTCGGCGGCGCCATCGTCGTCATCGACAAGGTGCACGGCGAATTCCAGAACATTGTCGAAGAACTCCCGACGATCACCCATAAGCTTTCCCGGCTGCTGGCCTCCACCACCGGTTCGGGCACCAGTGCGCTGTCGCGCATCCAGGCCGTGGCCAACGAGATCGAGCAGGCCACCGCGGGCAGCAGCGCGCGCCGCGCGGCGAAACGGCAGCAGGAAGCCGTGGTGGCCGTCACCGGCGGGCGGCAGCAGGAGGTCGCGACCGCCAGCGCCGCCGGGGCATCCGCCGGCGGCATCCGCGTGATGGATTGGGTCTGGGTCAGCGCGCGCGGGCTGGTCGGCTTCCTCAGCCAGGGCACGATGGTGATCTTCCTCGTGTTCTTCCTGCTGCTGTCGGGCGACACGTTCAAGCGCAAGCTGGTCAAGCTCACCGGCCCGTCGCTGTCGAAAAAGAAAATCACCGTCCATATCCTGGAAGACATCAACACGTCGATCCAGGCCTACATGTTCATGCTGCTGGTTACCAACGTGCTGCTCGCGTTCCTGATGTGGATCGCACTGCGCGCCATCGGCCTGGAAAACGCCGGTGCCTGGGCCATCGTGGCCGGCCTGCTGCACATCATGCCGTATTTCGGCCCGCTGCTGATCACCAGCGCCACCGGCCTGGTGGCGTTCCTGCAGTTCGAATCGCTGCAGATGGTGCTGCTCGTTACAAGCGCTTCGCTTGGCATCGCCACGCTGGTCGGCACCTTCGTGACCACCTGGATGACCGGCCGCATCGCCCGCATGAACGCCGCCGCCGTGTTCGTCAGCCTGCTGTTCTGGGGCTGGCTGTGGGGCGTATGGGGCCTGCTGCTCGGGGTGCCCGTGATCGTGATCGTCAAGGTCGTGGCCGAGCGGGTGGAGGGGATGGAAGTCGTGGCGGAGCTGCTCGGCGAGTAGGGTGTCGTTGCTGAAGATGAGCTCGTATCACCGCTGCCAGTCCCCTGGTGCCTGACACCAATGTGACAGGGCCTGGGCGGTAGCTGCATGTCCCCCTGGTGCCTGGCACCAATGTGACACGGCTTGGTCGGTAGCTGCCCGTCCCCCTGGTGCCTGGCACCAATGTGACACGGCCTGGGCGGTAGCTGCATGTCCCCCTAGTGCCTGGCACCAATGTGACATGGCCTGAACGGTAGCTGCATGTCCCCCTGGTGCCTGGCACCAATGTGACACGGCCTGAACGGTAGCTGCCTGACCCCCTGGTGCCTGACACCAGGGGACTGGCATGCAACGCGGGCAGGGTAGTTACTTCTTCCCCGCGACCTTCAACTTGCCCTGCTCATCGCGCGGATGGTGCTTCAGGCTGCCGATCTGCAGTGCGTATTGCCGGGCGAATTCGGCGCCCAGGAAGAAGATCTGCGCCGAGTAATACACCCACAGCAGCAGGGCGATCGTGGAGCCGGCGGCGCCGAAGCTGCTGGCCACGCCGCTGTTGCCGATGTACGCGCCGATACCGAACTTGCCGATCATGAACATCACCGCGGTGCCCAGCGCGCCGATGATGACGTCCGGCCAGGTCAGCTGGATGCGCGGCAGCAGCTTGTAGATCACGCCGAACATCGTGGCGATCACGAGGAAGCTGATGCTCTGGTTCAGGACCGACACGATCATCGTCGCATCCGGCCAGTAGCGATTCCAGAACCGCTCGAAGATTTCCAGCGCGGCGCTGACGACCAGCGATGTCAACAGCAGGAACCCCAGCGACAGCACCAGGCCGAACGACAGCAGGCGGGTGCGGATCGTGTCCCATACGGTGTTCTCGGTCACCGGCGGCAGCTGCCAGATCTCGTCCAGGCTGGTCTTGAGTTCGGCGAACACACTGGTGGCGCCGAACAGCAGCAGGGCGCCGGCGATGATCGTGGCGATCTTGCCTTCTTCCTCGTTGTGCGCGCCGGCGAGGATCAGCTGGATCGCTTCCGCGCCCTGTGCGCCGACCATCCCGCGCAGCTGGGTGAACAGTTCACCCTGGGCCGCTTCCTTGCCGTAAAAGATGCCGGCAATCGCGATGACGAGCACCAGGATCGGCGCCAGCGAGAACAGGGTATAGAACGCCAGCGCCGCACCCTTGCTGCTGCCGCGGTGATCGAACCATTCCATCAGCGCGCAGTACAGCAGGCTGGGAATCTTCTTGGCGACGTGAGGAAACTTTCTCCAGTTCATTTTTAGCTCCGTATAAACAAAAAGGGGCCGAAGCCCCTTTTTTGTAACGTCAGTGAATACTCAGCTTGTGCTTAGTTCACGCGACGTTCGATGGTGATTTGCTCGACTTCAACGCGGCGGTTCGGTTCCAGGCACTTGATCAGGTCGGCGCGCTTCTTGTTATCGCACTGCACGATCGGCTGGGATTCACCCTTGCCTTCGGTGGTCAGGCGGTCGGCGGCGATGCCCTTGCCAACCAGGTATTCCTTGGCGGCGGCGGCACGTTTCTCGGACAGCGTCTGGTTGTACTTGTCCGAACCGATACGGTCGGTGTGGCCGCTGATCGTGATGCCGGTCAGGCTCGGGTTCTCGTTCAGCACGCGTGCCACGTCATCCAGTTTCGGCTGGTCGCCGCGCAGCTTGGCGCTGTTGAACTCGAACAGTTCGGTGGCCGACATCGACACTTTCTCGAAGCGTGCTGGCGGTGGTGGCGGTGGTGGCGGCGTTACCGGTGCCGGTGGTTCGACCACTGGTGCCGGTGGGGCTGGCGGTGCCGGCGGCTGAGGCGTCGGGCCCAGCGCATAGTTGAAGCCCACGGTCGCGTAGACGTTGTTCGAGCGGTCGTGACGGAAGTCGTCGCTGCCGATGAAGCCGTAGACGCTACGCACGTCCGCCTGGAACGACCAGCGGTCGTTGATGACGGACTGGAAACCCAGGCCGGCCGACACGTACGGCGACGTGCGGTGCGGTTCAGCCAGGCTGCGGAACTGGTTTTCCTTGTCGCGCTGGGCGCCGAGGCCAACCAGCACGAACGGACGGAACGTCTTACGCGAGAACAGGTACAGGAAGTCGGCACCCAGCGTTTCTTGCTGGTAGCGCGCGCCATTCTCGCTGGAGCGGGCGTAGGTGTAACCCACCTGGATATCCCAGTTTTCCGAGATCGGTTTACCGAACTTCAGGCCGCCGCCATAGCCGGTCTTGTCGGTTGCCCAGTCGGAGTCGGGCTTCATTGCGTTCACGCTCGGCTGGATGTACCAGTTCGGATTGATGACGGTATCCTGCGCCGAGGCGGCAAAGGAAGCGCACAGCAGGGCTGCGGCGATTGCGATCTTGTTGGATTTATTCACAGATTGACTCCTGATGCGTTGGAAGAAATTTTACTAAACAGCAATATTGAAAGAAGTCGCCACCGGTGATCAAGCATGCTCTTCTTTCAATGGCGGCATATGTGATTGCTGATACGTCAAGTTTATGCTGCGGAGAACCAATTCTTCGGTGCGCTACCGCACAATAAACTTGCGTTGATTAAATATGTTGTAATGTTACCACAGGAACCGAATCGCCTTTCTTCCGTCCAATGGGATGGGCCGGCGTAAAACAATCGGGTGCGGGCGCATACAAACAAATTGCGCAAGCAAGGGGGCATTCCACGAAATTCCCATCAGATCGCTATCGATCCGATCAATAGGCTACAGATGAGCCACCGCGTCGCATGGTCTGCTGGCCGACAGGCGAATGCGGAAAAGACAATACGGCAAGGGAAGACTCTGGAAATGCAGGCGGGTGCCGAACTGGCACCCGCCCATGGCGTCCCTGAAGCATCTGGCCGCCGTCATGTCTCGAACTTGCGCGACTGCAGCAAACTGCCGTCGCGCGAGCCCGTTACTGCGTCGTGGTGCCCGTTGCCGGCGGGGTGGTGCCGGCTGGCGCTGCACCGTCCGCAGGAGGCGGCGTGGTGGTGGCGTCGGCAGGCGGCGGCGTGGTCGTCGTATCGGCCGGGGCCGGCGTGGCAGGTGCCGCCGGTTCGGTAACGGCCGGAGCCGTTACGGCTGGCGCCGTCGTATCCGTTGCCGGCACGGTGTTTTCAGTCTTGTTACAGGCGGACAAGCTCAGAGCGGTGATGGCCGCCAGCAGGATGGAGTATTTCATGGGTGTGTCCTCTCTTAGGGTTGGTCCAGCATGCACTTTACACAACGCGGCATGGGCGAACTGTTCGTAAGCGCACATTCAGGCGGCATGCGTGGTTGTCAAACCACAGGGGAGTGGCTTTAACCTTTAAACCATTTTGTGTTCGTTGCCGCACAGACTTGTCGAACGCATAACGGCAATCTGGACACCAATGAATGACAACACTGCGCAGTGACCCTACACGGCGCAAACCGGCTACCGTTATAAGGAGTGTTCAAATGCACGCAATCAGAGATTCTCACGACCTGTCGAACAGCGATGTGATGGCCTCCCAGCCCGTTGCCAAGCCGCGCCTGGCGCTGGTGGAGCGTCCGGGTCCGGGAACCGAGCGCAAGGCATTGTCGCTGGCGCCAATCGAACGCGTACGGTCCACTTCCGCAACACTGCGCCGCATCGAAAACATGCAAAAGCTGATCGGCGAGCTGCAGCAGCATGAAATGCTGGCCGACGAAATTGCGTGGTTCCTGAAATTCTCCCCGTCCGGCGCCCGTAAATACATCCGCGACCTGCGCGAAGCCGGCGTGATCGAACTGGCCCGCTATATCGAAGGCACCGCAACCTACCTGGGCAAGGCCGTGTACCGCCTGACCCCGGATGCCGAGCGCGTGCAGGCCTTCCTGGCCGCGATCGCCCAGCCGAAGCGCGAAGGCTCGCCGCCGCGCAAGGAACGTCCGAGCCTGCGCGAGCAGAGCATGGCCGGCAGCGGCCGCCACTTCCATATCCTGGCGGACGATACCCATTATGCCATCCGCGTGAACCGCGGCCCGGTTACCCGCGATCCACTGGTTGCCGCCCTGTTCGGCGCGCCGCAATCGCTGCAGAAGGCACAACAGTAAGGCAATTGAAGGGCAGTGTGCCGTTGCCGGCACGGTGCAGTTCATGGCACAGTTGATTGCGCGCCGTTCAGCGCAGTGAATTGTGCCCCGAATTGCACGCACCATGGCGCACGCGATGGCGCAGTCGATTGGGCAGTCGATTGAATTGTCGGCAACACTCCCCATCTGTGGCGGACAAGTTTCGTTATGGACGGCAAAAATGGATGCATTGCTCGGTTTGACACTCGTGGCGCTGGCTGTTGCAGCGCCATTCCTGTATCCGCGCTGGACTTTGCGCCGGGCGCTGTCCCGGCCCCTTCCTGCCGCTGACCTTGCGGCGCTGCGGCGTTATGTTCCGATCCACGACCGCCTCGGCCCCGCGCTGCAGGAGAGGTTGCAGCGGCACGTAAAACAATTCCTGCATCAGAAAAAATTTGTCGGCTGTGCCGGCCTCGACGTCACGGACGAGATGCGCGTGGCGATTGCCGGCCAGGCTTGCGTTCTGCTGCTCAACCGTCATGGCGGCGTGTATCCGTCGCTGCGCACGATCCTCCTGTATCCCGGCGCCTTCGCCGCCGCGCGGCAGGACGTGGGTCCGGGCGGCGTCGTCACGCCGTTCCGCCAGACGATGCTGGGCGAATCCTGGGAGGATGGCCGCGTGGTGCTGTCGTGGGAAGACGCGGAGCGGGGCGCACTGGCCTGGAACGGCCAGAACGTGGTGCTGCATGAATTCGCGCACCAGCTCGACAGCGAAGCGGGCCACACCAACGGGGCGCCGTACCTGGGGAGCCGGGAAAACTACCGCAGCTGGTCCGAAGTGCTGGCCCGGGACTACGAACACCTGCGCCGCGCCGCCTGGCTGGGCAGCCAGGACAGCGTGCTGGATCACTACGGCGCCACCAGCCCGGCCGAGTTCTTTGCCGTCGCCACCGAGGCGTTCTTCGGCAAGCCCTGGCAGCTCGCGCAGCGGCACCCGGCCCTGTACGACGAGCTGTCGAAGTATTACCGTGTCGATCCGCGCGAATGGCTCGACCAGCCGCCGGTGGAACCGGAGCCGCCCGCGGTCGTGCCGGCCGTTCCCTCGAACCGCTCGTTCGCGTGGGCCAGCTGGTAATGCATTTCGAGGAATTCGATGCCTCGCCCGCCGCCGGGGTCCGGTCCGAGTCCGCGCCGCCAACCCGGCTGCAATACCTGATCGACAACACGCCGGCGCTGATCTATTGCACGGTGCCCAGCGGCGACTTCAAGATGACGTTCGTCAGCAATAACGCGTTCAACATGCTGGGCTACCGGCCGGAAGACATGCTGGCGGATCCGAACTTCTGGTTCGACCACATCCACCCGGACGACAAGCCGCGCATCGTCGAAAGCCTGGCGCAGGTATTTACCGAAGGCCAGCGTGTGTATGAGTACCGCTTTCGCACGGCCGACGACCGCTGGCTGTGGGTGCACGATACGCTGCGCCTGGTCCGCGATGCGGCCGGGCGGCCGCTGGAGGTGATCGGCGCGCTGACCGACATCACCGACCGCAAGGCGATGGAGGAGGCGCTGACGGCCAAGGGTATCGAGCAGCAGCAGCTGATCGGCAAGCTGCGCGAAGCGCACGAGCAGTTGCTGCAGGCCGAGAAAATGGCGTCGGTCGGCCAGCTCGCGGCCGGCATCGCGCACGAGATCAACAATCCGATCGGCTTCGTCAATTCCAACATGGGGTCGCTGCAAGGGTATGTCGGCACGCTTGTGGACCTGATCGACGCCTACGACGACGCGATCGCCGGCCACCCGGAATTGCTGGCACGAATGGCGCCGGTGCGGGTGGCGGCCGACCTGGATTTCGTGCGCGGCGACGTGGCGTCGCTGGTCAGCGAATCGATCGACGGCCTGCGGCGCGTGAAGGAGATCGTGCAGGCGCTGCGCGAGTTTTCCCACGTGGGCGAAACGGAATGGCAGTTCGCCGACCTGCACCGCGGGCTGGACAGCACGCTGAATATCGTTGCCAACGAACTGAAGTACAAGGTCACGGTGGTGAAGGAATACGGCAAGCTGCCGCTCGTGGAATGCCGTGCCTCGCAGCTGAACCAGGTGTTCATGAACCTGATCGTCAACGCCGGGCAGGCGATCGCCGAGCGTGGCATCCTTCACATCCGCACCGGCGTGCAGGGGAGCTGGGTTTGGGTCGAGTTCGCCGATACGGGCGCCGGCATCGCCCCGGAACACCTGACCCGCATCTTCGAGCCGTTCTTCACGACCAAGCCGGTCGGCAGCGGCACGGGGCTCGGGCTGTCGCTCTCCTACGGCATCATCCACCGTCACGGCGGGCGCATCGACGTGCGCTCGCAACCGGGCGAAGGCACCGCATTCACCGTCTGGCTGCCGCAGCGGCCGCCACGTCGAGGCGCCGGCGACATCTGACAGCGCGGCGATCGGCGCAGGCGCCACGGCCGGTCCATCGGCGGCCGGGGTGACGGCATGGCCGGCTACCCATGCGCAAAAAGTCTCGACAGGCGATACCTCCCTTGCACGGGGCTATGTGCGTCAACGAACGGAAACACGGCGGCGGGCGCGGCAAGCTGAGTGCGTCCAATTCATGCAGGAGATAACAATCATGACGATCATCATCGCCGGTCATTTCCAGTTGCAGGAGCAGGTCGACGGCGCACGCCAGGCCCTGCGCGATGCGGGCTATCCGGACGACGGCATAAGCGCCTTCTACGTCAACCAGCCCGGCCAGCACGACATGCTCGCGATCGGCGGGGACCGCCAGCTGTCGCCCGGCGCCAAGGATACGCCCGAAGGGCTGGCCAAGGGCGCCGCGACGGGTGGCGCCATCGGCGCGGCGATCGGTGCGGCCACGGCGCCGGTAACGGGCCCGGTCGGCCCGATCGTGGGCGGCCTGGTCGGCGCGCACGTCGGTTCACTGTACAGCTTCTCGCACATGAAGGACAAGGGCGAGGCCGAACAGGGCGGCCAGAATGCCGTCGCGCCGCGCAAGGCCGGCATGATGATCGCTGTGGCCGTACCGGACGGCAATGAAGGGCCGGCCGTGCAGGTGCTGCGCAACCTCGGCGCGGGCGATATCGAGCGCGCCGAAGGCACGATCGCCGGTGGCGACTGGAAAGACTTCGATCCGCTGTCGCTGCCGCGGCGTATCGGCTGACGGCACGGCGGCGCCTGGTCCACAATCTTCTGGAGAGCGTGAATGACACACGCATGGATGGAACTCACCAGGCCGGACGGCCGAAACGTGCCGGCGCCGACCGACGCGCAGCTGGCGGCGGCGCTGTCGGAAATCTACGAAGGCGACGGGGCGGGGGCGGATGGCGGCGCCCCGTCCGCGGTGTTGCGGTTCGGCTACGACGACGGGCTGATGTACCAGTTGGAGGTGGTGCGCGGCGGCGCGATCCGGTTCGAGGAATGGTCCGACCGCGATTGCGAGATCGCGCTGGCCAGCCCGCGCAGCATGTCGGCGGGAAAGGAAGATGCGTTGCAGCTGTGGCAGTGGATGGCCCAGCGCCAGGTGGCGAAGATCCGCGACCAGCAGTGGCAGGAGTGAAAGCCGGACGGACGGCGCGGGACTGACGACGCCGAACGGACCGCGCAGGACTGAAAATTCAGGGTCGGCGGCGCGCCCCCGGCCTGTCCTCAGTGCGCCATCAGCACCGGCACCGTCATCGTTTCCAGCACGGTGCGGGTAACGCCGCCCAGCAGCGTTTCGCGGAAGCGCGAGTGGCCGTAGGCGCCGAGCACGATGAGATCGCCGCCGCGTTCCTCCGCCAGCGCCAGCAGCGCCTCGCCAACGTCGCCCGGGCGTTTCAGCAAACCCTGGCGCGGCGTTTGCGACATGACCACGTCGGCTTCGATGCCATGGCGGCCCAGCCAGGCCAGTACATCCTCGCCCGGCGTGTCGCCGAACGCCGCCGGCCGCAGATCGGCATCGACGATCGCCAGCGTGACCTGCTCGGCCCGCGCCAGCAACGGCAGCGCCTCGCGTACCGCGCGCGCCGCTTCCTTGCTGGCATTCCAGGCGATCAGCACGTGCCGGCCGGGGGCCGGGGCGCCCGGGCTGGCGATGCCGGACGGGGTAACGGATATGGAGCCGCGCGGGCGCGCCGTGTGCGGCACCACCAGCACCGGGCAGCCCGATTCGGTGAGCACTTCGGCCGGAAATGCCGACGGGCCCGTGCCCCGTTGATCCGGCACCGCCTGGCCGACGATGGCCAGGTCGGCATGGCGCGCCACCAGCGCGAGCCCGGCGCCGGGTTCGTCGTCCAGCACGCGTTCCTCGAAACTGTGCAAGCCCAGCGCGCGGAGCTGTGGAGCGAAGTCGGCCAGCGCGCCGCGTGCACGTTCGCGCAACACATCGAGGTGCTGCGCCAGGTTGGGATCGTCGTCGTCGACCATCTCGTTGTGATACAGGAAGCGCGACACCCCGGTCAGTGCCACGCCGATCACATGCGCGCCATGCTGCAGCGCCAGCTCGGCCGCCATCAGCACCCGCGCCGGCGCGTGGGGCGCTTCATCAACGTGTACGAGAATCGTCTTGTAGCCCATGAGGCAATTATAGGCCGGTGTGGCGGAGGCGCCGCGCACGGATCGGGGAATTTCAGCGCCGCTGCTGCTCGAGCCGCGTCTGGCAGGCGATGCAGAAGCGGGCTTCGGGGCGCGCTTCGAGGCGGGAGTAGCCGATCGGTTCGCCGCAGCTTTCGCACTCGCCATAAGCACCGTTTTCGCCGCTGTCGAACTTGGCGAGCGCGTGGCGGATGGACGACAGCTGCGCCAGCCGGAGCTCGTCCGCTTCCGCTTCAAGCTGGTTCAGCGTGCGGTTGCTGGCGCTGTCTGCCGGCGAGGTTTCGATTTCCTCGACTGCCGGCGTACGGCTGAACTCGCTGTTCGGGCGGCCGGCGGCTTGCCGCAGCAGCGTGAGCCTGCGCTGCTCGAGCGACGCCTGCAATGCCGCAAGCTGGTCGGATGTCAGGATGTTCATGAATCCATTGTATGCCTGCCGCCCGACGCGCGGGAGGCCGGCTTGCCGGTTTCCGGCAACGCCTGCACGTGCTCCTTTAGATCTTCCAGCGCGGGCGCCAGGCCCTCCGGCCTGAGCGCGGCAATCGCCGCCGCCGCGTTGAGCAGCGCCGCGGCGATGCCGGCCAGTTCCTTGGCGCGGTCGATGCGCCGGATCCGCTCGCGGGCGCGGGCGGCCAGGTCGAGCAGCTCGCGTACCGGGATCGCCAGCCCGGCGACAGCGGATTTCGTGGCATCCGCATACAGCGCGTTGGCCTGCTGGCGCAGCGCGATCTCCTGCTCGAACAACGCCTGCGCTTCGGCATGCGTGATGGCCTGCCCGGTGGCGGCATCCTTCTTGCGAATCGCGGCCATGATGCGCCTGTGCAGCGCATCGGCGTTGTCGGTCAGGCTGTCGGCCAGCGCTTCGATGTCGCCGTCTGCCGTGGCCATGGCGTTGCTGGCGGTGGTCATTGCGTGCCTCCTGCCTCGTTGACGGCGACGCGCGCCGTGGCTTGCGGCGCGGCCGGAACGAGGTCGCGGTACAGCGCTTCGTGGCGCTCGCGGATCGCCTGCACCTGCCCGGCCGCCAGCGTATGGCGCCGGCCCAGCAGCCGGTATTCGTCCAGCTTTTCCTGTTTGTGCGACTTCGCCAGCGCGGCCAGCAGTCGGTCCCTCGGCTGGTCGGCAAACGGGATTTCCGTTTCCAGCATGCCGATCACGATGCCCTGCTCGTTGTCGTGCTGCTTGTCGTAATAGCGCAGCACGGTGCTCATCGCGTCGAGCAAGTCGCGCAGCGGCTCATAGCCATCGCGCAGCATGTCCTGCACGGCCTGGTCCTGGGCACGGCCGGTCGTCACGCGGGCGAGCACGCGCGCCAGGCCCGATACCGCATTCACGTGGCGGTCGGTCAGGCCGGTATCGGGCCAGGCCTTGATGCCTTTCGCCACATCCTTGATCTGGTCGCCCGCGTCGAAGCGGTCGCCGCCGGCCAGCCTGCCCAGCGTGCGCAGGTAGGCGACGACCGCTTCATGGATCGCCACCAGGTCGGGATAGGCCGCGCGGCGCCGGGCATCGATCGCCTGTTCGCGCTGGCCGGCGGCCGGGCTCAGGTAAGGTTTCTCACGCTGGTAGGTGTCGCGGTAACGCTGGCTCAATTCGACATAACCGTTCAGCTTGGGTGCCTCGGCGGCGAATGCGCGCGCTTCCTTCAGGCGGGCGTTGCCGGCGCAACCGGACAGCAGCACGGCCAGCATCAGCAGCATCGGCAGCGTCGGCAGCAACAGCAGGGGAAGGGAGCGCCCGGCGGGCAATGAATGCGGGCAGGGACGGAGCAGGGAAGGAAGCGGCGGGGACGAAAGGGGCGGCGATGACAGGCGCATGATCTTTCCGTGTCGTGAGCGGAACGAACATCTTGCGCCTGCAGAATTGCCGCTGTTTGCGCAAACGCAAACAGGCGAACTCGGGAATGGAACTCAGGCGGCGGGGTTCAGCCGGTTTGCCGGCGGCACACCGCCGATGGCGGGGCCATCGCGCCACTGCAGGCCGGCAACGGTGCCCGCGAGCGGCCGGTATTCGCAGCCGATCCAGCCGTCGTAGCCCAGTTCTTCCAGCAGCGCGAACACATGGGGATAATCGATCTCGCCGGTGCCCGGTTCATTTCGGCCGGGCGCATCGGCCAGCTGCACGTGGCGGATGTGCGGCAGCGCCCGCCGCAGCAGCGCCGTCACGTCCTCGCCCATGCTGTGCATGTGATAGATGTCCGACTGCAGGAAGACGTTGTCGCTGTCGCATGCGGCGATGATGTCCAGCGCCTGTTCGGTACGCGACAGGAAATAGCCGGGAATGTCGATCGTGTTGATCGGCTCGATCAGCAGGCGGATGCCGCGCGGCCGGCACATGTTGGCAGCGTATTCCAGGTTATAGAGGTAGCTTTCGCGCACGCGGCGCAGATCCATGCCCGGCGGTACCACGCCGGCCAGGCAATGCAGCTGCGGCACGTCGAGCAGCGTCGCATAGTCGAGCGCCTGCTTGACGCTGTCGCGGAACTGGCGGTGCAGGCGCGGATCGCATGCCAGGCCGCGTTCGCCGGCCTGCCAGTCGCCCGCATGCAGGTTGTGCAGCACCATGCGCAGGCCGTTGTCGTCGAGCCTGCGCCGGATTTCGGCGGGATTGTACTCATACGGAAACTGGCATTCCACGGCATCGAAGCCAGCCGCGCGCGCGGCGGCGAACCGGTCCAGGAACGGTACTTCCGTAAAAAGCAGGGTAAGGTTGGCGGCGAACTTCGGCATGGGCGGCTACTCTGTTGGTGCGGCTACTCTGAGGATAGCCACTACTGTAGCAATTGCGGGCAAGATTGGCAATAATGCACCATTTTGCCCTCGGCCGCCAGCATCGCGGTCAAGGCACCGCGATGATGTGGATATCGCGAACGCAGCGTGAATGGCGGCGTCTGATGGCAGCGCGCCATGGCGGCGCGCTGCCATCAACGGGCAACGATCAACGGCCGCGACCGCCGCCGCCGGAGCGGGTGGGCGCCGGACCGCCAGGGCGCTGGCCGCCGCGGGGTGCGCCGCTGCGGGCCGGCGTTGCAGCCGAACCTGCAGCCGGGCGGTTGCCACCGGCACCGGCGGCACCATTGCCGGCACGCGCCGCCGCCGGCTTGCCGCGGCCGCCGGCATTGCCGGTGCCGCCTGCGTTACCGCCGTTGCCGCGGCCACCGCCATTGCCCGGGTTGCCGGCATTGCCACGGCCGCCGGCATTGCCGGCGCGCGGGTTGCGGTGCTGGCCATTGCCGCTGCGCAGCTGGATCGGTTGCGCACGGGCCGTCGGATCCGGCTCGAAGCCGGCGATGACTTCACGCGGCAGCGTCTGCTTGATGAGCTTTTCGATGTCTTTCAACATATCGTGCTCGTCCACGCAGACCAGCGACACGGCTTCGCCGGTGGCGCCGGCGCGGCCGGTGCGGCCGATCCGGTGCACATAGTCTTCAGGCACGTTCGGCAGATCGTAGTTGACCACGTGCGGCAGCTGGTCGATGTCGATGCCGCGCGCCGCGATATCGGTCGCCACCAGCACCTGCAGCGAGTTGTCCTTGAAATCGGCCAGCGCGCGCGTGCGCGCCGACTGGCTCTTGTTGCCGTGGATCGCCATCGCCTTGATGCCGTCCGTGCCCAGTTGTTCCACCAGCTTGTTGGCGCCATGCTTGGTGCGCGTGAACACCAGCACCTGGGTCCACTTGTGCGTGCGGATCAGGTGCGACAGCATCGGGTGCTTCCTGTCGCGGTCGACCGGGTGGATCTTCTGCGCGATGATTTCCACGGTCGAGTTGCGGCGCGCCACTTCGATCGTGGCGGGCTTGTTCAGCAGGCCGTCGGCCAGCGCCTTGATCTCGTCGGAGAACGTGGCCGAGAACAGCAGGTTCTGGCGCTTGGGCGGCAGCGCGGCCAGCACCTTGCGGATATCGCGGATGAAGCCCATGTCCAGCATGCGGTCGGCTTCGTCCAGGATCAGGATCTCGACCTGGTCCAGCTTGACCGTGCCCTGCTGCATGTGGTCGAGCAGGCGGCCCGGCGTGGCGACGAGGATGTCGACGCCGTGCTTGAGCAGCTTGATCTGCGGATTGATCGACACGCCGCCGAAGATCACGGCCGAGTTCAGCTTCGTGTACTTGCCGTACACGCGCACCGATTCCTCGACCTGGGCAGCCAGTTCGCGGGTCGGCGTGAGGATCAGCGCACGGATCGGACGCGTCGACGTGTTATTGGCCAGTTTGGCGCCGGCGGTGTCGGTGGACAGGCGGTGCAGGATCGGCAGCGTGAAGCCGGCCGTTTTACCGGTGCCGGTCTGGGCGCCGGCCAGCAGGTCGCCGCCGTTGAGGACAGCCGGGATGGCCTGGGTCTGGATGGGTGTCGGTGCGGTATAGCCGGCTTCGGTTACTGCGCGGACGATCGCATCGGACAAGCCGAGTTCAGTGAAAGACATAGTTGCTCTGGAAGAAAAACAGCCCCTTGCCAGTCACAGGCAGGGATGGAATGATAGCGAGGCCGGACTGGTCGGCAATTTCTCTAAAGAAGTATATCAGTATTCAGAGGAACTAAATTTCGCAAGGGCAATAAAAAAGGCCCAATCGGGCCTTTTTTTGTAACAAAGCTGCACCAAATATTGACTTTAGGCAAATTCAGCGAGTAAACCGACCATCTGGCCGAAGACACGCGGGCTGCCGGCGATCACGTGGCCGGTCTGCATGTACTTCGATTCGCCATTGAATTCGCCGGCGATGCCACCCGCTTCGGTGACCAGCAGCGTGCCGGCCGCGATATCCCACGGTTGCAGGTTTTTCTCGTAGTAGCCGTCCAGGCGGCCGCTGGCCACGTACGCCAGGTCCAGCGCGGCCGATCCGGCGCGGCGCACGCCGTGGCAGCGTTCGGCCATGATGCCGTACATCTTCAGGTATTCGTCCAGCGCCTTGCCGCTGCCGTTCTTGTAGCCGGTGCCCAGCAGTGCGCCGGCGATACGGTCCAGCTTGCGCACGCGGATGCGCTTGTCGTTCAGGTAGGCGCCGGCGCCTTTCTCGGCGGTGAACAGCTCGTTGCGCACCGGGTCATAGACAACGCCCAGTGTGATCACGCCGCGCTGCTGCAGCGCGATCGAGACGGCGTACTGGGGGAAGCCGTGCATGAAGTTGGTGGTGCCGTCCAGCGGGTCGATGACCCACACGAATTCGCTCTCGTCGTTCACGTTGCCGGTGGTGCCGGATTCCTCGCCCAGAAAAGCGTGCGAAGGATAGGCCTTCTGCAGCACCTCGATGACGGCCTGTTCGGCGGCCTGGTCCACATCGGTGACGAAATCGTTGTGTTGTTTCTCGGCGATGCTGACGCGGTCGAGGTCGAACGAAGCACGGTTGATGACGGCGGCGGCGCGGCGCGCGGCCTTCACGGCCGTGTTGAGCATTGGATGCATGGCAAATCCGTATAAAAATGGACAGGCCGCCCGGGCAGGGTGGGCTGCGGCGGGGCGGTTCTGTGTGAACAGGAGCGAATTAAAAGAGCGGGGCGGGGCGGCGTTGTAAAATCTGCCGTTCGCGAAAACCGCTATTCTAAATGATGCCGCAGGAAATGACACCCAGCACGCCACCTCTTTTCAGCCCGCTGTTCTCCCGACTGCGCGTGATCCTCGTGGAAACCAGCCGGCCGGGCAACATCGGTTCGGTTGCCCGGGCGATGAAAACCATGGGCTTTTCCGAGCTGGTGCTCGTCAATCCGCGCGTGGAAGGCGCCGTGCGGCACGAGGAAGCGGTGGCCTTCGCCAGCGGCGCGCAGGATATCCTGGCCGGCGCGCGCATCGTCGCCACGATGGCCGAGGCGCTGGACGGCATCAACCATGCCGCCGCCGTGTCGGCCCGGCTGCGCGAATTCTCGCCGCCCGTCCAGGGCCCGCGTGAACTGGCGCAGCACGTGGCCGCCGCGGGGGATGCCGCCGCAGGGCAGTGTCTCCATACAGCCCTGGTCTTCGGCAACGAGCGCTTCGGCCTGCCGAACGAGATCGTCGAGCGCTGCAATGTGCTGATCAACATTCCGGCCAACCCGGAATACTCGTCGCTGAACCTGGCCCAGGCCGCGCAGGTGCTGCTGTACGAATGCCGGATGGCGGCCCTCGGCGGCGCCGCGCCCGCCGCCACCCCGATCGGCTTCCATGGCGACGCGGCCGACCAGGCGCAGATCGAGGGCATGTACACGCACCTCGAACAGGCGCTCGTGGCGATCGGCTTCCTCGATGCGGGCAATCCCCGCAAGCTGATGCCACGGCTGAAGCGGCTGTTCGCCCGCACCGGGCTGGAGACCGAGGAAGTCAATATCCTGCGCGGCATCGCGCGGCAGATGCTGGCGTCGCGCCGCCCGCCCGGCGATAGCGGCCAGTAAGCCGACGGCACCCTCTACCCGGGCGGCGCCGCTTGCCTTACACTGGCTTTTCACAAAAGAGGGAGTGAATCATGGTGGTGCGCATCCTGCTGGCGATCATGGCGATGCAGGTGGCGGCGGCGCTGGCGATCTGGTACGCCGCGGCGCAATACGTGCCGCTCGACCTGGCCCTGCTGCTGGCGGTGCTGGCCGTGGTGCTGGTCCGCGGCGCGATCAATGCCAACAACTTCAGGATGGCGCGCAAGTTCGGCTGCGCGGTGCCGGCCGAGCACCGGCTCGACCCGGCTGGCCGGCTGTGCCTGTTCTGCGGCGAATTCCGCGCGTCGATGCTGACATCGTCATGGACGATGCTGCGGCACACGCCCGCGCCGTTCTTCGCAGCCGAAGCGCGCGCCTTGCCCGTGCTGCTGGTGCACGGCTACGGCTGCAACGGCGGCTTCTGGGCCGCGCTGCGCGCGCTGCTCCGGCGCGAGCGCATCAGCCACGATACGGTGGACCTGGAGCCGGTCACCGCGCCGCTGGACGATTACGTGGCGCAGGTCGAGTGCGCCGTGCAGCGGCTGCTCGCCGCCACCGGTGCGCCACGCATCGTCGTGGTCGCCCACAGCATGGGCGGCCTGGTGGCGCGCGCCTGGCTGCGGCGCCACGGTGCGCGGAACGTGGCGCGCGTCGTCACCGTCGGCACGCCGCACCATGGCACCGGGCTGGCTTCCCTCGGCATCGGCGCGAATGCGCGGCAGATGCGGCGGGACTCCGGGTGGCTCGCCCAGCTCGCGCAGGATGACACCGCATACCGGCCGCTGATCACGTCGGTCTGGTCGTGGCACGACAACATCGTGGTGCCGGCAACGTCGTGCCAGCTGGCCGGCGCGAGCAACATTGCCTTTTCCGGCATCGGCCACGTGGCGCTGGGCAGCGATCCGCGCGTGCTGTCGTGCATCCTCGATGAAATTCTCGCCGCCAGCCGTTTGACGCGGCCACGATCCCCCGCTACAATAAATTGACGTACGGAAACTTTAGCTAATACCGGAACAATAACCGGCAGAGCTGGACGCGCGCGCCTGCCGTGCATCGCGTCCGTACGGAATAAGGGATACTGACAGGACGGGGAGGGCTGTTGCCCGGCAACGACAATTCATAATAAAAGGGAGGGACACCGTGTCAGCACGCATCCTCATCATCGAAGACAATCCCACCAACATGGAGTTGATGGTCTATCTGCTGCGTGCCTTCGGCTATACCCCGCTCACCGCCGCCGACGGCGAGGAAGGCGTGGCTGCCGCCAGGCGCGAACAGCCGGACCTGATCATCTGCGACGTGCACCTGCCCAAGCTGGACGGCTATGGCGTCGTCAGCGCGCTGAAGGCCGATCCGGCCACGCGGCACATTCCCGCGCTGGCCGTGACCGCGCTGGCGATGGTGGGCGACCGCGAGCGCCTGCTGGGCGCCGGATTCGACGGCTACATCGGCAAACCGATCGAGCCGGACAGTTTCGTCACACAGCTCGAGTCTTTTTTGCCGGGGGAGATGTCGCCCCAGAACAATAACGACATCGCAACGATCCTGATCGTCGACGATCACGTGCTGAACCGGCAGTTCCTGATGACCTTGCTGGGCTTTTCCGGTCACCGGCTGATGGAAGCGGCCAGCGGCATCGAGGCATTGAAGCTGATCGAACACGACAGGCCCGACCTGATCATTTCCGACATTCTCATGCCGAACATGGATGGCTACGAGTTCGTGGCCCGCGTGCGCGAGAATCCGGAAACGGCCAACGTGCCGATCATTTTCTACACCGCCACCTATCGCGAGCGCGAGGCGGTGGCGGTGGCGCAGTCGTGCGGCGTGCGCTGGGTGCTGCCCAAGCCGTCCGATCCGGATGTGATAATGGACACCGTGCAGGAAGCGCTCGGCGTGACCGCCCGGCGCGCGCAAGTGCCGGACTTCGCCGTGGAGATGGCCGATTCGTCCATCGCCGATACCAGCCTGGGCGGCATCGGCCACAAGATGGCCGAGTACCTGGACGAAGTGGAGTCCAGCAGCCAGGTGATTTCCGAGCTGGCCCACCATGAAACGCCGGACGGCGAAGCGGAGCGGCTGCGCTCGATGACGCAGCGGCTGTCGAACAGCCTGTCCAGCCTGCAGGCGGTCAGCCTGCGCCTGACCGCGCTGATCGAGCTCGGCATCGATCTTTCCGCCGAGCGCGAGCCGCAGGCGCTGGTCGATATCGGCTGCCGCGTGGCCCAGAACATCTGCGTGGCCAAGTATGCGTGCATCGGCGTGCTCAACGAGGATGGCAGCGCGCTGGGCTGGTTCAGCCACTGCGGTACCGCCGATCAAACGCGGGTTCTGTGCGAGGCGCCCGACGCGGGCATCCTGAAACAGGTCATGGAACAGCGCCAGCCGGTGCGGCGGCACTCCCTGCCGGGCGATCCCTGCCACCTCGGCCTGCCGGCCGAACATCCCCCCGTGCATTCCTTCCTCGGCGTGCCGATCGCGTCGGGCGCCGGCGTGCATGGCTGGCTGTACCTGGCGGACAAGCTGGGCGACGAAGGGTTCTCGGAGGTGGATGAGCGGATCGCCGTCACCGTCGCCGCGCAGATCGCCGTGTCGTACGAGACCCTGAAGCTGTACGAGGAAGTGCGGCGCAACCACGCGCAGCTGCAGCAGGACATGGATGCTCGCAACCGCCTCACCGAGGACCTGCGCCGCTTCAGGCTGGCGATGGATGCCACGGCCGATGCGATCTTCCTGGTCGACCGCGCCAACATGTGCTTCGTCGACGTCAACGCGACCGCCTGCCGCATGCTCGGCTTTGCGCGCGAGGATTTCCTGGAGGTTGGGCAGCGCGAGCGCAGCGGCGGGCCGATGCAGCTGGTGGACCTGTACGACAAGCTGCTGGCCGGCGACCAGGGCGGCGCCATGGCCGAGCTGCTGCTGCACCGGCGCGACGGCTCGCTGCTGTCGGTGGAAGTGCAGCGCCGCACGCTGCGTTCCGACCAGAACTGGATCCTGGTGGCGGTGGCGCGCGACATCACCGAACGCAAGGAAGCCGAGCGCCGCCTGCTGAAGCTGGCGCACTTCGACACGCTCACCGGGCTGCCGAACCGCAGCCAGCTGTATGAATCGCTGACCCATTCGCTGACGCAGGCCGCCGAGCACCGCTGGGCGCTGGCCGTGCTGTTCCTCGACATGGACCGATTCAAGAACATCAACGACACGCTGGGCCACACGATCGGCGACGAACTGCTCAAGCAGTTCTCCAGCCGGCTGGTCGACTGCCTGCGCGTGCGCGACACGATCGGCCGCTTCGGCGGCGACGAGTTCTGCGCGATCCTGATGCTGCCCGAGGGCGTGAACCAGGCGCTGCCCGTGCTCGACAAGCTGCGCGAGGCGATGCGCCAGCCGTTCGACCTGAAGGGGCACGAAGTCACCGTCACCGCGTCGATCGGCATCGCCGTCTACCCGGACGACGGCCTCGATGCCGACACGCTGATCAAATATGCCGATACGGCGATGTACCGCGCCAAGGAAGCGGGGCGCGATGCGTTCCGCTTCTTCACCGCCGAGATGAACGCCCAGTCGCTGGCGCGGCTGGACCTGGAAAACGCGCTGCGGCGCGCCATCGACAACGCCGAATTCGTGCTGTACTTCCAGCCCAAGATCGATATCGGCACCGGCCGCATCAGCGGTGCCGAGGCGCTGATCCGCTGGAACCGGCCCGGCCACGGCATGGTGTCGCCGGCCCTGTTCATCCCGCTGCTGGAGGAAACGGGGCTGATCGTGCGCGTGGGCACCTGGGTCATCCACGAGGCGTGCCGCCAGATCGCGTACTGGATCGGCTCCGGCGCCGGTGCGATACAGGTTTCGGTGAACGTGTCCGGCATCCAGTTCTTCGTCGGCGGGCTCGAGGAAGAGGTGCTGCGCGCACTGCGCGAGCACGATATTCCTCCCGAGCTGCTGGAACTGGAACTCACGGAAAGCTCGCTGATGAGCAACGCCGAGGAAACCATCACGATGCTGCAGAACCTGAAGGAACTGGGCATCAAGATCTCGATCGACGACTTCGGCACCGGGTATTCGTCGCTGGCCTACCTGAAGCGCTTCCCGATCGACAAGCTGAAGATCGACATCGCCTTCGTGCGCGAAGTGACGTCCAATCCGGACGACGCGGCGATCGTCCTGGCCATCATCAACATGGCGCACAGCATGAAGCTGAAGGTGATCGCCGAGGGCGTCGAGAAGGATGCCCAGCTGGCCTACCTGCGGCGGCACGACTGCGATGAAATGCAGGGCTACTTCTTTTCCCGGCCGGTGGCGGCCGACGAGTTCGAGCTGATGCTGCGCGAGAAGCGCCACCTCGCCGCGCCGGCGGACGAAACGCGCGACGACGGCAGGCCCACGCTGCTGATCGTCGACGACGATGCGTTCATGCTCGACGTGCTGTCCGACTTCCTGGCGCAGGACGGCTACCGCATCCTCACGGCGCAGACGGCGCTCGAGGGCTTCGATATCCTGGCGCGCCACAATGTGCAGGTGATCCTGTGCGACCAATGCATGCCGTCGATGAACGGCACCGAATTCATGGAACGGGTCAAGAACCTGGCGCCGGACACGTTCCGCATCATGCTGTCGGCCTATGCGGATCTCACGCCGATCATGGCCGCCATCAACCAGGGCGCGATCGACCGCTTCTACACGAAACCGTGGAAGGGGGCGGTACTGCGCGAGAATATCCGCGAAGGCTTCCGGCTGTACAGCCAGGCCCGGCGGGCCCAGGCGGCCTAGTGTCGCTTGACACGGCAAGGAGGACAAGATGGTGAAAAAACGCATCCAGGCGATCTGGCAGGCCGGCCTCGAGGATTTCACGGTGCGGCGCGAACGGGCCGAAGCGCTGCGCGCCGCCGTCGTGCACGAATCGGGCATCGCGCCGGAACGGCACCTGCTCGACCGGGACATGGAAGCGCAGGTGCAGCGCGCCGTGATCGCCGCCACCGCGCCGCTGCGGCAGGAGGTGGCGTCGCTGAAGCAGGAACTGGACGGGCTGCGGGCGCAGATGGGCAGGCTGAAGAAGGTCAAATAGGCGGGCCTGCACCGGTGCCGGGAGCGAAAACGGTATCGGGCTTCCTTTCGCCGCGTGAAAACGCGACCGGCACCATCAAGTCACCTTTTCGCATGGCCGGACCATCGGTGTTATGCTGGCGGCCAAAACAACAGCACCTCCGGCCATGTTACAGAAAGCTCCCAGAAGAACACGCGAACGCATCCAGGAACTGTCGCTGCGCCTGTTCAATGAATTCGGCGAACCGAACATCACCACCACGGTGATCGCGGAAGAGCTGAACATCTCGCCGGGGAACCTGTATTACCACTTCCGCAACAAGGACGACATCGTCAACTCGATCTTCATCGAGTTCGAACAGGAGATCGAGCGCATCCTGCACGTGCCGGCCGGCCGGCGTTCCAATATCGAGGACGTGTGGCAGTACCTGCACCTGATGTTCGAGCTGATCTGGCGCTACCGCTTCTTCTACCGCGACCTGAACGACCTGCTGTCGCGCAACCGCAAGCTCGAACTGCACTTCAAGCAGATCCTGGCGCACAAGATCAAGGTGGCCAAGCAACTGTGCGAGGACCTGCGCACCGAGGGCTCGCTGGAGGCGAACGACCTGAAGATCGACGCGATGGCGACCAACATGGTGGTGGTGGCAACCTACTGGCTGTCCTACGAATACGTGCGCAACCCGCGCAAGTACACCGAGCAGCAGTCGATGGCCGATGCATTGGCGCGCGGCTGCTACCAGGTGCTGATCCAGGTCGAACCCTACCTGCGCGGCGAAACGCTGGCGCGCTTCCAGAAACTGTCCGACGACTATCTCAAGAAACTGAACAAGTGAAATCCGTTTGTGTGTACTGTGGCGCCAATGCCGGCGCCAGCCCGCTGTATGCGGAACGCGCGCGTGCCCTGGCGGCCGCGCTGGTCGATGCCAACCTGGCGCTCGTCTACGGCGGCGGCAACGTGGGGCTGATGGGCATCATCGCCGACGAAGTGCTGCGCCTGGGCGGCGAGGTCACGGGCGTGATTCCCACCGCGCTGGTCGAGCGCGAAGTGGGGCACATGGGCCTGACGCGGCAATTCATCGTCAAGGACATGCATGAACGCAAGGCCATGATGGCGCAGCTGTCCGATGCCTTCATCGCGATGCCCGGCGGCCTCGGCACGCTCGAGGAACTGTTCGAGATGCTGACGTGGGCGCAGCTGGGCATCCACGACAAGCCGGTGGCGCTGTACAACGTCGACGGCTTCTACGACCGGCTGATCGATTTCATCGCGCACGCCCGCGAAGAGGGCTTCATCCATCCGCGCAACGCGGAGCGGATGCTCGTCGAGGAAGGGCCGGCGGCGCTGGTGGCGTTGCTGAAGGGGCAGCGGGGCGGCTGACGGGCTGCGCGCGCCGGCGGGCGGCGCCGTCGACGCGGCGCTGCACCTCCATCTGTCCACCGCCATTTCCCCGCCACCGTCCGGTACGGGCCGGGAAGTCGTCCTCCTGGATCAAGAGTCGTGCTAATTCCGCGATAACCGGTGTGCCGCATGCGGCGCACTCGTTATACTGTCGGTCGGCCGCGGCATGCATGAGCACGCTTCACAGCCACGAGATCGTGGCAACGGCCACGATCCAAGCAACCACGACCCATCCGACGAGAGAACCCCATGCACGGTGAACCCATTTCCCAACGGCTGCGCACCCTGGTCCGCTCCCTGCCGCGTACCGGCATCACGCTGAGCGAGCTGATCCACCGCGTCGGCAACGACGGCCTCCTGCTCCTCACTGCGCTGCTGACGCTGGTTTTCCTGATTCCCGTGTCGATTCCCGGCGTGAGCACCGTGTTCGGCGCCGCCATCCTGCTGATCGGCCTGTCCCGCCTGTTCCGGCGCGAACTGTGGATTCCGTCGCGCATGAAGCACAAGATCATCGGCACGAGGAAGCTGCGCCCGGTGCTGCGCAAGGCGCTGCCATGGCTGCAGAAGATCGAACGCGTGAGCCGCCCCAACCGGATCGGCTGGCTGGTCGCGGACGGTCCCGTCGAGCGCATCAACAACGCATCGATCATCCTCGGCGCCGTGCTGTTGATGATGCCGTTCGGAATGATCCCGTTCAGCAATACCTTCCCGGCCGTCGCACTGCTGTTCTTCGCCATCGGGCTGCTGCAGCGCGACGGCGTGTGCGTGCTGCTGGGCTACGTCAGCAACGTGGCGACCATCGCTTATTTCGGTGTGCTGATCGGCGGCGGCGGGCTTGCCGCGCGCGAGGCGTTCGTCCGGTTGACTGCCTGAGGACGGAATGGCGGCGGATCTGATGTGAGATGCTGTAAAGTTCCGGCGAAACGATTCATCGCAGCGGCACAATTGCCTGCCCCATGAAATTGCATTTCCATCTCACGATCGAGCCTGACTGGCGAAGCGCACCGTTGGCATTTTGGGTTCATGTGCCGGTCGCCGGGTCCACGACGCAATTCATTCCGGCAGCGCCGGCGCCGGTGCCGCACAAGGGATTCGTGTTCCTGCATGTCGACGTGGCCGGAGTCGACCTGCAGTTCAGTTCCCTGGCGCAGCTGGACCATTTCATCGAGGTGATGGAAGCAAAACCGCTCCCCACCACCCGCCGGTTATCCGGGAAGCGCGATTCGTCCGCCGGCCCCAATAGCCACTGGCTGAGTCGCCTGCCTGCGCACTTGAAGGCCCCCAAGGAACGGGCCAAGCTCGTAAGCCAGCTGCGCGCTGTTCGGCAGCAATTGCCGCCGTGCGGAGAATCATGGCAAAGCTGTCTGGGCTTTTTGTAGCCCCGAATATTGGAACTCCTCATGCGTGTCATACCGCCATTCAAGCTGATTCCCGAACCGCTCGATCGGGAGGCAAAGGATCTTCCGCCGTACAAATGGGCTGGCGACAATATCGGCAAACGGCACCGTTTGGGAGGCAGCCCCGACTTCATCCAGGCGGCTGACATCCCGACCTGTTCTTGCAAGAAAGTCATGACGTTTTACGCACAGCTGGACTCGATCAATGACGAATTCGACCTGGCGGATTGCGGGATGATATTTGTGTTTGTCTGTTTCGACTGCTTCGAGACAAAGGCTGTCCTGCAGTCCTGCTAGGGAAGCGCTGATTTATTGCTGGTGGATGAGATTAGTCTTGAAAACGTGTCCAGCAAGACGCAAATGGCCTGTCGTGCCATGCGATGCCGGAATCAGCAGCTGCCCGTCACGACCGTGACCGAAGGGGGCTTGACGGCGTTGCCCGAACCGCTGGCACCGGTGTACAGCGCGTAGCAGGACAGCGCGGAGGCCGTGTTCGCCACGCTGACCGGAATCGCCGCGAACGAATTGATGGGCAGGGCGGGCTGGGTGGCGGTCGCGGTGGCGGAGCCGTAGCGGATGATGTAGTCGCCGATGTTGAGGCCAGCCGCCGCTGCGGTATTGCCGCCGCTCGCGGCCGACGGGTAGCCGGCGACCAGGGTAATGACGACATCTTCGTTGGTGATGGTGGCGGCCGATGTATCGAGCAGCGCCTGGCCGTGGATCATGGCGAAGGTCGCTTCAAGCGCACCCCTGGCCCCGTTGAGCGATGCGATGCGCGCATCCTTGCGCAGGTCGGCGAACCTGGGCAGCGCGGTGGCAGCCAGGATGCCCAGGATAATGATCACCACGATCAGTTCGATCAGCGTGAAGCCGGCCTGGCGTGCTGCCAGGTGCGTGGCGGAGTCTGGAAAGTCATGCGCCTTTCCAGTGACGGGAGAAGTAGCCATAGATAGAGAGCTTGAAGAGCACGGTGGAACGGTAAGCCAGCCGACGGGCGTTCATGAACAACCCCAGGCCTGATTCCTGATCCCGGTGCTCCGAGAGACTCGGCAGGCGCGGCGTCGGCCGCCCAGGATCAGCGCTTCCACTGTAATCCACTTGGATCAATGCGGCAATTATTGTTGCTTAGAATCAGTGTATCTAGTGCCGGGCAACAACGCTTGGCACTGTCCGTTACCACGCTCCACCAGCAACGCGGCTTGGCGTGCGGCCGCTGCGCAGATGCCATTTCGGATATCGGATCCGATTTTTTCGTGATCGCAGATGCCGCTGGCACCCGGCGTTGTCGCGTTATCATCGTCATCGCTCCAACCCGGGGAGGAGATACCGGCCGGAGGCCGCCGGCTGTTTGCCTGCAGGGCTTCGGCAACGCCGGGTTGAGAAATAACCATGCGAAACCTGCCGCGCCGATGCGGCAGCCCATTCGATCCATTTTCCAATTGCCCCGAGCATGAATCCAAACCGCAGAAACCTTCTCACCGCTTCCATCCTTTCCGGTCTCGCCGGCGTGGCGCCTGTCGTCGTCGCCGCCACCTCGGCCCCCGCCAGCAAATCGAAGCAGCTCGCGCCGACCCCGCCGATGGGCTGGAACAGCTGGAACTCGTTCGCCACCACGATCACCGAGGCGCAGTCGCTGGAAAACGCCCGCATCATGGCCGACAAGCTGCTGCCATCCGGCTACGACGTATTCACCGTCGACATCCAGTGGTATGAGCCGAATGCCGACAGCTACGAGTACCGCAAGGATGCGGAACTGACAATGGACGGACACGGCCGCCTGCTGCCGGCGCCGAACCGCTTTCCCTCGGCGGCCAATGGCGGCGGATTCAAGGCGCTGGCCGACCAGGTGCACAAGCTGGGCATGAAGTTCGGCATCCACGTGATGCGCGGCATTCCCCGCCAGGCCGTGCGCCTGAACACGCCCGTGCTGGGCACGCAATACCGCGCGCGCGACATCGCCAACACGGCATCGGTCTGTACGTGGAACCCGGACATGTATGGCGTGGACATGGGCAAGCCGGGCGCGCAGGCCTATTACGATTCGATCTTTGCGCTGTATGCATCGTGGGGCGTGGACTTCGTCAAGATGGACGACATGTCGCGCCCCTACACCGCCAACTGGCCGGAAATCGAAGCGGCGCAGAAGGCCATCCGCAAGACCGGCCGGCCAATCACGCTGAGCCTGTCGCCCGGCGAGACCGACCTGAAGTGGGCCCTGCACGTGCCGCACCATGCGCAGATGTGGCGCATCTCCGACGACTTCTGGGATGAGTGGAAGCTGCTGAGCGAGCAGTTCCAGCGCCTGGAAAACTGGAATCCCTACATGGGGGCGAACGCCTGGCCGGATGCCGACATGCTGCCGCTGGGCCGCCTGGCGCTGGGCAAGCGCGACACGAAGTTCACGCCGGACGAGCAGCAGACGCTGATGACGCTGTGGTCGATCGCCCGCTCGCCGCTGATCATGGGCGGCGACCTGCGCCACCTGGACGAGCGCACGCTGGCGCTGCTGACCAATCCGGAGGTACTGGCCGTGAACCAGCGCAGTACCGCGAACCGGCCGCACCATGCGGACGCCGGCACCCGGATCTGGAGCGCGCAGCCTGCCGGCAAGGCCAACGTGTATTACCTGGCCCTGTTCAATACCGGCGACACGGCGGCGGACATCGTGTTCGACCTGTCGCGCCTGAACCTGGGCGGCCGGCAGGTGGCGGGCCGCGACCTGTGGGCGCGGCGCGACCTCGGCGCCATCGACGGCAGCGTGCGGCAGAAGCTGCCGCCGCACGGCTCGGTGCTGCTGCAGCTGACCGCATGACCGGAAACTGAGCAGCCGCTGGGCAGACACCCGGGACGATGCCGCGCCACCGCGTGACATGGCGTATTCCCGGCGGACGGCTTTGCTCACCGCGTCGAGCACTCGAGGCAGCAGCGTCGATGCCTTGGGAAGATATACTTCCATTCGTTGCCTGCGTCGAAAGGTTGCCATGAAAGCTGTTGCCAGCGCAGTGCCCGGTATCCGCGGACAGCGGGGCAGCCGATGCCGGAAACCGGCCCTGGCCGGCATCGGCTGCATCCCGCCGGCGGCAGGTAAAATGGAAGATTACGGATCTTTCGCCGCCGCCGCGGCCGCAGTCACGAACCATGTCCAAGCTGCCCACCACCACGCGACGCTGTACCAACCTGCTGCTGGAGTACATCGCGGGCAACGTGGCGGTGGGCGAAGCGCTGCCGACCGAGGTGCGGATGACGGAACTGGGAGAGGGCAGCCGAACCGCCATCCGCAGCACGCTCGCCTACTTCATCGAGTGCGGGCTGATCGCCGGCATGAAGGAGCGCTGCCTGCTGCGCAAGCCACGGCCGGGCGACTGGTTCGATGTCTCGGAACTGCACAGCGGCACGGAGCGCCTGCAGCAGGTGCTGATGGAACGCATCTACCAGCGCGACCTGCCGCCGGGCGCCGAGTTCTCGGAAGCCGAGCTGTCGCGCGCATCCGGTGTCAGCACGATCGCCGTGCGCGAATTCCTGATCGGCTTCGCGCGGCATGGCCTGATCGAGAAGAAGCCGCGCGGCGGCTGGCGGCTGTGCGCGTTCGATCCGTCGTTCGCGCAGGAACTGGGCGAAGTGCGCGAGATGTTCGAACTGAAGGCCATCGAACGGGTGGCCGGGCTGCCGCCGGACGACGCGGCCTTCGGGCGGCTGCACGACCTGCTGGCCCGCCACGAGGCGCTCGGGGCGGCATCGGCGGCCAGCCATGCCGACTTTCCGGCACTCGACCGCGAGTTCCACACCTTCCTGATCGGCCTGCTGGACAACCGCTTCGCCAACAGCCTGAACGACGCGGTGTCGCTGGTCTTCCACTACCACTACCAGTGGGACAAGCGCGACGAGCTGCCGCGCAACCAGTACGCGGTGCAGGAACACATGGCGATCCTGCGCGCGCTGACGCAACGCGACGTGCCGGCGGCGCTGGCGGCCATGCGCACGCACCTGCGTTCGTCGCGCACCACCATGCTGGACGCGCTGCGCGAGCGGGAAAGCAGGGCGCACAACGATTGAGGCGGCCGGCGGCCCGGCCGGAGGAGGCATGATGCGCATCGACGCCCACCAGCACTTCTGGCACCTGGCCGCGCGCGGCGGCGGATGGCCGCCGCCCGAGCTGGCCGCCATCCACCGCGATTTCACGCCGCACGACCTGCAGCCGCTGCTGCGGGCGCATGGCATCGATGCGACCGTCCTCGTCCAGTCACTGCCGGACGAGTCCGATACGCGTTTCATGCTGGACCTGGCGGACCGCCACCCGTTCATCGGCGCCGTGGTCGGCTGGGCGGACCTGAAGGCGGCCGATGCGCCGGCGCGCATCGCGGCGCTGGCGGCGCACCCGAAGCTGCGCGGGTTGCGCCCGATGCTGCAGGGCCTCGCCGACGACTGGATCGACGATGCCGCGCTCGATCCAGCCATCGAAGCAATGGTGCGCCACGGCCTGGCGTTCGATGCGCTGGTGCTGCCGCGCCACCTGCCTGCCTTGCTCGCCTTTGCCGCGCGCCATCCGCGCCTTCCGGTCGTCATCGACCACATCGCCAAGCCGGCAATTGCCGCCGGCGAACCAGGCGCATGGCGCGAGGATATCGCGCGCCTGGCAGCGCTGCCGCAGGTGCACTGCAAGCTCTCCGGGCTCGTTACCGAGGCCGGCGGCGACTGGTCGGTGACCCGGCTGCGGCCCTATGCCGGCCACGTGCTGGAAGCCTTCGGCCCCGAACGGGTATTGTGGGGCAGCGACTGGCCGGTGCTCGACCTGGCGGCCGATTACGGCCGCTGGATCGCCGCCAGCGAAGCGCTGCTCGCGCACCTGGACGAGCCGGACCGGCAGGCGATCTTCGGGCTCAATGCCCGGCGCTTCTACGGGATTGCATGAACGGCCTCCTGGTCAACCCTTTCCGAACCGTGGCAGCGCCACCATCATCCGCACGTGGCGAAAACGGCCCCAGACGCCCTCGCCGTAGCCATCCATGATCGAGGCCGTAGTAATTTGTTACAGCCGGCATGTCCACCATCTGCACAGCCGTTGCGTTATGGAACAATATACCGCGCGCATCTCGCGCGCGGCCAACGCATCAGATGGAGAAAACATGAAACGCCTGTTCGCCGCCGCAGCCTTGCTGGCAACCCTGACCCATATCGGCCACGCTGCCGCCGGCGAAATGACGCTGTATTCCCGGCCCGATTTTCGCGGCTCGCAGGTAACCGTGCGCGGCCCCGCCTCCAACTTTGAAAAACTCGGTTTCAACGATCGCGCGTCGTCGATCATCGTCCACTCGGGCGCCTGGGAAGTGTGCGAGCACAAGGACTTCGGCGGTTATTGCGCCGTCATGGAAAAGGGCGAGCATGCGACGCTGAACCGCTTCAGCGACGCGATCTCGTCGGTTCGCGAGGTGGACCGCTGGCGCGGCCGCGACGACAATCGCGGCGACAATCGCGGCGAATACCGCGACCACGATGACCGTGGTGAGCGGCGCGACCGCAGGGGTGACGAAGGGCGCGGCGCGCCGGTCGAGCTGTTCGGTACCCGCAATTTCGACGGCGACCGCATGGCGATATGGGACGACGTGCGCACCCTGCGTTCGAAGAATTTCAACGACCGCGCAGGCTCGCTGGTCGTGCGCGAAGGCGAGTGGCAGCTGTGCGAGCATGACGATTACCGTGGCCGCTGCGCGGTGTTCGGCCCGGGCCGCTATCCGATGCTGCAGGGCCTGAATAACATGGCATCTTCGTTGCGCCGCGTACGCTGACAGGAACGCGGGCCCGCCGCGGTTCCACCTGCTGTTTTCCAACCGGCCCTGCCGGGCAATCGCCCGGCAGGGCCGGTTGGAACGTTCCGCGCTGTCGCGGCCCGTGTTACTCGAACCAGCTGAACCCGTCCCGCGCCAGCAGCGCGAACGATTCGGAAGGCCCCCAGGTGCCGGCCGCGTATGGCCGCGGCTTCTCGGTCAGCGCGCCCCAGCCGTCGATGATCGGATCGGCCCATCCCCAGGCCGCTTCCAGTTCGTCGCGTCGCATGAAGTGGGTGAGGCGGCCGCGCACCACGTCGATCAGCAGCCGCTCGTAGGCTTCGGCGCGGCGCTGGGTGAACGCGGAATGCAGGTCGAGATTCAGCGCCACCTGCTGCATGTGCATGCCACTGCCGGGCTGCTTGGCCATCACCTGCAGCTTGATCGCTTCCTCCGGCTGGAGCTCGATCACCAGCCGGTTGGCGACGCCGTCGGAACTTTCGGGGAACAGCGGGAACGGCGGATTGGCGAACTCGATGACGATCTTCGACGAGCGGCGTTCCATGCGCTTGCCCGTGCGCAGGTAGAACGGCACCTTGGACCAGCGCCACGTGTCGACATACGTGCGCAGGGCCACGAAGGTCTCGGTGCCGCTGTCTTCCGGCACATTGCGCTCTTCCAGGTAACCCGGCACGGCCTGGTTGCCGCTGGCGCCGCGCACGTACTGCCCGCGCACCGTGTCGCGCGCGATGTTGGCCAGGCTGAAGCGGCGCAGCGAGCGCAATACCTTGAGCTTTTCATCGCGCACCGCATCGGGCGCCAGCGACGCGGGCGGCTCCATGGCGACGATGCACAGCAGCTGCAGCAGGTGGTTCTGCACCATGTCGCGCATCGCGCCGGTGCTGTCGTAGAAGCCGGCGCGGCTGCCGACGCCCACCTCCTCGGCCACCGTGATCTGCACGCTGGAAATGTTCGGCGCGCGCCACAGCGGTTCGAGGATCGAGTTACCGAAGCGCAGCACCATCAGGTTCTGCACGGTCTCCTTGCCCAGGTAATGGTCGATGCGATAGATCTGCGATTCCGCGAAGTGCTTGCCGACAGCCTCGTTGATTTCCACCGCCGATGCCAGGTCGCGGCCGAGCGGTTTTTCCAGCACCACGCGCGCATGGGCATCGACCAGGCCGGCCGCGGCCAGCTTCTCGCAGATCGTCGTGAACAGCGATGGCGCGGTGGCGAGATAGAACACGCGCACGGCGCCCTCGCGCGACACGCCCGCCAGCGCGGTCAGGTCGTCCTGTTGCACGTCGACCCGGACAAACTCCAGCCGCTGCAGGAAACTGCGCCAGGCATCGTCGGTGAAGTTGCCGTCGCTGATGAAGGAGCGCGAATTTTCTTCCACGAACGCCAGGTAGGCATCGCGGTCGAACTCCTGGCGGCCCGTCGAAATGATGCGGGTCGCCGGCGGAAGATTGCCATGCAGGTGGGCCATGTACAGTGCCGGCAGCAGCTTGCGCATGGCGAGGTCGCCCATGCCACCGAAAATAATCATGTCGAGTGGCTGGCTGGTATCTGTTGGAGCGGACGAAGTCATATCGGTCGATGTGAAAATTGATTCATGGTGAGAAAAGGATACCCATTTGCACAGGGACCCGGGTCTGCCGATAGCGATCTTGGCAGTCCTGCATGTTTCGTAAGAATACTACATTGAGCATTTCCCGGGGCGCCGAAGGTGACAAAGCCGGATTTCACCGCGATTTCACCGTCGGGCCGTCATGCTGCGTGCCTGATCAATTCCCCCGGGACCACGCAATGAACCTCATCACCGGCTTCCTGTCGCGCATCGGCCTGCTGGCGGCGCTGCTCGTCGCCGCACCCGCGCATGCGGCGCCGGACCTGACCCCGCGCATTGCCGCGCTGCTGAAAGCGCAGGGCCTCGCGGGCGCGGTCTGGACCACCCTCGGCGCGCCGGGTGCCGCCGGTGTCGGCGATGCGCGCAGCGGTACGCCGATGCGGGCGGACGGGCGCGTGCATGTCGGCTCCATCGCCAAGACCCTGCTGGCGACCGGAATACTGCGCCTGGCCAGCGAACGGCGCCTGTCGCTGGAGACGCCCGTGGCCATGCTGCTGCCCGGCGTGGTGTTCGACAATCCCTGGGAGTCCGGCGACCCGGTGCGCATCCGGCACCTGCTCGATCACACCGCGGGCCTCGACGACGCACGCTTCTGGCAGGTCTTCAGCATGAAGCCCCGCGCAGCGTCGCCGCTGGCCGCCGCGTTCCCGCCACACGGCGGCCTGCTGCGTATCCGCCACCGGCCCGGTATGCGCTGTTCGTATTCCAACATGGGTTACACGCTGCTGGGCATGGTCATCGAAGCGGTCACGAAATCGCGCTACGAGCGCTACCTGGACATCCACCTGCTTGCCCCGCTGGGCATGCGCGACAGCACCTTCGCGTTCGTATCGCAGGCCGGCGACCCGCGGCTGGCCATGGGCCACTTCGAGAACGGCATCGCGCAGCCGGCCATGCCATCCTGGGTGCGCCCCGCCGGCCAGTTCACGACGACGGCCGCGGACATGGGGCGCTTCGCGCGCTTCCTCATGGGCGACGGCACCGTGGACGGGCGGCCCTTCATCGACACGTCGCTGCTGCGACGGATGGGCGAGCCGGCCGGCACCGAGGCGGCGGGCGCGGGATTGCAGGTGGGCTATGCGCTGGGCTTGCGACGGATCGACCGGCACGGCGCCGTCGGCAAGTGCCATGGCGGAAACACGATCGGCTATCGGGCGATGCTGTGCCTGTTTCCCGGAACGGCACAGGCATTTTTCATCGCCATCAACAGCGACAGCGAAACGGCCGACTACCACCGTTTCGATGCGCTGCTGATCGAAGCGCTCGGGCGCGCCGGGCCGGCGCCGGCATCAGGCCCGGAGCGCACCAGGAAGCCGGCCTTCGATACCCGCGCGTGGGAGGGGTTTTATGTTCCGTCGCCCAACCGTTTCGACAGCATGCGCTTCCTCGATACGGCATTCGGTTTCGTGCATGCGAGCACCGGCGGGGCAGGACTGCGTCTGCAATCCCTGCAATCGGCGACGGTCGAACTGCAGCACGTGGAAAACGCGCTGTTCCGGGCACCCGGCAAGATCCTCGCGTCGCACGCGCTGCTCACCGCGGCCGATGGCGGCCGCGTCATCACCAGCGGTACGCAGAGCTGGGAGAAGGTGCCGGCGCTGCGCCTGCTGCTGCTCTGGCTCAGCGTTGCCGCCGGCGTGCCGGGGCTGGCCTGGATACTGCTGCAGGGCTTTGCCCGGCTGGCATTGCGGCGCATGGCGTTGCACGACCCGCTGCTGGCGCCGTTCGCCGGCACGCTGGCATTGCTGCTTCCCGTGCCGTTCTTTTACCGGCAATCGTTCCTCCAGCTGGGCGACCTGACGCTGGCGAGCGGCCTGCTCGCCGCCGTCACCGCCGTGCTGCCGGCCACGATGCTGGCCGGCCTGGCGGTGGCGCTGCGGAAGAAAACCGGCATCGGCGCCGGGCCGGCGGCCATGCTGGCGGTGCTGCAGCTCACTCTCGTGCTGGCGGCCTGGGGCCTGCTGCCGCTGCGCCTGTGGGTTTGACGTTCAGGACTTGGCCCAGGCCAGCAGGTCCGCGTTGAACTGCGCCTTGTGCGTTTCCACCAGCGCATGCGGGGCGCCGGGATAGGTGATCAGCTTCGCCTGCGGAACGTGTTTCGCCGCCGCGCGCCCGCCCACGTCGATCGGCACCACCTGGTCGCCTTCGCCGTGCACGATCAGCGTGGGCTTGTCGAACTTGGCGAGATCGGGGCGGAAGTCGGTCTGTGCAAAGGCGGCCACGCAGTCGTAGGTGTTCTTCAGGCCGGCCTGCATGCCCTGGTTGAAGAAGCCGTCGATCAGGCCCTGCGACGGCGTGGCGCCGGGCTGGTTGAAGTTGAAGAACGGGCCGGAGGCGAAGTCCAGGTACAGCTGCCCGCGGTTGGCCAGCGACGCGGCGCGGATGCCGTCGAACACGGCGATCGGCATGCCGCCCGGATTGTCGTCGGTCTGCACCATGTACGGGGTCACGGCCGAGATCAGTGCCAGCTTGGCGATGCGCCGGGTTCCGTGCCGGCCCACGTAGCGGGCCACCTCGCCGCCACCGGTGGAAAAGCCGCCAAGGATGATGTTCTGCAGGTTCAGCGCTTCGATCAGCTGGGCCAGGTCGTCCGCGTAGTGGTCCATGTCGTTGCCTTCCCACGGCTGGCTGGAACGGCCATGGCCGCGGCGATCCGGCGTGATGACGCGGAAGCCGTTGCTGGCCAGGTGGAAGGCCGCCGATTCCCAGCTGTCCGCATTCTGCGGCCAGCCGTGCGTCAGGATCACCGGCTGGCCGTTGCGCGGGCCCCAGTCCTTGAAGTAAATCTCGACGCCGTCGCGGGTCGTGATGGTGCTGCCGGTCCTGGGTACTTTCACGCCGATGGCAGCGGCGTCGGTGCCGACGGCGGCGAGGGGCAGGGCGGCGGCAACCGCGGTGGCGGCCGTCAGGGCGCCGTTGACGATGGCGCTACGGCGTGGCAGGCTGGTTTGTTCTTTTCCGGTCTGGGACATGGTATTTCCTCTGGTTGGTGGGACGGTAAAAAAGGGATAAGGCGATTCAGGGCGGCGCGTCCGGCACGTTGGTGCGCCGCAGCTTGCCGACGGCGCGGGCTTCCACCGGCGGCGCCTGGTTGCCCCAGCTGGCGCGGACGAACGTGACCACATCGGCCACTTCCTTGTCCGACAGGCGCCAGGCAAAGGCCGGCATCGCGAACTGCGCCGGGTTTTCCGGCGTGCGCGGCGATTGCGTGCCGGCGAGGACGATCCGTATCAGCGATTCGGCCGGCGCAGCAGCGACCACGGGGTTGCCCGCCAGCGGCGGAAACACACGCTCGTAACCCTTGCCGTCGGGCCGGTGGCACGCGGCGCAGTTGTCGAGGTACAGGCGGGCGCCGCGCGCGCGCGCATCGCCACCGCGCAGCGCCAGGCCCGTCGCCGGGTCGTAGCGATAAGCCGCGCCGTCGGGCTTGTCGTTCAGGGACTTCAGGAAGCGGGCCGCCGCCATGGCATCGTCTTCCGTCATGTACCGGGTGCTGTTGACGATCACTTCGCTCATCGAGGCGAATGCGCTGCCGTGGCGGTTGGCGCCGCTGCGCAGGAACTGCGCGATCTCGGCTTCGCTCCAGGTGCCGATCGTGGCACGGCCGCCGTTGCGCAGGCTGGGGGCATGCCAGCCGTCGATCATGGCGCCGGCCAGGTAGGCGGTTCCGCCGGCAGGGCCGAGTGCGCGCACCTGCAGGCCGGGGCCGCGCGCCGTGTGGCAGTCGCCGCAATGGCCCAGGCCCTGCACCAGATAGGCGCCACGCGCCAGCTTCGCGTCCATGCCGGGCGGTGCGCCGAACGGCTGCGGCACGGGCGCATACAGCCAGCGCCAGACCGTGAGCGGCCAGCGCATCGACAGGGGAAAGGGGATCTCGCCGGCCCGGTTCGGCGTGGGGTCCGGCTGCACGCCCTGCCTGAAATAGGCATACAACGCGGCCACGTCTTCCGGGCGGGTGATCGAGTAGGCGCTGTACGGCATCGCCGGGTAGAGCGTGTGCCCGGCGGCGACGCCATACCGCAAGGCCCGGTCGAAGTCGCCCAGCGAGTAGTTGCCGATGCCATGCCGCCTGTCCGGCGTGATGTTGCTGGTGAAAATGGCGCCGATCGGCGTTTCCATCCACAGGCCGCCGGAGAAGGGTGCTTTCCCGGGCACGCTGTGGCATGCGGCGCAGTCCCCCAGTCTTGCGAGGTAGGCACCGCGGGCGATGCGCTCCTGCGTAAGGGCCGGCTCAGGCAGTACCACGCCGGCATGACGGTCGGACCAGGTCGTGGCGCCGATGATGCCGGCGAGGCCCGCCATGGCGGCCCCGGCCAGGCAGGCAAGAACGGTGGGCCGCTTCATGCGGCCACCAGCGGGCCGGGCGATTTCAGGTAATCCGAACGGATCTTCGCGGCGGCAAAGTAGGCCAGCGCCGCCGCCAGTCCGGTCGGGTTGTAGCCGATATTCTGCGGGAACGACGACGCGCCCAGCACGAACACGTTCGGCACGTCCCAGCATTGCGAGTAACGGTTCAGCACGCTGCTGGCGGGATTGGTGCCGATGATCGCGCCGCCCGTGGTGTGGGAAGACTGGTAGTAGCGCACGTCGTAGCTGTCGCCCGGCTGGAGGATGTGCTGCGTCACGCGTTCGGGCCGCATCGCCCGCACGATGGCGCCGGCACGCGCGGAAGCGAACGCCGTCATCCTGTATTCGTTGGGATGCCAGTCGAACGTGATGCGCAGCAGCGGCTGGCCGTACGCGTCGCGATAGGTGGGGTCGAGATCGAGGTAGCGGTCGCGGTAAGCCATCACGGAGCCCATCGTGGCCACGCTGCTCGAATGCGCGTAGTGGCGGCGTACCGCGCTTTTCCAGCCGCTGCCCCACTTCGGCGCGTCCGGCGGCAGCGGCATCTGGGCGATCGGGCGCCCGCCCATGGCGCCGGCGAAGATTATCGCGCCGCCGACGAAGCCCGCGCCCGCATGGTCGAAATGATCGGCATTGAATTCGTCGATCGCCTGCTGGCCCGCGGCGCCCGCGCCCACGAACGGGTTCATCGCCACGTCCTCGCCGAAGAACGCGGACGTGGTGCTCACCATCTGGTAGGCATAGTTCTTTCCGACGGTGCCCTTGCCGGTCCGCGGATCGTACGGCGTGCCGATGCCGGACAGCAGGAGAAGCCGCACGCTGTTGAGCTGGAACGCCGCCACCACCACGATCGAGGCGGGCTGGTCGACCTGCCGCCCGGCCGCGTCGACATAGCGCACGCCCGTGGCGCGCTTGCGGCTGCCGTCGAGCAGGATGCGCGTCACATGGGCGTTGTGCCGCACGTCCAGATTGGCCCGGCCCTTCAGCACCGGCAGGATGGTGGTCTGCGGCGAAGCCTTCGAATACAGGAAGCAGCCGAATCCTTCGCAATAGCCGCACAGGTTGCACGGCCCCATGCGCACTCCGTAAGGATTGGTGTAGGCGGCGGTGCTGTTCGCCGCCGGCACCGGGAACGGCCGGTAGCCGAGTTCGCGCGCCGCGTCGGCGAACAGCTGCGAGCTCAGGATCGGCGGCAGCGGGTGGTTCGGGTACTCGCTGCTGCGCGCTCCCTCGAACGGATTGCCGCCGGCCATGATCCGGCCGCGCAGGTTGCCCGCGGTGCCGGCCACGCCGGCCACCTTTTCGAAATGGTCAAAGTGCGGTTCGAGTTCCGCGAAGCTGATGCCGTAATCCTGGATCGTCATTTCGGCGGGGATGAACTTCCTGCCATAGCGCTCTTCGTACAGGCTGCGGATGCGCAGGTCGTTGGGCGACGCGCGCCATTGCTGGCCGTTCCAGTGCGCACCCGCGCCGCCGGTGCCGGTACCCAGCACGAACGAGCCGTACTGCCGGTACGGCACGGCGGTGTCGCCCGTCTTGTGGCGCACCGTGAACGTTTCCGTGGCCAGCGGATGCCACAGGTCGCCGCGGATCGCATGCTTCAGTTCGTCGGCGATGCGGGGGTAGGCGAAATCGGGCGACGTGTCGCGCGCCGGGCCCCGTTCCAGCACGACCACGGACAGGCCGGCATCGGTCAGTTCCTTGGCCATGATCGATCCGGTCCAGCCGAAGCCGATAATCACCGCGTCGACCGGTTTCATTCGCGTATCGGTGCTCATGCCTTGCCTCCGGCGGAACCTTCGATGGCCACCGGGCCGTACGGATAGGGCTTGCCCTGCTGGTCTATCCAGTCCGTGAAGTCGGCGCGCGCGCCCGGGAAGCCGATCATCTTCCACGCCGCCATGCCGCGGTTGCCGCCATACATCGGGTCGGCGAAATAGCCTTCGCGGGTGTTTTTCAACAGCAGCGCGAAGAACGCGGCGGCCACGCCGCCGTCCTCCGGTGTTTTCCCCTGTTCCAGCAGCGCCAGCATCGCATCGCGTGTGGCGGCATCGAGCTGCGCGAACGCCTTGCCGTGCTTCGCCATGCAGGCACGGTCGGCTGCAGCGATGCCGGCACGATACAGTTCGCGGGGCGTCAGGCGCATCTGGTAGCCCAGCGTTGCCGGGCTGTCGGGGTGGAAGGGCCCCTGCATGTACCAGTAGGCGCCATGCCCGTAAGGCAGTTCCATCTGCCTGTCGAGGAACACGGGCACGCCGGCATCGACACCGCCGGGGCCGTTGCCGTCGTCGGGAATCAGCCGGTCGACCGCGGCCTGGACGAAGGCCCATTCGGCCGGCGTGAAGTACACCGGGCTGTACGTCTCGTGCGCGGCTTGCCCCGGCCGGTGCCCGCCGCCGGGCGCGGCGCTGCGCGAGGGCAGCAATACCGACGACAGCGCCACGGTGGCGGTACCGCGCAGGAAACCACGGCGCCCGCCCGGCGCGTCGCTCGTGGAAGGCTGTCCGGCAGGGCGGATCGACGGATCGGGTGAGTCGTTCATTCGATGTTCCGAAAGGTGGGTGGGAGCAGATAGTGCGATGACCCGACAGATTCTAGGGATGACCGCTGCCGCTTTCGCCCTGCGAAAGGGAGGGCAAGGCGGGCGCAATGGGGGAAGGAGGATACTGGCTCGATGGAGGACGCCGCAGCGGCCGATCCTTGTTGTAATCGACGCTCCGCCGACACCACGAAGGACCACCATGAGCATCGACCCGGAGCGCTTCATCTCGCACCACGCCAGGCACCACACGGTGACCGCCAACGGCATTCGCCAGCACTACGTCGAGGCGGGCGACGGACCGCCGGTGGTGCTGCTGCATGGTTTTCCGGAGACCAGCTTCGCCTGGCGCTTCCAGATTCCCGAGCTGGCCAAGCGGTTCCGGGTGATTGCGCCGGACCTGCGCGGCTACGGCGAGACCGACAAGCCGGCCGGCGGCTACGACAAGCGCAACATGGCGCGCGACCTGCGCGAGCTGTTGCGCGAACTGAGGATTCCGAAGATCGCGCTGGTCGGCCACGACCGCGGTGCGCGCGTGGCCACCCGCTTCGCCAAGGATTACCCGGAAGCGCTCGACCGGCTGGTGGTGATGGATAACGTGCCGACCCGCATCGTGGCGCGCGACTTCAGCCCCGAGGTGGCGAATGCCTACTGGTTCTTCATCTTCAACCAGGTGCCCGACCTGCCCGAGGCGCTGATCAGCGGGCGGGAGGACCTGTGGCTGCGCCACCTGTTCTCGGACTGGTGCTACAACCCGCTGGCGATTTCAGGTGCCGCGTTCGATACCTACGTGGAGGCCTACCGCCGCCCCGGCGCGCTGCGCGGGGCGATGTCGGACTATCGGGCCATCGGCGAGGACGTGGCGCAGGACAAGGCGGATGCGGACGTGAAGATCGCCTGCCCCACGCTCGCGCTGTGGGGCGAGGATTTCCACGCGGTCGGCAAGATGTTCGACATGGCCGCCGTGTGGCGCGAGATGGCCGGCGACCTGCGCACGGTGTCGATCCCGCAGGCGGGGCACCTGCCCCAGGAAGAGCAGCCCGGGCGCGTGAACGCCGAGCTGCTGGCGTTCCTGGCCGGCTGGACCGGCTGACCGGCGCTCGTATTTCCGCTCGGTGCTGCCGGTGACGGTATTGGCGAATTGACTGCGGCGGTCCGGGCCGCCGCAGCCCTTGCGTCGTTACGTGCCCAGGCGCAGCTGCAACCCGGTTTCGGTATAGATCGGCGTCACGGTGGTAAAGCCCTCGACGGTGATCGATTCGAACTTGCCTTTCAGGCTCTTCGCGCCGAGCACCGTCAGCGTGTCGCCGGCGGCCGGCCTGAAGCCGTTCTGCAGCTTGACGCGCAGCGTGCCGCCGCCGATGGTGGCGGTGCCGCCGACGTTGATGCGGCCCTGCTGGGCCGCGCCCAGGCGCAGTTCCAGCACCGCGCCGGTCAGCTGGGTGTACTGGCCGGCCACGGCCAGCGCGCCAGGCGCGTTGCTGACCAGCGTGCCGCTGGCGGCAACGTAGACGTCGCCGGTGCCGAAGGCCGTGGCCGACTGCGCTTCGAGCGTGCCGCCGTCGACCTGCGTGCCGCCGGTCCAGCTGTTGTTGCCGCCCAGCGCCAGCGCGCCGGTGCCCCCCTTGACCAGCTTGCCGCTGCCCGAGATATCGTTGCGCCAGCGGTCCGCCGCGTTGAAGCCGCCCCTGGCGGCATCCATCGACAGCACCACGTTGCCGGTGAAGACGGCGTAGCCTTCGGCGGCGGCGAACAGGTTCAGGCGGCCCCAGCCTTCGGCATCGTCCAGCACCGGGTAGCCGGAAGCGATGGCCGTGGTCTTCAGCACGACGCGGCGCTGCGCGTCGCTCAGGTAGGGCAGGCGCGTTTCGAGCAGCACTTCGGCGCCTTTCGGCACCACGGCCGGCGCGGTGGTGGAACCGATGCGCGGCAGGCCGTAGGTCATGCGGCGCAGATAGTTCGCCTTGCTCGTGGCGTAATCGGCGAAGCGGTCGTTGGCGACCGTGCCGGACGCGGCGTAGCTCGGGAACGTGGCCGCCGTGGTATTGGTCAGCTTCATCAACGTGGTGTGGGCCTGCGCGACAGCGGCGGCACGCGTGGTGGCGCCGGCGGCGATCAGGTTGGCCGCGGCCACGGCCTGCGCCTGCACACGGCCGCTGATCACGTCGAGCGGCGAGTGCATGCCGGCCAGGATGCGGCTTTCGCCCAGTTCCAGGCCGCGGCCGACCAGCTCCTGGTAGCGTTCCGGCACCACGTAGGCCATGCCGATCGCGTTGCGGGTCGCTTCGGCCGAGTGCCCGCTGGTGAAGCCGCCATCGGTAGGCGGGGTCGTGCTCTTGGCCGGTTCCAGCGCAGGCACCACCTGCACTGCGCTGCTCCAGCGATATGGCCGCGCATACTTGTAGAAGCGCTTGGCCGGTTCGGTCGAACCGTTGTTGCCCATCGAGTTGACCAGGTCCACCACCATGCCGAAATCGGCGTTGGCGGCGCCGCCCACGCCGTTGTTGTTACCGCTATCTTCATACTTGACGGTGGTGGCGTCGGCCGGCATGCCGGTGATGCTGGTGGTCTGGCGCGTGGCCGTGCGCCACGCGGCGGTCAGCGGGCCGAAGCCTTCGGTGGTGCTGTAGCCCTTGCCACGGCGGTCGTCCAGGTAGGCCATCAGCGTCTGTTCGGCGGTGCGGCTGGCGGTGGCCTTGACCACGTAGTCGATATTGGCGTTGTGGACGGCCGCGTTGACGATGGTGCCGCCGTTGGTGCCATCGTTCGGCACGCCGGTCCAGGCCGAGTTGACGACGGCGGGGAAGCCGTCCACGGCGGGCGCCGTGACGCCGGCATCGACGATCTCGGTCAGCGGTTTCCAGATGTCGAGCATGCCGCCGAGCACGCGCACGCCGGCGTTGGTGGCCAGCGTGGCATAGCGGGCATCGCCGCGCTGGTTGGTGGCGGCGGTATCGACGAACGCCAGTACGGCTGGCACGGGCGCGGTATCGGCCGCGCCCTGGTCGGCCGGCGGAGCCGGGATGGCGACGACGGTGTCGGCACGGCTGTCGTGATCGGAGCCGCCGCAACCGGCCAGCGCGAGAACGGCGCCGATGGCGATGACGAGAGGAAGACGGCGCAGCCCGGTGGCGTGATGCATGTGAAACCCTTCAATTTATTGTTGAGCAGAAAAATTGAAGGGATGATATGGCTTGTCGATGACAACCTGATGACGTGGCGGCGGGCCGTTACCGGCGCGCCTGCCGATGGGTTACCACAGCTTTTGCCCGGAATGCTCCAGTTCCGTCAGGTACAGCCGCACGTCGAACTCGTACTGGTGGTACTGCGGTTCCATGTACGAGCACAGTTTGTAGAACGCCTTGTCGTGCTGCTTTTCCTTCACGTGCGCCAGTTCGTGCACGGCGATCATGCGCAGGAATTCGATCGGGCAGTCGCGGAACATGGTGGCGACGCGGATCTCGTGCTTGGCCTTGAGCTTGCCGCCCTGGATGCGGGAAATCGATGTGTGCAGCCCGAGCGCATGGTTGATCACGTGGATCTTGCTGTCGAACAGCACCTTGTCGATCGGCGCGGCGTTGCGCAGGAACTCGTCGCGCAGATCCTGCACATAGCCGTACAGCGCCCGGTCGTTGCGCACGTCGTGGGCGTTCGGATAACGTTTCTTCAGCACTTCGCCGAGGCGGTTCTGGTTCAGCAGGGCTTGCACCTGGTGGCGCGTGTCGTCGGAGTACGCGCCGAGGTATTTCAGTGGGGCTGTCATGGCGGCGAGACTGTACCACAGCCTTGCAAATCAGTATGATGGCACGATGGGCACCCATGTCAACTCCGTGGGATTGCTGGTCCGCGCCGACCCCGCACTGTTATTCAGCTATCCCGACCATATCCCCCGTGACTGCATCGACGTCTTGCCGCAGCACCCGGGCATCTATATCTTCCGCGACGAAGCCGCCACGCCGATCTATATCGGCAAGAGCGTCAATATCCGGCACCGCGTGATGTCGCACCTGCGCACGCCCGACGAGGCGCAGATGCTGGCGCGCACGCGCCGCATCGACTTCGAGCGCACCGGCGGCGAACTGGGCGCGCTGCTGCGCGAGGCGATGCTGATCCGCGAGCACCAGCCCGTGTTCAACGTCAAGCTGCGCCGCCAGCGCGAGATCTGCTCGATCGCGATCCGCGAACACCGGCCGGACATCGTGTTCGCGAAAGAAGTCGACTTCGGCCGCACCGATGGCCTGTTCGGCCTGTTCGGCACGAGGAAGGCGGCGCAGGAGACGCTGAAGAACCTGGTGCAGGCTTCGAAGCTGTGCCCGGTGATGACGGGGCTGGAGAAGGGTAGCCCGGGCCGGCCGTGCTTCGCGCGCCAGATCGCCCGCTGCCATGGCGCCTGCACCGGCGAGGAAAGCGCCGCCGACCATGCGGGGCGGTTGCAGGCGGCGCTCGGGCACATGCTGGTCAGGCGCTGGCCCTACGACGGCCCGGTCGCGATCGTCGAAGAGTCGGACGGGCTGCGGCAAAGGCAGCTGGTCGAGAACTGGTGCTACCTCGGCACCGGCAAGCTGAAGAAGAAGCGCCCCGCGGCCCGCTTCGACCTGGTGGTGTACCAGATACTTGCGCGGCGGCTGCTGGCGGGCGAGCTGAAGGTCGAGACACTATAGCCGCAGCGTGAGCCCGGCTGGCTGTCCGGGCATATAATCACCGCTATATAATCGTGTATATTGCGCTTTTCGCTCATCGAGGGTTTTCATGCGCAAGAACGTGCTGTTCGCCACTGCCCTGGCAACCTCCCTGGCCGTGCTGCCGCCGCTGGCCGGCGCGGCCGATCTCACCGTTTCCGCCGCCGCCAGCCTCACCAACGCGTTCAGGGAACTGGCGCAGTCGTTCGAGGCCGCGCACCCCGGCGACAAGGTGCTGCTGAACTTCGCCGCGTCCGATGCGCTGGTGCAGCAGATCGCCAAGGGCGCGCCGGTGGACGTGTTCGCCTCCGCCGACCAGGAAGCGATGGACAAGGCGCAGGCCCTGAAGCTGGTCGCGCCCGGCACGCGCCGCGATTTCGCCAGCAATACCGTGGTACTGGTCGTTCCGGTCGGCGGCAGGATCGCGTCGCTGGCCGACCTGAAGACGGCGGGGCGCCTCACCACCGGCAACCCCGCCAGCGTGCCGATCGGCCGCTACACGGAAGAGGCGCTGACGAAGGCGGGCCTGTGGCAGGCGCTGCAGCCGAAATTCGTGTTCGGCACGTCGGTGCGCCAGAGCCTCGACTACGTGGCGCGCGGCGAAGCCGATGCCGGTTTTCTCTACGCCACCGACGTGATGGCGCAAAAGGACAAGGTAAAGGCCGTGCTGACGCTGCCGACCGCCACGCCGGTGCATTACCCGATCGCGGTTATCGCCAATGCGCAGCAGCCCCGGCTGGCGCGGCAATTCACCGATTACGCGGTATCGGCCGCCGGCCAGGCGATCCTGGCGAAGTACGGCTTCGGCAAGCCCTGATGGGCGATGCGTGGATCGCCCTCGGCCTGTCGCTGAAGGTGGCGCTGTGGGCCACGGCGATCGACCTAATGCTGGGCATCGCCCTGGGCTGGGTGCTGGCGCGCAAGCGCTTTCCCGGCCGCGAGCTGCTCGATGCGCTGCTGACGCTGCCGATGGTGATGCCGCCCACGGTGCTCGGCTATTACCTGCTGGTCGTCATCGGGCGCAACGGCCCGCTGGGCGGCTGGCTGCACGACGCGTTCGGCATCAACCTCATCTTCACGTGGCAGGCGGCCGTGATCGCCGCCGCCGTGGTGGCCTTTCCGCTGGTGCTCAAGGGGGCCCGCTCCGCGTTCGAGACGGTGGACCCGCAGCTGGAACAGGCCGCGCGCGTGCTCGGCGTATCCGGCCCGGGCGTGTTCCTGCGCGTGACGCTGCCGCTGGCGTGGCGCGGCGTGCTGGCCGGCACCCTGCTGGCGTTCGCCCGCTCGATGGGCGAATTCGGCGCCACGCTGATGGTGGCAGGCAGCATTCCCGGCAAGACGCAGACACTGTCGATCGCCGTCTACGAAGCCGTGCAGGCGGGGCAGGACGACACCGCCAACCTGCTGGTCGCCGTCACGTCGGTCACCTGCGTGGCCGTGCTGGTGCTGGCCAGCCGGCTGGCACCGCCGCGCAAGGCATTGCCATGATCCGCCTGGACATCGACACCACGCTGCGCGCCGGCGCGCGCGCGTTCCGGCTCAATGCCCGCTTTGCGTCCAACAGCCAGCGGATCGTCATCTATGGCGCGTCCGGCGCCGGCAAGAGCCAGATGCTGAAGGCGGTGGCAGGGCTGGCGCGGCCCGATGCCGGCTACATCGAACTGGCCGGCAGGGTCTTGTTCGACAGCGTCAACGGCATCGACGTGTCGCCGCAGCGGCGCAACGTGGGTTACCTGTTCCAGGATTACGCGCTGTTCCCGCACCTGAACGTGCGGCAGAACATCGCCTTCGGCCTGCGCCGGGGCCTGTTCAATCCGCCGCGCAAGGTGGACGGCGAAGCGATCGCCTACTGGCTCGACGCGTTCGGGCTGGAAGCGGTGGCCCGGCAGGTGCCGGACCAGCTTTCCGGCGGCCAGCGGCAGCGGGTGGCGCTGGCGCGCGCGCTGATCGCCGAGCCGGCCGCGCTGCTGCTGGACGAGCCGTTCGCCGCGCTCGATCCGGCATTGCGCGTGCGCATGCGCGCCGAGCTGGACGCGCTGCAGCGCCGCCTCGATATTCCGATGCTGATGATCACGCACGATCCCGAAGATGCCGTCGCGTTCGGCGGTCATGTATTGACGATGGCCGACGGCGCCATCGTGGAGGAGGCACCATGAGCGAGGTGGAGAAAAGCGGGCCGCTGGAACTGGAGGGCAAGCTGTGGCTGACCAGCGGCGGCCGGCACCTGGGCGGGCCGGACCGCATCGCGCTGCTGGCCGCGATCGCCGCGCACGGTTCGATCACGCAGGCGGCCAAGGCCGTGGGCATGAGCTACAAGGGGGCGTGGGACGCGGTGGAAACGATGAACAACCTGGCCGGCGCGCCACTGGTCGAACGGCTGGCCGGCGGCAGGGGCGGCGGCGGCACGCGGCTCACCGAACCTGGCACGCGGCTGGTGGCGCAGTTCCGCCGGCTGGAAGAACTGCACCGCCGCTTCATCGAACAACTGGGCCGGCAGCCGGTCGGCGAGGACATTGACGATATCAACCTGCTGCAGGTGCTCAACATGAAGACCAGTGCGCGCAACCAGTTCCTGGGCACCGTGGAAACCGTCACGCGCGGCGCCGTCAACGACGAAGTCGTGCTGCGCATTGTCGGCGGGCAGCGCATCGTGGCGGTGGTCACGCACGAGAGCGCCGAAAGCCTCGGGCTGGCGCCGGGCGCGCAGGCGTTCGCGCTGGTCAAGGCATCGTCGGTGATCGTCGCGGTGGCGGTGGAAGGGGCGCGCCTGTCGGCGCGCAACCAGCTGGCCGGCACCATCGCGCGGGTCGTGCCCGGGGCGGTGAATGCGGAGGTGACGATCGCGCTGCCGGGCGGCGGCACGATCGCGGCCACCGTCACGCTGGACAGCGCGGAAGTGCTGGAACTGGCCGCCGGCATGCCGGCGACCGCGCTGTTCAAGGCATCGAGCGTGATCGTGGGTATGCCTGGGTGATGCAGGAAGGTACCGCAGGAAGCTCATGCGGGAAGGTAATGCGGGAAGATGATGCCGGGCGTGGAGCCAGCTCCACGCCCGCGGAACAGTGCCGCCGCGGGCGGCGGCACTGCATGGGGGGGGTCAGGCGGTGCGGGTGGATTCGAACAGGAACCAGATGCGCTGCTCGGCTTCGTCGATCCAGTTTTCCAGCACGCTGGCGGTAGCGATGTCGTTGTCCTTGTCGCATACCTCGTGGACTTCGCGCATCGACTTCACGAGCGCCTGGTTATCGTTGCGCAGCTCGTCGAGCATCGCGATCGCATCGACGAACGGTTCGTCGTTGTCCTTGATGCGTTGCAGTTCCGAGATGTGCTTGATGGAACGGATGGTGGTGCCGCCCAGCTTGCGCACGCGTTCGGCGATCGGGTCCAGCATCGCGTAGATCGCGGTAGCCTGCTCGTCGAGCAGCAGGTGATACGAGCGGAAATGCGGGCCGCTCACGTGCCAGTGGAAATTCTTGCATTTGATGTACAGCGCAAAGGTGTCCGCCAGCAGTGCGTTCAACCCTTCAGCCACGTCCTTGCGGGCTTTATTGCCGAGGTCGGTCGGGGTTTTCAGTGCGTCCGGTTGTGCTTGGTCGTTCATGTCTGCCTCTTCTGAATTTGGAAATTCATTGTATCGCAGACAACGAAATCGCGTGATGAACCGTGCGGGCGGGGTACGCTCCCGCCTAAAGGGAGAGATGCTGCGCGAATCGGGGGAATGGCGACAAAAAGCAGCAGGAAAGCGGAAATATGCCTGAAAAGTGCGGACAACCCGCGGCGGGTGCAGAAGATATGCGGAGATGTTGCGGCGCAGTTGCAGGAAATGAAGGAAAAATCGCAGAAGGAAAGCGAAAAAAAAGCGGGTCACTTCCAGGTCGTTCCCGGATCGGTGCCAAGTCGACGCGAACGCTTGCGACAGGAAAACAGGAAAACAGGAAAACAGGAAAACAGGAAAACAGGAAAACAGGAAAACAGGGGAACCGGAAACCGGCGGACCCGGGACCGGTACCCCGGCCCGCCGTGAAGTGAAGGCATCGGCGCGATGCCGGGGCCGATCAGCGTTTTTCTTCCTTGGCACCCTGCCGCGCGAGACGGCTCGCGGACTGGCGGCTTTCACCGCCCTTGCGGCCAATTTCAGCCATATGCTCGCGATCCCGGCTCACCGCTTCGCCACCTTTCTGGCCCGCGCGCCGCGCTTCCTCGGAATCGAATTCGTGCGCGGTGCCTTTCTGGTGGGCTGCCTGGCCCCCCTTGCTGGCAATCATCCGTTGGGTGGCTTCGTCCATTGCGGCGAAGCCTCGTTTGCTCGTGCTTTTCCCCGCAGCCGGTGCGTCCGCCCGCTGGCTGTTTCCCTTGCCCGCTTCGGATCGCTGTTCGGTTCTTGCCTCGGTTCTGACATCGCTTCGTGAATCGCCATGATTTGTAGCCATGTTTCACCTCTCTCTCTGGGATCGAATTTGCATCGACGAATTTGGTTTATTGATCGATCGGATTCAGATTCCGGGCCGGGGCCCGGGCCACGAAGCGGCAAGGTCGGCCGCTTCGTGTGGTTAGAGGAGGAGTTCGTCGTGTAAGTTCCGGCGATCGATCAGGAATCGGCCTTGCCGATGGCGGAACGTTCGCCGACCGCTTCACGCGTGCCGCTGCGCAACGGGCGGGCGCCCATGTCGTGTTCCAGTTGCTCCTTGCGGTCGGCCAGCTGTTCGCACAGCGCCGCCAGGTCGGCATCGCCCTGGCGCGCCATCGGGAACATGGCCTGTTCCTCTTCCTGCACATGGTGCTCGATCGCCTTGCGCAGCATCGCCACGGTGCTGTCGAGATCCGGATCGTCGCCCGACATGCCCTGGATATGGGCGATCAGCTCCTTCGCCTCGGCGTGTTCCTGGATGGCTTCCTGCACCATCTTCGCATCGCCGGTTTCGGTGCGCACGGCGGGGTAGAAGATTTCTTCCTCGATGGCCGTGTGGATTTCCAGTTCCATACAGAGCTGCAAGGCCAGGTCGGCCTTCAGGCTGATGTCGCCGATGTTCTGCAGGCGCTCGTATTCGCGGAACAGTTGCTTGACCTTGTCGTGGTCGGCTATGAGCAGGGCAACGGCGTCCTTTGCCTGGGCATTCCGGGTGCGCGGCATGTCGACGGCGGGGTGGTTGGCGGCGCTCGGCATGGGGACGGGATCCTTGCCGTCTCGGGGGGTATCGGTGGTCATGGGTGGCTCTCCTGATGTTCGGTCGAACGCTGGTTGAGGATACCGCGCAGGGCCGCGCGGCGGCTGCCTGTTACCTGGAATCGAGTATAGGCCGCCTGGCGCAATACGGGCGCGCCCTTGCCATATTGGTATGCTCTGCCGTTCGTGCGACAATAGCCTCTTGCGCCGCCGTATCCGGGCCGGCCTTTCAGCAGCTGCGCAGCCAAAAACCTCGCGGTCGGGCTATCCACCAGACTTTGCCACCAGACTTCGCCACCAGATTTTCATCAACAACTTCGCAGCCAAACCTTTCAGTCCAATTTTCAACCATGCATCCCGAATACATCCTCACGCTTTCCTGCCCGGACCAGCGCGGCATCGTGCACCGCGTATCCGGCTTCCTTGCCGAGCACGGCTGCAACATCATCGATTCCGCCCAGTTCGGCGACCAGGAAACGCGCCGCTTCTTCATGCGCGTGCATTTCGCCGCCGAGGATGCGGCGGTGGGCGACACGGAGCTGCGCACCGGCTTTGCCGAGCTGGCCGCGCATTCCGATGATGCATTGCGCCTGGAATGGAACCTCTACGACGCGCACCGCAAGCCGCGCGTGCTGCTGATGGTGTCGAAGATCGGCCATTGCCTGAACGACCTGCTGTTCCGCTACAAGAGCGGGCTGCTGCCGGTCGAGATCCCGGCCATCGTGTCGAACCACATGGATTTCTACCAGCTGGCCGCCAGCTACAACATCCCGTTCCACCACCTGCCGCTGGCGGCCGGTGCGCCGGAGTCGGCCAAGCTGGCGCAGGAAGCCCGCATCCTCGACCTGGTGGACTCGCACGAGATCGACCTGGTGGTGCTGGCGCGCTACATGCAGATCCTGTCGCCCACGCTGTGCACGAGGCTGCGCGGCAAGGCCATCAATATCCACCATTCCTTCCTGCCGAGCTTCAAGGGCGCCCGGCCGTATGCGCAGGCGCACAAGCGCGGCGTGAAGCTGATCGGCGCCACCGCGCACTTCGTCACGGGCGACCTGGACGAAGGCCCGATCATCGAGCAGGATGTGGAACGCGTCGACCATTCGATGGAAGCGGAAACGCTGTCCGCGATCGGCCGCGACGTGGAATGCGTGGTGCTGGCGCGCGCCGTCAAGTGGTTCGTCGAGCACCGCGTGCTGCAGAACGGCGACCGTACCGTCATTTTCAAGTAGTCAACCTCACGTCACCCTAGATCGTTTCAATGGCACTCAAGGCAACAATTTATAAGGCGGAACTGTCGATCGCCGACATGGACCGCAATTACTACGGCAACCACACGCTCACGCTGGCGCGCCACCCGTCCGAAACGGACGAACGCATGATGGTGCGCCTGCTGGCGTTCGCGATCCACGCCAACGAAGGGCTCAGCTTCACCAAGGGCATGTTCGACGTGGAAGAGCCGGACCTGTGGCAGAAGGACCTGACCGATGCGATCGAGCTGTGGATCGAAGTGGGCCAGCCGGAAGAGCGCCGCATCCTGAAGGGCGCCGGCCGCGCCGAACACGTGATCGTCTACTGCTACAGCACGGCCAGCCCGATCTGGTGGAAGAACATCGCCAACAAGATCGAGCGCGCCAAGAACGTGTCCGTCGTCAACCTGCCGGCCGAAACCACGGCGGCGCTGGAAAAGATGGCGCAGCGGAACATGCAGCTGCAATGCACGATCCAGGATGGCCAGATCTGGCTGACCGACGGCACCGACACGGTGCTGGTCGAGCGCGAGGTGTGGAAGGCCGAGCGCCAGATGAAGTGATCGCGCTGCGGCAAGCCCACGGCTGGAAGCGCCGTCGGAAATGCCCCAGTCAGAATTCCCGCAGCCGGCATTCCCGGAGTCAGAATGCCCGCAGTGGGAAATCCCGGTACGCGGCATTGCGCACGTCGCGCGGGAATGCGCCCGCCATTCCCTCGAACGCGGTGTTGGTGAGCTGCACCACGGCCAGGTCCGCCACCGGATCGAAGAACCAGCTGTGCCCATACGCGCCGCCCCACTGCAGCGTGCCGGCCGACTGCGGCGAGTGCGCTTCCTTCGGGTGCCCCAGCACCGCGCCGAGATAGCCGAAGCCCCAGCCGGGGCCCTGCGTCATTGCGCCGGTGCCGGTGCGGTCCACTTCGGCCGCGCGCAGGATCGCGCGGTTCGACGTGCGCAGGCTCAACAGGAAACGCATGAAATCGTCCGCCGTGCCGGCCATGCCGGAACCGCCGGACGGGTAGGATGCCGCGTCGAGAATGCGCCCCGGCGCGAAGTGCGCGGCACCTTCGATGAACGGCACCGCTTCCTCGCTGCCCATGCGCACCGGCGCGGCCGGCTTGGCATCGCGGTAGGGCACTGCCAGCCGGCTGTCGTCGACGACGTGGAAGGCGGTATCGCGCATCCGCAAGGGGCCCGTCACTTCGCGCTGCACGACCAGCGGCAGAGCCATGCCGGCCGCTTTTTCCAGCACCGCGCCCAGCACGTCCGTCGCCACCGAATAGCGCCAGCCGGTGCCGGGCGGGTAGGCCAGCGGCGCGGAAGCGATGCGGGCCAGGTTTTCGTCGAGCGACAGGCCCGGCTGGTCCAGGCCGTCCGACACGCGTGCCCGGCGATAGGGGCCGTCCGCCGTTTCGAGGAACCCGTACGACAGGCCGGCCGTGTGCGTCAGCAGGTGCTGCAGCGTGATTGCCGGCGCGATGCCGTCGGGCAGGCGCGGGCGGAACGCCGGCAGCCAGTCCGTGACGGGCGCGGCGAGGTCGATCGTTTCATCGTCGGCCAGTTTCAGGGCGGCGGTCGCCACCAGCGGCTTGGTGAACGATGCCAGCCGGAACACCGCATCGCCCCGCATCGGCACGCCGTGCTCGCGGTCCGCGCTGCCCGCCGCGCGGCGGTAGACGATCTCGCCGTCGCGCGCGACCAGCACCACCGCGCCGACGATGCGCTGGCGGGCCAGTGCGCTGTCGATGACCTTGTCGAGATGTGAACCTGGCTGCATGACGGACCCTCGCTTGTACAGCCCGCCATCTTAACGGCGAACGCGCGCGCCTGCAGCGGCAAGCTATAATTCCCGGCATGAACCCATCGTGCAAACGGCTGCTGCAGGTCTGGCTCGCGTGCTGCGCGATCCTGATGAACGCGCTCGCGCCGGCCGTGTCGCATGCGCTCGGCCTGGAGCGCGGCCAGCAGCACACATGGGAAATCTGCCTGAACGACGGCACCCGGCTGGCCGGCTTCGGCGAACTCGACGAGGCCACGTTCCTGGTGCTGACGGACCGCGCGCGGCCCGTGCCTGCCAAGTCCATGCAGGAGCAAATGCGCGGGCAGGGTGACGAAACGATGTCGATGGCTGACTGCGGCTACTGCCTGCCGCATGCCGGCGCGCTGGGGCTGCCGCCGCCGGCCAGCCTCACGGTGCCGCCCGCCGCGGCCATGCCGGAACGGCCTTACCTGTACTACCACGCGCCGCGGCCGCTGCAGGCCTGGGCCGGCGCACGACCGCGGGGGCCTCCCGCCGTCTCCTGATTTTCAGTTGCGCAGTCCTTCAACCATTTCAGGAGTCACCATGAAACACCTCATTTTCGCCGCCTTCCTGGCAGCCACCGCCGTTGCAGCGCAGGCCCAAACCCAGGCCCGGACCCAGGGGCAGGCCCAGGTCGCCGTCACCGATGCGTGGGCCCGCGCCACCGTTCCCGCCGCCAAGGCTTCCGGCGCGTTCATGCAAATCGAATCGAAAACCGCCGCGCGCCTGGTCGGCGTCAGCAGCCCGGTCGCCACGGCCGAGCTGCACCAGATGTCGATGCAGGGCGACCGCATGGCCATGGCCCATGTCGACACGATCGACCTGCCGGCCGGCAAGGCCGTGCCGCTCGCCCCGGGCGGCTACCACGTGATGCTGATGGGGCTCAAGCGCCAGCTGAAGGAAGGCGAGACCGTGCCGCTCACCCTGGTCGTCGAGCACAAGGACGGCAAGCGCGAGAACGTCGACGTGCAGCTGCAGGTCCGGCCCCTCACCTACGCTCCCGCCCGGCACTAGGAGGCCCCATGATCCAACCCGCGAAACGACCGCTGGCAGCGATGCTGGCGGCGCTGGGCCTGTGCGCGCAGGCGCAAGGCCATGGGCAGAGCGAGACGCAGAAGCAGAGCGAAGAGCCGGGGCAGGTAAGCGATGTGGTAACGATCCACGGCGGCCGGCCCACGTCGCTGCCCACGCAGATCCCGACCACGATCGAGGGCATCACGGCCGCGCAGATCGCCGAGCGCATCAACGCGTTCGATGCCGAGGATGCGCTGAAATATTTTCCCAGCCTGAACGTGCGCAAGCGCTACATCGGCGACTATGACCACGCGGTGCTGGCCAGCCGCGCCTCCGGCACCGGCAACAGCGCGCGCTCGCTGGTTTACGCGGACGGCATCCTGCTGTCGAACCTGCTGGGCAACGGCGCCACGTACACGCCGCGCTGGGGCCTCGTCACGCCGGAGGAAATCGAGCGCGTCGACGTGCTGTATGGCCCGTTCTCGGCCGCGTATCCCGGCAACTCGGTGGGTGCCGTCGTCGATTTCCAGACGCGCATGCCGGCGAAACTGGAGGGCCACATGCGGCTGGCGGGCTTTGCGCAGCGCTTCGCCGAATACGGCACCCGCGACAGCTTCTACGGCAAGCAGGGCAGCGCCGCGCTGGGCGACCGGCACGGCGCGCTGTCGTGGTGGCTGCACCTGTCGCGGCAGGACAGCGACGGCCAGCCGATCGGCTTCGCCAACAGGCTGGTATCGAGCGGCGTGGCGGGTGCCGGCAGCGTGCCGGTTACCGGCGCCGTCGCCGGCCGCAATCCGTCCAACCGCGAGTGGCTGATCCTCGGCGCGAACAACCAGGTGCACACGGTGCAGGACCATGCCAAGGTCAAGCTGGCGTATGACTTCTCGCCGGTACTGCGCGCCAGCTACACGCTGGGCTGGTGGCGCAACGATGCCGACCGCCGCAGCGATTCGTACCTGCGCGACGCGGCCGGCAATCGCGTCACGGGCGGCAACATCGATGTCGACGGCCGCCGCTATACGCTGCTCGCTTCCGACTTCGCGCCGCAGCGGGGCGACCTGGAACACCTGATGCAAGGCCTGTCGATCAAGCGCCATGCGAAGGACACGTTCGACTGGGAGATAGCCGCCAGCAAGTACGACTACCGCAAGGACCTGGTGCGCGTGCCCACCGTGGTGCTGGCCGATCAGGATGCCACGGGGCAGGGCAACGTGACCGACATGGCCGGCAGCGGCTGGCAGACGCTGGCGCTGAAGGGCATCTGGCGGCCGGACGCCGCGCACACGGTCGACCTGGGCGTGCAGCGCGACGGCGCGCAGCTGCGCACGCGGGTGTTCTCGACGCCGGACTGGCTGGCCGCCGCCGATGGCCGGCACGTGTCGACCTTCAACGGCAACACGCGGCTCACCAGCGTGTATGCGCAGGACACGTGGCGCATCGACGAACAGTGGAAGGCCACGCTGGGCGCGCGCTGGGAACGCTGGCAGGCCCATGGCGGCGAGGTGGCGAACGCCACCAGCGGCCCGCTGCGTTTTGGCGAGCGGCGCGAGGATGGCTGGTCGCCGAAGGCCGCGCTGGCATGGCGCATGACCGACGAATGGACGCTGAAGGCCTCGGCGGGCCGCGCGATCCGCAACCCCACCGCGGCCGAACTGTTCCAGGGCTCGATCGTCGACGGCCGCATCGTCAATACCGACCCGGATCTGCGCGCCGAACGCTCGTGGACGGAGGAGCTGACGGCCGAGCGCCTGCTGCCCCAGGGCAGCCTGCGCGCGACGCTGTTCCACGAGAGCACGCGCGACGCGCTGTATTCGCAGCCGTTGACACCCACCGTGTCGACGGTGCAGAACGTGGGGCGCATCCGCACCACCGGCCTGGAACTGGCGCGGCAGGCCGACGACGTGCTGGTGGCCGGCCTGTCGGTCAATTCCAGCCTCACGTTCGCGGATTCGCGCATCCGCGAAAACGCGGCGTTGCCGGCATCGGTGGGCAAGCGGCAGCCGCGGGTGCCTCGCTGGCGGGCCACCGCGCAGGCCACCTGGCGCGCCACCGAAAAGCTGAGCGCCAGCGCCGGCCTGCGCTACAGCGGCACGCAGTACGGCACGCTGGACAACAGCGACCCGAACGGCTTTGCGTACATGGGGGTGTCGCGCTACCTGGTGGCCGACGCGCGGGTGCGTTACCGCTTCGACGATCACTGGTCCGGCGCGCTGGGTGTCGACAACCTGGGCAACGAGAAGTACTGGGCATTCCACCCGTACACCCAGCGCACGCTGGTGGCCGAGCTGAAGTTCGATCTGTGATCTCCAGCCGGTGAGATGACAGGCCCGGCGGATTTGCGCCTGCCGGGCCTGGCAAAGGGGTAGGCCTGGCAGCCGCTTATCTTGCGGAAGCGCCCAGGCGCTGCACGGTGCCGGAACCGGCTACCGCCTTGGTCAGTTGCGCATCGCCGTAATAGCCCACGTTGCCGGAGCCGGTGATGTTGGCGGTAATCGTGCTGCGCGCCGTCAGCAGCGACTGGCCGGAACCGCTCACGCTCACGGTGGCATGCTGCACGTTCAGGCGGGTGGTATCGGCCTTGCCCGAGCCGGCGATCGAGATCGCGGCGCGTGCCGCCTCGCCGGCCGCTTCCACCTTGCCGCTGCCGGCCACTTCCACGTCGATCGATTTCGCTTCGATGCCGTCGATATCGAGCGCGCCGGAGCCGGCCACTTCGAGCGTGAGCTTGTCGGCGCGAATGCGGGTCGCCTGCAGCGTGCCGGAACCGGCCACGCCCAGGTTGTCCACGTTGCGGGCCCGCACCACGATCTTCAGCCGGCGGCCATCGATCTGCATGTTCTTCTTCACGGGGCGGATGACCAGCATGCCGTTGCGCACCGCCGTTTCGACGAGGGGCAGGATGTTGTCGTCGCCTTCGATCGTCAGCGTATCGTCGCCGCCGATGACGACCTCGACCTGTGCGCCCACCGACAGCTCCACGCCGTGGAACGGCCCCGGCTGGCGCGCCTGCGACACGATCCTGCCGCTGCCCTGCACACGCTCGCCGGCACCCAGCCACGCCAGCGAATCGGCCGCCGCCGCCGAACTGGCGGCCCCGCCCGCGGCCAGCACGGCGGCGAGCAGGGCAGTGCCGACCAGGGCGAGGATATGGGTTTTCATGGCTGTCTCCGTCAATGCTGTGTCGATGACCCCATCGTACGGAAACCCGCCCCGCCGGTCGCGGCGCATGCGACAGACTGCAGCGGGAGCGGAACAGGCCGCAGATTTTTCAGTCCAGCGGCACGGCGCGATACCGGTTGACGTCCGTGCCGCTCACCGGCGGGGCGTTGTTGCCCCAGGCGCTGCGCAGGTAGGAGACCACCTGGGCGACCTCGCCGTCGTCGAGCGCGTGGCCGAACGGCGGCATGCCGTACGGGCGCGGGTTGCCGCGCGTGCCGGGCGGGAAGCCGCCGTTGAGCACGATGCGGATGGCATTGGTGGAGTCGGGCATCGTCAGCGCGCGGTTGCCCGCCAGCGGCGGGTAGCGGGGCGGGAAGCCGGCGCCGGTGGCGCCGTGGCATTCGGCGCAGTGCTTGTCGTACAGCCTGGCGCCGGCCTGCAGGAACGCCACCGCCTCCGGCGCCTTCGAACGCTCGTGTTTCGCGCCGCCGTTGGCCGAAGCCGGCAGCGATTTCAGGTACACCGCCATGGCCCGCACATCCGCCTCGGACAGGTACTGCAGGCTTTCGCCCACCACTTCGGCCATCGGGCCGAACACGGTGGCGCGCGGCGACACGCCCGTGTGCAGCAACTGGGCGATTTCCTGCACCGGCCAGCTGCCCAGGCCCGCTTCCGAGTCCGAGGTGAGCGACGGCGCATACCAGCCCAGCACGGGCACCAGCCCGCCGGACAGGTCGCCGCCGCTGCCGCCCAGCACATTGCGCGCGCTGTGGCACGCGCTGCAATGGCCGGGGCCTTCCACCAGGTAGGCGCCGCGATTCCATTCCACCGGCCGGTCGCGGCGCTCCCGGTAGACGCCGGGCCGGAAGTACAGCGCGCGCCAGGCCGCCAGCGCCAGCTGCGTGTCGTACGGGAAGCGCAGCCGGTGCGGCGCGCTCGCGTGCCGTACCGCGGGGATCGTGCGGAAATAGGCATACAGCGCATCGGCGTCGTCGCGCGTGATCGCCGTGTAGTTCGTGTAGGGGAAGGCGGGGTAGAGCAGCCGCCCGTCGCGCGAGCGGCCGTTGTGCAGCGCGTTCCAGAAATCCTGCGCGCTCCAGCGGCCGATGCCGGTCTCCGGGTCCTGCGTGATGTTCGGCGAGACGATGGCGCCGAACGGCGTTTGCAGTTCGCGGCCGCCGGCGTATTGCGCGCCGCCGCGCACCGTGTGGCACGCCATGCAGTCGGCGGCGCGGGCCAGGTAGGCGCCGCGGGCGATCCTGTCGGCGGCCGGCAGCGCGGCAAACGCGGCGCCGGGCGGCGGTCCGTCATCGTGGCGCGGCCACAGCAGGCCCACGGCGACCGTGAGCACCATCGCCGTGCCGGCGGCGATCCAGCGCGCCCGGCGGCTCATCGGGCACCGCCGTGATCGGGCACGCCGCCGCACCGCAGAGGCAGCGGCGCGGCGGGTGCCGCCGCCGGCCTGGCCGCGTCATCCACGCCCTGGCTGGCCAGCCATGCGGAAACCGCCGCCACATCCGCCCCGGTGAGCCGGGATGCCACGTCGGCCATGCAGTCGGGCGCCTGCGCGCGCCGCACCTTGTTCTTCCAGGCGCCGAACTGGGCATTGATGTAGTCGCGTGGCAACCCCACCAGCCCGGGAATCGCCGGCGCGACGCCGGCCAGCGCCTGGCCGTGGCAGGCGATGCAGGCGGGGATCCCGCGCGCCGCGTCGCCCTGCCGGACGAGCACGCGGCCCCGTTCCAGCATTTGCGCCGTGGCCTCCACGCGGGCCGGGCCGGTGGCGGAGGATCGATGCGGCGGATGCTGGCTGGCGAAGAATTGCGCGATTTCGCGCAGGTAAGGCTCGGGCAGGTGGCCGACCATGTAGGTCATCATCGGATACTGCCGGCGCCCGTCGCGGAAATTGAGCAGCTGGTTGTACAGGTAGCCTTCCGGCTTGCCGGCGATGCGGGGAAAGAACGCGTCGTTGCGCCCCTGCGGCTGGTGGCACGCGACGCAGGGCGCCACGCGCTGCGCCAGCGTATCGGGTGGAACAAGAGGAACTGGCGGCGCAGGCGAAGCTGGCAACGCAGGCGGCGACGCGGCCGCAGGCGCGGCAAGCGAAAAGGCGAAGGCGGCGATGAAAACCGTGCGCGTCGGGTGTCTTGGACTGGGCATGCCGTTCCTGGGCGGATGTCGACCGCGCAAGCATACCCCCGCGCGCGCCGGAAGAACAGCGCCGCGCGCTTCAGCCCTTCGCGGCCGCCGCTTTTTCCGCCGCTGGCCTGCGCGGACGCGCCACCTTCGGCGGCGGCAGCGTATTGCCGAGCGCGATCCAGTGGCGGTAGACGCGCAGCGCCACCTGGGCATCGTCGGCGGCATATTGCTGCTGCCTGTCCGTCAGCCTTGGCGCGGCCCAGTTGGTGGTGGAGATCTTTTTCGATTTCTGCAGCTTGCGGCCGAAATACTTGGCCACCGCGCTCTTCGCGCCCAGGTCGTGCTTCTGGCCGGGCACGCGCAGTGCGCTCGACAGGTCGACCACCCGTGCCGGCTCGATGGCGAGCTTGGCGCGCAGGCGCTTGACATCGTCCGACAGGCCGAAGCCCACCTTCAGCGTCTGCGTCGATTCGAGAATGGCCCTGAGCGCCGGCAGCAGTGCCGCCACGTCGGGGCCCACCGGGAACAGCCAGGCCGTGTGCTCGTCGGCGAACTGCACCAGGTGCGGTCCGTCCGAGCTCTGGCCCTTGACGAAGGTGGGTTTGGATTCGGTGTCGAAGCCGATCGCGTCTTGCGCGAGCAGGGCGGCCTGGGCGGCCTGCGCTTCCTCGGCCGTGCGCACGAGGCGGATGTCGGCCAGCGCGATGCCCGGGTAAGGCGGCAGTTCGGGCTCGCGCGGTGCCGCTTCGGTATGAAACGCCATCAGGACGCCATCAACCCTTGCGGGAGAACTTGGCGGTCAGCTGTTCGAGCTTTTCCTGGCGGCGGCTTGCCGCTTCCTCGGCCGCCTGCGCTTCGCGTTCGGCCTTCTTGCGCTCCGCTTCCTTGCGGAAGCGTTCGGCCAGCGTTTCCTTGGCATGCTTGCGGTGCACGTCGGTGACTTCGGCGCCGGCCGAGCCATCGAGGTTGTAGCGCACGGTGGCCTTTTCCATCGCGCGCAGGTAGCGCTGCGAACCCGTATGAATGCCCAGCGCGGAACGCATCAGCTTGCGGTCGATGCCCGGCACCTGCGCGATGATCTGCTTGTCGATCCCGATCGCCAGGGGCAGAAAATCGCGGAATGGCGGGAACTGCTGCCCAAGCTGCTTCAACAGCGAGCGGGCGCTCAGCGCCGGAGCCGCCGCCGTGGTGGACGCAGTGCCCGGGGCAGCAACGCCCGGTGCGGCACCATCGGCCGCGGTGACGTCCTGTGCAGCAGCGTCCTGTGCAGCAACATCTTGCACAGCATTGTCTGGCGTGGCGTCTTGGGAAGCGGCGGCTTGGGAAGCGGATTCGTCGGCAGCGGAAGTCTCGGGGGTAAGGCTGGTATTCATCGACATCATAGGTTAATCAGGAGGCGTCAGCATACCACGCGCAACCAGCGCACGCCTTGCATTTTTCGTCACCATGCCGGGCCGATCACACCCCTTGACAGCTGGACTTTATGCCATCGGCGTGCCAGGAGATAGCAAAGCGTGTATAATGGCCGACGCACCAAAAGCAGCACGGTGCAGATTCAGTCTGGTAAGGAGTTGTACGCGGTCCCCTGAACAGGGCTTTCCGCATGACGGCGCCCGGGGTGCATGAACGGATTCATGAAACCCGGCAGGCGCGACAGGGCCGAGCCCTCTCTTCTGTTTGTACTGAATACCCGGAACCGAGTCCGCGACGAACTCGTGCCTGATCGACCCGTTAATCGGGCCATGGAGGCGCGGTTCACGATGCGCGGGCTTTTTTCATTCCGGATGATCCCCATATACGTACCGGCGGGGCCTCGATGAAGGCCGCGCTGGATTGTTCAATTTTTTCCACCGCGTCGTGCCCGGCCAGGCACTGAAGAGATATTTAATGACGACGAAAATGCCGAAGACCCTCACGCTGTCCGCCAAGAAGCCGCGCGCCGAAGCCGCGCCGCTGACTGTGCCGAAGACCACCTTATCCTATGTGATCGACAATGCGCAAGAGGCCGCCGGCAAAGTGACCGTGGTAAAGAAGAAAACGTCGCGCCTGGCTGTGCTGGCCGGTGACACGGCGTCGGCCGACCTGCCGGTGGAAGCCGTTGCGGACGCGGTCGAGGAACCGAAAAAAGCGGTGCGCAAGGAGCAGGACGACGCCGCGCCGAAAGCGCCGGTGGTGCGCGTGCGCAAGGCCAAGCTCGACCTGAACGCATCGGCCGCCACGCCGTCGTCGACCGCCCCGGCCGCCGTCAGCCAGGTCACGGATGCCGCCACGCTGGCCTCGATCGACACCTCCGGCTACCTGCTGCCGTCCGTCAAAGTGCCGGGCCGCCGCGGCCGCAAGCCGAGCGAATTCACGCCGGAGAACGATGAGGTGGCGGCGCTGAACGCCGTCGAACGCGCCGAACTGAAGGCAGCGTCGAAGGCGCGCGAGCGCAAGGCGAAGGGCCTCGATCCGTTCGGCGGCGAAGCCGGCCTGACCACCGACGACGTGGAAAAGCGCCGCCAGCAGTTCAAGAACCTGATCAACATGGGCAAGGACCGCGGTTTCCTCACCTATGCCGAGATCAACGACCAGTTGCCCGAGAACATCGTCGATCCGGAAGCGATCGAAGGCATCATCGCCACGTTCAACGACATGGGCATCGCCGTCTACGAGCGCGCCCCGGATGCCGAGGCGCTGCTGCTGTCCGACAACGTGGCCACGGCCACCTCCGACGACGAAGTGGAAGCGGCTGCCGCCACGGCGCTGTCGACCGTGGATTCCGACTTCGGCCGCACCACCGACCCGGTGCGCATGTACATGCGTGAAATGGGCGCGGTCGCGCTGCTCACGCGCGAAGGCGAGATCGCCATCGCCAAGCGCATCGAGGAAGGCCTGCGCGACATGATCCAGGCCATCTCCGCCTGCCCGACCACGATCAACGAGATCGTCGAGCTGGCCGCGAAGATCGAAAGCGACGAGCTGAAGGTGGACGACGTGGTCGACGGCTTCGTCGATCCGGACGAGAATTCGGCGCCGGCACCGGCGGCGGCACCCGCGCCCGCGGCGGCCGGCGACGACGACGAGGAAGAAGAGATCGAGGAAGAGGATGCCGACGGCGACGCCAACGGCGGCGCGGCCGGCTTCTCCAGCGAACAGCTGGTGCAGCTGAAGGTCGATGCGCTGGAGCGCTTCGCCGTCATCTCGTCGCAGTTCGACCGCATGCGCAAGGCCGCCTACGGCTCCGCGGCGTACCAGAAGGCGCAGTCGGCGATTTCCGTCGAGCTGCTGGGCATCCGCTTCACCGCGAAAGTGGTGGAAAAGCTGTGCGACACGCTGCGCGGCCAGATGGAGCAGGTGCGCAACATCGAGCGCGCCGTGCTGGAACTGTGCGTGAACCGCTGCGGCATGCCGCGGGCGCACTTCATCAAGGTCTTCCCGGGCAATGAAACGAACCTGGACTGGGTGGACGGCGAAGTGGGCGCGCGCCATCCATACAGCGCGGTGCTGGGCCGTAACGTGCCGGCCATCAAGGAACTGCAGAACAAGATGATCGACCTGCAGGAGCGCGTGGCGCTGCCGCTGGCCGACCTGCGCAAGATCAACAAGCAGATGGCGGCCGGCGAGAAGCGCGCCCGCCATGCGAAGCGCGAAATGACGGTGGCCAACCTGCGCCTCGTGATCTCGATCGCCAAGAAATACATCAACCGCGGCTTGCAATTCCTGGACCTGATCCAGGAAGGCAATATCGGCCTGCTCAAGGCGGTCGACAAGTTCGAGTACCGTCGCGGCTACAAGTTCTCGACGTACGCCACGTGGTGGATCCGCCAGGCGATCACGCGTTCGATCGCCGACATGGCGCGCACCATCCGCGTGCCGGTGCACATGATCGAAACGATCAACAAGATGAACCGCATCAGCCGCCAGATCATGCAGGAAACCGGCAACGAGCCGGACATGGCGACGCTGGCGGCGAAGATGGAGATGCCGGAATCGAAGGTGCGCGAGATCATGAAGATCGCCAAGGAGCCGATTTCGATGGAAACGCCGATGGGCGAGGACGGCGATTCGCAGCTGGGCGACTTCATCGAGGACAACACCACGCTGGCCCCGCTGGACGCCGCACTGCACGCCTCGATGCGCAATGTGATCAAGGAAGTGCTCGATTCGCTGACCCCGCGCGAAGCGAAGGTGCTGCGCATGCGCTACGGCGTCGAAATGTCGAACGACCACACGCTGGAAGAAGTCGGCAAGCAGTTCGACGTGACGCGCGAACGTATCCGCCAGATCGAAGCGAAGGCCATGAGCAAGCTGCGCCAGCCATCGCGTTCGGACAAGCTCAAGACGTTCCTGACGCAGAACTGATCGGATTCCCGATCGCACCGAAAAGGACGCCGCCGGCGTCCTTTTTTTTCGCCCGCGGGCATGAAATGAATTCCAAAATAACTAGGTGAATGTTGCGGTGCGCTGTATGCTCTGACTGACACTACGTCCAGTCGTTGTTGTTTCGGTTGGACTCTCCGTCGCCTTTCGGCGGCCCTGTTTGATTCCTCCTTGACAGCATCTCCTGGTCGCCTGTGCAACTGGGCGGTTTTGCCTGTGCAATCGAATGGAGAATCCCCATGAACGAAACAGATATTTGCGACACCGAGCTCGTGGTGACGGTGCTCGAAGCGCTGCAGGAAGAAATGACGGCCGATCTCGCGGACCTGGAAGGCCGGATCAGCGCGGTTCCCGAAGGGATCTGGATCGCCCCCGCCTATGGCAGCGGCGAGCTGGAAGAGCTGCGCACCGCCAGGACGGCACTGCACAGCGGCCTGGCCAGCATTCGCGAAGTGCTGGTATGGATCGCGTGGATCACCGAAAAGGACCCGGAAGGCGAGACGTCGATCGCCGCGCAGCCCTTGCCGACCGAGCTGGGCTTCCCCATCCATTGATGCTGCCCGGCCACGGACATGGCCGGGCGTGATGACCGTCGCGGCCGATGCGTGCTAGGATGCAACATCCTGCAACGCTCACGATCATCATGAAACACCGGCTGTTCCTGTTCGACCTCGACGATACGCTGCTCGACTTCAAGGCGTCCGAACACCTGTCGTTCGTCCGCACGCTGGGTGCGCTGGGCTTCTCCGGCGAGCTCGCCGGATTGTTCGGCCAATACCAGGTCATCAACACCGCGCTATGGCGCAACTTCGAGGCGGGCACCGTCTCGAAGGAGTTCCTGAAGGTGGACCGGTTCCGCCAGACATTCGCGGCGAACGGCCTCGACCTCGATCCCGAGGCGGCCAGCCGCCTGTTCGTGGAGTCGCTGGCCGATACCGTGGTGCTGGTCGACGGCGCCGAACAGCTGTGCGAGGCATTGGCCGACGTGGGCGAAGTGGGCATCGTCACCAACGGCGCCGAGCAGATCCAGCAGCTGCGCATCGCCAGCTCGGGCCTGGCCGGCCACATTTCGTTCGTGTGCACGTCCGAGGCGTGCGGGTTCGCCAAGCCCGATGTGCGCTTCTTCGAACACGCAGGCAAGCTGGCGCGCGCCTTCGCGCGGCACGAGGCGATCATCATCGGCGACCGGCTCGATGCCGACATCCTCGGTGCGAACCGCTACGGCATCGAAAGCGGCTGGTTCAATCCCGGCCGGCTGGCCAACGATTCGGCCGCCGTTCCCACCTTCGAAGTGGCCAGCCTGCACGAGGTGGTGCCGGCGCTGGCGGGCCTGGCGCAACCACGTTGACCGCGTATCACATGCAATGATCCAGGGAAATAACTGGACCTGAAACCCCGCAATCAACGATAATGAGAATCATTATCATTTGTTGCGGGATTTCATGTTTCAGTTCAGCAGTCACCTCCGTCCTTGCGCCGGCGCCGTCCGCCTGGCCATTGTTTCCCTCGCTGTCGTCGGGCCGGCATGCGCCGCGGCGGTACCCGATACGCCGGCGGGCGTGGAAGGGCAGGCCGTGCTGCCCGTCGTCGAAGTCGGCGCCAGCCGCGAAGGCTTCGCCACGCAGTCCGTGTCCACCACCAGGTCCGATAAATCGCTGCAGGAAACGCCGCAGTCCATCTCCGTCGTGACGCGCGCGCTGATCGATGCGCGCCAGGCCACCACGCTGGACGAGGCCATCGAAACCGTGGCCGGCGTGACCTCCGGTACGCTGGGCCGCCGCGGCTGGGACGACTTCATCATCCGCGGCCAGAGCGCTTCGGACACGATGGTCCTCGATGGCCTGCGCATCGGGCAGGCCAACTGGATCGCCCAGGAAGTGTTCGGCGCCGAGCGCGTCGAAGTGGTGAAGGGCCCCGCCTCGGTGTACTTCGGCCAGGTCACGCCGGGCGGCACCGTCAACATCGTCAGCAAGCGCCCGCGCCCTGAAGCTTTTACACAGCTCGGGCTGACCGTGGGCACCTACGGCTACCGCCAGGGCACGTTCGACATCGGCCGCCCGATCGCCTCGGAGAACGGCAAGGCCGCGCTGCGCGTGGCCGGCATGGCGATGAATTCGGACGACCCGACCGACAATGTGTGGTTCAAGACCCGCTACCTGGCGCCGTCGCTTTCGCTGGACCTGGGCATCCGCACCGATTTCACGATCCTGGCGTCGATCAACGGGCGGCAGTACGTGCGGCAGCAGGGCCTGCCGGTGGCGGCCACCTCGCTGACCGGCGCGGACGCGCTGGTGCCGCACAGCTTCTTCACCGGCGACACCACGGTTGCGCCGTACGACGCCGAACAGAAGACGGTCGGCTACACGCTGGCCCACCGCTTCGACAGCGGCTGGACGCTGAACCAGACGTACCGCCATACCGACATGGAACTGACCGGCCAGCTGGCGAATACCAGCGGCGCGCTGACGGCCGCCGGCAATTTCAACCGCAATGTGCTGAGCCAGGATTTCAACGGGCGTTCGGACGGGCTCGACACCAGCCTGGCGCGCACGTTCGGGTGGGGCGGCCTGGCCCATCACGTGATGGCGGGCTTCGATGCGATGCACGACCAGCTCTACCGCGACTCGCGGCGCTGCGCGATCGCCGCCCAGAACATCCACAACCCGGTAACGGGCCGGCAGGTCACGGCGTGCGCGGTCACGTCGATCGTCGATACCACGCTGGCGCAGAACGGGCTGTACCTGCGCGACCATGTCGACGTGTCGGACCGGCTCGGCGTAAGCCTGTCGTTGCGCCACGATCGCGCCAGGCTGAAGACCGTCAACGTGCCGACGGCAGCCCGGTCGGACGTGGACAGCTCGGCCAACACCGGCCACGTCGGCGCGGTGTACAAGGTCACGCCGAACATCGCGCCGTACGTCAGCTATGCCACGTCGTTCCTGCCGCAGACCGGCATCACGGCGGACGGCAGCCCGATCGAGCCGGAAGAGGGCAGGCAGGGCGAGATCGGCGCCAAGTTTCTGTCCGACGACCGGCGGCTCAGCGCCAGCGTGGCGTATTACGACCTGGAGCGCCGCAACCTGGCGCAGACGGACGACGTCAATCCCGGCTTCCAGGTGGCGATCGGCGAGCAGCGCACCCGTGGCTACGAGGCGGAAGTGGCGGCCGACCTGAAGAACGGCTGGCAGTTGTCCGGCGCCGTGTCGTTCCTGGACGCGGTGATCACCGAGGCGGCCGGATCGCAGGCCGCGACCGTGGGGCAGAAGCTTTCCGGCGTGCCGCGCAGGACGGCGAACCTGCTGGCGAACTACCGCTTCACCGGCGCGCTGCGGGGCTGGGGAGCGGGCTTCGGGTTCCGGTACGTGGGCGAAAAAACGTCCACCAGTTCGCCGTACGTGGTGCCGGCGTACACGGTGGCCGATGCCAGCGTGTCGCTGGAACGGCGCGGCTGGCGCGTGCAGCTGAACGTGAAGAACCTGTTCGACAGGGAATACTTCGCCGGCGCCGCGAACGCCACCTGGGTCCCGGTCGGCAATCCGCGCACCGTGATGCTGAAGATGGTCGCCGATTTCTAGCAAGTCAGGATACCAGACCCGATACCAGACCCGATACCAGACCCGATACCAGACCCGATACTAGACCCGCATCCGCCGGGCCGGCTGCCGCCGCGCCAGCAGTGCCGTGGCGGCCAGCCCGCACAGGATCAGCAGCACCGCGATGACTTCGGCCTGCGTGCAGCGGAACACGCCGAAGTCGAGCACCGGGTTGTGGCGGATCTGCTCGATCAGCAGCCGCTCGATGCCTGCGCACACCAGGTAGACCGCGAACAGCCAGCCCTTCTGGAAGCCGTGCCGGCGCAGCGCCCACAGCACCCCGAACAGCGCGATGCACATCGCCGCCTCGTACAGCGGCGTGGGATAGACGCCGGGCAGGGCGATCACTTCGCCGACGATATTGTTCTCGTACGTCTGCGCCCACAGCCAGGCGGGCAGCCAGTCCGGCTTGAGGGCCATGTCGGCGGCGATGCCCCAGTCGCCGTCGCCGGACAACTGGCAGCCGATCCGGCCCAGCGCATAGCCGAGCATCAGGGCGGGCGCGGCGGCGTCCAGCACGGCCGGCGCCGGCAGTTGCCAGCGCCGTACGCAGACCAGACCCGCCAGCGTGCCGAAGATCAGGCCGCCGAAGATGCTCAGGCCCGAGCGGGTGAAGATCATCGCCGCGGGATCGGCCAGGAACCCGTCGGTGTGCTCGAGGATATGGAACACCCGGGCCCCCACGATGCCCGCCGCCAGGGTAACCAGCGTGAGATCGGAGACCACGTCGGCCGGGGCGACCGGGCGGCGTGCCCGCTCGCCGCGCGCGGTCCTGTAGCGCAGCTGCGCGTAACCGAGTTCGCCCGAAGCATGCAGCCTGGCCAGCTCGCGCCGGAGAACGGCGCCCGCCACGAACATGGCCAGCACGACGGAAAGGCCGAAGACCGGTATCGGCAACGGCAGGTCGATGCCGGTCAATGCCTTGATGATGTCGCCCAGATACGGATATGCCATGCAGTTTCCCTTTTCAGTAAATCGTCGGCTTGCCGAGTAAACCGTAGCGCCAGTGCACGTAACCCTTCCGCAGGCACCAGAACACTAGCGCCGCCAGCAGCACGAGCAGCGCATGGTCCGACGGCCTGGCCTTGTACGACAGGTCGATCGTCGACGGCATCGTGAATGCCTGGTAGCGGTGGCCGGTGTAGTGGGCGCCGACCAGCTTGCCGTCGTCGGTGATCTTGCCAGTCTCGTACAGGCTGCCCCGGTTGGGATGGATACGCATCTGCCCATCCTTGTAGACGAAGGTGAGCGGGGCATGGTCGCGCATGCGGACCGTGCCGACCACGTCGCCGGCGGCATTGATGCCGGTCGCGTAGCTGTTGCCGTTGGCGATCAGGGCACCCAGGTCGATCATCCTGCGGCCATCGTGCAGGAAGGCGTGCCAGCGGCGGTCCGCGGTTTCCGATGCGCCCACGATCATGCCGCTGTCGTTGATGGCGGTGGCGGCGCTGACCCGGCCGCCCAGCGTGCCGAGGTCGCGCATGCCCTCGCCGGATGTCCATGCGAACGCATGCCGGTAGCCGTTTTCGAGCTGCGCGGCGCCGACGACGGTGCCGCTGTTGTTGATGCCGGCGGCATAGCTGTTCCTGCCGCCGAAGGTGCCCAGGTCCGTCATCCGCGTGCCGTCATGCGCGAACGCATGGTAGCTGCCATCCTCGATATCGGCATAGCCGGCAATGTGGCCCGCCGCGTTGATCGCGATGCCCAGGCTGCTGGAACCGCCCAGCGTGCCGAGATCGCGCATGCCATCCTGCTGCCAGCGGAACGCACGCCAGCGGCCGCTGCCATCGAGCGCGCCGCCGGTCACGGTGCCTGCGGCGTTGATGGCCGCCGCATAGCTGTCGGTGCCGCCCAGCGTGCCGAGCTCGGTGACCTGGCCGGCGCGGTAGAGCACCGCGCGGCGCCGGCCGTCTTCGTTGCGGATTTCCCCGGCGATGACGCCGGCGGGGGTGATGTCGGCAGCCAGGCTGTGTTCCACGCGGCGTTCGCCGAAGCCCGCCTCGGCCATGGCCGCGCCGTGAATGAACAGTGCCGCGAACAGGATGCTTGTTTTACGCATGCAGATCTCCTTCGGGAGTGGATGACTACACACTTCTGTCCGCCGCGGCCGCGGCGGGCCTTCAGTACGGCTGGCCGCTCACGTCGAGCGCGATGCGCCACAGGGCGCGGTCGCCGGTGATGAAGAGGGTGCGGCCATCGGCACCGCCGAACGCCGCGTTGGTCACGTTGGCATCGACCCGGATCGTGGCCAGCTCCTTGCCCTGCGGCGAGAAGACCCGGACGCGCTTCGCGCCGTGTTCGGTCACGTACAGGTTGCCATGGCAGTCGAGCGTCATGCCGTCGCCGCCGTCGATGCCCTTGATGAAGGTATTGCCGGCGCCGGGCACGCCATCACGGATGGGATAGGCACGCACCTCGCCATCGCTGGCATTCACGTACAGCAGGCTGCCGTCGGGCGACAGTGCGATGCCGTTCGGGTTGCGCCGTGTCCCGTCCACCAATGTCACCTTGCCGTCGGTACCCACGCGGTAGATGCCGGTCACGGGCTGGCCGCCGGGCGCCGCCGCCTTCTGGTAATCGGGGTCGGTGAAGTACAGCGTGCCGTCCGCGGCGATGGCGATATCGTTGGGCGAGTTGAAGACGTTGCCGTTGTAGCTTCCGGCGCCGGCGGTGCGCGCACCGCCGGCAATCGCATAGCGCGACAGCGACTTGTACTTGTGCGTGGCGGCGACCAGGTTGCCCTGCGCATCGACGGCCAGGCCGTTGCTGCCGCTATCATCGAGGAAGGTACTGACGGTGCCGTCGGCGGCGAGCTTGCGGATGCGCGACGGGAAATCGCCCGCGTGGCCGAAGTCCGAGAAATACAGCGCATCGCCGATCCAGACCGGGCCTTCGTACAGCTGCGGCCCGGTGCGGGTGGGCGCCGCGGCGGCGATCCGCTGCGCGGTCAGTTCACCGGCCGGCGCCTTGCCGCAGGTGGCGGCGAAGGCGGCGCCCCCATGCAGTGCCAGCAGCGCGGCGGCCAGGGCCGCAATGCGGGCGGTAACGCGGGCAGTGAGACGGATAGCGGCGTGGGTAGCGGCGTTGGTAGCGGCGCGGGTAGCCGGGCGGATCGGTGCGGTGAATGCCATACATGCCTCGGTAGTGGGACCTCGGCGATTGTAGGCACGTATTATTTTTGTTGCAATCGTTTTCGCCGGGCCCGCCGCCGGGTCACACCTTGCGCACGAATTCCGTTTTCAGGCTCATCGCGCCGAAGCCGTCGATCTTGCAGTCGATGTCGTGATCGCTGTCGACGAGGCGGATGTTCTTCACCTTCGTGCCCTGCTTGATCACGCCGCCGGAACCCTTCGGTTTCAGGTCCTTGATGACGGTGACGGTATCGCCATCCTGCAGGATATTGCCGGACGCGTCGCGGTACACCCGTGCGGTTTCGGCGGACGCCTCGCCGGCGGCCGGCCATTCATGCGCGCACTCGGGGCAGACGAGGTTGGCGCCGTCCTGGTACGTGAATTCGGAATTGCATTGCGGGCAGGGTGGCAGGGCGCTCATCGTGGATTCTTCGCGAAAAAACGGGCAGTATAGCGGATCGGATGCATCGGAAAGGAGAGTGAAATGGTGAGGGAAGGGTTGGCCAATCCGGTCTGGGCGGCACTGGACAGCGGCCATCGCCACCTGGCGCAAACGCTGGGCGGCATGCGGCGCTACGGGCCCGATCTGGCGCCGTTCTGCGCGGTACCGGAGCACGGCATGCCGGTACCGGCGAACGATCTGGAGCAACTGGGCGAGGACGTGTATTTCGTCGGCGCGATCCCGGCCGTGCCGGACGGCTGGCAAATGACAGAACTGTCCAGCGTGCTGCAGATGGTCCACACGGGCGGGAGCGTGCCACAGCCCGCCGCGGAAGGCGTCGTCGAACTCGATGCGCTCGATCCGGGGATGCTGGAGCTGACATCGATTGCGTTTCCCGGCTACTTCCGGCCGCGTACCGGCACGATGGGCCGTTATGCCGGCATTCGCGATGCGGGCAGACTCGTCGCGCTGTCGGGCGAGCGGATGGACTTCGGCGAGCTGCGCGAAGTGAGCGCCGTCTGCACGCACCCGGAGTACACGGGCCGGGGCCATGCAAGGCTGCTGGTGCGGTGCATCGTGCACGGCATGCAGCGGCAGGGCGTGACGCCGATGCTGCACGTGGGGGCGCGAAACGAGCGGGCCATCGCGCTGTACGAGGCGCTGGGCTTCGAGCGCAACGGGGTTCTTCGGCATGCGAAGCTGGCGGCCAAAGTGTCCTGACGCCAGCTATTGCGCCGGCGCTTCCGACGCCGGGCACTGCCGGAGTGTTAGTCACCTGCCTCGACGTCGCCGATGCCGGAGACCGATTTGTTCAGTGTCTTCGGCCGCCCGAAGTAGGTCAGGCTGCCCATGCCGCGCACCACGGCGTTCAGCGTCTGGCTGGCATGCACCTTCACGTCGCCGATGCCTTCGAAGTTGACGTCGGCCCGCTCGGCCTTCAGGTATTGCGTGGTGACTTCGCCGACACCGCGCGCCTTCAGCCGCAGCCATTTCGCGCTGCCCTTGGCTTCGAGCCGGCCGGCGCCCTCGAACTGCAGGTCGAGCCGCTCTTCCTTCACGTTGTCGATGACCACCTGCCCGGCGCCCTCGACGATGCACTTGACCAGCGACGGCACGGTGACCACGATCCTGTCGCCATCCTTCAGCGACACATTGTTTTTCTCCGCGTAATCGATGCGCAGCTCGTCGGCCTTCACGCTGGTGATCACCTTGCCGATGAACTCCGGCCGGCCGATCACCTTCACCGACTGGGCCTGGCCGGCACGCACTTCGATGTTGATCGGCCCATGCACGTTGATGGCGCGGAAAGCGGCCAGTTGCCGCGCATCTTCGGCGCCGTATGCCGACGTCACGGCAAACGTGGAGCAGAGCAGCGAGTACAGCAGGGTGCAGAGCGGAAGAGCGCGTGACATGGCAGGAACCTTTTTTAGTGTTATGTGGTGATGCGATTCTAGATGCGCCACCGGCGGCGTCGCCGGCAATTGCGACGAAACGTCGTTTTACGGTTCCAGGTTGCACGAAACCCGGCAATGAGCGGCGCTGGCGCCGGCTCCTTGCGCTTACTTCGCGGGCCGCGGCCGCGCCGGATTGCCCACTACCGTCATGCCGGCCGGCACGTCGCGGGTGACCACGCTGCCGGCGCCGACCAGCGCACCGTCGCCGATCGTCACTCCTGGCATGATCAGCGCGCCGGCACCGATCCACACGTTCTTGCCGATGCTGATCGGGCGGCCGAATTCGAGGCCTTGCGCGCGCACTTCCGGGTCGCGGGGATGGTCCGCCGTGAGGATCTGCACGCCGGGGCCGATCTGTGTGCCGTCGCCGATATCGACCTGCACGACGTCCAGGATCACGCAGTTGAAGTTCAGGAATACGCCGCGGCCCAGGCGGATGTTGAAGCCGTAATCGACGTGGAACGGCGGGCGGATGAACGACTCTTCGCCGACGGCGCCGAGGCGCTTTTTCAGCAACGCGTTCAGTTCGGCCGGGCCGAGCCCGCGCGTGAAGTTGTATTCATCCATCCAGTCGCGCGCCGCGGCCAGGTCGGCCTGCAGTTCGGCATCGGCCGCGGTGTACAGCTCGCCGGCGAGCATTTTCTGTTTTTGGGTGGTGGGCATCGGGTTTTCTTTCGGTATCCGGGGTTGTGGAAACTGCCGGGATTGCCCCGGCAGCGTGACCGTGAAGTGTAGCGTCGTTGCCGCCCGTCGGCGCTGCGCGGCGAATATGCGTCAGAAGCCGGTGAAGATGTCGCTTTCCCAGGCCGTTTCCGCATTGGGATACAGGGCGATGCCGACGCCGCCCAGCGCGCTGGCCGCGCCGGGCGCCGAAATATCGCCCTTGATGAAGGTGTCGATCAGCCGTACCGTTGCCAAAGGCTGCGCAACCGGAAAGCCGTGGTCGAATCCCTGGTTCGGATTGATCATCACGGCGGTCACGTTGGCGCCTGCGCGCTTGAGGTCGTATTTCGAGGTGGCCGTGTAGTTGTCGTAGATGACCTGGTCGCCGCGCCATGCGGCAAAATCGGTGGTGGCCTTCACCAGCATCGCACGCTTGCCATTGAACAGCGCGCCCAGGCGGCCGTCGCCCGGGATGGTGACCACGCTGCCGTCGGCATTCGGTGCGGGCTTGACCACGTTGACGGGAGAGACATTGAATTTATGCGAGTAGTACAGCGATTCCGGCATGTACTGGATAGTGAAGCCGTCGAGCAGCGAACCGCTGTAGTTCGGCGAAGCGCGGAACGTGGGGTCGGTGACGGCTGCGGGGGTGAAGGCCTTGCCGATGTCGTATTTCAGGATATCGTTGTAGACCACCGCGTCCCACGTGGCCTGCACGTTGGCGTAGGTGCGCTGGTCGCCCTGCCACGAACGCTGCTGGAACCCGGTGCCCGCGAGGCCGGCGGCATCGTTTGCGACGGTGACCCAGTCGCCATCGGCCCATGAATGGCCGGCCGTATCGGTGCCGGCCTGGCCCGCATTGAAGCCGACACGGACGCCGCGCGTGCCGATCCCCGCCAGGCTGACGACATTGGCGTACCGCCCGGGATTTGCAATGACCATCTCCAGCGCGGCGCCGAAACCCATCGAGTAGCCGACCAGCGTGACGCCGGAGGTCGGGAAGCCGTCGATCCTGTTCATCACCTTTTCGAAATCGACGGCGAAATCCCTGAGCGACGTGATCTTCCTGTTGTAGCTCGACTTGCCGCTGCCGCGGTAGTCGAAGGCATAGACGGTATAGGCGTCATTGAGCGCATCGACTGAACGGAAAAAGCCCATCATGCCGTCGAATGCGGCGCCCGAAGTGTTATTGCCGGGTATGAGGACGATGGTCTTCGGGCCATGGCCGGCCTTGCGGACATAAATGCTTTCCTTCGGATCGCCGGCGGCCGCGCCGTCGATGATGATGGCGCCCTCGCCGATGGTGGCGATGGCGTCGGCGTTGACGCCGGGGGCGCCGGCCACGCCCTGTGGGCCCCGGTCGCCGGTGCCGCCGCAGCCTGCAAGACCGATCGTGAGAGTCAGCAAAAACAGTGGAATGACGCGCCTGGTCAGCAACATGTTGTTCCCCGTTCGTTTAGTAGCTATCAGGGTGCCGCTCCCGTAGCAGGATAACGCCGGATAAAGATAGCACGACCGGACAGCACGACGCGATAGCACGACGGGGAAAAAAGGAAATGATGCAACCGCACCATGCGCGGCCGGGCGCCGGCCGTGCCAGGGATGCTTCGCTGCCGCGCGCAGTCCGGGTCATGTCCAGGCGCGCAGTTCCAGCGTGCTCCAATTCGGGCTAATATGGGCTGAAAGAATCCGATTCGGCCGAAAGGAGCATGCGACATGAACACGGCACAATGCCAAGCCCTCGTCGCCACCTTGGAAAAGCGCTTCACGCAGAACATGCGCAGGCACCCGGGCGTCGACTGGAGGGACGTCCACGGACGCCTGCTCGCCAGACCGGACAGTCTGAAAGCCCTGCATGAAATGGAAAGGACCGGCGGCGAGCCCGATGTCGTCGGGAGCGCGGACGACGATGGCGCCTGCCGTTTCTACGATTGCGCCGCCGAAAGCCCGACAGGGCGCAGGAGCCTGTGCTACGACGCGCAGGCGCTGGCGTCCCGCAAATTGAACAAGCCGCAGGACAGCGCCGTCGACATGGCCGCGGCGATGGGCATCGCGTTGCTGACGGAGGAGGATTACCGTGCATTGCAGCAGTTCGGCGAGTTCGATGCGAAGACGTCGAGCTGGATAGCGACACCGCCCGGCATCAGGGAACTCGGCGGCGCCCTGTTCTGCGACAGGCGCTATGGCCGAGTGTTCGTCTACCACAATGGCGCCGAGTCCTATTACGCCGCACGGGGATTCCGCGGTTCGGTGAGAATCTGAGTATCTGATACCGGCTGCAATATCGGCTGCTATGTCGGCTGAACCCGCAGGCGCGAAAAAAAAGCGGACCCGCAGGTCCGCTCTTGCAGGCCGGGTAAAAATCAGCCCGTGTTGCGCAGCCCCGCGGCCACGCCGTTGATCGACAGGTGAATCCCCCGGTTCACGCGGGGATCGGTGTTGTCCGCATCGGCAGCCAGCGCGCGGCGCCGCTTGATCAGCTCCACCTGCAGGTGGTTCAGCGGATCGAGGTAGGGGAAGCGGTTCTGGATCGAGCGCGCCAGCAGCGGATTGCCGGCCAGGCGTTCGGTCACGCCGGTGATGGTTTCCAGCACCTCGAGCGTTTGCCGGTACTCGTCGCCGATGCGCTTGAAGATGCGCTCGCGCAGTTCCTTGTCCGCCACCAGCTCGGCATAGCGCGAAGCGATCGCCAGGTCGGTCTTGGCGAACACCATGTCCATGTTCGACAGCAGCGTGGCGAAGAACGGCCAGTGCGCGGCCATGTCGCGCAGTTGCCCGATGCGCTCGTCGCGGTCGCCGTCGGCAACCCAGCCGGCGACGGCGCTGCCGAAGCCGTACCAGCCCGGCAGCAGCAGCCGGCACTGGCCCCACGAGAAGCCCCATGGAATGGCCCGCAGGTCTTCGATGCGCTTGGTCGACTTGCGCGAGGCGGGGCGCGAACCGATGTTCAGCTCCGCGATCTCGGCGATCGGCGTGGCGGCAAAGAAGTAGTCGGTGAAGCCCGGCGTTTCGTACACGAGGTTGCGGTAGGCCTTGTAGGCCCGTTCGGACAGGTCCGACATCACTGCCTCGAAGCCGGCCAGCTGTTCGCCGTGCTCCGGGTGCGCTGCCGGCGGCATCAGGCTGGCCTCCAGCGTGGCGGCCACCAGGCGCTCCAGGTTGCGGCGGCCGATCTCGGCGTTCGAGAATTTCGATGCGATGATCTCGCCCTGTTCCGTCAGGCGGATCTGGCCGTTGACGGTGCCTTTCGGCTGCGCCAGGATCGCCTCGTAGCTCGGGCCGCCGCCGCGGCCCACGGTGCCGCCGCGGCCATGGAACAGGCGCAGCTTCACGCCGGCCTTGCCGAACACGTCGATCAGCGCGATCTCGGCCTTGTACAGTTCCCAGTTCGACGTGAGGAAGCCGCCATCCTTGTTCGAATCCGAGTAACCCAGCATCACTTCCTGGATCTGGCCGCGCTGGGCGATCAGCTGCTTCACCAGCGGCAGGGCCATCACCGCGTCCATGATGCCGGCGGCGCGCTGCAGGTCGGGAATCGTTTCGAACAGCGGGATCACCATCAGGTCCGCCGTGGTCTCGCCGGCGGCATTGGTGCGCAGCAAACCGGTTTCCTGTTGCAGCACCAGCACTTCCAGCAGGTCGGACACGGTTTCCGTGTGCGAGATGATGTAGTTGCTGATGGCCCGCTCGCCGTAGCGGCGGCGGATCTCGCAGGCGGCGCGGAAGATCGACAGTTCGGTCTGCGTTTCGTCCGTGTAGTCGATGTAGGGCGAATATAGCAGGCGCGGCTGGGCCAGCTCGGCCAGCAGCAGCGCCACTTTCGCATCCTCGTCCAGCGCGGAGTAGTCCGGCTGGGCACCGGCGCGGGCGAACAGTTCGGTCAGCACGCGCTCGTGCACGTCCGAGCTCTGGCGCATGTCCAGCGATGCCAGGTGGAAGCCGAAGATGTCGGCCGCGCGTTTCAGCGTGGTCAGGCGCGGGCGCGCCAGCATGCCGCCGTGGTTCGCTTCCAGCGAATCGATCAGCACCTGCAGGTCGGCCGAGAATTCGGTCGCCTCGGCGTACGGCTCGCCGTGGCCGACTTCCTTGCGCAGGATGTTGGTGGCGCCGAGCGTGCGCGCCGTGCTGGCCAGGCGCGCATAGATGCCGATCAGCGCGCGGCGGTATGGCTCGTCGGCGCGGTGGTCGGACTGGTCCGGCGACGCGTCGGCCAGCGCCTGCAGCGCCGGGCTGCACGCGATCATCAGCGTGGAGATGGACAGGTCGGCGCCCAGCGCGTGCGCCTCGTCGAGGTAGAAGTCGAGGATGGTCGTGGCCTGGCGCTCCAGCGCGTGCTGCATCGTGCCGGCGTTGACGTTCGGGTTGCCGTCGCGGTCGCCGCCGATCCAGCTGCCCATCTGCAGATAGGGTGCGTCGATGCGCGGCGCCGCCGTGTCGGCACCGTCGATGCCGTACTGCTCGGCGATATCGGCTTCGATATCGTCATACAGGCCCGGCACTTCGCGCAGGAACGTGATGCGGTAGTACGACAGCGCGTTCTCGATCTCGTCCGCCACCGTCAGTTTCGTGTAGCGCAGCATGCGGGTCTGCCACAGCGTGGCGATGCGCACGCGCAGCATGTGCAGGTTGGCGGCGCTTTCGCGCGGCGTCAGCGGCAGGTCGCGCTCGGCCAGCAGGCGGGCGATGTCGTGCTCCGCATCCAGGATCGACTTGCGCTGCACCTCGGTCGGGTGGGCGGTCAGTACCGGTGCGATCAGCGCTTCCTGGAAGAAGTCCTGCACGGTTTGCTGGTCGACGCCGGCTTCCTTCAGCTTGGCCAGCGCGAAGCGGGTACTGCCGCGCCGCGGCTGCGAGCCCGCCAGCAGGTGGGCCCGGCGGCGGCGGATGTGGTGCTGGTCTTCCGCGATGTTGGCCAGGTGCGAGAAGTAGGAGAAGGCACGCACCACCGAGATGGTCTGCTCCTTCGTCAGGATCTTCAGCATGCCGTCCAGTTCCTTGGCGGCGCCGGCGTCGGCTTCGCGGCGGAAGCGCACGGCGGTCTGGCGGATGGTTTCCACCACGGCGAAGACTTCCTCGCCTTCCTGTTCGCGCAGCACGTCGCCGAGCAGGCGGCCGAGCAGGCGGATGTCTTCTTTCAGCGGCGCGTCCTTGTCGGCGGCGCCTTGTTCGCTGAGTTGTTCATTATCTGTCGCACTTACTTGATTAACCATGGATTGATCGCTACGAAGTGGCAAAGTTGAGGTTCGGTGCATTGGGCTCGTGGCCACGGCTGCAAGGAATGCGCGTGCTAGAATTTGTGGTCTCCGGACCACGCGCAGGTAACTGATGCACGCCTGTAAGCGTAAGCAGCAGCGAAAATACAGCGAAAAGTACAGGAAAGAAGCAGCTTTGAATACATCAGCTTTTAATACGTCTGAAACAGTGCAGCCCGAATCGACCGGCGCATCGAGCAAGCAGGTTCCCTCCAGGCTGGTGATCGCTTCGCGCGAAAGCCGGCTCGCCATGTGGCAGGCCGAGCATGTGCGCGCACGCTTGGCATTATTATATCCGCAGTGTTCCGTCGAAATCCTCGGCATGACGACCCGCGGCGACCAGATTCTCGACCGTACGCTGTCGAAAGTGGGCGGCAAGGGCCTGTTCGTCAAGGAACTCGAGGTGGCGATGGCCGAGGGCCGCGCCGACCTGGCCGTGCACTCGCTCAAGGATGTGCCGATGGAGCTGCCGGAAGGCTTCGCGCTGGCGGCCGTGCTCGAGCGCGAAGACCCGCGCGACGCGTTCGTCTCCAACGATTACGCTTCCCTGGCCGAGCTGCCGGCCGGCGCCGTGGTCGGCACCAGCAGCCTGCGCCGCCAGTCGCTGATCGCGGCGCGCTATCCCCACCTCGTGATAAAACCGCTGCGCGGCAACCTCGACACCCGCCTTGGCAAGCTGGACCGCGGCGACTACGCGGCCATCATCCTGGCCGCGGCGGGCCTGAAGCGGCTGGGCATGCCGCAGCGCATCCGCGCCGTGCTCGATCCGGACGACAGCCTGCCGGCCGCGGGGCAGGGCGCGATGGCGATCGAGATCGCCGCCCGCACCGATGGCGTGGACCTGGTGGAACTGCTGGCGCCGCTGAACCATGTGCCCACGTCGCAGGCCGTCACGGCCGAGCGCCGCGTGTCGAAGGTGTTCGGCGGCAGCTGCCAGGTGCCGCTGGCCGCGCACGCCACCATCGAAGGCGGCCAGATGCACCTGCGCGCGATGGTCGCCACGCCGGACGGCAAGCGCGTCGCCAGTGCCGAGGTGCACGGGCCGGCCACCGATGCGGCCCAGCTGGGCGACCAGGTCGCCACCAAACTGCGCGAGCAGGATGCCGTGGCGATCCTTGCTTCCTGCCTCGCCGAGGCGGACGGCAACGGCGCCTGACGGATGGCCGGCGCCGTCGTCATCACCCGTCCGCTCGCGCAGGCCTTGCCGCTGGCCGAACGCGTGACCGCGCTGGGGCGGCGTGCCGAAGTGCTGCCGCTGCTCGACATCGCGCCGCTGCCGGATGCTGGCCCGCTGCGCGCCGTGCTGGCGCGGCTGCACGAATTCGCGCTGGTGGCGTTCGTGTCGCCGAACGCGATCGATGCGGCGTTCGCGCAGATCGCGTCGTTGCGCGCGCAGTTGCCCGCGCAGTTTCCCGCGCAGTTTCCCGATACCTGGCCGCCGGACGTCACGCTGGCCGTGGTGGGCGAGGGCAGCCGCGCTGCGCTGGCGGCGCACGGCATCACGCCGGCCACGGCCCATATCGTCAGCCCGCTCGACCCCGCGCACAGCGATTCCGAACACCTGATGGCCGCGCTCGACTTGCCCGCGCTGAACGGCAGGGAGGTGCTGATCGTGCGCGGCGAATCGGGCCGCGAACTGATGGGCGACAGCCTGCGCGCCGCCGGCGCCCGCGTGACGGCGATTCCCGCCTACCGCCGCAGCGTGCCGGCATTGACGCCGGCGTTCGCGGCCAGGCTGCGGGCGCTGCTGGCCGGACCGAACGACTGGATCGTCACCAGCTCGGAAGCGCTGCGCGGCCTGTTCGTACTGCTGGAGGAACTGGGCTGCGGCGGGACGGATGGGATAAGCGGCGATGACGCTGTGGCAAAAATGCAACAACAGCATCTGATCGTGCCGCACGCCCGGATTGCCGAAACGGCGCGGCTGCTGGGTTTGACCCGGATTACGCTCACAGGATCCGGCGACGAGCGCCTGCTCGCCGCGTTACAATCACGGCCATGAACGAATTGCCTACCTTACCAGACCCGGCCGCGCCGCAAGGCGGCGCCGCTCCCCAGGCCGGCGCGGCTGTTCCGACCGCACCGGCCGGCCCGCCGCCGGCCGCGCCGCCATCGGCGCCCCATGGCGGTTTCTCGAACCGCACGCTGTCGATCGCCGTCGTGGCGCTGGCCGTGCTGCTGGCCGCGCAGGCCGTCAACACGCACACGCAGATGCGCAAGGTGCGCGCCGAAACGGCGCTGCGCCTGCAGAAGGGCGATGCGCTCAATGCGGAATCGAACGGGCTGGCGAAGACGGTGCAGGAAGCGACCCGCGACCTGCAGGTGAAGGTGGGCGTGCTGGAAAACCGGCAGCAGGAGGCGCAGGCCCAGCAGCTTGCCCTCGAACAGCTGTACAACGACATGTCGCGCAACCGCGACGACTGGGCGCTGGCCGAGATCGAACAGGTGCTGTCGACGGCGAGCCAGCAGCTGCAACTGGCCGGCAACGTGCCCGGCGCGCTGATCGCGCTGCAGAACGCGGACCGCAGCCTGTCCCGTTCCGATACGCCGCAGTTCATCACGATCCGCCGCGCGATCGCGCGCGATACCGAGAAGCTCAAGGCGCTGCCGAGCGTGGATTCGGTGGGCCTGGCGGTGCGCCTCGATAACGTGATCGCCCAGGTGGACTCGCTGCCGATGCTGGCCGATGCGACACTGAATCCGCCGGCGGCCGGGAGCAAGGCCGCGCGCCTGCAGGAGAGCCGGGCGCCGCAGATGGAGCCGGTGGTGCCGCAGGATACCTGGGTGACGCGCGTGCAGGCGGTGTGGAACGGCTGGACCAGCGAGATGTGGACGGACGTGCGCCAGCTGGTGCGCGTACGCACCGTGGACAATCCCGAATCGATGATGCTGGCCCCCGAGCATGCCTACTTCCTGCGCGAGAACCTCAAGCTGCGCCTGCTGAACGCCCGCATGGCGCTGTTGTCGCGCAACGAGGGCGCGTTCCGTTCCGACCTGCTGGCCGCACAGGAAACGCTGGTGCGTCATTTCGACACGCGCGCCCGGCAGACGCAAACGGTGCAGACGCTGCTGCGCCAGGTCCAGGGCAGCAACCTGGCGATCGAGATGCCCACGCTTTCGGACAGTCTGAACGCCGTGCGCAACTACAAGGCAAAGCCCTGACATGCGTGTATTCCTCTGGTTATTAGCGCTGATGGCCGCCGCCATCGGCATCGCCGTGACCGCCCGCTACAACCCGGGCAACGTGGTGCTGTTCTATCCGCCATACCGGATGGACCTGTCGCTGAACTTCTTCGTCGTGCTGCAGATCCTCCTGTTCATGCTGCTGTATGCGCTGGTGCGCGCCTTTCGCGCCACCACGCGCATGCCGGCGCGCGTGGCCGAATACCGCCAGCGCAAGCGCGAACGCGACGGCAACAAGGGCCTGCGCGATGCGCTGAAGGCGCTGTTCGAAGGGCGCTTCGGCCATGCCGAAAAGGCGGCCCTGCGCGCCGCCGAGCTGCCGGAGAATGCCGGCGTGGCCGCGCTGATCGGTGCCCGCGCCGCGCACCGCATGCGCCAGCACGCGCGCCGCGACCAGTGGCTGGCCCGCATCGCCGACGACGCCACGATGAAGACCGCGCGCCTGATGACGATGACCGAACTGCTGGTGGACGACCACCAGCCGGAAGCGGCGCTGGCCGCCGTGCGCGAACTGAACGCCAGCGGCACGCGGCACATCCACGCGCTGCAATGGTCGCTGAAGGCCGAGCAGCAGGCCAAGAACTGGCCGGAAGTGCTGCGCCTGGTGCGCTCGCTGGACAAGCACCGCGCGCTGCACCCGGCGTTGTCGGCGCGGCTGCGCGAACTGGCTTACGAAGACCTGCTGACCAACAAGGCGCACGACGCCGAGTCGATCATGCGGGTGTGGAGCACGATCCCGTCCGTCGACCGCGTCAAGCCCTACGTGGCATGCCGCGCCGCCACCGCGCTGAACGCGCGCGGCCTGCACGACGAAGCGCGCCAGGTCGCCGAGGAATCGCTGAAAGCCAACTGGGACGAGCGGGTGGTGCGGTCCTACCGCGACGCCGCTTCGCCGGCCGGCTCGGCCGCGCTGCTGGCACAGATCGAGCATTGCGAAGGCTGGCTGGCGGAACGCCCGAACGACGCCGAACTGGCGCTCACGCTGGGCTCGCTGTGCCTGAAGCAGAAACTGTGGGGCAAGGCCCAGCGCTACCTGGAGCAGGCACTGTCCGACGCCACCGACCCGCCGATGGTACGCGAAGCACACCTGAAGCTGGCCCAGCTGCACGAAGCGCTGCAGCAGCCCGAGGAAGCGGCCAGTCATTACCGACAATGCGCGCTGGCGACGATTCTATAATTCTAGTCTTGCCCATGAAACAAACTGGGGACGTACCCCTGTTTTCAAGAAATTTTCTGGAAACAGGGGTACGTCCCCGGTTTTTCTGCAGCGCACAATCTCCTTGCATTTGGCTATAATTGCGCGGATTACCATTTGACAAAGCTGTATTACCGAGGAAAAACATGAGTCTGAATAAAGTATCCGCCGGCCGCGACGTGCCGAACGACTTCAACGTGATCATCGAGATCCCGATGAACGCCGACCCGATCAAGTATGAAGTGGACAAGGAATCGGGCGCGATCTTCGTCGACCGCTTCATGGGCACCGCGATGCACTACCCGTGCAACTACGGCTATGTGCCGAACACGCTGTCCCCGGACGGCGACCCGGTCGACGTGCTCGTCATCACCCCGTTCCCGCTGTTCCCTGGCGTGGTCGTGCGCTGCCGCGCGATCGGCGTGCTGAAGATGACGGACGAAGCCGGCCAAGATGCGAAGGTGCTGGCCGTGCCGATCGACAAGGTGCTACCGATCTACAAGCACTGGCAAAAGCCGGAAGACCTGCAGGACCTGCGCCTGCAGCAGATCCAGCACTTCTTCGAACACTACAAGGACCTGGAGCCGGGCAAGTGGGTCAAGGTCGACGGCTGGGAAGGCCCGGAAGCCGCCAAGCAGGAAATCGTCAACGGCGTGGCAGCCTACAAGGGCTGATGCCCGTTGCAAGCAGCCCGCAGTTCCTCCGAAAAGCAGCCCCAGGCTGCTTTTCGTTTTTTAGCAAGAGTCATAAATCAGCCACACTTGTAAAGCCGCGTAAAACACGGCAAAACCCCCGCAAAACCGCTCCCGCCGGCGATCGCCTTCGCTACAGTGCCGCGTACTCGAACAACCATGGAGCACGCGCAATGCATTTTTCCACCCGGGCGGCCGTCATCGCCACGTCGCTGACGCTGTTACTGTCGGGCTGCGGCAGCAGCTCTCCGGATGCCGAAACCGGCCCCGCCATCGTCACCCAGCCGGCGTCGGCCACGATCATCTCCGGTTCAAACAGCGTGCTCTCGGTCGTTGCCAGCGGCACGGGCCTCGCTTACCAGTGGTACCGGGACGGCACGGCGATCGCCGGCGCCACATCCGCCATCTACACGGCCACCGAGGCAGGTGCCTATTACGTGGTGGTGAGCGCCGACGACGGCTCCATCACCAGCGCCAACGCCACCATCGCGCTGACCACGGCGCCGGTCATCACCGCGCAGCCGTCGTCGGCCACGATCCTCACCGGCACCAGCCAGGCACTGACCGTTGCGGCGGACGGCGACGCTCTCGCGTACCAGTGGTACAAGGACGGCGTCGCCATGGACGGCGCCACGGCGGCCACGTATTCCGCGTCCGCCGCGGGCAGCTACAGCGTCACGGTCACCAACGCGGCCGGGGCGGCGACGAGCACCGCCGCCGTGATCGCCGTGTCGCCGGACGTGACGGCGCCCGTCATCACCACCCAGCCGCTGGCGCAAACAGTCAATGCCGGCACCGGCGTGGCGTTCTCCGTGGTCGTCAACGGCGTCAGCGTCGCGTACCAGTGGTACCGCAACGATACGCCGATCGCCGGCGCCACCGGCCGCACGTATACGATCACCACCGCCAATGCCAACAGCGCGGGCACGTACAAGGTCGTGGTCACGAACACGGCGGGCACCGCCACCAGCGCCGGCGTGGCGCTGGCGGTCAACGTGCTCAGTGCCGGCACCAATACGGCCAGCGTGGTCGCCGCGGCCAACGCCTTCCTCGCCACCCTGTCGGCGGAGCAGAAGGCGGTGGCCCTTGACGCCACCTCGTCGACCACCGTGCTGTTCGACTACGCGCTGGCCAACGCGAACCAGTGGACCAACCTGCCGGGCAGCCGTCACGGCCTGCGCCTGAACACGGCCACGCTGGACGCCGCCCAGCTGGCAGCGGCCAATGCCGTGATCTCGAAGGCGCTGAGCGCCACCGGGCTCACGCTGCTGGGCGAACTGCGCGCGGCCGACCAGGTGCTGGCCGGCGCGCAGGCAACGGGCACCGGCACCGGCATGGGAGGCGGCAATGGCACGCCACCCACCGGTTCCATGCCAACCGATGGCACCGGCACAGTACCAGGCACCGGCGCGGCCGGCGCATTCCCGGCCGACGGCACGGGTACGCCACCCGCCGGCGCCGGCGGCATGGGGGGCACCGGCGTGGCCGCCCTGGGCTACGGCAGCGACCTGTATTCGATCGCGTTCGTCGGCACGCCATCGGCCGCGTCGCCGTGGATCCTGCAGGTGGCCGGCCACCACCTGGCCTACAACATCACCTACAACGGCAGCAAGGTCAACGCCACGCCGACGTTCATCGGCGTCGAACCGCCCGACTGGACGGTCGCAGCGGACGGCACCGTCACGGTAACCAACAATGCATCGACCGCCGGCGCGGCGCATGCGCCGATGGAAAGGCAGCGCGCCGCCGTGTACAACCTGGCCGAGGCGATCTACCAGGACGATGCCACGGCCGCCGCGGCCAGGCTGGTCGGCACCTTCACCGACGTGATCATGGGCGCCTCCGGGAACAGCGACGGCAACTACAAATCGCTGGTGTACCCGACCACCGGGCGCGGCCTGCAATACTCGTCGATGAACGACGCGCAGAAGGCATACACCCGCGCGGCCATCGAGGCGTGGGTGAACACCCAGGCGGCCGACGTGGCCGCCACGCTGCTGGGTGACTACCTGTCGGACGACGCGCTGGCCGACACGTATGTGGGCTACGGCGTGGGCCAGAACGGCAGCAAGGCCGACTTCAGCGCATGGCCGAACGCGAAGGCGGCACCGCTCGATGCCCAGCGCTCGTATATCCGCATCGACGGGCCGCGCGTGTGGATCGAGTTTGTCGTGCAGCAGGGCGTGGTGTACGGCACCAACGTGCACTACCACACGATCTGGCGCGACAAGACGGCCGACTACGGCGGCAGCTTCTGACGTGATGTCGCGGGTTTTACAACTGGGCGCCGCGCTGTGCCTCGCGCTGGCGATGGCGGCGGCGTGGGGCCACCCGTCGCCGCATTCCGAGATATTGCTGGAAGGCCGTGCCGGCGGCATCGGCAGCTCTGGCGTAACCTCCGCCGATGTCAGGGCCGAGATCACCCTGCCGCTCGACGAACTGGCGCTGGCGTTCGGCGAGCCGCTGGTGGAAACGCCGTCGAACCACGTGCTGATAGGGGATGAGCGCATTGCCGCGTACCTGGCCGCGCACATCCGGCCGGTAGCGCCGGACGGCCGCGCATGGACGGTCAGGATCGTCAACGTGCGCTGGCTGCTGCACCAGCGCCCGGCGGACGTGCGGGCGATCGTCACGCTGCGCCCGCCGGCCGGCGCGCCGCTGGACCGTTTCACGCTGCAGGTCGACGCGATCGCGCACCACGTGCAGAGCCACATGACCGTGGTGGCCTTGCGCACGGATGAAGACGCGCCAGCCCGCATCATCGGCACGCTGCGTTTCGGCCAGCGCAGCCTGGCAGTGCGTGGCGCCGATCCACGCTGGTGGATCGGCAGCCTGGATCTGTTCAAGCTGGGGATGGCGCACATCGCCGAGGGCTTCGACCACCTGCTGTTCCTGCTGACATTGCTGCTGCCCGCCGCGCTGCTGGTGAAGGATGGCCGCTGGCAGGGCTACGGCGGCCCGCGCCATCTCGCCATCAATCTGCTGAAGGTCGTGACGGCGTTCACCGTGGGCCATTCGCTGACGCTGCTGCTGGGCGCCATCGGCGCGGTGCGCGTGCCGGAGCAGCCGGTGGAAGTGGCCATCGCCGCATCGATCCTCGTCTCCGCCGCGCATGCGTGGCGGCCCGCCTTCCCGCGCCGCGAAGCGTGGGTGGCCGCCGGCTTCGGCCTCGTGCACGGCCTGGCGTTCGGCGCCTCGCTGCGCGACCTCGATCTTTCAGGCGTGCGGCTCGCGGCCGGCATCCTGGCGTTCAACCTCGGCATCGAAACGATGCAGGCGCTGATCGTGGCCGTTGCCGCGCCGCTGCTGGTGCTGCTGGCGCGCTCGCCGTCGAGCGCGCACGCAAGGCGCGTGGCGGCGCTCTGCGCGGGCGCGATGGCGGTGGTATGGGTGGCGCAGCGGGTCTGACCCGCGAACGGTCGGCAAGCACATCGGGTCATAGACTGCATAAAGGTATGCGGCGCCGCCTCATATCGTTATGCAAATGTATTCGTGGAAGCTTTCATAACCGCTCCTTATGATCACGTCACTCATCTGTAGTGATCTCATCTAAAGGAGTTTTTCATGACCGTAGCACCCCGCCAGGCAATTCCATTCTCCATCACGGAGGGCTGCATGGCGATGGCTGGGGTGATGATGGCCATCTCGGCCGCCGCGGCGCCCAGCGTGCACCCCACCGGCGTCACGCGCTACGAACCGGACCGCGCGTGGAACGGTTATACGCTGTTCACCGGACAGGACAAGAAAACCCACCTGATCGACATGAACGGCAACGAGGTGAAGCAGTGGCCGTACGAGGGCTTTCCGCCCGTGCTGCTGGACCCCGCGCTGACGAAAGGCAAGAAGGGCAATGTGTTGCTGCAACTGGCGCAACTGCCCGGCGTGCAGGCGGCCGGCAATGGCCTGGGCAACAAGTCGATCGGCGAAGTGGACTGGAACGGCAACGTGCTGTGGCAGTGGGGCGCAGGTTCGCAGGATGCCTATGCGTCGGCCTCGGTGGACACGGCCGGCGCGCCCGGCGGCGCCGCCAAGCAGCACCACGACTGGCGCCGCCTGGCCAACGGCAACACGCTGGTGCTGGCCAACAAGGTGCACGCGGTGCCCGGCTTCGCGGCGAAAGCGCTGCTCGACGACGTGATCTACGAGGTCACGCCGGACGGCAGGATCGCCTGGCAATGGACCGCCTCGGAGCACCTGGACGAGTTCGGCTTCTCGCCCGCTGCGCTGAAGCTGGTGCGGGCCGCGCAGCCGAAATACGGCGCGCAGGCGGTGGACTGGCTGCACATCAACGACATGGCCGTGGTCGGCCCGAACAGGTGGCACAGGGGGATTAACGGCGAGCCGGGCGACGATAGATTCCACCCGGACAACATCGTCATCGATTCGCGCGAAGCGAACTTCATCGCGATCATCGACAGGAAGACCGGCAAGGTGGTGTGGTCGCTGGGCCCGGACTTTCCGGCCATCGCCGGCACGAAGGTGCCGCGCCCGGTGGACCAGCTCATCGGCCAGCACGATGCCCACATCATTCCCGAAGGCCTGCCGGGCGCCGGCAACCTGCTGGTGTTCGACAACCAGGGCGAGGCCGGCTATCCGAAGGTCAGCCCCGGCATCTTCCCGCATTCGCGCGTGCTGGAGATCGACCCGGTGAAGAAGGAAATCGTGTGGCAGTACACGGCCGTGGATTCGCGCCAGCCGGCATGGAGCTTCTACAGCGCGTTCATTTCCAGCGCACGCCGCCTGCCGAACGGGAACACGCTGATCGACGAAGGCATGAACGGCCGTTTCTTCCAGGTGACGCAAAAGGGCGACATCGTGTGGGAGTACGTGAGTCCATACTATGGCGCATCGGCGGTGGGCGGCAACGGCAAGCAGGTCGATACCAACTGGGTGTATCGCGCGCAGCCGGTGCCGTACGAGTGGGTGCCGGAAGGCACGCCGCGCGCCGAGCAGGCCGTACCCGTTCCCGCGCCGCCCGTCGCGAGGCGGTAATGCCGGCGGCGCCTCGCGCCGCCATCCAGACATGCATCGGGCGCGCCCGCCAGGGAGGCAGGGCGCCGCCACACCCGAACAACAATAACGAGGGGAACATCTTGATCCAGCCATTCAAACAAACCGCACTCACGCTGGCGCTGCTGGCAGCCTATGCCGGGCATGCCGGTGCCGCGCAGGCCAACCCGTTGGTGGCCGCCATTGCCGGCGCGCCGTCGAGCATCGCGCTGGGCCTGTCGGCCAATGAAGCAGGCGCCGACGCCGGAACCACGGGAACCGTCGAGGCAGCCAATGCGGCCGAAGGCGCGCAGGCGGGAACCGGTGCCACCGCCGAGTCGTTCGTCGGCGCCGTGCAGACCGTGCTCGTGACCACCCGCCGCCGCGTGGAAAGCTCGCAGAACGTGCCCACGCCGATGACGGTGCTCGGCGAGGACGCGCTCGAAGGCACTCGCACCTACCGCGTGCAGGACCTGCAGCAACTGCTGCCCAGCACCACGATCAACTACGTGCATGCCCGCCAGCTGAGCTTCGCGGTGCGCGGCCTGGGCAACAACCCGGCCAGCGACGGCCTCGAAGGCAGCGTGGGCATCTACCTCGACAACGTGTACCTGGCCCGCCCCGGCATGGCCGCCTTCGACGCGCTGGACGTGCAGCAGCTGGAACTGCTGCGCGGCCCGCAGGGCACGCTGTTCGGCAAGAACACCACCGCCGGCGTGCTGAACATCTCCACGAAGAAGCCGACGTCCACGCCGGAACGCAGCGTGGAACTGTCCGCCGGCCAGTTCGGCTACGTGCAGGGCAAGGCGGTGTTGTCGGGCCCCATCACGGAAACGCTGTCCGGCCGCTTCTCCGCCTACAAGACGCATGACGACGGCTACATCACCAACCGCTACAACGGCGACAAGGTGCAGGGCGGCGACCGCCAGGGCGTGCGCGGCCAGCTGCTGTACGAACCGGGCCGCGAATTCTCGCTGCGCCTGATCGCCGACTACAACGAGGAAAGCTCGAACAACGGCACGCTGGTGTTCTACAACGCCGGCCCATCGGGCCGGGCGATCGCGCAGGCCGCGCTGGTGGGCGCCACGCCGGTGCTCGATCCCGCACAGCGCGCCGTCAGCCTGGACACCGGTTCGAGCGTGACGGTGCACCAGGGCGGCGCGTCGGCGGAAGCCAGCTGGACGTTCGCCAACGATGCGAAGCTGACGTCGATCACCGCGTGGCGCCGCTGGAACTTCGTGCCGCGCAACGACGACGGCCTGCCCGTGCCGGTCACGCTGAACGTGGGCGCATCGGCCAACCACGAGCAGTTCACGCAGGAGCTGCGCTGGTCCACGCCAACGGGGGGTGCGGTGGAATCCGTGTTCGGCGGCTATTACTACTACCAGGAGCTGTCGAACAACTCGTTCACCGTCAACGGCCCGCTGGCCGACATCTACAACGGCAACCCGGCCGGCGCCTGGTCCAACGTCAGCAGCACCGCGCCGGGCGAGCTGCGGGTGAACAGCTACGCGCTGTTCGGCCAGTCGACCTGGCACGCGACGGACAAGCTCGATCTCACCGCCGGCGTGCGTGCCAGCTACGAGGACAAGTGGGCGCGGGTGGTCCGCAATGCGCCGACCGGCGGCGCCACCGTGACCGGCGCGGCCCTGGCTGCCCGCAACGGCCGCTACGGCGCCTTCGATTCCGGCGACCTGACGCTGACGCAGGCCAGCCCTACGGCGCTGCTGTCGGCCGGCTACAGGCTGCAACCGACAGTGCTGCTGTACGGCAGCCTGTCGCACGGCGAAAAGTCCGGCGGCATCAACCTGGCCGTGCCGGGTGCCGGCGGCGTGGCCTCGATGCTGGTGGGCGCCGAGCGCGCGAATGCGCTGGAACTGGGCGTGAAGAGCACGCTGCTGGACAACCGCCTGCAACTGAACGGCAACCTGTTCACGACGATCGTGCACGGCTACCAGAGCAATGCCTACGACCCGGTCAGCCGCACCTCGTATCTGACCAACGCCGGCGACGTGCGTACGCGCGGCCTGGAACTCGAAGCGATCGCCACGCCGTTCCGCGGCCTGACGCTGCGCGCCAACGGCTCGTTCAACGACGTGAGCTACCTGCGCTACACGAACGCGCCGTGCGCACCGGAGAAGACGGGCGTGTTCTGCGACCTTTCCGGCCGCAACGCGCTGGTCAATGCGCCGCGCTGGATCGGCAACCTGGGCGCGCAGTATTCGCGTGCCGTGGCCGAAGGCCTGCAGGGTTACGTCAACGGGAACTACGCCTACCGCGGCGCCACGTACGGCACGCTCGATGCGTCCGAGTACGCGAAGATTCCCGCGTACAGCGTGAGCAATTTCTCGGTGGGTGTGCGCAGCACGCAAGGCGCGGCATGGGACGTTTCGCTGTGGGTGAAGAATGCCTTCGACAAGCACTACTACACCAGCCTGTGGAACAGCGGTTTCGGTTCCTACAACGCCGTCATCGGCACCCCGCGCACCGCCGGCATCACCGGCCGCTACGAATTCTAAGGAGGAGAACACATGAGCATCGATCGCAGTTTCAACCCGAAACGTCGCGCCGTCGTCGGCGGCTTGTCCACGCTGGCCGTGCTGCCGGCCATCGCCCTCGGCAAGGCCGCGCGCGGTGCCGCCGGAGGCAAGCCGAACATCATTTTCATTCTCGCGGATGACCTGGGCTGGGGTGACCTGTCCGTCTATGGCAATACCGATTTCAGGACGCCGAACCTGGACAAGCTGGCCGCCCAGGGCCTGCGCCTGACCCAGGCCTATTCGAATTCCGCCGTCTGCTCGGCCACCCGCTTCGGCCTGATCACGGGCCGCTACCAGTACCGGCTGCGCGGTGGCCTGGAAGAGCCGATCCACGGCGCCTCGGACACGATCGGCCTGCCGCCGGATCACCCCACGCTGCCTTCGCTGCTGAAGGCCGCTGGCTACCGCACCGCGCTGTTCGGCAAGTGGCACCTGGGTTCGCTGCCGAACTTCGGCCCGCTGAAGAGCGGCTATGAAACCTTCTACGGCAACTATGGCGGCGCGATCGATTATTTCACGCACAAGCCGGGCGTGGGCCCGAACGTGAAGGAAGATCTGTACGAGGGCGAGACGCCGGTCTCCGAGGTGGGCTACTACACCGACCTGCTGGGCGACCGCGCGTCCGGCTACATCAAGAAGCATTCGGCCGACAAGCCGTTCTTCCTGTCGCTGCACTACACGGCGCCGCACTGGCCGTGGGAAGGCCCGCAAGACGCTGAAACCTCGAAGCAGATCTCGAACATCTTCCATTACGACGGCGGCGACCTGGCCACCTACGCGAAGATGGTGGTGGCGCTGGATGCGTCGATCGGCCGCGTGCTGAAGACGCTGGAGCAGAAGGGCCTGGCCGAGAACACGATCGTGATCTTCAGCAGCGACAACGGCGGCGAGCGCTTCTCGAAGACGTGGCCGTTCTCCGGCCAGAAAACCGAACTGCTCGAAGGCGGCATCCGCGTGCCGGGCATCATCCGCTGGCCGGCGAAGATCAAGGCGGGGCAGGTGAGCGAGCAGGTCGCGATCAGCATGGACTGGCTGCCGACATTGCTGGCCGCCGCCGGCACCGAACCGGCCGCGTCGCATCCGCCCGACGGCAGGAACCTGCTGCCGGTGCTGCTCGGCGAAGAGAAGCCCGCCGAGCGCACGCTATTCTGGCGCTATAAAGCCAATGCCCAGCGCGCCGTGCGCGCCGGCGACTGGAAGTACCTGAAGCTGAACGGCAACGAGTTCCTGTTCGACCTGTCGAAGGACCAGCGCGAGCGCGCCAACCTGGCCCGCAAGCATCCGGAAAAACTGGCCGACCTGAAGGCGCAGTGGGAGCAGTGGAATACCGACATGCTGCCGATCACGGCGGAAGTGCGCACGCACGGCGTGAACGGCAAGGCGCAGGCGGACAAGTATGCGCCGGAGGGGACGGACTGACGCAGCGCGGGCAGGGCGGATCACGATCCGCCTTGACCGACAGGACCTGCGGCTCAGCGGTTCCGGTACGCCGGCAGCACGTAACACTCCTGGATGATGCCGATCTTCCCCTCCGCATACAATGCATGGATTTCCGCAATCGTCACCACGCCCACGGCGCGATCGCCGCTGCAGGCCAGCAGTACCGTGTAAATCCCCTCGTCGATCCAGCGCGCGCATAACTGGCTGGTCAGCGTTTCGTTGTGCTCGAACTGCGACTGGTCGTTGCAGCGGTCGCAGATTTCCTGCGTCAGCGCGGTGATCAGCGATGCGATGACTGTCGCGTGGGTCGGAGTGGCGGTGATAACGTGAAGACTCATGTTCGGCTCCATTCTGTGCACCTCATGGCCGGCTGCCTGCACAGGTGAGGTGATGGTTGCTAAAATGGCAGCATGGTACTGCACTGTCGAGATGTCATCCGGTGCCGCGATGCCTGGCAGTCGTCACACGGAACCATCTTTCGAGGAACTCAGCCAGATGGGCTATCACGTCACCATTCTCCGCACCGAGGCGGGCATCCGGCAACCGATCACCGAAGACGAGGTGCGCCGCGCCATCGTTCCCATGGCGGGACGTCTCGACATCGGTCCCGGCAGTGAGCTCCGCCTGTACCCGCCGGCGCTGAACGACGAAAGCGAGATCCTGGTCGTGGAAGACGACGAACTGTGGGCGACAAATCCGAGCGACCGGTTCCTCGAACTGATGATCGAACTGGCGGGATACCTTGGTGCCCGGGTACGCGGCGACGAATGGGAAACCTATCGTTCCCTCGACGACACGTATATCCACCCCGACGACCAGGCGGAATGGGACCAGGCCCATCCGCCCGAACCTCGCCGGTGGATCAAGTCCCGCGTCGCACGCGAAATGGCATGGCGCCTGGTCGTGACCGGCTTAGGCGGCGTCTTGCTTGCCGGCGCAATCCTGCTGTATCGCCGCCTGACATCATCGTGATGTAGCGGCACCGTCGCAACAACCTTGACGCCGCTTCCCGCACAGCCCGGGGGCGGCCTTCAACCGGGAGCCGTCAGCATGAAAACATTGCTCTGCTGCGCCGTAGCCGCATCCTTCGCGACCGCCGTCAGCGCGGTGCCCGAACCGCCGCCATCCCCGATCGCCGCGATCGAAACCGCCATCGAGTCCGGCCTGCGCGCCACCGGCGCCCGCGGCCTGGCCGTCGCCGTCATCGAGCCCGGCAGGCCGGCCTTCATCCGTACGTATGGCGAGCGCAATGCATCCGGCGCGAAGCTGGAGCCGGACACGATCATGTACGGCGCCTCGCTGACCAAGACGGTGTTCGCCTACCTGGTGGCGCAGCTGGCCGGCGAGAAAAAGCTGGACCTCGACCAGCCGCTCGCCAGCCTCCTGCCGCAGCCGCTGCCCGATTACGGCAACCTGGCCGCCTACGGCAACTGGGGCGACCTGCGCGGCGACGAGCGCTGGCGTCGCATCACGCCGCGCATGGCGCTCACCCATGCGACCGGCTTCGCGAACTTCGCCTTCGTCGAGCCGGACGGCAAGCTGCGCATCCACTTCGAACCCGGCAGCCGGTATGCCTATTCCGGCGAGGGCATCATCCTGCTGCAGTTCGCCCTCGAACGGGGATTGGGGCTGGACGTGGGCGCGGAACTGCAGCGGCGCGTATTCGACCGCTTCGGCATGCGCGACACGAGCCTCGTCTGGCGCGCGGCGTTCGCCCGCAATCTGGCCGACGGCTGGACTGCCGACGGCAAGCCGGCACCGCACGACGAGCGCAGCCGCGTGCGCGCGGCGGGTTCGATGGATACGACGATCGTCGACATGGCCCGCTTCGCCACGGCGCTGGTGAACGGCGAAGGTTTGGGCAAGGCGGCGCATGACGAACTGCTGCGGCCCGCGCTTGCCGTCACCACGCGCTCCCAGTTCCCCACGCTGCAGCCCGAAGCACCGCCAGAGGAGCGGATACCCGGCCTTGCCGCAGGCCTGGGCGTGGTCGCGTTCACGGGGCCGCAGGGACCGGGTTTCTTCAAGGGCGGTCACAACGATTCCACCGGCAACATGCTGGTGTGCCTGCGCACGCAGCGCCGCTGCGTTGTCATCCTGTCCAACGACGTGCGGGCCGAGCGGGCGTTCGCAGGCATCGTGCAGGCCGCGCTGGGCGATACCGGCATGCCGTGGCACTGGGAATACGGTCGCCAGCACGGCCAGCCCTGACCGCGCTCGCAACCCTCTGGTAGCGTGACCATATACCGCATGTCACACCCGCCTGCAAGCTGATATTTCAGCTTGTTGTTGCCTTCATACTTTTCGCCCGCTATCAGTCAACCCGCTGACCGTTTGTCGCCGTACCGCTCAACTGGCGTCGCGCTTCTTCTAGAATCGGCTCGAAAGGTAACCACCTTTCATGCTGATAATAAGATCCAGGAGACCAGAGAGATGCCATCGAACCGCCCCCCACGCTACCGCATCCGTCCCACCGTTTGCGCCGCCGCCGTAGCCACCGCCGTATCCCTGCTGTCCATTCCCACCGCCGGCGCGCAGCAGGCGCCCGCCGCGGAAACCGCCAATGTCGTCGTCGTGTCCGGCACCCGCGCCTCGGTGGCCTCGGCCATCGACCGCAAGAAGAACGCCGCCACCGTGGTCGATTCGATCGTGGCCGAGGATATCGGCGAATTCCCCGACAAGAACGTGGGCGAGGCGCTGTCGCGCGTAACCGGCGTGCAGCTGTCGCGCGATTTCGGCGAAGGCTCGCAGGTGAACATCCGCGGCGTGGAAGCGAACCTGAACCGCATCGAGATCAACGGGTTGTCCGTGCTCTCCACCAACGGCACGGCCGGGCGCGGCGCCGAGCTGCGCGAACTGCCGGCCGAACTGATCAAGTCGATCGACGTGTTCAAGGGCGTGACCGCCGACCAGACCGAGGGCGGCATCGGCGGCACCGTCAGCATCAAGACCAACATGCCGCTGGACTTCAAGAAGCGCACGGTGGTCGTGAAGCTCGAAGGCGAGCACAGCACGAACCGCGGCGCCGTGCAGCCGCGCGGCAGCCTGCTGCTGGCCGACAAGTTCCTCGATGGCCGCCTGGGCCTGATGGCCAACCTGGTGTACGACAAGGTCTACACGCAGAACGATTACGTGCGCAACAGTAACTGGCGCTACCTGCGCGACTGGGATTTCTCGCCCGACAAGACCAACACCAGCCTGAACTCCGCCGCGGCCGCGGTGAGCACCAAGGCCGGCTGCGCCGCGCTCACCGGCGCCAACAGGACGGCCTGCGAGAGCCAGTGGAACGATTACTCGCCGGGCGTGCCGCGCTACGGCATCTGGACGCGCGACCACAAGCGCTCCTCGGCCGAGCTGACCGCGCAGTACAAGGTCAACGCCGGCCTCGATGTCTGGGCGCGCTACAACAAGAACGACCAGAAGCAGATGCTGAACGACCGTAACTACACGACGGATTTCGGCTCGCTGAACCGCTTCTCCACGGGCGGCGTGGCGCCCACGTATGGCGCCAACGGCGCTATCCTGCCGGGGTCCGCCACGGCCACGTGCGCCAATCCGCCTGCCGGCGTCACGCCACCGGGCATGTCGTTCAACAATCACGTGATGACGGAGTTCAGTGCCGGCACGTGCCAGAACGTGCCGGGGCAGGGCGCGTCGTACAACTTCGATACGGCGGCTCGCGACTTCGCGCTGAACATCAACTCGAACTACCGTTCCGCCGGTTTCAACTGGAAGAACAGCCAGTGGTCGGCCGAAGGCCTGGTCGCCAAGACCGATTCGTTCTACGAGCTGCACACCAACCTGATCTCAATGGCCGGCAACATCCCGGGCCTGAAGGTGACGCTGGACGACCAGGGCCTGCCGAAGTTCAACTTCCCGGCCGGTTTCGACCCGAACGACAGCAGCACCTATACCCGCATCCGGTCGCAGTACCAGCCATCGTTCACCGACAACACGGAAGACCAGGTCAAGCTGGACTTCAAGTACCGGCCGAACCTGCCGTTCCTCAAGTCGATCGCATTCGGCGGCCAGGGCCGCAAGTCCACTTCCGAGCAATACCGCTGGACCGGCTACATGGTCACCGGCGATCCGAACAGCACGGCGGACGACGTGATCGTGCGCAGCCCGGAAGTGCTGCACGAGATCATCTACAATCCGCTCAACAAGACCGGTACATTGCAGAACAACGGCGCCATCATCCCGGGCACCGGGCTGACCGCCAACAACACCACGCGCTATGTGACGGCGGGGCAGATGACGTCGCTGGTGGATGCGATCCGCACCAACACGCCGGGCAGCTTCCTGAACGGCTACGGCGGCCTGTCGGGCTACCCGACCGGCTGGATGGCGCCGAGCTTCGCCAATTCCACCCAGTTCTTCGACCTGTCGCGCTATAACCATGACTTGCTGCGCAACTCGATCGGCAGCGACGGCAAGTCGTATCCGATGCCGCCGCAGTTCGCCGTGGAGGAAAGCATTCGCGCGTTCTACGTGCGGGCCGACTTCGCGCACGAGCTGTTCGGCGTGGAATGGGACGGCAACGTGGGCGTGCGCTATGCCGGCACCCGCACCCGCGCCACGGGCCTGCAGTCGTCCCGCGTGTATTCGAACGATGCGAACGGCGTGCGCGTCGAGACCATCAAGGCCAACCGGATCGTCACGTACGAGAACAAGTACAGCGACGTGCTGCCGAGCGTGAACCTGGCCGGCTGGCTGGTGCCGGACAGGCTGGTGGCCCGCATCGGCTGGGGCAAGGTGATGGCGCGGCCGCTGATCGACAAGATGACGCCGAACATCAGCTGCATCGCCGGCAGCGGCCAGTCGCAGTTCGGCGGCGACGGCAGCGCCGACGACTGCACCGCCGGCAATGTGGACCTGAAGCCGTTCCGCGCCACCAACAAGGATGCCAGCGTGGAGTGGTATCCGTCGGCCGACAGCCAGCTGTCGCTGGCGTTCTTCCGCAAGGATATCCGCACCTACATCCAGAACGACGTGACGATCGGGAACGTGGACGTGTTCGGCGACGGCACGCGGTGGGACGTGAAGACGTCGATCAACAGCGAAGGCGCCACGACGAAGGGCTGGGAACTGGCGGGCCGCACGGCGCTGACGATGCTGCCGGGCCTGTTCAGCGGCCTGGGGCTGGACGCCAACTACACCCGCATGAGCTTCGACTACGCGGCCGGCAAGGAGCTGCTGAACCCGCTGGACAACTCGGTGCTGCCGTACCCCGGCATGTCGCGCAACAGCTATAACGTGGGCATCTGGTACGACAAGGACCAGTGGAATGCGCGCCTCGCCTACAACTACCGCGACGGTTACTACACCGGCACGGTGGACTCGAACGCCTCGCTGCCGGTATATGGCGAAAAGGCGGGCTTCCTGGACGCCAAGCTGCAGTTCCGCGCCACGGAGAACCTGACCCTGTCGGTGGAAGGCAAGAACCTGACGGATGAAGGGCAGTTCCTGAATGCCGGTTCCACGTCGCGGCGCAACGAGCTGGCGTGGTCGGGACGGCGCTATTTCGTGGGGGCGACCTACAAGTTCTGAGCCTGTTGCACCGCTTCCCGCCGCCCGGTTTCAGTGAAGCGCAGTCAGGAACAGCGGGCCGGCACCATCGTGCCGGCCCGCCGCCGTGCGCAACACCAGGTCGGCATGCACGCGGCTGGCCTCGATCCGGCGCGCATTCGGCTCGTCGGTGTGCTCCACCCAGGCCTGCGCCGCTTCGACGCCGCGTCCGAAACGCACGTGGCGCTCGACCAGGCGCCGGCGCCGCAGGTCGTCATCCACGTCCACATACCAGGCGGCATCGAGCAGCGGGCGCACGCGTGCCCAGTGGCCGTGTTCGAGCAGCAGGTAATTGCCCTCGGTGATGACGAGTTCCACTTCCTCCGGAACGGCGATGGCGCCCGCCACGCCTTCTTCCAGCCCGCGCACATAGTCGGGCGCATACACGGTCTCGCCGGCCGGCCGGCGCCGAAGCCGCTCCAGCAATGCCACGTAGCCGGCACTGTCGAACGTATCCTCGGCGCCCTTGCGGTCCGCGCGGCCCAGGCGCGCGAGCTCGGCATTGGCCAGGTGAAAGCCATCCATCGGCACGACCAGCGCGCGCCCCGGCAGCGCATCGGCCAACTGGCGGGCCACGGTGGACTTGCCCGCGCCGGGCGCGCCCGCCAGGCCGAGGATGACACGCTGACCGGGGCCCCGCCGCAGCGCCAGCAGGGCGGCCAGCAGCTGGGATGGAGGTATCGCGGTGGGGCTGGACATCGGGCGTTCCTTTGATGAGCGGGAAGAAACACCCGCGTTGCCGCGCAGCTTAGCGGCGCCCGCCAGGCCCGGTCAAGCTCTCGAACGGGGGCGATGCAACCTTGGCGCGCAAGCCACAACTAATAAATAAAACTGATTGATTTATTAATTAAGCTGGCCTATATTTGCGTCAAGCGCCACCCAAGGCGTATCCCAGATAAAAAAATTTTTCAGGAGACCCGCATGACAGCAAAGCGTTGCTTCGCGCTCGCCTTGATCGCATCTACCACCGGCGCCGCGCTCGCCGCCGAACCCATCGTCGGCCTGATCACCAAGACCGAAACCAATCCCTTCTTCGTCAAGATGAAGGAGGGCGCGCAAAGCGCGGCCAAGCGGCAGGGCGCCAAATTGCTGACGGCGGCGGGCAAGTCCGACGGCGACAACGCCGGGCAGGTCACGGCCATCGAAAACATGATCTCCGCCGGCGCCAGGGCGATCCTGATCACGCCCAACGATTCCCGGGCCATCGTCCCGGCGATCAGGAAAGCGCGCGAGCAGGGCATCATGGTGATCGCGCTGGACAGCCCGGCCGACCCGCAGGACGCGACCGATGCGCTGTTCGCCACCGACAACTTCAAGGCCGGCCAGCTGATCGGCCAGTACGCCAGGACCGCGATGGGCGGCAAGCCGGCGCAAATCGCCACGCTCGACCTGTTTCCCGGCCACCCGGTCGGCATCGCCCGTCACAACGGCTTCCTGGCCGGCTACGGCGCGCCTGGCATCACGCCGAAGACGGCGGGGCTGGCCAGGACCGCCGGCGTGGTCTGCATGGCGGACAGCTTCGGCGACCAGGCCAAGGGCCAGACGGCGATGGAAAACTGCCTGCAGAAGAACCCGGGCATCAACGTGGTCTACACCATCAACGAACCCGCCGCGGCGGGGGCCTACAAGGCGCTGAAGGCGGCCGGCAGGGAGAAGAACGTGCTGATCGTCTCGGTCGACGGCGGCTGCGCCGGCGTGCGCGACGTCAAGGCCGGCGTCATCGCGGCCACCGCGCAGCAGTACCCGCTGAAAATGGCCGGCCTGGCGGTGGATGCCGGGGTCGCCTATGCGAAGACCGGGAAGAAGGCGGCCGGCCATGTCGATACCGGCGTCACGCTGATCACCGACAGGAAGCAGGACGGCGTCGAGAGCCGGGACAGCGCCTTCGGCCTGACTGCCTGCTGGGGCAAGTAGCGAGGCAATCCAGGGAGCCAACAAGGGCAATGGCCCCCGTCCCGGCATGCCGGGACGCATCCGGCCCCATCTCGTCATCGTCACCGAAAGGAACAACATGAGTCTCCATCTGAAGGCAGCCGTACCTGCCGCCAACATGGCCGCACCCACGCACGGCGCCCGCCGTGACGCCGGTAAAGCCGTCTCCGCGCGACTGAAGGAACTGCTGCCGCCGGCCACCGTGCTGGGGCCGGTCATGGCGCTGCTGGCCGCCGTCATCTTCTTCTCCACGCAGTCCGACCGCTTCCTCACCGGCCAGAATTTCTCGCTGATCCTGCAGCAGGTGATGGTGGTGGGCGTGATCGCCATCGGCCAGACCCTGATCATCCTCACCGCCGGCATCGACCTGTCGTGCGGCATGGCGATGGCGCTCGGCTCCGTGGTCGCCACCAAGTTCGCCGTCGACTACGGCCTGTCGCCGTACCTGGCGATCCCGTGCGGCATGCTGGTCTGCATCGCCATCGGCTACCTCAATGGCGCGCTGGTCACCTCGATCAAGCTGCCGCCGTTCATCGTCACGCTGGGCACGATGAATATCGCCTTCGCCGCCACGCAGATCTACTCGCAGGCGCAGACCGTGACCGGCCTGCCGGAAGCGATGACGTTCTTCGGCAATACCTTCCGCCTCGGCGGCACCAGCATCACCTACGGCACCGTGCTGATGCTGGGCCTCTACGTGCTGACCTACCTGTTCCTGCGCGAGACCGCGCCGGGGCGCCACGTCTACGCCGTGGGCAACAATCCGGAAGCGGCGCGCCTGACCGGCATTGCCACCGGCCGCGTGCTGGTCGGCGTGTACATGCTGGCCGGCCTGTGCTACGGTATCGCGGCCATGCTGTCGGTGGCCCGCATGGGCGTGGGCGATCCGCAGGGCGGCCAGACCGATAACCTGGACAGCATCACCGCCGTGGTATTGGGCGGCACCAGCCTGTTCGGCGGGCGCGGTTCGATCGTCGGCACGTTCATCGGCGTGATGATCGTCGGCGTGTTCCGCAACGGCCTCACGCTGATGGGCGTTCCTTCCGTCTACCAGATCCTGGTCACCGGCATCCTCGTGATCCTCGCGGTCGCCGCCGACCAACTGACCCACAAGAAAGGCTGATCATGTCCATTTCCGAAGCTCCCGTGATCTTCACCGCGCGCGGCCTGGTCAAGCGCTATGGCGGCGTGACCGCCCTCGACGGCACCGATTTCGACCTGCGTGCCGGCGAAATCCTGGCCGTCATCGGCGACAACGGCGCCGGCAAATCCTCGCTGATCAAGGCGCTGTCCGGCGCCATCGTGCCGGACGAAGGCGAACTGCACCTGGACGGCCGGCAGTTGCGCATGAAGTCGCCCATCGATGCGCGCCGCCACGGCATCGAGACCGTGTACCAGGACCTGGCCGTGGCACCGGCCATGACGATCGCGGAAAACCTGTTCCTGGGCCGCGAGATCCTGCGCCCCGGCTTTCTCGGCAAGTGGCTGCGCGTGATCGACCGGAAGCGCATGCTGGCCGAAGCGGTCAGCCACATGAAGGACCTCAAGATCGGCATCCGCTCGATGCAGCAGGCCGTCGGCACGCTGTCCGGCGGGCAGCGCCAGGGCGTGGCGGTGGCGCGCAGCACGGCCTTCGCCAAACACGTGGTGATCCTCGACGAACCGACCGCCGCGCTGGGCGTCAAGGAGGGCAACATGGTGCTCGAACTGATCCGCCGGGTGCGCGACCGCGGCCTGCCGGTGATCCTGATCAGCCACAACATGCCGCACGTGTTCGAGATCGCCGACCGCATCCACATCCAGCGGCTCGGCAAGCGCGTGGCCGTTGTCGATCCGAAGCACATCACCATGTCCGACACGGTGGCCGTCATGACGGGCGCCAAGGATCCCCGCGACCTGCCGGAGCTGGCCCATGCTTAAGGGGATCGACCCGCTGCTGGCGCCGGAACTGCTGAAGGTACTGGCGGAAATGGGCCATGGCGACACCATCGCCATCGTCGACGCCAACTTCACGGCCGCCACGCTGGGCCGGGGCAAGCCGTTGCTGCGGCTGCCTGGCATCGGCCTGGAGCGCGCCTGCAAGGCGGTGCTGTCGGTATTGCCGCTGGAACTGGAAGAGGGGCCGGTGGCCTTCATGGCCGTCTCCGACCAGCCGCGCGGCTACCGCTCGGCGGTGCAGGAGCGCGCGCTGGCCCTGTGCGACCACATGGGCGGGGCCGGTCACGAACGGTGCGAAGCGGTCGAACGCTTCGCCTTCTACGACCGGGTACGCAATGCCTTCGCCATCGTGCAGACCGGCGAAATGCAGCCGTATGCGAATATCCTGCTGCGCAAGGGCGTGATCGACACGGCAACGGGACTCTGATGAGCACGAATTACGAAGAAGAACGCGACTGGCTGCGCCCGCGCGGCTCCAACCAGACCGGCATGAGCCAGTTCAACGAGCGGGTGGTGCTGCAGGCGATCCGCCTGCACGCCAGCCTGCCCAAGGCCGACCTGGCCCGCCTGACCAACCTGAGCACGCAGACCGTCTCGCTGATCATCAACCGCCTGCATGAAGAGGGCCTGGTGAAGAAGCTGGCGCCCGTGCGCGGCAAGGTGGGCCAGCCTTCGGTGCCGATGGCGCTCGACCCGGACGGCGCCTTCTTCATCGGCATCAATGTCGGCCGGCGCAGCGTCGATGTTCTGCTGGTGGACTTTGCCGGCGCGGTGCGGGCGCGTTCCTCCCTGGCCTACCGCTACCCGGAACCGGAAACGCTGTTCGGGGAAATCGATACCCAGTTGCGCGCCATGCGGGCCACGCTGGGGCCGGGCAGGGCGGCGCGCCTGTCCGGTATCGGCGTGGCGGCACCGCTGGGGCTGGGCGGCTGGCAGGCCCTGCTCAACAGCGATCCCGGCCAGGCCGACCAGTGGGGCCGCATCGACATCCGTGCCCGCATCCAGGCCATGACGACGCTGCCGGTGGCCTTCGCCAAGGACACCATGGCCGCCTGCGTGGCCGAACTCGTGGCCGGCCGCGGGCGCAGCGTGCGCAGTTTCATTTACGTCTTCGTCGGCACGTTCATCGGCGGCGGGCTGGTACTGAACAGCAGCGTGCATGCGGGCGCGCACGGCAATGCCGGCGCCCTCGGTTCGTTGCCGCTGCAAGTGGCCGCCCACGACATGCGCGCACTGCCAGCCCAGCTGCTGAGCGCCGCCTCGCTGTTCAGGCTGGAGCAGATGTACGCGGCCGCCGGCCTCGATGTAGGCGCCACCTTCGACGAACGCGCGCTGCAGGCACCCTGGCTCCCTCATACCGAGGCCTGGCTCGACGACGCGGCACGCGCGATCGCGCTGGCGATCCACAGCGCCAACTGCCTGCTGGACCTGGACGACGTGGTGATCGACAGCTCGGCCCACGCGCAACTGCTCGCGCGCCTGCTGGACGCCGTCCATGCCGCCCTGGCGTGCTACAGCTGGGAAGGTACCCAGCGGCCCAACCTGCTCGGCGGCACCATCGGCGCCGATGCGCGCGCCGTCGGCGCGGCCCTGCTGCCGCTGCACGCGAACTTCGCGCCGGACCGCGAGCTGTTCCTGAAAATTCTGAAATCCGGAGACACCCAATGGCAGTCAATGCAGTCGTAACGTATGGCGAAGCGCTGGTCGACATGATCGAAATGCCGGACGGCCGCTTCGCCGCCGCGCTGGGCGGCTCGGTATGCAATTTCACCATCGCCTGCGCACGCCAGGCGATGCCGGTGACTTACCTGAATCCGCTGTCCGTCGACAGCTTCGGCAACGGCTTTGCCCGCCTGCTGGACGATGCCGGCGTCACGCTGGCCAGCGCACAGCGCAGCAGCCATCCCACGTCGCTCGCCATCGTCACGCTCGATACCGGCGGGAGTCCCAGCTACGCCTTCCACCGCGAGGGCGTGGCCGACCGCGACATCACGCCGCAGCAGGCGTGCGCCTTGCTTCCGTCCACGCCCCGCCTGTTCCACACCGGCGGCCTGGCGCTGCTGCCGGCCGACCTGCAGAAGACCGAACAGGTCATCGCCGCGGCGGCGGCGGCCGGCGCGCTCATATCCCTCGACGCGAACATGCGGCCGCTGGCCTGCCCGGACCTGGCCGGCTACGCGGCCGGCGTGCGGCGCGTGCTGGCACAGGCGCACCTGGTCAAGGTCAGCGAGGAAGACTTGCAGCACCTGGGCTTCGACGGACTGGCGCCGCTCGACGCGGCACGCCTGCTGCTGGCGGCGCCGGATACCTGCCTGGTTGCGCTGACGCTGGGCGCGGAGGGCGCGGTGCTGCTCACGCGCAGCGCCACCGTGAACGTGGGCACGCCCGCCGGCCTGGCGGTGATCGATACGGTGGGCTGCGGCGACTGCTTCGTGGCCGGGCTGGTGCAAAGCCTGGCCCAGGCGAACCTGCTGGCACCGGCGGCGCTGGCGCAGGCCGATGCCGCCACGCTGGAGCGGGCTGGCCGGCGCGCGGTGGCCACGGCCAGCCTGAACGCCATGCGCGAAGGCTGCAAGCCGCCCACGGAAGAGGAAGTGACGCGGTTCCTGCGCGGCGCCGAAGTCTTGGCCGCCTGACGGGATCCGATCCGCGACACGGACCCGGCGCGCGGCGCGCGGCGAGGCAGGGCCGCCCGGCGGCCGCCGGCCAGCGCGGCGCGTCGGGCGGATGCAGCTGGCACCTTTCTTGCATCGCAAATGGCTTCATTGCGCACCGCACAGGAGGGTACGATGGCTCACCAATTCGCATCAACATTGCGCGTGCTGCTCGCGCTGGCGCTGCTGCCGGTCGTTACCGGCGCCGCGGCAGCCAGTTCATTGGGCTCCGCGGTGGCCGGTGCGCCATCGCTGTTCGTGCTCGCGGTGGCGGAAGCCACGGGCGACGGCAAGGAGGCGAGGCGGGAAGCGGAAGCACGGCATGGCTCCGGGCCGGAACCATCGGCAGGGGACAAGGAACGCAACCGGCAAGCCGCCGCGCAACCCGCGCCGCAAGGCCGCCCCGGCGGCGTCGACCTCCAGGACGACAGCAAAGTCGCGCTGCGCTGAACGCGGCAGGGCACCGCGCCAGTGCGCGCGTGCCTCGCGGCGGGGAAGCACGCCCGTTTTCGGGCATCACTCCCTGAACGGATTGCGCTCGTTCAGCTCATCCATGTAAGCATCGATCCCGCCGCTTTCCCGCTCCAGGAAACGTTCCACCGCATCGGCGAACGCCGGATGCGCCAGCCAGTGCGCGGACCAGGTGCGCGTGGGCAGGAAGCCGCGCGCCATCTTGTGCTCGCCCTGTGCGCCGCCCTCGAAGGTGGCGATGCCCTGCTCGATGCAGAATTCCAGCGGCTGGTAATACGCGGTCTCGAAATGCAGGCAGGGCACGTGCTCCAGCGCGCCCCAATAGCGGCCATACAGCGTGTCCGCGGTATGGATCAGCAGCGATGCGGCGATCGGCTCGCCATCGCGCTCGGCGATCACCAGCAGGATATTTTCCGGCATCGTGGCGCCGATGCGCTGGAAGAAGTCGAGGTTCAGGTACGGCGACGAACGGTGCTCGGCGTATGTGTTGCGGTAGCAGCGGTGGAAGAAACGCCAGTCCGCGTCCGTGGCGTCCACGCCGCGCACGCGGCGCATCGTCACGCCGGCCTCGCGCACTTTTCTCCGCTCGGCGCGGATGTTCTTGCGTTTCTTGTGCTCCAGCGAGGCGAGGAACGCCTCGAAGTCCGCATAACCCGCGTTCAGCCAGTGGAACTGCACGCCGCTGCGCAGCATGAAACCGGCGCCCTGCAGCGTCTCGGCCTGCGCCTGCGGCGGATACAGCACGTGGGTGGATGACACGCCCACCGCCTCCTGCTGTTCGCACAGCAGCGCGACCAGCGCGGCGCGCGCATTGTCGTCACGCGCCATCAGCCGCGCACCCGTTACCGGCGTAAACGGAATCGCCGACAGCAGCTTGGGGTAATACTCCACGCCGTTGCGGTGATAGGCATCGGCCCAGGCCCAGTCGAACACATATTCGCCGTACGAATGGGACTTGACGTACAGAGGCAGCGCGGCGGCCAGCTCGGTACCGTCCCACAGCGCCAGGAATTGCGGCTGCCAGCCGGTTTTCTCGCTGGCGCTGCCGGATTCATGCATGGCGTGCAGGAAGGCATAGGACAGGAAGGGATTCGGTGCGCGGCCCGGCTCCTGGCAGGCCAGCAGCGCGGTCCAGGCGGCTTCGCCTGCCTGCGACAGCGAAGTAAGGACGGCGGTTCGAAAGCTCATCGGAACATTGTACGGGAGTTCGGCGCGTGGCGCCGGCCGCGTGCCGCCATGGCCGGCAGCGGAATAATCCATCCGGCCGCTGTTTGAATGAGCGGTGCCGGCGGGAGCCGGCGTCATTAATATCTCGCCAATCAGGCTGGTGATTATTTTTATCTCAATGATTATTTTCCTGGCGCCCCGGCATAATCGTCGGACTTTAATTGTCGCCAATAAAAATGTTATCGAGACTGACTCCCGTATTAATAGCCGCGATCGGTGTTCCCGCGCTCGCGCAAGAGGCGCGGCCAGCGCCTGCGCCGGCGCCGGCCACGCCGCCGGCCGAGGAGAGGCCGATAACGAAGGTGGAAGTCAACGGAACCCCGGAAGATTATGATCCGCGCCGTGACGATACCGCGAGCAAGACGATCATTTCCAATGCGGAGATCATGAAATACGGCGATACCAATGTGTTCGACATATTGAAACGCGCGCCGGGCGTTACCGTGATCGGCAACAGCGTGCGCATGCGCGGGCTCGGTAACGGCTATACGCAATTCCTGGTCAATGGCGAACGGCCGCCGCCGGGCTTTTCACTGGAAAACCTGCCGCCGGAACAGATCGAGAAAATCGAGGTGATCCGCGCCGCCAGCGCCGAGTATTCGATGCAGGCCATTGCCGGCACGGTCAATGTGGTGCTGAAGAAAGTGGTGGCGAAGACGCAGCGCGACCTGCGGGTAAACGTATCGCATGCCGACGAGCAGAAGGATGCAATGCTGCTCGGCACGCTGGCCGACCGCGCCGGCAACCTGTCGTGGTACCTGAATTCGGTGATCGGCCGTTCGCTGCGCGATACGCCGAGCGGCGGCACCGACGACTTCACCACGCCGCAGGGTACCTTGTCGCAACTGCGCGACTGGAACCGCAGGGCAGCGGCCGGCAACACCTTTTTCGGCGTGCAGCCGCGCCTCTCGTGGAAGCTGCCCGGCGACGAGCAGCTCAACGTCAACGGCTTCGTGCAGGTGGGGCGCGCGAAGAGCGACTACGCCACCGCGTACACGAACCGGATCGGCCGTTTCGCCACGATCGACTATGCCGATTCGACCAGCCGCAACAGCGACCGGTCGCGCTTCTTCGGCCTCGAGGCGAACTGGGTGGCCAGGCTGGCCGGCGGCAAGCTCGATGCGAAGGTGAGCACGTCGCAAGGGCGCACGCATGGCGATTCGGCGACGGACTGGAGCACCGCCGACGATGCCGTCACGCGGCTGCGCGACGTCGATACGCGGGCCCGCCACGGCACATGGAGCAGCACCGGCAAGTACTCGCGCGCGATGGGGGAAGGCCATGCGCTGTCGGCCGGCTGGGAAGTCAACCGGCAGCAGACCACCGAGGACGTGTTGCGCGTGGAAGAATTCGCCGGCGCGGCGCCGGATGTCTTCCCCGAGCGCTTCAGGCCGCGTGTGCTGCGCTACGCCGCCTATGGGCAGGACGAATGGAACGTGACGAAGGACTGGTCGATCTACCTGGGTGCGCGGTGGGAAGCCATCCGCACGGACAGCGAAGGCACCGGCCTGCAGGCCACGCGGTCGAAGAGTCACGTGCCAAGCCCCGTGGCGCAGACGCTGTACAAGTTCCCGGACAAGAGCGGCCGCCAGTTGCGCATGGCGCTGACACGCACGTACAAGGCGCCGACGATCCAGCAGCTGACGGCGCGCCGCAACGAATCGGCCGAGAACACGCGCTTCAATCCGGATTGGAGCGGCAACCCGGACCTGCGCCCCGAACTGGCGAACGGCATCGACCTGACGTACGAACATTTCTGGACGCCGGGCGCGGTATTCTCGGTGGGCACGTCGCAGCGGCGCATCCGCGACTACATCCGCCTGCGGCTCGCCCGGGACAGCCGCGGCCTGTGGCTGAACCAGCCGCTGAACGATGGCAATGCGACCGTGCGCTCGCTGGACGTGGAACTGAAGTTTCCCCTCAAGGCGGTGATGAAGGACGCGCCGGCGGTGGACGTGCGCGCCAGCGTCAACAGGAACTGGTCGCAGGTCGACACGGTGCCGGGCCCGGACAACCGCCTCGACCAGCAGGTGCCGCTGACGGCGAACCTGGGCATCGATTACCGCGGCGCGAAAAACACGCTGGGCGCCAGCTTCGCGTACCGGCGGGGCGGCCCGGTGCGCGTGTCGGACGAGCAGACCGTGCGGCAGTTCCAGCGCCGCGACCTGGATCTGTACTGGCTGGTCAAGTTCAATCCCGGCCTGCAGCTGCGCGTCTCGCTGAACAATGCACTGGGCGAGGATACCTATGGCTACTCGCGCTACGAGGATGCGGCCGGCGTGGGCCGGAGCACGAGCTGCACGCAGGGTTCGGCGCGGCTGGGCGCCAATCTCGAGCTCAAGTTCTGACACGGGGGTGCCGGCGCCGCCGCGGTCGGGGGCGGCGCCCCGCCCGGAAGGGATCACGCCGGCGGAAGGTCGATGTTAAAATCTTCGCCAATCCCGTGAAGAACCTTCCCCATGCCGCAATCCTTCCACAATCTGTACACCCATGATTTCGTCCGCGTCGCGGTCGGCGTGCCGCGCTGCCGCGTGGCGGACCCGCTCTACAATGCCGCCCAGACGATCGCGCTGGCCGAGGGGGTGGCGGCGAAGGGCGGCGTGCTGGTGGCGTTCCCGGAACTGGGCCTGTCGGCCTATACCTGCGACGACCTGTTCCACCAGCGCGCGCTGCTCGACACGGTGCACGCGGCGCTGGACAAGATCGTCGAGGCGTCGATCCGCATCCCGGTGGCGATGATCGTCGGCATGCCGCTGCGCGTCGATCACCGGCTGTTCAACTGCGCGGTGGTGGTGTCGAACGGGCGCATCCTGGGCGCGGTGCCGAAGGTCTACCTGCCCAACTACAACGAGTTCTACGAAGCGCGGCAGTTCAGCCCGGCCGACGAGGCGGTGTCGACGGAGATCGAACTGCTGGGCCAGCGCGTACCGTTCGGCGCCGATTTGCTGTTCCAGGCGGCGAACGTGCCGCTGCTGCGGTTCCACGCCGAAATCTGCGAGGATGTGTGGGTACCCGTGCCGCCGTCGTCGTATGCGGCGCTGGCCGGCGCCACCGTGCTGGTGAACCTGTCGGCCTCGAACATCGTCGTCGGCAAATCCGATTACCGGCACCAGCTGGTGGGGCAGCAGTCGGCTCGCTGCATGGCGGCGTACCTGTATTCGTCCGCCGGCCGGGGCGAGTCCACCACCGACCTGGCGTGGGACGGCCAGGCGCTGATCTATGAAAACGGCGAGATGCTGTCCGAGGCGGAGCGCTTCCAGGACGATTCGCACGTGATCTTCGCGGACGTGGACCTGGAGCGGCTGTCGCGCGACCGCATGCGCACCAACACGTGGGGCGACTCGGTGCGGCGCCATGCGCAGCAGGTGGCGGCCTTCCGCGTGGTGAAATTCGCGATCGAGCTGCCGGTGCAGGACGTTCTGCCGCTGCAGCGCGCGGTCGCCCGTTACCCGTATGTGCCGGCCAACCCGGCCGTGCGCGACAAGCGCTGCATGGAGGTCTACAGCATCCAGGTGCAGGCGCTCGTGCAGCGGCTGTCCGCCAGCGGCATGAAGAAGGTGGTGATCGGCATCTCCGGCGGCCTGGATTCCACGCACGCGCTGCTGGTCTGCGCCAAGGCGATGGACCGCCTGCAACTGCCGCGCACGAACATCCTCGCCTACACGATGCCCGGCTTCGCCACCAGCAGGCGCACGCTGGACCAGGCGCGGAAACTGATGGACTTCGTCGGCGCCACGGCGCACGAGATCGACATCCGCCCGAGCTGCATCCAGATGCTGAAGGATATCGGCCACCCGTACTCGGAGGGCAGGGAAGAATACGATGTCACGTTCGAGAACGTGCAGGCCGGCGAGCGCACCAGCCACCTGTTCCGGCTGGCCAATCACCACAACGGCATCGTGGTGGGCACCGGCGACCTGTCCGAGCTGGCGCTGGGCTGGTGCACGTACGGCGTGGGCGATCATATGTCGCACTACAACGTGAACGCCAGCGTGCCCAAGACGCTGATCTCGCACCTGGTGCGCTGGGTGGCCGAGAGCCGCCAGTTCGGCGAGGCCGATTCGCAGGTGCTGATCGATGTCGTCGACACGGAGATCAGCCCCGAGCTGGTGCCGGGCAAGGCAAATGACACCGCGCCGGCGCAGAGCACGCAAAGCGTGATCGGCCCCTACGAACTGCAGGACTTCAACCTGTATTACACGCTGCGCTTCGGCTTCGCGCCAAGCAAGGTGGCCTTCCTGGCGCTGCATGCGTGGAAGGACCGTTCCACCGGCGCCTGGCCGGACGATGCGCACGTGGTGCGCAACCAGTATGCCCTCAAGGACATCAAGCATAATCTCGGCATCTTCCTGCGCCGCTTCTTCCAGACCAGCCAGTTCAAGCGCAGCTGCGTGCCGAACGCGCCCAAGGTGGGCTCGGGCGGATCGCTGTCGCCGCGGGGCGACTGGCGCGCACCGAGCGATTCGGAATCGGTGGTGTGGCTGGAAAACCTCAAGACCGTGCCGGATGCCTGACCCAACAATTTCTATAAGGAGAATGCCATGAAACAGATTACCGCCGTTATCAAGCCCTTCAAGCTGGACGAAGTGCGCGAAGCGCTGGCCGAGGTGAACGTGACCGGCCTGACCGTCACCGAAGTCAAGGGCTTCGGCCGCCAGAAGGGCCATACCGAGCTGTATCGGGGCGCCGAATACGTGGTCGACTTCCTGCCGAAGGTGAAGGTGGAAGTGGTGGTGGACGACGGCGTGGCCGAGCAGGTGGTCGACGCCATCATCAAGGCCGCCCGCACCGGCAAGATCGGCGACGGCAAGATCTTCGTGCAGAACGTGGAGCAGGTGGTGCGGATACGTACCGGCGAGACGGGGCCGGACGCCGTCTGATTTTAGTGTCGGACACCATTTCGAGCTTGCTTGAAATGGTGTCCGACACTGGTTCGAGCTTCATGGTCTCCCGACGCGCAGGTCGAATTTCCACGTGATCAGCCGCAGCAGCGTGATCGTTGCGGCGGATGACCACAGCGCGATATCTTCTGTCACGTTCACCTGCCGCAGCAGGATGTACAGCCAGCAGCCGAAGAATGCGCAGATCGCGTAGGGCTTGCCGTCCCTGAACACCATCGGCACCTCGTTGCAGACGATGTCGCGCAGCACGCCGCCGAAGATCCCCGTGATCACGCCCATCATCGCGGCGATGAAGATCGGCATCTGCGCCGCCAGCGCCTGCGACACGCCGGCCACGGCGAACAGCCCCAGCCCCATCGCATCGGCCACCACGATCAGGCGCTCCGACACGATGTGCCGCAGGTGCTTCATGAACGGCGCCACCGCCAGCGCCAGCACGAACAGCAGGATGGTGTATTCCTGGTGCTGCACCCAGAACAGGGGCCGCTTGTCGAGCAGGATGTCGCGCAGCGTGCCGCCGCCGAACGCGGCGATGAACGCCACGATGATGACCCCCACGATATCCATCCGCTTGCGCCGCGCCTCCACGAATCCCGAGAACGCCCCGACGAGGATCGCGATCACTTCGATGACGGTAACGAGGGAAACGTGCGGGACGATTTTCATGCGGGCTCATCAGGGGAGGATGGGCACAGGTTAACAGAAAAGGAAGACTGCAAGGGGAAAAGCGGTGGCCCGTGCAAGGGCAGGAGCCGCTGAGTTAAAAGCGGTGTCCGACACCAGGTCCGGTGGAGCCGCTGGTTTCGGACACCGGCCTTCTGGTGTCGGACACCGGTTTTCATTGGAAGCATCCGGGAGAAAACCGGTGTCCGACACCGATGAAGCCGGTGTCCGACACCATGCCCGGACACCACGCCCGCAGGAATCGCCGCCTCAGCGCTCCGGCCGCAGCGCGGCCCGCAGCAGCACGATCAGCGCGCCTTCGCCGCCCTCGGCGGCATGCGCCTGGCAGAAGGCGATGACGCCGTCGGTCTGCACCAGCCAGCTGTGCACCATCGACTTGAGCACGGGTTCGCCGCCGCGCGAGCCGAAGCCGCGACCGTGGATCACGCACACGCAACGCTGGTTGCGCTGCACGGCGCGGCCCAGGAAGCCGGCGAGGGCGTTGCGGGCATCGTCGCGGCGCAGGCCGTGCAGGTCGAGCTCGTCCTGCACCGGCCAGTAGTTCTTGCGCAGCCGCTTCATCACGTCGCTGCCGACCCCGGGGGCGAGGTAGTTCAGCGACGGTTCTTCTTCCATGTAGTGCTCGACGCCGAACAGGTCCGACAGCGATTCGCGCAGCACGGCCGCATCGTCGTTCTTTTGCTCGGTGGCCGTCAGCTTGCGCTTCGGGGCCGGCGGCGGGGCGATGACGGGCTTGGGCAATTGCGGCACGTAGCGGTTCGACTCCGGCAGCTTGTTCACGCCCTTCATCGTGGTACGGAACATGCCGGCCTCGGCCACTTTCTGCTTTTCGCGCTCGATGCGCGCGGCTTCCTCGGCAAGGCGCTCGGCCTCGGCCGCGGCGCGCTCGGCGGCCCCCTCCTTGAGCTGCTTGCCGAGAACCTTCAGGTCTTCGAAGCTTTTCAATCCGCGCGCCATGTGACTTTACTCCTGCGCTTCCAGGTAACGCTGCGCATCCAGCGCGGCCATGCAACCCGTGCCGGAGCTGGTGATGGCCTGGCGGTACACATGATCCTGCACGTCGCCGGCGGCGAACACGCCCGGCGCCGACGTGGCCGTGGCCATGCCTTCGGTACCGGAGCGCGTCTTGATATAGCCGTTATGCATGTCCAGCTGGCCTTCGAAGATGCCGGTGTTCGGCTTGTGGCCGATTGCCACGAACAGGCCGTGCACGGAAATTTTCGATTGCTCGCCGTCGTTGGAGAGCAGCGTCAGGCCGGTCACGCCGCTGTCGTCGCCGTTCACTTCGTGCAGCTGGTTGTTCAGCTTCAGCTCGATCTTGCCTTCGGCAACCTTGGCCATCAGGCGGTCGATCAGGATCGGCTCGGCGCGGAACTTGTCGCGGCGATGGATCAGCGTGACCTTGGTGGCGATGTTGGACAGGTACAGGGCCTCTTCGACGGCCGTGTTGCCGCCGCCGATCACGGCCACTTCCTGGCCGCGGTAGAAGAAGCCGTCGCAGGTGGCGCAGGCCGATACGCCGCGGCCCATGAACGCTTCCTCGGACGGCAGGCCCAGGTACTGGGCGGAGGCGCCGGTGGCGATGATCAGGGCGTCGCAGGTATATTCGCCGGCATCGCCGACCAGGCGGATCGGTTTTTCATCGAGCCTGGTCGTATGGATATGGTCGAACACGATCTCGGTATTGAAACGCTCGGCGTGCTGCAGCAGGCGCTGCATCAGCTCCGGACCCTGCACCCCCAGCGGATCGCCGGGCCAGTTTTCCACGTCCGTCGTCGTCATCAATTGGCCGCCCTGTTCGACGCCGGTGATCAGCATCGGCTTCAGGTTGGCACGCGCGGCATAGACCGCGGCGCTGTAGCCGGCGGGACCGGAGCCAAGGATCAGGACGCGGGCGTGTTTGGTAGTGGTCATGGAAGCTTCTCTGCGAATTGGGGAAATAAAACCGAAAATGGGAGTTCGAGCCTATATGGAGGCATCGCCGGAACGCACAAGCGGTTCGGTCAAGCAAAGTCAGATTATAAGCGAACCCCCGCATTCTTGAATTGAGAGGCCGGAATAGGCCCGGATGCCTTAAAATAAGCGCAATAGAAATAATTACCTTAGCGCAACACGTTTGCGACAAAATCCACCACAGTTGTAGTCATGAGTAAAACCACGCAACAGACGAGCAATTCTTACCGGCGCACGGCAACCGAAAGACAACCGTTGCCGAACCGGCTCGTGCGCCTGCTGTCGGAGGCGCGCTGGTTCGCGCTGGCCGTCGCTTGCCTGTATTTCGTATTGATCCTGGCCAGCTACCACAAGGGCGATCCGGGCTGGTCGCATGCCAGCCTGGTGCCGAACGTGGTCAACCTGGGCGGCCGCGGCGGCGCCTGGCTGTCCGACCTGATGTTCTATATCTTCGGCTTTTCGGCCTGGTGGTTCTGCGTCTACCTGGTCCGCTTCGTGTGGCGCGGCTACCGCCGGCTGACGAACAAGTTCGTGCTGGAAAAGGAAGAAGACGAGGAGCACAGCCACGAAGGCATCATCCGCCTGATCGGCTTCGTGCTGCTGCTGACCGGCAGCATGGGCCTGGAATACCTGCGCATGTATTCGCTGCCCGTGCAGCTGCCGCGCGCGCCCGGCGGCGTGCTGGGCCAGCTGGTCGGCCATGCCGCCCACGTGGGCCTGGGCTTCACGGGCGCCACGCTGATCCTGCTGCTTCTGTTCGGCATGGGCACGTCGCTGTTCTTCCACGTCTCGTGGCTGACGGTGGCCGAGCGCATCGGCGGGGCCATCGAAACGGCCATCGACTGGGTCATCATGCGCTACGAGGACCGCGAGGATCGCCGCCAGGGCGCCGCGGCCACCGTGAAGCGCGAGGAAGTCGTCGTCAAGGAACGCGAGAAGCACGTGGAGAAGCATCCGGAGATCCTGCCGCTGAAGGTGGAACCCCAGATGCTGGTGGTGCCGAAGCCCGAGCCGGTCGAAAAGGTCGAGCGGGTGCCGAAGGAAAAGCAGCCGTCGCTGTTTACCGAAACCGAGCTGCCGCGCGAAAAGCCGGTGGTGTTCCAGAATATCGAGAACACCGACCTGCCGCCGCTGGCGCTGCTGGACGAAGCCCCGCCGGCGCAGGAAACGGTGTCCATCGAAACGCTGGAATTCACCAGCCGCCTGATCGAGAAGAAGCTGTCGGACTTCGGCGTGGAAGCCAAGGTCGTCGCCGCCTATCCGGGCCCGGTCGTCACGCGCTACGAGATCGAACCGGCCACCGGCGTGAAGGGCAGCCAGATCGTCAACCTGGCCCGCGACCTGGCGCGTTCGCTGTCGCTGACCTCGATCCGCGTGGTCGAAACGATCCCCGGCAAGAACTACATGGCGCTCGAGCTGCCGAACATGAAGCGCCAGATCGTGCGCCTGACCGAGATCCTCGGTTCGAAGGTGTACAACGACAGCGCCTCGTCGCTGACCGTGGCGCTGGGCAAGGACATCGCCGGCAAGCCGGTCGTGGCCGACCTGGCGAAGATGCCGCACCTGCTGGTGGCGGGTACTACCGGCTCGGGTAAATCGGTGGGCATCAACGCCACGATCCTGTCGCTGCTGTACAAGTCCGATCCGCACGATGTGCGCATGATCCTGATCGACCCGAAGATGCTGGAGATGTCCGTCTACGAAGGCATCCCGCACCTGCTGGCGCCGGTGGTGACCGACATGCGCCAGGCCGGCCATGCGCTGAACTGGGCCGTCAACGAGATGGAGCGGCGCTACAAGCTGATGTCGAAGCTGGGCGTGCGTAACCTGGCCGGCTACAACGCCAAGATCGCCGAGGCGCAAAAGCGCGAGGAGCACATTCCGAATCCGTTCTCGCTGACGCCGGATTCGCCGGAGCCGCTGGAAAAGCTGCCGACGATCGTCATCATCATCGACGAGCTGGCAGACCTGATGATGGTGGTGGGCAAGAAGGTGGAAGAGCTGATTGCCCGTATCGCGCAAAAGGCGCGCGCGGCCGGCCTGCACTTGATTCTGGCGACGCAGCGCCCATCTGTGGATGTGATTACCGGCCTGATCAAGGCTAATATCCCGACCCGGATCGCGTTCCAGGTGTCCTCCAAGATCGACTCGCGCACGATTCTCGACCAGATGGGCGCCGAGGCGCTGCTGGGCATGGGCGACATGCTGTACATGCCGCCCGGTACCGGCCTGCCGGTGCGCGTGCACGGCGCGTTCGTCTCCGACGAGGAAGTGCACCGCGTGGTCAAGCACCTGAAGCTGCAGGGCGAACCGAACTACGTGGACGGCATCCTCGAAGGCGGCACGCTGGAGGGCGAAGGGGGCGGCGGCGACGGTGCCGCGGCGGGCGAGGGCGGCGGCGAAGCCGATCCGATGTACGATCAGGCGGTGCAGGTGGTGCTCAAGAACCGCCGCGCATCGATCTCGCTGGTGCAGCGCCACCTGCGCATCGGCTACAACCGCGCGGCGCGCCTGCTGGAGCAAATGGAAAACAGCGGCGTGGTGTCGCCGATGCAATCGAATGGCAACCGGGACATTCTCGTTCCGGCCACGCCCGCAGAATAGGATTGATCTCATGAATCGTTTCATCATTGCCGCTTCCGTTTCGTTGGCTTTCGCGGTGTCGTTCGCGGGCGCGGCGCATGCCGCGGCGCTGGACCAGTTCAAGACCTTCGTCGGCTCGACCAAGTCGGCCCGGGGCGAATTCACGCAGACGTTGACGAAGAACGTCGACGGCGCGAAGAAGACCTCCGCGCCGTCGACGGGCACGTTCGTGTTCGCGCGCCCCGGCAAGTTCATCTGGACTTACCAGAAGCCGTATGAACAGGTGCTGCAGGCCGACGGCGACCAGCTGTACATCTACGACAAGGACCTGAACCAGGTCACGGTAAAGAAGCTGGGCGACGCGCTGGGCTCTTCGCCGGCCGCGATCCTGTTCGGCTCCAACGACCTGGAAAAGAACTTCACGCTGTCCGAGGCGGGCACGCGCGACGGCCTGGAATGGCTGAAGGCCGTGCCGAAGGCGAAGGACACCAGCTTCGAGCTGATCTCGATCGGCCTGAAGAACGGCCAGCCGGAAGCGATGGAGCTGAAGGATAATTTTGGACAGGTGTCCACGCTGGCGTTCCGCAAGTTCGAAAAGAACCCGCCGCTGGGCACGACCGCGTTCCGGTTCGATGTGCCGAAGGGCGCCGACGTCGTGAAGCAATAAACCAGGCGATAGAACCGATGGCCGATCTCTTCTCCACCGAGCCCCGGCAACCGCTGGCCGAGGCGTTGCGCCCGAAGACGCTGGACGAAGTGATCGGCCAGGGCCACCTGCTGGGCGAAGGCAAGCCGCTGCGCCTGGCGTTCCAGGCCGGCAAGCCGCATTCGATGATCCTGTGGGGCCCGCCGGGCGTGGGCAAGACCACGCTGGCGCGGCTGACCGCCAACGCGTTCGACTCCGAGTTCATCGCGCTGTCCGCCGTGTTCGCCGGCGTCAAGGACATCCGCGCCGCGATGGAACAGGCGCAGCAGAACCTCGACCAGTTCGGCCGCAACACCATCCTGTTCGTCGACGAGATCCACCGCTTCAACAAGGCGCAGCAGGATGCGCTGCTGCCGTTCGTCGAATCGGGCCTGGTGACGTTCATCGGCGCCACCACGGAAAACCCCAGCTTCGAAGTCAACTCGGCATTGCTGTCGCGCGCCCAGGTGTACGTGCTCAAGTCGCTGACCGACGACGAGATGCGGCAACTGCTCGACAAGGCGCGCGCTTCCGCCTTGACGGCACTGACGTTCGACGACGTGGCCGTCGACACGCTGGTCGGCTTTGCCGATGGCGACGCGCGCCGTTTCCTGAACCTGCTGGAGCAGGCCGATACGGCGGCCCGTTCGTCGCGCATCACGCACATCGACGCGAAGTTCGTCGAGAACGCGATGACGCTGAACGCGCGCCGCTTCGACAAGGGCGGCGACAATTTCTACGACCAGATCTCGGCGCTGCACAAATCGGTGCGCGGCTCGCACCCGGATGCGGCGCTGTACTGGTTCTGCCGCATGATCGACGGCGGCGCCGACCCGCGCTACCTGGCCCGCCGCATCGTGCGCATGGCCTGGGAAGACATCGGCCTGGCCGATCCGCGCGCGCTGACCATCGTCAACGACGCCGCCGAAACGTATGAACGGCTGGGTTCCCCGGAGGGCGAGCTGGCGCTGGGGCAGGCCGTCGTCTACCTGGCCATCGCCGCCAAGAGCAATGCCGGCTACAACGCCTTCAACGCCGCCATGGCGTTCGTCAAGAAGGACAAGTCGCGCGAGGTGCCCGTCCACCTGCGCAACGCGCCCACCAAGCTGATGAAGGAACTCGGCTACGGGCACGAGTACCGCTATGCGCACGACGAGCCGAATGCGTATGCCGCCGGCGAAACGTACCTGCCGGACGGGATCCCCGAGCCGCGCTGGTACAAGCCGGTGCCGCGCGGGGTGGAGGGCAAGATCGCCGAGAAGCTGGCGTGGTTGAGGGGGCTGGACAAGCAGGCGGGCGAGGATTGACCACCCCCATACTGATCACCGGATACTGACAACGGAGGGCAAGTGGCGGCAACACTCATCGGCAACACCCAGGTCCACATCGATGGCACCGGCCCCGACACCATCCTGATGCTGCACGGCTGGCCCGACACCGCCGCGCTGTGGGAGCCGCAAGCCGCCGCCTTCTCGCCATACTTCCGCTGCGTGCGCTTCACCTGGCCCGGCTTCGAGCCCGGCGCGCCCCGCAAGGAACACTCGCTCGATGCGCTGGTCGCCCTGTGCGAACAGGTGGTCCTCCAGGTCAGCCCCGGCAGGCCGGTCACGCTGCTGGTGCACGACTGGGGCTGCCTGTTCGGCTACAACTTTGCGCAGCGCCACCCGGACCTGGTATCGCGCGTGATCGGCGTCGATATCGGCGACGCGGGATCGAAAGCGCACCTGGACGAGATCGGCCTGAAGGGCAAGCTCGGCATCATGGCGTACCAGTTATGGCTGGCGGCCGCCTGGAAGATCGGCGGCGGCGTGGGTGAATCGATGACGCGTTCACTGGCCAGGAAGATGCGCGTGCCGGCCGCGCCGGAGGCGCTGACGGTCGCAAAGAACTATCCCTACTATTCGACCTGGACCGGAAAGTACAAGAGCAGCAGGCCGTTCCGCCCGTTGTGCCCGATGCTCTATATTTACGGCACGCGCAAGCCGTTCATGTTCCATTCGTCCGCCTGGGTGGCCGAGCTGGACGGCAAGCCGGGCAGCAAGGCCGTGGCGATGGACACCGATCACTGGCCGATGCTGCGCCAACCCGATTCCTTCAACCGGCTCGTGCTGGACTGGCTCGGGTCACCCATTTCCACGGAAAGCACACATGCATTACCTGCTGACTTATGAGCTCGCCGACGATTACCTGCAGCGCCGCGAGCAGTACCGCACTGAACACCTGAAGCTGGCTTGGGACGCCGTCGAACGCGGCGAACTGCTGCTGGCCGGCGCGGCGGGCGAGCCGATCGACAGCGCGCTGCTGGTCTTCACCATCGATGCGCCGGCCATTGCGGAAGACTTCGCCGCCGCCGATCCGTACGTCCGGCACGGCCTGGTCAAGCGCTGGACCGTGCGCAAATGGCACACGGTCGTGGGCGACCTGGCGAGCACGCCGGTGCGCTGATGCGTACGGCCAGTAACGCTTCCTTCAAACACGGGGCAGTGCGCAAATGACACATCGTTGTTGGCGCCCTGCCACGCAAACCGGTGTTCTGAAATTACTCCATCGCTTATGAAAACGTTTGGGCAAATCTTGAAAACGTTTGCGATCCGCTTAGTTCCCCGCCAGTAGTTCCATCCTGATTTCCATCAACTGCGCATTTGCGGTCCGTCAATCGGCAGAGATTGACGCGGCCTATTCTGTGCTTCGGGTCAGGTGAAACGTCACACTCGAATTCATGCGAATTTATGCGGAGCCCGCGCGGTTGCAGTTCATCCCGCGTTTTCCGCGCTTCGTCGCACGCCGGTGGAGACGCGAAAAGCCTTTAGGTACAGTGCAAACATCCCGGGCCGCCTCGCAGTACCAGTACAACCAAACCACCACGGAGCGCATCATGAATGCAATGAAACACATGGAAGCCATCTTCTTCGTCGTCGCCGCCATCGGTCTCGGCACCGCCTTCGTCACCAGCGAAACACAGCCGCTCGTCGTTTCCGCGGACCGTCCGCTGTTCATCCATCCGGACGTGCACATGCCGGTCGTGACGATCGCCGCAAAGCGCCTGACCCCTGCCGAGAAAAGCTGAGCCGATGTGTTGAACGGCCCGGCGGGGCCGTGCGCCGCGGGGGCGTAAAACTCAAGGGAAGGGGCGTCGTCTTGGTACAATTGCGGTTTCGACATTCGCGGCAATTTCCATGATTGACATCCAACTTCTCCGTAAAGACATCGACACCGTGGCCGCCCGCCTGGCGAGCCGCAAGTTCCAGCTGGACGTTGCCGGATTCAGCGCGCTGGAGTCCGAGCGCAAAGAGATCCAGACGCGTACCGAGGAGCTGCAGGGCAAGCGCAATGCGCTGTCGAAGCAGATCGGCATGTTGAAGGGCAAGGGAGAAGATACCTCCGCCGTGATGGCCGAAGTGGCCGGCATCGGCGACGGGCTCAAGGCCAACGAAACCGCGCTGGCCGACGTGCAGCAAAAACTCCAGGCATTCCTGCAGGCGGTGCCCAACCTGCCGCACGAATCCGTGCCCGTCGGTACCGACGAATCCGGCAATGTGGAAGTGCGCAAGGTCGGCACCCCTCGCGCGTTCGATTTCGAAGTGAAGGACCACGTGGACGTTGGCGCCGCGCTGGGCCTGGACTTCGACACCGCAACCAAGCTGACCGGCTCGCGCTTCTCCGTCATGAAGGGCGGCATCGCACGCCTGCATCGCGCGCTCGCCCAGTTCATGCTCGACACGCACACGGACAAGCACGGCTACACGGAGTGCTACACCCCGTACATGGTCAACGCCGATTCGCTGCTCGGCACCGGCCAGCTGCCGAAATTCGAAGCCGACCTGTTCTCGGTGAAGAAGGGCGGCGTGGAAGGCGAGGGCGAGACCTTCTACCTGATCCCCACGTCGGAAGTAACGCTGACGAACACCGTGCGCGACGAGATCCTGCCGGTCGATGCGCTGCCGGTGAAAATGACCGCGCACACGCCGTGCTTCCGTTCCGAAGCGGGCAGCTACGGCCGCGACACGCGCGGCATGATCCGCCAGCACCAGTTCGACAAGGTCGAGATGGTGCAGATCGTCCACCCGGAAAAATCTTACGAAGCGCTGGACGAAATGGTGGGCCACGCCGAAACGATCCTGCAGCAGCTGGGCCTGCCTTACCGCGTGTTGTCGCTGTGCACCGGCGACATGGGCTTTGGCGCCAGCAAGACGTTCGACCTCGAAGTGTGGCTGCCGGCGCAGAACACGTACCGCGAGATCTCGTCGCTGTCGAACTGCGAAGCCTTCCAGGCCCGCCGCATGCAGGCGCGCTTCCGCAACGCGCAGGGCAAGCCGGAACTGGTGCACACGCTGAACGGCTCCGGCCTGGCCGTGGGCCGTACGCTGGTCGCCGTGCTGGAGAACTACCAGCAGGCCGACGGCAGCGTCGAGATTCCTGCCGTGTTGCAGCCGTACATGGGCGGCCTGACCTCGCTGAAGGCGTGAGTCCATGAGCTTTAAAAAGCCCTTCCATTTTCCGGAAGGGCTGCTATAATCTTGCCTTCTCGCAGCAATGTGGGAAAGGAGAGGTGGCAGAGTGGTCGAATGTACTTGACTCGAAATCAAGCGATGGGGCGACCCATCCGTGGGTTCGAATCCCACCCTCTCCGCCAGAACAAGTAAAAAAGGCCATCCCTGCGGATGGCCTTTTTTATTTGTCTGGACGGAAGCGGGTGGGATTCGAAGACCCGCGCCTGCCAGCGCGGGGCTCTCCGAATCGCCCATCTGCTGGCGCTCCGCGCCAGCCTCGCGCGCCGAGGGCGCGCGGCGCCTGCGTCGTCTTTCGAGGAGGTCGGCAGGAGGACGGAAGCGGGTGGGATTCGAAGCCCCGCGCCTGCCAGCGCGGGGCTCTCCGAATCGCCCATCTGCCGCTGCTTTGCAGCGGCTTCGCCGGCGCTTCGCGCTGGCGCTTTTCCCCCTGACCGGGTTTTCAGTCTTCGAGTAGCCAGCGCTTTGCGTGCCTCGACCGCATTGAACAAATCCCACCGCCGAGGTTTGACGCGGAACAAATGTTGCTATAGAATCGTGCCTCTTGAGTTGCAACGAACTTTGTTCAGCTTGGGAGTGCAGGGCGTCGAGTCAGCGCGCTGTAGCGTCACCAGGAGAGGTGGCAGAGTGGTCGAATGTACTTGACTCGAAATCAAGCGATGGGGCGACCCATCCGTGGGTTCGAATCCCACCCTCTCCGCCAGAACAAGTAAAAAAGGCCATCCCTGCGGATGGCCTTTTTTACTTGTCTGGACGAAAGAGGGTGGGATTCGAAGACCCGCGCTTACCAGCGCGGGGCTCTCCGAATCGTCCATTTGAAGGTATCCCTGCGGATGGCCGTCGGCGCATGCGCCAACTTACTTGTCTGGACGAAAGAGGGTGGGATTCGAAGATCCGCGCTTACCAGCGCGGGGCTCTCCGAATCGTCCATTTGAAGGTATCCCTGCGGATGGCCGTCGGCGCATGCGCCAACTTACTTGTCTGGACGGAAGAGGGTGGGATTCGAAGACCCGCGCTTACCAGCACGGGGCTCTCCGAATCGTCCATTTGAAGGTATCCCTGCGGATGGCCGTCGGCGCATGCGCCAACTTACTTGTCTGGACGGAAGAGGGTGGGATTCGAAGACCCGCGCTTACCACCGCGGGGCTCTCCGAATCGTCCATTTGAAGGTATCCCTGCGGATGGCTGTCGGCGCATGCGCCGGCTTCATTTCTTTTCCAGCGCCGGCCCCCGCGTCCGCCCCGGCACCGCCAGCTTCACCACCCGATGCGTGCGCGCCGACTCGTAGATCGCCTCCATGATCCGCTGGTCCTGCAAGCCTTCCTCGCCCGGCGTGCGCACCTCCCTGTCCTGCTGGACGCATCGGGCAAAGTGGTCGATCATCAGCGTGAACTGGTTCTTTTCCCCGGCCTGGATGTCGCTGACCTGTTCCTTGCCGTCGACCACGCGGGCCACCCGCAGCTGGTTCCCGTGATACGCGTACGCAGGGTTCATCTCCGCCCAGGCGTCGGCGCCGTTCAGGCGGAACATCTGAGACTTGTGCACGGCGTAGCTGGTGGTGCAGGTGGCGATGAAGCCGCTGGGGAAGCGCAGGACGAACTGGCAGGATTCTTCGACTTCGCGGAAACGCGTATCGCCCGGCGTCGACCAGGTATTGCCGAACACTTCGACAGGTTCTTCGCCGCTGAGGAAGCGTGCCGCGTTGATGCAGTACAGCCCGATATCCGGCAAGGCACCGCCGCCGGCCAGCGCGCGCTTGAGGCGCCAGTGCTGCGGGTCGCCCATGTTCTGCGAGTTCACCGAATTGAATTCCTTCAGCGCCCCGAGCTTCCGCTCCTGCACCATCTCTCCCAATGCCCTGGCCAGCGGTTCGTACTGGCTGCGATAGGCGATCATCAGCTTGCGGCCGGCCTTGCCGCACGCCTCGATCATCTGCCGGCACTCCGCCGCGCTGTTCGCCATCGGCTTTTCGCAGAGCACATGCTTGCCGGCGCGCGCCGCGCGCACTGTATATTCGGCATGCATGTTGTTGGGCAGCGCGATGTACACGGCTCGTACTTCCGGCATCCCGGCAAGCTTGTCATAGTCCCGGTAATCGAGCACCGCGCTTTCGGGGATGTTGTACTGATGCGCGATCTTCAGGCCCTTGGCGCGGTCGCCCGTCACCAGGGCGACCGGCCTGGCGTGCTTGCATTGCATAAAGGCCGGCAGCATCTCGTTGACCGCGATGCGCCCCAGGCCGACGATCGCGACACCCACGCGCTGGTCCCAGGGATCGGCAGGCGGTTCGGTCTTTTCCGGCTTTTCGGACTTGTCGAAGATCGGCGCGAACGTGACGCGGTCCTTGTCGCTGGCCGCGGCCAGCGCCGCCGGCGTGGACAACGACGCCAGGGTTCCGACATAGCGCAGGAAATCGCGGCGCGGTGGCTGGCTCTGGTTCATGAGATGGCTTTCGCTATAAAAGAGGGGAGCACATCGTCGCATGGGGGGCTGAACGGCAGCGCCAGCTAGCTGCCGGGAAAAACCGGCCTGGCCGTTCAAAAAAACCACAACCAGGCCCGTTACCGGGCTCCTGTGCCGCCAGTCAGCGTTGCCCATCAGTTAAGCTTCACTCATCTTCGTCCACGCGACCGGACGATCCCGCAACCGGCATGGCCAATGACTGGAGTGAAAAGCAGCCGATGCATCCACCGCGACTTCCCGGCTTCCTGCGCTGCCTGTGGTTGTTGCACATGCACGGGACGGCCGGCGTCACGGCGTCTTCGTGACGACAAGTTATTGGCATGAATACACGGGTTCGTGTACGGCGCCATCGAGATCGAAGGCCTGATCAAGTTCAGCGGCCGCTGCGATGCCGACGAAGGGCACCGCCGTTTCTGAGCGGCGGGCATTTTCCTGGAAGGATCGAGACATGAACACTGCAAGCAAATCCACCACATCGGCCGCCGCTGCACGATTCCTGGCGGGCACCGCGGCCACGGCGCTCCTGTTGTCCGGCTGCGCTTCCGCGCCGGTTCCGGGGGAGGCCGCGAGCCAGCCGCCACTGGCCGGCACGGCCTGGCAGCTCGTATCGTACCGGGCGGGCGACGCCGCCGCCGCCGAACTCCGGCCATCCCGGCCCGATCAGTACCAGCTGCAGTTCGGTGCGGATGGCCGGCTGTCCGCGCGCATCGACTGCAACCGGGGTTCCGGCACCTGGAGCGCCGACGGTCCGGCCGGCGGTCTGGCACTGAGTCCGCTGGGCACCACGAAAATGCTGTGTCCACCGGGCCCGCTTGCGGGCCGGCTGCCTGCCGATATCGAAGCAGTGCGCAGCTACCGCATCGTCGACGGGCGGCTGCACCTGGTGCTGGCCGGCGGTGCCGGCGTCTACACCTGGGAACGCGCCCAGCCCTGATGCCTGCCCACCGGCGGGATTGCGCACCGCAGCAGAAAATATTGGCTGCGGCGTTGATTTATAGATAAGATCGCTACAACCCGTCGCTGGAGCCCGAATGTATCTCTCGAAAGAAAGCCTGCCCGCACGCCGGGCAGCACGCTGTTGCACCGCGGGAGCCGTATGCCGATGAACGCACCCGGCACCGGCCATCCCTATTTCGACAGGCTGATCGACATTGCCCGCGCCGGCGGTCCGGTCACCGTGGCACTGGCCCATCCCTGCGATGCCCATGCGCTGGAATCGGCGCTCGATGCCAGCCGCCTGGGCCTGATCCTGCCGATCCTCGTGGGCCCGCGGGCCCGGATCGAACAGGCGGCCGCCATGGCCGGACTGGATATCTCCGCATTGCCCCTCGAGGAAACGCCGCACAGCCACGCCTCCGCCGCGCGCGCGGTCGAAATCGTGCGCGAGGGCAGGGCGCAGGCGCTGATGAAAGGCAGCCTGCACACCGATGAGCTGATGGGCGCCGTCGTATCGTCCGCCACCGGCCTGCGCACCGCGCGCCGGCTTACCCATTGCTTCGTGATGGATATTCCCGGCCGCGGCGAGCCGGTCATCATCACCGATGCCGCCATCAACATCGCCCCGGAACTTGCCGACAAGGTGGACATCGTGCAGAACGCGATCGACCTCGCGCACGTGCTCGAATTCGGCGAGGCGCGGGTCGCCATCCTGGCGGCGGTGGAAACGGTCAGCGCGAAGATGCCGGCCACGATCGATGCGGCGGCGCTGTGCAAGATGGCCGACCGGGGCCAGATCACCGGCGGCATCCTCGACGGGCCGCTGGCGATGGACAACGCGATCGATCCGGGCGCGGCCGCGATCAAGCACCTGGTCTCGCCGGTGGCCGGCCGCGCCAACGTGCTGGTCGCGCCCGACCTGGAAGCGGGCAACATGCTGGCCAAGAGCCTCACCTTCATGGGCGGCGCCGAGGCCGCGGGCATCGTGCTCGGCGCGCGCGTGCCCCTGATCCTCACGAGCCGCGCCGATTCGGTGGCCGCGCGCCTGGCCTCGTGCGCCGTGGCCGTGCTGGTCGCGCGGCGCAAGCTGGCCGATGCCAGGATCCTGGGCGGCTAGGATGAACGCACCAAATCACGGGCTGGCGCCGGACGATGCCGTGGTGGTCATCAACGCCGGATCGTCGAGCATCAAGTTCTCGCTGTTCCGCGGTCCGGACTTCTCGCCGGAGCTGAAGGGCAAGGTGGAAAACCTGTATGCCGGCACCACCCGCTTCAGCGCGTCCGACGCGCAGGGGCACCCGGCCGGGGAACGCACGTGGGCCGATGCGCCGCTCGATCACGAGGGGGCGATGCGCTTCCTGATCGATCACGCCGAAGAGCATTTGCAAGGCATGAACGTGCGCGCCGTCGGCCACCGTATCGTGCACGGCGGCGTCCACTACAGCGGCCCGCAACTGCTGGACGGCGCGGTGCTCGACGACCTGGAAAAACTCATCCCGCTGGCGCCGCTGCACCTGCCGCACAACCTGGCGTCCGTGCGCGCGGTGCTGGCGCTGGCGCCGCAGGTGCCACAGGTGGCCTGCTTCGACACCGCGTTCCATACGGGCCAGCCGGCGCTGGCGCAGGCGTTCGCGCTGCCGCCGTCGATCACCGGCCGCGGCATCCGGCGTTACGGTTTCCATGGGCTTTCCTACGAATACATCGCCAGCCGGGTGCCGGACTTCGCGCCGGCGCTGGCCGGCGGGCGCATCGTCGCCGCCCACCTGGGAAACGGTGCCAGCATGTGCGCGATGCACGCCGGCCGCAGCGTGGCCAGCACGATGGGATTCACGGCGGTCGACGGCCTGCCGATGGGCACCCGCTGCGGCGCGCTCGATCCCGGCGTGGTGCTGTACCTGATCGACGAGCTGGGCATGGATGTGGCGGCGGTGCAGCGGCTGCTGTACCAGGAGTCCGGGCTGCTGGGCGTATCGGGCATCGCGGCCGACATGCGCACGCTGGAGGCCAGCGTCGATCCCCGCGCACAACTGGCGATCGACCTGCTGGTCTACCGCATCGGCCGCGAACTCGGCTCGCTGGCCGCGGCACTGGGCGGGCTCGATGCGCTGGTTTTCTCGGGCGGCATCGGCGAGAACAGCGTGGCGGTGCGCGCCGCCGTGTGCCGCGATGCGGCGTGGCTGGGCGTCACGCTCGACGAATCGGCCAACGGCGCGGTTGGCGGCGGCATCGCGCGCATCAGCGCCGCATCCAGCAAGGTCGCGGCCTGGGTGGTGCCGGCCAACGAGGAACTGATGATCGCGCGGCACGCCGCCGCGCTGGTGGGAGCGCAATGAAAACCGAAGCAAACCATTCGGCCCTGGCCGGCAAGCGTGTGCTTGCCGCCGGCGTTGCATTGTGCGGCCTGCTGGCAGGGCTGCAGCAATCCGCCGCGGCGGCCGACAAGGTCGAGACGCACACGATCGACGCCAGCACCCCCGGCACGAAACTCGTGCGCGGCAAGATCCGCGGCTACGGCAGCGCCGAGTACAAGGTGCAGGTGCGCCAGGGGCAGATGCTGGCCGTCGGGTTGAAGACGAATTCCCGCTCGAACTACTTCAACGTCACTGCGCCGGGCGCGCAGGAGGCCCTGTTCAACGGCTCGATCGACGGCCTCGATTACCGCGGCAAGGCCGAACAGGGTGGCGAGTACACGGTGAACGTGTACCTGATGCGCAATGCGGCGCGGCGCAACGAAAGCGCGAACTATACGCTTTCCGTGGGCACGCAAAAGTAACGGTTGCCTGTTCGATCAAGTCGAAGCGATCCCGGATCGGCATGGGCTCAGGGCGTTCCGCCGGCCGTGGCGCCATGCGGCGCCTCGCCGCGGCCGTCCCACAGCAGGTATAGGCCGTACAGGAAAATCGGCATCACCAGCAGCAGCGATACGTAAGGACGCAGCGGCGCCGTCTCCTGCTGCGCGCCCGAGACCAGCTGCAGCATCAGCGAGAAATCCCACAGGCCATGCACCACGGCCATCGGCCAGATCGACCTGGTGCGCAGGCGGACCGCCGCGTAGCCCACGCCCTGCAGGAAGGCGCCGCCGGATTGCCACAGCGCGTCCGGCACGTCGCCCGTGGTGAAGCCGTTCAGCGCATGCATCAGCCCGAAGATGGCGGAGGAAGCGAAGACTGCCTGCCAGGCCGTGTAGCGGTCCAGGAACCCCGCGAGCAGCACGCCGCGGAACATCAGTTCTTCCGACAGGCCCACCGCCAGCATGTTGACCGCGAGGACCAGCAAGGTGGCGCGCGGGATCGTCAGCTGGTCCCCGAGCGCCGCGAGCACCATCAGGGCCGCATACAGCAGCGGCAGCCAGACCAGGCCCACGGATTTCCATGGACGCGGCGCGCAGAGCCCGGCCGCCCGGCGATCGTCGGACGCCAGCGCGAACGCCGCCGCGAACAACGCCGCCAGGAGCCAGCCCGGGCCGATGCCGACGCTGGCGGCGTCGCCCAGCGACTGCGTGCCGCCGCCCGACGTGATCCAGCCGACACCGATGGTCAATGCCAGCCAGCCCGCGAGCACGCCGAGCGACAGGGGCAGGGTGATGCGCAATCGTTTCATGGAGGCTTTCGATAACCGGGGCAACGTGCCCGGCAGGTGAACATTACAGTCAAACGCAAGTTTCGGGCACTGTCCGCAGGCGGCTGGCATCCCGGCGGAGATTCGTGTACGGTACATGCCTGAACGATAACGTCCAGCTTGCCTGCCGCGAGCGGCCGCTGCGATGCCGATGAAAGGCGCCGCCTCTTCTGACTGCATTGCACGGGCAACAGCTCAAGGTTGCGCAAGGATTTCCCTTACCTTTTGAAAATGGAAGAGCCGTCATCAATGAGCGGATCCAACACATCGGCAAGGCACGGCAAGCGCATCGTCGAAGGGCGGCGGAGCCTGGCGTTGGCCGCAAGCCTTGCCGTTGCCGCCGTGCTGTGGACCGGAACGGCTGCGGCGCAAGGGCGCACCGTATCGTCCGCGATTGAACTGGCGCGGCAGTCGGCCAGCATGAAGCCGGGGGAGTGGGTATGGGCGCCGCAGATCGCGCCGCGCGGGCCGGTGCTGGTCTACGTGGATCTCTCGAAGCAGCTGGCCACCGTTTATCGGAACGGCGTGCGCATCGGCGTCGCCACCGTGTCGAGCGGGAAACCCGGGCACCAGACGCCAACCGGCGTGTTCACCATCCTGCAGAAGGATGCAAAGCACCGCTCCAGTACCTACAACAATGCGCCGATGCCGTACCAGCAGCGGCTGACCTGGGACGGCGTGGCGCTGCACGCCGGCGGCTTGCCCGGCTATCCGGAAAGCCACGGCTGCGTGCACCTGCCGATGGCCTTCGCCAGGCAGCTGTTCGCGGCGACCAAGCTCGGTACCACGGTCATCGTCGCGGGCGATTCGGTGCATCCGGTCGCCACCGGCGGCGGCGAGGTACTGGCGCCATCGACGCTCGATGTGACGAGCGACGGCGATTTCTGGACACCGGAAAAATCGCCCGCCGGCCCCGTGACGATCGTGATGTCGCGCGCCGACCAGGCCGTGATCGTGCTGCGCAACGGCGTGCCGATCGGCCGTTCCGCCGTCGCGCTGCCGCGCGATGACGACGTCACCCACGTGCTGACGCTGGCCGCCGGCACCGGGGGCGCGCAGCAGTGGATTCATGCCGGCGTGGCCGGACACGAAAACGAAGACGGCCGGCCGGTCGACGAATTGGCCCGCAACAAGGTGCGCATCCCGGACGACTTCTACCGGCGCGTGACGGCGATGCTGCAGCCCGGCGCCACGGTGCTCGTCACCAGCGCCGCGCTGGGCGATGCCGGAACAGGTTCGAGATTGACCGTGCTCACTGGCCAGTAGATCCGGGTACGCCGGGCCGGCATTCCTGCGTTCGCGATACCGCCTACCCGCAACGCCCGAGCCGCGAGGCCTTGAGGCACAAGCTCAAGCGCGCGCGCTGCCGGCCGATGCAGGATCCGCCGGCGCCGGCGCCGGCGAAGGAAGCGGGTAGCGCATCGCGACATTGCACCGCTCGTAACGGGCGCCGAATCGCGCCATGATGTCCGGATCGTGCAGGAACCCGGCCTTTTCGTAAAGGTGCACCGCGGCGGCGCACTTTTTATTGCTGAGCAGATAAAGCAGTCCGGCATCCAGCGACCTGGCGCGCTCGATGACGGCGGCAAGCAGGAATTCTCCGGCTTTCAATCCGCGCGCCGAACTGCGCACCCCCATCTTCGTCAGTTCGAAACTGCCGGGACCGGTTTTTTGCAGCGCACAGGCGCCAACGATACCCAGCCCTTTCGCTTCCACGAACAGGATGGTGCCGCCCGCATCGATGATTCTTTCGCGCGGATTGCGCAGTACGTCCACATCGGTCGCTTCGAGCCGGAACATGTCGGTAATCCATTCGGCATTGATGTCGTGGAAGTCGGCCGCCAGCTCGTCGCTGTATTCGCGAATCGCCAGGATTTCGGGCCGGCTCCTGGCGGCGAGGACATCGAGCGGCGTCCGCTCGAGCACGTCTTCGATCCGTGCCAGCTGCGCCAGGAATTGTCCGGCGTTGTCCCCGAGCAGGGCTTCGACCGCCGCTTCCACCTGCGGCCAGACGTGCAGTCTTGCCCGTGCCAGGGCTGTCAGGCCGGCAGGGGTCAGCGAGACCGTTCGCTGCCTCTGGTCTTCGCCCTGCTCGGACAGGACCAGGCCGAGCTCGATCAACTGGCCGACGCCACGTGTAATGCCGGGCTGGCTGATGCCGACCGCTTCGGCCAGCTGGCCGATCGTCATCGGACCGCCGTCGAGCGTCGCGAGCAGCGACATATGCGCCGGCTGCATCGTCAGCCCCGCATTCTGGGTGACCCGTGCCGCGCCTGCCTGCATGCGCTCGCCAAGCCGCTTGAGCCGGCTCCCAAGGAATACCGGTCCCGAATCCCGCAACAAATCCACCATTTCAATTCTCCATAACGCGATATATAACAGTATATGGAATGTTGGTCTTCGCGGTCAAGGCGCACGTAGGCCTGCAGTTGGATCGAACAGCACGACGGTGCGCTCGCCGGTGTTATATGCTGGTTGCAGGGCGGGATGAATGCTGTGGCTGGAAATCAGGCTGCTTCGCGCGATCGAACGGCCCAAGTCCCAGGTCGACGAGATCTGGGCCAGGCTGCATTGAAGCCACGCGGGGTGCCAATGCGTCGTGCATCGGGCCCAACCGATACGGAGGATGCATGAATAGCCCATCCAGTACCAACGGCGGAACCGATACGGGCCCGCTGGTCTTCGATCGCGAACGGACTGCCACGCTGCTCGATTTCCACATGCTGGTCGATGCCATCGCCGAGGCGGCAGCCGAGCAGGAAGCGGGCACCATCCTGAGCCCCGAGCGCCTGGTGGTGCCGCTGGGGGAGGGCGGGGTGTTGCTCAGCATGCCGGCCACGGCGCGCGATATCGGCATCCACAAACTGGTCAACGTCCAGCCGGCCAACCGGCGGCGGGGTTTGCCCACCATCCACGCAACGGTCACGGTCTGCGATGCGGCAACGGGCCGCATCCTGTGCATCCTGGACGGCCCCGAAGTCACCGGCCGGCGCACCGCCGCCGTATCGATGCTGGCCATCCGCACCCTGCTGCGCCGCGCGCCCGCCCGGATACTGCTGTTCGGTACCGGGGTGCAGGCCGGCTACCATGTGCGGGCCATCCACGCGCTTCATCCGCAAAGCGAGATCCTGGTCTGTGGAAGGAGCGCGCAATCGTCCGAAGCCTTTTGCGACAGCCATCGGGACCTGCATCCGTTCCTGGGCCCCTGCGCCGCGCCGCCGTCCGATATCGATGCGGTCATCATGCTGACGACCAGCAAGGAGCCGGTCTACGACGAGCAGGCCCGGCCGGGGCGGCTGGTGATCGGTGCCGGCGCGTTCAAGCCCGAAATGGCCGAGCTGGGCCGCATCACGCTCGATGGCAGCGACCTGTATGCCGACGATCCGGCCGGCGCGCGGCACGAGGCCGGCGACCTGCTGCGGGCGAACACCGACTGGTCGCGTGTCCGTTCGCTCGCCGCCGCGCTGCGTGGGCCGGTCGACGTGAACCGCGCCGCCGTGTTCAAGAGTGTCGGTACCGCGGCGTGGGACCTGGCAGCGGCGCGCGTGGCGCTGAAGAGCCTGGCGAGCGGGTAACGGGCCGCCAAGGCTTGTTCGCGGTCGCCAGGGAATAGCATCTTATTTCTTCGCAGCCGCCTTCGCCTTCGGCGCCTCGCGCACCTGCGGCGCCTTTTCCGCTTCCCTGATCGCCGCGGCGCAGTTCGTGTCCGGCACCTTCGCCACGTTCACCAGCGGCAGGATGGCCGCCAGCGGCGACACGGTCGCCAGCGCAATGGCCGCGCCGGCCTTCAGCGCCAGCGGGCCCTTGTACGGACCGACGTCCGGGTCGGCGAACGTGCCCTTGGCGTACAGCGGCGTGCGCAGCGAGAAGATGCGCGTGCCCTTGGTTTTGGGCCGCACGTCGAGGTTGAGCTGTTCCTGCGCCAGGTCCACGTAGCCGGTAACGTCGATCACGGCATCGTCCGTGTCGAGCACGAAGCGCTCCACGTTCGCGCGGCCGTTGCGCACGCCCGCCTCGGCGGCCAGGCAATTCATCTGCACCTGCTTGTCGCCGAATACCTTGACGAACACGGCGTTGGCCACATTCAGGCCCGCCAGCTCCAGCACGAATTTGCTGACCGAACCTTCGGTGACGACGGCGTTGAGTTCGCCGTTCGACGTGGCCAGCATCGATGCGACCGTGTTGCCCTTGCCGGCCAGCGCCGCGTCGCCGTTGATCTCGCCGAAGCTGCCCCGCATCGACTGCAGCTTGGGGAACAGCTCGCGGATCTTCAGGTGGCGGGCCGCCACGCGGGCCTGCGCATTGATCATCTTCTGGCGGCCGTCCAGCGAGATATTGGAGGAGATGTTCCCGCCGGCCATGCCGAAGTTCAGCGGCGTGAGCTTGAGCACCTTGTCCTTCATGTGCAGGTCGACCACCACGTTCTGCAGCGGAATGTCGTTGACGCGAACAATGCGCTTGCCGGTGAACTTCACATCGGCGTCCAGCGCGCCCCACTTGTCGGTATTGAATTCATTGACCGGCAGCGCCTTGCCCGCGGGCGGCGATTTCACCTTGCCGGCCTGCTTCGTGCCGGCGCCGGTGTCGGCCCCCACGGCCGGGCCCAGGTCCGCCAGTCGCAGCTGCTGCGATGTCAGCTCGCCGCGCAGCAACGGCCTCGGCTTGCGTTGCGAATAGGCCAGCGTGCCGGCGATATCGCTCGCCCCCACCTTGCCGGTGAATTTCTGGTACGTGAAGGTCCAGGCATCGGCATCGTTCTTTTCGCCGAGCAGCCGGCCATGCGTGGAATAGGGCGGCGTCTGCGGCAGCAGCACACCGGTGAGCGGGTACAGGTCGGCCATGCTCTGGCCGGCGAGCTTCAGTTGCAGGTCCAGGCCGGACAGCGATTTCGGATCGCTCAGCACGCCCTCCACGCTGATCCTGTTGCCGCCAATGTTGGCGTTCGCCTCGATCGGGAAGGTGGTATCCGAGTCGGTCAGCGTCAGCACCGCGCCGGCCTTGCCGCCGCCCGTCACGGGCGCCTTGTTGTACCTGCCGCCGAGCGTGAATGCCAGGCCGTAGGGCTGGGCGCCTTTCACGGCGGGCGCGCCGGCGCCGCTGATCGATTTCGCATCCGCGTGCAGGTCGAGGTTGATCGAATCGTCCAGGTAGCGCAGCGTGCCGCTGGAGAAGGCGAGGCGCTGGATATCGACCTTCCATTCGGACGGGCCGTTATCCTTCAGCGTCCACGAATTGCTGCCGTCCTTGCGGCGCTGCAGCGCCACCTGCGGCCCGTCGAGCCGCAGGTCGGTGATGATGAAATCCTTGCCCAGCAGGGGCAGGATGCGGAAGCCCACGTCCACCCGCTTCGCCGTGGCCATCTGCTTGCCCACCGTGCTCCACGAAGGATTGCTCATGCGAATATCCTGCGCGCTGACATAGGGCCGCGGCACATAGCGGCGCCAGCCTTTCTCGTTGTCGAGGCCGCGGTGGAATTTCACGTCCAGGTCGCCCCGGATGGCGAATTCGCGGCCCGTGGTTTCGGAGACCTTGCGGTTGATATAGGGCCGCAGCATGTTCCAGTCGAACAGCATGAAGAGGATCAGCAACCCCAGGATTGCCGCGAGAAGGGCGCCGCCGATCTTGGCGGCTTTCGAATTTATTTTCATGGCACTCGCACCTTGGTTGGGCGGCGCCGTCCGGTTGCAGCCAGCGTGCGGCCAGGGGCGCCTAAAAGCACAACCCTACCTTCGATGGCGTATCGTGTTTGTTAGACACGCAACTTTGCGGGGCATTCGGGATCGATTGTGCTTGCTCGCCAGAATCTGGCCGGCGTCGGCTGTGGCACGGGAAGCGGCCGCGGCAGGCCTGATGCGCTACGTCTTTACTTCAGCGCAGTTCGGCGGGCCGCCGGACCTGGTCGAGCGAAGCGACCAGCAGGTCGAGGTCGAGCGGCTTGGCCAGCACGCACTGCACATCCATTTCCGCGGGGTCGAACGCGCCGCGCGCCGTCATCACCACGACCGGCACCGCCGCTACCGCCGGCGTGCTTTTCTGCGATGCCCTGAACTGGAACCCGTTCATCACCGGCATCATCAGGTCGAGCAGCACCACGGAGGTCTCCGGATGCTTTTGCAGGTAGCTCAGCGCTTCGCGCCCGTTGGGCGCCGTGGCGGTCGCATAGCCTTCTTCCTCGAGGAATTCGGACAGCACGGAACGGATGTCCGCATCGTCGTCCACGATGAGGATCGTCTTGGCTGTCGAACCCTGTGGCGGAACCGGATCCATGTCAGGTGAACTTTCCTGGTGAGGGAGACTGCGCCAGCGGCAGCCGGACCGTGAAGGTCGAGCCGGCCCCTGGCGTGGAGGTGACGTGGATATTACCACCCAGCGCCGTGACGATCTGGCTTGCAATATACAGGCCCAGGCCGAGACCGCCATATTGCCGGGCCGAGACGGCGCGCTCGAAGCGGCCGAAGATACGCTGCAGGTGTGCGGACTCGATGCCCAGGCCGTGGTCGGTGACCTCGATGACCGCTTCGGTGCCGTCCGACGTCGCGCGCAGGGCGACCGGCTTGCCCTCGCCGTACTTCAGCGCGTTCGACAGCAGGTTGGTGACGACCTGTTCGATCCGCAGGCGGTCCCACGAGCCGACAATGCCCGCGTCGCAGCCGACCGCCAGCGCCGAACCGGCCTGGGCGATCTCACCGCTGTCCTCCAGCCGCTCGATCACCTGCCGCACGATGTCGGCCAGCTCCACTTCCTCGAGCTCGAGCTGCAGCTGCCGGCTGGTGATGCGCGATATGTCGAGCAGTTCGGTCACCAGCCGTTCCAGGCGCTGGCCCTGGCGGCGCAGGGTGCGCAGCCGCGGGGCGAGCCATGCCGCGCCGTCCTCGCCGCCCTGGCCGTTGTCGAACAGCCGGGGCAGGCGCCGTTCGATGATGTGGATCTGCAGCTGCAGCGGCGTCAGGGGCGTGCGCAGTTCGTGCGAGGCGACCGCCAGGAAATCCTCGCGCACGCGGATGGCATCCTGCGCTTCCCGGTACAGCGCGGCGTTGTCCATCGCCAGCGCGCAGCGGTCGGCGAGCGCGCCCGCCAGCGCCAGGTCGGCCTGCCCGTAGGGCCTGCGCGGCGCGCTGGCGATGAAGGTCAGCACGCCCAGCGTCCGGCCGCGGGCGGACAGCGGTACCGCAATGAACGAACGTGGATACGTCGCGAGGATCAGCCGCCGGTGCTCGTCGCCATAGGCCATCGCCCGCACGCGTTCCCCGGAAACGTCCGTCAGCAGTACCGCCTGGCCTTCGTGGAGCGCCTGCGTGGCCGGGTGAAGCAGATTGCCGGCGGCCGGGATGGAAACGGCTTTCAGGGCGGCGGCCAGCGCATGCTGCGCCGGGTCGCCATGCGCCACGCCGGCGCGGCGCGCGTTGCCGTATTCATCGACCAGGTCGAGGATGCACCAGTCGGCCAGCGTGGGCACGCCCAGCGCCGTAACCCGCGCCAGCGTGGCCGCGTAGTCGAGCGATTCGGCCAGCGCGGCGCCCGCGCCGGCCAGGAAGCGGGCCGACAGTTCCGCCCGCTCGCGCTCGCGCAGCAGCGTGCTGTTTTCCAGCGATATCGCCGCTTGCGCCGCGAGCGCCTGCACCACCTCCACGCGCGCTGCGGTGAACGCGTGCGCCATCGCCCTGTTTTCCAGGTACAGCAAACCCATCAACTGCAAGTTCTGCCGGAGCGGCACGCACAGCACCGAGCGCAGGCCGAGCGACTGTACTTCCGCGTCGGCGGCGAACGCGCCTTCTCGCGCGGCGTCGCCCAGCACCACGGGTTGCTGCAGCCGCGCCACGTAGCGGGCGATGGCGCGCGGCAGCAGGGGGCAGTCGGCCAGCGCGGTATCTTCCAGCACGATCGTGGTGCCGTCTTCCGCCGCGATGCGGGCCCGCACGCGCAGCGCCGCCGTGTCGCCCAGCAGCAGCATGCCCGTCTGCGCCCCGGCCAGTTCGACGACGATCTGCAGGATCCGCTCGAACAGCCGCGCGCGCACGGTTTCCGCGGCGATCGCCTGCGATGCCCTGATCAGCCCCAGCGCATCGAGCGCCAGCGGCGGCGCGGCGTGCGCCGGCATCGGCCGCGCCTCCGGCGGCGCCGCGACAAGCCCCGGATGGCGCTTCGCCAGGGCCGCCACCTTGGCCGTTGCGCCCCAGCCGCGGTATCCGGCCAGTGCCGCGTCCAGGTAGACATTCGCGAGGCGCGGCTGGCCCTGCGCAAGGAACATGGCCGCCGCCAGTTCGTTGGCCAGCGCCGCATCCTGGACGAAGCCGTGCTGCCGGGCCGCTTCGATCGCTTCGCCGTACAGTTCCATCGCCCGCCAGGGCGCGCGGTCGAGGCGTGCCAGCTCCGCGTCGACCAGCTTCTGCTTGTGCAGGAAGTTGGCCGGGCAGTGGACGGCCCAGTTGGCCAGCCGCGCGCGCAGGGGGGCGATCGAGGCACGCGGTTCAGTCAAGTCCTGTGCGGGCAAGCCTTGGACCGGCGAGTCCTGTCCCCGCGAGTCCTGCGCCGCCAGCGCCAGCGCGCTGTAGAACACGTGCTCCGCCGATGTCACCATGCCCAGGATGCCGGCATCCACGCACTTCGCACCCTCCCGTGCGCTGTGCAGGGCCGCCGCGTAATCGCCGAACAGGTACGTTGCCTGGAGACGGGCCACCCAGAACTGCCCGATGGCGGTCTGGTTGCCCTGCGTCTCGTCGAGGAAGCGCGATTCGTCGAAGTCGCCGTCATCGAACCGCGCGGGCACGGGCGTGCGGCCCGTCATCGCGCGCGCGAACTGCCGGAACGGCAATGAAATCTCGCGGCCGGTGCGGTTGCGGTGCCGGGTGGCGAATTCGACCGCCAGGTCGGCGTCGGCCAGCAAGCCGGGCAGCGGCACGGCGGCCGGCAAGCCGTTGATCAGGATGCCGCAGAGATTGAACGCGGCGTAGGCGAGCTCGCCCGATTCCACGCCGGCGCGGTGGCCTTCGATCATCAGCGGCAGGCTGTCTCTCAACGGCATGCGCCATGCGTGCACCACCAGGCCGAACACTTCGAGCGTGCGGCTTTCCTCGGCGCGGTTGCCGAAGCGCCGTGCCAGAGCCAGCGCCACCTTGCCGAACGCATGGCCCACGTCGTACTGGCCGGTGCGCGCGTTGTGCAGCGCGCCGTGGAACACGTAGGCAAAGGCGGAGTAGGGCGAGGCGCCGTGCAGCAGCGACAGGTTGGCGCCGCGGGTCACCAGGAAGGTGAGCACCGCCGAGCCGCTGAAGTAGGCCGGCGGGCCGAGGATGGAGAGCAGGCGCATGCAGGCGCGGATGTCGTCGTCTGCCACTTCGGGCTGGCTCACCAGGTCTTCGACGCGCCGCGCGCCCAGGTTGACCGGCACGGCGGCGGCCTCGGCGTCGTTGGCGGCCGCCAGGCCGTCCAGCGGCCACGCGTGCCCGAACACGGCCAGGCCTTCCCGGCCCCAGCGCAATGCGCCGGACCAGTCGCCGGCCACCGTTGCCGCCAATACCCGCAGCGAGTACAGGTCCGCCAGCGCGACCTTCGACGGCGCATGCGCGAGGCTGGCTTCGATCACCTGTTCCGCCACGGCGTGCCGCCCCGCGAGGTACGCCGCCTCGGCCAGTTCGCGGTGCAGCGCGAAGGCCAGCGCGGCATGGGCCCGCCACGCCGATGGCGGCAGCAGCTGCCTGCCGCCGGCCAGGTAATCGAACGCCGCTTCGTAGGCCGCGGTCGCCTTGGCCTTGCGCCCGGCGCCCAGGTACAGTTCCGCGACACGCAGCCGCTCGGCCGGGTCCGCGACCAGCGCCGCGCCGAGTGCGAACTGGTCCGCCACGTCGAACAGCCGGGCCTCGAGCTCGCCGGCCGGGGTACTGCGCAGCAGCTGGCGCGCGATGGCCAGGTGGAGCGCCTGCCGGCGTTCCTCGCCGAGCAGCGAGTAGGCGGCCTGCTGCACCCGGTCGTGGACGAAGCGCAGCACGACGGGCAGGCCGGCCAGGTCGTCATCGAGCGGGCCGGCCTGCCGCGGCGCCTTATAGGCTTCGCGCAGCGGCACCAGCAGGCCATCCTCGATGGCCGGCCACAGGTCGTTCATCGCTGTGGTGCGCGAGCGTGCGCCGACCTCGGCAAGCGTGCCCAGGTCGAAATCGTGGCCGATGCAGGCGCCGGCCTGCAGCAGCTCGCGTGCCGCTTCCGGCAGCCGGTCGATCGCCCGGACCATCAGCGCCAGCACGTTGTCGCTGACCGGAGCGCGTTCGATTTCATCGATGTTCCACGTCCATGAACCGGCCCGCGGATCGAAGCGCACCAGCGATTCCTTGTGCAGCTCGTGGAGCAGGCGGCGGATGAAGAAGGGATTGCCCGCCGTTTTCGCGGCGACCAGCCCGGCGAGCCGTGCGCACTGCCCGGGCGGCTGGCCGAACGCGTCGGCAAGCAGGTCGCCCACGTCGTCCGGTTCCAGCGGGCCGAGATGGATTTCCGGCAGTTGCGCGCCGGCGGCCTTCACTTCCGCGAACAGTCGCGCGAGCGGATGAGCCAGGCCGACTTCGCTGTCCCGATAGGCGCCCACCACGAGCAGGTGGCCGCCGCCGGCGTCGCCGATCCATTGACCGATGAGCTGCAACGATGCCGCATCGGCCCACTGCAGGTCGTCGAGGAACAGCACGAACGGGCGGCCGTTGCCACCGAAAACGCCGAGGAACGAGGTGAACACCTGGCTGAAGCGGTTCTTCGACTCCACCGGTTCCAGTGCGGCCACCGCCGGCTGCGCCTGCAGGATCGCCTCGATCTCCGGGATGACGTCGACCAGGATCCCGCCGTTGGGACCCACCGCCGCCAGGATGGCCTGCCGCCAGGCCGCCAGCGCGTCATCCGGTTCGGTCAGCAGCTGGCGTACCAGCATGCGCAGGGCCTGCACGAGGCCGGCATACGGCACATTGCGCTGCAGTTGATCAAACTTGCCTGCGATAAAGTAGCCGCGCTCGCGCATGACCTGCCGTTCCAGGTCGTTGACCAGGGCCGACTTGCCGATGCCCGGTGCGCCTGTCACCAGCGCCAGTTCCCGGCGCCCCTGACAGGCCCGGTCGAAGGCGGCGCGCAGGGTGGCGCGCTCGCGTGCCCGGCCATACAGCTTCTCGGGCAGGTACAGGCCGTGCGGCACGTCGTGTTCGCCCAGCGCGAACGGCTGGACGGTGCCCGTGCGGGCCAGCTCGCCGCCGGCGCGCGCCAGGTCGGCCGCCAGGCCGGCTGCGGTCAGGTAACGCCGCTCGGGTTCCTTCTCCAGCAACTTGAGGACAATGCCGGACAGGGCAGCCGGGATGGCGGCATCGACCGCATGCGGCGCCCTGGGCCGGCGTGCCAGGTGCGCATGCACGAGTTCGATCGGATCGCGCGCGGTGAAGGGCGGCGCACCCGTGAGCATTTCATACAGCGTGGCACCCAGCGAATAGAGATCGGACCGCGCATCCACGGGCCGGCCGGTGCGGCCGGTCTGCTCCGGCGACAGATAGGCCAGGTTGCCTTCCGGCCGCGCCGCGTCGCCACCCGCCACCGGCAACGTGGTCAGCAACATGGCGGTCTGGAAGTCGAGCAGCGTTGCCCGGCCCGTCGCGGCGCACCAGGCGATGTTGTCCGGGCCGATGCCGCGATGGATGATCCCGGCGCCATGCAGCCCCGCCACGGCCCGGGCCAGCCGGGTGGCGATGTCGCAGAACGCGGCCGGCGCCAGGGCGCCGTCGCGCAGCCGCGCGGCGAGATTCTGGCCGCCCGCGTCCTCCATCACCAGCGAGAGCGCGTTGTCCGACTGCAGCAGCCCGGTGACCTTGACGACGCCTTCGATGCCGATATCGTGCAGCAGTTCGTATTCGTGGCGCAGCGCGGCGATGGCGCCGGTATCCAGCGGCCGGATGCTCGCCGACTTGACGAACAGCGCCTCGCCGCCCTTGCGGGCCCGGAAAAACCGGTAATGCCGGTTTTCGTGAACCTTGTGGATCTCATCGGCGGCCAGCGGGCGCATGATGTCCGCTGCGCCGGGATCGGGGATGGGCGTGTCGATCGGTACCAACGATTTACTCCAGCGTACGAAGCGGTTCATGCACGTTACACCACGGCACGCTTGGCGTGAAGGATTCCGTGAATCCGGCCGGCATATGGCGGAACTGGCCGTCAGGCAATTTGCGCATCTTACCCGAGCGAATATTTGTTTGCCGCACGAAATATGTAACGTGCGGCGTGAGATACGGCGTAGCGTGCGGCAAAATGTGCAGCAAACGTGCACGGCGCAGCATCGCGCCGGCGATGGCCGCGGAGAGCGTGAGCGCACATAGCGCACGACGCGCCATCGATACAATGCAGTTTTTGATGGTGGCCGGCGGCACCGGCCGGATCGCTGCGATGACCATGCCACTGATCGATAATTTTCACCAGGCCCTGTTCGATGCGTCGCCCAATCCCTACCTGGTGCTGGACCGCGACCTGAATATCGCCGGCGCGAACCGGGCCTACCTGGCATCGACGAATCGCGCGCTGGCCGATATCGTGGGGCGCTGGGCCTGGGATGCGTTCCCGACCGACCAGGAAACGCTCGGGCAGGCCATCGCGTCGGTCGAGCGGGTGATCCGCACACGCGAGGTCGACGTGATGGCGCTGCTGCGTTTCGACGTCCCGCGGATCGATGGCGACGGCTTCGAGGCGCGCTACTGGAGCATCACGCACAGCCCCGTGCTCGGCGCGGACGGCGAGGTGGCGTACGTGCTGCAGCACCCGATCGATGTCACCGAGCTGGAACGGCTGCGCCATGCTTCCCGGGATGGCGGCGATGCGCCGCTGGCCCTGCTTCCCGAGCAGAGCGGCATTTTCACGCGTGCCCGGCAGGTCTACGAGGCGAACCTCACGCTGAAGGCCGACATCGACCGCCTGCATTCGCTGTTCCGGCAGGCGCCCAGTTTCATGGCGGTGCTGCGCGGTCCCGACCACGTGTATGAACTGGTCAACGAAGCCACCATCGCGCTCAGCGGAGACCGCGACTACATCGGCAAGCCGGCCCGTGTCGCCGTGCCCGAGATCGTGGCGCAGGGTTTCCTCGCGATGCTCGACGACGTGTACCGCAGCGGCAAGGCGCGTGTCGTGCACGGCATGTCGGCGCGGTTCCGGCGGGGGCCGGACGACACGCTGACCGAATGCTTCATGAATTTCATCTACCAGCCGATCGTCGGCGCGGACGGCACGGTGCAGGGTATCTTCGTGGAAGGCACCGACGTCACCGACCAGTACCTGGCGCACCGGGTCGTCGAGCAGACGCTGCGCCAGGAAGCCCGCAACAAGGACGAGTTCCTGGCCATGCTCGCGCACGAACTGCGCAATCCGCTGGCGCCGATCGGTACCGCGGCCGAGCTGCTGTCGCTCGGCACGCTGGACGAGGCCGGCGTGCGGCATGCCAGCGCGGTCATCCGCCGCCAGGTCCGCCACATGTCCGGCCTGGTGGATGACCTGCTGGACGTGTCGCGGGTGACCCGCGGCCTCGTGACCCTGCGGCGCGCGCCGACCGAAATGGGCGAGGTGGTGCACGATGCGCTGGAACAGCTGCGCCCCGTTCTGGATGCGCGCCGCCATGCGGTGGCCGTCGAGCTTCCCGGCGCGCCCGCGCCGGTCTCCGGCGACAGGAAGCGGCTCGTGCAGGTGCTGGCGAACCTTCTCAGCAACGCCGCCAAGTACACGCCGGAGGGGGGCCGTGTCGACGTGCGGCTGTCGGCCGATGCGGTCCGGGTGTCGCTGTCAGTGACCGACAACGGCATCGGCATGCCGGCCGACCTTCAGTCGCGTGCGTTCGACCTGTTCGCCCAGGCGGAACGCACGCCCGACCGCGTGCAGGGCGGCCTGGGAATCGGGCTGGCGCTGGTGAAGAATATCGTCGAGTTGCACGGCGGTACCATTCACGCCAGCAGCCCCGGGTTGGGCAGGGGCAGCACGTTTACAGTCGTGTTGCCGCGGCTGGATGCCGCCGACGGGTCCGCTAGCCACCCGGGGGCCGCTGTCCGCTGAGGCCAGCCGTCACCGGCACCGGACGGCGCATCGGGCGCCGCCGCAAATTCCTTCACCGCATCGGCTACCACAGCCACCGGCATGCCGCCGGGGCCGTTGCTCCCGCACGCTATTCACTTGCGACCTGCAACCCGCTCGCGTATGCTTAAGCTGCACCCACGGTTGAGCTTCGTCTGGCTCAACGGGCAATGAGAATGCATGCGATACGGGCGCAAGCGCAGGATATGAGCGCGAAACGCGAGCGCGAAACGCAAGCACGACACCAGCGGCGTGAGGAGACAACAATGGACGAGATGCCAGGCCCGGCGCTCAAGTCCCGCGCCCTGCGTGCCATGAGGGCGGACAGCCTGCCTATCTTCGCATGGCCGTTCTTCGGCCTGATCGTGGCTTGCACCTGCTGGGTCTACCTGTTCCAGGTGCTCGACGCCGAGCGCACCCAGTTCGAACGCCGGGCCTACGAAACCGCGACCAGGATCGCGGTGAACCAGGCGGCCCAGCTGTCGCGCGACCTGACGATGATCGACCAGATCCTCGTGCTGATCGGTTCGCACTGGCAGGCGGTCGGCGGCAAGCCCGAACAGAAAACGCTCGACGAAGTGGTGGGCCCGGACAAGGCGATCCTCAATATCTCGGTCTTCAGCCCCCGGTACGAGATGCTGTTCACGAACAGTCCCTCGGCCTGGGGCGAGGAGGAACTGAAAACTGCCGGCAGCCTGCCCTTTTTCGCCGAGCAGACGAAAAGCGGCGTGGATGCGATGTTCATCGGCGCGCCCAGGAAATTGCCGGGGCAGGACGAGTATTTCGTCCGTTTTTCCCGCAAGATCCTCGATGCCTCCGGCAACCTGGCCGGCGTGGTGGTGGTGGCTCTCGACAGCGATTCGCTGATGGCGCCCTACGACGGCGGCATTCTCGGCCAGCATGGCTTCGTCGCGTCGTACGGCATCGATGGCGCGTCCCGGGCTTTCCGCGCGGAGCATGCCGGGCGCCAGCCGCCGGTCATTCCGCTGTCGCTGCGTTTCGCGCTCGACACGTCGGCGGGAAACATCTACGTGTCCGGAAAGGATTTCGGCGATTCGGTCAACCGCTTCATTTCCTGGGCCAGGGTGGACGGATTCCCGATCGTCGTCATCGCGGCGGCGGACCAGACCGAAGCGCAGGCCGCGATGAACGAGCGGCGCCTGCTGTCCATCCAGATCGCGGCGGGCGCCAACCTGGTCCTGGCGGCGTTCGTGATCATCGCCACGACGATGTCGGTCCGTTTCCATCGCGAGCGCCGCCAGCTCGAACTTTCCCAGGCCGCCTACCGCAAGGCCACGGAAGGCGGAACGGAAGGCTTCTTCATCTGCCAGCCGGTGCACGGCGAAGGCAAGGTCATCGTGGATTACTGCATCGTGGACTGCAACGAACGCGGCGCCGCGATGCTGGGTTCGTCGCGCCAGTCGGTCATCGGCCAGCGCCTGCTGGGCATACAGGGAGGGCTGGCCGCGCAACCGGCCAAGGAACTGCTGGACAAGGCGTTCCGGCAGGGCGCGGCCGAGGAGGATTTCCAGATCGAGCCGGACAGCAGGAGCGAGCCGCAGCACCTGCGCATGGGCGTTGTCAGGTCGGAGGAAGTGCTTGCCATCACCGTGCGCGACGTCACGCTGGAAAAGTCGCACATGGCAGACTTGGAACGCAGGGGCAACGAGGATACCCTCACCGGCCTGCCCAACCGCGGCTGGATCCGGCGGCAGTTGCCGGCCATGCTCGAACGCGCGGACAAGGCGGGCCAGAAGCTGGCGGTGCTCTTCGTTGACCTGGACGGCTTCAAGCTGGTCAACGATACGTTCGGCCATGGCGCCGGCGATGAAGTGCTGCAGCACGTGGGCAAGCGCCTCAAGGTGGCGGTGCGCCCGAACGACCATGTGATACGGCTCGGCGGCGACGAGTTCGTGGTGGTGCTCGAACTGCTGGCCCACGAATCGGAGGCGGAACACGTGGCCGATCGCATCCTGCATGCCTTCCAGGCCCCGTTCACCACGTCGAAGGGTACCGCTTCGGTCGGCACGTCGATCGGCATCAGCGTGTACCCCTGCGATGCGAAGGACATGGAAACGCTGTACCAGCATGCCGATATCGCGATGTACGAGGCCAAGACGTCCGGCAAGAACCGCTACCACCTGTTCAACTCGGCGTTCTACGATGCGATGCGCGCGCGTACTCGGCGCGAAAAGGAACTGCGCGCCGCCATCGCCAACAACGAGTTCGTCATGCATTACCAGGCGCGCGTCGACTGCCGGACCAGCAAGGTCACGAGCCTGGAAGCCCTGGTGCGGTGGAATCACCCGCTGGAAGGCGTGCTCGCGCCGGACGAATTCATCGGCCTGGCCGAGGAAACCGGCCTGATACTGAACCTGGGCGAGCTGGTGATCGACCTGGTCTGCGCGCAGATCGCGCGGTGGTCCGGGGGCGTCTATGCCAGCGTGCCTGTTTCCATCAACGTGTCGAGCCGGCAGTTCAACGAGCGCGATATCCGCGAGAGTATCGGCGACGCGCTTGCCCGCCATGGGATCAGTGCCTCGTCCGTCGAGATCGAGCTGACCGAATCGTCGATGGTGGTCGATCCGCGGCGCACCGCGGACAACCTGCAGGCCATCCACGCGTTGGGCGTCAGGCTGCTGGTGGACGACTTCGGCACCGGATACTCGTCGCTTTCCATGCTGCACAACATGGCCTTCGACCTGCTGAAAGTCGACAAGTCGTTCACGAGCCGGCTTGGCAAGGATGAAAACGGCGATGTGTTTTTCCAGGCGATCATCACCATGGCCCATTCGCTGGGCATGCGGGTGGTCGCCGAGGGCGTGGAAACGGCGACGCAGGTGCGCATCCTGCAAGCCCTGGGCTGCGACGAACTGCAGGGTTTCCATCTGTTCAGGCCGGTGCCGGCCGACGAACTGCCGCACAGCCTGGAGGTGGCCGCCTGACGAACGGTAGTGCGGCAGCGCGGCAGCGACATCGCCCCAGTGTGCCTGATCGAACAGTTCTCCACTGCGCAGCGCAGTAACCTGACGGCTTCGACGCAGGGAGAAAACATGAACAACGATCCCGATCGCACGGTCCAGGACGTCGCACGCGCAGGAAGGCCGGCTGCGGCAATCCGTTGCGGCGGCGCAGGCGGCTTCATACGGTGAACAAGCGGGACGAACCCCCGCAGTGCCGTTCGCCGCTATCGGCGCTCGTCATCGCGGCCTGCCTGGCGATCGGCATCGCCAATCTCGGCGGCTGGCTGGCTGGACAGCGAGCGTTCATCTCGATCGTTCCCGGTTTGCCGGCCATGGTGCCGGCAACCGCGATCCTGTCGCTGCTGATGGCGGGAGGGCTCTGGGCGCAACGGACGTGGCCGGCGCGGCCGGCGCTCGTGCTGCCATGGCCCGCGGCCGTGATCGCGCTGGCGCTCGCCATCGAAACCTGCTATCTCGCCGGCGGGCCGCCGTTTCCCTTCGTGCCGATGCGAAGCGGGCACGAACAGGCAACGAGCCTGTCGTCGCCGGTCACGGCCGGCATGTTTTTCTGGCTCGGCTGCGCGCTGGCGCTGGCCGCGGCGCGCACGCGGATGAAGCTTGCCCAGGCCATCGCACTGGCGGTATTCCTGCTGGCGATCCTGAACCTGGCAGGGTACCTGTTCCGCGACACGCTGCTGTTCCGCTTCCTGCCGGGGCGCGGCACTTCCGTGCTGACCACCGCGCAGGTGATCCTGCTGTCGCTGGGTATCCTGTTCGCGCATCCGCGCGACGGCCTGATGGCGGCGGTCACGGGAGAGCTGCCCAGCGCGCGGATCTCGCGCCGGCTGCTGGTGCTGGCGTTCGTGGTGCCGGTCGGCACCGGCGCGCTCGCGGCCATGGCTGCCCGGGCCGGCCTGTACGACAGCGGCACGGCGCTGCCGCTGTTCGTCTGGAGCCTGGTCGTTCTGTTCATGATGATCATCTGGCGCTTCGCGATCGGGCTGGCCGCGGTCGATGCCGCCCGGTCGCATGCGGAGCGCGAACTGCACGCCGCGCTCGGGACCCTGCGCGCCGAGCATGACAGGAAGGATGTCTTTTTCGCCACGCTGGCCCACGAACTGCGCAACCCGCTGGCGCCGGTCGGCGCGGCGGCGGAAGTGCTGCGGCTGGGTGGCGCCGCGCGGCCCGAAGAGCGGCAACGGATCGGCAATGTGATCGCCGCCCAGGTCGGCCAGATCGTGGCGCTGGTCGACGACCTGATGGACGTGGAACGCGTGAGCCACGGCCGGATCGCACTGGACCGCGCCGTGCTCGACATGCGCGACGTGATCGCCGGCTCGCTCGACCAGGTACAGGACCTGATGCGGCGCAGGCGCCACGATTGCCGGGTGGTGCTGCCTGGCGGGCCGGCCCATGTGTGCGGAGATCACAAGCGGCTGGTGCAGATCGTGTCGAACCTGCTCAACAATGCCGCGAAGTACACGCCGCCGGGCGGCACCATCGTGCTCACGCTGGCGGCGGGGCCGCGGCAGGTGGAAGTGATCGTCGAAGATAACGGGGTCGGCATCGATGCCGGGCTGCTCCAGCGGCTGTTCGAGCGATATTCGCAGGCCGCGCTCACTTCCGACCGCGCCGAGGGCGGTCTCGGTCTCGGCCTGTGGCTGGCGCAGCGGCTGGCCGAGCTGCATGGCGGAACGATCCGCGCGGCCAGCGCGGGCCCGGGGCAGGGGAGCACATTTACGCTGGCGCTGCCGCGGGCGGACCAAACCGCCGGCTGCGGGCCGGTGGAGCACTAGGCTCCCCGGCGCTACCCTGTTTGCTTTGCCGTTTCGGAACTTGCGGATACGCCGGCGGCATCGGGCGCCACCGTATCGAGCGTCACCGTGAATACGCTGCCCATGCCGGGTCCGCCACTATGCGCGGCCACCGTGCCGCCATGCATGGCGACGATGTGCCGTACCAGCGCCAGGCCGATGCCCAGGCCGCCCTGCGTGCGGTCGGGCGACCGCTCCGCCTGGGTGAACAGGTCGAACACGTGCGGCAGCAGCTGGTGGTCGAGGCCGATGCCGTTGTCGCGTACTTCGATGGTCACCGCCGCCCCATGGCACGCGAGCGCCAGCGTGATGCGCCCGCCGCGCGGCGTGTATTTCGCGGCATTGTTCAACAGGTTGGCCACCACCTGCACCAGGCGGTGCGCATCGCCGAGCACCTGCGCGCCGCCGGCATCGCCGTCGATCGCAAAGGCATGCCCGCGCGCCTCGAGCAGGGGCCGCGCCTGTTCGACGGCGCTGGCAACGATGTCCATCACGTGCACGCATGCGGTCTCCAGCTGGATCAGGCCGCGCGTCACGCGCGCCACATCGAGCAGGTCGTCGACCAGCGAAGTCATATGGCGCACCTGGCGGCCGATGACCATGCTGGCCAGGCGCACCCGCTCTTCGTCGGCGGCGGAGAATTTCAGTACCTCAGCCGCCGCGGAGATCGGCGCCAGCGGGTTGCGCAGTTCGTGGGCGAGCATCGCCAGGAATTCATCCTTGCGCCGGTCCTGCTCCTGCAGTCCGGCCTGTGCCGTGACCATGTCATGGATATCGGCATTGGCGCCGATCCATTCGCGGATGGCGCCGTTCGCGTCCACGATCGGCAAGCCCTTGACCGCCATCCAGCGATAGCAGCCGTCCACGCGGCGGATACGGTACCTGGTCTCGAACACCGAGCGCGATGCCACGCAGGCGGTCCACAACGCCCTGGTGCCGTCCCGGTCGTCCGGATGCAACGCATCCAGCCAGCCGAAATCCTTCCATTCGTCGTATGTCTGGCCCGTGAACGCACGCCAGGAAGGCGAATCCTCGAGCACGCGGCCATCCGGCGTGTTCGTCCACACGATCTGGTTGGTCGCCATCACGAGGATGCGGAAACGTTCTTCGCGGGTGCGCAGGGCGGTCTCGGCTTCGATCCGCTCGCTGATATCCTCGTGCATCAGCATCACTTCCAGGATGTTGCCGTGGCTGTCCTTGATCGGGTGCGCGCGCGCCGTCACCCAGCGCGCCGGTCCTGTCCCGCCCAGCGCCGCGACGTCGTAGCGAATGGCTGGAATGGTCACGGATTCGCCGGCAACCGCGCGCTCCAGGCAGGCGGCGATACCGGCCGCGATGAGTTGCGGGTCCCGCAACACGTTGTAGTCCGCGCTGAAGACATGGGCTCTGAGCGCCGAGCCTTCATGGATCTGCCACAGGTTTTCCCACGCCTTGTTGACGCGCAGCGTGCGGCCATCGGGTGCCAGGATCTGGATACTGACGGGCGCCTGCTCGAACAGGGCGCCGAAGCGCACTTCGGGGCTGGCGCGATCGGCGGGACTGGCGGGTGGAATCATGAGGCGGGGCGTTTCTGGTAAAGCTCGCGAAAAGCGAGTACCAGGCATGATGTCACAATTTTAATTACCCTGCATAACTATCGGCAGCACGGCAACCCGCGATGGTGACAATTCGCGTATTTTGCAACGGCAGAATTTCGTTATGCTGCGAGCGTGACGCGATGTCCGGCGTTTCCAACTTTCGCGAGTGCCCATGCAAGCAAAGCGGCGTACCCTTGTGGCGGCCATGGCGGTCGTTCCCCTGGCGGGTTGCCAGTCGATCCTTTCTCCAGTAAAAGAGCAAAAACCCATGTACGGTCTCATCGGAAAAATCAAAACCACCCCCGGCCAGCGCGATGCGCTAGCCGCGATCCTGTTGAAGGCGACGGCTGCGATGCCCGGCTGCCTGAGCTACATCGTCGCCGCCGATCCGAACGATGCCGATGCGCTGTGGATCACCGAGGCGTGGGACAGCGCGGAGAGCCACAAGGCTTCGCTCGGCCTGCCGGCCGTGAAGGAGGCGCTGGTGGCCGGGCGGCCGCTGATCGCCGGGTTCGGGGAGCGGTTCGAGACGGTGCCGCTGGGCGGGGCCGGGCTGCTGGGGGCATAGCACTCCCGGCCGCTATCGGGGGGCCTATCCGCACGCCGGCATGGCATCCGCCGGACTTTTACATTCGGGATTGGAATCCCTTTGCGCTTCCATGCAAAGGGCCTTGACGTCATGCAATGGTCTTCCCTATAATCATGCCTCTTCGGGAGGTTAGCTCAGGGGTAGAGCACTGCATTCACACTGCAGGGGTCGCAAGTTCGAAACTTGCACTTCCCACCAGGATTCGCAGGACACATGAAAGGCTTGCAACGTTGCGTTGCAGGCCTTTTTTGCGTCGGTGCCAACGGTACGAAACAGGCTGAATCTTCTTGTCCATCGCCGTTCTTGCGGTCGAGATGTCGCCGGATCGTACCGCTTCGCGTGCCGCCCGGAAGACGCCATGAAAAACAGCTCCCGGAGCGCAGGAGCTGTTTTGATTCACGATTGCTCATGGCCGATTCGCCGTTTCAACCTGAAAACATGGTGGCCAAATCGGTCAGTGCGCTGCCGGCACGCCTGCCATCGGCATGTCCGCTGGCGACGCAATCGGGTGGAATCGGCGCTCTATCACGGCTGCCTGGCGGGCCACTTGCCAGGAAGGTTGTCACGAAGCAGTCGCGCCACTTCTTCGAGCTCCTTGTAACCCTGGAGACGATCTTCCTTGTTGTAGACCCATGATGTATACATCACACCGTCTAGAGCAGGCGTCATGGGATCGCTGATGATCTCGATCCAGTTCTTCACGCTGTCCCGGTTGTCGTGATACAAGGCGGCAACTTGCTTGTGGCCGCGCCGTGCAAAGAAATTGAGCGATGCGGCACGGATCTTGTCGTCCGCCATGGCCGTTCTGCCGCCACCGGCCGAATTGACCACCACGATATTCGAATCGAGCTTGACGGATGAGGGCACCAGGCTGCCGTTGACTTGCCAGTAATTCGCCCTGGCATTCACGTGCGGATCGAACATCTGGTTCCATGTGAGAATCTCGACCGATTTATTATTGGCAACGATGTTGGACCGCACCTTGTTGACGGTGGAAGCCAGGTAATCTGCCGCATTATTCCCGGTGGCGCAGGATTTGTCCCAGTTCATGACGCGGATATCGTCATAGGGCATGAAGTATTTATTCGTATTGCCTTCGCCGAACTTGTTTCCAAACAGCTGGAACAAATTCCTGTGCAACGTATTCTGCCAATAGAAATATCCGTCCGTGCACGCTGTCGATGGCGTGTTCCATCGTCCGGCGAGGTTTACACCTGATTGATGCCAGGAAACCGTCACGTCCTGACCACTTGCTATCCTGCTTCCTTTGGGTATGTTCAGTTTTCCATTGATCGAATCGATGGCGTAATCTTGGCCTTTGGCGTATTGGATTCCGTTGCCGGTTACCACCGTCGTGATACTCGCGCGGTCCACCAGTTTGGGAAGGCCGATCTCGTAAAGTTCGACATCGTCGATCAGGGCGAACGTGGCGGGGTCGCCTTTGGTCTGGTTCGAGAACCACAGATTAAGATTCGTGAAGTTCCCGGTATTGAAGATCAATTCGTATTTCTTCCAGTCCGAACTGTTTTCGGCAAACAGTTCCCGGTTGCTCTTGGCTTCCCACTCGCCATTGCTGCCGAGCGCCCAGCCCAGGCCGTTCTTGTACGCCGGGGCGCCGGAAGCGACATCGAGGATCTGGATGAAAAGGTCCGACGTAACGTAACCGGGGCTGGCCTTGAGCCAGAAAGAAAGCTTGTAGGATTTATGTGCCGGCAATTTCAGGTTCTTGACGAGCCTGGAGTTGTAATTGGGTTCTCCGTTCGGTAACTTGATCGTTCCATCCGACGGCGTCAGTTTGATCGCCGGTGCGCGCGTGTGGCCTTCGGATTTATCCACCGTCACTACCGTGTCCATGCCCCATCCGGCTGTCGTATCGAAGCCTCCGTCCGGAATCTTGTTTGTTAGGTCCTTTACCCGGCCAGTGCTGCCTTCGACAGTAAACACGGTATTCGTCGGCAAGGCTTCGACGAGGTTTGAATTCAGTGCGGCCGGCACTTCCGGGCCGCCGGCCACCGGAATGAGTTCGATATTATTCTGGCTGGCCAGTGCAACCAGTTTTTTCGTGTTTTCAATTATCAGATTGTATTTATTCTGAGGCAGGCCGGCCAGCGAGGTGAAGGAGCCATCGCCGCCGCTATTGAGAGCGATGCCGTTGAAGCCTTCCTTCCGGGCCTGCACGATCAGCGTTTGCAGGGCTGCATAGTCCGCCGGCAACGTGATGTTGCCGTTGAAATAAATCCACCGCTTCTTGAAACAGTCCTGGCAGGCATCGGCGGCAACGGCAGTCGAGATGCCGAAACCGGCCATGATCGCCGATACGACGATCTTCTGTACCAATTTCTTCATACGTATTCCTAGTTAAAAATAAGACAACATTTTAGCATTGACACATCCTTGCGGTAACTCGATGCAGGTGAAACTACCCATATTTTGGTTATTTGCAACACTAGCAAAATAAAAGTTAATTTGTAAATCGTGCAAATACGGCTGTTTCCTCGTGGAATAGTATTAATGGAGCCTCTTGCATGCATGAGCTGGTTTAGCGATGCTGAATGGTGCCGGTATCTGGAATATGCTGGTTCGAAGCATTGCCGCGCATCGATCACACTTGCTTTTTCCGAAAGCGACAGGCTGGATTCGAATCAGGCCGGCCGACCCGGAAATTGCGCCCGGGTTCGACTTGTCCAAACGGTATTACCGTCACCGAAAAGTGCCTGACTGCTCGCGTTCTGTCACGTAACGCCTTGCTGTATCATTCCGTCCTTGAATACGAAAGCCGCACATGCTCATCATCACCATCAAACAGGGTAAGGAAAAAGGCCTGCTGGCCGGCGACCCGTGGATCTACGCCTCCGCCATCGACAAGGTCGACGGCAAGCCCCAGGAACTCAGGAAGCCCGGCGCCACGGCGATCGTGCAGTCGTCGTCGCGCCAGTTCCTGGCCCGCGCGGCCTACAATGCCAAGTCGCAGATCGCCGCCCGCGTGTGGACGCTGCGCGAGGACGAGCCGATCGACCACGCGATGATGAAGCGGCGCGTGCAGGCCGCCATCGCCCGCCGCGCCGATGCGCTGCGCAACGCCGACATGCAGGCACTGGTGCCGCTCGTCGACGGCGAGAAGGACGGCTTGCCGGGCCTGCTGGTGCACAGCTACGGCGGCAAGGATGGCTACCTGATCTGCCAGTTCAATGCCGGCGGCGTGGACTTGTGGAAGATACCTGTGGTGCAGGCGCTCCTCGCGGCCACGGACTGCCCCAATGTCTACGAGCGCTGCGATGCGCTGCTGCGCAAGGGGGAAGGGCTGCCTGTCGCGGCGCGCGTGCTGGCCGGCGTCGAACCGCCCCAACGCCTGATGGTGCGCGAAGGCAGCCGCATCGCGCCGATGGATATCCGTACCGGTTTTACTTACCCGCGCTGAGAGCGGGTCCGGATCCGGCGACGCAATCCGGTCCCATCGTGCGTCGATGAACGTGATGGAGGTGCCATGTCCGCTTTTACCGTGAAAACCTGCGCGATCCTGATGGCCGTGATCTGCGCACTGCCCGCTGCCGCGGTCACGCGCTATGCCGGCATGTGCGACGCCTCCGCCGCCGTCATGCTCGACGGCGACAGGTTCGTCGTCGCGAACGACGAGGACAATGTCCTGCGCGTGTACAGCCTTCGTGCCCCGGGCCAGCCTGTCGCCACCCTGAATCTCCAGGCTTTCCTGGGCGTGGAGAAGGAGGCGGACATCGAAGGCGCGGCCCGCGTCGGCAACCGCGTCTACTGGCTCACTTCGCACGGCGCGAACAAGAACGGCAAGCCCAGGCCGGACCGGCGCCGCCTGTTCGCGACGGAAGTCGGCGCGGGCACGGGCGGGGCGAGCCTTCGTCCGGCCGGAACGGCTTATTCCGGCTTGCCGAAGCTCTTCGCGCACCCCATCGGCATCCGCTACCACCTTGCCGAAGTGGCGCTCCTGTCTCCCGAAAGCAAGGGCGCCCTCAACATCGAGGGCCTGGCGGCGGACGCCGCCGGCGGCCTGCTGATCGGTTTCCGCAATCCTGTTCCCGGTGGCCGCGCACTCATCGTGCCGCTCAGGAATCCGCAGGCGCTCGTGGCCGCCGGCGGCGCGAACGCCGAGCCGGAATTCGGCGATGCGGTCGAACTCGATCTCGGCGGGCTGGGCATTCGCAGCATCGAGGCCGTTCCCGGTACCGGCGGCTACCTGATCGTCGCCGGCCCGAGCGGGTCAGGGAAAAAATTCGCGTTGTTCGGCTGGCGCGCGGGCGCGAAGGCCGTGCCGCTGGACGTTGCACTGCCGGCCGGTTTCCGGCCCGAGGCGCTGATGGTCGATGGCAAGCAGCGCGTGATCCATCTGATCAGCGACGATGGGGACGCATGTACCGATCCCGGATTCAGGTTGCTGACGCTGGCACTTCCCGTCTGGTAGAACACCCAAATCAATCCGTATCCAGGTAAGGCGCGATCGCGGGCACCGCCTGCGCCAGTTCCTTTGCAACCATCGCGCCGAAGAAGGCGGCACCCTTCGGCCCCAGGTGCGTCCAGTCGAACGCGTTTTTCACCTTGTTGCCGGCGGGATCGGGCACCGCCGGCGGTTCGACCGCCAGCGTATCCGCCCCTGCTTGGCCCATGGCCTGCACGGCCTGCGCACTCTCCGTGTTCAGGTCGAGCAGGACGACGCGCTCCCGCGCGGCCGCCTTGCGCGTGGCCGCGCCCCACGGCGCCAGCGTGTCGCGCAGGTACGGCCCCCTGAAGGTGCGGCGCGTCAACGGCGTGACGAGCACCGGCACGCCGCCGAGCGCGCGCACGTCGGCGGCATAGCGTGCCATGTTCGCGGGGAACTCGGCCACCAGGTCGGTCGCGTGCCGCTTGCCCGGCTGGTCGTTGTGGCCGAACTGCACCAGCACATACTGCGCACTGAATTTTCCACCATCGTTGCCCCCATCGTCGCCGCCATCGCGCAGCAGTTCCCGCACCTTGTCCCAGCGGCCTTCGGCCCGGAAGCTCTTCGAGCTGCGCCCGTTCGCCGCCAGGTTCACGCAGGCGACTTCAGGCCTGAAGCGCGCGCACAGCGCGTCGCCATAGCCATTGCCCGTGGCAATCGTCGAATCGCCGACGAGAATCACGCGGATCGGCGCCAGGGCGGCGGCGTGGGCGCCGGCAGCCACGGTGAGCGCCGCGAGCAGGACTATCGTTCGTTGCATGACGATCCCTCGAATGGATAATTCAGGCCGAAAATTTCCGGTCGACGACCTTGCCGCCGATCTTCACGTTGGCCAGCACCACGTCCCGCGCATTGTGCAGGTACACCGGCTCCCTGCCGTTGCGCGGCGTGCCGAAGTCGCAGTCGGTGATCGTCACGTTGGTCACCGGCGGAATCGCCGTGCCGGCCGGGCCGTTGAAGCTGGCGGCGACGGGCCCCAGGATCAGCACGGCCTGCCAGCACGAGAACTCGCCATCGGCCATCTTGACGTTCCGCGCGCGCAGGTTCGAGATGTGCACGTCCGACACCGCGGTGGGACGGGTACGCACGCCATCGTCGCCGGCCGCGTAGTTGCAGTCGATCGTGACGATCGCGCCGCTGCCGGTGGCCAGGCCCTTGAAGGGATTGGCCGCGTCCGGCGGGGAACTCTTGCGGGCGCGCGCATCCACGCCGTTCGGCACCGTCACGTCGCGCACGTACAGGTGGCGCAGGAAGCCGCCGCGGTTCAGATTCGCTTTCAGCCGGATAGCGCTGCGCAGCGGGTCGCTTGCCCAGTGCGCGTTGCGGAAATCGATGCGCTGCGCGTACACGTGCTCGATGCCGCCAGCCATCTCGCTGCCGAGCGTCACGCCGCCATGGCCGCTGTTCATCACGCAGTCCTGGATCACCACGTTGCGGGTGGGCCCATACTGCGTGTCGCGGTTCTTGCCGGACTTGATCGCGATGCAGTCGTCGCCCGTATTGAACATGCAGTGCTCGACGAGAACGGTGTCGCACGATTCGGGATCGAAGCCGTCGTTGTTCGGCCCCTTGCTTTCCATGTTCACCTTGCTGATGCGCAGGTTGCGGCAGTTCACCGGGTGGTGCAGCCAGAACGGGGACTGCACCACCTGGTAGCCCTCGAGAAGCACGTCGGTGCAGCCGATCAGCTCGATCATGCACGGGCGCAGGTGGTGGCCGATGCCGAACACGCGCCGCGCGACCGGCACGCCGGCTTCGGAAAGCGCGGGCAGGTAGCGCGTGTCGCCATTCCAGCGCGGATGATTACCCTGGATCAGCGCGCGCTGTTCCGGGGCCAGTGTGGGCGCCACCGTTTCGAGCGGCAGATTGAGCGGGTTGACGGTCGCGGCGTTCACCTTGCCGTCCTTGCGGTCGATCCAGTCCCACCATGGGCCTTCGCCGGCATCGACGTGCACGCCGGCCTGGCCATTGAGCACGCTGGTCCAGTCTTCGCCGGTCAGCGCGATGTTCGACTGGTTGTACGCATACACCAGCGGCGAGTAGTTCAGCAGGTCGTTGCCCTGCCAGCGCGACAGCACCAGCCTGCCGGCCTTGCCGCAGTCGATGTCGCCATACTTCGCATAGTCGGCCGGGTCGGCGCTGAAGTACACCTGCGCATTGGCCGCCAGGTGCACGTGCACGTTCGAGCGCAGCACGATCGGGCCCTTGCAGTACCAGCTGCCGGCCGGCACGAGCACGCGGCCGCCGCCCGCGCGGCTGGCGGCCGCGATGGCGTTGGCAAGCGCCGGGTAGCAGTCGGGCGAACCAGGGGCCGGCGTCATCACATCCGTCCGCTCGGTGCGCCAGACCGACTGCGCCGGCACCAGCGCGCAGGGCCTGGCGCCGAAGGCGGTGATCGTGAAATCTTCGCTGCGGAAGACAAGGCGGCGCGAGCAGCGGTCGACGACCTGCTGCGCGCGTCGCCATGGATCGGCCGGCGCCGCGGATTCCTTGGCAGCAACCGCCAGCGGCACCGCGCCCGAGGCCAGCAGCGCACCCGCCGCCGAGGTGTCGCGCAGGAAGCGGCGGCGTCGCCGGTCGAGCGGATCGGTCATGTGATTTTCACTTTTCATGTCGGGGCTGGAAATGTCGTTCATGGCAGCGGCATGAACCCCTCGGTCCGCACCTTCCAGGTGCCATCGTCGGGGAACCCCGGCGTGGCGCGGGGCGCACCATCCCAGCCGCCGGCCATCATCGCCACGGCGGCAAGCAGCGCGCCATTGCCGGGCAAATAGACGGGCAGGGCCTTGTTCGGGTTGTGCCCGGCCGCCGTGTAGCCGTTGTTCGGGCCGTCGGACTTGAGCAGCACGCCCACCGCCAGCTCCGGCGCATCCAGCCGGGCCGCCGTCATGGCGATCATCGGGTAATCCCAGCCCCAGATCTTGGTGTTCCAGTCCCACTTCGCCAGCACCGCGTCGAGCGTGTTGCGCATGATCGCGCGGTCCACGCCGTCGCCCGGCAACTGGCCCAGCGCCATCAGGAACGACGGGTGGTCGTGGCGGCTGTCGACGTTGTCCCAGGTATCAGGGGTCGATTCCAGCGCCACGTACTTGCCGTCTTTCACCGGCAGCTTCGACAGTCCCGTCCTGCGCCGTTCCCAGTCCTCGTCGCGCGGCATGCCGAGCCGTTCGCGCCACTGCTGCGCGATCTCCAGGCCGCGCGCCCAGTAGCTCAGCTCATAGGTGGGGTTCATGCTGGTGCCCTGGTCGTAGATCTCCTGGGCGATCCACAGCGGCGGGCCAAGCACGTAGCGCTTGCCTTTGTCATCCCAGTGCAGCATCGTGGCCATGCCCTGCGCGGTGTCGAACACCAGTTCCCGGTAGCGTTCGAGCGTTTCGCGCGTGGGATTGGCGCGGTACAGCAGTTCGGCCAGGTGGATCGGGTGCGGCTGGTTCCACACGATGAGCGGGTTGCCGCCTGGGCTTTCGCGGCCGCCCGGCCCGGTCATCTTCATCCAGCGAGCGCCTTTCAGCCCGCGTTCGGCGGCCACGGCGCGCGCCACCGGCAGCGTGCGCTGGAACCAGGTCAGCGTGCGCGCCGTGTATTCGGGGCGGCCCCACAGCGCGAAGTGAGCGGTGTGCCACCACACCATCTCGGTATGGTGCTTGCCATACCAGGTCGACGTCGTGAGCCCGCTCTCCGACGCCGGCATCTCGTCGCCCAGCTGGATCGCGGCCAGGTACTGGGACAGCACCACGCGCCGTTCCAGTTCGGCCGCGCGCGGGTCCGTGCTGCCGGCGAAATCGATGGCCGCGCCGCTGCGCCAGAACCGGTCCCAGAAGGCGCTGCCGGTCTTGAAGACGCTGGCGGCGGCGGGCGCCGGGGCGATGCCGTCCCGCACGAATGAAATCGTCAGCTCCAGCGTTTCGCCGGATTTCGGCGTGATCTCGAACACGTGGGCACCTGGATGCGCAATGGTCAGAGGGGTGCCGCTGGCCAGCGTCATCGCATAACGGGAAGCGTCGCGCGTGTGCTCGACCACGAGCCTGCGGCCGGTCTGTTCCAGCACCTTCGTCCGGTGTCCGTCCGGCTGCGACCAGTCCAGCGGCGGGTTGTGGTGATCGCCCGGCCGGTAGCCGTAGGGCAGGGCGATGCGCACGGCCACCCGGCCGCCCGCCAGCAGCGGCGAACGGATGCGCAGCGCGAGCGTGTCGCTGTCCGGACTGACGGCGCTGCTGACGGATACCGGCTGGCCGAGCAGCCGCACGTGGCTGTCCAGCTGACCCTTCCACAGGTCCAGGCGCTGGTCGACGTCCTTGACGTCGGCGGCGGCGAGGGGCCGGGCTCCGGTACCGGTCAGCACGAAGCCGATCTGCGGCAGCGGGTGCACGTGCGGGTTCTCGCGCAGCCACTGGCCGGCCGGCGACTTCGCGTTCATCGGGTAGCCGACGGTGCGGCCCCAGGCGGTGTAGTCGCGGTTCGCGTCGGACAGCTTGTAGCCGTGCGGATTGGGGTTCTCATGCCATGACCAGCGCGCGCCGGTTTCGGTCGGCGTGCCCTGGCCGTGGTAATGGTCCGGCAGTGTCTGCAGGCCCGTCACATCGGCCGTGAAGGCAAAGCGGCCGTTGCCCACGCTGAGTGGCGACATCGGATCGATGGCCCGCAAATGCGGATCGTGGCGCTTGACGACGGCCTGGCGGTCGATCGGGGCGGCGTTCGCCGCGATGAGCACGGCCAGCAGCGGAAGGCCGGCAAGGTGGTGTGGCTTGAGCATCGGGTAAATTAACCTTTCCTTGCGGGGTTGCGCACGACGAACGTTCCGGCCGGCAGCCCGGTCACGCGGCTGTCTTCGCCCACTTCCACCGGTGCATCAGCCGGCAGTCGCAGCTTCGTATTGGTAAAGCGCCAGTCCTGCGCCTCGTGGATATGGCCGCCGCTCTTCGCTTCGATGTCGATGCCGTCGAAATGGAAGCGCTGCAGCGGCGCTTCGGCAATGCCGGCCACCTCGAACGCGCTCTTCGCGCCGGTGGCCCTGATGTTCCAGATTTTTATATCACGGAAATGGGCCAGGCCCCTGTCCTTCGGTACCGGCGTGGCCATCACCCTCCAGTGGGGCGGCACATCCTTCGCATCGGCCGGAATGGCGGCGTAGCTGTAGGCCGGGTTCCAGTTCATGTTGATGCGCATGACGATCGGCGTGCCGTGCATCGTGATGTCGTGCAGGCGCAGGTTCTCGCCCCAGCCGCCGCGCGTGTGCGCCGACTTGAACAGGATGCCGACGGGCGTGTGTTCGTCGAACGTGAGGTTGTAGGCCTCGATATTGCGGAAGCCCCCGGAGGTTTCGCTGCCGAACGTGATGCCGCCCTTCGAGGCGCGCACGATCACGTCGCGGATCAGCACGTCCTCGGTCGGTCGGTTCACGCGCAGGCCGTCGGCATCGCGCCCGGCTTTCAGCGCCAGCGCATCGTCGTTGACGGAAATATCCGCGTTCGCCACCACCACCCTGCGCGACGAATCGATGTCGATGCCGTCCGTCGACGGCCCCTTGCCGTCCTCGTTGTTGCGGATCGTCAGGCCATCCACCGTCACGTCGTTCGAATAGCACACGTGCACGGTCCAGAAACCGGCGCGGCGCATCAGCAGGCCGCCGCCCACCTTCACGTCGGACGAGTCGAACACCTGCACCAGGCGCGGGCGGCGCGCATCGTAGTCCGAAGCCCAGCGCAGGCCGCGCGGCTGGTACTCCTTGCGCAGCGCCAGGTAGGCATCCCAGAACACCTTGCCGTCGCCATCGATCGTTCCTTCGCCCACGATGGCGGCATTTTGCTGCCGGTAGATGTTGACGAGCGCCGCCGGCCACGTCATCTCGATGCCGGCGATCCTGGTCGGCATCAACGGGTAATCGTCGATATCGCGGGAGCCGAGCAGGGTCACGCCCTTGCCCAGCTTCAGCGTGACGCCTGATTTGACGAAGACCGAGCCGGTAAGGTACGTCCCGGCCGGGAAGACCACGGTGCCCGCTTCCTTCGCGGCGGCATCGATCGCCTTCTGGATCGCCGCGGTGTTCTTCGTCACGCCGTCGCCGTTGCCGCCGTAGTCGCGCACGTTGAAATCGGCCGCGAAGCCATGCGCGGCGGCGAGCAGCAGGGCGGCGGCGAGAATGGTGCTTTGCATGGAGTCCTGGTCAAGGGTTGTATTTTTTAAAAGCCGACAGTGCTTAATGAATAAAAAACTTCATGTTTGCACCGGCGAGTGTAATCATGCATGTTTCGGCATGGGCAGCATGCAAGCACTTGCTCACGAACTTGACCAATGCGTGGGCGAATTGCCACAGGGCGCACGACAGGGGCGCACGACAGGCGCGGCGACCGGCAAGATGACCGGCGCGGCCTCCGATGGCCCGGGCATTGCCGCGAATCGGGGATATAATTTATTCAATACAAGATCCGAGACCCCATGGCCCGACCGCCCCTCGTCTTCAAGCGCAGCACCAACCTGCTGCTGGAACATTTCGCCGCGCACGTGGCGATCGGCGAGCCGTTGCCGACTGAGCAGCAGATGGCCAAACTGGTCGAGGGCAGCCGCACCGCGGTGCGCAGCGTGCTCGGCCACCTGCATGCGCAGGGCCTGATCGGCGACCTGAAGGAACGCCGCCTGCTCCGCAAGCCGCGACGCAAGGATTATTTCGACCTCGCCGAGCTGCAGCCCGGCTCCGACCGCATCCGGGAAGTGCTGCTGGAGCGCATCTACCAGCGCGACATGCCGCCCGGCGCCGAATTCTCGGAGGCGGAACTGGCGCGGGCCTCCGGTACCGGCACGATCAGCGTGCGCGAGTTCCTGATCGAATTCTCGCGCTCCGGGCTGATCGAAAAGAAGCCGCGCGGCGGCTGGCGGCTGTGCGCCTTCGACCGCTCGTTCGCGATGGAACTGGCCGACGTGCGGCAGATGTTCGAATTCGCCGCGGTGGATCGCTTCGCGCAGTTGCCGCCGGATGATCCCGCGTTCGAGCAACTGAACGAACTGATTGCCCGCCACGAACAGCTGGGCTCCGTGATGCCGGCGCGGCACAAGGATTTTCCGGCACTGGACCGCGACTTCCACACTTTCCTGATCGGGCTGCTGAACAACCGCTTCGCCAGGAGCCTGTACGACAGCGTATCGCTGGTGTTCCACTATCACTACCAGTGGGACAAGGAGGAGGAGCAGAGCCGCAACCAGTACGCGGTGCACGAGCACCTGGACATCATGCGGGCACTCGCGCGGCGCGATTTCGCCGGGGCCCGCGAGGCGATGCGGATCCACCTGGATTCGTCGCGCAGCACGCTGCTGCAGGGGATACGCACCAGGGAACGGAAGGCGCGGCCGGGGTAAGGCCGTACACTCACCGGAAAACATCAACGACAAGGAGACCACCACACATGACCGACATCGACCAGCGCCGCCGCACCCTCTGCATGCAACTTCTCGGCGGCCTCGCCGGCATCGCCCTCGGCGGCGCCGCCAGGGCACGGCCGTCGGTGGACGAATCGGCCAGGGTCTTCCGGCTCGACGGCGCGGACGTGACGTACGCGTTCGGCGTGAACGGGGAAGGGCAGCTGCAGACGCTGTACTGGGGCAGCGCGCTGGCCGCGGGCGACACGTTGCCGACGCCCGTGCCGGTACCCGAAAACTCGTCCAATGAAATGCCGGTCACCATCACGCCGCTGGAATTCCCCGGCTTCGGCGGCGGCCTGACCGTGGAGCCGGCCCTGAAGGTGACCTTCCCGGACGGGGTGCGCGACCTGGTATTGCGCTACGTGGACCACCAGGTCGGCAACGACCGGATCGTGGTGCGGCTGAAGGACGTGAGCCGCGCGGTGCACGTTTCCGTCACCTATGCGATGGATGCGGCGACCGGCATCGTGGCCCGCTCGGCGACCGTGGAAAACCGCACCGCCGGCTGGATCCAGCTCGACCAGCTGGCGGCGGCGAGCCTCAACCTGCCGTACAGCGACGACTACCGCCTGTCCTACCTCACCGGGCGCTGGGCGGGCGAGTTCGCGCTGCAGACGCGCCCGATCGTGCCGGGTTCGATCGTGATCGAGAGCCGCAAGGGCGTCACGTCCCACCAGGCCAATCCGTGGATCGCGATCAGCCGCGCGGGCACGCAGGAAGAAGCCGGACCCGTGTGGTTCGGCGCACTGGGCTGGAGCGGTTCGTGGCGCATCCACGTCGACATGGATGCGCTGGGCGGCGTGCGCACCACGGCAGGCTACAACCCGTTCGATTTCGCCTACCGGTTGAAGCCGGGGGAGAGCCTGGCGTCGCCCGTCTTCCATGCCGGATATTCGGGCGACGGCTTCGGCGGCGCATCCCGCATGTTCCACCGCTACCAGCGCGAGCGCATCCTGCCCGGCGCGCCGTCGCCACGGCTGCGGCCCGTGCTGTACAACTCGTGGGAAGCCACGCTGTTCGCCGTCGATGAAGCGGGACAGACGGCGCTGGCCGAGAAGGCGGCCAGCATCGGTGTCGAGCGCTTCGTGATGGACGACGGCTGGTTCGGCGCCCGCAACGGCGACAAGGCCGGCCTGGGCGACTGGGTCGTGAACAGGAAAAAATTCCCGAACGGACTGGCGCCGCTGATCCGGCGCGTCAACGACCTGGGCATGGAATTCGGGCTGTGGGTGGAGCCGGAGATGGTCAACCCGGACAGCGACCTGTATCGCGCGCATCCCGACTGGGTGATCAACTTCAAGGGCCGGCCGCGCTCGGAGGCGCGCAACCAGCTCGTGCTCAACCTGGCCCGCAGGGACGTGTACGAGCACCTGCTGAAGATGCTCGACAAGCTGCTGACGGACCACAATATCGCCTTCCTGAAGTGGGACCACAACCGCGCCTGGTCGGAACCGGGCTGGCCGGAGGCGGCGCCTGCCGAACAGCAGCGGCTGTACGTCGCCTACGTGGAAAACCTGTACAAGCTGCTGGCAGAACTGCGCCGGCGGCACCCGAAGCTGGAGATCGAGTCGTGCGCCAGCGGCGGCGGCCGCGTCGACCTGGGCATCATGGCCCTGACCGACCAGGTCTGGACGTCCGACAATACCGATCCCCTCGACCGGTTGCTGATCCAGGACGGCTTCAGCCGCGCCTACGCGCCGGCGATCATGATGGCGTGGGTGACCGATGCGCCGAACTTCGTCAACAAGCGTGTCACGTCGCTGGAATACCGCTTCCTGTCCGCGATGCAGGGCGGGCTGGGCATCGGCGCCAACCTGAATCACTGGAAGGACGACGACTTCGCCAAGGCAAAGCGCCTGGTGGCGGAATACAAGACGATCCGCATGACGGTGCAGCAGGGGAACCTGTACCGCCTCGTGTCGCCGCAGGGCGGCTCGGCCCGTTCGGCCACGCTGTCGGTGGCGCAGGACGCCAAACAGGCCGTGCTGTTCGCCTTCCTCCATTCGGGCGGCCTGCGCGAAGCCCGGCCGCGCATCCAGCTGCGCGGGCTCGATCCGAAGAAAACGTATGCGCTGCGGGCCATTTCCGGCGGCGTGTCGCCGCGAACGCCGAAGCGGGCCAGCGGCGCCTACTGGATGGGGCATGGACTGGACGTCGTGCTCGAAGGGGATTTCCAGGCCGCGGCTTTCGTGCTGGACGGGGCCTGACCGCGTTGGCGATCGACCCCGTGGCGGCGGGCCGGGCGGCTCAGTCGAACAGCGTCAAGCCGTCATACGGCGCCAGGCGCAGCGATGCCAGTCGCGACGCCAGGCTGCCGGCGTGGATCTCCAGCTTGTGCCCGTCGGGGTCGAGGAAATACAGCGAATCGCCCTCGCTGCTGTTGTCCTGCCATTGCGTGACGCCCAGTGCCCGCAGGGCGGCCGCATGTGCCGCGAACCGCGCGGCTTCGACGGTGAACGCCACATGCGTGTATTCGGGCAGCGGGCCTTGCCGGCACCGCCTGTCGAGGGTGAGGCACAGCCACAGGCCATCCACCGACAGGTAGGCGCCACGGGCCCATTTCGCCCGCGGCCGGAAGCCCAGCGTATCCACGTAAAAGGCGAACGAGGGCTCCAGGTCGGAGACGGACAGCGTGATGTGATTGAGGGAGGTGATCATGGTGGCCGGTCGAGAGCAACCTGGTCATTGTAATGTGCCGGCGTCCTTGCGATTCTCAATTTCTTGATCGGCCCGGCGCCGTTGCCGGTGCGGCGAACTGGTAGAGTGCATGCAGCTCATGCCGGTCCTTGCCGGCTATCCTTGCCACTGCCCACATGCCGATCACCATCAGACAATTCGCGCCCGCGGTGCTCGCCGCCATCGCCTGCGCCAGTGCCGGGGCCCAGGACGACCGGGGCTACAAGGTCTTCCAGTTCCCCGCCAATAAGATCCCCGTCATCGACGGCAAGGCCGACGACTGGCGCGATTTCCCGGACGCGTACGTGGTTGGCACCGACCAGTTGCGGGACGACTCCGGGAAGGGGCGCAGGATCGACCCGAAAAGCCTCGACGTGAAGGTGCGCGTGGCGTGGGTGGCAGGCCTGAACCGGCTGTATTTTCTCTACGAAGCCTGGGACGACCACTGGGACTACGCCGATCCCGGCCTGCACAACGATACCTTCGAGATCGTCGTCGACGGCGATCTCTCGGGCGGGCCGCTGATCGACACATTGCACCCGGACCAGTCGCTGCCATGGGCGCAGCGCTACTTCGCCTATCACGGCGTGCATGCGCAAAACTACCACATCTTCACGCCGGCGGCCGGCAAGGACTGGGCGCTGCTGTGGGGCCCGCAGGCATGGCTGAAGAAGCTGCCGTACTCGAACATCGCTTATTCGTACGACGCGAAGCCGGGCCAGCCCGGCAAGCTGACGGCCGAATTCTGGATCACGCCGTTCGACTACGCCGGCGCCGATCCCGCCCGCGCGGTGGCATCGCAGCTGTCCGACAACAGCAAGGTCGGCCTGACCTGGGCGGTCATCGACTACGACGGCCCGGACGAAGCGTCGAAGAAGGGCTTCTGGAACCTGTCGGCGCATCGCAGGATGTACGGCAACGCCAGCCTGGGCACCGTCTTCACGCTGATGCCGCTGGAAGCGAAGTACCGGAAGCCGTTCGAGGCGCAGTGGTCGTTCATCGTCACGGACATGGCGCGGCGCAGCGTGACCTTCCGGGACGAGAGCGTGGGGCCGGTCACCCGGTGGCTCTGGGACTTTGGCGACGGCACCACGTCGACCGAGCAGCATCCGGTGCACCGGTACAGGGAGGCCGGCAAGTTCCTCGTCGTGCTGACCGTGGACGGCCCGCAGGGATCGTCCCGGATGGCGAAGCTGTGGGACGTGGCGGTGGAATAAACCGCGCTGCATTGCGGACTGTCATGAGCCGGCGAGGAACGGATCGAACCGCTCACTGTCTTACCCTGTGGGAGCTTACTAGTACATCGGGGGAAGGCATCCATGGACAAGTTCTACCTGCAAATCGCAAGAAACCTCCGGCTGCGCGGCTGGGGCGACGCCGAACAGCAGATGTGCAGCGGCATCGCGGCGCTTGGCCGGCTCGCCGGCATCGATGTCGATATGGGCAGGGGGCCCGGCGATATCGACACCCTGCTGATCGAGGCGGCGTATCAAAGCAACTTCAACGATGCCGAGTTCCTTGGCGGGCCGTGCTGTTTCGGCTTTGTCGAAACCGTCGTCGATGTCGATATCCTCAAGCTGCAGGCCGATACGGTGGCGCAGGGGCTGGCCGATTACATCCGCGGGCGCGCCGAGGCGGCATCGATCCGGGAGGCCGAGGCCCAGCTTGCGCTGATCGATGCCGCTTTCGCGTGGCTGCGGAAAGCCCGGCAGACCGCCAGGCACTGGCCGGAGTGGGGCCACGAGACGATTCCCGGCCGCCTTACCCGACGGCGATGAAGGGCGGGAACGCGGGGCAGGCGCCCGCGGCCCCACGGCCCGTGCAGGCGCCACGCCTAGCGGAAACTTGCAAGGTGAAAGCAAAGGGCTGCCACCACCGCCAGGACGATCACGCCGACTGCCGCCACCCACATGAAATCGTGTCCGATCGGCCTGCGCGGCGGGTATCGCCCGAAGGTTACCAGCCGGAGGAAAAACCAGCCAGGCCAGTAGAAGATGACCTGGAGGACGAGTTCGGCCAGGAGATGAAACAGTACCCGGCCGATCCAGGCACCCGCTTCGATGATCAGTTCAACCATGCACGATGTCCGTTATTGCGGTTTCGTTGTCGTCGATTGCCCGAAGGCGGTCAGCCACGCACCGCGGCCTCGATCGCCGCGACGTCGATCTTCCGCATCGTCATCATCGCGTCGAAGGCACGCTTCGCCGCCGCCTGGTCGGAGCCCGTGAAGGCCTCGGTCAGCACGCGCGGCGTGATCTGCCACGACAGGCCCCATTTGTCCTTGCACCAGCCGCACTCGCTTTCCTGGCCGCCGTTGCCGACGATCGCATGCCACAGGCGGTCGGTTTCCTGCTGGTCGGCGGTGGCGACCTGGAACGAGAATGCCTCGCTGTGCCGGAACGCCGGGCCGCCGTTCAGGCCAAGGCAGGGAATGCCGATCACGGTGAAGTCGACGGTCAGCACGTCGCCCTGCTTGCCTGCGGGATAGTCGCCCGGCGCGCGGTGCACGGCGCCGACCGCGCTGTCCGGGAACGTGGCTGCGTAGAACTGCGCGGCTTCCAATGCGGTACCGTCGAACCAGAGACAAATCGTGTTCTTTGCGATCATGATGTTCCTCCGAGAGAGTTATTCCAGTAAAAGGTGCCGATCGAGCGGCGCCGGAATAGACCGGAACAGCTTAGATCACAACGCCCCGCCGGTCCACCTCGATACCGGTCCTCGGCACAAGAGCTCCGTGCTGGACAAAGTGGCAAGCGTGGCAACCCCGGCATGCGGCCGCCGGCAGGGATTTCGGAGCTTATCAAAATGCAACCCCCGAAAATGCGCGAATTGTCACGGCCGCCGCGGAGGCAACCGGTACCGGTTCCTCCGGCACGGGTACCCCGTCATCCTGCGCGGCCAGGGCCGGAGCTGGCGAAGCCGGCCTAACGCGTGGTCATCATCGGCCGGGAACCGCTACAGTAATGGCAATTGACACCGGTTGAGCCACGGAGATTTTGCGTGAACGACGACATTACCGATAGCCTCCAGCCCCGGCGACTGCTGCTTGCAACAGACCTGTCGCCGCGCTGCGACCGCCCGCTGGACCGCGCCAGGCAGCTGGCGGCGGAATGGCGGGCCGATCTCACCGTGCTGGTGGTGCAGCAGGGGCCCAGCACGCCGGAAGACGTGTCGTCCTGGCTGGACGGCAGCGGTCCCGGGCAGGCGTTCCACCATGCCGCGCGCGCCGAACTGGCCGAGGAATTCGCCGGCACGAGCGTGACGCCGGCCCTGCAGGTGGTGGAGGGCGACGTTACCGACGGTATTCTCGGCGCCGCCGCCACGCTGGGCGACGCGGTCGTCGTCATCGGCGCATCCCCCGATGTGCCGTTCGAGCAGGTCATCCTCGGCTCCACCGCCGGCCGCCTGGTGCAGGATCTCGCGCAGCCGCTGCTGGTCGTGCGCCAGCGCACGCGGGGCAGCTATGCGCGCGTGCTGGTGGCGAACGACTTTTCCGACGCATCGCGCCGCGCGCTCGACACGGCCCTGCGCCTGTTCCCCGGCCGCGGCATCACGCTGTACCACGTGCTGGAGGACAGCGCGGCCGATGCCCCGCCCGATGCGGCGCAGGCGTCACTGGCGCAAGGCGAACGCTTCCTCGACGGCTGCGCGCTGGCCGCCGGCGTGCGCGAGCGCATCCACATCGCGGTCGGCCACGGCCTCGTGACGGAATCCATCACCCGCCATGTCATCGAAGATGGCATCCGCCTCGTGGTGCTCGGCGTCCATCCCCAATCCACCGTTGCCCGCGTGTTCATGGGCAGCACGAGCGAAGACCTGCTGCAGCACCTGCCGTGCGATACGCTGCTGGTGCGCGCGACGGAAGGCAGCGACGATGGCTGACGGGCTGGCGCGACCGGGCAGCCGCCCAGGCAGGGGGTAACGGCGATGCTGCTGTTGCTGCTGCTGTTGCCCTTTGCCGCGGCGCTCGTCGCGGCCTGCATGCCCGGCGGTTCGCGCGCCCGTCCCGCCGCCGTGGCGGGCGTCGCCACGCTGGCAGCCCTGGTGCTCGCCATCGGCCAGTTCGGTGCCATCGCCGCCGGCGGCGTGCCGCAGATGCGCTTCGCCTGGCTGCCCGCGTTCGGCGTCGACATCCTGCTGCGCATGGATGGCCTGGCGTGGGTGTTCACCGTGCTGGTACTGGGCATCGGCCTGCTGGTGCTGCTCTACGCGCGCTATTACATGTCGAAGCGCGATCCGGTGCACCGCTTCTACGCATATGTGATGGCGTTCATGGGCGCGATGCTGGGCGTTGTCCTGTCGGGCAACCTCATCCAGCTGGTCGTGTTCTGGGAACTGACCAGCGTCACTTCCTTCCTGCTGATCGGCTACTGGCAGCAGCGCAACGATGCGCGGCGCGGCGCCCGCATGGCGTTCACGGTGACCACGCTGGGCGGACTGTGCCTGCTGGCCGGCGTGCTGCTGCTCGGGCACATCGTCGGCAGCTACGAGCTGCAGACCGTGCTGGGGGCCGGCGCCCTGATCCGCGGGCACGACTGGTACCTGCCGGTCCTGGTGCTGGTGGCGCTCGGCGCGCTGACCAAGAGCGCCCAGTTCCCGTTCCATTTCTGGCTGCCGCACGCGATGGCGGCGCCGACGCCGGTGTCGAGCTACCTGCATTCGGCCACGATGGTCAAGGCCGGCGTGTTCCTGCTGATCCGGCTGTGGCCTGCCCTGGCCGGCACCGCGGAATGGAGCTGGGTGCTCGGCACGGCGGGCGTCTGCACACTGCTGCTGGGCTCGTGGTTCGCGATCTTCCAGTACGACATGAAGGGTCTGCTGGCGTATTCCACGATCAGCCACCTCGGCCTGATCACGGTGCTGATCAGCATCGGCACGCCGCTGTCGGTGGTGGCGGCCATCTTCCACACGATGAACCACGCGGTGTTCAAGGCTTCGCTGTTCATGGCCGTGGGCATCGTCGACCATGAAACAGGCACGCGCGACATGCGCCGGCTGCGCGGCCTGCGGCGCGCCATGCCGCACACCGCGGCGCTGGCGGTCGTGGCCAGCGCCGCCATGGCCGGCGTGCCGCTGATGAACGGTTTCCTGTCGAAGGAGATGTTCTTCGCCGAAACGATGATCGTGGGCGGCAACGACAACTGGTGGATGTCGTACGCCGCCGTGCTGATGGGCCTGTTCAGCGTGGTGTACTCGCTGCGCTTCATCAGCGTGTTCTTCGGCCCGCTGGCGCGCGACCTGCCGGAACAGCCGCACGAGCCGCCGCGCTGGATGCGCGCGCCGATCGAACTGCTGGTGCTGCTCTGCATCGCGGTGGGCATCATGCCCGAGCGGGTGGTGGGGCACATCCTGGCGGTGGCGGCCCGCTCGGTGCTCGGCCCCACGGTGCCCGAGTACGACCTGGCCATCTGGCACGGCGTCAACCTGCCCTTGATGATGAGCCTCGGGGCGCTGGGCGGCGGCGTGGCGGTCTACCTGCTGCTGCGCGAGCGGTTCGGCCTTGCCGAGCGCGACCGCGTGCCGGTGCTGCACCGCGTGAAGGGCGCGCAGATGTACGAAAGCACGATGCTGGCGCTGTCGCAGGGCGCCGCGCGGCTGGTGCGCCTGGCGGGAACGCGCCGCCTGCAACCGCAGCTGCTGGTGCTGATGGCGGCGTTCGTGGCGGTGCCGCTGCTGCTTGCCCGGCCGTTGGAGAGCTGGCCGCGGCTCACCCCCGGCAGCCCCGACCCGCTGCTGGCGCTGCTCTGGCTGATCGGCGCCGGCTGCGCGGTGGCCGCGGCCTGGCAAGCCAAGTATCACCGGCTGGCCGCGCTGGCGCTGGTGGGCGCCACCGGCCTGGCCACCAGCGTGACCTTCCTGTGGATGTCGGCGCCCGACCTGGCGCTGACCCAGCTGATGGTCGAGACGGTGACCACGGTGCTGATCCTGCTGGGCCTGCGCTGGCTGCCGCCGCGCCGCAGGCCGGCGCACCTGGCGGGCAAGCCGCCACGCAACACCAACCTGCGGCGGGCGCGCGACGCCACCGTGGCGGTGGCCGGCGGGCTGGCCATGGCGGCGGCGAGCTACGCGGTGCTGACCGGGCCGGCGGTGCCCAGCATCCGCGATTTCTTCGTGCTGCGTGCGCTCTCCGAAGGCGGCGGCGCCAACGTCGTCAACGTGCTGCTGGTCGACTTCCGCGGCTTCGACACGATGGGCGAGATCACGGTGCTGTCGGCGGTGGCGCTCACCGTGTATGCGCTGCTGCGCCGCTTCCGGCCCGCGCCGGAGAGCATCGCCATCCCGATGCAGCAGGCCAGCGACGTGGACCCGGCGATCGCCCAGAAGCCGGCGCAGCAGGCGCGCGACGGCTACCTGATGATCCAGGCCGTGTACCTGCGCTTTCTGCTGCCGGTGATGGGTGTGATCGCCGTGTATTTCTTCATGCGCGGCCACAACCTGCCGGGCGGCGGTTTCGTCGCCGGCCTGATCTTCGCCACCACGCTGATCGTGCAGTACATGGTGGCCGGCACCGACTGGGTCGAGTCGCGCCTGCGCCTGCGGCCGCACCGCTGGATCGGCTGGGGGCTGCTGTGCGCCTGCGGCACGGGCCTGGGCGCCTGGCTGTTCGGCTATCCGTTCCTCACCAGCCATACCGCGCATGTCGCGTTGCCGTTGCTGGGCGAGCTGCACGTGCCGTCGGCCTTTGCGTTCGACCTCGGCGTGTTCCTGGTCGTCGTCGGCACCACGATGCTGATCCTGGTGGCGCTGGCGCACCAGTCGCTGCGCAGCCGCCGCGTGCCTCCCGGCGCGGGCCGCACCGTCAGCCCCGCCGCCATCCCGCCACCCAAGGAGATCCAGTAATGGAAACCGTTCTCGCGCTCGGCATCGGCATCGTCTTCGCCTCGGGCATCTGGCTGATCCTGCGGCCGCGCACCTTCCAGGTACTGATCGGTCTGATGCTGATGTCGTACGCCGTCAACCTGTTCATCTTCGCGATGGGGCGCCTGGCCGTCGACCGGCCGCCGCTCACGCCGGCCGGCGCCGTTCCCGATCCGGCGGCCCTGGCCGATCCGGTGCCGCAGGCGCTGGTGCTGACGGCGATCGTCATCGGCTTCGCCACCACCGCGCTGTACCTGGTGGTGATGATCGGCGCGCGCGGCCTGGCCGGCACCGACCATGTCGACGGCGAGGAGCCCGGCGAATGAACGTGGCATGGACCCAGCACCTGGTCGTCGTGCCGATCGTGCTGCCGCTGCTGTGCGGCGCGGCGCTGGCGCCGCTCACGCAGGGCCGGCACCGCCTGAAGTTCGCGCTGGCGTATGGCTCCGTCCTGGCGCTGCTGGCCAATGCGCTGGCACTGGTGGCGCTGGCCGACGGCAGCTGGCCGGACGGCATCGGCGTCTACCTCGCCGCCAACTGGGCCGCGCCCTTCGGCATCGCGCTGGTGGCCGACCGGCTGGCCGCCGGCATGCTGGTGCTGACAGCCATCCTGGCGCTGGCGGCGCTGCATTACGCCCAGCCGCGCTGGAGCCGCATCGGCGTGCATTTCCATCCGCTGTTCCAGTTCCTGCTGATGGGGATCAACGGCGCGTTCCTGACGCACGACCTGTTCAACCTGTTCGTGTTCTTCGAGGTCATGCTGGCCGCGTCGTACGGCCTGGTGCTGCACGGCTATAACGTGGAACGCCTGCGTGCCAGCCTGCAGTACATCGCCGTGAACCTGGTCGCCGCGCTGTTCTTCCTGGTCGGTACCGCGCTGGTCTATGCCACCACCGGCACGCTGAACATGGCCGACATGGCCGGCCGCGTCGGGGCACTGGGCGCGGCCGACCTCGGCCTGCTCAAGACCGGCATCGCCGTGCTGGCGCTGGCCTTCCTCGTCAAGGCCGCCATGTGGCCGCTGGGCTTCTGGCTGCCCACCACGTACGCGGCCGCCTCGCCGCCGGTGGCGGTGATGCTGGTGCTGATGACCAAGGTGGGCGCCTATGTGATCCTGCGGCTGTGGCTGCTGGTATTTTCCGACGGCGCGGGCGAGGCGGCCCGCTACGGCTACGACGCGCTGCTGTGGGGCGGCATGGCCACGATCGTGTTCGGCGCGGCCGGCATGCTGGCCACCGACACGGCGGGGCGCCTGGCCGGCTACGCGGCGATCGTCTCGTCCGGCACGCTGCTGGCCGTGATCGGCTACGGCCAGGCATCCCTGGTGGCGGCCGGGCTGTATTACTTCATCGCCTCCACCGTCGCCCTCGCCGGGTTCGTGCTGCTGATCGAGCTGGTCGACCGCATCCGTACGCCGGGCGCGGCGATCCTGGCGCTGACGGCCGAGGCCTACGCCGTCGAAGACATGCCCGCCGAGCCGAAGGGCAAGGGCGTGCCCGCGGCGATGGCCTTCCTGTCGCTGGCGTTCGCGGCCTGCGCGCTGACCATCGCCGGCCTGCCGCCGCTGTCCGGTTTCGTCGCCAAGTTCGGCATGTTCCATGCGCTGATCAACCCGGGCCCCGGCCTGCCCGCGATCGGCGCCACCGGCTGGACGCTGATGGCGCTGGTGTTCGCATCCGGCCTGGTCGCCATCGTGTCGCTGATGCGTTTCGGCGTGCGCACGTTCTGGGCCACGGAGATGGCCGCGCCGCCGGCCCTGCATGCGGCGGAGGTGGCGCCGGTAGCGGGCCTGCTGCTCGTCTCCGTGCTGCTCACGGTGCAGGCCGCGCCGGTATTCGATTACCTGGCGCGCGCCAGCCATGACATCCACCGGCCCGGCCTGTATGTCGACCGGGTGCTCGGCATGCCGCCGGTGCCCGGCCCGGTGCTGCCGGCATTGCCACCCGCATTGCCACCTGCGTCGCCGCCCGCGGAGGCGCCATGATGCGCTGGCTGCCGTTCCCCGTCGTCTCGCTGGCGCTGTGCGCCGTGTGGCTTCTGCTCAACCAGGCGCTCGACCCGGCCAACCTGCTGTTCGGCGCGGTGCTCGGCATCGCGGTGCCTCTGTTGACGCGCCGGCTGCAGCCGCTGGGCTACCCGCGCCTGCGCCGCCCGTTCGTGTTCGCGCGGCTGCTGGCGATGGCGTCGGCGGAAATCGTCCGGTCGTGCTTTGCCGTGTGCCGCATCATCCTGTTCAGGGACTACGGCACCGTGCATTCGCAATTCATCCGCGTGCCGCTGACGATGCGCGATCCCTACGGGCTGGCGATGCTGTCCTGCCTGATCAACATGACGCCCGGCACGGTCTGGATCGAAATCCTGCCCGAACGGCACGAACTTGCGCTGCACGTGTTCGACCTGCAAGACGAGGCATGGTGGATCGACACGATCAGGACCCGCTACGAACAGCCGCTGATGGCGATCTTTGAAACGGAGGAGCAAGATGGAAACCCTGCTTGAACTGGCGATCGGCTATGCGCTGGTCTGCGTGCTGCTGGCGATGGTCTTCTGCGCAGTGCGGCTGCTGGCCGGCCCGGCGGCGCACGACCGGGTACTGGCGCTCGACACGCTGTGGATGTGCGGCATGCTGCTGGCGATCGTGCTGGGCATCCGCTTCGGCACCCAGGTGTATTTCGAGGTGGCGATCCTGATCGCGCTGGTGGGCTTCGTCTCGACGATCGCGATGGCGAAGTTCCTGATGCGCGGGGAGATCATCGAATGAGCGGCATCGAGCACCTGCCCGGCTGGGCGGCGCTGCCCGTGGCGCTGCTGCTGGTGCTGGGCGCAACCATCATCCTGGCCGGGGCGCTGGGCCTGCTGCGCCTGCGCACCTTCTACCAGCGCATCCACGGCCCGGCCATCACCGTCACGCTGGGGGCGGGGTGCCTGCTGCTGGCGTCGATGATCTACTTCACGGTGGCGCAGTCGCGGCTGGTCATCCACGAGGTCATCATCGCGCTCTTCCTGCTGATGACGGCTCCCGTCGTGGCAATGACGATCATGCGCGCCGCGGTGTACCGCGACCTGCGGGCGCGCAAGCACGGAACCGGGGCGACGGCCGGGGATGTCTACGCGCTGACGGAGGGCGGGGAGGATGATGCGTAGGAAAACCGGTGTCAGACACCTTTTCCGGGTAAAGCATCCGGAAAAAGTGTCTGACACCGGATGTCCGGTGGCTCCCAAAGAATCACGCGAATGATCCCGGCCGGCGGCGCATTGCCGCCATAATCGGAGAAACCGACACCCATCCGACCATGAAGCCGATCCGCGCCGCGCTGTCCCTGTGCCTGTTCCTGACCCTGCCGCTACTGGCCGCCCATGCCGCGCCGGTCGACGGCGCGAAGGTGTTCGCCACCAACTGCGCGATGTGCCACAGCGTGTCGCCGGACATGCAGGCGCTGGCGGGCCCTGGCCTGTTCAATGTGCTGGGGCGGCGCGTGGCCGGCGTGCCCGGCTATGCGTACTCGAAGGCGCTTGCCGCGGCCGGCGCCGCGGGGCGCACCTGGACGGCGCGGGAGCTGGACCGCTACCTGCTCGATCCGGGCAGCTACGCGCCCGGCACCACGATGCCCGTCAACGTGGCGGACGGGGAGAGCCGCGCCGCGCTCGTCGCTTGGCTTGGCACGGTGCGGGGCAAGCAGGCCGCGCCGGCGGCATCGTCCGGCTCCACCCCGACTTCCGCTTCCGCATCCGCGCAGGATGGCTGGAGCGCCGATCGCCCGGGGCGCATCCACGAAGTGCGCGCGGACAGGCTGGCGCGCCCGTTCGCCACGCCGAGCGCCGGCAACAGTCCGCAGACCGTGGCGCGCCCGGCCGGCGTGGCGCCGTCGGTGCCGGACGGCTTCGAGGCGAACCTGTGGGCCACCGATCCGGACCGCGGCCGCCTGCTCGTGAAGGCGCCCAACGGCGACCTGTTCATGTCGTCGATGCCGAAGCGGCTGATCAAGGTGTTCCGTTCATCGACGGGCGAGCGGGCCGATACCGTGAGCGTGTTCGCGAAGGACCTGAACCGGCCGTTCGGTTTCGCCTTCTGGCCGGTCGGCGCCGAACCGCGCTACCTGTACGTGGCCTACGTGAATTCCATCGTGCGCTTCCCATACCGGAACGGCGACCTGGTGGCGAGCGCGGAGCCGGAAGTGGTGGTGCCGACGCTGGTGGCGGCGCCGGGCTCCCATACCACCCGCACGCTGGCGTTTTCCGCCGACGGCAAGACCATGTTCGTGTCGGTCGGCTCGGCGTCGAACATCGGCGAACGGATCGGTGCCCGTCCGGACGAACCGCTGCCCGCCTGGGAGGCGAAGCACGGCGTGGGCGGCGCGTGGGGCGAGGAAACCGACCGCGGCGTGGTGCTTGCCTTCGATCCGGACGGCGGCAACCGCCGCACCCACGCCACCGGCCTGCGCAACTGCGTGGGCATGTACCGGCACCCCGCCACGGGCGACCTGTTCTGCAGCGTGAACGAGCGCGACCTGCTGGGCGACAACCTGCCGCCCGATTACCTCACGCGCGTGCCGGCCGGTTCCTTCTTCGGCTGGCCGTGGTACTACATCGGCCGCAACGAGGAGCCGCGCCTGAAGGGCATCCGCCCCGACCTGCGCGACAAGGCGAGAACGCCGGACCTGCTGGTGACCGCGCATTCGGCGCCGCTGGGCATGGTGGTGTACGAGGCGGGCGGCGCCGCGCGCAACCGGTTCCCGGCCGAATACCACGGCGACATGTTCCTGGCGCTGCACGGTTCCTGGAACCGCACCACGCGCACCGGCTCGAAAGTGGTGCGGGTGTTCATGAAGGATGGCGTGCCGGCCGGGAAGTACCAGGACTTCATGACGGGATTCGTCGTCAGCGACCGCGAGGTATGGGGCCGCCCGTCGTCCGTGGCCGTGCAGGACGACGGTTCGCTGCTCGTGGTCGACGACGTGACCGGCGAGATATGGCGGGTCAGCCCCACTGCCGCCGGCGCAGCGCGCTGACGGCGGCCCTGGAGCGCGGCATCACCGCCATTCGGTCGCGAGCTCCGGCACCAGCCGGTTGATCACGCTGTAGTTGATGCCGGTCCACCATTCGGAGCCTTCGCCCAGCAGCGCGTTTTCCGCGGCCTCGATGGCGGCGTGATCGGCGCTGACGAGGTAATCCTCCACGTCGTTGAGCGAGGCGAACGACAGCACGGACACGGCGTCGATCCTGCTGCCCTCGGGATCCTCCTGCGTGGAGCCGATATTGTGGAGCTGCGCGTAGCGACGCACGAACTCGCGCGTGGCCGGCTGCGCCATGACCAGCGGCGCATGCTCGTCGAGCAGCCGGCGCTGGAACTCCTCGCGGGACAGGCTCGCGGCGCGCATATGGATCTTCACGAGGCTGACCGGATCGCGGTGCCGCTCGCTGGGAATCAGGATGTATTCGCGCGCGATCTCGCGCGTGACCATCCGGAACGCGACCTGTTCGTCGGCCACGATCCGTTCGGCGAATTTTTCCTGCTTCAGCGTGCGCTCGATGTCCGCTTCGTCGGCGTAGGCGATATACGCGAAGCCGTCCCAGCGCGGCCGGCGATGCGCCGGCACGCGCCGTTCGGGGTCCGGCGGCAGCCGCCCGTCTTCATCCACCATGGCGCGGTAGGGCGGCCGGAACGCCGACGACGGCCCCGAGGCGATGCGGTGCACCTGGTCGTAGCGCAGCACCAGCGCCGACGAACTGCCCGGTTCGTCCCAGGCGAACTTCGGCCCGTGCACCTTGCGCCAGTATTCGTCCCAGTGTTCGAACGCCAGGTTGGGATCGCCCTCCAGCGCCAGCGCATGCGGCCGCCAGTTCGGGAAGTGCACCTCGTGGCCGTGGCGGCTCTTCGAGGAACCCGCGTCCTGCGGCCGTTCGCCGCGCGGCGTATCGTCGACGCGGCTGACGAAGGTCGGGGTCACGATCAGCGGCCGGGTGGTCGATGTCGTGGCGGTTTCCATGGGCGGGCGATGCAGGTTGTCGGCGCGGTCGAACTCGGTGGTCATGCGTGCTCCTTTCGTCGGGATGGAAATAGACTGGATCGTATCCACCGATTGTGCCGCCTTGGCGCCGACGCACGATTGCGCCGCGTGTGCAGTGGGTGCGGCGCTTCACTTATTCTGCTTTCAGGGCATCAGGATCGCGCTTCGGCGGCATCGAGCATGCCTTCCAGCTCGTCCATCAGCCGGTGCAGCAGGTTGGACGTCGTCGCGCGCGACAGCTGGGCGCGGATCTGCTTGAGCTGCATGCGCGCGCCGCCGCGGCGCGCGGCATCGCGCGAGGCGATGTAGGCCAGCCCGTAGCGGGCATACAGCGCGCCGATTTCGATCGAGTCCGCCAGGCAGATGCGCAGCAGCTCCGCAAACACTTTCTCGGCCTGGTTCGGCTGGCCGTTGCGCAGGTGCGCCATGCCCAGCCGCGGCAGCGTCTGGTAGCCTTCCTCGCCGCCGTAGCTGTTGACGAAGCGCCGGCATTTCTCGTAGCTCCTGATCGCGCCGGCGAAGTTGTTCTGCTTCACGCGAATGTCGCCGGCCACCATGTGCACCCGGTAGCGGATCCAGTTCGGCTCGTGCCGGGAAGTGCGCAGCGCCTTGACGATTTCTTCCTGCGCATGGGCGGCGCGGTCCTGCAGGCAGCGGGCCCGGGCGCGCCAGGTCAGCGCCAGCGATGCGAGGCCGGCGGCCTGCCCGCGATCGCATTCCCCGAGCAGCGCCAGGCCTTGCGCGATTTCCGTCTCGGCCTCCTCGAACTGGCCTTCCTCGATGAGCGTCCAGCCCAGCGCATCGATGCGCAGCAGTGCTTCCTCGCACGCGCGACCCGCTTCGTGCAGCGCGGCCGTCGCGGCGCGGGTAAAGCGGATGCGGTCGCTGTTGAGCAGGCGCGAGTCCATGTAATGCGCGAGCAGGACCACCAGCGCGATCACATGGGCCGGTTCGTGCTCCGTGGCCCAGACCAGCGCGTCGCGGATGCTCGGCCATTCGTCGTCGATCTCCAGCATGTCCTGCGTGACCACCGCGTTCCAGTAGGGCACGGGCGGGTCGGGCCGCACCACCACCTTGCCGACGAATGCGCGGTGATACGCCGTGAGCCGGGTATAGAAGCCGTCGCGCAGGCCGGGGGTATCTTCGAGCGCGCTCCCTACCAGCGCGGCGGTGCCGGGATGCAGCTTGTAGCCGTGCACGCGGCCCGTGCCGCTCCATGGTTCCGTGCTGGGTTCGAGCAGCAGCAGGCTTTCGCATTCGTGCAGCGCCGCCGCGAAGGCGCCGCTTTCCAGGCCCGACGCGGCCAGCAGCGCGTCGCGCGAAATGTGGTTCTTCGTCAGGATCGAGGCGGCGCGCAACACTGTCTTGCCGGGCTCGCCGAGGTGCTTCCATGAATCGGCGAGCACCCGTTCGCAGGCTTCGGCCATGCTGTCCTGCGGCCGTTCCGCCGACACGGGAAAGCCGGGCGTGGCAAGCTGCCCGACCAGCATCTTCATGCCCTGCGGGCTGCCGTGCACGGTGGCGATCAGCCCGTCCACTCCGGCATCGTCATGGGCGATGCGGCGGCGGGCGAGATGTTCGCCCAGAAAGGCCCTGGCGTCTTCCGTTTCCAGCCCGCCGATCGGCACGCGCACGGATACGCCGGAGAACTGCCCGCGCGTCACCAGGATCACGGCGCTGGGCTCGGGAATCTGCTGCAGCCACTCGGCGATGCCCGACTCGGTGGCACGCCTGAGGTTGTCGATGACGAGCAGCACGCGGAAGATCGCCAGCATTCCGGCGATCTGCGCCTTCTTCTGGTCGAGCGGGACATGCCTGGTGGCGCCGAGCTTGAAGGTCTCGGCAATGGTGTCGAGGATGCAGTGCAGCACCGACGGCGAATCGCTGCAGTCGCGCGCGTCGATATACACGCTGTAGGCGAACAGGGTCTCCCGGTTCGTGAGGTCGGACTTGGTGCCGTATTCGCAGCGCCGGGCCACCTCGATCACCAGTTCGGTCTTGCCCATGCCGGCCGGCCCGTTGACCGCCACCACGCGCGACACCTTCAGCGCCTTCATCACCTTGTCGATATCGCGTTCGCGGCCGACGAAGCCGCCGGAGGGCAGGGGCAGGTTCGAGCCGGGCAGCATCGACTGCGTGTCGGCGAAGTTGTTGCGCTCGCGGTCGATCTGCGTCCTGAAGCGCTCCAGCCAGCTGCGCACGGCGAGCACGCTGGCCTCGCGCAACTGCCTGCCTTCGCCGGGCACGACGAGTTCGATCACCGTGACGCCGTATTTCTTGTCCAGCTCCAGCTTGACATACGGATGCGGATTGATCAGCACGGCGAACAGCGGCCGCCGCAGCTGGCCCAGCCGCCGGCCCACCTGGGCCAGGATGGTGGTCAGGTTGCGGTCGTTGAAGCTGTAGCCGAGGAACAGCACCGCGCGCTGCACCAGCGTCAGGCGGATCAGTTCGGAAATCGTCGGGCGGTCTTCCAGGTAGTGGTCGTAGTCGCTGCGGGTGAACACGATGGACTTGCTGTCCTTGAAGTCGCCATGCACCTTGATGAGCTGGCGCCTGCGCGGCGCGTCGAGCATCGAAAAGTCCACGTCGTTGTAGACCACTTCGGCGTCGGGCAGCGACAGCTCCAGCAGGTTGTCGAAATTGGTGGTGAAGAACAGGTCCACCGGCAACGCGGCGATAAGGCGGTGGCACTCGGTCGGCACGCAATCCCGGCGCAATTGCTTCTTCAGGAAATCGATCATCGTTTCCCGGCTTTCGTGCACCTCGTACCACCCGGCGATCTGCTCCGGGCTGTACTGGTCGCCCGCCTTCAGGTGCGTGAGCTTGTCCTGCAGCGGCGTCACCAGCTCGCTCCAGCTCGGCAGCTCCGCCCCCATCGACATGCCGGCGCCGACGAAGATCGCGCCTTTGCCGCTGGCAAACCTGCGGGTCAGTTCATGGGGGATCATGGCGCGCTCCTCTCCCGGGCGGGTGGACGACTAGCGTTTCGCGATCCACCTATCGTAGCGCTGCTGCGCCGGTGTTGGCGAGGGATTTGAATTGCTGAGTGGTGATTAAGGCGACGGTTGTGACGGAAACGGCATGGCCGTCATGCCTGGCCGATTGCAGGCACGACGGTTTCGGCGCGGCGCGTTGGCATGCCACGGCGCGCCGGGCCAACGGCGTGCAGTGGGAATCTCAAGCCGCGTTGAATGCGCCGGTGCGGACCAGGATGGCAGGCGGGCGGGACGGTGCAACGGCCTTGTCCTGGGGGCGGGACGCTTCCCAGGCCTGCACCGCGCGTGCCGAACGCTTTGAAAGTGCGTAGCGCAGTACCAGGCCGGCAACCGCCAGGCCGATGGGGAAGTATTCGAGGAAAGACATGATGGACTCGCTGTTGTTGAGTAGGGATGCGCCCATCTTGGCGCCTCGCGAAGAAATAAGCCAATTCTCGTTTTCGATAAGTTTCATGCGGCTGCCTGATAACTTGTCGGATGAAAGGGTGGTGGCCACGCACATTCCGTCACGGGAAACCGCCGACCCGGCATCGGGCATTGCGGCCGCTTATTTCAGGTATTCCTCAGGCGCGATGCGCCATCCGCACGGGAAAAGCCTTGTCGTAGGCCAGGTTGTAGACGAACGCATACACCAGATAGAACACCGCCATGGCCGCGTCGATGATGAACGCTTCCCACAGCGAAACCGACAGCCACCATGCCGCGGCGGGCAGGGTGATGAGCAACAGGCCGAGCTCGAAGCACGCCGCGTGCGCGACCCGCTCGGCCCAGGTTTTGTCGAGGCGGCCCAGGTGCCGCACCATCAGGCGGTCGACCACCTTGTTGTAGCCGTAATTCCACCCGGTGGCCGCCAGCGAAATCCCCACCGCCAGCACGCCGAGCTGGTGGACTTCCATGCCGAAGGCCCATACCGCGAGCGGGATGCAAATCAGCAGCCCGATCGCCTCGAAGCCGATCGCGTGCCGCAACCTGTCTGCCGTGGTGCGCATGGCATACCCCGTTGTTTGTTGAAGAGCTTGCAGAGTACATCGCGAAGTGCGATAGACTGAAGTTGGTATCCATTCAAAAAACAGATAAATGCATTTTTCCATCGATCAGCTCCTGGCGTTCCACGCGGCGGCCGAGCTCGGTTCGTTCTCCGCGGCCGCCCGCCGCCTGTGCAAGGCCCAGTCGGTCATCAGCACGGCGGTCGCCAACCTGGAGGCCGACCTGGGTGTGCAACTGTTCGACCGCGCGGGGCGCTATCCGCGCCTGACGCCGGCCGGCGAACGCCTGGTCAAGGATGCCGGACGGATCATCGGCGAATGCCAGCACATGCAGGCGCTGGCCGGCGAACTGGCCGGCGGCGTCGAGCCGCGCCTGACCCTGGCCATCGACGACGACTCGCATCTGCCCTGGCTGGAGAGGGTGCTCGGCGACTTCGCCACGCGCTTCCCGCGGGTGGAACTGGAGCTGCTGTTCCCGCTGATGGAAGACTTGCTGGAAATGATCGGCAGCGGCCGCGCGCACCTCGGTGTCGGCTACGAGCAGCAGGGGCTGCGAAGCGCGATCCGGTCGCATGGCCTGGGCAGCGTGGAAGTGGCGCTGGTGGTGGCGGCCAGGCACCCGCTGGCGCGGCAAGGCACGGTCACGCGCACGGAACTGGCAAGCACCAGGCAAATCGCGCTGACGGCGCGCACCCGGCAGAAAAGTTCGCCGGAAATCCAGCTGTCGAGTGCGATATGGTGGGTCGAAGGCGACCCGGCCGTGCTGGAAATGGTGCGGCAGGGGCATGGATGGGCGATCGTTCCCCTGTTCGTGGCGAACAGTGCGCTGGAGCGTGGCGAAGTCGTGCGCCTGCAAAGCGACTACGTGGCGGGACTGCCGGTGCAGCGACTCGAGGTGTTGTGGCATCGTGCGCATGCGCACCGGCAGGCAGGCCAGTGGCTGCGGCAGGCATTGCTGGAGCATGGGAGGGACGTGTTCGGCGACGCCGGGGCGTAACCCGCGAGGTAACGGCAGAGACCTGGATTGTTGACGGCAGGCATGCGCCGCCAGGAGCACAGCCAGGAAAGAGGGGGCCGGACAGCCGGTCAAATACTAACAAACTACTTACGGGTACCTGTCCTACGCGGAGACAGCCAATTAACCCTGTCACGCCAGCTCGGCAGCCGGTAAAGTAACAAAAAACATGCAGGAGACCCACCATCACTTCTCCGGAGTCTTCAAATGATACAAAATTTTTGCGAACAGTGGACGCGGTTTGCGTTCATGCCCCTTAGCCTGGGCACTGCCGCCATCGAACCGGCCAGCGGGCCGCATTCGTCCAGTACTTCCCGCTTCATCAGCAGGACTTTCCTGTCCCCGCACGGCTCGCTGAGCTACAAGCTGTATATCCCCGCCTCCTATCCGGGCAAGGAGCCCGGCCTGGTCGTGATGCTGCATGGCTGCGGCCAGAGCGTGGACGATTTCGCCAACGGTACCGACATGAACATGCATGCCGAGCAGTCGGGCTGCCTGGTCATGTACCCTGAACAGACCAGGTTCGGCATGCCCGGCGGCTGCTGGAACTGGTTCGACAAGGCGCACCAGCAACGCGACCAGGGCGATGCCGCGCTGATCGCCGGCGCGACGCGCGAAGTGGTAGGCGAATACGGCGTGCCGGCGGACCAGGTCTTCGTGGCCGGCATGTCCGCCGGTGCCGCGATGGCCGTGGTGCTGGGTTGTACCTATCCCGACATCTATTGTGCCGTGGGCTGCCATTCCGGCCTGCCCCATGGTTGTGCCGGCGACACCGCCACGGCGCTGGAGGCGATGCGCAACGGGGCCGCCATCGGCGACGCGACCGCGCTGACGCAAACGGCCGTGCCGGTCATCGTATTCCACGGCGATAACGATCAAACCGTCCACATCGCCAACGGGCACACGGTCATCGAACACTCGTTGAGCGCAGCCAGCGCGAACGATTCGCAATGTGCCGAAGTGGTGAAGGAAGTGGGCGCGTTCCAGGGCCGCGACTTCACGCGGATGGTCCACCGCGGTGCCGGCGGCACGGTACTGGCCGAGCAATGGGTGATCCATGGCGCGGGCCATACCTGGTCCGGCGGCAACTGCCGGGGCAGCTACACCGACGAAAAAGGCCCTTCTGCCAGCGGCGAGATGCTGCGCTTCTTCCGGGATGTAAGGGAAGTGCGGATGCCCGCGGCGGCCTGACAGCCCGGCAGGGGACGGGCCCGGCGGCCCGGCGGCTCAGCCGCCGGCATCCTGCCGTTCCGGCACGGCATCCGCGCAGTGCACGGTGCGCTTGACGAACGGCCGGCAGTCGACCGGGATGTCGATCGTGAAGGTGGTACCATCTTCGTCGGAACTGTCGACCGAGACACTGCCGCCGTGGGATTCGGCCACGTCGCGCACGAACGGCAGGCCGATGCCCCATCCCACCGTTCCCGGGCCGCCGTAGCGGAACAGGTAGCCGAAGATGCGATCGCGCCGGTCTTCCGGAATGGCCGGTCCGGTATTGTGGACCGACAGCGACAGCCTGCCGCGGTTGACCGACGTGGTGATGCGCACCTCGCCGCCCGCGCCATATTTCACGGCATTCGACACCAGGTTTTCCAGCGCCCGGCGTAGCGCCGGCGCGCACCAGTGGCCGGCCACGCTGTCGCCTTCGAACGTGAAGGGGCCGCCGCCGTGCTCGCCGAATTGCCGGGCCACCTCCAGCGCCAGGTCGCCGATATCGAAGGACGACAGGGCCAGCGGCGGCAATTCCTCGCGCAGCACGGTCAGCGCATCGAGCAGCTCGCCCATCATCGATTCGAGCCGCGTGGCGTGGCGGCGGATCTTGTCCGCCGAGCGTTTCGCCACCTCGACGTCGTCGGTCAGTTCGATCAGTTGCGCGCCGGTGGCGATGACCGCCAGCGGCGCGCGCATGTCGTGCGACAGCGCGGCGGCCACCCGCCGGCGCAATGCCTCGTGCGTGGCGGCGAATTCGCGCAGCGATTCGCAGGCGGCGATCTCGATCGAGTGGCCGATCCCGGCCCACACTTCGGCCGGCCATGCCATCCCGTGGGCCTGGGCTACATCGCGGATCGCGTCCCTGAACAACTGGTATTCGCGCAACACCTCTTCGGGGCCGAAGCAGGTCAGGCGCGCGCGTTCGCTGCCATGCGACATGGCCGCGGTGGTGTGCTGCGTGGCGGTCTTGCGGGGCCGGTCCGGGCTGATGGCTTCGGCCAGGTTGTCGTAGAGGCTGGGCAGGTTGTCGGTGAGCGCCGGGCCGAGCAGCTCGGCGGCGCCCTTGATCTCGGCCCGCACCGTGGCTTCCCAGTGGTCGAGCACGGCCTCGCGCAGCGACAGCAGTTCCTGCGCCGCCTGGGATAATCCTTCGCCGTCCGGAGCCTGTTCGATACCCAGCATGATCGCGCATCCATGTTCAACGAGGCAGCTTCGCCCCGCACAGCGGTTCGGGCCCGCCGGTCGGGCGTGGCAGGCCGGCGTTCTTGTCGCCGGGAGGTTGATGGCGAATATTAACCTGAAATCACCCGAGCACGACGGTAAGAACACGCACGTGCCGGACATGCGACGGGTACATGAATGCAAGCCACTTCTGTACCTGCCGGCATGGTGTTTGCCGATGCCGGCGGCGCCACGGCCGCGGCCGCTGTGACCTTGTGCGCTCAGTGCGCGGCGTGGCGCGCGCTCTCGGGCCGGGCGGCAGGGAAATCCAGTGTGAACCGCGCCCGCGTACCCTCGGCCTGCACGGCAGCCGTGCCGCCATGCAGCGCCATGATGGCGCCGACGATCGACAGTCCCAGCCCGGTGGAGCCGTCGGCGTTGCCGCGCGCCGTGTCCACGCGGTAGAAACGGTCGAACAGGTGCGGCAGGTGCTCAGGCGCGATCGGCACACCGGTGTTTTCCACGCTCAGCACGGTCGAACCGGCACGCTGATCGGCTTGCAACGCGATCGTGGTGCCGGCGTCGGCATGCCGCACGGCGTTCGACACCAGGTTGGCCAGCGCGCGCCGCAGCAGCGCCGGGTCGGCCAGCACCACGGCGCTGCCCGCGCATTCGATGCGCAGACCGCGTTCCTCGGCCATTCCTTCGAAAAAGTCGGCCACCTTCGTCATTTCGTCCAGTGCCTGCAGCGCTTGCCGGGCCGGCAACACTTCGTCCTGCCCGGCGCGGGCGAGGAACAGCATGCTTTCGATCATGCGCGCCAGCCGCTCGAGCTCTTCGATGTTCGAGGCGATCAGCCCCTCGTACTCGGCGGCGCCGCGCGGCTGCGCCAGCATCACCTGGCTTTGCCCCAGCAGGTTCGCCACCGGCGTGCGGAACTCGTGCGCGAGATCGGCGGAAAAGCCCGACAGGCGCGCATAGCCTTCCTGCAGCCTGGCCAGCATGGCGTTCAGGGCCTCGATCAGCGGCAGCAGTTCGGAAGGGGCGTCGCCCGCGTCGAGCCGCTGGGCCAGCGTGCCGGGCCGGATCGATGCCGCATGGCCGGCCAGCACCCGCAGCGGCCGCAGGCCGCGATGCAGCAGCAGCGCGGCCAGCAGCGCCGCCGCCAGCGCGCCGACGGCGGCGGCGCCGGCAATGCGCTGGCGGTACCGGGCGAACATGGCGCTGCGTTCGCCGTAGACCCGCGCGACGACGACGGTCACCGTGCCGGTGCCCAGCCGGGCGATCCCGGCCACCACGCGGCCCGGATCGCCGCGCCGGCTGGTCCAGCCGGCGATCGCCGCGCGGTCCGGTGCGATCGCGGCGGCGGGCGGTACCGGATACCGTTCGCCGCCCGCGTTGATGTCGGCCAGCACCGCGCCATCGGGCGCGATGAAGCGCACGAGGGAATTTTCCTGGCCGCTCATCGTGTCGCGGAAAAAATCCGGCCGCGTGTGCAGCAGTTCGGCGGCGCCGGGGCGGCCGAGCAGGATCTGCACCTGGCGCAGCTTGCCCAGCAGGCCGATATCGTCGCGCCGTTCGATCTCGGCCACGAAGGCGCGGTACAGGTAGGTGCCCAGGCCGGCGGCCGCCAGTGCGACGATCAGCACGAACATGGCGGTGACGCGCACCGCCAGCGAATGGCGCAGCCCGGCCGTCATTCCCCGGCGGCCGGCCCGGCCTCGCACACATAGCCCATGCCGCGCCGCGTGTGGATCAGCTTTTCCGCGAACGGGTCGTCGATCTTGCGCCGCAGCCGGCGTATCGCCGCGTCGATCACGTTGGTGTCGCTGTCGAAATTCATGTCCCACACCTGCGAGGCGATCAGCGAGCGCGACAGCACCTGGCCCTGGCGCCGCGCCAGCAGGTGGAGCAGGGCGAATTCCTGGGCGGTCAGCACGATGGTGGCGGCGCCGCGGCGCACGCGGCGCCTGATCACATCGATTTCCAGGTCGCCGATGCAAAGCAGTTCTTCCTCGCGCACGGGGCCGCGCCGCAGCAGCGTGCGGATGCGCGCCACCAGTTCCACGAACGCGAACGGTTTCACGAGGTAGTCGTCGGCGCCCAGTTCCAGGCCGCGCACGCGGTCGTGCACTTCGTCGCGCGCGGTCAGGAACATGACGGGAACCTGCTCGGTCGCCGGATCGCCGCGCAGCGCTTCGAGCACTTGCCAGCCATCCATCCGCGGCAGCATCACGTCGAGCACGACGAGCTCGATCCCGCCGTCCCGCGCCATCGCCAGGCCGTCGCGCCCGTTGCGCGCGAGGCGCACCGCGAAGCCCGACTCGGCCAGGCCGCGCTGCAGGTAGTCGCCGGTCTTCGGCTCGTCTTCGATCACCAGGATGGTCATGACTTGGGGCGGGCGGGAAGCGCCTGCGCAAAGCGCCTATTCTAAGCCGGTTCAGGCCGGTCCTGGATGACGGAATTGTCATCTGGCGGTCAGGCGGCCGTGGCCCGGCGGATGCCACAATCGGGCTTCACATCGACCCCGACAGGAGCCCCATGTTCAAACCCACCGCCTCGCTGCTGGCCATGCTCGCAGCGCTTTCCGCCGCGTCGGCCACCGCGCAGGTGCGCCAGCAGGGCGACCTGACACTGGAAACGGCCAATCGCCTGGTCGCCGGCGCCATCGATACCTGCCGGCGCCAGGAGCGCGCCATCGTGGTCGCGGTGCTCGACCGCGGCGGCAACCTGCTGGCGCTGCAGCGCGCCGAAACGGTCGGCCCGCACAATATCGAGGCGAGCCGGCGCAAGGCCTATACCGCGCTGTCGACCCGCACGGCCACGCTGGACCTCGCCCGCCAGGCCGCGGCCAGCGCCGATGCCCGCAACCTCGCCACGCTGCCGGAACTGCTGCTGCTCGGCGGCGGCGTGCCGCTATCCGCCGCGGGGCAGGTGGTGGGCGCGATCGGCGTCGCCGGCGGCGGCGGCGCGGTCAACGACCATGCCTGCGCGCTGGCCGCCATCCGCACCGTGCCCGGCCTGGACCAGCCCGCCGCGCAGTGACTTTTTCAATCCCACAGGAGAATCCCATGTACCCGATCAAACGCCATCATATCAAGCGCTTCGTGCTCGCCTGCGCCCTTGCCGCCGCCGCGGCCACTACCGCCACGGCTGCCACCGCTGCCACTGCCGCAACCGCGGCGGCAACCACGGCCCGCAACCCGATCAGCGTCCACGTGCTGGACCTGCAGAGCGGCCAGCCCACCGCGGGCGTGCGCGTGACGCTGGAGGCGCGCGCCGGCGATGCGTGGCGCGAGCTGGCCGGCGGCGTCACCGATGCCCAGGGCCGCATCGCCGCGCTCTACCCCGAAGGCCGGCCGGTGACCGCGGGCGATTATCGCATCGTGTTCCAGACGGGCGAACACTACGCCCGCCAGAAGCAGGCCACGTTCTTCCCGCGCATACCGGTCGAATTCACGGTGGATGCGCCCGCCCAGCACTACCATATCCCCTTGCTGCTGAGCCCGTTCGGCTACTCGACCTACCGCGGCAACTGACACGGCGGCGGCCGGCTACACAACGGTGGGAGCGCCACTGTAGGCACGGCAGTCGAGCGGCGTGTCGATCGTGAAGGTGGTACCCCGTTCGGCATGGCTGTCCACGCTGATGCTGCCGGCGTGGCTTTCCGCCACCGCCCGCACGTACGGCAGGCCGATGCCCCAGCCGTTGGTGCGGGTATGCCTGGCCTTTTCCGAGCGGCGATACATCTGGAAGATCGATTCCTGTTCTTCCGGCGGGATCGGGTTGCCTTCGTTGTGCACGGAAAGCTGCAGCCGGCCGTGGATCTCGTCCGCCTGGATCGTGATCGGGCATCCCGCCCGGCCGTACTTGACCGCGTTGCTGACCAGGTTCTCGATGGCGCGCCGCAGCGCCGAACGGTCCCACCAGCCGACGATCGGCGCCCGGTCCCCGAAATCGACCTGCGGCCGCCCGGCCCCGGCGCTGTTGACCTGGATATCCAGGATCACCTCGCGAATGTCGAACTGCGCCAGCTGCAGCGCCAGCTGTTCGCCGCTGTGGAACGCCATCGTGTCCAGCAGTTCGTGGATCATCGCATCCATGCGGTGCACGTTGTCCAGCGCTTTCGCCGCCAGCGTCTTGATCCTCGCGGGATCATTGACCATCAGGATCAGTTCCAGCGCCGCGGAGACGGTGCCCAGCGGGCCGCGCAGGTCGTGCGTCAGGGCCGCCGCGAAGCGTTCGCGCAGCGCGGTGTGCGCCATCACGAACCCGGACACGGCCGCCTGGATGCCGTTGTCGATCGACGCTTCCAGCGTGAGCAGTTCGCTGCGCGACAGTTGCACGCCTTCCCGGTAGAGCACGTCGTAGATCGCCCACCGGAACAGCTGGTACTCGCGGATCAGGGATTCATGGTCGTAGGCCGTGATGCGCGCGCGTTCGCCGCCATGCTCGATGGCCACCGTGGTGCCGTCGCCGGCATCGACCCGCGGATAATCGGCCGTCAGGGCCTGGGCGATGTTGTCGTAGAAGGCTGGCAGCGTATCGATGAGGATCGGATGCGACAGTTCCTTTGCCTTGTCGAGGCAGGCGCGCACGCGCGTCTCCCATTCGGCCAGCACGGCTTCGCGCAGCTCGAGCATTTTCCGTGATGTCACCGATAACCCGCCCGGGTCCGGTTGCTGGTCGGTTGCTTGCATCATCTTGCCTCCGGAAAGAGCGCCTGTACCGGGAGTATCGCACCGTATCGATGGATGAGCCAAGCGTGTCGGGGCCCGCGCCCCCGGTGGTCCGATGCCGCGTTGCGCGGCTCAGCTGCGCAGGAGATCGACCACGGTGTCGATCCGGTAGGGCTTGGGTACGAAATGGCACGGCCGGGCCATGCCGGCCATCAGTGCCGGCGCGGTGTACCCGGAGGTCAGCACGATCCTGATCGAGGGGTACAGGCTGCCCACCGTCGTGGCCAGTTGCAGCCCCGTCATCCCGGGCATCATGATGTCGGAGAACAAGGCGTCGATCGCGCCGTCGCTGGCGAGCAGCGCCAGGGCCTGGTCCGCCGAATAGGCGACCCGCACCTGGAAGCCGTGGCCGGCAAACAGGGCTTCGGCCATGTCGGCCAGGTCCCGCTCGTCGTCCACCACGAGCACCGTGCGCGGCGTGCCGCTCAAGAGTGGTCCGCCGCGCTGTCCGTCGAGCGCAACCCCTTCGGCCGGCGCGGCAGCGTCACCGCGAAGGTGGTGCCGGTGGCCGCATTGGAGGCCACGTCGATGCGGCCGCCATGCGCGTGAGCGATTTCGCGCGAAACGAACAGGCCGATGCCCAGGCTCGTGCGCTCCGTGTAGTCGGCGTCGGCGTTCGAGACCAGGCGCACGAGCGGATCGAAAATGCCCGTGATCTTGTCCGGCGGGATGACCGGGCCGCGATTGGTCACGGCAATGACAATGTCTTCCTCGCCGCCGTTTACATCGACCGTGACCGGGGTATCGTTGCTGCCGTGCTGGATGGCGTTGCCGATGAGGTTCGACAGCATCTGGGCGATGCGCCCTTCGTCGAACTGGCCTTCCAGCCGGCGCGACAGGCGCATGTCGACCTGCCGTTCCGGGTGGAAGGTGCGCAGCTCGTTGACCACCTGGTCGCACACGACGGCGAGATTGCCCTGCCGCATCCGGATCGGGATCCCCGGGCCGAGGTGCGTGCGCGTGAAGTCGATCAGGTCGTTGATCAGCTTGCTCATTCGCGTGGCGCCGTTGAACATGCGCGTGGCCACGAGCACATACTTCGGCGGCACATCCGTGGCCTGCATCATGAAGCTCGAACCGGTGACGAGCGTGCCGAGCGGGTTGCGCAGGTCGTGGCCGAGGATCGCCAGGAACATGTTCTGCGACTGCTTGACCAGGCGCTCGTAGCGCGCGACCGATTCGGCGACGGCCTGGTCCACCGCTTCGTTGAAGCGCGTTACATCGCCCAGGTCCGTGCCCTGGCCGCCGCGCGTGTCGTCGGCCCACAGCGTCAGCACGCTCGCCCGCACGGCGCGGTACTCGGACACCAGCTGCACCACGGTGTAGCCGGACAGCAGGCGTGCCTCGGCATGCACTTCGGCGGCCGTGTCGGCATGGCCGCGCTCGCCCAAGCCCTTGGCCTTGTCGGCGCTCTCCTGGTCGGATTGCTCGGTGTCGAGATCGTCGGCAAACACCAGCAGCATCTGGCGCGCGTGGTCGCGCAGATCGACATCGCTCATCGTCAGGGCCGGCGGCTCGATGGTGCGCGCGAAGTTTTCCCATGCCTGCAGGATTGGTTCCATATTGTCGCGTATGAAACCGGCGAGTCGGGATTGGGTCATTTTACGATTGCCTTATTTGAACCCGATGCTGCCATACCCGCACCGGAGGGGGCTTTGGATAATATCAGTTACCACAGGAAATTATTGGGAGATTGCGCCAGCGTGAATCGCGAAAAATAAATCCGAAAAGATTAGGACATTATGGCGATGTACTGTATCTTCTGTCTCGCACTACATCAAGTCGTTGTTATTGTTGGTCTTTCTCTCCCGTTCGCCATCTGGCGGTCCCGTTTGATTTCCTCCGTTATCCCTCTTGGTCGAATGTGCATCTCGGGCGTCTTTGCCCATGCAATTTTTAAGGACTGATTAAATGACTACTCAAACCGGCACCGTAAAATGGTTCAACGATTCCAAAGGCTTCGGCTTCATCACGCCTGATGCTGGCGGCGGCGACCTGTTTGCCCATTTCCAGGACATTCAATCGGAAGGCTTCAAGAGCCTCGCCGAGAACCAGCGCGTTTCGTTCGAACGCTCGACCGGTCCAAAAGGCGAAAAAGCCGGCAATATCCGCGCGATCTAAAGATCAGGCTGCCTGGCCCGCACCGCGCAGATAGCGCGGGCGGTGCCGCGGCCCGCAATGCAAAAGCCCACCCCAGCGGTGGGCTTTTGCATTGCGGCAACTATTCTCATGCCGTCGGCGCCGCTGCGCCGGCGCCGTTCGTACCTTACCGCGATGCTTGCTGACTGGTAAGAATATGGCGCGCAGGCGGTTCGCCCGGTCCCGCGTTGTAGGGCCACAGGAACCAGGCCGCGGTAACGGCCAGGAGGAACAGCGCCACACCCGTCTTGGTCATGATGAGGCCTCGCCGCTCACGTTCCGCTGGCGGCGCGGGCCGTGAAAGGCCAGCGCAGCGGAAAGCGTTCGACCCAGGAGCGGGCTTCGCTGAATGCATAATCTTGCGCATCGCTGTCGCTGGTGAACGAATCGGCCAGCGATTTCGCCAGATGGCGCACTTCGCCGGATACGACGACCGTGATACTGCTGAGGTAGGCGATGCGTTCGCCGAGGGGATAACTGGTCACGTCGATCACGTGGCCACGATAGGATTGAGAAGGCATGCTGTACTCCGCTGGACAATGGCCGGCCTGGGGCCGGAAGCTGCCCGGAATGGTCGATCGAACTCGTCGACGTCGCATCGCAGGCCGCCATGAAAGGCTGTAACATGGGGCATCCGCGCGAAGGCCGGTCGGTGACTGGTCCAGCGCAAGCGGTTTCAACTTCAGGTTCATAGCATTTTGCTATGTGGCCCCACTGGTCGCAGTGTACGCGCTTCCCGGGCGCGCGAAGCGGTTTATTTGCATGGTGGGGTGGGGCGCCATGGCGCATGCAGGGCGAATATCCACCTGCCGGGAACGATCGATAGCGATTTCAGGTGTTTATTTGCAGGCAAGGTGCCGTATCGCGCGGAGTGCCGGGCACGCTGCGCTACTGCATTGTCATGTGGGCGGATGCCGGTTGCGCCGGCATCTGCATCAGCGCGTTCTTCATTTCCGCAGCCTCGCTGGCCGGCGTGCGCCCGAAGAAGCGCTTGAATTCGCGGCTGAACTGGGAGCTGCTTTCGTAGCCCACGCGGTGGCAGGCCGTGGCCGCGTTCAGGCCGTCCTGCACCATCAGCAGGCGCGCCTTGTGCAGGCGCGTCGTCTTCAGGTACTGGATCGGCGTGGTCTGCGTGACCGCCTTGAAGTGCGCGTGGAACGCCGCCACGCTCATGCCTGCCTCGCTGGCCAGCGTGCCCACGTCGATGGGCCGGTCGTAGCTGGCGTGGATACGGCGCAGCGCCTTGCCGATCTTGCCGAAATGGCTTTGCTGCGTGAGCGCGGCGCGGATGGCGCCCCCCTGCGGCCCGGTCAGCACGCGGTACACCAGTTCCCGCACGATGGCCGGCCCGAGGATCGCCGCATCGGCCTCCGACTGCAGCGCCTCCAGCAGCCGCAGAAGCGTGTCGCTCATCCGTTCGTCGAGCGGCGTCGACAGGATGCCCGATGGCGGCGCGCCGTGCTGCCGGTGCCGCTCCTCCAGCGCCAGCACCAGTTCGGCCGCCACCTTCAGGTCGATCGGCACGGACACTGCCAGCATCGGCTCCCCGGGGCCGGCCTCGGTTTCGGATTCGAACGGCAGCGGCACCGACAGCACCAGGTAATGATGCGCATCGTAGGTATAGGCCTGGCCGCCGAGGAAGCCGCGCTTGCGCCCCTGGCAGACGATGACGATGCACGGTTCGTACAGCACCGGCGTGCGCGCAATGCTGCCGTTGGCGCGCATGAACTTCAGGCCGGGCAGGCTGGAAAGCGTGTAGCCCTCGTGCGGCGCGAGCCGCTCCAGCAGGGCGATGATCCGGCGTTGTCGCGAGTCGCTCATGTCCGATGGAAGCAGGGGATCACGGGATTGGAGAATCAGGCAATCGCCAGATAATAATGGATATTTTCCGTTCCGGCACGCTCTTGCATACTGGCCCCATCGCAACCAGCCACGGAGAACACCATGAATGCAGCAAGCAAGAAAGTCGTCCTGATCACCGGCGCCAGCAGCGGCATCGGCGAGGCCACCGCCACCTGTCTCGCCGCTCGCGGCATGCACGTGGTACTGGGCGCGCGCCGTACTGATCGGCTGGAGCAACTGGCCGCCCGCATCGCCGCCGAAGGCGGGTCCGCGGCTGTCCGCCAGCTCGACGTGACCAGCCTGGAAAGCATGCAGGACTTCGTCCGTTTCGCCCTCGACCTGCATGGCCGCGTGGACGTCATCGTCAACAACGCCGGCGTGATGCCGCTGTCGAAACTCGAGGCGCTGAAGGTCGACGAGTGGAACCGCATGATCGACGTGAACGTGCGCGGCGTCCTGCACGGCATCGCCGCGGCGTTGCCGGTGATGCAGCGGCAAAGGAGCGGGCAGGTCATCAACATGGCGTCGATCGGCGCCTATGCCGTGAGCCCGACCGCCGCCGTGTACTGCGCCACCAAGTTCGCCGTCGCCGCGATCTCGGAGGGCCTGCGCCAGGAGGTAGGGGGCGACATCCGCGTCACCGTCGTATCGCCCGGCGTGGTGGAATCGGAGCTGGCCGAGTCGATCTCGGATCCGGGCGGACGCGAGGAGATGCGCGGCTTCCGGCGGATCGCCATCAAGCCCGAGGCGATCGCCCGCACGATCCACTTCGCGATCGAGCAGCCGGCCGACGTGGACGTGAGCGAGATCATCGTGCGCCCCACGGCCAGCCCGTACTGACGTTTCGCCGCCTCCCCGGCCGGCACGTTCAGCCGTCCATCGGGTGGCGCAGCCGGGCCACGTGTCCGCGCATGTCCACGGCGGCGCCGTCGATGCGGCATTCCTGTTCGCGATACACTCCACGCTGGTCGGCATCGCGCTGTCGTGAGAGTGGAAAGGAAAGGCATGACCCATACCGCTTCGGTCGAATCGATGAAGGAACACATTCCCGGCGAGCTGCTGCGCGAGCGCAGGGCCCGCGCGCCGGACGATATCCACGTGGAGATCCACGCGCACGCGCCGGTGCAGGAGCCGGTCGTGGTGCCGGCCGTGCCGGAGCCGATGCTGGTCTGGATCGTTTCCGGCGCGGCGACCGTGGAAGAACGGCCGCTGGGCGGCGAGTGGCTTGCCGTACCGGTGCGCAGCGGCGATTTCTACCTGACCACGTCGCCGGCGCCGGTCGAGATGCGCTGGCGCAGCACGGGCGACGAGCCGTTTTGCGTGATGCACGTGTATCTCGGCCTCCCACTGCTCGCGCGTACCGCCAGGGAGCTCGCCGGCAAGGAACTGGCCCGCTTCGCACTGCGCGAGGTGTCCGGCGAGCGCGACGCGGTGCTGGGCGGCTTGTTCCAGGCGCTGCACGCGGCGCTGTCGGGCCCCGTGCCGGCGGCCGCCAGCTTCGTGCAGGGCGTGGCGCAGGCGATCACGGCGCACGTGGTGGCGCACTACGAACGCGAGACGGATGGCCGGGCGGTGGTGCGCGGCGGCTTGCCGGCGCATAAACTGCGGCGCGTGCTCGATGCGATGCGCGACGGGCTGGCCGAGCCGTTCGACCTGGGCCGGCTGGCCGCGCTCGCCGGGCTCAGCGTGTTCCACTTCTCGCGCGTGTTCAAGCAGGCCACCGGCATGGCGCCGTCGCGCTATTTCGTGCGGCTGCGCATGGACGAGGCGCGCCGCCTGCTGGGCGACACGCGGCAATCCATGCTCGATATCGGCCTGGCCGTGGGCTACGCGAGCCCCAGCCACTTCGCACAGGTGTTCCGTGAATCGACCGGCACTGCGCCGAGCGCCTGGCGCGCCGCGCGGCAGCCCGGTCCATAGCAAGATCCCGACAGCGCACGCAAGTTCCCGCCAGACGGCGCGGGCGCGCGGTTCCATCATGTGTCCCGTGCCGACGCGTTTGTTCCCCCGCACGCTTCGGCCGGAATCTTTCAATCGACACGAAAGGGCTCATCATGGAACTCAAGGACAAAGTGGCACTCGTTACCGGCGCATCGAGCGGCATCGGCGCCGCCACCGCGAAGAAGCTGGCCGCGGCCGGCGTGAAAGTGGGGCTGGCCGCGCGCCGCCTTGACCGCCTGCACGGACTGGCTGCCGAAATCCGGCACGCGGGCGGCGAGGCGCTGGCCATCGAAATGGACGTGACCGACCTGGCCGCGGTGGAGCGGGGCGTGCGGGAGCTGGCCGCCAGGTACGGCACGATCGACATCGTGTTCGCCAACGCCGGCCTGATGCCGATCTCTGACATCGCCAGCCTGAAGGTGGATGAATGGCACCGCATGGTGGACGTCAACATCAAGGGCCTGTTCAACACGGTGGCCGCCGCGCTGCCGATCCTGAAGGAGAACAAGTCGGGCCACATCGTGACCACGTCGTCGATCGCCGGCCGCAAGACGTTCCCTGGCCTGGGCGTCTACTGCGCCACCAAGCACGCGGTGGCCGCGTTCACCGACATCCTGCGCATGGAAGTGGCGCCGAAACACGATATCCGCGTCACGTGCGTGCAGCCGGGCGCCGTCGAGAGCGAGCTTTTCGAGCACATCACCGATGACGGCTACCGCAGCCAGATGGAAAGCCTGAAGAAACAGATGACGTTCCTGAAGGCCGAAGACATCGGCGATTCGATCGTCTACGCGCTGCAGGCGCCGGGCCGCGTGGACCTGGCCGAAATGTTCATCATGCCCACCAGCCAGCCCTGGTAAGCCTTGCCGGTGACTGTCGGCTGGGTGCCGCGGCGGGCGATCCCGCATTTCCGTCCGCCCCGGCGGGGCTCTGGTGGTCGAGCGGCTGAAGGAAGTTCAGCCCCGCGGCGGGCCGGGCGGCAGCGTGTAGGGGCTTTCGCGGAACAGCTCGATCATCCAGTCGGCGAATACCCGCACGCGCGCGCTCAGGTGCCGGTTGGCCGGGTAGACCAGGTGGATCGGCACGTCCGGCGCGCGCCACCCGTCCAGCACGCGCACCAGCGCGCCGCTGTCGACATGGCGGCCGGAAATGAACGCGGGCGCATGCATCACGCCCAGCCCGGCCAGCGCGGCCGACAGCAGGGCGCCGCTTTCGTTGACGGACACGAAGTAGCGCCCCTTCACCTCCACGGTGGCGTCGCCCCGCGACAGCACCACGGGCTGCGCCCGGTTCGATCCGGCGAACACGTAGCGGATCAGCGTGTGCCCGCCTTCCAGGTCGGAAGGATGCGCGGGCACGCCGTGCGCGGCCAGGTAGTCCGGGCTGGCGCAGGCGGCCTGCGGCAGGCTGCCCAGGTGGCGCGCGACCAGCGAAGGATCCGTGACCGTGCCGGCGCGGATCACGCAGTCGACCCGTTCGCCCACCAGGTCCACGGGCCGGTCGCTGGCGCCGATGTCGAGCTGCACATCCGGGTAGCGGGCGTGGAACCGCGCCAGCGACGGGATCAGCAGCAGCGAGGCGATCGTGGTGCCCATGTCGACCCGCAGGCGCCCGCGCGGGTGGCTGCGGGCGCGCGCCAGTTCGTCCTCCACCTCGTCCCATTCCCCCACCAGCCGCGCCATGCGCTCGTAGTAGGCCGTGCCGTCGCTGGTCGGGGACACCCGCCGCGTGGTGCGGTTGAGCAGCTTGATGCGCAGGTGCGCTTCCAGCTGCTGCACCAGCTTGGTCACGCTGTTGCGCGGCAGCTGCAGCGAGTCGGCGGCGCGGGCGAAGCTGCCCGTTTCCACCACGCGAAGGAAGGTGCGGACGGCGGTGAGGTTATCCATCGATGCGAACGTGGCCCTGGTGTGGTCCTGGTGAAATGAATGCGATTATGGTCGGGAACGGCCGCGCTGACAACGCTGAAAAGGGCGCGGGCATCCGCTACACTGGTGGCACCCGAATTTTCATCCGATGCAGTTCACCGAATGCAAAACACCATGGCCAACGAGTTCACGAACAGTCCCCGCTTCATTCCCGAAGCAAGCCCCGACGAGCAGGTGCCGGCGATCGCGCCGTCGATCGAGCAGCGGCGCCACCAGATCTTCCCGGTGCTCACGGAACAGGAAACGAGGCGGCTGCGGCGTTTCGGCACCGTGCGCACCTATGACAACGGCGTGCGCATCCTCGAAGCGGGCTACACCACCTTCGGCATGGTGCTGGTGCTGGCGGGCCGCATGGCGGTGCACCGCTACGATGGCCTGGGCAACTCGTCCCTCATCGTCGAGCACGGGCCGGGCGAGTTCACCGCCGAGGTGTCGCAGCTGGCGGGGCGGCCGTCGCTGGTGAACGTGACGGCCGTGGGCACGGTCGAGGCGCTCGTCATTCCCGCCGACCAGCTGCGCGCGCTGGTGATCGCGGAGGCGGAGCTGGGCGAGCGCATCGTGCGCGCGCTGATCCTGCGCCGGGTGAACCTGATCGAAGTGGGCTCGGGCGGCCCCGTGCTCGTGGGCCCGGCGGGCCATCCAAACCTGTTCCAGCTGCAGAGCTTCCTTACTGCCAACGGCCACCCGCACACGGTGCTCGATCCCGCACAGGACGAGGGCACGCTGGCCCTGTGCGAACACTACCGGCCGGGTGCGGACGACTGGCCGCTGGTCGTCTGCCCGGATGGCAGCGTGCTGAAGAACCCGTCCCATGCCGAGATGGGGCGCTGCCTGGGCATGCTGCCGGAACTTCCGCCCGACAAGGTATGGGATGTGATCGTGGTGGGCGCCGGGCCCGCCGGCCTGGCCACGGCGGTGTATGCCGGCTCCGAGGGCCTGTCGGTGCTGGCGCTGGAGGCGCGCGCATATGGCGGCCAGGCCGCCGCCAGTGCGCGCATCGAGAACTACCTGGGCTTTCCCACCGGGATCTCGGGCGGCGCCCTGGCCGGCCGGGCCTACGTGCAGGCGATGAAGTTCGGCGTCGAAGTGGGCATCCCGATGGTGGCGGCGCGGCTCGTGTGCGATGCGCCGCCGCTGGCCATCGAACTGGCCGACGGCCAGCGCGTGCGCGGGCGCACCGTGGTGCTGTCCTGCGGGGCGCGCTACCGGCGGCCGTCGCTGGCCAACATCCGGCAATTCGAGGGACGCGGCATCTATTACTGGGCCTCGCGCATCGAGGCCAACCTGTGTGCCGGCGCCGAGGTGATCCTCGTTGGCGGCGGCAATTCGGCCGGGCAGGCCGCCGTGTTCCTGTCCGCCCACGCCGCCAGGGTGCACATGGTGATCCGGGGCGACGGCCTGAAGGCCACCATGTCCACGTACCTGATCGAGCGCATCCGCGCCACGCCCAACATCGAACTGCATCCGCATACGGAAATCGTGGCGCTGGAAGGCGACGACGAAGGCCTCAAGCAGGTCCGCTGGCGCAACAACCGCACGCTCGGCGAGAAAAACTGCGATGCGACGCGCGTGTTCCTGTTCATCGGCGCCGACCCCAACACGGACTGGCTGGGCGACTGCGGCGTGGAAGTCGATGCGCAGGGGTTCATCCGCACCGGTGCCGCCGTGGCGGCGGCGCCATGCCGCGCCGGAGAAAACGGTGCGGCCGAACGCGCCGCCCTGGAAACGAGCGTGCCGGGCGTGTTCGCGATCGGCGACGTGCGCGCCGGATCGACCAAGCGGGTGGCCGCCGGCGTGGGCGAGGGCGCGCAGGTGGTATCGCAGATCCACGGCTACCTGGCCAGCCTGCCGGCCGCCAGGTGACGGGCCCTACGCGTTCAGGCCCTTCATGCCTTCGTCGCTGTAGCGCTGGCCCGCCGCGATGCCGGGCGGCAGCGCGGCGCCGATCGCCGCCGCTTCCGCCGCCGTCAGCGTCACGTCCACGGCGCCCAGGTTCTCGCGCAGGTAGCTCTCGCGCTTGGTGCCGGGGATCGGGATCACGTGCCCGCCCTGGGCCAGCAGCCAGGCCAGCGCCAGCTGCGCCGGCGTACAGCCCTTGCCGGCCGCCAGGGCCCGCACCGTGGCGGCGATGCGCAGGTTGGCCTGCAGGTTGTCCCCCGTGAAGCGCGGGTTGAAGCCGCGGAAGTCATCCGGTGCCAGCGGCGTGGCGCCGTCGAATTTGCCGGTCAGGAAACCGCGGCCCAGCGGGCTGTAGGCGCAGAACGCGGTGCCGAGCTCCGCGCACGCAGCAAGCATGCCTTCCTCGGGATCGCGGGTCCACAGCGAATATTCGCTCTGCACGGCGGCGACCGGGTGCATGGCGGCGGCGCGGCGCAGCGTGGCGGGCGCCACTTCGCACAGTCCGATGGCACGCACCTTGCCCGCACGTACCAGGTCGGCCAGCGTGCCGATGGTGTCTTCCAGCGGTGCTCGCGGGTCGACGCGGTGCACGTAGTACAGGTCGATCGTGTCGATGCCGAGGCGCGCCAGCGAACCGTCGACCGCCCGGCGGATGTACGCCGGCGAATTGTCGATGCGCCGCTCGTACTTGCCCGGTTCGCGCACGATGCCGAACTTGGTGGCGATGCGCACGCCGCGGCGGCCGCCGGCCAGGAAGCGGCCCAGCAGGCGCTCGTTGTCGCCGTTGCCGTACGATTCGGCCGTGTCGAACAGCGTCACGCCGGCGTCGAATGCGGCCTCCAGCGTGCGCAGCGATTGCGCCTCGTCGGTCGCGCCGTAGAATTCGGACATGCCCATGCAGCCCAGGCCCAGCGCGGAAACCGGCATGCCGGCGATGGTGCGGTGTTTCATCGCAGTCTCCTTCCTGTGTCGATGAAACCCATCATCGGGCAGCGCGGCGCGGCCGTCTGTCGCGCCGTTGCTCCGGCTGTCGCGATCTTGCTGCCGTTACGTGCCGGCCGGGACACCGGGAACATCGTGTTCCTGTCATGCTCCTGGCGGCGCGGGCTCAGCCCAACTTGACGAGATTGACGGCCGGCAGCACGCCGCCGGGGAACTGCTGCAGCGCGCCACCCACCTCCAGGCCGCCCAGGTCGATGCCGGCAAAGCCCAGGCGTTCGATGAGGCCACCCACGACGGCTTTCGCTTCGCGGTCGTCGCCGGACTGGAACACCACGCGTTTCCCGCCGGCCTGCCGCGGGTCGCCGGCCAGTACGCCGGCCAGCAGCGTGTTGAATGCTTTCACGACACGCGCGCCCGGCACCAGGCTGGCAAACACCTGGCTGGAATTGCGGCCGCCCAGTTCCGCCAGGCGGTAGCCCGGCAGCAGCACGGGGTTGTTGGCATCGATCACGATACGGTCCGTCCAGTCGATGCCCGCCAGCGCCTGCTCAAGGCGCGACCAGTTCACGCTGACGAACACGAGGCCGGCCTGCGCCGCCTGCCATGGCGTGCCGGCCCGCGCCCGCGGCCCCAGCGCGTCCACGACGCCGGCGAGCGAGTCCGGGCCGCGGCTGTTGCTGAGGATGACATCGATGCCGGCGTTGACCAGCTGCTTCGCGAATGCCTGGCCGATGGCGCCGGCGCCGATGATGCCGACGGTGTCGATGTTGTCGTTGGTGGTGATCGTGGACATGCTGTTCTCCCTGCTCTGGTTGAAGCGCGTTGCCTGCGCTGATGTAACCAGTCTAGGGAAAACGGGGGAGGTGATAAACGCGAATCGAGGACACGCACTATTCCCAAATTGGTGACAATCACGCGCTCGCCGCGATCGGCCGCATGACCTGTCATGCGTAAACCGGAAGTCGGGGATTCGGCAGGGCCGGCCGCAGCCGGCCCTGCCCGCGCCGGTCAGAACCGGTAATCCACCGTCACGCCCACGCGCCGGAACGAGTTCTCGCCCAGGCTGTACGCGAAGCCGGAACCGGCGCCCTTGCCCGGCAGCGGATAGATGATCGCGTTCGGCACGCGCTTGTCGCCCAGGTTGCGCGCATACAGCTGTGCGCTCCACTTGTTGTCCGGCGCGTTCAGTACCAGGCGCAGCGACGGGATCGTGTGGCCGCCGAAGCTGCAGTTGTCGTCGACCGAATTGCAGTAGCGCACGCGGCTTTTGTAGACCAGGTCGGCGCCGGCGCGCAGCTCGTAATCGTTCGGCAGGTCCCAGCCGTAGTCGGCCGACGCCGTGACCTTCTGCTTCGGCGAATACAGCAGCCGCCGGCCGCCCACGTCGCCGCCGTCGAAGATGAAGCCGGCCGGGTAGGCGGTATCGAGGATCACGGCCATCGACAGGCCCAGCTGCAGCTGCGGCAGCGGGCGCGCGCGCAGGTCGGCCTCGAAGCCCTTGCTGGTCACTTCCGGCACGTTCAGCGGGATGCAGCTCAACGCGCCCACCGACGTCAGCGTGCAGTTCTGTTCCTGGAAATCCTTGATCTTCGTGTGGAACACGGCCAGGTCGAGGTCGAGCTTGCGGTCCAGCAGCGACAGCTTGGTGCCCAGTTCCACGCTGGTCGGCAGTTCCGGGTTCACCAGCTTGCCCGTGTACGCACCGGCAACGGTCGCGGCACTGACGGGCGAGTCGTTGTCGATCTGCGGACCCTTGTAGCCGCGGCTCAGCGTCGCATACACGTTGGCCTGCTTCGACAGCGTATGCTGCAGGCCCACCTTGCCGGAAACGTTGGTCTCATGCGTATCGCCGCTGGCGGTCTTGACCGTGGTCGGTACGCTGAAAGCGGCGAAGTTCACCGCGCTGGCCTGGAGATAATCGGCCGATACCGCATCCCGGGTAAAGCGCAGGCCGGCGATCAGGCTGGTGGCCGGCGTGAAGCGCCACGTGGCCTGGCCGAACAGCGCCTTCGTCGTCATCTGCGCATGCTCGGTCGTGTCGGTGACGATCGAGCGTGGCACGGAAGCGGGCAGCGCGGGATTGGGCATGATCGTCGTGATGGTCTGCTTGTCGATCTCCGAGTCGGCGTAGAACACGCCCGCCACGTACTCCAGTTGCCGGCCGCTCGGCGAAGCGATGCGCAGCTCCTGCGAAAACTGCTTCGACTCCTGGTCCGGCGTCAGGTTGCGGATCTTGTCGTAGCCGACCGACATGTCGATGGCGCTCGAGTTCGGGCCCACGCTGCGCTTGCGGTACGCGGTAATGGAGGTCAGCGTCGATCCGTTGCCGAGGGTCCAGTCCACCTGTCCGGAAAGGCCGCGCACCTGGCTGCGCGAGAGTTCCTCGCCGTCGCTGCATATCTGGTTGTTGGTGCGCGAGACCGTCACGCCGCAGGCGGCGAATTCGGCCAGCGGCCGGTGGTTGCCCGCCGTGTTGGTGACGTTCGCGATCGCCGGCGCGAAGAAGGTGGCGTATTCGCCGCGGCTGTTCGATGCCTCGCCGATCAGGTTGATGGAAAGATCGCTGTTCGGCCGCAGCAGGTAACGCAGGCGGATACCCGCGTTGTCGGTCACGCTGTCCTTGTCGTTGTAGACGTTGTGGTACACGCCTTCGTTACGTTCGACCAGGCCGGAAACGCGCAGCGCCGAGATGTCGTTGATGGGCAGGTTGACGGTGGAGCGCACGGCCGCGCCGTAGGTACCCTTGTACTCGAGCTGTACGTTGCCGCCGGTTTCGCCGATCATCGGCGCCTGGGTCGACATGTTGAGCACACCGGCCGAGGCGTTCTTGCCGAACAGCGTGCCCTGCGGCCCGCGCAGCACTTCCACCCGCGCCAGGTCGAGCATCAGGCCGCTGGCGGTGGAGCCCTGCGGCACGCCATCGACCACCACGCCGACCGAACCCTCGGCCGACGTGGTCATCACGGCGGTGCCGATACCGCGGATCGATGCGCTGCCGCCCGGGCCGCTGGTGGAACTCTGGTCGCCGAATTCCAGCGCGGCGGCCGTCTTGGCCAGGTCGCCGATATCCTTCACGCCGGCGCGTTCGAGCTGCGCGGCATTGACGACGGTGATCGCCAGCGGCACCTCCTTGATGTTCTGCGTGCGCTTCTGGGCCGTGACGACGACGGTTTCGATGCCGGTTTCCCGCTTCGAGGCGGCGGCGACCGCCGGTGCGGGCTCCGCGGCGGCGGCCGTGGCCGCTGCCTCCTGGGCATGGGCTGGGTGGATGGCCGCGAGGCTCATGGCGAGAATGGTCAGACGGCCGAATGGCCGCTGGTAGTGATTGGTGCGCATCTTGTCTCCTGGGTATGTGCCGGATCTGTGCCGGCTAGCTATCTGCGACGCTGTTGCTGTCCCGGACCCGGGGCCGGCCAGCCCCGGTCGATTGAAGCCGAGTATAGGTTCGGCGTTTCGGCCGCCAGAAGCCGTAAATCCTGATACCAGCTATCGCCGGCCGGAAGTGATGGCTGGCCCCCCGAACGATCGAGAATCCTGATACGTCGTATCGAAACTCCGGCGTTCGGTTTCGCCGGGGCCGCTGCTATCGTTGCCGTTACAAATACACAAAACAATACGGAGACAACCATGCAGAACCTCGTCCAAGGGGGCGTGCCGGAGACCTGGCGCGGCCGCGGCATCCTGATGCTGTGCCATTTCGTCGGCATGGTCGACCTGGTCGCGCTGCCCGTGTGGGTCGGCGCACTGGTACAACACTACGGGTTCGGCCTCGAACAGGCAGGCATCACCGTGACCGCGTTCCTGGCCGGCGCCGTCGTCGCCAGCCTCGTCGCCGCGCCACGCTTCGGCAGGCTGCCCCGCACGGCCTGTGTCGTCGGCGGTTACGGCATCGCCGCGCTGGCATTCCTCTGTGCCGGATTCACAACGCAATTCGGCATCCTGGTGCTGCTGCACGCGGTGGCCGGCCTCGCCGCCGGTACCGCGCTGTCGGTCACGCACGGCACCATCGGCCGCAGCGCCAACCCGCACCGGATGTTCGCGCTGGCCGGTACCGCGCTGGGCGTGGGCGCGGTGGTGTTCTATGGCGCGGTGCCGCCGGCGATTGCCGCGCACGGCGGCGCGATGTTGTTCAAGGTTCTGGCCGGCCTGATGGCCGTGGCGGCCGTGGCCGCGCTGGCCTTCCCGGACATTGCCACGGCAGGGCGCGAGCAGGTGTCGCATGGCCGGCTGTCCCGCGCGGCGTGGTGCGCCATCTTCGGCGTCACCGCGATGGCGCTGAACCAGGCGCTGGTCTTCAGCATGCTGGACCGGATCGGCATCATGCGCGGCTTCGGCCAGGACGCCGTGAATCAGCTGTTGCTGGTGGTCGGCCTGGTGAACCTGCTGCCCGCTGCCGTTGCCGGCTTCCTGGACAAGCGCCTGAATCCGGTGCGCGTGGCGCTGGTGGCGGCGCCGCTGCAGGCCGCGCTGGCCGTCATGGTTTGCCTTTCCACCGGCTATCCGCAGTACGCGGTGGCGGGCTGCGTCTACCCGGCCGTGCTGATCTTCATGCACACGTTCCTGTTCGGCCTGATCGCCCGGCTCGACCCGAGCGGCCGCGCGCTGGCCGCCACGCCGGCCATGATGATGACCGGCTCGGCGATCGGCCCGGCGCTGGCCGGCACGGTCGTCATGCACGCCGGCTTCGGCGGGCTGGCCGCGCTGGCCATCGCCGTCGGCGCGTGCGCCACGCTGTGCTTCGCGCTGGTGGCCCGCAAGGCCGGCGCACCTGCTGCGGCAGCCGTTTAGGTGCCGTTTGCGGCAGGCCGTTGCACGTATCCGATTCGCGTAGTCGATTAATTTTTTACTGGAGTAATCATGAACCACCCCCTGACCCTGGCCGAGGCCAACGCAATCCTGCATGCCGCGCTGGCCGATGCGCGCAGCCGCAACATGCCGCCGGTGGCGGTGGTGGTGCTCGATGCGGCCGGCCATCCCGTCGCGCTGCAGCGCGAGGATGGCGCCAGCATGCTGCGTGCCGATATCGCGCTCGGCAAGGCCTGGGCGGCCGCCGGCATGGGTGCGGCCGGCAGCGTGCTGCACGGGCGCGCGCAGGGCAATCCCGCCTTCTTCAACGCGCTGGCGGCGACCGGCCAGGGCAAGTTCATTCCCCAGGCCGGCTCGGTGCCCGTGCTGCGTGACGGCATCGTCATCGGCGCCGTGGGCGCCAGCGGCGGCAAGGGCGAGGACGACGAGGCGATCTGCGCCGCCGGTGCCGCCGCCGCGGGACTGGCGACGGCATGATGCGCGGTGCTCGTCAGTCCCAGGGCTGCACCTGCGGCATCGACGTGCACGCGCACTTCATCCCGCACGACTTTCCGCACTACCTGGGCAGTGCGCTGCCGGCCGACTGGCCGTCGATGGCGCCGGCCCATGCCTGCCACCGCCACGTGATGATCTCGGGGAAGGTGTACCGCACCGTGTCGGAAAAAGCCTGGAGCCCGAGCCGCCGCATCGCCGACATGGACGAGATGGGTCTGTCGCGCCAGGCGCTGTCGCCGATGCCGGAACTGCTGTCCTACTGGATGGCGCCAGCCGCCGCGGCGCAGCTGCTGCGCTACGTGAACGACCAGGTCGCGGCCGCCGTCGAGCTGTCCGGCGGGCGCCTCGTCGGCATGGGCGCGGTGCCGCTGCAGGACATGGACCTGGCGCTGGCCGAACTGGAGTACCTCACCGGCCAGCTGGGCTTTCGCGCCATCGAAATCGGCAGCAACATCAACGGCCGCCCGCCCGGTGCGCCCGAGTTCGCGCCGTTCTTCGCCGCATGCGAAGAAAAGGGCGTGGCGGTGTTCGTCCATGCGCTGAAGCCTGCCGGCACCGACCGCCTGATCGGCCCGTCGAACCTGCTGCAGGCGCTGGGTTATCCCTCCGAGGTGGGGCTGGCGGCGGCTTCGGTGCTGACATCGAACCTGATCGAGCGCCACCCCGGCCTGCGCATCGCGTTCAGCCACGGCGGCGGCACGCTGGCGATGCTGCTGCCGCGGCTGGAGCAGGCCCGCAAGGTGTTCCCGGCCCTGGCCGACACCATGCCCACCAGCCCGTCCGAGCAGGCGCGCCGCCTGTTCTACGACACGCTGGTGTTCGATTCCCCCACGCTGAACGTGCTGCTGCAGCGCTTCGGCGCCGATGCGCTGATGATCGGCACCGATTATCCGTTCGCGTTCCACGATCCGCGGCCGGTGGCCAGCATCGAGGCTGCCGTGGCCGATCCGTCCACGCGCGAAAAACTTGTCACCGGCAACGCGGCGCGCTTTCTTGCGCTCGATATTGCACCCGGTATTACGCAAGATATTGCGCCCGATATCGCGCCCAGTTCGAATCCATAAGGAGTATCCGCATGTCTTCCTCACCAGCCGGCCAGTTGCGCAGCATCGCGATCGGCGTCACCGACCTCGACGCGGCGGAGCGGTTCTATACCGGCACCTGGCACCTTGAAACCGTGGCACGCACGGCCGATGCCGCCTACCTGCGCGGCACCGGCAGCTTCCACCACATCCTGTCGCTGCACCGCGGCGCGCAGCCGGACGTGCGCAACCTGACCTTCAGCGTGGCCACGGCGGCCGACCTGGACACGATCGCCGCCCGCACGCCGGCAGCGGGCGGCGCGCTGCTCTCCGGCCCGGCGCCGCTCGACGAGCCGGGCGGCGGCAATGCCGTCGTCATCGCCGATCCGCAAGGCCGCATCCTGCGCTTCGTGCACGGCGACGAACGCCATGCCGTGACGGATGCGCGGCGCGACGCTCCCGTGCCTGACGCACCCGTACGAATCACGCACGCCGTCTTCAACAGCGCCGACGTGGCCGTGGCGCAACGCTTCTTCGAGGAAGCGCTGGGCTTCCGCCTGTCCGACCGAACCCGAATCATGGCCTTCATGCGTTGCAATAGCGACCACCACAGCATCGCGCTGGCCGATGCCGATGCGAACACGCTGAACCACATCGCCTTCGTGATGCCGGACCTGGACGCGGTGATGCGCGGCGCCGGCCGCATGAGCGATGCCGGCTGGCCGATCGAGTGGGGCGTGGGCCGCCACGGCCCCGGCAACAACGTCTTCGCGTACTTCGTGGGGCCGGACGATTTCGTCATCGAATACACGGCCGACGTGCAGCAGGTCGACGACAGCTATCGGGTCGGCGCGCCGGCCGACTGGACCTGGCCGCCGGGCCGGTTCGACCAGTGGGGCGTGTCGAAGCCGCCGTCGGACCGCATCAAGGCGGCGCAGAAAAAAATCCGTTTTACCGATATCACCGCATAACCTAGCCAAGCAACAGGAGAACCCATGAAATTCGTCAGCTACAGCAACAATCACGAAGCCCGCCTGGCCGTCGTCGACGGCGACAGCATCATCGACCTGAACCGCCTGGTGCCCGACGTGCCGTTTGACGCGCGCAAGGCGCTGCAATCCGGGATCGACCTGCTGGCCGCGGCGCGCCGCGCCATCGAACTGGCCGGCCCGGCCGACCGCCTGGCGCTGGCCGGTGCGACGCTGGCGCCGGTGGTACCGGAGCCGGGCAAGACCGTGTGCCTGGGCCTGAACTACTACGACCACGCCGCCGAAAGCGGCCGCGACAAGCCAGTCTATCCGTGGTTCTTCCTGCGCTCGACCACGTCGCTGCTGGCGCATGGCGAAGCCGCCGAACGCCCGCGCGTGTCCGAAAAACTGGACTACGAGGCGGAACTGGCTGTCGTCATCGGCAAGCGCGGCCGCCATGTCAGCAAGGAAGACGCGCTCGATTACGTGTTCGGCTACGCCGCCTTCAACGACATCTCCGTGCGCGATTACCAGAAACGCACGCCGCAATGGACCATCGGCAAGAACTTCGACCGCACCGGCGCGTTCGGCCCTGTGCTGGTTTCCGCCGACGAGCTGCCGCCGGGCGGTGCCGGCCTGCGCATCCAGTCGCGCCTGAACGGCCAGGTCATGCAGGATGCCAACACGAAGGACATGATCTGGGACGTGGCCGAAACCATTGCCCTGCTGTCCGAATGCGTGACGCTGGAACCGGGCGACGTGATCGCGATGGGCACGCCGGCCGGCGTGGGCCAGTCCCGCGTGCCGCCGGTGTGGATGAAGGATGGCGACACGATCGAAGTCGAGATCGAAGGCGTGGGCCTGCTGGTCAACACGATCCGCGACGAAGCATGACAATCCATTCCGAATACGACGTGGCGATCGTCGGCTTCGGGCCCTCCGGCGCGGTGGCTGCCGCGCTGCTGGGCCAGGCCGGCCTGCGCACGCTGGTGATCGACCGCACGGACGAGGTCTACCCGAAGCCGCGCGCCATCGCGCTGGACCATGAAATCATGCGGGTGTTCCAGAACCTCGGGCTGGCCGATGCCATCGCGCCGTTCTGCGAACCGTTCACGCCATCCGAGTACTACGGTGTGGACGGCCAGCTGATCAAGCGGCTCGCCACGGTGGAACCGCCGTACCCGCTGGGCCATACGCCATCGATGGTGTTCACCCAGCCGCCGGTGGAAGCGGCATTGCGCCGGCACGTGCGGGCGCTGCCCACGGTCGATGTGAAGCTGGGCCTGCGTTTTACCGGCCTGGAACAGGATGACGACACCGTCACGCTGTTCCTGGAAGATGGCGACGGGGCGCGCAGCAAGGTGCGGGCCCGCTACGCGATCGGCTGCGACGGTGCTTCCAGCGCGGTACGCGAGGCGCTCGGCATCGCGCTGGAAGACCTGCAGTTCGACGAACCCTGGCTGGTGGTGGATGTGCAGGTCAACGAGCGCGGCCTGGCGAAACTGCCGGCGACCAGCGTGCAGTTCTGCGAACCGGCCCGGCCGTGCACCTACGTGATCGGGCCGGGCAACCACCGCCGCTGGGAAATCTCGCTGCTGCCGGGCGAGGACCCGGCCCACATGGCGACGGAAGAGGGCGCGTGGAGCGTGCTGCAACGGTGGATCGGCCGCGACGACGCCACGCTGTGGCGCCAGGCCAGCTACCGCTTCCACGCGCTGGTGGCGAAGGAGTGGCGGCGCGGGCGCGCATTCATCGCCGGCGATGCGGCGCACCAGCAGCCGCCGTTCCTGGGGCAGGGCATGTGCCAGGGCGTGCGCGACGTGGCCAACCTGGCGTGGAAGCTGCGCGCCGTTCTCGGAGGAGAAGCCGGTGCCGAAGCGGGCGAGGCGCTGTTGGATACCTACGCGGCCGAGCGCCGCGAGCACGTGCGCCAGCTGACCACGCGCATCAAGGAAATCGGCGGCGTGATCTGCGAGCGCGACGTGGCGAAGGCTCGGGCACGGGACGCCGCGCTGCTCGACGCGGCCGGCGGCCAGGTCAGGACCCAGGCGCGCCAGGACATCATCCCGCCGCTGTCCACGGGCCTGCTGGATGGGGAAAACGCCAATGCCGGCACCGGCAAGCTGTTCCCGCAGCCGCGCGTGCAAGGCCCGGCCGGCGCCGCGCTGCTCGACGATATCGCCGGCACCGGCTGGCGCGTCGTCACCGACCTTCCGATTGACCAGCTGCCGGCCGGGCTGCTGCCGGCGGCGGCGGGCCTCGGCATGCTCGTTTCGCTGCCGGCAGGAGAAGAAAGTTTCACCAGCGGCCCGCACCGCATGCAGACGGGCGAGCTCGATGGCGTGGTGGCCGGCTGGCTGGCGCGGCACGGCGTGCGCGCCGCGGTGGTGCGCCCGGATCACTACGTGTACGGCGTGGCCGGCGACGGTGCAAGCCTGTTCGCGCTGGTGGCGGCGCTGACGTACAAGTTGAAATAAGCGGCTGAAATAAGCGGCTGCAACAAGAGCCGCAAGAGCAGCATCTGGACATATGCTGGAAAAGCACGACAACCGATAACGGAGACAAGCATGACCGAACAGTTCAAGAACGACGACAACATCCCGGACAGCCCGCGCCGCCGCACCCTGCTGGGTCTCGGCACGGCCCTGGCCGGCGCCGCGATGCTGCCCGGCGCCGCCGCCGCCGCCACCTCCGCCGCGACCAAGGCAAAAGGTGCGTTCCCGAAAGGCTTCCTGTGGGGCGCGGCGATCGCCGGCCACCAGGCCGAGGGCGACAACGTCAACAGCGATGCGTGGCTGCTGGAAAACGTGCAGCCGACGGAGTTCAAGGAGCCATCCGGCGCCGGCGTCGACCATTACCGGCTGTTCGACCAGGATATCGGCATGCTGGCGCAGGCGGGCCTGAACACGTTCCGCTTCTCGATCGAATGGGCGCGCGTGGAGCCGGTGGAGGGCCTGTTCTCGATTGCCGCGCTGGAGCATTACCGCGACGTGCTGGAAGCGTGCCGCAAGCGCGGCGTGCGCACGATGGTCAGCTTCAACCACTTCGTCAACCCGCGCTGGTTCGCCGCGCGGGGTGGCTGGGAAGCGGAAGGCGCCGCCGGGCTGTTCGCGCGCTACTGCGACAAGGTCGCGCGCCACCTGGGCCACCTGATCGACTACGCCACCACGTTCAACGAGCCGAACCTGCCGCGGCTGCTGTTCGGCATTCCCGGCCCGCTGTCCGGCATGGCCGACAACCCGCGCATGAAGGGCATGCTGGCCAGCGCCGCGCGCGCATCCGGCTCCGACAAGTTCTCCGCCTGGCTGTTCGGCGATCTCGACAAGATCCAGGCCGGCCTGCTGCAAGGCCATGCCGCGGCCTACCAGGCCATCAAGGCCGCACGGCCGCAACTGCCGGTCGGCTTCTCGATCGCGATCGCGGACGACCAGGCCGTCGGCGACCCGGCCATGCGCGACCGCAAGCGCGCCATCGCCTACGAGCCATGGTTCAAGGCGATTTCCGAGCACGGCGATTTCTTCGGCGTGCAGACCTATACGCGCGAGCTGGTCGGGCCGGAAGGCGTGCTGCCGCCGCCGAAGGATGCGGTGATGACGTCGGCCCACATGGAGTACTACCCGCAGGCGCTGGAAGCGACGCTGCGCTACACGGCGCAGCACGTGAAGGTGCCGCTGTACGTCACGGAAAACGGCACGTCCACCGACGACGACAGCCAGCGCGTGGCGTACATCAACACGGCGGTCGCCGGCGTGGCCAATGTGCTGAAGGACGGCATCGACGTGCGCGGCTACGTCCACTGGTCGCTGCTGGACAATTTCGAATGGATCTTCGGCTACGGTCCGCGCTTCGGCCTGATCGACGTGGACCGCAAGACGATGAAGCGCACAGCCAAGCCGAGTCTCGCGGTGCTGGGCAGGATCGCCAGGGCCAACCGCATCTGAACGGAGCACGCCGCATGGACAAGAAATCCACGATGGCCGGGCACGCGCGCCGCGCCATGATGAGCCTGGCCGTGATCGGCACGTTCGCTACGCTGGCCCCGGTGGCCGAGGTTGCCGCGCTCGACCTGCGCGAATTCCAGGATCCGCCGAACACGGCGCGCCCGCGCGTCTGGTGGCACTGGTTGAACGGCAATGTCACGAAGGAAGGCATCCGGAAGGATATCGAGTGGATGGCGCGCTCGGGCCTGGGCGGCCTGCAGAACTTCGACGCCGAGATGATGACGCCGCAGGTCGTTGCAAAACGGCTGGCCTACATGGATCCCGGGTGGAAGGAAGCGTTCAGGTTCGCCGCGCAACTGGCGGAGCGGAACAAGCTGGAATTCGGCATCGCCGCTTCGCCGGGCTGGAGCGAAACGGGCGGGCCGTGGGTGCCGGCGAAGGACGGGATGAAGAAGGTCGTCTGGTCCGAAACCGTCGTCGAAGGCGGCGCGCCGCTCGACGTGAAGCTGGCGCCCGTGCCGGGCACCAGCGGGCCGTTCCAGGACCTGTTCGTATTGCCCGATATCATGGGGCACGTGCCGGATGCGAAGACGCTGCCGCGGTCAGGCGGCGATATCGCCGTCTATGCCTGGCCGGCCGGGGAATGGGCCACCGGCCTGCCGTCCGTCCGCCTCGGCGACAGGACGCTCGACGCGGGCAAGCTGGCGGCGCCGGGCAACGCCGACATTGTCGAGATCGCGCCACCGGCCGCCGACGGCGCGATCGTCATCACGCTCGATTATCCGGCGCCCCGCACGGTGCGCTCGGCCACGCTCTTCGTGGCCGGCGTCGGGACCATTTTCGAGGGCGCGGCCTATACGTCGGTGCTGGAATCGAGTACGGACGGGCAGGCATGGCGCAAGGCCGGCGACCTGCCCCTGTCCCTGGTACCGGCCACGGCCGGCTTCGCACCCGTCACGGCGGCGCACTTCCGCGTCGTGATCAAGCCCACGCCGCCGGTCGTCAATCCGGGCTTCATGCCGGTGCCAGGCGCCGACACGGGACCGTTCGCGGCGATGGCCAAGCCGAAAAACCTCAGGTTGACCCAGCTTGTCCTGTCGGCCGAGCCGAGGGTGAACGGGTTCGAGGCCAAGGCCGGTTTTGCAACGGTGGCCGATTACCACGCGCTCGATGCCGCCGCCGATCCGGGCGAGGCCGGCACGGCCCCGTCGCAGGTCATCGACCTGACCGCCAGGGTGGGCGCCGACGGCACGCTGCGGTGGACGCCGCCCAGGGGCAAGTGGAAGGTCGTGCGGCTCGGCTGGTCGCTGACCGGCATCGAGAACCACCCGGCGACGCCCGAGGCCACCGGCCTGGAAGTCGACAAATACGACGGCCAGGCAGTGCGCCGCTACCTGCAGACCTACCTGGGAAACTATGAAAGCGCGGTCGGCAAGGACATGATCGGCAAGCGCGGCGTGCGCGCCATCGTGACCGACAGCACCGAAGTCGGTACGTCGAACTGGACGCCGCGCCTGCTGGAGCAGTTCAGGCGCCTGCGCGGCTACGATGCGAAACCGTGGCTGCCGGCCCTGACGGGCCTCGTCATCGGCAACCGCGCCCGCACCGACGCCTTCCTGTACGACTACCGCCGCACGCTGGCCGACCTGGTCGCCAGCGAGCACTACGGCACCGTGGCGGCCGTCGCCCGCGAACGGGGCATGAAGGTCTACGGCGAGGCGCTGGAAAGCGCCAGGGTCTCGCTCGGCGACGACATGGCGATGCGCCGCCACGCCGATATCCCGATGGCGGCGATGTGGACGTACCGCCCGGATCTCGGCCCGAACCCGACCGCCATCGCCGACATGCGGGGCGCCGCCTCGGTCTCGCACATCTATGGCCAGAACCTGGTGGCGGCCGAATCGATGACGAGCGCCATGGCGCCATGGGCGTTCGCCCCGGCCGACCTGCGGCCGATGATCGACACGGAATTCGCCAGCGGCGTCAACCTGCCGGTGATCCACACGTCGGTGCACCAGCCGCTGGGCGAGGACAGGAAGCCGGGCCTGTCGCTGGCGATCTTCGGCCAGTATTTCAACCGGAACGAAACGTGGGCCGGCATGGCGCGCCCGTGGGTGGACTACATGGCCCGCGGCGCCTGGCTGCTCCAGCAGGGGCGCTTCTACGCCGACGTGGCGTACTTCTACGGCGAAGAGGCGCCGCTGGTCACGCTGTACAAGGCCGGGCAGCCGGCCGACGCGCCGCGGAGGTACGCGTACGATTTCGTCAATGCCGACGCCCTCGCGGACGCGCTGTCCGTGAAGGACGGCGACCTGGTCGCGAAGAGCGGCGCGCGCTACCGCGTGCTGTTCCTGGGCGGCTCCAGCCGCAGGATGACGCTGGCCACGCTGCGCAGGCTGCATGCGCTGGCGACGCAGGGCGCGACGATCGTCGGCGAGGCGCCGGAGGGCTCGCCGGCGCTCGGCGACGATCCCCGGCGGTTCGCTGCGCTGGCCAGGCGCATGTGGAGCAACGGTGCCGCGACCTTTGTCGGCAAGGGCCGCGTCGTGAACGGCCGCGACGTGGAAGCGGCGCTGGGCACGCTCGGCCAGGCGCCGGACGTCGACTTCGGCACCGGCGCCGCGCAGCTCTCTTTCGTGCACCGCCGCCTGGACGACGGCGACGTGTACTTCATTTCCAACCGCACCGCTGCGGCGGTCGGCACGGAGGCGCTCTTCAACGTGCGCGGCAAGGCCCCCGAGTTCTGGCATGCCGACAGCGGGCGCAGCGAACCGGCAAGCTATCGCACGCAGGACAACAGGACGGCGGTGCCGCTGTCGCTGGGCGCGAACGAATCGGTCTTCGTCGTGTTCCGCAAAGCGGCCGCCGGCCCGGCCGCAACGATCGCGACGCCGGCATGGACCCGGGCCGCGACGCTGGACGGCGGATGGCAGATCGGTTTCGACGGCCTCGGCGCCCCGGGAGCGATCGCCGCCGGCGCATTGGGTTCCCTGGCCGACAGTGCCGATCCCCGGGTGAAGTATTTCTCGGGAATCAGCGTGTACCGGCGCGGCTTCACCCTTCCGGACGGGGCAGGGCCCGGCATGCCGATGAAGATCGATCTCGGCCGGGTGGGCGACGTGGCGGAAGTGATCGTGAACGGCAAGTCTGCCGGCATCGCCTGGAAACAGCCTTACGAAGTCGACATCGGCTCGCTGGTGGTCGCGGGCGCCAACACCGTGGAAGTCAGGGTGGCCAACCTGTGGGTCAACCGCCTGGTCGGCGATGCGCAACCGGGCGCGCAGAAGGTCACGTTCACCGCCGCGCCGACGTACCGGGCCGATGCGCCGCTGCGTCCTTCCGGACTGATCGGGCCGGTCACGCTGCGGGTGCAGGCCAGCAAATAGGCAATGAAGGCAGGCGATAGCTGGTATCGCCAAACAAGGCTTTGGCGATGCCGGCGGCCCCACTAAGCTGGGACATCAATTCGAATATTCAGGAGACAAAAGTGGGCGGAATCATTTTCAACAACGTACGCATCTTCGACGGCGCCCAGCTGCGGCCCGGCACCGGCGCCGTGCGCGTGGAGGGCAACCGCATCAGCGAGGTCGCCGACGGCGGCCGCGGCATCGAGCCCCAGGCCGGCGACCGCGTCATCGACGGGCAGGGCGGCACGCTGATGCCGGGGCTGGTGGAGGCGCATGCGCACCTGTCGTGGCCGAGTTCGGTGGAGCGTTTCGTGCCCGGCATGGCGCTGCCGCCGGAAGACCTGGTGCTGACGACGGCGCGCAACGCCCGTATCCTGCTCGACCATGGCTTCACGAGCGCCTATTCGGCCGGCTCGCTGAGCAAGTCGGTCGAAGTGGTGCTGAACACGTTCATCACGAGCGGCGGCATGCCCGGTCCGCGGCTGGTGGCCTCGTCGATCGAGCGCTCGCCGCCGACCATCGACGAACTCGATCCCGGCCAGGTGGCCGATCACGGCAAGGGGCCCGATTCGGTTCGCGCGTTCGTCAAGGAATGCGCATCGATCGGCGCCAAGTCCGTGAAGTTCCTGCTGTCCGGCGAGGATGCGCTGATGCCGGGTGCTTCGCAGCAGTTGCTGTACACGCAGGAAGAAGCCAGCGCCGCCGGCGAACAGGCGCGCGAATCGGGCGTGTGGCTCGCTTGCCACGCGCAGGCCAACGAGGCGGTCAAGATGGGCCTGCGCGCGGGCTTTCGCGTGCTGTACCACTGCACCTATGCGGACAGCGAAGCGCTCGACCTGCTGGAAGCGAAACGCGACGAGATCTTCATCGCGCCGGCCGTGGGCATCATCCAGGCCACGCTCGACGCCACTCCACCGCCGCATTTCGACATGACGCACATGAAGACCAGCGCGGCCGAGGTGCTGGCGCTGCAGAAGAAGCTGGTGCCGGAACTGAAGCGGCGCGGCCTGAAGGTGCTGCCCGGCGGCGACTACGGCTTTCCGTTCAACCCGAACGGCCGCAATGCGCGCGACCTCGAACTGTTCGTCGAGCACTTCGGCTACACGCCGGAAGAGGTGCTGTCGGCCGCCACGCTGCTGGGCGGCGAGCTGATGGGCATGGGCGACGAACTGGGCCAGGTGAAGCCGGGCTTCCTGGCCGACCTGCTGCTGGTGGACGGCGACCCCGTGGCGGACGTGAGGGTGATGCAGGACCGCAAGCGCCTGCGCGCCATCATGAAGGACGGCCGCTTCCACAAGGACCCGGCGCTGGCCGGGCTGGCGGGAGCGTAATAGTGAATGCGAACGTGAATGCGCCGGATATGCGCAAGCTGGAAAAGGCGATCCGCGCCGCCGGGCCCGTGATCGATCCCGCCTTCGCGAAGAACCTGTATGCGCCGCTGCTGGCCAATGCGCCGCGTGGCGGCGAAGTGCTCCGCGACATCGCCTACGGCGACGATGAGCGGCACCGGCTCGACGTCTACCTGCCGCTCGGCGGAGTGGACAAGGCCCCGGTGGTGATCTTCCTGCACGGCGGCGGCTTCATCCGTGGCGACAAGGCCGACCGCGCCGCCGTCGGCGATTATTTCTCGCGCCACGGCGTGCTGGCGGTGCTGCCGAATTACCGGCTCGGCCCGCGCCACCGCTGGCCGGCCGGCGCCGAGGACGCGGCAGCGGTGCTGGCGTGGGCGAGGGCGCATGCGGCGGCACACGGCGGCGATCCCGATCACATCGTGATGGCCGGAGAATCGGCCGGCGCGGCGCACGTGGCTGCGGCCACGCTGGTGCGGCGTTTCCACCCGGCCGAAGGGCTGAGGATCGCCGGCGCCTTTCTCGCTTCCGGCGTCTACAACGCGGAACTGGAACTGCTGGCGCGCAGCCAGCTGAACATCGCCACGCCGGACCCGCGCAACGAAGCGTATTTCGGCACCGATTTCACGGCGTACCGGGCCATGTCGACGGTGGCGCTGGCCGACGCGGCGCCGTTCCCGCTGGCGATCAGCTACGCGGAGCTGGACCCGGTACAGATGCAGGCGCAGGCCGGGGAGCTGTTCGCCACGCTGGTCACGCGGCACGGCTTCCAGCCGAAGATCTCGGTGGTGCGCAACCATAATCACCTGACGCAGGTGTATGCCATCAACAGCGGCGACGATGCGCTCGCCGGCCCTCTGCTGGCCTTCGTGCGCGACCCGCAGGCCTGATTTTCCCGGCTGTTGCGTGACCGGGCCTGCGCGGCGCACGCGGGCCCGGCTACGCTACTTCCGCACTCGCTTTTTCAAACGCTTCTGCACACGTTTCTTCACACGCTTCTTCACACATCCTTACGCATTTCCCGCGCACTTTGCTAGTGACACGCACGATAAAAAAACATACAGTGGGAGGATAAAAAGCAGCAATGAGTCATAAAAAGGAGACAACAACATGCGATTCAACAGGCTGGACCTGAATCTTTTGCTGGCGCTCGACGCGCTGCTGGAAGAACAGAACATCACCCGGGCCGCGGCCCGCGTCAACGTCAGCCAGTCGGCCATGAGCGGCATGCTTGCCCGGCTGCGTGAATTCTTCGAGGACGACCTGCTGGCCGCCGTGGGCCGCAACATGGAGCTCACGGTGCTGGGCCGGCAGCTGGTGGGCCCGGTGCGCGACCTGATCCTGCACGTGCACGCCACCGTGGGCATCCGCGTCACGTTCGACCCGGCGCGCGAAACGCGCTGCATGAAGATCATGGTGTCGGACTATGCCACCGAGGTGTTCCTGAACAAGGTAGTGGCCCGCGTGCTGCGCGATGCGCCGAACATGACGCTGGACCTGGTGCCGCTGGCGGACGACGCGGCCGAGAAGCTGCGCCGCGGCGAGAACGATTTCCTCATCATCCCGCGCCATTTCCTCGACCCCGAGCACCCGCAGCGAACGCTGTTCGAAGACCATTACTGCGCCGTGATCTGGGAGGGCAATACCCAGGTCGGCGACGTTCTCGATGCGGCCACCTACGATCGGCTGCCGCATATCGCGCCGATGCTGGGCCGGCCCCGCTCGCCGACGATGGAAGAACTGCTGCTGAAGGCGCAGAACGTGAACCGGCGCATCCGCGTGGTGACCGCCGATTTCACCAGCATGGCCACCGCGCTGGTCGGCACCGACCTGGTGGCGACGATGCACACGCGCCTGGCGCTGGCCTGCGCGCGGCGCCTGCCGATCCGCGTGCTGCCGCTGCCCTACGCGCTGCCGCCGATGGCCGAATGCCTGCAATGGCACCGCTTCCAGGAAAACGATCCCTGCCACATCTGGCTGCGCGGCATCATGCTGGAAATCGGGCGGGGCATGCCGGCCAACGGCGAGCTGCCGAAGTCGCCGCACGGCGCCAACGCGCTGGAAACCATGCCGGCAATGCGGTTGCCGGCACTGGAAACGGCCTGAAGGCCGGCTAGTTCGCGCGCTGCGCCGCCGCTTCCCGCAGCAACGCGTCGATGCTGGCCAGGTCCACCGGCTTGGTGAGACGGGCATCGAGGCCGGCTTCGCGCGAGCGCCGCCGGTCCTGTTCCGTGCCCCAGCCGGTCAGCGCCACCAGCATGGCCTGCTGCAGCTCGCCGAGGTCTTCGATGTCGATCCGGTATTGCAGCCCGCCTTTTTCCATCGCCGAATCGAACACTCCGGCCAGGTCGGTGGTCAGCCGCGCCAGGTCGAGCGGCACGTAGGTGGCCGTCGCCCGGCCGGCCTCGATGCGGGAAAAGTCCAGCAGCGAGTTGACCAGTTTCAGGAGGCGCAGCGAATTGCGGTGGGCGCGGTCGAACGCATCGCCCACCACGGGCAGCGCGCTGGCCCACACCTGCCTGAACGCGCCGCCCATCGCGCGTGGACGCTGGTCGCCGCAGATCGGGCGGTAGGCGTCGTTGTGGATCTGGATGCCGTCCGCCCCATGCGACCAGGATCGGGAAGGTGGACGACAGGCACAGGCTGACCGAGGTGCGCAGGCTCTGCGGCCAGCCCTCCAGCGGTCCCAGCGACGTGCCGGACCAGTCCATGGCGCGGATCAGCGCGCCCATCTCGCCGCCGCCGGACAGCCAGCTGAGGTCGTGGTTGATCGGGGGGGGGCGCTGGGAGAGGATATGGGTGTTTTACGGGCAGGATTGGAACGACCGTAGTGATCGTCCGCATATTGTAAATCAGTAATTGCCGGTTACCCGATAAAATTGCCGAAGGGCAGGCCTAGCGCGGGTTCCCGCTGTCGCCGCTGCCATTACCGAAAGACCAGGGAGATTTATGTCCGCTTTACCCATTACCGTCGAACAGGGGATCGCCGCTGCGGGCGTCGGCAGGTTCCAGTACCGCCTGTTCGTGATTTTCGGCCTGGTCTGGATGGCCGACGCGATGCAGGTGCTGTCGATCGGCTTCACCGCGCCGTCGATCGCGAAGACCTTCGGGCTGGCGGTGCCGCAGGCGCTGCAGACCGGCACGTTCTTTTTCATCGGCATGCTGGTCGGTGCCTTCGCCTTCGGCCGGCTGGCCGACCGGATCGGGCGGCGCCCGGTGCTGATGGCGGCGGTGATCGTCGACGCCTGCTGCGGCGTGGCGTCGGCCTTCGCGCCCGATTTCACGTGGCTGCTGGCCCTGCGCTTCCTGACGGGCATCGGCGTGGGCGGCACGCTGCCTGTCGACTACACGATGATGGCGGAATTCCTGCCCAGCGACAGGCGCGGCCGCTGGCTCGTGATGCTCGAATCGTTCTGGGCCGTCGGCACGATCCTGCTGGCGATCCTGGCCCTGGTGGCCGTGGGGTGGGGCGACGATGCCTGGCGCGTGATCTTCCTCGTCACCGGGCTGCCGGCGCTGGTCGGCGTCGTGCTGCGCCTGTATGTGCCGGAATCGCCGATGTACCTGAGCCGCAGCGGCAAGCCGGAACAGGCGCGCCAGGTACTGGTGCGCGTGGCCACGGCGAACGGCCGCAGCGCCGACCTGCCGCCACTGCGGGCGGAGAACGCGCCGCGCCAGTCCGTCTTCGCGCTGTTCTCGACGCGCCTGCGGCGCCGGAGCATCGCGCTGTTCATCGCCTGGGGCCTCATTTCCATCGCCTACTACGGCGTGTTCGTGTACCTGCCGGTAAAGCTGGGCGCGGAAGGCTTCGCCTTCATGCGTGGCCAGGTGTTCCTGATCGTGCTTGCCCTGGTGCAGTTGCCCGGCTTCGCACTGGCCGCCTATGGCGTGGAACGCTGGGGGCGCAAGCCCACGCTGGTGGGCTTCCTGGTGCTCAGCGCCGCCGGCTGCATGTGCTACAGCCTGGGCACGTCCACCGCGCTGGTGGTGGGCTCGACCCTGCTGATGAGCTTTGCGCTGTTGGGCACGTGGGGCGCGCTGTATGCGTTCACGCCCGAGGTGTACCCGACCGATCTGCGGGCCAGCGGCATGGGCACCGCCGGTGCCGTGGCGCGCTTCGGCGGGCTGTTCGCGCCGGCGATCGTGGCACCCGTGATGGCCACGCATTTCACGCTGGCGCTGGCGATGCTGGCGGCGTTCCTGCTGGCCGGGGCGGTGGCCATTGCATGCGTGGACATGGAGTCGCGGAACCGGGTGCTGGAATAGGCTTCGGAGCGTCGTGCTCTGCTTTTCATGCGACGCAGGCCGACCATAAACCGTACATACTGCCGCGGACTCGGATGAGTAAATTCCCTCGTGACATGCAGGTTTCCCTGTTCTGCAAGTCGCTGCCTTCGTTTGATGAGCCAGCAACAGCAGGTATTCAAGACAAAAACCAGTGTGTTCATGAAGGCTTACGCATGCAAGACGGCTCGTTCGAATCCAGGTGCGTGGTCCAGATGCGCAACAAGGCAGGAGACAGCCTGGACGTCTTCGGCCCATTCGTTCACGGCACACCGTCGACACGGTTTATCTGCTTGAGCTGGAAACATCCTGGTTGAACTGTTGATGCGCTCTTTTTCAGCGGTGGTCGGGACGGGGCGCTGGCCAGCGTCGCGGTCTTGCTGCCGTACCTGGCGACGTAGCGTTTCCAGCGTGCAGCCTGTCTTGCCTGCAACGGATTCGATCGCTGCCCACTGCGAGCTGTAATCGCTGGCTGCCCCGCCGCCCATGCGCACGGCACGCCCGATGACCTCAGGGGAGTATTTGGGTTGTTTCTTCATGGCTGGATTCTCTCAAACGATGGAGCCTCTGGAAAACCCGGGGCGATTCATTGCCGTGCACCGAAGCGGCGGTTCAACTGTCTTCTATTTCCTTTGGCAGAGCTGCAAATTCCACACAGCACTTTGTTACAAAATAATATTTTATTGTCTTTGACAGCAAGTTATTAGCCATCGAGAATGGCCAAGGCATCTCTTAATTAAAAATTAAGTATCGGTGCTTCTCCTGCGCGCCAACAGGTATAGAGCTATACGTTCGCCGGCATCACGGCGATTAGGGGTATGTCTGTATAACCCGTCGAGGAATGCCTGAAATTAGTGGCACTTCAGCCGACGTACGAGGGCGCGTTGTTCGGCATTCTTGGTGTTCTAGCAGCCAAGCGTAACCGTGCTCCTGATAGATGCGGCGCGGCTGATCCCGGATGGGCATCGGTGGCGCCGGTTCATTTTACAAAGGGACTAACAATGATTCAAAAAGCAACTCGAAAAGCATTGCTTGCTCTTGCGGCCTGCATTTTAGCGACGTCCGCTCATGCGGAAACAATCGATTTTGAGTCTCAGGACGGCGGTTACGGCTACTATCCGTACAGCTTTCTCGAGGATAATTTCAGGGTAAATTACTCGTCAATCAGTCCATTCGGCTTTTATCTCCTTGACGACCCTGCGGACCATTTGGGTATGTGTAGCCCTGGTTGCGCCTCCAACGGAACCACTGCTTTTTATTTGTTTAACGAGAGTAGTGTGACGATCAATCGCCCTGATGCAGAAATGTTCTCTTTGATTTCATTGGATGTTGCCAAGACTTTTCTTGGCAACGACAAGCCCGTGACTCTGACGTTGACTGCGACCGGTCTCAATGGCGTCGTAACGAGTACGATTCTCATCGACGCGGAGGCGGCTGACGCATTTTCAACTTTCAAATTTGAGGATTTCACCAACATCCATTCCTTGACGATCACCGGTGGACAGGAGTTCCCGGAGTTTGCCATTGATAACGTCATCCTTTCTCCAGTCCCGGAACCCGCGTCCTGGGCGACGCTGATCATCGGCCTCGGAGTCATTGGCGGTGCATTTCGCCGGCGGCGCTTAGCTCGCCGTCCCGGCTGACCGTTCGATATTGACGGCGTACAGCGCCGTGCAATACGGCGCGCCCAATGCTACTGCGGGAGGTTGGGCGCCCATTCACGCAGCGTTGGCAAGCCGGCCCCAAGCGGTAAGCAAAGAATTACGAAACCGTAAGTGTCTTCGTATGCGACCCAATCCCGCTTCGATTGCGGGATGCATCAAATTATCACTTGACTGGACGGGAAATAAGCTATTCGCAGTTTGCAAGCTGAGGCATTGCCCACTCGCCCTGAGTCATGGTGTTATTTGGCGTCGATATGGATGCGGCAGCAATTGCCTCGGCAAAACCTGGGTTTTCGCTCGCAAAACGCCGAAACTGAACTGCCGCCTCTGGATTCCCTTGCTTTGCAGCGCGATAAAAACAGATTTCCGCTCTGCTAGAACCTGCGCTTTGCCCGGGTACTTTACCATTTTGATACATGAAACCAAGTCTTGTCTGAGCCGACGAATTACCCTGTTTCGCCAGGGGCTTCAACCACCGATAGGCTTCATTGAAGTCGGGGGTAACGCCGTGCCCTTCAAGATAGGCTACCGCGACTTGCATCTGCGCATCGAGATGTCCCTGGTTAGCAGCTGCTTTATACCACTTCACGGCTTCAGCGTGATTGGCCGTCTTTGCGTCGTCTTGCGAATACAAGACCGCTAGATTGTATTGAGATTCCGGATCTCCTTGCTTTGCGGCTGCCACAGCCCATTTGAGAGCCTCTTTCCGATTCTTGGCTGTACCACCAGTTCCATAAAAATAAATTTCCGCTAGTATCCCTTGGGCCTCAATATTTCCCCGTGTCGCGGCAGAGCTAAGCCATTTGACTGCATCCTGCGGACTGGCTTTCGTTCCGGTGCCGAAAAGATAATAGAGCCCAACAGCAGTTTGCGCATCCGGGTGCCCCTGATGTGCAGCGGAACGCATCCGGGAAAAAGCTTTGATGGGATCTGCGGACACCCCAAGACCTTTAGCGTAGCGTACCCCGAGGGTATAGTTTGCCCCAGCGTCTCCAGTACGGGCGAGTACTTCGAGCTCTTCTAATGAGCGCTGATCAACGGTCGAGGCCGCTGTACTGGCTTTCAGCGGTGCCTGCTTCTCTGATGCGTTGGCGTCTACCGATGTGTTGGCTGCTGCCGCCATAAAAATGTAGATGATCGAACAAGTAAAAACAGATCGCCAGATTTGGGAGACTCGCATCTTCAATAGCTCAGTGGACAAAAGTTAGAACATTATCTCACAAGTTTCCATGTGGCAATATGGCATTGTGTAACTGTAACGAGACCCCCATGCTATTGGCCATCCGCTTTGGGGTTATTGTCTTGAGAAACACCCCTTGATTGCAGCCCCGTTGCGGCCTACTGCCGTCTATGCAGACGAATCGAAGCCAGGGCCAATCCGGCAATGCCGGCAGCAGTCCTGGAAGGGCTGCCCGGATGATCCGGCCTGCCCGCAATAACCCCGATCTGATTTGCGGCCGGCGTAACCGATGTGCGCTCGGGCTTCGACGGCCGGGCGTCCTGATCGGCTCAAGACGGCGCACAGCCGACCCTTATGGTGAAGTTCCGGTAGTGCGGCTTCATCTGGCACGATAAATGCTGCTCGTTGGTGATGGCAACCCGGGGTTGGCCGGGCCCAATGCCCGCGGCCCGCTGCCACATTACTTTCCACCCATCCCAAAGGACAAAACATGCAACGCACCGACGTCACCGAAATGATCATGACCGCCAAGATCCGCAATGGTATCAAATGGTGCGACGTCGCCGCGCAGGTCGGCCTGTCGAAGGAGTGGGTGACGGCCGGCTGCCTGGGTCAGATGACGTTCGATGCGCGCCAGGCGGCGATCGTCGGCGAGGTGTTCGGCCTGCCGGAAGAGGCGGTGCTGGTGCTGCAGCAGGTGCCGTACCGCGGTTCGCTGCCGACGGCCGTGCCGACCGACCCGCTGGTCTACCGCTTCTACGAGCTGGTCAGCGTGTACGGCACCACCTTCAAGGCGCTGATCCACGAGGAATTCGGCGACGGCATCATGTCGGCCATCGATTTTCGGATGGACATGCAGCGCGAACCGGATCCGGCCGGCGACCGGGTCAGCATCACGATGTCCGGCAAGTTCCTGCCTTACAAGACGTACTGAGCACTGCCGTCCGCGGTGCACCGGCATGGTGCGCTTCGGGCGCTGTCATGTTCCGCGGTGGCGCAGAGGCGGAGGCTCAGGCGGCGCGCCGTTCCTCGATCGCCACTACCCGATGCTCGGCGGCCACCGGGCGCCCGAACAGGTAGCCCTGGAAGTGCGAGCAGCCTTCGTCCTGAAGTTGCCGGAACTGCTCCTCGGTCTCGACCCCTTCGGCGATGATCTCGATCAGCAGGCTGCTGGACAAACCCATGATGGCGCGGATGATCGCCATCGCCTCGCGGCTTTCGCCCATGTCGCGCACGAACGATTTGTCGATCTTGATCTTGTCGAACGGGAAGGAGCGCAGGTAGCTCAGCGACGAATAGCCGGTGCCGAAATCGTCGAGCGAGATGCGCACGCCGAGCGCCTTCAGGGCCTGCAGCGTACGCATATTGCCGTCGGTATTGGCGAGCAGTACCGACTCGGTGATTTCCAGTTCCAGCCGTCCGGCCGCCAGGCCCGCATCCTCGAGGGCCAGCGCCACCGTCTTCACCAGTTCGGTGCTCTTGAACTGCACGGGCGACAGGTTCACCGCGATGGTTTCGCCGTTGCTCCAGGTCGCCGCTTCCTGGCATGCCAGGTTCAGCGCCCGGGCGCCCAGTTCGTGGATCAGGCCGGTTTCCTCGGCGAGCGGGATGAATTCCATCGGCGCAACCAGGCCCCTGACGGGGTGGTGCCAGCGGATCAGCGCTTCGTAGCCGCAGATGCGGCAGCCTTCCTTTTCGATGATCGGCTGGTAATGCATCTGCAGTTCGCCGCGGTGCAGCGCGCGGCGCAGGTCGATTTCCATCTGGCGGCGCACGCGCGACGCGGCTTCCAGCTCGGGGCGGAACAGTTCATAGCGGTTGCGGCCGTTGCGCTTGGCTTCGTACAGCGCCATGTCGCCGAAGCGCAGCAACTGCTCGGCCGTGCTGCCGTCGGGCGACGAGATCGCGATGCCGATCGACAGGCCCACCGAGAAGCTGTGGCCATCGACCGCGAAGGCCGGCGCCACCGCGTCGATCAGGCGCTGCGCCGCCTGCTCCGCTTCCTCCAGCCGCCGCACGCGGGGAATCACGACCGCGAACTCGTCGCCGCCGAGACGGGCCAGCGTATCGTGCTCGCGCAGGCATTTCTTCAGCCGGCCGGCCAGCGTCAGCAGGATCTTGTCGCCGAAGCCGTGGCCGAACGCGTCGTTGATGTTCTTGAAGTTGTCCAGGTCCAGGCACAGGATCGCCGCATGGGTGTGCTCTTGCGCGCTGTCCCTGATCGCGGCTGCCAGGCGCTCGTGGAAATAGGTGCGGTTCGGCAGGTTGGTCAGCCCGTCGTGCTGGGCCATGTGGTGGATCTGCGCATAGGCGGCCAGTTCGTCGGTCGCGTCTTCGGTGATGATCAGGATATAGTCGCCCTCGCCGTCGGGCCGGCTGCCCACCACCGTGCGGCTGCGCAGCGTGCGCGGGCCGAGCGGGGTCTGCACCAGACCGTCGTCGGTCGCCTGGCCGCCCGCCGAAGCCGCCGCCAGGCGCTCGATATATTGCGCAACGTCCGCATCGAGGCAGTCGCGCATGCGCCGGCCTTTCAGGTCGGCGCTGCTGCCGGCATCCGTGCCGGCGAACAGGCGGCGCGCCTGCCCGTTGGCCAGCAGGATCTCGCCCGTGCCCACGTCCTGCGCCAGCACGCTGGCGGGGATGTTGGCGATCACCGATTCGAGGAAGTGCGACAGCGATGCCATCTGCTGGCTGTACTGTTCGGCCAGCTCCTTCGACTCGATCAGTTTCAGCTGCTGCTGGTGGCGCTCGGTGATGTCGCGCGTGATCTTGGCGAAGCCGACCAGCTTGCCGTCGTCGTCATGGATCGCGTCGAGCACCACGCTGGTCCAGAACCGCGTGCCGTCCTTGCGCAGGCGCCAGCCTTCCGCTTCGAACCGCGATTCGGCACGCGCGGTTGCCAGCGCGGCCGCCGGCAGCCCCGCGGCACGGTCTTCGGCGCTGTAGAACACTTCGAAATGCCGGCCCACGATCTCGCCCGCCGTGTAGCCCTTGGCGCGCTGCGCGCCCGCGTTCCAGTTCGACACGATGCCTTCGGGCGTCAGCGTGTAGATCGCGTAGTCGACCACGCCCTGCACCAGCAGGCGGTACATCAGATCGGAGGTTTGTGCAGTCATCGGCAGGAATAAGGAGAGGCGCCGACGATCGAATGTTGTGGACAACGATTGCGGCGGCAAGGGTGGCAACGGAAAGCGGGCCTGGTATCGGTGAATTGTCCAGGTCACGATGACTATACCCCAATCAATGCCATCAGGAAATATCGTGACTGTCTTTTCGCCAGCGTGTGTTGTTTGTCAGCGCCGCGGCCGTCGTGACAAACCGCCATCATTGCCTGTAGAATCCGCCGCTTGAGCAAACGGTGCCCTCCCGCCTTTCGGCCAGGGGGTGAAACGGGAAGCCGGTGATGCGCGGGATGTCGATCCCCGCCAGTCCGGCGCAGCCCCCGCTGCTGTAAGCCTGACGACCCGGTTCAACCGCCACTGTGCAGCGCACGGGAAGGCACGAACCGGGAAGGACGACGGCAAGCCAGAAGACCGGCCGTTTGCAATGGATGTGCCGGGCCCGGGGAGGGGTCCTGCCTGTTGCGTTTTCATCGCCTGTTCCTTCCGGTTGCCGCAGGCGCCGGCCGGGAAACGGTCGGGACGGTCGGACTACCTTGAGCATTTCCCCATTCGTGCGCGCACTGGCCGCGCTATTGTGCATCGCCGCCTGCGCGCGCGGGTACGCCGCCACGCTGTTCGCCGTCGTCACCGAGCGCGCCGCGCCGGTGGCGATCGAGGCGGCGCACCGCCATCTCGCCCGGCACCCGAACGACCGCATCGTGCTGCGCACGCCGGCACAGTGGATGGCCACCGGCGACCAGGAGGCGGCGCGGCTGGTCGGCCAGGCCGACACCATCCTTGCCGTGTCCCTGTTCGGCGATCCGGCGCAGCGGCTGAAGGATGCGCTGGCGCGCCATGCGAAGGCAAGGACGGCGGTGCTGGCGTTCAACGGCGAAGCGGGCCTGAGCCTGATGAGCCGCGAAGCGGTCGGCCAACCCGGCGGTGACAAGGAACGCACCATGCGCGATTTTCCGCCCGAAACGCTGCGCGACCTGTCCGCCGAGGCGCCGTCGCCGGCCGCCCTGGCGGCGGCGCAGGCCCACCCGGCTGCAATGCGCTGGCTCGCGGCGCGGCGCGTGTGGCAGGCCGGCGGCGTCGACAATACCGAAGCGCTGTTCGCCCATCGCCTGCACCCGGCCGCGCCGCTGGCGGGGCCGCGGCCGGAGCCGACGTTACGGGTGCGCGCCGGCGGGCGCGAACTGGCCGATGCCGCGGCGTGGGGCAACGGCGCGCGGCTGGGCCTGGCGGCCCGGCCCACCGTGGTGGTGCTCGACCTGGCGAACATGGATGCCGCCGTGCCGGCCGCGGTGTGCCGCCGCATCGAGGCCGGCGGGCAGCCGTGCGTGCAGGTGCTCACGCGCTGGGGCGGCGCGTCGCGCGAAGCGCTGGAGCGTCTGCCGGAACTGGTCGCGCCGGCCCGGCCGGCGGCGCTGGTCGTGCTGCAGGATTTCGTGGTGGGCGCGGCCGAAGGGCGCGAAGCCGTGGCGGACGCCTTCAGGCGGCTCGATGTCCCCGTATTCAAGGCCATCCGGCTGTCCGACCGCACGGCGCTGCAATGGCGCCTGTCGCCGGACGGCCTGCCGCCGGATTCCGTCCAATACCGCGTGGCGCTGCCGGAACTGCAGGGCATCGGCCAGCCGATCGTGGTGGCTGCGCTGGGGCAGGCGCAGCGCGACAGGCTGACCGGCATCGAGAACCGGCCGCCGGTGGTGCTGGCCGATGAAACGGCGCGACTGGCAGGCCGCGTCACGCGCTGGCTGGCCCTTCGGGACAAGCCGAACCGCGACAAGCGCGTGGCGCTGATCTATTACAACCATCCGCCGGGCCGGCAGAACATCGGCGCCGACAACCTCGACGTGCCGGCCTCGCTGTTCGACATGCTGCACGCGATGAAGGACGCCGGCTACACAGTCGGCGACCTGCCGGCGTCGCCCGGGGCGCTGCTGGACCGGATCATGGCGCACGGCGTCAACCTGCCGGAAGACCGCGCCGCGCTGCGCGAGCTGGCCGGCAGCGTGAACAGCCTGACCGCCGCGGAGTACGCGCGCTGGTTCGCCACGCTGCCGCCGCGCGTGCAGGGCGAGATGACGAACGGCCTTCTTGGCCGCCTGCACGTGGACGTGCTGGAAGCGGAAGCGGCCGGCGAATGGCTGCTGGGCCGCAAGCAGGTGGACGTCATCGTCAAGGAGCTGCAGCACCTGGTCGAGGGCGCCGATCATCCGCTGCGCGAGGCCGCGATCCGCGACCTGGCCGCGCTGGGCGACGGCTACCGCGCCTGCCTCGACGTGCGCGCGGCACGACGTTGCGCCGCACTGGAACGGCTGAGCCGCAAGGTGGCCGGCTATGGCATCGAAGGCTTGAAAGGGTGGGGGAGCGCGCCCGGCAAGGTCATGGTGGACGGCGGCAGGCTCCTGGTGCCGGGCCTCGTGTTCGGCAACGTGTTCATCGGCCCGCAGCCGCCGCGCGGCTGGGAAGTCGACGAGGAACTGCTGCATGCGAATACCAGCATCACGCCGCCGCACCAGTACCTCGGCTTCTATCACTGGGTGCGCGACCGTTTCAAGGCCGATGCGCTGGTGCACGTGGGCCGCCATTCGACATACGAATTCTTGCCCGGCAAGGCGGTGGGGCTCGCCAGCGACGATTACCCGAGCCTGATCGCCGGCGACCTGCCGGGGATCTATCCCTACATCGTCGACGGGGTCGGCGAGGGCACGCAGGCCAAGCGGCGCGGGCTGGCCGTGATCGTCGACCACCTGACGCCGCCGCTGGCCAGCACGCCGCTGTACGACGAGCTGCTGGCGCTGCGCCAGGTGGTGGAAAGCTACGAGGCGGCCAGCTCGGAATCGCTGAAGACGCAGGCGGCCGGCCTGATGCGCGAACGCGTGGCGGCGCTGAACCTGAAGGCGGAGCTGGAAGCGTCGATGGCCGATGTGCTGGCGGTGCGCGGCATCGGCTACGATGCGGCCGACGACGATTTGCTGGCCCACGAGATCGGCCACTATCTGACCAAGCTGCAGGAAAAATTCATGCCGCACGGGCTGCACGTCTTCGGCCGGCCGTGGCGGCAGGAATCGATCGACCTGATGCTCGGGTCGATGAAGAAGGGCGGCATCGACGATCCCGCCGTCGCCGCGAAGCTGGCCGATTCGCCCCGCCTCGAAATGAAGGCGCTGCTGGCCGGCCTGGACGGCCGCTACATCGAGCCCGGCAAGGGCAACGATCCGCTGCGCTCGCCCGAGTCGCTGCCGACCGGCCGCAATTTCCACGCGGTCGACGGCGACCTGCTGCCGACCAGGCTCGGCTACCAGCTCGGCGCGAGCCTGGCCGACAAGGCGATCGCGCGCGCTCCCGATGCCGCCGGCAGCGAAGGCATCATCCTGTGGGCCTCCGACGCGGTGCGCGACGAAGGCGTAATGGTGGCGTTCGCGCTGGCGATGATGGGCGCCGAGCCGGAGTGGAACGCGCGCGGCATCGTCACCGGCGTGCGCCTCAGGCCCGGCGCGAAGCGGCGCGATGCGCTGGTGACCACCTCCGGCCTGTTCCGCGACCTGTATCCGAACCTGATCCGGCTGATCGACCGCGCCGGCCGGCTTGCCCTGGCGGCATCGGCCGGGACACTGGCCGGGCAGGACCCGGCGTTGCGCGAGGCGCTGCAGGCGGCGCTCGCGCCGCTGGGCGGCAGCGTCGAATGGGGCGGCGAACCCGTGGCCGGCAACCGGGTCGCGAACGAATGGCTGGCCCGGTATCGCGCGCTGGTGCGTGCCGGCCAGCCGGGGTCCGAGGCTGGCCGCGCCGCCGCGCAGCGCGTGTTCGGCGATGCGCCGGGGGCCTATGGCACCGGCGTCAACCGCCTGACCGAGCGTTCGGGGGCATGGCGCGAGCGCGATGAAATCGGCGCTGCCTACCGCAACCGGATGGGCCACGCGTATGGCCTCGACGCGGGCGGCGAGGCGCAGCATGCGGCATTCGACGCGGCGCTGGACGGCATCGCCCGCACCTACCACGGCCGCGCCAGCAACCTGTACGGCCTGCTGGACAACAACGACGCGTTCGATTACCTGGGCGGCCTGTCGCTGGCGGTCGAAGGCCGCACCGGCCGCGTGCCGGACGCGCTGATCCTGCAGCACGCGCAGCCCGGCCGCGCCGATGTCGAGCCGCTGGCCGCCGCGCTGCTGGGCGAGCTGCGCGGCCGCTTCCTGAATCCCGCGTGGCTCAAGCCGCTGATGGACCATGGCTATGCCGGCGCCCGCACGATGGGCCAGGAATTCCTGGAAAACCTGTGGGGCTGGCAGGTGACGCGGCCCGACCTGGTGAAGAACTGGGCGTGGGACGAAGTGAAGTCGGTGTACTTCGACGATGCCCGCAACCTCGGGCTGCCGCAATTCCTCGGCCAGCGCCACAACGCCCATGTCAAGGCGCACATGCTGGCGATCTTCATGGTGGCCGCCGAAAAGGGCTACTGGAAGACCGATCCCGCCACGATCCGGCGGTTGGGCGGCGAGCTGGCGCGGCTGGTGGCCGCCAACGGCCTGCCCGGCAGCGGCCACGCCGCGCCCGGCCACCCGATGTGGCGATGGCTGGCGCCGCAGCTCGACGGCGCCGACGCGCAGGCGCTCGGCATTACCCTCGCCAGGGCGCGCGGCGACCTGTTGCCGGCCGCCGATAACGGCTCAGCCCGTGTCATGGGGTCAGGAACCCTGACACGAACTCAGCCGCAGGCGGCCCCGGCACCGCCCCCGGCCGATAGCAGGACGCAAGCGTCAACGACACAGATGCGCCCCGAAACACCGGCCGACGCCGCACCCGCGCCGCGCGCCTATGAACTGCATCCCCAGGTCGCCGCGCAAGTGCCCGGCGTCACGGTCGCCAGGCTGCTGGCCATGCTGGCGGCCGGGCTCGCGCTTTTCTCGGCGGGCCTGTGGCGCGGCCGCACCGTTCCTCACATTTCCAGGAGATTCACATGATCGAACCCCATTCCTTCGGCTGGCTGCACGATGCGGTCAGCTGGCTGCTGATGCCGTCGCTGGCCGCGCTGCTGCTGGGCTGCGCCATCGCGGTGATCGAGGCCGGCATCGCCGTCGGCGAACGCTTCCACGGCCTGCGCCGCCTGCGCGCCGGCGGCAATATCGCCCAGGTGCAGGCGATCGCCCGGCACCGCCTCGAGCGGGCCGACCTGCTGGCACGCATTCCGCCGATGCTGGGCCTGATGGCCACGATCATTCCGCTGGGGCCCGGGCTGGCCGCGCTGGGCGCCGGCGATCCCGCGCAACTGGCCAGCGCCGTCACCGTTGCGTTCGACGCCACGGTGCTGGGCCTCGTGGCCGGCATCGGCGGCCTGGTGATCGGCAAGCTGCGCCGCCGCTGGTACGAGGAGACGCTGGAAGCGATGGAGGACGCCATGGAAGACCGGCCGGTGGAATCGATGGGGCAGCGCGCATGACGGCGAAACCCGGCCGCAGGCGCCTGCGCCTGTACTCCCATCTCGACGACCGGTTCGATGCGGGCGACGAAGACCCGCGTGCCAGCCTGGTGAACCTGGTCGACGTGATGCTGGTGTTCGCGTGCGGCCTGATCGCGGCGATCGCCGGCAGCCAGGGCGCGCTGAAGGCGCCGCAGCCGGTGGAGAAGGGGCGGCAGATCGAGCGCCCCGCCGCCGGCGTCACGCAGGCCGGCAGCGGCTACGACCGCGTGGGCGAAGTCTACCGCGACCCGAAGACGGGCAAGCTGGTGCTGATCGAACCGGGGCAGCCGGCGCTGAAGAAATAGGCGCTGGCGGCGCCGGAAGGCAGGGGCGCCGGCAAACCGCGCCGCTTTTTCGCTGCGCCGCAACACGGCCGTGCCGGCGCCGCGCCCGCCCGGTCAACCCTGCACGGCGGCTGTTGCGCCGATGCGATCACGGTGAAAGCACCGCCTTCGCTTGGTGAAGCCGCGCACAGTTCGCGCCTGACGCGCACGGCATACTCGGAGCCGTAGGGCATACCAATACGGCACCGCCACCGGCCAGGGGCGGCCAGAACCTAAATCACCGCTGAATGGGGAGGCAATCGTGAGAGGCGCAGAACTGTCGCAGTTGAAAACCGTGGAGTACAAGGGGTACGAGATCTGCATGGGCTCGGTGTACAAGGATGGCGAGCCGTTGTTCCACTATTACGTGCCGCTGGGGATGGGCGACGGCGGCGTCGAGCAGGGCAAGCGCATCATCGACCAGATCGGCCGGGAAGATGACTAACCGCGACTGATCCCGACCGGCCGCAATTGACCGGCCGGGCGGGCGGCAAGGCGTCCGCGCAGGCGGGCCGGATCATACCCGGGCGGGCAAGCCGGCGCATGCACCCGCTTGCCCGCCTTCATTTGAATACCCCCTGGCGCACCCATTTCGTGGCAACCCATTTTTCGCCGCGCTCCACCGGGGCGCCGCCGTGCAGGCTGGCCTCGTCGAGCTGGCCGTCGCCGTTCACGTATTCGAAATAGACCGCGGAACCCTTCTTCGGCACGATGGACAGCGCCAGTTTCGGGAACACCGTGTCGCCCGCTTCCTCGACGTCGTTCAGGTAGACGATCAGCGTGGCCACGCGCTGGCCGCCGCGCTTGAGCGTGCCCGCGAAGCCGGGATTGGCGGGATCGAAATAGTCGTGATGCGGCTTGTACTCGGCGCCCACGCCGTAGTGCAGCACGTGCAGCGCTTCGCCGTGCGCCACCGGCTGGTGCATGATCTCGGCGATGCGGCGGTTCAGGCGCTGCAGCAGCGGCTCATCGGCATCGTCGAGGAACGCGCCCTGGCTGGTGCGGTGGTCCTTTACCTGGTTTTCGCCGGTGGTGGGGCTCAGCGTGGCCGACGGTTGCAGCCGCACGCGCGCCAGCGCGACGACGCCGTCGCATTCCTCCGGCGAGAACACGTCGTCCAGCACGGCCACCACGGGCTGTTCGATGCGCATCGCCACCCGTACCGTGCGGTCGCTCGTGACGATCGTATTATTGCGGTGCCGGATCGTCGGCGTGCCGTAGCGATACGGGCCGGCCTGCGCCGCCGCCGCCTCGGGCGTGGGCCGCGAACGCTGCAGCTGGCGCTCCCGCACCGTGGCTTCCGCCCAGGCCGCATCGTAGTGCGCGGCCGCCATCGCGGCAACGATATCCGTGATGCGGCAGCCCTTGTCCAGGCTGGCATCGAGCCAGCGCTCCCATTCTTCCGACATGCGTGTGTGCTTGTTCATGGCCATGCAGTATACCTAAACTGGCTGCCGATCCACAGGCGGACCCTGTATCGAGGCAGGCTCGTCAGCCGGTGCCGGTGCCGGTGCCGGCCCGGGCCGCCCGACGATCAGCACATCCGGCGCGCGCTGCGCCTGGCGTTGCTGGACGACCTGCGTGGCGATGGCGCGGCGGGGCGGTTCGGGGCGGGGCGGTTTCGGGAACATGTGCTCTTTCGTCGGGAATTTACGGGGCAAATGCGGGCCATTGCCCATTTTGCAAGGCTGCTGTGCTACTGTGCGCAGGGAGAAGCATCGGCATGCATATAATTCCTGAGCAAAATTCAACGTGCCTGGCGCGGCTATGAAACCAATGACACGCGGGGAAGCGAACCGCGGCACAACCAGACCCGGTATCACCCGCGCTGCACCGCGCGATACCTGCGCGCGCGGCACGGCCATGTTGCGCGCGGCGGTCGCCGCCGCATGCGTCGCCATGGCGGCCGGTCGCGCCGATGCGGCACCGCAGCAGGACGACATCGCCGAGCTCTCGCTCGAGCAGCTGAGCGACATCGTCATCACCTCCGTCTCGCGCCAGGAAGAGCGGCTGGGCAATGCCGCCGCGTCGATCTATATCATCAGCAACAACGACATCCGCCGCAGCGGCGCGCGCTCGCTGCCCGAGGCGTTGCGCCTGGCTCCCAACCTGCAGGTGGCGCGCGCGGATGCCCGCAATTACGCGGTCACGGCGCGCGGCTTCAACAGCCTGCAGTCGAACAAGCTGCTGGTGCTGATCGACGGGCGCAATGTCTATACGCCGCTGTTCTCCGGTGTGCAGTGGGACGCGCAGGACGTGCTGCTCGAGGATGTGGAGCGGATCGAGGTGATCAGCGGGCCCGGCGGCACGATCTGGGGTGCCAACGCCGTCAATGGCGTGATCAACGTGATCACCCGTTCGGCCAAGGACACGCAGGGCACCCTGGTGACCGCCGCCGCGAGCAGCGAGGATCGCGAAGGCAGCGTGCGCTATGGCGGTGCGCTGCCGAACGACGGCCACTACCGCATTTACGCGCGCTACGTGGATGCCGACGACGCCGCGCGCGATACGGGCCTGGCCGCCACCGGCCTGACGCGCCGCCAGGCCGGCTTTCGCGCCGACTGGGACCGGCCGCGCGGCGGCTTCACGCTGTCGGGCGACGTGTACCAGGGCGAGCTGGCGCAGCGCACCGGCAGCCCGATCCGCATCTCGGGCGCCAACCTGGTCACACGGCTGACGCGCCGGCTGGCGGACGATTCGAACGTGCGGCTGCAACTGGTGCTCGATCATGTCGAGCGCGACCAGCCGAACACCCTGTACGAAAGGCTCGACACGGTCGAGCTGGAAGCGCAGCACGGCGTGCGCCTCGGCACCAGCCACAATGTGACCTGGGGCGCCGGCTACCGCTACTCGCGCGACCGGATCGCCAACGGCCGCAACCAGGCTTACCTGCCGAACGACTTGTCGATGCACTGGGCCAGCCTGTTCGCGCAGGACGAAGTGGCGCTGCGCGAAGACCTGCGCCTGACGGTGGGCATCAAGGCAGAGCACAACCAGTACACCGGCGGCGAATTCCTGCCCGGCCTGCGGCTGGCCTGGACGCCGGACAGCCGGCAACTGCTGTGGGCCAGCCTGGCCCGCACGGTGCGCACGCCGTCGCGCTACGACCGCGATCTCTACACACCGCTGCGGCCGGTCGCCGTGGGGGGCGTGCCCCGCTATATCTTCGGCGGCGGGCCGGCGTTCGAATCGGAAACGGCGAACGTGGCCGAACTGGGCTATCGCATCCAGCCGTCGCCGCGCTGGTCGTATTCGGCCACCGCGTTCTTCGCCAGCTACGACAAGCTGCGCACGCAGGAGCCGAATCCGCGCGGCCCCGCGTACAGCGGGCTGAGCGAGGTACGCAACATGGCCTATGGCCGTACCCGCGGCATCGAGATGTGGGCGCGCTGGCAGGCCACCGACAACTGGCGCCTGAGCGGCGGCCTGGTGGTGCAGCGGGTGGACACGGCGCTGCGACCCGGCAGCCGCGACGGCAGCGGCGCGTTCGGCGTGGCCACGGCCGACCCGGGCCATTACTGGCAGCTGCGTTCGTCGCACGACCTGCCGGGCGACATGCAGCTGGACTGGACGCTGCGCAAGGTCGGCGCGCTGCCGCGCCCGGCCGTGCCGTCGTATCACGAGCTGGACCTGCAATGGCTTTGGAAGGCCACCCGCAATCTCGACGTGGCGCTGATCGGTCAAAACCTGCTGCACCGGTCCCACCCCGAATTCGGCGCGGCGCCGAACCGGAGCGTGTTCGAACGAACCGCCGTACTCCGGCTCACTTACCGCTTCTGACATGACGCCAACCGCGATCGCACCTCCCCGGCCCACACCGGCCTTGCCCTGCTGGCTTGCTGCGCTGCTGGCGCTGGCTGCGCTGTGCGTCGCATTGAGCTGCGCCGCCGTGGGCCAGCCGGCCGCCGCGGCCGTGCCGAACCTGGAGCGCAGCGTGAAGGCGGCGTATCTGTTCAAGTTCCTTGGCTACGTGGAATTCAGCGCGCCAAAGGAGGCCGGCGACGCGCTGGCTGTCGGCGTGATGGGCGCGGACGACGTGGCGGCCGAGCTCACGCGGATCACGGCCGGACGTACCGTGAACGGGCGCCCGGTGGCCGTGCGCAGCCTGCGCGAGGGCGACCCGGTGGCGGGCATGCAGATGGTGTTCGCCGGCACGGCGTCGGACTTGCCGAAGGTGCTGCGCAATGCCACGCAGAACGGCGCGCTCGCCGTGGCGGACGACGAGAACGGGCTGCAGCATGGCGCCGTCATCAACTTCCGGCTGGTCGAGGACCGCGTGCGTTTCGAGGTCTCGCTGCCCGCCGCGGAACGCAGCAACCTGAAACTGAGCTCGCGCCTGCTCTCGGTGGCCTGGCACGTGCAGAAGGGGAACTGAGTGCTGTCCCGCCTGCGGCCCGATACCGTGCGAGCGAAGCTGGTGGCGATGGCGCTGGCGACCACGTTCGCCGCGCTGGTGACGATGTCCGTCAGCATGCTGATCTACGACCTGTCGACCTTCCAGAAGAACTGGGTGGACGACCTGACCACCCAGGCCGAGATCGTGGCCACCGTGTCGGCACCGGCGGTGGGCTTCAACGATCCCGCCGTGGCGCGCCAGAACCTGGAGCTGCTGCGCGTGCGGCCGCAGATCCAGCAGGGCGCCATCTACGGCGCCGACGGCGCCATCTTCGCCGCGTATGCGCAATCCGGCGCCAACCTGCCGCCGTTGCCCGAGCGGCCCGGCCGGCCCGGCCATGCGATCGAGGGCGGCAGGATGGTCGTCTATCACCCGATCCTCGAGAACGGCGAACGGGTCGGCACCGTGTACCTGAGCGCGCGCTACCGCCTGCTGGACCGGCTGGCCAGCTACGCGATGATCCTCGGCGTGGTGACGCTGGCCAGCCTGCTGCTGGCGGCGCTGGTGGCAAGCCGCCTGCAGCAGGCGATCACGCGGCCGCTGCGGGCGGTGACGGAAGTGGCCCGCGCCGTCATGCAGCGGCGCGATTTCTCGCTGCGCGTCGAGCATGACGCGGATGGCTCCCATGGCAAGGGCGGGCAGGGCGGCGGCAGCGCTGTTCACAGTGGTGAAATCGGCACGCTGGTCGACGCGTTCAACGACATGCTCGCCGAGATCGGCCAGCGCGCCAACGCGCTGCAGGAAGCGAACCTGACACTGGAACGCGAAATGGCGGTGCGCCAGGGCGCGGAGCGCGCGTTGCTGCTGGCGGACCGCCGCAAGGACGAATTCCTGGCCACGCTGGCCCACGAACTGCGCAACCCGCTGGCGCCGCTGCGTACCGGGCTGGATATCATGCGGCTCAACGGCGGCGACCCGGCCGCCAGCCTGCGCGCGCGCGGCGTGATGGAACGCCAGCTCAAGCAGATGGTGCGCCTGGTCGACGACCTGCTGGACGTTTCGCGGATCAACACGGGCAAGCTGACGATCCGGCGCGAAAGCCTGGAGCTGCACGCGGTGGTCGCCAACGCGCTGGAAATCGCCCGCCCCTTCATCGACGCGCAGGGCCACGAACTGGCGGTGGACCTGCCGGCCCGGCCGGTCCACGTGCTGGGCGATACGACCCGGCTCGCGCAGGTGCTGTCGAACCTGCTGAACAATGCCGCCCGGTACACGCCGCGTGGCGGGCGCATCGCCCTGTCGGCGGACGTGGGCGGGGACGAGGATGACGGCGGGCGGCTGCATATCCGGGTGGCCGACAACGGCATCGGCATCGCGCCCGGGATGCTGGGCGAGATCTTCGAAATGTTCGTGCAGGCCGATGCGTCGCTGGAGCGCACCAACCAGGGGCTGGGCGTGGGGTTGTCGCTGGCGCGCAAGCTGGTCGAGCTGCACGACGGCACGCTGGAAGCGGCCAGCGGCGGGGCCGGCGCCGGCAGCACGTTCATCGTCACGCTGCCGGTGCTGGCGGAAGTGCCCGAGCCGGTGGCGCGCCCGTCGCTGGGGCACGGCGGCGATACGCGCTTCCGCATCCTGCTGGTGGACGACAACGAGGACTTCGTCAATGCGATCGCCGGCCTGCTGCGCACGATGGGCCACACCGTGCACGTCTGCCACGACGGGCCGCAGGCGCTGGCCGACGCCGGGGCGTTCGTGCCCGATTTCGCGTTCCTCGACATCGGCCTGCCCGGGCTCAACGGCTACGACCTGGCACGCGCGCTGCGCACGATTCCGGCGCTGGGGCGCACGGTGATGATCGCCGTCACCGGCTGGGGGCAGCAGAAGGACCGCGACCTGGCCTTCGAGGCCGGCTTCGAGGAACACCTGGTCAAGCCGGTCAGCGTGGAGCAGATCCTGGCGATCCTTGCCGGCCACCGGGAAGGGGTGGCGGTGGCGGACCGGGGCTGAATCCGGCCTTGCAGGGCTATCCGCCGTACCGCTCGGTGCGGATCGCGCGCGGCGCGATGCCGGCCGCGACCAGCAGCTGCGCCGCCGTATCCACGAAGCCGTTGGCGCCGCACACGTAGCACACGTCCGGCAGGGCGGGCCCCCGGGCCAGCACTTCTTCCAGCATGGCGCCGTCGATGCGGCGGCCGTAGCGGGCCGCCCCGGGTTCGGCCGTGCCGCGGGTGACGGTGGCGATGTAGTCGAAGCCGGGGCGGGTCGCGGCGACGACCTGCAGTTCGTGGCGGTACGCCAGGCTTTCCCAGGTGCGGGCGGAGTGGAGCAGCTGCATCGAATCCGGCGTGCCCGCCCGGGCCCAGTCGCGCGCGATCGACACCAGCGGCACCACGCCGGAGCCGCCGGCCACGAGCAGCACGGCGCCGGGCTGCGCCGCGTGCCAGACGAAATGGCCGCCGAGCGGGCCGCGCACCTCGATCGTGTCGCCCGGTTGCGCAACGTCGTGGAAAAAGCCGGATACTTCGCCGTCGTCCAGCCACTCGATGGCCAGTTCGATCTCCGCCACGCCGGGGGCGGAGGCGATCGAGTAGCTGCGGCGGGCCTGGTAGCCGTCCGGCGCGGTCAGCCGCACGTCGAGGTGCTGGCCGGCCACGTGGCGCGCCAGCGGCGCCTGGAGAAAGTAGCTGCGCATCCGCGCCGTGCGCTGTTCGATCCGGGTGATGACGGCCTGCCGCCACCCGGCGGCGCCGGCATCGTTCATTGCCGGCTCAGTCATCATCCGTGTAGCGCTGCTCGCGCCATGGATCGCCGCGCATGTGATAGCCGCGCAGTTCCCAGAAACCCGCTTCGTCGCGTTCGGTGAACTTCAGGCCCCTGAGCCACTTCGCGCTCTTCCAGAAATACAGGTGCGGCACCAGCAGCCGCGCCGGGCCGCCATGCTCGGGCGCCAGCGGTGCGCCGCCGAAATGCGTGGCAACCATCGCCTGGCCGCCGGTCAGGTCGGCGACGGGAATGTTGGTGTCGTATTCGTCATGCGACTGGGCCAGCAGGAAGCCGGTGGGGGCGGCGATGCCTGCCGCGGCGAGCAGGTCGTCGAACATGACGCCTTCCCACACCGTGTCGAACTTGCTCCAGGTGGTCACGCAGTGGATGTCGCCGCGCCATGTGCTGCGCGGCAGTGCCAGGAATTGCTCCCAGTTCCAGCTGGCCAGCGGCCGTGCGCCATGGCGCAGCGTGAAACGCCAGTTCGCCATGTCGATGACAGGCGCCGGGCCGAGCGACAGCACCGGGAAATCGTCGGTCTCGTGCTGGCCGGGCGGCAGCCGCAGTGCAGCGTCGGCGCCGGGGCGGCGGCCGGTGAATCCTCGTGTGGTCATCGATGTGCTCCCATGTCAGGGCGTTGGCAGGTGATCAGTTCAAGCGCAGTCCAAGCGCAGTTTAGCGTTTTACGTGCCCGGCTGAACCTGCCATCCGGCAGGTGTCGGAAGATATACGGCCCGTCGGCGGGTGTTCCTGCAAGGCGCCGGATGTCGGCAGGCTACGTTCCGGGCGCCATGCCTTCGCCGGTAGTGATAAGCTTTTTAGCAATATTTACTCAGGAGCATTGTCATGACTGGAGACATGGAACGCGTGCAGGATGTCGCCGTGGTGCAGGCGGCCGTGGAGCAGGCCGCGGTGAGGGACGTGCCGTTGTCGGCCCACATCACGCCGGAGCCCGAACAGGCACCGCCGGAACAGGACCCGCCCGTGCAGCAGCCGCCTACCGAGAAACCGCCGAACGAAGTGCCGCCGGTGGAGGAGCCGACCGCGCCGGCGCCGCCGATCAGGATGGACTGACCGGCGCCACCGCCGGCCGCCGCCGCCTGGTTGTTGCTTCGTTGTGGCTTGGTTGTTGCTTGGTTGTTGCTTATTTATTGCTTACTTGCCGTCCTTCGGTGGCTCGGGCGTGCGCTGCGGAATCTGGCGGATCTGCTCCTCGGTTTCCTTCTCGCCCGGCGATTTTTCGCCGCTGCCGATGTCCGGTTCGTTGATCATGTGGCCGCCTTTTTCAGAGTCGTCCGCGGAATTGTCCTGCTTGTGAGCTTCGGTCATTGCCATCTCCTGTTAGTGAACGATGACCCATGCTAGCAAGAGCGGCAACGTTGCGGCGCCATATTGACGGGAAGGCCACGAGTGTTGCACTGCGCATACAGGTTGTGGTTATTTGTGGTGGCTGTCACAGTCGCGTCACCAAAGTGTTCCTATAATTGAGTCAGTAATAGACGATTTATCTGGAGACAATCATGGGCAATTCCTTACACAACAAGATTTACCTCGGCCGCCGTACCGGCCCGCTGCGCATGCTGGTGGCCGGCGTCGTTGCCGGACTCGGCGTTTTCCTGCTGGCTTTCAAGGCTTTCAGGTAAGGCTTTCTACCGAGCGTGCTTGCCGGGGCCGTTCGGGCCGCGTACCATGACGGCCGCAATCGCCATCATGGAACAGGTAATGAAAGACGAAAAACTCACCACCGACGAATACAATGCGCTGGACGAAGTGCGCCGCGGCATCCAGGGCAGGCCATCTGCCTGCGTGGCCCGCAACACGAAGCGCCTGTCCGGCCTGAAGATGTTGTCGTTCGCGCGCAACGGCCACCTGTCGTTGACCGAAAAGGGCAAGGAAAGGCTGTTCCTGCGCCGCTGCATCCTGGGCCTGCGCGCGCTGGCCGCCGACCCCGCCGCGAAGCTCGATGACGAAGTGATCGCCTTCCTCGGCAAGAAGTCGCACATCGCCACCACCGACACCGGCTTCGCAGTCACCGACAAGGGGCGCGAGACGCTGGCCGATATCGAGGCGCAGGGCTTGTAGGCGGCCGGCCGCCGAAACCGCCGTCGCCGAAAACCGGTGCCAGACACCATTTTCCGGATGGGTCTTCCAGAAAATGGCGCCTGGTACCAGCGCGGGACGATTTGCCCGTTCACCTCACTTGTTCACTTCCTCGCCGGCTTGAACCCGTCGGCGCTGATGTCGAGCTCCGTCACTTCGCCATACTTGGCGGCCACCTTCCGGATGTCGTCCGCCTTGCCGACCAGCACCATCTGCAGGTTGGTGCGCGGGAAGTACTGGTCGATCATCGCCTTCGCCTTGGCCGGGGTCAGGCCATCCACGTCGCGCATGAAATTGTCGATCTGCGCGCGGTCCACGCCCAGCGCGTACATGTCGCCCAGCAGGCTGGCCAGCTGTTCGCCCGTTTCGAACCGGGGCGGGAACTGGCCTTTGACGTAGGCCTTGGCCGAATCCAGCGTGGCCTTGTCGATCCCCTTGTCCCACAGCCGGTTGTAGGTCTTCAATGCCAGGTCGAGCGCCGCCTCGGTCTTTGCCGACGCGGTGAAGCTCGACATCGCGAACGTGCCCGACTGCGCCAGCGGTGTAAACGAGCTGTTGGCGCCGTAGGTGAGGCCGGAATTGACGCGCAGCTCGTCGTTCAGCCACGACGTGAAGCGGCCGCCCAGCACCGTGTTGAGCACCTGCAGCGGCACGTAGCCGGCATCGTTGCGGGCAATGCCGGGGCCGCCGATGATGAACGTGGTCTCGATCGCATCGGGCTTGTCGACGAGCCACACGCGCGGCTTGCCGGCCAGCGGCTTGCCGTAGTCGGCGTGCTGCGGCGCCGGGCCTTCCGCCTTCCACTGACCGAACAGGCTTTCGATCTGCCGGCGCATCGCCGCCGGATCGAAATCGCCGACGACGATCACGGCCGCGTTGTCCGGCCTGAAATAGCGTTCGTGGAAGCCCTGCACGTCGCCGCGCTTGAGCGCGGACAGACTGCCGACCGTGCCGCCGGCCGGGCTGGCATACGGCGCATCGCCGTACAGCATGCTGCGATAGTACGTGCCGGCCACCTGGCGCGGGCTTTCCTTGGCCTGTTTCAGGCCGCTGACCTTGCGGTTCCTCAGCTTGTTCAGCTCGGCCGCTTCGAAGCTCGGCTGCTGCACGATCTCGGCGAACAGCGGCAGCAGCGCGGCCGCGTCGTTCTTCGCGAAGTTCGCCTGCACGGTGGTCTGCTCGGTGGCGCTGCCGCCGGCCAGTTGCGCGCCGCGGAAGTCGAACGCCTCGTCGATGGCGGCCTTGTCGTGCTTCTCGCTGCCCAGCAGGATCGCATCGCCGGTCAGGTTGGCCAGGCCCGCCTGCGTGCCGTCGTTCACGGCGCCGGCCCTGACGACGGCGCGCACGGCGATCAGCGGCACTTCATGGCGCTCCATCAGCATCACGGTCAGGCCGTTGGGCAGCTTCGTGGTTTCGAATTGCGGCAGCTTGAAATCAGCAGACGGCGCGGCAGGCTGCGTCGCGGCGGCGGCAATGCCGGCGGCGCCGAGCAGGGCAGTGCTCAGGGTCGTGGAAAACACCAGCTTCTTCATCATTCCTCCTTCGCGGCCAGCATGCCGACCGTGCGCTGCGATTTCTTCAGGTAGCGGGCGGCCACGGCCTGGATGTCGGCCGGCGTCAGCTTTTCATACGCGGCCGGCGCGTCGAACAGTTCGCGCCAGTCGCCGAAAAACGTTTCGTAATTGCCCAGCTGCTGGGCCTTGCCGTTGATCGTTTCCTGCGCCCGGTACAGGTTGACGAGCTTCTTGTTCTTCACGGCCTGCAACTCGCCGGCGCTGATGCCGTTCTTCACCACGTTGTCGATCTCGTCGAGCATCGCCTTCTCGACCCTGGCGCCGTCGACGCCGTTCGCGGCCACCGCGAACACGTACAGCAGGCCCGGGTCGAAGCCGTCGGTGGCATCCGCGCCGACCGATGTCGCCAGCTGCTTCTCGACCAGCGCCTTGTACAGGCGCGACGTCTTGCCTTCGGTGAGCACGCTTTGCAGCACGTTCAGCGCGTAGTAATCCGGGCTGTCGCCACGCGGCACCTTGTAGGCCACCATCAGGTTCGCCGCCGTCGCGGAAGCCTTGGCGACGAACAGCCGGCGCTCGCCTTTCTGTTCCGGCTCCACGGTCTTCACGGCCGGGGGCGCGGCGCGTTTCGGGATCGCGCCGAAGTACTTCGTGGCCAGCGCCTTCACTTGGCCGGCCTTGACATCGCCGACGATCACGGACACCGCGTTGTTCGGCGCGTAGTACGTGCGGAAGTAGTTGACCAGGTCCTGCTGCGTCCATGCCTTGATGTCCGATTCGAAGCCGATCACGGGCCAAGAGTACGGGTGGGCCGAATAGGCCACGCTGTTCAGGTCTTCCATCAGCATGCGCACGTTGGAGTTCTCCAGGCCCGTGCTGCGTTCGGACAGCACCACGCCGCGCTCGCTCTCGACCATCTTCGGATCGATCGTCAGGTGCGCGATGCGGTCGCTTTCAAGCTTGAAGATCGTCTCCAGCGACGAGGCGGGGAACCAGTCCTGGTACACCGTCACGTCGCTGTTCGTGTAGGCGTTGTTGCTGCCGCCGTTCGCTTCCATCGTGCGGTCGAACATCTTCGGCCCATAGTTTTTCGAGCCGTTGAACATCATGTGCTCGAAGAAGTGCGATAGGCCGGTGGTGCCCGGCGCCTCGTTGCGCGAGCCCACCTTCCAGAACGTGTACATGTTGGCGTTCGGGATCGTGCTGCTTTCCAGGACGATGAACTTCATGCCGTTGGCAAGCGTGAACGACTGCACCTGATCGGCCGTGAACGCGGCCTGGGCCGCACCGGCCAGCGACGCTGCAATGACTGCGCCGGCGACGGCAGCGGCGAGTTTCCACCTCGGTTTCCCCTGCATCGGATGCCTTTCCAAAATTGAAAAAATTGTTGATTCGCAAGCATACGGCATTGCCGTTAGAATGGGTAGGACCCTCAATCACATGGAAAGCACGATGGAAAGCGCAATGCACTGGTCGGCCCACGAGCTGACGATGACCGTCCTGATGACTCCCGACATGGCCAATTTCTCGGGCAACGTGCACGGCGGCACGATCCTGAAATTCCTCGACAGCGTGGCCTATGCGTGCGCCAGCCGCTATTCGGGCAGCTATGTCGTCACGCTGTCGGTGGACCAGGTGATGTTCCTGCAGCCGATCCACGTGGGCGAACTGGTGACGTTCCTGGCCTCCGTGAACTACACGGGCCGCACATCGATGGAAGTGGGTATCCGCGTGGTGACGGAAAACATCCAGCAGCGGCTGGTGCGGCACGCGAACAGCTGCTACTTCACGATGGTGGCGGTGGACAAGGACCGGAAGCCCGTGGCCGTGCCGCCGCTGGTGCCGGAAACGCCGGAGCAGGTGGCGCGGTGCGAGCAGGCCGAAGCCCGCAAGGCGGCGCGGCTGGCCCTGCATGGCGCGAAAAAGAAGGCGAAAGGCCAGTAGGCCGCGGCGGGCAGCGCCACGGCCGGCAGGCAACGCAGGTACCGGCACCGGCTCCCGGGGGAGCAGGGGGCCGGCACCGGAATCAGTCGGCGAATGCGCCGGTCCGGTAGATCACCAGTTTCTGCCGGTGCGGGCATAAGATGGCGGCGTGACCGCGCGGCGCCGCTTCGGATACACGAGGGCGCGCACGGCCACGTCGACCGGCACATGCAGCGAGGCCAGGAACTCGGCCGCGTTGCGGATGCCTACCTCGGGCAGCGCGGCGACCGCCTGGTCGACGAGGTCGCGCATCTTGCGGTTGGTGCGCGCGTGTTGCGGCTTGAGCAGAAATTGTTTCTTGATTCGTGCATTCATTTTATTTTCCCCGTTCCGGTCATGCGTTCTCGTATGACGCATTATTGTCGCGCACCGTGATTGCGCATTGTTGTGGCGCATCGCGATTTCGCATTGTTACTCGCATCGCTGTCGCCTCGTTGTCGCCTCGTTGTCGACTCATGCGCACAGCAGTTCCGGCGCCGACACGGCGGCCGGTGCCAGCGTCCGGCCGCTGCGCACGATCCGCTCGAATTCCTCCGCCGGCACCGGCCGGCTGAAATGGTAGCCCTGCATCTCGTCGCAGCCGTGGGCGCGCAGGAACTCCAGCTGAGCAGCAGATTCTACCCCCTCCGCGATCACCCGCAGCTTGAGGTTGTGGGCCAGCGCTATGATCGAGATCACGATCGCCGCTTCGTCGGCATCGCTGGCGATATCGGCCATGAACGAGCGGTCGATCTTCAGCACGTCGATCGGGAACGTGCGCAGGTACGAGAAGCTCGAATAGCCGGTGCCGAAGTCGTCGATCGACAGCGCCACGCCCAGCGCCTTCAACCGGTGCAGCGTGTCGACCGCCTGGGCCACGTCGTCGACGAACAGGCTTTCCGTCAGTTCGATGTCCAGGCAGGCCGGCGGCAGGCCGGTGTCGGCCAGCACCTGCGCGATCGATTCCACCAGGTCGGGCTGGGCGAACTGCCGTGCCGACAGGTTGACGGCCACGCGCAGCGGCCCGAAGCCGCCCGGTTCCGCAATGTCGTGCCACGCCCTGGCCTGCGCGCAGGCCGTGTGCAGCACCCAGGCGCCGATCGGCACGATCAACCCGGTTTCCTCGGCCAGCCCGATGAAGCGCTGCGGCGGCACGGTGCCCAGTTCCGGATGCTGCCAGCGCAGCAGCGCCTCCATGCCGACGATGCGGCCGCTCGCCAGGTCGAGCTGCGGCTGGTAATGCAGCACGAATTCGCCGCGTTCCAGCGCCTTGCGCAGGGCGCCTTCGATGCGCAGCCGCTCGAGCGCCGCGTCGTTCATCGTGCTTTCGTAGAACTGCCAGCGGTTGCGGCCCAGCTTCTTGGCCGCATACATGGCGATATCGGCATGTTCGATCAGGTGCTCGGCGGGCGCGCCGTCCGCCGCGTGCACGGCCACCCCGATGCTGCAGGTCACGCAGAACTCTTTGCCCTCCAGCATGATCGGCTGCGCCAGCGCCGTCATGATGCGCTGGACGGCGTGCGGCGCCAGCGCTTCGTCGGCATGCTCGGACAGGATGGCGACGAACTCGTCGCCAGACAGCCGCGCCACCGTGTCGGCGTCGCGCACCGCGGCTTGCAGGCGCCCGGCGATCGTGCGCAGCAGCTGGTCGCCGGCCTTGTGGCCCAGGCTGTCGTTGACGAACTTGAAACGGTCCAGGTCGATCAGCAGCACCCACATCTGGCGCCCGCCGCGGTTCGCGCGTGCGACCGCCTGTGCCAGCCGGTCCTGCAGCAGCATGCGGTTCGGCAGGCCCGTCAGCGCGTCATGGTGGGCGATGTGGCGGATGCGCTGCTCGGTCTGCTTGCGCTCGGTGATCTCGCTGCCGGTGCCGCGGTAGCCGCGGAATTCTCCCTGCGAGTCGTAGACCGGTTCGCCGGTGGACTGGAACCAGCGCGTTGCGCCGTCGTCGCCGGTGATCTCGTGTTCCAGGTTCGCGAACGGCAGCCGGGCCTGCAGCAGCGCCAGGTGGTCGCGGCCGCTCTTCGAATCGAGGAATGCCGGCGAGACCTGCCAGCGGGTGTGGCCGAGGTAGGCCTTGCGCTGCACGCGCGCCTTGTCGAAGAAGCCGTCGGTGATGCTGGTGAAGCAGAAATTCACGTCCTGTTCCCAGTACCAGTCGGACGACAATGCCAGCAGTCGGCGGAAACGGTGCTCGCTCTCCTGCAGCGCGCGCTCGGTGCGCTTGCGCGCCGCCACGTCGGCATTCAGCTGCGCATTGCTGCGCCGCAGGTCGGCGGTGCGTTCGTCGACCAGCCATTGCACGCGGCGGGAACGTTGCTCCAGCGTGTGCACGAGGGCCGCGGCCAGCGCCGAGAACAGCAGTCCGCCGACCAGCACGATCAGCGACCCGGCGTGGTCGGCCAGGAACGGGCGCGGCAAGGCATCGACCCGCACGCGCCAGGCCTGGCCCAGCAGGCTGAAGCTGGCCTGCGCATGTTCGGGATGGCGCGGATCGAACCGGCGCAGCCACTGCGGCAGCGCCGGCCAGCTGCCGCCCTCCGCGGCCGGCTCGGGGCCCGTGGTATAGACCAGTTCCGACCGTGCGCCCGCATACACGCGCAACAGCAGTTGCGGATCGTCCAGCAGGCCGCCGTATTGCAGGATCGTGTGCACGAGGTGGGGCGCGCGGACCAGCGTGGCGGTCTGGCCAGTCCATGCCGCGCGTCGCTGCTGCGCTGTTTCGGTAGGCATGCCGCGCCGGTACAAGGGCATCAGCAGCACGAAGCTGTCGCGCCGCGCGGGTTGCAGCACGCTGATGAGCGGGGTGGCGGACGGCTTGCCGGTCGACAGCATCCGTTCCACCGTGGCGGGGGTGTCGGCCAGCGGCAACACGTCCAACCCGAGGACGCCGTGCGCGCCCAGCGGCGCCATGAACTCGGTCACCAGGTACCGCTCGCGGCGCGGCGCGGGCTCCAGGCGGCCGGCGCGCATGTCGCTGAGGGTGAAGCCGGGGCGCTCACGGCCGACGCGTTCTTCGAAGGCAAGGCGGTCGGCATGCGTCATCACGTGCTGGTGCGCGAACGAGGCCATGAACGGGTAGCGCTGCAGCAGCGGTCGCGTGAAATCGCCGAACTGCGCCTGCGTCACCTCGGGCATGGTGCGGAACAGCTGGTTGGTGACCGTCAGCACCTCGACCGTATCGTCCAGCCCGCGCCGGATCGCGGCCACGCGCAGGCTGGCGCGCTGCTGGAAACCCGCCGACAGCTTGCCATATTCCAGCGCGCTGACGGCGATGAACAGGGTGCCTGTCACGCACAGGCCGGCCGCCAGCGTTACCGCCGCCGCGAACGATACCGGGGTGAACCTGCGTGCCATGGGACTCCTGTGGATGAACAAAAAACGCGGACATGATGCCCGGGCGTCAGTGTGTCACAAAAGCCGCAAGTTGCCGATAAGAATGTAATCAGTAGGAACTTATTGTTGTCTTATTGCACGTAAGTGGCGCGTGGCTACCCGGCACGCAGGCGGGCGACCACCCAGTGCGCCAGCAGGCGGTTGAAGGGCGCCAGTCCCGGCCAGAGTGCGCCGCACAGCGCGATGCGCTGCACCAGGCGCTGGGCGCGGGTGGCCGCGCGCGCCGGCATGCCCTCGGCCGGGCGCAGCGCGAACACGATGTGGTTGTTGCCGGCGACGCCGCGCAACTGGCACACGTTGTCGCCGAACGCCTGGCGCAGCCGGCGCGCGATCGCCGGGTAGTTCGGATCGTAGCTGAAGATGTTCGCCACCAGCAGGCCGTCGGGCCGCAGGGCGCGCCGGCAATCCGCGTAGAAGCGCGCGCTGCCCAGCGCCGGCGGCAGGCCGGAAGCGTCGAAACCGTCCACCAGCAGCACGTCCGCGCTATTGGCCAGCCGCGGCATGTGACGGGCGGCGTCGGCATGGATCACGCGGAAGCGTTCGCTGTCGGGCGGCACGGCGAAGTGCTCGCGCAGCGCGATCACCTCGGCCGACAGTTCCAGGACCGTGATACGCGCGTGGGGCAGGTAGCGGTGGCAGAACTTGGCCAGCGAACCGCCGCCCAGGCCCACCATCACGATATGCGCCGGGCGGGGCTTGAACAGCACGAAGCACATCATTGCCCGCGCGTAGGCCAGCACCAGCCGGTGCGGATCGGCCAGGTCCATCTGGCTTTGCACCTCGCCGGGCACGAATTCCAGCGTCAGGCGGCCGTTGCGGCGGCTGAGGAGCACTGGCTCGCGGGAAGTCTGGTCGAGGATCGGGGCCATGAAATTGGAAGATGCGCAGCAAGGTGGGGGAGGATATGAACGGAAAATGCGGGGAGGATGCGTGTCGGCGTGGCGGGGCGTGTCATTGGTGTCGGGGGCGCTGTTCTGCTAAGCTCTCAGGCACAAAGTGTACCCCGGCGGCGCACTTGCACGAAAACCTTTATGGGTACACGGCCCGCCGCCCCGATGGAGAATACCGATGTTCCTGGACCACCCGACCATTACCGCGACCAACAGCTTCACCGAGCCAGACCGCATCGAGCGGCTGAACCGGGTCTATGGCTATGCCGCCGCGCTGGCCGATGCGGCGGGCAAGCAGCACTTCATCGAGAAATGCAGCCAGCTGCACGATCACAAGGGCACGCTGATCGTGTTCTGGCACGAGGCGCCCACCGAGGAAGAGAAGACATTCTTCACCGTCGCCTGGGCGTCCAAGGTCGGCGACGGCACCACCAACGTCGAGCACGAGATCTGACGTGGACGTCAGGACGCTGGTCCTCGCCCTGGCGCTGGGCAATCTCGCACTGTGCGCAGCGCTTTTCTTTCATGATGCGGACAACCGCCAGCGCGGCGCGCTGGCCACCTTCACGCTGGCCAGGCAGTGCCAGGCGGTGGCATGGCTGCTGCTGTACTTCCGCGGCGTGATTCCCGAAACGCTGGCCGGCCCGGTCGCCAACGTGGCGCTGTTCGCCGGCGTGGCGCTCGATGCCGGCGCGCTGTGGGAGCGCGCCGGGCGCGCGGGCTGGCGCCGCGCCGTGCTGCCCGCCCTGGGGCTGGCCGCCGCCGGCTGGCTCGCCTGCCATGTGCTCGATGCCGATCCCGCCCTGCGGGTGGCGGCCGGCTCCGCCATCGTCGGCGCGTTCTACCTGGCCGGCGCCGCGGCGCTGGGCCTGGGCTGGAGCACGGCCACGATGCTGCGCCGCTTCCTGGCGGTGGCGCTGGCCGCCCTGGGCCTGGCCATTGCCGGGCGCGGGCTGCTGGCCATGGCGCTGCCGCAGGGCTGGACGGGCGTGGGCCCGGCGCAGCTGCAGGGCCTTGGCTACGTGGCCTTCTACCTGGCGATGCTGATCGGCGCCGCCGGCTACCTGCTGCTGGCGCGCGAGACGCTGCAGGCAGATCTGGCGCGGCTGGAGGTGGTGGACGCGCTGACCGATGTGCCGAACCGCCAGGGCTTCTACGGGGCGCTGGCGCCGTGGCTCGCGCTGGCGCGCCGGCCCGGCACGCCCACCGCGCTGCTGATCCTGAACCTGGACGGGTTCAAGCGCGTCAACGATCATTATGGCCACGGCACGGGGGACAAGGTGCTGAAGGCGATGGTGGAGGCCTGCCGCGGCCAGTTGCGCGACAGCGACATGATGGGACGGCTGGGCGGCGCCGAATTCGCCATCCAGCTGCCGCGCACCACGCTGGCGGACGCGGTGGTCGTGGCCGAGCGGATTCGCGCATCGATCGAGGCGAACCCGGTGAAGGCGGAACGCGCGGTGATCTCGCTGACGGCCAGCCTGGGCGTGACGACGATCCGTGCCGACGACTCCACCGTCAGCCTGTTCAAGCGCGCCGACGAGGCGCTGCAGGCGGCCAAGCTGCGCGGCCGCAACCAGGTGGTGGCCGCGCCCCCGCCGGTGCACGACGAGGACACCGGCACCTGAAGCTGGCCAGCGCGCACGAATCCTGTCATGAAGCCGTCATGAGGGCGGTCTAATGTGATAGGATTTTCAATATAAACAATATAAATCAATGGAATCCCCGATGTATGCAGCGGTCGATCTCGGATCGAACAGTTTCCGCCTTTCAATAGGCAAACATGACGGCGACACGATCCGCGTGCTGAAAAGCATGCGGGAACCGATCCGGCTGGCCGCCGGCCTCGACGCCGCCGGCAACCTTACCGAAGCGGCGCGCGAGAAGGCCATCGCATGCCTGCAGAACTTCGCGATCACGCTGTCGGCCTACCAGCTCGACGCGGTGCGCGTGGTGGCCACCTCCACGATGCGCCAGGCGCAGAACATCGCCACCTTCCTGCCGCAGGCCGAGGCGGCCATCGGCTTCCCGATCGAGATCATTTCGGGCGAGGAGGAAGGGCGGCTGATCTACATGGGCGTGGCCAATGCGCTGGCGCAGCCGAACGAGCGGCGCCTCGTGGTCGACATCGGCGGCGGTTCCACCGAACTGATCCTCGGGCGCGGGCCCGATATCGAGCGGGTCGAATCGTTCAGCGTGGGCAGCGTCAAGCAGAGCCTGGCGTTCTTCGTCAACGGCTATGTCGACGCACCGTCCTACGAGGCGGCGATCCTGTCCGCGCGCAGCCATTTCGAGGATGGCGCGCCGCCGTACATGCCGCAGTTCTGGAAACGGGCCTATGGCTCCTCCGGCACGATCCGGGCGATCGCCGACGTGATCGAAAAGAACGGCCTGGGCAAGGGCATCACGCCGGACAGCCTCGATGCGCTGAAGCGCCGCTTCATCGCTTTCGGCCACGTCAACCGGATCGACATGCCGGGCCTGCGCCCGGACCGCGCGTCGACCGTGGTGGGCGGCCTGGCGATCCTGATCGGCGTGATGCACGAACTGGACATCGATGAACTGGCGCCGATCGAGGCGGGTTTGCGGATGGGCGTGATGTGGGACCTGACCCTGCGCGAGATGCGGCGCGACCGGCGCGAGCAATCGGTGCGCGATTTCGCGCGCAAGTTCCACGTCGACGAGGCCCGCGCCGCGCGCGTGGCCGACGATGCGCTGGCGCTGCTCGAGCAGCTCAAGCCGGCCACCGACACGGCGGCGCGGCTGCTGTACTGGAGCGCCCTGCTGCATGAGGTGGGCCAGGCAGTGTCGCAGACGGGGCACCACAAGCATGGCGCCTACATGATCGAGAATGCCGACCTGCCGGGTTTCACCACGCGCGACCAGCGCACGATGAGCCGGCTGCTGATGGCGCAGAAGGGCAACCTGCGCAAGGTGGAGGAATTCCTGGCCGATGCCGATTTCGCCCGGGCCGTGGTGGCGCTGCGGCTGGCGATCGTGTTCATGCACGCCCGGATCACCGTGGCGGACGCGCAGCCGAAGCTGCGGATGAAGAACCGCATCGAACTGGAACTGCGACGCGAGCTGGTCAGCGGGCATCCCACCCTGTCGTACTGGTTCGAGAAGGAGCAGGAGAACTGGGACGAGGTGGGTGTCGACCTGAGCCTGCGGACCGGGTCGTGACGGACCGGCCCGGCATACGGGAATCACCATGACCCTCGTGGCGCTGCTGGAACGCATCCGGCGTCCCTATATCGACCAGCTGTCGCATGCCGCGACCGGACCGGGCTTCCATGTCGAGCCGGTGGTGCGCCGGCCCGACGGGAGCCCGGCCGGTGACGGCCTGCTCGACACGCCATGCCGCTGCGACCTGGTGCGCAAGGCGCTGGGCGGGGTGCAATCGGTCGACGCGGCGGAATGCGTCGGGATCGAGCCGCTGCGCGTGGAACTGGGCGGTGTGCCCGTTGCCGTGTCGGCGTTTTCGTGGGACTGGCTCAACCTGCACATCGCCGGTATCCCCGATGCCGAGGTCAATACGCTGATGCGCGCCTGGTTCCTGCGCTGGTTCGACGCCGACGATGCTTATCCGAGAAATGCCGAAGGCTTGCGTGGCGTGGTGCATTTCCTCGGCGATCCCGCGCGCGCGGGCGATGGCCTGCGGTTCCGGATCGATCTCGGCTCCGCGCCGGCCAGTGCCGTTGCCGAACTCATTGAAGATCTGCTGCGGCACGGGGCGACAGGGCTGGCGCTCGGCTGACCGGGCCTGGGGTCGGTATCGGCCTGCGCGTGGTTTCAGCCTGCATTTCCGCGGTGCGGGCCGGTGTGTTCCGCAATGCGTCGCGCCTGCCCGAACGGGAGTGGTGGCGGCGGCCTCGACCATCGATACTGCAAGAGCTGCGACGCCAGGAAAGTGTTCCGTTCGCTTGCCGTGACGACTGTACCTTGCATCTTAAGTTTCGGCTCATCTTGCCTTAACAAAATCTTTCCTGCAATCCTGTTAACGTCGCTGCTGCCGGATCGCGCGGGCATGCCCGCGCGAACGGCGCACCATCAACGTCGATCAATCGGGTCACTCATGAAAACAAAAATGATTTTGGCGGCAGCCGCGCTGGCTGCCATGGGAAGTGTTCAGGCCGCCGACAAGGCAGCGGCGCATTGGGAATACAAGGGCAAGGCCGGCACGTCGCACTGGGGCGAGCTGGAACAGGATTTCGCCGCCTGCAAGCTGGGCAAGGCGCAATCGCCGATCGATATCCACGGCGCCAGGGCGGGAGCGCCGGCGCCGATCGGTTTCGACTACGCGGCCAGCGCCGCCGATGTCGTCAACAATGGCCACACTGTGCAGGTCAACCTGGCGGAAGGCGGCCGGGTGCGTCTTCCGGGCGGCGAATACAAGCTGGTGCAGTTCCACTTCCATACGCCGAGCGAGGAAACGGTAAACGGCAAGCACTATCCGCTGGTCGCGCACCTGGTGCACCGGAACGATGCCGGCGAACTGGCCGTGGTCGCCGTGCTGTTCAGGCAGGGCAAGGAAAATGCCGCGCTCAAGCCGGTATTCGCCGGGCTGCCGGCCCATGCGGGCGATCACCATGCCGTCGAGGGCGGGGTCGACGTGGGCGCGCTGCTGCCGGCGCAGCACACCTACTATGCCTACATGGGTTCGCTGACCACGCCGCCATGCAGCGAAGGCGTGCACTGGCAGGTCATGAAGCAGCCGGTCGACATTTCCAAAGGACAGCTGGCGGCGTTCCGCAAGCTGTACCGGATGAATGCCCGCCCGGTGCAGCCGCTCAATGGCCGGGTGGTCGAGGTGACCGGCTGACGTGCGTGCCGTTGCACATGTCGGTATGCCCGGCCCGTTCGATTGCAATTTCTTGACAAAGAGAATGTACCCCTGCCTTGCAGTTTTGCTTACACTATAGGCTTGTGATGCAAGGGGGGCGGAGATGGCGGTCGGGAGCGCATGGCGGAGGAGGTGGCGGACGGCGGCGCTCGGCGCTTGCGCCGGGCTTCTTGCCGCATCCGCGCCGCATGCCCAGCCCACCGTTGCCCAGCCCACCGTCACGCTATGCTACGAACGGGCCGATGTGCGGCCGTGGCGCACCGAGGATGGCCGCGGCCTGAATTTCGAGCTGCTCAAGCTGGTCGGCGAGCGCGAGAAGATCCGCTTCGATTTCCGGAGCATGCCGTGGAAGCGCTGCCTGGCGCAACTGAAAGACAATGCCGTGGACGGCGCGTTCGCCGTCAGCTTCAAGACCGACCGCCGCGAGATCGGCGAATATCCGGGCGGCGCCACGCCCGATGCGTCGAAGCGCATGCACATCGACCGCTACGTGCTGATCCGCCGCAAGGGCAGCAATGTCGATTGGGACGGCAAGGCCCTCCACAACGTCGATGGCGCCGTGGGCGCGCAGCTCGGCTACTCCGTGACCGACCAGTTGCGCAGCCTGAACGTCACCGTGGACGAGGGCAGCCAGCGCTCCGATGAGCTGGTGCGCAAGCTGCTGGCCGGCCGGCTGGCCGCCGCGGCCGTCGGCGGCAGCGATGCGCACACGCTGCTCACCGGCCCGTACGGTGCGCAGATCGAGGCGCTGCCGCGGCCCCTGGTCGAGAAACCGTACTTCCTGCTGCTGTCGCACCGGATGGTCGAGCGGCAGCCCGACCTGTCGCGGCGCATCTGGGCTGCGGTGGAAACGGCGCGCAACAGCGCCGAATACCGCAAGCTCGAGAGAGCCGAAGTGCCGGCTGCCGGCAAGGGCAAGCAGCCTTGATCAAACGGATGCCCGGCGCGCTGCGCAACTTGCGGGACACCTGGCGCGGCGACATCGTCCTGCGCCTGGGGGTGTCGATCTTCCTGGCGGTGCTGCTGTCCACGGCCGCCTACACCACGTATGCCGTGCGCACGCTGCATGCGGAGGCCGAGCTGCAATTGCGGGAGCGCTCCGAGCGGCTCGTGACGGTGTTGTCGCAGGCGCTCGCGCGGCCCCTGTTCGACATCAACGGCGCCGCGATCACCAGCGTGGTCGACGCGATGCGCGCCACGCCGGAAGTGCTGATGCTGCGCGTGCAGGCGCCGAACGGCGCCGAGCTGGCCAGTTTCGCGGCGTCGAAGTTCGATGCGAAGAACGCCATCACGGTACACCGCGACATCAGTTTCCAGGACGGCGCCCGCAACTACCTGGTGGGCACGATCGACCTGACGTATTCCCGCCGCGAGACCGACAGGGCGCTGCAGCAGCAACTGCTGCATGCGGTGACCGTCAACCTGCTGCTGGCGCTGACCATCGTCGGCGCGGTGTTCGTCGTCGCGCGCAAGGCCGTGCGGCCGTTCGGCGATATCCAGAAGTCGCTGGAAAAGCTTGCCCAGGGAAAGACCGATATCCAGCTCTCCGGCATCGGCCGCGCCGACCAGGTGGGCCGGCTGTCCATCGCCGTGCGCAGCTTCCGCGATACGCTGACCAGGCTGCGCTACGCCGAAAGCGAGCTGCGCGAGCTGAACGGCGACCTGGAACAGAAGATCGACACCCGCACGCAGGAATTGAAGCGCACGATCCAGGTCGCCCGCGACAGCGAGCGCAAGCTGCGCGCGATCGTCGATACGGCGCTCGATGCCGTGGTCACCATGGACCGCAACGGCCGCGTGGTCGGCTGGAACCGCCAGGCCGAGGTCATCTTCGGCTTCGGGCGCGACGAGGCGCTGGGTCAACAGCTCGACACCCTGATCATCCCGCCGCGCTACCGCACGGACCACCGCGAGGGCATGGCGCGCTACCTGGCCGGAGAAAGCGCGGGCGAGGTGCTGGACCGGCGCATCGAGGTCGAGGCACTGCATGCGGATGGCAGCGAGTTCCCGATCGAGCTGTCGATCACGCGCATCGACCTCGATGCCGAGGGGTTCGAGTTTTGCGGCTTCATCCGCGATATTTCCGAACGGCGCGAACGCGAGCAGAAGCTGGTGGCCGCCAATGTGCGGGCGGAGGCGGCCAACATCGCCAAGTCCGAGTTCCTCGCCAACATGAGCCACGAGATCCGTACGCCGATGAGCGCGATCATCGGCATGGCTTACCTGGCGCTGCGCACGGACCTGAACACCAAGCAGTACGATTACGTGAGCAAGATCCACCGCGCCGCGCTGGCGCTGCTGGGCATCATCAACGACATCCTCGATTTCTCGAAGATCGAGGCCGGCCGGCTCGAAGTGGAGCAGGTACCGTTCTTCCTCGACGACTTGCTGGCCAACGTGGCCAGCGTGACGAGCCAGCGCGCCGCCGAAAAGCAGCTGGAATACCTGTTCAACGTGCCGCCGGCGATTCCGCGCCACCTGGTGGGCGATCCGCTGCGGCTGGGGCAGGTGCTGATCAACCTCGTCAACAATGCCGTCAAGTTCACGGCGCAGGGCGAACTGGAACTGTGTTGCACCCAGCTGTCGGCGCCGGGCCCGGAACCTGGCCGGGTCGCCCTGCGGTTTGCCGTGCGCGATACCGGCATCGGCATGCCGGAGGAGCAGATGGGCAAGCTGTTCCGCGCGTTCAACCAGGCCGACGGTTCCACGTCGCGCCAGTTCGGCGGCACCGGCCTGGGCCTGTCGATCTCGCAGCAGCTGGTGCGGCTGATGGGCGGCTCGATCACCGTGCGCAGTGAACAGGGCAAGGGGTCGCTGTTCTCGTTCGACCTGGAATTCGGCCTGTCGGGCCAGGCGGAGCGGCCGCCCGTCGTGCCGGCCGCGCTGAACAACGCGCGGGTGCTGCTGGTCGACGACAGTCCGGTGGCGCTCGAGGTGCTCGGCGAGGCCGCGCGGGCGCTGCCGCTGCGCGTGCAGACCGCGTCGTCGGGCGCCGAGGCGCTGGCCGGGGTGGTGGCCGCCGATGCCGCCGCCGACCCGTATGCGCTGGTGCTGACCGACTGGCAGATGCCCGGCATGGATGGCATCGAGCTGGCGCGCCGGGTGGCGGCGGCGCCGCTGGAGCGGCAGCCGGGCATGGTGCTGCTGACGGCGTTCGGCCGCGAGGAGGTGCAGCGCGAGGCGGAAGATGCCGGTTTCATCGGCTACCTGTTCAAGCCGATCGGCCAGTCGATGCTGGTCGATACGCTGGTGTCGATGTTCGCGCCGCCGCGTCGCCGCAACCAGCCCTATGACGGCGGCAAGCTCGACGTGACCGGGCGGGTCTTGCTGGTCGAGGACAATCCGGTCAACCAGCAGATCGCCGCCGAGCTGATGGAAATCCAGGGCATCGCGGTGGAATTCGCCGGCAACGGCCGCGAGGCGCTCGACCGGCTGGCGCAGGTGGGCCCCGGCCACTACGACCTGCTGCTGATGGACCTGGAAATGCCGATGCTCGATGGCCACGAGACCACGCTGGAACTGCGCCGCGACCGCCGCTTCGACGGCCTGCCGGTGATCGCCATGACGGCCCATGCGCTGGCCGACGTGCGCGAACGCTGCCTGGCCGAGGGCATGCAGGATTACCTGACGAAACCGATCGACCCGGATGCCCTGTATGCCACGCTGGCGCGCTGGCTGGGCCGGGCGATGCCGCCGGTGGCGCCGCGCCCGCCGCGCGCGCCTGGCCAGGACGGCTTGCCGCTGCTGGCGGGCATCGACACGGCGCGCGGCCTGCGCCACGTGGCCGGCAACGAAACGCTGTACGTGCAGTTGCTCGACCGCTTCCGCAACTCGCAGCGCGATGCCGCCGCCGAGGTGGCGACCCAGCTGCTGCATTGTGATCGCGACAGCGCCCGCAAGCGTGCCCACACGCTGCGCGGCGTGGCCGGCAACGTGGGTGCCAATGCGGTGGAAGCGGCCGCCCGCGCCATCGAGGAAATGCTGCACCGGGACGAAGTGCCGGCGGCCACGCTGGTCGAGGAGCTGACCGTGTCGCTGCGCACGGCCGTTGCCGGCCTCGATGCCCATTTTTCCGGCGCGCAGGAGGCCGGCACCCCGGTCGCCGCGGCCGCGGCGCAGGAGGAGGGTGCCGCGGCGCTCGCGCGGCTGCGCGAACTGCTGGCCGCCTACAGCGGCGACAGTACCGATTACTTCGCCGGTGCGCGTACGTCGCTGGCGGCGTCGCTCCCGGCGGCGGCACTGGAGCGCGTGGCCGCGCACATCGCCGCCTATGAATTCGACGCGGCCCGGCAGGTGCTCGATGCGGTGGCCGGGGAGGCGCCATGAACGCCGGCCGCCCCGTCATCCTGATCGTGGACGACACGCCCGACAACATCATGCTGCTGGCCTCGCTGCTGAAGGCGAAGTACGACACGAAGGTCGCCACCAACGGCGCCACGGCGCTGCGGATCCTGTGCACGGGCGGCGTCGACCTGGTGCTGCTGGACGTGATGATGCCCGACATGGACGGGCTGGAGGTGTGCCGCCGCATCGTCGGCGAGCCGGGCACGGCGGATGTGCCGGTACTGTTGCTGACGGCAAAGAGCCGGCCGGAAGACGAAGCGCTGGGGCTGGCGGCGGGCGCCGTGGACTACATTACCCGGCCGATCAGCCCGCCTATCCTGCTGGCCCGCGTGGCCACGCACCTGGCGCTGCGCACCGCCCGCCGCGACCTGGCGCTGCGCAACGCCGAGCTCGAAGCGCTGCTGGCGTCGCGCGGCGGCGCGACCTGCGACGAGGGCGCCGGCGAGCCAATGTGACTTGAGATGGCTTAAGAACTGTAAGGGATGGTGCCGTTTCGGCTAAAATGGTATATATTGTTTATATAGTTCAACTTAATTTCCAGGAGCATGCATGAACGCGAAGAACGATGTGACCAAGACTTCCGCCGACACCGCCACGAAACCGGCCGCCGCCGCTGAAAAGCCGGCAGCCAGGGTGGACGCCAAGCCGCAGGCCGCCGCCGACACGGCGCCTGCCGTCAAGCCGGCAGCGAAGGCGCCCCGCAAGGCCGCCGCGGTGAAGGACGCGGCGGCACCGGAAGCGCAACCTGTGAAAGCCCGCGCGCCCAAGGCCGCGGAGCCGGCTGCCAAGGTGGAAAAGCCGGCGGCAAAAGTGGTGAAAGCCGCCGCCAAGCCTGCAGCCAAGGCGAACGTCAAGGCCGAAGTCAAGGCGGAAGCCAAGCCTGCCGCCAAGGCGGCGCCGAAAGCCGCGAAGGCCCCCGCCGCCGCAGTGAAGACCGCCGAAGCCAAGGCCGAACCGAAGGCAGCCAAGGCCGCCAAGCCGGCAAAAGCGGCCAAGGCCGTGGCCAAGCCGGCCGAGAAAGCGGCGCCGCGCAAGGATCGCCTGGTACGCGACAGCTTCACAATGCCGGAAACGGAATATGCGGTGCTCGGCGAAGTGAAGAAGGCCTGCCTGAAGGCCGGCTTCGAAATCAAGAAAAGCGAACTGCTGCGCGTGGGCGTGGCGCTGATCAGCCAGATCGACATGGCCACGCTGCAAAGCGTGCTGGCCTCGCTGCCGCAACTGAAGACCGGCCGTCCGAAGAAGGACTGAGTGTCCAGGTGACGTAATCCCGGCGCCTTCTGCCGCGGGCCTTCGACGCCCGCGGCATCGCTTCCTCCATGGAAGCTGACGCGCCGGCGCCACGGTCACCGAATCGATATATTCCTGTCATGTTGTTGAAGTAATCCACCGCTACGCTGTGCTTCGTCTCCACTTCACCGAGAGGACGAAGCATGCAGCTGACAACCAACGCCACCGGCAACCGGGCCCCGCGCCCGCGCCTTCTGACAAGCATCGCCACCACGCCGGAAGAACTGCGCGAGGCACAGCGCCTGCGCTACAACGTCTTCATCGAAGGCATGGGCTTGACGGCGCTCGCACGGCCGGACCGCCTCGATTGCGACGAATTCGACGAACACTGCGACCACCTGCTGGTACGCGACGCCACCACGCTGCAGGTGGTGGGCACGTACCGCGTGCTGGCGCCGGCCGGCGCGCGCCGGCTGGGCCGTTTTTACTCCGAAGGCGAGTTCGACATGGGCCGCCTGAACCCGCTGCGGGGCCGCATCATCGAAGCCGGCCGCGCCTGCATCCATCCCGATTACCGCGGCGGCACCGTCATCATGCTGCTGTGGGCGGCGCTGGCCGAATACATGGAGCGGCAGGGCTGCGATTTCCTGGCCGGCTGCGCCAGCATCAGCCTGGCGGACGGCGGGCACAATGCCGTCGCCGTGTTCCGGCAACTGCGCGAAACGCGGATGGGGCCGGCCGAATACCGCGTCACGCCGCACCTGCCGTTCCCGCACACGAAGATCGAAGCCGCGGCCTCGGCCAGCGTTCCGCCGCTGCTGAAGGGCTACATGCGCTCGGGCGCGTGGATCTGCGGCGAACCGGCCTGGGATCCCGATTTCGACAGCGCCGACCTGTTCCTGCTGATGCCGCTGGCAAACCTGGATGCGCGGTATGCGCGCCACTACGGGGTGGAGGAGATGGCGATCGCGGCCTGATCGCTGGTCGAACGCAGGCGAACCGCAGGCCGGGACGATTGCTTTTGGCCGCGCGGTCGGCAGCCGGGGCCGGGTTTTCCTTCTACCCGGGTGAAATACGGGCAGCCGCCAAAGGCCTGGTGTCGGGGAACCTCGATATGAAGGCGCGAGCGGCTTGCTCGGGCAGGTTGATCAGGATAGTGGTGCTGCTATCCCGGCAGGCGATTTCAAACAAGGCCCCCTCGAGCTGAGGCTGGTGCAGGTGGGGTCAGCTTTCGACGTCGAAGTGGAACTCGCGAAGCTCCTGCGCGCAGCGGCAGGCCCTGGCGATTTTAGCCGCCCAGACGACAGCGCTTGCCCTGGATGGCAGCTCAAGCACACAAAACCCTCCGTCGAGCTCCCTGGTCTCCCGGTAGGTCTCGTTGGTGCACTTCCCGTCGGCGGCCACCATCAGTGGAGCGATGCCGCTGTTGATCCCGCCGCCGAAAACATAGATCCCGGCCGCTTTGGCTTCCCTGATCACCGCATGCGACGCCTCGGCGACTGCCGTCATTTCCTCGTCGGGAACATCCATGGCGCTCGCTGGAAACGAGACAAGAAATTTCGTCATTGCCCGGACCTCGCTATTGTTTTGATGGGAAGGATTTGACTCGGGAATCGACCCGCAAATACCGCGCCTGCCCGACGGCGATTTTTCCGTATCGAAGCGTCACGGCGCATGCGACGGCGCCTCGCCACCGCCCGGATCCCCAGCCCCGCCCAGTCCCGTATCCGCATGGTGCCGCCTGTGCGGCGTGCCGGAAATGCGCAGCGCGAGCGTGCGCAGGATCACGTAGAACAGCGGCGTGAGGAACAGCCCGAAGAACGTCACGCCCAGCATGCCGGCGAACACGGCCACGCCCATCGCATGCCGCATCTCGGCGCCGGCACCGCTGGAAAACACCAGCGGCAGCACGCCCATGATGAAGGCGATCGATGTCATCAGGATCGGCCTCAGCCGCAGCCGGCACGCTTCCAGTGCCGCCTCCACGACGGTACGGCCATGGTCTTCCAGCTCGCGGGCGAATTCCACGATCAGGATCGCGTTCTTGGAGGCCAGGCCCACCAGCACGAACAGGGCGATCTGCGTGAACACGTTGTTGTCGCCGCCGGTGAGCTTCACGCCGAGCAGGGCGCACAGGATCGACATCGGCACGATCAGGATCACGGCCAGCGGCAGCGTCCAGCTTTCGTATTGCGCGGCCAGCACCAGGAACACCAGCAGCACGCACAGCGGGAACACGAACACCATCGTGTTCCCGGACAGGATCTCCTGGTACGTCAGGTCCGTCCATTCGAACACGATCCCTTTCGGCAGTACTTCGCGCGCCAGCGCCGTCATCGCTTCCTGCGCCTGGCCCGACGACACGCCGGGGGCGGGGCCGCCGCTGATGTCCGCCGCCAGGTAGGCGTTGTAGCGGTTCACCATGTCCGGGCCATACGTGTCGGAGATGCGCATCAGCGACGACAGCGGGATCATCTCGCCCTTGTCGTTGCGCACCTTCAGCTGCGCGATCTGTTCGGGCTGCGAGCGGAACGGCGCGTCGGCCTGCACCACCACCTGGTAGGTGCGGCCGAACTGGTTGAAGTCGTTGACGTACAGCGAACCCAGGTTGATCTGCAGGGTCTGGTACACGGTCTGAAGCGGCACGCCGAGCTGCTTGGCGCGGGTACGGTCCACGTCGGCGAACAGTTGCGGCACGTTGATCTGGTAGCTGGAGAACACGCCGGCCAGCCGCGGCGCCTGCCACGCCTTCGCCTGCAGGGCCTGCGTGGCCTGGTACAGCGCGTCGTAGCCCAGGTTGCCGCGGTCCTCGATCATCAGCTTGAAGCCGCCGATCGTGCCCAGCCCGTTGACGGGCGGCGGCGGAAACACCATGATGAACGCATCCTCGATCGCGCCCATGCGCTTGTTGACCTCCGCCGCGATGCCGTTGCCCGACAGCTCGGCCGATTTGCGCTCGCCGAACGGCTTCAGCCCGATGAACACGATGCCGGCGTTCGGCGCGTTGGTGAACCCGTTGATCGAGAGGCCGGGGAACGCGACCGAATCGAGCACGCCCGGCACCTCCCTGGCGATCGCCGACATGCGGCGGATGACGGCATCGGTGCGGTCCAGCGATGCGGCGTCCGGCAATTGGGCGAAGCCGACCAGGTACTGCTTGTCCTGCTGCGGCACGAAGCCGGACGGCACCGCGCGGAACACGAACACGGCGGCCACCGTCAACGCGAGGTAGACGCCGATCCCCAGGCTCTTGCGTGCCATCACGGCCTTCACGCCGCGGCCATACGATGCCGATGCGCGGCCGAAGAAGCGGTTGAACCAGCCGAAGAACGGACCCAGCACCTTGTCCATCGCACGTGTCAGCCTGTCCTTCGGCGCGTCGTGCGCGCGCAGCAGCGCGGCGGACAATGCCGGTGCCAGCGTCAGCGAGCACAGTGCCGAGATCACGGTGGAGATCGCGATCGTCAGCGCGAACTGGCGGTAGAACTGGCCCGTCAGGCCGGACACGAAGGCGATCGGCACGAACACGGCGCACAGCACCAGCGCGATCGCCACGATCGGGCCGGACACCTCCTTCATCGCCTGGATCGTGGCATCGTGCGGCGACCCCCCGGCGGCGATGTTGCGCTCCACGTTCTCGACGACGACGATGGCATCGTCCACCACGATGCCGATCGCCAGCACGAGGCCGAACAGCGACAGGGTGTTGATCGAGAAGCCGAACAGCATCATCACGGCGAACGTGCCCACGATCGATACCGGCACCGCCAGCAGCGGGATGATCGATGCCCGCCATGTCTGCAGGAACACGATTACCACCAGCACCACCAGCGCCACCGCCTCGAGCAGCGTGTGGATCACGGCATTGATCGATTCGCGCACGAACTGCGTGGGGTCGTAGACGATCTGCCATGCCACGTCCTCGGGAAAATCCTTTTCCAGGGCGGCCAGCGTGGCGCGCACGTCTTCCGACAGCTGCAGCGCATTGGCGCCGGGCGCCTCGAAGATGCCGATCGCGGCGGCCGACTTGTTGTTCAGCAGCGAGCGCAGCGCATACGAGTTCGAGCCCAGTTCGACACGCGCCACGTCGCGCAGCAGCGTTACCGCGCCGTCGGCATTGGTGCGCACGATGATCGCGCCGAAGTCGTCGACCGTCTTCAGGCGCCCGGTCGTGTTCACGGTGAGCTGGAACTGCGCGCCCCTGGTGGGCGACGCGCCGACCACGCCGGCCGCCACCTGCACGTTCTGCTCGCGGATCGCGTCGACCACGTCGGCCGCCGTCATGCCGCGCGCGGCCAGCTTCTGCGGATCGATCCACACCCGCATCGCGTAGTCGCCGGCGCCGAACAGGATCACCTCGCCCATGCCGGGAATGCGCGACAGCTGGTCCTTCACGTTCAGCACCGCGTAATTGCGCAGGTAGACGTCGTCGTAGCGGCCTTTCGGCGATACCAGGTGGGCCACCATCGTCAGGTTCGGCGACGACTTGGCCGTGGTCACGCCGATCTGCTGCACTTCCTCGGGCAGCCTGGGCAGCGCGCGCTGCACGCGGTTCTGCACCTGCGTTTCGGCCTGCTCCACGTTGGTGCCCACCTTGAACGTGACGGTCAGCGCCAGCGCGCCATCCGACGTGGCCTTGGAGTCCATGTACAGCATGTGCTCGACGCCGTTGATCTGTTCTTCCAGCGGCGCGGCGACCGTCTCGGCGATCACCTTCGGGTTCGCGCCCGGATACTGGGCCCGCACCACGACCGAGGGCGGCACCACTTCCGGGTATTCGGAAACCGGCAGCCGGGCGATCGAGATCAGGCCGGCCACGAAGATGATGATCGACAGCACGGCGGCGAAGATCGGCTTGTCGACGAAGAAGCGGGGGAAGTTCATGGCTCATCCCGCTTTCGCCTGCGCGCCGGCCTGGGCGGGCGCGTCGGGGGGCTCCATCGGCACGAGCTTCGGTTGCAGCGGGGCGCCGGGGCGCACCCGCTGCAGGCCGCCCACCACGATCTTCTCGCCCGGGGCCAGGCCCTTGCGCACGATGCGCAGGCCATCCGCGGCCGGGCCGAGCACCACCGGCCGGTATTCGGCCTTGCCGTCCTTGCCGATCACGAAGACGAACTTCCGGTCCTGGTCGGTGCTCACGGCACGGTCGTGGATGAGCAGGGCGCGCGCCGCGCCGCCGGTGCGCGTGCCGCCGGACAGCTGCACGCGGGCGAACAGCCCCGGCACCAGCGTGCCATCCTTGTTGGCGAACGTGGCGCGCATCCGCACGCTCCCCGTGGCCGGGTCGAGCCGGTTGTCGACGAACTCCAGCCTGCCTTCGTGCGGGAAGCCCGTTTCGTTGGCCAGGCCGATGCGAACCGGCACGGATTCATCGTCGCGGGCACCCGTACGGACACGGGCGCGCACGCGCAGGTACGTATCCTCGTCGCCATCGAAGCTGGCGTAGATCCGGTCGGTCGATACGACCGAGGTCAGCACCGCGCTCCCGTCGACCAGGTTGCCCACGGTGATCTCGGCCTTGCTGGCGCGGCCGTCGATCGGCGACGTCACGCGTGTATAGCCGAGATTGAGCCGCGCCGTTTCCACTTCGGCCCGGGCCGACCGGGCGGCGGCCTGCAGGTCTTTTTGCGCGGCCGCCCGCTCGTCGAACTCGCGGCGGGCGATCGCCCGGTCTTCCAGCAGCCGCCCGGCCCGTTCCAGTTCCACGCCGGCCAGGTCGGCGCGGGCGCGCGCCGAATTCACGTTCGCTTCGGCCCGTTCGAGTTCGGCTTGGTACGGGCGCGGATCGATCGAAAACAGCGGCTGGCCCTTTTTCACCAGCGCGCCGGGTGTGAAGTGCACGGCCGTGATATAGCCGGGCACGCGCGGCCGGATCTCGACCCGCTCGACCGCTTCCAGGCGGCCGGAAAACTCCTGCGTTTCGACGATCTCTTTTTCAATGACAGTGGCGGCGGACACGGGAGCCGGCGGCGGCGCGCCGGCGGCGGGCGCCTGGCCGCCGGCCCGGTCGCAACCGGCGAATAACATCAGGAGAGCGGCCACGAAAAGGAAGCACAAGAACCGCGACAATCGCGGGAACTGCGAGAACAGGGCGGCCAGGCACGGTGGATAACAAAAAGGCGGGCGAAAAGGCGGGCGGAACGGCTCGGACATTGCGGTACCCTCCGGAAACGGCAGGCGTGCGATGCACTGGTGGCTCACCAGTGTAGGGCGGGCAGGAGAGGGCGGCATCTCTCGAAAGTGAGACGCGTAACGGGAACTTTACCGAGGCCGAGGAGGAAAACCGGGGGAAACGCTTGGGGAGGCTTTAATGCGAGGAGTATTGCTGCGGGAAGAAGAAGGGCGCCGGGAATGCGATGCCGGCGCCAGGCATTGCACCGTCAGTGCACCGACGCATTCGTGAGTTCTTTCAGTTCGCGAATGCTCAGCTCCGATTTCTCGTGCATCCGTAGCAGGATCGTTGCGCCAACGGCCAGCTTGCGGTGCCGGATCTTGCTGATGATGGGCGGTTGCACCTCGAGCACCCGGCACAGCTCGGCGTCGTTTTTCAGGTTCAATCGTTCGATCAGCGTATCGAGCAGCTTGTTCGGCACGAAGCTGGAGGGTTCCAGTGCCCGCGCCCGATTCATCGCTTCAATTAACTCCAGCTTTTTTTGCCTTACGCTCATTTTGCTCCTCCCTCAAAAGAAATGCGTGAACAGGCGTGTGGCTTGTCGGAAAATGTAAGATTATTAATAACCAAGCAAGTTACATAAATCATACTACGGTTATAAAAAAAAGCGCGCGTCTTATAGAGAAAATATGACGTCTTAATGACGCAACGGCTTGACAGCCGTTGCGTTTTGCAATCCAGCACGGGTAAGGATGAGAGTGCGATCGGCCATGGCGGCCGCGGCTTCCGAGTGGGTGACCATGATCGCGCATGCACCGCTGGCGCGGATTTCGGTGCGCAGCACTTCCAGCACCGCGTGGGCGGTATCGGGATCGAGATTGCCGGTGGGTTCGTCGGCCAGCACCAGCGCGGGGCGGTGCACCAGCGCGCGGGCGATCGCCACGCGCTGCATTTCGCCGCCCGAAAGTTCGTGGGGATAGCCGTGCTCGCGCCCGCCCAGGCCCACGGCGGCCAGCATTTCGCCCGCGCGCCCCTGCGGCATGCCGTTCAGCAGCAGTGGCAGCGCCACGTTCTGCAGCAGGGTGAGATGCGGAAGCACGTGGAATGCCTGGAAAACGAACCCCATGCGCTGGCGGCGCAGGCGGGTGGCGGCATCGTCATCGAGCGATGCCATCGCGATGCCGTCCACCAGGATCGGCGCGTCCGGGCCCGGATCGGGGTGGTCCAGGCCGGCCACCAGGTTCAGCAGCGTCGACTTGCCCACGCCGGAGTCGCCCATGATCGCGACGAACTCGCCGGCCTCGAAACGGTATGACAGGCTTGACAGTACCGGGCGTCCGCCCGCGTACGATTTGCTCAGGTTGCGCAGTTCCAGCATGGATTCCTTGTGGAGGGGCTTACTTCGTCAGGCTGCGCCGCAGCCAGAAACTGGCGGCATCCACCAGCGCAACCAGCAGCAGCATTGCCAGGATCACGGTGGCGGCCTTCTGCATCTGGAACAGCGACAGGTGGTATTTCAGCATCTGCCCCAGGCCGCCCGCGCCGACCACGCCGAGGATCGCCGCGGCGCGGATATTGTTTTCCCAGCGGTACAGCGTGTAGGACAGCATTTGCGGCAGCGTCTGGGGCAACGTGGCATAGAAAAACGCCGCCATCGGCGCGGCGCCGTTGGTGCGCAGGCTTTGCTCGGGCAGCGGCGTGGCGTTTTCCAGCGCATCGGCGAACAGCCGGCCCAGCACGCCGGCGGTATGCGCGCCAAGCGCCAGCGCCCCCGGGAACGGGCCCAGGCCGGCCGCGATCAGCAGCACCGAGGCCCACACCAGCTCGGGAATCGAACGCAGCACGTTCAGCACGGCGCGCACGATGCCGCGCGGCGCCCGCCCGAAGCGCCCGGCGGCCGGAATCGCCAGCAGCAGGCCGGCGGCCACGGCCAGCAGCGTGCCCACCGCCGACATGGCCAGCGTCTCGGCGGTGGCGACCGCCGTCTTCCGCAGGAACCCGGCGCCCGTCTCGGGCGGCGCGAAGCCGCCGAGGAATTCGGCCACGCTCGCCACCGCGTCCGCCGTGAAGAAGGCGGCGAAGTGCAACGGCAGGCTGGCGAAGCTGGCCACGACCAGCGCGGCCAGCAGCAGCGCCATGACGGTGCCCGACCAGCGGCGCCGCGGCGCGGCAGGCATGTTCTGCGTGTTCATCCGAGGCGTCTCCTCAACTGTTTCGACACCATGTCGGCGGCCGCGACCAGCAGCACGAACACCAGCAGCATGGCCGATACCTCGCCGCCGGCCAGCATCTTCATCGACTCGTCCATCCGCTGGCCCAGGCCGCCGGCGCCGACGAAGCCCATCACGACCGAGCCGCGGATCGCGCATTCCCAGCGGTACACGGTGTAGGACACCAGTTCGGAAGCCGATTCGGGCAATGCCCCGTACAGCAACGCCTTCAGGCGCGAACCGCCGTTGGCCAGCAGCGTGTCGCTGGCATGGCGTTCGGACGATTCGAGGATTTCCGCGTAGACCTTGCCCAGCATGCCGCAGTAGGTGAGGGCGATGGCCAGCACGCCGGCGGTGGGGCCGAGCCCGATGATGCGCACGAACAGCAGCGCCCACACCAGTTCCGGCACGCTGCGCAGCAACACCAGCAGCCAGCGCACGGTCTGGCGCACGATGCGCGAACCCCATGCCATGCGGCCGGTGCCCAGGCGCGAGATCGACAGCCGCTCGGTGACGATCAGCGTGGCGGGAATGGCGCCCAGCAGCGCCAGCGTGAGGCCGGACGTGGCGATCGCCACCGTCTGCCACGTCTCGCGCAGCAGCAACTGCAGGAATTCCGGCGAATGCGCCGGCGGCAGGAAATCGGCCAGGAAGCGCGCCGTGGCCGACAGGCTCTGGCCGTCGAACAGCAGCGCCGGCTTGAATTCGCTGGCAACGAGCATCGGCCACAGGACCAGCAGCGCAACGGCGGTGTACGTGACACGGCTGCGCCAGGCGGGATCGGGATGACGCGCGGAAAACGGTGCGGCGGGAATGCTTTGCATTACATCTCGATAATTACAGGCAGGCGCCCACGGCGAGCTTGGCCGGCAGGTCGTGCGGGTGCGGCGCGTTCGCCGGCGGATGTTCGTTCATGTACAGCTCATCGATCATCGCTTGCGTGACCTGGTCGCGCGGCAGGTCGAACACGACGCGGCCTTCCTTCAGGGCGACGATGCGGGGGAAGTGCGCCAGCGCCAGTTCCACCTGGTGCAGGCTGCAGACGAGCGCCGCGTTGCGCGCCGCCGCTTCCTGCTGCAGCGTGGCCAGCGTGAGTTGCGACAGCGCGGGATCGAGCGCGGACAGCGGTTCATCCACCAGCAGCGCCTGCGCCGACGACAGCAGCAGCCGCGCCAGGCCGCAGCGCTGGCGTTCGCCGCCGGACAGCCGGTCCACGCGCGCATACAGCTTGTCGCCCAGGTTGAAGCGCGACAGGGCGCGCCACGCCGCTTCCGGATCGGCCGGCTTCACCAGCGACACCAGCGCCTGCCACAGGCTCCATGCCGGCAGCCGCGCCGCCAGCACCGCCGTGACGACGCGCTGCCGGGGCGGCAGCGGCGGCGTCTGCGGTGCCAGGAACTGCCGCGCGCGCAGCTTGTGGCGTTCGCGGTCGGACAGGCGCCATGGGTCGGTGCCGAAGGCCTCGAACGTGCCGCCCTCGGGCGCGTGCCCGATCGACAATGTGGCCAGCAGCGTGGTCTTGCCGGCGCCGGAAGGGCCGATCAGGGCGAGCTGTTCGCCGGCGCGCACGGCCAGCGAGATGTCCTGCAGCGCGTACGCCCGCGTGCCGCCCGCATGGCGGGCGGACAGGCCTTCCAGCCGGTAGACGAGGCCTTCGGGGAGCACGGTATCGCGGCCCGCCATTTACTTCTTCAGCAGGCCGGCGTTCTTCGCCGCGGCTTCGATGGCCACGTAGTTTTCCGCCTTCGTCGGGATGAATTTCGTGGCGCGCTGCAGTGCCAGGATCTCCTTGCCTTCCGGGGTGCTGTCGTCCAGCGCCAGGAAGGCATCCGTGATCTTCTTCTTCAGGTCGGCCGGCATGTCGGCGCGCACCGTCCAGTTGTAGTCGTAGTAGGTTGGCGTGGTGTAGAACACGCGCACCTTCGACGTATCGACCTTTTTCTCGCCGACCAGTTTTTCCCAGACCGAGATGTTCAGCGCGCCGGCATCGACCTTGCCGCCGGCAACGGCCGCCACGGTGGCGTCATGCGCACCGGAGAAGGCGACGCGCTTCAGGTCGCTGTCCGGATCGATCCTGGCGGCCAGCAGGAACGAGCGCGGCATCAGGTGGCCCGAGGTCGACGATTCGGAGCCGAACGACAGCGTCTTGCCCTTCAGGTCGCCCAGCTTGGTGATGGCGGGGGAGGTGGTGATGAACACCGAGCGGAACTTCTCATCTTCCACGCGCTGCACCAGCGGCACCACCTGGCCCTTGCTGCGTTCCTTGGCCTGCACGAAGGTGAAGCCGCCGAACCAGACCATGTCGAGCTTGTTGTTAACCAGGCCTTCGACGGATGCGGCGTAATCGGTCACCGGCGTGAACTCGACCTTCAGGCCGGTTTTCTTCGACAGGTATTCGCCCAGCGGCTTGAACTTGCGCTGCAGTTCGGTCGGCGCTTCGTCCGGAATGGCCGATACGCGCAGCACCTGCTGGGCGTGGGCGGACAGGGAGAGCAGGGTGCCGAGGGCGAATGCGCCGAGGGCGCGCTTGAAGGTTGGTTTCATGATGGTGTCATTAAATTGTTATGGAATCGCAGTATGCCCGAGCGACGCCGAGCGGGACGCCCGATTCTTGGCAGTTGGGTATCATAGCAAAACGCCCTCGTGGTCCTGACTGTCAGTAACAATGACAGCAGCGACAACGGCAACGATAACAGCAACGATAACAGCAACAACCAAGGAAAGAGACCATGCCGATGACCGGAACCGGAGCGTTACGCCAGCCTGCCGCGTTGCGCGCTTTGCCGGCCGAGCCGCTTGCCGCCGCCATTGCCCCGCAGGGCGATCGTGCCACGATCGCCGAGATCCAGGCCGGGCTGCTTGCGCCACAGGCCGGCACTTCGCCGAAATACCTGTATGACAGCCTGGGATCGCGCCTGTTCGAGGCCATTTGCGAACTGCCCGAGTATTATCCCACACGAACCGAAGCGGCGATTTTCGCGATCCACGGCGAAGACATCGCGCGCCGTATCGGCACGGGCAGCACGCTGATCGATCTGGGCGCGGGCAACTGCGCGAAGGCGGCCAGCCTGTTCCCATTGTTGCAGCCGCAACAATATGTGCCCATCGACATCTCGAGGGACTTCCTGAACGAGGCGGTCGGCCGCCTGCGCCAGCGTTTCCCGGCGATCGCGATGACGGCGCTGGCGCTGGACCTTTCCGGTCCGTTCGAGTTGCCGGCCGGCGTGAACACGGCGCGCCGCCAGTTCTTCTACCCCGGCTCGTCGATCGGCAATTTCGCGCCGCACGAGGCGGTGGCGTTCCTGCGCCGGGTGCGCGACAACACGTACGCCGACGGCGGGCTGCTGATCGGCGTGGACCTGGTCAAGGACGCCGCCGTGCTCGATGCAGCTTACGACGACGCGATCGGCGTGACGGCCGCGTTCAACCTGAACATGCTGCGTCACCTGAACCACCTGACGGGATCGGATTTCGACGTGCGCCAGTGGCAGCACGTGGCATTCTTCAACGCAGCGGAAAGCCGCATCGAGATGCACCTCGAAGCGCGTACCGCGCTCACGGTGTGCTGGCCCGGCGGCGAGCGCCGCTTCGCGCGCGGCGAACGCATCCACACGGAAGACAGCTACAAGTACACACCGGAGAGCTTTGCCGCGGTGCTGGCGCAGGCCGGCTTCACGGCGGACGCGGTGTGGACCGACGATGCCGGCTGGTTCGCCGTGATGCACGCCCGTGCGGCGGCGGACTGACAGCCCAGTGGAGGAACCATGCAACTGAACGATCCCGCCGTCTGGACGGCCCGTTTCCGCGCCGTGCGCGAACATTCGCTGGCGCTGGCCGCGCCGCTGTCCGACGAGGATTGCGGCGCGCAATCGATGCCGGACGCCAGCCCCATCAAATGGCACCTGGCGCACACCACCTGGTTCTTCGAGACTTTCATCCTCGAGGCGATGGAGCGCGCGTTCCAGCCGTTCCACCCGGCGTTCCGCGTGCTCTTCAATTCGTACTACAACGGCGTGGGCGAGAAGCACCCGCGCCCGCAGCGCGGCCTGCTGACGCGCCCGCCGATGGCGCAGGTGCGGGCGTACCGGGCGAACGTCGACGACCGCATCGCCGCGTTGATCGGCAGCGGGCTCGATGGCGAAGCCCGCGCCCGCCTCGCCGCGCTGCTGACGCTGGGCCTGCAGCACGAACAGCAGCACCAGGAACTGATGCTGACGGACGTGAAGCACCTGCTGGCGCAGAACGGGCTGTACCCCGGGTACCTGGCCGGCCCGTTGCCGCGGGCGCTGCCGGGCGCGCCGCCGGGCTGGGTGCACTTCGAAGGCGGCGTGACGGCGGTGGGCTACGAGGGCGACGGCTTCTGCTTCGACAATGAACTGCCGAGCCACCGCCAGTTCGTCGAGCCGTTCGACATCGCATCGCGGCTGGTGACGAATGGCGAATTCCTGGCGTTCGTCGAGGCCGGCGGCTATCGCGATGCGGCGCCGTGGCTGGCGGAAGGGTGGGACTGGGTTTGCACGCAGGGGCTCGACAAGCCGCTGTACTGGCAGCGGGACGAACATGGCAACTGGCTCGAGTTCACGCTGCTGGGGCTGCAGCCGCTGGACCTGGAGCGGCCGCTGGCGCACGTTTCCCTGTTCGAGGCCGACGCCTACGCGCACTGGGCCGGCGCGCGCTTGCCGACCGAGGCCGAATGGGAACATGCCGCGCGGAGCGCCGGCACGTTGCCGGGCACGCCGCCATCGCTGCCGCATCCAGGCGGCGATGCGGAGGAGGACGGACACGAAGCAGGCCTGCTGACGCAGATGTTCGATCATTGCTGGCAGTGGACCAGCAGCAGCTACACGCCGTATCCCGGGTTCAGGCCGGCCGCCGGCGCGATCGGGGAATACAACGGCAAGTTCATGGTGAACCAGTATGTGCTGCGGGGGTCGTCGTGCGCGACGCCTGCCGGGCATGCGCGGGCCAGCTACCGGAATTTCTTTCCGGCCGGGGCGCGGTGGCAGTTTACGGGGATCCGGCTGGCGCGATAGGGCTTGCTGTTAGCGGATGAGCAGAGTCTGGTGTCGGACACCGGCTTTTTTTTGGTGTCCGACACCAGTGGCTACCGGGGACAAACCCCAGTAGCCTCAGGCAGCTCAGGCCGCGGCGTTCGACGCATCCGCCGGCGCCACTTCCTTCTGCCGCAATTGCCGGTTCACCGCCGACAGCACCGCCTTGAACGACGCCGTCACGATATTGCTGTCGATGCCGGCGCCGAACAGCGTCGGGCCGTTTTCCAGGCGCAGTTCCACGTAGCAGGCCGCCTTGGCGTTGGCGCCGTGGCCGATCGCGTGCTCGTGGTAGTCCATCAGCTTGATGTCCAGGCCCAGCGCGTCGACGAAGGCGTCGATCGGGCCGTTGCCGCCGCCCTGCAGCGCCATCGGCGCCTGGCGGTGCAGCAGCGAGATGTCGATCTGCACGGGCTCGTCGGCGCTGGTGTCTTCCGTCATCCGGTGCGACACGTACGCATACGGCGACGTTTGCGCGAAATATTCCTGTTCGAAGATTTCGTGGATGCCTTCGGACGTGATTTCCAGGCCGGTCTGGTCGGCCACGGCCTGCACCGCGCGCGAGAATTCGATCTGCAGGCGGCGCGGCAGCACCAGGCCGTAATCCTGCTCCAGCAGGTAGGCCATGCCGCCCTTGCCGGACTGGCTGTTCACGCGGATCACCGCGTCGTAGCTGCGGCCCAGGTCGGCCGGGTCGATCGGCAGGTAAGGGATTTCCCACTCCGCGCCCGGCTGCTGCTTCGCGAAACCTTTCTTGATCGCGTCCTGATGCGAACCGGAAAACGCGGTGAAGACCAGGTCGCCCACGTACGGATGGCGCGGGTGCACCGGCAGCTGGTTGCATTCCTCGACGGTCTTGCGCACCGAGTCGATGTCCGAGAAGTCCAGGCCGGGGTGCACGCCTTGCGTGTACAGGTTCAGCGCCAGCGTGACCAGGTCCACGTTGCCGGTGCGTTCGCCGTTGCCGAACAGGCAGCCTTCGACGCGCTCGGCGCCGGCCATCACGGCCATCTCGGCCGAAGCGACGGCGGTGCCGCGGTCGTTGTGCGGGTGCACGCTGATGATGATCGAATCGCGGCGCTCGATGTTACGGCACATCCATTCGATCTGGTCGGCGTATACGTTCGGCGTGCTGCATTCGACCGTGGTGGGCAGGTTGACGATCATCTTTTTCTCCGGCGTCGGCTGCCAGATCGCGGTAACCGCGTCGACAATCTGCTTGGAGAAATCCAGCTCCGTCGTCGAGAACGATTCAGGCGTGTATTCGAAGCCCCAGCTGGTTTCCGGATGCTGTGCCAGCAGTTCCTTCACCAGCGTGGTGCCGGTGGTGGCGATGTTCACGATCTCTTCGCGCGACATGTTGAACACCACCTTGCGGAACACCGGCGCCACCGAGTTGTACAGGTGGACGATCGCGTTCTTCGCACCGGCCGCGGCCTGCACGGTGCGGCGGATCAGTTCTTCGCGCGACTGGGTCAGCACGATGATGGTCACGTCGTCCGGGATGCGCTTTTCGTCGATCAGCTTGCGCACGAAGTCGAAGTCCGTCTGCGATGCCGAAGGGAATCCCACTTCGATTTCCTTCAGGCCCGTCTTGATCAGCAGGTCGAAGAAGCGCAGCTTCTTTTCCACGCTCATCGGTTCGATCAGCGCCTGGTTGCCGTCGCGCAGGTCGGTGCTCATCCAGGTCGGCGGCGTGGTGATCGTCTTGTTCGGCCAGGTGCGGTCGGCCAGTTGAACGGGCGGGAAGGCGCGGTATTTCGCGGCAGGGTTCTGCAACATCATGGTGTACTCCTGGGTTCTCGGATTTTGTCGTGCGGACCGCTGTGGATAGTTACATTGGTCGCTTGCATGTGGCAGCAGGCTGCCTGGTGGGCCACTGGGCGCTAGACCAGGCAACCGGTCGCTAGCGATAGCAATAGTGGCAACGGCTGCGGCTGCGCTCGGACAATGAAAGCGACGGCGGGGCAATGGATGGCGGGCATCGGTGCATCTTTCCTGACGGTGTTCCTGAAGCGGGTGCGGCTCGTGGCCGGCTTGGCGGTGTGACTTTGTGCAGCGCGCACAGGGGTGAAACGAATCAGGCGCGTGCTAGCAGGGGCGTTGCCAGCGATAGGCTGGCAAGCGATAGCAGGAAAGCGGATAGTTGCGGATGCGTGAACATGCCATCAATGTAAGAGAAGCCGTTTGCCGTTGTCAAGGTAATTCGTCGCGGGTGTGGTATGCGGAAACCGGCATCCTGCGCTTCTCCGCGCCTTGGCCGGGAAGCGCGGGATGCCGATATGGCATCAGGCGGCGACCTGCACGCGCGGCTCGCCGGCGGCCATCTCGCCGATCACGGCGGCGGCTTCGAAACCGCCGCTGCGGAACACGGCCAGCACCTCGTCCACTGCCGACGGATCGCACGACACCAGCAGCCCGCCGGAAGTTTGCGGATCGGTCAGCAGCGTGTGCTGCGCCGGCGTGACGTTGGGCGACAGCGTCACGTCCTTGCCGTACGCATCCCAGTTGCGGCCCGAGGCGCCGGTGAAGATGCCGTCGTGCGCCAGCTGCTCGACGCCCGGCAGCAGCGGGATCTGCGACATCGTCAGCCTGGCCGTCAGCCCGGCGCCGCGCGCCAGCTCCAGCAGGTGGCCCAGCAGGCCGAAGCCGGTGACGTCGGTCAGCGCGTGCACGCCCGGCAGTTCGGACAGCGCCTTGCCCGGCTTGTTCAGCTTCGTGGTGTTGGCGATCATCGCCGCGTAGCCTTCCTCGTCGAGCATGTCTTTCTTCAGCGCCGCCGACAGCACGCCCACGCCCAGCGGCTTGCCCAGCACGAGCACGTCGCCGGCCCTGGCGTCCGCGTTGCGCTTGATCTTCGACGGGTGCACGAGACCCAGTACCACCAGGCCGTAGATCGGCTCCACGGAATCGATCGTGTGGCCGCCGGCGATCGGGATGCCCGCTTCGGTGCAGATCGACTCGCCGCCCTTGATGATCTGGCCGATCGTTTCGATGGGCAGCTTGTTGATCGGCATGCCCACCAGCGCCAGCGCCATGATCGGCGTGCCGCCCATCGCGTACACGTCGGAGATCGCATTGGTGGCGGCGATGCGGCCGAAGTCGAACGGGTCGTCGACGATCGGCATGAAGAAATCGGTGGTGGCGATCAGCGCCTGCTCGTCGTTGAGCTGGTAGACGGCGGCATCGTCGGCCGTCTCGATGCCGACCAGCAGTTCCTTCGGCACCGGGAAGCCGCTCGAGTTTTTCAGGATCTCGGACAGTACGCCGGGTGCGATCTTGCAGCCGCAGCCGCCGCCGTGGGAAAACGAGGTGAGTTTGATCTGTTCAGTGGTCATGGTGTTTTGCCAAGTTGGGCATCAGGGAGTCGGTTTCACGAGATTATCCACCAGGCGCAGCAAGGCTGCCCGTTCCGCCTCGGGTGCGAACAGCGGCGCGCGGGCGGCACACTGGGCGCGCAGGGTCGCGACGAACGCTTCGTCGAGCGCGCTGCGGTCGACCAGGCGGGCGAGGGCGGCCGCGTCGCCGACGGGGAAATAGCCCGCGTAATCGTCGCCGAGCATGCCGCGGTTGCCGCTGATGTCGCTGGCCAGCACCGGCACGCCGCTGGTGATCGCCTCGACGATCACGTTGGCGCCGCCTTCCATGGTCGAGCAGATCGCCAGCGCGTGGCTGTCGCGGATGCGCTCGCGGGCGACCTCGCGGGGCACGCCGCCGAGCCAGGTGTAGCGACCCACTGTATCGGCCGTGTGCCGTGCAAGACGCTCCAGGCCTGCGTCGAGCGCCTCGCCGAGGTGCTCCATCGCCACGTCCGGCGCCGTGACCAGCGCCGCGGCGCGCATGAACGTGGCCGGGTCCTTCACGGCGCGCAGGTGGCCGACCATCGTGATGTTGCGCCGGCTCGGAAGGCGTTGCGACGGCGCCAGCGCCCCGGCGGATTGATAGATGACGTACGCATCGGGCCGCACGGCGGCCGGCAGTTCATCGAGCGCCGCCGGTTGCAGCACCACGAGGGCATCGGCCAGCCTCAGCGCGCGCCCGGCCTCGGCGTCATGGTGGATGTCGTCGTAGACGTCGGTTCCCGTCAATACGAGGATCGACGGCCGGCCGTCCGGTTGGGCGACGAAATCGGCCAGCGGCCGTGCCGAACGGCGCGCGTGCAGCGCGATCAGCAGGTCCGGCACCGGATATCGTTCCGACCAGGTATCCCGGATCGCCACGTCGTAGCGCTCGCGCAGGAAACCCGCCCAGCGGTCGGCCGTGTGCCAGTTGCCGTTGTTGTCCCGCGCCGTGCCCGGGCTCACGATACAGATCGAAGGTTTGCCGGAGGCAGCCATTGGTTACAATCCTCGTATGAATTCGCTCACCGCCTCTTTCCGCACCGCGCGGACGCAGCAACTGGCCGAGGCCATGCAGGATGCGCGGCATTATACGCTCGCCCTGTTCGATTGCTTCGCCGCCGCCGGCATGGACGTGCCGCGCAATGTGCCGCAGATCCGCATCGTCAATCCGCCGCTGTGGGAACTGGGCCACACGGCCTGGTTCGCCGAATGGTTCATCCTGCGCGAGGCACTGTCGAGCCACCCGGCGGATGCGCGGTTCGCGTCGCTGCTGACCAAGGGCGACGACTGGTTCGACTCGGCCAACGTGCCGCACCGCAGCCGCTGGACGCTCGACCTGCCCACAACCGGCGGCGTGAAGACCTACTGCCATGAAGTGCTCGACCGGGTGCTCGACAAGCTGTCGCGCGAGGCGAACACGGACGAGGCGCTGTATCCCTACCGTCTCGCACTGGCCCACGAGGACATGCATGGCGAAGCCTATCTCTACACGCTGCAGACGCTCGGCCTGCAGGCGCCGCCGCACCTGACGCACGATGAGCCGGTTGCCGCGCGCTCCGGCGATATTCGCTTGCCGGGAGGCACGCTGCAGCTGGGCATCCCGGCGGACGCCGCCGGTTTCGTGTTCGACAACGAGAAGTGCGCCCATGCCGTCTACGTCGCGCCGTTCCGCGTGGATGCCGCGCTCGTGACCAATGCGCAGTACAGCGACTTCATCGCCGACGGCGGCTACGACAATCGCCAGTTCTGGAGCACCGCCGGCGCCGGCTGGCTGATGCGGCAGGAACGCTCCGCGCCCCGTTACTGGGAGCGCGATGGCGGCGGCTGGCGCACGGTGCGCTTCGGCCGTCCGGCCACACTGAACCCGGATGAACCGGTGCGGCATGTGAGCCTGTTCGAAGCGCAGGCCTACTGCGCCTGGGCCGGCCGCCGCCTGCCCACGGAGGCGGAATGGGAGTATGCCGCGCTGCATGGGCACCCGGCGTTCCGGTGGGGGCAGTTGTGGGAATGGACGGCTTCGCCGTTCGAGCCGTATCCCGGCTTCGCGGCGGACCGCTATCGCGAATACTCGGAACCGTGGTTCGCCACGCACCAGGTGCTGCGCGGCGCCTCGTTCGCCACGCCATCGCGCTTCGGCGCGGCAAAATTCCGCAATTTCTTCATGCCGGAACGGGACGATATCTTCAGCGGGTTCAGGACCTGCGCGTGGGAATAAGTAGTATCCCCGATATATTGCGGTGAATGATCGTTCTAAGATTCGTCGCCCCTTCCGGGCCTTGTCTCTTCAATAGACGCCAGGCATATTGACCTGTCCATCCGCATGCCGGAATGGGCGTGCCATTGTTCGCGCTTGCCTCCTGTCCTGGCTCAACCGGCCCAATGCGCCGGTCCGATGGGCCGGTCCAACGCCGAGCCGCTCCGTGACGTTGCTTTCGCTACGCGTCGTGTCGCCCACCCCGGGCCGCACGATCTTTGCGGAATTGTTTTGGCCGACCCGCCGGGTCCGCCGGAAGTATTTCGCAAAGAGCCGTTGAAGTTTTTTTTAATCAGATATTGGCCGATGGCAGCATCGCAATACTCTTTCAGGTAATACCATCATGCGTAAGTCGCTTGTAGTCCTGTTCTCCTGTTTTATCCTTTCCTCATGCACCAAATCGCCGCCGCCTTCGGCCGATAAACCGGTCGACGTGGTACTGGTCGGCGCGGGCGTGATGAGCGCCACGCTGGGCACGATGCTCAAGGAGCTTCAGCCCGACCTGACCATCCAGATGTTCGAGCGCCTCGATTCGGTCTCGGCCGAGAGTTCCGACGCGATGAACAACGCCGGCACCGGCCACTCCGGTTTCGCCGAATTGAACTACACGCCGGAAACGCCGGACGGCGGCATCGAAACGAAGAAGGCCGTCGACATCAACGAGCAGTTCGAAGTGTCCAAGCAGTTCTGGGCCTACCAGGTGAAAAAGGGCTACCTGGGCGACCCCCATACCTTCATCAACAACGTGCCGCACATGTCGTTCGTGTGGGGCGACGAAAACATCGCCTATCTGCGCAAGCGCTACGACGCGCTGCAGAAGGAAAACCTGTTCAAGGGCATGGTCTATACCGAAGACCAGGAGCAGCTGCGCAAGTGGATCCCGCTGGTCATGAACGGCCGCGACAAGAACCAGAAAGTGGCGGCGACCCGGATGGAAATCGGCACCGACGTCAACTACGGCACGCTCACGCGCAGCATGGTGAAACACCTGACCGACAACGGCGGCATGACCCTCAAGCTGGGCCACCAGGTGGAAGATATCAAGCGTGGTACGGATGGCAACTGGAACGTCACAGTCAAGAACATCGCTGACGGCAAGCTGACGACGGTACGCGCGAAATTCGTGTTCATCGGCGCCGGCGGCGGTTCGCTGCCGTTGCTGGAAAAATCCGGCATTCCCGAGGCCCGGGGCTTCGGCGGCGTGCCGGTCGGCGGCCAGTGGCTGGTCACGAGCAACCCCGAACTGATCAAGCAGCACTATGCCAAGGTGTACGGCAAGGCCTCGGTGGGCTCGCCGCCGATGTCGGTGCCGCACCTGGATACCCGCATCATCGACGGCAAGCAGGCGCTGTTGTTCGGACCGTTTGCGACCTTCTCCACGAAATTCCTGAAAAACGGCTCGTGGATCGACCTGCCCGCATCCGTCGGCGGCGACAACATCAAGCCGATGTTCCAGGCCGGCTACGACAACATCCCGCTGACGAAGTACCTGGTCCAGCAGGTGATGCAGTCCCCGGAAGACCGCCTGGCGACGCTGCGCGATTACCTGCCGGACGCCAGGCTGGAAGACTGGACGCTCGTCAACGCCGGGCAACGTGTACAGATCGTCAAGGACGATCCGAAAAAGGGCGGCCTGCTGCAGTTCGGCACCGAAGTGGTCAGCTCCTCGGACGGTACCATGAGCGCGCTGCTGGGCGCCTCGCCCGGCGCATCGACCGCCGCGCCGATCATGCTGAAGGTGATCCAGGCTTCGTCGTTCAAGGCGAAGCTGGCAACGCCGGAATGGCAGGCCAAGATGAAGGAAATGGTGCCGTCGTACGGCCGCAAGCTCAATCCGGACCCGGCATACGCGAACGAGATCCGCCGGCAGAGCAGCGAAGTGCTGGAGCTGAAGGCGATCACGCTGGACGTGCCGGCCGCCGCGCCGAAGTAAGGTTGCTGTGACGGGGCCGGTGAATGCCGGGCCCTCCCAGCGGCAAAAAAAATCCCCGCCACACATGTGCCGGGGATTTTTTTGTCCGTAGTGAAAGTCCTGGTGCCAGGCGCCGGGACATTTCCTGATCTTGCGCAGTAAATGACCTGGGGCCAGGCCCCAGGTCATTTTTTGATGCAGCGCAGGCTTTACGGTTTCAGGTGCTCGTCCAGCCAGCCGAGCACGGTGCGGTGCCACTGGATCGAGTTGGCCGGCTTCAGCACCCAGTGGTTCTCGTCCGGGAAGACCAGCAGCTTCGACTTGATGCCCTGGCGCTGCAGCGCGGTGAAGGTGCCCAGCGCCTGCGCGGTGGGGATGCGGAAGTCAAGGTCGCCCTGGATCACCAGCATCGGCGTCTTCCACTTGGTCACATGGTGCACCGGGTTGAACTTTTCGTAGCCTTCCGGGTTCGCGTACGGCGTGCCGCCGTTTTCCCATTCGGTGAACCACAGTTCCTCGGTCGAGTAGCCCATGCCGCGCTGGTCGAACACGCCGTCGTGGTTGACGATGCACTTGAAGCCGTCGCTCCAGTTGCCCTCGATCCAGTTCATCATGTAGCCGCCGTACGAGGCGCCCAGCGCGCAGGCGTTCGACGTGTCCAGCCATGGATACTTCTGGCCGGCCGCGGCGAGACCCTTCTTCAGGTCTTCGAGCGGCTTGCCGCCCCAGTCGCCGCTGATCGAATCGGTGAACGCCTGGCCGTAGCCGGTGGAGCCGTGGAAGTCGATGAACACCGTGGCATAGCCGGCGCCGGCATACACCTGCGGGTTCCAGCGGTAGCTCCACGAGTTGCCGAAGCTGCCCTGCGGGCCGCCGTGCACCAGGAACGCCACCGGGTATTTCTTGCCCGGTTCGGCATTCCACGGTTTCATCACGTAGCCGTACACGGTGGCGCCGTTGGCGCCGGCGAACGAGAACTGTTCGTAGTCGCCCATCTTCACGTCCGCCAGGCGTTCGCGGTTCACCTGCGTGAGCTGGGTGGCTTTCGTGCCGGCCAGCCTGAACAGCTGGGCGCCGCCGGCCAGGCTGTTCTGCGCCATCACCACGGTATCGCGCCGGGCGTCGAATTCGGCCACATAGCCCTTGTCCGTCAGCGCGCTGACCTTGCCGCTGGCGGCGTCGAGCGAGAACAGGCGGTGGTTGCCGATATCGTCGGCGTTGGCCAGCAGGGCCTTGCCGTCCGGGCGCCAGCGATAGTCGGCGATCGAACGGTCCCAGCTCTCGGCCAGCACGCGCTTCTTGCCCGTTGCAACGTCCTGCAGGATCATGTGGAAGCGGTCCGCCTCGAAGCCGGGGCGCTTCATCGCGAGGTAAGCGAGCGTCTTGCCGTCCGGCGAGAACTGCGGTTTCGTGTCCCAGGCGGGATTGTCGGCCGTCAGGTTGCGCGGCGCGGCGCCGCCGGCGGCCGGCACGTCGTACAGGTCGAAGTTGGTCGACCAGGCTTCACCCTTGCCGGCCACGCGCACCGAGAAGACGATGAGCTGGCCGTCCGGGCTGAACGTGTATTCGCCGCGGTCGCCGAACGGCTTGCTGGTGATGTCGCCATCGAGCGTGCCGGACAGGCTGACCGTGCTGCTTGCCGCGCCGGCGTTGCCGGCCAGCGGCACCGAGTACAGCACGTTGCGCTTGCCGTCCGCCCACGTATCCCAGTGGCGCACGAACATCTGGTCGTACAGCTTGCCGGTGGCCTTGCCGGCCGCCCCGTCGTCGTTGCGCTTCTTCGTGCAGGCCAGGTCGGCGCAGTCGCGGAACACGGCCAGCGTCACGGCCAGGCGGTCGCCCTTCGGCGACACGTGGAAGCTGTCGACGTCGAGCGGCAGGTTCGTTACCTTGACGGCTTCGCCGCCGCCGGCCGGCAGGCGCCATACCTGCGACGAGCCGGAACGGCCCGACAGGAAGTACACGGCATCGCCGCTGGCCGACCATTCGGGATCGGTGCTGCTCGCATCGTGCGACGTCAGCTGCTGCGGTACCGGGTTGGCGGCGCGCAGGTCGATCATCCACAGCTGGGTATTGCCGCGGTTCTTTTCCAGGCTGGTGCTGCGCACGGTGTAGACCACGCGCGAAGCGTCCGGCGACAGCGCCGGGCTGCCGACGCGCTCCATGCTCGCGAGGTCTTCGATGGTCAGGCCGCGCGGCGCGGCCATGGTGCTGGGGGCGGTTGCAAGGCCGCCCGCCACGAGGGCGGCGCTGATGGCCAGCAGGCGTAGGGTCATCCGGTTTCTCCGATTCCAAAAGGGGAGGCCGGCGCGCGCCGGCCAAGGCGCGCATGATATCAAATGGCAACTCAGCGAACGCTGGAAATGTTGCCGAGCCCGTGTCACTTTGGTGCCTGGCACCAAAGTGACACGGGCTCGGCAGAAATGAGGGCAGGTTGTCAGCTGGTGCCTGGCACCAGGTGGACACGGCCTCTACAGCAGGGACGTCAGAACGGCAGCCCGTCCAGCGGCACCGGTTCGACGATCGGCGCGCCGCGCCGCTGGGCGCGCAGTTTCGACGACATTTCGTACGCCGCCTTGCGCACGCGGTTGATCGAGCCGAGCGGGCGGTGCGCCGCCAGGCCGTGCCAGACCGAGAAGCTCATGCCTTCGTCGATGGCGGCGGATAATGCCTCGCTCCAGCCGGCCTGCGGCGGCGCGACCACGCGCGCCACGGTCACATACGGGCTCTGCTCTTCCGGCCATTCGGCCGACGCATCCTCGATCGGCATTTCCTCGATGTTCGTGCACAACTGCACGCGCAGGTCCCACTCGCCACCCTGCTGGGCGAAATGGTCGCCGACGACCTGGCGCAGCACGTCCGGGTCGGCGGAGTAGTCCACGGGCGCATCCTTCAGGCGGGTCAACCCGACGGCGGTGGGCACCAGCGAAAACTTCGCCATGTATGGCCCGAACAGGAACGGCACCTGGCTGTAGAAGGTTTCGCCCAGCGGATGGGTGGCGGGCTGGCCGCCCAGGCCTTTCAGCGTGGCGCTTTCGCCGCCGGCCTTCTCGACGGCCTTTTCCACCTGGCGCAACGCGGCCGACAGCATCTTTTTCAGGGCCGGCGCCTTGTCGGTGGTGGCCGCCAGCATCTTCAGGCCACCCAGGAACGCTTTCGGGCCGGCGTTCAGGAACGTGGTGCCGTTGACCAGCACGAAATCCTGCGTGCCGTCGCCCCCGGTGCCCGGCAGTCGCTCGCCCTGCACGCCGAGCACTTTCAGCGCCGCGCCGCGCGGCGTCGAAACGCTGTCTTCCAGCACGTCGCCCGGCGTGGTGGACAGGCGCATGATGACGGGGTAGGTGCCCGGCGTGCCGAACAGGCCCTGTGCCAGCACGGCAGGCAGGTCCGTCAGCACGCGCAGTTCGGCGCGCAGCAGGCCATGGCTCTTGGCATGCACGCTGCGCAGCGGCTTGCCGGTGTCGCGGAACGTCGTGTCGGCAATGCCGTGCAGCGTGTCGAGCAGTTCGGCCTGGGTATCGCCTTCGTCCTCTTCGAGGATTTCGTAGCGGGGGTCGTATTCGATCGGTGGGCGCATGGCTGTTCCTTGTTGTTGGAATTGAAATAGGCCATGCGATTCTCGCGCCCGGGTGCCTTGCTGTCTGTGAGCCAGCAAACAATACCGGCGGTTTGCCGGCGCCCGATACCGTTGGTGCACAAGCAAAAAAGGCACGACGTTGCCGTCGTGCCCCAAGTCTCCCCCGGCTTCTCTGTGGAATTGTCGGGACGGTTTGCTACATGGATCGTTACGGGTACAGGCCGCGCACTTCGCGGGCCTGCAGCACGCGGGTGCAGGCCAGGATGAAGGTCGCCGTGCGCAGCGTTACCTTCTTGTCCTGCGCCACTTCCCATACCGCGCTGAACGCTTCCTGCATGATGCGGGTGAGGCGGGCGTTGATCTCGTCCTCGCTCCAGAAGAAACTGGAGAAATCCTGCACCCACTCGAAGTAGGAGACGGTCACGCCGCCGGCGTTGGCCAGCACGTCCGGCACGATCAGCACATCCTTGTCGGTGAGGATGTCGTCCGCTTCCGGCGTGGTCGGGCCGTTGGCGCCTTCCAGGATGATCTTGGTACGGATGCGCGGCGCATTGGCTGCCGTGATCTGCTGTTCCAGCGCGGCCGGGATCAGGATGTCGGAGGCCACGTCCCAGAACGCGTCACGGTCGAGGAACGCTTCGGCGCCGGGGAAGCCGTTCACGCCGCCGGTCTCGGCCACGTGCCGGTGCAGTTGCGGAATGTCCAGCCCGCCGTCGTTGACGATCGTTCCGGTGTGATCCTGCACGGCCACGATCCTGGCGCCGGCTTCGGCGAACATCGTGGCGGCCACGCCGCCCACGTTGCCGAAGCCCTGCACGGCGATGCGGGCGCCGGCGATGGCCACGCCGCGCTGGCGTGCCGCCTCGCGACCCACCACGAACACGCCGCGGCCGGTGGCTTCGCGCCGGCCCAGCGAGCCGCCCAGCGAGATCGGCTTGCCGGTGACCACGCCGGTCGACAGGTTACCTTCGATCATCGCGTAGGAATCCATCATCCACGCCATCACCTGTTCGTTGGTGTTCACGTCCGGCGCCGGGATATCCTTGGTCGGGCCGATGATCAAGCTGATCTCGCTGGTGTAGCGGCGCGTCAGGCGCTGCAGCTCGTTGCGGGACAGCGTCTTGGGATCGACGCGGATGCCGCCCTTGGCGCCGCCGTACGGCACGTTGACGGCCGCGTTCTTCACGGTCATCCATGCCGACAGGGCCATCACCTCGGACAGCGTCACGTCCTGGTGGAAGCGCACGCCGCCCTTGCCGGGGCCGCGCGACATGTTGTGCTGCACGCGGTAGCCTTCGTAGTGGGCGATGGAGCCGTCGTCGCGCTCGATCGGCACGTCGACGGCGAGGATGCGCTTCGGACGCTTCAGCGTTTCGACCCAGCGCGACAGGGCGCCCAGGTGGGGCGTGACGCGCTCGATCTGTTGCAGGTACTGGCCCCATGGCCCGAGGTCGTCGGGATTGAGGTAGGAAGGCAGGGCGTGGTTCTGCACGCCGCTCGTCATGCTGCTCGTCACGTTGTTCGTCACGTTGCTCGTTACGCTGTTCGTCATCTGGATGGCTCCGTCTCGCTTGGATTTTGTTCGGCGGTGGGTCACCGCCAGCGAAACGAATCATAGGATGCACGGCCATTTCCGAGCCAATGCTGCTTGCGCATCCATCCATGCAAAAAATGCATAACGTGGAAAACGGTGTTCAGCGCTCCGATGCGTGCAGGCGCCGCTTGGCCCGCGCCGGCTGCAGCTGCTCCTCGAGGAAATCCCACAACGCGCCGACCAGCGGCTTGCCCGGGCGGGCGGGCGAGGGGCGTTCGCGATACAGCCGGATTTCCATCTCGATTTCCCAGTTGCCGGTTTCGTCCGCGCGTGCCAGCTGCTTCTGCTTCACCTCGCGCGTGACCGCCGATTCGGGCAGGAACGCGATGCCGCGGCCTTCGAGCGCCATCATCTTCAGGCCTTCGGCCATGTCGGTCTCGTAGCGCTTCTCGAGGTGCAGCGCGGGCCTGGCATCGGCCAGGATCAGGTCGACCATCCGGCCCAGGTAGGCATTGGTGGTGTAGGAAAGGAACGGCAGCGGCGCGGCCTTGCGGCCGGGCAGGGTGAAGGCGGGCTGTCTCGCCTTGTCGCAGCGGGCATAGGCCCGCAGTGCTTCGCGGCCCATCACCAGCATGTCGTAGCGGCCCGGGTCCAGCTGCACCGGCTGGCGCGGGTGGTGGTAGCACAGCAGCAGGTCGCAGCCGCCTTCCACCAGCTGCAGCACCGCGTCGTGCACGTTCAGCGCCATCAGCCGGCTGTGGATGGGGCCGAAGCCATCCTCCAGCTTCGTGATCCACTTGGGAACGAACGTCAGCGACAGCGTGTGCGGCACGGCGAGATCGATCGTGGTCTGCGCGGTCACGCGCTTGTGGCGCAGCAGCTCGCGCACGCCGTTGATCTGGCCCAGCATCTCCAGCGCCTGCTCGTAGAACACGTGGCCGGCGGGCGTGAGCCGCGTGGGAAACGTGGTGCGGTCGATCAGGTCGGTGCCGAGCCAGTTTTCCAGCGACTGGATGCGGCGCGAGAACGCCGGCTGCGTCACGTGCCGCAGTTGCGCGGAGCGGCTGAAGTTATTGGTCTCGACGAGCGAAATGAAGTCTTCCAGCCACTTGGTTTCCATCGTGTTTTCCGGTTTGCGTGCGAGCCGGCATTGTAGCGTCTGACCGGCCGGCCGAAGCATCGCTCAGTGGCACCGGCCACGCCGCCGCAACTGCTCAGGCCCCCGGCCCGAGCACGTTGCCGAGGACCGCCGCCAGCGCATCGAGCTGGTCCTGCGGCGCGTGCCTGAGCAGTTCGGCGCAGGTTTCGCGCGCCGTCACCATCGAATTGTCGAGCAGGTTGTGGCCGGCCGGGGTGATGGCGGCGAAGCCGACGCGGGCGTCGCGCTCGTCGGCCATCCGTGCCACCAGGCCGGTCTTTTCCATCGGCAGCAGGGTACGCGTGACGCCGGACGCCGTCAGGCCCTGGCGGTCGGCCAGGTCGACGCGCCGCAGCCTTCCCCCCGGCGCCTTCGACAGGTGATGCAGCAGCATGAAGTCGCCGAACGACAGGCCATGGTGGCCGCCCAGCACGGCATCGAGGCGGCGCACGACGCTGGCCTGGACACGGGCGAGGCGCAGGCAGAAGTCGAGTGCGGCCGCGCCGCGCTCGTCATTGATCTCATTGTTCGTCGGGTTGTTCATCACGATATCCTTGAAAAGTACTTGAGTGTTCAAGTATATTGCAATAAGTTGCGGCGCGCCATAAAAATCGGCATGGCGAGCACCAGCTTGCAAACGGGGGTATGATTCACCTATGAACCAACGCAGATCATTCCTCAAGACATCGGTTGCAGTCGCGTCCGCATTGAGCATGCCCGCGCTGGCCCGGGCGGCCGTCGCCGCGCCGCACGAGCGCATCCTGCGCTTCCACAACACGCACACGGGCGAGTCCCTGAAGAGCGTGTTCTGGGCGGAAGGCCAGTTCATTCCGGACGCACTGCAGGATATCAACAAGCTGCTGCGCGATCACCGCAGCAACACGATCGCCGCGATCGACCCGGAGCTGCTGCTCCTGGTCCAGAAAGTCTCCGCGCAATTCGGCAGCAACAACGTGGTGCACATCATTTCCGGCTACCGTTCGCCGGAAACCAATGCCAAGCTGGCAGCGGCCAGCGGCGGGGTCGCCAAGCACAGCATGCATCTGGAAGGCAAGGCGATCGACCTGCGCATTCCGGGCAAGGACCTGAAGCAGGTGCACAAGGCCGCCCTGGCGCTCAAGAGCGGGGGTGTGGGCTATTACCACGATTCGCAGTTCGTGCACATGGATACGGGACGCCCAAGGCACTGGTAACGCCGGCAAGTGCGTCGATGCCGCCCGGCATCGCGCAAAGCCGGCGTCGGGCCCCTGCCGCCGCCGCAGTACACAGGCTTGCAGTGCACCGGCTCGCAGTGCACAGGTTGTTTCCGCTTCATTCCACACGCAAAAATGCCAGGCTCCGTGCCTGGCTATCGCCCGATCATTTCGCCGTACCGGCCAGGTACGGATACGGATTGACCGGTGTTCCCTCCCACCATTTCTTGTCCGCGGCGAGTTCGAAAATCGCAAAGTGCAGGTGCGGGGCATCGGGGTCGGAATTGCCGGTCACGCCCACGTGGCCGATCATCTGGCCGCGCCGGATAGGCTGGCCTTCCTTCAGTTCCGGTGCATAGCTGTCCAGGTGGGCGTAGTAATACGCGTACTTTTCCGACGGGTCGAACTGGTAGACGGTCAGGCCGCCCGGCTTGCTGGTGAAGAGCTTGACCACCTTCCCATCGGCCACCGCGAGCACGGGCGTGCCCTTGGCCGCGGGAATATCCAGTGCCTCGTGCTGCCGTTCCGAACCCCGCGCCTGGCCGAACGTATCGGCCAGCTCTTTCGGACTTACGCCGGCCACCGGCACCAGCAGCGGGCCGATGGTGGGTTTCACGTCGATGTCGAAACTGGTGGCCGCCGGCGGTACCGGCACCGGCGGCTGCACACCCGGCAGATCGCTGGCCGGCAGCGGAACGCCAGCCGCCGGGGCAGGGGCGGGAGCGGAAGCGGGAGCGGGAGCGGGTGCGGCGGCCGGGGCAACCGACGGCGCCGGCGTTACTGCCGCGGCGACCGGCGCGCTGCCCGCGGGCACATCACGCCCGAGCCACAATACCGCTCCCACCACGCCGAGCACGGCGCCCACCAGCAAGGTCAGCAGCCATTTCATCATGTTCCCCTTTGTTCAATTCAATCCTGCAGGACGACCTGGAAACCCGGCGACACCACGCCCGCCAGCCGGGCCGCATCCCAGTTCGTCAGGCGGATGCAGCCGTGCGATTCGGTCTTGCCGATTTTGCTAGGTTCCGGCGTGCCGTGGATGCCATAGTGTTCCTTCGACAGATCGATCCACACCACGCCCACCGGGTTGTTCGGCCCCGGCTTGATGATCGCCTTGCCCTCGCCGGGTTTCGCGTCCCAGAACAGCTTGGGGTTGTAGCGGTAGTCCGGATTGCGCCCCACCCCGTTGACTTTCCACGTGCCGACCGGCAGCGGATCGTGTTCGCTGCCCGTGCTGGCCGGGAACTGCGCGATGACTTTGCCGCTTTCATCGAGCAGCGACAGCGTGCGGTCCGAATCGTCGACGACCAGTTTCGCCGCGGCCGGCAGCGGCCCGGCCGCACCGGTGTTCGGCACCAGGATCTTTTCCCCCGGCTGCATGAAGTTCTTGCCCGGATTCATTTGCTTGAGCAATTCCGGGCTGGCGTGGAAACGTTCGCCCAGCGCTTCTTCGATCGTTTCGAAGTGCAGCGATGCCAGCTTGGCTTTATCGCCCATCGAAGCGGGTACCTGGCCGTACGGGCCCTGGACGTCGGCCGCCGTGATCGTATAGGTGCCGAGGACCGGTTGCCGGTCTTCCAGCGCGGCCCAGGTGGCCTGGTCCACCGTGCCGGTCACCTGCAGGCCGCGGGCTTTCTGGAACCCGCTAACCGCCTGGCGCATGTTGCTGCCAACCTTGCCGTCGATCTCGCCGGGCGAGAAGTGGGCGCGGTCCAGCAGGATCTGGGCACGCAGGTCGGGCGGCACCTGGTCCGGCGTGATCGGTGCCTGCGCCGCCGCAGGGACTTGCCCGGCCTGGGCGGGCTGGCCCGGCTGCGCGGGCGGCGCAGGTTGAGCGGGCGTTCCAGGTTGAGCGGGGGCCGGGGCGGGCGGCGTGTTCTGGGCATGCGCCAGCGGCGCGGCGACAAGGAGGGCGAGCAGTAATTTTTTCATGGCCCCAGTGTGCCGCGTCCGGTGTCGCGATTCTGTACGGTAGCGTACATGTGCACCCGGCGATAAGACCGCCAGTTCAAAATCGGCGAGGTCATGCCACGAGTTCACGGTGCTGGGGAGAGGTAAAAAAAAACCGCCGGGCGAACCCGGCGGCTTTTACATTACATCACGCGGATGGAGCGGATCAGCGCTCGCCCCATGGACGGCGCGGCGCGTCGGAACGCGGTGCGCTGTCGCGACGGAAGCCGCCGCCTTCCTTGCGGGCCGGCGCGCCTTCGCGGCGGAAGCCACCTTCGGGACGCGGTGCGCCATCGGCACGGAACGGCGTGCCTTCGCTGCGGTAGTGGCTGCTGTCGCGGGCAAAGCCGCCGCCTTCACGCGGAGCACCGGCCGGCTTCGAGAAGCTGCGCTGGCCCGGCTTGCGGTTTTCGCCCGGCTTCCAGCCCGGACGCGCGGCGGAGCGTGGCGCCGCTGCCTTCTTCGGCTCGAAACCTTCCACCACGTTGACAGGGATCGATTGCTTCGTGAAGCGTTCGATGCGGCGCACGTTCATGTTTTCCGAATGGTTCACCAGCGAGATCGCCTGGCCGTTGCGGCCCGCACGGCCGGTACGGCCGATGCGGTGCACGTAGTCTTCGGCGAACTTTGGCAGGTCGTAGTTGAACACGTGCGTGATCGTCGGCACGTCGATGCCGCGGGCGGCCACGTCGGTTGCGACCAGCACTTTCACGCTGCCACGGCGCATGCTGTCCAGCGTGCGGTTACGGGCGCCCTGGTGCATGTCGCCATGCAGTGCGGCGGCCGAGAAACCGGCGATGTTCAGGCGGTCGGCGATCGTGTCGGCATCGCGCTTGGTGGCCGTGAACACCACGGCCTGGTCCAGCGTTTCATCGCGCAGCAGGTAATCGAGCAGGCGGTTCTTGTGCGACAGGTCGTCCACAAAGTGCACCACTTGCGTGATGTTTTCGTGCTTGTTGGCAGCCTGCATGATCTGGATCGTCATCGGATCCTTCGTGATACGGCGGGCCATGTTGCCGACCGTGCCTTCCAGCGTGGCCGAGAACAGCATCGTCTGGCGCGTTGCCGGCGTGGCGGCCACGATCTTCTCGATATCGTCGATGAAGCCCATGTCCAGCATGCGGTCGGCTTCATCGAGCACCAGGATCTGCAGCTCGGAGAAGTCGATCTTGCCCGATTCCATGTGATCGATCAGGCGGCCCGGGGTCGCCACGATGATTTCCGGATTGCGCGACAGCAGTTGCATCTGTTTCGGGTAAGGCATGCCGCCCAGGATCGCCACGGCCTTCGTGCGACGCAGGTTGATACTGTACTTGTCGGTAGCGGTGGTGACCTGCAAAGCCAGTTCGCGGGTCGGCGTCAGCACCAGCATCTTCGGCTGGGCAGCCTTGAAACGGGGACGCTCGCCACGGGCGCTGGCAGCCTGTTTTTCCTGGTTCGGAGTGCGGCCCTGCGGCGCAGCCGACTCATCCTGAGCCAGGCGATGCAGCGAAGGCAGCATGAAGGCCGCGGTCTTGCCGGAGCCTGTTTGCGAGGAAACCAGCAGATCCTTCCCGGCCATCGCGGCAGGCAAAGCTTGTTCCTGGACAGGCGTAGGCGTCGTGTAGCCGGAATCCGTCAGGGCTTTGATGAGGGATGCGTGGAGACCTAGTGTTTCAAAACTCATGTATTTCTTTCGTAAAATTGCGCGTTCCTGCACAAGCGCAGAACGCAAACATAGCAACGCCAACCGAACGAAATGACTCTAAACAGCATGAATAGAAATTTCGGCACAAAAGCTTTGCGCCGGGACGGTGTCATGCGCGGTGAAATGCGCGACACGCAGGGGCGGGGGGCTTTTTATAAGCGCCATCCGGACAGTTGCATTCGCTCCGAGCCATGCTGGCTGGAAGTACAAGCAAAGAAACCGTGATGCGCGAAGGCTTGCGTAGCTGATTAATTTGGTATCCCTGCCGTTGCAGCGATACCGGGTATTACTACCCTTGTTCTTCTTCTTTGTGCGACCTCTGTTGCAACGCACAAACAACATCATACCCGATTCCGACTGATCCTGCACGGGTTTCTGAACCGTGCAGGCCAGCCGGCCCGGCATGGCTTACAGGTAATCGCTGGCGTTCAGGCCCATCACGTGGGAGAAGCCGCCGTCCACGTAAACGATATCGCCGGTAATGCCGGACGACAGGTCGGACAGCAGGAACGCCGCCGTGTTGCCCACTTCCTCGATCGTGACGTTGCGGCGCAGCGGCGCGTGGCTGGCGGCAAAGCCGAGCAGCTTGGAGAAGTCCTTGATGCCGGAGGCGGCCAGCGTCTTGATCGGACCGGCCGAGATGCCGTTCGAGCGGATGCCCTGCTGGCCCAGGTTCTCGGCCAGGTAGCGCACCGATGCTTCCAGCGACGCCTTTGCCAGGCCCATCGTGTTGTAGTACGGGATCGCGCGCATCGCGCCGAGGTACGACAGCGTCAGCACCGACGAGCCGGGTTTCAGCAGCGGCAGCGCGGCCTTCACCATGGCCGGGAAGCTGTAGGCGGAGATGTCATGCGCCACGCGGAAGTTCTCGCGCGAGAAGCCGTCGAGGAATTCGCCGGCGATCGCCTCGCGCGGCGCGAAGCCGATCGCGTGCACGAAGCCATCGAGGCTGTCCCAGCTCTTGCCGAGGTCGCGGAACAGCGCTTCGATCTGCTCGTCGCTGGCCACGTCGCAGTCGAACACCAGCGTGCTGCCGAATTCGGCGGCGAAGTCGGTGATGCGGCTCTTGAAGCGTTCACCGACATAGGTGAAGGCCAGTTCGGCGCCTTCGCGGTGGCAGGCCTGCGCGATGCCGTAGGCGATCGAGCGGTTGGACAGCAAGCCGGTGATGAGGATTTTTTTGCCTTGCAAGAAAGCCATGATTACTCCAATTGCCTGTTGCGCACATGTCGGCGCAAGCATGGGTTGTTGTTCTAGTTGGTGACCGACCGCTGGTGGTACGTGTTACCGCAGGATCGAGATTGTATGGCTTGGGGCCGGCGGCTGCAAGCTTGGCCGATTGCCAACACGGCCATTGCCCGGCCGCTGTCCGGCTGCTGTCCGGCTGTAAACGACAAAGGCTGCGGGCCGTGGGCGCGCAGCCTTGGTTGCCTGCGGGAGAGGTCAGTTGCGGCGTTTCTTGCCGGCGCTTTCGCGCGAAACGCGGGCCTTGACCAGCTTGATCGGCGACCTGGACTTGGCGTTGCTCGCCTTGGCCTTGCGGTAATTGCCGGTCTTCGCGACCGGCTCGTCCGCCACGGCGATGGTGGCGTTCTCGGCGATATCGGCGGGAATGTCGAAGTTCGTGCTGGTCGAGATCTTCGGCACCAGCAGCGTCGAGCCGGCTTTCAGCACGCCACGCGACGGCAGGTTGTTGGCCTGGCGGATCACTTCCGGCGTGGTGCGGAATTTCGATGCCAGCGAAGCGATGCTTTCGCGTGCGCCGCTGACGCGGTGCGTGGTCCAGGTGGAGAGCGCACGGCCCCACTGTGCCAGGTTCAGGTGGAACTTCTCGGCGTTTTCCTTCGGCAGCAGGATCTGCGTCTGCTCGCCGCCGGTGATCACCGGGCGCTTGAACTGCGGGTTCAGCGCCTTGAACTCGTCGACCGACAGCTCCGCCAGCTGGGCGGCGATCGCCAGGTCGATGTCGCTGGTCTTGTCGACCGCGGTGAAGTAAGGCTCGTTGCGGATCAGCGGCAGCGACAGGCCGAAGCGGCCCGGATTGGCCACGATGTTCTTCACGGCCTGCAGCTTCGGCACGTAGTTGCGCGTTTCGGCCGGCATCAGGTCGGCCAGGCTTTCGAAGTCGGTCGGCTTGCCGGCGGCGCGGTTCTTCGCGATCGCCTTCTGCACCGAGCCTTCGCCCCAGTTGTAGGCGGCCAGCGCCAGCTGCCAGTCGCCGAACATGTCGTACAGCCTTTGCAGGTAGGTCAGCGCGGCGTCGGTGGAGGCCAGCACGGAGCGGCGATCGTCCTTGAACGCGTTCTGCTTCAGGTTGAAATCGCGGCCGGTGCCGGGCATGAACTGCCACATGCCGCCGGCGTTCGCGCTGGAGACGGCGACCGGATTGAACGCGGATTCGATGAACGGCAGCAGTGCCAGCTCGGTCGGCATGTTGCGCTTTTCCAGTTCCGTCACCACGTGGAACAGGTACAGCGAAGCACGCGCCGAGGTGCGCGCCATGTGATCGGGCCGCTCGGCATACCAGTTGGCATGCTTGGTCACCAGCGAGTTGCTCAGGTCGGGAATCGAGAAGCCGGTGCGGATGCGGTTCCACACGTCCGTTTCCCGGTACGGGTCGTCGGCCGGTGCTTTGATGACGTTATGGGAAGTCGGGGCGAGGTTTGGTGCAGGTGCCTTGATGGCGGTGGACAGCGGCAGCAGCGGGAGGGGGTCGGCTTCGATGGCCTGGCTGATCGCCGGTGCCGTGGCGATGAGCGCCGCCAGCAGGGGAGTGTACTTAATTCGCATAGCGTTCCATTGTGTTGTCGTCAGGTTAACCTAACCAAGCGCCTGAAGAAGGCACCTGAGCAAGCGCAGGGGGACGTGCTACCAATTTAAAGGCCGAGTTTAAGGACGTTGCTGGGTCGCCGTCAAGCAATATGTCGGCACCGTTACAAAAAACTTGAGCTGGCTCGTCCATATAAATGAATGCATGTTCGGCATCGATGGCTGCAAGTTCGCCGAAAATGGCGCAAACGTCATCGCTTGCGTACAATGGTTGACCGGTATTCAGAAAGCAGGAAGTTGAACATGAGTAATGAAACGAACAAGGCCGACATCGACCATCCAGGTGCCATCGCCGCGACCGAAGCGTGGCTGGAAAAGGCAGTGATCGGCCTGAACCTGTGCCCGTTCGCCAAGGCCGTGCACGTGAAGGGGCAGATCCGCTATGTGGTCTCCGATGCCGCCACGCCCGAGGAGTTGCTGGAAACCCTGATGAACGAGCTGCAGCTGCTGTCCGATACGCCGGCAGAGGAGGTCGATACCACGCTGATCATCCATCCGCATGTCCTGACCGACTTCGAAGACTACAACGAGTTCCTCGACGTGGCCGATGCGGCGCTCGAAGACATGGGCCTGGAGGGCGAACTGCAGGTCGCCAGCTTCCACCCCGACTACCAGTTCGCCGATACCCACAAGAACGATATCGGTAATTTCACCAATCGTTCGCCGTATCCCACGCTGCACCTGCTGCGCGAGGAAAGCGTCGAGCGTGCCGTGGAAGCGTTCCCCGAAGCGGAGGCCATCTTCGACAGGAATATCGAAACAATGGAAGCGCTGGGCCACGAAGGCTGGGACAAGCTGTTCCCGAAAGGCCCGTGATGGACGAGGGTAAGGTTCCCGAGCGCCCCGATACGCCATGCGTGGCGGTCTGCTCGACCACGTTCGACGACGTGTGCCGCGGCTGCGGCCGCACTTATATAGAAGTGGCGCACTGGGTGTCGATGTCCGCCGAGGCAAAGGAGAAGGTGTGGCAGCGCATCCTGGCCGAGGGGTACCCGCGCAGGAACGGGTAGCGGCACGGTGCGGCCAGGCGTGGCCGCACCTTCGCGGGCAGGAAATCCGGTTGTCCCGGTATTCACTGCGCCGGTAATTACCGCGGGATCACGCCGATTACTGCGGAATCACGCCGATAAAATCCTTCTTGCCGATCTCGATCCCGTTGTGTCGCAGGATGTCGTAGGCGGTCGTGGCGTGGAAGAAGAAGTGCGGCAGCGCATAGTGCAGCAAATAGGACTGGCCGGTGAAATGGCGCGTCTTCTCGCCGCTGCCCGTGGTGATCGCCCGCTCGGCGCTGTGTTCGATCTCGTGGCGCGGCAGGCTGTCCAGGAAGACCAGCGTTTTCTTGATGCGCAGTTTCAGCTCTGCGAAGGTTTTTTCCGTGTCTTCCCAGGCGGGCACGTCCTGCCCGGCCAGCCGCGCGCCGGCACCCTTGGCAAAGTCGGCGGCGATCTGGATCTGGCGCGTGAACGGCAGCATGTCCGGGAAGAGGCGGTATTGCAGCAGCGCGTTCGGGTCGATCCGGGTCGCCTCGACATGCCGGTCGGCCTTGTCGAGGATTTCGAGCAGGCTGTTCAGGATCTGGTGGAATACGGGCACGGAAGCGGAATACATCGAAAAGCTCATGGTAACTCCTGTCAAAGAGTGGGCATCATAACAAGTTCGCCATCGTCATGCCGACAACGTTGCAAGCATGCTTCGTTACTGCAGTGCATTCGTGACTTGCGCATCGCTTTCCGTGCATAATTGCACTACGATAATTGTGCGCCTTCCCGTCCCCTCATTGCCTCCCTCCCATGCCCCTGAAATTCCAGGCTGCCGAAACTGCATGACCAAGCCGCCGATCCGCACCCTGCGTGCCCGGCTGGGCGTCCTGTACGCGCAATCCATTTATGGCTCGCTGCTGCTGGTGGTGCTGGGCGGCCTGATCGTGCCCGCCATCGTGGGCAGTTACCTGCTCGTCGGCGTGCGCGAGCAGCAGTCGGCCCGTACGGCGCTGAACGAAACGCTGCAGCGCAATGCCGACATTCTCGCGCTGGGCATGCAGGAATCGCTGTGGAACATGAACGCCGAATCGGCGCAGTCGCTGGTGCAGTCGGTGATGCGCGACCGCTCGGTGGTGCAGGTGCAGGTGACCGGCCAGGCCGACACGCAGTTCATACACCAGCAAGCGCCGGCGCGGCCCATCGGGAACGTGGTGCGTGCCCAGCGCGACGTGGTGGTGCGCGGCGAGCGGATCGGCCATGTGGTGGTGGAGATGGACGACGCGCGCAGCCGCCAGGAGCTGGGCGAAAAGCGCCGTTCCTATATCTTCGTGCTGGCCGCGCAGCTGACCGTGTCGCTGCTGCTGATCATCCTGTTCCTCAACAAGCGTGTCATCGGCCCGCTGCGCCGGCTGATGCGGTTCTCCGACCGCCTGGCGCAGGGCGATTTCGAAACGCGCCTCGAAAGCCGCGGCAACGATGAGCTGGGCCGGCTGGGCGACCGCCTGGAACAGACCCGCGTGGCGCTGCGCCGGCTGTTCGAGGACGTGCGCCAGCGCGAGGGACGCTTCCGCACGATCGTCACGCAGGTGCCTGGCGCCGTGTTCCGCTACCGCCCCGACGGCCCGATCGAATTCGTCAGCGATGCGATCGAATCCATCTCGGGCTACACCGCCGGGCAGCTGATGCGCGGCACCACGCATTCCTGGGTCAACCTGATCACGCCGGAAGACCGGCGCATGCAGCGCCGCGCGGTCAAGGCCGCGATCGAGGAAGGCCGCCCGTACGAAATCGAGTACCGCATCGTCGACGCCAGCGGTACCGAGCGCTGGGTGCTGGAAATCGGCCAGCCGCAATCGCCGCCGGATGGTGGCGACGCCTGGGTGGACGGCATCCTGTCCGATATCAGCGAGCGCAAGGACAACGAGATGCGCATCGAGGCGCTGCTGGCCGAGCAGGGCGCGATCCTCGACAACGTGATGTTCGGCGTGATGTTCGTTCGCCACCGCACCATCATGTCCGTCAACCCCCGCTGCGAGGCGCTGTTCGGCTACGAGGCGGGCGACATGGTGGGCAAGTCCACCGCCATCGTGTTCCCCACGTCGTTCGACTTCGAGTCCGCCGGCATGCGCCAGTACCCCACGCTGGGGCAGGGCGAGTATTTCAGCGAGGAGCGCCAGTACCGCCGCTGCGACGGCACGCTGTTCTGGTGCCTGGTCAGCGGCTGCGCGATCGACCAGCACCGGCCGAACGATGGCAGCATCTGGGTGTATGCCGACATCACGTCGCGCAAGGAAGCCGAAGAAAAACTGCGCCTGTCCGCCACCGTGCTCGAACACATTGCCGACGGCGTGGTGGTGGTCGACCGCGACGGCGCGATCGTCGCCGTCAACCCGGCGTTCACGCAGATCACCGGCTACGAGGCGGCCGAGGCGCTGGGCCGCGACCTGGGCCTGACACGCTCCGGCCGCCACGACGACGCGTTCCACGCGCAGCTCTGGGCCGGGCTGGTCGACACGGGCTGCTGGCACGGCGAGCTGTGGGCAGTGCGCAAGAGCGGCGAACAGTTCCTGCAGGCGCTGACGATCACCGCCGTGCGCGATTCCCATGGCGTCACCACGCACTATGCGGGCGTGTTCAGCGACATCACGCTGGTCAAGGAAAACGAGGAAAAGCTCGACCACCTGGCGCACCACGATTCGCTGACCGAGCTGCCGAACCGGCTGCTGTTCAACGACCGGCTGCAGCACGCGCTGGAGCGCGCGCAGCGCTCGCACGAGCAGCTGGCGCTGCTGTTCATCGACCTGGACCGGTTCAAGAACGTGAACGATACGCTGGGCCACCATATCGGCGACGAACTGCTCAAGCAGGTGGCGGAAGTGCTGGCGGGCCGGCTGCGCGACGGCGACACGCTGGCCCGGTTGGGCGGCGACGAATTCGTGGTGCTGCTGGAAGACATCGGTGGCGAGTATGCCGCCACGCTGGTGGCCGAGAAGCTGGTGGCGATGTTCGAGCAGCCGTTCATGGTGGCCGGCCACGAGCTGTTCGTCACGTGCAGCATCGGCATCAGCCTGTATCCGCACGACGCGACGGACCTGAACATGCTGATCCGGAATGCCGACGTGGCGATGTACCAGGCCAAGGCGCGTGGTCGCAACGGCTACCGCTTCTATTCGCCGTCGATGACGGGCGAAGGCGTGGAACGGCTGCGCCTGGAAGCCTGGCTGCGCCGCTCGCTGGAGAAGGACGAAATGTTCCTGAACTACCAGCCGCAGGTGGAAATCGATACCGGCCGGCTGGTCGGCGTGGAAGCGCTGGTGCGCTGGAATCACCCGGAGCTGGGGCTGGTGTCGCCGGCCAGGTTCATTCCGCTGGCCGAGGATACCGGCTTCATCAGCCAGCTGGGCGAGTGGGTGCTGGCCGAGGCGTGCCGGCAGATGGTGCGCTGGCAGGCGGCCGGGCTGGCGGTGCCGAAGATCGCCGTCAACCTGTCGGTGCGCCAGTTCGAGCGCGGCACGATCGTCGCGACCGTCGACCGGATCCTGCGCGCCACCGGCCTGGAGCCGCGCCGGCTCCAGCTGGAGGTGACGGAGTCGGTCATCATGAACACCGGCGATGCGCGCACGTACATCAACGGCCTGCACGACCTCGGCGTGGGCCTGGCGATCGACGATTTCGGCACCGGCTATTCGTCGCTGGCCTACCTGAAGCAGATGCCGGTGCAGACACTGAAGATCGACCGCTCGTTCATCCAGGATATCCACCAGGATGCCAACGACGAGGCGATCGCGATCGCCATCATCCAGCTTGGCAAGAGCATGAACCTGTCGGTGATCGCCGAAGGCGTGGAGACCGACGAGCAGGCCGCCTTCCTGCTGCGCCATGGCTGCAACCTGGCCCAGGGTTACTTCTACAGCCGCCCGGTGATGCCGGACGACCTGCTGCGCCGCTGGCTTCCCTGAGCCATGGCGAAGTGGACGCGCCGCCGCTTCCTGCTGGCCGGCACCGCCGCGGCGGGCACGCTGGTGGTCGGCTGGGGAGCGATGCCGCCGCGGCAACGCCTGCATGCCGGGGCGCCGCTGCCGCTCGATGGCGCCGCGGTGGCGCTGAACGGCTGGCTCGCGCTGGCGCCGGACAACACCGTGACCGTCATCGTGCCGCGCGCGGAAATGGGCCAGGGCGTGCACACCGCGCTGCCGATGCTGGTGGCGGAAGAGCTGGACATGCCGCTGGCGCGCGTCGCCATCGCCGCGGCGCCGGCCGACAAGATCTACGCCAACATCGCCGCCATCCGCGACGCGCTGCCTTTCCATCCCGACGACACGGGCAACACCCAGGCCTTCGCGCGCTGGACGCTGGCCAAGGTGGCGCGCGAACTGGGCATCAGCCTGACAGGCGGTTCGTCGTCCGTGAAGGATGCGTGGCTGCCGATGCGCGAAGCCGGCGCCGCCGCGCGCGCCATGCTGGTCGCGGCGGCCAGCCGGGCCTGGCAGGTGCCCGCGGCCAGCATCCGCACGGCCGATGGCGAGCTGTTTCATGACGGCAGCGGGCGCCGCGCCACGTACGGCAGCCTGGCGCAGGCCGCGGCGCGCGAAACGCCGGGCAGCGTGACGCTGAAGGAACCGCACGCGTTCCGCCTGATCGGGCACGACGTGCCGCGGCGCGAAGCACGCGACAAGGTCAACGGCGCCGCGCGGTTCGGCATCGATGCCCGCCCCGAGGGCATGCTGTATGCGGCGCTGCGCATGGCCCCGTCGTTCGGCGGCACGATCGCCGGCATCAACGCGGCGGACGTGCTGGGCATGCCGGGCGTGCTCAGCGTCATCGACATCACCAATGCGGTGACCGGCCCGCGGGCCGCCGTGGCCGTGGTGGCGAAAACGTTCTGGCAGGCCAGGCTGGCGGCCGACGCGCTGGCGATCCGCTGGGACGCGGGGCCGCACCATGCGCTGTCGAGCGAACGGATCTTCGGCGAGCTGCGCGCGGCGCTCGATGGCGACGGGCACCACGTGTATTTCGAGCAGGGCGAGGTGGACGAGGCGCAGGTACCGGGGAACGGGCCGGCGGGGCAGGAGGATGGCGGGCACGTGATCAGCGCCGAATACAGCGCGCCGTTCCACGCCCACGCGGCGATGGAGCCCGTCAACTGTACCGCCCAGGTGGCGGAGGGCAAGGTGCGGCTGTGGCTGTCCACGCAGGCGCCGTCGATCGCCATCGCCATCGCGGCAAGCGCGGGCGGTGTCGGTCGGGAACAGGTCGAGCTGCACGAACACCTGCTGGGCGGCGGCTTCGGCCGGCGGCTCGAAGGCGACATGGTGGCGCAGGCCGTGGCCATCGCCCGCGAATGCCGCGGCCTGCCGGTGCAGATGATCTGGACGCGCGAGCAGGACATCCGGCACGACGTCTACCGGCCGGCCGCGTTGGCACGCCTGGCCGCCACGCTCGATGCGTCGGGCACGATCAAGAGCTGGCATTTCAGCGGCGCGGGCGGCGCGCTCACGGGCCAGTACACGCTGCGCAATTTCGGCCTGCCGGCGGTGGGGCCGGACAAGACCACCGTCGAAGGCGCGTATGACATGCCGTACGAGATTCCGCACCAGCGCATTGCCCACGTGGCCGTGGACAGCATCGTACCGCTGGGGAACTGGCGCTCGGTCGGCCATTCGTACAACGCGTTCTTCAAGGAGAGCTTCGTCGATGAAATGGCGCATGCGGCCGGCAAGGACCCGGTGGCGTTCCGCGCCGCGATGCTGCTGAACCATCCGCGCCACGTGGCCGTGCTCGATGCCGCGGTGCGCCGCGCCGGCACGCCGCCGGCCGGCCGCGCGCATGGCGTGGCGCTGCACCAGAGCTTCGGCACGATCGTGGCCCAGGTGGCCGAGGTATCGGTGCGCGACGGCGCCATCCACGTGCACCGCATCGTGTGCGCGATCGACTGCGGGCTGGCCGTCAATCCGGGCCATGTCACGCAGCAGATGGAATCGGCCGTGGCGTTCGGGTTGTCCGCCGCGCTGGGCGATCCGGTCACGATCCGTGGCGGCCGCGTGGAGCAGTCGAATTTCGGCGATTACCCGGTGTTGCGGATGGGCCAGGTGCCCATGGTGGAAACGGTGATCGTGCTGTCCGGCGAGCCGCCGGAAGGCGTGGGCGAACCGGGCGTGCCGCCGGTGGCGCCGGCGGTGGCCAACGCGGTATTCAGGTTGACGGGCCAGCGGCTGCGCAGCCTGCCTCTGCGGCTGGCCTGACGGCAGCCGCTGGCCGGTGAAGGCCGGGCGGCGCCCCGCACAGGCCGGCGCGCGGCGCCTACCCGGCCGCGCAGCGCGCGCAGCGGCCCCGGATCAGCAGATCGATTTCATCGCCGGTGAAGCCTTCGGGCAGCTTCAGCTTGCGGGGCACCGGCACATCCGTCACGCACGTCACGGCTTCGCAGCTGGTGCACTGGAAGTGCGCATGCTCGTGGCTGTCCCTGCCGGGGTTGGCGGAAAAGCGCCACACCCCGTCGCCGCCGGCGATGCGGTGCGCCAGGCCCTGTTCCGTCAGCCATTCCAGCACGCGGTACAGCGTGACGGCGTCGAACCCGGCGCCCGGCAGGCGCCCGAGGATATCGTGGTGGGTCAGCGGTTCGTCGTGGCCAAGCAGGAAGCCGAGCACGCGGATGCGCGGCTGCGTGACACGGGCGCCGGTGGCCCTGATCAGTTCCTCGGGCCGCGGCGCGGATGCCGTGGCGCTGCTTGCTGTATGCGCGGTGGTGAGTGCTTTGTTCATATCGATGCGGCCCAAGCGTGGTTGCCAGGCCCGGCGATTATACTCCCCGGCACCCATCGGCCGAAGGCGCGGCGGCGGGCAGGCGCACGGTGGCACGCCAGAACAGCAGCGCCGCCGCGCTGACGCCGGCGCCGAGCAGGCACACCAGGCGCCAGCCGCCGGCCGCATGCGCGGCCGTGGCGGCCAGCGCGCCGGCGCCGCTGCCCACGGCGTAGAACAGCATGTAGCAGCCGATCAGCCGGCTGTGCGCGCCGGCGGCGCCGTGCAGGATCAGGCTCTGGTTGGTCACGTGGAGCGCCTGCACGGCAAGGTCGAGTGCGATGATGCCGGCCGCCAGCGCCAGCAGCGAGGCGGGCGTGAACGCCAGCGGCAGCCACGCCGCGCACAGCAGCAGCAGCGCCGCGCCGGTCGTGCGTTCGCCATGCCCGCGGTCCGCCAGGCGGCCGGCGCGCAGCGCGCCCAGCGCGCCGATCATGCCCACCAGCCCGAAGGCGCCGATCGCCGTGTGCGGCAGGGCGTGGGGCGGGCCGGCCAGTTCCAGCACGAGCGCGCTCCAGAAGATATTGAACACCGCGAACATCAGCAGCGCGATCGTGCCCCGGGTGCGCAGCACGCGGTCGGTGCGCAGCAGCGTCACCATCGAGCCGATCAGTTGCCGGTACGGCAGGGGGCGGGCCGGCGCGGGCACGGCCGGCAGCGCGCGCCACAGCAGGGCGGCCAGCAACACCGTCAGCACGGCGGACAGCGCATAGACCGCGCGCCACCCGGCCAGGTCGGCGATACCGCCCGCCACCACGCGCGCCGCCAGCAGCCCGAGCACCACGCCGCCCTGCACCGCGCCGACCACGCGGCCCCGTTCGTGCGCCCGCGCCGCGGCGGCCACGCTGGCGATCAGGCCCTGCGTCATCGCCGTGCCCAGCAGGCCGGCCAGCAGCATCGCCCCCAGCAGCGACCCGATCCGCTGCGCCGCGCAGATGCCGGCCAGCGCGAGAGCCAGCGCGGCGAGTTGCGCCAGCATCAGCCGTTTCCGGTCGAACCGGTCGCCCAGCGGCACCACGAACAGCAGCGCGAGCGCGCTGCCCAGTTGCGTCGCCGTCACGATGCCGCCGGCCGCCGCGCGGCCCAGCCCCAGGTCGGCCGCGATCAGGTCGAGCAGCGGCTGCGCATAGTACACGTTGGCCACGCAGATGGCGGCCGAGGTGGCCAAGAGGGCAAGACGGGTCGCAGGGAAGGACGTGATGGATGTCATGGAGTCTCCAAAGTAGTTTCAAAACAAAACTAGTTGAAGCGTAACCGTAGTAGTTTTAAAATGCAACCACTTGCAACGGGAGAGATTCAGGGGACGAATACATGGGAGAGATCGATGGGAGGAATGCATGGCGGGTAAAAGGAAACACCAGGAGGAGCCGTGTCCGGTGGCGCGCGGCGTGGACCTCGTCGGAGAACGCTGGGCGCTGCTGATCGTGCGTGACGCGTTCGACGGCGTGCGCCGGTTCGGCGATTTCCAGCGCAGCCTCGGCGTGGCGCGCAACATCCTGGCGGACCGGCTGCGGCTGCTGGTGGAAGAAGGCGTGCTGGCGAGCCGGCCGGCATCGGACGGTTCGGCTTACCAGGAATATGTGCTGACGCCGAAGGGCGAGGCGCTGTTCCCCGTCATCGTGGCGTTGCGGCAGTGGGGCGAGCGGTACCTGTTCGCGCGCGGCGAAGCGCATTCCGTGCTGGTGCACCGGGCAACGGGAGAGGAAGTGGGCGAACTGGCGCTGCGCACCGCCGACGGGCGGGAAGTGACGGCGGCCGGCACGGTTGTCAGGAAGGTGGACGGCGGCGCCTGACGGCGCGTCCGCCCGGCTGCCGGTTTTCAGCCGCTGCTTTCAGCCGCTGCCGCCAGGTTACACGGCTCAGCTCGTGCCCATCAGCTGCCGCAGGTTGCATTCCCGCTGCCACTGCCGGCGCTCGGCGGTGCTGCCGGCCTGGCGGTCGAGTTCCTCGTCGCCGGTCGCGGCAATGGTGTCGATCAGCCGGCTGGCCACGTTCGGGTCGGGCAGCATCGTGCCGAAGAAGGCCACGGTTTCGTGCCGCTGGATCAGCAGCGTGGGAAAGTTTTCCACGTCGAGATCGCCCACCACGTCGGCGTGGTCCTCGATATCGACCCACAGGAAGTATTTTCGCGGGTGGCGCGCGGCCAGTTCCTCGAACGCGGTGCGGTAGCTGGCGCAGGTGCCGCACCAGGCGGCGCACAGGCAGGCCACCACCAGGTGATCCTGCGCCAGCGCGGCGGCCACTTCGGCGCGGTTGTCGGCGTGTAGGGTTGTGCTGTGCATGGCCGCATTGTACAGCGTGGCGAGGCGGTGGACACGGCGGGGTTGGCCGGCAAGCAATCCGGAAAGTCCTGCCTGTCCAGGCACCTTGCGAAGGGTGACATTTCGCGAGTTTTTCCATGCCAGTCATCCTGTAGAGTGCCGGTTTTATGGTTCAGGCCACGAATGACCGATCGACCCAACGAGTTTGCCCGATGACGATACCCGCACTGCTTCGCAACGCCTCCCTTGCCGTAGCGCTCCTGGCGCCGCTCTTCTGTGCCGCGCAGGAATACGAAGACTGGATCGTGCAGTGCGATAACATCAACCACTGCGAGGCGGTCGGCTACGGGCAGGATAGTGAAACTGCGCAGTGGATCGCCTTTCAGGTGATGCGCGATGCGGGGCCCGCCACGGCAGTCAGTGCCAAATTCATCCTGGCCGAAGACGGGCCGGAAAAGCCCGCTGCCATCACGATGACGGTAGACGGTTATCGGCCAGTCCCGATCCAGGCCAACGGGCCGATACCGCACGAGGCGGCGCACGAGCTGCTGGACCGGATGATCGACGGCAAGGCTGGCCAGGCCAGCGACGGCCGCCAGCGATGGACCCTGCCCCTCGCCGGCATGAAGGCGGCGCTGTTGCGCATGGATGCGCTGCAGGGCCGGATCGGCACCCCGGGCGCGCTGGTGCGGCGCGGCAGCCGGCCCGAAACTTCCGTTCCGCCGGCGCCGGCCATGCCGGTCCTGCGTGCGGCGCCGCGTGCGCAGTCAATCCACGATCGCAAGATCAAAGCGGCCTTGCTTGCAGAAATCCACCCCGGCGAAGAGGACACCGGCTTCCATGGCCTCTACCGGCTTGCCGATGGCCGGCTGTTGTACCTGCTTGAACTGGGCCGCGGCCCGATGGACAGTTTTCACGAAATCTGGCTGGCCAACGGGCAGCCGCCTTATCGGCCGCGCGAGCTCCAGCCGCCAACCAATGGCCTGCCGGCGGATGCCCTCATCAACGCCGATTTCGACGGCCAGGTGCTGGAGTCCAATATCGGGCGAGGCTTTGCCGGTTGCCTTCACTCCACCAAATGGCTGTGGACCGGCGACAGCTTCGAACTGCTGATGATGAACCATGCCGATCACTGCCGCGGCATGCTGGGCCTGATCGAACACCGCAAGTGGGTGGCGCGCAAGGTTCCATGACATTGCCGCGCGATCGGCCAGGAAGAATGTCCGCCGGCTTTATCGGCCCGGGGCAGCGGGCCGCCGCGCCCGCACGAGGTAAAATACGGCTTGTGCCTTTGCCTTGCCGATCTTGATGCCTACCATTCTCGCCCTTGAAACATCTTCCGAACTGGCTTCCTGCGCGCTGCTGCACGACGGCCGCCTGACCTTTCGCAGTGCCGACGGCGTGCGCACGCACTCGGCCTCGCTGCTGCCGATGGTGCAGGAATTGCTGGCCGAAGCGGGCATCGCGCTGGCGGCCTGCGACGCGATCGCCTATGGCGCCGGCCCCGGTTCGTTTACCGGCGTGCGCACCGCCTGCGGCATCGCCCAGGGCCTGGGCTTCGGCGCCGGCCTGCCGCTCGTGCCGGTTGTGACGCTCGATGCGATGGCGCTGGCCTGCCACGAACGGCATGGCGCCACGGAAGTGCTGGCCGTGCTCGATGCGCGGATGAACGAGGTGTACTGGGCACAGTACCGTTTCGATGGCGAAACGCCCGTTGCCGTCGTGCCGCCCATGCTCACGGCGCCGGCGGATGTGGCGCCGGGATGGACGGAAGCGCAGGGCATGCCACAGGCCTGCGGCAACGGTTTCACGGCCTACCCGGAAGCGTTCGCCGGCCGGTCGTTCGCCACCGCCGCCGACACCACGGTGCTGCCGCACGCGGCGCAGGTCGCGCGGCTGGGCGCAGCCGGGTTCGCGGCCGGGCAGGGTGTGCCGGCCGCGGACGCGCAGCCGCTGTACCTGCGCAACAAGGTTGCCTACACGAAGGCCGAGCGCGCCGTGATCAACGATGCCAAGGCGGCCGCGGTTGCAGCCGAGCCCGCACCGGGGGTGGCATCCGGGCTGACATCCGGGGTGGTGTCCGGGGTGGCGTCCGGGGTGGCGTCCGGGGTGGCGTCATGACGCAGCGCCCGACCTGGGATCTCGCGCGCCTGGTGTACGAACCGATGCAACAGGCCGACCTCGACGAAGTGGTGGCAGTCGAATACAGCGTCTACCCGCATCCGTGGACGCGCACCAATTTCGCCGACTCGCTCAAGCACGGCTATCACGCCTGGGTCCTGCGCGATGCGTCGCGCGAGCTGCTCGGCTACTTCCTCGTGATGGGCGTGGTCGACGAGGCGCACCTGTTGAACGTGGCCGTGGCATCGCGGTGGCAGCGCAAGGGGCTGGGGCGCTTCCTGCTGAACCAGTCCGCGGCGTGCGCGCGCGGCCTCGGCATGGAATCGATGCTGCTGGAAGTGCGGCCGTCGAACGTGCGCGCGCTCGAGATCTACCGTCGCTACGGCTTCACGGAGATCGGCCGCCGCAAGGGCTATTACCCGGCCGCGAACGGCACGCGCGAGGACGCCATCGTGATGCGGATCGCGTTATGAGCATCACGCAACGCAGCAACGCATTCCTGCAGGAGATGGGTGTCGGTCCACGGTGGCTGCTGCGCAGCCGCGCGCATGCCGCGCCGGGTCACGATGCCGGGCTTGCCGACGAGGAGCCGGCGGCTGCCGCCGTAGTCCCGGCGGCCGTCGAACCGCGGGCCGCCGTCGCTGCGCCCGCTGTCGTTGCCGCGCCGGCGCCGGCACCAGCGTCGATTCCGGCCCGCGCGCCTGCTGCACCTGCACCTGCGCCGGCAGCGGCGTCGGCGCCGGCCGCATCGGACGACGACAACGCCTGGTTCGACAATGCCCCGGCACCGCCGCCGAAGGCGCCCACGCTGAAGCAGCCGGCACCGCCGCGCGCGAAGGCCGAGGCGCCGCCGGGCGATGAAGACACGTCGTGGTTCGACACCGTGCCGGCCGCCGCGCCGGTGCAGCGCGCGCCCGTGCAAACCGCGATCACCGACGAGGAGATCGCGGCGATGGAACTGCCCGAACTGCAGGCCGCGGTGCGTCGCTGCACGCGCTGCAGGCTGTGCGAAACGCGCCGCGCGGCGGTGCCGGGCCACGGCGACAAGCGTGCGCGCTGGCTCGTGCTGGGCACCGCGCCCACCCTGGCCGACGAGGAAGCCGGCGAGCCGCTTGCCGGCCCGCCGGGCCAGCTGCTGCACAACATGCTGCGCGCGGTCGACCTGTCGGCACAGAAGGGCGCCTATGTCACCACGCTCGTCAAGTGCCGCCCCGTGGCGGACGATGGCGGCGAACGCCTGCCGGGCGCGGACGAACTGGCGGCATGCCGTCCATACCTGCAGCGCGAGCTGGCGCTGACCGGCGCCGGCCTGGCGCTGACGCTGGGCGGCGTGACCGCCAAGGGCCTGCTCGGCGTGGCGGCGCGCGGCAAGGTGCTCAAGTATGGAGAATTGCCGGTCGTCGCCACGTTCCACCCGGCCGACCTGCTGAAGAAGCCGGAAGACAAGGCCAGGGCCTGGGCCGACCTCTGCCTGGCGCGTTCCGCCCATGGCCGCTGACTGCACCGATACATTGCACTACCAGGCGCGCTTCGAGCGCCGCTGGCGGCACCTGACGCGCCCGCACGTGCGGGCGCTGGCCTGGCTGCTCGACGCGCCCGACCTGCTCGACGCGCATGCGCCGTGCTGGCATGGCCGCATCGCCTCGCTCGGCGCGGTCGCGCCGGAGGTCGAGGCGTGGCTGGCGGCGCTCGAGGCCGACCCGGCGCCGCTCGATGCCGCGCTGGGCGGCCGCGTCTATTCGCGCCTGGGCCTGTATGCCGAAAAGCTGATGGCCTTCCATTTCGCGCAGCGCGGCGTGCTGGCGGCGCACGGCCTGCAGGTGCGCACCACGCACAAGGTCGGCAAGGAAACGGTGGGCGAATTCGACTTCCTGCTCGACGAGCCGGACGGCGGCCTGCGCCACATCGAATTCGCCACCAAGTTCTACCTGCTCGACAGCGGTGTCGACACGAACGACTTCGACCTGCTGGTCGGCCCGAACCTGGCCGATACCCTCGGGCGCAAGATGCGCAAGATCTTCGAACAGCAACTCGAACTGGCATGGCATCCCGCCGCGCAGGAAGTGTTGCCGCGGCCGGTCACCACGGCCCAGGCGCTGGTCAAGGGCTGGCTGTTCCATCCGCCCGAAAGCGAGCCCGTGGTGCCCGGCATCACGCCCGGCCACTGCCGCGGGCGCTGGCATACGCTGTCGGGGTTTGCCCATGCGGGCGAGAGGGCGGGTGCCGGAGCGCGTTTCGTGGTGATGCCGCGCCTGCACTGGCTGGCGCCGTTGAAGGTGCGTGCCGGCGACGCGCTGGCGGCCGTGCCTGCGCCGCTCCCGCGTGGCGAGCTGGCTGCCCTGCTGGCGAAAAAGTTCGACGTCGACCCGTCACCCGTGATGGTGGCGACGATACGGGAGGAAGACGGCTGGCTGCTGGAAGAGGCGCGGGCGTTCATCGTGCGCGACGAGTGGCCCGCGCAGGCGGCGCTGCGGCGGGTGGCGGGACGCGGATTGTCTGTTTGAAGAACGGGGTGGCGTCGCAGGAAAACCGGTGTCGGACACCTTTTCCGGGAGAGTCATGCGGAAAAAGTGTCTGACGCCAGATGCGGCTTGTGTTGCGGCTCTTAGTGTTTGTGTTCGCCGATCAGCGCCAGCGAATCGTGCTCGCGCTGGTTGGCCGCGTGCAGCCGCTTGATGGCGATCATCGTCCCGGACAGGAACAGGCCGAACATCACGATGATCGTGTTCAGCGCCAGGTCCATGCGCAGCATCAGCGAATACATGGCCAGCATCGTCAGGATCGACAGGTTCTCGTTGAAGTTCTGCACGGCGATCGAGTGGCCGGCGCTCATCAGCACGTGGCCGCGGTGCTGCAGCAGCGCATTCATCGGCACCACGAAGAAGCCGGCCAGCGCGCCGATCACGATCAGCATCGGGTAGGCCAGCACCGGCGTGTGGATGAAGGCCATCGTCATCACCATGAAGCCCATCGCGATGCCGAGCGGGATCACCGACAGCGACTTGCGCAGCGTGATCAGCTTGGCCGACATCACGGCGCCCACCGTCACGCCCAGGCCCACCAGGCCCACCATCGTGGTGGCCTTTTCATAGCTCATGCCCAGAGACTGCTTGGCCCATTCGAGCACGATGAACTGCAGCGTGGCGCCGGTGCCCCAGAACAGCGTGGTAACGGCCAGCGAGATCTGGCCCAGCTTGTCGCGCCACAGGATCACGCAGCAGTTGGCGAAGTCCTCGATCAGCCGCACCGGGTTGCGCTCCTGGTGCGGATACACGCAGCCGGTCAGTGGAATGCGCAGGTTGAACAGCGCGGCGGCGACATACAGCACGCCCACGATCATCAGGGCGCCGTAGGCGGGATTGTCGATGCCGATATTCCAGCTGCCCATGATCGCTTCGGCGCGGTCGCTGACCAGCGCGCCGCCCATCACGGTGCCGAGGATGATCGAGGAAATCGTCAGGCCCTCGATCCAGCCGTTGGCCGCCACCAGTTTTTCGGGCGGCAGCAGTTCGGTCAGGATGCCGTACTTGGCCGGCGAATAGATCGCCGCGCCGATGCCCACGATGGCGTAGGCGGCCAGTGGATGCACTTCATAAAAGAGCACCGCGCAGCCGAAGATCTTGACCAGGTTGGCGATGAACATGACGCGGCCTTTCGGCAGCGCGTCGGCGAAGGCGCCCACGAATGCGGCCAGCAGCACATAGAACAGCACGAACAGGAATTTCAGCAGCGGCGTGATCCATGCCGGCGAATTCATCGTGATCAGCAGGTCGATCGCGACGAACAGCAAGGCGTTGTCCGCCAGCGACGAAAAGAACTGCGCCGCCATGATGGTATAAAAACCACGATTCATTGTGGATAGGCCTGAAAACTGATATCGGCTTGCTTTATACCATGAAAGATATGCTTTCCAAAGAAAACGGCGGAGCAAAGCGAATGGTCGTTCGCTTGCTGCGCAGCCGCATCCACGGCGGCCCGTAGCGGGGCTGCTGCGGACCGCTGTGGGCGTCCTGCATGCCCCGGCACCATGCTCTTAAGCCCCGCATAAGGGAACGCCCACGCGCGGTGGCTACGGCGGCGTGTGCGGTAAAATGCCCGCTTCTTCTTTCACCGTCGATGCCATGCCCAGGCCGATTGTTGCAACCATCCATGTCGCTGCGATGCAGCATAACCTGGCGCGCGCGCGCGCCTGCGCCCCCGGCTCGAAAGCGTGGGCCGTTGTCAAGGCCAATGCCTATGGCCACGGCCTGCAGCGCGCGCTGCGCGGCTTCGCCGATGCCGACGGCCTGGCGCTGATCGAATTCGACAATGCGGTGCGCCTGCGCGAGATGGGCTGGACCCGGCCGATCCTGCTGCTGGAAGGGTGGTTCGACGCGGCCGACCTGCACGCCATGGCCGACCATCAGCTGAACGGCACGGCCCACTGCCTGGAACAGATCGCGCTGCTCGAAGCCACGCCGCTGGCGCGGCCGGTCGACGTGCACCTGAAAATGAACACCGGCATGAACCGGCTGGGCTTCAAGCCCGCGCAATTCGGCGCCGCCTATGCGCGCCTGCGGGCGATCCCGCACGTGGGCACGATCACGCTGATGACGCACTTCGCCAATGCCGACGAAGCGACCCACGAATGCCTGCCGATCCACGAGCAGATCCGGCGCTTCGACGAAGGCGCGGCCGGCCTGCACGCGCCGCGCAGCCAGGCCAACTCGGCCGGCGTGCTGCGCATGCCGGAGCTGAAAAACGAGCTTGTCAGCGACTGGATCCGCCCCGGCATCATGCTGTATGGCGGCACGCCGGGCGGCGGCAGCGCGGCCGGTTACGGCCTGCGGCCGGCCATGACGCTGGAAAGTGAACTGATCGGCATCCAGCATATCGAGGCGGGCGATTTCGTCGGCTATGGCAGCCGCTTCGAGGCGGACCGCGCGATGTGCATCGGCACCGTGGCCTGCGGCTACGCGGACGGCTATCCGCGCCACGCGCCGACCGGCACGCCGGTGGTCGTGGACGGCATGCGCACCCGCACCGTGGGCCGCGTGTCGATGGACATGATGGCGGTCGACCTGACGGGCATCGATACGGCGCGCGTGGGCAGCCGCGTGGTGCTGTGGGGCGAAGACCTGCCGATCGACGATGTGGCCGCCGCGGCGGGCACGATCGGCTATGAACTGATGTGCGCGGTGGCGCCGCGCGTGCAGGTGAGGGAAGACTGATGGCCAAGGCGAAAACCCAGTACACGTGCAGCGAATGCGGCGGCACGACCAGCAAATGGACCGGCCAGTGCCCGGCATGCCGGCAGTGGAACACGATGGTGGAGACCGTGATCGAGTCCGCCGGCGTGAACCGCATGTCGCAATCGCACCAGGCGCTGGCGCAGACCGCGCCGGTGCTGTCGCTCAACGAGATCGAGGCGCTCGACGTGCCGCGCTTCGGCACCGGCATCGAGGAATTCGACCGCGTGCTGGGCGGCGGCCTGGTGGCCGGCGGCGTGGTGCTGATCGGCGGCGATCCGGGCATCGGCAAGTCGACGCTGCTGCTGCAGGCGCTGGCCAACCTGTCGCACATCAAGAGCGTGCTGTACGTGTCGGGCGAGGAGTCCGGCGCGCAGATCGCGCTGCGCGCCAAGCGCCTGGCCATCGATGCGAAGGAATTCAAGCTGCAGGCCGAGATCCAGCTGGAGAAGATCCTGCAGACGCTGGGCGACCTGAAGCCGCAGGTGGCCGTCATCGACTCGATCCAGACCGTGTATTCCGATGCGCTCACGTCCGCCCCCGGCTCGGTGGCGCAGGTGCGCGAGTGTGCCGCGCAGCTCACGCGCGTGGCCAAGCAGACCGGCATCACGATCATCCTCGTCGGCCACGTGACGAAAGAGGGCGCGCTGGCCGGCCCGCGCGTGCTCGAGCATATCGTCGATTCGGTGCTGTATTTCGAGGGCGACAGCCATTCCAGCTACCGGCTGGTGCGGGCCATCAAGAACCGCTTCGGCGCCGTCAACGAACTGGGCGTGTTCGCGATGACCGAGAAGGGCCTGAAGGGCGTATCGAATCCCTCGGCGCTGTTCCTGTCGCAGCATGACAACCAGGTGCCCGGTTCGTGCGTGATGGTGACGCAGGAGGGTACCCGGCCGCTGCTGGTGGAAATCCAGGCGCTGGTCGATGCGAGCCACCTGCCGAACGCGCGCCGCCTGTCCGTGGGCCTGGAGCAGAACCGGCTGGCGATGCTGCTGGCGGTGCTGCACCGGCACGCCGGCATCGCCGCGTTCGACCAGGACGTGTTCATCAACGCGGTGGGCGGCGTGAAGATCACCGAGCCGGCGGCCGACCTGGCGGTGCTGCTGGCGATCAATTCCTCGATGCGCAACAAGCCGCTGCCGCGCGGCTTCGTGGTGTTCGGCGAGGTGGGCCTGGCTGGCGAGATCCGCCCCGCGCCGCGCGGACAGGAACGCTTGCGCGAGGCGACCAAGCTGGGCTTCTCGATCGCAATGATCCCGAAAGCCAATGCGCCGAAGCAGCCGATCGAGGGCATGACGATCATCGCCGTGGATCGCATCGATGATGCCTTCAACCGCCTGCGCGAATTGCAGTAAGGGAGTTGTGCATCAGTGCAAGATTGTCTTTTGCGCAGTAAAATAGCGGTCGGCCTTGCCGGCCGTTTTTATTTTCAAGAGGGTTCAGAAGTGTTAGTCGATCAGAGGCAGGGCGCGCGCAAGATCCTGCGCGTGAGAGCCATGGTGGTCATCGATCGCGATGCGCCGTTTGCCGCCCGTACGTTCGATCTCGGCCTGGCCGGGATGTCCGTCACGGCCGGGACCAAGGTGGAAGCCGGTCAGGCTGGCCAGGTCGTGTTCGAAATGCTGGTCGATGGCAAGCCGCAGATCATCACCTGCCGCGCCAAGGTCAGCCATTGCATCTTCAGCGGCAACGAGTTCAAGATCGGCTTCGTGTTCCTGCCGTTGACCCCGGAAGCGACGGACGCCATCGCCAGGTTCGTGCGCTGATGTTCAGTTGTTGATTCACTTTGTTGAATTAACCGGAAGACAACAGGGCAAGTCCCGTTCTGTTCGCTTCTTTTGATTCGCGGGCGCGATGGGATCATAATGATTCGACATCGGAGGGCTGCCCATGGTTACGAACGTCAGCAATATGCTTGCGACCCAGTACGGGACCAATGCGTTTACCACGCTGTTTGGTGCCGGCACCACCGGCGCGACCGGGACCGGCACCGCCGGCACGGTCACCAACAGCACGGCGCTGTCGGCCACGGTGGCGGCACGCGTGCAGCAGGCGCTGGCGCCCCAGCAGAACAACATCGCCCTCCTTAATGCCAGCCTGGCCAGCAGCCAGACCCGGCTCTCCGGCCTCGGCCAGCTGCAGAGCGCACTGGATGTTTTCGAAGCGCTTGCCGAGAGCCTTGCCGGCGCCGGCGTGTCCACGTCCGCATCGTCCTCGGAAACGGGCGTGCTGACAGCAGTAACCGGTGCGGCCGCCAGGCCCGGCCAGTACAAGGTCGACGTCCGCCAGCTGGCCCAGGGCCAGGTGCTGAACAGCGGTACATCGCTTTCCGCCAGCTCCACGCTCGGCAGCGGCATGACGGCCACCGTCGAGCTCGAATGGGGCACGCTCGGCACCGACGGCTTCCAGGCCAATGCCGGCACCGCGAAAACCGTCACGATCGACAGCAGCAACAACACGCTGGAAGGCATTGCCGCCGCGCTGAAGGATGCGGGCGTCAACGCCACCGTTGTGAAAGCCAGCGGCGGCTACGCGCTGCAGATCAACGGCGAGGAGGGCGCGGCGCGGACGTTGTCGATCAGCGTCAGCGGCGACCCCGCCCTGAAGGCCGCGCTCGGTTTCGATCCGGACAACCCGCGCGCCGGCGGCATGGCGCAGGCCCAGGCCGCGCAGGATGCGCTCGTGTCGGTCGCCGGCAAGGATTACACCAGCAGCACCAACACCATCACCGGCGCCATCGAGGGCACCACGCTGACCCTGACCGGCGAAGGGGAAAGCAAGGTGACGATCACCCAGGACAGCAGCCAGATCGCCAAAAACGTGGCGGCGTTCGTGAAAGGCTACAACGATCTGTCGGCCAAGCTGGCATCGCTGCAGGACGGCGCGCTGGATGGCGACCCCGCGCTGGCGCGGGTGTCGGCCCAGCTTGCCGCTCTCGTCCGGCTCGACGGTTCGAGCAGCGCACGGGCGCTGGCCGACGTCGGCATTTCACGGGGTGCGGATGGCATGCTGGCGCTGGACGACATCAAACTGAAAGCCGCGATCGCCACCGATGCCGACGGCGTGGCGAAACTGTTCACCAACGAGGGCAGGGGGCTGGCGGACCGGATCGACGCGAAACTGGAAACGCTGACGGCCGAGAACGGCCTCGTCCGCCGCGCCCAGGACTATGCGTCGCGCGACCTGGAGCAGTTATCCGACCGCCGCGCGCGGATGGCGCAGACGCTGACCATCCAGGCGCAGGCGCTGGCGACGATGTACACGGCGCAGGAGCAGATGGGTGGGACGGGGATGATGCTCGATTGGTGGGGGTGAGGTCGACCAGGACCGCTGGCCCGAGCCGTATTCCATTTTCGACAGGGCTATGCTCCAAAAAACTGAAGGCTCCAACCCCAGACCGTATCCCTACGGGCTGCTGCGGAGCCTTGCCTGTCTGCTAGTGCAGCGTTCGCTATTCTTCGTGATAGCGGTCGGTCAGTTTGTTATGGCCACCACGGCCTTCGGAAATGATTTCAAAGGCGATCAGCGCGACGGTTGCAATGAAGATGCCGATCGTCAGGTAAGTTGGCATGATAAACCAGCCGACCTTTCGGCAGGCTGCTCCTGAGTGTGACGCTACGTTGATACAAGTACCGGGGGTGTTACGCTTGAACTGTAGCAGACGATTCCGGCATTGCAAGGCGCCTTTCGGTTACATCATTTGACGACCAGGTCGGCCGCCATCACTGCCTTCAGGTACAGGCTGGCCGGGTCGTCGGCCTCGCGCTGCACGAACCACCAGGCGGCTGCTTTCTTCATCTCGAAGTCCAGCGCCTCGCCCGTGAGCAGCAGCGCGGCGACTTGGCCCAGCGTTGGCTGGTGGCCCACGATCACCACGGTTTCCTTGCTCGCCGGCCAGTTGGCTGCCTGCAGGATCGCTTCCGGTGCCGCGTCCGGCGCCAGCTCGGCATTGACCTTGTATTTGCGGCCCAGGCCTTCGGCCGTCTGCACCGTGCGCACGGCCGGGCTGACGAGGATGCGCGAATTGTCGGGCAGTTGCGAATCAAGCCACTTGCCCATGCGTTTGGCCTGTTTCTGGCCTTTCGACGTCAGCGCGCGTTCCAGGTCCGGCAGGCCTTCGTGGCCATCTTCGGCTTCGGCGTGACGCCACAGGATCAGGTCCATCGATTTCCTTTCATTAACCAGGTAACTATTCGGCCGCGGTGCCGAGGGACTGCATCAGGTATTGCTGGGCGCTGAACGGTGCCTGCTTGCCGCGCGGCTTGCGGCGCTGGTAGTGGCCGTCCGATTCGAGCTCCCACGCGTTCGTATTATCCTTCAGGTAGGGATTGAGGCCCTCGGCCATCACGCGCCGCTTCAGCGCGCGGTCGAGCACGGGGAAGGCCACCTCGATGCGGCGGAACAGGTTGCGGCTCATCCAGTCGGCGCTGGCCAGGTACATGTCGTGCGCCAGGTCGTTGCGGAAGTAATAGATGCGGCTGTGCTCGAGGAACTGGCCGATGATCGAGCGCACCTTGATGTTTTCCGACAGCCCCGGCACGCCCGGCCGCAGCGTGCAGGCGCCGCGCACGATCAGGTCGATCTTCACGCCGTCCTGGGAGGCCGCGTACAGCGCGCGGATCACCGATTCGTCCACCATCGCATTGACCTTGACGATGATGCGGCCCGGCTTGCCGGACTTGGCGATCTTTGCCTCGTTGCGGATCGCCTTGATGATCTCGCTCTGCAGCGCGAACGGCGCCAGCCAGATATGGTGCAGCTTGTGCGGCTTGGCCAGGCTGGTCAGGTGCATGAACACTTCGTTGACGTCGCGGCCCAGGTGCGGGTCGCACGTCAGCATGCCGAAGTCGGTATAGAACTTGGTGGTGGTCGGGTGGTAGTTGCCGGTACCGAGGTGGGCATAGTAACGCAGCGCGGTGTTGTCCGCCGTGCCTTCGCGGCGGATCACCAGCGCGATCTTCGCGTGCGTCTTCAGGCCGACCACGCCGTACACCACCTGGGCGCCGGCCTGTTCCAGCTTGTCGGCCCAGTTGATATTGGCTTCCTCGTCGAAGCGGGCCATCAGTTCCACGATCACGGTCACTTCCTTGCCGAAGCGGGCTGCGGTGATCAGCGCTTCCATCAGGTCGGAGTTCATCCCCGTGCGGTAGACAGTCTGCTTGATCGCCACCACGCAGGGGTCGGTAGCGGCCTGGCGGATGAAGTCGATCACCGTCTGGAACGACTGGAACGGGTGGTGCAGCAGCATATCCTGCTTGCGCAGCGCGGCGAAGATGTCGCCGCCGGTCGGCTGCACGCCCGGCATGAACGGCGCGAAGCGCAGCTCGGGATTTTTCGTGTGCTCGATGATCTCGTTGAGCCGCACCATGTTGACCGGGCCATCCACCTGGTAAAGCCGGCTGCGGTCCAGGTCGAACTGGTCGAGCAGGAACTGCGACAGTTCGGGCGGGCAGTTCTTCGCCACCTCGATGCGCACCGAGCGGCCGAACTGACGGCCCTGCAATTCGCCTTTCAGCGCCTGGCGCAGGTTTTTCACTTCATCCTCGTCCACCCACAGGTCGGAGTCGCGCGTCACGCGGAACTGCGAATACGCCATCACTTCGCGGCCGGAAAACAGGTCCGAAATGTGGGCATGGATGATCGACGACAGCAGGCAGAAGCAGGTGCCCGGCTTGTCCGACAGTTCATCGGGCAGCTTGATGACACGCGGCAGCACGCGCGGCGCCTTGATGATCGCGATCGCCGTGCCGCGGCCGAACGCATCCTTGCCCGACAGCGCCACGATGAAGTTCAGGCTCTTGTTGACCACTTGCGGGAACGGGTGGGCGGGATCGAGGCCGATCGGTGTCAGCAGCGGGCGTACTTCCCGCTCGAAGTAATCCTTGATCCAGGCGCGCTGCGCCTCGTTGCGCTCGGTGTTGCGCAGCAGGTGCACGCCGTGCTCCTTCAGCAGCGGCAGGATCTGGGTATTCAGGATGTCATATTGCCGTGCGACCAGCGCATGGCATTCGGACGATACGCGGTTCAGATTGGCGGTGAGGGAAGGGTGTTCCGACAGCTTGCCGTCCACGGTGGCCGCGGCCAGCAGGCTGGCCACGCGCACTTCGAAGAATTCATCCAGGTTGCTGGACGTAATACATAGATAGCGCAGGCGCTCGAGCACGGGGATCGAGGGATCCTCGGCCTGTGCCATCACGCGGCGGTTGAACGCCAGTTGGGAGAGTTCACGGTCGAGAAACAGACTGTGACGCGTGGCTTCCGCACGGATCTCGGGCTTCATGGTCTTGGTTCTTTTTCTATTCATTCTAACAAGATTGTAGCGCTACCGATGGCAGCGCTGACGCTCATGACAGTCTAGACAGGAAATGTGACAACAACATGACAATCCAATAACGCTATGAGGGCTATGTGATGCATAGAAACCTCCATGGATTCAACGGCTTGGAAACTTTGTTACATGATACACGGAGAAATATGACAGCAAAGATCGTCAAATATTTCAACTTCTGCCAAACATGTCATAAAGCCGTCACATTGCGTGATTAGACTCCGCTCCATTCAAACCCCACCCCCTGAAAGAGGAACTTTGATATGCGTATGAAACAGTTGATGGCCTCCCTCATCGTAGGCGCTTCCGCAGCAGTGGCCTTCACAACCGCCGCCGCAGCGGACATGACCGGCGCTGGTGCAACCTTCCCTTATCCGATCTATGCCAAGTGGGCCGAGCAGTACAAGGCTTCCACCGGCAATGGCCTGAACTACGCTTCGGTCGGCTCTGGTGCGGGTATCAAGCAGATCAAGGCAAAAACCGTCGATTTCGGCGCGTCGGACATGCCGCTGAAAGCGGAAGACCTGGATGAAGCAGGCCTGATGCAATTCCCGGCCATCATGGGCGGCGTGGTCACCGTGGTGAACCTGGACGGCATCGCGCCGGGCCAGCTGAAACTGACCGGCCAGGTGGTCGGCGACATCTTCCTCGGCAAGATCACCAAGTGGAACGACCCGGCGATCGTCGCGCTGAACGCCGGCGTCAAGTTGCCGGCCGAAGATATCACCGTGGTGCACCGCGCGGACAGCTCGGGCACGTCGTTCCTGTTCACGGACTTCCTGTCGAAGACCAACCCGGAATTCAAGTCGAAAGTCGGCGCCAACAGCGCCGTGAAATGGCCGACCGGCGTGGGCGGCAAGGGCAACGAAGGCGTGGCCGCCAACGTGCAGCGTATCAAGGGCGCGATCGGCTACGTGGAGTGGGCCTACGCCAAGAAGAGCAAGATGCAGCACACCCAGCTGCGCAACAAGGATGGTGTGTTCCTGCAGCCGGACGACGAGAACTTCAAGGCCGCCGCCGCCAATGCCGAATGGACCAAGACCCCGGGCTTCGGCGTGGTGCTGACCGACCAGGCCGGCAAGCAGTCGTGGCCGATCACCGGCGTGTCGTTCATCCTGATGTACAAGCAGCAGGCTGATGCCGCCAAGGGCAAGGAAGTCGTCAAGTTCTTCGACTGGGCCTTCACCAACGGCGACAAGGCTGCCGTCGAACTGGACTACGTGCCGCTGCCGGACACCGTCGTCAAGCAAGTCCAGGCCGCCTGGAAGGCAAGCCTGAAAGACGCATCGGGCAAAGCGCTGTACTGATCGAACGATCCTGCTCCCTCGGTTGCCCGAGGGGGCTAACCGGGGGATGCTCGGCTGAATGCCTCAGCGGGGAACTCCCGGTTAGCCTATTTTAAAAAAAACTTCCAAAACTATGTCCATGAGTGCAGAAATGACTTCCGTCCCCGAGGCGGAGACGCAGGCGGTGTCCACCGTGTCGCACGCGGCGATGCTATCCGTGATGCGCCGGCAGCGGATCCAGGACTGGATCTTCCACAAGACGACGATGGTGTTCGCCCTGTCCGTGCTGTTCGTGCTGATCGGCATCATCGCCTCGCTGGCGATCGGCGCGTGGCCGGCACTGAAGGAATTCGGCCCCGGCTTCATCACGCGCGTCGAATGGGATCCCATTAACGACCAGTATGGCGCGCTGATCGCCATCGTGGGCACGCTGTCCACCGCCGGCATCGCGCTGCTGATCGCGTTCCCGGTCAGCTTCGGCATCGCCCTGTTCCTGACCGAGATCTGCCCGCCATGGCTGAAGCGCCCGCTGGGCACGGCGATCGAGCTGCTGGCCGGCGTGCCGTCGATCATCTACGGCATGTGGGGCCTGTTCGTGTTCGTGCCGCTGTTCGGCGACTACGTGCAGCCGTTCCTGAAGGCCACGCTGGGCCAGCTGCCGCTGATCGGCGTGCTGTTCTCCGGCCCCACGATGGGCATCGGCATCCTGACCGCCGCCCTGATCCTGGCCGTGATGATCATCCCGTTCATCTCCTCGGTGATGCGCGACGTGTTCGAGATCGTGCCGGCCGTGCTGAAGGAATCGGCGTACGGCCTGGGCTGCACGCGCTGGGAAGTGGTGCGCAAGATCGTGCTGCCGTACACCAAGACCGGTGTGGTCGGCGGCGTGATGCTGGGCCTGGGCCGCGCACTGGGCGAAACGATGGCCGTCACGTTCGTGATCGGCAACGCCAACAAGCTGTCGGCCTCGCTGTTCGCCCCGGGCAACAGCATCGCATCCACGCTGGCCAACGAATTCGGCGAAGCGGCCACCACGCTGCACGTATCGTCGCTGTTCGCGCTGGCACTGATCCTGTTCGTGATCACGTTCATCGTCCTGACCGCCGCCAAGCTGATGCTGGCCGGCATGTCCCGTAAAGAAGGTGTCAAATAATGCAAGCGTCCGCCCTCAAGTCCCGCATGAATCCCGTCTATCGCCGGCGCCTGTGGACGCACCGGATCGGCATCGCCATGTCGGTCGCCGCCATGTCGATCGGCGTCATCGTGCTGCTGTGGATCCTCGCCACGCTGCTGATCAACGGCTTCGCGGCGCTGACGCCGGCGCTGTTCACCGAAACCACGCCGGCGCCCGGCAGCGACGGCGGCGGCCTGCTCAATGCGATCGTCGGCAGCCTGCTGATGGTCGGCCTGTCGACGCTGGTGTCGACGCCGATCGGCATCCTGGCCGGCATCTACCTGGCCGAATACGGCGAAGAAAACAAGGTCGCCTCGATCACCCGCTTCGTGACCGATGTCATGCTGTCCGCGCCGTCGATCGTGATCGGCCTGTTCGTCTACGCGCTGTACGTGGCCAACGTCAACCACTTCTCCGGCTATGCCGGGTCGATCGCGCTGACGCTGATCGCCGTGCCGGTGGTGGTGCGCACCACCGACAACATGCTGCGCCTGGTGCCCAACAGCCTGCTGGAAGCCGCGTTCGCGCTGGGCGCGCCGCGCTGGAAGGTGGCCATGACGGTGCGCCTGCGCGCCGTGAAGGCCGGCGTGGTGACGGGCGTGCTGCTGGCCGTGGCCCGCGTGGCCGGCGAAACGGCGCCGCTGCTGTTCACCGCGCTCTCGAACCAGTTCTTCAATGCCGACATGAACAAGCCGATGGCCAACCTGCCATACGTGATCTACCAGTTCGCGATGAGCCCGTACGACAACTGGCGCGAGCTGGCCTGGGGCGGGGCGCTGCTGGTCACGTTCAGCGTGCTGGCACTGAACATCCTGTCGCGTACCGTCTTCACGCAGAAAATCCCGAATTAATCATTCGAATTCATTCGAATTACATACCAAGAGAACCGCACATGAACGCGCAAGCGAATGTACAAATGAATGCAACGGCGAAGCAGGCATCGACGATCATCGAGATCAAGAATCTCAATTTCTACTACGGCAAGACGCGCAGCCTGCACAACGTGAACCTGGACATCCGCGAGCGCCAGGTAACGGCCTTTATCGGCCCGTCCGGCTGCGGCAAGTCCACGCTGCTGCGCACGCTGAACCGCATGTACGACCTGTACCCGGGCCAGCGCGCCGAAGGCACGATCGCCTACCGCGGCACCAACATCCTGGAAGGCGCGCAAGACGTGAACATGCTGCGCGCCAAGGTCGGCATGGTGTTCCAGAAGCCGACGCCGTTCCCGATGTCGATCTACGACAACATCGCCTTCGGCGTGCGCCTGTACGAAAACCTGTCGAAGGGCGAGATGGACGAGCGCGTGGAATGGGCGCTGAAGAAGGCCGCGCTGTGGACCGAGGTGAAGGACAAGCTGGGCAAGAGCGGCCTGTCGCTGTCCGGCGGCCAGCAGCAGCGCCTGTGCATCGCCCGCGGCGTGGCCGTGAAACCGGACGTGCTGCTGCTCGACGAGCCGACCTCGGCGCTCGATCCGATTTCCACGTCGAAGGTGGAAGAACTGATCAGCGAACTGAAGCAGGACTACACGATCGCCATCGTCACCCACAACATGCAGCAGGCCGCCCGCTGCTCCGACTATACCGCCTACATGTACCTGGGCGAGCTGGTCGAGTTCGGCGAAACGGACCAGATCTTCATGAATCCGGCCCGCAAGGAAACGCAGGATTACATCACCGGCCGCTTCGGCTGATCGACAAGTACAGACAAGGAGCAGGGCCATGATGGGTGAACATTCCTCGAAGGCATACGACCACGACCTGGAAGCGATCCGCTCGAAGGTGCTGCTGATGGGCGGCATGGTTGAAACGCAATTCCTCGATGCGATGACGTGCTTCCGCATCGGCAACGTGGAGCGCGCCGAACGCGTGATCCGCGAAGACGACGCCGTGAACCAGCTCGAAGTGCAGCTGGATGACCAGTGCAGCCACCTGATCGTGCGCCGCCAGCCGGCCGCCAACGACCTGCGCACGATCATGGCCACGATCAAGGTGATCACGGACCTGGAGCGCATCGGCGACGAAGCCACGAAGATCGCGCGCACGGCGAAAAGCCTGCACAGCCGCGGCGCCGTCACGGTCAATCACTACGAGATGGTGCGCAACATCGCCACCGCCACCAGCGACATGCTGCACGACGCGCTGGACGCGTTCGCCCGCAACGACCAGACCCAGGCCCTGGCGCTGATCGCCCAGGATGCCGTGATCGACCACGAATTCCGCACCATCATGCGCAACCTGATCACGTTCATGATGGAAGATCCGCGTACAATTTCAGCTGCGCTGGACACGATGTGGGTCGCCAAGGCGATCGAGCGCATCGGCGACCATGCCAAGAACATCGCCGAATACGTGATCTACGTGGTCGAAGGCGTGGACATCCGGCACAGCCGGGCCGCCACGCTCGTGGCGAACGAAGCAACGAAGGAAGAATGAAACAGAGATGGCAGCGGATAAAACGACAGTACTGATTGTTGAAGACGAACCGGCGATTGTCGAACTGGTCACGTTCTCGCTGCGCGAGTCGGGCTGGAACGTGAGCGCGGTGCAGAGCACGCAGGAAGCGTGGGATTTCATCCATGAGCGCAAGCCGCAGTTGATCCTGCTCGACTGGATGCTGCCGGACCAGACCGGCCTGCGCCTGCTGGCGCGCATTCGCGGCGACCGGCACTTCGCCGACATTCCCGTCATCATGCTCACGGCGAAGAGCATGGAGGAAGACAAGCTGGCCGGCCTGAACAGTGGGGCGGACGACTACATCACCAAGCCGTTCTCGCCGCGCGAACTGCTGGCCCGCTCGCGTGCGTTGCTGCGCCGCAAGAGCCCCGAACATGCCGACGCGGCGATGCGCGCCGGCCCGATCACGCTCGATCCGATCAGCTGCACCGTGTCGCTGGGGCAGGGCAAGATCGATATCGGCCATGCCGAGTACAAGCTGCTGAAGTTCTTCCTGGCGCACCCCGAGCGCGTGTTCTCGCGCAGCCAGCTGCTCGACAAGGTGTGGGGCGACCACGTGGTGATCGAGGAGCGCACGGTGGATGTGCACGTGCTGCGGCTGCGCAAGGCGCTGAAGGAGGCCGAACACCTGATCAAGACGGTGCGCAGCGTGGGCTACATGTTATCTGAAAAGACATGAATCCAAAACTGGTGTTCTGGGTGCCGGTGGCCATCCAGATGAGTGCCGGCGCGTTCGGCATCGGCCTGCTGTGGTGGTGGTTCGGCGTGCTGCCGGCACTGTGGACAGCGCTGGCCGGCCTGGCCGCGATGGTGCTGGTGCAGCTGCACTACCTGTACCAGCTGTCCGGCTGGCTGGATGCGCCGAGCAGTTCGCACCTGCCCGACGGCTGGGGCGAGTGGACGCCGGTGTTTTCCCGGCTCTACCGGCTGCGCCGCGACGACGAGAAAAACCAGGCCGAGCTGACCGAATGGCTGGCCCGCTTCCGCCAGGCGATGCACCTGCTGCCCGACGGCGTGGTGATCATGGACGACGTGCTGTTCCTGGAATGGTGCAATCCGGCCGCCGAAGAACACCTGGGCCTGCGGCACGACCGCGACAAGGGCATGCGCGTGACCAACCTGGTGCGCAGCCCCGATTTCATGGATTACCTGATCCTGGGCCGCTACGACCAGCCGCTGACGCTGTCGTTTCGCGGCCGCAAGCTGATCACCCACATCATTCCGTTCGAGAACCGCCGGCAGATCCTGGTCACGCACGACGTCACCGAATCGGAGCGCACCGACATGATGCGGCGCGATTTCGTGGCCAACGCCTCGCACGAGCTGCGCACGCCGCTGACCGTGGTGCTGGGCTTCCTGGAGATCGCCGCCGCCGAGCAGCTCGACGAGGGCACGCGCCAGGCGCACCTGAAGCTGATGATGGACCAGGCCTACCGGATGCAGCACCTGATCGAGGACATGCTCACGCTGTCGCGCCTGGAATCGATCGACCACCCGATGCGCTCCGAGCACGTGGACATCGACAAGCTGCTCACCAAGGTGCGACGCGATGCGCTGGCGCTGTCGGGCGGCAAGCACGAGATCACGCTGGAGGTGGCCGGCAGCGATGTGATGGGCAACCAGGAAGAACTGTACAGCGCGTTCGGCAACCTGGCCGCGAACGCGGTGCGCTACACGCCGGCCGGCGGCACCGTGTCGCTGAAATGGGAAGACACCGCCGCCGGCGTGCGCTTCACGGTGCGCGATACCGGCATCGGCATCAGCCCCGAGCACATCTCGCGGCTCACCGAGCGCTTCTACCGGGTCGACAAGAGCCGTTCGCGCGAAACGCAGGGCACCGGCCTGGGCCTGGCGATCGTCAAGCACGTGCTGCTGCGCCACAACGCCACGCTGTCGATCAGCTCGGAGCCGGGCAAGGGCAGCACGTTCACGGTGAACATGCCGAAGGCGCTCTCGGCCGCGCCGCGACGCACGGCCGCGCTGGCCGCGAACTGATACAATCTGCCGTTTGACCGCGCCGGTCCACCCCGGCGCGGCGCCCAACCCGAGCAGATTGACTCCGATGTTCCTGAAACGACTGGCCGCCCGTTCCGCCCACTACGCCTTGCCGTGCGCGCTGGCTGCGGTCCTGCTGGCCGGCTGCGGCGGCGCTCCCCGGAATGATTCTCCCACCGCGCCGGTCGCGCCCCCCGTGGCCGGGCTGCCCGCGCCGGGCATGCCTGCCGCATTGCCGCCCGTGATTCCCCCGGCGCTGGGCGACTCCACGCCGATCCTGCAGCCGCCCGCCGCGCCGCTGCGCAAGGTGAAGATCGGGCTGGCGCTGGGCGGCGGCGCCGCGCGCGGCTTTGCCCACATCGGCGTGATCAAGGCGCTCGAAGCGAACGGCATCATGGCCGACGTGGTCGTCGGCACCAGTGCCGGCAGCGTGGTGGGTGCGCTGTACGCCGCCGGCAACAATGCCGGCGCCTTGCAGAAGATGGCCTACGACATGGACGAGGCGGCGATCTCCGACTGGGCGCTACCGCTGTTCGGCAGCAAGTCCGGCGTGCTGAAAGGCGTGGCGCTGCAGAGTTACGTCAACAAGGCGGTCAACAACCGCCCGATCGAAAAACTGAAGCTGCCGTTCGGCGCCGTGGCCGCCGACCTGAAGACCGGCCAGCCGATCATGTTTGCGCGCGGTAACACGGGGCAGGCGGTGCGCGCCAGCTCGGCCGTGCCGGGCGTGTTCCAGCCGGTCACGATCGGCAACCGCACCTACGTGGACGGCGGCCTCGTGGCGCCGGTGCCGGTGCGCTTCACGAAGGAAATGGGCGCCGAGTTCATCATCGCCGTCAACATCAGCACGCAGACCGAGGCGCAGGCCGCCGTGTCGTCGCTGGAAGTGATCATGCAGACCTTCTCGATCATGGGCCAGCGCATCAACCAGTACGAATTGCGCGATGCCGACGTGGTGATCCAGCCGCCGCTGGGCAACATGGCCAGCAACGATTTCGCCAGCCGGGCGCGGGCCATGCAGGCCGGCGAGAAAGCCACGCTGGCACTGATGCCCCAGATCAAGCAGAAACTGAAGGCGCGCCGGGAAGCGCCGGCCGTCGCCGTGAAGTGACGGGTATTACAGATTCAGATTCATCAACCGAAGGAAGAAACATGCAAAGCAAGCCTTACCTGACACTCGCCGATGTGAAGAAAATCGCCGCCGCAGCCGAAGCGGAAGCGCTGGCCAACGATTGGGCGGTGTCGATCGCGATCGTCGACGACGGCGGCCACCTGCTGTGGCAGCAGCGCCTCGACGGCGCAGCACCGCTGACCGCGCACATCGCGCCGGCCAAGGCAAAAACGTCGGCCCTGGGCCGCCGCGAAACCAAGGTCTACGAAGACGTGATCAACAACGGCCGCTATGCGTTCCTGACGGCACCGGAAGTGGAAGGCCTGCTCGAAGGCGGCGTCAATATCGTGGTGGATGGTCACTCGATCGGCGCCGTGGGCGTGTCGGGCGTGAAATCCGACCAGGATGCGCAGATCGCCAGGGCCGGCATCGCCGCGCTGGGTCAGTAAGTTGTCAAAATAAATTGTCAAAAAAAACGGCGCGGATGTCGCGCCGTTTTTTTGGGGACAAACGGTTTTAGGCCGCCCCCGCGCGACCCTTGCTCCGTGCTATCCAGCCGAGCAGGCCAAGGCCCGCCAGCAGCATGGCATACGTGCCAGGTTCGGGTACCGCGGCAACCTGCACGGTCAGAACGACGGGACTGCTGAACCCGGCGAACGCCCTGCTTGGGAAATACGTCGTTAGATCGCTGCCCTGCTGGTAGACCTCGCCGTCCGTAGCTGCCACGTACAGGGTACTCTCGGTAACAAAGCTGAATTCTCCCTGGAGTGACAGCGGCAGGGCGGTCGTCGCGGACAGCACTTCCTGCCCGGCGAAGTCGCGACGTTCGACAAGCGCCTCGGCCGAACCGTCCCGCATTACCCAACGCAGCTCGGCCCGGTTGGTAGCGGTGCCCAGCCGGCAGGAAGCCACTGTCTGCCCGCAGCCCGGACCCAGGGGGACAACGTCCAGCACTCCCGTCAGATTCGCACTGATCGTGAAGGACGTGATCCGGTAGCCCTCCTTCACGGTGGCATCGAATATCGCATTCAGCGAGCTGCCGCCGGAATCGATATTTGCGGAATCCGCACTCCAGGCAAGGCTGTTGATCTGGATCTGCGCCGTCGTTGCGGTTTCGGACAACAGCACCAGATCGCTTGAGCTGGTCTGGAAAGTAAAGGAATGGGTGTCGATGGTTGCGGCGGTCGCGGTGGTGCCGAGCATCAGTGCGGCGCCGGCGAGCAACGTCGTTCTCGATATTTTCATGGCGATCATGGGATAGGGTTGACAGGTTGGGCCGGGAGCGGAGCGATGTCCGCCATCGGTCCAACGCAAGATATCATTTTCGATATTCGCGCATTCTCGCGGATTGTCACTTTCATCAGCTTTTTTGCGTCGTGCCCGAGAGGCGCCCGAACTCCACTGGAACGCCCCAGACTGTAATCCCCGCCGATTATTTCCATTCATGAACTGTCCCTGGGTGCGAGAATCCTTGCCCGCGCTGGCCGCGCTGGCCGCGCTGGCCGGGCTGGCTGGCACATGGAGCACGATGCGCCAGCGACAATCTAGTTGCAAAAAAAATAATTCGATCAAGTGGGTTTTGGTGAGAATCGTCGAGCTGCCCCTTGTGTAGAATGCACGCTTCACCCGATCGGGTGCCACATTTCAAGAGGCTTTCATGCGTCAAACTCTCATCGCGCTTGTGCTTGGCGTGACAACATTCACGAGTGTCGCTGTCCATGCGGAGCAGCGGATTGACGCTGCCGGATTCGTGATGAGCATTCCGGGATATACCCCGCCCTACAACAACCTCAGCCTGCTCTCCGATGTCGGTGGCACGGCCCGTATCGCCGTGAATGGATTCAATGTCGCCTCCGGCAGCAGGCTATGGGATATAACGTCTTACGACGCAGGATTTCCGGCAGAATTCATGAATTGGGAATCTCCGTCGTTCGATTTTGACGTGCGCGACGGCTACCGCATTACTTCGATGACTTTGACCGGCACCATCACCGGCGTACTCAAGGTGGGTGTGCCGCCGGCAAGGGGCACGCCTGGCGAGGCGAACAATGCATATTCCATGAACTGGGGTTTCGTCCAGGGCGGTCAATCGGTCTCGATGGAACAACATGCCGTGAAGGACCTCAACGGCGATCGGCAGCTTCAGTTGAATGCGAATCTGCCTCTCGAAGGTGCCTTCACGATGAATATCAACAGCGAAGCTTCTCTCTCCGCCTTGTCGGGTGTTTCGTATTGGTATGACGGGGATGATGCCGAAGGCTTCGTTTACTATAAATCCTATGCCTCGTTGAACTGGCACGATGCCGTGCTGACCGTGCAGGTTTCCCCGGTGCCTGAACCGTCGACATGGGGCATGCTGCTGGCCGGTGTCGGGCTGCTCGGCATCGCGGCACGCCGCCGTTTCCTGTCCACCGGATCGCAGGTCGCCGCGCCGGTTGGGGCCTGCCGAACGTTGTAAAAATATACAGGCTGTTTGTTACTTTTCGTGAGTTTCGACAGCGCTTCCTGCTGTTATCTTTTCGCGCGGCAGCAGGGTGTTGCCACACCGCGTTTTGCAAACAACAGGGAGAAACCATGAAAAGAACGATTGTCAGCCTGGTGCTCGGCCTGGCGTTGTCGGCCGGCACAGCGCATGGCGCCGGCAGCGTGACCGCCACGAATCTCGGCATCGCCACGCTCGACACCATGCTTCCGCTCGACATGAAAGTGATATCGGATACGGGCAATACGCTCAGCGTGTCGATGGATGGATTCCTGACGCCGGAAAAAGTCAGCGTCAAGGCCGGCTACGAGGGGATCGCCGAGAATCACCTGTACAACTTCTCGGCGCTGCAGTTCGACGTGCGCGCGGGTTATCGCATCACTTCGCTGACGTTCAGCGGCATCGCAGCGGGCACGCTCGATGTGACGGCACCGCCGCCAGGCACGAATCCGGATCCGTATCCGTTTGCGGGCAATTACTTCGATATCAGCTGGGGGATCCAGGGCGGCTCCGGATACCATCGGGCCGCCGGAGACGACTTTGCCGGCACCCAGGCATTTTCCGTCACGACCGGCCAGTCGATCGAAGGCCGGTCGGTGCTTGAATTCACGAACACGGTGAGCGCCACGGCGCTGGGCTACCAGGCACTGGTCTGCACGGATCACTGCTGGGATCAACTGTATGACGCCAGTGCCTCGCTCCAGGTCAGCAACCTGGTGATGACCGTGCAGATCGCGGCGGTGCCGGAGCCGGAAACCTATGGCATGCTGCTGGGAGGCCTTGCCGTGGTCGTAGCCGCCATGCGCACGGGGCTCTCGGCCCGCCGGGACAGGGGCGTATAGTGCGCGGGCCGTTTTGAAGAATCACTGGCAGGGTGACAGTCTGTGAGATTGTGTGCGATGGTTGCACGATAGTATTGGGGGCAGGGCCGAAGTTTCGGACCTGCTCCATCATCCTTAATAACCAACAGGGGAACACAATGAAGGCAACGCTGGCCACGCTGTTACTCGGCAGTACATTTTCCATGGCGATGGCGCCGTTCGCCCATGGCGCGACCTCCATCAACGATGCGGGGTTTTCGCTCAGCCTGTCGAGTTCGGAAAATCCCGATTTCGACATGGAGCTGATCAGTACAAATGGGGGTAATCAGTACACTATCGGCCTGCATGGTGCCGAAACGGCTGCCCTCGCGGTTGAATCCGACGGCGCCGGAGGAACCGACGCCCGCTGGAGCTATAACCGGAGTCGCTTCAACTTAGAGGTTACCCCCGGCTATTTCATTCATAACCTGTCCCTCGAGGTTTCCTACACGGGAAAAATCGCAGCCGAGCTGCCCACGCCCTGCACCTCCTCGTGCGAGGCGACCGATTACGCATACAGTCAGGCAAACGTCGGATGGGCGATGACACGAGGATCGACAACAACAGCGTTGCCAGGAGGCAGCGTCTTCTATGTCGACGGTACGGTGACAACCCGTTACGTTGCTCCCCAGTCTTATGTAACGGATTTCGACATCGCTCTCATGATGGATGCGGCTGTGAACGCCAGGAGGACGCTCCTCGATGTCAATGACTGGGGCACCCCTCATTACGGCACCAGCACGGCAGAGCTGCAAATGCGCGATGTCCGCCTGATCATGACCGTGTCGCAAGTGCCCGAGCCGGCCACGTATGCGATGCTGCTGGCCGGTCTCGCCCTGGTCGGCGCGGGAGTGCGCCGGCGCCGCGGCTGAGCGGGCGGGTGCGCAAGCGGGCACTGAGTGGGCGCAGAGTAGGCACCAACCGGTGCGCTGTTCCGCAACGCGTGAAGGCAGAATAGGTGGCCACAGGCCCGGGCGGCATTGCCGAACGGGCGCCTTTAAGCTATAATTCGAAGGTTTAGCCAATACTTATCTACCGTAGCGCCTACCACATCATCCCTCATCAATTGATCCGCAGCCAGGCTCCGCCCGGCTTATTTTTTATGCGGATCGCTGACGTGGCGCGGCTACGGTAACTTTACAGGAGTTGCCCTTGCCGCCGTTTTTCTCAGGCCCCGCCGTTCCAGCCATCCTGGCTCTTGCCGACGGTACCGTCTTCAAAGGTTATTCGATCGGCGCCGCCGGTCACACCACTGGTGAAGTCGTCTTCAACACGTCCATCACCGGCTATCAGGAAATCCTGACCGACCCCAGCTATTCGCGCCAGATCGTCACGCTGACGTACCCGCATATCGGCAACTACGGCATCAATGTCGAAGACGTCGAGGCAGCCAAGGTCCACGCTGCCGGCCTGATCATCCGCGACCTGCCGCTGCTGGCCTCGAATTTCCGTTCCACGCAGTCGCTGGCCGACTACCTGAAGGCCGAGAACGTGGTGGCCATCGCCGGCATCGACACCCGCAAGCTGACGCGCCTCTTGCGCGAAAAAGGCGCGCAGGGCGGTGCGATCCTGACCGGCACGCAGGGCAACGAACCATCGGTGGCGCAAGCCGTCGAGCTGGCCCGCTCGTTCCCGGGCCTGGCCGGCATGGACCTGGCCAAGGTGGTGACCACCCAGGCCGCCTATGAATTCAGCGAGACCGAGTGGCAGCTGGGCGAAGGCTACGGCAAGGTCGAGAACCCGCGCTTCCACGTGGTGGCGTTCGACTACGGCGTGAAGCGCAACATCCTGCGCATGCTGGCGTCGCGCGGCTGCAAGGTCACGGTGCTGCCGGCCCAGTCGACAGCCGCCGACGCGCTGGCCCTGAACCCGGACGGCATCTTCCTGGCCAACGGCCCGGGCGACCCGGAACCGTGCGACTACGCCATCAAGGCCACGCGCGAACTGATGGAGAAGAAGATCCCCACGTTCGGCATCTGCCTGGGTCACCAGATCATGGCGCTGGCCTCCGGCGCGAAGACCCTGAAGATGAAGTTCGGCCACCACGGCGCCAACCACCCGGTGCAGGACCTGGATTCGAAGCAGGTGCTGATCACGTCGCAGAACCACGGTTTCGCCGTGGACGCCGCGACCTTGCCCGATAATTGCCGCGTCACCCACGTGTCGCTGTTCGACGGTTCGCTGCAGGGCTTCGCCCGCACCGACACCCCCGCGTTCTGCTTCCAGGGCCACCCCGAAGCATCGCCAGGCCCCACCGACGTATCGTATCTGTTTGACCGCTTCATCTCGATGATGGAAGCAGCGGAGAAGAAATAAAAATGCCAAAACGTTCAGACATCAAAAGCATCCTGATTATCGGCTCCGGCCCGATCGTGATCGGCCAGGCCTGCGAATTCGACTATTCCGGCGCGCAAGCGTGCAAGGCGCTGCGCGAAGAGGGCTACAAGGTCATCCTCGTCAACAGCAACCCGGCCACGATCATGACCGACCCCGAAATGGCGGACGTCACGTACATCGAGCCGATCACCTGGCAGGTCGTCGAGCGCATCCTGGCGAAGGAGCGCCCGGACGCCATCCTGCCGACGATGGGCGGCCAGACGGCGCTGAACTGCGCGCTGGACCTGCACAACAACGGCATCCTGGCCAAGTACAACGTCGAGCTGATCGGCGCCACGCCGGAAGCGATCGACAAGGCCGAGGACCGTTCCAAGTTCAAGGATGCGATGACGAAGATCGGCCTCGGTTCGGCACGCTCCGGCGTGGCGCATTCGATGGACGAGGCCTGGACCGTGCAGCGTGAAGTGGGCTTCCCGACCATCATCCGGCCATCGTTCACGATGGGCGGCAGCGGCGGCGGCATCGCCTACAACGAGGAAGAGTTCGAGCAGATCTGCAAGCGCGGCCTGGAAGCCTCGCCGACCAGCGAGCTGCTGATCGAGGAATCGCTGCTGGGCTGGAAAGAGTACGAGATGGAAGTGGTGCGCGACAAGGCGGACAACTGCATCATCATCTGCTCGATCGAGAACCTGGACCCGATGGGCGTGCACACCGGCGACTCGATCACCGTGGCACCGGCGCAGACCCTGACGGACAAGGAATACCAGATCATGCGCAACGCCAGCCTGGCGGTGCTGCGCGAGATCGGCGTGGATACGGGCGGCTCGAACGTGCAGTTCTCAATCAACCCGAAAGACGGTCGCATGATCGTCATCGAGATGAATCCGCGCGTTTCCCGTTCTTCCGCGCTGGCCTCGAAGGCCACCGGCTTCCCGATCGCGAAAGTGGCGGCCAAGCTGGCTGTCGGTTTTACCCTGGATGAGCTGCGCAACGAGATCACGGGCGGCGCCACGCCGGCGTCGTTCGAGCCGTCGATCGACTACGTCGTGACGAAGATCCCCCGTTTCGCGTTCGAGAAATTCCCGACCGCCGACGACCACCTGACCACGCAGATGAAATCGGTGGGTGAAGTGATGGCGATGGGCCGCACGTTCCAGGAATCGTTCCAGAAGGCGCTGCGCGGCCTGGAAGTGGGCGTCGATGGCCTGAACCAGATGACGACCGACCGCGAGAAGATCGAAGAGGAACTGGGCGAGCCGGGTCCGGAGCGCATCTGGTACGTGGGCGATGCGTTCGCGCAGGGCTTCACGCTGGAAGAAGTGCACAACCTGACCAAGATCGATCCGTGGTTCCTCGTGCAGATCAAGGAGATCGTCGACATCGAACTCTGGCTGGACAAGGAAAAGCTGGAGAACCTGGACCGGAACACGCTGTTCCGCCTGAAGCAGAAGGGCTTCTCGGACCGCCGCCTGGCCTACCTGCTGCAGACCACCGATACGATCGTGCGCGCGAAGCGCCACGAACTGGGCATCCGCCCTGTGTACAAGCGCGTGGACACCTGCGCCGCCGAATTCGCCACCAACACCGCGTACATGTATTCCACGTACGACGAGGAGTGCGAATCGAACCCGACGGACAAGAAGAAGATCATGGTGCTGGGCGGCGGCCCGAACCGGATCGGCCAGGGCATCGAGTTCGACTATTGCTGCGTGCATGCCGCGCTGGCGATGCGCGAGGACGGCTACGAGACCATCATGGTCAACTGCAATCCCGAAACCGTGTCGACCGACTACGACACGTCGGACCGCCTGTACTTCGAATCGCTGACGCTGGAAGACGTGCTGGAAATCGTCGCCCTGGAAAAGCCGGTCGGCGTGATCGTGCAATATGGCGGCCAGACCCCGCTGAAGCTGGCGCTGGACCTGGAAAAGAACGGCGTGCCGATCGTCGGCACTTCGCCGGACATGATCGACGCGGCGGAAGACCGCGAGCGTTTCCAGAAACTGCTGCAGGACCTGGAACTGCGCCAGCCGCCGAACCGCACCGCGCGCACCGAGGAAGAAGCATTGCGCCTAGCGCAGGAGATCGGCTATCCGCTGGTGGTGCGTCCTTCGTACGTGCTGGGCGGCCGGGCGATGGAAATCGTGCACGAGCAGCGCGACCTGGAGCGCTACATGCGCGAAGCCGTGAAGGTGTCGCATGATTCGCCGGTGCTGCTGGACCGCTTCCTGAACGATGCGATCGAGTGCGACGTGGACTGCATTTCCGATGGCGAGACCACGTTCATCGGCGGCGTGATGGAACACATCGAGCAGGCCGGCGTGCACTCGGGCGACTCGGCCTGTTCCCTGCCGCCGTATTCGCTGGCGCAGGAAACGATCGACGAGCTGAAGCGCCAGACCGCGCTGATGGCCAAGGGCCTGAATGTCGTCGGCCTGATGAACGTGCAGTTCGCGATCCAGAAGCAGGAAATCGACGGTGTCGAGCAGGACGTGGTGTTCGTGCTGGAAGTGAACCCGCGCGCCTCGCGCACGGTGCCGTTCGTGTCGAAAGCCACCGGCCTGCAGCTGGCGAAGATCGCCGCGCGCTGCATGGTGGGCCAGACGCTGGCGTCGCAGGGCATCACCAAGGAAGTCGTGCCGCCGTATTACAGCGTGAAGGAAGCCGTGTTCCCGTTCGCGAAGTTCCCCGGTGTCGATACGATCCTGGGCCCGGAAATGAAGTCGACCGGCGAAGTAATGGGCGTGGGCCAGACGTTCGCGGAAGCATTCGTGAAATCCCAGCTGGGTGCCGGCATCAAGCTGCCGAAGTCGGGCAAGGTGTTCCTGTCGGTGAAGGCTTCCGACAAGCCGCGCGCCGTGAAAGTGGCGCGCGACCTGGTCGAGGCGGGCTTCACGCTGGTGGCCACCAAGGGCACGGCGGCCGTGATCGCGGCGGCGGGCATCCCTGTCACGCAGGGCAACAAGGTCGTCGAAGGCCGTCCGCACGTGGTCGACATGATCAAGAACCACGAGATCGCGCTGGTCATCAACACGGTCGAGGAAAAGCGCAGCGCCATCGTCGATTCGCGTGCGATCCGCACGTCGGCCCTGCAGTCGCGCGTGACCACGTACACCACGATCGCGGGCGCCGAGGCCGCGGTGGCCGGCATCCGTCACCTGGACGAGTTGCAGGTGTACGATTTACAAGGCCTGCATAAAACCTTAAACTAAGTGCTCACCGCGGGTCTCTGAAGACCCGTGGCATGGTACTGCATGGTATTGTATGGACCAAACGACAGAGCCCGCGCCGAAGCATGGCGCGGGCTCTGTGCTTTTTCAATCATCCAAGAGACGACACATGAATTCTGTTCCACTCACCAAGTACGGCGCCGAGCTCCTGAAGGAAGAACTGCACCAGTTGAAGACCAAGGAACGCCGTATCGTCATCGACGCGATCGCCGAGGCGCGTTCGCATGGCGACCTGTCCGAGAACGCCGAATACGATGCCGCGAAAGAGCGCCAGGCCTTCGTCGAAGGCCGTATCGCCGAGCTGGAAGGCAAGCTGTCGAGCGCCCAGGTCATCGACCCGTCCACGCTGGATGCCGAAGGCCGTGTGGTGTTCGGCGCCACCGTCGACCTGGAAGACCTGGAATCGGGCCAGAAGGTCAGCTACCAGATCGTCGGCACCGACGAAGCCGACATCAAGGTCAACAAGGTTTCCGTCACCTCGCCGATCGCCCGGGCGCTGATCGGCAAGTCGGCCGGCGACGTGGTCGAAGTGCAGGCCCCGAGCGGCCCGCGCGAATACGAAATCCTCGAAGTGAACTACGTCTGATGCCGGCGAAGGCCCGGCTGCTGGAGAGGGCGCGCCTGCTCGTGACGGTATTGTGGGCCGGCAGCCTGTGGACTGTCGGCTACCTTGTCGCCCCCACGCTGTTCGCGACGCTGTCCGACCGCGCACTGGCCGGCACGATCGCCGGGGCGATGTTCCATGCCGAGGCCATGCTGTCGCTCGGTTGCGCACTGGCGCTGCTGGTGCTGCTGAAGTTCGCCACGCCCGACTGGACACCGCAGCGCCGCCGCACGATGCTGGCGCTGGTGGCCGCGATGGCGCTGTGCACCGTCGTCAGCCACTACGGGCTGCAGCCGATGATGGCCGAGCTGCGCGCCGCGGCCGGGCCGGGCGGCGTCATGGAATCGGCCGCCAGGTCGCGCTTCGGCATGCTGCACGGCGTGTCCAGCGTGATCTACCTGGTGCAGAGCTTCCTGGCGGGCTGGCTGGTGCTGAAGCAATAGACGAAGCAAAAACGAAGCAAAAAAACAAAGCAAAACAAAGCAATAAAAAAACCCGGCATCCCGGGTTTTCGCAAGTCCGACAACCGCGTGACGCTCAGCTCAGGATCGCCTTCTTGGTGCTGGATTGACGCTTCTTGGCACGCTTGATGGTGCCGCCTTCGGTAACCCGTTCGTTGCCTTTCAGCATGACCTTGCTGACGGAGGGCTTCTTGGTGCCGCTGGCGCTGGGCTTGACGATGGTGACCATGCGCATGCCTTTGCCGGTCTTGCCGGTACGGGTTTTTTCGGCTTCCTTCTTCGGCCGGTACAGTACCAGCAGCTTGCCGATGTGCTGAACGGGGGCCGCGTCGAGTTGCGCGCAGATGGTTTCGTACATTTCGATGCGGGCCTCGCGGTCGTCGCCGAACACGCGGACCTTGATCAGGCCGTGGGAATCCAGTCCCAGTTCGATTTCCTTCATCACGGCTTCGGTCAGGCCGGCCTCGCCAACGAGGACGATGGGCTTGAGCGGATGGGCTTCGGCGCGCAGGGCGCGGCGCTCATCGGGGGTCAGATTCAACATAATGATTTTTTGGTGGTTCTCTTAAAAGCAGTATTCTACGCGAATGGCAAAGAACAAATTAAACAAAAACTGGTTGCACGACCATATAAACGACCCCTACGTGAAGGCTGCTCAGAAGGATGGCTACCGCGCGCGCGCGGCGTACAAGCTCAAGGAGATCGACGAGGACGAGAAGCTGATCCGCTCGGGCCAGGTGATCGTCGACCTGGGCTGCACGCCCGGCAGCTGGGGGCAATACGTGCGGCGCAAGCTGGCCGGCAAGGATGGCGGCGGGATCAACGGCACGATCATCGGGCTCGATATCCTGCCGATGGAGCCGATCGCCGACATGCATTTCATCCAGGGCGATTTTCGCGAACAGGAGAGTGTCGACCAGCTGGCCGAACTGCTGCAGGGGCGCAAGGTCGACCTGGTGCTGTCCGACATGGCGCCGAACCTGTCCGGCATTGCCAGCGCGGATGCGGCAAGGATGGAAGACCTGATCGACCTGGCCATCGAATTTTCCCAGCTCCATTTGAAGCCGGGCGGTTCGCTGCTGGTCAAGTGTTTCAAGGACATGGGTTTTTCGCAAATCGTCGAGAAATTCCGGCATGAATTCAAGACCGTGGCCCAGAAAAAACCCAAGGCAAGCCGCGATAAATCGTCGGAGATCTTCCTGCTGGGGCGTGGCCTGAAAAATCCCGCCGAACGCTGAAGCGGCGCCGGCCGCGGCGCAGCCTGGCCGGCGCCGCTGTTTGATGCATATCCGTACCGGCGCGATGAAATTGCAACGCCCAGTCGTTGCAAAGCGGTTAAAAAACAGGTGAAAATCGCAAACCGGCCTTGTATTTCACGACCGAAGCCGCACATCGACCGCATGTGGCGCATTTTGCGCCGCCATGTGCGCCGATTCTGGCTGGCCGGGCACGTGCGCGGCCGCATTCGCGCACCTTTAGGCCGCTTTGTAGCACGCTTCGGCCTAATGCGGGTAAAATCGAATTTCTGCTACAGGTAACAGGTGCGCGAGCATCCAAGGAGTTTTCGTGAATAACATGTTTTCCAAATCCGCCATCTGGGTTGTCGTAGCCCTGCTGTTGTTCATGCTGTTCAAGCAGTTCGACAACCACAGCGTCTCCGGCGGCAGCAAGACCATCGCGTACTCCGACCTGCTGGACGAGATCAAGGCGAAGCGCGTCAAGGACCTCGTCATCGAGGGCAACACCATCACCGCGACGAAAACGGACGATACACGTGTCCGCACCACGTCCACGTACCTGGACCGCGGCCTGATCGGCGACCTGCGCGACAACGGCGTGCGCTTCGACGTGCGTCCGCCGGAAGAACCGTCGTTCCTGCAGCAGGTATTCGTGTCGTGGTTCCCGATGCTGCTGCTGATCGGTGTGTGGATTTTCTTCATGCGGCAAATGCAGGGCGGCGGCAAGGGCGGGGCGTTCTCGTTCGGCAAGTCGAAGGCCCGCATGCTGGATGAAACCAACAATACCGTCACGTTCTCCGACGTGGCCGGCTGCGACGAAGCCAAGGAAGAAGTCACCGAAATCGTCGACTTCCTGCGCGATCCGACCAAGTTCCAGAAACTGGGCGGCCGCATTCCCCGCGGCGTGCTGATGGTGGGCCCGCCGGGCACCGGTAAAACACTGCTGGCCCGTGCCATCGCCGGCGAAGCGAAAGTGCCGTTCTTCTCGATTTCCGGTTCGGACTTCGTTGAAATGTTCGTCGGCGTGGGTGCCTCCCGCGTGCGCGACATGTTCGAAAATGCCAAGAAACACTCGCCGTGCATCATCTTCATCGACGAGATCGACGCCGTCGGCCGTCACCGTGGCGCCGGCATGGGCGGCGGTAACGACGAACGCGAACAGACGCTGAACCAGCTGCTGGTGGAAATGGACGGCTTCGAGGCGTCCTCGGGCGTCATCGTGATCGCGGCAACCAACCGTGCCGACGTGCTCGACAAGGCGCTGCTGCGCCCGGGCCGTTTCGACCGCCAGGTTTCCGTGGGCCTGCCGGATATCCGCGGCCGCGAGCAGATCCTGAACGTGCACATGCGCAAGGTGCCGATCAGCACCGACGTGAAGGCTGATATTCTGGCGCGCGGCACCCCGGGCTTCTCCGGCGCCGACCTGGCCAACCTGGTCAACGAAGCGGCACTGTTCGCCGCCCGCCGCGGCAAGCGCCTGGTGGACATGGCCGACTTCGAGGATGCGAAAGACAAGATCTTCATGGGCCCGGAACGCAAGTCGATGGTGATCCGCGAAGAGGAACGCCGCAATACGGCGTACCACGAGTCCGGCCACGCCGTCGTCGCCAAGCTGCTGCCGAAGGCCGACCCGGTGCACAAGGTCACGATCATGCCGCGCGGCTGGGCCCTGGGCCTGACGTGGCAGCTGCCCGAGCACGACCGCATCTCCGGCTACAAGGACAAGATGCTGGAAGAAATCTCGATCCTGTTCGGCGGCCGTATCGCCGAGGAACTGTTCGTGGGCCAGATGTCCACCGGCGCTTCCAACGACTTCCAGCGCGCCACCAAGCTGGCCCGGTCGATGGTCACGAAATTCGGCATGTCCGACTCGCTGGGCGTGATGGTGTACGAGGATGAGGCGAACGAAGGCTTCATGGGCGGCACCAACAAGACCATCTCGGAAGCCACGCAGCAGAAGGTCGATGCCGAGATCCGCAGCATCCTCGACACGCAGTACGCCCTGGCGCGCAAGCTGCTGGACGAGAACCGCGACAAGGTCGAAATGATGACCAAGGCACTGCTGGACTGGGAAACGATCGACGCCGACCAGATCAACGACATCATGGCTGGCCAGGAACCGCGTCCGCCGAAAGCCGGCGTCACGATCCGCAAGCAGCCGAGCGGCGACGGCCCGACGGCCTCGCCAAGCGCGACCGCGCCGGCCTGATGCCGCAGGTGAAGTAACCCGCCAGGGCTGCCGTTGCTGTCAGCAAAAGGGTGAGGAGCGATCCTCGCCCTTTTCATTTTTCAAGTTCCTTCCATCCTATGAGTCAAATCCCCTTTGGGCGTTATCAACTGCCGGCCAGCCGTGCCCTGGCGATGGGCATCTTGAACGTCACGCCCGATTCCTTTTCCGACGGCGGCAAGTTTGCCGCGCTCGACTTCGCGCTGTCCCATGCCGAGCAGATGATCCGTGACGGCGCCGACATCCTCGACGTGGGCGGTGAATCCACGCGCCCCGGGGCGCCCGTGGTGCCGGCGGAGGAAGAATTGCGCCGCGTGCTGCCGGTGCTGTACGCGTTGCGCGACTGCGGTACCCCGGTCTCGCTCGATACCTATAAACCGGTGCTGATGAAAGAGGCCGTGCTGGCCGGCGTGGACATGATCAACGACATCAACGCATTCCGCGCGCCGGGCGCGATCGAGGCCGTGCGCGACAGCGATTGTGCGTTGTGCATCATGCATATGCTTGACAAACCTATAACAATGCAGGATAAACCAGTCTACGACGATGTCGTGCTGGAAGTCATTGCCTTCCTGCGCGAACGGATCGATGCGTTGACGGCGGCCGGCATTGACCGGGATCGGTTATGGATCGATCCCGGGTTTGGTTTTGGCAAGACCGTCGAGCATAATTATGCTTTGCTGAAAGCCGGCAGGCGATTGGTTGCCGAGCTCGGCGTTCCGCTGCTGGCGGGACTGTCGCGCAAGTCGATGATCGGCGCGGTGACCGGCAAACCCGTCGAGGGACGGCTGGCAGGCAGCATTGGCGGCGCGCTGGCAGCCGTGGCCCATGGTGCCCGCATCGTACGCGTGCACGACGTCGCCGAGACGGTCGACGCCCTGAAGGTATGGCACGCGGCTCAATGAACCTAACTGAAGAGAACAATATGGCACGACGATATTTTGGAACCGATGGCATCCGTGGCCTGGTGGGCGAATCTCCGATCACTCCTGATTTCGTGATGCGCCTGGGCTATGCCGCCGGCAAAGTGCTGGTGCGCACGACAACGGCCGGCGCAGCCCGGCCAACCGTCCTGATCGGCAAGGACACCCGCATTTCCGGCTACATGCTCGAGGCGGCGCTGGAAGCCGGCTTCGCGGCGGCTGGCGTGGATGTGATGCTGGCGGGCCCGATGCCCACGCCCGCCATCGCGTACCTCACGCGCGCGCTGCGGCTGCAGGCAGGCGTGGTGATCTCGGCTTCGCACAATCCGTTCCAGGATAACGGCATCAAGTTCTTTTCGGAGCAGGGCACGAAGCTGCCCGATTCCGTGGAGCTCGCCATCGAGGCGCAGATCGACCAGCCGATGGCTTGCGTATCGTCCGAAAAGCTGGGCCGCGCGAAGCGCCTGGAGGATGCGCAGGGCCGCTACATCGAGTTCTGCAAGAGCACGTTCCCGAACGAGCTCGATCTGCGTGGCCTGAAGATCGTGGTGGACAGCGCCCATGGCGCCGCCTACAACATCGCGCCGCACGTGTTCCATGAACTGGGCGCCGAAGTGGTTTCGATCGGCAACAAGCCGGATGGTTTCAACATCAACGAAGGCCATGGCGCCACCGCGCCGAAGGCGATGGCCGCCGCCGTGCTGGCACACGACGCCGACCTGGGCATCGCCCTCGATGGCGATGCCGACCGCCTGATCATGTGCGATGCGAACGGCCGCCTCTACAACGGCGACGAACTGCTGTACGTGATGGTCATGGACCGCCTGGCAACCGGCGAAGTGAAAGGCGCCGTCGGCACGCTGATGACGAACATGGCCCTCGAAGTCGCGTTCAAGGAAAAAGGCATCGGCTTCGCGCGCGCCAAGGTCGGCGACCGTTACGTGCTCGAAGTGATGAAGGAAAATGGCTGGATCCTGGGCGGCGAGGGCAGCGGCCACCTGCTGGCACTGGACAAGCACACCACCGGCGACGGCATCGTCTCGGCACTGCAGGTGCTGTCGGCGTTGAAGCGCAGTGGCCAGACGCTGGCGCAGAGCGCCGGCCAGCTGGAGCTGTTCCCGCAGACGCTGATCAATGTGCGCGTGCCGGCCGGCTTCGACTGGCAAAAGAACCCCGCGATGGTGGCCGAGAAGGAAGCCGTCGAACGCGAGCTGGGCGACAGCGGCCGCGTGCTGATCCGTGCATCGGGCACCGAGCCCCTGATCCGCGTGATGGTCGAGGCCCGCGATGCGAACCAGGCACAAAAGTGCGCCCGCCGCATTGCCGACCTGGTCGAGGTGCCGCAGGCCAACGCGGCCTGACGGGTACCGCCGCGCAGCGGGCCATGCGTGCCCGCGCGCGAGCACCTGCAATCCTTTCCCGGGTAGCCCGATGCGCCCGCTGCGGTCGGCGACAAGCCTTTTGAAAGGGTGCGTTGACGCTGGGGGGGCCAGCGGTTATCATTTTGCTCCGACAGCGGGCACCGGCCCGCTTTTCTTTGTACGGAACCTTTTCATTCTGCCCATAGCTCAGCTGGATAGAGCAACGGCCTTCTAAGCCGTAGGTCGCTGGTTCGAACCCAGCTGGGCAGGCCAGTCTCGCCGGCCGGTCACCGTGCACCGGTTCTCCATTGCTCCCGTCCCCGACGCACCGGCATGACCTGCCTTTCAGCGTGTTCGCCGGCAGGCTTGCCGACCTGGCGCGCCGGCTTCCTGTCGCCTCCCGGCCACAATTTTCACCCGCAAATAGTTGTCGTCGTTATAATTGCACGCTTCTGATTTGGAGGTGTCATGCCGGAGATTCGCTTTTCCAGCAATTACCAGGACTTGAGCCAGTCGACCGGCGTGGATGCCGGTTTCCAGTTCGAATTCTATTGCGAGCGCTGCAGCGACCGCTGGCGCACGCACTACAAACCCTATCGCAGCGGCCAGGCCTCGGGCTGGATCCAGAAGGGCGCCAGCATTTTCGGCGGCTTGCTGGGCAACGCCAGCACGGTGGTCAGCGGCATGGCCCAGGCCGGCTGGCACAGCGCGCGTGACGAAGCCTTCACCGAAGCGATCGCCGACGCCAAGGCGCACTTCAATCGCTGCGGTAACTGCCACGATTACGTGTGCGCGCCATGCTTCGACATGGCAAACGGGCTGTGCTTCAATTGTGCGCCGAATGTGCAGGTGGCGATCACCAAGGCCCGGGCGCAGGGCGAGGTCCGCAGCGCCGCGGACCGGGCCGGAACCGAAGGGGAAAGCCGGGGCACGCGCCACGACGTGCGGCAGGACATGCAGCTGGTCTGCCCGCAATGCCGGGCCGAAACGCATGGTGCCAAGTTCTGCCCGGAGTGCGGCTACAAGATGGCGCAGCAGGTGCCTTGCACCGCGTGCTCGACGATGCTGCAACCCGGTACCAAGTTCTGTGTCGAGTGCGGCCACCGGCAAGCCTGAGCATCTACAGTGCCGCCACGCCATCGACGATGAGCCCGGCGGCCAGCGCCAGCATCACGGCGCCCGTCAGCGCTTCGATGCACTTCCATGCGGCCGGGCGCGCCAGCACGCCGGCAAAGCGGGCCGCGCCGAAGCCCAGCATGCTGAACCACAGCACCGACGCGGTCATCGCACCGGCCGAAAATGCCGTGCGCTCCGCCGCCGGGTAGCGCCCGCCGATCGAACCCAGCAGCACCACGGTATCCAGGTAGACGTGCGGATTCAGCAACGACATCGCCAGCACGCTGGCCAGTGCCGCCATGGCGCCTGGCACCGCCTGCGCCGTTGCGTCACCGCCGATGTCTAGCCGGCTTGCCGTCATCGCACCCCGCCAGCTGCGCAAGCCATACCACAGCAGGAATGCCGCACCGCCCCAGCGCGCCAGTGCCATCAGCACCGTGGACCCTTCGATCAGCGCCCCGGCGCCGGCGACGCCCGCGGCGATCAATGCCATGTCGATCACGATACAGGCCGCCACCGTCAAGGCCACGTGGCTGCGGCGCACGCCCATGCGCAGTACATGCGCATTCTGGGCACCGATCGCCATGATCAGGCTGGCACCAAGCCCCAGCCCACTGATAAATACCTGAACCGTCATCGCCGTCTCCTTTTGAAGACGTGATTGTTACTGGAAGCACCCCGGAAATAAAGCCAAGTTAATATAATTCATGTTTCATTAAATTTGCTAAAGGAAGGCATGGATACTCGGCATTGCCAGGCATTTCTTGCAGCCGCCGAGACCGGCAGCTTCGAACTGGCGGCGGCGCAATTGAACGTGACGCCGTCGGCCATCTCACAGCGCATCGCGGCACTGGAAACGGAACTCGGATCGCCGTTGCTGATCCGCAGCCGGCCTTGCCGTACCAACGCGGCGGGCCAGCGCCTGCTCGTGCATCTGCGCCGCAGCCGTTTGCTCGAAGAGGAGTTTCTTGGCCAATTGCGAGACGAGGGCGGGGCGTCCCTGGTGATTCCTATCGCGGTCAATAACGATACGCTGGCCACATGGTTATTACCCGGCATTGCCAATTTTTTGCTCGAAGAAAATATCATGCTCGATATCGTGCTCGACGAACAGAATTACACCTATGCATTATTGGAGAAAGGCCTGGCCGTAGCCGGTGTATCCAGCGAATCGAAAGCCATGCGCGGTTGCAGTGTGCAACCGCTCGGCTCGATGCGATACCGGATGGTTGCTGCACCGCAGTTTTCGGCGCGCTGGTTTGCCGGCGGATTCGATCGCGAAGCTGCCCGGCATGCGCCGGTCGTCGTATTTTCCCGCAAGGATGCCTTGCAGGCCGATTTTCTACGGATGGAATTGGGTTTGATGCCTGGCGGTTATCCCGTGCATTATGTGCCGGCGAGCGATCCGTTCATGCAGGCCATCAGGATCGGTCTCGGCTATGGAATGCTGCCGACCCAGCAATGCCGTCATTTCGTGGAGAACGGCGAATTGATCGATCTGGCTCCAGGGAAACATATCGATGTACCGCTGTACTGGCACACCTGGCAGGTGCAATCGCCTGCGCTGGAACGCCTGGGCCGCGCAGTCGTCGCCACAGCCCGCGAATCCCTGGATCAAACCTGAAAGTGGCTCGATGATGCCAGTTTCTGGCATGAAAAGGGGGGCTACACGGCCGAGTGACGGCCGAAAACGCGGTAGTACCCGTTTTCGGCGCCATGATGTTCCACCGGGCGATTGCCCGACGTCGGGCATCCGGCACGCCCGGATATTATCCGCCCGTGCCGTTCCGGCCGGACCGGGCTTCAATACGTATAAAACATCCGCTGGATTTCAGCGGTATTGGTGGTTTTCGTCAGTGCCAGCATGAGCAGGATGCGTGCCTTTTGCGGGCTTAGCGTATCAGCCGCGACAAAATCGAGTTCATCGTCGTTTGCTTCGCCATTGCGGGCCAGGATTCCCTGGCCGACACGGCTGGCACGCACGATGATCGCGCCTTTCTTGCGCGCCGCAATCAATGCCGGTTTTACGCGGGCAGCCAGGCTGCCATCGCCAACGCCCGCATGGATAATGCCTTTGGCGCCGGCGGCAACGAATGCATCGAGTGCCACGGTATTCATGTTGGCATAGCCGTAGACGATATCGACCTGGGGCAAGGTATTGAGATTGGCAATATCGAACTCGGTGTCGAATGTGTGCTTGCGGGTGGAGGCACGATAAAAGAATGCCTTGCCGCCCTGGATATAACCGATGAGACCGAGTTCCGGCGTCTTGAAACTGTCGGGTGTCGACGTATTGGTCTTGGTAACATCGCGCGCCGAATGAATCTGGTCGTTCAACGACACCAGCACGCCTTTGCCGGCCGCATCGGCATTGCCCGCGACCAGGACGGCGTTATACAGGTTCAGCGGTCCGTCGGCCGATAACGCGGTTGACGGGCGCATCGCGCCGACCAGCACGACCGGCTTGCGGCTTTTCACGACCAGGTCGAGAAAATAGGCGGTTTCTTCCAGCGTGTCGGTACCATGCGTGATGACGATGCCGTCCACGTCCGGTTGGGCGAGCAGCGCATTGACGCGCTTGCCCAGTGTGAGCCAATGTTCGTTGGTCATGCTTTCGCTGGCGATCTGGAATACCTGCTCGCCCTTGACGTTGGCGACCTTGGCCAGTTCCGGTACCGCGGCGATCAGTTGCTGCACGCCGACCGTGGCGGCGGTATAGCCGACAGTCGTGGTGCTGCTGGCACCGGTGCCGGCAATCGTGCCGCCGGTTGCCAGGATCCTCACGTTCGGCCGTGTCTGCGCATGCGCGCTGGTAACGACGAACAGCAGCGTGGCCAGCGCGGCGAAGAATTGCCGGTATGGTGCGGTCTTTGGTCTCGACATGCGGGTTCCTTTCAGGACTTGTTAAATTAGCCGCATCTTACATTATGAGAAAAGCATATGAGAATAATGCATGATAAAAAATGCATTATAAAAAGGCATGATGGAAAAATATGAGGCGCATCCATCCGGAACAGCAAGGAAGTGAACCATGCCCCAGCGCGCCGAAGGCACGCCCGGCAAGGCGTGGCGGGAGGGCGGCGCAAAAAAACCCGCCGCGGCGGGTTTCTTGCGAGGGTGCTTCGATCAGCCCAGTTTGTTGTCGGTCTTGCGGCGTGCCGTGAAGGCCAGCAGGCCGATCCCCACCGCCAGCATCGCATAGATTGTCGGTTCCGGTACCGGGGCCAGGTTCAGCGTGCCCGTGTAGATGCCACCGGTATTGGCGGTCAGCGTGTTGCCCGTTACGGTGAAGCCATAGGAGCCGGCCGACAGGGCCTCGACTGGATAGAATTCGATGCCGCCATCGGTGGTAAAGACGGTTTCCAGGTCGGTACGGTTGCCGTCGTCGGCCTCCCAGAAGAACTGGATGTCGGTGATCGCGTAGTTCGCCAGCCGGGCGCCGTTGATCGTCGTGCGGCCGACCACGGCGGTACCGGATGCCCAGGAGGTCGTGTCGACATCGAATAGGTAAGTGTCGATGTTGACGTCGTCCGACCATGCATGCTCGGCTGTGAAGCTGGCATTGCCGTCGGCGTTGAAGGTGAGGGTGGATTGAGCGGACGCAGCGCCAGAGGCAAACAGACCTGCGGACAGCAGGAGTGACCCTGCCACTTTGCTGAACAAAGCTTTCTTCATTTCGATATACCCCTTCGAATCGATTGTTGTTGCGAAGTAATAGCTTATCGGTGCAGCAACAGCTGCCTCGTCGGCGGCTGCGGCATTGTCGGCGGGCCTGCAGACAGCCCTGCAACCATTTCTAATAGCCTGTTAGAAATATAAGTTTGCATTCCTGCTAACATTATCAATATAGGCCGGCCGACGGTCTCGTTACTTCATAACTGAAAGGTGCTGTTACGATTTTTTCTGACTCAAGGGCGGAGCTGAGTATCAGCCAAAGGTCAAGAAAAATTTATTTATTGCAGAGTGGCGCGATCGTGACGCTCTGCCGCGCACCTTCTGATCCGTATAATCCCGCCCATGGACATCAATTCCGACGATCTGCACACTTTCGTGACCGTGGTCGACAGCGGCTCGCTGAGTGCCGCGGCGGTACACCTGGGCCAGACCACGTCCGGGGTCAGCCGTGCACTCGCGCGGCTGGAGGACAAGCTGCAGACCTCGCTGCTCACGCGCACCACGCGCCGCATGGAGCTTACCGAGGAAGGCCAGCTGTTCCTGGACCGGGCACGCCGCATTCTGGCGTCGATCGAAGAAGTCGAGGAATGCATCCGCATCCGCCGCCAGCAGCCGGCGGGCAGGTTGTCCGTCGATGCCGCGTCGCCGTTCATGCTTCATTGTGTCGTGCCGCACGTGGCCGAATTCCGCGCGCTGTATCCTGAAATCCGCCTGGAGCTCACCTCGAACGACCGGATTGCCGACCTGATCGAGCACCGCACCGACATCGCGATCCGTATCGGCACGCTGAACGATTCCACGTTGCACGCACGACCATTGACATCGAGCCCGCTGCACGTGCTCGCCAGCCCCGCCTACCTGGCGCGCCACGACACGCCGGCAAAACCCGAAGACCTGGCACGCCATGCGCTGCTCGGATTCGTGCAATACGAGCAGGGCAATGTCTGGCCTTTGCGGCACGGCGCCGGCGACAGCCTGGCGATCGCGCCGGCACTCGCCGCGTCGTCCGGTGAAACGCTGCGCCAGCTGGCGCTGGCCGGTGAAGGCGTCGTGTGCCTGGCCGATTTCATGACTGCCGGCGATATCGCCACCGGCCGCCTGGTACCGGTGCTGGCAGCGTTCAACAACGGCCACCGCCAGCAGATCCATGCCGTCTATTACCGCAACACGCAGCTGGCCCAGCGCATCAGCTGCTTCCTCGAATTCCTGCAGCGGAAGCTGTAGCCGCAAGCAGCATCCCCGCTCGCCCGCGGTGGCTGTAGGCGCCTTCCCACATTTTCACGCGCGAAAGCGCTGGCCGGTTTGTTCGCTGGCGCACGGTCGTTTTTCCGGTGCCTTACTAAGATGGAGTTGCGTGATTGATGCACCGTGCAGCGATCAGGATATCGAAAGGTTCGCGAAAGCAGGTTCGCTCGTCCGCAGGCACGCCGGCCCGCCTCAAGTGCCGGCACCAGAATTTTCGACCAGGCAGCACGCACCCCGCGGGACGCGGGCGCGAACATAACAGGAGGTCATCATGTTGACGACACAGAGCAACCATCCTTCGAAGGAAGCGGTGCGTGAATACCTGGAACGCAGAAATCATGACGCGGAACCGCCGCCGACCCCGGAGGAAATCCGGCGTCAGCTCGGATGGGGCCTCGTGATGTTTGACCAGAAGTACGACGGCAGATCTTAAAACAGGAGAACACAATGACGCACCGGATCGGCAACAAGGATGTAGCGCAGATGCGCAGCAAGGAAGAAAAGAAACGCACCCGTGCCTTCAACAAGGCGATGGAAGCGGAAAAGCAGGCCATTGCCCGCGCCAAGTACCGCAATGAAATCAAGGGCTACGGCATGCCTGCCTGAACGGGTTTCATCATCCTCACTACCCACGGTGCGCCGTGGGTTTTTTTTCGCCTTTCGGCTGGCGGCCAGGCGCTGCGCCTGCCGGAAGGTCCGCGCCGTCATGCGGCAGCGGCCCGCCAACGGGGTCAGCGCGGCACGTGCCACCAGGCAGGAAGGAGGGCGCGGATATCGGGCCGCGCGAAGCGGTCGTCGATCAGGTGGACGGTGCCCGTGTCGGTGGTGGTGCGGATCACTCGGCCGGCCGCCTGCACCACTTTCTGCAGGCCGGGATACAGGTAGGTGTAGTCGTAGCCGGCGCCGAAGATGGCCTGCATGCGTTCGCGGATCCGCTCGTTGACGGGATTGAGCTGCGGCAGGCCCAGCGTGGCGATGAAGGCGCCGATCAGCCGCGCGCCGGGCAGGTCGATGCCTTCGCCGAACGCGCCACCCAGCACCGCGAAACCGATGCCCTGGCCCGTCTCGGTGAAACGGGCCAGGAAGGCGTCGCGCGCGGCTTCGTCCATGCGGCGCGGCTGGCGCCACACGGTCACGTGCGGGTGCTCCCGCTGGAACAGGTCGGCCGCCTTGTCCATGTAGTCGAAGCTGCTGAAGAAGGCGAGGTAATTGCCGGGCATGCGGTCGTACTGCCCGCCCATCAGCGTGGCGATCGGCGCCAGCGAGCGGTCGCGGTGCTGGTAGCGGGTGGAGATGTGCCCGGCGATGTGCACCGTCAGCTGCGCGGCCTGGAACGGCGACGCCACGTCGACCCACGCCGTGTTGGCCGGCATGCCCAGCGTGTCGCTGTAGTAGTTCCATGGGCTCAGCGTGGCCGAGAACAGCGCCACCGAACGCGCCGCGGCGAAGCGGGGCTGCAGGAACGGCGCCGGCACGATGTTGCGCAGGCACAGCACGGAATTGACGCGCGTGCCGCCGCCGTTGCCGGTGCCGTGGTTCGCTTTCGTCACGTCGAACACCGAGTGGTCGCCGAAGCTCTCGGCCAGCCGCGTGAAGTGCAGCACGGCGAAATAGAACTCGAGCACGTCGGCATCGAACCATGCCGGGTTTTCCGCCATGTAGTCGCCGATGTCGCTGGCGGCCGTCTGCAGCGCATTGACGAGTTTTTCGGGCAGCGCGTCGTAGGCGTGGTAGTCGTCGCCCTGGTCTTTTTCCAGCGCGGACCACTGCCGGTGCACCCGGTCCAGCGCCTTCTTCAGCGCCGCCGGCGCCGTCTTGCGCAGCAGCCGCAGGCCGGTGTGTTCCAGCTCCGCCGAATACATCTTGCGGGCGCGCGACACCATGTTGTGCGCCTCGTCCGCCAGCACGCCCACTTTCCACTCGTTCATCACGGTCAGCGAATACAGCATCGCCGACACGTCGAAATAATAGTTGTAGTCGCCCACGATCACGTCGGCCCACCGAACCAGCTCGCTTTGCAGGTAGTACGGGCACACGCCGTGCGCCAGCGCGACTTCCCGCACGCCGGCGCGATCGAGCATCGGCTGCCGCACGGCGGCGGCACGGGCCGCCGGCAGCCGGTCGTAGAAGCCGCGCGCCAGCGGGCAGGACTCGCCATGGCACGATTTGTCCGGGTGCTCGCACGCGGTGTTGCGGGCCGCCAGTTCCAATGTGCGCAGCGGCAGCAGCGGCGCGCCGGCCTTGATGTTTTCCACCGCATCGAGCGCCATGCGCCGCCCGGAGGTTTTCGCGGCCAGGAAGAAAATCTTGTCGAGGCCGTGCGCGGGCGCCGCCTTCAGCAGCGGGAACAGGCTGCCCACGCTCTTGCCGATGCCGGTCGGCGCCTGCGCCAGCAGCGCGCACGAGCGGGCGCTGGCCTTGAACATGGCTTCGGCAAGTTCGCGCTGGCCGGGGCGGAACTCGGCGTGGGGAAAGCGCAGCGCCTGCAACGCCTCGTCGCGCGCGGCGCGGTGCGCCAGTTCGCCTTCCGCCCAGGTGACGAACGATGCGCATTGCGCTTCGAACCCGGCCCGCAGCGCCGCCGCATCGTGCTCCTCGACGAGATGGGTTTCCTTCTGCGTGCCGATATCGTAATAGACCAGCGCCAGCCGCAGGCCGGCCAGCCCGCGCGCCGCGCACAGCAGGTGGCCGTACACCTTCAGCTGCGCCCAGTGCAGCGCGCGGTGGTTGCTGGGCATGCGGTCCAGGTCGCCGCGGAACGTCTTGATCTCCTCCAGCTGGTTGCGTTTCGGGTCGTAGCCGTCGGCGCGGCCGCGCACGTGCAGCGGGCCGAACATGCCGGACAACGTGATCTCGCGCTCGTAGTCGTCGTCGCGCCGCGACGTGACCACGCTATGGCCGGCAACGCCTTCCTGCGCGGTGGGCGAGGGCGTGAAGCGCAGGTCGAGGTCGCCCGCCTTGGCGGTGAACTCGCACAGCGCGCGCACGGCCACGGTGTACCGGGGCGTCTCCGGTGCCGTCACTGGGTTGCCCATTGCAGGTAGCACACCGTCACGGGCATCCGGTGCTGCGCGCAGTAGTCGATCCAGCGCAGCTGGTTGTCCTGCAGGCGGTCGCCGGGGCCCTTCACTTCGATCATGTTGTAGCGCCGCTCGGCCGGCCAGAACTGGATCAGGTCCGGAAAGCCGGTGCGGTTGGCCTTCACGTCCTGCAGGATGCGCAGGAACGACTGCTTCAGGTGCGCGGCCGGGATGCAGTGCAGTGCCAGGTCGAGCAGGTTGCCATCGAGCGCGCCCCAGAACACGAACGGCGACGAGATGCCGCGCTTGGCTTCGAGGTTGCGCCGGATCGTGGCCGGATACGTGCCGTCGTCGAGTTGCGCCAGGCAGGCATCGAACTGGGTGGTGCGGCGGCGGTGGAAATCGGCGCTGTGCAGGTCGGTCGGGCCATGGTGGAACGGGTGGAAGAACGCGCCGGGAATGGCGGCGAACACGGCGTCCCAGCACAGCAGGCCGAACAGTGAATTGATCAACGCGTTCTCGACATAGAACACGGGCGCGGCGTCGCAATGCAGGTGCTCGCGCACCACGCCTTCGACCCACCACTGGCCGTCCGGGCGAGGCAGGGCAAGGTCGAGCCGCTCGGGCGGCACCGCCTTGGCCGCCGCGCCGCGCGGGTGGCCCAGGCGGCGCGCCAGCCGCGGCGCCATGCGCAGCAGGTGCTGCCGCTCAGCCTCGCTTTCCGGCGCCGCCATCGCCCGCTGCAGGCGCTCCCAGGCGGGGCCGAACTGTTCGTCCTTTTCCAGCACGCGGATGGCCCGGGCCCGCGCGCCGGGATAGGCGCACCCGCTGTAGAGCTCGCAGGCACCGGCCCATTCGCGCAATTTTTCCAGCTGCTGGCCCAGTTGAAACAGCAGCTTGTCGCGCCGGCTGGCGAGCCATTCGTTGTCGGTGCCCGGCGGTGGCACGTCGGGCAAGACGTCGAGCGGATGTTCGCCGTTGCCGAAGCGTTCGCGGCAGGCATGCAGCCGCAGGTAATCCTCGATGTCGCGGCGTGTGCGGAAACCGCGCGCGGCCTGGGAAATCTCCACGGTCTCGAAGCGGAACACGCCGAGGTCGGACAGCACGAATTCCGTCCAGTCCTGGTGGTAATTGCCGAAGAAGATCAGCCGCAGCCGGTCGCACAGCGGTTTGGCGACGATGCGGTAGGCCTCGTCGCACGGCGCATCGCCCCCGTCCCCATGCCAGGCCGAGAACGGCCGTTCGCCGTCGTGCTGCGCGCGCAATGCTTCGCGCTGTGCTTCCTTGCGGGCCGAGCGCAGCGTGCCGGTCAACGCGAACGCCAGGCACAGCTCGGGCTTTTGCAGCAGGTCGAACAGCTCGTCGAGCGTCACGGGCGGGTCGATGACGATCCAGCCGGCCTCCGCCAGGGGCGCGGCGGCGCTGCGCGCACAGCCGATCTCGTCGTAGACGAGCTTGGAGGCACGGAACAGTTGCCCCTTGCGCATCACCATCCGCACGAACAGTGCGCGCGACGCCTTGGGCAGCGCCGGGAAGCGGGCGATGAAGTCGCGCTCCTCGTCGTCGAGCAGGTCGGCGTAGCGTTCGCCGATCCATTCGAGCACCCGGTGGAAATTATCCAGGTAGTAAAAGAGGTTTTCCAGCACGGGTTTCATCGGCACTGCGGGGCAAAAGGCGATACGGGAGTAAAAATCGGACCAAGGATCGGAATGAGGATCGGAGCAAGGATCGCAACAGGAATCGGACGCGGAAAAAAGCGGCGGAAGAGCGAAAGGCTGTATTTATATACAGTCTATCGCTTCTGCCGCCGCTTGCCCACTTATTTTTACGCGACGGCAACAGGCCGTCGCCGTTACATCAATGCTGGGTCTGCTTGCCCTGTTGTTCGGCGAGCGTTGCCGCCTTGGCCAGTTGCTGCTCGAACGCGCCCACCGCCTGGCGCGTGGCCTTGGTGACTTCCTCGTAGCCCTTGAACGCATTGTCGATGGCTGTCTTGACGATTTCCACCGCGTTTTCCGAGCCGGGCCGCACGTTCTTCGTCACGTCGTAGATCAGCGCGGAGAGGTTGGTGCGCGCTTCGGCCAGGTGGGCTTCGGCGGCATTGGTGAACTCGGAATGAATTTCAGTGAGGATCTGGCCGAGCTGGTGGTTGTATTCGGCGACATTGGTCAGGTTCTGCATCCGGGCGCTGGCGGCCGCCATGGCCGCTTTCGGATCGGAGGTCTGGCTCATTTCCCTGCCGGTGGCCAGGCTTTTCTCGACGCCGCTCCTGGCCGTATCGATATTGAGCTGCACAACCTGCTCGAGGCCTTGCACGGCCTTGCTGGTCAGCGTATTGAAGGTTTCGAGCTGGAACTCGAACAGGGCTTTCGTCGCTTGGGCGAACTGCTCGGGATTCTGAAACATGTCTCCTCCTCTGTGTGAAAAAGCATTGTCGGCCCATTATTGAACACGAATCAACTTCTCGCAACGGGAATCCTTGTAGGGACCCAACAGCTTGCGCCAGCCGGGGCCGAGCGGGGTCTGCGAACACACCTTGGCGCTGTCCGTCACGCTTTCCCACAGCCACCAGTGGGCGGGGGCGGCGCTGGCGGCGCCGGCCAGCAGGCACAGCGCTAAAACAAGGGAAAGGAGCAGGGAATATGGCAAAGGACAGGGCGGGGCAGGTTTCATTGCGGAGCGACGGCAGGCAGCGTCATCGTGAAGGTGGTGCCGGTGCCCGGCATGCTGCGCACGGCGATCCGGCCGCCGAGCACGCCGGTGACGATATTGTGGGTCACGTGCAGGCCGAGGCCCGAGCCGCCGGCACCGGGCCGGGTGGTGAAGAACGGATCATACACCCGGTCGAGATCGGCGGGAGCGATGCCGGCGCCGTTGTCGGACACGGACAACGCGATCGTGTCGTCGTCCAGCGCGCCGGCGGCAAGCGTGACGACGCCGTCGCTGCGTCCGTCCAGCCCGTGCATGACGGCATTCTCGAACAGGGCGGTGATCGCTTGCCCGAGCGGGCCCGGGTAGCTGTCCATCGCCAGGCCGGGCGCGACATCCTGCACCACGCGCGGCCGTGGCGGCGCCGTGCCGGCGGTCAGCGGCAGCACCAGTTCGCCGATGAATTCGTCGAGCCGGAAGCGGCGCCGCTGCGAGCTGGCGGTGTCGACCGCCACTTGCCGGAAACTGGTGATCAGGGCGGCGGCTCGCCGCAGGTTGCGCACCACGATTTCATCGGCCTCGCCGGCCTGGGCCACGTACTGTTCCAGGTCGGAGCGCCGCAGCCCGGCGGCCAGGCCCGCGCGCAGCGCGCCCAGGCGCTCGCTCATCGCGCTGGCAACGGTGAGCGTATTGCCGATCGGCGTATTCAGTTCGTGGGCCACGCCCGCCACGAGTCCGCCCAGCGCGGCGAGCTTGTCGCGGCGCACCAGTTCGTCCTGCGTCTTGCGCAGGTGGTCCAGCGCGGCGGCCAGTTCGGTGCTGGCCAGTTCGGCGCGTTCCTTGGCATTGCGCAGTTCGGCGGTGCGCTCCGCCACCAGGTCTTCCAGGTGATCGCGGTGGCGCGCCAGTTCCGCCTCGCGCCGGGTGCGCCCGATGGCGATGCCGGCCAGGTGCACGGCCACGGCGATCAGCCGTTCGTCGTCCCCGCGGGGCAGGCGCACGTCGCGGTAATAAATGGCGAACGACCCCAGCACCGTATGCGTATCGGTCATGATCGGCATGGCCCAGCACGCGTGCAGGCCCTGCCGCATCGCAACCTCGCGCCAGCCGTCCCAGCGCGGGTCGCGGCCGATGTCCGCCGCAACGACCGGTTCGCGGCAGAACATCGCGCGGCCGCATGAGCCGACTTCCGGACCGATCGCCACGCCGTCGAACACATCCATGAACCCGGGCGGCAGGCTGGGAGCCACGCCGCCACGCATGGTGGTCCCGTCATCGTCCAGCAACATCACCGTGCACACGAGGCCGGGCGCCTGGCCCTCGATCAGGCGCAGCAGCTTGTCCAGGATGGCCGGCAGCGGCGCGCCGCGCGCGATCATTTCCAGCAGTTCGTTCTGGCCGCTGCGCAGCGCTTCCGCGATGCGCTGGCCCGTCACGTCCGCCACGCGCATGTGCAGCAGCCGCAGGCCGTTCTTTTCCAGCACCACCAGGCGCAGTTCGCCGTCGATGTGGCGCCCGCTGTTGTGCTGGAACGTCAACGGAAAGATGCGGATATCGCCGGACAGGCCGCGTGCGACGAGCGCATCCACGACCTCGGCCGACGGCGTGCCGTCGGGCTGGCGGGGTGGACACAGGTCGGCCAGCCGCATCCGCATCAGTTCCTCGCCGCCGCGGCCGAACATCCGCTCGGCGTTGCGGTTCACGTCCACCGGCAGGCCGCGCGCCGCGTCGAACAGGATGATCGCGTCCGGCGAGCCGGCCAGCAGCGCGTGGTAATTGACTTCCAGCGTGCCGGTATCGAGCGGGCCGCCGACCGGCAACCAGGCGTTGCGCGCCGTCAGTTCGACCGTCACCTTCTCCACCACGTCTTCGGGCGCGCAGGGCAGGCGCAGGTAGCCGGCGGCGCCGGCGCGCAGCGCCTGCCGCTGTTCCTCGTCGGACGGCGCGGCCGACATCACGAGTACGGGTGCCGCGCCGGCCAGGCGCGCGCACAGTTCCATCCGGGCGCTGCCGGCCAGTGCCGCGTCGAGCAGGACGAGCGCCACGCCGTGTTGCGGCGACGGCGCGCGCATCGCCGCCAGCGCGGTGTCGCCGCGGTTGACCACGCCCACCTGGAAGCCGGCGCGCGCCAGCAGGCCTTCGAGCGCGGGAAAGCCGGTGGCGCTGGCGATGAGAATGGTATTCGGGGTATCGGGTGCGGTGGACATGGGCAAAGTGTAGACCATGTGAAGGCGGCGTGACCAATGGTAAAACGCCGCCGATTCCTGCGAATCGGCGGCGTTTCAGGGTTTTTTGCAAACCCGGTATCCGGTAGAGTGGTGCCCACGGAGGGACTCGAACCCCCACACCTTGCGGCACATGGACCTGAACCATGCGCGTCTACCAATTCCGCCACGTGGGCACTGCTGCATTGCATGTCACTTCAGTGTATCGAAAACAGGACTTGGTGCCCACGGAGGGACTCGAACCCCCACACCTTGCGGCACATGGACCTGAACCATGCGCGTCTACCAATTCCGCCACGTGGGCCCTGTTTTCTTTACTTCGTTGCGGTGTTCAGCAACAGAAGGCACGCATCTTAAAGGCCGCCAGCGGATCCGTCAACCATCATTTTTGTTTTTGCGAAATGTTTTCCCGTTCCGTGCGACCGAGCGGGAGGCAGGGCTGCCAGGCTGCAGCATGCCGGCCGCGGGCATTACCCGCGTCGATGGTTCCGGCATTGGCCAGATGTCCCACCCGATGGCGTCCAGCGCAAGCGGGTCGTGCTGCGAGATCGCCAGCGCTTCGCCCGGGTCGGCCGTGGGGTCGATCAGGCCGAAATGCGAGTCCTCCCGCCAGTACTCGTGGGCGGCCATGCCGGCGAAACCGGGACTGTTCTCGCCGATGCCGTCATGCGCGTCGAAGTCGAACGCGAATTGGCTGTCGAACCCGATGAAGGCGTCGCACGCGCCCGAGCATCCGGCAAGCGCCTGGTCGGCCGGCTTCAGGCCGACCGCCCTGGCCTGGGCGGTGGTGACACGCGCCCCGGTATTGTTCGCGTCGCCGTCGTCCAGATACGGGATGCCGCTGCCCGCGCCGTGCGGGCTGTTGGACGTGAAGCCGAGCAGCATGTCGAAGGAGTCGCCCCGGGGGAGGCTGCCGATTGCCAGGGCGTCGTCGAACGAGGTGAGGTCGTCCGCCAGGGCCCGGCGGAACGTGGCGTAGGGGTAAGGCTGCCGGGCTGACCGGGGCGTGCCGAGAAGCCCCGGCGCCAGCGGATGGAAGCCGGCCGTCAAATCGACCGTCACGTTGTCGTGCAGCAGGTTCGACCACAGCGCGGCTGCCGCCCTGAAGCCTTGCCGGGCTTGCGGCGACGTGCCCTCGGTAAACATAAAATTGAATAGCGGTGCGGCGGCGGGGCCGGCGGCAACGAACGCAGCGGCCAGGGCGATGGCCGTCAACAAGATCCTCATGGCGTACTCCCGTTTGATTGGATACTGCGATCACGCAATTACCATGCGCGGTGGCCGTGCCAGAGGGAGAGGGCGCGCAAAGGCATGCGAATGCCTGTCGGGCCGGTGCCGGGCGTAAAGGAAGCCGACGCGGCGGGAGCAGGAATGCGGTGCGGGCATTTGTGAAGGACGGGCATCGGAGACGGAAAGCAAAGGCGCTGTTAGCGGTAAATCGGGGAACCAACCAGATCTGGCACTGTCTCACTCCCTGTTGAGGTAACTCATCCAGACGAGGAGCGGTCATGGACCCTGCCGGTTTTGCTGGACTGTTTCACTCCCTGACCCAGGACCGGTTGATCGACCAACAGGTCGTCAGTCTGCAGGCATGGCTTGAGGCACTGTCGTCGCGTGACAGTTGCCTTGGCCTCATCGAGCAGGCCGCCGGCGAGTGCCCTTGTCCGCATTGCGGCAGCAGGCGGCGTCACCGCTGCGGCCAGGCCAATGGCCTGCAACGTTATCGCTGCATGGCGTGCAGTCGCAGTTACAACGCACTGACCGGCACGCCGCTGGCGCGATTGCGGCATCGCGGCAAATGGCTCGTATCGGCAGTGCCTGCTCGATTCGCGTACCGTGCGGGAGGCCGCCCGGCGCGTCGACGTGGCGCGGTCGACGAGCTTCAGATGGCGCCACCGGTTTATCGCCGGGGTGCGCCGCGAACGGCCCGCGCAACTGGCAGGCATGGTCGAGGTGGACGAAACATATTTATTGGAATCGCAAAAAGGTGCACGAAAGTTGAGCCGCCCGGCACGGCGGCGTGGCGGCACGGCGGCGCGCCGCGGCATCAGCCGCGAACTGGACTGCATTCTGGTTGCCCGCGACCGAGCCCGAGTTACGCACGAGTTTGTTACAGGGCGCGGGCCGGTCAATGCGCGGCAGCTGGTGCTGCATCTGCTCCCAATATTGCATCGCGACGTGCTGCTGATCAGTGACGGCGCCAAGGCATACGTGACTTTCGCGCGTGCTGCCTGCATTACTCACGAAGCCGTCAATGTCCGGGCCGGCATCCGTGCCTGGGACGCGATTCATCTCAATAACGTCAACGGCTGGCACAGCCGCTTCAAGACCTGGCTGCGCCGCTTCAACGGCGTGGCCAGTCGCTACCTGGCCAATTACACCGGATGGCAACACGTGCTCGACGCTGCCGAACTGGCACTGCCGCTGCAGTGGCTTCGCGTGAGCGTCGCAAGGATCAAACGCTAAAGACCAGTTTGCTGAAGAAGTTCCGTGCCTTGAAGCAATGCACAGTTAATGCGAACAGCGCCAAAGCAAAAAAGCCGCGGATCTCGCGATCCGCGGCTTTTTCACTGTATCCGGTAGAGTGGTGCCCACGGAGGGACTCGAACCCCCACACCTTGCGGCACATGGACCTGAACCATGCGCGTCTACCAATTCCGCCACGTGGGCACTGCTGACTCGTTTTTCGCTGCGCTGTACTGCAACGAGGCACGCATCATAACGGCCGGGACGCCATCGGGCAAGTGGTATTTATGCTTTTTGGGAAATATTGTCACCCGGCCCTGGCATGCGCCCGTAGATGGAGCGTACGCGAACAGCGCCAATGAAAAAAAGCCGTGAATCGATCGATTCACGGCTTTCTGTCTGGACCTGGAAAGGCCCGGTATCCGGTAGAGTGGTGCCCACGGAGGGACTCGAACCCCCACACCTTGCGGCACATGGACCTGAACCATGCGCGTCTACCAATTCCGCCACGTGGGCATGCATCACAACTCTTGCATCACAACTTACTGCATCATAAACAACGCTTGCAACTGCTGTTATGATAGTGCCTTGGAGAGTTTTGCGCCAGATGAACTTTCATTCCACGCTGCACATCGACTCTTTTACAGCTCCCCGCATCGCTGCGAGAGACCGGATTATAGAGCAAGGCTGGCGAATGTCAAAGGGCAATGTGAGGTGCTCCGTGCGCACACTCGATTGGGCTATGTTAGGCAAACCGCCGCACCTCCGGTACACTACGCTGCCACCTTTCCATCACGATCATCCCACTAATAAGATCAAAGAACAGTTTTGAACCAGACGATCCATACCATCCCAAGCCGCGAGGAAATCCTCGGCATCTTCCGCAGCGCCAATGCGCCGCTCGACCTGCGCACGCTTTCCATGTCGCTCGACGTGAAATCCGAATCCCAGGAGGTGCTGACGCGCCGCCTGAACGCAATGGAGCGCGACGGCCAGATCCGTTCCGACGGCAGCGGCTTCTATGTACTGGCCGACCATTCCGGTTTCGTTTCGGGGCGCGTCAGCGCGCACCGCGACGGTTTCGGTTTCGTGATTCCCGACGAACCGGGCGACGACCTGTTCCTGTCCGAGCGCGAAATGCAGAAAGTGCTGCATGGCGACAAGGTGATGGCAAAGGTCACGGGCTTCGACCGCCGCGGCCGTCCCGAAGGCACGATCGTCGAGGTGGTGCAGCGCGGTAACACGCACATCATCGGCCGGTTGCTGAAGGATAACGGCGTGTGGATCGTGGCCCCCGAAGACAAGCGCATCGGCCAGGACATCATCCTGTCCGGCTCGCCCGGCAAGGCCAAGAGCGGCCAGATCGTCAGCGTCGAGCTGACCGAGCAGCCGGGCCGCTTCAAGCAGCCGGTCGGCCGGATCGTCGAGGTGCTCGGCGACATGGACGATCCCGGCATGGAAATCGAGATCGCCGTGCGCAAGTTCGGCGTGCCGCACGTGTTTTCCGACGGGGCGCTGAAGCAGGCCGGCAGGCTGCCGGACGTGGTGCATGAAAAGGACTGGGGCGAGCGCGTGGACCTGCGCGACGTGCCGCTGGTGACGATCGACGGCGAGGATGCGCGCGACTTCGATGACGCCGTGTATTGCGAGCAGGTGAAGGTGGGCCGCACCAATGCGTTCCGCCTGATCGTGGCGATCGCCGACGTGTCGCACTATGTGAAGCCGAACGATGCGCTCGATACCGATGCGCTCGAGCGCAGCACGTCCGTGTACTTCCCGCGCCGGGTGATCCCGATGCTGCCGGAAAAGCTGTCGAACGGGCTGTGCTCGCTGAATCCGGCCGTCGACCGCCTCACGCTGGTGTGCGACGCCGTCATCACCGCCCAAGGGGAGATCAAGGCTTACCAGTTCTATCCGGCCGTGATCCACTCGGCCGCGCGCTTCACGTACACCGAAGTGGCGGCGATCCTGTCGAACACGAAGGGCCCGGAAGCGGCCAAGCGCGCGCACCTGGTGCCGCACCTGCAGGACCTGTATGCCGTCTACCACGCGCTGCTCAAGGCGCGCCTGGAGCGCGGCGCGATCGATTTCGAGACCACCGAAACCTATATCGTCTGCAACCCGGCCGGCAAGATCGAGAAGATCATCCCGCGCACCCGCAACGATGCGCACAAGCTGATCGAGGAATGCATGCTGGCCGCGAACGTGTGCGCGGCCGACCTGCTGCTGCGCCACAAGCACCCCGGCACCTACCGCATCCACGCCGCGCCGACCAAGGAAAAACTGACCCAGGTGCGCGAGTTCCTGAAGCAGGTGGGCCTGACGCTGGCCGGCGGCGACACCCCGGTGGCCGGCGATTATGCCGAGCTGATGCGCAAGATCAAGGAGCGCCCGGACGCCAGCCTGCTGCAGACGATGCTGCTGCGTTCGATGCAGCAGGCCGTCTACAGCCCGGAAAACATCGGGCACTTCGGCCTGGCGTACGAAGCCTATGCGCACTTCACCAGCCCGATCCGCCGCTACCCGGACCTGCTGACGCACCGCGCGATCAAGGCGATCCTGCAGGGCAAGAAGTACGAGCCGAAGGTGGAAGACAAGAGCCTGCTGAACACCACGATCTCGAACGCCACGCGCCGCCAGCAGGTAAAGGACAAGGCTGCCGGCAAGGAGCCGAAGGCCGCCCGCGACCTGACCGTGTGGGATGCGCTGGGCGTGCACTGCTCGGCCAACGAACGCCGCGCCGACGAAGCGTCGCGCGACGTGGAAGCCTGGCTGAAGTGCTACTTCATGCAGGACAAGCTGGGCGAGGAATTTTCCGGCCTGATCACCGGCGTGACCACGTTCGGCATCTTCGTGCAGCTTGACCAGCTGTTCGTCGAGGGCCTGGTGCACATCACGGACCTGGGCGCCGACTACTTCCAGTACGACGACGCCCGCCACGAACTGCGCGGCGAGCGCACCGGCAAGCGCTACCAGCTGACCGACCGGGTCACCGTGCAGGTGGTGCGCGTGGATCTCGAAATGCGCAAGATCGACCTGCGCCTCGCGCCGAGCGAAACCGAAGGCATGGCGGCGCCGGCGGCGCCGCGCGGCGGGCGCAAGGGGCAGGCGTTCGAGGACGACGGCTTCGGCGACGAAGGCGGCAAACCGCGCCGCGGCAACACGCGCGGCGGTCCATCGCGCAATGGCGCGGGCGGCAAGGGTGGCGGCGGTGGCGGCGGTGGCGGCGGCAAGGGGGCCGGCCGCGCCTTCGCGCAGGACAGCGCGCCGCGCAAGGTTGCCGACGAAGCCGTTTCGCCATACAAGGGCAAGGCGAAACGGGGCGGCAACGACGATGTGGCCGAGCCGGTAGCCGCCGCTCCGGCCCCTTCCATTTCGCTGCTGCCGCAGTTCGACTTCGAAGCGAAGCCGAAGGGCCGCGCCAAATCCACCGCGCCGGCCAAGGGCGGCAAGACCCAGACGGCTGCGGGCTCGGCCGCAAAGCCGGCAGCCGCCGGTGCCGGCAGCAAGACCCGCAAGAAACGCTGATTTTTCGCGCCGCGGCAGCCGCCGCGGCGCATCCTCCGGCGAACCCCGTTCGCCACATAAGAACCACGTACCATGTCCAAGAACAAAATGATTTTCGGCTTCCATGCCGTCACCTCGCGCCTGCGCCATGAAGCATCGTCGGTCGAAGAGATCTTCGTCGACGCCACGCGCGACGACCGCCGCATGAAAGACCTGGTCGCCAACGCCAAGGCGGCCGGCGTGCGCGTGATGCCGGTCGACTCGGCCCGCCTCGACAAGATCGTCGGCACCCGCCGCCACCAGGGCGTGATCGCCTTCGCTTCGCAGCTGGCGCTGGCCCGCAACCTCGACGAGCTGCTCGATGCGATCGAAGGCCCGCCGCTGCTGCTGGTGCTCGATGGCATCACCGATCCGCACAACCTGGGCGCCTGCCTGCGCGTGGCCGACGGTGTCGGCGCGCATGCCGTGATCGTGCCGAAGGACCGCGCGGTCGGCCTGAACGCCACCGCGGCCAAGGTGGCCAGCGGCGCCGCCGAGACCGTTCCATACATCACCGTCACGAACCTGGCGCGCACGCTGCGCGAGCTGAAGGAGCGCGACATCTGGCTGATCGGCACCTCCGACGACGGCGAGAAGGGCCTGTACGATGCCGACTTCACCGGCCCGACGGCGCTGGTGATGGGCTCCGAAGGCGAAGGCATGCGCCGCCTCACGCGCGAAACCTGCGACATGCTGGTCAGCATCCCGATGTTCGGCTCGGTCGAGAGCCTGAACGTCTCGGTCGCTTCCGGCGTCTGCCTGTACGAAGCGCGCCGCCAGCGGATCGCCAGGGAAGGCTGACAAGGTTTCCGGCTGCCAGGCCGTCACCCGGCTGCCGGCCCGGGCCATCGCGCATGCGGGCGGCCCGGGCAGGCATTCGTCGCCATCCATCGCTGCAGCAAGCCCAGCCTGCACACTGCCTGCCGATGCGCTACCATCGAGCTACCGCCCCCGACTCCGTGCAACCATGTTCCGCCACCTGCGCCAAGACATCCGCAGCATCATCGAACGCGATCCCGCCGCCCGCAGCGCCTGGGAGGTGCTGACGTGTTATCCGGGCCTGCAGGCGATCATCGCCCATCGCGCGGCGAACTGGTGCTGGCGCCATGGCCTGAAATGGCCGGGGCGCTTCATCGGCTACCTGGCGCGCATCGTTACCGGTATTGAAATCCATCCCGGCGCCACGATCGGCCGGCGCGTCTTCATCGATCACGGCTTCGGCGTGGTGATCGGTGAAACCGCCGAGATCGGCGACGACTGCACGATCTACCAGGGCGTCACGCTGGGCGGCACGTCGCTGTCGCCGGGGACCAAGCGCCATCCCACGCTCGAGCGCGGCGTGATCGTCGGCGCGGGCGCCAAGGTGCTGGGCGGCTTCACGGTGGGCGAGTACGCCAAGGTGGGGTCGAATGCCGTGCTGCTGAAACCCGTGCCGCCGGGCGCCACGGCCGTCGGCAATCCGGCCCACATCGTGCGCAAGCACGACGGCCATGCGGAGCGCCTGTTCGCGGCCTATGGCGTGACGCCGAACGGCGACGACCCCATGTCGAAGGCGCTGCACGGCCTGATCAACCATGCGGCGGCCCAGGAACAGCAGATCGAACGCATCGTCGCGCTGCTGAAGGCGCATGGCATGCATAGCGGAGAAATCGATGCGGTCGGCAAGGCCGACCCCGCGCAATTGAACAAGCTGGTCGATTAAGGAAAATCATGACAGACGTAGCAAACAATCCGGCAGGAAATGCCCCCGCGCCGGACGCGCAGACCGATACGCTGGACCCGTTCGAAATCCGGGTGCTGGCCGTGCTGGCCGAGAAGGAAGCGCTGACGCCCGATAACTATCCGATGTCGCTGAACGCGCTCACCAACGGCTGCAACCAGCTGTCGAGCCGCGACCCGGTGATGCAGATCTCGGAAGACACGGTGGCCGACGTGCTGGCCCGCCTGACCGAGCGCCGCCTCGTCAACGCCGTGACCGCCGCCGGCGCGCGCGTCACGAAGTACGAGCACCGGATGCGCATCAAATGGTCGCTGGAACAGGAAAAGCTGGCCGTGCTCACGATCCTGATGCTGCGCGGCCACCAGACCGCCGGCGAGATCCGCACGCGCACCGGCCGCCTGCACGAATTCAAGTCCGTGGCGGATGTGGAGAACGCGTTGCAATTCTTGATCGACAAGTATCCGCCGGTCGTCGCCAAGCTGGCGCTGGCACCCGGCACGAAGGAGCCGCGCTATGGCCAGCTGCTCGGTGGCGAGATCCAGCTGGCGCGGGAAGAAGCGGGCTACGGTACCGCGTCACTGGCGCCGGGCGGCGCGTCGCGCGGCGATCGCGTGGCCCAGCTGGAGCTGGAAGTGCAGCAGTTGCGCGCCGACTATGCGGCGCTGGCGGAGCAGTTCGAGCAGTTCAAGCGGCAATTCGAATAGGCGGCGCACCGGCCGCGGCGATACCGCGCAATTCTGCCAGGCCATCGGCCAGCGGGAATGTCTCGCTGGCCAGCAGGCCGTCCACCAGCCGGATGGCCAGCGCCAGCGCGGCATTGGCCACGGTGCCGCAGCGGAACGGCAGGATCAGCCGGTAACGGCCCGGCATTTTCGGCACGCCGCCGACAAAGCCCATCATGACTTCATCACCCGTGAGGCGATGCAGCTCGATCGCCACGCTCTGGATCAGGCGTGCCAGCTGCAGGCCGCGGCCGGGGGCATCGACATCGTCGCCCACCACGCCGATCAGGCTGCGCCCCTGGCGCAGGCCCGGCAGCGCCTGCTTCAGGCGCGTGCGCAGGTTCTGCATGTCGCTGGCGGAGAAGGGAGTAGGGTGGCCGAGATCGAGGATGCTCAGCAGGCAGGGCTCGGTGCAGTAACGGTTGGCACCGTCGAGATAACGCTGGTCGATTATTTTCATTTTGTAACCATCCTTCAAAAACAACAACCAACGCGAGACCGGAAGGTCTGGCGCTGGTGGAATGGTTGCATTATCTCAATGGGGAGGGCCGGGCGGCATCGGTGCGGGTCTGGTAGCGCTGTAAGACAGGGCTTACAGCTGAGCAGTGAGCCCCCGCGCTGCTGTTTTTGTCGCCGCCCGGCAATCGGATCGCAGTCCCTGTGTTCAACCCTCTTCGCGGCGGCTGCGCAGCCAGATGGCGCCGGCGATCATCGCGACGCCCGCGGCCACGCCGACGATCATTTCCGGCGTTGCCACGGCAGCCCATGACGATTGATAGATCAGGTCGAATGCCGCCGCCGGCCCCTGGGTGTTGGCGGCGATATCCATGTCGCGCGCCCGCTCCCGGACGCCGCCGGCCATCAGCCAGGTACCCGGCATCACGCCGATCAGCAGGCGGCTGATGAATTTTTCGATCAGCCATCCGGTGTCGACGGCTTGCCGCAAGCCCTTCTCGGCCCAGGCGCAAAGGATCATCGCAATGGCCGGCACGCCTACCGCCCACAGGAATGCCTTCGAACGGGCCCAGGCGGAAACCAGCAGCAGCCAGCCCACAGTCGGCAGCGCCCAGAGCGCATACACCGGCAGCAGCGAGAACATCTTCAGCGGCCCGAGCCAGAACTGCGGGTGCGACAGCACCGGCGGGAACATGTTGACGCCCTTGAGGGCGAGCGCCGTCATGCCGATCGCCATCAGGATCAGCGACGTCGCGAGCTCCACCACGATGATCAGCAGCGGAATGCCCAGCAGCGCCACGGCCGCCTTCGACAGCACCGTCGCGGTATCCGATACGGGCAGCGATTTCCAGAACAGGATGCTGCGGTCGCGCCGTTCGTCGTACAGCGCGCCCAGGCTGTAGAAGAACACCATGAACGCCAGCGACAGGTACAGCGGCAGCGCGCTGACGGGCGCAGCCGCCACCAGCCCGGCGGCCAGCTGCTGTTGCTGGCGCTCGCCCAGCTGCACTTTCATGCCTTCCATCGAGGTGGTCACGCCATCGACTTCGATCGTGCTGTTGTGCCCGGTAACCGCCAGGGCCAGCACCAGCACGATCATCAGTGCCGCGATCGCCAGCGGCACCCAGGTCAGCATGCCCTTGTGCTCCCAGATTTCACGCCGGATCAGCCACCCCAGCGTTTGCGACATCGGCTTGCGCAGGGGCAAACTCGGCGGGGTTTCGTGCAGGGGTTCTTGCACCGTGTCCGGCATCGTGTTGCGCATCGTGTTCATTCGTAGCTCCCCTTCATGCTGGCGACGAACAGGTCCGCCACGCTGGGCGTGCGCAGTTCGCCGAGGTTTTCAAGCTGCTGCCGCGGCACGCCGTCGAACAGCATCACGCTCTTGCCGAACACGGTGCGCTGCGTCAGCGGCTGCAGGGCGGCGGCGGCGGCGGTGTGCTGCGGATGCACCATCACTTCCGTGTACCGTTCGCCGATCTCTTCCATCGAGGCGGCCAGCGCGATGCGGCCTTCGCGGATGAACAGTACGTCCGTAAGGATGTGCTCCACTTCCTCGATCTGGTGCGTGGTGATGACGATCGTCTTGTGCTCGTCGAAGTAGTCTTCCAGCAGGTTCTGGTAGAACTGCTTGCGGTACAGGATGTCCAGGCCCAGCGTGGGTTCGTCCAGCACCAGCAGCTTCGCGTCGATCGCCATCACCAGCGCCAGGTGCAGCTGCACGATCATGCCTTTCGACATGGCCTTGACGCGCATGTTTGGCGCCAGCTTCGTGCCGGCGATGTAGCGTTCGGCCTTGGCGCGGTCGAAGCGCGGGTGGATGCCGGCCACGAAATCGATGGCCTCCTTCACCTTCAGCCAGCGGGGCAGGATCGCCACGTCGGCGATGAAGCACACATCGTTCATCAGCGCGTCGCGCTGCGTGCGCGGGTCCAGGCCCAGCACCGACAGCTCGCCGTCGAAGCGGCACAGTCCCAGCGCGGCCTTCAGCGTGGTGGTCTTGCCGGAGCCGTTCGGCCCGATCAGGCCCACGATGCGGCCCGGCTGCACTTCGAAACTCACGCCGTCGAGAGCGGCCTGCCTGCCATAGCGCTTGGTCAGGTTGCGGGCGGTAATGACGGCGCTCATGCCGCGCTCCCCGGCTGCGCGGTGCGCAGCAGCTGGTCCATGTCCAGGCCGAGGCGGCGGATGCGTTCGACCATCGCCGGCCATTCCTCGCGCAGGAAGCGCTCCCGTTCCGTTGCCAGCAGTTTTTCCACGGCGCCATCGGTCACATACATACCCAACCCCCTTCGTTTTTCCACCAAGGTTTCATCGACCAGCTCCTGGTAAGCCCGCGACACGGTGATCGGGTTGAGCTGGAAATCGGCCGCCACCTGCCGCACCGAGGGCAGGGCATCGCCGGGCTTGAGCAAGCCATCGAGCATCATGCCGACCACCCGCTCCTTCAGCTGGCGGTAGATCGGCGCATTGTCATTCCACATACATGGGTCCTCCGGAATCGGTGAGTTAATGAAGTGGTGTTGTAGTGAACTATAACACCATTTTTTGACGATGCAAGAAGTTCTTGCTGCGTTGCATCGCAACATGTTTCTCGCCGCCTCCGCACCCGCACCCGCGTCGTGCGAAAAGTTTCCGGAAACCGGGGTCTGACCCCGGTTTTCGGAAACTTTCCGTGTCACGCCAGGGAGTTACTTCCGGTGCAGACCTGTGCTCCCGGAGGAGACGGACAACTGCCGATCAATCTTTATTTCTTTTTTCTCCTATATTCATCGCATATATATCGATCATGCGTCGTAATTATTTCACTTCGAGACCCGCATGTTTGCACGCATTTGAATTTACAGGATACTAATAAAAATATCCTGAGATAAAAATAACCTTGACGAAACTTTTATTTCATCGCTATTCGCCAGGCATTCAATTGCGCACCGCAAAAAACGCGTGTTATATTGTTTCGGCAGATGGGGCGCCCTTTACACTTCCGGTTTCTATCAGAGAGTGATCGCGGTGCTTCGTTATTCATTGCCGGTGTGGCACTCTCCAGTCGGGAGTGCTGCCGTCCACGATATTCGGTAATCATCGATTCTTATAAAAGATTCGTGGAATGAGGGGCTGGTGCGTACGACTGATCATGAATCGAACGCGTGTCGCCATGAATATCCATCAATTGAAACAAGATATCCCCGCGGGGATCGTCGTATTTCTCGTCGCCTTGCCGTTATGCCTGGGGATTGCACTTGCCTCCGGCGCGCCTTTATTCTCGGGGATTATCTCCGGCATTATCGGCGGTATAGTGGTCGGGTTGATCAGCGGTTCCCATACCAGCGTCAGCGGGCCGGCCGCCGGCCTCGCGGCGGTGGTGCTGGCGTCGATTACCAAACTCGGCGCATTTGAAATCCTGCTGGCATCGATCGTGATCGCCGGCTTCCTGCAACTGGCAATGGGCATCCTGCGTGCCGGTTTCATCGCCAATTACGTGCCGTCCAACGTCATCAAGGGCCTGCTGGCCGCGATCGGCATCCTGCTGATCCTGAAGCAGATCCCCCATGCGCTCGGCTACGATGCCAACAACGCCGACGAGTACTCGTTCTTCCAGGCCAACGGCGAGACCACGCTTTCCGCGCTGGGCAGCGCGCTCGGCAGCATCACGCCCGGTGCGGTCGTGATCGCGGCACTGTCGATGCTGGTGCTGCTGTACTGGGATCGCACGCCTTTGAAAAACGTCAAGCTGCTGCCGGCGCCGCTGTTCGTCGTGGTGCTGGGCGTGACGCTGCACATGCTGTTCAGCCGGTATGCGCCGGGCATGGGCCTGGAGAAGTCGCACCTGGTCGAGATTCCGCCGCTCGACGTGGGCAACCTGGGCGCTTACCTGAACTTCCCGGAGTTGCGTCATTTCGCCAATCCGGACGTGTGGTTCGTCGGCGCCACGATCGCCATCGTGGCGTCGCTGGAAACGCTCCTCAACGTCGAGGCGGTGGACAAGCTCGATCCGCGCAAGCGCGAATCGCCGCCGAACCGCGAACTGGTGGCGCAAGGCGTCGGCAACATCTTCGCCGGCCTGCTGGGCGGCCTGCCGGTAACGTCGGTCATCGTGCGCAGCTCGGTCAATATCCAGACTGGTAACGCAACCAAGGCTTCGGCCGTGCTGCACGGGCTGCTGCTGCTGCTCGCCGTGCTGGTGTTCAGCCCGGTGCTGAACCAGATTCCGCTGGCCGCGCTGGCGGCGATCCTGATCATGACGGGCTACAAGCTGGCCAAGGTCACGCTGTTCCGCGACATGTTCGCCCGCGGCGCGTCGCAGTTCGTGCCGTTCGCGATCACGGTGGCCGCCATCGTGTTCACGGACCTGCTGATGGGTGTGCTGATCGGCCTGGCCGCCAGCCTGTTCTATCTGCTGCGCAGCAATTTCCGCAACCCGTTCTCGATCGAGCAGTACCGCCTGCATATCGGCGAAGTGATCAAGATGGAATTGCCCAACCAGGTGTCGTTCCTGAACAAGGCCACGATCAAGACCGCGCTGTGGGACGTGCCGCCCGGCTCGAAGGTGCTGATCGACGCCACCAATGCCGACTACATCGACAGCGACGTGCTGGAAACGATCGACGACTACCGCGTGGCGGCGGCCGGGCGCGACGTGCAGCTGAACGTGATCGGCCTGCGCGACGAGTACAGCCTGGCCGACCCGATCCAGTTCGTGCCGGCGCTGGACAAGGAAACGCAGACGCGGCTGCGGCCCGAGGAAGTGCTGCAGCTGCTCAAGGACGGCAACGAGCGCTTCCAGGCCGGCCGCTGGATCAAGAAGTATTACCTGCACCAGGTCGATGCCACGGCCGGCGGCCAGCATCCGATGGCGGTGGTGGTCAATTGCATCGATTCGCGCACGTCGCCGGAAATCATCTTCGACGCCGGACTGGGCGACCTGCTGACGATCCGCATCGCCGGCAACGTGATCAGCGACGAGATCATCGGCAGCCTGGAGATCGCGCACAAGCTTGGCGCCAAGCTGATCGTCGTGAAGGGCCACTCCAGCTGCGGCGCGATCGGCCTGGCGCTGAAGAACGAGCACGCCCACAGCATCGGCACGATCACCGGCAAGATCCAGAGCTCGATCTGGCAGTGCCAGTGCGCCACGCATGGCACCCACATACCGGCCGGCAAGGAACTGCTAGAGCTGGTGACGCGCCAGAACATCGAGAATTCGCTGGCCGAGATCGTTGCCGGCAGCGAATACCTGCGTCATTGCATCGAGCGCGGCGAGATGGGGCTGGTCGGCGCGTACCACGACATCGCCACCCGTACCGTGGAGTTCGGCGAACTGGTGACGCCGGACCAGTTCGACCGCTACCGTTCGGACAAGGCCGGGCTGGCGGCTTGATCGGCCAGGCCGATCAGCTCCAGCGCATTCGACGTGGCGGCACCGCTCGCGGTGTTGTCGAGGATGCACCAGGAGCCGGGGTGCCGCGCCAGCCAGGCGCGCACCTCGTCCATCCGCTCGGGCGTATAGCGCGAGTAATAGATGCGCGGGTTGCCGTGTAGCCGCACATATGCCGGCGCGGCCGTGGCCTCGAACGCGCCCGCGTAACCGACCACCGGGTCGGCCAGCACCCGCGTCACGCCGGCCTCGCGCAGCAGCGCCGTTGCATCGGGCGTGAACCAGGTGGCATGGCGCGCCTCGCACGCGAGCATGCAGGTGAAGCGTTCCCGCAGCGCGGCGAACAGTGCGTCGGCGGCCGCCGCATCCAGCGCCAGGCTGGGCGGCAACTGGACCAGCACCGCACCGAGCTTGTTGCCCAGCGCACCGGCTTCTCCGGCAAAGCGGGCCAACAGCTCATCGACGCCGTGAAGCTTTGCTTCGTGCGTGATTGACTTGGGCAATTTCACCGAAAAGCGGAAGTGGGGCGGCGTGGCGGCGGCCCAGCGTTCGTAGGTCTTGGGCTGGTGCGGCCGGTAGAAGCTGGTATTGATCTCGGCGGCGTTGAACACGGCGCCGTAGCGTTCGAGGTGGCTGCCTTCGGGCGGGAAGGCGCCCCAGGTCTCGCGCGGCAGGCTCCAGCCGGCGGTACCGATATGAGCGGAGAGCGGTTGCATGCCCCAACGGTACGCCGGCTGCGCGCGCGCGACCGTACGCTTGCGCACATCGGCGCACCGATCGGCTATCATCCGCACTCTTGCCATGAGAGGATGTATGCCGATCGAATCGAACGCACGCAGAAGACTGCTGATCCTGCCCCTTGCCGCCGCGGCCATGCTGGCAGGTTGCGCGAGCCTGACCGGACCGCGCGAAGTGGAGGTGCCGCTGGAGCGCCTGCAACGCGGCTTGAACGAGCGCTTCCCGCTGCAGCAGCGCGCGCTCGGCGTGTTCGAGCTGCAATTGTCGCGGCCGCAGGTCGCGATCCTGCGCGACAACGACCGGCTGGCGCTTGCCGCCGATGTCGCCGTCACGTCGCCGCTGCTGCGGCAGGCGTTGCAGGGCAGCGTGTCCCTGTCGGGCCGGCTGCTGGTGGACAACGTGCGTAACGCCGTGGTGCTGAGCGATGCCCGCATCGAGCGCTTCACGGTGGGCGGCACCGATGCCGGCACGCAAGGCCAATTGACGGCTGCCGCCAACGTTGTCGTCGAACGCATCGTGCGTGACGTGCCCGTGTACCATTTCCGGCCCGACGAGCTGCGTTATCTCGGCGTGCAATACGTGCCGACCACGATCCACACGACCCGCAACGGCCTCAGCGTGCGCTTCGAGCCGGCGAAATAACGGGATTGCCCCAGCCATACCGGCTTGCATCGGCTAAGTTGTACGAAGGAATCGAAATCCCTACAATGAGCGCTCGTTGAACAGTGGAGAGTGCCATGGCGATTCTGGGAATAGGGCTGCATGTGCTGGTGGCGATCTTTTTTGCCGTGCACGCGATTCGCAGCCGGCAGCAGATGTACTGGCTGATGATCCTGTTCATGTTTCCATTGCTGGGCAGCGTAGTGTATTTCTTCGGCATCTACCTGCCCGACTCGCGGCTCGAACACGGCGCCCGCAAGATGGCCGCCGGTGTCGCGAAAGTGCTGGACCCCACCCGCGAACTGCGCGAGGCGCATGAAGCCTTCGCCTTCACCCCCACCGCGCAGAACCAGATGCGGCTGGCCAACGCCCAGCTCGAAGCGGGCAATCCCGAGGCCGCCGCCGCCACCTATGAAGAATGCCTGCATGGCGCGTTCGCCGCCGATCCGGAGATCCGCTTCGGTGCCGCGCGCGCCGGCTTTGCCTGCGGCCGGCATGCCGAAGCGCTGGCTCACCTCGAGCAGCTGCGCCGTGCCAGCCCCAATTTCCGCCCGGAGCAGACCAGCCTGCTGATGGCGCGTGCGCTGGCCGGCGCCGGCCGCAACGACGAGGCCCGTGCCGAATTCGAAGCCGCCGTCGGCCGCCACGGCAGTTTCGAAGCCAAAGCCGAATTCGCGATCTGGGCGGCGGGTGCCCGCGAATTCCAGCTGGCGCACCGGCTGCAGAACGAGCTGCAGTCGACGATGGACCGCTGGAGCCGCCAGACGCACACGATGAACCTGCCGCTGGTGCGCCGCCTCGAGGCGGCGTTTGCCGGCGTGCCGCGCCAGAACTAGGCCGTCGGCCAGACCGGTATTACGTATTGGATGAAGTAGTAACGCGAGAAGTAGTAACGCAAAAGTAGTAACGCAAAAGTAGTAACGCAAAAGTAGTAACGCAAAAGTAGTAACGCAAAAGTAGTAATGCAAGCCTGGGGGCTAGAAGCCGAGCGCAGGAAGCGGCAGTGGCCGCCCGACAGTTGCCCCTGTCAGTGACGCGTCAGGCGAGGTTGCTGCGCAGCAGCTTGTAGGCCGCCAGCCGTTCCTTCAGTCCCACTGTGCCGCCGTTGATGCGGCGCGTGATGGTGACGAAATCTTCCAGGTCGTCATCCGGCTTGTCGTGGTCGGCAAGGGCGTTGAGTCCGCGGCTGTCCCAGAACCATGCGGCGGACAGGGCTGCCACTTCCTTCGACGTCAACCGCTCCGGTGCCGCCAGCAGGTCGAGGCCGAGCGCCTCGCCGGCCTGCTGGTAATTGCTGCGCCCGGTCAGCTGGATCAACCCGCGGCCGCGAAAGCGGAATCCGTCGCCGCTGGCTTCGTCGCCGTTGCCCATGCGGCGCGCATAGACGAAGTTCGCCAGACGCTCGGGGTTTTCCACGAACGGCAGCGCGCTGGCCTCGGTGGTGAAGCGCTTCGGCCACACGGCCATCAGGCGGCCCGGGGTACGGTAGAACAGCGATTCCTCGAGCCGGTTGAAGTGGGCCGATTCGTGGCTGGCCTGCGCCAGGAAGGCGCACAGGCGGTCGCGCGTGGTGATGTGGAAGCGGCTGCACGCACCGTCGAGCACGGTGGCCCAGTCATCCGCATCGCTGCAGTCGGGGAATACCCGCCGCAAGGTTTCTCCGTTCAGCATGACACCCCCAGGATCGTTATTCGAATTCCATCGTTCAGCTTATTTCGCCGTGCGAAGATTTCAAGTAACCTCGCTATCTTTTCCGAAGGATTGCAACATGCCGACCCAGCCATTGTCCCGTTACCTGTTGAGCGAGGCCTACAACAATGCATGGGCCGACCACCGGCTGCTGCGCGCCTGCGGCGCGCTGTCGCAGGCCGCATTCGAGGATGCGACCCGCACCAGCTTCTTTCCCAGCATCCGCTACACGCTGAACCACAATCTCACCACGCAGCGCTTTTACCTGGATGCATTGTGGCGCGACTGGCGCGGCGAGCCACCGCACCCGGATTACGGAACATTCTTCGAGCCGGAAGAGCCGTATGCCGATTGCGCCACGCTGTGGCAGGCGCAGCGCGAGAGCGACGATTCGTTGATCGCCTACTGCGCCGGCCTCACGGACGATATGCTCGATACGCTCGTTGCCATCGATCGCGGCGACAAGGTGCAGCGCGATACCCGCCAGCGGCTGCTGGCGCACCTGTTCCAGCACCAGATCCACCACCGCGGGCAGGTGCACGCGATGCTGGCCGGCACGCCGGTGGAGCCGCCGCAGCTCGACGAGTTCTATTCGTCGGGCGAGGCCGACCTGCGGGCGCAGGATTTTGCCGAACTGGGCTGGACGGAAGAACAGGTGTGGCCGGCGAAAAAACGGTGACAGGCTCCGGGGCTGAGCCGCGGCTCGTTACCGATGCCGTTCAAATAAATGCCCTCGACCTTTGTTGGCAGCGTTCGAGCTACCGGTGCCGGAAACAGGTTCTGTATGAAAATCTGGTGAAATTCACTGAAAACCGGTGTCCGACACCAGATCACATGGCTGCTCCGGCATCGCGAGCCGTCAATCAAGCCAGTACGAGTGCCTTTTGCCGGCTTTCAGAGCACGCTGCCATCCAGCGCGTGCCGCGTGATCACGCCATCGTCGCCGATCGCGATCCAGCCGCCACGCGGCGGGGAGGCTTCGGGCTCCCAGTCGGGCAGCACGTAGCGCAGCTTGCCGCCGGCGGTGTGCAGGGCGGGGCGGTGCGTGTGGCCGTGGATCATCACGTCCGCGCCGGTCTGCGCGAACACGGCGTCGATCGCCTGCGGCGTCACGTCCATGATTTCGTATGATTTTTCACCCTGGTCCTGGCGGCTGTTCTCGCGCAGGCCGGCGATGATCGCCTTGCGCTGCGCCAGCGGCATTTGCAGGAACTGCCGTTGCCAGGCGGGTTCGCGCACCTGCGCGCGGAACGCCATGTACTTCGTGTCGTCGGTGCATTGCGCGTCGCCGTGCACGAGCACGATGCGGCGGTCATGGTCTTCGATGACCCAGGTTTCGGGGAGAAGGGCAAGGCCCGCTGTCGAGGCGAAGCGTTCGCCGACGAGGAAGTCGCGGTTGCCGGCAATCCAGAATACGTCGATGCCGCGATCGGCCAGGGCGCGCAGCGCCGCCGCGATCCGGGCATGGAATGCGTCGCCCAGGTCGTCGTCGCCGGCCCAGTATTCGAACAGGTCGCCCAGCAGGTAAAGCTGGCGGGCGGACCGGGCCCGCTCGTCGACGAAGCGTAAAAACGCTTCGGTCAGCGCGGGCCGGTCGACCTGCAGGTGCAGGTCGGAGATGAACAGTATCAAGGCCGAAAGACTTACGCGGCTTCGACTTTCTCGATGATCACGTCTTCCACCGGCACGTCGGCGAACATGCCGCTGCGCGTGGTTTTTACCTTGCGGATCTCGTCGACCACTTCCTTGCCCTCGGTGACCACGCCGAACACGGCATAGCCCCAGCCGTCCTGGCCCGGGTAGTCGAGGAAGGTATTGCTTTTCACGTTGATGAAGAACTGCGCGGAAGCGGAGTGCGGTGCCGACGTGCGGGCCATGGCCAGCGTGTACGGCTCGTTCTTCAAGCCGTTCTTGGCTTCGTTTTCCACGGTCTGGTCGGCAGGCTTCTGCTTCATGCCCGGCTCGAAACCGCCGCCCTGGATCATGAAGCCATCGATCACGCGGTGGAAGATGGTGTTGTCGTAGTGGCCGGCCTTGGCGTAGGCCAGGAAATTCTCGACGGTCTTCGGTGCTTTTTCAGCGTCCAGCTCGGCAACGATCTTGCCCTTGTTCGTGGTGATGGTAATGGTGGTCATTGTGCTTTTCCCGTTGGTTCAGAAGAGGGCCGCGATATTACCGCAGCCGATGGCAAAACGCTATTTTACTGTGCCGGCGCGGGAGCCGCTTCGGGCTGGGGTGCGGACTGGGGTGCCGGTTGCGGGTCTGGTTGCGAATCCGGCTGTGGATCCTGCTGTGCCGCGGCCTGCGCCTGCGCCGCCTGTCCCGGCGCCGGCTTCGGCGCGATTGGCTTCTTCAGCAGCGTGGCTGACTTGATCACGATCGGCGTGACGGGCACGTTCTGGAACACGAAGCTCTTGTCGTCCACCAGCACGCCCTTGATCTTGTCCACCACCTCGTAGCCCGAGATCACGCGGCCGAACACCGTGTAGCCCACGCCGTCGAAGTTCGGATAGTCGAGCGCCATGTTGTCGGCCACGTTGATGAAGAACTGCGAAGTGGCCGAGTTCGGATTGTCCATCCGCGCCATCGCCACCGAGTACATGGCGTTGTTCAGGCCGTTCTTCGATTCGCTGGGAATGGCCGGGCGGGTCGGCTTGCCCTTCAGGTCTTTCGTGTAGCCGCCAGCCTGGATCATGAAGCCGTCGATCACGCGGTGGAAGATCGTATCCTTGTAAAAACCGCTTTTCACATATGCCAGGAAGTTCGCCGTGGACTTCGGCGCCTTCTCCTGGTTCAGTTCCAGCACGATCTCGCCGGCGGTGGTTTTCAGGGAGACCTGCGGGTTGGCCGCGAACACGGAACCGCTCAGCAGCAGCCCGGCAATCATTGTCCGATAGTGGATATTCCTGTGCATGTCCTGTCTTTCTGTTGCGGGGTGGATATTGAGCCCAGGGCATTTTAACAATGCTATACTTGGCGACGGCTTCCATTCTAGACCGTCACGAGTGGAACCGGACATGAGAACAAAGAACAAGATAGAACAGAGAACCAACTGCTAGGGTCTGTCCGACTCCCCAGGCAATCGAGAAAACCCGGTGCGGCACGTGCGATGCCGGCGCCCGGTTTTCTCTTTGTGCGTTGGGCCCGGGCGCCGAAGAAAACAAGAGTCCGATGAGCAACTTAAAGATCTACAACACGCTGGCGCGCGACAAGCAGACGTTTGAACCGATGGAATCGGGCAAGGTCCGGATGTACGTCTGCGGCATGACGGTCTACGATTACTGCCACGTGGGCCATGCCCGCATGATGATGGCGTTCGACGTGATCTACCGCTGGCTGAAGGCATCGGGCTACGACGTGCAGTACGTGCGCAACGTGACCGATATCGACGACAAGATCATCCGCCGCGCCGTCGAGAACAACGAGTCGATCCACGCTCTTACGTCGCGCTTCGAGCGCTACATGGACGAGGACACGACCGCTCTCGGCATCCTGCCGCCCACGGATGTGCCCCACGCCACCGAGTACGTGCCGCAGATGTTGTCGATCATCGAAAAACTGGAAGAGAAGGGCCTGGCCTATCGCGGCGACGACGGCGACGTCAACTACGTCGTGCGCGGTTTCGATGGCTACGGCAAGCTGTCCGGCAAGTCGCTGGACGACCTGCGCGCCGGCGAACGCGTGGACGTCAATACCGGCAAGCGCGACCCGCTCGACTTCGTGCTGTGGAAGGCGTCGAAGGAAACCGAGCCGGCCGAAGTGAAATGGGATTCGAAGTGGGGCAAGGGCCGTCCGGGCTGGCATATCGAATGCTCGGCGATGGCGTGCGCGCTGCTCGGCGAACAGTTCGACATCCACGGCGGCGGCCAGGATCTGCAGTTCCCCCACCATGAAAACGAAATCGCGCAGTCGGAAGGCGCGTTCGGCAAGCCGCTGGCGAACTACTGGATCCACAACGGCTTCGTGCGCGTCGACAACGAGAAAATGTCGAAGTCGCTCGGCAATTTCTTCACGATCCGCGAGGTGCTGCAAAAGTTCGATGCCGAAGTGGTGCGCTTCTTCATCCTGCGCGCCCACTACCGCAGTCCGCTGAATTACTCCGACGTGCACATCGACGATGCGCGCGGCGCGTTGACCCGCCTGTACAACGCCCTCGACGGCGTGGAAGGCGACGGCGCGGAACTGGACTGGAACGAAGCCCACGCCAAACGCTTCGTCGAAGCGATGGACGACGATTTCAACACGCCGATCGCGGTCGCCGTGCTGTTCGACCTGGCCTCCGAGATCAACCGGTCGAAGTCGCCCGAAGCGGTGCGCCAGCTGAAAGGCCTGGCCGGCGTGCTGGGCCTGCTCGAACGCAGCCCGCAGGAATTCCTGCAGGCCGGCGTGGCCGATGCGTTCGGTGAAGTGGCCATCGGCGAAGCGATCGCGGCCCGTGCCGCGGCCAAGAAGGCGCGCGATTTCGCGCAGGCCGACAAGATCCGGGCCGACCTGCTGGCTGCCGGCGTCGTCCTCGAAGACAAGCCCGACGGCACCACGAACTGGCGCCGCGCATAATGGTTCTCCAGTCCAGGGATAAATCGGGCGGCGAAGGCCGCCAGGTGGCCTTGCCGCCATACTGGGAAGAAGCCAAGGTGGAACTGATGCGGCGCGACCGCATCATGAACAAGCTCATCCCCCAGTTCGGCGACCTGCACCTGGTGGGGCACGACGACCCGTTCACCACCCTGGCGCGCTCGATCGTGAACCAGCAGGTCACGCCCAAGGCCGCCAACGCGGCATGGCAGAAGCTGCTGGTGGCGCTGCCCAAGTTCACGCCCGCGCTCGTGATGAAGGCGGGCGCCGACGAGCTGTCCGCATGCGGCTTGTCCAAGCGCAAGACGGAGTACATCCTCGACCTGGCCGACAACTTCAAGGCAAAGAAAGTGCATGCCGGCGAGTGGCACCAGATGGAGGATGAAGCGGTGATTGCCGAGCTGGTGCAGATTCGCGGCATCACGCGCTGGACCGCGGAAATGTTCCTGATCTTTAACCTGCTGCGGCCCAATGTGCTGCCGCTGGACGACCCGCGCCTGATCGCGGGCATCAGCCACAACTATTTTTCCGGCGAGCCCGTTTCGCGCAGCGATGCGCGCGAAGTGGCGGCAAACTGGGAGCCGTATCGGACCGTTGCGACCTGGTATTTGTGGCGTAGCCTCGATCCTGTTCCGGTAGAATAGCCAAAAATTTTGAAGCCTCGCCGCTTGCGTGCGCGCGGGCGCGCCCTGGGTTCATACTCTAGGAGGACCAATGACCAAAACTACTTTCCTCAATTTTGAACAGCCCATCGCGGAGCTGGATTCCAAGATCGAAGAACTGCGCTTCGTGCAGGACGATTCGGCCGTCGACATCTCGGAAGAAATCGACCGCCTGGCCAAGAAAAGCCAGCAGCTCACCAAGGATATCTACGCCAAGCTGACGCCCTGGCAGGTGTCGCAGATCGCCCGCCACCCGCAGCGCCCTTACACGATGGATTACGTGAACGAGATCTTCACGGATTTCCACGAGCTGCACGGCGACCGCACCTATGCCGACGACCAGTCGATCGTGGGCGGCCTGGCCCGTTTCAACGGCCAGCCATGCATGGTGATCGGCCACCAGAAGGGCCGCGACACGAAGGAGCGCGCACTGCGCAACTTCGGCATGCCGAAACCGGAAGGCTACCGCAAGGCGATGCGCCTGATGAAGGTGGCCGAGAAGTTCAACCTGCCGATCTTCACGTTCGTCGACACGCCCGGCGCCTTCCCCGGCATCGATGCCGAAGAGCGCGGCCAGTCCGAAGCGATCGGCCACAATCTCTACGTGATGGCCGAACTGAAAGTGCCGCTGATCGCCACGATCATCGGCGAGGGCGGCTCCGGCGGCGCGCTGGCCATCGCCGTGGGCGACAACGTGCTGATGCTGCAATACGCCACGTATTCCGTGATCTCTCCCGAAGGCTGCGCCTCGATCCTGTGGAAGACGGCCGAACGCGCCGCCGACGCCGCCGAGGCCCTGGGCCTGACCGCGCACCGCCTGAAGGCGATGGGCCTGGTCGACAAGATCGTTTCCGAACCGCTGGGCGGCGCCCACCGCGATCCGAAGGAAATGGCCCGCCTGCTCAAGCGCGCGCTGGCCGACTCGCTGCGCCAGTTCCAGGGCATCAAGACGAAGGACCTGCTGGACCAGCGCCACCAGAAGCTGCTGAGCTACGGCAAGTTCAAGGAAACCACGTCGCCGGAGTAATTCTTCACCGGACGCCGAATATCAGGTGTCTGACACTATTTTCCGGATGACTTTCCCGGAAAATGGTGTCAGACACCGGTTTTCTTGCGCCAACATTCAAAATCGGGGACAGACCCTGTTTTTCAGGAACTTCTTGAAAAACGAGGCCTGTCCCCATTGTCATTCTCCCGCATGAAAACGCCTCATTCCACTCTCGCCCCGCTCTTTTCTACGGCCTTGTCCGCGCTGCCGCGCCAAGCCGGCCAGCCGCTCGCCATCGCCTACAGCGGCGGCCTCGATTCCTCGGTGCTGCTGCACCTGGCGCACGCCGAAGCAAACGGTGCGCCGCTGTTCGCCTTCCACATCCACCATGGCCTGAGCCCCAACGCCGACGCATGGGAAGCCCACTGCGCGGCCGAATGCGCGAAGCTCGGCATCGCCTTCGCGGCGCGCCGCGTGATGCTGGGCGACCGCAAGGCCGGCACCGAAGCCTCGGCCCGCCAGGCGCGCTACAAGGCGCTGGGCGAGCTGTGCCGCGAGCATGGCGTGACGCTGCTGCTGACGGCCCACCACCTCGACGACCAGGCCGAGACGATCCTGCTGCAGCTGGCGCGCGGCGCCGGCCCGGCCGGCCTGTCCGGCATGGATGCGTTCAACGCGGCGCCCGGCCTGCTGGGAAGCGCGGAGATCCTGCTGTCCCGCCCGCTGCTGCAAGCCTCGCGCGCCCAGCTCGAGGCGCACCAGGCCGAACATGCGATCGCCCATATCGACGACGAATCGAACAGCGACACCCGCTACGCCCGCAACGCGCTGCGTCACACCGTGATGCCGGCCCTTGCCGTGGCTTTCCCCGGCTACCAGGAGCGCTTCGCCCGCAGTGCCGCGCACGCCCGGTCGGCCCAGCGGCTGCTCACCGAGCTGGCCGAGCAGGACCTGCAGGCCGGCCTGGCGGACGACAGCATCGCCGTCGAGCACCTGCGCGCCCTGGGCGAAGACCGCCGCAACAACCTGCTGCGCCACTGGTTCGGCGTGCGCGGCATCCGCATCCCCGCCGCGGCCTGGCTGGCCGAAATGATCGCGCAACTGCTGGAAGCACGCGACGGTGCCGAGCTGCTTGTCGTGCACCCCGACTGCGAAGTGCGCCGCCACCGCGGCCGCGTGTACCTGGTACCGAAGCCGAAGGAGCTGGCCGGCGCCGAGGAGGACGAATACGACGAGCGCCCCGTCCAGCACTTCCGCTGGACCGGCGAAACGTCGATCGCGTTCCCCGACTATGGCGGCACGCTGCATTTCGACCGGGCGGCGGAGGGCGTCGCGGCCGAGTGGCTGCAGCAGCAATCGCTGGCGATTTCGTTCCGGCGCGGCGGCGAACGGCTGAAGCTGGCGCCGAACCGCCCCACGCGCAACCTGAAGCAGCATCACCAGGCCTTCGACACGCCGGCATGGCAGCGTTCGCGGCTGCCAGTGGTCGCGATCCCCGGCCGGCTGTTGTATGCGGCCGGCATCGGCATGGATTGCCATTATGTTGCCACGGATTCGAATTTCCGCGTAGCACTACGGTGGCAGGCCGAATAATATTCGGCCACCGGGCCGGTTTCTTATGAGCTTATGCCCTAAGTGTATGACTTCATTACTTTTTTGACTTGTTCTTTTGCATTTCAGCAGGTAGAGTAAAGGGCTCCCTTACTTCAACCGATTGAAAAACGCAATGGCTTTAATCGTTCATAAATACGGCGGGACGTCGATGGGATCGACGGACCGTATCAAGAACGTCGCGCGGCGTGTCGCCAAGTGGCACGATGCGGGACACCAGGTAGTGGTGGTGCCGTCGGCAATGTCCGGCGAGACCAACCGCCTGATCGCGCTGGCCAAGGAAATCCAGAACCCGCCCGACCCGCGCGAACTGGACATGATCGCCTCCACGGGCGAGCAGGTATCGGTTGCCCTGCTGTCCATGGCGCTGCAGGCGATCGGCAAGGCCGCCGTGTCCTACGCCGGCTGGCAGGTCGGCATCAAGACCGACTCCGCGTTCACCAAGGCCCGCATCCAGTCGATCGACGACAAGCGCGTGCGCGCCGATCTCGACCAGAACCGCATCGTGATCATCACCGGCTTCCAGGGCGTGGACGAGAACAGCAACATCGCGACCCTGGGCCGTGGCGGTTCCGACACGTCGGCCGTGGCGATCGCCGCCGCGCTGAAGGCGGACGAGTGCCTGATCTACACCGACGTGGACGGCGTCTACACGACCGATCCCCGCGTGGTGTCGGAAGCGCGCCGCCTGAAGAACATCACGTTCGAGGAGATGCTGGAAATGGCATCGCTGGGCTCGAAAGTGCTGCAGACGCGCTCGGTGGAATTCGCCGGCAACTACCGCGTGCCGACCCGCGTGCTGTCGTCGCTGACCGACCCGCTGATGGACCTGGCCGAGGAAGCCAAGTCCGGTACCCTGATTTCGTTTGAGGAAGACAACATGGAACAAGCAGTAATCTCCGGCATCGCCTTCAACCGCGATGAAGCCAAAATCACCGTGATGGGCGTGCCTGACCGTCCGGGCGTGGCTTACCACATCCTGGGCCCGGTAGCCGACGCCAACATCGAAGTGGACATGATCATCCAGAACCAGTCCGTCGAAGGCAAGACCGACTTCACGTTCACCGTGTCCCGCAACGACTACAACAAGGCGCTGGAAGTGCTGAACGGCCAGAAGGACGAGCTGGGCTTCGCGTCGCTGGTCGGCGATGCCAAGGTCTCCAAGATCTCCGTCGTCGGCGTGGGCATGCGCAGCCACGTGGGCGTGGCCTCGCAGATGTTCCGCACGCTGGCCGACGAAAGCATCAACATCATGATGATCTCCACTTCCGAGATCAAGATTTCCGTGCTGATCGACGAGAAGTACATGGAGCTGGCCGTGCGCGCGCTGCACAAGGCCTTCGAGCTTGAAAAAGAGTAAACATTTCAGAAAAAAACCGCCGATTTCCTTGACCAAACAGGTCGTGGCAATTACTATGGCGGTCATCTGATCTGACGCAGAAATGCTGAGGAAAAGATGATAGGTGAGTAATCATCTAGGAGGCGTGGCCGAGTGGCCGAAGGCACATCCCTGCTAAGGATGCATACGGCTTATACCTGTATCGTGGGTTCGAATCCCACCGCCTCCGCCAGAATAAACAAGGAAGGCCTCCCCTGCGGGAGGCCTTTTTTGTTTATTCCGGACGGATCGGCGGTGGGATTCGAAGACCACGCGCTTACCAGCGCGGGGGCTCTCCGAATCGCCCGTTTGCTGGCGCTTCGCGCCAGCCTCGCGCGCCGGGGGCGCGCGGCGCATGCGTCGTCTTTCGTCGAGGATGGCGGGACGGACGGATCGGCGGTGGGATTCGAAGACCACGCGCCTGCAGGGGCGGGGGCTCTCCGAATCGCCCGTTTGCTGGCGCTTCGCGCCAGGCTCGCGCGCCGGGGGCGCGCGGCGCATGCGTCGTCTTTCGTCGAGGATGGAGGGACGGACGGATCGGCGGTGGGATTCGAAGACCACGCGCCTGCAGGCGCCAGGCTCTCCGAATCCCCCATTTGCCGCTGCTTCGCCGCGGCCTAGCATCGTTCATATATCGCCATGCTTGCGCGCAGTTTTCCGAAGACCGCTGGAAACATGCCATGTTATGGTCGAAAAAGAGCCTAATCGGTTCTCCCTCTGAATTCGTCGTTCATTCATCCTGTTAGAAGTTTGCAATGCCCAAGTCGCTGCACTCAGACCAGGCCAGGTTCGTCATCTTATCCGCGTGACCGTGGCAACCAGCCGCTATCCTGAGCGCGATGTCCCGTGGTACTTCTCGGAATCACCGCCGGCACGCGTATCACTGAGCTCCCCGGATCGAGGTGGAGGACGCCTTGCTTCCTTCTGGTGCCTTGCGCGAAGATGTGAGCCTGCGTGTCGCAATCACAAGGCTGCCGGCAGCGCTGCATCTATTGGACGCATCCGAAGGCGATCGACGTAATGGAGCGATACCTGGTCTGGCACAGTCAATCGCCACGATTTGGCATGACAATAAAACAATCGCGCTAAGGGCACATCACCGGACTTTGATGACGACCTTTCCCTTGGTCCGGCCAGTAGCTACATACGCCAATGCGTCTGCGGTTGCCGCAAAAGGAAATACACGATCAACGATTGGCCTCATCGCGCCTGATTCGATCAACGATGTAATATTTTGCAGCTGGGCGCCATCAGCGCGCATGAATAGAAACGTGTAGGTAATACCAAGCTGCTTGGCCTTGCGCCTGACGCCAGAACTCAACAGGCGTAGCACCTGTTTCAATGGCCAGGCCAACCCCTGCTTCACAGCGAACTCTGGCGTCGGTGGGCCGGAAATGGATACCAGATGACCACCGCGCCTTAGTATCCGTAACGAATTTTTCAGCTCGTTATTTCCTTGGCTGTTGAGCACCAGATCGTAATCCTGCAGCACGGACTCGAAGTCCTGCTTTTTGTAATCAATGACCAGATCGGCGCCCAGAGCCTTGACCCAGGCGATATTGTCGGTGCTTGTGGTTGTGGCGACAAAAGCGCCAAGATGTTTTGCCAGCTGGATGGCGATGGCGCCCACTCCGCCCGAACCTGCCTGAATAAAAACTTTTTGGCCCCTTTCCAGTTTGGCGATCTCGACCAGGACCTGCCAGGCAGTCAAAGCAACGAGTGGTAGCGAGGCGGCTTCTTCCATGGTCAGGTTCGCTGGTTTATGCGCCAACGAGCTTTCCTTGACTGCGATTTTTTCTGCGAACGTGCCGATCCGTAAATCATCGGCCCGCGCATAGACGGCGTCGCCCGGCTTGAAGCGCTGAACGTGGGAGCCGACCCGGATCACCTTGCCGGCGACGTCGTGGCCCAGTATCGCCGGCATGCGATACGGCAGGATGAGCTTGAATTCGCCGCTCCTGATCTTAAGGTCGAGAACGTTGACGGCGGCTGCGTGAATGTCGACCAGGACATCATCTTCCTCCAGCACTGGCTCCGGCATATCGGCAATCCGGCCGATTTCCTTTTTGCCATAGCGTTCAATGATGAAGGCTTTCATTTGTCTTGCTCCACGACTGATGTTACTGGAACCTGAAATGCAGTACGGTCGTAAGGTGCCACCACTCTTGGAGGTTGCAGAAATGCAGTCAGGCCCTGGAACCACATGACTTCCTGGAAGTCACCGCTGATGGCCAAGTCAGCACTGCCCAATCCGCGCAGGAAAGCTGCCTGGCTGTCCTTGGCCGACAGGATTTTGTATCCAGCCCTGGCACTCCTGAAACTCAGGGTGAACGCCGGGTTTGCCGCCAGTCCTGCCGCTGACGAGATCCTGCCTTGGTGGACGGTGTAGTTGCGCCCTACGCCGGAAGCGGTACGGATCTGGAACAGCATGTGCTTGCCCCGGACATACTGCGCACAGGCAGGATTGTTTTTGACCTGTCGCTTCAGGAGCTGTGCGAACGCCCACAGCAGGAATTTGAATTTAATCATGGCAATGGCCTCACTCGCTCAGAAATTGCACGGCATGCTGCAGGAACCGCGCCGGGTACTGGAACTGCGCGGCGTGACCAGCGTCCGGGTAAATAAATAACTGCGCATTCGGCAAGTTCCGGACCATATAGAAGGAGTTCACCGTCGGGATCATCACATCGTGCACGCCGTTGAGGATGAAGACTGGCTGCCGGATACTGCGCAGGTAGGCGAACGGGTCATCTTCCGACAGTCTCGACAGGTAGAACATATTTGCCTCGATCTGAGCCTTGGTGACCTCCTGCGACGAAGGCGGGTCCTGGTCAATGCGCTGGTGGCGACGTTGCCAGAATGCCCGCGCTGCCTGCTCGGCTTGCGCCGACCGGCCGAAGAACAGGTACAGGAAATCCTCGAAAGTCGGTACCGGGCGTGGCGCGGCAACCAGCACCGGCGGCTCCATTTCCGGATCGCCACCGCGCGGGCCAGTGCCCAGCAGCATCAGCTTGCGCACCAGTTCGGGATGGCGCCAGGTCAGGTCCAGCGCCTGGAAACCACCCAGCGAGAAACAGAGCAGGTCGATTTGCGCCAGTCCCAGCACACGCACAAAGGCCGCGGCGTCATCGGCCATGTGCTCGATGCGGGTGCGCGGTGTGCCGCTGGATGAAGCAACGCCGCGGCCGTTATAAAGAATGACTTCGCGCCCCTCGGCCAAGCCATCCGTCAGCAGCGGGTCCCAGTGATTCATGCCGCCGCGAAAATGCTGCAAGAGCAAAACAGGCGGCTGCGAGCAATTGCTGTTGCCCCAGCGGCGATAGGCGATTTGCGTGCCGTCGACCTGTGCGAAACGAGTGGGCGTAGTGAGATGGCTGTCAGTCATATGGTTAATCAACCCTGGCGCAGATAGCGCTCGGCCGCATGCAGCTGTTTCAGATCCGACAGCAGCCCTTGCCGCGCGCCCTCAAGGGCATCCCAGCGTTCGGCCACATGCAGTGCCGGGATCGTGACCGTTTCACGGCGGTCGAAGCCGACCAGTGCGGCATCGACCAGTTCACCGACCTCCATCATGTCGGGCATCGTGCTGGCGTCTATCCCGGCGCGCTCCCAGATCTCGGTGCGCGTCGCCGCCGGCAGTACAGCCTGCACGTAGACGCCATGGGGGGAGAGCTCCAAGTGCAGGCCCTGGGACAGGAAGAGCACGAAAGCCTTGGTAGCGCCGTAGATCGCCATGCCGAACTCGGGCAAGAAGCCGACTACGGAACCGATATTGACGATCGCGCCGGTACCGGACTGTACGAACCGCGGAGTGACCGCCGCCGCCAGCCGCGTCAGCGCCGTAATATTGAGCGAGACCAGGCCGTCGATTGCGCCCGCACTCTGCTGCGCGAAGCCGCCCGACTGGGACAGCCCGGCGTTGTTGACCAGGATGCCGATGCGGTCGTCGTCACGCAAACGCGTTTCGATGGCAATCAGGTCGGCGGGATGTGTCAGGTCGGCTGGCAGCACATCGACGGTCACGCCATTGTCGGCACGCAAACGCGCCGCCAGGGTCTCGAGGCGCGCCTGGTCACGCGCGACCAGCACCAGGTTGTGGCCGCGGCGCGCGAAACGCTCTGCATACGTAGCGCCAATACCGCTGGAAGCGCCGGTGATAAAAACGGTTGGAAGTCGTGTCATGGGCGAGAGCCTCAGCCGGAAATGGCAGGGTAGTCGATGTAGCCCGCTGCACCGCCACCGTACAGGGTAGCGGGATCAAGGGGTGACAGCGGAGCGCCAGCCTGCAGGCGCTCAACCAGGTCGGGATTGCTGATGAACGCGCGGCCGAAGGCAACCAGGTCTGCCTTGCCTTCGATTAGATGGGCAGTGGCGAGATCCAGGTCGTAGCCATTGTTGGCCAGGTAGGTCTGCTTGAAACGGCTGCGCAGCGCGTCATAGTTGAAGGGGGCTGCATCGCGCGGGCCACCAGTCGCACCCTCGACCACGTGGAGGTAAACAATGCCCAGTGCGCTAAGCTGCTCGACAATGTATTCGTACTGTGGCTGCGGGGCGCTGCCCGAGATCGCGTTTGCTGGCGAGACAGGCGAGATACGCACGCCGGTATGGTCCGGGCCAATTTCTTCAGCTACCGCGGCGGTAACTTCCAGCAGCAGGCGCGCACGGTTCTCGATCGAGCCACCGTAAGCGTCATTGCGCTGGTTGGCCCCATCCTTGATGAACTGTTCCAGCAGATAACCATTAGCGCCGTGGATTTCAACACCATCGAAGCCGGCTGCAATGGCGTTGGCCGCCGCGTGGCGGAAGTCGTCGACGATGCCCGGCAGCTCACCAAGGTCGAGCGCGCGTGGCGTCGACACATCGGCAAATCCATTGTTGACGAAGGTCTTGGTTTCAGCGCGAATGGCAGAAGGTGCCACCGGCGCAGCGCCGCCCGGTTGGAGGTCGACGTGCGAGATGCGGCCCACGTGCCACAGCTGGACGAAGATACGTCCGCCTTTGGCGTGTACCGCGTCGGTGACCTTGCGCCATTCGGCAATTTGCTCCGGCGTATAAAGGCCCGGCGTGTCCTGGTAGCCCTGGGCCTGCACCGACACCTGGGTGGCTTCAGTGATGATCAGGCCGGCCGAGGCGCGCTGCGCGTAATAGGTCGCTGAAAATTCACTCGGCACCAGGCCGGCACCAGCTCGGTTGCGGGTTAACGGTGCCATGACGATGCGGTTGGCAAGCGTTAGGTTGCCCAAGACGTAAGGTGCGAACAGCGATGTACTGGTCATGTTGGTTCCCGTTTGTAGATGACAGGCATCAATGATGACGATCATAATCATTGTTGTCAAGGTTTTGATTATGGATGACATCAATGTATACTGGCGATTCATGCGGTCACCACTCACGGCGAGAGAAAAATGAAAGTCACCAAGGCACAGGCGCAAGCCAATCGGACGCACATTGTCGAAACGGCTTCCACGTTATTCAGGGAGAAGGGGTTCGATGGGGTGGGCGTGGCTGATCTGATGGCCGCCGCAGGCTTTACCCATGGCGGCTTCTACAAACATTTTGGCTCGAAGGTCGATTTGATGGCGGAATCGGCAGCCTGCGGCACTTTACAGACGGCGGCGCTGCTCGCTGATGTCGATATTGCTGAAGTCGTGAGGCTGTATTTATCGCGCGAGCACCGCGATGCACGCGCAGCCGGGTGCACGATGGCTGCGTTGGGTGGAGACGCGGCACGGCAGCCAACTGTCGTTCGGGCAACATTCGCGGAGGGGATCGAGCGCCTGTCAGCTGCACTGAGTGCTGCAGATACGTCGATGAATGGTATGGATGCAGAGCGGGCGCGAGCGCGTTCCCTTGTCATCCTGGCACAAATGGTAGGCGCCATCATCATGTCGCGCGCTTGTCCGGACGATTCGTCCCTGGCCGATGAGATTCTCGCAAGTTGCAGGAACGAGTTATGTTCGCCAGATGGACAGGCGCAAAGGTAGCCGGCGCGTCGTACGATTGTGTCCCCAGGAGTGGTGTATGAGAAGCGATTCTCAAGGGGCTGGGTCCCCGATCAGTTAATCACGGTAGAGAGCCGTGCAGGCAGGAAGTAGAGCAAGTGAAACTCGCTGTTATACTGGACGGGTATCCAGTATTTTTTAGAGTTGCATCAGAACTCCAAGTATTCAATGTAGTGTCAAACTGACAAGTCAAGGCATTGCTCGCGCGCTCCTGATAAAGTCAGTAAATCCAGTTGCTCAATCGTACAATATCAGCGCCATCGCACAGGTTAGCGCGTGCGCTGAGCGTTCATTGTTAGTTGGTATTACCAAGGACACCCCTGAATATGCGGCTTGCGGAGTTCATTGACTTATACACGGAAGATATTCTTGCAGAGTGGGAGGCCTTCGCTGTGACGCGATTGCCATCAGCCGCAAAGATGGATGCCATTGCATTGCGAGATCATGCGCCGCAAATTCTTCACGCGATTGCCGAAGATCTTCGTCAGTCGCAGAGTGGGGATGAACAAGCAGCCAAGTCGCGTGGCCTGGCAGTTGTTGCTTTGGATGCACCGCACACGGCAGCTGAGGTGCATGGCGCGTTGCGGTCACAAGACGGGTTTTCGATATCGCAACTTGTCAGTGAATACCGTGCGTTGCGAGCCAGCGTGTTACGGCTTTGGAAGCATGCGAATGGCAATTTGCGTGCGGCGACGGCAGCGGACGACATCATACGCTTTAACGAGGCGGTCGATCAGGCGATTGCCGAATCGGTGGACTTTTTCGGCCGAGAACTTTCTCAGGAGCGCATTGCCCGCGAAGAAGTCGACCGTGCGCTGGCGTTCAATCGCGCTCGCCTCGAGTACGCAAGCCGTCTCTCGAATGTAGGCTTTTGGTACTGCGATTTGCCGTTCGACGTACTCGAATGGGATGACCAGGTGAAGGAACATTTTTTTCTCGAGCCATCGGCCCGCGTTACCATTGAGGATTTCTATGACCGGATCCATCCGGAAGATCGTGAACTGACGCGAGCGGCGATTGCAACGTCGATTGACGGACGTCAGGTGTACGACATCGTCTATCGAACCAGGCATCCAGGTTCGGGTGAGGTGAAGTGGATTCGCGCGCTTGGCGGAACAGATTACGCAAGCGACGGTAGCCCAATCCACTTCGATGGGATCACCGTCGATGTGACGGTTCAAAAGCTGGGCGAGCAACGGCTGGCTGAAAGTGAAGCGCGTCACCGCGGGGTGCTGGCCAACATGGGCGATGCGTTCGCACTGTTCGATCCGGATTTCAACATCATCGAGGTGAACGACGCGGCCTGCGAACTCATTGGATTGACACGCTTTGAGTTCATTGGCGCCAACCACTGGCAGAAGTTCCCTGGAACATACGATTCCGACCTTGGCGAAATGTATCGGCTGGTGCAGTTGGACGGACAGTCCAGGTCGCTCGAACATCATTACCGCCTCGCCGCCGGCCGTGCAGTGTGGCTGGAGGTGCGCGCATTCAAAGTCGGGAACAACGTTGCCGTGCTCTTCCGCAATGTGACGGACAGGCACGAAATGATCGAAGCCTTGAAAAATGCCGACAAACGGAAAGACGAGTTCCTGGCGATGCTGGCCCACGAACTTCGGAACCCTCTGGCCCCGATCACTACTGCAGGCGAAATCCTCGCACGCGTGCCAACGTCCGATGCACCGATAGCCGCTGCGGCTGCCGTCATCCGCCGCCAGGCCAGCCACATGACCCGGCTGATCGATGACCTGCTCGATGTCGCGCGTGTCACGCAGGGACGGATTCAGCTTCAAAAAACCAGCGTCGACATTGTCGACGTGGTGGCGCAAGCGTTTGAAACTTGCGAGCCCCAGCTCCAGGCGAAACAGCAGCGCCTCACCATGTCGATCGACAAGAGCGTCCCCCTTTACGTAGACGGGGACAGGGCACGCCTTGTGCAGTGCGTTGGAAACCTTCTTTCAAACGCCATCAAGTACACTGATTCACAGGGCCAGATTGCCGTTGACGTTCGCGATGAGGGTAAAGTTGTTCACATTGAAGTCACCGATTCGGGCAGTGGAATTTCCCCTGAGTTGCTACCCCGGGTTTTCGAGCTCTTCGTGCAGAGCCATCGTACGCTTGATCGCTCCCAGGGGGGGCTGGGGGTGGGGCTCGCTGTCGTCAAGCGGCTGATCGACATGCATGGCGGTCATGTGCAGGCGTTCAGCAGGGGCGAGGGGCTGGGCTCCAGCTTCCAGATTCGACTTCCCCGTATCGCCAAGCCATCGGCAGCTGTAGAGAAGCCTGTAGTGGGTGAGCTGATGCCTCGGCGCATCCTCATTGTCGATGACAATGTCGATGCTGCGGATAGTCTTGTCGCATTGCTGAAAATGCAAGGGCATGTCCTCATGGCCGTGCATACTGCCCGTGAAGCACTGGCCAGCATTGACCTGTTCAAGCCCGATGTCATGTTGATTGATATTGGCTTGCCAGACATGGACGGGTATGCATTGGTAAAGCAGCTAGGCGGATCTCCGTTCGGCCAAAAATCCATGAAAATTGCCGTGACAGGATATGGCCAACCTGGAGACAGGAAGCGTGCCCTGGACGTCGGATTCGATGAACATTTGGTCAAGCCCGTCGCTGTCGATGCGATAGAGCAGGCAATCGCCGGGCTCCGCTAATTATCGGTGATGCTTGCGTAGAAGTCGATGACCAGGAAACGGGCGCCTGCTTGCACCGCCACGCTAACCAGGACGGACGTTATTGCCAGTATCAGCTGATGGCGGAGATGGCAAGTGTCGATGATCATCGCTATAAAGCACGCGCTCGATGAGATGTGGTTCGATTCGGGCAGACCGCAAGTATGCCTCTGCTTCCTTGGGCCCAAGCATTTTCTTAAACACGAGTGCGACTTGCAGGTGTTGTGCGGTAAGCACGTCTGTTCGAGTTCTCATTTGCTCGCTGATCCGAAACTGCAAATCAAAAGCTTAGCTGAGTTCGTCCGACTTCAAAGTGCGGCAAGTAACGCATGACCACGCGGTCGGGGCGCTACCGGTCCGAGCGCGAGCGTTGAGGAGCGTTGATCGCGATCGCTATTGGAACTCGCTTGCCAGCGCCAAGCCCTCCAAATCTCCCACGGTACCCCGCCTGCGCCGGTCCTCGGACGCGATACCTGCCACAGGTATCCGACGTCATTGGGGCGAGGCTATTTCAGTGAATGGCACCGAAGCGGACCTCTTCCGGCCGCGCGGATCGATCAAGCAGCTGCAGGATCGTCGATGGACCCAGGTTCGGCTGGTCCCACTGGTGCAATGCCCATACCACGCGCTTGTCGGACGTCACTTCCAGCCATTGCGGCGGCGCGTTCCTGCCATCAATCTTGTTGTCCGGCGCGCTCCACTGGTTCACCCAGTGGTTGACCAGTGTATTGCCGTTCGACAGGCGGTAGGACACCTGGAAGCTACCGTAGCGCCAATCCTTCACATCCTCGGGTTTCAGCGTCCACACAGCGTCGCCCGCGGGACTGTATTCGGTCACGCCATTTTTTCCGGTCACGAGGGTATGGCCATTGGCCAGCCGCGTGGCCGACCAGATACCCGGCGCGGCCAGTTGCCACACCTCCCGCCCTTGCTCGTCAATTTCCACTGCGCGCTTGAGGTCCATTTGCGCCAACAGATAGGTTCCCTGCGGGGTGAGGCGGGCGTGACGCAGTTGACCGTGCGTATTGGCGAGGTTCGCGGCGCCGATCGGAATCGTGCGTTCGATCGTGTTGGAGGCGATATTCGCCACGATGATCCGCGGCCGCATGCCGCTCTGCACGAAAATAACGCGATCCCGGCCGATGAACTGCGCAGTGTGGATCTCATGCTTTTCATCGGCGGGGTGGGACCACAACGTCTTCTTGTCGGGCGTTACAACTTTCACGCCGAACTGGTGGGCGATCACGACATTACCGCTCGAGGCCATCTGGATATCGCTGATCTCGCCCTTTGCGGCGTCATCGTGGAATTCCCACGCGACCTTTCCACTGCGAACAATGTACACATCGCGCGTCATCGCCTCGCCCGCATACAGGAAGTCATATTGCGCCAGGCCCTTGCCGGGAAGTCTGGATGTTTGTCCTGTCAGCGGGCCGGCCGCCAGCAGAAGTGCAAGAAGGGTGGAACGTCGGCGTGTCGTGGTGGCCATGCAAGCTCCCGGTAATGTATTTCGCACCATGGTAGGCAAGCAGCGGTAACAAATACGCCAGTACCGGAAAAAATCACGTACTTGAGTAAGGAGAGGGGACGATCCCGGCATAATCGATTTTTACTTTATTGTCGAACCGGAGTGCCATGGACCGCCGCAGTTTCCTCCGTCTGTCGAGCTTTTCCGCCGGTGCATGGCTACTGTATGAAGCCATCCCCGCTTCGTTGGCGCAGCCGCCGGAGTCAGCAGCATCGTTCCGGCCATCACCGCTGATCCGCATCGATGGAGATGGCCTCGTCACGCTGTATGTGCAGAAGCAGGACATGGGGCAGGGCGTGCGCACCGCTTTGCCGGTGCTGCTTGCCGAGGAACTGGACGTGGATTTCAATGCGGTGCGCATCGAGGCGCTGCCTTATGATGCCGAGACCGCAGGCCAGTTCAATACGTGGGCCAGTGCCAGCGTGCGCGGCGCCTGGACCAGCCTGCGCAAGGCTGGCGCAGCGGCACGCGCGATGCTCGTTGAAACGGCAGCGCAGCAGTGGGGGATTCCCGTGCAGCGCGTTGGCACGGCCAGCGGCGTGGCGATCAATCTCGACACGAATGCCACGTTGCCGTATGGCGCATTGGCCGCCGCGGCCAGCCGCCTGCCGGTCCCGCTGGAAGTGCAATACAAGAACGCTGCCGAGTACCGGTTGATCGGCAAAGCCGTTCCACGCCAGCGCGTGCACGAGAAGATCACCGGCGCCGAAACGTTCGGCATCGACGTCATGCTGCCGGACATGCTGGTGGCCATGGTCGTCCGTTCGCCCACTATCCATGGCAAGGTCAGATCGTTCGACGACAGCGCCGTGCGCGCGCTGGGGCCCGGCATCGTGGCGGTGCGGGAAGTAAAACAGATGCCGGGCTGCGACAACCGCAACGGCGTGGCGATCGTTGCCACCGGCACCTGGATGGCGCTGCGCGGACAAAGCCTCCTGAAGGTGGAATGGGAGCCGGGCGAACTGGCCCATGACGACAATGCAGCACTCATGCGGGGCCTGCGTCAGGCCATTACCCTGGACAAGCCAGCCGCGACGTACGATGGGAGCGGCAAGAGCAAGGGATTCGACATGGCGGTCGGCGACCTGCTGACGGCCGAATACGAGCTGCCTTACCTGCATCAGGCCACGATGGAAACACCGAACTGCGTAGCGCACTGGCAAGATGGCAAGTACGAGGTATGGGGCGGATTTCAGGCGCCTTCATATTTTGCCAGTACGCTGGCCAAGGCATTCGAAGTGGACCGCTCCGCGGTGTTCGTGCACCTGCTGCCGATGGGCGGCGGCTTCGGCCGCAAGGAGAAGGTCGACAATGCCGCCGAGGCAATGCAGCTGGCCAAGGCGTTGGGCAAGCCGGTCAAGCTGCTGTTCTCGCGCCCGGATGACATGGCCAACAGTTTTTACCGGCCTGCCACCGTGCACCGGCTGGCGGCGCGCGCCGGCAAGGGCGGTATCGACGCATGGCGTCACCAGGCGGCCGTCACGAGTTTTCCTGCCAAAGCCATCATGAGCCCGCAACATCTGTCCGGCGGCCTGTCGAACGACCTGATCTATCCTGTCGGCGATTACCAGACCGCGGTGTATCCGGTCATATCGCCACTGCCGGTAGGCTCCTGGCGCGCCATCTCGTACAGCCAGAACGTGTTCGTGGTGGAGTCGTTCATCGACGAACTGGCGCGCCAGCAGAAGATCGATCCTCTGCGGTTCCGTTTGCAGCTGCTGCGCCGGGGTGGCGAGGATAGTCAATCAAGCCATCGCGCGCGCATGGCAGCCGTGCTTGCCCGATGCGGGAAAGCGATCGGCTGGGATCGGCCTGCAGGGAAGGGACGCCATCGTGGCATAGCATGCTGCGTGTACACGCACACGCATGCCTATACCGCGCACGCTTTCGAAGTCAGCGTCGTCAAGGGCGCGGTGAAGATCCACCGCGTTGTATGCGTCACCGACTGCGGCGTGGTCGTCGACCCGTCGGGCTTCCGCGCCCAGATCGAAGGCAGCTTGGTTTGGGGACTGTCTGCTGCGCTGACTGGCGAGATCACCTTCAAGGATGGCGCCGTGGAGCAACAGAATTTCGCCGACTACGAAGTGCTGCGCATGCATCAGTTGCCACCGCTGGAGCTGATCGTGATCGACAGCAACGAAGCGCCGGCCGGTGCCGGCGAACCCGCGGTGCCATCGGTGGCGCCGGCGCTGTGCAATGCGATTGCGGCAGCTACGGGCACGCCTGTGCGCAAGCTGCCGCTGGCCGCGAAGGGTTTTACGTTGGCCTAGCAGCCTGCGCTTTCGGGAGACCGTGGCTCACCAGGAGCGGTCCCGGGTCGTGCACGTCATCAAGCAATCAGATGAACGGCCGGCGGTCGAGGGCCAGTCGCAGCGGGCGTGCTGTCAACAGCAGGCCGGGCAAGGCCTGCTGCAATTCGGCCAGTGCGGAGATGGTGCCGTTCAACGCATGCAGGTCTTCGAAAGGAGTCGCGTTCTGCTGGACATGCGCCAGCAGATGATGCACATAAGTGGATGCGAACTGTGCCAGCTCGACGAGCACCTCTTCGCGTCGGTGCCCGGAGTGGCGCAAACTGCGTGTCAGGCAATACAGCCAGTCGAGTTCGGCAAATCCAACAGACTTGCCCAGCGTTGGGTAGAGGTTTTCCCTGCGCACTCTCAGCGCGGAATCGATCAGTGCGGCGGGCCGTGGAATCGGGCGCCGCGCCGCTTCATGATTGAACAGGTAATGGAAGGCTGCGGCCAGCGCATCGAACAGCGGCGCGCCTTCCGGCATGTCGGCGGACTTGAGTGAGCCCTTTCGCCATAGTCCGGTGACGGTATCCTGGTGTTCCGCGAGCCAGCCGAAATACCGGTTCTGGAACGGCAGTGGTGCCTGTCCCGCCAAGAACAGGGCAGCGAATGCACCGGCACCATAATGCGATGCCCCCCAGGGCTTGCGCCAGTCCAAACCAGCAAGCAGCCCTTCGATACCGCCGGGGGAGGCCAGTTGTTGCAGTTCATGCAGTGGATAGACCGGCCCTGCGTCGAACAGGTCAAGAGCTGCCAGCAAATAAGCGGTCGCGTGTGTCGTGTTGTGATACTGATCGGAGAACATCCCGGAGCGCTGTGATTGTCCAGCCCGTAAAAAGGATACGAAGGCATAGCGCTCCGGTGTATGGCCGGGAAGCCGGGACGCGGTGTACAGGATACAGGCTGCGGCAGCCGATCCATATCCGCTCGGCTTGTCACCGCCGGCGCGACTGCGCTGCTGCTTGCCTAGGAAGCGGCTGTACTGTCCGGGAGATACCCGCGCTTGTTCGACCGCCATCAGTGCCGCGTCGACCAACGGCTGGATATCGATCGGCGTAAATTCAACCGGGCTGGCGGCAGCCCTGTGAACAGGCAGGGCTGTGCCTCCCAGCAGCACGGTCCCATTCAACAGGAACCCGCGACGTTCATCGTTCATCCAACGACTCCCTCAAGAACTTGATGGCCGATGCACAGGCTGTGGGCCATGGTTACATTGACCGCCGCCACGTTCGCGCCTGCCTGCGACGTGCCGGAATGGCGTTAGTGACAGCTGGCGCCTAACGTTTCACGTATTTGAGCAGCTCGGAGCCAGCCAGCAGGAAGGCGCCAGGCCCATAGGTTTCCGTGCTGTTCGCATCGACCTTGTCCGGGGCGGCGCCGACCGGCTGCACGTACCCCAGCTTGCCGTCCGGCTGCACCGCCCCCACCAGCGCCGGCCAGGCTTTTTCGACCACGGGCCAGTACGTGGCGCGATCCAGCACGCCATTGTTCAAGCCCCACAGGATGGCGTATGTGTAGAACCCCGTGCCGCTGGTTTCCTTGACTGGGAAGCTCTCGGGATCAAGCAGCGAAGCATGCCACGTGCCGTCCGCCGTCTGCAGGCTGGCGATCCGGGCTGCCATGTCGCGGTACTGCGCAAGGAGCCGCGCGCGGTCGGGATGGTCCGATGGCATGTTGGACAGTACCCGAACCATGCCCGCCATGACCCAGCCATTCCCGCGCGACCAGAACACCTTCCTGCCGTTTTTTTTCGCGCTTGTCGAAATAGCTTTCGTCGCGGAAGTACAGCCGTTCCTCGGGGCTGTACAGGAAGTCGCTGGTCTTCCACCACAGCTTGAGGGCCGTATCGAGGTATGTCCGCTCGCCCGTTGCCTTGCTCAGGTAAGCCAGGGAAGTGGGGCCCATGAACAGTGCGTCGCACCACGCCCATTCGCGCTCCATGATGTCGCGCGTTGCCAGCGAAAGCGATTCGTTGTTCGGCTTGTTGACGATTTCATCGGCCAGTGCGCGCCATGGCCCGATCATTTTCGGCTGGCGGTCCTGGGCATACAGCTGCGAGAACACCTGGCCAACGCAGTAGTCGTCAGCGAAGTAGCGGCGAGTGCCGGTGCGCCATTGCAGGTCGTCGCTGACCTTGCGCAGGAAATCGTGGTACTTGCCGTCTCCCGTCGCCAGCCCGGCCTGGAAGATGCCCGTATAGGCCGCGCAGTAGGTCCAGTTGTACTTCGGTTTGGCAAAACCATTGGTCGACCAGCTATTGATCTGCCAATCCGCGACCTGGCGCATGGTGCCCGTGATCGCGGCTGGCGTGAACTGGCCTTGTACGAGTGGCGTCGGTACGGTTGCGACGGGACCGCAAGCACTGAGGATGGAGACTGTGACGGCAAGAAGCGCGAAACGTCGGTTCATGGGTTGTCTGTAGGTCGGATTGATGTCGATCAGCGTGTCAGGTGCAAGTCTTGGAATGAGGGATCGGTTTGTCATGGAGCAGATGCCGCCGAAGAGCATCGCGTTCGCTTGATGCAGGAAGATCCGTGCATGGATGGATTATGCGGCCCGCCGTCGGCCATGATACTCAAAGTTGTGATTGTTTAATGAATATGGCCACATGCCTCATTGAGGCAACGGTTTAGTCCGCATTGGAGGACCTGTCAGGAATTATGTGTGCGGTGCCAGATTTCGTAGTTAGGTAATCGCGTTGGTGAATCGCTCGCCGAACATGATGGCGAACTGATTGGCAGCGAGCTTCCAGGTACGCGGCGCCATCTTCAGTCTTTCTCAATATTGCGCAAGGCCAGGAATAGCAGTTTGGTTGCAGCGTCATCGCTCGGAAAATGACCGCGGTTCTTGACGATCTTCCGAAGGCGCATATGTAGGCTCTCAATGACATTTGTGGCGTAGATGATTTTGCGCACCTCTGGCGGGTATGCGAAGAACGGGATCACCTGCTGCCACTGGCGTCGCCACATAGCTGCCACAGTGGGGAATTTGATGCCCCATGGACCGGCCGCAAACGCGTCCAGCGCAGCTTCGGCCGCCTCGGCGTTGACTGCCTGGTAGACAGGCTTAAGAGACGCTGCAAGCTCTTTGCGGCCCTTCCAGCTGGCAAGGGTCGTCGAGTTGCGGATCAGATGCACGATGCATGTCTGAATCTGCGCTTGCGGATACACGGCCTCGATGGCCTCGGGAAAGCCGCGCAAGCCGTCGACGACGGCGATCAGGATGTCTTTCAGGCAACGATTTTTCAATTCGTTAAAGACCTTCAGCCAGAACTTGGCACCTTCGGTTTGCTCGATCCACAGGCCCAAAACTTCCTTGCGGCCGTCGGCGCAAATGCCCAGTGCCAGATACACGGCTTTGTTCTTTACCGTGCCTTCGTCACGAATTTTCAAACGCAAGGCGTCGAAGTAGACAATTGGGTACATCGCTTCGAGCGGCCGCTGCTGCCACTGCGTGGCCTCCTCAAGCACTTCGTCGGTGATGGTAGAAATCAGATCGTGAGAAACCTCGGTGCCGTACAACTCGAGTAGATGTGCCTGGATCTCCCGCACGCTCATGCCGCGCGCTTACATGCTGATGACGTGATCGTCAAAGCCCGGCATGCGGCGCTGATGCTTGGCCACCAGCTTTGGCTCGAAGCTCGACAGGCGATCGCGCGGGATGTCCAGATTGAGCTCGCCGCCGGGCGTAAGCACCTTTTTCGGGCTACTGCCGTTTCGGTGGTTTTTGCTGCTTTCGACCTTGCTTGCCAGATGATGGCTCAACTCGGCAGACAGCATGCGCTCGGCCAGCATCTTCTTGAGCTGCCCGGCCAAGCCGTTTTCGCCAAGGATCGACTCAGCGTCCTTGTTCTCAACCTGAGCAAGCAACTGGCCGATCAACTCGACGGGGAATGGATATGCTGCTTTCTGTTTCTTCGGCTTTTTGGTGGTCATCACTTCGGTCATGGAATAGTTCTTTCGGCATTATTTCATGACCCCGTTTCACACAGAAAATCTGACAGGCTCACTGGCCCGCTCTGCTGATCTACTCCTTGTGAGCCGAGAGCAACACAGTGCTTTGCCAGAATCGCTGTTGGGTCCATTAGGACTACCGGCTTGCCAGCAACCTCAAAATTCAGTTGTTCCGGCAGGATTAAGGGCAGTTCTGTGCATCCGAGGATAACCACGGTGGCGCCCCGCTCAACAAGATACTCAAGCGCATTGACTAATAACTGCCTACACCTTCCTTCGGTGCACCCAGCCTTGACACCATCAATCGCATAGATCGCTTCCATTACCATTGCTTGATGCTCGCTGTCTGGCACAATGAGCTCAAACGCGCTTCCATGCGCAGCGTCGTGGTATACACCGCTTGTTATAGTACCCGATGTCGCCAACAAACCTATTTTCTTATGCCCCGCATAATGATTGGAAATATGGCGAACGGTTTCCGACAACATGTTAACAATAGGGATCGACAGGCTGGGTTGTATGCGCGCAATATACGCATGGGCAGTATTACAGGGCATTGCAACTGCACTTGCACCATTTGCCTCGAGTCGCTTGCATGCAGAATATAACGCCAAGGTCGGGTCTGCGCCGTCGCCAATGAGATTAGCTGTGCGGTCGGGTATTTGTGGATTATGATCGACGATAAGACAAAGATGATCCTGGTCTCGCTCGGCGCAAGTACTGCGCACGATTTTTTTCATGAAGTCAACAGTAGCGGCCGGGCCAATGCCACCCACGATGCCGAGCTTGAATTTTGGCGCCCGGTAGAGGTTCCGATGGGCCAATGAAAAATCGACGTAGACTTGGTGCGCGTCGATGATCGGTAGTCCACGCTCTGCCAACGTAGACGCAACGGCCGCAATCTCACTAATGCCCGGAATGATGACCTGTGCTCCGTGCTCAATGAGTTCATTGCAGGCCAGGTGGAGTTGGCCTATGGCGTCGTTGTTCTGTTCTGTCAGCAGGCCGTGCGTTCCGTAAATTGCCGGGACAACCCAGTCTTGATGGGTTTTCCTCGGGACGAAGTGCAGCGTCTTGCCTGGAAAATAGCGCTCAAACAGAGCCTTTTCACGAACATAGCTCGTGCAAAGGATGCCGAGACGTTGCGGATTGCCGATCCTTTCAACATGCTGCACCAAAGCTGTCATCATGTTCAAGATAGGAACCCGCATCTCAGCCTGCAACTCGTCCATGAAAGTGTGACTGATATAGCATGGAAGCATTACTGCTTCGGCCTGACACTGGGCAAGAAGATTAATCGTATCGTAAAGATACAATGCCCGCTGGCCGGCATCGGCTGGCTCAAGATTGCTTCCCAGGGGCCGAACAAACTGTTGCTGCTCCAGCGTAAGGCGATACCGGTCGGTCTCTCCTCGGATCGCGAGGGCTTTGACAAGCTTGTTGTAGAGATCCGCACTAGCGAGTCGGCCAAGCCCACCGATGACGGCAAGGTGGCGTGGATAAGTATTCTGTGTCATGGCGCTTCAAATCATTTTTCGTTCAACACAAGATAATCCATCTTAAGCCAAGAGTTATGCATTTCAGCGATGGCAGTATGCCTTTTGGGAATACTGGCTTTAGTCGAACGCCTTATACTTAAGGACGTAACGAGGGCTGAGCAATGGACATCAAATGGCTGGAAGACTTCCTGAGTCTGGTACAAACACGAAATTTTTCGCGCTCAGCACAGGAGCGCAGTGTTACCCAATCTGCACTGAGTCGCCGCATTCAGGCTCTAGAGGCTTGGGTAGGCGCTGATCTTGTCGATCGCAGCACGTATCCGTTGGCCTTGACGCCCGCGGGCAAGCTATTTAGTGCTTCAGCAAGTGAAGCAATGCGCCTGCTAAACGACACACGAGCGATGTTACGGGGGCAGGAGACGGACGATCATATCTTACGGGTGTCAGCCGGCCATGCTCTGTCGCTCAACTTTTTCCCCGACTGGCTAGGTTCAGTGCAGTCTTGGTACGGGCCTCTGCGCGCGCGCATCCTTCCGACCAACGTTCACGATTCAGTGCTGTCTCTGGTGGAAGGCAACTGTGACTTGCTGTTGTGTTATCACCATGCAGAGCTACCAGTTGAACTCGATGCAAAACGCTTTGAGTACCTTGTATTGGGTGTGGAAACCGTAATGCCCGTCACTGTGCCAAACCGGGCAGGGTCGCCTACGTTCGCTCTGCCAGGTAGCAAAGCGAGGCCCATACCGCATCTAACGTACACAGCAACGTCGTTTTTCGGTCGCGTCGTCCAGCGAATTCAATCTCGCGCGGCGCAACCTGCCTGCCTTGAAACTTGCTATGAAAGCGATCTTGCAGAACTATTAAAAACCATGGCATTGGCAGGACGCGGCTTGGCCTGGCTGCCTGAGAGTTGCATTGCCAGCGAGCTAGGAGAAGGCAAGCTGGTTCGCTCCGGTGGCGAGCAGTGGACCATGCGGCTGGAAATCCGTTTGTTCCGTGCCATCAATCATCGCAAGCCAATGCTAGACAAGCTCTGGGAGAACTTCGATAACGGTAAGCGATCCACTGATCCAGTTGAGTAGTTTGGCTTACGCGACGCCCCTTGCAGCGGCACGCTGTGCTGCCAACGTGCTTGACCGCGTTGCATGTCCGTGCGGGCGAGCTACGCTGGCTGGACGTACATCACTTGATATCCCAGCTCCAGACCTAGTTCGGCCAGCAGCGTAATGGCTCGTCATCACGCGTTCAGCAAGCTTCTTGCTTCATCTAATCAAAATTGCATTGCGCCGGGATATCATTTCTTTTCACTCTGTTCGTGCATACCCCTAAGCGCTGCAATGTCCCGTTTGGGTGGTATGCCAAATAAACGGTTGTATTCTCGGCTGAACTGCGATGGGCTTTCATAGCCAACTTTGAACGCCGCCCGCGACACGTCCAAGTGCTCATTCAGCATCAAACGTCTCGCCTGGGTTAGCCGTAGCCACTTCTGATACTGCAAGGGACTCATCGCTGTTAGTTGTCGAAAGTGCTGGTTGAAAGTCGGCATGCTCATTTGCACGTGGGTAGCAAGTTCCTCGACACGAAGTGGCAAAGCGTAGTTCAGCTTGAGCCAGTCAATTGCCTTTGCGATGCGATAGCCTTGCCCACCGACGGATGCGATTTGATGCAGCTTGGGCGCCTGGTCGCTGGTCAGAACCCGATAATGGATTTCTCGCTGAATAAGTGGTGCAAGCGTTGAAATTGCCTCTGGCTCGTCGAGCAGTGATAGCAGCCTATCGAACGGCCGCAGGATGGTTGGCGTCGCGTCGCCGATGCCAATGCTTGCACCCGAAGCGCGATCACGCCGGGGTAGGTAATTTCCTTGCGAAATCAGGTCAGTCACAATTCGCAGGTCTAGCTTGAGCGTGAGTCCGACGCATGGCGCCTTAGCGCTGGCCATGACGACTTCCGAATCCGCCGGTAGCTCCAACGAGGTGATGAGAAACCGTGACGTGTCATAGAGATAAGCCTGTCCACCAAGCCATAGCTGCTTGGCGCCTTGTGCTACCAGCACAATGCTGGGCTCAACCATGCAAATCGTCGGAGATGCGGGCGCTTCGCGTCGAAAGAATGTGAGCCCGTCTATCGCGGTGGCGAAATCGCCCGGTCCGTCAGTGTGGGTGTCGATCACTCTTGCTAACCTCGCCAAGAGAGTCGCAGCTCCATCAATTTCAAGAGGAGTAAGTACAGTCATATTTATCTTTGCCTTTCCGATCATGACTCTAATCTCCTGCGAGGCGCTTGACTACAGCGCTGGAGCATATTCATCGGATTAGGCAAGAAAGGCAGCGAAATGCTGCACATTAAAGCATGGGAAGGCGGGAAAATTCACCTGTTATTCGTTCTCTCCAAAGGATTTTCTGATGAAAAAACTAATGCTGGCCTTCGGGCTTTTGATTGCATCACTCACTGCCACAGGAGCCAATATGTCAAACGGCGCAGATAATTTTTACACGAGCGACAAGGTAACTACTCAAAAGGTCACCTTCAAGAACCAATATCAAATGAATGTCGTGGGCAACCTCTTTGTTCCCCAAAACGTTGATACCAAAGCAAGGAACCCAGCGATCATCGTTGGTCACCCAATGGGGGCAGTGAAGGAGCAGAGTGCTAACCTTTATGCACAGAAGCTTGCCGAGCAGGGCTTTGTGACACTAGCGATCGATCTATCGTTTTGGGGCGAGAGCGAAGGCCTGCCGCGCAATGCCGTTGCACCTGAAATGTACACGGAATCCTTCAATGCGGCAGTCGATTTTCTGGGCACACGTTCATTCGTTGACCGCGGGCGAATCGGTGTGCTGGGCATCTGCGGCAGCGGTAGCTTCGCCATCAGCGCCGCCAAGGTAGATCCGCGGCTGAAGGCCATCGCTACGGTCAGTATGTATGACATGGGCACGGTTACCCGCAGCGGTCTGGGCAAGGGGCAATCGCTTGAGCAGCGCAAAGCCATGCTGGCCGCAGCGGCCGAACAGCGTTACGTGGAGTTCAGCGGCGGCGCTACCAGGTGGGTCAACTACCTGCCGCTACAGTTGCCGGCCGATGCAGACGCAATTCGCCGTGAGTTTTACGATTACTACCGCACACCACGTGGTCAGGCGATTCCTGAAGGCCGCACCCTGGAGCTGACGCAGAACCGTCCAATCTCAAGCGAAGCGAAGTTTGTGAACTTCTACCCATTCGACGACATCGAAACGATCTCGCCGCGCCCGATGTTGTTTATCACTGGGTCGGAAGCGCATTCCCGCGAGTTTAGCGAAGATGCTTATAAGCGGGCCGGGCAACCTAAAGAATTATTCATCGTGCCAGGTGCGGGCCACGTCGATCTCTATGATCGCGTGAACCTGATTCCGTTCGGTAAGCTAACTGAGTTCTTCAAGACTAATCTGAAGTAATTGCCGTCCGCCCCGCTAACCATAGCGGGACCAATTTTCAAGGATCATCATGGAAACTTACGCGTATGCCGCAACTGCGGCTGACAAACCACTGACACCGTTCTCTTTCGAGCGCCGCTCATTACGCGGCAACGACGTGGCGATCGAAATCCTATACTGCGGTGTTTGTCACTCGGACTTGCATACTGCCCGCAACGACTGGTCATGGACTAACTACCCGATCGTAGTCGGGCACGAAATCGTCGGCAAGGTGATCTCGGTGGGACCTGACGTCACGCGCCACAAGGTCGGCGACCATGTCGCCGTGGGAACCATGGTCGATAGTTGCCAACACTGCGATCAATGCCACAAGGGTGAAGAACAGCTTTGTCGTGACGGCAATACCCAGACCTTTGCCGGCGCTGACCGGATCACTGGCGAGCCGACGATGGGGGGGTACGCGAAGCACATCGTGGTACGCGAAGAATTCGTGCTACATGTGCCAGCCGGACTCGATCTCGCCAAAGCGGGTCCGCTGCTATGTGCGGGCGCGACCACCTATTCGCCAATGCGGACCTGGAACGTCGGTCCCGGCAGCCGCGTGGGTGTCATTGGCATGGGAGGCCTTGGTCACATGGCCATCAAGCTCGCAGTTGCGCTGGGCGCGCGTGTCACCGTACTGAGCCGGTCGGCCAGTAAGCAAAGCGATGCCAGTGAACTTGGCGCTGATCATTTCCTTATCTCGGGGGATGTTCCCGCTATGGAGAAAGCCGCCTCCTCGTTTGATCTCATCATCGATACGGTGCCGACCAAGCACGATCTCACGCCCTATCTGCCACTACTCGATGTGGATGGAACCTTGTGCGTGGTCGGGCAGATCGGTCCATTAGACGAGCTTAATAGCCTGCCACTTTTGTTGGGACGCCGCCGGATCGCCGGCTCGGCTATCGCGGGCATTGCGCAGACACAGGAGATGCTGGATTTTTGCGCCCGTATGAATGTTCTGCCGGAGGTCGAGATGATTCGGATCGACCAAATTAACGAAGCCTTTGAGCGGCTAGAGCGTTCGGACGTGCGTTACCGTTTCGTGATCGACATGTCAACGCTGACGGAGTCGCATTCAGTCTCAGCATAGGACGAGAGACCGCATTGTCGTGTGGTCACCACAAACTTGTCCACAATTCATAGCCGTGCATTTTTACTTTCAGCGAGCCAAATCTTATGACGAGATTGATTTTTAGCTTTGCCTTGTCGGTTTTCTCCTTGTCCACCCATGCGCAAGAATTCCGACTGAACAGCGCCGATATACAACATGGTAAGCAGGTGAAGGATGCTTATGTTTTGAATGGATCCGGCTGCTCAGGAAAGGATGTGTCACCGAAGCTTTCATGGTCTGGAGAGCCAGAGTCAACAAAGAGCTTTGCTGTCACCATGTTCGATTCGGATGCGCCAACAGGTAGCGGCTGGTGGCACTGGACAGTTGTCAATATACCTCGGAATGTTCACAGCCTGGCACGAGATGCCGGCAACAAGAGCGGCGCGAACGTCCCCTCGGGCGCACTACAGGGGCGTACCGATTTTGGCAGACCGGGCTACGGGGGGCCATGTCCGCCGGCTGGCGATAAAACTCATCACTATCATTTTAAAGTCTGGGCCCTCAAGGTCGAACGAGTACCGATAAATAGCGAATCGAGTGGTGCCATGGTCGGCTACATGCTGAACACAAACAGCGTCGGGACTGCCGAGTTGGTGCCTGTCTCCGAACGATAAGCAGGAAAGCTTTAATCGCGTGGGTATCGGTAATGGTTGGGAACCGCAACTGGGCCACTGCGGATGGCGCGTTATCGAACTGTTCGCCATGCTGGCAACTGCCCTTTGCCTATGGCACGGACCGAGGCCCACAGTGGGTCTGCCGGTTCGAAGATTCCGCTGATGTGGTGACGCGCCAGTGGCCCTTCGCGATTATCAGGCGACAGGCTCAGCTGCGAAGACGTCGAACGAAATCAGCGATAGCAGCGCCGACCTCATCGGGCGCTGTCTCCTGGATGTAATGGCCGCCCTCGACTGTTACTTCGGTCTGGTTGGGTCCTTTGAGATGTGGCATGACGTTGCGCCAAAGATAGGACGAGGTTGGGTTACCATGCTGGAACAGGATTGTTTGGCCTTCTCCCTCATCGATATATGCCATTTTGTGAGCATGAATATCGAGATATTTCTTGGTGGCGAAAGGGCGCTCGGATGAGCTGGTTGCATTGTGTATCATATTTTTTCCATTACTTAGCGGTATCTGTGGCCCTTGCTCAGCGCGCGGCGTCAATGACCATTCCACCATCGGGTGTGAGGCTGTAGCCCGTGATGAACTGAGCATCCTTGGTCGCGAGGAACAGGACGACTGGTGCTACATCCTCCTCCGGCGATCCATAGCGGGAAAGTGCGTTGGCCGGCGGAGGCATGCCCGCTGCGCCCCATGTGTCGGCAACCGGTAGAACGTTGTTCACGGTGATCTTGTCTGGCCCCCACTCGCGCGCTGCAGACCGGGTCAGTGCACGCACAGCTTCTTTCGCCATGTTGTATGGGCCATAGTCAACCATGCCAAGAATTCCCGCCAGCGAGGCAAAGTTAATGACGCGGCCTTCGCCGCTGGCCTTGAGGTGGGGGTAGCAAGCCTGCATCGTCCTTAGGTAAGCAATCGGGCCCATCTCAAAATTGCGTTGCAGTTGCTCGACCGATAGATCGAGAATCGACGACGAGACAGCGGACGGATCGAAAGCATTGTTTACGAGAATATCGATGTGACCCCAGGTATTCGCCACCCTGTCCACAGCGCTTTTTATTTGGTCTGCATCGCCTATGTTGCAGCGCACGCCGATGGCCGTCCCGCCAGCTGCCTCAATGTCGGCCACGACCGCATCGATATTCACCTGCGTCAACGAAAGTACCGCTACCTTCGCTCCTTCGGTGGCGAAAAGCTTCGCTGTTGCGCGGCCGATACCGCGGCCGGCGCCGACGACGATTGCTACTTTTCCATTAAGTCGTGTCATAAATTCTTCCTTCAGTTAAGGGATGCTTGGATGTTTGTCAGGCCCGATGCATAGGGCGACGGGAGTTCGCGAGCCACGTTTTGCGTTGCGAATGAGAGGACCAACAGGAAGAGTCCAATAGCTGCTGGAGTCGCGCCTTCAGCCTTGCGAACACCTAGGTGCGCTAGCCCTGACAGGATCAGGTGATAGAACATGCCGGCATATGCGAGATCACTGAGCGCCACATTGAAATGCAACAGAATCGCCGCAGGACCAAGGATCTTTACTACGATCATGAAGGGCACAAGGTTGGAGGCGGAGTAGCCCAACTCCGCTTGCACTTTTCGGACAAATGCGCGCTTGGTAATGTACATAAAGGCCGATGCCAAGTAGAGCAGCGACAGCAGCATGGTACTGATCCAATACGTGTATGTGGCGACCATAAAATTTTTCCAGTCAAGTGTTTTGGTTCGATATGCAGCGAGGTTATCGACTAACATGAATACTTACAAGTAGGATGAAAAAATGGGGCTTAGTATGGAAAAGAAGACTAATGCGGAAGTTCAGGTCAATATGCATGAGGAGATGCGCCGGGCTTTTTCCCTGCTCTCAGGTAAATGGAAACTTGAGATCATGTGGCTGCTTAACCAGCGTCTATACCGGTTCGGGGAGCTACGCAAAGAGATTCCAGGAATCACCCAGCATATGTTGACGGCTCAGCTTCGGGAACTGGAGGCTGATGGTCTGGTATTGCGTACGGTCTTCGCGGAAGTGCCACCGCGAGTCGAATACGAAATCACACAGAAGGCCCGTGGGCTTGGGCCGACGATGGAGGCGCTCACTGCCTGGTGGAGCGAATACGGCCAAAGCGTGCCGGAAAAGCCATCCATGCGTGGTCGCAAAGCCAAGGCAGCGAGTTCGAAGCTAGGGTGATTTCTGCGGGCCCTCAGGACGCAGACGCTCCTCCTGATACGATGGCCTATTGAACCAATTCGAGGTTGTCCGGGCGTCAGAATGAGTGTCCGGCGCGAGGAAAATGCCCTATAAATGGGAGCGGCGGAATCCGGTGGCAAGATGGGCGATATTTTCAAGCGCGGCTGCATCAACGACTTCATGTACTTGGTGGTGCTGGGTGCCTCGTTCTCGTTCGATGGCGTGATCGTTGCGTTCGCAATTACCAAAGACGTCGTGATCATCATGCTGGGCTTGGCGATCGACACGATGTACATCCGCTCGATGCCCCCTACCTTGTTGGCAAGGACACGTTTGACGGGTATGTCGAAGCGCTCAGGCAATCGTTCCAATGCCTGAGTTGAAAGCGGTGCGTCCCACTCGAAACATCTCACCGTATTCGGCCAGCAGGCCGCCTGTTCGTTGCGCTTAGCCGTACGGGTTTTGACAGACAACTGGCGCACCCAATGCAGTTCCAGCACTGCTAGCTGGGCCCCTGTAACCTGCGCCGCCTTAACGTCTGGCTGTCGAGCCACGCGCCGATATGCATACGGATGCTGTCAAACTCCTTTAGTATCCGAATTCATCCCGAGCTCAATGTTCACAATTGGCAGTACTCAGCCCATGCGAACATCAGCTCACGGCGTTTATCAAAAAGATCACTGCGAAAATATGCCACTTCGATCGCATCTTTGAGCAGATGTGCCAATGCTGCCTCGCATACCTCTGCCGGAAAGCTTGTCTGCTCGGCAGCCCAATCCCGAAATGTGGAACGGAAGCCATGCATCGTGAATTCCATGCCGAGCCGCCGCAGTTGCATCGTAAAAACCATATCGCTGTGCGCTTTCGCGGATGGGGTAGGGAATACCAGATTGGTTGGTCGAGCATCTTTTTGCAAGCGGTTTGCTGCGCGCTCGCGCAGAATCTCCAGTGCCCGAACTGAAAGGGGAATCCGATGTTCCACCTTGGCCTTCATGCGTGACGCCGGAATTGTCCACCTGCCTTTTTCCAGGTCAAATTCCTGCCAGATCGTTCTCCGGACCATGCCGGTTCTTGACGCAGTCAGGATTGTAAATTCCATGGCCAGCTTGACGCAGCTTGACGCGCCGCACGCCCGGATGGTTTGAATGACCGTGCCGACCTGCTCATATGGGCACGGTGCAAAACGCTTCGGCTTTCACACATCCTTGGTGCGAGGCAGGGAAAGCGTAATCTGGTTCCACAGGTGGGGATCCTGAGTGGTGCGAACATCCCGCGCGGACGCCCAGTCGGGGATCGCCTTGATGCGTTGGCGAATCCGGGAAGCAGTCTCGTGGCGGATGAGCCAGATTGGTTCCAGAACCGCCAGGATATCGGCCTTGTCGACATCGTTGACGTCCATGTCGCCGAGCACCGGAAAGGCATGCGCCGTCAGAGAATCAATCCACTGTTTTCCATGCTTCGGATTGCGCCATCCCGTGCTATGCGTCGCGTGGTATTCAATGGCGCACTCGCGGAAGGTGCGGGTCTTGCGAACAGCATCCGCAGCCTGCAGACGTTGCGCATCCCGGTGTACGATCGGATCGATGCCATGGAGGAGCAGCTGGCGACACCGGCGCGTCTCTTCACGTGCCAGCGCAAGTGGCCTGTCCAGCACTGAACCAAGCCCCATTTCACGTGATCGCCCGTGCATCCTGAAGAAAAACGCCCAGGACTTGCTGCCACCCGGTGCTACGCGCAAATAGAGCCCGTCGCCGTCGGCATAATAGCCAGGAATTTTCTCGGCGTTGATGCTCAACGCTGTTAAGGCCAGCCTGCGCTGCCTGTCCATTTCTCGCCCCCAATTTGCCCCCCAATGCATGCGAGCTTCTAGTGTATTTCCGGATTCGTCCGGAGACGCCTCATCTACAATCAATCGGCGTTTTCATAGGAGACCGCACCGTTCGGAGACGCTCAGAGCTTTCGGTAGATCCTGGATGAGCAGACGCCGCCTCCGCCAGAACAAGAGAAAATGACTTCCCCAGCGGGATGTCATTTTTTTTTGTCTGGACGAATCGGCGGTGGGATTCGAAGCCAACGCGCCTGCAGGCGCGGGAACTCTCCGAATCGCCCGTTTGCTGACGCGTCAGCGCCAGCGTTGCCTCCGCCAAGCATGCAGAAGAAAGGTCCCACAGTGTGGGCTTTTTTTCGTCTGTCCTACGGAAAAGGCTCGATCCACTGTCCAGCATTGTCCGGCTGACTCCGCCATTACTCACGCATGAAAGGTGGGTAGAAAGGCGGGTAGGATTTCCCGCTTGCATGAACGATCAATATCGAGATAAAAACGATACCAACGTCTTCGGCATTTTGCCAACCAATACTGCCGTTACCCGCCGCTGAATCTTGCAACAGGTTCCTGCCACCCAGTCGCGGTGCCCAGCTGCATATTGACGGCCGTACTGTCGGATCAAATCGACATGATCCTTATATGATGATTCCTGCTATCAACCAAGGGCAGTCAAGCCAGTTCGGCTGGCTCACGCTACTTGGGTCCCCTTGAGAGCTGGAGCAACTCAATTCAGCTGATGAGACAATCAAAGCACTGAGAATCTGTATCGTGGTCGGATCGCTGTCGAGCTCGCCGGGTATATTGAGCGGTTCAGTGCCTGACGAACGAGGAGATGGTGCGTATGGACTTGCGCAGATTAGTGACACGCCGTGACTTCCTTGCCGGTAGCGGCGCCTCCGTGGCACTCGCCTTCGTACCGGCATGCGCCGTTGGACCGCGTCCATCGGGCCGCCAGGCGGACCATTCCCATGACACCATTTCGCCAGGTTTTGCCGAAGCGCCGATGGACGCCCGTCCACGCATTTGGTGGTTCTGGGGCGAATCAACCACGACGGATGAGGGCATCACCCGCGATCTCGAATCATATCGCCGCGTCGGCTTTGGTGGCGTCGTCCTCTACGAGCAAGTGTTCAGGGCTGCTGCCGACTCACTGGCGAGCCTGACGCCGCAATGGCTGGCACGGGTGCGCCATGCGGCCGCCGAATGCGCCCGCCTCGGACTCGCGCTGGAAATCAATGTCGGCAATGGCTACGTCGCCGGCGGTCCGTGGATCACGCCCGATCTCGGCATGCAGCGGCTGGTGTTCTCCGAAACGTTGGTGACGAGCGGCACGTCGCACCGGCTGGCGCAGCCGGAGACGGTGCTCGATTACTACCGTGATGTGGCCTGCCTGGCTTACCCGGCCCCGGCCGGAACCGACCCGTTGCCGATTCCCATCCGCACGTCCAACAGCCCCGGCATCGACCTCGACCTGCTGTTCGCGCAGGATGCGGGCCGTCGCAAGGTGCGCATCGCGCCGCAGCCGGACAACGCCCCCGTGCTCGTCGAGCTCGACTATGGCACACAGGTCACGGTGCGCAGCCTGAGCTATGCACAGCGCAAGGTGCTGAAGGCCCCGGTGATCGCGACGCAGGTGCCGGGCCGATGGGGGCCGGACGCGCTGGGGCAAGGCATGCGCCCGCTCCCGTCCCTCGGCACTCTGCAGGCCAGCGACGACGGTGCCGACTGGCGCGACGTGGTCGAACTGCGGGCCATGGGATACCAGCACGACCGCTGGGACACGCTCACCGTGTCGTTCGCGGCCGTAACTGCGCGGTATTTCCGCCTGACGCTCCACGGGTGGCCGCGTGCGCTCGCCGGCAGCGACGGCGACCTGTTGATTGGCAGCGTGACCTTGCGCGGATCGGCGCGGATCGACCGCTGGGAAAGCAAGTCGGGCAACTTCGCCGATTTTGCCGATCCCGATCGCACGCCGCCCTATGGCCCGGGCGAGGTCGTGGACCCAGGCGCGATTGTCGACCTGACGGGGCGGCTTGGCACCGATCGCTCGCTGGCGTGGACGCCGCCGCCCGGCCGGTGGATCATCCTGCGGCTGGGGCACACACCCACGGGCGTGCGCGTCAAGCACGCCGCGCCCGGCCCGGCGGGACTCGAATGCGACAAATTGAGCGCGCAGGCGGCACGGGTGCAGTTCGATCATTATGTGGCACCGATCCTGGCCGCAGTTCGCCAGGTCCCGGGGGCACGCGTCGAGGGCATCGGCATCGACAGCGCGGAATACGGCTCGCAGAACTGGACGCCGGATTTCCTCGCCCAGTTCGCGAAGCGGCGAGGCTACGACCTGCGGTGCTGGCTGCCGCTGATGGCCGGCATTCCGATCGGCAGCGCCGACCTGAGCGACCGGGTATTGTTCGACATCCGGCGTACGATCGCCGACCTGCTGAGCGACGAACATTTCGGCGCCTTCACGGCGCTTGCCAATGCCAACGGCATGGCGGTGACGGCGCAGGCGCCCGGCATCGCCACCTGCATGCCAAGCGATAACATCCAGGCCAAGGGGCGGGTCGACGTGCCGATGGGCGAGTTCTGGGTCAACCGGTTCGGCGGCGAAGGCCAGCCCGAAGGCACGATGGATTGCCGCGAGGCGGCCAGCGCAGCGCACCTGTATGGCAGGAACATCGTCGCCGCCGAAGCTTTCACGGGCAGCCCGGCGCACGTCCATCCCGCGATGCTGAAGCCCTTCGCCGATGCGGCCTTCGTCAACGGCGTGAACCGCATCGTGGTCCTGGCAGGGAATCACCAGCCCTACGACGACCGCCGCAAGCCGGGTGTTACGGAAGACAAGTTCTTCCTGCCGTACCAGCGCCACAACACCTGGTGGGAACAGGGCGCGGGATTCTGGCACATGCTGGGCCGCGCGTCGTTCATGCTGCGCCAGGGCCGTCCCGTCGTCGACCTGCTGTACCACCTGGGCAGCGATACGCCACTGAAGATCGCCACCGCGCGCATGCGGCCGGCTCCGCCGTCCGGCTACGACTATGACGTGTGCGGCGACGAGGAGTTGCTGCGCGCCCGCGCCGACCGTGGCGAACTGGCCACGCCGGGTGGAATGCGCTATCCGGTCCTGGTGCTCGCTGGTGGCGATGCGGTAACGCTGGCCGTGGCGCGGCACGTGCTGGGCCTGGTGCGGCAGGGCGTCCGCATCATTGCACCGGTCCGGTGGCGGCGAACGCCCGGTTTCGCGGAGCACCCGTTGCAGGCCGATCTGGCCGCGATCGCCGATGAACTGTGGGGACCCGGCCCACAGTCCAGGCACGGTATGCGCAGCGTGGGCGCGGGCGTGGTGGCATGGGGCGATCAACCGGACGCCATCCTGGCGGCATTCGGCATCGGCAAGGATTTCGAAGCCGTCGGCCTGGAGCGGCGCGATGTGCTGCACATTCACCGCCATGCGGGCGACATGCATATCTACTTCGTCGCCAACCACCTCGACCGGCCGCTCGCCTTCGACGCGCTGTTCCGGCATGGCGGATCGGTGGCACAGGTCTGGGATCCCGACACGGGACGCCGGTGGACGCTGCCGGACGCACGGCCTGCAGGACCCGGCACGCTGGTAGCCCTGCGGCTGGAGCGGCATGGTTCCGCATTCGTCGTCTTCGGCGCGAGTCCCACCGCGGCGGGCGGGCCAATGCCCCTGGTCAGCGACCTCGGCATATGGCGCACGCTTGCCGGGCCGTGGCAACTGCGCTTCGACCCGGCATGGGGCGGCCCCGCACGACTGCTCCTGCCTGCCCTTGTCTCCTGGACCGCGCTGGCATCGCATGGTGCACGGCATTATTCGGGCACGGCAAGCTACCACAAGCAGATCACGCTGCCGCGGTTGCCGGAGGGCCCGGTATGGCTCGACCTGGGCCAGGTCGAAGTGGCGGCAACGGTGCTCGTCAACGGCACGCTTGCCGCCACGCTGTGGCGTCCTCCCTACGCCTGCGACGTTGCCCGCCATCTGCAGCGCGGCACCAATCGGCTGGAAATCCGCGTCACGAACCTGTGGGCGAATCGGCTGATCGCCGATGCCGGGCTCGCGCCGGAGGAACGCGTGTCATGGGCAACGTTCAATCCGTACAGTGCCGGGGATACGCTGCTGCCCTCCGGATTGCTCGGGCCGGTCACGCTGCGGCGGGCAACGCCATGACTTCGCCAGCGCATGGGGGCGGCCGGGCACGACGACGGGCGAAGCAGGCCTGGTGGATGCCGCCACGTGACGCGGGACGTCCGGTCCGATCTTCACGAGATTCATTGATGGGTATTCTTCATCAGGACCAGGGCTGGGCGCGATAGCCACTCCGCAGCGCCGGGCGTCACCAGTGCCGACATCATTCCGGGCGGCGAACGATCCGCGGACTTTCCGGCGGCCCCAGGTAACTCGGCTGCATTCCTCCTGCGTCGACGACGAGCCGCTGCAATACCAGGCCGGGATCGAGCGCCCAGAACTTCAGCGTGTGCTTGCCGGGCTGGTCGATCCTGTGCGTCGTGACGAACTTCGCCACGCCGTCCGAAACGATGCGGCGCCAGTAGTCTTCCGACCCGTCGGCATGCACGTTCACTTCCTGTGGCGGACCGTCGTCGATCGACACCGCGTAACGGAACCCGCTACCGGGCTGGAACTTCAGCGTCGGCGACAGGACCGCATGCAGTTTCACCTCGCCTGCGCTGAACAGGTGCACGTCGTACTCGAGCCGCATGCCATCCTGCACAGTGAGGGCCGGTGCCGCGCCGGGCATCGTCGTGACGCCGGACAGCGTCCGGCCGTAGCCGGGGATCGTCTGCCACCGTCTGCCGGCCGGTGCCAGGGCGCGGGTATAGTGCTCGGCCTCGATGGCGATCACGCCGCCGGTTTCGACGTGCCCCTCCACGGTATCCGTACGCGCATGCACCGGCACCTTGACGACGACTTTGGCCTTGTCCGGGCCGTGTACCGTAAGCTCGGTCTCCGTTATGCCGACCGGCACCGCGTTCCAGTCCACATCGATGGCAACGCGCCGGTCCCTGGCCACCCGGCCGGCCGAGTGACTGATCTTCAGCCACGGCTGGCTGGCGGTGATCGTGTAGTCGAACGGCGCGCTGCTCCGGTTGAACAGGTCGATGTGGCGGGGCTTGCGTTCGTACCGGTCTAGCGCCGGCAGGATCAGCTGGCGGATCGGGAAGACGGGCCATGCGACCGGGTTGCCGTCGACCGCGACACCCATCCGGTCTGAGGGGTGGATGCCGTTTGGCGCGGCCAGCTGGCCCGGCCCGGGAATGCGCAGCTCGGACACCGCCGGCATCACGTCGCGGTAGGGCTGGTCCCAGTTCGTGTAGCCGAAACGCGTCTGCGACATCATATGATTCCACTTGCCGTTGCTGATGCCATGGTACTGGCGTGCCAGTTCGGCATCGTGCCCGAACAGCCGGCGTACCCGCGCCGCCATGTCGTTCGTGCTGACCCGTCCCTGGCGCGCGTAGAGCTGGTTGCGGCCGGCGGATACGTACAGGTCCACGGCATTGGCCGAGGCCCGCACCGGATACTCGACGAGCTGGAAATAGGCGTCGCGCATGGCCTTGGGCAGTGTCATTCCGATGCGCTGCGCTTCGTCTGCCAGCGCGGTGTAGTCGGCAACCACGCGTTCGGCCTCGTCGTAGTTGACCAGGCTGTAGGTATCCGGCGCCAGCTGTTCAGGCCGGCGGCGGGCGTTGTAGCGGGTGTATTTGTCGACGATGGCGGCTATTTCGTGTGCGTGGCGTTCGCCGAATTCGCGGGCGGCCCACTGTCGGAGGTAGTCGGGAAGGCGTTCGGCAGGCCAGGACGCCGGATCCCATGCGTAGGCAAGGAAGAACTCGGTCGGCACTTCCATCGGCTTCAGGTCGCCCACGTTGACGATCCACATCCGGTTGGCGCCATATTCGTTGGCCAGGTTCATCTGCTCCCACACCTTGCCGATTTGCGTCACGTTCAGCCACTTGTAGGAACGGGGCACGCCGACGTAGTCGAAGTGATAGTAGACGCCGGCGCCGCCGCGGCGCTTGCGCTCCTCGGCCGTCGGCAGCCGGCGGATATTGCCCCAGTTGTCGTCGCACCAGAGCAGCAGCATGTCGTCGGGGACGCGCATGCCTTTCTCGTAATAGTCCTGTACTTCCTTGTACAGCGCCCACAGTTGGGGTACCGTTTCCGGCTCGCGCTGCCATTCTTTCCGGATCAGGTCGCGCTGGTCCGAGACGATGCGTTCGAGCAGTCCCACGTTCGCGCTTTCGGACATCGGTTCGTCGCCGTCGCCGCGCATGGCCATCGTAATGACGCTTTCGTAGTTGCGCGTATTGCGCAGGCCGCCGGCCCAGAATTCGCGCAGCGTATCGCCATTGCGCTGGTAGTCCCAGGGGCCTTTGCCATAACGGTGCCACTCCTGCTGTGCGCGCATCATCGGCTCGTGGTGCGACGTGCCCATGACGATGCCCATCATGTCCGCCAGTTCGCCGTTGCCCTTGTCGTCGTCATTGAACGATGAATACCACATCGCGGGCCAGAGGTAATTCGCCCGCATGCGCAGCATCAGCTCGAACAGTTTCTCGTAGAACTGCCGGTTGAAGCCGCCGAAGCGTTCCTTCGCCCAGTTGGTAAGCGCGGGTGCCTCGTCGTTCAGGAAAATGCCGCGGTACTGCACGACGGGTTTTTCCGTCACGCGCGTGGCGAGGGGAACTGTCAGCGAACGGTGGCGGGGAATCGGCACGTCGGCCCACCAGTGCCATGGCGAGACGCCGATCTGCTCGGACAGCGTGTACAGCCCATAGATCGTGCCGCGTTTGTCGCTGCCCGCGATGACCAGCGCGCGCTTCACACCAGGCATCGGATCCGGCACAGCCTGGATCAGGAAGCCTTCCCATTGCCCTGCGAGGTTTGCCGTATCGATTTTTCCTTCCTTGGCCAGGCGGTCGATTACCGGGTGCCGGCCCAGGGTGCCGGCGATGATGACGTCGCCGGCCATGGAGACGGCATCCGTGCGCCATGCCGGCGTGGCGCCGCTGACCTTGCCGATATCGCGCTGCAAATCGCGTGCCGCTCGCAGCACGCCGGGGAAATCGCCGGGCGAAACCAGCAATGGCGCCGCGCGGCCAGCCGCCGCAACGACAACGCCATCGCTCCCTTCCAGTTGGACGAACCGCCCGGTGCCCAGCGCATGGGCCGATGCCGCAGTCAGGAGGCATGCGATCGCCGCAAGCCACTGGATGAGCCGCGAAAGGTTGAAGATCCGCGGTCGTTTCGCCTCGGAAGCGGTCGCAACAGTTTTAATTTTCGGGCTTGGCCATGTGATCACGGAGTCTCCTCAACGCTTGATGTTCGCTACCATTGGCAAACATTTTTTGTTAGCGCAAACAAGGTAGCCTGTCGTGGTAGCGGTGTCAAATGCGGGGACGAAGGGGGCGACCTGAAACTCACTTCCCGGTCAAGCGGAACGCCAGTGCGTGGCCGTCAGTGGGCGCAGGTGAGGCGCAATCCCGGATATGGGTCGAGAAAGGCAATACCGATCGCGGACGCCAGGGCAGTGGACGTCGATGAGACGACCACTGCCACGTTCGCGTGCCGCGTGCGACTTGCCGCAACGGTGTTGTCGGCGGCACCGACTTTTACCGTTTGATGTATTCGAGCAGCTCGGAGCCCGCCAGCAGGAATGCACCTGGCCCATAGGTTTCCGTGCTGTTCGCATCGACCTTGTCCGGTGCGGCGCCCACTGGCTGCACGTAGCCCAGCTTGCCGTCCGGCTGCACTGCGCTTGCCAGCGCTGGCCAGGCTCTCTCGACGACAGGCCAGTATGTGGCGCGGTCCAGCATGCCGCTGTTCAATCCCCACAGGATTGCATAGGTGTAGAACGCCGTGCCGCTGGTTTCCCTGGTCGGGAAGCTGCCCGGATCGAGCAGCGAAGCGTGCCATGTGCCGTCCGCCGTCTGCAGGCCGGCAATACGCGCCGCCATGGCGCGGTATTGCGCCAGGAGCCGTGCACGGTCGGGATGATCGGGGGGCATATTGGACAGTACCCGTACCATGCCGGCCATGACCCAGCCATTCCCGCGCGACCAGAATACCTTCTTGCCGTTTTTCTCTCGTTTGTCAAAGTAGCTTTCGTCGCGAAAGTACAGTCGTTCCTCGGGGCTGTACAGGAAATCGCTGGTCTTCCACCATAGCTTGAGCGCCGTGTCGAGGTATTTTCGATCGCCGGTAACCGTACTCAGGTAAGCGAGCGAGGTAGGCCCCATGAACAGCGCATCGCACCAGGCCCATTCGCGCTCAATGATGTCGTGCGTGGCCAGCGACAGCGACTCGTTGTTTGGCTTGCCGACGATTTCATCGGCGAGTGTGCGCCAGGGTGCGATCATCTCAGGCTGGCGGTCCTGCGCGTAGAGCTGCGAGAACACCTGGCCGACGCAGTAGTCGTCCGCAAAGTAGCGACGTTTGCCGGTGCGCCATTGCAGATCGGCGCCAACCTTGCGCAGGAAGTCGTGGTACTTGCCGTCTCCCGTCGCCAGGCCGGCCTGGAAGATGCCCGTATAGGCTGCGCAGTAGGTCCAGTTGTACTTCGGTTTCGCGAAGCCATTGGTCGACCAGCTGCCAATCTGCCAATCGGCGACCTTGCGCATGGTTTCCGTGATTGCGGAAGGGGTGAACTGCCCGTGCGCAGGTTGCGTCGGTGAGGTCTTGACAGGGCCGCATGCGCTGAGGGAAAAAACGGCCGCAACGAGGATCGCTGAACTGCGGTTCATATGTGGTCTGGTCGGATTCGATTTTTGATGCGGTGTGGGATGGGAACCATCGACAAGGCATCGCTTCTGTTCCGCGATGAAGTGCCCTGTGGTCGCCGTGTTTGCCAATGTGAAGAGTGTTGCATTAAAAGGATTATGCTGCTCATCCTCGATAATCTTACTCAAGATTCTGACTGTTTAACGGGCGTGACCTGATCTTGCCCCAGCCGTGCCAGCGCCTTCGAAACGGGCCTGTTCGCAATCATTCGCGATCCATTCAAGCATGCGCTGGCGCGACGCTCACCGTGTCGGGGGACGGCCCCGCTCAACGGGGCGCGTTCAGTCGCGGCACGCGATCCAGCGTGATTACCCGAGGATGGTGGTAGACCTTTCGCTTGTGCGCAGCTGTGTTGTAGTACTCGCCGGTCCAGAAATTTTCCGGGGCGGTGACACCGGCGGGCGTGTCGCGGTCGTTCCATGTCATGAACCACAGCCACCATGCGCCGTCGGCCGCGATCCTGTCGGGATCGGGAATGTAGCTGTTTTCGCTGAGCGCTACGGGCTTGTGATCGGCCGTGGTCACACGCGCTTTCAGGTACGTCTTCACCTGCGATCCGTACGTCTTGTCGTCGCTGGTGTCGTAGATGTCGTAGCTGATGATGTCGACGACGTCGTCGCCAGGATACCAGGCTGGATCCTGCCCGTTCCACACCCAGATCAGGTTGTGGATGCCATGCATGTTGACCAGCCGGTCGAACATGTGGCGCCACAGCATGATGTTCGCGTACGCCTGGGGCACGCCGTCGGCGCGGGTGCGGCCCCACCAGAACCAGCCGTCGCCATGGTTACCGGATGCTTCGTGCAATGGTCGCCACAGGACGGTCACCCCAGCGGCGGCAAGTTTTTTCAGCTCCCCCGCGACCAGGTCGATTCCGTCGTCGAGCTGCCGGAATGCCGGGCTCGTTCTATCGAGCGTCCCTTGGGAGACTGGGATCGTGAAAGGGGTGTTTTTGCGCGCGTCGGCCTCGCGCGCGTAGAAGTTCGCCTTGTTGACCAGTGGCGTGCGGAGCAGAGCAGGATCGCGCCAGTGCCAGCTGAATTCGACCAGGCCGCCCCGCCTGGCCCAGGCGATCGCCTCGTCGGTCTGGCGCAAACCGTCGGCATCGTTGCCGGTCATCCCGTAGTTCATGAAATCGTAGCCCATCAGTGCCGGATACTTGCCTGTATCGGCATGCACCCGTTCCGTCATGTCGATCGCGTCCTTCCACGTCAGGTCGGATTGTCCGGCGAGGATGGCAATGCCCCAGATGCTGCGCAGGTAGCTGAAAGTGGCGCGGGTGGCGCGGTCGGCCTGCGCATCGACCGGCGCGGCACGTCCGGCGCCGGTGGGCAGGCCGCTCCGGCTGGCCGGGCAGAAACTGCGCGCGATGCAGTATCGACCCTGCTCGAAACCCCAGCTATCGGCATGGGCGCATATTGGCCACGCCTTGCCATTTACGGTGCAGGACTGTGGCATGGCGCCGGCGCCTGGCGGAGTGCCGGCAGATGCCGTCGGCGACGATATCGCCAATACTGCCAATGCGAAGCATCGGGTGCGCAGTGCGGTACGAAATATCATGTATCACCCCAGTACTCCGGGGACAGTGCCCGGACGGTTGCCAGAACGCTTTGCATGGTGTTGGAAAATGCGGCACGACCCAATGTACGAGGAAGCGTGATACGTGGCAATGTCGGGGCAGATGTGACGCGGTATTTAGCAGGGTTTAGTGGTATGGCTGTAGACATGACCGCCGATACGACAAACAGGGCAATCGGCGCCGGCATCGGCAATGCATTGATGCGCAGCGTTTCAAGCGACAGTCCCGGCCGCCGCTGCATGAAGATGCAGTGATTCATGTGACTCACTGGCCGCGCAAGTCCCGCCAGCCACTGGCGGGTGTCGTTCAGCATGTGTAGAAAAACGCCAGGCGCCGCGGTCGATGCATGCCGCTGAATAATTGAAGTCCGAGTCGATCCTTTCACGGAGGCTGGACACGTGGTCTTCCGGATACCATGCCTGCTCACTGAAAGCCCGGCATCTCGTGCGGCCGCGCACGTGATGCCGGCTGTCCGTTGGTGATCTTCCGCCCGGCACGCAACGCGATCCGGGTGGAGCAGGACTTGCCTTGCCGATTTTGCGCGTGGCGGGCCGTTACCGCCGGTCAGTCGAAGCCAGCCCGAAGATGCTGACCACGGCGGCAAGGGCCGCAGCCTCGTCCTGCAGTGCCTGGGCAGCGGCGGCTGCTTCCTCGACCAGGGCGGTGTTTTGCTGCGTGGTGTTGTCGATGTCGACGATGGACCGGTTCACTTCCTCGATACCGGCGCGCTGCGCGCCACTGGCCGTACTGATTTCCGTCATGATCTGCTGGACGCGATTGACGCTGGCGATTACCTGCTGCATCGTATGCCCTGCTTCCCCGACCAGCGCGGCGCCGGCTTCGACCGTGCCCGACGATGTGTCGATCAGTGCCTTGATCTCTTTTGCCGCCGATGCGCTGCGCTGCGCCAGCGTGCGCACTTCCGATGCGACGACAGCGAAGCCGCGGCCCTGTTCGCCCGCGCGCGCCGCTTCCACCGCGGCGTTCAGCGCCAGAATATTGGTCTGGAAGGCGATGCCGTCGATGACGCCAATGATGTCCGTGATCTTGGCCGAGGATGCACGGATCGTATCCATCGTCTGCACCACCCGCGCGACCACCTGGCCACCCTGTTCCGATACCTCTGTGGCCTCCAGGGCGAGTGCATCGGCGCGCTGCGCGTTGTCCGCGTTATGGCGCACCGCTTCGGTCAGATCGTCCATGGCTGCCGCTACCTTTCGCAAGGATGCGGACTGACGCTCGGTGCGTTCGGACAACTCGCTGTTGCCGATGGCGATCTGGACCGAAGCACTGGCGATATGGTCGGTTCCCGCGCGCACCTTGCTGACAATGCCTGCAAGGCTGTCACGCATCGCCCTGATGGCATGCAGCAGGCTGCCGTCCGGCCCGCGCGTCTTTACGTCCACCGCCAGCTGGCCGCTGGCAATGCGGCCGGCCACGACCACGGCGTAGCCGGGTTCGCCGCCCAGCTGGCGCAGCAGGCTGCGCGTGATGAAGACCGCGATGGCCACGCATACGGCCAGGGTGAACGCCGCCTGCAGAACGATGTTGATGAATGCGCTGCGATAGACGCTCGACGCGGCGGCGCTGGCATTGTCGGATTCCGCTTGCACCGCTTTCACGAGCACATCGATGTCGGCGACGATGCGCCGGCGTAGCGGACTGCATTCGTTCACGAGGAACTGGCCGTATTCCGCCATCTGTCCGCCGGCGCGGTACTGGCGTGGCCGCTTGAGTTCGTCGGCCATGGCAAGCAGGCCGGCGCGCACCTTGACGAAGCGCTCGTCGCTGCCGAATGACGGTGTCATCAGCGTCAACGCTTCGAGATACAGGTTCTTTTCGCGATCGAGAATGTCCAGCTCGCGCATGGCATCGGCCTGCGCCGTGAAGATATAGGCGTTGCGCGCCGCAAGGCCGGTTTGCGCAAGTGCTTCGCGCGCATCGTAGAGCGGCCGAAGCTTGCGATCCATCACCTGGTTCTGTGCGGTGACCGCCCGCTCCAGGGCGTTGAGGCGCAACAGGGAAAATGTCGCCAGCACGATCATCAGCGCAACGAGTGTTCCGAAGCCCAGTGCCAGCTTATGTCCGATCCGCATGCCGCGCGCAGTTGTCATGGTTTGATCTTAATTAAATTGACGAGCGGAAATTATGGTTGTCGTGAATCCCTGCGGCAATAGATGGGTTTTCTTTTAGCGGTTCAATTCCTGTTCGTTGTATGCAAAGCACATGCAGTACATCGAATTGTGGCCAACATGATCGCTTTAGCACACATGCCTTCGAGCGCTTGCATATCCGTTTAAAAGGCCGCGTGACCTGGCATATCGGTATTGCTGAAGTGGGTATTTCCTCCGATTGCCTCGACCGGGGTGCAGCTCACGCGCTGCGTCGTCCTTCGCCGTGAGGTGCCAGTACCCTGGTGATGACGGTCTCGCTGAGACCCTCGCGGCGCAGCATCTGTTCGGCACGCTCACGACCGAGTTCCTGGAAGACAGCGAGAGCAGCTTGCACGACGGCTGCGCCGATCACGTCCCGGCGTCGGCCCGTATTGCTGTAGAACAGACTGATCCGCCCATCCAGCGGGGGGTCTTGCGAACTCGGCGCGGAACTCTGCTGGACGGGCGTTTTGCAGTCCGTATTGCCATTGATCAGACGGTCGATGATGGCCTCGGAAACTTCCGATGTTCGCCAATAGGCGAGGGCGTCGTCGATGCCGAGCATCTCCATGAATATCAATCCAGTCTCCACCCTCTGTGCCATCAAGGCATCCTGGCGAAGTCCGTGCATGGTTTTCTTTTCGAACTGCCGCCTGCAATTGCTGGATTGGGCGCTGGCCGTACCCTTGGGAGCAGGGCTTTCATCGGCGCGTCTTTCCAAACGCGCTGTCCGCATTCTGGACATGCACTATGCCATTGACGGTTTGTTCGGCCTCGGTCGGGCCCTCAATGCCGCCGTCCAGCCTGGCATGGGAGATGTCGATCCTTCCGTCGCTGTTCGGAACAACTGTGCGGAAGATGTCTGTGCCAACGGGAACACCGGCGTCTGGCTGAATCGTTGCGGGCTCGATCATGACAGCGGCGGCGAAGCACTCGAAAGAACTGCAGAAAGCAAACGGCTTTGCATTCGTGCGACCTTGAGCAAGGCAGGGCTTGGCGAGGCAGGTAGTGGTTGATGAAGAAAATAAAACATTGCAGTTATTTCAGGAACCTATGCAAAACGAACACAAAACTGCGTGTCAGCCGATGTTACTACATTGCTTCTTGATATTTACTGTGTCACAAGAGAATTTCTTTTTTGGTTGGCGATTTACGACAGAGGCGCCACAGGCAGCGGCTTGGGCGTCAACGGTTGCCTCGTACGATCACATGACGCTGGCACAGGCCAAATCGGACAGGGCGGATGAAGCCGGTCGCCCGCTTGTAACGATGACGAGAAATTTTTTTGAAAACGCAACACTGTGGTCAAGGCGAAACGGCTGGCTGCGCGTTGCAAATCCAGCGGCTCACTGCAAAACCGCGCATTTTGCTGCTCTAAGCAATCTGTAAATAGTGACGCCAGCGGTTTGCCGATCCTTCGTTCCTAACACGACGCAACGCTGCATATGACAGACAGTGCAGGGCAGGACCACCTGCATGACAGGAAGGGCGCATCTTTTCAGGCGTTCAAACGTGATTTCACATGCTGAAATCCCGACAACGAAATTCCTTATGAAATTTATCAATGCGCAATACTGTATTTCACATAACGGAATGGAGTGGACAAGGTATTGATTTTAGTGCGAAAAATAGCTCATCCATTGGGTTCCATACATCGTTATTGGCGATGCGGCAGCTCTTATGATGAATCCAGCATGTGGCGCGAGCGAGTACAAGCGCAACGCAACAGCATTCAGTTCATCTCAAGGAGCATTACATGACCCAATACCAAAGCGATCTCCATTCCAACGCAAGAACCGCACGCGGCACCCTGCAAGAAGTCGTTGCCGGCGAACCCGGCAAGCACCCATCGTGGCGCCATGACGGGCAAAGCCAGCACCGGGAACCGCAGGCATCGGCGTTGCCTCTTGCACCCAAAGAGGCCAATGCCACTGGTCTGGCTGCGCACGCCACCCCGCCCGCCAGGCGCGTCGGCATCATGGGCAGCACCGCGACCAGCATGGACATCGCGCGGAGCCTGCTGGATGCCGATATTCCCGTTACCTTGTTCGACCTTGCGCAGGATGGCCTCGACAAGGCCACTGCGGCGATGCGCTCGACGTACCACGAGGCGTTTGCCGCGGGCCGTCTGACGGCAGCCCAGCGGGACCGGCGCGTGGCGCTGCTGGCGGGCACCGTCAATCTGCATCACCTGAAAGACTGCGATGTGATCATCGATGCGCTGTGTGCCGGCACGGGTGGCGAGGAGACGGTGCTGCGCCGGCTTCACGAAGTCGTCAGGCCCGGCGCAATCGTGATGACCTGTGCATCGCACGGCGATATCGACCGTGTCGCCAGCTTGACGCGGAATCCGGACAACGTGCTCGGCCTGCAGGCATCGGCCGGCGCGGACGGGTCGCGAGCCTGGCAAATCACGCCTGGAAAAGCCACGTCGGCGCTGGCCCTGGCGCGCGCGGCCGGACTTCTCGGCAACCTCGGCAAGCCGCGTCACGCCTTCGATGTGCAGCCGCAACCGGAGGGCCTGCAGTAATCCGGCATGCCAGCGGCGGCAAAGCGGGGGGCGCTCACCGGTGACATGCAGCCGGTGACGACATCGGCCCGCTTCATCGGCATCCCATGCCGATTCCGGTGGCCGACCGTGGCCGCCGTGGCGGAATGGCGCCGTCTTTCCGCACGCGCAGACCTCCACGCCGGCATCGGCAGCTGTTATCGGGCGATGCGTTGTATAGTGATCTAATATCAGGTATCCTGATATTTCCACTATCCCTGTCCGGGTCGGCGAGCCGGATGGCCGGCGTTCTCGACAACGCAGGCCGCGACCGAACCCGTACAGTCCGGCGATTCGATAAAAATGGAGGAGACATGAAAAAATGCCTGGGCATCGCCCTCGTGCTGTCGGCACTGGCCGCGGAATCCGGCACGGCGCGCGCCGCGGAGAAGGCAGTCTTCGAACCGCCGAAACCGAAGCTGGAACATCTCGCGCGATTCAGCGTGAACCTGGAGGCGCCGATCTGGGAGCTGGGCGCGACCAGCGATCTGGGACGCCGCCGCATCATTCCGATCACCAGCGGCAGCTTCGACGGTGCACGCCTGAAGGGCACCATCCTCAACAACGGGGCGGACTGGCAGGTGGTGACTGCGCAGGGGGTTGCCATCATCGACACCCGTTACCTGCTCAAGACCGGCGACGGGGCGCTGATCTACCTTCAGACCAAGGGTTTTCGCTACGGCCCGGCCGACGTGATGGCGGAAGTGGCCAAGGGCAATCTGGTCGATCCGGCCAAATACACGTTTCGCCTGACCATGAGTTTTGAAACGGCCGATCCGCGCTATGCGTGGCTCAATCGCGCCATCGGCGTGGGGGCGGCGATGCGCCTCGGTGCCGCTGTCGTGTACGATGCCTACCTGCTGGAATAGGCCGGCTTGCCGCTGTCCGGCCGGGAGTGGCCGTGCTGAACCGGGTCATCCCCGTCAGTCGGGAAAGTCGGTATCCAGGAACAACGCTTCCACCTCCGTGCGTGCCCATGGCGTGCGGCGCAGGAACTTGAGGCTGGACTTCACGCTCGGGTCGCTTCGAAAGCAGTTGATGTCGATGCGGCGAGCCAGCTGGGGCCAGCCATAGTGCTCGACCAGCCGGGTGAGCAGGGATTCCAGGGTAATGCCGTTCAGGGATTGCACACGCATGTCAGGGGGAGTTGGGCGGGACAGGCAGCCAGTATAGCCGCCAGCCCGCACCAGCGGAAATTGTCGACGGCATCGGGGTCGAAGCGATTTCGACACGCATCACCTCGCCAGGCTGGGCTTGAAGCGGCGGTCGAGCTCCGCCCGGGCGAAGGATTTGCGCGATCTGTCACTGCGGCCGGTGCATCCTGAACAGCTGCGACGGCACGATCTCGAAATAATCGGCGGGGCCGCCACCGCGCAGGATATGGCCCGCCGACGCCGTATCGTAGACGCCGTTCTTCAACAAGGCGTGCGCGATGTGCACGCCCACCACTTCGCCAAGTACCAGCCAGGTCGGCACCCTGGCGCCATCGGCGCCTTCCAGCTGCACGATCTGCGTGACCCTGCACTCGAATGCCACCGGGCTTTCCGCTACACGGGGAACGGACACCAGGCGCGATGCCAGCGGTGTCAGGCCTGCCAGCTGGAATTCGTCGACCGCGGGCGGCACCGCCGCGCAGGTCTGGTTCATCGCTTCGGCCAGGGGGCGCGTGGCGAGGTTCCACACGAATTCGCCGGTCTGTTCGACATTCCTGACCGTGTCCTTGTGGCCGATGCTGGCAAAGCCGACGATCGGCGGCGTGTAGTTGAAGGCATTGAAAAAACTGTACGGCGCGAGATTGAGCGTGCCGGCGCCGTCGCGCGACGAGATCCAGCCGATCGGCCGCGGGCCGACAATGGCATTGAAGGGATCATGCGGCAGGCCATGGCCGGCACGTGGTTCGTAGAAGTGGATGTGTTCTGTCATCGCAAGACGATAACAGGAAGCGGCCTGCCCTGTATCTCTGACCTGTATCTCGGCCCTGTATCGCCCGCAAACCCGCATGGCCAGCGCCTCATGCGCTGGCCGTCTATCGACATCACCAAATAGCGCAGCAAATGGCTTGCCGAGCAGATAATATTTGCCGGCTTTCCACAGCGGCCTACCCACCGGCAACGGCCGCGTACCTCCCTCAAACTACAACACATCGGAGTATCAATGAAAGGTTGGCAGAGTATTGCACTCCTGGCGGCTGGGGTGTCGTCGCATGCGGCGGCGGCGGTCTATTACGTGGCACCGAACGGCAACGATGGCGCAGCGGGGTCCTTGACGGCACCATGGAAAAGCTTCGCGAAGGCCCAGTCGATAGCGCTACCAGGCGACACCGTCTATTTCCGCGGCGGCGATTACGTGTACACGGCGGGCATTAACAGCTGCGCCACGCGCACCGACGTGGTCAATGTCATCACGCTCAACAAGAGCGGCCAGGACGGCGCGCCGATCCGCTACTGGGCCTATCCGGGCGAAAAGCCGAAGTTCGACTTTTCCCGATTGAAGGACGATTGCCGGGTCAAGGCCTTCAACGTGACGGCCAGCTGGCTGCACCTGAAAGGGCTGGAGATCACGGGCGCGCCGCAGCAGCCGGGCAACACGCTCAACAACGAATCGTGGGGCCTGTGGATCCGCGGCAGCCGCAACATCTTCGAGCAGCTCGACACCCACCACCACATGGGGCCGGGGCTGTTCATCTCGCGCGGCAGCCACAACCTGGTGCTGAACACGGATTCGCACCACAACTACGACCCGTACAGCAAGAGCAGCGCCGGCCAGAATGCCGACGGCTTCGGCGCGCACATCGCCGCCAACGAGCCGGGCAACGTATTCCGCGGCTGCCGCGCGTGGTCCAACACGGACGACGGCTTCGACACCATCAATGCCCACTCGCCCGTGACCATCGAGCATTCGTGGGCCTGGTCGCATGGCTACCTGCCCGGTACCGCCACGCCGATCCCGGCCGGCAACGGCAACGGCTTCAAGATCGGCGGCTTCTCCGGCCTCTGGGAAGCCGATGCGCCGGTGCATGTCACGCGCTTCAATGTATCGATCGCCAACAAGGTCAACGGTTTCTACGCCAACCACCATCCGGTGGCCACCGAGTTCACCAGCAACACGGCCATCGGCAACCGCACCGGCTTCAACCTGCTGGGCGTGGCGCCGGACAACACGGACGTCAACCTGGGCATCGCCCGCAACAACCTGGCCTACGGCGGCACCACCGCGGCCGCCAACGTGGCCGGCACGGACAGCACGCACAACAGCTGGAACCTGCCCGTCACCGTGACGGCGGCCGATTTCCAGAGCGTGTCGACCACCGGCTGGGACGCCCCGCGCCTGCCGGACGGCGGCCTGCCGCCGCTGCCGCACGGCCGCCTGGCCGCCGGTACCGACCTGGTCGATGCCGGCATCGATGTCGGCCTGGCATTCGAAGGTGCGGCGCCGGATCTCGGTGCCTACGAAGGCACGGCGCCGGTGCCCGCCTACAGCGACCTGACGGCCAGCGTGCGCATCGTGCAATCGGGCCTGGTGCTGGACCGCGCCACGCAGAAGCAGCGCGGCACCGTCACCCTGACCAACACGTCGGACACGGCAATCGCCGGCACGCTGTTCCTGCGGCTGGACTACCTGAGCAGCGGCGTGGTGCTCGATAACGAGAGCGGCGCGCAGGGCGGGGCGCCGATCGTGGCACTGCCCGTGGCGGCCCTGGCGCCGGGCGAGACGGCCACCGTGACGACCACTTTCCTCAATCCCCAGCGGGTCAGCATCGGCTACACGCCGAAACTGTTCGCCGCCATCCTGTAAGGCAAGACGATGCTGAAATCCTTCGTACTTCGATTGGCCATGCTGCTGGCACTGGCCGCCGGCACCGGCAACGCGCTGGCCGGCCCGGTCTACCACGTCACCCTCGACACCACGTCGCTGGCCGGCAGGCATGGCTGGCTGGACTTCCTGTTCACAGGCCTGGCCAACGCCGGCCCGGCGCGCGCCACGCTCACTGGCTTCAGCGGCTTTACCGGCGACACCGGCGGCGCCACCCTGGCCGATGGCGACGTTTCCGGCAGCCTCGCTTCGGCGCTGGCGATCGGTAACGGCAGCGGCTGGAACGAATACGGCCAGTGGCTGCAATTGGGCGGCCTGCTGGCGTTCGACGTGGCGTTCGACGTAGCACCGGCAGGCGCGGGAACGTCGCTGGTGGTCGCGTTGCTCGACGAGCAGTTCGGCTACCTGGCCGGCACGGGCGACCTTGTCACGTTCGACCTGCAGCCGGGTGCCGGCACCGCCGTCGGCGCCGACGGTGCCTTCGCCACGGTGACCGCCGTGCCCGAGCCGGGTTCGCTGGCCATGCTGGGCACGGGCATGCTGCTGCTGATGGCCACGCGCCGCTTAGTCCGCCGCCGCTGACCGCGGCATCGGCTCTTGCTGCCAGGGCCCGTCGCGCGGCGGGCGTGTCGACCACCCGCACCGGCAGCTGCAGGCCCTCGCCACAACCCTTGCAGGCTTGCGGCGAGGGCCTGCCCGTGATTGGGGGAACTAGGCAGGCAGTTGCGCCACCGCCTTGCACAGCGCTTCATAACATGCGGGGTCCAGTGCCGTGCCGACGGTCTTGCCCATCATTTCAAGCGCCTGCGGCACAGCGATCGCGCCACGGTAGGGTCGTTCGGCGGTAATGGCATCGAAGATGTCCGCGGTGGTGATGATGCGCGTTTCCAGGCCGATTTCCGCGCTGGAGAGCCCTCGCGGATAGCCGGTGCCGTCGAGCTTTTCGTGGTGCGCACCGGCGATATGGGCCAGTTCACGGAAGGCGCCGATGCGGCCCAGGATCGTCTCCGTGTACTGGGCATGCTGGCGCACCGCATCCCACTCGGCACGGTCCAGGGAACCGGCCTTGTCGAGCACGCTGTTGCTGACGCCGAGCTTTCCCACGTCGTGCAGCAGTGCGCCGCGGCGCAGCCAGCGCCGGCGTTCGGCGGACATGCCCATCTGCTCGGCGATCAGGTCCGTGTACAACGCCACGCGGGCGCTATGCCCGCTCGTGTAAGGGCTTTTCGAGTCCACCACCTGGCCGAATGCGGCAGCGATGTCGTCCAGGTAGTCGTCGTCCAGGGGGACGGCCTTGCCCGCAGGCTCCAGCAACCTGACTGTCATATCCACATCGGGGGAGGCCAGCACGGTCCAGAACGCGTTGTCCGTTGCGACATCATCGAAAGCGGCCACCAGGTCCGGATCGAACCATTGGCCGGCGCGTGCGTGAACCTCGCGTAAGGCGGCATCCCGCCCGTCCGCCGTGTGGAATACATCGATCACCTGCGCAAGCAGGGCGATGCGGGCGTACATGGGAATCGCGGCGCCTGCCAGGCCGTCGGGCCGGCCGCCACCGTCGAAGTGCTCATCCAGGCTGTAGATGCCTGCGGCCACGCCGTCGGAGAAGCGCAGCAGCCGCGCGATGTCGGCGCCGCGCTGGCAGCGCGTGGCAATCAGTTCGTCGGTGATGCGCTTCCCGTCGCGCAGGATCGTCAGGATGCCGCGGAAGCGCTCGGCCAGGCCGGCTTTCAGCCCGGTGTGCGACAGCACGAAGGCCAGCACTTGAGGCAGTCCTGTGCCGATGGTCTTGAAGTCGCGCTTGAACGACAGGTCGTCCGTCATGTACAACTCGCAGATGCGCGCGGCATTGCTGCTGCATCCGAGATCCTTCAGCAGCACCGCGTAATAGAGTTCCCATAATTCATGCTCGCCCAGGTTCATGCGACGGCCGATTGCCATGGCGATCCAGCAGGCGCGCACGCAATGCCCCGCGGGCTGGCCTTCCGTGATATCGAGCGCGTAGCTCAGGGCTCCGATCAGTTCGGATAATTGCAACGACGCCACCTGCGGTTCGCCGGGATGAGATAGTTTCATATGAAACACTAAAATAGATCTTGGGAAATTTTATTGTACGCCGGTCGCGCCTCTCATGTTGCCGCCAGGACTTTTTTAGACGGGCTGTACAACACTAACGACGCGATGCATGCCTGGCCAGGCCGCAGGTCCACGGGAGAAAAATGCGTCCGGGCGCCACTTCCGACAATGCTGGAGCTGCACCCGACAAGTTCCGGCAACGGCAGGCCGGTGCGATACGTCCACCAGCTCATCAGGCTATCATTGCGCAATTCAACGACAGACGAGAGCCTTCACGCTGTGTTCTTTCCCTACCTGTATCTCGCCTTCATCTACTTTGTCCTGCGCCTGATCGTCCCGCTGCCGCTGGGGCGCGCTGCCCGCATCGCGCTGGCGCTGGCGGTATTCCTGGTCTGCCAGCACCACCAGATCCAGAAATGGTATTTCGGCACGATGTTCTCGCCGGAGATTCCCCGCCCCTTCGTGATATTGCTGGGCCTTCTGTACTGCGCCTGGCTGCTGCTGTCGATTATGAGTTTGCTTGTCGACCTGGGTCTGTTCGTGGCGTGGGCGCTGCGCCGGGGACGCGCCGTCGAACACACGTTCATGCCACGCTTGCGCTATGCCATGTTCACCATTGCGGCCCTGCTGTCGGGCGTCGGGGTGTACCAGGCGATCGGGGTGCCGGAAGTGCGGCGGGTGGAACTGGCGATCCGCGACCTGCCGCCCGGCCTGGACGGCTTGCGCATGGTGCAGTTGAGCGACCTGCATATCAGCCGCCTGATGGATGCCGGCTGGGTGCGCCAGGTGGTCGGGCGCACCAATGCGCTGCGGCCGGACCTGATCGTGATCAGCGGCGACCTGATCGACGGCACGCCGCAGGCCCGCGAGGGCGATATCGCGCCGCTGGCCGGCCTGCGCGCCCGGCACGGCGTCATCGCCAGCCTCGGCAACCACGAGTATTACTTTGGCGCGGAGCGCTGGACGCGCGAGTTCGAACGCCTGGGCATGACGGTGCTGGTCAACCGCCATGCCGTCGTCGACCACGGAGGCAGCCGGATGACCGTGGCCGGCGTCGCCGACCGGGTGGCATCCCGCTTCGACATGGCGGGGCCCGATACGGCGCGCGCATTGCAGGGCGCCGCGCCGGCGTTTCCCGTCATTCTCCTGAGCCACCAGCCGATCGAAGTGGAAGCCAATGCCCGCGCGGGCGTGGACGTCCAGCTGTCGGGGCATACCCACGGCGGCATGGTGCGCGGCATCGACGAGGTGGTGAAGCGCGCCAACGGGGGCTATGTCTCGGGCCGGTACAGCGTCGGCGGGATGTGGCTGTACGTCAGCAACGGCACCGGGCTGTGGAACGGCTTCCCGATCCGCCTCGGCGTGCCGGCCGAGATCACCGAATTCACCCTGAAACGGGCTCCCGGCCAGACGTGATACCGATCACGAGCTGGCGGCTGCACCTCGTGCGCCTTGTTCCCGACGAACAACGGCGCCCCGCAGGTTGCTATACTGCGCCCGCCGATTGTCTTTCAGAACGTTCCGTGCCATCCGACCGCCACCGGCGACTTCCAGATCTCATTCATTCCCTGCTGGCCTGCCTGTTCGCGGCCTGCAGCCTGCTGCCGTCGCACCTGCCGGCCGCGCCGGCGCGCACGCTCGACCAGCTCGAACACGTGGCGTGGACGCAGCGCGACGGCGTTCCCGACAACATCACCGCGATGGCGCAGACGACCGATGGATGGATGTGGCTCGGCACGTCGGAAGGGCTGTGGCGGTTCGATGGCCTGCGTTTTACCAGCGTACAACCGGCGGGCGCGGCCCGTTTCCCCGACCGGTCCGTCTACACGCTGCAGTCGGACGGCGCCGGCGGGCTGTGGATCGGCTGGATGTTCGGCGGCATCAGCCACTACCATGCGGGCAAGGTGCGCAACTGGGGTACCGCGGACGGACTGCCGGCGGGCGCCATCTGGTCGTTCGCCGGCGATGGCAAGCGGCTGTGGGCTGCGGGGATCGGCGGGCTGGCGTACTTCGACGGCGCCCGCTGGCAGCGCATGGGGCCGGCGCAGGGCTTCACGGCGCGCAAGGTCGCTTCCGTGTTCGTGCATGCGGACGGTACGGTGGCCGCGTTTACCGAACAGGGCCTGTCCCTGCGCCGGCCGGGAAGAGACCGCTTCGAACCCGCCATTCCCGGGCCGTCCACGCGCCAGCCGCCGTCGCAATCCGGCCGCGGCCCCGTGTGGTACCTGGAGCAGCGGGGCATCCGCGCTCTCGACAGCCTGGCCGGGTATGCCCATGCCGATCGCTGGGTGTTCCGGCAGCGCGGTCCCGTCAGCGGCAGCATGCTGGCCGACAGCAGCGGGGCACTGTGGTTCGACGATGTGGCCGGCCTGCTGCGGCATACCGATCCGTTGCGTGCGGACGATCGCCCCGGCGGCGGCTACGCGCCGGGTACCGAACTGTTCACGATGGCGCGGGGATTGACGGGCAATGTCGTGCATTGCCTGATGGAAGACGCGCAGGGCAATGTCTGGGTGGCGACCAGCGGCGGGCTGGACCGCTTCCGCGCCGCCAATGCCGTCGAGGCGCGCCTGCCGACGCCGTACCGGGCGCGCCTGCTCGCGGCGGCCGGCGGCGGTGTTTTCATCGCCGACGGCAATGGCTCATGGCGGATCGAAGGCGACGGCACCGTGCGCGCGCTACCGGCGGGTGCCGGCGCGCAGGCGATGGCCGCCGCGCAGGACGGCACCATCTGGCAGGCGACGAAGGACGCGTTGCGGCACCTGTCGGCCGACGGTAGCCGGCTGCTGGCGGAAGTCGCCTATCCGGCCGACGTGGCGCCGGCGGACAATATCCGCGCCGTTGCCGTCGAACGTGGCGGAGCCGTCTGGCTTGTTTCCAGCGGCCGTGGCGTGCTGCGCCACGCGAACGGCGCGTGGCAGCGCCATCCCGCGCTGCCCGAAGGCGGGCGCAAGACGCCGATCGCCGTGCTGCAAGACAGCCGGGGCCGCGTATGGATCGGCTACGAGGACAACCAGGTCGCCCTGGTCGAGGGCGGCGCCGTCACCCTGTATGGCGCCGCGCAGGGGCTCGCCGCCGGCCGGGTCAGCGTGCTGGCCGAATACGGCGGGGCGATCTGGGCCGGCGGCACCGATGGCTTGTCGCGCCTTTCCGGCAACCGCTTCGTACCCGTGCGGACCGCGCCGGCCGATGCGGTGGCCGGCCTGGCCGGAGGCGTCGGCGCGCCCGAGGGCCTGTGGCTGAACGGCGCTGCCGGTCTGGTGCTCCTGCCCGCCGCCGCGCTGCGGGCAAACGGCACGGTGCCTGCCCGCGTGTTCGACGAGGGCGAGGGCGTGGCTGGCCGCGCCCGCCCCTTGTTCAACAATTCGATCGTGCGCGCGGCGGATGGCCGGATCTGGGTCTCGACGAAGCGGCGGGTGTTCTGGCTCGATCCGGCCGCCATGCGGCAGGAGCCGGTGCCGGCGGCGCCCACGCTGCTGCACGTGACGGCCGACGGCCGGGAGCACGACCCAGCGCTGGCGGTGCACCTGCCGCCCGATCCCGGCCGGGTCTCGTTCCGGTTCGCCACCCCATCCACGGACATGGCGGCGCGCATCCGCTACCGCTACCGGCTGGAAGGATACGACCGGGCATGGCAGCAGGCCGGCCGCGCCACGGAAGCGGCCTACACCGGCCTCCCGCCGGGCGATTTCCGCTTCGTGGTCCAGGCAGTGAACGGCGCCGGCGCCTCCAGCCCGCCAGGCGCCGGCTTGCCCGTGCATGTTCCGCCGACGGTGGTGCAGACGGTGTGGTTCAAGCTGGCGTGCGGCGCGCTGGCCTTGCTGGGCCTGTGGGGCCTCTACCGTTATCGCCTGCGCCTGCATGCCCGCCGCCTGCTGGCCCTGGAGCGCACGCGCAACGCCGAACGCGAGCGCATCGCGCGCGAGCTGCACGACACGCTGCTGCAGAGCGTGCAGGGCCTGGTGCTGCGCGTGCACGCGACCACCGAGCGCATGCCGGCGGCCGATCCGCTGCGCGCGTCGCTGGCCGCCACGCTGGAGCGGGCCGACGCCGTGCTGGCCGAGGCCCGCGACCGCGTCCAGGGCCTGCGGCAAACGGCGCCGGCCGCGAACGGATTGCCGGCGCAGCTGGCTGCCGTGCTGGCGCAGGTCTGCGAAGAGCAGGGCGCGCCGCGCTGCGGCTTCGCCCACACGGGCAACCCCAGGGCGTTGTCGGCCGAGGCGGCGCATGCGTGCACGAGCATCGCGATCGAGGCCGTGCGCAATGCGTGCCGGCATGCCGGTGCCCGCGACATCGCGGTGCGGCTGGCCTACGGGGCGGAGGAGCTGGAACTGTCGGTTGCCGACGATGGCGACGGCATCGACGCGGAGATGCTGCGCTCGGGCCGCGCGGGCCACTGGGGTATCGCCGGCATGAACGAACGGGCGGCCGAGGCGGGTGGCGTATTGCGGATCCGTTCCACGCCCGGCACCGGCACGACGGTCACCCTGTCGCTGCCCTATGCCGGCGCCATGGCGGAGTACGGCAGGGCATAGCAGCATTCGTTGCCGCTGTTTGCCGATGCTAGGCGACTGATGCCGGCCTGGGCCGGCAACCGATTATCTGGAAGCAGCAGCGGCCGGACCGTTCGTGACGGCCGAGGTGAACTGGCCGACAGCGGTGTTCACGTTGGCTTCGATCGCGTCCGATGCCTGTTTCGCCGTCAGGGTGAGCTGCTCGTAGCCGGCGCTGGCGTTGCCCAGTGCGGATTTGAACAGGGCGACAACGTTTGCACTGCCGGCCGGAGCGTTCTTGCCGGCTTCGTCCACCAGCGAGAGCACCTTGCGGTTTGTTTCCGAAAATTGCGCTTTGGCCACGTTCGACAGTCCGGCAGCGGTGCCGGACGTGATCGACGACACCTGGCGCGCGTAAGCCACCGCTTTTTCGGCAGCCGGCCGGGCCTGGGCGGCGCTCAGCGAGAAGAACGCTTTCGGATCCCTGGCCGACAGCAACTGCCTGGCGGTGGAAGACGAATCTTCCAGGGATGTCCTGGCGGCAGCGAGGTTCAGGCCGGCCAGTTTTTCGACGCCTTCGAATGCCTGGCTGGTCAGGGCGGAAAAGACCGCGAACTGGCTTTCGAAATGGGTTTTGGTGGCGTTGGAAAATTGCTGAGGAATCGAAAACATGTATTTCTCCATTTGGATAGTGTTGTGATGGAGCTTTTGTGATCGGCTCCGGATCGGAATTGTGCGATGCAACATAAGCGAGTCTAACGGTTCGCTGGGTGATGTCAAGGATATTTTTGTGCAGTGCACCAATTTTACGAGGCGGAATATGGCGGAGTGCAGGACGATGCGCTCCCGGATTGCGAGCTGGTGGCCATATCGCCACCGTGGGAAGTTCGAAATCCGCGAATGACCGGCACTGGCGCAATCAATAAAGTCATCAATAAAATCAATCAATAAAAGTTCCTAATGGAAATTGTGCATGAAAACTGGGGTATCATGCGACGTTCGCGTGAACACCGGTCAATCTCCCAGGCAAGATTCATCTTGCCATTGCACGCGACTCGGTGGCCTTCGCATCGACCTGTCCCATTGCCATTTTTCCTCCCATGACGGTTTGCCTGAAAATCCATCCGATCCTTACCGGCGTCGTCAATACTGAAACCGATGTAATCGCAGCACGTCAGCGTGCACGCCAGATCGCCGCGCTGTCGGGATTCAGCGTTCAGGACCAGGCCCGCATCGGCACCGCCGTGTCGGAAATCGCCCGCAATGCCTACAACTACGCGCGGCGCGGGAGAGTGCGCTTCTCGATCGATGAAACGGATGGCTGCGCGTTCGTGATCGAGATCGAGGACAGCGGCCCGGGCATCGACAAGGCCGAACGCTTCCATGCCAGGGATGCGTCGTCGGCCCAGGGCCGTGGCGGCCTGCACGCCGCGGCCCGGCTGATGGACCGCTGCGAGATCACGACCGGCGCGACCGGTACCCACGTACTGCTCAGGAAAAGCCTCCCCGGGCCATTGCCGATGAAGCCGCTTGCAATGGCGGACGCGGTGACGCGCCTGTCTCTTCCCAACAATGTCGCCCTGTGCGAAGCGCACCAGCAGAACCGGGAATTGACCGACGCCCTGGCCGCGCTGCAGGAGCGCCAGGATGAACTGGTGGTGATGTCGCGCTGCCTGGAAACGACCAATACGCAGGTGCAGGCGCTGAATCATCAGCTCAACGAGAAGGCCGACGCGCTGCAGGACGCCGACCGGCAGAAAAACGAATTCCTGTCGATCCTGAGCCACGAACTGCGCGGGCCGCTGTCGGCCGCGGGAATGGCGGCGCATCTGCTGAAGAACCGGCTCGCCACTGTCGAGCAGACTTCCGCCATCGGTGATCTGATCACCCGGCAAATCCGCCACATGGAGCGCCTGGTCGAAGACCTGCTGGACGTCTCGCGCGTGGGGCAGGGCCTCCTGTCGATCGTGAAGACGCAGGTGGACATGCATGACGTGGTGACAGCCGCCATCGAACAGATCACGCCGGCGGCGCTGCGCAAGCACCATGTCATCACCTTCGCGCCGGCGCGGGACCGCTGCCTCGTCGACGGCGACCGCACGCGCCTGATCCAGATCGTGTGCAACCTGGTCAGCAACGCCATCCGCTACACGCCCGATGGCGGCAGGATCGACGTCGCGGTCGGCCTGCGGGAAGGCCGGGTCTTTGCAACCGTCACCGACAACGGCATCGGCATCCCTGCCGCGTTGATGCCCCGCCTGTTCGACCTGTACGTGCAGGCCAAGCCCGCGTCGGAACGCCAGCACGGCGGCCTCGGGCTCGGGCTGGCACTGGTCAGGAGCCTGATGGAACTTCACGGGGGGCAGGTGCGCGCGGCCAGCCCCGGGGAGGGGCAGGGCAGCATGTTCGAACTGACGTTTCCACGCCTCCGGCAGGACGCCGGACCCTGAAGAACGGGCAGCTGCGCAGGCCGCCGCTTTCAGCCCGCGGGGTATGCCGTCCCGTCATCCTCCTTCGCGGGCGGCCGCCCGGCGGCCCGGCCCTGCAGGTTTTTTTCGAGAAACCGGCGTATCAACGGCACCATGTCATCGGCCTTGTCCTCGAGCGCGAAGTGTCCCGTGTCAAAGCGGTGCAGTTCCGCATGGGGAAGGTCATGCAGGAACGCCTGCGCGCCCTCCGGCAGGAAGATCGGATCGTCGACACCCCACAGGATCAGCGCGGGTGGCTGGAATTCCCGGAAATAGCGGTGGAACTCGGGATACAGCGCGACGTTGGTGCGATAGTCGAAAATGATGTCGAGCTGGATCTCCTTGCTGCCGGGACGATCGAGGAAGAACTGATCGTGTACCCATGCGGCGGGATCGATCCGGTCGATCTCCTTCACCCCGGTGACATACTGGAAGCGCGTGCCGTCGATCGTCAGGAAGGGGCGCATGGCATTGCGGTTGGCTTCGCTGTTGTCGGCCCACAGCGCGCGCGTCGAGGTCCAGAAATCGCCCATGCCCGCCTCGTAGGCGTTGCCGTTCTGGACGATCAGCGCCGTGACACGTTCCGGATGCGCCAGTGCCAGGCGAAAGCCGACCGGCGCGCCATAATCCATCACATAGAGCGTGTAACGGCTGGCGCCCAGCCCGGCGAGCAGTTCGTCCACGACGGCCGCGAACGATGCAAAGCCGTAGGCGAACGCCTCGGGCGACGGCATTGCCGACAGGCCGAAGCCGGGCAGGTCCGGCGCGATGACGCGATAACGGTCCGCCAGCGCCGGTATCAGGTTGCGGTACATGTGCGAGGAACTGGGAAAGCCGTGAAGGAGGACGACGACCGGCGTATCGTCGGGCCCCGCCTCGCGGTAGAAGATATCGAGGCCGGCGACCCGCGCCGTGCGGTGCCGGGTCGCGGACCTGGCGATCGGGGGCGTGCTCATGTCGGCTCCTGGCAGGCGTGTTTCAGCGGTGTGTTGCAGGCAGGTGGCGGGTGCCGGCTTCATGGCTGCCGGTTCACAGGTTGCGATCGAGGAAGTCGCGCATCAGCGGCGCGATCACGTCGAGCTTGTCTTCCAGCGCGAAGTGCCCCGTGTCGAGGATATGCAATTCCGCGTCGGGAAGGTCGCGAAGGTAGGGATGGGCGCCCGGTTCCGGGAAGATGATGTCGTTCTTGCCCCAGACGATCAGCGTGGGCGGACGGTGCTCGCGGAAGAACGCCTGGAAATCCGGGTACAGCGGCACGTTCGAACCATAGTCGCCCAGCAGGTCGAGCTGGATCTCGCGATTGCCGGGCCGGTCGAGCAGTGCCTGGTCGACCACCCAGTTGTCCGGGCTGATCCGGGAAATATCGCTGACGCCATCCGTGTACTGGAACTTCGTCAGTTCGAGCGTGACGAGGTGGGCAAGCGCCTCGCGCTTTGCCGGCGAACGATCCGCCCAGTAGGCCTTGATCGGATCCCAGAATGCAGCGAGGCCTTCGGTATAGGCATTGCCGTTCTGGACAATCAGCGCCTGGACCCGTTCGGGATGCTTCAGTGCGAGCCGGTAACCGATCGGGGCGCCGTAATCCATCACATACATGCTGTAGCGCGTCGCTTCCAGCGCGACGGTGAGCTTGTCGACGATATCGGCCAGGTTGGCGAATGTGTAGTCGAATCCGGACCGGTCGGGTGCATCGCTCTGGCCATAGCCCGGATAATCCGGCGCGATGACACGGTAGCGGTCGGCAAGCAGGGGAATCAGGTTGCGGAACATGTGCGAGGAGGTCGGGAACCCGTGCAGCAGCAACAGAACGGGCGCCTCTGCCGGCCCCGCTTCCCGGTAAAACACATTCACGCCATCGATCTTCACCTTCTTGTAGTGGATGACCGGCACTGCCCGGCGCGAGGCATCGCTCCGGTCGATCGAATCGGCTTGTGTCATGGTTTTCTCCAAAAGGTCGGGGGTATCGGGACGTACGCCGTCGATGGCGTTCCGAAAATACTGTAGGCCAGGCGAAGCCCGCAGCCGAGTTAATCGAGGTTAATCAAGGTTAATGGCGTGAGGTTAAGGCGTGGAGTTAAAGATGGTGCTTGCGGAGCATGCGCATGCAATGCTGGAGCGCGCCGCCGGCGAATGGGTACGGAGCCCTGCCAGCAAGTGAGAGGGCAGGTACAGGGGCGTGCCAGGCGACCTGCGCGCTTCGCTCGCCCGGAACGCATGCGCCGTACGGGCCGCTGCCTTGCAGCCGGGACTTGGCCGAACTGGATACGCCGATGATGCGCTTTAACCACGAGGCATCTACCCAACACTTTCGCGTTTTCCATGGCGCTTGCGAAGCGCCTGCTATAAACTTGACGTAGGGAAATTCGCCTTGCTGCTTTTTCATCGTTCAGTTGATTTCCCGTCATTCCGGCCCAGCCAACGCCGATTGCAACTTCACTCTCAAGTGACTACCTTCGGAACCCTGGCATGCCGCTTTCCTCCTTACGTGTTCTCGTTGTCGACGACCATGCCGATTCGGCCGACGCGTTGGCCGAGCTGCTTTCGCTGTACGGGATGGCCGCGCAGGCGGTCCATGACGGAACGCGGGCGATAGCGCTGGCGGAAACCTTCGCACCCGATGTCGTTCTGCTCGATCTCCGCATGCCCGGCATGGACGGCTATGCGGTGGCGCGCGCATTGCGCGCGATGCCCCTGGCGCAGCCGTACCTCGTTGCCTATAGCGCGCTGGATGATGCCAGGACGCTGGCGCAGGTGCGGGATGCGGGATTCGACTGCCATCTGCCGAAGCCGTCGCGGATTGCCGCCATCCTGCGGGTCGTGTACGCCAGCGCTTCCGCGCTTGCCGCGTGATCGGCCGGGTTCTCCTGCGCGCGATAGCCATGCATATTCTTCCCCGCACGCTGAAAGCACGCATCGCCCTCCTGGTCAGCGTGCTTGCGCTCGCGTCGGCGTTGCTGGCGTCGCTGGCCGTCCTGTACCCGATGGAGCGACAGATGCGTGCCCTGGTCGGCGAGCAGCAGGTTGCCCTGCTGGCAAGCGCCGCCGCCGCACTCGACCAGCAGGTCAGCGACCGGCGTGTGCTGTTGAGAGCGATCGCGGAAGATGCCGCGCGCGTACCGGGCCTGCGGTCCGCCGGTCTCCAGCCGTTGCTGGAACAGCATGCCGTATTGCGCGACGAATTCGATAACGTCGTCGTGTTCGACCGTGCCGGCAGCGTCATCGCAAACCTGGCGAACCGGCGTGGCGTCGGCGATACGACGGCGGCAAACACCAGAACGTTCCGGGAAACCGTGGACACCCGGGAGGGCGTTATTTCGCCGCCGTTTCGCAGTCCGTTGTCGGGCAAGCCGTCCATCGTGCTGACCGAACCGGTCATCGGCGCCAACGGCGATGTGATGTTCGTCCTGGGCGGCGCGCTCAGCCTGGTGAATGCCCGTTTCATGGGGCAGTTCCTAGCTGCCCGGCCGGGTCCTTCCGCCTATTTCTACCTGATCGACCAGCGTGGCACGATCATCTATCATCCCGACGCATCCCGTGTGCTGCACAACGTCTGGCGGGAGCCGGGCGGTGTCACCGAAGTGACGCGGCGCGCGCTTTCAGGATTCGAGGGCTGGACCGAGGGGGTGACCAAGGAAGGGCGATCGGCGCTGATCGCAGCGACGCACCTGCGCCGTACCGGGTGGACACTCACCGTGGTCTACCCGGTGGCCGAAGCGTTCGCGCCGTTGCGGCAAGGCGAAAGCGCTGCCCGGATGTCGACTGCCGCGGTAACCCTGCTGGCCACGGCGGCCGGCTTTTACCTTGCATCCGTTTTCCTGCGTCCCCTCGGTCGATTGCACCGGCGTGTCGACATGCTCGTCGCGGGCACCGCGGATATCGATGTGCTGGACTCGGTGCGTTCGGACGAGGTCGGCAGCCTCAGCAGGGCATTTTTCGCACTGTCGCAGCAACGCCGCGAAGCCGAGCACCGGCTGGCATTGTTGAGCCGTACCGACACGCTCACCGGCTTGCATAACCGGCGCATGTTCGAAGCCGAACTGCCGGCGGCACTTGCCCGCGCACGGCGGTCCCATACGGGCCTGGTGCTCGCCTTCCTCGATGTCGATCACTTCAAGCGGATCAACGACACGTTCGGCCATGCGACAGGCGACCAGGTGCTGTGCGAGTTTGCGCGGCGATTGCTCGGCAGTGTTCGAGAGGTCGACACCATCGCGCGGCTTGCGGGCGACGAGTTTGTCATCATTTTCGAGAACATCGATAGCGAATCGCGGGTGGCACCGATGATGGAAAAGCTCCTCGATACCATCCGGGAACCGTTCGTCTGCGGCGCGGGTCCGCTGGCGGTCACCACCACGGTCGGCGTGGCGTTCAGTGCCGGAAAAATTTCAGCCGATAACCTGCTGAAGGTTGCCGACGAAGCGCTTTACGGCGCCAAGGCGGCCGGCCGGGATACCTGGGCATTTCGCGATGGCGATATCCGGTGCCAGGTCTCTTCGGTGGAAGCCGTGCTGCCCGTTTAGCCCTGTCCAGGGCGGTGCTGCAACCTTGCCGGTTCACACGGCGCCGGTGGCCGGTCACAGTTCGGTGCGCAGCTCGAACAGTTCCGGGAACAGCACCACGTCGAGCATCTTGCGCAGGTAGCCGACACCCTCCGTGCCGCCGGTGCCGGCCTTGAAGCCGATCACCCGTTCCACCGTCGTCACATGGCGGAAGCGCCACAGCCGGAACGCCGTTTCGAGGTCGACCAGCTTCTCGGCCAGTTCGTACAGGGGCCAGTACTGCCCGGTGTTCCGGTACACCATGGTCCATGCCGCCTTCACCGACGCGTCCGAACGCACCGGCCGGTCCCACGGACCGTCGAGGCGCGCCGCATCGACCGCCAGGCCGCCACGCGCCATCGCCATGATGGCCTCGTCATAGATCGACGGCTGTCGCAGCGCGCTGTCGAGCGCCGCGTGCGCGGCCGGCTTGTGCCGGTGCACCTGCAGGTGCGTGGCATTCTTGTTCCCCAACAGGAATTCGATCTCGCGATACTGGTGCGACTGGAAGCCCGACGAGGCGCCCAAGTAGGGGCGGATCGCCGAGTACTCGGGCGGCGTCATGGTGGCCAGCACGTCCCAGGCATGCACCAGCTGGTTCATGATGGCGGCCACCCGGGCCAGCATCTTCATTGCCGCCGGCAGCTGGCCGCCGGCGATATTGCCGCGCGCGCCGTGCAGCTCGTGGAGCATCAGCTTCATCCACAATTCGCTGGTCTGGTGCTGCACGATGAACAGCAGCTCGTTGTGGTCCGGCGACAGCGGGTGCTGGGCGCCGAGGATCGTATCGAGCGACAGGTAGTCGCCATAGCTCATGTCACGGCTGAAGTCGAGCTGGGCGCCGTGGTAATCGGGCGCCTGGGCCTGGGCCGTGGCCGGCGTGGCCGCACCTTGGGAAAACGGGCATTGCATGATGTTCTTTCCTTCGTATCGGATCGGATTGCGCTCGGATTGCGCTCAGGTCACCGCGCTGCGCCGGGCGTCGACCTGATAATCGCTCCGGTCGAGGATGTCCTTCAGGATCATCACCGCGCGCCACACGTCCTGGTAGCCCGTGTACAGGGGCGTGAAGCCGAAGCGCATCACCCGGGGTTCGCGGTAGTCGCCGATCACGCCCCGCGCGATCAGGGCCTGCATGACCGCGTAGCCGTGCGGATGCGTCACGCTGACCTGGCTGCCCCGGTCGGCGTGGGCGCGCGGCGTGATCAGCTCCAGCGGATGCGCCGCGCAATGCTGTTCGAGCAGCGACAGGAACAGGTCCGACAGCGCCAGCGACTTGCGGCGCAGCGCCGCCATCGATACCCGCTGGAAGATGGCCAGGCCGCACTCGACCAGCGCCAGCGAGACCACCGGCTGCGTGCCGCACAGCGCGCGCCGGATGCCCGGCGCCGGCGCGTAGCCCGGCTGCATGGCGAACGGCTCGCGGTGGGTCCACCAGCCCGTCAGCGGCTGCGAGAACTGCGCATGGTGGCGCCGCGGCACCCAGATGAAGGCCGGCGCGCCGGGGCCGCCGTTCAGGTACTTGTAGGTGCAGCCGACGGCGAAGTCGGCATTGGCCGCGTTCAGCGCCACGTCGACTGCGCCGGCCGAGTGCGCCAGATCCCAGATCGCCAGCGCGCCGGCGGCGTGGATCCGCGCGGTGGTGGCGGCCATGTCGAACATGCGGCCGGTGCGGTAGTTGACATGGGTGAGCATCACGGCTGCGACCTGCTGGCCGGCCGCGCCGGCCAGTGCCGCCGGCAGATCGGACCAGGAGTCGAGCAGGCGCAGCTCGTAGCCGCGGTCGAGCCAGCCCAGCAGGCCCTCGGCCATGTAGATATCGCTGGGGAAGTTGTCGCGCTCGGTGATGATGACGCGGCGCCCGGCGCGCACCGGATCGGCGGCCTGCATCCTCAGCGCCGCCGCCAGCGCCTTGAACAGGTTGACCGACGTGGAATCGGTGACCACCACCTCGTCCGCTTCGGCGCCGAGCAGCGGCGCCAGCAGCGCTCCCAGGCGGCCCGGCAGGTCGTACCAGCCGGCCGTGTTCCAGCTACGGATCAGGTCATCGCCCCACTCGGCGGCGATCACCTGCCTGGCGCGTTCCAGGGCTGCCTTCGGGCGTGCGCCCAGCGAGTTGCCGTCGAGGTAGACCACATTTTCGGGCAGCGCGAATTCGCTCCGGCAGGCGGCCAGCGGATCGGCGGCGTCGAGGGCCAGGCAGTCTTGTTCGGTAATCATCAGGCGGATTTCCGTGGTGAGAGAAGTGGAGGGGATGACCGTGGTATGGGACACGCGTCAGGCGAGCGGTGCGCGTGACCGCTGGAGATATTCTAGGGCAGGCGCCATGGTTTTTTGCTGCAAAGAGAGGCGCAAAAAATCGCCATATTGATTTATTATTCGAATATTCGATGAATTAACACGAAAATATTTCAATGAAGCTGGACGTGGTCGATCTGAACATCCTGCGCGCACTGCAGCAGGATGGCCGCCTGAGCAACCTGAAGCTGGCCGAGAAGGTGTTCCTGTCGCCGTCGGCCTGCCTGCGCAGGGTGGGCCTGCTGGAAAGCGCGGGCATCATCAAGGGTTACACGGCCCGCCTCGATGCGGAACTGCTGGGACTGGATGTGGAGGCGTTCGTGATGATCACGATGCGGCGCGACGTCGACCAGTGGCACGAGCAGTTCGTCGGCGCGCTGGGCCAATGGGAAGAGGTAATCGCCTCGTTCGTCGTCACGGGCGAGGCCAACTACATGCTGCGGGTGCGCGCCCGCAACCTGAAGCACTATTCCGACTTCGTGATGGACAAGCTGTACAAGCTGCCCGGCGTGCTCGACATCCGCTCGCACATGGTGCTGCGCAACCTGGGGGAATCGAGCGTGCTCGGTGCGGGGCTGCTGCAGCACGACGCCTGACCGACGTGCAACCGGCGGCGCGCCCGCTACCGGCCGGTCACGCCTGCCCGCCCGCACCCGCCCTGACCATCACGCGGGCGGGTGAACCGCTCACGCCCGCCAGCCGCAGGGGCAGGGCGACGATGTCGCCGGCGGGCGCCAGCTCGCCGATGTCTTCCAGCGTGTCTTCCGCGAGGTATTTCCCCGCTTCGGCCACGCGCTGGTGAAACCACAACGGGTCGTCGTGAGCGACGCGCAGGTTGCCGACCATGACGATCATCGGCGGCGGTAAAGCCAGCAGGGCATCGATGGCTTCGGGCGCGGCCCGGAACGGCGCGCGAGCATCGAGCAGCAGGTGGGTCTCGCCGGCCCAGCCGGGGCGGAAGTCCGGATCGGCGAGGCTCTCCGCCGTGACCAGCCGGTAGGTGCCCACGCACGCGCCGGCAGGCAACTGGTCCAGCGTGGCGCCGCCATCGGCGAAGTGGCAGGGCGCATCGATGTGGGTGCCCGTCTGCGTGCCCAGCATCAGCCGCCATACCTCGAAACCTTCCGTGGCGCGCTGCGCCCAGCGTTCAGCGACGAACGGCGGATCCCTGTAGGCCCCGTCCTCGTAGATCCGCAGGTCCTTGTCGAGCTTGCGGGTAAGGTCGATCCAGTCGTTCATGGCGGTTCCCTCCGATCACGGATCGCGAATATTACCCCGGCGGCACGGCCATCATCAACCTGGAAGACGCGGTGTCCGGCGTCCCGCACCAGTCAGCATGCCGCTGCCCGAGCTGATTGCCGAAATCCTCCGGGAGGAAGGGGACCTGAACCGGCTGGTCGGCGTGCTGGGGTTGAAGATGTAGTCCACGCCGGCGGGCCGGACGCTCATCCCGCCGCGATGATCACGTGCACGCCCAGGGCGGCCAGCGTTTCCTCCAGTAACCCGGGCAGCGGCTGGTCGGTGACCAGCACATCGATCGCCTCGAAATCGCACAGGCGGTGCATGAAGGCCTTGCCGAACTTGGCGGCATCGGCCACCACGATCACCTGGGCAGCCTGGCGCAGCATCGCCCCCTTGAGGGACGCTTCCTCGTCGGACGGGCAGGTCAGGCCCTGCGGGCCGATGGCGCAGGCGCCGAGGAACAGCTTGTCGAACTGGAATTGCGCCAGGCCCAGCCGGGCCTGCGCGCCTTCGAGGCTGCGCTGCCACGGATTGAAGCGGCCGCCCGTGAGGTGCAGTTCCACGCCGTCGCGCCCGCCGAGGGCCTCGGCGATGTCGATCGAATTGGTCACGGCATGCAGCGGCGATGCCGCCACCGCGCGCGCCACCTCGACCACGGTGGTGGAGGTGTCGAACAGCACCCGGTCGCCGTCGCGGACCAGCGCCGCCGCCGCCGCTCCGATCGCCTGTTTCGCGGCCGCTGTGTCCGCGCGCTCGGCGTAGCGCTGCACGTGGCGTCCCCGGGGCGGGAGCACGGCGCCGCCGCGCACGCGCATGACGCGGCCGTCCGCATCGAGCCGCATCACATCGCGGCGTGCCGTATCGCGCGTCACGCCATACAGGCGGCAGATGTCCTCGATGCCGATGCGGTAATGCCGGTCCAGGTACTCGCAGATCGCGTCCAGCCGCCTGGGCTGCGGCAGCGGGCCCTCCGCGTTCATGGCCGGCCGTCCAGGTACTCGCGCAGGACCGACGTGACCAGCGCATGGTCTTCCTTTTGCGGCAGGCCGGACACGGTCACCGTGCCGATCACGCCCGTGTCCCGGATAATCAGCGGGAACGCGCCGCCATGGGCCGCGAAGTCGCCAAGGTCGGCGCCGCTGTCGGCCTCGAAGGTCTTGCCCTTGCTGCGGTACCGGGTACCCACGTGCCAGGAGCTGCGGCCGTAGCGGTGCACCACGTTGTTCTTGCGGCGTATCCAGTCGGCATTGTCCGGCGAGGTGCCGGCCATGGCGTGGTGGAACAGGCAGTGGCCGTTGCGGGTGATGTCGACCGTCACGGCCGCGCCCGTCGCGGCGGCCCGCTCGACGAGCAGCAGGCCGAGCCGGAGCGCATCGGCGTTCGAGAAGGCGGCAAACTGCAATTGCTGCTCCTGCAGCGCCAGGTCCTGCAGCAGGGCGGCATGGTCTTCGTGCATGGCTGGCATCCTCACGCGAAATCGATGGTGCGGCGCTCGCGATGGCTGCGCAAGGCCAGTTCGATCACCCGTATCACGTCCACCGCGTCTTGCGCCTTGACGGGGACTTCCGCGCCGTCCGCGATGGCGTGGTAAACGCCGCGATAGAACGATTCGTAGGCGCCGGGAACGGTTTCGACGACGCGCCGCGTGCCGTCCGCGCCGGTAATGGCGGCGTAGCTGGCCGGGTCGTCATGGCCCCAGCCGGCGTCGCCGGGTCGCTTGCCCTGTTTCAGCGCGTCTTCCTGGGAATCGATGCCGTACTTGACGAAGCTGCCCAGCGTGCCATGCACTTCGTAGCGCGGGCCAGGAGCACGCACCAGCGCGCCGGCATGGAGCACCGTCCGGCAACCGCCGTGGTCCAGCAGGAGCTCGAAGGCATCCTCGACCTCGGCGCCTTCGCGCTGTATCGACAGGTGGGCCGTGACCGAGCACGGCTTGCCGAACAGCTGCAGCGCCTGGTCTATCAGGTGGGAGCCCAGGTCCCACAGCACGCCGGCGCCCGGCTGCGCGCGTTCCTTCCAGCGGTCCTTCACCTGTGGCGCATAGCGGTCGAAGTGCGCGCGGTACGTGTGGACGGCGCCCAGTTCGCCCGATTCCACCGACCGGCGCAGCGTGAGGAAATCGCCATCCCAGCGGCGGTTCTGGTAGACGCTGAGCCGCAGGCCGGCGGCCCGCGCCAGCGCCACCAGCTCGTCGCCCTCGGCGGACGACAGCACGAACGGCTTGTCGACCACCACGTGCTTGCCGGCCTGGAGAGCGGCCCTGGCCAGTTCGAAATGGCTGGCGTTCGGCGTGCAGACCACCACCAGGTCGATCGCCGGATCGTCCAGCAGGGCCTGCGGGGTGTCGTCCAGCCCCACCCCGGGATACGCTTGCAGCACATCGGGACCGGCGCGACGGCTTGCGATGCGGGCCAGCCTGAACCCCGGAACGGCTGCGATCATTGGCGCATGGAAGACCGACCCGCCCAGGCCATAGCCGATTAAACCTACTGCATATCGCTGCATTATGAGCTTTCAATAATTGATATCGCTTATATTGTAAGCCATTTGTAATGCCGGAAGCGCGAGGCGCGTTGAATCGTGTACCGCTGCCCATGGCGTACCGATGCGAACGGCGCGTGGTCTTTTGCAATGTGCTGCGTGCCACCTCGGGAATTCATGCCCCGGGAAATGCCCGGCCCGGGTGCTTCAGCCGGGCTTGCGGCGCCAGGCGCCGGCATGCAGCCACACTGCCGACACGAGGAAATACACGGCGCCGAATCCCGCATAACCGGTCACGGTCAGGATCGACGGCGTTGCAGCCCCTTGTGCCTGGACGATGAAGAAGGTGCCCGCGAGGGCAGACTGGGCTCCACTGAGCACCATCGTCCATTGGGCACCGGCCTGCTTCCAGCGCCGCAGTGCCGTCGCGAGCTGGAGCAGGCCGGCAACGATGGCCCAGGCACCGAAGATGGCCAGCACCCGATGCATGTCCGGCAGCACGAACAGCAGGGCCAGTGCCGTCGCCGCGCTGGCGACGATGTTCGCAGCCTGCGTGCGGTTATATGCCATGCCGCCGCTACGCCGGGCATCGATCGCATTGGCGAGGGCATCCCATGCCGGATAGCAGACCAGCAGGGCGGCAGCGATTGCAGGGACATGCTGCCCGGCCGTCAATGCGGCAACCACCCACGCCAGGCTGAATGCCGCGCGGGTGGCATAGTACAGACGCAGCCACCGCTCTTGGCCGAGCTGATCGGGCGAAACGGGTGAAGTAAGACTCATGATGATGGCTCCAGGGGTGATTGCAGACTACCGACTAATTGGTAGGCTGATGATGCAAAAAAAACGCGGGCCGGAAAATGCGGCCCGCAACGGTTAGGGCAAGGTTGCCAGGCGCGCCAGGTGGGCATGCATGACAGTGCTGAACACGCCGGCGTCGCCATAAGCACGCGCTGAAAGCATCGCGCCATGGACGGCTGCCATCAATACTTCCGCTTCGGTGCGCGCAGGTTGGGCAAGCCGGAAGGCCTGTTCCGCCGCACCGCGTTCCAATACCGATGTCAGCCATGTCGACAGGAAGCGGAAATGCGCACGTACCTCGGCTGCCACCTGTTCCGGCAGCAAGGGCATTTCGCCCGCCAGCAGGGCGCAGATACAGAAGGGCGCGCTGGCGTCGCCGATGCATGCTTCCCAATATCCAACGTATGCGCGCAGCTGTCCGGCCGGGTGCTTCACGTGGCGCTCGAGCTCCTCGATAGCGGCCTGGGCGGCTTCCCGATATTGCGTCACGAGCGTGCGCACCAGATCGACCTTGGTGGGGAAATGATGATGAATGCTGGGCTTCCGGATGCCGACGGTATCGGCGATATCGGCATAGCTGAAGCCGTTATAGCCGCCCGCGGCGATCAGTTGACGGGCGCAGGCCAGGATGGATTCCGATGTGTTCATGGCAGTAGCCTACCATCTAGAAGGTCGGTGCGCCAGCGGTTTCTGTCTCGGATCAGGGGGCATGGATCGTCGGACCATGAAAAAAGGCGCCGAAGCGCCTTTTTTTGGTGATGCGGGTGTGGATTACTGCTTGCGGCGACGTGCTGCGAAAGCCAGCACGGCCAGGCCGCCAGCCAGCATACCGTAGGTAGCTGGTTCTGGAACCGGGGTCGTCACGTTGAAGTCGCCGCCGTAGCTGGCAACCTGGCCGGTGACCGTACCGCTGACCGCCAGGGTCAGAGGACCCGTGACGTTCTGGCCCAGGATTGCAGCGATCGACAGTGGGCCGATATCGCCCGTGGAGATGTTCACACCGTTCAGCGTCACGGTGTCGAACGACAGGTCGCTCCACGTCGTTGCGGTGTTGATCAGGCTGGCGAATACGGTGCCGTTGTCGGCGCTGTAGTTGCTGAACGTGAACGTGTCGGAGAAAGCACCGGTGGTGTGGGTGGCGCCCAGATGTGCGGACCACACGTTCGGACCGCCGATCAGGTCCACGGTGAAGTCATCGGCGAAAGCGGAGCCGAAGGCGGGCAGCAGCGCAGCTGCCAGTACGATGGATTTCAATTTCATGCATTACCTCGTCGAAGGGTTATCGGTACCAAGAGCCTATAAGTTAAGCGACTCTTAAGCGTTTGTCAAAATTTAATTTAATGCAACTTCAATCGTGCGCGGGTCGCACTGTTCAGCGCATGTTCGCCGCCGCACGGAGCTGGCCCACGGCATGCCGGTCGAGCGCCGTGCGCAGCTCGCGCCAGGGCATGGCTTTTGCAAATAGCCAGCCCTGTGCGTACTGCACGTTGCTTTCGGCCAGGTAGGCTGCCTGGGCATCGGCTTCGACACCTTCCGCGATCATGCGCAGCCCCATGGTGCGTGCCATGCCGATGATGTGCTGGACCACCTGGTTGGTCGGCGCCTGGGTGCCGATCGCTTCGATGAAGGAGCGGTCGATTTTCAGCAGGTCGAGATCGAGCGATTCCAGGTAGGACAGGCCGGAATAGCCGGTACCGAAATCGTCGACCGCCACTTCGATGCCGCTTGCCCGCAGCGCGGCAATGACGGGCTTTGCGGACGCCAGGTCCAGCAGCGCCCGCTCCGTGACTTCCACGAGCAGGTTCGACGGCCGGGCACCGGTGCTGGCCAGCAAGTGATCGAGGCGCGCCAGGATGGCCGGCGAGCTCAGGTCCGATGCCGACACGTTCAGGGCGATGTGGAACGTGGGATGGTTGGCGAGAAAGTCGCCGACATCGCGATGGACGAGTTCCAGCACGCGTTCGGTCAGCTTGCCGATCGTTCCGGTCTGTTCCGCGACGGGAATGAACAGGTCCGGCCCGATCAGTTCGCCGTTCGCCCTGCGCCAGCGCAGCAGGGCTTCCGCGCCCACCCAGCGGCCGGTCTTCAGATTGATGATGGGCTGATAGGCGAGAAAGAATTCATCGTTTCGCAGACCCTGGCGCAAGGCGCTGCCCAGCGACATCTGCTGGCGGGCAAGGAGCACGATCGCCGCGGCCAGCGCGAGCTCGGCCAGCATGCCGGCGGGTACCAGGCGCAGCGCCACGCTGCGCGTCCGCTGGTGCAGGTAGGAAACTGGTACTGCCGCGACCGCGGCGGTCAAGTACGGCTGCGAGCGCACCACGGCGACCAGGTGGCTGTCGGTGAAGAAGGTGACCGCGCGCCGGGTGCCCAGCGCCGCGAGCCACCGGCGGTCGACATGGCCGCGATGCGCCACCGGCGCTTCGTCCAGGCGCATTTCCAGGTGCATCACGGCCAGCGAGACGTCCGGCACCGCCGTCCACGTATCCAGCGGTAGCTCGCGGTGGAACAGCGCAACGAACGCGCCGCTCTGTATGCCGACCAGCGGACTGGCGGTATCGTCTCCCAACGGCACGCCGGTGTGGAAGATGACGCCCGTCGAAGAGCGGAACGAGCGCGTTCCCAGCGATGCCGCGTCGTCGCTCATCGACGAGCAGGCCAGCTTGCCGTCGCGGACATGGCCGATCGCCTGGATATAGGTCGAGGTCAGGTCGATCTTGCGCATCAGCGCCTGGGACGCCGGGGAGCAGGGCGGGAAGCCGGAGCGCGACAACTGCTCCGCGCCGCTGAGCGCCTGGCGGGCCGTCTCGTCGCTGCGCCGCAGCAGGTCGCGCGCATAGCCGAGCGCAAGATCCGCTTCGGCATGGTAGGCCTGCCGTTTCGCCTCGCCCCATGCCAGCCAGGGCGGCACGCCGACCGCGGCGATCATCGCAAGCGACGCACAGGCCAGCATGACGCGGTTCTTCATCGATTCCTCACGGCGACAGGTTGGCGAACGTATTGGAACTTGTCATGTGCAAGTCTACGCCTGCCGGATCGCGTCCCTGTTAAAAACCGTGCCTGTCCGAATGAAATGTGGCGCCGTTACCCGGGCTTGTGAAAGTTTCCTCCGGCAATCTGCCGACGGCCGCATTGTCCTGCAGTACGGGAATCACGCATTGCGCCGTCATCGCTGCCGGCGGCCGCACCCGTGGCGCCGGTCCCGCGCGGCCCGGCAAACGCTGCGGTCTTATACTGCGTATTCAGTCGCAAGGGACGTGCCAACAACATTCGATATCGGGACAGGATGACCAGACGGTTCATGTTCGCATGCGCGCTGCTCGCCGCGGTGGTCGCGTTGCTGGCACCGCCATGGCTGGCGTGGCGGGAAGCGCAGCGCCAGGCCTGGCTGGAACAGGCCGGATCGGCCCTGGGCTACGCGCGGGCGATGCTGCGCAGGTCGGACGAACTGGTGCAGCAGTCGCTGGCCGGCATGCGCCAGCTGGCCCGTTTCAACGGCGAACCCTGTTCCGCCGCGGCGCAGGGACAGATGCGCCGCGTCATCCTGACCTCGACCTACATCAAGGCGATCGGCCACGTGCGCGACGGCGTAATGCGGTGCTCTTCCCTGGGTGCCGGCGCCTTTTCGCTGGGTACCCACACGCTCCGGGCATCGAACGGGCTGCTGATCTACTCGCGCATCCCCTTCGACGATAGAAGCACCAGTCCATTGATGGCGATCGAACGCGACGGCTTTGCCGTGCTGTTCCACAGCGACCTGCCGCTCGATGGCGGCAGTGCCGGCGCCGGCATGTCGCTGGCCGTGCTGCATGTCGAGCGCCGTCCGGACGAGCCGATCACGATGGCAAGGGGTTTTATCGACCGGGCCTGGGTGGCGCGCCTGGGCAGCCGGGAACAAGCCACGTTCGCCGACGGGCCGTACCTCGTTGCCATGGTGCGCTCGGCGAGCACCCCGACCGCGGGCGTGGCGGCCCTGCCGCTTGCCGATGTGCGGGCGCGGCGCGATGCGATCGCGTTGCGGCTGGTTCCCGCCGGCGTGGTCGCCGGCGCAGGCATGGCGGCCGCGATGCTGCTGCTGGTGCGGCGCCAGGCGTCGCTGGCCGCCGCGCTGCGCGCAGCCTTGCGCCATGACGAGTTCTTCCTGCTGTACCAGCCTGTCGTGGACCTGCGATCTGGCTGCTGGGTCGGGGTCGAGGCGCTGCTGCGGTGGCGGCGGGCCACCGGGGAACTGATCGGCCCCGACCTGTTCATCCCGATCGCCGAGCAGACGGGTACCATCGCCCGGTTGACCGAACGGGTACTGCAGCTGGTGGAGCAGGACATGCGGCACTTCCTGGCGATACGCCCGGCATTCCATGTGGCGCTGAACCTCTCGCCGAGCGACCTCCATTCCGACGCGATCGTCGGCCTGTTCGACGCGATGTTCGCGCGCGGCAGCGTCAAGGCCGCCAACCTGATCGTCGAGATCACCGAGCGGGGCACCCTCGACCTCGGGGCGGCGCAACCGGTCATCGGCGCGCTGCGCGAGCGCGGTATCGGCGTCGCCATCGACGATTTCGGCACCGGTTATGCCGGGCTTTCGTACCTGGAGTCGTTGCGGGTCGATTTCCTGAAGATCGACCGCTCGTTCATCGAGGCGATCGGCACCTGCGCCCCGACCAACCAGGTGGTCGGCCATATCATCGCGATGGCGACCGCGATGGAGCTGGCGATGGTTGCCGAAGGCATCGAGACGTTGGCCCAGGCCGACTACCTGCGCGAGCGCGGTGTCCAGCTGGCGCAAGGCTGGATGTTCGGCAAGCCCCAGCACCGCGACGATGTCGTGGCGGCGCTCGCCGCGATGGCCGCCACCGACGCGAGTCCCGCCGGCACGCCGGTCGCGGAGGGTGAGCGGTGACCGGCCGTGCAATCCGCGGAGCCAGCCGCCTGGCGAATGGCGCCGGAACGCTGCAGGCGAAATGGCCGCGTCATATATGTGTGGCAGAATCTTTTCGTCCGCGGCCCGGCGTAAAAGGCGGTAAGGCCGGGTAAAATGACGGCCTGGTCTGCGACAGGCGCGCCGGCTTTGCGTATATAGTCACGGAACGAAACGAAACAGCACTGGATGGCGCGAAACGACACTGCACGAAACGATACGAAACGGTACGAAACGACGGGCAACGCGATGGCAGCCGCCGATTCCGCCGCGGGCCAGGGTATCCGCTATCGCCTGCGTGGTGGCCGGAGCCGGGCGCCGGCCAGCGTTGTCCACGGGAGAATGCCCGGCATCGTGGTCATGCCCACGCCGCGAAGGCCACGAATTGTTATTGCCTTTGAGTATTTGTGGCGAATACATCTCAAAAGCGATATATTAACCACCGCTTTCCGGCCCAGGTACGGAACGCTTTATCAGCCCGAACCAGGCCCGAACCGTTCGCATGGGTGCCCCGCCATTTTAACGAACGCCAAAAAGATATTTCAAAATTCCGGTAATGCCTCCCGCCCTGTCACGTATTCTCATTTGTCGCACCGATAATATAGGCGACGTCGTGCTGACTCTGCCGCTGGCAGGGTATCTCAAGCAGTTGATTCCCGGCGTGAAGATCGACATGCTGTGCCGCGGCTATGCCGCGCCGGTGGTTGCCTGCTGCCGCTTCATCGACCGGGCGCTTGCGGTGGAAACGCTGGACTTCGACCAGTTGCTGAAGGACGAGAATTACGACACCGTCATCTTTGCGTTCCCGGATCGTGCCCTGAGCCGCGCGGCGCGGCGCGCCAACGTTCCCAACCGCGTGGGCAGCAGCCACCGCGTGTACCACTGGTTCACCTGCAATCGCCTGGCACACTTCAGCCGGGTGCGCTCGCGCCTGCACGAAGCCCAGCTCAACTTCGCATTGTTGAAGCCGCTCGGGATCGATCATGTGCCGAGCCTGGCGGAAATCAGCCCCTTGTACGGCTTGCATGCGCCGCGCCTGCCCGAAACCGATGACCTGTTCGGCGCCGCGCCCTTCAACCTGATCCTGCATCCAAAGTCCAACGGCAATGGCCGCGAATGGCCGCTGGAGCGCTATGCGGAACTCGCCGCGATGCTGCGCGCCGATCCCGGCATCGCGATCTGGCTCACCGGCAGCCGTGCCGAGGGCGAACTGCTCGCCCGCGATGGCGCGGCACTGCTGGCCAGCCCGAACGTGCGCAACCTGTGCGGCCGCTGCGACCTGCGCGGGCTCGTATCGATGATCGGCACGGCGGACGGGCTGATCGCGAGCGGCACCGGGCCGCTGCACATTTCGGCCGCGCTGGGACGCAACACGCTTGGCCTGTTCCCGCCGATCCAGCCGATCGACATCACGCGCTGGGGGGCGCTCGGCACGAATGCCGCTTCGCTGAGCGCCGAACGGGCGTGCGACAGCTGCACCGGTGCGCAGGATTGCGCCTGCATGCAGGCGATCAGCGCCGGCCAGGTCGCGGAGGCGGTATTCGCCTGGCGCGGCCGCGCGGCGGCCGGCAACGCCGGCAGCGGCATCATGGAAGTGCGCCGATGACACCGGGGCTGCTGATCACCCTCGACTCGATGCGCCATGCAAACACCGGTCTGCATACCTTCGGCAGGAGCCTTGGGCAGCAACTGGTAAAGCAGGGGCAGGGCAGTTTCGACCTGAGCGCCTACGTCTATCCGGCGCAGGACGGTTTCCTGGGCGGGCAGGCATCCTATGTGCGCCACCGCAAGCATCACCGCTGGTACTTCCCGCGCAACGCCCGTTTCGACGTAGTCCACTTCGCCGACCAGTATTGCCGCTTCGGCCCGGAGCGGGTGCGCGCCGCGAAGGTGATGACGGTGCACGACCTGAACCAGGTGCATGAACAGCCGGCGGGCAGCCGGAAGCTCGCGAAGTACCTGCGCAGGATGGCCAGGCGGATCGCCGGCGTCGACCGCGTGGTGGCGATTTCGGAATTCGTCAAGGCGGACATCCTGCGCCACTTTCCGGAAGCCGGCGACAAGGTGTCGGTCATCTACAACGGGGTCGATGCGGGTCATGCGCCCGCCGGTCACCAGCCGCGCTTCGTGCCGCCGGGCCCATTCCTGTTCACGGTCGGGATGGTCTGCCCGAAGAAGAACTTCCATGTGCTGGTGCCGTTGCTGCGCAAGACCGACTACACGCTGGTCATCGCCGGCGTGATCAAGGAGGACTACCGGCAAAAAATCCTGGACGAGGCGGCGCGCCATGGCGTCTCCGGCCAGGTCGCGGTGACCGGCCCGGTCAGCCAGGCCGACCGGGACTGGTATTACGCGCACTGCGAGGCGTTCCTGTTTCCCTCGCTCGCCGAAGGCTTCGGCCTGCCGGCGATCGAGGCGATGCACCACGGCCGCCCGGTGTTCCTGTCGCGCTTCACCAGCCTGCCGGAGGTGGGCGGCGATGCGGCCTGCTACTTCGACAACTTCGACCCGGACCACATGGGCGAAGTGCTTGGCGCCGGGCTGGCACGCTTCGCCGGCGAGGACGGGGCCCGGCGGGCGCGCGCGCATGCGCTGCGCTTCACGTGGGAAAAGGCCGCGGCGTCGTATCTCGCGGTGTACCGGGAATGCCTGGCAGCCTGAATCAGCCGGGCAGGGCGGGCCGATACCGGCGGCCGCGCCGCCGCGCGGCAGCGACCACCACGGCCAGCCCCGCCAGCAGCATGGACACGGCGTCCGGTTCCGGTACTGGCGATGATCGGCCTAACAACGGGCAACGCGCTGGCCTTCTACGCACGCATCGTGTACATACAAATCGCAGAGGCACTAGTGTGCCGAATCACAAATTCGTTGAATAAATCCGACGAGAATCGCCCCAATACTGCGTTGAAAATGCACGGAAAGGCCCCGGCCTTACCGTACATTTCCGCCTTGTCTTGAGACGATTTCGTCAAATTTATTAATCAACGAATTTATGATTCACCACACTAGGCGGCAATGCCCGTACGGGCGGCAATCTGGAGCAGCAAGCCCGGGATCTCCGTGTAGTCATTGATCCAGATGACGTTCAGGCCCAGCCCGTTGGCATCCTGTTCCTCGAGGATGCGAAGGATGCGTTGGTCGAGTGCGGAATGCTGCCTTGGAGCCAGCTTGATGATGAAATGCGGCAGCGTTTTTTCGGCGTTCTTGCGCCAGGCGACATCCAGCAGACGACGCATGTTCGGGTCCGTGAGGCTGATGCCGACGAACAGGCAGGTGTTCTGTGTCAGTTTGTTGAGCTGGATAAGATTCGACCAGCTGAACGGGTCGATGAACTGACTATGATATGCGTCTTCGCTGAATACAAGGCCCGCTGTATCGACCGGCCCTTTGCGTGGGAGGAAACCGTGGACATGATAAATCGGCAGCTCGCACGATTCATGCTTGATCGCCTCGGAAAAAATCGACTTGTTGTTGATATTATTGCGTGTCAGATTTTCTTCGAATAATGCATCGAAATTGAAGGTGATGATCGAGTCCAGCGCACGACTGTCGCGCTGGGGGCGGGCAAGTTCGACGATGCTGTCAATGAGCGGTGAACCTGCCGGGCTGGTGGAATACAGGACGTCTCTTACTTCCGACGTGAAATCCCCGCCGAGGTTGGTTTTCAGGTATTTGCCCAGGATTAGCGCCGAAGCATCGGTGCGCGACAGGAACTCCTGTGCCGCGTGTTCCGTCAGAGCGATCGCATGATCCTTCGACAGGCGCTGCATCATCGAGCCCAGTAGCTTCAGCAGCAGTGCGTTCCAGACCGGTATGCCGGCAGCAACGGACGTACCGGCGCCGCACATCAAGGTCAACGCGCCCGCGCGCAAGGCGCGACGCAAAGTCTCGACCTGTTTGCTGTGCTCATCGGCCTTGGTAGCAACTTCCGCCGATGCCGTTGTGACATTTCCGGCATCTTCCGATCCATCCGGCGTCAAGGCGTCTTTCAGGCGCTTCAACGACTGCTCGACGCTCGACGAAAAATCGATCGCCTGCCACTCTGTGAAGTAATTCGGGATAGGTGACTTGTCCAGAACGATCGGCACGATCGCCTGATCGCGCTTCCCCGTGGCACGGGCAAGCGCGATGACGGAAAATTCATTTTGCACGCGCTTTGAACGGAATGCATGCTCGCTGATGACGGGAATGACCGCATCAGCCGAATCAACAGCTTCCAGCAATGGCTTGTCGCGTGGTTCACGGTTCAATCCCGAGTCTTCGACGTCGTGACCGAACGATTGCAGCGTAGCCGCGATGTCATCGACGACCCGCTTGTCGCCCTTGCTGTAACTGAGGAAGACTTTCATTACGCATCCTATATCGGCTAATAACGGAGGACTGCGGCGTATAAGTGATAGTGCCGCACTATTGCCTGACAGTCCATGCCGCCTTGCCAACTGTGTACACCACATCCGACAATCCCATATCGCAATGGCACGCTTCGCCAGCATTCGCTGGACATGCTTTCATCGATGACGTTACCGTTGACGATGGGTATCACGTACCATCAGCTTCAGCGAGCCTGTCATGCGTCATCTGTCTATCAAGCAAGCCTTTATTGCCACGTTCCTCCTCGCGCTGCTGCTGGCGGCGCTCACCCTGTGGGCGCTGCTGCGCGTATCGGACAAGCAGGCCGCCGCCACGGCGGCCAGCCAGGGGCGTTACCAGTCGTACCTGCTGGCCGACGAACTGCGGCAAAGTTCCGACGACCTGACGCGGCTGGCCCGCACCTACGTGGTCTCCGGCGAAGCGACGTATGAACGGCAGTACATGGATATCCTCGATATCCGCAACGGCGCCAAGCCGCGGCCGGAAAACTACGGACGCATCTACTGGGACTTCGTGGCCGGCGGCCTGCCCGTGCCGCCATCGTCGGGCCGGTCGGTCGCGTTGCAGGAGCTGATGAAGCAGGCCGGCTTCACCGAAGGGGAATTCGCCAAGCTGAAGGAGGCGCAGGCCAATTCCGATGGCCTGGTGAAGACCGAAGTGATCGCGATGAACGCCGTCAAGGGCCTGTTCGACGACGGCAACGGCAATTTCACCCGCAAGGATGCGCCGGACCCGGAGATGGCGCGCCGCATCATGCACGACGCCGCGTACCACCGAAACAAGGCCCGCATCATGCAGCCGCTGAACGAATTCCTCGCCATGCTCGATGCCCGCACGGCGGCATCGGTGGCACGGGCCGAAGGGGAGACGCGCGCCGCCTTCGCGCTGGCGGTGGCGCTGCTGGCAATGTCCGTGGGCGGCACCGTGCTGTGCCTGCTGCTGGTGTACCGGTATATCCGGCGCAACCTCGCCAGCGCCACCGCGTCCGCCGCCAGGATCGCGCAGGGCGACCTGACCGAAGAGTTCGGGGCGGGCCGCGACGACGAGGTGGGCATCCTGATGCGCGCCATCGCCACCATCAACGGCAACCTGGCCGGCATGATCGGCAAGATCCATACGAGCACCGACGAGATGGCGGTGGCCACCGGCGAGATCGCGCGCGGCAATGCCGACCTGTCGGAGCGCACCGAATCGCAGGCCAGTTCCCTGCAGCAGACCGCCAGCACGATGGAAACGCTGACCCAGACCGTGCAGCGCAATGCCAGCGACGCGGGCGAGGCGAACCGGCTGGCGGCGAACGCCTCGTCGATCGCCGCGCAGGGCGGCGACGTGGTGGCGAAGGTGGTCGGCACCATGGGCGCGATCCGCGAAAGCTCGACCCGCATCGGCAACATCACCAGCGTGATCGACGGCATCGCTTTCCAGACCAATATCCTGGCGCTCAATGCCGCCGTGGAAGCGGCGCGCGCCGGCGAACAGGGGCGCGGCTTTGCCGTGGTGGCATCCGAGGTGCGCAACCTGGCGCAGCGCAGCGCGGCGGCGGCGCGTGAAATCAAGGAACTGATCGGCGATTCGGCCGGCACGGTGGAGCAGGGCGCGCGCATGGCCGACGAGGCGGGCAAGACGATGAACCAGGTGGTCCAGGCGGTGCGCCAGCTCGAAGGCATCATGGCCGGCATCACCAGCGCCAGTGCCGAGCAGAGCACCGGCATCGGCGAAGTCAACCGCGCCGTCAGCATGATGGATTCGATCACCCAGCAGAACGCGGCGCTGGTCGAACAGGCCGCGGCGGCGGCCGAAAGCCTGCGCGAACAGGCGGCCGGCCTGTCGCAGGCCGTCGGCAGCTTCCGCCTGCGCGGGAGCGCCAGGGCGGTAAGAACCGGCGGGCGGCTTTCGGCGTAACGGCCGGCGCGCCCGGCGCCTGCCCGACTGTCTGTTCGGTAGTTTGTGAAGGATATTCGCGATTCACCGGCACGCTATACTCGCCTTGCGGCGGAGTGCGCGGATTGGTACTTCGGCGGGATTGGCAGTCTTTTTATAGAAGGCAACCGATAGCGTTCGAGGGGACTGGTGATGGCGAAGGAACTGCATCAATGGTATCCACGCATGGCGAAATACCTGTTGGGGTGCTCGCTGTCCGCGCTCCTGCTTTCCATGCTGGCGATGGGCCTCGGCCAGCATGGATTCGTGCATCGTGATGTGCTGGAAATAGCCGGGCCATTCCTGGTAGTGGCCGGGCTTCCATTATTGGTCGCGATCCGCTTCTTCCATGACCCGATCGAGATGGTGTGGAAGAAGTACAACGTGACAGCGAACGAGGCAGTGGCAAGCCGGGTGAACGGATTGCTGAAGGAGACCGATGGCGATGTGCGGATTGGACAGTACCCGGCGGAGGATGCCAATGCATTCGCCATTTCATCGGTCCGTCGGGGCAGGGCGCTCATTGCCTTCTCGAGCACGCTGATCGCATCGGCGAGCCAACGCCAGCTGCTCGCGATCGCTGCCCATGAAATTGCGCATCTCAGGAACGGCGACTCCCGCAACAAGGTCTTCATCCTGGCTTTCAACGAGGCCGTGCGTTTCTACCCATGGCTCTTGTCTGGCGCAATCCGCGATATGTTCCGCATGATATGGCCATGGGTGCTGGCTCTTACCATGGTCCTGGCTGCCGTAACCGGTTTCGTGCAGGGAATGTCCGCGATCGCCGGACAGCTGCTCGGCTGGTTCGAGGTGCTGGCAAGGATCGCCAAGTGGCCGCTGCTGATCGTCGCCGGCTATCTGGTCTTGAACTGGCTGCTGGAATGGGGCTTCCATGCATACAGCCGCGAGCGGGAATTCGCAGCTGACGCGGCGGGCGCCGCGTTGACCTCCAGGGCGGCAATGATCGATGCGCTGTCGTTGTTTACCGATACGGAGCCGGCGGGTGTCGGCGTATTCGATACGCATCCATCGCTCGGCGAACGCAAGAGGCGTCTTCTCCAGGACTGAGGGCGGGGCACCCCAGCCCCCGCCCCGTTCATGCCGCCATCTGCGCCAGCGCCTTCTGGATCTGCAATATCGACGGTCCCAGCAACACCACCAGCAGCGCGGGAAAGATGAAGAAGATCAGCGGGAACAGCAGTTTCGTGCCGATCTTCGCCGCGCGCTCTTCGACGAGCTGGCGCCGCCGCGTGCGCAGCTGCTCCGACTGGATCCGCAGCGCTACCCCCACGCTGGTGCCGAAACGGTCGGCCTGGATCAGCATCTTGGCCAGCGCGTCCACGTCTTCCACGCCGGTGCGCAGCGCCAGGTTGCGCAGCGCCTTGTCCTTGGCGTTGCCGGCGCGCAGTTCCAGCGTCACCAGTTGCAGCTCCTCGGCCAGCACGGGGCTTTTCAGGCCGATTTCCGCGCCCACGCGGGCCAGCGCGGCATCCATCGCCAGGCCGGCTTCCACGCACACCGTCATCAGGTCCAGCGCATCGGGGAAGGTTTCGAAGATCTCCCGCTGGCGGTGGGCGATCCGGCGCTTGAGCAGGATATCCGGCGCGTAGTAGCCGCATGCCGCGGCAACCGCCAGGCTCAGGAAGGTGGTGCTGCCGGCACGCTGGGGATCGTCTCCCAGCAGCAGCCAGGTGGCCAGCGGCAGGCCGGCCGTCAGCGCCGTCTTGCAGGCGTGGAACAGGCCGGGCGTGGACGCGCCGCGCCAGCCGGCGTTGATGAAGCGCAGCCGTACCGGCGAGTTTTCCCACCCTTCGGCGGGCACCGACAGTTTCGCCAGCGGCGCGGCAAGTTGCGACAGGCGCCGCAGCCAGTCGCGCGCGGGCTCGCGGGCAATGGCCTCGCGTTCGTCGAGCGCCGACAGGCGGTGCTTCATCGGGTCGCTGGTGAGCACCACCATCGCCAGCGCTGCGGCGCCGAAGATCAGCACGAACACGGCGGCCAGGATCAGTATCTGTTGATTGTTCATCGTTTCAAATCCGGATGCGGATGATCTTGCGCATGGCCAGCACGCCGATCACCATCATCAGCGCCGCCATGCCCACCATCTGGCGGCCCGCGGGATCCGTCGCCAGCACGCTCATCGACGCGGGATTGACCGCGTACATCATCGCGCCGGCGCCGAACGGCAGCAGGCACAGGATCCAGGCCGACAGCCGGCCCTCGGCGGACAGCACGCGCACCTGGCCCAGCAGCCGGTGGCGGTCGCGGATGATGGCGCTGATCGATGCCAGCAGCTCGGTCAGGTTGCCGCCCGTTTCGCGCTGGATCAGCACGGCCACCACGAAGTACTGCAGGTCCATGCTGGGCACGCGCTGCGCCAGGTTGTTCAGGGCATCGCCCATGCCGATGCCGAAATTGACTTCGTCGAACGCGGCCCTGAATTCCGTGCCCAGCGGGGCGGCCGACTCGTCGCCCGCCAGCTTCAGCGCGGTCGGAAAGGCATGGCCGGCGCGCATCGCGCGGCTCATCATGTCCAGCGCTTCCGGCAACTGGTGCTCGAAGCGGGCCAGCCGTCGGTCCCGGGCGCGCGCCAGGTACAGCAGCGGCAGGCTGGCGAGCGCTGCGGCGGCCACCGGCAAGGCCGGGCCCGGCAAGCCGAGCAACGCCGCCAGCAGCAAGCCCGCCATGCCGCCGGCGGCGCAGAAGGCCAGCAGCCGCGCCACCAGGAACTGCACGCCGGCCTGCACCAGCATGCGGTCCAGCCGGCGCGTGCCGGGCAGGCGGCGCAGCAGCGTATCGAGATCGGCGCTGTCGCTGAGCCGGCGCTCCTTGACGATGGTCACGTCCGACTGGCGCGCCTCGCCGCCGATGATGCCGCGCAGCCGGCGCGACACGCGCTCCGCCTCGGGGTTGCGGTGCGCCGCCCAGCCGGTCCAGACGCCCCATACCAGCAGCATCACGGCCGAGAACAGCAGCACGACGAACAGCGCGAACGTGGCGTTCATCGGGCCGGCTCCATGCGCGGCTCGAACACGTGGGGCGACAGCGTCACGCCGAACGTGCGCAGCCGCTCGGCGAACCGGGGCCGCACGCCGCTGGCGGAGAAGTGGCCGATCACCGTGCCGTCGTCGGCCACGCCGGTCTGCTTGTACGAAAACACTTCCTGCATCGTGATCACGTCGCCTTCCATGCCGGTCACCTCGGAAATCGACAGCACCTTGCGCTTGCCGTCCGTCAGGCGCGACACCTGTACCACCACGCCGACCGCGGAGCTGATCTGCTGGCGCATCGCCTTCGGCGGCAGCGTGGCGGCGGCCATGCTCACCATGTTTTCCAGCCGCGTGAGCGCGTCGCGCGGCGTGTTGGCGTGGATCGTCGCCATCGAGCCTTCGTGGCCCGTGTTCATCGCGCCCAGCATGTCCAGCGCCTCGGCGCCGCGCACCTCGCCCAGGATGATGCGGTCGGGGCGCATCCGCAGCGCATTGCGCACCAGCGCGCGCTGCGTGACCTCGCCCTTGTCCTCGATGTTCGGCGGGCGCGTTTCCAGGCGCACCACGTGCGGCTGCTGCAATTGCAACTCGGCGGCGTCTTCCACCGTCACGATGCGCTCGGTCTGGTTGATGAAGCCGGAGATCACGTTCAGCATCGTGGTCTTGCCGCTGCCGGTGCCGCCCGAGATCAGGATGTTCATCTTGGCCTTGCCCAGCCCCTGCAGCACCTCGGCCATGTCGGCCGTCATGCTGCCGTAGGCCACCAGGTCGGCCAGGCGCAGCGGGTCGGCCGAGAAGCGCCGGATCGACATCACCGGACCGTCGATCGCCAGCGGCGGGATGATGGCGTTCACGCGCGAGCCGTCCGGCAGGCGGGCGTCGACCATCGGGCTCGATTCATCGATGCGGCGGCCCACGCGCGAGACGATCTTGTCGATGATCTTCATCAGGTGCGCATCGTCGGTGAACGTCACGTCGGTCAGTTCCAGGCGGCCGCGCCGTTCCACGTAGACCTGCTTGTGCGTGTTGACGAGGATGTCGGACACGGTGGGATCTTCCAGCAGCGGCTCGAGCGGGCCGAAGCCCAGCATCTCGTTCTGGATGTCGCGCGTCAGCGTCTTGCGCTCGGCATCGTTGATCACCACCATTTCTTCCTCGAGCAGCCGCTCAACCAGCAGGCGCAGTTCCTGGCGGATCTGGTCCTGCGTCAGCCGCTGCATGCTTTCCAGGTCGATCCGGTCCAGCAGGGCTTCGTGGATGCGGCTCTTGAGCTGGTGATAGGCGCGGTTGTCGATGGCGCCGCGCTGGGCGGTGGGTCGCGGCGTGCCGTTGCCGAGGCGTTCGCGCAGGGAAGTGGAGGGCATGTTCATCGTGGTGTTCCGTCAGGATCCTGGTCAGTACTTTGGACAATGCGCCGGTCAGGCGGCGCGGCGGCCGAACAGGCGCGACATCAGGCCGGCGGCCTGCCGGGGTGCGGCGGCGCCGGTCAGGTCGCGCGCCATGTCTTCGAGCGCGATCGAGAGCGGGCTGTCCGGCGCCAGGCGCGTGACCGGCACGCCCTGGTTGACGGATTTCGCCGCGGCGTCGTAGTGGTTCGGCATTGTGCGCAGGATCGGCGTGTCGAACGCTTCCTCGAGATCCTTCAACTGGATATCGCTGTTTCTGTCATGCCGGTTGACGATCAGCTCGACCTTGTCCTTGCCGTAGTCCAGGTTGCGGAACACGTTCAACAGGCGCTTGCCGTCGCGGATGTAGGGCAGCGTCATCTGCAGCACGGGGTAGATCGTGTCGGCGTGGTCGAGCGCGCGGATGCTCACCGGGTCGAGGCTGCGGCCCACGTCGAGCACGATGAAGTCGTACTGGCGGCGCGCCAGCTTGACGATGGCGTCGATATGCTCGGGCTTCACGTCGCTGGCGTGCGCCGGGTCGGACGGCGCGGCCAGCACGCTGTAGTTCGGCGTCACGCTGACCATGCTCGAGGCCAGGAACGACGGATCGAGGCGGTGGATCTGCGAGGCCACGTCGGACAGCGTGGCCAGCGGCTTGATGTCGGAAACGAACAGCGAAGCGTCGCCGAACTGCAGGTTCATGTCGATCAGCGCCACGCGCTTGTTGCCGCCGGCCGACAGCGCATAGGCCAGGTTGGTGGCCAGGAAGGTCGAGCCGCTGCCGCCCTTGCAGGAGATGAAGGCCAGTACCTTGCCGTTGGCGCCGCCCTGCGTGCCGAGCTTTTCGGCGACGCGGTCGAGCGCCTGCGCCAGCGCGGCGGCCGCCGGGTTGGCCGGCAACACCTCGCGCACGCCGGCGCGCATGGCGCGCAGCAGGAATTCCTGCGACAGGTCGCCCGTCAGCACGATGAAGGACATGCGCGGGAACAGGTGGCCGAGCCGCTCGAGCTGGTCGAGCTCGCCTTCGTCCGCGCGCGGCTGGTCCACCACCAGCACGTCCGGCACGGCGTCGTCGGCCAGCGTGGTCAGGCGCGCCGGCGTGCCGGCGATCATGTCCACCTCGTCGGCGCCGGGGCGGGCGCGCAGCTGGCGCGCCACTTCGATCAGGTGGCGCTCGTCGCGCGACAGGACTGCGATTTTCATGGTTTTTCCCTATCTGCTTATTTGCCGCTGATGCCGGAGCCGATCATGGCGCTGTCGGCCTGCGGCGTCGGCGTCACGTACGAGCGCTGGTAGTTGGCATAGCCGGCCACCGCCGTGGCGGCCTCCGTGCCGGCCTGGGCCCGCGGTTGCGGCGGCAGCATCTGGCTGGCCATGATGGCGCGCACGCTGGTGCCGGTGCCCGAGCGCTCCTGGCCGGCGCAGCCGGTCGTGGAAACGGTTGCGGCAAGAACCGCCAGTACGACGGCGGTGGTGCGGGTAGGGATCATGGCTGCTCCTTCGATGTTGCGGCCGGGGCCTTGCCTTCGTGCTGGCCGCCGATCAGGAATTGGGCGCGGGTCGGCTGCACGTATTCGTCGGTCGGCAGGCGCGGGGCGGCCGGCAGCGGCTTGGCCAGGTGCGGCGTCACGATGAACACCAGCTCGGTGCGGTCGTTCTGGAATTCGCTGCTGCGGAACAGCGTGCCGAGCACGGGCACGTCGCCCAGGAACGGGAACCGCTTGATGTCGCTGGTCACGTTATTGCGGATCAGGCCGCCGATGGCGAAGCTCTCGCCATCCTGCAGCTGCACCGTGGTGCTGGCGCGCCGCGTCGTGAACGACGGCAGGATCGCCGTGGCGGTCGACGTGGAACTGGTGATGCCGATGCCTTCGCGGTTCAGTTCCGACACTTCCGGCGCCACGCGCAGGTTGATGCGCCCGCCCGCCAGCACGGTCGGCATGAATTTCACGGCCACGCCGTATTCCTTCTCTTCCAGCGTGATCGTGTTCGTGCCGGTCGCGGAACTCTGCGCCACCGGGATGAAGATCTTGCCGCCGGCCAGGAAGCTGGCTTCCTGGCCGCTGATCGCCATCACGGTCGGCTCGGCCAGGATCTTCACCAGGCCGTCGCGCTTCTGGCCGTCGACCATGAGCTTGGTGCCGGCGCTCTTGACGGCGCCCAGCGTGCTGCTCGTCTCGGATAGCAGGCTCGACAGGATGCCGTAGGTCCAGCTGCCGTTGGTCTTCGAATATCCCAGGCTGGCGCCCAGCTGGTCGACCAGCGATTTCGATACCTCGGCGATCTTCACCTCCAGCAGTACCTGCTGCGGTGCCGCCACCTGCAGCATGTTCAGTACTTTCGGGCTGCCAGTGGCCGGTGCCGCGGCGCTGGCCAGTGCCGCGCCCGCGCTCGCGCCCACGCCGCTGGCGGGCGGCGAGCCCGCGGCGGTGGAAGCGCCGGCCGATGCCATCGCGCTTTCCTGGAACGCCGTCGCGAGCGCGATCAGCTGGCTCGCCATCGCCGAGTCGCTCACCATGCCGGACAGGATCAGCGTGTTGCCGGTGCTGCCGATCTGGATATCCTTCTCGGCCGGGAACAGCTTGTCGAACTGCACGCGCAGCGGCGAGGTGTCGATGGCCACGGCGATGTCGAACACCGTCGAGCGGCCTTCGCGGGTGGAGACGATCAGGTTCGTGGTGCCCACGCTGCGCGCCACGATGACGACTTCGCTGGCGTTGGGCACGACCACGTTGGCGATGTCCGGCGCGCCGACGGTGACCTGCGAGGCCGGCGTGCAGAAACGCTTCAGCACCGATTTGCCGCGCACCAGGTCCAGGCGCTGCGTGCCGTCGGCATGGCCGCGCAGGTCGAAGCAGTCCGGTGCGGCGGCCAGGCTGGCGCCCGTCGCCAGGGCGAGGGCGGCGGCCAGCAGGGTGTTATGGGGAAGATGCTTCATGATGGCCTTCAGTTGGTGGCTTGCGGGGCGGCGTCGAGGCCGCGGATCACGAGCACGCCTTCGGTCCGGCGTGCAGGAGCGGGAGCGGCGGCGCGCACGGGCGCCGGAGCAGGAGCGGCTTCGCGCACGGGGGGCGCCGCCGGTTTCGCCGGCGGCAGGCCCAGCACGGATTCGCGCGTGGCGCCGCCGGTATTGGCCGGCTGCGGGTCCACCTGGTTGCGCAGCACCAGCGACAGCGAACCGATGCTGCGCGCCAGGTCGAGCTTTTCCACCTGTTCCGGCGCCAGTTCCAGCGTCACGGCGTTGACCACGCGCGGCTTGGTGTCGTCGCGGTTCGATTCCTGCGCCACGGCCAGCACCAGGATGCGCTCCAGCACGATCTTCGAGATCGAGCCCTCGGTCCTGCCGGCATCGCCCGCCATGCCCTGCATGTTGACGAGGATGTCGACATAGTTGCCCGGCAGCGCGAAGCCGGCCACGCCGACCACGTCGTTCACGCGCACGGTCATGGCGCGCTTGCCGGCTGCCACCACGGCGGACAGGCCGCCGGTGGTGCCCGGTGGCGCCAGCTTCGATTCCAGCAAGGGTTCGCCGCGGCCGATATCGGCGCGCGTCACGCGGTCGACGAGCAGCTTGGGGTCAGTGATGGCGCCCGGCGGGATCGAGCCGGACGGCCAGTCCACCAGCTGCACGCTGGCGGCGGCAAGGCGGCTGCCCTGGCCGATGTCGGCGGCCGCCACCGCCACGCGGGTGCCGGCTGTGCCCTGTTCGCCCATCCACTTGGCGGCGACCAGCACCGCGGCCAGCGCCAGGAACAGCGCCACGCCGATGATCAGCAATGATCTGGAATTTCTCATCAATCGTTCTCCAATCCGTTCACATTCGTGCCGCGGTCGCGGCGGTCCAGCTCCGGCGCGCAGCCCTGCTGGCTGTCGGCGGCAAAATAGTTGTCCCAGGCCCAGTCCAGTGTCTGGCGGGTCAGTTCGGGGACGCGGTCCTCGTAGCGGGCCAGGTCGCGCAGCTGCCGCACCAGGTCGCGCGGGTGGCATGCCAGCAGCGGCATGCCGCGCTCGCGGTGACAGGCCAGCAGATAGGCGAAAACGCCGGCGTCGAACGCCACGCCGGCCTGCGCGCAGGCCTGGCGGAACAGCCGTTCGTACTCGGCTTCGGATGCCGGCGGCACCTCGATCTTGTAGCCCAGCCGGCGCAGGAAGGCGCCGTCGGACAGCCGGTGCGGCACGAAGTTCGAGGAAAACACCACGATCACGTCGAACGGCACCTGGAACGTGTGGCCGGTATGCAGCGTCAGGTAATCGACGTTGCGGTCCATCGGCACGATCCAGCGGTTCATCAGTGCTTCCGGCGAGCAGCGCTGGCGGCCCAGGTCGTCGATGATGAAGATGCCGTTGTTCGATTTCAGGTGCGGGGGGGCCTGGTAGAGGCGGGTATTCGGATCGAAGCGCAGGTCGAGCATGTCCAGCGTCAGTTCGCCGCCGGCCAGCGCGGCGGGGCGGCGCACGCCGCGCACCCAGCGCATGTCCGGCGCGCTGCCGCGGTCGAAGCCGGCGCTGGCGAACGCCATGCTGCCGCTGGTAGCGCCCGGCGTTGTGCTGCTGATCGTGCTGCTGACTGTGCTCCCTGCCGTGCCGCCTTCCTGCTGGTGCTGCACGCTGTCGAAGAACGGAATCACTTCGCCGTCCACCATCACCGCGTGGGGCACGGCGATGGTGCCGGTCAACAGGTTGCGCAGGCGCTCGGCCAGGTAGGTCTTGCCGCTGCCGGCCAGGCCGTGCAGGAACAGCGCGCGGCCGGAATTCATCGCCGAGCCCAGCTGCGCCAGCACGCGCGGGTTGACCACGATGCCGTCGAATATCGTTGCCATGCGCGCGCGCGTGACGTGCACGCCGGCCACGCTTTGCGCCTGCACCTGCGCGGTGTAGGCGGCCAGGGTCACGGGCGCCGGGCCGGCATAGGCGTTGCGGCCCAGCGCCGCCGCGGCGCGCTGGCGACCCGCTTCCGTCAGCAGGTAGGAAAGATCGGCATCGGTGCCGCTGTTGCCCACGCGCACCACTTCGCACAGCTTTTCGGCGCGCAGGAACACGATCAGCGGATCGATCACGCCGACGTTGAGCTTCAGGTGCGATGCCAGTTCAGGCAGGCGCAGCTGGCCGCGCTGGTGCAGCACCTTCGCCACCAGTTCAGCCAGGAACAGGAAGGACAGGCCGGTATCTTCGACGGTGCGCGGCGCGCGAGCGTCGGCCGGCCCTGGCATCGCTTCGCTCACAGCGGCAGCTCCCCGTGCACGCGCAGCCACAGCACGCACGCCAGCGTGCCGCCGGCGATCGCCACGGCATACGGCAGGCGCCCGCTGGCGGCGGCGGGCAGGGCGATACCGCCGGCCAGCCCGCTCAGGCCCGCATGCAGCACCGTTTGCCAGGTATTGCTCAGCACCCGTTTCACGATGCCCTGTCGTGCCGCCACCGCCACTGCGAGCACGCCGCCGGCCAGCAGCGTGGCGACGGTGACGGCGAGGATATTGCCGGCGCCGACGAAGGCGCCCACCATCGCCAGCAGCTTCACGTCGCCGGCGCCCATCAGGCGCAGCGCGTACATCGGCATCAGGAAGGCCAGGCCCAGGGCCAGGCCGCCCAGCGCGGAAGCGAGCCCCAGGCTGCCCATCGGCGTGCCGAACAGCCCGGCGCCCGCCGGCAGCACCGCGTGCAGCGCCAGCCCCAGCAACGCGCCGGGGAACACGACGGCATTGGGAATGCGGCGCGCGCGCAGGTCGTGCCACACGGCCAGGCCGAGCAGCGCGAGCAGCAGCAGGAGGGGGAGCTGGGATGGCAGCATTGTCAATGAACGCCCGGTTGCAAAATAAAAATCCGGAACGGGCGAACCCGTTCCGGACTGGGGCCGCGCCAAGCGGGCGGGCCGATGGTCAGGTGATCAGGCGCCGATCTTGTTGATGATCTTGGTAAAGGCCGCTGCCAGGCCGGTGCCGACGCTGGTGAACGCGGCGGAAATCACGCCGGCCAGCACTGCGGCGATCAGCGCGTATTCGATTGCCGTGACGCCGTCTTCTTCCTTGATGAAGTTCTTGATGAATTGCATGGTGTGTCCTTTGTAGTGAGGTTGGTCGGTGCTCATGCGCCAGTCCATGCGGCCAGGACCGCGATGAAGCCGACGACCGCAACGAGAACCGTCAGCACGACATGCGACATGATGGGATTGCCCGTGCGTTCGTACTGCTGTTCCGGGATTTCTTCCTTGTCGTACACGTCCGCTCCAGTTCGGTTGCCGTCGCGCCGCGTGAATCGTTGCGCAGCGCATGAACAGCATCGTACGCAGCCGCCCGGCACCGCGCATCCGTCAAACCTCCCCTTTTGCCTGGTACGTTGAGCCGGCCCGGCGTAGGACATATGTCCCACGCGCGAGCGCCCATGCCGGTTCAGTCCAGGCCGTGGCGCGTGGCATACATGTACAGTTCGAGGCGGTTGGCCACGTCGAGCTTCTGGTAGATGGCCGTCAGGTGGTTGCGCAGCGTGCGCTCGGAGATGAAGGCGCGTTCGGCCAGTTCCTTGTTCAGTGCGCCGTTGCCCTGCACGATCATGCCGATCACCTCGCGTTCGCGCGCCGTCAGCGAGGCGATGCGCTGCGCTTCCGGGTTCGCCTTCGGTGCCGGCGCCACCAGCTGCCCGAGGAGGGCCTGCATCAGCGGCTGGTCGAGCCACAGTTCGCCGCCGTGCACCTTGCGCACCGCGGCCAGCACGTCCTCGGTGGGCGATTCCTTGCTCACCACGCCGCGCGCGCCCAGCTTGACGGCGCTGGCCAGCGTGGCGTGGTCGCGGTTGGCGGAAAGGATCACCACCCGTGTCGTGCCGTTGGCCAGCAGCGCGGGCAGGATATCGAGCGAACTGCTGCCCTTCAGGTCCAGGTCCAGCAGCACGATATCGGGCGCATGCAGCGCGCACAGCGCGGTCGCTTCGGGCGCGTCGCTGGCGCTGGCGACCAGCGCGAACGCCGGCGCCTCGGCCTGGATCAGCCGTTCCAGGCCCCACAGCATGGTCTTGTGGTCGTCGACCAGCATGATGCGGATGGTCATGGTTCCTCCGGGTGTCGTATCGGTATGGGGAATATCGGCATGGGGAAATGCAGGGCGTTCAAAGCGGCAGGCGCACGCGCAGCAGCGTCTGGTACGCCGACGGTTCCACGGCCAGCTGCCCGCCCAGTGCCGCCACGCGTTCGGCGATCGACAGCGGCAGGAAGGCCGCGCAGGGCGCGCCGCCGTCGACCGGATTGGCGATGTCGATCGCCAGCTGGCCGTCGTCGAGGCCCATGCGCACGTGGGCGCTGCGCGCGTGGGTGTGCTTGCAGATGTTGCTGAGGCCTTCGCTCACCACCTGGAACACTTCGGCGGCCATGCGGTCGCTGATGACGGGCGCATGCCGCGCTTCGAGGGTGACGTCCACGTCGAAGAACGAGCGCACCTTGCCGGCATGGCGGCGCAATGCGATCAGCAGTTCCGGTTCTTCCTGGCGGCCGTTGCGGAAGCGGTGCGCGAACTGGCGCATGTCGCCGATCACCTCGGTGCACATGTCGAGCAGGCGGTCGAGCTCCGGCGTCACGGCATTGCCGTCGCCGGCCCCGTTGCGGATCGCCGCCACGGCGTGGCGCAAGCCGATGTAGGGCTGGATCGTGTTGTCGTGCAAGTCGCGCGCGATGGTCTGGCGCTCGCGGAACGCCGCTTCGGATGCCAGCCGGTCCAGCAGGTCGATGGTTTCGATGACGGGAAACGCCTGCTGCACGATATGGCTCAGGAATGTGGCATCGGCACGGCGCAGCCTTTGTTCCGACGTGACGAAGATGCGGCCGGCGCCCTTGCGCAGCGGCAGCGCGGCGCTGATGAACGAGCCGGTGTCGAGCAGGTCGGCGATTCCCTCGCAGACGCCCGGATCGATGTCGTTCCAGACGCCTTCGCGGGCAGCGAAACGCGCGGCCCGCGCCGGGAACAGCGCCCGGCCGAGGCCGCGGTACAGGATGGTGGCGCCTTCTTCCAGTGCCAGCAGCGGTTGCACGGCGTCCTCGCGCATCCGGTTCCTGCCGATCGGACGGGCGGAGGAGGGGTGATGCACCGTGTTCAGCATCCAGCTGCCGCCGGCATCCTGCATCAGCAGCACGCAGGTGGTGCCGCCGTAGAAGCGCAGGATCTTGTCCATCAGCGAGTCGAGCGTGTGCTGCACGCCGAAGCGCGGATTGGACAGGCGGCTGACATCGCGCAGCAGCGCCAGCCGCCGCCGCTGGTCCACGGCCAGGCCGCCCCACCAGGCGATCATGTAGCCCAGCGCCAGCACGAACGTGGCGCGCAGCAGCAGCAGTTGCAGCGACACCAGCCCCTGCACGCCCAGCACCGATACCGTGACCACCACTGCCGCGCCGAGCGTGAGGCGGGCGCCGTCGTCGAAGCCGCGCCGGAACGAGGCGGCCAGGATCGCAAAGAAGAAGAACGAGAAGAACGGGCTGGCTGCGCCGCCGGTGGAAAACACCATCAGGCCATACCAGCCGATATCGGCCCAGTAGATGGCGGGGCCGTGCCAGAAGCCCGCGCGGATGCGTGCGACGGCCAGCAGGACCAGGCTGTGCACCGCGTAGGCGAAAAACACCAGCCAGGTCCAGCGCCCTTCGGCAATCAGGTCGCCGCGTCCGATGTACAGCGTGAGCAGCGCCGAAACGGCCAGCAGCATGCGCATGCCGAACACCATCCAGGCTTCGGCGTCCGGCGTGATGCCGGCCTTCGCCGGCAGGGGGCTGGCGGCGTGCGCGCCAGCGGCGGAAATCCGCGACAAGTCTCCAAGCATGCCCAGAAGTTAACTCTTCGTTGTGCGGGCCCGACAGCGGCAGGGAACCGTGGTTTTAAAACTCTGCCGCAAAGAATATTGCCATGTAGAATCGCAAGCTTACCGCATTTTGCGCTCCGATTTCGTCAAACTTTCATAATGAATACCAAAAGCCGTCAATCTGGCGCCACAGTCGTTGAAATGGCGATCGTCATGCCGGTCTTCCTGCTGATGCTGCTCGCACTTGTCGAGTTCGGCACGATGTTCTTCGCGACGCTGACGATGCAGTACGCGGTGCGCGAAGGCGCCCGCTATGCGGTCACGGGGCAGAAGAACCTGGATCCGAACACGGCCGACCAGCAGCGCTACGCCGCCATCATCCAGAAGATCCGCGACAGCTCGACCGGCATGTACGCCAAGGTGACGCCCAAAATTTCCGTCAACGGCAAGGCATACGAGGAGGCCGACTACGGCAGCGGCATGTTCGGCAGCGCCGGCGACATCGTCGTGCTGCGGCTCGATTGCTCGTGGACCGTGGCGACGCCGCTGATCTCTGCCTTCTTCACCGATGGCAAATACCGGTTCGCCGTGGCGGCGACGATGCGCAACGAGGCATTCCAGTGACGCCCCGCATCCGGCAGCACGGCCTGGCCGCCGTGGAATTCGCCATGCTGTTGCCGCTGCTGCTGTTCCTGCTGTTCGTCATGGTCGACGGCGGCCGTGCGCTGCAGGCCAACGTCATCATGGTCAACCTGAGCCGCGAAGGGGCCAACCTTGTCGCGCGCGGCAACACGTCGCTGGAGACCGGCAGCCAGGACATCATCTACGCGCTGATGGCCAGCGCGCCGCCGCTGGACGTGAACAAGCGGGGCATGGTGTACATCACGCGCGTGATGGGCACGGCCACGGGCAATGTCATACTCGACCAGTACCGCTGGAACGACACTGCGCGCAAGCTCGGCTACGACATCAGCAAGTATGCGCCGGCGAGCAGGGTGTATGGCTGCAATGCCTGGCTGGTTGCCCTGTGCGCCGACATCACCAGCAAGAACCGCCCGTCGTCGGCCATCATGCAGGGCAAGCTCGACGACGGCGAGGTGGTGTACGTGGTCGAGACGTTCTACAAGTTCGACATGCTGCTGACCGGCAGCTTCAACCTGCCCGTGTTCGGGCCCGACCTTTACTCGATGACGATTTTCTGATGACGCCCATCCTTCAACGGCAGCGCGGCGCTGTCACCATCATGGTCGCCGTGGCATTGCTGGTCCTTCTGGCCGTGGCCGGCCTGGTCGTCGACAGCGGGCTGGCCTACATGGTCAAGGCCCGGCTCAACGCGGCAGTGGACTCGGCCGCATTGGCCGCGGCCCGCGCCGTCACGGACGGGAACACGCAGGAAGCGCAGCGCGCCAGTGCGCAAACCGCGGCGGACCAGTTCTTTGCCGCCAATATCCCCCAGGGCTACCTGTCGTCGAAGCCGACGATCACGGAAAAGACCGTGACCTTCAGCGCCGGCACGGTCACCATCGACATCGCCGCCAAGGCGCCGATGCCGGTGTCGCTGATGCAATTGCTGGGGTTCACGTCGATGAACCCGGTGGCCACCGCGCAGACGATCCGTCGCGACCTGGACATGGCCCTGGTGGTGGACAGGTCGGGATCGCTGGCAGTCGATGGCTCGGCACCCACGGTGCAGAAGTCCGCCATCAGTTTCCTGAACAAGTTCAACGTGACACAAGACCGCGTGGGCCTGATCAGCTTTGCCGCTGGCGCGAGCATCGACCGCGCGATCTCCACGGATACCCGCGGTTTCAACCGCGCGGCGATGGTGTCCGCCATCGGAAGCTACGACTTCGAAGGCGGTACTTCGTCGGTGGAAGGCCTGTGGAATGCGCGCGAGCAGCTCAATCTGATACCGCTGGCAAAGCGCTCGGCGATGCGCGTGATCGTGTTCTTTTCGGACGGCCAACCGACCGGCCTGGGAACCTACCAGGCGCACGCCAACCCTGGGCTTTGCACCAAGGCGGGCAGCATCCAGAGTACCGGTAGTGGCCTGTGGAGCCTGACCGAGACCAACAGTGAAATCAGCGACTATTACTGCAAGCTCAGGAACAATCCGGCGAAAACACTTTCGGCCTGGTACAACGCGCACAATCCAGGTAATGAACTGGCGAAACGCGAGTTTCGCCTTGCCGGAGGCGGGCCGCGCACCGTGACGGACGACATCGGCAGCACGGACATGCTCAAAAAGAATATCAATGCGGCAGCCTATAACCTGGCGGAGGCCGTGGCAGCCAAGGCGCGCGAGGAAAAAATCTTTGTTTTCACGCTGGGGCTGGGGGCTTCGCTGAAAGACAGCAGTGGTTACAACGGCGAAAACAACGAAGCCTTCCTGAAATGCATGGCCAACGTGCCCGAAGGCCCGTCGCGCTGCTACAAGCCGGCGCAGCCTGTGGGCATGTACTGTTACGCGGCCACCGATGCCGACCTGACGCCGTGTTTCTCGAAGCTGGCGTCGGCCATTCTGCGAATCTCCAAATAGGGGAAATTAGCGCCCGCGCACCACCTGCAGCTTCACCTTCCTGCCCTGCCGGTAGGTGAACATCGTCATCGCCGCATCGCGCAAATCGCCGTTCGCATCGAATGCAATCGTCCCCGTGATGCCCTGGTACCGGACTTTCGACAGCGCCGGCAGGAACGTTGCCGGCGCGGTGGACTTTGCCGCCTGCATCGCCGTGGCGATGGTCATCACGGCGTCGTAGGCGTACGGGGCGTAGGATTCCACCGGCAGCTTGAAGCGCTGGCGGTAGCGCTCGTCGAACGCCGCGTTGCTGGCTTCCTGCGGGCCGTCGATGCCGCCGGCCACTACGCACACCACCCTGTCGTCGCCCAGCGCGTCGCCGGCCAGCAGCGGCAGGCGGTCCGAGCAGATGCCGTCGCCGGATACCAGCTTCGCGTCGATCCCCAGCGTCTTCATCTGCTTGAGCATCGGGCCGGCCACGGCATCCATGCCGCCGTAGAAGATCACGTCCGGCTTCTTGCCGCGGATCTGCGTGAGGATGGCGTTGAAGTCCACCGCCTTGTCGCTGGTGAACTGGCGGCTGACGATCGCCGCCTTGCCGCCCGCGGCGCGCACCCCCTTGGCGAATTCGTCCGCCAGGCCCTGGCCGAACGCCGTGCGGTCGTCGATGACGGCGATGCGCTGCGCCTTCAGCGTGTTCAGCGAATAGGTGGCCAGCGTGCGGCCGATCAGGTTGTCGTTGGCCACCACGCGGAACGCGGTCTTGAGCCCCTGGTGCGTGTACACCGGCGTGGTGGCGGCCGGCGAGATCTGCGGAATGCCCGCGGTGGCGTAGATCTTCGATGCCGGCACCGTGGTGCCCGAGTTCAGGTGGCCGACCACGGCGGCCACGCGGGCATCGACGAGTTTCTGCGCCACGGCCGTGCCCGATTTCGGGTCGCTGGCATCGTCTTCCGGAAGCAGTACCCAGTTGACCTTCTTGCCGCCGATGACGATGCCCTTGGCGTTGAGGTCGTCGATCGCCATGCGGGCGCCGTTCTCGATATCCTTGCCCTGGTGCGCGCCGGGACCGGACAGCGGCGACGCGGTACCGATCTTCACGACGGTCTGGGCGCGGGCGCCGGCGGAGAACATCAGCACGGCTGAAACGGCGGCCCAGCAGGCAAGGGGGCGGATGGCGGGGCAGGGTGGCATGGCGGCTTTCAAAGTTGATTGCCATGATTGTAATGTTGAGCTGCCGGACGGCGCGCGCGCCAGCGCTTGCCGCCACCATCATCGGCCGGCGATCCGCGCTTCGGTGGCACGTTCCCGTACCGCCATGGCGGCCCTGGACGGCGATACGCCGAAAAATGGCTGCAATACCGCCATGCGCCGTATCGCTTCGAACATGGCGAAACTGCCCACGAACGTCAGCACGACGATCACGCCGGCCTCCGTGAAAGGCGCGATGGACAGTGGTTTGAGGGCCGTCGCGAGTACCACGATCAGTGTCTGGTGCACGATGTAGATGCAAAAGACCGCCCCGGTCAGATAGCGCCGCGCTGGCCCGTCGATATTCAGATGGCGGCAGGCAAAACCGCAGACCGCCAGGATGGTGCACCATTGGCAGGTGCCGCGCACGCATGCCATGGCCAGCAGGAAGCGGGGGCCGTCGCGCGCTTCGGCTGGCAGCGCATGCAGGCAGACCAGGGCGGCCCATCCGCCCAGGGCCAGGGCCAGCGCGGCAAAACGCAGGCGCGCGGCTTCGTTCCAGAAGCGGTGCTGCCCGGCCACCAGTGCGCCGAGCAGGAAGATCGGAAAATAAACCGCGTGGTTATACCAGTCGTCGACCAGGGCATGGGTATCGCCGAACCGTGGGAACAACGCCGCGCGTGCCACGGCGATCGCGGTGGCGGGCAGGACGACGGCGCGCCAGCCCGCCAGCATGCCGCACAGCCACCGCCCCGCGCGCTCCAGGCGTTCGCGCCCGGCGATGGCCACAGTGAACGACAGCGCAACCGTATAGACCCACAGGTAGGCGACGAACCACAGGTGGTTCCAGCCAGGTGATGCCAGGCAATCCCCGCCTGGGCAGAAGCCCGGATCGGCCCACAGGTAGCGCTGCAGGAAATCCAGGTAGCTGCCGTTGTAACCCATCTTTTCGATGGCTTCGCAATACGATTGCGGCGGCACGACGACGGCCATGCCAAACACGAGCGGTACGAGCAGGCGCGACGTGCGTTCGCGCAGGAACTTCGCATCCGATGCCTTGCTCAACAGGAAGCCGGAGGCCGCGCCGCTGACCAGGAACAGCAGGGACATCCGCCACGGCGACGTCAGCAGCAGCAGGGGTTCGATCGCCGGGCCGGCGTATGCGCTTTTCACGTGCCATGCCCACGGTCCGTAGTAGAGGCCCGTATGGAAGCAGACCAGTACGCAAAATGCGCAGATCCGTATCCAGTCCAGGAAGTACAGCCGCTGGGCATCGGCAGGGGCACTGTCGTGCGGCATCCGCTGGCCGGTTGCGTGTACCGGATTGTCCATTGCGCCTCCGCCTGCAACGGTTGGTGTGCACCCAGCTTAACCGGCGTGCCCGTATCCGCAAGCTGCGTGACCAACCCACGACAGACGGTGACATATCGATACAGGCATGCCGAGCTGGCAACGATGCGAAACCCGGCCGGCGGCGCGGGGATGCAGCGGCGTGTGTCTTCACCGCGCCATGGCTGCGTTGGCTCATGCCACACGGCATCGGACCGGCGTACCCGGGCAACCAGCGGCGCCCGCCGCACAGCGCGATATTGGCACAAGCCCACGCACCCTGTATGCTGCGCGGCATCCGCACAATCACCACGAAAGAACCCATGAAACAGCTGCTCTCCACCTCCATTATCGGCCTGACCCTCGCGCTGGCGCTGGCCGGCTGCGACCGCGCCAAGACGCCGCCCGCCGCCGACCCGTCCGCCGCCGCCGTGCCGGCGGCCGCCCCCGTGGCGTTCCAGAAGATCGATACCGTGGCCGGCACGGGCAAGGAAGCGGTGGCCGGCACGACCGCCGTCGTCAACTACACGGGCTGGCTGTACGTGCCTGCCGCGCCGCAGCAGCGCGGCGATAAATTCGATTCGTCGATCGGCCGCGGCCCGTTCAGCTTCCAGCTCGGCGCCGGCCAGGTCATCAAGGGCTGGGACGAAGGGGTGCAGGGCATGAAGGTGGGCGGCAAGCGCACGCTGATCGTTCCTGCCAGCATGGGTTACGGCGAGGGCGGCGCGGGCCCGATTCCACCGAACGCCACGCTGAACTTCGAGGTCGAGCTGCTGGACGTGAAGTAAGCCTGCGGCCGGCGTGCGACAGGAATGCGATCGCCATGCCGCCATCCGTGCGGCATGGTGCCAGCGTCATGCCGCCGGCGGCGCAGGCGGGTCCCTGAACCGGATGATCTGGCTCGCACCCTCGGCGTCGATCGCATTGATCGACCGCAGTTCGCCCCCTTCGCTTTCGACAAACACCTCGCGCGGATGGCTGATCATGTGGTCCAGGCCTTCCGCGATCACGGCCAGCAGGTCGTTTTTCTCGTCGTAGGTCACGCCCAGCGCAGGCAGCCACCGGGCGGCGACCTGGCTGCCGATGTCCAGCGAAGCGATTTCTATCTCGACCTGCTTTCCCGCCAGCTCCCGGGCAACGGTGTCGAAGTACGATTTCCAGTCGGTTCTTTCAAGCTTGATGGTCGTGCTCATGGCTGTTCTCCAGGCGAAATGGGGCGGTCTGGCCGATGGTTCCGCGCGTTTCGGCCGGGGGCCCGTTCCCGGTCGATGCCGCGACGGTAATTCCACCAGTTTCCTGCATCTGCCCGTTGGATGCGCGGCCGCGCGTTTGGTTCGCCGTGCGCCGTCCGCACGGCCGGGCATCATTGGACGTAGGGGCGCGCATCGAGCGGTATGTTGATGGTGAACGTCGTGCCCGACGATGCGGAGCTGCGCACGACCAGCGATCCGCCATGGCTTTCCGCCACCTCCCTTACGGACGACAGGCCGGTGCGGGCGGCATCCCCGTCGCCATACCGGTCGGGGTTTCCGAACAGCGCCCCGATTTCATCGGCGCCCAGGAAAAAACTGGCGTCATGGACCGACAGGAACAATCGTCCGAAATCGACTTTCGCCGCGATGACGATCTCGCCCGTCGGCGCGCCGAACTGCCTGGCAAGGATGACCAGGTCGCGCAGCGCGCTGTCCATCGTCGCCCAGCTCCAGTAGCCCTCGATGCGGTCGCTGCGGATCCTGATCGCCGGCGGGGCATCCTGGAAGTCGATGCGGACCTGTTCGATCAACGGAAACAGGCTCACCTGGCCGATCGTCAGTTTCAGCTTCAGCGTCCTGGTCAGGGAGGCTTCGTTCGTCACGTTCTGCAGCATGGCGTCGGCTTCGCCGATCTTGCCGGTGATCCGCGCGGTCATGCTGGCAATGCCGGGATCGTGCGCCTTTTGCCCGATCAGCTGGGCCGTTACGCCAACCACGTTCAGCAGGTTTCGCACATCGCGCGACAGCGCGGCGCTGAACTGCTTGCGCTCCTGTTCGCGGACCTGGCTGTGGCCGTTCAGGCTGTCACGGGCGATCCCGTCGGTCAGGCATCGCACGAGCGCCCGCTGGTCCTGGCTGAAACGCACGCCGCCGAGTTCCGCGGTATCCAGGATCACATCGCGGAAGATCTGCAGTTCGTGGATGAGGTCGCAAGGCCGGTAGCCGGTCATCAGCGCCCGTTCGCGCCCGTGCGCCGCGCCGAGCGTGCTGCCGCCGACGACCATGGCGTCGCCGCCCGACAACGCCTCGGCCAGGGTTTCATGGATCAAGGGCAGGGCGCCAGCCAGGATCGACGCATCCAGGTCCTTCGCAACGGGTACCTCGGCGGTCACCCGGTTTTCCCAGGCATGCATGACGGCTGGTAGCAAAGCAACGAATGTTTCCGCCGGCGCTTGTATGCCGGGGTCGCTTGTTTCACCACGATCCATACTCGTCTCCATGAAAGATCGTATCGGGAATGCCTGCAGGGAATGGAGCACGAAGCGTTGCGAGCTGTCTTTTCGACATCATAATGAGATTTTGCAAGCGACGGAAGTGGCGTGGCCGTTGCGCGGAGCGGGGGCGGTCCGGCGGCCCGCGTTGCCGGCACCCGGTGCCATGCCGCCGGCGGATCCGGCGGCCCGCTTCGGCGCGAGAAATGCGGTGCTGTCCAAGGTGCCACGCACCGAAGACGGCCACCGCGCACGTCACGGCTGGAGCACGTAGCGGCCCGGGGCGGCATCGAGCGTCGCCCCGGCCGGTGGATGCCGCATCAGCGGGCCGGCGTGCGCCGCCAGCCAGCCCTCCCACTCGGGCCACCAGGAGCCATGCGCGGCGGGCACGCAGCGGTGCCAGGTGTCGGCATCGATGAAGGCCGTGTCCTGCGCATGCGTGGCGACCTGGTACGAGCGGGCGGCGCCGTCTTCCGGCGGCGCCACCACGCCGGCATTGTGGCCGCCGGAAGTGAGCAGGAACGTCACCTCGGTATCGCTGAGCAGCACGATCTTGTAGACCGAGCGCCAGGGTGCCACGTGGTCGGTCAGCGTGCCCACGGCAAAGATGGGCGCATCGATGTCGGTCAGCGCGACCGCCCGCCCGCCGACCAGGTAGCGGCCGTTGGCGAGGTCGTTGTTCAGGAACAGCCGGCGCAGGTACTCGGAATGCATGCGGTAGGGCATGCGGGTCGCATCCGCATTCCAGGCCATCAGGTCGCTGTCGCGGTCTTCCTGGTTCAGCAGGTAATGCTTGAGGCGCCGCGACCAGATCAGGTCGTTCGAGCGCAGCACCTGGAAGGCGCCGGCCATCTGCCGCGTGTCGAGGTAGCCGGTGGACCACATGGCCGCCTCCAGGTAGCTGACCTCGCTTTCGTCGACGAACAGCGACAGTTCGCCCGGCTCGTTGAAATCGGTTTGCGCGGCAAGCAGCGTGATGCTGGCCAGCCGGGCATCGTGGTCGCGCGCCATGGCCGCGGCTGCGATGGCCAGCAGCGTGCCGCCCAGGCAATAGCCGCAGGCGTTGACGCGTTCGGCGCCGGTCTCCACGCACACCGCATCGAGCGCGGCCATCACGCCGAGCCTGCGGTAATCGTCCATGCCGAGCCCGCGGTCGGTCGCGGCGGGATTCTTCCACGAGATCATGAACACCGTGTGGCCCTTGCCCACCAGGTAACGCACCAGGGAATTGTGCGGCGACAGGTCGAGGATGTAGTACTTCATGATCCATGCCGGCACGATCAGCAGCGGAGTCGCGTGCACCTGCGGCGTCGCCGGGTCGTAGCGCAGCAGCTCGATCAGCTCGTTGCGCAGCACGACGGTGCCGCGCGTGACGGCCACATCGCGGCCCGGCACGTAGGCGCTGTCGGGCCGCATGCCGGACAGCGCCCGTGCGGTATCCCTGGCGGCGCGCACCGCGCCCGACACGAGGTTGGTGCCCGCCGAGCGCAGCGTGGCCGCCTGCACCACCGGGTTGGTCAGCACGAAATTCGATGGCGCCACGCAGTCGAGCAGCTGGCGCGCCGTGAATGTGACTACCTCGCTGTGGTGGCGCGATACCCCGCGCACGCCAGACGTGGCGTGGTGCCACCATTGCTGCTGGATCAGGAAGCCCTGCGACATCACGTTCCATGGCCAGCGCTGCCACGCGGGGTCGGCGAAGCGGCGGTCCTGCGCCAGCGGTTCGATGATGCGCGCCGGGTCGGCGGCGGGCATGGCTGCGCGGGCGGCATAGCCGAGCCAGCTGACCGCTCCCGCCGCGCCCTGCACGGCCAGCTCCTGTGCCTTCGACGGTGCCAGCATCAGGTGGCACACCCAGTCGAACCACGCGGTGGCGAGCGCCGCGGGCGAGATCGAGCTGGTCAGCCCGGCCAGCAGGCCGTTCAGGAACAGGTCCGCGGCGGCGTTTTCCGTAGCGCGGCCAGGCACTTCGTGCAGCGGCCCGCCTTGCCAGGCGCTGCCTTCGGGCTGGTAGGCGCAGTAGCTGGAGAGGGGCTTGCGCGTCATGGCGGCCTCCGGTACCGGGCGCCGGGGGCGTGCATGTCAGTGCGCCAGCAACAGGGGCACGCTGACGTTCTTCAGCAGGTCGCGGCTGACCCCGCCGGCGAACCACTCGCGGTAGCGGCTGTGGCCGTAGATGCCGGTCACCAGCAGGTTCGCGCCCGCGTCGCGCGCCAGTCCCACGAGCGTGGCGGCCACGGGTGCGTTGCTGTGCTCGGGCACGATTTCCACCGTCGCGCCGTGGCGCGCCAGGTAGGTGGCCAGGTCCGCGCCGGGCTGCTCGCCATGGCGCCCGGCCATCCCGTCGGGATTGACCACCGCCACCAGCACCGACCGGGCACGCAGCAGCAGCGGCAGTGCGCCGGCGACCGCGCGGGTCGCCTCCATGCCGGCATCCCAGCCGATGACGATGGTGCCGGCCAGGTCGGTGTCCGCATGGTCGGGCGGCACCACCAGGACCGGCCGTGCGCTGTGCAGGGCCACGTATTCAGGCAGGTCGGCCGTCAGCCGCAGGCGCGATCCGGCGGGGGTGCCGGGACTGAGCACCAGCAGGTCGGCATAGCGCGATTCGAGCAGCAGGGCATTGGCGGCATCGTCCTCGATCATGCGCTGTTCCCAGGAAGCCACGCCCAGCCGGCCGGCTTCGGTGGCGAACCCGAGCAGCTGGTCGCCGGCGCTGCTGCGCAGCACGTCGAAGCCGTCGTCCGGCAGCGCCATCAGCGGCGACGTGCCGAGCATGACGAAGTCGTGCTGCGTGATGCCGGTCACGGCGCTGCCGACCAGGTGGCCGCCGTGCGCCGATGCCAGCGCTGCCGCCATCGCGAGCCTCGGCTTGAATTGGGGACTGTCGTCGACATGCACCACGATGGTCTTGTACATGATGGGCTCCGGCGGTTGACTGCTTTCAGTGTAGGCGACAGCGGCTGCGGGCGATGTTGAACATTGAGCCGAGGTTGGTGTGCAGCACGGCCGACCATTGCTCCGGTGTCATCCTGTGCAGCATCGCATCGCGGGTAACGCCGGCATTGTTGACCAGGATGTTGACCGGGCCGAGCGCGCGATCGACGCCGGCCACGCCGCGCGCACAGGCATCGAAGTCGCCGACATCCCAGCAAAAGACGGGAATGCGGTGTCGGTCGGCGAACGCGGCCGCCGCTTCCTCGTTGTTGTGATACACGGCCGCCACGCGGTTGCCGGCTTCCTGCAAGGCCACCGGGATGGCTTCGCCCAGGCCGCGTGTGCCGCCCGTCACGATCGCTACCCTGCCCATGTGTGCTCCTGTGGAGTTGATGCCCGTCGCGCCATCGGGGCGGCCGGTAATGCAGGATACGGCGACCGCGCTGTCGTGGCGCAACTCGGGCGCCTGGCTGTTACGATATTCGCAGTAAATTTGATGCGGATCATATCTTGATAGCGACGCCCCGCATGACGGCCGATCGGCACGATGGACGTGGCGCTGGCGGTGGCCTGCGAGCCGGCCCGCGCGCCACGCGCGACGCCAGTCGCACGCAGCGGCGGCAGTTGCTTCAGGGATCCAGCGGGTCCCACGGGTCGACGCGCAGCGACCGCGGCGACGGCACGAACTCGAGCTCGTAAGGCGACAGGCGCGCGCCGACGGTGCCGGGCTGGTAGCCCAGCTCAGCCGGATTGCGGGCGGCGAACTCGGGGCTTTCGATGTAGCGGCTCTGGCTGGCGTTGGCGACGATCAGCGTGGGGCGGTCGATCGGCGCGCCCATGGCGACCAGCCGCCGCGTGGCGTTGCGCAGGTTCGTGGTCGTATGGCGGGCATACGGTTCGATGACGATGCGCTCGGCCGGAATGCCGTAGCGCTCGACCAGCACCTTGCGCATCTCGACCGCTTCGTTGAAGCGCGAATCCTTCGGATGCACGGCCGCGCCGCTGACGATGATGAATGCCGCATCGCCGTCCGCGAAGCGGCTGGCGGCCAGCCGCAGGTGCAGCTTGCCGCGCGCGCTCAGCGCGATCGTCGGGTTTTCCGGCCCCACGCCCGGGATGATGATCGCCGTGTACCTGTGGCGCTTCCAGTCGATGCCGCGCGCCAGCGCGAATGCCGCCGCGTTGTGCGCCTTGTCGAGCGGCTCGAAGGCCACCGCGTCGCGCCGCTCGTTGACGTCGATGAGGGCGATCGCCAGCGGCATGCTCGGATCCAGGCCCATCCCCGGATCGTTGCGCGACGCCCCGGCCAGCCAGATGGCGTCCGCCACCAGGGCCTTGAACTCTTCGCTGCCGGGCTTCTCGACCGGGCCGTCGATCTTCGGGTAGCGCGGCTCGGTACCGAAGCCATAGACCTGCAGGATCGCGTTCAGCCCTCGCAATTCGCGCACCACCTGGGCCTTGACCCCGTCGTCGGCCATCGGCGGCCTCGACGGTGCGGCCGAGCCCGACGGCACGGCGCGCGCCACGGCGTCCATTTCATCGTCGGTCCAGGTGGACGCGAGGAACAGGCACTTCGACGCACCCTCGCATGCATCGATGCGCTTCCTGCGGGTGTCCAGCACCGTTGCCAGGCCTTGCGGGGGCGCGCCCCTGATGCCGGCGAGCGTGGGGAACAGCTGGTTCGCCATCAGCGCCCAGTACCCGTCCCTGACCGGCGCGGCGTGGGCGCAAAAGGAGGGAAGGGCGACGGCCAGTGCCGCCGCGAGAATGAAATGCCTGCTGATCCGCGTCATTGTTTCCTTGCCCGCTTTTGCCGTGTTCACCATGCTTTGCTCACCATCAGGCGTGCGCTGCGCCCGAACACCGGCCGGCCGTAGATCGCCACGTTGCTGCCCTGGCCCGCCAGGGTATCGGTACGCGGGTTGCCTTCGGTGAGGCCTTTCGCGTTCGTCAGGTTGTCGCCAGCAAGCTGGAATTGCCAGTCGCCGCGCGTGACGAGGATGCCGGCGCCCACCGAGCGATACGAAGGCAGCGCGGTGGCATTGAACAGGTCGACGTAGCGCTTGCCCGTGTAAGCATAGCTGCCGGAGACGTCGACGACGTTGTCGCCCACGCTGAAGCTGTAGCTCGGGCGGATATTGCCGAACACTCTCGGTTCGCGGACGATCTGGTTGCCGACCACTCGCGAGGGGTCGGCGCCCGTGGCGCTGACGAAGTTGCGGTATTCGGGGTCCTGGAAGGTCAGCGAAGCGTTGACGACGAGGCGTTTCGCCAGGTGCCATGCGCCGTCGATCTCGGCGCCGCGGATGACGGCCTTGCCGAAGAACGGCACGGTCTGGTCGTTGCGCCCCGTAACGGGGTTGAACGCCACGAACGAAGCGTTCAATGGATCGAACTGCGTGTAGAAGCCTGTCACGTACAGGTAGGAACGGCCGAACGTGGCCTTGAAGCCGGCTTCGTACTGGTTCGCCTTCGTCGTCAGCACGAGCGGGTCGACCGACGAGGCCACCTGCATCGTCGGCGGCACTTCGAGGTGGGAAGCACGGGCATAGCCGCCGAACCGCGTGGAAAAGTCGTAGTTCGCGCCCACCGTCCAGTTCGTGGTGTGCGGCTTGATCACGTGTGCCTGGCGCGCGCCGGTGAAGGCGCGCGTGTTGTTGTCGGCCAGCGTGGCCGCGTCGCCCAGGTTTGCCGCCTCCGTCAGCAGCGCATGACCGTCGTACTTGTAGCGCTCGGTGCGCACGCCGGCGTCGAGGCGCAGCCGGTCGGAAATATCCCAGGTATCGTTCAGGTACAGCGCGCCCATCCGGGCATCCACGTCGCCGCCGTTCAGCGTGGTGGTGTAGCGCAGCACGCCGTTGTCCGTGACCGAGCCGAGCACGGCGCCCGAAGCCGAATAGGCCAGCAGGTCGAGCGTGCGCGGCTGGCCCTGCACCTCGATCAGCATGTCGTTGTAGACCGACCGGCTGGTGGCGCCATAGGTGCTGCCGTAGAAGCCCGCTTTCACATCGTGGCTGCCCAGGCCGGTCCGGAAGTTGCGCGTGACGTTCAGGTCCACCTGGTTCGAGTGGAAATCCGAGGCGAGGGCGCGGTACTGCCCCTGCATGACGAGGCCGGAGGCGGACGCCGGATCGTAGGCCTGGCCGCCGGTGCCCGACAGCGCATAGCCGAGGCGGTCCACCGCGCCGAACGCGGACCTGGCGGCCGCGAGGAAACCGTTGGCGAACGTCGTCGCGTCGGCCGGGTTCGACGTCGAATAGAAGGCGTCGAAATCGAGCGTGCCCTTCGTGAAACCCGCTTTGGCCGCCACCTGCCACGGCCCCAGTTCGCCGTCGTATTGCAAACCGATATTGCCGAAGCGCAGGTGCCGGCCATTTGCCAGGTCGCGCCGGCTCGATTGCAGCGCATCGGACCCGTCGAGGTACTTCTGGCTGACGTTGCGCAGCGCCGGCGAGTTCATCGTGCCCTTGAAATAATCGATGTACGGATCGAGCGACACGCCGGGATTGCGCGGATCGGCCACCGGGATCGGCAGGTAGAACACGTTATGGTCGTTCAGGAAATTAGCGCTCAGCTTCCACGTGCCCGCGTCGGTCACGCGCTTGATGTTCGCCCGGATCTGGCCGCCGCGGTCGTTCGGGAAGCCGTTGTCGCGGTGGCCGTCATCCTCGCGCACGAAGCCGCCGATCGCATAGAAGGTGCGGTCGTCGATCTTGCCGGCCTGGTAGGCATCGATGCGCCTGAGGCCCGTGGTGCCGACCGTCACCTGGGCCTTGCCGCGGGTGGTCTCCGTGCCGGTCACCGTGGTGCTGTTGACGATGGCCGCGGCCTGGCTGGCGTAGATCGGCGCGGGGCCGCCGCGCACCACCTCGATGGTCTTCGTCATCAGGTCGTAGCGGTTCATGCTGTCGCCGCGGAAGAAGAAGCCGTTGATCTCCGTCATCAGCGGCAGGCCGTCCTGCTGGAACAAGGCATAGCCGTCATCGGTGGGAATGCCCCGCACCCGCGTCACGTTCTGCACTTCGCCGCCGGTGGCCTCGACCTGGATGCCCGGCAGCTTGCCCAGCAGGTCGGCCATGTTCAGCGGCGCGAGCTTCTGCACTTCGGCTTGCGACAGCGCATTCACGGCGTAGGAAACATCGAAGCGCCGTTGCGGACGGGCCGAACCGGTGACGACCACGACCTGGGAATCGGCCTGGTTGGCTGCCTGCCGATCGGCCTGCGGCTTTCCTTGTGGATCGGCTTGAGGAGCGGTCCGGGAGTCGGGCGGCGCAGGGGCCTGGCTTGCCTGTGCCGGCTCCTGCGATGGGTCCTGCGCCAGCACCGGAGTGGAAAACACGTACAGCGCTCCGAGTGCGCAGCCGATCGCGAGCGCCATTTTTTTCTCGATCAAGTTTTTGCTCCAGTTGTACATTGGGAAACGTCAGTCCCGGAGCATAGGAGTCAATTGTGACCTCCTTGTTAATTACTTTTATTTAAGTAGCGTCCGCTGGAATGTCCTGGACGCGATGCAAGCCAGCCTGCGGATCGTGGCATTTTTGCCACGATTCCCGCTTCCGGCATGCGAGGAAGGGAAAGCGATTGCAGGCGCCGGAAAGCGGCCGATAATTAAAGTGAACCCGCTCGGCGCGCCTGCGGAATGGCGCCCTGGCGGGACGACGTAAAACCAGCCAGGACGGAGGGAACAATGGGGCAGAACGAGACGAACGGCGACGCGGTCTATCCGTCGGTGGACCGGGAAGCGTTCCGGTGGGCCGGGAAACAGCCGGCTCTCGCCGGGACGGCGGTACATGTCTACGGCAAGTACAAGGCGGTGTGCGCGACGGATTCGCGCGGCCACGAGCGCCCGCGCGGCGCGTCCAAGCTCGACCTGCTGGTCGATGCCAGCGAAGGATTCATTCCGTTATGGGGCAGGGATGTCACGCTGCGCTGGCGCTTCAACCAGTTTTCGCTGGAAGCGTTCGAGCAGCCCGATGCCGCGGCCGCGGCGGTGCGGCTCCTGCTGGGCAAAGGCGTCGAGCAATGGGGCGAGGGCGCTCCCGTCAAGCTCTCCGAACGGGATGACGCCTACGATTTCGAGATCGCCATCCGCGAGGCGGACCGCTGCTCCGTCAGCGGCTGCGTGCTGGCCAGCGCGTTCTTCCCCGATCCCGGCAGGCACGAACTGAAGATCTACCCGAAATTCTTCGAGCTCGACGAGACGGAGCAGGTCGAAACGATGGCCCATGAACTGGGGCACGTGTTCGGCTTGCGCCATTTCTTCGCGCTCATCAGCGAAACCCGCTGGCCTTCCGAGGTTTTCGGCGAGCACGACGCCAGCAAGCCGTTCAGCATCATGAACTATGGTGCCGCCAGCACGATGACGGATGCCGACCGGCGCGACCTGAAGCTGCTGTACGAGGGCGCGTGGAGCGGGCAGCTACGGGAAATCAACGGCACGCCGGTGCGCCTGATGCGGCCCTACCATGAAGCGCAGGAGGCGGACCGCCTGGTGGCACTGACGGCGCTGCTGCGCACCAGCTAGGCCTCGGGCAGCCGACACGGCCGTTCGCCGCATGCCGGCGCGTTGCAATGGCATTCGTACTCCCCGGCTGCCGCGCGGCCGGGGCGTTTTTCCTTCTGAAAACGTTTGCTGGAGAGAACAAGAGTTGCATTCGTCCGACAGATACCTGCTATCGCCAATATGGGCTTTCCTTCCTGCCGTGCGGGGACTACTCTGAAGTCAGAGCGGTTGCAAAGGCCGCCTTATAACGATAGCGGAGGCAGACATGACCCTGATCAAATGCATTCTCTGTGCCGGCAGCGCGTTGGCGGCAGCCTTCGGCACGGTCAACGCGCCTTCCGACGAACCGCCACGGCCGGCCAGCGCGATAGCGGACCTCGTCGCCAGCCAGCAGCCCGTGTTCGACATGAGCCACGTGGAGCGGATGTTCCGCCACTGAGGATCCAGCCCCGAGGCCGGGCAGGGAAGGCGGGGCGGTCATTTGCGCGGATGCAGCCGGCTACGGTGCCACGCGGGCGAGCAGCCTGTACAGCTGCGGCAAATCGACCGGCTTGACCAGATGGTGATCGAAGCCGGCGGCGGCGGTCTGGGCCCGGTCGCTGTCCTGGCCGTAGCCGGTGACGGCGATCAGCAGCGCGCCGGCCGTTTCCGGCTGGGCCCGCAGGCGCCTGGCCAGTTCGTAGCCATCCATCTGCGGCAGGCCGATATCGAGCAGGAACACGCGCGGCGCCTCGGCGCGGCTGCGGGCCAGCGCCTGCAGCGGCGAATGTTCGACCAGCACCTGGTGGCCGGCCGCTTCGAGGAGCATGGCCAGCATCGATGCCGCGTCGACATTGTCATCCACCACCATGATGCGCAGCGGTCCGCCGGTGCGCGACGGGTCGGGCTCTTTCCCGCCGATGGGCGCGCGGCCGGCCGGTTCCGGTTCGGCACGGGGCAGGCAGACGGTGAACGTGCTCCCTTTGCCCGGGCCGTCGCTGCGGCAGTGCACCGTGCCATGGTGCAGCTCGATCAGGCTTTTCACCAGTGCCAGGCCCAGCCCCAGGCCGCCGAGCGAGCGGTCGGACGAGCGCTCCGCCTGCGAAAACAGGTCGAAGGCGCGGCGCGCCAGTTCCGGCGTCATGCCGATGCCGTTGTCGACGACATGCACCAGCACATGGTCGTCGCGCACATCCGTTTCCACGCCGATATGCCCGCCTTCGTCGGTGTACTTGGCCGCGTTGTTGAGCAGGTTGGCCAGCACCTGCACCAGTCGTTTCCTGTCCCCCAGCACGATGGGCGCATCCGGCGGCAGGGCCAGGGCCAGGTGGTGCCGCCGGGCCCGGATCAGCGGCGTGATCTGCTCGATCGCTTCGGTCACGATATGGCGCAGGTCGAGCCGGTCCATGCGCAGTTCGACGAGGCCGCGCGTGACGCGCGACACGTCGAGCAGGTCGTCCACCAGGCTGGTCATGTGCCGCACCTGGCGGCCGATGACCTGGCTGGTGCGCAACACGCTGGCCTCGTCGAGCTTGCCGTGCTGCAGCAGCTCGGCGGCCGCGCCGATCGGTGCCAGCGGATTGCGCAATTCATGGGCCAGCATGGCCAGGAACTCGTCCTTGCGCCGGTCCGCCTCGCGCAGCTCGGCCTGCGAGCGCGCACTTTCCACGGCCGACCAGGTGCGGTCCGCCATGTCTTCCGCGATGTCCACGTCGACACGGGTCCATGCATGGGGTTCCACGTGATGCACGTTGAGCAGCGCGCGCAGGCGCCCCTGTTTCATCAACGGGATCACCAGCACGGCCTGCAGGCCGAGGTCCGTGTACGCTTTCGCGAAAGCGGCGGAGCGCTCGTCCGCCTTGACGTCGCCCAGCACCAGCGACGTTCCGGCGCGCACGGCGTCGGCCAGCGCGGGGCCGAATTCGTCCAGGTGGAAAAAGCTGCCCGCCATCGTCGGCAGCCTGCCGCTGGTCCAGTCCCGTTCGATGGTCGCCGTGTCGCCCGTGTCGTCCACCAGGGCGTAGACCACGCGGTCCGCCGCGAGGCACCGGCCCAGAAGCTCGCTGGCCCTGGCGATCACTTCGTGGGGATCGGTGAGCGGGCGCACCAGGTCGGCAAGGCCCAGCTGGAATTCCTGCCGGCGGTTCGACAATACCCGCATGGTGGTTTCGATCGTGATCGCGAGAATGCCGGTCACGCCGCCGGCCGCATCGAACACCGGCAGCAGGGTATAGGTGAAATAACCCTGCTGCAGCGTGCCGCCGCGGGCGACCGGGAATGGCATGTCGGTGAGAATGCAGGCTTCGCCATCCTGCGCCTTGCGCACGATGGGGGCAAACTCGTCCTGGTGCTCGTGCCAGTTTTCCCACAATGGCCCGGCCAGCGCCGCGGGATGCTTGTCGGCCAGGATCGCCGTGTAGGCATCGTTGTAGAAATACAGAAGGTCGTCGCCCCACAGGAAACTCATCGGCGCCGGGGTATGGAGCAGCATGTCGATGGTCTGCCGCACGATCGGCGGCCATCGTTCCGGCGGGCCGAACGGAAAGCCGCTCCAGTCCCGCTTGCGCAGCAGGGAACGCACTTCGCCATGGCCGGAAAAGAGGGCCGATGCGGGATTTTTCATCGGTAAATTCTCGCATGCCTGCCACTGCCGAAGCGCAGCGGTCAATTTGCAACTAACCGAAAATACAGGAGGCAGACGCCCCAACAGGGCCGGCTGTATATCGCCCACCGGGTCTGCAGGGAAGGGGGCAAGGTGCCGAAGAATGTCATGGTTCCAGCTCGTCCATTGCCGGCACCAGCCGAAAAAAAGCCGGGGCAAACGCATTGCGCGTTCACCCCGGCTTTTTCATTGCGGTATCCCGCGTGCGCGGCTTCTAGATCGCGCGGCGAACCATCAGTTCCTTGATCTTGCCGATCGCGCGGTTCGGGTTCAGGCCCTTCGGGCACACGTCCACGCAGTTCATGATCGAGTGGCAGCGGAACAGGCGGTACGGATCTTCCAGATCGTCCAGGCGCTGGCCGGTGGCTTCGTCGCGCGAGTCGGCGATGAAGCGGTAGGCCTGCAGCAGGCCGGCCGGACCCACGAACTTGTCCGGGTTCCACCAGAACGACGGGCACGACGTCGAGCAGCACGCGCACAGGATACACTCGTACAGGCCGTCGAGCTCTTCGCGCTCGGCCGGCGTCTGCAGGCGTTCCTTCTCCGGCGGGATCGATTCGTTGATCAGGAACGGCTTGATCGATTCGTACTGCTTGAAGAACTGCGTCATGTCCACGATCAGGTCGCGGATCACCGGCAGGCCCGGCAGCGGGCGCAGGATGATCGGTTCGACCAGTTCGTTCAGGTTCGTCGTGCACGCCAGGCGGTTCTTGCCGTTGACGTTCATCGCATCCGAACCGCACACGCCTTCGCGGCACGAGCGGCGCAGCGCCAGCGAATCGTCCACGTCCGACTTGATGCGCTGCAGCGCGTCGAGCAGCATCTTGTCGGTGTCCTTCAGCTCGACCGTCAGGTCCTGCATGTAAGGCTTGGCATCCTTGTCCGGATCGTAGCGGTAAATCTTGAATTTGAGAGTGCGTGCCATGTCAGTAAGACCTTAGAAAGTGCGTGCTTTTGGCTTGAAGGTTTCCACCGTCAGCGGTTTGGTGACGACCGGCTTGTAGTCCAGGCGGTTGCCTTCGGAGAACCACAGCGTGTGCTTCATCCAGTTCTCGTCGTCGCGGTTCGGGAAATCGCTGTGCGCGTGGGCGCCGCGCGATTCCTTGCGCGCCACGGCCGACGTGATCGTGGCCTTGGCCGTCTCGATCAGGTTGTCCAGTTCGAGCGCTTCGACTCTGGCCGTGTTGAACACCTTCGACTTGTCCTTGAACGACACGTGCTTGCGCCGCTCGTCGAGCTTCATGATCTCGTCGAAGCCGGCTTTCAGCAGGTCGTCGGTGCGGAACACGCCGCAGTATTTCTGCATCGTGGCGCGGATGTCGTTGGCCACGCCCTGCACCTTTTCGCTGCCGGTCGAGGTTTCCAGCTTGTTCAGGCGGTTCAGGGCGTAGTCGGACGCATCCTTCGGCAGGTCCTTGTGCTCTTTTGCCTTCAGGTTCGAGGCCACCACGTGGTTGCCGGCCGCGCGGCCGAACACCACCAGGTCGAGCAGAGAGTTCGTGCCCAGGCGGTTCGCACCGTGCACGGAGACGCAGGCGCATTCGCCGATCGCGTACAGGCCGTTGACGATCTTCTGCGAGCCGTCGGCCGACGGTGCCACGACCTGGCCGTGGATGTTCGTTGGAATACCGCCCATCTGGTAGTGAATCGTCGGCACGACCGGGATCGGTTCCTTCGTCGCGTCCACGTTGGCGAACTTGTGACCGATTTCCAGGATCGACGGCAGGCGCTTCTCGATCGTTTCCTTGCCGATGTGGCGCAGGTCGAGCAGCACGTGGTCCTTGTTCGGGCCCACGCCGCGGCCTTCCTTGATTTCCTGGTCCATCGAGCGCGACACGAAGTCGCGCGGCGCCAGGTCCTTCAGCGTCGGCGCGTAGCGCTCCATGAAGCGCTCGCCCTGCGAGTTGATCAGGATGCCGCCTTCGCCGCGCACGCCTTCGGTGATCAAGACGCCCGCGCCGGCCACGCCGGTCGGGTGGAACTGCCAGAATTCCATGTCCTGCAGCGGCAGGCCGGCCCGTGCGGCCATGCCCATGCCGTCGCCGGTGTTGATGAACGCGTTGGTCGACGCGGCGAAGATCCGCCCGGCGCCGCCGGTGGCGAAGATCGTCGTCTTCGCCTGCAGGATCATCACTTCGCCGGTTTCCATTTCCAGCGCCACCACGCCGATCACGTCGCCTTCCGAATCGCGGATCAGGTCCAGCGCCATCCATTCGACGAAGAAGTGGGTGCGGGCACGGACGTTACGCTGGTACAGCGTATGGAGCAGCGCGTGGCCGGTGCGGTCGGCCGCGGCGCAGGCGCGCTGCACGGCCTTCTCGCCGAAGTTGGCCGTGTGGCCGCCGAACGGGCGCTGGTAGATCGTGCCGTCGGGATTGCGGTCGAACGGCATGCCGAAGTGTTCCAGCTCGTACACGACCTTCGGTGCTTCGCGGCACATGAATTCGATCGCATCCTGGTCGCCCAGGTAGTCGCCACCCTTGACGGTGTCGAACATGTGCCAGAACCAGCTGTCTTCAGCCATGTTGCCCAGCGAGGCGCCGATGCCGCCCTGCGCCGCCACGGTGTGCGAGCGGGTCGGGAACACTTTCGACAACACGGCCACGTTCAGGCCCGCTTCGGCCAGTTGCAGGGAAGCGCGCATGCCGGAGCCGCCGGCGCCGACGATCACCGCGTCGAAGCGGCGGACTGGGATTGCGGATTTGATTGCTGCCACGATTTACACACTCCAGAGAATCTGCACCGACCACACGGCGCATGCCACCAGCCACACGGCGGAAGCGGTTTGGATGATGAAGCGAACGGCCACGTTCTTCACATAATCCTGATAGATGCTGACCACGCCGACCCAGGCGTGATAGAACAGCCCCAGCAGCGTGGCCAAGGTGAACAGCTTGAACCAGGTCTGCGCGAACAGGCCGGCCCAGCCTTCGTACGAGAAGTTGTTCCCGGTCAGGAAGGCGATCAGCAGCACGGCGGTGTACACCACCATCACGATCGCGGTGGCGCGCTGGGCCAGGTATTCGCCCAGGCCGTAGTGGGCGCCGACGACGAGGCGCTTCGGTCCGATATTGTTTTTCATGGCTTAGAAGACTCCGAACAGTTTCAGGGCAACCACGATCACGACAGCCCAGGTAACCACCAGCACGGACACGGCGCTCTTGCGGGCCGAATCCTTGTCCAGGCCCACGTGGGTATCCATCACCAGGTGGCGGATGCCGGCGCAGAAGTGGTGCATGTAGCCCCACACCAGCGCCAGGATCACCAGCTTGGCCAGCGGGTGCGACGCGATGCCCTGGAAGTGGGCAAACGAGATTTCCGAGCGGATGCTTTCCTGCAGCAGGTACAGGATGAACGGCAGCAGCAGGAACATCAGGAAACCGCTGACGCGGTGCATGATCGACACGATCGCCGAGAACGGCTGGCGGTAGTTCATCAATTCCGTGACGTGGATGTTGCGGAACTCCCGTCGCGCTTTTGTTTGGGTGCCTTCGACAGCCATTGAGACCTCTCTCCTGAGTTTTTTCCCGGGCGGAGTGCGCCAGGTTGCAAGGCATGGATTATCGCGACGTTGCGCTATACTGTCCAATATATGAAACAGTTGAATCCCAGAGCTTTTTGCAATACCGCGTAGTGGTTCGCAATTAGCGCATGGCTAAACATAGGAAAACAGGATGGATTTACGACGCCTGCGCTATTTCGTCGCGGTGGCCGAAGAGGGCAATGTCACACGGGCAGCCGAAAAACTCGGCATTGGCCAGCCGCCGCTGAGCCAGCAGATCCTCACGCTCGAGCGCGAGCTCGACGTGCACGTTTTTTACCGCACGGGCCATGGCGTGGCGCTCACCGAGGCCGGCAAGGCACTGCTGGTCGATGCGAAACGGCTGCTCGGGGATGCGCAGCAGGCTGTATTGAATGCGCAACGCGCCGGGCGCGGCGAGACCGGCCGCCTGCACCTGGGGCTGACCGCTTCCGCCGCGTTCCACCCGATCGTGCGCTCGCTGATCCGGGTATTTCGCGCCACGTATCCCGGCGTGGCGCTGACGCTGACCGAGGGCACCACGTCGCAGCTGCTCGCCTTGCTGGAAGAAGGCCGGCTCGACCTGGCGCTGCTGCGCCCCGGCACGCACTCGTTCGCCGGCATCGCGCTGTACCAGATCGCCAGCGAGCCGATGAAGGTGGTGCTTCCGGCCGGCCACCGGCTGGCGAAGAGCCGCCGCATCCCGCTCACGGCGCTCGCCGGCGAATCCTTCGTGCTGATTCCCCGCGAAGAAAGCCCGATGCTGCACGACGAGATCCTGAACGCGTGCCGGCATGCCGGATTCGAACCCTTGCCGGGCCAGCAGGCGCCGCAGCTGTCCTCCGTCGTCAACCTCGTGTCCGCCGAGTTCGGGGTCTCGATCGTGCCCGCCTCGGTCAGCCAGATCCGCGCCGAAGGCGTGGTGTATGTCGACATCGCCGATGCGCAGGTCGTCACCAACCTGGCACTGGCCTCGCGCGACGCCGAACGCTCGGCCAAGGTCGACAATTTCCTGGCCGTCGCCGACGCCGCGCGCGTCGCCGCGGACGATGCCGCGAGGGTGCGGCCACGGCGGCGCAAGGAGGATCGCGCCACCTGAACGCACCGGAAGGGCATATCAGCTGTGCGTACCGCTGCTATCCAGTGCCGTTCAGCTGGCGACAATCGATGCTTCCCGTAACGTCGACATTCTGGTGTCGGACACCGGCTCTTCGGTCGGTCCGCCGCAACGGTCGGACACCGGTTTTCCGAGCCGAAGTCCGTACTTGTCCGCACGCCATACTCCTACCGTCACTTCGCTCCAGCCGCGCAATGGTCCCGTTCCGGCGGCGACGGCGCCATCAGGTGGTCGCCGTCGAGGTCCACGCGCTGGTTCAGCACTTCCAGCCTGCCGCCGGCGTCGCGCACCTCGTACAGCTTGCCGCGGGCATTCTTGAACGGCCGGTGCACCACCAGCATGCGCTTGCCGTCGAACGTGTCGAACAGCATGCCGTGCCCCGAATCGCGACGCACGATCGGTTCGAGCTGCTCCCATGGCCCGGCCAGTTCGCCGGAAGGCGAGCGCGCCACCGACTGCACGTAGCCGTTGCTGTCATAGCTCGACCACAGCATCAGCAGGCTGCCGTCCTTCGACGGATACAGCTGCGGGCCGTCGGTGACGTACACATTCGTCCTGGCCTGCCTGCCGTCCGGCGCCACCGGCCGTTGCCCGTTCGACCATGGCGCGCTCGATGCCTTGAACAGCAGCTTCGGCGGTCCTGCCGGCTTCAGGTCCTGCGTCAGCGGCAGCGCCTCGATGGTGCCGTCGCCGGCCTGGATCCATTCGTGCGCGTACACATAGGACGGCTTGCCGGCGCGGTCCACGTACAGCGTGCCGTCCAGCGTCATCAGCTCCGCCGGGGCGACGGGTTCGCCGCCGTTCGTCACGGTGAACGGCCCCTCCGGGCGGTCGGCAACCGCCATCACGGTGCCGCGCCGGTAGGCCGGCCAGCCGGAAGCCGAAGGGGCGGCGATGGCGGCCGCCTCGTTGTGCAGCGTGGTGAACAGATAATACTTGCCGCGCCACGGATGCACTTCCGGCGCCCACGCGCCGCCGCTGGCCCAGGAGCCGGCCGGTACCCTGAACACCACCTGTGGCGCCGACCACGTCCTGAGGTCGCGGCTTTGGTAGGCCATGATGCCGGTATCGCATACGCCGCTCATCGACGGCACGTTCGACGTGTACAGGTAGTACGTGCCGCTGGCCTTGTCCGCGACCACGAAGGGATCGTGCAGCGGCATGTCGGGCATGGTCAGCTGCCGCGGCGGGGCGGCGCCGGCTGGGGCCGCCAGCGCGGCAAGCAGGATCGCGGGCAGCATTGCCGGCGCAAGGGTGGGGCGGGGCATGTGGTCTCCATCTGATTCGACGGCCGAGTGTAGCCGAGCGGGCAGGCCGCGCACAGGCCGAACCGGATCAATCCGCTGAGCGGTTCTGTTGCATTCATGTCGCAATGCACGCAAAAGGCGTGGACAAAAGCGCACGTTTCACGAGGATCGGTACCAATCGCCGGTATTATTGCCGCGCGGATACATTTCTTCAAACCACCGCGGCCTGTTTGCCGCCACTTGCACAAACTTCCCATGACCCAGAATTTCCCACGGAGCGGCGCGCTCCTGCCCGCGCTTTGCCTCGCCCTGTGCGCGGGCGCCGCGCAGTCGTCCGAACCCGACACCGCGTCGCAGGTGGCGCAATGGTCCGCCAACGCCGGCGTGGTGTCCCAATATGTTTCGCGCGGCATCCGCCAGACGTGGGGCAAGCCCGCCGTGCAGGCCGGCATCGATGTCGTGCGGCCGGACGGCTGGTCGGCCGGTACGTGGGTCTCGACGGTCAGCGACCGCTTCATGGAAGACGGCCGCTTCGAGTGGGACCTGTACGGCGGCTACAGCGGCAGCCTCGGCGCCATCGGCTACAGCATGACGGCCTACATTTACCGCTACCCGGGCGCCCGCATCAGCGCCACCGGCGACCGCTTCGACTATGCCGAGCTGGTGCCGGGCCTGACGTACCGGGCCGCCTATTTGAAGTATTACCGCACCGTGAGCGGCAAGTTCTTCGGCATCCCGAATGCCCGCGGCACCGGCTACCTGGACGTGGGCGCCAATCCCGACCTGGGCAACGGCTGGACGCTGAACCTGCACGCGGGCGACGGCCGCGTTGCCGGCGCCGGCAACGACATGTGGAACTGGCGCGATGCGAAAGCGGGCGTGACGAAGGATCTGGGCGGCGGCTGGAGCGCCTCCTTCGCCGTCACGCGCGCGTGGGGCCGGACCGATGCCTACAAGGCCTACACGACGGGCATCGCGGATGCCGCCGGCAACCTGCGATCGGCCAACGTCGCCAGGGCCACCGCCATCGTCGGCGTGAACCGTACGTTCTGAGGAAAGCAGCATGAAAGCACTGAAGAATCTCTCCCTGAACGCCCGTATCGGCATCGCCGCGACAGGGCTGGTGATCCTGAGCCTGGCGCTGGTCGCGACCGTCACCGGCACGCGCAACAGCGACAGCGCGGAAGAAGCGGCGATGCGGCTTGCCCATAGTTCCGCCGCCGCCGCGGCCGGCACGCTGGCGGGCCGCATCGAAACCAATTTCGCCGCAGCCTCCACGCTGGCCAACACCGTCGGCGCCACGCTGGCCGCCGGAAACCACCTCTCGCGCGAGCAGGTCGACGCCGCGGTGCAGGCCGTGCTGCGCGGCTCGAGCGATGTGATGGGCTCGTCCGTGACGATGGAGGCGAACGCGCTCGATGGCCGCGATGCCGAATTCGCCGGCCGGAAGCCCCGCTTCGACGCGACCGGCCGCTACATGCCGTATTACACGCGCCAGGCCGATGGCGGCATCCATGTGGAACCGATCACCTTCAGCAATGCGCCCGGCGCGAACGACTGGTATGACGTTCCCAGGAAAACCGGCAAGCGCATGTTGACCGAACCGGTGGCGTATCCGGTCAACGGCAAGGAAGTGCTGATGGCGTCGCTGATGGCGCCGGTCGTCGTCGGCGGCGAAGTCAAGGGCGTCGTCAGCGCCGACCTGCTGCTGACGAAACTGGGCGAAATCCTGGCGGGCATGAAGACGGTCGACGAAGGCAGGCTCTCGCTGGTATCGAACGAAGGCCTGTACGCCAGCCACCCGGATGCTGCCCGCAATGGCAAGAAGGCGGACGACATGCCGCCCGCGGCGCTGGCGGCAGTGCGGGCGGGCCAGCCGTTCGGGTATGAAGCGGGCGGCATCGTCAACCTGGTGCAGCCGCTGCGGCTGGACGGCGGCGTGGCCCCATGGGCCGTACGCCTGTCGTTCCCGAAAAGCGTGGCCACCGCGCCGGCCCGCAAGCTGCTGATGCACACGGTGATCGCCTCGGCGGTGTGTGCGCTCGTCGCGGCGTTCGTGATGCTGTTCACGCTGCGCCGGCTGACCCGCCCGCTGCGCGAGCTGGCCGGCACGATGACCCAGCTGGCCGGGGGCAACGCCGACCTGACGAAGCGGCTCGCCGTCGACGGCAACGATGAGCTGGCGGTCATCGGCAACGGCTTCAACGTGTTCGTCTCGAAGATCGAAGGGGTGCTGGCACGCGTGCGCGACAGCTCCGCCAGCGTGGCCACGGCCAGCGCCGAGATCAGCCTCGGCAACGCCGACCTGTCGGCCCGCACCGAACAGCAGGCCAGCGCGCTGGAAGAAACCGCCGCGTCGATGGAAGAACTCACAAGCACCGTGCGCCAGAATTCCGACAATGCGGCGCAGGCGCGGCAGCTTGCCGACAACGCATCGGGCGTGGCCACGCGCGGCGGCGCGGCCATGGCCGAAGTGGTCGATACGATGGCCGCGATCAACGCGTCGTCGAACAAGGTGGTGGACATCATCGCCGTCATCGACGGCATCGCGTTCCAGACCAATATCCTGGCGCTGAACGCGGCCGTGGAAGCGGCGCGCGCGGGCGAGCAGGGCCGCGGTTTCGCCGTGGTGGCCAGCGAGGTGCGCAACCTGGCCCAGCGCAGCGCCAGCGCGGCGAAGGAGATCAAGGCCCTGATCGGCGATTCAGTCGCCCAGGTGGAACGCGGCAGCACACTGGTGCAGGGCGCGGGCGCCACCATGGAGGAAGTGGTGGCCAGCGTGCGCGGCGTGGCCGGCATCATCGCCGAGATCGCGGCCGCCAGCGTGGAGCAGAGCGGCGGCATCGGCCAGGTCACCCAGGCGGTCGGCCAGATGGATGGCGTCACGCAGCAGAACGCCGCGCTGGTCGAGGAAGCCGCCGCGGCGGCGGAAAGCCTGCAGCAGCAGGCCGCCACGCTGGTGGCGCTGGTGGGCGAGTTCCGGATCGGCGACAGGGCGGGGTGATCGAAATTCGGTGCTATACTCGTCTCGTTACGTACCACGCATGTTGTATATGAGACGAGTATTCGTCATCTTCCTGATCTTCCTGTTTCCCCTGAACGTGCTGGCGCTGTCGATGTCGATCTCCTCGATGCAGCCGGCCGTCCCGATGCCTGCCGGTTTCGCCTCGGCGCTCGCCGGTGCAAACCCCGATGCAAGCGCGGAAGCGCATCGCCACGCGGATTTCCACCCGAATTCGCATCCGGATTCCAGCTCCAATTCCCATGCCGGTTCCGATATCGCTACTGAAGCCGGCTCCGCCGCCTCGCTGCACGGCCCGGCGCTGTGCGACATCGATCCCGACGAGCCTCCCGCGGGAACCGATTTCCACGACTGCGTGAGCCGCGAAGCGCGGCCGCAGCTGGTCTTGCCGCCCCAGGTGGCGGTGTCTTCCCCCGTGCCGTCCCGGCGCGGGCTGTCTCCCTTCCCGCCGATCAAGCCGCCCCCACGGGCCTGACGCGCCGCCCCGCCGTTCATCCGGCGCGGCCAGGGCGCCTGTCGCCGTGAACCCATGCCCGGCATGCGCCGGGCATGTATGCACGGCGGTCGGCGGTACCCGTTGCGGCATCTTCCCATCCCGATTCGGCGCGCCGCTGCGCGCCTCGGCAGCGCATGTCGCCGCCGGCAATATGCAGTTCACACGTAAAGGTAACCTCAATGGAATGGCTGTTCGACCCGGCAATATGGGCAGGATTGCTCACGCTCATCGTCCTGGAAATTGTCCTGGGCATCGATAACCTGATCTTCATCGCCATCCTGGCCGACAAGCTGCCGCCCCACCAGCGCGACAAGGCGCGGCTGATCGGCCTGTCGCTGGCGATGCTGATGCGGCTCGGCCTGCTGACCATCGTCTCGTGGCTGGTCACCCTCACGGCGCCGCTGTTCTCGGTCGGGCCGCTGGACTTTTCCGGCCGCGACCTGATCCTGCTGGGCGGCGGCGTGTTCCTGCTGTTCAAGGCCACGATGGAACTGCACGAACGCCTGGAAGGGGTGACGCACGCCCTGTCCGAATCGAAGGTGTATGCCGGCTTCGGCGCCGTGGTGGCGCAGATCGTCGTGCTCGACGCGGTGTTCTCGCTCGATGCCGTGATCACCGCGGTGGGCATGGTCGACGAACTGGGCGTGATGATGGCGGCGGTGGTGATCTCCATCGGCGTGATGATCCTGGCCTCGAAGCCGCTCACGCGCTTCGTCAACGCGCATCCGACCGTCGTCGTGCTGTGCCTCTCGTTCCTGCTGATGATCGGCCTGTCGCTGGTGGCCGAGGGTCTGGGCTTCCATATCCCGAAGGGTTACCTGTACGCGGCCATCGGCTTCTCGATCGTGATCGAAACGCTGAACCAGTTCGCGCGCCGTAATTTCATCAAGAACGAGGCGCGCGTGCCGTTCCGCGACCGCACGGCCGAATCGGTGCTGCGCCTGATGGGCGGCCGCAGGCGTACCGATGCGGCCGGCGAGGTGCCGCACGAGGCGCCGGTGCAACAGGACGCCTTCGCCGTCGAGGAACGCAACATGGTCAGCGGCGTGCTGGCGCTGGCCGACCGGTCGATCCGTTCGGTGATGACGCCGCGGTCGGAGATCTCGTGGGTCAACCTCGACGACGCCGCGGACGACATCCTGCGCCAGTTGCAGGAAACGCCGCACGGCCTGCTACCGGTGTGCCGGGGTGAGCTCGACAATGTGATCGGCATCGGGCGCACCAAGGACCTGATCAGCGACCTGCTGCTGCGCCGGCGCATCGACGAGGCCGGCGCGGGCGCACGGCTGCGCAAGCCCATCGTCATGCCCGATACCGCCGGCGTGCTCAAGTCGATGGACACGCTGAAGCGCTCGCACGGCCAGCTGGTGCTGGTGACGGACGAATACGGCGTGGTCCAGGGCCTGCTGACACCGGTCGACATCCTGGAGGCGATCGCCGGCGAATTCCCCGACGAGGACGAGCAGCTGGCCATCCAGTCCCGCGCGCCCGGCGTGTGGGAAGTCGACGGTGTGGCCGACCTGCACCTGCTGCAGCAAGCGCTGGAAACCGATGGGCTGGTGGGCGAGGATGCCGAGTACACGTCGCTGGCCGGCTTCCTGCTGGCGCGCTTCGAGAGCTTCCCCGAGGTGGGCCAGGCCATCGAACTCGACGGCCTGCGTTACGAAGTGCTCGCGGTGGCGGACCGGCGCATCGCCAAGGTATCGATCCGCCGGATCGAAGCCGCGCTGGCGGAAGGAGACTGAATGACCATGACGATCATGTATTGGCCCGACTACTGGCCCGACTATTGGCCCGACTACCGGCGGACGACGACGATGGGAGACGGGCGATGAAGCACCTTTCAGGCGGGCCGGCCCTGTCGGAGATCCTGCAGGGCCTGGCCGAGGACGGCGGGCGCGAACGCATTTCCGTCGGCGACCTGCTGACGGCGCTGGCCGACCGGGCGCTCGGCGCCTTGCTGTTCGTGTTCGCGTGCCCCAACGCGCTGCCTGCATTGCCGGGCACCTCGGTGATCCTGGGCGCGCCGCTGGTGCTGCTGGCCGCCCAGCTGGCGTTCGCCCGCAAGCCGTGGCTGCCCGGGTTCATCGCCCGGCGTTCGATGGCGCGCACCGATTTCCAGGCGCTGATCGGGCGCATCAATCCATGGCTGCGCCGCGCCGAACGCATGCTGCGGCCACGTGCCAGCATCTGCGCGCTGCCGCCGATGGAATACGTGGTGGGGCTGATCTGCCTGCTGCTGGCGATCGTGGTGCTGTTGCCGATTCCGCTGGGGAACATGCTGCCGGCGCTGGCGATCAGCATGCTCGCGCTTGGCGTACTGGAGCGGGACGGCTACTGGATTATTGCAGGAATGATCACAGCAGCGGCCTCGGCAGTGGTAGTATCCGGGGTTGTTTTCGCTGCTCTGCAGGCGGTGATGTTCCTCTTCATAAAGTTTTTTTCATGATCCTTACCTGTGACCCTGCCGCGGCCCTCGAGCGCGCGTTTCCCGAGAATGCGGTACTGCGCCGCCGTGCCGTGGAGGCCTGCGCATGATGGTGTCAACCGTCGGCTGGCTGGAAGCCGCATTCCTCGGATTCATCCAGGGATTGACCGAGTTCCTGCCGATCTCGTCGAGCGCGCATTTGCGCATCATCGGCCCGTTCCTGCCATCCGGCCTGGACCCGGGCGCCGCGTTCACCGCCATCACGCAGATCGGCACCGAGCTGGCCGTGCTGCTGTTCTTCCGCCGCGACATCGCACGCATCTTCAGCGCCTGGCTGCGCGGCCTGTCCGACCCGGCGGCGCGTGCACACCCGGACTCGCGCCTGGGCTGGCTGATCATCGCCGGCTCGGTGCCGATCGGCGTGCTGGGCCTGCTGCTGCAGCACGCCATCGAAACGCATCTGCGCAACCTCTATCTCACGGCGACGATGCTGATCGTGTTCGGCGTGCTGCTGGGCGCCGCCGAGCATTACGGCAAGCAGGAACGCCGGCTCGACCAGATGTCGTGGCGCGACGGCATCCTGTTCGGCTTCGCGCAGGCGATGGCGCTCATCCCCGGCGTTTCCCGCTCCGGCGGCACGATCACGGCCGGCCTGCTGCTGGGCTACACCCGCGAAGCGGCCGCGCGCTATTCGTTCCTGCTGGCGATTCCCGCCGTGATGGCCTCGGGCGGCTACCAGCTCTACAAGACGTGGGGCGTCGCCGGCCCGGTCGCCGCCGGCCCCACGGCACTGGCCACCGCGGTGGCGTTCGTGGTGGGCTACGGGGTCATCGTTGCGTTCCTGAAAATCGTCGGCAGCCGGGGATTCTGGCCGTTCGTCGGCTACCGGATCGTGCTGGGCATCGCGCTGCTGGCGATGCTGCAGGCCGGCCATATCGCGGCGCGGTAACGGGGCGCACGGCTCAAGTTCCTGATTGAATGGCGCCGCGCACTGGCCTCGCGCGGCGTGGTCCCCTAAGATGTTCCGTCACCCATTCGCCCATGGACGCCGGAATGCCTGATAGCCTTACTGCCCGCCGCCCCATCACCCGCCGCGGCTTCACCGCCTGCCTGCTTGCCGCGCCGTTCTGCGCCGCGCGGGCGGGTGCCGCCCCGGTAAAATCCCTTGAAACGCCGATCACGCGATTCGGCGCCGTCGCGGACGACAGGACGGTCAACACGGCGGCCATCCAGAAAACCATCGACCACGTGGCCGGGCAGGGCGGCGGCACGGTGGTGGTGCCGCCCGGCGTGTTCGTCAGCGGCGCGCTGTTCCTGAAACCGAAAGTGAACCTGCACCTGGCCAGGGGAGCGGTCCTGAAATGCTCCACCGACCTGAGCAATTTTCCCCCGCAACGCACGCGCATCGAAGGCCACTTCGCGCCCAGCTTCAATCCGGCGCTGATCAATGCGAACGGTTGCGACGGCCTGAAGATCTCCGGCGAGGGCACCCTGGACGGTGCCGGGCGGCCGGTCTGGGACCTGTTCTGGAAGCTGCGCAATGCCGCGCCCGATCCGCACAACTTCGCCAACATCGGCGTGCCGCGCGCCCGCCTGGCGCTGATCGAACAGTCGCGCGGCGTGACCGTCGAAGGCGTCACGTTCAAGGATTCGCAGTTCTGGAACCTGCACCTGTACCGCTGCCGGGACGTCACGGTGCGAGCTGCCCGCTTCGAGGTGCCGGACGACTACAAGCAGGCGCCCAGCACCGACGGCATCGACCTGGACAGCTGTCAGCACGTGACGATCGAGGACTGCTATTTTTCCGTGACGGACGACTGCATCGCCGCCAAGGGTTCGAAAGGACCGCGTGCGCTGGAGGACAAGGACAGTCCGCCGGTCGAGCATGTGCGCGTGCGCAACTGTGAATTCCGGCGCGGCCACGGCGTGCTGACCCTCGGCAGCGAAGCCACGCTGGTACGCGATATCGTCGTCGAGAACTGCAGGGTGGGCGGCGGCGTCGCCAACGTGGCCGTATTGAAACTGCGGGCCGACACGCCCCAGCACTACGAGGACATCCACTTCCGCGGCCTCACGCTCGATTCGGAGCGGGGCCTGATCATCGCCGTCCGGCCATGGACGCAGTATTTCGACATGAAAGGCGCGCCGCCGCCGAAGTCGATCGTGCGCAACATCAGCCTGGTCGGCATCAAGGGGCGCTTCGGCACGTTCGGCAGGATCGCGCCGAATCCCGGGCAGACCGAGATCGCCGACATCCTGATCAGGGATGTCGACGTGACGCTGGAAAAGCCCGCGCTCGAGGTGTCCGGGGCGAAGAACCTGCGGCTGGAAAACGTGATCGTAAACGGCAAGCTGCTGGCGCCGACCTGACCGGGGCCCCGCGCGCCGGCGGGTCAGCGCAGCGTGATCGGTGCCACGGCCGGGCCGTCGCCCACCTCGATCGCCGCTTTGTCGAACGCGGGCGGTCCGAACATGTTGCGCGCGTCGCGGGAGAACCCGTATTTCTCGGTGGGCATGCCGATCGGGCTGCGATCGAGCTTGCTGTTGGCGTTGGCATCGTGATAGGCCAGCACGGCCCAGGTACCGGCCGGCACGCCGTCGATCGTCACCTTCATTTCGCCCGCCCGGGCCGGCACGGCGGCGCTGTAGGCGCATTGCTTCAGGAAGCGCTCCCTGTCGCAGACCGCCACGTTGACCGTGCCGCCGGTGTCCGCCACGGGCGAGACGCGTACTTCGATGGAGGCCGCCGCCGCCGTACCGCACAGCAGGATGGCAAGCATGGCGCAGGCTGCCGGAGTGGATCGGGAAAACATGGCACTTCCTTTCAATGGATGTCGTTGCTGGAGATGTCGTTGCTGGGAAGCGGGACCGCCGCCCAACCGTGCGCACACGGCGGGCGTGGTAGGCTATACAGGTCTTCGTTCACGCCCGGCCCTCATGCTAGTCAATGCGCTCATCGTCGTTGTCACCGTCGTGCTGATGGAACTGTTCTCCATCGCCGCCCACAAGTACGTCATGCATGGCTTCGGGTGGGGCTGGCACCGTTCGCACCACGAACCCCGCACCGGCTGGTTCGAAAAGAACGACCTGTATGCGCTGGTGTTCGCCGGCATCGCCATCGCGCTGATCTTCTACGGCACGCGCGGCGCGCATCCGCTGGAGTGGATCGGCGCCGGCATGACGGCCTACGGCTTCCTGTATTTCGTGGCGCACGACGGGCTGGTGCATCGCCGCTGGCCGTTCACCTGGGTGCCGCGCCGCGGCTACCTGAAGCGGCTGTACCAGGCGCACCGCATGCACCACGCGGTCGAGGGCAAGGATGGCGCCGTGTCGTTCGGCTTCCTGTATGCGCCGCCGGTGGCGGAACTCAAGCGCCGGCTGCACGTGCTGCACCAGGGGGCGCCGCGGCGTCCCGGCCGGGACGCTGCCACAGGCCGGCCGGACGCGCCGGCATCGTCCGCAGACGCGCGCTGAACACCGTCCCGCCGCCTTTCGCCAGCAGCCACAGCTTGGCCGCCTTCGATGTGCCCACGCGCTCGTCCCACGCGCGGGGGCCGCGCCGCAGCACTTCGATGCCGATCTGCCGGTACACATTGCGGGCCGTGGCGATCGCCCAGGCCGAGCGCGGCGGCAGGTCGGCAATGCCGGCGGCGGCCGAGTCGTAGTAAGGTTCCGCATGGTCGATCAGCCGTGCCGCCACCCTGGCCAGCGCGACGCGGTGCCGCGGGTGCGCCACCTCGTCCGGGGCGATGCCCGCCTCGCGCAGCCACTGGGCCGGCAGGTAGCAGCGCCCCATGCGCGCATCCTCGACGATGTCGCGGGCGATATTGGTGAGCTGGAACGCCAGCCCCAGGTCGCATGCGCGGTCCAGTACTTCCGCGCGGTTCACGCCCATGATCGACGCCATCATCAGGCCGACCACGCCGGCCACGTGGTAGCAGTAGCGCAGCGTGTCGTCGATGGTTTCGTAGCGGGTCGGCGCCACGTCCATCGCGAAGCCCGCCAGGTGGTCGAACGCGAAGCGCTGCGGAATGGCATGGCGCAGCGCCACTTCCTGGAACGCGGCGAAGGCCGGGTCGGCCATCCGGTCGCCGGCATAGGCGCGGCGCGTCTGTTCTTCCAGGCCGGCCATGGCAAGCGCGGCGTTCGTTCCCTCGGGCATGGAGACGTTGAAGCCCAGCTCCTGGCCGTCGATCACGTCGTCGCAGTGCCGGCACCAGGCGTACAGCATCAGCACGCTGCGCCGGATGTCGGGCGGGAACAGCCGCGCGGCCGCCGCGAAACTCTTCGAGCCCACCTCGATGGTGCGGGTGGCGTGCTCCATCAGCGCTTCGGTCATGCCAGGCCTCCTTCGAGCATCACGCCGGCCGTGGCCTTGGCCGAACCGATCACGCCCGGCACGCCGGCGCCCGGGTGGGTGCCCGCGCCCACCAGGTACAGGTTGGCCAGTTCGCCGTCGCGGTTGTGCGGCCGGAACCAGGCGCTCTGCGTGAGGATCGGTTCCAGCGAAAACGCCGAGCCCACGTGGGCATTGAGTTCGTCGCGGAAATCGAACGGCGTGAAGATGCGGCTCGTCACGAGCTGGCTGCGCAGGCCCGGCATGTAGCGCCGTTCCAGGTAGTCGAAGATGCGGTCGCGGTAGCGCGGGCCTTCCACGTCCCAGTCGATCGGCGCGTTGCCCAGGTGCGGCACCGGCGCCAGCACGTAGTGGCTGCCGCAGCCCGGCGGCGCCAGCGACGGATCGGTGACGCACGGCGCATGCAGGTACAGCGAGAAATCGTCGGCCAGCTTGTCGCCGGTGAAGATCTCGTCGATCAGGCCCTGGTAGCGCGGGCCGAAGCAGACGGTGTGGTGCTGCAGCTGCTCGTGGTGGTGGTCCAGCCCGAAGTACAGCACGAACAGCGAGTTGCTGAAGCGCTTCTTGCCCAGCGATTTGGCCTGCGCCACGCCGCGCGGATGCTGGCCGAGCAGCGCGGCGTAGGTATGCATCACGTCGGCGTTGGATGCCACCGCGTCCGCCGCGAAGCGGCGCCCGTCTTCCAGCAGCACGCCGCTGGCGCGGGCGCCCTGTGTTTCGATGCGCGCCACCGGTGCATTCAGCTCGATCCGGCCGCCGATATCCTCGAACAATCGCACGAGAGCCTTCACCAGCGCGCCCGTGCCGCCGCGCGGGAACCACACGCCCCAGCGCCGTTCCAGCGCGTGGATCAGCGTGTAGATCGACGACGTGGCGAACGGGTTGCCGCCCACCAGCAGCGAATGGAACGAGAACGCCTGGCGCAGGTGCTCGTCCTGGATGAAGCGCGAGACCAGGCTGTAGACGCTGCGCCAGGCCTGCAGCTTGGCCAGTGCCGGGCCGGCCTGGATCATGTCGCGGAACGACAGGAACGGCACGGCGCCCAGCTTCACGTAGCCTTCCTCGAACACCGCCTTCGAATACGCCAGGAATTTCCGGTAGCCCTGCACGTCGGCCGGGTTGCGCGCGTGGATCTGGCGGTCGAGCGCTTCCTGGTCGTTGACGTAGTCGAACTGGCTGCCGTCTTCCCAGCACAGCCGGTAGAACGGCGCCACCGGCAGCATGTCCACATAGTCGGCCATGCGCTTGCCGGCCACGGCGAACAGTTCTTCCAGCGCGGAAGGGTCGGTGATCACGGTGGGGCCGGCATCGAACACGAAGCCCTGGTCTTCGTAGACATAGGCGCGGCCGCCCGGCTTGTCGCGTTTTTCCAGCAGCGTGGTCTGCACGCCGCTGGCCTGCAGGCGGATCGCCAGCGCCAGGCCGCCGAATCCGGCACCGATGACCACGGCGGTTTTTGCTTCGTTCATTCGCATTTCCTGATTTGACGGGGGTGAGTCTGGCAGGCGGCGGCAAGCGCCGCGCGCACGGGTACGGGGGGCTTGCCGGCCACCAGGCGGGCCTTGTCGGCCAGCCCGAGGCGGCCGGCATAGAAGCGCGCGATCAGCGGCGCCGGCAGCCGGTAGAAACGCTGCATCACGCGCCAGCGGTCGTCCGGCCGACCGGCCAGGAACAGCATGCGGTTGAGCAGCCGGAAGAAGCGCTGGCCGCGCCACGCCTCGCCCGCTTCGGCGCGGATGGCGGCCCGCAGCGCCGGTGCGCGCAGGTCGGGCAGGGCGGCGATGCGGTCGGCCAGGCGCACGGCGTGCGGCAGCGAGTAGCCGGTGGTCGGATGGAACAGGCCGGCGCGCAGGCCGGCGCAGGGCTGCGCGCCGAGTTCGTCCCAGAACCGGTCGAAGTCGCCGGCCAGCACGATCGGCAGCGAGCCGTGTTCCTCGCGCAGCACTTCGGCGATCCGCCAGCCGCGCGAGCGGGCGTAGTCGGCGATGTTGTCGCGCAGCCGGTCCGGGTCCCAGCCGGGGCCGTCGACATAGTGCGTGTCCTCGATCAGCACGCGGTCGGGGCCGAACGGCAGCAGGTACACGAAGCGGTAGCCGCCTTGCTGCGCCACGCGGGCATCCATGATGACGGGGGCCGCCAGGCCATGCGGCGCCGCCAGCCTGACTTCCCGTCCGAGGAAGGTCTGGTAGCCCAGCGCGAGTTCGGCGCTGGCGGCCGGGCCGGTGCCGTCGATTACGGCGCCGGCGTGCAGCGTCGAACCGCCGGCCAGCCGCACCGAGGTCGGCGTCATGGCCTCGATGCGCGCATTCACTTGCAGGGCGGGGCCGAGGTCGCGCTCGATCACGTCGGCAAACCGGTCCGACGCCACGCTGGCGTAGCCGCCTTCCAGCGTGCGCGAAAAGCCGGGAAACGCGACGTCATAGCGGGGCCAGCTGTGCGACACGAGCGGGGCGATCCACGCGCGCTGCGCCGCATCGAGGTCGCTGTCGTGGAACGACCAGGTGTGGTTGCCGCCGATGCGCCCGTCCCGTTCCAGCAGCAGGATGCGCAGGTCCGGACGCAGCGCGAGCAGGCGCCAGGCGACCAGGCCGTTGGCCAGGCCGCCGCCGGCCAGGATCACATCATACGGCGCCGTGGTCATGCCGACATGTCCCTCATGCCGTCGCGCCGGCCGGCAGATCCGCGCGCAGGCGCAGCGCCTGTTCGACGATGTCGGCGGCCCGTTCGGTCCCGCCGGCGCCGGCCACCGCGCCGGCCAGCGTGTCGAGCCGCGCCGCGAACGCAGGTTCCGTCAACAGCCGCTCCAGCTGCGCGGCCAGCCCGCGCGGCCCGGCGAAACGGGCGGAGGCGCGCAGCCCGATGCCGGCATGGCAGATGCGCGCGGCCGCGCCGGGCTGGTCGAAGGCGATCGGCAGCGCGAGAATCGGCGTGCGGGCGGCGATCGCGTCCATCACCGTGTTCAGGCCGGCGTGCGATACCACCGCGTCGGCGCGGGCCAGCGCCGCCCCCTGGTCCGCGAAATCGCATACCCACGTGGCGCCGTCCTTTTCGAGCGCGCCCGCCTGGCTCGCCGTGAGGCCGCCGCAATGCGCCACGAGCAGTTGCGCGTCGAGCATGCGGCACGCCCGGGCGATGCGCCGGAACAGGCCGAACCGCTGGCCCTGCAGCGTGCCCAGCGAGGCGAACACGAACGGGCGGCCGGGCGCGATACGAGGCATCGGCGCACGGCGGGCGCCATGGGGTGCCGCGCTCCGCAGCGGCCCCACATGATGGAAATGCGCCGGCAGCGCGCGGCGCGGAAAATCGAACGCGGCCACCGTCTGGCTGACCTGCGCCAGCGGCGACAGGCACTCGTGCAGCATGCCGCGCGCGGGGATGCCGAACGCGCGGGCGCGCTCCTCGATGACACGGCGGTGCGGCGCCATCAGCCAGTCGTAGACCAGGGTACTGCCTTCGGCCATGCGCAGCGAACGTTCGTCGTCGCCCCACGCGAACGGCATGACCGGCAGCGGCAGGCCGGCTTCGCGGTTGACGGGCAGCGCGCAGGCCACCGAGACGAACGGCATGCCCATCCCTTCGGCCACCAGGCCGGCGGCCGCTTCCATCTGGTCGCCGAGCAGCGCGTCGATGCGCAGCGCGTCGAGGGCGGCGGGCAGTTCGCGGCACAGCATGTCGGTGGCCTGGGCCATGTCGAGGATCACGCGGCGCAGTCCCAGCGGGCCGCCGGGGTTGGCGGCGCGCCGCAACGATTGCGCGAGCGAGCCGGCCGGATGGCTGGCCGCGCCGACGGCATGGAAGCCGATCCGTTCATCCGTTACAAAGGCGCGCGCATCCGGGCGGTGCAGGAACGTGACGCGGTGGCCACGTTCGGCCAGCGCCGCGGCGAGCGCGCCCAGCGCGCTGAAATGGCTGGGAAACGCGGGCGCCACCACGCCGAAATGTGCCATGCGATGCGCCCCCGCCAGCGCTAGACGAACTGCGCGCCGAGCTGCGCGGCCGGGCGCGGCGCGATGGCGGGCACGATCTGCGGGGCCGGGGATGCCTGCGCCAGCAGCTGCGCCATGTAGGCATGCGTATGCCCGCCGGGGCCCAGCGCATCGCCCAGGTGGCGTTCCGCCTGCTGCACGTAGGCGCCCATGCGGCGGCGCGCCTCGGCCGGGCCGAGCGTGTTGACCAGCGTTGCCTTGCCGATATCCTTGCCGGTGTCCTTGCCGGTGATGGCGCTGTCGCCGCCGTCGGCGAAATCGTCGCGGATCTGGAACGCGTGGCCTGCGGCCATCGCGAAGGCGCGCAGCGATTGCGTCACCGCGTCGCTTGCCTGTGCCAGCACGGCCGCCATTTCCACGGCGACGCCGAGCAGCACGCCGGTCTTCAGTTCATTGGTGGTGGTGATTTCGTCGGCCGAGCGCTGGCCGTTGCCGCGCAGGTCCTGGAACTGGCCGCGCGCCAGCCCCTGCGCGCCGATGGTTTCGCTCAGGGTACAGACCAGGCGCGAACGCGTGGCCGGTGCCAGGTGCTGGGCGGACGAGACGACGCAGAAGGCGCGGCTGAGCAGCGCGATCGACGCCAGGATGGCGACATCCTCGCCGAACTGCACGTGCACGGCGGGCTTGCCGCGCCGCAGCCGCGCATTGTCCATGCACGGCATGTCGTCCAGGATCAGCGACGAGGCATGCACCAGTTCGACCGCGCAGGCCACGTCGAGCACGTCGGGCGATGTCACGCCGAGGTCGCGGGCGACCAGCATCACCAGCAGCGGGCGCATGCGCTTGCCGCTGCCGAGCGCGCCGGCGCGCATCGCCGCGGCCAGCGGGTCCACGCTGTCGCCGAGCAGCTGCGCGATGCGGCTGTCCACCGCCTGCCGCAGGGCGATCGTGTCCGCTTGCTTCTCGTGGAAGCCATTGAACTGCCGGGTTTGTACCATGCGCAATCCTTCCGCCGAGTCGGCATGCTGAAAACTGATAAGGTCAGGCCATGATACCTAAAAGTACCTGAAAACTTGTCTGGGCTTCAACAGTGCGGAAGAAGAAATTGTGAATTCAATGCTGCATGGCGGGTCAACTCCTGGTCAAAGCGTGAATTTGCGGGTCGATTCCGGGACTATGCCGTCAAGCGAGCTGGCAGGCGTGTTGCCGGGGTGCCGTTGCCCAGCGAGAACCGGTCTACTGTCGCCAGCAATTCCTGCGTCCGGCCCTGCAGCGCTTCGGCGCTGCGCGAGGCCTGCTCGACCAGCGTGGCGTTCTGCTGCGTCACCTGGTCCATCGCGATCACGGCCTGGTTGACCTGGTCGATGCCTTCGCTCTGCTCGCGGCTGGTGTTGCCGATCTCGGTCATCAACGTGGACACCCGTTCGATCTCGGCCAGCACAGCATCCATCGTGCGGCCGGCCTGGCCCGCATACTTGTTGCCGGCGGCGACCTTCTCGGCGGACTCTTCGATCAGCCCCTTGATTTCCCGCGCGGCGGCGGCCGAACGCTGCGCCAGCTGGCGCACTTCGCTCGCCACCACGGCGAAGCCGCGGCCCTGTTCGCCCGCCCGCGCCGCCTCCACGGCGGCGTTCAGCGCCAGGATGTTGGTCTGGAAGGCGATGCCGTCGATCACGCCCGTGATATCGCCAATGCGGCGCGACGATTCGGTGATGTCCGCCATCCGCTGCACCACCTGCGCCACTTCGGCGCCGCCCTGCGCGGCCACGGTGGCCGCGGTGCGGGCGATGCTGCTCGCCTGCTGGGCGTTGTCCGCGCTCTGGCGCACGGTGCTGGTCAGCTCTTCCATCGACGATGCCGTTTCCTCCAGCGAGCTGGCCTGTTCCTCGGTGCGGCCGGACAGGTCCAGCGAGCTGCCGGCGATCTCGCCGGCCGAGCCGGAAATCGACTCGGCGCTGGCACGCACCTCGCGCACGATGCCGCCGAGGTTGTCGTTCATCGTGGCCAGCGCGCGCAGCAGCTGGCCCGTTTCATCGTTCCCGCCGGCCACGATGCGGCCCGACAGGTCGCCCGCCGCGATCGTGTTGGCAATTTCGACCGCATGGCGCAACGGCACGGTGATGCTGCGCCGGAGCCAGTGTGCCATCGCCGCCGCCAGGACAATGCCGGCGCCAGCCAGCAGCAGGGTCAGCCGGCGGCCGCTGGCATACGTCTGCTCGGCCTGCACGGCGCTTTTTTCCATCAGCTCGCCGCCCAGGCGGTTCATGTTGTGGACCAGTTCCATGTAGCCCGAGTGGCTGCCGGCGAGGGCGCCCAGCAGCAGCGCCGTGGCTTCCGGCTTGTTGCCGGCATCGAGCAGCGCCAGGAACCGCGCCTGGTCGGCCTCGTATTTTTCCTTGGCCGCCATCACCGCCTTCATGCCGGCGCGGCCCTTGTCCGTGGTGATGCGCGCCTCGAATTCGCGCAGCGTGGCCGTCACGTCCGCATCCCGTTCCTTCAGGCGGGCGCGCTCGGCCTGCAGCTGCGCCGGGTCCGCCGCGATCAGCAGGCTGCGCATCGTGCTGGCCGCCTCCTGGATGCCGTCCAGCGCGCGCGTGCCCAGCACCACCTTGGCATAGCGGTCCCGGACGACCAGTTCGGTATCGTCGTGGAGCGAGGATTGACGGGAAATGCTGAGCAGCGTGATGCCCGCCAGGATCAGCATGACGATGCCGAAGGCCAGGGTCAGGCGGGTGCCGATGGAGGTGCGGATGATCATGACGGTGATGGGCGGTAATGCCTTGTGGAAATATCTCCAAGTCTACCGTCATTCATGGGAGAAGCGATGCTTTTGGCCGAACGGGTGTTGCGTTCTCGCCTCGACAGAATGTTCACGATCGCCGGTGGTTTCATTGCGATACCGCTTCCGGCATCGCAGCACGCCGAAGTGTGATTGCGGGGCAGGCCAAGGCAATGGCACACTCGCGGCGAACCAACTTGCCACCGCTCCCATCCATGAATCTGCCCGTAAAATTACCCGTCAAGCGGTGCACGCTGCTGTCCAGCACCGCGCTGGCCGCCGCTCTCCTGTGTTCCTGCGCCGCGTTCGCCCAGGCCGGGTTCGACAATCCGCTGGTGCGGCAGCGCGCCGACCCGCACGCGAGCCTGCACGCGGACGGCTATTACTACTTCACGGCGACCGTGCCCGAATACGACCGCATCGAACTGCGCCGGGCGCGCAGCCTGGACGGCATCGGCAAGGGCGAAAGCAGGGTCGTCTGGCGCAAGCACGCCGCCGGGCCGATGAGCTTCCACATCTGGGCGCCGGAGCTGCACCATATCGACGGCAGGTGGTACCTGTACTTCACGGCGGGCCGCGCCGACGCGCCGCTGGATATCCGCCTGTATGTGCTGGAAAACGCCGCCGCCAACCCGCTGGAAGGGCAGTGGATCGAGCGCGGCCAGCTCAGGACCGGCTGGGAATCGTTCTCGCTCGACGCCACCACGTTCGCGCTGGACGGCCAGCGCTACCTGCTGTGGACACAGCGCCCGCCCACGGCCGACAAGCACCTGACCGCCGTGTACATCGCGAAGATGGATACCCCGCTGTCGATCGCCGGACCGGCGACCCTGCTCACGCAGCCGCAGTACCCGTGGGAGAAGGTGAAGTTCGATGTCAACGAGGCGCCCGCCGTGCTGGTGAAGAATGGCCGCGTGTTCATGACCTATTCGGCCAGCGCCACCGATGCCAGCTACGCGCTGGGCATGCTGACGGCGCGCGCGGATGCGAACCTGCTCGATGCCCGCTCGTGGACCAAGTCGCCGGAACCCGTGTTCGCGAGCAGCCGGCGCACCGGCCAGTTCGGACCCGGGCACAATTCGTTCACGACCTCGCCGGACGGCAGGACCGATATCCTGGTGTACCACGCCCGCGATGTCGAGCAGGTGCCCGGCGACTCGCTGCAGGACCCGAACCGGCACACGCGGGCCCAGGCCATCGGCTGGAAGGCGGACGGCACGCCGGACTTCGGCGAGCCGGTCGCGGACCGGCCGGCCGCGCGCTGAGGCGGGCATGCGCATCTCGCGCATGCCCGGCGATACGGTTACAATGCGCAGGCACTTTGGGGAGTAGCCTGCTCTCGTTTTCCCGAGAGCGTCCGCGTCAACATGCCCGGCCCCTGGCCGTGGTGCGGACAGCCAGCCCGGTTGGCAAGACCAATGGCGTATCGCGTGCTCAGTCGGGCCGCGCGGTATGTCGTTCGCATGCCCGACCGGAAAGCAACGCATGAATTTCGCCGCAACCGCCGCCCTGTCGCTCGCCATGGCCACCGACGCATTCGCCGTCGCCATCGGCAAGGGCGCCGCCCTGCAAAAACCCAGCCTGCGCGCGGCGCTGCGCATCGGCCTGATCTTCGGCGTCGTGGAAGGCCTGACGCCGATCGCCGGCTGGGCGCTGGGCCAGGTGGCGGCGCCGTATGTCGAGGCGTGGGATCACTGGATCGCCTTCTTGCTGCTGGGGGGCCTCGGCGTGCGGATGATCGTGGCCAGCCTCGGCGCCACCGACGACGATGATAACGACGGCGGCCGGCCCGACAACGGCTCGTTCTGGCTGCTGGTGGTGACCGGCTTCGCCACCAGCATCGATGCGATGATCGTCGGCGTGGGCCTGGCTTTCATGGACGCCAATATCTGGCTGACCGCGGCGGCGATCGGCACCTGCACCTTCGTCATGGTCACCCTCGGCATCATGCTGGGGCGGGCGGTGGGCGCGGTGGTGGGGCGCCGCGCCGAACTCGTTGGCGGGTTCGTGCTCATCGCCATCGGCGCAACGATCCTGTACGGGCATACCGTCGGCTAGCGCCGGTGCGCGGGGTTTTTGCCCGGTACTGCAGGCTGTAATGTAAGCTCCCGCATCGATTCACCATTCTCACCGCAATTTCATTCATGCTGATCAACTGTGTCGCCTACCAGGAAGGCAAGAAACTCACCGATGTCCCGGTCGTGGACATCAGCGAATACCTGATACAACCCGATGCCTTCGTGTGGGTCGCGCTGCGCGATCCGGACGTGGACGAAATCGCCGTCATGCAGGACGAATTCAGCCTGCACGAACTGGCCATCGAGGATGCCGCGCGCGGCCACCAGCGGCCCAAGATGGAGGAATACGGCGAGAGCATCTTCGTCGTCGTCCACATCGTCGAAATCGACGGCGACGAACTGAGCGTCGGCCAGCTGGCCGTGTTCGCGGGGCCGAACTACGTGCTGTCGGTGCGGCGCGATTCGAGCCAGGATTTCCTGGGCGTGCGGGCCCGCGCCGAGCGCGAGCCGCACCAGCTGGGCAAGGGCGCGGGCTTCGTGCTGTATGCGCTGGTCGATGCCGTGGTCGACCGCTATTTCCCGATCGTCGACATGCTCGAATCCGACCTCGAATCGATCGAGGACCAGATCTTCAGCCAGAAGGACGAGCAGCGCGCCAACATCGAGCGGCTGTACGCGCTGAAGCGCAAGGCGCTGGTGCTGCGCCACGCGGTAATTCCGCTGCTTGATGCGATGGGGCGGCTGTATGGCGGCCGGGTGCCCGGCGTGGTGGTCGAAACCCAGGATTACTTCCGCGACGTGCACGATCACCTGTCCCGCATCGCCGGCCGGCTCGATGCCGTGCGCGACACGATCAACACCGCGATCCAGGTCACGCTGTCGATGGTGGCGATCGAGGAAAACGACATCAGCAAGAAGCTGGCGTCCTATGCCGCGATCTTCGCCGCGTTCACCGCGTTCGCCGGCGTGTGGGGCATGAATTTCGAGTTCATGCCCGAGCTGAAATGGAAGTACGGCTATCCGTTCGCGCTGCTGACGATGGGCTGCGTCAGCGGCTACCTGTACTGGCGCTTCAAGAAGGCCGGGTGGTTGTAAGGATCAGATTTTTTCGATCTGCCGGTCGATCGCCTTCATCGCCCGTTCGCTGCGTTCGCTGTACCGGTCCGTCAGGTACCCGGTACGGCCCCGCATCAGCAGCGTGATCTTGAACAGCTCCTCCATCACATCCACCACGCGGTCGTAGTAGGCCGACGGCCGCATGCGGCCGTCGTCGTCGAACTCCTTGTAGGCCATCGGCACCGACGACTGGTTCGGTATCGTGAACATGCGCATCCAGCGGCCCAGCAGGCGCAGCGTGTTGACGACGTTGAACGACTGCGAGCCGCCGCACACCTGCATCACCGCCAGCGTGCGGCCCTGGCTCGGGCGCAGCGCGCCCTGTTCCAGCGGGATCCAGTCGATCTGGTTTTTCATCACGGCCGTGACGGCGCCGTGCCGCTCCGGGCTGCACCACACGTGTCCCTCGGACCACAGGCACAGCTCGCGCAGTTCCACCACTTTCGGATGGTCTTCCGGCACGCTGCCGGCCATCGGCAGTTCGGTCGGATCGAAGATTTTCACCTCGCCGCCGAAATGTTCGAGGATGCGCGCCGCTTCTTCGATCAACAGGCGGCTGAACGAGCGCTCGCGCAGCGACCCGTACAGCAGCAGGAAGCGGGGCGGGTGGTCCATGCCGCCCGCCGGTTCGAGCTTGTGCATGGCCGGCATGTCGAGCTGGGCGGCGCGCAGGTTGGGCAGGTTCGCGATCTTATCCATGGTCGATGCGCCGTCCCTGTTCGTCGATGACCTGTTCGCCGTCTTCCTTCGTGAACGCGCCGCGTTGCGGCGCCGGCAGGATGTCGAGCACCAGTTCGGACGGGCGGCACAGCCGCACGCCTTCGGGCGCCGCGACGAACGGACGGTTGATCAGGATCGGGTGGGCCAGCATCGCCTCGAGCAGCTGGCCGTCCGTCACGCCAGGATCGTCCAGGCCCAGTTCCAGGTAGGGCGTATCTTTCTGGCGGATCGCCTCCCGGACGGTCAGCCCCGCCTTTGCGATCAGTTCGGCCAGTGTCGCGCGTTCCGGCGGGTCCCGCAGGTATTCGATGACGACCGGCTCGATGCCGGCATTGCGGATCAGGGCCAGCGTGTTGCGGGACGTGCCGCAGGCGGGGTTGTGGTAGATGGTGACGCTCATGATGTCTCCTAAGCTAAGCGGATGGCCAGCGCGGCCAGGGTAACGAACAGCACCGGCAGCGTGAGCACGATGCCGGTGCGGAAGTAGTAGCCCCACGAAATGTGGATGCCTTTGCTGTCCAGAACGTGCAGCCACAGCAGCGTGGCCAGGCTGCCGATCGGCGTGATCTTCGGGCCCAGGTCGCTGCCGATCACGTTGGCATACACCATCGCCTCGCGCACCACGCCCTGGGTGGTCGTGGCATCGATCGACAGCGCGCCGATCAGAACGGTGGGCATGTTGTTCATGATGGACGACAGGATCGCCGTGATGAAGCCGGTGCCGAGCGCGGCGCCCCAGACGCCATGTTCGGCGCAGCGGTTCAGCAGGGTGGTCAGGTAATCGGTCAGCCCGGCATTGCGCAGCCCGTACACGACGAGGTACATGCCAAGCGAGAAAACGACCACTTGCCACGGCGCGCCGCGCAGCACTTCGCGGGTCGGGATCTTGTGACCACGCGCCGCCACGATCAGCAGCAACGCGGCGCCGACCGCCGCGACCGCGCTGATCGGCACGCCCAGTGATTCGAGCCAGAAAAAGCCGATCAGCAGCAAGCCGAGCACCCACCAGCCGGTGACGAACGTGGCGCGGTCGTGAATGGCTTCTTGAGGGCGCTTGAGTTGCGCCAGGTCGTAGTCGGCAGGGATGTCCTTGCGGAAGAACAGCAGCAGACCGCACAGCGTGGCCGCGACAGAGACGAAGTTGACCGGTACCATCACGGCCGCGTAGCGGGCGAAGCCGATATCGAAATAATCGGCCGAGACGATGTTGACCAGGTTCGACACCACCAGCGGCAGGCTGGCCGTATCGGCGATGAAGCCGGCGGCCATCACGAACGCCAGCGTGGAGCGGGCGTCGAAGCGCAGCGCGCGCAGCATGGCGATCACGATCGGGGTCAGGATCAGGGCCGCGCCGTCGTTGGCGAACACCGCCGCGACGGCTGCGCCAAGCAGCACCAGCATCGCGAACAGGCGCCTGCCGTTGCCCTTGCCCCAGCGCGCCACGTGCAGCGCCGCCCATTCGAAGAAGCCGGCCTTGTCCAGCAACAGGCTGATGACGATCACGGCGACAAACGCACCCGTCGCATTCCAGACGATGTGCCACACGACGGGGATGTCGCCGACGTCGATGACGCCGGCCAGCAGCGCGACGAGGGCGCCGGCCGCGGCGCTCCAGCCGATGCCCAGCCCGCGTGGCTGCCAGATGACGAGGACGAGGGTAGCGGCGAAGATCAGGAAGGCGGTCAGCACGCGTTCGCCCCGGCTGGCTTGCCCGCGCCGCATGGCACGCCGCCGCAGCAGTTCTCGGTGAGGAAACCGATGAGGCCGTTCATTGCCCCGATGTCCGCCGAGTAGATCACGAAGCGGCCGTCCTGCCGGGACGCCAGCAAGCCCGCGTGCGTGAGCTCCTTCAGGTGAAACGACAGCGACGAGGGTGCGATATCGAGCGTGGCGGCGATCCTGCTGGCCGCCATGCCCTCCGGGCCGGCCTGCACCAGCAGCCGGAACACCGCCAGGCGGCTTTCCTGGGCCAGCGCCGCCAGCGCCGCCAAAACTTCTTTCGTTTGCATGGTGCTGTCCATTCGATGATTCGAAAATTATGGAAATATGGTACGGCAATCGGTACGATATTTCAACGTTTATCGCACTATTGCGGTGTTGTTGATAGCGTGCCGGTCGATAACATGTTGCCACGGTAAAAACTAACGGACTATCGCGACCGGCAGGTGCCACACACAACGGACATTGAGTAAGCTTGCCGTGATGTCCATGACCAAGGCGGTTGCTGGGTCCCACTGCCCATGCAATCCTGGCCACGCCGCCCGAAAGCCTGTGGCCTGAAGGAGAATTGATGCCTGTATGCATCGAATATTAATTGACCTCAACACCGAACAATTGGATACTGGTCCGAGCAAAGCAAATCAAGGCAACAGACATGAGCGAATTTCGGCCCACGCTCGAGACCAAGCGCAAATTCTCGTTAAATTGGGGCTACCTCGGGGCCATGACCAGCGGACGCTCGGCGATCGACCTCGGCGCGCTTGCCCTGCGCAACCTGCACGATGCGCGCGAATTCGTGCGCGAATACGGCTACGACCTGGACCAGCCGGCCGCCCGCGAAATCATCCGGAACGGCCACCGCGAGGCCGTCGATTTCATCATCGGCACGTTCCTGCAGCCGGGCCAGGAAAAGCTCATTCCGCGCGACGTGCTGGAGCCCGGCGATCCGGTCCAGCTGCTCGTCCACGCGTCCCACCAGGCGCAGCAACAATGCGAGCGGCGCATGTGGTCTTGCGCCATCCTCAAGGTGATGCATGCGATTTTCTACATCGACAACAACCTGGAGCTGCGCCACTTCAATACGATCCGCGATCAGGTGTTTGCCACGCTTGACGAAGTCATCCACGAAGACGACGAGGGCCATTTTTTCCTGTCCAACGGCGAGCTGTGCCTGCCCCTGCACCATCTCGAACGCAAGCGCAACAAGGGGCGCAACAGCATCCTGCTCAAGCTGCTGCAAAAGGCGGCTTATCTGGCGCAGGATATCTACGACCACCTGGGCGTGCGCCTCGTCTTCGGCACCCGCTTCGAATGCCTGCTGGCGCTGGAAACCCTGCAGCGCGCGCACATCCTGTCCATCACCAATATCGAGCCCAATCGCACCCGCAATACCTTGCTCGATCTGGAAGCGGCCAAGGAAATCTTCGTGAAATACCGCTGCATGCTGGAACGCAGCCACGAGTATCCGACCGAGCTGCTACAAAAGATGGACGCGGAGCTCCTGGCCGTCGCCAGGCGCCAGACGCGCGCCGACAATCCCCACAGCGGGGCCGATTTCAGCAGCATCCAGGTCACGGTGCGCAAGATGATCCATCTGCAGGCCGAGCAGGGCTATCCTGAAACGGCGGGCCAGGATTATGACGTTGGCTTTTTCTTCGACTATGAACTGCAGTTGATGGACAAGGAAAGCCACCAGCGCAGCATGACCGGGCCGTCCAGTCACGATGCATACAAACGCCGCCAGGTCGAGACAGCGCGCCTGCGCGTCTTCGGGCGTGAATTGAGCGACTGGATCGCCGCGCACTCCAGCCCGGTACCGGAGCCGGAACCACTGGCGGCATTGTCTCCCGCCGCCTGACCCGATCGAGGGCGCGCCCTGGCACCTGGACTTTCCAGATCCAGGGCACGTGCGCAGTGTGCCTTCGGGGGCCGGCAGATGATGGTCGAGCAGGATGAAGCGAATATGACGTTTGCGAAGCGCCGGATCGCCTGGCGTCGATTGGCGGGCTGATCGCTGCCTTTCGCCAGTGGCCGGTTTGGCCCCCAAAGCGGACCTTGTCACGTTCCGCGATTGATCTTCCAAGGTACGCCAAACCTGTCGATCACAATGGCATAGCGGGAAGACCAGAAAGTCTGCTGCGGCGCCAGGATTACCTGCCCATTGGTCTGTAGCGCACTGAAATAAGAATCGACCTTTTCTTCCGAATCGACACCGAGCAACACATAGAAGCCCGTCGGCCTTCTGTAGTTGTGTGCTTCAACATCGGCACCGGCCAGCTCAACCCCATCGATACAGATATTCGCATGAACGATGTGGCGTCCCGGACGAGTCGTCGATGCCGGGATCGGTGAGTCTGCGATCTTGAGCATCGTACCAATCCTCCCCCCGAGGCACGCTGCATAGAAGCTAAATGCCTCTTCGCACTCGCCGTTGAAGTCAATGTGAAATGACAAGCTCATTGTCTATTGTGCTTTCGTTGTGGTCGTGCTGTGATTGGGGCATTCGTCAGCGGAGGTCTGCTTCTGGCCTATTGTGTTGAAAAAGTCACCCGGCAACTTTTTTGTCGGATTTTGTTGATGTCGACACTCCAACCGACCTGCGATCGAGTCGCGGGGGCCGTTCTGGTTGGACCTGTCAGAAATTATGTGTGCAGGGCCAGATTTCGTAGTTAGGTAATCGCGTTGGTGAATCGCTCGCCGAACATGATGGCGAACTGATTGGCAGCGAGCTTCCAGGTACGCGGCGCCATCTTCCAGTCTTTCTCAATATTTCGCAAGGCCAGGAATAGCAGTTTGGTCGCGGCGTCGTCGCTCGGAAAATGACCGCGGTTCTTGACGATCTTCCGAAGGCGCATATGCAGGCTCTCAATGGCATTTGTGGTGTAGATGGATTTTGCGCACCTCTGGCGGGTATGCGAAGAACGGGATCACCTGCTGCCACTGGCGTCGCCACATAGCTGCCACAGTGGGGAATTTGATGCCCCATGGACCGGCCGCGAACGCGTCCAGCGCAGCTTCGGCCGCCTCGGCGTTGACTGCAGCGTCCTTGTTCTCAACTTGAGCAAGCAACTGGTCGATCAACTCGACGGGGAATGGATATGCTGCTTTCTGTTTCTTCGGCTTCTTGGTGGTCATCACTTCGGTCATGGAATAGTTCTTTCGGCATTATTTCATGACCCCGTTTCACACAGAAAATCTGACAGGCTCTCAGTGTCCTTGGACGTTACGCATCTTGGCGCCTTTCCCATGCCCGATCTAGCATACTTCATGACCGCAGCAAGGTAATTGTAGAGTTATCTCACCGTTGTATTGCCTGTACTCGCACAAGTACCTGATATGCTGCGTCAATCTTGCAATCACAACATCACCTGCGTCCGAAAAAATGTCCATCCAAGGATCACCCTAGTGGCTCGTGAAAATATTAACGATATCGTCGTTTTCATCGCAGTTGCACGCGAACGCAGCTTTACACGAGCGGCTGCGAAACTCGGCTTGACGCAGTCTGCACTCAGCCACATAGTTCGTTCTCTTGAGGCGCGACTGGGCGTGCGTTTGCTTACCCGAACCACCCGCAGCGTCTCCCCCACCGAAGCTGGAGAGCGACTGCTGCAGAACGTCGCACCCCGCCTGGAGGAGATCGAGGCTGAACTCGCCGCAATCAGCGACTTGAGTGAAACCCCTGCGGGAAACATCAGAATCACGGCGATCGACAGCGTGATCGACACGGTCCTATGGCCACGCTTGGCGCCAATTTTGCCGAAGTATCCCGATCTGCACGTTGAATTCAATGCGGATTACCGGATGCTCGATATTGCGGCAGACCGCTTCGACATCGGTGTGCGCTATGGCGACCAGGTTGAAAAGGACATGATCGCAGTGAGGCTGACACCGGACGTCCAAACGGTCATCGTCGGTTCGCCGGGCTACTTTGAATGGCATACAAAGCCAGCGACAGCTCAGGATCTCCTTAGACACAATTGCATTACCTTGCGCCTTGCCAGTAGTGGCGGAATATATGCCTGGGAGCTGGAAAAAGACGGCAAACCTATCGATCTCAGAGTGCATGGGCAGGCCGTTTTTACCAACGGCTACCACATGGCAAATGCTGCCGTCAGCGGCTGCGGCCTGGCTTTTCTTACGGAAGACCTGGCGGCACCCTATCTGGCCGATGGCCGGCTTGTTTCGGTCATGCAGGATTGGTGTCCCACGTTTCCCGGCCTGCACGCGTATTATCCAAGCCGAAGGCACTCTTCACGTGCGCTTGGCCTCATCATCGACACCATCAGGCATGCGGGGGGTGACCGTATCTCCGACAAGCGCTTGCCTTCGCGCGCGCGGCGGCAGCCTGACCTTCCACGAACAGAACACCAGTTCGAGGACGTCAGGCGCTGAGCCACAGCCTATCGGGCAGAGACCGCAGGCGGTCGCTGTGCAAATACTTCCTTGAACACCGCCATGGCGGAAAACACATTTGGCCAGCCTGCGTAGAACGCCAGCTGGGTCAGAATCTCTCCCGCCTCTTTTTCGGTCAATCCGCTGTCCATCGCACGATTGAGATGAAAGTTGATCTGGGCCGACTGACCGCCTGCCACCAGTGCGCTGACGGTCACCATGCTGCGGTCGCGCGGTGCGAGGCCGGGTCGCAGCCACAAGTCGCGAAACAGCGCATCCGTGGTGTACTTGACGACACCCGGCGCAACCTTGCCGAAGTTCTCCTCGACCATCGCTGCGCGCTGTTCCTCAGACGGCTTGTCGAGTGGAAGATGGCGGACCTTCGCGGCAGGCAGCTGGTCGGCGCCGATGCCGCGCTCGGCAAACACTGTCCCGGCGGCGTGCGTCGCTGTGGTCGCGTTGGCCCAGCCTGCATAAAACGCGAGGTGCGTGATAATTTCCGAAACTTCGCCTGGTTTCACACCACTGTCAAGCGCCCGGCGCAGATAGAAGGGCAGCTCGGTCGACTGGCCGCGTGCGATCAGCACCGTAAGGGTGACGATACTGCGGTCGCGCGGCGATAGGCCGGGGCGCTTCCAGACATCGCCCAACAGCAGATCGTGCGTGTAATGTTCGAGCGCCGGTACGGCTGCTCCCATTCCCGATGGCGCCGTTCCGCCAGGCAGGGTTTTCACATGCGCGGCAGCCTGATCGGCCTGTCCAAGTCCCGGTACACAACACAGCAGGGCTGTGGTGACACGCATCATCCGGGATGCTGTCCGTTTATTGTTGATATTGTTCATCGCTGACCTTTTCCATCCATTCGACATTTTTGCCGCCAAGCGATTCCTGAATGGCGATGTGGGTCATTCCAGTGGTTGCCGCCGCACCGTGCCAATGCTTGACGCCCGGCGGTGTCCAGATGACATCGCCAGGGCGAATCTCTTGCACGGCGCCGCCCCATTGCTGTACACGTCCAGCACCTGCGCTGACGATCAGCACCTGGCCTGCGGGATGGGTATGCCATGCCGAACGCGCGCCCGGTTCGAACGTAACGGCCACCCCGGCCGCCGTCGATGGCGCCCTCGCACCAAACAGCGGATCGACCCGGACGCTCCCCGTGAAATACTGTGCAGGCCCTTTGGACGATGCCTGGCTTCCTGCTCGTGCGATGACCATTTCCTGCGCGGCTGCGCCGGTACTCGCTGTTGTCGTCTTGCCCGGCGCAACGGTGGGACCCGTGCTTTGGGCAAATGCTGATGCGCTCAGCAGCAGGAGTGACGCTGTCATGACAGTTGTTTTCATATCTGCTCCGATGTGGTGATTGAAAGTGGCAAAGAAGGGGAACGTCGCCCCATGCTTGACGACGCCAAGGACTCGCTCCGTAGAAATTGACTAGTGCTGATCCAGATCGGAATCTCGGCGTCTTGGTGCGACATACCTAAGCAGAACGGTCGGCAGACCGTGCCGCCAACACAGCGAGAACCGCCGCGACCACTAGGATGGATGCGCTCGCCCCGAATGTCGCCCGATAACCATACCAATCGAACAGGATGCCGCCGGCAGCGGCCCCGGTGCCGATTGCGAGCTGCACGACAGCAACCATCAAGCCGCCGCCTGCTTCGGCATCGTCAGGCAGCGTACGAGCGAGCCAGGTCCACCAGCCGACAGGCGCCGAGGTCGCGAGCAGGCCCCATAGGCCGAGCAACACCCCAGTCGTCACGACGGAGTCGCCGAACGCGATCAGCGCAAGTGCGATCGCTGCCATCGTCAACGGGATCACGACCACGGTCCGGTACAAGTAGCCCTTCAATACACGGCCGATCAGGATCGTTCCGACGAAACCAGCGATACCGATGATGAGAAGCATCGCCGACGTCATCGTCGCGCTCGTGCGCGTTACACCTTCAAGGAATGGGCGCAGATAAGTAAACAGGGTGAATTGCCCCATGAAGAGCACACTCACTGCCGCCAGGCCGAGCACGACCGGTTTGCGCTTCAATAAACTGAAGAGACTGTTTGGTTGACGACCCGGCACAGCAGGCATCGCTGGAAGACTGATCAGCTTCCAGGCCAGGGCGATGATCGCAATCGGAATCAGGGAGAAGAATGCCCCGCGCCATCCAACGATGGCGCCCAAAAAACTGCCCAGCGGCGCTGCCACCACGGTGGCAAGGGCATTGCCGCCGTTGACAACAGCGAGTGCTTTCGGCACTTGGTCAATTGACACAAGACGTATCGCGACTGCGGCAGACATCGACCAGAAGCCGCCGATGGCAATACCGAGGAACGCACGGCCAATCATGAATACCGTATAGCTTGGGGCGAACGCTGCAATGGTCCCGGCAATGACCATCAGTAGTGTCAAACCCAACAGCAACTTCTTGCGGTCAAGGCTCCTTGCCACTGACGAAATCAACAGGCTCGTCATCAGGGCGAACACCCCCGATACGGCAATCGACTGTCCGGCCTGGCCTTCAGTCACGCTCAGGTCTGTCGCGACCTGGGTCAGCAGGCTGACCGGCATGAATTCGGAAGCGACAAGCACGAACGCAGAGAGCGATAAAGCAAAAACGCCGCCCCAGGAGGCGCGGCTGTTGCCTGCGATACCGGAAGACCCCGGATTGCCAGCGTCCAGATGTTGCGGCGGCACGTGCGCCTCAAATTTTGCGTTCATGAAATTCCTTCAATGAAATTGGATATTTCCATCGAGGATGGTAAGGGAGAATATATGAAAGAAGTGCAGACTTATTTACTTGGCTTTATGAGCTCAGTTAATTAATGTTCGGGGTTATTCTCTGCCGCATGGCTGCGAGGATCTATCGATTGATGAATCCTTTTCATAAGGTCATATCTATCAGCGGTATCAATCGTGCATAAGTCTTGGCATACCATCACTACGATATTCGAGCGTTTGGGTCAGGTTGCCAGCGCTCTTTCCCATGCAATAACACGAGCCACCGGAAGGATTCCATGCAAGATACCAGCGATATCGATCAGACACGGCGCAATGTACTAATCGCCGGCGCGCTGTCCGCCAGCGCGGCCGCTGTGCCGATTGCGGCAGCCCAGAGTCCATCAAACAGCACCAGCACGGCGCAAACCACGCTCAACCCTGTGACCGGCAAAGTTTCACTCACGGTCAACGGCAGCCGTTTCGAGAAGGATGTCGATACCCGCACCACCCTGCTCGACCTCCTGCGCGAGCACATGCATTTGAACGGCACCAAGAAGGGGTGTGACCAGGGACAATGCGGCGCTTGTACTGTCATCGTCGACGGTCGCCGAATCAACTCCTGTCTGAGTCTGGCAATCATGCACGAGGGCGCGCAGGTGACCACGATTGAAGGTCTTGGGCAGCCGGGGAAACTGCATCCGATGCAGGCCGCGTTCATCAAACACGATGGCTATCAGTGCGGTTATTGCACGCCAGGCCAGATCTGCTCAGCTGTCGCCGCCCTCGATGAGGTCAAGCAAGGCATTCCAAGTCACGTCAGCGGCGACCTCACCGCGCAACCTATGCTGTCGCTCGACGAGCTGCGCGAGCGCATGAGCGGCAACATCTGTCGCTGCGGGGCGTACTCCAATATCGTGGATGCGATCAACGAAGTCGCCGGAGGCCGGGCATGAGGGCGTTTACCTATGAACGCGCACACTCGCCCGCCGAAGCTGCAGCGGCGGCGCTGCGTCGGCCGGGCAGCCGTTTCATTGCCGGCGGGACCAACCTGCTGGACCTGATGAAGCTCGAGATCGAGACACCAACGCACTTGATCGACGTCAACGGGCTGGGTCTGGACAAGATCGAACCCACCGGCGATGGCGGCCTGCGCATCGGCGCGCTAGTGCGCAACACCGATCTTGCCGCCGCCATGCGCGTGCGCCGCGATTATGGCGTGCTGTCGCGTGCCCTGCTGGCAGGCGCCTCCGCCCAGTTGCGCAACAAGGCGACCACGGCGGGGAACCTGCTGCAGCGAACCCGCTGCCCGTACTTCTACGACACCAACCAGCCATGCAACAAGCGCCTGCCTGGCAGCGGATGCTCGGCGATCGGCGGCTATACGCGTGGCCATGCAATCGTTGGACAGAGCACTGCCTGCATTGCAACCCACCCGAGCGACATGGCCGTCGCCATGCAGTTGCTCGACGCGGGCGTGGAGGCGGTCGCTGCAGATGGCGTCAGGCGCACGATCCCGATCGCAGACTTCTACAGACTGCCGGGCAACACCCCGCACATCGAGACCGCACTGCGGCAGGGCGAACTGATCACTGCCGTGACGCTGCCGCGCCCGCTGGGCGGCCAGCACTTCTATCAGAAGGTCCGTGACCGCGCTTCCTACGCATTTGCCCTGGTCTCGGTGGCGGCGGTGATCCAGCCCGACGGCACCGGACGCGTCGCGGTGGGTGGGGTTGCGCATCGCCCGTGGCGCGTGCCGGGAGCGGAACAGGTGCTGCCACAAGGCGGAAAGGCGTTCTCGGCCCTGCTGCTGGCCGGTGCCCGCACGACGGAAGAGAACGCATTCAAGGTCGTGCTCGTTCAGCGCACGATTGATTCCCTGCTGGCACAAGCCAGAAAAGGCCAAGCATGAAATTCATCACACCCGCCGGCACTAATCCTATCGACCAGATGAAGGTGATTGGCCAACCGCTCGACCGGATCGACGGCCCGCTGAAAACGACAGGCGGTGCACGCTATGCCCACGAGCACCACCAGGAAGCACCGAACGCGGCGTACGGCTACGTCGTTGGTGCGGCGATCGCGAAAGGCCGTATCACCTCGATTGATACCAGCGCCGCCCGCAAAGCGCCTGGGGTGCTCGCCATTATCACCCATGAAAATGCCGGCAAGCTTGGCAAAGGCAAGTTCAATACCGCCCACCTGCTGGCGGGACCGGAGGTCCAGCACTATCACCAGGCGGTTGCCATTGTCGTTGCAGAGTCCTTCGAGCAGGCGCGGGCCGCCGCCTCCCTGGTCAAGCCATCCTACGCGAAGCAACGAGGCGCATATGACCTCGGCCAGGCGAAAGCGGCTGCCGTCGAACCGGCGGGACAGGACAATGCGGACAGCAAGACAGGCAACTTCGAGCGCGGCTTTGCCAATGCGCCGGTGAAACTGGACGCCACTTACACGACGCCGGACCAGAGCCACGCGATGATGGAGCCGTATACCTCCGTCGCCGTCTGGGAGGGCGAACAACTCACGCTGTACACGTCGAACCAGATGATCGACTGGGGCAGGCAGGATCTCGCCAAAACCCTGGGCATCCCCGCACGGAACGTGCGGATGGTATCGCCCTACATTGGTGGCGGATTCGGCGGCAAGCTATTCCTGCGCGCCGAAGCCGTGCTGGCTGCCTTGGGCGCCCGCGCAGCAGGCCGCCCGGTGAAAGTCGCGTTGCAGCGCTCGTTGATCATGAATAACACGACACATCGTCCTGCCACTATCCAGCGCCTGCGCATCGGCGCCACGCGCGAAGGCCGCATCACTGCCATCGCGCACGAAAGCTGGTCCGGAGACCTGCCCGGCGGCGGGCCGGAGACCGCCGTGAACCAGACGCGCCTGCTGTATGCGGGAGCCAACCGCCTGACACGCATGCGCCTGGCCACGCTCGACCTCCCGGAAGGCAATGCGATGCGCGCACCGGGCGAGGCGCCAGGCTTGATGGCACTGGAAGTGGCGATGGACGAGATGGCGGAGAAGCTGAAGATGGATCCGGTAACCTTCCGCATCATCAACGACACGACCGTCGATCCGCAGCAAGCCGGCCGCAAGTTCTCGCAACGCCGCTTCGTGCAGTGCCTGCGTACTGGCGCCGACCGCTTCGCATGGAAAAACCGCAACCCCATGCCGGCCAAGGTGAGGGATGGCCGCTGGCTGGTTGGCATGGGCATGGCGGCAGCCTTCCGCAACAACATGAATATCGCTTCGGCGGCGCGGGTACGGCTCGAACGTGACGGCAAGGTGACTGTCGAAACTGACATGACCGATATCGGCACGGGCAGCTATACAATCATTGCCCAGACCGCTGCCGAGATGCTTGGGCTACCAATCGATCGGATCGCCGTTCGTCTTGGCGACTCGAATTTTCCGGTCTCGGCCGGATCGGGCGGCCAATTCGGCGCCAACAGCGCGACCGCGGGCGTGTATGCCGCCTGCGTCAAGCTGCGCGAGCAGATCGCGCAAAAGGCAGGACTCGATGCGGCGAGCGCGCAGTTTGCCAACGGCGCCGTCGCAGCCGGCGGGCGCTCCGTCATGCTGCACGAGATTGCCGCCCAGGGCGAAGTCACGGCCGAAGACAAGATGGAATACGGCGACCTGGAAAAGCAGTTCCAACAATCGACATTCGGTGCGCATTTCGTCGAAGTGGGCGTTGACATCACCACCGCTGAAATCCGCATACGCCGCATGCTCGCGGTGTGCGCGGCCGGCCGTATCCTGAACCCCAAATCGGCGCGCAGCCAACTGATCGGCGCGATGACCATGGGCGTGGGCGGCGCGACGATGGAACACCTCGTTGTCGACAAGCGTATCGGCTACTTCGTCAACCATGATCTGGCCGGCTACGAAGTGCCGGTGCATGCCGACATCCCGCACCAGGAGGTCATTTTTCTCGACGAGGTCGACGCGATGTCCTCGCCGATGAAGGCCAAGGGCGTGGGCGAGCTGGGATTATGCGGCGTCGGCGCTGCGGTGGCCAATGCGATCTACAACGCCACCGGCGTGCGCATCCGCGATTATCCCGTCACGCTCGACAAACTCCTGCCCAAGATGCCGGCATCCTTTTGAGCGTCAAAGGATCACCATGTTCGATATGGACCGGCAAGTGCTGGATGGTGTAGGGCGCTGGGCCAGCGAGGGGTACCGGTTTGCACTGATTACAGTCGTACGCACCTGGGGCTCGGCGCCGCGCCCGCCCGGGTCGTGGATGGCCCTGCGCGAAGATGGCCTGGTGATCGGTTCGGTCTCCGGCGGATGCATCGAAGACGACCTGATTGCCAAGGTTCGCAGCGACGAGTGGCGTTCGAGCCTGCCATTCCTGCTGACCTATGGCGTGACCCAGGATGAAGCAAGGCGCTATGGCCTTCCCTGTGGAGGGACCATGGAGCTTATGGTCGAGCCAAACCCCGGTCACGCTGGCTTGGCGATGCTGAAGGACACAATCGCACAAGGCCGCCTGGTGCGGCGCACGGTCATCGTGGGTGAGCCGGACGTGGGCTTGGACGACGCCGCATGCACGGACGTCCTGTCTTTCGACGGCACGCACCTGGAGACCATCCACGGGCCGCGCTGGCGCCTGCTCATCATCGGTGCGGGCCAGATCGCGGCCTACCTGGCGCCCATGGCGCAAGCCCTTGGCTACGCGGTATTCGTGTGCGATCCGCGTACGGAATATTCTTCAGAATGGTGCGTTCCGGGCGTCCCGCTCCTGGCAGGAATGCCCGACGATGTCGCCATCGAGCTCGGGCTGGACCCGCATACTGCCGTTGTCACCACCACGCATGATCCCAAGCTGGACGACCTAGCATTGCTGGAGGCTTTGAAGTCGTCGGCGTTCTACGTCGGTGCGCTGGGATCGCGCGTCAACAGCGAGCGGCGCAAGGAACGGCTGGCGATGCATTTCGACCTTAGCGCGAACCAGGTTAACCGCCTGCATGGCCCGGTCGGACTACCGATCGGCAGCCACACACCGCCCGAGATTGCAGTGGCGATCGTCGCAGAGATAACGGCCATTAAGAATGGTGTTCGCAAGAATGCAAAATCGCGCTGATCGCCGACAGACTGCCAGTCGACTATTTTTGGAGACGAAGTGAAACGATTCTTGAAGTTCAGCCTGGCTTTGCTGTGCGTCGCCGGCGTGAGCGCCTGCGCATATATCTATCCCACGACAGGGCGCTTGCGCGATGCCGCGACCTTGCAGGCTTCGCCGCAATACCGCGACGGCGAGTTCCGCAACGAAGTGGCCTCGCCACCAAGGCCGAGCGGCTTCGGCTTCATCGCTGCGGTAATCCGCGGGCGCTTCGAGCCGCGTGACAATCCGGCGCCATCCGTCACCCTGCCATCCGTGAAGACCAGCCTCACCGGCCTGCCGCTTGAGCAGGACATCGTTGTGTGGCTCGGGCATTCCTCGTATTTCGTCCAGATCGGGGGCAAGCGAATCCTGATTGATCCTGTCTTCAGCAATTACGCTGCACCGATTCCCGGCATGGTGCGGGCCTTCGACGGCACCACTCCCTATACCATCGAGGACCTGCCGGAAATCGACGCTGTCCTGATCACACATGACCACTACGATCACCTCGACTACCGGACCATGAAGAACCTCGAACCGAAGACGCGGATGGTGATTGCGGGCTTGGGCAACGGGGCCCACCTGTCACTTTGGGGCTACCCTGATGAAAAGATTCGGGAAACGAACTGGCACAACTCGGTGGAGCTTGCGCCCGACTTGCAGGTGCACGTGCTGCCGGCGCAGCACTACTCTGGCCGCTTCATGAAACGCAACCAAAGTCTGTGGGCCAGTTACGCACTGCAGACGCCACAACGCAAATTGTATTTCAGCGGCGATACGGGGTTTGGGCCGCATTTCGCCAACATCAGCAAACGCTTCGACAGCTTCGATTTCGTCGCGCTCGATGCTGGTCAGTACAACGTGCGCTGGGCTGATATCCACATGAATCCGGAAGAAGCTTCCCGCGCTGCCGAAATACTGAATGCACGGACGCTGCTGAGCGGCCACGCAGGGCGCTTCACACTGGCACGCCACTCCTGGGACGAGCCTTTCGAGCGCGCTGTCGCAGCCAGCGAGGGGAAACGTTACCGCCTGCTCACGCCGCGAATAGGTGAGCCGGTGTTTCTAGCCGATCCGCTCCAGAATTTCACGTTTTGGTGGAGAGGCCTGAAATAGCCAGGAGAGCTGACAACTCCTGGCGCATGGCACTGTCAGGTGCCGCAATTGGCCTAGATTTCAACGATAGTGCGATGCATGGACAGCATAGCGAAAGAACTTCCTATCGATATCAATCACTAATATGGAGTAACTAATGACTACGAAACAATTTGATGGAAAAACCGCTTTCGTCACCGGCGCTGGTAGCGGTATTGGCCGCGCAACGGCATTGGCCTTTGCCCGCGAAGGTGCGAATGTCATGGCAACCGGCCATACGGCAAGCACGATTCAGGAAACCGTACGATTAATTGAGGCCGAAGGGGGACGGGCACAGGCCGCGGTATGCGATGTTTCACAAGAGGCGGACGTGATAGCCGCGATAGAAAAGACAATCGACGCCTTCGGTGGCCTCGATTTTGCATTCAACAATGCCGGCATCGAGCAACCCAACATTCCGCTTGCGGATCTCCCTGTCGATGTCTGGGACCAGCAGATTGCAGTGAATCTGCGCGGGGTGTTCCTGTGTATGAAATATCAGATCCCGCATATCCTCAAGCAGGGCGGCGGCGCGATCGTGAATACGTCGTCGGGGGCTGGCGTGAAAGGATTTCCTGCATCCGGCGGCTATGCAGCTTCCAAGCACGGCGTCATCGGATTGACCAAAACCGCGGCACTGGACTATGCAAGCGCCAAGATTCGCATCAATGCAGTTTGTCCAGGGATCATCGAAACGCCAATGATGGATCGCTTCTCTGGCGGCACGCCCGAAGGACGCGAGGCTGTTATTGCTCAGGAGCCAGTGGGCCGAATGGGGAAACCCGAGGAGATTGCGTCAACCGTGATCTGGCTGTGCTCGGAAGGCGCTGCCTTTGCCGTCGGTGGAGCATTTGTCGTCGATGGTGGGCAGACCGCGTGATACAAAGCCGATAATGCTCCCAGCCGTTCCAGGCGAGTGCCGGCCAGGAACGGTTTTCTTGTTCAATACAACGAACTTACTTAGGAACTCACTCAGGCTGTAAATCTCGTTACGGCCCATCACTCAAATGAAAAAAATTCTGATCCTCGGCGCTAATGGCGCTACTGCAAGGGTTGTCATCCAACGTTTGCTACAACAGGAAGACGTGAAGCTGACGCTCTTTCTGCGCCATAAAGGTCGAATCGGGAACCTGGGCAGCGGTCGAGCCGATGTGTGTGAAGGCGATATCAACAATCCAGACGATCTGCGCGCCGCGGTCCGCGGCCAGGACATTGTCTTCAGCGCTGCTGGTGGCATGGATCTCGATGAAAAAACGCATGCTGTCATCGCCGCCATGAAAGAGTGCGGCGTTCGGCGCATCATCGCTATCAGTGCAGGCGGCATTTACGACGAACTCCCGGAACCTTTCAACCAATGGGATCGAGCCATGGTTGGGTACACCCGTCCTGTGAATCTGGCAGTGGCCGAAGCACTCGAACAATCGTCGCTCGACTATACGGTTTTGCGTCCGGTGTGGCTGACTGACACGCCAGTTGCCGAATTTGTGCTGACGACAAAGGGCGAGATGTACAAAGGAACGGAAACGTCACGCGCGAGTATTGCCGAGTTTGTTGCAGAGGTCGCGAACAACCCGGCTCTTTACGTCAACGAAAATCTGGGTATCAGCCAATCGGGCACCGACGGCGATAAGCCGCAGGCATATCGCTGAACAGCCTGCAGTGTTGGCGTTGCCACCATCAAGGTAACCGGCGCTATCTGGGCGCTGACGCAACTATCCCGACACCCCGGCGCCAAAACAAGTGCCGGGGTGTTGGATCAAGCGGGCAGCCGATCGATCAGCTTATCGAGCGTGATCGGATAATCCCGCACACGCACCCCGGTCGCGTTGTAGATCGCATTGGCGATCGCCGCTGCGACGCCGCTGATGCCCAGCTCGCCGACGCCCTTTGCTTTCAAGGGTGCGATCGTTGGATCGGCCTCGTCGAGGAACACCGCGTCCAGATGCGGCATGTCGGCGTGGACGGGAACCTCATATCCTGCCAGATCGTGGTTCACAAAAAAACCGTGTCGCTTGTCGACGACGAGCGCTTCCATCAATGCCGCGCCGGCACCCATCGTCATCCCGCCGATGACCTGACTGCGCGCCGTTTTCGGATTCAGGATACGGCCTGCCGCGCAGACTGCGAGCATGCGACGCAGGCGGATTTCGCCCGTCACGGCATCGACTGCCACTTCGACGAAGTGGGCGCCAAAGGTCTGCTGCGCATAGCGTTTGGCGAGTTCGCCGTATTCCATGGTGTCTTCTTCCACCAGCTCGGCATCGCGCGCCGCTTGCGCGAGCGGAATGCTGCGTCCGCCTTGACGCACTTGGCCAGCGACGAATTGCGCACCGGCCGGATCCAGGCCGAGCTTGCTCGCTACAGTCTCACGCAGCTTGACGCAGGCAGCGTAAACTCCAGCCGTCGCCGATGCTGCTCCCCACTGGCCCCCCGAACCGGCTGACTCGGGAAACTGCGAGTCGCCGAGACGAACGGTTACCGAGTCAAGCTCCACGCCCATCATCTCCGCTGCAGTCTGCGCAATGATAGTGTAGCTACCGGTACCGATATCGGTCATGTCGGTTTCCACAGTCACCATACCATGACGATCAAGCCGTACCCTCGCAGCCGACTTGGTCACCGGGGCGCCGCGGATCGCGGCTGCCACGCCCATCCCGACCAACCAGCGCCCTTCGCGCCGGCTGGCCGGGCTGGCGGGACGCTTTTTCCAGTCAAAGCGCTCTGCGCCCAAGCGCATGCACTCGACGAACTGGCGCAGGGAGAACGGACGGCCAGGGTCTTCGGGGTCAACCTGGGTATCGTTGGCGATGCGGAATGCGACAGGATCGAGTCCAAGCTTTTCGGCCATCTCGTCCATGGCGATTTCGAGGGCCATCATGCCTGGCGCTTCGCCCGGGGCACGCATGGCACTGCCTTCCGGGAGATCGAGGTGTGCCAAGCGCAGACGTGTCATCCGATGCGGCCCGGCGTACAGAACGCGAGTTGGCGCCGTCGCCGCTTCCGGACGCCCTCCCTCGATGTTTCCGGACCAGCTTTCATGTCCGATGGCGATGATCTTACCGTCCCGCGACGCGCCGATCCGAACCCGCTGGATGGTCGCCGGGCGATGGGTCGCATTGTTGAACATGAGTGCCCGCTGCAGCGTGACCTTGACTGGACGTCGAGCATGACGCGCGCCCAGAGACGCCAGCACGGCGTCAGACAGGATCGTGCCTTTGCCGCCAAAACCGCCACCGATATAAGGCGACACGATGCGCACATTCTCCTTTGGGATATCGAGCGTTTTCGCAATGTCGCGAACGCCCCAGTTGATCTGTTGAATGGAAGTCCACAACGTCAGCTTTTCGCCTTCCCACGCAGCAATCGTGGCATGCGGTTCCATCATCGCGTGTGCCTGATCGGGCGTCGAAAAGGTCGCGTCAAGTTGTACCGGTGCAGCGGCATATGCTTCGGCGAACTGGCCACGTGAGGTCTCCGGCGGCGGCGAGTAGGGGCCCTGCTTCGGCGCCCGGGCCCTTCGGCGTGCTGCTTCCAGATCGAATGCGCCTGTGGAGCGCTGGTAGCGTATGTCGACCATGTTGGCGGCGGCGCGTGCCTGCTCGAAGGTCTCGGCAACGACAAGCGCTACTGCCTGATGATAGTGGTCGATATCCGGTCCGGCCAACGCACGTGCAGCGTAGAAAGCGCCTTTGTCGAGCTTGCCGGAATTGCTGGCCGTGACGACAGCCAGCACCCCTGACGCGGCGCGCGCTCGGGTCACGTCGATCGATGCAATACGGCCTTTTGCGATTCCTGCTCCGACAACGTAGCCATATGCGGCGCTTGGTGCGACAGCATGCTGCTCGTAGGCGAACGTCGCATTGCCAGTAACCTTAAGCGGGCCCTCGACGCGGTCAACGGGTTTGCCAACAACATTAAGCTCATCAATCGGGTTTCGACCCGCCGGTGTTTCAAATTTCATCGCAATATCACCTTTAAGTTGTTCCTCATGCAAGGACTGTAAAGCGATACCTGCCCGCCATGAAGACATCTGTTTGCTGAACCCTATGAAAAGCATTCATGAGTAGATTCCTGCTGGCTTGCCACTGCCCAGCAAGCTGCTTCGATGACGCGGCCCGTGTCATAGACGGCATTGAAGCCTGCATACGCATCAGCCTGCAGCACGCCGTTGAAGTTCGCCAGGGCGCCGAACGACCCTACAGCTGCACGTTGACTGCTCTCTGGGACGCCGATTCCGAAGTTCCCGGCGTATGGCGACTCGCGGACGGCACGACGTTGACGCTCAATGCCGCATTGTCGGTGCATAAGGCGGATGACGCAGGCGGCGAAGTCGAGGCCGCGTGAAGCACTTGATTGACAACCGATGACCGGTAGTGTTGGACGGGCAGGCAGCGAAATTTATTCGCTGCCTGCGCCACTCTTGGGATGGCAGCGCCGTCCTGCTTGCCCATTATTTGCCGCTAGGGCGGCCTTACCCACTACTTGCATGGAGGTCGAGATGTACGATCAAACACCGATTAGCGAACTGAGCATCATGCGACTGCCTGAGGTTACAGCGGTTTGTGGCAAGTCGCGGGCTGCGATTTACAAAGCGATCCGGATAGGGGAGTTTCCGAAGCAGATCAAGTTGTCGGCACGGGCGTCGGGGTGGGTGCGTTGTGAGATTGAGGCATGGGTGAAGGCGAGAATGGCTGCCCGGTAAGGGAGTACCGAGGATCCCACAATGATGCAAAGGATGAACAGTCCTGGCTTTCGTGGAGGCCGGTTAGTTTGAGCCAGGCTCGAACGGCTTGACCGCTCAGTGCCCGTTAATAGTTTGCCTCAGCCTCTACCGGCGGCATATCGCCGAGTGGTTCAAGTTGCCGGTGATCGTTAAACCGAGCCGTTCGGTCCGGCCTCAGGTGAGATCCCGCATTCATCAGAAGGCGATTTCACGTGGAGCGACTTCCAGACACTCTCTGTGTAGTTCTCCTTCCGCGAGTACGGGGAAAGTACGGCAATCAGACCCAAGTTTGACCACCATATGGCTCGCGTTAGCAGCTCAATTGCCATAGGCGTAGCGAGATTTCGTCAACCATCGTATGCGGTCTAAGTGAAAACGGCGCCGAAAGGCTGCGCCGTATGTCGGTGCCGCTTGGAAGCTGCTGACGTGGTAGGGAGTCGGTAGTGCTGTTAGAACTCCTTGCGCGCCGTGATGCCGAAGTAGCGGCTGGTGTCACGCGGCACGGCACGCGTCACGTAGCCCGTCGACGCGGCCAGGTTGGACGCATACGACTTGTTCGCCAGGTTCTTGCCAATCAGCGCAATGCGCCAGCCCTGCCCCGGCTGCGCCAGCTCGACAGCGCCATTGACGATGCCGTAGCCCGGCTGGATCGCGTCCGGCGACTGCAGCAGGTCGAACTGGGTGCGCGTCTGGTAGGTGTAGTCCGCGCTGAAGTTCAGTGTGTGGCCGGATTCGAGCGGCAGCGCATAGGCGGCGCGCACGAAGCTCTTGAAGCGCGGCGCAAACGGCAGCGTGGCGCCATTCAGGTTGCACGAACCGGCCGCCGCCGCCGGGCATCTGAACTGGTCGATCTGCGCATCCGTCCAGGCAAGCGCGCCGGACAGGGTCAGCTCCCGCGTGGGCCGCGCCGTCACGTCGAGCTCCAGGCCGCGGGTCGACACGTCGCCGGCATTGATCAGGCGCGTGACAACCGCTCCGGCTGCGGTATCGTAGAAGTTCGCCTGGTAGTTGGCGTACTCCGTGCGGAACAGCGCCGCATTGAAGGTCAGGCGCCGTGCGAAAGCGGTGGCCTTGAAGCCCAGTTCGACGGAGTTCGACGTTTCCGGCGCCAGCGCCAGCGTGTCGCGCGGCAGCATGTTGAAGAACACGTTGTACGCTGGCCCCTTGTAGCCGCGCGACCAGGTGGCATAGGTGGTTGCCGTCGCGGACAGGTCGTGCTGGATCCCCAGCCGGCCGGACCATGCGGAATTCGCCGTGCTGCCGCTGCTCTGCGTGCCCGGCTGCACGCCGGTGAAGGTGAACGGCTGGGTCGACGTCCGGGCGTGATCGTACGACAGCTCGTCGCGCGTCCAGCGGGCGCCGGCAATGATGCGCCAGGCCGGGTCGATGCGGATCGTGGCCTCGCCGAACGCCGAGTAGCTGTCGCTCTCCACGCCGTAGTCGGCGCGACCGCTGTTGCGCGCCGTGGTGGTCACGACGCGCTGGTAGGTTTCGCGGTCCTTGCCGTGCAGGTAGTACAGGCCGGCCACGTAGTCGACCGTGCCAAGGGCGGACAGGCCAATGCCGGGCGAGGCGATGCGCAGTTCCTGCGAGGCCTGCGTGAATTCCAGGGTGCCGATGTCGCCCGTGGCTGGGTAGGCCGCCGTCACGCGCACCGCTTCGGTGCTGTTGCCGATGGCCGAACTGGTGGTGTGCTGCGTGTTGTCCCAGCCGCGCCACGCCGTGATCGATGTCAGCGTGTAGCCGTTGCGGCGCCAGTTGACCTGGGCCGAGACACCCTTGTTGGTGTCGTCGATCGCATTCTCGATGTCGTAGTTGACCTGGCGGTTCTCCGTGCCGGCGACGACCGGCAGGATCGCCTGCGCGTACACCGCGCTGGTCTGCTTGTAGGGCGTGGCGGTCGGCGAACTTTCCGCCTTCAGGTAGTCGGCGATCAGCGTGATGTCGGTATCGGCATTTGGCGTGATGTCGAGCCGGCCGCGCACGCCGCGCCGTTCATAGCCGTTCACCTTGCCGCCGCCGGCATGCACGTTGGTGACATTGCCATCGTACTTCGCATAGGCCGCATTGATCGACGCGCGCAGCACGTCGGGCTGCAGGGAACCGCTGACACCCGCGCGCACCCGCCGTTCGTTGCCGGTGTAGGCCGCGCCGTCGACATAGCCGGTCAGCGCTTCGCCGGGTGCGAGGCTGACGATATTGAGCACCCCGGAAGAGGCGTTCTTGCCAAACAGCGTGCCCTGCGGCCCGCGCAGCACTTCAATGCGGTCCACGTCGAGCAGATCGATCGTGGCTTGGCCAGGGCGCGCGTAGACGACGCCGTCCACCACCGTCGATACTGTTGGCTCAACGCCAGGCGACGTGGAGATGGTGCCGATACCACGGACAAAAATCGTCGAATCCTTGTTGCCACCTTGCTGACGGAAGGTCGCGCTCGGAATCTCTTGCACCACTGTATCGATGCTGGTGCGGTTGGCGAGTTCGAGCTGCTCCCCGCTTACCACCGATACAGCAAGGGGCACGGATTGCAGGGAGGCACTCCTGCGCGTAGCTGTCACAGTCACGCTGGGCACACTGCCATCAGCCGGCAGGCGCTCGGCGGCAAAATCCGGCGCAGTTGCCACTGCCGCACTGGCGCCCACCGTGCTCTCCGCCGCCTGGTCTTCCGCTGCTGCAGCCGGTCCATGGGCCGCGCCTGCCAGCAAGCTGGCCGCCAGGCCTGCTTTAATCCACTGCTCATTCCTGTTCTGCTTTTTCATAACTGTCCCGATGTATTCAGTCCGTGCTTGAGGCGCGGATCATTTGTATGGATAGACTCGTGTCGCCATCAGACTGTCGAGCCGGAGGGCAACTGCGGCGGAGTCTCGGCCAGGCAAGATTACAAGTCAAAGAATTAAACTGATCATCTTTATGACCAAAAGGAATAAAGGTTTATCTACAAATTATGCATAAACATAGAATTTATTTTTTTATATCGATATCGCTAAAAAGTCTTGGGCCAACCAGGCAAGGTCCTTTTAAGATTCGCCGCTATTAATGTAGGGATTGCCCCATGTCAACGACATCTTTGCTCTCATCCGTGACGAATACCGTAGCGCCCGCCCATCGACAGGGCATGGTCTGGATTCCTGGCGGCACGTTTCAGATGGGTTCAGCGCGGTTCTACCCGGAGGAAGCACCTCCACGCCAAGTTGCCGTTGATGGCTTCTGGATCGATGTTGTTCCCGTAACAAATGCAGAGTTCGCCCGTTTTGTGGCTGCTACTGGCTATCGCACTTTTGCGGAAACGGCGCCAGACCCGCAGGATTACCCAGGCGTCGATATCGAACTGTTGCAGCCAGGCTCGCTGTTATTCGTGCCCCCGCCTGGCCAGGTGTCGCTGGACGACCCCGGCCGCTGGTGGACGTGGTGCATAGGTGCCGACTGGCGCCATCCATATGGTCCCGGCTCCAGCCTCAATGGGCTGGACGACCACCCCGTGGTGCACGTCGCTCATGCCGATGCATGTGCCTACGCAAACTGGGCCGGCAAGACGTTGCCGACAGAGGCGGAATGGGAGCGGGCAGGGCGCGGCGGCCTCGATGGCAAGGATTACGCATGGGGCGACGAACTCGCTCCGGGCGGGCGCCTGCTGGCGAATTACTGGCAGGGCCGCTTCCCTTGGGAAAACACCTTGGATGACGGCTGGTTGAGGACTTCGCCAGTCAGTGCCTTTCCAGCGAATGGCTACGGTCTGCATGACATGATCGGCAATGTCTGGGAATGGACTGACGACTGGTATGTTCCCGGTGCCCGTCTTGCAACGAAGGTATCGCGCTGCGGCTGCACGCCACGCAATCCACGCGGTGGCGCCCAGCACGAAAGTGCCGACCCAAATGACGCATCGGCCCGGCTCGGACGGCGCGTGCTAAAAGGCGGCTCCCATCTGTGTTCCCCCGATTACTGCCAACGCTACCGCCCGGCGGCCCGCTTTCCCCAAGCAATCGACAGTACAACCTCGCACATTGGCTTCCGCTGCATCAAACGCGACTGAACCGCGACCGCGCCGTGCGGGACCGATTTTAACTTTGACACGAAAACGGAGCTTACATGAAACACCTCTTGCAGCGCGACAGGGTCGCGACACCGGTCGTTGGACATCGGCGATTCAGGAGCCGACTCAGGCCATTACTAGCGCGCCTGGTGGCTGCGGGAGTCAGCCTCGCAACGGCACTGCTGCCGGGCGCTCCAGCCCACGCGGCACCAGCAGCGGCTAAGCCGAACATGATTTTCATCCTGCTGGACGATCTGCCGATCGATTCGTTTGGCGTAGACAACCGACTGCTGCGCACTCCGAATATTGATCGGCTGGTCAAGGGAGGTACTTACCTGCCGCGCGCGGCCGTAACGACGTCGCTGTGCAGCCCGAGCCGCGCCACGATCCTTACCGGCATGACTACTCGCAACCACAAGATTGTGGACAATACCAATTCCAGCGAAGCTGGGCTGACGTATTTCCCTAGCTATCTGCAAAAGGCTGGCTACCAAACCGCGCTGGTCGGCAAATGGCATATGGGCGGCGAAAACGATGCGCCCCGGCCCGGGTTCGACAGGTGGGTGAGCTTTATTGGCCAAGGCACGTACCTGCCACAGGGCGATTTCCAGAAAGGGGTGCAGCAAACCCTCAACGTCGATGGCAAGCGGGTAGACCGCAAGGCCTACATCACCGATGAGCTGACTGACTACGCGGTCGATTGGCTCGAGCATGGGCGCGATCCGAAAAAACCATTCTTCCTGTACTTCTCGCAGAAAGCGGTGCACAGCCCGTGTATTCCAGCACCGAAGTACGCTGGTCAGTATCAGGGCGCCACCTACCAGGTGCCAGATAATTTCGCTGACACGCCAGAAAACTATCGCGGCAAACCGGTGTGGGTGAAGAATCAGCGAAACACCTGGCACGGCATCGACATCCGGTACTTGAATGGAATCGAGTCGTTGCAGAAGGAGCGCCGCGAGTGCGACGAAGTGCTCAGCTCCGTCGATGACAGCGTAGGCCGATTACTCGATTACCTGAAACGGTCTGGCCTAGAAAAGGATACCGTTGTTGTCTTCTTTAGTGACAATGGATCAATGTGGGGTGCGCATGGCTTGGTTGACAAGCGCAATGCCTACGAGGAATCGGTACGCGTGCCAATGATCGCCTACGCTCCCGGTCGCATTCCGGCTGGCGTGCGGAGCGAGGCGCGTGTTCGTAACCTCGATCTGGCTCCGACATTCCTTGCGCTGGCCGGCGTGGAGGCGCCACCGCAGTTCGAGGGCAATAGCGTGCTGCCGCTCCTCGAAGGTAAGAAGAAATGGAGTGAGTGGCCGCAGCAGGACTTTGTGTACGAATACTATTGGGACTGGGAATACCCTATGACGCCCGCTTCGTTTGCCATCGTCCGCAACAATATGAAATACATCCAGTACTTTGGTGTGTACGACACGGAGGAACTGTACGATCTTGCAAAGGATCCGCGCGAGATGAACAATTTGATCAACGAACCGGCACTAGAGACGGTTCGCGTGGACCTTCGGCACCGGCTGTTCACTCAGCTTGCCGCGCGGGACGGCAGCCACGCGCTACCTTTCACAGAACGGTTCAATCGCGGCTTCGTGCTGCGAAACACGAACGGCACGCAGCCAGCCCAATTTCCACCTGAGTGGAATGTTACGGCTCCAGCGGGGAAGGGCTACGCCTTTCCGGATCTGTTCAATCACGCCGGCACGAAATAACCCGGTCGCTGACACGACACTGTTCAGTCGAGACCAGAGCATCAACGAAAACGCGCTCTTTCTGATGAGGGTGGAGGCAATGGCTTAGGATCGACGCGACGTCCGTGCCCGCTCCCATAAATTCATTTGCAAATTTTGATGCGAGTGGAATTGAACATAGTGGACGCTGGTGCAGCACGAAGTATCCGCTCGAGTTCAATCGGGAGCTGGCGACGCAACCTTGCGAGCCGAGGTATCGGTGGCGCAACTGGCCCTGTCGCATGATTTGCCTGCCAATATTGTGTTCTGCTCGCGGCGCCAGTTGCGTGCCAGGATGTTCGAACAACCAAGGTTGCTCCCGATGACATTAGCGCCGCTGGCGCCAAAGCGGTCCAGCGGCATCTATCAGAGGTAAAACGCTTACCGCCGGATTGCACTTCGCGATCCGTATCGTCGACATCAGGATGTCGCTCTTCCTCTTCACACCGTAGGTCTGACAGCGATCGAGGCTGCCTCGCACAATCGATGCAGCCGCCTGAAAGAGAGGCGACGGTGATGGCGATGCATTCGCCAGCAAGATGGTACCCTTCACAAAAAGAGTGTGCCAATGCTGCCTCGCATACTTCTGCCGGAAAACGGATCTGCTCGAGCGCCCAGTCGCGAAATATAGAGCGAAGGCCATGCATCGTCAACTCCATGCCTAGTCGCCGAAGCTGCATGGTGGACACCATGTCGCTGTGCGCTTTTGCGGAAGGGGTAGGGAACACCACATCGGTTGGCCGTGCGTTCTTTTGAAGTCTTGCGCGCTCGTAAAGAATTTCCATCGCACGAGCCGGTAATGTAATCCGATGCTCCTACTTCGGCCTTCATGCGGAATCCGGGGATAGTCCACCTTCCTTTTTCATGTCAACTCTTTCCAGATCGCCAGTCGGACCATGCCGGTTCTCGACGCGGTCAGGATGGTAAATTCCCGGCCTGCTTGATGCAGCTTGACGCTCCACAACTCCGCATGGTCTGTATGGCTGTACCGACCTGTTCATATGACTAGGCCGCTTGATGCTTTTATTTTCGCAGATCATTGTGCGGGGCAGGGAACGCGTAATCTGATCCCACAGGTACCTGTATCGAATCGAGATGTACGATCAATTGCCGGTTAATGAACCGAGCATCATGCGACTGCCTGAGCTTACAGCGGTTTTTGGCAAGTCGCGGGCTGCGATTTACAAAGCGATCCGGAAAAGGGAGTTTCCGAAGCAGGTCAAGCTGTCGGCACGTGGGTGGGGGTGGATCCGCTGCGAGATTGAGGCATGGGTCAAGGCGCAGATGGCGGCGCGTTAACAGATCTAGCAAGATTGCCATCTGAACATGGGTTTCAAGCAAAGCGGATTGCACGGATGCGGTTTGCAGTATCCGATATCCGCCGCGTGCGAGAAGAATAAGTGTCCGTCAGATCAGGGAAGGCCAGGCCGGCCAATTGGATTTCCAATCCGTTTTTAAGTCGACGCGCTTGGTCGCCTGCCTTGTCATTCCAAGAACGCTTTCTAGGTTACGCTCGCACTTGCATGCTTTTCGCTTCGTTGATCATCTGTTCATAACCGCTCATCGCGTTCAGCCGATCAGGATCGGTTACCGGTTCCATTGAAAAATATGACATCACTTCATCGAACTCCGCCTGCACGCTAGCACGGTTTTCACCATGGGCGAGCACATAGCCATCGTTGCGCTTGATCGCACGTACTACTGCCTCGCCAAGTTCCTGCGGATCCATCCCAGTGTGTGCGAACGACCCTTCCGGCGCACCGTCTGCCGTATTTGAAGCCAATGCCGGGGGGCGCACCTTCTCCGATTCGCGAATATTGCTGCGCGTAAGACCAGGGCAGAGCGTGGTTACGCCGATGCCGCGTGGTCCCAAGGTCAGGCGCAGCGAATCGGAGAGACCGCGCACAGCGAATTTCGATGTGCTGTAGATGCCGCCCCACGACGGTAGTGGTGTCAACCCCGCCATGGACGAGGTATTGACAATATGGCCGCCCTCGCCATGCCGCAGGAGGCGCGGCAGGAAGCTGACGATCCCGTTAATCACGCCGCCGAGATTGACACCGAGTGTCCAATCCCAGTCGGCGTAAGTAGCGATATCCATTGGTAGGTGACTACCAACGCCTGCATTATTGCAGAGTATGTGCACCTTGCCGAAAACCCGTTCGGCTTCGTCCGCAGCGGCTGCCATAGCAGTGCGGTCGGCCACGTCCAGGCGCATAAAGTGGCAATGACTGCCATGTTCGTACAGCAGTTGGGTCGCCTCCTCCAGGTGATCGTCACGGATATCGGCAACTACTACATTCATTCCCTGGTTTAAGAAGGCCCGGACCAATCCCAGGCCGATTCCGCTGGCGCCCCCAGTGACGAAGGCGACTTTGCCATTCAAATCTTTCATTTGAAATCTCTCATTTTGGTTTGTACCACTGGTCAGCGCTCGGCTCAGTCACTTTGGGATGCCCAAACCAGAGCGTTGTGCAGACCGAGCCTCAGGAGGTAGAAGGCATGTGCTAGATGCGTTGCGCCTGTTTACCCCCTGGATCTGGTGTAAGTCCACAGTTTGTGCCGATGCTTATATGTGGCGCACCTATCGAAAGACAGGAATTTTGTTGCAGAAAATTAATTTTGAGGGGTCATCGATGTCGTGGCCGCCGTGTGCATTTGAGGTCTGCTGCACGCTCCGTACTATCCTCGGGGCGTAAAATACCGCTTCATGAACGAGCATCCAAAGGCGTTAATGCTCCTGTGACGGTGGGCAGACGGACACCTCTGCAGCTCGTGCCTTTCCACCGACGCTGGAAAACTCAAATCGATTCGATCCCGTTGGAAAAGATCTCATGGACAAGCTGACGCAGCCACTGATTGGCGGGGTCGCTATGTTGACGCGAATGCCAGTACTGCTTCACGTCAAAACTCGGCGTCTGCATTGGTAACCCGACCATGCGCACAGTACGGGCTCGGGAGAAAACTTTGGCGCAGGAATATGGAACGGTGGCGACCATGTCCGTATCCGGCAACACATGCTGGATGCTCAGGAAGTGTGGCAGGATAAGGCCGACTTTACGTTGAATATGCGCCTGTTCCAGGTGGCGCTCGAACAGCTCCTGACTTCGTCCTGCAGCGCGCACGACGATGTGCGTCTCGGCCAAAAACTGGTCCATTGTCATCTGCGCGCCAATACGCGGATGGTCCGTACGGACGAGCGCGGCAAAGGAATGCGTGAACAGGTGCTGCTGATAGAAATCCGCCCGCGTGATGTCAGGGTAATAGCCGAGCGCCAAATCTACCGACCCCATTGTCATCGCTTCTCCGAGTCGCGCCGGTGACATCGATACCGCCTCGAGTGCAACACTGGGAGCTTCCCGCTTGAGGCGCTTCAACATCGCTGGCAAAAACACCAGCTCGCCAATATCAGTCATGCTCAACGTGAATCGGTGTGTGCTGGTGGCCGGAGTGAATTGATCTGCATTGAAGACGTCGCGCACGACCATCTCGAGTATTTGCCGCACCGGTGGAGCCATGCGTGTGGCACGCGGCGTGGGCTCCATGCCCTTCGGTGTCCGGACAAACAGCGCGTCGCCAGTCAGCTTTCGCAACTTGTTGAGTGCAAAGCTCACTGCAGGCTGGCTCAAGCCAACAATTTCACCTGCTTGCGTGACGTGCTTCGTTTGCATCAGCGCATCAAAAACCCGAAGCAAATTCAAATCCAGCTTTTCGTTATCCATGCTACGGATTATGACTATTTCTCCATCGAATTGACAGATAGTGGGCCTGATTTGATCATGACTCCATACAAACGCTGAACCTAAAGGAGTCGCAGTGCCCTATTTTGATAACGAAAACGTCAGCATCCACTATCGTGTCGATGGTGCGGATCAGGCACCCCCGCTTGTATTGGTGAACTCGATCGGAACCGAGCTCTCGGTATGGAACACCCTGGTCGCCGATCTGGGCCGCCAGTATCGTGTCTTGCGCTTTGACCTGCGCGGGCAGGGTCAAAGCAGTGTGCCGGAGCAGGATTACACCGTTGAGCAGCTCGCTCTTGACCTTGCAGCGCTCCTCGACAGCCAGGGTATCGTTTCGTCGCACGTTTGCGGTGTTTCGCTGGGCGCGATGGTCGCCGTCCAGCTAGCCGTATCGGCACCGCAGCGCGTAAGGAGCCTGACACTGTGCAACACGGCAGCTTATCTTGGACCGCCGGAGCCGTGGAATGCACGCATCGCGGCAACGCGCGAAAAAGGCATGGCCACGGTGCGCGGGGCAGTTCTGGAACGTTGGCTGTCCGCCGACTATGTCGCCACGAATCCGGAAGGTGCAGCCCACCTGGTGGACATGGCGCTTGCTTCGCCCAAGGCGGGCTTCCTGGGGGCGAGCGCGGCATTGCGTGACGTCGATTTGCGTGGCGTTCTTGGCGCAGTCAAGTGCCCGACGCTGGTTGTCTCAAGCACCGCTGATGTCGCGACGCCGCCAGCGGAAGGCAAGGCAATCGCCGCCGCCATTGACGGATCGCGCTACGTGGAACTACCTGGCGGACACCTGTCGCACGTCGAGCAGCCGCAGTTGCTGGCCCGGAGCATCAACGCATTTCTCGCGTCGATTTAGGGAGGCAACATGTTCATTTTGAATGCATGGTATATCGCGGCATGGGCACATGAAGTAACGGATGTTCCTCTGGCGCGGCGCATCTGCGACGAGCCTGTCGTCCTGTTTCGTACCAAAGACGGAACGGCTGCCGCGCTCCTTGACCGCTGTTGTCACCGTGGGGCTCCCTTGTCGCTGGGAACCGTGGTGGATGCAGGTATTCGCTGCGGCTATCACGGCCTGGAATTCGACTGCAGCGGCAAATGCGTGAAGGTACCGGGACAGGAGCGGATTCCACAACGTGCCGCCGTACGCAGCTTCCCGCTCCATGAGAAGGACGAATTCCTCTGGATCTGGCTGGGCGATCCCGCGTTGGCTGACACCACCACCATCATCGATTACCCGTACCACAACGACTATGCCCAGTGGCCGCACAAACACGGTCTGTACCATTGCAAGGCGGACTATCGACTGCTGATCGACAACCTGATGGACCTGACCCACGTCGGCTATGTGCACGCAAGCACGATCGGCGGTCATCCGAAGGTCCATGTGGAAGCGCTGATGGAAACGACGCCTACCGACACCGGGTTGAAGTTCATCCGATGGATGCGCAACTCGGTACCGCCCCCAACTTACGCCGCCGCCGTAAAATTCAAGGGCAACGTGGATCGGTGGCAAGAATTCGAATTTCTTGCACCCGGCAACATCATTCAGTGGAGCGGGGCCATTGACACCGGCAATGGCGCCGAACAGAACCGCAATCAGCCTGGCTTCTCCCTCCGGCTGTTCCACGGCCTGACGCCGGAAACCCAAAACTCGTGCCATTATTTCTGGTCGACGGCTAATGGCTACCGGCAGGATGACCCCGCCGCCACTGACCAGCTGTTCGAGGCGATCGGAGCAGCCTTCAATGAGGACAAGGTGTTCGTCGAGGAGCAACAGCTTCGGCTCGACGAGCTTGGCGAGGCATCGCTGGTGGACATCGTATCGGATCGGGCACGCATCCATATGCGGCGCATATTGGACCGGATGGCCGCCGCTGAAGGCGTCGCAGCAAGCAAATAGTGGGAGTTCGCGTGTTCCCCCGACAGGGGGAGCATGCGGAAAAATGAGGTGCTCCCGATACACGAACCGATGCCCTTTCGCTGTCTACGCTGACCGCGCAGCGTAGCCGAATAATAGTGGTACTGTCGGGGTTGCGCTCTCAACCACAACTTGCCAAGGACGGGGCAGGTGGCGTAGCGCGAAACGGTCACAGGGCGGCATGCGTGGTGCCGCCTGGGCCGGGAAGGTTCAGAAGAGCACGACAGAGCGGATCGACTCGCCCGACTTCATCAGGTCGAATCCTTCATTGATGCGTTCCAGGGGCAGGTGGTGCGTAATAAGGTCGTCGATATTGATCTTGTTTTCCATGTACCAATCGACGATCTTCGGAACGTCTGTCCGGCCGCGCGCGCCGCCGAAGGCTGAGCCCTTCCACACGCGGCCCGTCACCAGCTGGAACGGCCGGGTGGCGATTTCCTTGCCGGCTTCGGCCACGCCGATGACAATCGACTGGCCCCAACCCTTGTGGCAGCACTCCAGCGCCTGGCGCATGGTCTGCACGTTGCCGATGCATTCAAAGCTGTAGTCAGCGCCACCATCGGTCAACTGCACGATGGCGTCGACGACATTGTCGACTTTCTTCGGGTTGACGAAGTGGGTCATGCCGAACTTGCGAGCCATATCTTCCCGGGCCGGGTTGATGTCGACGCCGATGATCTTGTCCGCCCCGACCATCTTCGCGGCCTGCATCACATTCAGGCCGATGCCGCCTAGGCCAAACACGACGACGTTGGCACCTGCCTGCACCTTGGCCGTGAAGATGACGGCACCGACGCCTGTCGTCACGCCGCAGCCGATGTAGCAGATCTTGTCGAACGGCGCATCGGAACGGACCTTTGCGAGTGCTATCTCCGGCACAACGATGTAGTTCGAGAAGGTCGAGGTGCCCATGTAATGATAGATGGGCTCGCCGTCCAGCGAGAAGCGGGTGGTGCTGTCCGGCATGAGGCCACGGCCTTGCGTGGAACGGATGGCCTGGCACAGGTTGGTCTTTTGCGACAGGCAGAATTTGCACTGCCGGCATTCCGGCGTATAGAGCGGGATCACGTGGTCGTCCTTGCGCAGGGTCGTAACGCCAGGACCCACGTCAACAACAACGCCGGCACCTTCGTGGCCGAGGATGGCAGGGAAGATACCTTCCGGGTCCGCCCCGGAGAGAGTGTAATAGTCGGTGTGGCAGATGCCCGTGGCCTTGATTTCGACCAGCACTTCGCCCGCCTTCGGACCGTCCAAATCGACGGTCGCGATTGCAAGCGGGGCACCAGCGCGCAAGGCGATTGCTGCTTTTGTTTTCATGTCTTCATCTTTCAACAGTCTGCTTGCCCGGCACTTGCCGACCATGGCTGGCAACGCTGGGCCAAGGTGCGTGCATGGTCAGGCGGCGAAGAACGCGGCAACTGCCGGCGCGGAATCGGCATATTCGCGCACTGCATTGATGCGACCGTCCCTGCAAACAAAGAGAAAGTGGTAGCGGTTGCGGTAAGTACGCCCGTTGGTCAGATCCGCTTCGCTCTCCGCTTCCAATGCAACGCGCTCCCCCTGCACGGTGGCGCCAGTAATATTGAAACGTATGCTGCGTACCATTTCATTGATCGGCGCGATAAACGCCTTGAATTGGTCCTTGCTCATGGCCCCCGGGCCTGGTAACCAATAGCTCAAGTCATCGCTTGCAAGCGCCAAGGCTCCTTCCAGGTTGTTTTGCTCGATCTGGCGCAGAAAGGCTTTCGCCAACGCTTCATTATTGTCGTTCATGATGTCTCCGGATAAGAAAAAGGGCTGCGATCGCAGCCCGCGGTGCCGTCAGCGGCGGAAGATCAGTGTCAACAGGAAAAGGGCAGTACGCCAGTCCAGCAGCCGCAATCCGGCGCGTGCCTCGGCCGCACGCAGCTGCGCGGTGATGGGCATGGCACCGAATGCTGTGCCCTTGATGACCAGTTGGTCGCCATCCCGTTCCAGCGTGCAGATCTGCATCAGTTCGCTGCTATCGGGGGAGTAGAGTTTCATTCCCGTGCTCATGCGCGTATCACCTTTTCAAAGTTCATCTTCAGGTCATCGAACATGCGCATCGCCGTCGCCCGGCCCGCGCCGAACACGCCGCCGCCCGGGTGCTGGAACGGGCCCACCAGGTAGAACCGGTCCACGCCTGGCACCGTGTTGCGTCCGAGTTCGGGCGTCGGGCGGTGCGCGCCGAACTGGTACAGGTAGCCTGCGATGCCGTGCAGGTCGCCCCGCTGGAAGCTGGCCGATGTCCGCTCCATGTCCAGAGGACTGTCGGTATGCATGCCGATGATATTTCTCGCGTTCAGGTTGGTGATGTACTGGCCCATCTCGCCGATCAGGCTCTCGGCGTACGCTTCCTTGTACTCGTCCCAGTACTGCGGCGTCTTTCCCTCGATCTGATATGGAACGTAGTCCCAGGCGTGTACGATGGACTTGCCGGCAGGTGCGCGCGATGGGTCGTGATTTGTCGCGGAGATCAGGCCGATCAGGGGATCCTTCGGCACCAGGCCGTAGCGTACCTCATCGAAGGAACGACGGAACCGCGTGGTATCCACCCGCAACAGCTCGACGAACGCCGCCTTCTCGACCTGGTCGCCCGCGCGGAAGAGCAGCTTTTCGTTGAGCGAGCAATGGATGGTGAAACAGGCACAGTAAGACGTCTTGGTTTTCTCCGCCGCCTTGGTGACCACCGGATCGATGCCCTCGATATAGCGCGACAGCAGGTGCGGGTGGATCGCTCCGATCACGCCGTCAGTCGCCTCGAAAGTGCGGCCGTCCGTGGTCTCCACTGCGCTGGCGCGCCCGCTCTTGACGACGACGCGGCGCACGTCGGTGCCGGCCAGGACCGTACCACCGTGGTCCTCGATGCAGCGTACCAGCGCTGCTGTCAGTGCACCGCTGCCACCTACCGGAACACCCATGCCGTACTTTTCCAGGAACGACAGGAACATGAACAGCCCGATACCCGAGCCCTGTTCCTCCGGGCTGTGCAGGTTCTCGCCCAACATGCGGGCGAAGTGCAGGCGCACCTTTTCGTGCTCGAACCATTCCGTGATGATGTCCCAGCCGCTGCGCATCATGGTCGCGAACATGTCGCGACCCTCACGGCTCTGGTCCATCATTGCATAGCTTGCGCCCACCGGCGCAGGCGCCGAGTACAGCGTGCTGATCAGCATCGGCAGGTAGCGTTCCGCGATCTCGGAGAAGCGCAGGTAAGCGTCCGCATCCTTTTTCGAGAACTTGGAAATCTCCTGGTAGTTCTTCTGCCGGTCGCGGTACAGCGCCAGCGTGCTGCCGTCCTCGAACACGGACATCAGCGGAATTTCGGGATACTCGTACCGGAGGCCGTACTTCGACAGCAGCTTGAGTTCATCGTTCTTGATGAGAGGGTTGGCCTGGATGAAGATGTGGCCCACGCTGTGCTGGTCGTGCTTGAAACCGGGCGCTGTCAACTCGCGCGTCACCACGCCGCCGCCCAGCCACTCATTGCGTTCCAGGATCAGTACTTTCTTTCCTGCCGCCGCCAGGTAGGCCGCCGCCACCAGCCCGTTATGGCCTGAACCGATTGCGACGATATCGAATTTTGTCGTCATGTTGTGTCTCGCTTGTTTGATTGAGGCTCCGGTACAAGTGCCGGCGGCCGGGGAAAACTGTTTGGCGCTTGCCGCCAGACCTGTGCCGGCCATTGCCGGGCACCTGTTTCGAAACTTGATGGTACTTAGCCGCCCGGGCCGCGGGCACCTATCGAAAGATAGCGTTAGCACGGGCGATCCGTTTCCTATCTTTCGGCAGGTCTCAACGAATACTTGTCTGACTAATCTGGTCTCCGCAGCACACACTTGACACCACAGGAGACAGAAAATGGCAGAAATGAACAGCAGCGAGCGCATGGCGGCGGAATGGGCATGCGAGCGGCTGGTGCGCCAGTTCGCGATGCTGAACGACGAGCGCGACCATGAAGGGATCGCCGCACTGTTCACGCAGGACGCGGCCTTCGCGCGTCCGTTCGATCCGGACAATCCGATCATCGGCAACGACAACATCATGGTGATGTTTCGCGACCGCCCGCCGCGCCTGTCCCGCCACATCATGACCAACACAGTCATCGATCTGGTATCGCCGACCGAGGCGCGTGGCAGGACCTACCTTTTGTTTGTCTCGAGCACGGATACGGAGAGTCCCCGTCCAGTCAAGGCCGAGCCTGGGGTTCACCTGGGACAGTACGACGATACCTTCGTCCTGACCGAGGCCGGCTGGCGCTTCCAGAAGCGCCTCGGCTCCCTCAGCCTGACAGTCTGATGGAAATTCGCCATGGCCATTGAAGATATCAAGTCCTGGCAGGTCGGCGACGTGAAGATAACGCGCATCGTCGAGACTCCGTCCATCGTCTCGCCACAGAGCCTGATGTATCCAGGCGAGGAGGGCGACCTGATCGCACCGCATCGCGAATGGTTGCACCCGGGGTTCATGTCACCCTTGGGGCAGATGATGATTGCCTGGCAGTGCTTCGTGGTGGAAACACCCACGCGCCGCATCATGGTCGACACCTGCATTGGCAACGACCGCGTGCGTTTCTTTGAAATCTTCAACCATATGCAGAACGCATTCCTGGACGATCTCGCCGCCGCCGGTTATCCCCCTGAAAGCATCGATGCCGTCATGTGCACCCATCTGCATTATGACCACGTCGGCTGGAACACGCGCCTGGTCGACGGCGTCTGGGTGCCTACCTTTCCGGCCGCACGCTACCTGTTCGGCCGCGTGGAATGGCAGGAGATCCAGGCGCTGGCCGCGGCAGGCGACTGGCATGCCGACCATGTGCCCGATGCCGTGCAGCCCATCGTCGACGCGGGCCTTGCCGATTTTGTCGAGACAAACCACAAGGTGTGCGATGAAGTCTGGTTCGAACCGTCGCCCGGGCACACGGCAGGTCATGCCAGCGTGCACATCGCTTCGCAAGGCGAGCATGCCGTCATCACTGGCGACCTGATGCATCACCCGGTGCAATGTGCAATCTGGCACAGGCATTCCGCGTTCGACCACCACAAGGACGAGGCATGCGCGACCCGCAAGTCTTTCCTGGAACGGTATGAAGGTGGCAAGGCCCTGGTGCTCGGTACCCACTTCCCTGATCCCACTGCGGGTTACGTGGTGCGTCATCGCGACACCTGGCGTTTCGACACCGAAGCGCCCCAATAAGTACCGCCTGGAGAAGCACATGATCGGCATCCAGCGACCCGGCGAGGACGGCATGCACATCTGGCCGCAGCAGCGACGGTACATGCCTGCACCGGGGGACCGTACCAGCCAGTCCATGGACATTGCCGTCAGGCTGAACGACCCGCCGAGCGCCACCGACGAGAACGTCGAAGCGTGGCCGCAACAGCGGCGTGCCAGCGCCACGCTGCCTTGTGGCGCGGGCCGGACGCAAGCCAGGCCAGACGGATCGCTCGGGCAAATAAACACTCCCGGCGAAACCGCCAGGCAAGCAGATCCACCAAAATTCATCAATACATCACGGAGACAGTCATGACCGATACCACCAGCAGCGAACAACTGGTCCGCGAGTTTTTCGCAGTTCTCAGTACAGGCGACCTGGAGAAATTGCGCACCTATATCGACGCCGACACCACGTGGGAGCCCAAGGTCAGCAAGGATCTCCCGGGAAGTGGCATCCATACGGGCAATGACATTGTCGACAAGTTCATCGGCCCCGTGCGCGGACTGTTCGCGCCGGGCGATCCAAAGGTCCATGTCGACACCATCGTTTCGGGCGGCGACATGGTGATGTGCGAGACCCGCGGGGTAGGCAAATTGCTGAGCGGTGGCGATTACAACAATGTCTATGCCTGGGCATTCATCATCAGGGGCGGACGCATCAAGGCCATCCGCGAATACATGGACAGCGCGTATGTCGTCAAACTGTTCGGGCTGTGACATGGCCTACGACTTTTCCGGCTACAACATATTCATTTCCGGTGCCGGCCGGGGACTGGGACGAGCCAGCGCGATTTATCTTGCCGGGCTGGGAGCCACCGTCGCTGTGAGCGACCTTGACGAGACGAGCGTCAACGAAACAGTCGCGGCGATCCTCGCCACGGACGGGAAGGCTTGCGGCTACGTCGCCGATCTCGGCGTGCGTGCCGGGTTCCTGGGCGCGGCGGCCGAGTTCGCGGCAGCCTGCGGGCCGTTGCACGCCATGATCAACAATGCCTCGATCCTGCGTTATGAACCGATCGAAGAGGTGAGCGAAGAAACCGTGGACCTCATGGTCGGTGGCGGGTTAAAGACCGTGCTGTGGGGCACGCAAGCCATGCTGGCCCACATGGACGCGTCACGCGGCGGCAGCATCATCAACTATGCCTCTCCCGTATCGTTTCGCGGATATCCCCGCACCGCCGTGTATTCCGCCGTGAAGGGGGCCGTACTTGCGCTGACGCGGGTAATGGCTGCCGAGCTCGGTCCACGCGGCGTGCGGGTGAATGCCTTGTGCCCTGGTTCGGTGCCGACGCCGGGTGCGGTGGCGTATGTGGATCGGGCGGAATACGAGCGCCGCGCGGGAACCATTCCGTTGCGCCGCCTGGGCCGCGACGAGGACATCACCCACGCCATCGCATTCCTGCTCGGACCGGATGCCTCGTTCATCAATGGCGCCGTACTGAATATCGATGGCGGCATCGTCGCTGCTGGCTGAGATGAGCATAACAACACAGGTAAAAACATGAACCAAGCAAAACACGGTGCGCTGTCGGAGGAACGGCTCGCGCACTTGAGGTCGGTTATCGAAAATGACGTGCGCAAGGGCCTCTACTACGGCGCGGTGATCCGCGTCGCGCGCGCTGGCGAGATCGGGCTCGACGCGACCGTCGGCTCGGCCGACGCAGAAGGCGCCCATCCGCTGGCTTCGGATGCCGTTTTCAGCATCTTTTCGTTGACCAAGGCATTCGTCAACGTACTGGCCCTGCGTGCCGTCGAACACGGCCAACTGGCGCTGACGACGCGGGTAGCCGACATCATCCCGGAATTCGCAGGCGCTCCACGCGACCGGGCCACGCTGTATCACCTTCTGACCCATACTACCGGTATGCCCGGCGTGTGGACGCCGAAGCCGGACATGCTTCAGGATAACCTGGCGGAACTCCTCCAGGCCGTGTGTGCGAACGTGCACGGCGCGGTGGAGCCGGGGAGCCGGTGCGACTATTCTCCTGTTTCCAACCACGTGCTGATGGCGGAGATGCTGCGCCGCACCGATGCAGCTGACCGTGACATCGTTACCATCCTGCAGGACGATCTGTGCACGCCGCTGCGGATGGACAGCACATCACTCGGCGTGCGCGCCGACCTTCGCGCACGCAAGGTGGTGCCGGACATGCGCGGTGTTATTCCCATCCGCATTCCCGGCCGTACCCAGCCCGGCACCTTCGGGCTGTTCGAAGAGGAGCGCAATGAGGCACCGCACGTTGGAGCGGTATCGACGACGGCGGACATCTCGCGCTTCGCCGAGATGCTGCGCCGCGGCGGCGAGCTCGACGGTGCGCGCATCCTCTCACCGCGCATGGTGGCCATGGCGAGCCGCAACCAGACCGGTGAGCTGCCCAACGAGCTATACAAGGGCGTCGCGCTGCGCAGTGGCTGGGAGGCGCCGCCGGCCTATATTGGCCTGGGCTTTTCCGTGCGAGGCGAACGTATCGTGCATCACCAATTCGGCACGATGACGTCGCCGGGTACGTTCGGCAACTACGGCGCGGGCAGCACGATGTTCTGGATCGATCCGGCCCTGCACATGACCTTTGCCTGCCTGACCACCGGCGTGATGACGCAGGCGGCGAATATCGAGCGCTTCCAGCGTCTGTCGGATATCGCTGTCTCGGCGGCACTGTGACGGTCGCCGGGAGCACGACATCATGAGCGATACAACATTCGACTACGTCATCGCGGGCGGTGGTTCGGCGGGCTGCGTGCTCGCGAACCGGCTTTCGGCGGATCCCTCCATCACTGTATGCCTGGTCGAGGCGGGGCCACGCGACCGCCACTGGCAGATCAAGTTCCCGACGGGCGTCGCGGCGGCGATCAATCATCCGGAAATCAACTGGCGCTATAAAAGCGTTTCCCAACCGGGCCTGGGCGATCGCCCGTTCATGATTCCGCGTGGCCGCGTGCTCGGCGGCTCGAGCTCGATCAATGGCATGGTTTATTTTCGCGGACACCCCGGCGACTTCGACGACTGGGGCAAGGTCGCACCGGGGTGGAGCTATCGCGACACGCTTCCTTACTTCAAGCGTTCGGAAGACAACGGGTTCTACAACGACTCGCCATATCATGGCGTGGGTGGCGAAATGCACGTGGCGAACCCGCCGCGTGCCAATCCCCTGGTGCACAGCTTCCTGGACGCAACCAAGGTGTTGGACCTGCGCCAGTGTCCCGATTTCAATGGTGCCGACCCGGAAGGGTTCGGCCTGCGGCAGGCCACGATACGTCGCGGACGCAGGGAATCGATGGCGACGGCGTTCCTGCATCCCGTGGCGCAGCGTCTCAACTTGACTGTGCTCACCGATACGCTGGTGGACCGGGTGACGTTCGACGGCAAGAAAGCAACTGGCCTTGCGGTAGAACGCGAAGGTGTGAAGCACGTGCTGCGCGCGCGGCGCGAGGTCATTCTCAGTGCAGGCGCCTATGGCTCGCCAGCCATCCTTCTGCGCTCCGGCGTCGGCGATGCGGCCAGCCTGCGCCAGTTGGGTATCGATGTCGTGCACGACTTGCCGGAAGTGGGGCAGGGACTTCGCGACCATTCGTCCGCCGCCATCCAGGTCCGCACCAATGACTACACGTCCTACGGCGTATCAGCCCGCGCCATGCCCCGCAACATCTGGAACCTGATCGAGTATGCGCTCGCGCGCAAGGGACCGATTGGCGGCAATGTTTTCGAGGCGACAGGCTTTTTACGTTCGCCCACTGCGGCCGGGCGCCCGGACCTGCAACTGGTCTTCATGCCGGCGCACCGTAACGCCAACGGCTTTCCGCTACCGCTGGGGCATGGCTACGGCATCCTGTCGATCGCCGCGCGTCCGAAGAGTTTCGGCAAGGTGTCACTGGCATCGCCCAATCCGCACGACGCGCCGCTGATCGATCCCGACTTCCTCGGACATCCCGACGACATTGTCGTGATTCGCAACGGCCTGAAGCTCGCCCGCAAGTTGCTGGCCTCGAAGCACTTTTCGCGTTACCGGAGCTGGGAAATCCTTCCGGGCCAGGACGTCGAGACCGATGCCCAATGGGACGACTACATCCGGCGCACGGCCGTCACAGTGCACCATCCGGGCTGCAGCTGCCGGATGGGGAGCGATGCGCAGGCAGTGGTGGATCCCGAACTGAGAGTGAGGGGAGTGCAGGGCGTGCGCATCGCCGATGCATCGGTCTTTCCAACCCTGATTGCGGGCAATACCAATGCGGCGGTCGTGATGATCGCGGAAAAAGCGGCCGACATGATTCTCGGCCGGCCGGCGCCCGCGCCGGAAGACCTGCCCCATGCGCCATGAAAATGAGGAACCAACCATGACATCTACTCGACAGCAACTAGCGCATGCACAGATGCACTCCGGGCGGCGCCGCATCTTACTGAAATGCGGGCTCGCGACCGCGATGCTGCCACTGCTATCGGCCAAGGCTGCGCTGCCGGTCCAGGCACACGGCCAGGCAGCAATTTCAACCATGGAGTCCTATGACGCGGTCGTGGTCGACATGCGCCATGCGCGTGCACGCGCCCATGGTCTCGCCCAGCGCGGCCGTGCCGGCGTGATACGCGGCATGAATGGCGATCCGACGACCGTGTGGCAGGAGTTGCTGGATCCACTCTGGCGCAACGGTCCTGCGCTGGTATCCGGAATGACAACCGGACCGGCCCTGTTCTGCATCGAGCAACTGGCGCACGGCCATGGAATGCGCGTGCTGGAACGCAGCGTACAAGGAACGGATCAGGCATTGGTAACTTGGCTCATCGGCCCGGCGCGCAAACAGGAGAGTTAAGAAATGAGCATCAAATTACCCCCGGGAGTACGGCAGGCCGACTTCGACAAGGCGCTGTCGGCCTTCCGCAAAGTCGTCGGTGCCGATTGGGTATTCACGAGCGACGAGGACCTGCATCTGTACCGCGATGCCTACTCGCCTTACTGGGGCGAGCCCGAGGAGCGTCTCGCGTCGGCAGCCGTGGCGCCGCAATCGGCAGAGGAAGTGCAGCAGGTCGTGCGCATCGCGAACCAGTACAGGATTCCGCTGTACGCGATTTCCACCGGCAAGAACCTGGGTTATGGCGGATCGGCGCCAACGTACTCCGGTTCCGTGGTGCTCGACCTGAAACGCATGAACCGCATCATCGAGGTCAATGAAAAGCAGGCCTACTGCATCGTCGAGCCGGGCGTCAGCTATTTCGACATGTACCGCTACCTGCAAGAAAAGAACATCAAGCTTTGGATCGACGTGCCCGATCCTGGCTGGGGCAGCATGCTGGGCAACGCGATGGATCGCGGGGCCGGATACACCTCGGTCCAGTTCCGCAATCACTTCGATGCCCACTGCGGCATGGAAGTCGTGCTGGCCAATGGAGAACTGATGCGTACGGGCATGGGAGCAATGCCGGGCAACCCATCGTGGCAGCTGTACAAGAGCGGGTTCGGTCCCTGGATCGACGGCATGTTCAGCCAGTCGAACTTCGGCATCGTCACCAAGATGGGTTTCTGGCTCATGCCGGAACCGGAATCCTTCCTGAAGGGTGTCGTTCATCTGCCGCGCTACAAGGATCTGGAACCGATGGTCGATATCATGACCCATCTGGAAAACACGCGGATCTTCTCGGGGTATCCCGACTTGAACAGTCCGGTGCTCGGGACACCTAGTCTCGCCGGCCTGCATGACTTCCTGATCCACGGCCCGGCACCGCGTGACGCAGCCTATTACGAACTGTTGAAGCGTGGCGCCATGCCCGAGGAGTACGAGTCATACGGTGTCGCCCATGGGATTCCGTTCTGGAGTTGTGCGTTCACGTTCTACGGGCCGGAAAAGGTAGTGCGGGCCCAGTGGGAGCACGTACAGGAACGCTACCGCAACGCGATCCCCGATGCGAAATTCGAGGAGCGCGAGTTCTACCACCTGCCGCTTACGCCCGAGCAGAAGGAAAAGGTGCAATACCCGGCGCAGTTTGGCATTCCCAACCTGCGCACATTCGCGATCGGTGCCCGCTCTGTGTGGAATCCGGCGCCGCCTTCGGATGGGCATGCATGGTTCTCGCCGGTGATCCCGCGCAGCGGCGCGGCAATCCTGAAGATCAACGAGGTGCTCGGCAAGGCAGCAAAGGAACTCGGTATCCCCATGGTGTTCGCGATGAACGTTCCCGTCCCGTCCTGGGAGCGGTCCTTCACGTTCATCATCCCGTTCTTCATCTCGAAGGATGCGGCCCAGAACAAGAAAAACCGTGAGGCGTTCCGGCGCATCATCCAGATCGCCGCGGAGCATGGCTGGGGAGAGTACCGCACTGCACCTGCGTTCCAGGATGACGTCATGGCCACGTATTCATTCAATGACCATGCACTGCTGCGCTTCCATGAGACGGTCAAGGACGCCGTCGATCCGAACGGCATCCTGTCACCTGGCCGATATGGCATCTGGCCAAAGCACCTGCGCAAGCAGAAGAAAGGACGATCATGAACCGAGTGACGATTGCGGCCTGGCTGGCCTTCTGCGCCGTACGTGCCGACGCCGCGGAGCCGGCGCTGCAGCATGGCAAGCAAGTGTACGAACGCTGGTGCGTGGCATGTCACGCTGCCGGTGATGCCTATCCGGGCACGCTGGCCCTGCAGGCCAAATACAAAGGCGAGATTCCGGCGGCGCTGGAAGAGCGCAAGGACCTCAATCCGGACCTGGTGAAATTCTTCGTACGTAATGGCGTTTCCGTTATGCCGTTCTTCCGCAAAACCGAGATCAGCGATGCAGAGCTCACCGCGCTGGCGGCATACCTGAGCCGCGCCACGCACTAGTTCGACGCGGCTTCACGGCCGTCCACGGGCACGCTGCAATGGCGTGCCCGCTGATTTCCCGCTTCAACCTCCACCGGTTCATTCCCCCGCTCGAAGTGACAGTCTGCATGCGGCAGAACATGACCACAGCGAGGATGTACCAACTATCTTTCGGCAGGTGTCTGGGCTCGTGGCCATCCGTATCTTGGATTCAGCAGCAACGAACGTCCCATAAATATAAACAGGAGACATCATGTATCGTCGCAGTAATCCGCGGCAGCGCACGCTGCCATTGTTTGCCGCTCTTCTGGCGGCAGGCCAGGTCCACGCCGTGGACTTCGAGACCGACAACGGCATCAAGATGCGTTGGGATAACACGGTGAAGTACTCGCTGGCGAAGCGCCTCGGTGAACAGGACGCCACGCTGCTGGCTAATGCGAATACCGACGACGCCAACCGCAATTTCCGCAAGGGCAACCTGATCAGCAACCGAGTCGACCTGCTCAGTGAGTTCGACCTGCGCTACGGGGACGCTGGGCTCAGTATAACGGGCGCCGCCTGGTACGACGGGGTCTACAACCGCAGTAATAACAATGATTCCCCGGCCACCAGCAACAACCTGTCCGTTCCCTACAATGCGTTCCCGGGTGCTACCCGTCGACTATCTGGTCGCCGCGCGGAATTGCTGAACGCATTCGCCTACTCGAAGTTCGAGATCGCGGAGGCGCCCGTTTCCGTGCGCCTTGGTCGTCATACCGTTCTATGGGGCGAAAGCCTGTTCTTTCCTGATAACGGCATTGCCTATGGTATGGCTGCCATCGACGGGCAGAAGGCGCTCAGCGTGCCGAATACCCAGGCGAAGGAAGTGTTCCTGCCGACCAGCCAGATATCGACAGCGGCGGTGCTGCCCGGCGGCGTGTCACTCGAAGCCTTCTACCAGTTCAAATGGCGTGCGTTGCGCACGCCGCCGGTCGGCAGCTATTTCAGTCCTGCCGACATGTTCGGCACCGGCGGCGAATCGATCCTCGCACCGGTTCCCGGCGGGCATATCGTGCGCGGACCGGATGAAACGCCGGATCGACCGCAATTCGGCGTCGCCTTGAAATGGCGCCCTGACCGGGGTGCCGTCGACTTCGGCCTGTACGCAGTGCGCTTCAACGAAAAGGTGCCACGCATCTTCACGGCGGTGAACGCTGCAGGCACTGCGACCTACGTGCACGCCTACCAGGAAGGGGTCGAGATGCTGGGTGCCAGTGCGAACACCTCGGTTGGCTCGCTCAATGTCGGCGCGGAGGTGTCGTATCGCCACAAGACCGCGCTGGCCATCACGGGCGATCCCGCGCTCGCGCCGGTACTCCTGCCAGGCATGAACAGCCAAAGCGTGGGTCCGCTGGGCGACGTCGCCCTGTTCGAGGTCAGCGGCATCTACGCCGGCAAGGCCGGATCGTTCTACGACAACTATTCGTTCGCCGGAGCGATCGCCGGTCAGCACCTTGTCAAGGTATCTGACAACCCTGCCGCATTTGACGCCACGACCAATCGCAACACCTATGGCGTTCGCGGCGTGCTGACTCTCGACTTTTACCAGGTCCTGCCGCGTCTCGACTTGAACGTGCCAATCGGTATCGGCTACACCATCAAGGGCAAATCAGTCCTGCCAGCGGGCTTCAATACCTACAGCTACGGCGACCATTCCGGCGATATCAGCATCGGTGTCGGCGGCACGTTTGCGCAGTCGTGGAAGGGCGCGCTGACGCTCACACGCTTTGTCGGGAAACCTTCCAACAACGGTTACCGCGACCGCAGTTTCATCTCTGCGACGCTATCGAATTCGTTCTAACAAACTGGAGACATCCATGAAACCATCGAAATGCCTGGCAGCGCTGACTGCCCTGATCTGCGAGCTGGGCGCTCTGCATGCTTATGCCGCGACACCGGAAGAGGCTGCGAAGCTAAAGACAACATTGACCCCGCTGGGCGCCGAACGTGCCGGCAATGCCGATGGCAGCATCCCGGCGTGGACCGGCGATGTACCGAAACCGCCAGGCGGTCTGAAAGCCGGCAGCGTCACGGCCGCACCGTTCGCGGACGAAAAGCCGCTGTACCAGATCAACGCGGCCAACATGGACAAGTACGCGGGCAAGCTGAGCGAAGCGACCAAACATCTGATGAAGACCTATCCGGACTATCGCCTGGATGTCTATCCGACGCACCGTACCGCGACCGCCCCGCAGTCGGTCTACGACAACACGTTCAAGAACGCGACGAATGCCAAGCTCGCCAAGGGCGGTCTGGCCGTCGAAGGCGCATATGGCGGCCTGCCGTTCCCGATCCCGAAATCCGGCATCGAGGCGATCTGGAACCTGTACCTGAGCTGGAAGGGCGTCACCATCAGCACCGCGTACAACATGTGGCTCATTACCTCCGATGGCAAGCGTACGCTGGCCAGCACCATCGACATCACGGAGCAGTATCCGTACTACAGCCCCCAGGGCAATGCTGGAACATTCAATGGCGTGTACTGGGAACACAAGGGCGTGACGACGGCGCCATCGCGTAGCGTGGGCGAAGCCATCATAGGGGTCTTCAGCACCGATTTCAAGGACAAGGAACCTGGATCCTGGCAATACCTGCCGGGCCAGCGCCGCGTGCGCAAGATCCCCAATGTAAGCTACGACACGCCGAACTTCTACATGTCCGGGGTAACCCAGTTCGACGAATCGTACGGATTTTTCGGCAAACCCGACCAGATGGATTTCACGATCGTCGGCAAGCGCGAGATGTACGTTCCGTACAACACCAACAAGTTCAACGCGACAGCGCCGGAACAGGCGTTCGGTCCCAGCTTCCCGAAGCCTGAAAACGTCCGCTGGGAGCTGCACCGCGTGTGGGAGGTGGACGTCAAGCTGAAGCCAGGCATGCGCAATGTCGTACCCAAACGCAAGCTGTACTTCGATGAAGACACCTGGTCGGTCCTGCTGGCCGACGAGTGGGATGCACAGGGCAAGCTGTATCGCGGTCTCGTGTCGTATCCATTCGTGTCCTACGATCTGCCAGGAGTGATCGCACTGCCCTTCGTCACGTTCGACTTCCAGGCGCGTGCCTATTCGGTGGCCGGGTTCGTGCAGAACTACAAGTCGATACCATACAAGCCGGCCGCGTTCTTCAACCCCGATTCGATGGTGCAGGATGCGCTGCGTTGACCGCGCCATGCTTGCCGCCGCATTGCTGATCATGGCGGTGAGCGGGATCGCGGCGCCGGTACTCGCCGGCCGGCCGACCATGCTCGACCGACCGGCAGTGCCCGGCCCGGAAGCCGCGCGCCAGATGCTCACTGCCGCCACCTGGGCGGGCAAGCGCATCGTCGCCGTTGGCCGCGGTGGCGCCGTGGTCTACTCCGACGACCAGGGTGCAACCTGGCGCCCCGCGCGCAAGGTCCCCACGAGCGCCATGCTGACGGCCGTCGCGTTTGCCGACGACCGGGTCGGCTGGGCCGTGGGCCACCTGGGCGTGGTACTGCGCTCAATCGATGGCGGTGTCACGTGGGAGCGGCAGCTGGACGGCGTGCAGGCAGCGCAACTTGCGCTGGCAGACGCCGAAAGGCGTGCTGCGGCTCAGGCCAGCGAGCAGGCGCAAGGAGCCGTGAAGGCCGCCCGGTTTCTCGTCGAGGACGGTCCCAACAAGCCGCTGCTGACTCTGGTCGTCCAAAGTGCCAGGGAGGTCGAAGTGGCGGGCGCCTTCGGCCTCGTTTTCGCGACCAGCGATGGCGGCGTGACCTGGGAACCCGAGTCTGCGCGCTTCGACAATGCTCGCGGTATGCACCTTTACGCAGCGGCGCGCAGTGGTAACGACCTGGTGTACGTGGGGGAACAGGGTACCGTGCTGCGCGGTCCGGCGGATGGCCTGTTAAAAACGGTCGCAACACCTTATCCGGGAACGATGTTTGGCGTGCTCGCCATCCGGGGCGGCCGGTTGCTCGCGCACGGCCTGCGCGGCAACGCGCTGCTGTCAGAAGACGGTGGGCTTACTTGGCGCCAGGTTGCAACCGGCATGCCCGCTTCGATCCAGGCGGGCGCGGTGCTCGATGACGGCGCCGTACTCCTGGCCAGCGAAACCGGGCAGCTGGTGGCGAGCCGCGATGGCGGCAGGACGTTCAAAGGCCTGTCCCGTACCGTGCAGCCCGCTGCTGCATTGTTTCCTTTGCCAGGCCGAACCGTATTGGTATTGGGCCCGCGCGGTGCGGAACGCATCGATTTATCGGCTGAACAGGAGTTGAAATGAAAGCGAGCGTCACGGCCACAAATACGGGCCCGGTGGATTTTGGCCGCGACAGCGGCAACCTGCTCGAACGGATGATCTTCAATCACCGCCGCTGGGTCCTGCTGGTCTGCCTCGTGCTGACCGTCGTGCTGGGATTCATGTCGCGCAAGGTGGAGTTGAATGCGAGCTTCGAGTCGGTCATTCCCACCAGCCACCCTTACATCCAGAATTACCTCAAGCACCGCAATGATCTGCGTGGCCTGGGGAATACCTTGCGCGTGGTGGTCGAGACGCAAGGCGAGACGGTGCTGGACGGACAGTATCTCAAGACCCTGCAACAGATAAACGACGACATCTTCGCGGTGCCGGGCGTAGAGCGTTCCTACATGCAGTCGCTATGGACGCGCGGCGTACGCTGGATCGCCGTGACCGAGGCAGGCATCGACGGTGGCCCAGTCATGCCGGACACCTTCGACGGCAGCCCGGCATCACTGCAGGAGCTGCGGACGAACATCCTGCGGTCGGGCCAGGTCGGCAGCCTGGTAGCGGACGACTTCAAGTCGACGACCATCGTGGTGCCGCTGCTCGACTACGATGCACAGTCCAACACCAAGCTCGATTACAAAAAGCTGTCGGAACGTATCGAGGAAATCCGGGGCAGATATGACGGCAAGGGTGTACGCGTCTATGTCGTCGGCTTTGCCAAAGTCATGGGTGACCTGATCGACGGCCTGGGCGACGTGCTGCTGTTCTTCGCGATCGCTATCGTCATCGCCACTGCGATGGTCTTCTGGTTCAACCGGTGCGCGCGGAGTACGGTCATCGTCGTTGTCTGCTCCCTGGTGGCCGTCGTATGGCAGCTCGGCCTGTTACCGCTGCTCGGCTTCCGCCTGGACCCGTACTCCATCCTCGTGCCGTTTCTGGTCTTCGCCATCGGCATGAGCCATGGTGCGCAGAAGATGAACGGGGTGATGCAGGACATCGGCCGTGGCCTGGATCGCGTCGCGGCGGCGCGCAATACATTCCGGCGCCTGTTCATGGCGGGTTTCACGGCGCTGGTATGCGACGCTGTGGGATTCGCCGTGTTGCTATGGGTAGACATCGCCGCCATCCGTGCACTGGCGCTGATTGCGAGCCTCGGCGTTGCCATCCTGATCTTCACCAACCTGATCCTGCTGCCGGTCCTGCTGACCTATACCGGCGTCAGCCCCAAGGCTGCGGCGCGGGCCCTGGCGCAGGAGAACGAAGCGATGGACGGGCGCAGACAATGGCTATGGCGTTTTCTCGACCTCTTCACGACGCGGCGCTGGGCCGCAGCCGCAATCCTGCTGTCGGTGGCCGGCGCCGTGGTTGGATTGCGTGCTTCCGCCAACCTCCAGATTGGCGACCTCAAGGCAGGTGCGCCCGAACTGCGCCAGGACTCGCGCTACAACCGCGATAACGCGTATGTCGCCAGCCATTATTCGACCAGCAGCGACGTGCTGGCGGTGATGGTCACTACGCCGAAGGACGAATGTGCGAACTACGAGACACTGACCCGGGTCAGCGACCTGCAAGCCAGGCTCGCCACAGTGCCTGGTGTCGACGCGACAAGCTCGTTCGCCGACCTGCAGCGCATCATGGGCGGTGCCTTCAATGAAGGAAGCATGAAGTGGATGGAGATCATTCCGAACCAGCAGGCCCTCAATTCCGTCATCACGCAGTCGCCACGCGGTCTTTTCAACGAGGACTGCAATCTCCTGACCGTGTACGTCTACCTGGCCGACCACAAGGCGCAGACACTCCAGCGCGTGGTCGACACCGCTGCCGCGTTTGCCCGCGAGCGCGATACGCAGGACGTCAAGTTCCTGCTCGCGGCTGGCAATGGCGGCATCGAGGCCGCCACCAACAGCGTTGTCAGGGATACCAACGGCAAGATGCTTTACGGCGTGTATGCGGCCGTGATTTTGCTCTGTCTTGTCAGCTTCCGGTCCTGGCGTGCAGTGGTTGTGGCCGTGCTGCCACTCGTATTGACCAGCATCCTGGCCGAGGCCCTCATGGTTGCACTCGGGATGGGCGTCAAGGTGGCAACGTTGCCCGTGGTAGCACTTGGCGTCGGCATCGGGGTCGACTATGCGCTGTACATCCTCAGCGTGACCATGCTCTGGCTGCGTGAAGGAAAGTCCTTGTCCGAATCCTACTATCGCTCGCTGCTGTTCACGGGCCGGGTGGTCATGCTGACCGGATTCACGCTGGCGGCCGGTGTCGGGACCTGGATTTTCTCGCCGATTCAGTTCCAGGCCGATATGGGTTTGCTGCTCGCATTCATGTTCTTGTGGAACATGCTGGGCGCCCTCGTCCTGGTCCCGTCGCTCGCAGTATTCCTGTTGCCGAACAAGCAGGCTTCCCGCTCGTCGCGTCCTGCCACTAACGCCACCGCCGACAAACTTGTCGTCTGACCTGTTCTTTTTTGTAGAAGTCGAACCATGCAAACATTCAGAGAGTCGTTGAAGGATCCCACCCTCTTGAGGGAACAGTGCTACCTTGCAGGAGAGTGGTTATCCGCTTCGGATGGCGCCACCATCGAGGTTACCGATCCCGCCACGGGAGTCGTGCTCGGCCGCGTGCCCGACATGGGCGCCGCCGAGACGCGGCGTGCCATCGATGCCGCCTCGGCAGCATGGCCGGCGTGGCGGGCGCTGATGGCGCGCGAGCGGAGTGCATTGCTGGAGCGCTGGCACGGCCTGATGCTCGAACATGCGGACGATCTGGCGACCATCATGACGGCGGAGCAGGGCAAGCCACTCCTGGAGGCGCGCGGCGAAGTGCTGTACGCGGCTTCGTTTATCAAGTGGTTTGCGGAAGAGGGCAAGCGCGTCTATGGCGAGGTCATACCGAGTCCGGGGCAGCACCAGCAGCTGGTCGTCGTAAAGGAACCGGTCGGCGTTTGCGCCGCCATCACGCCCTGGAATTTCCCCGCCGCGATGATTACGCGCAAGGCTGGTCCGGCACTGGCTGCCGGATGTCCGATGGTCGTCAGGCCGGCCGGCGAAACGCCATTCACCGCGCTGGCATTGGCCGTGCTGGCGGAACGCGCCGGCATTCCGCCGGGCGTCTTTACAGTCATCACGGGAGGCTCGCGCGTGATCGGCGCCGAACTGACCGGCAATCCGCTGGTGCGCAAGCTTTCGTTCACCGGCTCGACGGAAGTCGGCCGCCTGTTGATGGCGCAATGCGCCCCGACCATCAAGAAGGTTTCCCTTGAGCTCGGCGGAAACGCGCCATTTATTGTCTTCCCCGATGCGGATCTCGACGCGGCGGTGCAAGGCGCGCTGATCGCGAAGTTCCGCAACAACGGCCAGACCTGCGTGTGCGCGAACCGCTTCTACGTGCACGACGCCGTGTACGATGCCTTTGCCGCCAGGCTGACGCAAGCGGTCGCCGCACTGCAGATGGGTAATGGGACGACGCCTGGTGTGCAGCTGGGCCCGCTGATCGATGGACGTGCAGTCGAGAAAGTGGAAAGCCACATCGCCGAGGCTGTCCAGGGCGGCGCGCGAATACTTACCGGCGGCCGCCGGCATGCGCTCGGCGGCACATTCTTCGAGCCGACCGTATTGGCCGATGTCGATCCCGGCATGCGGGTTGCGAGGGAAGAGACGTTCGGTCCACTCGCGCCATTGTTCCGTTTCCACAGCGACGACGAGGTGATCCGACTGGCCAACGATACCGAATTCGGCTTGGCCAGCTATTTCTACAGCCGGGACATCGGGCGTGTCTGGCGCGTCGGTGCGGCCCTGGAATACGGCATGGTCGGCATCAATACGGGCCTCATCTCGAACGAGGTGGCGCCATTCGGGGGAGTGAAGCAGTCCGGCCTGGGCCGCGAAGGGTCGCATTACGGCATCGACGACTACCTCGTCGTCAAATACATGTGCATGGGTGGGCTCGAGGTGCCGTCATGACGCCCGCGGTCTTCGATTTCAGCGGACAGACCGTGCTCATCGTCGGCGGCACCAGCGGTATCGGCAATGCCGCCGCGGTCCGCTTCGCGGCATCCGGGGCCAGGGTTGTCATCGCAGGGCCGGATGACGTCCAAGGCAGTGCCGTGGCAGCGGAGCTGGGAGCCGGCGTCGAATTCGTGAAAGCGGATGCGGCCAGTGCACGCGACATGGCGGGCCTTGTGGCGACCACCGTCCAGCGCCACGGGCGCATCGCCGTTGCCATCAATAACGCCGGCATCGAGGGGCCCTTCGGGCCACTGCAGGATCTCGACGAAGCCGACTTCGACCGCGTCATTGCCATCAACCTGAAGGGTATATGGCTGGGCATGAAGTACCAGATCAACCATATGCTGGCAAAAGGAGGCGGTTGCATCATCAATACTTCGTCGAGCGCTGGTATCAACGCCATCCCCATGGTGGCGGCCTACAGCGCGAGCAAGCATGGCGTTGTCGGCCTGACCCGTGCCGCCGCCCTGGAACTGGCGGCGTCCGGCATTCGCGTAAATGCCATCGCACCTGGCCCTGTTCATACGGCGCTGCTTGAACGCATGGTCGATGGTGCGATCCCCTTGTCCGACATTGCGGCCCAGGTACCGATGCGGCGCATCGCTTCGGCGGACGAGATTGCCGAAGCGATGCTGTGGCTGGCATCGGATGGGTCGTCATTCATGACGGGCCACATCATGGTGCTCGACGGAGGCATGACGGTGGCATAGCGACAGACATTCATTAACAGAGACAGCAAAAGACAGCGTCCCGCAATGATGGGCGCGTGACAGGAGACGATATGAAAAATGGAAAACTGCATCGCGTGGTACGCCTGTGCCTGATAGCCGGGGTAGGTGTCTGGCTGGCCTACGTTGGCGGTGCCTTCGAAGGGCCAGCACCTGCGCCGGCACCCCCGGCAATGGGGATGCCGGCATGGCCGTCCAATGCGGCCCACCCGTTCCAATCGGGCCGGCCATGGTGAGCGGCTCCCGTGGATACGAAAATCGCATGGTATTGCTGTTATGCGTCTCGGTCGGCATCGTGTTTTTCGACCGTAATGCCATTAACTACCTGATGCCGTACATCGCGCCGGAAATGGGCGTGAGCAATACCCAGATCGGCCTGCTGGCCAGTGGTCTTTCGCTGGCCTGGGCGATCAGCGGCCTGGGCCTTGCCGCGCTGATTGATCGTACCGGCCAGCGACGACGCTGGCTGGTCGGCCTGATGGTGGTGTTTTCCCTGTGCTCCGTCGTGTCCGGCCTGGCGGCGGGCTTCGTGGCACTGCTCGCGGCGCGTGTCGTCATGGGGTTGGCGGAAGGGCCGATAGTACCCGTCGCACAGTCGATTGTGGCGCTTGAGTCATCTCCGCTGCGACGCGGACTGAACATGGGTATTGTCCAGAACCTGGGTGGCGGCCTGCTGGGCCAGTTCGTGGCACCGATCGTGGTCGTTGGTCTGGCGCAAACCTATGGCTGGCGCGTTGCGTTTTATGTAGCAGGCATCCCCGGGCTGCTGCTGGCCTTGCTTTGCCTTCTTGGCCTGCGCGAGCCATCACGCCGCGAGAGGGGCGCTGTCGGCAAAGAGCGCCGGAAATACAGCATCGTGCAACTGCTGCGCGTGCGCAATATCTGGCTGTGCTGCGTTGTGAGTTGTCTGATGTTGTCCTGGCTGGTGCTGGGCTGGGTGTTCATGCCGCTGTATATGATTCGTGTTGCGCAGATAACAGAGAGCGGCATGAGCCTGCTGTTGGCGGTGATGGGCCTGTCCGGCGCGCTATGCGGGGCGTTCGTCGCATCCAGCCTGTCCGACCGGTATGGGCGGAAGCCGGTGATGGTCCTGTTTTGCCTCATCGGCGTGCTCTCCCCGGCAGGCCTGCTGTTGCATGGAGGCGATCTGCCAGTAACGGCCTTCATGCTGTTCCTTGGCGCCTCGGCGGCTGGTACTTTTCCAGTGTTCATGGCAGCGATTCCGTCGGAATCGCTGCCGCTCCGATATCTCGGTACTTCGATGGCGCTGGTCAGCGCCGTGGGCGAGATTGTCGGCGGTGTCTGTGCCCCACTTTTTGCAGGACGAGGCGCAGACCTGTATGGCCTGACTTTTCCTTTGTATATGCAGGTCGGCCTCGCGATATTGGCGTCAGTGGTCTCCTTGTTTTTGCTGGAGACCGCCCCGCGGATTGTCGGGAGTGCCAACCTGGAGCATGAGATTGTTATCTAGAAGGGAGTTGTAATGATGAGTCATATCACGGTTGTCGTGACCAGGAAATCGATCGAGGCGATTGATATTGTCAGTGTCGAACTTGCCAGTGTCGATGGCAGACCACTGCCACCATTCAGTGCGGGTTCGCACATCGATGTGCACATCGCCGATGGACTGGTGCGCCAGTATTCGCTGTGCAATGATCCATCGGAGACGCATCGCTATCTGATCGGCGTGCTGCGCGATCCATCATCGCGGGGAGGGTCGATCGCCGTTCATGACCGCGTAAAGGAAGGCGATACCCTGCGCATCAGCGCGCCGAAGAATCACTTTGCACTGGAACACGGTCATGCTCACGCACTGCTGCTGGCAGGTGGCATCGGCGTGACGCCGGTACTATGCATGGCGGAGCGACTGGCTGTTGCTGGCGCCGGGTTCAGCATGCACTATTGCACACGCTCGCCCGAGCGCACTGCTTTCCTTGATCGAATCCGCAAGGCCGCATTTGCCGATCGAGTGCAATTTCACTTCGACACCGGGGCGCCGGACCAGAAACTGGATCTGCCGGCAGTGCTCGCATCCAGTCCAGCCGGAGCACACCTGTACGTGTGCGGGCCGAAAGGGTTCATCGACTTTGTCATGGCCGGTGCCAGGGCGGCTGGTTGGTCCGAGGAGCGTCTCCACCTGGAGTATTTTGGCGCTGCGCTGCAGGAGGGATTACCCAGCGACGCCTTCGAGGTACAGATCGCCAGCACCGGGGAGCGCTTCGCCATCCCTGCGCAGCGGACGGTAACGGAAGTGCTTGCGGCGCACGGCATCGAGATTCCGATCTCGTGCGAACAGGGCATTTGCGGCACCTGTATCACCAGGGTGCTCGAAGGAGTGCCCGATCACCGGGACATGTATTTCACGGAGGCGGAAAAGGCTGGCAACAATCAGTTCACGCCGTGTTGCTCGCGCGCCAGGTCGCCATTGCTGGTGCTGGACATCTGAATCGATGAAGGGCGGCACGCCGCCCTTCATCGTACTACGCAGCTACGACAGGCGCGGCGCTTACGGACTGTTCTTCCTTCACCATTTTTTCGATGAGCCAGCGGAATTGGCCCAGGGCGGCGTCGAAACTGGTGGGTACTGGAGCACGGTCCGGATCGAGCCGGTTGATGCTCGCCTGTGCTTCGATGATGATACGATCCTCTTCGAATGCTGCCAGTGTGCCGGCCCAGAATCCGTCCAGCATACCGTTACCGGCAAGATGGTCCGGCATCAGGACCGAGTAGCTGTAACGGCTACGGTGGTCGGAGACAGGCGTGACTGCCTGGCACGAGTACTGAGTGAACAGCGCCGGTGTCTTGGTCAAATCCGGCGGACCCATGTCGTTGCGTTGCGCACCACCGGCTTCGACCGCATGCGCGTCCATGACGATAATGCCGGGAAGGAGAAAGTCGTAGCGGTTCCAGATATCCACGCGCGGCGCGTCCACGCCGTGTGCGGACGGCTGGTCCGTAACCCAGCGCTCGATGCGCAGCCCGCGCGGCACACGTGTGATCTTGGGCCGCGTGAACGCCCAGTCTTCGCTGGTCGCAAAGGATGTAGGGTGAACATAGCCCAGATGAGAAAAATCGAGCAGGTTATCGTTGATGAGCTGATAGTAGGTCTCGTACTCGATATGCCCTGAGCGCGACTGCCAGCCCGGCGTGTCCAATGCCATCGCGCGGGGAATGAGGTCGGGGTCGGCCAGCGCCGGATCTCCCATCCAGACCCAGATCCAGCTGTGCGCTTCGATCACGGGAAAAGTCTTGACGCAGGCATTGTTCGGAATCCGGTCCTGGCCAGGAATCTCGATGCAACGCCCGTCAGGTGCGAATTTCAATCCGTGGTACAGACAGCGCAGATTGTCACCTTCGCGGCGCCCCATCGAGAGCGGCGCACCGCGATGGCAGCAGCGGTTTTCAAAGGCTGCCAGTGCGCCGTCGGCTTTCCGGTAAATGACCAGCGGCTGGTTGATGATCATGCAGGAGAACAGGGCATTCTCCTTGATTTCATGATTCCAGGCTGCGACGTACCAGCAATTTCGGACATACATATCAGGTCTCCTCGTTGTCGTGCAGGGCGGTGTACCCCGCCGAGGCAAGTGTAGTGAGACGACCATGATGGTTCCATGCCGAAATGTGCGCAATTTCGGCTGTTTTCATGCGGGAGGCAATGTGGATCTGTTCGGCGAAGTACTACTGTCGTTGAAAATCGAGGCGCACACCATGGGTATCTTCACGCTCGGCGAAAGCTGGGGGTTTTCGATGCCTGCACAGGGGCCTACCTATGCCTATGTGCTGAGCTGCATCGACCAGCCTTTCTGGGTGATGCCGGAAGGCTGGCCGCCGGTATTACTGGGAGAAGGTGATTCGCTGCTGCTCATGCACGGTCTTGGCTATGCTGTGGCATCGAGTCCCGATGCCAACCGCACCGCGCTGACCGATCACTGGGACGCCCGGGGACTGCCGCCGTTTGGTGCGCACTCGCGCTGGACAGCCCCGATCAGCCTGCATTTTGGCGCCGGTGAGCCCCGCGGGCGCATGCTGTCGTCTGCCTATGTCTTGACTGACTCGCGTCGCAGTCCGCTGCTGGGCGACTTGCCGCCTGTCGTCATGCTCAAGGGGAGCGCTGGCGACCTGTTTCCATGGCTACCGCCATTGTTGAATTTCCTGGCGACCCGTCAAACCGCCAGCAGCCCCGGCTACCTGGCCACGGCGTCTCATCTTGCGGAACTGATTCTGTCGAGCTTCATCCGCGCCCAGGCACTGTCATCCGATGGACAGTCCGTAGGCTGGCTGCGCGGCGTGGCGGACGCCCGTATCGGCAAAGTACTGCAGGCAATTCACCGCGATGCAGGTGGACCGTGGACTGCCGAAACGCTGGCGCAGCAGGCCGGCCTGTCGCGCCATGCTTTCGTGCGGCGCTTCGTCAGGCTGGTGGGCTGCACGCCTGGCGACTATCTGGTTTCCTGGCGCATGCAGCGTGCCGCCGAGCTGCTGCTGTCGGGTAAGTTGGCGGTCGGGCAGATTGCCGAGCAAACGGGCTACCAATCTGAACGGGCGTTTCGCGCTGCCTTCAGCAAGCGCTATGGCACACCGCCGTTGCGCTACAGAAAATCACGTGCCTTACCGGCCGTGGTGAAGGCGCCGCGGCCGGCGTGAACCAACTATCTTTCGACAGGTGTTCCAGTTTCCATCGCCGGTAATGATCGTCTCCACCGAAAAACGTTGCAGCTGCCTTGGCAGCGCGAGGATGAGACAGGATGGAAGCGTTTGTTTATACGGCATTGCCGGTGCGTGTCATATTCGGCGCAGGCACGCTCACAAGAACCGGCGAGGAACTGGCCACGCTCGGTTGTGGCAGGGCGCTGGTGTTGTCGACACCGGAGCAGGAAGAAGCAGCGCATGCATTGAAGGAACGGCTGGGCAGCACTTGCGTCGCTGTGTTCACGCAAGCTGCCATGCACACGCCCGTGGAGGTAACGGCGCGTGCGCTCGAACGGCTGAAGGTTGCGGGGGCGGACTGTCTGGTGGCGCTCGGCGGCGGCTCCGCGATCGGTTTGGCGAAGGCGCTGGCGTTGCGCACGGGACTGCCGCAAATTGCCATCCCCACCACCTACGCAGGCTCCGAGGCGACACCGATCCTTGGGCAGACGGACAGCGGCGTCAAGACAACCCAGCGCACCCCGGATGTGTTGCCAGAAGTAATTATCTACGATGTCGACCTGACGCTGACGTTGCCACCGTTGCTGTCCGCCACCTCGGGCATGAACGCGATTGCCCATGCCGTGGAGGCGTTGTACGCAAGGGATGCCAACCCTGTCATCTCCCTGCTGGCGGAACAGGGCATTACGGCCCTGGCACGGGCATTGCCGCGGATCGTCAGCAATCCTGGCGACATTGACGCGCGCTCCGATGCGCTGTTCGGCGCCTGGGCCTGCGGGACTTGCCTGGGGGCTGTCGGCATGTCCGTGCACCACAAGTTGTGCCACACCCTCGGCGGCAGTTTCGACCTGCCCCACGCCCCGACGCATGCCGTGCTGTTGCCACACGCCGTCGCGTACAACGCCGGGCATGCCCCGGACGCCATGGTGCGCATTGCACGTGCCCTGAGCAGCGACAGCGCCGCCCATGGTCTTTATCGGCTGGCGCGCTCGCTGGGAGTACCTGCCGGGTTGAAGGAGCTGGGCATGCCTGAAGCCGGGCTGGACGACGCCGTCAGGCTCGCCGTGGCCGCGCCATATTGGAATCCACGCCCCATCGAGGCAGCCGGCATCAGGCGCCTGCTGGACAACGCATTCCACGGCCGTTCACCTGCAACGGTCTGACGTACCCATATTTCACAGGAGACAGACATGCAACTCAACCCGCATATCCTCAAGCACCACCATATCACCCTGAACGTGGGTGGTGCCCAGGAAGACTATGACTTTCATACAAAGGTCCTTGGCCTGAAGAGTGTCAAGAAAACCGGCCTGTATGACGGCAGTACGCCGATTTATCACCTCTACTACGGCAACGACCTGGGAGACGAGAGTACGCTCGTGACCTGTTTCCCCATGCGTCAGTCCGGCCGCAAGGCTACCCGTGGCAGCGGCCAGATCAAGACACTGGCACTGTCGGTGCCGCAGTCCTCCCTGGCGTTCTGGAGAAGCCACCTGGGCGAACAGGGCTTCCACGTGACGCAGACCGAACGGTTTGGCGAACAGCTGCTGCGTTTCGCTCATCCTTGCGGCATCGAATACGAACTGGTCGGCATCGACGACGACGACCGCCTGCCTTACTCGAATGGCGTGATCCCATCGGAATTCGGCATCCGTGGCACGCATGGCATCACGGTCTCCGTGCAGCAGATGGACAACTCGGACGAATTCATGCAACTGGGCTGGAGCGGCAAGAATCGTCGCCATGACGGCGACTTCGTGCGCTATGAAGTCGGCGAGGGCGGCAGCGGCACCATCATCGATTTCGAGGTCGAGCCAAACCTTCCGCAGGGCTCCTGGCTGTACGGCGAAGGAACGGTGCACCATTGCGCCTTCAAGGTCAGCGACCTGACGGTGCAGAAGGACGTGAAATTCCACCTGGAAGGACTGGGGTTGACCGATGTGTCCGATCGCAAGGATCGTGGCTACTTCGATTCCATCTACGTGCGCACGCCGGGCGGCGCCATGTTCGAGGCCACGGTGTCGAAGCCGGAAGGTTTCCTGGTCGACGAGAGCTACGAAAACTTGGGCAAGACACTGCAGGTGCCGCCCATCTTCGCTGCGCAGGCAGCGGCGATGACAGGCTATCTGGAACCACTGAAATTCTGACCATGGCGGCTGCAGAACAGAGCCGATCGCTGCCCAGGCCGCCAGCGGTCATTGCGCTGCACGGCCGGGGCCAGCCGCCGGCGTTCATCGATGACTTGCTGGTACGCCTGAACAGGCCATCATTGCGCTACGCCACCCCCAGGGCGCCGGGGGACGCATGGTATCCCGAGAGGTTCATGGCACCACGCGAACTGAATCAGCCCCAGCTGGATGCTGCCCTCGCCACGCTGGACGAGCAGGTGTACCAGCTGGAAGCAGCCGGGCTCGAGCGTGCGCAGATCGTCCTGCTCGGCTTTTCGCAAGGCGCCTGCCTTGCTTGCGAGTATCTGTACCGGCACCCCGGCCGGTGGGGCGGCCTGGTGGCCCTGACTGGTGGGCTGATCGGCCCGGAAGGCACGACATGGCCGACCTTGGCGGACAGCCTGGCAGGCACGCCCGTGTTGATGACCAATGGCGACGTCGACCCTTGGGTGCCGCTGGCACGGACGCGCGCCAGCGCAGATGTCTTCCGCGCGATGGGTGGGAGGGTCGCGGAGCGCGTCTATCCCGGACGGCCCCATGCCATTGATGCGGACGAGGTCGCCAACGTGCGCAATCTTCTCGATGAGCTGGCCGCTGGCACCGACGAAATTTTTTAGAAGAAAGGAAGCAAATGTCTGAACCAACAATCGGCTTTATTGGCCTTGGCAACATGGGCGGGCCGATGGCCACGCGCCTGGCTGCAGCCGGCTACCCGCTCGTCGTGTGCGATCCGTCCGCAAGGGCGGTTGCTGCGCTGGTCGAACGTGGCGCGCGCAGTGTCGAAACGGCGGCGGAGGTGGGTGCCCAGGCGGAAATCATACTGGTCAGCCTGCCCACCCCGGATGTCGTCCAGGAGGTAGCCTTCGGTCCAGAAGGGCTGATCCATGGCGGCAAGGCACGGATCCTGGTTGACCTGTCGACCACTGGTCCCAAGGCCGCCGTGCAGATCGCGGCAAGATTGGCCGAGTCAGGCATCACTGCCATGGACGCGCCTGTCAGCGGCGGCGTCGCCAGCGCGGTCAAGGGCAGCCTGGCGCTGATGGTTTCCGGACCGCGTGCCGTCTACGACGAACTGCAGCCCGTCCTCGCTCATCTGGGCAAGCTGTTCTTCTGCGGTGACAAGGCGGGCCTGGGGCAGACCCTCAAGCTGGCCAACAACCTGATGTCGGCCGCCGCGCTCGCAGTGACTTCGGAAGCACTGGCGATGGGGGTAAAGGCGGGTCTGGACCCGACCGTCATGATCGATGTAATCAATGCCAGTAGCGGTCGTAACAGCGCAAGCGTGGACAAGTTCCCCCGTGCGGTGATTCCGCGCACGTTCGATTTCGGCTTCGCCACCGGGCTGTCCTATAAAGATGCGCGCCTCTGCGTGGAGGAGGCCGAAGCCCTCGGAGTGCCGATGATCGTCGGCAGCGCCGTGCGCCAGATGCTGGCGGTGACCAATGCCACCTTCGGCCCCCAATCCGATTTCACCTGCATTGCAAAGGTAGTGGAGCAGTGGGCCGGCGTACAGATCGGTAACAGTACCGAAAAAACTTCCAAGGAATGATGATGACGAATCCTAAACTCGAACAAGGCCTGGCGATCCGCAAGGCTGTCCTCGGCGCCGCGCACGTCGAGCGCTCACTCGCCGCTGCAGATGACTTCAACAAGCCGATCCAGGAGCTCGTGACGACCTATTGCTGGGGCGAGGTATGGGGCAACGAAGACCTGCCGCGTCAGACCCGCAGCCTGCTGAACATCGCCATGCTGACCGCGCTGAACCGTTCGCACGAGTTGAAAGTCCACGTGCAGGGTGCACTGCGCAATGGTGTGAGCAAGACTGAAATCCAGGCCGTGCTGATGCAGACCGCGATCTATTGCGGCGTGCCGGCGGCACTAGAGTCCTTCCGCGTGGCGAGTGAAGCCATCAAGACCTACACTGAATAAGCGTGCGGGCGGCGCCACGCGTCCGCCGGTAACGAAGCCAACATGATGACACTGCATTCCGCCAGCCTGCCTGAATACGAGGTCTACGCACTGCGCTACGCCACTGTGGCCAGGCGCCGCAACCAGAATTTCATGCAGGCCGATCCACACGACGGCCCCATGCCCATGGACTATTTTGTCTGGGTGATCCGGGGGCAGGGCCGTTGCTGTCTCGTCGACACCGGATTCAACCGCCAGGCAGCCGAACACCGTCAGCGCGAGTTCCTGCGTTGTCCCATTGCCGGGCTGGCGGCCCTGGATATTTCGCCCGGCCAGGTGAGCGACGTTATCCTGACCCATCTGCATTACGACCATGCGGGAAACGTCGACCTGCTTCCGAATGCCCGCATTCACCTGCAGGAAGCCGAGCTGCAATATGCGGTCAGCCGGCACATGCAGTTCCAGCTGCTGCGGCATGCCTATGCGGTCGATGATGTCACTCATATCGTCGAGGGACTGTATGGCGACCGGGTCGTGTTCTACATGGGCGATGCTGTCTATGCACCTGGTATCGAGTTGCTGCACGTGGGCGGTCATACGCGGGGGCTGCAGGCGGTGCGGGTGCATACGGCGCGTGGCTGGGTGGTACTGGCATCGGATGCGAGCCACTACTATGACAACGTCTGCAATGAATCGCCGTTTCCCATCGTGCACGATGTCGGGGACATGCTGGCTGGTTACCGCCGCCTGCTGGGGCTATGCGACAGCCCTGACCATTTCGTTCCGGGCCACGATCCTGTCGTCATGCAGCGCTATCCGGCACACGGCGATCCGGCGAACGGCATCGTGGCATTGCATGCTCCACCGCGGGGGCTGAACACTGAGTTATAGTTGACCTCGATCCGCGCCCCGATGCGCCGGACGTAAACAACGACGGGACCATCGGATCCCGTACAGGAGACAATCATGCCAGCTGTTCAATACGCTGCGGCGCATTCCGTCCAGGGCGCGGCGCCCCAGCAATCCTCCCAGCCCGAAGCGCGCCGTTGGCAGCCTCCGGCCCTGCACCGTAGCGCAATTGCACGTTCCACATTGCATATCGGCCTGCCAGAGCTCACGCACGCGCCCGTCACGATGGTACGTGCACCCGCCGGCTTCGGCAAAACCACGGTGCTGCTACACTTCCACGGCATTCTGGCTGAGCATGGGGCTACGGCCTGGATAACCCTGAACGACACCCATCGCGACCTGACGCACCTGTACATTTGCATGGCGTCCGCGATCGCCAGCGCTTGCGGAGCGCCGCCTGGGGCAGCGCCGGGGAAGGTATTCAATATTGAATCGATGCTGGCGCATTTGACCGTTCTGGTCGAGAGCGCGGGCAGGGACGTGCACCTGTTTCTCGACGACGCCCAGGTGCTGTCGGGGTCCGAGGCATTGCAGCTGCTTGAACTGCTGGCGAAGCGTCTGCCGGCCGGTCTGCATGTGCTTATCGCGACGCGCGTGCAGCTCATGCTGCCGTTGGCGCGGCTACGCCAAAGCAAATTGTTGGTCGAGCTGGGAATGCATGACCTGAGCATGGCACCGGACGAGGCATTGGCAGTGTTGGGGGAGGGCAGCGACAGGCCCGCGACGGGTGGCGCGCTGGAGGTCCTGGCCAGGCGTTGTGCCGGCTGGGCTGGCGGCCTCGTCCTGCTCCAGCAAATGCTGCGCAACGAGGGAGACGCCTCCCGCCTGCTGGGTTATTTTTCCGGTGCGAACCGTCGATTCGCCGAGTTCTTCGAGGAAGAGGTGATGCCTGTCGGTGGCGACACCGGGAAGCGCGACTTCCTGCTGCAGATTTCCATACTGGCGCGCTTCAGCCCGGCGTTGTGCGAGGCGGTTACCGGCCGCGCTGACAGCCGCGCGCTGCTCGCCGAATGTGAAGCAGCCGGGTGCTTCATCCGGCCGCTGGACGAAGGACAGACATGGTTCGCCTTCCATCCTTTGTTCGCCGAGTTCCTGCAACGTCAACTGCACGACGAACAAGAAGCGCTGACACGCGATTTGCACGAGCGCGCATGTGCCTGGCTTCTCGCGCACCGGCACTACGTGGATGCATTCGACCACGCAGTTGCGCTGGGCGATCTCATGCGCGCAGCACAGATTCTTGACGATTGGTGCAATCGCGAGTTCGGGACTTCCGCATCCGTGGAAATCATTACCCTCGCTGCGCAATTACCTGAAGAGATCAAGACGTGTTTTCCTCGCATCATGCTGATTGAAGCGTGGCGACGCGACGTGTTCTGGCAATTCGACGGTTCGCGCGAGCTGGTCGAACTGTCGCGCAAGCGTCTGCGGCAGATGGCATCGGAAAACCCGGACCGGTCCGAGGACATCGCGGAGATGCAGGGATTGCTGGTGCATGGCGAGATGATGATCGCCTGCTGCAGTGACGACATGCCACGTACCGAGGAGCTTGCGCATGTCCTGATTCGGGATTACGAGCGCGCCAACCTGCACGTACGGGGCAGCTTCTACACATCGCTGCTGTATGCCCAGCGCGAACAGTACAAGCTGCAGGATATCGATCTCCTGAGCCGGCTGGGCCGTTCCCACTACCATCGTCCCGGCAAGGGATTGACATCCATTTTTCATGAGGCGATCGTCGGACCATCGCATTTCATGATGGGCCGCACCGAAGTGGCTATTCACAGCCTGTCGGACGCTCTGGAGACAGCGGAAACCCTGACCGAGCCCGGATCAATGGTTGCGGCTCTCGTGGCGTTGCCGCTGAGTGAGATCTACTACGAACGCAACGAACTCGATCGTGCACGCGAATTGCTCGATGCGCATCTGGCGCATGTGAGCGCGCATGGTTTCATCGACCAGATGATCGCGGCATGGCTGACGCAGATGAAGCTTCTGCGCTTGGACGGCAAGATTACGGAAGCCTACAGGGTCGTCGATACGGCAACCACGTTTGCGCGCGAGCATGGCTTCGATCGCATACGGTTCTGGATCACGGCAGGCCACATCAAGATGTTGCTGGGAGACGGGCAGATCGATGAAGCGGCGCGCGCGTGCCGGAACCAGGGTATCGTCGGCGTTGCAAAGCAGTTCATGCCGGGGGGGAGCGTCACGACGCGTGATGAAGCGCGGGCACTTGCCTGGGTGCGGCTGGCGCTGGCCGAAAACCGTATCGCCGATTCAATGTCGGTAGCGAAGCAGTGGCATGGTTTCGTGCAAGCCGCCGGCGCGATCCGTAACCAGATTCGCTGGGATATCATCCTTGCTCATGGCTTCATGCTGTCGGGTGAGCGGCTGGCCGCACAGCGGGCCCTGCGTCGCGGGATCGCCATTGGCGCCAGCGGCCGTTTCGTGAGAACGTTTCTCGACGAAGGCGCCTGGATCGAGACCTTGCTCGAGGATTCCGTTGGCGCACCGGGGCCAGTCGACTTGCCGCGCGATGCATTTGCGGCCGAGCTGCTGCAGGCGTTTGCGCAGCGCAGCAACCGTCCGACCATCCGCGTGGAGCTGCCTCCGGAATCAGGCACGGGTGTGTATGGCGCGCTGGGCGCACGCGAACTCGAGATACTCAGGCTGATGGGGACGGGTTTGCTCAACCGCGAAATTGGCGACAAGCTGGGCATGACGGAAGGGTCCGTTAAATGGTATGTGCAGCAGATCTACGACAAGGTCGGCGTACGGCGCCGCGCGCAGGTCGTGGAGCGCGCGTACCAGTTGGGCCTGATCAACCGGTAAACACGCTGCACTGCATGATCCATGAAGCTGATGGCGCTTGCCGCCTTCAGCGGCAGCGAAGCCGCCGTAATCTGGTGTGGCCAGCTATCTTTCGGAAGGTGCACTCTGCAGGATGTGGGCATATCGTTGACGTATTGCCGACTACATATTGCAGGTATCCTATGTTTGCACTGAACCAGTGGTACGTTGCAGGTTTTGAATGGGAGTTTCAGGAACGCCCGATTGCACGCACATTCCTGAATCAACCCGTTGTATTGTTTCGAACCGGCGAAGGAACCATCGCCGCGCTTGAAGACCGATGCTGTCACCGGTCACTGCCACTCTCTTCCGGAACGCTGGAAGAACGCGGACTTCGTTGCGGATATCACGGCTTGTTGTACGCGCCGTCCGGCTTGTGCCTTGAAATCCCTGGCCAGGAAAAAATACCGGCCAGGGCATGCGTGAGGCCGTACACAGTCTCGGTGCGCAATCAGATCGTCTGGATCTGGATGCCGTCCGAGCCTGGCGGTCAGCCGGACTGTGACGCGCCCGAATATGCCGTCCATGACGACCCGCGTTATCGCTATCGTGGCGATGTCTACCATTACGACGCGCCTTATCAGCTCATCCACGACAACCTGCTGGACCTCAGCCATCTCGGCTATGTTCATCTGCGTACGATCGGCGGCAACGCAAAAATACATATGCACGCCGAAACAAAGGTCGAGGAGCAGGGCAACGTCGTGCGCGTGCTGCGGTACATGCCGTCGTCGGAGCCCCCGCCCACTTATACTGCGGCGTGGCGTTTCGATGGCTTGATCGACCGCTGGCAAGAGATCGAATTCGATCTCAGCCATCTTCGTATCTGGACAGGGGCCAACGACGCCGGTGCGGGATCGATGCGCGATGCCGGACGCGGCGGTTTCCATATGCGTGGCTTTCACGGCGTGACGCCGGAGACTGATGTCTCGACACACTACTTCTGGACGGTGGCTGCCAACCGGCACCCCGACATGCCGGACATGATGGATACGGTCTACGAGCAGTCGGCACTCACCTTCGAGGAAGACAAGGTCGTTATCGAAGCCCAGTACCGCAACATGCTGCAGTTCCAGCACGCGCCGCAAATCGATATCCACGTCGACGTCGGGCCCAACCGCGCACGCCGGATCATCGAGCGTCTCATCCGTGAAACCGCCGGTTAAGGCACTTTCAATTATCGAAGCTTGCAACGAGGGGATCGCCGACGCAACCGCTTGCGCGCGCCCTGGTACGCGGTGCCGCCGCCATTCTGCAAGCTCTCACTGACGCCGTGTCTCCCGGCGCTTTTTGGACGGGGTGATATCATCCCGTCCTTTTTTTCGTGGCTGTGGGCTCGACGAAGGCACGGGTGCGACGCGTCGTCATAGCCATTGGGTGCGGGAAGCAAGGATGCCGTTCGGGTCGATGAGCTCCTTGATCGATCGTTGCATGCGCTGCAGCGCATGGTCATTGAAACTGAAGTGTGCCACCGCCCCATCCTCGGGGTGGGTATGCGGGCCGTGGGGCCCGAATCCTGCCTCGGCAGCTTGCGCCAGCACCGCATCGAAGGCGGCATGCGCTGCGCGTACCTGCGCAGAGACAGTCCTGTCAAACGAAATGCAGCATATTTGCAAAGCACTGCGGGACGAAAGGACGAACATGCACTGGTGATCGAATCCGTGCTGTTCCAAGCCCGCGCGCACGAGTCGGTAATGCGCTTCGACATCGGTCGCGTCGAGCCGCGCCACTGAAGATAACGTGAGATAGTCACCGGTGGTGCTACCCGCCCAACGGGCGATCTGATCCGCGCCCGGTTCCGGAATACCTGCCTGCGACTTGTCGGCCGCAAGAATCGCTTCCTCCGGCGCGTTGCCGTCGTATTCCCGATAGCTGAAAACTGCCTGGGCGATGCCGCCGAATGCTGCCGCGAGAGTGGCCAACTGGGCCTCTACGACATCGTGCCGGCCGTAAAGCGCGAAGCGCAGGTTCCAGCGCCCAAGGCCCGTTTCGTCGGCAATACGTTCGAGTGTTTCTTCGGGGATCACTCCGGTGGAGGGATACCATTCCTGTCGGCCGGCAATCCGCGCAGCCGTCCCAACCAGGTTGGACAGTACCGGATGATTGGAAATGGTGCCGTCCATCAGGAAGGGCCTGATCATATCAACGAGAGACTGCAGGTCTCGATCGTGGCGGCAGACGATATTGCAGGACAGGTAGCGCTCGGGGCGCGGTTTCAGCCATACGCCCATGCGCGTGACGATACCGAGATCCGACTGCAGCAGCAATCCATCAAGCGTGAGACCAAGTCCTTGGCCACAGGTGTGCCAGGCGCGGCTTGTCGACAGGGCACCCATGCCGGTACGCACCAGACTGCCATTGGCGAGCACCATTTCCATGCCGCAGGATTGCAGCGCGTGGCCGCCATCGAGCACATAGTCGACAACGCTGTCGCAGGCAAGGTCGGGCACGGGCATCATCAATTCATGGCCGCCGGCGCGCAGGTGCTCGTACAAGTCGAAGAAGCTGACCCCGGGTTCCACTACCGCGTAAGCACACTTCTCGTTGATCTCGAGTACACGGTTCATGCGCCGCAGGTCCACGATCACGAAGCCGGGAACGCGTGGAACCGATGCGCCTTGGCCGTGATGGCGATGGCCTGTGTACAGCCATAGTGGGACGCGATAGCGGTTGGCGATGGAAACGACAGCCTGGACCTGCGCTACCGATGACGGCGCAATGAGTGCAGCAATGTAACGAAGGCGATCTGTCGGGATCGCGTGGACGCCGACGCGCGCCGCGATGTCCTCACTGTCGGTTGCCACTGCGCCGCTCCCCAGGACGTTGACGAATTCATCGACGGCGGTGTTGACACTGTGCGCGTTGGCTCCAGCATCGGACAGCACTGGTGCGGGCGTGGGTTTCATGACGATTTTCCGGCGATGCTGTCCCAGCGGTGCTTCATGACACCTCTTGCGGGAAATGAGGCGGGAAAGGATAGCTGGGCATCATGTGCTCTCCATGTGGATGTTCAGGCGATCAGGACGATTGGCGCCAACTATGCCGTTGCCCTGCTGCGTTCAACACCTGTCGAAAGATAGAAGCAGGGCGACCTATCCTTCGACAGGTGGCAGTGGCGCCGCCGACTGCGACAGTGCCACGTATCGAGTAGCAGCATCCTGATAACCAAATGGAGATGACAGTATGAGCAAGGGAAAGCGGGTCGTTGTAGTCGGTGCGGGGCCGGCAGGGTTGTTCACGGCGTTCGGCCTTGCGCGGCTAGGAGCACACGTAACCGTAATCGACGCCGCAGTCGGCATCAACGATTCCCCCAGGGCCAACGTGTACCTGCACTCGACCATCAAGGCCCTCGATAACGTCGGCCTGCTGGACGACGCCAAGGAGATTGCAGCCCTGGGCCATGCGTTTCAGATGCACTTTCCGTTGAGCGGGAATGTTGGCACCATGGACTTCAGGCTGCTGGAAGGCTTGACTTATCCCTTCACGCTGCACTTCGGCCAGAATCGCCTGGCCGAACTCATCCTCCGGCATTTCCTCGCGTTCGATGGCACGGCGATGCGTTGGAATACCCGTTTCATCGGCGCTGAACAAAGCGCCGATGCGGTCCAACTCAGCGTCGAGGTCGACGGGGTCGGCGCCACGATGGATGCAGACTGGGTGATCGGTGCCGACGGCGCGCGCAGCAGTGTACGAAAGGCACTCGGGATCGAATTCGAAGGTTTCACCTGGCCGGATACCTTCATGGCCACGAACCTCTATTTTGATTTCGAAAAATACGGCTATGCGGCATCGAACATGGTTGCCGCGGGCGAAGACTGGCATGTCATCGCAAAAATCGACGACCAGCACCTGTGGCGCATCGCCTACGGCGAAGATAGCGATCTCAGCGAAGAACAGCGCCTGGCCCGCATTCGCGAGCGCTACAGGAACTTCCTGCCGAGGAATGCGTCCTTTGAACTGGAGCGCGCGAATTCGTACCGCGTGCACCAGCGCTCGGCCAACACGTATCGCAAGGGGCGCGTCCTGCTTGCCGGTGATGCCGCCCATGCGACCAATCCCATTGGCGGGATGGGCTTTACGTCCGGGGTCCAGGATGCCCAGGCACTGGTACGGGCGTTGGGTCAGCTGTGGAACAACGAGGCTGGGGACGATGTGCTCGACTTCTACGCCGAGGAACGGCGCCGTGTATTCCTCGAGGTGGCCAATCCCACAGCGATTGACCATAAGCGCCGTACGCAGCGTACGGATCCAGCGGCACGCGTAGCGGACGAACAGGGCTTTATCGGGATGACACGCGATCCGGACGCCGTACGCCATGCAGTAATGTCCGTGTTCAAGCTTGAGGGCGTTCCTTACACTCCGGACTGGCGTGCCGGATTCCAGCGGCCGGTCGCTCCGCTCGCCGCCGGATGATGGAGTCGCGCATGTTTCCTAGAAATACCTGGTATGTCGCGTGTACGCCGGATGAAATCGTTGACAGGCCACTCGGTCGCCGCATCTGTGGCGAAAGGCTGGTCTTCTACCGCGGTGCCGACGGCAAGGTAGCAGCCCTGGAGGATTTCTGCCCACACCGTGGTGCGCCATTGTCGCTCGGTTTCGTTCGCGACGGACAACTGGTGTGCGGATACCATGGCTTGCAGATGGGCTGCAATGGCAAGACCGTTGCCATGCCCGGTCAGCGCGTGCAGGGATTTCCCTGCATCCGCAGTTATCCCGTAGTCGAGCGTTACGGTTTCATCTGGGTGTGGCCAGGTGATGCTGCGCAAGCCGATCCTGCCAGCATTCATCATCTTGAATGGGCGGACAATCCGGAGTGGGCATATGGCGGGGGGCTGTACCACATTAACTGCGATTACCGGCTGATGATCGATAACCTGATGGACTTGACTCACGAGACCTATGTACACGCGAGCAGCATTGGCCAGAAGGAGATCGACGAAGCACCGGTCAACACGAGAGTGGAAGACGAAGAAGTCATTACCAGCCGCTTCATGGAAAACGTGATGGCGCCGCCCTTCTGGCGTGCGGCATTGCGTGCGAACAGCCTACCTGAAGATGCGCCGGTAGATCGGTGGCAGATATGTCGTTTTACGGCACCGAGCCACGTGATGATCGAAGTTGGAGTGGCTCTGGCCGGCAGGGGCGGCTATGACGCACCGCCCGAGGTCAAGGCCTCCAGTGTCGTCGTTGACTTCATCACGCCGGAAACAGCGACGTCGCACTGGTACTTCTGGGGCATGGCGCGCAATTTCAAGCCTCAGGATACCGAATTGACCGCCGCGATTCGCACTGGCCAGGGCAAGATCTTTGGAGAGGACCGGGACATGCTGGAACAGCAGCAAGAGAATATTCTCCGGCACCCGGAACGCAAGCTGCTGATGTTGAACATCGATGCGGGCGGCGTGCAATCGCGCCGCATCCTCGACCGTCACCTGAAAAACGAGCTGCCCGCATGATTGGCCGTGCTCCCGAATACTCGAACCATATGCAACCTCGGCAGCAGTCATATTTTTATATAACAAGGAGACACTCATGTACCTGAAGAACGCCTGGTATGTTGCCGGGTTCAGTGAAGATTTTCCCAACGGCGCCCTCACGACAAGAACGTACCTCGAAGTGCCGCTCGTCTTCTACCGCAAGGACGATGGCGCAGTGGTTGCGATGGAAGACCGGTGCTGCCATCGGCTCGCGCCGCTCTCGCACGGGCAGATCGAAGGGGATGACCTCCGTTGCATGTACCATGGGCTTAAATTCGCTCCATCCGGAAAATGCATTGAGATTCCCGGGCAGCCGCGTATCCCCAGCAGCATGTGCGTGCGTTCGTATCCGACCGCCGAGTCCCATGGCTGTGTCTGGATCTGGATGGGGCAACCGGAGAAGGCTTCGCAAGCCGATATTCCGGACAACGTCGGGCCGGATCTTCCGGGCTGGTCGATGTTGCCGGGGCGACTCGAAGTCAATGCCAACTACATGCTTGTCGCGGACAATTTGCTGGACCTCTCCCATTTAAGCTACGTGCATCGTGATTCGTTCGGCCCGGGTCTGGTGTTTGGCCAGACGCGACCGAAAGTCGAGCGGCTGGAAAAGGGCGTCCGTGTATCACGCTGGTTGCTGAACCAGCCCACAGCGAAATATATTCGGGAAAAAATTGATGCGACGCATCTCGATGTATGGATCACCTATGATTTCATTGCTCCCGGGCTGTTCCTTTTGTACGCCGAGATGCATGAGCCAGGGGCTGCACAAAAATTCGGGGAAGACGCGCCAAGTGGAGTCGAGCCCTTGCACAAGGAATACACGAGCCAGGCCGTAACCCCTGAAAGCCTTGGAAAGTCGCGCTACTTTTTCTCATATGGATCCTGGGATCGCACGCCCGGGCTTGCCGAGTTCTACCGCGATTTCAGTTACCTGGCATTTAACGAGGATGCGGAAATCGTCAGCGCGCAGCAGCGTACGATCGACGCATCGCCAGGTATCACGATGCAGCCGACATCATTCGATGCCGCAACGTTGCAATACCGCTGGATCCTGGAGCGTCTGATGCGGGACGAGGGCATCGACGGGCCCCTGATTGGTGGTGGGCGCGCCGAATCGAATCACGTGCAGCAGGCTCCATAAGCACGGGGCACCGAAGGACCGGCAATGGCATAACGGTGGTCGCAAGACCACCAGTCTACGGTGCAACCTGGGGCTTTGCTACGAGTGCGGCAGGTGACCTGATGCCGCACTCAGGGAGGACAGGCTTCCGTTTGAAGCCTGTATTCAGCGTCAGAAGAACACGACGAAACGTGCGTCCAGGCTGACACGTGGCTGCGCGTCCGTAGGCGATGTCGGGTCGTCGAACGCGCTATGCGCCGCCCATTGTGGACGGGATTGATCGGTGTCCCACATTTTCAGGATCAGCGCTTCGTCGGCGGTCATCAGTGGATAGTAATACCAGTTCTGGTCAGACCGATAAAGCACGCCCAACCCCGTCCTGGGAAGCAGGGGCTCATCCGGTGATGTTCCGACAGCGGTCGGAATCAGGTCTTCCTTGCGAATTGTCCGCGCATCGCATACCGCAAGCGGCATCGACTCGACTGTCCGAAGCGGCTTCCAGATGTTGTATGCAGCCCATCTCCGCTGGAGCAGTTCGTTCGCCTCGTCAGGAGGAAGTACCTGACGGATACTGTACTCGTACGTTGCCTGGTCATGGTCGACATGGACATTGGTTGCCGCACCAAGGTTCTCGTTTGTGGCGGCGAAACGCATGTCACGCGCAAGACTGGCGAACATCACGACCCGCTTGGCCCCCGTGATTTTCTGCAGAAGCGACTCCGCCTCCTGGCGAAACACCGTGTCTACCGCGTGCTTGTCGCGTACGTCTTGTAATCCGGTCGTAAACTCGACGAGTGCGAAGCCGTTTTGCTCGAGCTCGATCTCATTCTCCAGGGCCCTCGCATTCCTGATCGTCACCTGACGGCTTTCAAGCTTGATCGTCGTACTGGCGTAATCGACCAGATATACGATCGGCGCATCGTCCTGTGGGACGGTAAATCTGAGCTCGGCCTGCACTTCGCCAGGTCGGGCAGTTCCACTATCCCCTGTCGCCGGGCAGGGCGCCAGCGTGTTGTCGTTCATTGTCATCTCCAGTTGTTATCAGTGTCGATTCGCGGCAGGCGACGCCCGCACGATGGCGAGCTCGCATCGAGGATTTCGGTCCGCAACTTCGGGCGATGAAGGCGTTCATCAAAGCCGTCTCGACCGCCACAAGGAAGCTTAGGCGCGGATAGCAGCGGCGATACCTGCCGAAAGATAGGTTTGTTTCCCGGCTATCTTTGGATAGGTGGGGGCGCTCGTGTCAGGGACTAGGATTCACCTGCAGAGGCCAAGCAGTCAGAGCAGGCGTCGAGTAGCAAGATAGTTGACTTGGCCAGCGGAGCAGCCGCGCCAGGCATTGCGGCTTCCTGCCAATGGTCAGTGCAAATTTTTGCTTGGGCGGGGCCGCAAGGAGCTGTCCTGCAGCACGCGACGATCCGTTCGACGGCACCTCCAGCTCGCCGGCATGTCGCCTGCGCTTTAGACGGCGTAAGGCACGGCATGCGGGGGAGCGACGATCAAATTCAGGAACACTCATGCGAAATTTTAATGAAGAGAATATTACCGACGCGGTACTAGGGCGCGTTTCCGGAAGTCCTGATCCGCGGACGCGAGCGATTAGCGGGGCGCTGGTCCGGCATCTTCACGCGTTCATTCGCGAGATCGAGCCAACGCAAGAGGAGTGGGAATGGGCTATCGATTTCCTTACCGCGACGGGCCGCATGTGTTCGGCAACGCGCCAGGAATTCATCCTTCTATCCGATGTCCTCGGCGTTTCGATGCTTGTCGATGCGCTCAATCATCGGGTTCCGGAGGGAGCGACGGAAACCACCGTCCTTGGTCCATTCTACGTAAACGATCCTCCCGAATTGCCGAACGGATCCGCTGTCTTCGCAGCAGTTGCCGGCGAAACGCCGCTGCTCGTGGAGGGAACCGTCCGCGACACCGACGGCCGGCCCGTGGCGGAGGCAAGCGTGGATGTCTGGCTCGCTGATGAAGAGGGCTATTACGATGTACAGCTCTCTGCAGATCGCTATACCGGCCGTGGACGCTTCCGCACTGATTCCGAGGGCAACTTTTCGCTTCAAGCCACTGTGCCGTCACCGTACCCGATTCCGGATGACGGACCTGTTGGCGACATGCTCAAGGCGCAGGGACGTCATCCTTACCGACCTGCACACGTTCATTTCAGGATCGCCGCCTTGGGCTGCAAGACCTTGGTCACTCATCTCTTCCTTGAGGGTGACCCTTATCTTGATTCCGATGTCGTCTTTGGGGTGAAGGATTCCCTCGTGGAACGCCTCATCGATCTTCCTGCCGCAGCGGAAGCGTCGCGGTTGCGCGACGGCTCCCCACAGCTGGCGTTGCGACGCAATTTCGTGCTGGCGAAAGACACTTCGGCATGAGCGACAGACCGGATACAGATGAATGCCAGGGCGGGGTGCTGGCAGCCACGTCCCTGCATCTTTTTGTGGCCCGACGTCAAAGCCACGCGCGCCTGGAATGGCATGGTGGGTTCTCCTTCGAGTGTTGACATGAACATAGCGCAGACCGGCGTGAAAACTGTGCGCGACCATGTAGTGGTCGACATCGTGCAGGCGGCAGCAAATCGAACCGTCCTGATACTGCGTGCCGGCATCCCGGTACCTGCCGAACAATTGGCGCGAGTGGCATGCTATCCCGTTGCTCAGCCCGCGAAGCGGCCGGGAGGGGCGCCATCGTGTGCAGCCACTGCAATGGTAGGTGGGGAAGAGCGACGATGAGCCGGCCGGCTGACCAGGTTGGTCGTACCCGCCAACGGCAACGCCAGGTTATCGAAGCGGCAGCGTCGTGTTTCGCGGCGAGTGGTTTCCACGGCGCTAGCATGGCCGAGATCGCTCATGCAGCCGGCATGAGCGTCGGGCACATCTACCACTATTTCGATGGGAAGGATAAGGTCATTGCCGCACTTGTTGCGGAAAATGTCAGCCGGCTGGCAGCGCTGATGTCCAGCCTGGAATCGTCCAGTGATCCACTGCACGAACTGCTTTCCGCTGCACCGCAGTGGATCACAGAATGCCTCGACGTGCAGAGCGCACGCCTGCAGCTGGAGATTGCCGCCGAGGCGTCCCGCAATCCCGTGATTGCTGCCGTGGTGCGCGACGCCGATCACCTGGCAGCGATGTCATTCGGGAAGGTGTTGCGCGCGGGGCGAATCAAGCTTGGCCTGCTAGAGAACGAAGGGTTGATTCGCGGTCGCACACTCGCCATCTTCGCTTTGTTCGAGGGGCTGCGGGTCAGGTCGCTCCACCTCACGGCAGCAGACTTGCCAGCGGTCGAGCAATCGATACAGCTTGCCCTCAAGCAGCTGCTTTATAACTGACAGCGCAAACGGCGCAGCTGCACCAGCATTTGTCGAGTTGACATAATATCTACATGTGTCGACATGCATTGTCTCGGTGGAGTCGCATTGAGCAGCCGTGCTTCCCTCGCCCGGTGTTGGAGCGCTAGAGTGCGCCAATTCAATGCCGCTGCGCGACGAATGGTCTTCGCCCACGAAGACGGCCGAGACGACTGACGAGCTTCCCGACGCGTTCTGCCGGCTGATGGACCTGCAGCACGTCCCTACAAGATTTGGAATTCATGAGCGGGCTGATTCAGCGTGTAATCGTCTATCATCTTCTGCAGAGGAGTGGAGGACAGTGCCTTCGCTCGATCGCAAGCCCGGGGACAGCGGTCAAAGGACAGCCAAGGCCGTTGAATGGATCAGGGAAGAAGGAATAAAAATGTTGATTTCAAGAAGGGATAATGTGCAGAGACTTGAAACCCATCTGCTATCGCTGGCGGACTTGGGCAGAAAACTCTTGGTACTTGGGATCGCCGTCTGGCTGTGTCTTAATTTGGACCGGGCGCATGCCCAGGAGCCGCAAATGATGCTTCGGATCTCGGAGATTGAGATACATGCTGATCATCTCGATCAGTACAAGGCGCTTCTTAAAGAAGAAGCGGAAGCGTCGGTAAGACTCGAACCGGGGGTGATTGCCATCTTCCCTCTGTATCAGCGAGAAGACCACACCCAAATCAGGATTCTCGAGATGTATGCCGACCGCCAAGCGTATGAGGCCCATCTCAAGACGCCGCATTTCCAAAAATATAAGACTGCAACTCTTCACATGGTCAAATCGTTGAAGCTTGTGGATATGCAGGCAATCGATGCGGAAACCATGACCAGAATGTTCAAAAAGATGAAACGCTAACAGTAGTCTTAAGGCTGATAGTGGACCCCGTTCAGAGTAGTGGTCAGCCTCGTCGAGGAACGCACACCGTGACAGCCTTCAGCTTCGCATCGGTTGACCGGATTCGCTGGACGGTTTTTCGTTCGGTGCCCGGAGATCGCAAGAATGTCTACTCGGGCAAGCGGTGCGCTATCAACGGTCACGGCACGCTTGCGACGAGCTCGGAGTCCGATATCTCACCAGCGGCAACGAGGACTTGGTCGAACTCAAGGTAGGGATCGTGAGGACTGAGGAATTCTGCTTTCATGGATTTATCGTTGACATGGGGGAGCATCAAATGTCAGCTCCTGGCCTATTGTGTTGAAAAAGTCGCCCGGCAACTTTTTCAAGCGGATTTCATTGATGTTGGCACTCCAAACTATCCGCTCTCGGACCACGGTGGCCGTTCTGGACAGTCGAGTTACCGATCTTTCGTTACCAACGGGAACTGGATCCGAGTTTTTCAACACAATAGCCCGAACTCGGCCGCTCGCTCCAGCATAGCAGGTCGCCGAACCGGAAAAGTCACGGAGTCTCACGACAGGCAGCTTCCGCCTGTGGATTCAATCGGTGAACGCAACGCCCGCTGGACTTCGTGCTACCGGCGTCCAACCCGGCACGCCAGTCCTCAAGGCGGCATCGAACGCCGCTGACTCGACAGTATTCCCGTCAACCAGCCCCGCAATCAGGCCGCGCGGAGCTTGAACACGGCCACCGAATCGTCGAGCTGGCGGGCCTGTTCGCGCAGCGACTCGGCCGCGGCGGCGGCCTGTTCGACCAGCGCGGCGTTTTGCTGCGTGGTGCCGTCGATATGCGCGATGGCTTCGCCGATCTGCTCGATGCCCTGCTGCTGTTCGCCGCTGGCAAGCGAGATCTGGTGCACCATCGCGGCGACCTGTTCCACGCTCTCGAGCACTTCGCGCATCGTGGCGCCGGCGCGGTCGACCTGGGCGCGGCCCGCTTCCACTTCCGCCACCGAAGTCGAGATCAGCTCGCGGATTTCCTTCGCGGCCACGGACGAGCGTTGTGCCAGCCCGCGTACTTCGCTGGCGACGACGGCGAAGCCGCGCCCCTGCTCGCCGGCGCGGGCCGCTTCCACCGCGGCGTTCAGCGCCAGGATATTGGTCTGGAACGCGATGCCGTCGATGACGCCGATGATGTCGGCGATCCGTGCCGACGTGCCGTTGATCGCGCCCATCGTTTCGACCACCTCGGCCACCGTGGCGCTGCCGCGCGTGGAAATGGTGGTCGCCTTGCCGGCCAGGCTGGCGGCCGCTTCGGCGTTGTCGCGGTTCTGGCGAACAGTGCTGGTCAGTTCGGTCATCGAGGCGGCGGTTTCTTCCAGCGACCCGGCCTGCGACTCGGTGCGGGCGGACAGGTCGGCGTTGCCGGTCGCGATTTCCGTCGATGCCACGGCGATGGCCTGCGTGCCCGAGCGCACCCGCGCCACGATCCGCGACAAATTGCCGTTCATCGTGCCCAGCGCACGGAGCAGGTCGCCGATCTCGTCGCCGCGGGTGCTGCGCACGTCGTTGCGCAGGTCGCCGGCCGCCACGTCGCGGGCGATGCCCAGCGCGTGCGCCAGCGGCACCGTGATGCCCCGGATCAGCAGCACGACGATCAGCGCGCCGATCCCTGTCGCCACGGCCAGCAGCGCCAGCAATGTTAACGCGGAGTTGCGGTAGACATCGTTATTGCGCTGTTCCACGGCGGCGATGCGGCTGGCTGCTTCCTTGCGGATCGTGGCCACGATGCCGTCGATGCGCTCGGTGGCGGCGCGGTCCATGCCGCGTACCAGCGCGTCGATCTTTTGCGCGCCGTCCGGGTCTGCGCCGTTGAACTGGCGCAGCGCGTCGAGGTAGCGGCGCACGAGTTCCGCATGCAGCCGCTGCGCTTCGTCGACGGCGGCCGTGTCCAGCGCGAGCGTGCCCATGGTTTCCTTCAGCGTGCGCAACTGGCTGGCGGTGGCTTCGCCGGCGTGGTTGAACGCCTTCGTGTATTTGTCCAGCTGCGCCGGGTCGCGCCCGCGCAGCAGGATGTTTTTCCATTCCTGCACCTGGATCTTGAACTCGACCTGGGCGAAACGGGCGCCGTCGACCGCGCGCATCAGGCCATCGGCCTCGGTGAAGCCGGCGGCGTTGCGGGAATTCATGTCACGCAGCGCGTTCCAGCCCGTGAATCCGACCAGCAGCAAGGTCAGCAGGAAAAATCCCGCGAGCAAGGTCAGGCGAACGCCTATTTTCAGGTTTGCAAGTTTCATGGTGTCGAAATCGTATCGAGAGCCGGGGCGGCGGAGTTGCGGAGAATTCTGGAAGCGCGGGCGGGGGCGGGGCCGTGGCATCGGCAAAATAATGCCGTAAGCCAATAGTAGCACGGGCCGGGCTTCTTGTCCCGGACATGCTGGCGGGGCACAACACCTATGCTCTACAATTGCCCGACACCCCGTCGCCATGAGTTTCCGTTGACCGAGCAAGCCGCAAGAACGAGATCCCGCAAGGCGCCCCACGCCGCCGACCTGCTGGCTGCGGCCTGCCGTATCGTCGAAGGGGCGGGGCTGGCCGGCCTGGCGCTGCGGCCGCTGGCCGGAGCGCTAGGGGTATCCGTCACGGTGCTGACCCACCATTACGGCGACCGGGCCGGCGTCATGGCCGCCATCTGCGAAGCGGCCTCGGCACACGATGCGCCGCCCCTCGACGAGTGGCGCAAGACGCTCGCGGCGCTTCCGTCGCTGCCGCCGGCCACGGCCGCAAGCGTGGCGGAAGCCATCCTGGAAGAGGCGGTCACGAACGGTCGTGCGCTGTCGATGCTCTACCTGGAAATGCTGCATGCCTGCACCTGGGATGAGACGCTGCGGCCGGCCTTCAGCGAATGGGCTGCGGCGCGGCGCCGGTTCTGGGACGACTTCGGTGCCCGCGCGGGGCTGGCGCCGGCACTGCCGGCATGCGGATGGTGGCATGGCTACGTGATCGCCGAACTGGCCTACGGCATGGCGCTGAACGATTCCATGACGTACCGGCTGGTGCGCCGGCTATGCCTGCAGCGCCTGTTTGCCGGCGGGGCCGCGCTGCCGGACGCGGCCGATGGCGCGCTGTTCGCCGTGCTGTGCGAGCGGATGGGCCACGGTGGCGCCGCGCCGGCGGCCGGCGCGGCCACGGCAGAAAGAGCCGGGCGTGTGCCCCCATGGTCCGTGGCGGCGGCCCGCGCCTGCGGCATGCGACTGGCGGCCCGCGGGGCCGGCGGCCTGACGCACCGTGCCATCGCGGCGGACATCGGCATTCCGCACACCACGCTCAGTTACCGCTTTCCAAGCCAGCACGACCTCGTGATCGCCGGGCTGGAATCGATTGCCGCGCATGTGATGGCGGCGGTGGAGGGCGGGAACCTGGAGGGGTTGCAGCGCTCGCCCGGCGGGGGCGACGGCCACAGGCTCGATCTTGCACGCGGCAATTTCGCCGTGGCCCTAGCCGCGGCGCGCATGCCGGAACTGGCCGCCTACACCGCGCACATGCGCGGCCGGCGCGGTCGCAACCTGCTGAAGGTCTTTGAAAAATACGTGCCGGATGCGCGCGGCATCGATGCGTTGTGCACGTCCGTGGTGTCGATGGGCCTCACCGGCCTGACCAACACCGAGCCGCCGGGCGAGGAGTCCGAACGCTCGGTGGCGGCGGCGTTCGGGGCCGTCAGCGCGTGGCTGCGGCAGGGTCGCTAGCGCTTCCGCGGCCCCGCCGGCAGCATTACTCCGGGTAAGCCCACAGGTCAACCAGCGTGGCACCGCCGCTGGCAACCAGGCGGAACCCCGCCGGCGAATAATCGCCGTCGACCACCAGGTAGCCGTCCGCCCGGGCGGGCAGGTTGCCGCAGCCGGTGGTTGCCAGCGTCAGCTTCAGGGCATTGGGCAACGTGGCCGTGGCCAGCTTGCCGCTCAGCTTGCAGGTCGTGCTGCCCGCCACGATATCGCCACTGGCATTCACGGCAAACGCGGCTACGCCGCCCGAGGCCAGCCGCACAGCGTAGCTCCCGGCAACCGACGTGGCATTAAGCACGTTCGACGGCGCTGCACTGCTGCTCAGCAGCTCCACCTTCACATCCTGTGTTGCGGCGGCAGCCGACTGCCACCCGCCGTTCCCCTCCCGCCAGTAGAGGGCGGCCGCTTGCTGGGCGCTGTCGTTCAGCACCAGCAGGCGGCTGCCGTCCGCCGCCGCGTAGTACTTGCCGGCGGTGGGGGTGGCGGCGTCGCCCGTGCTGACGGCGTAAGTGCCGGCAGGCAGTTCGGTCACGTCGATCGAAGGCGTGTCATGTTCGCTGCTGCCGCAGGCGGCGAGCAGCAGCAGGGCGGCGGCGGCGCAGGTGCCGGAAATGCGCTGCATGGCGCGGCTCATTGGGTGAACAGGTCGCGCAGGCGCAGGCGCAGCCATTGCTGGCCGGCCGGGCGCTGCTCGTAGCCCACCTGCATGGCGCTGACGGCAACCCTGGTCTTGTAGACCAGGGCTTCATCCTCGGCCTGGTCGGCGGTCGCCGCGGCGGGCGCCGAGCCCGACAGGCCCCATGGCGCGGCCTTGTTGAACTTCAGGTTGTACGTATCGTACGTGCCCTGGCGTGCGAAAGCCCAGCCGGCGTTGGCGGCCGGGGCATCCGGGAAGTTCACGTTCAGCGCCACGCCGGCCGGCAGCAGCGCGGCACTGCCGGCCTTCGCCTGCAGCGCTGCGATCAGCTTCGTGGTCAGTTGCGCGACGATGCGCGAGCGTGCATTGGCCAGGCCCGTGTTGTCGACAGTATCGGTGCCGGCGCTCAGCGCGATCGCCGGAATGCCGCGCCCGGCCGCGAACTGGGCGTTGCCGATCGTGCCGGAGTTGATGACCAGCTTGCCCACGTTCTGGCCTTCGTTGGGGCCGGAGAGCACCAGGTCCGGCGCCTTGCCCCAGCGCGCCGCCGCCAGCACGTCCAGGCCGTACATGGTGGCCATCACGGGCGTGCCGTGCACATAGTTGAAATCGCCGCCCGTGTAGCCGGCCTTGGTGAACGGGCCGACCGCCGGCGCACCCAGCGGCGCGGCGCCGTTGTGGCAGCCGCCTTCCGCTTCGATCTGCGTCCTGTCGTTGTCGGCCACGATGGTCGTCGTGCTGTACATGACGATGGCGGAACTGCGCCCGCTCTGGCCGGTGCATGGCACCGACACGATGACCGAATGCCCGGCCGCCGTCAGTTCGTCATGCAGCGCCTTCAGGTTGCTGGTGAGTCCGTCGTCGTTGGCGAGGACGATGTTCAGTGCGAAGGCGGGGCTGGCGCAGATGCCCAGCCCGGCCGCGATGGCCAGTCGGTAGTTCATGGCTTCCTTTATGGATGTCGGTATGAGGAAGCCGCGATCGTACCGGCGATTTATGACTGGATTATGACGACTGTACGAATGCTTTATGCGAAAGAGGGTATCAAATTCATAAATTTCGCATTAGATAAAACGTTTGTACGAAGTGCGGCATTGTGGAACCATGTCGTGTGGGCACGGCGGGGCAGCGGCCGGACGAACGGCAGCGTGCATCGAGGCAGTGAACTTTGAGAGGACGGTGGAAAAGCGGGCCGTATGCCGCGAGGGCGATTCCCGGCAGTGCCGGGGCGGGCGAGGGACCCGCACCGCGTGCGGGATCGGACTGCAAGGAATGCTACCGCGGCACGGGCATGCGCGCGGCTCGTTTCGTCAGTATGCCACCGCCTTCGCGTCGCGCACCGCGGCGAGCGCCTCCGCGTCGTCCCGGCGCAGGCCCGCACCGTTGAGTACGCGCCGGATGATCGCGTTGTCGATGCCGCGCGCCATCAGGAACTCGACGGCTGTAACGGTGTTGGAGGTGTGCTGCAGCAGGATGCCTTCGCGTACGGTGTCGGTGGTGATCCAGGCATGGGCGGGGTTGGCAAGATCGGTTCCGCGGCGGCCGGTGTTCAGGGTATTCATGGGGGCTCCTTCGTCAGTGAATTCAGGCGTGAGGATGGTAAAGCGTGGGGAACGACAGTTGGTACGCCCTCGATTTTACTATACAAGCCAACGTTTTCAACCGTACCAAGTTCGTCGTAATGGTCGTTTTTTGGCACAACAGTGCGTATGTGCGAAGAAAAATACGTTTCAAGAAAGAATTGAAAGTCATCCGGCTGTAATAAACGGTTCCTATAATCCGGCGTATTGTTTTGTGGCAATGAAAGTACTGTCACGGTGCTTTTCATGTTTTTCCGACCCGGTCGCGGGCCCAGGCCGGCTTTGCGATCCAACCAGACCGATCCAACCATGCTCAATCTCCTCCGCCAGCGCACCGGCGCGCGCGTTGTCGCCGCGTTCTCCCTGATCCTGGCCATGCTGGCAATCGTTACCGCAACGTCGCTGTGGTCGCTGCAAAGCGTGGCGGCCAACGCCGAGGAACTCGCCGAGGACAAGCTGGCCCGCCAGCGCATCACCATCGAATTGCGCGGCAACGAGCAGCTCAATGCGCTGCGGGCCTCGTCGATCGCGCACAGCGACAGCCTGGAAGTGGCCGATCTCTTCATGCGACAACTGGCCGAGGGCGAAAAGACGTCCCGGCGCCTGCAGGACCAACTGGCGCGCTTCGATGGCGATGACGATGCCGATCCGGCACACCGGCCGCTGGTCTCCGCCGTGCTGCGCCGGCAGCAGCTGTATCGCGCCGCGCGCGACGAGGTGTTCAAGCAGAAGGACATGGGCCGGGTGCAGCAGGTGGAGGAACTCGTCGCCGCGTCGCTGGAGCCGCGCCTGAAGGAGTATCTGCGCGCGCTGGATGCCTTGCTCGACTACCAGGCAGCTTCGGCAAAGCAGCTGTCCGACGATTCGCGTGCCACGTTCACGTGGATGCGTACCCTGCTGGCCGGGATGGGGCTGCTTGCGCTGGCGGCCGGCGCGGTACTGGCGCTGATGCTCACCCGCAGCATCGTGCGGCCCCTGCGCGATGCGCTGGTATTCGCCGGGCGCACGGCGGACGGCGACCTGACCGCGACGCTGCGGCATGGCCGGCAGGACGAACTGGGCCGGCTGCTCGATGCGCTGAGCGGCATGGCAGGCAAGCTGGCGCATACCGTCAGCGGCGTGCGCGATGCGGCCGCGGCCATCGACGTGGCATCGGCCGAAGTCGCGCACGGCAATCTCGACCTGTCCCGCCGCACGGAGAACCAGGCCGCCACGCTCGAGGAAACGGCGGCGGCACTGGACCAGCTCACGGCCACGGTGCGCACCAACAGCGAACAGGCCGTGCATGCCGCCGCGCTGGCGCATGGCGCGGCGGACGTGGCGGCGCAGGGCGGCAGCGCGATTGCAAGGGTGACCGCCACGATGGATGGCATCAGCCAGTCGGCCGCGAAGATCGTCGACATCATCGCCGTCATCGACGGCATCGCTTTCCAGACCAACATCCTGGCGCTGAACGCCGCGGTCGAGGCGGCCCGTGCCGGCGAACAGGGGCGCGGCTTCGCGGTCGTGGCCGCCGAGGTGAGGGCGCTGGCGCAACGCTCGGCAACGGCCGCGCGCGAGATCAAGGCGCTGATCACGCAATCGGTGGAAACGATCGCGCAGGGCGCGGCGCTGGCCAGCGGCGCCGAGGCCACCATGACGGGCATGGTCGAGCGCGTAGGCGGCGTCAGCGGCGTGATGGCGCGCATCGGCACGGCCTCGCATGCGCAGAACGAGGGCATCGCGCAGATCAACGGCGCGGTCGCCGATCTCGAATCGGATACGCAGAACAACGCGGCCCTGGTGGAACAGGTGGCGGCCGCATCGGAATCGCTGCGCCGGCAGTCCGAAGTCCTCAGCGGATTGATGCAGCAATTCCGGCTGGGGACGCCGGGTTCGGCACTGGTTGCGTCAACGGCCTGAACGCCGTAACGGCATGACCCGGAGGGCGCTGCCGAACCTGCAAGGCCGATCGGCGGCTACCCGGGCAATATTTACAATTTGTCATAAATCTGTCACACTTCGAGTCCTCCAATAAAGCTCCAAATGCAGCACTGATATCGCTATCACCATCGCTCATCCGGGTCATGGTTGTTCGAAAGTCGTGCGCGGCAAAAGCCCGTACGTTGGTGTGCCCGGTCCGGGTCGCTCGCTGAGGAGGAAGTCAAAAGTGGGAAACATGGTATTAGATGTGGCAGTGGCAGACGCGCCGGTGGATGAGGCGTGCAGGCGGGTAATGCAAAGACTGGTGTCGGCGGGGTGTGTCGCCGCCGACGTGCCTTATTCGGTCGAACCCTTCCAGGTGGCGGAAACCGAACTTCGCTATCTGCTCAATTATGGCGAAGTCTACGAAGCCGGCACCTCGCTGGTGATCCCGGTGCTGCGTTCGGTGGCCGTCGAGAAGCACGGCGCCGACATTGGCAAGATTTCCTTCGTGCTGGCCGTGAATCTCGTCTGACGAAAACGCCGGGAGGCGCCGGCTTCGGTGACGGTCAGGCGATCGTCCGGCCGATGGCCATCACTTCGTGGTGCAGGGCATGTTTCTCGAGCATGTGCAGCGGCAGGCTCACGAAGATGTTCAGGTGCGCGCGGATCGCGTAGAACGCCCGGTGGAACGCGGCGCGCCGGTCGTTCGCGGTATCGCCGAACGCGGCGGGATTTTCGATGCTCCAGTGCGCCGTGAGCGGATGGCCGGGCCAGTACGGGCAGGCCTCGCCGGCCGCCTCGTCGCAGACCGTGATGATGAAATCCATCAGCGGCGCGCCGGGTGCGGCGAACTCGTCCCAGCTTTTGCTGCGCAGCGCGCCGGCCGGGTAGCCGGTCGGCGCGATCTGTTCGAGCGCCAGCGGATCGACGGCGCCGGCCGGATTGCTGCCTGCCGAAAATCCGCGGAACCTGCCGTTGCCCATCGTGGACACCAGCGCCTCGGCCATCACGCTGCGCGCGGCGTTGCCCGTGCCGAGGAACAGCACGTTATAAACCTTTTCTTCCATCTGAACTCCATCTGAACTGGCCGGCCATCCTGGATATGGCAGCGATCTGCCGCGCTTCGCCGGCAATAAAGCATCGCCCACGGTAACGGAGGATCTTGACGGGGTGATGACATGGCACGCGGCGCTGTCGCGGCGTCAGGCCCGCAGGCGTGGGTAGCGCCGGAAGATGCGCCGGTACCAGGGCGTTTGCCAGAACAGGCACCCGGCCTGGCGCAGGGCATCGCGCTCGGGGATGCCGGCGGCGATCAGGCGGTCCGCGGCGCGCAGGTGCGTGACCAGCCTGAGCCCGTCGCGCAGCAGCCACGCGGCCGCGCTCACCAGCAGTCCTACCGCCACGCAGGCTGTGGTACTGGCGGTGAAGTCGAGTACGTACGCGAGACCGCTCATGCCAATCTGCCTCAACAATGAGTCACAGGGTCATCCAAGCGTAAGTCAAAATTATGACGGCAATGTGACCGGGCAGGCCGGCGTGTCAGCGGGCCAGGTAGGCGCGCAGGAACGCCTCGACGGCACGGTCCGCGGCGTCGTGGATCGCGGGCTCCGCCGGCACTTCGCCGAACATCGCGCGATCGAGCAGCTCGCCCTGCAGCAGGCCTTTCAGGTGCATCGCCGCCACCCACGTGTCGCCGGCGACGAGCGTGCCGGCCGCGGCGTGGTGCGCGAGATAGGCCTGCACGATGGCCCAGCCGGTGCGCGGGCCCTTGTCGTAGAAGCGCATGCCATTGCCGTTGCGCGCGCCGTCCTGCTGGGCGATGCGCGTGGCCGACAGCATCTCGGGCGTCAGCAGCTGCGCCAGGTAGGCGCGGCCGAACTGCCGCAGCGTTGCCGCCAGCGGTCGGGCCGGATCGAGCGCGGCGAACGCATCCTGCAGGCGAAATTCCGCCGCCTGGGCAAGCACGGCCTGCACGAGTTCGTCCTTGGAGGGAAAGTAGCTGTAGATCGTGGACTTGGACCCGCCGAGGCGGGAAACGATCTCGGACATGGTGGTGTTCTCCACGCCGAGTTCGGAAAAGGTAGCGGTCGCCACCTGCATGATGTGATGGCGCCGCTCTTCGGATTTTCTTCTCATGGTGACCGCAGGATGGGGTAAGCCCCGCAGTATATTGCGTGCCGCCGCGCTTGTGCGGATTCGGCGGCACGCGATGTCACCGTGGTCAGTAGGCGCGCCCGGCCGCGACCTGCACCGCTTCCTGCACCGGTGCCGGCAGCGGGTTCGACGACGCGGTCGACAGCTGCAGCGCCGATTGCACCGTCAGCCCGGCCTTCTGCGGCAAATCGGCGGAAGAGCTGCCCACATGGATCGTGTACTTGCCGGCATCCACCTGCCAGGCGCCCGTGGCCGTGGTGTAGTAGGCCAGCGAGCGTGCATCGACCGGGATCGACACGGTCTTGGTCTCGCCCGCCTGCAGGAACACCTTGGCGAAGCCTTTCAGCTCCTGTTTCGGCCGCGCCACCGCCGCCGTGGCGGGCCGCACGTACAGCTGCGCGACTTCATAGCCGGCCTTCGTGCCCGTGTTGGTCAGCGTGAACGTGGCGTTCACGGTGGCCCCGGCGGCCAGCTTGCTGCTCGACAGTGCCAGGTTGCCGTAGGCGAACGTGGTGTACGAAAGACCGAAGCCGAACGGATACAGCGGCTTGGTGCCGGATTTGTCGAAGCCCCGGTAGCCCATGAACACGCCTTCCGAATACGCCAGCGTCTTCTTCGCCGGATTGGTCGCCGCATCGGCGAAATTGCCCGATGGCTGGTAGTCCGCGATCGCGCCGTAGCCGGCCGATGTCGGGTAGTCGCCCGCGACGCCGCCGATCGTCACCGGCAGCTTGCCCGATGGATTGACGGTGCCGTACAGGATTTCCGCCACGGCCTGGCCGCCGAACTGGCCGGGGTACCAGGCTTGCAGCACCGCCGCCGTCTTCTTCGCCCAGCCGCCCATTTCCGACGGGCCGCCGCCATGCACGACCACGACCGTGTTCGAGTTCACCTTGGCCACGTTCCTGATCAGCTCCGACTGGTATTCCGGCAGCTCGAAGGCCACGTCGGCGCCTTCGCCTTCGTACTCGGCGTTCTTGCCCACGGCGACAACCACCGCGTCATAGTTCGCCAGGCTGTCCGGCGCGGCCAGCGAGGCCCAGCTCATCTGGATGCCGTTGATGCTGCCCAGCACCGGGAAGTAGGCGCCCGACAGGCGGCGGTATTCCAGCTTCACCGTGTACAGCGAGCCGGCCTTCAGCTTCGCCGTCTTGCCCGAAGCACTGTAGGCATTGACGACGTCGCCCGCGATCGGTGCGCCGTCGGAGGACAGTACCAGCTCGTCGTTGACCCACAGCTTGTAGGCGCCGTCGGCGCGCACCTTGAACACCTGCTCGCCGGTCACGGTCGGCTTGATGGTGCCGGTGAAACGTGCCGAGAATGCGCCCGGCGTGGCGGCGAAGCCGGACAGCGAGGTCGATCCGCTCGCCGTCACATTGGCGCCGGTCATGAAATTCCATGCCACGCCGGGTTCGATGCGCGTGACGGCGGCCGAGCCGGCCAGCTGGGTATTGGCGAAGTACTCGGCCTTCAGGCCGGGGTTCAGCGCCTGCGCCGTGGAACCGGGCTGGTACCACACGGCTTCCTTCGGATTCAGCGACAGCCCCGGGATGAAGGTGACGTTGGCCGGGTCCACGTTGAGCTGCTGCAGGCCGCTCAGTTCCGAGATGTGGCGGTTGGTCGGCGCCCAGGCGGTGCCGAACGGGGAAGCGGGTTCCTGTTGCGCCATGTCGCCGATGACGGCGACGCGGGCATTGGCGGCCAGCGGCAGCACCGGCATCGAGCCCTTGCCGCTGTCGTTACGCAGCAGCACGATGCCTTCGCGGGCGACCGCCAGCGAGGCGGCATCGCCGTAGGCCGTGTCCAGCGCCGTCGGCACCGGCAGCGCCTTGTCGAAGCCGAAGCTGACCATGGCGCGCAGGTTGCGACGCACCTTGTCGTCCAGCACCACCATCGGCACCTGGTTGCTGTAAACCAGGTCGTACATGGTCTGGTCCGTGAATGCCAGGGCGCTCGGCATGTCGAGGTCGGCGCCGGCCCAGGCGGCTTTCTGGGGGTGGTGGATCGAGTTGAAATCGCTCATCACGAAGCCCTGGTAGCCCCATTCGCCCTTCAGCACCTCGGTGATCAGGTGATGGCTTTCGCAGCCATAGTCGCCGTTGATCTTGTTGAACGCGCACATCACCGAAGCGGGGCTGGCGTTCTTGACGGTCGATTCGAAGCCGGGCAGGTAGATTTCGCGCAGCGTGCGTTCATCCACCGTCACGTTCGTCAGGTGCCGGTTGGCTTCCTGGTCGTTGGCCACGTAGTGCTTGGCCGCGGCCTGGATGCCCTGGGCCTGGATCGCGTTCGTGATGGCGGGGCCGAACACCGCGCCCAGGAACGGATCTTCGCCGCTGACATACTCGGCATTGCGGCCGTTGTACGGCGTACGGAAGATGTTCAGGCCCGGCGACAGCATCTGCTGGGCGCCGGCCTGGCGGGTTTCGTAGCCGATCGCCAGCCCGAACTGCTGCGCGCGGTTGATGCTCCACGTGGCCGCCAGCGCCGATTGCGACGGGAATTGCGTGCCGAACGTGCCGAGGCCGACGTGCACGCCCATCGACGAGTCGTAGGCCGTGGTGCCCGCCAGGCCTTGCGACGGCAGCAGCGGCAGCATGTGGCCGTCGTTCACGCGGATGAATTCGAACTTCTGCTGCAGGCTCATGTTGTCGATCATGGCGCCCACGCGGGCCTCGACTTCGTTGCCCTTGAACGGCACGCCGAAGGCATGGGCCGGGGCCGCCGGCAGCATGCTGCACAGCACGGCGATGGCGGGCAGGGTGCGCCGGAAACGCCCGATGGTAGCGGCGCGCATCATTTCTTCACCGTGTTCGGTGCGTCGGCTTCGTCCTGCGGCAGGTCGACGATCGTCGACGACTGCTGTGCCGGGGCGTCGGTGGCGATGCCTTTTTCCTCGAACAGCTTCTTCTGCTTTTCGATGTAGTCGGCGCGCGCGGCGCGCTCCTGCTGCGCGGCGGCGGTCTCGGCGGCGGCGGCCTTCGAGGCGGGGGTGGCATGCACTGGCAGGGCGCATAGCGCCACGACGAGTGCCAGGTACGGATGGCGTGAGAGTTTCATATGGATCAATTTCTGGAAATTTTTTGATAAAGCGTGCGGCCACACGAAAGCGGGTTTAACGATACCCATGGGTACAGTATACAACATGGATTAAAACTTTAACAATCGCGTTAATAATTGGTGCTGCAGGGAAAGTTCTGTGCCGCGCGGGCCGGCCGCATACGCGTCGCCGTATCGTCACACCGAGGCTGCCGATCCCGTCTGCTCTTCCTTATCGTAATCATGTAGCGACAATCGAAAGACAATTGCGCAATACCTCCCGCTCCGCGCCCGTGCAATGCTGGCCGCCGCTGTATCCCTTTCACGGAACAAGTCTGAAGCACGAGGAGTGGCACATGATTCGATTCCATACAGGCCTGCCAGCGCGGCAGGAAAAGAAGATCCTGGCCGGCGACGTCGTCACGATGGATGGCGCCCGGACGATCGTCCGGCAGGGCCGCATCTGCATCGACGGCGCCGCCATTGTCGCCGTGCTGAAGCCGGCGGACCCGCTGCCGGCGGGATTCGGCAATGTCGAGGCGATCGATACGAAGGGCACCATCTTTCCGGGCCTGATCGACCTGCACAACCACCTGACCTACAACATGCTGCCGCTGTGGAACGTGCCGAAGAAATACACGAACCGCAATCAATGGCGCACGGAAGAGACGAGCTACCAGTCCGACATCGCCCGCCCGGCCAGCCTGCTGGCCCGCCATGCGGACGCCGACTACACCCGCGCGATCATCCGCTATGCCGAATGCCGCAGCCTGTTCGGCGGCGTGACCACCGCGCAGGGTATGTCGCTGTCGTCTTCGAACGGCACGCGCAAGCTGTTCGAAGGGCTGGTGCGCAACGTCGAGCAGCCGCTCGAGCAGGGCTGGCCCACGGCCGGATGCCAGACGCTGGACTACCAGCGCGAGGAAATCCCGACCAAGCTGGTACCGGCGCTGTCCAGCGGCAATCCGTTCTTCTACCACCTGAGCGAGGGCACCGACCGCGCGGCGCGCCAGCGCTTTCGCGACCTGCTGCTCGACGACGGCAAATGGGCCGTGGGCAAGTCGATGATCTGCATCCATTGCGTGGGCCTCAAGCCGCGGGATTTCAAGGTGATGGCCCGCACCGCCGGCATGGTCTGGTCGCCGACCAGCAACCTGCTGCTCTACGGCCGCACCGCCGACGTGGCCGCCGCCAAGGCGCGCGGCGTGCCGATCGCGCTGGGCGCGGACTGGAGCCCGAGCGGCTGCAAGAACATGCTCGGCGAGCTGAAGATCGCCCGCGCGGTCAGCGCGAAGCAGGGCGGGCTCTTTTCACCGCGGGAGCTGGTGGAGATGGTCACGTCGGTGCCGGCCGCCATGCTGGGATGGACCGCCCATGTGGGCAGCATCGCCGCGGGGCTGCGCGCCGACCTGCTCGTTGTCGAGGGAGCGCATGCCGACCCCTACACGGCACTGATCGATGCCGGGGAAACGGCGATCCGGGCGATCCTCATCGATGGCCGCATCCGGGTCGGCGAAGCCGGCAGCTTCACCGCCGGCGATCCGCTCACCAGCGAATCGTTCGCCATCGGCGGGAAGGAGTACCACATCGACCTGGTGGAAGACGGCGACGACGCGATGGGCGGCATGTCGCTCGCGGCGGCCGTGGACAAGCTCGCGTACGGCCTGGAGCACCTGCCCGAACTGGCGGAGGAATCGGCGCAGGAATCAGCGCACCCCACCGCGCTGATGGCGCTGGCGGACGGCCCGGCCTGGAGGCTCGACCTGGAAATGGAAGACCACGGCGAACACGAGGCGCTGGACGGCGGGCACGCGCACGCGCATGGCATGGCGCTGGCGGGTATCGGCTTGCGGGCCGCGGCGGAGGCGCCGGTACGCCCGATGGAGCTGGCGCCGATCACCGCGGTGGACGACGCGCACTTCGTCGAACGGCTGCTGGGCAACCGCAACCTGCCGGCCTATGTGAGACGGAGCCTGCAGCACCGGGGATTCGCGCAATAGTCATCCGCTTGATCGGCTGGCGCGCGCCAGCCGCGCCGGCGTTCCTTACAATCGCCCATCCCCACGTGAAGGAGCGCTATGAACGCCGTGCCGCTGTCCCTTGCCATCGGCCTTCTGGCCGGCCTGCCGCTGGTCGCCGCCGCGCAATCCGGCGCCTCGGGCGCGCCGGCCGCGCCGGTGCCGGCTCCCTTCACCATCAACGTCGATGCCGCGCAGGCGCGCGGCCCGCTCAAGCCGGTGTGGGCCTGGTTCGGCTACGACGAGCCGAACTACACCTACACCGCCAATGGCAAAAAGCTGCTGTCCGACCTGGCCGCGCTGAGCCGGGTGCCGGTCTACGTGCGGGCGCACAACCTGATGACCAGCGGCGACGGCTCCTACGCCCTGAAGTGGGGCTCGACGAACATGTACACCGAGGACAAGGACGGCAAGCCGGTCTACGACTGGACCATCGCCGACCGCATCTTCGACACGTATATCGAGCGCGGCATGAAGCCGCTGGCGCAGATCGGCTTCATGCCGGAGGCGCTGTCGAGCAGGCCGCAGCCTTACCGCCACCACTGGCAACCGGGCCGGCCGTACGAGGAAATCATGACCGGCTGGGCCTATCCGCCGAAGGATTACGCCAAATGGTCCGAACTGATCTACCAGTGGGTGCGCCATTGCGTGCAGCGCTACGGCCAGGCCGAAGTGGAAAGCTGGTACTGGGAACTGTGGAACGAGCCCGATGGGCATTACCTGATCGCGCCGGACCGCCAGCAGGAATTCTTCAAGATGTACGACCATGCGGCCGACGCGGTGAAGCGCGCGCTGCCGACGGCCCGCATGGGCGGCCCGCACACGGCGGGCACCGGGCCGTTCTTCGACAATTTCCTGAAGCACGTGCTGCACGGGACCAACCACGCCACCGGCAAGGTGGGCGCGCCGCTGGACTTCGTCGGTTTCCATGCCAAGGGCTCGCCGAAGGTCGTCGACGGCGTGGTGCGCATGGACATGGGCATCCACCTGAAACGCATCACCGACGGCTTCAACAAGCTCAAGGCGTATCCGGAGCTGAAGAACGTGCCGGTGATCCTGGGCGAATCCGATCCCGAGGGCTGCGCCGCCTGCGGCATGCAGACCAATCCGGAAAACGCCTACCGCAACGGCACCATGTACGCCAGCTACACCGCCGCGTCGATCGGGCGGCTGCAGGATATCGCCGACGAGACGGGCGTGAACCTGCTGGGCGCCGTGAGCTGGTCGTTCCTGTTCGAGGACCAGCCGTAGTTCGCCGGCTTCCGCGACCTGGCCACCAATGGCGTCAACAAGCCGGTGGTCAACGTGTTCCGCATGTTCGGCATGATGGGGCCGGAACGGATCGCCGTCGGCGGCGCGCGCGCCTACGATGCCGCCGCCATCCGTGCCGGCGGCGTGCGCGGCGCCGCCACCGACATCGATGCGCTGGCCAGCAAGGGAAATCGCAGCGTGACCGTGATGGTGTGGAACTACCACGACGACGATGTGCAGGACCGCGGCTCGCCGGTCGAACTGGTGGTGGCCGGCGTGCCGGCGGAAAGGGCGACCGTCACGCATTACCGCGTCGACGAACAGCACGGCAACTCGTACGCCGAGTGGAAGCGCCTGGGTTCTCCTGCAAAGCCGGACGCCGCGCAGGTGGCGGCGCTGGACCGGGCCAGCCGGCTGGCCACGCTGGGCGCACCGCGGCAGGTTGCCGTCAGCGGGCAGAAGGTCGTCGTGAAGATGCAGCTGCCACGGCAGGCGGTGTCGCTGGTGAAGATCGACTACTGAGCGCCCGTGGCGTTTTCGCGCGGCGGCTGCATAATGCGGGTGGCGACCCCGCCATCACACACGAAAGGGCACCCCGTGAATCGTCGTCAATGCATCGCCCTCGCCGGGGCCGCCGCCCTGGGGCGCGTGGTTCCCGTTTCCGCCGCCGGTCCGGCGGCGCGCTACGAGGCGGCGCTGGCCGCCTGTACCGGATTCAACGGCACCGTGGCGGTGGGGCAGGGCGCCCGCATCCGGTTCAGCACGGCGGTGGGTTTCGCCGATCCGCAGGCCGCCACGCCCATGGCCGTCGATACCCGCTTCGAAGCCGGCTCGGTGTCGAAATGGATCGCCGCGATGGTGGTGTTGAAACTGGTTGACGACGGCAAGCTGGCGCTGGATGAACCCATCGCGCGCTACCTGCCCGACTACCGGGCCGATACGGGCGGGCGCATCACGCTGCGCCACCTGATGAGCCATTCCAGCGGCGTGCCGAACGACATCGTGGCGGCCCGCAAGGCCGATCCGCAGGTGGGACTCGTGCCGCTGGAACAGATGGAAGCGGTGCGCCGCTTCGCCAGCGGCGACCTGCGCTTCGCGCCCGGCAGCGCCTGGGATTATTCGCACTCCAATTGGCTCATCGTCAAGGCTATCGTCGAACGGGCCAGTGGCAAGCGATACCGCGACTGCGTTGCCGCCTGGCTGCTCGAGCCGCTGCAACTGCGCGACAGCGGCATCTTCAGCGGCGAATCGAGCGATGTTCCCGGCATGGCCGTCGCCTATGCCGGCCTGGCGCCGCCGTTCCAGCGCAAGGTCACCGCGGTGCCGGACTACCTGGCGATGGCGGGCGGCTTCTACAGCAGCGCGCCGGACATGGTGCGCCTGATGGATGGCGTGCTGGGCGGCGGCATCCTCGGCCCGGCCTCGCGCGCGGCCCTGGTGCGCGTGATCATGCCCGACCAGCATTACGCGCTGGGCGGCCGCACCCGCATCGAAACCATTGCCGGCAAGGCGCGCGAAGCGGCCTGGGAAGACGGCGCCAACGGCGGCTTCCGTCTCGTTGCGCGGCGCGTGCTGGCGGATGGTGCAAGCGTCGTCGTATTTAACAATGGCAGCCACGATCATCGGACGCTGGGGCTGCTGGCAAGTGCGCTGATGGAGGCGGCTTATGGGTGACGGTTTTAGATTAGAAAGCGGCATTAAACTGCCGGCTCGGAAATGAATGGGGATTGAGATCGAAGGCCGCAGGTTGCATGTCCACATCGGAAAGGGAGCGGCTGGCGCCTTACCTGCAAGCGGCCGGCCGGGCGCACGACTTGACCGCGAATAGCGATGAATGGAGCGGAAATCGTGCGGGTGAACCATTGGAACGAGTCCACCGGCTACTGCGATTGCTACGGTAAATAATCCAGGACGGCATGTGAGATTTTAGAGCGCCTGACAAAACCTCTCGACGTATTTCCAACAGATGAGTGAGCAGGCAAGTGAGAGAAAGGCTTGGTGGATGTCGGCTCGTCGTTCATAACGAATGCGCAGCCTGCGAAAACGGTGTAGCCAGCCGAGGGTGCGTTCAACGACCCAACGCCATCGGCCAAGCCTTTCGCGTGACTCCACGCCGTAGCGTGCGATCCTTGCAGACATTCCTCGCCGGCGCAGCCAGACTCGATGTGCTCTTGAAGCGTGGGCTCGATCAGCATGTAGCTTACCTGGACGTTTGCGTGCGCGGCCGGATAGCCCCTTAACAGCCGGGATGGACTCCACGAGAGTGATGAGCATGCGCGAATCATCCACCTGCGCGCCTGTGATTTGCGCTACAAGCGGCAGTCCACGCTGATCTACTAGTAAATGGTGTTTGCAGCCGAGCTTGCCGCGATCAGTCGGGTTTCGGCCAGTATGCTCTCCCCCAGCCGGTGCCGGCACGCTGGCTGCGTCAATGCAGGCTCGATCCCACATGATCTGGTCATACTCGCGGAGCCGCCGCAGGACCCCCTCGTGCACGCTCTGCCAGACACCTGCTTGCATCCATTCGTGAAGCCGACGCCAGCACGTCATGCCGCTGCCGCACCCGAGCTCACGCGGCAGGTACTCCCAGGTATCCGGTTCTAAGAACAGACAGGATTCCCGTTAGGGCTGCACGATCATTAATGCGCGGCCTCCCACCCTTCGGTGATCTACAGCGAGTTGAAAGATGAGCTTCGATAACCGACCAAAGGTCTTCGGGGAGAAGTGCTTAGGCCATAGCATTGTCCGTCTGCAAAACCGGTGGTTATCTTAGCGCCCGCACCGCAGCGCGTACGTCCGTTTCGGCCCTTGAAGCGGTCGTTGAAATTATGCCGCGCCATGCCCCAATTTTCGCCAAAAACGCGAACTTGCCACTCAAGCCTGACTACGCGGCCGACAGGCAACAGTACGTAGCCACTGCATCTGCAATGAATACACCTTGCTAGGCAGCTAAAGCTGAACGATAATGACCCAAGAGTCATTATCTAGATAAACGGTGGAGGTTGTATGTCTGACAAAGTATTGATCGTGGGCGCTGGCCCGACTGGCCTAGTGTTGGCACTATGGCTGACTAGCCAAGGTGTACCTGTACGTATCATCGACAAGAGTACTGGCGCGGGAGAAACTTCTCGCGCCATGGCTGTGCAGGCGCGTACGCTTGAACTGTATCGCCAGCTTGGCCTTGCTGATCCTGTCGTTGCGGCTGGCCATAAGGATTTAGCAATAAACTTCTGGGCCGGGGGGGAACGTCGCGCCGAGCTATCGCTGGGCGACGCAGGCGAAGGCATGACGCCATACCCATTCCTCTTGGTTTATCCGCAAGATCAGCACGAGCGTTTTCTGATCGAGCGTTTGACGGCAATGGGTGTTACGGTCGAACGCGAAACAGAGATGCTGTCGTTCAAAGAGCAGGACAATTACGTAGTGGTCCGACTGCGTAAGCCGGACGGATCGGAGGAGACATGCCTGTCGCGGTATATTGCCGGCTGTGACGGCGCCCGTTCGCAGGTGCGTAAACAGCTCGGCGGCAGTTTCGAGGGCGGAACATATAAGCAAGTTTTCTACGTAGCTGACGTCACACTGACTGGCTTGGAACCCGCCAGCGAGGCCCACATTGCACTCGACGGCAGCGATTTCGTCATGGTACTTCCATACGGTGACAGCGGCCAGTTCCGCCTAATCGGTACCGTTCGTGGCGAGCGAGCAGAACAGGCCGACACGCTTACCTTCGATGATGTCAGCCATGAAGCGATCGACAAGCTTGACGTCAAGATCAACCTTGTAAACTGGTTCTCGCATTATCGTGTCCATCACCGTGTCACGGACAGCTTCCGCCACGGCCGCGCCTTTTTACTTGGTGACGCCGCGCACGTTCACAGCCCGGCCGGCGGACAAGGAATGAATACAGGTATCGGCGACGCCATCAACCTGGCCTGGAAGCTCGCTGCGGTGATGCAGAACCGCGCGTCCGACACGCTACTCGACAGTTTCGATGCGGAGCGTAGGACGTTCGCCCGTAAGGTCGTCGATACGACTGATCGCCTGTTTACCTTTGCCACGGCCCAAGGCAGCTTTGCAAACTTCGTACGTACACACATCTTTCCTACCGTTGCAAGCGTTGCCTACGGCGTTGACAGTGTTCGTGCGTTCATGTTCCGCACGGTTTCCCAAACGATGCTGACCTACCAAGAAAGTCCGCTCAGCAAAGGCGAAGCTGGAAGTATCAAGGGGGGCGACCGCCTGCCGTGGGTGTCGATTGACAACACCGATAACTACGAGCCACTGCGTAGTATCGGATGGCAACTGCAGGTGTATGGCGTTGCGTCACCCGAATTACAGGCATGGTGCGAACGACATACTGTCACGCTACGGACCTTTATTTGGCGCGCGGCCTATAAGGATGCCGGGTTAGCGCAGGATGCCGCGTACTTGCTGCGCCCAGATACCTATGTGGGATTCGCCTGCCAGGATCAATCGATCACCGCGTTCGACGGCTATATGTCGGCGCACGGGATCGCCCTTCGCAAATGACGCAGGACGGCAAGGCACTGGAAGTCCCACCTCGGCGCCGGCGTAAGGACGACCGCCCTGGTGAGATCATCGAAGCGGCGTTAGCGCTATTCGTCGTAAATGGTTTTGCTGCGACAAAACTGAGCGACGTTGCGCAACGGGCTGGCGTAGTCAAAGGCACCCTATATCGGTACTTTGATACCAAAGAGTCGCTTTTCAGAGCAGTCGTGCAGCACCTTCAGGTGGAAAACCTAGAAGTAGTAAGGCAGGCCGGGCTACAAGAAACCGGCCCGTTTGCACAAGTGTTGACAACCATGCTGGCACGGATCGCGCAGACCGTCAGTGAAAGCAAGATTCCAGCAATCGTCAGGATGGTGCTTGCAGAAAGTCGCAGTTTCCCCGATCTCAGCTCTATCTGGCACGATGAGATAGTGGCACCAATGCTGGGGGCGATGACAAGCATGATCGCCAGCGCGCAGGCACGTGGTGAGTTAGGCCCAGGCGATCCACGGCTGCATGCAATGTCCATTATGGGGCCAATGCTGATGGGAATCTTGTACCAAGAAGTATTCCGCAGCTCTACTAACGATTGGCTCGATCTGGAAAGTTTGGCACGTCAGCATACGGCCACGATTCTAAAAGGAATGAAGTCCGACCTATGAGCGGCTGTCAGTCAAGCCTCGCGACGTTCAGAATGTAGACGCGTAACGCCCAGCTAAACACGGTAAGGTTTGAGCGCGTATCTCATCCAAGGGTCGCGAGGGGCTGACGTTTGCCTTAATGAAAGCTCTTGGTCGAAAGTGGCCGGTTGCAGAGCCGTTTATGTGATGTTGTTGCTCTCAGAATAAGTGGCCGGTATTGTTAGGCGCTCTAAGGCAATTCGACCGGCCGCTTCCGGCCTGTTGTGTTGAAAAACGCCCCTTGATTGCAGCCATGTTGCGGCCTACCGTTGTCTATGAACACGGTGCAAAGCGGGAGGCTGCGATGATGGGACGTCAAGCAACCAAGAGGGAACTGTTCGTATCGATCAGTCTAGAGGAATATGTTCCTGAAGACCATCTGTTGAGAGCAGTGGACCGATATCTCGACCTGAGCGAATTTCGGCTGTGCCTGGCTGATTCGTACAGCCATACCGGACGGCCATCGATTGATCCTGAGTTGATGGCACGGATGCTGATTATTGGCTACTCGTACGGTATCCGTTCAGAACGACGGCTATGCGAAGAAGTCAGCATGAACTTGGCGTACCGCTGGTTCTGTCGGCTCGGTCTGAAGACAAGGTCCCGGATCACTCGAGTTTTTCCAAGAACCGGCATGGCTGTTTCCGTGATCACGACGCTTTCCGCCAGCTGTTCGATTCCGTTCTTCGGCGTTGTATGGCTGAAGGTTTAGTGCAGGGTGAGGGATTTGCGACTGATGCCAGCATGATCAAGGCTCACGCCCAGCGTCAACGATCTCGTCCAGGCGACGCCGGAATCGATTGGGGGGACCCAGCACAGGCAAGTCGGCCAGTGCGCGAGTATTTGACAGCCTTGGAACAGGCCAATCCGGTGCCGCCAACACCAAAAAGAATTTCTCTACCCGACCCGGCCGCAACCTGGACTGCTGCTGCAGGACGGGCAATTCTTGCCTATTGCACCAATTACCTCATCGATTTGAAGGCTGGAATGATTGTCGATGTCGAGGCTTCAGCGGTGAACAAAACAGCAGAGGTCGAAGCGACCAAAACCATGATTGATCGTGTCGAGGAAAAGTTCGCCATCAAACCGTGTCGTCTGGTGGGTGACACGAACTGCGGTGTTGCTGCAATGCTGGGATGGCTGGTCAACAAAAATAGCATTGTTCCTCACGTCCCGGCATGGGATAAATCCGAGCATCACGACGGCACTTTCAGTCGTGCCGACTTCATCTTCGATGCTGAAAACAACTGCGATGTTTGCCCTGCCGGGAAACACCTGAAACCAGCTCAACGTAGCCAGCAGAAAAATCCGTTTCGTTATCGGGCCAGCCAGTACGACTGCCAGATTTGTGAGCTGAAAACGAAATGCTGTCCCAACATGGTTATCCGAAAAATCGACCGAAGCCCTCAGGAACCTGCACGCGATCTCGCTCGTGTTATCGGCAAGACCGACGCATATCGCCAGTCACGACGGGAACGAAAGAAGGTGGAGATGCTGTTTGCGCATCTCAAACGGATCCTGAAACTCGGCCAGTTACGTCTGCGTGGCCCCAGCGGTGCCCATGACGAGTTTCTTTTAGCGGCAACCGCCCAAAATCTTCGGCGAATGGCGAAAAGCTGTCTTTACCAAGTACAAAATATGAAAACAGAATCTGGCAAAATTTTCTGACCGTCTCGACGCAGGCGTCGCTTTGACCGCCCGATCTGCACGACCTGGGTCAACAGCGCAAGCCGGGCAACTCGAGCGGATGATGCATTGGAGCGCGAAGGCTTCCTGCGGCTTGCTGCTCGTTCACGCGCAGGTACTAAGCCTGCCGCGTACTGATCCACCAGGATGTCCCACCTGCATCGAGCACGCCGCCGCGCTTGTCAGGGTCTTCCTTTCGCACCGGGGCCTGGAGCGGTTGGGCTCCTGCAGCGAGGGCCCTGGCATACGTGGCGTCCACGTCGCGCACGTAGACATGCACGTGGGCGGGCCTCGGCTCCCAACCGGCATTCGGGTCCGATAGCATGACGACGGTGTCGCCGATGCGCACCTCCGCGTGGAGGATCGATCCGTTTTCGCCCGGATGGCGGTACAGCTCCTGGGCATCGAATACGGTTTTCACGAAGTCGATGACTGCTGCCGCGCCGTTGACTACCAGGTAGGGCGAAAGGTCGCTGTGGCCCTGTGGCTTGTAGTTGGTCATGTTACGTCCTTTATCAGGTGACGGGACCGCACAGGATAGCACCGCGGCATCTGTCGATTCCATCTGATGACGCGACTGCCAGAAAGTGCCGGTACGCAGTCCTGCTGAGGTATAGGGCCCTTGCCGAACCTTCGCTTTCGGCTAGAGGCACTCATTGGCTGACCGCCCTCTGTTTGCTGAAGTGTCCGTCAAGCTGTGGGAGCCTGATTGCAATCATTCGCTCGTCCGGGGCAACTACGTTCAATACCGCACAGAACCCGACGCCTTTCTCTCTATACTCGATTGCTGTAATCCTGGGGTGTCAAGTCGTCTTTTGCCGCCCACCGGGACGCTTCGGCATGGATGCCTATCAGATGAGGAAAAAAATGACCCATACCGCTGCAGGAATGCATGACGCCCAAACCGGCATCGCCACCGCCGAGCTGCGGACGAATGAACAAACCAAAGCATCGAAATCCGGATCTTCGGACGTGCTCTCTTCTCCGTATGTGCTTGGCGGGGCTGCACTGGGGATCGCGGCAGCGGGCTATGCGCTCGTCAGGCACAGGAAAGCCGCGCCATATAAAAAGGCCGCACTACATAAGAAAGCCGTACCACATAAGAAAGCCGCACCAACCAATACGCCGCCGGAGAGCAGTGGGGACCAGGGCGATATTCTGAAAGTGGTTGGTATGCTTGTTTCACTGGCCGCCTCTTTTGCTTCGGCTACCAGCAACGCCAAGGTCGACGCGTCCGCCATCAAGAACGACGTACAGGTTGTTCCGACGCGTTCGGAGGACCACCCGCCTGATGTGAAGGATGCTCAACCAGACAAAACCACGACCCCGCGCCCAACGTTCGAACAAACCTCGGCAAGCTGGATTGGCAGGCAGTGGCAAATATTCCTGGCGGCGGGCAATGCATGGATCGATGATTACGCACCGAGCATGGGAGCGGCGCTTTCGTATTACATGCTGTTTTCCCTGGCTCCCTTGCTGGTCATCGTCATCGCCATTGCCGGCATGGTATTTGGACACGATGCGGCGCAAGGCGCGATTATCACGCAGCTGGGAGGTATCATGGGGGAGGAAGGGGCGACTGCCGTGCAGGGTTTGCTCAAGGCTGCGAATGAATCGTCGACCGGAATCATTGCAAGCATCACTGGCGGGTTCCTGCTGCTGTTGGGTGCGACTGCGATTTTCAGCGAACTGCAAACCGATCTGGACCGCATCTGGCAGGTGCCGGAAAAAGATAAGCCGTCGGGTATATGGGGATGGTTACGGAGCCGCGTTCTATCCTTTGGCCTGGTCCTGGGGCTCGCTTTCATGCTGATGATGTCGCTCGTCGTCAGCGCTGCGCTTGCAGCGTCCGGGGAATGGTTGGGCGGTGGTTCGGAAGCGGGAAGCGTTGTCGCCAATGTATTGAATTTTGCTGCCACGTTGGGCATCTTCACGGTTCTGTTTGCGATGATCTACAAGATCATGCCAAGTGCAAAGATATCCTGGCACGACGTGTGGATGGGGGCGGCAGTAACGGCCTTGCTCTTCAACGTGGGCAAATCGCTGATTGCCTTGTACCTGGCAAAATCGGACGTGGCCTCCGGTTTTGGTGCGGCCGGCTCCATTGTGATTCTCGTCGCGTGGTTCTACTATTCGGCCCAGATTTTCCTGTTTGGCGCTGAATACACATGGGTGTATGCAAACAGCAAGGTACGGAGCAAGGACTGATTGCCGGAGGACCGCTTTCGAGGTCCTTTGCTGCCTTCGTGTCCTGTGTATGATCGTTTCCTCAGCAATATAAATGTCTGCTTGGGGGCTGTTGCGTCGAAAAAGTCTGCCAGCAACTTTTTCGATTGTTGACAATTACCGGCTGCGACTCTTACGAGGGTCGTAGACGGGTTCGCAGGCATGTCTTGTTTATAAGCGAACCCGTACTCCGTTCACTGATTCATTTCTTGCCACCGCACAGACGTCGACGTGCTGCCAGCCCCACCAGTCCCAAGGCCATCATGGCGTAAGTGGCTGGTTCGGGAACCGGTGACACGGTAACGACAAAGCCGCTGCCGGCACTGTCCATGCCATAGAATGTTCTTCCGTCGGCCGAAACGCCGAGAGGCAATGCCAGGGTACGACCGCCAAGGTCTACCCCTTGACTCGTGATGTAATCGGTAAAATTGAGCATGCCTTGACCTTCGATCCAGATGGTGCCCTGGCCATAGACAGCGGGGCCGAAACCACGGTCGTAGCCAACGATAATGTGACCATCCGCCGAGATGCCGGTTGCCCCCTGAAAGTCTCCCATCGCGTCCAGGTCACCCAGCCACTCCGTCTGCTGGGTGCCGGTGTTGTATCGCCAGGTCTGGCCGAAGTGACCCTGCCCGACAATCCAGTTGCCGTCGGCCGATACCGCACCCGCCTCCTGTAGCGCATTGCCCTGGTCATCCACCATGTTATGCAACGTGCCGTTCTTCCAGTAGGCACCGGTCCATTGCCCGTCTGGCTGCTCGACCCATCCAGCGATGACGCTGCCATCGTACGACACGCCGTTGGCACGTGACGATCCCCCGAGCGAGCCAAGGTCGCTCATGGCGCCGGCCGAAGTGGAGGCAGTTGCATGGGCAGTGCCTCCATTGACCCACCCCAGGCCAACCACGGTCTTCCCATCGCCGGAGATGTTCCAGCTGGAGCTGGCCGAGGCATCCGAGCTGCCGCCGATGCCGCCCAGTGTCGTCCACTGGCCAGTGCCGACCGAGTAATAGCCGGCGTAGCTCAGGCCGTCGCTTCCGTAGGCCGAGCCGGATATGCGCGATCCGTCAGCCGACACGCTGGCCACGCCACCATGCCATGTCCCCCCAATGGACGTAACGCCGGTGGCGGCGGTCCACATGTAATACGACCCGTTTTGAACATAAGCGCCAATCACGCTGCCGTCAGCCGAAGAACCCGAAACCGTGATGCCGTAACCAAGATCCCAGAAATTCCCTGCTGCGTGAGCGCCAGGCGCGGTCAAGCCACAAACAAAAGCAGCTGCCGCGAGAACAAAACGAGCTGAAGTCTTCATGTTTCGAACCTTTAAGTTGATCAAGCAATGAGGGGGGCGCTAGCTCCATGTAAATCATTCGCCAAATGCGAATACGACTCTAGCTGCCTGAAAATCCGATGTCAACGCGATTGAAACTGTTGCCAAATAATCTCTGATAGCGATTTAAAACCGATAGGCCTGCCTTTGGTCGGTTATCGCAGCTTATCCGGTTCATCGTAGATCGCCGAGGGATGGGCGCCGCGCATCGACAAGCGTGCGGCCCCGATTAGATCAAACCGGCGTGGCAGTAGTTTTAAACTGATCTGCCCAGCCCGAGGTGGAAGCTATTTCGATCTGCCTGGCGTGGTTTCCCGCCATTTCTGGGCTGTATTCGATCGAATGGTGGTTTTCAGACTACTTTGGATCGAGCTCGGAAAGGCATGGTGCCAGGGTACAACACCAGCCGATTTTCGAACCTACATCAACGGCTTGCCGCCGATGTACGTATCGCGGTTGCATTCGGTCCATCCGCCCTCACATCCATCAAAAGGGAGAGTTGCAGGGTGAGATGCATGCACGCTTCATCCGGCCGCAGCCAGTGCCAGCCGCATGACCCATGCCGGCGGCGAAAGGCGCCGTCACGGATCGTGTTTCGTGCGACGACGCGCCATATCGGGCGCCGGACGAGCGACGACGCGGTTATGCTGCTGGCCGTTTCGATGATCGCCATTGCCGGCGACGCATGCAGTACCGGCTTTTGCCAGAGTAACGGTGGCCCCTGCCGAGTCCACCCAATGGTTTCAAGGAATACCCGATGAATGAGTGTAAAAAGATGTGCCGTGCACGCCCGGCAAGTGCACTGCAAGTGTTGGTGACACGATGAACACGACCGGCATCACGCCGCTGGCCGGCGATCTCGTGCTGCGCGACCTGGAAGTGCAGGGCGCAGAAAGCCCGCTGCCGGCACGCCTGTACCTGGCCGGCGTGCCGGCTACCAAGCGCGATACGCTGGTGGTGTTCTTCCATGGCGGCGGCTTTGTCGGTGGTGCGGTCGACGAGGCGGACGATTTTCTGTCGCGGCTGGTGAGCGAGGATCGCTGCCAGGTCGCGCTGTCCGCCGGTTACACGCTCGCTTCGGTGAGACCGTTTCCCGCCGCGGTCGAGGATGCGCATGCCGTGCTGCTGTGGGCGAAGAAGAACAAGGCGAAGCTGTCGTGGAACGGCAAGCGGCTCGTGGTGGCGGGCATCGAGGCGGGCGCCAATCTCGCCGCCGTGGTGTCGCTGGTCGCGCGCGACAGGGGCGGGCCGGAGCTCGCGGCGCAGGTCCTGATCATGCCGATGCTCGATCCGGGCCTGTCCACGTGCTCAATGCGCGACATGCCCGCCTGTATCGACAAGGCGGCCGTCGCCGACCAGGTGGCGGGTGGCTGCGCGGCCGGCTACCGCGCTTACCTGCCGAATGCCGCGGACCGCACGCACCCGTATGCGTCGCCGCTGCAGTCTTCCCGGCTGAAGAACCTGCCGGCGGCGCTGATCCTGTCCGCCGAGGACGATCCGTTGCGCGACGAAGCGGAACAGTATGGCGCGAAATTGATCAAGTGCGGCATTCCCACGACGGTGAAACGGCTGCCGCCGCCCCCGCTCGACCAGCCGGAAGGGCGCAGCGACTGCGCCTGTTCCTTCGCGCTGGCCGAGATCGCCGCGTTCACGCGCGGCATCGGCCAGGGTTAGACGAAGCGCAGCCCGAAGAACGGTCGCCGCCGCCATGGCGGCGCGAGAGCGTACTGGCAATCCGCCATGTTCGCCGCGTCAGGCCGCCACTCCCACCGCGCCGGCCAGCTGCGCCAGGTCCACCGGCACCAGTCCATCGAGGTCCTGTGCGAGGTTGCCGGCAAAGGCCGCACGGCTGGCCGGCGCGGTGCGCAACCACGTGTCCACGGCGGCGCGAACTTCGGCCAGCGTGCAGTCCAGTACGCGCTCGCGGAAGCGCTGCCGAGTCGCAGCATCCATGCCGCGCCGGTGCTCGGTCCATGCCACCCCCACCGCGTCGAACGGCGACAGCGGGCGGTCCAGGCCCTTGATCACGCCGATGATGGCTTCCTCCAGCTGCTCGGTATCGAAGTCGCGGGTCGCCATCGCTTCGATGGCCGCCGCGAAGTCGGCGTAGGTGGCGGCCAGGCGTGGATCGCGGTATGACGCCAGGCTGAAGATGCCGGCATGCGGGGAGTTGCTCGCATGGCCGCCATACGCGCCGCCCTGTTCGCGGATGGCGGTATGGAGCAGCTGGTTCGTCATCAGTTGCGCCGCGACGGACAGTGCCGCGGCGTCCGGGTGCGTCGGCCCGGGCACGGCCCACGCGGCGCTGCAATGGTTGACCTGGCCCGGTGCATGCAGCGCAGCATTGGCAAGCGGCGTGGCAAGCGGCCTGGCAAGCGGCGCGGCGAGTGATGTGTCGGGCAATGGCGCCGCGTCATCGGGTGCGGCGGGCGAGCGGGCCGCCGCGGCGGCCGGCGCCGGCAGGACGATCGCGCCGGCCAGCGCGGCGAGTTCGCCGCTGCTGCCGGCGCACAATACCGATACCGGGCAGCCGAGCAGCGCGGCATGCACCTGCGCCAGCCGCGCGGCAAGCACCGCGCGGCCTTCGCCGGTGCCGGCCAGCCGTTCGATCTCGCCGGTGAACGGCAGGGCGGTGGCGCCGCCCACGGCATCCTCGAAGCGCCGCAGCGCCGACAGCGGCGCTTCGGCGGCCAGCGCGGCGTAGCGGTTGCCGGCCTGCGCCAGGTTGGTCAGCCTGCTGCGCGCCAGCCGCGCGGCCAGGAAGCCGATGCGTTCGTACTCGTCGAAGCGCGGGCTGCCCACGTAAGCCGTCAGCACTTCGGCGATGCCGGCATGATCTTCTTCCAGGCCGCTGGCGAGGAACTGCAATTCCAGCGCGAGCGGCTTGCCTGCGCCGAGGCTCGGCTGCAGGCCGATGGCGAACACGGGAACGCGCTCCTTGCGCCATGCGCTGGCGGCCTGGTAATCGCGTCCGTCCACCCCGAGGCCCTGGCGCAGTTCGCAGTAGAGCTGCAGCCATGGCCAGTCGGCCGGCGGCAGCGCGGAAATATCGTATTGCACGCGTGCCTGCGAAATCCCGTTCGAGGCGACCGGGAACAGGAAGGCGCCGCCCGGCGCCGCCGGCACGACCGGCAGGGTGCGCGTGACGCGGCTCACCTCGGAAGGATGGATGCGCGGCAGCACCGACGTGTCGCCGCGCCGGCGCTGCTGTTCGTCGAGCGCCGCGCTGTCGGCCACGATGCGGGCGCGCTCCGCTTCGGTCAGTGCCGCCTGCCGCCCGGCGAGCCGCTCCTTTTCCAGCGCCGCGCGCGCGTCGAAATAGCCGGGGTCGGGAACGATCGCCGCTTCCAGCCGCGCCGGGTTGTCCAGCATCGCGCGCACCAGGTTCCTGAAATACGCGGGGTCGGCGATCCGCTCTTCGAGCACGCCCAGCGCCTTGTCGCTGTCGAACGCGCCGTGCACGTCGCCGCCGCGCATGACGACGGGAACCGCCTGCAGCATGCGCTGCAACACGTTCGGCATGCCGCCGGACGACGTGTCGCGCTGGCCGAAGCGGATGTCCCGCAGGGCGGCGCGCAGCATCGCGTGCGGCACGCCTTCCTCCGCCGTGCGTTCCAGTGCCTGCCATAGCAGCTGCCGGGCACTGTCGGCCTGCTCTTCGCGCAGGCCGGCCATGCCGAGGTGGAACAGCATCTGGCGTGCGCCGGGATCCATGCCGTTCAGGCGGGAAGGGCGGCCGAAGCCCGCCGTTTCCATGGCCCGCGCCAGCGGTGCCGACGCATCGCCCAGCAGGCCCGCCTGCAGCAGCCGTGTTTCATAGTGCACCGCCGCGTCGGCCGATTCGCCCGTCACCCAGGCCAGCTGGAAGCCGAAGTCGTCGTCGCGCCCGGCCTGGGCCGGTACGCGGATGACGGCCGTGCGCGGCGTCGCCACATCGGCCAGTTCCGGCTGCAGGCGCGGCAGCACGCCGGGAATCTCCGCCAGCACGCGCTGCGCGATGCGCTCCTGGATTTCCGTGGCGGCGATCGGTCCCGCCGTCATGAAGACCGCCTGCGAAGGGTGGTAATGCGTGGCGTGGAAATCCTTCAGCATCCGGTGCGTCAGGTCGGGAATGGCCAGCGGATCGCCGCCGGAGACGAATTCGTACGTCGTGCCGCGCAGCAGGGCCGCGGTGATGCCGCCATACATCGCCCGCATCGGGTCGCTGAACGCGCCCTTCATTTCATTGAACACCACGCCCTGGTAGCCCAGCTGCCCGTCGGCCAGCGTATGCCGCCAGCCTTCCTGCAGGAAGTTCAGGTAGTCGAGCCGGGGAAAGAACGTGGCATCGAGGTACACGTCGAGCAGGTTGAAGAAATCGTTCCGGTCCGTGCTGGCATACGGGTACACGGTGCGGTCGGCATACGTCATCGCGTTCATGAACGGCGCCGTGGAGCGGCGCATCATCGCGAAGAACGGGTCGCGCACCGGGTAGCGCTTCGAGCCCGCCAGCGACAGGTGTTCGAGGATATGCGCGCGGCCGTCGCTGGTGTCGGGCACGGTCGGGAACGCCACCAGGAACGCCAGTTCGCTGTGTTCGTTGGCGACGTGGATGTGCTGTGCGCCCGACAGCGGTTCGACATAGACCTCGATGGTCGAGCGCAGCGACGGGATGGCGTGGGAATGGCGTTTTTCGAATGTGGGCATGATCGTGCAAACAGGGTGAGCGGTACGGCAGCATAACCCGGACTGCGCATCGCGGGTGTCCGGGCACCCGCAGCCGTGCCGGCACGGGCGGCGCGCCCCCGTGGAAAGGTGCCTGCTGCGGCATTGCAACCCGCTCGTGCAGTAGAATCGCTCACCTTCCGATACGGACCGACTTCGTGACAGACCAGCACCAGCTTTTCGCCTTTACCCTCAACGGCGGCGCCACCGGGGCGCGGATACGTGACCGCGACTGGTCCGGCCATCCGCTCGGCCCGCTGCCGCAATGGCCGGCGGCGCTGCGCACCACGCTGGGCATCATGCTCGGCTCCTCGTTCCCCACGTTCGTCACCTGGGGCGATGGCTACCACCTGTTCCATAACGATGCCTACGTGCCGATGCTCGGCAAGAAGGCCGGCGGCGCGCTGGGCCTGCCGTACCCGGAGATATGGAGCGAGGTGTGGAACGACCTGGGCCCCTACGCGGCGCGGGTGATGGCCGGCGAATCGTTCTTCTTCGAGAACTATGCCACCACGCTGTATCGCGGCGACGAACCGGAAGCGGCCTGGTTCACGTTCTCGTTCAGCCCCGTGCGGGACGAGGCGGGCACCGTGCGCGGCCTGATGTGCACCGTGATCGAGGTGACCGACAAGGTGCTGGCGCTGGCGCGGCACAAGGAAGCGGAGGAACGGCTGGCATTGTCGCTGGAGGCGTCCGGCAATATCGGCATCTGGTCGTTCGACCTGGAAACGGCGGCCACGTATGTGGACGAGCGCTTCGCGCGCATGTTCCAGGTCGATGCCGCCATTGCCCGCTCGGGCACGGAGCTGGCGCGTTTCACCGACATGATTCATGGAGAAGACCGCGCCCGCGTGCTGGCGGCGATCGATAACGCGATCCTCACCGAAACGCTGTACGACATCGAATACCGCATTCCACAGCGCTCCGGGCTCGATGCGTGGGTCAATGCGCGCGGCAAGGTATTCGCCGATCCCGGGACCGGACGCCGCAAGTTCGCCGGCATCGCCGTCGACATCACGGACCACAAGCTGGCGGAGGAACGGCGCATCGCCAGCGAACGCGCCGCGGCCGAGGCCTCGATGAGGGCGGCCGAGAGCGAGACGCGGTTCAGGCTGATGGCCGACGACATTCCGCAGATCGTCTGGGCCGCGGACGGTGCCGGTGTCAACGACTACGTCAATACCCGGTGGTTCGAATACACGGGCGAACCGGGACCACGCCGGCCGGACTGGGACTGGCGCCCTGCGATCCACCCGGACGACCTGCCGTTGCTGGAGAACGCCTGGCTGGCCAGCATCGCCAGCGGCCAGCGCTTCGAGATCGAACACCGGCTGCGGCACCATTCCGGCCAGTTCCGCTGGGTGCTGAACCGCGCGGTGCCGTCCATCGATGCGCATGGGCAGGCCACCCGGTGGCTGGGCACCCTGACCGATATCCATGACAAGAAGGCCGGCGAGGACGAGCTGCGCATGCAGTCGCGCCGCAAGGACGAATTCCTGGCGATGCTCGCGCACGAGCTGCGCAACCCGCTGGCGCCGATCAGCACGGCCGCGCACATGCTGGCGCTGGGCCGCTTCGATGCGCGGCAGGTGCAGACGACGAGCGAGGTGATCGTGCGGCAGGTGCGGCACATGACCAGCCTTGTCGACGACCTGCTCGATGTGTCGCGCGTCACGCGCGGGCTGGTGGAGCTGGAGCTGGACGCGGTCGACATCCCGACGGTGCTGGCCAGCGCCGTCGAGCAGGTGCGCCCGCTGCTCGACGCGCGCGGCCATGCACTGGCGCTGGACGTGCCGGATACGCTGCCGCCCGTCACCGGCGACCGCGTGCGCCTCGTGCAGATCGTCACGAACCTGTTGAACAATGCGGCCAAGTACACGCCGCCGGGCGGTGCGATCGCCGTGGCGGTGTCCGCGGCGGCGGGCAAGGTCGTCGTCGAGGTGCGCGACAACGGTGTCGGCATCGCCGCCGACGTGCTGCCGCACGTATTCGAACTGTTCACGCAGGCCGAGCGCACGCCGGACCGTTCGCAGGGCGGCCTGGGCATCGGGCTGGCGCTCGTGCAAAGCCTGGTGCAGCTGCATGGCGGCACGGTGTCGGCATGCAGTGGCGGGCTGGGGCAGGGCAGTACCTTCACGGTGACGCTGCCGGCGGGCCGCGGCGGCTGCCACACGGGCCGGCCACGGCAAGGCGACGAATTGTGACAAGTTATCCACTTGCGTGATAATTGGTATGGCCAGAATAAATTGGCCTGACCGGCTGGCGGGTGGCATGATGCACCTGTCTCCTCCAATTTCCCAAGAATTGGAATTTGCCGGCTCCCAGAGCCGGCTTTTTTTTTGTCGCGCGTTCCGGCAAGCCGGCCCGGGCGGATGCATGGCATGACTGAAAGGTGGCGAATGGGACTGGACCTGCGGCTGATCGAAGCGTTCGCGCTGGTAGTGCGCCACGGCAGCCTGTCCCGGGCGGAGGAGGCGAGCGGCATTTCGAAGGCCACGCTGAGCCGGCAGGTCCTGGCGCTGGAGACGGAGCTCGGTTCCACGCTGCTGACGCGCGGGCCGCGCGGTGTCGTGCCCACCGAGTCGGGCCGTGTCTTCCATGCGCATTGCGAAAGCCTGCTGGCCGACCTGGCCGGGCGTATCGAAACGGCGCGCGTGCAGGTGCAGGAACTCGACAGCGGCGTGACCGGATCGCTCACGGTGCTCGCCGAAAGCGTGTTCAGCACCACGTTCGTCTGCCATGTCGCACGGCTGTTCCGCGAACGGTACCCGAACGTGGCGTTCCGGCTGGACATGGCGCACCGCATCGATTCGCCGGCCGTCGCGGATGTCGACTGCTACGTGTGCGCGGTGCCGCCCGACGTGCCGAACCTGGTCGGCAAGCTGCTGGGCCGGATCAGCTACGGCCTGTACGCCAGCCCGTCGTACCTGCAACGCAAGGGCATTCCCGTCACGCCGCTCGATATCGCCCGGCACGACGCCATCGTGCTGGGCGAAGCGGACGCGCCGCCTGAAAAAACCATGCTGCACAGCGACCGGCACAGCCAGCCGTACGTGCCGCGCACCGGCGTGGCCACGAACGACCACTGGGTGATGAAGACCTTTTGCCTGGATGGCTTCGGCATCGCGCTGCTGCCGGATTTTTTCGTGCAGCCCGAAGTGTCGCGCCGGTTCCTGGTACCGGTGCTGCCGAACTGGAAGCCGGAACGCACGCGCATCTACTGCGCCTACCAGCAGCAGCGCTACAAGTCGCGCAAGCTGAAGGATTTCGTCGAACTGATGGCCGCCGGCGTCAAGGACATGGATTCGTACAACCCTTATGTGGGCTCGCTGCCGGAACGCGGCGGGCTGCCGGGCTGACGGCCCGCGCCGGCACGGTCTTCGATGCGTGCCTCCAGACGCGCGTTTTCATGACGCACTCCAATTGCGCGCTCCGGGCATGCGCTTCAAGCCGGACCGGAGCCCGCACCTGGAAACCCGTGCTCATGCGTTCCCGTGATGAGAGGTATCGCCAGAATAAAGTGGCGCCGTGCCGGGGAGAGTGAGAGGATATGCCTGTCTCCTCCAACTCCGCTCGGGATTGGAATTTGCCGGCCACAGTGCCGGCATTTTTTTTTGCCCGTGCACAGCGAAATGCCGCAAGCCGATGCGAATGCTTCGTATTTTACGAACCGACGTTCAAATTAGTTCGTCTTATATGTTTGGCCAAGACGCTTTACACTGGGTTCAACCGATACAGCTCGCACAGTGTTTCGACAGCGCCTGCCCCATGGCGCGCTTCCCTTCGCGGTGGTCCGGTTTCCCGGCCGCCGCTTTTTTTTGAGGCGCTGCGGTTGTCAAACCCTCGAAACACTGCGCGAACCACATTCTCGCTTGCTTTTCCGAAGTGCGCCAGCCCCGATACGCGAATGACATAGCCGACATTGCGCGGCGCGGCCTTCGTCGGCTTGCCCGCTCACTCCCACCCGCCGCCGAGGGCCAGGAACAGCGCGACCTGGTCGGCCGCCACCTGCGCATCCGAGACGGCGAGCGCGCCTTCGCCGGAAGCCAGCGTGCGGTCGGCATCGAGCACCGACAGGAAATCGATCTTGCCGGCCTGGTACAGGCGGTGCGACTGGCCGGCCGCCAGCGCGCTTTGATCGCGCGCGGCGCGCAGCGCGGCGTTGCGGTCCAGTTCACGGGCATAGGCCGTCATCGCCGTTTCCGTTTCGCGCAGCGCATTGAGCACGACGCCGTCGAAGCGCGCCAGCGCGGCCGCGCCGCCGGCCTCCGCTTCGGCCACGCGGGCACGGCCGGCGCTGGTGGGCAGCGTCCACGAGATCAGCGGGCCCAGGCTCCACCGGAAGGCGTTGCCTGAGCCGAAGCGGTCCAGCGCGCCGGTGCTGCCGGCCGACAGGCCCAGGCTCACGCTGGGATACAGGTCGGCGACGGCAACGCCGATACGCGCGGTGGCGCCGGCCAGGCTGCGTTCGGCGCCGCGCACGTCCGGCCGGCGGCGCAGCAGCCGGGCGCCGTCGCCGACCGGGATGGCCTGTGCCAGCCGGGGCGCGGCGCCGCAGGCGATCTCGCCCTCGGGCATGTCGGCCGGCGCGCGGCCGGTCAGCGCGGCCAGCCGGAATTGCGCGGTGCGGGTTTGCGCCAGCAGCGGCGGGATCGCCGCGCGCAACTGTTCGAGCTGGGCACGGGCGCGCGAGTCGTCGAGCGCGGTGCCGCGGCCGGCGCGGATGCGCCTGGCCGTCAAGTCCACGAAGCGCTGCTGGAGGTCGACGGACCGGCGCACCACGCCGAGCTGGTGGCGGGCGCCGCAGGCGTCCACGTACGCCCGTGCGGTGTCGGCCGCCACGGTCACGCGCGCCAGGTCCAGCGCCGCTTCGGCGGCCTCGCGATCGGCGCCGGCCGCCTCGACGCCGCGCCGGATCTTGCCGAACAGGTCGAGCTGGTACGACACGCCGATGCCGGCGTCATGGCTGTAGCCATCGGCCAGCGCCGTGGGCAGCCCCTTGGCCGCCGCCGAAGCGCGGCCATAGGCCGGTCCGCCGGAAGCAGCGACAACGGGATCGGCCGCGCCGGCGACTTCCTGCTGCACCGCGCGGGCGCGCGCCAGGTTGGCGGCGGCCACGCGCAGGTCGGTGTTGGCGGCGAATGCCTTCGTCACCAGCGCGTCGAGCGCCGGCTCCTTGTACAGCCGCCACCAGTCCGGCGGCAGCGGCTCGCTGCGGAACAGTGCCGCGTCCGCGCCGGCGGCGCTGACGAACGGCGCGGCGGCGGCCGGGCGCCCGATGGCCGCCTGTTCCGGCAGCCGGTAGTCGGGCCCCACGGTGCCGCAGGCCGTCAGCACGGCCAGCGACGCAAACAGGGGAAATCGGATCAGGTTGCGCATGATGTCCTCTTCACGAACGGGTGGCGCCGGGGCCACCGGCCACCGCGGCCGGGGCAGGAGCGCGCACGTCCACCGTTACCGTCTGGCCGGCCACCAGGCGCGTGCCGGCCGGCAGCGCATCGAGTTTCACGCGCACGGGAATGCGCTGCGCCAGCCGCACCCAGTTGAACGTGGGGTTCACGTTCGACAGCAGGTTCGGCGATGTGCTGCGGTCGCGGTCGGCAATGCCGCCGGCAAAGCTCTCCACGTGGCCATGCAGCACCGCCGAGGCGCCCATCGGCGTGACCAGCACCGGGTCGCCGATGCCGATCGCGGCCAGCTTGGTCTCCTCGAAGTAGCCTTCGATATAGTACGAATCGCGGTCGATCAGGGCCATCACCGGGTGGCCGGCCGTCACATAGGCGCCGGCGCGCAGGTCCAGGTTCGTGACGGTGCCGTTGACGGCCGACACCACGCGGGTGCGATCCAGGTTCAGCTTCGCCACGTCGCGGCCGACGACCGCCTGCGCCAGCGCGGCGCGCAGCTCGTCGACCTTCGCCGACGACTGGTCGCGCACTTCCTGCGCGACCAGCTCGCGCAGTTCGGCGTTGCGGCGCGCATCCTTTACCGCCTGGTCCAGCGCCACGCGCTGCGCCGCCACGGCGGCCTCGGCCTGCCGCAGCGCCAGCGCGAAACGGGCGGCATCGATCTCGAACAGCACGTCGCCGGCCTTCACCTGCTGGTTGTCGTGCACCAGCACCTTCGTGACCTGGCCGGTGACGTCCGGCGCCACCTGCACCACGTCGGCCTTGACGCGCCCGTCGCGGGTCCAGGGCTCCACCTCGTAGTGCTGCCACAGGCGCCACGCGAGGACGCCGGCCGCGGACAGGGCGGCCAGCGTCACGAGGAAGCGCGCCAGAGCCAGCGCGGAAGATTTCAGGGTAAGTTCAGTAGCCATAACGGTTCACCAGGATGGAGAAGCTGCCCAGCAGGATGCCGAACAGCGCGAATTCGAACAGGGCGGGGTGCCATACCAGGCGGTAGAAGCCCAGCCGCAGCAGCAGCTTGCCGAGCACGCGGGTGCAGGCCAGCGCGGCCATCGCCAGCAGCAGCAGGGTGGGCACGTACAGGCCGTGCAGGCTGATTTCGGCGATCATCGCGGTTCCTCCTGGTGCGGTTGATGGGCGGGTTGGTACATGTCGGCGCGCGGGAACAGGTCGCGCCGCATGCTGGCCAGCGCGGCGGCGGCCGTGGTACGGACATCGCCTTCGGCCACGCGGCACACGGCGCTCAGCGTGCCGTCCAGTTGCGCCAGCAGGCCGGCATGCGAGCTGTTGCCCGCACGCGTGTCGAAATGCGCGGCGACGCGGTCGAACAGCCGTGCCAGCGGTACGCCCGCCGGTTCCAGCCGCGGGGCCAGCGCGCGCAGCTGCGCGATGTGCAGGCCCGCGCGCAGTTCGCGCATGGTCTCGAGCGCATCCGCGCGGACCGCCGGGGCGGCGCCGGCCAGCGCCAGGCGCGGCATCAGCAGGCCCACGCGGTCGACCACGCGGGCCGATACTTCCAGCAGGGCCGGCGCGCGGGGCGAGCGCGCCAGCTGCACCAGCTCGGCGCGGGCGTGGCCCAGCATGCGGCGCGCCATCCACGGACCGTCGACCGTGCGGAAGGTCTTCGTGACCACCGCCGCGACGATATAGCCCATCAGCTGCGCCAGCATGCCGTTGACGAACGAGGCCATGTCCAGCTGGTTGGTGTCGTGCAGCGCCAGCGTGCCGGCGATGCCGATCACGAACGTCAGCGCGTTGCCGTACGTGGCCGGCCGCGCCATGTACACACCCAATACCAGGAACACCGGGGCCAGCGCGAGGACGAACATCTCGTAGCTGTGGACGGCCGGCAGCACCACGAGGATGTAGAACGCCGAGACCGGCACCGACCACAGCGTGAATTTCACGAAGCCGGTGATCGCGGGCACGGGGTCGTCCATCGTCGCGAAGAAGCAGCAGGCCACGCCGGCCAGCATCGGCGCGGCGGCGCCGGCCGGCCAGCCGGTCGCGATCCAGAACGCGCAGCAGGCCAGGATCGCGATCGCCGCGGCCAGCGCGGAACGCAGGGCCATGCCGTGGTCGCGGTGCAGTACCGACGGTGTCAGGTGTTTCGGTGCCGCCGGCGGCGCGCCGCGCATGACGGCATCGATGCTGTCGCGCAGTTCCAGGCTTTCCTCGCAGGCCGCGACCAGCGCGCCCAGGCGCTGGGCCAGGTTGACCTGCAGGATCGTGCGCCATTCGGCATGCGGCGCCAGTTCGGGCGTCAGTTCCCGCAACCGTGCGCGCAGGCCCGCGGCGCGGCCCGGGTCGGCGGCCTTGCCTTCGCCGATCCATTGCGCCACGTCGTCCAGCATCGCCTGCCAGGCGCGATCGACGGGGCCGGTTTCGGCCAGCGCCTGCAGCCGGTCTTCGACGGCCAGCAGCAGCGGCACCATCACCGCCAGGCGGTCGTGCAGCGCGTGCACCATCGCGCCGGTCCAGCGCAGGTGCGATGTGTCGAACGGCAGGTGCGTGGCCATGATGCGCATGTCGCTGATCTCGGCCGCCAGCGCCAGGCGCACATGCGCATCGCGGCTGCCCGCACCGGGGCGCAGCACTTCGAGCATCCAGCGGCGCGCATCGCCGATCGCGCGGTCCAGGCGGCCCAGCAGCGCCGGGCCCACGCCCTGCGGGAACACCAGCGAGTGGACCAGCGTGGCGGACAGGATGCCCACGCTGATTTCTTCCACGCGGGCGAGCCCGGTATCGAATACGGTGGCCGGATCGGTGACGGCCGGAAAACCGATCAGGCCGGCCGTGTACCCGGCCAGCATGAAGATATACGAGCGGGGGGTGCGGTCGAGCAGCGATACGTACAGGCACACCGCCACCCAGCACGCCAGCGCCAGCGACAGCAGCTCCGGCGCGTTGGCCAGGTTCGGTACCATCGCCACCGTGGCGGCGCAGCCAATCAGCGTGCCGCACACGCGGAACAGCGCCTTCGAACGCACGGCGCCGGCCAGCGGGCTGGCCACGATATAGGCGGTCATCATCGCCCAGAACGGGCGCGGCAGGCCGGCCGCCAGCGACACGTACAGCGCCAGCATCGACGCGGCGAAGCACTTCGCCGAGAACAGCAGCTCGCGCGGCTGCACCGGCGCAAGCGATAACTTCGGCAACGCCATCGCCGCTCAGCCCTTCGCCTGGGAGGCCAGCACGGCATCGAGCCGCGTCAGCACGCGCAGGCAGGCCTCGATGTCGCCCTGCTCGATCTCCGCGAACAGGCCGCGCCGGAACGGCAGCAGCAATTCCTCCAGCCGGGCGGCGCATTCGCGGCCTTCGGCGGTCAGGTGCAGCGTCTTCGCGCGACGGTCGGCCGGATCGTCCTGCCGCAGCACGAGGCCGGCCGCCACCAGCTGGTCGATGATGCGCACCAGCGACGGCGGCTCGACGCCGAGCGCTTCGGCCACGAGGCCGGGCCGCACGCCGTCGCCGAGCCGGGCAATCATCAATACCGGCCAGCCGCTCGCGTGCGACAGCGCGAAGTTGCCGGCCACGCGGTCCGCCGCCGCCTTGTATGCCCGCGCCGCGTGGATCAGCGTGTGGGTCAGGGACATCAGGGTCTTGTCGAAGTCGGTCATGGCGTGCGCTTTTTGTTAGGAGGGAAAAGTTTAGCATCCTAATTAAATTCATGCAATTGCCGCATCCGGCCCAAGCCGGTCGGTCGGCGACGCCCGATGCTGCCAGCAGCGCCGGAGTACTGGTGTCGGACACCGGTTTTCGCCGAAGTGATGGGATGTCGGCGAAGACCGCTACCCGACACCCGTGATTTCAAACGCTATCGGGATTCGCTTGGGTGAACGGCGTTACCGCATCCGGCCCGTACCTGGGTGTAGCGGCTCGCGTTTGAAATGGTCATGTTCGCTTTGCGCCGGCTGCCATCGGCCAGAAGCCTGGCGTCGGACACTCAGGGTGGAAGCAATGTATTTACTGAAGCACCGGCCGCAAAAAACTGCGTTCATAGCTCAGGATAAACTTCTGCTGAGTGGCCTTGCCCACCAGTTCAATACATTCGTGATCCTCCGCGGCCTCCCGGCGATACCGTTCATAATCGGACAGGCTGGCGAAACTGAATAGACAATAGGCGATATTGTTAGCCCCCTCGGCAGGGAGGAAATAGCCATGGTGCTCCCCTCCCATTCGCCTGACAATTCGGACCCAATCGCGTGAATAGCGTTCGAAGGCGTCCATTTGATAGGGGTCGATAATATACTTTACGTGGCAGGTAATCATGTCGTGAGTCCGTTGATGGCGCAGCAGAATTCGATTCTACAGATATCCGAGTCAGTACCGATCGGCGCTGGTCGGTCCTGCCGGCCGACCTTGCCCGGCAGCGTCGGCGATCCGGATGCCGCCTTGAACACCTTCACCACGCACGGCAGCGGATGTGCACGCTGGCGTTGACGCGCAACATCAACGTAATCCGGCGTTCCTATTTACCAGGCTGATCACGACCAGCCATTCGGGCGGCACGTCGCCCACGCGGGCATGCCACGTGCGTCGCTGCTGGCGCCGGAAGATATGGGATGCGCGCAGTTGCAGGCGATCCCGCGGGCGCTGGAGTAAAAGCGGAATCGAGAACAGGGGCAAAAGCGGCATCGGCCACCATCCCGCTGGAATGGTGGCCGATGCCGGTGGATTGGCGATCCGGTTCGTCAGGCCAGCGGATCGATGACGAACGCCGGCATCGGCGCGTTCTCGGTGGCGCAGGCGAGGAACTTGTCGGCCACTTTCAGCGCCTCGTCGATCGTCACGTCCATGTCGAGGTAACGGTAGGTGCCCAGGCGGCCGATGAAGGTCACGTTGGGTTCGTCCTGCGCGAGCTTCACGTATTTTTCCAGCTGTACCTTGTCGCGCGCCAGCCGGATCGGGTAATACGGCGTATCGCCTTCCTCGCACTGCCGGCTGTACTCGAAGTAGCACAGCGTGCCTTCGTGCTGTTCCCACGGCGAGAAGTGCTTGTGCTCGGTAATGCGCGTGTAGGGCTTGGCGCTGTCGCAATAGTTGATCACGGCATTGCCCTGGTAGTCGCCCTGGTCGCGGTGCACTTCGAAATCGAGCGTGCGGTAGGGCAGGCGGCCGTCGCGGTGGCCGAACCAGGCGTCGATCGGGCCGCTGTAGAACACGTGGTCGTAATCGCCTTTCTGTTCCGGCTTGAACGGCGTGCTCAGGTGCACGGTGATGCCCGGCACGTTCAGGATCTTTTCGACGATGGCCGTGTAGCCATCCTTCGGCATGCCCTGGTACTTGTGGCTGAAATAATTGTCATCGTAGTTGAAGCGCACCGGCAGCCGCTTCAGGATGCTGGCCGGCAGTTCGCTCGGTTGCAGGCCCCATTGCTTGACGGTGTAGGTCTTGAAGAACGCCTCGTACAGGTCGCGGCCGACGAAGCGCAGCGCCTGGTCTTCGAACGTGACCGGGTTCTCGATCGTCTTGTCGCCCTGTTCGGCCAGGAACTGCTGCGCCTCGGCCGGGCGGAAGGTCTTGTTGAAGAACTGGTTGATCGTCAGCAGGTTGATCGGCAACGTGAACACGCGGTCGTTCGTGATCGCCTTGACGCGGTTGACGAATGGCATGAACTCGCCGAACTCGTTGACGAATTTCCACACCCGTTCGTTATCGGTGTGGAAGATGTGCGGGCCGTACACGTGCACCATCACGCTGGTTTCGGCATCGCGCTCGGAATAGCAGTTGCCGGCGATGTGCGATCGCGATTCGAACACTTCGACTTGATGGCCCGCCTTGGCGAGCTGGTGCGCTATGACCGCGCCGGAGAAGCCTGCCCCGATAATTGCTACGTTCTTTTTCATCACGTTCACTTGTCTGCGTTGTCTACGAATGGTTGGTCCGGGGGTGTCTGGTGCTTGCGCTTCCCGGCTCCGGATGCCGGTGATGTGAGCAGATTACCATGTAAAAAGAACAAGCGATGCACTGCTGGCGTGGCGAATCCGACAACAAAAAAAGTGCGTGTCCCGTGCCTGCGAGGGCGGCACGGGACACGCACTTTCGGACGTTCAGGGCACGATCGTGATGAACAGGTAGACGGCGAAGATCACCAGGTGCACGGTGCCCTGCATGATCGTGGTGCGGCCGTTGCCGAGCGATATCGTGGCCACGACGACCGACAGCAGCAACAGCACGGTCGACTTGACGTCGATCCCCAGCGACAGCGTCCAGCCGTTGGCCAGCGACACGATCGCCACCGCGGGAATCGTCAGGCCGATGCTGGCCAGCGCGGAACCGAGTGCCAGGTTCAGGCTGGTTTGCAGCCGGTTCGCGCGCGCCGCCTGGTAGGCGGCGATCCCCTCGGGCAGCAGCACGACGGCGGCGATGATGATGCCGACCAGCGCCTTCGGCGCGCCGAGCGCGAGCACCGCCGCCTCGAGCGGCGGCGACAGCGATTTCGCCAGCAGCACCACGCCCGCCAGGCACGCCAGCAACAGGGCGCCACTGCGCCAGGCAACGCTCTTCGGCGGCGGCGGCGCATGCACTTCCTCGTTGTCGACGGCGGCCTCGGGCAGGAAATAATCGCGGTGGCGCACCGTCTGCACCAGCACGAAGGTGCCATACAACACCAGCGATACCACGGCGATGAAGATCAGCTGGCTGCTGCTGTAGACCGGGCCCGGCGTGGTGGTCGTGTAGTTCGGCAGCACCATCGTCAGCACGGCGATGGCTGACAGCGTGGCCAGCGCGGCGGAAACGCCGGTCTGCGTGAACCGCTGTTCGCCGTGCCGGCGCGCGCCGGCCAGCAGGCAGATGCCCACCATGCCGTTCAGGATCAGCATCACGGCCGCGAAAACCGTATCGCGCGCCAGGCCGGTGGTCGATTCGCCGCCGGCGATCATCAGCGATACGATCAGCGCCACTTCGATCGATGTCACCGCCACCGCCAGCACCAGCGTGCCGTACGGTTCGCCGATCCGGTGCGCCACCACCTCGGCGTGGAACACGGCGGCCAGCACGCCGGCGAACAGGCCGGCGGCCAGCAGCGCGATGTACGCGCCGCCGAGCATCTGGTCGGCGCCGGCCAGTTTCCCGGCCAGCAGCAGCCACGCGCAAACGGGCGCGGCAATGGCCCAGGCGGGCAGCGAGTTTGAAATCTTCATGGCATTCTCTCTGTCGTTGACGTGCGATGCGCGCTTTTGCAATGAAAAGCCGGCGCCGCCGCAGTGTACACGCTCGGCCGGGGCGGACCGATCTTTACGTGGCTTTACATCGCCGGCGGTTCAGTTCGCGCAGCACGTGCCGATAATGCATGGACGACAATAGGCAACAGCGCATGCAACAGCGCAGGCGACAGCGAAAGGAACAGACATGGTGGCATCGATCGGCTCGGCTGCAGGTTCAGCCACGACAGTTGTATCGTCCGCCAGTGCGGGCGGCGGGCAACTGGCCACGCTGCAACGGCAGCTGGTGAGCAAGCAGAAGGAACTGGCCGAAGCGCAGAAGGACACCAGCGAAACGGGGCAGAAGGAAGCGGAGCAGATCCAGCAGGCGATCCAGGCCCTGCAGCAGCGGATCGCGCAATTGCAGGCCCAGGCGGCACAGCAGGTGGCCCAGCAGGCGGCCCAGCGGCAGGCGGCGCAGGAACAGGGCACGAACAGCGCGGCGTCGACGCAGCCGGGCGGCACGGCGACGCTGGGCAGCGTCGTCGATACCTACGCATAAGGGGCGACTGCGAGAGGGCAAGACCGGGTTTGCCATTCGGTGTCGAACCGCTGTGGCGGACCGGCCGGCTTGTTGCCCGGATGCTGGCAGACGTTTGCGAAACCGGTGTCGGACACCTGAAGGTATCCGGCACCGGAGAGCGGCATGGTCCTCGTCTACAGCGTGCGGAACGACACGCCGAACATGATGCGCCGGCCGGCATACGCGTAGTCCAGCAGGTTCGGTACGCCGTTGCTGAGCGGCGCATACGGGCCCTGGCTGTTCGACGTGGTCGCGTTGCCGATGTTGCGGCCTTCGAGGAAGAATTCCACGTCCGGGCGCCACCTGTACGCGATCTTGGCGTCCACGAAGCGCGTCGCATCCTTGAAGTTCGGCGAGCCCGGCGAGTAGATGATCGGCGTGGAGGCATTCACGTTCACGCCCTGCGCCGGGTAGTTGATCAGCTCGCGCGGGGTCTGGCCGCACGGCGAGATGCAGGTGAACCAGGCGGCGGCGCCCTGCAGGGCAACGCGTGCCGACAGCTTGCCGTCGTCGTACCACAGCGCGATGTTGTACTGCGATTCCGACTCGCGCGCCGGCGGCAGCGGGGTGCCGGTCAGCAGGTCGACGATCGAGGCCGTCACGTGCTTCGACTTCACCTTCGTGTAGTTGGCGTCGAAGCCGGTGAAGCCCAGCAGCCCCGGCAGGAACGTGAACGCCGTCTTGGTGCTGAACTCGGCGCCGTTGCGGGTGGAAACGGGGCCGTTGACGTAGGTGGAATAGTTGAACGGCAGGTCGGACAGTTTCACGCCGGTCTGCGGGTCCACCAGGTCGGAACCGGCGAACAGCTGGCCGCCGCTGACGCCTTCGGTGATGAACTGGCCCACCTTGCCCTTCTGGTTGAAGTACGCCAGGCTGAACATCGTGTCGCGGTTCGGGTACCACTCGAGCGAGACGTTCTGGTTGACGTTCTTGCGCGCCTGCAGCGCCGGGTTGCCGATCACGCCGTTGCAGCGCTGCGTGCCGTCGGAATCCAGGTCGGCGGCGCGTTCGTCGTAGATGCAGGTGCTGGCCGGCAGCAGCTGCTGGATCGGCGGGCGCGCGACGGTTTTCGCCACGCTGTAGCGCAGCACCAGTTCATCGGGCCGCAGCCACGTGGCCAGGTTCAGGCTCGGCAGCACGTCGGTGGTCTCGGCGTCCACGGCCGTATTCTGCACGATCGACGACTGCACGTAGCCGGCCGAATTGGTCGGATCGTCCGGGTCGTAGGCCGCCGTCTTCGAATACGACTGGAACGTCATCGTGCCGGTGCCGTGCACGCGGCTGCGCACGTAGCGCACGCCCACGTTGCCGTCGAATTCCAGGCCGAAGGGCAGGGCGCGGCTGGTGAACGGCACATGGTCCAGGCCGAAGTCGGTCATCAGGTAGAACGCGTCGATGCGCTCTTCGAGCTTGTTCACGGGCTGGTCGTACACCTTGCCGTCGGTGGCCGTGCAGGTCTGCACGCAATCCCAGTTGCGGTTGGCGAAGTTGGTCAGTTCGACGGCCTTCGCGATGTCGATGCCGGTCCAGTTCTGCGGCAGGATGCCGGGCCGCCCGTTGGCGCCGTTGAAATACGAGGTGCCGGTGGCCGGCTTCGTCAGCGTCCGGGCGATCAGGTTCTGGAAGTCCTGCTGCGTCAGCACCAGCGTGGTGTCGCGGCCGTTGCGCGGGTCCGGGGAAGGCGAGAAGCCGTACCTGCAGGCGTCGCCGCCGGCGGCCAGCGAGCCGGGCGTGTTCTGGCAGCCTTCGAAGCGGTTGTCCACGCGCGCCTGCGGCAGGTAGACGCCCGGCACGTAGCCGGCCTGGCCGTAGGTACCGATGGGCGCCTTGACCATCTTGTCGCCGGCGCCGCCTTCCCAGGAGTTGCTGAAGTTGTCGCGCAGGTTGAACCCGGCCTTGATGCGCTTGAAGAACGGAATGCTTTCCGGCGTCATGTACGTCACGTCGAGCTTGGCGGTACGCTCGCCCGTTTCGCGGATCTGCGGCAGCCACAGGATGCCGGCCGCCGTGGTGCGCAGCGGCTGCTGCGCCGCCGTGTAGTTCGGCCGGAACACGGTGTTGGTGTTGCCCAGCGCGGCCCCGCCGACGGTGCGCGGAAACAGCGCCGCATAGCCGGCGGGATCGGCCTGGTTGACGCCGGCCGGGAACTGGAAGCCCCACAGACCGCTCGGATCGAGCTCGAACGTGGTGGGCCCCGTGTTCAGCGTGTAGCTCATGCGCTGCTGCACGCGGCGGAAATCCGACTGGGCATCGGCGAAGAAGAATTCGGCGGTCAGGCCGTTGTTCCGGTAGGTGCCGCCCGTCTGCAGGTAGCGGCTGACGGTGCGGGCGAATTCCAGCGTCTGGTCCGGGATGGCCTGGCCGTCGGAGACCGTGAAGCGCGTCAGGTGGTGGCTCGCGTCCACCAGCACCGAGGCCGGGTCCACGTTGGTGACGGCGCCCATGAACGGATAGTTGTTCGAGCGCGTGGAATACGTGTACGGCGCGTTGTACGTGTAGAAGCCGGAACCGGGCGCCGCGGTGCGCACGCCGTTGACGGTATCGTCCGATACCACCGTGCCGGTGTAGCCGGGCGTGATCAGCGGATTGGGCAGCTGGTTCGGATTCTTCACCAGGCCGAGCTGGTAGGTCATCTGCTCGATGCGCGTTTCGCGGCGGTTGAAGCTGCCCTTGGCGTACACGGTCAGCCGGTCGGTCACCTTGAAATCGGCGCGCAGGTCCAGGTTGTCCTTGCGGTCGTGCTCCTTCTTCATGAAGTAGCGCACGTTCGACGGCGTGTAGTCGTTCCACTGGTTCAGGCAGGTCAACAGCTCGTTGCCGCGCTGCGTCAGCGCCGCGGCGCGGCTGCCCTGCGGGATCTGCGCCAGTTGCGCGGCGCTGAAGTTCGGGAACAGGGCGGCGCATTCGGCCTTGGTCTTCGCGCCGGCCGACTTGGTGATCAGCGACAGCGGCGATTCGGAGTTCAGGAAGTTGTTGCCGCCCAGCGGCGTGCGCACGATCGGCGTGGTGGCCGTCAGGTCGTTGCCGTTGACGGTACTGGGCAGGAACGTGTAGGTCTTTTCCGGCGACCCGTCGAAGTCCAGCAGGCGGTAGTAGCCCTGCTGCGCCGTCTGCGACACCTGCATCGAGTGCGCCTCGTTGTTCAGGGTGCTGTGCGAGGCGTTGACCATCAGGCCGAGGCGCCCGTCCAGGTATTTGTTCGCCAGGATCAGGTTGGCGTCCGGCTTCCACTTCTTGTCCAGCGAGTTCTGGCTGCCGCCCAGGCGCAGCGAGGCGAACGGCTTCTTGAAGTCCAGGCCCGTGCGCGTCTTGATGACGATGCCGCCGCCCAGTGCGCCCTCGGTCATGTCGGCCGTCGACCCTTTCACCACGTCGACACTCTTGATCAGGTCGGCCGAAAGCTGGCGGAACTCGGTGCCGCGGCTGTTTGCGCCGCCCGTGGCGCCGGCGTCGGTGCCACCGGCGGACTGCACGCTCTGGCCATCGAGCTCCACGCGGGTCAGGTCGGCGCCGTTGCCGCGCACGGAGACCGTCACGCCTTCGCCATAGTCGCCCCGATCCAGCACGATGCCGGCCATGCGCGAGATCGCTTCGCCCACGTTCCGGTCGGGCAGCGAGCCCACGTCTTCGGCCACGATCGAATCCATCGCGGTGGCCGCGTTCTTCTTGCGCTCGATGCCGGACTGCTGCGAGGCGCGCGTGGCGACCACCTGCACTTTCTGGATCGGCGCGCCGTCGGCCGTGGTGCCCGCATCCGGTGCGGCCTGCTGGGCATGCGCGGCGTTGCTGGTGGCGATCGAAACGAGAGCGATCGACACCGCTTGCGTTAAACGTTTAACCCTGAGCTTGCGGCTGCTGTAATCCATGGTCTCCTCCATTGCGCTTGTGATGGTTTTATATGGGCGAGCCGGTGCCGGCCGCTTCCTGGCTTGTCATGAAACGAAATCGGGTTTGTGGCCGGCTTGCCTGGTGCGAGGCGGGTAGCCGGCTCGACGCGGCGGGCGGCCTTACATGGCGGGACGCCAGCCGTCGGCGCCGCCGAGGATCTTCTCGACGGTCAGCCCGCGCCCTTCGGCATCGCCCAGTTGCCGCGACCACGCAACCCGCTTGCCGGGAGCGGCGCCTTCGCCGCGGCTGTTGTATTCCGCGTAGCGGGCGGTTTTCTCGTTGTCCTGCTTGCGCCAGTTGTCCCAGCCTTCCGGCCGGATGTGCGCGCCCATCTCGGTATTGACGAAGGTCACGCTGCCGTAGGGCCGCCACGGGCGGCCCAGGAAGGCGAGGGCGCCGGGAGGCCTGGCTTCGATCTTCCCGGCCGGGTCGATCCACGGCGCGGGATCGCCCGTCAGTCTGCTGTCGATGAAGACGAAGCCGTATGGCCGCTCGGGCGGCGTGCTGGCCGCGGTCACGTAGCCGCCGTTCTTGCTCCGGATTTCGCAGCGGTCGAACACCGCCGTGGCGCTGCCGTAGATGAAGTCGACGCGGCCTTCGATGTAGCTATCGCGGAAGTAGTGCCGGCCGTTGTTGAGCATCACGGTATCCTGCCAGCCCAGCAGGCGGCTGTTGGTGACGACGGCGCGGTCGCCGTCGATGCGCAGCGCCAGCGCCTGGCCGTGGTCGCCCGAGGTATTCCGGAAGGTCAGCCTGTCGGCGCGGAAATCGTCGGCGAGCACGACCAGCGCCGTGCCCTTGTACCGCGGGTCGGTGCCGGCCGGCTGTTCCTCGTTGGTGTTGATGTGCCAGGTGAGGATCGTGGTGTCCGCGGCCTCGCCCTGCAGGGTCACTTTGTTCTTTTCCTTGCGCAGGATCTTCTGGCCGTCGTAGATGCCGGGCTTGACGAGGATGACGGTGCGGTCGGCGCTGTTGTCGGGCACGGCCGCGAAGGCTTCCTGGACGGTGCGGTGGTCGCCGGTGCCGTCGGGCGCCACCACGATGGTGCGGTCCTTCGCGGCGGCGCCGCCGCTGCCGAGCAGCAGGAAAGCGCCGAGCAGGGCGGGCGCGAGGGTGCCGGCAAGGGTGCCGGTGGCCATGCGGGCCCGGACGCGGGCAGGGGAATGGGCGCAAGTGCAGGTGCCAGTATGGGCGCCATCGGGCAGGGTATCCATGTCTCCTCCGTGGGGGATGCCGTTGTCTTTGTTTTTATTTATTCTAGAAACATGTGCCCGGTAAGTAAAACGTTTTTTGTTTGCGCTCACAACACTGTGGCGAAAATGTTTGCGCAATCAATCACGTCGATGATTGCCGTAACCATCGGTGCACAAACTGGTTGACGGTACAGAATATATTTAATACATTGTGTTGGACTCAACCTCGCGACGGCGCGCGCCAGACCGTGTTTCTCGAGGCAACGACGTGGATTCGAACCGCGATGCAAAGGAACCGTGATGCCCGAGCAACCGGCGCACCCAGCGCCCCAGTTTCTGTTGATGTCTCCCGAGGACAACTGCCTGATCGCCCGCACGCCGCTCGCCGCCGGCGACGTGGCGGACATCGACGGTGCCGGCGTGGCACTGCCCGAGGCCGTGCCGCTGGGCTACAAGGTGGCCCGCGTGGCGCTGGCGCCCGGCGACAAGGTGCTGCGCTACGGCGCGCTGATCGGCACCGTCACGGCGCCGGTGGCGCGGGGCGCGATCCTGCACACGCATAACCTGGTCAGCGACTACCTCCCCACGCATTACAGCCCCCCGCATGGCAGCCCGACCGATGCCGGCCCGGCGCATTCCACTTCGGGAAATGCCGGTTCCATTCCCGCGCAGGCCGGCGACGGCCTGTCCATCACCGGAAGCACGCACCGACCATGACCGCTCACTCCTCTGCTCCTTCCTCCCCGCCGGCGCTGGCCGGCTACCTGCGCGCCGACGGCCGCAAGGGCATCCGCAATGTCGTGGTCGTGGTCTACACGGTCGAATGCGCGCACCACGTGGCGCGGCTGGTGGTGAACGCGTTCCACGGCCAGCCCGTGCACCTGATCGGCTTTCCCGGCTGCTATCCGAACGACTACGCCGACCGCATGATGAAGCAGCTCGTCACGCATCCCAACGTGGGCGCGGCGCTGATCGTGGCGCTGGGCTGCGAAAGCTTCAACCGCCGCGGCCTGGAAGAGACCGTGGCGGCCGGCGGCCGGCCGGTGCACACGATCACGATCCAGGAAAACCGCGGCACCCGCACCAGCGTGGCGGACGGCGTGGAATGGGTGCGCTGGGCGCTCGACGCCCTGGCGGCGCAGCCGCGCGTGCCGATGCGGCTCGATGAGCTCGTCGTCGCCACCATCTGCGGCGGTTCGGACAGCACCAGCGGCATCACCGCCAATCCCGCGGTCGGCGTGGCATTCGACCAACTGGTGGAGGCGGGCGCCACCTGCATCTTCGAGGAGACGGGCGAACTGGTGGGCTGCGAATTCCACATGAAGCGGCGTGCCGCCACGCCGGAACTGGGCGATGCAATCGTGCGCTGCGTGGACAAGGCCGCGCGCTACTACACGGTGCTGGGCCACGGCAGCTTCGCACCGGGCAATGCCGATGGCGGGCTGACCACGCAGGAGGAAAAATCGCTGGGCGCCTATGCGAAAAGCGGCGCCTCGCCGATCTCGGGCATCCTAAAGCCGGGCGACGTGCCCGGGGCCGGCGGCCTGTACCTGCTGGACGTGGTGCCGGACGGCGAAGTGCGCTTCGGCTTCCCGAACATCTCCGACAACGCGGAAATCGTCGAGCTGCTGTCGTGCGGCGCCCATGTCACGCTGTTCACCACCGGGCGCGGCTCGGTGGTCGGTTCGGCCATCGCGCCGGTCATCAAGGTCTGCGCGAATCCGGCCACGTACGAACGGCTGGCGGAAGACATGGACGTGAACGCCGGCCGCATCCTGACCGGCCAGGCGTCGCTGCAACAGGTGGGCACAGAGATCGTGGAACTGGTGGCGCGCGTGGCGAACGGCGAGCCGACATGCTCGGAAGCGCTGGGCCACCAGGAATTCATCCTCACGTACAAGCAGTTCGAGCCGTCCGGGCCGGGATGCTTCCCGTTGCGGGCCGCCTGATGAACACGGTCCGCACCGGCGCGCACCGGATCAACGAGCACAGCATGCGCGGCCTCGGCCGCATGCCGCTGACCTGCATGGGGCTGGGCTGCGCCCAGCTCGGCGGCCTGTACGAGCCGATGGACGACGCCGATGCGCACGCCATCGTCGACGCGGCCTGGGGCCTCGGCATCCGCTATTTCGACACCGCGCCCTATTACGGCTTCACGCTGTCCGAACACCGGCTCGGCGCCGCGCTGCGCCACCGGCCGCGCGCCGATTACGTGATCAGCACCAAGGTCGGGCGGCTGATGCGGCCCGATCCGTCCGTCAGGCCGGGCGAGGGCGGCTGGGGCGCGCCGCTGCCGTTCCGCCCCGAGTTCGACTACACGTACGCCGGCATCCTGCGTTCGCACGAGGACAGCCTGCAGCGCCTGGGCCTGGACCGCGTCGATATCCTGTACGTGCACGACATCGGCCGCGTCACGCATGGCAGCCGGCACGAACACTACTGGCAACAGCTCACGCACGGGGGCGGTTTTCGCGCGCTGGCGCAACTGCGCGACGAAGGCAGCGTGCGCGCCTTCGGCCTCGGCGTCAACGAATGGGAAGTGGTGGCCGACGCGATGGAAGAATGCGACCTGGACTGCGCGCTGCTGGCCGGCCGCTACACGCTGCTCGAACAGGCATCGCTCGAACCGCTGCTGGACCGCTGCGCCGGGCGCGGCATCGGCATCGTGATCGGCGGGCCGTTCAACTCGGGCATCCTGGCCGGCACCCGCAAGTTCAATTACGAGGATGCGCCGGCGGATGTCGTCGCCCGTGTCGCCGCGATCACCGCGGCATGCCGGGCGGCCGGCGTGCCGGTGCAGGCGGCCGCGTTGCAATTCCCGATGGCCCACCCGGCCGTGGTTTCGTGCATCCCCGGCGCGCAGAGCCCGGCGCAGTTGCGCCAGAACGCGGCCTGGTTCGCGCAGCCGATACCGCCGGGCCTTTGGCACGCGCTGGCACGCGACGGGTTGATCGATCCGCGCGCGCCCGTGCCGGTGGGATAGTCAACGGTTTTTGTTGTCAACGTCAATGTAAGGAAACCCCATGAAATTGCTGCGCTACGGCCCGAAGGGCGACGAGAAACCCGGCCTGCTGGACCCCGAAGGGCGCGTGCGCGACCTGTCCGGCTACATTCCCGACGTGGAATCGGCTTACCTGGGCAAGGAATCGCTCGCGCGTTTGAAATCGCTGGACTGGCGCGCCTTGCCCGCCCCGGCCGCCGCGCCCGTGCGCCTGGCGCCGGTCGTGGCCGATACGGGCAAGTTCATCTGCGTGGGCCTGAATTACTCCGACCATGCGGCCGAATCGGGCATGGCGGTGCCCGTCGAGCCGGTGCTGTTCATGAAGGCCACCAGCGCGATCGCCGGCGCCAACGATGCGGTGGTGCTGCCGCGCGATTCCGTCAAGAGCGACTGGGAAGTGGAGCTCGGCGTGGTGATCGGTACGCGCGCCCGCTACGTGGAGGAAGCCGACGCGCTCGACTACGTGGCCGGCTATTGCGTGGTCAACGATGTGTCCGAGCGCGAGTACCAGCTGGAGCGGGGCGGCCAGTGGGACAAGGGCAAGGGCTGCGACACGTTCGGCCCCGTCGGTCCGTGGCTGGTCACGGCCGACGAAGTGCCCGATCCGCAGGACCTCGACCTGTGGCTGGAAGTGAACGGCAGGCGCTACCAGCAGGGCAGCACGCGCACGATGGTGTTCACGGTGGCGCAGCTGGTCAGCTACATCAGCCGCTTCATGACGCTGCACCCGGGCGACATCATCAGCACCGGTACGCCGCCCGGCGTGGGCCTGGGCCAGAAGCCCGATCCCGTGTACCTGCGCGCCGGCGACGTGATGCGGCTCGGCATCACCGGGCTGGGCGAGCAGCGGCAGACCGTGCATGCGTGGAACGCGGAGCTGCTCGACGCATAGCGCCGCGCCGCCGCGCATGCACGGCGCGGCGAAGGTTGCAGGGAATCGTCTGGAACGAACAGGGCCGCGCAATGTACGCGGCCCCCACTGGAGACGTTGGACATGACCGAACTTTCCCCCCGGCGTTCGTACAAGTTCGCCTTTGTGATGATCACCACGCTGTTTTTCCTGTGGGGCTTCGTTCACAACCTCGATCCGATCCTGATTCCGCACCTGCGGCGCTCGTTCAGCCTGACGGTGCTGCAGGCCGCGCTGGTCGATTCGGCCGTCTACGTCGCCTACTTCGTGATGGCGCTGCCGGCCGGCATGCTGATCCGCCGCGCCGGCTACCGCCCCGCGATCATCGCCGGCCTGCTGCTGTTCGGCAGTGGCTCGCTGCTGTTCATCCCGGCAGCCGATACCCACCGCTATGCGGTGTTCCTGGCCGCGCTGTTCATCATCGCGTGCGGCCTGACGCTGCTGGAAACGGCGGCCAATCCGTATGCCGCGCTGCTGGGCCGGCCCGAACGCGCCACGCAGCGCCTGAACCTGGCGCAGTCGTTCAACGGCCTGGCCGCCGCGGTGGCGCCGATCGTCGGCGCGCGGCTGATCCTGGTGCAGGGGGCAAGCGACCAGCAGCTGCAGGCGATGAGCGCCGGCGCGCGAACGGCGGCGCTGGCGGCCGAAGCGGCCAGCGTGAAAGGGCCGTACCTGGTGCTGGGCCTGGTGATCTTCGCCATCGCCATCGTGTTCTGGTTCATCCGCCTGCCGGAACCGGATCGCCCCCACAGGCCCGACGCGTGCGATGGGCGGCACGAAGCGGCCGCCGGCGCCATCGCGCGGGCGTGGCGGCGCGGGCCGGTCCGGCGCGCGGTCATCGCGCAGTTCTTCTACGTGGGCGCGCAGGTCTGCGTGTTCAGCTTCTTCATCCTGTTCGCCGCCGACTCGGCGGGCCTGTCGCACGTCGCTGCCGCCGATTACCTGGGCTGGGGCTGCGGCGTGGCCTTCGTCGTCGGGCGTTTCGCCGGCACCTGCGCGATGAGGTACGTGGCGCCGGCCAGGCTGCTGCTGGTGCATGCGCTGCTATGCACGCTGCTGGCGGCGGTGACGATGTTCGCCGGCGGCATCGCCTGCGTGGCGGCCGTGATCGGCATCGTATTCTTCATGTCGATCATGTTTCCGACCATTTTTGCCCTCGGCATCAGGGATGCCGGCGCCGACACGGAAATGGGCAGCAGTCTGATCATCATGGCGATCGTCGGCGGCGCGCTGCTGCCGCTGGCGTTCGGCTTCGTCAGCGATGTCACGCACAGCATCCAGCTGGGCTACGTGGTGCCGCTGGTGTGTTTCCTCGTCGTTGCCTGGTTCGCCCGCACGGTGCTCGCGGCGGAGCGCCGGGCGGCGCCGGTTCCTCCCCTCACCAATGGAGCATTGAAACGTGTTTAATCTGAACGACAGGAAGGCCGTCGTCACCGGCGCCGGCAGCGGCATCGGCCGGTCCATCGCGAAGCTGCTCGCCGCCCGGGGCGCCGCCGTCCACGTGCTCGATATCGGCGAGGACGCCGCCCGCGAGGTGGCGCAGGAAATCCGCCGCGAAGGCGGCACGGCCACGGCGCACGCCTGCAACGTGGCGGTGCAGGCCGACGTGCTGGCCGCGTTCGACGCCATCGGCCCGCTCGGCATCCTCGTCAACAACGCCGGCATCGCCCACATCGGCAAGGCCGACAACACCGCGGAAGGCGACTTCGACCGCGTGATGGCCGTCAACGTGAAAGGCGTCTACAACTGCCTGCATGCCGCAATCCCGCAACTGCGCACCAACGGCGGCGGCGTGATCGTCAACATGGCGTCGGTGGCCGCCTGGGTCGGCGTGGCCGAGCGCTTCGCCTATTCCACGGCCAAGGGCGCGGTGATGGCGATGACGCTGTCGGTGGCCAAGGACTACCTGCGGGACGGCATCCGCTGCAATTCGATTTCCCCGGGGCGCGTGCACACGCCGTTCGTCGACGGCTTCCTGGCGAAGAATTACCCGGGCCGGGAAGGGGAGATGTTCGAGAAGCTGTCGAAGACGCAGCCGATCGGGCGGATGGCGCAGCCGGACGAGGTGGCGGCGCTCGCGCTGTACCTGTGCAGCGACGAGGCGTCGTTCATCACCGGCAGCGATTATCCGATCGATGGCGGGTTCATTACGCTGAACGGCTGAACCGGCTGGATTGACGGAATCCAGCTTCAGGCGCGCCTGCCCGGACGAGCGGCCAGCCATGGCGCACCGCGAAACGATGCGCGGCTTCCGGATCGGCCGCGCCGAAGTGACGAACGTATTCGCCAGCTATTGCGTGCGCCTCCGCGCGCGAGTCACAGGAAGCGGACCCGGGCGCCAGCCGCGTTGGCGTCCTGACGGTATTGCGAGCGCCGTAACCTTTGCGTCAGATCAAGCAATGTCCTCGGGTCAGGCCCCAGGACATTTCATGACGCAGGACAAATGAAGAGTGCTTTCCTTGTAATGATAATCATTCGCATTTAAAATGCATGGGGCGCCCGTGCCACGATTCAACAAAGGAAATACAAGATGCAGGTTCCCGCCGAAGATTTGGACCAGTTGCTGCAGGAGCATGCCGCGCTGCTGCGTGCATACGGCGAGGTGCAGGTGCGCTGTTCCAGGCAGATCCAGGCGCAGGCGCGCGAGATCGAGAGGCTGAACGGGCAAACGGTGCAACTGCGGGCTGAGCTGGTCAAGCGCACCACCGCGCTGGCCTGGGCCAGGGAAGACCGCGCCGCGCTGGAGCGCGCCATGCCCGGCCTTGCGAAACGCGTCACGCTGGCACGGAACGTGGAAGCGTTGCAGGCGCGTGTCCGGGAGCTGATGGACGAACTGGAGCGGCGCGACCGGCAGCCGGCACCGCAACGCGCGGGCACGTCAACCGCGCCGGCATCGCCCGCCGACGACTTTGCGGGCCTGGAAGCCGATCTGGCGGCCGCCGACCTGGTGATCTGCCAGACCGGCTGCATGAGCCACGGCGCCTACTGGCGCGTGCAGGATCACTGCAAGCGCACCGGCAAGGCGTGCGTACTGGTCGAGAATGCCGATGCGTTGCACATCGTACGCATCCAGCGCACCGGAGAAGGCGAGGGCGTGGCGCTGGTCGCGTCGCAGCAGGCGTGAAGGCCGGCACCGGCTACGCCGCCTGTCACCCACCGTCCAGGTCCGCCCGGCATCAGCCTCCTGAGCAGTGCATCCCAAGCTCGTGCCTTCCAGGATGCATCTGTAGTAAGCTGCGCGCTTCACGACACGGATAAAACATGCTGGACCAGACACCCACATTCGACGAAGTTGCAGCGGCGGCAAGCGCCCTGCATAACGAAGGCCAGCCGGTAACGGTCGAGGCAGTGCGCGACGCAATCGGCGGCAGCGGATCACCCAACGCCATCCACAAGCAGCTCGCCGCCTGGCGCGCGGACAATGTGCCGCCCGCCGAAGTACCGAAGGCGGAGATTCCCGAGCCGCTGGCAGTGGCGCTGGCCGACTGGGCGCGGCAGTTCGCCGAACAGTCCGGGGCGGGCAATCGCGACAAGCTGGCACAGGCCGAAAGCGACCTGGAAGCACTGGCCCGCTCGGGAGAGCTGCTCGAAGCGGAACGTGACGATCTGCTCGCGCAGCTGTCGACGGCGAACGCCCTGGCGGCCGAGCGCGGTGAACAGATCGAACGCCTGACGATCGAGCTGCGCGATGCGCGCGAAGTCGCCAGCAATGCGCTGGTCGGCAAGGCCAAGGACCAGTTGGCGATCGATGGCAAGGATCGCCAGCTGGCCGACCTGCGCTCGCAACTGGAACGCAGCGTGACACTGGCCGCGACCGATTCGGACGCACGGCTGGCCGCGGAAATGGACCTGGTTGGCGCCGTTACCGCGCGGGATAACTATGCTTCCGAACTCAAGGCATTGCGTGCGCAGCTCGAAGCGCTGAATGCCGACCGTACCGCGCTTCGGGCGGAAGTCGACGGATTGCGCACGCGCCGCGCGTGACGTTGCAAAAATGCTTCAGGAAGGGGCTTGCGGACGGATGGCACGTTTGCTATAGTTCTGTCCCTCGCAGCAACGCATTAGCACGAAAGTGACGACGGCAAGTTGAAGCGGGGCAAAAAGAAGCTTGACGGTTATCACGAAACACCAGATAATCTCGCTCCTCTGCTGACAAACACAACGCTTTGTCGAACTAGCAGAATCGCTGAAAAGCGCAGAATTCTTTAACAATCAACAGTCGATAAGTGTGGGCGTTTGATGATGTGCCCGGGGCTTCGGCCCCGACAGCTCAAAATATAGCATCAAACGCTCACAAGAAATAAACGTAACCTTCGCAAGAAGGTTCGTCAGTATCTTGAGAGTGAATTTCCGCCAATGGTGGGAATTCAAGACAAGTCAGCAATGACTTTAAACAGAGATTAAACTGAAGAGTTTGATCCTGGCTCAGATTGAACGCTGGCGGCATGCTTTACACATGCAAGTCGAACGGTAACAGGGAGCTTGCTCCGCTGACGAGTGGCGAACGGGTGAGTAATATATCGGAACGTGCCCAAGAGTGGGGGATAACGTAGCGAAAGTTACGCTAATACCGCATACGATCTAAGGATGAAAGCAGGGGACCGCAAGGCCTTGTGCTCCTGGAGCGGCCGATATCTGATTAGCTAGTTGGTGAGGTAAAGGCTCACCAAGGCGACGATCAGTAGCTGGTCTGAGAGGACGACCAGCCACACTGGAACTGAGACACGGTCCAGACTCCTACGGGAGGCAGCAGTGGGGAATTTTGGACAATGGGGGCAACCCTGATCCAGCAATGCCGCGTGAGTGAAGAAGGCCTTCGGGTTGTAAAGCTCTTTTGTCAGGGAAGAAAAGGGTACGGCTAATATCCGTGCCTCATGACGGTACCTGAAGAATAAGCACCGGCTAACTACGTGCCAGCAGCCGCGGTAATACGTAGGGTGCAAGCGTTAATCGGAATTACTGGGCGTAAAGCGTGCGCAGGCGGTTTTGTAAGTCTGTTGTGAAATCCCCGGGCTTAACCTGGGAATGGCAATGGAGACTGCAAGGCTAGAGTTTGGCAGAGGGGGGTAGAATTCCACGTGTAGCAGTGAAATGCGTAGAGATGTGGAGGAACACCGATGGCGAAGGCAGCCCCCTGGGTCAAGACTGACGCTCATGCACGAAAGCGTGGGGAGCAAACAGGATTAGATACCCTGGTAGTCCACGCCCTAAACGATGTCTACTAGTTGTTGGGTCTTAATTGACTTAGTAACGCAGCTAACGCGTGAAGTAGACCGCCTGGGGAGTACGGTCGCAAGATTAAAACTCAAAGGAATTGACGGGGACCCGCACAAGCGGTGGATGATGTGGATTAATTCGATGCAACGCGAAAAACCTTACCTACCCTTGACATGTACGGAATCCCGGAGAGATTTGGGAGTGCTCGAAAGAGAACCGTAACACAGGTGCTGCATGGCTGTCGTCAGCTCGTGTCGTGAGATGTTGGGTTAAGTCCCGCAACGAGCGCAACCCTTGTCATTAGTTGCTACGAAAGAGCACTCTAATGAGACTGCCGGTGACAAACCGGAGGAAGGTGGGGATGACGTCAAGTCCTCATGGCCCTTATGGGTAGGGCTTCACACGTCATACAATGGTACATACAGAGGGCCGCCAACCCGCGAGGGGGAGCTAATCCCAGAAAGTGTATCGTAGTCCGGATTGTAGTCTGCAACTCGACTGCATGAAGTTGGAATCGCTAGTAATCGCGGATCAGCATGTCGCGGTGAATACGTTCCCGGGTCTTGTACACACCGCCCGTCACACCATGGGAGCGGGTTTTACCAGAAGTAGGTAGCTTAACCGTAAGGAGGGCGCTTACCACGGTAGGATTCGTGACTGGGGTGAAGTCGTAACAAGGTAGCCGTATCGGAAGGTGCGGCTGGATCACCTCCTTTCTAGAGTAGGCACGGTTCTTCGGAATCCTTGCTCACCAAACGTCCACACTTATCGACTGTCGAATGAAGAAGAAACAGTAGTACCGCAATCGTGTTGTAGCGCGGGTCTGTAGCTCAGTTGGTTAGAGCACCGTGTTGATAACGCGGGGGTCGTTGGTTCGAGCCCAACCAGACCCACCACGTATCAGGCACAAGAAAATCCCTGGGGGATTAGCTCAGCTGGGAGAGCACCTGCTTTGCAAGCAGGGGGTCGTCGGTTCGATCCCGTCATCCTCCACCAGCGCATCTACTCAAGATATTAAACGTAAGCGTGACGAGTTCACTTTTATGTTTAGTCTTTTAGAGACTACTGCTGTTTCGTTCTTTAACAATCTGGAAGAAGTAAAGTTTTATTGAACGTGCGAGACATCGCATGTTCAGGGTAGTAATAAAGCTCATCAAAACACAGTAGTAAATGCTTGATACCGATAGCCGTCAAGGTTATAGGGACAAGTGAATAAGTGCACATGGTGGATGCCTTGGCGATTACAGGCGATGAAGGACGTAGAAGTCTGCGATAAGCTTCGGGGAGCTGACAAACGAGCATTGATCCGAAGATTTCCGAATGGGGAAACCCACCCTTTTAGGGTATCACTCACTGAATACATAGGTGTGTGAGGCGAACGCGGCGAACTGAAACATCTAAGTAGCTGCAGGAAAAGAAATCAACCGAGATTCCCAAAGTAGTGGCGAGCGAAATGGGATGAGCCTGCATATGATAGTCGGACTGGTAGTGGAAGCCTCTGGAAATAGGCGCCATAGTGGGTGATAGCCCCGTACGCGAAATCAGACCGGTGGTACTAAGTATGCGACAAGTAGGGCGGGACACGAGAAATCCTGTCTGAACATGGGGGGACCATCCTCCAAGGCTAAATACTCGTAATCGACCGATAGTGAACCAGTACCGTGAGGGAAAGGCGAAAAGAACCCCGGGAGGGGAGTGAAATAGATCCTGAAACCGTGTGCATACAAACAGTCGGAGCGGACTTGTTCCGTGACGGCGTACCTTTTGTATAATGGGTCAGCGACTTACATTCAGTAGCGAGGTTAACCGAATAGGGGAGCCGCAGAGAAATCGAGTCCGAACAGGGCGCTAGTTGCTGGGTGTAGACCCGAAACCAAGTGATCTATCCATGGCCAGGTTGAAGGTGCGGTAACACGCACTGGAGGACCGAACCCACTAATGTTGAAAAATTAGGGGATGAGCTGTGGATAGGGGTGAAAGGCTAAACAAACTTGGAAATAGCTGGTTCTCTCCGAAAACTATTTAGGTAGTGCCTCAAGTATCACCATCGGGGTAGAGCACTGTTATGGCTAGGGGGTCATCGCGACTTACCAAACCATTGCAAACTCCGAATACCGATGAGTGCGAGCTTGGGAGACAGACATCGGGTGCTAACGTCCGGTGTCAAGAGGGAAACAACCCAGACCGCCAGCTAAGGTCCCAAAGATTGGCTAAGTGGAAAACGAAGTGGGAAGGCTAAAACAGTCAGGATGTTGGCTTAGAAGCAGCCATCATTTAAAGAAAGCGTAATAGCTCACTGATCGAGTCGTCCTGCGCGGAAGATGTAACGGGGCTAAGCCAGTCACCGAAGCTGCGGATATCTAGCAATAGATATGGTAGGAGAGCGTTCTGTAAGCCTGCGAAGGTGTCTTGTAAAGGATGCTGGAGGTATCAGAAGTGCGAATGCTGACATGAGTAGCGATAATGCGGGTGAAAAGCCCGCACGCCGTAAGCCCAAGGTTTCCTGTTCAACGTTCATCGGAGCAGGGTGAGTCGGCCCCTAAGGCGAGGCAGAGATGCGTAGCTGATGGGAAGCAGGTTAATATTCCTGCACCGTCGTATGATGCGATGGGGGGACGGATCGCGGAAGGTTGTCTGACTGTTGGAATAGTCAGTTTCTGTTTCATAGAAGGTGCTTAGGCAAATCCGGGCACGTAATTCAAGGGAACGGGACGAGCGGCCATGTGCTGCGAAGCAATCGGAAGTGGTTCCAAGAAAAGCCTCTAAGCTTCAGTCATACGAGACCGTACCGCAAACCGACACAGGTGGGCGAGATGAGTATTCTAAGGCGCTTGAGAGAACTCGGGAGAAGGAACTCGGCAAATTGGTACCGTAACTTCGGGAAAAGGTACGCCCCGGTAGCTTGAATGGTTTACTCCATGAGGGTGAAAGGGTTGCAATAAAATGGTGGCTGCGACTGTTTAATAAAAACACAGCACTCTGCAAACACGAAAGTGGACGTATAGGGTGTGACGCCTGCCCGGTGCTGGAAGATTAAATGATGGGGTGCAAGCTCTTGATTGAAGTCCCAGTAAACGGCGGCCGTAACTATAACGGTCCTAAGGTAGCGAAATTCCTTGTCGGGTAAGTTCCGACCTGCACGAATGGCGTAACGATGGCCACACTGTCTCCTCCCGAGACTCAGCGAAGTTGAAATGTTTGTGATGATGCAATCTACCCGCGGCTAGACGGAAAGACCCCATGAACCTTTACTGTAGCTTTGCATTGGACTTTGAATCAATCTGTGTAGGATAGGTGGGAGGCTTTGAAGCGGGGACGCCAGTTCTCGTGGAGCCAACCTTGAAATACCACCCTGGTTCATTTGAGGTTCTAACCTTGGTCCGTCATCCGGATCGGGGACAGTGCATGGTAGGCAGTTTGACTGGGGCGGTCTCCTCCTAAAGTGTAACGGAGGAGTTCGAAGGTACGCTAGGTACGGTCGGACATCGTGCTAATAGTGCAATGGCATAAGCGTGCTTAACTGCGAGACCGACAAGTCGAGCAGGTACGAAAGTAGGACATAGTGATCCGGTGGTTCTGTATGGAAGGGCCATCGCTCAACGGATAAAAGGTACTCTGGGGATAACAGGCTGATTCCTCCCAAGAGTTCATATCGACGGGGGAGTTTGGCACCTCGATGTCGGCTCATCACATCCTGGGGCTGTAGCCGGTCCCAAGGGTATGGCTGTTCGCCATTTAAAGTGGTACGTGAGCTGGGTTTAAAACGTCGTGAGACAGTTTGGTCCCTATCTGCCGTGGGCGTTGGAAATTTGAAGGGGGCTGCTCCTAGTACGAGAGGACCGGAGTGGACGAACCTCTGGTGTACCGGTTGTCACGCCAGTGGCATTGCCGGGTAGCTAAGTTCGGAAGAGATAACCGCTGAAAGCATCTAAGCGGGAAACTTGCCTTGAGATGAGATTTCCCAGAGCCTTGAGCTCTTTGAAGGGTCGTTCGAGACCAGGACGTTGATAGGTCAGGTGTGGAAGTGCAGTAATGCATTAAGCTAACTGATACTAATTGCCCGTAAGGCTTGTCCCTATAACCTTGACGGTTATGGAGCATTTGCCTGTGTTTGACGATGCAGCTTGAACTACCCTAACTTTACTTCTTCCAGATTAGTAGCTGCGCTGCCCAGCAGGGAGCGACGCTACGTACAAGTCATGCCTGATGACCATAGCAAGTCGGTCCCACCCCTTCCCATCCCGAACAGGACCGTGAAACGACTTTGCGCCGATGATAGTGCTGCAACCAGTGTGAAAGTAGGTTATCGTCAGGCTGTTATATAGAGAAACCCCCGTCCAGTGATCTGGCGGGGGTTTTTTGCTTTGGGGCGCTGCTTCAGCAGGGCGCTGCGGACTGGGCTCGCTGTCCATGGGTTTTGTGCTCCGCCGGGCATTGCTGATTAATCGCGCCGATATGAATTGATCGTTGCAGGTCGCAGGGGCGACCATACGGCGCTAATTCTTTTGTTCCCGCAAACCCCGGTGAACTATACTCGCCGTCATTTTCCCTATCAGGCAGCTCGTCCGCAACGGCGGCAGGCTGCGTTTCGACATGCACAATCACCCGGCCAACAAAGCCATCCCGCCCCGCATCCGCCGCAGCCAGGCCGTCTCGCTCGCGCTGCTGGTCATCTGCGGCGTCATCAATTACCTGGACCGCGCCACCCTGGCCGTGGCCAACGAATATATCCGCGCCGACCTCGGCCTGTCGCTTGGCGAGATGGGCGTGCTGCTGTCGGCGTTTTCGTGGAGTTACGCGCTGTGCCAGTTGCCGGTGGGCGCACTGGTAGACAAGGTCGGGCCGCGCTGGCTGCTCGGCAGCGGCCTCGTCGTCTGGTCGCTCGCGCAGGCCGCCGGCGGACTGGCTTCCACGTTCGGCTGGTTCCTGATCGTGCGGATCGCACTGGGCATCGGCGAAGCGCCGCAGTTCCCGGCGGCGGCGCGGGTCGTCAGCAACTGGTTCCCGATCCGCTCGCGCGGCACGCCCACGGGGATCTTCAATTCGGCATCGCCGCTGGGTGTGGCCCTGGCGCCCCTGTGCCTGCCGCCGCTGATCGCCGCGACGAGCTGGCATTGGGCATTCTTCGCCACCGGCGCGCTCGGCATCGTCGCGGCAGTCGTCTGGATCGGCGTCTACCGCGATCCCGTTCGCACGGAACTGGATGCCGCCGAGCGGGCCTACCTGGAGATCGACGAAGCCGGCAAGACCGCGCCGGCATCGGGCTTTGCGTCATGGCGTGCGCTGTTCCGCTACCGGACGACCTGGGGCATGATGCTCGGCTTCTTCGGTTCGGTCTATCTCAACTGGGTATTCCTGACATGGCTGCCGGGCTACCTGCGCACCGAACGCCACATGGAGCTGGCCTATGCCGGCCTCGCCGCGTCGATTCCCTTCCTGTGCGGCTTCGTCGGCGCGCTGGTGGCGGGCTGGGCTTCCGACCGGGTGGCCCGGCACGCGGCTTCGCCGGTCACCGGCCGCCGCAACGCGGTAGTGGTGGCTACGCTCGGCATGGTGGCGTTCACGATTCCCGCGGCCCTGGCCGAGAGCAATGCCGTGGCCATCGCCTGCATCTCGATCGTGATCTTTCTCGCCAACGCGTCGTCGGCCTGTGCCTGGTCGCTCGCCACGGTGGCGGCGCCGCCGAGCGGCGTCGCATCGCTCGGCGCGCTGCAGAACTTCGGTGGCTTCCTCGGCGGCGCGCTGGCGCCGGTGCTGACCGGCTACATCGCGCAAACGTGGTCGTTCGTGCCGGCATTGCTCACCGGCGCCGGCATCGCCTTCCTGGGCGCCATGTCGTACCTGTTCCTCGTGGTGCGGCCCATCCCGGAGCACGATCCGCAGGCAGGATAAGCCGAAGCACCTGAGCGGAACCACCGCGCCGCCGCGGTGAAAGTTTTTCACGCATGCAGTCAATTCATTTCAACCGGCGGCGACGGTTTTACCGCCGGTGCGCCCCTTACACTTTCCTCCAGGATGACAAGAAACCAACCCTCTGGAGGAGAACATCATGCAGGCCTGGAATCAAGTCTACGCGCCGCTCGGCAGCCTGGGATTGTCGGCGCTGGCGGCGGCGGTACCCATCATCTTCTTCTTTGCCGCGCTGGCGGTGCTGCGCATGAAAGGCCACGTGGCCGGCGCGATCACGCTGGCACTGGCACTGTCCGTCGCCGTCCTTGCCTATGACATGCCGGTGCCGCAGGCGCTGGCTTCGGCCGGCTACGGCTTCGCTTATGGCCTGTGGCCGATTGCCTGGATCATCATCACCGCGGTGTTCCTGTACAAGGTGGTCGAACGCACCGGCCAGCTGGCGGTGATCCGCGCGTCGATACTGGCCATCACCGACGACCAGCGGTTGCAGATGCTGCTGATCGGCTTTTCCTTCGGCGCTTTCCTGGAAGGGGCTGCAGGCTTCGGTGCGCCGGTGGCGATTACCGCCGCGCTGCTGGTCGGCCTGGGCTTCAATCCGCTGTACGCGGCGGGCATGTGCCTGATCGCCAACACCGCGCCGGTGGCGTTCGGCGCGATGGGGATTCCCATCATCGTGGCGGGGCAGGTCACCGGCATCGACGCGATGCACATCGGCGCCATGGCGGGCCGCCAGTTGCCGCTGCTGTCGCTGTTCGTGCCGTTCTGGCTCGTGTTCATGATGGACGGCCTGCGCGGCGTGAAGGAGGTATGGCCGGGCGCGCTGGTCGCCGGCGGCAGTTTCGCCGTCACGCAATACCTCACTTCGAACTTCATCGGCCCGGAACTGCCGGACATCACGTCCGCGCTGGTCAGCCTGGTGTCGTTGACGCTGCTGCTGAAAGTCTGGCAGCCGGCCACGGCGAAGAACGCCGCCCGCGGCATGGTGACGGCGGGCGGCGCGGCCGCGTTGTCCGGCTTCGGCGGCGGCGCGGCGGCGGGTGGACAGCCGGCCGGGCGTACCCGTTCCCCCTACACGCTGGCACGGACGGTGCGCGCCTGGGCGCCGTTCGGCATCCTGACGGCGATCGTCACGCTCTGGAGCCTGCCGGTATTCAAGGCGCTGTTCGCCAAGGGCCCGCTGGCCTGGACGGTACTGAAGGTGCCCGTGCCGTTCCTCGACCAGCTGGTCATCAAGACCGCGCCCATCGTGACCGCGCCGAAGGCATACGAAGCCGTGTACAAGCTCGACATCCTGTCGGCTGTCGGCACGCCGATCCTGATCACCGGCGTGATCTCCATGCTCCTGCTGGGCATGAAGCCGGCCGACGGCCTGCGCGCCTTCAGGGATACGCTGGTGGAACTGCGCCGTCCCGTGCTGTCGATCGGCCTGGTACTGGCATTCGCATTCGTCGCCAACTATTCCGGCATGTCGTCCACGCTGGCCCTGGTACTGGCCGGCACCGGGGTCGCGTTCCCGTTCTTCTCGCCGTTCCTCGGCTGGCTCGGCGTGTTCCTGACCGGTTCGGACACGTCGTCGAACGCGCTGTTCTGCTCGCTGCAAAGCACCACCGCCCACCAGATCGGCGTATCCGATACGCTGATGGTCGCCGCCAACACCACGGGCGGCGTGACGGGCAAGATGATCTCGCCGCAGTCCATCGCCGTGGCGTGCGCGGCGACGGGGCTGGTGGGCCGCGAATCGGAACTGTTCCGCTTCACGCTCAGGCACAGCCTGATGTTCGCGGTCATCGTCGGCATCATGACGATGTTGCAGGCCTATGTGTTCACGGGGATGATTCCACATTAGAATGGCTTGTCCGGCGCGCAACGCCCGTGCCCGCGAGGACGGGCGTCGCGGCGTTTCAGAAGGCACAACAAAGTACACGAGACCCGAGCGCACATGCCAAAACGATTTCCACCTGTCCATGCGCTGGTCGCCTTCGAGGCCGCCGCGCATTCCGGCTCCTTCGCGGTGGCGGCCAACCAGCTGTGCATCACGCCGTCCGCGCTGTCGCACCGTATCCGCCTGCTGGAGGAATTCGTCGGCGATCGCCTGTTCATCCGCGATGGCCGGGCGCCGGCGCTCACGCCGTTCGGCCGCAGCTATCTCGATGTCGTCTGCACGGCGTTGCAAACCCTGACCGATTTCCCGATGCCGGGCCGCGCCTCGCCGGCGCAGCCGCGCATCAAGCTCACCGTGCCGCCCACGTTCGCCCGCTACCTGCTGCTGCCGAAGCTGGCCGGCTTTACCGCCGCGCATCCGGACATCGTGGTGGACGTGTTCCTGTCCGTGCCGTTGTACGACCTGAGCCTGTCCGAATCGGACCTGGAAGTGCGCTTCGGCGCCGGCAGGTATCCCGACCTGGAAACCGTCAAGCTGATGGAAGAGCCGGCCTTTCCGGTGGCCAGTCCCGCCTACCTCGAACGTATCGGCGGCATCGCCAGCCCGCGGGACTTGTCGAAGGCCACCTTGCTGCGCTCGGCGCTGGAACCGTGGAAATCGTGGTTCGAGGTGGCCGGCCTGGATTGGCAGGAGCCCGCCACGGGCCTGCGCGTGGACGATCTCGGCCTGTTGCTGGAAGCCGTTCGGCTCGGCCAGGGCGTCGGCCTCACGCGCCAGCACTTCGCGCAGGAAATGATCGACAGGGGCGAGGTGGTCGAGCTGTTCGACATCCGCCTGGCGTCGCCGCCGCACGCGTACTACATGGTGTACGAGCAGGGCGCGAAACGGCGCCCCGAAGTGCAGCTGTTCATCGACTGGCTGCTGGCGGCGTATTCGGCTACATGAGGGGTACATGAGCGGTACGTCAGCTGCGTTCGCAGCGCGCCCGGTCTGCGGTCCGTTCCATGAAAAATATCGGATGCAGCGGTTAATTCTTTTCACCGCCTGAAGGGGCGGCCTGCCGCTACACTGGTTCCAGCCCGAACACCGAACCAGCCAGCAGGAAGCCAACCTCATGAACGCACCCGATCACGATATTGCCTCGACCGCGGCGCGCCGGAGCGCCACGGTCGCCGCCTTGCACGCCGTGCTGCCGCCGCACTGCATCCTGTCCGGCGAAGAAGATACCCGTCCCTACGAATGCGACGGCCTGACCGCCTACCGCCAGTTGCCGCTGGCGGTGGCCCTGCCGGAAAACGAGGCGCAGGTGGCGGCCGTGCTGCGGGCATGCGGCACGTTGCGGGTGCCCATCGTGCCGCGCGGCGCGGGAACCGGCCTGTCGGGCGGGGCCACGCCCGTTGCCGAAGGCATCGTGCTGTCCACCGCCAGGTTGAACCGCATCGTCGCCGTCGATGCGACCGCGCGGACGGCGACCGTGCAGCCGGGCGTGCGCAACGCGGCCATTTCCGAGGCCGCCGCCGGCCATGGCCTGTACTACGCGCCCGATCCCTCGTCGCAGATCGCCTGCACCATCGGCGGCAATATCGCCGAGAATTCCGGCGGCGTGCACTGCCTGAAGTATGGGCTCACCCTGCACAATGTGCTGCGCGTGCGCATGGTCGACGCCGATGGCCACATCGTGGAGCTGGGCAGCTGCGCGCCCGATGCGGCCGGGCTCGACCTGCTGGCCGTGTTCATCGGCTCGGAAGGCATGCTGGGCGTGGTCACCGAGGCAACCGTGAAGCTGGTGCCGAAGCCGCCGCAGGCACGCGTCATCATGGCTTCGTTCGACAGCGTGGTGCAGGGCGCCGACGCGGTGGCCAGCGTGATCTCCGCCGGCATCATCCCGGCCGGGCTGGAAATGATGGACCGCACCAGCGTGCGCATGGTCGAGCCTTTCGTGCGGGCCGGCTACGATACCGAGGCCGCCGCCATCCTGCTGTGCGAATCGGATGGCCTGCCGGAAGAAGTCGATGACGAGATCGCGCGCATGGGCGCGGTGCTGGCGCGCTCGGGCGCGACCGCCATTGCCGTGTCGCGCGACGAAGCGGAGCGCCTGCGCTTCTGGTCGGGCCGCAAGAACGCGTTTCCCGCCGCTGGCCGCATCTCGCCCGACTATTACTGCATGGACGGCACCATTCCGCGCCGCAGGCTGGCCGGGGTGCTGACCGGAATCGATGCGCTCGCGCTCGAATACGGGCTGCGCTGCGCCAACGTGTTCCATGCCGGCGACGGCAACCTGCATCCGTTGATCCTGTTCGATGCCAACGTGCCTGGCGAATTCGCCCGCGCGGAGCGCTTCGGCGAAGCGATCCTGGCGCTGTGCGTGGCGGCCGGCGGCACCGTCACGGGCGAGCACGGCGTGGGTGTCGAGAAGCTCGATGCGATGTGCGGGCAATTCACCGTGGAGGAGATCGCCGCGTTCATCGCCGTCAAGCAGGCGTTCGACCCGGCACGGCAGCTCAATCCGGACAAGGCCATTCCCACGCTGGACCGCTGCGCGCAGTACGGCAGGCGCAAGGTGGATGCCGGGTTGTTCCAGTTCGCCCGGGCGCCATCGGCATGCTACGCACAGGAGCAGGAAAGGAGTTAGGCATGGACGACATTCTGGACAGCTTTCGTGAACGCGTGCTGCGCGCCGGGCGGGACAGGGCGCCGCTGCGCCTGCGCGGCGGCGGCAGCAAGGACTGGTACGGCCGCCCGCCCAAAGGCGCGCTGCTGGAAACGGCCGGCTACCGCGGCATCGCCAGCTACGAGCCGACCGAGCTGGTGATCACCGCGCGCTGCGGCACGCCGCTCGCCGAGGTGGAGGCGGTGCTGGCCGGGCAGGGGCAGATGCTGGCCTTCGAGCCGCCGCACTTCGGCCCCGCCACCATCGGCGGCGTGGTGGCGAGCGGCCTGGCCGGGCCGCGCCGCCAGGCCGCCGGCGCGGTGCGCGACTTCGTGCTGGGCGCCACGTTGATGGATGGGCGCGGCGAAGTGCTGCGGTTCGGCGGCCAGGTCATGAAGAACGTGGCGGGTTACGACGTTTCGCGCCTGCTGGCCGGATCGCTGGGCATGCTGGGGCTGATACTGGAGGTGTCGCTGAAGGTGCTGCCCCTGCCCGCGGCCGAAAGCACGTTGCGCCTGGCGCTCGACCAGGAAGCCGCGCTGCGGCACCTGAACGCCTGGGCGGGGCAGCCGTTGCCGCTGTCGGCCAGTGCCTGGCACGACGGCATGCTGGCCGTGCGCCTGTCCGGCGCCGGGGCGGCCGTGGAAGCGGCCGCGCGCCGCCTCGGCGGCGAGGCGCTGCCCGCGGCGGCGGCCGAAGCATTCTGGCGCGATATCCGCGAACAGCGCCACGCCTTCTTCGACCCCGCCGCGCCGCTGTGGCGGCTGTCGGTGCCCACCGCGGCCCCGGTGCTGGCGCACGGGGGCCCGCAACTGATCGAATGGGGCGGCGGCCAGCGCTGGCTGCGAGCCGACGATGCACCGGAAGCCATCCGCGCGCTGGCCGCGCAGCACGGCGGCCATGCCACCCAGTACCGCGGCGCCGCGCGGCACGACGTGTTCCATCCGCTGGCGCCGGCCATCCACGCGATCCACCGCAACCTGAAAAAAGCATTCGACCCGGCCGGCATCTTCAACCCCGGCCGCATGTACGGAGACCTGTGATCATGCAAACGAATCTCGCTCCCCAATACAGGGAAACGCCGGAAGGGCAGGAAGCCGAAGCGATCCTGCGCCAGTGCGTGCATTGCGGCTTTTGCACGGCCACGTGCCCCACCTACCAGCTGCTTGGCGACGAACTCGACGGCCCACGCGGCCGCATCTACCTGATCAAGCAGGTGCTGGAAGGCGCCACGCCCGGGCCTTCCACGCAACTGCACCTGGACCGCTGCCTCACGTGCCGCAACTGCGAAACCACGTGCCCGTCCGGCGTGCAGTACGGCAGGCTGCTCGACATCGGGCGTCATCTCGTCGACCGGCAGGTGGCGCGGCCGGCCGCGCAGCGCGCCGCCCGCACGCTGCTGCGGGAAGTCCTGCCGCGCGCGCTGGTGTTCAAACCCCTGATGCGGGCGGGCCAATGGCTGCGGCCGGCGTTGCCCGCCGCGCTGCGCGCCAAGGTCGCGCGCCCGGCCCCGGCGGGGGAGTGGCCCCGCTCCGGCCACGCCCGCAAGATGCTGCTGCTCGATGGCTGCGTGCAGCCGTCGATGGCGCCGAACATCAATGCGGCTACCGCACGGGTGTTCGATGCGCTCGGTATCGAGCTGGTCATTGCTCCGAAGGCGGGTTGTTGCGGCGCCATCCGCTACCACCTGAACGACCAGGCCGGCGGGCTGGACGACATGCGGCGCAACATCGATGCGTGGTGGCCGCTGGTGGAGGCGGGCGCCGAAGCCATCGTGATGACGGCATCGGGCTGCGGCGCCACCGTCAAGGAATACGGACACCTGCTGCGGCACGACGCCGCGTATGCCGGCAAGGCCGGCCGCATTTCCGCGCTGACGAAGGACGTCAGCGAAATCCTCTGCGGCTTCCAGGATGCGCTGGTGGAGCTGATCAACGGGCGGACCGGTGCCGGGCAGGAGCACAAGGTAGCGTTTCATCCGCCATGCACGCTGCAGCACGGCCAGCAGATCCGCGGCAAGGTGGAAGGATTGCTGCGCGCGGTGGGCATCGACGTGCGGCTGTGCGCGGACAGCCACCTGTGCTGCGGTTCGGCCGGCACCTACTCGCTGCTGCAGCCGGAATTGTCCGGCCAGCTGCGCGAGCGCAAGCTGGCGGCGCTGCATGCCACCGGAGCCGACGAGATCGTGTCGGCCAATATCGGTTGCCAGAGCCATCTGCAGGGCGGCACGGCGATGCCGGTCGGGCACTGGATCGAACTGCTCGACCGGCTGTCGAGCCGATCCCGTGGACCATCCGCCGCTTCCCCGGGAACGACCATACCCGGCGCCTGATGTCAATGCATTACACCCCGGAAGTTTGATCGTGCCGTAACCCCGTGCCGATATGCATTTTGCTCACCTTGCATGCCGGTATCCACGGACGATCATGGGCACAGGGCCCGGCCGCGCGCGGCGGCATCGGGCTCCCAACAGTCGCGACTGCGAAGGGGGTGATATGTCGACATTTTCGCGCCGGGAGTTCCTGAAGACGGGCGGGCTGGCTGCCGGCCTCGTGCTGCTGCCTTCCGTGGGCGCCGCGGCGCAGAACTGCGTCATGACACGTTACAGCCTCGCCAGCAACAAGGGCAGGCGGATGCTCCAGACCTATGCGGACAGCGTCTGGCGGATGAACAATCCGCTGACGCAACCGGAAGCGAGCCCGCGTTCCTGGATGTTCCAGTGGTACACGCACATGGTGCGCGGCGACCGCGGCAAGGCTGCCGAGCTCAGCCGGGTTTATCCCCTCGGCGGCACCGCGATGGCGCTGGCCAACGAAATGTGGAACACCTGCCAGTCGCATCTCGGGCAGCCGCAACAATACTTCCTGCCATGGCACCGGATGTATCTCCGTTACCTGGAGGAAATCGTCCGAGCGGTTTCCGGCGATCCGTGTTTCACGATGCCTTACTGGGACTACACCGATCCCGCGCAGCAGGCGTTGCCCGTCGAATTCAGGCAACGCTTCCATCCCCGCTGGGGCGCGCTGTACCGCGAGGAGCGGTATCCGGAAATCAATGCGGGCACGCCGCTGCCCGCGGGCCGGGCCGGGTTCGGCCTCAATCTCGACTGCATGAAGTCGGGCAGTTACAACCCCTTCAATGGCGACGCCGGCTTTTGCGCGAACATCGACGGCATGGTGCATGGCGCGGCCCACCTCGATATCGGCACGCAGCTCGGCATGGCCACCGTGCCCTGGGCCGCCAGCGATCCGGTATTCTGGGTTCACCACTGCAATATCGACCGCATCTGGGCCAGCTGGAACCGCCTGGGCGGTCGTAATCCCTCCGATCCGGCATTCCTCGACAAGGCCTTCGTGTTTGCCAACGGCGGCGGCACGCGGGCCGAAACACAGATCCGCGACGCCGTTTCCGTGCCCGCGGCCGCTTACGATACCTACCTGAGCCGTCCGCCGGGAAGCCTGCCTTTCCAGGGCGCGGCAAGCCAGGGGCGGCAAGCCTCGACGCGGAACAGAAACAGCCGGCCGCGCTGGAGACGAACGAGGCCGGGGTGGATGGCAACATCGATATCGGCAACGCGCCGGCGACCGTGGCGCTGGTCGCCGGCGCCGCCCTCGACCGCGAGCCGCCCGGCTCGCAGGCCCCGTGGCGGCGGCCCGGCGCCCAGGTCATCGTGTCGATCGAGGGACGCACCGCCACCGGTTTCGTGCCGGTCGCCTTCAACGTCTACCTGCACGGCACCCGCAACGGCCCGCTGAAGCCGGGAACCCCGGCGCACATCGGGCAGTTGCATTTCTTCGGGCTGGAAACCGGGCATGGGCAGGAGGGGCACGACGGGAACGACGGGCACGGGCCGGACGGGCCGGAAAGCAGGGATATCAGCTTCGTGTTGCGCAACGATACCCGCGCCTACCTCGCCGGGCTCGATCCCCGCGAGCTGGCGGTCACGTTCGTGCCCGTCGGGGTGGCCAACGGTCCCTGGCGCGCGGCGGTGCGCCGCGTCGCGCTCGTGGTGCGGTGACCGGCGCGGCGGCTTGCGACCTGTTGCCGCCCCGGACCGCTTCCGCCATCAGCGCCGGTGCGATTCGATCCATTCCCGCGCCGCCTTGATCACGGGATAATCGTTCAGGTGTACCGCCACCCGGTCCAGCTGCGCGATGGGCACCAGGTGTACCGCCTGCGTTTCCCAGCCCATCGCGGCCGGCGTGCCGCCGAGGCGTCGGGCGATGTAGTACCGCGTGAAGGTCAGTGTCCGCCGGCAGTCGGCCAGGAAGGCCACGAGCTGGACCTGCAAGCCCGCCTCCTCGAAGGTCTCGCGGAGCGCCGTGCAGTGCAGGCCGGCGCCGGAATCGGCGCGCCCTTTCGGGAACGTGGCGCTGTAGCCGCCATAGCGGTTCGATGGCGCGACGAGCCACACGCGCCCGTCATCCTCGACGATCACCGTGCCGGCCGCCGCGCACATGCCGGCAGGCGGAACGAAGGGCGGTTCTTCCAGCAGCGAGCGGTCGGCCAGCGCCGTCCATCCGGCCGGCGTGTCCGGCACGGCGGTCCACGGTGCCAGGGGAATGCCGTTGACCGCGTCCGGCAGGGCGCCGCCAGGCAATACCGTCGCGAGCCGGGCCGGGTCCAGCCACGATGCGGGCGCGGTCGGCGTGGAGGGAATGCGGATGACGACGGGGTTGCCGTCGTCGTCCGGGCAGGGGTGCAGTTGGGGCATCGGGTCTTTGCGTTCGGGGAAATGGAATTGCTTGCGCGCCGAAGGAGATCTTAACAAGGATAACCTGATGCGAGGTGCACATTGCGGGCGCGCGCGACGGTGCCGGAACGACGCACGAATTCATTGCCGGACAGCGCCGCCGACCTGCCCCTTGCCGATCGCCGCCCAGTAGATCCCTCCCACCAGGTGCCCCAGGTATTGCGGATCGCGATACATTTCGCCGTTGTGCCCGAGCGTCGTGACGAACACGCGGCCCTTTTCCACGTGGTGGTACCAGGCGATCGGATGATCCTTGCCCATTGGCTGCACCGATTGTCCCGGCCAGATCCTCGTCGGATCGTAGCTGCTCTCGTCGACACCCAGTACCGTGTTGATCTTCACATCGTAGGGATTGGTGGTCACATAGAACTCGTCGCTCCAGATCCACCGGTCGGGCAGGCCGAACGCGGCGGGAAAACCCTTGTCGACGACCGTGACGACACCGGTCTGCAGCATCGGATGCGGCCCGACGCTCCGTCCCACCAGTTTTTCGTACCACACCCATCCGTTTGGCGGCGTGATGGCGGCGCGGTGCACGACGACAGCGTTGCCACCGCCGCGCATGTACGCCTCGAATTTCGCACGCTGCGCCGGGTTCAGTTCCTCGCCGGGCGTATTCAGGAACATCACGGCGCCATACTGTGCCAGATCGCCGTCGAACACGCCGGGCTTGTTCGTATACGTGACTTCGAACGAGTGCAGTTTCGCCAGCCGTTCCAGGCTGTCGCGTGCGATCGGGATGTATTCGTAGTGGTACTTGCCCGGCATGGCCAGCACGAGCAGCTTGAACTGGCTGTCGGCGTGCGTATCGCCGGCGGCCACCAATACCGTGGCCGCGGCCACGGTGATCAAAAAAGGTTTCACGGAAGCTCCTCGATGTCGGGGACGCGTTGCGGCTCAGGGGGCGGGTACGCCTTCGGGCGGGCGGCCCGGCCGGCCGTCCCGCGCGACCAGCCAGCCGCCATCGGCCAGCCAGTCCGACAGCCGGTCGGGCCAGTGCTGCAGCGAGACGCGCTCGCCGCGCTGGCCCACGTTGAATGCGTGATCCGTATCGGCGTACAGGTGCAGCTCGGCGGAGACCCCGGCCGCCACCAGTTGCTGGTACAGCGCGAGAGTCGGCGGCATGCAGCAGGCGTCGCGCGAGCCGGCCACCAGGAATGCCGGCGGCGCCTGCCCGGCGGCGCCGGCCGGCACGCCGAGCGGGCCGGGATAGACCAGCACCTGGAAATCGGGCCGCGCGCTGGCGCTGTCCACCGCATCGCGTGGCACGAACCCCGGCGGTGGCGGGTTGTCCGCCACCAGCGACACCAGCTCGCCGCCCGCCGAGAACCCCATCGCGCCGATGCGCGCCGGATCGACGCCGTATCCCGCGGCGTGGGTGCGCACCCATCGCACGGCGCGGCGCAGGTCGGCGGCGGCATCGCCCTCGATCGTGTAGCCGGAACCCTCCTCGCGCGCCAGCCGGTACTTCAGCACGAAAGCCGTCACGCCGATACGGTTCAGGTTCTTCGCGGCGGCCACGCCTTCGTTCTGGAACACCAGCATCCGGTGGCCGCCGCCCGGCACCACGATGACCGCCGCGCCGTTCGCATGGCGCGGGTCGGCGCGCATGACGGTCAACGACGGGTCATGCACGTTGCTGAAGTAGACGCCTTCCTTCACGGTTTCCGGTTCGCCGTGCCGCTTCCCGGCGCCGGGCGCGCCGTCGGGCCACAACGGGATGGCGGCTTCCTGGGCGGGCGCGGCAGGACAGGCAAGAACGGCGAAGACCAGCGCAAAGGCGGGCAGGGCAGCGAAACCGGCTTGCTTGGGCATGGTCAGATCCTTGTCGAATACAGGCTGTGGTGGGTCAGGATGAACAGGGTGCGCCGGTCCGGCCCGCCGAAGATCAGCTGCAGCGGGCGTTCCGGCACGTCGATGCGCCCCGTCTGCGTGCCGTCGGGCGCGTAGATGAAGACCTGGCCGTTGGCCACGTAGATATTGCCCGCGCCGTCCACGGTCGCGCTTTCCCCTCCGCGGTCGGCCACCTGCTTCAGGCCGGTGATGGCGCCGCCCGCGCCGAGCACGCCGCTGAACGTGCGGTTCTCGGAACCGTTGGTGAACACCACCCGTTCGCCGATGCGGGCGCTGGTGAAGCCGTGCGTGTCCAGCGTGTCCGACCAGCGAAAGCCCAGGTGATCCGTGGGCCCCTGGCGCAGCACGCGCCAGGCCGGCAGTACCAGCGAGCCGTCCGGCGACACGTACTCCTGCGGCTTCGGCAGCGCCACATCGCGGGCGAACATTTCGGCCAGCGTGGTGAACTCGTAGGTGTGCGGGTCCAGCTGGTCCCTGAACTCGCCGTTCTGCCAGAAATTGACGGGCACCGCCACGCGCGCATCCCGCCGCGGTCCCGCCGCAGTGGGCTTGATCATCGTGACCTCGGTACCGGGCGTGCCCGGCCTGAACGCATACACCGAAGCTTGCGGGCCGTACGACGACAGCACCATCACGTTGCCGCTGCCGTCGATGGCCAGGTTGACCGGGTCGAGCGGCGCATCGCGGATCACTTCCAGGCCGCGGTCGGCGCTGTAGCCATAGATGCGGCGCCAGTGGCGGTCAACGAAGTACAGCTTGCCCGCGGCATCGACGGCCGCGCCGGCGATCGACCAGAAGCCCGTTTCCAGCTTGTCGACCTTGCCCAGCGGCGAAGGCGCGCTCTTTTGCAGTCCCGAGTAGTCGAGCACCGCGAACTCGCGCTCGCGCACGTCGATCTTGTTCGTCACGTCGCGGATCGCGTTTTCGTACGGATACTTGGAGGCGCGCAGGTAGGTGGCGCAGCCGTTCTCGTCGCACGTGGAAAAGCCGCTCTCGCCATTGACGTGCACGTTGCGGAAGCGGATGTCCGACGAGTTCGTGATCGTCACCGCCGCCGGCATGGGCTTGAGCGAACGCGTCACGCGATAGCCGTGGTAGTTCGCGAACAGCAGGTTCTTCGAATTGCGGATCTCGATCGATACCGCATCCATGCCGTCGCGCACTTCCTCTTCCGTCTGCGGCGCGAGGAATTCCCAGTTTTCCACGCCATCCAGCACGATCTCGGCGCGCACGTGGTGCTCGGCCGACAGCTCGTACACGTGGCCCGGCGTCTTCGTGTTCGACACGTAGAAGCCGGCCTGCGCATAGCCGCTCGGCGACCAGATGCCGGAAAACGTGCCGCCGCCGCCGTCGGTCACCCACACGCTCGGGTACTGGCGGTCCCAGTGGGCGGTGGTGTCGAACTTGCCGTCCTTCCTGTAGGGATCCGGGCGGCTGCCGTCGTAGAGGCGGGTGCCGTGGCCGCCCTGGATGCGCACGTCGTCCACCAGCGACCGCTCGCCGGCACGCCACAGCAGCGCCACGGCGCGCCCGTTGACTTCCCCGGTGGCCAGGCCGATGCCCGAGACGATGGCATCGCCGCCGCGCGCGCTTTCCAGCAGCGCCTTCGGGCCGTCCACGCCCTGGTACTTCGGCGAACCGTTCGGGATCAGCAGCTGCGTCAGGCCGGGGTGCAGGCCGACCAGCACGGTGTCGGCCTTCAGCCGGATCGTGTCGTTGACGACATAGAAGCCCAGCGGCAGGTAGACCACGCGGCGGCTGTCGATGGCTTTCTGGAGCGCCGCGGTGTCGTCCGTGGTGCCGTCGCCCACCGCGCCGAAGGTGCGCACGTTGGCCCACTCCTGCGACGGCGGCAGGGGACGGAGCGCGCGCTGCGGCGCCGGCGTGCCGGCGGGCAGCGTGGCGGTCTTGTAGTTGGTCGCGAACCGGCCCGGTTCGCCAAGCTGCTTCAGCGTGAGGCCGTGGTTGAATTCGTCGACACGGTAATCGCGGCCATTGCCCCGGAGGACCTTGCCGCTGTCGCGGAAGCGCGCGAACACGGGCACATTGCGGGCGATGGCCTGTTCGAAGCCCACCTGCGTGTAGACATTGTTCTCGTTGCTGACGACGAGGGCCGCCTTTGACACGTTCTCGAAGCGCACGTCCTTGCCCCACAACCAGTCGCCGTAGCCGCGGTCGATCTCCACGCCCACCGGCGTGTCGCGGATCTCGACATTGACCATCGTCAGGCCGGCCTCGTGCTCGCGGATCGCCGCATCGCGCTGGCCTTCGAAGGTGGAATCCATCAGCGTGAACTGCCACGCCGGCGACGTCTTCTCGGCCAGGATGCCGTAGCGGCCGCCGTAGAAGCGCAGGTTGTAGCCGACATTGCCCACGTGGTAAATGCCGGCCAGGCCCGAGCCGGTGTGGAAATCGATGTGCGACAGGTTCGAGTGCTGCGCCGTGTGCATGCGCACCGCGGCGGCGGCCGGGTTGCCGGCGCCGATCTCGAAATCCACGTTCGACAGCGCCGAGTAGAACGTCGACGAGTTGGCATCCCGCACCGGCTTGTCCTGCGGGCTGAACGGCACCGCGCTGGGCACCGGCATCGGCACCTTGCCGACCCGGTACTGGTCGCCGCCGGTGAAGATCACCATGTTCGCCACGCCTTTCTGGAAACCGGGCGTCTTCGGCGCCAGCACGAACACCGGGCGGGTGGCGCCCACGCCGTACACGCGCACCGCCAGCGGGATCGTCAGCGTGCGCGTCAGCCGGTAGCGGCCGGAGGGCAGGAAGACGATGCCGCCTTGCTCGTCGTTCGCGGCCTTGTCGATCGCCGCCTGGAGCGCGGCCGTGTCGTCCGTCGCGCCGTCGCCTTTTGCATGCGCGACGATGGCGCGGGGATCGTCGGGCATCGCCTGGTAGGCGGAAACCGAAGCGGCCTGCGCCGCCGAAGCCGCCAGCGTGGCGGCCAGTAACAGGTGGGTTTTCATCGCTTGTCTCGTATTGTTATCTGTGAATTTCATGCTACTGCCGAGGCCGTGTCATGGGGTCAGGGACCATGACACGGCCTCGGCAGTAATCCTTGTCACCCCAGCGCCGCCGACAGCAGCAGCACGAACAGCAGCCCGAACACGCCGACCAGCGTTTCCATCAGGGTCCACGAGCAGAACGTGTCGCGCAGCGACAGGCCGAAGTATTCCTTGAACATCCAGAAGCCCGAGTCGTTCACGTGGCTGCACATCAGGCTGCCGGCGCCCACTGCGAGCACCATCAGGTTCGGGTTCGCGCCGGTGCTGTGCACCAGCGGTTCGACGATGCCGGCGGCCGTCACGCCGGCCACCGTGGCCGAGCCCAGGCAGATGCGGATCAGCGTGGCGACCAGCCAGCCCAGCACCAGCGGCGGCACCGGGGTTCCCGCCAGCAGGGTGCCGAGCTGGGCGCCGACGCCGGTTTCCACCAGCACCTGCTTGAGCGCCCCGGCGCCGGCGATGATCAGGAGGATCGGTGCGATTTCCCGCATCGCTTCCTGCGGGCCCTGCATCACCCGCGCGAGCTTCCAGCCACGCGCCAGCCCGAGCGTGACGATGGCCACCGCGTACGACAGCAGCATCACGATCAGCGGGTTGGACAGCACCGCCAGCGGCTGCGCCAGCGCCGGCCGCGCCATCGTCAGCAGCGTCGTCGCGCCCAGCAACACGACCGGCAGCAGCGCCGTGGCGAAGCTGTTGAAGACGCCGGGCAGGTCGCTGGCCGGCACGTCGGCGCCCCGGAAGATCGCCGCCGGCTCGCCACGGATGCGCTTCAGGGTCGTCGCGAACAGGGGACCGGCCAGGATCAGCGTCGGCACTGCCACGATCAGTCCGTACAGCAGCGTGGTGCCCATGTCCGCGTGCAGCGCCGCCACCAGCGCCACCGGTGCCGGGTGCGGTGGCAGGAAACCGTGCGCGATCGACAGGCCGGCCAGTACCGGAATCGCCAGCGCCACCGCCGGCCGGCCCGACTGGACCACCAGCGAGAAGATCAGCGGCACCAGCAGCACGAAGCCCACGTTGTAGTACAGCGGGATGCCGACGACGAAGCCGGTGATCGTGAGCGCGACCGGCAGCCGGCGCGGGCCCAGCGAATCGATCAGGCAGGTGGCGATGCGCCGGGCGGCGCCGCTGTCGGCGATCAGCTTGCCGAACACGGCGCCCAGGCAGATGGTCACCACCAGGGAGCCGAGCAGGTCGCCGATGCCTTTCTCGATCAGCGCCGGGATGCGCGCCGGCGGCACGCCCAGCAGCAGGGCGGCCACCAGCGCGGCCACCACGAAGGCCAGCAGCGGCTGCACCTTGCCCCACGCGATGAGGAGCGTCAGCAGGCCGACCGCCAGCAGCACGGAAAGCAGGTTCAGCACGTTGACCGGGCCTGTCAGTAGGTGCCGCGCAGGCCGATGCGGTACGTGCGGCCCACCACGTCGTACAGCGTGGGGTTGATCGCGAAGCTGGCGTTGGCCTGCGGCGCCGGCTCCGGATCGCGGTCGGCCAGGTTGTCGATCTTGAAGTAGGCCTGCAGCTGCTTGGAGATGTTGTAGCTGCCGCCGAAGTCGACGTACGTGGCGCCCTTCATCCTGTTGTCGTAAATCGTCGGGTGGATGATCGTCGATGCCGGGCAACCCGTCTGGCATTCGATGAACTCGTTGCTGTACACGCCGTCGCTGAACCAGCGCTCGCTGAGCGTGAGGCTCGCCTTGTCGTTTTCCCACGTCTGTTGCGCCAGCAGTTTCCACTTCGGCGTGCCGCCCAGGTTCACGCCCGCGCCCTCGGACGGGATCGTGCCGACCACGCCGGTGTTGGTGATGAAGTGCAGCGTGCGGGTGGCCAGCGCGCGGACCGTGAACCGGCCCGGCACGTTCAGCCTGGCCAGGCTGGTGCGGTATGCGGCTTCCAGGTCGACGCCCTTGGTGTGCAGCGACGCCAGGTTGAAGTTCTGCAGCGTGACGAAGTTGTTGCCCGGGTTGTTCAGCACGAGTGCCGAGCAGATTTCCTGGTTGCCGGCCACGCACAGGTCCACTTCCTGCTGCGCGTTCAGCGACGAGATGACATCGGTGACCTTGATGTCGAAGTAGTCGACCGATGCCGAGAAGCCCGGCGCCCACGACGGTTGCGACAGTACGACGCCGAACGAATTGTTGCGCGCCACTTCCGGCCGCAGGTTGGTGTTGCCCACGGTGCGCTGCTGCACGGAGATCGTGTTGCCCTGGTACTGCACCACGTTGTTGATGACTACCGGCGCAGCGAACAGCTCGGAAAGATTGGGAGCCCGCACGTCCTTCGAGGTGACCGCGCGCAGCCGCAGCCCGTCCACCGGCGTTTGCCAGGTGGCGCCGGCCTTCCATGTGTTGACGCTGCCCGCCGTGCTGTATTTCATCGGGCGGTCGGCCAGGTTCAGGTTGATTTCGCCCCAGCGTTCGGATTTCAGCAGCGGCATGTTCAATTCCACATAGGCTTCGCGCACGCTGTAGCTGCCGTCGCCGTTGTGATAGTTCCCCGCGTACCAGTTGTTGCCGACAGTCGTGTTCAGCAGCGGATCTGCCGGGTGCAGGGCGGTGTTGGGGGACAGTTCGTCCACGCCGGCGCCGTACGCATCGCCGCGCACCTGGTACTTCTCGCGGCGGTACTCGGCGCCGAACGCCATCAGTACCGGGCCGGCCCAGCCTTCCAGCGCTTCGCCGTTCATGTTGAAACTGGCCACGTCCTGGCTTTGCGTGGTGTGCTGGCGCGGGCCGTTCGGCGGCGCGATGTAGGCCCACCCGCCAGGGGAGACCGGGTTGTTGCCGATGATGTTGAGCGGCACGCAGCCGGAGGCCGCGGCCACCGGGTTGCGGCAGACGATATTGCCGGCCGGCGTGCGCACCGCGTCGATGGCGGCGTTGTAGCGCGCGTTCAGCGTGATGTCGTGGACGTTGATGGTGGTGGTGTTCTCGCCGCGCGTCGCATACGCGTCGTACGACCATTCCCTGCCGAACAGCGGCACCTTGCCGTCCGCGCCGATCACGAAGCGCCGCTGGGTGCGGGTCGGGTGCACGTTGATATTGGCGGGGAAGATGGCGTTGGCCGTGCCGTACTGGAAGCTGGTGATGTTGTTGGCGGCGCATGCGGCCTGGATCGACGCGGGCACGAACGGGTTGTCGCACTGGATCGTCAGGTTGGCGTTCTTGGCCGCGCCGGGGTTCGGCGAGAAGTGCGACTTGACCTGCGCCCAGTTGGCGGTGAAGTAGATCTCGTTGTCGGGGTTCAGGTCCCACGATACGCGGGTGTAGGCCACCTTGCGCTTCAGGTCCATCGCCAGGTTGGTGCCGGCGCCCACGCTGCCCGACAGGTCGCCGCCGACGCAGAACGGGTTCACGCAATTGGTCACGGCGCCGGTGCCGGTGGGCACGCCGCCCGAGCCGTACTGGAACCGGTACGGCACGCCGCCGTCGCCGAAGGCGGTACCCTGCAGCGGGCCGCTGGTGATCAGGCCGTATTTCGAGTACTGGTACTGCTGCGCATGATGGATCACCGTGTACTGCGGGCGCCCGTCGGTCGTCTGGCCCAGCGGGCGCACCTGGTAGGCGGAGTTCTTGAACCATGTGCGGCCGTTCGGGCCCACTTCGCCGAAGCCCGGCGAATCGATGCCGTTTTCCTTCATGAATTCGCCGCTGAGCGTGACGTGCAGGCGGTCGTCCAGCAAGCTCCCGCCCCATGCGGCCTGCAGCGTGCCATGTTCGTCGTCGTGGTATTTCGTCTGGCCGCCTTCGGCGTTGAACTTGAAGCCCTTGAATTTCTTGTCGGTGATGAAGTTGACGGCGCCGCCGATCGCATCCGAGCCATACGAGGCCGAGGCGCCGCCGGTCACCACGTCCACGCGCTTGACCAGCAGTTGCGGGAACTGGCTCACGTCCGTCACGCCGGTCACGTTGGCGCCGACCACGCGCTGGCCGTCCAGCAGCGTCAGCGTCCTGATCGTGCCCAGGCCGCGCAGGCTCAGGGACGAGAGGCCCTGGATGCCGCTGCTGGTGCTGTTGGTGCTGGTGGTGCGGCCCGTGCTGCCCTGCAGCGCCGGCAGTTCGGCCAGCGTGTTGAACAGGTTCGGCTTGGCGGCCCGTTCCAGGTCGGCGGTGGAAAGGCTGGTGGTCGGCGTGGGCTGCGTGAAGCCGCGCGCGGCGATGCGGGTGCCCGAGACCTGCACAACCTGGGTGGGCGCGCCCGGCGCTTCCGTACCGGTGGATGCCGGCGCCGGCACGGAGACCGCTTCCTGCGCGGGTGCCGGGGCGGTTTCGGCCCCGGCGCCGGTGCTGCCGTCGGCGCCGCTGGCGCCCGCGGTGTTGCCGTTTACACTGCCGTTGCTTTGATTGCCGCCGGGCGGCGTGCCCGCGGCCTGCTGGGCATGGCCCGGTACCGCCAGCAGCGCGCATGCGCTGGCGACCGCCAGGTTGATCAGGGTTCGTTGTGTCGGTGTACGCATGGTTGTCTCCACTCTTTTACGATCGGCGCGCTCGGAGGGCGCGGCCTTGTTTGCAATGACGATGCGGCTCGCCGGCCGGTTCAGCCCTGTCCGGCGATGCGTTCCACAAGCTCCCCGGGCGGCAGGGCGATGTCGAGGGCAAGGCCGCCTTCATCGCGCTGCAGCGGTTCGAGGTCGCGCAGCTGGCTGTCCAGCAGCGCCGGCGGCATGTAATGGTCGGCGCGCCCGCCGAGCCGCGCGGCGATCAGTTCGCGCGGGCCGTGCAGGTGCGCGAACCGCAGTCCGGGATCGGCCTGCCGTAGCAGGTCGCGGTAGCGGCGCTTCAGCGCGGAGCACGACACCACCAGGCCCGCGTTCCTTTCGCGCGCCTGCCGGATCTGGTCCGCCAGCGCCTGCAGCCAGCCGGCGCGGTCGTCGTCGTCCAGCGGCACGCCGGCCGACATTTTTTCAACGTTCGCCGCCGGGTGGAACTGGTCTCCTTCGATGAAGGCCACGCCAAAGCGCCGCGCCAGGGCATTGCCGACAGTGCTCTTGCCGCAACCGCAGACACCCATGACGACCCAGCGGGCCGTGCTGGCGGAAGGCGTTGGCGGGGCGATCGTTTGTGTCATCGGGGTCTCCAGGTTATCGAATTGGCTAGTTAGCGCTATCATCTTCCCGAATTTCCCGTTCCGTAAAGCGTTGTTTGTGCTGCATTGCAGCATAACGCAGTCAGGTCATTGTTCGTTCATTACATCGGGGAGTGCGTCTCTCCCTCTGAGGAGAGGGCTGAAACTGATAGCGCTATCAGTTTGTGCGGAGCGAAAACGATTGTGGCGAATGTGGTTTTTGCAACACGATGATGCGCTCGCCGTCACGGCCGGGCATGCCGGCCAACCTGCGCCGGCGGGCGGCATGGCCGAATGCGACGGGCGCGGCGCCTACAGGCCGGGTTGCCCCGCAACGGCGGGGCGACGCGTTTGCTGCCGATGCCGCCACCACGTGCGCACGTCCGGCCCCACGTGCCACAGCGCCCATGCCGTGAACGAGAGCGCGAGCAGCGTGTACATGAAGAGGTCGAATTTCTCCCGCTCCGTCATCGCTGCGGACGGCTCGCCGCTGCGGATGGCGCTGGCCTGGAACTTGCGGCCGAGGCTCGATGCGCCGACGAACTGCCCGTCGTCGGTGATCTTCGCCACGATGCCGTCGGCACGCAGGTTGGGCAGGATGCGCGTGGCGCCCTTGTCATGCACGAAACTGTAGGACTTGTATTCGTTGACGCGGATCGTGCCGACGATCTTGCCGTCGCGGCTGATGCCGGTGGCGAACGTGTCGCCGCGGGAGATTTTCGCGCCGAGGTCGACCATCCGCGTGCCGTCGTACAGGAAGGCGTGCCAGCGCCGGTCCGCCGTTTCCGCGGCGCCGACCACGACGCCATGGTCGTTGACCGCCGTGGCCACGCTGGCGCGGCCGCCCAGCGTGGGTAACTGGACGATGCCGGTCTCCGGCCGGTACAGGAAGGCGCGCCGGTAGCCTTCGGCATTGTGCGCGGCGCCAGCCACGTGGCCCAGCGCGTTGACCGCGGTGGCGTAACTGTTCTTGCCGCCGAGCGTGCCGAGACCGGTCATGCGGCCGTCGTGCCAGACGAATGCCTGGTACGAGCCATCCGCGGTATCCGCGTAGCCCGCCACGTGGCCCTTGCGGCCCAGCGCCACCGCGTGGCTGCCGCGGCCGCCCAGCGTGCCCAGGTCGCGCATGCCGTGGCCCACGCGGTAGACGAACGCATGCCACTCGTTTGCCGCCGTCAGCGAGGCGCCGATGATCGTGCCCTGCTCGTTGATCGCCGTGGCGTAGCTCTCGCCGCCGCCGAGGGTGCCGAGCTCGGACACGACACCGTCGCGCGACAGCACGGCGCGGCGCGTGCCGTCGCTGTACCGGGTTTCACCGACCACGTCGCCGGCCGTGTTGGCATCCGTGGCCACGCTTCGTTCGATGCGCAGGGGTTCGGCGCCGGCATGGCAGTGCAGCATCACGGTGAGCGCAACGGCGGCAAGGCTTTTCATGCTGTTTCCTCGGAAGTCGGTCTGTCGACTATACGCGACCGGCAGGCGGTGAAATGTCGCACATTGTCACAATCGCCATGCATATGCCGCAATACCGGTGCTACGATGGCGGTTCGCACATCGAGCCGGGAGCGATCCATGAAAACCGTCACGCACAGCCATCCGGCAAAACCGTTTTCGGCCCGCAAGGTACTGCGCGTGCTCGCAGTGACGGGAGCGCTGTTGCTGGTTCCCGCCGTATCGACGCTGTCCGGCGGGGAATTCCGCTGGGGGGTGGTCGACTTCGCCGCCGCCGCCGTTCTCCTGGCAGGCAGCGGCCTGGCGTTCGAACTGGCGATGGCGAAGCTGCGCACGCGTTCCTCGCGGCTGATCGCCGGCACGGCCATCGCCCTGGCATTGCTGACGATCTGGGCGGAACTGGCGGTCGGCATCTTCCACTGACGCCTCCGGACGGCACCGTGCACCGGCGGCCAGCCGTGTGCACGCGAAGCAGGGGAATTCGTTAGCATGGGGGCATGCCAACCCAACGATAGCCCCCCAATGTCCTTCCTGATCGTTCTCGCCGCCCTGGTTTTCCTGATGTTCGCCGCCTACCGCGGCTACAGCGTCATCCTGTTCGCCCCCATCGCCGCGCTGGGCGCCGTGCTGTTGACGGAACCGGCCGCCGTCGCTCCCGTCTTCTCCGGCATCTTCATGGAAAAGATGGTCGGCTTCGTGAAACTGTATTTCCCCGTGTTCCTGCTCGGCGCCGTCTTCGGCAAGCTGGTCGAGATGGCCGGCTTCTCGCAATCGATCGTGCATGCCGCGATCCGCTACATCGGCAGCAGCCGCGCCAACGCGGTCATCGTGGCCGTGTGCGCGCTGCTCACCTATGGCGGCGTGTCGCTGTTCGTGGTGGTGTTCGCCGTGTACCCGTTCGCCGCGGAGCTGTACCGCCAGAGCGGCATCCCGAAGCGGCTGATGCCGGGCGCGATCGCGCTGGGCGCGTTCTCGTTCACGATGGATACGCTGCCCGGCACGCCGCAGATCCAGAACATCATCCCCACCACGTTCTTCCAGACCACCGGCTGGGCCGCGCCATCGCTCAGCATCGTCGGCGCGATCGCCACGGTGATCGCCGGCATGTTCTACCTGGAGTGGCGGCGCCGCTCGGTGATGGCGACGGGCGAGGGGTATGGCGTGGACGACCGCAAGGACGACAAGGAAGGCGAGAAGGACAGCGGTGGGGGCGCCGGCCCGGCGGCCGCCGACCTGCCGCATCCGCTGCTGTCGGTCGCGCCGCTGGTGCTGGTGGGCGTCGCCAACTACGTGCTGACCGCCGCGATCGCGCAGCACTACGGCACCAGCTACACGCTGACGGCCGACCTGCTGCCGGGCCTGAAAGCGCCGGTGGAAACGCCGATCAAGACGGTGGTGGGCATCTGGGCGGTGGAGGGCGCGCTGCTGCTGGGCATCCTGCTGGTGTGCGTGACGGCGTTCCGGCGCATTCGCGCTTCGTTCGCGGAAGGCACCAAGGCGGCTGTCGGCGGCGCGCTGCTGGCGGCGATGAACACGGCCTCCGAATACGGCTTCGGCGGCGTGATCGCCGCGCTGCCGGGCTTCATCGCCGTCAGCGAATCGCTGCGCAGGATTCCCGATCCGCTCGTGAACGCGGCGATTTCGGTCACCACGCTGTCCGGCATCACCGGTTCCGCGTCCGGCGGCATGAGCATTGCGCTGGCGGCGATGGCCGACAGCTTCATCGCCGGCTGCAACGCCGCCGGCATCCCGCTCGAGGTGCTGCACCGCGTGGTGGCGATGGCCAGCGGCGGCATGGACACGCTGCCGCACAACGGCGCCGTGATCACGCTGCTGGCCGTTACCGGGCTGACGCACAAGCAGTCGTACAAGGATATCTTCGGCATCACCGTCATCAAGACCGCGGCGGTGTTCTTCGTGATCGCCGTGTATTACCTGACCGGACTGGTATAGCCGGAAGGTTCAGCGGCAGTGCTGCCCCGCGCGGTGCCGTTCCGCGCGGTACTAACGCCTGGCTTCAGCGGCCGCGAATACGCAGGGCAAGGGCGCGCAGGACGAAGGCGCGAAGCCGGCCCGAAGTGCTCCGTCCAATATCGGCATACGCCGCGTGCGCGGGAATGCGGAACGTCACCAGCGTGCCGCCGGCAGGGGCGGCGCCGATGTCGAGCGTGCCGCCGAGCCGCCCGATCCGCTCGCGCATGCCGACGATGCCCCAGTGGCCCACGCGGCCCCGGCGCGCCACGGTGCGGTCGATGCCGCGGCCGTCGTCGCATACGCTGCCTTCGAGTGCCCGGGGACCCAGCCGGAGCCGCACCACGATGCGGCTGGCGTGCGCGTGGCGGCAGCTGTTCAGTGCCGCCTCGCGCAGCACGTGGCCGATCTCCAGGGCGGCTTCGCCGCGCAGCGCCACGGCACGGCCGGCGAAGGCCACGTGCAGCCGGCCGGCGGCATCCGGATCGAGCGCCTCGACGGTGGCGCGCAGCCCGGCCAGCAGCTCGTCCGGCGTGGTTTCGCCGCGCAGCGCCATCACTTCGTCGCGCGTGCTCGCCACCAGCGCGTCGGCATCGGCCAGCGCCTTTTCCAGGGCGCCGGCCGCCGGGGTGCCGTTGCGCAGCCTGAGCAGCGCCACCTGGCAATGCAGCATCAGTGCATGCACGGCCTGCAGCAGGTTGTCGTGGAGCGAGCGGGCGATGCGTTCCCGTTCGTCGATACGGGCCGCGGCGCGCTCGGCAACGAGCCGCGTCGCCGCCGCCAGCCGCCAGCGATAGGCCAGCCACCCGGCCAGCGCCAGTGCCGCCGCGCACGCCGCGCGGAACCATGTGCTTTGCCAGACGGTCGGCGCGATCGTGAACGCCAGCGTGGCGCCGGACCGGTTCCACACGCCATCCTCGTTCGCGGCGATCACGTCGAAGCGGTAGCTGCCGGGTGCGAGGTTGGTATAGTGGGCCTGTCGCTCGTGTTCGACTTCGCGCCAGCCGGAATCCACGCCCTGCAGCCGGTAGCGCAGCCGCACCCGTTCGGGAATCGATAGCGCGGTGGCGGTGAACGCGATGTCGATTTCTGTTGTCCGTTCCGGCAGCGGCGCGCCATCGACGGCGGCGTGCTCGCCGCGGGGCGTGCGCAGCGAGCGGATCAGCACCGTGGGCGGCAAGGGGTTGCGGTGGATGGCGGCCGGGTCGATCCACCCGGCCGCCGATGCGGTGGCATACCAGATCCTGCCGTCATGCCCGAGCGCGAGCGAGGGCAGGGGGCGCAACTGGGCCACCTGGCCCAGCAGCCCGTCGGCGAAATCGAACATTTCCCACTCCGGCTGGCGCGCCGGATCGGCGAACCAGGCCGCCAGCTCATCGGCGGCGATGTGCATCAGGCCTTCCGCGCCATGCAGCCACAGGTCGCCCGCGCGGTCCTGCACGATGCCGGCCACGCCGCGCAGCGCGTCGGTGCGGGCCGGCCGCAGGGGCCGGACGGTATCGCCGTCGAGCCAGCCCGCGCCGTTGTCGCCGCCCACCAGCAGCCGGCCGCCGGCTTCGTGCATCGCCAGCACGTTGCCGATCGTGCGGCCGGCGGCCGGCAGCATCCGGATGCCGGCTTCGGTCAGCTCGCCGAGCCGCCCTTCGGTATAGCCGATCCAGGTACGGCCGGAGGCGCCGGTCAGCATCGTCACCGGCGTGATTGCCGGCATCCCCGCCAGGCCGCCATCGCGGACCCAGCGCGCGCCGTCGAAGCGGAACAGGCCGAAGCGCACGACGGATACCCACACGCGGCCGGCGCGGTCCACGGTGATGGCCTGCACGTCGTTGCCGCGCAGTGGAGGCGGCAGCGGCCAGCAGCGGCGCGCCGCGGTCCGCACCGCGCACAATTGTTGCTCGTTGCCGGCCCAGACCAGGTCCGCCCCGGTGCGGTGGATGGCGGAAGCGCCGACCAGCGGCAGCGTGCCGCGCGCGCCGTCCGCGCCGATGCGCTGCACCACTCCGAGCGAACCGCCGATCCACATCTCGTCGCCGATCCCGCGCTGCGCCAGGAATTGCGCCATCTGATCAGGCAATGCGGCCCTGCGGATGCGGTGCGGCCGGTAGCGCTCCACGCCCCCCAGCGTGGAAACCCACAGGTTGCCTTCGCGGTCGATCGTCGAGGCGACCACGAGGCGGGCGATATCGCCGCCGCTGTCGAACAGTTCCGCCGCCCGCAGCGTGCCGTCGTGGCGCGCTTCCAGCCGCACCACGCCATCCTTGCGCATCGTCCACAGTGTCCCGCCAGGGCCGGAAAACAGGGGGTCGCTGTAGCGGCCGGGCGTTTCGACCGCAAGCGGGCGGTGCCGGCCGGTGCCCGACAGTTCGAGAAAACCGCGGCCGCGCACGGCGATCGTCAGGCGGCCATCGACCAGCATCGGATTGCCGGCGTCGGGCATTTTCGCCACGCCGTGGAATGTATCCGATCCGCGCACGCGGGCATGCAGCACGTTATTGGTCTTTGCCCACAGCGTGCCGTCGCGGTCGAAGGCAAGGTACTGGGTGCCGGTGTTGCCGGCGTTGCCGCGCAGCCTGTGCCAGCGGCCCCCCGACAGGCGGGCAATGCCGGTCGTGGTGCCCACCAGGATGCCGCCGTCGGCGTCCACGGCGAAGCCGCCGACCGAGCCGGCCGGCAGGCCGTCCTCGCCGGGACGCCAGTCGCGCGACCGGCCGGGGGAGAGCAGCGTGACGCCGCCGGTCTGGTAGCCGAGCAGCAGCGAGTTCCCCAGCGCCTTCACCCGGTTGATGTTGTTGGCGGGCAGCCGGTGCCCGTACACGGCATCGCGCCGGCGGAACCGCACGCCGTCGAAATCGAACAGGCCGCCGATATTGCCGAACCAGAGCAGGCCGTCGGGCGTCTGCGCGATATCGTACGACGACAGCGGCGCGCCCTGCGCCTGCGTCCAGCGCTGCATGTGATGGCTGATGCCGTCGGCCGGCGCCGCCGCCGCCACGACCGGCAGCAGCAGTACCGTCAATATCCACCAGCGCCAGCGCATGCATTTCCCGTTGTTGCCATTCGTTGCCATTCGTTGCCATTGGTTCAAAGGCGAAGTTTAACGGATGGGCGGCGAACCTGCCCGGCCACCGGCCGGCGGCGCGGGTATTTGCTTATGCGGTTTTTATCGTGGCCATGCACGGCGCCGCCGGGCATAATCGGGCGCCCCTATTTTTAGCAGAAGCGGAACCCATGGACAGTGCAGCCGATACCGACCGCCTGGTGCACTGGCTGATCGACAGCATCGAACTGGAAGCGGCCGCCTTCCACGTGGGCCAGTATTGCGGCCGGTGGCGCGCATCGACGGCGGGCCGCGGCCTGGGCAGTTTCCACCTGGTGCTGCATGGCACCTGCTGGCTGCACGTGGAGGGCCGCGCGCCGCTGCGGCTCGGCCCGCGCGACGGTGTCTTCCTGCTGCGCGACATCCCCCACTTCCTCAGCCCCGATCCGGATCCGGCGGCGCCGCTGCCGGCCGGCGGCATGCAGCCGCTGGCCGGCGAGGGCCCGGGCATGACCGGCATCGCCTGCGGCTTCTTCCGCTATCGCGGAACCTTGAGCACGCTGATCGTCGATTCGTTCCCGGACGTGGTGGAACTGCGCGCCGACGACGCGTCGATCCGCGCCGCCGGCACGGTGTTCGACCTGATGCTGGCCGAGGCGGGCGGCGACCCCGACCTGCCACCGCCGCTGATTTCGCGGCTGGCCGAACTGCTGTTCTTCTACGTGACACGCCACGTGGCGCGGCGGCGCGAAGTGCTGTCCGGCCTGCTGGCGCTGGCGCGGCGTCCGGAATTCACCGTGCTGCTCGAACGCCTGATGGCCGAGCCCGGGCACGACTGGTCGACGGAAAGCATGGCGCGCGCGGTACACATGTCGCGATCGAGCTTCTACAAGCACTTCGTCGATGCCAGCGGCCAGCCGCCCGCCCAGTTCCTGTTGCTGCTGCGGATGAAGATCGCGGCGCAGCGGCTGCACCATGGCGAAACGGTCGAACGCGCCGCCGAACACGTGGGCTACCGCTCGCACGCGGCGTTTTCGCGCGCGTTCCACAAGGTGATCGGCGAACACCCGGGCGCGTTCCGGCGCCAGCGGCGCGCCCGGGAAACGGCGACGCAGTTGAATTGAGCCGGCTCGCGGGCCTCATCGGACGGCACGCCGGCGATTGCGCCAGGCCGATGCCGGATATGGACGGATAAGCATGAAATCGCGACGAACGCGTCTTTTCGTATGCGATCCAGCCTCCTATAATGGCAGGTCATCTTCTTACCGAGAGCCCATCATGTCCCGTCTCACGCTGCATACCGTCGATACCGCGCCCGAAGCGAGCCGCCCGTTCGTCGAGAAAGCCCTGGCCAACAATGGCTTCCTGCCGAACCTGATCGGCGTGCTGGCCAACTCGCCGCAGGCCCTGGAGATGTACATGACGGTCTCCGGAATCAATGCCAGGACCAGCCTGACGCTGGCCGAACGCGAAGTGGTGCAGATCACGGCCGCGCGCATCCATGGCTGCGACTTCTGCGTGGCCGGTCACACTGCCGTGGCGCTGAAGAAGGCGCAGCTGCCGACGGACACGGTGCGCGCCCTGCAGCAGGGCAATGCCACCGGCGATGCGAAACTGGACGCGGTGGCCGCGTTCGCGAAGGCGGTGATCGCCACCCGCGGCGCGGTCGACGACGCGGCGCTCCAGGCGTTCCTGGGCGCCGGCTACAACGAACAGCAGTCGCTGGAAGTGGTGCTGGGCATCGCGCTGGCCACGCTGTGCAACTTTGCCAACACGCTGGCCGGCAGCGCGATCAATCCCGAACTGCAGGCCTACGCGCCCGGAGCCATCTGATGACAGGCGGCGCACGTGCCATCGAACTGCCGGCCGCGCTGGCGGACTGGCTCGCCACCCACGCCGACCGGCTCGATACCACGCAGGAGCTGGCGGCCGAGGTGGTGCCCCGGCTGGCCGGAGCGGGGCTGTTCGCCATCGGCGTGCCCGCCGCATTGGGCGGCAGCGGCGGCGACGTGCGCGATGCCATCGAAGCCATCGCCGCCGTGGCCGAGCGTTCGCTGACGGCCTCCTTCGTATTCTGGGGCCACCGCACGTTCATCGAATACGTGCTGCAAAGCCCGAACGCGAAGCTGCGCGAGCGCTGGCTGGCGCCGCTGCTTAGCGGCGAGATCGCCGGCGCCACGGGGCTGTCGAACGCGATGAAGTTCCTGGGCGGAATCGAGGCGCTGCAGATCACCGCCACGCCGGCCGGCGACGGCTGGCAGCTCGATGGTGGCCTGGCCTGGATCACCAACCTGCGCAAGGAAGGGTTCGTGGCCGCCGCCGCCGTGACGTCCGCCGCGGGTGCGCCGCCGGCGGTGATCGCGTTCGCCAGCGCCGCGGCCGGCGTCGTGCGCAGCGGCGACCTGGACCTGCTGGCGCTGCGCTCCAGCAACACCGCGGCCGTGGAACTGCAAGGCGTGCGTATCGACGAGGCCGACGTGATCACGCATGACGCGCTGGCCTGGCTGCCGGCCGTGCGGCCCGCCTTCCTGGGAATGCAGTGCGGCATGTCGGTCGGCCTGGCCCGGGCCAGCCTCGCTGCCGCGCATCGCCTGTGCACCGCCACGCGCAGCGGCCTGCTGGGCCGCGTGGAGGCACTGCAGGGCGAACTGGCCCGCGCGGTCGAACAGATGCAGGCCGGCGTGCAGGATGGCCGTTTCAAGACCGCCGCCGCGCCGCTGTTCCGGCTGCGCATCTCGCTGGCCGAGATCGTGCAGCAGGCGGTCATGCTCGAACTGCAGGGCAGCGGCGGGCGCGCCTACCTGATGAACCACGACCGCAATTTCGCGCGCCGCTGGCGCGAGGCGGCGTTCATCCCCATCGTCACGCCGAGTCTTACGCAGCTGCAGCTGGCGCTGCAGAAACAGGCCGCCGCCGCGGGCGCCGCATGACGGCGCAGGATCCGGCGGTGGCGGGCCCCGCGCTCGACGCGCGGAACCTGCGGTTCGGCTACCTGGGCAAGCCGGTGGTCGATGGCGTGTCGCTGGCGATCGGCAAACGGGAAATCGTCTGCCTGCTGGGCGGCAGCGGCTCCGGCAAGTCCACGCTGCTGCGCGGGCTGGCCGGGCTGGCGGTGCCGGAGGACGGTACCGTGAGCTTCCTCGGCCAGCCGCTGCTGGCGCCCCATCCGCGCGCCGCGCTGGTGTTCCAGCAACCGAGCCTGTTGCCGTGGCACGACGTGCGCGCCAATGTGGGATTCGGCCTCGATTTCGCCCGCCAGCCGGCGATCGACCGGGTGGCGCGCGAGCGGCGCATCGCCAATGCGATCGAAGCCGTGGGCCTGGCCTCGCACGCCCGGGCCTACCCGGCGCAATTGTCCGGCGGGCAGGCGCAGCGCGTTGCGCTGGCGCGGGCCCTGGCGCGCGAGCCGGAGCTGCTGTTCGCCGACGAACCCTTCTCGGCCCTCGATGCGATCACGCGGGCGGAAATGCAGGCGCTGCTCGTGGACCTGGTGCACCGCTGGCACACGGCCGTGCTGCTGGTCACGCACGATATCGACGAGGCGATCCTCGTCGCCGACCGCATCCTGCTGCTGGCCGGGCGCCCCGGCCGCATCGCGCGCGAATGGCGCGTGGACATTCCCCGGCCGCGGGAGGACCACGGCGACGAGATCGTGCGCCTGCGCCTGGAAATCGTCGCCGCGCTGCGCGACGCCACCAACCTTGCTGGATAACCCCTATGAACAACAACGAAAACATCCATATCTGCGCCGCATCCGACTGCGATTGCGGCATGACGCGCCGCGACTTCCTGCGCATGTCCGCGCTGGCCACGGCCAGCGCGGCCGCGCCGCTGATGTTCGCCGGCGATGCGCGCGCACAGGCCTTCAAGGGTGACGACCAGCCGGTGAAGATCGGCTACCTGCCGATCACCGACGCGGCGCCGCTGCTGGTGGCGCACGGCCGCAAGCTGTTCGAGGCGCAGGGCCTGAAGACCGAAACGCCGCGGCTGTTCCGCAGCTGGGCGCAGATCGTGGAGGCGTTCGTCTCCGGGCAGGTCAACGTGATCCACCTGCTGTCGCCGGCCACGCTGTGGGTGCGCTACGGCTCGAAATTCCCGGCGAAGGTGGTGGCATGGAACCACGTCAATGGTTCGGGGCTGACGGTGCTCAACGAGATCAACTCGGTGGCCGACCTGGGCGGCAGGACCGTGGCGATTCCATTCTGGTATTCGATCCACAACATCCTGCTGCAAAAGCTGCTGGCGGCCCACAAGCTGACGGTGGTCACCCGCGGCCGCGGCGCGGAACTGAAGAAGAACGAAGTGAGCCTGGTGGTGATGGCGCCGTCCGAGATGGTGTCGGCGCTGGCGTCGAAATCGATCGCCGGCTACATCGTGGCCGAGCCGTTCAACGCGCTGGCCGAGACTGCCGGCGTGGGCAAGATCCTGCGCTTCTCCGGCGACGTGTGGAAGAACCACGCCTGCTGCGTGACGTTCCTGGCCGAGCGCGACCTGGCCGACAAGCCGGAATGGTCGCAGCGCGTGACCAACGCGATCGTCAACGCGCAGCTGTGGTCCCGCTCCAACCAGGTGGAGACGGCGAAGATGCTGTCGGCGTCGGGTCCGAACCGCTACACGCCGCACCAGCTGCAGCCGCTTACCAAGGTGCTCGCCGTGACCGACTATTCGGACTATGAAAAGCGCGGCATCATCGCGCACCCGCAGTGGCAGCAGCGGCGCATCGACTTCCAGCCGTTCCCGTTCGCGTCGTACACCGAGGAGATGGTGCGCGCGCTGGTGCAGACGAAAGTGGAGGGCGACGCGAAATTCCTGGCAGGGCTCGATCCGAAATTCGTCGCCCGCGACCTGGTCGACGACCGCTTCGTGCGCAAGTCGATCGCCGCGGCCGGCGGCCCGGCCGCATTCGGCCTGCCGGCCAACCTGCTGCGGACCGAGACGGTGGCCGTTTGACGATGCCGGCAAGGTTCCTGCTGCCGGTGATCGGCATCGCGCTGGCTGTCGTGCTGTGGTCGCTCGGCGTGTCGTTCCTGGAGGCGCGCACGCCGATCGCCGCGGCCTTCGCGCCGCTGGCCACCGCACACGCGTTTATCGACATGGTGCAAGGGCCGGATATCTGGGTGCACGTTGCCACGAGCCTCAAGCGTGTCGGCATCGGGCTGCTATGCGCGATCGTCGTGGGCGTGCCGCTGGGGATCCTGGTGGCGCTGTCGCGCGGCTTCGCGCAGGCCAGCACGCCGCTGTTCCAGCTGCTGCGGATGGTGTCGCCGCTGTCGTGGATGCCGCTGGCCGTGATGGCCCTCGGCGTCGGCGACGCGCCGGTGTACTTCCTGCTGGCGTTCGCCGCCACGTGGCCGCTGATGCTGAACACGGTGGCCGGCGTGGCGCAGCTCGATCCGAACTGGATGCTGCTGGCGCGCAGCCTGTCGGCCACCCGCTTCGAGATCGTGTGGCGCGTGGTCCTGCCGGGCATCACCGCGCACATCCTCACCGGCGTGCGCCTCGCGATCGGCATCATCTGGATCGTGCTGGTGCCGGCAGAGATGCTGGGCGTGTCGGCCGGCCTGGGCTACTTCATCCTCGATACGCGCGACAGGCTCGCCTACTCCGAGCTGACGGCCGCGATCATCCTGATCGGCCTGCTGGGCTACGCGCTCGACTACCTGGCCCGCGCCGCCCATGCGCGCTGGCTGCATGCCAGGCCGGCGGGGCAGGGCTGACGTTTCCGTCCACATCTGCCGGTACCGGGCAGCGCGGCAGAACTGTCACGCGACAAAGCTTGTGCCGGATCAAAAAATGACCTGGGGCCAGGCCCCAGGACAAAACCTGTGCCAGATCAAGGAATGACCTGGGGCCAGGCCCCAGGACAAAACCTGCGATAGATCAAAGTTGTCCCAGCCGTGTGCCACGCCGTTTCCATTGCTATAGAATCACCCGCAACCTGAAATCGTTGTCACAACATTGAGAGGAGCTGGGCATGACCGTGCATCTGGATCGACGTGGTTTTGTTCTTGCCGCCGGCGGCGCCATCGCGGCATCGGCCATCGGCGGGTCCGCCCTGGCGCAGCCGGCGGGGCGCAAGCTGGGATATGCGATCGTGGGCCTGGGCGGTTACGGCCTGGGCCAGATCATTCCACAATTCAAGAACTGCCAGCACAGCAGGCTGGTCGCGCTGGTCAGCGGCGATGCGGCCAAGGCGAAGCGGGTGGCGGCAGAGTATGGCGTGCCGCCGTCGGGCATCTACGACTACAACAATTTCGACAGGATCCGCGACAATCCGGAAGTCGACATCGTCTACGTGTGCCTGCCGGTGTCGATGCACGCCGAATACACGATCCGCGCGGCGAAGGCCGGCAAGCACGTGCTGTGCGAGAAGCCGATGGCGCTGTCGTCGAAGGAATGCGAAGCGATGATCGCCGCGTGCCGGCAGGCCGGCAAGAAGCTGATGATCGGCTATCGCTGCCATTTCGAGCCGACGAATCTCGAAGCGATCCGCCGCGCGCGCGCCGGCGAGATCGGCAAGCTGCGCTATTTCCGCTCCGAGCACGGCTACACGGCCGGCGACCCGACGGCATGGCGCCTGAAGAAGGCGATGTCGGGCGGCGGGTCGATCATGGACATCGGCATCTATGCGCTGCAGGCTGCGCGCTACATGACGGGCGAGGAACCGGTCGCCGTGTATGCGAAGGAGACGACCGACCGCAACGATCCGCGCTTCAGGGAGGTGGAAGACATGATCGAGTTCCAGCTCGAATTCCCGTCCGGCGTGATCGGCTCGTGCATGTCGATGTACAGCGCCAACCGGAACCAGGTACTGCTGATGGGCGACAAGGGCCGCATCGAGATGGAGCCCGCCACCGGCTACAGCGGCCAGCGGTTGTGGGTGGGCCGGGGCCGGGAGAACGAGATCCAGCCGCCGCCGGGCCCGGGCAGGAACCAGTTCGCCGGCCAGCTCGATCACCTGTCGCAGTGCGTGATCGAAAACCGCGAACCGGTCGTGCCGGGCGAGGAAGGCCTGCGCGACATCCGCATCATCGAGGCGGTCTACCAGTCGGCGCGGGAAAAGCGGCGCATCGCGCTGAAGGCCTGACGCCGGCACGGCCGGAGACAGGCTCCTGTTCCTGGCGCGTTTGCGCGCAAACCGGTGCACGGGGGAGGTGGTTTGCCCCCATGCCCTCGTGCGCTTCGCAGTTGCCGGGCATGCGCCGAAAATTTCCTGCCGCGCCGCCGGTTTTTTTGCAATTGTTTCCGTTAAGCTAACGTCTCTGACAACGATACCATAAAGGAGACACATGCTTCAGCGAACAACCCTGTCCGCGGCGATCGCGCTGGCGCTCGCATTCCCCTCCATGGCGGCCGACCGGGAACGCGCCGAATGGGAACAGCCGGAAGTGGTGGCCGTGAACCGCGAGCCGATGAAGGCCACCTTCTTCAACTTCGAATCGGCCGACAAGGCGCTGGCCGGCGACAAGGCCGCGTCCGGCTGGTTCCGGTCGCTGGACGGCGCCTGGTCGTTCGCGTACTCGCCGACGCCGGAAGCGCGGCCGAAGGACTTCTACAAGCCGTCGTTCGACACGGGCAAGTGGGCCACCGTGCAGGTGCCCGGCATGATGCAGGCGCAGGGCTACGGCAAGCCGATCTTCACCAACATCAAGTATCCGTTCCCCGCCAACGAACCGTTCATTCCGCACGAACTCAATGAAGTGGGCTCGTACCGGCGCGACATCGACATCCCCGCGAACTGGCAGGGGCGCGACGTATTCCTGCACATCGGCGCCGCGGGCGCGGCGTACTACGTGTGGGTCAACGGGGAAAAGGTGGGTTACTCGGAGGATTCCAAGCTGCCGTCGGAGTTCGACGTCACGCGTTTCCTGCGCCCGGGCCGCAACACGGTGGCCATCGAGGTGTATCGCTGGGCCGATGCGTCGTACCTGGAAGACCAGGATTTCTGGCGCGTCTCCGGCATCGAGCGCAGCGTCTACCTGTATGCGGAGCCGAAGACGCGGCTGCGCGATTTCAGGGTGACCGCGTCGCTCGACAAGGCATACCGCGACGGCCGCTTCGAGCTGGCGGCGGAGGTGGCCGGCCAGCCGGCCGCGGTCGAGGTGCGGGCGCGGGTGCTGGACGGCACGCGGCCCGTGCTGGAACTGAAAGGCACGCCCGGTGCGGACCGCAAGGCGGTGCTGGGCGGCACGGTGCCGGCCGTGAAGCCGTGGTCGGCCGAGACGCCGAACCTGTACACGCTGCTGGTGGAGGTGGTGGACGGGCAGGGCAGGCTGCTGTCGGCCACGTCGCGCCGCATCGGTTTTCGCACCGTGGAAATCGCCGATGGCGAGGTGCGCGTCAACGGCAAGCGCGTGATGATGCGCGGCGTGAACCGGCACGAGCACGACCCGGTCACCTACCGCGTGATGTCGATGGAAACGATGCGGCGCGACATCGAGCTGATGAAGCAGGCCAACGTCAACGCGGTGCGCACGTCGCACTACCCGAACGACCCGCGCTGGTACGACCTGGCGGACGAATACGGCCTGTACGTGATGGACGAAGCCAACATCGAATCGCACGAGTACATGGACAGGGGCGACCGGGCGCCGGACGCGGAAAGCCGCGCGAAGATCCAGCTCGGCTACAAGCCGCACTGGCGCATCGCCCACGTGGACCGGGTCAGCCGCATGGTGGAGCGCGACAAGAACCACCCGTCGATCATCTTCTGGTCGCTGGGGAACGAGGCCGGCACGGGCCCGAACTTCGAGGCGGCCGCGGCCTGGATCCGGAAAGCCGATCCGACCCGCCTGATCAGCTACCTCGGCCACGGCACGCTGGGCGAGGTGCACAAGCCCAACGACTACGTGGACATCTACGCGCCGATGTACGACGACATCACGAAGATGGTCGACTACGCGCAGGACCCGGCGTTCCGCCAGCCGATGATCCAGTGCGAGTATGCGCATGCGATGGGCAATTCGCTGGGCAACCTGGAGGATTACTGGAGCACGATCCGGGCGCACCGCAAGCTGCAGGGCGGCTTCATCTGGGATTGGGTCGACCAGAGCGTGTTCGCCCGCGATGCGCAGGGGCGGCAATACTGGGCATCCGGCTTCGACCTGAACCCGGAGCGGGGCGACAACAGCGTGATCGGCGACGGCGTGGTGCGCGGCGACCGCACGCCGGACCCGGAGTACTACGAGCTGCAGAAGGTCTACTCGCCGGTGGTGTTCGAGGGCACCCCCGGGAAGGGAACCGTCACCGTCGTCAACCGCTACGATTTCCGCGGGCTCGACCACCTCGACTTCGATTGGGAACTGCTGCGCGACGGCATTGCGGTGAAACAGGGCCGGATCGATGGCGTGAAAGTCGCGGCCGGTGCGCGGCAGGATGTGAAGCTGGCGCTGCCTTCGCGCCCGCATGGCGGCGGGGAATATGTGTTGACGGTTCGGGCCAGACTGCGCGCCGCGGAGCAGGGCATGGCCGCCGGCGCCGTCGTGGGCTGGTCGCAATTCGTGCTGCCATCGGCCGGCAAGCCGGCTACGCCGCGGGTTGCCGCGGGCGTCGCGCCGCAGCGCAGCGGCGACACGATCGCGCTGGCCAGTGCATCGGCACGGCTCGAGATCGATGCGAAGACCGGTACCGTCGGCTACAGCGTGGCGGGCAAGCCGGTCCTGGCGGGCGGCACGCCGAACTTCTGGCGCGGCCTGACGGACAACGACGAAGGCACCGGCACCATGAAGACCAATGCGGTCTGGGGTGAATTCACGAAGGCGCGCAAGGTGCGCGACGTGCGGATCGACGGCGGCGCGGTCAGGGTGCTGTATTCGTTCGGCGCCGGCGCGGCGCATTGGGAGAACGTGTACCGGATGCGTTCCGACGGCAGCGTCGACGTGCAGGCCACGTTCACGCCGCTGCGGGATGATTTGCCCGACCCGTTGCGCCTCGGCCTGCGCTTCGACAGCGCGCCGCAGCTGGACACGGTGAGCTGGTACGGCCGCGGTCCGCACGAGTCGTATGCCGACCGCAAGACCGGCGCGGCGCTCGGCATCCACACCGGCAAGGTGGCGGACCAGCACCACGGCTACATGCGGCCCCAGGAAACCGGCAACAAGACGGACGTGCGCTGGTTCGAACTGCGCGGCGACGGCGCGCCCGGCGTTGCGGTGCGTGGTGAAAAACCGCTGTCCTTCAACGCGCTGGCGTTCCCGTACGAAGATCTTGAGTTGCGCCCGCGCGGCACGTGGAAGAGCTCGGAGATCCGGCCCCATGGCAACGGCAGCGTGCTGATCGACCTGGCCCAGGCCGGCGTCGGTGGCGACGATGGCTGGAGCCCCAACGGGCGGCCGCTGGTCAAGTACCGCATCCCGCTGGCGCCGGCCACCTATTCGTTCACGCTGTCACCGAAGCGGTAAGCACCAGGAGCTAACGATGAGTCTGTGTCTACCTCGGGGTCAACCCCGTTTTCGGACACGGGCTCGGCCAATGTAAAGTTCAGCTCGTGTCCACTTTCGGGGTTGCCCCCATGGTGGACACGGTCCCGGCCGTAGATCGCCGGCTGCGTCACCTTGCCAGCCACCCCCCATCGACCGGCAGCACGATGCCGTGCACGTAGTCGCTGGCGCGGCTGGCCAGGAAGATGGCGGCGCCGGCCAGGTCGTCCGGCTGGCCCCAGCGTTCCGCCGGGATGCGTGCCAGGATCGCCCGCTCGCGGGCGGGGTCGGCGCGCAGCGCGGCCGTGTTGCCGGTATCGAAGTAGCCCGGCGCGATGGCGTTGACGTTGATGCCATGCGCCGCCCATTCGTTGGCCAGCGCCCGCGTCAGGCCCGCCAGCGCGCTCTTGCTGGCGGTGTAGGCGGGCACGCGGATGCCGCCCTGGAACGACAGCAGCGAGGCGATGTTGACGATCTTGCCGCCGCCGCTGCGCACCATGTGGCGGGCCGCCGCCTGGCACAGGAAGAACACCGATTTCAGGTTGGTGTCCATGACGGTATCCCAGTCTTCCTCCACCACGTCGAGGCTGTCCGCGCGGTGGATGATGCCGGCGTTGTTGACGAGGATGTCGAGGCGGCCGTTGAGCGCGAGCGCCTCGTCCATCACGCGCCGCACCGGCTCCGTGCTGGAGAGGTCGGCGCGCACGTCGAGAAAGCCGCGGCCGAGCGCGGCCACGCCGGCGCCGGTTTCCGCGGCTTCGCTGCGGCCGGCCACGACGATGTCGGCGCCGGCTTCGGCCAGCGCGATCGCGATGGCCTGGCCGATGCCCGTGTTGGCGCCGGTGACCAGCGCCGTTTTTCCTGCGAGATTGAACAGCATGGCTTCCCTCACTTCAACAGGTAGTCGAGGACGTAACGCCAGTGTAATCGAGCTTGTCGCAGCGCATCGCCCCAGTGACCGGGCCGCGCCCGCCGACGGTTCTCTTCGCTCCGCTTTTCGCTCCACCTCCCGCTGCGCGAACGGAGATCCACCGTTCCACAAACACGGCCGGTGCTCAACTTGTTGAGCGTTTCATGGTTGATGCAATTTCACAACGATGATGCACGTTGCCCGTGACGCCAGCACGGCTGTGGGCGCATACTCGCATCAACTGGTCCGGCCAATCCGAGGACTGGTCTACCAGTACTGGTAAGTGATCTAGCCAATTCAAAAAAAGACAGGCGGAGGAGACACATGATGCACACCCAACAACCCGTATTGCGCCGGGCCACGATGGCACTCGCCGTGGCGATTGCCATAGGCGAAATGACCGGCCAGGCGCATGCCCAGAGCAGTGCACAGGACAGCGCCCAGGCCGAACCGGTGCAGGCCGTCGTCGTGACCGGTTCCCTGATCCGGCGCGTGGCCGACGAAGGCGCCACGCCGCTGACGGTCATCAAGGCCGCCGAGCTGGAAACCCGCGGGCACACCGAGCTGAAGGACCTGGTGCTGGAACAGCCGCAGTCGCTGTCGCTGGGCACGAATTCGGGCGCCGCCGGCCCGATGACGAACCTGCGCGGCCTTGGCCCGATGCGCACGCTGACGCTGCTGAACGGCCGCCGCATGGCCAACGAGCCGCTGCAGGACCAGTACGTGTCGGTCAACGTGATCCCGCGCATGGCGCTCGACCGCGTCGAAACGCTGTCCGGCGGCGCCTCGTCCACCTACGGCGCCGATGCGATCGGCGGCGTGCAGAACTTCTGGACCAAGCGCGGCTACCAGGGCATCGCCGTCAAGGCCGAATATGCGCGGCCGGAAGAGAGCGGCGGCGGCAAGACCACCAGCTTCGGCGCCATCGCCGGCTGGGGCAACCTGGGCAAGGATGGCTTCAACATCTACTTCGCCGTCGACCAGCAGAAGAAAACGCCGCTGTTCCAGGGCGAACGCGCCGAGCAGCACGATCCCGACATCCTGCGCACGCTGGGCCTGGGCCTGCTGCCGGAGGGCCGCAACGCCAGCCCCACGGCCAACTTCGGCTTCACGCGCGCCGCTAACGCCAACTACAACCCCGCCTATGCGAGCGGTTGCCTCGATCCCTACTCGCGGCCCACGCTGGGCAACGCCAGCGCGAACACGCCGCCGGTCTACGCGCCGGGCTGCTACCGCAACCCGCTGTTCTACAACGCCGTGACGGACGGCAGCGAGATCACCAACATCTCCAGCCGCGCCAGCTGGAACCTGCCGGGCGGCCACAAGATCGACATCGACATCCTGCACGCCAAGTTCACCGTGCAGAAATTCCGCGGCATGCAGTCGCCGGGCACCAGCAATCCGGCCACCACGTACTCGCTGCCGGCCAGCAGCCGGTTCTACCCGGGCAACGGCATCACGCCGGCAGTGCCGGTCGTGGGCAGCAATACCGGCACCAACACGCCGGCGATGTACGTGAACGGCACGATCACGCCGGGCGCGGTGAGCAACCTGAACATGAACGGCCGCACCGCCTACTTCCAGTGGGGCCCGGGCGAACTGGGTTCGGCCTACCGGAACGACGAGCAGGTCAACGACCGCGTGGTGCTCACCGCCGAGGGCGAGGTGCTGGGCTGGGATTACCGCGCCGGCGTGAACTGGGGCATGAGCAAGCGCGACACGAAGGCGGGCGGCGGCTACATCCTGTATTCGAAGGCGCAGCAAGGTTTTACCAACGGCATTCTCAACCCGTTCGGGCTGCAGGACGAAGCCGGCCTCGAATACCTGCGCAGCATCGAGGCGCGCAACTACACGTACCGCCTGAACAAGGCCTACAACAAGAGCGTGGACGTGACGCTGTCGAAGGGCGTCATGGCGCTGAAGGGCGGCGACCTGACCGTGGCCGTGGCGGCCGAACTGCGCCGCGACGCCGCGCGCACCTACGATGCGCCGCGCGACTACATCGGCCTGAAGGCCGACGGCAGCTACAACATCGATGCCTCCGGCAACGTGGTGGTGCACGACCTGGTCGGCGAATCGCCGCAGGGCGTGGCGCGCCGCCTCTCCCGCAATATCGCCTCGCTGCTGGCCGAAGTGGAAGCGCCGGTCACCGAGACGGTGTCGATCAACGGCGCGGTGCGCGCCGACTACTACGAGGACCTGAAGCAGACCACGGTGAACCCGCGCCTGGCGGCCAGCTGGCGGCCGGTGGACAGGCTGCTGCTGCGCAGCTCGCTGTCGACGGGCTTCCGCGCGCCGTCGATCATGGATATCCAGAATCCCACGCCCGAAGTGCGCACGCAGGACATGGACGACCCGGTGCTGTGCCCGAGCGCACAGCCCACGGTGGCCGGCAGCGGCACGCCGGTGGCCGGCTACACCGCCGAGCAGGTCTGCAACATCGTCACCAACTACTGGACGAAGTCGCCGAACAACAGTTTCCTGAAGCCGGAAAAATCGCGCGGCTTCTCGTTCGGCTTCGCCTGGGAGCCGGTGAAGAACCTGGCGCTCACGGTCGACTACTGGGGCCTGAAGATCAAGGACGTGCTGGGCGCGGTCACCATCGCCGAGATCCAGCAGAACCCCGCGAAATACACGGACCAGATCATTCGCCGCGCCAACGGCACGATCGACTACATCATCGCCAGCCAGGCCAACCGCGGCATGAGCCGCATCCGCGGCGCCGACATGTCGGCCAGCTACCGCTTCCCGGCAACCACCTACGGCAATTTCGACGCGAAGGTCGACGGCACCTGGTATCACAAGTATGAATTCCAGGCCGAGAAGGATGGCCCGTGGTTCACCAACATCGGCATCATCTCGAACGACGGCCGCTTCGGCGGCGCGGGCCCGAACGCCGGCCTGGCCGGCGCGCCGCAGATCAATCCGCGCTGGAAGCACACGGCGTCGTTCAGCTGGGGACAAGGACCCTGGCGCGCCACGCTGTCGCAGCGCTACCAGCGCGGCGTGACGGACCTGACGCCCCGCACGGGCTCCACGCTGACGAAGGTGGACGACTACAGCCAGTTCAACGTGAACGTGCGCTATACCGGCATCCGGAACACCACGATCAGCCTGGGCGTGAACAACATCACCGAGGAATGGCCGCCGCTCACCGCCAACAGCACCTACGGCGGCGGCTACGTGACGAGCATGGCCGACATGCTGGGGCGCGTGGCGCGCCTTTCGGTCGAGTACAAGTTCTGACGCAGCCGTATCGCGGCAAGGCCGGCCATGCGCCGGCCTTGCCGCATTCGACGCGGCCGCACCGGCCCGGCCCTGCAACCTGACAGCTAGAATGTGACCAACCAGATGACGAACAAGACCTTCCTGCAACGCCGCCGGCTGATCAAGGGCACCGCCGCGCTGGGCACCGTATCCTTCATGGGCCTGCCGGCCCTGGCGCAGGCGCCCGATCCATGGGCGCGCGCGAAGGAAATCGCCGGCGTGTTCGCGAAACCACTGCCGTTCCCGAAACGCGATTTCCCGGTGACGGCGTATGGCGGCAAGCCCTGCAAGGTGCACAAGGTGGCGGGCTATCCGACGATCCGGGCGAAGGGGCAGGTGACGACCCCGGTGCCGGGCTCGCACGACAGCCACCCGGCGCTGCGCGCCGCGATCGCCGCCGCGCACAAGGCGGGCGGCGGCCGCGTGCTGGTCCCGGCCGGCGACTGGTACCTGAAAGGCCCGATCGTGCTGCTGTCGAACGTGCACGTGCACCTGGCGAAAGGCGCGCACGTGTACTTCAGCGCCAGCCCGGCCGACTACGCCCGCGATTGCCCGGAAGCGCAAACGGTCGACTGCGGCGCCAACGGCAAGCTGGTGCTGTCGCGCTGGCAGGGCAACGACTGCTTCAATTTCGCGCCGCTGGTGTATGCGCGCGGCCAGAAGAACATCGCGATCACCGGCGAGGACTGGACCAGCATCCTGGATGGCCAGGCCGGCGTGCCGTACGAGGATGGCAGCGGCCCGGGCTGGTGGAGCATGAACCAGAAAGGCGCCGAAAAGGGGGCATTGCACCAGGGCGTGGACAACCCCGCCAATCCGCCGCTGGCCACGGTGGCGCCGCACCTGGACGCGGCCACGCTGGCGCGCATCGTGGGCGACCGCCCGAACGCGCGCGCCGACGAGAAATACCTGCCGGCGCTGTCCGAGGCCGGCGTGCCGGTCGAGAAACGCATTTTCGGCCTGGGCCACTACCTGCGCCCGTGCCTGGTCGAGTTCATGGATTGCGAAAACGTGCTGATGCAGGGCTACCAGGCCGTCAACGCGCCGTTCTGGATCCACCATCCGGTCAAGTGCCGCAACGTGCATTTCTCGAAGGTGCGGATGGAATCGATCGGCCCGAATTCGGACGGCTTCGATCCCGAATCGTGCGACACCGTGCTGGTCGACGGCTGCTGGTTCAACACGGGCGACGACTGCATCGCCATCAAGGCCGGCAAGAACGCGGACGTGGGTTACGGTCCCACGCGCAACGTGGTGATCCAGAACTCGGTGATGAACAGCGGGCATGGCGGCATCACGCTGGGCAGCGAGATGTCGGCCGGGATCGAACACGTGTACGCGCAGAATATCGACGTGCGCAACGCCCACTACGCGACCGATCCGATCAACACGGTGGTGCGCCTGAAAACCAACATGAACCGCGGCGGCTACCTGCGCCATTTCTACGTGCGCGACCTGAAGCTGCCGAACGGCGTGCGCCTGAAGCCCGGTTTCTACACGCCGATCCCGGGCGGCCCGGTGCCGGCGAAAACCGTGCCCACGGGCGGCGGCGCCGTCATCACGTTCGACTGCGACTACACGCCGTCGTTCGACCTGGTGCGCAGCCGGCCGCCGGAAGTGTCGGACGTGCATATTTCCGGCATCAGGGTGACGAACGTCGATACGCCCGAAGGCAGCTTCGGCTGTTACCAGGCGTTCGTGGTGCTCGGGCCGGTGGCCACCAGCTACAACGGCCCGGCGGACCGGCCGGTGCTCCCGGTGCGCAACGTGACGATCTCGGACTGCGATTTCGGCAACGCGGTCAAGGCCGATGCGCCGTGGTTCGTCCACAATGCGCAGGGCGTCACGCTGCGCAACGTGACGATCGGCGGCAAGCGCTACAACGAAAAACTGTCCGGGTAAGCCCGTGCGTCTCGCAAGGCGAACCTTTGTCGTGCTGGCGGCGGCGCTGTGCGCCGGCCTCGCGTACGCACAGGTGCCGGTGAACGAATACGGCGCCGCGCTCGCCGCCGGTCCGGTCGAACGCTGGGGCATGCTGGAAATCGACCTGGCGGGGCCGGCGGAAGGCAATCCGTTCGTGGACGTCGCCCTGTCGGCCGTGTTCCGGCAGGGCGCGCGCGAAATCGCCGTCGACGGCTTCTATGATGGCGCGGGCCGCTACAAGATCCGCTTCATGCCCGATACGGCCGGCGCGTGGACGTGGGAAACGCGCAGCAACCGCGCCGAACTGCGCGGCAGGACCGGCCGCTTCGACGCGGTACAGGCGGCCCCCGGCAACCGCGGCCCCGTCTCGGTGCGCAATACCTTTCACTTCGGCTACGCGGACGGTTCGCCGTTCTGGCAGGTGGGCACCACCAGCTACGCGTGGACGCACCAGCCCGACGCCCTGCAGGAGCGGACATTGCGCACGCTGGCAATGGCGCCGTTCAACAAGCTGCGCATGGCGGTCTTTCCGAACAACGACGACGCACTGGCGCACCAGCGTTTTCCGTTCCCCGGCAAGCCGCCGCATGGCTGGGATTTCAGCCGCTTCGACGTGGATTTCTTCCGCAACCTGGACCGGCGCGTGGCGCAGCTGCGCGCGCTGGGCATCGAGGCCGACCTGATCCTGTTTCACCCGTACGACAAGGGCAAGTGGGGTTTCGACCGCATGCCGGGGGCCGTCAACGACCGCTACCTGCGCTACGTGGTGGCCCGGCTGGCGGCCTACCGCAACGTGTGGTGGTCGATGGCCAACGAGTTCGACTTCCTCACCGAGAAGACGATGGACGACTGGGACCATTACTTCCAGCTCGTGCAGGCGGCCGACCCGTACGGCCACCTGCGTTCGATCCACAACGCGTTCCGGCTCTACAACCACACGAAGCCGTGGGTCACGCACGCGAGCATCCAGCACGGCGCGGCCACGGAAGACCCGGAACGCGCGGTGCTGTACCGCGACGTCTACAACAAGCCGGTCGTCTACGACGAAGTGAAGTACGAGGGCGACTGGGTCAAGCGCTGGGGCCAGCTCACGCCGGAAGAGATGGTGCTGCGCTTCTGGAACGGCGCGATCGCCGGCTCGTACGTGGGGCACAGCGAGATCTACAAGGATCCCGGCGGCGAGATCTGGCTGGGCAAGGGCGGCACGCTGAAGGGGCAAAGCCCGCCGCGGCTGGCGTTCTTCCGCAGGATCCTGGCCGAGAGTCCGCACGAAGGCCTCGAGCCGATCGACAAGTGGCAAGACCATCCCTTTGCGGGAAAACACGCCGAGTATTACCTGGGCTATTTCAACCGGGACAAGCCCGCCGCGTGGCCGTTCGTGCTGTTCAAGACGGGGCTGCGGGACGGCATGAAGTTCCGGGCCGAGGTGATCGACACATGGAACATGACGGTCACGCCGGTGGACGGCACGTTTGAAATCAAAAGACGCGACGATTACACGTTCGCCGACAAGGATGGCCGCAGCATCGCACTGCCGGGCCGGCCGTACATGGCCGTCCGGATCGTGCGGGTGCGCTGACGGCCGCCGCATCTATCTTGGGAATGGAGGAAACATGCATCTGAAAAAAGCGGCGATCGCGCTGGCGCTCGCGCTGGGCCTGGGGCTGCCGGCGGCGCACGCGTCGGTGATCGGCACGATGACACGCGCGCAGCCGGTCACGGAAGCGCGCATCGCGGCATTGGCCGAAGCGGACCGGGCCGCATGGCGCGGCTACCTGGAACGTTCGCGCGCGCTGATGGCGCGCGACAAGGCCGCGCTGGCAACGGAACGGGCAGCCGGCGCCGCGCCGCCGGAGGCACAGGCGCGGCTGCACGGCGATTCCGGCATGCCGCTGGACAAGCCGCCGGCGTGGTATGCGTCGCCGGAAGCGCGCCATGTGGCCGACAATATCGTCAGCTTCCAGACGCCCGCCGGCGGCTGGGGCAAGAACGTCGACCGTACCGGGCACGTGCGGCAAAAGGGCGAGCATTATGCGCCGATCGACGACGACCCGTCCGGCGGCGTGATCGTTGCCGCCGCCGGCTGGAACTATGTCGGCACGATCGACAACGATGCGACGACGACCGAGCTGCGCTTCCTGGCGCGCGTGCAGGCGGCGCTGCCGGGCGCGCCGGGCGAGGCCTACCGCAAGGCGTTCGACAAGGGCGTGGGCTACCTGCTCGATGCGCAATATCCGAACGGCGGCTTCCCGCAGGTGTATCCGCTGCAGGGCGGTTACCACGACGCGATCACCTACAACGACAACGCGTTCGCCCAGGTCGCCGACCTGCTGGCCCTCGTGGCCGGGAGGCAGGGCGATTACGCGTTCGTGGCGCCGGCACTGGCATCGCGCGCGCAGGTTGCGCACGGCCGCGCGATCGGCGTGCTGCTCGCCAGCCAGATCCGCGTGAACGGCCAGCTCACCGGCTGGTGCCAGCAACACGATGCACTGACGCTGGCGCCGGTGGGCGCGCGCAATTTCGAGCCGGTGGCGCTGTCCAGTTCCGAGACGTCGCGCCTGCTGACGTTGCTGATGCGGCTGCCGCAACCGACTGCGCAGGTCACCGCGGCCATCGACGGCGCCGCCGCCTGGCTCAAGCGCGTGGCGGTCTACAACGTCGGCTGGACGGCCAAGGGCGAGAACGGCCGCTTCCTCGAAGCGCGGCCCGGCGCCGGACCGCTGTGGGCGCGGATGTACGACATCGACACGATGCAGCCGGTCTTCGGCGACCGCGACGGCACCATCCACACCGACGTCAACGAGCTGACGAAGGAGCGGCGCGACGGTTACGGCTGGTATGGCAGCGGCCCGGCATCGGCGCTGGCCGCGTATGACAAGTGGCGCGCGGGCCAGGGCGGCAAACAAGGCCGGTGAGCTTGCGCCGGGCCGGCACGGCGTGGCCGGCAGTTCGAGCGCCGGACTTGCGGTAACGGGCCGGCAGGGCCAACATAGATAGGTAGGCTATCTATGTTGAAGGTGAAAGATGACGCAACGGGTACAGGCGCTCTCCGAGGAGTTGCGCAACGCGCTGAAGCTGCTGGTGCGCGAGATGCGGCGCGACGCGGCGGGCGACGAATCGGGGCTGTCGTTGATGCAGGCCTATCTGTTGTGGGCGGTGGAAGAACATCCCGGCATCGGCATTGCCGAGCTGGCGCGGCTGCAGAACGTGCGCGGTCCGACGATGAGCGGCCAGGTCAAGGCGCTCGAGGAAGCGGGCCTGGTCGAGCGCAGCGCGCCGTTTCCGGAAGACCGGCGGCGCAGCGGCCTGCAGGTGAGCGCCGCCGGCGCGGCACACCTGCGGCGCATGCGTGCCGGGCGCCTGGACTGGCTGTCGCAACGCGTGGCCCGCCTCAGGCCCGCCCAGCTCGATGCGCTGGAAGCGGCCATCGAACCTCTCGCCATCATCGCCCGGCCATGAACCAGGCGATCGTTTCCGACCCGGCCGCTCCCGTGACCGACCACGAGGTCCGTGCCGTCTACCTCGCGCTGCTGACGGTGCTGGGGCTGGGCGCGCTCGAACAGAGCATCGTTGCCACCGCGCTGCCGCGCATCGTCGCGGACCTGGGCGGCATGGCGCACCTGTCATGGGTCGTCACCGCGTTCGTGCTCGCATCCACGGCCGTGATGCCGCTGTACGGCAAGCTGGCCGACCAGTACGGCCGGCGGCCGATGATCTTCACGGCGCTGATCCTGTTCCTCGCGGGCTCCGTGCTGTGCGGCTTCGCGCAGGACATGACGCAGCTGATCGCCTTCCGCGCCGTGCAGGGGCTCGGCGCCGGCGGTTTCATGCCGCTGGCGCAGATCATCATCGGCGACATCGTGCCGCCCGCGCAGCGGGCCCGGCGCCAGGGCTCGATCGCGATGCTGTACGCCGCCGCCAGCGTGGTCGGCCCGGTGCTGGGCGGCGTGATGACGGACCTGCTGTCGTGGCACTGGATCTTCTTCATCAACCTGCCGATCGGCGTCGTCGCCTTTCGGGCGCTGGCCCGCTCGCTGCGCAGGCCCGCCGCCACGCACGCGCACCGCATCGACTACCTGGGATCGGTGCTGTTGACGGGGTCGATCACGGCGCTGCTAATCGTCCTGGCGCTGGGCGGCACCGAGTGGCCCTGGGAAGCGCCGCAGCTCCGGGTGTGCGCGCTGCTGGCCGCCGGCCTGGGCGCGTGGCTGGTGGTCCACGTCCGCCGCGCCGCCGAACCGGTGCTGCCGCCGGACCTGTTCGGCAACCGCGTGTTCAACATCGCAAGCGGCGTGATGCTGCTGACATTCGTGGGCCTGATGGGTGCCAGCGTGTTCTTCCCGCTGTTCTTCCAGCTCGTCATGGGCAATACGCCCGCGCAATCCGGGCTGATGACGATGGCGATGATGGCGGGCATGATCCTGTCGTCCATGCTGAACGGCCGCGTGCTGGCGCGTTCGGGCCGCTACAAGGGCGCCCAGGTCGCGGGGCTCGCGGTGGCCACGGCGTCGTTCGGCGTGCTGGCATGGGCCATGGATGCGGGCCTCGGCTACGCGGTGCTCGAACCGGCGATCTTCACGCTCGGCTTCGGCCTGGGCCTGGTGATGCCGAACATGACCGTGGTGGTGCAGAATGCGCTGCCGCCCGCCCGCCGCGGCGTCGGCACGGCGATGCTGACATTCTTCCGCTCGCTCGGCGGCCTGCTTGGCGTGACCGGTTCCGGCGCGATCCTCGCGCGCCAGCTGCATGCCCACGGCATCGCCGCCGCGGGCACGTCCGCCCCGGCGCTCCAGGCGGGCGCGGTGGCCGTGTACCGGCACGCGATCGCCGGCATCTTCGGCGCCGGTGCCGCGATCGTGCTGGCCGCGCTGGTCGTGCTGCTGTTCCTGCCCGAGGCGCCGGCGCCGGCGCACCCGCCCGGCGGGTGACCGCGGGGTGTTTTCGGCGTACACTGGGGCCCCGCCCATCGCCGGAAGCCCCATGAAAAAACACCTGCTGCTGTTCTGCTGCGCGCTGCCCTTGCAGGCGCTGGCGGCCTGCCTGCCCGCCGAGGAGCTGGTCGAACGCGACCGCCAGTACGAAGCCGCGCTCGGTTCAGGAAACGTGGCTTTCCTGCGCGAGCTGCTGGCCGACGACTATATCTGGGTGCACACGCTCGGCTCCGAGCTCGAAACGAAGCCGGCGTTGCTGGCGCGGATGGAAAAGCCCACGCGCTTCAAATCGCGCACGACGGGCGACGTGCAGGCACGCGCGCTGGGCGATACGGTGGTGCTGCACGGCGTGTCGATCGTGGAGCAGTGGAACGCGGACGGTACCACTTTCAAAACCAACCGCTACCAGTTCATGCGCACCTACGTGAACGTGGACGGCCGGTGCAGGCTGCTGGCGGGGCAGACCATGAACCTGTCGTCGAAGTGAGCGACTGAACGGGGGAGCGCGCGATGCTGAGGGGAAGTTGCCTGTGCGGCGGGGTAGCCTACCGGGCCGAGGGTCCGGTCCACCATGCCAGCCATTGTTACTGCACGATGTGCCAGAAGCAGCATGGCGCCGGTGCCGGCTCGTATGCGAACGTGGGCAGTGCCGGATTCGCGATCGAGCGCGGCGCGGAACTGGTCGTGGAGTATGCGTCGTCCGGACAGGGGCGGCGCGGGTTTTGCCGCGTGTGCGGGTCCACGCTGTTCTGGCGCAGCACCGCGTCGCCCGAGAGCATCGCGGTCACACTGGGCACGCTGGAGCCGCCTTACGACGGCCCTGTCGAGCGTGAGTTGTTTACGGAGACGAAACCGGCATGGCTGCCGGTGAAATGACAGGTCAGCGGTAGAACGCTTCGACCTTGCCTTTCAGCTTGATCAGCATCGGCTGGCCCTTGCGGTCCAGCGCCTTGCCGGACGGGACCTTGATCCAGCCTTCGCTGATGCAGTACTCGGAAACGTCGAAGCGTTCCTTGTCGTTGAAGCGGATGCCGACGTCGTGTTCGAACACGGCGGGCACGTGGAAGGAGCTGCGCGGGTCGGTCGACAGATGGTCCGGCAGGTCGGGGCGTTGAGTGGTATCGTTCATGGGCGCCAATTATCCTTCAGATGGCGGCGCACGACAACCACCATCCTGCTGGAGAACATGGTCTTGGCTCATCAGGCAATCCTCGAATTTTCCACCGCCGGGCGCGGCACGCGCGATATCACGGACGCCGTGGCCGGGGCGGTGCGCGAATCCGGTATTGCCTGCGGAGTGGCGCACGTGTTCGTGCAGCACACGAGCTGTTCGCTGACGATCACCGAAAATGCCGATCCGGACGTGCGGCGCGATCTCGAGACGATCGTCGCGCGGCTGGCGCCGCACGGCGACCCGGCCTTCCGGCACGATGCGGAAGGGCCGGACGACATGGCCGCCCATGCCCGCACGATGCTGACCGATACGGCGCTGACCGTGCCGGTGGGCGGCGGCCGGCTGCTGCTGGGCACGTGGCAGGGCATCTACCTGTGGGAACACCGCACGGCGCAGCACCGGCGCACGGTGGTCGTCACCGTGCTGGGCTGACCTCTCCCGAACGGGGCAGGCGCGGCTCGCCCGCCCGGGGCGGGGCGCCGCACGCACCCCGGCGGTAAGCTTGGGCATTCATTCGGGAGAACACGATGAGCGACCAGTGCGGCCATTTCGACCAGATCCACACCTATAAACCGCGCACCAGCGGCTGCGAGGAATGCCTGAAGACGGGCGATACGTGGGTGCACCTGCGCACCTGCCTCGCATGCGGCCACGTGGGCTGCTGCGACCAGTCGAAGAACCGGCACGCCACGCGGCATTTCCATGAAACGGGGCATGCGATGATGCGCTCGCAGGAGCGCGGCGAAACGTGGGGCTGGTGCTACGTGGACAAGCGGATGTTCGATCCGATCTGAATCGCCGTCAGGCCGTCCAGCGGCTGAACGGTGCGGCATCCACGCCGTTGGGCACATACCATTTCTTGCTGGCGGCATCCCAGCGGGCGCCCAGGCGCTTGGCTTCGTCCTTTTCCGCGAACGGCACCTTCAGGAACACCTGCGCCTTGGCCGGTGCCCCGCCGCGCGGCGCACTGCGCGTGTTGTCGACCCGCGTGTTGTCGACGCGCGTGCCTTCCGGCGGCAGCGTGGTGGCGGGCGGTGTCGTGTCGATCCGGCTGCCGTCGGGCTGTACCTCGACCCAGCGTTTTCCGGCGGGGGATTCGATGGCGAGCTTGTACGGCGGATCGAAGGGGAAGTCGGCGGTCATGGCATCTGGAACGTGGTCGAGGGCGGCATTATAACAACGTGGCCGCCGCGCGATCGGGATTGATGTTGTTTAAAAGGCATTTTCTCCATAGAATCCCGGGTACTTCAACTCGTTCCGGGATCATCATGCGTGTCCATCGACTTTCCGCTCTCGCTCTCTGTGCCGCCGTGGCGGTCCCGGCCCATGCGCAGCTGAAAGGCGGCGACGCCGTCAGGAACGGCAAGGACCATCCGCTGCTGTCCCGCTTCGAAGGTTCGAAGATGGTCGCCTACGACCAGCGGCAATACGACGAAGCCACGCTGGTGACCGGCAAGCCGTACTACAAGAACAACGAGATGGTGCTCGACAGCGCACTGAAGGCGGAAGGCCGATACACGCGCATCGCCTACGTCTACGACAAGGACCGGTCGTCGCTGGAAGTATTGCGCAATTACCAGGCGGCACTGGAAAAGGCGGGCCTGAAGACCGTGTATTCGTGCGCCCTGCAGGCCTGCGGCCCGAACCTGGACAGCTACATGCTGCGCACCCATCTCGACAAGGATGGCTTCATCCAGGGCGGCTACCGCAATTCGCTCTATTCCGGCGGGAGCGAGCCGCGCTACCTGGTGGCGAAGGGCACCCAGGCGGACGGCTCGGCGGTTCACGTGGCGGTGTACGTGGTGCCACCCGCGCGGGGCGACTTCGGCGGCGTGTTCCTGCAGGTCGTCGAGGGCAAGCCGATGGAGACGGGCAAGGTGGCCGCCACGCTGAACGCCGGCGACATGGCCCGCAGCATCGCCGCGGAGGGCAAAGTGGCGGTGTACGGCGTGCACTTCGATACCGGCAAGACTGCCGTGAAGCCGGAATCGAAGGAGGCACTGGCCGAAATGGCGAAACTGCTGCAACAGGACAGGAACCTGAAGGTGCACATCGTGGGCCACACCGACAACCAGGGTTCGCCGGCGCACAACATGGACCTGTCGCAGAAGCGCGCCGAATCCGTCGCCAGGACGCTGGCCGCCGATTACGGGATCGACGCGAAGCGGCTGGGCGCGAAGGGCGTCGGCTCGTACGCCCCGGTCGCCTCGAACGATGCCGAGCCGGGCCGCGAGAAGAACCGGCGCGTGGAGCTGGTCAAGCAGTAAATCCGCCGAATCGTCAAGGCCGAGGCCGTGTCATGGTGCCTGACCCCTTGCCACGGTCTCGGCAGTAAGGCGTTGTTCCAGGCGCCGCGCCCGGCGGTAATGGCCGATAATCCGGGCTCGGCGACAGCGGACACTCCATGGAACTGCAATTTCTCGGCACCTCATCCGGCACCCCCACGAAGACGCGCAACGTGTCCGGCACGGCCTTGCGCTCGGCCGGCGGCTGGGTGCTGGTCGATTGCGGCGAGGGTACGCAGCACCGCATCCTGCGCACGAACCTGTCGCCGCACGACCTGCGCGCGGTATTCGTCACGCACCTGCACGGCGACCATTGCTACGGCCTGCCCGGGCTGCTGGCCAGCGCCGGGCTGCTGAACCGCACGGCGCCGCTGGCGATCGTGGGCCCGCAGCCACTGGAGCGCTACGTGCGCGGCGTGATGGAAACCACTGCGCTGCAGCTGCCGTACCCGGTGCGGTTCATCGACGTGGCCGACGCCGCCGCGGCCGATTTGCTGGACGACCTCGCGGTGACGGTGGCCCCGCTGTCGCACCGGATCGCCTCGTACGCGTATGGTTTCACTGAAAAGGTCACCGAGCGCAGGCTCGATGCGGCAATGCTGGCCGCCGCCGGCGTGCCGCGCGGCCCGCTGTGGGGAGTGCTGCAGGGCGGCAACGACGTGACGCTGCCGGACGGCAGTCCGGTACGCTCGGCCGATGTGCTGCAGCCGCCGCGCCGGCCGCGCCGGATCGTCATCGCCGGCGACAACGACATGCCGGAACTGCTGGCGCAGGCGGTGCAGGGCGCCGACGTGCTGGTGCACGAGGCCACGTACACCGAGGCGGTGCTGGAAAAGATCGGCCCCGGCCCGCAGCACAGTTCCGCGCTGCGCGTGGCGCGGTTCGCGCGCGAGGCGGCCATTCCCAGCCTGCTGCTGACGCATTTCAGCCCCCGCTACCAGGATGAGCGCGGCCCGCTGACGCTGGCCGATATCGAGGCCGAAGCCCGCGCGGAATATGGCGGCAGCCTGTTCCTGGCGCGCGACCTGGCGCGCTATGCGCTGGACAAGGCTGGAATGTTGACGGAATTGCCGCCCCGCTGAGGCATAATGCCGGCTCAACCGCCCACGCCATCATGCCGACGAACCCACAAGCCCGCTACAGCGTCATCGCCTCCTACCTGCTGATCGCCACATTCCTGCTGCTGGTCCTGAAAAACGGCCTGCTGGGCGCGCTGTTCGCCGGCCTGCTGATGTTCTCGCTGATCCATGCGATCGCGCCGGCGCTGGGCCGGCGCATCAGCGACGCGCGGGCGCGGATGGTGGCCGCCGCCGCCATCGGGGCCCTGCTGGTCGGGCTGATCGGGCTGGCGGCATGGGGCCTGGTCGTGCTGCTGCGCCTCGACGCCTACAGCGTGACCCACCTGTTCGTGCGGATGGCCGACATCATCGATGCTTCGCGCGACCAGATTCCGCCGTGGATCAGCGAGCACCTGCCGGTGGATGCCCATGCGCTGCGCGAAGCGGTCACCGCGTGGCTGCGCGAGCATGCCGGCGCGGCGCAGGCGGCCGGCGCCGAGGTGGGCAAGACGCTGACGCGGATCCTGCTCGGCATGGTGATCGGGCTGATGGCCTCGCTTCACGATGCCAGCAAGGATGGCGCGCCGCACCGCCCGTTCGCCGAAGCGATGCTGCAGCGCGCGCGTTTCCTGGCCCGGGCCTTTCGCAATGTCGTGTTCGCGCAGGTATGGATCTCGGCGATCAACACCGTGATCACGGCGATCTTCGTGTTTGTCATCCTGCCGCTGGCCGGCGTGCACCTGCCGCTGTCGAAGACGGTGGTGGCGATCACGTTCCTGGCCGGCCTGCTGCCGGTGATCGGCAACCTGATCTCGAACACCGTGCTGGTGGTCGTCAGCCTGTCGCACTCGCTGCACGTGGCCGTGGCCGGGCTGGTGTTCATGATCGTCGTGCACAAGCTGGAGTATTTCCTGAACGCCCGCATCATCGGCTCCCACATCAATGCCCGGGCATGGGAACTGCTCGCGGCGATGCTGTTCGCCGAAGCCGTGTTCGGCGTGCCGGGCGTGATCGCCGCGCCCGTGCTGTATGCCTACGTCAAGGACGAATTGCGGGCACGCGAGCTGATCTGAGGCAGCCGCTCACTTCACGGCCGGGCTCACGCTACAATGACGGCCCCGGAAACAGCCCCGACAGCAATGACCAAGACCATCCCCTTCCGTCCCTATGACAAGCCGGCCGGCGGCCTCGGTTCGCTGCACGGCACCGCCAAGGCGCTGCTCGGCAATGGCTCCTACCCGGCGCTGGCCACGCTGCCCCGGCTGAACCAGCCGCAGGGCGTCGATTGCCCCGGCTGCGCCTATCCCGATTCGCCGGACAGCAAGTCGGTCGATTTCTGCGAGCAGGGCGCATGGGCCATCGCGCACGAAGGCGGCAAGGCGCGCGCCACGCCGGCATTCTTCGCCGCCAATACCGTTACCGCGCTGCGCGCGAAGGATCACTGGGAACTGGAAGCGGCCGGCCGCCTCACCGCGCCGATGCTGTACGACGCCGGCAGCGACACCTATCGCGAAATCGGCTGGGACACCGCGTTCGCGCTGGCCGGCGCGGCATTGCGCGCGCTGGACGACCCGGACCGCGCGGTGTTCTACACGTCAGGCCGTACCAGCAACGAGGCCGCGTTCGCGTACGGGCTGCTCGCGCGCGCGTTCGGCACGAACAACCTGCCGGATTCGTCGAACCTGTGCCACGAGTCGTCCGGCATGGCGCTCACCGAATCGATCGGCGTCGGCAAGTCCACCGTCACGCGGGCCGACTTCGCCGACACGCAGCTGATCATGAGCTTCGGCCACAATCCGGGCTCGAACCACCCGCGCATGCTGGGCGACTTGCGCGAAGCGAAACGCCGCGGCTGCCGCATCATCATCTTCAACCCGCTGCGCGAGCGGGGCCTGGAAGCGTTCGCCGATCCGCAATCGCCCGGCGAACTGCTGGGCGGCGCCGGCACGCAGCTGGCCGATGCGTATTACCAGGTGCGCGTGGGCGGCGACCTGGCGGCCATTACCGGCATCGCGAAAGCCGTGCTGGAGCGGGGCGCCGTCGACGCGCCGTTCATCGCCGCGCACACCGACGGCTTCGACGCGTTCCGCGAGCTGGCGGCCGGTCAGGCCTGGCCGGAGATCGAACAGGCCAGCGGCCTGTCGCGCGCGCAACTGGAGGAAGCGGCCGGCTTCTACATCGACTCGCCGGCCACGATCGCGGCCTGGTGCATGGGGCTGACACAGAACGAATTCGCGATCGAAACGATCCAGTCGCTCGTCAACCTGATGCTGTTGCGCGGCAACGTGGGCAAGCCGGGCGCCGGGCTGATGCCGGTGCGGGGCCACTCGAACGTGCAGGGCGACCGCACGATGGGCATCACGAACCGGCCGAAGCCGGCCTGGCTGGCCGGGCTCCAGCGGGTGTTCGGCTTCGTGCCGGCCGCGAAACCCGGGCTCGATGCGATCGGCACCATCCACGGCCTGGTGGACGGCACGGTGGAGGCGTTCGTGGCGCTCGGCGGCAATTTCGCCGTGGCCGCCCCGGATACGCCGCGCGTGCTGGAAGCGCTGTCGCGCACGAAGCTCACGGTGCACGTGGCCACCAAGCTCAATCGCACCCACCTGTATCCTGGCCAGACCGGGCTGCTGCTGCCGTGCATCGGCCGCACCGAACTCGATGTGCAGCCGTCCGGCCCGCAATTCGTCAGCGTGGAGGATACGGCATCGATGGTGCATGCGTCGATGGGGCGCAACCGGCCCGCCAGCGAACTGCTGCGCTCGGAGCCGTTCATCGTCAGCCGCCTTGCCCAGCATGTACTGCCGGACATGGGCATCGACTGGCACACGATCGGCACCGACTACGATGCCACCCGCGCGCTGATCGAGCGCGTGGCCGAAGGTGCCGTCGAAGGTTTCGCGGACTACAACGAACGGATTCGCGCGGAAAAAGGGTTCCACCTGCCGAACGGCGCGGGGCGGCGCGAATGGGCCACGGCCGTGCGCAAGGCCCGCTTCATCGCCCACCCGCTGCCGGCGGACACGATCATGGCGCGCGCCCGCGCGCGCCATGGCGACCGGGTGCTGTGCCTGGCCACGATCCGTGCGCACCGGCAGTACAACACCACGGTCTACCGCGATCCGAAAGGGGAGGTGGACCGTTACCGCGGCGTGCACGGCACGCGCCACGTGCTGTTCGTCGGCCGCGCAGCGCTGGCCCGGCTGGGCTTCGCGGATGGCGACGTGGTGCGTGTGCGCGCCGCTTCGCCGGACGGCATCGAACGGCACGTGGACGGCATCCGGCTGGCGGCCGCCGCGCTGGACGGCGACGACGTGTTCGGCTATTTCCCCGAGCTCACGCCGCTGCTGTCGCCCGCGCTGGTGGCGCGCGGCTCGAACACGCCGGCGTTCAAGCAGATCCCGGTGCTGATCGAGCGATGATCGAGAGAAGACCAGGCGAAGAACGGGCGCCGGGGCGGTCGGGCGGGCAGGCCGGCTGAGGCAGGGCGGCGGGTGCGCCGGTCAGGACAGCCGCCGCACCCGCCGCGCCTCGAATGACTTTTCAAAGAAGCTCGACAGCATCTGTTCCAGCCGTTCGGCGGTCAACTGGGCGCAACCGATCGTGCCGCCTTCCTTGCCGGAGCCGTCGCGGACATGGCGATCGAACGCGCTTTCCCACTCGAGCAGGCAGCTGTTCTCGATGGCGGTAAAGGTCAGCGTGCAGGCGTCGCGGCCGGCATGGGCGGCCAGCCGGTTCTTGTCTGGCACGAATGTCAGACGCACGAAATCGTTCCAGCCGTCGTTGCCTTCCTCGATCTTGCCGTCGTAGTCGTGCTCGTACATCTGCTTGCGCATCGCGGCAAGCTGCGGGCGGATCACGCCTTCCAGCGTGGTGCGGTACTGTTCGCGAAAGTCGAGCCGGGCCTGGCGCGCATCCTGTTCCTGCTGGGCCTGCTGCGCGGCGGCCACGTCCGCCTCGTGCTTGATCGCGGCTTTGGAAAATATGGACATCGGTGACATTGGCTGAAAAACATCAGTGTACACGCGCGGCACGGCAAATGCTGCACGCGCGCGCCCTGGCGGATCGCGCCCGGCCACCGGAACATGCCATGCGGCGTTGCATTGCGCGAAGCGACGGGATACAGTGTCGAGGTTAACCCATCGACAATATAATAACCGCCGGCCGGCGTCACCGCGGCGCGCGCGAGAAAGACCAAGCAAGCACACATGATCCTACAGGGACGAGGCGCCGTGGTGACCGGCGCCGCCAGCGGTATCGGCCGCGCCATGGTGCCGGGCTGATGCCGGCACTGGCAACGATCGCGGCCGTCGCGGCCGGCCTTGCCGTGCCCGCCACGGCCGGCGCCCTCGCGCTGTTCACGCGCTACGTCGAACGCAAGGTGGAGGCGGCGCTGCCGCCGCAGGGCATCTTCATCGAGGTGCCGGGCGCCCGGCTGCACGTGCGCGAACAGGGCCAGGGGCCGGCGCTGCTGCTGGTGCACGGGCTGGGCGGGCAGATGGCGCATTTCACCTACGAGGTGGCGCGGCAGCTTGCCCACCACCATCGCGTGATCACGGTGGACCGGCCCGGCTCCGGCTATTCCACGCGGCGGCGCGGCGCCGCGGCCGGCCTGCGCGAGCAGGCGGCGGTGCTGGCCGCGCTGATCGACCGGCTCGAACTGGAGCAGCCGCTCGTGGTCGGCCATTCGCTGGGCGGCGCCGTGGCGCTGGCGCTGGCGCTGGACTATCCGGACCGGATCGCCGGGCTTTCGCTGCTGGCGCCGCTGACGCACCTGCCCGACGAAGTGCCGGCCGCGTTCGGTGCGCTGGCCATGCGCTCGCCACGGCTGCGGCGCCTGCTGGCCTGGACGGTGGCGACACCCGGCGCGATCGCGCGCGGCACTGCCATGCTGGGGGAGGTATTCGCCCCGGACCCGGTGCCGCCGGATTTCGCCACGCGCGGCGGTGGATTGCTCAGCCTGCGGCCGGGCCAGTTCCTTGCCGCGGCCGATGACATGGGAGCGCTAACGGAGCAACTGCCCGGCTACAGCAGCCGCTATGCCGAGCTGCGGATGCCGGTGGCGGTGCTGTTCGGACGGGACGACCGGATCCTGCCATGGCGCGAGCACGGTGAGGCGCTGGCCTGCAAGGTGCCGCATGCGGTGCTGGAAGTGGTGGATGGCGGGCACATGCTGCCGGTGGCGCAGCCGGATTTGACGGTGCAGTTCATCCGGGGCGCGGCGGCCCGCTGATGCGGGGCTGCGAGACAGCCGGGCGGAAGACCCGACTGTAAAATTTCTCGACAGTTCAATACAGAAAGCGATGCGGCAGGTCTGCGCGGCAACACCGTTGCCGCTGCGTTCACATGCGCGATCAGGCCTTGCGGCGGCGCAGTGCGGCCAGGCCCAGCAAGCCGACGCCCAGCATCAGGTACGTGCTTGGTTCCGGAACGGCCGAGACGCCGTAGAAATTGCCGGTGCCGACAACGTGCGAACCGTTCGAGCCAGGGTATGGCTGGGTGAAGCTGGCCGAGAAGGCCAGGTCCGCGCCACCGATCTGCTGGTTGGTGTCGAAATATTGCGCAGCGACACCACCGACGACGTCGAGCTGGCCCAGGCCGCTCAGGTTCGGCGGACGCTGGGAGTTGACAGTGCCGCGCAGCGTGGAACCGTTGTACTCGTGGCCTTCCAGGCTCAGCCACAGCGTGCCGAGACCGACATTGTTGTCGTTCATCGTCAGCGGATCGTTGGGGTTGATCGTCGACGGGCCATCGTTCAGGAAGATCTTGACGGTGCCGCCGGTGTAGAGAACGGTATTGCCGACCGTGCTGGTCGGGGTGTAGCCGCCATATACCACGGTCAGTTCGCAGCCGTCGCAGAACTGATTCTGGCCCAGGCCGTTGATCGTCGAAATGATGCCGTAGCCGCGCACGGAACCGTCCGCCTCGAAGATCTGGTGCATCTGCACCGACGACGAAGCGAAGTCCAGCGCGTAGTCCGGATCGAACGTTACGCCGCCGATGTTCACTGGCGCCGCCACGGCCGCACCCATTGTCGAAACCGCTACTGCCATACCGAGCAGGGCATTTTTGATCGTATTCACGGGTTACTCCAAGTTGTAAGAGGTTGGGACTGCAATGATATTTTTTGCACAAATATATGCAAGATTCATGCCGCAGGTCAGCCATAACAGCGCAAGTGGCTGATATTGCTCAAGTTACTGGACAGTTCGGTACGCTAAGAATTGGCCGCGGCAAGCTCAACTGTAAAATTTTCCGACGGTTGCGGGGCGATACCTCGTGCAGGTTGCAGCCGAAGAAATTGTGGGAAGACGCCCGCCGGCCTAGAATAGCCAAACATTCACTAATGTATAAAAGCACATGAAACCGGAAATCCTCGTGATGGCGGCCAGCCCGTCGGCGTCCGTGATGGCGCAGCTGGAACAGCATTTCGTTTGCCACCACGTGTGGCAGGTACCGATGGACGGCCGCGCCGCTTTCATTGCCGGTGTTGCCCCGGATGTGCGCGGCGTGGCCACCACCGGCATGGCGGGGATCGGCGCGGGACTCGCGGCGCAGCTGCCGCGGCTCGAGATCGTGGCCGTCAACGGCATCGGCGTGGATGCCGTCGATTTCGACGCGTTGCGTCCGCGCGGCATCCGCGTGACGAACACGCCCGGCGTGCTGACCGACGACGTGGCGGATCTGGCGGTGGCGCTGCTGCTGGCGGTGTCGCGCCGTGTGCCGGCGCTCGACGGCTATGTGCGCGCGGGGCAATGGCAGGCCGGCGTGCCCGTCAGGCCGACGCGCGCGCTGCGCGGCAAGGTCGCCGGCATCTACGGATTCGGGCGCATCGGCCAGGCGGTCGCATCGCGGCTGGCCGCGTTCGGGCTGCAGCTGCGCTACTGGCAGCCGAACGTGAAGGCCGGGGTCGACGTGCCGCGCAGTGATTCGCTGCTCGCACTGGCGCGCGAAAGCGATTACCTGGTCGTCTGCGCGCCGGGCGGGGCCGCCACGAAGGGCACGGTCGATGCGGCGGTGCTGGAAGCGCTGGGGCCGGAAGGCACGCTGGTGAACATCGCGCGCGGCTCGCTGGTCGACGAGCCGGCGCTCATCGCCGCGCTGGCGGAAGGGCGGCTGGGCGCCGCGGCGCTGGACGTGTTCGCCGAAGAACCGTCGGTGCCCGCCGCGCTGGCCGCGCTGCCGAACGTGGTGCTGACGCCGCACGTGGGCAGCCTGACCGTAGAAACCCGGCACGCGATGGGCCAGCTGGTCGTCGACAACCTGCTGGCCCATTTCGAAGGGCGGCCCCTGCCGACACCGGTGGCCTGACGCCGATGCCGGCGGCAGAACCGCCGGGCGGCGGTTCTGCCTGCCTTTCGCTTGCCTTCTACTGCTTGCCGGGATCCTTCATGTCCGCGAACTTGTCGAATTCGATGTTGTAGACCTCGTTGCCGACCTTCTTCACTTCGCGCACGTAGACGGTCTGCACGATGTCGCGGGTGGCCGGGTCGATGGCGATCGGGCCGCGCGGGCTGTTCAGCCTGATCGTTTTCAGCACGGCCATCGCCTTGTCGCCATCGATCTTGCCGTTCAGCTTGCGCGCCACTTCATAGATGGCGGCCATGCCATCGTAGGCGCCCACGGCCATGAAGTTCGGGCGTCCGCCGCCCGGGTTCGCCGCCGCGAAACTCTTCAGGAACGCCTTGTTCTCGGGCGAATCGTGCGCGGCCGAATAGTGGAACGTGGTGATCACGCCCAGCGTCGCATCGCCCATGGCCGGCAGCACGTGGTCGTCGGTCAGGTCGCCGGTGGCGATCACCTTGATGCCGGCGGCCGCCAGGCCCCGCTCGCGGTAACCCTTCATGAACGCGATGCTTTGCTCGCCGGCCGGCACGAACACGAAGATCGCATCCGGCTTCGCATCCTTGATGCGCTGGATGAACGGCGCGAATTCGGGGTTGCGCAGCGGCACGCGGATCGATTCCGTGACCTTGCCGCCGCCGGCTTCCAGCGTTTTCCTGAAAGCCGCCTCGGCATCGAGGCCGGGGCCGTAGTCGGCCACCAGCGTGACGACCTTGTTCAGCTTGTTCTTCGCCGCCCAGGTGCCCATCGGCGCCGAAATCTGCGGCAAGGTCATTGAGAAGCGCGCGATGTAGTTCGACTTGGTCGTGATCGACGATGTGGCCGCGTTCATGATGATCATCGGCTTCTTCGCCTGCTGCGCGACCGGCGCCACAGCCAGCGCTTCCGGCGTGAGGCCGAAGCCGGCCAGGAAGTCCACCTTGTCGCGCACCACCAGTTCCTGCGCCAGGCGCTTGGCGATTTCCGGCGACGGGCCGGTGGTGTCCTTGAGGATCAGCTGGATCTTCCTGCCGGCCACCGCATCGCCGTGCTGAGCCATGTAGGCCTTGATGCCGCCTTCCATCTGCTTGCCGTAGTCCGCGAAGGGGCCGGAAAATGCGGCGATCACGCCCACCTTGATCGTTTCCTGGGCCTGTGCCAGCGGCATTGCCAGCAGTTGCGTGCCGGCCAGCAGGGCGGCGATGGTGCTGTACGTGAATTTCATGGTTGTCTCCATTGGTTTTTGTCTACATTGGACATCATCAGGCTACTTGAGATTCTTGACAAGGCCCGGACAACGGCAATAGTATCGACTCATCGTTCGATAAGCAATCGATTGTTCGATCACCGAACAACGCTTATTTGGCCGGTACTACACATATAAAACAACACAGGAGACAGCATGAACGCAGTCAATATCGACGGGATGGCGCGCGGCCGTGGCATGCGGATGGCGGCGGCCGGCGCGCTGGCGCTGCTGGCGGCGGGCGCGGCGCAGGCGCAAAGCAATGTCACGATCTACGGCATCATCGACGGCGCCGTGGCGCACGTGGACAACACGAACGCGAACGGCGATTCGGTCACGAAGATGCCGTCGCTGACGGGATCGTTCCCGTCGCGGATCGGCTTTCGCGGCACCGAGGACCTGGGCGGCGGCCTGTCCGCCGTCTTCACGCTGGAAAGCGGCTTCGGCCCGGACACCGGCGCGATGGGCCAGGGCAACCGCCTGTTCGGCCGCCAGGCCAGCGTGGGCCTGAAGGGCAAGTGGGGCACGCTGACGCTGGGCCGGCAAATCAACATGACATATATCGCCACCCAGAAGGCCGACGTGCTGGGCCCGAACCTGTTCGCGATCGGCAGCATCGACGCCTACCTGCCGAATGCCCGCAGCGACAATGCCATCGGCTACCTGGGCAACTTCGACGGCATCGTCGCCGGCGCCACGTACAGCTTCGGCCGCGACGCATCGTCCGCCGGCGGCCCGGCCGCCACCGGCTGCGCGGGCGAGTCGGCCGTCGACTCGAAAGCCTGCCGCCAGGTGACGGCGCTGCTGGGCTACGAAATCAAGGCGTACGGCATCAACGCGTCATACGACAAACTGTACGGGAATACCGGCGCGGCCAACGGCCTGACCAGCAGCAGCAACTACGACCGTCGCGTGACCGTCAACGGCTACTGGATGCTGGGCGGCACCAGGCTGGGCGCCGGCGTGGTCGACCGCAAGACCGATGCCGCCACCGGCGTCACGGAATCCGAACTGTATTACCTAGGCGTGAGCCACCCGCTCAATCCGCTGCTGACGCTCGATGCGCAGGTGGCGCGCAAGAACGTCAAGCGCAGCGGCGACGATACGAACATGGCGGTCGCCAGGCTGACGTATTACCTGTCGACGCGTACCGCCCTCTACGGCGCGTTGGGCATCATGGACAACGATGGCGCCGCCGCCATCGCGCTGGACGCCGGCGGCACGGCCGGTGCCGGCAAGGCGCAGAAGGGGATCATGGCGGGGCTGCGCCACCACTTCTGAACGGCTGGCGCGACGGGCCCCGGTTCAAGGCAGCAGCACCGCCAGCTCGCGGGCGCCCTGCAGCAGCACCGGCAGGAACTGCTCTTCCATCTGGCGGGCGCTGACGCGGCCGGCCTGGGCGCCGACGTTCAGCGCCGCGTGCACGATGCCGGAAGCGCCGCGCACGGGCACCGCGATCGACCGCAGGCCCACTTCGAGTTCCTCGTTGTTGATCGCGTAACCCTGTTCGCGCACCTGCGCGAGCACCGCGCGCAGCTGCTTCTGGGTGGTGACCGTGTGCTCGGTGAGCGGCTTCAGGCGCACCTTGTCGAGGTAGGCCTGCAGCTCCGCTTCCGGCAGGTGGGCCAGCATAACGCGGCCCAGCGACGTGCAGTAGGCGGGCAGCCGGCTGCCGGTGTTCAGCGCCACGGACATCACGCGCGAGGTGGCGGAGCGGGCGACATACAGGATCTCGTTCTCGTCCAGCACCGCCAGCGAGCACGATTCGTTCAGCGTGCGGCTGATCGCGTTCAGGTAAGGCTGGGCCGACACGGTCAGCGGCGTGGAAGACAGGTAGGAATAGCCGAGCGTCAGCACCTTCGGGCGCAGCGAGTAGTTGTTGACGTCGGACTCGGCATAGCCGAGCTGCTTGAGCGTGTACAGGCAGCGGCTGACGGCGGCGCGGGGAATGCCGGTCTTCTGGCTGATCTGGGCGATCGTCAGGCTGCGGCGCGAGTCGGAAAACGCCTGCAGCACGGCGAGGCCGCGCGCCAGCGACGTCATGAAGCTGGGATCGGTCAGCGCATCGATCTGTTCGGCGATCGTGGGTTCGCGTTCGGCCTGGGGGGCCTTGCTGGTTGTTGTAGTCATGACGGTCTTTGATGAAGTGGTGCGATTGTAATGGAACACCCGCTCGAACAACCGGTATCGCCGCCTGGCTGCTGCTTGTCCGCTGCCCGTTTGCAGCTCATCCACCGATTTCCGCTTGACCTTCCCGGACACCGGTGCGACACTGACATTGTTCGATTAACAGATTATAGTTCGATTATCGAACATTCAGGGTTTAATTAAAAGCGTAAGGAACAATCGTGATTGACAAGACTATCGACACCATGGCGCAGGCCGTGGCCGGCATTCATGACGGTGCGACCGTGATGATCGGCGGCTTCGGCAATGCCGGCATGCCGGCGGCGCTGATCGACGCGCTGATCGGGCAGGGCGCGCGCGACCTCACCATCGTCAACAACAATGCCGGCAACGGCGAAACCGGGCTGGCCGCGCTGCTGAAGGCGAAGCGGGTGAGGAAAATCATCTGCTCGTTTCCCCGCCAGGCCGATTCGCAGGTGTTCGACGCGCTGTACCGCGCCGGCGAGATCGAGCTGGAACTGACCCCGCAGGGCAACCTGGCCGAGCGCATCCGCGCCGCCGGCGCCGGCATCGGCGGCTTCTTCTCGCCCACCGGCTACGGCACGCTGCTGGCCGAAGGCAAGGAAACGCGCACGATCAACGGCAAGAACTACGTGCTGGAATCGCCGATCCACGCCGACTTCGCGCTGATCAAGGCACTGCACGGCGACCGCTGGGGCAACCTGGTCTACCGCAAGACGGCGCGCAACTTCGGCCCGATCATGGCCACCGCCGCCAGGGTGACGATCGCGCAGGTCACGCGCATCGTCGAACTGGGCGAGCTCGACCCCGAACACATCGTCACCCCGGGCATCTTCGTGCAGCGCGTGGTGCAGGAGGAAGCACAATGACCATCCAGAAAATGAGCCGCGACGCCATGGCGAAACGCGTGGCGCAGGACATCCACGAGGGCGCCTACGTCAACCTGGGCATCGGCCTGCCGACGATGGTGGCGAACTACCTGCCGCCGGACCGCGAGATCTTCCTGCACAGCGAGAACGGCCTGCTGGGCATGGGCCCGGCGCCGGCGCCCGGCGAGGAAGACGAAGACCTGATCAACGCCGGCAAGCAGCCGGTCACGCTGCTGCGGGGCGGCGCCTACTTCCACCACGGCGACTCGTTCGCAATGATGCGCGGCGGCCACCTCGATATCTGCGTGCTGGGCGCCTTCCAGGTCTCGGGCACCGGCGACCTGGCCAACTGGCACACCGGCGCGCCGGATGCGATTCCCGCAGTCGGCGGCGCGATGGACCTCGCGATCGGCGCGCGGCAGGTGTTCGTGATGACGGACCACCAGACGAAATCCGGCGAGAGCAAGATCGTCGAGCAGTGCAGCTACCCGCTGACGGGCATCGGCTGCGTGAACCGCATCTATACCGACCTGGCCGTGATCGACGTCACACCGGACGGCCTGGTTGTCCGTGAAATGGTCGAAGGGCTGACATTCGAGGAACTGCAGAAGCGCACCGGCGCGCCACTGATTCCGCTGCACAAGGAGAACACGAAATGACCGAAGCATTCATCTGCGACGCCATCCGCACACCGATCGGCCGCTACGGCGGCGCCCTGAAGGACCTGCGCGCGGACGACCTTGGCGCGCTGCCGCTGGCCGAGCTGGTGCGCCGCAACCCCACCGTCGACTGGGAAGCCATCGACGACGTGATCTACGGCTGCGCCAACCAGGCGGGCGAGGACAACCGCAACGTGGCCCGCATGTCGACGCTGCTGGCGGGCCTGCCGCAGGGCGTGCCCGGCACCACCGTCAACCGGCTGTGCGGCTCCGGCATGGATGCCGTGGGCCTCGCCGCGCGCTCGATCCGCTCCGGCGACACGTCGCTGATGATCGCCGGGGGCGTGGAATCGATGACGCGCGCGCCGTTCGTGATGGGCAAGGCCGACAGCGCCTTCTCGCGCAATGCGGCGATCTACGACACGACGATCGGCTGGCGCTTCCCGAACCCGTTGATGAAAAAGCTGTACGGTACCGATTCGATGCCGGAAACGGCGGAGAACGTGGCCACCGATTTCGGCATCAGCCGCGAAGACCAGGACCGTTTCGCGCTGGCCAGCCAGCAGCGCGTGATCGCGGCCCAGGAAGCGGGCTTCTTCGATGCCGAGATCGTGCCGGTCACGATTCCAGTCAAAAAAGGCGAGCCGGTCGTCTTCGCGCGCGACGAGCACCCGCGCGCGACCACGCTCGAAGCGCTGGCCAAGCTGAAGGGCGTCGTGCGCCCTGACGGCACCGTCACCGCGGGCAACGCCTCCGGCGTCAACGACGGCGCCTGCGCGCTGCTGCTGGCCAACGAGAAGTCCGCCGCCGCCCACGGTCTGGTGCCGCGGGCGCGCATCGTGGGCATGGCCACGGCCGGCGTGGCGCCGCGCGTGATGGGCATCGGCCCGGCGCCGGCCACGCAGAAGCTGCTGGCCAACCTGGGCATGACGCTCGACCAGTTCGACATCATCGAACTGAACGAGGCGTTCGCGTCGCAGGGCATCGCCGTGCTGCGCGAGCTGGGCCTTTCCCAGGACGATCCGCGTGTGAACCCGTGGGGCGGCGCGATCGCGCTGGGCCACCCGCTCGGCATGAGCGGCGCCCGGCTGGTGACCACCGCGGTGAACCAGCTGCACCGCGGCGGCGGGCGCTTCGCGTTGTGTACCATGTGCATTGGCGTGGGGCAGGGCATCGCCATCGTGATCGAACGGGTGTGATGAAGATGTGAGCAGTACCGGACAGCGCGGCCAGCCGACAAAGAGCGGCGGCCGCGCGGACGATCTTGGAGTATCGAGGAGACAACCATGGCAATATCCCCCGGAGGCCGGCGATGATCGGCGTCCTGTTCGACGGCGTGGCGTACGGCAGCCTGCTGTTCATGATCAGTGTCGGCCTGTCGGTAACGATGGGCATGATGAACTTCATTAACCTGGCCCACGGCGCGTTCGCGATGCTGGGCGGGTATGTCTGCGTGATGCTGCTCGATCGCGCCGGCGTGCCGTTTCTCGCCACCCTGCCGCTGGCGTTCATCGCATCGGCGCTGGCCGGCTTCATCCTGGAGCGCACGCTCTATCGGCGCCTGTACAAGGCCAGCCACCTGGACCAGGTGCTGTTCTCGATCGGCCTCACGTTCATGGCGGTGGCCGGCGCCACGTACTTCTTCGGTCCCACGCAACAGCCTGTCAGCCTGCCCGAGTGGCTGCGCGGGCAGGTGTCGCTGTCCGGCCTGGAAGTGGGCAGCTACCGGCTGTTCCTGATCGGCGTGGTCGTCGTCGTCACGGCGTTGCTCGGCCTGCTAATCGAGCGTACCCGCTTCGGCGCGCAGATCCGCGCTTCCGTCGACAACGCCACCGCCTCGGAAGGCCTGGGCATCAATGTCAGCCGCGTGTTCAGCCTGACGTTCGCGCTCGGTTCCGGCCTGGCCGGCCTGGGCGGCGGCCTGGGCATCGACGTGCTGGGTCTCGACCCCAGCTTCCCCATCAAGTACATGGTGTATTTCCTGCTCGTGGTCGCCGTCGGCGGCGCCGGCACGATCACCGGCCCGCTGCTGGCCGCGATCGTGCTGGGCGTGTTCGACGTGGCCGGCAAGTACTATGTGCCCGAGATCGGCGCGTTCGTCATCTACGCGCTGATGGTCGTGCTGCTGCTGTTGTTCCCCGCAGGCCTGGTCAGGAGGAAAGCATGAACGCAATATCGAAGGCGGTGGATCCGACTGCCGCGCCGGATGCCCCCGCGCGGCCGGCCGCGGCACCGCCCGTGCCGCGCCTGCCCGATGGCCGCTGGCACGCGCTGGAATTCGTGTTCTGGCTGCTGCCGGTGGCCAGCTGGTTCCTGTTCCCCCAGTACCTGGTGCTGACCAGCCAGATCATGATCGTGGGGCTGTTCGCGCTGTCGCTGGACCTGATCCTCGGCTATGCCGGCATCGTGTCGCTGGGGCACGCGGCATTCTTCGGCCTGGGGGCCTACACGGCCGGGCTGCTGTCCGTGCACGGCTGGAGCGAACCGGTCAGCGGCCTGCTGGCCGGCGCCGCCGTGGCCGGCATCTTCGGCTGGATCGTCAGCTTCCTCGTCGTGCGCGGCCAGGACCTGACGCGGCTGATGGTCACGCTGGGCATCGGCCTGATGCTGTTCGAGGCGGCCAACAAGGCATCGTGGCTGACCGGCGGCGTCGACGGGCTGTCCGGCATGATGGTCGGCAGCCTGCTGGGCGTGTTCGAGTTCGACCTGGAAGGCAAGACCGGCTTCGTGTACAGCTACGTGGTGCTGTTCCTCGTGTTCCTGGTGCTGCGGCGGCTGGTGAACTCGCCGTTCGGCCTGGGCCTGCGCGGCATCCGCGAAGGCGGCCGGCGCATGCCGGCGATCGGCGCGGACGTCAACAGCCGCCTGCGCGCCGTGTTCACGGTCGGCGCCGTGGTGGCCGGCATCGCCGGCGCGCTGCTGGCCCAGACCACGCAGTTCGTCGGGCTGGACATGCTTGGGTTCCCCCGCTCGGCCGAACTGCTGATCATGCTGGTGCTGGGCGGCACCGGGCGCCTGTACGGCGCGCTGATCGGCACGGCCGTGTTCATGATCGCGCAGGACAAGATCGCCGGCATCAATCCCACCTACTGGCAATTCTGGATCGGGCTGCTGCTGGTGTGCATCGTGATGTTCGCCAAGGGCGGCATCGTGGGCGGTTGCGCAAACCTGCTGGAACGCATGCGGGAACGGAAGGAAGTGAAATGAGCACGACAATGGATACGACATTGCGGACGGAAGGCCTGTCGAAGAGCTGGGGTGCCTTCAAGGCCAACAGCGATGTCTCGCTGACGTTCACGCCCGGCGCGCGGCATGCGCTGATCGGCCCGAACGGCGCCGGCAAGACCACCTTCATCAACCTGCTCACGGGCGGCTTCGCGCCGACCGCCGGCCGCGTGTTCCTGGGCGGCGAAGACATCACCGGGCTGCCCCAGCACCAGCGCGTGAAACGGGGCATGACGCGCACATTCCAGATCAACACGCTGTTCGCGGGCCTCACGGTGCTCGAATCGGTGGTGCTGGCGATCGGCGAGCGGCGCGGGTTGCAGAACGTGTGGTGGAAAACGGTCGCACAGCATCGCGACATGGTCGACGAGGCGATGGCGCTGCTGCAGTCGCTGCGCCTGGCGGACCAGGCCAACAGCATCACGCGCAGCATGGCCTACGGCAAGCAGCGGCTGGTCGAAATCGCGCTGGCGCTGGCCACGCAGCCGAAGATCCTGCTGCTCGACGAACCCGCCGCCGGCATCCCGCAGGCGGAAAGCCGCGAGCTGTTCGAGGTGATTGCCGGCCTGCCGCGCGACGTGACGATCGTGTTCATCGAGCACGACATGGGACTGGTGTTCAAGTTCGCCGAGCGCATCACGGTGCTCGTCGGCGGCAAGGTGCTGACCGAAGGGACGCCGGCGGAAATCGCCGCCGACCCGCGCGTGAAGGAAGTGTACCTGGGGGAGGGTGGCCATGACTGAACTGCTGGCGGTGGACCGGGTCACGGCCGGTTACGGCGAATCCGTGGTATTGGAAGACGTGTCGTTCGCGCTGGACGAGGGCGACAGCCTGGCGCTGCTGGGGCGCAACGGCGTGGGCAAGACCAGCCTGCTGACCACGCTGATGGGGCTGACGCGGCTGCACAAGGGCGCCATCCGCTGGGCGGGCAAGGACATCGCCCGTGTCGCGCCGTACAAGCGTGCCCGCGCCGGGCTCGGATGGGTGCCGCAGGAGCGGCACATGTATCCATCCCTGAGCGTCGAGGAGCATCTCACCGTGGTCGCGCGGCCGGGCCGCTGGGACGTGAAGAAGATCTACGAGGTCTTCCCGCGGCTGCAGGAACGGCGCACCAACATGGGCAACCAGCTTTCCGGCGGCGAGCAGCAGATGGTCGCCATCGCCAGAGCCCTGATGACGAACCCGCGCATGCTGCTGCTGGACGAGCCGATGGAAGGCCTGGCGCCGATCATCGTGCAGGAACTGCTGGGCGTGATCCGCAAGCTGGTGCGGGACGAGGGGCTGTCGGTGATCGTCGTCGAACAGCACGCGCGGCTGGCGCTGTCGCTGACGCAGCGCGCCATCGTGCTCGACCGCGGCTGCATCGTGCACGATTCCGACAGCCGGGAGCTGCTCGATGACGGGGCGAAGCTGGACCGGCTCGTGGCGGTGGCGTAGCCGAAGCGGCGGATGCACACCAGCCGTGCATGCGCCGTCAGGCGGCATCCGGCCGCGCCAGCGGCGCCCGGCTCTGCCCGTTGTTCTCCACCACCAGCTTGTTCAGCAGCCGCATGAACTGCTGCTGCTCCCGCTCCGTCAGGGGAGCGAGCAGCCGTTCGCGCAGCCGCAGCACGGCGGGGTCGATCCGCTTGAGCAGGCAGGCGCCTTCGGCGGTGATCGTCAGCGCGCGCTGGCGGCGGTTGTGCGGGATGACTTTCCGCTCCAGCAGTCCCTTTTCCTCGAGGCGGGCGCACACGCTGGCGCCGGTCGACGTGTCGATCGCCACCAGCCCGGCCAGCGTGACCTGGTCGATGCCGGGGCGGGCGGCGAGTGTGCGCAGAAGCGCATATTGCACCGGCGTCAGCTCGCCGTCGATTTCATCGTGGAAGATCGATACCGAGATCTGTTGCGCGCGGCGCAGCAGGTGGCCGGGGTGTTCGTGCAGGTCCAGCAGCTCGCTGTCGTGATTGTTCGCGTTGTCCATGGCTCGTCGATAAATATTTGTCGAACACAGTTTACTTCGGTGCCGACTCTTTCTAATATTCAGTGTACTGAATATTGATTCTACCAAGTAAAACAAAGGAGACCGCATGAATGCCCCCCTGTACCCGAAAAACGCGTGGTACGTCGCCGCCACGCCCGACGAAATCGACGGCAAGCCGCTGGGCCGCCAGGTCTGCGGCGAAAAGATCGTGTTCTACCGCGCCGCGCAGGGCGTGGCCGCCGTCGAGGATTTCTGCCCGCACCGCGGCGCGCCGCTGTCGCTGGGTTTCGTGCGCGACGGCACGCTGGTGTGCGGCTACCACGGCCTGCAGATGGGCTGCGACGGCAAGCCCGTGGCGATGCCCGGCCAGCGCGTGCGCGGCTTCCCGTGCATCCGCAGCTATCCCGTCGCCGAGCGTTACGGCTTCATCTGGGTCTGGCCAGGGGACGCGGCGCTGGCCGACCCGGCAACGATCCCGCACCTGCACTGGGCCGTGGACGAGCAATGGGCCTACGGCGGCGGCCTGTATCACATCGGCTGCGAATACCGGCTGATGATCGACAACCTGATGGACCTGACGCACGAGACCTACGTGCATGCCTCGTCGATCGGCCAGAAGGAGATCGACGAGGCGCCCGTCACCACGAGGACGGCGGGCGACGAGGTGATCACCAGCCGCTTCATGGAAAACGTGCTGCCGCCGCCGTTCTGGCAGGCGGCGCTGCGCGGCAACGGGCTGCCCGACGACCAGCCGGTGGACCGCTGGCAGATCTGCCACTTCACGCCGCCGAGCCACGTGCTGATCGAGGTTGGCGTGGCGCTGGCCGGCAAGGGCGGCTACGACGCGCCGGCCGAATTCAAGGCCTCGTCGATCGTGGTCGACTTCATCACGCCGGAGACCGACACCACGCACTGGTATTTCTGGGGCATGGCGCGCAACTTCAAGGCGCATGACAATGCGCTGACGGATACGATCCGTACCGGCCAGGGCAAGATCTTCGGCGAGGACCGCGCCATGCTGGAGCAGCAGCAGGCCAACATCCTGCGCCATCCCGAACGGCGGCTGCTGATGCTGAACATCGATGCCGGCGGCGTGCAGTCGCGCAAGGTGATCGACCGCTGGCTGGCGCGCGAGGCACAGGCACCTGCACAGGCAGCTGCGCAGACACAGGCTCCGGCGCAGGTGACGGCATGAGCACCGTGGGCATGTCCGACACCTTCGCCGTCAAGGTCGCGCGGAAAACCTGCGAGGCCGACGGTATCTGCAGCTATGAACTGGTGTCCGCCGATGGCACGCCGCTGCCGCCGTTCACGGCCGGCGCGCACATCGACGTGCACGTTGGCGACGGTATAGTGCGGCAGTATTCGCTGTGCAATGCGCCGCACGAGACGCACCGCTACCTGATCGGCGTGCTGCGCGAGCCGGCGTCGCGCGGCGGCTCGAGCGCGATGCACGACCGGATCGCCGAAGGCGCCGAGTTCCAGGTGAGCATGCCGCGCAACCATTTCGGCCTCGCCGATGGCCCGCATCACAGCGTGCTGTTCGCGGGCGGCATCGGCATCACGCCGCTGCTGGCGATGGCCGAGCACCTGCATGCGCGGGGCCTGCCGTTCACGCTGCACTACAGCGTGCGCAGCGCGGCGCGTGCGGCATTCCGCCAGCGGCTGGAGGCTACGCCGTTCGCGTCGTGCGTTCGCCTGCACATCGACGAGGAAGGCACGCGGCTCGATGTCGCGGCCGCGCTGCCGGACTGTCCGCCGGGCACGCATCTGTATGTGTGCGGTCCGGCCGGCTACATCGATCACGTGCTGGCCACGGCGCGGATGCTGGGCTGGAGCGACGACCGCCTGCACCGCGAGTACTTCGGCGCGGCGCCGGTGGCGAATGAAGAAGGCGAGCGCGCGTTCGACGTGCGCGTCGCCAGCACCGGCTGCACGTACACGGTGCCGCCCGGCCGCACGGTGGTGCAGGTGCTGGCCGATCACGGCGTGGATGTTCCGGTGTCGTGCGAACAGGGCGTGTGCGGCACCTGCCTGACGCGCGTGCTCGACGGCGTGCCCGAGCACCGCGACCTGTACCAGACCGAAGAAGAGCAGGCCGCCAACGACCAGTTCACCCCATGCTGCTCGCGGGCGAAATCCGCGCTGCTGGTACTGGACCTGTAGTCCGCCGCAACATCCACTACAACAACAAGGAGGAGACCATGACACACCATCAACCGAAGCGCCGTACCCTGCTGGCCGGCGCGGCCGTTGCCGCCGGCAGCAGCCTTGTGCCGTCGTTCGCGTTCGCGGCCGAGCCGCTGAAAGTGGGCCTGATCGTGCCGATGTCCGGCCCGTTCGCGTCGACCGGGCGGCAGATCGAGGCGGCCGTCAAGCTGTACCAGCAGAGGAATGGCGACAGCATTGCCGGCCGCAAGATCGAGATCGTCCTCAAGGATGACGGCGGCGTGGCGCCGGACGTGACGAAGCGAATGGCGCAGGAACTCGTCGCGCGCGACAAGGTGAGCGTGCTGGCCGGATTCGGCCTCACGCCGCTGGCGCTGGCCGCGGCGCCGGTCGCCACGCAGGCGAAGGTGCCGATGATCGTGATGGCCGCGGCCACGTCGATCATTCCGCAGCGTTCGCCATTCATCGTGCGCACCGGCTTCACGCTGGCGCAGGTGACCGCGCCGCTGGCCGACTGGGCGGCGAAGAACCGTATCGGCAGCGTGATGACGCTGGTGGCCGACTACGGCCCGGGGCTCGACGCGGAGAAAGTGTTCGTCAAGCGCTTCACGGCCGGCGGCGGCAAGGTGGCCGGGACGTTGCGCGCGCCGCTGCGCAATCCCGATTACGCGCCGTTCCTCGCCCGCGTGAAGGACACGAAGCCGGACGCGCTGTTCGTGTTCGTTCCCTCAGGCGAAGGCGCGGCGGTGCTGAAGCAGTTCAACGACCGCGGCCTGGCCGCCGCCGGCATCCGGCTGATCTGCACCGGCGACGTGCTGGACGACGACCTGATGGCCGGCATCGGCGGCGCCGCCGGTGGCGTCGTCAGCAGCCACCATTACTCGGCCGCGCATCCGTCGGCGGACAACAAGGCCTATGTCGCCGCGTTCATGGCGGCGAACAAGGGCATGCGGCCGAACTTCCACTCGGTGGGCGCATACGACGGCATGCACCTGCTGTACCAGGCGCTGGCTAAAACGAACGGCGATGCCGATGGCGCGAAGCTGCTCGCGGCGATGAAAGGGCTGGCGTGGAACAGCGTGCGCGGCCCGGTGCGGATCGACGCCGGCAGCCGCGACATCGTGCAGACCGTTTACATCCGCAAGGCGGGCAAGGTCGACGGGGGGATGTTCAATGTGGAGTTCGACAAGGTGGAGGATTTCGCCGATCCGGGGGTGTAGCAAAGTCTGGAGCGGGCGAAAACCGGTGTCGGACACCATTTCCGGATGACCCGTCCAGAAATGGTGTCCAACACCAGGCTGCTGCTACATCCGACACCAGGCTGCTTCTTGTAGTGTCACTGCTCTTGCAGGAACGCCTGCACGGCGCGGGCGAAGGCGGCCGGCTGCTCGATTGCCGCGATGTGCGAGGCGTCGGCCAGCACGACCAGCCGTGCGCCGGGAATCGCGTCGGCGATGGTTTGCGACATCGCCACTGGTGCTCCCTGGTCGAGCTTGCCGGCGATGACCAGCGTCGGCACGGCGATCGAAGGCAGGCGCGCGGTCGTGTCGACATTGCCGACGGCGTGGCAGCAGCCCGTGTAGCCCACCGGGTCGGTGCTGGCCAGCCGGCGCCGCCAGCGTGCCACGGTGCCGCCGTGCGTGCCGCGGAACGCTTCGTGGAAGTAGCGGCCCATCACGGTGTCGGCGATCGCTTCGATGCCCTGTTCGCGCACTGTGGCGATCCGCTGCTGCCATCCTTCCCGCGCCGCTTCCGGGTAGCCTGACGACGAGTTGGCGATGACCAGCGCTTCCACCAGGGCCGGATGGCGCAGCGCCAGTTCCTGCCCGACCATGCCACCCATCGACAGCCCGATCCAGGTGACCGGCCCGGTGCCCAGTTCCAGCAGCAGGCGGGCGGCATCGTCGGCCAGCGCGGCCATGTCGTACGCGCCTTCCGGCGCCTCCGAGCCGCCGTGGCCCCGGTGGTCGTAGGCGATCACGCGGCTGTCTTCGGCCAGCAGGTTGGCCAGGCCATCCCACATCGCCAGGTCCATTCCCAGTGCATGGCTGAGCACAACGGTGCGGCGCGGCGCCTGGCCGTTGCGCGGCTCGCGCACCGTGTAGTGCAGGGCAGGGCGGCTGGCCGTGCGGCCCGCGCGGCCAATGCCGGGGTGCGGCACCGAGCCCGGCTGCGTGGGTGCCAGCGTGCCGGCGGCGGCGTCGCCGGTCTCGCGCAGGATCTGCTGCGTGTGCGCGAACGCGGTGTTCGCGGCCGGCACGCCGGCGTAGATGGCGGACTGCATCAGCACTTCCTTGATTTCATCCGGAGTCAGTCCGCCCGTGGCGCCGGCGCGCAGCGCGGCACGCACGTGCAGCTCGAATTCTTCCCAGCGCCCCAGCGCGATGGTGATCGACAGCACGATGGCGCGGCGCGTCTTGTATTCGAGGCCGGGGCGGCCCCAGATCTCGTTCCACGCGAAGCGCGTGATCAGGTTCTGGAAATCGGCATTGAACGCGTTGGCGTTGTTCAGCGAGCGGTCCACCCATTCGTCGCCCAGGATGGTGCGGCGGTTCTGCAGGCCGCGTTCGAAGTCGTGATCGAAAGGATCGTAGGTCATTATCTGGATTCCGTGGTGAAGGATGTGGCCTGCCGGCGCAGCGCCGCCAGCTGCCGTCCGGCCAGCCGGCGTGCCGAGGCGGCGGCGGCGACCGGATCGAACAGGGCCAGCAGGGTTGAGGGATCGCAGCGCCCGCGCAGCGAGTCACTGGCAAGCACGGCTTCCGGCAGCAGGTCGGCCAGGTGGCGGTTTTCCGCCACCGCGCGGCGTGTCAGGCCCTCGACGAATTCATGCGCTGCGGGCCGGCCGATGAATTCGGCCAGCGCGATCGACAGGGCCTCGGCGAAGATCAGCCCCTGCAGCGCATCGATGTTGCGCAGCATGCGGCCGGTATCGACCGTCAGGCCGGCGAAGGCGTCGTTCAGGGCCTGCAGTGCGCCGTGCGCGCTGATGAACAGCTGCGGCCACTCGGCCAGCTCGGCCTGCCAGTTGCCCAGGCCGCGCTCGTGTTGCTGGCCCATTGCGCCCAGCAGCGATGCCGCGTGCTGTGGCGTGCGGGCGGCGGCGGCCAGCGCGATCATCGCCGACACGGGATTGCGCTTGTGCGGCATCGCCGAAGAGCCGCCGCGGCCGTTGCCGGACGGTTCGGCCAGCTCGCCGACCTCGCCCTGCGCCATCAGCGACAGGTCGGTGGCGATCTTGCCCAGGCTGCCCGTGAGCACCGCCACTTCGAGGCCGAGGCGCACCCATTCGTCGCGCTGCGTGTGCCACGGCGCGTCCGCCACTTTCAGGCCAAGGTCGTCCGCCAGCCGGCGTGCGACGGCATCGCCGTGCTCGCCCATCACGGCCAGCGTGCCAACGGCGCCGCCCAGCTGCAATTGCAGCGCGCGGCCCGCGGCATCGCGCAGCCGTTCGCGCGCGCGCAGCAGAGGCGCGGTCCAGCCCAGCACTTTCCAGCCGAAGCTCGTTACCTGCGCCGGCTGCATCAGCGTGCGCGCCAGCACCGGCGTATCCACGTGCGCTTCCGCAAGCGACAGCAGGCTGGCGGACAACTGCGCCAGGCCGTCGTCGATCAGCTTCAGTGCTTCGCGGGTGGCCAGCACCAGCGCGGTATCGACCACGTCCTGGCTGGTGCTGCCCCAGTGGACGAAGGCCGCGCTGTCCTTGTCGTACAGCGCGACGGTTTTCGTGAGCTCCTTGACCAGCGGGATGGCCAGGCTGCCGGCGCGGCGGCTGGCCGCGATCAGCGCCGGGATGTCATACAGCTGCGCATTGCAGACGCCGGCGATGGCGCGCGCCGCGGCAGCCGGAATCAGCCCCTCGGCCGCCTGCGCGGCGGCGAGCGACTGCTCGAAGCGGAACATGCCCTGGACGATCGCGGCATCGTCGAACACCGCGATCATCCCGGGTGTCGTGAGGAAGCTGTCGAAGATCGATACGCTCATGCCGCCCTCACGTGTAATCGAAGAACACGGTCTCCCCGTCGCCCTGCATGCGGATGTCCCAGCGGTAGCTGCCGTCCGGCTGGCGGCGCGCCAGCAGGGTGCCGCGGCGCGCTTCGGGAACCTGCGCGAGGATCGGCGACAGCGGCGCGTCTTCCAGGAACACGGCGGTGAACTGGTGCTTGACCAGGCCGCGGGCAAAGATCGTGACGAAGGCGGCGGGTGCGTCGGCGGGCGCGTCGGCGGGGCGCGACAGGCGGAACTCGAACCCGCCGGCTTCGCCGCTGGGCACGCGGCGGAATCCCGGGATCGCCACCTGTGCCTCGGCTTCGAGGGCATGCGGGTTCCAGGCTTCCAGCTGGGCGTCGTTGACCGGCGTGCCGTCGCCGTCGTAGATGACGCCGCGCACGGTGACGGTCGGCGCCGTCGTCTCGACATTGGCGGTGAGGTCGACGCTCCATTGCCACGCTTCGTGCGAGAACGGGCCGATGGTTTGCGAGGTGGTGATCTTGTTTACAGGTGCGTTTGCAGGTGCGTTCATGTCTGTCTCCTTACAGGCCCATCGGGGTGGCGTCGCGTCCGCGCAGGACGATGTCGAATTCGTAGCCGAGCAGGTGCTCGTGCATCGTTTCCTCGATGGAGAAGCGCGAGATCAGGCGCTGGCGCGCGGCTTCGTCCGGCACGCTCTGGAAGATTGGATCGTAGTCGAACAGCGGGTCGTTCGGGAAATACATCTGCGTGACCAGGCGCTGCGCATATACGTTGCCGAACAGCGAAAAGTGGATGTGCGCCGGACGGAACGCCTTGTGGTGGTTGCCCCAGGGGTACGGCCCGGGCTTGACGGTGACGAAGCGGTAGCGACCTTCGTCGTCCGTCAGCATCTTGCCCCAGCCGTTGAAATTCGGGTCGAGCGGCGCGTTGTGCTGGTCTTTCTTGTGGCGGTAGCGGCCCGCCGCGTTGCATTGCCAGACTTCGACCAGCGAATTGCGCACCGGCTTGCCGTCTTCATCAGTCACGCGGCCGGTCACGACGATGCGCTCGCCGATGGCCTCGCCGTCGCAGCCTTCGGGGCGGGTCAGGTCGATGTCGCCGGGCAGCAGGAGCGCGGGCGGCGTGGCGATGTTTTCCGTGACGGGCAGCGCCGCGTCCACGCGCAGCAGCGGCTGCAACGGGCCGCGCTTGACGGTGGATTTGTATTCGGGATAGACGAGTTCCGGATACACGCCGGATGGGACGGAATCGAATTTCACTGGGGTCTCCTCGTGCGCATTGCGCACTGTAATGGATGCGGGGTTGAGTGCAGCCATCTTATGGCGTTGCCTCCCAATCGTTCAAGCCAGCCGAACACAGTGCCATCCGCAGTGCGCACACTATGTGCGATACTCGCACAAAACAGGAGATTTCTGATGGAACAGGCAGTACCGCATCCGCGCGACCTCGTCGCCGGGCTGGAAAAAGGTTTGCAGGTGATCGAGGCATTCGACCAGGAGCGTGCGCGGTTGACGATCGCCGAAGTGGCCGAGCATACGGGCCTGACGCGCGCCGCGGCGCGCCGCTACCTGATCACGCTGACACACCTGGGCTATATGCGGCACGAGAACAAGCTGTTTTCGCTGACGCCGGCCGTGCTGCGGCTGGGGCAGTCCTACCTGCATTCGGCGCGCCTGCCGCGCATTGCGCAGCCGCTGCTGTACCGGCTAGCTTACTCGCTGGGCGAGGCGGCATCGTGCGGCGTGCTCGACGACGGGCAACTGGTCTGCGTGGCGGCCGTCAGCGCCGGGCGGCTGGTATCGACCACGCTGCAGCCGGGCACGCGCGTGCCCGCCTACTGCACCGCGAACGGCCGCGTGCTGCTGTCGTATCTGGCACCAGGCGAAGTGGAGCGCTACCTGGCCACCGTCGAGCCGGAGCGGATCACCGCGCACACGATCGTGCACCGCGAACGGCTGGCGCTGGAAATCGCGCGGGCGCGCGAGCAGGGCTACGCGGTGGTCGACCAGGAACTGGAGCTGGGGCTGCGGGCGATCGCCGTACCGCTGCGCAATTTCAGGGGCGACATCGTGGCCGCGATGAATGTCAGCGTGCACGAGGGACGGATGCCGCTCGATGCGCTGGTGGAGCGGTGCCTGCCGGCGATGGTGAAAATACAGGCTGAATTGTCGGCGCTGCTGTAGGTACTTCACGATCGGCTTGGCTTATCAGCCGTGCGCTCGCACAGGATCTGTTACCGCGTTACTTGGAGCAAGGAAAGGAACGGTGATCTTGCCGGCAGCGGTTCATGACTGGGGCAGGTTGCAGAGACAGCGGCCACCAACCGCCATCCCGTCTTGTTACTTGCGTTACGAGGCGGTCTCCTCGTAGGCTGGCATGCCATCCATTGCTGCACTTGGCGTGGCAACATGCCACCGGACGCGTCGCACTTCGGACATTAACGTCTTGTAATGGCGGACTTTTACCTACGAAATTACATGCCTTCCCACAATGTACTTGATTGACTCAGGTATACCAAAAGCCGCATGGATTTTTCATTTTTTGCGTGCGTATTTTCTACAACGAATCGCATGGCTTCCGGTCCAAGTTTCCTCACGACCTTGCAGTAGTCCTCAGTCTCGCGAGGGCAGAACGGAAGATTCAGAAGATCCGATGTTTTTTTAGTAAATCCGGCTCTTTCCATCGGAGACATCAGATCGATATGTTGTCTCAATGCGCGCGCAATTCCGCTTTTTATGAGCTTTCCGAAGGGAAGGTGCGGGTCTCTCGCGATTATTTGATACCCAACTCTTGCTGCGTCTCTGTCGCCTTTCTTGATATACCGCGCGATGTTATCGCATGTGTCAGATATGCGGATTCCAGGATGGTCAATTCTTGGTTTCAGTGCGTACCATCCTAGGTCCACCTCAAGGAACTTCTCCAAATTTTCCAGGGTGTCAATGCGTTCCATTGCTTTCACGCCTCAGGCTCCGCTCGTGGGTATGTTTTGGCCGCTTCTGGCCTATCCTGTCGGAAAAGTCGCCCGACAAATGTTCAAGCGAATCTTTTTCACGTCGACGCTCCAACCGATCCATAATCAGGCCATGATGAGCATTCTGAAAAGCCGAGTTATCGATCTTTCATTGCCAGTGAGAACTGCTCCTGTGTTTTTCAACACAATAGACCGATTGCGGCCGCTCGGTTGAGCGTAACAGATCGCCGAGCTGGAAAAGTCGTGAACTGTCACCAATGGCCGATCGGTGCCACGCCAGATCGCTGATTAAAGTTCTCTGACTGCGCCTTGAGGCAAAAGATATTTATTGGCCGCACTGATTTGGCTGTCGCGTTGAACCTGTAGGTGATCCTGCCATGCGTCTGCCCCAGCCGAGAGTGGCCAGTCGCAATGGCTCAGCGTACGCCATTTGCTTTCATATCAGATGTTCTGAAGTACGCTCTTCGACGATGCGCCTTGCCCTGTGGCCTAAATCGGCGGCGCCGGCGCAACGAACAATTCAGGGTTCGTCGCCGTGCCGCTGCGCGACTGCTCCCGGTACTGCTTCGGTGTAAGCCCGATGCGCTTGCGGAACAGCCGGCTGAAATAGGCGGGGTCCTGGAAGCCCAGTTCGTAGCCGATCGTCGCGATCGACGTGGGCACGTAAGTCAGCTTGCGGCAGGCTTCCAGCATCAGCCGGTCCTGCGCCATTTCAAAGGCGGATTTGCCGGCCAGCTTCATGCACAGGCGGTTCAGGCGCACCGGCGTGACGTGCAGCTCGTCCGCGTAGCGGCCCACCAGCCACTGCTGGCGGAAATGTTCTTCGACGAGCGCGCGAAAGCGGCTGAACAGTTCGAATTCCACGTGACCCGACTGGTCGGCCAGGCGCCGTTCGGTTTCCAGCCGCACCAGCAGCAGCAGCACGCTGCGCGCCAGCCACTCGACCATCAGCGCCTGCCCGTAGCGGGGGCCGAACGCTTCCTGCATCAGCTGGTGCAGCAGCGCGGCCAGGCGATCCTGCACGACGGGATTCTCGTGCAGCCGCATGGCCTGCGGGCGCAGGAACAGCGGCGCGAACAGGTCGACCGACAGCACCACGTTCTGGTCCATCGTCAGCACGTAGCCCTGGGCTTCCTCGGAAAAATCGAAGGCGTGCACCACGCTGGGGTGGATCGTGATGACGGTCGGGCCGTCGCATTCCCACAGCATGGTCTCGACCTGTGCGCTGACGTGGCCGGCCATCAGGAACAGCACCTGGAACAGCCCACGGTGCGTGTGCGGGCCAATGTGCCAGTCGTGCAAGCGGCTGCGCGTTTCGATCAGCTCGATGTGCACGAACTCGGCGTTGTCGATCGGCGTATTGTCGCCATACAGGGCGAACTGGGGAATCTCGTTGGGCAGCGTTTTCATCACGTCCTGGACATCGGCTTTGCAAAATAGTACAAGTATTTTCGCGCTTCATCCATTTTTTTATTGTGACCGCAGCATTACGATCCGTCTACCGCATCAACTTAGTACCATTCCAATTAATACCAGACGGAGACTTATCATGCGTACCCAGGCAGCCATCATCGGCGCCGGCCCCGCGGGCCTGCTGCTGTCCCACCTCCTGCACCTGCAGGGCATCGAATCCATCGTGATCGAGAGCCGCAGCCGCGAGGACATCGAATCGACGATCCGCGCCGGCGTGCTCGAGCAGGGCACGATGGACATCCTGAACGACACCGGCGTGGGCGAACGGATGCGCGAACTCGGCGCGCTCCACCACGGCATCGAACTGGCGTTCGGCGGCCGCCGCCACCGCATCGACCTGACGGACCTGACGGGCAAGGCGATCACGGTCTACCCGCAGCACGAAGTGATCAAGGACCTGGTCGCCGCACGCCTGGCGGCGCAGGGCCAGATCCTGTTCGAGGTATCGGACGTGGCCATCGACGGCATCGATGGCACCGCGCCGTCGGTCACGTTCACCCATGGCGGAGAACGCGGCCGCATCGATGCCGACTTCGTCATCGGCTGCGACGGCTTCCATGGCGTGTCGAGGAAGACGTTGCCCGAAGCGTCGCGCACTGAATTCCAGCGCACCTATCCGTTCGGCTGGTTCGGCATCCTCGTCGAATCGGCACCGTCGTCGGAAGAGCTGATCTATGCGCAGCATGAACGGGGTTTCGCGCTGATCAGCACGCGTACCCCCGAAGTGCAGCGGCTGTACTTCCAGTGCGACCCGACTGACCACGTGGACAACTGGTCCGACGACCGTATCTGGGCGGAACTGCATGCCCGCGTGGAAACGAACGACGGCTGGCGGGTCAACGAAGGCCGTATCTTCCAGAAGGGCATCATCGGCATGCGCAGCTTCGTCTGCACGACGATGCGGCACGGCCGCCTGTTCCTGGCCGGCGATGCGTCGCACATCGTGCCGCCGACCGGCGCGAAGGGCATGAACCTGGCAGTGTCCGACGTGAAATTCCTGGCCGAGGGGCTGGACAGTTTCTATAAGCAGGGCAGCACCGGGCTGCTGGACGGCTACAGCGAACGTGCGCTCAAGCGCATCTGGCGCGCCGAATACTTCTCGTGGTGGATGACGCGCATGCTGCACACGTTCGCCGAAGCCACGCCGTTCGAGCGTGAGATGCAGCGGGCGGAGCTGGAGAACGTGGTCGGTTCGCGCGCGCTGGCGCAGGCACTGGCGGAGAACTACGTCGGCGCGTTCTGAAGCGGGAGGATTCGCGCGCAACTTGCGCGCGGTTTGTGTTTCATCAAAAAATGTCCTGGGGCCAGGCCCCAGGACATCGTCTGCGCGATATCAAATCGTAGGAGCGTCAGGTTCCGACGCCATGCGCCGTGCCTGCCTCCTGCCGGCCCTTGACGGGTGCGGCGCTGGCCTTGCGCAGCCGCTGGTACTCTTCCCTCGGCATCGGCACCGCATCCGGGTTGCCCAGGTCTTCCATCCTGATCCGGTAGGTTTCGCGCGCCGACATGCAGGCCAGCGCGGCGATCACGGTCACGCCGAACGTGATCGCGCCGACCTTCAGCGGGATGTCGTTGGCGCCTGGCGGCGCCACGAAGGCGAAGACCGCCGGCAGCATCGCCGTCACCAGCGTGCCCAGGTTCTGCGAGATGGCCATCGCCGAGACGCGGGTGCGGGTCGGGAACAGCTCCGGGTAGAAGCTGGGGAACACCGCGTTGTAGCCCTGGTAGACGACGCCCCACATCAGCAGCGACATCGCGATCGCCAGCGGCACGTTGTGGATGCTGATCGCGTACAGGTAGCCGAACGACAGCAGGCCAGAGAGCAGGGCGCCGGCGATGATCGGCGGCTTGCGGCCGAACTTGTCGGCGAGGGTGCCGACGACCGGAATCACCAGCACGGCCAGGCAGTTGCCCAGCACGGGAATCCACAGGTAGACATCCTTCGAGAAGCCGATGCCGTAGCCGGCCTGCACCGCGTACGCGGCGCCGAAGATCGACGTCACCACGGGGATCACGTTCATGAACGACATGCACACCACGCGCAGCATGTCGCGCCAGCTTTCCGTGACGGCTTCCACCATCGGCGCCTTGGCGCGCTTGTTTTCCTGCGCAAACGCCGGCGTCTCGTGCACGTTGCGGCGGATCAGGTAGCCGGCGAGGATCACCACGGCGCTGAGCAGGAACGGAATGCGCCAGCCCCACGAATTGAACTGCGCCTCGGGCATGAAGTGGGCCAGCGGCAGGAACACCGCCGCGGCAAGGATCTGCCCGGCCTGCACGCCCTGCAGCGTGAAGCTGGCAAAGAAGCCGCGGCGGCCGAACGGCGCGTGTTCCAGGATCATCGAGCTGGCGCCGGAAATCTCGCCCGCCACGGCGAAGCCCTGCACCAGGCGCAGCAGCACCAGCAGCGCCGGCGCCAGCACGCCCACCTGTTCATACGTGGGCAGCAGGCCCACGGCCATCGTCGAGATCCCCATCAGGAACATGCACATCAGCAGCACGTACTTGCGTCCCCGCGTGTCGCCCCAGTGGCCCAGCATGAACGCGCCGATCGGGCGCGCGATGTAGCCGACGCCGTACGTGGCCAGCGACGCGACGATGGCCGTCTTCGGGTCGGTCGACGGGAAAAAGATTTGCGGAAACACGAGCGTGGCCGCGGTGGCGTAGATGAAGAAGTCGTAGTACTCCAGCACGGACCCGATCCATCCGCTCCACGTGGCTTTTCTGGCTTGCGATTTCATGGCTGCCCCCGATCGTTGGTATTTCTTGCCGGGATATTTCTGATATTCATTGCAGTCGACATATCTTCCTCCAGGTATTAGTGTGCGCCCTCGGGCGCGATCTGAAAATGCGTTCTCTTCGCGGAACTGGTGCTTCTAGAATTTGTGCAGCACTCCCAGCTGCAGGCCGGTCAGCCGCCGGCCGTTGACGTCGTCGCCGGCCAGGTTGGCGGATGGCCCGGCCGAACTGCTGAAGCGGAAGCCGGCTGCCGGGTCGTTCTTCAGCCAGGCGGCGAAGGCGAACAGCGACGTGCGCCGCGACAGGTCGTAGAAGCCCCCGACGCTGGCGCCGCGCGCGCCGGCGTTGCCGCCCGACGTGTCGCGGATCGCGCCATACAGGGCGCCCACGCGCAGCCGCGCATCGACGCGGTAGTCGGCCGACACCTGCCAGATGTTGTAGTAGCGTGCCGCGTTCAGGTCGGTGCCGGCGAAGTGGTTGTTCGGGATCGACACATTGCTGAGGATGGTGGCGGCGTTGTTGCCGTTGGCGCTGGCCGTCGAGTTATTGCTGCGCACGAAGGCCGCGTACAGCGTGCCCCGGCCGTAGCGGTAGTTGGCGTACACGTTGTGATAGCGCACCTTCTCGTGCACCGTGGCGGTGGCATCGTTCGGGCTGGCCTGCAGGCCCACGTAGCCGAACCGGAACGGCGCGCGCGTGTAGTCGAGCGCCAGCTGCACCAGCGGATCGTTGCCCCGCGCGGGTTGTTGCCCGACTCCGCCGCCGTTCTCGGGCAACGCGTAATGCAGCGTCAGTTCCACGCCGCCGATGCGCGGCGTGCGGTACGAAAAGTCGTTGTCGTACCGGGACGGAATGCCGAACGTATTGATGACGGAACCGAAGGTGGTCCGGTCGGTGTAGTCGATGGCGCCGCCGATCATGAAGATCTCGGTGTTCTGGCGGCCCGCGCGGAACTCGCCGGCCTTCGTGGCGAGGCCGATCCAGGCCTGGCGGTCGAACAGCCGGCTGCTGTCGGCGCCGGTGCCGGTATCGGCGTTGAGGCCCAGTTCCAGGTTGTACTTGAGCAGCAGGCCGTCGCCCAAGTCTTCGCTGCCGCGCACGCCGAGGCGGCTGCGCAGGATCGCGCCGTCGTTCAGTCCCGTGACGTGGGCGCCGCTGCTGCTGCGCACGTGGCCGATGTATTCGTCGAAATTGCCGTACAGCGTAACGCCGGCCGATTGCGCTCCCGCCAGGGCAGGGAAGGCGACAGTGGCCCATGCGAAGAGGTTTTTCGCGTTCATGTTGTCTCCGTTATGTAATATTGTTCTGGATTGTTCTAATTGCCCGCGGAGCGGAGTACCGGCCCGCCGCGATACGCGAACGGCACGAACACCAGCGCGACCGCGGCCAGCAGGGCGGTAATGCAGCCCATCGCCCCCACCAGCGTGTCCGACGCGGATGCGCCGCTGGCCGTGGCCAGCTGGCCGCTGACGAAACCGGTCGCCGTCAGCACGAAGCCGGAAAGGGCGGCCGCGCGGCCCGCCTGGGCCGGGAACGGCGCCACCGCGCCGGCCTGGCCGCAGGGGTTATGGAAACCATGCCCCAGCATGTACACGCACTGCGGCACGGCCAGTGCCCACACGGTATGCACGCCGCCGTGCCACAGCAGCACCTGGCCGGCGCCGCCGAGCAGCGACAGGCAGGCGCCCAGCCGCACCACGCGCGGCACGCTCCAGTGCCGCAGCAGCCGGCCGCACAGCACGGTGCCGAGCAGGAACGCCAGCGAGCACAGTGCCGGCAACGCGCCATACGCCAGGCGCGACATGCCGAACTCGCCGATGAACACGAACGGCGACAGGATCAGGAAGCACAGCGCCCCGGAAAAAGAGAGGCCCGCCAGCAGCGCGCATGCCACGAACTGCGGGTTCGACAGGAAGGTCCGCCAGCCGGCGCGGCTTGTCGCCGTGGGCCGGGTCCAGGTCTCGCGGTAGCCGGCGTACACGGCCACCCAGGCCAGCACGCCGAAACCCGCCACCATGCCGAGCGTGGCCTGCCAGCCCAGGTACTGGGCGGCGAGGCCGCCGGCCAGCGGGCAGGCCACGCCGATGGCGCTCTGGCCCGTCAGGCTCCTGGCCATGATGCGCATGCCGGCCGGCCCCGCGTGCCGGTCGCGGATGATGGCGCGCGCCGCGATCACCGAGGCCGCCGTGGCGATGCCCTGCACGGCCCGCGCCGCCAGCAGCTGCGGGAGCGATCCGGCCAGCGCCCCGGCACCCGCGGACAGCACGTACAGCGCCAGCCCCCATAGCAGCACCCGGCGCCGGCCGTGGTGATCGACCAGCGGCCCTGCGGCCAGTTGCGCGACGCCGAACGCGAGGATGAACACCGTCAGCGTGGCCTGCACATGTCCCGCCGCGGCGCCCAGGCCCGAGGCGATATGCGGCAGGGCCGGCAGGTACAGGTCGGTGGCGACCGGTTGCGCCGCCAGCAGCAGCGTCAGCAAGACCGCCTGCGGCACGGCCGGTTGGGGCCCGGGCGACCCTGGACCGGCCGGGTGCCGGTCGACGGGCAGCGGCGCTTGCGGCATGGTCATGCGGTCCGTTGTCCGGCAGGGGCCGATTTTGCCAGGACCGAACCCGCCAGGGCCTGGATCGCCAGCGCATAGCCGCGCACCCCGAGGCCGGCGATCACGCCTTCGGCGGCCGGCGCGATGAACGAATGGTGCCGGAACGGCTCGCGCGCATGCACGTTGGAGATGTGCAGTTCGATCACGCGCACCGAGGCGCCCTTGATCGCGTCGTGCAGTGCCACCGATGTATGCGTGTAGGCCCCGGCGTTGAGCACCACGCCGGCCAGCGTGCCGGCCGCCTGCGCGGCGCCCGCTTCGTGCAGCGCGTCGAGCAGCACGCCTTCGTGGTTCGACTGCCGGAAGTCGAGCGCGTAGCCTTCGCGCGCGCAGGCTTCGGCGCACAGCCTTTCCACGTCGCCCAGCGTGTGGGCGCCGTAGATGCCCGGTTCGCGGCGGCCCAGCAGGTTCAGGTTCGGGCCGTTCAGCACCATGATCGTCTTCATCCCATGTCCTTCGCTGCCGCGGCCATCAGGCCATCGCCGCGTGATGCGGCGTGGCGCGCAGCACCGGCAGGCTGCGGCGCAATACCTGGTCCGTCACCCACTTCGCGCCGGCCAGGGCGCGCCGGGCCACGAAGGTCTGGGGCAGCTGCACGTAATCGTCGTTGAAGACTTCGAAGCTGAAGTCGCCCCGGTAGCCGGCGCGGTCGAGGCGGCGCAGCATGTCCGACAGCTCCTTCGAATGCGCGCCTTCGCCGGGGAACACGCGCAGGTGGCGTGCCGTCTCCAGCCGTTCCTCGGCGTTGCGCAGGTCGCGCCACATGTAGTCGGACAGCTGCACCAGCGCGATCTTGTCGCTGGGGATTTCCTCCAGCCCGTCGAGGTCGGCGTCATTGGCCAGCATGTGATACGAGTCGAGGATCACGCCGAGGTTGGCGTGGTCGGCCAGCGCGACCGCCTCCCACGACTGCGTGTAGCCGTTGACATGCCGCCCCCACGACAATGCCTCGTAGCCGATCCGCACGCCCAGCGGCACCGCCAGGGTGGCCAGCCTGGCCAGGTCGCGGGCGATGTGCGCCATGTCGCCGCTGGCGTGCTTCGATGTGCTGGAGCACACCATCAACAGCGGCGCGCCCACCGCGCGGGCCACCAGCAGCATCTGTTTCGCGATATCGAGCTTGTACTCGTGCAGCGCGCCGGACAGCCCTTCGTAGTCGCGCATCACCTGGATGCCCGTCACGCGCACGCCGCTGCCCTTCACCAGCGCCACCGCGGCTTCCAGGCCGCCGGGGTAGGTGGCCAGGTCGCGTGCCCACAACATGATCTGCGTGAAGCCGCCGGCGCGCGAAGCGGCCAGTTTCGATTCGAGCGATCCGCCCAGCGTGATCGTGTCCATGCCGAAGTTCGACAGATTCATAATGCCCCCAGTGCGCGGAACTCGTCCGCCGATATGCCGTGCCAGCCGAACAGTTCCAGGTACAGCGGCGACTGTTCGATCATCATTTCCTTGCCTTTCTGGATGCGGCAGCCCAGTTCCTGCGCCGTGCGCAGCAGCCGCGTCATCTCGATCTTCATGCCGCAATCGGCGACGATGGCCGATGGCGCGATGCCCGTGAGGTCGACCGGCAGCGGATCGTCCGCATGCATGCCGAGCGGCGTGCAGTTGACCACCACGTCGTGGCCAGCCGCGTGCGGCGTGCCGACCGAGACTTCGACAGCGGGAAATGCCCGCTGCAGGCGCTCGCGCAGGGCATCGGCCTGTTCCGCGCGGGTGTCGCAGACGGCCAGGCGGGCGATGCCGCGCGTGGCCAGTGCCTCGGCCACCGCGCAGCCCACGCCGCCGCTGCCGACCACCAGCGCGCCAGCGTCGCGCCACGGGAACGGCGTGTCGCCGCAGGTGCGGTCGAAGGCGCGGATGAAGCCTTCGCCGTCGATCAGGTCGCCCATGATGCGGCCGTCCTTGCCCTTGTAGATCGCGTTGCAGGCACCGGCCAGCAGGGCGCGCGGGCTCGCTTCGTCGACGGCGGTCACGCTCATCGGCTTGTGCGGGATCGACACGAAGATGCCGCCCACGTTTTCCATCGCCATCAGCATGCGCACCGCGGCCGTGTAGTGTTCGGGCGGCACCTTCAGCGGGATCACGCGCGCATCGATGTCGTGGCGCGCGAAGAACGCGTTGAACAGCGTGGGCGCCTTGACCTGTTCGACCGGCCAGCCGATCACCGGGAAAATGCGCGTGGTGCCGGAAATCTCACTCATCGATGCCTCCGTTCCTGTTCTTTTCGAGGTCGCTGGCCACCAGTTCGAAACTGACCCCGCCCTTGTAGAGCTGGGTGAGGGCGCCGCGCTGCGACGGTTCGCGATCGAGGAAGACGATGCCGCGCTCCTTCAGCGCGCGCACCGCGTCGCCGACATCCGGCGTGCCCAGGCCCACGCGGATCATCTGTTCTTCCCATTGCAGGCCGCCGGCGCCTTCCGGCGGCTCGACCAGCTGGATGTAGAAGCGCTGGCACGGGCTTTCCAGCAGCGTGCCCTTCGGCACCACGCCGAACCAGCGGCCCTCGGCCAGCGGCTGGAACCCCAGCATCTGCCGGTAGAAATCCGTCCATTCCGGCGCGCGGCCGGCGCCGATTGCCTGCACCACGCCAAAGAAGTGCAGGCCGGCGATCGCCGGCGGCTGGGTCGACAGGCCCGCGGGAACGTTCGGAATCGGCTTGAAGTCCACGTCGTAGATCGAGAAATCGCCGAAACGGTCGACGAAATACAGGATGGAATCGCCGGCGCAGTGCACGCCGGGGATGTTCAGTTCCATCACGCCGGCACGGGTGGGGATCGGCCAGGCGCCCATGTCGACGGCGCGCCGGTAGGCCGCGTCGGCATCGCGCACGCGCAGGGCGATGGCGCCGATCACGGTAGCCTGCGGCTCGGTGTCGAGCAGCGGCAGCGTGCGCGGATCGGCGTTGACGATCACGTTCATGCCGCCCTGGCGGTACAGCGTGACCTCGCGCGAGCGATGGCGGGCAACGGCGGCAAAGCCCATCGATTCGAGCAGCGTGCCGAGCGCCTGCGGCTGGGTGGTGGCGTATTCGATGAATTCGATGCCGTCGATCCCGAGCGGATTGCCGGGCAGGCAAGCCGCCTGGCGGGCGGGGTCGGCGGACAGTTGGGACTGGCTCATGGCATTCCTTGGTGTGAAACGATGGTCCGAGTATAGGAAGGCACCGTGAGCAAAAAAACACCGCCAAACCGCCAAAAATGCGACAATCGCTCATAGTGCGCGATTAGCGCACAAAACATCCTTTTTTTGACCATGAAAAAGCCGGCACTGACCGATATCGCCGTCGCTCCGCGCGACATCATCGAAGGGCTGGTCACCGGCATCGCCGTGATCACCGCGTTCAACGACGAAACCGCCCGGCTGACACCGAGCCTGCTTGCGGAACGCATCGGCATCAGCCGCAGCGCGGCGCGCCGCTACCTGCTCACGCTCGTGCACACGGGCATGGCGGCCACCGACGGCCGCCAGTTCTGGCTGACGCCGAAGGTGCTGACGCTGGGCCATTCCTACCTGGACTCGGCCCGGCTGCCGCGCGCCATCGTGCCGTACCTGCAGCACCTGACGGCGCAGTTGCAGGAATCCACCAACTACTCGGTGCTCGACGGCGACGACGTGGTGTATGTCAGCCGTGTCAATGCGCCGCGCCACCTGACTCCGGGTTTCGAGCCCGGCACGCGGCTGCCCGCCTACACGTCGACGGCGGGCCGGGTGCTGCTGGCCGGCCTGCCGGAAAGCGAACTGGCCGCGTACCTGGCGCGCGTCGAACTGGTGCCCTACACGCACATGACGGTGCTCGACAAGGAGGTGCTGCGGCGCGAACTGGACGTCATCCGCGAGCAGGGCTTCGGCGTGACGGAAAACCAGTACGAGGTGGGCCTGCGCGGCATCTCGGTGCCGCTGAAGAACCGTCATGGCAGGCCGATCGGCGCGCTGTCCGTGTCGATGATGATCTCGAGCGTGTCGCGTGCCGAAGCGACCGCCCGCTGCGTTCCCGCGCTGCAGGCCAGCGCCAACACGCTGATGCTGTGGGTGTAGCGAACGCATGGCGGGCGGGCGCCGGTGGGGGCGGCGCCGCGCTACACTGCGCTTTTCCACCGGCCATGCGATAAATGCCATGCGACAGCTCTTGATCGTTCTCGGCGCCGTCCTGCTGGCGGCCGGCCTCGCCTGGCCCTGGCTGCGCAGGCTGCCGCTGGGCCGCCTGCCCGGGGACGTACACGTCGTCCGTGAAGGGTTCAGCTTCCACTTTCCGATCGTCACCTGCATCGTCGTGTCGATCGCATCGTTGTATCCACCATCGCTGCTGATCTGGTGGTTCAGGCGGTAAAAGCGGTAAAACCTGGAAATATTTTCATTTTGCTTGGGGCAGTTCCGACTGCCGCACGGCGCGTTCTCCTACGTCATCCCCCTGCCGTCGATGCCAGAATTTCAATTCGCCGTATGCACCGGTAAGCACAAGGAGAATTTCATGAAAACGAAACTCACGGTACTTCTCGCAGCAATGCTCGTCAGCGCAGGTGTGGCAGCGCAATCGACCTCGACCGGCTCGCACGCCGCGGGCGCGGACAAGCAGACGTCGACGGACAAGAAACACAAGTCCACCAAGTCCACGCAGCGCAGCACCGGCAGCCAGGACACCACCACGTCCGGCGCCAGCGGCACGGCAGGCTCGAGCTCGACTGAAATGAACGCCACCAGCGGATCGGGCGCGTCCGGCACGAGCGCCGCCGGCAGCACCGGCGGCACCGATTCGTGGCGCGGCGCCAGCGGCACGAGCGGCATGAACAGCACGCCACCTTCGGCGACTTCCGGCGCCAGCGGTTCGGCCACGTCGGGCTCGTCGGAAAGCGGCACCTCCGGCAGTTCGGCCACGTCGGGCACTTCGGGCAGCGGCACGACCGGCGCTACCGGTTCGCCGGGCAGTTCCGACACGTCCGGCACCGGCATGACCCGCTCGGGCGCCGGCAAGACCGGTACCGGCACCACCGGCACGACAGGAACGGGCACCACCGGCACCACCACGCCGCCGCTGCCGACCCGCTGACCGTGACGTCGCGAAGCCGCCCCCAGGCGGCTTTTTTGCGCTCATTTGCGCAAGTCGCAGGTCATTGTAGCGCGATCGCAATTCCTCGTAATCAACCGCAACAGGAGATACCATGCTGGCGATGAATTACCGCGGACCCTTCCGCGTCCGTGCCGACCACAAACCCGATCCCGTCATCGAACACCCCGGCGACGCCATCATCCGCGTGACCCGGTCCTGCATCTGCGGGTCCGACCTGCACCTGTATCACGGCCTGGTGCCCGATACCCGCGTCGGCACCACCTTCGGCCACGAATTCGTCGGCATCGTCGAGGAAGTGGGTTCGCAGGTGAAGAAGCTGAAGGTGGGCGACCACGTGCTGGTACCGTTCAACGTGTTTTGCGGTTCCTGCTTCTTTTGCCAGAAGGAGCTGTACGGCAATTGCCACAACACCAACGCGCAGGCGTCGGCCGTGGGCGGCATCTACGGCTATTCGCATACCGCGGGCGGCTACGACGGCGGGCAGGCCGAGTTCGTGCGGGTGCCGATGGCCGACATCGGCCCGACGGTCATTCCGCCGGACCTGGACGAGGACGACGCCGTGCTGCTGACGGATGCGCTGCCGACCGGCTACCAGGCCGCCGAAATGGGCGACATCTCCGAAGGCGATACCGTTGTCGTGTTCGGTGCCGGCCCGGTGGGCATCTTTGCCGCCAAGTCGGCATGGCTGCTGGGGGCGGGGCGCGTGATCGTCGTCGACCATGTGGAATACCGGCTCGACTTCGTGCGGCGCTATGCGCAGTGCGAGGTGGTCAACTTCCGCGAAGTCGACGACATGGCGCTGCACATCAAGAAGATGACCGACTGGCTGGGCGCGGACGTGTGCATCGACGCGGTCGGCTGCGAGGCGGCCGGCAGCGCGGCGCAGACGATCACCGGCGTCTATACGATGATGCAGGCCGGCTCGGCCACCGCGCTGCACTGGTGCATCAACTCGGTGCGCAAGGGCGGCAACGTGTCGATCGTGGGGGTGTATGGCCCTACCTTCAACGCGATTCCGATCGGCAATGCGCTGAACAAGGGCCTCACGCTGCGGATGAACCAGGCCAGCGTGAAGCGCCACCTGCCGCGGCTCATCGAGCATATCCAGGCCGGACGGATCGATCCGAAGCAGATCATCACGCACCGCGTGCCGCTGGAAGAAGTGTCGGACGCCTACCACATCTTCTCGTCCAAGCTGGACAACTGCATCAAGACGGTGCTGATTCCGCCATCGGCGAACCAGGTGCGCGCCGTCACGTCCACCGCCAAGAATTGAGGAGACCATCATGGCCCACGAATCCGACAACAAGCATGAGCATGACGGCAACCACGACCATGGCAGCGACCTGGCCGTGTTCCAGCACGGCCGCCCGCCGGTGGACCGCTCGTCGATCCAGGGCTGGGGCGCCGACCTGGACCACAAGAACCGTCCCGCTTACCCGATGGAGCGCACGCCGCCCCGCATCGACGCGCCGCTGACGCAGCCCGAACAGCAGCCGCGCAACGTGGAGGTGCTGGTGTCGCTCGAGCGGCCGCACATCACGCCGCTGTTCGGCAGCCCGAATCCGCCGCGCGGCGTATCGGGCATGGTACGGCGCGCCGCGTTCAAGGAAACCGAGAACGATATCCGGCACTGGCTGCTGCTGATGCTGGCCGACCGCATCGACGTGGTCGAAGGCCTGGTCGATGACCTGGCGCGCGGCCACGTGCCCAATATCCTCGGCGAAATGGGCATCAAGGCCGAGTGGCAGCACAACAAGAAGGGGCTGGCGCAGAAGGTGGCCATCGGCGCGGCGGTGGCCGGCGTCGCCTGGTATTTCCTGTCGCGCCGCGACAGGGACTGACCGGGCCCCCGGCCGTCGTTCGCGGCGGCAGTGCGCCCGCCGCGGCCTTCACCAGTCCAGCGCCAGCAGGCGCTGGGCCATCCGGGGCCAGCACAGCGTGCGTACCTCGTCGCGGCTGGCCCAGCGGAATGCGTCGGTCTCGGGCGTCGGCACGCCCGTTACATGATGCGGAAAGAAGCTGGTGCAGACCAGGTGGTCGAGCGTGCACAGGTCGTCGCCGGCGGCAACGCGGAACAGGTGCAGCCGCTTGTCGCGGCGATAATCGAATGCGCCCAGGTCGGTGAAACGGCCGGCGTCGATCTCGAGCCCCGCCTCCTCGAACAGTTCGCGCCGCGCCGCCTGCAGCGGCGTCTCGCCGGCGTCCCGCAATCCCTTCGGGATGTCCCAATGCTTCGTGCCGGTCACGTGGCACAGCAGCAGCCGGCCCGCCGCGTCGACGATCAAGGTGCCGCAAGAAATATCCAATTGCCATCCAATCCATGGGTAAAAGCCTATTTTACTGTTGCAAAAGCCCGTTGCATTGAAGATTTGGGCTAGTTCCTCTAGGAAACTTGTCGACAGGCATCAAGACTCTGTACTAAAGTAATACCTTCGCGCGGTCCCCCATCCTCGTACCGCCATCCGGCCAGTTCACGCCGAAGCAGCCAGCCGTGATTCGCCGTCCCGTTGAACCCATTGCCGCCAACCGGCACCAACCGCACATGGTCCAGGAAAACATGTCATCGATGCTCCATGCACCGCGCCGCCGCGGCGTCCTTCCCGCTGCCGCGCTGGCGGCCGCCCTCGCATGCGCGCACGGCGGCGCCCATGCGCAGGCCAAGTGGACGTTCGGCGGCTTCGGCACCCTCGCGGCGGTGCATTCGGCCGAGGACCAGGCCGACTACTCCGCCAGCCCGATTTCGACCGGCCGGGCCGGGTACGGCAAGGCATGGGCGTTCGACGTGGACAGCCGGATCGGCGCGCAGCTTGGCGTGCAGTTCGACAAGCGCTGGTCGGCCATCGTCCAGGTGGTGCAGGAAAAAGGCCTGGACTCGTACGGGCCCTCGCTGAACTGGGCCAATGTGAAATTCCAGGTCACGCCGGAATTGTCCGTGCGGGCGGGGCGCATCGCCTTGCCGCTTTTCCTGGCGGCCGATTACCGCAAGGCCAGCTACGCGTTGCCGTGGCTGCGCACGCCGGTCGAGCTGTACAGCCTGATGCCGATCTCGAACAGCGACGGCATCGATGCGAGCTACCGCTGGCACGCGGCCGGTTTCAAGCATGAAACCCAGATATCGATCGGCAGGGCATCGGTGCGCCTGAGCGCGGAGGCGAGGGGCAAGACCAAGAATGTCATCGGCCTCACGCACAATGCCACCGCCGGCGCGCTGACCATGCGCGCCACCCTGGCCCGTTCGATGCTGGAGATCGAGGGCGCGGAGCCATTCTTCGATGCCTTCCGCAGCTTCGGACCGCCAGGCCAGGCCCTGGCCGACCGCTATGACATCGCCAAGCGCAACGTGCGCGTGTTCGGCGCCGGCTTCAGCTACGACCCGGGCAACTGGTTCCTGATGGGCGAGGTCGGCCGCATCGACACGCGTTCGATGCTGGGCGACCAGACCGCGGCCTACCTTTCGGCCGGCTACCGAACCGGCAACCTGGCGCCGTATCTCACCTATGCACGCGTCGATGCGAACATGGCCAACCGGGTGGCGGGCTTGCCGGTCGCCGGCCTGCCGCCGCAGGCCGCCGCCATGGCGATGTTCCTGAACGACGAGCTGAATCACCGGCTGCGCCGGATCGGCATCCAGGATACCGTCAGCGCCGGCGTACGCTGGGATTTCGCCCCGAACTATGCGTTCAAGCTGCAGCTCGACCGGGTCACGCCACGCGGCGGCTCGGAAGGCACGCTCATCAACGTGCAGCCGGGCTTCCGTTCCGGCCGTGCGTTCGGCGTGGTCAGCGCCGGCGTGGATTTCGTGTTCTGAACGGGGCCCAGATGACGAAACGAACACTCCGCCATGCGCTGGCGCTGGCTTTCGCCCTGGCGGCCGGCAGTGCGCATGCCGCCGACCTGGTGGTCATCGTCTCGGCCCGCGCGCCGGTGACGGCGCTGCGTGCCGACCAGGTCGCCGATATCTTCCTCTCCGAAGTGAACCGCTTCCCGGACGGCAGCGAGGCCATCGCGGTCGACCAGAACATCGGCTCGTCGCAGCGCGACGAATTCTACGACAGGGTGGCGCACCGCTCGCCCGCGTTGATGAAGGCCTACTGGACCAAGATGATCTTTACCGGCCGCGCCCAGCCGCCGCGCGAGGTGGCCGGCAGCGCCGCCGTGCGCAAGCTGGTGGCCGAGAATCCCGGCATGATCGGCTACATCGAACGCTCGGCGCTCGACCCGACCGTGCGCCCGGTGCTGATGGTGCGCTGATGGGCGCCCGGTTGCGCGCCAGTTCGCACTCCACCTTGCGCTCCGAGCCGCGCGGCATGCGCTGGCTGCGGCTCGGCCTCGAGACCTATGTTTCGCTGCCGCTGTTCATGCTGCTGCTGCTGGGCGTGATCTGGGCCGCCACGTTCCACTTCATCGGCAACGAGCGGACCGCCGCTCAAACGGCGGCGCGCGACTCCGTGATGGAGCTGCTCGATACGTACGAGGCGCAGGTGGCGCGCAACCTGAACGGCATCGACCAGACGCTGAAGCTGATCAAGTACGCGGCCGAGCGCAAGGGCGCCGGCGCCGCGCTGCCGGAACTGGCGCAGGAAGGCCTGCTGCCGCCCGGCGTGGTGTTCGCCGTCAGCATCGCCGATGCGTCCGGCCGCGTGATCGCCAGCAGCCCGGCGGCGCCCGGGCAGTCGGTGGCCGGCGAGCGCTATTTCGAATTCCACCGCCAGCGCGACACCGGCCAGCCGTTCGTGACGGAGACCGCGCGCGACGCGGCACGCCCGGACTGGCATATCCACTTCACGCGCCGCCTGAACGGACCGGACGGGCTGTTCGCCGGCGCGGTGATCGTCGAAGTGGATCCGGCATATTTCACCATCGGCTACGAGCGCTCGCGCCAGGGGGACCTGGGGCTGCTTGCCATCGCCGGCACCGACGGCGTGATGCGTTCGGTGCGGATCGGCGAGCGCACGTCCTGGGGCCAGCACGTCGACCTGGCGGCCTGGGAACGGCCGTCCGCGCAGCCGTGGATGTCCACGCTGGACGGCGTGCCGCGCCACACCGCCATGCGCACATTGCGCACGTATGGCCTGGTCGCCATGGTCGGGCTGGCCGAAGCCGAGCAGATGGCGTCCTTCGAGGCGGGCCGCCGTACCCACCTGTGGGAAGCCGGCGTCGCCTCGGCCGTGCTGCTGCTGATCATCGCGCTCGTGTGGGCCTGGTCATGGCAGGGCGCGAAGGCGCGCCGCCGCATCCGCCGCGCGCAGGAGACGTATGCCGCCGCGTCGGAAGCGAACCTCGATGCGTTCTTCGTGCTGCGTGCAGTATGGAACAAGCAGAAACGGATCACCGATTTCCGCATCGTCTCGGTCAATACGCGCGCCGAACAGATCACCGGGCGAACCAAGGAACAGATGCGCAACAATACATTGCTGCAGTGGCTGCCGCGCGCGCGCGAGGTGGGCATGTTCGACGGCCTGTGCCGCATCACGGTGGCCGGCGGCGTGTACCAGGAAGAGTGGCACAACGACATGCCGGAATTCGACGCCGAGTGGATGCACTGGCAGGTCGTGGGCGTCGAAGGCGGCGTGGTGGCGATCCTGCGCGATATCACCGAGCACAAGCGCGACGAGGCCCGCATCGTGCACATGGCGCACCACGATGCATTGACGGGGCTGCCGAACCGCAGCCTGATCGGCGACCGGCTGGACCAGTCGATCCGGCATGCCGCGCGCGAAGACCAGCACGTGATGGTGGCCTTCGTGGACCTGGACGGTTTCAAGCTCGTCAACGACACGCTGGGCCACACGGCCGGCGACGAACTGCTGAAGACGATCGCCTGCCGGATGAGCGAGTGCGTGCGCAAGAGCGACACCGTGGGGCGCTTCGGCGGCGACGAGTTCGTGCTGGTGCTGCCGCAGGCGCTTGCCGGCGATGCCGACCGCGCGGCGCTGCTGGACAAGATCCTGGCGGCGGTGGTGCGGCCGGTGATGCTCGACGGGCAGGAAGTGCAGATCAGCTGCTCGATCGGCGCGGCGGTCTACCCGGCCGACGGCCGCGACCGCGACACGCTGATGATGAACGCGGATGCGGCGATGTACCGCGCCAAGGAGCTGGGCAAGAACAACTGCCAGTTCTATGCCCACGAGATGAATGCGTCGCTGGAGGAAAAGCTGGCGCTGATGGAAGGGCTGCGCCGCGCGGTCGATGAAAGCCAGCTGCGCCTGCTGTACCAGCCGAAGGTGGACCTGGTCACCGGCCGCGTGTTCGGCGTCGAGGCACTGGTGCGCTGGCAGCACCCGGAGCGCGGCATGGTGCGCCCCGACCAGTTCATTCCGCTGGCCGAGGAGAGCGGCATGATCGTGGCGATCGGCGAATGGGTGCTGCGCGAGGCGTGCCGGCAGGCGCGCAGCTGGCAGGATGCGGGCCTGCCGCCGATCAGCATGTCGGTCAACGTGTCGCCGCGCCAGTTCGACGACCGGCGCCTGGTGGGCCGGGTGGCCGCCGCGCTGGCCGAGGCAGGACTCGATGCCCGATGGCTCGAGCTGGAAGTGACGGAAAGCCTGATCATGCGCGACGTGCAGCAGGCCGTCGACAAGATGCGCGAACTCGAGACGATGGGGATCGCGCTGTCGATCGACGATTTCGGTACCGGCTATTCGAGCCTGGCGGCGTTGAAGTCGTTCCCGATCAGCCGCCTGAAGATCGACAAGTCGTTCGTGCGCGACCTGGCGCACAGCACGGACGACCAGGCGATCGCGCGCGCGATCATCTCGCTGTCGCACCAGCTGCAGATGCGCGTGATCGCCGAGGGCGTGGAAACGGAGCAGCAGCGCGAGTTCCTTGCCCAGTACGGCTGCGACGAGATGCAGGGCTATCTTTTCAGCAAGCCCGTGCCGCCCGACGATATCGGCGCGATGCTGGCGCTGCGCATGCTCGCGTGAAGATGCAGGCAATGCAGCATGCGACGCCGTCGCCTACAGCAGCGGCCCGCCGGGACCGGCCGGCGCAGGCGGCTGGCCGGCCACGCAATCGGCCACGTACTGCGTGCGCCCGCCGCCGTCCACCACGCGCCCGGTGACCACGTGCACGCCCCGGGCAGCCATCTGCTCCTTCAGCTGCGCACTGCAGAAGCGGCGCTGCCAGTCAGCCTGCCGCGCCGCGTTGGCGGCGTCGTCCCGCACCGTGGCCGGTTGCGGGTCGGCCGTGGCGAACGTGACCCGGTAGCCCTGCCGCGGCCGCGCCAGAACTTCTTCCATGCCCACATACCGCATGCCTTTCACGTCCCGACCGAGGTTGCGGCCATATTGCGCGACAGCCTCCGCGGCCGGCTGCGCGGTATCGTCCGGCGCGGCCGGCGGCGCGGTCTCCGGCCCGAACAGCGCCCAGCCGGCCAGCGCCGCCAGCACAACCGCGGCAGCGGCGGCGGTGCCCGCGAGATATCGGTTCATCTGTCCTCCATGCGATGGCGGCATTTTAGCGGCACGGCGGTGCCCGCGCAAAGCACACGGCGACGGTCGTGGCCGGGCGCCCCGCGCGGCGGCAAACGCGCACGATACGAATGGGCGGTACAATAAAAAATTGCATCTTGGTAAAATATCCGGACTGCCAAAGCTGCCGTCAACTATAAGAAAGATAGCGATCATGGAGCAAACAGCGGAGCAATCAGCGCGGGACCAGTCGGTTCGGGCTGAGACACCACGGGACCAGTCGACCCCGGACCAGTCGACCCGGGGACGGCCGAACCATGGCCCATGCCGGCATGGGGTTTCGCGGCGCATCGCGGCAGCCTGCCCCCTGGCGACCACCGCCATGCATGAGAGGGTGGACCTGCTGAAGTCGCAGGGCAAGCGGGTGATCGACTTTTCGATCGCCATCTCGCACTTCCCGGCACCGGCCCAGGTGCGCGCGGCCGTGCGCACCGCGCTCAAGGAGCCGCTGTTGCCATACACGGCGGTGGGTGGCTTGCCGGACCTGCGAGGCAGGCTCGCCGCCAAGCTGCAAGCCGAGAACCGGATCGAAGCCGCGGCACGGCACGTGATCGTCACCAACGGCGCGAAGCAGGCGCTGTACCAGTCGCTGTTCGTGATGGCTGACCCGGGCGATACGGTGATCGTGCTGCGCCCGCACTGGCCCGCCTACGTGGCGACAGCCCAGTTGCTGGGCCTGAACATCGTGCTGGCCGACCAGCCGGACGTGATCGATGCCGCGTTCCTCGACGGCCTGCCACGCGCGCGGGTCCTGATCGTCAACAACCCGCACAACCCGACCGGCAAGGTGTACATGCCGGCGGAACTGGCATGCATCCGCGCCTGGCTGCGCAGCCGGGGCACGGCGTGCATCGTCGACGAGAGCTACGAAAAGCTGGTCTTCGACGGCGAGCACCACAGCCTGGCCGCCTGCCCGGACTGGGAAGCGCTGGGCATCGTCACGATCTTCTCGGCGTCGCAGGGTTACGCGATGATGGGCTGGCGCGCCGGCTTCGCCTGTGTGCCGCACGCATGGATGAAGGCGATGGAAGCGCTGCAGGGGCCCATCACGGCGGCGGTGCCGGCGCTGACCCAGGTCGCGGCCGGAGCGGCGTTCGCCATCGGCGCCGTGCCCGACCTGCTGGCCGATTACCGCGCGCGCCGCGACCTGGTGGTGGACATGTTCGCGCCGGTGCCGTGGATCGCGATGGCGGCGCCGGCCTCGGGGCCCTACCTGTGGGGCGACGTTTCGCGCCTCACGAATGATACCGCGGCATTTGCCGAAACCCTGATCGACGAGTACCGCGTGGCGATCATGCCGGGCGAGGCGCTGGGCTGCCCCGGCTTCATCCGCATCGGCTACATCGCCGACGACGAGGCCACGCTGCGGCGCGGCGTGGCGGCCGTCATCGCGCTGGGCAACCGGCTGGCGGGCGCGCGCGACACGGCACCGCCGGCACGGTGCCCGTCCGTCCGGGCAGCGGACTGAGGAGCCGCCGGTGCCACGCCTGAACAGCCTGCGCGGCCGCCTGATCCTGCTCGTTGCGCTGGCGATCGCGCCGATGGCGGCGATGACGGTGCTTACCGGCGTGCGCGAACGCGAGCATGCGATCGACGTCGCGCGCGAGAACCTGCAGCGGGTCGCCAACCTGGCGGCGGCCAACGAGGCCCAGTCCATCGAAGGGGCGCGCCAGATCCTGCGCGACCTTTCCAGCATTCCCGACCTGCTGGAGAACCAGGAGGACTGCAGTGTGCTGCTGTCGGACATCCTGTCGAAGAACACCGATTACGTGAATTTCGGCCTGATCCAGCTCAACGGCGACGTGACGTGCAGCGCCGTGTCGTCGGTCGGCATGGTCAACCTGGCCGACCGGGCGCATTTCCGGCGCGCGATCGCCGAGCGCCGCTTCATCGCGGGCAATTACATCTTTGGCCGCGTGATCGGCAAGCACACGATCAACCTGACTTTCCCGGTCATCAAGAACGGCGACGTGAAGGCCGTGCTGTTCGCCGCCATGGACCTGGTGGAACTCGACAAGTTCGTGCTCGACGTGCAGCTGTCCCCCGGTTCGGTGCTGTGGACGGTCGACGCCGGCGGCACGATCATCTCGCGCCGGCCCGACCCCGCCAGCTGGTTCGGCAAGCCCATCCCCGCCGAGCTGCGGCCGGCGCTGGCCACGCGCCCGAAGGTGCCGGTGCTGCTGACCGGTGACGACGGCGTCCAGCGGCTGTACGCGTTCGCGCGCGTGGGCAAGCCCGACATCTCCGAGTACACCGTGGTGATCGGCATCCCCTACGACGAGATCGTGGCCGCCGCCACCCAGGACCAGCTGATCGCGGTGGTGGGCCTGGTGGTGACGATCACGCTGGCGCTGCTGGCGGCGTGGTTCGGCGGCGACCTGATGATCGTGCGGCGCATGCAGGCGCTGGTGCGCACCGCCGACCGCATCGCCAGCGGTTCGCTCGATACGCGCACCGGCATGCGCTACGAGGACGAGGAGATCAGCGGGCTGGCGCGCTCGCTCGACGAGATGGCGCTGGCACTGCAGAAGAAGGAAGTGGAACGCGACGCGGCGGCGGCCTCGCTGCAGGCGGCGGACCGACGCAAGGACGAATTCCTGGCCATGCTGGCGCACGAACTGCGCAACCCGCTGGCGCCGATCAGTTCGGGCGCCCAGGTGCTGAAGATGGCGCACGCGGATAACCCGGCGATCGCCCGCACGGCGGAGATCATTGCCAGGCAGGTCGAGCACATGACGCGGCTGATCGACGACCTGCTCGATGTGTCGCGCGTGACGCGCGGCCTGGTGAAGCTGAACCGGCAGCCGCTGGACCTGCGCACGGTGGTCGAGGACGCGGTGGAGCAGGCCTACCCGCTGTTCAAGTCGAAGCGCCAGCAACTCGAGCTGGACATTCCGCACGCGCCGATGGGCATCAATGCCGACCACAAGCGGATGGTGCAGGTGGTGGCGAACCTGCTCAACAACGCGGCCAAGTACACCCAGGAATACGGTCACATCCGCGTGGCGCTGCAGCGCGACGGGGCGCTCGTGCGGCTGGTGGTGGCCGACGACGGCATCGGCATGGCGCCCGAGCTGGTGGCGCGTGTGTTCGAGCTGTTCACGCAGGCCGAGCGCACGTCGGACCGTTCGCAGGGCGGGCTGGGCCTCGGGCTGGCGCTGGCGCGCACGCTGGTGACGCTGCACGGCGGCACCTTGCGCGCCGAGAGCGCCGGCCCGGACCAGGGCAGCGCGTTCACCGTCGAACTGCCTTACGATGAGACGCCGGTCCAGGCGGGTCCGGGCGGCGCGCAGCCCGCCGGCGCGGCCGCCGTCCGGCCCGGCAAGCTGCGCTGCCTGGTGGTGGACGACAACGTCGATGCGGCGCAGACGCTGGCGCTGTTCCTCGAGGCCGGCGGGCACCTGGTGCACGTGGCGTACCGCGCCACCGAGGCGCTGGAGCTGGCACGCGCGCATGCGCCACAGCTGTGCTTCCTCGATATCGGCCTGCCCGACATCGACGGCAACCAGCTCGCCCGGCAATTGCGCGCTCTGCCGCAAACGGCCGACGCGCAGCTGGTGGCGGTGACCGGCTATGGCCGCAAGGAGGACCAGGAAAAATCGATCGCCGCCGGCTTCGACCAGTATTTCGTGAAGCCGATGGATACGGCGAAACTGGTGCATCTGCTGTCGTTGCTGACGCCGGATACTGTGCAATGAGCATGCAGATGAGCGGCCGGCGCATCCGTGCGCACGGCAGAAATCCGGCGCGCTAGACTGACGCGATGAAACGCTATCGCAACCTCGCAGGCCACTCGGGCGTGGTGGCCTACGACATCGGACCCGAAGCAATCGCCGTGAAATTCGCCAGCGGCGAGGTGTACGACTACACCTACCGCGCCACCGGCCGCGATCGCGTGGAGACGATGAAGGCGCTGGCCGGGGCGGGCAGGGGGCTGGCCACGTTCATCGCGCGCCACGTGCGCGACGAATACGAGCGCAGGCGCTGAAGCGCTCGCCGCCGCCCGGCCGCGGCCGCCCCGCCGTTATAATGGCGCAGCCGTTTGCCCTGGATATCATGCGACTCACCACCTTCACCGACTACACGCTGCGTTCCCTGATGTACCTGGGCATGCACCGCGACCGCCTGGCCACGATCCAGGATATCGCGGACCTGCACGGCATCTCGAAGAACCATCTCACGAAGGTGATCCACCAGCTGGGCATGTCGGGACTGGTCGAGACGGTGCGCGGCCGCAACGGCGGCCTGCGCCTGCGCGGCGAACCCGCCGACATCAATATCGGCGCCGTGGTACGGGCCAGCGAGCCGGATTTCCACATGGCCGAGTGTTTCGACGCTGCCGCGCCCGGCTGCGCCTTCGCCGGGGCCTGCGGCCTGCAGGGCAAGCTGCGCGAAGCCACCGAAGCCTTCCTTGCCGTGCTCGACGGCGTCACACTGGCCGACCTGCTGCCCGGCGCACGCCGCCAGGAGCACGCCATCCTGTTGCACATGCCGGAGCGCCGCCCCGGTTCCTGACGGCCGGCGGGGCGCCCGGCGCACGGTACACCACGGTTCCTGCCTGGGACATTTTGTCCAGTTCCCGTCGTTTTTTTAAACATGCATACTGAATGCAAGTTTTAACGAAGGTAGTTTCAAGTCAACCAAGCCAAGGAGAACCGCCATGCTATCCGCCGAACACCGCGCCATCGTTTCCGCCACCGTGCCCATCCTCGAACAGGGCGGCGAGGCACTGACCCGTCACTTCTATCCGATCCTGTTCCGCGATTACCCGCAGGTGAAACCGTACTTCAACCAGACCCACCAGAGCGACGGCGCCCAGCCGCGCGCGCTGGCGAACGCCGTGCTGATGTACGCGAAGAACATCGACCGGCTGGAAGCCCTCGGCCCGCTGGTGGGGCAGATCGTCAGCAAGCACGTGGCGCTGGACATCCGGCCGGAACATTACCCGATGGTGGGCGCGAGCCTGCTGCAGGCGATCCGCGAAGTGCTCGGTGCCGACGTGGCGACCGATGCGGTCATCGAGGCGTGGGGCGCGGCGTACGGCCAGCTGGCCGGCATTCTGGCCGGTGCCGAAGGCCGGGCCTATGACGCGCTGGCTGCCGCGCCGGGCGGCTGGAACGGCCTGCGCCGCTTCGTCGTGGCCGGCAAGCGGCGCGAGAGCGACGAGATCACGAGCTTCGTGTTCCGGCCGGAAGATGGCGGCCCGGTGGCCGATTTCCAGCCCGGCCAGTACATCGGCCTGCGCGCCGTGGTGGACGGCGTGGACCAGCGCCGCAACTATTCGCTGTCGGCCGCGCCGGACGGCGCCACGTACCAGATCAGCGTGAAGCGCGAGCGGGGTGGCGCGATGTCGAACCACCTGCACGATGCGGTGAACGAAGGCGACGTGGTCGAATTGCTGCCGCCATCGGGCGTGTTCACCCTGGCCGCGCACGCCAGCCGGCCGATCGTGTTCATCACCGGCGGCGTGGGCATCACGCCCACGCTGGCGATGCTGCCGGCGGCGCTGGCCAGCGGGCGCGACGTGCACTTCATCCACGCCGCGCGCCATGGCGGCGTGCACGCGTTCCGCGCGCATGTCGACGCGCTGGCCAGCCGCCATCCGCAACTGCGCCGCCACTACCTGTATGCGGAAGACGCGGGCCATGCCGCGCCGGACGCGGTGGGCCTGCTCGACAGTGAATTGCTGGCGGCCTGGCTGCCGGAAAGCCGCGACGTGGACGCGTATTTCCTCGGCCCGCAGCCGTTCATGAAGGTTGTCAGGAAATCGCTGCGCGAACTGGGCGTGCCTGAAAGCCAGACGTACCACGAATTCTTCGGCCCGGCCGCCGCGCTGGCGTAAGCGCCGCAGGCACCTGCGCCGCCCTCAGACCAGCAGCGCGGCGGTCATCGAGGTGGCGTCCCGCTCGGCCTCGTCCAGGATCTCCGCGGCCATCTGCTCGTCGATGAACAGGTCGACGACGGATTCGGACTGGGGCGTTTCCTCGCGCGGCTGCGCCAGCGGGGAATCGACGGGGGCGAAGTGGTTCGCCAGCAGCAGCGTGTCGAGCAGGCTTTCCGGCGGCACGCCGAGGAAGCCGTCGCGCAGGCCTTCGATCGCCGTGGCGACTTCTTCGGGAATCGCCAGCTTCGCCATCACTTCGCGCATGATGATCTCCTCGCTGGCGGGTTGCCAGTTGTCCGGATCGGGATCGAGCAGGCCGGGGAACTCGTCGGCCCGCGACAGCAGGTAGAAGCCGCCCACTTCATGCACGATACCGGCGAACAGCGCGGTATCGCCGTTTACCTCGGTCACGTCGCGGGCGATGATGCGGGCCAGGCAGGCCACATATACGCTGTGCTGCCACAGCTGTTCGGCCTTGGCGCGCACGACCGGGTCGGTGATCTTGGCGCCGAACTGGCGCACCACCATCGCGGCGGCCAGTGCATACAGGTTGTGGTAACCCACGCGCGTGATCGCGGCGCGCACGTTGGTGACGGTGTTGCCGCTGCGGTTGAACATGGCCGAGTTGGCGAGCGCGACAGTGCGAGCGGCCAGTTGCGGCTCGGCCAGCACGAGGCGGATCGCCTCGTCGATCGGGGTGTCGGGGTTCTCGAGCGCCAGCTGCACACGTAACGCTGCGTTGACGCTGGTGGGAAATACCAGATCTCCCCGGATCGCCAGCGCCGCGATATGCCCGAAGGCTTCCAGTTTATTCATGACGGAATTATACGCACCCGCTTCTCCCCGCACAATTGAGCCCGGGAGGAGCGCGGCCGCAGGCTGCGGGCAGGAGGCCGGGGCAGGGCCGCGCGGGCCTTCCCGCCGCGCGGCGTTCAGGCGCCGGCGAGCTGCGGTTGGCGCGTGCCGGCGCTACGGTGGTAGCGCTCCACCGACAAATCGTCCGCCCGGATCGCCGGGCGCCTGGCCGACATGATGTCGGCCAGCAGCTGTGCCGAACCGCAGCTCATCGTCCAGCCCAGCGTGCCATGGCCCGTATTGACGAACAGGTTCGGCAGCGGCGTGCGGCCGACCACCGGCGTGCCGTCCGGCGTCATCGGGCGCAGGCCCGTCCAGAAGCTGGCCTGCGCGGTATCGCCGGCGCCGGGGAACAGGTCGTTCACGACCATTTCCAGCGTGGCGCGGCGGCGCGGGTTCAGGCGCCTGTCATAGCCGGCGATCTCGGCCATGCCGCCGACGCGGATGCGGTCGTCGAAGCGGGTCACGGCGATCTTGTAGGTCTCGTCGAGGATCGTCGAGGCGGGTGCCCGGTCGGCGTTGACGATCGGCACCGTGATCGAATACCCCTTCAGCGGATAGACCGGCAGGTCGAGAATGCCGCGCAGCAGGGGCGTCGAATAGGCGCCCAGCGCCACCACGTACGAATCGGCGGTCACGACTTCGCCGGCGCAGCGCACGCCGCGTATTTCACCGCCGGCCACATCGAGGCCATCGATGTCGACGTTGTAGCGAAACTGCACGCCGAGCTCCTGTGCCATGCCGGTCAGCCGCGTGGTGAACAGCTGGCAATCGCCCGTTTCATCGTTCGGCAGGCGCAGGCCGCCCACCAGCCGCTCGCTGGCGATGCCCGGCTCGGCCGACAGCAATTCGCGCGCGCCCAGCAACTCGTAGGGCACGCCGGTTTCCTTCAGCACTTCGATATCCTTGGCCGCGCCGTCCATCTGCTTCTGCGTGCGGAACAGTTGCGTCGTGCCGCCCTGGCGGCCTTCGTAGGCGATGCCGGTGGCGGCGCGCAGGGCCTTGAAGCAGTCGCGGCTGTATTCGGCCAGGCGCACCATGCGTTCCTTGTTCACCGCATAGCTGTCGGCATTGCAGTTCTGCAGCATCTGCCACATCCACTGCAGCTGGAACAGCGAACCGTCGAGCGATATCGCCAGCGGCGCGTGCCGCTGCATCATCCACTTGACGGCCTTCAGCGGAATGCCCGGCGCGGCCCAAGGCGACGCATAGCCGGGCGAGATCTGGCCCGCGTTGGCGAAACTCGTCTCCAGGGCGGGGCCGGGCTGGCGGTCCAGCACCGTGACCGCATGTCCTTCCCGCGCCAGGTAATACGCCGTGGTGACACCGATGACGCCGCTACCAAGAATGACGATGCGCATGCTTGCCTCAGAGATAAGAATTGGTCTGGCTTGATTGCCCGGGGAATTCACCTATGGTAAGTTTTGTTTGGTAGTGGTTGTTACTATATATCGCTGATAAAACAGGAAAAAATCATGCGTACACAAAAAGAGTCCGTGCGGGCCCTGGACAAGCTCGACCGCAAGATCCTGCGCATACTGCAGGACGATGGACGCATCTCGATGAAGGATCTGTCCGAGCAGGTGGGCCTGTCGGTCACGCCGGCGATCGAGCGCGTCAAGCGGATGGAACGCGACGGTGTCATCACCGGCTATCACGCCCGGCTCAATCCCGCGGCGGTCGGCGCCACGCTGCTCGTGTTCGTGGAGATCACGCTGAACCAGAAGTCCGCCAGCCACTTCGAACAGTTCCGGCGCGAAGTGCTGCGCATTCCCGAGGTGCAGGAATGCCACCTCGTGTCCGGCGATTTCGACTACCTGATCAAGGCCCGGATCCATCAGATGGCCGAGTACCGCAAGCTGCTCGGCGACATGCTGCTGAACCTGCCGGGTGCCGCACAGTCGAAAAGCTACGTGGTCATGGAAGAAATCAAGGAGACGCTGGTGCTCGCGACGGAGGGAAACTAGCGACGGCGCTGGCCACAATCGACATCAGCGGGCAGACATAGTTTCGTACTCGGAGAAAATGCCCAGCTTACGCCAACCGCGCCAACTGAAAAATGTTGCGCGGGAACAGCAATATCGGCGAACTCTTGCCGTGATTGAGTTTTGCGATGATCCATGGAAATAATTCTGCTAGAATTGTCTAAAATTTCCTTGGAGCATCTAAAAATGAACAGCGTCAACTATTCACTGAATGCCAACGGTACGCTGACCTTTCACCGGCCGCTGTTGCCGGGCGATCTGCTGTTCACCGACGATGCTTACTCCGCCACGTGGAGCGGGGCCGATCTGCGCGCCGTCAGTACCTGGCTCAGCGACGACGGGGCGAGCAACTACGACTTCGGCGGCTATGCCAGCGACTATGCCTATGCCAGGGTGACCATCACGGCGCCGGCCGACGGCAATTACGACCTGACGGTGCAGAGCGCGACGGGTTTCAGCTATACCGGCGACGCGAAGGACGCCGATACCCAGCTCTGGCTGTACGAAGGCAGCTTCGATCCGGCCAATCCGCTCGCCAATCTGGTGGCGGCCAACGAGGATATCGACGCGTTCACCGGCGACGGCGCTCAGGGCAACCTGCTGTCGAAACTGAGCGCGGTGTCGCTGCGCGCGGGCGTCAGCTATGTGCTGGTGCTGAGCAGCCGGGAAGCGGGATTGACGGGCAGCGCGGTGGTGACGTTTGCCGACGCGCCGATCGCACTTCCGCCGCCGAGCGATGTGACGGTGCCGGAAACGGAACCCGCGCCGGAACTGCCGCCGGTGCCGGTCGCACCTGCCCCGGTACCCGCGCCTGCCCCGGAACCTGCGCCAGCCCCCGCACCTGCGCCAGCCCCGGCACCTGCGCCAGCCCCGGAACCTGTGCCGGCTCCTGCACCGGCTCCAGCTCCCGCACCGGCTCCTGCGCCAGCACCGGCTCCTGCACCAGCCCCGGCGCCAGCACCGGCCCCGGCGCCAGCACCGGCCCCGGCCCCGGCTCCCGCACCAGCCCCGGCTCCCGCACCAGCACCGGCCCCGGCTCCCGCACCAGCGCCGGCTCCCGCACCAGCGCCGGCCGCAGGTACGCCTTCGGCAGGCGCGCCTCAGGGCGGCGCCACGACGGACCCGGATGCCGTCGTTACCGGCAGTACGGCAGACGACATCCTGAAGGGCGGCAGTGGCAGCGATATCTTCACGCCGGGCAAAGGCCACGACACGATCCTCGCCGGCGCCGGCAGCGATACCGTGCAGCTGGCGGGCCGTGCGTCGGATTACAAGATGACGCTGGTGGACGGCACGCTCGTCGTGTCCGCCATCGACGGCAGTACCGTCAAGATGAGCGATGTCGAGACGCTGGTCTTCACGGGCGGGCAGGGCAACGCATACGAAGAGCTGGTTGCCCGGCTGTACCATGGGGTGCTGGGCCGCGAAGGCAACGCCTTCGAGATCGATTACTGGGCGGGCGTCCTGGACAGTGGCGCCACGGCGAAATTCGTTGCGTCGGAGTTCATCAATTCGCCGGAAGCCGGCGAGCTGTTCCTTACTTCCGGCATCGCCGGTTTCGTCACGGCGCTGTATGAAAGTATCCTCGGCCGCACGCCTTCGCAGGGAGAAGGCGCCTTCTGGGTCAACGCGATTCTCAATGGTGCGAGCCGCGCCGACGTCGCGCTCGGTTTCGTCAATTCCCCGGAGTACCTGTCGCAGGCGGTGAAGCTCGATCTCGACCATAGCGATATCGGCGTGCTGCTGCGCCTGTACCAGACGATCTTCGACCGTGCGCCGGATGAGGCCGGCCTGAACTACTGGCTGGCACAGCGTGCGAACGGTGTCTCGATGAGCAGCATCGCCAATGGTTTCGCCACCTCCACGGAAGCCGGTGTCGTCAGCAACGCCGCATTCGTGGACCAGCTGTTCCATGGCGGCCTGCACCGCGACCCGACCGCGGCCGAGAAATCGGAACTGGTCCACCTGCTCGATGTCGGCTTCGAACGAGGCCAGGTCCTGCTGCAGGTGGCGGAATCGGCCGATGTCGTCGCGCTGGTCGGCGTCGTCACCAGCACCATCGAAGCGGCCTGACCGCGCCCACCGGCGCTCCCGCCAGCACGGCCGCACGCTGGCCGCTTGCCCGTCAACGGACCATGTCGCTCCCGTTGCCGGGAAATGCGCCAGCCGGGCGCGGCACCGGCACCCCTCGAGTTCCGCTAGAATGCCGAAAAGGCATTTCAGACCAACGAGGGAGCCGCCGTGAATCAATCCGCATCGTCGCAAGTCACGCCGGCCGCGCCGGAACACACGCTGAAACTGCGCACTCTCGACGAGCATTTGTGCACGGACCAGAGCTTTGCCTCCGCGCTGGCACGCCTGCTCGGCGCGATCGCCGTGGGCGAGGACGGATCGATGACGCTGGCGCAGTTCGCCGCCGTGACCGATCTTTCCGGCGATGGCAAGGCTTCCGCCGTGTTTACCGCGCTGGTTCTGAACGCGATCGAATCGGGGGTGACCGTCGACTGGGCGGTCAATGCGCTGGCCCGCAGCAGCGGCGCGGTGGAGCCGGCCGCGCGCGAAGCCGCTTTCGCGATGATGAAGCCGCTGCTGGCGTTGCAGGGCCGCCGCGCCCGGCCGCTGGCCGCGAGGGCCGCACGCTCGCTCGGCATCCGCGTCACGCCGGAACATTACTATGACCTGCCCCCGGAAGAAGAGCGCCGCCTGCTGAACAACCTCGGCACGCAGGCGCGCAAGCTCGTCAAGGGCAGGGGGCTGGTCGATGCCGTGGCCGATTTCGGCCGCAGCACGGGCCAGGTCGAACTGCTGAATCATGCACGCGGCTTCAACGGCGGCATGATGACGCAGGAACAGCTGCGCGACGTGGTGCAGCGCGCCGTGGACACGATCACGCACGGCATCGACGCCTACCAGGAAAAGGCCGTCGCGCCGCTGCCGGGCGACGGGGAGGCGGGCGGGCTGTCGGCCACCGCCGAACAGCTGCGCCAGCAGGTGCTGCAGCGCCTGGCGCTGGTGGATGCCCGCATTGCCTACGAGCGCCGCATGCTGTGGCAGGATATCGACGACGCGGTGCACGATGCCGGCAATGCGATCGAGGTGGCCATCGCCGAACGGCTCGATACCGAACAATGGAAAGACGAGCAGGTGTGGTCCGGCATTGCCCGCGACCAGTTCGCGCGCGAGATGGAATACCGGCTCGAGCGCGTGGCGCGCCGCAAGCAGGAGGCGCTCGACCTGCTGCACCACGACCTGAAGCTGTTCCAGTCCGACATGCGCATCACGCAGGCCGAGGCGTTCAAGCGCCAGCACCACGCGGCACTGGCGCGGCTGATGCCGCGGCTGCGCATCGGCACGCGCCTGGTCAACGGTGTCGACACGGCCGCCAACCTCACGCTGATGGGCAGCGCGGTGGCCGCTGCCGGCACCAGCACGGCCGCCTACCTGTTCGGCGTGGCGGTGGTGATCCCCGTCGTCGCCCCGGTGGTGCCCTTCGTCGGCGGCGCCGTGCTGCTGGCGTCCGCGTTCAAGTGGGCGACCGACACCAATAAACGCAAGCGCGAGGAGATCCGCGACAAGCGCCGCGTGTTCGAGGATGAACTGCGGCGCCGGATGAAGGAAGCGGAACAGGGTTTCATCGTGCAGCTGGACCGCATCGGCAGCGCATTCTACGAATCGGCCAGCGCCCTGCTGACGCCGCTGATACTGGAAGCCGAGGCGGCCAGCCGCATCCAGGCCGTGCGCAAGCGGATCGCGGACAAGGTGATCAGCCAGGCGCACCGGGCGATCGCGCAACTGCAGGCGGCGCTGGGGGCGTCGATCTAGTCTGTCCATTGCGTAACCCCGATGGCGCGGCTCCGGCCGCCGTGGCGGGCGGCCCGATGGCGCGGCGCCCATGTACCGCTTTACCTCCTTCGCCAAGGACAGCCAGGCGGCATCCGGCGCGGCCCGGGCACCTGCCGGGCCGCGCTTTGGCGATGAACGCACGCGCCACTGCCGGGTCGCATACAATGGCCATGGCCGCGGCCCGTTTCAACCATCGATGCATCCATGACCAATCTTAAAATTTCGCTTTTCGCCGCCGGCCTGCTGGCCGTCTGCTCCGCTTCCGCCCAGGTGTCGATCACGGTCGGCCAGCCCGGCTTCTATGGCCGGGTCGACATCGGCGCCATGGCGCCGCCACCCGTCATCTATCGCGAGCCCGTCATCGTGGAGCGCCCGGTCCGCGTGGTGCGCGAGCCGCTGTACCTGCGCGTGCCGCCCGGTCATGCGAAGAACTGGCGCAAGCACTGCGGCAAGTACCGCGCCTGCGGCCGGCGCGTGCTGTTCGTGCGCGACGACTGGTACCTGAACGACTACGCGCCCCGTTATCGCGCGGAGCACCGCGGCCAGCATCGTCAACATGGGCAGCACGAGCGTCGCGACCACCCTGAACACCGGGGCGGCCGGGATGACCATCGCGATGGCGGTCGCCGCGATCATGACCGGGGCCATGGCAACGGCCACGGCAAGGGGCACGGCCGCGACTGACGCGCATTCCCGGCCGGCGCCATTCATTTCAAGGAGAACCGTTTGCAGAGCAAATATGTGATCGTGGGAGGAGGGGCGGGCGGCCTGGAGCTGGCCTGCAAACTGGGCCGCAAGTTGGGGCCGGGCAAGGTGATGCTGGTGGACAGCCGGCTATACCATATCTGGAAGCCGTCGCTGCACGAGGTGGCGGCCGGCTCGCTGGACATCCATGCCGAAGGCCTGTCATACCAGATGCTGGCGCACGACAATCACTTCACCTACGTGTACGGCGCGTTCGAAGCGCTCGATGCCCCGGCCCGCACGATCAGCGTGGGGCCGATCGAAACGCCGGCCGGCGAAACCGTCCTGCCGGCCCGTACGATCGCCTATGAATCGCTGGTGCTGGCGGTCGGCAGCACGTCGAACTACTTCGGCGTGCCAGGCGCCGCCGAGAATACCATTTCGCTGAACGGCACCGAGGATGCCGAGCGCTTCCGCCTCACGCTGCTCAAACTGCTGGCCAAGGCGGCCAACAAGCGCGCCGGCCAGGGCGCCGAGCAAGGCGTGGACATCGTCATCATCGGCGGCGGCGCGACCGGCGTCGAGCTGGCGGCGGAACTGCGCGAGGCCAGCGGCGTGTATGCCGCCTATGGTTTCGGCGACCTGAAGCCGCTGCGCGACGTGCGCATCTCCATCATCGAAGGCGCGCCGCGCATCCTGGCGCCACTGCCCGAACGGGTATCGATCGCCGCCGCGGGGCTGCTGGCCGAACGTGGTGTGCGCGTACTGACCGATACGCGCGTGACGGAGATCGGCCCCGACCACGTCGCCGTGCTGAAGGGCGACGTGTACCCGGCCGACATCGTGGTGTGGGCGGCCGGCATCAAGGCGCCGGACTTCCTGAAAAACCTGGGCTTGCCGACCGTGAAGGGCGGCCATCTCGATGTGACCGGCGAACTGGTGGTCAAGGGCTTCCCGGATATCTACGCGCTGGGCGATTGCGCGCAGTGCATCGGCGCCGACGGCAAGCCGGTGCCGCCGCGCGCCCAGGCCGCGCACCAGCAGGCCGACTACCTGCTGGAAACGCTGCTGCGGCGCGAGCGCGGCAAGTCGCCACAGGGCAAGCCCTACGAATACCGCGACTATGGCTCGCTGGTGTCGTTCGGCCAGCGCGAGTCGGTCGGCAGCCTGATGGGTTCGCTGCAGGGCAAGAACTGGTTCGTGGAAGGCTTTTTCGCGCGGATGATGTATACGAGCCTGCACCTGATGCACCACCAGGCGATCATGGGCACGCTGCGCACCGGCGTGCTGGCGCTGGCGCGCTTCCTGATCAAGCGCAGCACGCCGATGGTCAAGCTGCACTAGTCAGCAGGCCTGCGGCCGGGCGCGCAGCCGCATCGACAGCGGCGCCGGCGCCATCACGAAGCCCATCACTTCGGCCGGCGGGGCCCCGGCGAGGTCGGCGGCGGTGCCGCGAACGCGCACCTGCACGATGTCGAAGCGCGCCAGCAGCATCGCCAGCGCCACCTTCATCTCCATCAGCGACAGGTAACGCCCGGGGCACATGCGCGGACCGCTGCCGAACGGCAGCACCACGTGCCGGTCGGCGTTCCCGCCCGGCAGCCAGCGCGCCGGGTCGAAGCGTTCCGGTTCCGGGAAAAACGCCGCGGCCACGCTGTCGTGCCGCAGCACGCACCACACCATCGTGTTCGCCGGCAGCCGCGTATCCATCACCGCGCTCTCGCGCAGTGCCTGCAGCGGCAGGAACGGCGCGGGCGGTTTCAGTCGCATCGCCTCGAGCGCGCAGGCTTGCACGTAGTCGAGCGCTTCGATGCTTTCCGGCGTGGCGCTGGCGATATCGGGCACATGGCGGAGCACTTCTTCCCGCGCCCGGGCCTGCGCCTCCGGATGCCGCCACAGCAGCCATACCAGCCAGGCCAGCGCGCCGGAGGTGGTTTCCTCGCCGGCCAGCAGCATCGTCAGCACATTGCCGGCGACGGCGCCGTCGTCGACGCCGCTAGCGGGCCTGTCCGCCGCCGCCAGCATGGCCTGCAACAGGTTGGCCGGCCGTTCGCGCAGCGCGGGATCGGCCGCCATCGCGGCACGCGCCGCGGCGATGAAACCGTCCGTCGCCGAGCGCACGGCCTGCGCGCTGCGATCGAGGCGGCGATCGGCCGGCAGCCGGATCCAGCGCCAGTAGGCAAAGGGCAGCAGCGAACGGCGCGCCAGCCCGTCCATCACGATATCGACATGCCCCTGGATCGCAGCGTCGCCGGTTTCCGTCGAATTGACATCGGCACCGAACGCGAGGCCGGCTATCACGTCCACCGCGTAGCGTTTCAGGTCGCCGGTAAGATCGATCTCGCCGGCGGCGCCGTTCCAGCGTTCCCGCAGCCGCAAGGCTACCCGCACCTGCCGCCCGAAATACTCGCGGATGGCGGCGGGCGACAGGCCGTGCATCACCATGCGGCGCTGGTGGCGCCATGCGTCGCCTTCGGCCATGAAGACTCCCGGGCTGCCGCCCAGTTCTTCGGCCACCTCGGCGGTGATGGCGGGGCGGCGGAAGCCTTCCGGCCGGTCGCGCAGCACGGTGGCGATCGCCGTGCTGTCGGCGATGACCACCACCGGGCGCGTGCCGATGCGGACGCGGAAGATCGGCCCGTAACGGCCGGCCCAGCGCTCCATCGTGCGGTGCACGGTGCGGGGATCGAGTTGCAGCGCATTGCCGAGCAGCGGCAGGCCGGGCGGGCCAGGCAGATCGGCTATCTCGCGCGCGGTCGTCATGGTTGCGGGGCGCAGCCACGCCGGGAACAGGCGTGGCGGGGAATCAGGTGGCCGGCTTCGGCAGCACCACGGTCAGCACCGCGCCGCCTTCGGGGTGAGTGGCCAGCGTCAGCGTGCCGCCCAGCAGGCGGGCTCGCTCGCGCAGCAGGCGCAGGCCGTACTTTTCGCCATCCGGCGTCGCGCCGGGCGCCAGGTCGTGGGTGCTGCCCTTGCCGTTGTCGCGCACCGTCAGCATGATCTCGTCTTCGTTGTCGTCGACGATCACGTCGACCGCGGTGGCACCCGAGTGCGCCGTCACGTTCGACAAACCCTGTTCCAGCACGCGCAGCAGCACCACGCCGAATTCGCGCGGGCATGCCGGCTCTTCCTCGGGCAGGCTGTGGCGGGCCGCGATCCCGTATTGCTGGGCAAATTGCGTAACCAGTTCGGAGAACGCGACCTTGATGCCGAGGAACTCGAGCTTGTCGTTCCACAGCTTGTGCTGCATTTGCCGGTTGTTCTCGATGATCGTGTGCAGCAGGTTCTTCATCTGGGCGGCGCGGTCGCGCAGCGGCTGGTCCGGCGGCAGCTTGGCCGCCAGCAGGCCGAGGTGCATCGTCAACGCCGTCAGTGACGAGCCCAGGCTGTCGTGCAGCTGCCGCGCGAGCGCGCGGCGGTCATTGTCCCAGCTGGTGACCACGTGGCCCAGCAGGTCGGAAAGTTCGGCGGCGTGCTTGGCCTGGTCGGGAGTCTCGTCGGGCATGGTTGGTATAGGTATCGGCCTCGGGAATAACAGGCGGATGATACATGAGGTTTCCAGGAAATGTCGCACCAGCACTATCGTGTGTTGTCGCACAGTCAGGGCCCGCGGGAACGGGCACATTGGCAGGCAGTGATCCACGACGCTGTCCAATTCCGCCCAACCAACACAAGGAGTAGCCATGAGTGCCACAGCCAAGCCACGTGATGCCGTTGCCCTGCTGAAGCAGGACCATGCCGAAGTCAAGGCGATGTTCGAGCAGTACGAAGCACTGGGTGACCGCGCCTTTTCCAGCAAGCAGAAACTGGCCGAGAAGATTTGCCTGGAACTGACGAAGCATGCGATCGCCGAGGAAGAGATCTTCTACCCGGCCGTGCGCGCCGATGCGGACGATGCCGAGGACCTGGTCGATGAAGCGACCGTCGAGCATGCGTCGGCGAAGGACCTGATAGCCCAGATCCACGCCATGGATCCGCACGACGACCTGTACGATGCGAAAGTGAAAGTGCTCGGCGAATACATCGAGCACCACGTCGAGGAAGAGGAGAAGGAGATGTTCCCTGCGGCGAAGAAGGCGGGTATCGACCTGCTTGCCCTCGGCGCCCAGATCCAGGCACGCAAGGATGAGATCGACGAGATTCCGCTGGCGCCGGTGCCGGGCAAGGTGGTCTACTCGAACCAGCCCGCGGCCTGACGGCGCGCGCCCGCACCGTGGCCATGAAGCGGGCGTACGGTGCGGGCGCCGCCACGCGGCGCCGTCACATCACGGCCTGAGCGCGGCGGTGGCGGCCGTTGCCGGTGTCCCGCCCGTCAAGTTGGCGATCGCCTTCATCAGGCTGTCGATGTCGACCGGTTTCACCAGGTGCATGTCGAAGCCCGCTTCCAGGACGCGGCGCTGGTCTTCGGCCAGGCCGTAGCCCGTCAGTGCGATGAGGCGGATATGCTGCATTTCCGGATCGCCGCGCAGGCGCCGCGCCACCTCGTAGCCATCGATGCCGGGCAGGCCGATATCGACCAGCGCCACACCGGGGCGGTATTCGTGCGCGACCGCGAGGCCTTGCAGGCCGTCGGCGGCATGGCGCACTTCGTAGCCGTAGCACGACAGCATCATTGCCATCATTTCGCGGCCGTCGTCGTTGTCTTCAATCAGCAGTACAGTGGGTTTGGCCTGTTCGTTCGTGTCCATGATTTGCGGGTTGGGTTCGGTAATGCGTTCGATGCGGGGGAGGCGGATCAGGAAAGTGCTGCCCTCGCCGGGGCCGGCGCTGTCGGCTTCCACGCCGCCGCCGTGCAGTTCGGCCAGGCGGCGCACCAGCGCCAAGCCAATGCCGAGCCCGCCTTGGGCCCGGTCCAGCGTGCTCGTGCCCTGCACGAACACATCGAACACGTGCGGCAGCAGCTCGGGCGGAATGCCCACGCCGGTATCATGGACGGTGAGCACGATGTCATCTTCTTCCACTTCCAGGAAGATGTCGACCGTGCCGCCCGGCGGCGTGTATTTCAGTGCGTTGTCGAGCAGGTTCGAGAAAATCTGTTCGAGCCGTGTCACGTCGCCGTCCACCCAGCCGCTTTCCAGTTCCACATGCACCTCGTAATCGGCCGTGCGGCCCGTGGTGCGGTAGGTTTCCAGGCAGTTGCGGATCAGCGCCGCCACGTCCACCGGCGCGCGGTTCAGCAGGATCTTGCCGGACATCGCGCGCGACAGGTCGAGCAGGTCGTCGACGATGCGGCCCAGGTGCTGGCTCTGCCGCTGGATGATCTTTTTTGCGCGCGTGGCCGCGTCTCCCGTCACGCCCGGCAGGCCGATCAGCGAAGCGGCGCTGCTGATCGCCGACAGCGGGTTGCGCAATTCATGGCCCAGCATCGCCAGGAACTCGTCCTTCGCATGGTTCTGCCGCTCGGCGACCTTGCGTTCCTCGATCTCCTGCAGCAGCCGCTTGTTGCTGCTGATGAGATCGGTGGTGCGCTGGCTCAGCTGGCGTGCCTGCCTCTTCAGCTCCTCGTTCTTCACGGCCAGCGCCACGAAAACCGAAATCTTCGCGTGCAGGATCTGTGGAATCACCGGCGTGAACAGGAAGTCCGCCGCGCCTTTCTGGTAAGCCTTCAGGCGGTCGAGTTCGTCCGCCACGAAAGCGGTGATGAAAATGATCGGGATGTTGGCCGAGCGGGCGCGCTGGTGGATCGCCTCGGCGGTTTCGAAACCATCCATGCCGGGCATGTTCACGTCGAGCAGGATCACGGCGAAGTCGTGCATCAGCACCTGCCGCAATGCCTCTTCGCCGCTGCGCGCGGCGATCACTTCATACGATTCCTGCTCAGCCCATTGTGCCAGCAAGCTCGTGAGGGCGAACAGGCTGTTGGCATCGTCGTTGACGACGAGAATTTTCGGTTTGTCTACTTTGGCCACGGGCACTTGTAATTGTGGATGTTCTGCTGAAAACAATTCTGTAAGACAAACATCTGAACGATCATAGCAAGGGGGCAAGATGCTGTCAAAAGTCCTGACGGCAACAGAACAGGCTCCGGTTTGTTCGATTGCGCACATACATGTCAAAGCGGCCATGCAATAGTGAAAGCGTTGAACATGCAATCAAAAACGAAAGGATCAATATCATGAACATCGATACCGTCGTAGGTAAAGATTATCTGGGCAAATGTTTCCGGGACCTGGCCGACGCGCCGATCAGCGCATTGAACGGTATCGGCGAGGAGGGTGCCCAGGCCCTGCAGCAAGCTTTCGGCGTGACCACCGTGCGCGAGCTGGCCAACCTGAACTTCATCAAGTGGGCATCGGCCATCGCCACGCTGGCCGCCGAGGAGCAGATGCTGCCACAAGACAAGGCCAAGGAAGAGCTGCTCGACGACGCCGTCGAAATGACATTCCCGGCCAGCGATCCGATTTCGGTCGATGCGGGCATCACGCGCATCGAGGTGTCGCCGGACAAGGTGGATGCGCATACCGATCACCAGCATGCCGGCAAGATCGAAGAGTGCACCGCGAACGGCAAGAAGAAGGAAGCGGCGGCCCAGTAAGCAATATTCCCAGGCGGCATCCCCGGTCGGGCACCGGGGAAAGGTACTAAAAAATGGGCGATTGCCCATTTTTTTCGTGCCTGCTCCGGTCTTTTCAATGCGCCTTCAGACCGTGGTCGCGACGCTCTTCATCTGGTGCGGAATCGGGGCGCTCGCCGCGCTGGCCACGGCGGTGCTGCCGGGTGCCGAGCAGAAGCGGTTCTTGCCGGAACGCTTGGCATCGTACAGCGCATTGTCGGCCGCATGGATCAGGTCGCCGACCGATTCGGCGTCGTCGGGGAACAGCGCGATGCCGATCGAGGTCGACAGCCGCAGCGTGATGCCGTTGACGACATACGGTTCCGAGACCACTTCGATCAGCTTCGATGCCGGTTCGCGGGCATCGCCGAGGCCGCCCACATCGCCCAGCACGATGACGAACTCGTCGCCGCCCACGCGGGCCACCGTGTCTTCCTTGCGCGACGAACCGACCAGCCGCTGGGCCACGAGTTTCAGGATCTCGTCGCCATAGGCATGGCCATGGGTATCGTTGATGGGCTTGAAGCCATCGAGATCGAGGTACATCACGGCCGCCTTGCGCCCGTTGCGCAGGGCATGCTGGACGGTGGTCTCGATGCGGTCTTCCAGCAGGCGGCGGTTCGGCAGCCCCGTCAGCGGATCGTGCAGCGCCAGTTCCTGCTGGCGCTTGCTGTATTGGGCCAGTTCCTTGTACAGGAGCCGCACTTCGAGCATGTTGTGGATGCGCTTGTGCACCTCGAGCAGATCGAACGGCTTGCTGATGAAATCGCGCGCGCCCGCTTCGAGCGCGGCGATCTTGAAGCTCGGCTGCGCCGTCAGCGCCAGCACGGGAAGATAGCCTTCCTGTTCGATTTCCTTCAGGCCCTTCATGACCTGGAACCCGTTCAGGCCGGGCATCTGCAGGTCCAGCAGGATCAGATCATAATTATGCTGCCGGTGCAGCGCGCAGACCTGGTCGGGCAGCATGGTGGCCGTGACGTTCGCGTAGCCGGCTTCACGGAGGATCTCGAGCATCAGATCGACGTTGTCCGCGCAGTCGTCCACGACCAGAATCTTGGCATTCAGGATCTCATCCGGGCTGGGCATAGTTGTCTCGCAATACGGGCCCCGGCGGGTTTACGGCCGAAGCGGAATACTTAGTGTAGCGCCGAAGAATTTGCTGCGGCGCACGTATTAAAAAAAATTCTTGTCGCGACGAAGAACTTTCAATTCGCCGAGTGTACCAAAGCCCAGACAAGTTTCTTGTAGGACATTGCCGCGTCATGCAGTAGGACACTATTTCTCGATTATAAATTAATTAATACGCATCGAGTGTTTTCTTACGCAAATGTGTGGCGTGCACACACTTCATTAATGTATATGCGGAAAACGTATATGTCAGGAAGGTTGGCCGCGCCGCCGCGCCGCGGCCAGGGCCACCGCGGCAACCAGTTCGAGGGGCTCGACCGGCTTGGCAATGTGATCCGTGAAGCCCGCAGCCAGCGTGCGGAGCCGGTCTTCGGCACGGGCGAAAGCTGTCAGGGCGATCGCCGGCACATTGCCGCCGGCCTCCTGGCCCAGCGCGCGTACCTGGGCCAGCAGTTCGAAGCCATCCATTTCGGGCATGCCGATATCGGAAAGCAGCAGGTCGGGTTGCCAGCGAGGCAACAACGACAGCGCAGCCTGCGCACTGTCGGCCGTGACGACTTCGGCGTTGCAATCTGACAACACGCGCTTGATCAGCTCGCGGGTATCGGGCTCGTCGTCGACGATCAGCACGCGCAGTCCGCCCAGGTCGCTGAGATCGCCCGCGGTGGTCGCGCGCTGTTCGCCGGCCGGTGGCGATGCGCGGCCGGGGCGTTCGGCGCCGGGAACGCGTGCCGCCAGCGGCAGACGCACGGTAAATGTTGCACCGCGGCCTTCGCCGGCGCTGGTGGCCGCCACGGTGCCGCCGTGCTGTTCGACCAGGTGGCGCACGATCGACAGCCCCAGCCCCAGGCCGCCGTGCCGGCGCGTGGTCGACGAATCGGCCTGGCGGAAATGTTCGAACACATGGGCGAGGAATTCGTGGCCGATGCCGATGCCGGTATCGGCCACGACGATTTCGGCATGGCCACCGGCCTCGCGCACGCCGATGCGTACCGTGCCGTCCTGGGGCGTGAACTTGATCGCGTTCGACAGCAGGTTCCACAGCACCTGCTGAAGCCGGCCCGCATCGGCGGCCACCGTGCCACACGGCTGGAAGCCGCGTTCGATGACGATATTCTTGCCCGCCGCGGCCGGGCGCACCGTGTCGATCGCCGCATCGGCCACCGCCGCCGGGGCGACGGCGCCGATGTCGAGCAGGATCTTGCCGGACATGATGCGGCTCATGTCCAGCAGGTCCTCGATCAGCTGGGCCTGGGCGCGCGCGTTGCGCTCGATCGTCTGCAGGCCCTTCTGCAGGTCGGCCTCGCCCCGGCCGCCGCGCCGCAGCACCTGCGACCAGCCGAGGATGGCCGTCAGCGGCGTGCGCAGTTCGTGCGACAGCGTGGCGAGGAATTCATCCTTCATCTGGCTCGACCGCTCGGCCTCGGCGCGCGCGTTGCGCTCGCTGTCGAGCAGGGCGATGCGTTCCTCGGCGGCCCGGCGCGCCGCCTCGTTGAGCCGGGCATTGTCGATCGCCACGCCCGCCTGGGCGGCGATGCCGCCGATGATCCGCTCGGTGCGGTCGCTGAACATGTCCGGCTCGGGGTGCCCGAACAGCAGCGTACCGATGACGCTGCCATCGCGCGACATCACCGGCGCGGCCAGGAAGCTGCGCAGCAGCGCGGCCTGCTCGTGCCGCAACGCAGGAGCGCATTCCGGGTGGCGCAGCAGGTCGCCGCAGCGCGTGATGCCGGCGCCGCGCAGCGTGTCGCCGAACAGGGCCGTGGCATGCTCGGGCGTCAGATTGTGGAACAGCGGCGGCGGCTGGCCCGATAGCGTGAATGGCGTCAGCGCCGGGCCCCGGTACGCGTCGATGTGCCCGCGTTCGCCGCGGTGCAGCTCGGCGCCGTCGCCGGAGCAGTCGTAGAAGAAGGTGCCGAAGCGCGCTCCGCTGATGCGGGTGGCGGCATCCGTCACTTCCTGCAGCAGCGGCTGCAGGTCGCGGTGCCGGGCCAGCGCATTGCCGGTGCTGTTGAGCAGTTCCAGCACGGCCGTCTCGTCGCGCAGCGCTTCCTGGGCGCGCTTGACCTGATCGACATCGGTGCTGGTGCCGAACCAGCGCATCATGCGGCCATCGGCCCCGCGCACGGGATTGGCTCGGGTCAGGAACCAGCGGTAGTGGCCGTCCGCGCCGCGGATCGGGAATTCCATCTCGAACGGCCCGCCCGTCTCGATCGACCGCTTCCAGTGCTGCGTCATCGCCGGAATGCACTCGGGATCGTAGACCTGGCTCCAGTCCTCGCCGCCCAGGTCGTCGCTCGTGAGCCCCGTGTATTCGTTCCAGCGGCGGTTGTACCACGTCATGCGGCCGTCGGCGTTGGCGATCCAGGCCAGCTGGGGGATCGAGTCGGCCAGCGCGCGCAATTGCGCCTCGCTGCTCTTCAGCGCCTCTTCGGCGGCGCGACGGGCGGTAATGTCCTGCACCATGCCGGTCATGCCGAGCAACTGGTCGCCGTCGCCGTAATTGCCGTGGCCGACAACGGACACCCAGCGCGTGCCGCCATCGCCGCCGTTGCCGCTGCCGGCATCGATCCTGCATTCGATGTCGAAATCGCGGTGCGCCACGAATGCTTCGACGAACGCCTCGCGCGCGGCCGCGCGGTCGTCGGGCACGATGCGGTCCTGCAGCGCGCGCCACGTGGTCGGCGTTTCCTCGGGCAGTTCGAAGATCTCGGCGGCGCGGCGGCCCAGCGTCACCACGTCCGTGCCGGCATCCCACGTCCATTCACCCAGCCGGCCGGCTGCCATCGCCACCTGCAGCCGATTGCTGTTTTCGCGCAGCGCTCGATCGTGCCGCCGGCGGTCATCGATGTCCTGCAGCGTGCAGGTCAGGCCCTGCGGCGACGGGCAGGTGCGCACCTCGAGCCAGCGGCGCGAAGGGGCGTGGTGCAGCTCGAAGATGGCCGGCTCGCCCTGGTCTATCGCCTGGCGCAGCCGCGCTTCGAGCGGCGTGCCGGCCAGATCCGGGAATGCCTGCCACAGGTCGCGGCCCGCCAGCGCGCCGGGCGCGGTCGCCGCGGCGCCCAGCATATGGGCGCCGCGGCCGTTGATGTAGGTGATCGTCCAGGCGCCGTCGACGACCGCGACGCCTTCGCCGATGCTCTCCAGCACGTCGCTGGCCCACTCGCGCGAGCGGCGCAGTTCTTCCTTCGCCTCCAGCATGGCGCGCAGCAGGTCTGCTTCGGAAGGGGAGGCCCCGGTGGAGAGGATCATTGGGATTGACAGTTCGGGACGATGGATTGCAGCGGACGCTGGCGCGGCCACCGCTGCGGATTGTAGCGCCGCGCGGCACGGTTCGCCCGCACGGTTGACTGGGCAGGCGACGGGCCGGACGGGCGGAAGGGCGGGCGGGCGGGCAAGTGCGCAGGCGGGTACACGGCAGCTGTCGCCTCAGGCCCGGGGAACGCGGTCGAGCATTGCCTGCAGTTGCTCGATGTCGTAGGGTTTCTGGATCGCCTCGGCGGGAAAGTCGAGCTGCTGCGTCAGCGTGCCGCTGTAGCCCGACGCAAAGATCACATGCAGGCGCGGCCAGCGGCCGACGGCGCGCCGCGCCACCTCCACACCGGAGATGCCGGGCAGGCTGACATCCGTGAACAGCACGTCGTAGGCGGTGTTTTCCAGGCGCCGCAGCGCGGCCTCGCCATCGCCTTCGGCATCGACATCATGGCCGATCGCGCGCAGCATTTCGCAGACAAGATATTGCGCATCCAGGTTGTCTTCCACCACCAGCATCTTCAGCGAGCGCGCCGCGGGCGGCGCGACCGTGGCGCTCGGCGGCGCCAGCGTGCACAGGATGCCCAGCACGGCACCGGCATCGTCCCGCAACGGCGTGTAATACAGGTCGAAGCGCTGTTCGCTCACGCCATCGGCGCGCCACATCTGCAATACCTGGCCGGGAATCGCCTGCGACTCGCCGTGCCAGGCCCGTTCCAGCACCGCGGGGTCCCAGCTCCACGCGGATGGCTGCATCGCCGGGATCCGACCCCCGGGTGGCTGCGTGGGCAGGCCGGACAGCGTTGCGTAGGCACCGTTCAGCAGCATCACCTGCTGCCGCCCCCACATCACCACCGTGGGCAGCGGGGAGTTCAGCATGAGGTCGGCCGCCACGCGCAGTGTCAGCGGCCAGCCATCCGGGTGGCCCACATCGGTGCGCGACCAGTCGGCTTCAAGCGTGGACAAGCTGTTCATGGCGGGCGCACTCATGCCGGGGTCTCCATTGTCTGGTTTATAAAGATGGTGCATCCTACACCAAACCATTCCGGCTCCTGGCGCGATCGACGGTCTACGTGGATGCATTTCGCTCTGGACAAGCGGAAAAGTTGTCCCTATAATCCTGCCTCCTTCGCAACGAATGCTGCGGAGGAAGCAGCAGGAGGCAAGGTCTTGCGGCGGCGAAGTCGGATGATTCGAAGATGAAAAATCAAGATTTCCAAACCGTAATGAATACTGTAAAATGCCGATCGCTGTCGAATGCGGCTGTAGCTCAGCTGGATAGAGTACTTGGCTACGAACCAAGGGGTCGTGGGTTCGATTCCTGCCAGCCGCACCAGGGTTTTCATGACGCAGGCCGGAAGGTTTGCGCAGGCATCAAAGAGTAGTGGGCAGCAGGCGTGCGCTCGACGTTGCGCCCGTTGCTATAATGAGTTTTTTGCGGCTGTAGCTCAGCTGGATAGAGTACTTGGCTACGAACCAAGGGGTCGTGGGTTCGATTCCTGCCAGCCGCACCAGTTAAGCGCATTTGTTAAGATGTAATACGTACTGCATTACCGGTGAACAAAAGTTCATCCGTGGCAGCACGCTACGACAGCAAGGGTCGCCTTGCGGGATGTAGCGGAGTTGAAGTGAGAAGTTTTGCGGCTGTAGCTCAGCTGGATAGAGTACTTGGCTACGAACCAAGGGGTCGTGGGTTCGATTCCTGCCAGCCGCACCAGTTTTTATGTAATGACCGAGTTGAAGTGAGAAGTTTTGCGGCTGTAGCTCAGCTGGATAGAGTACTTGGCTACGAACCAAGGGGTCGTGGGTTCGATTCCTGCCAGCCGCACCAGAACGTGAAGAAGGGACCGGAGAAATCCGGTCCCTTTTTTATATTTGAGCTATAAATCGAAGCTGAACGTCGGTATGGGAAGGAACCGGAGAATCCGGTTCCTTTTTTGTCAGCAGATTCCCTCATGCCGGCAATGCCTGTCAGTCTCCGTTTCCGGGCAGATGGACCCGGTCCACCCGCCGGAGCCTATCCGGCGGCCCGGACTGCAGCAAGCGCGGCCCGTGCGGCGGCGGCCACGATGTCGTCGCGGCTGTCGGCATCTTTCGCCCGTTGATGCGTGAACACCACGACCACCAGCGGCGCACGGTCCGGCGGGAACACGACGCCGATATCGTTGGTGACACCGTAGGCACCGGTGCCTGTCTTGTCGCCGACCTGCCAGCCCGCCTGCAAACCTTCCCGCACCGCGGCGCGAATGCGATTGTCGCCGGTGGTGTTCCCCACCAGCCAGTCCTTCAGCTGCAGGCGTTGCGGCGCCGGCAGCGCATCGCCGATCACCAGCTTCTGCAGTGTGCGGGCCATCGCCAGCGGGGTCGTCGTGTCCCGTTCGTCGCCGGGAATGGCGCTGTTCAGGGCCGTTTCCCGGCGATCCAGCCGGAACGCCGTGTCGCCGATGGTGCGCGCGAACGCGGTCAATGCCGCGGGTCCGCCCAGTTCATCCATCAGCACGTTGGCCGCCGTGTTGTCGCTGTGCTGCACGGTTGCCGCGCAGAGCTCGGCCACCGTCATGCCCCCGGCCACATGCCTGCCGGTGACGGGCGAGTGGCTGACCAGGTCCGTCTTCGCATAGCGCAGGCGCCGCCCGATGAAGCCGGGCTCGCGCGCATCGCGCGCCAGCGCCTGGGCGGCCAGGATCGCCTTGAAGGTGCTGCACATCGGAAAGCGTTCGTCGAGGCGGTTGCCGGCCACCTTGCCGGTCGCGGTATCGATGACCGCCACGCCGAGGCGGCCGTCCAGGTCGTATTCGATGGCGTCGAAGCCTGTGGCAGCCAGCGCGAACGAGGGGGACAAGGGCACTGCGGCGGCCGCGAGCAGCAGGGTACGGCGGGTGATGTTCATGGGATTTCCGGTGGTGGACAGGTTGGCGACGATTGTAGGCGCCACACACAGGTCGTGCCATGGGCGGCGAACCCGCCGGCCGGGCATTTCATCCCAGCGCCGGCTCCCCGATGAGGCCGGATCGGCCGCGCCTCGGCGATAATGGCGGCGGCCGCGATGCGATATCGGCATCGCAGCGATTATGTTGACGCTAAAACCCATGCGCTCTGGCCGCGGTGCCGGCTTAGCCCTTCAAGCAAGGTACGACATGATATTCAGTATCGCGCCCGTCGTGGGCCTGGCCTGTGACCTGACATGCAGCACGCTGGTGATCTCGGTGCAAAAACGTGGCGAGCAGGGCGTGGCCATTGTCGGTGGCCCGGGCAAGCCCTGGCGTTCGCCGACGGACGAACGCGGGCGCCGGTTCCTGTTCATTCATGCCGGCGATGCCGGCAACCTGATCGGGGTCAGGAACAACGACGTGGTTTCGCTCGACCTGGAAAAGCGCACTTACCGGGTACTGTACTCGCACGATTCGGTCGTTTTCCATCCCGCCCGGTCGGGTGAAAGCCTGCTGTTCAGCGACAGTCCGCATTTCGATTCGCGGCTGAAGAACCCGTACCAGAACCGCCGGCTTTACCGCTACGACCTGACGACGAAAAAGCTCAAGCGGCTGCTTGCCCCCTGGGTAGCGTATGCGTTGGGCGCGCCGGTGCCGACCGTCGATGGCCGGCATTGTTTTTCGATGATCCTGCCGGCGATCGAAGCGGCGCACCGTCCTGCCGGCACGCCGGGCCCGACGGCGGACGACCCGCAAGGTTTCTGCTTTCCCGAATCCGCCATGGATGGCGCCACGGCCGATCAAACGGTGCTTCGCAAGGCGGTGCTGCCCGGCCCGGCGGCCGATTTTTACGGCCTGTCGGTCGACCGTAACGGGCGATATGCCGCCGGCTGGACTGTCCAGGGCGGACCGGGCAGGTGGATGGTGTATGACCTGAAGAGCCGCATCCTGCTGCGTAGTCTGGGAACGCACCTGGACCGGGTGGCGTTATCGCCCGACGGCGAGCGGTATGCCCACGTCGCGGGTGGGCGGGGCAGGGTGAAGGGTACGATCCATGCCATCACGACAGCGGAGGTGCTGACACGATTCGATGTCGACCTGCGCCGTGTCGAAACAGTTGTCCTGACGCCCGGCACCGACTAGGCAACATCGACGCGAGGCTGCCGGGCGACGCCACGCCACGCCAGCGCTGCGATCCGGCAGGCTGGCGGTCCGTTGGCCGGGCAGTTTCGCATCGGGCAGTGCGGATGGCGCCAGCCAATGACGGGCCCGGTCGGCTTCCCGGGGCTACCGCTGGCAGCCCCTCAACCTTTTACCAGTTCGACCCGCCGGTTGCTGGCACGCCCTTCGTCGGTGCGGTTGTCGGCGATCGGCCTGTCGGCGCCGAAACCGGCCGATTTGAGCCGCGCCGCTTCGATGCCGGACGCTTTCAGCGCCGCGACGATGGCGGCCGCGCGCTGCTCTGACAGTATCTTGTTCCGCCTGGCGTCGCCGCTGTTGTCCGTGTGCCCTTCGACGGAGATCTTCAGGCCGCGATTGTCTTTCAGCAGCCTGGCGATTTCGGCGACCGTGGGCTTGCCGTCCTCGCGCAGCGCGGCCTTGTCGGTATCGAAGTTGATGTACAGCGCGATAAAGCCCTGCTTGTCCAGTGCGGTCTTCATCTCGTCAGCCTTTGTCAGCCTAATCGACCGGTCCATTTTCTTTTCTTCGAGGGTGGTGATATTCACCTGTGCATCGGTAATCCCCAGTCCGATCCACACGCGTTTATCCGCCGTGCGCACCAGGTAGGTGGCGTAGGTAATGCCATTCCCATTCAAGCCGAGCTTGTTCGTAACGAAAGCGTGTCGTGCCGGCGAGTTCTTGGCCGGAAAGTTCTTGTTGGACGGGTGCATGGTATCGACCCGTACGGCACCCAGTTCTTTCAGCGCGATTTCGTAGTTGCGCGTCGCTTCCAGCTTGGACATCCCGGCGCGCTTGAGCCAATAGTGCCGGCGGTCCACGCGGCCTTCCGCGGCATGGGGCGCGGCGCCCGCGACGAACCAGGCAAGGTCGAAATCCTGCTGCTTCGAACGGCGTTCGCCGGATGGCACGCCCGACGGCCATTCCAGGTACGGAAAGGCCGGCAGTGGCCGGGTGCTGACCGGCACGCTGTCGGGATCGAAGGCCGCGGCGGCGGTGCTTGGCGGTGCGGCCGGCTCCGCCCCATGGCTGTCGGCGATGCAGACGGCGAGCGTGGCGAACATGACGAAGACCGCGGCGGCACTGGCACGCGTGGTCGAGAGCAATGTGGATGCGAGGGGTTTTTTCATGGCGGTCGAAAGAGGAATCAACCGCAGGATTATATAAAAATTAATGAAATGTAGTGAGGCTGTCACATAATAATCCGGCCAGCCATACTCTGCTGTTGAATTAAGTAAATATTAATTCCGATAATGTCGCGAAGCCGTTACATTGTGTGAGAATCCGCGGTTCCGATAGAGCACTGGTAGTGGTTCCGCTTACCGGTTCGCCAGGCCCGGGACATTGCATATTTCCGGCATCCGACATTATGGAAATTCCCGCATCGTATCCGCGTGGTCAGGCCGTCATCGATGGCTATATCGACCCGTGATATAAGGATAAAACTGCGGCGTGCGGGATTGCGTGCCGCCGGATATCAAGCGGACGCCATCCTGCAGCCGCCTGCGATTCACGCCACGCGGTTGACCGGTTCGCCCCGCGCGAATGCCTCGATATTGCCGATCAGCTGGTCCGCCAGCCCCTGCATTGCTTCGTGGCTGGCCCAGGCGTTATGCGGCGTGAGAATGAAGCTCGGCAGCCGCAGCGCCAGCAGCGGGTTGTCCGCCGCCGGCGGCTCCTGCGTCAGCACGTCGAAGCCGGCGCCGGCGATCACGCCGCGCGACAATGCGTCGGCCAGCGCCGCCTCGTCGACCAGGCCGCCGCGCGCCGTATTGATCAACAGCGACGAAGGCTTCATGCGTGCCAGTTCGACGGCTCCGATCACGTTGCGCGTGGCATCGGTCAGCGGCGCGTGCAGCGACAGCACGTCCGACGTCGCCAGCAGTTCGTCGAAGTCCACGTTGACGACGTCGGCGTCCGCCACCGGCGTGCGCGTATGCACGGCGATCTCCATGCCGAAGGCGCGGCCGATCCGCGCCACCTGCCTGCCCAGCGCGCCGTAGCCCAGCAGGCCGAGGCGGCTGCCGTGCAGGTCGCGGATCGGATGGTCGAACAGGCAGAAGCGCGGTGCCGCCTGCCATTTGCCCGCTTCCACGTCGGCGCGGTAGGCCAGCAGGTTGCGGCGCAGCGCCAGGATCAGCGCGAACGTGTGCTCGGGCACCGCCGCATACGCGTAGTCGCGGATGTTCGACACGACGATGCCGCGCTCGCGCGCCGCGGCCAGGTCGATAATGTCGGTGCCGGTGGCGGCCACCGCGATCATTTTCAGGTTTGGCAGTTGCGCCAGCGTGTCCACGCGCAGCGGTACCTTGTTGGTGATCGCGATCGTGGCATCCTTCAGGCGCTCGGCGGCCTGCGCCGCCGTGCTGGCCGCGTATTCGGTCCACGCGTGGCCGAACGCGGGTCGACCGACGTTGGCGATCACGCTGTCGCGGTCGAGGAAGACGATGGAGTGGGGTGGCACAGGATTCAAGCAGCCTCCGGCAGTTGGGCGGGCGTGCGCAGGCGCATGCCCGGATGGTTGGCAAACAGTTCGGCGACCCATTCGACGAACACGCGCACCTTGGCGGACAGGTGGCGGTTCTGCGGGTACACGATGTGGATCGGCAGCGCGTCGGTCGTCCAGTCGGGCAATACCTGCACCATGCGGCCTTCGCGCACGTGCTGCAGCAGCAGGTAATCGGTCATCTGGACCACGCCGAGCCCGGCGAGACCAGCCTGCACATAGGCATTCGAGTCGTTCAGCGCGATCACGCCGGGCATCGGTACCTGGATGCGCTCGCCATCCCTCGTGAAATCCCACTCGTAGATCTTGCCCGTCTTGGCGGAGAAATAATTCACGCAGCGGTGGCGCTCCAGGTCGCGCGGGTGCATCGGCGTGCCGTATTTCGCGATGTACGACGGCGCGGCGCAGGTGACGAAGTTGATGATGCCGATGCGGCGGGCGATGAGCGTCGAGTCGCCCAGCGCGCCGCCGCGCACCGCGCAATCGACGCCTTCCTCGATCAGGTCCACCGGGCGGTCGGAACTGCCCAGTTCCAGCTGGATGTCCGGGTAGCGGTCGAAGAAGGCGGGCAGCGCGGGCACCAGGATTTCGCCGGACAGGCCGGTCGGCGATTCCACGCGCAGCCGGCCGCTGGGCGACAGGCGCGTGCGCGACAGCGACTCTTCGGCATCCTTCACGTCGGAAAGGATGCGCAGGCAGCGTTCGTAATAGGCGGCGCCGTCGGCGGTAACGGAGACCTGGCGCGTCGTGCGGTGCAGCAGCTTGACGGACAGCGACGTCTCGAGCTGCTGGATCAGCGTGGACACCGTGGCCTTCGGCAGCTGCATCAGGTCGGCCGCCCTGGTGAAGCCGCCCGCGTCGACGACCTGCACGAAGACTTCCATCGCCTGTAGTTTGTTCATCGTCCCGCCTCTCCCATAGTACGGATGCCATTCCAGCGCAACTTACGGGGTGCGCGCCCGTCACTGGCTTGGTAACGTGGTTGTCATTGTTCGGATTCATGAACAATCAATTCGCCGTTGCCGTATTTATCAGATTGTAGATCAAGCCTATGATTACTGCACTGCATCAAAGAAATCATTTCTCTGGCAGCTCGTTGGTGGATTCGTCGGCCCCCCGGGTAGGCGACATACGGAAGGTTGATCATGGAACTGCGGAACATTCTCATCATCGTGGCATTGGCGCTGTATGCGCTGGCCATGGCCGGCATCGTCAGCACGGACACGTACTCGCAGGCGGCGGGCGCCGAAGCGCGCGGCCTGCATGCACTGATGGCCGAGGTGCGTTCCGGCGGTGCGGTCGACCCGATGCTGGCCGATGCGCCGCGGGCGGTAACGCGATGAGCGCACTGCAGCCGCGCCTCATGCCCCTGGCGGACGACCTGGTGTTGCGCGACCTGGCGGCGCAGGGTGCCGACGGCCCGCTGCCGGCACGGCTTTACCTGGCCGGCGCCGCCGCCACGAAGCGCGAAACGCTGGTGGTGTTCTTCCATGGCGGCGGCTTCGTCGGCGGCTCCATCGACGAGGCGGACGATTTCCTGTCGCGCCTCGTCAGCGGCGACCGCACCCAGGCGGCGCTGTCGGCCGGCTACACGCTGGCATCGGTCAAGCCATTCCCGGCGGCCGTCGAAGACGCGCATGCGCTGCTGCTATGGGCAAAGAAGAACAAATCGAAACTCAGCTGGAACGGCAAGCGTCTCGTGGTGGCCGGCGTCGAGGCCGGCGCCAACCTGGCCGCGGTGGTATCGCTGATGGCGCGCGACCGCGGCGGGCCCGCGCTGGCCGGCCAGGTGCTGATCATGCCGATGCTCGATCCGGCGCTGTCCACCTGCTCGATGCGCGAGGTGCCGGTATGCCGCGACAGGGCAGCCGTCGTCGACAGGGTGGCAGGCAACTGCGCGGCCGGCTACCGCGGCTACCTGCCGAACGCCGCCGACCGCAGCCACCCTTATGCGTCGCCGCTGCAATCGTCGCGGCTGAAGAACCTGCCGCCGGCGCTGATCCTGTCGGCCGAGGACGATCCTTTGCGCGACGAAGCCGAACAGTACGGTGCCAAGCTGATCAAGTGCGGCATCACCACCACCGTCAGGCGCCTGCCGCCGGCGCCGCTCGAACAACCTGGCGGGCGCAACGATTGTGCCTGCATCTTTGCATTGACCGAAATTGCCGCCTTCATTCGCGGTGCCGATGGGATGGAGCACCCACCAGCCTAATAAATAAATTAAAACGTTTACTTATCGTCGGGCTGGCGATATAGTTAAACGATCAAGTTCCTGTAATCAACATCAAACGCGCTGCGAAAGCGCGGTGGGCCCGCTTTTTCTCTCGAGCTAGGCGAGCGAACGGCGGTAACGCTAGGTTATTACTTTTTTTCATACAAAACGGGGTTAAAAATGAAAAACACGAATACATTGACAGCAATGGCGCGACCACTCGTCGTGGCACTGGCCGCGGCCGGCATGGTGATCACGCTGGCCGGGTGCGAAGATGCGACCGGCAAGACGGCCGATGCCTCCGCAAACGCCGCTGCTGCCGGCGGTCCACCCATTTCCGCGGCACTGGTGATCGAAAAGCCGGTCACCGAAACCCAGGAATTCTCCGGCCGGATCGAAGCGATCGACCATGTGCAGATCCGCTCGCGCGTGTCCGGCTTCATCACCGCGGTGAACTTCAAGCCGGGCAGCGAAGTGAAGAAGGGCGATGTGCTGTTCGTGATCGATCCCCGTCCGTACCAGGCCGAAGCCGACCGCGCCCAGGCGGCCGCCAGCTCGGCCCGTGCCCGTTCCGAACTGGCCCGCCTGGAACTGAGCCGCGCTGAAAAGCTGCTGGCCGACAAGGCCATCGCGCAGCGCGAGTTCGACGAGCGCGCGTCGTCGCAGAAGGAACTCGATGCCAGCGCCCGTGCCGCGCAGGCCCAGTACGAAGCGGCGAAGCTGAACCTGTCCTATACGAGGGTCACGGCGCCGATCGACGGCCGCGTGTCGAAGGCCGAGATCACGCTGGGCAACCTGGTCGACGCCACCGCCGTGCTGACCTCCGTCGTCTCGCTCGACAAGATCTACGCCAGCTTCGACGGCGATGAAGATACCTACCTGCGCGTGGGCACGCAAAACCACAAGGGCGAGCCCGTCGTGGTGAAGGTCGGCCTGGCCAACGAGGAAGGCTTCCCGCACGAAGGCAAGCTCGAATTCGTCGACAACCAGCTCGATCCGCAAACCGGTTCGGTGCGCATGCGCGCCACGTTCGACAACAAGGACCGCGGCCTGGTGCCGGGCCTGTTTGCCCGCGTGCAGCTGGGCGGCGGCAGCGCCACCAGCAACGCGGTGCTGATCAACGACCGCGCCGTGGGCACGGACCAGAACCGCAAGTTCGTCTTCGTGGTCGGGGCCGACAACAAGGCCGAGTACCGCGCCGTGAAGCTGGGGCCGACCGTCGATGGCCTGCGCGTCGTGAAGGAAGGCCTGAAGGCGAACGAGAAGATCGTCGTCAACGGCCTGCAGCGCGTGCGCCCCGGTGCGCCCGTGTCGCCGCAGATGGTGCCGATGGAATCGGCCGTGGCCGCCAAGCCGCAGGACAACAAGAAAGGTGCCGATGTTGCGGCGCTGTGATAGCAGCCCTTCGGACCAGAACAAGGAAAAACCATGAACTTCTCACGCTTTTTTGTCGACAAACCGATTTTCGCGGCCGTGCTGTCGATCATCGTGTTCGTCGCGGGGCTGATCTCCATCTTCAAGCTGCCCATTTCCGAGTATCCGGACGTGGTTCCGCCCTCGGTCGTGGTGCGGGCCCAGTATCCCGGCGCCGATCCGAAGATCATCGCCGAAACGGTGGCCGCGCCGCTCGAGGAACAGATCAACGGCGTTGAAAACATGCTGTACATGTCGTCGCAGAATACCAGCGACGGCGCGCTGCAGCTGACCGTCACGTTCGCGATCGGCACCAATGTCGAGCAGGCCGAAACGGCCGTGCAGAACCGCGTGCAGCGGGCCTTGCCGCGCCTGCCGGAAGAGGTACGCCAGATCGGCGTCACCACCGTCAAGTCGTCGCCGAACCTGACGATGGTGGTCCACCTGAATTCGCCGGACGGCCGCTACGACGACCTGTACCTGCGCAATTACGCGGTGCTCAACATCAAGGACCAGCTGGCCCGCATCCATGGCATGGGCGAGGTGCAGCTGTTCGGTTCGGGCGACTACGCGATGCGCGTCTGGCTCGATCCGCAGAAGGTGGCCGCGCGCGGCCTGACCGCCGGCGACGTGGTCGATTCGATCCGCGAGCAGAACGTGCAGGTCGCGGCCGGCGTGATCGGCCAGGGCCCGTCGAAGGACGCGGACTTCCAGCTCACCGTGAAGACCCATGGCCGCCTGGCGACCATCGAGGAATTCGGCGACATCGTCGTCAAGGCCGGCAGCGACGGCGCCGTCACGCGGCTGAAGGATTTGGCACGCCTGGAAATGGGTTCCAATTCCTACGCGTTGCGCTCGCTGCTGAACAACAAGTCGGCGGTGGCGATCCCCATTTTCGAAGCGCCGAACGCCAACGCGCTGCAGCTGTCCGCGGACGTGCGGGCGCGGATGGCCGAGCTGTCGAAAGATTTCCCGGAAGGCGTCGAATACAGCATCGTGTACGACCCGACCCAATTCGTGCGCGAGTCGATCAACTCGGTGATCCATACGCTGATCGAAGCGGTGGTCCTGGTCGCCATCGTGGTGATCATCTTCCTGCAGACCTGGCGCGCTTCCATCATCCCGCTGCTGGCCGTGCCGGTATCGGTGGTGGGCACCTTCGCCGTGATGATGATGTTCGGCTTCTCGATCAACACGTTGTCGCTGTTCGGCCTCGTGCTGGCGATCGGCATCGTGGTCGACGATGCGATCGTCGTGGTGGAAAACGTCGAGCGCAATATCGAGAACGGCCTCACGCCGCGCGATGCGACGATCCAGGCGATGAAGGAAGTGTCGGGCCCGATCATCGCGATCGCCCTGGTGCTGTGCGCCGTGTTCGTGCCGATCGCGTTCGTTTCCGGCCTGACCGGCCAGTTCTATCGCCAGTTCGCGCTGACGATCGCGATTTCCACCGTGATCTCCGCTTTCTCGTCGCTGACGCTGGCGCCGGCGCTGTCGGCCGCGCTGCTGAAGGGCCATCACGAACCGAAGGACGCGCTGACGCGCGGCATGGACAAGGTGTTCGGCCGCTTCTTCAAGGCCTTCAACAAGTTCTTCAACAAGTCCGCGCACAGCTACGAGAACGGCGTCAAGGGAGCCTTGCGGCGCAAGGGCGCTTCGCTGGTCGTCTATGCGTTGCTGGGCGCCGCCGGCCTGTTCATGTTCAAGGCCGTGCCGCCGGGCTTCGTGCCGGGGCAGGACAAGCAGTACCTGATCGGCTTCGCGCAGCTGCCGGATGCCGCGTCGCTGGACCGCACGGATGAAGTGATCCGCAAGATGTCGACCATCGCCGAGGATATCCCGGGCGTGGAAAACTCGATCTCGTTCCCGGGCCTGTCGATCAACGGCTTCACCAACGCGCCGAACGCCGGCATCGTGTTCCTGGGCCTGGAGCCGTTCGAGAAGCGCAAGGACAAGAGCATGTCCGCCGAGGCGATCGCCGCCGAGATGAACAAGCGCATGGGCGCCGTGCAGGATGCGTTCGTGATGGTGCTGCCGCCGCCACCGGTCAACGGCCTCGGTACCACGGGCGGCTTCAAGCTGATGATCGAAGACCGCGGCAACCTCGGCTACGACGAGCTGTTCAAGGCGGTGCAGGCCGTGCAGGCCAAGGCGGCGCAGGAACCGCGGCTGCAGGGCGTGTTCTCCGGCTACCAGATCAACGTGCCGCAACTGTTCGCCGACGTCGATCGCGTCAAGGCGAAACAGCTGGGCGTGCCGCTGCAGACGATCTACCAGACCCTGCAGATCAACCTGGGCTCGCTGTACGTGAACGACTTCAACCAGTTCGGCCGCACCTACCAGGTGCGCGTGCAGGCCGATGCGCAGTTCCGTTCGCAGCCCGAGCAGATCGCGCAGCTGAAGGTCAAGAACGACCAGGGCGAGATGATTCCGCTGTCGTCGCTGATGCGCCTGAAGGATACGTATGGTCCGGACCGCGTGCAGCGCTATAACAACTACGTGGCGGCGGACCTGAACGGTGGCCCGGCCGCGGGCGTGTCGTCCGGCCAGGCGCAGGCCCTGATGGACCAGATCCTGCGCGACACGCTGCCGAAGGGGATCACCTACGAATGGACCGACCTCACGTACCAGGACATCCTGGCCGGCAACACGATGATCTACGTGTTCCCGCTGTGCGTGCTGCTGGTGTTCCTGGTGCTGGCCGCGCAGTACGAGAGCTGGACCTTGCCGCTGGCGGTGATCCTAATCGTGCCGATGTCGATCCTGTGCGCGCTGATCGGCGTGAAGCTGACCGGTGGCGACAACAATATCTTTACCCAGATCGCACTGTTCGTGCTGGTCGGGCTGGCGTCGAAGAACGCGATCCTGATCGTGGAATTCGCACGCGAGCTGGAAGATCACGGGCGCAGCGTCGTCGACGCCGCACTGGAGGCTTGCCGCCTGCGTCTGCGCCCCATCCTGATGACGTCGATCGCATTCATCATGGGCGTGCTGCCGCTGGTGTTCTCCACCGGCGCGGGCGCCGAGATGCGCCATGCGATGGGCGTCGCCGTGTTTGCCGGCATGCTGGGCGTGACGTTCTTCGGCCTGTTCCTGACACCGGTGTTCTATGTACTGCTGCGCACGCTGGCCAAGCGCCTCGACGAGAAGAAGAAAGTTCCGGCGCACGACGTGTCGCTGGTGAAAATGGAAGGGACCCACGTATGAACAACCTGAAGAACAAGCTCACCGCGCGTGGCCTTGCTCCCCTGGTGGCCGCGCTGGTATTGACCGCCTGTGCCGCGCCCGAATTCAAGCAGCCCGACGTCGCCGTGCCGGCGGCCTTCAAGGAGCCGCAGGCCCTGGGCGATGTGAAAGTCGCCGCCGATGGCACGCGCTGGAAGGAAGCGCAGCCGGCGGAGCAGCAGCCGCGCGGCGAATGGTGGCTGGCGTTCAACGACACGGCCCTCAATGAACTGATGGCCGAATCGATCCGCAACAATGCCAACCTCACGGTGGCCGCGGCGCGCGTGAAGCAGGCGCGGGCGATTGCCGGCATCGCCGAGGCGGACCGCATTCCGCAGGTGGGCGTTGGCGTGGGTGCCAACCGGTCGCGCCTGTCGCCGCGCGAAGCGGGGCTGCCACAAGGCACCGACGTGGCGCCGGTCACGAGCTACAACGCGCGGCTGACGGCAAGCTACGAAGTGGACCTGTTCGGCCGTGTTTCGTCCAACGTGGCGGCCGCGCGCAACGACGCGGCGACGGTGGAGGCGAATTACCGCTCCGTGCTGCTGTCGCTGCAGGCCGACGTGGCCCAGACCTGGTTCCGCCTGCGCGCCACGGACGCCGAACTGGCGACCGTGGAGCAGACGGTCCGGCTGCGCGAGGAAAACGTGAAGGTCAACCAGCGCCGCTTCGACCTGGGCGATATCGGCGAATTCGACCTGTCCCGCGCGAAGACCGAACTGGCGACGTCGCGCGCCGAAGCCATCGGACTGCAGCGCCAGCGCACCACGGCCGAGCACGCGCTGGCCGTGCTGCTGGGCAAGCCGGCGGCCGACTTCACCGCAGGCGTGAATCCGCTGACGGAAGCCGGCGTGCTGCCGGGCATACCGGCCGGGCTACCGTCGTCGCTGCTGGAACGCCGGCCCGACATCGCCGCCGCCCAGCGCGCGATGCAGGCGTCGAACGCCCGCATCGGCGTGGCCCGGTCGGCGATGTTCCCGGCGCTGACGATCAGCGCCGACGGCGGCGGCGTCGGCCCCGCCTTCGCGGACGTGTTCCGCTGGAGCAGCCGCTCGTGGCTGCTGGGAGCCCTGCTGTCGATGCCGGTGATCGACGGCGGCCGCAACCGTGCCAACATCACCCGCAGCGAGGCGGTGCTGGAAGAATCCGTCGGCACGTACCGGCAGACGGTCCTGACCGCGTTCGCCGAGGTGGAAGATAACCTGGCCGGCCTGCGCATCCTGTCCGGCCAGACGGCGCAGATCGACGACGCGGTGGTCTCCGCCCGCCGCTCCGCCGACCTGGCGCAGAAGCTGTACGACGCCGGCCGCTCCAGCTACCTCGAGCTGCTGGACGCGCAGCGCAACCTCGCCGCCGTCGAACGCACGGCCGTGCAGCTGCGCGGCGACCGCGCCATCACCACCGTGGCGCTGATCCGCGCCCTCGGCGGCGGCTGGGACGCCCCGGTCAACGCCGCGCAAGCGAGCAATTGATGTTGTAACCCCGCGTAGTCCTTCACGGCGGCCCCTTCCGGAGCCGCCGTTTTTTTTGTTGCCAAACTTCGGGCGGTCCCGCGACCCGTTCAGGCCCCGACTCCGAATAATATTTCCAACAACCGGGCGGTCCGGCGATCCGGTCAGACCCCGAATTTGAGAAATATTTCCAACAGCCTAGGTCTGACCCCGATTTCCGGAAATATTTCTTCGCTATTATTCGACCGTCAAAATACGGGAGAACGTCTTGATCACCAGCGTATTGCTCAGCAGTATTCCAAATGTCGTGCACGGCTTCGGCACCGGCGCAGAGCTGGTGCCGGCCGTATTGCTGCCCGTATGGGAATCGCGGCCGCAGAAGAAGCAGGTGCACGGGACGACGGCCGTGCGGATCGCAGAGTCGCGGCAGCGGGCGGGGAGGCCGATGCGTTTCACACGCAGCAGCGGGAGATCGCCGTTTCCGTGATCACTGCCGACTGCGTGCCGCTGTTGCTGGCGCGGCGCGATGGCGGCCATGTGGCGGCCGTGCATGCAGGCTGGCGCGGGCTGGCGGACGGCATCATCCCTCGCGTTCTGGCGCAACTGGAAGCCGGCGATGAGTGGGTGGCGGCGATCGGCCCGACGATCTGCGCCGCCTGCTACGAAGTAAGCGAAGTGCTCGCACTGGATTTCGCGCGGCGCTTCCCCGGCATCCCGGCGGCGGACCTGCTGCCTTCGCACCGCCACCTGAACCTGCGGGCCATCGCCGATTACCAGTTGCGCAAGGCCGGCGTGACGGCGATCGACCATGCCGGCGGCTGCACCTGCTGCGCGCGCGATGCTTCGGGCAACCCGGTGTTCCGCAGCTACCGGCGCGGCGACCGCAATTCGCAGCAGCACGCCGGCCTGTACATCGTGGGATGAACGCCCCCTTCGGCGGTTTCGCCGTCGTGGCTTTCGCGCCGGCCGTTTCCTAGAATGACTCCGTTCATTCACACGGAAAATCCCATGAAGAAAAAACTGATCGCCGTCGCCTTCCTCGGCCTGGCCGCCTTCGCGCACGCTGGAGACTGGGACGAGCCGCAGGCGCCGTTCGCCCTGTACGGCAATTCATACTATGTCGGCCCGAAAGGCATCGCCGCCGTGCTGGTGACGTCGCCCGCCGGCCATATCCTGATCGACGCCGGCACGCCGAAGTCGCCCGCCGGCATCGCAGCGAGCATCCGCCGGCTGGGCTTCAAGATCGAGGACGTGAAATACATCCTCACCTCGCACGAACATGCGGATCACGTGGGCGGTGCCGCGACGCTGCAGGAACTGACGGGCGCCACCGTGATCGGCAGCGCCAGGAGCACGGCCGTGCTGGCGACCGGCAAGCCGGATGCGGCGGACCCGCAGTATGCCAGCCTGCCGGAGATGGCGCCTGTCGTGAAGACCCGGGCGGTCAGGGATGGCGACGTCGTCACGCTCGGCCCGCTGGCCATCACGGCGCACGCCACGCCGGGCCACACGCCGGGCGGCCTGTCGTGGACCTGGCAGTCCACCGAGAACGGCCGTACCGCGAACATGGTATATGCGGACAGCCTGAACGCCGTCGGGCAGCAGGGCTTCCGCTACGGCGGCGACCCGCGGTGGCCTGAAGCAAGGGCGCAACTGGAAGCGTCGATCGCGAAGATCGCCGGCCTGCAATGCGACATCCTCGTCGCCGCGCATCCGGAATTCTCCGGGCTGTGGGAGCGCAAGGCGAAGCAGGCGCAGCTCGGCAACGCGGCGTTCATCGATCCCGAAGCCTGCCGGCGCTATGCCGAGCAGGGACGGCAGCGGCTGGAGAAGCTGTTGCGCGAAGAGGCGGCGGCCAGGTAGCCCCGGGCCACCGGGGCTTCCTCGATCAGGCTTTCAGGTATCCATGCCGGCGCGAATCCGGCATGATCCACGATGCCGCCAGCGCGATCGCGCAGATGATGGCCACGTACCAGAAGAAGGCGCTTTCATGGCCCTGCGACTTGAACAGCAGCGCCACGTATTCGGCGGTGCCGCCGAAGGCCGCGTTGCCGATCGCGTACGACAATCCGACCGCCAGCGCGCGGATCTCCGGCGGGAACATTTCGGCCTTGACGATGCCGCTGATCGAGGTATAGAAGCTCACGCCCACCAGCGCGGTCATCACCAGGGCGAACGCCTGCACCGGCGACTGGACCTGGCCGATGGCCGTCATCAGGGGCACCGTGCCGGCCATCGTCAGGAAACCGAAGATGATCATCATCGTGCGCCGGCCGATGCGGTCCGACAGCGCGCCGAACAGCGGCTGCATCACCATGAAGCAGAACAGCACCGCCGTCATCACCAGCGTCGCCGTTTCGGCGTTCATGTGCGCCGTGTTGACGAGGTATTTCTGCATGTAGGTCGTGTACGTGTAGAACGCCAGCGAGCCGCCGGCCGTGTAGCCCAGCACCGTCAGCAGCGCGCGGGGGTGTTCCAGCACGCCCTTGATGGTGCCGGCTTTTTCGCTCTTGCTTGCCTCGGTCGCGGTTTCCACCAGTGCGCGGCGCAGGAACAATGCGACGAGGGCCGCCGCCGCGCCGATGAAGAACGGGATGCGCCAGCCCCATGCGCGCATTTCATCCGGCGTCAGGAACTGCAGCAGGCCCACCAGCACCAGGGTGGCAAGCAGCTGGCCGCCGATCAGCGTCACATACTGGAACGAGGCGTAGAAGCCGCGCTTGCCCGCCACCGCCACCTCGCTCATGTAGGTGGCACTGGTGCCGTATTCGCCGCCCACCGACAGGCCCTGGATCAGGCGCGCGAGCAGCAGCAGGAACGGTGCCCAGTAGCCGATGCTGGCATAGGTGGGCAGCAGACCCACCATCAGCGAGCCGAAGCACATCAGCAGTACCGACGCCATCATCGAGGTGCGGCGCCCGAGCCGGTCGGCGATACGGCCGAACAGCCAGCCGCCCAGCGGGCGCATGAAAAAGCCCACGGCAAAGATGCCGGCGGTGTTGAGCAGCTGCGAGGTCGCGTCGCCCTTCGGGAAGAAGGCGGCGGCGAAATACAGGGAAGTAAACGAGTATGCGTAGAAGTCGTACCACTCGACGAGATTACCCGACGAGGCACCGACGATGGAGAGGATGGGGCTGTGGATCTTGTGGTCGCTCATGGTCAAGCCTGTTCATAAAGACGGCTTTCATGATAGCGGCTGCATGCTCGAGGTGCCTGCCCGATTGGCCGGGGTGCCCACTGTCCATAAGGAAGGGTACGAAAAAAAAGCCCGTGCGCAAGGCACGGGCAAGGGAGCCGGCAAATTTTTTTGTACTCGGCTTTATCTTCCGTTTTATGTGCTCTGAGAGTAGCGACGGTATTTACTTGGTTTGCGGTGCGGTGGTCAGGTGCGCGGCGTCTTCCTTGGCGTCGGCCTTTTGCTTGGCGGCCTTTTCATGGGCCTTGGCTTTTTTATGCTTTGCATCGGCCTTGGCTTCGGCGACATCCTTGTTCGCTTCCGCCTGTTCCTTGGCGACCTTGGCATCGGCCTTGGCGGCTACCTTGGCTTCCTTCGCGTCGGCCTGGGCTACTTCCTTCTGCACCTTGGCGGCATCCTTCGCATGGGCGGCGTCCGCGTGGGCGGCGGTGGCCGGCGCGGTGGCCGGTGCGGCGGTCTGCGCGAATGCGGCGCCGGCGAACAGGCCCGCGATCAGGGTAGCGATTACTTTTTTCATGGCGTAGTCCTCGTGCTTGGTTGTGTGCTCAGTTGAGTTCAGTCATCCGGGGTGACTCGACTTGCGCGAGTCACTGGGCAGAAAACGCCACCCGTTCCAACAGCGTTGACCGGCTTTACATCTGTTACAAATCGGGACTCTTCTGTTAGCTGACGTACCGATGTTCCGGGTGCCGCGGGCCTAGAGTAAGGCCATGACCGACGCACTCAAACAATACAAGGCCAAGCGCAACTTCGCGATCACGCCGGAACCCGCCGAAGGCGGTGAAGAGGGCCGCGAGGCGCTCACGTTCGTGATCCAGAAGCACTGGGCCACGCGGCTGCACTACGATTTCCGCATCGAACTCGACGGCACGATGAAAAGCTGGGCGGTGCCGAAAGGTCCCAGCTACGACAGCCACGACAAGCGCATGGCCGTGCACGTGGAAGACCATCCGATCTCGTATAACGATTTCGAAGGCGAGATCCCGGCGAAGCAGTATGGCGCCGGCAAGGTAATCATCTGGGACAAGGGCACCTGGCATCCGGTCGGCGATCCGCACCAGGGCTATCGCGACGGCAACCTGAAGTTCGAATTGCGCGGCCACAAGATGCATGGCCGCTGGGTTCTGATCCGCATGCGCCACTCGGGCGAGAAGCAGGAACCCTGGCTGCTGATCAAGGAAAAGGACGAGTACGTGCGCGCGGCGGACGAATTTTCCGTCGTCGACGAGATGCCCGGCAGCGTGAAGGCGCTCGGCATGCCCACGGCGGAGAAGCTCACGCCGGAAGCGGACGAAGCGGAAAGCACGGCCATGGCGCACCAGGGCCGGCCGGCAGCGAAAGCCACGGCAAGGAAAGCCGCCGCAAAGAAAACGGCGGCGAAGAAAACGGCGGCGAAGAAAACGGCGGCGAAGCCCGCGGCAACGGCCGCGAAGTCCCGGGCCGGCGCGGCTGCCGTCGCCCCCCTCGCCAAGGTCGGGCTGCCCGAAACGCTCGCGCCGGAGCTGGCCACGCTGGTGGACTCGCCGCCGGCCGACCCGGAAAACTGGATCTTCGAGCTCAAGTTCGATGGCTACCGGCTGCTCGCCCGCATCGAAGGCGCGTCGATCGAGCTGTGGACCCGCAACGGCAACGACTGGACCCACAAGCTGGAACCGCTGCGCGCCGCGCTGGCGAAGATGGCCCTGCCGGACGGCTGGTACGACGGCGAGATCGTCGTGCACGACAAGAACGGCCGCCCCAGCTTCGGCCTCCTGCAGCAGGCGTTCGACGGCGAAAAGACAAAGAACATCGTCTACTTCGTCTTCGACGCGCCGTACCTCGACGGCCATGACCTGCGCGGCGTGCCGCTGGTCCAGCGCCGCGAACTGCTGCAGACGGTAATGGGCACGGAAACGACCGGCATGGTGCGACTCTCCGCCGAGCTGGCGGCGCCGCCGGAGGAAATCGTGGCCGCCGCCTGCCGGATGGGCCTGGAAGGCATCATCGGCAAGCGGCGCGATGCGCTGTACACCTCGCGGCGGTCGGGCGACTGGATCAAGTTGAAGTGCGCGCAGCGCCAGGAGTTCGTCATCGGCGGCTATACCGATCCGAAAGGCTCGCGCGTGGGCATCGGCTCGCTGCTGCTGGGGTATTACGACGACGCCGGGACGCTGCATTACGCCGGCAACGTGGGCACCGGGTTCGACGGCACATCGCTGCGCGACATCACCGCCAGGCTGAAAAAGGTGGCCGCCGACGCCAGTCCGTTCGCGACCGACAAGGCGATCGACAAGAAGGCGCACTGGGTCAAGCCCACGCTCGTGGCCGAAGTCACGTTCGGCGAGTGGACGGGCGGCGGCTCGATCCGCCATGCCGTATTCCTCGGCCTGCGCACCGACAAGAAGGCAACCAGTATCCGCCGCGAGCGGGCTGTCCATGTGGAGGATGTCATGCAGGCACAGAACGAAGGCAAGCCGGCCGCGAAGGCAGCCAAGGCAACGAGCAAGACCGCAACCAGGACCGCGACGAACGCCGCAACGAAAGCTGCAATCAAGGGCGCCGGGAAGGCGGCATCCGGTCCCTCCGCCGGCTCCGGCGTCGACAGCACGCTGCCGGCCACGCTGAAGGTGACCAACCCCGACCGGCTGATCGACCCCGCCAGCGGCATGACGAAGATCGGGCTGGTGCGCTACTACGCGCTGGTCCATGAACTGATGCTCGAACACCTGAAAGGCCGCCCACTGGCGCTGGTGCGGGCGCCGGCCGGCATCGGCGGCGAGCTGTTCTTCCAGAAGCACTCCGAGGTCGGCAAGCTGCCCGGCGTGAAGCAGTTGCCGCAGGAACTCGATCCCGACCATCCGACGATGCTCGAGGTGTCCAGCGCGCAGGCGCTGCTGTCGTGCGCGCAGTGGAACGTGGTCGAGTTCCACACGCAGAACGCGTTTGCGAAAACCTACGAAAAGCCGAACCGCATGGTGTTCGACCTCGATCCCGGACAGGGCGTGGCGTGGCCGCAGATCCAGGAAGCGGCGCAGCTGATGCGGGCATTCCTCGAACAACTGGGCCTGCCGTCGTTCCTGAAGACCAGCGGCGGCAAGGGCCTGCACGTGGTGGTGCCCCTGAAGCCGCAGCACGGCTGGGACACGGTGAAAGGCTTTTCGAGCTTCATCGTCGAGCACATGGCGCGCACCCTGCCGGACCGCTTCGCATTCAAGAGCGGGCCGAAGAACCGGGTCGGCAAGATCTTCATCGATTACCTGCGCAACGGCCGGGGCGCCACCACGGCGGCCGCCTGGTCGGCCCGCGCGCGGCCCGGCATGGGCATCTCGGTGCCGGTCGACTGGAGCGAGCTCGAACACCTGACCGGCGGCGACCACTGGACCGTGGCCACCGTGCATACCCGGCTCGACCACGGCAACGAACCGTGGGCCGATTACGCGAAGAGTGCGACGACCATCACGAAGGCGATGAAGCAGCTGGGCTACAAGGACAAGTAAGCGGAAACGATCAAGCCGGCGCGGGCAGCAGCGCATTGATCGCGCCGTAAGCCTCGGCGTCGTCCACCAGCACGTTCGAGCGGCCCTGCGCGAGGAAGTCTGCCGCCAGCCCGGCCGTGCGCTTCCACAGCGTCTGCGGCAACCATGAACCGGTGCTCACGCGCCGCACGCCCAGCGTGGCCAGCTCCGTTACCGGCGGCAGGCCGTGCCAGGCGATCACGTTCAGCAGCAGTTCCGTTCCCGCGGCCAGCGCCGCGATCTCGCCGGTATCCGTGACGGCCAGCGGGAACAGGCCATCGGCGCCCGCTCCGCGGTACATGCGTGCCCGCCGCAGCGTTTCCTCGACACATGCCTGTGCCGGCACGAGCTGCCGCGCGAATACATCGCACCGGATGTTGATGTACAGGTTCACGCCGGCCTGCGCCGCCGCGGCCCGCGCCGCCTCGATCTTCCGGCATAGCAGTTCCGGCGGCGCCGGGCCGTCCTGCAGGTTGATGCCGGCCGCGCCGGCATCGACGAAGCGCGCCACCGCGGTGCCCACCGCCGCCGGGTCATCCGAATAGCCGCCCTCGATGTCCACGCTGAGCGGCAACTCGATCACGCGGCAGATGCGGCGCACGCAGGCAAGGTGTTCGTCCAGCGGCAGCACGTCGCCATCGCGGTAGCCGAGCGACCAGGCCACGCCGGCACTGGTGGTGGCGATCGCCTGCGCGCCCAGGCTGGCGATCAGCCGGGCGCTGCCCGCATCCCAGGCATTGGCCAGCACCAGCGCCCGGGGCTGGCGGTGCAGCGCGTGAAAAACGGTATTCATGCAAATTCTCCGGTTGCAAAAAAACCCTATTCTAGGGAGAGCGCGGCGCGGCGATAATAGCGGAAAATCGCATGAATTCATTCCTGGGAGGAAGCAATGCAGCGGGTGCCTTACAGCCTGGTCGAGGCGTTCGACGCGGTGGTGGCGCAAGGCGGCTTCGCGCGTGCCGCGGCGGTACTGAACATGACGCCGTCGTCCGTCAGCCGGCTGGTGAAGGCACTGGAACAGCAACTGGGGGTGCGCTTGCTGAACCGCACGACGCGGGCCATGTCGCTCACCGAAGCCGGCCAGCGCTTCCACGCCGACAGCGCCGCCGCCCTGGCACAGCTGCTGGGCGCCTGCGAACGCGCCGCCGAAGGGGCCGGCGAGCCGCGAGGCACGCTGCGGGTCGGCGCGCCGGTGGCGTTCGGCCGCACGCACGTGGTGCCGCACCTGGCGGCGTTCCTGGCGCGCTATCCGGAAGTGCGGGTCGACCTGCTGATCACCGACCGCCTGGTGGACATCGTGGCCGAGCGCATCCACGTGGCCATCCGCATCGGGCGGCTCGAGGATTCCACGCTCGTGAGCCGCAAGCTGCTGGCCAACCGGCGCATCCTGGCCGCGTCGCCGGGATACGTGGCGCGGCACGGCATGCCGGCCACGGTGGAAGAGCTCGGGCGCCACGAGTGCCTTGTCTCGACCGTCAATCACGATGGCGAAACATGGCGGCTGCACGGAGTGCAGGGCGAGCGCGCGGTGCGCCCGCGCGGCCGCGTGCGGTCGGACAACGGCGACGCGGTGCACCGGCTGGCGGTGGACGGCATGGGCATCTGCTTCCGCTCGGCCGTCAGCCTGGAAGAGGACCTGCGCGCCGGCCGCCTGGTCCATGTGCTGCCCGCCTGGACGGGCAGGGAAAGCGGCGTGTATGCGATCGCGCCGTCGCGCCCGATGAGCCCGGCCGCACGTGCGCTGTCGGACTTTCTCGCCGAGAGATGGGCAGGCGAGGGCACCCCGGCGAGCGCGGCGTAGCGGGAAGAATATCGATCCGCGCCACCGGAACGGCTGCAGCGCGCCGCGTCAGATCAACCCCAGCGTCAACGCCTTCAGCGTGGCCGCCGGCCGTGTCGCACACCCCAGCTTGTCGAAAATGCCGTGGAGATGCGCGCGCACGGCACCGGTGCTGATGCGCAGCGCGCGGGCCGTTTCCGCATGGCCGGCGCCGGTGCTGACGCGGCGCAGCACGTCCGCTTCACGGTCCGACAGCGGCGAGGACGGCGGGCCGGCTTGCGGCTGCGCGGGGCCGGTGCGTGCCGCGGCGATCACCGCTTCCACGGCGTGCCGGTCGAAGCGTCCGGCTTGCGCCGCCAGCAGCGCGGCGGCGGCCGCTGGCGCGTACGGAGCGCGCCACGGCCGCGGCGCGACCAATGCCGCCCACGCCGCGGCGGCGGCAAGGATACGGTGCGGCGGCGCCAGCGCTTCGTGCACCAGGCCGCGATAGCAGCCGCTGCCGTCGAGGCGTTCGTAGGCATGCGAGGCCAGGTGCGCTTCGCCGGCGAGGCCCGGTACCCGGGTCGCCATGCGCGCGCTCCAGTAAGGCACCCGGCGTACCTGCTCCAGCTCGGCCTGGCGCAATTTGCCGGCGTGGTTCCACACCCGGTTGGGAATCGCCGCGCGACCGACGCCGTGGAGCAGCGCGGCGCGCGCCAGGCATTGCTGCTGCGCGGCCGGTAATCCTGCCAGGTCGGCGGCGGCGCGCGCCAGGCCCGCTACGCGGCGCGAATAGCCGGCCAGCCAGGGCAGCTTCAGTTCCAGCACGTCCGCCACCAGCGCCAGGGGCACGGCGCCGCCGGTCGCGGGCGGCACGCCGGCAGCGCCGTCGGACGCGTCGAGCCAGCCGCGCGCATGGGGCACGATGCATTCGACGAGGCGTGCCGGATACTTGCGGCCGGCCAGCCTGCCGACCAGGCGCAACGCGGTATCGATGCCATGGGCGCGCGACAGGATTTCCAGGTCGCCTGCCAGCGCCACGTGGCGGACCACCCCGGGAATGTCGTCGCCGCGCAGCCGCGCCGGCAGGCCGTTGCCGTTCGCATGCTCGAACAGGTGCCGCAAGCCGTCCTCGACACCGGCGGGCAGCGCCAGCATGCGGGCAATATCGCCGGCCACTTCGCAGTGCACACGCGCCAGCGGCAGCGCATTGGCAGGTGTGAGCCGGTGGCCGGCCGGCAGCGTGCGGTCCAGCATCGCGCGGCGGCCGGCCACGTCGTCCCCCAGCAGCGCGGCGAAGCCGGCGGCGTTGGCGGTGCTGCCCGACCAGCGCAGCAGGGCCACCAGCCGCGCCGTCGCGATTCCGTCGAGGCCGGCGCCGTCCGCCTCCGCCACGAGTGCCGCGAGGTGCGCCGTGCGTGGGGAATGGCCGGGCGGTTGGCCCATCGCCAGGTCGCCGGTCATCGCCAGCGCCTGCACCGTATCGACAACAGGCGCGGCCACGGTCGCGGTGTCATATAGCATCATGGCCGGTACTGTAGCGGTGCCGGCGCGTGCCGGCAAGCCGGGCCGGCGGTTACATGCCGGGTGGCGGGTTGACGGGAATCGGATTGCGCAACGACAGGTTGATCACGTTCCAGCCGCGGATGACGGCGATCGCGTAACCCAGCTCGGCGATCTGCGTTTCGTTGAAGTGCTCGCGCAGTTCGCCATAGGCGGCATCGGTGTCGTCGCGCTGCGGCAGCGCGTTGACGGCGTCTGCCCAGCGCAGCGCGGCCCGTTCGGCGGCGTCGAAGAACGGCGATTCGCGCCAGGCCGCCACCGTGTTCAGGTGGCGCGGGTCGGCGCCCTGGCGTACCAGGTCGCGCCAGTGCATGTCGACACAGACGCCGCAACCGTTGACTTGCGAGACGCGCAGGTTGACCAGTTCGACGAGACGCTCGCCGAGCGAGCCGGCCTTGGCCGCCTGCGACAGCGCGATCATCGCCTGCAGGCTTTTCGGGGCGAGGGAGAACAGGGGAATGCGGGCAGCATGGGACATGGTGGTTCCTTATTTTCCGTGAGCGGCGCACCGTGCGCCGCTTCCAGTCATCAGACGGGACGGGCGCGGCGGTTGTGACAGCGCGAACGGAAAGTTACCCCACCAGTAACGTACTTATGCACAAAAACTGTGGATAAGGTTGTGCAACAAGGTCAGGTTTGCAGCGTAAGCCATTGTTGTTATTGAGTATTTTTCGGGAGCCTCGATAGCGTGCAGGGATGCGACGCAGGTCGGTCGACGGGGCAGGGCGCGGCCTGTTCCTTCCGGTGTCGACGAGCGGTGTCCGGGCGGCTGCCCCGACACCCCGGACCATGGGGCCGCCCGCGGGCAGCTTGTCTCATGCAGCTTGTCTCACGCAGCTCGTATCATGCAGCTTGTGTCAGGCTGCCTGTTTCAAGCAGGCTGTTTCAAGCAGCCTTCTTGCGCGTGGCGGAGGCGGACTTTGCCGCGGTCTTCTTCGGCGCCGCCGGTTTCGCGGCGGCCGCCTTGGCGGCACCGGATTTCGGCGCGGCGCGCGAAGCGGCGCTGCCCCGGGCAGGGGCGGCGCGGCTTGCCGAAGCGCGCGGCGCGGCCTTCTTCGCCTTTGGCGCCGGGGCTTCGTCCTCGTCTTCCGTGTCCTCGGCGGGTTCGTCGTCCTCGTCCGCGGCGGCCTTCCTGCCCTTGCCCGGCTTGTTGCCGAGCGACTGCTTCAGCAGCGCCACCAGGTCGATGACGTTCGACGACGGCTTCGCCTCGGTTTCCTTCGACGGCATCGTTATCGACTTGGTCTGTCCGGCCTTGACTTTTTTCTCCACCAGCGCCAGCACGTCTTCCTTGTAGGTGTCGTGGTATTGCGACGGGTCCCATTCCTCGCTCATGCCTTCCACGAGCGACAGCGCCATCTTGAGTTCCTTGTCGGTGATGCCGGCGGCCTTCAGTCCCTTGGCGGGCAGGTCCAGGCCTTCGGCATCGCGGATCTCGTCCGCGTAGCGCAGCGTATTCATGATGATGCCGTCCTCGCTGGCCACCAGCGCGCACAGGTGTTGCTTGGTGCGGATCACCACCGTGGCGATGCCGATCCGCCCGGCGCGGCGCAAGGTCTCGCGCAGCAGCGCATACACCTTGGCGCCGCCGCGCCCCGGCGCGAGATAGTAAGGGGTTTCGTAGTAGGTCAGCGGCACATCCTCGGCATTGACGAAAGCGAGGATGTCGATGGTCTGCGTGGCCTTGACGTTGGCCTGCTTCAGGTCTTCGTCGGACAGCACCACGTATTCGCCGGACGTGTATTCATACCCCTTGATGATGTTGTCCCACGCGACTTCCTTGTTGTTGCCCTTGTTGTAGCGCTTGAAACCGATGGGCGAGAAGTCGCGCTTGTCGAGCATGGTCAGGTCCAGCTCGTTCTGCTTCACGGCCGAATACAGGTCGACCGGGATGTGGACCAGGCCAAAGCTGATGGCGCCTTTCCAGAGCGAGCGGGCCATGGCGGGCGCTCCCTCAGCCGATGCTGCCGGTGACCGGCAGCACGATGCCGCTGATGTAGCTGGCGCACGCGGGCGAGGCCAGGAACACATAGGCCGGCGACAGCTCTTCCGGTTGCGCCGGGCGCTTCATGTCGGTGCTGGCGCCGAACTCGGTGATCTTGTCCGGTGTCTGGTCGGCCGGATTCAGCGGGGTCCACACGGGGCCGGGCGCCACGGCGTTGACGCGGATGCCTTTCGCGATCAGGTTCGATGCCAGCGACATCGTGAAGGCGTGGATCGCGCCTTTCGTGGTCGAGTAGTCGAGCAGCTTGGCCGAACCGCGCAGGCCCACCACCGAGCCGGTATTGATGATCGAGGCGCCTTTCTTCAGGTGCGGCAGCGCCGCCTTCGCCATGTGGAAGTAGCCGTAGATGTTGGTCTTCATCGTCAGGTCGAAGCGCTCTTCGGTCAGGTCTTCCAGCGAATCGGCGTGTTCCTGGAACGCCGCGTTGTTGACGAGGATGTCGAGCTTGCCGAACTCCGCCACGGTATCGGCGACGGCGCGGCGGCAGAAGTCCATGTCGCGCACGTCGCCGGGAATGAGCAGGCAGCGCCGGCCTTCGGCCTCGATATGCCGCCGCGTTTCCTCGCCATCGGTCTGTTCGTCGGGCAGGTAGACCAGCGCCACGTCGGCGCCTTCGCGGGCATACAGCACGGCCACGGCGCGGCCGATGCCCGAGTCGCCGCCCGTCACGATCGCGCTCATGCCTTCGAGCTTGCCGCTGCCCTTGTAGCCAGGCGCCAGGAATTGCGGCCGCAGTTCCATGTCGGCCTCGATGCCCGGTTTTTCGAGGTGCTGGTCGGGCAGGGGCGTTGCCGGGAAATCATGGGTGCCCGCCTGCACGGCCTGCTCTTCATTCTGCTCGCCGCCTTGCGGCTTGGCGGCATCCTTGCGGTCCTGCTGCTGCTGGATCTCGCGCTGCAGGTTGCCCGCGTCCTGTGCCTTGCTTTCGGAATCTGACATGTCGCTGTTCTCCATTGGATCGAGCGGACAGTATCGGCGCACGCGCCGGCCGTTACAGTGCGCTTCCGCACAAACAGCCAAACGCGCGCCCGTGCGCTCAGGCGACCGGTACCTTCGGCGGTCGCAGCAGGTCGGCCTTTCCGCCGGCGATGGCGCCGGCCGTCTTCGCGATGGTGTCATGGGGCGCGCCCAGCGAAATGGCGCTGGCGGCGTCGAGACGGGCCAGCTGGTCCGGCGACAGCCTGACGTCGAGCGCGCCCAGCGTGCCTTCGAGCTGGGCCAGCGTGCGGGGCCCGAGGATCGGTACCAGCGCCGTGGACGATGCGGCATCGCGGTGCAGCAGCCAGGCGATGGCCACCTGGGCCGGCGGCGCATCGACTTCGGCGGCCACGGCCAGCACGGTGTCGAGCGTGGCGGTGGCGCGGTCCGAGTCCTCCCGGTGAACCAGCACGCCGCCCAGGCCCTGCAGCCGGCCCTGTTCGTCGTTGCGGTACTTGCCCGTCAGCAGGCCGCCGCCGAGCGGCGACCACAGCGCGCCGCCGAGGCCCAGGCCCTCGATCATCGGCAGCAGTTCGCGGTCCGCGCCCCGCTCGGCCAGGCTGTACTCCATCTGCACGCCGACCAGCGGCGCCCAGCCGCGCAGTTCGGCGATGGCATCCGCGCGGGCGATCCGCCACGCGGGAAAGTTCGACAGGCCCGCGTACAGGATCTTGCCGGCGCGGACCAGGTCGTCGAACGCGCGCAGGATTTCGTCGACCGGCGTGTGGCTGTCGGCGAAATGGGCCCAGTACAGGTCGATGCGGTCCGTCTTCAGGCGCGCCAGGCTGGCCTCGACCGATTGCACCATGGCCTTGCGGCTGTTGCCGGTACCGCTGATGCCGCCCGGGCCGGCCAGCGTGAACTTCGTGGCCAGCACGAAATGATCGCGGTCGGCGGCAATGAAGTCGCCTGTCATCGCTTCCGACTGGCCGCCCTGGTAGCCGTCCGCCGTGTCGATGAAGTTGCCGCCCGCTTCCGCGTAGCGGTCGAACACGGCCCTGGCTTCGTCGCGTTCGGCGCCGTACCCCCAGCCGGTGCCGAAGTTGCCGGTACCGAGCGCCAGTGCGGAAACGCGCAGGCCGCTGCGGCGGCCGAAGCTCTTGTAGTGCATGGTGGTTCTCCAGTTGGTTAAATGACGATCATCATGTATATTTTATATATTACGGCCATCATGTATAATGTCAAGCAGATTTTCACGGGAGGCGGTGATGAAAGTAACGAGGGAGCAGGCGGCGCAGAATCGCGAGCGCATCGTGGACACGGCAGCCAGGCTGTTCCGCGAAAAAGGGTTCGACGGCATTGGCGTGGCCGACCTGATGAAGACGGCCGGCCTGACGCACGGCGGCTTTTATGGCCACTTCGAATCGAAGGAAGCGCTGCTGGCCGAAGCCGCGGGCCGTGCGCTGGACGGGGCGGGTGCCGGCTGGCAGGCCCTGATGGATGCGAACCCGGACGATCCGCTGGGCGCGGTCGCGCGCTCGTACCTGTCGCCCGCGCATCGGGACAATCCCGGCCTGGGCTGCGCGATCGCGGCGCTCGGCGCGGATATCGCCCGCGCCGGCCCGGCCGTGCGGGACGCCGTGACCGCGCGCACCCGTGCGCAGCTCGATGCGCTGGCCGGCGCGGCGCCGGGCGACACGGATGGCGACAAGCGGCGCAACGCGATCGCCGGCTACGCGGCGATGATCGGCGGCCTCGTGCTCGCGCGAGCGGTCGCCGATCCCGCGTTGTCGGAAGAGATCCTCGACGCAGTGGCCGCGTCGGCGAATCGGGGGCACCGGTAGCGGACGGGTTTGCAGAGGGCAGTGGTGGACACATGCTCAGCCATGTTAGGCTTGCGCCTTCGTTGTAATAACAGGTTTTATTCGCATGCTGGAATGGCTCAGACATTATCGCCGCGCGGCGCTGCCGGGCGATATCGGCGCGGGGGTGGTCGTGGCGATGATGCTGGTGCCGCAGGGCATGGCCTACGCGCTGGTCGCCGGCCTGCCGCCGGTGGCGGGACTGTATGCGAGCATCCTGCCGCCGCTTGTCTATGCGCTGTTCGGCAGCAGCATGACGCAATCGGTCGGCCCGATGGCCATCGTGTCGCTGATGACGGGCGCCGCGATCGCGCCGCTGGCCGGTGGCGCGCCGGGCCTGCACGGCGTGCTGGCCGCGCAGCTGGCGCTGGTGGCCGGCGTGGTGCTGCTGCTGTGCGGCCTGCTGCGGTTGGGTTTTCTCGCCAATTTCTTTTCACGGCCGGTGATGAGCGGGTTCACGGTCGGTTCCTCGCTCGTCATCGCCTGGGGGCAGGCGGGGCCGCTGCTGGGCGGACCGCCCGCGCACCCGCATGTGCCGAGCGCGCTCCTCGGTGTCGCGTCGCTGGTTTTGTTGCTGCTGGCGCGCAGCCACCTGGCGAAGCTTCTCAAGCGCGCCGGCATGCGGGCGGCCGCGGCGGACGTGTTGTCCAAGCTGGCGCCGATGGTCGTCGTGCTGGCCGCAACGGCGGCGATCTGGACCTTCGGCGCGCACGGCATCCGCCTGACGGGCCCGGTGCCTACGGGCTTGCCGCAACTGAACCTGGCCACGTCGCCATCGCACTGGCGCGAACTGCTGCAGCCCGGCCTGCTGATCGGCTTCGTGGTCTTCCTGATGAGCATGAGCGCGGCGCAGACGCTGGCGCAAAAGCGCGGCGAGAAGCTGGTGTCGAACCGCGAGCTGGTGGGGCTCGGCGCGGCCAACGTGGCCAGCATGGTGTCCGGCGCGTTCCCCGTCACGGGCAGCCTGTCGCGCTCGGCCGTGAATTTCGCGGCCGGCGCGAACACGCCGCTGGCCAGCGTGATCTCCGCGGCGCTGCTCGCCATCGCGCTGGTGCTGCCCACCGGCTGGCTGGCGCTGCTGCCTTTGCCGACGCTGGCGGCCACGATCATCGTCGCCGTGCTCGGCATGCTGGAACTCGACACGCTGCGCACCGCCTGGCGCTATGACCAGGGCGATGCGCTGGCATGGATCGTCACCTGCATCGGCGTGCTGGCGCTGGGCGTGGAGGCGGGCGTCGTCGTCGGCGTCGTGCTGTCGATGGGCACGCTGATCTGGCGCGCCAGCCGGCCGCACATCGCCGTGCTGGGACGCATTCCCGGCACCGAGCACTTCCGCAACGTCGACCGCTATGCCGCCACCCGCTGCGAAGCCCTGCTGATCCTGCGCATCGATGCCAACCTGTTCTTCGGCAATGTGGAGGCGGTCGGCGAGCGCATCGAGGACGAGCTGCGCGCCCACCCCGATACCCGCCACCTCGTGCTGTCGATGCTGGCCGTCAGTTCGATCGACACCACGGCGCTGTTCGCGCTGGCCGAACTGAACGCCAGCCTGCGCGCGCGCGGCATCGGCCTGCACCTGGCCGAAGTCAAGGGCCCGGTGATGGACCGGCTGCGCGCCAGCACGCTGCTCGATCAGCTGAACGGCAAGCTGTTCCTCAGCACGGCGATGGCCAGCGATTACCTCGATTCAAGGACCAGGGAACAATGATGAAGAAGACCGGCTTGCGTCGACATGTGCGTCGACAAGTGCGTGGATGCCTGCTGGCCTGCCTGCTCGCATCCGCTTCGTGCGCAGGGACGGCTACCGCCGCCACTGCCTCCGCGGCGTCGGCGTCGGCCTCCGCCGGCGCCGATGCCCGCCTGCGCGCGATCCATGAAGCCGAGTGGCAATGGCGCCAGGGGCAGCGGCTGGAAAACGAGGAAGACGAGACGAGCGGCATCAGCGCCGGCCTGCCGCAGGTGGATGCCGCCACCCAGGCGGCCCGCCGCGCCCGCTGGGAAGGCGTCCTGGAACAGCTCGACGGCGTGGCCGAACAGGACCTGTCGCCGGAGGGGCGCATCAACTACGCCGTCTACCGCGCACAGGTGGCGGCGCTGGTGGCGAACGGGCGCTTCCGCGAATATGAAAAGCCGCTGAACGCGGATTCGTCGTTCTGGTTCAACATGACGTATGAAGCACGCAAGCCGTTCCGCACCCGACAGGACTACATGAACTACGTGGCCCAGCTGAACGACGTACCGCGCTACTTCCGTGAACAGGTCGCCAACATGCGCGCCGGGCTGGCGCGCGGCTTCACGCCGCCGAAGGTCACGCTGGCCGGCCGCGACGGCACGATCGCCGGCATCGTCGGGGCGAAGCCCGCCGAGACGCCGTTCTACCTGCCGTTCAAGGCGATGCCGGCAGCGATTCCGGCGGCCGAGCAGGACAGCCTGCGCGCGGCGGCGCTGGAAGCCATCGCGCGGCGCGTGATTCCGGCCCACGCCGAACTGCTGGCATTCATGCGCGACGAGTACGTGCCGCGGGCCACCGGCAACCTGGCGGCCGAGAGCCTGCCGGACGGGAAGGCGTACTATCAGTCGAAGATCGTCGAATACACCACGACCCATCTCGCGGCAGACGAGATCCACCGTATCGGCCTGGCTGAAATGGCGAAGATCCGCGCCGAGATGGCCGCGGTGATGAAAGAGGTGAAGTTCACCGGCGGCCTGCCGGCGTTCCTGCAATTCCTGCGCACCGATCCGCGCTTCTACGCCAGGACGCCGGAAGAGCTGCTGATGCGCGCCGCCTGGATCGCCAAGAAGTTCGACGGCAAGGCGGAGCAGTACTTCGGCCGCCTGCCGCGCAGCCGCTTCGCCATCATCCCCGTGCCGCCGGACCAGGCGCCGTACTACACGTCGGGCCGCGGCGGTCCGGGCGTCTACCTCGTCAACACGTACGACCTGCCGTCGCGCGCGCTGTACAGCCTGCCGGCGCTGACCTTGCACGAGTCGGCGCCCGGCCACGCGTTCCAGATGCCGGTGGCGATGGAGCAGGGCGGCCGCCCGGCATTCCGCAATGCCTACATCTCGGCCTACGGCGAGGGCTGGGCGCTGTATTCGGAACGGCTCGGCACCGAAATGGGGATCTACGAAACGCCGTACGAAGTGTTCGGCATGCTCAGTTACCAGGCGTGGCGCGCCTCGCGCCTCGTCGTCGATACCGGTATCCACGCGAAGGGCTGGACCCGCGAACAGGCGCAGCGCTACCTGATGGACAACACGGCGCTGTCGCGGCACGAGGTGGAAACCGAAGTGGACCGCTATATCTCCTGGCCGGGCCAGGCGCTGTCGTATTACCTGGGACAGATGGCGATCACCGAGGCGCGCGCGAAGGCCGAGGCGGCGTTGGGCGAACGGTTCGACATCCGCGCCTTCCATGACACGGTGCTGGAGCTGGGCTCGGTGCCGCTGCCAGTGCTGAAGGCCAGGATCGACCGGTTCATCGGGGAGGGCGGCAAGGGACCGTATGCGACGGGACAATAATGGCAACGCTTGGTATTATTCCAGACAGACAACAACCCAGGAGCCATTCCATGCCGCTTTACCAGATCTGGTACAACGATAATACCCAGCCATTGGTTGTCAACACGCCGTACCGACTGCGCGACGTCGAGATCGCCGGCGAGATCATCCGCAGCGAACAGCGCCAGAATCGCCAGAGCGCCGATCCCGCCGGTTTGACGGTACGCGAATTGCTGCGCGTGAACGGTCTGCGCGATGTGCGCTACACGATGGACGAGAGCGAGCCGGTCGATCTCAAGTGACAGCGCGCCGGCACGCAGCGGGGCTTTGGTGACAATCTCGCGCTGAAATGCACCGCGGTGGTGCATCCGCTCTACCGTGGTGCAGGATGAGGCACGACAGCCCCATCCTGCACCAAAAATGCTGGCACGCAACTTGCTCGTAGCATAGGATTATTGTTGACTCGATCCTCATGCCCGACTGTACCGAACGCTTGCCCATCACTTCGGGCCACCCGCCATCCCAAGGCGCGGCGTGGCAGGCAAAGCTCGCGCTGGCGTTCACCCGCGATAGCGATACCACACGCCTGACCCGCCGCGAGCACAGTGGACCGCTGCGCGTGCAGAAGCCGCTGTATCCGGAAGCCCCGTCGATCTGCCACGCCATCGTGGTGCATCCGCCCGGCGGCGTGGTGGGCGGCGACGAGCTGTCGGTCGCTGCGCAACTGAATCCCGGCGCCAATGCACTGCTGACGTCGCCCGGTGCCGCCAAGTGGTACCGCGCCAACGGCCGCGTGTCGCGCCAGCGCATCGACCTGTCGGTCGAGACCGGCGGTTCGCTCGAATGGCTGCCCCAGGAAACCATCTTCTTCGACGGCGCCCACGTCGAGCTCGACCATCATGTCGCGCTGGCGGCGGACGCCAGTTACCTCGGCTGCGAAATCCTGTGCCTGGGCCGCCGCGCATCCGGCGAGTCGTTCACGAAAGGCCGGGTCGACCAGCGCACCTCGGTGCGCCGGGCGGGGCGGCTGCTGTGGTGGGAGCAGGGTACGCTGACGCCGGCCCTGCTTGCCAGCCCGCTCGGCCTGGCCGGCCATACCGTGTCCGCCATGCTGCTGGCCGTCGGCAAGCCGGTGTCCGCCGACACGGTCGCGGCGCTGCGCGCGCTGGCCGACAGCCCCTGCTATGGCGTGACGCAAATGAAACACGTGCTGTGCGTGCGCTGGCTCGGCCACGACAGCGAAGCGGCGCGCGAGCTGATGCTGGCCGCCTGGCGCATCGTGCGCCCCGCGGTCCTGGGCCGCGCCGCCATCGACCTGCGCAGCTGGCGCACCTGAATCCGGCGCATCCGAAAGAGAAATTCCATGGACCTGACACCCCGCGAAAAAGACAAGCTGCTCATTTTTACCGCCGGCCTGCTGGCCGAACGCCGCCTCGCACGCGGCCTGAAACTCAATTACCCCGAAGCGGTGGCGCTGATCTCGGCAGCCATCATGGAAGGCGCGCGCGACGGCAAAACCGTGGCGCAGCTGATGTCCGAGGGCTCACAGATACTGACCCGCGACCAGGTGATGGAGGGCATCCCCGAGATGATCCCCGATATCCAGGTCGAAGCGACTTTCCCGGACGGGAGCAAACTGGTGACCGTCCACAACCCGATACCGTGAGGTGAAACATGATTCCGGGTGAATACCAACTGCAGGACGGCGACCTGCCGATCAACGACGGCCGCGAGACCGTGACCATCGTGGTGTCCAACGTGGGCGACCGGCCGATCCAGGTCGGCTCGCACTTCCATTTCTTCGAGGCGAACAACGCGCTCTCGTTCGAACGCTGGAAGGCCTACGGCAAGCGGCTCAACATCGCCGCCGGCACCGCCGTGCGCTTCGAACCGGGCCAGCAGCGCACCGTCGAACTGGTGGCGGTCGAGGGCAACCGCGAGATCTACGGCTTCGCCGGCCAGGTGATGGGCAAGCTGAAAGACGAGCCCGACGCTACTTGAACGCATAACCAGAACAAGGAGATCAGATGGCAACCATATCCCGCCGCGCGTACGCGGAGATGTACGGGCCCACCACGGGCGACCGCATCCGCCTCGCCGACACGGAGCTGTTCATCGAGATCGAGAAGGACTACGCCATCTATGGCGAGGAAGTGAAATTCGGCGGCGGCAAGGTGATCCGCGACGGCATGGGCCAGTCGCAGCGCGTGCATGCCGAGGTAATGGATACGGTGATCACCAATGCCGTGATCGTCGATCACTGGGGCATCGTGAAAGCCGATATCGGCCTGAAGGACGGGCGCATCGCCGGCATCGGCAAGGCCGGCAATCCGGACATCCAGCCGGGCGTGACGCTGCCGATCGGCGGCGCCACCGAGATCATCGCCGGCGAAGGCATGATCGTCACGGCCGGCGGCATCGACAGCCACATCCACTTCATCTGCCCGCAGCAGATCGAGGAGGCGCTGATGAGCGGCGTCACCACGATGCTGGGCGGCGGCACGGGGCCGGCCGTCGGCACCGCGGCCACCACGTGCACCCCGGGCCCGTGGCATATCCACTCGATGCTGCAGGCGGCCGATGCGTTTCCGATGAACCTGGGCTTTCTCGGCAAGGGCAATGTCAGCATGCCGCGCCCGCTCGAAGAGCAGGTGGAAGCGGGCGCGATCGGCATGAAGCTGCACGAGGACTGGGGCAGCACGCCGGCGGCGATCGACAACTGCCTGTCGGTGGCCGACCGGATGGACGTGCAGGTGGCGCTGCACAGCGACACGCTCAACGAAGGCGGCTTCCTGGAAGAGACGCTGGCCGCGTTCAAGGACCGCACCATCCACACGTTCCACACCGAAGGCGCCGGCGGCGGGCATGCGCCGGACATCATCGCCGCCGTCGGCGAATCGAACGTGCTGCCGTCGTCGACCAATCCCACGCGCCCGTTCACCGTCAACACGCTGGACGAGCACCTGGACATGCTGATGGTCTGCCACCACCTCGATCCGGCGATCGCGGAGGACGTGGCGTTCGCCGAATCGCGCATCCGCCGCGAGACGATCGCCGCCGAGGACATCCTGCACGACATCGGGGCGATCTCGATGATGTCGTCCGACTCGCAGGCGATGGGCCGCGTGGGCGAAGTGGTGCTGCGCACCTGGCAGACGGCGCACAAGATGAAGGTGCAGCGCGGCCCGCTGCCGGAGGATTCGTCGCGCAACGACAATTTCCGCGTCAAGCGCTACATCGCCAAGTACACGATCAACCCGGCGATCACGCACGGCGTGTCGCACGTGGTCGGCTCGCTGGAAGTGGGCAAGATCGCCGACATCGTGCTGTGGAAGCCGGCGTTCTTCGGCGTGAAGCCTTCGATGATCCTGAAGGGCGGCATGATCGCGGCGGCGCAGATGGGCGATCCCAACGCGTCGATCCCCACGCCGCAGCCCGTTCACTACCGGATGATGTTCGGCGCGTTCGGCGGCGGGCTGAAGAAATCGTTCACGTTCGTGTCGCAGGCCGCGTTCGATGCCGGCATCGGCGCCAGGCTGCAGCTGAGCAAGCCGCTCATCGCGGTGAAGAACACCCGCAACGTCCGCAAGCGCGACATGATCCACAACGGCGCCACGCCGGTGATGGAAGTCGATCCCGAAACCTATGAAGTGCGCGCCGACGGACGGCTGCTGGTCTGCGAACCGGCCGTCGTGCTACCGATGGCGCAGCGCTATTTCCTGTTCTGACCGATGCTGGAATTACATGCGCCAGGCATTTCACCGCTGCGTCCTGCATGTATGACCGTCGCTATTTCCTGTTCTGATCCAAGACACCCATGCTGACACTGCATACCAAACTGACCAACGCCGAGCGGGTCGATGCATCGCTCGTGCTGCCCTACGAACTGCGCGAGAAATGCCGGCTGCGCGCCGCGCTCGATACCGGCGAGGAAGTCGCCATCTTCACCGTGCGCGGCTCGGTGCTGCGCGACGGCGACCTGCTGACGGGAGAGGACGGCCGCGTGGTGCGCGTGGTGGCGGCGCCGGAAGCGACCTATCGCGTGACCGCGCCCGATGCGCTGGCGCTGCTGCGCTGCGCTTTCCACCTGGGGAACCGCCATACGCAGGCACAGGTTGGCGACGGTTTCCTGCGCATCCGCGCCGATGCGGTGCTCAAGGAAATGCTGCACGGACTCGGTGCCACCGTGGTCGAGGAATCCGCGCCGTTCGAACCGGAGTCGGGTGCGTATTCGTCCGGATTCGGCGGCGGCCACCATCACCACGATCACGGCCAGGGGCCGCTGGCGCCGGTGCCGCTGCGGCAGAAGATCCATCGGCCGGGCGACCCCAGGGAGGCTGCGTCATGATCGCCGCCGCCCAGCTGCTGCACCTGCTGCAGTTCGCCAGCCCGCAACTGCCGATCGGCGCCTACAGCTATTCGCAAGGCCTGGAAGCGGCGCTGGAGCAGGGCATCGTCAGCGATGCCGCCAGCGCCCATGCGTGGATCTCGCGCCAGTTGCACGAGGTGGTGGCGCGCTGGGAAGCGCCGATGTGCTGGCGCCTGATGAACGCGTTCACGCAGCGCGATGCGCAGCGGGTCGCGGAACTGGCGGAGCGGGCCATCGCATCGCGCGATACGGCGGAATTCCGCGCAGAGACGGTGCAGATGGGCTACTCGCTGGCGCGGCTGATCGAGGAACTGGGCATCGCCGACGAGGGCGCGCTGGCCATGCTGAAGGAGGGCGGCGAGGTGCCGCTGGTATCGGCCTATGCCTGCGCCGTGTCCGCACTGGGCATTCCGCACGAAGAGGCGCTGCTGGCGCTGCTGTTCTCGTGGGTCGAGAACCAGGTGCTGGTGTGCGTGAAATCGGTGCCGCTGGGGCAGGTGGCCGGACAACGGCTGCTGCTGGCGCTGCGGCCGCAGATCGAGGCCGCCGCGCTGTGCGCGCAATCGCTGGCCGAACATGAATTGTCGAACTGGACGCCGGGTCTGTCGCTGCTGTCGATGCGGCACGAGGTGCAGTACAGCCGGGTATACCGGTCTTAATCCGAGGAGTTGTCATGGTAATTCAATCCAATCCGCTGCGCGTGGGCATCGGCGGGCCGGTCGGTTCCGGCAAGACCGCGCTGTGCGAAATGCTGTGCAAGGGCATGCGCGACACCGTCGACATGGCCGTCATCACGAACGACATCTATACCCGCGAGGACATGGAAATCCTGCTGCGCGCCGAGGCCCTGCCGGCCGAGCGGCTGATGGGCGTGGAAACGGGTGGCTGCCCGCACACGGCGATCCGCGAGGATGCGTCGATCAACCTGGAGGCGATCGCGCGGATGCAGGCCGATTTCCCCGACCTGGAACTGATCCTCGTCGAATCGGGCGGGGACAACCTGGCCGCCACGTTCAGCCCCGAGCTGTCGGACCTGACGATCTACGTGATCGACGTGGCCGGCGGCGAGAAGATTCCGCGCAAGGGCGGCCCCGGCATCACGCGCTCGGACCTGCTCATCATCAACAAGACCGACCTGGCCCCGCACGTGGGCGCCAACCTCGACGTGATGGCCGCCGACGCGAAGCGCATGCGCGGCGCGCGCCCGTTCGTGTTCACCAACCTGCGCAGCGGCGACGGCGTGCAGACGGTCATCGACTTCATCCGCGAACAGGGCCTGCTGGGGCAGGCCCCCAGGCCGGCCGCGTAACGGTGCCGGTAGCCGTGCCGCCAATCAATCTACAAGGAAACTGCATGAAAAAACTGCTCGCCACCACCATCCTGCTGGCCGCCAGCCTGCCCGCGCTGGCCCACCCGGGTCACGCGGAAATGGGCTTCGCGGACGGCCTGCTGCACCCGCTGACCGGCGTCGATCACCTGCTGGCGCTGCTTGCCGCCGGTATCTGGAGCATGCGGCAAGAGCGTACCGAAGGGCTGACCCTGCGGTCCAGGCCGCATCCGCTGATGCTGCCGGCGGTCTTCGTGGCCATGATGGGAGCCGGCGCCGCTGCCGGCATGGCGGGCCTGCACATTCCGGGGCTGGAAGGCGGCATCGCGCTGACCGTGCTGCTGACCGGCGTGCTGGTGGCGACCGCCGTGCAACTGCCGGCATGGGCGGGCGCCGCGCTGCTGGGCAGCTTCGCCGTCCTGCATGGCAATGCCCACGGCCTGGAGTTGCCGCATGCAATCAGCGCGGCCGGCTACCTCGGCATGAGCGCGCTGCTGCTGGGCGCCGGTCGGCTGATCGGCAAGCTGCCGCTCGCCCGCCTGACCGGCGGCGCCATCGCCGCCGCCGGGCTGGGCATGCTGGCGCTGAACTGAACTGAACCGGACGGCGGCCATGGCGCCGGCCTGGCCGCGCGCCGGCCATCCTTCCGCCACGCCTCTGCCGCCGCGCTTCAGTCGCGCGATTCCCTGCGCCGCTCGCCGAGCTCGATCGGCGCGGCGTTTTGCGGGTACTTGCCGGCGCGGCCGGCATAGGCGGTGCGGATCGCGGCCAGGTCCTGTTCCTGGTCGCCCGTCAGCCAGAGGTGTTGCGTAAAGTCCAGCACCTTGTTCGCATAATCGAGGCTCACCAGCACGAGCGGCACCTTCGCCTCCAGTGCCAGGTGATAAAAGCCGCTTTTCCAGTTGGGCCGGTAGTCGCGCGTGCCTTCCGGCGTGATCACCAGCCAGTACCAGTCCTCCCCGTTCATCCGCTCCGCCTGCGCCCGGATCATGCCCTGCGGCGCGCTGCGGTCGACCGGCTGGCCGCCCAGCCAGCGGAACCAGCTGCCCAGCACGGGCATGCGGAACATCGAATCCTTGGCCAGCCACCGGAACGGCAGGTCCATCGCCCATTTGCTGACCAGGCCGATCGCGAAATCCCAGTTCGACGTGTGGGGGTACACCACGGCGATCCCGCGTGGCCCCGGCAGCGGGCGGTACAGCATCCTCCACCCGAATAAATGCAGAACTCGCAAGGCCAGGCGCTGTCTTACGGTTGGCAGCCGTGCGGGCGTCAATTGATGCTCGCCATGGGCCGTGTGGTCACGGCGGTGATCGTTCATACGGTTATCGTTCCTGCAATGCGCTGACGTTGGCGTGGCGGCCGGCATGTGCCGAACGCAATTCCCGATTCCATTTTTCACTTTGTGAAACCGCGGACGGCATTTTAGCCGGGCCGATCCGGTGCGGCAAGACGCCGGCTGGCGCTTTCTTCGTTCCCTGACGTACACGGCGAGCGTCGTGTCCAGGGCCGGGATGCCATGGTAACGGAGTAAAAACAGATATCATGATGATAATAAAACAATTGCTTTACGTGGCTGCCGCGAACGTGGATGCGGAAGCGCTGTTACGCGACGCCGCCGCCGATTTTTCCGTACGGCGCGCACGCGACCCCCTGCACGCGCGCGAGCTGTTGCGCGCCTGCCCGGTACCGGTCGGCCTTGTCGTGCTGACCGGGCCGGCCGGCATCGACCCGCTCGATCGCCTGCTGCGCGAGCACTGCTGGACCAGGTGGATCGCCGTCTGCGCCGGTGCCGCCTTGCACGAGCCGGCATGCCGCAAGCTCATTGCCGACCACTGCATCGATTTTCACACGATGCCGGTCGATGCGGCGCGGCTGAGGCAAACGCTGGGCCATGCGCACGGGATGGGCAAACTGAGCGCGGCTTTCCACCAGACACCGCCTTTCGAGCCGGAACCGGCCGCGTCGCGCCTGACGGGCAACAGCGAGGCGATCGCACGATTGCGGCGGCAATTGCTGAAAGTGGCGGCGGCGGATGCCCCGGTGCTGATCTGGGGCGAAAGCGGCACCGGCAAGGAGCTGGCGGCGCGTGCCGTCCATGACGGTTCGGCACGCGACAAGGGGCCGTTCGTGCCGATCAACTGCGGTGCGATACCGGCGAGCCTCGTGCAGTCCGAGCTGTTCGGTCACGAGCGTGGGGCCTTCACCGGTGCCGGCAAGGCGCGTGCCGGGCTGATCGAGTCCGCCGCCGGAGGCTCGGTGTTCCTGGATGAAATCGGCGACCTGCCGCTCGACATGCAGGCCAACCTGCTGCGGTTCCTGCAGGAAAAAACGATCTACCGGCTAGGCGGCACGCGGCCGCTGCCGGTGGACGTGCGGGTGATCGCGGCGTCGCACGTGCGGCTCGACGAAGCGGTGGCCCGCGGCACGTTCCGCGAGGACCTGTACTACCGCCTCAATGTGCTGACCCTGGAAATGCCGGCGCTGCGCGAGCGCCGCGACGATGTACCGGTGCTGGCCGAAACATTCTTCCGCGATCATGCGCGCGAACGCTCGGCCCACGTGCGCGGCTTTTCCAGCGGCGCGCTGGAAGCGATGCGTGCCCACCACTGGCCCGGCAATGTCCGCGAGCTGCACAATCGCGTGCGCCGGGCCGCCGTGATGGCGGAGGGCCGCCTGATCATGCCGCACGATCTCGGGCTCGACGCCGCCGCCATGCCCACGCTGGCACTGCACGGCGCGCGCGTGCAGGCCGAACGGCGGGCGATCGAGGCGGGTCTCGGCGCCGGCAAGAGCATTACGCACGTGGCCCGCGAGCTGGGAGTGTCGCGCATGACGGTTTACCGGCTGATGGCCAAGCACAGCATCAACCCGCGGGCACGCAAGCGCGATTCCTGAACCTCCGGGACGGCGAGTTCGTTCACGGCAGCGTTCGCCGCACATGCTGCTGTCACACGAATGTGACAGGCGGTGCGGACGCCAGCGGCAGGGTGAACCGGGCAGCATCGACCGTTCCAAGTGTTCCGTCCGGTTGTTGCAATGCCGTGACACCGAGCCCCGGGTGCGCGCCAACGTCGAGCAAAAAATCCAGTGATTTCAATGGATTAGCGCATTTGCAGCCTCATGGCATCAAGCTTGCGATAAGCCATTGACCGAGGATTTCCCAGTGCGTCCCGCGGAGACCGGTTCACTTCCGGTGAACGCCAGGATGCGCTTTGAAAAGAGCCTCGGCAATGTCGTCCGACTACTTTGGCCTATTACTTCAGCGAGGAAATCCAAATGAAGAAAACCATGCTTGCCACGGCAATCGCGTTAGCCTGCAGCGGGGCATATGCCCAGACCACCGACCCCACGTCGGCGATCACGCAGAGCGGCGCAGGAGCCCATTCCAACGACGCATCCACGGCGGTGGTCGACAGCAGCACCAACCGCAACAACGATTCCAGCTCCAACCGTGACAACGCCAACGACAATAACAACAGCACCGGCTATGCCAGTGCACTGGCGACCGGTGCCGCGGCCGCCAACAACGGCGCCAACGCCACTTCGGCCGTGGACAACGCATTCAATACCTCGACCGCCACGGCGGTCAGCACGCTGACCGGCACCGTCAGCGGCAACACCGTGCAGAACATCGGTAACGTGGCCACCAACAACGGCGGCGCCAATGGCGGCGCCGGCGCGGGCGGCACCGGCGGCGCGGCAACGGGCGGCAATGCGGCCGCCACCGCGGGCGCGGGCGGCACCGGGGCCGGGGCAGCCGGCGCGGCCGGCGGTAGCGGCGGCATTGCAACCAACGGCAGCGCCACGGGCGGCAGCGGTGCGGGCGGCGCGGGAACCGGCGGCTATGCCAGCAACGGCGCCACCAGCGGTGGTGCCGGCGGGGCCGGCGGCCTGGGCACGGGCGGGGCCACGGGGGCCGGCGGCACCGGTGGCGCCGGCGGCTACGGTGGCGCTGGCGGCAGCAGCGCCGATGGCAATGGCGGCTACGGCGGCGCGGGCGCGGCCGGCGGTGCCGGGACTGGCGGTAACGGCGGCCTCGCCGGGGCTGCCACGGGCGGCGCCGGTGGCGGCAGCGGCACCGCGAACGGTGCCAACGGCGGCAACGGCGGCACCACGGGTGCGGCGGCCGGCGGTGCCGGTGGCACCGGCGGCCTGGGCGGCTACGGCGGCGGGGGCGGCGCGGGCGGTGCCGGTGCGGCTGGCGGCGCCTCCACGTCGGGCGGTGCCGATACCAGCACCTCGGCCAGTTCCGGTTCGGGTACCGGCGGCAGCGGCAATGGCGGCACCGGTACGGGCGCTGCCGGCGCCGGCGGCAATGCAACCTCCGGCTACAGCACCGCCAGCAATAACAGCGGCACGCCGTCCGGCGAGCCGCCGCCAAGCACCGGCGAACAGACGGCCACCGCCACTTCCGGCGCGGCGACCGGTGGTGCCGGCAGCGGCGCTGACGGCACGGGCGGTGCCGGTGGTGGCGGCACGGGCACCGGCGGTGGTGCAACGACGGGCGCGAGCAGCGCGAACGCCGGCAGCACGACCGGCGGTGAAGGCGGGGCCGGTGCCGCTGGCGGCGCCGGCGCGGGCGGCGGCACGGGTGGCGCGGGCGGCGCGGGTGCCGCCGGCTCCAACACGGCCGGTGCGGGCGCGGCGGGCGGCACGAACACCTCCGGTGCCGGCGGTGCCGGCGCCACGGCCAGCACGACAGGTGGTGCCGGCGCGACCGGTACCGGCGGTGCGGGCGGCGATGGTGCAAGCGGCGGCAGCGGCTCGAGCACGGCGGGCAACGGCGCGGCGGGTGCGGCCGGCGGCGCGGGTGCCGCCAGCGGCGACTCGTCGAACACGGCGGGTGCCGGCGCGGCGGGTGGCTCGGGTACGGGCGGCACGGCCACGGCGGGTGCCGGCACGGGCGGCGACGGTACCGGTGGCGCTGCGACCAACGGCGATGCCACTGCCGGTGACGGCGGCGCCGGCGGCTCGGGCGGCGCGGGCACCGGCGGTGCAGGCGGCGCCACAGGCGCGACCACTGCCGGCGCGGCAACCGGCGGGACGGGCGAGGGCGGCACCGGTGGTGCCGGCGGCACAAACACCGTCAATGCCGGCACGTTCAACATGTCCAACACGATGAGCGGTGTGGCGCAATCGGCCGCGGGCATTTCCGTGATCAGCCAGAACAGCGGTATCAGCTCGCTGGTGCAGCAAAGCGTCAACGTGCAGGCGAACCTGGGGGTCGGCCGCTGATCGGCCTCGCGCGCGGATGGCCGGCGGCAGTTCGCCGGCCACGGGCAGCGACCTGCTGCCCGCATGTCCGCGCGCCCAATGCATCTTCGTGGAGGCCACATGCAAGACCGAAATACGGGAAGGGAAAGGAAGGGCGGCTGCGTGCCGCTGGCGATGCGCCGCTGCCTGCAAGTCTTCGGCGCCGTGTCGCTGGTGGCGTGCGCGGCATCGGCAGGGGCGCAAGAAAGCGGTACCGCCGGCGACGGCATGCGGACGTTCGAGGTTGCGGCGGGCGCGTTGCCGCTGCCTGCCGCGGTGCACGAATTGCCGACGCGCGGTACGTCGGCCGTTGCGCGCACGCCCGGCGCGGACGATGCGCTGGGCGACGCTCGCCTCGAGAACCTGCGCGGCGGCACCGAAACGCCGTGGAGCGACATGCGCCTGAGCGGCACTGTCGGCAACAATGCGGCGACCCACGTCGTCACGGGGGCGAACACCATCACGGATGGCGCGTTCGCGAATGCGTCGGGGTTGCCGATGGTGATCCAGAATTCCGGTGCCAACGTGCTGATCCAGAATGCCACCATTGTCAATGTGCAGATCCGATGAACGCACGCGAGGGAAGGGGAGCAACCATGCGGGCGCACCGCCCGGCGGGGCGAAGGGCTTCGTCCCTGCCGCGGCCGCTCGCGTGCCTGTTTTCGCTGGCGTCCGTGCCGTGGGTTTGCATGCTGTGGGCGTGCATGCTGTGCCCGTCCGCGATGGTACCTGCGCGGGCCGCCGACCTGCCTTTCGCGGGCGGTGGTCCGGTTTCGATGCGGGTGACGAGCCTGAAAGAGGTCCGCTACCTGTCCACCATACGCCAGCAATATGACTTCAGCTGCGGCTCGGCCGCGTTGGCCACGCTGCTGACACACCACTACGGCTACCCCGTCAGCGAACAGCAGGCCTTTGCGCAAATGTTCGTCGGCGGCGACCAGGCGCGTATCCGCCAGGAGGGCTTTTCGTTGCTTGACATGAAGCGGTTCCTGGCCGCCCATGGCTTCAGGGCGGATGGCTTCCAGCAGCCTCTGGACAGTCTTGCCAAGGCCGGCTTCCCGGCGATCGTGCTCGTGGTCGAGCACGGTTACCGGCATTTCGTCGTCGTCAAGGGAATGCGGGACGGGCGTGTGCTGTTCGGCGATCCGTCCGGCGGCACGCGCGCATTGTCGCGCACGGCCTTCGAAGCGATCTGGCTGAACCAACTCTTGTTCGTGATCCATGACCGCAACCGGAAACCGCGTTTCAATGAAGGTTCCGACTGGGCTGTGGCACCGCGCATGCAGCCCGGCGATGCGCTTGCCCGCGAAGGCCTCGGACGCGTGACGCTGCCCAAGCTGGACGCTGGTGATTTCTAGTGCGATGAATCACCGGATCACCGAACCACCGAACGACTGAGCGGGCGGCCGGATGTCCGTACGACCGGACGACAGCCGGCGGGTGTTCCGAACGAATGAAGGAGAAACGACATGAAGATGCCATGGTTTCCGCTGCCCCATTCCGGCGTGCCGTGCCTGTTGGCCACCCTTTGCTGGGCCGTACTGGCATCGGTCCCGGCTTGCGCATCCGGCGCCGGCGGAACCGCGGATTGGGTACCGGTCGACGAAGAAGTGCTGGCCGACGCCAGGGGCGGCTTCGACGGTGGCAATGGCCTGCTGGTGTCCCTGTCCGTCGACCGGGTGCTGAGCCTGAACGGCAATGTGATCGCCAGCGGCCAGCTGTCGACCGCCGACGCGTCGCGGCCGGCATTCCAGATCGCCCGGATCGGCGAGGGCAACGCGCTGCTGCAGGCGGCGCAACCGCTGGCGGGCCTGCTGCTGCAGAACAGCGCCGACGATCAGGTGATCCGCAGCCAGACCACGATCGACGCCACCGTCAACAGCCTGTCGATCCTGAAGGACATGAATTTCGGCGACAGCCTGCGCCAGTCGCTGTCCACCGCCATCGTGCCGCGCTGAGCGGCTGCCACCCAAAAGGAGTTTCGCATGCGGTTCGCCCAGACCCTGCTTGCCGGTTCCGCCGGCCTGTCCCTGTTCATGATGAGCGCGCTGGCGCAGCAGGAGGGGCCGCCGGCCATGCCGGGCCAGGGGCCCACCGCCGCCGAGCTCTCCGCCGAGCTGCACCGGCTGCGGCAGGAGCTGGTGGAACAGCGCGAACTGCTGCGCGAACTGCGCGAGCAACTGGCGGCACGGCCCGCACCGATGCCGGGCTCGCCCGCGCTGTCGCCTCCGGGAGCACAGGACGCCGCGCCGCTGCCCGATGTCGAAGGCTGGGAAGCCGCTTCGGCGGACGCGAACGGCCCGGCACCGCGCCCCCTCCAATCCACCGTGCTCGCCGCGATGCGTGGCGCCGGCCCGGCCGCGCCGCAGTCGCAGCCGCAGCCCACGCTGCAGCCGCCCGGTCCGCAACCTGGCGCGCCGGCGCCGCCGGTGGCACCGGCCCCGCCGGCCCCGGGTGCCGCGCCGGCGGGGCCGGTGGCCGGGCGGGCCGCCGCGCGCGAGGTGCGCCCACCCGAAGTGGCGCCGCTGTTCGAGGCGCCCGGCGTACTGACGGCGCGCGGGGCCACCGTGCTGGAGCCGTCGTTCCAGTTCGGCTATTCATCGAGCAACCGGGTTGCGCTGGTGGGCTACACGATCATCCCGGCGCTGCTGATCGGGCTGATCGACGTGCGCGAGGTCAAGCGCAACACGTTCACGGGCGCGCTGGCGGCCCGGCATGGCCTGACCAACCGCACCGAGGTCGAGCTGCGCGTGCCGTATGTGTACCGTTCGGATTCCACCGTCAGCCGCGAGCTGTTCACCGGCACCGCCGTCGAGCGCGTGTTCGACACGAGCGGCCGTGCGCTCGGCGATGTGGAACTGTCGCTGCGCCACCAGCTGAACGCGGGCGGCATCGACAAGCCGTATTACGTGGCAGGCGTGCGGGTCAAGACGCGCACCGGCCGCGATCCGTTCGAGGTCGTGACCGACTGCACGCGGCGCTGCGTCGGCGAGAACGCCACCGGCACCGGCCTGCCGCTCGACCTGCCCACGGGCTCCGGCTTCTACGGCGTGCAGCCGAGCGTGACATGGCTGTTCCCCAGCGACCCGGCGATCTTTTTCGGCAGCATCAGCTACCTGCACAACATCAAGCGCAGCAATGTTTCGCGCCGTGTTCTGAACGGGGAAATCGAGCCGCTGGGCGAGGTGAAACCGGGCGCCGTCATTGGCTTCAATTTCGGCATCGGGCTGGCGCTGAACGAAAAGGCGTCGCTCAGCCTCGGCTACGACCACAGCTCGATGGGGCGCACGAAACAGAACGGCAGCAACGTGCCGGGGTCGGTACGCACGCAGCTCGGCACGTTGCTGATGGGCTTTTCATACCGGTTGAACGACAAGCGCACCGTCAACGTCACCGTGGGAGCGGGGTTGACGCGCGATACGCCGGACGTATCGCTGTCGGTGCGCATGCCGCTCAATTTCTAGTCCTTGATTGCCGGCCGCGGCTGCCGGCAGCCTTCGTCCCTGCCTGAGGAGGGAGGCGCCGGCAGAATGGTGACGTTTCAGGTAATCTGGCGATCCCGCAACACACAAGAAAAGCACCAACATGACACCATACATCGCTCACCGCGGCGCACCGCGCATTGCTTCCCGTATTCCTTTCCGCTCCCGTGCCGTGATGGCGGCCGTGTTGCTGACCGCCGCCGGTACCGCGCTTGCCGCCGCGCCGATCGTCAAGACCCAGGCGCCCGGCTTCTACCGCACGATGGTCGGCGACTTCGAAGTGACCGTGCTGTCCGACGGCACCGTCGACCTGCCGATGGACAAGCTGCTGCATGAAAAGCCCGCGAAAGTGCAGGGCGCGCTGTCGAAGCACTTCCTGAAGACGCCGGTCGAAACGTCGGTCAATACATTCCTGATCAACACGGGCAGCAAACTGGTGCTGGTGGACACGGGCGCCGGCACGCTGTTCGGCCCCACGCTGGGCAAGCTGCTGGGCAGCCTGAAGGCAGCCGGCTACCAGCCGGAGCAGGTCGACGAGATCTACATCACGCACATGCATCCTGACCACGTGGGCGGCCTGGGGGGCGCGGACAAGGCGGCATTCCCGAACGCGGTGGTGCGCGCCGACAAGCGCGATGCCGATTTCTGGCTGAGCAAGGCGCAGCTCGATTCCGCGCCGGAAGACAAGAAAGGCTATTTCCAGGGCGCCCAGGGGGCACTGGCCGCCTATGCCGGTGCGGACCGGTTCCAGCCGTTCGAAGGCAATGCCGAACTGGCACCCGGCATCCGCGCCACGTCCAGCTATGGCCACACGCCGGGACACACGAGCTATGTGGTCGAAAGCCGTGGCGAGAAGCTGGTGTTGATGGGCGACCTGATGCATGCGCAATTCATCCAGTTCGACGACCCTTCGGTGACGATCGAGTTCGACAGCGATACGAAGGCCGCGCTGGCCTCCCGGAAAGCCGCGTTTGCGAATGCGGCGAAAGGTGCCTACCTGATCGGCGCCGCGCACTTGCCGTTCCCCGCGCTGGGCCACCTGCGCGGCAACGGCAAGGGTTACCAGTTCGTGCCGGTCAACTACAGCGTGCCACGCTGAAGGTTTTCCGCAAGTAAAACAGGAACGCCCGCCCCTTCAGGGAATTCCTGAAGGGGCGGGCGCTCCTGAACATGCGAAGCGTTGCGGCGGTCATGCACCCGGCGGTGGCGCCCGGGTGCCCGGAAACATCGGCGATTTACGCCAGTGCGGGGTAGTCCGTATAACCCTCGGCCGATGGGCCGTAGATCACTTCCGGCCGCAGTGGATTGAGCGGAGCCCCGGCGCGCAGGCGTTCCGGCAGGTCCGGGTTGGAGATGAAATCCTTGCCCCAGGCGATCGCGTCGGCGGTGCCGTTGTTCAGTGCCTGCTGCGCGCTGTCGATGGTGAAATTCTCGTTGGCGATATACACGCCGCCGAATTCCTTTTTCAGCAGTGGCCCCAGGCTGTCCTCGCCGATGGCTTCGCGCGCGAAGATAAACGCGATCTTGCGCTTGCCCAGCTCGCGCGCCACATAGCCGAACGTGCCGGCCGGATCCGAATCGCCCATGTCGTGCGAGTCGCGGCGCGGCGCGAGGTGCACGCCGACCAGGTCGGCGCCCCACACATCGATCGCGGCATCGGTCACGTCGAGCAGCAGCCGGGCGCGGTTCTCGATCGGGCCGCCGTACGCATCGGTGCGCTGGTTGGTGCTGTCCTGCAGGAACTGGTCGAGCAGGTAGCCGTTGGCGCCGTGGATTTCCACGCCGTCGAAACCGGCTTTCTTCGCGTTTTCCGCGCCCAGGCGGTAAGCCGCGATCACACCCGGGATCTCATCCGTTTCCAGCGCCCGCGGCACGGCATACGGGCGCATCGGGCGCAGCAGGCTGACATGGCCCTGCGGCGCGATCGCGCTCGGCGCCACCGGTGCTTCACCGTTCAGCAGGCTGGGGTCCGAGATGCGGCCCACGTGCCACAGCTGCATGACGATCTTGCCGCCTTTCGCGTGCACCGCGTCGGTGACGAGCTTCCAGCCTTCCACCTGTTCGTCGGACCAGATGCCCGGCGTGTTTTCGTAGCCGACGCCCTGCGGTGTCACCGACGTTGCTTCCGACAGGATCAGCCCGGCACTGGCGCGCTGGGCATAGTACTCGGCCATCAGCGCGTTGGGCACGCGGGCACCGCCGGCGGCGCGGGCACGGGTCAGGGGCGCCATGATGACGCGGTTTTTCAGCGTCAGGCCGCCGATGGTGATGGGGTCGAACAGAGTGGTCATATCGTTTCCTTGAGATGGTCAGCTTGATGGGCGCCTTTACAGGCCGCCGTTGATGTGATCGAGGAAAGCCCCGATGACCTCGTCGTTACGCTTGAACATGTTCCACTGTCCAAGCCGCGTCACCGTGACGAGTCCCGCCTTTTGCAGGATCGCCAGGTGACCCGACACCGTCGATTGCGACAGGCCGCAGCGCTCGTCGATCTTGCCCGCGCACACGCCCAGGCTGAGCGGATGGAGCTGGTCGGCGAAGTGCGTTTCCGGGTCCTTCAGCCACGCGAGGATCTCGCGGCGGACCGGGTTGGCCAGTGCCTTGTGGATGGCGTCGATGTCGAGTTCGGTCATGGTTTGTTTCTTCGATGCGAATATCGAGTAACTCCGATACGTATATCGAGATTGTACGATATAAGTTCAAGCCCTGTTTGCAAGGATAAAAATGATGCTCTGCGAATGAAATATTGCAATGATATACTCCGGCCCTGCCTGAGGGGACGACCCCTTCCCGCGCACGCCGCGGCGGGCTTCATCGTCGGCGGGGACGACCTTGCCAAGCTCTGGAGAACATCCATGTCCTGGATCGTCCTGTTGGTGGCCGGCCTGCTCGAGGTCGCCTGGGCCGTCGGCCTGAAATATACGGCCGGTTTCACCCGTCTCGTGCCCAGCGTGCTGACCCTCACCGCGATGGCCGGCAGCGTCGGCCTGCTCGGCCTGGCACTGCGCGACCTGCCGCTGGGCACCGCGTATGCCGTGTGGACGGGCATCGGCACCGTCGGCACCGCCATCTACGGCATCGCCGTGCTGGGCGAACCGTCCGAAGCGGCGCGGCTCGTATGCATCGCGCTGATCGTGTCCGGCATCCTGGGCCTGAAGATCCTGGCGCCGCAGTAACGTTCAGACCGCCGGCCGCGGAAAGTGCTCGCGCTGGAACCGGGCTGATATGGTTTTCCGATTTACCGCTAACGGTCCCTCAAAACTCTTCGTTCACGCGTGCCAGGTAATACCACTCGCTGTTTGCCGGAGCGGCGCTGTCGGGAAACAGGATCACGGCATCCATCCCGGCCAGCACCGGCGTGCCATCGGCGCGGCGGCCGATTTCGTCGCCGCGGGCAACACGGTCGAAGCTGGCCCAGGGCCGGCTGAACGTGTCCGCGTCGCCCTGCCGGTCGTGCACTTCGCACATCGACAGCACTTCCATTTCCTCGCGGGGTACCGGTTTCGGCCGGGGCGCGTCGACCATGCCCAGGTGTGCCAGCGTATGCATGATGGCGCGGTACGCCACGTCCGGCGCCTGCGGGTCGTCGTGCCGGCCGCATTCCAGCGTCAGCGCGTAGCCGCCGGTGGTGCGCATGAACTCGGTGGTGCCGACGCCGTAGCGCAGTACCGTTTCCAGTTGGCTATCGTCACGGAGACGGCGCCGCACGCCGGCGCCATAGGTGCGCAGCCAGCCGTCGACAAAGCGCCGCACGCCCAGCACCCGCGCCAGTGCGCGTTCTTCCAGTTCATGCCGGAAAGGTTCCAGCGGCCCGTCGTTGTCGCGCGGGCCCACCATCACGAACGGTTCGCCGGGCGAATTGAACGAGTGCAGGTCGAGCAGCACGTCGTGCGCCGCCAGCAGCGGGCACAGCCAGTTGGCGACGCGGTCTTCGAAATCCTTCGGATCGGCCTTCGGGAACAGGTTGCGGTTCAGGTTGCGCTCCCCGGCCCGTTCGCCTTTCGCATAAGCGAGCGGATTGACGACGGGAACGAACGTGACGCTGCCGTTGACAAGCGACTGTTCGCCGCTGTCGAGCCGCGCCATGACCCGCTCGATGCCTTGCGTGCCGGCCGTTTCATTGCCGTGCACGGCACCCGTGACGATCAGCCTGGGGCCGGGGCCCTGGCCGGTGTAGTTGACGGATCGGAAGTGCAGGGTACGGCTCATGCTGTTCCTCGGGAATGGATGGTGGCCGTCATTTTAGCCGCGTTGGCGATGGAACGATGCATCGCCGGCGGTACAATGCCGCCCATGCATTCCTCGACCCGCCAGCCCGGCCTGGACACGCTGCGCGCGCTTGCGATCGTGCTCGTGTTCGCCAACCACTACATGAGCTTCGTCACGGACGAGGCCACGTTCGGCTTCGCCAGCAGGATCGGCTGGACCGGGGTGGACCTGTTCTTCACGCTGTCCGGCTACCTGATCGGCAACCAGATCCTGGCCGGGCTGCGCACCGGCGCGTTTTCGATGGGCCGGTTCGCCGCACGCCGGCTGCTGCGCACGCTGCCCAACTACTACGTGGTGCTGGCGCTGTATGCGTTCTGGCCGCCTTTCATCGACGGCACGCGCCATGCGCCGTGGTGGGAATACCTGACGTTCACGGTGAACCTGGGCCTGGTGCCAGGCACGCGATTTTCGCATTCGTGGTCGCTGTGCGTGGAAGAACAGTTCTATTTCGTGCTGCCGGCGGCGGCGCTGCTGATCGCGCGCTGCCGCGGCGCGGTTGCGCTCGGCTGGTTCGCGCTGGCCTGCGGGCTCGCGGCCGGCATGCTGTTCCGCGACCTGGGCTGGCAGGCCGCGCGGCCGCCGCATGCGGGCAACGCGGCGTTCTACACGACCGTGTACTACGCCACGCTGTGCCGCTTCGACGAGTTGCTGGCCGGCGTTGCGCTGGCGATGATCCGGCAATGCCACGGCCCGCTGTGGGCGCGCATCACGTCGTTCGGCAACTGGACGCTGGCGGCAGGCGCCGCCGTCACGGCGCTGGCGCTGAAGCTGTTCCTGGACGATCACTTCGGCCATGCGGTCACCGTGTTCGGCTATCCGCTGCTGGCGCTGGGTTTCGCGCTGCTGGTGCTCGCGGCGCTGAGCCCGGCGTCACTGCTGGCGCGCGTGCGGGTGCCGGGCGCCGGCAGCGTGGCCGTGTGGTCGTATGCGATTTACCTGACGCACAAGCAGTTGTGCGTGGTGCTGGCCAGGATGCTGCGCGCGGGCGGCATCGATCCCGCCGGGCCGGCCGGCATCGCGCTGCTGGTGCTGGCCAGCCTGGCCGCCGGGTGGCTGCTGTACAGGGTTGTGGAAACGCCTTTCATGGCGCTGCGCGAGCGCTATGTGCCGGCGCGCGCCGGGAGCGGGCTCCCGACGCCGACGCCCGCCGCGGCTTCGGGCTGACGGGGCGGCGGGTCAGGCCTGCCGCCGCCGCGCCGCGCATCCGAGCAGCCCCAGGCCGGCCAGCATCAACGCGTAAGCCGCCGGTTCCGGCACCGGTGCCGAGATGTGCAGGTCGTCGATGGTGGGCCAGCCATCGGCCGCGCCGCCGATCGATACCGACAGCGAGGTCAGGTAAGCCGTCGAGACAAAGCCGGCGAACGAATCGGGGCCCGGCGCGTCGATGACATGCGTGACGGTGGCGCCGGTGCTGTCCGTTGCCGAGATCGTGATGTGGTCGATCGCTTGCGAAAAACCGAACCGGTCGCTGCCGAAGAAGTAGCCGCCCGCGCCGGCCGCACCGGTGCCGAAGCCGGAGAACGTGATGGTGTCGTCCATGCTGCCGCTCGTCAACCACACGTCGACATCGTCGTCGCTCGCGCCGAACCCGGTGCCGCCGGTAATCGCGGCGGTGTATGAAAACGCGCCGGCCGCGCGGTTCAGCGGCGACGCGAATTCGTCGACGACCAGGTCGTCGAACGTGTCGACGCCGGTGGCGCCCACGGCACCGAGATGGGCCGACTGGCTGGTGTAGGTGGCGATGTCCGCCCAGGCGGGGCCGGCGGCGAGCAGCATCGCGGCCGAGGCGGCCGCGGTCAGCAGGTAAGGAGGGATACGCACGGTGGAACTCCTCGATCGGGGTTGGGAAAGCAATGTTCGCGTGTCATGGTGGCCATTGCACTCTAGTCGAGCCTCGTGCCACTTGCAATGAATGCATTCCTTCCCGCCGGCGGCCGCGCAAGAGCTGGCCGGGCGGCCGGCGCCGTTCAGTGCATGTCGATCACGTCGAACGGCGCATCGCGCTGCGCCATGAAATCGAGCACGGCGCGGACGCGCACCGGCGCCTCGTCATGCACGGTGGCCGCGATGACCGCTTTCAGGCCCGGCATCGCCTCCACGATATGGGGGCTGCGGTATGCGCCGATCAGCAGTGCCGCCAGTTGCGCCGCCTCGCGCTCGTGACGCAGGCGCAGGCGCTGCTCCAGCACGCCGAACAGCGCGCGCTGCATCCGCGGCGTTGGGTTGGTGATGTGGGCAAATACCAGCGGCGTGTTGGCGATGGCGTCGCAGATGCGGCGCTCGATGTCGTCCGGCTTGACGTCGGAGGCGATGTCGAAATAGGCCGCGTTCCAGCGCGTGCGCGCGTAGGCGTGGCCGGGAGGGAAGGAATCGGCCGTGTCGAGCCCCAGGGCCCGGCTCAGCCGTTTGAACAGGTCGATCAGCGTGGTCATGCGCGCATTCTAGCGCGACCGCGCCGATCGATGACGGTCAGCGGGCGCCGTGGGCTTCCTCGCCCAGGCGGCCGGCGCGGAAATCCTCCACCGCCTGGACGATTTCCTGCTGCGTGTTCATCACGAACGGCCCGTATTGCGCGATCGGTTCGTTCAGCGGGCGGCCGGCGATCAGGATGAAGCGCGCCGCGTCCGCCGTGCTGACGGCGATCCCGTCCGCCTGTGCGTCATTGGCCAGGATCGCCATGCTGCGCTCGGCCACCGTCTTGCCGGCAACCGTCACGCTGCCGCGGTACGGGTACAGGAACGCATTGTGCCCGGCCGGCAGCGCCTGGGTGAACGTGGCGCCGGCGGACAGTTCGATGTCCAGGTACAGCGGTTCCGTGCCTTCGCGCTGCACGGCCCCGGCGATGCCATGGCTGCTGCCGGCGATCACGCGCACCACCGCGCCTTCGGCCGTGGTGAACGACGGGATCTCGGCCGCCTTGAAATCCTTGTACCAGGGCTGCATCAGCTTGTCCTTCGCGGGCAGGTTCAGCCACAGCTGGAACCCTTCCATCAAGCCTTCTTCCTGCTCCGGCATTTCGGAGTGGATCACGCCACGGCCGGCCGTCATCCATTGCACGCCGCCGTTCTCCAGCAAGCCTTCGTTGCCGGCGCTGTCGCGGTGGCGCATGCGGCCTTCGAGCATGTAGGTCACGGTCTCGAAGCCGCGGTGCGGATGGTTCGGGAAGCCGGCGAGGTAGTCGCTGGCTTCTTCCGAACCGAAATTGTCCAGCATCAGGAACGGGTCGAGGCGGCGCTGCAGCGGCTGGGTCAGCACGCGGTTGATCTTCACGCCCGCGCCGTCCATCACGGCCTGGCCCTGGATCACGCGCTCCACGGTGCGGGCGCGGGTGACGTTATCTGCGGTGATGCTCATGACTGTTCTCCTGTTGCTGGTGGTGGTTTGCCTGCTTTTGCCTGCCTGGCCTGCTTACACGAGGACGGCGTTGATCTGCTCGTCCGCTTCGGCGCGGGCACGCGCCACGGCGTCGGCGCCCATGCCGTGGCCTTCGGAATACACGAACTGCACATCGGTCAGGCCGACGAAACCGAGGAAGGTCTTCAGGTGCGGCAGCTGAACATCGGACGGCGCATCCTTGTGCATGCCGCCGCGGGTCAGCGCCACGTAGACCTTCTTGCCGGTCAACAGGCCGACGGGGCCGGTCGGACCGTACTTGAACGTGACGCCGGCGCGGGCGATCGCGTCGAACCAGCTTTTCAGTTGCACGGTGATGCCGAAGTTGTACATCGGCGCGCCGATCACGATCACGTCCGCCGCCTGTGCCTGGGCGATCAGCGCATCGTCGAGCGCCACGCGGGCCGCCTGTTCCGGGGTGCGCGCCTCGGCCGGGGTGAACAGGGCCTGCAGGGCGGTTTCATCGAGCACCGGATGCGGCTGGGCTGCCAGGTCGCGGCGTACCACGGTGGCGTTGCCGTCCGCATTGAGCCGGGCGACGATGCTGTCGGCCAGGCGGGTGGATTCGGAACCGTTGCTGCGGGCGCTGGAATTGATTTGCAGGATGTTCATGGTGTGCTCCGTTGAATGGGGTTGTTGCTGCGATGGGTGTACTTTACTCGTTCCACTGGTGCTGATAAAGCGGTTAAAATGGATAACATTCATCCACCAGTGGAACAATCATGGAACTTGATCCCGGCGACCTGCTGCTGTTTGCCCGCATCGTCGAACTGGGCAGCTTCAGCCAGGCCGCCGAGCGCCTGCAATTGCCGAAGTCGACGGTATCGCGTCGCCTGTCGCAGCTGGAGGCGCGGCTGGGCGAGCGGCTGCTGCAACGGACCACGCGCCGGCTGGTGCTGACCGAGTTCGGCGGCAGCCTGCTGGAGCACGCCCGCAAGGTGGCGGAGGAAACGGCGGCGGCGGGGGCGCTGGCGCAGCACCGGCAGGCGGCGCCGAACGGGTTGCTGAAGGTATCGATGCCGGCCGACTTCGCCAACGAGGTGATGGGCACGCTGTTGCCGGCGTTCATGGCGAAGTATCCGGCGATCTCGCTGCAGTTCGACCTGTCGCCCCGGCGCGTGGACCTGGTGGCGGAGGGGTTCGACCTTGCCGTACGAATGGGAGCGCTGCCGGACGATGCCACGCTTGCCGCGCGGCCGGTGGTGCTGAGCACGTGGTCGTTGTATGCGTCGCCGTCGTATACGGTACTGCGCGGGCTGCCGTCGCACCCGGACGAGCTGTTCCGCCACGACCTGCTCGGCCTGTCGCGCACCGCGTCCGGCATGGCGCACTGGACGCTGTTGCGGGGCAAGATGACCTGGGAACGCGAGCTGCCGGTGCGGATGACCGGCAATTCACCGGAGCTGCTTGCCCGGCTGGCCACCACCGGTGCCGGCATCGCCAGCTGTACCGACCGCTATGCGGCGCCGCTGCTGGCCGCCGGTGCGCTGGTCAGGGTGTTGCCGGAGTGGCGCTTTCCTTCGGTGACGGGATATGCCGTGTTTCCCGGCCGGCGGCTGATGCCGGCCAAGACGCGGGCGTTTCTGGATATGCTCGAAGGGCATTACGAGGCGACCGGCTGAGGGATGCTGTCGGACACCAGACCGCATGCGTCGTCAGCCGCATCACTCATTGTAGCGCCGCCCGCCTGTCAGAATCAGACACGCCGGCGCGGGTTTGCCGCTACGCCTTATCTCGACGTGGCCATCGGCTCGCCCAGCCGCACGGCGCCGGCCGGTTGCCAGCCGGGGTTGAAAGCGAGGGTGTCCTTCGGGAACAGCATGACGACGGTGGAGCCGAGCAGGAAGCGGCCCAGTTCTTCGCCTTTCTTCAGCACGATGTCGCGGTCCATGTAGGTCCAGTCGCAGATGTTCGGCTGCCGCGGCGGGTTGACCACACCGTGCCATACCGTGGCCATGCTGCCGACGATCGTCGCGCCGACCAGTGTCATCACGAACGGGCCGTGCGCGGTGTCGAACACGCACACCACGCGCTCGTTGCGGGCGAACAGGCCGGGAATGCCGCGGGCGGTCGTCGGGTTCACGGAGAACAGGCTGCCCGGAACGTAGATCATCCGCGTCAGCTTGCCGTCGCACGGCATGTGGATCCGATGGTAGTCGCGCGGCGACAGGTACAGGTTGGCGAAGCTGCCATGCCGGAACCGGTCCGCCAGCGCGCGGTCGCCCCCCACCAGCGCCGTCGTCGTGAAGCTGTGGCCCTTGGCCTGGAAGATCTGGTCGTCCTCGATCGCGCCGAACTGGCTGATGCGACCGTCGACAGGGCAGACGAACGGCACGTCGGCGATCGGGCGCACGCCCGGTTTCAGCGCGCGCGTGAAGAATTCATTGAAGCTGTGATAGCTGGCGATATCGGAGTTCGCGGCTTCGTCCATGTTGACGTCGTACTTGCCGACGAACCAGCGGATCAACCGGGTCGTCATCGCGCCGCCTTTTGCTCCCGCCACGCGCCCGGCGAAATTGGTCAATGCTCCCTTCGGAAGCAGGTACTGCGGCAGCACGGCAAGGCGGTCGGACACGATAATGTTTTCCAGATATGGTCAATCGGGCATTATAGCCGTGCATGCCAGGGCGATGGCGCTGCAATCCGGTGGAAATATTTCTGGGCTATTAACCCGCGCAATTGAAACTTGGGCAAAATAGCGCTACCACGCTTCATTTTTCGCTCATTTACTTTAAATTAAACGTTTTCCATGCGTCCGTCCAATTCCCTTTACCCGCTCCAACTGGCCACGCTGACGGTGGCGGTGCTGTCCACCGCCGTATTGCCTGTGCCAGCCGCGCATGCCGATACCGTTCAAACGCTGCTCGAATCGGCCGAGCCGAAAAAACAGGAGCAGGCGCAACTGCCACAGCGGCCGGAGCCGGTACAGACCGTGGAAATCAAGGGTTCGGCGGCGACGTACGATCCGCGCCGAGACGATACCGCCAGCAAGGTCGTCGTCTCCGACGAGGAAATCAGGCGCTACGGCGATACCTCGGTGACGGACGTGTTCAAGCGGATTCCCGGCGTGACGGTCGGCGGCTCCGGCCGCGGCGGCGGCGATATCCGCATACGCGGCCTGGGCAGCGGCTATACGCAGATCCTGCTGAACGGCGAACGGGCCCCGGCCGGTTTTTCGATCGACACGCTGTCGCCGGACGTCATCGAACGCATCGAAATCGTGCGCGCCGCCAGCGCGGAATTTTCCACGCAGTCGATCGCCGGCACGATCAATATCGTGCTGAAACGGGCGGTGAAAACCGCCCAGCGCGAAGTGAAGCTCGGCGCGGCGAAGAGCGCCGACCAGAACAGCCCTAGCGGCAGCGTGCAGCTGTCCGACAAGAACGGCGCAATGTCGTATTCGCTGAGCGGCAACTTCTGGCGCGGCACCTATGACCGCGCGTCGCCCGTGGAAGAAACGCTGGTCGATCCGGCCGGCGAACTGCGCATGGCACGGCATACCCGCCAGCAGGACAGCGGCCGCTGGGAAGGCATCAACCTGTCGCCGCGCGTCAACTGGAACCTGGCGGGCGGCGACACGCTCACATCGCAAACCTTCGTCAACGTCAACCGCAACGTCTACCACGGCTATGAAGTGCGCGATACCGAGCTGGGCACGCCGCCCCGGTTCGACACGCGCGACATGTACAACGACAATCGCAGCGTGTTCGCCCGTACCGACCTGAACTGGGTGCACCGGCTGGGCGAGGGCGCCAAGCTGGACGCCAAGGCCGGCATCAGCGGCATGCGCTCGAAAGGCACGTGGCACGAGTTCGACTACCGCGCCGCGGCCCTGGGGCGCGATGCGGTCGTGCTCAGCGAGACGACGGAACAGGGTTTTTCCACGCAGGGCAAGTATTCGCGGCCGCTGTTCGACGACCATGCGCTGTCGATGGGCTGGGATGCCGGCGTCATGCTGCGCGACGATTCGCGCACCGAGGATGAAGCGGACCTGCCGGGCCGCACGGCCGTGGATTCGGACGAAGGCTATGAAGCGAAGGTCACCAGGCTGGCGCTGTATGCCCAGGACGAGTGGAACCTCACGCCGCGCTGGTCGGTCTATGCCGGCCTGCGCTGGGAAGGCATCGAGACCACCAGCGAGGGGGACGGATTCGACACCGCGAGCCAGGCCAACAGCGTATGGAGCCCGCTGGCGCAGACACTGTACAAGCTGCCGGACAGCCGCGACCAGGTGCGCCTGGCGCTGACCCGCACCTACAAGGCGCCGAGCCCGAACAACCTGGTGCCGCGCCGCTTCACCTCCACCAATAACAGCCAGACGGAGCCCGACCGCCGCGGCAACCCGGACCTGCAGCCGGAGCTGGCGTCCGGCATCGACGCGTCGTACGAGCACTACTGGGGCGAGAGCGCACTGCTGTCGGCGGCGGCGTCGATGCGCCGCATCAGCGGGTACACGCGGCAGGGCCTGTTCCTGGAAAACGGCCGCTGGATCGCCACGCCCGTCAACAACGGCAATGCCGTGACCCGCAGCATCGAGCTGGAGGCCAAGTTCCCGCTGGCGGCCGTGATCGCCGACGCGCCGGGCATCGACGTTCGCGCCAGCGTGGCGCGCAACTGGTCGCGGGTGGACGTGGTGCCGGGCCCGGACAACCGCCTGGATCAGCAGACGCCTCTGTCCGCCACGTTTGGCGCCGACTATCGCTCGCGCGACGGCCGGCTGACGACCGGGGCCAGCTTCGCGTTCCGCGACGGCGGCCCGGTGCGTATCGATGTCAACCAGACCGGTTACCAGAGCATCCGGCGCGACCTCGACGTGTACGCGCTGTGGAAATTCACGCCGCAATACCAGCTGCGGGTGGCGGTATCGAACCTGTTGAGCCAGGATTCGGTATCCGACTCGGCGTATCTGGACGAGAACGGTACATTGCGGCGTACCAGCATTTATCCCGGTTATACGCAGGGCAGGGCGACGCTGGAAATGCGTTTCTGAGCTGCTGCGCCATGGGGCAGTTGCCGGGGTGAGCCAAAGTTGCAGCTGCCTGCTGGCAGGCCGGCCGTTGGGCAAAGCGCGATGTATTAATGCGGTGCCGAATTGGCGGGACCAATTGCCATTGGCCGGGCCGCCGGGCATCGACATGATTTGGCAAGCCATCCATGTTCTCCCGGCCGCGCCCTCCCGCTGCAAACCGGCATCCCGGCCCGGAATTCCCCGCAATCCGTGGAACCCGCACCGCCCCATTCCTCCCAGCCAGCGCGGCTGCGCCAGCCGGTAATTGAATACGTCCTGCACAGTGTCTTGGACAGCGGTTCGAAGATACTCCCGGTGCAGTCCGGCACCGGTTTGCACCGAAATTCTACAGTCCGAATAAATCGTCCAGCAGCCGCTTCCCGCGGCAGTGTCATTTCCCGGCCCGGCAAAGCCGGCAACGATGACTTGCATCGCGGAGATGCATCGGGTACATGGCTGGCTGGTGAGGCGGTATTCAGGGTTGCGAGTTTAAGTGCACGGGTTTTATTCTCGCGTAAGTTTACGCGACATTTATTCGAATAAGTGTGGAATGCCGCCGGGATCTTATGGTAAATTGACGGGACATTGAATTCTCACACATTGTCACACGCACTTTTTCACCTTTGAAGGATAAGAGATGACGACTTACCAGGAATACCAGACCAAGATCGCCGAACTGCAGAAGCAGGCTGAATTGGCCCGCCGGAACGAGATCTCCGAGGCAAAAGAGCGTATCGCCACGATCATGCGTGAACACAACCTGACGCTGGCCGATCTCGGTCCGGCCGTCAAAACGGCCAAGCCCGTAAAGGCGCGCGCACCCGTGCCGATGAAATACCGCGACGATGCGACGGGCCAGACCTGGACCGGCCGCGGCCGCGCGCCGAAATGGCTCGATGGCCGCAAGAAGGAAGACTTCCTGATCAAGCAGTAAGCTGATGGAGCAGTAAGCTGACCAGGCAGTAAGCCGGGCAAGATGTAATCGGGCAGTCGGATAATCGGTAATCCGCGCGGGCAGCAAGTCGAAGGCGTGCTTGCAGGCAGGCGCAGCAATAATGCGATGACAGCCATCCTGGCGTCATGGTCCCGGGCGTACCCGGCGATGCCTAATCGCGAAAATCCGGTGCCCAATCCGGCGATGGCGCTGAACGCGCAAGGGCAAAGCCCGGCCGTGATTACTTTGCCTGGGCTGGCGTCGCTCAGGTTCATTGGTTTAGCCGGGCGCGAGTTCGATTGGTTTGGCTCAGGTTCGATTGGGTTGGCTTGCCTTCCCGATCGCCTCGAATTGGCCTCCCTCACCCCGGCAAAGTAACGCGGTACACGCTGTTGCATACATCGGCAGTTTCAGGTGCGTTATTATGAAAGTAATTTCGAGGAAATGGTTTTCACTTCCTCATTGCCAGGCGTGGCAGCCGATCAGGTTGGGGTTTGCCGGACACAGCAATGTCGCTTCCAGGCGACATTGCTTATGCCATCGTTGACTGTATTGCTGACGCCAGTAATTGCAATCGTTTTCCGGACATTCTCGTCAATGTTTCGGGAATGCTTCTCAATTACCCGCGATGCTGAGAACATTTCCATCCGGGTCCGTGAACCACGCAACTTTCATCTCGTCGCCCACGTGGATATCGCCTGCCAATTGCAATCCGGGCATCTGATAGTGTTCGAACGTTACCCCCTTTTCTTTCAGTGTGGCGACAATCTCCTCGATCTCATCGCCAACTGTCCAGGTCGCTGAAGTCGCCCGATTGGTGCCGGCGAATTCCGACCGGTACACCATAATCCGTGAGCTTCCGCTCAAATACGACAGCACCTCGCCTTCCGCATCGCCCCCGACGACGCTTTCCTGAAGTCCCAGTACAGTGCCATAAAACTCCCGCGCCGCCGCGATATCGCGCACGGCGATCGTTGCCATGGCTTCCGTGTTTGCCAGCATGATGACCTCCATGGGAAATTGACGCGGCCAGCGTAGCGCGCCTGGGACCGGGGCAGCGCGCTGTTGACCTCAATAACGTGACGTTGTCTGCCGGATGGCATCGGCGCGCCGTGCGCGGGCAAACTGTGCAAAGATCGGGTACATGATTCCATTGTTTCCACTTAACACAGTGCTGTTCCCCGACGGGCGTCTCGGGTTGCAGGTGTTCGAGGTGCGTTATCTCGACATGATCAAGAAATGCATCGCCGGCGATGAGGAATTCGGCGTGGTGGTGCTGGCCCAGGGCGACGAGGTGCGCAAGCCCGGCCAGCAGGAAGCCATCGCCACGATCGGCACGCTGGCCCGCATCGTCGACTGGACGGCGCCGCTGCCGGGGCTGATGCATGTCACCTGCCTCGGCACACGGCGCTTCCGCATCGCATCGGCCGAGCAGCTGAAGCATGGATTGTGGATGGCCGACATCGAATGCATGCCGGACGACATGGCGGTGCCGGTACCGGGCGAGCAGCAGGATGTGGCCAATGCGCTCGGCACGCTGATCCGCTCGCTGCAACAGCGCGGGGTGAGCGAATCGCAGATGCCGATGGGGTTGCCATACCGGCTCGACGAAAGCGGCTGGGTGGCGAACCGCTGGTGCGAACTGCTCGAACTCGACCTGCCGCAAAAGCAGCTGCTGCTGGCGCAGGACAACCCGGTTCTGCGGCTCGAGCTGGTACAGGATGCGCTGGCGGACAGCGGTTACCTGACCTGACGGTTCGTTCCGGCCCTGGACTACGGCGGCGTGAGGTCTTCCTCGGCCGCATGCACCCGCACCGACCACAGCACGCCGGCCACCAGCAGCGCGATCGCCGCCGCCTCCAGCGCCCGCGGCCAGGCCTGCCGGTAAACAAAGCCATACAACAGCGCGAACAGCGTCTCGAACAGGATCAGCTGGCCGGACAGCGTGACCGGCACGCGCCGGCTGGCCACGTTCCACAGGCCGTTGCCGATCACCGAGGCGCCCAGCGCCAGCAGCGCATTGCAGGTCCAGAACAGGCCCCAGTCGCGGCCGCTCGCCGCGGCGCTGGCGCCTGTCACCTCGTCGTGGCGGAACGCCAGTGCCACGACGGCGATGAGCAGCGCGATGATGCCGCTCGACAGCCCATACAGCGCGGACCATTCGGCGCTGGTGAAATGCGCGTTGGCCTTCAGGTACCGTGCATTGTCGACGGCATACCAGGTCCAGCACAGCAGCGCGCCGGCCGCGCATGCCAGGCCGGCGGCCGTCTGCCACGGCGGTCGCCCCGATTCGTGCGCGTGCAGGAACACGTCGACGTTGATGCAGGCGATGCCGGCGGCGACGATGGCCAGCGGCAGGGCCAGCCGCGCGAGCGGCACGGCGCCATGATCGTGGCGGCCCAGCAGCGTGACGGTGATGGGCAGCACACCGATGATCAGCGACGTGGGCGCCACGCCGGCCAGCTTCACCCCCGTCGCCAGCAGCATGTAGTAGACGATGTTCCCGCTCAGCGCATGCCGCAGCAGCGCGATGCCGTCACGGCGGTCGATCCGGGGCGCCAGCGTCGCAAGCTTCGGCAGCAGCAGCAGGAACGCCATCGCGCCGTATGCCGTGTAGCGGCCCAGGGCCAGTTCCAGCGGCGAGAACGCCGCCAGCATCGCCGGCACGATGAACACCATGCCCCACATCGCGCCCGCCAGCAGGCCGCACAATACACCAGTCCACATTCACGCATTTCCTCAGGTTAAAGCTGCGACAGTGTCGCACGGACTGCGCTATCGTGACCAGCCAGGCAACCGGCGGGAGACCATCATGACGGACCGGAACATCATCGACGCGCTGGCGCGCGAAGCGCGGCCGTTCGACGGCACGGATTGTGACGAGCTGCTCGACAGCATCGGCGACTCTTCGATCGTGCTGCTCGGCGAAGCCACGCACGGCACGCGCGAGTTCTACCGGCTGCGCGCCGAAATCAGCAAGCGGCTGATCGTGGCAAAAGGGTTCGACGCGATCGCCGTCGAGGCGGACTGGCCGGATGCATTGCGCGTGAGCCGCTACGTGCAGCACGGCGGCGACGACATGACGGCGGAGGGCGCGCTGTCCGGCTTCAAGCGGTTCCCGCAATGGATGTGGCGGAACCACGAGATCGTCGACCTGGTGAACTGGCTGCGCGTGCACAACGCGCACGTGGCCAGCACCGTGCGTCGCGTGGGCTTCCACGGTCTCGACCTGTACAGCCTGCGGCAATCGATGCACGCCGTGATCGCGTATCTCGACAGGGAAGACCCGGAAGCGGCCGAGCGCGCACGCCAGCGCTACGCCTGCATCGACCACATGGCCGACGACCCGCAGCGCTACGGCTACGCAGCCTCGTTCGGCATGCAACCGCATTGCGAGGACGAGGTGATGCGGCAACTGGTGGAGCTGACGCGCGATGCCGACCTGCATGCGCGCGAGCCGGGCGGGCAGGTGCCGGACGAACTGTTCTACGCGCAGCAGAACGCCCGCGTGGCGCGCAATGCCGAAACCTATTACCGCTCGATGTTCCGGGGCCGCGACGAGTCGTGGAACGTGCGCGACTCGCACATGGCCGAAACACTGGAGGCGCTGCGCGAGCACATCAGCCAGCGCGTGGGGCGGCCCGGCAAGATCGTGGTGTGGGCGCACAACTCGCACCTGGGCGACGCGCGCGCCACCGAGATGGGCGAGCACGGCCAGCTGAACCTGGGCCAGCTGGTGCGCGAACGCTACCGCCCCGAAGACACGTTCCTGCTCGGGTTCACGACGCACACGGGCACCGTCACGGCCGCCACCGAATGGGACGGGCCGGCGGAACTGAAACAGGTGGTGGCGTCGCGGCCGGGCAGCGTGGAGCGGCTGCTGCACGAGACAGCGGCCGCCACCGGCATGGGCCAGTTCCTGCTGCCGCTGCGCGGGCGCGACAGCATGCTGGCTCGGCTGCCGTCACGCTACCTGGAACGGGCGATCGGCGTGATCTACCGGCCGGACACGGAGCGCCACAGCCATTACTTCCATGCCGATGCGGCCCGGCAGTTCGACGCGCTGGTCCACGTCGACCGGAGCACGGCGCTGCGGCCGCTCGAGCGCTCCGCGCTCTGGCGGCAGGACGAGGTGCCGGAGACTTACCCGAGCGGGCTGTAGGCGTAACGCGAAGCGGCGTGGAGGAGGGCCAGCGTGAACGCGACGCTGGCCGCGACGCTGATCCGGAACCTGACCTGGAACGACTTCTTCGAAGACTTGTGCCGCACCAGCCGCTGCGCCAGCAGGGCGCCCGGCCAGCCGCCGGCGAGGCCGATCAGCAGCAGCGTGCGTTCGGACGTGCGGCGCCGGCCCGCGCGGGCGGCACGCTTGTCGATCGCGTAGGCGATGAACGCGACCAGGCTGGCACACAGGTGCCAGCCTGCCAGCGCGATGATGGGCGGGGGTATCAGGCTGCTCAGAAGTACGTCAGGCCCAGCGCCGCCTTCACTTCGTCGGCCGTCTGCGCGGCCACCTCGCGGGCGCGCTGCGTGCCTTCCTTCAGCATCTGCATCACGTAGCCCTTGTCCTTGGCGAATTCCTCGCGGCGGGCGCGGATCGGGCCGAGCAGTTCCTGCAGCACCACTTCGAGCCGCTTCTTGACGATCGAATCGCCCAGGCCGCCGCGCACGTAGTGCGCCTTCATTTCTTCCAGCGCGGCCTTGTCGGTATCGAACGCGTCCAGGTAGATGAACGCCACGTTGCCTTCCAGGTGGCCCGGGTCCTGCACGCGCAGGTGCAGCGGATCGGTGTAGACCTTCTTCACCGCGGCGGTGATCTCGTCGGCCGAGGCGCCCAGGTTGATCGTGTTGCCCAGCGACTTGCTCATCTTCGCCTTGCCGTCGATGCCCGGCAGGCGGCCGATTTCCGGCACCAGCGCCTTGCACTCGACGAGCACGTCGCGGTTCGCGATGCGGTTGAAGCGGCGCACGATCTCGTTGGTCTGCTCGATCATCGGGATCTGGTCTTCGCCCACCGGCACGATCGACGCCTTGAACGCCGAGATGTCCGCCGCCTGCGAAGCGGGGTAGGTGAGGAAGCCGGCCGGGATGTCGCGCTCGAAGCCGCGCAGCACGATTTCCGCTTTCACCGTCGGGTTGCGTTCCAGGCGCGCCACGGTGACCAGGTTCAGGTAATAGAACGTCAGCTCGGCCAGTTCGGGGATCTGCGACTGGATCAGGATCGTCGATTTCGACGGGTCGATGCCCACCGCCAGGTAATCGAGCGCCACTTCGACGACGTTGCGGTGCACCTTGTTGATGTCGTCCATATTGTCCGTCAGCGCCTGCGAATCGGCCAGCATGATGAACTGCCTATACTCGTGCTGGTAAGCGACGCGGCTGCGCAGGCTGCCGACAAAGTGACCCAGGTGCAGCGGGCCGGTCGGGCGGTCGCCCGTCAGGATCACGGCGGGCGTGGCTGCCGGGGCTGCCGGGGCGGCGGAGGAGGTTTCGTTCTGCGGTTGGCTCATTGCATACCTTCGGGGTTGGCCCCTGCCCGGATGCGCCATGAAAAACGCCACCTTGGCAGAGGCGGCGTCATATTGAAATCACATCACTTCAAAAGGGGGCCGCACGGCATGGAGCGGCGCCACCAGGGAGCATGGCTAGTGCGGAACGACGGATGTGATGGCTGAAAAATCATCCCGCTATGGTTGCAGGTTCATGCCGGCCTGTCAAGACAGGCCGGCCGCAGCCACCGGCCGCGCGAATCAGTTGCGGCGTGGATTGTCGGGCCGCTCGTCGTGCCGGTTCGGCACGCCGTCGTTGTCGCGGTCGCGGTCCCGGCCGTTCGGCACGCCGTCGCGATCCGAATCGTTGCGGCGATCGCGGTCGTAGCGGTTCGGGATGCCGTCGCCGTCACGGTCGCCGGGGCGCCATTCGCCACGGGCGAACTGCCAGCGGCCATCCCGTTCCTGCCACGCCGGTGCCGACCAGTGATAGCCCTTGCGCGCCTTCACGTAGCTGCCCTTGACCCACGAGTAGCGGTGGCCGGTCCATTTCCAGTAGCCCGGCGCCCATACGTAACCCTGGCGGGCATGCGGCGTTGCTTCGTGGCGCAGCGGCGGCGGCGCCTTGCGCACGACGATCACCTCCGTGGCGGCCATGGCCGGCGCGGCGATCGAACCCATCGACGTTGCGAACATCGCGGCGATCAGCAGTTTTTTCATGATGTACTCCTTGTGGTGAACGGTATGATTCCATTCTGACCGCAAGATGTAACAGCCGTGTGCCCGCACGCTATTACTCTGTAAGCAATTGTTTCGTTGCCGATCATGAAATGACACGGTACCATCTGGCGATTGCCCGCCCGGAGGAACCGATGCACCCCCGCCTTGCCCCCGTTTTGCCCCCCACCTTGTTGCTGACCCTGTCCCTGGCCCTGGCCCAGTTGTCGTCGGGCGCGCTCGCGCAGACAGCGCCGATGGCCGCCGATATCGGCGGCAAATTCGAGGCGCCCACGGCGGGCGCCGACTACGTCAAGCGCGTGGCGATGATCCCGATGCGCGACGGCGTCAGGCTGTACACGGTGATCGTGGTGCCGAAGGCCGCGCTCGGCGCGACCGGTGCGGGCAAGGCCCCGATCCTGCTCACGCGCACGCCGTACAACGCGGCCGGCCGCGCGCAGCGCGGCAGGAGCCCGAGCATGCTGGCCACGCTGCCGCAGGGCGACGAGACCTTCGTCCAGGGCGGCTACATCCGCGTGTTCCAGGATGTGCGCGGCAAGTACGGTTCCGAAGGCGACTACGTGATGACGCGCCCGCTGCGCGGCCCACTGAACGCCACGAAGACGGATCACGCCACCGACGCGTGGGACACCATCGAATGGCTCGTCAGGCACGTGCCGGAAACGAACGGCAAGGTCGGCATGCTCGGTTCGTCGTACGAAGGCTTCACCGTGCTGATGGCGCTGGCCGACCCGCACCCGGCGCTGAAAGCCGCCGTGCCGATGAGCCCGATGGTCGACGGCTGGCGCGGCGACGACTGGTTCCACAACGGCGCGTTCCGCATGCCCACCTTGCCGTACATCGGCAGCCAGACCACGGTGCGCGGCCGCGGCGATCCGCTCGCCACGGGCGTCCACGACGACTACGAAGGCATGCTGCGCGCCGGCTCGGCGGCCGGCTATGCGCGCCAGTTCGGCCTCGACAAGCTGACCTACACGAAGAAGCTGTTCGAGCATCCGGCCTACGACAGCTACTGGCAGCACCAGGCGCTGGACCGCCTTCTCGGCGAGCGCAAGCTGAAGGTGCCGACGATGACGGTGGTGGGGCAGTGGGACCAGGAAGACATCTACGGCGCCTACGCCGTCTACGAAGCGCTCGAACCGCAGGACCGGAACAACGACCTCAACTACCTGGTGGTGGGGCCTTGGCGGCACAGCGGCGTCAATTACGAAGGGGCGTCGCTGGGCGCGCTGAAATTCACCGGCGACACGGCGCTCGAATTCCGGCGCGACGTGATGCAGCCGTTCCTGGACCAGCACCTGAAGGACGGCGCGCCGCGCGCGGACACGCCGCCGGTGCTGTCGTACCAGACCGGCACCAACCGCTGGCAACGGCTGCAGCGCTGGCCGCTCGCGTGCGCCGCCAGCTGCCCCGCGCCCGCGCAGGCCGTCTACCTGCAGGACGGCTTCAAGCTGTCGTTCAACACGCCGGGTGCGGGCAATGCCTTCGACGAGTATGTATCCGACCCGGCCAAGCCGGTGCCGTTCGTGCCGCGCCCGGTGCGGATGGGCGATCCGGAGGTATGGCGGCCATGGCTGGTGAGCGACCAGCGCTTCGTGTCCGACCGGCCGGATGTGCTGACCTACGTTTCGGAACCGCTGAAGGCGCCGCTGACGCTGGGCGGTGCGCCGGTGGTGAACCTGTTCGCCTCGACCAGCGGCACCGATGCCGACTGGGTGGTCAAGGTGATCGACGTCTACCCGGACGAAGTGCCGTCGCAGCCTGAACTGGGCGGGTACCAGCTGCCGCTGTCGATGGACATCTTCCGCGGGCGCTACCGCGACAGCCTGTCGGCGCCGGCCGCCATCGCCGCCGGCAAACCGGAACGCTACCGCTTCGCGCTGCCGAACGTGAATCACGTGCTACTGCCGGGCCACCGGCTGATGGTGCAGATCCAGTCCAGCTGGTTCCCGCTGTACGACCGCAACCCGCAGCGCTACGTGCCCAACATCTTCCATGCGCAGCCGGCCGATTACGTGAAGGCCACGCAGCGCGTGTACCACACGCCGGAGCTGCCAAGCGCGATCGAATTGCCGATCGTGCCGGCGGGGCGCTGAACCCTGGCGGAAGCTACGGCGCGCTGACGTAGGGCGATTCGCGTCCGCCCGGCGCCTGGGCGAGCAGGCCGCGCATCTCGCGGGCTTCGGCCACCGGCGTGCGCCCGAAGAAGCGCTTGAATTCGCGCGAGAACTGCGATGTGCTTTCATAGCCGACGCGCCCGCAGGCGGTGGCGGCCGTCAGCCCGTCCTGCACCATCAGGAGGCGGGCCTTGTGCAGCCGCGTCGTCTTCAGGTACTGGATGGGCGACGTCATCGTCACCGCCTTGAAGCCGGCGTGGAACGCGGCCTGGCTCATGCCGGCTTCCTCGGCAAGCGTGGCCACGTCGATCTGGCGGTGGTAATCGGCGTGGATGCGGCGCAGCGCCTTGCCGATCTTGGCGAACTGGGTCTGGTGGGCCAGGCCGGCGCGCAACGCGCCGCCCTGTTCGCCGGTCAGCACGCGAAACAGGATCTCGCGCAGGATGCCCGGGCCCAGCAGCCGCGTCTCGACGGGCGAAACGAGGGCGCCCAGCAGCCGCAGCACGGCATCGCCCAACGCGTCGTCCAGTTTCGATGCCATCATGCCGCGCGGCGCCGGCGGCGGCGTGGTGCCCGCTCCCGCGTCGTCGACGGCGAGGGCCAGTTCTGCCGCCAGCTGCAGGTCGATCGGGATCGAGATCGCCAGCATCGGCTCGGCTTCGGAGGCGCGCACGGTTTCGCCCTCGAACGGCAGCGGCACCGACAGCACGAGGAACTGCTGCGCGTGATAGTCGAATGCCTGGCCGCCCAGGTAACCCCGCTTGTGGCCCTGGCAGACGATCACGATGCAAGGCTCGTACAGCACCGGTCCGCGTGGATGCACCGCGTGCGTGCGCATGAACTTCACGCCGGGCAGGCCGCACAGCGTGTAGCCCTGGGCCGGCGCGAGCACGCCCATCAATTCAACCATCCGCGCCTGGCGCCGCGCGTCCGCGCTCATGTCTTCGCTTTTACTTCCCTTCATATCGCCCTGCATCCGTTGCTCCATGCCTGCATCCATGTTTCCCTCCATTGCTTCCGTGGATTCCGGCATCGATTATGCCTCTCCCGCATGCCTTCGCGAACGTTGCTGGAGGATCGGGCAATGATTCGAAACCTTCGCGCAACCCTGCGCGGCGCGCGATCCCTACACTGGCAACATCGCAATGCCATCCAGGGGAAGCAGACATGGTCGAGAAAGAAATCATCCTGATCACCGGCGCCACCGGCCGTATCGGCGCGGCCGCGGCGCGCCTGCTGGCGTCGCGCGGGCACCACGTGGTGCTGGGCGCGCGCCGCATCGGCCGACTGGTGCAGCTCGCCGCCGACATCCGCGCCGCCGGCGGCAGCGCCGAGTGTCACGTCCTGGACGTGACCGACGCCGACGATGCGCAGACCTTCGTGCTCGCGGCCTTCCGGCGGCACGGCCGGGTCGACGCGCTCGTCAACGCCGCCGGCGTGACGCTGCCGTCGCGCCTGGGTGCGCTGAAATTGCTGGAGTGGGACCGCATGCTCGACGTGAACGTGCGCGGCGCCCTGTACGCTATCGCCGCCGTGCTGCCGCTGATGCAGCGTGCCGGCGGCGGCCACGTCGTCAACCTGGCGGCGGCGGGGTGCGTGGGCCCGGCGCAGGCCGTGCCGGGCGCCAGCGCCCGCGCGCTGCATGCCATATCGGAAGCGCTGCGCCATGAAGAAAGGGCTATCCGGGTCAGCGTGATCGCGCCGGACCTGCCGGGCGGCACGGCGGCCGTGGCGGATGCGATCGGCGACGCGCTGGCGCGGGAACCGGAAGCCTGCATGGCGTGCTGAAAGCGCGCCGAACCGTTCGAAACCGGTCAAGACCTACCGCGCCACGTGATGGTCGCGGAACCAGCGCCGTGCAAAGAAGATCGCCACCGCCTGCATCGCGGCGCTGACGAAGAACGTCACGCCGATCCGCCAGTCCGATGAGGGCAGGTGGCTGACACGGGCCAGCAGGAAGCCGCCCAGCAGCGGCATGACGACCACGCCGACGCTGTTGATCGCATGTAGCGAACCCATCAGCTCCCCCTGCTCGCTGGCCGGCGTGGCCTTCGAGATGATGCCCTGCAGCGCCGGCCCGGCGGCGAACGCCAGCAGGTTGCACAGGATCAGCCCATACATCATCCAGCCCTGCGTGGCCAGTCCGTACAGCAGGAACGTGATGGTGCCGGAGCCGAGCCCCAGCAGCGACAGCCGCACTTCGCCGAAACGCTTCATCAGCACGCCCAGCAGTCCGGCCTGCACGATCACCGACGCCACGCCCACGCAGAACAGGGCGATGCCGTTCTGCGTGGTGGACCAGCCGAAGCGGAACGTGGTGTACAGCACCCAGGTCGTGTGCAGCATCGTCTGCGCCAGCGCGACCAGCGTGAACACCGTCACCAGGCCGCGCGTCTCGCGGCGCCGCCACAGCTTCAGCAGGCCCGCCACGGGGTTCAGCTTGTGCAGCGCGAAGGCGCCGCGCCGGGCCGGCGGCAGCGATTCTGGCAGGCAGAACCAGCCGTAGACGAAATTGGCCGCCGACAGGCCCGCCGCCACGTAGAACGGCAGGTGCAGGTCGATGCCGCCGAGGATGCCGCCCAGCATCGGCCCGGCGATGAAGCCCATGCCGAACGCGGCGCCGATCTTGCCGAAGCTTTTCGCGCGGTTGTCGGCCGTCGAGATGTCCGACGCATAGGCCGATGCCACCGACATGCTGGCCGCGGACATGCCGCCGATCACACGGCTGACCACCAGCCAGGCCAGGTTCTGCGCCAGCGCGGTGACCAGGAAATTGAGCGACATGCCCACCATCGAATACAGCAGCACGGGGCGGCGGCCGATCCTGTCGCTGAGCGCCCCCAGCATCGGCATGCAGAAGAACTGCATCAGCCCGAACGTGGCTCCCAGCAGTCCGTACCACATCGACTGCTGCTCGCGCGCGGCGACGAATTCGCCCACCAGCACCGGCAGCACCGGGATGATCAGCCCCACGCCGAGCATGTCGATGAACACGCACAGCAGTACGAAATTCAGGTTCACCTGCGGAGCACTGGCCGGCCCGGAGCCTGCCTGCGACGGATCGTCCTCCGATGCGGGCTCGGGTAGGTGCTCCAATGCGTGCTCCAATGCGGGCTTCGAGTCGTCTTTCATCGTTCAGTCGTGGCAGTCGCCATGTCGGTATCGTTGAGGACGAACACCAGCCGTCCGTTCATGGCGCGGCTGATGCGGTTCATGGCGGGGCGCAGCGCCTGGTATTCCTGCGGCGTGCACCAGCCGCGCGGATTGCCGGCCACCACCCGGCGCGTCAGCCGGTAGCGCGTGGCCCCCGGCGTGTCGTCGCGCGAATAGGTCGCCGCGTAGTCGAGGCCTTCCTGCCGGATCGACAGGTTCTTCGGCACGTACAGCACCTGCATCGCGGCGGGCAGCTCGATCGTCATGCTGTCTTGCACGGCGAACGGTTCGCAGCGCGCATCGTAATGCCGCTCGCGCTCCGTGAAGCGCCCGGCGAAGCCGGCCAGCGGCACCGGTCCGTTCATGCCGGGCAGGAACGACAGCACGCCGGCCTCCGGCTGGCTCACATAGTTGCGGATCCGTTCCGTGTAGCGCACGCCCAGCATATCGGCCCCCGCCTGCGGCAGCGGTTCCAGGCTGCCGTCGCCTTCGTAGCCGCTTGACGCCATCGTGCGGCGCACCCAGTCGGCCGTGCCCGCGGCGGTCACGCCGTCGATAAACTGCCGCACCGAGACGGCGCTGCGGCCGTGGCCGACGATATCGGTGACGCGTTCGGCCGAGCCGTCCGGCGCGACCTTCAGCGCGACCCTGCGCTCGACACGATGGCCGTCCGGGTGCGGCAGCGGCGACTGGCGCAGCGCCGGCCGCAGGCGCGTGGCCAGCACCGGCTTGCCGGCGTCGTTGTCGGGCAGCAGGCCGAACGGCATCGCATCGTCGGTGGAGTCGAGGTAGACGTCGAGCGCCGGCAGGTAGCTGATGGCGTGGTCGAACCACATCACGGGAATTTCCGGCAGCGTGAAGTTCTCGCCATCGGCGCGCAGCAGCGCGGGCGACGCCTCGATGCCGCGCGCCGCCAGCAGCGCCTGGAGCAGCGCGACGTGATCCTTGCAGTCGCCGTAGCGCCGCTGCAGCACGGTGGCGGCATCGTTCGGCACCCAGCCGCCGTCGCCCACGTAGCTGGCCACGTAGCGCACGTTCGCCCGCACCCAGTCGTACAGCAGGCGCGCCGCGGCGCGCCCGTCCGGCGTCCGTCCGGCCACCTGTTCGGCCAGCGCGCGGATCGCCGGCGTGGCGGCCGATTTCGGTGCCGCGCCGCGTTCGTACGCATCGGCGATCGATTGCCAGCCGGCGAAGGTGGACAGCATCAGGTGCGGCGTGCGGCGCCAGCCGTTAGCGGCATTCGGCTCCGCGCTGCCGGTGCCGGTGCTGCGGTAGTGCCAGCGCAGCAGCTGGCCGTCGCCGTCCACGGTGGCGGCTGCCCGCTGCGCCAGGCCGTACTGGGCGACCTTCAGGGACAGCGCGCGCGGATGGCGCACCGTGATCTCGCTGTCGTCGCGGATCACGTCGTCCTGCAGGAACATCACGTGCGACATGCCGCCCGGCAGCTCGGGCACGTTCTGCACGAGCCGGTAGCGGATGCGGATCGCGTCGCCGGCGGCCAGCTGCGGGAACGTCACCTGCAGCAGGCGTTTCTCGGGGAACGACACGCCGCCAAGGATGCCGTCCTGGACCTGGATCGCGGCGGGTTCCACCGGGATCGGCGCGCCGTTGGCGGGAATCGTCTCGGCGGCCAGCAGTTCGAGGGTCTGCCGGCGCGAATCCCAGTTCACATATTGCTGGCCGAGCGTGCCGGCGCCGGTGGCGTCCACGGCCCGCCACGTGTAGTCGACCGTCTGCTCCATCGTGTGATCGGCGCGGATGACGATGTCGGTGCGTTCGCGCAACGCGCGCACGTGTCCTTCGCCGTCGGCGTACGCGGCCTGCGCCGTCAGGACCAACGAGGCGCGGAGCAGGGCGGCGAGCAGGGGTCGCACGGTTCGGGAGGTCATCGTGCCGTGGCCGTCAAGTCAGGCCGGGGCGGCCCATTCGGCCACGAACTGGTCGCGGAACGCCGTCAGCGCGCGCACGCGCGCTTCGCCGAGGCGGCGGCCGGCGGCGGTCTGCATCGTGCCCGGCAGCGTGGCCAGCTTGACGGCGATGTGATCGAGCGAATAGGTCTTGTCGTCCAGCGGGCGGTCGAGGCCCGCCGGGTCGGCGGCGTGCGCCAGGCGCGATCCCATGCGGCCGGCCGTGTAGAACATGCGCGCCAGGCCGACGGCGCCCAGCGCATCCAGCCGATCCGCATCCTGCACGATCTTCGCCTCGATCGTCCGCGGCTTGAGCGCGGCGGAAAAGCTGTGCGTCTCGATCGCATGCGCCACACCCGGCAGCAGCGCGGCGGGAAAGCCCGCCGCCGCCAGTTCCCGTACGGCCTCCCTGGCCGCCTGGCGCGACGCCAGGTGCCGTTCGGGGTGGTTCTTCGGCAGGTTCACGATGTCGTGCAGGTAGCAAGCCGCCATCACCACCAGCGCATCGGCCTCGGGATGGTCGGGCAGCAGTTCGCCGGCATTGCGCCATACGCGGTGCAGGTGGCTGGTGTCGTGGGCGCCGTCGTCTCCCGGCATGGCGGCCGCTATCGCGACCAGCTTTTGGTGCCAGCCGGCCGGCGGCGTAATCGTTGTTGTCATGTGCGGGTCGTAGTGTCAGGCATGCGAAGCCTGGGCATTGTGCCACGAATGAAACGCTTTAGCTGTAATTCGGGCAAGTTTTTCGGTTAAATGCCGTTGCTGTGCGGAATTTTTGATGCGCTAAAACTTGGCCTGCGGTAACATTCCGCATCTCATAGACGTTACCGCTGACAGGACCACCATGACCGATACCGCTACGCGCATCAACCCGGCCGAATACCTTGCCTTCACCCTGGGCAAGGAGGAATACGGCATCGACATCCAGAAAGTGAGCGAGATCCGCAACTACGAAGCGCCGACGCGGATCGCCAGCGCGCCGGACTTCGTCAAGGGCGTGCTCAACCTGCGCGGCATCATCGTGCCGATCGTCGACATGCGCATCCGCTTTTCCCTCGGCACGCCCGAATACGGCCCGTTCACCGTCGTCATCATCCTCAATATCGGCACCCGCGTGGTGGGCATGGTGGTGGACGCCGTGTCGGACGTGACGACGCTGACGCCGGACCAGATCAAGGCCACCCCGGACCTGGGCTCGACCCTGAACACCGAGTACATCACGGGCCTGGGCACCATCGATGAACGGATGCTGATCCTGGTCGACATCGATCGCCTGATGTCGAGCGACGACATGGGCCTGATCGAACGGCTCGCCGCCTGAGGACGCCATGAACTTCTTCCGCAATCTCGCCATCGGCAGGCGGCTCGGACTGGGCTTTGCCGTCACGATCGCGCTGGCGCTCGTCATCGCCGCCATCGCGCTGTGGCGCCTGGACGACGTGGCCCAGGCCACCAGGAACATGATGGCTTCGCCGCTGGCCAAGGAGCGGATGATCAGCGACTGGTATACCAACATCGACAGCGCCGTTCGCCGCACCACGGCGATCGCCAAGTCGGCGGACCCGTCGCTGGCAGCCTACTTCGCGGACGAGAGCAAAGGCTCCTCGTCGCGGTCCTCGGAGCTGCAGAAGAAGATCGAGGCGCTGCTCGTCACGGACGAAGAGAAGGCGTTGTTCGCGAAGATCATGGACCAGCGCAAGGTGTACCTCAGTTCGCGCGACCAGGTGGCGAAGCTGAAGGCCGCCGGCCAGCTCGAGGAAGGAGCGAGGATTTTCGAATCCGTGTTCGTGCCGGGCGCCGCCAGATACCAGGAGCTGGTGAAGGATCTGCTGGCGCTGGAGCGGGCGCGGATCGACGAGACTGGCGCGGAGATCGATGCCATCAACGAGCGCAGCCGCGCGCTCGTCGGCACGCTGGCGTTGCTGGCGCTGGTGTTCGGCTCAGCCAGCGCGTGGTGGCTGACCGTCGGCATCACGCGGCCACTGCGCCTGGCCGTGGCCACCGCGCGGCGCGTGGCGGAAGGCGACCTGACCGGCCGCATCGAGGCCGCCGGCACCGACGAAACGGGCACGCTGCTGCGCGCGCTGGGCGACATGAATGCGGCGCTGCTGAATATCGTGACCGAGGTGCGTGGCGGTACCGACTGCATCGCCTTGGCGTCCAGCGAGATCGCGGCCGGCAACCATGACCTGTCGGGACGCACCGAACAGCAGGCCGGGGCGCTGGAAGAGACCGCGTCGACGATGGAGGAACTGACGTCCACCGTGCGCACCAATGCGGACAATGCGCGGCAGGCCAACGGGCTGGCTGCCACCGCCGCGGCGGCCGCCGCCAAGGGCGGCGACGTGGTGCAGCAGGTGGTGGGCCGCATGACGTCGATCGACGCCGCGTCGAAGAAGATCGTGGACATCATCGGCACGATCGACGGCATCGCGTTCCAGACCAATATCCTGGCGCTGAACGCGGCCGTGGAAGCGGCGCGGGCGGGCGAGCAGGGCCGCGGTTTCGCGGTCGTGGCCAGCGAAGTGCGCAACCTGGCCCAGCGCAGCGCCGCCGCGGCGAGGGAGATCAAGGAGTTGATCGGCGCTTCGGTGTCGGAGGTGGCCGAGGGGAGTCGCCTGGTGACGGAAGCCGGCAGCACGATGGACGACATCGTGGCCAGCGTGCGCCGTGTCAGCGACGTGATCGGCGAAATCGCCGCCGCCAGCGTCGAGCAGAGCACCGGCATCGAGGAAGTGAACGGCGCCATCGTGCAGATGGACGCGGTGACGCAGCAGAACGCCGCGCTGGTCGAGCAGTCGGCCGCGGCCGCCGAGTCGATGCAGCAGCAGGCGAAAGCGCTGGCCGACGTGGTCAGTGTGTTCCGCACCGGTAGCGGCGCGGAACACGTACAGGCTTCCGCACGCGCCTCCGCACGTGCTCCTGCGACCGCGGCGGCGAAGCCGAAAATGGTTGCTGCGCCGGCCCGGCCGGTGAAGCGCCAGCCGGCGGCACAGCCCGCGCCGGCCGCGCGCAAGCCGGTCGCGGCGGCCAGGTCGGTCGAATCGGACTGGGAAGAGTTCTAACCCGGTTCGGGCGCCGGTGCCCGGGCAGCCGGGCCGTCGCCGGCCTGGCGGGTGCCGGCGATGGCGCGCTGCGACAGCCTGTCAGCCTCGCCGTTGCGGTGGCGCGGCAGCCAGCGCAACGCCACCCCGTCCAGCCGCGCCATCAGCCCCAGCGCGCGGGCGCGGTGCTCTTCCAGCCCCTTCGCGCCGGGTACCCCGGCCATCAGCACATCCTGCACCACCACCTGGCTGTCGCCGTACACGGCCAGTTCGCGTGCGCCCAGCTCGATCGCCGCTTCCAGCAGCGCGATCAGCGCCAGGTATTCGGCATCGCCGCTGGTGCCGTCGCCGGCATGGCGGCTGATCTCGACCCGTTCGCCGCCAGGTCCCAGCAGCAGCGCGCCGATGCCGATGCGGCCGGGATTCGGCGTGGCGGAGCCGTCGAACCAGCCGCGCCACGCGGAAGGCGAGGGCGGCACCGGCCGGCGCGCCAGTTTTTCGGCGGCGGCGCGGGCGAGTGCCACGGTGCGTGGGGTGGAAGATGAAGGCGGCATCGGGCGCAAGGCAAAGCGCCGATTTTACCGCTGCCGCGAACGACCGCCAAAAAAATGCCATCCGCACGGGATGGCATTTTTCGTATCGGTCCGCTCAGCGGCGATACGGATTTTCCGGCCGGTGATCGTAGCGGTTCGGCACGCCGTCGCCATCGCGGTCGCGGTCGTGGCGGTTCGGTATGCCGTCGCGATCCTGGTCGCGGCGCGGGCCGTCGCCCCGGTAGCCGTCGTTCCGGTAGCCGTCGTTCCGGTAGCCGTGGCCACGATCGTCGTGGCCCCGGTCGTAATGGTTCCGGTCGCGGTAGCCGCGGTCGTAATGGCTGGCGTTGCGGTCCGCCCAGTTCGGCTTGCCGTCGCCGTCGCGGTCGCGGTCGTAGCGGTTCGGTACCCCGTCACGGTCCAGGTCGCCACGGGGGCCGTAGGGATTCCAGCGGGCCTGTTCATGCCGCCAGCGTCCGCCGTATTCGACCCAGCGCGGCGGCGCGTAGACATAGCCGGGGCGTTCGGCCAGGTATTGCCCGCCGACCCACACGTGGCGGTGGCCGTTCCAGTCCCAGTAACCAGGCGCCCATACATGTCCCCGGCGCGGTTGCGGCGGTGCTTCCCAGCGCACCGGCGGCGGTGCCGTGCCGATGACGACGTTCACGCCGACCTGCGCCAGTGCCTGCGTCGGCACGAAGGCCGCTGAACCGATGGCGATGGCCGCCGCCGCGATGAATGCATTCCTGATCATGGTATCTCTCCGTTGTCTGCCCCGGGCGTCGAGCGCCCCGTTGAAACCACTATAGCCCGCCAGGTTCCGGCGACATAAAGCGATTTCAGATTCTTACAAATGGTGCAGGGTTTGCTACGGCATGTATCAGCGATGTTTCCCGAAACCGGGGTCAGACCCCGATTTTTGGAAATATTTCCTGTTTTCGGGGTCCGACCCCGGTTTTCAGCAACATTAACGTGCTGTTTTCTTCCTCCCCCCGCTAGCGGGCGGCATGGCCCAACTTCTTGCTGATCATGTCGAGCATCGCCGCCGCGCCTGGCGCCGGGAAAGGAACCTGCGCGGGCCGCGCGCGGTGCCGTGGGGCTTGCTGGCCGCGTCGGCGTTCGTGCTGCTGGGAGGAAGTCTGCTCGGCGCAAATGCCTTGCGCATCGGGACCACGGCGGCGGCGACGGAAGCGGGCGGCGATGCGCCGCGCGCGGCGGCGGTGTTCCAGCCGGTACTGCCGGGGGCGCGGTTCGACGTGCCGGGAACGCCGGGTACGGCGATGCTCCCGCAGCCCGGCGGCGCGCTGGTCGTGGCCAGCGGCCTGCGCGCGGAAGATCCGGTGCGGATCGACCTGTGCCGCGACCTGGCCGGCGCAGGCGCACAGTCGATGTCTCTGCGGCTGGGTTACCGCTTTGCCGATGTCGAACGGTGGCATGGCGCGGGTGCCCGGGCAGCGGCGCGCAACGTGCTGCTGGTGGCGCAAGGATCGAAGTCGACGGCGTCGATGCCCCGGCTGACGCTGACCGGCCATGCCGGCCTGCCGCTGCAACTGGCGTGGACAGGTGCGCCGGCCCGCTGGCTCGGCGACGGCGGCGATGGCATCGTCCGCGCCGCCACCGGCAAGGCAACGCTGAACAGCGAAGGCTGGCTGGCATGGGAAGGCGGTGCGCTGCACATGGTACGCCGGCCGAGCGCCGCCTGCCCACGGGCCGGCGAACTGGTGGCGCGCATCCATGGCCCGGATCCAGCGCGATCGGGCAGGGCGCAAGTGACGGCCTTCGCGGCGCACGGCGCCAGCGCGACGGCATGGCTCGCACCGGGCAGCTATGCCGTTCCCGTGCAGGCGGCACCCGAACTGGAAGACGAAGCCCTGTTCGCGGCCTTGCAGGCGCGCGGCCTGGCAAGGCTTGCCGACGACGGCGCCATCGAGCTCGCACCACAAGACCTGCCGGCTTGGCGTGCCGCGCCGGTGGAGCAGCGCGCCACCGACCTCGATGCCTGGCGCCACGTGCGCATCGACGCCGCCGCCGTCAGGCTGCTGCGCCGCCTGTACCGCCAGGCGGACGGCAGCTACGTGCGCCAGCAGGTCGCGCTGTACAACAGCGAGCGCGCATTGCTGGCGTGGCGTGTACGGACGGGCGAAACCTCCCGCTGGCGGGCCGACGGTCCGGTGACGGACGCCCTGGCGCCGCTCGCGGCCCGCCTGTTCGCGGCGCTGCCCCAGGGCTGGCAGCCGTGGACCCGGCTGGCATCGCCGCCGGCGGGTAGCGGGTCATCGCGCCTGACGCTGGACTTGCCGCAGCCCTCCGCGCAGGCCGGCGCCGGCGACTCGCCGACGCTGCTGCTGGCCGGGCGCCTGCTGCAGGTGGAAGGCGCACTGGTACAAGCCCGCCCCGCGTGCGACGGCCGCGCCTGCGCGGCGCCGGACGATGTGCAGCTGTTGCGCCTGCAACCCCGCGCCGGCGCGCGCCGCATCGTGCTGACAGTGGCGCCGCTCGACGCGCGGCAGGCCGCGCAGCCCGGCGAATACCGCTACCGGCATTTGCGCGTGGTGGCAAACCGGATCGTCTGGCAGCCCCTCGCTTATTCCGCATCCGGGCCGGCGGAAGCAGCGCGGCGCGGCGGCCCCGATGGACCGATGCGGGTCGCCGACCGCAACGGCACACCGCTATGGACCGGCGACGGTGCCACCGCCGCGGCAACGCGCGCCGGGCTGGCGCCGCTGCTCGGCCTCGGCCCCGGGCACGAATCCGGCATCGCCGGCATGCTGGCCCGTGCCGGTAGCGGCGGCGCGCGCCTGTCGCTGGACCTGCCGCTGCAGGCACTGGCGCAGCGGGTGCTCGACTGCGTGGCGCTGCGCCGGGGCCGGTGGCAGGACGGCCGCTGCGACGGCGGCACCGCGCCGCCGGCACAGCGCCGGGTCGGCATCGTGGTGCTCGACGCGGAAAACGGCGACATCCTCGCCGCCGCCGGCGCCGGCCAGCCCCGCGTGGACGCCGGCAACTGGGCCGAGGCGCGCGCGCTGGACCGTGCCAGCCCGGCCGGCAGCGCGTTGCGGCTGCCGGCGCTGCAGCACGACGGCGGCGCGCACCACAGCCCCGGTTCCACGTTCAAGATCGTCAGCGCGCTGGGCCTCGAACTGGCGGCGAAAAACGACCGCCGGCTGGACCGGCTCCTGGCCGGCGAGCCGCTGCCCGCCATCAACGCGCTGGCGCGTGAACGCGGTTTCGATTTCGCCACCGCCGCACCCACGTATCCGGCCGCGGCGCGCGGCGCGTATGTGACGAACTACCGCGAACAGGGCATCGACCGCCGCGCGCGGGAAGGGCGCCTCGGCCTGGCCCAGGCGCTCGCGTACAGCCTGAACACCTGGTTCGCGTGGACCGGCGAGCTGTCCGACCGCACGCTGTTCGGCGATGCCGATGGCGGCGCGCCCGACCTGCAACCGCTGGAAGCCGGCGCGCTCGACGACGCCCGCCCGATCCTGGCGGCCGCGCGCCGCCTCGGGTTCGAGCGCCGGCTGCGGCTCGACGGCGGCCTGCTTGCGCCGGATTTCCGCTGGGGCGCCTACGACGCCCTGCAGGCCACGCCCGCGCACGTCGACCCGGTCCATACGCGCCACGAACTGCGGCAGATGAGCATCGGCCTGCGGATGCAGGCCACGCCGCTGCAGATGGCGCTGGCCGCCGCCGCGATCGGGCAGGGCGCCACGGCCGCGCCGCGCCTGCTGCTGGAACTGGATGAGCGGACCGCCGCGCAGCCGGCACCCGCCAGGCTCGATATCCGGCTCGATCGCATCCGCGCCGGCATGAAAGGCGTGATCGACGCCGGCACGGCGGCAGGCGCCTTCCACGGCCTGCCGCGCCAGGTGCGCGCCGGCCTGTACGGCAAGACGGGCACGGCGCCCACGGGCACGGCAGGCGACAGCGCCACGGTATGGTTTACCGGCTGGCTGGAACCGGGCAGCCTGCCGGGCCAGCGCCACCGGCTCGCGTTCGCCGTCCATGCCAGCCATTCGGAGGGCACCGGCGGCGATCACGCGGCACCCGCCGTGGCGGCGCTGCTGGGCGGCATGGCGGGCCGGTAGGGCGAAGGCGGCAGAACCGGCCCGGCTAACGGGGAACAGCGGTGAAAAGGGCGCCGTCCACGGCCGATTGAATGGCGCTCGTCCATGGCATGATGACGACTGGCCGCCGCCGGCCCGCCGACACCCGGCGACCCGGCGGCCTGGAATTGCATGAACCATCGCATGAAGTCATGAGGCTGCCAGGAACGCGCTACCAGGAACCCGGCTGGGAACAGGTGAGGAAGCTGCTCGGCCATGCGTCGCTCGTCGCGTTTCGCCAGTGCGAGCTGGTGCACCTGCTCGATCCCGCGCAGGGGGCGGCCATGCTGGACTGGTACACCGACGTGGTGGCTCACGCGCTGCGCGGCGCCGCCCGGTCGTCGCGGGGCACGGCCGCGGGCAACAGCTATGGCGACGGCGCCGGCGACCTGGCGCTCGCGCTGCTGTTCGAACTGCAGGCGCAGCCGGCGTTCTTCGCGGCGTTCGCCGCCGCTGTCACGGCCGAACATGCGAAGAGCGGCCCGTTCTGGCTGCACAGCGCCGGCGACGCGCTGTTGCGCAAGAAGGTCAACGACATGTTCGCCACGCTGCGCGACAAGGTCGATGCCGACAATTACCAGGCCGCCACCGGCCAGGCCTGCACGCCGAACCGCATCTACACCTACCGCATGCTCGACACCGCCTGCGCCGCGATCGCGCAGGTGTTCGCCGGCTGGCCGGGCACCGCCGGGCAGGTGGCGGCGATCCTCGGCCGCGAGGCGGATGGTATCCCGATCGAAGTGCGCCAGATGAAGTCGATCGCGCAATGCAAGGCCGCGTGGGTGATCAACTGGAGCGCGACCCTGGAGCGTTTCGGCGGCGCGCCCGGCCCGTTGCACACGAAATCGAAACGCTTTTCCAGCCTGCGCAACAGCCCGGAAAAGATCGCCGCCATGCTGGCCGAGATCGGCGATTACGAAGAGTTGTCCGGCAACCGGGACGGCGGCGAATGGCGCCAGGACGGCGACGATGCCGCCGCCTGGCTGGAAGACCTCGACCGCGTGGCGGCGCAAGCCCATGCCCGGGCAGGCCCTGACGGCATGCCCGACCGCATCCTGCCGCCGCCGGATCAGGATGCCGAGGCAGGGCAGGAAGAAGATCTTTGCGCCGCCCCCGGCTATGATGGCTTGCCCGGTCGCGCGGCCGCGCTGGCGGTATTGCGCGACGAGGCGTTGCCGGTGCGGCTGGCGGTTTTCCTGAAGCTGCTGGGCCCGTCGGACGACAGCTATCCGGACGACTGGCTGGACGAGGACACGGGCGAGCTGCCCACGCTGCAGCGGCTGGCGCAGCGGGGCGGCATGTCCGTGCCCACGCTGCGCAAGCGGCGCAATGCGGTGCTCGACCGCCTGTATGCGGGCAATCCCGCTGGAGAACATGATGAACCCTGATGCCAAACTGCGCGAACGTCTGCTGCTGGCGCGCCCGGCCCCCGGAGACCGCCCCATGCTGGCGGACGCCACGCTGCTGGCGGCGCTGGAAGGCACGCGCCCGTTGACGCCCGGCGAGCTGGCAGCGTTGCATGCGTCGCCCGTTACGCTGCGCCGCTTCCGCCACCTGGCGCTGGCACGCCGCCGCGGCGCGTGGCAATCGAGTGCCGGCATGCTGCGCGCCGCCGATACCGGCGAACTGCCGTCGCTGACGACCGACGACGGCCTGTGGACGCTGCATTTCCTGGCTTCCGGCGGCGGCTGGCAGGTCGTGCTGAAGCTCGATGCCGCCGCGCCGCCCGCCGGCGGCCTGCTGCGCGAGGCCGCCTTGTTGCGCGTGACGGACGGCGCCGGGGGCATCGTGCTGCAGGGCCGGCTCGATGCGGACGGGGAGTGCGAGCGCCGCTGGCCGTTCGGCACCGCGCCGGCCGAACACTTCCAGCGCCACGGCGCCGTCTTCGCCGTGACGGCGCTGGCATGACCGTCGGGCACGAGCCGGGGCCCCGCCGGCGCGAACCGTCGCTGCATGGCGGGGAGGCGGGCGGCGCGCCCGTCGCGGCATGCTGCGGCGACGCTGCGCCGCCGGCCGGCGCCACCGTCGTCGTGTTCGGCGCGGACGGCCAGGCGCGCCGCCCGGCGGCCTTCGGCGCCAGGGCGACCATGGCCGGCAAGGGCGAAACCGCATGGTGGTTCGACAGCGGCCCGCACACGATCGGGCTGGTACCGTTCGCCGGCGCGCCGGAACTCGGCCTGCGGCTGGCATTCGTCGTCGACGCCGCCGACCCGCGCCTGGCCCGCCAGCGCTTCGACCTGTTCCTGTTCAGCGAGGTGGCCGGACAGTGCGACCGCCTGCCGCTGGGCGATCTCGCCGGGCGCATCGAGCTCGCGCTGCGCGCCGCGCTGGACCAGGGCACGCTGGACCTGCCGCCCTGCACGTCGCTGGCGGAATGGAACGCGTTCCGCGCCGGCCTGGACGAACTGCTGTACATGCGCTTCGGCATCACGGTCGACGATTGCGTGCCCGTCGAGCTGGACGATGTCGATTTCGCCGGCATGCTGCGCGGGCGGGCGGCCGAGAGCATGCCACCCCGGCCAGCGGAGCCGCCGGAACCGCTGCCGCCGCCCGTGGCGGCACGGCCGCCGGACCCGGACGACGCAGCCGCGCTGCGCCGCCTGTTCCTGGAACTGCCCGATGCGGCGCGCGCGTTGCGAAGCCTGCCGGCGCCCGCCTTCGCGCTCCGCCAGGCGCTGTTGCAGCGGCTCGCGCTGGCCGCGCTGGACGTCAACACGATGCCGGCGCTGGCCTGGTCGGCGCCGGGGCATGCGCGCGGGCGCGACGAACAGCGGCGCCTGGGCGGCGCCAGCGCGGCCGCCGCGCGCGCACTCGACGAACTGTGGGCCCAGTTTGCCGCCATGAAGCGGACCAGCGGCGACGATACGGAACTGGAGCGGATCGTGGCCAACCTGGCATTCCACCTGGCCGGCCGCCGTGCCGATGCCGCGGCCGGCACCGGCGAGCGGCGGGAGATCGCGCCATGAACGGGCACCGCTACCCCGCCGGGCTGCCGATGCCGGCTGTTTGCCGCACGACGCTGCGCGACGGCCGCGTGCTGACGGTGACGGCCACCGTGCGCCCCCGTGCGGACCGGGCCGATGTCAAGTGCGTGGTGCCGGGGGCGCCCGCGCTCGGCGAGCGGATGGCGGAAGTGGTGCGCCTGGCCCGGTTGACGGAGCCACGCTTCGACAGCCGCGTGCAGGTGGTGCTCGGCATGGACGGCGTGCCCGCGCAGGGCGAACGCAACTGGGAGCTGGCCGCCGTGCTGGCGGACCGGATGGCGCGCGACGTGTGGCGGCCCGCCGCCGGGCTGGAAGAGGTGTCGGCGCTCGGCTGGTCCGAGGCGTGGCAGCTGGGCCGCGTGGACGGCTACGACGCGCCGCCCGCGCTGCCCGCGGCGCCGCCCGGCGCCGTGCTGCTGCTCGGCGGTGCGGACCTGCCGCATCTCGGCGCGCTGACGGGGCATGCCGATCCGGGTGCCGCCGTGTCGGCCGTGCGCGCCTGGTTCCCGTTGCACAGCGGCGGCATCAACGATGCGCTGGCATGGGTCGAGGTCAGCGTGAGCCCGCTGGACGGCGCGGAGGCCGGCGAAGAGGACACGATCGCGGCCGTGGGCGTAGGCGTGGATGCGGCCGTGCAGCAGGCCGTTCGCCAGGCGCTGGCCGGCGCCCGCCATTTCGACGGACGCGGGCTGGGGCGGTGGCGCACGGTCGTGCGGTTCGGCGAACCGCGCTTTGCCGGCGACTCGTACCAGCTCGCGCTGGTGATGGCCGACCGCCTTGCGCGCGGCCGCGAATTCGTGCCGCGCGGCCGGCTGATCGCCACGGGCAGCTCGGCCGCCTGGCATGCCGGGCAGGTCGATGCCGTGGCCGGGCTCGATGCCAAGGCGGCGCTGATCCTGGCCGAAGCGCGCGCCGGCGACCGCGTGCTGTTGCCGGCCGCCTGGGGGGCCGCACTGCCGCCGGGATGGATCGATGCATTGCGTGCCAAAGGCGCGTCGTGCGCCTGCGTCGAGCGCATCGGCGTGATATGAAACTTGCAACGATTATGCGATGCGTGATGCGCGATGCGCATTGGCAACGGAAGCGGAACAAACATGTCGCGCCTGTTAAAATTGCCGGGCGGCTCATGCTGAAAATGGAGGAAGCTGACATGTTCAAGATGTTCGGTATCGGTGGTGTCAAATGTCCCCGTTGCGGCCAGCGCGGCGGGGCTGCCGGCTACTGCGCGCAGTGCGGCCTGTCGCTGGGCGCGCCGCGCAGCGAGCCGGTACTGGTCGAGAACCGCTGGGTGCCCGCCGCGGACGAGCTGGCGGTGTACTTCGGCGTGCGCGAACTGTCGGGCATCTTCACGAAGACGCTGCGGGTGCCGGCCACCACGCGGGCCTATATCCTGCAGGGCAGCAGCGCCACCGAGGTGCCGCAGGGCGAATACGAACTGGAAGGTTTTTTCCAGCGCCTGAACAACCTGCTGCGTCACGAGCATGCTGAAATCCTGATCACCCGCACCACCCCGCTACCGGTCGCGTTCAACCTGTCGGACCTGCATACCGCCGAGCACCTGGCGGTGAACGCCAGCTTCACCGTCGGCATCAGGGTCGAACACGTGCCCGCATTCGCCCAGCATTTCATGACGGCGCCGGGCACCGTCACGACCCGCCACCTGCAGGCGCTGCTGCAGCAGTCGGTATGGCAGGTCGCCGCCGAATTCGTCGGCGCCCGCTCGATCCGCGAAATGAGCGCGAACCCCGACCTGCGCCTGCAGCTCGACGAGCGGCTGCAATCGTCGCTGAAGCTGCGCCTGGCCGAATTCGGGCTGGCCGCGGTGCAGGTGGAAACGCTGCAGCTCCGCCACGACAAGTACGATGCCAATCGCGAGCGGGTCGGCAGCCTGTGGCTGGTGGCCGACGAGCGGCACGTGGAGCTCGAGCATGCGAAGCAGCTCGATGAACTGTACGACGAGGAAGAATGGCTGGCGCTGGCGCGCGAAGAGCAGAACGCGCGCAGCCAGTACCGCCGCGCCGAACTGCGGCAGGATGCCGCCGTGGACAAGGCCGAGCTGTCGCTGCGCGAGGCCGAGCGCATGCAGGCGCTGCGCGCGCGCGAAATCGACCTGTATGCGCGCATCGTCGAATCGCGCACCCGCAAGGCCGCGTTCGACCGGGGGGCCGGCGCCGCGGCCGCCGAACTGGAACACGAGTTGGCGAAAACGGCGGCCACGCAGGCGGGGGAGGCCGCCGACTGGGAACACGTGCGGCAACTGGCCCAGATCCGCATGCGTACCGAGCTGGAAGTGGCGCAGCAGGAGGCGGTGGAGCAGCGTGCGCTGGCCCGGCAGCGGTTCACCCACCAGCTGCACGTGCAGCAGATCCGCAACCAGATGGAACAGGCGCTGGGGATCGAGGACGAATCCCGGCGCCGTGCCGAATCGCTGCGGCTGCAGCAGGCGTACCTGGAGGCACAGCGCCGCGAGGCGGAGATCGAGTCCGGGCACCACCAGGGCCGCCTGGAGGCGGTGGCGCTGGCCAACCTGGCCCGCAAGCGCGAGGCCGAGCGCATCCGCGACTGGGAAGAGGAACTGCACGTGGCGAAACGGCGCGAGCTGGCGCGTGGCGAGTCTGTCAAGGAGGTTTCGTCGCAGGTCGAAGTGGCCGGCATCGCGGCGCGGCTGGAGGAACTGCGCCGCACCGGCGCCAGTGCCGAAGCCGTGGCGCAGCATGAAAAGCTGCTGCGCACGATCGAGGCCGACGGCATCGCCCAGCGCCAGGTGCACGCCATCGCGCACGAGGCCGAGGAAAACCGCCTTGCCCTGAAGCTGCGCGAGCACGAGGCGCAGTGGCAGCAGCAGTTGCGCCAGCTGGAGCTGGAGCGCGAGGAGCGTTATGCGCGCGCACGTTCCGCCTACGAGACGCTGGTGGCGCAGCAGAACCATGCCGCCGAGCTGGCGCGCATCGAGATCGAGCGGATCGGCGCGATCGGCAACCTGTCCGATACCGGCAAGGTCGCGCTGGCGCCCACGGCCAACGCGCAGGCGCTGGCCCGGCTGCTGCAGGTGCAGGCGCAGTCGGCGATGAGCGCCGACGGGTTGCAGGCACTGGCGCTGGTGGTGGGCGCCGAGAACAGTGTCAGCCCGCTGGAAGCGATGCGGATGGCGCAGCAGGGCCTGGCCGATGAGCGCACGCGTGCCGACACGCAGCAGGACAAGGACCGCCAGCACCAGCTGGAACTGCTGAAGCTGCAGAACGCCGGCCATGCGAACGCGCTGGCGTCGCAGATGCAGCTCGGTGTCGGCGTGGCGCAGGCCGGCGCGCCGGTGCACCATCATCACGCCCTGGCGCAGGCGGGCCCGCGTGCGTGCGTCAACGGCCACCCGGTCCCGGCCGACAAGGCCGAGGCGAAATTCTGTGCGGAATGCGGCGTGCCGCTACGGCGCTGAAGGAACGGCAGCATATCGATGCAGACGGCAAGGGAAAAAATCCGCGAACTGCGCGCCCTTCACGACGACGGGCTGCTGTCGGCGGAAGAGTTCGAGCGGCGCAAGAACGCGATCCTGGACGCCGAATACACGCCCGGCGCCACCGCGCCGCCGCCGGCCCATGCCCATGCGGCGGTGCCGGCCCGCCAGGGCACCGAACTGGGGCTGATGGCCGGACAGGAGATCGGCCCGCAGCACCGGCGCTACCGGCTCGAACGGCTGATCGGCATGGGGGGCATGGGCCAGGTATGGCAGGCCACCGACCTGGCCACCCACGCCGAGCTCGGGCACAGCGAACAGGTGGCCGTGAAGATCCTGCCGCCGCAGCTCACGCAAAGCCCGGCCCATGCCCGCCTGCTGGTCGAGGAAGCCACGCAGGCGCGCCGGCTCGCGCACGACAACATCGTGCGCGTCTATGAATGGGCGCAGGACCCGGCCACGGCCAGCTACTTCATCATCATGGAATGCCTGGACGGGCAGGACCTCGATGCCTGGCTGGCAATCCACGGCCCGGTGCCGTTCGGCGAGGTGGAGCGCATCCTGCGGCCGGTCGCCAGCGCGCTGCAATACGCGTGGGACCGGCACCGCCTGGTGCATCGCGACCTCAAGCCGGGCAACGTGTTCCTGACCGCGCAGGGCGACATCAAGCTGCTGGACTTCGGCATCGCCGCGCGCTCGCGCGACGCCGATGCCGGCCTGCCGCAGGTGCCGAATGCCGGCACGGCGGGCTACCGCGCCCCGGAAACGGGCACGCAGCAGGCCAGGCCCACGCCGAAACTGGACGTGTACGCGGTGGCCGTGATGGTGTACCAGATGCTGGCCGGGGCGATCCCTTTCGACCCGCTCCGGGGCGTGCCGGCGCAGGCGCCGGGCCAGCCACCGGATCAGGCATCGAGCCAGCCGCCGGCCCGGTCGCCGCCGCCGGCGCCGCCCGGCCTGAACGAGGCGCAGTGGCAGGTGCTGCAAAAGGGCTTCGCGTTCGAAAGCGGTGCCCGGTTCGATTCGGTCACCGCGCTGCTCGATGCGTTGCGGCGCGCGGCCGGTCCATCGCCCGAGGAGCTGGCGGCGCAGGTGGCAGCGGCGGAACTGGAGGCGGAGCGCCGCGAGCACGAACGCCAGCGCGCCCAGCTGAAGGAAGCGCAGGAACGCCTGCACGCGGAGCAGCGGGCGCTGGAGCAGGCCAGGGTGCAGGAGGCGGAAGAGCAGCGCCGGCTGGGCATCCAGCGCCAGGTGGAAACGACGGCGCGGCGCCAGGCCGAGGCCCAGGCCGCGGCGCTGAAGAAGGTGCGGGAAGACCAGGTGCGGCGCGAGCTGGAGAAGCAGCGCGAGAAAGACCTGGAGCGGCAGCGCGAGAAACAGCGCCGCGTGGAAGCGGAGGCGGCGGCGCAGGCGCGCAAGGAGCAGCTGCGCCAGCAGCTGATCGCGCGCCGGGAGGCCGATGCCGCGAAGGCCCGCGCGATCGAGGAGGAACAGCAGCGCAAGGCGGCGCTGCTGAAGGCGCAGGCGGCCTACCGGGCGGAACAGGAACGTGCCCGCCGCGACCAGGCCGCGCGCAACGCCGCCGAGCTGGCGGCCTTGATGCCCTTCGCGGCCAGCCCCGTGGCCGATCCGAGCGGCGTGCTGCGCGACCGCTTCCTGGACGGCACGGCCGTGGGCCCCGACCTGGTGCTGATTCCGACCGGCCGCTTCCAGATGGGCGGCACCGAGCACGAGCACGTGGTGGCGCGCAAGGCCGGCGCGCAGGCCGCATGGCTCGCTCGCGAGCTGCCCACCCACTGGGTGGCCGTCGAACGCTCGTTCGCGCTGGGCCGCTACCCGGTCACCGTGGGCGAATGGCGCCGCTTCGTGCGCGCCACCGCATGGGAGTCGAAGCTCGACACCGACTGGGCGCAACCCGGCTTCGAACAGGATGACTGGCACCCGGTCGTCAACGTCAGCTGGCACGACGCGCAGCAGTATGTGCGCTGGCTGTCGGTGATGACGGGAGCGCCTTACCGGCTGCCGAGCGAAGCGGAATGGGAATACGCCTGCCGCGCGGGCACTCGCACCACGTTCTCGGTCGGCGACGAGATCGGCGCCGAATACGCGAACTACGACGCTCATTTTACGTATGGCAACGGAGTGCGGGGCGAATCGCGCGGCGGCACCTCGAAGGTCGGCAGTTTCCAGCCGAACGGGTGGGGCCTGTACGACATGCACGGCAACGTGTGGGAGTGGACCCAGGACCCTGCGCACGACGATTACGACGGCGCCCCGGCCGATGGCACCGCCTGGGAAGAGGGCGGCGACCCGGCACGGCGCATGGTGCGCGGCGGTGCCTGGCTGTACCCGCCGCGCTACCTGCGCTCGGCCGTGCGGAACGCCTTTTCGGCGGTGCTGTCCAACGACGTCGTGGGTTTCAGGGTGGCGCGGCGCCTGGGGTGATTTTCAAGGTGATCTTCAGGGTAATCCTTTGGGCAGTAGGCGAAATGGCAGGAGAGGTGTACATTCCGGAAAGGTGACCATTCCGCAAAGCTTGTTCATCCCGTACCTATCCATCCTGCAAGGACCACCATGCCCATTACCGTTCGCCGCGACACCACCCAGCCGATGCGCCATATCGTTCATGTACGCAACCACCTGATCCCGGCCGACGTGTCGCTGGAAGAAGGCGGCGCGGATGCCGGCCCGTCGCCGCACGACCTGTACGACGCCGCGCTGTCGTCATGCAAGGCGCTGACGGTGCTGTGGTACGCGAAGCGCAAGAACATCCCGGTGGACGATATCCAGGTCACGACCACGCGCGACGACAGCGAGGAACGCAAGGGCGTGTACCGCCTGGCCGTGGCGCTGCACCTGGTCGGCGACCTGTCCGAGGCGCAACGGGCCGAACTGCTGTCGGTGGCCGAGAAGTGCCCGGTGCACAAGCTGATGACCGCCGTGACCACCGAAGTCACCACCACGCTGGGGTAAGGCCATGAACATCGCGCACCTGATCAAGGGCCACGACAAGGATCTGGGCGGCGGCTTCATCGTGCGCCGCTACCTCCCTTCGGTCGTTAAGCAGGCCGTGGGGCCGTTCATCTTCTTCGACCACTTCGGCCCGCTCGACGTGCCGCTGGACGCGAACCATGACGTGCGGCCGCACCCGCACATCGGCCTGGCCACCGTGACCTACCTGTTCGAAGGGGCGATGGACCACCGCGACAGCATCGGCACGTACCAGCGCATCGAACCCGGCGCGATCAACTGGATGACGGCGGGGCGCGGCATCGTGCATTCCGAGCGCGCGCCGACCGACCTGAAGGGCAAGCCCCACCGCATGCACGGCCTGCAGCTGTGGGCCGCGCTGCCGAAGGCGCACGAAGAGGATGAGCCCAATTTCTCGCACACGCCCGCAGCCGATATTCCGGAGCTCACGGTCGACGGCGCCGCCGTGCGCGTGCTGATCGGCACGGCGTTCGGGCTCACGTCGCCGGTGCCCACCTACATGGAAACGCTGTATCTCGACGTGGTGCCGGAGCCGGGCCAGGAGCTTACGTTGCACGGGCTGCCCGCCGAGGCGGCGATCTATCCCGTGACCGGCAGCGTGGAAGTCGACGGCATCGCCGTGCCGCAGAATGCGATGGCCCTGCTCGATACGTCCACCGCGCCGCGCATCACGGCGGCGGCACCGGCGCGTTTCGTCGTCATCGGCGGCGCGCCGCTGGACGGGCAGCGCTACATGTTCTGGAATTTCGTGTCGTCGTCGAAGGAGCGCCTGGCGCAGGCGGCCGAAGACTGGGAAGCGGAGCGCTTTGCCCAGGTGCCGGGGGAAACCGAGCGCATTCCGCTGCCGAACAAGCCGAAGCCGCAGGGAACGTACCTGTAACAACCGAAGCGTGCAATAGACCCGAGACCTGAAACCTGGAGGCTGGAATGATCATCGCCATCACCGCGTTCAGATTGCCCGAGCCGATCAGCCCTGACGAAGCACGGCGGATCTTCCTGGGTACCGCCCCGACATACCAGGGCGTGCCCGGCCTGTTCAAGAAGTACTACGTGCTTTCCGAGGATGGCCTGACGGCCGGCGGTGTCTACCTGTGGAATTCGCGGGCGGAGGCGGAAGCGCTGTATACCGAAGCCTGGCGCACGTTCGTGCGGGAAAAGTACGGCATCGAACCGGTGGTCACGTACTTCGACAGCCCGGTCACGGTCGATAACGTGGCGCAGCGGATCGTCGCGGACGAGCGGTAGCCCCGGCCCTCCCTTCGGCAGTCACCCGTCCGGCTGCCGGGCTGCCAAGCTCCCCGATTTCCTCAGGCGGTGTGCATTTCTCCGGCCACCGTCCGCATCGCCACGCCCCCGGCTCGGATGACATAGCTCTCCGGATAGGGATCGGCGGCGAACCGCGTGTGCGATGGCATCCGGCTCAGCTTGTCGAGCTGCGCGTGCGGGCCCAGCGCGGTTTCCTTGCCCGTCACGGCATCGAGGTGCCAGAACCCGCCGTCGTGATGGAACAGCAGCGGCAGCGCGGCGGCAACGGGCGCGGCCTGCGTGCGCCGGATAGGGTAGCCCGGATGCGTATCGGGCGCCAGCACCACGAAGCATTCGGCGCATGCGCCCTCGTCGATGCGATGCAGGATCACGCCGTGCGGCATCAGCGCCGTCACTTCCAGCACGACGATGCCCTTGATGCTGGCGGACAGTTCGATCCTCATGCCGAGCCGCAGCGGGACCGGCTTGTGCTTGCCGGGCCAGACGCCGTCGAGCAGCAGGCCGTAGCGCGACACGTCCTCGATTTCAAAGCCGTGCGAGCCGCGGCGGACGACGGCATGCCGGCCGGACAGGCGGCGCGTCAGCCCGGCGGCGTCGATGCCGTCCGGGCCGTAATGATTCAGCAGCACGTCCGCTTCCGGATCCACGATTTCCATACGGCCGAACACGCACTCGCCGTGCGCGAACAGGCGGATATGGCGCTGCGCGCCCGCTTCCGGCGCCGCGTTCACGAACGTGGCGGCGCGGCTGGGGTGCGGGTGGGCGGGGCCGGTGTGCGGCATGTCGATCTCGATCAGGTCTTCATCCCACGCGATGGTGGAGAAGCCCAGGTCGACCTTGCCCTGCGGCGCGCCCACGTCCAGGTGCGCGATCCCGGCATTGCGGGCAGTGACGTCGATATCCATGCTGCCGCCGCCATGCCCGCCGTGGTCGGACACCCTGGCGATCGACGCGTCGTCCGCCATCACGCGCACGTTCTTGTGCGTCGAGAGGAAGATACGGTGGATCTCGGTCAGCGTGGCATCGAGGCGGGGCACCAGGATGACGAACGTGCATTCCCATTTGCGCACCGGCTGGCCCGGCTGCCGGCTCAGCACCTCGGTGTGGATCTGGTATTGCCCGTGTTCGCGGTCGCGCGACGAGAACTCGACGAAAACCGGGCGCCAGTCGCCATCCACGCAGCGGACGAATCGCTGGTCCGTCGCGCCTTGCCCGATCAGTTCGGAAGAAAGGCGGATGGCGAGCTGCGGCGCGCAGCCATCGGGCATGCCGCGCAGTTCCATCTTCAGGGTCTGGCGGCCGCCCGCCGCGCGGGGGTCGAAGCCGCTGATGTGCAGCTGCGGCCGCACCCGGATCGGCCTGGCGTAGCCGCCCGCGCCGACAGGCCGTTCCATGCCCGTCCTGGTGCCGTTGTCGCCGTCCTTGCGCACGTCCTGCACGACGGCATGGGGTGTCCGCGCGTTGCGCACGGCGGCCAGCAGCGCATAGCTCGACGCCGCACTGTCACCCGCGCTGCCATCCGTACCTGAACCGGCACCCGCATTTGCCGGTACACCCGCCGCTGCAACAATCTCCGACGTAACAGTCTCCGATGCAGGCTCGCGGCCCGCGGACGGCTGGCCGTGGCCGCCCTCGCAGGCGTGCTGGCCCGGCGCGACCCAGAAGGTGCAGTGCGGGTGATCGGTGTTGCGGCAAGTATTCATGACGGGCCAGGGACGGGACAAGGCAGACTGTACGCGCTTTTGCATCCTCTTGGCAACTCTGCGGTGCCCCGAACAGCAGGGCTTTTCGGCCCGTATTCGGCCCCTTCGTGCGACCCGTAGCGATCGTTCAACCTTGTCCGAAAACCCTTTCCGCCGCCTGCGTGCCGTTCCTTACTGCTCCGCGGCGCGGCGCAGCCACAGGCTGCTCGCCCAGCCCACGCCGGCCGCGCCGGCGCCGTCATAGCGGATCTGCCACCAGTCGCCGTCGCGGATACCGGTCGTCGTGACGAGCGACCCGGCCGGCACGACCGCCCGCCGGGCCGAAGCGACGCCCGCCGCGTCGCGCACATTCAGGTCGCGATGGACCCGGTAGCGCCGCCCCGCCACCGGCAAAAGTATGGATGCCTGTTGCGCCGGCGCGTCGGCCAGCCGGGATGCGGCGGCGATCGGCTGCGGCGCGGCCGCGAGGAAATGCAGCAGCAGCGCGCCGAATGCCCATGCGCCGCTGCCAAGGATGACAAGGCCGCGCGCCGTCGGCCGGCGCCACCAGCGCGCCGGGGTAAGGAGCGAGGCCAGCACCAGCGTCAGCCCCAGCCCGAGCGCGTAGGCGAGGGCGCCATGGTGGTCGGCCAGCTGGAAGTCGGAGAAAGACATCGCCCGCTCCGCTCAGGCGTCGAAGCGCAGCACGTAATGGCCGGCGACCACGTGATGGCCCGGCGGCAGCAGGAACGGCGCTCCTCCGTCCGTGCCGCTTTCGATCGCGCCCACGAAGCGCAGCTCGGCATCGAGGTGATACAGCGCCTGCGTGGCGGACTGTCGCGTGATGGACAGGCCCTGCGCCATGGCATCGAACGTGAACGCGGTACGCGACAGGCCGATGCGGTCCGGGCTGGCCGGCGCGGCGGCGCCGTCCCGTGCCGGCGAACCGTCCCGTGCCAGCAATTGCGGCACGTCGAGCACGCGCAGCGCGGCCAGCGCGGGCGTGCCGCGGCCGAAAGTGCCTTGCGTGACCGGCACCGCCACCGGCACCGGCAGCGCCACGATGGCGCTGTAGCGCTCCGCCATCCGCGGCGGCGCCGGCAGCACGCGGATGCTGCGCTCCCCGGCCGGCGCGAAGCTGGCGGGCAGCGCGATGCGCTCGCGGCCCGCCGGAGTGGCGGCGTGCAGCGTATCGTCGGCCTCGACGACCAGCGTCAGCACGCTGCCGGCCACAGCGCCTACGGCCAGCGTGCGGTCGAACGGTATCGACAGCGACGCGGCGCCCGTGCCGCGATAGCGGCTCAGGCGGGGCAGGGCGAGCGCGGCCAGCGTCAGGCGCTGGCGGGCGCCCGGGGCGAACGTGGCATCCGTCTGGCCCGCGTGTGACCCCGCACGGCCGGCGGCCGGCTGCGGCAGGGCCGTGCCCTGGTCGTCCGCGGCGGGCCCGGTGAGCACCGGCCCGGCCTGACGGCCGTTCGCGGGCATGCCGGACGGCGTTCCCGGCCGCACCGGCGGCATCGCACGCGGTTGCCATACGGCGGGCGGTGCCGGCCGCGTCTCCAACTGCGCCGCCGATTGCGTCGCCGGCCGGCTTATCGGCTGAACCGTCGGCTGAACACCCTGCATCCCGCCGGCACGGGTCACCTTCAGCAGCAGCCGCGCGCCCTGCGGATCGCCCTTGCGCGTGACAACGTAATATCCCTGGTGCTCGTCGAGCCGGTATTCCAGCGCATCCTTGGGCCGCACCTGCAGTTCCGGCCGGGCATCCGGACCGTCATTGATCAGCAACAGCTTGCCGACGGCGCCGAACGGCCAGCCCGGCACGCTGCCTTCGTCGATCACGGCGAGCCGCTGGCCCGGGTAAACGGGGCAGACGGGTTTCCACACCGCCGAATCGGCCGATGCGCCAACGTTGAAGAGCACCTTCTCGTCCGGCCCCGGCAGGTAGACGGCGTGGCCGAAGCGCACCTCGATCTCGCCGGCCCGCAGGTCTTCGGCGCCGGTCACGTGGTAGCGCACCTGGTCGGCGCCGAGCAGGTCGCCGAAATCCTTCTGGTGCAGGGCCGCCAACGACTGCGCCAGGTCGCGGGCCCGGTTGCCGCGGGTGAGGTGGTAGTCGTCGTCGACGTCTTCCTGCGGCAGGCGCAGCGTGATGTGCGAGAAGCAGCGCGTGGCGGCGCGGCCGCGCTGCTCGCGCGGACAGCGTTCCAGCAGGTCGCGCAGCAGCGGGCGGCGCGCGAACAGCGCCAGCCCCGGCGCCTGCCAGATCGCCTCGGCGTTGAATACGTCGGCAATGCGGCCCAGGACTTCGTGTTGGACATAGATCGGCATGGTTTACTCCTGTGGTGGTCCGGCAACGGCACTTAGCAGGGGGAGCAGGAAAAACAGCAGGTGGCTGCCGCCCGCGGACAGGAAGCTCATCGGCTGCCCCATCACCGGCAGGATCGCCAGGTTGGTGCCCCACGACAGCAGCAGGTGGCCGGCCACGAACGCCGCCCCGCCGCACAACGTAAACGCCTGCAGCCGCAGCAGCCATGCCTGCCGGAAACCGCGCGCCGCGGCGCCGGCGCGGCCGCGACGCACCGCCGCCTGGACGAGGCCCGCGACGAGGGCGGCCTGGGCGCACCACAGCAGCAGCGCCGCCAGCAGGCCATGGCGATGCAGCAGGAACGACGGCGCGAAATCGTCCTGCACGGCGGGCAGCGCCATTACGCCGCCGCCGGCTTGGCCGAGCGAGGCCAGGCCGAGCAGGCCGTCGGCCCCCAGCCAGCCGCCGGCGGCGATCGCGGCCGCGCCTTGCTGTACCTGGCGGCCCGTGTGGGGGTGGCGCGCCGGTTCCAGCCATACCTGGAACCGGTCGCCATAGAACGATGCCGGCACGTGATCGGGGCCGCCCGTGCGCAGCGTGGCGACGCCGGCGACGGCGGCCAGGGCAACGCAGCCCAGCACGCCGGCAGCCACCCAGCGCCGCGCCGCCAGCGCATAGGCGAACGCCATGGCGCCCGCCCACAGCAGCAGCAGGATCAGCGGCGAATAGTCGTCCACCTGCACCAGCGCGCAGCCGAGCAGCGCGAAAAACAGCAGGACGGGGGCGATCAGCCGCAGCCACCGGGCGGCATGGCCCGGCTGCGCGCGGTGATCGGCGCGCCAGCCCATCCGCAATGCCAGGCAGTGCGCGGCGAGCAGCGTGAGCACGAGCTTGGCCGCCTCGACCGGCTGCATGTCGAACACACCGGTCTCGTCGCCCCACAATACCTGGGCAGCGAGCAGCAGCAGCGCGCCGCCCGCGGCCCCGGCCAGCAGCCACTCGATGCGGCGCTGCGAGGCGGCGGGCGGATAACGGCGCCACAGCGCGATGGCGCCGCTGCCGATCGCCAGCAGCGCGGCCGTCTTGCCGTGGTGGCGCAGCCAGCCGGTATCCATGCCGGCCAGGCCCATGTTCAGCTGGCTGAGCAGGCCGGCGCCGGCCAGCAGCAGCGCGGCCGCGGTGGCCCCCGGTACGCGGCCGGGTTGCAGCAGCCAGGTGCCCATCGCGCCGGCGGCCAGCAGCAGCGAGCAGGCGGCGGGCGGCGGATCGCCGCCGCGCTGGAGCGCCAGCGCGGCACACCCGGCGGCCAGCACCAGCGCGGCGGCGGGGCAGTGCAGCCCGCGGCCGGCCGCCGCCAGGAGGGAATGGCGGCGCGCGCCGGCCAGCGGACCGAGGATATTGCCGCGGCGCTGCACACCCTCGTGCACCGGCCGCGCCACGGCAAGCACGGCAAGCACGGCAAGCGCCGCCGCGGTGGCGAGCACCCATGCCGCGGCGCCGCCCTGCCACAGCGCGCGCCGCCGCCATTGCCAGGCCACGTGCGGCGACAACGTGGTTTCGGGCACCGCGTGCAGCGCTACCCTGCCGGCCGGCGCCAGAGTCAACCTGCCGTCATCGAGCGCGACGCCGTAGCGGGTGCGGCCGAGCGTGAGGGCCTGCACGCCATCGAGGGTTCGTTCGTCATCCCGCAGGCTGGTGCCGTTCGCCAGCACGGCGGCCGAGCCGGCCGTCAATGCCAGAGCCTTGCCGCGCCGCGCGACCTGGGCGCCGCCGCCATCGACACCGGGCACGCCGATGCGGTTACCGCAATGCAGGTTTCCACCGAAGACCAGCGCCCGCGCGATCGTCAGCGCCTGCGGTGCCACGCGGTTCCACAGCGACACGGCATGCGCGGACCACGGCGCTTCGGGGCAGGGCGGCTGCGCGCGGCCGTCGCGGTACAGGGTCGCGCCATCGAAACGCCAGTGCGCGCGCCCATCGGTAAATGCCAGCGTACCGGCCGGCGCGCCGCCGCCATCCGGTCGCACGCCGGCTGTTTCGGTGCCCGCTGTCTCACTGCTCACTGACTCACTGCTCACTGTTTCACTGCTCACTGCATCGCTGTCGAACGTTACGCTGCCGATGCTGAAACGGCGCAGGGTTGCCGCATCGATGCTGCCGAGCCGTTCGTCGGCGCCGCCGCGCCGCAGCAGCGGCCGGGCCGGGCCGGCGGCGCCCAGGCGCCAGGCGCCGTCCACGCCCCGGCCGATGACGAGCCGCGTACCGCCGGCCCCCACGGCGCCGAGCTGCGCGGCATCGAGCGTGACGGCGCCGGGCCGGTCGAGCGAAACGATGACGGCGCCCGGCAGCCACAGCGCCGGCGCGCGCGACAATGCGAACAGCTGCAGCCCGAACAGCCCGGCCAGCAGTGCCAGCAGCAGCCGCCGGCTCATGCGCGTCCCTCCAGCGCCGCCGCGCTGCTGCGCACCAGCGCCGCACGTCCGCCCAGGCCGGCGCGGACCCTGTCCAGCATCCGGCTGATGTGCAGCGCGTTGCGCGGGCGGTCGGCGGGCTCGCGGGCCAGCAGCGCCTGCAACAGGGCGAGCGCCGGCTGGCGCGCGACGAACGGCAGCGCGCCGGCGAACGATGCCGCTTCGCCGTCGGCCAGCACGGGCGGCAGCGGGCCGTTGTCCAGCATGACGCGGGCGCCGTCGGCCAGGTGTTCGCGGTAGGCTTCGCCGCAGGCCGCGCACCAGCGCAGCTGCGTGCCCGTCACCAGGAAATAGTACAGCGCGCCCAGCGCGAAATAGTCGCTGTGGCGGCCCGTCGCATAGCCGCCACCGGGCGCCGGGAAGAACTGCTCGGGCGCCTGCCAGTTCGCGGTGCCGCAATAGCTGTGCGCCTGCGCCGCTTCGAGCAGCCGGTTGGTGCCGAAGTCGGCCAGCTTCACCGTGCCGCCTGCCGCGTCCACCAGCACGTTGGCCGGTTTCAGGTCGAGGTAGCGCCAGCCATGCTGGTGCACCTTCGCCAGCGCTCCGTTCAGCTGGCCGATCCAGTCCAGTACCTGGGGCAGGCCGGGCGCGTCGTCCCGGGCCCGGCGGCGGGCCACGTGGCGTCCCAGGTCGCCGCTCAACAGCTCGAGCGCCAGTACCGGCAGGCCGTCATGCCAGCCGCTGTCGACGAGGCGCACGATGTGCCGCCCATCCCATGGCTGCAACGCCTCGAGGAACGCGATCTCGTTGCACGCGCTGGCGATCCAGCGCTCGCGCTGGCCGGGCAAGGCGCGCGCCATCCGGTCGGCATTCACGAGCTTGAGCGCCACGTCTGCCGCGCCGGCCGGCCCGGCGGCACGCCAGATCGTGCCGTAGACGGACTCGGCGACCTGCTCGCGCAGCCGGTAGTGGCCCCTGGCGAGGGCGACGGTGGTATCGCGGGCTGGCATCGCTCCCTTTCGGTTCATGGGGGCGCTCACGGCGGCGCTCCGTGATGCCGGTTAGCGGGGGGCGGTGGAAAGCGCGGCGCCGGGCGGCATGCCCGCCGCCGCGCCACATGTGCCCGCCTGCTGAGCAAATGCGAAAATCTTCGACCGTGAATGCATTGACGGCGGCACCCGGTCCGGCCGATGCTTGCCGTTCTACTTACCTGGTGGCGCACTTCCATGCCGGCAGAAATTTCCAGTTCCCTCGAAACGTCCGGCGCGACGCAAGCGCCGCCGTCGGCGCCGAAGGCCGCCCCCGGTCCCGGCAAAACATCGCTGTTCGTCGTGCGGCACGGGCGCACCGCCCTGAATGCCGAAGACCGCTACCTGGGCGCCCTCGACCCGCCGCTGGACGAGCATGGCCTGCGCCAGGCAGCGGAGCTGGCGCGGCTGCTTCACGGCCAGGCCGACATACTGGCCTGTTCGCCCCGGCTGCGCGCCCGGCAGACCGCGGCGGCGATGGCGGCCGCATGGGGCATTCCGGTCCATTCGATCGGCCAGTTCGCGGAGCGCCATGTCGGCGTGTACGAAGGATTGACCAGGGAGGAAGCGCAGGCGGCCTATCCCGCGCTATGGGAACAGGACATCACGCGCCAGTGGGACCGCGCCCCCACCGGCGGCGAAAGCATCGAGGCCGTTTTCGCACGGGTTTCCGAGGGGCTGGCGCTGCTGCACCGCGACCACGCGGGGCGCAATGTCGTGCTGGTCGCGCACGGTTTCGTCGCCAAGGTCATCCGCGCGATCGTCACCGGCATGTCCTGGCAGGAGTTCTTCCGTTATTCGCTGAAGAACGGGCAGGTGGAACTGTACGCGCTGACACGGGAAGCGATCGCCGGATCCCCCTGGCGCGGCGGCCCGCCCGCAACGCCCTGAGCGAGCCGGCGCCCACGCAAAAAAGCCCGGCGTTGCCGGGCTTTTCGATCGCGACGAGGAAGATCAGTCGTCGTGGTGGTGACGGTGCTTGTTGTGGCCTTTGCCGTGGCCGCGGCCATGGCCGCGCGGCGCCTCGTAGTAATACTCGCGCACCACGGGGCGGCGGTCCACATACACCGGAGCCTGGCGCACGTAGCGCGGCCGCGGCGCTTCGTAGTACACCGGCTGCGGCTGCGCATACACGCGCTCCTGCCGGTAGCCGCGGTCATGGTGGCGATCGCGGTCGCTGGAGCTGATCGCGTTGCCGAGAACGCCGCCGACCACGCCGCCGACCACGGTGCCGGTGGTGCCGTTGCCGGTCTGGCTGCCAAGTGCCGCACCGATCACGGCGCCGGCGGCGGTATTGAATGCACGGTCGCCGGCGGCAAGGGCGGCGGAAGACGTCGTCACTGCGGCACCGAGCAGCACCACACCGATGATTTTCTTGATCTGCATAATATTTCCCCTGTTCTGCGCGGCACACCGGGATGGTGTCGGCCGTTTGGTATGGGTCCACTTTACCGTTTTGGCGCGGAAGAGCCAGCTATTACACAGATTATTACAAACGGAGCGCAGGCGGTAACAGTCCTGTTACAGGTGCAGGCACCGCGCGGCGGCCGGGATCACCCCCGCAGCCGTTCCCATTCCGGCCGCAACAGGCTCATGACCTGCACGTCCTGGTACCGGCCGTTGATGAAGAACGCCTCGCGCAGCACGCCTTCGCCGCTGAAGCCGCACTTCTGCGCCACGCGCACCGAGGGGACATTGCGCGGCGCGACCAGTACTTCGAGCCGGTGCCACGTATGCACGCGGAACAGGTGATCGGTCACCAGCCGCAGCGCCTCGGTGGTGTAACCCTGGCCGGCGAGCTCGAGGTCGAACAGGCGGTAGCCGATCTCGCGGCTGGTCGGCGTGCGGCTCTTGAAGTGGGTGATGACGCCGACGATGTGGCGGTACTGGTCTTCGACGACGAACAGTTCGCTGTCGTCGGTCACGAAACCATGCTGCACGAACTCCTTGCGCATCGCCTCGGGCGACTTGAAATGGCTGGAAAAATAATCCCCGCGCGAGGGCAGGTCGTTCACCAGTGCGATGAACGTGTTCAGGTCCGTGTTCAGCAGGTGCCGCACGGTGCAGAGTGGTCCTTTCAGCATGGCCACATGCTATGCGATGGCTATCCGGACGTCAAACAAGGCCTTTATTCAATAATGGCGTAATTGGTTGCTGCGCAACATTATTGGGTGATATCGTCGTGGCTTCTTGAACACGACACTCCAGGGAATATCGCATGAAGCTTCGCAAGCCAGTCCTGTCCGCCATCGCCGCCAGCCTGTTCGCCATGGGCCCGGCCCACGTCACCCACGCCGCCGACGCCAACGACGCCGCCACGCTCGCCAGTATCCGCGATACGGCGATGGGCAGCGACTGGGCTTACCAGCGCCTGGAAGACATGACGGACCTGGTCGGCCCGCGCCTTTCCGGCTCGCCCGGGGCGGCGGCGGCCGTGCAGCAGGTGGCCGATGCGATGCGCAAGCTGGGCGCGAAGGTCACGCTGCAGCCGGTCAAGGTGCCGCACTGGGTGCGCGGCGAGGAAAAAGGCCAGCTGGTCGGGTACACGGGCCGGCCGCAGGGCGTGGTGCAGAACCTGGTGCTGACGGCGCTGGGCGGTTCCGGCGCCACGCCGGCCGCGGGCCTCACGGCGCCGGTCGTCATCGTGCGCGACTTCGACGAGCTGAAGGCGCGCGCCGCCGAGGTCAAGGGGAAGATCGTGCTGTTCGACGTGGCGTTCGACCAGGGCATGGCCGATGCCGGCCTGGGCGGCCCGGCCTACCGCCAGGGCTCGGCGTTCCGGACGCGCGGCCCGGCGCTGGCGGCGGACCTGGGCGCCGCCGCCGCGCTGGTGCGTTCGGTCGGCGGCGCCGACTACCGCCTCACGCATACCGGCACCACCCGCCTGGAGGATGGCAAGCGCATCCCGGCCGCGGCCATCACGGCGGAGGATGCCATGCTGATCGCCCGGCTGGCCAGGCGCGGCCCCGTCACGATGGAGCTCGTGCTCACGCCGCAGACCCTGCCGGACGCGGACAGCTTCAACGTGATCGCCGACCTGCCGGGCACCGATAAGGCCGACGAGGTGGTGATCGTATCCGGCCACCTCGATTCGTGGGACCTGGCCACCGGCGCGCACGACGACGCCACCGGCGTGACCGCGTCGATGGGCGTGCTGGAAACGCTGAAGAAGCTGAACCTGAAACCGCGCCGAACGATCCGGATGGTGGCGTGGATGAACGAGGAAAACGGCGGCCGCGGCGGCGACACGTACCATAAGGCGAATCGCGGCGCGCTCGACAAGCAGTTCGCCGCGATCGAAAGCGATGGCGGCGTGGCGGGCCGCACGTTCGGCGTGCAGGCCGGCATCCGCCCGCAATACGAAAAGCTGTTCGCGCCGCTGCAGGCGTCGCTGGCGCCGATCGGCGCCAGCGTGCTGCAGCGCCGCGACGTGATCGGCGCCGGCGACCTGCACGCGCTGGAAAGCGATGGCGTGCCGTCGTTCACGCCGCTGATCGATTCGAGCGTCTACTTCGATTACCATCACACCCCGGCCGACACGTTCGACAAGGTCAATCCGGACTACCTGAAGCGGCACGTGGCCGTGATGGCGGCGCTCACGTGGTACCTGGCGAACATGGAACAGCCGATCGGCCGCGCGCCCGAGCAGTTCCGCTGACGCGACATGCTTGCCTGCTGCACGCGGACGCCCGCCTTGCCGGGCACAACCGTCCGCTGCTTGCCGCCGGCGTGCACCCATGTAAGAATGCCCGCCGACCAACTGCCAAAGGAAGCATGATGAACCACGTGAAACCGCTCGGCCGCCCGATCGTGCCGGCCCTTGTTTCGGCTGTTTTCCTTGCCGCGGCCCTGGCCGGCTGCGGCAAGGTGGACCCGCAACTGACGGCGCAGCAGATGACGATGACCGACGCCGCCTGCACCCCCGCCGAGATCGCCCGGATCGGGGATGGCGACGTGCGCAAGGCGTTCCAGGAACGCTGCGACCGGCGCGAGCAGTTCAAGCCGGCCGGGCCGGCGAACTGAGTTCGACCGTCATTTTCGCCGTTATTTCCCCGCGCTGGTTTTTTCTCTTCTGCCACGGCTGCTCATCGCCGCGCCCGCGGAGGCGGCGATGATCGCGCCGATCGCGCCCCACTGGTTCGGCGTGAGCCGTTCGCCCAGCAACACCAGGCCCATCAGCGCGCCGATCGCCGGCTCCGCGCTGAGCAGGATGCTGAACGTGTTGGCCGGCAGGCGGCGCAGCGCCACCATTTCCAGCGAATAGGGAATCGCGCTCGAAACGATGGCCACCCCGAGGCCCAGCGCCAGCACGTGGGGCTGCAGGATCGCCGCACCCGCATACGCGAAGCCGAGCGGCGCCACCACCACCACGCCGATCCAGATGCCGCACGCCGAAGCGGCCGGCCCGTGCACCATGGCGGCCCGCTTGCCGGCCAGGATATACACGGCCCAGCAGGCGCCGGCGCACAGCGCCAGCGCGATGCCGCGCCAGTCCAGCGCCGCCGCGTGGCGGTCCAGCGGCAGCAGCATCGCCAGCCCGCCGATGGCCAGCACGATCCACAGGAAATCGCTGCGGCGGCGCGACGTGAACACGGCCACCGCCAGCGGGCCGATGAATTCGACGGCGATCGCCACGCCGAGCGGGACGTATGCCAGTGACGAGTAAAACGTCAGGTTCATGATCCCCAGCGCCACGCCGTACACCGCCAGCGCATGCCACTGCCCCTTGAGCCGGACGCGCCACGGCTTGAACACCGCCGACAGGATCAGCGCCGCGAACGTGAGCCGCAACGCCGTCGCCCCGGCAGGGCCGATCACGGGGAACAGCTGCTTGGCCAGCGAAGCGCCGGCGGTCAGCGAAATCAGCGAGAGCAGCAGCGCGGCGAACGGGATGGCGTCGGAACGGGGCAGGGAGGCGGAGTGCGGCATGGGTTCCTGTTGTGGACTGCGGCCCGGCACGATGCGGGAATCGCCCAGTATACCTGCCGCGCGGTGCCGCGCGCACCTCCCCGCAACCTCGCGGCCATGGCCGCGCCCGTGCTACCATGGCGGCCATGAAAGCGCTGCTTCGTACATTGCTGCTGTGGTTCCTGCTGGCCGGCGTGCCGTTGCAGGGTTTCGCCGCTGCCACGATGCTGTTGTGCGGGCCGGGATTGCCAGCCGCCGCGCCTTCCGCGATTGCGCCAAAGCTGCCGGCCGCCATGCAGATGGACAGCCATCACGAGCATGATCACGATCGCGCGGCGATGCCGGCCGCGCAGCACGATTCCGTGGAGCGGCAGGTCTCGCACGACCGGCCCGCGCATGACTACCCAGGGCACGACTATCCCCCGCATCCCCAGCCCGACGCTTCGCATGGCGATCACGTCAAGTGCGCCAGTGCCGGCGCCTGCTGCACGGGAGCGCCGCTGGCGCCGTCGTTGCCGGCCGCGCCGCCGCTGCAGAAAGGCCGCTGCGCCACGGTTCCCTTCGTTGCCGCGGCCCCGGCCGCCGTCGACCTGGCAGGCCTCGAACGGCCCCCGAAGTTCCCGACTGCCTGAAGCAGCGGCCCATGGCCGTTCCCGGGCCCGCGTCGCGCGGGCCGTTCACGCACGAGGATCACAATGAAATCACCGACAATGGCCGCCGCCAGGCGGCTGGCTGCCCCGACGCTGGCGCTGGCGCTCTCCGGCTGCGCCGCGTTTTCCCCCGATGGCGGCATGGATGCCGTCGACCGTTCACTGCAGGCCAGGGCCGGCGCCCCGGCGAAACTGCTGCGCAACGACGCGGACCGCCGCGCGCTGGCGGAGCAGATCAGGCCCATGCTGGCGCACCCGCTGACCGCTGACGACGCGGTACGCATCGCGCTGCTGAACAACCGCGCCCTGCAGGCCACCTACTGGGAGCTCGGCATCGCCGAGGCCGACCTGGTACAGGCCGGCCGCCTGCAGAACCCCGCCTTCGGCTACCAGCACAAGCAGGGCGGCGGAGCGACCTCGATCGAACGCTCGCTGGCGTTCAACCTGGCTGGGCTGATCACGGCGCCGCTGGCGTCGCGCATCGAAGGGCGACTGTTCGAGCAGACGAAGCTGCGAGTCGCCGCGGAAGCGTTCAGGGTGGCATCGGACACGCGGCGCGCCTGGTACGAAGCGGTGGCCGGCGCCCAGTCCGTCGACTACGCAAGGCAGGTGGCCGGTGCCGCCGATGCCAGTGCGGACCTGGCCGCACGCATGCGCAATGCCGGCAACTGGAGCGCCTACGACCAGGCCCGCGAGGGCGCATTCCATGCCGATGCGATGGCGGACGCGGCGCGCGCTTCGAAGCATGCCGCCGCGGCACGCGAGCGGCTGACGCGGCTCCTCGGCCTGTGGGGCGACGATGCCGGCTACCGGCTGCCCGACCGGCTGCCGGACCTGCCCCCCGCGCCGCGCGACCTGGCGGACGTGGAAGGCACCGCGCTGCGCGAACGCCTCGATGTGCAGGCCGCCACGCAGGACACCGAACATACGGCGGCTTCGCTGGGCCTGACGCGCGCGACCCGCTTCATCAACGTGCTGGAGCTGGGCGCGGTGCGCGAGCGCGACGGCGGCGAGCCGGTGCGGCGCGGGTATGAGCTCACGCTGGAAATCCCGCTGTTCGACTGGGGCGGCGCCCGCACGCGGCGCGCCGAGGCGGTCTACATGCAGTCGGTGAACCGGCTGGCCGAAACGGCCGTCAATGCGCGCGGCGAGGCGCGCGAAGCGTATTTCGCCTACCGCGCGTCGTACGACCTGGCGAGGCATTACCGGGACGTCGTCATCCCGCTGCGCAAGCAACTGTCGGACGAGACGCTGCTGCGCTACAACGGCATGCTGCTCAGCACCTTCGAACTGCTGGCCGATGCGCGCGAGCAGACGGTGGCGGTTGCGGCCGCGATCGAGGCGCTGAAGGAATACTGGCTCGCCGACGCCGACCTCGAAGCCGCGCTGGGCGGCCGGCTGCCGGCGGCCCCGGCCGCACCGGCGGCTGCACCCGAACCAGTACCCGCACCGGCACCAGTACCGGCACCAGCACCGGCACCAGCACCGGCACCAGCACCGGCACCAGCACCGGCACCAGCGCCGATGCAGCAACACGACCACCAGCACGATCACCAGCGCGACCACGGCCAGGGCCAGGAAAGCGCGCAGAAACACGGAGCACACCAATGAATACGCCAATCAAATCGCGCCGCTCGTTCCTGGCCGGCGCCACCACCCTGCTGGGTGCCGGCATGGTCAGCCGCGCCGGCGCCGCATCGCTGCCCGAGGCGCCGGTGGGATCATCCGCCGCGACCGCCGTGCCGCCGCCGCCGCCGAACGGCCGGCCGTACAATCCTGTCGTCACGCTGAACGGCTGGAGCCTGCCATGGCGGATGAAGGACGGCGTCAAGGAATTCCACCTCGTGGCCGAACCTGTGGTGCGCGAAGTGGCGCCCGGCATGCTGGCCAACCTGTGGGGCTACAACGGGCAGAGCCCGGGACCGACGATCGAGGTGGTGGAGGGCGACCGGGTGCGCATCTTCGTCACCAACCGGCTGCCCGAGCACACCAGCATCCACTGGCACGGGCAGATCCTGCCGAACGGCATGGACGGCGTCAGCGGCGTGACGCAGCCGTCGATCCAGCCCGGCAAGACGTTCGTCTACGAATTCGTGGCGAAGCATGCCGGCACGTTCATGTACCACCCGCATGCGGACGAGATGGTGCAGATGGCGATGGGCATGATGGGCTTCTGGGTCACGCACCCGAAGGATATCCGGCGGCACGCGGTCGACCGCGACTTCGTGTTCCTGCTGGGCGCCTACGACATCGAACCGGGCAGCTACACGCCGAAGGTCAACACGATGCTGGACTTCAACCTGTGGACCTTCAACAGCCGCGTGTTCCCGGCGATCGACCCGTTCGTGGTGCGGCAGGGCGACCGGGTGCGGATCCGCGCCGGCAACCTGACGATGACGAACCATCCGATCCACCTGCACGGCCACACGTTCGAAGTGACGGGCACGGATGGCGGCTGGGTGAAGCCTTCGGCGCGCTGGCCGGAAGTGACGGCCGACATCGGCGTCGGCCAGATGCGCGCCATCGAATTCGTGGCGGACAACCCGGGCGACTGGGCTTTCCACTGCCATAAATCGCACCACACGATGAATGCGATGGGGCATGACGTGCCAACGCTGATCGGCGTGGATCACCAGGGCGTGGCCGAGAAGATCAACAGGCTCGTGCCGGGCTACATGGTGATGGGCGACAAGGGCGGCTCGATGGGCAGCATGCGCATGCCGCTGCCCGAGAATACCTTGCCGATGATGACCGGCACCGGCCAGTACGGCGAGATCGAAATGGGCGGCATGTTCACGCTGATCAAGGTGCGCGAAGACCTGGCGCGCGGCGACTACCGCGACCCCGGGCACTACAGGCATCCGAAAGGCACGGTCGCCTACGAATGGACCGGCGAGCCGCCGCCTGCAACGCAGGCGCCCGGCATGCCGGCGCTCGCGCCGGCGCAAGGCAAGCCGGTCGACCTGCGGCGCGGCGGCGGGCACGACCACCACTGACGTGTGCAGCATCGGTGGTGGACACCAGAGGGCGCAGCGGCCCCGGCCCGCATGCTATATTCCCTGCCGATGCCAGCCCACCTCGACTCCTTCACCCACCCCTTGCGCTACCTCGCCAAGTGGTTGCTGGTCTCCCTGCTGATCGCCGCCCTGGCCGGCACCGCCTCGGCCCTGTTCCTGCTCTCGCTCGACGCGGCGACGGCGTACCGTGAAAACCATCCAGGGATCATCTGGCTGCTGCCCCTGGCCGGCTTCGCGGTGGGCTGGGTCTACCTGCGCTGGGGCAGCACCGTGGAGGCGGGCAACAACCTGCTGATCGACGAAATCCACGATCCGAAAAGCGTGGTTCCGTTGCGGATGGCCCCGCTGGTGCTGGCCGGCACGGTGATCTCGCACCTGTTCGGCGCGTCGGTGGGCCGGGAAGGGACGGCCGTGCAGATGGGCGGCACGCTGGCCGACCAGCTGACGAATGCCCTGAAGCTGCAGACGCAGGACCGCCGCATCCTGCTGATGGCCGGCATCAGCGCCGGCTTCGCCTCCGTGTTCGGCACACCGCTGGCGGGTGCCATTTTCGGCCTCGAAGTGCTGGTGATCGGCCGCCTGCGCCACGACGCCATCTTCCCTTGCGTGGCGGCGGCGATCCTCGCCGACCAGGTTGGCCTGGCCTGGGGCGTGCATCACACCCATTATGCGGTTGCCGCGGTACCGGCCCTCACGGCGTGGACGATCGTCGCGGTCGCCGTGGCGGGCATCGTCTTCGGCCTGGCGGGCAGGCTATTCGCCGGCGCCACGCACCGGCTGTCCGCCTTCTTGAAGCGGCACGTGGCCTATGCGCCGTTGCGGCCGCTGATCGGCGGCGCCGTCATCGCCGGCGCCGTGTGGGCCGTCGGCACGCAGCGTTATGTCGGCCTCGGCATTCCGGTGATCGTCGAGGCATTCGCGCAGCCATTGCCCGCATGGGATGCGCTGGGCAAGCTGGCGTTCACGGTGGTTTCGCTGGGCACCGGCTTCAAGGGCGGCGAAGTGACGCCGCTGTTCTATATCGGCGCCACGCTGGGCAACGCGCTGGCGCCGCTGCTGCACCTGCCGTTCCCGCTGCTGGCCGGCGTGGGCTTTGTCGCGGTGTTCGCCGGTGCCGCCAACACCCCGCTGGCCTCCACGGTGATGGCGCTGGAGCTGTTCGGTCCCGCGATCGGGCCGTATGCGGCGATGGGCTGCGTGGTGGCCTACCTGTGCTCCGGCCATGCCGGCATCTACAAGGCGCAACGTGGCGCGAAGGCGCCGTTCACCCGGGATCGGAGGGAGGACCGCGCCGGGGATCGATGAGCGGGGCGAGTCCGGCATCCGCGCCGAGGCGCGACATCAGCCGGCGCGCGTCGAACGGCGCATGCACCTTGATGTCGTTGTCGAAGTAGCAGAAGACGTCGCGGCCGGCCCGCCTCGGCGGGGCCGCCGATGCGATCAGCCTGGCGTCGTCGGGCTGGCCTCCGGTGCTCCATGTCTTTATCCTGCGCGCCCAGTGGTCGAGCGCCCCATCCGTATAGCCGCCCGCGTACAGCTCTTTCTCGCCGTGCAGCCGTATGTACATGAAGTCGGCCGTCACATCCTCGTAGCCCGGCCACTTGCCGGCCGTGTCGGCCACCACGAGCGCCACCTTGTATTTGCGCAGCAGCTTCACGAATGCGGGGTCGCCGAAGCTTTCGTGGCGGATCTCGAGGGCGTGCCGCAGCCTGCGCTTTTCATCGATCTCCAGGTATGCACGGCCCGCCATGCGCGGTTCGTGGCGCCGCGCCATTTCCAGCGCCGCTTCCGTATCGTGCGGCAGCGCGCCGAGGAAAGCTTCGAGCACTTCGGCATCGAACTGGAAATTGGGCGGCAGTTGCCACAGGAACGGTCCGAGTTTTTCACGCAGCGCCAGTACGCCGGAAGCGAAGACATTCGATAGCGACGGGGCGGGATCGCGCAGCCGGCGCATATGCGTGATGAAGCGGTTGCCCTTGTGCGAAAAAATGAAATCCTCGGGGGGGGCGTCGTACCACGCCCGATAGCTTTCCAGCCGCTGCAGCGAATAGAACGAGCCGTTGATCTCGATCGTGGGCAGCGCGCGCGAAGCGAAATCGAGCTCGCGCGCCTGGGCCATGCCCGCCGGGTAAAAGACCTTGCGCCAGGGTTCGTAACGCCAGCCGGAGATGCCGATGCGCAGATGTGCCATGGCCCGAGTATAGGAGAGCTCGGCGGGAGGCGGCGCATGATTTCGGCAACGTGGCGGTCGGGGCCGGCCGGGCTGGCGGCAACGGCCCGCCGCTCAGCTGCTCGCGAACAGCTCGCGCACGTCGCCATGCAGCGCCGGCTGCCGGGTACGCTGGCCCCAGGCGCGCAGCAGGTCTTCCACGCCCCGCGGCGGCAGCGCGGAACAGAAATACCAGCCCTGCACGCAGTAGGCATGCTCGTGGCGCAGCCAGTCCAGGTCGACCTGCCGTTCCAGGCCTTCGCACAGCAGTTCCGCATCGGAGACCTCGGCCACGCCCTGGATCAGGCGGAACAGGCTGGCCGTGACGGCGCTGTCGGCCACGCCGTGCACGAAGCGGCGGTCCACCTTCAGCCGGTCGAACGGCAGCGAGCCGATCGCATCCAGGTTCGAGTAGCCGATGCCGAAGTCGTCGATCGCGATGCGCAGGCCGAGATCGCGCAGCGCCGCCACGCGTTCGCCCAGCGCCTCGGGGGCTTCCAGCAGCTGGCTTTCCGTCACCTCCACCTCGAGCAGGGCGCCGGGCAGCCGGTATTGGGCCATCAGGGCCTTGATCTCCTCGGGCAGGCCGGGATGCAGCAGCGACGAGCGTGAAAAGTTCAGCGACACGGGCACCTGCGGCAGGCCGGCGTCCATCCAGCCGCGCATGTCGCGGCAGACCTGGCCCATCACCAGCATGTCCAGGGCATAGCTGTTGCCCGAGCTTTCTGCCAGCGGGACGAACACCGACGGCGACACCGTACCGCGCTGCGGATGCTCCCAGCGCACCAGCGCCTCGAGCCCGATCAGGTTCTGCTTGGCGAAATTCACCTGCGGCTGGTAATGCATCGACAGCCGTCCGGCCTCGGGCTGGCCCTCCAGCACGCCGAGCAGGTCGTGCAGGAAACCCGAACGTTCGCGCATTTCGCTGCCGTATTCGCGGATCACCGAGAAGCTGGCCATGTCGCCGATGCTGGCCGCGGCCGTTTCGGCCATGTCGAGCAGCGCCGCCGCCGCTACGGGCGAGGGCAGGCGTTCGCGCACGATGCCGATGCGGGCATGCAGTGCCTGCGTGCGGTCCGACGGCAGCGTTACCGGCACATCGATCGCGTGGCACAGCGCTTGCAGGCGGTCCATGCCCGAGAGGCCCAGCAGCGCGAACGCGAAGCGGTCGCCGCCCAGGTGGGCCACCAGGCTGTCGGCACCGGCCCAGCCGACGACGCGCGCCGCGATCTCGGCCAGCGTGGCATCGCCGGCGCCGCGGCCATACACTTCGTTGATCTGGTGGAAACCGGTGAGGTCGATGTAGCCGACCGTGAGTTCCCGCCGCCCGGCCTCGCCCTTGGCATGCTGCAGGTGCTGCACGAACGCGCCGCGGTTGTACATGCCGGTCACCGCATCGCAGTAGCGCAGTTCGAGCGTGTCGGTGACCAGCCGGGCCAGGCCCTGCAGCATCGTGCGCTGCGCGGCATCGACCTGGCCCGGTTGCAGCCACATTACCCACAGCGTGCCGAGCTGGTAGCCGCGGTTGCCGTACAGCGCGACGCCGGCGTAATGGCGATAGTGCGGGGCGCGCCGCACGATCGGCTTGGCCGCCGACCAGTCCTCGACCAGCGCATCCTCCACTTCGGAAAAGTCGCTCTCGCATGCCACCAGGTCGCTGCAGAACGATTCGTCGCGCGGTATTTCGCGCAGCGCGATGCCCACCGTGACCGGCAGCCAGATGTGCGAATGGTAAACGAGGCTGATGCCGCCGATGTCCGCGCCCATCGTCTGCACGGCAAGCTCCACGATGAAGCGCAGCTGCGGATCGGGCTTGTCCAGCGCGAGCTCATAGCGCGACAGCTCCTGCACCCGCCGCTGCTCCGACTCGTTCCCCTCGATCCGCGTATCCATTTCTACTGATGCTCCCTCGATCCGATGTGGCGTAGCTTACGGAGGTTTCGCCGGTGGCGCAACCGGCGTCCTGTTCATGCAAGCAAACGTGCCGATGCCGACGGGTTGCAGCTGCGCCGGACTTCGCTGTTCTTCCGCGTTGTGATCTGCACCGGCAAGACGCACCGGCCGCGGGCATCGCCCACCAGGTGATACCCGCGGCCGGCAGGCAACGTATGGGAATTCGTTGCCGACGATCGATGCGGCGAAGGAGGCCGGGCCGGGGATGCGCGCGGACGAAGGTCGGGTAATCCGGGATTTCAGTCCGGGCTGGCGACCCTCGACTCGGCCCGCATGCATCGGGGTAACGGCGTGGAGGAAGCATCCTGTCCGGGAGCATCGACTATCTGCACAAGAGTTCGCGCGCATTCCGGCAAGACTCTGCGGTCAACGTACTTCGGGCCGAGCGGCGCGAACAGGGCTAGGGCCACATTCGCGGCACGCATGGTTCAAGCGAATGCAGATTATTAGGAAATATCCGTACCGCGGCGCCAAACATGCCCATCGAGTAAATGGGCGTCATTTCGTTGCATATACGCTCGTTTATCGCACTTAGGTACATCCATCCGTTGCTTCATCAAGTACGGCGCTTTAGAATAAAAAATGGTAATTTTGTTAATTTAACCCTGCTTACTCGACTCGTTGTCGATCTGCGATAAACCGGAGAAATAATAGTGTTCCATCTAGTCAAACCTGCCTTTGCCGCTGCATTGGCGCTCTCGATCCTGACACCGGCGACAGCCCAGATCACAGGACACTCGGGCTTTTCGGATATTCAGTTCAGCGTGCAGGACCTGACACCGGCGGACGACCGGATCGCAGGATTCGAATTCGGTCCCAGAACCAGCCATTACACTGCCAGCTACCACATAGGATGGGGCAACACGGATTCCGTTGTGGTTGATCCAGTACTGCCGGTGCCCGTGCATCGGGCGCTGCAAAGCCAGGGTGCAGTCGTGGAATTTTATAGTGACGGAGCCGGTAGCCTTGCTTCGTCATTTGGCGTTGACCCCGAACTTGATGAATCGTACGACTTGGCGTCGACTGCCTCGCAAGTCCAGACCATCCTGTTGAAGGCGCACACCGCATTGACCGTGGGCGGTAATGCCTACAGCTTTCTGAATCGCTCGAATGTCACGTTCAGAGAACATACCACGGATTTCAGTTCGCGAATCGGCGCCAGCCTGGACTTCATTTCACTGGCGGCGCCCCGGCAGCATTTTCAACAAGAATTCGCTCTGGCAGTGGACGAACGCGGCGATAACTCCATCCAGGAGTTCTCATTTTCTGCAGTCAATAACAATGATTACGACATTGAAATAGCATTGTCCTTCAATGTATCCACTGCATATGAAGGAGCCACCGTTTCGGCCGTACCGGAACCGGGTAGCTGGCTGATGCTGGGGGTCGGTGTGCTTGTTCTTGCAGGCCGTGGATGGGGTCAAGCTCGCGTGACGCGACTCAGGGAAGCACTGATTTAATCCTGGTGGGAGCGAATGGTCCCGAAAATGTGCCAGGCAAGACATAAATCATTGTCAATACCGGGATATTGGCGATGATTTGCTGCCCAGCATGGCGCTTATTCTCGGGGCCATGCCCCTTCCATAAATAAATCAGTGGTTCCCAGGGACGCGGGGGAAGCGCAAGGGGCCATGCGATCGCAAGCCTGCAATGGCGGCTCTGCCTTCCGGGCGTTGTGCCGCATCCCGGTGCGGCACTAAGATGGTTACTCCGATTTAACTGGATCGACATTGGAGTAAGCATGCTGGAAGGAAGTAAGGAAAATCACTTGGCAACGGGTGGCAGTACGCCGCCGATGGGCAAGTCGCGCCTGGAAGCGTTCAGCGACGGCGTCATCGCGATCATCATCACCATCATGGTGCTCGAACTGAAGGTGCCGCACGACCCCACGCTGGAAGCACTGCTGCCGATGTGGCCCCTGTTCTTCAGCTACGTGCTCAGTTTCGTCTACGTGGGCATCTACTGGAACAACCACCACCACCTGCTGCAGCTGGCGCGCAAGGTCGACGGGCGCGCATTGTGGGCCAACCTGCACCTGCTGTTCTGGCTGTCGCTGATTCCGTTCATGACGAACTGGCTCGGCGAGCAGCACATGGCGGCGTGGCCGATGGCGCTGTACGGCGTGGTATTGCTCATGAGCGCCATCGCCTACGACCTGCTGGTGCGCAGCCTGGTGCGGCTGCATGGCCCGCAGTCGGCGCTGGCCCATGCGATAGGCCGCGACACCAAGGGGTGGGTTTCGGTCGCGCTGTACGCCGCGGGCGTGCCGCTGTCGCTGTGGCAGCCGCTGGTCGGTGCGGCGTTCTACGTGGGGCTGGCGCTGGTGTGGATCAGGCCCGATCCGCGGGTGGAGCGTACCGTGGGCCGGGATTGAAGGGAGATGATCGAAGGCGGGGGGCACGGATAGGGGGCAGGTGTCTGACACCGCTTTTCGGCAGCCCGTCCAATGCATGGGAAAACCGGTGTCCGACACCAGATGCTGAAAGGCCGCGGCACTGCCGCGGCCCGGTCATCGGAAAGGAGACTGATCAGGCATGCGCCGGGTTCGGCACCGGCCACCGGAACGTCATCAGCAGCGCGATGGCGGCGATCGGCGCCAGCAGGCACCAGAAGCCGAAATGCACGTAGCCGGCGCCGCCGAGAATGCAGCCGACGGCGAACGCCAGCACGGGCCACACGAAGCGGATGAATTTCTCGCGCGCGGCCGGCGTGGCATGGCCGGTGGCCAGGTCCGTCATGTCGATCAGCAGTTCCGTCACGTTGCCGGTCATGACCGTGGTCGGCGCGATGCGGGAGAACTGCAGCTTGCCGGCGGCATTGTGCACGCCCATCGCGGCGGCGCCGAGCATGCCGGTGACGAGCACCAGCGGCGCATCGGGGCTGTCGATCGGCGCGGCCAGCAAGGCCGTCGCCATGAAGGCGGCCAGCAGCACCAGCTGCATCGACAGCATGGGACGGATCGGCACCGTGCCCTTCCGCTCGCAGGCGTTGCCGAGCAGCCGGGTCGCCACCACCCCCGCGCCGAAGGCGGGGAAGGCGAGGCATTTCAGCAGCAGCGTGGTATGCGAGGGATGGGTCAGCGTGGCGCCGATCAGCACGAAGTTCCCCGTCACGTGCGCCGTGAACAGGCCATACAGCGCGACGAAGCCGGCGGTATCGACATAGCCGGCCAGGGCGCCCAGGCAGATGCCGAGGAACAGGTCGCTGGGCGTTACCCGCATCAGGAACGCAGGAAGGCCAGCAGGTCCGCGTTCAGGCGGTCCTTGTGGGTGGTCGGCAGGCCGTGCGGCGCGCCCTCGTACACTTCCAGGCGGCCCTGCGGCAGGATCTCGACGGCGCGGCGCGCGGTGGCGGCGATCGGCACGATCTGGTCGTCGTCGCCGTGGATCACCAGCGTGGGGATCGTCATCTTCTTCAGGTCCTCGGTGAAGTCCGTTTCCGAGAACTGCTTGATGCACGCGTAGGCGGCGCGGATGCTGGCCTGCATGCCCTGCAGCCAGAACGTGTCGCGCACGCCGGACGATTCCTTGGCGCCGTCGCGGTTGTAGCCGTAGAACGGCAGGGTCAGGTCCTTGAAGAATTGCGCACGGTCGTTCTTCACGCCGGCGCGGATGCCGTCGAACACGTCCAGCGGCACGCCGTGCGGGTTGTCGGCGCCCACCAGCATGCGCGGCGTCACGGCACCCACCAGCACGGCGCGCTTGACGCGGTCGGTGCCGTGGCGGCCGATGTAGCGGGCGACTTCGCCGCCGCCGGTCGAGTGGCCAACGAGCGTGATGCCGTGCAGGTCCAGCGCCTCGATCACGGCCGCCAGGTCGTCGGCGTAGTGATCCATGTCGTTGCCGTGCCAGGGTTTGCTGGACAGGCCGTGGCCGCGGCGGTCATGGGCAACCACGCGGTAGCCGTGTTCGGCCAGGAACAGCATCTGGTCTTCCCAGGCGTCGCCCTGCAGCGGCCAGCCGTGGCTGAACACGACCGCCGGGCCGTCGCCCCAGTCGGTGTAGCGGATGATCGTGCCGTCGCGGGTGGTCACGGTGTTGATGGTGCGTTGTGCGGTCATGGCGTCCTCTTGAACGTTGGTTGTGATGCTGGGCATTGTCGGCAATTTACGGCTTGCGCAACACTGCACTAAGGGAGAGGGAAGGGCGCCACGGCAGGGGGTTCTGGCGGCGCCGCCGGTACAGCACACTGCCGGCACCGACCATTTCCAAGAGGCTTCGCCATGTCCGCTCTTTCCCGTACCGTCGCGGTGCGCGCCCTGTGCGCACTGCTTGCCGCCGCCGGCCTGGCCGTCGCCACCGTGGCGCAGGTGCATGCCGCCGCGCCGTTCGCCGCTGCGCAGGCGCCCGGCTGGTACCGCGTGGCGCTGGGCCGCTACGAAGTGACGGCGCTGCTCGACGGCACCCACCCGTTTCCCGCCCACGAGGTGCTGACGCGCGGCGCGGCCAGCTTGGACAGCACCGATCCGGGCCTGGCGGACAAGCTGCTGGCCGCGGCGTGGCTGAAGGCGCCGGTGGAAGGCTCGATCAACGCTTTCCTCGTCAACACCGGCACGAAGCTGATCCTGATCGACAGCGGCGCGGGCGCGCTGTACGGCGCGGACGGCGGCCACCTGCTGGACAATCTGCGCGCGGCCGGCTATGCGCCGGGTCAGGTCGACGAAGTACTGCTGACGCACCTGCACGCCGACCACGTGGGGGGCGTGGCGCTGGGAGCGGCCGCCGCATTCCCGAATGCCGTGGTGCGCGTGAACGCGCGCGACGCCGCGTACTGGCTGAGCACCGGCGAGCAGGCGAAAGCGCCGGCTTTCCTGCGCGGCATGTTCGACGGCGCGATCGCATCGCTGAAACCCTACATCGCCGCCGGGCGCTTCAAGCCCTTCGATGCCGCGGACCGGCTGGAGCAGGGCATCACGGCGCAGCCGTCGCCCGGCCACACGCCGGGGCACACGGCCTACCTGGTCGAAAGCGACGGCGAGCGGTTGCTGGTATGGGGCGATACGGTGCACGTGGCGCCGGTGCAGTTTCCCGATCCCGGCGTGACGGTGAAGTACGACAGCGATGCCGCGCAGGCCGAGGCGAACCGGCGCCGCTGGTTCGCCGAAGCGGCGCAACGGGGCGACTGCGTGGCGGCGGCCCACATCTCGTTCCCCGGCCTCGGCCATATCGTGCCGGGAGCGGACGGGTATCGCTGGCTGCCGCTGAACCATGTGGCGCGCGCACCAGTGCCGGGGGGCGTGCCGTTGCCCCACCCGTGCGCGCGGCCGCTCTGACAGGCGGCTTGCGCCGACCGGCGCACAAGGCTTTCTCCTACGCACTAAAACTGGGCGGGGTGACACAATGACACCACCATACCGGCAGCGTGCCGGCGCGTTACGAGAACCCAAGAGGAGAACACCATGCATACCAAACTGATCGCCGCCGCCACCCTGGCGGCCCTGGCCTATGCCGGCGCCGCGTCCGCGCAGAGCCATTCCGTCACCAACATGGCCAATCCGCCGCAAACGCAGTCGGACAGCAAGGCCGCCACCGAAGCAACGCCGGGCAGGTCGGCCACGGCGCACAAGAACACGAACAAGCAGCCGAACAAGAACGCCGGCAAGGATGGCGGCAACCGCGGCAATCCGTCGGGTTCAGCAAAGACCGGTGCCGGCAACGATGCCACGGGCAATGCCAAGCGCAATGCCGACGGCGGCGGCAAGGTCGAGACCAGCGGCGATTCGATGACCGGCGAACGCACCGGAGCCGGTTCCAGCGCAACGGCCACGACCGGGATCGGCGCCGGCAACGGCGACCAGGGCGCGGAAGGCGCGATGGAAATCAAGCCTTCCGAGGCCTATACGAACCCGGTCGAGCGCCGCGCGCTGGACGAGGCACCGAAGAGCGGCAAGAAGTAACCCGGCGTTTCGGAACCGCGGGCTCAGCGCCGCAGCGGGACGATCATGCCCGGCGCGCCCTGGCTCACTTGCGGGCCCGCCTTGTCGAGCGACTCCGCCATGCGCACCAGCTTGACGAATTCGGCACGATAACCCTGCGGGTCCTGGCCGCGGGCCCCGTTGGCGAGCGCGGCAATGTCTTCATACCCCATGTCCGCCAGTTGCGGCTCGCCCCGCAGCCGCTGGCCGAATGCGGCCACGGCGATGGCGAAGCGCTGGTCTTCCGGCGCCGCATCGAAACGCACGCGCGCGGAAGCGGCGCGCACCGGGTGTTCGAGTTGCCGGCTGGCCGATTCGCCGGGCAGCTTGTAGCGCAGCTTCACGAAGCACAGCTCGTCGCCGCCTTTTCCTTTGCCGCTTTCCCTGTTCTTTCCGTCGGCGGGCCGGTTGCCGCCATACCGCGGCGGATCCACCAGTCCGGCCGCGGCACCGGCCGGCGTGATCTCGTAGATCGCGGTCACCGTGTGGCCCGCGCCGATGTCGCCGGCATCCACCTTGTCGTCCTTGAAATCCTGGCGCTGCAGCATCCGCGTTTCATAGCCGATCAGCCGATAGGCGGCAACCTGCGCGGGATTGAATTCGACCTGCAACTTGACGTCGTTGGCGATCGGGAACATCGTCGAGCCCAGCTCCTCGCCCATTGCCTTGCGCGCTTCCAGCAGCGAATCGACATAGGCGGCGTTGCCGTTGCCCGACTGCGCCAGGCGCTGCATCAGCGCATCGTTCAGGTTGCCCGCCCCCACGCCCAGGATCGACAGGTAGACGCCGGTCTTGCGCTTGTCCACGATGAATTTTTCCAGTTGCCGGGGATCCGTCATGCCGAGGTTGAAGTCGCCGTCGGTGGCCAGGATCACGCGGTTCACGGCCTTCGGGTCGAAGTGCCTTTCAGCCAGTTCATAGGCACGCTGCAGGCCCGCCTCGCCGGCCGTTCCGCCGCCGCCGTGCAGCGCCGCGATGGCATCGGCAATCTTGCCCCGCTCCTTGCCCGCGGTCGGCTCCAGCACCACGTGCGTGCCGTTGGCATACGTGACGATGGCCACCCGGTCTTCGTCGCGCAACTGTTGCGCGAACAGGCGGAAGGCCTGCTGCAGCAGCGGCAGGCGGTCCGGCGGCATCATCGAGCCCGACACGTCGACCAGCAGTACCACGTTGGCACGGGGCCGCTCCGCCACGTCGATGTCGTACCCCCGCACGGCGATGTGCATCAGCTGGTTGCCCGCTTTCCACGGACTCGGCACCACTTCCGTGCTGATGGCGAAAGGCCTCGCGCGGTCGCGGGGCGCCGTGTAGCGGTAAGGGAAATAGTTGACCATCTCTTCGACCCGCACGGCCGCCAGGGGCGGCTGCTGGCCGGCCGACAGCATGCGCCGCACGAAGGCATACGACGCCGTGTCCACGTCGGCGCTGAACGTCGATACCGGCTGCTCGGCGACCAGCACGGCCTTGCCGGCCTCCTTGTCGGGGAATTTGTCCGTGCCTCCGGGCAGGAAAACGGGGCCGGGCACGATGTACGGCGCGTGTGGTGCCCGCAAGGCGATCATCGGCCGCGCCGTGCCGGGCGCCACGCCCGCCATGCCGCCGAACGAAGGCGCGGGAGCCGGGGGAGCGGGCGGGGCGGGAGGCGTGACGGGGGCGGCGGGAGCGGCGGGATGGGTCATGTCCGGCCCCGGCGACGGCGCCGGCGCGGCAACGTCGGCCTGGCGGCTGGTATCGGTACTGCAGGCGGAAAGCAACAGCATGATACTGCCGAGTGCGGCAGCGGTGGGGACGGGGAATTTCATGGCGGGCCTCACGGAGTGGGAACTCCGGCCAACATGCCAAAAAGGCATTGCCCGGTCAACCGGCGTTACAACTCGCAACGGGTGCGGGCCGCGAAAGACTGGCGGAAGGCAGAAAGAGTCGAACTTACAGAGGAACGTCTGACGCCCCTCACCGGGTTTGAAGCCCGGCCCCATCACCGGATGAGAATGCCTTCCTCGGTGTGCAACGCCACGGCATCAACCGGGGTCGGGCCAGTGCGCGTTGGGCCGCACCAGGTGGCTGTTGCGGACGCGGCGAGTATAGCCGACGCGGTCGAAATACTCCAACACCTGGATCGCGCGCTTGCGGCCCAGGTTCGTGGCGTCGCGGAAGCTGGCGGCCTGCGTGTCCGGCAGCGTGGCGACGATACGCGCCATCTCCGCCAGCGCACGCGGGTGATAGAACAGGTCCGGCACCACCTGCGACAGCTGGCCGGCGCGGGCCAGCTTGCGCAGCAGCCGCCGCACCTCGTCTTCCGGCACGCGGCAGTCCTTCGCCAGGTCGCGCACCCACGGCGGGTCGAACCGGCCCTGGCCGATCGCCGCCAGCAGCGGCGCGGCCAGCGCCTCCTCTTCCTGCGTCAGCGCCACGCTGTGGCCCGGCAGGTGCAGGCTGTGGCCGCGCTGCGCGATCGTGCCGGCCGCCAGCATCCGCGCCGCCAGCGCGGACCACAGCGCGTCTTCCGCATCCGGCTGCGCCATCCGTTTCAGGCGCCACAGCTCGGGGCCGGCGTCGTCCGGCTGCTTCGCGTGGAAGCCGGCCAGCGCTTCGAGTACCGATCGTTCCAGCCCCGCCAGTGCCGCTTCGGCGATCCACAGTTCGTCGCCGCCGGACAGCGGCAACCGCAGGCAACCCGGCGGCAACGGCATCGCGTCGACCGGCAGCTGTGTCAGGCGTACCAGCGTGGCCGCGCGCGCACCCTGCGGGCTTTGCGCCAGCAGTGCCGACACGTCGCCGCTGTCCACGTAGGCCTGCAGCGCATCGAGCCACGCCAGCCGCGCGGGACTGCGGCGCTTGCGCGCGGCGCCGAACGGGTCGAGCACGATGCCGCCGCCGATCGTGTGCGTGGCCTGCGCATTGCGCACGACGAAGCGGTCGCCCGGCATCGCGTGCACCGGCACGTCGAACACCAGTTGCGCGCGCGCGGGCAGGCCCGGCTGCACGGTATCGGCGTCCAGCGGCACGATGTGCGCGGTGTGGTGGGAAGCGCCAAGGTGCACGTGCACCGGCGACCATGCTTTCAGCACGCCGCTTTTCGCGCCACCCGCCAGCGTGAGCCGCGCGTCGAGCCTTTCCGAACAGGCGGCAAGGGCCGGGGCGACGATCCACGTGCCCCGTTCGATGTCTTCCTTCGCCACGCCGGCCAGGTTCAGCGCCAGCCGCTGGCCGCCATGGCCCTCGGTGGCGCTGCGGCTTTGCGCATGCATGCCGCGCACGCGCGCCTGCCCGCCGCCCGGGGCCAGCGCCAGCACGTCGCCGACCGCCACGCGGCCGGACAGCGCCGTGCCGGTGACCACCGTGCCCTGGCCGGACAGCGTAAACACGCGGTCGACGCCGAGCCGGAACAGGCGGCGGTCGTCGCGCGACGGCAGCGCGCGTGCCACATCGGACAGATGCCGGAGCAGGGCGGCCACGCCGGGGTCGCCCGGCTGCGTGGCGGCGGTGCGGAACATGGGGGCGCCCGAGAACGGCGTGCCGGCCAGCAGCGCGGCGATGTCACGCTCCACGGCGGCGATGCGCTGCGCATCGGCGCGATCGGTTTTCGTCAGCGCCACGGCGCCGCGGCGCACGCCCAGCAACTGCAGGATGGCGAGATGCTCGACGGTTTGCGGCATGATGCCGTCGTCGGCGGCGATCACCAGCAGCGCGCAGTCGATGCCGGTCACGCCGGAGGCCATCGTGCGGATGAATTTCTCGTGGCCCGGCACGTCGATCACGCCGAGTATGTCGCCGCCCGCCAGCGGCAGGTAGGCATAGCCCAGCTCGATCGAGATGCCGCGCGCCTTTTCCTCTTTCAGGCGGTCGGTGTCGACGCCCGTCAGCGCCCGGGTCAGCGTGGTCTTGCCATGGTCGATATGGCCCGCGGTACCGACGATCATGCGGCCGCGCCTTTCAGCAGCGGCAACTGCCCGGCGAACTCCTCCGCATGCGCCTCTTCGAGGCAGCGCAGGTCCAGCCACAGCGTATCGTCGGCGATGCGGCCGATCACCGGGACAGGCAGGCCGCGCAGCCGGCGTTCCAGCACGCCGAGGGGATTGCCGCGCGTGCCGGGCGCGGCCCGCACCGCCAGGCCGAAGCTGGGCAGCACGTCCACGGGCAGGGCGCCGCTGCCGATCTGGCTCGTCACGGGTTCGGCGGCCACCGTGTAGCTGTCGCCCAGCGCTTCCTGGAACGGCACCTGCAGCCTCGCGGCCAGCGCGCGCATCGCCTGCGCGGGGCGGGTCAGCAGGCGCAGCGTGGTCAGGCGCTCCGCCAGCAGGTCCGGCGCGTGGTACAGCGCCAGCACCGGCTCCAGCGCGGCGAGCGTGAGCTTGCCGACGCGCAGCGCGCGCTTCAGCGGATTTTTCTTGATCGCCGCGACCAGGTCGCGGCGCCCGGCGATGATGCCGCACTGGGGGCCGCCCAGCAGCTTGTCGCCGCTGAAGGTGACGAGATCGGCGCCGCCTTCGATGGTTTCCCGCACCGTGGTCTCATGGGGCAGGCCGTATTTTTCCAGGTCCACCAGCGTGCCGCTGCCCAGGTCCACCGCCACTGGGAGATTGCGTTCGCGCGCCAGCGGCACCAGTTCGGGCAACGTCACTTCCTTGGTAAAGCCGGTGATCGCGTAGTTGCTGCAGTGCACCTTCATCAGCAGCGCGGTGGCGCCGTTGATGCCATCCGCGTAATCCTTCAGGTGCGTGCGGTTGGTGGCGCCCACTTCGCGGAGCAGGGCGCCGGCACGCGTCATCACGTCCGGGATGCGGAAGGCGCCGCCGATTTCCACCAGCTCGCCGCGCGAGACGATCACTTCGCGGCCGGGCGCCAGCGTGTTCAGCATCAGCAGCACGGCGGCGGCGTTGTTGTTGACGACCGTGACGGCTTCGGCCCCGGTCAGTTTCAGCAGGTGCTCCTCGACGAGCGAATCGCGATCGCCGCGCTTGCCCGTTTCAAGGTCCCACTCGAGGTTCATCGGCCAGCGCAACGCATCGGCCACCGCCTGCACGGCGACGTCGGGGAGCAGGGCGCGGCCCAGGTTCGTGTGCAGCACCGTGCCGGTCAGGTTGAACAGCCGGCGCAGCGGCGAGCGGTTGGCCGCCGCGAGCCGCGCGGCCAGGGCGGCCAGCACGGCCGGTTCCGACGCATCGGCCGCGCCGCCTTCGAGCAGCGTGCCGCGCAGGCTGGCCAGCACGTCGCGCAGCGCACCGACGGTCTGTTCGCGGCCGTATTCGGCCACCAGCGGCTCGCAGGCCGGCGCCGCCAGCAGCGCGTGCACGGCCGGCAGCCTCACGTTCCGGACCGCTCCCGTCATGCCGGCGTGCCCAGCCGCAACAGCGGGTTGCCGCTGGCGCGCGCGTAGCCCAGCTCGGAAACCAGCACGTCCAGCACCAGACTGGCCAGATCGTCGGCCAGCGGGTCCACGTTGTAGTCGTGTTCCTGGTTGAAGATCTTGCGGTACGAGTGGCACTCGTCGCACGTTTCGGCGCGCGCCACGCGGGTGGGGTCGTTGGCCTTGTTCAGCATCTTGCCTTCTTTTGCCGCGGCCACGTTCTCGGCCACCGGGTCGGCATCCGCGGCGGTCAGGCCCTGGTAGGCAACCTTCGAGTTCGCCTCGCAGCACGAGCACTTCACGCGCACCATGTGCCATTCGCTGGCGCAGACCGCGCAGTGCAGGTAGCGGTAGCCCTGCGACTGGCCGCCGATGCGGATCACACTGGCCACCGGGTGCGAGCCGCAGACGGGGCACAGCGTGCCGGTGACGAGCGGCTGGGCCCAGCGCTCGTCGAGCTGCGCGGCCATCACGCTCCATGTCACCTGCAGCGCGGCGGCCACGAACGGCGCCTGCGCCGGTTCGATGCCTTCGGCGAATTCGCCGAGCACCGCGTCGGCCGCGCCTTCCAGCTGCGCCTCGGTCAGGCCGCGCAGGGCGTCCAGGGCGGTCAGCAGTTGCGGCTGACCGGCGACCCGGGCTTCCAGCCGGTCCAGGATCGCCGCGAACACGGCGCGCCACTCGGCCGGGCGCGCGCCCGTCACCGGCAGCGGCGGCATGTTGTGTTCGTGCGCCACGCGCATCAGTTCCTGCCCCGGCAGCGGCACGCCGGCCGGCGGCAGCGTCTTCACGACATCGGCCTGCGCCTGCACCAGCTCGGCCATCAACCCGACGTAGCTGGCCAGGGCCTCGTCGACGGGAATGCCCTTGATGCTGTTCGTCGCCAGCTGGCGCAGCCGCTCCGCGCGCGCCGCATACAGTTCGGCCGGCCGCGGCAGCAGCAGGCGGGGAATGGCGGTGTGGTCGAGCGACTCGATCTCGCCCGGTTCTAACAGTCTCTGTACCAAGATAACTCCAGTGTTTCCAAACACCGGGGGCGGACCCCAATTCAAGGAAATATTTCCAAATCCTGGGGTCTGACCCCGGTTTTAAGCAATAAAAAGCCGGGCCACGCGGGCCCGGCCAATTTTAGACGAATACGCAAAGGCGCGTCATTCGCCTCCTTGCTCAGCGGTTACGCTTGCGCACTTCGTCCTCGAACCAGCGCGGGTGGTGCTTGCGCGCCCAGCCCCAGGTGACGGTGCCGCGTACCATCGCGCCCATCGAGCCCTTGATCCAGATGCCGGCGTACACGTGCACGATGATCGACATGATGATCACGAACGCGAAGAACGCATGCAGCAGCGAGGCCACGCGGATCAGGCCGATCGGGAACAGGTGCGAGAAATACGCGCGCCACATCACGAAGCCGGTCAGCAGCAGGCCCAGCATCGAGACGATCAGGGCCCAGAACAGCAGCTTCTGGCCGGCGTTGTACTTGCCGATCCGTGGCAGCTTTTCCTCGCGGTTGGCCAGCACGTCCGGCATCTGGCGCAGCCACTGGCGGTCCGACGCGTCCAGGAAGTTGTGATGCCAGAACCGGATCACGAGGATCAGGAACGATGCGAACATCACGAGGCCGATGAACGGATGCAGGATCCGCGTCCACTGGCCGCCGCCCAGGAACACCGCCATCCACGACATGGCGGGGTGGAACAGGGCCAGGCCGGACACCGCCAGCAGCACGAACGTGATCGCCGTGATCCAGTGGTTGGTACGCTCGTTCGGCTTGTACCGCTGGATCAGCGGGTGGCCGTCCTTGTCCTTCAGGATCTCGTCGTGCTTCAGGCTCTCATCGTGTTTCATGACGTTCCTCCGCTATGCGCTGCGCGTCGTGTACCGCTTCCTCTTCTTCCTTGCGGCTGACCTCGTTAGGGCCGACGCGGGTGTAGTGGAAGAAGCCGGCCAGCGCCGCCGCCGCCATGCCGGCCAGGGCCAGCGGCTTGGTCAGCCCTTTCCACGCGCCCACGACGGGGCTGATGGAAGGATTGTTGCGCAGACCGCTGTACAGCGCCGGACGGTCGGCATGGTGCAGCACGTACATCACGTGCGTGCCGCCCACGCCGGCCGGGTCGTACAGGCCGGCGTTCTCGTAGCCGCGCGATTTCAGGTCCTCGATCCGCTCGGCCGCGTGCGTCTTCATGTCTTCCTTCGTGCCGAAGACGATCGCACCGGTCGGGCAAGTTTTTACGCAGGCCGGTTCCTGGCCCACGCCCACGCGGTCCGAGCACAGCGTGCACTTGTAGGCGCGGTTGTCCTTCTTCGAGATGCGCGGCACGTCGAACGGGCAGCCGGTCACGCAGTAGCCGCAGCCGATGCAGTTTTCCTGGTGGAAGTCGACGATGCCGTTGGTGTACTGCACGATCGCTCCCGGCGCCGGGCAGGCCTTCAGGCAGCCCGGTTCCTCGCAGTGCATGCAGCCGTCCTTGCGGATCAGCCATTCCAGGTTGCCGTCGTTGTTCTCGTGTTCCGCGAACTTCATCACGGTCCACGATTGCGGCGTCAGGTCGATCGGGTTGTCGTACACGCCGATGTTCTCGCCGACGTCGTCGCGCAGGTCGTTCCATTCCGAGCACGCCGTCTGGCATGCCTTGCAGCCGATGCACTTCGATACGTCGATCAGCTTGGCGACGGTGCCGGTGACGGGCTCGCGGGCAACCGGGGGCTGCACCGTGGTGGCGGAGATCCGCTTGATGTCTAGAGATTGTAATGCCATGAGTGATAGTCCTTTAACCCGCCTTAAGCCTTCTCGACCTTCACCAGGAACGACTTGAATTCCGGTGTCTGGGAATTGCCGTCGCCCACGACAGGGGTCAGCGTGTTGGTGAGATAGCCCGGCTTGGTCAGGCCCTTGAACCCGAAGTGCAGCGGAATGCCGACCGTGTGCGTGACCTTGCCTTCGATGGTCAGCGCCTTGATCCGCTTCGTGACCACGGCTTTGGCCACGATCACGCCGCGTTTCGACGACACTTTCACCTTCTGGCCGGCCACCACGCCGATTTCCTTCGCCAGCGCCTCGCCGATTTCCACGAACTGTTCCGGCTGCGCGATCGCGTTCAGGCGGGCGTGCTTGGTCCAGAAGTGGAAGTGCTCGGTCAGGCGATAGGTCGTCGCCACGTGCGGGAATTCCTTGTGCGTGCCCATCTGGGCCCGGTCGCCCGGGAACACGCGGGCGCCGGGATTGCTGGTCGCCTTCGGATTCTTCGGGTGCATCGGGTTGTAGCCCAGTGGATTCTCGAACGGCTCGTAGTGCTCGGGGAACGGACCTTCGTTCATCTGGCCGCGGGCGAAGAAACGCGCCACGCCTTCGGCATTCATGATGAACGGGTTCATGCCATTGGCCGGGTCCTCGTCCAGCTTGAAGTCCGGCACGTCCGCGCCGCTCCACGTGGTGCCGTTCCAGCCCACCAGCTTGCGGGTCGGGTCGAACGGCTTGCCGTTCACGTCGCACGAGGCGCGGTTGTACAGCACGCGGCGGTTCGCCGGCCATGCCCAGGCCCAGCCCAGCGTGTTGCCGATGCCGGTCGGGTCGGAGTTGTCGCGGCGACCCATCTGGTTGCCCGCGGCCGTCCAGCTGCCGGCGAAGATCCAGCAGCCCGACGACGTCGAGCCGTCGTCCTTCAGCTGCGAGAAGCTGGCCAGCTGTTCGCCCTTCTTCAGCAGCACCCTGGTCGGGTCCTTCGGATCGGTGATTTCCTTCAGCGCCTTGCCGTTGAATTCCATCGCCAGTTCTTCCGGCGTCGGGTGCGCCGGCTGCGCATACGGCCACGTCAGGTTCAGGATCGGGTCGGGGAACTTGCCGCCTTCGGTCTGGTACATCTTGCGCAGGCGCAGGAACAGGCCGGACATGATCTCGATGTCGCCCTTGGCCTGGCCCGGCGGTTCGGCGCCCTGCCAGTGCCACTGCAGCACGCGCGACGAGCTCACCAGCGAACCGCGTTCCTCGGCGAAGATCGCGGTCGGCAGGCGGAACACCTCGGTCTGGATCTTGGTCGGGTCCACGTCATGGAACTCGCCGTGCGGTTTCCAGAATTCGCCCGTCTCGATGGCCAGCGGGTCCATGATCACCAGGTACTTCAGCTTCGACAGCGCCTCGGTGACCTTCTGCTTGTTCGGCGCGGACGCCAGCACGTTGAAGCCCTGGCAGAAGTAGCCGGTCATCTTGCCCTGGTGCATCAGTTCGATCGTCTGCAGCAGGTCGTACGGCTTGTCCAGCTTCGGCAGGTAGTCGAAGGCCCAGTTGTTTTCCTCGGTGGCGGCATCGCCCCACCAGGTCTTCATGAAGCTCACGTGGAACTTCTTGTAGTTGCTCCAGTAAGACAGCTGGTTCGGGCGCAGCGGCTTCGGTGCCCGCGCGTCGATGTACTTGTCGAAATCCTGCTCGGCGTCGAACGGCAGCGTCATGTAGCCCGGCAGCAGGTTCGACATCAGGCCCAGGTCGGTCAGGCCCTGGATGTTCGAGTGGCCGCGCAGCGCGTTCATGCCGCCGCCGGCGATACCGATGTTACCCAGCAGCAGCTGGACCATCGCGCCCATGCGGATCGTCTGCGCGCCGGTCGAGTGGTGCGTCCAGCCCAGTGCGTACAGGATCGTGCCGGCGCGGCCGGGCACGGCCGTGGACGCGAGCGTCTCGGCGACCTTGTGGAACTGTTCGGACGACACGCCGCACACGCGTTCCACCATTTCGGGCGTGTAGCGGGCGTAGTGGGCCTTCATCAGCTGGTACACGCAACGCGGATGCTGCAGGGTCGGGTCGACCTTGGCAAAACCATCCTCGCCGATCTCGTAGTTCCAGCTCGACTTGTCGGTGTACTTGCCGGCGGTGGCGTCGTAGCCGGAGTAGATGCCGTCGTCGAACGCGTAGTCTTCGCGGACGATGAACGACATGTCCGTGTAGTTGCGGACGTATTCGTGCTGGATCTTGTCGTTCGTGATCAGCCAGTTGGCGATCGCGCCCAGGAACACGATATCCGTGCCGGTACGCGTGGCAACATAGTAGTCCGCCACGGACGCAGTACGGGTAAACCTCGGGTCCACCACCACGAGCTTGGCCTTGTTGTGTGCCTTCGCTTCGGTGACCCACTTGAAACCACAGGGGTGCGCTTCGGCGGCATTGCCGCCCATAACCAGAATCACATCGGCATTTTTAATGTCGACCCAGTGATTCGTCATCGCTCCACGGCCAAACGTCGGGGCAAGACCTGCCACCGTCGGACCGTGTCAAACACGCGCCTGGTTATCGAATGCGAGCATCCCGAGACTGCGCACAGTCTTGTGGGTGATATAGCCGACTTCGTTGCTGGCGGCCGAAGCGGCCAGGAAGCCGGTGGTGAGCCAGCGGTTGACGGTCACACCATCGGCGTTCTTCTCGATGAAGTTCGCGTCGCGGTCGGCCTTCATCAGCCGGGCGATGCGGTCGAGCGCGTCGTTCCACGAGATCGCCTGCCATTCGGTGCCGCCCGGTGCGCGGTATTCCGGCACCTTCAGGCGGTTCGGCGAATGGATGAAGTCGATCAGGCTGGCGCCTTTCGGGCACAGCGTGCCGCGGTTGACCGGGTGGTCGGCGTCGCCCTCGATGTGGATGATGCTGGCGGCGGCGTTCTTCGAGCCATCGCCCAGGCCGTACATCAGCAGGCCGCAACCGACGGAGCAGTAGGGGCAGGTATTGCGGGTTTCGGTCGTGCGCGCGAGCTTGTATTGCCTGACTTCGGCCATGGCCGTAGCCGGCATGAAGCCCAGCGCCGCGATGCTCGAACCCGCGATGGTCGCACCAGTTACCCGAAGGAACTGGCGCCTTGACATCTGGTTCATTGATAATCCTTTGTAAGGAGTTTATTTCAGCAGCACATAGATGTTATCACCGCGCAGAATATATTTTCACAGTGAAACTCAATAGAACGAGCGTTCAGATAGGGGACTACGTGTTATCCCTTATCAAAAAACGACGGAATATTTGAATAGAAAGCATGATCTTGCTCAAAATATCATTAAATTAAATGAGAATCACTTTCATTGATGGGATAGCCGGATTGGCTGTCAAATGTTTTTAAAACCGCCTGTATGGTTTCACGGAGAAACGGACGGTAACCGGCAGGGCCGTTCGCCGTGTGGCATCATTGCCGTCCCTCCTGAACGAGTTGCGCCATGATCGACGATTCCGCCACCGCCTGTCCCGCCCCGTCCGGCGGGGAGCCGCCACCCGCCACCGAACGGCGCAACGTGCTGCGCGTGCGGGGCGACGACATCACGCCCGCGGAAGACGTGCTGGCCGACGAGGTGCCGGTGGCGCTGGTCTACAACGGCATCTCCCATGCGGTGATGATGGCCACCCCGTGCGACCTGGAAGACTTCGCGCTGGGTTTTTCGCTCACCGAAGACCTGATCGATCACGCCGGCGAGTGCTATGGCATCGAGATAGAAGCCGGCCCGGCCGGCGTGGCGGTGCACCTGGACATCGCCAGCCGCGCCTTCGCCGCCTTGAAGGAACGCCGCCGCTCGCTGGCCGGGCGCACCGGCTGCGGCCTGTGCGGCGTGGACAGCCTGGACCAGGTGTACCGCACGCTGCCGCAGCCGGCGGGCACGGCGATCCTGGCTGGCCACGCCGTGCGCGCCGCGCTGGCCGCTTTGCCCGAGCGGCAGGCGCTGAACCAGCTCACCGGGGCCACGCACGCGGCGGCCTGGTGCGACCTGGCGGGCGGGCTCGCGGTCGTGCGGGAGGACGTGGGGCGCCATAATGCGCTGGACAAGGTCGTCGGCGCGCTGGCGCGCGATCGCGCGCTGCGCACGGGCGACGGCTTCGTCCTCGTCACGAGCCGTGTCAGCGTGGAGATGGTGCAGAAGGCCGCCATGGCCGGTGCCGCCGGCATCGTCGGCGTGTCGGCGCCGACGGCCGCGGCGGTGCGCATGGCGGCCGGGGCGGGGCTGGTGCTGCTGGCATTTGCCCGCGGCGAAAAGTTCGTCTGCTACACGGGGCGGGAAAAGCTGTCCCCGTGACATTGCGTGAGTTTGTGCGGAACCCCGATGCGGCACAATCGCCGGATCTCCCCACCGGACCAACCGATGTCGACCTACGCCGCGCTGCACGCCCGCCTGACCAGTCCCGCCCCCGATCACGTCCGCTTTACCGGGCCCGCGATCGACATTGCCGGCATCACCCCAGAGGAACTGGGCACGTTGTGGCCGCTGCTGCATGCGGCGCGGCGCGAAAAGACGCTGCAGCCGCTGGCCGACGACGTGTTCCGGCAGGTGGCGCAGGCCGGGATGGCGCCGGCGCTCGACAGTGCGACGCTGGCGGCCACGCTGCGGGTATTACACGGTGCCGGACATTGGGGCGTGAGCCTGGCGGAACAATTTGCCTGCTTCGCCGGCGCGCCCACGGCGGAGCTTGCACAGGCACTGGTTCCGATGCTGTCGAACGAGGCCGGATGGGCACGGGGAAGCCGCCAGCGGGCGGCACTGCTGATCCTTGCCGGCGCGGACGAGGCGCTGGCCGGCCTGGCGCAGGTCATCGAGGGCGCCTATGGCTCTTCGCTCACTGCGCGCGAATTCGCGGTCCTGGCGACGCTGGGGCGGCGCGCCCTCGTGGCCCTGGCGGCGGTGGAAGAATTCAGCCCGGACGATGTCGCGGCACGCCGCTGGCTCGAACTGGCCGGCGAACTCGGCCAGGAACCCGCCTACATGGAATTCGCCCGCGACGCGCTGGAGGCGGCCGGGGACGCGGCGCAACGCGTGCAGTCCGGCGCCGTGCCCTACAAGCCGGACGCCGCCTTCACGCCGGACGACGCCCGGGTGCTGGGCCTGGCGGCGCGGGCGGCGGCGGCGGCCGATGCGCCGTGGTACGGCGACGCCATCACGCGCCTCCTGCCGGCAGTCTGCGTGGCGCCCACCGCCGCGAAGACGGTGCCCTCCCAGGCGCTGACCACGGCGCTCGGGCACGCCATCGAAGCCGTGCCGACGCCGGAAAGCGTTGCCGCGCTGCGCGAGGCGTCGCGGGTGGTGCGGCATGCGGGCCTGAAGAAAAAGCTGGCCCGCAACGTCAAGCCGGCCGAACGGGGCCTGGCGGCACGCCCCGAGGTGGCGCTGCGCCTGGGCGACGTGGGCCTGCCGCCGAAGCAGCAGCGCGCGCTGCTGGCCGCATTCTTCGACACGGCGCTGTGCCGGCCGTTCACGCTGCCGTACGGCGAGTGGCGCGCGCGGCTGCTGGCCGGCGCCGTGATGACGGACCATGCGCGCGCCCTGGTCTGGTCGGCCGGCGCGGCATTCATGCTGGGCGACGGCGACGTGCCGGTGGATGCCGGCGGACGCCCGCTGGTTTTGCCGGACGATGCGCCCGTCACGCTGTGGCACCCCGTCGAGTCCGGCGAAGCGGAGCGCGAAGCATGGCGCGCCCACGTGCTGCGGCATCGCCTGCACCAGCCCGTGCGCCAGGTCTTCCGCGAGTTCTACACGCCGCGGCCGGACGAGGACGACGCCTGCGGCCATTTCGCCGGCTACGAACTGGGCACGGTACGGTTGCTCGGCCTGGCAAGGCGCGAAGGGTGGAAGCTGGACGGCGGCACCCTGACACGGCGCTTCGGCGACGTGCGCGCCGCATTCCGCATGTCCTGGGCGCTGTATCCCGGCTGCGACGGCACGGTGGCGACGGAAACCATCGACTTCACGCGCGGCCCGATGGCGTTGCCGGTGCGCGATGTGCCGCCGCGCGTGCTGTCCGAGGCATGCCGCGCCGCCGACCTGCTGGTCAGCGTGGCGGCCGTCGCGCTGGAATCGGAAGAACTGGAGTGGCCGCGGCTGCGGCTGCTTTCGAACGGGTCCGGCGTTCATGCGGTGCGCCGCCAGGTGCTGGAACGCCTGCTGCACGCCCAGATCGCGGCGGGCAGGGTTGCCATCGAAGGATTTCATGTGCATGCCGGCGGGGCACGGGTCAGCATGCGCACCGGGCGCGTGATGCGCGACGGCGCGCCCGTCGACCTGGCGCTGAAGCCGGCATCGAAGAAGCTCGGCGCGGTGCCCTGGCTGCCGTACGACGAAGCGCTGCTCGAGCGGGTGGTGCACAGCGTGGCCGCCTTGCTCGATGACGACCATGCGCCGGCTTGCGGTTGACATGGGGCGTAGGCTGACACGCTTGTGGGATGTGTGCTGACGTGGCCGGGGTGCCAATCTTGGTTTAATGGCGTCAAGGAATCCCACCATGGACAAACATTACGCCAGCGGCGGCACGCCGCACTACAAGCTCGGGCTCGACAAGGTCGAGATGGACGCGGTGCTGGAAGCATGCGAGCTGGTCGGGCGCGTGCTGCAGGCCGCCGAGCCGGAGCTCAATGTCCGTTCGGCCGCCAGGTTGCTGAGCGAGGCCACGCGCAACGAATACCACGACGAACCGCTGACGCGATCGATCCTCGTGGAGGTAGCGCGCGCGCTGCAGCGGCGCGGCGCGTCGTAAGGACATGCCGGCCTGCGCCGGCGCCCGCGGCACTGTCCGGAACCGGACAGCGACCTGACCGGTTCCGGCCGGCCGGCGCCGCGCGGTACGCATCCCCGCGGCCGCGCCAGCCATGGCACGCAAGTTGCACTGTTTCTCTCATTTCATTGCTACAGTGAAGGGATGGGAACGATGACAGCAACCGGCCTGCGGCGGTGCCGATGACCCGCCAGGACAATCCACATCTGCTCTCCCTGCTGATCCCGGCCGTGCGGCGCGCGTTGCCGGGCGGCCGCTGGCAAACCGTGCTGGCCGTGGGCGGGCTCGCGCTCGGCCTGGCCGTGTTCACGCTGCTGAGCGGTTTCGTGTGGCATGCGTGGAGCGTCAACGCCCACCTCCCCAACGGCCTGTATATCATCAAGCAACGCGACAACACCGCCACCCGGGCGCAGTGGTTCGACCAGGCGCCGATGGCGCTTGCGCGCACGGCGGCGTCGCTGCCCGGTGTTGCCGGCGCAACCGTGGTGGTCGGGTTGCGGCCGGAACTGACGGGCTTGACCGTGCGGGCCGGCAACAGGCTGGTGCCGCTGCAGGGCCTGGCTGTGTTGCCGGGTTTTGCCGGCATGCTGGGCTTGCGCGCCATCGATGGCGATGTGGAAGCCGCCCTGGCGCGTCCGGACGGCATCGTGCTCACCCAGGCCACCGCGATGCGTCTGTTCGACACGGTCGATGCCGTCGGCCGCACGCTGCGCGCGGAAGGGCAGGTGCTGCGCGTGGCGGCCGTCCTGGCGCCGCAGCCGGGGCCGACCACGCTGCCGTTCGACGCGCTGGCCGGCGTGGCCAGCGCCATCGTCGACCCGGCGATCCGCGAAGAGATGCTGACCGGCCGGCAGGGTTGGCCCGGCAAGGTGCTGGTGCGGCTGCGGCCGGACGGCCGGCCCGAAGCGGTTGCCGCCGCGCTGCAGGCGGCCGTCGGCCACCTGCCCGGGATGCAGCGGCACAGTCCGGACGTACTGGCACGGCTGGCCGGCCGCGAGCCGCTGGAAGTTGGGCTGGCGTCGCTGCGCGCCGCTTACTTCGACCATGCACTGGGCAGCAATTTCCATTGGCGCGCGGGCGAGCGCGCCAACCCGGCACTGGTGGGCGGCCTGAGTGCGGTGGCGCTGCTGATCCTGGCGCTGGCCGGCGCCAATTACGTGAACCTGGCGGCCGTGCGCGTGCTGCGCCGACAGCGCGAACTGGCCGTTCGCAAGGTGCTGGGCGCCCGTGCCCGCGATATCGCCGCGCAATGCGCCGCCGAAGCGATGACGGTCGTGCTGGCCGCCACGGTGCTTGGCCTGCTGCTGGCATGGCTGGCGCAGCCGGCCTTCGTGGCGCTGGCCGGACGTGAATTGCCCGGCATGCTGTCGGCCGGCCACATCGCGGGCATGCTGGCAACCGCCATCGCGCTCGGCTGCGCCGCCGCCGTCTATCCGGCCTGGCTGGCGTTGCGCGTGCGCCCCGACAGCGTGCTGTCCGGCAAGCCGGACACGGAATCGCCGGGCGCCGCCCGTGCCCGCCGCGTGCTCGCCGTGCTGCAGCTGGCGGTGGCGATGGGCGTGGCCGGCGTGGCGCTGGCGATCGCCTGGCAGACGCGCTACGCCGCGCAGGCGGCGCCCGGCTTCGACCCGTCGCACCTGACGCTGGTCGACATGCCGGAACAGGCCCGCTTCAGCGACAAGGCGCGCGGCCTGATGGCGGCGCTGGCGGCGCAACGGGATATCGACGGCGTTGCCGTGTCGCTGGATGCCGTCGGCCGCAGCGAAGACAAGGTCGACCGCGCGTTTCAACGACCGGGCGGCGGCAGCGCGTCGCTCGACGTGCGGTGGGTGGGGGCGAACTTCTTCACGCTGTACGGCATCCGTGCCCGGTCCGGGCGCCTGTTCGACGCGCGCCTGGACCGCGACGACGATCCCGGCCCGCTGGTGCTGAACGAAGTGGCCGCGCGCGCGCTCGGCTTCGCCGATCCGGCGCAGGCGCTGGGCCAGACGGTGCTGTTCCGCGACTGGGACGGCAAGACATCGCCGCGCCGCGTGATCGGCATTGCTCCGCCGCTGCGCTTCCAGTCGTTGCGCGAGCAGCCGCGGCCCGTCGCATTCGAGCTGTCCACCGCGGGCGCCACGCTGACCGTGCGCTCGGCATTGCCTGCGGCGCAGGTGGATGCGCTGGTGCGCCGGCTCTGGCCGCGCTTCTTCCCGGACGCGCTGCCGCGCATCCACCGTGCCGGCGACGTACTCGTTCGTAACTACGCCGACGATGCGCGCCTGGCGCGGCTGCTCGCCGTCGCGGCCGGCGTGGCGCTGCTGCTGGCCGCTGCGGGGTGCTACACGCTGGCGGCGCACACCGTGCAGCGGCGCGCGAAGGAAATCGTGCTGCGCAAGCTGCATGGCGCCCCCGGCGGGGCGATCGGCCTGCTGGTGCTGCGGGAAACGGGCATGCTGGCATTGCTTGCGGCCATTGCCGGCCTGCCGGTGGCCGCGCTCGTGATCGAACGCTACCTGGCGGGTTACGTGGAGCGGGCGCCGGCCGGGCAATGGGCGCTGCCCTGCGCGCTGGCGGCAACGGTGGCGGTGGCGCTGGCCGCGGCCGCGCGCCACGCGTGGCTGGCCATGCGGGCCGCGCCGGCCCAGGCGCTGCGGGTGTAAAGCTCCACAGCGTTCAGACCCGCTCGCGCTGGGTCAGCAGCGCGGCGGCGGCACGCACCAGCAGGGCGGGGCCGACCGGTTTCGGCAGGTGGTCCGAGTAGCCCGCGGCCAGTGCCCGTTCGCGTTCGCGCGCCCCGGCCAGCGCGGTCAGCGCCAGCGCGGGCAGGGTGCGGCAATTGGGCAGCGCGCGCACCTTGCGCAACAGTTCGAAGCCGTCCATGCCGGGCATGCTGATATCGCTGATCAGCAGGGCCGGGCGCACGCTGGCGATCAGGTTCAGCGCGCCGATGCCGCTGCCGGCCGTGTAGACGCGCGCATTGGCGGCGACCAGCGTGCGCTTGAGCACGTCGAGCGAATCGGGCTGGTCGTCGACAGCCACGATCACGGCGCCGCCCAGGTCCGGCGGCAGGGCCGTGCCGGCGGCAGTCCCGCCGCCGGCCCCGCGCGCCGGTGCCGCGTAGGTCGACAAGGGCAGCGTGATCGAGAACACGGCCCCGCGCCCCGCGCCGGCGCTGTCGGCGCGGATCGTGCCACCCTGCAGTTCCACCAGCTGGCGCGCGATCGACAGGCCCAGGCCCAGTCCGCCGTGCAGCCGCGTGGTCGACGAATCGGCCTGGCGGAAGCGCTCGAATACGTGCGGCAGGAAGGCGGGGTCGATGCCGGCGCCGGTATCGGCCACCTGGATCGTCGCATGGCCGGCGTGCCCGGTGGAGCCGGCCAGCGTGACGGTGATGTGCCCGCCCGGCTCGGTGAACTTGGCGGCGTTCGACAGCAGGTTGCCCATCACCTGCTGCATCCGCGCCGCGTCGGCCAGCACCGGGCCGGCGTCGCGGTCGATGTCGGTGGCGACCGCGATACGGCGGGCCAGCGCGGTAGGGCGGATCGCATCCACCGCCGCGGTCACGAAGTCGGCCGGCCACACCGGCGCCGGCTCGATCTGCACCTTGCCGGACACGATGCCGCTCATGTCGAGGAGGTCGTCGATCATCTGCACCTGGGCGCGCGCGTTGCGCTCGATCGCCGCCAGTCCGCGCTGCAGCGTCGCGTCATCCTTGCCCCCCTGCTGCAGCAGCTGGGCCCAGCCCAGCACCGCGTTCAGCGGCGTGCGCAGTTCGTGCGACAGCGTGGCGAGGAATTCATCCTTCAGGTGCGACAGGCGCTCGACCTGCAGCCGCGCCTCGTGCTCGGTCTGGAACTGCGAGCGGCGCTCCTCGGCCGTGGCGAGCGATGCTGCCAGCACGTGGGTGCGCGACTCGAGGCGGGCATCGTAGACGGAAACCACCAGCGCCATCGTGAGGATGCCGGCCGTGCCGAGGGTAACGAGAATGGCAAGGTTGACCTGGTCCATGCCCTGCGTGGCCGCCAGGCACACGCTGCCCAGCGGGAAACTGGCGGCGGCCATGCCGGTGTAATGCATGCCCGCGATCGCCAGCCCCATCACGGTCGCGGCGGCGGCCTGGATCAAGCTCGCGCGCGGCGTGCGCAGCCGCAGCCGGTAGGCGATCCACAGCGAGCCGGCGGCGGCCGCGATCGCCAGCAGCAGCGAGGCCGCGAACGCGACCGCATCGTAGACGATGCCCGGCTCCATCCGCATCGCCGCCATGCCGGTGTAGTGCATGCCGTTGATGCCCAGACCCATCAGCAGCGCCGCGGCGGCCAGCCGGGGCGCCGGCACCACCCGGTGGCGCAGCTGCCACAGCGCCAGGCCGGTAACCAGCACCGGCAGCAGCAGCGACAGCCCCGTGATCGCCAGGTCGTAGCCCAGCGGGATCGGCAGGTGGAATGCCAGCATGCCGATGAAATGCATCGCCCAGATGCCGGTGCCGAGCGCCAGCGCGCCGCCGGCGGTCCACACGACGGCGGCGATCCCCTGCGAGCTGCGCACGCGGTCGGCCAGGCTCAATCCCGTATAGGACGCGAAGATCGCGACGAGGATGGAGACCGCGACGAGGATGGGGTGGTAGTTACCGCTAAGCATGATTCCGAGTTTGCCGATGGGCTGCCGTCACTATACCGGAGTCGGGCGCCGGACGCGACGCGGGTGGCGCGAACGCCACGGCGCGGACGCGCCGCCGGGCTGCTACCATGCGCCCGTTGGACGGAAAAATGGAGGAATCGGCAGCATGTGCGTCAATTATGTGACGGTCAAGCGGGACAGCCTGGCGCGTTTCGCCGCGCTGGACCAGCGGGTGCCGTTCGCCCCGCGCGGCGAGTGGGAGCACGAGGTGTGGCAGGATTACGCGGCGCCGGTCATCGTGGCGGCGCGCGGCGCGCGGGCGCAGGGCAGGGCGGCGGTGCCGGAGCGGCGTTGCCTGGTGGGCAGCTACGGCATGGTGCCGCAGCACCGCCTGGCGCCGGGCAGCCGCGCCTATTCGACGATGAACGCGCGGATCGAAACCGTCGCCGAACTGCCGAGTTATCGCGACGCGTGGACCCGGGGCCGATTCTGCCTCATACCGATGGAACGCTGGTTCGAGCCGAACTATGAAAGCGGCCGGCACCAGCGCTGGTCGATCGCCCGTGCCGACGGCCGGCCGCTGGCGGTCGCCGGCCTGTGGCGGGCCTGGGAAGAGCCGGACGGCCGCCGCGTCTGCTCCTTCACGCAACTGACCGTCAATGCCGATGCGCACCCGTTGCTGTCGCGCTTCCACCGTCCCGGCGACGAAAAGCGCGCGCTGGTGCCGTTCGAACCGTCGCAGTGGGACGCCTGGCTGCACTGCCGCGATCCCGAGGCGGCGCGCCGGATGCTGGTGCTGCCCGATCCGGCGCTGCTGGTGGCCGGGCCGGAGCCGCTGGCCGGGACCGTGGAAGTACAGCCCGCGCTGTTCTGAGGCGCTGTCGGGCGGACAGCGCCATTCTGAAACAGGCGGCGAGCCGGGCTGCCGCCGTACCTGTCAAGCCACCGACCCGGCCAGCGGGCACGCACCGAAGATGGCCAGGCACTCGGCCGCGGAAACCGGTTCGCCGTACAGGTAGCCCTGGATTTCGTCGCAGCCGTTGGCGCGCAGCGATGCCAGCTGGGCCGCATCCTCGACGCCTTCGGCGATCACCCGCAGCCCCAGGCTGTGCGCCAGCGCGATCACCGCGCGCGTGATGGCCAGGTCTTCGCTGTCGGCCGGCAGGTCGCGCACGAAAGCGCGGTCGATCTTCAGCGCGTCCAGCGGGAAACGCTTCAGGTACGACAGGCTGGAGTAGCCGGTGCCGAAATCGTCGATCGACAGCCCGATGCCGGCCGCCTTCAGCCGCAGCAGGATGCCTTCGGAAACGGCCGGGTCGCTCATCAGCATCGATTCGGTCAGCTCGAATTCCAGCGCGGCCGGGGCGATGCCCGCCTCGCGCGTCGCCGCCAGGATCATGTCCACCAGGTTCTCCTGCTGGAACTGGCGCGCCGACAGGTTGACCGCCACCGGCACCGGCGGCATGCCGGCGTCGCGCCAGGCCCGCACCTGGGCGCAGACGGAGCGGATGACCCACGCGCCCACCGGCAGGATCAGGCCCGTGTCTTCCAGCACGGGAACGAATTCGGAGGGATGCGCGGAGGGCTGCGCGCAAGTTTCCGCCGCCCCATGGACACCCGCAGGCCCGTGCCAGCGCAGCAGCGCCTCGAAGCCGGTCAGCAGGCCGGAAACGATGTTCTGCTTGGGCTGGTAGGCCAGCGAGAATTCGCCCCGTTCCAGCGCCTCGCGCAACCCCGATTCGAGGGCCACGCGGCGCGCCACGCGTTCGTTCATGGCGGCCTGGAAGCGGCAGCCGCGCGCGCGGCCGTGCTGCTTGGCGGCGTACATCGCGGTGTCCGCATTGCGTACCAGGTCGTCGGCCGCGGCGCCGTCGCGCGGGGCGGCGGCGATGCCGATGCTGGCGCCGATGAAGATCTGCTGGCCCTCCAGCAGGAACGGCCGGTGCAGGCTGGCCACCAGCGCCCCGGCGCAGGCGTCTGCCGCGTCGTCCGGGTAGCCGGGCGGGCAGATCACCGCGAACTCGTCGCCGCCCAGTCGCGCCACGAAGGCGCGCGGCGGCAACGCGCCTTGCAGGCGCCGCGCCGCTTCGACCAGCAGGCCGTCGCCTGCCGCGTGGCCGAGCGTGTCGTTGACGTTCTTGAAGTGATCCAGGTCGATGACCAGCAATTGCACGGTGCCGCCGGCGGCGATCGTCTCGGCCAGCCGGGTGCCGAATGCCGCGCGGTTCGGCAATGCCGTCAGCGGGTCGTGCGTGGCCAGGTAGCGCAGCCGCGCGCTGCTGTCGTGCCGCTCGACCGCATTGGCGAAGGTGCCCCCCAGGCTGTCGAGGAAATAGCGGTCGTGGTCGCTGAACCCATCGCCGCCGGCTCCCCGCACGGCCAGCACGCCGCGCGCGTCGCCCCATCGCAGCGCCACCTCGGCGCAATTCGGGTTGCCATCCGCGTGGCTGCCCCCGCGATCGCCCGCGTTGCCGCCCGCGGTGCCGGCCATCCAGGTGTCCGGTACCGCGCGGGCGGAGTGTACGGGCGGCCAGGCGGCCACGCATGCCGTGCCACCGGCGCCGTGCCGCCGCAGGGTGGCGCATTGGGCCTGCAGGCCGACCGCGGCGGCGCGCACCAGCAGCCGGCACAAGGTATCGAAATCGGCTTCGACCAACGCGCAGCGCGCGAACGCCGCGGCCTGCTCGTGCTTGCGGGCATGGGCGAGCGCCAGCTGTTCGCTGCGGCGGCGGTCGGTGATGTCGATCTCGATGCAGATGTACTTCTCGACCTGGCGCAACGCATTGAAGATCGGTACCACCGTACGGCGGTGCCAGCGCGGGCGGCTGGCCCGGTCGGCCAGCCGCACCTCGCAGGTCAGCGTCGAGGCGGCGCCGGGGCCCTGGCGCCGCGGCTCGATCAGTTCGCCGATCTGGTCGATCGGCATCGCCAGCAGCGCCTCGCGGGTGAAGCCCGAGGCGGCCACGTAGCGGTCATTCGCGGCCACGATGCGGCCTGCCGGATCGAGCTCGCACACGCTGCAGGCTTCGTCGAGCGCGCTCTTGTGCTGGATCAGCGTATCGACCAGCGTATCGATGCGCTGGTCGAAGCTGCTGCGGATGCTGTTCGTGATGCGATCCACCGCGCGCATCGCCTGCTCGATTTCCAGCGGCGCGTCGCCGGAACGGGCCGCGGCATCGGCCAGGCCGGCCGACAGGTCCGCCTCGAAGCGCTGCAGCCGGGTAAGCTGGCCGAGCCAGCGGCGCAGCAGCCGGTGCATCGCGAACAGCGACAGCAGCACGCAGCCGGCGGCCAGCCAGGCGGCATCGCGCATCAGTTGCCACAGCCGTTGTGCGATCGCCGCGTCGTCGAACGTGAGCCGCATCACGCCGTAATCGCGGCCGCCCACGCTGATCGGCCGGTTGACGTCGAACAGGCGGGCGGACACCATGGCCACGATGAAGCCGGGCGGCGCGTCGTCGGCGCGGAGCGGGGCGGCAATGCGCAGCGCATGTCCGCCCACGTCGATAAAGGCGGCGGAGCGGAACGGCGAGTAATGCAGCGTCTTGGCCAGCGTGCGCTGCACCGTGTCGTAGTCGCCGACGACGACGCTGTCCTCCACGGCCTGCGACGCCACTTCGGCCAGCATGCCGGCCATGTCCTGCACGTCCTCGATCTCGCGCACGAACTGCAGGCGGTAATAGGCGCCCAGGCCGAGCACGAGGAAGCACAGCAGCGTGATGCTGTAGAGCGCGAGCATGCGGCCCCACAGCGTGCGGGGAGTGAAGCGGCGCAGGGCGGCGATGGTCGGCATGGCCATTGTCAGCGCGGTCCGGCCGGTGCGCGGCCGTGGAAGTCGCGGTAGGCGGCGTAGTCCGCCCCGGTCGCGGGGACGAATGCGAACGGCGCGCTCTTCACCAGCGCCGCGGCCCTGTCCAGCACGCGCCTCCCCTGCGGATCGTCCGCCATGCCGGTGAAGGCGCGCGCCACGGCTTCGGCGGCGGCGGCCGGCACGCGCGGCGATACCATCAGGGCCAGGTCGTTGAAACGTTCCGATTGCCACAGCACGCGCAAGGGTTGCCCGGTGCGCGCGGTGAACGAGGCGGCCAGCTGCGAGTTGGCGCCCACCGCGCGGGCCTTGCCGCTGACCAGCTGGGCGAACGCGCCATCCATGTTGCCGGCGAAGACCACGTCGACCCGCACCGCGCGCCGCACCAGTTCGGCATGGCTGACCTGGTAGGCGATCGTCGCCTCGGGGCCGGGGAATGCCACGTCGCCGCCCGCCAGCGCGTCGAGGGTGGTCACCTTCGAATCGGCCAGCGTGACGATCTGCGAGCGCACGGGCGCGCCGCTGCGCCGTGCCAGCACGCGCCAGCCCATGTGCTCGCGTTCCGGCGCGAACAGGTGGTTGGTGAAGGCGAAATCCACTTCCTGGGCGAGCACGAAGCTGGTGGTATCGGCGGAGGTGCGGCCCAGTTTCAGCCGCACCGTCACGCCGCTGGCCCGCGATACGTAATCCATGATGGGATTCCAGTAGCCCGCCGTGATCTGCACATTGTGCTGGTTGACCGGCGAGAACATGTATGCCGGGCGCGGGTCCGCCGTGCCCGCACCGGGTTCGGCGCGCGCGGCGCTGCACGCGCCATGGGACGCGACCAGCAGCGCGGCCAGCAGGCAGGCGGCCAGCCAGGGGCCGGCAAAACGGGTTCGGTACATCCGGACTCCATCGGTGGCGCGTCGGGGCGGACGCGGGGAAGGGCCGCCGCAGCCGGCGAAGCCCGGCATTCTAGCGCAAATCGATGTCGACTGAGCAATGGATTGCTACCGGCGGATACAAACGCAGCACGACAGCTTTTGCGCCAATTAGCGAAATGATAAGTGTAAATCTTTTATATCGTTACTCAAAAACCCCTGATTTTTCGTCATCACCCTGTTGATATGTGTCGTTGTCGTCTGCATATCGAGCAGGTAGCGATTGACAAGGAGAACGTGATGGAACCAGTACTCAACAATACCGGCGCCGATCAGGAAGGCAGCAACTACAACCCGGGCCGCCTGCTCGACGCGCTTGCCGAGCGGCTCGCGGCGAAGAACGATGCCGCGTTGTCGCGCGCGCTGGAAGTGGCGCCGCCGGTGCTCAGCAAGATCCGCCACGGCCGGCTGCCGGTCGGTGCCACGATCCTGCTGCGCATGCACGAAGCGAGCGGCATCCCAATCCGCGAGCTGCGCGACCTGATGGGCGACCGGCGCGGCCGCATGCGCATGAGCCCGCAGGAATTCCGGCCCAAGTCGGAGCAGCAGCCGGGCGAGCAGCAGCTGAGCCGCTGAGCGGCATCCTGCGGCCACCGGAAGGAGGCGTCGCCCCGATGGGAGATGCGCCGTCCGGCGCATTGCCCGGGTGCCGGTGCACGTCTACAATCGGCCGATGACGAGAACCGGCGAGCTGCGGCAATACCATTACTTCCTGACCCTGGCGCAGGAACTGCACTTCGGCCGCGCGGCGCAGCTGTGCTTCATCACGCAGCCGGCACTGAGCCAGCAGATCGCCCGGCTCGAGGAAGCGGTGGGGGTGCGCCTGTTCGCGCGCGGGCAGCGCGCGGTCGCGCTGACACCGGCCGGCGAAGTGTTTCGCGATGGGGTGCAGCAGCTGTTCCGGCTGATCGAGGACACCACGCGCCTCGCGCGCGCGGCCGGCGGCCTGCAGGACATGCGGCTGTCGATCGGCCTCGTGGAATATGCCAGCGTGCCGATGCTGCCCGCCGCGCTGAAGCGGCTGCGCGCGCTCTACCCGGAAGTCAGGGTTTCGCGCCGCGAGATGGATGCGGCGGCCCAGGTCGAGGCGCTGCAGCGCGGCGGCATCGACCTCGGCATCGCGGTGATCCTCGACGACCCTTCGCAATGGCTGCCGGCCGATGGCGCGGTGAGCGTCGAGCCGCTGCTGTCCGCCGGCTGGAAGCTGCTGGTGCGCGACGACCATCCGCTGGCGGCCGGCGGCCAGGTGAGCCTGGAACGGCTGGCGCTGGAGCGCATCGTGATGTTCGGGCGCGACGTCAATCCTTCGGTGTACGACCGCGTCCTGGCCACGTGCCGCCAGGCCGGCGCCGCGCCGGACATCGTCTATGAAACCAGCCAGGTGCAGACCGGCGTGCAGCTGGCCCGCGAAGGGCTCGGCTGCATGCTGGGCACCGCGTTCGCGCTGCCCGAGCCGCTGCCGGGCATGATCGCGCTGCCGGTACCCGGGCTGCCGCCGCTGGCAATGCACGCGTTCTGGCGCACACGGGAAACGCAGCCGGTGGTGCGGGATTTTCTCGAGATCACGGTCGAGGAGACCCGCCGCCACGAGGTCGCGCAGGCCCGGCGCGGGACTTAGTATCCCTGGGCTGCCGCGTCAGCGGCGGGTGGCGCTGGCCGCTTCCAGCAGCAGCGCGGCCCCTAACGCCAGCGCGGAGGCGACGAACACCACGTGGTGCCGGCCGCCGCTGTGCGCGAACAGGAACGAGAACGCGTAGCCGGCCAGTGCCTGGCACAGCGCGAACATCGTGGTCGAATGGCCCCAGGCGGCATGCTGCGCATGGGTGTCGCCCGGCAGCAGTTCGTGCAGCCGGCCGATCATCAGCGTCACCACGCCCGGCGTGAAGGCGCCCAGCAGCACGCTGGCCGCCCCCAGCGCCGCCGGGTGCGGCACGAACGCGAGCAGCAGCGCCGCGGCGCCGGACAGCACGAGCCCGAGCCGCAACGCCCGCCCGAAGCCGATCCGGTCGGCCACCAGGCCATACAGCAGGGGGCCGGACAGCGCACCGGCACCATACACGATCCAGTAGACGGCCCCGGCCCCGGTGCCGCGCGCCAGCCCGCGCGCCACGTAGTCGACGAGGAAGACGGCCGCGCCGAGCAGGCCCACCGCCACCGCCGCGTAAGCCGCGTACAGCAGCCGCACGGATGCCGGCATGCGCTGTTCGCCGTCGCCGGCGGGCGGCACATGCGCGTGGGCCGGCCAGGCGCGCCAGGTCAGCACGGTCAGCAGCGCGGACACGGCCGCCAGCCCGAGCCAGGCCGCCGCCAGTCCAGACCCGAGCAGCAGCGGCACCAGCGTGCCGGAAGCCACGATGCCGGCGCCGATGCCCATGAAGATGGCGCCGCTGGCAAGCCCGCGGCGGGCCGGCGCCACGGTCGGCAGGATGGTCTGCGCCACCAGCACCATCACCACGGCGCCGGCGAAACCGGACAGCAGCCGCCAGCCGAAGTACCATGCCAGCGAGACGGGTACCGCGCAGGCGGCGAACGACAGCGCCGCCAGCGCCATCATCAGCCGCAGCATCGTGCGGTTGGAAAAACGCGCGCCGAGGCGGCGGCCGGAGAGCGCGCCGGCGAAATAACCGGCGAAATTGGCGGCGCCCAGATACACGACGTCGCTGGCGCCGAACCAGTGCGCCTCGATCAGCGGCGGGATCAGCGGGGTATAGGCGAAGCGGGCGAGGCCGATGGCGACCAGGCTGGCCGACAGGCCGGCAAAGATCGCAACCGAAGCCGGCAGTGCGTCCTGCGCGGCGCCGGAGGCGGCAGTGGTGGCGGGGGGCGGGTGGTCATGGTGACTCCTTTCGTTGCCACCATGGTAGGGGCGGGGCAATGGAAAGGCCAATCGGAAACGGCAGGGCGACCGATAAGCGCGGGCTTATGGGTGTGTCCGCCGGGCCGCCGCGCCGCTCAGGGCGCCCGGTAGAATTCGATTTCGACGATCGACAGCACGCCCTTCGGCGTCCGGTTGGCGCCGGTGTCGGTGATCGCCTGGTCGGCCACCTCGGTCAGCCTGATGGCGTTGTTTTCGTCGGCTTCGCCATCGAGTTCCACCCGCACGACGCTGCCGCCGCCCTTGCCCCGGCCCGGCTTGCCCTGAATCGGCCGCAGGGGCAGGGTCACGTAACCCAGGCTCTTCGGCGTCATGCCGCTCCAGGCTTGTTCGCCGTCGACGAACACGCGCAGCGGGTAGCTGCGCTCGCGCCAGCCGGAAAGTTTCAACGAGATTTCCGTCAGCGCGGCCGGCTGCGCCAGTTCATAGGTGATGGCCGCGGCACCCTGGCTGGACCACTTCGTCGTTTCGTCGTCGTCGAAGGTCAGCGCGGCATCGGCCGCATTGCCGGCGGTTTCGACGGAGGCGACCGGTACGGCCACGCGCGAGACCCTGAAAGACGGCGTGGCCGGCGTCGGCCCGCGGTCGAGGTGGAGCGGCAGTGCATCGGCCGGGAAGCGCCGCGCCAGTCCGCCCGTCACCGTCACCGGCACGGTGTCCAGCGCGACCTGCGCGGCGGCCAGGCCCGGGGCGGTGGCGCGCAATACGACGCGGCCCGCCTCGCGCGTGCCGCGCACCAGTACCCGGTTGACGCCGCCCTCGACCGGCAGCTCGCGGTCCAGCACATGGTTGCCCGGGCCCTGGGCGATGCCGCCGCGCCACTCGGCCGGGCCCTGCAGGTCGAATTTCACCGTGTCCAGCGCGACCGGGTTGCGGCGGCCCCGGGCGTCGACCACTTCGACCTGCACCAGCGCCAGGTCGGCGCCGTCCGCATGCAGGCCTTGCGGAGCCGTCATCGCGGTCAGCTTCAGCGCGGCGGGCGCGCCGGCCGTTTCCAGTGCCGTCTCGCAGACCTTCCGGCCGGCGGCATCGAAACCGACGGCCTTCAGCTCGCCCGGCCGCCAGGCCACATCGTCGAACGTGAACAGGAAGCGTTCGCTCTGTTTCCCTTCGCCGAGGCGGGTGCCGTTCAGGTACAGCGCCACCCTGTCCGCGCTCGAGATCACGGTCACCGGCTTGACGGTGCCGGGCGCGTAGTTCCAGTGGCCGACGATATGGGCGCGCGGGCGCTCCACGTCCACCCAGCCGTCCCACATCACCTGGTGCGCATGGAAGCCGTCCTTCGGGATCCGCATCGCATCGACTTCGCCGCTGCGGCGGTAGTTCTCCGCGCCGCGGTGGTGCGTGTTCGAATCGGAGAACACGATATTGACGCCGCCGGATGATACACGGGTGCCGGTGCCCGGCCGCTCGCGCCAGTAGTCGACCCAGCGCTTCACGTTCTCGATCGCGTGCGTATCCATGTTGCGGTTGTAGGTGGGTGCGGGCTGGCCCTTGTGCTGCGGGCCGTCGCCGTCCTTGTGGAACGGCGGCGTGAATTCGTCCCAGAACTTGCGGGCGCCCTCGTCGCGCGAGTATTCCGTCGCCCACAGCGGGATGCGGGCGCTCTTGTTGATGTACAGCATCTCGCCGCCGTATTCCGCGATGCCCTGCAATTCGGCGGACAGCATTTCGCGGCTGCCCGAGGCGCGGCCGCCGTGCGGGTCGTATTTGTCGCGCAGCGCCTTCATCTCGCGCATGTGCTCCGCACTGACGCCGCGGTTGCCGCTTTCATAGAACACGATGCTGGGGCTGTTGCGGTTGTAGATGATGGCATCCTTCATCACCTCGACGCGCTGTTCCCAGCGGCGGCCCGTCACGTCCTTTTCCGAGTCCCCGGCCGGCATCGCGTGCATCAGGCCGATGCGGTCCAGCGATTCCGTGTCCTGCCGCCATGGCGCGATATGCATCCAGCGGATCAGGTTCGCGTTGCTGGCCAGCGCCAGGCCGTTGCTGTAGTCGCTCAGCCACGCCGGTACCGACATGCCGACGGCCGGCCATTCGTTCGACGTGCGCTGCGCGTAGCCCTTCAGCTGGATCACGCGATCGTTCAGTTTCACCATGCCGTCCGAGAATTGCGTCTTGCGGAAACCGGTACGCGTGACAACGGTATCGACCGCCTTGCCATCCACCTTCAGCGTGGTTTCGACGTCGTACAGGTAGCCGTAGCCCCAGCTCCAGAAGTGCAGGCCGGCCACCGGCGCATGGGCGCTGACGGTGGCGGTGGCGCCCGGCGCCAACGTCAGCGGCGGGGCGGCGAAGCGCGCCACTTCCTTGCCGTCGCGGTCGCGCAGCCGCACTTCGTACGCGAACGTGCGGGGCCGGCCGTGCTCGTTCTTCACTTCCGACTCGGCCCACACGGTGGCGCGGCGGCCGGGGATGTCGAAATCGCGCGCGTAGACATAGACGCCCGTGGTGCCGAGCGTGGAGTACAGCGGCAGGGTCTGGTACAGCCGGTCCGTCACGTGCAGTTTCACGTTCTTCGGCAGGCCGCCGTAGTTGGCGTTGAAGTTGCGGTCGGCCCACTGGTACTTCTGGCCCGTGGCCGCTTCCCTGTATTCCCAGCTGTTGTCGGTGCGCACGGCCACGACGTTCCGGCCGGGCACCAGCGCGCCGGTGATGTCGAAACCGAACGCCGTGATGCCGTTCTCGTGCAGGCCGACGCGCCTGCCGTTGACGTACACCTCGGCCGCCTGGCGCGCGCCTTCGAATTCGAGGAACACCTTGCGGTCCTTCGCCGCCGCCGGCAGCGTAAAGTGCTTGCGGTACCAGGCGATACCGGTTCGGTGATCGACGATGTCCTTGCCGTAGGCATCGTCCTCGTTCCACGCCCGGGGCAGCGTCACGCGTTGCCATGTGCTGTCGTCGAACGCCACGCCTGCGGCATCCGCGGGGTCGGCCACGGCCAGCCGCCAGTCGGGATTGAAGTTGTATACGGTACGCGCGGCCTGGACCGGCAGCGCGCAGCCGGCGGCGGCGCAAACCAGCAGGATGGCGCCGAGGCGGCGGGAGGCAGTGAGGCAGGCTGTCATCGGGGGCGTCCATCGGTTGGAACAACGGGTTGCACGGTTGGGTCGAGTGGACCAAAAATACTAATATATTAGAGGCGGCAGGCTCCACCGCGCTGACTGTGGGGCAAAAAATCTCAATGGTGAGCAGGCTCCGAAAAGCGGGCCGCCTGCGTTCCGGCGGCAGGCGCCGCAGGCGGCATATGGGCAGGGACAGCAACCGATGTATCGGAAAGAACCGTCCCCGGTTCGGCGGTGCTGAACGGCATGGCCGGCAGGCCGGCACCGTTGACGAGGTTCGGTTGCGCCGCTTCGTCCCAGGCGAAGCGCACCGCCGCCGGTTGCGGCACCCTGTCGCTGTGCACGGCCACGCGGCCGCGCTCGATTTCCGCCCTGGCGGGATGCCAGCGGCCATCGGCGCCGGCGACCTGGAACCACGACAGCGGCTTGCGGTCGCTGGCGAACAGCCCGTCCGCATGGTCGAACAACAGCAGCGCGCGGCCGCCGTCGACCTGCATGGCGCGCAGGCGCGGGCCCCAGGCTTCGATATCCTTGCGGCCGTACGTGCCGGCCAGCGCCAGGTTCGCCAGGCGCAGGCCCACCTGGCGCTTGTCGCGCGGGTGGATATCGGCCAGGTCGTCGGCCAGGTCGGTCGTCACGACCATGCCGGTGCCGGGAATCGCCAGCGCCGCGGCCTGCGCCGCGCGCAGCCGGGCCGCCGCTTCGGCATCGGCGACTTTCGCGCTGCGCACCACGTGGTACAGGTGCGGCGCGATCTGCACATAGTAGAAAGGCAGGTCGTTTCCGAACGCGCCGCGCCAGCTGCCGACCAGCGCGGCCATCTTGGCGGTGTACGCGGCCCCGTCGCCGTCGTCGATCAGGTTCGATTCGCCCTGGTACCACAGCATGCCCTTCAGCCCGAACGGCGCCAGCCCGGCCACCATGGCGTTGTACAGCACGGCGTCGTCGGCGGCGGGCGCGCGGCCCGGCGAGGCGGCCAGCGCGGCGGAGGGCGTCCACAGTTCGATCCGGGTGCCGCCCACGCTCGCATCGATCAGGCCGACAGGCACGCCGAGTTCGCGGTGCAGGCGGCGGCCGAAGAAGTAGGCCGCCGCGGAAAAGGCCGTGCGCTTCACCGATTCCGGGCTGCAGCGCACCCATTCGCCGGCCACGTCGTCCGCCGGCCGCTGCGCCCGCCCGCGGGCCACCTTGAACAGGCGCACGCCTGGCGCTTCGGCCGCCGCGATTTCGTCGCGGTGGTTGAACGTGGGGCGCTCGCCCTTTCGCTCGCCCAGCGGTTTTTGCATGTTCGACTGGCCGGAGGCGAGCCAGACGTCGCCCACCAGGACGTCGCGCACGACGACCTCGCCGGCCGCGCCGCGCACGACGAGCTCGTTTCCGCCCGCTGCGCCGGCGCCTGCGCCGGCCACGTCGAGGTCGACGCGCCAGCGGCCGTCGGCTCCCGCGCGGGTCGCGGCGACGGCCGCGCCGAAGCGCACCGTCACCGTTTCGCCAGCGTCGGCCCAGCCCCACACTGGCGTGGTGGCCGAACGTTGCAGTACCATGTGGTCGGAGAGGATGGCCGGCAGCCGCACGGCGGCGCCGGCCGGCAGCGCGGTCAGCAGCAGGGCCAGCACGGCCGGCACGAGGGCCGCCGCGAGGGCATGGCTGCCGGCACGGGCGGCACTGGCGGCAGAAATGGCACGGGTCGGCGGCAGGGACATTGCTGTGGCTCGGTTCGGTCGATCCGGGCGATTATCCGGGGCCGCGCCGCACTGTCCAGCGATCGGCGGCCGCCGCCGTCAATCGCTCACGAAGTTGATTCCGGTCGCACGCGCCGCGGCCGGCCGGGCATGGAGAATTCAGGACATGAGCGAACACACGTTGCCAGGCACTTTCCGGCTCGACCGGTCCCGCAGCGCGGCCTTGCAGGTGTACGAACACCTGCGCGAACTGATCGTCACGCTGGCGCTGGCGCCCGGCGCCGTGCTGTCGCGCGCCGAGCTGGCCGGCTATTTCGACGTGTCGGTGACGCCGGTGCGCGATGCGCTGGCGCGGCTGGACGACGAAAGGCTCGTCGAAGTCTTCCCGCAGCACGCCACGCGAGTGCGCGCTGTCGACCTGTCGTCGGCGCGCGAGGCGCACTTCCTGCGGCTGTCGGTGGAGCTCGAACTGGTGCACACGCTGGCGCAACGGCGCGACGCGCAGCTGGCCGCGCGGCTGCTCGACCTTGTCGCCCGGCAGCAGGCTTGCCTGGAGCGGGGCGACCTGGCCAGTTTCAGCGCCGCGGACATGGAATTCCACCGCACCATGTACGATGCCGCGCTGCTGACGGGCCTGTGGCACCGGCTGCGCGACGGCAGTGGCAACCTGGACCGGCTGCGCCGGCTGCACCTGCCGCTGAACGGCAAGGCCCGCTCGATCCTCGAACAGCACGCCCAGATCGCCCGCGCGATCGGCGCCGGCGATGCCGCGCGCGCGCAGTCGTGGGTGCGCCAGCACCTGTCCGGCACCCTGTCGGAGCTCGATGCGCTGCGCGAGCGGTATCCGGATTTCGTGCTGCCGGTGCACTGAAGATTCGCGCCGGCCGGCTCGGCCGCGCGATTTCAGGCCCGACTTCAGGCTTGACGTCGGGCTCGATGCCAGGCGCGATACCAGGTTCGATGTCAGGCCCGATGCGAGGCCCGATGCGAGGCCCGATACTTGCGCAGCACCTGTACCAGCTCGGCCTCCTCGATCGGCTTGGCGATGAAATCGTCCATGCCGGCCACGGTGCAGGCATCGCGTTCTTCCTGCGTGACCCCGGCCGTCATCGCCACCACCGGCAGGTCGAGGCGCAGCGTGGCGCGGATCGCCTGCGTCGCGGCGAGGCCGTCCATCACCGGCATCTGCACGTCCATCAGCACGATATCGAAGCCATGCGGATCGCGCTCGAGCAGGGCGACCGCCTGGGCGCCGTCGCCGGCAACGGTCACGGCCGCGCCGGCGTAGTCGAGCAGGGCGACGGCGACGGTCTGGTTGATCGCGTTGTCCTCGGCCAGCAGCACGCGCAGGCCCGCCAGCGGCGCCCCGGCGTCGTCGGGTACCGGCGCGGGCATCGCCTCGGCCGGCATGCGCCGCGCTTCCAGCAGCGCGGCATGCAGCGCGGCGCGGGTAGCCGGCGCATGCACCACGGCGGCCGGGAAGGGCGCGGGCGGATCTGCGGCCGGCGCCTCGAAGCCGGCCAGGATGCGGATCAGCGCGAAGCGGGCGGGCAACTGCGCGCGCCGCGCCGCCAGCGCGGCCACGACCTGCGCGGCGTCGATGCCGGGGCCGACGATCGCCAGTTCGTACGGCAGGGCCCCGGGCACGGCAAGCAGCAGGCCCACGCGCGCCGCGTCGTGCGCGATATGCAGGTGCCAGCCCCAGTGCGCGGTGGCGTTCGCCAGTGCCGAGACAGTGCGTGTTTCCGGTTCGCACAGCAGCACGGGCAGGTGCATGTGCTCGGGCGGCAGTGCGTAGCGGTCGGGCCGGGCGGCGTCCTGCAGCGGCACCGTCAGCGTGAAGGTGCTGCCCGCGCCGGCCATGCTGTCCAAGGTCAGCGTGCCACCCATCAGTTCTGCCAGCGTGCGCGCGATCGTCAGTCCCAGGCCCGTGCCGCCGAAGCGCCGGGTGGTCGACGCGTCGGCCTGGGCAAACGCGGAGAACAGGCGCTTCTGCTGTTCCGGGTCGATGCCGATGCCGGTGTCGGCCACTTCCACCCGCAACACGCGCCGGCCGCCGGCCGCCGGGGCTGGCACGAAGCGGCATTCGACCGCGCCGCGGTCCGTGAATTTCAGCGCATTGCCGATCAGGTTGGTGAGGATCTGTTCCAGCCGCAGCGCGTCCGCCACGATCGTGGCGGGCAGCGCCGGCGCCACGTCGACCAGCATGCGCAACCGTCCACCGCCGTGCACGGCCATCAGCCGCGCGCAGGCCAGGGCCACGTCGTCCAGCGCCACCGGTTCGGGGTTCAGCTCGACCTTGCCGGCCTCGATCTTGGAAAAATCGAGGATGTCGTTCAGCACCGCCAGCAGCGTTTCGCCGGAGCTGCGGATCATCTGCAGCAGGCCGCGCTGTTCCTTGTCGAGCGCGCCGCGTTCGAGCAGCGCCGCGATGCCCAGCACGCCGTTCATCGGGGTGCGCAATTCGTGGCTCATGTTGGCCACGAACGCGCTCTTGGCACGGCTGGCGCTCTCCGCGATCGCGACCGCCTGCCGCATCTGTTCTTCCGTTTGCCGGGCGGCGGTCACGTCGCGCACGATGCAGGCAAAGCCGGTCAGCACGCCGTCGCGGCGCACCGCGGTCAGCTGCAGCTCGCCGAGAAAGCGCGCGCCATCCTTGCACACCAGTTCCGTGACGGCCGTCGCGCTGCCGCCGGCCTGCGCCTCGGCCAGCAATGCCGTGCCGCGCCCGGGTTCGGTCCACAGGTCGAGGGCGCAGCCGACCGCCTCGCCGTCCGCGTGGCCGAACAGGTTCGCGGCGCCGTCGTTCCAGGCTTCCACCCGGCCCGTCTCGTCCAGGAAGATAATGGCGTGGCTGCGCACGCTCGCCGTAAACAGGCGGAAGCGCTCCTCGCTCTGGCGCACGGCCCGCTGCTGCAGCCGCAGTTCGCGCGTGATCTCCTGCGCCATCGCCAGCGCGCACTCCCGCGTGGAAGCCAGTCCGCGCACGATGCTGAACAGCAGGAAGCTGATCATGGACCCCAGGCCGAGCGTGAGCGGCGGTCCCTGCCGGTCGACGCCCGCTTCGAAACTGGCCGTGGCGGTGAATTCCAGCCGCCAGCGATGCCCGGCCTCGTCGATCGCCACCGTGCGCACCGCCGACAGCGGCCGCACATAGCGCGGGCCGCGCGGCTCGCCCGCGGCGTTGCTGTAGATCTCGCCACTGGCCATGTCGGCATGCAGGTCGACGATCCGCAGCGTGAACGCATCGCGCTTGCCGATCATGCTGCCCACCATGTTGTCGATGCGGAACGGGCTGAAGATGAAGCCGCGCAGCGCGGCGCGACGTTCGTCGGCCGTCGCCGTGGGCGCACCGGGTCGAAACACCGGCAGGAACATCAGGAAGCCGCGCCGCGTGCGCTGTTCGAAGTCGTGCACCAGCAGCAGGGTGCCCGTGCTGCCGATGCCGCCGCTGGCGACCGCCGCGGCCAGGGCCTGGCGCCGGTTGGCTTCGGACGTCATGCTGTAGCCGAGCGGGCGCTCGTTGGCCTTGTTCGACGGCGCCAGGTAGGTCACCGCCGCCGCCGGCCAACCGACCGGCTCCGGCCAGATGCGGTATGCCGGGCGCCGGGCACGCTGGCGCAGCACGAACGCATCGGCCTCGCCGGGGGTGCGCAGCCAGCTGGCGTAGCCCAGCCCCAGCGTGCCTGGAAAGGCCCGTTCCACGTCGAAGTCCGCCACGTAGGCATGCCACTCGGCGGCGCCGACTTCTTCCGAAGCGTCGAAAAACGCGCGGCCTGCCGTCAGCAGGCGGCGATAGTTGGCGATGCGGTAATCCATCTGCTGCCACGTCAGGTCGATGATGGCGTCGAACTGCTCGCGGACGCGGTGTTCGGTATGCGCGTTGACGATCCGCCATGCCGGCACGGTGACGGCCAGGCACAGCGCCAGCGTGGCGGCCGGCCAGCGGCCCGGCCCCTGGCGGGCTGCTGGCCGCCAGTGCCCGGCGGCGGTATTGGTGACGACCATGGCGGCGATGGCCACCAGCGCCAGGTAGATGTCCAGGCCGAGCAGCGACTGGAACTGGTCGCGGGTGGCGAACGGGCCGGCGCCGGCCAGCGTGGCGTCGACGGCTCCGGCCGCGACGATGGCCGCGGCCGCCGACCCGCCCGGCGCACCGAACCGGCAGGCGGCGCCGATGACCGGGCCCAGCATCAGCAGCGGCATCCATGCCTGCAGCGCCGCCGGCGCCAGCCGGAAGCCCCACGCGCTCGCGAGCCCCGTCGACACGAGCAGCAATGCCAGCCCGGCCGCCACGCGTGGCGGCCGCAGCCGGCGCAACGCGGGGCCCGGGCGCCACGCCCACAGCAGCGGCGTCACCAGCAGCATCGCCATCACGTTGCCTTGCCACCACAGCGTGATCACGGGACCCACGCCGCTCCACGGCACCTGCCCCGCGAAGACCAGCGCGTAGCCGCCGGGCGTCGCGCCGATCGTCGCGGTGAGCGCCGCCACGGCCACGTACCCATAGACGACCAGCGGGCTGTCGGGCCGGAGCAGGCGCGCGCCGTGGCGGATCAGCCAGCTGGCCGCGGCGGCGGCCAGCGTGTTGCCGGCGCTGATGACGAGGGCCGCGGGGACCGCCATGGTGCCCACGCCGTGCTCGTGCAGCAGCAGGTACAGGTTGACGATGAAGGCGCCGGCGGCTACCGCGGCCAGCATCGGGTTCCCGAAGCGCAGCACCGCCGCGAGCGCGATGCCGGTCGGAATCCAGACCGGGCTGTTGTTCCCCGTGGGGACCGAGGCGGCAATGCACACGGCGGCGCCCAGCAGGTAGGCGAGCGTGCACAGCACGATCCTGCCGGCGGTGGCGAGGGTGGGGGTGATGGTCGGACCGGAACGCGTCTCCATGCAGTTCTTGTTCTCCTTCCCGGTGTCGGGTTCGATAATGCCTGAGTCGGTTTAAAGTTGCACGCTGTAGCTGTGCGGAATGATGTTGTTATGGGGCAACAAGACTTGCATGGATGAAGCGGTGGGAATGCGCTCCCGTTATAATCGTGCACACGCGGACCCGCCCCTTGCCAACGTGCCGGCCGCTTTCCTGGCCCATCTCCCGCCGGATCACCGAATCGATGCGTCATCGTGCGCCAGGAGATGCCGTGCCATCGGCCGCCTCACATTTCACCAGCTTCAAGTTCAAGGTGTCCGCCCTGGTCGCGGCGATGGTGCTGATCGCCGCCGTGGGCGTGTGCGGCATTTCGCTGCTGATCGCGGAAGCGCAGATCCAGCGCATGATCGCGCGCCAGGAGATCTCGGCCCTGTCGGGGGCCGCCGCCTACCTCGACAGCGACTTGCGTGCCAGGCAGGAACTGCTGCGCAGCGTCGCCGAGGAAGCGCTGTCGCGCAATCTGGGCCCCGCCGACGTGCAGGCCTTGCTGGAATCGCACACGACCCTGCGTGACGGCTTCGTCAACGTGGCCGCGTTCGACGCGCGCGGCGACCGGGTGGCCAGCCTGAGGAACCGCAACGACAAGATGATCAACGTCAGCGCGCGGCCGTATTTCCAGGAAACGCTGCGCTCGCGCGAAAGCGTGATCACGGCGCCGTTCCGCAGCGCGCTGTCGGGCCGCCCGGTGGTCTCCGTGACGCAGCCGCTCATCGATGCGCGCGGCGACGTGTATGCGATCCTGGTCGGCGGCATGGACCTGCTGCGGCCGGCGTTCGCCGCCCAGATCGAGGCGCTGCGCACGCGCGAACAGGGCTACCTGTTCATCGTCGACACCGAGGGCACCGTCGTGCACCATCCGCAAAAGGACCTGATCCTGACCCGCCCGTCGGCCGACGAGCGCCCGGCCATCGCCGCCGCGATGGAGGGCGCGGAAGGCTGGCGCGCCGATATCCTCGACCAGAAGGAGCCGTCGCTGGTGGCGTGGAAGCGCCTGCGCCACGTTGACTGGACGGTGGCGGTATCGTATCCGCTGGCCGACGCCTTCGCGCCGATGGCCTCGGTGTGGTTCAACGCGCTGGGCGCGGCCGGCCTGTTCACGGTGATGGCGGGCGTGTTCGGCTGGGGCCTGGTGAAGGTGCTGATGGAGCCGCTGGACCAGTTGCAGCGCAGCGTCGAAGGCATCGATGCGGGCGCCACGGACATCAGCGCGTTCAACGTGGACAACCAGGATGAATTCGGCGTGCTGAGCCGCGCGCTGTACCGGCTGTCGCACACCCGCAAGCAGGCGGCGGACGACCTGCACCGGATGGCCACCACCGACGTGCTGACCGGCACCCACAACCGCCGCATGTTCGACCAGTTCCTGCCGGCCGCGCTGGCGCGCGCGCGGCGCTCGGGCGACTCGGTGGCGGTGGCATTCCTCGATATCGACCGGTTCAAGAGCATCAACGACACCCACGGCCACGCGGTGGGCGATGCCGTGCTGGTGGAATTCGCCCGGCGGCTGCAGGGCGCCGTGCGCTGCACCGACACCGTGGCCCGGCTGGCCGGCGACGAGTTCGTGATCGTCTATGAACAGGTGCGCGGCTTCGACGAGGCGCACCAGCTGGGCGGCAAGATCCTGGCGGCGATGGCCGAACCGTTCCGCGCCGGCGGCGCGACGCTGTGCGTCACGGCCAGCATCGGCATCTCCGTCACGCGCCACCACACGAGCGCCGAAGCGATCATGCAGTCGGCCGACTATGCGCTGTACGGCGTGAAGGCCGCCGGCCGCAACGGCTATGCGGTCACCGCGGTGGGCGCCGAGCGGCTCGCCATCGTGCACGCCAATGGCGCGGGCCACCCCGGGCCGCCTCATGCCATGAGCGAACCGGCGCGGGCAAAAGAAAGCCCGCTGCAGGGAGCGGGCTGAAGTCCGATTCGGTGATCCGAACAATCGGAGGAGACGGATGCATTATGGCGCGCCGCCGCCGCCGCGGCCAATTGCCATTTCTGATGCGCGTTATCAATCCGGTGCATAACAGTCCAAATAACTGCGCGTTGTCATCCATCATTTGCATGGTGAATTAACGTGCAGAATCGTGCAATATCGTGCAGCGTCATGTAATATCGTGTTTCCTTAACGATATGAAAAACACCATGAAACCGATGACCATCCTGATTGCCGGCCCTTACCGCAGCGGCACTGAAGGCGACCTGCTGCACATCGCGCGCAACCTGCGCGCGCTCGAAGGCGCGGCCTGGCAGGTCTACGCGAAGGGCCATGTGCCGCTGATCGGCGAATGGCTCGCACTGCCGCTGGCGCAGCACGCCGGGCACGGGCGTGTCGCGGAATATGTGCCGGCCGAATTCCTGTACGACGTGGCACGGCGCGTGATCGCCCGCTGCGGTGCCGTCTGCCGGATCCCGGGTGCCTCGCGCGGTGCCGACGGCGACGTGCGCCAGGCCCGCGAGCTCGGCCTGCCCGTGTACTTCGGCATCGACGAGGTGCCGGCTGCATGAGGACTGCCCCGGGTACGGCGGGCGGATCGTAAAAACGCTCCGCGTTTGACGATTTTCGAAATTGCGGCGGCTGCCGCGGGGCTGCAGAATTGGCGGATAAACCGGCAAGTGAACCGGCATCCGGCCGCGCCGGCAGGCTGGCGGTCCGCCACGATGCCGGTCATCAAACCGCACAGGAGACCCATGCACCCCGCAGCCACCCCCGGCATCCGCCGTCCGTCCATCCCGCCATCCCGAACCTCGCCGCGCCTCGGCATGCTTGCCGCCGTGCCGCTCGCGGTAGCGCTGGCCTGCGCACCGGGCAGCAGCCGCGCGCAGGCCGATGCCGCGTACCGCGACACGTCGCTGTCGCCGGAAGCGCGCGCGAACGACCTGGTGGCGCGCATGACGCTGAAGGAAAAGGCCGAGCAGATGCAGAGCGGCGCGCCGGCCATCGAGCGGCTGGGCCTGAAGCGCTACGGCTGGTGGAACGAGGTGCTGCACGGCGTGGCGCGAGCCGGGCATGCGACCGTGTTCCCGCAGGCGATCGGGCTGGCCGCCACGTGGGATACCGTGCTGACGGAACGCCTGGCCGATGCGATCGCGCTGGAAGGGCGCGCCAACTTCAATGCGGCGCTGCGGCGCGATCCCGGCGGCACGGCGCGCTACTTCGGCGTCAATTACTGGACGCCCAACATCAACATCTACCGCGACCCGCGCTGGGGCCGCGGCCAGGAAACTTATGGCGAAGACCCGCACCTGACCGGCCAGCTGGGCATGGCGTTCATCCGCGGCATCCAGGGCACCGACCCGAAACTGTACAAGGGCGTGGCCACGCCGAAGCACTTCGTGGTGCATTCCGGCCCCGAACCGGAGCGCCACAGCTTCAACGTCGACGTGTCGCCGTTCGACCTGGAAGACACCTACCTGCCGGCGTTCCGCAACGCGATCGTCGATGCCCGGGCGTATTCGCTGATGTGCGCCTACAACGCGGTGGACGGCATTCCGATGTGCGCGCATCCGCTGCAGAACGGCCTGGTGCGCCGCGACTGGGGCTTCAAGGGCTTCATCGTCTCGGACTGCGACTCGGTGCGCGACCTGGTCACGGGCCACAAGACCTCGCCCGACATCGTCCATGCGGCTGCCACGGCCGTCAAGGCCGGCACCGACCTGGTGTGCGGCCAGAGCTACCTGGGCCTGCCGGACGCGGTGGCGAAAGGCCTGATCACCGAGGCCGAGATCGACACTTCGCTGGCACGCCTGATGGCGGCCCGCATCCGCATGGGCCTTCTCGACGGCAGCGCGTACGACAAGGTGCCGTATGCCGAGATCAACTCGGCGCGGCACCGCGCGCTGGCGCAGCAGGCCGCCGAGGAGGCGATCGTGCTGCTCAAGAACGAGGGCGGGACGCTGCCGCTCGCCAGCCAGGCGCGCATCGCCGTCATCGGCCCGAACGCGGCATTGCTGCAAAGCCTGGAAGGCAACTACAACGGCACCATCCTGCACCCGTCGCTGCCGGTTGACGAACTGCGCAAGGCATTTGGCGCGGCGCAGGTGCGCTACGCGGCCGGCGCGCCGCTGATCGACGGCAAGCGCATGCCGGTTCCCGAGACGTTCCTGCGGGTGGCGGCCGGCAGCGACGAGCACGGCCTGAAGGGCGAGTACTTCGACAACCTGGATTTCGCCGGCACGCCGAAGCTGACGCGCACCGACCCGGTCATCAATTTCAATTTCGAGCACAGCGCGCCGCAAGGCTTCGAACCGAAGAAATTTTCGGTGCGCTGGACCGGGGTGATCGTGCCGCCGGTGCCCGGCAAGTACGAGCTGGGCTTTCGCATGATCGTGCCGCGCGACCGGCCGCTGCCGAACATCAAGGTGTGGATCGACGACGAACTGGTGGTCTCCCCCGAGAAGGCCGGCATCGGCGCCGGCAACACGGCCGAATGCGTGGCCGGCAACTGCCAGCAGCGCATGAACAAGATCCACTTCACGTTCGACGACACGAAGCCGCGCCGCGTGCGCATCGACTACGCACGCACCGAGAACGACCGGGCCAGCACGCTGGAATGGGTGACGCCGCAGGATGCGCTGCTCGACGACGCCGTGGCCGCCGCCAGGAGCAGCGATGTGGCGGTGGCTCTGGTCGGCCTGTCGCCCGACCTCGAAGGCGAGGAAATGAAGGTGGACTTCCCGGGCTTCCGCGGCGGCGACCGCCTCACGCTGGCGCTGCCGGACGCGCAGCGGCGCCTGCTGGCGGCGGTCAAGGCGACAGGCAAGCCGCTGGTGGTGGTGCTGCTCACCGGCGGGCCGATCTCCGACCCGTGGGTGGAAGCGAACGCCGACGCCATCGTGCACGCCTGGTATCCGGGCGAGGGCGGCGGTGCCGCGATCGCGCGCGTGCTAGCCGGGCAGGTCAGCCCGGCGGGCCGGCTGCCGTACACGATCCATCGCTCGGAAGCGGACCTGCCGCCGTTCGCCGACTACACGATGCGCAACCGCACCTACCGCTACTTCAACGGCCCGGTGCTGCACCCGTTCGGCCATGGCCTCAGCTACACCAGCTTCAGCTACGCGGCGCCGAAGCTGTCCGCCGCGCGCGTGAAAGCCGGGCAGCACGTCAAGGCCACGGTCACCGTGCGCAATACCGGCAAGCGCGACAGCGACGAGGTCGTGCAGGTCTACCTGGCCAAGCCGGGCGACCGGTCGAACCCGGTGCTGGCCGGTTTCAGGCGCGTGCACGTGAAGGCGGGCGCCAGCCGGACTGTCGCGCTGGAGATCGACGCCCGTGCGCAATCGCAGGTCGATGCCAAGGGCGGCCGTTCGGTGCGGGCAGGCGAGTACACCGTGTATGCCGGCGGCGGGCAGCCGAAGTTCGCCCGGGTGGGCGAGGCGAAGCTGCGGGTGGAGGGGGATTTTGCGCTGCCGAAGTGAGGAAGCGATGCTCGCCATGATGCCGGCGGCTATGGCCGGCATTGTTGGCCGATTTGAACCGGTTGGCGCATGGCTGTTTCCGCTTACTTTCCGGCCATGGAAACAGGAGGGAACGTCGCTCTGGGGACGATTCTTGCCCTCATCCCCGTGGTGAATTTCGCCTGCATATGGTTCTTTATCGGAGCATCGAACCCGAGGCTTGAGCGCAAGATCGACGCATTGATGACTCAATTGAACGTTATTACATAGGATATTTAGAAGGTCCGGCAAAATGGTTCATCTGATTGGCTGCGACGTGGCGACGGCTGTAATCGAGAAAGATCTTGTGGGCGCTGGATTTGCAAACTGTGCACGCATAGTCAATTAGGCGAGCGGGGGGTAGCCTGTTTTTGCTTCTGCGAAACGTGGCAGCCATGACCGTCGGCTATGGGTGAACGTCGTTCGCCACGGGGAGAAAGCATGAAATTTTATCTGCAGCGACCCCGGTGCAAGGGTCCGCTTTGGGGCGGCACCGGAAGTGCGAGCGCCCTGAAGCTCAGAGCGGCCAGCCTGCCAGCCTGACAGCTGCGCATGAAACAGACAGGAAACTGGTTATTTGGAAGCACCGTCGAACGAAGTACGCTTTACTGGAAAATTGCACATATAGTAAGCTTGGCGTCCCGATCATTTGTGGAGTGATACCGTGGCGCGTTTACCGGACTTCCTTGCTTTCCTTGTCTGGATGATGGCCCACCTGGCGGCAGCAGCAGCTGCCGTGGCACCGGAGGCAGATCCTTGGTGCGGCCCGAACAGCGGAAAGTCAGGGGCCAGCGCGCTACGGGTCGAGTGGGTACCGGCCACGAAAGAAGAATTCGAGCTCAAGGGCAGCGTGCGCGTTCGCGACGTGCGCACCGGCAAGGTGCTGCATGAGATCGGCCAGCTGGAGAACTGGTACGCGCACAGCGAGGCGCTTGACCCGGATGACGCCACCGCGCCCGGCATCGACACCCGCGACTTCAACAACGACGGCTGCCGCGACCTGGCCGTGCTCCAGGACAAAGCGGGCATCGGCAACGAAAGCCATGCAGTGTTCCTGTATGAGCGCGCCACGCGGCGCTTCGTGCTGCACGAAGGGCTGTCAGCGATCGGCGGCCTGGATATTGACGATCGCGACAGAAACTGCGTAACCGCCTTCTGGAAAGCGGCGCCGCCGACGTCGGCACCGAGAAGCACTGCTGGGTCAAGGGAAAGCTGGTCAAGCGCGAGGAGTATTCGGTGTCGCCGGTGTACCGGAACGATAAATTCCGATGCTACCAGCACGTGACGACCACCTACACAGGCAGCGGCAGGAAAAAAGTCAAGCGCGCATGCACGAAGGAGTTCTGAACTTGGCAGGGCAGCCTGCACATATACTGCCGTCACCATGCCCTGGCAGTCCGGCAGCATTCCCATCGGCCTCCTCAAACTAGGTGACCACTACCCGCCGTTAATTCACTCTGCTGAAGCTTTAGGTCGAAATGCTCGGAAAACAGCCGCTATGAAATTCTGTAGGCTTGCTGGTTTGTAAGCTGATAGCCTAACGCGACAGGCAGCTATCGGTCAGAAGCAGTCATTCAAGTTCAGCACATTTGAAGAATATATGGACGCACCAGATGCCAAGATTGCATGCAGAGAAGTCATTGATGCTTGGTCAAACCTTGCTAAGTTAGTTGACTTCGCTGAGCAACGGCATGGATTCGGAAATAGCGATGGCGGATTCGGTGCTATCTACCCTGGTGATGTAGATGGATACATGGCGGAGGTAGAGGGTGTCCATGTTCCCGACGGGGCGGTTCTACTATACGGCTATGCGATTGCCATCCCCCCAGGGTACGAAATTCTGGTTGAGGAGTCGGTCTACCTCCGCAATCTATTATACGTATTGCGAGAGCATGCACTGACCGCTGAGGCCAAACGAGTTACTGTTCTGCTAAACACCGTACCGACTACACCCAGTTGAGACTTCTCGACCGTCCACTTTGGGGCGGCAGCCGCCGGTCGTGACAGTCTGTGAATTTTCCGGATTGGCAAGCTACTATGCTGGTCGAACGGCCGAGATCGGCCTGAAGCGGACGGTCGCATAGACGACAGTCTTGTACGTAGTCGAGTTCACCAAAATACATTGTCATGAGAGAAATTGAAAAGCGCCTCATCAAAGCCCAAAAGAGCTTACAAATTAAGCCGGGCGACATTTACGAGGACTGTGCTTGCCACCCGGTTCTATGTGTCAAAGTCGACTATAAAAATGACGACATTTGGGGTATCTCGTTGATAGACGGTTCACAACCTCGAAGCTGCAGTGTCCTGCACTGTGGTGTCCGCAAGTTGACTGTAGATGAGGCATGGGAAATAAAACAGTTTGGCCCAAGTGACCCCGAGGTTCGGCAGCGGGCTAAAAACAAGTGGTGGCCAAGTTGATGCACTGGCCAATTGCAGTCTCCACGGCTGCTAATGAACGTCTGCAATGGGGCAGCACCGGTCAGCTGGCGTACTCTGCTTTAGGTGAATGCAGACGGAGATGATATGGTCCATCCAACACTTGCAAGTTCTCGCGCTACACGAGATGGGGGAATTTATGCACTGGCTGCGCTGGATTTTTCCTTGACCACCGCACTGGCGGGGCTACCTGCTGAGCAAGCGCAGGACTTGAAGCATACTTTGGCCGAGTGATGGGGGAAATAATTGAATACATCATCAACCCTGCGGTACAGGAATTTCCTGAACTGATCCCGAAAAAATGCGAATGGACCAGCATCGTCATAGAACATTCGGCTCGACTCAGCACGCGATCCAGAACAGGAGCTATGGACTCATCCCAGGCATCGACTTCCGACGAATAGTTCCCAACGATAAGGGGGCTGCGGATTTCAGCGATTCATCTATGGCTGCTTCGTGGCCTGAGCGGCCGGTCGTGACAATGTGTGATTTTCCCCGCTTGCCAACCTGCTATGCTGGTGAATGGCCGGGTTCGGCCAAAAGCGGCCATTCCTAGTAACGCATCTGGATGCAAGGCCAACGGCTACCAGCGGCATCAATAACCCCCGAATCGGATCATAATGACAATGAACCCAAGCGACTTGCACGTGGGCGCGGTTTTTCAGCGGGAATGGGACAGCTGTCCGATCAGAGTCATTGCGTTTGACGACGAACAAGTCATGTACGATTGCTGGTGGCCCCACATCCCCGGCTGGGGAATCGACTCGCTGAACCGCACTATTTCATATTACCGGCTTCCGCTTTCGCTGTTGTTAAAGAAGTCTACATATTTGCGAACAGACGAGTACACGGAAGTTGAGTTGTGTATTCACCGTCCGGATTTGCCTTTCGGCTTTGCCCGATTTGCTGATCTTGAATGGCCATCGATACCGCCAGTGGCCGAGGACGACTTCCCCGGCCATACATCATTTATGGCAGGAGTCGAAGCAAGCAATCCACTTCTGCATACGGAAAAACTCTATCTACATCCATTTGGACCGAAAGGAAGTGTCAAGCCTGGCGTACTTCTGGAATCCGAAAATCCTACGGGATTCACTGTTGACGAAGTGCTATGGCATGCAGCGCGACTGCAAGCTCCACATCTTCGCGAAATTAAGGTCACGACCGGTGTCGGAATTTATCGATCAGGCATCCAACGTAAGTTACCTTCCTACTACATTTGGGGCGCAAAAAGCCGCATGGAAGAATAAGATTGCCGGTCGCGTAACGTCTGCTTCGGGGCGGAAACGGACACAAGCAATTATATGTATTAGTGAAAACTTCCGAACGCTCTGATCAATATCGGCAAGAATGCGGGTTTTCATTTGGAGCCAGTACCATACTCCAGGATGACCGGTTCACAATGATCTAAATTGGTCTAATTTGAACTGAAAGAGTCTATGTGTGTCGATTTTCGCCAACGCCACGACTAAACCCATCTAAAAAGTATGGCCGCACGTCTAATTTGATCAATATCGAAGAAATCAAAGTCTAAAACAATCTTGCTCCATTATCACGGTCAAATATTCTAGACGCTTCTAGAAAGGGCCGAATCATGGAATGCGAAACAAAGCAGGCAGTCTATCTTCCCATCGTGGATTTCCCGGAACTGGAACTCCATCTGCTTGAAACACGTCCCGGCCTGAAACCGGATGCGTTCATCAATGATCTGATAAGACATTGGCTGGCAAGGGATATCGAACGCGCGGTGTTGCGAACGAATGGTCCAGCCTTGCGAGGCTTCCAGTGGAAAACCTTGTTTCTGCCCGAAGGCACGATATTGCGAACGAGTCATCGCGATGAGGTGGAATTTGCCAAGGTAAGCGGTCATCGCATCGTGTCGGCAGACGACGCAACATTGACGCCGTCGTCGTTCGCCAATCGCCACGCGAGCGGGCGCAATGCCTGGCGTTTTGTCTGGCTGCGGTTTCCCGGCAACGATTGCTGGGTACGTGCTGACGAATGCCGGGAGCGGGCCGGGAATCTGCCGCGAAAACAGTCTATGCAAGAGGCCGAGCCAGGCTAAGCCAGTCGATAAGGTATCGCGTGACAGTCTATTCCACTCTCAACCTGACGGTGTGAAGTCTATTTCGGTCTGCATTGCCGCATGCGCTGGCTGACTTTCACGCGTTTTAGACCATATCGGCCTGTTTTGGACCGAATTAGACCGTGTGGCGAAAAGGGGCACCGTCTCCCTAGGAGTAAGCCCTCGACCCTGCATCACTGATGCCGGGCCGCCCAATGACGGCGACCAGAGATTTCTTCCGCTCGCCCGCTCATCTGCTGGCGCTTCGCGAAAAGGTCGCCGCGCCGCTTCCACCCTTCCACGTGCGGCGCGGCCCTCAGTGCTTGCCAGCGTGGGCGGGCCGCGGCGGTTTCCGGTCCTCCATTCCCGCCTCGTCCACATCCGAGGACGTCGAGCGCGACCGCTGGTACTGCAGCTCGCCGCCCTCGTCCGGCAATGGAGCGCCGGTGTATGACACGGCCACGTCGGCCAGCGCGCTGGCGCGGTCGGCACCGAAGCCGGACAGCGCGGTCAGCTTCAGCCAGCGCGCGCTGACGTTGTCGAAGCGGACCGATTGCGGATCGAACGTAGAGCCGAGCGTGGCGCGGGTGACGTCGCGCCACTGGCTGCCGTCGTCGCTCACCTGCACCAGCCACTCGCGCACGTCGCCTTCATGGTCGCGGTGGTTCTGGCGCGGCATCAGCACCAGGCCGTCGAACGGCACAGCGGACGGGAAGGCGATTGTCAGCGCCGGCTGCGGCCGCGGGCCGTCGCCTTTCGCGGTTTCCAGCGCATAGGTGTTCGGATCGCCGTCGATCGTCCTGCCGGCATCCTTCCAGCCGCTAGCGGTGGCGCCGAGCTTCTTCATCACGCGGGTATCGAACAGGGAAGCGCGGATCGCTTCCGCCGCGACCGCGGTACGCGGCGCGAACGCCGCGCTGCCCATGTAGTCGAGCACGGACTTGCGCAGCTGGCGCGCCACCACGCGCTCGTCCAGGCCGCTGTCCAGGTCCGCGGTGGAGACCATCAGCCGGCCATTGCCCACGCGCGCCTCGAACAGCAGGCCGAGCTTGTAGTTGCGGTTCCAGTCGTCGATCGGCTGCACGAGAGGCTGCAGGCCGCGTGGCAGGCGGGCCAGGTTCATGGCGCGCGCCTCGGCCGCCAGCTCGGCCCATTGCCAGTCGTAGTGGTCGTCGGTGGGAAAGCCGGCGAGGGCAGGGTGCGCCTTGTCGATCCACATACCGAGCATGCGGCTCCAGCCGGGGTTCATCAGGCGGTTCCAGAACACCGGCACGTCCGCCAGCGGCGGCGAGGTCCAGTCCAGGTCCGCCTTGCGCGGCAGGTACAGCACCTTGCCGCCGGCCGCCAGCCGGGCCTCGGCTTGCGGCCAGGTCCTGGTGACCAGCACGTCGTCCGGCGCGTCGGCCGCCAGCTTTTCGGGATAAACCCAGAAATTCCAGTCGTTCTCGATATGCGTGCCGGCCAGGCCGACCACCAGCCGGTATTTCGCCGGTGCCTTCAGGCCGGCCAGCGGCAGGGCGATGCGGCCCAGCTGCGTATTGCGGCCGACGGGCAGGTCGGTGGCGGCGAAGCTGCCGCCGGCCACGCTGGCGCCTGCAGCGTCGACGATCTTCCATGACGCCTGCGCGCCGCGCAGCATGGCACGGCCGTAGTGCGCGATCTCCACCGGCACGTCCAGCGTGTCGGCGCTGGTGAGCACCAGGCGCGTCACGCGCGCCAGCGGCACCGTTTCGCCGTTGAAGCGGCGGAACCCCTCGGCGCTGGCATAGCCCTTCGGTTCCCAGAACGTGTCGAGCAGGCCGACGAGCGCGGTACCCTGGCCCAGGTAGTCGTGCAGGTCGAGCAGCTGGTAGCCGCTCATGCCCGGCGTGCGCAGGATCGCCTCGATCTCTTCCTTGTAGCAGGCCAGTTGCCATTTGCCGGAAGCGAGGGCGAACTCGCGGTTCTTTTCCAGCACGCCGTGCGCCCTGGCGGAATCGCGGAAGATCTCGTAATTCCCCGGCCGCAGGTAGCCGGTGAACTTGTCGATCACCGAGTAGTCGGGGTAGGCCACCCACTGGCCGTTCTCGTGCGACAGCACCGGCACGCCGATGCCTTCCAGGGAGGCAGTGTAGTCGCGGCCGAACCAGCCGGACTTGTTGCGCAGCGGCTTGGGACCGATGCGCTGGATCGCCAGGTAGTCGGTGCCCTTGTCGACATCGGGCACCGCGGGTTCCGTGTGGCCCGTGCCGTTCGTGTAGAGCCGGCGTGGGTCGGCCAGGCGGTAATGCGCGATCCACTTGTCGAATGCCGCCTTCCAGTTGCCCTTCGGTTCGTTGCTGGGACTGAACAGCAGGAACGACGGGTGGTTGCCGTAGGCGCGGATCATCCGTTCCGTTTCCTCGTACAGCATCGCCTCCATCGGCGTGCCGGGCGACACGGTATTCCACATGCCCGGCTCCGGCTGCAGGTAAATGCCCACTTCGTCGGCGGCCTGGAACGCCGCTTCCGGCGGATTGAACGAATGGAAGCGCACGTGGTTGATGCCCCACTGCTTGTTGATTTTAAAAATCTTCTTCCAGTAGGCCACGTCGGTGGGCGGGTAGCCCGTCAGTGGGAAGTCGCCGCCGTGGTGCGTGCCGCGCATGAACGTCGGGCGCCCGTTGACGAGCATCTGCGTGCCTTCGGCGCGGATCTGCACGAAGCCGAATTTCACGTCGCGCGCGTCGTTGGCCAGCGGGCCGTCCAGTTCCAGCTTCAGCGTGTGGATGGCGGGATTCCACTCGTCCCACAGCGCGGCATCGCGCGGATAGCGCACGGTGAACGCGGCATCGCCGCCCCGGGCCGTCCAGGCGACGGCGATGCGCCGGCCGTTCGCCCGCACGGTGCCGCTGCCGGCCTTGCCGCCGGTGTTGCCGATCTTCAGCCGCACGCGCACGGTGCGCCCGGCGACGTCGGGGAATACCTGGGCATCGTCGATCCACACCGGCGACGTGGCGCGCAGTTCCACCTTGCCGACGATGCCGTTCCAGCTCATGCCCAGCGAGTCCGATACGCTGTGCGAATCGGGCCGGTAGTTCATCAGCATCCGGCTGTCCACGCGCACCGTGATGCGATGCCGCCCCGGCGCCGGCATCCCCAGGTCGTAGGCATGTTCGGCCACCAGGCTGCGGTTGCTGCCGATCTCCCGGTCGTCCAGCCATAGCGTGGAACCCCACCGGGGGCGTTCCATGCGCAGCACCACGCGCTTGCCGCGCCACGCGGCCGGCACGTCGATTTCGCGCTGGTACCACGCCGCGCCCAGGTAATGGCGGGGCGGCTGCGACAGGAACGGCACCTTCACGTTGCCCGGCTGCGTGTAGGCCTTGTAGTCCTCGCGCTGGTGCCAGTCCTTGTCGTACAGCGAAAGCACCCAGGGCGTCGTTGTGGAAATCTCGTCGCCGTGGCCCTGCGCGTTCAGGATGCCGGGCAGCGCGATGCTGTCGGGCAGCACGCGCCCATGCCAGCGTGCCGCGATGCCTTCATCGCTGCGGTCGAGGGCGAAGCGCCACGTGCCGGCAAGGTCGAGTGGTTCGGCGGCCCGCGCCGGCGCGACGAGGATCAGCAGCGCGGCGCCGTACGGGAGGGCGAGCCGGTACGGCAGCGAGGCGAAATGTGGCATCGGGAACAGGGCAGGTGGACGGTGCCCGCATTATGGCGCGCCGCGCGGCACGTGGCGGCCGACGGTGCCAAGCAGTCAACAACATGAGCAGGATGCACCAGACGTGGTCACAACTGCACCAGATTGTTGCATGTACGCACAAAATGTTAACCATAAAATATTTTGCGTCACATTCGATAGCGAATCACAGTAACATGTTGCCATACGTAAATTATCCAGCGGCAGGATGTTGATGCCGCGGTCCACCGGGCGAACCAGCCGTGAACAACCATAAAATTCCTCGCCATTTCATGCATCACCCCATGCGCCGCCGCCTCGTGCTGGCGCTGGCCCTGCAAGCCGCCCTTGGCGTCACGCCGCTCCACGCCGCGCCGCAAGACGAGCCGGCCGACGACCTTGCCGCGCTGCCGCTCGAAAGCCTGATGGGCGTGACCGTCGTCACGTCCGCGTCGCGCTTCGCGCAGCGGATCAGCGACGCGCCGGCCGCCGTCTCGGTGCTGACATCGCAGGACGTCCGCGAGCACGGCTGGCGCACGCTGGCCGAAGCGCTGGCCAGCCTGCCGGGCCTGTACATTTCCGACGACCGCAATTATTCCTATCTCGGGGCGCGGGGCTTCCAGCGGCCCGGCGACTACAATGCCCGCTTCCTGCTGATGATCGACGGCGTGCGCCTCAACGACAACCTGTACGACCAGGCGTCGATCGGTACCGAGGGCATGCTCGACATGGATCTCGTCGAACGCATCGAATACGTGCCCGGCCCCGGCGCCGCCGTGTATGGCTCGAACACCCTGTTCGGCGTGATCAACGTGGTCACCAAGTCCGGCAGCGCGCTGGCCGGCGCGCAGGCCGCGGTGGTGGTGGGCAGCCGGGGCGAACGCCGCGGCCGCGCCAGCTACGGCTTCCATGCGCAGGACGGTACCGACGTGCTGCTCTCGGTCAGCGGCTTCACGCGCGATGGCGGCGACCTGTATGCCGCGGAATTCGATACGCCGGAGCAGAACGACGGCATTGCCGCGGGTCTCGACTTCGACCGCTCGCGCAGCGCGTTCTTCAAGGCCTCGCGCGGCCCGCTGTCGTTCAGCGCCGGCCACCTGACGCGGGTGAAAGGCATCCCGACCGCGTCGTTCGGCGCCGTGTTCAACGCGCCGAACCAGACGCGCGACGCGCAAAGCTTCGCCAGCGTGGGCTATACGGCGCCGCTGACGGACGAGCTGTCCTTCTCGGCCCGGCTGGACTGGGGGCGCGTCGCCTATATCGGCGCGGGCCTCTATCCGGATGACGAAGACCGGCCGCGCATCAATGTCGATGGCGCCCATGGCACCTGGTACGGCCTGAACGCCACCGGCACGTACAGCGGCCTGGCCGGCCAGAAGCTGCTGGCCGGCATCGACGTCCAGCGCAACGCCCGCCGCGACCAGTACAATTTCAACCTGGACCCCTACGAACTGACGATGGACGACCGCCGCGCGGACAACCGCGCCGGCATCTTCATCGAGGACGAAGCGTCCATCGCGACGGACCTGATCCTCAATGCCGGCCTGCGCTACGACCACGACAGCACCACGGGCGGCCGTTTCAACCCGCGCGCCGCGCTGATCTGGCACGCCGGGCCGAAGGATACGCTCAAGCTGATCTACGGCACCGCCTACCGCTCGCCGAACGCCTACGAACTGTATTACGACGTCGACGCCTATGCGGTCGCCAATCCCGGCCTGCGGGCGGAGAAGATCGCCACGGGCGAACTGATCTGGGAACGCCAGCCGGACGCGTACAGCAAGCTGTCGGCGGCCGCGTTTCATTACCGGATCACCGACCTGATCACGGAAACGCTGCGTCCCGACGGCATTCTCATGTTCGACAACACCGAACGCGCCTCGGCCAGCGGCGTCGAACTGTCCGGCGAACGCCTGTTCCCGGGCGGCACGCGGGTGCGCGGCAGCTACACGTACCAGTATGCCGAAGACGAGAAAGGCGGGTGGCTGGTCAACTCGCCGCGCCACCTGCTGAAGGTGAACGCCACCTGGGCGCTGCCGGGCGACGCGCTGCGCCTGGGCACCGAAGGCCAGTGCACGTCGCGCCGCCTCACTGAAAACGCGGTCACCGGCGGCTACTGCACGTGGAACCTTACGCTGCTGCCGGCACGCCGCACAGGAAAGCTGGACTGGTCGGTCAGTGTCTACAACGCTACCGGGCGCCGCTATGCGGACCCCGCCGGCCCCGCCTTCGTGCAGGAAGCGGTCCCGCGCGAGGGCCGTACGGTGCTCGTCAAGACGGGTTATGCGTTCTGAGCGCGCAATTCCCGCGCTGCTGGCGCTGTCGCTGTGCATCACGGCAGTGCCGGCCAGCCACGCCCAGACCAATGACGGCGCGCTGAAGGCCGCCTATATCTACAACATCGCGCAGTTCACGGTGTGGCCGGCGAACGCGGGCGCGCGGCCACTGAACGTGTGCGTCGGCAGCGGGCATCCGCTGTGGCAGAGCCTGCGCGGCCTGCATGGCAAGCCGGTGGGAGAGCGCAGGCTGGCCGTTGTCGAGCCGGGCGCCGCCGCGCCGTGCGACGTGGCCGTGCTGCGCACCGGTGCCGCGCGCCCGGTTGCCGAGGGCAACGGCACGCTGGCCATCGTCGACGAACCGGCGAACGGCTACGCCGGCGCGGTCGCGCTGGTCGAGGAAGCCCAGCAACTGCGCTTCGACATCGACACGAAGGAAGCGGCGCGCGCCGGGCTGCGGTTCAGCTCGCGCCTGCTGCGGCTCGCAAGGAATGTGCAATGAAATTGTTCAAGTCCGTCGCGCCCGATACGCGCATGCCGATCGCGGCGACGCTGCGCAGCGGCCAGCTGCTCGCCGCGGTGGCCGCCCTGGTGATCGCCGGCGCCGTGCTGGTGGCCTACCAGCTGCTCGAGATCCGGCAGTCGTTGACGGACGGCGCCCGCGTGCAGGCCGCGATCGTGGCCGACAGCGTGACCGCGCCGCTGATGTTCGGCGACCGCGAAGCGGCGCAGGAAGTGCTGCGCGCATTCCGCTTTGCCACGGGGCTCAGGGCGGTCGGCATCTATGACCGCAACGGCCGCCGTTTTGCCGAGTTCGCCTATCCGGACAGCCGGCTGCCGCTGGCGTTGCAGGCGGCCCGCGCGGAACGCGACGGCGGCATCGTGGTATCCGACACGGTGCGCTACCGCGGCGAAGTGGTGGGGCACACGGTCCTGCATATCGGCACCGACCGGTTGCACGGGGCGATACTGCGCTATGTGGGGCTGCTGGCGGTGGCGTCGCTCGGCGCCATGCTGGTGTTCGCCACGCTGGGCCGGTCGACCCGCGCCCGCGTGGCCGCCGCCGAGCTGAAGCTCGACTACATGGCGCACACCGACCACGTGACGCAGCTGCCCAACCGCCACGCCACCTACGGGCACCTGGAGCGGCAGCTGGCGCAGGCCGGCGCGGCCGGCACCCAGGTCGCGCTGCTGCTGGTCGACCTGGACAATTTCAAGATCGTCAACGACACGGCCGGCCACGCCGCCGGCGACGAACTGCTGCAGAAGGTGTCAGCCGCGCTGGCCGGCGCGGTGCGTGCGTCGGACCTGGTGGGCCGCATCGGCGGCGACGAATTCGCCATCGTCGTCGCGCCGGTGCCCGGCCGCGCTGCCGCCGTGGCCATCGGCGACAAGGTCACGCAGGCGCTGCGCCATCCGTTCGCGGTGGCGGGCGGCGAATTCTTCGCCACCGCCAGCGTGGGCGTCTGCCTGTATCCGGACGACGCGGCCACGATGAGCGAGCTGGTATCGAGCGCCGACACGGCGCTGTACCACGCCAAGCAGTCGGGACGCAACCGCCTGGCCGAGTTCGTGCCGGAAATGACGGCCGCCACGCAGCGCCGCGCCGCGCTCGAACGAGAGCTGCGGCGCGCGATCGGCGCCGGCCAGCTGGCCGTGCATTACCAGCCGCAGTTCGACTGCGCCAGCGAGGCGCTGGTCGGCGTCGAGGCGCTGCTGCGCTGGCGCCACCCCGAGCATGGGCCGATTTCGCCGGCCGAGTTCATCCCGATCGCCGAGGAAAGCGGCCTGATCGTGCAGTTGGGCGCCTGGGTGCTGCAGCGTGCTTGCGCCGAGGTGGCGGGCTGGGAGCGCGCCGGCGGGCCGGCGCTGACGCTGGCCGTCAACATGTCGGCGCGCCAGCTGCGCGAACCGGGCTTCATCGAGGATGTGATGCGCGCGCTGGCCGGCAGCGGCCTGCCGCCAGGCCGGCTCGAGCTCGAGCTGACGGAAAGCCTGCTGATGGAAGACGTGGAAGGCGCCGTCGCGTTCATGCAGGCGGTACGCGCGACGGGCGTGCGCCTCGCCATCGACGATTTCGGCACCGGCTACTCGTCGCTGGCATACCTGCAGACCTTCCCGATCAACCAGCTGAAGGTGGACCGCAGCTTCGTGCAGCTGCTGCCGGAGCGCGGTGAGACGATCATCCACGCCGTGCTGGCGCTGGCGCGGGGCTTCGGGCTGACGGTCGTGGCCGAGGGTGTCGAGGAACCGGCGCAGCTCGAATGGCTGCGCCGGGCCGGCTGCGACGTGGTGCAGGGCTACCTGCTGGGCAAGCCGATGGCGCCGGAAGACTTCGCGGAACGCTTCTTGACGGTTAGGACTCCTTGACATGGCTGCGCCTGCGCACTAAGCTGCCGGCATGGATATCTCCCCCGAAACGCCGTGGGATGCGACGCCGGACCTGTCGGCGCGTGTCGTCACCGCGATCGCCCGGCTGGCCAGCGTGATGCGGGCCGGCATGTGGGCCGCCTCCACCGCAGAGCAGCTCAATCCGGCCCAGGCCGAAATCGTCCAGCTGCTGCACCGCCGCGCGCGCGGCATGCGCCTTTCCTGGCTGGCCCAGCAGCTCTCGATCTCCACCGCCAGCGCCAGCGATTCGGTCGCCGCGCTGGTCGCCAAGGGCTATGTGCGCAAGACCCGCGCGGCCGACGACGGCCGCGCCACCGCGCTGCTGCTGACGCATGAGGGGGAACAACTGGCCGGGCGGCTCGAAGGGGCGCTGGGTTTCGCCGACGAAGCCGTGTCGGCGCTGCCACACGCGCTGCAGGTCGCCATGCTGACGGGCCTGTTCAAGACGATCGCCGAACTGCAGAAGACCGAGCGGTTCCCCGAGCTGCGCGCCTGCCTGTCATGCCGCCACTTCGAACCCAACAAATTTCCCGGCGCCGCGGCGCCGCACCACTGCGCGCTGGTCGGCGCGCCGCTGCCGATCGCCTTCCTGCGCATCGACTGCGCCGAACACGAGCCGGCCGAGGCAGTGGCGGCGAAGCGGAACTGGGAAACGTTCGCATAGGCGGGCGTTCCGGCCTTAAGGCGCCAACGTCAGTGCGCGTGGTACCGCCCGTCCGCCGGGGGCGGCGGCGACCGCTGCGCCAGCGACCGCCGCACCATCGACCGTAAACACCGCCACCGCCTCGCTCAGCCGCCGCGCTTCTTCCCGCATCGATTCCGAGGCCGCCGCGGCCTGTTCCACCAGCGCGGCATTCTGCTGGGTGACGGCATCCATCTCCACCACGGCCCGGTTGATCTGCTCGATGCCGGCCGACTGTTCGACGCTGGCGGCCGAGATCTCGGTCATGATGTCGGTCACGCGCCGCACGCTGTCGACGATTTCCCGCATCGTGGCGCCGGCTTCGCCGACCAGCTGGCTGCCCGCCTCGACCTTCACGGTGGATTCGCCGATCAGTTCCTTGATTTCCTTCGCCGCCGCGGCCGAGCGCTGCGCCAGCGCGCGCACCTCGGAGGCCACCACGGCGAAGCCGCGGCCCTGTTCGCCGGCACGCGCCGCTTCCACCGCGGCGTTCAGCGCCAGGATATTGGTCTGGAACGCGATGCCGTCGATCACGCTGGTGATGTCGCCGATCCGGCCGGCCGAGGCGCGGATATCGTCCATCGTGCCGACCACGCGCGCGATCACGTCGCCACCGCGCGCCGCGACGTCGGAGGCGGTGGCGGCGAGCGAGTTGGCCTGGCGCGCATTGTCGGCATTCTGCTTCACCGTCGATGCCAGCTGTTCCATCGACGACGCCGTTTCCTCCAGCGCGCTGGCCTGCTGCTCGGTACGGGAAGAGAGATCCTGGCTGCCCAGGGCCACCTCGGTCGCGGCGGTGGCGATGATGTCGGTGCCGCGCCGCACGGTGACCACGGTGGCGGCCAGGCTTTCGTTCATCCTGCGCAGCGCGCGCAGGAGCTCGCCCATTTCATCCCGGGTGTCCGCCTCGATGCGGCTGGTAAGGTCGCCGGCCGCCACGGTGTTCGCCACGCCGAGGGCCTGGCCCACCGGGCCGGTGATCGAGCGCGTGATCCACCAGGCCACCAGCGCCGCCAGCGCCACAGCGGCGATGCCGAGCGCCCACATCAGGTTGCGGGTGCTCGTGTAGGTGTCCGCGGCCCGGTCGGCGGCCGCCTTGCTGATTTCCTTCTGCAGCGCGGCCTGTTCGCCGACGGTCGCCTTCAGCCGTACCAGCAGGGGCCGCATTTCGTTGGCCAGCATCGCGCGGGCCGCATCGTCGGCACCGCTGCCGATGTGGCCCATCAGCGTTTCCTGCGCCGCGGCGTAGCGTTCGGTGTCCGTGCGCATCTCCCGCAGCAGGTCCTTGGCCTTCGGATGCTCGATCGTGGCATCGAGCTCGCGCAGCACGCCGTCGATGGCCTGCCGCGACGCCACCACTTCCTCGCGTTGCCGCTGCCGGTCGGCCGTGTCGCTGCTCAGCATCATGTTGCGCAGCGCGATCGCGATATCGTTGATCTCGGCCTGCATGCGGCCGGTGGCGTCGATCTTCGGCATCCTGTTGTTGACGATCTCGTGGGTGCCCTGGTTGACCCGCGCCAGCATGGAATTGGACAGCTGCACCATCGCCACCAGCATCACGCATACGATGGCAAAGCCGAAGGCAAGCCGCTTCCCGATACTGAGGTTCGCTACATTCATCATGGTCTCCTGGATGGCGCCGGCGGCCAGCCGGCAATGTACAAGGCAGTCGGTCACATTTATACCCGAGTGAAAAGGGCGCTGGCGCACGGCCCGGCTGCCGCGGCGCAGCAAAAGCTTTGCACGAATGGCAAATGGTGGTAGCGTAGCCGCCACGTTTTCCTGGGGATCCACCAATGACTGTCCTTGCAAACCCGTCCGCAAACCCGCATGCCGTGCGCGCCTTCGACCTGGTCGGCCTTGGCGAATGCATGGTCGAGTTCAACGCCACGGAACCGCTGTCGCACGCGGTCCGGTTCGACAGGGCCTACGGCGGCGACGTGCTCAATGCACTGGTCGCCGCGGCCCGGCAGGGCGCGCGCACGGCGTTCGTCAGCCGCGTCGGCGACGATCCGTTCGGCGCCGGGCTGCGCGCCGCGTGGCAAGGGGAGGGCATCGACGTGAGCCACGCGCCGCTGGTGCCGGGCGAAAACGGCGTGTACTTCATCTCGCTCGACGCGCTCGGCGAACGGTCGTTCACTTACCGCCGGGCCGGCAGCGCCGCATCGCAGCTCGCCGCCGCCCAGGTCGACGAGGCGTTCATCGCGTCCGCCCGCTGCATCCTGCTGTCCGGGATCACGCAGGCGATTTCGCCGGGCGCGCGCGCGGCCACGCTGGCCGCTGCCCGTTACGCCCGCCAGCACGGCGTGCTGGTCGCCTACGATCCGAACTACCGCCCGCGGCTGTGGGGCGCGCCGGATAGTGCCCGCGAGGCCTGCGCCGAGCTGCTGCCGTATGTCGACATCCTGCTCCCCAGCCTGCCCGCCGACGGCGACATCTTTCCCTGCCCGCCGCAATCGCTGGTGGGGCACGTGGTGGTCAAGCATGGCGAGGAGGGGTGCGCGGTGTGGCTGAAGGGCGAGCGCACCGTGGTGCCGGCCACTGCCGCCGCCGTGGTCGACACGACCGGCGCCGGCGACGCCTGGAACGGCACCTACCTGGCCGCCCTGCTGCGCGGCGAAGCCCCGGCGGCGGCGGCCTCGCTGGCCAACCGCGCGGCCGCCGCCAAGCTCGCGCACCGCGGGGCGATTCCGCCGAAGGGCCGGGCGGACCGCCCCTAGTGTCCCGTTACGCCGTGGAGCGCATCCTGTCCGCGGTCACCGACACGCCGCGGACACAGTTGCGTCCGCCCCGCTTGGCCGCATACAGCTGCGCGTCGGCCGCTTCCATCAGCACCGCCGGCGTTTCCGGCGCATCCGGGTCGAGCGCCGGCACGGAGGCGATGCCGAAGCTGGCCGTGGCGGTCACGAACTCGCCGAATTCGACGGCGCTGCCGGTGCTGCCGAACGCATGGCGGATGCGTTCGGCCAGCGCATGGGCGCCGGCGAGGTCCGTCTCGGGCAGCACGATGAGGAATTCCTCGCCGCCGTAGCGCACCACGCTGTCGACCGTTTCGCGCGTCATTGCCAGCAGCAGGCCGCCGAAATCGCTCAACACATGGTCGCCGGCCGCGTGGCCGTGCGTGTCGTTGATGCGCTTGAAGTGGTCGATGTCGCCCAGGATCACGCTCAGTGCGGTGCCGTAGCGGCGCGCCCGCGCCAGTTCGGCATCGAGCAGGCCTTTCTGCAGCACGCGGCGGTTGTAGCAGCCGGTGAGCGGATCGCGGTCGGCCAGTTGCTGCAGCAGGATCGTCGAGCGGAATTCCTCGCGCCGCGCCAGGTGGAAGCGGCGCGCACCGATGTAGCCGAGCGTGTTGCCGAGCATGAGCAGCAGCACCAGCGCCACCAGGTCGTCCATTTTCAGGTGACCCTGCACGAACAGCATGGCGCAGAACACCGCGCTCGACCCGGCGGCGATCCACACGGCGTGGATGAAACGGTTCGGAATGTTGATGTAGATGGCCATCAGGATCAGCGCCTGCGACATCACGTTCCACGCCGTGGCGGCGGGCTGGTACCAGCACAGCACCATGAACACCGCCAGGCCCACGATCTCCACCACGCACGCCGCCACCACGGCGATGCGGACCGACTCGGGCCGGCGCGTGATGGCGAGCAGGCCGCCGGCCGCGACCAGCGCCACCAGCAAGCGCAGCGCGATCATCGCCCATGCCGTGGCGGTCGGGCCCAGCGTGGCCACGTCGGTGGCGCCGAACGCCACGTAGAACGCGGCGCAGAACAGCAGGCTGATCTTCAGTTGGGCGGTGGTTTCGGGCAGGTGGTGCCGGTTGAAACGGTCTTCCACGGCCGCGTCCGCGAATTCCGCTCGCTGGCGGTCGATCTCTAGTCGGGGGTAGGGCAGGTCGTGGTGCGGCACTGGTACTTTCCGGGCATTTGACATGTGTACACGGTTCTCCCGTGCGCCACGGGATTGTACATTCGTTTACGCATTGTTAGCGAATAACTATCGGCCTGGTATGGGCTGTCGGTCCTTCGACGCGAACAGCGCCCAAGAAAAAGGCCGTCCGAAGACGGCCCGTCCTAACGCGGCGCGATGTTCCGCGCCGCCTCGTTGCACTTCAGGTCAGAACTTGTACCGCGCGCCCAGCATGTAGCGCGGCCCGCCCTGCGTGGCGCTGAGCACCATCATCTTGTTGCGGCCGTGCACGCGCTGCGTTTCGTCGTTGAGGTTGATGCCTTCGAACTGCAGCGTCAGGTTCTTGGTCAGGTTGTAGCCGATCGACAGGTCGACCTGGCCATACGGCTCCACGTACTGGGGATTCGGTCCGGCCTGGTCGGTGACCGAGGTCAGGAACTCGTCGCGCCAGTTGTACGCGGCGCGGATCGACCATTTGTCGTTCTCGTAGATACCGATCACGTTGGCCGAATCGGACAGGCCCACCAGCGCGAACTGGTTGCCCGAGCCCGCGTTGTCGAAGCTCAGGTTCGACTTCACGTACGTGTAGTTGGCCTGGATGCCGAAGCCGGTGTCGCCGAACATGTGCTGCCAGTTGACTTCCGCGCCCTTCACGTTGGCCGACTTTTCGTTGACGAACGACGTGATCTGGTACTGCACCGCCGGATTGCCGGCGATGCCCGCGATCGTGCCGGTTTCGTTGCCCGCCGCATTCGGTGCGCCGCGCACCACGCCCGGCTGGCCGTTGAAGTTGCGGAAGATGTAGTTGCGGATGCACGTCGTGTCGGTATTGATGCAGCCCGATGCCAGCGCCGCGTTCCAGTAGGCGCCGCCCACCGGCGTCGTCACGCTCGGCGACGATTCCATGTTCACGCTCTGGCCCGCGTAGTTCGACAGGGACTTGTGGAACAGGCCCAGCGACACCGTGCTCTGCCTGCCGTAGTACCACTCGGCCGACAGGTCCAGGTTCTTCGACTTGACCGGTTCGAGCGCCGGGTTGCCGCGCGTGCCGGTACCGTAGTTGATATTGCCGGTCGGGTTGATGTTGGTGCCGCCCTGGATCTGGTCGTAGCGCGGCCGGCCGATGGTCCAGCCGTAGCTGGCGCGTACCTTGAAGTCGTCACGCACGTTCATGTCCCAGTCGAGGCTTGGCAGGAAGTGGTGGTACTTGCCCTTCAGGCTCGTGAATTCCTTGCCGGAGAAGACGAATGGCAGTTCGTTCTGCGCCACCCAGTTCACGCCGGCCACGGTCTGCGACAGCGCGGTGGAGAGCACGTCGGTCTTTTCGTAGCGCACGCCCAGGCCCGTGTGCATCGGCATCGCCGTATCCCACTCGGTATTGATCTGGAAATACAGCGCGCGGCTCTTTTCGGTCGTGCGGCGGTCGTAATCCGGATTGGCCAGGCTCGGCAGGTACAGCGCCGGCTTGCCGGTCGCATCGGAGACGCGCTGGCGCATTTCGGCAAAGTTGAACGTGTGGATCTGCTGGAACAGCGCCGGATTGTCGTGGCCGCCCAGCTTGTCGAAGTACTGGCCCAGCGAATCGGCGCGGAACATCGATTGCGGGTAGTCGGCCGGCGACGTGGCGCCGCCCCAGGAATCGCTCTGCACCTGCTGGAACGCGGAGCGGTTCTTCACGTTCGTCAGCGACAGGCCGAAGTTCAGTTCCGACGCTTCCCACAGCTTCAGCCGGCCGCCGGCCTGGGCCTGGTCGATCTCCATCCGCTGGTAGCCATCCTGGAACCAGGAACCGGTGACCTGCATCGGCGCACGGTTGAAGTCGGCGCCATCGATCGACAGCACGGGCATTTCGTTATCGAACAGTACACGGGTATTGCCGCGCGAGAAGCTCACGGTGGCCAGATCGTTGTTCGAGCCGAACGGGCTGTCCTTCTGAGACACCGCGGTGGAGTGGTGCGCATCGAACGTCAGGCGCAGATCGTTCGACACCTTCCACTGCGTGTTGAAGCCGATCGACTTGTTCTCGGACTTGGTGGCGAAGTCGCCGCCGTTCATGGCGATATCCTGGTTGGCCACGTTCTCCTGGTAGAAGATCGGCGCCGCCACCGGCCCGTCGGTCCAGCTGCTCACCGAGGGACCGTGGTTGAACCATGCCGACAGCTCGTGGTACTTGGTCTGCACCTTGTTCAGCGAGTAGGTGTAGTCGAGCGTGGTGGTCAGGTCCTTGTTCGGGCGGAATTGGAACGTCAGCTGGCCGTTGGTGCGCTGGCGCTGCGAACCGCGCATGAAGTACGAGATGTTCTGCGGCACCGAGTACACGTCGCTGCCGTCCGGGCGGTTCGTGATGTTCTGCGAGCCGGGCGCACCGGGCAGGGGGATCACGCCGGTCACGCCGGTCTGCGTCGCGGTGTACGGGCCTTTCCAGCCATTAGTGATCTGCGCCTGGTTCACGCCCAGGTTGCGTTCCTGGTAGCTGGCGCTGACCGACACGCCGAACATGCCGTCGGCCCACGTGGTGCTGTAGATGCCCGAGACTTCCGGCGTGTAGGAACGCTTGGCCGCGTCTTCCTTCGGCAGGTTGTCGTTCGACGTGTCGTACACCATCTTGCCGCCGATGCTGGCCATGTTGCCCAGTTCGAGCGGGCGCGCGGTCATGATGTTGAGCGTGGCGCCGATGCCGCCCGGCGGCGTGTCGGCGCGCGAGCTCTTGTACACCTGGATCTGGGATACGGCTTCCGACGCCAGGTTGGAGAAGTCGAACGCGCGGCCGGCCAGGTCGCCCAGGTTCGAGGTCGGCATCTGGCGGCCGTTCAGCAGCACCATGTTCAGGTCCGGACCCACGCCGCGCACGGTGACCTGCGCGCCTTCGCCGCGGTTGCGGTCGATCGACACGCCGGAAATGCGCTGCAGCGATTCGGCCAGGTTGGTATCCGGGAACTTGCCGATATCGTCGGCCACGATGCCGTCGACGATGCCGTCGGAATTGCGCTTCAGGTTCAGCGTCGACTGCATGGAAGCGCGGATGCCCTTGACCACGACGGTCGCGGGAGCGGTGGGGTCGGCGACATTGCCGGCGGCATCCTGGGCCGCCGGGCCGGTGCTGGCCTGCGCGGCGGACTGCGCCGCCGCCTGGGCGCCATCCTGACCGAATGCCGGTGCCATCAGCGTGGCGCAGGCGCCCGCGACGGCGATGGCGATCAGGTGGTGCCGGGTGTTGGGGAATTCGTTGGACCGGGTCGAGTCCTTGTTTCTGTACAGCACGGTGTCTCCTCTCTGTGTGGAACGCCACGCCCCGCGGGGCAGGCGTCATGGAATTGCCAACTCATCGTCCCGTTGTCCGATCACCGCGGGACACCGCCTGGCCGCATGCTGTCTACGCAACATTGCCAACCGGGCGTTATTTACGCAAGAGTAAGAAAAACCGGGTAATTGGTCAATCGCGCGAACAAACTAAATAAAGTTCTGTTTCGTGAAAAAACCCTGTTGCGGCAGGTATTTACGTCATGGTGCGGTCATACTTCATTAACGTAGAAAGAAGGAAAACGGTTTCCAAGAAATCGATTTCACAACAAAATCAACGACTTCTGGAAACGTGTCCATCGCGCTGGCGAAATGGATCGTCGATGCATCCGGTTGCCGCGTGGCCGACTGCCGCGTGAAGGCGATGTTGCAAAATCAGCACATTGCACGCCGAAAAAACAACAGCTTCTGGAAACGTCTCCATTTTCATGGCCGGGTTTGCCGTTGCCATGCTGCCGGGCGGACGCCGACTTGGTCCGGCCGCGGCCGATGTTGCATAATCCGTCCTCACAATGACATCGACCATCCGCCATGCCCGTCACCGGTGACCAGCAACTCCTGAAACAACTGAACCGGATGGCCGTGGTGCGCCAGGTCGATGCCCGGCCCGGCCTGTCGCGCGCCGCCCTGGCCGACGAGCTGCGGCTGACGAAATCCACCGTGAGCCAGCTGGTGCGCGAACTGATGGACGAAGGCTGGCTCGCCGAGAGCGAGCTCCTGGTCACGGGCGAGGTGGGGCGCCGCGCCACGCCGCTGCACCTCGATCCGGGCCGGCTGGCGCTGATCGGCGCCGAGGTCGGCGTCGACGAGGCCCGCGTGCTGGCCACCAACCTGCTGGGCGAGGTGCTCGATTCGCGCATCATCGACTACGACGACGCGCACGATCCCGCCTCGTGCATCCGGCTCGCGGCGCAGGCGATGGTGCGCCAGGCGCGCCGGCTGGCGCGCGCCGTCACGCCCGGCGGCGCGCGGCGGGTGCTGGGACTCGGCATCGGCCTGCACGGCGCGGTCGACGAGAATACGGGCATGCTGCGGCATGCGCCGCACCTGGGCTGGCGCAATGTCGACGTGCGCGGCCAGCTCGAAGCGCAATTCGCCGGCACCGCGCTGCACGGCCTGCCGCTGTACATGCAGAACGAAGCCAACGTGGCGGCGCTGGCCGAATTCGAGTTTGCCCGCGAGACCGCCGTCGATCCGCTGATCTACCTGTCGATCGGCTATGGCGTGGGGTCGGGCATCATCGTCAGCGACCGGCTGCTGACCGGCATGCACGGTTTCGGCGGCGAGGTGGGGCATGCGATCCTGCAGGCCGACGGGCCGCCGTGTTCCTGCGGCCGGCGCGGCTGCGCCGACGCGTTGATCGGCCTGGCCGCGCTGCTGGGCGACGAGCGCCCGAGCTACGCGGCGCTCGAGCGCCTGTTCAAGCGCGTGGCGGACGGCGCGCCGGCGCCCTGCGCGGCGGCGGCGGCGGCGGGGCGGCAACTGGGCATCCTGCTCAACAACCTGTGGGCCGGCTTCGACCCGATGGCCATCGTGATCGGCGGCCCGGCGCTGCGGCTCGGCGACGCGCTGATCGCCCCCGCACGGCAGGTGCTGGCGGCGTATGCCGAGGCGGCCATGCTGACCGCGCCGGAAATCCGCACGTCGCACTTCGGCGCCAATGCCGTCGCCGTCGGCGCCGCCGCGCTGGCGCGCTACCGGCTCACCCGGCCGCTCGACCTGCAGACGCTGGAACGGCGCGCCACGCGCGCCACGTGAGGACCGGCTGGCGCCGGGCGCCACGGCTGCGCCCGGCGCGAATCGGTGAAATGTCCGTCGCGCCCGGCACCGGCCCGGGCCCGGCGTTTCCGGCCGGGCTCGTACGCGTTTTTTCCAGGCATGCCAAACTATCCATCCCGAAGGCCGTCCGGACATTGCCGGCCGTGGCGGCCCTTACCTGAACAGGAGAGATGACGCATGAGTGAAACACCGAAATACGTGCCCCCGGCCGTCTGGACGCCGCCTGTCGCGGCGGAAGGCACCTTCGCCAGCATCAACCGCCCGGTGGCCGGCACCACCCACGACAGGGAGCTGCCGGTCGGGAAGCATCCGCTGCAGCTGTATTCGCTGGGCACGCCGAACGGCCAGAAGGTGACGATCCTGCTGGAGGAACTGCTGGCGCTGGGCCATGCCGGCGCCGAATACGACGCCTGGCTGATCCGCATCGGCAGCGGCGAGCAGTTCGGTAGCGGCTTCGTGGACATCAACCCGAATTCGAAGATCCCGGCGCTCGTCGACCGCAGCGGCGAGGCGCCGCTGCGCGTGTTCGAATCCGGCTCGATCCTGGTCTACCTGGCGGAAAAATTCGGCGCCTTCCTGCCCGCCGGCGCACGGGCCCGCGCCGAAACGCTGAACTGGCTGTTCTGGCAAATGGGCTCCGCGCCGTTCGTCGGCGGCGGCTTCGGCCATTTCTACGCGTATGCGCCGGAAAAGCTGCAATACCCGATCGACCGCTATGCGATGGAAAGCAAGCGCCAGCTCGACGTGCTGGACCGCCAGCTGGCGGCGCAGCGCTACGTGGCCGGCGACGAGTACACGATTGCCGACATGGCGATCTGGCCCTGGTACGGCAACTTGGTGCTGGGCGAGCTGTATGGCGCCGGCGAGTTCCTGTCGGTGCACGAATACACGCACGTGCGGCGCTGGGCCGAGGAGATCGCGGCGCGTCCGGCGGTCAAGCGCGGGCGCCGCGTGAACCGGCTGCAGGGGCCGGAGGACCAGCAGGTGCCGGAACGGCACGATGCGGCCGATCTCGATTGAATATCAGGCGCGAGAACAATGGGCTCGGGAATGACGGGCTCGGGAATATCGGGCCCGGGAAGCCGGCATGGCAATGAAAAACGGGCGCCGCGGCGCCCGTTTTTCATGTCCCCGCCGGTTCGGCGGGGGAGTCGAAGCGATCAGCCCTGCTTGCGGCGGCGTGCCGCGAAGCCCACCAGTGCCAGGCCCAGGCCCAGCATTGCGTAGGTCGACGGTTCCGGCACGGCGGAAATGGTCGCTGCGACGAGCGATTGCGAGGAAGCCGACTGGAACAGCGTGTAGGTGTACGTCTGCGTGATTGCCGCATTGCTCAGCGCATAGTTCACCATGTTGTTGGCTTCGGTCAGCAGGACCTTGTTGTTGCCGGTGCTGGGCACCTGGGCGAAGCTGAACGCGCCCACATCGGCGCCGGTGCCGACGAGTTTGCCGCCGGTATCATTGTTCAGTTCCCACAGGGCCAGCTGGAAGCTGAGGCTGGCGGACGTGCTGGCAAGCGCGTCGTCGTAGTATTCCGAGAACAGCCGCTGGATCTGGACGTTGTTGGCGAAGCCGGTATAGGTCGACACGGAATAGGTAGTGGCGAGTGCGCGGTCCATGGCAACCGTCGGCTCGATGCACAGGGCGAGGAACTTGCCGCCGTCGGAAGTGCCGATATCGTACGACTGCACGGTGACGTTTTTCGATGCACGGTTGAAATTGTTCGTGGCAAGCACGCCCTGCCTGGCGTGCTCCCCGATCGAGGTCACGGTGGTGGTGGCGGCATGTGCGCCGGCCATGACGATGGTACCGATAACGGCGACGGACAGCTTGGAAACGATGGTTTTCATGTATTGGTCTTTGTTTTCTAGTTTTTGAAGTGCCGGCACGGCCGGCACGCTGTTTTGTTCGATGACTTTTATGCGCCGATGGCGGCCTGGCCGATCAGCTGGGCCATGGTGGTGGCTTCCAGGCCGGCGGCCGTCACATCGGCCACGTCGACATTGAAGTACACGTCGGTCATCGACACTTCGTTGCCGTTGACGACGGCGCTGCTGCGCTCCAGGTGCAGGTTGCCGTTCGCGTCCAGGAACGGCAGTTCCTCGAAGGCCACGGCCAGCGACGTCACGCCCGCCTGCGCCAGCGAAACCAGTTCGCCCGCATCGGTGATGCCGTTGCTGTTCGCGTCCTGCCACAGCGTCAATGCCGAGAACTGCGCATCTTCCGCGGTCACGAAGCCGTCGCCGTTGCTGTCGAACGAAGACAGCTTGGCGAAGCCGCTGCCCTTGCTGGCGCCGCCGAACAGTTCGGCGATGCTGTCGATGCGGCCGTTGCCGTTGGCGTCGATCGCCAGGAACGCGTCGCCGGAGGACAGCCAGCCCGACTTGATCGCGCTGCCAGTGCCCAGCAGGTCGAAGCTGCCCGTGAAATCGGCGCGGGCGATCGTGTGGATGCCGTCGCCGTTCAGGTCGATCGCGATCGGCGTGATCGCCGCGTCCCAGCTCATGTCGTTCTCGCCGGAGGAGAGGAACGTGGCATCGGTCTGCGTCAGGCCGACCTTGCTGACGCCGTCGCCGTTGACGTCGGTATCGATCTGGTCGTTGGTGCCGGTATTCTTCACGCCCCATTTCCAGTCGTTCATCGCGTAGGTATTACCCTTCAGGTCGGTGAACTTCACGCCGGTCTTGTCGAATTTCAGGTAGTAGCTGCCCGGATCGAGGTCGTCGAACAGGTAGCTGCCCTTGCTGTCGGTGTAGGTGGTTTCCAGCAGCTTGTTGGTCACGGCGTCATACAGCATGACCTTGATCTTGCCGATGCCTTCCTCGCCCTTGTCCTGCACGCCGTTGTGGTTGGCGTCGCGCCAGACCTTGTCGCCGATGCTGGCCTTGCGGTACAGGCCCGCGTCCACGTCGGTCTTCTGCTCGCCGGCGGCCAGCTTGAACACGCCGCTGCCCGCGACCGTGGAGGTGCCGGTCAGGTTGGTGAAGTCGGAGTCCAGCGCATCGGAACCCACGTTCGCCTTGGTCGTGTAGTAGCCGGTCGGGCGCGTCACTTCCACGCTGTACGAGCCGGCGGTCAGCTTGCCGAACGAGTAGCTGCCGTCGGCCGTGGTCACGGTAGTGCCCACCAGCTTGTGGTTCGCGTCGTACAGCTTGACGGTCACGCCGCCGATGCCGCATTCGCCCTTGTCCTGCACGCCGTCGAAGTCGCTGTCTTCCCACACGGTGCTGCCGATGCTGCTCTGCACGAGGCCGGCGTCGAGCGTCTTCACGACTTCGCCCGCCTTGACCGTCACGGTGCCCAGGTTGCCCTTGGCATCGGCGTTGCTGTCGGCGCCGGATGTCGTCGCATACTGTTTCGTGATGTTGTAGCCGTCGGGCGTCTTCATGCTGACGCTGTAGGTGCCGGCCGCCACGCTGAACTTGTAGTTGCCGCTTGCGTCGGTGGTGGTCGTCGCCACGACGTTGCCCTTGGCATCCGTCAGCGTCATGGCCACGTTGGCCACGCCGGCTTCGCCGGTGTCCTGGATGCCGTCGGCATCCGTGTCGAGCCACACGCGGTCGCCGATCGTCGCCGCGTCTGCGATGCCGGCGTCGATGCTGGTGTTGTTTTCGCCGGAGACCAGCGTGACCTTGTGCGACAGGCCGTTGGCATCCACGTCGGAATCGACGGCGTCGTTGCTGCCCGCGTCCTGCTTCGTGACCACGTAGCCCGAAGGCAGGGCCGAGGTGTCGAACTGCACGCTGTAGACGCCCGGTTTCAGGCCGGTGAACGCGTACTGGCCGGCGCTGTCGGTGCTGGTAACCGCGACCGCCTTGCCGCTTTCGTCGAGCAGCGTAACCTTGGCGCCCTTGATGCCGCTTTCGCCGGCGTCCTGGATGCCGTCGCCGTCGCAGTCGTACCAGACCTTGTTGCCCAGCGATGCCGTGCGGTAGACGCCGGCGTCGGCCGGGTCGGCCGTCGCGCCGGCTTTCACCGTGAAGGTGGCGGAGGCGCCGGTGGCGTCCACGTCGCTGTCGATGGCGTCGTTGCCGCCCTTGTCCTGGCTGGTGAACACGTAGCCGGCCGGCTTCTCGACCTGCACCGAGTACTCGCCGACCGCGGTCGTGAAGGCGTAGTTGCCTTTCGCATCGGTGGTCGTGGTGGCCACGGTGGCGCCCTTGGCGTCGACCAGCTTCACGGTGGCGCCGATAACGCCGGTCTCGCCGCTGTCCTGGATGCCGTTGGCGTTCCTGTCTTCCCACACCGTGCTGGCGATCGTGCCGAGCTGCGATACCGCGGCTTCCTCGAACGCGGCATGCTGGCCGGAAGTCAGCGTGACCTTGTCGGTGGTGCCGGTGCCGTCGGCGAACGTCACGCCGGCCGGCAGCGTGGCGGCATCGAATTTCAGGCTGTAGGTACCAGGCTTCAGGTCGCCGAACTGGTACTGGCCGGCGGCATCGGTGATGGCCGTGGTGACGATATTGCCATTGACATCCAGCAGCGAGACCTTGACGTTGCCGATGCCCTGTTCGTTCGCGTCGATCGTGCCGTCGCGGTCGGCGTCGTTCCAGACGGTGCTGGCGATGCTGGCGTTGCGGTACAGGCCGGCGTCGGCGGTATTGTTGACGTCGCCCTTGGTGATGCTGATCGCATCGGTCACGCCATCCGCGCCGATATCGCTGTCGGCGGCGCTGTCCGTGCCGGCACCCTTGGTGGTGGCGACATAGCCTTGCGGCGCGGTGACCGCGACCGTGTAGGTGCCGGTGCCGACGGAGAAGCCGTAGTGCCCGCTCGCATCGGTGGTGGTGGTCTGGATCACGTTGCCGTTCGTGTCGCGCAGCGCGACGGTCACGTTGGCAATGCCTGCCTCGCCGGCATCCTGAATGCCGTTGGCGTTGCTGTCTTCCCACACCGTGTCGCCCAGCTTGGCCAGTGTCGGCGCGCCGGTACCCGGGTTGCCCGGCTCTTCCGGCGTGACTTCCGGTGCGGGCACCTTGAACGTCAGGTAGTTGGTAGCGATGCTGGTGTCCTGCGCGCCGGTGCCCGTCAGGCCGCCGTTGTCGCGCACGTGGAAGCCCAGTTCGACGAGGCCGCCCGAGGTGCCGCTCGGCATGAAGGCCAGCTTGCCGGCGGCGATGTCGGCCACGGCGATCTCGGTACCGGCAGCCACGGCGCTGCCGTTCAGCAGGATCGTGCCGGCGGCCGGCAGCGTTTCGATGATGACGGACTTGAAGGCATCGCCTTCGACGGCGTCCACGAAGCCGAAGTCGGCGGTACCCAGCACCACGGCATCGTGGTTGGCCAGGTCGAATGCCTTGTCGGCACCGGTCGGCGCGTCGTTGACCGGATCGATGACGACCCGCAGTTCCAGCGACAGGTAATTGCCGTTCGTCTTGTCCTCGACCAGGAACTGGTACGTGCTGAATTCGCCGTTGTAATCCTTGTGCCATGCACCGGGACGCACGTAGATCTTGTCACCGCCTGCCAGGCCGAGCAGGGCCGTATCGCCCTCGACATACTCGCCATCGGGCAGGATGGTGATCAGGCTTTCGATGATGACGCCAGACTCGTTGGTGTACCCGGCTTCCGCCAGGACGTCGCGCAGGGAGAGGGTTACCGACGTGTCTTCGTCGACGTGAACCGTGCTGAAAAGTGATATATCGCTCATGCATTATGCTCCGGTGCCCGCCGCTGCATTTCTTGGATGCACGGACGGACGGGTTTGCCCTGGGACGCTGTACAAGTGCTGGGTACGGCTTTTGCCTGGGTGAAAGCTGATCGGGAAGTTATTTGATGCCGATCAGAATTAAGTGTTGTTTATTCTACAGCAGTTTGATCCTGACGGTAACAAAATTCAATAAATGTTTGGTCGCTACAACGAAAGTTTCATTATAGATATTGGAAGACGGGTCAACCGTAGTCGGCGATGGAAACGGGCCTGTGCTTGACGGAATGTCATCGTCGCGGCATCATGCCTTTTTTCTCCGTCTACCTCTTCCATGGCCCTCCTGACTGTTACCGAAGCCGCGCGACTGGCGCGCCGCAGCCGCGCATCGATTTACCGCGACCTGGAAAAGGGGCGGCTCGACAAGGTATTCACGGCCGATGGCGCGCTGAAGATCGATTCGGCGGCGCTGGCGCGGGCTTACGGCGAAATCGGCCGGCGCGAGGCGCCTGGTGCGCCGGGTGCTTCGCCGGCGGCGACGGACAAGGCGATCCAGGCCGTGCTGCGCCAGGTGGATGGCGTGCGGGAAGGGAGGGCTGACGGGGGCGCGGACGCAATGCCCCACGACGCAATGGAACTGGCCACGCTGCGCGAGCGTCTGGCGGCCAGCGAGCAGCGGATCGCGTTGCTGGAGCGGATCGCCGGGCTGGAAAAGGCCGCGCGCCTGGCGGCGGACGTGACCTGGCGTGAACGGCTGCAGGCCAAGGATGAAGTGATCAAGGCGCTGACGCTCGTGCGGCCGCAGCCGCAGATTCAGCCGCGCGAGGAAGGCTGGCCTACGTGGCGGCCGGCGGACGGGCTGGAAAAGCGGGCAATCAACTGAGACCGGAAATCGGGGCAGGCCGGAAAGGCACTGTCCGGGATTTTTTTACGGATGCGCAGGGTAAAGTACCTGGCTGGATAGGGGAAAACCGGTGTCAGACACCTTTTCCGGAAAACTCGCCCGGAAAAGGTGTCTGACACCAGTAGCTGCATACGCCGGCAAGCCGGGAAACTCAGTAAATCTCGGGTACGATGATCTCGCCCGGCACCGGGCGCCGCACGTAGTCCTCGTGGTATTCGCGCTCGGGCAGGTCGATCGCCGGTCGTTCCACTTCCTCGTACGGAATCTGCGCCAGCAGGTGGGCGATGCAGTTCAGCCGCGCCTTCTTCTTGTCCACGCCCTGCACGACCCACCATTTCGCCTCGGGGATATGGGTGCGTTCCAGCATGATCTCCTTGGCCTTCGTGTATTCCTCCCAGCGGCGGCGCGATTCCAGGTCCATCGGCGACAGCTTCCACTGCTTCAGCGGATCGTGGATGCGGCTCAGGAAGCGGGCATTCTGTTCCTCGTCCGAGATCGAGAACCAGTACTTGATCAGCTGGATGCCGGAACGGGCCAGCATCCGCTCGAACTCGGGCACTGTCTGGAAGAATTCCTCGTACTCGGCATCCGTGCAAAAGCCCATCACGCGCTCGACACCGGCGCGGTTGTACCAGCTGCGGTCGAACAGCACGATTTCGCCGGCGGCCGGCAGGTGGCACACATAGCGCTGGAAATACCATTGCGTGCGCTCGCGGTCGTTGGGCGCGGGCAGGGCGGTCACGCGGCACACGCGGGGATTCAGGCGCTGGGCGATGCGCTTGATGACGCCGCCCTTGCCGGCGGCGTCGCGGCCTTCGAACAGGATCACCACGCGGTGGCCCGTGTGCACCACCCAGTCCTGCAGCTTGACCAGTTCGGCCTGCAGGCGGAACAGCTCGCGGAAGTAGGCGCGGCGTTCCTCCCGTTCGGCGTCGCTGCGCCCGCCCTGCGGCAGCAGCGTGTCCGGATCGAGGTCGCGGTCGTCAAGCTCCAGTTCCAGCTCCTCGTCGTAGCTGTCGGCGATGTCGCGCTGCATGCGGTGGATGACGTCCTGCGGATGGTTGTTCAACATGAAGGCTCCGGTGCCAATGATCGTTGTGCCGGACTATACGCGGTAAAAGTGACCGGCCGATGACCGGCCGGCCCCCATCACCCCGTCACGCCATCAGGTCCGGTGCGAAGACCCATGCCGGGTCGAGCGTGGACCGGTGGCCGAGGCTGTCGCCGTGCTCGCGCAGCCACTGTTCCGCCGCGGCCACGCCGTCGCCGTGCAGCTTCTCCAGGAAACCCATCTCGGAATTGAACTTGCTCGACAGGCCGCTACTGGAAAGCACGTCCAGGCCGCTGATCAGGTGCAGCCGGGTCGGGTTGACGGCCACGCGCGCGGCGCGCTCTTCCTCGGCCAGCCGCTGCGAGTGATACAGCGAGCTGATTTCGCGCACGAAAGCGATATTGAAGGCGATTTCGTTGGAGCGGTTGGAGATGTCGGCCTGGCTGCGCGGCAGGTCCTTGCGGGCGATCGGATTGATCTGCACCACGATCACGTCGCGCGCCGGCCGCTCGAGCAGGGGGAACAGCGGCGGATTGGCGACGTAGCTGCCGTCCCAGTAAAGCTCGCCATCGACTTCCACGCCGGCGAATACCGACGGCAGGCACGCCGATGCGAGCACCTTCTGCACGTCGAGTTCCCTGCGCTTGAAGATCTTGCCGGTGCCGGTGCGCACATTGGTGGCGCCGATGAACAGCTCGAATTCCTCGCAACCGCGCACCCGCTTGAAGTCCACCATCGTCGACAGGAACTGCTTCAACGGGTTGATCGTGAGCGGCGCATTGGTCACCGGGCCCATGATCGCCCCCATCATTTCCATCAGGTGGTAGGCGGGCGTGTAATCCATGGCCCAGCTGCCCGTGATGCGGTCGACCGGCGAACGTTGCAGCGGGCTCATCAGTGAAACCTTGCCCAGCGTGGTCCAGAACTTGCGCAGCGCCGCCTGGGCACCGCGCCGGCCGCCGCCATAGGCAAAGCCGTCGGCGGTAACCACGGCGTTGATCGCGCCGGCACTGCTGCCGGTCAGCGAATCGATTGCAAGATGCTCTTCGTCGAGCAGCCGGTCCAGTACGCCCCAGGTAAAGGCGCCGTAGGTGCCGCCGCCTTGCAGGGCGAGGCTGACGGTCTTGGGTGTCGTGATCAGCAAGATCGATTCTCCAGTAGTGGGGACGGCCGAAAGTGGCCACATCCCGATACTGTATGACGTTTCCCAAATACGCGGCGCTACGGATCAGCCGGGCGGTGCGCGAGGGTGCGCCGCCCGGCTGCAGGCGGATCAGGCAGGCTTGGCGGCGTTGCGTGCGCCTGCATTGACCAGCAGGATCGCCAGCCCGGCGATGGCGGCCGGGATGCCGAGGATCGCGATCACGGCGGAGAAGCCCCAGCCCATCGACAGCAGCACGCCGCCCAGCAGCGAGCCGAGGATGCTGCCGAAACGGCCGATGCCCAGCATCCAGCTCACGCCCGTGGCGCGCACCGCGGTCGGGTAGCAGGCCGGCGCGAACGCGGTCATGCCTGTCTGCGCGCCGTTCATGCAGAAGCCGGCCAGCATCACGAAGGCGGTGAACATCGCGGAATGGATGTCGCTGGCCGCCAGCGCCAGGATGAACACCGCGCCGCCGGCGTAGGCCAGGCCGATCACGCGGTTGGCGCGCCAGCGGTCCATGTAGAAGCCCACGACGAGCGCGCCAACGGTGCCGCCCAGCTGGAACAGCGCCGTCAGGCTGGCGGCCCGTTCGATCGGCAGGCCGGCGTCGCGGATCAGCGTGGGCAGCCAGCCGCCCAGCAGGTAGATCACCAGCAGGCCCATGAAATACGTGGTCCACAGCGACAGTGTCATCGACTTGTAGGTGGGCGAGACCAGCGTGGCCACCGGGTGGCCGGTGGCGACCGGCGGCTCGCTGACATGGAAGCGGGTGGTGTCGGCGAAATCGCCGCCGCAGACGCGGCGCAGCGTCTGCGCGATCCTGGCGGAAGGCATCTTGCGCACCACCATGAAGCGGGCCGATTCGGGCAGCAGGAACAGGTAGAAAGGCAGGCACAGCAGCGGAACCGCGCCTCCCATCACCAGCATCGCGCGCCAGCCGTACGACGGCAGCAGCGCCGCCGCGGCAAAGCCGATCAGCGCCGAACCCAGGTTGAACCCGGTGAACATCACGGCCAGCAGCGTGCTGCGCGAGCGCTCCGGCACGTATTCCGACAGCAGCGTGGTGCAGCAGGGCATCGCGGCGCCCAGGCCCAGGCCGGTGAGGAAGCGCAGCAGTCCCAGCACCACGATACTGTCGGCGGCCGCGCTGAGCACGTTGAACAGGCCGAACAGCGCGACGGCGCCGAGCAGCATTTTCTTGCGGCCCCAGCGGTCCGACATCGGCCCGACGAACAGCGCGCCGATCGCCAGCCCGACCGGCGTGGCGCTCATCGCCACGCCGAACGCGGTGCGCGAGATGCCCCATTCGGCAATGATGTCCGGCGCCAGGAATCCCATGATCGCCACGTCCATGCCGTCGGTGGCCACGATGAGGAAACAAAGGCCGAGCAGCAGCCATTGGTAGCGGGACATGCTTCGTCCGTTGATGTGGGCGCGAACGTCCAGCGCTTGGTGTTCCATGCAGTCTCCTTGATGCGTGCTTGCTGATGCCGGGCGGCGTGGAACCGCTTTCTTGGGCGGGATGCCCCGGTGAATGCGGGGCACGCGGATTCCATTCGGCGCCAGGTTGAATTGCGATGCACTCCGGCCAGCCGACGGGCAGCGGACGGGTCGCGCAGCAACTATACTGAACCGGCGTTCGGTAGGCAACCGTTTGTTCGATTAGCGAACGGTTTTTGATGATGCATGCATCGCCTGCAAGTTCGCCACAGGCATCGAATAGGCGCGCCAGGCGGACGAGACGATGGAGACGGCTACCTGCGCGGGTATCTGTGCAGGTAGCTGCGCAGGTAGCTGATATACGACGACCCGTTGGCCGCCGCCCCCTGGTCGTTGACGACATGCGAGATCTCGCCGGACCCCGACAGGAACACGGCCACCGCATGCCCGATCTTCACGCCCGGCGTAACAGGCACCCTGATCGCGCTGGTCTCGACGATCGCCTGCCCGGCGTTGAAGAACGAGTACACGCCCAGCCCGATGGCGCTGCTTCTTGACGCCGGCGCCCACGTTGTAGGACGCATAGCCGGCGATCTCGCCGTCCATCCATTCGGCCTGCGACGGCGGATCGTAGGGCAGCTCGCTCTGGTAGAAGATCGTCTGCCCGTTGTCGCCGTTCCAGACCAGCTGGTGCTTCTGGTAGTGCTCGACGAACAGTCCCAGTCCGGTGACGTCGTCGCCGTTGACGACCAGGCCCGTGTCGGCGCGATTGACCGCCCACGCCGCGCCGGCGCCATGGTCGGCCCGCCAGGCCCACAGGTGGTCGATGATCACGTTCGGGCTGTTCACCTCCAGGCTGATGGCCGCGCTGCCCGCCGCCGGCCCGCCGATGCGGAAGAACACGTCGCTGAGCAGGGTCGGATTGGCTCGCCAGCCCTTGGCCGGCAGTGCCGCGAAACCTTTCGTCCCGGGGCGCGGGCCGACCTGCACCAGCACCGGCGAACCGCCCGGCGCCGCATCCACGATCAGCCCCGCGATGGCGATGCCGTCGCCGTTGCCCGTTGCAATGGCCGCCTGGCCTGCCCCGGGTACCAGTGTCGCCATGCCCAGGCCCAGCAGCACGGTGTTGCGGCGCGTGACGTTGAGCTGCTCCGTCAGCCGGTACACGCCGGGCGTGAACAGCACGTGCCTGCCGTGGGCCAGCGCCGCGTTGATGTCCGCCGTCGGCGTGGCGGGCCGGGCGATCAGGAAGTCGCCGATCGGGATCGAGGTGCCCGCCTCCGCGGCGGTGCCGTCGCCGCTCCACGAGGTACCGGCCGCGGCAACCCGGAGATCGGGCTTGAACACGTGGTAGGCGCCATCCGCGTCGATGTACAGGAACGGTTTTTCGCGGCTGCGCGGCGTGGTGGCCAGGGCGGTCACCGGTGGCGCGGGGAAGGTTTGCGCGGGCGCGCCCTGCACGCCGGAGAACACCATGTTCCATACCGAGCCGGCCCAGTTGCCGATCGCGCTGTCGCGGGTGTACCACTGCTGCTGCGAGCCGGACTGGACCTGCCCGTCGATACGGCTGTCGGCGATGAAGCCGCCGCTGGAGTAGCCCCACCATGCCGGCATCAGTTCCAGGCCGCCGCGGATGTGCACGCGCCGCATCGGCGACGCCTGCGACACGGCCCAGCGCGTGGTGCCGCCGGTGGGCGTGATGGACAGGTTCTCGACCGAGCGCCAGAAGTTGATCAGCGCGCTGTCGGTGCCGGCGCTCCAGTCGATGCGGCCCTCGACGCGCAGGCCGCCGTTGATGGTGACATCGTCGGGATGGCGGCCGAGGCCCGCGGCCGTCGTGTAATAGCCGATCTGCGCATCGACGTTGTAGGCGCCCGGCTTGAACAGCACCGCGTGGCGTCCGGAACCGAACTCCGCTTCGCCGGCGATCGACTCGAGCGCCGCCTGGATCGTGGCCGATGGCGTGGCCGGATCGAAGACGAGCACGTTGGGGCCGAAATCGGGCGCGGTGGCCGGTGCCGGTGCCGGCGTGGCCGCCGCCGGTACGCCCGCTCCCGCGATGAGCGCGACGGTGGCCAACCGGGCCGCCCAGCGCGTGGTGGACATCGTCGCTGCCGTGGATATCTCCATTCCCATCTCCTTGTTATGGATGTTGCGGCTGGTTGAACCCGGCGTGACCGCCGCCGAACCACGCGGGGAGTGGAATGAGATTAACACCGGGTTAATGGGATTAATGATCAATTAAACGGCAGATTTGCCGGGAAGCTGGCTGCGCGGGGCGGGCGGTGAAAACCGGTGTCGGGCGACGGCATTGGCAGGCGAAAACCGGTGTCGGACACCGTTTTCCGGGTGAAATGTCCGGAAAAGGGTGTCCGACACCAGGCGTGGTTTTGGTCGGCGACACCGGGCATGGCGCCAGGCCGTCGCGCTGCCGTCAGCGCCCCGGGGGCGGTGGCGGCCGGGCGGCGGCGGCCAGCCGGTTCATCGCTTCGCGGGCCGTCATTCGGTCCTGGTTCCAGAACTGCTGGATGACATCCCACATCGGCGCCACGGTGTGCGAAGGCTGTGCCATGCCGTGGGCCAGGCTGGGCAGCAGGGTGCCGTGCTTCGCGCCGTGCTGGAAATCCTGCCGCGCGCGCCGGGCGCAGGCATCGAAGCGGTCCAGCGGCACGTCGAGCCGCGCCGGTATCGAACCCTTGGCGAGGTTGAAGGCCTGCTGGAATTCGCGGCCCATCACGGCACGCGCCAGGTCGCGCTGCGCCGCTTTCTTTTCGTCGCTCACGTCGAACAGCACGATCGAATCGATGTCGAAGCTGAATGCTTCGCGCGAGCCGGGCGTCGACGTGCACAGGATATCCACGCCGGGCCGCTTGCCGGCGGCCAGCATCTCGGCCTTGGCCCAGTCGCCCATGATCAGCATGCCGGCCTGGCCGCGGTTCAGCATGGCCGTGGCCGATACCCAGTCGCGGCCCATGTTGCGCTGGTCCGTATAGGACTTCAGCCGCTTGTACGTTTCCAGCGTCTTTTCCATCGCCGGGCTGGTGAGCGCGGCACGGTCCAGCTGGAGGAAGGCCTTCTTGTAGAACTCCACGCCGCCCACGCCGATCGCCACGCTTTCGAACGTGCCCATGTCCAGCCACGACTGGCCGCCGTAGGCTACCGGCGTGATGCCGGCCTTGCGGATCGCCTCCGCGGTGGCGAAGAATTCGTCCCACGTGGCCGGCACCTTCGCGCCGGCGCGGCGCAGCACGTCGGCATTGATCCACAGCCAGTTCACGCGGTGCACGTTCAGCGGCGCCGCCACGTAATGGCCGCGGTACTTCATCGTGTCGCTGACGAGCCTGGGCAGCAGCGCGTTCCAGCCGTCGGCGCTGGCCACGTCCTCGATGCCGGACAGCTTGCCGGTGCGCGCCCATTCCTGGATCGCCACGCCCTTGATCTGCGCCGCGGTGGGCGGGTTGCCGGACCGCACGCGCGAACCGAGCATGACCACCGCCAGCCCGCCGCCGCCATCGGCGATCGCGAAATCCTTCCACGTGTGCCCGTTGGCGCGCAGCGTGGCCTTCAGCTGCGCGACAGCGTGCGCCTCGCCGCCGCTGGCCCAGAAGTGCAGCACCTCGACTTCGCCGGCGTGCGCATGGGACAACAGGGCGGCCGCCAGCACGCCCGTGGCGCGGCGCAGGAACGATTGCAGGAACGGCCGCGAAAGCAACGGTAAAGGCGTTGGTAAAGGCGGGCGCGAAAGGCGCCGGGAAGGGGACCGCGGAAGGGGCCGCAGAAGGAACCACGCAGGCGGATGGCAGCGCATCATTCCGCCACCGGGCCGCGCGGCAGCCGGATCGTGACGCGCAGCCCGTGCGGTTCGGCGTCGCCCAGTGTGACGGTGCCGTGGTGCCGCTCGATGATCTCGCGCACGATGGCGAGACCGAGCCCGCAGCCGTCGCCGCCCTCGGTGGCGCGCACGAAGCGTTCGAACACGCGCTCGCGGTCGGCGGCGGCGATGCCCGGGCCGTTGTCGTCGACGACGATGACCGCGTCCGCGCCTTCCTGCCGCACGTGCAGCGTGACTTCGGCGCCGCGCCCGGCATAGCGGATCGCGTTGTCGACCAGGTTCGTCAGCGCTTCGCGCAGCAGCGCGGCGTTGGCATGCGCGGGCAGTTCGATATCGGCCGGGACTTCCACGCCCAGATCCACCCCGGCCCGCAACGCGCGCGGCACCAGGTGCGCCGCCACTTCTTGCACGAACCGGTGCAGGTCGAAGCGGGCGCGTTCCAGCGTGGCCGCCGCGCCCGGCTCGGCACGGGCCAGCGTCAGCAGCTGCGCCACCAGGTGGGCGCTGCGCGTGGCGCTCTGGTGCACCATGTCGAGCCGGGCGCGCTGGGTGTCGTCGCCGGCCGCCTCCAGGGCCAGCCTGGTCTGGCTTTTCAGGCCGGCCAGCGGCGTGCGCAACTGGTGGGCCGCATCGGCGATGAAGCGCTGCTGGGCGCCCACGTGGTGCCGCACCGATGCCAGCAGGTCGTTCAGCGCGCCGGCCAGCGAGCGCAGTTCGGTCGGCGCGAGGTCGAGCTTGAGCGGCGTCAGGTCGCCCGGCGCACGGCTTTCCACTTCGCGGCGCAGCCGTGCCAGCGGTGCCAGGCCGGCGCGGATGCCGGCCCACACGATCACGCTCATCAGCAGCATCAGGCCCGAAAGGGGTAACAGCGTGTCGGCCAGGATCGCGCGCGCCAGTTCCTCGCGGTTGGCGCTGCTGCGCGCCACCTGCACCAGCATCGTCTGCTGCGGCGCGCTGATGTCGCCGAACGCCACGTACAGCGCGGCGATGCGCATGTGCTTCGGCGTGCCGCTGGGGTCGGGTTGCGGCACCACGTCGCCGTCATAGAACGTCGGTGTGTCGAGCTTGCGCTCGCTGCCGGCCGGCGGCAGCGGCAGGTTTTCGTTGCCGAGTATGAAGTGACCGGGCGGCGTGCTCACGGTATACATCAGCGGATCGCGCGGGTCCGCTTCCAGCACGTCCTGGGCGGCGCGGGGAAAGTCGATCAGCAGGCCCTGGTCGATCGGCTTGACCTGCCGCAGCAGCGCGCGGGAAGCCTGCGCCAGGCTGGCGTCGATCGCGCGGTTCGCATAGCCGGCCGCCAGCCGGTAGGTAAAGAAGCCGCCCGCCACCCACAGCACCAGCTGCGGCAACAACAGCCAGAGCAGCAGCTTGCGGTGCAGCGAAACCATGTCAGGCGCGGGCCGTGCGGGCATCCGCCTCGAGCAGGTAGCCAAGGCCGCGCACCGTGCGGATATCCAGGCCGGAGCCTTCCAGGCGGCGCCGCAGGCGGTGGATATAGACCTCGATCGCGTTGCCGGCCCCGGTGCCGGCGCCATCGCTGGCCCAGCTCTCGTTGATCTGGTCCTTGGTGACCACGTTGTCGCGGTTCACCAGCAGCAGTTCCAGCAGCGCCCATTCGCGCGGGCTCAGTTCGATCTGCTCGCCGGCGATCGTGGCCCGGCGGGTGCGGGGATCGAACCCCAGCTTGCCGAACCCCAGCTCCGCCGTGCCGCCGACCGCGCTGACCCGCCGGAGCAGGGCGCGCACGCGCGCATCGAGCTCCGGGAAGTCGAAAGGCTTGGTCATGTAGTCGTCGGCGCCGGCATCGAGTCCGGCCACGCGGCTCTCGAGCGCATCCTGCGCCGTCAGTACGATGACGGGCATCAGCTGGTTGGTGGCGCGCACGTGCCGCAGCACGGTCAGGCCATCGACCATCGGCAGGCCCAGGTCCAGGATTGCGAGGTCGAACGTCTCGCGCTGCAACAGGTACTCGGCCACGGGGCCGTTGGGGGCATGTTCGACCGTGTAGCCGGTGCCGCGCAGGTGCGCGCACAGGGCGTCGGCAAGGATCGGATCGTCTTCGGCAAGCAGGATGTGCATCCAATCAGTTTAACAATAAATGAACAAAGCAACCACCTGCACAAGCGGCCGGGAAGCTGTCGGGTGAAATGATCAATTTGATGTCATGTTTTCTTAATAGGTTTACGCGGCATTAATGAATGGTTATATTTGCTTACAAGACGTTAAGAATTAAAAAGAAAGTTCTTGAGGCTCGACGAGAAGCCGGCAAGGAAGGAACAGCAACGGCGTCACGCAGCAAGGTTCTTATAAAAAACGGCCGGCCCTTGGGCCATGGCCAACCAGGAGACCGCGATGGACCACCGCTACCGTCACAAACACCTGCTGCGCCTGCTCGCCGAGCATGGCGCCGCGCCGATTCCCCAGCTGGCCGACTGGCTCGGCGTTTCCCCCGCCACCGTACGGCGCGATATCCGGCTGCTCGATACGGCCGGCCAGCTGCGCCGCACGCATGGCGGCGCGCGCCGCATCGAGTCCGGGCCGGCGCGGCCGCACGGGCCCGGCACGTTCGACGCGGCGGCACGCCTGCATGCCGGCCGCAAGCGGGCTATCGCACGCCGCGCCGCCGCGCTGTGCGCCGACGGCGACACCGTGCTGATCGGCGGCGGCACCACCACCTTCCACATGGCGCCGTTCCTCGGCGAGCGGCGCATGCGGGTGCTGACGAACTCGTTCGCGATGGCCCGCGAACTGCTGGCCGCCAGCGACAACGACGTGATCCTCAGCGGCGGCAAGGTGTACCCGGCGCAGGGCATCATCCTCAGCCCGTTCGATACCGAGGCGGTGCAGTACTGCTATGCCGACCGGCTGTTCATGGGCGCCCATTGCCTTTGCGCGCTGGGCGTGATGGAGGCCGATGCGCTGCTGATCCAGGCCGGCCGCCGGCTGATCCACCAGGCCGGGCAGGTCGTGGTGCTGGCCGATTCGTCGAAGTTCGACGGCAGGGGCGGCATGTTCCTGTGCGCACTCGACCGCATCGCCCGCGTCATCACCGATACCGGCGCACCCGATGCGGGCGTGCAGATGCTGGAGCGTGCCGGCATCGCCGTCGAACTGGTCGCGCCTGATACACCGGCCTCCGATCCCGCCGGCTGCTTGCCGCCGCAGCCCTGCGGCTGGTCCGGCGCCAGTCCGCCGCACTGATTCATCCGCTTTACGCAACGCCATGCAGCAGGCACGCGCGCCGACGGCCGCGCGAGGGATGCGCCACGTCCGCGATTCGCAATCTGCACCTTGCATCTTGCATCACTCTAGCCGCCACGAACCACCATACCAATCACAGGAGACAGGCAATGCAACGACAACCGACACAAAAGACCCGGATCGCACTGGCGGTCTGCGCCCTCGCAGGCGTCTGCCAGGGCGCCGCGGGCCAGCAGGCACAGCAGCCGGTGCAGGCGGAAAACGTGGTGACCGTCACCGGCACCAGCATCCGCGGCGTGGCCGCCGTGGGGTCGGATGTGACGACCATTCGCCGCGAGGATATCGCGGCCACCGGCGCCACCACGTCCACCGAACTGCTGCGCTCGGTGCCGGAAATGAACAACTTCAGCGCCTCGGGCATCAACAACGGACAAAACCAGGCCAACTTCGTCGACCAGCCGGCCATCCACGGCATCGGCGTGGGCAACGGCGGCGCCGGCCTGACACTGGTGCTGCTCGACGGCCACCGCCTGCCCGGCGCGGGCATCAACCAGACCGCACCGGACGCCGGCGCCATTCCCACGTCGATCCTCGAGCGCGTGGAAGTGATGGCGGACGGCGGTTCGGCCATCTACGGCTCGGACGCCGTCGCCGGCGTCATCAACTTCGTGCCCCGCAAGAGCTTCAACGGCGCCGAGACCAAGGTGCGCTTCGGCAGCGCCGACGGCTACCGGACAAAGAATTTCAGCCACCTGGTCGGGCACAAGTGGGATGGCGGCCATGCACTGGCCGCGATCGAGCGTTCCGAGAATTCGGCGCTGGACGGCTACGCCCGCTCCTACGCCATCGCCGACCAGCGCCGCTGGGGCGGGCCGGACACGCGCTCGCCGAACTGCACGCCCGGCACCGCCAGCGTGGGCGGCGTCAATTACCCGATCACGGGCGGCGGCGCGCTGGTGCCGGGCGATACCAGCCGCTGCGAAACGAACCGCGGCAACGACCTGTACCCGGCGCAGCGCCGCGACCAGGCCTTCTTCAGCGTGCGGCAGGATGTGGGCGAATCGACCGAGCTGTATGCCAGCTTCCTGTATTCCGGCCGCACGCTCGACTCGCGCGTCGACGGCGGCGGCGTCACCAGCGGCGGCCTGGCGCTGACCGTGCCGGCCAGCAGCCCGTTCTACCTGCCGCTGGCTGGCGCCGCGGCGGGCGCGCCGCAGACGGTGACCTACAACCCGTCCGGCGATTTCGGCGCGTTCACGAACCGCATCACCACCAGCACGCGCAGCCTCGTGGCCGGCGCCAACGTGCAGCTGCCGAACGAGTGGAACGCGAAGGTGGAGTTCAACTACGGCATCGAGAAGGACGACGTCAACAACTACGGCATCAACCAGGCGCTGGCGATCGCCGGCGCGGCGAACGGCACGTTCAACCCGACCGGCATCGGCGCGCAGACGAGCGCCGGCCTGCTGGCGCAGATCGGTAACTTCGTCACCCGCTACAACGCCCGGCACACGCTGAAGGATGCCCAGGTCAAGCTCGACGGCCCGCTGTTCCAGATGGGCGGCGGCAAGGCTCGGGCGGCGCTCGGCGCCGGCACGCGGCGCGAGGCGATGGAAGGCCTGACCTCGGCCGGCCCGGCCGGGGGCGAATTCACGTCCGCACCGTACACGTCGAAGGGCACGCGCGACGACGATTCCGTGTTCGGCGAACTGTACTTCCCGGTCGTGGGCGACGCCAACGCCTTCGCCGGCGTGCGCAAGCTCGACGTCTCGGTGGCCGCGCGCTACGACAGGTACAGCGACGTGGGCAGCACCACCAACCCGAAATTCGGCGCCAACTGGACGGTGGCGGACGGCGTCAAGGTGCGCCTTTCCGCCGGCCGCTCGTTCCACGCGCCCAGCCTGGCCGACGCGCCGAGCGCGATCGATACCCGCGTGATCCGCGCCGACTGCAATCCGGCCCAGCACATCGGCTGCGCCAACGCCGCGCCGTCCGACTATGCCGTGTGGCTCGCCGGGGGCAACAACCTGAAACCTGAGAAGGCCAATACGTACAACCTCGGCCTCGACCTGGGGCCCGAGCTGCTCGGCGGCTTCAAGGTCGGCCTGACGTACTTCCGCATCGACTACAAGGATGTGATCACGTTCCCCACGTTCGGCGTGCTGACCAACCCGATCGACGCCTACGCGCCGTACCGCATCCTGCGGCCGGCCGGCGCCACCGATGCCCAATGGCGCTCGGTCGTCGAGCCGCTGCTGGCGGGCATGCGCCACGACGGCCTGGTATATCCGGACGTGGGCCTGCCGTACGCCGTGTACGACCTGCGCCGCCAGAACTTCGCCGACGAGAAGATCCAGGGCATCGACTACAACATCGAATACCTGCTCAGGAGCACGGTCGGCCAGTGGAAGTTCGGCCTGTCGGGCAGCCACATGATGAAGTTCGACCAGAACGTGCCGGGCGTGGCCGAGACCATCGAGCTGCTGGACACGAACTACGCGGTGCGCAACAAGGTGCGCCTGCAGGCCGGCCTGGTGCGCGGCAGCTTCAGCGCGTCGCTGTTCGCCAACCACGTGGGCACGTTCCGCAATACCGGCGTCACCCCGGTGCAGCGGGTTTCCAGCTTCAACACCGTGGACGGGCACTTCGCCTGGAACTTCAAGGACCGCGGCATGCTCGACAACACCACGCTGGCCATCGACGTGACGAACCTGTTCGACCGCAACCCGCCCGTGTTCTACACCGGCGGTTCGATCCTGGGCTTCGACGGCAACACGGCGAACCCGCTGGGCCGCGTGATCTCGGCCAGCCTGACCAAGCGCTGGTAAGCCGCACGCATACCGGAAACCACCGAGGAGACCAATGAAACCAAGTCCGGAACAGATCGCCCAGGCCAACGCGGCGGAAGAAGCGCGGCGGATCAACCTGCCGGCCGGCCCGCCGGTCGCGGCATTCCTGCGCACCGCGCAGGCGCTGATACCTGTCCTGAACGAACGCTCCCTGCCGCCCGCCGCGCTGGTGCAGCCGCAGGCACGGCCGGACCACCCGTTACGCCATGCCATGCAGCCGGTCGGCGACGGCGCCGGCCTGGCGCGGCGCGACTGGCCGGAAGGCAGTGCCTTCATCGCCGACTTCGGCGAGCACCTGACGGGCTACCTGTCGTTCCGGGCCGTGCCGGCCGGCTGCGTGGCGGACAGCCCGATCCGGCTGCGGCTCACGTTCGGCGAGGTGCCCACCGACGTGGCCGAACCGCTGTACCCTTACTCGGGCTGGATCAGCGCGGCGTGGCTGCCGGAGGAAATCGTGACGATCGACGACCTGCCGGCGATCTTCCGGCTGCCGCGCCGCCACGCGTTCCGCTACGTGAAGGTGGAAGTGCTGGCCGCTTCGCGCCGCTTCGCCGTGCGCTTCGAGGACATGACGGCCCATGCCGTCACGTCGGCCCGCACGGAACCCGAACCGTTGCCGGATGCGTATCCGGAATGGATACGGCAGGTCGACCTGGTAGCGCAGCGCACGCTACGCGATTGCCTGCAGACCGCCTTCGAGGACGGCCCGCGTCGCGACCGGCGCCTGTGGGTGGGCGACCTGCGGCTGCAGGCGCTGGCCAGCTACGCCACGCTGCGGGCCGACGACGTGGTCAAGCGCTGCCTGTACCTGTTCGCCGGCCTGCCGCGCTCGGACGGGCTGGTCAACGGCTGCGTGTACGAACGCCCCGAGCCGACCTACGGCGACACGACCACGCTCGATTACGCGGCACTGTTCTGCGTGACGCTCCAGGAATACGTGGAAGCGACCGGCGACACGGCCTGCGGCCGCGAACTGTGGCCGGTGGCACGCCGCCAGGTCGACTGCCTGCTGGCCCGGCTCGACGACACGCTGATGTTCCACGACAGCGGGGAGACCTGGTGCTTCATCGACTGGGCCTTCGGCCTCGACAAGAGCGCCGCCACCCACGGCGTGATCGTGTTCGCGCTGCGGCGCATGCTGGCGCTGGCTGCACTGCTGGGCTGCACGGAGGAGGTCGGGCATTACGGCCCGCTCGTCGACGGCATGGCCGCCGCCGCGCGGGCGCAGCTGTTCGATGCCGGCCGCGGCGTGTTCACCAGCGGCCCGGAACAGCAGGTGTCGGTTGCAGCCCAGGCGTGGCTCGTGCTGGCGGGGATTGCCGGGTCGGCCGGCGTGGCGCAGGCCGCATTGCGCAATGCGCTGGCGGACCCGCGGGCACTGCGGCCCATCACGCCCTACGCGTATCACTACGTCGTCGAAGCGATGCTGGCCTGCGGCATGGATGACGAGGCACTCGACCTGGTCCGCTCGTACTGGGGCGCCATGCTCGATGCCGGTGCCGATACTTTCTGGGAAGCGTTCGATCCGGCCGACCCGCTGGCGTCGCCGTACGGCGACATCCACGCCAACAGCTATTGCCATGCGTGGAGCTGTTCGCCGGCGTGGCTGTTCCGGGCCCGCGGGCTGGGCCGGCCGGCGGGCCTGCAGGCGGAGTTGCAGACGGAATCGCAGGCCGAGTTGCCGGCGATCGGGCAGGTACCGGGGGAGGCGGCATGAAGGTCGAAACGATACCCGTGCCGCGCCTGCGCGACCTGCCGCGCGCCGCCTGGCGTGTGGCGATCCTGGCGGGCATGGCTTCCTACCTGGACGCCGCCGCGATCATCACCAGCGGCGGCGCGCTGGTGCTGTACAAGGACCATTTCGGCCTGTCGCTGGGACGGATCGGCCAGCTGTCGGCCGTGCTCACGGCGCTGTTCGCCATTGGCGCGCTGGTCGGTGGCCGGCTGGGCGACCGCTTCGGGCGCCGCCGCGTATTCACGACCACGATGATCGGCCTGGCGCTCGGCACGGCCATGCTGGCGTTCGCGCCCTCGCTGCCGGTGCTGGTGGCGGGAACCGTCGTCGTGGGCTTCTGCATCGGCGCGGACTTGCCGGTATCGATGGCGATGATCGCCGAGGAAGCGCCACCGGGCTTCAAGGGCCGGCTGATCGCCTTTTCGCACGTGCTGTGGATGGCGGCGATCGGCACCACCTACGTGCTGCAGATCTTCGTCGGCGGACTGGGCGAGCTGGGCGGGCGGATCATGTGGGGGCACGTGCTGGCGGTGGCGCTGCTGGTGCTGGCGCTGCGGACCACGCTGCCCGAATCGGGGGAATGGACGCGGGCCCGCGCCGACGCCGATGCACGGGTGGACACGGGCCCGGACGCGGACCGCGTCGACGCGGGCGGCATCCGGCAACTGTTCGGCGGCCGCTTCATCGGCCCGTTCGTGGCGCTGGCGCTGTTCTACGGCGTGTTCAACCTGGCCGCCAACACGGGTGGGCAGTTCGGCACGCTGCTCTACACGGAGGTGGCGCGAACATCGGTTTCCACGGCCGGGCTGGTGAACACGGCGCAGCTGGTGGTGTCCTTTACTGCGGCGATCCTCTTCATGCGCACCGTCGACCTGCCGTCGCGGATGACGTGGTTCGTGCTGGGCGGCGTGCTGGCCGTGGCCGGGCAGCTGATGCCGATCGTGTTCGGCGTGAACGTGTTCTCGCTGGCCGCCTGGCAGATCCTGCAGGGCATCGGCGGCGCGTTCGCCGGCGAGTCGATGTGGAAGGTGTGGAGCCAGGAACTGTTCCCCACGCTGCTGCGCTCCACCGCGCAGGGCGCCACCACGTTCTTCACGCGCATGCTGGCCGCCGTCGCGGCGCTCGGCACGCCGCTGCTGATCGAGAGCGGCCCCGCCACGCTGTTCACCGCGCTGGCGGTGGCGGTAAGCTTTACGACGGCACTGGGATGGCTTTATATTCGCAGGCTGCCCACGGCCGCGCTGCAGTGATCATATCAACAACATGAGAGACGAGATGACAAGGAAAAACCTGCTGCGCCGCGGCGCGATGATGATACCGGCGAGCCTGTGCATTGCGGGCCTGGCGCATGCCGCCGGCCCGGCCGCCGCGCCGCTTCCCACGCAGCCCTGGCGCGACGCTACCCAAAAGCCGGAAGTGCGCGCCGACCAGTTGCTGAAAGCGATGAGCTTCGAGCAGAAGGTGGCGCTGGTCAGCGCCGTCGACGCGGCCGAGTACGCGCCGCTCGCGCCCCTGGGCGTGCCGGCGCTGACCCGGGTCGACGCGTCGGCGGGGCTGCGCGGCGACAAGGGCGTGACCGCCTTCCCGGTGCCGCTGGCGCTGGGCGCCACGTTCGACGCGGCCCTGGCCCGCGAATACGGCAAGGCGATCGCCGTCGAGGCGCGCGGCAAGGGCTGGAACGTGATCCTCGGCCCCACCGTCGACGTGGCGCGGGACGGCCTTTCGGGGCGCCTGACGGAGTCGTTCGGCGAAGACCCGCTGGTGAACGCCGTGCTGGGCTCGGAGGTGGCCTCGGGCATGCAGGGCGAGCACGTGATCGCGATGGCCAAGCACTACACGGTCTATCACACGGAACGCGAACGCCTGACGATGAACGTGGAGGTGGCGCCGCGCGCGCTGCAGGAGGTGTACAACCTGCCGTTCCACTATCTCGTGGAAAAGACGAGGATCGGCTCGCTGATGGGTTCCTACCCGAAGGTGAACGGCACGTTCATGCTGGAGAACGCCGGGCTGCTGGCGCAGATCAAGCGCCACGGCTTCAACGGCTACATGGCCACCGACTTCATGGGCGGCGCGGACGGCATCAGGCAGTTCAACGCCGGCATCGATTCCTGGTCGCTGCAGCCGTTCCTGCGCAAGGCGGAAGGATTCAAGGATGGCCGCATTCCGCTCGGCCGCCTGAACGACGCGGCGCGCCGCATGCTGTGGGCGCTGTTCTCGACCGGCACGTTCGACCGGCCCGTCACCGATACGCCGGCGGCCGTGGTCACCACGCCGGAACACCAGGCGCTGGCGGTCCGGGTGGCCGAAAGCGCCACCGTGCTGCTGAAGAACGAAGGCAACGTGCTGCCGCTGCGCCGCGCCGGCCAGATCGCCGTGATCGGCCCGGCCGGCAAGGAAGCCGTCACCGGCGTGATGTGGTCGACCTTCGTCGATCCGGGCCAGTTCGCCACGCCGCTGGAAGCGATCGCCGCGAAGGCCGGCGCCGCGGCCAAGGTGGTCCACGCGCAGGGTTCGCTCGGCGACGTGGTGCTGCCGTCGATTTCCAGCGATGGCGGCATCTTCGCGCCGCCGGTCGCGCTGGTGGCGCCGGACGGCAAGCCGGGCTGGCGCGTGCAGTACTTCGGCACCGAGGATTTCACAGGTGCGCCGCTGGCCGAGGACACCGTGAAGGAGATCGACATCAAGGGCAAGCCGTCGACGTCGACGCCGGCGAAATGGTCGGCGAAGTGGGTGACGGAATACACGCCGGACAAGGACGGCCCGGTGCGGCTGGCCACGTCCGTCAGCGGCGCGGTCAAGGTGAAAATCGACGGCAAGGCCGTCATCGACGGCGCCCGCTCGACGGCGGACGGCTTCCCCGGCTCCGGCCCGTTCACGTATCCGCTGCATGGCGTGGCGCAGCTGGAGAAGGGCCGCAAGGTGCGCATCGAGGTCGAATTCTCGTCGCGCGGCGCGTTCACCGGCGCGCGCATCCAGCTGGGCTGGCAGCCGGTGTCGCTGATCCCGGATGCCGTGGCGCTGGCGAAGAAGTCGGACGTGGCCGTGGTGTTCGTCAACCAGGTCACCGGCGAGGAGATGGACCGCGACAACTACGCGCTGCCGGCCGACCAGGATGCGCTGGTCGAAGCCGTGGCGGCCGCCAATCCGAACACGGTGGTGGTGCTCAACACCGGCGGCGCCGTCAGGATGCCGTGGCTGCCGCGCGTGAAAGGCGTGGTGCAGATGTGGTATCCCGGCGCCGCTTCCGGCACGGCGATCGCGAACGTGCTGTTCGGCGATGCCGAGCCGGGCGGCCGCCTGCCGGTATCGTTCGTGGCCGACGAGAGCCAGGGCCCGCGGCCCTACGCCGGCGGCGGCACCGTGCGCTACGACGAAGGCGTGTTCGTGGGCTACCGCTACCTGCAGAAACACGGGCAGAAGCCGCTGTTCCCGTTCGGCTATGGCCTGTCGTACTCGTCGTTCAGCGTGGACGGGCTGGGTGTGCGTCCCGCGCAGGGCGACACGGCGGCCACGGTGTCCGTGCGCGTGAAGAACACGGGTTCGCGCGCCGGTTCGACCGTGGTGCAGGTATACAGCGGCGCGCTCCCCGCGCTGGTGGAAACGCCGGCCGTGAAACTGGTCGGCTTCGCCCGCGTGCGGCTGCCGGCGGGGGGCGAGCAGGTGGTGACGATTCCCGTCGAGCGCCGGCTGCTGTCGTACTGGGACGAGAAGGGCGGCAAATGGGTGACGCCGGGCGGCAAGGTGTCGCTGGGCGTGGGGCTGAACTCGGCCGAGATCGTGCAGCGGCAGGAAGTGCAGTTGTCCGGCGCAGGGCGTTAGGCGGGCGGCGGCGCCGGTGCTGGTGCAGGTTGCCCCGTTGCCTGCGGCGGCCGGGAGCGAAGAACGATGGCTACGTCTGACCGCCGATCGCCTTGCCCGCAGGGCCGGAAGCGGCCGGGTGGTCCGTCTTCGACGCGCCTGCTGGATACCAGCGCTCCCGCAGTTGCATGAACGGTGTCTCCACCAGCCGGTACAGCAGCCAGCCGCCCAGGATGCCGGCGGCCATGACGGCTGCAATGGTCGGCAGCGCGCCGGGATCGATGCTCCGGCGTTCCAGCTCCGGACGGAGCACCATGAACACGGGCTTATGCACCAGGTAGACCGCATAGGACCACAGGGCCAGACTGGCCGCGCCGGGAATGCGCAGGCGGTTCAGCAGCGAGCCGGGGCTGAGCGCGGAGCACGTCAGCAACGCGAAACTGGCGGCGACCAGCGAGAATCCGAAGGTGGATGCCGCGAAGGCATTCGGCGCCTCGTTCATTACCCCGTAGAGGACAGCCGCCGCCATCGCGAGGCCCGCCGCCAGCAGCGTGTTTCCGTAGCGCAGAATGCGCGCGAAGGCCGTCGGATGAAAGTTCTTCAGCATCGCGATGGCCACGCCCGGGAGCAGTTCGTCGAAGCGGCACAGGCTCGAGTAATACACGGGCGCGGCGAAGACATCCTTGCCGTCCATGAACGCTGCGCCGCGCGCCGTCATGCCGGCGCCAATGGCGGCCAGCAGCGCGCACCACAGCAGGCGCGGCGAGCGCCGGCTGCCGACCAGTGCCAGCACCGCCAGCGGCAGTACCAGGTAGAACTGTTCCTCGATGCACAGCGACCACGAGTGCGTGAAGGTCTCGCCGTAATGCAGGCCGAAGTTCTGGGTGAAGGTCAGAAAGCGCCAGACCGGCGCCATGCTTTTGCCGGCGATCGGACTATCCGGCAGCAGCAGGTACACGGCCAGCACGGCATAATAGTTGGGCAGGGTACGCAGCACGCGGCGCGCGAAAAAGGTCTTCAGAGCAGGCTCTCGCCGCGCGCGGCGGGTGCCAGCAGCCCGTTGCCGATCAGGTAGCCGCTCAGCACGAAGAACAGGTCGACACCGGCCCAGCCGATGCTGCCGATGACGCCGAAGGTCGGCGCCTGGCTGACGAAGCCGTTATAGTGGGACATCAGGACCAGCACGATGGCAAGCGCGCGCAGGATATCCAGCCCGGCGAGCCGGACAGGTTTCGTATCGATATGCATCATGCGGATTTCTTGTTGTTGTATTGAAGTGCTTCTGCCGGAAAGGGCATGCAGGTCCGGCCAGGGCGCGGCAGTGCGGGCGAGTTTATCAGAACCGTCATTGGCGATTTTATCGTCCGGCTCGCCCGTCGGATACGGAATCGGCTTCTCCGGGGAAGACGGGCGCGGAATCCGACGGGGACGGAAAGTTCATATGCTGGGGGGAGAGCTGTACGGCAGTCCAGAGCAATGCGCCGATCCGTGCATGTCTTGCGGTGAAGCGGTGAAGCGGTGATGAGGGGAAGATTTTTCAGCAGGAAAAACGGATGCGATCGTCTGTCCTCGGCGAGGCAGCCATGCACGGGACCGATCGTCGGCACGGTGTTATCAGCTCAATGACTGGAGGCGAACGTATGCCGCGAAGCGGCCACCTGACGAACATCGCCAGCGGATTATGCGGCTCGTTCATCAGCCGGAACAACGATCTGGATGGTTACTGGACGATCGGCAAACTGCGCTTGCTGGCAGGGCAGCACGAGCGGGGCGCCGTACTGCTCGACTTGCTGGCTCCATCGATGGAGCCGCCGTCGTCCGGGTTCGCTCCGGTGCTGGCGCGCTATTGCCGCCTTCTCGCGAAGCTGGCGCGCCTTTCCGGTACCCGGCTCGAGCAGATCACGGCGGCGCGCATCACGGTGGATTTCGCACCCCCGCCCTGTCCCCGGGCCAGCTATTACCAACCGCAATGGGGCGAGCAATTCATGGTGACCGTGACCATCGGCGCGGACGGCAGGGCCGATGGCATCGCGCGCCAGGCCGGCTATTGCCGGCCGCACGATCCCGCCGGCGAGCGCCGGTCGGCCCGTCCGCCGTCCGCTTGAACATCCGGCAAGGGGCTGCGTAAGCGCGGAAGCCGCGCTGGCCGCCGGTGCGAGTTTCTAGTGGTGGCGGGCCACGGCGGCGTTGATTCGCGCTACTTCGGCGCGCACGTCCGGCACCCCGATCACCAGGCGCGCCCAGTCATTTCCCGCCAGCTCGATCACCATGGTCTGCAGCTTGGGCCTGGTGTACACGAACTGCTTGTCGCCGTCCTTGATGAAGGTGCCGGCGGCGATCAGGCCGGGGATATAAGTGCCCGGGATGCGCAGGCCCAGCGCTCCGCCGCCGAAACCGTTGTCTTCGGTTGCGCCGCGAACATGCGCCAGCGGCACGCGAAAGCTGCGGCGAAGCGACCAGATCGATTCCCATGCCGTCAGGTGGACGATGAGGTCGCGGTCGGTCAATACGAGTCGAGGCATCGCTACTCCTTGCTGAGTTCGTGAGTGGGCAGGTGATCGAGCAAACGCCCGCCGATCAGTTTGGCGGCGTCCCCTTCGTAGGCGTCAAGGGCAGTGCGGCAAAGGGCGGCGATCGGCAGATCCGCCGGGACCAGTTCCCTCAGGGCGGTAATCAGGAGATCGAGCGCGGCCGGGCTGCCGTGCCACTCGCTGACCAGGAACCGGTTCAGCACCTTCTCGAACAGGCCGCGCTTGGAACCGAATGCCTTGTAGAGACTGCCGCGCTGCAGCGCCGTTGCCTCCACCAGGTCGTCGATCGAGCAGGCGTTGTAGCCGAGACGGCTGAAAACCTCCGCTGCACGGGTAATGACGACATCTTCATCGAAAGTCCTTGGCCTGGCCATGCGACACCATCCATCTGTTATGGAACGATTGTTCAATAACTATATTGTGGGGGTTCTTGAACGGACAGTCAACAATGGATCAGGTGCATGGTGGCTCGCACAATCGTGCAATATCGACGCTATCGTCACTCGTCGATCGCGACACAAGGAAAAGGCGCCGTTCGCGTAAGCCAGGCATTTCACCCTGAAATTTGCAACTAACCGAAGATGGAATATGCTGTTGCAACTTCCAGCATTGTGGCTGACCACCTGTCGGCGCGTCAGGAACGGAGGCGCTGCATGAAGCAACAGGATCGCAACACGTGTTGCAGTAATGAGTTCAACGCAGCGGTCAGGCAGCCCGTGCCGTGCCGGGCTCATCGCGACCGCACGCGCGATGCAGCTATGCCAGGCCGGCCATGCCCGCGTCGACCAGGCCACGCTGCGCCGCGATGACGACAGCATGGGTGCGCGCCTTCGCATCCAGTTTCGTCAGCAGGCCCTTGATATGGGTCTTCACGGTCCCGACCCCGATCCCCAGTTCCCGGGCGATGAGCTTGTTGCAATGGCCGCCCGCGAGCAGCTGGAGGACATCGGACTCGCGGGGCGTCAGCAATACGCGGGTCAGGCTGTCCGCGATCGATTTCGATACGCGGTCGGACAGGTAGCGCAGCCCTTCGGACAGCCGCTGCACGGCGTCGTGCAGATCATCGGCGGAACAATCCTGCAGCAGGTATCCATAGACACCGGCGTCCAGCGCATTCCGCACCTGGGCTTCCTTGTCGCACGAGGTAACGACGAGTATGTGCGGGCCGGGGCCGGCTTGCTCCGCGCGTTGCCGTGCCAGCTCGATGCCGCCCGCATGATCGGTGACCACCACGTCGGCCCTGGAACAGGCTGCCGCGCCGCCGTCGGTCGTGATATCGAATCCGGATTGCCGAGACAGGATGGACACGAGGCCGGCCGATACGACGATATCCGGGTGCGCAACATGGATCAGGGGACGTTTGCAATGCATGGTTGGTTTGCTCCAGTGATTCGGTGCCTCATGATGAGCCACCGCCCGTGCATGCGCATCACGAATTGGATTGCCTGGCGAGTAGGCGAATGACGGGACGGATGATTACCCCGATAGTGGTAATGCGCGGGTGTCCGGTGAAACGTCCGGCGCCGTGCCGGCATCATGGTTCGATAATGCCGCGTCGAATGGCGATCGTCACGGCATGTGTGCGGTCGGCCGCCTTCAGCTTTGCCAGGATGCTGTTCATGTGCGCCCGCATCGCTTCGTCGCCGATGCCGAGGAGCTGGCCCGCGCGCCTGTTCGTGTTTCCCGCGGCGACAGTGCGGAGAACCTCGATTTCGCGGCGGGTCAATGCATCCGCAACGATGTACGCCGCGAGCTCCGAGGCCACTCCGGGCGGAATGTGCGTTGCGCCGCCATGCACGTTCATGATCGCCGTGGCCAGCTCCGTGCGCAGCATGGTTTTCGGCAGACAGCCTTCCGCACCGGCTTCCAGTGAGCGCAATGCTTGCTCGTCGCCTTGATGAGCAGCCATCACGATGATGCGCGCATGCGGTGAGGATTTGCGGATTTCCACCATCGAATCGAGTCCGCCCATGACCGGCATGTGCAAATCCATCAGCGTGATGTCCGGGCGGTGCCGCACGAATTGCCGGATGGCTTCCAGGCCGTCTCCCGCCTGTGCCACGACAGCGAATCGACTGTCTCGTGAAAGAACCGTAATGATTCCTTCACGTAGCAGGGGATGGTCGTCGACCACCATGACGCGCACTCGATTGTCGTTTCCCGTGCTTTGCATTTCCGATCTCTTTTTCGCAAGCCGATGCGGCAAGGCTGCGGATACTACACCTCGCGACGGGCAAGATGTTCTCCTGCCCGGTGCCGCTCCCCTAATGGGGGAATGGCCGCTTACCTGCCGACCCGGATAACGGACAGCACCGCCTGCTGATCATCGGCGATGACGGCTTCGAGGTGCGCCAGGACCCCCATGAAGCCAGGCTCGGCTTGCTGGACCGCCCCAGGGCGTGGCACGTGAACTGACCGGCGACCGGGCCGCCGACGGATACCGGCGGCGGGCTGCTACGGTAAAATGGGCACAGGCACATCGTGTTGATCTGCCGGTAATGAACATGACAGGAACTGCTATGGCCAAGAAAGAAGAACTGGATGAAGAGACGCTGGCGTTCATCCAGTGGTGTATCGAAGTGGAAGGTTTCCTGGTGGCCGGCGGTGCTACCGTCCAGGAAGCGCAGGACCATATCGAAGAGCAGGTCGAATGGTTCATGGACCAGTTCTACGACTCGCTGACCCCGGAGGAAGCCGCCAAGGAAGCACTGGCCTGAGGCCCTTGCGATGCAATGACGCCGGGTTCGCGCACGCATCGAACCCGGCGCATGTCAGAAGAAGTACCGCAGCGCCGCTTCCACCTGGGCCTTCGGCACGGTCGATACGACCAGCCCGGCGGCGGTGCCGTAGGCGATATCGCTGGCGAACCGGTGCGGCTGGAGCGTGGCGGCCAGCGAAGCCTGCACATTGCCGGCATCGTAGCCGGCTTTCACGTTGTAGCGCACGAAGGTCGGCATGTCGCGTCGTGCCAGCGGCACACTCATGTAGTACGGATTGCGGGCGGTGACGTACACGTCGCCATTCAGCGTCAGCTTGCCCGGACCCGCCGCGGCACGGTACTGCGCGCCCGCCTTCCAGGTGTGCGCCGGCACGGACAGCAGCGCGCCGCTACCCGGCAACGGATTGTCGAGCCGCGCACGCAGGATGCGGCCGTAGCTCAGGTAGGTACTGAAAGCGCGCCCAGGCTGGTAACGCAAGTCCAGTTCGAAGCCGCGGCGCGTGGTCCGGCCGGAAGCCAGGAAGACATCGGGCGCCGTGTTGACGATTTCGTCGTCGTTTTCGATGTGATACACGGCTGCGGCCACGTTCCAGCCGGCCGCGGGGCGGGCGTTGATCCCCAGGTCGTGCGAGCGCACCTTGCTCGGGGCGATACCGGGGTTGATCCTGCCGCCCGGCGCGCCCAGCGGTCCCGGGTTCCCGCTCGGGCTGATCTGCTCGGCGGCCGGCGAGCGGAAGCCCTGTGCCACGTTCGCGAACACTTCCATATCCGGCAGGGCGGTCCAGATGGCGCCGTACTTCGGCGTGAACACCGCGCCCCGGTAGCCGGTCGACGCCGCCGGCAGCTTGCGGTTGCCCAGGTCGTAGTCGAAACGGTCGTAGCGCGCGCCGGCGTGCAGCTTCAGCTCCCTGGCTGCGCGATACTGGCCCTGCGCGAAGGCGCCATAGGTGACGAGGTCCAGGTCCTGGCTGTTGACGTAGCTGGCGGTCGGCTGGCCGTTGCGGTATTGCTGGCGCAGCGCGTCGCCCCGGTCCACCCGGCCTTCCAGTCCGGCCGTCAGCACGGCGCGCTCGCCGAACGTCCAGGTGTTGCCGGCACGCGCGCCATGAATGCGCCGGTCGTCGTAGCCGAACGTGTGCTGCGTCGTGCTGGTGGCGATGGCCCGGCTGCGTTCGAAGTCCTCGGCATAGGCGGTGGCGAACCAGCCGGCATCGCCCGTCGCGCGGCGGTTGAACACCAGGCTCTTGCGATGCGCGTCGCCGAAACCGGGCAGGCCGTATTGCGTGGCGTGCGGATCGAGCCCGGCCTCCATCGCAGGCAGCGACAGGTAGCCGGCGCCCGAGTATTCGGAACGGTAGTAGCTGGCCCGCAGGCTGTAGATGCCGTCGCCGATCGTCGCGGACAGCTTCCAGAACAGGTTGGCGCGGTCATTGCCGGCACCATGGCGGAATCCGTCCATCCGGTGGCGGTCGGCCACCAGCAGCGAACGCACGGCGCCGTAATCGCCGGACAGGGTCAGCGAGGCGCGGCGGCTGCCGTGGCTGGCCAGCGCGACCGCCGCGCTCGACGGCGTGGCGGCGCCGCCTTCGCGCGTGGCGATCGCGATCGCGCCGGCCCGGTTCTGGTCGCCGTACAGCGCCGACACCGGCCCCTTCACGACCTCGACGGTGTCGATCATGTCGGCGGTCATCCACTCCAGGAAGGCGGGACCGTGGCCCGCACCGCCCTGGCTCGATGGAATGTTCTGCGGCACGCCGTCGATGTAGATGGCGGTATCGGCGCCGTGCGTGCCCTGCGTGGCGAAGCCGCGCATGCGGAAGCCGTTGCCGGTATCGCCCTGGTCGATATTGTTGGCGACCACGCCCGGCACGCGCTGGAAGATGTTCGAGATGTCGCGGCCCACGTTCAGCGTGGCGATGTCGTCGGCGGTGATCGTGGTGACCGTGCCGGGCAGCGACCGTGCGCCGGCACCCGGATCGATGCGTTCGTCCCCGGCCCGGGTGCCCCGGATTTCAACGACCTGTGCCGGCGCGGGGCCCGCGGGGTCGTCGCCGGCCGTGGCGTGTCCCGCCAGCGCCAGGGTGACGAACGCGGCGCGCGAAATGGCCCGCGCAGGGCGGGAAGGCGGGGTACGGCGGTTAAGCGAGGCCAAGATGGGACTCCAGAAAATAGATGACACGATGGTTTGGTTGGTAGGCGCGCGGCGAGCTTCGCCTGCCGAGCGCCGGTCATTCCGCGCCATGCGGCCGCAGCCGGCCCAGCCGGGACAGGCCCGCCAGCAGTGCCGCCGCGGCCAGCGCGAACAGCGCCAGCGTCGCGGGCCACGGTGGCGACATGTCCGCCGCGGCCGGCACGAAGACCGGCCGCCTGGCGAAATCGGCGGTGCCGAAGCGGCGCTCGTCGAACAGGTAGCCGTAATAAAACTCGCGGATTGCCCGGTGGTGCGCCGCGATGCCGTCCTGGTAGGCCAGTTGCGCGGGCAGGTCGGTATTGGCAATCCGGTGCAGCACGCCCTGCGCGCCCACGCCGGGCAGCAGCCAGCCGAGGCGCACGGTCCACGCCTGCCGTGCCAGCAGTCCGGCGCGGTACTCTCGTACCTCGCCGGCCACGCTTTCGTCGCCCAGCTGGTGGAAGGCGAAATACCATTTCCAGTGGAAGCCGGCCGGCAGCGGCGCCGTGTGCTGCCACGCCGGATGGCTGGCAAGGAACCTGTCGAGCGTTTGCTGGCGCGGGACTTCCCACGCGCCGTGCACCGCCTCGCGCTGCGCCAGCATCAGGTCCACGCCCTGGTGCACCGGGATCGCGCGGATCAGCGCCACGTTGGCCAGCGCCGGCAGCACCAGCGTCAGCAGCGCCCAGGCGCCCATCAGCGCCGTCGCATGGGCCACCGCCCGCCAGGGCCGCGTGGCCACCAGCAGCGACAGCCCGGCCCAGAAGGCCACGCTTGCCGCGATCACGGCCAGCACGATGGCGGTCGCGCCGAAGCCGGTGCCCGAATACGCCGCCCCGGCCGCCGCCGGCAATGCCAGGCAGCCGAACAGCAGGGCGCAGCGCAGGCCGGCGCGGCGGCGCCACAGCCGCCCGGCATCGGGCATCGCCAGCAGCAGCCGCAGGCGGCCCGACTGGCGCTCGCCCGACACGAGGTCGTGCAGCAGGGCGATGACGAACAGCGGCGCCAGGTAGATCAGCACGAAGGCGAAGTCGAAACGGCCGGGCAGGGCGATCTCCGGATTGAACGTCTCGCCGTCGTGCAGCTGGGCCTGCAGGCCCAGCGCGCGGATACGCAACACGTAGGGCGCCACGTCGCGCAGGCCGAGCGCCAGGAACGCCGCGCCGGTGGGCGGATCCCACGTGTCGTAGAACGTGTAATAGGCGGCGCTGCCGGCGGTCGGGCTGTCCGGGTAGCGGGCGGCCAGCGCCGCCACGTCCTGCTGGTGCAGCGGCGCCAGCCTGGCGATGGTCTGGCGCTGGCGTTCCACCTCGTGGATGCCGGACCAGACGGCGAGCGCGGACAGCGCGAGCAACAGCAGCAGGGCGGCAACGGACAGCCGCGAGCGTACGACCAGGCGCAGTTCGAAGGTCAGCCAGTTCATCGCGCGATCCTCCCCAGGCGCCCGGCGAGCAGCCATGCCAGCGTGCCCAGGCCGGCCAGCCAGAACGCCAGGATGGCGCCGGCCGGCGCCGCGCGCCGCAGGGTGTCGTCCAGCGGCGGCGGCCGGTAGCGGAAGGCAGGGAACCGCTGCCAGTGTTCGCGCGACACGCGGTTTTCCCTGGCCGGGTTGGTGTCGTCGGCATAGGCGAGGCGTTCGGCCTGCAGCCGGTTCAGGCCCTGGATCAGCGTGTAGCGGTAATGCTCGCCCTGTTCGAGGAAGCCGCGGTAGCTCGCCAGGTCTGTGCCGGCGGCCGCCATCGACAGCCTGCGCAGCGCCAGCGCGGGGCTGATCCAGCCGAACGCGTCGATGATTTCGCCCTGGCGTTCCTGGCGGTCGAACGCCTCGCCCGCGTAGCGGTTGAACAGTTCGGTGGAGCGCCGCTCGCCTTCCATGCCGACCAGGCCCTTGAAGTTCACCGGCAGGTCTTCCACGCGGGCCACGCCGTATTTCTTCAGCAGGCCGTCGCGGAACGCGACGAACTTCGGGTCGTCCGGGTTGTGCGAGTCGCCCAGGGCCAGGTATTCGCGCTGCACATGGATCGCGTCCTCGAAGCGGGTCGGCAGCGCCACCGCCCCGTTGGCCATGGCGGGCACCCAGCGCGGCAGCAGGATCGCCAGCACGGTCCAGCACGTGAGCAGCAGCAGCAGCGCGTCGCGGCCCCGCCGCGCCAGCATCGACACCAGCACCACGCCCGTCGTCCACAGCAGCAGCCAGCCGGTGTAGCCGGCGGCCAGCAGCAGGGCCGGCTGCCATGGCGCATGGCCGCCGGCGGCAAGCCAGGCCAGCGCGGCCAGTGCCGGCAGCAGCGCCAGGCCGGCGAACCCGGCCAGGGCCAGCAGCTTGCCGAGCACGATCTGCCGGCTGCCCACGCCCTGCGCCAGCAGCACGCGCAGCGTGCCCGATTCCCGCTCGCGCGCCACGGCGGCATGGCCGAAGAAGACCAGCAGCAGCGGCGCCAGCACCTGCAGCACGAACGCCGGCGTCAGCTGCCCGAAGCGCAGCAGCAGCGATGTCTGGCGCACGTCGCCGAAATTGGCGCTGTTCTGCCGGTGCCCTTCGAGGAACAGCGTGTGGCCGGTGAAGCCGTCGATGCCGGGATCGAACGCGGCCAGCGGATTGGCGGGCCGGAACAGGAAGTGACCGTAGTGCACCATCCGGTGCGGGTGGCGGTCCGGCTGCCCCTCGAATTCCCCGTTCGCATGCGCCTGGTAGCGGGCGCGTTCGGCCGCGGCATTGCGCTGGTGCTCATAGGCGGTCAGCGCCGCCACCAGCATCAGCACCGTGAGCAGCAGCACGCCGGCCACCGCGGCGCGGTCGCGGAACAGCGCGCGCCATTCCTCGCGCGCGATGCGCGCGACAATCCCGTGGACGGCGCTCATGCCGCGTGCCCGCCATAACGCCGGTGCAGCGCGCGCACGTCGAAGCGGTCGTCGCCGGCGGCGGCCACTTCCTCGAGCAGGCGGCCGGCATCGATGAAACCGATGCGGTCGGCCGCGTCGGCCGCGCTGAGCAGGTCATGCGTCACCATCAGGATCGCCACGCCCTGTCCGCGCAGGACGCCAAGCAGGCGGTTGAATTCGGTGGTGGCCTGCGGGTCCAGGCCGGAGGTGGGTTCGTCGAGCAGCAGCGCCGGCACCTTGCGCGCCAGCGCCAGCGCGATCGCCACTTTCTGCCGCATGCCTTTCGAGAAGCCGGATACGCGGCGGTCGAATGCCGCGGCGGCCAGGCCGGCGGCCGCCAATGCCGTGTCGATCGCGGCGGGGCCGTCGTTCTGCCCGGCCAGGTCGAGCAGGTAGGCCACGTTCTCGCGCGCCGTCAGGTGTTCGTACAGCGCCACGTTCTCGGGAATGTAGGCCAGGCGCCGGCGTGCTTCGTCCGGCTGTGCGACCGGGTCGATGCCATCGACCCGCACGTGGCCGGCCGCAGGCGCGACGAAGCCCAGGAACAGGCTCAGCGTGGTGGTCTTGCCCGCGCCGTTCGCGCCAAGCAGCGCATAGATCTCGCCGGCCCCGATGTGCAGGTCGAGATGCTGCAGGATGGTCTTGCCGCCATAGCCGGCAACCACTGCCGAGGCCTGCAGCACATGGCCGGCGTGCGCGCCGGTGCCGTGACTGCTTGCGGGATTGCTTCCGGCATTGCTTCCGGCATTGCTTCCATTATTCAATCGATTCTCCCTGGTGGTAGCGGCACGCCGACGGCGCGTGGCATGGCAACGCTTTCTCAATTGGTAATGATAGAGCATTATCATTAGAAAGCGCAATGTGCCTGCTGTTGTCCATTCTTCAGACACGATCCGGCCGGCGGCGTGCGCCGGCCGGATCGTGTCGCGGCACGGGAGAAGGCGTTTTCGATGGAATTTGTTACAGGTCGACCGACAGCACCGGGGTCGCCGCCCGGGACACGCACGGCAGGAAGCATGCCGCGCGCTCCGCGGTGGTGAGATAACTGTCGCGATGATCGGCTTCGCCGCCGCGCACCCGCGTCATGCAGGTACCGCACACGCCCACTTCGCAGGAAGATTCGATGTCCACGCCGGCTTCCTGCAGGCAGGCCAGCGCGCTGCGGCCGGCCGGCACCGCAACTTCGCGGCCGCTTCGCAGCAGTCGCAGCACGAACGGCCGGTCGCCGGCCGCCGGCGCGGCGGCACCGAAGGATTCGGTATGCACCGCGCCGGCGCCGAACCGCGCGGCGGCCCGTTCGGTAACGGCGGCCATGAACGGCGCCGGTCCGCACGCATACACGTGCGTGCCGTCGGGCGCCGCGGCCAGCAGCGCATCGATTCGCGCACCCGTTTCGTCCGCGCTCAATGCGCAATGCATGCTGGTGGACGGCCCGAGCGGCGCCGCCTCCAGTTCGCCGGCGAACGGCACGAGGTCGGCCGCGCGGGCAAACACGGCCAGCCGGAACGATGCGCCGGACCGGGAAAGCGCGTAGACCATCGACAGCACCGGCGTGATGCCGATGCCACCCGCGAACAGCAGGTGCATCGGCGCTTCCCGCACCAGGGCGAATGCATTGCGCGGCATGCCGATGTCCAGCATGCTCCCTTCGCCGGCCACGTCATGCAGCCACGCCGAGCCGCCGCGCGACTGCGGCTCGCGCTTGACGGCGATCCGGTACCGCTGCGGCGACGGCGCCGCGCAGCACAGCGAATACTGGCGCGTGATTCCGTCCGGCAGCGTCACGTCCACGTGCGCTCCCGGCTCGTAGGGCGGCAGCGCACTGCCATCGGCGGCCGCCAGTTCGAGAATCCTCACCTCTGGCGTGGCATCGGCGATGCTGCGGATGACGGCTTTCATCGCGGCGCGCCTTCGGCATTGTTCCCGGCAGTGTACGCATTGAGCGACGCGATGATCCGGCGCGCGCGGTTGGCGCCCACGTCCACGTGGATGTCCACCACCGGCGGCTGGCGGAAGCGCTGCATGTTGTTCCACTGCGCCTCGATGATCACGCGGTCTTCCTCGAATGTGTCGGCGGTTTGCCTGTGCACCGTGTCCAGGTTGTCGGGCTGGTCCGGGTGGCTCGACGCGGCCATTGTCCAGAAGTAGTGCGACGTGGTCGCCGTTTCCGGCGTGATGCCGTGGAAGCCGCGCATGTGGAAGCCGCCGCGCTCCGGGTTGTCGATGGATTCCGACCCCGCGTCGACCGCGCCGGTAAAGATCTGCAGGTGGCTCACGTGAAAGTCGATCTCCTGCCAGCGGTCGATCGCGCCCTTGAACGGCCAGGCCGCGGTGTAGGTGGCCGGCGGCTGCGACGCCATCATCTTGCGCACCACGCGCACGTGCTCGCCGTCGGCGCCCACATTGGTCGGCGCTTCCATGTGCACGCGGGCATTGCCGCCGATGGTTTTCGTGTGCACGTAGCCGACATGGCTCAGGTCGAGCAGGTTGTCGTGGATCAGCTGATACGGCGCCCGGTAGTGAAAGGCACCGCCCCTGAAGCGGTAGCGCGGATCGGCGTGCGCCGGCACGCGCGGCGGTTCGCCGTCCGGCTGGCCGCCCCGTTCCTTGGCCATCCAGATCCAGATCACCTGGTCGACCACGGCCACCGGGTACGATGCCACGCGGGCCTTGGCCGGGATCTTGCCCTGGCCGGGCACGTCGATGCACTGGCCGTCCGCCGCGAACAGCAGGCCGTGGTAGCCGCAGCGCAGCGCGCCGTCCTCGACGCGGCCGCAGGAAAGCGGCAGGGCGCGGTGGCAGCAACGGTCTTCCAGCGCGGCGACCTTGCCGGCGGCGTCGCGGAACAGCACGACGGGGCGGTCGAGGAACGTGCGGCCGAGCGGCGCATCCTGCACCTCCCAGTCGAAGCCGGCGACGTACCAGCGGTCGAGCGGGAAGATGCGAGTGGAAATGCCGGGAGTGGAAATGCCGGGGGAAGTGTCCGCGAATGTCATGATGGTCTCCTTTAGTTTTTGACAGGGTCCTTGACCGCGTCGTAGCGGTCGATTTCATTGGCCACGAACGCGCCGTTCACCTTGTCGATGCGGCGGATGTAGATCGTCTGCACGATGTCGTTGGTGGCGGCGTCGATGGTCACGGTGCCGCGCGGGCTGGCCGCGCTGTAGCCTTTCACGGCGCGCATGAATGCCGGGCCGTCCGTGCTGCCGCGTGTCTTCTCCAGCGTGGCGGCGATCAGCGCCATGCCGTCGTAGGCGGATGCGGCGAGGAAGTTCGGTTCGAAGCGGCCGCCCACGGTTTTCGCGAACGCTTCGCGAAAGCGCGCGTTGTCGGCGCCCGGGCGCGAGTAGGTATAAAAGCCGGCCGTATGGATGCCCTGCAAACCCTCGCCGGCCTGCGCCAGCACATCCTGGTCGGCCCAGCCTTCGCCACCCAGGAAGCGGATGCCGGCCCTGTCCATTCCTTTGTCACGCCACGCCTTCATGAACGACACCATCGGCTGGCCGTTCGGCAGGAACACGTGCACGGCGTCCGGTTTCGCATCCTTGATGCGCTGCACGAAGGCGCTGTAGTCGACGGTGGCGAGTGGCGCCCGCACCGAGCCGGCGATCGTGCCCCCGGCCGCCCTGAACGTCCTGTCGAACCATTCCTCGCCGTCAAGGCCCGGCGCGTAGTCGGCCACGATCGAGTACACCCTGCGCGAGCCCGTCTTGTGCGCCCACTGCGCCAGCGGCACGACCGATTGCGCGATCGTGTACGACGTGCGGGTAACGTAGGGTGAACGCTTCGTGATGCCGGAGGCGGCGGCGTTCATCACCACCAGCGGGCGTTTCGCGCGGTCGGCCACGCTGGCGGCGGCCATCGCGTTCGGCGTGAAGATGAAGCCGGCAAGGATGTCGGCCCTGTCGCGGCTGACCAGTTCCGTGGCCAGGCGCTTGGCAACGTCGGCCTGCGGGCCGGTATCGTCGCGGTACAGCACTTCGATCCGGCGGCCGGCGGCGGTCGCATTGTTGAGCCGCAGCCAGGTGTCGATGCCGGCCTTCATCTGCGCGCCGCTGTGCGCGGCGGGGCCGGAAAGGGAAGTGATGACGCCGATCCGCACGGCGGCTTTTTCGGGTTCGGCGGCGGACAACGTGAAAGACAGGGCAAGCAGCGCGCTGCCGGCAATAAGGTTGCGCAAGATCGTCTCCTTTGCGGGGACGCCGGTCGACCCGATGCGGGTTTGCGGCGTTCCCTTGTGGTCGCGGGCCTGGACCGGCCCGTCGTGGAAGGATCTTCACGCAACGCCGCGTATCTGAAAATAGAATTTATCGCATAATCTGTATTCGAAAATGTAATGGAGTGCGGGCATGAAGGCTTTCGACATGAACCTGCTGCCGGTGGCGCTGGCGGTATTCGAGGAAAAGAGCGTCAGCGGGGCCGCCCGCCGGCTGGGCATGAGCCAGCCGGCCGTCAGCGTGGCGCTGAACAAGCTGCGTACGGCACTGGGCGACCCGCTGTTCGTGCGCACCACGCAGGGCATGCAGCCCACGCCGCGCGCGCTGGACCTGATCGCGCCCACGCGCGATATCCTGCAGCGGCTGGAGACGGACGTGCTGGCCCGCCGCGACTTCGATCCGGCCACCACGCGCAGGCGATTTACGCTCGCGCTGTCCGATATCGGCGAAATGACGTTCCTGCCGAAGCTGCTGGACCGGCTGCAGCGCGATGCGCCGGACGCGGCCATCAGCTCCGTCAGCATGCCGCCGGAAGACCTGGCTCGGGCACTGGAAAGCGGCGACGTCGACCTGGCGGTCGGCTATTTTCCCGACCTGCACCACCGCAACCTGTTCCAGCAGCGGCTGTTCTCGCACGATTTCATCTGCCTGCTGCGGCAAGGCCACCCTTACCGGGCGCGCCGGCTCACGCTCGATGCGTTCCTGGACATGGGACATGCCGTGATCAAGGCGGAAGGGCGCAGCCAGGAAGTGTTCGAACAGTTCCTGGGCCGGCAAAAGATCGGGAGGAGGGTGGTGCTGTCGACGCCGCACTTCATGTCGATCCCGTTCCTGATCGCTTCGAGCGACCTGGTGGTGACGGTGCCGCGGGCAGTGGGAGAATCGTTCGCGAAGCTGGCGGACATCCGGCTGCTGGAGCCGCCGCTGGACATTCCGCCGTTCGACCTGAAGCAGCACTGGCACCGCAAATACCACAAGGACGGTGCCAATGCCTGGCTGCGCGCGCTGCTCGTCGAGCTGTTCGGCGCCTGATGCCGACGCTGCGCGGTCAGGCAGTTATCGACGTTGGAAATACCGCCAGCGCCGCCGGTGTCGGACACCGCCAGGGGGCGGACACCGGTTTTCGCCTGCGTTGCCGGCCGGGAAATCCGCTGCCGGCATCGACTGCGTCGAACGCCGCTGACTGAAAGGCATCGGCGTCCGATGCCTGTTCAAGCCATTTACTGCAGCGTAAGGATGACCTTGACGGTATCGTCGACGGCCGATTTCTCGATGTAGCCGATGGCTTTCGGATCGTCGGCCACGGCCTTCTTCACCTCGGCGCTCGTCTTGAATTCCTTCGGCGCCTGCGCCTTGCCGGTAAAGACCAGTTTCGACCAGATGGCTTTCACCTGGGCGGCGTCCTTGTCGGTCACCTTCTTGTAGAACTCGTTGCGGATCGCCGAGCCGTCGGCCTGGTCGACCGGCGTGAACATCGTCGATTTGCCGAGGAAGAACTGGGCCGCCTGTTCGGAGAACATGCGGGTGGCCGGGTTCTTGGCGCTGACGATCACCACCGTCTCCGCGGCCGCGGGGGTGGCGGCCGCCGCGAACGCCGCAACGGTCAGTATGTGCAGTACTTTTTTCATGGCTGATCCTTAGAAGACGAAGTCGACGCCGGCAGCGAACACGGTGACGTTCTTGCCGACACCGGCAGCGGTCACGTCCTGCAGCAGGGCGTTCTTCACGCCCGGCTTCACGCGGTCGACCTGCACCTTCAGGGCTGCCGACTTGGCGAAGTCCCAGCGCACGCCGATCGTGTCCGACGATTGGGCGGTGCGCGCGAGCACGCCCGACATCGCGCCGTACAGCGCCGGAATATTGGCGAGACCCGCCGGAATGCCGACGGACGGCTTCGACTTGAAGCTGCCGTGCGCGTAGTAAGGCAGCACCTTGCCGAAGCGGTAACCCGCCATCACGTACCACGCGTCCGCATCGGCCAGGAACATCTTGTCGACGCCGCGGCGCATGCCGTATTCGGACTGCACCACGATGTTGTTCCAGTCCGCCATCAGGCCGACCGACGTGAACGAAATCACTTTCTCTTCACGCATGCTGAAGTCGCTTGCGAACTGGCCGAAGCCGGCATGGGCCACGGCATCCGCCAGCCCGTCCAGCGCAGGCTCGTTGACCGTCAGCTTGCCGCGCACGTGGGCCACGCGCAACGTGACGGGGCCGTGCTCGGCGGTGAAGGCGATCGCCGCGTGCGGCGACTGGAAGCGTTCGGCCTTGCCGGCCGACCGGCTGTAGACCTTGCCATGGACGATGCCCGCGGCGCCCTGCACCGTGAAGGTCGTGTCGCCCACGCTGTGCTGCCACGTCACATCCGCGCCATCGAGGTTTTCGAGGAAGTTCGAGCCATACAGCTCCGTCGGCGGACGAATCATCGTGTTGGCATAGCCAACGTTCTGGTAATCGGAAATCAGGAAGGTCGGCATCACCACGCGGCCGACACGCACCGCGATATCGTCGTTGACCTGGTACTTCGCGAATGCCCACATCAGTTCGGTGGTGAAGCTGTCGCCGGTCGACTTGCGCGACAGGATCTGCGTGGTGGCCGACAGCTTGTCCGAAAACTTGTACGTGGCCTGCAGGCCCAGGTTGGAATCGAGACCGATGGTCGTGGTACCGGCCGTGCCTTCGCGCTGGTTCGAGCGCACGTAGCGTGCTTCTTCGGTATTGCTCCTTGCCGCAGCCAGCGTGCCGAAGCCCGTGATGCTGAGGTTTTCGCCGCCGAGATCCGCCGCGCCGGCATGGGAGATACCAAGCGCGCCGATGGCGGCTGCAGCTAACAAGTTGAGTTTCATTCTGTGTGTTGTCCGTTGTTGTTCGATGTTGCCGCGAAGTGGGTGGCGGCTGCCGTTGCGGAATGAACGATAGGCGGATTGCCATGAGGCATCAAATATATTTCTTTCTTGCGTAGCCGTTTAACAATTTACTGTCGCCTTATTTCAACAATTGGCCCGGATTCGGGGCCAGGTATCGATCCGGCGGATGGCTGCCATGGAAATAATCCATTTTTCGGCAGGGTGCCGTTTCCTTATATTGCTGACAGGCGTTCTGCCGGCGCGGCCTCGATCCGCGAGCCGCGCCGCAACCTCAATCAATACAAGGAATCAGCATGTTCAAGTACTTCCCGACCAACTACGTCTGGAACCTGTCGGTCGACCTGGCCATCGAAATGGGCGCGAAGATGGGCGAGATCGAAGAGATGTGCGCGCCGCTGCAGGAAGCGGCCCGCCAGCCCGATGCCGACGGCACCCGGGCTTTCCGCGCCACGTGGGCGAACATGGCGGACAAGCTGTGCGGCCTGGCCGAGGAAGACGAGCGCCGCGGCCGGCTCATCTCCGCCGGCGACAAGTACGGGCGCGCCGCCACCTATTACCTGACGGCCGAACGCCTGCAGGCGCACGGCGCGCCGGGCCGCACCGAGCTGTACAGGCGCTTCCTCGACGTGTTCGCCCGCGGCATCCGCCTGGCCGGCGAAAACTGCGAGCGCGTGGAAATCCCGTATGGCGATTCGCACATCTCCGGGCTCTACGTGCGCGCCGAGGGCGTGGATGGCCCGGCCCCGATCCTCGTGCAGGTCAACGGCCTGGACTCCACCAAGGAAATGAAATACCGCGTTGGCCTGCCGCGCTGGCTGGCGCAGAGGGGCGTGTCGTCGCTGGTGATCGACCAGCCGGGCACCGGCGAGGCACTGCGCCTGCAAGGCATGACGGCGGTGTTCGACAGCGAGCGGTGGGCGAGCAAGGTGGTCGACTGGCTGGAATCGGAGTCGGAGCGCCGTGCGGAACTCGACCCGAAGCGCATCGGCCTGGAAGGCGTGTCGCTGGGGGGCTATTACTGCCCGCGCGCCGTGGCGTTCGAGCCACGCTTCGCCTGCGGCGTGGTATGGGGCGCGAACCACGACTGGCGCGACGTGCAGAAAAAGCGGCTGGCGAAGGAAGGCAGCTTCCCGGTGCCCCATTACTGGGAACACGTGCGCTGGGTGTGGGGCGCGAAGGACCAGGACGACTTCATGCGCATCGCCGAAAACGTGCACCTCGATGGCGTGCTGGACCGCATCAGGGTGCCGTTCCTCGTCACGCACGGCGAGAAGGATTCGCAGATCCCGCTGCACTGGGCGCAGCGCACGTATGACCAGCTGGTCAACAGCCCGCGGCGCGAGCTGAAGATCTTCACGGAACGCGAAGGCGGCGTGCAGCACTCCAGCTTCGACAATTCGGCCAATGCCGGCGCGTATATCGCGGACTGGGTGGCGGAGACGCTGGGCGGGCGGACCGCTGTCTGAAGACGAAATACCAGAACTCTCACGGTGACATCAAATGTCACGGAAAAAACCAGGAGACACCATGAACATCATCGGACCCGACGCGCTGGTCTTCGGCGTGGACGACATCGCCGCCTGCGCGCAATACCTGACGGACTACGGCCTGAAACCGGCCGGCAACGGCCGCTTCGAAGCGCTCGACGGCACGGCCGTCGTGCTGGCCCACAAGGACGACGCGGGCCTGCCGCCGCCGATGGGCACGGCCAGCATGCTGCGCAAGACCATCTACGGCGTGGCGGACGAGCGCGCGCTCGGCGCCATTGCCGAGGAACTGGGCCGCGACCGCGAAGTGAAGCGGCTGCCCGACGGCAGCATCGAAGCGTTGGACGACATGGGCTTCGTGCTCGGCTTCCAGGTCACCGTGCGCCGCACGCTGGACATGCCGGCAGAACCAATCAACGCGCCCGGCGCGCCGCCGCAGCGCAAGCCGAACGCGGTCGCCGTCGACGAAAACGCGCCGGCCCTGCCGCGCACGCTGTCGCACGTCGTGTATTTCGTGCCGGACGTGGCGCGCGCCGAACAATTCTATGTCGAGCGGCTGGGCTTCCGGTGCACCGACCGCCTGCTGGGCGCCGGCCCCTTCCTGCGCCCGGCCGGCACGCTCGACCACCACACGCTGTTCCTGATCCAGACGCCGCCGTTCATGAAGGGCATCGAACACTTCACGTTCCACATGGGCGGTCCGACCGAGGTGATGCAGGCCGGCACGCGCTTCGTGGAGAAGGGCTACCAGTCGTTCTGGGGTCCCGGCCGGCACAAGATGGGCTCGAACTGGTTCTGGTACTTCAACAGCCCGCTGGGTTGCCACGTCGAATACGACGCCGACATGGACCTGCACGATGAACAGTGGGTGGCGCGCGAAGCCACGATGAGCGCCGACGCATCGCAGATGTTCCTGTTCGAGAAGCGCGACAAGTGGGCGCCCGGTGGCCCGCCGCCCGGCGCCGCGGGGGCCGCGGAACGCCACTGATGGCGGCCGTGTTCCTGTGCCGCCTGGAAGAGATCCCGGACGGCGCGTCGCGCGGTTTCGATCCCTGCGGCGCGGGGCGCGACACGGTGCTGGTGGTTCGGCAGGGGGACGCCGTCCACGGCTGGCGGGATGCGTGCCCCCATTACGGCGACACGCCGATGGCCTGGCGCAAGGACGCCTACCTGAATGCCGACGGCACGCGCATCGTGTGCGCGGCGCACGGCGCCCAGTTCGACATCGCGACCGGCATTTGCACGCTGGGACCCTGCCTGGGGCAGGGATTGCAGCGAGTGGAGCTGGCGCTGACACCCGATAACAATATTTATATGCCGCCGCCAGGCGGAGGGAGACCAACATGAGTAATTCCGGCAACCGCGCCGCCGTACGGCGCGCGCTGATCGTCGGCGGCGGCTTTTCCGGCATGGCCGCCGCCATCGAACTGAAAAAACGCGGCATCGACGTCGACCTCGTCGAGATCGATGCGGGCTGGCGCTCCTACGGCGCCGGCATCAGCCTGGGCGGCGCCACGCTGCGCGCCTTCCGTACGCTGGGCGTGCTCGACGAGTTCGTGCGCCGCGGTTCCGCCCATGACGACGTGGACCTGCACACCTCCGGCGGCCACCACCTCGCCACCCTGCCCACGCCTCGCATCGCGGGACCGGACGTGCCGGGCGGCGGCGCCATCATGCGTCCCGTGCTGGCCGCGATCCTGGCCGAAGCCACCCGCGCATCCGGGACCAATGTGCGCCTGGGGTGCACCTTCGCCTCGTTCACGCAGGACGACGGCGGCGTGGACGTCACGTTCACCGATGGCGGCACCGGCCGCTATGACCTCGTGATCGGCGCGGACGGCCTGTATTCGACGATGCGCACGGCGCTGTTCCCCGACGCGCCGGCGCCGCGATATACGGGACAGGGCGTGTGGCGCGCGGTGCTGCCGCGGCCGGCCGGGATCGACCACGCGATGATGTGGCTGGGGCCGAAGATCAAGGCCGGCGTGGCGCCGGTATCCGATACCGAGATGTACCTGTACGTGACGGAAGACCGCGCCGAACGCGTCCATGTGGACCCCGCACGCTTCGTGCCGATGCTGCGGGAACTGCTGGCGCCGTTCAACGTGCCGGCGCTGCAGGACATCCGTGCCGGGCTGGGCGCGGATTCGCAGATCATCTACCGGCCGCTGGAAGGCCTGCTGCTGCCGCGCCCATGGCATCGCGGCCGCATCGTGCTGATCGGCGACACCGTGCACGCGACCACGCCGCACATGGCGTCCGGCGCCTGTATCGGCATCGAGGATGCGATCGTGCTGGCCGAAGAGGTGGAGCGCCACGCCGGCACCGGCGTCATGGCGGCACTGGACGCGTTCGAGGAACGCCGCTGGGAACGCTGCCGCATGGTGGTCGAGAACTCCGGACGCCTGGGCGAGATCGAGATCGCCGGCGGCGACAAGGCCGAACACGGCCGCATCATGCGCGACACGCTGGTCGCGCTCAGTGGAGAGATCTGATGAGCCACATGAAACCCGTTCGCCGCATCGTCACCGGCCACGACGATGCCGGCAAGGCGATCGTCATCGAAGCGGGCCCGCTGCCCACCGTGGTACCGATCGAGAAAATCCCCGGCACCGTCTTCCACGAGATCTGGTCGACGGCCGCCACGCCGGCACCGGTGGGCAACGGCGCGGATCCCACGCCGGGCCCGCTGGTGCTGCCGCCGCCGCGCCACGGCTCGCGCATCCGCATCGTCGACATCCCGCCCGATACCGACGAGTTCCTGGCGCATGGCGCCGCGCGGATGAAGGATGCGTTCACGCAGATCGGCGACGCCGCCGCGTCCACCGTCAAGGCCGGCTCGCCGCACCCGCTGATGCACCGCACCGAATCGGTCGACTACGGCATCGTGCTCGAAGGCGCGATGACGCTGGTGCTCGACGACAGCGAAGTGACGCTGGCCCAGGGCGACATCGTGATCCAGCGCGGCACCAACCACGCGTGGGCCAACCGCTCCGGTGCCGTGTGCCGGATGCTGTTCGTGCTGCTCGACGGAGAATATGATCCGCAACTGCGCGCCGCGCTGGCGACACGCGAGGAGAACCGATGAAATTCGCAACCCTGAAATCCGGCCACCCGGATGGCCGGCTGGTCGTCGTGTCGCGCGATCTGTCGCGCGCGGCCGATGCCGGCGCCATCGCGCCGAGCCTGCGCGAGGCCGTCGAGCGCTGGGACGAGGTACGGGCGCCGCTGCAGGCGCTGTACGACGCATTGAATGCCGGTACCGCGCAAGACGCCTTCGACTTCGACCCGGCCGCATGCGCGGCGCCGCTGCCCCGCACCTGGCAGTGGTGCGACGCCTCCGCGTTCCTGAACCACGGCCGCCTGATGGAACGGGCCTTCAACACGGAGCCGATTCCCGACTTCGACACGATCCCCGTGATGTACCAGGGCGGTTCCGACGATTTCCTCGGCCCGCGCGACGATGTGCCGCTGCCGGACGAAAGCCTGGGCATCGACTTCGAAGGCGAGTTCGGCGTGATCACCGGCCCGGTGCCGATGGGGACGGGCGCCGCTGCCGCGCTGGAGCAGGTACTCTTGCTGGTGCAGATCAACGACTGGAGCCTGCGCAAGCTGGGCCCGCGCGAGATGAAGACGGGCTTCGGCTTCTTCCAGTGCAAGCCGTCCACCAGTTTTGCGCCGGTGGCCGTCACGCCAGACGAACTGGGCGGCGCGTGGGCCGATGGCCGCGTGAAGCTGGACCTGCACGTGCAGTGGAACGGCGCCTGGTTCGGCCATCCGAACGGCGCCGAGATGAACTACAGCTTCGGCGAGCTGATCGCCCATGCCGCACGTACGCGGCGACTGTCCGCCGGCACGGTGATCGGTTCCGGCACCGTATCGAACGAAAGCCGGGCCGCCGGCTCCGCCTGCATCGCCGAGCGCCGCGTGATCGAGATCATCGACCATGGCGAGCCGCGCACGGATTTCATGAAGTTCGGCGACCGCGTGTGGATGGCGGCGCAGGATGGGCAGGGCAACACGCCGTTCGGCGCCATCGACCAGCGCGTGGTGCGCGCACCGGCGGCGGACTAAGGGGATTGCCATGCATATCGTGATCACAGGCGCCGGCGGTTTCGTCGGCGCGGCGCTGGCGCGCCATATCGTTGCCTGCGGCCTGCCGGGGCAACCGGCCGTTACCCGCCTGACCCTGGTGGACCGCCGGTTCGACGATCCACCAGACGACGCGCGGGTGCGCCTGCTGCATGGCGATTTCGGCGTGGAGCAGGTGCTCGATGCGATGTTCGATCCGCCGGTGGATGTGCTGTTCCACCTGGCCAGCGTACCGGGTGCCGAAGCCGAGCGCGATTGCGCGCTGGGTTACCGCGTCAACCTGATGGCGCCGCTGGCCCTGTTCGAACGCGCCGCGTCGCAGGAGCGGACCGCCCGCATCGTGTATGCCAGCAGCATCGCCGTGTACGGCAGCGCATTGCCGGCAACGGTCGACGACGCCACGCCGCCGAAACCGGGCATCAGCTACGGCGCGCACAAGCAGGTGGGGGAGATCGTGCTGGCGGACCTGAGCCGGCGCGGCCTGGTGAACGGTATCTCGCTGCGGCTGCCCGGCATCGTGGCGCGGCCGGGGTTCTCGGCCGGACATGGCTCGGCGTTCATGAGCGCCATCCTGCGCGCGGCGCAGGCCGGGGAACACTACACGTGCCCGGTGTCGCCGGCCGCGGCATGCTGGTGGATGTCCCTGCAGGGCTGTGTCGGCAACCTGGCGCATGCGGCGGCGCTGGACACGTCGTTGCTGCCCGCAGCGCGCACCGTCACGCTGCCGGTATTGCGCTTGACGGTGGAAGAGGTGGTCGCCGCGCTGGCACGGCGCTTCGGCGCGCAGGCGGTCGCCGGCATCCGCTGGCAACCGGATGCGGACATCGAACGGGTGTTCGGACGCATGCCCGCGCTGGTGCCCGGCATCGCGGAACGGCTGGGTTTTGCGCATGACGGGAACGTCGATTTGCTGGTCGAACGGGCGCTGTAGCGCGCAGCCACGCGGGCAGCGGCTGCGCCGCTAAGGCCGGACCGCGGAGCGCCGCACGTCGGTCACGATCACCGGCAACGACCAGCCGCCGCCCATGTCGATCTGCCGGCACATGCCGGTGGTGCCCTTTTTGGTCTGCACGAAGCGTTCGCCGTCCCAAGTCCATTCGTCGAGATGCATGCAATCGAACCCGCCGGCCCATCTCGAGGCGTCGATTTGCCCTTTCGAATATTCTCCACCCATGGTCGTCACGATCCTGGGCGCGAAGGGTGGAGCCGCGTTGATCGTCCAGTACGCTTCCGCGGTGGTGGATGCTCCCCTCCAGCAGGTGGTGGATGCCAGCAGCCTGGTACCGGACAGCCTGCGCACATGGATGGCATCAGGCGATTCTCCAGGTTCGGAAAGTGCGGGGCATTCGTCGCCAACGGACGCGACCAGGGCTTTCCGGAGAGTCGCCATGGCGGGCGTGGACAACTGGACGCTATCGTCAACCGGCACGCCGGCTGCGATGACGACGGGCGCCGGCACGGCAGGTAACACATCGCGTTCGTCCCTGCGGCCCTTTTTCACGAGGGCTCCAGGCGTGTCCAGCCGCCCCTGGAATTCGTCCATCTTCAGCAGCACGGCGGCGGCGCCCCTGTTCGACAGTTTCCACGTCCGCTTGCCATCCGTGAACTCGATCTTGCTGCGATGGGGAAGGGCGGCCAGCAACGCATCCGTTTGTCCGGGTGTCAGTCCTTCGAACCAGTGCCCCTGCGCGATCGCGACGTCTCCCACTGGCCTGGAATCGATCAGCATCGTCAACGATCGCCTGGCGGGAAATGTGTCCGTCGTCTCCTCTCCGTAGTGGCCGATATGAAGCTCGCCGCGGACAGGCTGGTTCGGTCCGGCTTGCCGGGTCAGCTGGACCGAGACCGGCAATGCCTCTTGGCCGTTGTTGCTGTCGTCTCTGTCGTCACCATCGTCCCCGTCGTTCGACAGGGGTTGATAGCCGGCGGCGCGGCAGGTGCGCGTGTTATCGCAGGCCAGTTCCCAATCGTGGTGGGTGAAAGCGATGCCGCGGGGAGTGCCCGCCATGACGGTGCTGCCCGATGCGAGCAAGACAATGGCCACATACAGGCGCGAGCTCATGGTCCGAAAATAATGGGGCAGGGGGCTGAAAAGTGCCACTGATTCGGCTTCGGCTGTTTTCAATATTCTCGATTATCTGATCGAATGGAGTTCGCTGATGGCGCGACCTGGCCATCTGGAGGTTCAATTGCTCGGCCGCGCAGTCGGCAAAAAGGCCTCCCCGCACATTTTGGAGATAATGGCAATGTACTCGGCCATCGTCGGCAGGCCGACTTCGGCGCGACGTTTGTCGACGTCGGCTTCGTTCTCGATCGGGCGTGGCGCCCAGTGAGCCGAGTCCAGGCAGGTGCCTTGGGTGCCGTAACGCTGCGGTTCATTGACACGGTCGTACAGGTAAGCATATTCCTTGCGGGTGGCTTCGCCAGAGGGGAGCAGTTTCTCGATCCGCGCCAGTACATCCTGTTGGAATGCCCGGTCCCGGTCTGCATGCTGGGCTAACAGCCAGGCAGCTCCCGCGGCGTCGCCACCGACCATCGAGATGGTCGGCCAGCCAACCTGTGCAACGATTTCCTTGAGCCGCGCCGTATTCGCGGCATCGACCCGTCCCATTGCCTGCGGATCGATGGTGCCTCCCTCGCCGCGTGCGCGCTGGTCTTCCACGCGCATTCTCAGCAATTCGTCCCGCAGGTCGGGCCGGGCCGGCATGTCAGCGGCATGTGCGAGCGTGGCAAGCCATAGAACCGAAAATAATATCGACGCTTTCTTCATGAAAGTGGCTTTCTGGAAATTTATTGCGCAAGTCTGCCAGAAGTTGTCTGAACACGATAGAGATTACCGCACTGTGTAGACGTCACAATAGATCAACTCAGACGACCACTTTCGCCCCCACAGCGAACCTTGTCACGTTCCGCAATTGATCTTCCAGGGTACGCCAAACCTATCGATCACAATGGCATAGCGGGAAGACCAGAAAGTCTGCTGCGGCGCCAGGATCACCTGGCCATCGGTCTGCAGCGCACTGAAGCAAGAATCGACCTTTTCTTCCGAATCGACACCGAGCAACACATAGAAGCCCGTTGGTCTTTTGTAGTTGTGTGCTTCAACATCGGCACCGGCCAGATCAACCCCATCGATACAGATATTGGCATGAACAATGTGACGTCCCGGACGAGTCGTCGATGCTGGGATCGGTAAGTCTGCGATCCTGAGCATCGTACCAATCCTCCCTCCGAGGCACGCTGCATAGAAGTTGAATGCCTCTTCGCACTCGCCGTCGAAGTCAATGTGAAATGACAAGCTCATCGTCTATTGGGCTTTCGTTGTGGGGCTGTGATTGGGACATTCGTCAGCGGAGGTCTGCTTCTGGCCCCGAAGCAGACGCTGACTTTCGTCGAACTCGCGTCGCTATATGTTCATTGACGCGCAACGCAAACCTGCTGGAACCAGCTCGACAGACTCGGCCAACGTTCCGGCGTTGCACCATTATGAGACCAATAGGAGACCTCACCTGAGGGAGAAATGCAGAAGTAGTCCCCATTGTCTTCGATGAAGGGAACGAGATCGCGAGGCACTCCCGCGTTTTCCCACGCATACTGGGCTATTTCAAAGAGGTCGCAGTAGCCTGATCCCGGCAACACTACGGCTGGGTCGAATACGGCGTTGCCGACATCGCCTCCACCTTTGAGAAAAGCCCGGTAGTCAGGATGGAACACGACCCCTAACTGGGCTTCCGCAGAGGTAATTTCCTCATCGGTTGGAGGACGAAAAGAATCAATTTCTGAAGTCATATCGTGTGTTCACGTTGCGTGGCCAGATTTTCAGTGATGAGTGACCGCTTTTGGCCGAACTCGGCCGTTCGCCGCAGCATAGCAGGTTGCCAAACCTGAAAAGTCACAGACTGTCACGACAGGCAGCTGTCGCCCCATAGCAGACCTTGCCGTGCGCCGCTAAGGGCCTATATCGAGCCGACTGATTTCGAAATCGACATAGCCATCATAAACATTCCTCAACTCGATCAAAAAGCCCTGCACTTCGATTAGACCTTCCTCCGAATCGATTACGTGTCCTCGCCCGCGATAGGCGTACTGCCCAGTCCTATCTAGGTGCTCTACGGACAGCGCCTCTTTTTCATGCTCAGGCTAGTCCGAAAAATAGGCCATACGAACATCTGCATCTAACACTCATAGTCGATTTTCGATGACATCCCCTACCTTGAGACTGCATGGGTGGCAAAACGCGATAACCTCGCCTCGTTCGCTTCGGAGCGTGACTGACGCCGCTTCATCATTGGGCGGGTCCACTAAAATTACAGTGAGTTTCTTCATCAGTTTTCTGCTTGAGTAGGAACTATCGTGCGACTTGGAAGACGGCGTAGCGTCGAAAATGACCGCTACTGGCCAAACGCGGTCATACGCCAATAGTGTCAGTCGGTACCTTCCAGTGTTTCAGGAGGTGTGGATCTCTCGCTTCTCCGGGCCATATGTAGAGGCAGTATAAGTCTTCGGCAGATTCCCATTCAGTCGTAATTGTCTGAGCACCGCTTATTAAGTAGAGGAAACGGCAATTGCCGGGCGCGATCTGAAATCGTGGCGCGTCAAGAAAATTTTCCGTGCACCCCATAGCCACTAGTCTGCCAGTCGGCGACCTAAATGCCCCTTCCACGATGTGGTCATATCTCTCAAGCACGACTGCCGGTTCGGCTTCTAACACGTGAACTTCGACAGGGACATCCACGTTTCGTAACGTTCCAGGGCATATCGCGGTCTCGCCTACTGCAACCATGGAGTGAAGAGCTTCCTCAGTCCAAATTGAGCTGAAATCGTCCTCAGAGTTTTCGTCTTGAACAATAAATTGAAAGTAGTCTGCAAAAATATTGAATCGATGAACACTCGGCATATTTTTCTGTTTCCGAACTTGGATTGTCCGCAAATATCTAATGGCGATTCAGGAATCCAACTGGCCGCTCCTGGCAAATCTGAGCCGGTCGCGAATAACCGCTCTTGGCCGATCTCGGCTGTTTGGCGCAGCATAGCAGGTTGCCAAAGCGGAAAAGTCACAGACTGTCACGACAGGCAGCTGTCGCCCCGAAGCGGTCGTTCGCGACTGCGAAGATCAATCGTCGCATAGCGTCTCAATCAGTACTACGGCCTGATCGTATGAAACTCGGTGTATCAGAAAATTATTGAAAAATGAAGTAAATAATCGGAATTATCAGCAAACAAATCGAATATCCAATGGCCACCCAATGCCATATCTTGGGAAATGCCTTTTGCCTGAGTGCCGCATAGGCAAAGTAGATAATTCCTGCAAAACAACTCACCAGTGCTATTCCGTATGCCGAAAGGGACATCATCATCAGTCCGAGCGCATTGCCACCGGAAGACTCTCCCTCATCGTGGGCTATCATGATCTGGATGACTGTCGCAATGGCAAGTACCCACGGTGCACTGCCGATGAGCATCAAAATCCCAAAAGTACTCGCTACGCGATTGCTTCGCATTCTAGTGATCCTAAACGAAATCTTTTATTTCTCAGTATAGCTGCTCTGTAGACTCAATCGGCAATCGGCCATACAAACTGTCCTCGGCTGCTTCTGCCCGTTTAATGACGTCCAGTGTACGACAGCTTCCGCCCATAGCGGAAGTTCAGATGCTATCTGTTGCCTTCCTTCGGCGTATGCTTTGGATTAGGTTGAAAGCTGTCTGGAACGATATTTCCGGTTGAATCCACCTTCCAAGCGCCGGCTATTGCTTCAGGAGGCACGGCGTCCTTGGGACCGTAGTTACCCGTAATGACGTACACCCATCCATTCGGATGCTTTTTTGCTTCCGAAATCAACTCTGGTGTGGGCTTCAGATTTCGGAAATCGACTTGTTCGGCCACAGCAGCTCCAGTAAGAAAAAGCTGCGCAGATAGCACTGCGCAAATCAAATATGTATTGAAGTTCATAAGTTTTAACTGAAACGCGTTATCGATAATGTCTGCTTCTGGCCGAACTCGGCCGTTCGCCGCAGCATAGCAGGTTGCCGAACCAGGAAAGCCACAGACTGTCACGACGGGCAGCTCCCGCCCCGAAGCGGACGTAGTTAACCAAGCTTGTCGCTCACATTAGCTTGGAGGGTCTGACCGCGCTTTTGGAGCAGCTTTGACGCAGCTGCGGCGAGAGCGTCATCTTCGAACACCTGGGCCATAAGACGCCCACTCTCATCAATATAACCTACGAGATGACTGCCAAGTGCAAGCCAGCTGCTCAGAGGAATACCTTTTTGCGTCAGTGCTTGTATAACGTCCTCGTCGTTGATTTTCATTCTCCTGTAATGTCCGCTTAGCGGCGGCAACCGGCCTGTCGAGACCGGCCGGTTTCGCCCTGAAGCGGACATTTGCGGGCGAGTGTTCACTGCGCCATTACGCTTCGTTTAGAGCGAGCCAGCGCGACAGATTCATCAGTCAAACATCGCTAACAGATCGCTTATTAGGTCAATCCGCCACACTTCTTTCATGCCGGCATCAGCGGTCATTAGGATAAGGTGGTATCCTTGTTTAACTTCCCTCGCATCCAGATAGTCAATCTTTTCCAGAATGCGCATTGCTTCGTGTGAAACCTTCCAGTTCCCATGGCAAACAAGCTTCACTAGCCACAGAAACTTCTCTGAACAGTCGAAGCTCCCGAGACAATTGACTAATGAGCCACGTTCATTCGCCAGTTCGGGCCGGTCAATTAGTTCGACCAAGATCTTCGGCACTGCCGGATCACTAGTTTCCGCTGCCTTGACCGCAAGAGCGTTTCTTTCAACGCTGCTGTTCGCAGTTTTCAACTTGTTCAGCAATTCGCTCAGGCTATCCATATCTCATCTTGTTGCGAAACGGCAGTCATGCATCAGCGTTCGCTCCCGGTCGAACTCGGCCGTTCGACGCAGCATACTTGGTCGCGGAAACCGGAAAAACACGGACTGCCAGGACAGGCTGCTCTTGCCCGAAGCGGACCTAATCCGAACTGGACCCGAGTAATAAGACATGCTGGTGATTCCCAAGGAAAAGATATGCAAAATCCCAGAACACTGGGTAGGCGGGATGCCCCCGTGCAAATACAAACGACTTGATTCCGTAGACTGTTTGACTCAACTGTACGACGTTATCGCGAATGTTTCCCAACAGCCGGGAGAAATCTGGCGACCTAAGGACGTTTGGACCAGGTCCGGCGCCTTCGTCGCCAACATAGCCGAGGCTTTGAAGCAGCGTCTCTACGACCTCGCTCACGCCCACGTCGCGCACGCCAGCAAGCACGGCTTCATGACCAATTAATCTGGTGACGATAGTATGGATGTCATCGGTACTTTCCGGCAAGCCCGAGTACACGCGGAGAAACACCGAATAGTTGATGCCGTCGGAGTTCAGCAGGTCAGCCATGTCAGTCAGCGTTCTTGACGTCACAATCTATTTATCCCTCTATCTGTGCTCAGAAATGCATATCTGATCGTCTGCTCCTGGCCTATTGTGTTGAAAAACGCCCCTTGATTGCAGCCATGTTGCGGCCTACCGTTGTCTATGAAGACGGTTCAAAGCGGGAGGCTGCGATGATGGGACGTCAAGCAACCAAGAGGGAACTGTTCGTATCGATCAGTCTAGAGGAATATGTTCCTGAAGACCATCTGTTGAGAGCAGTGGACCGATATCTCGACCTGAGCGAATTTCGGCTGTGCCTGGCTGATTCGTACAGCCATACCGGACGGCCATCGATTGATCCTGAGTTGATGGCACGGATGCTGATTATTGGCTACTCCTACGGTATCCGTTCAGAACGACGGCTATGCGAAGAAGTCAGCATGAACCTGGCGTACCGCTGGTTCTGTCGGCTCGGTCTGAAAGACAAGGTCCCGGATCACTCGAGTTTTTCCAAGAACCGGCATGGCCGTTTCCGTGATCACGACGCTTTCCGCCAGCTGTTCGATTCCGTTCTTCGGCGTTGTATGGCTGAAGGTTTAGTGCAGGGTGAGGGATTTGCGACTGATGCCAGCATGATCAAGGCTGACGCCCAGCGTCAACGATCTCGTCCAGGCGATGCCGGAATCGATTGGGGGGACCCAGCACAGGCAAGTCGGCCAGTGCGCGAGTATTTGACAGCCTTGGAACAGGCCAATCCGGTGCCGCCAACACCGAAAAGAATTTCTCTAACCGACCCGGCCGCAACCTGGACTGCTGCTGCAGGACCGGCGATTTTTGCCTATTGCACCAATTACCTCATCGATTTGAAGGCTGGAATGATTGTCGATGTCGAGGCTTCAGCGGTGAACAAAACAGCAGAGGTCGAAGCGACCAAAACCATGATTGATCGTGTCGAGGAAAAGTTCGCCATCAAACCGCGTCGTCTGGTGGGTGACACGAACTACGGTGTTGCTGCAATGCTGGGATGGCTGGTCAACGAAAAAAGCATTGCTCCTCACGTCCCGGTATGGGATAAATCCGAGCATCACGACGGCACTTTCAGTCGTGCCGACTTCATCTTCGATGCTGAAAACAACCGCTACGTTTGCCCTGCCGGGAAACACCTGAAACCGGCTCAACGTAGTCAGCAGAAAAATCCGTTTCGTTATCGAGCCAGCCAGTACGACTGTCAGCTTTGTGAGTTAAAACCGAAGTGCTGCCCCAACATGGTTATCCGCAAGATCGACCGAAGCCCTCAAGAACCTGCACGCGATGTTGCTCGTGCTATCGGCAAGACCGACGCATATCGCCAGTCACGGCGGGAACGAAAGAAAGTGGAAATGCTGTTTGCCCACCTCAAACGCATCCTGAAACTCGGCCAGTTACGTCTGCGTGGTCCCAGCGGTGCCCATGACGAGTTTCTTTTGGCGGCAACCGCCCAAAATCTTCGGCGAATGGCAAAAAGCTGTTTTTATAAATATCAAATATGAAAGCAGTGATCGGTAAGAACCCAGCAGTAACTGTATCGCCAATTTTTACTGTACAGTTACTCCACCAGCACTTCTCTTGCCTACGGGTTTTTCAACACAATAGGCCGATAGCGGAAGTTCGACAGATCGAGTGTACACGAGCGAAGTTTCGCCAGGCAAAGACCATCGCCATGGCAACTGATGAACTAATCACTCTTTCCATGCTCAGTCTTGGCAAATAAAGGAATCGACAGCGCCCTGCGCATGACGATCGATGGCCCGCTCCATCGCTTTCGCCGATACATCGAATCGCCATAAACCATTTTTCGGCAAGCCCCCATCTGGTTATTCTTGACCAACAAGAAAAACCGGAGACCCCTCCCGCCCATCCAGGGCAACGCTCCACCCGAGCAGCAAGCACCGACGCGCACACGCCATGCGCGGGGGGCCCGTTCGCCCCGAGTTTCGCCCCAATAAAAACCAGAGGAGACAACCATGAACCAAACCATGCCCCGCATGGCCACGCTGTCAGCCGCCATCGCCGCGGCCTTGTGCGCCGGTTCCGCACAGGCAGCCGAAATCGCCACACCAGTCCCCGACCTGACGGTCCGCTGGGACAACACGGTCAAGTACAGCGCGGCATACCGGCTGAAGCACCCATCCGCCATGCAGGTCACCCCCGGCGAGAACACGATCAACACGGATGATGGCGACCGCAACTTCGGCAAGGGGCCAGTCTCGAACCGCGCCGACCTGCTGTCCGAACTCGATGTGGCGTATCGAAATTTCGGCGTGAGGGTCAGTGGCGCGGCCTGGTACGACGGCGTATATAACCGCGCTACCGACAACGCATTCCAGCCGACTTACAACGCCGCCTCCGTGCCCGCCGGCGAATTCACGGAAGCCACCCGCAAGCTGCACGGCAGGAAGGCCGAGCTGCTCGACGCGTTCGTGTTCGCCAAGGGCACGGTAGGGGAAATGCCGTTCACCGTGCGGGCCGGCCGCCACGCACTGGTGTATGGCGAGACCCTGTTCTTCGGCATGAACGGCATCGCCGGCGCCCAGCAGCCGATCGACGTGGTGAAGGGCCTGTCGGTGCCGGGCACGCAGTTCAAGGAGCTGCTGCGCCCCGTCGGCCAGGTGTCCGGCCAGGTGCAGGCAGGCGCCAACGCCAGCGTGGGCGCCTATTACCAGTACCGCTGGGAGAAGAGCCGGCTGCCGGCCGCCGGCAGCTATTTCTCGACTGTCGATTTCCTCGACGAGGGGGGCGAGCGGCTGTACACCGGCGTCGATGCCACTGGCCGCCCGGTCGCACTGGCGCGTGCGCACGATCGCCACGCGAAGGATGCGGGGCAGGGCGGCGTGCAGCTGAAATGGAGTCCGGAAGGTCTGGGCGTCGACTTCGGCTTCTACGCGGCGCGCTACCACGACAAGACGCCGCAGGTGGTGCTCGCGCCGGGCCTGCACACGTATTCGCTGTACTACCACGAAGGCATCCGCACCTACGGCGCGAGCGCGACGACCACGCTGGGCGAGTTCAACTTCGCGGCCGAGGCTTCGGTGCGGCACAACGCGCCGCTGTCGAACGCCGGCACGGCCGACCTGTTCGGCCTCGTGCCCGCCGCGTTCGGTGGCCCGGCCGCGGCTTCCGACAACAGCGGCAACCCCGTCTACCCGGTGGGCCGCACCGCGCACCTGAACATATCGATGCTGGCGTCGCTGGGCCCCAGCTTCATCGCCCGCGAAGCGTCGCTGGTCGGCGAGATCGCGTGGAACCGGGTGACCAGCATCACGAAGAACGCTTCGATGATCGATCCGAACGCGCGCCGCGAGGGCACCGCCGTGCGCGTGGTCTATGAACCCAGCTACCGCCAGGTAGGCAGCGGGCTCGATCTTTCCGTGCCCATCGGCCTGGGCTACGCGCCGGCCGGGCGCTCGCTGGCGCTGGGCAATAGCTTCGGCGTGCAGCACGGCGGCGACCTCAGCGCCGGCCTGAACGCCGTCTACGAAAGCGCGTGGTACCTGTCGCTGAACTACACCCATTACTTCGGCCGCGAGGATACGCCGACCGTGCTCACGCACGCGGCGCAAACACTGCCGCAAACCGGCTACACCTACGGCCAGGCGATGAAGGACCGAGACTTCATCTCGCTGTCCGTGCGCCGCACATTTTAATCAGAACGGAGACATGCATGACACCTAAACACCACCTGGCCGCAACGTTCGCGGCCTTTGCCGGCACGCTGGCATTCGCTGGCGCCGTCCACGCCGTCACCGCCGAAGAGGCTGCGCAACTGGGCAAGAACCTGACGCCGCTGGGCGCCGAAAAGGCCGGCAACAAGGATGGCACGATTCCCGCATGGGATGGCGGCATCGCCAAGGCCGCCGCCGGCTTCACGAATGGCGGCCGGCGCGACCAGGACCCGTTCGCCGCGGAAAAGCCGGTCGTGTCGATCACCGCGAAGAACATGGAGCAGTATGCCGACAAGCTGTCCGACGGCAGCAAGGCGATGCTGAAGAAATACCCGTCGTACCGCATCGACGTGTACCCGACCCACCGCACCGCGGCTGCGCCGGACTGGGTGTATGCCAATACCGCGAAGAACGCCACCCGCGCGAAGCTGGGCGACAGGCTCATGCCGGAAGGCGCGCATGCCGGCATTCCGTTTCCGATTCCGAAAAGCGGCGCGGAAGTGATGTGGAACCACCTGCTGCGCTGGCGCGGCACCGACTGGCAAAAGCCGTTCCGCTCCTACCTGACGACGGCGGCCGGCAAGCCCGTGATGACGGTGGACGGCACGGCCGACGGCAGCATGCCTTACTACTACAAGGACGCGGCGCCGGAGAAATCCGGCGGCACTTACTGGACCATCCGCCTCGTCAATTCGGGACCGCCGATCCGCGCCGGCGAGGCGATCAACGGCAAGCTCAATCTCGATCCGGAAAAGGATGCCAGCTACGTCTACCTGCCGGGCCAGCGCCGCACCCGCAAGCTGCCGAACGCCTGCTGCGACACGCCCACGCCGGCCACTGCGGGCGTGATGAGCTTCGACGAGGTGGACATCTTCGGCGGCCGGCTGGACCGCTTCGACTGGAAGATCCTCGGCAAGAAGGAAATATACATCCCCTACAACACCAACCGTTCGCTGAAGGGCAAGGATGCCGACCTGCTGCAGGCGAACCACCTGAATCCGGACGGCGTGCGCTGGGAACTGCACCGCGTGTGGGTGGTGGAGGCGAAGCTGAAGTCCGGCCAGCGCCACCTGGCGCCGCGCAGCGTCTATTACATCGACGAGGATTCCTGGACCGGCGCCCTGGCGGACCGCTGGGATGCCAACGGCCAGCTGTGGAAGACGCTGTGGTCGCTGCCGGTGACGATGCCCGACCTGCCGGCCACCACCAGCGTGACGTTCGGCTTCTACGACCTGGTGTCCGGCACGTGGTTCGTCAGCGACCTGGTTACCGAGAAAGCGGTGCAGTACAAGCAGGTGCCGCGCTGGCCCGAAGCCACGTGGAGCCAGGAAGCGCTGTCCGGCTCGGGGCTGCGGTGATGGCCCGCGGTTTCGATCGATGGAAGGGCGCCGGCATGATGCTGGTCGCCTGCATGGCCGCCGCGGGCGCGGTTGCCGAGGCCGATGCAGTTGCCGATGTTGCGCCGGTGCCGGACGTGCTGGACCGCCCGGCCGCGCAGGACCGGCAGGCGCCGCGCCGCGTGCTGCTGGGCCTGGACCGGATGGGCGGGCGCGCGATCGCCGTGGGCGAACGGGGCCTGGTATTGCTGTCGGACGACGGCGGCAAGGCATGGCGCCAGGCGCGGGTGCCCGTCAGCGTCACGCTGACGGCGGTGCGCTTCGTCACGCCGGAGCAGGCCTGGGCCATCGGCCATGGCGGCGTGGTCCTGCACAGCGCGGACGGCGGCGCCACCTGGCGCCGGCAGCTGGACGGACGCGGCATCATCCGCCTGCTGGAAGCGGCGGCGGGCGGCAACGAGGCGCTGGCCGCCACCGCGCGGCAGTTCGCGGCCGACGGCCCGGACAAGCCGCTGCTCGACCTGCATTTCTACGACGCCAGGCGTGGCATCGTGGCCGGCGCCTACGGCCTGGCCCTGCGCACCGACGATGGCGGCGCCACGTGGCAGGTGCTCAATGGCGCGATCGACAACCCCGACGGGCTGCACGTGTACGCCATCGCCGCCCGCGGCGACGAGACGTGGCTGGCGGGCGAGCAGGGATATATCGCCCGTTCGCTGGATGGCGGGCGCACGTTCACGCGGGTACCCGCGCCTTATCGTGGGACGTGGTTCACCGCCAGGCCGCTGCCGGATGGCGGCATGCTGTTCGCAGGCCTGCGCGGCAACGCCTTCAGGTGGAACGGGCAGGGTTTCGACCAGCTGCCCGGCTACGCGCCCGTATCGCTGAGCGCATCGGCCGCCGGCAGGGGCGGTGTGCTGCTGGCCGACCAGGCCGGCCACCTGTACCGCGCGGGTATCGGCGGCCAGGCGGCGCGGATGGTGAAACTGGATATGCCGCCGGCACCGATCGCGGCGCTGGCGACGACGGCCGGGGGCGATGTGCTCGTCGCCGGCGTGCGGGGCGTGTCGCGCATTCCCGCCGCGGTCATCGAAGGAGGTGCGCCATGAGCTTCGGCGCTTCCGCAAGCGAACAGGCCGTGGTCCGCGACCTGTCGCAGTTCGATACCCGTTCGGGCAGCGCGCTGGAGCGGCTGCTGTTCAACCACCGGCTGCTGGTCGCACTGGCGTGCCTGCTGGCGACGCTGGTGCTGGGCTGGCAGGCCACGCGCCTGAAGCTGAACGCCAGCTTCGAGGACATGATCCCGTCCAGCCATCCGTACATCGCCAATTACCTGCAGCACCGCGACCAGCTGAGCGGCCTCGGCAACGCTGTGCGCATCGCCGTGGAAGCGAAGCACGGCACCGTGTACGACGCGCGGTATCTCGCCACGCTGCAGAAGATCAGCGACGAGCTGTTCCTGATCCCCGGCGTCGACCGCACCTACATGAAGTCGCTGTGGACGCCATCCACGCGCTGGGTCGGGGTCACCGAGGACGGCATGGAAGGCGGCCCCGTGATCCCGAACGACTACGACGGTTCGGCGCGCAGCGTGGCCCAGGTGCGCGACAACGTGGCGCGCTCGGGCGAGATCGGCCAGCTGGTGGCCGTGGACGGGCGTTCCAGCATCCTTTACGTGCCGCTGCTGGACCGTGGCGCGGATGGCAAGGCGCTGGACTACGCGGCGCTCGGCGCCCGCCTGGAACAGCTGCGCGCCAAGTATGCCGGCGGCCAGGTCGACCTGCATATCGTCGGCTTCGCCAAGGTAGCAGGCGACCTGATCGAGGGACTGCGGCAGGTGCTGCTGTTCTTCGCCGCGTCGACATTGATCGCGGCGGCGATGCTGTACTGGTACACGCGCTGCGCGCGCAGCACCTTGCTGGTGGTGGCCTGTTCGCTGGTCGCCGTGGTATGGCAGCTGGGTCTGCTGCCACTGCTCGGCTACGGCCTCGATCCGTACTCGATGCTGGTGCCGTTCCTCGTGTTCGCGATCGGCATGAGTCACGGCGCGCAAAAGATGAACGGCATCATGCAGGACATCGGCCGCGGCACCCACAGGCTGGTGGCGGCGCGCTACACGTTCCGGCGGCTGTTCCTGGCCGGCCTGGCCGCGCTGCTGTGCGATGCCGTCGGCTTCGCCGTGCTGGCGATCATCGACATCAAGGTGATCAAGGACCTGGCCGCCGTGGCCAGCATCGGCGTGGCCGCGCTGATCCTGACGAACCTGATCCTGCTGCCGATCCTGCTGTCGTGGCTGGGCGTCGATGGCGACGCGGCGCGGCGCAGCCTGCGCGCCGAGGAAGCCGAAGGTGCAAATGAAAGCGGCCGGGAAGGGGGCTGGCACCTGCTGGAACGTTTCACCGAACGGCGCACCGCGGCCGCGACCATTGCCGTCGCGGCGGTGCTGGGCGCCGGCGGCTATTACGCCAGCCTGCACGTGAAGATCGGCGACCTCGATCCGGGCGCGCCGGAACTGCGGCCGGATTCGCGCTACAACCGCGACAACGCCTACGTGGTGGGCCACTACGCGGCCAGCAGCGACGTGTTCGCCGTGATGGTCAAGACGCCGGACAATGCCTGCGCGGCCTACGACACGCTGATGCGGGTCGATGCGCTGGAGTACCGCCTGTCGCAGCTCCCGGCGGTGGAGACGACCGGTTCGCTGGCGCTGCTGAACCGCCGCGTGATCACGGGCCTGAACGAGGGCAGCCTGAAATGGTATGAACTGCTGCAGAACCAGGACGCGCTGAACATGGTCACGGCCGGTGCGCCTCGGGGGCTGTACAACGACACCTGCAACCTGCTTACGCTGTACGCCTACCTGACCGACCACAAGGCCGACACGCTGGCCGGCGTGGTGAAGGTTGTCGAGGACTTCGCCCGCGACAACGACACGAAGGACGTGAAGTTCCTGCTGGCGGCCGGCAACGCGGGCATCGAGGCGGCCACCAACATCGTCGTGCGCGACGCCAGCCGCGCGATGCTGTACTGGGTGTATGCGGCGGTGATCGTGCTGTGCCTGGTCACGTTCCGCTCCTGGCGCGCCGTGGTCTGCGCGGTGGTGCCGCTGGTGCTGACCTCGGTGCTGTGCGAGGCGCTGATGGTGTGGCTCGGCATCGGCATCAAGGTGGCCACGCTGCCCGTGATCGCGCTCGGCGTGGGCATCGGCATCGACTACGCGCTGTATGTGATGAGCATCCTGCTGGCACGGCAAAAGGCCGGCGACACGCTGCGCGAAGCCTACAGTCACGCATTGCGCTTCACGGGCAAGGTCGTGCTGCTCACCGGCGTGACACTGGCGATCGCCGTGGCCACCTGGGCGCTGTCGCCGATCAAGTTCCAGGCCGACATGGGCATCCTGCTGGCGTTCATGTTCCTGTGGAATATGGTGGGTGCCCTGGTGCTGCTGCCGGCGCTGGCAAGCTTCCTGATGCCGTCGGCGCGGCGGCAGGGGCAGGCCGCGCCGGCGGGCATTGCCGCCCGGCCGGTGCTGGCCGACTGAGTCAGGCCAGGCAGTCACCCACGTCGTCAGCTCACGCGGCCAGCACGGCCGCGTGCTGCGTGGGCACGCCGGCACCGCGAGGCGAGCCAAACGGGTCGACGCGGGCGATATCGGCCAGCACGGAGCGCAGCCAGATGTGCGAAGGATCCCGGTCCAGGAAATGGTTCCACTGCATGCACATTTCCAGGGCCGGGATTTCCAGCGGCGGCGGAAGCAGGCGGATCGGGTAGTAGCGCGCCAGCGTGCGGGCCAGCCGCGTGTGCATCGTGGCGATCCGGTTGGTGCCGATCACGAAGTGCGGCATGCTCGTGAAATTGGTGGTGGTCACTTCGATGCGGCGGTCGTACCCGCTCACCTTCATGAACCATTCCTCGAAGCTCGTCACCGCGTTGCCGAAGCGGGACGACACGTGGCCCAGGCCCATGTACTGGTCCAGGCTCAGGGTCTCGCCCACCAGCGTGTTGCCGGTCCAGGCGATGCAGGTATAGGTTTCCTCGAACAGCACCTGCACCGGGTGCGTCTCGGCGATGAATTTGCGGGGCAGCACGATCAGGTCCACCTCGGCGCGTTCCAGCAGGTCGATCGGGTTCACCGTGGTGGGCAGCACGTCGAGCGTGATGTTCGGCGCGTCGCAGGCGAAGCGCTGGCCCAGGTCGCCCAGCAGCACCGTGGAGATGTAGTCGGAGGCGAGGATGCGGAACGCGCGGGTGGCGGTCTGCGGATCGAATTCGGGGCGGATGTCGATCGTGGCCTGGATCTGCAGCAGCACCTTGCGCACCGGGTCGGCCAGGCTGACGGCCAGCGGGGTGAGGATCAGCGTGCGGCCGACGGGCACCAGCAGCTCGTCCTTGAAATACTCGCGCAGGCGGGCCATCACGCCGCTGGTGGCCGACTGGCTCAGGTTCAGGCGGCCTGCCGCCCGGGTAATGCTTTTTTCGCTCAGCAGGGCGTCGAGCGCGACCAGCAGGTTCAGGTCGAGGCGGTTGAAACGCATGGTGTCTCCTTCATTTTTATTTTTGGATGATGCCACATCCACCGGCGCCGCAAGTCGGCCGGGGCATCGGTTTTGTGGATACCTGTGATCGATACAATCCATTTTGCGGCCGGGTCCGGGGGCAGTACGCTTCACGCGACAATTACTGGAGACCTTCATGACCCGACGCTTCATCGACCTGTCCATCTTCCTCGAGAACGAGGTGCTGTCCGACCCGCCGCCGCTGGCGCCGAAGATCACTTATCAAAAACACACGGACACGCTGCACGAATTCATGGCGATGATTCCGGGCACCACCGCCGAGGATTACCCGGACGGCGAGGCCGCCGCCGCCGAGTGGGTGACGATGACGACGCACAGCGGCACGCACCTCGACGCGCCATACCATTTTCATTCGACGATGGACGCGAAGAATGGCGAGAAGAAGGCATCGATCACGATCGACGAAGTACCGCTGGAATGGTGTTTCCAGCCGGGCGTGAAGCTGGACTTCCGCCACTTCCCGGACGGGTACGTGGCCACGGCCGAGGACGTGGCCGCCGAGCTCGACCGCATCGGCCATGACCTGCGGCCGCTCGACATCGTCGTCGTCAATACCCGTGCCGGCAGCCGCTACGGCCACAACGACTACGTGTCCGCCGGCTGCGGCATGGGCTACGAAGCCACGATGTACCTGCTGGAGCGGGGCGTGCGGCTGACCGGCACCGACGCCTGGAGCTGGGATGCGCCGTTCTCGTACACGGCGAAGAAGATCGCCGAGACGGGCAACAAGGCGCTGATCTGGGAGGGACACAAGGCGGGACGCGATATCGGCTACTGCCACCTGGAGAAGCTGCACGCGCTGGAGACGCTGCCTGCGCACGGCTTCTACATCAGCTGCTTCCCGCACAAGGTGCGGCGCGGCTCGGCGGGGTGGACGCGCGCGGTCGCCATTGTCGATGATGCGTTGCTGGCGCTGCCGCGCTGAAGTTCAGATGCAACCCGCAGCAATGGCGATCTGGTGTCGGACACCGGTTTTCCCCGGCTATCGCTACGTTCCGGCACCATCAACGGCAAACCGGTGTCCGACACCAGAGTCTTACGTGGCGCTGGACTGCACTCGGCATCATCCGGAATGGCACTGCTTCCGATCAACCGGTTTCCAGCATCAGTCTTTTATCGGGCGTCTGATATAAAAAACCTTGTCTTGCAATACCGGCAGAAACGACAAATTCAGTAAGTCCAATTCCGCCCAAAGATTCGAACCGCACACCAGGGTTGCCCTGTCATCTTCCTTGGTTATCAAGAATCCAGGGCTCCTCGCTACGTTTTGCATCCGGACCTGCAATATATCTCCGGGGCTGGCATCGGAAATCTTCAAGCATCCACCGGCCGGAATGTTGCCTGTATGTCTGTCATTCAGGTAGACATCGAGCCCTGCCCAACGTCCGTAAAAACCCGCTTTCCTGTACAAAGTGAACTCCATCAGTGCGCTACAACCTTTCCGCCGCGTAGGCATTCCCCGCTTGTCATAAATTTGGTAGATCACGCTGCCTTGCATGCACTACCGCGATAAGCCTGTGCCAGATGTTCCCGGCAGTGCTCGCATTCTGGTGTCGGACACCGGCTTTCTGTTGATGCTGTCGGAACGTAGCGGTGGCGCAGGAGAAAACCGGTGTCCGACACTATTTTCCGGATGAACCGCTCGGAAAATAGTGTCCGACACCAGCAGCATCCGCGGCGCAGGCATCAAGCCGTAATCTATAAACTCTCCGCCACGTACGCAATTCCCCGCTCGTCATAAATCTCGTAGATCACCGCGAGCATGCCCGCCAGCTCCTGCGCGCGGTCCATCGCCCGGGTGCTGAAGATGATCGGCGAGACGGCCTGCCGGTCGTCGATGCCCTGGTAGACGACGTCCGTGCGGATCATGCCCTGCAGGCTGTCCGGCACGATGGCGATGCCCTGGCCGGCGCCGACCAGGCCGATGGCGATCTGCAGTTCGCGCACTTCGATCACCTGCCGCGGCACCAGCATCCGCTCGCGGAACGTGGCCAGCACCTGGTCGGCGAAGCTGGGGCGGGGCGATTTCGGGTAGACGATCAGCGGGTCGTCCATCAGGTCCGACATCTTGCGCGGCCCCGGCACGCGCGTGAGCCGGTGGCCAACGGGCAAAGCCACGATCAGCGGTTCCTCGCGCAGCACGATGCGGCGGATCGCGGCGTCCTCGCCCTTCAGCCGGCCGAAGCCGACGTCGATCCGGCCTTCCTTGAGGGCTTTCAATTGCTCCAGCGTCGTCAGCTCGTGGAAATTGATTTCCACGGCCTGGTACCGCTCGCGAAAGCGCCGCACGATCTCCGGCAATAAACCATAAAGCGTCGATGCCACGAAACCGATCGACAGCTTGCGCTCGATCTTGCCCACCCGCTGCGTCATCGCCTTCAGGTCCTGCGCCTTGTCGAGCAGCTCCTGCGCGTGGGCGTGGAAGAACCGGCCGGCCTCGGTCAGCCGCAGCGGCCGCGAGCCTTTCTCGATCAGCACCACACCCAGTTCCTCCTCCAGTTGCTGGATCTGCCGGGAGAGCGGCGGCTGCGCGATGCTGAGCCGCTCGGCGGCGCGCGTGAAGTTTTTCTCGTCGGCGACGGCGACGAAATAGCGCAGGTGGCGCAGTTCCATAACTATACCTTTCAGGTATCGAAAATATACCAATTCAGTGTTGGACGACGGGTTCTGTGGGGAATATTGTACTCATATCGACGCGAACCATACTGAATACATATGATCTCGAACATTGAAACCTTCCTCGTGGACGTGCCCACGATCCGGCCGCACAAGCTGTCGGTGGCCACAATGAACACGCAGACGCTGGTACTGGTGCGCATCCGCTGCGCCGACGGCATCGAGGGCTGGGGCGAAGCCACCACGATCGGCGGCTTGGCCTACGGCGAGGAAAGCCCGGAAAGCATCAAGGCCAACATCGACACGCACATCGCGCCGCTGCTGGCCGGCATGGACGCAAGCGCCGTGGCGAAGGCGATGGCGAGGGTGCGCAAGGTCATCCAGGGCAACCGCTTCGCCAAGTGCGCGATCGAAACCGCGCTGCTCGACGCGCAGGGCCGCCGCCTCGGCGTGCCCGTCAGCGAACTGCTGGGCGGCCGGGTGCGCGACAGCCTGCCGGTGGCCTGGACGCTCGCATCCGGCGACACGGCGAAAGATATCGCGGAAGCCGAAAAGATGCTGGAACTGCGCCGCCACCGCATCTTCAAGCTCAAGATCGGCGCCCGCTCCGTCAATGAAGACGTGGCCCACGTGCTGGCCATCAAGCGCGCGCTGGGCGACACGGCCAGCGTGCGTGTCGACGTCAACCAGGCATGGAGCGAGCTGCAGGCGATGCGCGGCATCGCCGCGCTGCAGGATGGCGGCGTGGACCTGGTCGAGCAGCCGGTGCGTTTCGACAACCGCGACGCGATGCGCCGCCTGGCACGCCGCTTCGACGTGGCGATCATGGCCGACGAGTCGCTGCACGGCCCCGTCGATGCGTACAACATCGCCCGCACCGAAGGCGCCGACGTGTTCGCCGTGAAGATCGCGCAGTCCGGTGGCCTGGTACCGGCGCAGCAGGTGGCCGCGGTGGCGCAGCTGGCCGGCATCGGCCTGTACGGCGGCACGATGCTCGAAGGCGGCATCGGCACCGCGGCCACGGCTCAGCTGTGCGCCACGTTCACCGACCTGTCGTGGGATACCGAGCTGTTTGGCCCGCTGCTGCTGACGGAGGAAGTGCTGCGCGAGCCGCTGGTGTACCGCGACTTCATGCTGCAGGTGCCGACCGGGCCTGGCCTGGGCGTCGCCGTCGATACCGACAGGCTGCGCTTCATGTGCCGAAAGTGATGCGGCGCAGATAAAAACCAGCAAACGAGGAGAGAGACCATGCTGTTCCATGTCCGAATGGATGTCCAGCTGCCGCCGGCCATGCCGGCCGAGCAGGCCGCACGACTGAAGGCCGACGAGAAGGCGCTGGCAGGGCGCCTGCAGGAAGAGGGCAAGTGGCGCCACCTGTGGCGCATCGCGGGGCAATACGCCAACGTCAGCATCTTCGACGTGGGCGGCAACGAAGAGCTGCACGCGCTCCTGATGTCGCTGCCGCTGTTCCCCTACATGAAGATCGATGTCACGCCGCTGTGCCGGCACCCGTCCTCGATCCGCACCACCGATCTGTAAGCAAAACACAAGGAGACAATCATGACGCACAACGACATCGACAAACTGGTCAACAGCTGGATCGTGGAATCGGCGATCCGCCCGGCCAACCCGCGCGTGCAGGCAATCACCGTGCGCCTGGTGAGCGACCTGTGCAAGGCGATCGAGGACCTGGACATCCAGCCCAACGAATTCTGGAAAGGCATCGAGTACTTCTCGGCCGCCGGCGCCGCCAACGAACTGGGCCTGCTGACGCCGGGCCTGGGCCTGGAACGCTTCATGGACATCCGCGCCGACGAAGCCGATGCGAAAGCCGGGCTGGAAGGCGGCACGCCGCGCACCATCGAGGGCCCGCTGTACGTGGCCGGCGCGCCGGTCTGCCAGGGCTCCGCCAGGCTCGACGACGGCACCGAGAGCGACCGGGCCGAAGTGCTGTTCATGCAGGGCACCGTGTATGGCGAAGACGGCCGGCCGGTTCCCGGCGCGCAGGTGGAAGTGTGGCACGCCAATTTGCTCGGCAATTACTCGCACTTCGACCAGACGCAGTCGCGGTTCAACCTGCGCCGCACGATCATCGCCGATGCCGATGGCCGCTACGGGTTCCGCACGATCATGCCGAAGGGCTACGGCTGCCCTCCGGGCGGCAGCACGCAGACGCTGCTCGACCTGCTGGGCCGCCACGGCCAGCGCCCCGCGCACATCCACTTCTTTGTTTCCGCGGACTGCCACCGCAAGCTGACCACGCAGATCAACATCGACGGCGACGAATACCTGTGGGACGACTTCGCGTTCGCCAGCCGCGAGGGCCTGGTGCCGCCGGTCGTGCGTGTAGAAGACCCTGCCGCCATCGCGGCAAGGGACCTGCAAAAACCGTTCGCGTCGATCGATTTCGATTTCCACCTGCATGCGGACAGCGCCGCCGCGCCGGCCACCGAAGTCGAACGCAGCCGCGCTGCCGCCTGAAGGAGAGTCGCCATGAATCCGAGCATGACCATTCCGATCCACCCCGCCAGGCCGAGCGTCGACGGCTTGCTGATCGAAGACGAAGCGAAGGGCGATTACCGCCTGCACCGCAGCGCCTTCACCGACCCGGCGCTGTTCGAACTGGAGATGAAGCACATCTTCGAAGGCAACTGGATCTACCTGGCCCACGAGAGCCAGGTGCCGAACAACAACGACTACTACACCACGCATATCGGCCGCCAGCCGGTGTTCATCGCGCGCAACAGGCAGGGCGAGCTCAATGCCTTCATCAACGCGTGCAGCCACCGCGGGGCGCAGCTGTGCCGCCACAAGCGCGGCAACAAGGCCACCTATACGTGTCCGTTCCACGGCTGGACGTTCAACAACAACGGCAAGCTGCTGAAGGTGAAGGACCCGGAAGGCGCGGGCTATCCGGAATGCTTCAACAAGGAAGGCTCGCACGACCTGAAGAAGGTGGCCAGGTTCGCCAGCTACCGCGGCTTCCTGTTCGGCAGCCTGAATCCGGATGTGGTGCCGCTGGAAGTCTTCCTCGGCGAAGCGGGCAAGATCATCGATATGATCGTCGACCAGTCCGCCGACGGCCTGGAAGTGCTGCGCGGCTCGTCCACCTACACGTTCAACGGCAACTGGAAGCTGCAGGCCGAGAACGGCGCGGACGGCTACCACGTGTCGGCCGTGCACTGGAACTATGCGGCCACGACGAATCACCGCAAGGAGCAGGAAGCGCAGCCCGGCCGCGAGGACAAGATCCGCGCGATGGATGCGGGCACCTGGGGCCGGCAGGGCGGGGGCTTCTACGCGTTCGAGCACGGCCACATGCTGCTGTGGACGCAGTGGTCGAATCCGCAGGACCGTCCCAACTACCCGCGGCACGCCGAGTACGCGGAAAAATTCGGCAAGCCGACGGCGAACTGGATGATCGAGCGTTCGCGCAACCTGTGCCTGTACCCGAACGTGTACCTGATGGACCAGTTCGGATCGCAGATCCGGCTGCTGCGCCCGATCTCGGTGGACAGGACCGAGGTGACGATCTACTGCATCGCGCCGAAAGGGGAATCGGACGAGGCGCGTGCCCGCCGCATCCGCCAGTACGAGGACTTCTTCAACGTCAGCGGCATGGCCACGCCGGACGACCTGGAGGAATTCCGCGCCTGCCAGGCCGGCTATGCCGGCGCGGCGATGGCATGGAACGACATGTGCCGCGGCGCGAAGCATTGGATCGCCGGCCCGGACGACGCGGCAAAGGAGATCGGCCTGGCGCCCGTGATGTCCGGCGTGCGCACCGAGGACGAAGGTTTGTATACCGTGCAGCACCGCTACTGGCTGGACGTGATGCAGAAGGCAATCAGGACCACGGAGGCGCAGCCATGAGCGACGTGACGATGGAGGGCGTTGCCGCGTTCCTGTACCGCGAAGCGCGCCTGCTCGACGACGAGCGGTGGGACGACTGGCTCGAATGCTATCACCCGGACGCGCGTTTCTGGATGCCGTCCTGGGACGACGACGGCAGGCTGGTAACGGACCCGCAGCGGGAGATTTCGCTGATCTTCTATCCGTCCCGCCAGGGCCTGGAAGACCGCGTGTTCCGTATCAAGACGGAACGCTCGAGCGCCACGATTCCCGATACGCGCACGAGCCACAACATCGCCAACATCGAGATCGAATCGCAAGATGGCAGCACGGCCACCGTGCGCTTCAACTGGCACACGCTGAGCCACCGCTACCAGACGGACTTCGCGTACTTCGGCATGTCGCGCTACGTGATCGATTTCGGCGGCGAGCAGCCGCGGATCCTGGACAAGTATGTCGTGCTGAAGAACGACTATATCAACCAGGTGATCGATGTGTATCACATCTAGGTGATGGGGAAGGTCGGCGAAAACCGGTGTCCGACACCGGTGACACCGGTTTTTCCGACCGGCGACCCGCACAACAAAGGAGACCAGTAATGAACCATCGCATCGCCCTGCAGTTCGAAGACGGGATCACCCGCTTCATCGCCTGCAACGACAACGAAAAACTGTCCGATGCCGCTTACCGGCAAAAGGTCAACATTCCGCTCGACTGCCGCGACGGCGCCTGCGGCACCTGCCGCGCGTTCTGCGAATCGGGCAGCTACGACATGCCGGAATCGGGCTATATCGAGGATGCGCTGGAGCCGGAAGACGCGGCGGCCGGCTTCATCCTCGCGTGCCAGTGCCGGCCCACGTCCGACTGCGTGGTGCGCATTCCCGCCACGTCGCAGTCGTGCAAGTCCGGCCCCGCCACCTTCGGCGGCAGGATCGCCGCCGTCGAGCACCTGTCCGCATCGACGATCGCGTTCGCCATCGACCTCGATGGCGATACGCCGGACTTCCTGCCCGGCCAGTATGTCAACGTGGCCATTCCCGGCACGGCGCTGACCCGCTCGTATTCGTTCAGCTCGGCGCCGGGCGCCGCGCAGGCGCGCTTCGTGGTGCGCAACGTGCCGGGCGGGCGGATGAGCGGATTCCTGGCCGGCAACGCGGCGCCGGGGCAGGCGATCTCCTTCAGCGGCCCGTACGGCAGCTTCTACCTGCGTCCCGTCGAGCGTCCGCTGCTGCTGCTGGCCGGCGGCACCGGCATCGCGCCGTTCCTGTCGATGCTGGACGTATTGGCCGCCAACGGTTTCCCGCACCCGGTAAGGCTGGTCTACGCGGTCACCAACGACCGCGACCTGGTCGGCATCGAACAGCTGGACCGCATCGTCGCCGCGCATCCGCAGTTCAGCTACGTCACCACGGTGGCCGCGGCGGATAGCGCTCACCACCGCAAGGGCTATGCGACGGCGCACGTGGAGCCGGCCTGGATGAACGGCGGCGATGTCGACGTCTACCTGTGCGGCCCCGTGCCGATGGTGGACGCGGTGCGCGGCTGGTTTACCGAAACTGGTGTGTCGCCGGCCGGTTTCCACTTCGAGAAATTCTCGTCGACCGGAGCTTGAAATGAACCATGCAACCCTGGAACATGCAACCCGGACGGCAGGCGGCCGGTTCCGCGACAAGGTAGTGGTGGTGACCGGCGCGGCCCAGGGCATCGGCCGCGGCGTGGCGCTCGCCGCCGCGCGCGAAGGTGCGCACCTGGTGCTGGCCGACCGCGCCGACCTCGTGCAGCAGGTGGCCGCCGAATGCCGCGACCTGAAGGCGCAGGTGGCGGTGGCGCAGGCCGACCTGGAAACGTATGCCGGCGCCCGGGCGGTGATCGCCACGGCGCTGGCGGACTTCGGCCGCGTCGACGTGCTGGTCAACAATGTGGGCGGCACGATCTGGGCCAAGCCCTTCCAGGAATACGGGGAAGAGCAGATCGAGGCCGAGATCCGCCGCTCGCTGTTCCCCACGCTGTGGTGCTGCCGCGCCGTGCTGCCGGCCATGATCGAACGGGGCCGCGGCGCCATCGTCAATGTGTCGTCGATCGCCACGCGCGGCATCTACCGGATTCCCTATTCGGCGGCGAAGGGCGGCGTCAACGCGCTGACGGCCAGCCTGGCGCTGGAACACGCGCAGGACGGCATCCGCGTCAACGCCGTGGCGACCGGCGGCACCGAGGCGCCGCCGCGCGTGGTACCGCGCAACCCGCAGCCGCTCAGCGAGCAGGAACTGGCGTGGTACCGGGGCATCGTCGACCAGACCATCGCCAGCAGCCCGATGCACCGCTACGGCACCATCGGCGAGCAGGTGGGCGCGATCCTGTTCCTGGCATCCGATGAGGCGTCGTACATCACCGGCACCGTACTGCCCGTCGGCGGAGGGGACCAGGGATGAACGGCCCGGACATCGACACGGCGACCCTCAACGGCGCGGCGTGCCGCTACCGGCTCGATGGCGATCCGCGCAACCCCGCGGTATTGCTGTGCAATTCGCTGGGCACGGACCACACGATGTGGAACGCGCAGGCCGACATGCTGTCTCGTTGCTTCCACGTGGTCCGCTACGACGCGCGCGGCCATGGCGAATCGGGCAGCCCGCCCGGACCGTACAGCCTGGAGATGCTGGCCAGCGATGCGCTGGCGCTGCTGGACCATCTCGGCATCGCCGGCGCGCACGTGGTCGGCCTGTCGATGGGCGGCCTGGTCGCGCAATGCCTGGCCATTTACGCGCCGCACCGGGTCAACCGGATGGTACTGGCCAACACGGCGGCCCGCATCGGCACCGCGGCGGCCTGGCGCGGCCGCGCCGAAACCGTGCGGCAAGAGGGCCTTGCCGATATCGCCGACAGTTCGCCCGCGCGCTGGTTCACGCCGGCGTTCGCGGCGGAGTACCGGGCCGTCATCGAGCCGCTGCAACGCGGGTTGCTTGCGCAATCGCCGGAAGGCTACGCGGCCTGTTGCGACGCCCTGGCCGATGCCGACCTGCGCGACGACATCCGGTCGATCGCGGCGCCGGTGCTGGTGATGGCCGGCGATGCCGACCCGGTCACGACGGTGGCGGACGGCGTGGCGCTGTGCACGCGCATCCGCGACGCCAGGCTCGTCACGCTGCCGGCGTCGCACCTGTCGAACATCGAAGTGCCCGCCGCCTTCACGCGGGAATTGCAGTCGTTCCTCCACTCCTGAGGCCACCATGACCGATACGCTTCGGCCGGTCGTCACGGAACCGGCAGGCACGGGCGCGCCGCTGACGACGCTGCTGCCCGCGATCGTCGCGGGCTTCCTGGCGGTGCTGGTGTCGTTTGCCGGGCCGCTGGCGATCTTCTACCAGGCCGCGCAGGCGGCCGGGGTGGATGCCGCCACCTTCGCCTCGTGGGTGTGGAGCATCGCCATCGGCGCCGGGGTTGCCGGGATCTGGCTCAGCGTCCGCTACCGCGTGCCCGTCATCACCGCGTGGTCGGCGCCCGGCACGGCGCTGCTGATCACGCTGTTCCCGGCGCTGTCCGTGGCCGAGGCGATCGGCGCCTACATCACGGCGGCGGCGATCCTGCTGGTGCTCGGGCTGACCGGTGGCGTCGACCGCATCATGCGGCATATCCCGCAGGGCGTGGCCGCCGGCATGATGGCCGGCATCCTGCTGCCGTTCGGACTGAACGCCTTTCGGGGCGTGGGCAGCCTGCCCGCGGTGGCAATCGGGATGATCGCGGCCTGGCTGTTTTGCCGGCGCATGCTTCCCCGGTACACGGTCGTGGCCGTGCTGGCTGCCGGCATCGCGCTGGCGCTCGGCACGGGCCGGACGGATTTCGGCCACGTGGCCTTCGCGCTGGCGATACCGCGGCCCGTCGCGCCGGAATGGTCCGTGGGCAGCACGTTCAGCCTGGCGCTGCCGCTGGTGCTCGTCACGCTCACCGGGCAGTACCTGCCCGGCATGGCGCTGCTCAAAGCGTCCGGCTACGGCCTGCCCGCGAGGCCGGTGATGGTCGCCAACAGTGTCGTATCGCTGCTCGTTGCCGCCACCGGCGGCATCACGATCGCGATCGCCGCGATCACGGCCGCGATGTGCACGGGGCCCGACGCGCATGAAGATCCCGGCAAGCGTTACATGGCCGGGGTGGCCAACGGCGTGTTCTACCTGCTGGCCGGGCTGTGCGCCGGCTCGATCGTCGCCCTGTTCGCGGCCCTGCCGAAAGAGCTGGTCGCCACCGTCGCCGGGCTCGCGCTGCTCGGACCGATCGGAGCGAACCTGGGCGCCATGATGGCCGCACGGGAACGCGAGGCGGCATTGATCACCTTCATCGCCACCGCATCCGGCATGACGTTCCTGGGGCTGGGGTCGGCGTTCTGGGGCATCGCGATCGGTATCGCGGCGCATTGTCTGCTCACCCGCGAACAAGGAGCACCGACGCCCGGCTAAACCCGCACCAGGATTCGAAACAGCATCCATCCATAAATCAAGGAGACACGCATCATGCGGCAAATCGACCTGCAACAACTGGCGGATAACGCCAGGTTCAACCGCTTCCACGCCGGCATCCTGGCGTGGTGCGCGGTCATCATCATCTGCGACGGCTACGATCTCGCGGTGGCCGGCATCGCGCTGCCGTCCATCATGAAGGAGATGGGCGTGACAGCGCAGAGCGCCGGCTTCATGGTCAGCTCGGCGCTGTTCGGCATGATGTTCGGCGCGATCTTCCTCGGCACGGTGGCCGACCGGATCGGCCGCCGCGCCGCCATCGCGATCTGCCTGGCGCTGTTCTCGTGCTTCACCGCCGCCGCCGGCATGACGAACGATCCTTATGTGTTCAGTGCGATGCGCTTCCTGGCCGGCCTCGGCATCGGCGGCGTGATGCCGAACGTGGTGGCGCAGATGACGGAGTATTCGCCGAAGAAGATCCGCGCCACGCTCGTCACGCTGATGTTTTCCGGCTACGCGGTGGGCGGCATGCTGGCCGCGCTGCTGGGCAAGGGCATGCTGGAGGCATGGGGCTGGCAATCGGTGTTCCTGGCCGCCGGCGTGCCGGTGCTGCTGATCCCGTTCGTGCTGAAATCGCTGCCCGAATCGATGGCGTTCCTGGCGCGCGCCGGCCGGCTCGATGAAGTGGCGGCCATCGCGCGCAGGCTGGAACCGTCGTTCGTGCCGCGGCCGGGCGACAGCTATGCGCTGCAATCGGCCGATGCCGCCGCCGGCACGCCGATCAGCCAGCTGTTCAGGGACGGCCGCGGCTTTTCCACCGCGATGTTCTGGATCGCGTTCTTCATGTGCCTGTTCATGGTCTATGCGCTGAGCTCCTGGCTGGCCAAGCTGATGGCCGGGGCGGGGTACAGCCTCGGCTCGGCCCTGACGTTCGTCCTGGTGCTTAATTTCGGCGCGGTGATCGGTGCCGTCGGCGGCGGCTGGCTGGCCGACCGCTTCCATATCAAGTACGTGCTGGTGGGGATGTACGCGCTGGCCGCCGTGTCGATCACGCTGCTGGGCTATCCGGTGCCGGCGCCCGTGCTGTTCCTGCTGGTGGGCCTGGCCGGGGCGTCGACGATCGGCACCCAGATCGTCACCTATGCCTATGCCGGCCAGTTCTACCCGGCGGCGGTGCGTGCCACCGGCATCGGCTGGGCGTCGGGCGTGGGCCGCAGCGGGGCGATCCTGGCGCCGATCGTCATCGGCACGCTGGTGGGCATGGCGCTGCCGCTGCAGCACAATTTCGCGGCGATCGCGGTGCCGGCGGTGATTGCCACGGTGGCCGTGTCGCTGATCCGGCATGGCAGATCCGCGTCGGCCGTCCCGGACGACGCGCGGGTAACGCCTGCAGCGCGCGAAGCATCGGTGTAACCATCCGGCACCGCCGTCGGGTAAGCGGCGGTTTTTGTAGGCAGAATGGGAACTATTCTTCCGTCATTACGAGGTTTTGTCCGACAAGCGTGTTGTCCCTTCGCCCACGGCGGCCTGGACCATAAAGTCCTAAGCTGGGGGCGGGTCAACACTGGAGATAAAACATGAGTCAAGACGTGAACGGTTCCGCAACGCTCGAGTTGTGGGGCGGCCTCGAATGCACGATCAACCGCGTGTCGGACCAGTATTTCAGTCAGATAGAACGCAACGGGCACCTCGACCGCCTCGACGATATCGACCGCTTCGCCTCGCTGGGCATCCGTGCCGTGCGCTATCCCGTATTGTGGGAGCACACGGCGCCGGACGGCGTCGGCAACGCGGACTGGTCCTGGTCCGATGCGCGCCTGCCGCGCCTGCGCGACCTGGGCGTGGAACCGATCGCGGGGCTGGTGCACCACGGCAGCGGGCCGCAGCATACCAACCTGCTGTCGCCGTGCTTCGCGGACAAGCTGGCGGAATACGCCGGCGCCGTGGCATGCCGGTATCCGTGGCTGACGTATTACACCCCGGTCAACGAACCGCTGACGACGGCGCGCTTTTCCGCGCTGTCCGGCGTGTGGTATCCGCATGCGAAGTCTGAAGCGTCGTTCGTGCGCGCACTGCTGAACCAGTGCCGTGCCACCGTGCTGGCGATGCGGGCGATCCGCGAAGTCAATCCGGATGCGAAACTGGTGCAGACGGACGACCTGAGCCGCACCTACGGCACGCCCGAGATGGCGGAACTGGTGGACTTCTTCAACGAGCGCCGCTGGCTGTCGTGGGACTTGCTGTGCGGCATGGTCGGTCCGGAGCACGCGCTGTACGATTTCATGGTGAAATCCGGCGCCGATCCCGTCGAACTGCAGTGGTTCCAGGATAATCCGTGCCCGCCGGACATTATCGGCGTCAATTACTACGTCACCAGCGAGCGCTGGCTGGATCACCGCACCGGACGGTTCCCGGACAGCCACGTGCACGAGTACAACGGCATCCGCCATGCCGACATGGAAACCGCGCGCGTGCTGGCCAACCCGACGCGCGGCATCGGCCCGCTGCTGGCCGAAGTGTGGGAGCGCTACAGGCTGCCGGTGGCGATCACCGAGGCGCACATCGACGCGCACCGCGAAGACCAGCTGCGCTGGCTGCGCGAGATCTGGCAGGCCGCGCAAGCCCAGCGCGATGCGGGAGCGGACATCCGCGCCGTCACCGTGTGGGCGCTGCTGGGCTCCTACGACTGGAACTGCCTGGTGACCGCCTGCCACGGTTATTACGAGCCGGGACCGTTCGACGTGCGCGGCGCGCAGCCCCGGCCCACGGCCGTGGCGGAGCTGATGCAGCGGCTGTCGAGCGGCCGCCAGCTCGACCACCCGGTGCTGCGCGGCGCCGGCTGGTGGCACCGGCCGGGGCGCTTCCTGTGCCGCCCCGTCGCGGCGCCCGCCGTGACGGTATCGCTGACCGAGCGCCAGCTGGCCCGCGCGCCGATGCGGCCGATCCTCGTGGCGGGCGCCAGCGGTGCGCTGGCGCGGGCGTTCGCGGCCCGCTGCAAGGCTCGCAACCTGCCTTGCGTGCTGGCCGGGCGCGACACGATGGATGCGACGGATGCCGAAGCGGTCGAGCGGATGATCCGCCAGCACCGGCCGTGGGCCATCGTCAACGCGGCCGGTGCCCGGCCGCCGTCGACCGGCGTATCGGACGTGCGCCAGACGGACGAGCAGTACCGTGCCCACATCGCCGGCGCCACGGTGCTGGCGCTGGCCGCCGCGCGCCACGGCCTGCCGTACCTGGTGTTTTCCAGCGCGGCGGTGCTGGCCGGCGCGACCGGCCCGCGCGACGAATCGGCTGCCCCGGCCCCGGTGGACGCATTCGGCCGCTGCCAGGCCGAGGCCGAGAGGCGCGTGCTGCGCGCCAATCCGAATGCGCTGGTCGTGCGCAGCGGCCAGTTCTTCAGTGCCGACGGCGACATGGGCCTGCTCGGCCAGGCGCTGGCATCGCTGCGCGACGGCGAGCCGGTGGCGCTGCCGCCCGAGCTGACGCTGGCGCCGACCTACCTGCCGGACCTGGTGGACGCCTGCCTCGACCTCGCCGTCGACGGCGAGCAGGGCATCTGGCACCTGTACAACGATGGCGGCATTCCCGCCATCGACCTGGTGGGCCGTGCCGCGGCCCTGCTGGGCCTGGGCACGCTGCTGGTGCAGCACGATGTCGACGACCTGCGGACCGAGCCCGCGCTGGAAACGCGGCGCGGCAAGCTGCTGCCGGCCCTCGACTACGCGCTCGCGCGCTTCGCCGCCGCCAGCCAGGCCGCCGCCGTGGACCGGCGCAGCGTGCCGCGCCAGGGACGCGGCTAGATCTGGCGCATTGGCGAGCCCGTGTCACTCTGGTGCCTGGCACCAGAGTGACACGGGCTCGGCCGTAGTGTTAGCCGAAGGCGCGGTACCGGAAGTTGCGGAACCGCGCTTCGCCGTCGCCCGTGGCGTACAGCGCCGGCTTCAGCGACATGAACCCGCCGCGCACGTTGTGGTGGTAGCCGGAGACTTCATACCCCCGCGGCCCCCGCACCCAGTTCTTGCCGTCGCCGGACAGGTGGATGCTGACCACGTGCCTGCGGTTGCGCAGCCGCAGGAACATGCGCTTGCCGTACGGGTTGGCCGGCTGGCCGTGCTCGGTGCCGTAGCGGTGCAGCACGAGGTTCCTGTCGTCGAAGCCGATGCCGCAATACAGCTTGTGGTCGTAGAACACCAGCAGGCCGGCGCGCGTGCCGGGGTCGACTTCGATCTCGCATTCCACTTCGTAGTCCTGGTCCGGCACCACGAACACCAGCGGCGACGAATCCGACGGCTGTTTTCCGGCGGCCTTCAGGTGCAGCACCCCGTCGCGTCGCGCCAGCCGCCTGGCCTCGTCCGGCGCCGGATTGAAGAAGTTCCACTGCACGCCATACTTGTCGGTGGAAAAGTCGTCCGACAGCGCCATGCCGTGCACCGCGTTGGCGGAAGCGGTAACAGCAGCAGCGGCGGGCTTGCGGATCGGCTGCGACAGGTCGCCGCCGCCAAAATCGGGCCAGCCGTCGGCCGACCAGGTGACGGGCGCCAGCAGGCATTGCCGCCCCAGCGTCCAGAAGCCGTTCTCGTAGCCGTGGTAGACGCTCCACCAGTCGCCGGCCGGGCCCTGCACCAGCGTGGCATGGCCGCGCGACCACCATTTCTCGGCCACGTCGACCGTGCGCACCAGCGGATTGCGCGGGTGATGCACCCACGGCCCGTTGATCGACTTCGAGCGGGCCGCGATCACCATGTGCCCCGTCGGCGGGCCGGAAGTGCCGCCCACGGCCAGGATCAGGTAGTAGTAGCCGTCGTGGCGCAGCACCTTCGGGCCTTCCGGCGAGAAGGCTTCCACCTCCCAGTCGTCCGGGTAGCGCCACGGCTCGTACACCTTCTCCGGCTTGCCGACCGTGCTCAGGCCGTCGTCGGCCAGCCGTACCCGGTCCACGCCGGACAGGAACAGCCAGCGCGAGCCGTCCTCGCCCACGGCATGGCCGGGATCGATGTGCCGCGGCAGGTCCAGGTCGATCGGTTCGGACCACGGGCCCTCGATCCTGTCCGCCCAGATCACCCACGACGTGGTCTTCGACCCGGGCACCGCCGTCTTCTTGGTCGGGATGTACAGGTAGTACCGCCCCTTGTGCCTGCACAGCTCCGGCGCCCACACCGAGCCGATGTTCCGGTGCAGCGTGGCCGTCACCGGCCGCCAGTTCACCAGGTCCTTCGAATGCCAGATCACCAGGCCGGGATAGGCGTCGAAGGTGGAGAACGTCATGTAGTAATCGTCGCCGTCCTTCAGGATCGACGGATCGGGGCGGTCGCCCGCCACGATCGGGTTCAGGAACGTGCCGTTGCCCAGGTCCGGCTTGCGCTGGCCTTCGAAGCCGGTGCCCCATGGGGGAACGGCGGTCTTCGCACAGGGGGGCGCGGCAGCCGCGGAGGAGGGCGCGCCGGCCCCCAGCAGCAGCGTGCCGAACCCGGCGGTTCTCATTGCGTCGCGTCGCGATACCATCGTGGTCCCGTTCAGAACTTGTAGCGGGCGCCGAGCAGGTACTCGCGGCCCGTCACGTTCAGCACGTTCACGCTGTTGCGCGTGCTGCCCACGTACTGGTCGCTGGCCTCGTTGGTGAGGTTGACGCCCTCGAACGTGAGTTCGAGCTTGTCGTTGATCTTGTAGGACAGCGACAGGTCGATGTTCGTGGTTTCGTTCTTGCCCGCCACGTCGTTGTTGTTCTGCGCCGGTACCGTCTGCAGGTAGGCGGAGCGGTAGGCGCCGGTCAGGCGTGCGCTGAAGCGGCCGTCATCGTAGTAGAACGTGGTGTTCCACGACTTCGGCGACAGGTTCACCAGCTCGTTGCGCACGGTGCCGCTGTTGGCGGTGTTGGCCGAGATGATGTAGTCGATCTTCGACGACACCTTCGTGTAGTTGGCGATCAGGCCGAAGTTGCGGCCCCACGCCGGCAGGAACGTGAACGGCTGCTGGTAGTTCAGTTCCACGCCGCGCAGCTTGCCGCCCGGCGTGTTCCGGAAGCTCGTCACGTCGAACATCTCGGTGCCGGTGAAGTTCGACGGCAGCAGCGACAGCGGCAGGCCGGTCTGGTTGTACGGCATCGATTCGCGCACGCCCTGCACGTAGCTGGCGATGTTCTTCTGGAACAGGCCCAGGCCGACGAAGGCCTTGTTCGGGAAGTAGTACTCGAACGACGCGTCGAACGTCTTGGCGCGGAACGGTTCCAGCAGCGGGTTGCCGGACGAGATGCCCAGCGCGCCCACGGTGCTGACGGTGCCGCCCGGGTTCAGGTTGCCCAGCGGCGGCCGCGACATCACCTTGGCCGCGGCCAGGCGCACCAGGAAGTCCGGCGTGACGTTGGCGGTCACGTTGAGCGCCGGCAGGAAGTCGTTGTACTCGTTTTCCACGGTGACGGGGATGCCGCCGCCGGTGGCCACGTAGCCGGTGGCGGTCAGCTTCGTCTTCACGTAGCGGCCCCCCACGTTGCCTCGCACCGGCAGGCCCCACAGTTCGGCATCGAAGTCGCCCTGCAGGTAGACGCCGTTGTCCTGCTCCTTGATCGCGCGGTTGTTGCCGCGCGCGCTCGCGTTCGACAGCGACGTCAGCGTGAAGTCGCCCGGGCCGCCCGCGGGGCCGGACTTCAGGCAGTTGCAGTAGGCATCGTACAGTGCCGTGATGGCGCCGATGTTGGGCATCACCCAGCCCGTCGCGTTCCCGGCCGGCATGTCCTGGCCGCTGCCGAAGCCCGTCAGCTGCGTCGCCAGGCCGCCGATGGCGGTGCCGGCCGGCAGGCCGTAGATCGTCTCGGCCGTGTTGGCGCGGCGCGATTCCCACGTGTTGAACTTGTAGCGCTTCACGTTCACGCCGCCCTTGAAGGTCCACGTGTCGCTGGCACGCCATGCCAGGTCGCTGCTGAACACGTCGTTGGTGTTCTCGGTGCCCGCCGGGCGGATGCGGATTTCGCTCGGCAGCGCGTTCGCCGCCGACGTCGCGCCGGCCGGCACGCCATAGATGTTCAGCACGCCGGCCTGGGTGACGTCGAACGGGTAGGTGATGATGGGCAGCCGGTCGTTCTGGCGGAAGTCGACCACGTAGCCGTTCACGTTCGGGGCATCGAGCGTGACCGTGGTCTGGATCGGGTTGTCGAACTTGGATTTCGCGTGGCCCAGCGCGGCGGTCAGGCGCAGGTCCTCGCTGATCTGGTGCGACAGGTTCAGCGTGGGCTGCACGAATTTCGTCTGCATCTCGTCGTAGCGCGACTCGGACCGGATGTCGACGCCGTTGAACACGCCGTACACCATGCGCCCCAGCGAGTCGTACTGCGCGTTGACGACCGAGGTCTGCGGCTTGCCGCCGGAACTGAGGTTGCGCGAGAACGAGAAGCCTTCGATATAGTTTTCCTCGCGCGTCGCATCGAGGTCGGCGTACAGCAGGTCCAGCGACAGGCGCGTGCCGCGCTGCGGCTTCCATTCGAACGACGCGGTCACGCCCAGGCGGTCCTGGTCGTGCACCATGCGGCCGTAGCGGGGGAAGCGCGGGTGATAGTTGGCGGCGCTGCTGGCGGCATTGTAGGCGGCGATGTTCTCGGGCGTGCCGGGCAGGCGCGTGGCCACCGGGAAGCCCGGCGCGCTCGTGCTGCAGTTCGGCGACGTCGACGGGCCCACGCCCATCGGCGCGCACCACCCGCCGACGGACGGGCCGTTGTCCCAGCGGCCGGTGGAGAAACCGTCCTCGAACAGGTTGCGCTTGCTGTACGCGACGGACACGAGGTAACCCATCGTGTTGTTGTTGAACGTGTCCGAGAACATGAACGCGCCGCGCGGATCGGTTTTCTTCGAAAGGTCGTTGTAGCGGCCCTTGATCATCGCGGTGGCGTTGAAACCGCGCTTGGCGAAGTCGAACGGACGCATCGTCTGCAGGTCGACGGTGGCGCCCAGCGAGCCTTCTTCCACGTCGGCGGCGGAGCTCTTGCGCACCGTCAGCGAAGAGAACAGTTCGGAGGCGAACACGTTGAAGTCGAAGCCGCGGCCACGGTTGGTGCCGCCGCTGTTGTCGCTGCCGCCGGTGGTGGCCAGCGCCTCGATGCCGTTGATGCGCACGCGGGTGAAGTCCTGGCCCAGGCCGCGCACGGTGATGCTGCGGCCTTCGCCGGCATCGCGGTCGATCGCCACGCCCGGCACGCGCTGCAGCGATTCGGCCAGGTTCGTATCAGGGAACTTGCCGATATCCTCGGCCTTGATGACGTCGACGATGCTGTTCTCGGTGCGCTTGGCATTGAGCGCGCTCTCCAGCGATGCGCGCAGGCCGGTGACGACCACGGTCTGCGGCTCGGTGGCTTCCTGCGCCTGCGCGGTGATGTGGGCCATGGCCAGTACTGCCGACGCGATCGCCGTCAGTTTCAAAGCGGTTTTGCTGCTGTGCATCCAAGTCTCCTGGTCTGATTTTGTTCCGGATCTCTACGCCTGGTGGCGCGCACGGTCTCGAACGTGCGCGGGCTCCATCATTGCGGAGCCTCCTGGCTTACACAAATAACAAAAACGTATAGGTGCGAAGGAAAACGATAACCTAATGATCATCTGTCGCTAACTTCGCTCAAATGCGCGCTTATTTGCGCGCTAGCGCGGCTGAGACGTGCGGCGTAATTTCGAATGTGGTCGGGCCAAGTGCAATTCTGTCAGACCAGTGACGTGTTTTTGCAACGATTGGTCAGGCCAGCTTGGTAATGAGGACCGATCGTGTCGCGGGGCCGCCGCCGCAAGTCAGCTCCGCTGCGGCTTGCAATGATTATTCGATCGCGGCGGGAGCGATGCCCGCATGGTGACCAGCCATCGCGCGCAATCCGGTCCGCCGCGCATGTTCGCGTGCCACGTCGCGTGTCACGCCGTCGAACACGCTCGCCTGGCGCGCGATGCAGTCGGCCCGCTCGCCGGCGATCCGTGCGCGGTTCGCGGCGAGCGTGTCGCGCTCGAGCCGTACGCCGAAGCCGGCCGGCATGCCGTCGTCTGTCGTCCCCAGCACCCGCGCCACGATCAGTTCGCCGAGCGCGGGCTTGAAATGGCCGGCTTCCCAGTACCAGCGCGTGCGCGCCGCGCTGCCGGGGGCGGGGATCGCCTCGCACTGGACCGGCCCGTAGCCGGAGAAGTCGTGCACCGCGATGCGGGCGTGCGGATGGCGCTGCCGGCCCGCCTCGACCTCGGCCACCAGGAGCGCCTTCCATGCCTCGAAGCGGGGCCACAGTTTCGCTCCCTCGAACAGGGCCAGCAGTTGCGCGTGATACGGGTAGATCACCATGTCGACCGCCACGCCGGGGTTGCCTGCCGCGGCGCCGTCGATCAGCGCGGCGACCTGGGCGCGCACGGCCGGCGTATCCAGGCCGCCATCGGCCGCGGCGGCCAGCTTGCGGGTGTTCTCGGCGGCGCGCTGGCCGAACAGCGCGGAATAGCCTTCCGTGCGCGCCGCCTGGTGATACTGCTGCAGGGGATTGTGGCCTCGCAGCGTGGCCGTCGCGGCATCCGGGTCGTGCTGGATCGCCACCGTGACGAGAGCATCCTTCAGCGACGCGAACGAGTACAGCGCGTCGGCGCGCCACAGGTGGCTGCGCCAGCCCCGATCCGGCGCCGGCAGTGGCGGCGGCAGCGCGGCGGCATGCACCGGCCGCTCGGTGAGCGCATCGACGAATTCGAGGCCGGCGATCACGCGTTCGGGGGGCGCGGCGCCCGCGGCCAGGTGGCGCAGCTGGCCGACCGCCATCGCCGCGCTGGTACCGGCCAGCCCGAGGTTGAAGGCGTTCTTTCCGGCCAGTTGCGGGCCGTCCGGGTCGACGCCGGCTTCCATCCGCGAATTGCCCGTGATGACGATGCGCGGCCGCAGCCGGTCGGCGCGGGCCAGGCGGATCTCGTTGCGGTAGCGCTCGACGGGCGGCTTTATCCGGTTCACGCCCGGCATGTCGGCCAGTGTGTACAGACCGTACGGGTCGACCAGCAGCACGAAGCCGGCCACGGCCAGGCTGGCGCCGGCGATCGTTCCCAGCATCCAGCGGAGGTAATTGCGGTGTGCGCTCATGTCAGAACTGGAAATACAGGAAATCGGTGGGCCGGTTCAGCGACAGCACGCCCAGCACGGCGAGCGTGCCGATCAGCACCGCGTGGCGGCGCGCCGGCCGCCACGCCAGGCGCACCGCCGCCTCGCGCGGGCCGCCCGCATCGAGCGCCGGTGCGAAGCGGTGCATGATCTGCTGCGTGTTCGGCATGGCGAAGGCCACCACGGCGGCCGCCGCGACCCAGCCCCATGTCTCGACGAAGCGCGCGGTGCCGCCCTGGTACCAGCCGATGCCGAGTCCGTCCAGAGCCGCCTTCAGGCCGCCGAGATGCGCGCCCAGGTGAGCGCCGATCGTGGCCGGCAGCTGCACGCCGTGCTCGCCGGCCATGCCGGCCAGGATGGCCAGCGCCGTATCGAGGTCCGGTGCGCGGAAGAATACCCAGGCCACGCACACCGCGGCGAACGTCAGTGCCCAGCCGGCCAGCCGGCCGGCGGGCCCGCCGCGCCAGCCCATGCGCTGCGCGAGGCCGCGCCACGCCTGGCCGGTCACCAGGTACAGGCCGTGCAGCCCGCCCCAGATCACGTAGTTCCAGCCGGCGCCGTGCCACAGGCCGCCCAGCAGCATCGTCGCCATCAGGTTGGCCGACCGGCGTGCCGGCCCCCTGCGGTTGCCGCCCAGCGGAATGTACAGGTAGTCGCGCAGGAAGCGCGACAGCGTCATGTGCCAGCGGCGCCAGAACTCCATGATCGACGCGGCCTTGTAGGGCGACGCGAAGTTCAGCGGCAACTGCACGCCGAACAGGCGCGACAGGCCGATCGCCATGTCGGAATACCCGGAAAAATCGAAGTACAGCTGGAATGCATACGCCAGCACGCCGCCCCATGCCACCAGCAGCGAGACCTCCTGCGGGTCGGCGAACAGTACGTTCGCGTACGGCGCCAGGTTATCGGCGACCAGCACTTTCTTGGCCAGCCCGATGAAGAAGACCGAGCCGCCGACGGCGAAATTGACGGCGCGCGGCCAGCGGTTCCGGTCGTCGCCGAACTGCGGCATCATCTCGCCGTGGTGCAGCACCGGGCCGGCGATCAGGTGCGGGAAATAGGTGACGAACAGCAGGTAGTGCAGGAAGCGGCTCTCGCTGACATGGCCGCGCGCGGTGTCCACCAGGAACGCGATCTGCGTGAACGTGAAGAACGAGATGCCGATCGGAAGCACGATGTGCAGGGCCGGCAAGTGCCAGCCGGTGGCCTGTGCCACGCCGGCGGCGAAGAAGCCGGCGTATTTGTACCAGCCCAGCAGCGCAAGATTGGCGGCCAGCGCCGCCACGAGCCAGCGCCGGCGGGCAGGCCCCTGCGCGGCGCGGATCCGCAGCGAGCAGGCGTAATTGCCAGCGATCGAGGCCAGCAGCAGCGGCAGGTAGCGCACGTCCCACCACGCATAGAAGAACAGCGAGGCCAGGGCCAGCACGAGGTTGCCGTATTCGCGCCCGCGCCGCGCCGCGGCGAAGTAGGCCAGCAGCACCACCGGCAGGAAGCCGAACAGGAATGCATGGGAATTGAACAGCATCGGTCTCGTTCCGCCGTCGATGTGAGGCGGGCACCGCGTGCCCGCTGCGGGGAATTATAACTTCGGCAACTTGTCGGTTGCTTATCCGTTCTCGGCTTTTAGTGGATTTCGCCGCGGCTTGCGTCGTGAATGTTGCCTTTGCGATACGGCCGGGTGGGTACTCCGGCCGCACGCTGCGGTTCGCTGCCGGACGCGGCATTCGGCTACACTCGCACCGTTTCCCACCACGAGCCCGTCGCCATGGAAGAAATCGTCGTCGCCAGCTGGAATGAATTCGTTGCCCTGAGCGCCGCGCTCGACGGCTGGGCCTTCCGCGGCCAGCAGGACGCCCGGTGGCCGTTGCAGACGTCGCTGTCGCGCTACCTGCACGCCTATGTGCCGGACAAGGCAAGCTGGCGGCTGCGCGAGGAACGGGCGATCCGCATCTTCCGCCGCAAGGCGCACAACTATCTCGACAACCCGGCCGTGCTCGATAACGCCCTGCGCTGCCTGGCGCTGATGCAGCACCACGGCGCGCCCACCCGGCTGCTGGACTTCACCAAGTCGCCGTTCGTGGCCGTGTTCTTCGCGCTGGAGCGGGCCACGCGCGACGCGGCGATCCATGCGCTGAACACGCCGCGGCTGTGGATGGCCGCGCCGCGCGGGCAACCGGGCATGGACCGCAACGGCATCGATCCTCGGCTGTCCGGCAACTTCGCCCGCCTGTTCCTGCCCAATACCAACGCGATCATCTGGATCGGCGAACCCACCGAGATGGACCGGCGGCTGGTGGCGCAGTCGGGCACGCTGGTGGTGCCGGGCATGGTGGACAAGCCGCTCGACGACATCCTGGGGCATTACGCCGACAGCGGCACGCTGCTAAAGAAGATCGTGCTGCCGATCGGCGTGCGCGAGGAGGCGATGAAGGCGCTGTACCGGATGAACATCACGAACGCCACGCTGTTCCCCGACCTGGACGGGCTGGCGCGCTCGATCGGCATGGAACTCGAGATGGAGTGGCCGGGCATCGCCGGCGGCGGCACGGGCGGCGACCTTTGAAACGAGCACAGCTTTTGACCGACAGCTTTTGACCCGCAGCTTCGACCCGCAGCTTTTGACCCGCAGCTTTTAACGCCAGCAGCTTTTGTTTGACTTCGTCCCTTTCGCGCCATATCATAATCCGAATTCTGATTCTTATCAGCGATCCGACCGGGCGGCGCGGCCGTCCCGGGTGGGCCGGTGCCAGCCCTCAACCCTCACTACGGGATTTACCATGCGCTTCTCCGTCTTCCTGAACGCCCGCACGATGACCGCGGACGCGGACAAACAGTTGATCGTCGACCTGGAGCAGCACGCGCTGCTGGCCGGGAAACTGGGCTTCGACGCCATCTTCCTGCCGGACCACCATTTCAACGGCTACATGCCGGTGGCCAGCGACAGCTACATGTTCGCCGCCTATCTGGCCGCGAAGCTGCCGGACATGCATTTCGGCTTCTCGGTCACGTCGGTGCCGCTGCATCACCCGGTGCGATTCGTCGAGCGCATCAACATCCTCGATCACCTGACGAAAGGCAAGCTGCTGGTCGGTATCGGCTCGGGCACCACGCCGGAAGAAATGATCGGTTTCGGCGTCAACTACAAGGATGCGGGGCGGATCGCCGAGGAAAACCTGCAGGCGGCCGAGACGCTGTGGAACAAGAAGATCGACGATGCGCCGGTGGAACTCGACGGCTTCCACAAGGGCCGCGTGCTGCAGCGCATCGCGCCGGCGCCGTACGGCGCGAAGCATGCGCGCCTGATGCCGGTGGCGATGAAGGAGAGCAGCACCACGCGTGCCGCCGTCAACGGCTGGCCCGCCTTCATTCCGGCCTTCACGCCGCCGAAGATCGGCGGCACCGATCCGCTCAGCCACGTGAAGAAGTATTTCGCCAGCTACCACGAGCAGCTGCTGGCCGCCGGCCACCCGGAGGAAACGGTGGCCGACGCGCTGTCGTGGACCACGCACAGCTACCAGTGCGTGCACCTGGCGCCCACCGACGAGCAGGCGCACAAGGAAGTGCTGGAAATCCTGACCTCGTACCAGGAAGCCATCGACCGCGAAAGCGCGTTCAATGCCAAGGCCGAGGCGGACGACGCCAACAGGAAGACCGACCGCACGGGCCACGCGCTGACCGAGGACTGGATGGCAACGTGGTGCCTGTACGGCAGCCCCGAGACGGTGATCGGCAAGCTGCGCGCCTACCAGGAGGTCGGCATCGGCAACATCCTGTGCGGCACCGTCACCGGTCCGCTGACGGAGCAGCGCCTCGCCTGGGCGGACCAGACGCTGCGGCTGCTGGCCACGCAGGTCCTGCCGGCGTTCCGGTAACGGCGTCGCGGCGCGGAGGAGACGACAATGACGACTGAACTGAGCCTGGCCGACCTGGCGATGCTGACCGCCGGCGCATCGATGTGGCGGACCGCCGCGGTGCCGGAGGCCGGCATCCCGGCGCTTTCGATGGCCGACGGCCCGATGGGCGTGGCCGGCGCGCGGATCGACGAGCGCGACGTGTCGATGCTCACGCCCGCGCCGGTGGCGCTGGGAGCAAGCTGGGATGCGGCGCTCGTGGAAAAGGTTGGCCGGCTGGTGGGCGGCGAGGCGGTGCGCCGCGGCGTGGACCTGATGCTGGCGCCCAACGTGAACCTGGCGCGCAGCCCGCTGGCCGGCCGCGCGTTCGAATATTTTTCCGAGGAACCGCTGCTGTGCGGCACGCTGGGCGCCGCGTGGGTGCAGGGCTGCCAGGCGTCCGGCACGGGTGCCGTCGCCAAGCACCTGGTCTGCAACGACAGCGAAACGGCGCGCGACAGCATGAACGCCGTGGTCGACGAGCGCACGCTGCGCGAAGTCTACCTGCTGCCGTTCGAGATGGCGGCCGAAGCCGGGTGCGCGGGCATGCTGACCGCGTACAACAAGGTCAACGGCAGCTGGTGCGCCGAGGCGGGCGACATCGTGCAGGCCATCGCCAAGGACGAGTGGCGCTACCCCGGCGTGTTCATGAGCGACTGGTTCGGCACCCATTCCACGGCCGGTTCGCTGCTCGGCGGGCTCGACCTGGAAATGCCGGGGCCGGCGCGCTTCCTGGGCGCGCGCAGTGCGGCGGCGGTGCGCGACCGCGCCGTGCCGCTGGCCCGGCTGCACGACGCGGCGGGACGCGTGGCCGCCACCGCCCGGCGTTTCGCCGCCGGCAAGGCGCCGCCGATGCCGGAGGCGCAGGCGACAGCACTGCTGGCCGAAGCGGCGGCGGCCGGCTTCACGATGGTGCGCAACGTGGGCGCCATGCTGCCGCTCGACCCGCGCCGCTTCGGCCGCATCGCCGTGATCGGCCCGAACGCCAGCGCGCCGTGCTTCCAGGGCGGCACGTTCGCGAAGATCGCACTCAAGCCTGACGCCATCCTGCCGCTCGATGCGCTGCGCGCGCGCTTCGGCGACGCGGTCATCGGCTACGAACCGGGCGTCGACCCGCAGCCGAAGCTGCCGCGCATGCCAGTGGCGCCGGCCCGCGCACTGGGCGACGGGTGCGCGCAGGGCATGACCATCGACTACTTCGACAACGTCGCCTTCGACGGCGCGCCGGTGCTGAGCGAAACGCGGGACACCAATTCGCTGACCTGGTTCCACGGCGTGCACGAGGCGGGCGCCCTGCAATGCGCGGCCGGCACCCGCGCCAGCGGCACGTTCACGCCCGCCCGGTCGGGCGAGCATGTATTCCATGTCGGCGGCACCGGCGCGCTGCGGCTGCTGCTCGATGGCGTCGAAGTCTACCGGCGCGACGGGGAGCTCGCTCCGGGCGACGTGATGGGCCGCCTGAAAAGCGGCGACGCCGATTGCGTGGCGGTGCCGCTGCAGGAAGGCCGGGCGATGGAGGTTGTCGTCGAACTGCGCTACACGGCGGCCCGCTGCCAGGGCCTGTGGTACGGCGTGCGCGGCCCGGGCGGCGCGCTGGAGATGATGGCGCGCGCACTGCGGCTCGCCGAAAGCGCCGATGCCGTGATCCTCGTCGTCGGCGAAACCTCCGACGCGAGCGTGGAGAGCAAGGACCGGCCGGATACGCGGCTGCCGGCGGAGCAGGTCGCGCTGATCGAAGCGGTGTGCGCGGCGAATCCGCATACCGTCATCGTCACCAACGTCGGCCATGCGTTCGATACGCCGTGGGACCACCTGGCGCAGGCGGTGCTGCATTGCTGGTACCCGGGTCAGGAGTTCGGCCCGGCCCTGGCGCAGGTGCTGGCGGGCGACCGCGAGCCGGGCGGGCGCATGCCCGTCACCATCGCGTGCGACGAGGGCGATTACCCGGCGCTGTCGCTGCGGCCCGATGCGCAGGGCGACCTGCACTACAGCGACGGCGTGCGCGTCGGCTACCGCGGGCTGGCGGCGAAGGGCATCGCGCCACGGCATGCGTTCGGCAGCGGCTTCGGCTATGCGACGTTCTCCCTCGGCGATGCGGCGGCGACGCCGGGAGAGGAGGGCGGCTGGGTCGTATCGCTCACCGTGCGCAACACGGGCACGCGCGCCGGTGCGGAGGTCGTGCAGGTCTATCGCACCGTGCCGGAACTGACGCTGGTGGCGTTCGCGAAGGTCGGTCTGCAGCCGGGAGAGTCGCGCACCGTCGGCATCCCCGTCGCCGCCCGGCGGCTGCAGACCTGGCGCGACGGATGGCGCAACCTGGATGGGCCGGTCGAGCTGCTGGTCGGGCGGGCCAGCGACGATCTGCCGCTGTCGGTCAGCGTGACCGCCGCCTGAACTGGTATTTCCAGGCCAGGAAATCCGTCTGTTTTCGGCAGCGTCGGCGATGTGGTGTCGGACACCGTTTTTTGGTGTCGGACACCGGTTTTCCGCGCCGATGTCACTGCCACCCACAACCCGAGGAGACACACCATGAACCACACCACCACGACCCGTGCCCCATTCATCGTCGGCATCGGCGGCACCACGCGCCCGGGCTCCAGCACCGAAAGCGCGCTGCGCGCCACGTTGCAGTACGCGCGGCAGCTCGGCGCGGAAACGCGCCTGTTCGGCGGCGAAGCGCTGGCGGCGCTCGAAGGCTACTCGCCGGAGCAGGCCGCGCGCAGCGCCGGCCAGCAGGCGATTGTCGACGCCGTGCGCGCGGCCGATGCCGTGATCTTCGCGTCGCCCGGCTACCACGGCGGCGTGTCCGGCCTCGTGAAGAACGCGATCGACCTGCTGGAAGACCTGCGCGGCGATCCCCGCGTATACCTGGACGGCATGCCGGTCGGCTGCATCGTCACGGCCGCCGGTTGGCAGGGCTGCAACACCACGCTCGGCGCGCTGCGTTCGATCGTGCATGCCTTGCGCGGCTGGCCCACGCCGCTGGGCGTGACGCTGAACACGGCCGGCGTGCGCCTGTTCGACGGCGACGGCCAGTGCCTCGACGAGCAGGTGGCCGGCAGCCTGAAACTGCTGGCCGAGCAGGTGGTGGGCGCGCGGCGCCTGCCCGCCACGAACCGGCCCTGAATCGCCATTCACCGGCCCGGTAAAAAAACCATAATTCTTGTTCTAATATCGTGCTATGCTGGATTCATACCGGCGGCATAAAACACATGGCAGGAGACGACATGAAGATTCACAAGGTGCAGTTCGGCCCGGGCGGGCAGGGCGGCGTGTCGCGGCGCGACGTGCTGGCCGCGCTGCTGGCCAGTGGCGCGGTGGCGGCGGTGTGGAGCAATGCCACCGCGGCGGCGGCCGTGAAGGCGGCCGGGGCCGCGGCGGCCAATCCCGCACTGTCCGCGGGCGAAGCGGCGGTGCTGGCCAGCGCGGCCGAAGTCATCATCCCCGCCACGGAAACGCCCGGCGCCAATGCCGCCGGCGTGCCGCAATTCGTCGGCGCGCTGGCGGCGCACTGGATGCGGCCGGACGAGGCGGCCGCGTTCTGCGCCGGCCTCGCCGGGCTCGACAGCGCGGCCCGGGAACGCTTCGGCCGCGGCTTCGCGGCCTGCACGCCGGAGCAGGGCGCCGAGCTGATGACGGCGCTGAAGGCGTCGAGCCCTTATGCGGGCCGCACTTTCTCGCTGGCCGACCGCATCCTCGACCCGAAGGCGCCGTTCTATCTGCGCCTGCGCGACCTCGTGGTGTTCGCCTACTTCACGTCCGAGGCGGGCAGCAACCAGGAGCTGCGCTACCTGCCGGTGCCGGGCAAGTTCGAGGCCAACCTGGACATGAAGACCTGGCCGTACCAGACCGTCATCTGAGGAAGCATCCGTGAAAAAGAACGCCATACAATTCGACGCGATCGTCATCGGTTCGGGCATCACCGGCGGCTGGGCCGCGAAAGAGCTCACCGAGAAGGGCCTGAAGGTGCTGGTGCTCGAGCGCGGCAAGCTGGTCGAACACCAGAAGGGTTATATCCATGAATTCACGTCGCCATGGGACGCGCCCGACCATGGCCTGCCGGACCGCGAGCTCGATGAGCGCGATTACCCGGTACAAAGCAGGATCGAACGGGGCGCGTTCAGCTGGGCCAACCGCCACTACTGGATCAACGACCGGGAGAATCCGTACGAACAGGCGAAACCGTTCCGCTGGCACCGCACCGACGTGCTGGGCGGCCGCTCGCTGACGTGGGGCCGCCAGTCCTACCGCTGGGGCGACGACGACTTCAAGGCGAACGCGCGCGACGGCCACGGCAACGACTGGCCGATCCGCTATGCCGACCTGGCGCCGTGGTACACGCACGTGGAGAAATTCATCGGCGTCAGCGGCCAGGCCGAGGGGCTGGCAAGTTTTCCGGACGGGCACTTCCTGCCGCCGATGGAAATGACGGCCGTGGAACGGGCGCTGAAGGCGCGCATCGAGGCGAAGTGGAACGACCGCAAGGTGACGATCGGCCGCGTCGCCAACCTGACCACGGAGCACAACGGCCGCGGCCCGTGCCAGAACCGCAGCATCTGCAATCGCGGCTGCTCATTCGGCGCGTATTTCAGCTCGCTCAGTTCCACCTTGCCGGCCGCCGAGAAAACCGGCCTGCTCACGGTGCGCACCGACAGCGTCGTCGAGGCGATCGAGGTCGACCCGAAGACGAAGAAGGCCAGCGGCGTGCGCGTGATCGACGCGAGAACGGGGCAGCGCGCCACCTACCATGCACGCATCGTATTCCTTTGCGCGTCCACCTACGGCAGCGTGCAGGTGCTGATGCAGTCGCGCAGCGCGCTGCACCCGAACGGCCTGGGCAACCAGGGCGACGCGCTGGGGCGCTACCTGATCGACCACCACGGGATCGGCGCCTTCGCCGAGATCCCGGGCTTCGACGAGCATAACTACAAGGGCCGCCGGCCCACCGGCATCTACGTGCCGCGCTTCCGCAACCTGGGCGGCCAGGATGCCGATGCCGACTTCACCCGCGGCTATGGCTTCCAGGGCGGCGCGATGCGCGACGACTGGACCAACACGGCGGCGATGACGGACGATTTCGGCGCCGCGATGAAGCACAACATCGCCCGGCCCGGCAAGTGGATCGCCTTCCTCGGCGCGTTCGGCGAGCAGCTGCCGCAGGCGCACAACCGCGTCACGCTGAACGAGAAGAATCCGGGCGGCTTCGGCCTGCCGCAGCTGAGCTTCGACGTGGCGTATGGCGAGAACGAACGGCGCATGGCGGTCGACGCGGGCAAGCAGGCCGAGCAGATGCTGCTGGCGGCCGGCGCGCAGCGCGTGCAGCTGATCCCCGTGCGCACGCTGCCCGGCGTGTCGATCCACGAGATGGGCGGCGCCCGCATGGGCCACGACCCGGCGCAGTCCGTGCTCAATGGCCGCAACCAGGTGCACGGTGTGCCGAACCTGTTCGTCACCGACGGTTCGGCCATGGCGTCGGCCGGCACGGTGAATCCGTCGCTGACGTACATGGCGCTGACCGCGCGGGCGGTGGACTTCGCGGTCGCCGAACTGAAGGCGGGGCGGCTGTGACGTCGGCGCCTGCGATCCAACCGTGCCGGCGTTCCCTCGCGACATGGCATTGGCTATAATCGGACACCCTTTTTTCAGTGAGCTCCATGCCTTCCATCAGTACCCATGCCCGCGTGCCCAAGCAGGGCCGCAGCCGCCAGTCGTTCGAACGGATCATCGAAGCCACGATCGAACTGCTGCGCGAGCGCGCCTACGACCAGATCACGCTGGCCGAAATCTGCCAGCGCTCGGGGGTCTCCACCGGCTCGCTGTACGGGCGCGTGGACGGCAAGGATGAACTGCTGCGCGTGGTGCAGGTGCGCTACCTGGAGCGGCTCGGCGAGCAGTTCACCGCGGAGTCGACCCGCATCGCCGCCGAGGCGCGCGGGCTGGAACAGATGGTGCCGGCCGTCGTGAGCGGGTTCGGCAACCTGTTGCGCGACAACGCCAGCGTGCTGCGTTCGTTCATGCTGCGCGGCTCGGTCGACGCGGCGATCGGCGCGGCCGGCAAGAAGTCGGCGCTGGAAAACAATGCCAAGCTCAACAAGCTGCTGCTGTCCTGCCGCGACGAGATCCGCCACCCCGATCCCGAGCGGGCCGTGGAAACGGGCATGCTGCTGATCTATGCCACCCAAGCCCGCTTCCTGGGCCTGGACAGCATCGGGCGGCTCGACGAGGCCGGCAGCTGGAACCAGCTGCTGGGGGACCTGTCGGACATGATGCTGGCGTTCCTGCTGTTCGTGCCGAAGCGGTAAAACGCTGAAGAGCCGAAAAAGCCGAAAAACCGAAAGGCTGTTGGAAAGTTGCGCCGGCTGGTGTCTGACACTTTTTTCTGGAAGCCTTGTCCAGGAAAAGGTGCCCGCTACCAGCGGCCGGGATATCGGCAGTCTGCACTTCAGATATATAACCAGAATTCTAATTATTTAAACCGAAGGAGACCGCATGACCACCCGCAAACTGCGCTGGGCCTACATGGACCACTGGCGCATCGACACGCCCCAGGGCCAGCTGTCGCAGTACACGTCGGTAAAGCGCTTCGATGAATTCCTGAAGCAGATCTCGGCCATCGGTTTCGAGGCCATCGAGACCTTCGATTTCCACCTCGGCCCGCTGAAAGAGCTGTTCGGCTCGCTGGAAAACGCCCGCGCCTTCATGCAGGCGCGGGGCATCGACAAGGTGCTCAGCCTGTTCCACGCGGTGATGTACGACGAGCGCCAGAGCGCGCCGCACGTGCGCGCCACGCACGACCACATCGTCAACTATGCGCAGCACATCATGCGCTCGTCGGCCGGCCTGGGCGTGGAGAACTTCATCGTGATGCCGGCCGGCCTGTATTACGACGTGGAGCCCGTCACGGACGACAAGCTGCGCGCCTGCGCCGAGCTGTGGAACCGCGTCGGCAAGATGACGCTGGAATACGGCGTCCGGACATGCTGCCACCACGAGTTCTTCTGCGGCATCCGCAGCGCCGAGCAGCTGCGCAAATTCTACGAATGGACCGATCCGCGCTACGTGTTCTTCTACTGCGATACGGCGCAACACGTGATCGCCGGCGTCGATCCGGTCGACCTGTACCTGAAATTGCACGACCGCTGCGGCGGCTTCCACCTGAAGGACACGCACCACGTGGACCTGACGGGCGACTACCGGCGCAAGCCCGATGCCGAGGTGATGGCGCCGACCACGCCGCGCTGGTTCCACGAGATGGGCACGCCGCAGGGGCTGGTGGATTTCCCGGCGCTGATGGCGGCGATGAAGACTTGCGGTTACGAAGGCTGGGTGGGCGTGGAGCACGACAAGGCGGACGTCGGCGGCGGCAACTACCCGGAAAGCACGGCACTGTCGGCCTGGTACATCCAGCATGTGCTCACCAAAATCTACGCTTGAGGAGCAGGGCATGGCAATCGAATGGGGTTACGCGGTCAACCAGTGGAAGGCCGGCTTCACGAGTTTCGCGCGGCTGGAGGAAATCGAGCGGGCGCTGAAGGTCACCGCCGCGTGCGGGTTTTCATCGATCGAACTCAATGGCGGCAGCGGGCGCTGGGACCCGATCGGGCGGCCCGAAAACGTGGCGATCAATTTCGGCTCGCCGGCGCATTTCCGGCTGAAGCTGAAGGACTGGGGCATCGGCCGCGTGGCCAGCACGTTCTTCGATCCCACCGTGATGAGCTTCGAGGAACTGCACTTCGGGCTGATGAGCACGCGGCGGGAAGATCACGCGCGCATCCTCGCACAGGCCCGCATCCACGCGGAAATGCTGGCCGAACTGGGCGGCGACTGCCTGGTGGTGCGGCCGTTCCCCTCGTTCTGGAAGGAAGGCGCGCTGAACGGGGAGCGCATGGCGGCCGCCGCCGCGTGCTGGAACGCGGTGGGCGAAATGACGGCGTCGCTGGGCCTGAAGACGGTGCTGCACGTGGATGCGCTGTCGGCACTGCGCACCGTGGACGAGTTCGAGCACCTGCTGGAGCTGTGCGACCGGGACAACGTGGGCCTGGCGTTCGACACGGCCGAACTGACGATCGCCGGGCACGACGTGGTAGCGCTGTACCGGCGCCTGCACGAGCGGGTATGGCACTTCCACTTCAAGGATGCGCTGGCCGTCGACACGCTGGGCGAATACCGGCTGCAGAACGCCGAACGGGCGATGATCGCGGCCGGTGGCGAGCGGGAGATCCCCCGCTGGTTCGGCGAGATGGGCACCGGCCTGGTCGACTTCCCGGCGCTGCTGGCGGCCATGCTGGAACTGGGCTATGCCGGCTGGGTCATCGTCGAAAGCGACAAGGGCCCGGCGCCCATCGCCAGCGGCATGATGCTCAACGCCTGGTACCGCAAGCACGTGCTCGAGGCGGCCTGACTTTCACCCGCCGGTACTGTACGCCGGCTGCCTGACCCTGAGGATTTCAACAAGGCGGACTTCACATAGAGGATTCCCGTGGCATCCATTCCATCCCTCCAGGCCGGCGCCAGCGCCGGCCCAGGCGCCGGCACTGCCCGCGGCGCCGGCACGCTGCAAGGCATCGCGCTGATGGCGATCATGAGCATGCCCACGCTGGCGCTGGCCGCGCTGGTGCCGGGCCTGCCGCAACTGTTCCAGCAGTTCTCTGGCGTGCCCCGGTTCGAACTGCTGGTGCCGATGATTATCACCGTGCCCTCGCTGTGCGTGGCGCTGTTCTCCGGCGCGATGGGCGCCGTGGCCGACCGCTGGGGGCGGCGCCCGCTGCTGCTGGCGGCCTTGCTGGCGTTCTCGGTGCTGGGCCTGGCGCCGATGTTCTTCGACAGCCTGTGGCTGATCGTCGCCAGTCGTGTGATCGTGGGGCTGGCGGAAGCGGCCATCCTCACCGTCGGCAACGCGCTGATGGGCGACTACTTCGAAGGGGAAGCGCGGCAGCGCTGGCTGGGCTGGCAGAACATGTTCGGTCCCGTGATCGGCTCGGCGATCCTGCTGTCCGGCGGCTTCCTGGCCGGGCTGCACTGGCGTTATCCGTTCCTGCTGTACCTGAGCGGCTTCGCGGTGTTCGCGCTGGCGGCATGCGCCTGCTTCGAGCCGCAGCGGCAGGGCAGGGAGTCGCAAGCCGCCGCCACGCCGTTCCCATGGGGCGCCACGGCGCTGGTGTGCGGCGTGACGGTGCTGTTCTCGCTGGTGTTCTTCGTGCAGGCGGTGCAGCACGGCCGCATCTTCGCGGACATGGGCGTGGCCTCGCCCGAACGCATCAGCATCCTGGCCACGATCGCCAGCATGGGCACGGTGATCGGCGGCTACCTGTTCAAGCGCTTCGCCGGCGTGCCGGTGAACCTGTGGCTAGCCTGTTCGCTGGCGGCCTACGGCGTTTGCTACATCGGCGTGGCCTGGGCGCCGAACCTGGCGCTCGGCCTGCCGCTCGATGCGCTGGGCCAGGTCGGCGGCGGCCTGCTGCTCCCCGCCCTGGTCACGTGGGCGCTGGCCCACTACGGCTTCGAGCACCGCGGCCGCGGCATGGGCATGTGGGGTGGGGCGTTCTTCCTCGGCCAGTTCCTCAGCCCGCCGCTGGTCACGCTGATCGGCCAGTTTACCTCCGGCTTCCTGGCCAGCGTGGCCGTGATCGGCGCGGCCTGCCTGGCCGCCGCCGCCGCGATCATCGCCGCGCACCGTCTTCAATCCAACCAAGGAAAACCATGAATTTCGCAGCCTGTATCGAATGGATGTTCGCCGGCGCCGGCGACGACCTGGCCTCGCGCATCCGCGCCGCCCATGCCGCCGGCCTGACCGGCGTGGAAATCCACCTGTGGCGCGAGAACGCGCAAACGAAGCCGCTCGACGACATCGAACGCGCGCTGCACGATACCGGCGTGCGGCTGCGCAGCTTCTGCGTGGAGCCGCGCTGCAGCCTCGTCGATCCCGCCGATCACGACAGGGTGCTGGCCGCCGTGGCCGACGCGATCCCCGTCGCGCAGCGGTTCGCCGGGGCCGGCATGGTGCTCGCCTCCGGCTTCACGCGGGCCGATGTGCCGGTGCAGGAACAGTTCGACGCCGTCGTCGCCGTGCTGAAACGCGCCGCCGCGCTGGCCCGGGATGCCGGCACCGTGCTGTGGCTGGAGCCGGTGTACATGGTCGTCGGCGGGCAGCGCATGTTCGTCGACACGATCGGGCGCGGCCTCGATATCGTGGCCGCCGTCGACAGTCCCGCCTTGCGGCTGCTGGCCGATGTATATCATTCCGCGCAGACCGGCGAGGATTTCGCGGCGGCCGTGGGGGACAGGATGGGGCTGGTCGCGCACGTGCAGGTGGCCGATACGCCGGGGCGGCACGAACCCGGGACGGGCGATATCGACTGGACCGCCGTGATGGCGGTGCTGCGCGAGAAAGGTTACGCGGGCGAGATCGGGCTGGAGTACTTTCCGAGCATGGCGGATGCGGAGTCGCTGGCGATGACGCGCAAGGCGCTGGGTATCGCCTGACGAGGTGACGGGCAAGTTGCAGTGCATACGCCGCGGATCGCGGCGTTTTTTTTTGGCGCTGTTCGCGTAAAGTTGGGAAACTCCCGTTCTCAGCCGCTGTCTGACTTCCTGTTGAGATACTTCATGTGTATCAGGGAGGCGATCATGGAAATGGCGAGTTTCCACGTGGTGTTCAAGGCGCTGGCGCAACTTCAGCTTTCCCCGGAAGAGATCGCCTGTCTGCAGGGATTCCTTGCCGCCGCCGTCGATCCAAAACAATGCCTGGCCCTGATCGAGGCGGCGGCGGAGAAGCGGCCGTGTCCCCATTGCGGCGGCAGTCGATGCCACCGCTGCGGCCAGGCCAACGGCCTGCAGCGCTATCGCTGTATCGGATGCCGGCACAGCTTCAATGCGCTGACAGGAACGCCGCTGGCCCGTTTGCGCCTGCGCGACAAATGGCTGCCCAACCTGCAATGTCTGATCGAGTCGCGCACGGTGCGGGCAGCGGCCGAGCGGGTGGCAGTGGCGAAATCGACCAGCTTCCGGTGGCGCCATCGCTTCATCGCCGCAGTGCGCCAGGAGCGGCGCCCGCGCTTGTCCGGCATCGCCGAGAGTGATGAAGGAGGAGTGCTCGCTTGCAAGCGAGCACCGCTACGTAGGCAGCGAGCGGAGCTCGCTGAAACCCCTACTTCGCCTTATCACCTGGAATCGCAGAAGGGATCACGTCACTTGGACCGGCCGGCGCGCAAGCGCGGCGGCAAGGCCACGCGGCGTGGCATCAGCCGGGAATTCGATTGCATCCTGGTCGCCCGCGACCGCAACCGGCACACCTGTGACTTCGTGACCGGGCGCGGACCGGTCACTGCCCGGCAACTGGCAACGCACCTGCTGCCGGTGCTGGCGCATGACGTGCTTCTCGTGAGCGACTCGGCCAAGGCTTATGAGGTTTTTGCAAAGCAGGCCGGCGTTACCCACGAAGCAGTCAATGTCCAGGCTGGTATCCGTGCCCGTGGCGCGGTTCACATACAAGGCGTCAACGGATGGCACAGGCGCTTCAAGACCTGGCTGCGGCGCTTCAACGGCGTGGCCAGCCGCTATCTGGCCAACTACACGGGCTGGCAGCGCGTGCTCGATGCGGCTGCACTGACGGCCCCGGCGCACTGGCTGCGCGTCGCCGTCGCACCTGGATAGCGATGGCGCTGACCGGGACTGACATCAATCAGCAGACATAGTTCCGTACTCGAAGGAAATGCCCAGCTAACGCAAACAGCGCCTTTTTTTTTGCGCTGTCGCCATGGCCCGGGGCGACGGCACCATTGTTCATGCGGCGCGGCCCGCAAGGCCGCGCGGCGCGGATGGTACGGCGGGCGTCTTCCTGGCGCCGGATATGCTGCCTGGCCGGCTTGCGCGGTGCGCGGGATCGGCACCGGCATGATCGAGCCGTTCCATGAACTCAATGCCCCGCCTGAAGCCTGTTTTCCGGCCGATGCCCCGCGGCCGGCATCACCTTCGCCAGCCGTGCCGTGAAGAACAGCGCGGCGGCCAGCAGGCCGAGCAGCAGCGGCAGCGCGTGCAGGTAGGCATCCGCGTACCGCTCCGCCGCATCGTCCCCGATCCCCGCGGCGTGGAAGAACAGCAGTCCCGTCAGGGCCACGCCCACGGCGCCGGCGATCTGCTGCACGGCGGTGAACAGGCCGGCGGCCACGCCGGCATCGGCGATCGGCACATCCTGCAGCGTCGCGTTGGAAAGCTGCGGGCCGCACAGGCCCATCCCCAGGCCCATCGCGAACTGCGCGACCAGCAGCAGCGGATACAGCAGCTGCCCGCCATGCACCGACAGCGCGGCCAGCGCCAGGCCCGTGCAGGAGACGGTGATCCCCACCATCATCACGCGCACGCCGAGCCGCTTGAACAGCCGGGGACCCAGCAGGATGATGCCCGCCATCGCGCCGAGGGCGATCGGCGCGCAGGCGTAGGCCATGTCGGAAGCGCTCATGCCGATACCCGACTGCAGCACGAACGTCATCGCCAGCAGGTGGCCGGGCAGGATCGGGTTAATGCACAGCGTGCACAGCAGGCCCAGCGCGACCTTGCGGCGCTTCAGCAGCGCGGGGTCGACAAGCGCCGCACCGTGCGTGGCTTGCCGCCAGCGCAGGTAGCGCACGGTGCCCCAGGCCAGCGGCACCGTGGCGGCCAGCATGAGCACCAGGCCGGCCGGCCAGCCCCGCGTGGGCCCTTCGATCAGCGGCGCCAGCAGCGCGAACAGCACGAGCACCGACAGCGCGGCGCCGCCGATGTCGATTCGTGTGGCGTTCACGCCACGGCCCGGCGGCAGGAGCAGCCAGCCGGCGGCAAGGCTGAACAGGCCGATCGGCAGGTTGATCAGGAACGTCAGGCGCCAGCCCAGGCCGAACCAGTCGGCGTCGATCAACAGGCCGCCGACGATCGGGCCGAGCGCGGCCGAGAACCCGCCCAGGAAGCCGAACACCGTGTACACCTTGTAGCGCTGTTCCGGCGGGTACATCACCTGCACCAGGGCCATCACCTGCGGCACCATCAGCGCCGCGCTCGCGCCCTGCAGCAGCCGCGCCACCTGCAGCGACAGCGCGTCCGGCGCCAGGCCGCAGGCCATCGATGTGAGCGTAAACAGCGCGATGCCGGACAGGAACATGCGGCGGTAGCCGTAGCTGTCGCCGAGCCGGCCGCCCACGATCAGCAGCACCGCGAACGCCATCGCATAGCCGGCGATGATCCATTCCAGCGCGGCCTTGCTGGCGCCCATGCCCGACTCGATGGAGGGGATCGCCACGTTGATGATCGTGGTATCGAGCAGGTCCATCACGAAGGCGAGGGCGACCGCCACGAGGGCCAGCGTGCGGCGGCGGGGGCTGAAGGAGGCCGCGGCGGCAAAAGCGCTGCCCTCCGTGCCGATGACGGTATCGTTCATTGCATGTTCCAGGTTGGTTCAACGCCGTTGCCGGCGCGGGGTGGTGTCAAACGGTGGCGGCAACGCTCACGATCCGTTCACGCAGCCAGCGGATCGCCGGATCGTTGTGGCGGTGCTTGTGCCACTGCAGCATCTGCACGAGGCGCGGAATGCGGGGCGGCGGTTCCCATACGCGGATCGGCAAGGTCTTCTGCGCCTGCAGCGCGATGCGCCGGTGCACCGTGGCGATGCGATCGGTGCCGACCACCAGCGAGGGCAGGGCGGTCAGGGTCGGCGCGGTGATCTCGACGCGGCGCTTCACGTCGAAGCTTTCCATGAACCAGCCGTCGAACGTGGACAGCGGATTGCCGCTCCTGAACGCGGCGGTCACGTGGCCGCAGGCCAGGTAGTCGTCGAAGGTCAGGCGGTCGCGCACGCGGCTGTTGCCTTCCCAGGTCACGCACAGGTAATCGTCCTCGAACAGGGCCGCCGAAGGATGGTCCTTCGACAGGTACTGCGACGGGATCACGAGAAAATCGGCGTCGCCCCGTTCCAGCGAGTCGGCCGGCTTGTCGTGCTGCTCGCGCAGGTGGATACGCATGCCCGGGGCTTCACGGTACAGCGCCTCCAGCAGCGGCGGCACCAGCACCGCGGTCGTGTAGTCCGAGACCAGCAGCGTGACCGCGCGGGTCTCGGTGGCGGGCTCGAACTGCGGCTGGGCTGCGATCGTCGTGTCGATGCGCATCAGTACCTCGCGCACCGGTTCGACCAGCTCCCGGGCCCGGGGCGTGAGCATCATCTGGCGGCCGGCGGCCACCAGCAGTTCATCGTTGAAGTAGGCGCGCAGACGCGCCAGCGCGCTGCTGGTGGCCGACTGGCTCAGGAAGACTTTTTCCGCCGCGTGCGTGATATTGCGCTCAGTAAGCAGCGCATTCAGGATCACCAGCAGGTTCAGGTCGAGCTTGTTGAAACGCATTGCATCTCCATGCGCGGTTGGTGGAAAAAGCGGTTCGAATATAGCGAAAACGACGCCGGTCGGCGGCCCTCCCGTCGTATTCAAGTTTTGGATACGTGCTATCCATACAATCCGGTGGCATGGATAAATTTTTTGGTGGGAAAAGCCGCCGGGAAGCGATATCATAATTCGAATTCTGATTTTTAACCAGATCAAACGGCCGCAGAGCCGCACACCAATCCAGGAGACAAACGATGCATCGCAACGGTTCTCAAGCAGCACGCCAGGCCGACTGGCGCCAGGGGTGGATACTCGTGTTCTCCGGCTTCCTGCCGGTGATGGCGATCATCGCTCTCGCCCCCACCTTGCCGACGCTGCTGGCGCATTTCCACGACGTGCCCAATGCGAAGCTGATGGTGCCGCTGCTGATCACGGCGCCGAGCGCATGCATCGCGCTGTTCGCCCCGGCGGCCGGCGCGATCGCCGACCGCTTCGGCCGCCGCAGGCTGCTGCTCTGGTCGATGGCGCTTTATGGCTGCGGCGGCCTGCTGCCGTTCCTGATCGACGATTTCTGGGCCGTGGTGGCCGGGCGCTTCGTGATCGGCATCGGCGAGGCGGGCGTGCTCACCGTGGTGAACACGCTGCTGGCCGACTACTACGAGGAACAGGCGCGGCACCGCTGGTTGATGATCCAGGGCGTGGTGGGCTCGATGCTGGGCACGCTGACGATCGCGTGTTCCGGCTTCCTTGCCGCGCAGGGCTGGCAATACCCGTTCCTCGTGTATGGGGTGGCGATCCCGATCTTCCTCGCCAGCCTGGCGTTCCTGTTCGAGCCGGAGGCGCGCGGGCGGCGCGCCGGCAAGGCGGAAAACGCGGCTCCCGGCACGCCGTTCCCATACGCCGTGGCGCTGATGGTCTGCGGCGTGACCGTGGTGCTGTCCACCATTTACTACGTCCAAGTGATCAACTTCTCGCTGCTGCTCAAGGAAATGGGGGTCGGCGATCCGAAGTCGATCGGCCTGTGGATGGCGATCCCCAGCATCGGCGTGCCGATCGGCGCGGTGGTCTTCAAGCTGACCACGCGTTACGGCGCCGGCGCGCAGATCTTCCTCGTGTTCCTGTGCTACGCGATCGGCCTGGGCGGCATCGGCCTGGCGCCGGACTACAAGGTGGCGCTGGCGTTCGCCTTCGTGCAGCAACTGGCCAACGGCATCATCGTGCCGGCGCTGATCGCCTGGACCCAGAGCAAGTTCTCGTTCGAACACCGCGGCCGCGGCATGGGCTGGTGGGCCAGCTCGTTCTTCGTGGCGCAGTTCCTGTCGCCCGCCGTCGTCAGCGTGATGCGCGGCTGGGTCGGCGACCTGCAGGGCGCCTTCCTCGCCTTCGGCATCGTCGCCGGCGTGTTCGCGCTGGGCGCGTGCCTGCTGCGGCTGCGGCGGCCGCCCGCGCCCTCCGGAGCGTTCTCCTGAACGCCTGCGACGCCGGAGTTACCGGAAACGTCTGAGCATCTGGTGTCGGACACCGGCCCTTCGGTGTCGGACACCGGTTTTCCAGTGCAAACCACCAATGGCCCGATGCCAGGGCCAGGGACCCCTGCATCCCAAATTCAACCAAGGACCCACCATGACCAAACCCCATAACATCCGGCGCGGCGTCTCCCTGTACAGCTACCAGTACGAGACCTTCCTGCGCAAGATGACCCTCGACGACTGCGTCGCCCATGCCGCCGGCCTCGGCGCGCGCGGCATCGAGGTCGTCAGCGAACAATCCTTCACCGGCTTTCCGGACGTTCCCGAGGAACAGATCGCCGGCTGGTTCGCTTCGCTCGAACGCCACGGCGCCTATGCGCAGTGCCACGACATGTTCCTCGACGTGAAACTCTACAAGGACCGCAAGCTGAACTTCGGCGAGATGGTGGCGTCGCTGCAGCGCGACCTGCGCTTCGCGAAACGCCTGGGCTGCCGCAACGTCCGCGTGATCGTCAACACGCCGCCGGAAGTGGTGGTGGCCTGCGTGCCGCTGGCCGAGGAACTCGACGTGCGCATGGGCATCGAGGTGCATTCGCCGTTCCACTTCGACCACCCGTGGATCCTGCGCTACACGGAGCTGACGCGCGCCACCGGCTCCGATCACGTGGGCTACGTGCCGGACATGGGCATGTACACGAAAAACTACCCGCCCGTGTTCCGGGACCGCTTCCTGCGCCTGGGCGCCACGTCGAAAATCGTGGAATTCATCCTGGAAGCACATGCGGCGCGCGTGCTGCCGGACTACGTGCTGATGGATGTGCGCAAGCTGGGCGGCAATGCCGTGGACCTGCAGATGGCCGAAACGCTGCGCCACAACATCTGGAGCAATCCGCGCCGCATGCTCGAGTTCATGCCGTGGATCTTCAACATCCATGCCAAGTTCTACGAGATCGACGACAGCGGCCGCGAACCGGCAATTCCGTACGAGGAAATCATTCCCGTGCTGATCGAGGGCGGCTATGACGGCCACCTGTCCAGCGAATACGAGGGCCAGCGCCACATCGAGGATGCATTCGAGGTGGATGGCCGCGAGCAGGTGCGGCGGCAGCAGGAAATGTTCAAGCGCCTGCTGGGCGAAGTCTAAACAAACAGGAGCCACCATGTACGACCAACACATCATCTTTCCAGGCAGCGTGCGCAATGCGGAAGACGGCTCCGGCTGGCGACTGGGCGCGCGCCTGCCTTACTACCGCGGCCAGATCCTCTCGGCCGTGGAGGACGTGGCGCTCACCGTCGACGGCGACAAGGTGCCGCGCGAGCACGTGCGCTTCACCGTACGCGGCAGGACCTTCACGCTCGAACAGCTCGAAACCGAATACGTGGAACGGTGGGAGTTCGGCGAAGTGGCCGAGATCTCCGTGCTGCAGCCCGGGGGACTGGCGCCGGGCAGCCACCGGGTCACGGCGGCCGTGCAGCTGCGCATCTCGTATCTGCCGTGGAGCCCCGTCACCAGCTGCACGATCGATGCGGCGGTATAGCCGCTGAGCGGCGGCGGGCAGTCGGCCCGGGTTGTTTGCGCCGGTGCCGCGCCCGGGCGGCCGCCTCGTCACGCCTTGTCGCGGGCCGGCCGGTATCCATCGCATCGATGCCAGCCATGCAAACAATCACCGCCGGCAGGCCGCCCGCATTGCGAACTTAGTATCTATCATTTCCGAACCAACACACCGAACGGCACACGCAAGATTGCCGTAATGACCAGGAGACGCGAATGAAACATCCGAAACTGAGCTCGATCACCCACGCGCTGTGCGCCGCCGGGTGCCTGTCCGGCGCCACCCTCGCGATGGCGCAGGCCACCGACCCGAACCAGGGCAGCGGCGGCATCGCCGAAGTGATCATCACGGCACAGAAAGTGGCGCAGCCGGCCAGCAAGACGCCGCTGGCGTTGTCCGTGATGTCCGGCGAGGACTTGAAGAACGCCGGCACGAACGATCCCCGCGCACTCGCCGAAACGCTGCCCAACGTGGAAATCGCCCAGGAAAGCGGCATGCTGCAGGTATCGATCCGCGGCGTGACCAGCCTGGACATGACGGAAAAGGGCGATCCGTCGGCCGCCTTCCATGTCGACGGCGCTTATATTCCCCGCTACGAGGCGCAGGCCGCCGCGTTTTTCGACCTGGACCGCATCGAGGTGCTGCGCGGGCCCCAGGGCACGCTGTACGGCCGCAACGCCACCGCCGGCGCGATCAACCTGATCACCAACAAGCCCACCAGTAAGCTCGAAGGCAAAGTCGGCGTGGAGCTGGGCAACTACAGCACGCGCCGTGTCGATGCGATGCTGAACGTGCCGATCGGCGACAACTGGGCGATGCGCGCGGCCGTCAACACCAACAAGCATGACACCTACTACAACGCCGGCCCGAACACGATCGAACTGGAAAGCCAGGACGACAAGTCGGCGCGCCTGCACCTGCTGGGCAACTTCGGCAAGGACACCAGCCTGCTGCTCACCGCGGAAAAGAACAGGATCGGCGGCGGCGCATCGTCGCCGGTGCCGATCACGAACTTCTTCACCGGCGAGCTGGTCGGCACATTGCCGTTCTCGCCGGCCGGCACCGGCAACCACATCAAGGATCCGGTCTATGTCGACCTGGGCAAGGACGTGCAGCGCACCGCGGCCTGGGCATTCAAGCAGGATGCCGGATCGCACCGCGACAACGAGGCCACGTCGCTGCGCGGCGAATTCAAGACGCGCCTGGGCGCCGTCGATCTCACCTACCAGCTGGCCAGGATGCGGCTGAAACTCGACCAGCTGAACAACGGCGTGTACTTCGGCTTCCCGTTCACCACCCTGAACAGGGGCGACAGCGACGCCGTCTCGCACGAGCTGCGCCTGAACTCCACGGGCACGGGCCCGCTGCGCTGGGTGGCCGGCGTCTACACGTTCGACGAGGACATCTTCCGCGAGGCCGCGTACACCACCTATGTTACGGCGCCGTTCGGCCAGTTCAACATCGTGCTGCCGTTCCGGGCCACGCTGAACAACAAGTCCACCGCCGCATTCGGGCAGGCGACGTATGCGTTGCGCGACGATACCCGTCTCACGCTCGGCGTGCGACGCACGCGCGACCGCAAGTCCGGCGACGATCCGCTCAGCGGCGAGGCGGCGGTGGCGCCCGCCACCCGCAGCTCGAAGGCTTACACGGAGGACGTGCGCTTCAATAACACCAGCTGGAAGATCGGCCTCGATCACGACCTGCGTTCGAACGTGATGGTATACGGCAGCATCTCGACCGGCTACAAGGCCGGCGGCTTCAACGCCGAACGGGATACGGGCGTGTACCGGCCCGAAACGCTCAAGGCCTACGAGGCCGGCATCAAGGGCCGCTTCTTCGGCAACATGCTGCAGGTGTCGGGCAACGTGTTCCACTACGCCTATGAAGACCAGCAGCTGACCACGACCACCTGCCGCACCAATGATCCGGCCTCGTGCCATTCGTTCACGGCGAACGCCGCCAACTCCGAGGTCGACGGCGCCGAGCTCGAAGGCAAGGTCAAGGTGCTGGAGGACGGCATGCTGCGCGCCAGCCTGGCGTTCACCGACGCGAAGTTCAAGAACTACCACCCGACCGCCACGATCGACTTCTCGGGCCAGAAACTGGACCGTGCGCCAACGTCGACGATCAGCCTGGGCTATACGCACCACTTCACGCTGGGCAACGGCGGCGAGATCACGGCCACGGCCGGCACGCGCCACTCCACGTCGTACTACATCAGCGATCCGGTCGAGGGCATCCGCTATCGCCAGCCGTCGTACTGGAAGTCGGACGCGTCGGTGGGCTACGCGAACCCGGACGGCAGGTGGAACGTGCAGCTGTTCGTCAAGAACATCGAGGACACGGTCAAGATCGAGAGCCGCGTGCCGGGCTCGTTCTTCCTGAACGATCCGCGCACGTATGGTGTGCGGGCCGCCTACAATTTCTGAACGACCAGCTTCAAGGAAACGACCATGCAGCATTCGAGCAGTTGCGGCAACGACGATCATCGCCGGATAGCCCGGGCATGGCGCTCCGGAACGCCATGAAGCGCCGTGTTCTACTGGCATCGATGGCCGCGCTGGGCGGCATGGTCATCGCGCCGCAGGCCGGGGCGCGCGCCGAAGCCGGGCGGTATCCACGGTTGCCGCCGTTGAAGGGGCGGTTGAAGCAGGGGCTGACGCCACATCTGTTCGAGGGCACTATCGAGGAGACTTGCCGCATGGCGGTGGCGCTCGGTATCCGCGGCCTGGATTTCGTCAGCAATCCTGCCGATTGGCCAGTGGTGAAGAAACACGGCCTGGCGGTTCCCGTCCTGCGCGTGGATTTCGGTGGCGGCATTTCGACTCCGGGCCGAGCGCCGGACGGCCCGCCGGGCTGGAATGCGATCGCGGTGCCCGATACCGGCGGCGCCTTCGCCGCGGCGCTGCGCGACCGCATCGATGCGGCGGCGGAAAACGGCATTCCGAACATCATCGTTACCTGCGGCACGCGGGCAGCGCTCGGGTACGACGAGGGCAAACGAAACGCGATCCGGTTTCTCGAGCAGATTCGCACGCATGCCCAATCGCGGGGCGTCACCCTGGTGCTGGAAAATATCAACTCGGGCTTTCCGGGCGGGCCGCCCGAGCCGCCGGGCAGCATGTTCGACCATCTGGCGTGGGGCCTCGATATCGTCCGGCAGCTTGACTCGCCCCATGTGAAGCTGCTGATGGATCTCTATCACGCGCAACTGATGGATGGAAATATCGTTCACTTCATACGCAAGAACATCCGCTGGATCGGCCATTTTCATACCGGCGGCGTGCCCGGCCGGCACGAGATCGACGAAACCCAGGAGCTGAATTACCGCTTCATTGCCGAAGCGATCGCCGAACTCGGTTACGGGGGCTTCATCAGCCATGAATGGACGCCGGCGCCGGGACAGGACAAGTTCCGCAGCATCCGGAAGTGCATGGAAATCATCGACGCCTGACCGGCCGGCGGCTCGCGGGATTCGACGTCGGGCACGCGTTGCCGATGGCAGGCCCGTGCCTGGATGTTGTTCCGGGGCGACGGGCAGTTACAACGGTCCCGGCTTCCTGTATCGTGGAATCATCCGCATTCCGGGGCATGCTGCCGTCGGCCCGGCTTCCGGTCGGAACCGTATTGTCGGGCAGCAGCAATGTCGGGCGCAAGGCGAGGAGATGCCATGGAAAGCCGCTATGGTTTCATCAGGGAGTACCTGCACGGGTTCGCACTCGTCCAGGCCGAGTGGGAGTATCTCGACCTGTGCCTGCACATCGCCGGCGCCGGGCTCCCCGACGCCGAATACGGCGCGCTGGACAAGTTCCGCCACCGCCTGGAGGACATCCGGCTGAGCACCGTGCGCCATCACCACGACCTGACCGATGCGATGCTCGATCTCGGCAAGGTCGACGTGTCGCTCCTGCAATGGCTGGCGCATTTGCAGGGCATGCTCGCGCAAGGCGCCGTCGACATCGAGCCTCGCAACGGCGGCCGCCTCGATGCGCTGATGGGCACGGATTTCATCGGTGCGCTGGAAAACCGCGCGGAACAATACGAACAGCTGGCCCGCGACCTGCTTGCCAGGTCAAAGCGCTTCGGCAGCGGGGACGGGCCGCGCCGCCTGCGCGGTATCGTGGCAGGCCCGTCCATCTATGGCAAGGCGAAAGGCGGCGAAGGCCCGAAAGGCCAGGGCAAGCCGGACACGCCGCCCAAGCCGAATCCCTGAACACGCGCAGCCCCGCCGCGGGCTTGACCACGGAGGTTGTCATGCCGCTCGAAGATCCGAATCCCGGCCCCGACGAACATCCGCCAGGGCACGTTCCACTGGCCCCCGGGGCCGATGCGGCGCCAACCGTCCCTATGGCGGCTCCGGCCGGCGCCTACCGCGTCTGGCTGGGCGACGACGCCGGCGCGCTGATCGATCCGCCCGGCGACGACGGCGCGCAACCGCACCAGAACCCGGGCAAGCCCGAGGCGGTCGATATCGTCTTCGTCGTCGAGGCGCCGCCGCCGAAGGAGCAGGCCGCCTTGCAGGGCGAAATCGACAAGGTGCTGGGCGTGGTCCAGCGCCTGTACCTGCGGGGCGCGGTGCGGAACCCGGAGCGCTTCCGGATCTATTACGTGCGCCTGTTCCACATCGCCCAGCTCGGGCTCCAGGGCAATGCGCAGCCGGACATCGCTGCCGCCGCGCTGGCAGTGGTGACGGCGGATCTGCTCGACGACGAGGCAGGGCGGGTGAAGAACGCGCACCTGCGCGCGCTCGGTGTGCACGCATTGAAATTTTCGCTGCCGTTCGCGCTGCTGTACCTGATCATCGGCCTGTCGCCGAACGGTTTCTTCGTGGCCGGCCTGCGCGACCTGGCGATCGACCCGCCCACGCTGGCCGCGTTCGCGCTGCTGTGGATCGGCTGCTTCACCGGTGTCTGGCTCGCCTACGGCATCCGCAAGGCGAAAGTCTCGCTGGCCGACCTGGTGACGACCGACGAGGACCGCCTCGATCCGCAGATCCGGCTGATCTTCGCCGGCCTGCTGACGATGCTGCTGGGCATCCTGTTCACGCTCGGCGTGTTCGAGCTGAAGATCGGCACGGTGGAGCTGACCGACATCGCCGCCAGGCCGATGCTGGCCTACCTGGTCGGAACGCTGTGCGGCATCAGCGAACTGGCGTTGCCTGCCTCGGTCGGCAACCGGGCGGGAGCATTGATGAGCGGCCTGCGCTGACGAACCGCGCGCCATGTCCGCCACGGTGCGGCTGGCCGCCGTTCAGGCTTGCGCGTCCACCGTGGCCGCATACCCTTTCAGCAGTTCCAGCAGGCGCCGCACCGCCGCGCCTTCCTCCGCCTGGCCAGGGTCGGTTTCATTGGCGAGCGTGGCCAGGTAGGGGTCCAGCAGCGCGCGCGCATCGTCTTCCACGTGGACCCAGTAGCGCCTGGTGCGGATGCGCTTGTGCAGGTCCTTCATCGACTCGACGATGTCGACCGCGCCGGCGGCGAGGTCGCGGTGCAGCACGCCTTTCAGGATGTCGTATTCGGACTGGGCCACGATCGACCAGAACTTGGGGTCGGCGTTGGCGGCGACGTCGATTTCCCGTGACAGCGCGGCCAGGTCGGGTGCCAGCTGTTCGGCGGTGCGGCCGTGTTGCGGAGCCGGTGGCGGGGCGCCCGGCATGCCGGGCGGCGTGCCGGTCGAGGCATTGTCCGCGGCCGATGCGAGCAGGTTCGCGCGCACCTCGCATGCCAGCCGCGCACGCATCGGGTAGTACCTGTGCGGGTTCTCCTGCGGCGGGCATTGCGCCGCCAGTTCGAGATGGCGCCGCGCCTGTTCCAGGCTATCGGCGGCGGCGGCATCGCCGGCCGCGTGCTGCAGTACGCTGATCCGCCGCCATGCGTTGCCCAGCAGGCTGAGGCGGCCAATCGTCGGCGGCAGCTGGTCCACCAGCTTGCCCAGCCAGCCGATCGCCTCGCGCAACTCGTCCAGAGTGGCGCCCGGCAGGCTGGCCTGTTCTGCCAGCAGCTCGACGGCATTGAGCGACGAGCGGCCGTCGGCGGCGCCCACCGCGCGGTGCAGCCATTTCAGCGCCTCGGTCCTGTCCGGCAGCGCCGCGTAGGCGGCGCCGAATTCCTGCGCCACGTCGCCGCGCTGCGTCCAGCCTTCCGGGCCGAAGGTCTCCTCCAGCCAGCGCAGCCGGGTGCGGTTGCGTTGCGTGTCCTGCTGCGGCGAGTACAGCGCGTCGATGGTGATCGCCTGCAGTACCAGGATCAGCGTCACCGGCGCCGCGACGCCGCCGTATTCCTCTGCCGGAGTCGGCTGCCGGCTGCCGCTGGCGGCCTTCCAGCTCCAGTCCGGGTCGCCGTAGCACTGGTAGGCGGCCCAGGTGTTGCCGCCGCGGTCGTGGTTCCACGCGGCCAGCCGCGCGGCGCCCACCGCCTCGATGAAGCGCTGGCCGGAGAACAGCTCCTCGTAGAACGTGGTCGCGAACAGTTCGGCGGCGCGGTCCTCGATGGCCCAGCCGGCGGCGATCACGCAGCGCACGCCGATATCGATCAGCGCGCCGGCGATGCCCGCCGCGAACGCCGCCCTGTCGTACGGTGGCTTGAGGCTGCCCTGCGCCAGGTGGCAGCAGTTAAGGAAGACCAGTTCCGGCGTCACGCGCATCGCCTGCACCTCGTGCACGCCGAGGAACGTGGCCTTGCCGGACAGGACCACGCCGCCGTAGCCGTCCTCGTTGCCGCAACCAGGGCCGGTACCGTGGCCGGAAATGTGCACGATGCGGTAATTGCGCGCGAACAGCTGGTTGATGACGCGGCGGGCATTGGCCAGCGGCTCCATGGCCGTCACCCGGTCGGCCTCGATGCCGAAGGCGGTGCGCGCCGTCCTGGCGATCGCATCGGCTTCGCTGCGCGCGCCGGCCAGGCGGCCATAGGCGTCGTCGGCGAGCGGCTCGCCGATGATCAGCATGTTGTCCTCGCTGCCGGCATCCACGACCCGTTCGCGGTAGCCGCTCGTGCGCAGCTTGCGGATCACCTTGCAGCGGATCGACCAGGGCGGCACGTCGCCGCGCCGCGCCGCCGGCACCTCGGGGTCGGTATCGAGCAGTTCCCAGGGCAATGTCGACGTGGTTTCATCGAGCTCCATCAGCATGCTGGCGGAGCCGGCCAGGTAGGGTTCGATCTCCACCGGGATCAGCAGGTTGAACAGCGTGCGGCCGATCTCGCCATCGGCGCGTGCCGTGTTCGATGCGCCTTCCACCAGATCGCGCACCAGCGCGCCCTGCGCCTGCTGCGCGCGCACCTCGGTGCGCGCGCGCCGCGAGTCGAGGGCATAGGCGATCAGCGGCATGTCCTTCGACGAGCCCTCCATGCGGATGGCGCTGATGAAATCGTACGCGGCGCCGCGGTAGCTGCTTTCGAGCGGGCGGCGCAGCGCGCCGTCGCCCTGCCGCAGGTAGCCGTCGACGGCAATCCGCTCGGGCGTGCTTTCGGCCTGCAGGCGCAGCACGCGCCAGGCGTCGGTGGCGCGGTCCAGGTAGACTTCGACGATCGTCAGCGACTCGACGACCGGCCAGCCGATCTCGCGCAGCCGCACGTTCGCATCGACGATGCCCTGCGCCAGCGCGAGCGCGGCCGCGCCGACCGACACGCCGGAGCCGCCGCTGCCGGCCAGCGTGGCGGCCAGTTCGAAACGCGCCGGCGGCGCGCCGGTCTCGGTCAGCCGTTCGGCGAACGCCAGCACGCCGATCCGGATCGTGTAGGCCAGGTGCTGGGCATTGAGCTTGCCTTCCTCGCCCAGGCCGACGATCACCGCGGCGCGCGGCCGCGGGATCAGGCGCTGCTTGCGCCGCCCGGCATGGTGGTGCCGCCCGTTCTCGAAGATCTGGAAGCTGCCCAGCCGTTCCGGGTACACGCCGGCCCGCAACGCCTTCGCCATGCGGCCGTTTACCAGCGTATCGACCACCGCCTCGGTGCCCGACAGCGTGCCCGACTGGTAATGCCCGAGCAGCAGCGGCGCCTTCACGAAGCGCAGGTCGCCGTGGTGCACGCGGATCGTCAGGCGGCCGTCGTCCGCGGCTTCTTCCGCGCCGGCCGGCGCCGTCATCTGGCCTGACGCCTCGTGCGCCGCCGCCAGGCGGCTGCCGTGCCAGACCGGGCGGCGGCCGGTGCGCTCCGGCTGCGCGGCGCTGCCGCCACGCAGCGTGGCGATGGCGGGCAGGCGCGTGGTGGTACCCGTGGCCAGCAGGTCGGCCAGCGCATCGAAATACTGCGCGGTGCGGGGCAGCGCGTCGTGCGGGACCGGCATGCGCCAGGCCGGCACGCCATGCAGCAGCGCGCTCTCCAGCGTCACGTGCCGGTCGCCGCTGTCGACCGTCACCAGCCGCACGCCGGCCTCGCCGGTTTCCAGCCTGGCCACGGTACCGGGCGCATGGCCGGTCACCGTGACGAGCGTGGCGGCATCCCGCAACAGCGCCGGCAGCGCGTGCTCGAGCTGCTGCCAGAAGAGCCGTGCCCTGTCCAGCAAGGTGCCGTCCGGCACGGCCCAGGCATCGGGCCGTTCGTGCCAGCCGTTCGCGCCGCCGGCCTTCAGCTCGGCGGCGGCGGCATCGTCCCAGCCCGCCACCCGGTGCAGGCGCGCTTCCGGGTCCGTCAGGCCGGCCTGCAACTGCAGGAAGCCGGGCATGGCGGCCAGCGTTTCACGCACGGCCCGTTCCTGCGGCAGCGGGCCCGGCGCGCTGAACAGCCGGCCGAAGGTTTCGTCGCCGGACAGCATGCGCAGCGGCAGCCAGCAGCCGGCGTTCGGCACCCCGAGCAGCACGATGCGCGCGGCCGGCGCCGCCGTCAGCAGCCGCCAGGCGGCCGGATGGCGCGCCTGCAGCGCGCGCACGAGCAGGCCGCCCATGCCGTGCGCGACGATGCGGATCGGCTGTTCGGCGTGCTGGCGCGCGCCGGCCAGCCTGGCGACGGTGGCGGCGAGGTCGCCGGCCGCGGCGTCGATATCGAGCCGCCAGTCGTACGGGAACGGGGTGACGTTGTGCGTGACGGCGAGGTGCCGGCACAGGTCGTCATAATGGCCGGGCAGCAGGCCGATGGGCCGCAGCAGCGGATGCCGCGCGGGCGCCAGTTCGGCGAAGCGGCCCAGCGACTGTTCGTTCATCCACAGGATGTCGCCTTCCGCCGTGGCGAGTGCCGATCCGAACAGGTCGGGGATCACGATCAGGTGCGGGTGGCCGGGCTCGGCGCGCCCGGTGCGCGGACCCGCGCCCGACGTTGCACCCGTGCCCGCAGCTAAACCCGCACCCGCACCCGCACCCGCACCGGTGCCGGCAGCGGTATGCGGAACGCCGCGCACGCCACTGGAATCGAGCCCGGCACGCGATTGCGAGCCGATCGGCTTCCAGTCGTCTGCCGCTTCGCCCCGCAGCGCGGCGATCACCGGCCCCATCACGTCCGGCCGGGCGAAGTAGCTGAAATGCGTGGCCTGGGCTCCGGTGAACAGCCGGAACTTCGGCGCACGTGGACCGCTGGCGCGGGGCACGCCGCCATACATCGACCGGGTCTGCACCACCATGTCGTTGTCGGTCCAGAAGAAGCCGTCGGCCACCAGCGTCTTCAGCCAGGACAGTACGCCGTCGCCTTCGGCATCGCCGGCCACCACGTACAGTTCGCTGTCCACGCCGTCCAGCGGCGCGTTGAGCCAGCCAATCAGCGCGCTGTCGGGCATCATCGCCTGCAGCCCGGGCATCGACGCGGCGCTGGTGCGGCGCCGCGCCACCGCGCACAGCAGGTCGACGAACTGCGTGGTCACGTTCACGCCGGCCAGCCCCATCAGCCACTGCAGCACCGACAGGTAGGCGTCGAGCCGCCGCGATGCCAGCAGCGTGCCCCGCGCCGGGCAGGCAAAGCGCACCACCCGCTGCACGGTGACGGTTTTTTCGCGCAGCCGCTGGCGCAGCGTGTCGAGTTCGCGCCGCGCCGCCGGCTCGCCGGCAAACAGCCTGTCCAGCGTGCCACCGGGCTCGAAGCGGGCGGCGCGCAGCAGCACGTCGGCGATCAGGCCGGCGCGCGAATGCGTCACCAGGTGCAGCGTCGCATTGCGGGGCAGGCTGTCCACCAGCGCGATCGCGTTGCCGATCGGGGTCTTGCCGATGGTAGGGTGGTCGAAGGCGAACGCGCGGCCCGGATACGCCTGGAGCAGCTGCTCGACCGGCGCGGCATTGCGCAGCCACATCTTGCCGAACGTGCTGCCCGTGTCGACGAACGTGCCGTGCATCAGGATCAGCAGGGGCGCCGCGCCGTGATCGTCCGGCCATGCGGCGATGCGCTGTTCGGGCGGGAACCGGTCGGGCAGGGAACCGGCATCGAGCCGGTACAGGCCCTCGGTCACCTGCCCGTCGATGGCGTCGGCGATCGCCAGGGCGGCATCTTCCTGCTCGTCCGGCGTATCGAGCACGCCGAACCATTCGAGGACAGCGGTGGCGGCGGACGGGCGTCCGTCGCGCCGGGCGCCGGGTACGCAGGACCACGGCAGCTGCCCGGTCACGTTGACCGGGGCATTCGCGATGCCGTCGTGGCCACCGTCCCGGTCATTCTCTGCGCCACCGCTTCGCGTGGGGGCCGGAACGGGGCCGCCGAGCAGCGTGCGCGCGTGATCCGGGTGGAGCAGCAGCGTGGGGCCGTCGGCGATCTTGAGCACGACGACCTCGTGCCCGGCCTGGACGTCGACAATGGCAGGCTGCCCTGCGGCACGGTGGCCGTGCACGCCATAGGCGCAGCGCAGGCCGATGCTGCGCCCGCCGACCTGCGCCTGGACGGCGCCATTGTCGAGCCGTGCGCCGGCTACGCGGAAACTGATCTGTTCGGCCATGGGGGCTCCAGGGAATGCGACGAAAGAGGCAGGCAAGCCTGTGCAGCGACTTATTGCGTAAAAGTCATCTTACGTCGCTCTGAGGTCTCTGTGGCAAGTCGCTGCGAATTTTCCAGGGGGTGTAACGAGGGATGGGGCAAATGCGTTGCGGGTGCACGACTTGCAAAGGGGGCTCGCTCTGGCCTTCGACGAGAACGCGCACGGCCCGAGGCAATCATGGTTGCCGATTCCGCCGGCGTGAATCGTCGGGGACGCATTCCACTGCACTGCGTGTCGGCCTTCCAGTTGCGGTTCAACTGCGGCGATACGAGCTACCGACTATGGACGGAAATATAAAAAGGCGCCGAAGCGCCTTTTTAGTGATGCGGGTGTGGATTACTGCTTGCGGCGACGTGCTGCGAAAGCCAGCACGGCCAGGCCGCCAGCCAGCATACCGTAGGTAGCTGGTTCTGGAACCGGGGTCGTCACGTTGAAGTCGCCGCCGTAGCTGGCAACCTGGCCGGTGACCGTACCGCTGACCGCCAGGGTCAGAGGACCCGTGACGTTCTGGCCCAGGATTGCAGCGATCGACAGTGGGCCGATATCGCCCGTGGAGATGTTCACGCCGTTCAGCGTCACGGTGTCGAACGACAGGTCGCTCCACGTCGTTGCGGTGTTGATCAGGCTGGCGAACACGGTGCCGTTGTCGGCGCTGTAGTTGCTGAACGTGAACGTGTCGGAGAAAGCACCGGTGGTGTGGGTGGCGCCCAGGGATGCGGACCACACGTTCGGACCGCCGATCAGGTCCACGGTGAAGTCGTCAGCGAAAGCGGAGCCGAAGGCGGGCAGCAGCGCAGCTGCCAGTACGATGGATTTCAATTTCATTCTTTACCTCGTCGAAGGGTTATTAACTACAGGAGTCGACAAGTTAAGCCAACCTTAAGGCAATGTCCATATCACATTACAAGTTTTACAAGTTGCATTGTGTTAACTCAACACATTTCATGGACGAAAGCGAGCGGCAATGGATCGCACTTGCACATCCGCACCGTCAGCACTCGTGGCAAGTACGCCAGGCCGCCCCGGACATCGCGCACTTCAAAGCAACTTCACCTTGCAACGCCAAATACTTCACCCTATAGTGAACTAATGCAAACGGAACGGCTCAACGCCATCTATCGTGCGCTCGGCGATCCATCCCGGCGGGCGATGCTGCAACGGCTGGCACACGCGCGGTCGCTCACGGTGAGCGAACTGGCGGCACCGTTGCCGCTGGCGATGCCGACCGTGCTCAAGCACCTGGAGGTGCTGGAGCGCGCCGCGCTGGTGCGCCGGCACAAGACCGGCCGCACCGTTACCGTGACGCTGCAGCCGGCCGCCATGGCCGAGGCGATGGCCTGGCTGCAGCGCACGGAAACGTTCTGGACGAGCCGCCTGGACCGGCTTGCAGCCGTCGTCGAATCCCCGCGGCCGCCCGGGCCGTCCACATCCGAGGAGGAATCTTCGTGACCAGCCTGACCATCGTCCGTGTCATCGAGGCACCGCCCGCGGCCGTCTTCGCCGCCTTCGTCGAACCCGACAAGATCGCATTGTGGTGGGGGCCCGACGACGGGCCGGTCACGCACGCGGAAGTCGATGCCCGTCCCGGCGGCCGGTTCCTTGTGCGCTTTCGCATGCTGGACGGCAGTGAACACGGCTGTTTCGGCAACTTCGAAGTGTTCGAGCCGCCGCACCGCCTCGCGATGAGCTGGTCGTGGGAAGACGAGGATGCACCGGCGTCGCGCGTGCAGGCCACCTTCAAGCCGGTCGGCACGGAACACACCGAGCTTACCTTCGTGCACGCGCGGCTCCAGGACGACGCCACGCGCGACAGCCACGAGCATGGCTGGAACGGCGCGCTCGACAAGCTCGAGCGCAAGGCGCGGAGCCTGTGGTGATCACGGTCACCGGCATGAAATGGGCGCCACCGTTCCCGGCCGGCATGGTGCGCGACATGCGGGTGCGCTGGATCCTGAACGAAGCAGGCTGGCCATACCGCGTCGTGCTGCTCGACGCGCCCGGCCTGAAGTCGGCACGGCACCGGACCATGCAACCGTTCGGCCAGCTCCCCGTGCTGGAAGAAGACGGCCGTCCGCCGCTGTTCGAAAGCGGCGCCATCGTGATCGACGTGGCGACGCGCGCCGGGCGCTGCATCGCGGCGGAAGGCAGCGTCGAGCGGGTGCAGGCGCTGCAGTGGTGCTTCGCCGCGCTCAACACGGTCGAGCCGGCGCTGTTCGCCGTCGCCGAAGTCGAATGCCTTACCGACGACGAGGTCGTCCGCGAGCGACGGCGGCCAGTGGTCGTGGAGGCGGCGCAGGAACGGTTGCGCGACCTGTCGCGTGCCCTGGGCGAGCGGCCGTGGCTCGTGGGCGAGGATTTCACCGTGGCCGACCTGTTGATGGCCTCGGTGCTCGAGCTTGCCGTGCGCTTCGATCTGCTCGGCGACCACCCGGCGCTCGTGGCGTGGCAACGGGCGGTGTACGAGCGGCCCGCCCACCGCAAGGCGCGAGAAGACCAGCTGGCCGAGATGCGGGCGCACACGTGCGCCGACATGCACCTGGAGGATATTCCATGATCACCGTCACCGCCATGAAATGGGCGCCGCCCTTCGCCGCCGGCCAGGTACGCGACCATCGCGCGCGCTGGATCCTCAACGAAGTGGGCTGGCCCTACGAAGTCGTGCTGGTGGATGCGCCCACGATGAAATCGGCCGCCTACTTCAGCGGTTTGCAGCCCTTCGGTCAGCTGCCGGTCCTGCAGGAAGACGGCCGGCCGCCGCTGTTCGAGAGCGGCGCCATCGTGCTGGACATCGCCATGCGCGCCGGCCGTTGCATCGGCGCCGAGGGCACCCCGGAGCGCGCCGCCGCACTGCAATGGGTGATCGCCGGCCTGAACTCGGTCGAACCCATGCTGTTCAACGTTGCCGAGGTCGAGTACTTCATGGAGGACGAAGCGGCGAGGAACGCCAGGCGTCCGGCCGTCGTGCGGCTGGCGAAAGAGCGGCTGTCGATGCTCGAGCAGGCGCGTGCCGGACGCGACTGGTTCGTGGGCGACGGCTTCACGGTCGCCGACCTGATGCTTGCCTCCATCCTCAAGATTGCCGACCGGCTCGCATTGCTCGACGAGTTGCCGGCGCTGGGGGCCTGGCAGCGGTCGATACTCGCCCGCCCCGCGCATGTCCGGGCCGAGCAGGACCAGAAGGCCGAGATCGCCCGCCACACGCCCGCGGACATGCGCTACGACGCGCTTGCACAGGAGAGTGCGCCATGAACAATGGAACCGCCGCCCGGGAGAGCGCGCCATGCCGGGCCGCCCGCGATCGCCTGCTGGAGGAGGAGATCGCGCTGCGCCGCCTGACCGGGGCCGTCGCCGAACAGCGGCGCCGCCTGCCGCCCGGCACGCCGGTGCCCCGCGACTGCACGGAGTGGAGAACGGCGTGCCGGCCAACAGGGAGCTCATCGACCGGATCTCAGCGCAGGGGGAGCAGCCCATCGCCCACGCGTCGGAGAAGGGCGAGGTCTTGCAGGCCCGCTACGAGACCTTCCTGACCGATGCCCGGACTGAACTTGACCGGCACCGATGGCGGATCGAAGTGGCCATCCAGTTGCGCGACTGACCGCATGCATGCCGCAGCAGCCGTCGCGCGCAACTGCGCCATTCGGGCGGACCGGCAGCGCGTTCGAACGCTTCGCCTGGGCGAGACAGGCGACACCCCATCGTCAACCCACTGCAAACGAAGGAGCCCAGCATGACCATCGAGAACGCATTGGCAAGCGTGGCCGTCAAGGACGTCGACAAGTCCGCCGCCTGGTACGCCGAACTCCTGGGGTCCAGGGGCCACCGGCCCATGCCCGAAGTCGAGGAATGGACGTTTCCCCGCGGCGGCGGGCTGCAGGTCTATCAGGGTGCCGAGCACGCCGGAAACTGCTCTTTCATGCTGGCGGTCAGCGACATCGAGGCCGTTGCGCGCAAGCTGGCCGCGATGGGGGTGCAGCCTGGCAATCGCACCAGCAACGAGCGTGTCAAGACGCTGATGGTGCAGGACCCGGATGGCAACAGCATCGCCATTGCCGAGGCGCTCGATCCGGCGCTTGCGAGGTAGGCTGCCGGCCTGGGATCGCACGCGCACGGCGGCAAACACGAAATGCCGGGGAGAGAAAGCAACCCGGCTAAGGAGCACCGTCGTAAAATATATGGCGGGAGCAACAAGCTTCGGAAAGTGCCCTTTGGGCAAGCGACGGCAGGTACTATGAAAAATGAAGAAAAACGCGAAAAGACCTGGAAGCATCTATACACCAGGTCCACGAAGCTCGCGCGGGCAAGACAGCTCGGTATCGAATACCCCAGAATTCCCGATGCCCAGCTGGCAAGAAAAACCGGCTCCGAGGCTGGCGGTCGAAAAAATATTCTTTTCGTTTGCAGCAAGAATCAATGGCGAAGCCCGACGGCGGAAGCCATCTGGCGTTCGCATCCGGACCTGAATGTGCGCTCCGGCGGAACCAGCCCCAATGCCAGGCACCACGTTTCGGAAGACGACATTCGCTGGGCCGATGTCATCTGCGTGATGGAAGAAAAGCACAAGGCGCGGCTGAAGGCGGAATACACGCGGGTACTCGATTTCAAGGCCATCCACGTACTCGATATTCCGGACGAATACCGGTACATGGATGCCGAGCTCGTCGAACAGCTCAAACAGTGCGTACCATCCATCCTGATGATCGAGTGATGGCGAAAACGGTCGAAGCAGGGCCGTTTATCTGAAAAGCTTGCCGATCGGCTGCAACACGTGGAGCTATTGGCTCCGCTGGCAAATCGAGGCATGACCAAACGAGCGAGGCCGCCCGCGCTGCGACGCGGCCGGCCCCTGCATTCATCCTGCCACCGTTCAGAACTTGTAGTTCGCCCCCAGCACGAACGACCGCCCCGAGTGCACGTACAGCAGCGTGTCGTTGCGCTGGCTGTCGCGGCCGTAGCGCAGCGCCTCGTCGGTCAGGTTTTGGCCCTCGAACGACAGGCGCAGGTTCGGCGTCAGGTTGTACGACACGCTGAAGTCGATATTGGTCGAGCCGTTGACGCGCGTGTAGTCGTGGCCGTTGATGTCGCCGAGCACCGCCAGGATATAGCTGGAGCGGTGCGCCGCCGACACGCGCGCGCTGAACTTCGGATCGTCGTAGAACAGCGTGATGTTGTGGGCGCGTGGCGACAGGCCGGTGAAGTCCGCCGTGTCGCCGATGAACTCGTTGGCCGGCGTGGCCGGATTGTCCGGCCGCACGATGTAGTTGATTTCCGACTTCACGCGCGTGTAGTTGGCCAGCAGGCCGAAATTCTTGCCGATGCCGGGCAGGAAACTGAACGGCGCCTGCAGGTTGAATTCCAGGCCGTTCAGCGGGCCGCCCGGCGTGTTGAACTTGCGGTTCACCACCACCGTGGTATCGGGCAGCACGTTGCAGGCCGGCGTGCCGCCGGTGATCGAGCAGCCGGCATCGGTCAGCAGTTCGTTCGGCAGCCCCAGCGACGAATACACTTCGCGCTGCTGCACGTTCTGGATGAACGACTTGATCTCCTTGCGGAAGAAGCCCAGCGACACCATCGCGTTCTTCTCGTAGTACCACTCGGCCTGCAGGTCGTACGTGCGCGCGCGGATCGGGTCCAGGTTGGCATTGCCCACGGTGACGGTCTGGAACTGCTGGTTCACGCTGGCGGACGGGCGCAGGTCGCCGTATTCCGGGCGCGACAGCGTCTTGCCCGCCGAGAAGCGCAGGTAGACATCCTTCGGCAGCTGCGCCGTCAGGTTCAGGGCCGGCAGCCAGTCGCGGTATTTCTTCGTGAACGTGATCGGCTGCAGCTGCCCGGCGATGCGCTGCAGCGTCATCGAGGTGGCCTGCGTATCGACGCCGCGCACGCCCGCATTGCCGCGCCAGCCGATGCCCCACAGGTCGTAGTTGAAGTCGACCATGCCGTACACGGCATCGATCTTTTCCTCGATGCGTGTCACGCCCGGCGTGGCGAGGTTGAATTCGGAGCCGGGAATGTCGGCGCAATGGCACTCGATGTTGTAGACGGCCAGCAGCCTGGACAGGTCGACCGCCGCCCACGTGTTCGGCACGCCCGTGCCGCCCAGGCCGCGGCCGAAGCCGGCGATCTGGCGCGAGATGTCGTTCATGCCCACGCCGGCGGGCAGGTTCAGGCCGCCCGTCGAACCGTTGCCCACGTCGTAGTTGGCCCACGTGTTCTTGCGGGCCGACAGGCCGGTGCGCAGCGTCAGGCGGTCGCTCGCTTCCCACGCCAGGTTGGCCGCCGTGGTCTTGAGCTTGTTGTCGGACTGCAGGTAGCGGCCGAAGAACTGGCCGTGCCACGTGCCGTTCGGCTCCGTGTTCGCGAAGGTAAAGCTGTTCGGGTTGGCCACGTCGATGCCGTAGTTCAGCGTGGGCACGTTGCGGTTCTGGCGGAAGTCGAACGAGTAGCCGTTGACATTCGGCGCATCGAACATCACCGTGGCCCGCATCGGGTTGTCGAGGTTCGTGTTCGACATGCCGTGCAGGAAATCGACCTTCAGCGTGTCGCCGATGCGGTGGCTGGCCGACAGCACGTTCTGGCGGAACTTCGTCTCGTACACGTCCATCAGGCCTTCGGTGCGGATATCCACGCCGTTGAAGCGGCCGTAGGTCCAGCTGCCGTTGCCGTCGAATTCCGCTTCCAGGATCGACGTCTGCGGCTTGCCGTTGGCGGCCGCCATGCTGCGCCCGAACGAGATCGCGCCGATGTAGTTGTCGTAGCGGGTGTTGCTGAATTTGCCGTACATTAGGTCCAGGTTGATGTCCGTGCCGGGCGCCGGGCGCCACTGGAACGAGCTGGTGATGCCGGTGCGCTCGTAGTCGGTCTGCGAGCGGCGGTAGCGGGGGATGCGCGGCGCGAACGCGCCCGATCCCGGTACGGGACTGGCCACGGTGCCACCGAAGTTGTCGGTGCGGGCCATCACTTCGGCATATTCCGCAGGGTTGCTGGTGCGCGGCACCCCGAAGCCGCAGTTGGCGGCATCGACGCCCTTGGCCGCATTGGCGGCATTGCTGGCGGGGACCTGCGGCGCGGCGCCGAGCGGCGAGCAGAAGCCGTCGTCGAAATGGGCCGGGTACAGGTCCACCGCCTCGTAGCCTTCCTCCACGGCGCGGCGTTTCGAATACGCGGCCGAGACCAGCGCGCCCACCTTGCCGAAGCGGGTGTCCCAGCGGTCCGAGACCAGGCCGGTCAGGCGCGGCTGCGTCTTGCGCGATACCGAGTTCCAGCCTTCCTGCACGCCGAAGCTGATCGTGCGGCCCTTGAAGTCGAACGGCCGGCCGGTGCGCAAATCGACCGTGGCGCCCAGCGAGCCTTCCTCGATGGCCGCTTCGGAGGTTTTGCGCACTTCGAGGCTGTTGAACAGTTCGGAGGCGAACACCGAGAAGTCGAAGCCGCGGCCCCGGTTCGAATTGCCATTGATGTCCGAGGCGCCCGTCATCGACATGCCTTCGATGCCGTTGATGCGCACGCGGGTAAAGCCGGCGTTCAGGCCGCGCACGGTGATCTGCCGGCCTTCGCCGCCTTCGCCGCGCGCCAGCGACACGCCGGGCACGCGCTGCAGCGATTCGGCCAGGTTGGCGTCGGGGAACTTGGCGATGTCCTCGGCCTTGATCACGTCGAGAATGCCGTCGGAACTTTTCTTGGCGTTCAGCGCGCTGTCCAGGCTGGCGCGAAAGCCGGTCACCGTCACCACGTTGGCGGGTTCGGCTGCCGGTGCCTGCTGGGCCTGCGCGGACGATGCCAGAGCGGCCGCGGCCAGCGCCAGGGTGGTGAGCCGGATTCCGGCCGGGCGGTTGTTTGGGTGGTTCTGCATGTCTCTCCTCGTGGTTTCGGTGTCGCTTGTTGTTGCGATCACACGCATCTTATGAAAGCCGGGGAGGGCGCGAATTGCCAGACTGGCAAATAATCACGCGGTTGCGAAATGGGAGGTTCGCGGGATGTGAAAAAGCCACGCTATGCCAACTCGGCATTCCTCGGCTGAAAAATGGAATACCGGCGCGCGTTGCCAGCCTGTTACGATTGAAAAATTTTTATCGAAAACCAAGGACTCGCCCGAATGACCCTGTTCAAGATCGCTCCGCGCCGCCGTCTCCTGCCGCTTGCCCTCGCCGTGGCGCTGCTCTCCGGCCATGCCGCCGCCGAACAGCGCAGCCTGTCACAGGGCTGGCTGTTCCAGGCCGGCGAAGCGAAAGGTGCCGACAAGGCATCCTTCGATGATGCCGGCTGGCGCAAGGTCGCGGTGCCGCACGATTTCTCGGTCATGGACAAGGCCGACGGCACGCCGCCGTTCGATGCGAAGGCGGTGGGCGGACAGGATTCCGGCTACCTGCCGGGCGGGCAGGGCTGGTACCGCAGGCACCTGGCATTGAACGCGGCCGATGCCGCGGGCGTGCTGCGGCTGAACTTCGAAGCCGTCTACATGGATGCCGACATCTGGTTCAACGGCGAGCACGTGGGCAGGCACCGCTACGGCTACACGGCGTTCACGCTGGACCTGACCGGCAAGGCGAAAACGGGCGACAACGTGGTCACGGTGCGCGTGAATCACGTCGACCCGTCGTCGCGCTGGTATGCGGGTTCGGGCCTGATCCGCCCGGTCACGCTGGACCTGCTCGATCCGGTGCACGTGGCGCCCGACAGCGTGTTCGTCAGCACGCGCAGCGCTTCCGCGGAAAAGGGTGAAGTCGATGTGCGCGCCTCGGTCGCCAACCGCACGGCCGCGGCAGCGAAGGTCGAGGTGCTGTCGCAACTGGTGGGTGCGGACGGTGGCGTTGTCGCACGGGAGCGCCGGCAGCTGACGATTCCTGCGCGCGGCAAGGTCGATATCGATCATCGCCTGGCCGTCCCGAACCCGAAATTGTGGTCGCCCGACGCGCCGAACCTGTACACGCTGGTGCAGGAAGTGCGCGTGGGCGGTATGCTGAAGGATACGCGCCGCACCCGCTTCGGCATCCGCACGGTGACCGTCGATGCGGAAAACGGCTTGCGCATCAACGGCAGGAAATACGTGCTCAAGGGCGGCAACATCCACCACGACAACTACATGCTGGGTGCTGCCGGCTCGCCCGATGCGGACCGGCGCAAGGTGCTGCTGATGAAGGACGCCGGCTACAACGCGATCCGCAGCGCGCACAATCCCGCCAGCCAGGCCACGCTGGCGGCGGCCGACGAACTGGGCATGCTGGTGATCGACGAAGCATTCGACATGTGGCGCAAATCCAAGCGCGACGCGGACTATTCGCGGTTCTTCGAAGAGAACTGGCGGCGCGACATCGACAGCCTGGTCGTCAGCGGCCGCAACCACCCGAGCGTGATCTTCTGGAGCGTGGGCAACGAGATTCCGGAGCAGGCCACGCCGGAAGGCGCGAAGACCGCGCGCGACCTTGCGGCCCGCATCCGCCTGCTCGACACCACGCGGCCCGTCACGCAGGGCGTCAACGTGGACAGCCCGGCCAACGCGATCCAGTTCGCGGAGCTCGACGTGGCAGGCTACAACTACCGCGCCCACCTGTTCGGCAGCGACCACGCCACCCATCCGAAGCGGGTGATGTACACGTCCGAGTCCACGTCGAAGGATGCGTTCCGCTACTGGGACCCGGTCGAAACGATGCCGTGGGTGATCGGCGACTTCGTCTGGACGTCGGTCGACTACATCGGCGAGACGGGCATCGGCTGGATGGGCTATTCGAAGGACTGGAAGGAGCTGGGCAAATACCCGTGGCACCTGGCCTACTGCGGCGAGATCGATGCCACGGGCCGCAAGCGCCCGGCGGCGTATTACCGCCAGGTGATCTGGAAATCCGGCATCGATCCGGTGGCGGCCTTCGTCGAACAGCCGGCCGGGACGGAGGACCTGCCGGACCGCGACTACTTCAAGGAGCACCCGGAGCTGGACTGGTCGCTGCACGACCTGCACCAGAGCTGGAGCTGGAAGGGCCAGGAGGGCAAGGCGGTGAAGGTGGTCGTCTATTCCGAGCATCCGGAAGTGGAACTGTTCCTGAACGGGCGCAGCCTCGGGCGCAAGGCGGTCAACCGCCAGACCGAATACCGGACGTCGTACTCCGTGAAGTACGAGCCGGGCCGCCTGGCCGCCGTGAGCTACCGCGACGGCAAGGCGGCGGGGCAGTGGGAGCTGCGCACCGCCGGGGCGCCGGCCGCGGTGAAGCTGGCAACGGACCGCCGGCAGGTGCGCGCCAACGGCGATGACCTGGTCTACGTGAGCGCCGAACTGGTGGACGCGGACGGCGTGCCCGTCTACGCACGCGATGGCGACCGCAAGTTCCGCGTGTCCGTCAAGGGTGCCGGCACGCTGGCCGGCGCCGGCAACGGCAACCCGATGGATGCCGCGAGTTTGCAGTCCGGCGAGCGGACCACGTTCCACGGCCGCCTGGTTGCCGTGGTGCGCGCCGGGCTCGAGGCGGGGCCGATCGAGGTGGAGTTCGCCGGTGAGGGTGTGCCAGTGCAGCGGGTGAGGATCGACGCCGTGAATGAATGAAAATGATGCCATGAAAAGTGGCAAGGCGAGCCGGGAGCTTGTTATGATGGTGTCATTTCCATAACAAATTTACAGGATTGACCTCGACCATGACGACACCCCGCGACATCGGCGCCTCCTCCGACAATCAGACCGGCCAGGTCAGCGAGAGCGATGCGTTCGCACGCTGGCTCGAACTGATAAGCGGCACGCCGGAGCTGGCCGAACAGGCCCGCTCGGCAGTTGACGACAGCGAGACCATGCCGGAGTTCTTCAGCCTGATGGAAGCGCTGGCCTCGATCAGGCTGGCCGTGCAGGCCGACATCAAGGATGACGAAACGTTCGAGGAGATGATGCTGGCCATGTGCGGCACACGCCAGCTGCCGGCACCCGACCTGCCCGACGAACCGCCGCAGGGACCCGCGCGGATCAGCGTGCTGCTGGACACGCTGCTGGAACACGCACCGCGATTCGGCAAGCGGATGATCGTGCTGGACGACGAGGACGACAGCTGGAATGTCGTGCTGGTCGACGAGCAACAGGGCGACGAGTTCCTGCGCCTGTGCGAGCAACTGGGCGTCGGCATCATGGAGCAGGACCAGTGGCAATAGGGATCGGCGGCCGGCGGTTGGGCTCGAACGACATGATACCTTTCGGCCCATTGCTATCGGCGGCCGGAAACGGCGCCTTGCCGCGCGAGGGCAGCTGACACGCGATCTTCGCATCGCCATCAAGGCTGACCCGCGTTCCGGCACGGGAGTGAAACCCTGGCGTCTGGCGAACGGTGCTGGACCTGGGCTCTCCGGACCGCCAGATAGTGGCATGCCCGCGCCACGCGGTTCCCGCTGGCCTACCTCTTCGGTGTCAGCATCAGCAGCCGGCCGCGCGGCCCGTCTTCCAGCAGCCATATCGCGCCATCCGGCCCGGTGCGCACGGCGCGGATGCGTTCGCCCATGTCCCAATGGTCCGCCTTGGTCGCGTTCTCGCCGTCGAGGGCGATGCGGTCCAGCGACTTGCCCGAGAGACCGGTGATGAAGAGGGAATTTTTCCACTTCGGGAACAGGTCCGCGTCGTAGTAGGCGAGGCCGCCTGGTGAAATGGCCGGATTCCAGGACACTTTCGGGGCTTCGAAGCCGTCACCAGGGGCGTGGTCGGGGATGTCGCGGCCGTCATAGTGGCTGCCATTCGATGCCTTCGGCCAGCCATAGTTGAGGCCTGGCTTGATCAGGTTGATCTCGTCGCCATGGCGCGGCCCCATCTCCATTTCCCACAGGCGCCCCTGCCTGTCGAAGGCGATGCCCAGCAGGTTGCGGTGGCCATACGACCAGACGGCTGCATGGAAGCCCCTGGCCGCGAGCGGGTTGTCGGCGGCCGGCGTGCCGTCGAGGTTCAGGCGCAGCACCTTGCCGAGCGTCGACCCGGGGTCCTGCGCCGGATCGAAAAGCTGGCGGTCGCCACTGGTGAAGAAGAGATACTTGCCGTCCGGCGAGAAGCCGATACGGCCCGAATAGTGCCCGCCAGTCGAAGCATCCTGGCTGCGGAAAATGGCCTTCGTATCCCTGAGTGTGCCGCCTGGCTGATCCAGTGTCGCGGTGGCGAGCACGACCCGGGTGCCGGCGCCGGGACCCGCCTCGGAGTAGCTGAAGTAGAGCCGCTTGCTGGCCGCGAAATCGGGAGCGGGCACGATGTCCATCAGCGCGCCCTGGCCGCTGCTGCTGACGGCGGGTGTACCGGACACCGTCCGCCTGGTACCGGTTGCGGGATCGATCAGGATCATCGTCCCCTCCTTTTGTGTAACCAGCACGTTGCCGTTGGGCAGGAATGCCATGGCCCATGGGCTCTTGAATGTGCCGACCGGCTTGACCTCGAAGGGCAGGCCGCCGGTCGCGGATGCGCTGGCCTGCGCGTTCGCGGCCGCCGGGACGGCGGCGCACGCGAGCAGGGCGAGCGAGAAAGTGGTGGCAAGGCCGGGCATGTTCAAATTCATGTTTTCCAGATCTCCATTCGCGGATTGACGCCAGGTTGTTGGGGCGTAAGGTATGCCATTGCGCCGGCTCGGCATGCGGATGCTTCCGGCACGGTGGCTTCAACGGCGCCGAACGTTCGGGTTGGCCGCGAGCTGCGCATGTACTTCACGACCGTGTGCGCTCTCTCCACCCACGCACCGCGAAGTATGCGCCGGCGCTGTTGGTCCATAGGGTGGTGGGAAGTGTAGAGCAAAACTTCCATTGCAGACGCTGCGCTGGTCGCGGACGGATTGCGCTGTCGTACAGTGGACGGCAGCAACCGGCCAAAGCGGACCTTGGTACCAGTGACTTTGGAGATGCCTATGGCCTGCTGGCCCACGGCCTGTTCGACCCAGTACTTGAAGCGCACCTCGACATCCATCACGTACAGGCCCTGATCCCGGTGGTCGAAGGCGCTGCCGGCGTGATCACGGCCTGGCGGGCGTACTGTCATCCAAAGTCGGCATAAAAGACAGGATCAATGCATTGACTTCATCGGCGCGCTCCTGCTGTATCCAGTGTCCGGCATCGTCGATGGTAACGCAGCGGCGCAGGTGCGGAGCGAGCTTCGACATTCCAGCGATAATGTGATCCATTCCGGGGATGGTCAGTCCGACATCGCGTGAGCCGATGGCGAACAGCGCCGGCACTTCGACGTGCATGCCTTCAAGACTGGCTTGCAACTCCCAGTTTCGATCCAGGTTGCGATAATAGTTAAGTCCACCACGAAAGCCGCTACGCGCGAAAGCAGCGGCGAATGCGTTGAAGTCGGCACTGGATAGCCATGCGGGTAAGCTTACCGGCTCGGGAAGGTCGCGCAGTATCCCGCGTTCCGGCACGACCATCCCGAAAGGATTGGGCGTATCGTCTCCCGGCTGGCGCGGTCCTGCTTCGCCAGATGCCGCATGATAGATCCTGCGTAGCGTGGTCGGCATATCGCGTTCGACTTCGCGCTCGGCCAGCCCAGGTTCCTGGAAATACAGGATGTAGAACATCGCCTCTTTCGTGCGCGGGAAAAGCTTTGTCGGAGGCATGGGAGCACGAGCCATCATGGGTACGCCGAAGGCGGCAACGCCACGTATGCGGTCCGGGCGCATGAGTGCCATCTGCCACGCGACCGACGCCCCCCAGTCGTTGCCGACGATGACAGTGCGTTCGATCGAGAGGGCATCCATCAGGCCGATCAAGTCGCCCACAATATGAAACATCGTGTACACGTCGCTTGCTTCCGGGCAGGAGGACTCCCCGTACCCACGCAGGTCCGGGGCAATGGCGCGATAACCTGCCGCAGCAAGTACGGGAATCTGCTTGCGCCATGATTGCGACGTTTCCGGAAAGCCGTGGCAAAGAAGTATTGCGGGGCCTTCGCCGGCTTCGAGATACGACAACGTGATTCCATTCACATCCACCGACCTGCGCTGCATGTCATTCTCCTGGGTTCGAATGCGTAACATCATATGTTGCGCATTTCAGTCGGTCAAGTGGCGTAACATATCGGGTTACGAATTTTGACCAGAACTACGCGAGGTAGGAATGAGACACGACGGCAGGCTGTCGCGCATGCTTCATGTACTGATCCACATGGACAAACGTGGCGGCAAGACTACATCCGAGACGATCGCTCTCATGCTTGGCACTAACCCGGTGGTTGTTCGCCGCACCATGGCGCCGTTAAAGCATGCGGGGCTGGTGACCTCAGATGGCGGTGCCGGCGGCGGCTGGTCGCTTGCTCGTGCAATCCATGGTGTCACGGTGCGTGAGGTCTACGAGGCACTCGGCTCACCTGCCGCCTTGGCGATCAATGTAGCGGTCGACCACAAGACCTGTCCGGTCGAGCAAGCCGTGGTGGCCAGACTGGGCGCCGTATTTCAACGAACAGAGGAATTCATGCTTGAACGGATGGGAGAGGTGACGCTCGGCGCACTGGCCGCGCATGTCAACCAGGCTGACCAGCCAGACTATCAATAGCGGACGGGCATGTCCCGTTTGTGGCGGAAGCTGCCTTGTACTGGATGGCAGCAACCGCCCGGAAGCGGGCGTCGCAACCGCCCTTGGGAACAGGAGTCCTCATAAGGTTGAGATCGTTTACGTTTTCACTGCTGAGCGCAAGAAATCGACAAATGCACGCACTCTCGCCGATAGGTGACGGTTCTGGGGATAGAGGATCGAAAAGGGGCGGGAGCGGCCACCGTACTGTTGGAGGACTTCCACGAGGTCACCACGCTGCAGAGCGTCGCCTACTGCAAAGCGATACGTTTGATAAAGACCTCCGCCCGCGTTTACCCAAGCGACAGCCCCCAACGCATCGTTAAGTACACGCATCCTGCTGGTTATCGGCTTCTCGATTGCAGTACCTTGATCATCGGTGAACTGCCACTGCAGCGGCCGCCCGGTATTCGGCGATATGTACTGGATACAATCGTGTTCACCGAGATCATCAATACCGCGTGGTTCGCCTTTCTTTGCAAGGTATGCTGGGGTACCGAATACACCTAGCGTGGCGTCCTCAAGTTTGAACGCGACAAGACGTGAATCTTGTGGAATGCCAAGCCTGATTGCCAGGTCGAAGCCTTCTTCGACGAAGTCAATGATCTTGTCCGAAATGCTGATCTCGATGTCGATCTGCGGATAAAGCCCCGTAAACGCAGGCATCAAAGGCAGCAACCGAAACGTTCCATAAGCAGCACTGACGCTGATGCGCAGCGGCCCACTCGGGACAGTCTGGGCACCTGTAATCGCACGCTCGGCCTCGGCGATTTGCTCGAGTGCGAGCTGACATTCCTTCCAATAGAGCTCGCCTTCGGCTGTCAGCTTGACGGCGCGGGTAGTCCTTAAAAAAAGGCGTACACCGAGGCGCTGCTCGAGCCGACTGATCGACCGACTGACCGCGGCCGGCGTCAAGCCAAGAATCTCGGCCGCACTGGTAAAGCTGCCAGTCTCCGCTGCTCTACAAAACTGTTCGATGCTGCCCAGCTGAAGTGCGTTGCCTGCTGCCATATTCATTACCATTTGTAATAAATGAATTGATTATCACATGGTTTATCGACCAGGAACAACGTATTAAAGTACGTCCACTGCTTCAGCAACAACGCACCGAGAGCCTCGCTACTGAAGCAGTACACGGTTTGGCCTACACCTCGACATACTTAAAGGAATTCAAAATGACCAGCAAATTGAACGTTTTCACCTCGCCGTCGGCTTTCCCCAACCCGCAACGCCTGCGCCTGTTCATGCATGAAAAGGGGATCGCCGATCAGTTCCAGGAGACCATTTACGACATGACCCCGGTTGGTGAGCAGCGTGGTTGGCGTCATCTGAAAATGAATGCCTGGGGCGAGACACCGACCCTCGAGCTCGCTGACGGTAGCTACATCTCCGAAACGGCGGCTGTCGTCCGTTATCTGGACCAGTCCTACCCCGGCCGCAAGATCATGGGGGACACGCCGCTGGAACAGGGCCTGGACAACATGTGGGATAACCGCATCTGGGTTCACATCCTGTATCGCATCGTCACGGCTTTCCATGTTCTGCATACCGGTCTCGGCTTCAAACTCGAACTGACGAAGAACGAAGCTTGGGGCGAACACTGCCGCAAAGAAGCACTGGCCCATGCCGCCCTGGTCAACAAACATCTTTCGGACGGACGGCAATGGTTGCTGGGGGGCGACGAGCCTACGTTCGCCGACATCACGCTGGCAACCGCAATTGCGTTCTCGAAATTCCCGGTGAACGCTACGCCGCTGGACGAGCGTTTCGAGTTCCTGGATGCCTACTGGCAGCGCTGGCAGCAACGTCCGAGCTTCCGGGCCGCGTATGCGGATCGTAGCAGTGGCATCCCTGAACTGGACAACAAGGCTTGATGCAACCTCGAAGTCGCGCGCTGTCCCGCCAATGGATTTCGCGCGACTTAACGGGTCTGATCGAGGTTGCAACGGGCGCCGTGGCAGTCTGCTTTTGGGCCGGCAGCTGCCTGTCGTGGCAGTCTGTGAATTTCCAACCAGATATTCTGCGGCGAACGGTCGAGTTCGGCCAAACGCGGACTATCGCAATGTTGAGTTACAACATATCTGCGGCGCGACAGCGCTGCGACTCCTGTCAATCAAGCCAATGCCCGCGTCATCCCCGGGACGCGCCACAATACAACCGGGCATATCTGGCCGGTGGGTGTCCCACCTGTCTGGCGAAGGCGACGCTAAAGGCGTTCGCGGAGCTATAGCCTACCCGCTCAGCGACGTCTGCCACGCTGTGGTCCGGTTGTCCCAGCAGGGTCTTTGCCAAAGCCATGCGCCACGCAAGCAGATACTCCATTGGTGCAGAGCCGATTGCTCGACTGAAGCGTTCGAAGAAAGTCGAGCGTGACAAGGCGGCTTCCTTCGCGAGCTGTGCCACGGTCCAGGGATGCTGTGGTGCCTCATGCATGCAACGTATGGCTTTTGCGAGCCGCTCGTCGGAAAGGCCACGTACCAACCCGGGCGAGGAAGAAACGCCCTCTGTGGACCGTAATGCTTCAATCACCAGCACTTCAAGCAAGTGTCCGAGAACCACGTCGCGGGCCGGGCGATTTGCACGACACTCGCTGACGACGAGTTCCATCATTAACTGCAGGCGATTTTCTCCGCGCACGTGCAGGATGTCCGGAAGCAAGGACACCAGCAACATCGCGTCCGGCGACTCGAAAACGCAATAGCCAACCAGCAGCCGGACATTTGCGGGCCCCAACGGGTCGCCGTGCCTGGTCTCGCCATCAAGAACGCAAACATCTTCGGGACGATATGTCTTGTTCTCGCACCGCTGGATGCTCGACATGTCAAAACTGTAGGCGGCAGGGATGAGGACGAAGTCGCCTTGCTGCAAACGGATGGCCTCCCGCTTCTCCACAGCGATCACACATTCCCCTTCCATGACTGCACAGAAAAAAGGCCCCCCTGATTCGGTCCTGTGCACAGTCCACTCGCCAGACCCGCTGACGATTTTCGAGGAAGGGGCGCTTGGCTTGAGGAGTGAGACGACTTCGGATAGCGGATCTACCATTCTGGACTCCTGCGCACAAATTGCGGACCTCCAATTGTAGATCGTCCGGGCGGCATCGTCTATTCTGCTTTCACACAATTGAAAGGATCGATAATGAAAACCGTCTTGATTACCGGAGCTTCTTCGGGTTTTGGCTTGGAAACAGCAGAATACTTCCTGGCCAAAGGCTGGCAAGTCGTTGCAACGATGCGCTCGCCGAAGCCCGACAATTTTCTCGAATCTCCAAATCTGCGCGTCGTGAAACTCGACGTTACCGACCCGGAAAGCATTGAACGAGCGGTCGAATCGATCGGACCGGTCGACGTCCTGGTGAACAATGCCGGCGTGGGCCTGCTCGGCATTGTCGAAGGGACGTCGATGGAGACAATCCGGGAAATATTCGAAACAAATACCTTGGGGACTATCGCAATGACCCATGCCATGTTGTCGCACTTCCGAAAACAGCGTTCGGGTGTGATCGTTAACGTGACCTCGGCGACGACATACCAACCTCATCCATTGCTGGCGGTCTATACAGCCAGCAAAGCCGCTGTCAATGCTTTCTCGGAATCGCTGGCACTGGAGCTTGCGCAGTTCAATGTCCGGATCAATCTGGTCATTCCAGGCCGTGCGCCGGAAACCCCATTCAGCAGGAACGCGCAGTCCCGTATGGAAGGCGCGGTTCCAGAAGCTTACAGCGAATTCGTACAGGGAATTTTTGGTCGGATGGGCGAGTCCACCATGGTGACGCACCCCGTTGACGTAGCGGAAGCGATCTGGCAGGCAGCAACCGACCCGACAGTCCCGCTACGTCTACCGGCTGGTGCAGATGCCCATGCGATGTCGCGCGCTACGAGCTGATTGGGTTCCGCCCATGTGGGCGGACACGCGCCGGTTCCGGTCTTCCGCGATGGATGGCGTCCGCAGGCTATGCGAATACTGCAAACTCGCCATGCGTGCCGGGCCGGGGCCTAGGATCAGTCGGCCTCTCGTTCCAGCCGCTCGGCGACCAGCGCCGTGACGATGGCCTGTAAAACGTGCACGGCCCAGCGCTCGCCCGCCTTGCGCGGTCCGGCCCGCACTTCGCCTTGGGTTATGCCGATCAGAGGTGCGATGCCGGCGATATTGACGGCGTACAGCGCGGTACCGTACAGCGTGCCCAGCGCCACGGGCGACAGGTTTGGTGCCCAGTCGCGCAGCGTTGGCAGGGCGGCCCCGAAGGCGGCAGAAGCGCCCAGGTGATTGGCGAATTCCACGACGCTGGTGCCGGCGTCGCCAATGACGTCCCGCGAGCCGGTCGTACGGTCGATCCAGTCGACGGCGTCGCGGTCCAGCGTCTTGGTCAGCAGTCCGGTCTTGCGGCCCGCGACCATGAACACGGTCGTGACGACGCCGGCGACCAGTCCTCCCAATATTGCTGCTTTGTGCTTTTCCATGAAATTCCTATTTAAAAGTGAATGACGAACCACCCTCGGCCCGGGAGGGGCGTTCGGTTGCATCCTCACCATACGCCGAAGGCTGGAGGGGATCGGTGCGATGCTGCACCATGCCGGCAGGAGGCAATCAGGACATGGGCGAGTCACCCGGCGTTGTCGACACAAGCAACCGCACGGACCGTCAGCGACCGTCGCGCGCCATCGACGCACGCAGATGGTCGCGTTCTTCGTCCGTCAACATGTGACGGCGGGCATGTCGACCATCGTTGCGCAGGCCGCCAGCGCCGCGCCACCCGCCGAAAAGCAGCCAGCTGAGGGCCATCAGGCCGACGGCTTGCCAGAAGCCGATCGCTGGCAGGTGGAACAGCGTTGGCATCAGCAAGTTCCATAGTTGCCATACGGCCGAGCCAAAGCCGGCGATGGCAATCGTGCCCCAGACAACGATCAGCAGAGTCAGTTTGTGCGCGCGACGTTTCATGCTACCTCCGTGGATGAAATACAGTGAAAGGCCTGTCCGGCTTAACCTCAGTTATCGGACAGTTCGTCATGGACGGCCCGCAACCGCGTGCGCAGTGCCTTGACCGCGGCGTGCTTCCTTGACAGCAGCGTGTTGATGCCGACGCCGCTGGTCTGCGCAATAGCCTTGAACGACAAGCCATCGACTTCATGGGCGATGAAGACAACCCGCTGATCCTCGGGCAGTTCCCGCAGCGCCTCCTCAAGGGCCAGGACCAGCCGCGCGCGCATGAAAGCACGTTCGGGATCGGCTTCGGCGTCGGGTATCAGGTCGTCGAGCGTCCCGGAATCATCGTCGTCCTCCGAATCACCCAAGTTCCCGAAAAGCGGGAAAGTTCGATGGCTGCGCCTGCGGTGCCGGTCGGTCACGCGGTTGCGCACGATCGTGAATAGCCACGCGCCGGCATTGCGTACCGGCTCGATCAGGCGCGAGGCGAGCACCAGTTCATAGAATGCATCCTGCAGTATGTCTTCGATGTCCTGCGCGTCCGGCAGCTGGCGGCGCAGCCATGCCCGCAGGCGCGGCCGCTCGCGCCGTATGGTCTCGGCCACGGCGTCGTCCGCGCGGGTTGCCTCTGCATCAAGTGGTCGGCTGGTGTCCATACCTGTATAGACGCACGAGGGAAGCAAATATTGTATCGGCATGTGAACCAGGCTTTACTTCCCCTCCGCATCCTCCTGCAACATCGCGCCCAGCGAATCGAAGCGCTGTTCCCACATCCGGCGGTTGTATGCCACCCAGCTCGCCAGGACATCGAGTCCACGGTGGTCGAGTTCGCAGATGCGCACCCGGCCCACCTTGCGCGTCTGCAGCAGGCCGCAGGCCTGCAGCACTCGCAGATGCTGGATGATGGCGGTGAGCGTTACGTCCAGCGCCGCGGCCAGCGAGCTCACGGTTTGCGGTCCATCCGTTACCAGCCTGACGATCGCGCGGCGGGTGGCGTCTCCCAGCGCGGCCAAAACCTCGTCCGCCACGCCAGGCTGCATTGCCTTTACTTGCAGCATGCAGGCTCCTTACTCGACCGACAGGGTGCCATGCAGCTGGTCCAGCAGCAGCTGCCAGCCGGCCCGTCGCAATTCGGGACCGTCCGCGCCGTCTCCATACATTGCCTGGTGGGTGAAGACCAGGCGCGTGGCGTCCGGTCCGTCGTCGTGGAACTCGAAGGTGTGGAGCGAGGCGGAAAAACGCCGTCCATCCATCGCCATCGTGGCGGCGCTGACGATCCGATGGTCAGGAATGATATCGAGGAAGTACCCATCCGCTCCGAGCATTGCGCCTGCGAACGGCGTCCCGGGCTTGAAGCGATAGCGCGCCTGTTCGCGCCCGCCAACTTCGAATTGCATGTCGTACCGTTCGATCTCGTGCTGCGCCCCTTCGGCGAACCAGCGCTGCTTCTCGCGTGGATCGCTGAATGCGCGATACACCCGCGCCAGCGGGACGGCAAAGGTACGTTCCAGGGAAAAGGTATCGAACTGCGCGCGCTCAGTCATGATCAGCCTCGTTTGGTGAAGTGGGTGCTTCAGTTTAAGAATGCGCCATTGTGAAGTCAATACTTCACTAATGTGTTTAAAAATTGCCGGGTTGGTTTGCCACGAAGTTCGTGTTGTTTCAAGCTGTCGCAGCAGCGTTGCAGTGGAACCGGCTTCTGCTTGCATCGGCGTGCTGTCGCCAGGCTTGTCCTGATTTCGTCAATCCCCAGCAATCATGCAGGATTGGTCTCGACCATGACGACAACCTGCGATCCCAGCGCCTCCCCAGGCAGGGACACCCGCCAAGTCAGCGGGAGCGATGCGTTGCCATGCTGGCTCGAACAATGGAGTTAGAATGGAATCGGACTGGAAGTAACAATAGTCGCCAGCCAACTGATACGGCACGGCGTTCTCACTACAGAGTACTGATTCGGGAAATGGGAGACGGCAATGCGCATCGAAGTTGTCGTCTTCGCAGGCGTCTTGTATGCACTGCTGACCATGTGGGCAAGCATTCTGGTCATTGTCGATGAGTTGTCGAGTCCCCTGCAAAAAATTGCCCAGCTGGCGCTGGTTTGGGGTATTCCGGTACTAGGCTCCCTGATCGTCTTCGGTTTGCATCGGAAACCCGAGAAACCGTCCGGGAAATACCGCCAGGATCTCGATGCGGGGGACGATTTCGCAATGTCCGGCGCAGGCGTCAGGCGAACGCAGGAAGCATTGGACGGTGACTAGGTGAGTGCAAATCCTGTCGAACCACAATGTCTGGTTCGGGTGGGAATCCGGTTGCGGCGAGAACCCGACGTCAGCGGCCCAGTTCCGCACGACATGTGTCAGCAATTTGTGATGTGGCACCCCGCTCGACGGTCAACGCAGGCGTGAGCTTTGCGTCCAGTCCAGCCTGATCCGCGGCGGGCGCAGCCTGCAATGCGCGTCCTCCAGCCCATGTTCGCATCCCGCATCGAAACAGACCACCAGGCCCGGGCCGCGATTCGCTCAACAGCATTCATCCGGCCGGCACCGGTTTCCTCCACGATTCGCGGCCATTCGTCGCATGGGCGAAAGAACGCGCGCGCGCACCGCTAGAATGGCGGGGCAAGCCCAACACGAGGAACCAGATGAGCTCTCCCGCTTTCCTGCCATTCAACGCGCCTCCCGTGCCGGAAGTCGTGCACGACCGCCGCCTGGTGCGCCGCTATCTGCTGCAGTCGGCGCTGCGCTTCAACGCCGGTTCGCTGCTGTTCCTGTCGCTGGCGATCGCGATGCTGCCGCTCGGGCTCGAAATCGGCATGGATGCGCCGGGCGGATTCACGCTTCACAAACTCAATCCGTACCTCGTCGGCGGCGTCGCACTGGCGACGATGGCCTGGCTGGCGCTGGTGTCCGGCGGGATCGCCCGCAGCTATCTTGCCCGGCTGGGCGAGGAGGGCAAGGCGCTGTGCGCGGAGGGGATGGCATCCACGGTCGCGCGCCGCATCGATGCGCCGTTCAATGCCTACACCACCTTCGACCTGTGCACCGAGACCCTGTCGGGACTGGCGCTCGGCATGGCGCTCGGCTACGCCGCTCCGCCGGCGTTCTTCCACGACCCTTTCAAGGGCCGGATCGTGCTGGGCCGCTGGCGTCCGCTGGCGCTGGGGCGCCATGTCGAGGTGAGGATATCGTCCGAACCGGGGCCCAGCTGCCACATCGAGCTGCGCAGCCACGCGGGTCTGGCCTGGTTCGCGATCCAGCAGGGCGAGTCGCTGAAGGCCGCCGAGATCGTGTGCGCCCAGCTGCGCCAGCAGCTCGCGCGCCATGCGGCCGCGCTCGAAGCGGCGCGGCGTGGACGCGAGCTGGAACGCACTTCGCTGCAGGCGCGCCTGTCTGCACTGCAGGCCCAGGTCGAGCCGCACTTCCTGTTCAATACCCTGGCCAACCTGAAGTACCTGATCCGCACCGACCAGCAGGCCGCGCAGGACATGCTCGACCACCTGGTCGGCTACCTGCAGAACGCGCTGCCGGACATGCGCTCCGTGTCCTCGACCCTCGGGCGTGAAATGGATCTGGTCGGCGACTACCTGGCCCTGATGCGTATCCGCATGGGCGAACGCCTGCACTTCAGCGTTGCCGTGGACGAGGCCTTGCGCAGCCTGCCGTTCCCGCCGGCGATGCTGATCTCCCTGGTGGAAAACGCCGTCAAGCACGGGCTGGAGCGGGCCAGCCGGCCGGGCCTGATCACCGTCGGCGCGAGGTGCGAGAGCAGCGCAGACGGCGAGCTGCTGACCGTGTCCGTGGTCGACGACGGCATCGGCTTGACGGAACAGGCCGGGCAGGGCACGGGCCTGGCGAATATCGCGGAACGCCTGATGCTGCTGTACGGGCGCAAGGCAGGCCTGGTCGTCGAACCCGGCGAGAGTCCGGGCGAAAGTCCGGGCGAAAGTCAAGGCGAAGAACGCGGCGTGCGGGCCATGCTGACGGTACCCGTGGCAGGAAAGGACGCCTGATGCCGACGGCCCTGATCGTCGAAGACGAGCCGCTGCTGCGGGCGGAACTGGCGGACCAGCTGGGCGTCCTGTGGCCCGGGCTGCGGATCGCCGGCCATGCCGACAACGGCATCGAGGCGGTGGCGTGCATCGACGCCTTGAGGCCGGACATCGTGTTCCTGGACATCCAGATGCCCGGCCTGAACGGCATGGAGGTGGCGCGCCATATTCCCGAGTCCTGCCAGGTGGTGTTCGTCACGGCCTATGCCGACTACGCGCTGGCCGCCTTCGATGCCGGCGCGTCCGACTACCTGGTCAAGCCCCTGACGACCGCGCGCCTGCTGCAGACGATCCGCCGCCTGAAGTCGCGCGCGGCCGCGAGCCCGCCGCCGGCCGTGTGGGAAAAGCTGTTCGAGCAGGATAGTCCGCCGGTGTACCTCAAGTGGATCAAGGCTTCGAGCGGCAATACGGTGCGGCTGGTGATGGTGAGCGAAGTGCTGTACTTCACGTCAAGCGAAAAGTACACGCGGGTAGTGACGGAGCGGGGCGATGCGCTGATCCGGCTGCCCCTGAAGAACCTGCTCGAGCAGCTGGACCCGCAGCAGTTCGCGCAAATCCACCGCAGCGCCATCGTCAACCTGCAGGCCGTCGACCGGATCGAACGCAGCGAACCCGCGGGGCGGGGCGGCGGCCTGGAGGTGATCCTGAAAGGCCGGGCCGAACGCCTGGCCGTCAGCGAAGCATTTACCCGGCAGTTCCGCCAGATGTAGCCGGGCTGGCGCCGCCGGGCCGCCGCCCGGCACGGGGATGTCCGGTCGTGCCATCCCACAGGTTCACTGCCGGCAGAAACCGGTCAATCGAGAATTTTGTAAGCGCGCAATGACGCCGCCCGACGGGCTGTGGACAACGCCGTCGATCGCGCACGCCCGCTCGATCCGCACCACCCATTGTCATCAACCAGGAGGAGAAAAGAAATGAAAAAGAAATGGATCGTCATACCGTCTTTGCTGGTGCTTGCCGCGATCGGAGGGGTTGTCGCCCAGCCGATGTGGCGGCCTCTGTGGGAACGCTTCAATCCACCGCCGAAAGTGCCCGTCGATGGCGCGATGCGGTCGCGGACCATCGATGCGCTGGTGGCGAAGCTGAACGATCATTATGTTTTCCCCGACAAGGCCAGGCAGATCGAGGCGGTCCTGCGCCAGCGCCAGCGCGAGGGCCGCTACGATGGCATGACGGACGGCGAACAGCTGGCGAAACGGCTCACGGCCGACCTTGACGGCATCGTCCATGACAAGCATATGACGGTCGGGTACGACCCGGGGCTGGTACCGCCCGACGACGCGCTCGGTCCGCCCCCTGCGACGCTGGCGGAGTTCGAACAGCGGGCCCCCCTTCCGATGCGCCTGCTGCGCCACGTGTCGAACCTTGGCGTGGAAGAGGTGGATCACCTGGGCTCCAATGTGGGCTACCTGAAAATCTCCGGGTTCCCTCCGCATTTCCTCGTGGCCGGAAAGTACGCGGCAGCGATGGATAAACTCGCCGACACCGACGGCCTCATCGTGGACCTGCGCGAGAACGGCGGCGGTGGACCGGACTCGGTGGCCTTGCTGGTCAGCTATTTCGTCGACGGGCGTACGCGCCTCAACGACATCTGGACGCGCAAGACCGGCACCGCCACGCAGCATTGGACGGTGGACAAGCTTGACGGCAAACGCTATGGCGGCAAGAAGCCGGTCGTCATCCTGGCCGGCCCGGGCACGATGTCCGCCGGCGAAGACTTCGCCTACACGATGCAGGCACTGAAACGCGCCACGGTAATCGGCGAACGGACCTGGGGCGGCGCCCACCCGGCGCGCCCGTACCGGCTCGGCGACCATTTCTTCGCCGTGATACCCGACGCGCGCAGCATCAGTCCGATTACCCGCTCCAATTGGGAAGGCGTGGGCGTCACCCCGGATATTGCAGCCAAGCCGGACAGGGCGCTTGCGGTGGCGAAGGAGCACCTACAGCGTCGGCTTCACGGTCCCGCGCCGATAGCCGCCGCGGGACATTAAGGCCGCCGCCCTCGCGCCGTTCTATGTGGAATGCCGGACACATTCCGGCTTCTACAAATCCACGACGTGTCCAAGCTGATAGATCTGGAGTAGTTGCTCGGCGCCGTGGCCACGAATTTTCCGGGCAGTCGTCGATCAGCTGAGTCCCGGGTGTGCCACGAGCGGACTGTGGAATAGACCGAACCGAAGAGCAGCCACATTCCGTCGAGTGCGGTTCCGCTGCATTGCTATCGTAAAAAAGCCATAGAAAGGATTGCTTTCTACCATTTTTTTAATGTCGTTGAAATACAGCTTCGGGATGTGAGATCATTCATAGGTAGTCTCCGCAGAATAATTGTCCAGACAATTATCTCCATTTGCCGACGCCCGATGCCCATAGATAAAATGAAAAATTTAGCCTTGTTCATAGATGGTACGGATAATGAAGGGAGAGCTGCTCATCCGGAAAACACAAACGTCTACAGGCTGTATGAGCAAGTCAGTCAGGAAAATCAGATTGTTCGTTATATCGAAGGTATCGGGCGAGGTGAGGATGCCCCGGCCAGCAAAAAGCAACGAATTTTTCCATACATATCCAAGAAAATCGACCTGGCGTTTGGGCGCGGTGCGACCCAGCGCATCAAGCGCGCGTATCTCATCGTTGCGGAAAACTTCGAGAATGATGATGCACTCTTTCTTTTCGGATTCAGTCGTGGCGCTTTTATTGCCAGAATGCTTGCGGGATTTCTCGATAGAGTGGGAAAGCTTTTGGCTACCCATACTGAACAGCGATATATCGAATACGCTTTCTATTTGTATTGGAAAGACGAAGCAGGCCACCGTTTTGCCGAGTTTCTAAAAGAGATTCAGCAGCGTACTCAAACCCAACTGGAAGCCGGAATTCCCACACATTTCCTGGGACAGTGGGATGCTGTCGCAGCGCTCGAACCGTTCGGTCAGCCTGCTGCAAGCGAAGCGCGTCTTCTCGCCATTGTCAAGCGCGAGCAGGATCAGGATGTGCCCACGTGGATTCGGCATATCCGCCATGCGCTTGCTCTGCATGAGCTGCGCAGTGCATTTGAACCAATGATGTGGGCTGGCCATGACGATGCCACACAGACCCTTCAGCAAGCATGGTTTGCCGGGGCTCACGCCGATGTTGGAGGTGGGTATGACGTACCACCCGGCACGACATCTGTGTTTGCCGACGCTGCATTGAACTGGATGCGTAGTGAAGCCGCAGCGGCAGGGTTGACGTTGGCTGGTCAGTATGCCAACAGCATGCCCATTGGCGCGACTGCGCCCACTAATTCCTATCAGAATTTTTACCGCTTGCGACCGGTGCAATTACGCCATCCTTTACTTAACCCCGGTTCCCGCCAACTTGCGTCGGAATTTTTGCACGACTCGGTACTGGACCGTATCTGGGCTAGCATCGCACCGATTCATCCTGCGGGTGATGCCGATGTCAGCAATGGATGGAACAGTGCTGATTGTGCAGCTATGCAGTTGCACTACCATAATTGCTTTCCTGCTGCTGCTTTTTTGCCAGCACTTTCACCGCAGCGACTGCACCAAGACTTTTCCAGATTTTGCAAGGCTGCGACAGGAGCGGAAGAAATCAGTTTTGACGAAATGCTGGGCACGCTGGCACTGATTGCGATATTCGGAGTGGAGCATACCTATACTTATCTCCCAAAAGTGACACGCATGGATTGGCGTGCGCCACTTGAAGAGGCCAGTAAGATTATAATGAAAGAGCTCATCGAGCCGGTAGAGAAATACGCACTGTATCGCCATCGTCGGAGAATAGCGTACTTCGAGAACTCGTTATTTCGTATGATAGTGTAGAGGACGTAAGGAGTCGCCGATTTATTCGTGGAAGCGGCTGCGCCGCGAGAAAGGCACCATGCTGCGTTGTAAATAATCGTCGATTCCCAGACGTTGACGATGATTCACGTCTTGCCAGACGGTTTTTAGGATGATTCTCTCCTGTCCGAATTAGGTCAGTGATTCCTTGATAAACTTCTTGGCATCCTACCGATTTGGCGGACACTTCCTGTCAGGTGCTCTTTGACGTGCTTAACCGAGCATCATTTTTCCCGTCCCGGCAGCTAACCGGCCGCATCCGTGGTTGCGCCTGCGCCTGCGCCGGTGCAGCATCACCGCGCCCGGTAGCGGCACACCGCTTCCAGGAACCGGAAACGCCGGTCGTCGAACGAGCCCAGGTGCCCGGCACCGGATTCCGCGGCGGTGGGCCCGGTGCGCTGCGTGGCCCAGACGGCGCTTGCCGCATCGGCCACGCAGGCGATCAGCACCGAAGGGCGGGGCAGGTCGCCGGACTTGTCGGCGTCTAGGTTGCGGTACTGGGCCACCAGTTCCCGGGCCGCTGCGGCGAAGGCGCCTTCCAGGGCGCCGATCTCCGGATCTTCTTCCAGGGCCACGAACACGTCGACGGCGCCATCGTCCTTCAGCGTCACGCCGAACCGGCACAGCAGCGCGAGCTGCACGAGGTTGACCAGCACCTGCTGGCGGACGAATTCGCCCAGGTATTCGCCGGGGTGCGAACGGTCCGGCGCGGCATCGAGCGAACGCAGCAGCGCCTGGCCGTGCTCGAAGGTTTGCCGGCAATGCTGTCGCGTGCGCACGTGCGGCGCCGGAACCACCTTGCCGGAAGAACCGAACGCCATCACGAAGCAGGCATGGCAATCGATCGAGAACAGTTCGCCGTCGACGCGGATCGCGCTGGCGCGATCGATGTCGCCGTGGCCGGGCGCCTCCCGCCGCCATTCATCGAGCCCCTGGCGCGCGGCGGCCAGTTCGTCGGCCGTGAGGGCGCGCAGCTTCATCACGTGCGCGCGCAGGTACAGCGCTTCGAGCCGCTTGGCCGAGCGCGACGCGCCCGCCGGTTCCTGGTCCGCGATCGACAGCGCCAGCTCGGCGCAGCCCTGCGCGCTGCGCAGCAGCCGGTGCGCCAGCGCCCACAGCGCGTAGCACAGGAATTCCGTGTAATGCGACGGATCCTCGTTCGTCACGGAGAGGATCGTGCCGGCGCTCATCGGGCTTTCCGCCTCCTGGCCGAAGGCGCTGTGGTGGACGAAGCGATACAGCTCGGCGGCAAGCCGGGCCGCCTTCGGGTAGCCGGCCAGCAGCAGCGGCGGCAAGTTGCGCTGCACCACGCCGGCACGGTCCGCCCGCTTGAAGCCGAGCAGCGTGATGGAGCGCGCAAATGCCTGCCATGCTTTCACGGACAGGCGCTGCATGAAGCCTTCCAGCCCCTCCAGCTCGAAGCCCTGGCGGTGCAGGTCGGCGATCGCGGCGCTCACGCCATCGGGCCGGCTGTGTTCGCCGAACAGCTGCCGCCCCTGCCACGAATCGATCAGCCGCGAATGCTCGCCCCGCACGCGGCTCAGCGTTTCGCCGATCTTGTTGTAGTCGTCCTCGCGGATCGCCTGCGCCAGCGACATGCGCATCGAATCGAGGAAGTTGATCAGCGACGACGCGCTGACCCCGCCGGTCCCTTGCCGCGGCGGCGGCGCATCGACGCCGGACGATTGCACGTAGTCGTCCATCAGCCGGTGCCCCAGCAGCGACAGCGGCGTGAACACGCAGCGTTCCAGTTCCGCCAGCCCCAGGTCGCGGATGGCGCGCGGCAGCAGTTGCGAGCCGCTGATCAGCAGCAGCCTGCCGACGCGGCGCCGGCCCTGCGCCGTCTCCACGTAGTATTCATCGCGGTCCAGCTGCTCGTTCAGCCAGGCCAGGTGCGCCAGCACCACGGCGTCGCCCTTCATCGTCAGCTTGCGGGCCGGCGTGCCGATGCTGTCGAGCTGTGTCATCCGCTGCAGCAGCCGGGCCGCCAGCCGGCTCACCGGCGCGATGTACTTGCCATCCGGCGTGACCGGCGCGGGCAATGCCGACACGGAGCCGTCGGCATTGCAGACGGCCAGCCGGTCCAGGTGCTTCAGGCGGTCGGCGCTGGCCAGCATGTCGAAGCGGAACAGCTTGCCGATCGCGCCGTCGCCGCGCAGGCTGGCGTGGATATCGCCCAGCAGCGCGTTGATGTCCGCCGCCGCGGCCGGCGCGCCGGCGGCGCCGTGTTCGACGATGTTGGCG